>NZ_JABAIV010000001.1 GCF_013003915.1 Telluria aromaticivorans
CGTCATGCTCCCGGTTTCGCTCACGCTGGACCCCAAACTTTTCGGAGTCGACAGCATGAACTACATCGCAAAAGCAGACATTTCTACTTTGCCCAAACCGGACATTTCTACTTTGCCCTTACAGGGTGGGCGGGTTTTCCCGCCCACGCGGTGATAGCTGGCGTGGCTATGCCGCACCGCGTCGGTGCTGCCGCTGGTTGAACGCGTGGGCAAGGAAGTTGCCCACCCTACGATACCCGGCAATTCACCGCGATTCTCGGCAATTCACCGCGATTCTCGGCAATTCACAGACACTGGCCACCGGCCGGTGTTTTTTTTGCGTGCCCCCCCAACGAAAAAGGGGAATGCGGCGATCCTGCCCGCATTCCCCTTTTACTACTGGACTAATTGACCGCCGCCGACCTTAGTCGTGGGCGTAGATGTCGTTGTCCTTGGTTTCCCTCACGAACAGACCGCCAATGACGACCGTCGCCAGCGCGATGACGATCGGGTACCACAGGCCATAGTAGATGTCGCCCTTGAAGGCCACCAGGGCGAAGGTGACGGTCGGCAGCATGCCGCCGAACCAGCCGTTGCCGATGTGGTAGGGCAGGGACATCGAGGTGTAGCGGATCCGGGTCGGGAACATCTCGACCAGCATGGCCGCGATCGGGCCGTACACCATGGTCACGTAGAGCACCAGGATGAACAGCAGCAGCACCAGCATCGGCTTGTTGATCGCAGCCGTATCGGCCTTGTCAGGATAGCCTGCCGTCTTCAGTGCGCCGGTCACGTCTTTCTTGTACGCCGCTTCCTTGGCCTTCGAGTCGGCGTCGAAGTTCAGGTTATCCGGCGTCATGACCGCGTTGAAGGACGGGAAAGTGGTGTCGCCGACCTTGATCGAGGCGACCGTGCCGGCGGGCGCTTCCTGCACGTTATAGCTCACCGAGGCGGCGGTCAGCATGCGGGTAGCGATGTCGCAGGAAGACGCGAATTTCTTGGTGCCGGTCGGGTCGACCTGGAAGTGGCAGGTTGCCGGGTCGGCCACGACCACGACCGGTGCGGTCTGGATCGCGCGTTCCAGCGCAGGGTTGCCGTAGTGGGTAATGGCCTTGAAGATCGGGAAGTAGGTCGCCGCGGCGATCAGGCAGCCGCCCAGGATGATCCATTTGCGGCCGATCCGGTCCGACAGCGAGCCGAAGACGATGAAGAAGGGCGTGGCCAGGGCCAGCGCGATCGCGATCAGGATGTTGGCAAGCGGCTCGTCGATCTTCAGGGTCTTGGTCAGGAAGAACAGCGCATAGAACTGGCCGGTATACCACACCACTGCCTGGCCCATGGTCAGGCCGGCCAGCGCCAGGAAGGCGACCTTGGCGTTCTTCGGCTTCAGGAAGGCTTCCGACAGCGGCGCCTTCGAGGTCTTGCCCTCGGCCTTCATCTTGACGAAGGCCGGCGATTCCGCCATCGACATCCGGATCCACACCGAGATGCCCAGCAGGACGACTGAGACCAGGAAGGGAATACGCCAGCCCCAGGACTGGAATTCATCCTCGCCCATCGCGGTGCGCACGCCCAGGATCACCAGCAGCGACAGGAACAGGCCGATGGTGGCGGTGGTCTGGATGTAGGAGGTGAACAGGCCGCGCTTGCCGTGCGGCGCGTGCTCGGCCACATAGGTGGCCGCGCCGCCGTATTCGCCGCCCAGCGCCAGGCCCTGCAGGATGCGCAGGGTGACCAGGATGATCGGCGCCGCGATGCCAATCGTGGCATAGCTTGGCAGCAGGCCGACCAGGAAGGTCGACGCGCCCATGATCAGGATGGTCACCAGGAAGGTGTACTTGCGGCCGATCATGTCGCCCAGGCGGCCGAACACGAGCGCACCGAACGGACGCACGATGAAGCCGGCCGCGAAGGCCATCAGGGCGAAAATAAAGGTGGTGGTCGGGTCGCCAATGAAGAACTGCTTGGCGATAATGGTGGCAAGCGAGCCGTACAGGTAGAAGTCGTACCACTCGAATACCGTGCCGAGCGAGGAAGCGAAAATGACTTTTTTCTCTTCCTTGGTCAGTGCGCCGGAGGAAGGTGCCGCTTTTCCTCCTGCAGTCATACCGGGCGTGATGGCCATGGTGTCTCCGTATAGATTTTAGTGTCGTCGGAATGCTGATTGTTTGTCAGCTGACGCGGAGTGTGTGCCGGTATCCTTACACGGTGCTGTCTTCAAACTTACACGAAGCTTACTGATGAGCAGGCGTGGCGGGCAGTACAGCGGGCTCGCAGCAGTTTTCCCTCTAGGGGAACGCATGGTGCAATGCGCAATATTTACCCGATGTTTATTTAAGAACGACCGTACTTAATCATGCTATTCTCGATTCGACCCGGACCCGGCAAGAATGGAAACAGGGCGCATGCCCGCGGACAGGAGCAGGAATGATCAAGCATATCGTGATGTGGAAGTTGAAGGACGAGGCCGAAGGCGCCGGCCGTGAGGCCAATGCGCGCGAAATGAAGCGCCGGCTGGATGAATGCGCGAATATCGTACCGGGCATGCTCACTTTCGAAGTGACGATCGCCCAGCCGGGGCTGGAGGCGACCTATGATGTCGTGCTGTACTCGGAGTTCGCGGATAAGGCGGCGCTCGAGGCGTATGCAGGACACCCCACGCACAAGGCGGTGGCGCCGTTCATCGGGGCGATCCGGGAGGCGCGGCAGTGCATGGATTACGAGGTGTAAGCAGGTTGTAGTGTTTTGCTTGCAAACTTGGATCCCGGCCTTCGCCGGGATGACGGTTTTCAGTTCATCTGTTCATGCATGCGCTAACGATATCCACCTACATGAGCACGTCGTACCGGCGCAGGCCGGTACCCAGGTTCCACCCGAAGTACGCAACAGTACTACCCCTAAAAGATAAAACGGAGACCCGTATGCGCACCACGCAGGAACTTTTCTCGTTAAAAAACAAGACCGCCATCGTCACCGGCGGCTCGCGCGGCCTGGGCCTGCAGATGGCGCAAGCGCTGGGGGAGCAGGGCGCCCGCGTGCTGGTCGCTTCGCGCAAGCAGGAAGAGCTCGACGAAGCCGTCGCGCACCTGCAGGCGCGCGGCATCGACGCCTGCAGCATCGCCGCCGACCTGTCCGACGAAACCCAGGCCCACGCATTCGCCGAGCAGGCGATTGCAAAGCTCGGCCACGTCGACATCCTCGTCAACAATGCCGGCGCCAGCTGGGGCGCACCGGCCGAAGACTATCCGCTCGAGGCCTGGGACAAGGTGATGAACCTGAATGTGCGCAGCATTTTCCTGGTCACCCAGGCGGTCGCCAAACTGTCCATGATCCCGCGCGGCTACGGGCGTATCATCAGTATCTCGTCGATCGCCGGCCTGGCCGGCAACCCGCCGGGCACGATGCAGACCATTGCCTACAACACGTCCAAGGGCGCGGTCGTGAACTTCACGCGCGCGCTGGCCGGCGAATGGGGCCGCTACGGCATCACGGTGAATTCGATCGCGCCGGGCTTCTTCCCGTCGAAGATGACCAAGGGCGTGCTGGCCGCCTTCGGCGCCGAGAACCTGGCCAAGGATGCGCCGCTGGGCCGCCTGGGCGACGACGAGGACCTGAAGGGCGCGGTGGTGCTGTTCGCTTCCGACGCCGGCAAGCACATCACCGGCCAGACGCTGGCCGTCGACGGCGGCGTCTCGGCAGTCTGACCAAGCAAGAGGGGGAACCAGCATGAAGGATTTTCGCGGCAAGGTCGCCGTCATTACCGGCGGCGCGAGCGGCCTGGGACGCGAGTTCGCCAACACGGCCGCCAGCCTGGGCATGAAGCTGGTGCTGGCCGACGTCCAGGCCAAGGCGCTCGAACACGCCAGTGAAGAACTGATGGCGCAGGGCGTCGAAGTGCTGGCGATGGTGTGCGACGTCAGCAAGGGCTCGCACGTGCAGGAACTGGCCGATTCGGCCATCGCCCGCTTCGGCGGCGTGCACCTGGTCTTCAACAATGCCGGGGTCGGCGCCGGTGGCCTGGTGTGGGAGAACTCGATCGAAGACTGGGAATGGGTGCTGGGCGTGAACCTCTGGGGCGTGATCCATGGAGTGCGCGTCTTCACCCGCGTGATGCTGGAATGCGCGCAGCGCGACGGCGACTACGAAGGGCATATCGTGAATACCGCGTCGATGGCGGGCTTGCTGACGCCGCCGGCGATGGGCGTCTATAACGTCTCCAAGCATGCCGTGGTCGCGCTCACCGAGACACTGCACCACGACCTGCAGCTGGTCGACGCGCCGATCAGGGCCTCGGTGCTGTGCCCGTATTTCGTACCGACCGGGATCGCCCGTTCGGAACGCAACCGCCCGGACGAACTGGCAAGCCACGAGCGCACGACGGCCAGCCAGGTTGCCTCGCAGATGGTCACCGAAAAGGCCGTCGAGTCGGGGAAGGTGACGGCCCACGACGTGGCGCGCATCACCTTCGACGCGATCCGCAACGGGCAGTTTTATATTTATTCGCACCCGCAGGCGCTGGGGACGGTGGCCGAGCGTTTCGATGCGATCGTGCATGGGAAGCCGCCGGCGGATCCGTATGCGGCGACGCCGCAGGTGCGGGCGATGTTGAAGGCGGGGATCAAGGGTCGGCGGTAGTCAGTCCAGGGCGCACGTCGCGGCTGCGCAAGCGTTGTACCGCGTGGGCAGAATCTGCCCACCCTACGAAACCCGTTGCCCCGTAGGGTGGGCGTAATTCCGGGCATTGCCCGAAATTACCTGCCCACGCGTTCAAATCACATCAATGACCATGCGGCCAGTGCAGAACAAGGTCCACCGTCAAGCCACTTCCTGCCCCACCGGACACACCAGGCGCTCGTGCAGCTCCGGCACCCCCTCGCGGTACAGCTTGACCACGGTCGAGGTGCGGGTGCCATACCCCGGCGATTCGATGCACACCGGCGAGAGCATGCGCTCGACCTCGATCGGCATGCCGGTTTCGGGCAGGCGCAGGTCGGGCGCGCGGGTGGTGTCGGCCAGCATCTCGAAATAGGCGTCTTCCGGCGCGCCCTGGCACAACAGGCTCGCGAATTGCGCCTTGGTCCGCAGCACCTTGGGCCAGGGGGCGTCCAGCAGGCCGTTCGAGATGCCGTAGATGCGGCCCTGTTCGAGCGGCTTGCCGTTGCGCGGGTCGCCGCCGCCGCGGTTCGAATACCAGTACAGCGCGTCGCGGTCGCCCAGCACCAGGTTGTAGCCGTTGTAGACATCGCCGCGCGCGATGACCTGCGCCAGGTAGTCGGCGGCATCGAGCGAGCCGGCGAGGAAGCCGGCCACCAGGTCGCCGCGCGTCGGCGCGTTCTCGCGGCGTTCGAGCGGCCCGCGGATATTGGTCAGGGCGGCGAACTTCGGGCCGTTCGGACCTTCGGCCGTGATTCCCATCCAGCTGCCGCCGCCCCGCAAATCGCGGCCGGCAATCACGTGCGGATGCCCGGGCCAGGGCGCGGCCGGGGTGGCGGGGCGGTCGTAGAATTCGTCGCGGTTGGCCGCCGCGATCACCGGCACGCCGGGCATCACGTGCCAGGCAAAAACGATCAGGCACATAGCGGCAGGTCCATGAAAATCTCGGACCGGCGCGGGCCCTGGGTATAGGCATCAAGGCCGGCTTCGCGTGCGCAGGCGTCGACCACGCCGTCGAATCCGTCGCCGGCGCCCGGATAGACTTCCATCCAGGTCTGCAGGCCGTCGCGCGCTTCAGGGCGGTGCTTGAGCTGGACTGCAGCGCCGCTCGCGGCAAGCCGGGCCTGCATGGCGCGCACGCGCGGTTCCAGGTGTGCGGCGTCTTCGGCCCGCACCTTGTAATAGACGTACAGGTCGATCATTGCTAGATGTCGAGCGCGTCGAGGTGGTAAGGCATCTGCCCGAAGCGCAGCGCCGGACCGCCGGCGCTGCCCAGGCGCACGTCTTCGCCCAGCGCGCCCAGCTTCATCTCGACCAGCAGGTCGGCCCCGCCGAGGCCATTGGACGCGGCGTTGACGACCATGCCGCAGGGCTGGCCGGGGTCTTCCATCGAATAGACTTCGTCACCCGCGCGCGCCGCAGGGTTCTCGACCGTGGCCAGCGCCGTGCGGCGCTTGAGCTTGCCAAGGTACTGGCTGCGTGCGACGATTTCCTGGCCGGGGTAGCAGCCCTTCTTGAAATTCACGCCGCCCAGCAGCTCGAGATTGACCATCTGCGGCACGAACTGTTCCTGGGTGGCGGCGGTAATCGAGGGCACGCCGGCGTGGATCGCCGCCAGTTGCCAGGCCTGGTTGCCGCCCAGCGCGAGTTCGTTGGCCAGCACCGGCAGGGCGCTAGTCGCGGCTTCCTCGCTGGCCAGCCACAGGTAGCGCGGCGCGCCGAAGGCATTCGACAGGCGAATCACCGTCCCGAAGGCGCCGTCGACCTTGCCGTTGGGTGCTCCCGGCAGCGTACCGGCGAAGCGGCGCAGCGCGGTGTCGGCCCTGGCGCCGCCCAGCCCGAGCACGGCCGCGAACTGTGGTTCAGCAGTGGCGTCGCGCAGCTTGGCCTTGGCCCGCAGCACGAACATCGACAGGCGTTTTTGAAGCGGCGGCTGGATGGCGCGCGGCAGCTGCAAATACACGGCCTCGGCGTCGCGCCAGTACAGGAAGGTGGCCTGCAGGCGTCCCTTCGGGGTGCAATAGCCGGCCAGCCGGGCTTCTGCAAGGCCGAGGTGCTCGACGTCGTTGGTCAGCTGGTTGTGCAGGAAACTGGCGGCATCCTCGCCGGCGACGGCAATGATGCCGAGGTCGGTGACGGGGGCCACGAAGCCCTCCAGCAGCTCGGCTGCGGCGAGCGGGCGCCCAAAATCGTCAATACTCGAGGCATCGTCGATGTGAAAACGGGCGCCGAGCGAGGCAAGTGTGTCTGTCCAGTTAGGCATAAATCCAGTTAGTATTAGCAATTAGGCTTTATCATTACGGGCTCATTATAAAGATGTCGGCAAAATCGCGCCGGGGGCAACGAAACCCTCGCCAGAAACCCAATCAAAAACACATGTCATTCATTAAGAAACTCCTGGTTACCGGCATCATCGTCCTGGTGGCCGCGGTCGCCGGCTTCTCCTGGTGGGCCAAGAGCCCACTGACCACGGGCGAGCCGGTCATCGAATTCTCGATTGCCCCCGGCAGCGGCGTGGGCGCGGCTGCGCAGCAGATGGCCAGCGCGGGCGTGCCGGTCAACCGCCACCTGTTCAACATCCTGGCGCGGGTCACCGGCCAGGCCGGCAAGATCAAGGCCGGCAGCTACGAGCTCAAACCGGATACGTCGCCGCGCCGCCTGCTGGCCCAGCTGGTGCGCGGCGAGTTCGCCCAGGAAGCGGTGACCATCATCGAAGGCTGGACCTTCCGCCAGATGCGCGCCGCCCTGGCTGCGCACGACCGCCTGAAGCACGACACCGTGAAGCTGAGCGACAAGGAGCTGATGGCGAAGATCTCGAAGGAATACACTTCACCCGAGGGCATGTTCTTCCCTGACACCTACCTGTTCGCCAAGGGCTCGTCGGAACTCGACATCTATAAAAAGGCGCACGGGGCTATGCTGAACCACCTGAAGGCCGCGTGGGAAAGCCGCGACCAGAGCCTGCCGTACAAGACGCCATACGAAGCGCTGATCATGGCCTCGATCATCGAGAAGGAAACCGGGCAGAAGAGCGAGCGCACCATGATCGCCGGCGTGTTCGTGAACCGCCTGCGCACCGGTATGCTGCTGCAGACCGATCCGACCGTGGTCTACGGCATGGGCGAGCGCTTCGCCGGCGATATCCGCAAGAAAGACCTGGAAACCGACACGCCGTACAACACTTACACGCGCGCCGGCCTGCCACCGACCCCGATTTCGCTGCCGGGCGTGCAGTCCCTTAGCGCGGCGCTGTCGCCGGCCAAGACCCAGGCCCTGTATTTCGTTTCGCGCGGCGATGGCACCAGCCAGTTCTCGAACAACCTGAACGACCATAACCGGGCGGTGAACCAGTACCAGCGGCGGAACAACCAATGACGCAAGGCAGTACTGTGAAAGGCAAGTTCATTACCTTTGAAGGAATCGATGGGGCCGGCAAGTCGACCCATATCGGCTTCGTCAACGATTTTTTGGCTTCGCGCGGCAAGACGGTCGTGTCTTCGCGCGAGCCGGGCGGCACGCCGCTGGGCGAAAAGCTGCGCGAGCTGCTGCTGCACGAGAAGATGCACCTGGAAACCGAGGCGCTGCTGATGTTCGCCAGCCGCCGCGAGCATGTGGCGCAAGTCATCGAGCCGAACCTGGCCCAGGGCAACTGGGTGCTGTCGGACCGCTTCACAGATGCCAGCTTCGCCTACCAGAGCGGCGGCCGCGGCCTGGACCGCGCCAAGATGGAAGCGCTGGAAGCCTGGGTGCACCCGCACCTGCAGCCCGACCTGACCCTGCTGTTCGACGTGCCCCTGGAAGTGGCGCGCGAACGGCTGGATGCCACCCGCACCCTGGACAAATTCGAGCGCGAGCAGGCCGACTTCTTCCAGAAATGCCGCAATGAGTACCTACGCCGCGCCGCCCAGTTCCCGGACCGCATCGTGGTGGTCGATTCGACCCGCACGATCGGCGAGATCCAGCTGCGGCTGGCTGGGGTGCTGGAGAAGCTGCTGTGACGCTTTATCCTTGGCAGGGCGCCGCCTGGACCCAGCTGCAGGCGATGCGCGCGCGCCTGCCGCATGCGATCCTGTTTCACGGCCCGGCCGGCGTCGGCAAGGCCGATTTCCTGGAAACCTTTGCGCAATCGCTGCTGTGCGAGAACGTCCGCCCGGACGGCCACGCCTGCGAAGCCTGCGCTTCGTGCGGCTGGTTCGTCCAGAACAACCATCCGGATTACCGCCGCGTGCGGCCGGAAGCGCTGGAAGACGAGCCGACGGGCGATGCCGAGGAAGGCGCCGAACCTGCCGGCAAATCCAAATCGGCCAAGGCGCCCTCGAAAGAGATCAAGATCGAGCAGATCCGGGCTCTCAGCGATTTCATGAACATTTCGACCCACCGCCAGGGCCTGCGCGTGGTCGTCTTGTATCCGGCCGAGGCGCTGAACATGCCGGCCTCGAACGCGCTGCTCAAGACGCTGGAAGAGCCGCCGCCGGGCACCGTATTTTTGCTGGCATCGAACAGCCTGGACCGCCTGCTGCCGACCATCCTGTCGCGCTGCCGCAAATTCGCGCTGCCGATGCCCTCCCACCCCGAAGCGCTGGCCTGGCTGTCGGCCCAGGGCGTGCTTGATGCCGACAGCTGGCTGCGCGAGCAGGGCGGGGCGCCGCTGGCGGCACTCAGGGAGTCCGAAGGCGGCAGCCGCGACGACCTGGAAGCGCTGCTGGGTTTCCTGGCGAATCCGGCTGTGGACGGGGCACTGCGGGTGGCCGAGAAGCTGTCGAAGTCGCCTTTGTCGTCGCTGGTCGCGTGGCAGCAGCGCTGGCTGTACGACCTGATGTCGGTCAAGCTCGCCGGCAAGATCCGCTATTATCCGCGCTACGAGAAGCAACTTGCGAGCCTGGCTGGGCGGGTGCACACTGCCAGCTTGAACCGGGCGATCAAGTCGGCCAACGAGCGCCGCGCCGTGGCCGACCATCCCCTGTCGGCGAAATTGTTTGTCGAAGATATGTTGCTTGAGTACACTTCGTGCTGCGCATGAAAGGACATCGATGACCGCCACGCCCCCAGAGCCGAGCGCCCCGCAAGCGCCGCGGCCGTCCGTGCTGTCGCTGGCGATCAAGGAAAAGGCGGCGCTTTACGCTGCCTACATGCCCTTCCTGAAGCATGGCGGCATGTTCGTGCCGACCAACAAGCCCTACAAGATCGGCGACGAGATCTACCTGATCCTGGCGCTGATGGACGACCCGAACAAATACCCGATCGCCGGCAAGGTAGCCTGGATCACCCCGGCGGGCGCGAACAACAACAAGGCGCAGGGCATCGGCGTGCATTTCCCGGACGACGAAGCCGGCCAGCGCGCCAAGCTTCGCATCGAAGAGATCCTCGGCGCTGCGCTGCGCTCGGCGCGCGCCACCCATACCCTGTAATCAATTTGCGCTAATCTATTGCTCAGTTAGATTAGCTGCGCTTAACTCATCTGCCTTCTATGCCGTCCTACGTCCACCGCCTGGCCACCCGCGCCGACCTGCCGCTCATCGTCGACATCTACAACTCGACCGTCGCCTCGCGCGAAGTCACTGCCGACACCGAGCCGGTGACCGTGCAATCGCGCGAGGGGTGGTTCGCCGACCATACGCCGGAACGGCGGCCGCTGTGGGTGATCCATGCGGCCGACGACGGGCGCGAGCAGCCGGAAGTGCTGGGCTGGCTGTCCTATTCGAATTTCTACGGCCGCCCGGCCTATTCGGGCACCGCCGAGCTGTCGATCTATATCGCGGAGAGCGCACGCGGCAAGGGGATCGGGCGCTACTGCCTGGAACAGGCGATCGCGTTCGCGCCAAACGTGAACGTGCACACGCTGCTGGGCTTCATCTTCGGCCACAACGCCGCCAGCCTGGCCCTGTTCGACAAGTACGGCTTCGAGAAGTGGGCGCACTTCCCGCGCGTGGCGAATCTGGACGGGATCGAGCGTGACCTGATTATCCTGGGCAAGCGCGTCGCCTGAGGCTTGGGGGAGGCACCGGGCCCCTTCAAGCCTCGGGTACAATATTGGCATGTTTATCGATTCCCACTGCCACATCAATTTCCCGGAGCTTGCCGTCCGGATGCCCGAAATCCTGGCCAAGATGGCCGAGAACCAGGTGACGCATGCGCTGTGCGTGTCCGTCGACCTGCCGGACTTCCCCCAGGTGCTCGCGTTGGCCGAACAATACCCGCATATTTACGCCTCGGTCGGCGTCCATCCCGACTACGAAGACACGCCCGAACCGACCGTGCAGCAATTGGTCGAGCTGTCGAACCACCCGAAGATCATCGCCATCGGCGAGACCGGCCTCGATTACTACCGCCTCGAAGGCGACCTGGAATGGCAGCGCGAGCGCTTCCGCACCCATATCCGCGCCTCGCGCGAGACAGGCAAACCGCTGATCATCCACACCCGCGCCGCAAGCAGCGATACCATCCGCATCATGAAGGAAGAGGGCGCCGGCCTTGATGCGGGCGGTGTCGCCGGCGTCATGCACTGCTTCACCGAGTCGCTCGAGGTGGCGCAGGCGGCGATGGAGCAGGGCTTCTATATTTCGTTCTCGGGCATCGTCACCTTCAAGAGCGCCAAAGAGCTGCAGGAAGTGGCGAAGGCCGTGCCGCTCGAGCGCATGCTGATCGAGACGGATTCGCCCTACCTGGCGCCGGTGCCCTTCCGCGGCCGCATGAATGAGCCGGGCTATGTCGCCCACGTCGGCGAATACATCGCCACCCTCAAGGGCGTGTCGCTGCGCGACGTGGCGGCCCAGACCAGCGAGAATTTCTTCAAGCTGTTCAGCACGGCAAAGGCCTGAACCATGCCCATGGCCCGCTACCCGTTTCTGCGCAACTGCCTGGTCGCCGCTTCCCTGTGGAGCACGATGGCGGTGGCGGCCACGCCGGCCCAGGTGGCCGCCTTCTTTCGCGCAGTCCAGCTCGACGACGTGAAGAAGGTTGAACAGCTGGTCGGGCGCGAGGTCAATGCCAATGAGATCAACCCGGTCGGCGGCGAGCCGGCCCTGGTGATCGCGGTGCGCGAAGACGCGATGCGGGTGCTGAATGTATTGCTGGCCCATCCGGGGACCGACCTGGAGGCGAAGGCGATGAACGGTAATACCGCCTTGATGATGGCCGCATTCAAGGGCAACAAGCCGGCGGCCGTTGCGCTGCTGGCCAAGGGCGCGCAGGTGAACCGCAGCGGCTGGACTGCACTGCACTATGCGGCCGCCAGCGGCGACGGCGACATTGCGCGCATGCTCATCGAGCGCAAGGCCAGGCTGGACGCCCTGTCACCACGGGAAAGCGGCGCCTATACGCCGCTGATGATGGCCGCGCGCGAAGGCAAGGCGGAAGCGGCGATGCTGCTGCTCGGGCAGGGCGCCAATCCCCGCCTGGAGAACACCGAGGGGCTCACCGCAGCCCGGATCGCCGAACGGGCCGGCCACACCGACCTCGCCGCCGCCATCAGCGCCTTCAAACGGTAGTCGTTTAGCATTGCCGCGCGGAACTAAGCGGTAAACACCCCGCAGCTCGGCCAATCGACGCCGTGCTTCCTTGTCCATAATGGCTTCACCGTACAAGCCGTACATCGAAGAAGTACAAGGGCAAAGGAACCACCATGCTGAACGAACGCGAAATCGAAAGCTGCTACCTGGGGCAGTTCATTCCAGTCCATTACCATCACAATATGCTGATGGACCAGAACCGGATGCACAGTTTCAAGTCCGCGATCCACTATGCCGTCAAACCGGGCGCGAAAGTGCTGGAACTGGGCGGCGGCACGGGCGTGCTGTCCTTCTTCGCGGCCCAGGCGGCGAGCAAGGTTTATTGCGTCGAGTTCAATCCCGACATGGTGAAGGAAGCCCGTAAATTCCTGGCGATCAACCAGAATGGCCACAAGGTCGAGGTCATTCACGCCGACGCCTTCGACTACCTGCCGCCGGAGCCGGTCGACGTTGTGATCTGCGAGATGATCCATGTCGCCATGCTGCGCGAAAAGCAGGTCGAGGTCATCGAATCGTTCAAGCGCCGCTACCTGGCCAAGTTCGGCGGGCCGCTGCCGGTGTTCCTGCCGGAAGCCGTGATCATGGCGGCCCAGCCGGTCGAGCAGGAATACGATTTCGAAGGCTTCCATGCGCCCATCGTGCAATTCCAGGAAACCAATGTGATCTATCCGGGCACGGTCGAACTGGCCCAGCCGGCGGTCTACAGCCTGATCGACTTCAGCCAGCCGGTCGACAGCGTGTTCGCCTGGGAAGGCGCAGTGGTGGTGGAAAAGAGCGGCACCTTCAATGCGATGCGCTTCATCACCAAGAACGTGCTGGCGATCGTGCCGGAAGAATCGAACACAATCGACTGGCTCAACCACTACATGACGCTGCCGCTGGGCCAGCCGGTGAAGGTCGCTGCGGGCGACATGCTGCACATCGCCTTCCAGTACCGCGCCGGCGGGTCGATCCCGTCGCTGCAGGCGTCGCTGCGCGCCCAGGTGATCAACCAGCGCATCACGGAACAGGTTCCGGCCTTCGCCTGACCGTTCGCCTGAGTTGTTGCATGTCCGCCCCCGGCCGCGGGGGCGGCCCGCACGAGGGGCCGGCCGGCGGGGGCGCCGCCCCGCCCAACTGCCGTTTTCCTCCATCTGCCCCGCCATTTGCCCCGTCCGTCGCAGATCGTTTGTCCCGCCCAGCCCGACCACCTAGAGTTCTCCTGCGCCGTCAACTTCAAAGGAGCGAGAAGAATGCTGGGTTTCCTGCTATGGTTGGTCCTGCTGTTCCTGTGCTGGCCCATTGCGCTGCTGGCCCTGGTGCTGTACCCGCTGGTCTGGCTGCTGTTGCTGCCGTTCCGGCTGCTTGGCGTGGGTGTCGAGGCGGTGTTCGAACTGCTGCGCGCCATCGTCATGCTGCCGGCACGCATCCTCGGCGCGTCGCCCGGGCGCTGACACCGGCTGAGTGTGGGTCAATTAACAGACGACAGCGTTTCAACCTTCTACTGTGGTTCTGCCTGCTTTCATCGGGAAAGCGGGCTTTGACTTTGAGGAAACGACTATGCGCCTGGATATTTACCGTAGAGCAGAAACTGACGGCAAGCTGTCCTATCTGGCAGTACCGGAAGCACGCAACATCCCTGAGGAAGCGACCAACACGGACTGGGAAATCGAAGTCCGGGCCATCGAGGTCGACGACGGCGCCGAGCAGCTGCCGGACTACGACATCGAGAACGTCACCGGCCAGATCGACGAAAAGGGGTATGCGATCACCTCGGTCCAGCACTGAGTTTCCCCGGCCCGGTTCCAGACCGGGCTCCGCGCCGGCGCCCTGCACGCAGTTCCGGGGATTCAGCTCGCATTGCTGCTCACGTTGCCGGCGCAACATAGCCCCATGTCTAACGCCCACCTCCGGCGGCTGACTGTCGGTTATGGTATCCTGCGTCCCTTTGAAGCTGCCAGCCACCGTGCGCTGGGACGGAGGACGCAATGAAATGGGTAGTGGTTGGCTTTTATTTCCTATCGATCCTGCATATCCATTTCCGCGGGCGGGTGCGCCTGCCTTTCCGTCGCCAGTTGTTCGACCATTCGTCGTTCATGGCGCCGATCAACATCTTCATGCACAAGTTTTCGCGGGTGCCGAGCACGCCTTACATCCCGGTGAGCGCCTTCCCGGAATTGGCAAAGCTGCAGGAAAACTGGCTGGTCATCCGCGCCGAAGCCGAGCACCTGCTGGCGCTCAAGAAGATCAAGGCTGCCGAGCAAAATGACGACGCCGGCTTCAATTCCTTTTTCAAGAACGGCTGGAAGCGCTTCTACCTGAAGTGGTACGACGCCAGCCACCCCTCGGCCGAACGCCTGTGCCCGCAGACTTATGCGCTGCTGCAGTCGATCCCGACCGTGAAAGCCGCGATGTTCGCCGAGCTGCCACCGGGCGGCAAGCTGAACCCGCACCGCGATCCGTTCGCCGGCTCGATGCGCTACCACCTGGGCCTGGCCACGCCGAACGACGACCGCTGCTTCATCGAAGTCGACGGCGAGCGTTATAGCTGGCGCGACGGCCAGGGCGTGATCTTCGACGAAACCTATATCCACTGGGCCATCAACGGCAGCGACAGCGACCGTATCATCCTGTTCTGCGACATCGAGCGCCCGATGCGCTTCAAGTGGATGGGCTCGATCAACCGCTGGTTCGGCCGCACCGTGATGACGGCCGCCGCCTCGCCCAACGAGCTAGGTGACCAGGTCGGCCTGGTCAGCAAGCTGTTCCGCATTTCCTTCTACATGGGCCAGTACCGCCGCCGCCTGAAGGCCTGGAACAAGACCGTCTATAACCTCACCCGCATCGCACTGGTCGTCGCGCTCGGCGCCCTGATCTACTGGATCTGATGCCGGGTTGCAGGCAGGGGAAGGGGCCGCGCGAGCGGTCCTTTTTACGTCCGGGCCAGCCGCCCGTCACGAAATCCCGATTCCGACCACAATGCCAGTTCGCGGTATTTGAACGAGGTTCATCCAACTGAGGGAGGAAGGCAATGTCGAAAGTTCTGGTGCTGTACTACTCGACCTATGGTCACATCGAAACCATGGCCAAGGCGGTCGCCGAAGGCGCACGCGCCACCGGCGCCACGGTGGACCTGAAGCGGGTGCCGGAAACGGTGCCGGAAGAGGTCGCCAAGAACGCGCATTTCAAGCTGCAGCAGGATGCGCCGGTCGCCACCCCCAACGAACTGGCCGACTACGACGCCATCATCATCGGCGCGCCGACCCGCTATGGCCGCATGCCGGGCCAGATGGCGGCCTTCCTAGACCAGACCGGCGGCCTCTGGGCGCGCGGCGCGCTCAACGGCAAGGTCGGCGGCGCCTTTACCTCCACCGCGACCCAGCACGGCGGCCAGGAAACCACGCTGTTTTCCATCATCACGAATTTGCTGCACTTCGGGATGACGGTGGTGGGGCTGCCCTACAGCTACCAGGCCCAGATGACGCTCGACGAAATCGTCGGGGGCAGCCCTTACGGCGCCTCGACCATTGCCGGCGGCAAGGGCGAACGCCAGCCGAGCGAGCTGGAACTGGGCGGCGCACGCCACCAGGGCGAGCTGATCGCGCGCACGGCGAACAAGCTGTTCGGCTGAAGCCGGCCAGCTGAACCGGGTGGCCTCCGGCGGGCCGGCGGGAAGTTTGCTATCGTTGGCGGTCCACTATCAACCCGACAAGCGCCATGACCGATCTCTCTGCATTTCCCGTCAGCACCAAGTGGCGCGCCCAGCATCCGGACCGCCTCCAGCTGTATTCGCTGCCGACGCCGAACGGCGTCAAGGTCTCGATCATGCTGGAGGAAACCGGCTTGCCCTACGAGCCGCACAAGGTGAGCTTCGAGACCAACGACCAGACCTCGCCGGCTTACCTGTCGCTCAACCCGAACAACAAGATCCCGTCCATCATCGATCCCAACGGGCCGGGAGGCAAGCCGCTCGCGCTGTTCGAGTCCGGCGCGATCCTGATCTACCTGGCCGAGAAGACCGGCAAGTTCCTGCCAGCCGATCCGGCGCTGCGCTATCAGGCGATCCAGTGGGTGATGTTCCAGATGGGCGGCATCGGCCCGATGTTCGGCCAGCTCGGCTTCTTCCACAAGTTCGCGGGCAAGGATTACGACGACAAGCGCCCGCGCGACCGCTACGTGGCCGAAACCAAGCGCCTGCTCGCCGTGCTCGAAGGGCAGCTGGCGAAGCACCGGTGGGTGGCAGGGGACGAGTACACGATCGCCGATATCGCGATCTTCCCCTGGGTGAACAACCTGGTGGGCTTCTACGACGCCGGCGAGATCGTCGGCATCAAGGATTTCCCGCAGGTGCTGGCCGCGCTGGAGGCCTTCCGCCAGCGTCCCGCCGTCATCGCCGGGCTGGCGATCCCGGCGTAAGCGGGTCTGCCGTTCAGCGTCGACGGCGGCGCAGCAGCGCCATGCCCGCCAGCGCCGCGCCGATCAGCCAGACAGAGGCTGGCTCCGGCACCTCTGCGGTGTCCGGCTTTTCCTCGCCGGTGCCGGCAGGCGGTGCGGGTGGCAGCAGGGTCGGCTCGGGGATGAAAGGGCCGGGCTTCGGTCCGGCTTCCCCGGGAAGGGGCGCCAAGGGCCTGCCTTCGGTCCCGCCACCAGCCGGGGGCTGATTGGCCGTGACCGGCGGCGTGGCAGGCACCGGCAGCGTGTTGCCCTTGCCGCCGTCCGTCGTGCCCGTGCTCGGGTCGGTGGCTACGGGAAGCGGTGTTACGCCCGGCAGGGCGCCGGTCACATCGGCAGGCTTGGTGTCCTTAGGCGTCTCCGGCGACACTTCCAGCGTCGGCGGGGGCGACCCCGGCTTGACGGGCGCCGTCGCGCCGGAACGCGGGATCGATTCCAGGCTGCTCGACGAACCGAACTGCGACAGGGCCGTGTTCTCCATGCCGGCCCTGCTTGCCACGGATGACGGCATTGCGGAAGCTTCGGCGATCCGTCCGCCGCCACCGTAGCTGGACAACGGCGCCTGCATGCCGCGCCCGGTATGGCGCGGGATGGCGCCGTTGACCAGCTCGAATGCCGCATCGTCCTTGTCGCCTGCCAGGCCATAGGCTTCTTCGTCGACCACCGAATCGAGCACCTCGGCGCTCGGCTCCTGCGCTTCGACCGGAAATTGGGCGACGTCAGAGATCCGGTTGGCGCAGCGCGCGCGCATTTCATTGCTGCCGTCGGATAGCAGCGTTTCGCCTTCCGCCAGCATGACTTTCTTTGCCGTCCAGTACACCTTGTCGCCCTTGCGGTAGGACACGTGCACCGCGCGTGGCTTGCTGACGGTGACGGGGTGCGCCTTGTCGACATTGAAGGTGGCGTAGTGTTCGGCGACCACCTTGTCGGTACGGATGATGCGCTTCAATTCGGCCTGGCCGGCCACGCCGCCCGGCACGATCGAATAGGGATAAATGCGCCGCGGCGCCTGGCCGGCCATGCGCTCCAATACCGCGGGCGAGGCGAGGGCCAGCAAGGCCGGGCTGCCGGGCAGGGCAGCGGCCACCGGGTCGGGCGACCACGTCAATGCAATCCCAAGCGTACATCCGGCCAGGCCGAGCATTACCGCTGCCGCGGCGCGCTTTTGCAAGCGAGCGCGTTTCACGAGGCGGCGGGTGTACGGGTAGCAGCGATTCATGGGGAAGCAGAAGTAGGATACGTCCTACAGAGTAAACTATTTCTGATAGCAAATCTATATTCCTTTGTTGAATTCATCAGTTTCTGTTGTAAATACCATCAGGCTGTCCTTAGGCTCCTGCCGAGCACTGCGCAAGAGCCCGTGTTACTGCGCCGTGAATGCGCTACACTAGCTGCTCATGCCAATTCATCAATAGAAGGATGGGGACTATGCGTTTATTTTTCGGCACCGGTAAGAAACTCGCGTTCGCTGTGACGGCGTCGGTCATTTCATTGGGCGCACTGGCGCAAAACTGGCCGGATGCGACGGTGACGGTGGTAGTCCCGTGGCCGCCAGGCGGCCCTTCGGACATCGCTGCCCGTCCGATGGCCAAGGGCCTGACCCAGGCGCTGGGCCAGACCTTCGTGATCGACAACCGCGCCGGTGGCGGCGGTAATATCGGTACGGCCGCAGTCACGCGTGCCCAGGGCGACGGCAAGACCCTCCTGATCACCTCGAGCGCGCCGATCGTGATCAACCCGAGCCTGTACAAGAACATGAACTTCGATCCGCTCAAGGACCTGGCGCCGGTGACCAACTTGCTGCGCGTACCACTCGTGCTGGTCGCCCACCCGGGCGTGCCGGCCAAGAACCTGAAGGAGCTGATGGCCCACATCCAGTCGAAGAAAGGCCAGTTCTCGTTCGGCTCCTCCGGCAACGGTACTCCGCAGCACCTCACCAGCGAACTGTTCGCGAGCGTGGCCAAACTGCAGATGACCCACGTGCCGTACAAGGGCTCGGCGCCGGCGATTTCAGACCTGCTGGGCGGCCATATCCCGATCATGTTCGACAGCACCATCGCGATCATGCCGCACATTAAGAGCGGCAAGGTCAAGGCGATCGCGATCTCGGGCGCCAAGCGCTCGCCGCTGCTGCCGGACGTGCCGACCTTCGCCGAAGCTGGCCTGGCGGGGATCGAATCCTACGCCTGGTACGGCATGTTCGCCCCGGCCAAGACGCCGAAGGCCGTGGTCGCCAAGATCAATGCCGAAGCCATCAAGGTCATGAAGGGCCCCGAGTTCCAGAAGGTGCTGGCCGATACCGGTTCCGACTTCGTCGGCGAATCGCCCGAGAACTTCGGCAAGTTCGTGCAGGCCGAATCGGTGCGCTGGTCGAAAGTCGTGAAGGACAGCGGCGCGACCGTCGACTAAGCGATTTACGAGTCAGAAATGCAAACGCCGCCGGGGAAACCCGGCGGCGTTTTTTTCGTAGGGTGGGCGGGTCTCCCGCCCGCGCGTTCAACCGGTGTTTGAATGGACGCTGGACCTGTTCATATTCGGATTGAACGCGCGGTCGGCACAGCCGACCACCCTACAAAATCAGGCCCGTGGACGCTGCCGATGAAAGGTCAGCGGACTATACGGCACGGCCGAAGGCGGCGGCGACTGCAAGATGTTCTGCTTCATGGCCCCGACCACATGCATCTCGCAGGGCTTGCAGTCGAAGCGCAGCGTGTAGCGCTCGTTGCCGTTCACCAGGGTCATTGGCTCCGCGCGGACCTGGCCCTGCACGCCTGTCACGCCCTTGGCCTGCTTCGGGCAGAGGTTGAACGAGAAACGCAGGCAGTGCTTCGTGATCATCAGCGACACTTCGCCCGGCTCTTCGTGCGACTCGTAGGCCGCATCGATCAGCTGTACGCCGTGCTTGTGGTAGAAGGCGCGCGCCTTTTCGTTGTAGACGTTGGCCAGGTAGCTCAGCTGCTGGTCCGGGTAAATCGCCGGCGGCTCAGCCTTGGGCTTGCGCTGCGGCCGCTCCCAACTGGCCAGGCGCGCGGCTTCGTGCGCGGCGATCGCGTCGCGGCGCAGGGCGTTGATCGCGCTCGCTGCCACGAACCAGGGCTGCGACAGTTCCAGGTCGACCGTGCCTGCTTCGAACATCGTGTTGCCCAGCTTCGCCAGGTTGGTGCGCAGCGCCGCCTCGGCCTGGGCCGCCTGCTGGGCCGGCTGCAGCGCGACCGGCGCGTCCAGCACTGTTTCGATGCCGTCTTCGTCGCGCACCGCCAGGCGCAGGCCGCCCGGCTGCTCGCTCAGCGTCAGGTCGACGCGCACCTTGCGCTCGGACGATTTCTTGTTGAGCGCCGATTCCCAGTGGTGGTCGCGGTTGCGGTGGATGCTGGTCCCGACCTTCAGGCCAGCCAGGCTGTCCAGGACCTCGTTCGGGTACACGCGCCAGCGCTGGCCATTCTCGTCTTCACCCAGCTTCTCGGCCTTGTTGGCCTGGATGCCGACCGTCTCGCGCTTGTGCATGTAGTTCAGGCCGTCGCCGTTGGCCATCGGTGCATTGGTGGCCAGGTCGATGAAGTCCGGGCCGATGCGCGTGACCGTGCCGAGTTCGACCCCGATGTATTTCGGCGAATCGAAGGCGCCGATGTCGTCTTGCCGGCCCAGCGCAAAGTAATCGGTATGGCCGCGGTGAAAATTCTTGTCGACGTCGGGTGTGAACAGCACGCGCGTCGTGCCGCTGGCGGCGCGTACAAATTCCGGGCGGCGCTCGAGCAGTTCGTCGAGCAGCAGGCGGTAATGGGCCGTGATGTTCTTGACATAGCCCATGTCCTTGTAGCGGCCCTCGATCTTGAACGAGCGGATGCCGGCGTCGACCAGGGCTTCCAGGTTGCGGCTCTGGTCGTTGTCCTTCATGGACAGCAGGTGCTTTTCGTAGGCCACCACGCGGCCTGCGCCGTCGCTCAGGGTATAGGGCAGGCGGCAGGCCTGCGAGCAGTCGCCGCGGTTGGCGCTGCGGCCGGTGTCGGCATGCGAAATGAAGCACTGGCCCGAGAATGCCACGCAGAGGGCGCCGTGCACGAAGTATTCGAGCGGCGTGTCGACCTCTGCCGCAATTTTACGGATCTGCTCGACGGTGAGTTCGCGCGCCAGTACCAGCTGCGAAAAACCGACGTCGCCGAGGAACTTGGCTTTTTCGACGGTGCGGATGTCGCACTGGGTGCTGGCATGCAGCTGGATCGGCGGCAGATCGAGTTCGAGCAGGCCCATGTCCTGGACGATCAGCGCATCGACGCCGGCGCTGTACAAGTCCCAGATCTGCTTGCGCGCCAGCTCGAGTTCGCTGTCATGCATGATCGTGTTCATGGTAACGAAGATGCGCGAGCGGTAGCGGTGGGCAAACTCGACGAGGCCCGCAATGTCTGCCAAAGGATTGCTCGCATTGTGGCGCGCACCGAAGGCGGGGCCGCCAATGTACACGGCGTCGGCGCCGTGGAGAATGGCCTCGCGGCCGATCTCGGCGGTCTTGGCGGGGGACAGGAGTTCAAGCTGGTGCGCTAACAAAGACATGGCGGGATCCTCGGTGCGAAGACCGAAATTATAGCCATTCCGGCACGCCAAGTCATTCCCTGCAGGTGGCCCCGCGCAGGAAAGCCTAGCGGCAGGGCAGGCGCCTGAACAGTGCCGGGTAATGCACCACCAGCCCATCGGGATCGACTTCGAGCTCGGCCTGGAAGCTGCCGATCGGCCCTTCATACAGGTAGCGGTGGTCGGCCAGCCGGGTATACGCCTGCTCGGCACGCGCCAGGTCGAGGGTCGGCACGGGAATATAGACGACCGCAAGGCCGGTGCGCTGGTGCAGGTGTTCGCCGAGGCGGCGGATGGGGAGGGTATTGGTGAAGGGCGTGGCGGAGATGTCGACGTCGATGCAGCCGGAAAGCTCAGGCATGGCCGCGCCGTCGCCGTCGCGCCAGACGCCGCTGCCGTCGGTGGTGAGCACGCAGGACTCGCCGCCGGCGGCATGCACCTCGACCGCGCGTACACGCCAGCGCCCGTCGCAGCAGATGCGGTAGCTGCAGCCGAAGGGCCCGCTATCATCGGTGCCGATGACGATGCCCTCCGCGACGATGATGTCGTCACGGTGCTGCAAGCTCAGGTGCTCGAGCCCGACGCCGTCGTCGGACTGCCAACGGTAAACGCGCTGCATGGCCAACTCCCCATCACGCGCAAATTAACACACCGCGCGCCGCGGTGGCGCGCCTTACTGGGGAATGTGGAAATGGCTCGGCAGCACGCAGCGCCGTCGATGGCGGATCAGTCGTTGCGCGGATTGCGGCGCCGCTCCATGCGGCGGCGCTGGGTGGGTTCTTCGATGGCGCGGATGAGGATGTCGCGAGGGATGTGGCAGTTGTCCAGGTAATCGAGCGCAAAGCGAAGCCCCCGGGTTTCCGCCAGAAAAAAGGCGTACTCGGCAGTTACAGCAGTATGTTCATCTCTTCGTCGTTGCGGCATAGGCATACTCTCGGCAAGGCGAGTTTCGTCGCGTAAGGCACGCACATCCTGCGTAATCAGGTCGGCAGAGGGGATGCCTCTGCCTGGCCGGCACCCCGATTACATACCGGCTTGTTGCCTATAGTACAACCACACACGCGGCGCACGGGACGATTCTGTTAGCGTTTGTTACAACACAACGTATGTGCGGCTTATGCAGTTGACATAAGGGCGACGCGCATTTTCGTGCGGGCCGCCCTTGAATTAAGGTGGAACAAAAACCAGGACTTGGGCAATTACTGGCGCAGCAGGCGGCGCAGGGTAGTCGCCAGCTCTTCCGCCGAGAACTTGGCGACATAGGCGTCGGCCTGGACGTTCTTGACGTGCTCTTCGTTGGTGGTGCCCGACAGCGAGGAGTGGATCACCACCGGGATGCCGCCGAAACGGCCGGTCTTCTTGATGTTGCGGGTCAGGGTGAAGCCATCCATTTCAGGCATCTCCAGGTCGGTCAGCACCAGCGCAACCTTGTCGTGCACGGTCTTGCCTTCGGCCTCGGCGGCCGTGGCGATGGCGTTGAGCTGGTCCCAGGCTTCCTTGCCGCTCTTGGTCATGATGTAGGGCAGGCCCATGGCCTTCAGGCCCTCTTCGATCAGGGCGCGCGCCACCACGGAATCGTCTGCCGCCAGCACCACCGAACCCGGCTTGATCTGGATTTTCGCGCCGACGGTCTGCTGGGTGATTTCCGGACCGGAGTCGGGGTTCATGTCGCGCAGGATGGTCTCGACGTCGAGCACCTGGGCCAGGCGGCCTTCCTGGCCGTCCTCGACCGGGAGGCGGGCGATGCTGGTCACCATCCCGCTACCCGAGCAGCGCTCGGCCGACATCACCTGGCTCCAGTCGAGGCGGACGATTTCTTCGACACTCTCGACCGCGAAGGCCTGGGTTGTGCGCGCGAATTCCGTGACCAGCATGATGTTCAGGCCGGTCTTCGGCTTGACACCGGCAATCGCCGGCAGGTCCAGCACCTGGATGATCTGGCCGCGCAGGTTGACCACGCCCAGCACGTGCGGCATCGCGCCGGCGACGGCGGTGATGGCCGGCATGGCGACGATCTCGCGGATCTTGAATACGTTAATGCCGAACAGCTCGCTGCGCTCGCCCTGTTCGTCGCCGCCGAGGCGGAACAGCAGGAGCTCGAATTTGTTGGTGCCAGTGAGGTTGCTGCGCTCGTCGACTTCTTGTTGTACCGATTTCATATTCCGCCATGAGAAATGTTAATGCCACTGGGAAAGCATTTTACGTGCGAAATTCTGGAAATCGTCAATACCGGCTCAAACTAGGCCGACTTTTTGGTTGGCTTGCGCTGGAAAAACAACGAAACCGGGGGGCAAACCCGGGGCAAGGTCTGTCTAGCCCCCTTATGCGGCGCGCATGCGCGCCGGGGCGCCGTTCGCCTGCGCGGCGCGGTCCGGCGCCACGAAGGCCAGGCCTTCCTCGAAGGAGCGCAGGATCATGTCGACGTGCTCCTCCACCAGGGCGCGTTTCGGCAGCTGCTCGTCATAGGGGAGCAGCACCGTCACCATCAGCGCTTCCGGCAGGTCCGCACGCAGCTCGGCGACGGCAAGTAGCCATTCCTCGATATTGTCCTGGCGCGGATAGGTGATGAAGACAGTCGACACCAGTCCCGGGTGCGCGGGTTCGGGCCGCTCCTGAGGGGCGCCAGCCACGATGCTGCGGGCGTCGACTTCGGCCTCGCGCAGGGCGCGCACCAGCAGTTCGGTCAGGAATTCGTCGCGTTCGGACGGCAGCCCGGCGCACAGCACGATCGAACCGCTCGGCACGTCGAGCGAGCCCTGCCAGCGCCCGAAACGGGCTTCGCGCATCTGGCGCAGGTGGGCGCCGATGTTCGCGTCCAGCAGGGGGACGGCCTTGCGGCGCGTGCGCGAGCCGGATTCCGAGGCCGAGGCCACGGTTTCGGCGATATTCGCGATCACCGCGCGCATGCGGTCCTGCTGGAGCTTGTCGATGGTGCCGGCGCCGAGGTCCGACACCGCCATGCGCAGGCCAGGCAGCAGCACGTGGTCGCAATAGCGCGCAAAGCTGAAGCGCCGCACATAGGCTTGCGCGTCCTTGGTCAGCTCGTCGGCTTCGCCGGCCAGCACGCGCTGGTGGAAACGTTCGGCGTCCGACATGTTGGGCGCGTCGCCCAGCAGGATGGTGATTGGCGCCAGCGCCCGCACGTGGCGCCCGGCCACCACCAGGCACAGGGTCAGCGGGGTCGACAGCAGCAAGCCGACCGGGCCCCACAGCGCGCCCCAGAACAGCGCCGAGACGATTACCGCCAGCGGCGACAGGCCCGAACTGTGGCCATACACCTTGGGCTCGATGAAATTGGCCAGCACCACCTCGAAGGCCAGGAACATCGCCATGCAGGTCACCGCCAGCGACCAGCCGGGGTCGATCGCGGCCACGAACACGGCGATGATGGCGCCGGCCAGCAGCACGCCAAGGTAGGGCACGAAGCGCAGCACGCCGCTCAGGACGCCCCACAGCACGGCGTGGGGCACGCCGACGAGCCACAGCGACAGGCCGATGGCAGCGCCGAAGGTGGCGTTCACGATGAACTGCGAAAAGAAGAAGCGCGACACGCCCTGGGCGGCGTCGCCGAGGGTGCGGATGGTGCGGCTGACTTCGGCCTGGCCGGCCAGGCGCACCAGGCGGTCGCGCAGCGAACCCTGTTCAAGCAGGATGAACACCAGCAGGATCAGCACCACGCCGGCCTCGCCGATCGGGCCCCAGACCAGGCCGACGATGCGGCCCAGCGTATCCTTCATGGTGCGCGGGGTGCGCACTTCGACCGGCACCGGGGCGCTGGTGGCGGTGTTGGCTGCCGTCACCGCCAGGTTGACGCCACCCCGGCGCGGCCTGACGGGCTCGACCGTCCCACTGGGGGCCACGGCGCTCAGTTCGGCTTCGATGCGCGAGATCGGGCGCTCCACGACCTCGCGCACCTTGGCGACCTTGGTGCGGATCGCGCTGCGGTATTGGGGCAGGTCGCGCGTGATGGTCACCAGCTGGGTCGCCAGCACCGCGCCGACGCCGGTGAGGAAGGTCGACACCAGCGCGACCGACAGCAGCACCGCCGGCATGCGCGCCAGCCCGATCCGGGTCACGCTGCGCACCAGCGGCGCCAGCACCAGGCTCAGGATCAGCGCGAGGGCCAGTGGTTCCAGGACTTCGCGGCCGAAATGGAGCAGGGCGATGATGCAGGTGGCGCTGACGACGGTGTTCGCGCCGAGGCGCAGGGAAGGAGGCTGGAAATTCATGCGGTGCGTCGACGGCGTGGTTAACGATTTATTGGAACGAAACCGGCTATGTATAAAGGAAAATGGCATTTTCGCCAAGCGCAACCGGCAGGCTGCATGCGAGAATATTCCTATAGCCTGAATAATGAGGAAATTTAACGATTTTCCGCGCGTTTGGCTTACTATACTTGCAACAAATCAGCGGTGAGGGTGAGTACATGGGCACAGGGCGTCCGGCATGATCGCAAGCGAAGGTTTTGACTACGATGGGGCGCTGGCAGCCTGCGCGCGCGGCGACCAGGGCGCGCTGCGCCGTATCTATGACCGCGACAGCCGCAGCCTGCTCGGCGTCGCCCTGCGCATCGTGCGCCACCGCCAGATTGCCGAAGACGTGCTGCACGACGCCTTCCTGAATATCTGGACCAGGGCGGGCAGCTTCGACCCGGCGCGCGGGGCCGGGCGCGGATGGATCTACAGCGTGGTGCGTAACCAGGCCCTGAGCCTGGTGCGCAGCGGCGAGCGCGAGATCGGCGTCGACGAAGAACTGCTCGACGACCTCGGTGCGGCCGCGGCTGCCGACGCCGGCATGGCGGACGCGTTCGAGTTGCACCAGGACCTTGGCCGCCTGCACGATTGCCTGGTCGGGCTCGACGTCGTCAAACGTAACAGCATCCTGTACGCCTATGTCGACGGCTGCTCGCACAGCGAGATCGCGGAACGCCTGAATTCGCCGCTCGGCACGGTCAAGACCTGGATCAGGCGCGGTTTGACTGCCTTACGGGAGTGCATGGGATGAGGGCCGACCACAAAGATCCGCACGACCTGGCCGGGGAATATGTGCTCGGCACCCTGCCGGTGGCCGCCCGGCGCGAACTCGAAGCGGCGCTGCCGGCGGACCCGGCACTGCGCACCGCCGTGGCGCAATGGGAAGCCCGGCTGCTGCCCCTGACCCGCCTGGCCGAACCGGTCGAACCTTCGCCCCAGCTGTGGGGCCGCATCGCCGGGTCGATCGGCGCGCGCAGCCAGTCCGTGGCCGTGCGTGGAGGTGCCAGCTGGTGGGACAGGCTGGGACTGTGGCGCGGGTTGGCTGCCGCCGGTTTCGCGGCCGCTGCCGCCATGGCGGTGATCACCGTGCAGGAACCTGGCGCCCCGGCGCCGCGCTACATGGTGGTGCTCGCCGCGCCGGACAACCTGTCGCCCGGCTGGGTGCTGCAATCGAGCGACGCCGGCAAGCTGCGCCTGGTGCCGCTGCGTTCCACCGCGGTGCCGCCCGCGCGCTCGCTGCAGCTGTGGACCAAGGCGGACGGCTGGACCAAGCCGGTATCGCTCGGATTGGTCCAGCCGGGCAAGGCGGTCGAGGTGCAGCTGGGCGATTTGCCGCCGCTGCAGCCGAACCAGTTGTTCGAGATCACGCTCGAACCCGAAGCCGGCTCGCCGATCGGGCGCCCGACCGGGCCGATCCTGTTCATCGGCCGCGCGGTGAAGATGATTTGACCGTGCGCTGAAGCGTCACTCAATGGCTTTCGTAGGGTGGGCGGCTTGGCCGCCCACGCGGTGGTAGTTAGCGGCAAGATCACCGAGCGCGTGATCGGCGCCATCAACTATCACCGCGTGGGCGGGAGACCCGCCCACCCTACGAATTACCGGCTTCAGGCCAGCCGATCACCGCAGCGAAATCGCGATATCGCGCAGGCCCAGGCTGCTACCCACTACCGACATCGCCGGATTGGCGGCGCCCGCCGCCAGCGTCGCCGCGCCGGTGGCCAGGTCGACGCGATACAGCGACGAGGGTCCGGTCGCACTGGTACGCAGCGCGGCCAGTGCAATCCCGTTCGCGCCGCCCGCTATGTCGAAGCCCGCGTCCCCCACCACCGCCACGCCCAGCAGCCCCACATTGGCCAGCACCCCGTCGTTCGGCGGATTCTGCAGCGCCAGGCTGTCGCTGTCGGTATCGATGTCGAACAACTGGGTGGCGGTCGCGCCGGGGATGCTATTGGTATAGGCAGCGGCCGTCACCATGGGCATCGCACCGGCGCGGTTGATGGCGCCGTCGGTGGTAGTCGCGCCGGTGTCGACGTTGATGCGCAGGCTTTGCCCGGTATTGCCGATCACGCGCAGGCGGTCGGCCACCGGGTTGAAGTCCACCGCAAACGCCGTACCTGCGATGCCGGCGTAGGGATTGGTCGCGTCCGCAGCGTCGGCAGCCAGGGTGGCCTTGACCGTGGCCACGCCGGTGGCGGCGTCGATCGTCACGATGCGCGCGGCGGACGTGATCCCGTACAGCAGCCCGTCCTTCGGACGGAAATCGATACCGAGAAGGCTTTCGTTCGCGTTCAGTCCGGCCACCCCGATATCGAGGGTGAGGATATTCGGCGTGGCCGGACGGAAGGCCACCATGCGGCCGGTATCGGTCAGGCCCAGCACGACCGGGCCCAGGACAGGACGGGCGGCCAGGCCGCGGATATCTTCGGTCACGGCAAGCGCGCCGACTGCCGTCGCGGCATTCGCGGTGGCGGCCAGGTTGATCGAATACAAGGTCCGGGCGCCACCCACGTTCAGGATGGCAAAGCCCATGTTGGTGCGGCCATCGATGTCGAAGCCATTGACCGCGCCGCCGTCGACACCGAGGGCGACCGGGGTGGCCAGGGTCCCGTTGTTGGGAGGATTCTGGATGTAGAGGGTGTCGGTGGCGCTGTCGATGGCATACAGGGTGGTCGCAGCCGTGCCGGCGAACGAATTCGTATAGGCGGATGCGGTCACCGCGGTGTTGGCTGCGCCGCCATTGATGTTGCCGTCGGTGGTGGTGGCGCCGGTATCGACATTGATGCGCAGGCTCTGGCCTGTATTGCTCACGATCCGCAGGCGGTCGGCGGCCGGGTTGAAGTCGACGCCGAAATCGGTGCCGGCCAGGGCGGTGAAGGGCGCCGTGGTATCGGTCGCATCGACGGCCAGGGTCGATTTCAGCGTGGCCGCGCCGGTCGCCGGGTCGATCGTATACAGGCGCCCGCTGCTGCCGACGCCGTACAGGAGGCCGTCGGCCGGACGGTAATCGATGCCGACCAGGTTCTCGCCCGACTGCAGGCCGGTCACGGCCATCGTGGTGCGGATGGTCGCGGGCGTGGCGCGGTCGAACGACACCAGCCGGTTGCTGGCCGTGAGGGCGACCACGTCACCCACGGAGACCGCCGGCGGCGGCGTCGTTGCAGGCGGGGTCGCGCTATCGTCATCGTCGCTGCTGCCGCAGCCGGCCAGGGCGGCTGTTATCGCGGACGCGATGATGAGTTTGCTAAAGAGCTGGTCGTTCATGGTCGAAATCCTTTCGTAGGGGTGGAAGTCACAGGGCTAACCAGCTCTACGCCCCGGGAACGCATTTGGATGCACTTTTGCCAAATATATTCTTATATTAAGGCTGAGCTACTGAATGCGGCGCCCGAAACGACAAAAGCCAGCCCCGGGAGGCTGGCTTGTTCACGTCCCGCCCGGCGAACCGGGCAGAGGCGGGGATTACTGCAGGAGCGACATGACCATCGACGACATGCTGTTCGACTGCTTCAGCATGGCGGTGCCGGCTTGCAGCAGCATCTGGCTCGAGGTCATGTTGGCGCTTTCGGTAGCGAAGTCGACGTCCATGATCAGGCCGGCAGCGGCCTTGCTGTTGGTGCTGATGTTCGACAGGTTGTTGTACACGTGTTCCAGGCGGTTGGCGGCAGCGCCCAGGCCCGAACGGACCTTGTTGACCGAAGCCAGCGCGGTTTCCAGGGTGCCGATGGTGGCGTTGGCCGAGCCGGTCAGTTCGCCGCCGGTGGTGGCTGTCGAGTAGTTGGCGGTGGCGGCGCTGACGTCGGTAACGACTTGTGCCACGTCGGTCGTCAAGTCGACGGCCATGGTTTCGCTCGACGATGCGCCGATCTGGAAGGTCATCGACGAAGCGATGGTGCCGCCCACCAGCAGCTTGGTGCCGCCGAAGGTGGTGTTCTTGAGCACGTTACCCAGTTCGGTGCCCAGTGCGTCGTATTCCGACTGCATGGCATCCTTGTCGTCGGCGGTCGACGAAGCATCGGCTGCCTGGGTGGCCAGGTCTTTCATGCGGACCAGCATGTTGCTGACTTCGTCCAGCGCGCCTTCGGCGGTCTGCAGCATCGAGGTCGAGTTCTGGGTGTTGCGCATGGCAACGGTCATGCCCGAGGTCTGGGCTTTCAGGCGCGATGCGATCTGCAGGCCGGCAGCGTCGTCCATTGCCGAGTTGATGCGGTAGCCGGTCGACAGGCGGGTCATCGAGGTCGACAGCGAGCTCTGGGTGCGGCTGATCGAATTTTGTGCGGACAGTGCAGCGTTGTTGGTGTGAAGGCTCAGCATGGTAGCTCCTGGTATCGTGAATTCGGTTTCGAGTGCGTCACTCGCTCTCACAAGTACAAGGCGACAGGTTTCCTTGCGGCATTAAGTTCCATGCAGAAATAAATTGAAAATAGTTCGGCCTCCCGTATTTGAGGGCGAATCCCTTATCGATGTGCTCACTTTCAGCGGTCTTTATATCCAGACTGGACGATGTTGATGGTGTCCTTCAGGCGCAGGATCTCTCCGCGCACCCCGACCGTGATCTTGCGCGACAGCTTGCCCTGGGCGACGGCGGTGGTCACTTCGGCAATGTTGCGCACCCGTCGGTCAGGTTGCCCGCCATCGGGTTGACGTTGTCGGTCAGGTCTTTCCAGACCCCGGCCACGCCTGCCACCTCGGCCTGGCCACCGAGCGTGTTTTCGGTCCCGACTTCGCGCGCTACCTGTCGACGATGTCGTTGACGGCATCGGCCACCTTGCCGTCCAGCCCCGGCCAGTGGCGCGGCAGGCGCGCGTCGAACCGGCCGGCGCGCACCGCCAGCAGGGTTTCGAGCAGCAAGGCCTTGTCGCCGGATGCTTCGCAGGGCAGGGCGTCCTGCGCGCGCCGCGGCCCGATGCGGCGCACATCGGCGCGGCGCTCGGGAAAAGCCTGCTCTTGCGTCATGACGGCCTCCTCGGCGGCGCACCCGGGACGGTATAGGGACCGCGTCCCAGCAAGGCGAGCGCGTCGACATTCGACACTGCATCGCTAAAGTAAAAGCCCTGCAGCTCTTCGCAGCCGTGGGCAACGAGGAAGGCCGACTGCTCGGCCGTCTCGACCCCCTCCGCGATCACGGTCATGTTCAGCACATGGGCCAGGCCGATGATGGCGCGCACGATCGCCGCGCCGTTCGGATCGGTCACCATGTCGCGCACGAACGAAGCGTCGATCTTCAGCTTGTCGATCGGGAAGCGCTTGAGGTAGGCCAGCGACGAATAGCCGGTGCCGAAATCGTCGATCGCGATCGTCATGCCAAGCGAATGGATTTCGTGCAGGGTGGCGATCGCCTGGGAGGGGTTGCTCATCACGCCCGATTCGGTCAGCTCGACTTCGAGCAGGGAAGGGGGCACGCCCACCTCTTCGACGGCATCGGCCAGGCTGCGCGCCACGTTTTCGCGCTGGAACTGCAGCGCCGAGACATTGACTGCGATCGGGATATTGTCGATGCCCAGTTCGCGCCAGCGGTGCAGCTGGGCGGATACCTGGCGGATCGCCCATGCGCCGATCGGCTCGATGCGCCCGGTCTGTTCGGCCACCGGGATGAACTGGCTCGGCGGGATCCAGCTGCCGTCGGCCTGCGGCCAGCGGATCAGCGACTCGAAGCCGCAGATGCTGCCGCTGGCGGTGCAGATCTTGGGCTGGTAATACATCAGGAATTCGTCGGCGCGGATGGCGCGCTGCAAGGCGGTGCCAAGCGCCAGCCGCCGGCTGGCGGCTTCCTGCATTTCGGCGGCGAAGAAGGCATAGCGCCCGCCGCCGTCGTGCTTGGCGTGGTACATCGCCACATCGGCATTGCGCAGCAGCGTGTCGGGGTCGGCGCCGTCGGAAGGAAAGATGGCCAGGCCGATGCTCGGCGTGACATGCAGCTCGCTGCCCTCGATCTGGCAGCTTGCAGAGACGGCGGCGATGATCTTGTTCGCCACCACGGCGGCGTCGGCCAGCTCGCGCAGGTCGACCAGCAGCACCACGAACTCGTCGCCGCCGACCCGGGCCACGGTGTCGGCTTCGCGCACGCATGACGAGACGCGCTCGGCGACGTCCTGCAGCAGGCGGTCGCCCGCGGCATGGCCGAGCGTGTCGTTGACCTCCTTGAAGTGGTCGAGGTCCATGAACAGCACCGCCAGCGGCGTGTCGGGACGCTCCCGGTGCGCGGTGGCCTGGGTCAGGCGATCCATCAGCAGCAGGCGGTTGGGCAGGCCCGTCAGGCTGTCGTGGAAGGATTGCTGCACGACATGGGCCTCCATTTGCTTGCGCTCGGTGACGTCGCGCGAGACGATCACCAGCTGGCCGACCTCGCCCGAGGCGGTCCGTACGGCGTTGGCGTCCGTCTCCAGGTAGCGCTCGGTCGGTCCCGTGATCCGGTATTGCAGGCGCACATGGGCATCGTCGCTCGGCGCGTGGGTGAGCGCCTCGGCCACGCGGCGGCGGTCGTCGGGATGAACGATGTCGAAATAGCTGGCGCCCGGCATGATGTCGGCGCCGAAGGCACGCTGGTAGCTGGGACTGGCATACAGCCAGGCTCCTCTGCCCGACAGCAGTGCGACATAGTCGCCGGCATGCTCGAGCACCAGGCGCGCCGCGTCCGGATGGTCCAGGCCGGGAATGCAGGGCGTCGGGCTGGCGGCGCCGGTACTGAACGCGTCTTCCAGGCTGGTGTCCCGGCCCGACGGCCACAGCTCGCCCCCGGACTCCTGCACGGGCCCGCGCGGGCGCAGGCCCTGCCGGCTGCGGGCCTTGTGGGTGAACGATAGCACCTTGGCGCGGATCACCTCGGGCGCGACCGGCATGAACAGGTAGTCGGCGGCGCCGACGGCACAACCCTCGGAACGGTCCAGGTCGGTCGCTCGGTGCGAGGTAAGGAAGATGATTGGCGTTTCGCACGAGCGCGGCCGGGAGCGGACCAGGCGCGCGGTTTCGAAACCGTCCAGCCCGGTCATCTTCACATCCATGAGGATCAGGCTGAAATCCTGTCGCAGCAGGCGCAGCAGGGCTTGTTCGCCGGAGGCGGCGGTGACGATCTCGACGCCGAGGTCGGCCAGCACGGTACGCAGCGCGAACAGGGCGCCCGGATCGTCATTGACGAGCAGGATGGGTATGTCGTCGGCCGCTGTGGCTGGGCCGGGATTGTCGGGGGGGTCGCTCATGTCGCAGCGCTCCCGGTGATGCCGGCCAGAGGAGGCGGGGGCCGACCCGCTGGCAGCCGCATGCTTCGGTACACGCACGAGGCCGCACGGAAAACGGGGCAAACCACGCCACTGTCCGGCCGCAAGGCCGGAGCGCGACGATGGTTGACTTGGGCGGTATGCATCGGGCACCTGTGCGGCATCGGCTTGAGCGTGCGCACATGCCGCCACGCTCGCTTGTCCTGCGCCCGGCTTGCCGGTGGGCGGGATCGAGATACCTGCCCTGGAATTCTATACCTGATTCCTCGGTTTGGCACTCGCCGCGCATCGGATTCCCGGTGTGCTGCTGCAGGAGAATATGGCAGCCGCTCAGCCACTCACCTGGCGCTTTGCCGTTATTACATTCGTCGCTACTGCGGCCACGCGGGTAACGAAGGCAGCCGTGACAATGCAGGCGCCGACCAGGCAGGCAAAACGGGCATAGGTGGCCAGTGTCGGCTGTTGCATCAGTGCCTGGCCGAGCAGCTCCGTTCCCATTGCGACAAGCAGCATAATCACTGGGAAATGGAAGAAAAACGTAAAGGAAGCTGTCTGTGCGGACCAGCTGTCCGCACTCTCGTTTGCTATAAACGCCCGGTTCGCCAGCCCGTCCTGTGCTTTCCTTGGATACAGCGCCCACGCGATGGCGGCAAAGCCAAGCCCGACCAGCGCGAAACCGCACTGGATGATGAGGTCGCCAAATGGCTGGGGCAGCAGGCTCGACTTGCTGCCCATCAGCCTCGACAGTACCAGGCTACCGGCAAAGAAGGGCACCGCTACCAGCAGGTGCGGCCTGTAGCCAAGTGATTCGCTGAGGAAGACGACGCCGACGCCAGCCAGCCAGATCGCGGCCCAGACCAGGAACGGGTAGGGCATCACGAACACCACCGCCACCAGCAGCGCGAGCTGCAGATAGCGCCCACCTGGCTTGCTCAGGCCGGCACGGATGAACACCCCCAGCAGGATGAGCGACCAGAACAGGTAGGAGGGCAGGTAGAGCATGCTGTTGCTGCCGAAGCTGGGGACGATGAACGGTTGCAGCATGAAGGCGTTCCCGAGCAGCGCGGAAAAGCTCAGCGTCAGCGCGCTCAGTTCCGGGAAGTCAGTGTACACGCCGCTACCCAGAAAAAAATGCGCGCCCGTGAGATCCAGGGTGGCGCCGACGATCAGGCCAGGCAGGAGAAGCTTGTAGAGCGAGCCCGCGTGCCGGCCAACGGCTGCGCGTTCGGTCAGGGCCCCGGAGCGATGACGGTGCATCAGGAGTCCGGCGAGGATGCCGTCGAGGATGAAGAAAACGGCATACGACTCGTGCCCAAGTCCTGTGACGAAATAGAACCCCTTTGTGTAAATGGTTTTCGAGTGCACGGCGTCGTAATGCACGAACACCAGGAAGCGGAGGTGGTACATGGTCGCCACGATTGCTGCGGCCCAGCGCGAAATCAGCAGGAAGCTTACAAATCGATCGCTCACGTGGGCCTCGTCGGTGAACTGGAAGCAAATGCATTTGCTGGCAAATGAATATTTCTCATCAGCATGACCGTTGAACTACCTCAAGCATTTGAGTCGCAAATTTTGATGAGCTGCACGAGGCGGGATAGCGATCTATTCTAAAGAGCGATAAGCCAGCGGGATTGAGTTCGCGCAGGCCATGGGGGCGAACGACTGGGCGCAGGCGCCGCTCTATCCCGGAGGTTGTCGGGCAAATCATTCGAATCGCCCTCAAAGCGCTGGGTTCGGTGATCGGGATCGTCCCGGTCGGGAACACCGGCGGCACGAATATCGTCATGTTCAAGCGCTTGCCGGTCGATCCGGCAATCCGCAAGTTAATGGAATAAGTGTCGCTCCAGTCCAGCGGCTGGATGCTGGAAGATTGAGATTCAAGGAAGCGAAAGTGTTACTGCCAAACGCCGTAAGCGCGAGAACCTAAAGTTCAACATGGCGAGTTCTCGCTGTTTATGATTTAACTGCATTGTGATGGGGCATCAGGTCGGCAACGCTCCACCATTCTCATTTCCACCAGTAGTACTCCATGAATCCTGGGCTATTGTTGTGTAGCGACAGGCGTTACTGGTTGGTGTACTTTCGGCTCAGTGCGACGGGTCTCCCGGCGGCGCATCAGCAGATAGACTGCTGGGACAACAAACATCGACAGCAGTGGCGCGGTGATCATTCCGCCAACCATTGGGGCGGCGATTCGCTGCATGATTTCCGACCCGGTGCCGCTGGCGATGATGATCGGTATGAGCCCTGCGATAATCACGGCAACGGTCATTGCTTTTGGCCTTACTCGCAGTACCGCGCCTTCGCGGATTGCATCGAAGAGGTCTGCTTCCGACGACTTGCCGGCAGCGAGGCGGTCTTCCCAAGCATGTTTCAGGTAAAGGAGCATGATCACCCCGAACTCTGCAGCAACCCCAGCGAGGGCGATGAACCCGACAGCGCTTGCAACGGACAGATGGTGTCCGAGCGCCCACAACAGCCATATGCCCCCAGCCAGTGCGAACGGCAGCGTGGCCATGATTAGCGCCGCCTCATCAAAACGTTTGAAGGTCAGGTAGAGAAGAACAAAAATGATCAGCAAGGTTGCTGGCACGACTACTTTAAGCTTCGCACTAGCACGCTCCATGTACTCGAACTGACCGGACCAGGACACCGAATATCCCGCCGGCAGCTTGATCTTCGCGTTCACCGCACGCTGCATGTCTCGTACGACCGAATTCATGTCCCGGCCACGGATGTCGACATAAATCCATCCCGACAAGCGCGCGTTCTCGCTTCGAAGCATCGGCGGACCATCGTTGATACGAATGGCTGCTACGTCCCCCAAACGGATTTGCGCGCCCTGTGCGGTAAGCACTGGAAGCTGACGCAGCTTTTCCACGGAGTCCCGATACTCACGTGGGTAACGCAGGTTGATAGGGAATCGCTGCAGTCCTTCGATGGTTTCGCCAATGTTGTCACCCCCGACTGCTGCAGACACGACACTCTGGACGTCGCTGATGTTCAGTCCGTAACGTGCGGCAGCATCCCGGTCGATGTCGACATCAATGTAGCGCCCACCACTGAGCCGTTCAGCAAGCGCGGATGACACGCCCGGCACTCCCTTTACGATCATCTCGATCTCTCCTGCCAGGCGATCGATGATCTTGAGGTCAGTTCCTGCCACCTTGACGCCAACGGGACTTTTAATGCCTGTAGCAAGCATGTCGATGCGATTGCGGATAGGCGGAACCCAGATGTTGGACAGACCAGGGACCTTGACGATGCGATCGAGTTCTTCAACGAGCTTGTCGGTGGTCATGCCGGGCCGCCACTGATCGCGCGGTTTGAACTGGATTGTGGTCTCGAACATCTCAAGCGGAGCTGGATCGGTCGCAGTTTCCGCCCGTCCCGCTTTACCGAACACGCTTTGGACTTCCGGCACCGTCTTGATAAGGCGATCCGTTTGCTGCAACAACTGGCTGACCTTGCCCGCGGATAGGCCAGGCAGTGCAGACGGCATATAGAGCAAGTCCCCTTCGTCAAGCGGTGGCATGAATTCGCCGCCAAGACGGGTCATGGGCACGACCGTGATGGCGACCACGACGCCGGCTGCGACCAATGTTGCTTTCGGATGCTTCAAGACCGCTTCGAGTAGCGGGCGGTAGACAGCGATGAGCGCTCTGTTAAGCGGGTTTTCCTGCTCATCCGGGATGCGCCCACGGATCAGGTAGCCCATAAGGACAGGGATCAGCGTCACGGCAAGTCCCGCGGCGGCAGCCATGGCATAGGTCTTCGTGAAGGCGAGCGGCGAGAACAGCCTGCCTTCCTGGGCTTCCAGGGTGAACACCGGGATAAAGGACAAGACGATGATCAAGAGGGAGAAGAACAGGGCTGGCCCGACTTCCGCAGACGCGTCGCCGATGACCTTCCACCGTTCTTCGCCTCGCAAGGTTTCTCCTGGGTGCTTGTGCTTCCAGGCTTCCAGGTGCTTGTGAGCATTCTCGATCATCACCACTGCGGCGTCGACCATCGCGCCCACGGCAATCGCAATACCGCCGAGCGACATGATGTTCGCGTTGACACCTTGATAGTGCATCACGATGAACGAAATGAGGATGCCGATGGGTAGCGTAACAATTGCTACCAGTGCCGAACGAATATGGAAAAGGAAGATCGCGCAAACAACAGCCACGACGACGAACTCTTCAATGAGCTTTTCCTGCAGGTTTGCTACCGCTCGCGTGATCAGACTGGACCGGTCATACGTCGGCACGATCTCGACGCCGGCCGGCAAACTCGCCTTCAATGCTTGAAGCTTTGCCTTCACAGCCTCGATCGTCTCCAGGGCGTTTTTCCCTGAGCGCATCACGATGACACCGCCAGCGACTTCGCCTTCACCGTTGAGCTCGGCGATACCTCGCCGCATCTCGGGTCCAACCTGGATCCTCGCAACGTCTCCCAGGCGAACCGGCACGCCGCCAGCCGCTGTCATGAGCGGAATTTTTCGGAAGTCATCGAGCGACTGCAGATATCCTGTTGCCCTGACCATATACTCGGCCTCGCCGAGCTCGAGGACGGACCCTCCGGCCTCCTGGTTCGCGTTCTGGACAGCTTCAATGGCCATCGCGTGAGGAATGTTATAGGCCCGCATTTTTTCCGGGTCGAGCACGATCTGGTATTGCCGGACCATGCCACCCAGGCTCGCCACTTCGGAGACGTTCGCGACAGTCTTTAGCTCATACTTGAGGAACCAGTCCTGCAAGGCACGAAGCTGTGAAAGGTCCATCTTGCCACTGCGGTCAACCAGCGCGTACTCATAGACCCAGCCCACGCCGCTTGCATCCGGCCCGAGGGAAGGCTTTGCCTGGGTCGGAAGGCGAGACTGCACCTGGTTGAGGTACTCAAGGACACGGGAGCGGGCCCAATAGGGGTCGGTGCCATCCTCAAAGAGAATGTAGACGAAGGAGTCGCCAAAGAATGAGTAGCCACGTACGGTCTTCGCCCCCGGCACGGACAGCATTGTGGTCGTCAGCGGATACGTCACTTGATTCTCGACAATCTGCGGCGCCTGTCCGGGGTAGCTCGTCCGGATAATCACCTGGACGTCTGATAAATCCGGTAGGGCGTCGAGTGGCGTTTGTTGAACTGCGTAGATCCCCCAGCCTGTGATCGCCAAAGTGGCGAGCAAAACAAGGAACCGATTAACAATAGACCAGCGAATCAGCGCGGCGATCATTTCTTGTCTTCCTTCATCCCGGCCATGCTGGAGTGATCTCCTTTTACGATGTCTACGATCTCGAAGACGCCTTCCTTCGTTTGCTTGAATCGGAAGTTGACGTTGTCGCCAACAGCTACCGGGTACGATGAAGTACCAGGGGGCACTTTGAATCCCATTGTCATTGCGGGCCACTGCACACTTTGGATCGGGCCATGGGAAATCGTTATTTCTTCCTTCCCGACACTTTCGATCTTGCCTTGGCCACGATGGGTCGCATCCACGGGCTTCGCCTCCGTAGTAGAAGGACCGGCATCGCCCATTCGCGTCTCGGTCGCCCGCAAACTGGACTCCGAATCGATGAGGAATTGTCCAGAGACGACCACCTGCTGGCCGGCTTCCAGACCTTTAACGATTTCAGTCCGCCCGTTGCTTTCAATCCCGACCTCAACCTCGGCAGGTTTAAACTTTCCCTCTCCGAGTAAAACCATCACAACGCTGCGCTTGCCAGTCTGGATCACGGATTCGGACGGGACCGTCAAAGCTGCACTACGCACGGTAGGTGTGAAGTTCACGGTTGCGAACATGCCCGGAACTAAGTTGTTGCCGGGGTTGGCAATCTCGACTCGAGCATTGAGCGTGCGTGTGGTCTCGTCCACTTGAGGCAGGATTGCGCTGACCTTTCCTTTCAGGACCGTTCCAGGCAGTGCGGTCGTCCTTGCTTCGACCATATTGCCAAGGCGCACATGCGCTGCGAGTGATTCCGGTACGTTTGCGTTGACCCAAACGGTCGTGACGCCATTGAGCTTGAAGAGCGGGGCGCCCGACTCGACCGTCATACCTTCACGCGCTGTCAACTCCGATACCACTCCGCTGATCGGTGCCGTGATGGTGACACGCGGCTGTGTGCGCCCACTGGCTGCAACAAGCCGGATTTGCTCGTCGGTCATCCCAGCCAAACGCATCCTTTGACGGGATGCATCGACCAGTCCTTCGGGAGCCGTGCCCCTCATTCTTTTCGCCGCCAGGTACTCCTCCTGTGCAGCAATCCAGTCCGGCACATAGAGTGCCGCAAGCGCCTGTCCCTTCTTTACCGGATCAAGGGGCGCGCGGACGAAAAGCTTCTCGAGATAGCCGGCCGCGCGGGCCTGCACAAGCGCTACGTCGCGCTCGTTGTATGCAATACTTCCAACTGCCTCAACCTTTGGAGCGAGACTTTCGGAGGTAACCTCCGCAACACGGATGCCCAGATTTTGCTGGACACGCGGGCTGATCGATACAGAGCCGTCGTCGCTAACCTCATCGGCATACACCGGAACCAGCTGCATGTCCATGAATGGCGACTTGCCCGGCTTGTCAAATTTTTGTCCTGGCACCATCGGGTCGTGCCAATACAGTACCTTACTTCCTGTCGCAGGATCGACATTGCCACCTGGCTGAGCCTTGGCAGCTGATGGCGGGCCGCCAGCCGGCCCGGCCATGTTCATACCGTTTTTCATGCCAAGGTGGTACAAACCGTATCCTCCAGCTGCCGTCACGACCAGAAGGATGACGCCGATAACGCTCGGTTTAAGTTTCATTTGTAGTCCTGATTATTGGGTGCAGAAGGGTGGGGCGACTGTGATGATTGAGGGATCAGGAAATTGATTTGCGCCCACAGCCGCGCAGTCTCCATTTCTAGCTCAAGGGCTTGCAACCGAACCTCTGTTTCCTCGCGCCGCGCCATCAATACATTCGTCTGTGTTGTCTTGCCCCCGCGGTACGAAGCCATCTCTGCCTCAACTCGCGACTTGGCAAAGGGAATCAGTTCGCGTGTGTACCTGGTGTAGCGCTCCCGATTTGACGTCCATTCATTGACCATGCCTTGGAGCTCTGCTACATGTCGGCGCAGGGTTTCATCGCGTATTGCCTTTGCTTCTTCTACCTGAGCCAGCCGGGCGGTAAGTTCGCGGTCCTGCCGGTTTTTTCGATTCCACTGCAAAGGGACCGAAACACCGACCGAAACCATGTTGGAATACGACGAACCGCGCTGCTGGTAAGCGACCTCGACGCTCCAATCGGCTTTTCGGTCCGCGCGAGCCAAGCTCGCCTCCGTAACCGCAATCTGTTCCTGTTTCGTGGCAACGGCCAGCTCGGGATGATGGTTGAGTTCGCGTTCGAGGTTGGTTAGGTCAAGGCGAACTTCATCGATGCTCGGCTCCCCCGCGATCGGCAACTGTGCCGCATCGCCAACCCAGCGTGCCAGGCCGATTCTGGCGTCGCGCACACGGCGCTCGATGTCACTTTGCCGATCGTGGAGCCGTGACAGGCTGGCATGGGCAGCAAGAACTTCCGCCTGCCTTGCCTGGCCGGACCGGTACTGAGCCTCTACAGCGTGTATCTCCAGTTTTGTCCGTACAACCTGCTCTGACAGTACGCTTGCCATTCGCTGCGTATAGTAGAGATTGAGCCACGCCAAGGCGGTGTCACGCTCCACGGTGGCACTCAATGCAGATTTCTCGGCAAGTGACCTTTCAGCTTCGCGTTCGAACCGTTCTGACCGCAACCGGCGCTTTTCAGCGCGCGGTAGCTCTTGCATCACGCCGACTCTACGCATCGTCATCGAATCGCGATTCAAGGAAAGTCGATCAGGTCCTTCTACAGGAAGGTTTTCCACACCGACCCGCAACACAGGGTCAGGCAGCTGGCCTGCCGCTGCGGCCATTTCTCGCTGCGCTGTCGCTGCATAATCCTTTGACGCGAGGAGGCGGGACCGATCGACAGCAACTTTCTGCGCGGCGTATAGCGTTAGCGGCGTGTCGCCTGCATAAGCGGGCGTGTAAGCGCCGGCCAATAACAAACTTACGACCAGAGGGAATGCTGCAAACTGGGAAGATTTCATATGGGCTTATCGGTTAACGTTAGCGCGCGAATGGCGAGATCGCTTACAACATACAGCCGGCGCGAACTGAGCAATTATCGGCCTAACGATGCGATGATCTTAGGCCGTTCGAGCTATCAACAACCTTACCGCCACATTACTATTCTGTAATGTTAATGTAATTCCAATAGCTGAGGAACTTCAACTATAGGGAAGCGCTACGCCTGTGCCGGTCAGGATGTAACTGGCTCGGCGTAAAGGATGGCCGCGACTGGTCAGTGTCGTCCCGACCTTGTCGAACAGGGGCAATCGCACGGTTTCAGTGAACTACGCGAGGATGGCCTGCTTCCCTCCGCAACGACAGGGACAGAGCGACTGCGCTGCGTATCGTTTGAGTGTGTTCAACCCGCCACTTAGAACCTCCGCGCACGCGCACCGTTGTCGGCGCCGAATGCCGTTGCCCTGCGCGGCTGCGGCTCGAAATCCTCGGCCTTCACCGGATGTGACTGGCGGCGCATCACGACATTTCCAACCTTGCAAGTTCAGCCACTGAAACCTCCAGCGCCGGGCTGGCGGTCTCACGCGGGTTACTCCTTTGTCTTCGCGACCCATATTTCCCCCAGGCACTGCCCGAGGTGACGCGGAGTACCGATCCAGATTTCAGCAATCGTGCGTCTGCGCGGAACCCTTACCTCATGGTTTGCCTTCTGCCGGTCGCAACGGACTCAGTCAAGATGTGGCGCAGTGCTCGCCACCACCATGTTTTAGATTGGAACCGCCGTGATCTGTGGCGAAGGACTGATGATGCTGGCGCCCGTTGCCGATATGCAGCCGCGCTGGACCAAAGCGAAGAACAGGTAGCGCAGCCGCACATGCCTGGCATGGCGTTGGTGTGCGAGAAGCCATGCACTGCGGTGTGCTATCGCTCCACCACAATATCTGCCGACGCTGAATTCGCCTTGACCGAGGCATACGCGGATGGCCGCAAGGCCGAGCCCTCCAAACCGCCGACCTTGGAACCAAGCCGTTTGAACGGCGCTGGGTGTGTGATCGGCTCGGTCCAAGGTCCCGCCTGCCTGCACTCCTGCTTCGCCGCATGAACGACAGCGCACGCGGCGACAGCACGCGTGACGATGCCCCCCTAGACTACACCAGCACCTGCCACAGCTCGGTGGTCGCGGAGGGGCGTCGAGCAGGGCTATTCAGGATGCGCTGGCGCCTACGGCTGCCACGGCCCTCGGGCCTCCTTTGTCGCGGAACCCTTCTTCGCCGCCGAGTTCGGCGCCTCGGCGTCCGTAGCCAGCCGCATTGAGGCGGGCAGGTACCACGGACGCCGAGGGCCTACGCCGCCTTGGCGCGGGCGTACTTCTCCATCGCCTCGCGCAGGCGCATGTCCAGCAATTGCGCATGAGCGTAGCCGGGGCTGACCTCGACGATGCCTTTTCCGGTGTCGAGCAGCAGGCTCGGGAAGCTGCTCACGCCGAGCTTGCGGGCACGCACGAAGTCGGCGCGGGTCTCGGTAATTGCCGCTTCCGAGCGCCATTCTTCATGGAAGCGCTCAGGGTCTACCTCATAGCCGACGACCTTCAGTGCGGCCACGGCCGCTGCCGACAGCACCCGGCCGTCGGTCGTGTCCAGCCCCTCGACATAGAAGGCTTGCTGCAGGGAGCGGAACACGGCCAGCAGGTTTGAGTCCGGAGCGATCCGGCGCGCGGTGACGACGGCACGACAGACCGGCTCGGTGTCGTACACGAAGTTCTCGCGCGCCAGGAAGGCTTCGCGGTTGAACGGCAAACCGCTGTTGGCCTGCACCCTCTCCCAGTGATCAAGGCGGAAGCGCTTGCCTGCGTCGTCCAGGATGTCGGTGGCGCCGGCGCGTACGCCGCCGACCACGATCTCCAACTCCAGGCCGGGATGGTGTTCCAGCAGCGTGGTCATTTCCTTGCCGAATCCGTAGCACCAGGAACACATCGGATCGCCAATATAGATGAGTTTCATGTCGTTCTCCCGTCGGGTTGTCGAATCAGCCTTAGAAGACGCCGGCGGTACCGCCACCGTCGACGGCCAGCACGGTGCCGCTGGTGAAGCTGGAGTTGGTCATGTACATCACTGCATCGACGATGTCCTGCACCACGCCGGTGGTGCCGCTCGGCGCCAGGGTGTTGTAGAACGGGCGCACGCTTTCGTAGTCGCCGTGCAGCGGGGTCTCGATGATGCCGGGGGCTACTGCGTTGACCTTCACGTTCATTGGGGCGAGCTCGAGGGCGAGGGCGCGCGTCGCCTGGTTCAGGCCGCCCTTGATCAGGACCGGCAGCAAAGCCGGAACCTTGGCGTTCGGCTGGATCCCGATGCTCGCGGTGATGTTGACGATATGACCTTGCTTGCGACCGGTCATGTGCACGGCCGCCTGCTGCGACGGGTAGAAAAAGCCCTTCAGGTTGGTGGCCACGATCGCATCCACGTCCTCGACGGTGTAGTCGGCGGTTGGCTTGGCAATGAAGATGCCGGCATTGTTGATCAGGATGTCGACCTGGCCGAAGGCGTCGATCGCGCGGGAGAACATGTCCTGGGCTGTCTGCGGGTCGGCGATGTCGCCGGCCACGGTCAGGAAGTTGTCCGGGTTGCCGAGCTTGGCTGCAGCTTGGTTCAGGCGTTCCTGGCTGCGGGCGTTGCCGACCACGTTGTAGCCGCGTGCGACGTAGGCTTCTGCGATGGCGAAGCCGATGCCGCTGGATGCGCCGGTGACGATGACGGTTTTTTGAGTCGTGTTCATGTAAATCTCCTTGGGTGTGTCGGTGGGCGCAGCGTTCTTGCTGCGATGGGTCAACTGTACGTTTGCGCGGCACGGGGATAAATGGGGTTTGACTCAAAGGAATTGATACACGATGTAATGAGTCAGGACCCAAGCACGCGGATCCTCATAGCGGAGCAAGGAGCGGCGGGATGCTGCGGCAGGCGGGTAAATCCAGTATGATTGCTGCTTGCCCTACCACGAAGCCATGCATCCGTGAGCCGCCAATTCGACGACATCCTGCTGGGCAGCATCGAGCTGTTCTGTTCCGCCGCCGAGCTGGGCAGCTTCACGGCGGCGGCAACGGCGGCGGCCGTGACGCCGGCGGCGGTGAGCCGCGCCGTGTCGCGCCTCGAAGCGCGCCTCGGCGTGCGCCTGTTCGTGCGCACCACCCGCACCCTGAACCTGACCGAGGCCGGGCGCGATTACTTCATGCATTGCCGTGAGGCGCTGAACCAGCTGGTCGAGGCCGAACGCCTGGTCACGGGACGCCAAAGCGCTCCTTCCGGCCTCCTGCGCATCAGCATGCCGACGCCTTATGGCCACTATCGGGTTCTGCCGATCCTTCCCAAGTTCTCGACCTTGTATCCCGACGTCAAAATCGAGTTCCACCTCAGTAACCGCAACGTGGATTTCGTCGAGGAAGGCTTCGATATGGCCATCCGTGGGCGGGCGCCGCTCGACTCCACGATGATTTCGCGTCCGCTCGAGGACGCCGAGCTGGTTGTCGTGGCCACACCCGGCTACCTGGCGCGGGCCGGTACGCCGCGCCGGCTGGAAGATCTGGGGGCCCACGACTGCATCCAGTTTGCCCTGCCCAGCACCGGGCGCAATATTCCCTGGTTGTTTCGCGAGGGGAAAGAGGAGATCGAGCTGGCGACTACCGGCACCTATGGGTGCGCGGAAGACATCCTGGGTGCGGTCACGCTGGCGCGTGCCGGCGCCGGTTTGTTCCAGACCTACCGCTTCGTCGTCGCGGCCGACCTGCAGCGCGGCCAGCTGGTCGAGGTGCTGGCCGACCATGGGGGGCGGGCGCGCCCCTTCTGCCTCATCTACCCGCACGCCCGGCACGTGTCGGCGCGGGTAAGGGCATTCGTCGATTTTCTGGTCGAGTACCTGCGCGCCTGAACCGGCGCCCGTCTTCATGAGGCCGGCAGCGCAAGGCGACGTGCTGGCTATTCATTACACCATGTATCGATTGATGTTCTCCACGCCATCTTTTTCCGGCTGGCGATGCTGCCTATAGTGATGTTCATGGACGACGCGCTGCGGATGCATCCACAGGCGAAGTCCAACCGGTAAACGCTTACTGGGATCATTCAACCCAAGCATTCCAAGGAGTTCATCATGCCCTACATTCTCGTACAAGTAACCGACGAAGGCGTCACCCGCGAACAGAAGGCCCGCATCATCGCCGGCGCCACCGACCTCATGGTCGACGTGCTCGGCAAGGACCCGGCCTCGACCTTCGTGGTCATCGACGAAGTCAATACCGACAACTGGGGGCACGGCGGCGAACTGGTGACGGTGCGGCGCCAGCGCGAGCGCAGCAAGGGCTGAACACGCCGGAAACGCGAAGGGCCTACGAAAAAAGCGCCTGACATGTTTGCGTACACTCACATGAAGCGCTTCATGACTAGCGCAGACCAACTCGATTCCTGCAACTGTTTTGATTCGCGCAAAGCGGCCCGCCTGAACACCAAGCTGTACGAGGATCACCTGGCGGCCGTCGGCGTGACCAGCAAACAATTCGCGCTGCTGGCCCACCTCGACGAGGCGGGCGCGGCCTCGGTCCGCGACCTGGTCGGGGCACTCGCGATGGAGCGCACAAGCGTCGTGCGCGCCCTCCAAGCACTCGGGCGGGACGGCCTGGCACGCCAGGCGCCGGACGGGCAGGATGCGCGCCGCAACCTGGTGAGCTTGAGCGCAGCCGGGGGTGCCCTGCTGCAGCAGGCCATCCCCTGTGGCAGGCTGCGCAATCCGAGCTCGAACGCAAGTCGGCAGCGGACTTGCGCAGCAGGTGCGTGAGACGGTCCGCAGCCTCGAACCCTGAAAATTTTTTGACGGTATGTCTGTATATGCACGCACCGATGCAGTAACTGTCTTGCCGCGATAGTGCATACGCACGCAAGCGGGCAGACCACCAAACACAAGGAGAGCAACATGAACCAATCCATCCCCGGCACAGCCGTCATCACCGGCGCCTCGACCGGCATCGGCGCGTTGTACGCAGAACGCCTGGCCGCACGCGGCTACGACCTGGTCCTGGTCGCGCGTAACGGGGCGCGCCTGCTGGCACTGTCGGCGCGCCTGCAGGCCGAGACCGGCCGCACCGTGCGCGCCATCAGCGCCGACCTGACCAGCCCGGACGACCTGCGCCGCATCGAAACCCTGCTGCGCGAGGACAGCAGCATCAGCATGCTGGTGAATAACGCCGGGGTCGGCGCCACCGCGCCGCTGCTGGCATCCGACGTCGACAAGATGGAAGAGATGATCGGCCTGAACGTCACCGCGCTGACCCGCCTGACCTATGCAGCCGCGCCCGGCTTTGCCGCGCGCGGCCAGGGCACCATTGTCAACATCGCGTCGATCGTCGCGATCGCCCCCGAGATCCTGAACGGCGTCTACGGCGCCAGCAAGGCCTACGTGCTGGCGCTGAGCCAGTCGCTCCAGCACGAGCTGGGAGACAAGGGCGTGCGCGTGCAAGCGGTGCTGCCAGGCGCGACCGCGACCGACTTCTGGAGCCTGGCCGGCACCCCGGTCGAGCACCTGCCGCAGGAAATCGTCATGCGCGCGGATGCCATGGTCGACGCGGCGCTGGCAGGGCTCGACCAAGGCGAACTGGTGACCATTCCCGGCCTCGAGGACGGCGCCAAGTACCGGGCCTATGAGGCGGCGCGCCGCGCCATGCACTCCGAGCTGTCGACCTCGACCCCGGCCAGCCGCTACCGCGGCTGGGCAGCGGCGGCCTGAACGCCGGGTCCGCAGGCAGGGCTCAATGGCCGGCCGCCTTCGGGTGGCTGCTGTCCGGCACCGTCACCTCGACGGTGTCGGCCCCCAGGATCCGGTGGGTCGGGTCGGCCAGTTCCAGCTTGATCCTGTGCGGGCCGGGAGCCAGGCCGACGATGATGATCGGGTCGAGGCTGGTATGGGCCCAGGTCGCGGGTCCCTTGTCGACCGTCACGTGCAGGTGCCCGATGCGCGGCGATACTTCCGCGGCCTTCGGCCCGAAGACGGGCATGATGCGCAAGTGCTCGGTACGGTATTGGAGGATGATGACCCCGCGCGCCAGTGCTTCGGGGACCGGTGCATGGACGCTCAGCCTGGCGCCAGGCTCGCCGGTGAGCGGCAGGATGGGCGGCGCCGGCACGCCCTGGGCCACGGCGGCGCCATGGCAGGCGGCGGCGAGCAGCCCTGCGATGCATACGCGTGCATCGACGCGCAGAATGTTTGGCATGACGCTCCTCCCGGGAAGCCGAAGACCTTCAATCAATATCGTGCGCCGCCGGCCCGCTGTCAAGCAGTTCCGGAATAGCGGCCCAGCTTGCCGCTAACGGGTCCATACTTTGTAAAGTCGCTCATGTCGGAGAGCCGGAATGCCTGAACCGCCGCTCAAGGATGCCGCCGCCGGCGATGGTGTTTGGCTCGCGCGCGCCCTGCGTGCGCACCGGACCATCAGCGCCAGCAACCGCACGCTGCTGCGCGTCACCGACGAGCGCCAGCTGCTGCACGATAGGTGCGCCGTGGCGGTGGAGCAGGGCGGCTACGTGCGCACCGGCGTCATCTACGCCGACCATGGCCCGGCCAGGCGCCTGCAATGGATGGCATGGATGGGCCGCGAGGACGGCAGGGGCGTGGCGATCGACATCGATGAGCTCAACGCGGCAGGCTATACCTGGGCCGACACGCCGCTGGGGCAGGATGCGACCGCCATCGCGATCCGCACCGGCAAGCCGTTTACGCGCCGCGACGTCACGGCCGGTCCGGTGTTCCAGGATCCGGCCTACGATGCCTTGCGAAGGCGTGCAGAACAAGGCGGCTACCGCTCGCTGACCGCCATTCCGCTTGCCTGTGGTGACGAGATGATCGGCGCGCTATTCATGGCGGCGGCCGAGCCGGACGCCTTCGACGAACAGGAAATCAGCCTGCTGGGCGAGCTCGCCGACGACCTGGCATTCGGCATCCACACGCTGCGCCTTCGACGCGAGCACGAGCAGGCGCAGGAAACCATCCGCCGCCTGACGCTGTTCGATACCCTGACCGGCCTGCCCAACCGGGCCGGCATGTTTCAGCTGCTGCGCGAGCGCATCGAGGCCGCGCGCGCCGCCGGGCGTCCGCTCGCCATCGTGCACATCGGGGTCGGAAGATTCCACGAGATCGGCAATGCGCTGGGTTTTGGCGCCATCGAGGGCCTGATGAAAGTCCTGGCCGCCCGCCTGGTGGCGTCCGTTCCGGAAGGCACGCCGGTCGTGATGCCGGGCGAAGGAGAGTTTGCAATCTTCCTCGACGACGCCGGCCTGGAGGGCGCCGTGAGCTGTGCACGCACGGCCCTGGACCTGCGTTCCGAACCGGTGGAAGTCTCGTCCGCACTGATCGCCCCGCGCCTGGCGGTCGGGATCTCCCTGTTTCCGGAGCATGCCAGCACGGCCGAGAGCCTTGCGCGCCGCGCCAGCGCCGCCATGCGCCTGGCGCAGCGCTCGGCGGTCGGTATCGCCGTGTATCCTGCCGGTCACGAGCAGGAGATTGCCGAGCGCCTGGCGATGATGGGCAGGCTGCCGCGTGCGACCGAGCATGGCGAACTCGAGATGTATTGCCAACCCAAGGTCGACATGCGGACCCACCGGACGTCAGGCGCCGAAGCCCTGATCCGGTGGCGCGATCCCGAGCGGGGCCTGATCAGTCCCGCCACCTTCATTCCCGTGGCCGAACAGGCCGGGATGATTTCCGTGATCACCGAGTGGATGGTCCAGACCGCGTTCCGCCAGGTCCATGCGTGGAACGCGGCCGGTTGTCCTTCATCGCTGTCGGTCAACCTGTCCGCGCACGATATCCAGGACCCGGCCTTCATCGAGCACGTCCGGCATCTGGCCCTGAGCCTGGCGATCCCTGACAATTCGATACAATTCGCAATCGCTGGCGCACCTGAAGGACATGGCCTTCGAGATCTGGATCGACGATTTCGGCACCGGCTATTCCAGCCTCAGCTACCTGCAGCGCTTCCCGATCCATGCGATCAAGATCGACCAGTCCTTCGTGCGCCCGATGAGCGTGAATCCCGGCTCGAGCGCCATCGTGCACGCCACCATCGATCTGGGACACCACCTGGGGCTGCTTGTCGTTGCCGAGGGCGTCGAGGACCAGGCGGCCTGGCTGTGCCTGGAGGCGCAAGGCTGCGATGTGGCGCAGGGCTATTTCGTGGCCAAGCCAATGCCGGTCATGCAGTTCGCCGACTGGAAATCTTCGTGGCAGACCAGCTAGGCGCGAGGCCGCCGCTTAGACCGCGGGAACCAGGTGAAAGTCGATGGAGATGCGGTTCCACACGTTGATGCAGCCGCTCCTGCGGCTGTGCGGCGAGCGAAGGTCGGCCTGTATGCAACCGCGCCGTTCCACTATCGGCGATCGACCGACCGGCGCAGTTCTTCGTCTTCGGCGCCATCGACACGCCCGACATCGACGAAGCCCTGGACCAGCCGCGCCAGCTGTTCCAGCAGCTGTCCTGAGGCGCAAGGTGGCGGTGCGATTGTTGCTGATTGTTTCAAGCGTGCGCCGTGACACATGGCCAGCGAATCTGGACACATTCCGGACAAGCTGCCGACACCGGCGTACGATGTAATGGGTCTTCCGCCGAACGTCCGCGAAGCCATCCCGGCGCGGCGCGGCGGCACTGACCCAAGGGGAATACTCATGAAAGCAGTTCAATTCGGCGGCGCGCTGGCGCTGGCACTGGCGGCGGCATGGCCGCTCTCGGCAATGGCACAGAAGCTCGACGCCAATGGCATCGGGCGCACCGAAGTCGTGCGCCACGACTTCGATGGCGGTCGCGAAGCGATCCAGGTGAAGGTGGACTTCGGGCCGCACGTGGCCTTCCCGGCGCACTCCCATCCGGGCGTGGAAATCGCCTACGTGCTCGAGGGCACGATCGAATACGAGATGAACGGCAAGAAAATCGCCCTGAAGGCCGGCGAATCCCTGTACATCCCGGCCGGTGCGGTCCACTCGGCCCGCAACCTCGGCGGCGGCATCGCGTCGGAACTGGCGACCTACCTGGTCGACAAGGGCAAGCCGGTGCTGGTCCTCGACAAGCCGGCGAAGTAAGTGTCCCATGAGCCCGCCATGAAACGACACATCCCGGCGATTGCCGGATCGATCGCCGCCTGCGCGCTGGCGGCGCTGGCGGTTGGCGCCAGCCTCGATGCCAGCACCGCGGCCGGCCGCAGCGTCCTGCAGGTGGAAGGCAAGGCGCCCGGCTTCGACGGCGCCACTACCTGGCTCAACTCCGCCCCCTTGGGCGTCGCGCAGCTGCGTGGCAAGGTGGTGCTGGTCAACTTCTGGACCTATTCATGCATCAACTGCATCCGCGCCATGCCGTATTCGCGCGCCTGGGCGAACAAGTATCGCGACCAGGGCCTGGCCGTGGTCGGCGTGCATACGCCCGAGTTCCGCTTCGAGCAGGACCTGACCAACGTGAACGCGGCGGTCGGGCGATTCGGCATCGATTTCCCGGTGGCGGTCGACAGCAGCCACCAGATCTGGCGCGCCTGGGGCAACCGCTACTGGCCGGCCTATTACCTGGTCGACGGCGCCGGGCGGATCCGTTACCACCAGTTCGGCGAAGGCGACTACGACAAGATGGAGCGCGCGATCCAGTCGCTGCTGGCTGAACAGCGCGGCGCGGCGCTCGCGGACACCAGCCTGGTCGATCCGAAGGCCGGCGCCGAACATATGGCGCCCGATGCCGAGCAGATCGCATCCGAGGAAACCTATGTCGGCTACCGCAAGGCCCTCAATTTCCGCTCGCCGGAGCGGGTGCGCCCGGATGCGCCGCAGGCTTACACGGTCGGCCGCCTCGGCCTGAACGGGTGGGGACTGCTTGGTCGCTGGACGGTGGGTCCCGAAAGCGCCCAGGCGCTGGAGGCGGGCGCCGGCATCGCTTACCAGTTCAGCGCGCGCGACCTGCACCTGGTGCTCGGGCCGGGCGCGGCCGGCACCAAGCTGCGCATCCGGGTTACGCTGGACGGCAAGCCGCCCGGCGCTGACCACGGCAGCGATATCAATGCCGCCGGCGACGGCGTGATCGACGCCACCCGCCTGTACCAACTGGTGCGCCAGGCCGGACCGGCACGCGAGCGCCGCTTCGAAATCCGTTTCCTCGACCGCGGGGCCGAGGCCTACGCCTTCACCTTCGGCTGAACCGCCAAGGGCCGCCCTCACGCCATGAAGTCGAACGCGGAGGGCGGCCGCGCCAGGCCGAACAGGCCGAACAGTGCATTGCCACCGTTCCGGCGGCGCACACTGTTGTGCCAGGATGCTGGCCTGGGCTTGCACCACGTCGGTGCCTCGGGCCGTCTGTACGTCCAGCTCGTCCATGAGAGTCTTCACGCTGACAGCCTGCCGGGCCGGCCCCCCCCCTTGCTTGGACGGCGCGGTCACGCGCGTCGCGCAGCGCTCGGAGAATCCTCCCCGCTTGCCGGAGGGTAAACCGGGCTTGTCCGGATGACCGGTCCTGGCCGCTCTCAGTTTCGCCTCGTCCAGCACCAGGGCGCCGCCCTTGCGCTTGTCGCGGCCAGGAGCCGCTGGCTCAGGCCGCACCCCTCGGTCGGCCGTTCAGGCTGAGGATGTGGTCGAGCCGGACCACGCTGCCATCGCTGACACGCATGTATTCGGCGCGGGCGCTGGAATAGACGTCTTCGATGATCCCTGTCAGTTCGGCCACCTGTCCGTTCGGGCGCCGGATGGTGCAGCGCATCGGGCGGCGCAGTGAGGCAAGCGCGAGGAGGACGTCATGCTCGTCGCAGTCGATGGGGACGTAGGGCTGGTCCACGGTGTTTCTCCAGTAGGTCGTTTGCCGGTTTCGGTGCCCGCGCCGGCCGTACAGGAAAAGCCGGTGGCATGGGCGGTGACCAGTCCGCATGGAGCAGCTTGGAAGCGCAGGGATGCGAATTCGCTCATGGCTTCTACCTGGCCGGGCCCACCTCGGTGCGCAGTTCGTGAACTGGAACGCACCTTGGGCTTAGCACGACGTTTCCGTTTGGGGGAGGTCTACTTGGCCGGCTGGTTGACTTGGCCCGTATATTTGTCGAGGTGGGTCTCGACATCGGGATTCTTCTGCAGCCCGAGTTCCATTAGCCGCTTGATGTTGCGCTGGGCGGCCGGGCGCTGCACCGAGCTGATGAAGGCGGGCCATTCGGCGCCAACGTCCTTGTCCGGCGGGAGGCTGGCGACATTCACCAGGTTCTTGATCTCGCCCAGCGACTGTTTATCGTAGCTCGCGATCCGGCGTGCCAGGTCGTCCACGAACCTGTCGAGCTCGACATCCGGTAGCGAGCGGTTGACATAGCCGTAGCGCTCGGCCAGTTCGCCATTGATATCCTTGCCGCTCAACAGAATCTCGAGCGCCCGCCCGCGTCCCATCAAACGCGGCAGTCGCGCCATCGGGCCACCGCCCGGTACGAAGCCGGCACCGATCTCGAACTGCGACAGGACCGCTTTTTCGCGGCTAGCGAAGCGCATGTCGGCAGCCAGCGCCAGTTCGCTGCCGACCCCGGTCGCGCGGCCGCGGATCTTGACGATTGACACCACTGGAGACTTGCTCAGGCGCACCAGCATGTCAGGCAGCGGCGGCAGGCCGGTCGGGCCATTCGGCATGCTGGTAGTGAGCTCGAGGGGCGGTACGAAATCGTAGTGGGTCAGGAAGAAACCGGGCACGGCGCTTTCGAACACAACGACCTTCAACTGCGGATCCCTCTCGATCTGCGTGATGACGTTATTCAGCATCGGCATCGATTCCGGGCCGAAGATATTGAACGGCGGATGCTCGATGACCACACGCCAGTAGGACGGCGTGACGCGATTGATCTTGAACTGGTCTTTGGCACTGGCCGTAGGCGCCGGTGCGGCTTGGACGGCGCGGCTGCCTGCTTGTTCGTCGCTGGCACTGGCGGCTGCATGGAGCGTGAATCCTGCTGCCAGCAACGTAGCGATTCCGATTGCGAATTTCATATGTTCCTCCCTCGTCGTTTGGTGAACCCGGCGCGGGCAGGTGTCAGCCGGCCCGTGGACTTGCCTTTACAGCACCGGTTTATGCCCGCTAATCCAGTGCCTGCAACAGAAGTTCCGCGGCCGCCGCGGACGAGGCAGGGTTCTGGCCGGTGATCAGCAAGCCATCCCGGCTTACAAAGGACGACCAGTCTGGCCCCTTCAGATACCGCCCACCCAGGCGCTTCAGTTCGTCCTCCACCAGGAATGGCACGACGCCGGTCAGGCCGACCGCTTCTTCCTCGCCGTTGGTAAAGCCGGTTACTTTCTTGCCCTCGACCAGCGGCTTGCCGTCGGGGCCGTGCACGTGGCAAAGTGCACCCGGTGCGTGGCAGACCAAGGCCACCGGCTTGCCGGCAGCCACAAACGACTCGATCAGCCGGATCGAGTTGCGGTCTTCGGCGAGGTCCCACATCGGTCCGTGTCCGCCCGGGTAGAACACGGTATCGAAGTCATCTTGCCTGACGCTATCCAAGCGCACGGTATTGGCCAGCTGCGCCATGGCTTCGGCATCCGTTTCGAACCGCTTCGTCATCTGGGTCTGGAATGCGGGTTCGTTGCTTTTGGGATCGAGCGGCGGCCGTCCGCCCTTGGGCGATGCGAGTGTAATCCTATGGCCCGCATCCTTGAACGCGAAGTAGGGCGCAGCTAGCTCTTCGAGCCAGAAGCCGGTCTTCTGGCCGGTAGTGCCGAGTTGATCGTGAGAGGTTAATACCATCAAGATATTCATGCTGCTCTCCTGCAGGAACCGCAATCGCTCCGAACTGCCAGCGGCAAGCCGGATCAACAACATGCTAAACCGAGCATCTCGAGCCCCTCATTTATCCTAGGACGTACGACGCTTTAGTCAAGGGTATGTCGCTATATTGCCGGTATGTTTTGCGGCTAGGCAGTGCAAAACCTAGTTATATTCCGTTACCGCGACTGCTTCCATCGGCAATGCATGTTAATCGCGAAATGCGAAGGTAATCCCCCCGCAAAAAGAGCGCGTTTAGAAGTAGAATTTTTTACTTAAGAACAGGAAGCTCTACATGAAGACGTCCCGCTTTACCGACAACCAGATCATCGCCATCCTCAAGCAGGCCGAAGCCGGCAGCCCTGTACCGGAGCTGTACCGCGAGCACGGCATCAGCAATGCCACGTTCTACAAGTGGCGCGCCAAGTACGGCGGCATGGATGCCTCGCTGATGGCACGCATGAAGGAGCTGGAGGAGGAAAACCGGCGCCTGAAGAAAATGCATGCCGAGGAGCGCCTCAAGGCCGAGATCGTCGCGGAGGCGTTTGCAAAAAAGTGGTAGCGCCATCTCAGCGGCGGGAGATGGCGCAATGGGCCGTAGCGCAGCGATCAGCCACGATTGGACTGGCATGCCAGGCATTGCACATCAGTCAAACCTGCTATCGCTACAAGGCCAAGCTGGACGCGGAGAACGGCGTCATCGCGGAGCGCTTCAAAGCTTAAAGTCACAGAAAGCGCAGTTACCTAGATGGTGGGACTTAGCAAACATGCTTGGGGTCCTGTACCTAACTAAGGTGACACGCCCTTGGAAATGGCCTATTTGGGCAATGGGCCCGTGTTTAGGTTCACCAAGACCCAAGTTTTAGGTATGAGCGCTCGTACAAACAGGATTTTCGATGCCGATTCAAGAAAGGCTGAAGTACGCATAATCTATATTATGTTAAATACGAAGTGATTCTGTCGAGTGACCGGCCCCCGCCGTGCTTGGAAGACCATCAGTGCAGTCGACCGACAGAATATACCCGTCCATAGCGACAGAATGCTGTGAGTTCTTGCACAATTGGCAACGAACGCGACTTACTCACACTATTCTGTCATGGTTCCAAGGGCGTCTCCCGAATATTCACACTATTCTGTCGCTTCCCGCGCCCGGGTTTTGGCTCCCAGTGATCCATTTTCCGACATATTCACAGAATTCTGTCGCGCCACTCTGCGCACCCGAGGCTGTAGACGGACCACACACTCACATCTTTTTGTCCTCGACGGAGCACCCACATTATTCTGTCGGCGCCGGCCGGCGCATCTTCGCCAGCAACAACGGGATTCTGAAAGCTGTACGGTAGCGGCCAGGCTTGCTACATCGTAGGTTTTAAACGAAACAAGACCCTCTCAGGATGCGGCAGCATATTCCTTCCGCTACAGGAAACGGCAATAGGCGCTGCGGCTAACCTTCGATCGCACATCGACGGCATGGACCGACATGCTTTCAGGAATCCAGGACGAATGACGCACGAGAGCTAGCGGTAACTAGAGGGCTTACAGGTCGAGCTTTGCGTCGTTACTTCGTAAGAGTCCTACGGACGGCCAATGGATTTGGATTACTAGAACCGGCGCCGATGGTAGTCAAGTACGCATCTGACCTTTGTGTTGTCGGATTAGCCGATGGGGTTGCGCGTGCACTCAATGCCCGTTGCGCGGCTTGTGACGCTTTTGCTATGTACAGGCAGGTTTCGAAGAGTGATCCCGGTATGCCGGATAAAAACTAACTCGACATTACAGGAAATAATCTCGATTTAAAGAAAGAAGCACAAAGTAACGTGATGAATCGTCGATTTTTCACCTTTCTCGGCCTGCGTCATCAGCTCTAAATCAAGCGATTTCTCTGTTCGATCACGGGCATTGAGGCATCGACCATTTTATCTAAAAGTCCAGAAAAGGCGGGAAAGTTGACCTATTTACCCGTCGCTTCCGATGACTCCTTTGTCACGCCGTTTGCTTCCTACACTACGCCGTGCGGATGGCTCTTGACGAGTACCAGCTTTGGCTCGACTCTTCTCCAGCTCGTCCCGCAGATGGTTTGCTCGTGCACTGTGCGTAGCTGCTTGACGTATAGCTGCGTCTAGCTGCTCCCGCACTGACTGTAGCTCTGCCCTCTCGCGGTCACGCTCATTTGCTGATTCACACCCAGCGGCGTGCGACGGCGGCGCCTTGCAGTGGTGAATACGCCCTGTTCCAGCTGCACGGCCGCTGTGGCAAGCTCCACCATCTGGAGCCGCAGTCCGGGCAGGTTCGCCGGGTCGCGCTGCAGGCGGCCGCGATCGGCACCGTCGGACAGCCCGAGCCAATACGTGTGAAGCGTGCGTTCCAGTTGTTCAATCTCGGGCAACAGAATCGACGGCGCCGCACCGCCGGCGCGGCGGGCAAAGCGCAGGCTTGCCCGTGCAAGCCCTAAGCCCCAGCCACACTTGAAGGCGAGGAAAGCCGCCGTAGCATTGGCAGGAAAGTCCTCGCGTCTTTGCCCACGACACCGGCGTGGTCGTCCAGCAAGGCAGCAAGGCGTTTGCTCAACAGGCTATTCATGTTATTCGTGTCGTACCGGTGGCATCGCGCTACAGCGAACCGCACGGCCAGCATCAAGGCGCCGATGAAAACGGCCACTGCCAGCGCTGAGGCGATGAAGACATAAAGCGGATTGATGTGCCTTCCGCATCGACGTCGAAATCCTTCTTCCGGCGCAGGCCGACGAAGGACCAGGCGATTGCGGCGAGGGGCTCAAGAAATAAACGTTTCTGTGCCATGGCAAACTTCCTGTTATTGCATCACTGGATCTCGGCCGACTATTCTTTGCCATCATGGGAAGGTCAAGTCCAAACCTAACTTCCTGGCAAGGGCGAAGGTGGCGAGCCCCAGGACAGCGAGCGACAGCACGAAGACTGCGCTCACCTTGCCGGCCGTGAGTAGCACCGCGTACCTCTCTTTCCCCCCGCCCTTCTCCTTCTTTCCCTGATCGTAATGCCACTTTATAGCGAAGAACATGCCCACGCCTAACACGAGAAACTTAAAGGTATAAAAGACTGTAGGGAACCATTCCGTCATTTGGGGTATTCCAGGTTATTACTCAACACTGTCGATCGTAAGGAGCGACACCACAAAACGCTGCTTTAGCGGCTCCATTCTTGTTCAAACAATCGGAAACGTCAGCGGGCCATGCAACGATTGCCGCGCTGCACGTTCTAAGGCATTCTACTTAAAAGCAATTTCCATACATTGGGACAAAATGTCCCAGTCAAAATCCACTCAAGATGATGATTTGACAATCTGGTTGCCGCAGTTGGCAGAGCACTATGGGCCGAGTTTCCTTCAGGTTGTGGATGCCCTGCAGGCGGCAGTAGCGGACGAAGCGCGGATAGCGGGCGAGCGCTCGCCTCCGCCAGAGACTCAGGTGCGTTTCACACAACAGCACCGTTATATGCGTCAGGCCGCCGGGCCAGCAACTCGGATAGACGCTGCAGGCCCGCCCGTAAGCGTGCACGGTCCCTAATGCTGCCCAGCGAGATCCGAATCGCGTTCGCAGATTCGCCGTCGGTTGCAAATGCTTCCGCCGGTGCGACCGCTAGCCCCACCCTCTCTGCGGCTTGTGCGAGCTGGTACGACCGCCAGTATGTCGGCAGCTCGACCCATATATGCAGCCCATCGCCAGATCCGGCATATCGTCCTGCCAGAACGTCGCGAGCCATCTTGTGACGCGCGCGTGCCTCGTCTCGCACGCCCAGCATCAACGTGTTTGCCGAGCCGTCGAGGATCCACTGGGTAGCCAGCGCAGCGGTCAGGGGGGCAACCATCAATGCGAAAGACCGCAGGGCCACTAGGAAGCGCTCACGTTCGACCCGGTCACGCACGAGCACGAAAGCAATGCGCAACCCCGGCGTAAGGCATTTCGACAAGGTAGAAATGTAGTACACGTGTTCCGGCGCGTAGGTGGCAATGGGCGGAGGTGGCGACTCGGCGAGCAGCCAGTAAGGGTCGTCCTCGATGATCCGTGCGTTGCAGCGTTTTGCCGTGGCGGCCAATTCCTGACGCCGCTTTTCTGGCATCGTGACTGTTGTCGGATTCTGTAGTGTCGGGTTGAGGTAGACAAGCTTGGAGTTATGCTGCTGGCAAGCCTGTTCAAGAGCCTGAGGTAGCATTCCATGCTTGTCCGTTCCGACCGGAATGACACGGCGCCCGAACTGGGTCGCGGCTGCACGCAGCCCGGGATAACTCGTCGGTTCCACAAGAACGGCATCGCCGGGCTCGGTCAGCACCAGGATCAGTGCTGCAATCCCTGCTTGTGCGCCAGGACAGACGACTACCTGGTCCGGATGCATACTTCCAAGCATCGGCCCAATCCACTTGGTCCCGGCTTGGCGGTCGGAGGCGCTGCCTCCTCCTAGATGGTAAGTCATCAGCAGTTCGTTATCCGCCCGCATCAGCACTTGGGCGAGACCTTGTTTCAGTAGATCGTCGAAATCGACGCCATCCGGCGGGGGCGGTGTGTTCATGCTCAGGTCAAGGGCCGACGTCAGCTCTACCTTCGGCGCTGCAACATAGGTACCGCGAGCGCCACGCCCTTCCAGCAGATTCCTGCGCCGGGCTTCATCGTATCCCCGGGTGATCGTCGTTAGGTCCACATTCAGCTGCGCAGCCAACGCGCGCTGAGGAGGAAGACGATTGCCCGGCTTGAGCAAACCATCGGACACAGCCTGCTGCAATGCATCTGCTATTTGGAGAAAACGCGGACCGGCGCCCGGTCGTAGCTGCGGCGGCCATGATGGTACGGAATAATCTTGCATGGTTTTCAACTGGGACATTTTGCCCCAATGTATGGAAATTGTTTCGAGGTAGTATGCCGCAGGAGGCGTGGAAGAACCAGTGGTCTACGACTCCGGAAATGTTTTCTCCCTCCTCATATGTAAGTATGTGGCGAAACTCGACAGGTTCGCCATGGTTATCCTAGGTAGACCTAATGAAAAACATAAACACTTTGCAGGGCATGACACGCGTTCCTGCTCATGCGGAACGGGCAAGTACACTCAACCACATGAAATCGGTTAAGCGTGTCTGCGCATATGCTATGTTAGCCATGCTGGGCGGTTACGCCATACAACTGATGAATTCGGTAGGAGATATTAGTGTTCAGGAAAAGACTGTAATCTTCTTCGTGTCCGCCGTAACGCTGCTCCTGGCAATCCCGATCATCGCCCTGAACATATATTTCGTCTCGCGCCACCATGCCTCCAGCACGACCGCCGAGTACTCTTCAGCGCGTTCGCACTCGATCAAGCAGGAGGCTGTGGCATGGGTCACTCCAATCGTTGTCGTCGTCATGCTCGCCTTGCTGGGCTGGGGCATAACCCACTCGCTCGACGTATACAAGCCAGTCGATTCGAAGGCGGCGCCTGAGCACGTCGCAACCGTAGCACGCGTCTGAAGCGGTGCGGCTGGGCGTGGGCCGCGCGGCGAGCAGGAACAATATGCAGCATGCGCTCAGACAGATCGAGCGCGCGCTACGGAGCACGTCCATGGGCGCGGCTGCCGCGGTATAGCGCGCTATAAATAACGCTGAATGGAGTGCGCTCGCTTTATGACGGTACAGCCGCCAGGTCGCTTGAGTTGCAGTATAGTTTGCATCGCTACCGCAGGAAATGCTGACTCACGCATGCGCGGGCCGAAGCTGCTGTTATTCGAGCGCAGAATCGGCCCTGCCATGTGCCTGCAGCTCCAGTTGCATTGTGCTGGACGCCAGTTCGACCATGCTGCGCGTCAAAGCCAGCAAATTACGCGGCCGCTCGCGCGCAGTGCCGCCATCATCGATTCCTGGTGACAATTCATACCTGAATGCCTCGATCGACGTCTCGAACGATGTGAGATCCGCACGCATGTTAGATGGGGCGGCCTTTAAGCGCCTACCTCGCCGCAGCCACGCTGGCGCGGGCCAATCCTCGCCTAAACAGTGCAGCAGACAATATTTCCATAATGTCAAATATCTACGGGCTGCCGTAGCAGTACGATTGTGCTCGAGTGAAGAAGACGGATTGTCGTGTTATCCATACTCCTTGGTCAGGTCACTTCTTACAAGATCAGTCTCTTCGGTAGGGCTTCTGGCCTTCACAACAGCGGCCCGTGATACGGGGTTTTCCCTTAGAGCTGCGTCTGTTTTCCCCACCGTTTCTCGCCGACGCTTGCATAGTCATTCCGCCTCTCGCGGGAGTCATCTGAGGACTACCATGTTTGGCGTTACCCCTCTAGAACTAGCGCGCATCCAGTTCGGCTTCACCTTCACCTTCCACATCGTCTTCCCAGCTATCACCGTCGGTTTGGCCAGTTTTTTGATGGTGCTTGAAGCTTGCTGGCTTCGCACCCGGAAGGCTGTCTACCGCGATGGCGGCGGCATCCGCATCCGCTATCGGCACGGACGGCTGGTTACGGCCGGGCTCGACAACGAATTCAACCAACACGGGGATCAGGGAAACCAGCAGCGCCAGGAGTAGCACCCCGGCGCCCGCGCGCTTGACGTAGAAAGTTGCTTTCAATGTGGGGCACTCCCGCACGGCACCGGCAGTTTGACGGCGCCGGCGGGAACCGCCGTCATATCCTGTGGCGGTGGCTGTGCGGCAAGCCACGATGTGACGGCCTCGATGTCAGCTGGCGTGAGACGGCGGCTGATGTCACCCATGCAGTCAGGTTGTGCGGCCCGGCGCGTACCGGCTTTCCAGGAACCGAACTGGGCATTCATGTAGTCGTGCGGCAGCCCGACCAGGCTGGAAATCGCGGGCAACATGCCGGTCAGCCTTTCGCCGTGGCATAAAGCGCAGGCTGGAAGTTGCCGGGCACGGTCTCCGTCGAAGACGAGCGCCCGCCCCAGGGCCGGGCGCGCTCCCTGCGCGGTGCTTTGCGGCGCGGATACGGAAGGCGCACCGCAGCAAAGTAAGTCGCCAGTTCCATGAGATAGGCCTCGGACAGGTTGGACACCATGTGAGACATGGCGGGATGCTGCCGGCGGCCATCGCGAAAGTTGAGCAGCTGGTTGTACAGGTATCCCGCCGGCTTCCCTGCGATCCTTGGAAAGTAGCCGTCGCGCGTTGCCCTGCCCTCTTTGCCGTGGCAGGCGGCGCACGCCAGGGCGCGCTGTGCGGTCGTATCCGGGACCGCGCGCGTTCTGCGCCAACGAGAATGGCGACGTGCAAAGCACGATGCTGGCCACTAACACCGCACCCCACGACAGCTGGAGCCGTGAGGGCGGGAACAGCGCGATTCCGCCTGAGTTCTAACCTCCGGTCCCTGTACCCCCCCAGTGCCGGAATCGGGACGCAGAAGCTTACTTCGGCAGTCCGCCCGAGGCGGCTGGTATCGCCTCCGAATTCAAGGCACGGACTGGCGCCCGGATCTCGACCGTTTCCCTGCGCTGATCAGGGCCCTCAAACACCAATTTCAGCGGTACGCTGTGTCCTACCCTTATCTGCTGGCGCAAGTTAAGAAGCATCACGTGGTAGCTGCCCGGCTTGAGCTCAACCGTCCTCCCGGCTGGCAGGCGGATAGCCGGCACTTGTCGCATCCGCATGATGTCGTCCTGCATTGTCATCTCGTGGATCTCGACATCGGGCGTCACGGGCGACTCCACCTGGATCAGTGCGCTGCCATTTGCGGACTGCAGCTGCATGAAGGCACCCGTTGCCTTCTGATGCGGCACGGTTGCGCGCACCCATGCATTCGCGACAGTGGTCTGGCCTTGCGCACTCCCAGCCAGGAGCAAGACGGCGGCGAGTGCCAGGCAAACTATGTATTTCATGGTGATTTTCCTCTGTTATGCCTTCAGGCAGAGCGCAAAATATTACGCAGGTCTGCTGCGCACGCGTCCGCGCTCTGTGAGTGAAGAAACTTGAGCCGTAGCTTGCCCCGCGGGTCGTACACATAGCTCACCGAAGTGTGGTCCATGCTGTAGGACGCACCTGTAGGGACTTTCTTGTAGATGAGATTGAACTCCTGGGCCATCTGCGCCAGGCCGGCAAGGTCGCTATACAAGGCCAGGAAGCTGGGATCGAAGGCTGCTGTATAGGCTTTCAGGACCTCGGGCGTATCGCGCTCCGGATCGACAGTGACGAACAGGACCTGGAGTTGCCCCCCGTCCTCACCGAGCAAGCGTTTGATGTCGACCGCGCGGGCCAGCGCGGTCGGGCACACGTCGGGGCATTGGGTGTAGCCGAAGAACAGCAGGATTGCCTGGCCTTTGAAAGCCGCCAGTGTTCGCTTTCTCCCGTCCGGGTCGGTCAGCCGAAAATCGCGCCCATATGTGGCGCCGGTGACGTTGGTTCCGTGAAACCGCACCATTCCGTCCTTTGTACATCCAGCAAGGCCCAGCAAGCCCAGAGCAGCGCTGGCCCGAAGGAAGGTACGGCGTGACAACAAACTCGTCATTTCGAAAACTCCTCGATAACATGTAGGTGATTAGATAGGCAAGTTGTCAGGCGAAGGCGAAACTGAGGCCGGCCCCAACTTGGCCAGCTCGGTCTTCAACTGCACGAGGCTGGGGGTGAGGATCGGCAGGAAGGCGGCCTCACGCATGCGACGCGCGAAACCACTGCCCGCGCTGCGGTCGTAGGCCCGGGCGCCCAGCGCCTGGAGCTCAAGCTGCACCGCCGATGTCGCAAGCCCGACCATGTTGAGGCGCAGGTCGAACAGCGCCGTAGGATTCGCCTCTAGCCAGCCCCCGTCCAGCGCCACTGACAGGGTGCGCCAGAATTCTTCCGCAGTATCCTCGAGCGCACCAATTTCGAAAGCGAGAACCGACTGGCCGGGGGTGTGCCGACGTGCGGCCACCAGGCTGGCCCGCGCAAGACCGAGCCCGAGTCCGCACTGGATTGCCAGCATCATCGGGCGCAATGCGGGTAAAAAGACTTTCGCGTGCGGATGTAACAGCCAATGCTCCGTCAACGGGACATTCTCGAAGCGCAACGATGCGGTATTGGTTGCGCGCAATCCCAGCAAGTCCTGGTCGTCTCCCCGCCACACGCCTGCGGCATCGTTTGGTACGGCGAAGATCGCCGGGCTCCCGCTGGCGGGATTAATGGCGGCGATTGCCGCCACGAACCCACCCCTGCAAAGGTTCGTTGCCCATGGAACGGTCCCGTTCAGAACGCTGCCTTCGGCAGTCGACGTGCACTGCGCATGAAGCTGGTCGAGCCCGCTCAATGAGCGAATCGCATTCGACAACCCCGGGGCGCCGGCTGTGGCCCCATTCAACAGCGACGGCAACAGCTTCCGGACTAGGTCATGGTTCGGGCTGCGCAGCAGGCATTCGATCGTTGCGCGCTGGGCCCAGAACACGAATCCGGCTGCCAGCGAATGTTCGGCGAGCGCCGCTGCAAGCGCAACGGCAGTGCTGGCCGCGCCGCCTGCTCCACCCTGCGCGACGGGGACCGCAGCCCCGAACACCCCGCTTGCCGCGAGCGTCGCGAGTAACTGGTCCGCTTGGGTATGGTCGCTGTCGAGTGCATCCGCTTGTGAGTCCAGCCAAGCGGCCAGCGTATCGTCGACTTGGTTCAGCATAGTGATCCGGACAAGGTCCGAGCCTCCGCGTGGCTCATGAGATCGCAATCTGCACGGCGAACATCAGGATGCCGATAAAGATTGCGAGTCCGATGAAGGCTGCGAGCAAGACGTACAAGGGATTGAACGCCCCTTCGGCATCGACGTCGAAGTCCTTCTTGCGCCGCAGGCCGACGAAGCCCCAGCCAATCGCTTTCAGAGTTGCGGGAAAAGACCGTTTATTCTTCACTTTAATGCTCCTTGCCTATCGGGGCGCCACTCGAATCCAGCGGTAATTTGCCATCATGGTAAGGTCAAGTCCAAACCGAGCTTCCTTGCAAGGACGAAGGTGACGAGCACCAGGCCCAGCAGCGTAGGCACGAAGACTGCGTCCACCTTGCCAGCCGCGATGAGCACCGCGCGCTTCTCCTGCTCTTCGCCTTGATTTTCTGCCTTGATCGTAATGCCACTTGATGGCGAAGAACATGCCGATTCCTAACGCGACAACCTTGAACGTACCAGCGACTATAGGGAACCAATCGATCATTTTGCGGATTTCCAGGCGATTACTTGACACTATTCATTGAGCAGAGTACTGCCTCAAAACGCTGCTTCCGCCGCTTCATTTTTTGTTGAAAGCATCGGAAATTGCAGCGGAATGCTATGCAAGTTTAGTCTTGCTTTACGTTCTGACGCATTCTACTTAAAAGCAATTTCCATACATCGAGACAAAATGTCCCAGTTGAAATCCATGCAAGATAATCATGATTTGCCAATCTGGTTGCCGCGGTTGTCGGTGCATGGGGGACCGCGTTTTCTGCAGATTGCGGATGCCCTGCAGGCCGCGCTTGCGGATGAATCACTGAATCCAGCGGCCGCCTGCCTACGCAGCGTCAGGTCGCTGCACGGCTCGATGTAGACTTAACGACCGTTATCCGTGCCTATGACGAAGCGCGGCGCCGCCATTTGCTGGAAGGACGCGGGCCCGCGGTACCTAGGTCGCAGCTCCCAAGATCGAACTGGTGCCCGTTCTCGACTTGAGCATGAATATCCCACCCTCCCAGCCGGCGCCGCCTTCGACGACCTGCTCAAGCAGGGCTTGTCACAGGTCCTCCTGCGCGCGGACAACGAGCTCCTGATGTCTTATCACCTGGGCGGTAGAAGTGGGGCGGATCGATCGGCCGGCTTCCGCTGGATCGAGCCGATGCTCGGACGGGTCGATCCGGCAAGCCTCATGGTATGCCCGGGAGCACAGGCAGCGCTCGCCGCATTGTTGCTGGCCTTGTCGTTTCCGGGCGACGCCGTTCTAGCCGAACCGATGGTGTACTTAGGATTACGCGCCTCGGCTGCACAGTTCGGGGAGGCCCTAGTGGCGGTGGAAACGGACCAACAAGGAATGCTTCCCGACGCACTCGAGCGGACCGCACAGGCGAGTGGCGCTCGTCTGATCTAACTGAACCCAACCGTGCAGAACCCGATCGGAGTCACCATGCCGGCGGCGCGCCGCAGAGACATCGCGGCCGTCGCGGCAAGGCCGGGCATCCGGATCATCGAGGACGATCCGTATTGGCTGTTCCTGGATGCGGGCCCGCCGCCGGTAACACACTTTGCACCCCACCACGCCTATTGATGGCTCGGCAGCCAAGCTCCTCGATGGGGTTCGAAAGGAGGCGCAGGCACGCCATGGTCTGGCAACGGACATATTAGTCGGCAGGCGGCATATCGACGGCAGGAGGCTGCATATCTGGCTGTCGCTGCCCACTTATTGGTCCCCCGCCGAACTTGCTCATGCAGCCATTGCGGAGGGCCGGGCGGTGACACCTGCCGACAGTTTCAGTACCGTCTCCCCTCTGCCCAACGCCGTCCGCATCTCGCTCGGCAGCATAGCCGACCGTAGTCGTCTCGCATTAGGACTCGGACGGCTTTCGCAGTTGCTCGCACGACACCCCGTCCCTTCGCTGAAGCCCGTGGTTTGACTCAATGGCGGTGCGGGATCCTTGTTGACTGGCGAACTCGTCGCGCTGGCGAGCACCGCTGTCTACGTTGGCGCTTGCAGGCCACGACGGAAAACAATGATCTTGATTATTCACAGCAAGAAATTGAACCTTCGCGTTTCGCCCCTTTATCGTGCAATTCCACGGGGGTACAGTGAGTTCAACAGTAGCACTACCAGGGCGATCCAGCTCCGGTTCACAAGGGATGAGACGATGAATATTCAACTCGAAGGCAAAGTAGCCCTGATCACTGGCGGGACCACGGGCATTGGACTGGCGTCGGCTAAGGACTTTACTGCGGAGGGCGCGACTGTCTTTATCACCGGGCGCCGGCAGGCGGAGCTCGACGCAGCTGTAGCGGAAATCGGCGGCAATGCTGTCGGCATCCGCGGCGATGTGGCGAGCATGGATGAACTGGACCGCATCTACTCCGTAATCAAGGACCAGGCCGGTCACCTCGACATCCTGTTTGCGAACGCTGGCGGCGGCGGCATGATGCCTCTGGCAAGCGTTACCGAAGAACACTTCGACAGCATTTTTAATGCAAACGTCAAAGGCCTGCTGTTCACGGTACAGAAAGCCCTGCCGCTGCTGAAAGATGGCTCGTCGATCATCCTCACCTCTTCAACGACTTCGGTTATGGGCACCGAAAACTTCAGCGTCTACAGTGCGAGCAAGGCAGCCGTACGCAATTTCGCGCGCAGCTGGCTGCTCGACCTAAAACCACGCAACATCCGCGTCAACGTCATCAGCCCGGGGATGATCCATACCCCAGGTCTCGCGGGCCTGGCCCCGCCTGAACATCAGGAAGGGCTGCTCGCGCAGCTTGCAGCGCAGGTGCCGATGGGACGCCTCGGCAAGCCAAGTGAGCTTGCCAAAGCGGCAACCTTCCTCGCTTCAGATAGCAGCAGCTTCATTAACGGTATCGAGCTGTTCGTCGACGGCGGAACGGCCCAGGTTTAGGGCCATCAATGCAGGCGGGCGCAAGCCCGGGTCTGCGTACATCGTTGCATTGTCCGGCTGGGCCGGCATCGCGCCTGGCGAGTCGCGGAGGCTCGCCAGGCTGGCCCTTGCGTAAATCGTCGTGCTTCCAGCACGTGGTCCATCCGAAGGGCCGCTAGCCCGGACACGGATGGTGTATACCAAAAACAGATCCGGCTATGAGTTCTCTTTTTACCTGGCACACACCCAGCGGAATTTTCACCACCGCACCCGCCTGGCTGCTGCAAAAAATGATCACGCACCGGACCGGGTCGACACCTGAAAAGCAAGGCGCCGGCTTCATGGCGGCCGATCCTCGGCTTGGCATGGCCGTGCTGCTGGCATAGGGGTCGCGCCATGCCCGGTCAACCAGAGACAACACCAGGGCCGATCGCCAGTCAGGCGAGCCGGCGCACCATCTTGCTGCTTCTGGGAGGACTGGCCCTGCTTGGGCCACTATCGGTTGATTTCTATCTGCCGGCCTTTTCTAGCATTGCACACTCCATGCAGGTCGGCCCGGCACAGGTGCAGTACACGCTGACAGCCTACCTGTTCTCATATGCAGTCCTGAGCCTGTGGCATGGTGCGCTATCGGACACGTTCGGCCGGCGCAAGGTGGTCATTGTTTCGCTGGTGCTGTTCGGGGTCGCCTCACTCGGCTGCGCACTGGCGCCGGATATCGGGGCTCTGTCCGTCTTTCGCATGCTGCAAGGCGTCGCGGCGGGTGCAGGAACGGTGATCGGGCGCGCCATCATTCGCGACCTGTACGAAGGTGCACCGGCGGCCCGCATGCTTTCGATGGTCAGCATGATATTCGCGATCTCTCCAGCCTTCGCACCCATCCTTGGCGGTTGGGTTGTCACTGCGTTCGAATGGAGGGCAATCTTCTACGCGCTGGCTCTCTATACGGTGACCTTGTTGTGGTTCTGTATGCGCTACCTGCCCGAGACACTGGCCCCGGGAGAACGCCAATCACTCGCGCCGGCTAAGCTGTTTCGTAACTATGCCAAGGTATTTCTATCCGTGGGCTTCCAGCGCGGGGCCGGCGCTATCGCCGTCAACTTTGCAGGTCTGTTTCTGACCGTCGCGGCGGCGCCGCTTGTCTTGGGCGAACACCTGGGATTGTCGGCGAACCAGTTTGGCTGGCACTTCGTGCCGATGGTTGGCGGGATTTTCCTGGGTTCCCTGGCAGCTGACCGGCTCGCTGGCAAGTTCGGCTTGCAGCGACAGATCGGTATCGGCTTTGCCGTGATGCTGGCCGGTGCAGGCGCCAACTTGCTGTATCACGCTGTCCTTCCTCCCGCCCTGCCCTGGTCGGTCGCGCCGATCTTCTTCTATGCATCCGGGATGTCGCTCGCCGCTCCAGGACTCACGCTGACGGTGCTCGACCTGTTTCCCGACGTGCGGGGGGTGGTCGCCTCAATGCAGAGCTTCTCGATGGTAATGCTTACCGCAATCGTTACCGCGGTCGCGGCGCCCGCGCTCCAGCACTCGATGTTCTACTTGGCGCTCGGCCAACTGGCGTTCGGTCTTGCGGGACTCGTGCTTTGGCTGCCAGGCTTGGCACGAAGGTCCCTCCCCCCGCCCTGAAGCTCGCGCACCCCTGCCAGAGGCAGGCTTGGTGGGCGCTGTCGACATCGCGGTGCACTAGTCCAATGCCAATGCGCTAAGCGGCGACCGCCTCAGTAGGGCGAAGCCGTAATCTGAGCACGATCTGAGCACTCCTGCACGAAGCCAGGCGTGTTGCCGTTCTTATTGTCGTTCACGGCCTGCTACCGCACCCCGTACGGCAACGATCCCAAGGGAGCCAGCGGAAACGCAGCCCTAGGCGACACGTCGAATAAATGGGACAATTTCCAGGCTTTCTTCGGCATGTGAATAATTGGAGCGCGATGGATCAACTACTGGCGATACGTGCGTTTGCACGCGTTGTTGAGGCAGGAACCTTTACCAAGGCCGCAGACTCGATGAATATGCCGAACGCTACCCTTACCAAGCTGGTCCAGGGACTCGAGGCGCATCTTGGCGTAAAACTCCTTCAAAGGACGACGCGGCGCGTATCGGTGACTCCCGAAGGGGCGGCCTATTACGAGAGGACTGGCCGCATGCTCAAGGAGCTCGAGGATATCGATGGCAGCATCGGTGCCGACCAAGGTCGCCCGCGGGGGCAGCTACGCATCGACATGGGGTCGTCGCTCGCAAACTTGATCATTATTCCTGCCCTGCCGGAGTTTCTCGAGCGGTATCCAGACATACGTATCGACCTTGGAGTGAGCGACCGGCTCGTCGATCTTGTCGGAGACAACGTTGACTGCGTTATTCGTGGTGGTACCTTGATTGAAATGTCCTTGATCGGACGCCAGATCGGCGCAGCCCGTTGGGTCACCTGCGCGACACCTGATTACCTGAAGCGGCATGGTGTGCCGCGCGAGCCCCTTGAACTGGAAACCGGTCACCTGATCGTCAGTTATCTATTGTCGCGAACGAATCGGGCCGTACCCATGCATTTCGTCCACGCGGGACGCAAAGTTGAGATATCCGGGACCCGTGCGATTGGCGTCAATGAAGGCAATGCGCATCTCGCCGCGGGTCTGGCCGGGCTTGGCGTGATCCAGACATTCGCCTACACCGCCAAGGCCCATATCGCGTCTGGCGCGCTGGTGCCGATACTCGAAGATTGGCAGCCGGCTCCCTATCCGTTTTATGTCGTGTATCCACCAAATCGCCACTTGAGCAACCGTCTCAGGGTGTTCATAGACTGGATTGCCGGGCGCTTTCCCGGTCTGACGGCCTAGAAGGCACGCACGCGTAAGCTTCAGGCACAGGATCGCTGCACGTCGCTAGCGCTTGAAAACTTGATCGGTAAGCGGTCGGTTGAACCAGTGCCCCAGGTAAGCGAGCATGGCCTGCCGAACAGGGTTCGGCAAGCTGGTGATTACGTGCGCCAGGGGTTTCGGGTTCAGGGCCGTGGAAGGTGGCGATCCTCCTCCAGCATCCCACACCACACCATGGTCGGCGAATATGCCGATCATCGCGGCCTTGTCCGTCCCCATCAGGGAAACACGCGCTGCAATCGTGCGAAACGCCTGCTCCACGAAGCCAGGCCATAGCACGACACCGACGACGCTCTCCCGTGTCCCCTGCTGTGCAATCCGATGTGCAACGCCTGGGGGTAGAACCAACGCTGTTCCCTCTTCGAGGCGAGCAAGAACGTGGGCTCCGCTGCGCATCTGCAATTGCCCCTGCAGCGCCACCACCAACTTGTGTTCGAACCGGTGCATCAAGGGAAGATTCAGTCCCTTCAAGGGCAAGAGAAAGCGCATGCCGGTGGCGGCACCCGCGACGTTCTTCTCAGCCAGATCAATATGTACCGGGTAGCCATCGGTGAAAAGCTCCAGAACGTCGCTTGCAGATGAAGCGGGCTGCGCGATCGCGGCCTGGATTTTAGGCGCGCCCATATCAAAAGCGAGTTGGCCGTCGGCCACTCAGGCCCCGGTGGTGTCGGCGTCGGAAGCCAGGGTCGCGGCGACAGCAGTTGCGCTTGCGCAGTGCTTTGTTGTTTGGCAGTTGGTGAAGCATGCCGGCCATGGTGCTTCTCCTCCATCAGCGTGGTCCGGATTGCCCGTCGCTGTCTACACCGGATCTACTATAGAAAATTCGCCGGCCCCTAGAAACCACGCCCGGCGAAATTCACAATTTCGGTAAGCGCAATACACCGCAGAGGCGGGACCAGAGCGCGCAGGCAGCCCGGCTGCTGCCGCGGCTGCTGTGTCAACCCGTTAATCCGCCGCCACGCCTGTTGCCCCGATTTCCGCCAACCACTCCGTGAACACGCCCACCTTGGCCGACAGATGCCGATTGAGCGGGTACACCACATGCACAGGCACAGGGGGAATGACCCAGTCGTGCAGCACCCTGACCAGGCGTCCGCTCTTCAAATGTGCCCTGGCGGAAAAGTCAGTCAGCTGCGCACAACCCAGCCCGGCCAATGCGGCTTCGGTGTAGGCATTCATATCGCTTACCGCGATGGCCGCAGTCATGGGAACGCGCAGCACCGTGCCGTCTTTGGTGAAGTCCCATTCGTAATACTTGCCGGTCTTGGACGAAATGAAGTTCACGCATACGTGCCGTTCCAGGTCGGAGGGATGCTGGGGCGTTCCATATTGCGCCAGGTATTCAGGTGCCGCGCAGGTGGCGAAATGCACCGTGGCGATGCGACCTGCGGTGAGCGATGAGTCGGCCAGTTCGCCCCCTCGGATGGCGCAGTCGAACCCGTCCTCGATCAGATCCACCGGGCGGTCGCTGGACGAGAGGTCAAGCATGATTTCGGGAAAACGCCTGAAAAACTGCGGCAGCGCCGGAATCAGAAAATTGGTTGCCAGCGCGGTCGGGGCCGACACCCGTAAGCGCCCGCGTGGGCTGCGTCGCGTGTGGGATAGCAGTTCCTCGGCTTCACGCAGGTCGGACAAGATGCGCAAGCAAAGTTCGTAGTAAGACGCCCGGTAATCCCCCCGCAAAAAAATGAGCGCGTTTAGAAGTAGAATTTTCTACTTAAGAACAGGAAGCTCTACATGAAGACGTCCCGCTTTACCGACAGCCAGATCATCGCCATCCTCAAGCAGGCCGAAGCCGGCAGCCCTGTACCGGAGCTGTGCCGCGAGCACGGCATCAGCAACGCCAGGTTCTACAAGTGGCGCGCCAAGTTCGGCGGCATGGATGCCTCGCTGATGGCACGCATGAAGGAGCTGGAGGAGGAAAATCGGCGCCTGAAGAAAATGTATGCCGAGGAGCGCCTCAAGGCCGAGATCGTCGCGGAGGCGCTTGCAAAAAAGTGGTAGCGCCATCTCAGCGGCGGGAGATGGGGACTCGATGCCGGCATCCGGGCGCCAGAGAGCGTTCCTCTCGACATAATCGCGGTGCCATTCAGCCCGCCCATCCGCGTTCTCGTCGTCGGCTCACCGGGGTATCTTTCGAAGAATGGTGTGCCGTCGGTGCCGGATGACTTGCATCGCCATCAGTGCATCCGTAGTCGTTTGCCCAGCGGTTCTCTGTACCCTTGGGAATTTGAACGGGCCGGCCAGACGGTCATCATCAATCCACGCGGTCAGCTGACTCTCGACAACAATCTGATGGTGGCCGCTGCCATATCGGGCGCAGATTCGGTGTGGGTAAGCGTCTGGTAGGTAAAAAATCTTATCGCGGAGAAGAACCTTGTTCCTGCGCTGAAGGATGGTCGCCAGAGTCGCCGGGGCTGCAGATGCTATATCCAAGTCATCGGCACCTGTCGGCGGGAATGCGGGCATTCGTCACGTTTCTGAAGCAAGCCAATGTGGGCCAAAGCATTCAACCCGCCCCGGGGTGAGCGGATGTATTGGACGGCGCCAGGCCCTGCCATTCCCGGAACCGCATGCTTCGCGCGTGGACCCGTAACGCGACCTGGAGTGGCGGTATCTTCGCGGCCTGGGGCTGCGTTCCCAATGCCGGAGGCAGGTGGTCGTCGGCATTCGGACTGAAGCGTCACCAGTATTTGGGATAGCGGGCAGCGCGAGTCGCGTTGTTGTACACCAGGGCGACGAGTACGACGATCAGTGCGCCGCTCAGGGTTGGGAATAGGATGAAGTCCCAGCCAGGCTGAGCAAAAAATATGATGACTGGATTGGAACCGGCCGGTGCATGTGCGGTACGAGTCAGAAGCATCAGCGAAATTGCGGTGCCGACTGCCAGAGCCACTGCCCACCAACTCGGGCCGAATAGTGCGAGGAAAGAAAGGCCAGTCAATGAACTGATCAGGTGCCCGAAGACGACGTTGCGTGGCTGCGAGAGTGGCGAATCGGGGAAACCAAAGATCAGTACGCACGATGCGCCAAACGATCCCAGCACAAGCACGGTCGAAAGTGCATCGGCCAGGCCCGCTACCGTACCGATGGCTAATACGCCGCCGAGCCAGGCGAGCAGGACATTGCGCACGCTTGGTTGCGCTGGCAGGGCAGCGCCGTCGCCGCGGAATTTGCCAAAAAACTGTTTCATCAATATTGCCTTTCGAAGAAGAACCAGAAAGCAGCCGGTGATGCGGCTGCACGGTGATCGCGGCTTCAGAAACTGAAAATGGTATAACCTTGCTCCGACAGCTGGGCAATGCTGGGCAGTCCCGAGGTGCCCGGTACGCTGTTGTCGGTGATCAGGTCGAATCCATTCTTGACCGCGTCCTCGCGCGACCCGAAAACGTCCGCGCAGCCGCATGACACGCCAGCCACGGTGTCTGCCACGGCGTTGTACAGCGCGTGCACCGGGTGGTCCGCGTTGCCGACAACGCCGGCCCAGCGCGTACCAGTGCCCTGGAAGTAAATGGCCACCTCAGTGCCGCGCTGCTTGAAGTCGTAGGCTGCAGCCAAGGCATTGAACAGACGGCCGAGGGCTTCTTCGCCGCCATGTTTTGGGTCGGACAGAACGATAATTGCTGCTTTCATGATGGTTTCCTTTGATGGGTTGGGTGATATAGCGCGTCATGAGCTGACAAGGAGCATTCTAGGAATTCAAACCTCGGCAAGAAACTGCCTATGGCGAAATTCATTGTTCCGCTAGGCGTAACACGCCATCCATGCGGCAGCGGTGCGCGCCTGCTTCGCGGTGCCGTCACGGTGGGCGAGCGCGTGAATGGGCTATGCTTTTGCTTTTCTTCAGCATTGCGCACAGGACGGCACCCGCTCTGCAGTAATTTCGGCGGGAGAGTCCGACGCTGCATTTGTGCCTTGCGTCACCACTGGCCGGCCCCTACCCGGCACGACTTGACGGAGTTGAAAACTAGGCGGATAAATGTAAACACGCTGACGTCGGGAGAGCCGTGATGACGACCTTTACAGAGGGCGACATTGCCCAGGGCATCGCCAACAAAGAATTCATGCTGTACTACCAGCCAAAGGCTTCACTGATTACCAATCGCATCGTCGGGGCGGAGGCATTGGCGCGCTGGCGGCGCCCCGACGGCACCGTGCAGTCGCCGGCGAGCTTCATTCAGGTCGCCGAACGAAGCGGATTGATCAAAGACCTGGCACTGCAGCTCCTGCCGCCGCTCGTGCATGAGCTGGCCGATACAGGCTTGGGTACCGATCTTTGCGTGTCCTTTAACGTCACAGCCCAGGATTTCGAAGACGACACCCTCACCGAAGCAGTGCTTTACGCCATCGCTCACCAGCGGCTTCCACCCGCTTCCCTCGAGCTCGAAATAACCGAAACGCAAGCGCTTGAAGCCGGGTGCTGCGTACTCCACCGAATACAAGCGCTGACCAACGCCGGCATCGGCCTGGCCATGGACGACTATGGGATTGGCTATTCGAGCATGGATACTCTTAGCCAGTGGCCGTTTACCACCATCAAGCTGGACCAGGGCATTGTGGGGCGCATGCTTGATTCTAAAAAGAACGCGACCATCGTCCGCTCGTCAATCAGACTTGGGCATGAACTCGGCTTGAAAGTTGTGGCGGAAGGCGTGGAAGCCATGGCCCAGTACGATTTTCTGGTCGATGCCGGGTGCGGGGTTATCCAGGGGTATTTGCTGAGTCCGCCGCTTCCACTCGACGATTTTTTAGCCCTGCGCCGTCGCGCCGGCGATCGCACAGGTTTTCCCATTGGACTCGTGTATATGGCGATCGTCGACCATGTCCAGTGGCGCCGCCAGATGGTCACCTATGCGATCCAGCGCGCAAATTTGCCATCGAACTCACCTGCACGTCAAACGGAGGGCTATCCGGAACTGTGTGTCACCAAGTGTTCACTAGGCCGATGGTATTACGGGGATGGCCGTTACTTCGCCGAAACGCCGATGTACGAGGCGCTTGACGGACCGCATCACGACCTGCACCGGGCGGGCGAAGCCATCGTCGACAGTATTCGCGCAGGGGCAACGCTTGCCGAACTAGCAGCTCAGCTCCAGGCTCTTAAAGTTGCGTCGACATCGCTCATCCGCTTGCTGGAAGACATTGAAGATGTCGGCCTGCAGGCCATGTATGGCGAAGCGCCCGGACACACCTGTGCGAGTAATGCTCATCGCGATTCAATCATCCCGACTTGAATCGTCACGCAGGCGTTCTTGCCGCTCCCCGGCCCGGATGAGCGGTCATGCAAGATGGGGCGGGTCAAAGCAACGTGAATGCGCATCCGCGGCCGCGATGCCGGGTTCGACAACCCGCTCCCCGCGCGACTGCCAGCGAGCCAGTTCCTCGATGGGCATCGGCATACTAATAAGATACCCTTGGGCCTGGTCGCAGCCGTGTTCAGTAAGTTGCTGCCAAACACGCACATTTTCCACCCCCTCGGCAACTACTTGGCTGCCAAGCGCGTGGCCGAGCTCGATCGTGGAACGCACTATTACCGCTGAGTCCGGATCATCCAGCATCGGGCTAATGAAGGACTGATCGATCTTGATGCCGTCAATCGGGAAACGCTGCAGATAGCTAAGGCTTGAATACCCTGTGCCATAGTCGTCAATGAATACATCGGCTCCACACGCTTTGATCCGCGACAGGGCGGCCAGCGCCGCGTCGGGATCTTCGATCAGCGCGCTCTCCGTTAGCTCAAACTGAATCAGCTCGGGTCGGACGCCCCACGCGTCAAGCTGGTCCTCGATTCGCTGGGCCATGGCGGGGCTGCGGATGTCATGCGCCGACAGGTTGAGTGCCAGTTTTCCCGTGTGGCCGCTCTCCTGCCATCCGCGCAGATAGCCCATGGTGGCGTTTAACATCCAGTTTGTCACACGCGTAATGATCCCACTCTGTTCGGCGAGCTTGATGAAGTGAACTGGGGTAATGACGCCCAGTCTTGGATGGGCCCAACGCACCAGGGCTTCGGCACCCGAAATTCGTCCGGTTTTCATGTCAATCTTGGGCTGGCAATACAGGCGCAATTCGTCACGTTCAATGGCGCCCTCAGGTCGCCCATCAAAGTCAAGCGGGCGACGTACGCCCGGTGTGCAGCGATGGCAAACACCGTCACACTTGCACCGCTCAAAGTGCTGTGAAACAGCGCGGCATTGGCCTGGCGCACCATGGTGTCAGGTGAGGCCGTCTCGCCGGAGTTGCATGCCACCCCCGCCTGAATCGTAACGACTACGGACATATCGTCGATATCGATGGCTGTGTCCAGCATATGGCAAAGCGCTTCCGCGTATAGTTTTGCATCTGCTGCGTCTCTTCCGTAAAGCACCAGGCTGAGGATGTCCTCGGCGACGTGTGCAAGCCCGCCCTCATGTGCGACCCAAGGGGCAATGCGCCCCGCCACCTACCTCAGTACCTCAGCGGCAATAGAATGGCCGAATGCAAGCTCGATTTCCTTCAGTTGCCGAAGGCGCAGGTGCACAATAGAAAGCGGTGTACCGATGGCCCGAGCCTGCTGCCATCGCTGTGCAAGGTGCTCCTTCTGGAATGCGGCCGGCACCAGATTATCGTTCGTATCCGGGCTGGCCTCGCGTGCCATGCGGTGAGCGCCGAGGGGTTCGAAAATGTGCATGTGCATCCCTCTTAAATACCCTGATTTCCATAGATTCGATGTACGGGCCTGCCTGACGATCTGCGTTCTTACGCGTCGACGATACTCGCGCGACGGCGGGTAGTCGGCAGCGGCAACCCGCGTCATTGCACGCTACTCGCGTTGAACAATCCGCTGCCGCAAATACGTCGCGCATCCGCAGCGAGTGGACGTAGCGGCATGACCGCGGTCTCGCATGCGAACGCGCCATTGCCGCGGCTTAGAAGCTGAAGATCGTGTAACCCTGGTCTGCAAGTTGGGCGATGCTTGGCAGGCCCGACGTGCCAGGTACACTGTTGTCGGTGATTAGGTCGAACCCGTTCTTTACCGCGTCCTCACGTGACCCGAAGACGTCGGCGCAGCCGCACGATACGCCAGCGACCGTGTCAGCCACGGCGTCGTACAGGGCGTGCACCGGATGGTCCGCATCACCGACGACGCCGGCCCAGCGCGTTCCGGTGCCTTGGAAATAGATGGCTACTTCAGTACCGCGCTGCTTGAAGTCGTATGCGGCGGCAAGGGCGTTAAAGAGGCGGCCCAGGGCTTCTTCGCCGCCGTGCTTTGGATCGGACAAAACAATGATAGCTGCTTTCATGATGCTTCCTTTCGAGGATGCTAGGTCGGGGAGTCGACAAGGACCATCCTAAGCGCAGCGAGTGCATTGAAAAACCGGTCGCAGAGGAATTGATTGTTTCGCCCAGCGCAATGTCATCGGTGATTCCATGTGCGTCGTCTGCTTAGGTTCTACAAGGCAAGGTCGGCGTTGTTCACTTATGTGAATAGTGCTTTTACGCAATGCGACTTTATCCGCCCGGACTCTTAACTTACAGTTCGCCCTATAGCAGCATCCGCCGCTCATCAGGAGAGCCTTATGTCCAATACAGTTTTTCGCCGCGCCGCAGTGACGCTTGCCCTTTCGGCGCTCGTCAGCGGTGGCGCCATTGCCGCTCCAGCAGTTAAATACAGCAAGGAGCCGACCGACGACGCTTCGCTCGTTCGCCGGTTGCCGGGCTTCGTCAACAACACCGCTACAGTGAACGGCGTCACGCTGCACTACGTTAGTGGCGGCAAGGGGGCTCCACTGATCTTGCTCCCGGGGTGGCCACAGACGTGGTGGGAATTTAATAAGGTTATGCCAAAACTTGCAAAGCATTACTCGGTTATTGCAGTAGATCTGCGTGGCCAGGGCAGCTCAAGCAAGCCGGAAAACGGCTACGACAAGAAAACCATGGCTGCTGACATCGCGCAACTGATCAAGCACCTTGGCCATGAAGCAGCGTACGTCGTCGGCCACGACATCGGCTCCCAGGTGGGCTGGGCCCTCGCGGCAAATTATCCTCAACGTGTCCGCAAGCTGGTCATGATGGATGTGGCGCACTCGGACGCGAGTCTGTTCAGCTGGCCGATTGTTCCGACGACGACGACCTTTAACGACAGCAGTTATATCAATGAAAACGCCCCGTTCCCGTGGTGGTTTGCCTTCCATCAGGTAAAAGGGCTACCTGAAAAACTCCTGGCCGGCCGCCATCACCTCGAGCAGGAATGGATCTTCAGCTACCTGATGAAGGACCAGTCGGCGCTGTCACCGCTCGACCGAGCGGTGTACAGAAACGCCTACGCGTCACCGCAGGCAATCCGCGCCGGCAACGCTTGGTACCAGACCTTTACCCAGGACATCGCTGACCAGAAAACCTACGCCAAGGTCTCGGTGCCGATCCTGGGTCTCGCGGGCCCGGGCTACGGCTGGGTGAAGGGATTCTTGGAAACGTATGCAACCGACGCACGCGTAACGAAGATGGATACTGGCCACTTTATCGCCGAGGAAGCCCCTGACCAGACGGTCGAGCATCTCACGGAATTCCTCAAGTAATCAAGGGCGACCAAAGGGTGCGACATAGTCGCACTCTTTGGTCGCGCGAGCAGGTAGCCGCCAAAGATCCAGATAAGCTCCAGCACTGGATCGGCAAGTAATCCGTGCGGCACCTTACACCTGCGAGCAAGGCTGGATTTAAACTCCTATATATAGAAGCAAGAGCCCATGTCCATCACCATCTATAAAGTTTCAGTGCCTGCCTTTGTGCGGGGCTTGAATGTGCTGTCGACCCTGTTGACCAAGGCTGAGGAGCATTCCGTGCAAGCTGGTGTCGCACCCGATTCACTGCTCGACGCTCGGTTGGTGGAAGATATGCTTCCGCTATCTGCCCAAGTCCAGCGTGTCAGCGATGCTTGCAAATTCGCTGCACAGCGCATCAGCGGCGGGGATGCCCCGACGTTCAACGATAATGAAAGCACCTTTGAACAGCTGCAGCTGCGCATCAAAAGAACGATCGATTACCTCGAGAGCGTTGATGCCGAGCTGCTCAATGCCGGTGGCGACCGCGAAGTTAATCTGAACTGGGGCCCGAGATTCAGCGGCGAAAGCTATTTGCTTACTTTTGCGCTGCCAAACTTTTATTTTCATCTCGTCACGGCATATGACATCTTGCGTCACAAGGGTGTCAAGCTCGGTAAGCTCGACTATCTCGGTCCGCTCGACGTGAAATAATCAGGAATCTGGCTAGGTTTCTCCGGCCCGGTGCTCGTTCGGGTGACGGCTGGCGTCCGACAGCGTCGCAGAGCGGACACAAGCGCAGGCGCGCATTCCATGGCGTCGGCGGCTTCCCTGTGCTTTGGTATCGGTTGACCGTGCCGCACCCTCCCCCAGCCCCCAGCCCGCAGCCCTGCACCTGCTCGGGTGTGCTGCGGCCGCTAGTGCGAGTATTCATCGGGTATGCGGGGGAGAGCTTGTCGTCGCGCTGACGCTCTCCTTAGCTGCCGGAATCGGCTGACTTCTTGCATCGGACACCGATTCCAGGCTGCCTCCAACAAGTTTCATGCATCACCGCCGGTCACGCCGGCACCGCCAAGGTGATTCAGCGCGTGGCTGGCAACAACCTGCCCAGTTCCCCACTACGCTCCAGCAGGACCAGATCGTCGAAACCGCCAACATGGCGTTCGCCTATAAAAATCTGGGGCACTGTGCGACGTCCGGTGCGCTGCGCCATCTCGGCACGGCGCACCGGGTCGAGGTCAATGTTGATCTCTCCCGGGGTGATGCCGTGCTGTGCCAGCAGACGCTTGGCCAGCGTGCAGTACCCGCATGTGTTGCTGCTATAAATGATTACATTGTTCATTGCGATGCTCCGTAAGGCCGGTGCATGGGTCAACGTGCACCGGCAAATTTGCTCAGTTGACGGCGGGAAAATCGATCACGGTGTCATTGACCCGGTTCACCAGGTTGGTGAACGTAATGCTGGCGACAGCAAGGAGCGTGTCGACCACCTGGGCGTCGGTGTAGCCAGCTGCCTTCACCGCAGCGACATCGTCGGCTGGCACGGTGCCCGTGGTGGTGGCCACGCGGGTTGCGAAATTGACCAAGGCGTCAATAGAGGGGTCGCCGCTCGCGCCGCTGGCACGCAGGGAGCGCATCGTGGCGTGTGAGAGGCCGGCGTGACCGCCGATAGCGGTATGCGCCGCAACGCAGTAGTCGCACCCGGCATGGGCGCTGACGGCGAGCTTGATAGCCTCGACCTGCACGCTGGACAAACTGCTCTTGCGCAGCGCACTGTCCAAATCGAGGGCAGCTTTCAGAGCAACCGGACTATTCGAACCGATAGCGACAAACGCGTTCGGCACCATGCCCACAGCCTCCTTGATGGCAGTAAACAGCTGGGCGGCTTGGCCATTGGCGAGGGCAGGATCGACGGTATAAAGACGGGACATAATATTCCTTCAGTTGGTGTGTTGGGTGATCTGCCTGACCTTGTTTCGTCAGGCATGAAAATCAGTGTAGCGACATCACCCTAGATTTTTAATGCCCAAAATCCTCTATTTCTTGCTCATTCAGCTCAACACCGGTATGGGTACTTTAAGTCGCTTGCTGTCGCTCTATCCGGTACACACTGCCCTGGACGTGCGTTGCCACTTTGCCGCCCCATGGGTGCTCGATCACGAAGGAAGCGGTTCTGGCATCGCGCCATATCACGTCGTTGTGCGTGGACGAGGGTGGCTTGAAGTGGGTACCCGCAGCGACATCCCTCTGCAGGAAGGCGACATCATCCTGTTCCCAACCGGAGCGGCGCACCGCTTGTACACTGATGACGTAAAAGGGCCGCCGGCCGCCTACCATCAGGCAAGCGCGCCCGCCTCCCTACCGCAGCTGTGCAACGACGGTACCGGGCCCGTCACCGACATCCTCTGCGGGCAGTTCGAGTTCGGCGAAGAGCCGCTCAACCCGCTGCTGGCCGCGCTCCCGGAACTGGTGCACGTGCGAACGGTCGACCGGCGCGACCTCTCGGCTCTGCGCAGCCTGATCGACATCCTGCGCAATGAGGCGGAGGCGGCAAGGCCGGGTGGACTTGCCCTGCTGTCGCAGCTTGCGTCGGCTTTATTTACCCTGGTGATGCGGGCGTGGGTAGAACAGTCGCAAACGGCACCAGGCCTGTTTGGCATGCTGGCCGAGCCGCGTCTCCAGCCAGCCCTACACGCAATGCTGACGGAGCCGGAGCGTCCGTGGGAGCTTGCCGAGCTGGCAGCCCTGTGTAACACATCCCGGGCGACCTTTGCACGCCTGTTCCAGCGCGCCGCCCAGGCGACGCCCGCCCAAGTGCTCACAGTGACGCGCATGGCCAAGGCGGCCACGCTCCTGCGCGGGGGGCGCTTGCCGGTCGGCCAAATCGCCGACCAGGTCGGCTATCAGTCGGAAGCGGCCTTCAACCGCATATTCAAGCGCACGTACGGGGTGGGTCCGGGCGCCTATCGGCGCGCCGCCGCCGCGTCCTCACCGCCTCGCGGCCTGCGCTGACCGGATAAAGAAACGCAACGCTCACACCCCGACGCCTTCTGCGGTCTAGGTATCGACCACGCCGGCACCGGCAGTCATCAGAAGCTGAAGATCGTGTAGCCTTGTTCCGACAGCTGGGCAATGCTCGGCAGGCCAGAGGTACCGGGCACGTTGTTGTCGGTGATCAGGTCGAAACCGTTTTTCTCCGCGTCTTCGCGCGCCCCGAACACGTCAGCACAGCCGCAGGACACGCCGGCTACGGTATCGGCGACGGCGCCGTGCAGGCCATGCACCGGATGCGACGGATCGCCGACGACGCCCGCCCAACGGGTGCCGGTGCCTTGGAAGTAGATCGCAACCTCCTTGCCGGCCTGCTTGAAGTCGTAGGCTGCCGCGAGGGCATTGAACAATCGGCCGAGGGCTTCTTCGCCGCCGTGTTTCGGATCCGAATAAACGATGATTGCTGCTTTCATGATGTTTCCTTTGCTGTGGGTTTGAATGGGTTTGTCGTAAGGTCGACAGGGACCACTCTAAAACCCTTGTCCTTAGCGGGAAACGGGGCGCAGCGAAATTGATTATTACGGCGGGCGTAATGCGTTCAAGCTTGCAGATGAGGGTGGGCACGCAGCCGATCGACTACACAATCGATAAAGGCACGTACCTTAGACGAGCCAAACTTGCCCTCACGGTGCACGACGTTAACTGGCCATGGCTCTTCTTCGAAATCTTCCAGCACCAGCTTGAGCGTGCCGCGCTGGAGTTCCTCGACCACCTGGTAGGACAGTAGGCGCGTGATGCCCAGGCTGCCGGCGGCCGCCTGCAGTGCAGCGTCGTTGCTGGTGACGATCAGGCGCGGCTTCATCCTGACTGTGAGCGGGTTCGCACTGCTTCCAAAACGCCACTCGACACGAGGCGATACCGGGCTTGATGAAACGATCGTATGTTGCAGGAGATCGGAAGGATGCTCGGGGAGGCCGTTCGCCTCAAGATAGGCTGGACTGGCGCAAAGGACGCGCCGGACTTGGCCGACCTGCGTGGCACGCAGCGTAGAGTCCGGCAAATGTCCGATCCGGATCGCCACATCCAGCCTCTCGTCCACCAGGTTCACGACGCGGTCGACGAAATGCGCTGCTACCTCGACCTGAGGGTGGCGCTGCATGTACTCAACAATGCAGGGCATGACGAATATGCGCCCGAACAGTACGGACGCTGTCACCGAGAGCAGGCCCCGTGGCTGAGCATTGGTGCCGGACACGGCCTCGTTAGCCTCCGCAACGCTCGCAAGGATCGTCCGCGAGTCGTCAAAGTATTGTTGGCCTGCATCCGTTAGGCGCACGTTTCGCGTAGTGCGCAATAAAAGTCGCACGCCGAGCTGCTCCTCGCGGCCGCGCACGCCTGTTATGGAACCAAGCCGATCCCGCGGACATAACGGGCGGAACCGGCCGTTTTTGGGAGGTCGATGTCGACCGATGGATTCTGCGGCAGGTGCCGCAGCGTCTTGAATGGGAATACCTCGACGCTTCGCCGTTCAACCCGCCTGCAGTGAAGGATTGATATCATGTGCTACTTAATCCAAACAATTATTCAGCACGGCCCCGCCGTCAAGGAATTCCGCCTCGTACCCGCTGATGGCAGCCGCGCTCCGGCCTGGCAACCCGGCGCGCACGTCGAGCTCGACATCCAATCCCGGTCGGGTGCTCGCTACCGCCACGCCTATTCGCTGGTCGGCGTGCCAAGCGGTCAGCTGCGCATCGCGGTGCAGCGCGAAGTATCGGGAAAAGGCGGCTCAAGGGTTCTCCACGATGAGTATCAAGCTGGCATGGGGATCGATCTGAGTGAACCGCTCAACTCGTTTCACATGCATGTCGGGACCGCGCGTAATGTTCTGATTGCAGGTGGGATTGGCATTACGCCAATGGTGTCGATGGCGCTTGCGATGGACGCGGCGGGCGCAGGCTTTGAACTCCATTATGTGGCGCGTGACGCAGGACGCCTCATCCTGCTCGACGACCTGGCTGCCGTGGCTGGCGGTAGTGTCGCGACGTACGTGACTAATTCGGCGGGTCGGCCAGATCTTCACGAAATGATCGGCGCCTATAGCGAAGGTAGCGAACTGCATGCCTGTGGCCCCGCCCCCTTGCTCGAGGCGATTCGTCAGGCGACGGCAGAACAAGGCTGGCCGATGGCACACGTCCACTTCGAGAGCTTCGGTGCCCGAAGCGCGGCAGAGGACCGTCCGGTTCGGCTGTACCTGCGGCAAAGCGACCAGAGAATCGACGTAGCTCCTGGCACCTCCCTCCTGGACGCAATGATCGCAGCCGACGCCTTTGTAGCTTATTACTGCAAGCGTGGGGAGTGTGGGAACTGCTTCGCCAATGTCGTCAAGGGGCAGCCGCTGCACCGCGACGTGTGCCTGACCACGGAGCAGCGGTCACAAGGCATCACTACTTGTGTTTCCTGGACCATAGGGGGCGAACTCGAGCTCGACTTGTGAGGGGGCTTCGGTTAGCGCAGCTGATGAAGGTACTGCTATGTGCCATGCCGCGACTTCGACGATAGGCGATTTGATAGGCTCCGGACCGATGCTCACTAGCTATCTGTCAATATCATTTGCCGAAGCTTCTTTCAAATGACATATTTCCCATAATGTCGAGTGAAATACTCGCTGCACGGCGGACTTGAATCCGCAGGCGGCGTCCCGGAGCGAACAGCGGCTTGCCCCTATGGAGCCTGCACGGGCTCACGCGATCACCAGCGCGCGCGGCACATCGATCACCCCAGGCCCACTGCACTGCGAACACGGCCAGATGATATCCGGGGCGGTTCGCCGCAGCGTTGCCCATCGACCCGGCAGGAGCGTTCCGGCCTGACGGCACGGCCTCCCGGCCCAGCACATCCCTGCTGTTCGGGTGTACCCGCCTCGACGAATCAAGGCCCTTCCCTGGTTACAGCAACCCGGGATGACTGCCGGGGCGCCGCGGTGCTCCGCACCTGCACCGGCTAACCCGCACAGGACAAGCGCCCTGCCCGACCTGTCCACGTGAAACGAATACTGGGTTCGTATGGCCCTTACATCCCGGAATTGCGATAGAGCTTTCCCAGATAACTAAGATCATCCATCCATGCATGTTGGCTGAAAATCTTGCTGCCCTTTCCCATTGCTGTAAGGACAAGTTAAAATCCAGTCCGTTTTCGTTACCTTTACAAGGATCAGACGCAACCCCGCCGTCGTTCCTGGGCGATGCCCGAGGCTCGCCCGGACGGTGGGCGTCGCCTCACCTTCATGCAGCGCTTTCTTCCAGCCCATCCCGCTAACCGCCTCGCGCTCTTCCTCGCCCTGCTGTCGCTGGCCACCCTGCTCCTGTACCGCCCGGCGAAAGACGGCGACTTCCAGGAATACGCCTTGATGACGATCGCGCTGGCCAACCATGCCAGCCCGGACATCCGCCTGGCCGACGTCGCGGTCGCCGACCGGCTGTCGCCCGAGCCGGGCTTCGTTGCATTACACGAGCGGCTGCGCTCCGGCATGCAGCGCGCCGAATCCATGCCCTTCCCCGGCATCGTGCGCGGCAAGGATGTCGGCTATTATGCGATCCACTTCTTCGGTTATTCGGCGCTCGCGGCGCTGCCTTACAAACTCATCGAGATTGCAGGCGGCCAGCCGTTCAAGGCCTACCAGCTGGTGAACCTGGCCGCGCTCGTCATACTGGCGGTGGCGATGTTCCGGCTGACCGGGTCGGCCGGGCGCACGATCTTCGCGATCGTGTTCTTCATGCTCTCGGGCGGTGTGCTCTACGCGAACTGGGCGAGCACGGAATTCTTCACGGCCTGCTGCCTCCTGGCCGGCCTGCTGTTCGTCCTGCTCGGGCGGCCCTATGCCGGCGCGCTGCTGGCCGGTGCCGGCGCCATGCAGAATCCGCCGCTGGTGTTCTTCTCGGTGTTCGCCCCGCTCATCCGCATCTGCTATGTCTACGCCCACGAGCGCGTTTCGGCGGCTGCCGCCATCCGTAAGGTGGTCAACCGCCACACGGTGCTGGCCTCGATCCTGCAGGCGGCCATGGCGCTCGCGCCCTTCCTGTACAACCTTGCGGTATTCGGCATCCCGAGCCAGATCGCGGCAATGTCTACCAGTCGCGACCTGATCACCCCCGCACGGCTGCTGTCGTTCTACTTCGACCTGAACCAGGGTGTGATCATCGGTTTCCCGGTGGTGCTGGCCATGGTGGCCGTGCAGTTGGTCTCGAAAGACGGCCGCCGATGGCTGCCGCACGCCTTCGCCGCGATCCTGTTCAGCCTCGCCCTGGCCCTGCCTTCGCTGTCCACGATCAACTGGAACTCGGGCGCCAACGGCATGATGCGCTACGCCTTCTGGGGCGGGATGCCGCTGCTCTACCTGGCCTTGGCCTGGATGCAGCGCGTCCCGCGCTGGCCGTCGGTGCTGCTTGCAGCCATCCTGCTGGTGCAGCTGGGCGCCATGACGCACGCGCGCAGTTATGTGTACATCGAATTCAGCCCAGCCGCGCGGGCGATGCTGCGGCTGTTCCCCACGCTGTATGCGCCGGAGCCGGAGATCTTCATGGAACGCGTGTTGCACATCGATGGCGCCATCCACAAGTACGCGGTGGCGACCTACGGCCTGCCCGGCCGCCCGGTCAAGTCGGTGTTCGATCCGGGCAGCGAGGCGGCACACATCCAACTATGCGGACCGGGTGCACGTGTCGCCCTGCCTGACGGCGGCCCGCGCTTCCCGGGCGGCTGGCGTTACGCCGACGGCAAGCCCGACTGCACCCACGGCCCCGCGCCGCGGGATCATCCGTGAGCACGGCAGGCCGGCTGCCGTACTTGCGAACTGCCCGGGGCGCACGGCTGAACGCCAGCCGTTTGCGCGAGGTAAGCATGTGGGTAAAAATGTGCCCATGCGAACTGATCACTCGAAAGGATGAGCATGGGCACGACCGTAAAGAACACCACCCCCGACACCGCCAAGGTGATCCTGGTAGGCGAAATGATGGACGGCAGCTTCGACGCCAAACTCATGTCGGAAACCGACGTGCCCTACACGAAGTATTGGGACAACGAACTCGAGCAGCGGATCGTCTACCTGCATCCGGACGCCGACCAGCTCGAGGCGATCGTCGCGGCCCTGAACGAGCGCCGCCTCTCGCTCGACGACCTGCAGGATTTCGGCAGTTCGGCCGGCGGCGAATCGGAACTTCCGATCTGAATCCAGGAGCCTTCCGGGCTCCCGGCCGGCCGCACGCTCCCTGCCGCCCTATTCCGCCAGGCCCGGGCCCTTGCCCACGATTTCGTCGTGGCGTTCGTGGTCGGTCTTGTGCAGGTAGGCGGCCGTGGTGGCGATGTTGGCGTGGCCGGCCGTGTCCTGCAGGGTCTTGAGCTGCACCCCGCTGTTCGCGTGGTTGGTGAGCATGCTGTGGCGCAGCCAGTGCGTCGATGCCTGGCGCAGCGCTGCGGCGCTATCGCCGTCGCCCTGCGCGGCTGCCCGGTCGGCTCCGGCCATGAACACTGCCTTGAGCGCCTCGGATGCGGCTTCGTCGGTGATGCGCACCGGCTCCTCGCGCCGGCTGGACAGCACCAGCGGCGTGCGGTCGGCGCGGCTGGCTTGCGGCAGCAACCCGAAAGCCTGGCGATAGTCGCGGAAAGCGGCGAGCATGGCAGGCGGCACCGGCAGGCGGCGCGGCTTGGCGCCCTTGCCCATCACGTCGAGCCACCAGCGATTGTCGCCTTCGCTGTAGATCGCGCCCATGCTGGCGCCGACGATCTCGTTCAGGCGCGCACCGGTCTGGGCGAAGGCCACCAGCAGGAAGCGGTCGCGCTCGCGCTGGCGGATCGCGGCCGGCGTCTCGGCCACGCGGCTGTTGACCGCATCGCGCGCGTAGGTGATTGCCTGCGCCGTGAGGTAGCGGGTAATGCGGCTGGCGTTCGAGGCGCGCACGTTGCGCACCAGCCGCGCCGGATTGCGCCGCAGGTAGCCGGTCTGTTCGGCATAGCCAAGCAGGCCTTTCACCGCGATCATTGCCTGGCGCCGGCTGGCGTCGGACAGCGGCCCCGAAAACGGCCGGTAGCGCGGGTCGTTGCGCGGCCATTTGGTGGTGCTGGTCCATTCCGGCGGCGGGTTGCGGATGAATTCCTTGTAGGCGTTCAGGTCGGCCACGCTAAGCTGGTGGAAGGTCTTGCGCGCCTCTTCGCGGCACCAGGTCAGGAAGCGGTACAGCTCTTTCTGGGTGTTGGCGACGGACCTGGGGCTGAGCTCCCCGTGGCCGATGTATTCGCGCGCCAGCTCGAGGTCGGTCTTCGCATCGGTCACCGGTTCATCCGCAACGCCGCGGAAGACGGCGCCTCGGGCGCTTGCGGCAGCCCGCTGGGGCGAGCCTTCCGGCGGCGGATCGAGGTCGAGCGGAATGAAGGTTGGCATCGTTCACTATTGATACTGTGTTTTTATACAGTATATCATCGCGCGACCCTGCCACCAAGGGTTTGCGCAATCCGTCTATGACGCCCGCCGCTGCGGCATAATAGTGACTTGTCCCTGAACTTCCGGAGCCCCCATGTCCCTGCGTTTCCTGCAGCACGCCACACTTGCCGCCCTCCTCGCCTTGCCAATGGCCGCCAGCGCCGCCAAGCCGGTGATCGAGGTCTATAAAACCGCCGCCTGCGGCTGCTGCAAGGAATGGGTCAAGCACCTGGAGGCCAACGGCTTCACGGTCAAGGCGCAGGATGTGGCCAACCCGTCCGACTACCGCGAGAAGTTCGGCATTCCGGCCGAGTACGGCTCCTGCCACAGCGGGCGCGTCAACGGCTATGCGCTCGAGGGCCATGTCCCGGCCAGCGACATCAAGCGCCTGCTGGCCGAAAAGCCGAAGGCGCGCGGGCTGGCGGTGCCGGCGATGCCGATGGGATCGCCGGGCATGGAAGGACCGCGCAAGGATCCGTACGAGGTGCTGCTGGTGAAGGATGGCGGCAAAACCGCGGTCTACAAGCGCTACGAGTAGAAGCCGGGAGGAATACAACCGGGTCCGTCCTACAACGGTACGCTCCGCCAGCCGATGCGCGGCAGGCGGAGCGGGGTGCATAATCGGCTGCATGTTCCCATGGAGGCCGACATGACTACCCCACATTCCCAGGACGACCCGTCGACGACGCTAGGCGTCGGCGGCGCCACCAGCGGCCAGCAAGGCGCGACACCCCGCCATGAAACCCAACAGGAAACCGGCGGCAGCGGCGGCGATGGCCTGAGCCGCAACCAGGCCGGCGAGACCACCAATGCCCCGAACGGGAACGCGGCAGGCGCGCGCCCGCACACGGAAGCGCCGGGCAGCGCGATGACGCACACCGCGCGCGGGCCGCAGGACACGCGACCCAACCAGGCGAGCAAGACGGCGACTGGGCTCGGTACGCCGGAAACCGGCGGCAACCAGAACGAGGGAGACCTGCCGCCGCGCTAGGCTGCCGGCGCGAGTTCGGCCGCGGCCAGCGCCGCTTCGCGTGCATCGCGGGCGGCCAGCTTGCGCCACCAGATCCACGACACGATCGCGTTCACCCAGAAGCAGGCATACAGCGCCGAGGTCAGGTAGAGCTCGCGGCTGAAGTAAAGCGGCACGGCGATGGTGTTCACGACCAGCCAGACCGGCCAGTTCTCGATGCGGCGCCCCATCATCAGGAGCTGGGCGATCACGCTGAACACCAGCACCGCCGAATCGACGAAGGGTGCGTAGGCGTTTGTGTAGAAATGCAGCAGCGCGCCGTAGCAGGCGGTGGCCGCCATCCCCACCGGGATGATCCAGAGCAGCGTCCTGATGCCGGCATGGGTCACCGGCAGCGGCGCGCCGTGGGCGCCGCGGATCCAGCGCCACCACCCGAGCAGGCTGGTGGCGACGAAGAACACCTGCAGCACGACATCCGCATACAGCCGGCTTTGCGCAAACAGGAGGCCGAACAGGGTGCAGCCGATGATCCCGGTCCACCAGGTATGGACGCTGTTGCGCCCGGCAAGCAGGATCGCCAACGCCGTAAAGGCATTCGCCGCTATTTCGAGCGCCGTCATGCGCCTGCCGTCCCGATCCCTGCTGCCCTCATGGCCTGCTCCTGTCAGAAGAAGCAGCCACTCTACGCGAGCATGGCGGGCTGAGGCAAGCCTGGCGGCTCGCCTGCCCAACTCATCTGCCTCGCTTACATCCGGATGGTGCCGTGGTCGGCGTCCATGTCCGGCGTCGATCCCGTGACCGCGGCCTTGGCCATCGCAAACATGCGCACCATCTTGCTGTCGTTCGCATCCCAGTATTCGGCCGCATGCGGCAGCACGCGCACCAGCACGACGTGCTCGTCTTCCGGGCCGGCCGGGAACCAGGCCTGCACCATCGGGTTCCACAGCGCCCTGATCTTCACGCGGTCGACCACGCGTTCCGCGGTGCCGCTCACCGACACGTAGTTGCTGTCGTCGCTGTTGGCGAAGCTGATATTGACCTCCGGCTCATGGGCGATGTTGTCCCACAGCTCGGTGGTGGTGCCGGTGTAGAACCACAGGGCGCCTTCGGCGTCGACCTGCTGCCTGGTCATGGGCTGGCTGATCAGGTGTCCGTTCTGGTCGCGCGTGGTAAACATCGCGAAGCGCATCGAGCCGATCTTGTCGGCCAGCGCGGCCGCGTGGGTGTTATTGCTTGACATGGCAGTCCTCGTGAATGGGGTGAAGCTTCGATGGTAGCCCCGCACCCGCGCTCCATCGGTGCGCCGCCGTACACTGACCCGCCACTGTCCCACGGGTTAGGCCATGGTGCCTACCGGCGCGGAATAGCCAAATCGTCTATAGTGACGCCTCCGTACAAAAACTCACTCCTCCATGAAATTTGACGTCGCTATTGTCGGCAGCGGGCTGGCCGGCCTGTCGGTGGCCCTGCACCTTGCGCAGACGCGCACGGTTGCGATCATTTCCAAGCGCGCCCTGTTGGATGGGGCCAGCAACTGGGCCCAGGGCGGGATCGCCGCGGTGCTCGACTCCGCCGACAGCCACGACCAGCACATCGCCGACACCCTGATCGCCGGCGCCGGGCTGTGCGAGGAAGCGGCGACGCGCTATATCGTCGAGAACGGCCGGGCGGCGATCGAATGGCTCATCGAACAGGGCGTGCCCTTCACGCGCGACGCCTCGGCGGAGATGGGTTTCCACCTGACGCGCGAGGGTGGCCACAGCCAGCGCCGCATCATCCACGCGGCAGACGCCACCGGCCACGCGGTGCAGGTCACGCTGGAACAGAAGGTGCGCGCGCACCCGAACATCACCCTGTTCGAACACCACTGCGCGATCGACGTCATTACCTCGGACAAGCTGACCGGCAAGGGCGTGCATAGCGGCGCGCCGCACCTGGTTGGCCAGCCGCGCTGCTACGGCCTGTACGTGCAGGACGAGCAAAGCGGCGACGTGCTCACCTTCGAGGCCGAGCACACGGTGCTGGCCACCGGCGGCGCCGGCAAGGTTTACCTGTACACCACCAATCCCGACACCGCCACCGGCGACGGCATTGCGATGGCCTGGCGCGCCGGCTGCCGCGTGTCGAACATGGAATTCATCCAGTTCCACCCGACCTGCCTGTACCACCCGTATGCCAAGTCCTTCCTGATCACCGAGGCAATCCGCGGCGAAGGCGGTTTGCTCAAGCTTCCTCCGGAAGCCGGCAGCGCTGCGGGCACGCGCTTCATGCCGGCCCACGACGAACGCGGCGAGCTCGCCCCGCGCGACGTGGTAGCCCGTGCGATCGACTTCGAGATGAAGAAGCGCGGCCTGGATTACGTCCACCTCGACATCAGCCACCAGACGCCTGAATTCCTGATGGAGCACTTCCCGACCATCTACGCGCGCTGCCTCGAGCTGGGCATCGACATCACGCAGCAGCCCATTCCCGTGGTGCCGGCGGTGCACTTCACCTGCGGCGGCATCGTCACCGACCTTGCCGGACGCACCGATATCCCCGGCCTGTACGCGGTCGGCGAAACCGCCTGCACCGGCCTGCACGGCGCCAACCGCCTGGCCAGCAACTCGCTGCTGGAATGCGTCGTGATCGGGCGCGCCTGCGCGCACCAGATCGCAGCGGCGCCGCCAGGCGAAAGCCCGGTGCTGCCGCCCTGGGACGAAAGCCGCGTCACGAATGCGGACGAAGAAGTCGTCATCGCCCATAACTGGGACGAACTGCGCCGCTTCATGTGGAATTACGTCGGCATCGTGCGCACCACCAAGCGCCTCGAACGCGCCCAGCACCGGATCAAGCTGCTCAAGGAAGAGATCGACGAGTACTACCGCAACTTCCGCATCACCCACGATTTGCTGGAGCTGCGCAACCTGGTCGAAGTGGCCTCGCTGATCGTCAACAGCGCCTTGTCGCGCCATGAAAGCCGCGGGCTGCATTATTCGCGCGACTTCCCGGACACCTTGCCGAAAGCGCTGCCGAGCGTGCTGACGCCCGAACGCCGCTGACCGTGCCCGCCGGCCCGCACCCGCGGGCCGCTTGACCCCGCCATGAACCGCCCTGCCCTCGCTCCCTCCACCATCCTGCTGCTGACCGTTCCGCCCGTGCTATGGGCGGGCAATGCGATCGTGGGGCGGCTGGTGCGCGACGCGGTGCCGCCGATGACGCTCAACCTGATCCGCTGGTCGATCGCGCTGGCCGTCCTGGTGCCGCTTGGCCGCGCGGCATTCAGGCAAGGCAGCGGCGTGCTGGCCAACTGGCGCCGCTATGCGATGCTCGGGCTGCTGGGGGTCGGGCTGTACAACTCGCTGCAATACCTTGCGCTGCAGAGCTCCACGCCGATCAACGTGACCCTGGTCGCCTCCGGCATCCCGGTGTGGATGCTGCTGGTGGGCCGCTTCTTCTATGGCATGCCGGTCAAGCGCAAGCAGGTCGTGGGCGCCGTACTATCGATTTTCGGGGTGCTGGTCGTGCTGTGCCGCGGCGACATCCACCAGCTGATGCAGCTGCGGCTGGTGACGGGCGACCTGACCATGATCCTGGCCACCATCGCCTGGTCGTTCTACAGCTGGATGCTGATGCAGCAAAAGGATGTGCCTGCCCTGCGCGCCGACTGGGCGGCTTTCTTGCTGGCCCAGGTCGGCTATGGCGTGCTGTGGTCGGCTGCGCTGTCTGGTGGCGAATGGGCACTGCAGGGCGTACAGGTCGACTGGAGCTGGCCGCTCTTTGCGGCCCTGCTGTATGTCGCGATCGGCCCCGCGATCCTGGCGATGCGCTGCTGGGGCGCCGGCGTGCAGCGTGCGGGCCCGAGCATCGCCGCTTTCTTCATCAACCTCACCCCGCTGTTCACGGCGCTGCTGTCGTCTGCATTTTTGGGCGAAGCGCCTCACCTCTACCACGTACTGGCCTTCGGCCTGATTGTCGGCGGCATCTTCGTTTCCGCCCGCTGAGCGCCTGCCGTCCGTTCGCGGAATCGTGTTCCGGCGCGGCAGTCATGGATGCTAGGATCGCAGCCTGTGCATGGAGGGAGCAAGATGTCAGAAAGTCTCAAGGAGCAGGACGGGGCCGCGGCGCTGGCCGAGTTCCTGGAACGGCATCCGTGCGCGCTGGTTCTCACCGGCGCAGGCATGTCCACCGCCTCGGGCATTCCCGGCTACCGCGACCGCGACGGCGTGCGGCGCGGACGGCTGCCGATCCAGGGGCCGGAATTCCGGCGCTCAAGCGAAGTGCAGCGGCGCTACTGGGCGCGCAGCATGGTCGGCTGGCCCATCATGGCGCGGGCTTTCCCAAATAGCGGCCACCGCGCACTGGCCCGGCTCCAGCAGCACGGCCGTTTCAGCGACCTGCTCACGCAAAATGTCGACGGCCTGCACCAGCGCGCCGGCAGTCCCTCGGTGCTCGAGCTGCACGGGAGCGTCCACGGCGTGGTCTGCCTGCATTGCCGGGCCGACTTTTCGCGCGCCTTCATCCAGACCGTCCTGAACGAAGCCAATCCCGAGCTGGCCGACGTGCTGGCAGCGCCGCTCCCGGACGGCGACGCCGCCATCGAGCCGGATGCGCTCGACGAGTTCCACCTGCCCTGGTGTGTCCATTGCGGCGGCGCACTTTCGCCGGATGTCGTATTCTTTGGCGATGGTATCCCGCCCGCGCGGACCGCCAGGGCGCTGGCCCTGATGGAAGCTGCCGATGCGCTGCTGGTGGTCGGTTCGTCGCTGATGGTGTATTCCGGATTCCGGTTTTGCCGCATGGCGTTTGATTCCGGCAAGCCGATCGCCGCCGTCAACCTCGGGCGCACGCGCGCGGATGAAATGATCGCACTCAAAATAGAAGAGTCGGCCGAGCGGCTACTGCCGCGCGTTGCCGGCCTGCTCCACGCGGAGGAGCCGGAGGAGTCACAACCAATCAACGATCAAAGGGGGATTTTGTGACCAAGAGCTACCGCACCACGTCAACCGCATCGCGTTCGACCGGCCTGAATACGGGCGTTGTCTTCGCCGGCATCGGTCTGGCCGCTTCCTTCCTCTACGTGCGCGCCAGGACGCGCCAGGCCGAGCAAGACAATCCACCGCAGGGCAAATTCATCGACGTCGACGGCGTACGCCTGCATTACCTGGAGCGCGGCACCGGCCCGACCCTGGTGCTGCTGCACGGGAACGGCGTGTATACCCAGGATTTCGTCACCAGCGGCCTGTTGGAGCGCGCCGCCGAGCACTACCGCGTGATCGCCTTCGACCGTCCCGGCTTCGGCTATAGCGACCGTCCCCGCACCACCGTCTGGACCCCGGACAGGCAGGCGGCGTTGCTGCACAAGGCGCTGGAGCAGCTGGGCGTGGAATCAAGCATCGTGGCTGGCCACTCCTGGGGCACCATGGTGGCGCTGGCCATGGCGCTGCAGTCGCCCGACGCGGTGCGTGGCCTGGTGCTGCTGTCGGGCTACTACTACCCGAGCGTGCGGCTCGATGTCGTGACGGCCTCGCCGCCGGCAGTGCCCGTGATCGGCGACCTGCTGCGCTATACGATATCGCCGCTCATGACGCGCCTGTTCTGGTCGCTGGCGAGCAAGAAGATGTTCTCCCCGATGCCGGTAGCCGAGCGCTTCAAGCGTTTCCCGGTCTGGATGGCCCTGCGCCCGAAGCAGCTGCGCGCCAGCGCGGCCGAAGGCGCGCTGATGGTGCCGGCGGCGGTCTCGCTGTCCAAACGCTACGCCGAGCTGAAGGTGCCAACCGTGATCGTCGCGGGCACCCAAGACAAGATCGTCAACTGCGGCCACAACTCCGAACGCCTGCATGAGCGCCTGGAAAACAGCCAGCTCGAACTGGAGCCGGGCGTCGGACACATGACGCACTATGCGCATCCGGACAAGGTGATGGCGGCGATCGATGCGATCGCGGCGCAGGTCGGCGAGCCGGTGCATGTGCGCACGCCGGAGGCGGAAGCGCTGGCCAGGGCGAGCGAAAGTGGGGTATGAGAGAGAGTATGCCGCGTGGAATACCCGCGGCTTGATTCCCGGGCACCTGCCTTCGCACGTCATTCCCGCAAATGCGGGAATCCAGGTTTATCCGCGCCCCAGCGAGGTTTGACGATAGTAGCGCGCTACGAAATTGGGTTCCCGCCTGCGCGGGAACGACGGTCTCTAGGGTAGTGGTGCTAACCGGTCAACGGCTGATCAAACGCCGAATACCTTGATCAAGCGTTGATCACGTACTTGATCACGATCCCCGCCATCAGCGCAACGAAGATCACCATCGACAGCCCGCCATGCAGCGTCGGCGAGCCGATCGACACTTGCGCGGTCTTCGGGTCCTGCTCCATCCGCAGCGCCTTGCCGAACATGACCGGCCGCAGGAAGCCACGGATGCCGACCAGTATCATGCCGATCCCGAAGCACACATCGGCCGTGCTGTCGCTCCCGACGCCGCTCAGCAGCGTCGGCACGCCCAGCACGAGGCCGAACATGAGCCAGAAGATCCGGGCGCCGGTCGACAGGCGCAGTTTGCTCCAGTCCATCGAATTTTCCATCGTCAGCCCACAATCCGCAGTGAATAATCGGTCGCGCGCACGTCCTTGGTCAGGCTGCCGATCGAGATGCGGTCGACGCCAGTTTCGGCGATCGCCCGCACCGTGTCCATGTTGATCCCGCCCGAGGCTTCGAGCAGCGCGCGGCCGGCGTTCACCGCGACCGCTTCGCGCATCACGCCCAAGTCGAAGTTATCGAGCAGCACCGACTTGACGCCGGCGCGCAAGGCTACTTCCAACTGGGCGATGGTTTCGACTTCGATCTGCACCGGCGCATTCGAACCCAGTGCATCGGCGGCGGCCAGCGCCTTCGACACGCCGCCCGCCGCGGCGATGTGGTTTTCCTTGATCAGGATGCCGTCGTACAGCGCCATGCGCTGGTTCTTGCCGCCGCCGACGCGCACCGCGTATTTCTGCGCCTGGCGCAGCCCCGGCAGGGTCTTGCGGGTGTCGAGGATGGCGGCTTTGGTGCCTCCGATGAGGTCCACGTATCTGCGGGTGGCGGTGGCCACACCCGACAGCAGCTGCATGAAGTTCAGTGCCGCGCGTTCGGCCGTGAGCAGCGACCGCGGATTGGCCTCGATGGTGCAGACGACGGAATCCGCCGCCATCATCTCGCCTTCGGCATACTTCCAGTCGATCTCGATGCTTTGATCGACCGCCAGCATCACGGCTTCGAACCAGGGCGCGCCGCACAGCACGGCACTTTCCCGCACGATGACCCGGGCCTGCACGCGGGTGTCGTTCGGCACCAGCATGCCGGTCAGGTCGCCGGTGCCGATGTCTTCCAGCAGCGCGGCGAGGATGTTTGCTTCGAACGCAGACTGCAGTTTGTCGTCGAACGCGTTGTGCGGGTTACGCAGTGTCGTCATGCGGGTCCTACTCCCTGGAACAGGTTCGCGTTCTGCTCGAGCGCACCGCTCGGCAGGGCTTGTGCTTTCTTGGCAGCGGCAAAATCGAGCATGCGGTCGATCGCGCGCTTGGCCTGGTGGCCGATCGCGGGGTCGACCAGGACTTCGTTGGCGCCGGATTCGAGCACTTCCGCCAGGTTCTTGAGGCCGTTCATGGCCATCCACGGGCAGTGCGCGCAGCTCTTGCAGGTGGCGCTGTTGCCGGCAGTCGGCGCTTCGATGAAGTGCTTGCCCGGCGCGGCCATCCGCATCTTGTGCAGGATGCCGTTGTCGGTCGCCACGATGAAGGTGGTGGCCGGCAGGTTCACCGCTGCGTTGATCAGCTGGGTGGTCGAGCCGACCACGTCGGCCTGGGCCACCACGGCGGCAGGCGACTCCGGGTGCACCAGCACCTTGGCTTCAGGGTGTTCGGCCTTGAGCAGGTCGAGCTCGACGCCCTTGAATTCGTCGTGCACCAGGCAGGAGCCCTGCCACAGCAGCATGTCGGCGCCGGTCTGCTTCTGGATGTAGGCGCCCAGGTGGCGATCGGGCGCCCACAGGATCTTCTTGCCCTGGTCATGCAGGTGTTTCACGATGTCCAGGCCGATCGACGAGGTCACCATCCAGTCGGCGCGCGCTTTCACGGCGGCGCTGGTATTGGCATACACGACGACCGTGCGGTCTGGATGCTGGTCGCAGAAGGCTGCGAATTCGTCGGCCGGGCAGCCGAGGTCGAGCGAACAGGTCGCGTCCAGGTCCGGCATCAGGATGGTCTTTTCCGGGCTCAGGATCTTGGCCGATTCGCCCATGAAGCGCACGCCCGCCACCACCAGGGTTTTCGCCGGATGGTCACGGCCGAAGCGCGCCATCTCCAGCGAGTCCGACACGCAGCCGCCGGTTTCTTCCGCCAGGTCCTGCAGGTCGGCGTCCACGTAGTAGTGGGCGACCAGCACCGCATCACGCTCCTTGAGCAGGCGGCGGATGCGTTCCTTCAGTTCGACTTTCTCGGCAGCGGTCGGGGTCACGGGCGTGCGCGCCCAGGCTTCCGAGGTGCAGGACAGGCCACCTTGCGGGTGGTCGTATTCGTAGGTCTTGATCGGTACGGTAATCATGGGATGATGGTCTCACAGTGCGGTCCGGGATGGGGTTTCGTAGGGTGTGCGGCTTGTGAGCTGGTCCACCGGACCAGCTCACCCCGCGCGTTCAAATCCCATGTAAACAGCTGCGAAGCGACTGAGAATCTGCTGGTTGAACGCGCGGGCGGGAGGACCCGCCCACCCTACAACTGCCAAACGCCGTCGCTAGGCCTCGATGCCCTGGCTGCTCAGGTATTCCTCGTAGCTGCCGCGGAAGTCGATGACTTCGTTTTCCTTCACTTCCAGCACGCGCGTGGCAAGCGAGGACACGAATTCGCGGTCGTGCGACACGAAGATCAGCGTGCCTTCGTATTTATCCAGCGCGATGTTCAGCGACTCGATCGATTCCATGTCCATGTGGTTGGTCGGCTCGTCGAGCAGCATCACGTTATGGCGGCCCAGCATCAGCTTGCCGTACATCATGCGGCCCTTTTCGCCACCGGACAGCACCTTCACCGACTTCTTGACTTCGTCGCCGCCAAACAGCAGGCGCCCCAGGATCGAGCGCACGGCAAGGTCGTCGTCACCCTCTTTGGTCCAGCGGCCCATCCAGTCGGTCAGGATCGCGTCGGTCGGGAATTCCTCGGTCGGATCCTGCGGCATGTAGCCGACGCTCGCGTTCTCGGCCCACTTGGTGCGGCCATGGTCGGCGTCCAGGCTGGTAATGTCCTTGCCGCCGATGCAGCGCAGCAGCGTGGTTTTGCCGGCGCCGTTGGCGCCAATGATCGCCACGCGCTCGCCCGCTTCGATCATGATCGAGAAGTTCTTGAACAGGGTGCGGTCGTAGGATTTGGTCAGACCCTCGGTCTCGACAGCCAGGCGGTGCAGCTTCTTCTCGCCTTCGAAACGCACGAACGGATACGCACGCGACGATGGCTTGAAATCTTCGATCTTGATCTTGTCGATCATTTTTGCACGCGAGGTGGCCTGGCGTGCCTTCGACTTGTTGGCCGAGAAGCGGCGCACGAATTCCTGCAGTTCGGCGACCTTTTCCTTGGCCTTGGCATTGTTCGACAACTGCTGGTTGCGCGCCTGGGTCGAAGCGAGCATGTAGTCGTCGTAGCTGCCCGGATATACCTTCAGCGTGCCGTAATCCATGTCGGCGATGTGGGTGCAGACCTGGTTCAGGAAGTGGCGATCGTGCGAGATGATGATCATCGTCGAGTTGCGCTGGTTCAGCACGTCCTCGAGCCAGCGGATCGTGTTGATGTCCAGGTTGTTGGTCGGTTCATCGAGCAGCAGGATGTCCGGATTCGAGAACAGGGCCTGGGCCAGCAGCACGCGCAGCTTCCAGCCGGGCGCCACGGCGCTCATCGGGCCTTGGTGCAGGTCGCCGGCGATGTCCAGGCCCAGCAGCAGTTCGCCGGCGCGGGCTTCGGCCGAGTAGCCGTCGTATTCGGCGACCTTGCCTTCGAGCTCGGCGGCGCGCATGTAGTCGTCGTCGGTGGCGTCCGGGTTGGCGTAGATGGCGTCGCGGTCAGAGATGGCATTCCACAGCTCGGTGTGGCCCATCATGACGACGTCGAGCACGCGCACGTCTTCGTACGCGAACTGGTCCTGGCGCAGCTTGCCGAGGCGTTCGCCCGGGTCGAGGCTGACGTTGCCGGCCGACGGCTCCAGGTCGCCGCCGAGGATCTTCATGAAGGTCGACTTGCCGCAGCCGTTCGCGCCGATCAGGCCATAACGGTTGCCGTCGCCGAACTTGACGGAGATGTTCTCGAACAGCGGCTTGGCGCCGAACTGCATGGTGATATTGGCTGTGGATAGCACTAGGAAACCTTTAGAAGCGGAGTTTACGATTAACCGTGCATTTTACCATCGCAAGGACGACAGGGCGAGACCGTGGCGGCGAACCCGGGTTTGCGCCCTGCCGCCGCTATCGGGTGGGCTCAGCCGCCGCCGGTGCGCAGCGTCGGGTAATCGGACAGGCCCAGGGAGAAGCCGTCCCGGTGCGACACCAGCCGACCGTGGGCGCCGAAGGGGATCGTGACCCGCCGTGCAATATGCCCGAAGCTCAGGCCGTTGATGATCGGCAGGCGCAGCGTCGCGCGCAGGTGGGCCAGCATCGTATCGAAATCGTAGCCATTGTCGTTGGCGCCAAGCTTGTAGCCGGAGAAATCCCCCAGCACGATGGCGCGCTGGCGTGCGAGCACTCCCGCATGCTCGAGTTGCAGCAGCATGCGCTCGACGCGGTAGGGATGCTCGCCGATATCCTCGAGGTAGAGGATGCCGTCCTCGATGTACGGGAAATACGGCGTGCCCAGCAGCGAGACGATCATCGCCAGGTTGCCGCCCCAGACCGTACCCGACTCTTCAACACACGGGTTGCCGCTGGCGCGTTCGGTAATGGTATGGGTAGGCCCGGCCAGGCAGTGCCAGAAATCGTCGAGCGTGAACGGGACCGTCTCGCGCACGCCGAAATCGCCGACCAGCATCGGTCCCGCATAGCTGGAGGCGCCGGTACGGGCCATCAGGCCCATATGGATGGCGGTGACGTCCGAAAACCCGACCACCAGCTTTCCGCTGGCGGCGATCGCCTCGAAATCGATGTGCGGCAGCAGGCGCGTAGTGCCGTAGCCGCCGCGCAGCGCCATGATGAGCTGGATATCCGGGTCGGCCACGGCCGCCTGGAGCTGGGCCAGGCGGCCCGCCTCGGTGCCTCCGAAGCGCTCGTGGATGGATGCGTGGTCGTAATAGTTATGAACCAGGCAACCCTGGGCCTCGAGGCGGGCGACGGCGCGCTCCACGGCGCAGGGGTCGAGGGCCTGGCCGCCGGGGGCGACGATGGCAATGCCGATTTGTTGGGTGATCACTGTTTGACGAAGAGCCGGGGTGTTGAGTCCGGCAACATCTTACCCCTGGCATGGGCATCGATCAAGGCGAGCAGGCGCTCGGCCAGTTGCGGCGGCAGGTCGTGCCCCATGCCTTCGATCACTTCCAGGCGCGCACCGGGGATGCGGCTGGCGGTGTCCTGGCCGCAGGCAAGCGGCACCAGCGGGTCGGCGGCGCCGTGGATCACGAGCGAAGGCGCGGTGATGGTGGCCAATTGCGCGCAGCGGTCGCCGGATGCCGCGATCGCCATCATCTGGCGCGCAACCCCGCTCGGGCAATAGCTGCGCCGTACCGAACGGGCCACGCGCCGGCGCAAGAGCCGCTCAGGGGTCGGATAGGACGGGCTGCCGATGGCGCGCATGATGTCCACGCCCTGGTCGATGATGCTCTCGATGTCGGCCGGGTCTCCCGGGAGGCGCGCCAGCAGCTTGCGCAGTTTCTTCTCCGGCCCGGGCAGGCCGCGGCGGCAACTGCTCGACATGATGGAAGTGAGGCTCAGGACGCGTTGCGGGTAGCCCGCTGCCAGGAGCTGGGCGATCATGCCGCCCATCGACACCCCCACCACGTGGGCGCGTGCCACGCCGAGCGCGGACAAGACCCCGATCGCGTCGTCGGCCATGTCGTCGAGGCGGTAGGCGGCGCGCAGCGGCCAGCCAAGTTTCGACTTGAGCCAGGCCAGGGAAAGGTTGGGTACGCCCGCCTGCTCGAACTTGGTGGACAGGCCGCTGTCGCGGTTGTCGAAACGGATGACGTAGAAGCCGAGTTCCACCAGCCCGTCGACGAATTCGTCGGGCCAGGTCGACAGCTGCATGCCGAGGCCGTGCACCAGCAGCAGCGGCACGGCCTTGGGATCGCCCGACGTATCGAAGGCGATGCGGATTCCGTTGGCGTTCAACGTAGGCATGGCAACATGTCGCGCCGCACAAGGCGGCATCGGCTTTCTCGGTGGACGACAGGATAGCTTCGCCGTGCGGGACGGCTTGGATCGAGCATACCACTTTCGCAAGGCCGCGGGCGCTCGCAGCAGTCATGCGGACATGACGCTTCGCAGCGGCCCGCCCTTACCTCGCTGTTACTCCGCGACCGGCAGCTTGCGGGTCGCCGCCCTGCGCTCGGCGAAAAAGGCCTTGAGCAGGCTGCTCGCCTGATCCGCCATGACGCCGCCGGTCACCTCGGTGTGGTGGTTGAGTTTTTCCTGGTCGAACAGGTTCACTACCGAACCGCAGGCGCCGGTCTTGGGATCAAGTGCTGCGTAGATAACGCGCGCCACGCGCGCGTGCATCATCGCGCCCGAGCACATGATGCAGGGTTCCAGCGTGACATACAGCTCGCAGCCGGGCAGGCGGTAGTTCCCGAGCTTTTGCGCGGCGGCGCGCAGGGCGACGATTTCGGCGTGGGCGGTGGGGTCGTGGCGCCCGATCGGCTGGTTGTAGCCGACTGCAATGACTTCGCCATCCTTGACGACGACCGCGCCGACCGGAACCTCGCCATCAAGCCAGGCCAGCCGGGCCTGGTCCAGCGCCATTCCCATGAAGCGCAGTGCGTCCGGGTCAGGCATCGGCCCGGGCGCCTGCTCAGTCATTGGTGACTTCTGCCCAGCAGTTCGGGGTTTCGTGCAGCACCAGTTTGTGCAGGCGCAGGCCAGTGCCATAGCGGTCGGTGAACACCGTCTTCAGGATGCCGAAGGCGACGCGCGCCAGGTTCTCGACCGTCGGGATGCAGTCGATCACCACGGTCTTGTGGCCGGGCAGCGACGCGAGGAACTCGCGCACCTTGTCGTCTTTTTCGTACACGAGGAAGGCATGGTCCCAGACGTCGACCAGGTGTTCCTTGGCCAGGGTCTTGACGTCGGAAAAATCCATGATCATGCCGTTGTCCGAATTTCCTTCGGCGTCGATGACTTCGCCGGTGAGGGTGATCTCGAGGGTATAACGATGGCCGTGGAGGTTGCGGCACTGGCTCTTGTGGTCGGGAATGCGATGGCCTGCATCGAATTCCAGCTTGCGGGTAATGGTCAACATTGCAGCTTGGGTCACTTAAGGAATCTGGAGCAGTTTGTGGGTCTGGAGGCTGAGCTTCCACTTGGGGTTGCGGCGGCAGGTCTCGATCGCCAGGCGGGTATTCTGCGCAGCGAGCGGGCCGTCCATCGGCTGGACGTAGAAGTTCTCGAAGTCGAGCGCCTCGTAGGCGGCCAGGTCCTGGTTCGCCTGCGGGATGACGACCTTGATCTCGTTGCCCTTGGCGACGACCAGCTGCGAGCCCATCTTCGGGCTGACGCAAATCCAGTCGACGCCTTCCGGCACCGGCAGCGTGCCGTTGGTCTCGATGGCGATCGTGAAGCCAACGGCGTGCATCGCCTCGACCAGCGCGCGGTCCAGCTGCAGCAGCGGTTCGCCGCCGGTGAAGACGACGTATTTGCTGGCGGCATGCGTGGCCGGCCACAGGCCGTCGATCTCGGCCGCGAGCGCCGCCGGCTCGCGGAACTTTCCGCCGCGCTCGCCGTCGGTTCCGACGAAATCGGTGTCGCAGAAAGTGCAGATGCTCGCTGCGCGATCCTGTTCGCGGCCAGTCCAGAGGTTGCAGCCGGAAAAGCGGCAGAACACGGCCGGACGCCCCGCATGGGCGCCTTCGCCCTGCAGGGTGTAGAAGATCTCTTTGATGCTGTAAGTCACGGTAAGCCCCTCGTCAACCTTCCATTATAGCCTGCCGGGCCGGGGCCACGCTACTGCCGTGGCCCCGCTGGTGACCCGCAAGGCCGCCCGGTGTGGCGTTCATGCATTGAGGATCGACAATATTCCCCGTCGGACTCCGATGTACCTTCCTGAGGAATGTTCCGAACGTGAGTAAGAAGGAAGCCATGACCAAGTCCATCTCATTCCTAGTCCAATTGTCGGCGTTTGCGCTAGCGATCGCATCCGCACCAGCTGCCTGCGCTGCCGCGATTACGGTGCCGCTGCCCTTGCGCGGCGCCCCGCCCGAGCTGTTGGCCGCCGCCATGGTCGCCCTCGCCGCGCTGGCCCTGTCGGTGCTGCTGCAACGCAGGTCGCGGACGGCCGACGAGCGCAGCCGCTCACTCGAACTGCAACTGGCGGCCGAACGCAGCGCCCTTGCCGATGTAGAGAATGCCCTGGCGGGCAGCCACGAAGTGCTGTGCCGACTGGTCCACGGCCAGGAAGGCGTGCGCGAATCCGAACGCAGCCGCATCGCCCGCGACCTGCATGACGAACTTGGCCACCGGTTAATGTCGCTACGGGTCGAGCTGGCACTGCAGCAGGCGGCGATGCGCGGCACCTCGCCAGCCATCCATGACAAGCTGACGGCCTCGATCGCCAACCTCGACGCCTCGATCTGGGCGGTGCGCGCCATCGTCGCCGGCCTGCGCCCGATCGCCCCGGGCACGACCCTGCGCCAGGCTGCCGAGCGCCACCTGGCCGAATTCGCCCGCCTGCACGGGCTGGACTACCGTTTCGACGCCGGCAGCGACCCGCTGGGCCAGCCGCCAACCGACCGCGAAACCGACGCCGTGCTGTTCCGTGCCTTGCAGGAAGCGCTGGCGAACGTGGCACACCACGCGCAAGCCACCATGGTCTGCGTCGCCCTGGTCGATTCGGCCCGGGACATTACCCTGAAGGTCGAGGACGACGGCACCGGACCTGCGGTCCACCCACAGCGCGGCAGCGGCCTCGACGGGATGCGGGAACGTGCCGAGGCACTCGGTGGAACGATGCGCCTGGCAGGCGGGCGGCGCGGCGGGACCGTCCTCTCAGTCACCCTGCCGGTTCGGCGGGAGTCGCTCATGGCGTGAAGCGGTCAGGCTTGCCCGCCATGCGTCATGTCGAGCAGCCTCCAATAGTCTTGCTCAAAATCAATAAGATCGTCCCCTTGCGGTAGCAAAATCGTTTCCTGTTGGCAGTCATCTCGACTGCCGGACCGGAACCGCAGAGGACCTTATGATCAGTTCGACAATAACAAGTGCCGGCATTAAGCTGCCAGCCGCGAACGCACTCGTGAAAGACGATGCTTTCGTCGGTCAACTGATGGAAACCATCTCGATCCCGGTCTTCGTCCTTGACCGCAACGCCCGCGTCATGATCTGGAACCGGGCCTGCGAGCGGCTGACCGGCGTACCCGCGCGCGAAATCCTCGGGACCAGCGAGCACTGGCGCAGCTTCTACGAGCACCGCCGCCCTACCCTCGCCGACCTGGTCCTGCAAAACCGGACCGACGAGGTGCGCCATATCCTGCCGCGCTGCGCACCGGAAGGGGCGCCCGCCAGCCTGTGCATCGAGAGCTGGTTCGACATGCCGCGCGCAGGCCGCAGGCGCTACCTGGCTGCCGACGCCAGCCCGATCTACGATGCCGAAGGCGAACTGTCGGCGGTGGTGGAAACGCTGCGCGACCTGACCGAGGAAAAGATGGCCCAGGTGGCGCTGGAGCAGCTCGCCACCCGCGACGGCCTGACCGGCCTGGCCAACCGCCGCTGCTTCGACGATACCCTGCATGCCGAATGGGCGCGCGCCCTGCGCCAGGCGCAGCCTCTGTCGCTGCTGATGGTGGACGTCGACAACTTCAAGGCCTATAACGACGCCAACGGCCACCTCGGCGGCGACGAATGCCTGAAGCGCATCGCCAAGGCGGTCTCGAGCGAGATGCGCGCCAACGACCTGGTCGCCCGCTATGGCGGCGAAGAATTTGCCGTGATCCTGCCGAACCAGTCGCGCAAGGGGGCTGCCATCGTCGCCGAGCGCATCCGCTGCCGGGTCGAACAGCTGCAGCTGCCATCGACCGCGCCGACCCGGCATGTGACGGTGTCGATCGGGGCCGCTACCGCCATCGCCGGTCCGGACAGCACCGCCAGCCAGCTGGTCGCCATCGCCGATGCCGCGCTGTACCGGGCCAAGCACCTGGGGCGCAACCGGATCAGCCTGCCCTTGAGCGAAGCGGCCTGAGATTCGGCCTGAGATCGCCTGCGATACGACGCGTATGCATACCTGAATCTCCTGTTCTTTCCTTGTCGAATATTCTATCCTTTGCGGTTAGCAATATTCCAATAAGGAGAGACCGTGTTGAAACCCATCCTGTCGCGCAGCCTGCTCGCGACGCTCGTTCCCGCTGCGCTGCTGGCCTTCGCAGCGCCGGCCATGGCCGCGGCTCCAGCCAAGACCGCTGCCAAAGCCGCCGCGGCCGCCGTCAGCGCCGACGTGCTGCCCTTCAAGGCCACCGAAAAGACGTTGCCGAACGGCCTGAAGGTCATCGTGGTGCCGACCGGGTTCCCGAACCTGGTGTCGGTGCATATCCCGGTGCAGACCGGTTCGCGCAATGAAGTCGAGCCGGGCAAGTCGGGATTCGCCCACTTCTTCGAGCACATGATGTTCCGCGGTACGCCGACCTACCCGCCGGAGAAGTACCAGCAGATCATCACCAAGGCCGGCGCGCGCCAGAATGCCTATACCAGCGACGACCTCACCAACTACTACACCACCTTCGCCAAGGAAGACCTGGACACGGTGCTGAAGGTCGAAGCCGACCGCTTCCAGCACCTGTCGTATCCGGTCGAGGCCTTCAAGACCGAATCGCGCGCCGTGCTGGGCGAATACAACAAGAACAGCGCGAACCCGATGCAGAAGCTGTTCGAGGTGCAGCGCGAAGCCGCCTTCACCACCCACACCTACCGCCACACGACGATGGGCTTCCTCAAGGACATCGAGGACATGCCGAACCAGTACGAGTATTCGAAGGTCTTCTTCGACCGCTGGTACCGTCCGGAGCGCACCACCGTCATCATCGCCGGCGACGTCGAGCCGGCAAAGGCGATTGCGATGGTCGAGCGCTACTGGGGCTCGTGGAAACGCGGCAGCTTCAAGTCGAACGTGCCGAGCGAGCCGGCAGCGCGCGGCGCCCAGTACCGCCACGTGCCGTGGCCGACCCCGACCCTGCCGCTGGTGACCGTCGCCTTCCGCGCGCCGGCCTTTTCGGAAACGCAAAAAGACCAGGCCGCGCTGTCGATGCTGCTGTCGCTGTCGTTCGGGCGCACCTCGACCCTGTACAAGCGCCTGGTACAGGACGAGCAGAAGGTAGACCAGCTGTTCGACTTCACCCCGAACCGGGTCGACGCCAACCTGGCCACGATCGGCGCCCGCGTCAAGAAGCCATCGGACGCCGTGTACGTGCGCGACGCCATCCTGCAGACCGTGGCAAGGCTGCGCGACGAGCCGGTAACGGCGAGTGTCCTGGCCGACGCCAAGTCGGCCAACAAGTATGGCCTGATCCGCTCGCTCGACAACACCGAAGCGATCGCCTCGACCCTGGCGTCCTACGTGCACTTCGACCGTTCCTACGGCACCCTGAACCGCTATTACCGCGTGGTCGACAGCCTGACCCCGGCCGACCTGCAGGCCGCCGCCCGCAAATACCTGGTGGACGAGTCGATGGTGGTCACCACCCTGTCGCACGAGGCGCTGCCGGGCGCCGTCGGCACGCTGCCAAAGCTGGCCGATCTCACTCCCAAGGTGGGCGACGCGAAGTTCGACATCCTCGTGCAGAAGTCGGCGCTGCCGCAGATCCGTTTCAAGCTTCTGTTCGCAGCCGGCTCGGCGCATGACCCAAAGGGGAAGGAAGGCCTGGCTGCGTTGACCGCTGCGATGGTGGCGTCAAGCGGCTCGCGCGAGCGCAAGATCGACGAAGTCACCAAGGCCCTGTTCCCGCTGGCCGGCAGCTTCCTTGAACAGACCGACAAGGAAATGACCACATTCACCGGTACGACCCACCGGGACAACTGGGACCAGTACCTGGGCATCGCCCTGCCGCTCCTTAGCGACCCGGGCTTCCGCGAGGAAGACTTCCGCCGTCTGAAGGACGCGCAGAAGAACGCCCTGGTGCTGGACCTGAAGGACAACAACGAAGAGGAATTCGGCAAGGAACGCCTGCAGACCAATGTCTTCGCCGGCACGCCATACGGCCATCCGGTGCTGGGCACCGTCAAGGGCATCGAGACCATCACCCTGGACGACGTGAAGAACTTCTACCGCCAGGCCTATACCCAGGGCGCGGTGCGGGTCGGTATCTCGGGCGATGTGTCGGACCAGATGACGGCCTCGCTCAAGTCGGCGCTGGCGCGCCTGCCTGCCGCCGGCGGCCTGGCGGCGACACCGGCCATCCGCGGCCGCATGCCGAACGGCCTCGAGGTCGAGATCGTCGAGAAGAACACCCGGGCCACCGCGATCTCGTTCGGCCTGCCGCTCGAAGTCACCCGCGCGCATCCGGACTTCCCGGCGCTGTGGATGGCCAAGACCTGGCTGGGCGAGCACCGCGCCTCGAGCGCCCGCCTGTACCAGCGCATCCGCGAGGAGCGTGGGCTGAACTACGGCGACTACGCCTATATCGAAGCCTTCCCGCGCGGGATGTTCCAGTTCTTCCCGAACCCGAACCTGGGCCGCAAAGCGCAGCTCTTCGAAGTCTGGATCCGCCCGGTCGCCCCGCAGAACGGCCACTTCGCCCTGCGCGCCGCACTGTTCGAGCTGGACAAGCTGGTGGCGAACGGCCTGTCGGAACAGGATTTCGAGACCACCCGCGGCTACCTGATGAAGAACGTGTTCGTCATGACCGCCACCCAGGACCAGCAGCTCGGCTATGCGCTCGATGCGCAGTGGCACAAGACCCAGGAATTCACGCGCATGATGCGTGAGGGGTTGGCCAAGCTGACCGTCGCTGACGTGAACGCGGCGATCAAAAAACACCTGTCGAGCAAAAACCTGTCGGTGGTAGTGATCACCAAGGATGCGGCCGACCTGAAAGAGAAGCTCGTGAGCGATGCCTTCTCACCGGTGAAATACGACGCCAACAAGCCGCAGTCGCTGCTGGATGAAGACCAGAAGATCGGTTCGATGAAGCTCGGGATCAGGCCGGAAGCGGTGAAGATCACGCCAGCGGTGCAGGCGTTTGCGGAGTGAGCTAGTTGTTTTTTGTAGATGTGAAATCGGCGCCCATGGGCGCCGATTCGTATTGCAGGTGGCTGCGGAGCGAACTTGGGGCGAACAATGCCTGTGGCATTGTTTGCGCCTTCGCCGGGACGACCTTGCTTGGGTGTTCGATCGCTTGCCGACAGCGGCCTTTGTACTGTCAGCTGAAAAACCGTCGTTCCCCCCACTGGGGGGAACGACTTCCGGCGCAGGCCGGAACCCAAGTGCTGCCTGCATGTTGATAGCAGAAATATGAAGGACGTCTTACGACGTCATCCGATCCCACCCATGACGCACCGCCAACTTCATCGTTTCCCAAGTCGACTGTCCGCCCCTGCCATAGCGCATATCCCAGTCGCTACGCAGGTCGTTTTCGATCTCGTTCCACTGGCGGCCGCGGTATTTCTCGCTGCGTGCCATTTCTGAACCGTAGGAGTAGGCCGGCTTGTACTCGTCGTAGGTCGAGCCCTGGGTAGCGGTGCTGTAGGTCGCGTTCCAGTGGCTGCGGTAGGCGGTGTCGTCGTCATCGAGGTCCAGGCGGTCTGCAGTGGTGTCGTGACCGCCGGTAATGCTGTCCCAACCGTGGCGGACCGCCGACTTCATCTTGTCCCAGGCGCCGCCCACGCCTTCGCTGCCGCCCGCCGCACTGCCCGTGCCGGTGCCGACGGCGATGCGCGAATCCCAGCCCCTGCGCATGTCGCCCTCGATATCGTCCCACGGCTGGTTGCGGTACATCTGGCTCTTGCGCATTTCCGACCCGTAGTCGTAGGCCGGCTTGTAGCTGTCGTAGTCCTCGCCGGTGCTGCTCAGGTGAGTGTCGTAGTGGCTGCGGTACTGGGTATCGTCATCGTCGCTCGCGATGCGATCCCAGCCGCGGCGCACGGCCGCCTTCATCTTGTCCCAGGTCGCGCCGGCGCTGCCGCTGCTGCGGGTGTCCCAGCTGCTCCGCAGTTCGGGCTCGACCTCGTCCCATTTGCGGCCGCTGTAGCGGGTGTCGCGCGCCATGTCGGAGCCGTACGAATAAGCGGGACGGTAGCTGTCGTAGTCGTCGCCGCTGCTGTAATTGGCGAGGAAGTGGTTGCGGTAGTACCCGTCGTCGTCGCCGAAGGTGCTGCCGATATCCAGGCTAGGGCTGGAGCCGCTGCCGACGCCTGGGTCCGGCGAATAGATGCGCGACTTGCCGCGCTGGATCTCGACCGAGCGCATCGCGTTCCCCAACCCGCTGTCCATGCGTGCATCGCGCTGCTGCGCGCCGGGCGCGCCGCCCTGGTAGGCCGAGCCCTCGAGCGACGAGCCGCGGATGGTGCCGCCCTGCTGGGCCGAGCTGTCGAACGAGGCATCGGTGCCCTGGGTGCCATCGAGCGAGGAGCCCTGCACCGAGTTTTCCTGCAGGGTCGAGCCCTGGAAGGAAGTCCCGCCGGTGGCGCTCAGGCCGCTCTTGCCCATCGGCTCCTGGTAGGTCTGGCCCATGGGCTCGGCCTGGTTGAGCGACTGCTGCGCGAACAGCTTGCGGTCGCCAGGGTTGTCGAGCTGCTGGCTCAGGACAGAATCCGATTGCGCCGATTGTGCCGCAGGCCGGGCCGACTGCATGCCGCCGGCGCCGCTCATGCGCATCGACTCCGGCGTGGCGCCCATGCCCATGGAGCCGGCGCTCATTGCACCCGCGCCCGTGGCCCCTTCGCCCGATGCCTGCTCGTCGATGTCGGTCGGTCCGTAGCGCTCGACGATGTCGGCGGCCCGTTCGACTTCCGTCAGCGAGCCGGCGCTCACCGTCAGCACATGGTGGCCGCGGGTCACCGCGCCTTCGTAGCGGCTGACGCGCTCGCCGTGGTCCGCGCCGAACAGGTCGTGGAAGAAGTGCTTGATGCTGGCGCCGATGCTTTCGCCGGGCTCCGAGGTGCGGGAATCGCCCTGGCCGGTCACGCTGTCGGTCATGCCGGTCGGGTCGGCGTTCGACAGGCGCACTTCCTCGCGTGTGAAGCTGGATGACAGCAGTTCATTCATTGCATTCTGGGCGTCGGTCCGGTTGTCGAACACGGCCACGAGAGTATGTTGCATGATTCAGTCCTCCGTAAGGTCATTGTCATGGCGCCCGGATGGTGCCCGGGCACCCGCCACGGCTGGGCGAATGGGTCGAGATTACTCCAAACCCGCAGCGGCGCGCGCGCGACTGCCGCGCACGGATCAAGGGGGCGGACCGAGCCCCTTTTGCGGGTAGGGCGACTGGCGCATGCCCACAAAAAACGGCGCCTTCGAGGGCGCCGTTCCGTCTGCTTGAAGCGGCCGCGAGGGCCGCCAGGAGCCGGGTCTCAGTACGAGCCCTTGCTGCTGCTGTCGTCGGTCATGCGATCCCAGCCATGACGCACGGCGGCCTTAATTTTTTCCCAGGTCGAGCCGGTGCTGCCGGTATTGCGCGACTCCCAGTCGGTACGCAGGTCGCCCTCGACGTCGGCCCAGGCGCGGTCTTTATAGCGGGTGTCGCTGCGCATCTGCGAACCGTAGCCATAGGCCGGCGCATAGTCGTCGTAGGAACCACCGGTGCTGCCGTAGGTGGTCTGGAAGTGGGAGCGATAGTAGCTGTCGCTGTCCATGGCATTGGTGGCGCCCAGGCGCTCGACGTCCACTTCGGTGCGGCGCACGGTGTCGGTGATCTTTTCCTGGCGTTGGTTGACCTGCTTGCCGATCGTGACTTCCTCGACGATGCGCGCCGATTTCTCGACCACGGCTTCTTCGGCGCTTTCGCGCATCTCGATGGTCTGCTCCTTGAACGCGGTGGTATCCGCCGGGTTGATCGGCTGGTTCACCGCCCGGCGCTGGACGTCGACGTGTTCCTCACGCAGGCCGATGGTTTCGTTGACCGGCGTTTCGACGACACGCGAGAAGATGCGCACGCCGCCGCGCTGGACTTCACGCTTGCCGACTTTGAGCTGCTCTTCCACCACAGGGATCGATCGGGTCGCGCCAGACTGGGTGGCGGTGTCGCGCTGCAGCGACGAGCCGCTCAGCGAGCCCTGCTGCTGGGTAGAAGCCGACTGGGCCGACATCGACGATGCCGACATGCCGCTCTGGCTGCCCGACAGCATCGCGCCGGTAGCAGCGCCGCTGGCGCCCATGCCGCTCGAATGCTCGTCGATGTCGATCGGGCCGAAGCCTTCGATGATATCGGCTGCACGCTCGACTTCGTCAAGCGAATCGGCGGTGAGGGTCACGACGTTCTTGCCGCCGCTGACCGCGCCCTGGTAGCGGTTCGCATGGTCGTCGCTGTCGCCGAACAGGTCGCTGAAGAAATTCTTGATGCCGCTGCCGATACCGCTGTCGGTGTCGGTGGTATTGGTGGCCGTGGTGGTGGTATCGGATCCGGACAGGCGTACATCCTCGCGCGAAAAGCCCGAGGACAGCAGTTCGTTCATGGCATTCTGGGCATCGGTGCGGTTGTCGAAAACAGCTACAAGGGTATGTTGCATGGTCATTCCTCCGAAAGGGGTTGTGTCATGGCGCCGGTGCGTCCCCAGCCTCGTCGAAGCGCTCCACGTCCACGCGTTCCGCTTTCAGCGGGACGGTTTCCTGGTAGCGCTCTTCGTGCCGGGTCCGGGTAATATGCAGCTCTTCCTTGATGCGAAGCTTCCGTTCGACGACCAGCACTTCCTCGAGCACGGGAATGATCAGCGTATCGCCTTCGTATCGATTGGCAGGCGCCTCGGTTGCGGCCACGATCCGGTCGACCGGCACGTGCTTCACCTGCACCTCGTCGCGCGCCAGGCGCTCGTCGATGGTGACAGGCTGTTCCGATACGGTCTTGTGGATGCGGACGCCGCGGCCGGTCTCGACGACCCGGGTTCCAAAGGCGAGCTGCTCTTCAATCACGGGAATGCGCAGGCTATCCTGGTCGTTCTGCTCGGGGGTGATACTGGACATCGATCGGCTCCTCTGAATCACTGCATGAGAGCGAATGAGAGTACCCGAATCCACGCTGGGCCTGCACACCCTTGACTGCTGGAATGTTGAGCAAAAAACCGCCGCGGCAGGGCCGAAAACAGCCCTTGCGTTCGGCCGTGGGCGGCCTCAGTTGAAGGGGTTGTCGACGGTCTTGAGCTCGGGCGGCGGCAGCTGGTCGGGCAGCTCGCGCGCCTCGAGCGCGGCGACGATGGCGCCCACGATCTCGTGCAGGCGGCGGGCATCCTGCAAGCCCTGCTTATCGGCGGTCAGGTCGACGTCGCCCGACACCGTGATGCGGTCGATGCGGTTCTCCAGCATCAGGTTGCCGATCTCGAGGACATCGGCTTCATTGGCATAGGGAGTAAAGTTTTTTTTGCGGGTCATCTCGGCTCCATGGGTCAGTGTCGGTTCTTGCGCTGGCGGATTTTCGGCAGCGCAAGCATACGCTCCTTCTGCCGCTGCGTCAGCGAGGGCAGCAGCTCGATGCCGACGATGCGCTCCAGCTCGGCCACTGGAATCACCTGGATCGGCGCGTCGCCCCGGTTCTCGACGAACCAGGCAGCCGCCGCTTTCTGACGCGGGCTGTACACCACCTTGTAGAGGTGGCTCGGCACCAGCACGTTGCCGACCTTGCGCAAATTCGCCCCCAGGAAAGCGGGGCCGGTGATCACGTAGAGCGCGCCCTCCTTCTTTGCCATCTTGCGCACCGCGCCTTCGATCGGCGCCCAGATGTGGCGGTTATGATCGCGGTCTTGCGGCACCATGTTCGCGAGCGAAAAGCTCTCGCGCTGGGCGCGGCGGTCGGGCATGTCGCCGTTCGGCGCCAGGTGGCCGCGGTCCAGCCCGCTGCGCGCATAGTCGGACAGCTCGGCGCGCTGGGCGCGCGGAAGGCGCGGCTCGGCATGGAAGGCATTGTCGCGCTCGAGCCCCTGGGCGGCTTCGAGGTTATCGGCCTGCAGGTATTCCGCGGACCAGAGCGCGGTGCGCGTGACGCCGGAATGCATGACGCCGAACACGTCGTAGCACAGCTCGCGTGTCGCAACCGCCAGCTTCTGGTTGCGGATCTCGGGCACGCGGCCGTCGAGGTAATGGGAGGGGCAGCCGGCGCCATGGGCGGCGGCGGAGAGCAGCAAGGCCGCGGCGAGGCCAACGCGGGCCAGGAAAGAACGAAGCATGATGTGCGAAAGACAGGGAAACAAGCCGCATTGTATCCGAGTGCCTTTGAGGGGCGTCAAACAGCTGGTTGCGGTTAATCCACCGACGCGCGCACAATTGAATGCCTTTCCGCTAAGAATGGTCTAGAATCCTGACTCCTTCGCTAAAGATTCCTTTGGGAAATTACATTGCACCCGAATGGACCGCCCACCAATCCCTGAGGACCTGCGCCGTTTCGTTCTGACGAGCGTGCCCTCCGTGCCCTTCCTGGAAGCGCTGCTCTTATTGCGCGCCAGCCCCGACCAGCGGTGGACCGGGGAGACGCTGGCTGGGCGCCTATACATCAGCGAACGCACGGCCCAGGCCTTGCTCGACGACCTGTGCCGGGCCGCGATGGCCCAGCCGTGCGGATCCCGGGATGCGCACAAGCGGATGCATACTTACTGCTATGCGCCGGCCTCGGAGGCGCTGCGCGAACGTATCGACGTGCTCGCCGACCTGTATGCCCGGCACCTGGTCGACATTACCCACCTGATCCACTCCACCCTCGACCGCAAGGCGCAGCAATTTGCCGACGCGTTCCGCTTGCGCAAGGAACCTTAATGGGCGCACTCATCTATACCCTGTGTATGCTGACCTCGCTGGCCTGTACCTGGCTGCTGTTTGCCAGTTACCGCCGCACCCGCTACCGCCTCCTGTTCTGGAGCGGCCTGTGTTTCGCGGTCATGACCTTCAATAACCTGTTCCTGGTATTCGACAAGATTATCTTCCCGAATGTCGATTTCATGCCGCTGCGCCTGGGCAGCGCCCTGGTGGCCTGCCTGCTGCTGTTGTACGGCCTGATCTACGAAAAGGAGTGAGCCGATGAGCCAGATGATGTACGGCGCGATCTCGATGGCATCGCTGACCATCGCCCTGTTCTTCCTGCGCTTCTGGCGCAGCTCGGGCGACCGTTTCTTCATGTATTTCGCCCTGTCCTTCTTCATCGAGGGCCTGCACCGGATCTATTCGGCGGTGCTGAACGAGACCGGCGAGGATTCGCCGCTGCACTACCTGATCCGCCTGCTTGCTTACGGCCTGATCCTGTGGGCGATCCTGGAAAAGAACCTGCCGCAGAAGGACCGGCGCAAGGATGACGGGAGCTAGCGTGCGCCCGGCGGCCGGGTGCGGCGCGATAATGGGTCATGAAAAACCGTCAACAGGAGGACAGCATGGCCACACCGAACCAGCCGCAAGACAAACAGGACCCGGCAGTTACCAACCCCGTCGCAGGCGGCGGTCAGGAGATGCGCTCCGATAACCTGCTCCCGGGCGAAGAAGGCGCCGAAGACGGCCGCTTCGACGTCGCCGAAGAAGTCAGCCTCGACCAGCATTCCGACGAAGCGCGCCGGGTTGGCCAGGCGCCGGCAAACGGCATCGCCGATTCGCTTCCCGACGCCCTCAAGACGCCCGTCCCTTCGCAGCAAGTTCCCGACAAGTCCTGAACCCGCCGGCGCCGTCGATCCGGCGCCGCCCCTCATCCCGCTACCTAGGGCTCACGACATCGTCACGCCCATCTTCAGTCCTTCGATGGTGTGGGCCTGCTGGATCGGCTCGAGCCGCTCCACCACCCTGCAGCTCAGGTGTTCGCGCACCACGGGCGGCAGGCTGTCGTGGAAGGCACGCGATATCTGCAGGTCGTGGCGGATGGCGTTGGTCGCATCCGGCGCATCGGCTCCCACCACCAGCACCGGGCGCGAGCGGTTCGACTGGTTGGCGGTGCCGCGGTGGATGGTCAGTGCCGAGCGGGCCGAAATATCGCCCATCTTCGGCATCTTGCGCTCTGCCAGCGCATCGTAGCGCGGCCACAGCGACGGGTCCGGGAACATCGGGTCGCCGCCGAACAGGTCCCACTGGGTGCCCGGTGCGATCTCGAACGGACCCATGTCCTCGGTGACGTCGACGGTGGTGATGTTGAAGGCGAGCGAACTCAGGCGCCGGCCGCGCGCGGTCTCGGGCGGCGAAGCGAAGTCGCGGTGCCAGGGCTGGTGCATGGCGCCCGGCCCTGGCACGTCGAAGCCGACTTCGACCAGCCGGTAGTCCGGCCCCAGCACCGCGCTGCACACCGCCACCACCCATGGATGGCTGGCGATGGCGACGAAACCGCGCAGGCGTTCCGGATGCACTTCGACGTAGAAGCGGTTCGGGCCGCGGTTGAGCGCCCCGCCAGGCCGCGCCTGGGCTTCGCGGAACAGCAGGTCGATATCCGCCCCGAGCTCTTCGATCAGGCTCCGCTCGAAGGCGCCGCGACAGGCAATGATGCCGTCGCCGTAGATGCCGCGCATGATGTCGGCTAGGTCGTAGCCGGTGGCGGGCAGTAAGCTAGTCATTGTTCTTCCTCCAGTACAGGGTTGCGGTGCGCGCGCCGCAGGATGTCGTCCACAGCACGATTACAGCGGGCCATACTAGCGGCATTCGCCGGCCGGTGGCGCGAGGCCGCGAGAACCTGTCCGGCCCTACCAGGCGATCCCCATCAGTACCTCTCCCATGCGCGGCCAGCACAGGCCGCGCACCTCGTCTCGCGACGCCCAGCGGTAGCCGTCCATCTCCGGCGTCGGCACGCCCGTCACGTGGTGCGGGAAGGTGGTGCTGCAATGCAGGTGCGCCAGGCTTTCGAGCCCGGGGCCGGATTCCACCATGAACAGGTGCAGCCGCTTGTCGCGCCGGTAGGAGAAGGGACCGAGGTCGCGGAAGTGCGACGGCGCGAAAGCCAGCCCGGCCTCCTCGCGTAGCTCGCGCATCGCCGCCTCCAGCTCGGTTTCGCCCGGGTCGAGCATGCCTTTCGGGATGTCCCATTTGTGCGTGTGCGTCACGTGGCACAGCAGCAGCTCGCGGCGCGGGTTGATGACCAGGGTGCCACAGGACAGGGTGTGCTTCGCCATGCAAGGGTGCCCTCGGAGGGCGCTGGTTGAGGCCGCGGGTGCCGGTGCGTGCCGATGGGCCAATGTATCGGCGCATGTGCCTGACTGTCAACTGTGCGCGGCGTGCGCGCCCCGGACCGCACACTGTCCGATGTCGTCGTGCCGGAACGGGAGCAAGGGATGGAGTTTTTTACTGAACAATAACGAGCCGGAAAGCTGGGATGCTGGCGCCGGGCGTCTGTTTCGGCGCGACGGCCGCCATGTATTTCGTCCGGACCCTGGCCCTGCGCCGCCTGGGCGACCTGTCGCGCCGCACCGTAAGGCGAGTTGACGACCTGGTGGTCAGGATGCTGCACAAGACCTACCTGGTTTGCCTGCTGGCGATCGGCGTCTACCTGGGCAGCATCTTCGTGGCGATGCCGGAGCACTGGCGCCTCGTGGTGTCGCGGGTGGTCGCCTAAGGGACCAACGAAGCACGGGTGACGGCGATTCCCGGCATCGTGCGCGAGATCATCGCGGCGCGCAGCGACGTCGGCTTCGGGCGCGCGCATTTCTTCCGCTACGGCGACTGGTCGCTCGATTTCGAAGTCATCTACCACTTCAAGAGCCCGGACTACATCCTGCACATGGATGCCAGCAGGACATCCTGCTGCAGGTCTATCGCGCCTTCCAGCGCGAGGAAATCCAGTTTGCGCATCCGTTCTCGGTGGTGCGCGTCGCCGGAGCCGGCGATCCGGCCGGCGGCTGGCCGCCGCTGCCGGCCGGAAGCGGCAGCACGCTGAGGCATTGAGCGGCCAAAAGACGAACAGCAGATGCAGGCGCAAAAAACACGGCGGCGCATCTTCGGAAGATGCGCCGCCGTGCAGTCGCCAGTCAGCGGGCACCCTGCCCCGCTGGCCGCTTACCTGGTGTGTCCGCCGAGCGTCAGGCGGTTTTCGCGACCGGCAGCGGGGCCGCCTTGGCTGCCGCGATTTCCGGCGCCACGGTTTCGGTCTTGCCCGCACGGAGGCGCTGCGCCGTGTTGCTCGGGACGGCGCTGGTGATCAGCTCGTGCATCTTGGTCGCGGTACGGTCCCACGAGGTGCCGGCCACCACTTCGCGCATGCGCCTGGCCATGGCCTGGCGCTCGGTGTCGCTCATGGCGAGCTGGCGCTCGCAGGCGGCGATGTACTGCTCCGGCGTGTCGGCGATGGCCACCACGTCGCCATACGGCACCACCACGTCGGTGATCGGGGTCGAAACCGACGGCAGTTCGGCCGCCATGTATTCGAGCACCTTGGTCGGGCTGATGAACTTGGTCGAATCGTTCATCGCGAACGGCAGCAGGCAGACATCCCAGCCGGCCAGGAACTGCGGCAGCTGGTCATAGGTGCGCTGGCCCATGTAGTGCACGTTCGGCTGCTTCGGCAGCGTCGCCGGGTCGATCTTCACGACCGGGCCGACCAGCACGATCTGCCATTCAGGATGGGCATCGGCCATGCTCGAGACCAGGTCCACGTCGAAACGCTCGTCGATCACGCCGTAGAAACCGAGGCGCGGGCCGGCGATATGGGCCTGGTCAGGGTGCGAGATGTCGCGGTCCTGGGCCTGGCGGAAGTGCTTGGCGTCGACGCTGGACGAGAAGCAATGGGCGTTCGCATGGCGGTCGCGCTTGGACTGGTACAGGCTCGGGCCGCCGGTGAAGACGACATCGGCCATGTTCAGCAGTGCACTTTCGCGTTGCAGCAGCTGTTTCGGCGAATTCTTGAACATCGCGAGTTCGTCCATGCAGTCATAGACGATCTTCGATGGGTTCAGGCCCTGCAGCAGCGGCAGCGCCATCGGGGTGTAGAACCAGACCACCGGTTGCTCGCCGCCCGGGACGAGGTCGGCCAGCATGGCCTGCAGGGTCGGGATCTGGTCGTCGTGGAAGCCCGGCGCATGGATCGGGGTATGCGGCTGGCACACGGTGATGTTCGGGGCGGCGGCGGTCTTCTTCATGAAGGCCTGGCCTTCGGTATACACCGGTTCCTCGACAAACACGATATCGTAGTGTTCCGCCAGACGGGTCATCAGGTGCTGGGGACGCTGAAAGACGAAGTCCCAACGAAGGTGGCAAAACACGATCAAGGTCGGCATATTCAATTCCTTTTCGCCTTTGTGGCGCTCTAGTTGTTTGGGAATGCCTGGCAGATTTCTCTCTCGATGCCAGTCTCGGGCCGGGCGTGGAGCCGACCGTACCCGGAGATCGTAACATGCAATTTTTCTAATTTTTTTGATTTATGCACTACAACATTTATACAGAGAAATGTTGCAGCGGGGCGCGATTCCGCCCCTCATAGGAGAGAGTCCACTGCCGGGCACACGCGTGTAGGGGCGCTCCTACAGAAAAACAGGAAATTCAACTACGATTTGTTGTCGAATTTTCTAGCGTGCCCAAGTATAAAACGCCCCCGGAGCCGCGTATCGCGACCGGGGGTTCATTCGGCAGGAGGGGTGGCAGCGGCGCCGGCATATGGCGTGTGCTGCAGAGCACAAAATAGTGTAGGAAAAAGGAGGGCCGGATGGCCACCGCCGGTATCAATCGGCGCGGTACGGGTCCGCACCTTCCGCGTGGCCATCCGGGCTGAATCCGGTCGCTACCGAGACTCCTTCCAGCCCGAAGGACAGCAGCGCATCGCAAAGGTTGTCGATTTCGGCGCCCAGGTCGGCCGCCAGGTCGACCGGCACCTCCACGCTGCCCCAAGGCGTCCCGCCATCCAGGGCATACAGGTTGACCCGCAGGACGATATGCTCGCCGGCGTCGATCGGCGCCACCGCCGCATGCACCTGGTCGGCCTCGAGCCCTTTGGCCGCCAGCGTACGCGCCACTTCCGACAGGGTGCCCAGGGTGGTCAGTTCGGCCACGCCCTGCTCCTTGGCGCCGTAGAACAGGTCCTGGTAGAGGAAATCGACGTGCAGGGCTTCCGGGTCGCCCGCGAGGCAGCGCCGCACCAATGGTGCGACCTCGACCGTCCAGGCGCGGTAGCGCTCCTGGCGCGCCGAATACCAGGCGTCGGCAGTGGCTTCGTCTTTCGGGACAGCGTAGAAGGGATCGTTCGCGCGCTTGAGCGAGAAGCCGAGCAGGAAGCGCAGCTCGATCGCCGATTCGTCGGGGGCGAAGCGCTCGCCGGTCCAGCCGCGGATGCTCGCTTCGATGGTGGGCGCCGGCTGCAGCTTCTTCTCCAGCAGCGAGGCGGCCGCCTCGCGCAGCATCTCGTGCAGGGTCGAGAACGCGATATGGTCGATCTCGGCCAGGTCGTAGGCGTGCTGGATCAGCACCACCCGGGCCTCCTTGCCTTCCAGTCCGGCGGCCTGGAAGCTCGCCGACAAGGCTTCGAAGGCGCCGGCGTCCTGGAAGGTCTGCTGCGCCACCAGTCCGCCGGTGCTGCGCACGAACAGCGGCACCAGGAAGGCGTCGATTTCGTACTCGTTGCCGTCGTCGCGGCGCAGGCGCAGGGTCGCGGCTTCTTCCTCGATGCGCCCGCGCAGCAGGCGGCAGGCTTCGGGGTCGGTATAGCGCGCATGCTCGATCGCCTCGTACAGCACGTCGTCGCGCTTCTTGCGCAGCAACTTGCGCACCGCCGCCAGCAGTTCGGCGTCGCGGTCGCCATCCGGCCCCGGCCCGGGGCCCGGCACTTCCTCCTGCTCGGCGATGGCGAGCGCCAGCTCGGCCAGTTCGTTGGCCTGGGAGCCGGCGTCCTCCTCGCGCGGATTGTGCGGATTATTCGAAGTACGGGGCAGCGGGCGCTTATTCTTTGGCATGGCGGCGTGTCGGTAATGAATGAACCGCCATGTTAGCGCATTGGCATGCAGGGCAGCAGCCATATTGGGCGCCTGGCGGGGCAAGGGAACCCATCCGCGTGCACGCCCGCCCCGGCGGGCCGGTGTTATGCTTCAGTCAAAACAACCACGGAGCCCATCGCGATGCTCGACAAATTCTTCAAGCTCACCCAGAGCGGCACGGATGTGCGCACCGAACTGCTGGCCGGGCTGACCACCTTCCTGACGATGGTCTACATCATCTTCGTGAACCCCTCGATCCTGGGCGACGCCGGCATGCCCAGGGAAGCCGTGTTCGTCGCAACCTGCCTGGTGGCCGCCCTGGGTACCGCCGTGATGGGCCTGTACGCCAACTACCCGATCGCGATGGCGCCCGGCATGGGCCTGAACGCCTATTTCGCCTATGCCGTCGTGCTGGGCATGGGGATCGCGTGGCAGGCGGCGCTGGGCGCGGTGTTCATCTCCGGCTGCCTGTTCATCCTGGTCTCGGTGCTGGGCTTGCGCGGCATGATCGTCAACGGCATCCCGCGCTCGATGCGGGTCGCTATTACCGTCGGCCTGGGCATGTTCCTGGCCCTGATCGCACTGAAGAACGCCGGCATCGTGGTGGCCAGTCCGGCCACGCTGGTGAAAGCGGGCGACCTGCACCAGCCGCCAGCCATCATGGCGGTCATCGGCTTCTTCGCCATCGTCGCCCTCGACCGCCTGCGCGTCAAAGGCGCGATCCTGATCGGCATCGTGCTGGTCACGGTGCTGTCCTTTTTCTTCGGGGGGAATACGTATAAAGGCATTTTCTCGGCGCCGCCATCGATCGACCCGACCCTGCTGCAGCTAGACATCCCGGGGGCGCTGGCCGCCGGCATCCTGAACGTGGTGCTGGTGTTCTTTTTAGTGGAGCTGTTCGACGCCACCGGCACCCTGATGGGCGTGGCGCGCCGCGCCGGCCTGCTGGTCGAGGGCAAGATGGACCGACTGAATAAGGCCCTGCTGGCCGACAGCGGCGCCATCGTGGCGGGCAGCCTGCTGGGCACCTCGAGCACCACCGCCTACCTGGAAAGCGCCTCCGGCGTCCAGGCCGGCGGGCGCACCGGCCTCACCGCGGTCACCGTGGCGGTGCTGTTCCTGGCCTGCCTGTTCATCGCGCCGCTGGCCGGGGTGGTGCCCGCCTATGCCACCGCGCCGGCCCTGCTGTTCGTGGCCTGCCTGATGCTGGGCGACCTGGGCGACGTCGACTGGAGCGACTCCACCGAGAGCATCCCGGCCGCGGTCACGGCGCTGACCATGCCCTTCACCTTCTCGATCGCCGAAGGCATCGCCTTCGGCTTCATCACCTATGCGGTGCTCAAGCTGCTGACGGGACGCGCGCGCGAAGTGGCGCCGGTGGTGTGGGTGATCGCCGCGCTGTTCACTTTCAAGATCGTCTATATCGGAACCTGAGCGGCGCCCGAGGGCGGCGTAGTGTAACGTGGCCCTTATATCGCGGCAATTGTGTCGGAAAGCATCGTTTCGCGCTGCCTTTGGGATACAATGTCGGGCATCCTGCAAGCGCCTTCAATGGCAACCGATGCCCATGAAATCATTCAACTCCCTTGCGAAAACCCTGGCGCTGGCCCTGTGCGCCGTCCACGGCGCGGCCCAGGCCGAGCCCGACCTGCCCATGGTCGGCAACGTCCACGCCCCCCTGAGCGTGGCGCTGCCCGAGATTCCCGAAGGCGGCTGGTTCACCTCGGCCGAGCTGGGCGCCATCACGACGTCCGGCAATACCAGCGGCACCTCGATCACTGGAAAGATCGACGCCCGCCACGAAACCGCCAACTGGAGCCATGAGTTCGTGGTCAGCGGCTTCTTCAAGGAAGACGAGTACGAGGACGACGAGGGGAATGTCGAAAAAAGCAAGTCGGCGGAACGCTTCGCCGCCTCGGCCAAGGCTTCGCTGAAGCTGCTCGGCGAAGGCAAGCGCGCCTTCATCCTGGGTTCGCACGTCAACGACCGCTTCGGCGCCTATACGCGCTATTCGTCGGTGTCGGTCGGCCACGGCTCGAACTGGTTCAACACCGGCGACAAATCGCTCGACGTCGAGATTGGCCCGGGTTATTTCGCGGGCGAGCGCGCCACCGGCGACGACGAGAGCGGCCTGACGGTGCGCGGCGCGGCGCAGTTCCGCTGGCGGGTCAGCCCTTCGGCGTATTTCGCCCAGAGCGTCAGCGTCGAGAAAGGCACCTCGAATACCCACTCGGTGGCCGAGACCTCGCTCAGCACCAAGATCAATTCGACGATGCAGATGAAAGCCGGCTTCAGCGCCCGCAACGACACCAGCGTCCCGGCTGGCAAGAAGAACACCGATACCCAGACCTCGCTGACGATGGTCTATTCGTTCTAGGCCCTTACAACTGCGGGTTATAGCTGAAATCCGCCGGCCGTCTGCGTGAACGCGTTGATGCCGGCGCTCATGGCCGTGACCATCGCGCGTTCGGCCTGCGACAGCCCCGGGTGCCAGATGTCGAAGATCAGGACCACGCGCATTTGCTCGCTATTGTTCCAGGCTTCGTGTTCGATGGTGTCGTCGAATACCCAGGCCTTGCCCTCCTCCCACAGCCGCGTATCGTTCCCGACCCGGAAGCCGCAATCGGCCGGCACAATCAGCGGCAAATGGGTCACCAGGCGCACGTTGCTCACGCCGGTGTGCGGCGGGATCTTAGTCCGCGGTTTCAATACCGAAAACATCGCGCTCGGCGTGCGTCCCGGCTGGTCCGGCTGCGGCGCGCCGCCCAGCACGGCCATCGTGCGCGGGCAGCGTCCGGCATTGCCGGCTACCGGCTCGCCATTGTCGATCAGGCGGAAGGCATTCCAGCTCGGCGAGCGGTTCAGTTCCGCCCATTGGGCCAGCGGCTGGTCGTCACCATAATTGATATACGGCGAGAAGCCCTCGCTGGATCCCATCACGGCCAGGAATTCGTCGCGGATGGCGCCGGTGGCGGCCTCGAAGGCATCCAGCCAGGGAAAATCCGCGCGCTCGAAGAAGCTGACCGGGGCCAGGCCCTGGTAATGGAACATGGCCGGCTGCGAGTCGTAGCGGCGCTTGCGGCCAACCATGACGTCGAGCGAATCGCGGAAACGCCCCAGGTTTTCACCATCGAGCGCCTTCAGGTGCGGCGCCAGGAAATCGTCCAGGTAGCTGCCGAATTCGCGACTGTAGGCTTCGTGCCAGGCCAGCGCCTCGCGCACGGCCGGCTGCAGGTCCGGCGCCAGCGACTGCAGCGGCGGCGCCACCGCCGCCACCGCGGCACAGGCCGCGGCCGCGGCCTGGCGCTTGCCCTGGCGGATGTACAGGCGGCTGCGCATCAGCAGCGCGACCAGGTCGTAGGCGTCGACCGTCAATGCGCCGCGAATCGCGGCTTCCTCGCCGGTGTCGTCCCCCATCGCCAGGCAGACCACCGCCAGGTTCAGCCATTGCTGGACATCGCGCCCATCGACTGCCACCAGGCGTTCGAGCAGGATGCGCGCCTGCGCCCTGTCGCCGGCCTGGAAGGCTGCATGCGACAGTGAACGCAAGGCGCGCGGATGGTCGGGCGCCTGGGCAAGGATGCTTTGCCACAAGCGGTTGGCGCGCTGGGCATCGCCTCGTGCGCCCGCCTGCAGCGCCTCGCGTTCGAGCGCCGCAACCTGGACGGCTTCTCCCTGCCTGTTATTTGCCTGCTGCACGGGACTCCCGGAATGTAAGTACGAGCCAAACATTCTGGTGCAGGCATATGCATATTGGCAAGCAGTATTTACTTCAGGCCATTTTCTGCTGAAGCTTGCCCTTGCTTCCTCCTTTGCCGATCAGCAGCAGTGCGAACAGGCTGAGCAGTGCGGCGGCGGACAGGTAGTAACCGACCCAGGGCAGGCCGTAATTGGTCGCCAGCCAGGTCGCCGCATAGGGCGCGAGCGAAGCGCCCAGGATGCCGGCCAGGTTGAAGGTGAGCGAGGCGCCGGTGTAGCGCACCTCGGGCGGGAACAGCTCGGCCAGCAGGGTTCCCAGCGGGCCGTAGGTGAAACCCACCAGGCACATCCCGAGGATCATGAAGGCGCCGACCGCCATCAAGGTGCCGGCGCCGAACAACGGACCGAATAGCAGGCCGAACAGGGCAATCGCCGCACTGACCAGTATCATCGCGGCGCGCCGGCCGTACCGGTCCGCCAGCAGCGCCGAGGGCGGGATGGTCAGGCCGAAGAACACCACCGCGACCAGCTGCATGGTCAGGAATTGCTGGCGCGAGAAGCCCAGTTTGGTCGTGCCCCAGCTCAGGGCGAACACCGTCATCAGGTAGAACACGACGAAGGTCGAGACCGCGATGATGGTGCCGAGCACCAGGGCGCGGCGGTGCTCGCCCAATACCGCCAGCACCGGCACTTTCACCCGCTCGTTACGGTCCAGCACCTTCTGGAAATCCGGGGTCTCGGTGATCTTCAGGCGCACGTACAGGCCGACGATGACCAGCAGCGCGCTGGCCAGGAAGGGAATGCGCCAGCCGTAGCTGAAGAAATCGGCGTCGCTCATCAGCTGGCCCAGCAGCAGGAAGGTGCCGCCCGACAGGAAGAAGCCGATCGGTGCGCCCAGCTGGGGGAACATGCCGTACCAGGCGCGCTTGCCGGGCGGGGCGTTCTCGGTGGCGAGCAGCACCGCCCCGCCCCACTCGCCGCCGAGGCCAAGGCCCTGGCCGAAGCGGCACAGCGCCAGCAGCAGCGGCGCCGCGGTGCCGATCGAGGCATAGGTCGGCAGCAGGCCGATCAGCACCGTCGAGATGCCCATGGTGAGCAGCGCCGCGACCAAAGTCGCTTTACGCCCGACGCGGTCGCCGAAGTGGCCGAACACGGCCGAGCCCACCGGGCGCGCGAAAAAGGCAATGGCGAAGGTCGCCAGCGACTGCAGGGTGGCGGCGGCCGGGTCGGCTGCCGGGAAGAACAGCCGCGGGAAGACCAGTACCGCGGCAGTAGCATAAATATAGAAGTCGTAGAACTCGATGGTGGTGCCGATCAGGCTCGCAAACAGGACAGTGCGCGGCTTGTTGGCGGGGACATGCGGTGCAGCTGCCGTCATGCTGCACCGGCCTGTGCCAGCGCCACGCGCACTTCGTCGCTGGAGACCGGACGCACCACGCGCGCGACTTCCTGGCCGTCTTTCAGCACGACCACGGTCGGCCAGAGCTTGACGCGGAACGAGCGCCCCAGCGCGCGGCCGGGGCCATCTTCGACCTTCACGTGGCGCAGCTCGCCACCGCGCAGGGCCTCGTCGATCAGCGGCTCTGCGGCGCGGCAGTAGCCGCACCAGTTGGTGCCGAAATCGAGCACGGTGGTGCCGGGCAGCGCATCGATGGCGCTGCGTTCGGGCTGGGCGGTGTCGTAAGTCATCAGGATGGTCCTCAATAATGCCGATATGGCAAGCGTACCTCAAAACCCCGTCGCGGAGCCAGTCCCCGGCGCAGCCCCGGCAGGCTCTCCCACCCTGGGGCGTGCAAAAAATGCAAGCAAAAGGTGAAATGCCTAACTGACCATCGCCCGGGCGGCTGGCATAGTCGGGTTGAACCCGTCAACAGGAGCCAACATGTCCGACAATCTGCAAAAAGCCGGTGCACAAGATCGCAGCCGCATCAACGTGCACGAAGAGTGGGAAGTCCGCTATTGGACCGAAGCGCTGGGCGTCAGCAAGGAGCAGCTCGAAGACGCCGTCAAGCAGGTGGGCCCGGTCGCCGACAAGGTCCGCGAGCACCTGAAACGCCGTTGATTCTCGCCTCGCGGTGACTGGCCCGGGCGTCGCCCGGGTCGATTCCCCGTAACGCCCGCCTGCGGCAAGCGCCGCAGGTGCTCCAGCAGCACTGAATCTGGTACGGCCGCCTCCGTGCGCCGCCTGCCGCCTGCCCTCGCATTGAGCCGTCTCTCGCGTCCGGCATGTGCTGCTTGCGCCGGCCCATCCGAAAGGAGCCTGGTTTGAATAGAATCACCGTCTTTTTCCAGTCCCTCGATATTTCCCTGGCCAATGGCCTGTTCGCCCTCGGCGCCGCCATCGGCAGCTTCGTGCTGATGCATGCCGCGCTGATGCTCTTCCGCAAGCGCCTCGGCAAGCTCAGCGAAGAATGCCAGCACCGCCCGTTCGCCCAGGTCCTCATCAAGACGCTGGCGCGCACCGGCACCTTCGCCATCTTCGCCACCGCCATCCTGATCGGCCTGTCCGTGCTCGACCTGCCCGAGCCCTGGAATGCGCGCATCAGCCACCTGTGGTTCTTCACGCTCGGCATCCAGATCGCAATGTTCCTGCACCGTGCCGTGAAAGTCGGCTCGCGCAGCTATTTCCTGAAGCACAAGCGCGGCGGCGTCGACCAGCAGGTGACGGTCGCGCATACCGTCGTCATCTGGCTGCTGCAGACGACCGTGTGGGTGGTGTTCGTGCTGGCACTGCTGTCCAACCTGGGCATCAATGTCACCACCTTCGTTGCCAGCCTCGGCATCGGCGGCGTGGCCATCGCGCTGGCCGTGCAAAACATCCTGGGCGATTTGTTCGCCTCGATGTCGATCGCCGTCGACAAGCCCTTCGAGGTCGGCGACTCGATCACGGTCGACAAGATTTCCGGCACCGTGGAGCACGTCGGCCTGAAGTCGACCCGGCTGCGCGCGATCGGCGGCGAACAGATCATCATCTCGAACGCGGAACTGCTGCGCCAGACGGTGTTCAACTTCCGGCGCATGACGACGCGCCGCATCCAGTTCACGCTGCGTGCCAGCCCCGGCACGCCGCGCGAACTGGCGGCCCAGGTTCCCGACCGGGTGCGCGAGATCGTCGGCAAGCACGACAAGGCCAGGTTCGACCGGGCCCACCTCAAGACCGTGGACCAGAACTGGATCGAGTACGAGATTGTCTACACCATGCTCGACACCGACTACAGCCTGTACATGGATACCCAGCAGGCGATCAACCTCGACCTCATGGTCATGTTCGACGAACTGGGGATCTCGACGGCGCCGCGCCCGCAGCACGTGCTGTTGCAGGATGCCGCGGCCCCGGGCGACGTGCGTGGCGAGCAGCAGCCCGCGGCCAACGAATATGCGTCGGCTGCGCTGCGCCCGCGCTTCGTCAACCCTTGAGCGGAAACCACGGACGGCACGCCGATTTCCTGACCCGGCCTTGCCGTACCGGAGAGCGGCGGGCGCATAAGAAATCCTTTCCGCACGGAGAAAGGAGCTGTTAAGCTTGCGTATATTGCCATTTTACAATTGCGGCAGCTTTCTTCGCGATCCGACACCGTCACGCCAGCATGAAGACCCGTACCTACCTGTTCCTGATGGCTGCCGCTATCCTGGCCCCAGTGATCCTGGTGTTCTGGATCGGCGTATCAATGCTGCTGGACTGGGAACGCGAGTCGCGCATCCACCGCGTGCAGGAAACGGCGCGCGCCACCGCCCTATTGGTGGACCGGGAGATCGCGGTGGCCGAGGCGCTGCTGCGCACGATTGCCAATTCCGAAAGCCTCGGCGAACAGAACTATCCGCGCGTCTACCGCCTGGCGCACCGGATCAATGCATCCGATCCGCTGTCGTGGACCACCATGGTCGATGAAGCGGGAGTGCCGATCTTCAATACCCTGGTGCCGTATGGCAGCGTCTTGCGCGGGTCCGGCGCCGGTTATGCCGGCGAGGTGCTCGGAAACGGGAAGACCCGTGTGTCAGGCTATTTCTTCGGCCCGATGGCGCAGCGCCCGGTGGTGTCGGTCGACGTACCCTCGCCGCCCGGCAAGGCGCGCCGCTATGTCGTCAGCCAGATTTTCGACGCCCGCTATTTCGAACGCGTGTTCACCAACCGCGCGCTGGAGCCGACCTGGCTGGTCGGAATCTTCGACGCCAAGGGAGTTACCATCGCCCGCAACCGCCACGGCGCCAGCGCGAGCGGCAAGCCGATGCATCCCGAGATGCGCGCGGCGACCCAGCATGCGGGCAACGGCGTGCTGCGCCACACGACCCACGAAGGCCTCGAGGTCTACGGCGTCTACACGCGCTCGGCGGTCAGCGGCTGGAGCGTCGTGATCGGCGTGCCGGTGGCCGACATCGAATCGGCCGCGCGCACCGCCGCCACTTACGCGACCCTGGCGCTGATCCTCCTGATGGGCCTGGCCATCTTCATCGCGGTCTTCCTCGGCAACAAACTGTCGGCCGCCTTGCAGCAGGCCGGTAGTGTCGCCAATTCGCTGGCACGCGGCGCCATCGCCAATCCGCGTCCCACCAAGGTCGAGGAAGTCGACGCCCTGCTGGAAGGCCTGCATTTCACCAGCCAGGCCCTGTCGCGCGAAAGCGCGGCGCGCCAGGCGTTGCAGGACGAACGCGAGCAGTTGCTGGTGAGCGAACAGCGTGCCCGCCGCGTGGCCGAGGCGCAGAGCAGCGCCAAGGACGGCTTCCTGGCCATGCTCGGCCATGAGCTGCGCAACCCGCTGGCGGCGATCTCCGGCGCCATGAGCGTGCTGGAGATACCCAACCTGAAACCGGAACTCGCGGCCAATGCGCGCGAGATCAGCCGCCGCCAGATGCGCCACCTGACCCGCATCGTGGACGACCTGCTGGACGTACAGCGCATCTTGTCCGGCAAGATCGTCCTGCAGAGCGCTCCGGTGGACCTGGGCGAGGTGCTGCGCAGCTGCGTCGAAGCCAAGCGCCTGGTCGATGCGGGCGAACACGACTGGGAGGTCGCCATCGAAGCCGCCTGGGTCGAAGGCGACCGCACCCGGCTCGAGCAAATCGTCGACAACCTGCTGCACAACGCCATCAAGTACACGCCGGCGGGCGGCAGCATCGGTGTGCGCTGCCGGCTTGACGCCGGACAGGTCGTCCTCGAGGTCAGCGACACCGGCATCGGCATCGCGCCCGAGCTGCTGCCGCTGATCTTCGACGTGCTGGTGCAGGGCCCGACCAGCATCGACCGCGCCCAGGGCGGCCTCGGGCTCGGCCTGGCCCTGGTCAAGGAACTGACCGCGCTGCATGGCGGCAAGGTGTCGGTGCACAGCGAGGGGCGCGGGAAGGGCTGCCGGTTTACGCTGGAGTTCCCGCTGCGCGTGTCCCCTGCGCCTGGGCAGGAACTGCCGTCACAAGCCGGCAAAACCAGCCTCGACCCCGCCTGAACCTGTAAATCCCGGGATTCGCCCTTACCTGTTGCGTATTGATTTACTCCGCGATCACGTCGCGTCGAACCATGCGGACCTTCCTGCGCAGCCTCCTGATCGCCGTTTTCCTGATCGCCGCCTGGGGCCTGCTCGGTCCCTGGCTGCGCCATGGGCTGTACGCCATGCGCCTGGCCTCGATGCCGGCGCCGACGGCCCTGGCCATGCCGGTCGACGGCGTGCGCCCGAAGGGCTTGCGGGATACCTGGCATGCGCAGCGCGGCGGTGGGCGCCGCCACGAGGGCATCGACATCTTCGCCAAGCGCGGCACGCCGGTGCTGGCGGCCACCGAAGGCATCGTGCTGCGGACCGGGACCAACCGCCTGGGCGGACAGGTGGTATGGATGCTGGGGCCGGGCGGCCAGCGCCATTACTATGCCCACCTCGACGGTTTCTCGGACGTGGTGGCCGGAATGCGGGTCGAGGAAGGCCGGGTGCTGGGCTATGTGGGCAATACGGGGAATGCGGCAAGCACCCCGCCGCACCTGCATTACGGGGTGTATGGGGTGGAGGGGGCGGTGAATCCGTATCCGTTGCTGCGGGGTGGACCTGGGCGAGGACCGGCTGACGCTACGCGCTAGCGGTGCTTACCGAACTTGGATTCCGGCCTTGGCCCAATGCTAGTCAGTTAGTACGAAATGTAGGGTGGGCAGGGTAGTTCAGTCCAGTGGACTGAACTACCCCACGCAGTGATAGTTGCAAGGTAAACCGCTGCACAGGCTGCAGCACGGCGGTTTGAACGCGTGGGCAAGGTAATTCAGGCCAATGGCCTGAATGACGAATTGCTCACCCTACGAGTCGACAGCGGGTTTTAAGTGACTGGCATTGGGCCTTGGCCGGATTGACGTGCCACTGACTGTGATATGAGAAGGCCTCACTATAACCACAAGCTGTAAAAACGTCATCCCCCCACACTGGGGGAAACGACTTCCGGCGCAGGCCGGAACCCAAGTCAAGTCAGCATCAAGATCAGATAATCTCGTTCTCGCCCGTCGGCGGAGGCGGGATCACTTCAGGCAGTGGCGGAGGCTCCTGTTCCTGGTCCTCGACCTCGATCTCCGGCTCGGGCTGCGGCTCCTGCTGCTGGTCGATGGCCGGGTCCTCGACCTCCTCGAACTGCAGGTCGCCCGGCCCTTCCTCGAATTCTTCGTCGGGCTCCTCGATTGGGCGCGGGGCCGGGGCGACGCGCGCGCCGGGCAGCAGCGCGTTCGGATCGAGCTTGCCGGCCTCGATGGCGCCGCGCATGAAGTCGCCCACCAGCAGCAGCGCGTTGTGGCCGCCCTGCCCCCAGTAGCTGCTGCGCATGGTCACGCGGTTGTCGTTGAAGCCCACCCAGGCGCCGGTCACCAGGTTCGGGTGCATCAGGATGAACCAGCCGTCGGTATTGTTCTGGGTGGTGCCGGTCTTGCCGGCCACGTCGCCATACAGGCCGAAGCGGTAGCGCACGCCGCCGCCGGTGCCGCGGTTGACCACGCCGCGCAGCATGTCGATCAGGTTCAGGGCCGAGGCCTGCGACAGCGCCCGTTCCGGTGCATCCGGCACGAAGTCGGCAACCAGCTTGCCTTCGCGGTCGGTGATGCGGCGCACGAACACCGGCTTGCGGTATTCGCCTTGCGCCGCAATGGTGCTGTAGGTGCTGACCATTTCCAGCAAGGTCACCGGGCTGGTGCCCAGCGCCAGCGAAGGCACCTGTTCCAGTTTGCTCTGGCGGATGCCCATGCCTTGGGCCAGGCTGACGATCGGGCTCAATCCGACTTCCTGCATCACCTGCGCGGTGATGGTGTTCTTAGAGAACACCAGGCCGTCGCGCATGCTCATCATGGCGCCGCTGCTGCCGTTCATGTCGGTCGGGCGCCAGGCCTTGCCCGGACCGACGCGGATGTCCTGCACCGAATCGCGATAGGTCTGGTCGGGCGAGATGCCGCGTTCCAGCGCGGCCGCGTAGACGATCGGCTTGAAGGTGGAACCCGGCTGGCGCGAGGCCTGCACCACGTGGTCGAACTGGTCGCGCTCGAAACTGCGGCTGCCGATCCAGGCGCGCACTTCGCCGGTATTCGGGTCCATCGCGACGAAGCCCGCCTCGAGGCGCGACTTGGCGCTTTTCAGTTCGGCCATGAACTTGCGGTCGCCCTTCAGGCGCTTGAGCGCCGCGGCGGGCACTTCGCCGTCTTCCACCGCGCGCCGGTAGTCGCCGGATTCGCGCACGAAGGCGTCCAGTTCGCGCGGGTGCGAGGCCCAGTAATACGAGAACGGATTGACCTCGTTGCGCATCGAGGTGTACATGCCGCTCGAGGTGGAGCGCGGCATGCTCGATGCCGCCCATTCGACGTCGGCCACCGCCTGCAGCGTGTTGGCCTGGCGTTCCACCGCGCGCTGGGCCGCCTCCTGCAAGCCCTGGTCGAGCGTGGTGTGCACCACCAGCCCGTCGAGCTGCAGGTCGTAGTCGTTTTCGTCGGCCCAGTCCTGCAGCCATTTGCGCACGTGGGCGGTGAAATGGCTGTCCTTGCCGCTGCGGTCGCTCAGGCGCGCGAAGCGCACCCGCAGCGGACGTTTCGAAAGTAGCCGGTAGCGCTCTTCGCTGAAGGCGCCGTGACGGGCCATCTGCGACAGCACCACGTTGCGGCGCAGCTTTGAGCGTTCCGGGTTGGCCACCGGGTTGTAGTAGTGGGTGCCCTTGAGCATGCCGACCAGGGTCGCCGATTCCAGCACGTCCAGCTTCAGCGCCGGCTTGCCGAAATAGGTACGCGCGGCCATCTCGATGCCGTAGGCGTTGTACAGGAAAGGGACGGTGTTGAGGTAGGCCTCGAGGATCTCGGTCTTGCTATAGGTGTTCTCGATCTTGATCGCCGTGATCAGCTCTTTCATCTTGCGGTTGATGCTGCGCGCGCGGCCGATCTCCTGCGGGAACATGTTGCGTGCCAGCTGCTGGGTGATGGTCGAGCCGCCCTGCGAATCGCCCTTCAGGGTGGCCACCAGGGCGCCGCCGATGCGCTTGAAGTCGACGCCGTGGTGGTCGTAGAAGCGGTGATCCTCGGTCGAGATCAGGGCCTTGACCACGTGCGGCGACACCTGCGACAGCTTGATGCGCTCCTGCAGGCCCTTCTCGAAGCTGCCGAGCTCCTTGCCGTCGGCGGACAGGATGATGCTCGGGCGCGCGGTACGGGCCTGGTGCAGGTCGTCGATGCCGGGCGTGAGCGGGATCAGGATAACCAGGTAGAGGAAGAAGACGCTCAGGCCGGCGGCCAGCGTCCACAGCCCGACCAGGGCGACCTGCTCGATGCGCGGCCGGTCGCGCAGCCTGGCAGCAGCCAGCGAATAGCCGCTGCGGGCGCGGTTTCCGGCTCCCTCGAACAGGCGCTGTCCATGCTGCTTGAGCCCCGCGCGCGGCGTACTGACCTGCTGGGTGTCGGTCTTCTCGTCCTGGTCCACTATATAGATCCTTGCTGCCTGTTACAGATGGTGAGCATTGCGTAGGCAGCAAGTATAGCTGACGGATGTCAAAACGCCGATGCCGGCTGTGTGGTGGGGTCTGCTTGCCCCGCCGGCAGCATGCGACGCGTCCCGCCTAGCTCAGGCGTGCTCCGGCGTCGGCTCCATCCATCCCATGCGCAGCAGGGGCTCGACGTCCTCCACCCTGCCGGGACGGCCGTAGATGTGGCCTTGGACCTCGTCGCAGCCGCAGCCGCGAAGGTAGTCGAGCTGGGCGAGGGTTTCGACGCCTTCGGCGATCACGTGCATGCGCAGTCCGTGCGCAAGCGAGATGATGGCGTCGACCATGGCCGCGCCGTCCGGGCTGCCGACGATGTCGCGCACGAAGGACTGGTCGATCTTGAGCACGTCCACCGGGAAGCGCTTGAGGTAGGCCAGGCTCGAATAGCCCGTGCCGAAATCGTCGATCGACAGGGTCACGCCCATGGCCTTCAGGCAGCGCATGGTGTCGATCGCCGATTCGACGTCGGCCATCATCATGCTCTCGGTGAGTTCGATCTCGAGCGAGTCGGCGCCCAGGCCGGTCTCGTCCAGCACCCGCTGCACGGTCTGCACCAGGTCGGGTTCGGAAAACTGGCGCGCCGACAGGTTGACGCCCACCCGCAGCGGGCCGAAGCCGGCGCGCTGCCAGTGCTGGTTTTGGCGGCAGGCGGTGCGCAGCACCCAGGCCCCGATCGGCACGATCAGGCCGGTCTCCTCGGCCAGCGCGATGAAGCGGTCGGGCCGCACCGTGCCCAGGTGCGGGTGGCGCCAGCGGATCAGGGCCTCGGTGCCGACCACGCGCCCGCTGCCCAGGTCCACCTGGGGCTGGAAATAGAGCTCGAACTGGTCGTTGCGCAGGGCCCCGCGCAAGGCGCCTTCTAGGGCCAGGCGGTCGGTGGCGTGCGCATTCATGTGCGGGGCGTAGAACTGCACGCCGTTGCGGCCGGTCTCCTTGGCGCGATACATCGCCACCTCGGCGTGCTTGACCAGGGTTTCCGGGTCCTCGCCGTCGACCGGATAGCCGGCCACCCCGGCACTGGAGCCGAACACCAGCACCTGGTCGTGGATCGGCATCGGCTCGGCGATGGCGTCGCGCACCGCCTGCACCTGGGTCGCGGCCTGGCGTTCGTCGAGGCAGCCGCACAGCACCAGCACGAAGTCGTCGCCGCCCGTGCGCGCGGCGGTGTCGGCCTGGCGCATGGCGCCGGCGATGCGGGCCGCGATGGCGCGCAGCGCATCGTCGCCGAGGCGACGCCCGAGCGTGTCGTTGATCAGCTTGAAGTGATCGATGTCGAGCGCCACCGTCCACACCGGATTGCCGTTCGCTACGGCGATAGCGCGCTCGATGCGGTCGGACAGCAGCGCGCGGTTGGCCAGGCCGGTAAGCGTGTCGTAGCGCGCCCTGTGCGCCAGCTCGGCCTCGTAGCGCTTGGCCATCGTGACGTCATAGGTGGTCACCACGAAATGCTCGGTGCGGCCGTATTCGTCATTCACCGGTGCGAGATAGACCTCGCTCACCAGTTCACGCCCGTCGCGCGCGGCCTGGCGCACCAGCGCGTGGCCCTTGCGGCATTCGTAGAGCGCCTGGCGCAGCTCTTCCAGGCCGGGCTCGTCGCTGCCCTGGCGCGCCAGCGTCGCCAGCGGCATGCCCACCAGCTCGCCCTCGCCATAGCCGAGGGTGCGTTCGCAGGACGGGTTCGCGTATTCGATCGGGTAGCCGGGCCGGGTGGCGCTGATCATGAGGATGGGGTTGGCCGCGGCCTCGATCGCGCGCTGGTGCAGGCGCAGCGCGCCGGCGGTCATGGCCAGGTCGGCGGTGCGCCGTTCGACCAGCGATTCGATGCGTCGGGTGCGCGCGCCGCGCTGCTGCACCAGCCAGCCAGCGGCGCCGCTCAGGAACAGCCCGTATCCAAGGATGGACAGCGAGCCGGCCTGGGTGTCCAGGCGACGCGTCAGGCGCTGCGTCTCCATTTCCCAGCGGGTGCCGGCCACGTCGAAGCTGCGCGTGATGGTGGCGGGCCCGCCGCCGAACCAGCGCTCCAACGGCGACAGCGGGGCCGGCGCGCCCGGATGGCGGAACACGGCCACGCGCCGGCCGTCGCCGGTGTAGCCGTACAGGGTCAGCGTGTAGTCGCCCATGCTCAGCAGGCGCCCCGCATGCAGGCTGCCGCCGACCAGCAGCGCGGCGTCGAGCACCACCGTGGTGCAGCCGAGCGTCGCCCGCCAGCGTCCGGTTTCGCTGGAAAGGTCGGCGCCGCCACGGTACACCGGCATCGTGACCAGCACGCCGCGCAGGGAGCCGTCACCCTGCACCAGGCGCAGCAAGGGGCTGGCGGTCGGCAGTCCGGTGTCGATCGCCTGCTGGGTAAACTGGCGCTGCTGCGGATTGGACCAGGCATCGTAGCCATACACCGGGGCATTGGACGCAATGGGGACGATGTAGTCGGCGACCAGGTAGCGCTCGCGCGGCGCCGCGGGAACCAGGCCGCCCGGCCCGCGCTCGCGGATGACAAAGCCGGGCCAGTAGCGCCGGCGTTCGGCTTCGAAGGCCGGGCGTTCGGCGGCGCTCACGAAGCGGTGGTATTCAAGCGCGAGCAGGTAGCCGTTGCGCGTCGTGAGCGGCTGGGCGAAGGCATCGAAGGCATCGCGCGAGATGGCGCCGCCGTTGGCGGCGAACAGCAGGTTCAGCGAACGCAGGTCGGACACGGCCTCGGAGAATGCGCGCGTGACCGCTGCGGTGCGCACCGCGGTGCGCTGGCTGAAATCGGCGCGCGCGCTGTCGGCCTCCAACTGGCGGGCCACGCCGAACAGGACGGCTGTCAACGCAAGCCCGGCCAGGAAGGTTGCCACGGCGGCGCGCGACACCATATGCCGGCGCCGCAAGAGCGGTTCTGCCAGCAGCCGATTCATGGAACCCATGCTAGCGCAAGTCGGCGCGCGACGCGCCACGATACGCGCGCGCAAACGCCGGGCCCGCTGCAACGCGGCAACAGCGTTTCCGCTATCATGCGCGGATGCCCGCCCCTATGCCAAACCTTATGCCCGACAACACGCCGGACCTGCAGGCCGCGTCCGCCGCCGACGACGCCTCATCCATGCGCGTCCTGCGCCAGTTCCGTATCGTCTTCAATGCGGTCAAGACCCATTTCCGTCAGGTCGAACGCGAGGCCGGGTTGGGCGGCGCGCAACTATGGGCATTGTCGGTCATCGAACGCCAGCCCGGCATCGGCGCCACCGGGCTGGCACGCGAGCTCGACATCCACCAGTCCACCGCCAGCAACCTGGTGCGCGGCCTGGTCGAGCGCGGCTACGTCGTCGCCGCCCGCGAAGGTGTCGACCGGCGCAATGTGGCATTGCGCGTCCTGCCTGCCGGAACGGCGGTCCTGCGCAGCGCCCCGCTGCCCTTCGCCGGCGTGCTCCCGGGCGCGCTCGCCAGCCTCGATGCGGCGACACTGGCGCGGATGGAGCAGGACCTGGACCGGCTGATCAAGGTGCTCGATGCCGATCCCGAGGGCGGCAAGGTGCCGCTGGCCCAGCTCTAGCGGTGACTCAGGCCCGGCGTGCGCCGAGCCGCCAGCCGAGCCACGCCATCGGGAAATAGGCCAGCACCAGGTCGAGCGCCTCGAACCACAGCGGCGCGGGCAGCATGGCCGCCGCGCCGACCCCGCCGGCAAAGAACATCGCCCCGATCACCATGGCGAAAGTGAACGGCCTGCTGCCCGCGATGCGCGCTGCCACCGCCGCGCCCACCAGCGTGCCGAGGGCATGCGCCAGGAACGGAATCAGGAAGTGGCGGGGCTCGAACAGATGCATCGTAGCCTGCAAGCCTTCCATGGTGGCGACGTCCCCGCCCGTGGGCGGCGGGATCAAGTGCCCGCTCAGGTTGACGAGTCCCATGTTGACGATACTGCCGATGGCGAAGCCGGCGATCACCGCCAGCAGGTTCTTCAGGACCGGAGACCGGTGTGCGCTTGCTTCCATTTGTTCTGGCTCCCATGGTGAACATGGCAGGATTGCCATCCAGCCGAGTCTACCGATCGGGCGGATTTGTGTCTACCACGCAATAATCAAGGCCGGATTCGTGCGCTGGGATCAGGAATCGCTGTCGAACAGCTCGCTGGCCACCCGCGCCAGGTCGTTCATGCCGCCGCCGGACGCAAGGTGGCTGCGCAGCCAGCCGGCCTGGCCACCGTCCTGGATCAGGGCCTCGATGACGGTACAGGCTTCGCCAAACCCGGGGTCGACCGAGCGCCGCGCCAGGCGCGCCAGGTCGGCCCGGATCACTTGCGCAATCGGCACCGGCACGCCGGTTTCGGGATCGATCCAGCTGCCTTCGACGCCGTCGCGCGCGGCATTGAAGCGGCTCCAGGCATACAGTTCACGGCTGCCGTTGGATGGCCACTGTCCCGGCTGCGCCGCGAACTCGAGGCACAGTTCGCGCGCATAGCAGGCCAGCGCCGCGGCATAGACGGGCTTGAGCGGGGTGTCGAGCACGCGCAGCTCGATGGTGCCGTATTCGGGCTTGGGCCGCACGTCCCAGTAAAAATCCTTGATGCTGTTGACGATGCCGAAACCTGCCAGCCGGTCGAAATAGGCGCGGAAATCCTGCCAGCTGCGCAGTTCGTGCGGCTGGATGCCGCTCATCGGGAAAGCGCCCACCAGGTTGCTGCGCGAACTGCAGAAGCCCGAGACCTCGCCCTGCCAGCACGGCGAGTTGCTCGACAGGGCCACGAACAGCGGCGCGCACAGCCGCACCGCCTCGTCTGCCGACCCGGCGCCGATGTGCACGTGCATGCCGAACACGGTAAACAGTTTGGCCAGGTAGCCGTACTTGCGCTCGGACTCGACATAGCGCTCCTTCGGATAGATGCGCTGCTCGTTCCAGCGCTGGAACGGGTGCGCCACGCCGCCGGAAATCGCGGCGCCGACCTCGAAGGCGGCGCGCTGCACCCGCCTCATTGCTGATCGGGCACCGCGCAGCTGCAGGCCGGCGCCACGCAACTATAATGGACTAGAAATGCCTCGAAGGAAACCATCTTTGTACCAATGTATGGACCCGTGCGCGGGGCGTGGCGCCAGCCACGGTTGCCTTTCACCCTCGTGCGGGAGGCGCCCGGGTTATCATCAAGGCAATTGACTCGGGAGATTTAATGACTGGATTGCCAGTGTGGCTGCAGGCCGGATTCTGGGGACTGGTAGCGGGTGGCGCGCTGCTGCTGGGAGCGTACGCCGGCTACCGTTTCAAGGTGCCGCAGCGCCTGATTGCCGCCATCATGGCCTTCGGCAGCGGCGTCCTGATCTCGGCGCTCTCGTTCGAGCTGATGGAGCACGCCTTCCACACCGGCGGCTTCGCCCCGACCGCCACCGGCTTCCTCGGCGGCGCCGTCGTGTACACGCTCGCGAACTGGGCGCTGTCGCACCGCGGCGCGCGTCACCGCAAGCGTTCCGGATGCCAGCCGCCCGCACACGAGAACGGCGGCAGCGCCACCGCGATCGCCGTCGGCGCCCTGCTCGACGGCATTCCCGAATCGATCGTCATCGGGCTGTCGATGCTGGGCGGGAGCGGCGTGAGCACCGTCGCCGTGGCCGCGATCTTCCTGTCGAATATTCCCGAGGGATTATCGAGTGCGGCCGGCATGAAGCAGTCCGGCCGGACGCCGCATTACATCTTCGGGATCTGGGGCGGCATTGCGCTCGCATCAAGCGTGGCCGCCCTGCTCGGCTATTCGGTATTCCGCCATTTCTCGCCGCAGGTCGTGGCGGCCACCACGGCAGTGGCGGCGGGCGGCGTGCTGGCGATGCTGGTCGACACCATGATCCCGGAAGCCTTCGAGGAAACCCACGATTTTGCCGGCCTGATTACCGTGACCGGCTTCCTCGCAGCCTTTGCACTCAGCAAGCTGGGGTGACGCGGCTCAGAGCGGGCGTTTCAGGAGTTTCTCGACATAGGCCCGTTCCCATTGTCCATCGAAATACCGGTCGAACACGAAGATCCGCAGTGTATGGGCCAGCAGCCCGATACCCCAGAATAAGCTGAGGCCGACAAACCATAATGTTTGCGGGTTGGTGAACAGGTTGATGGCGATGCATCCGGCATTTGCCGCCAGGTAGATCAAGAGGTGCAGGTAGTAGTCGCGCACGCGCCGTGCCTTCCTGAATGCGATGCGTTCCTGGCTGGACTGCGTGCTGGGGGTTTGTTCCGTCATGGCTTCCTCCGATACGAGAGTTGAGAAATCGACTTCAAAGACCGCAGCGAGCGACTTGATCGATTCCACGCTTCCGGCATGGCCGGACTCTATGCGTTGCACGGTACGCGCACTCAAGCCACTGGCATCGGCCAGTTGCTGCTGCGACCAGCCCCGTTGGAGGCGCATTTTTTGAATCGACATGGTGATCTCCTTTTGCGGAAAGCCCAGGATGGATTAACTGGACAAGCTTGCCTACGACAGGGGCAGGACACGGGCACGACAGGGACACGACAAGGGCAGGACAGGAGTGCGGCAGGAGCGCAAAGCGCGCACTCCCCTAGATAAACAGCCCGGTGCCGGCCCAACGCGGCAGCGACGGCGCCGCGCTGGCGGCAACCGCCCTGCCCGCATACACCGGACCCAGTTTCGCAAGCAGGCGCGGGAAGGCGCGGCAATAGCTGGACTGGATGCCTGCAAGCCGGGCGAGGTCGCGGTAAGCGACGGCCATACCGTCCGGCACGGCATCGAGCACCTGCACGACCCGCTCGCGCCAGTCGTCCGACCAGGCAGGCATCCGGCGGCCAAGGTCCTCGATGGCGTCGCCCGGCCGGACTGTGCCGCCGGAGAGAACGCGCGCCAGCATCCCGCGGTGCGTCCGCACGCGCGCCGCCAGGCCCGGGCGCTGCAGGTCGAGCTGGCCGCAGGCTTCGCACTGGAACATCAGGCGCAGCGTCACCTCGGGCCCGACTTGCAGGACGGTGCCGGAGGTGAGCAGCGAAGTATCGAGGTCGACCAGCAGGTTTTCGCGCAAGGCGTGCGGCGCCAGCGCGAGGGAATCGTAGATGCCTGCGCCGGCCAGCAGCAGCTGGCGCGGCGAGTGCGGGTCGGCGTGCCTGTCGCCGGCCAGTCCGGTCCCGGCAAGGGCCAGCGCGATGTCGACGCGCCGGGGAATGGACGATCCCGCCGGGCGGATGGCCAGCGCTTCAAGCGTCCCGGCCGGCATGCGGGGTAGCCAGCGACTCCCAGGTCGGCAACTTGTGCTTTTTCCGGTAGTAGACCAGGTAGCAGGCCATCGACAGGCCGAAGAACAGGCCGGTCAGGAGCGCCACGAGCACTGCCCCTGGCACGCTCAAGCCCTCGCTGCGCCAACGCCAGAACCACATCGCGAGACCCCAGCAAGGCGCGAACCAGGCAGCACTCAGGAAAATCACGCGCCAGGAGGATTCGAAAGGAAACGGCCGCAGCTTGCAGCCCAGCGCGCGCAGCACCAGGGCATACGGCGGCTCCGCGGCGCGGCGCGGCACCCCCTTGCGGTTCAATACTGCTTTGGCGCGCTGGCGTTGTTCTTCGAAGTCCATGGCGGGCGGGATTGGTAAAGAAGCACCAATCTTACCACCAGCCGCAGGCCTGGAAACTCAAGGATTTCCACCCCTGGCCAAACGCAGCCGGGTCACTGCAGGCTGCAGGCGGTAGACCTGCTCGCGATACAGCAGCGAAGGCAGCATGACATGGGCCATCGCCTTCGCGGCCTGCCTGGGGTCGGCCGCGCGGGTGCGGGGATCGAGTTCGCCGGTGGCGGCAGCGTAATCCGCCTGCACGGGCGCCTGTCCCGGCCGCAGGATCGTGGCCGATGTCCCTTCGAGCCAGGCGAACACCTGGTCGAACTGCATCATTGCCCGTCCCGGCGTCGTGCTGTCCCGCGCAAAATCGCGGCCGATCATGGGGTGTTCGCTCGACACGCCCAGCAGAGACAGCAAGGTCGGGCCCAGGTCGACCTGGCTCGCGATGGCCTTGATCTGCTTCGGCTGGATGTCCGCACCGAGGATCAGCCCGGGGATATGGAATTTCTTGATCGGCACCAGGCTGTTGCCATAGACCCGGTTATCGTGGTCGGCCACGATCAGGAAGACCGTGTCCTTCCAGTAGGGCTGCTTCTTCGCTGCGCGGATGAATTTCCCGAGCGCGAAATCGGCATACTTGACCGCGTTGTTGACCGTCTGCTTTTGCGGGTCGTGCAGGGTGATTTTCCCGTCCGGGAATTCAAACGGTTCGTGGTTGGACGAAGTGAAAATCAGGCTGAAGAAGGGCTTCTTTGCGGCGTGCAGGTCGGCCAGGCGTTCGAGCGATTTGTCGAACAGGTCTTCGTCGGATGCACCCCAGCTGCCGGTGAAGGCGGGGCGCATTTCCGCGCTGTCGACGATTTTCTTGAATCCGTTCCCGGTAAAGAAGCTGCGCATATTGTCGAAATGCGCCTCGCCGCCGTAGACGAATTCGGTGTGATAGCCCTCTTGTCCAAGGCCGGCGGCCAGCGTGTAGAAGCCCTGCTGGGCCAGCGACAGCTTGACCACGCTGCGTGCGGGCGTGGGCAGGTAACCTGCGACCACGGCTTCGATGCCGCGCACCGAGCGCGTCCCGGTGGCATACAGCTGCTCGAACCACCATCCTTCGTGCCTGAGCTTTTCGAGTTCGGGAGTAACAGGCAAGCCGCCGAGCGATTCGACGAAGGTCGCGCCCAGGCTTTCCTGCAGGATGATCACCAGGTTGAGTGGCCGGTCGCGCGTGACCGCCGCTTGCTGGCGGTGCAGCGTCGGCAAGCCCGGGGTGGAGAAGTCCGCGCCGTGCAGCCAGGGTGCGGATCGTATTTCGTCGATCACCCGCGCGCGTGGCACGCTCCCGTAGATCTCGGACGACACCGCCTCGTTGCGCATCGACCCCATGGCAGCCAGCACCGACCAGCCAGAGTTGATGACCAGGGAGTTCACCAGCGCGTCGCCGGTAAGGGCGAACATGGCAGGGTTGGCTGGGCGGTGTCCCGTCGTCGAGCGCACCTGCACCAGCAGCGCGAGGCAGAGCAGCGGCCAGGCCAGCAGGAGCTTACGCGAAGGCCACATCCGGGTCGCCGCCGCGGCATGACGCAGCAGGAGGAAGAATGCAGCGCCCAGGATGACGGTCAGGCCAATGCCGATGACCAGCGCAGCCCGGAAACCATTCCACAAGGTGGCGAACACTTCGCGCGGATAGGCCAGGTATTCGATGAACAGCCGGTTCGGGCGGACGTCGTACTGCAGGATGAACTGGGGCGACGACAGTTCCATGAACAGGACGGTGACCAGGGCAAAGCTGCCCCACGCCACCATTGCCCCGGTCCAGAACCTGGCCATCGACCGGTGGGCGGCGAAGGGCGCCAGCAACAGCGGGATCGCCGCGAAATACCCGAGCAGGATCAGGTCGGCACGCACGCCCTGGACGAAGACGGCGGCGGCCATGCCGGTCGCCTCGACCCGGTCCCACTGCCAAATGACCAGGGCAGCGCGGGACAGCGACAGCAGCACGAGGCCGATCAGCAGCACCTGCAGGATGGTGGCATAGGGCCCGGCCCACCGGGTCACGCGTGCGAGGCGCGCCGCACAGGATTGCAATGCGACGCTGGCGCCTGAAGCTGAACCGACCATATACCCCTGTGTTATTCGAAACGGCAGGGGCTGATGCTAAACGGGTAATCGTCGCCGCGACGTTAGGGCGATGTTAAGAAAGCGTTAACGCCGCGCCGCGATCCGGACCGTCAAGGCTTCCCGGTCTTGAACGAACGCAGGTAGGCCAGCAGGTCGGCAATCTGCCGCTCGTTGCCGATGCCCCAGAAGCGCATCTTGTTGCCGGGGACGACCGCGTCCGGGTCGCGCAGGAAAGCAGCCAGGTTCTGTTCGGTCCATACGAAGCCGGCCCGTTTCATCGCCGGCGAATAGGCGAAGTCCGGCACTGCGCCCGCGCGGCGGCCGACGATGCCATTGAGCTGGGGGCCGAAATTGCTGCGCGCGGTGGGGCCGACCTGGTGGCAGTTGGCGCAGCGCTTGAAGGCCAGTCTTCCAGCGGCGAGCGGATCGGCCGCCTGCGCATGCGGCATTGCAGCGAGCAAGGAGAGTGATAGCACGAGCGCGCGCATGGCTACTTCACCCGCTGCTTCTCGAGCTTGCGCGCCAGCGTGCGGCGGTGCAGCCCGAGGCGGCGCGCGGCTTCCGAAATATTGAAATCGGTTTCCGCCAGCACGGCGTGAATGCGCTCCCATTCGAGCGTCTTGATCGAGGTCGAGCGCGCGGTCAGCTCCACCTCGGCGTTGCCGGCGACATGGCCGAAGGCAGCCTCGATATCGTCGGTATTCGACGGCTTGGCCAGGTATTGCACCGCACCGAGCTTGATCGCCTCGACCGCGGTGGCGATGCTGGCAAAGCCGGTGAGCACGACAATCAGCATCTCCGGGTCGTGCTCGTGCAGCAGCTGGACGCAGGCCAGCCCCGAGGTATTTCCCTTGAGCTTGAGGTCGACCACGGCATAGCCCGGCGAATGCGAGGCCAGCAGCACGGCTGCTTCATCCAGTCCATGCGCGACCAGCACGCGGTAGCCGCGCCGCTCGAAGGAGCGGTTCAGGGTGCGCGCAAAGGCCTCGTCGTCTTCGATGATGAGCAGGAGGCGATCTGGAGTGTCGGTCAAAGGCGGTCCTTTTCGAGTTCAATGCTGGACAGCGGCAAGGTGAGCGTCACCTGCGCCCCGCCCTCCGCCCGGTTGACGGCGACCACCGAGCCGCCCAGCTTGCGCACCACGTTCACCGCCAGGAACAGGCCCAGGCCGTGGCCCGGCTGGGCCTTGGTCGACTGGTAGGGCTTGCCGATCTGGCCCAGCATGGCAGGCGCGAAGCCGGGGCCGCGGTCAGTGACGACCACGTACAGCACGCCGTCCACGATGCTGGCGTCCAGCCCGACCCAGCCGGGCGAGGCCTCGAGCGCGTTGTCGAGCAGGTTGTCGATGGTCTGCTTCAGCGCCGAATCCGAGGCCACCGGCAGGTCGTCCTGGATGCGGTTATTGTACTGGAAACTGCGCGCCGGGCGGCTCGCCTGCCACGACGCGACCAGGCCATCGAGGAAGCTCTTGACCGTCGTGCGCACCGCCGATTCGCCACGCGCCTCACCGGCCGACAGCAGGATGCCGCTGACGATCGACTTGCAGCGCTGGAGCTGGGTCTGCATCTCGGTGATTTCCTCCAGCAGGCCGGGGTCGCTGCGAAATTGCGGCATGCGCTTCCAGTCGCCCAGGATCACCGACACGGTGGCCAGCGGCGTGCCCAGTTCGTGCGCGGCGCCCGAAGCCAGCAGGCCCATACGCACGATGTGCTCTTCTTCCACCGCGTGCTGGCGCAGCGATGCCAGTTGCGCCGCCTTCTGGCGCAGGGTGTCGGAAATACGCGAGATGAACATCACCAGCAGCGCCGCATCGAGCGCGAAGCACACCAGCAGGCCCTGGATGTACAGGCTGGAGATGCCGCGCGCATGATCGAAAGGCAGTGCCAGCGGCTGCGCGTACATGGCCAGGCCGGCCATGCAGCCGATCGTGACCGCCACGATGGACCAGGTCCAGAACACCTCCAGCAGCACGGCCGACAGGATCACCTGCAGCAGGTAGAGGAAAGCGAAGGGGTTGGTGATGCCCCCCGACAGGTAGAGCAGCACGGTCAGGCTGGCCACGTCCACCAGCAGGGCCATGAACATTTCGCCGTTCGATACCGGGCGGCGTTCGTGCCAGCGCAGGTGGCTGGCGATGTTGAAGGCGATCAGGCAGGCCAGCACCTGCAGCATGTGCACCAGGGGCAGCTGGATCCCGAAGACCAGGATGGCCGCGGCGATGGTGGTGACCTGGCCGATGACGGCGATCCAGCGCAGCTCGATCAGCTGCAACATGTTCTTGTGGCCGGCCGCGAACTCCACGTTGGCGGCAGCCGCCTGCGGCGACGAGCGCGCCGCCTTGGCGAAGAAATCGAGGGGGGATTGCATCGATGCCCGTTGTTGGATCAGTCGTCGGTCAGCCTGGCGCCATGCCGGCGCACCCACCACCAGGCACCGAGCACCATCACGGCCAAAGCATACCAAGTCAGGGCATATATGAGGTGGTTATTCTGAAAAGCGATCACGGTCAGGCCCCCGACGGCGCGCTCGGGGGCGCCAGGCGGGTCCTGGTTCTTGCCGGCGTCGACGAAGTACGGTGCGACGTTTGCAAGCCCGCGCGCCTGTGCCAGCAAGGCCACGTCGCGCGAATACCAGCGGTTGCCGGCGGGGTCGTTCTCGCGCAGGAAGCCGCCGCCCGGCTCGCTGATGCGCAGCAGCCCGGTGATCGTGAGCTTCTCACCGCCCTGCCCTGCACACGGATTGGCCGAGGCACGCCTGGCCGCATAGGTCCCGGGCTTGTTGTCCGCGGCGGGAATGAAGCCGCGGTTGATGAAGACAATGTGGCCCTCGGTCGTGCAGAACGGCGTGAGCAGCCAGAAGCCCGCGCCAAGCTCGCTGAGGGCTTGCACGGGGGTGGTGAATTGGTAGAGGTAGTGGCCGACCAGGCGTACGCGCCGGTATTCGTCGGCAGCCTTGGACAGTTGCGCCCAGCGCGCCGCAGGGGGTGCGGCGGCGGGCAGCGCATGCACGCGTGCGTCGACGCGGGCAATCAGGTCAAGTTTCCATTGCAGGCGCATGACCTGCCAGGTTCCCAGGCCTGCAAACAGCACGGCCAGCAGCAGGGCCACCACGACCACCACGCGGCGCGCAAGGGCGCTGCGGGGTTGGTGGTGGGGCATTCCTGGTTGCTGGCCGCGCTGGTCCTGCATCACGGCATGTCGTGGGTGCCGTGGGTGGTATCGCTGGCGCCGCCCATGGCCGGCATCATGTTGGCGTTCATGTGGTACATGACCCAGATGGAGCCAGACATCACGATCACCAGCAGCACGATGGTCAGGATCAGCGCCATCATGTTCCAACCGTCCTCGGACTTCGAGTTCAGGTGGAGAAAGTAGATCATCTGCACGACCACCTGCACCGCGGCGAAAGCCAGGATCACGATGCGCGCCGTGTTCGGCGGCAGCACGTTGCCCATCACCAGCCAGAACGGGATCGCGGTCAGGACCAGCGACAGCACGAAGCCGATCGCGTAGTCCTTCGCGCTGTAATGGGTCACGTAGGTATCGTGGCCATCGTGGTTGTGGCCGTGTTCGTGGTGTTGCACGCTCATGGCAGCACTCCCAGCAGGTAGACAAAGGTAAACACGCCGATCCAGACGACGTCCAGGAAGTGCCAGAACAGCGACAGGCACTGCAGGCGACGGAAGTTCTCGCCGGTGAGGCCATGCTTTTTCAGCTGGACCATCAGCGTCACCAGCCACACGAAGCCGAACAGCACGTGCAGGCCGTGGGTGCCGACCAGCGCGAAGAACGAGGTCAGGAAGCCGCTGCGCTGAGGACCTGCGCCCTCGTGGATCAGGTGGTAGAACTCGTAGATCTCGAGCGACAGGAAGGCCAGGCCGAGCAGGCCGGTCACGCCCATCCAGAGGATGGTCTTGCCGGTGTTTTTCGCCTGCGCCGAGATCATCGCGAAGCCGAAGGTGATCGACGACATCAGCAGGAAGGCGGTATTCACCGCGATCAGCGATAGGTCGAACAGTTCGGCGCCGCTTGGACCGCCGGCGTAGTTACGGCCCAGCACCGCATAGGTGGCAAACAGGGACGCGAAGATGAGGCAATCGCTCATCAGGTAGATCCAGAAGCCCAGCAGGGTGCCGTTCTCCGGGTGGTGCTCGCGCACCAGGTAGCGCGCGGTCACCTCATCGGCGCTCAGGGCGCCGGGCATAGATGCTTTAAGTTCAGACATGGCTTTCCAGCAGACGGGTATGCGCTTCCTCGGTACGGGTCACTTCTTCCGCCGAGATGTAGTAATCGCGCTTGTAGTTGAAGGTGTGGACGATGATCGCGGCCATCATGGCAACAAAGGAGACCGCGGTCAGCAGCCACATGTGCCAGATGACGGCAAAGCCCACCACCATGGCCAGCGCGGAGATCACGAAACCGGCCCAGGTGTTGCTTGGCATGTGGATCGCCACATAGTCCTTCAGCGGACGCTGGTAGCCGTTCTTCTTCATGTCGGCGAAGGTGTCGTTGTCGTGCACGATCGGCGTGAATGCGAAGTTGTAGTCGGCCGGCGGCGAGGTGGTCGCCCATTCCAGCGTGCGGCCATCCCATGGGTCGCCGGTGACGTCGCGCAGCTTGGCGCGGTCTTTGTACGTGAACACGATCTGCAGGATCAGCGCGCCGATACCGCCGGCGATCATCAGGGTGCCGAAGAACGAGATCTGGAACAGCCACTGGATCGACGGATCCTCGAAATGGCTCACGCGGCGGGTCACGCCCATGAAGCCCAGGATGTACGGCGGGGTGAAGGCGACCCAGAAGCCGATCGACCACAGCCAGAACGAGACCTTGCCCCAGAACTGGTTCAGCCTCACGCCGAACATTTTTGGTGCCCAGTAGTTGAAGCCGGCGAACAGGCCGAACAGGACGCCGCCGATGATCACGTTGTGGAAGTGGGCGATCAGGAACAGCGAGTTGTGCAGCACGAAGTCGGCCGCAGGAATTGCCAGCATCACGCCGGTCATGCCGCCGACGGTGAAGGTCAGCATGAACGACACGGTCCACATCATTGGCAGCTCGAAGCGGATACGGCCGCGGTACATCGTGAACAGCCAGTTGAAGATCTTGGCGCCGGTCGGGATCGAGATGATCATCGTCGTGATGCCGAAGAACGAATTGACGCTGGCGCCCGAACCCATGGTGAAGAAGTGGTGCAGCCACACCAGGTAGGACAGGATCATGATCACGACGGTGGCGTACACCATCGAGGTATAGCCGAACAGGCGCTTGCCGCAGAAGGTCGAAACGACTTCCGAGAAGATGCCGAAGGCCGGCAGCACCAGGATGTAGACCTCGGGGTGGCCCCAGATCCAGATCAGGTTCACGTACATCATGGCGTTGCCGCCCTTGTCGTTCGTGAAGAAATTGGTGTCGAACAGGCGGTCCATGCCCAGCATGCCCAGCACGGCGGTCAGGATCGGGAAGGACATCACGATCAGGATGTTGGTGCACAGCGAGGTCCAGACGAAGACTGGCATCTTCATCAGGCCCATGCCCGGTGCGCGCATCTTGACGATGGTGACGATCAGGTTCACGCCTGACAGCAGCGTGCCGACGCCGGCAATCTGCAGCGACCAGATGTAGTAGTCCACGCCCACGCCGGGGCTGGCGAGGATGCCAGACAGCGGCGGATAGGCCAGCCAGCCGGTACGGGCGAATTCACCCACAAACAGCGAGGCCATCACGAGCACGGCGCCCATGGTGGTCATCCAGAACGAGAAGTTGTTCAGGAACGGGAAGGCCACGTCGCGCGCGCCGATCTGGAGCGGCACCACGTAGTTCATCAGGCCCGTCACGAACGGCATCGCCACGAAGAAGATCATGATCACGCCGTGGGCGGTGAAGATCTGGTCGTAGTGGTCCGGCGGCAGGAAGCCGTGGTTGGAACCGAAGGCGAACGCCTGCTGGGCGCGCATCATCAGCGCATCGGCGAAGCCGCGCAGGAACATGATCAGGCCCAGGATCATGTACATGATGCCGATTTTCTTGTGGTCGATACTGGTGATCCAGTTGTTCCACAGGCCGCCCCACTGGCGGAAGTAGGTGATCAGGGCCACCAGGCCCAGGCCACCCACGATCACGCCGGCGAAGGTCGCCAGCAGGATCGGCTCATGGAAGGGAATCGCGTCCCAGCTGAGCCGACCGAAGATAAGCTTCGTCAGGTCGAATGAGTCTTGCATGATTACTTTTTCACAATAGTGTTAAGAGCGCTGCCGGGGACCGGCGTGACGCAGACTTCCGCTTCCGCCATCTGGGCGGCGCCCGACTTCGGCAGCTGCTTGATCGCGGCGGCGACCTGGGCGCGCTTGTGGTCCTCCAGCATCTGCTCGTTCATGCAGGGAGTGCCGTCGGCCACGCAACGGTTCAGGATGCGGTTGAACAGGGCCGGCTCGACCGAGCCGTAATGACGCACCGGTTCGCGCGAGGTCGGTTTTTCGAGCTCCAGGTAGTCGGCGCGGTTCAGCGCAACTGGATTGGCCTTCATCTTTGCCACCCAGGCGTCGAACTCGGCGGCGGTGACGCCCTTGTAGCCGAATTTCATGTGCGAGAAGCCTTCGCCGCTGAAGTTGGTCGACCGGCCTTCGTAGTCGCCGGTCTTGTTCAGCACGGCGTTCAGGGTGGTCTCCATGCTCGGCATCGCGTAGATCATGCCGGCCAGGGTCGGGATGTAGAAGGCGTTCATCACGGTCGAGGCGGTGATCTTGAAGCGGATCGGGGTGTCGATCGGCGTGACCAGCTCGTTGACCGAAGCGATGCCCTGCTCCGGATAGATGAACAGCCACTTCCAGTCCAGCGCCACCACCTGCACCTCGATCGGCTTGGTCGATGCGGCGATCGGGCGATTGGCGTCGATGCGGTCGAGCGGACGGTAGGGATCGAGCTTGTGGGTCGAGACCCAGGTGATCAGGCCCAGCACGATGATGATCAGGAGCGGTGCGCCCCAGATCACCAGCTCGAGCTTGGTCGAGTGATCCCAGTCCGGCTCGTATTTGGCGTTGGCGCTCTTGCGGTAGCGCCAGGCAAACAGGACGATCAGAATCATCACCGGGACGACGATGATCAACATCAGCAGGACCGAGACCGTGATCAGGTCGGCTTGCTGTCTTGCAATATCGCCGTTGGGATTCATCACTACCGTGTTGCAGCCGGCCAGCGCTGAAAGCAGGAGTAAAGGGAGTCCGCGGCGGACAATTTTAGGAATCATGCTAGGTATCTAACGTTACATGGGAATAAGAACATGCTACTGTACTGCCAACGGCCTACGGGAACCATTGGACACTTTGTCCCACCCATGCCGTATTGCAATAAATGCATTGCGGTGAATCTGGGCGCTGCGGGCCGGGCAGAGAGCAACAAGAACGAGAATCAGATTCAGGAATCAGGAGAGAATATGCAAAGCACGACCCAGTACGGCGGCGCAGGCGCCGCTCCCATCAGCCACCCCACCAGCGGGGCCCGCAACATCAATGCCCGGGACGGTGAAATCCACCCGGCCGATATCGCCGTCGGCGTGGTCATTGGCCGGGCTTCGGAATATTTCGAATTCTTCGTCTACGCGATCGCGTCGGTGCTGGTTTTTCCAGCGGTGTTTTTCCCGTGGGCCGACCGGCTCGAAGCGACACTATACTCATTTACCGTTTTTGCGTTCGCATTCATCGCGCGCCCGATCGGCACCATCCTGTTCATGGAGATCCAGAAGCGCTACAGCCGCGAGATCAAGCTGACCATCGCCCTGTTCCTGATGGGCACCTGCACTGTTGTTATTTCGTTCATCCCGACCTATGGCCAGATCGGCGCGGCCTCGATCGTGGTGCTCTCGCTGATGCGCATCGGCCAGGGCGTGGCCCAGGGCGGTTCGTGGGACGGCCTGCCGTCGCTGCTGGCCCTCTCCGCCCCCGAAAACAAGCGCGGCTGGTACGCCATGCTGGGCCAGCTCGCCGCCCCGATCGGCTTCCTGATCGCAGCCGGCCTGTTCGCCTTCCTGCTGACCAACCTGTCGCAGGACGATTTCCTGGTCTGGGGCTGGCGCTATCCGTTCTTCTGCGCCTTCATGATCAACGTGGTGGCATTGTTCGCCAGATTGCGCCTGGTCTCCACCAGCGAATACTCGCGCCTGCTGGACTCGCACGAACTCGACCCGGCGCCGGTCGGCGAACTGGTCAAGTCGCAGGGTAGCAACATCGCCATCGGCGCCCTCGCCGCACTGGCCAGCTACGCGCTGTTCCACCTGGTGACCGTGTTCCCGCTGTCCTGGATCCAGCTGTACGACACCCGCCCGATGAACGAATTCCTGCACGTGCAGATGTGGGGCGCGGTGCTGGCCGCACTGGCGATCCTGGCTTCAGGCTATATCGCCGACAAGGTCGGCCGCCGCACCACGCTGGGCACCACGGCGGCGCTGATCGCACTGTTCTCGGCCTTTGTGCCGAGCCTGATGGATGGCGGCGAAACCGGCCAGAACATCTTTATCCTGGTCGGCTTCACCCTGCTCGGCCTGTCCTATGGCCAGGCTGCCGGCGCGGTGACCTCGAACTTCAAGCAGCAATACCGCTACACCGGCGCGGCCCTGACCTCCGACCTGGCCTGGCTGGTCGGCGCGGCCTTTGCCCCGCTGGTCGCCCTCGGCCTGTCGGCACACTATGGCCTGGGCTATGTCAGCCTCTACCTGCTGTCGGGTGCGGTCGGTTCGCTGGCGGCACTGAGCCTGAACCGCAAGCTCGAGATCAAGGACTAAACAAAAGAAAATTGCGGCGCGGCCCCGGGCCGCAGCCGTATGACGCCGGCAGTGCGCAAGCGCTGCCGGCGTTTCTTTTTGTGCAAGGATTTACCCTGCCCCCTTGGCTTTTCAGAGCGCGAATTCGTGCATTTTTTTCACCGGTTCAGGAGCAGGATTTACACGAATTTACACCGCCTCTTGGACGCGGACAAAGGACGCACGGCAGCATCCGATAGCATGTGTTGAAAGGCTGGCGATGCCGGGCAAGTACGGCTTGCTGTTCAGCGGCGCTGTCCTTTTATGCTTCCTTGATGAAACACGTTTGCGTTGCCATAAAAAGTCCTGTTCGTTAACGCCTTATCACAGGTATTCCCGCCAATTTGCACGGAGGCGACGCTGCCACATCCTGCCAGTTACCAGCACTTGCGGCCAGACTCGCCTGAACGCGGCAATGCCTTTGCGGCGACTGCCGGCGCTGCGTCCACGCGCCCGCCCTTGGCAGCGGCCGACGCTACGCAAGCGATACCCGCGACCTGCGCTGGCGCCTGTTGCCGGTAAGGATATGCAGACGGTGCCCTCATGAGCAAGCCACGGTCGGGCTTCTGGAAAAACGTCGTCACGGTGCTGGCCGGGTCGACCGGCGCCCAGGCGGTGCCCCTGCTGGTCGCCCCGCTGCTCACCCGCATGTGCACGCCGGCCGAAATGGGCGCCTTCAGCGTATGGCTCGGCGTGATTGCGGTGGCGTCGATCATCGCCACCCTGCGCCTGGAAGCCGCCATGGTGCTCGACCACGGCAAGGAGCAGCAACGCCTGTGCTTCGGCGTCGTGGCGTACTCGGCAACCCTGCTGGCCCTGATGATGACGGTGTTCACGGTGGCCGCGCGCGCCCTCGGGCTGCCGGCGGTGTGCGGCATGTCCTGGTTCGAACTGCTCACTATCGGCCTGGGCACCTGGCTCACCGCCAGCATGCAGGCGACGCTCGCCTACGCCGCTTCGCACAACCTGTTCGGCAGGGCCGCGAAGGCCAAGGTGTTGCAGGCCGGAACTATCGCACTGGCCCAGGTCGTGCTGCTGTTTACCGGCTTGAACAGCACTGCGCTGATGGCGGGCCAGCTGATCGGGCTCGGCAGTGGGCTGCTGGCGGCGCGGCTGCTGCTGGCGCCACCCCGCCCACGGATCATGCTCAGCCTCGATGAAGAGCAGCGCGCCTACCTCGTCAAGCACCAGGCCTTCTGGCGCTTTTCCCTGCCGTCCAGCCTGCTTAACACCCTGGTAGGGCAATTACCGCTGTTTATGATCGGGTTCCACCATGGCGTGCTGGAGGCCGGCCTGTTCGCGCTGGCCCAGCGCGTGATCAGCGCGCCGACCGCCCTGATCGCGGTCTCGGTGCTGGATGTCTTCAAGCGCGAGGCGGTGCACGAGTTCGAGGCGGTGGGCAACTGCCGCGACATCTACCGCGCCACCTTCAAGGCCTTGCTGGCGCTGGCGCTGGGGCCGGCGCTGGTGCTGCTGCTGTTCGCCCCGCCCTTGTTCGAGTGGATATTCGGCGCCGGCTGGCGCCCGGCGGGCGAACTGGCCCGGCTGCTCGCGCCGCTGTGCTTCCTGAATTTCATTGCCAGCCCGCTGAGCTATGTGTTCTTCATCGCGGGCAAACAGAAGGTGGAGCTGGTGTGGCAGGTCGTGCTGTTCGTCATGACCCTGGGGGTCTTCCTCGCGCCGCTATCGCTGCACGACAGCCTGTATGCGTACACGATCGGCCGCTCGCTGCTGTACCTGGTCTACCTGTTCATGTCGCACCAGTGCTCGCTGCCCAGGCGAGCCGCCGCCTGAACCGTCAGGCCGCCCTAGGCCAGGGCCGTGTCGAGCACCGTCATCAGGATGAAGCCGAACACGAGGGCGATACTGGCCCAGGTGCCGTTGCCGCTCAGGCGCGATTCTGGCACCACGTCGTTGACGATCACAAACAGCATGGCGCCACCTGCGGCAGCCAGGGCAAATGGCAGCATGCCGGCGGCAATGCCGATCAGGGCGACACCGAAGGCCGCCGCGACCGGCTCGATCAGCCCGGAGGCCACGCCCATCCCCACCGCCGTCAGGCGGCCGTAGCCGACCGTGCGCAGGGCCAGCGCCACCACCAGGCCCTCGGGCACGTCCTGGATCGAGATGCCGGTGGTCAGCGCATGGGCCTTTTCGAGGTCGATACCGGCATGGGCGACGCCGATGGCCAGGCCTTCCGGCAGGTTGTGCAGCGCAACCGCCCATACGAACAACCAGGCGCGGCGCAGCGAGATGCCGGCTTCGCCCCCTTCGAGGATGCCTTCGGTATGGATGGCGCGCCCGAGCAGAAGGATGGCGCCGGCGCCGGCCATGATGCCGGCCCCCGCCATCAGGCTGGCCTCCCAGTTGCCGGCGCCGGCCGACTTGGCCGCGGCCAGCGCCGGGATAATCAGTGAAAACGCGGTCGCGCCGAGCATGACGCCGGCGCCGAAACCGAGGAAGCAGTCGTAGGTTCGCTTCGAGAAATTTTGTGCCAGCAAGACCGGCAAGGTGCCGAGCGCGGTGGCCGCGGCGGCAATCGCGCCCCCGACCAGTGCACGGTGCATCTTGGGATTGGCGTTCATGATTTGCTCGGCGAGGCTGCCGAGCAGGACTGCGCAGCCAATGCCGCAGACGAGGAAGCCGACGACATGACGCAAGGACAGCGCGCGCAGGAAAGCGCGGGCCGAAAACAGCTTGTTGCTTGATACCTGTTCTGTACGAAAATTCATGCAATGCCCGGGTAAAAGGCCACGCGCCGCCGCCACCAGCTTCCAGGCGTCGCGCGGCGCTGCCTTACTTCTTCATTGCCTTGGTCGACTTGGCCGTGCCCTTGTCCGACGGCTTGCTCAGGCCAGCGTCATCGAGCGGGCCGCCTCTCGACGCCGTGCTCGGTTCGCCCTGCGCATTTCCGGTCGTCCCGGCCATCGTACCACCACCTGCGGACTGCATGCTCATACCCAGTTCGGCGCCGGTGCGCGGCGACGACATCGGGTCGGACATGGTGCGCATCGCCATTTGCTTGAGGATGTCGATGTCTTCGCCCGGCAGCGCCACTTCGGCCTCGCCCGAGCCTCCGTCCACCGCCTGCTGCTTCTCGCGGTCGGTGACGAAGTCCCAGTCGGCGCCCTGGTTCCAGGGGCCGCGCATCTCGCCCGGGCCCTGCGACATGTTGTAGTACACGCAGGCGTAGCGCGGGTCGGCCGGAATTTTGCCCGGTGGGAAGTTCGGCTCGATCGCGTACAGCGCCTTCTCGAACGACTTCTGGTGCGCGACTTCGCGGGTCATCAGGAAGCCGAGCGCTTCCTTCACGCCCGGGTCGTCGGTGAGGGCAATCAGGCGCTCGTAGACGATCTTGGCGCGCGATTCGGCGGCAATATTGGAACGCAGGTCGGCAGTCGGCTCGGTGATCGAGTCAATATAGGCAGCGGTCCATGGCACCCCGGCCGAATTGACCAGCGGCGTACCCGCGCCATACAGCACCTGGGTGATATGACTGTCGTTGCCGGCGCCGGTGATCGACTTGTACATCTCGGCTTCGCTGTCGACCGCTTCCGACAGGCGGCCCTTGGCGCCTTTGTTCAGCATCGCGACGATGTGGCCGATGATCTCGAGGTGGCTCAGCTCCTCGGTCGCGATATCGAACAGCATGTCCTTGCGGCCCGGATCGTCTTCCGAAACGGCCTGGGTGAAGTAGCGCATCGCCGCTGCCAGCTCGCCCTGCGGGCCGCCGAACTGTTCCAGCATCAGGTTCGCAAGCCCTGGATTCGGCCCACTGACGCGCACCGTATATTGCAGCCGTTTATTGTGTGCAAACATAGACTCATTCCTCCATGGATTGAACACCGGACCCACGCGCATGGCGTGACGCCCATCTGGTAGCTGCCGACGCGGTCGGCAGCGGTATGAGTTCATCTTGGCAGGCAAGTGCAGTCGAGGTAATCAGGTGCTGGCGCGTGCGGCTGTAGGAATAGAGTGACATCTTGTTAATAGGCGTAAAGTTAATTTTAGTCATGGCATGTGTACGTGGATAAGCACGTGCGCCCATGCGCTCCCCACCGACACGGGTACGGCACGCGCGCCTACAGTAAAGCCGGGCCAGCGCGAACTAAGATGTTGGTTGACTGACCACAGGAGACCAACAATGTTTTCTCTTAACAAGCTTAGCCCGACGATCACCAACATGATCCGCTTCGACCACTCGCACGTGATGGTCACTTTCCACCAGTACGAGCGCGACAAGCGCCCGAGCGTCAAGAAGGCCCTGGCCGACACCATCTGCGATGCCCTCGAGATCCACGCCGCACTCGAAGAAGAAATCTTCTATCCGGTGATGCGCCAGCGCGATGCCGGCGAGCCTTTCATGCACAAGGCCGAGCCGGAACACGATGAAATGCGCCGGCTTATTTCCGAACTTCGCCGCACCAGCGGTTCCGACCCGCGCCACGACAAGCTGGTCATGGAACTGATGCGCGATGTGATGCACCACGTGGCGGATGAAGAAACCACCCTGCTGCCGCACGCCGAAGCCATGCTGAGCAAGGATGCGCTGTCCGAACTGGGCGCCCAGATGACCCGTCGCCGCCTCGAACTGGTGGGGCCGAAAGCCGGCAAGCTGGCCAAGAGCCATGCCGTCGGCTTCTCCGGCAGCGGCACCGCGCTGCTGGTCGGGCTGGCCAGCGCCGTCTTCGCCGCCAAGGCCTTCGCACCGAAGAAACCCTGGAAGTCGAACCCGGCCTGAAGCGCCAGGTGGGCCGCCCCTGGCTGAACCCGGCGTGATGCGCCGGGACAGCCGCTCATGGCCGAACCCGGCCCGATGCGCTGGAGCCGCCGCTCATGGCCGAACCCGGCCCGATGCTCTGGAGCCGCCGCTCATGGCCGAACCCGGCCCGATGCTCTGGAGCCGCCGCCCATCGTAGGGTGGGCGGCTCCACCCGAACCCGCAGCACGCCGCGCCGGGTGCGCCGCCCACGCGTTCAGCCAGCTTGCGCGCAGCGGCGACGCTTGCCGTCTGCCGACACCACCTACGGAAACAAGCGACAGGGCAGCCATCCGCTGCTCCGCAACCGTCCTGCATTCACGGCTTGAATACCAGCCCCGGATCCAGCGTCGTCCGCACCCCCACATCCTCGAAATGCGCCTCCAGCCACTGCCCGGCCGCCACTACCCCGCGATCGTGCAGCATCTGCAGGAACCCCATCTCCGAATTGAATTTGCTGGAAATACTGAACTCGCGCAGCGCGTCGAGCGCGCTGATCATGTGCAGCCGCACCGGCGCGAAGCTCATCGATGCCCCCTCCTCCTCATCCGACCCTCCCTGCGTATGCAGCAGCGAATTCACCTCCCGGATAAAACTGATGTTGAAGGCGATTTCGTTTGCGGGATTGCGGATGTCGGCCATGCTGCGCGGTGTCTCCGTGCGCGCGATCGGGTTGATCTGCACCACCAGCAGGTCGGCGGCGCCGCCCTCCTGCACCAGCGGCGCCAGCGGCGGATTCGCCGTATAGCTGCCGTCCCAGTACAGCTCTCCTTCGACCTCGACCGAGGCGAACACGGTCGGCAGGCAGGCGGAGGCGATCACGCGCTGCACGTCGAGCTCCTCACGCCTGAACATCTTGCCCGCACCGCTGTGCAGGTTGGTCGCGCCGATGAAAATTCCCAGCTCTGCGCAGTCGCGCACGCGCTCGAAGTCGATCATCGCGGTCAGGAAATGCCGTAGCGGATTGGTCGTCAGGGGCTGTTCGCGCACCGGCCCGGCCATCGCGCCTGCCATTTCCATCAGCTGGTAAAACGGCGAGTGGCTCATGGTGAAGCCGCCCGCCATGTGGTCGAGCGGCGTGCGCTGCAGCGGACTGAACAAGGCGGTCTGGCCAAGCGCGCGCCAGAAACGATCGAGCGCGCGGCGCGCACCCTCGCGGCCGCCTCCACGCGCAAAGCCATCGGCCACCACGGCAGCATTGATGGCGCCGGCGCTGACGCCCGCTCGTCCTGCAGCAGGCGGTCGAGTACGCCCCAGGTAAAGGCGCCGTAGCTGCCCCCGCCCTGCAGGCCGAGGCTGATTTTTTTCGTGGGTGTTGCCGAGACGTGACTCCTGAAGCGATAGCGGCCGGAATGGCCGCGTTGATGCGTCGAGTCAAGCAATCCAAGGGAAATGACGGCGCGACGCTGCCCCCAGGCACGGCCAGATCAGGCGAGCCAGCCCATCACCAGCGGCACCAGCCAGGGCGCGAGCAGCGCCGTCATGGCGCCGTTCAGGCCCATGGCCAGCCCGGCAAAGGCGCCCATCTCCGCACTGACCTGGAAGGCGCGCGCCGTGCCGACGCCATGCGCGGCCAGCCCGAGCGCGAACCCGCGCGCGGCGTGCGAGCCGACGCCGAGCAGGTCGAACACATAGCGCGCAACGATGGCGCCGAAGATGCCGGTGCCGGCTACCAGCGCCGCCGTCAGCGCCGGGATGCCGCCCAGGCGTTCCGAGACCGCCATCGCAATCGGCGACGTGGCCGACTTGGGCCCGAGCGTGGCCGCCAGTTCCGGCGTGGCGCCCAGCACAACTGCGATCGTCACCGCCGACACGATCGCCGTCACGCAGCCGGCCAGCAGCGCGCAGGCCAGCGGCAGGAACGAGCGCCGCAGGCGAGGCAACTGGCGCACCAGCGGCACCGCCAGCGCCACAGTCGCGGGGCCCAGCAGGAAGTGGACGAACTGGGCGCCGGCAAAATAGCGCCCGTAGGACATGCCGGATACCCAGAGCACCAGTGCGATCAGGCCGATCGCAATCGCCACCGGGTTGGCCAGCGGCGAACCGCCGCACCAGGCGAAGACGCGCTGCGCCGCCAGATAGGCGCACAGGGTCATGGTCAGGCCCAGCAGCGGCGAGGCAGAAAGGTAGACCCAGAATTGGCTGAAGCCGGCGAGATCAGGCATCATGCTCCCTGGTTCCATCGAGGCCGCGCAGCAGCAGGCCGGTGACGGCCAGGGCCAGTACGGTGCTGCCGGCGAGCGAGGCCAGGATGGCGAACCAGTGGCCGCTGCCACTGGCGGCGCTGGCCACGATGCCGACGCCGGCCGGGATGAACAGCAGTGACAGATGCGACAGAAGGGTATTGGCGCCCTGCTCGACCGCGGTCAGCAACGGCGGGTAGGCGACCAGCGCCGCCATCAGCAGCAGCATGCCGGCGACCGGGCCGGGGAGCGGGATGCCGAGCATGAAGACGATGCCTTCGCCGAGGCATTGGAACAGCAGGAGGATGGTGAATGCGGGCAGCATGGGCGCTCCTTGGAAAGAGGCTCAGGATAGCAAATGGCGGAAGGTGCTGGTGTGACGGGGCCGGCGTGCGCCGGTGATGCGGTCGCGGGATGCGACAGAGTTGGGGGAAGCAATGCCAGCGGCATTGCTTCCGCCTGCGCCGGGATGACGTTGATTTATTTTTGAGCTGGGTTACAGCACGATTCTTGTGACGCACTCCAAACCGTCGCCCCGGCGCAGGCCGGCGCCCAATTTGACCTTGCTCGCACCGCCCGAAACTTACGCCTCCGCCGCCGCCCCCGCAATCGCCCCACGGCGCACCTGGTCGCGCTCGATCGACTCGAACAGCGCCTTGAAATTGCCTTCGCCGAAACCGTCGTCGCCCTTGCGCTGGATGAATTCGAAGAACACCGGCCCGAGCTGGGTGGTCGAGAAAATCTGCAGCAGCAGGCGTGGCTTGCCATCCGTGACGCTGCCATCGAGCAGCAGGCCGCGCGATTTCAGTTCGTCGGCGTTCTCGCCGTGGCCGGGAATGCGGCCTTCCAGCATCTCGTAATAGGTTTCCGGCGGGGCAGCCATCAGCGGCACGCCGGCCGCGCGCAGCGAGTCGACGGTCTTCATCAGGTCATCGCTCAGCAGCGCGATATGCTGGATGCCTTCGCCGTTGAACTGCATCAGGAATTCCTCGATCTGGCCGCCGCCCGCCTTGCCTTCTTCGTTCAGCGGGATGCGGATCATGCCGTCCGGCGCCGTCATCGCCTTCGAGGTCAGGCCGGTGTACTCGCCCTTGATGTCGAAGTAGCGGATCTCGCGGAAATTGAACAGCTTCTCGTAGAAATTCGCCCAGAAGGTCATGCGGCCCCGGTAGACATTGTGGGTCAGGTGGTCGATGATCGACAGACCATGGCCCGCCGGGTGGCGGTCGACGCCCTCGATGAATTCGAAGTCGATGTCATAGATCGACTTGCCTTCTTCGAAGCGGTCGATCAGGTAGAGCGGCGCGCCGCCGATGCCCTTGATGGCCGGCAGGCGCAGTTCCATCGGGCCGGTCGGGATCTCGACCGCCTGGGCGCCGAGTTCGAGCGCGCGCGCATAGGCCTTGTGCGCATCCTTCACGCGGAAAGCCATGCCGCAGGCCGACGGGCCGTGTTCGGCGGCGAAATAGGCGGCGTAGCTTTTCGGCTCGTTGTTGATGATGAAGTTGATGCCGCCCTGGCGATACAAGGCAACGGCTTTCGAGCGGTGATTCGCCACCTTGGTGAAACCGAGCTGCGCGAATACCGCTTCGAGCACGCCCGGCGTCGGCGACGCGAACTCGACGAACTCGAAGCCCATCAGGCCCATGGGATTCTCAAACAGGTCTGCCATTTTCTCTTCCTTGTATGTCGTTGGTCAGGCCGGCCGCGTCTCCCGCAGCCGGATCATGCAATCTTCATTCCGCAAATACCTCGGCCAGCAAGCCGCGCAGCCACTGGTTGCCCGGATCCTGGTTGTAGCGCCGGTGCCAGAACACGTTGGTCTGCAGCGGCGGCAGTTCCACCGGCGGCGTGATCCACTCCAGACCAAAGGGCGCCTGGGCCCGCTCGGCCAGCTTCTGCGGCACCGTCACCACCAGGTCGCTGCTGCCCACGATATACGGCACCGAGGTGAAATGCGGCACCCGGAAGCGCACCGATGGTCCCACGCCGGCGCGCTCGAGCAGCGCGTTGATGCGGTCATACGGGCCTTCGGTCGACGCCACCAGCACGTGCCCGGCCTGCACGAAGCGGTCAAGCGTGATCACTCCCTTGCCCAGCGGATGGCCCTTGCGGAACATCGTCACATAGGGCTGGCGGAACAACTGCCGCTGGTAGAGCGCTTCCGATATATCCTCGAACGGGCCGATCGCCAGGTCGACCCGCCCGCCTTCCATGTCTTCCTTCAGCGCCACCGCACCGGCGCGCACCGAGCTGATTTCCACCAGCGGCGAAAGCAGGCGGCAGCGTTCGATCAGCGGCGGCATGAAATATATCTCGCCCACGTCGGTCATCGCCAGCACGAAGCGCCTGCTGCTGGTGGCCGGATCGAAGCGGCTGCGCTGGTTCAGCGCCAGGGCCACCTGGGCCATTGCCACGCCGATCGGCTCGGCCATCTGCGTCGCCAGCGGCGTGGGCTGCATGCCGGTGGCGGTGCGCACGAACAGCTCGTCCCCGAAAGCGCGCCGCAACCGCGCCAGCGCATTGCTCACCGCCGACTGGCTCAACCCAAGCCGCCTGGCCGCCGCGGAGATCTGGCGCTCCCGGTAGACTTCCTGGAAGACCGACAGCAGGTTCAGGTCGATGGTGTGCGGTTCGATCATGGCTTTACCGTCCGTTGCGCATTGTGGGCGCGGGCATCGCGCAGGAATAGCAGTATTTAGCTGGTGAATAGTCTACATTTCGATATTCATCTCGTAAAGTACTGCGGATTCTTCTACAGTAGCCAGCGATACGTCACACCACTATCCCCAGGAGATACCAGCATGAGCCAGCCTACCGGCTTCCAGTCGGCTTATTTGAGTGGATTCGGCAACGAGTTCGCCACCGAGGCCTTGCCCGGCGCCCTGCCGCGGCACCGCAACTCGCCGCAGCGCGTGGCCTATGGGTTGTACGCCGAACAGATGTCCGGTACCGCTTTTACGGCGCCGCGCAGCCACAACCGCCGCTCCTGGCTGTACCGGATTCGCCCCGCCGCCGTCCACGGCGCCTTCCAGGCCATGGATGCGGGCCGCATTGTCTCCCGCTTCGACTCCCCGGCCCCGCCCGACCAGCTGCGCTGGAGCCCCCTGCCGATGCCGGATGCCCCGCTTGACTTCATCGACGGCTGGGTCACCATGGCCGGCAACGGTTCGCCCGAATCGATGAGCGGCTGCGCGATCCACCTGTACGCCGCCAACCGGTCGATGGAAGGCCGCTATTTCTACAGCGCCGACGGCGAACTGCTGGTGGTGCCCCAGCTCGGGCGCCTGGAGATCCATACCGAGCTTGGCCTCTTGGCAGTCGAGCCGCAGGAAATCGCGGTGATCCCGCGCGGGATGCGTTTCAGGGTGGCGCTGCCGGACGGCGAAGCGCGCGGCTATATCTGCGAGAACTTCGGCGCCCTGCTCCAGCTGCCGGACCTGGGCCCGCTCGGCTCGAACGGCCTGGCCAACCCGCGCGACTTCCTCACTCCCGTGGCCCGTTACGAAGACCTCGAAGGCGACTTCGAGCTGGTGGCCAAGTTCTGCGGCGGCCTGTGGAAGGCCGCTATCGACCATTCGCCGCTCGACGTGGTGGCCTGGCACGGCAACTACGCGCCGTATAAATACGACCTGCGCCATTTCAACACCATCGGCACGATCAGCTACGACCATCCGGACCCGTCGATCTTCCTGGTGCTGCATGCGCCGAGCGACACCCCGGGCGTGTCCACGCTTGATTTCGTGATCTTCCCGCCGCGCTGGCTGGCCGGCGAAGACACCTTCCGCCCGCCCTGGTTCCACCGCAACGTCGCCAGCGAGTTCATGGGCCTGGTCCACGGCGCCTACGACGCCAAGGCCGATGGCTTCAATCCCGGCGGCGCCAGTCTGCACAACTGCATGAGCGGGCACGGGCCCGATGCAGCCACCTTCGACAAGGCGAGCAGCAGCGACACCTCCCGGCCGCACAAGGTAGCGGACACCATGGCTTTCATGTTCGAGACCCGCCACGTGATCGTGCCGACGCCCTACGCGCTGGCATCCCCGCAGCGCCAGGCCGACTACCAGCAGTGCTGGGCCGGTATCCGCAAGAATTTCCGGCTGGAGCCTTAGCGCGCCAACGGAGGCTTCTGCGATCAGTGCTTCGCCACCGGCTGCTCGGCGACCGCCGCAGGGGATGCGCCCTGCTCCGGGGCCAGGAACCGGGTCGACGGCCGGCCGTCGGCGTTGTGCTGCACGATGCGGGTTGGCCGCCCTTGCGCGTCGAGCCACACCTGGCCGATGCCGGCGCCGTTCCAGACCCGCTCCCCATTCCGACGCGCGTCGGGCAGGTGCGGCGTGAAGACGAGGTCGCGGCGCTGGGTGAACCAGTTCAGCGGCGAGCGCGGGGAATACAGCCAGCGATTGAGGCGATCGAGCCAGTCGAGCAGGCGGCGCGGGAATTCGTTCTTGATGCCGCTGCTGGTGATCTGCCAGATATGCGGCCCGCGCTCCGAGTCGCGCACCTCGACATCGTAAGCAAACGAGTAGTGCACATCCCCCGACAGCACCACGTAATTGCCCGGGGTGCGTGAATGGCGGAAGATATTGAGCATGCTGCTGGCCGCGCCGCGATGCGCCATCCAGTTCTCGGCGTCGACGGTCAAGGCGAGGCCGGCGAAGGTGGCGACCCGTTGCACCACCTCGATCAGCTTGACCCCGAACATTGGCGTCGGCGAGACGATGACGGCGGCGGTTTCGTCCAGCAGCTCGTGCTGCAGCTCGGTCAGCGACTCCCAATCCATCAGGCCCGAGGGATGGCCGGGCCGGCGCCGGTTGCGCCAGCGGCGGGTGCGGGTATCGAGGACGATGATCGTGGGTTTGGTCCGGACGACGAAATGCCACTGGCGGAAAGACAGCAGGCGCTCGACCAGCGCGTCCTGCAAAGGCGCATCCAGGCCATCATCGGCAGAGGCCGTGGCAGCCAGCGCCGCCATCTCGTCCAGCGCGGAACCGAATGCATCGGGGCGGTTGCCCCAGCCCTGGCACAGCATGTAGGCGATCAGCGCATTACCCACGATGCGGCGCGAGAACGGGTGCTCGTAGACTGTGGTTTCCCACTTGGCCGACAGGTTCCAGTCGTCGGTGATGTCATGGTCGTCGAAGATCATCAGGGTCTGCACGTGCGCCAGCAGTCGCGCGCACCTGGGAAGATCGCGATGAAAGCCCGCCAGCGCCTCTGACTCGCCCCGCCAGCGTTTTGCATGCCTCGGCTCCAGAGGGGGCGCCGGCGCATCCGCCACCAGCTGCCATGGCACGGGCGACCAGACCAGCAGGTACATGGCCATCACCTCGGCCAGGGTGACCAGGTGGTTGTGGGCATTGGCCGTGGTGAAGATCGGCTTTTCGCTGCCGCCAAAAAAACGATCGCGCAGCGCATCGTTGGACCTGAACGCAGGCAGTAGCTCTTCGCGCCGGTAGTAACCGGCCGGATGGCGGAACAAAGCCTCGCTGTCTGCGACCACCGCGCCTTCGAGCGTTTCGCCATACAGCCCCAAGCGCCGGACCAGCGCGTGGATCGCCGCCAGCATCGGACCCGCCACATCGTCGGCATACACCTGGTCACCGCACAGCATGAGCATGGCGGGCCGCTCGTCGGCCCGTTCGACGAGATCCGCCACCAAGGCGTCGGCGCGCGCCAGGCCGTCAGGCGCGGGATGATGCGGCTTGCGGCAGGAACCATACAGGATATTGTCGCTGCGGCTGCGCAGCACCAGGTTCGGCCGCGCCGCCCCGTGATGCAGCAGGTGCGGCGCCCAGTGCGCGATGCCGGATTCAAGGCCATCGCCCTGCATGACGAGCAGGTCGTACTCGATGATTGTGTCCTGCGGCAGCGGCTCCGGCAGCGCGACATCGATCAGGTGCACGCAGGCGTGGCGGCCGACGCGTATCACGCGACAGCGGCCTGCGTGCAGGGGCAAGCGCCGCGGCGCGCCTGCCCTCGGCGCCAGCACCAGGGTCAGGTCGAGCGGCGCGCTGCCGACCAGCCACAGCACCAGGCGGCCCGGCTCGAGACGGCGCAGGATGGGACCGGCAAGCACGGGCGGCAGGCCATCAAGGGCAGGAGGCTGGATCAATCTGGTGCGCTGTGCTGGTTGGATGAACCGACCAGTGTAGCAGACGCGCCGGAGGGCTCGAGCACGCAAGCGGCGCATTCGCGGGCCATTTGCCTGGAATAAAGCGGCGGATTGAGCGTTGCAGCTCTACGGTCGAGCGGTGGAACTCCTTAACAATTTTAATGGCGCATGACACATATTTGCTAAAATTTCTATAATGCAGTATTTTACACAAGGGACGACGTAGGCTTTCTTATCGCTATCCTCTCCGCAAGATACTGTCCGTCGCTCATCTTCTTCATAGGTTTTACATGGCAAACACGATAGTGGCAGTCAGTCACACATCCCTCTGCGTGCCTGACGCCGCAGGCCGGGCGCTCGCCGACTCGATACTTCCGAAATTAGATGGTGGCCGTCCCGATGTGCTGATCGTGTTCGCCTCGCCCGAATTTGATTTCCAGCCACTGTTGGTCGCACTTGACACCGCATGCCAGCCGCGCCTGCTGGTTGGCTGCTCTTCAGCGGGGGAATTCTCTGGCTGCGCCACAGGAAACGCTTCGGTGTCCGTCATGGCAATCCGGTCAGACGATATCCTGTTCCGGGCTCGGCTGGGCACTGGCATTTGCAGCAATTCCAGCGGTGCAATCGACCAGGTCATGCCTGTCTTTACCGGCAGTGAGCATCCGGACTTCCCTTACCGTAACGCGCTGGTGTTGACCGATGCGCTCGCGGGCTATGTGGACGAGATCATCCATGAAATGATGGTCCGCACCAGCGGCACCTACCAGTTGTTTGGGGGTGGGGCTGCAGACGATGCCAAGTTTCATAAAACCCATGTATTCATCGGCGACGAGGCGCATACGGATGCGATCGTCGTGCTGGAAATGCTGTCGAAAAAGCCCATCGGCCTTGGCGTGCGCCATGGCTGGCAACCAAGCGGACCCGCCCTACGCGTCACCGAAGCCCAGGGCAACCGCTTGGTCAGCCTGAATGCCGCGCCTGCGGTGGAAGTGTTCGAAGAGCACGCGCAAGCAACCGGCCAGAGCTTCGATCGCGCCGACCCGCTCCCGTTCTTCCTTCACAACGTGATCGGCATCGAAACCGGCGATGGGTATAAGCTTCGTGTACCGCTTTCCCTCAACGAGGACGGCTCGATTTCATGTGCCGCCGAGGTACCGGTCGGGGCCACGGTCCATATCATGGTAACCGACGAGGCTTGCGCGTTCGACGCGGCGCGCCTGGCGTCGCAGGCGGCGCTCGACGGCCTGGAGGGTGGCCAACACGCTGGCTCCCTGCTGTTTGACTGCGCCGCGACGCGGCTTCGCCTGGGACGCAAGTTCGGGGACGAACTGGAAGCAGTGGCGGCGACGCTCGGTTCCGAGAATTTCGCAGGATGCAATACGTACGGCCAGATTGCGCGGAGCACCGGGCAATTTAGCGGGTTCCACAATTGTACTGCCGTCGTCTGCGCAATCCCGCTCTGAGTGCACGATGATTCCGTTTGAGCTGGTGTCCATCTTCATTGACCTGCAGGGGCCGGACGAGAGGCTTGCCGCAACCGACAGGCTTGCGCGTTACGCCGGCGTTGCGCAGGTCCTGGTATTCAGCAAGGACGCCGAGCTCGGGATATTCTTGCCGGCGCTGGGGCTGCCCCAGACACTCCGCTGCGGCCGGCGCTGGCAGGCCTTCCTGCAGCATTGTGCAGATGCCGGTAACGCCCACTCGTCCCTGCCTTCGGCCGGGAACGAGTCGGATCTGCCTGCCTGGGGCCATTGTGATTCCACAGGTACTGCGATCGTCGTCTTCCTCGGGACACAACCTGAAGCGCCGGTGCGCGCTGCCATCGCCGCCCTGTTGCCTCTCCTGAGCGCCAAGCTGGCCGGTGAACGGTCCGAGCTGGCCGCCGCCGGCCTCGCCGCAGCCGCGCGCGACAGCAACCGGCGCGCCAGCCAACTCAATAATGCCCTGGATGCGAGCCGCCGCGAGCTGCAGGCAGCCTACCAGCTCGTCGAAAACGAACTGGTGTCGCGGCGCGAGGCCGAGGCGAGGCTGCGCGACACGGACCGCCGCAAGGATGAATTCCTGGCGATGCTGGCGCACGAACTGCGCAACCCGTTGGCGCCAATCGGGATGGCAGCCCAGATCCTGCGGGTGGGGACGGTAACGCCTGCGCGCCTGAAGCAGACCTGCGAGATTATCGACCGCCAGATAGGCCACATGACCAGTTTGCTGGACGACCTGCTTGACGTCTCACGCGTTACGGGCGGACTGGTGGCATTGGCGCAGGAACGGCATGAGATGGGCGGGATCGTGCGCGATGCGGTGGAACAGGCGCGACCGCTGGTTGACATGCGCCGCCAGCGCTTGTCGCTCACGCTGTCCGCGCAAGCTGCGCAGGTGGTCGGTGATGGGACCCGGCTTGTCCAGATCCTCACCAACCTGCTTAACAACGCGAGCAAGTACACCCCGCAGGGCGGCGTCATCGAGCTGGAACTGACGCAGGACGCGACAATGGTGCACATTGTCGTGCGCGACAACGGAATCGGCATCGACGCCGCCCTGTTGCCCCATGTTTTCGACCTGTTCGTCCAGGGCGAGCGCTCGCCGGACCGGGCCCAGGGCGGCCTCGGGCTCGGGCTGGCCCTTGTCAGGGCCTTGGTCGAGCGGCACGGGGGCAGCGTCAGTGCGGCCAGTAGAGGGCCTGGCTCCGGCAGCGAGTTCACCCTCAGGCTGCCGCTGGCGCAAGGCGCCGAACCAGTGCCGGCAGCGCGCGAGCCGGGCGGCGCGGCCTGCGAACGCGGAATGGACATACTGATCGTCGACGACAATGCCGATGCGGCCGACATGCTGTCGATGTTCCTCAGCACGGTTGGTCACCAGCTTCGTGTGGCCTACGAAGGAAGCAGTGCGCTGGCGCTGGCGGCGCAGGCTCCGCCGGATATCCTGTTGCTTGATATTGGCTTGCCCGACATCGACGGCTACGAGGTGGCCCGGCAAGTACGCGCGCTGCCGCAGGCTGCCCACGCGACGCTGATCGCGCTGACCGGCTACGGCCAGCCGGCAGACCGCGAACGCTCGATCGCTGCTGGCTTCAACCATCACCTTACCAAACCTGTGGACGCCGCCGCGCTGCTGCGCCTGCTTGCGACCGTGTCGAAACAAACCGCCTGATCAGTCGCGTCCAGGGCAGGCCTGAGGATTCATGCGCTAACGCTGTCCAAAGAACCAGCCGATCGGGATCGAACTTGCGTTCCGATTGCAAGCTGCGTAAACGCTCGACGACATCGGGCGTTATCGACAGTTTGTAATCATTTGGTTTCAGCGATTCGTCCACTAGCGCCGGCTGCAACGCACCCGCGGTTTGCAATATACGTGGCCCTTTGTTCCCGGCCTATCGCGGCAACCAGATTGGCAAAATCTTCATCTTGTATGGTTTACAACTGGGACATTTTGTCTCGATGTATGGAGATCGCTTTTAAGTAGAATGGCTCGGCACGTGCACCAACACCATTCTTGCATGGCAGTCGCTGGCGTTTTCTCCTCTCTCATCTGCATTCAGAAAATCACCTGGAAGTACTCAACATCATGGATTGGTTCCCAATAGTCGCCGGTACGTTCAAGGCTCTCGCTTTAGGCACGGGTATGTTCTTCGCTATCAAGTGGCATTACGATCAAGGGAAGAAGTCGCAGGATAAGGAGGAAGAGTCGCGCGCGGTGCTGCGCGCGGCCGGCAAGGTGGCCGCAGTCTTCGTGCTATCGCTTCTGGGCTTGGGTCTCGTCACCTTCGTCATTATCAGCAGACTTAGCCTGGACCTGAGCTTGCCATGATGGCAAAGAATTGATCCGCTTCACAGCTGTTTCCCTGGCATGTGTAATTGCCGCTGGATGCCAGAAAATTAGCCTTTTGTCATGATCGTGCGGCGCACTTTGCTTCCCACAGGCTATGATATGCCGTGCGCCATGCCGGCGTGCCCGGACACGGCCCGGTTTGCCCGCGAAAGGCCTGTGCGCCAGTGTTGACCGACATATTGATCATCTCCGTCCTGATCCTCATGAACGGGGTGTTCGCCATGAGCGAGTTGGCGCTGGTGTCGGCCAAGCGCATGCGCCTGGAACGGCGCGCCGAAGAAGGCAGCCTCGGGGCACGCGCCGCGCTCCGGCTGGCCGACGATCCCAGCCACTTCCTGTCGACGGTGCAGGTCGGGATCACCCTGATCGGCATTTTCAACGGTGCGTTCGGCGAGGCCTCCCTGGTCAGCCACCTCGCGCCCCACCTCGACGGCCTGCCCGGCATCGGCCCGTATGCGCGCGAAGTCGCACTCGCCATCGTCGTCCTGGTCATCACGGTCGCCTCGATCATCTTCGGCGAACTCGTGCCCAAGCGGATCGCGATGGCCTACCCGGAAGTGGTGGCCACCCTGATCGCCCAGCCGCTGCGCATGCTGTCGGTGATGATGTCTCCCTTCGTCAAGTTGCTGTCCCTGAGCACCAATGCGATCGTGCGCCTGATCGGCATCCACGAGGCCAAGGAAGAAGCGCCGACCGAAGAAGACATCGCCGGCATCATCAAGGAAGGCGCCAACACCGGCGTGTTCGAGAAGACCGAATACGACATCGTTTCGCGCGCCCTGCGCCTGGACGACCAGCACCTGAAATCCCTGATGACGCCGCGCGTCGACCTGGTGATCCTCGACCTCGCCGACGAGCGCACCGCCAACCTCGAGACCATCGTGTCGCAGCCCTACAGCCGCTTCCCGGTCTGCCGCGGCGACCGTTCCCACATCCTGGGCTATGTGCTGGCGCGCGACCTGCTGGCGCAGGCGGTGCGGGTCGGTTCGATCGATGCGATCGACATCGACGGCGCGGTGCAGGAGCTGCTCTACGTGCCCGAGACGGTGGGCGCCATGGTGCTGCTCGAGATGTTCAAGAAGAACCGCGCCGAGCTGGCCCTGATCGTCGACGAATACGGCGACATCCAGGGCATGGTCACGCTCAGCGACATCATGAGCGCGCTGGTGGGCGACGTCGCGGTGGGCGGAGAAGAACACAATGCCGATGCGGTGCAGCGCCAGGACGGCAGCTGGCTGCTCGATGGCGGCGTCTCGCTCGACCGCTTCCGCGACCTGCTCGAGACCAATGCCGCGTTCCCCGGCGAAGACAGCGGCGCCTACCACACGCTGGCCGGTTTCCTGCTCTACCAGCTCGGCTACATCCCGAAGGCCGCCGACCTGGTCGACTGGGCGGGCTTCCGCTTCGAAGTGATGGACATGGACGGCAACCGGATCGACCGCATCATGGTGTCGCGCCAGGAGCCGCCATCCGGCTCGGACGCGGAGCCCGAACTGGATTAATCTTCCGATAAGATATTTGCGGTATGCTCCCGCCAACTCAACAGCGGGAGCATGTGGTGGACGTCGTCAAACTCGGACCGGTGGTACTTCCCGTCGCCACCCTGCTGGTGCTGGCATCGATCCTGCTCGCCAATGCCGTCACCGACTGGTACCGTCGGCGCCGCGGCCTCGACGCCGGCCCCCTGCTGTGGAAGATAATCATCGCCGGCTTCCTGGCTGCGCGCGCGGTGTTCGTGCTGCGCCACCACGACATCTTCCTGGCCAATCCGCTGGCCGTGCTGGATATCCGCGACGGCGGCTTCGACCGTTCGGTCGGCATCATCGTCGCCTGCGCGATCGCCGCCGAACTGACGCGCCGCCACGCCCACCTGCGCCGCCCGCTGCTGGCCGCGACCATGGCCGGCGCCGCGCTCTGGTTCGGCGGCACCATGCTCAACGCGGCCTTCGCCCCGCCGCAGGCGCCGCTCCCCGACCTGATGGTGCGCCGCCTCGACGGCAGCGAGCTTGCGCTGCGCAGCTTCCAGGGCAAGCCGCTGGTGGTCAACCTGTGGGCCACCTGGTGCCCGCCCTGCCGGCGCGAGATGCCGGCGCTGCGCGCCGCGCAGCGGGCCAATCCGGATGTGGCCTTTGTCTTCGTCAACCAGGGCGAGTCGGCGGCGGCGGTGGCGCAGTTCATGGCGGCGCAAGGCCTGGCAATGGCGAACGTGGTGACCGACCCGGCCGCACAGCTGGCGGCGCGCACCAACTCGCCGGGCTACCCGACCACGCTGTTCTACGATGCGCGCGGGGTGCTGCAGTCGCGCCATGCGGGCGAACTGTCCGAGGCGAGCCTGAGGGAGAAGCTGGACGCCATGGGGCGCTGAAGATTACGGTGCCCTGCTGCTTCCCACCGGCCCCGGCCTGTGGTAAAACATCGCGCGCACCCAGGAGCCCCCATGCAAGCCACCCCGATCCAGCTGTTCGATGCCGAGTCCTGCACCTACACCTACATCCTGTCCTCACCCGACGACCGCGATGCGGTGATCATCGACCCGGTCGACCGCCACTGGCAGCGCGACCTGGCCCATATCGAGCGCCTCGGGCTGAAGCTCACCCACATACTCGAAACCCACGCCCACGCCGACCACGTCACCTCGGCCGGCAAGCTGCGGGCGCTGACTGGCGCCAAGGCCTGCGTGCCGAGCGGCTGCGGGATTGCGCCCGCCGAAATCCAGCTCGATGACGGTGACCTGGTCCGCTTTGGGGGGCGCGAGCACATCGCGGTGATCCACACGCCGGGCCACACGGCGGGAAGCATGTGCTATCTCTGGCGCGGCAACCTGTTCACCGGCGACACCCTGCTGGTGGACGGCTGCGGGCGCACCGACTTCCAGGGCGGCAGCGCCGGTGCGCTCTACGACAGCGTCACCGGCAAACTGTTCGCGCTGGACGACGCCACCCGGGTCTGGCCAGGCCACGACTACAAGGGCCAGTCGGTGTCCTCGATCGGCTGGGAGAAGCGCCACAACGCGCGCCTGGCAGGGTGTTCGCGCCTTGAGTTCATCGCCCTGATGGCGGCGCTGGACCTGCCGCGCCCCAGGCTGATGGACGTGGCGCTGCCGGCCAACCGCACACTGGGCCTCGGCCACGGCGTGTAACCGCCAGTTAAAAAAAGTGGGCAGGCTCGCCTGAACCGGGTTATGCTTTGCCGTTCCCTGCGCCAACGCCGGGGCGATGCCGGACAGCGCCCCTGGTACACCGGGCACGACTCCCTACCTGCAAGCCCCCGTCACACGCCTGCACGCCCACGCCCCCGCACTGCGCACGAAAGCTACATAAAACAACAGCACCCGCATGCCGTATGACAAGGAACGCGTCCTTACGGTATAATATTTCCTTTAATCAATTGTTAGTGCGCAGTAGTAACTTTCATAAAGCAATGCGTACCAAGGCCGCTATATGAAACAGTTCTACGACATCGCGCAATGGCGCATCCGGATCTTCTCGTCGCTGATGTCGACCGTGCTCGTGCTCGGCACGATCGCCGCGGTTCCCAGCGCGACCCTGGCCTTGACCCAGGGCATGTGGGAAATCGCCGTGATGGACGCCGTCGCATTGAGCTGGATCTTCGCGATCTGGTGGTACGACCGCATTCCCTACACCGTGCGGGTCCTGAATTTCCTCACAGTGATGTTTATGGTGGGCATCGGCCTGATGATCACCGTCGGCGCCGTCAGCCAGATTTTTTTGATGGGCCCGCCCGTGCTGGCGGTCATCCTGCTCGGCACCCGGCAGGCGCTCGCCGCCCTCATCCTCAGTGCCGCCATCATCCTCGGCCTCAGCCTGTCCGGCCACGCCCAGCTGGTGGTCAAGGGCATGGGCGAGGACAGCCTGCTGCCCTCGCTGATCGTCACCCTGAATTACCTGTGCGTGGGCGCGCTCATCACGATCACTTGCGGCACCCTGCTCAAGGGCCTGTCGCAGACCCTGGGCGAGGTGCAGGGTTTCGCCGAGTCGCTCGAAGCCAAGCAGGAAAAGCTGCACGAACTGAACGCCGAGCTGCGCCTGACCTCGGCGGCAGTGGCGCGCCTGAACGACCTGGTGATCATTGCGCAGGCGGTCGACGAGCCCGGCGCCAACCAGCCGATCATCTTCGCCAACGAGGCCTTCGAACGCCGGACCGGCTACAGCCGCGACGAGATCGTCGGGCAGAGCATGCGCATCCTGCACGGCCCGGAAACCGATCCGCGCGAGCTCGAGCGCATCCTGAGGGCGGTGGACCGGAACGAGTCCGTCACCGCCGAACTGATCAACTATACGAAGTCCGGCGAGCCGTTCTGGGTCCAGATGGAATTGGTGCCGTTTGCCAGCGAGGCTGGCCGCTATACGCACTGGGTCGCCGTCGGCCGCGACGTCACCGAGCGCCGCAATTCGGATACGAAGATCCACCGCCTGGCCTTCTACGACGTGCTGACCGGCCTGCCGAACCGGCGCCTGCTGACCGAACGCCTCGACACCCTGGTCGCCGCACGCAATGCCACGGGCGTGCTGGGTGCGGTGCTGTTCATCGACCTCGATAACTTCAAGTACGTCAACGATGCCCGTGGCCACGCCACCGGCGACGCCCTGCTCAAGCACGCCGCCGCACGCCTCGGTTCGGTGGTCCGCAAGCGCGACACCGTGGCGCGCCTGGGCGGCGACGAATTCGTGATCCTGCTGAACGACCTGGGCGAGGACCCGGACGCCGCCACCGATTCCGCCCTGGCCGTGGCCGGCAAGGTGCTTGCCGCGCTCGGCGAAGAAGTGACCATCGATGACCACGCCTACCGCTCGACCGGCAGCGTCGGCGTGGCGCTGCCGCTGCTGGCCGGCCATACCGCCCACGACCTGCTGCGCGAAGCCGATACCGCGATGTACCAGGCCAAGGCCAGCGGGCGGAATAGCGTGGCCCTGTTCGAGACCAATATGCTGGCCGAAGCCGAACGCAAGCTGACCCTGGAGCGCGACCTCGCTTCCGCGCTCGCGAACGGCGAACTGGCGATGCACCTGCAACTGCAGGTCGACAGCAACGAGCAGCCGGTCGGGGCCGAGCTCCTGATGCGCTGGCGCCGCGCCGACGGCGTGCTGGTACCGCCGGACGTGTTCATCCCGATCGCCGAGTCGAGCGGCCTGATCGTCCCACTCGGGAACTGGGTGCTGCGCGAAGCCTGCGCGTCATGGTTCCGCCTGGAGGCGGCCGGCCACCCGATCCCGCTTTCGATCAACGTCAGCCCGGCGCAGTTCCGCCAGCCCGACTTCGTCGACGGCGTGCGCGCGATCCTGCGCGAGACCGGCACCCCGGCCACCCAGCTGATCTTCGAGGTCACCGAAGGGCTGCTGGTGCAGGACCTGGACGAGACTATCTCGCGCATGCACGAACTGGCCGCCCTCGGCATCCGCTTCTCGATCGACGATTTCGGCACCGGCTATTCGAACCTGGCCTACCTGAAGAAGATGCCGCTGTATGAACTCAAGATCGACAAGAGCTTCATCCGCGACACGCCGAACGATGTCAACGGCACTGCGATCGTGCAGTCGATCCTGGCCATGGCCGAGCACCTCGGCCTGCGCGTGGTGGCCGAAGGCATCGAGACGGCCCAGCAAGCCCAGTACCTCGCCGAAAACGGCAGCCCGTGCATGCAGGGCTATTTGTTCTCGCGCCCGGCGCCACTGGACGAAGTGCTGGCCCAGCTCGCCGACCAGGCGGCTTGAGTACAAGCCTCACCTGCAAGCCCGCAGCGTCACACCTGGGTCTTTTGCGCGCAAGGCGAGGAATTCCTTTCCCCTGTCCGTCAGCTCGATGTGTTCGGGCAGGACGCCGCCTTCCTCGAACTGCCTGAGGTCGTCCAGTCCCTCCAGCGGCGGCTTGTAGCGGATATACCCCAGGCATTCGAGGTAGGCGAGTTCACGCAGGAAGGACGACCGGACCTTTAAATGGCCATACGGCCTGCCCGAGCCCAGATTTTCCAGGTGCAGGAAGGTCTTGTCGCCCATCGACAGCAGGAACAACCGGTCGAGGCGCTCCTATTCCTCCTTGACTTTTCGCTCCAGGAACTCGATCTTCGCCCCGAACATTTCGGCGCCTTTGATATGGAAGTTCTTGACGCAGAAGGGGATCAGCCATGGCGCGGCGGCGATGAACAGGAGCACGATGAAGGATTCGCTGAAGAGATCCTCTTCGACATAATGTCCTGTCGCAATGAGCAACACGGCCAGGCTGAACAGGATCTTCATGGAAGGACTCCCTTGCGCCAGGGATGGACCGGCGATGAAGCCAGGCCAGGCCAGGCCAGGCAGGCCTCACCCTGCCCCGGCTACCGGGATTTCGACCCGATTTATCCGCCTTGGTTCGGGACGGACGGTTGCGACAGGGCTCCCGCATGCAATTGATCAGCACCCGATTTCAGGCCGTGGCCTGGCAGGAACTGGTCGGACACTGTCAGGATCGCATACAGGTTGCGCTTGAGCTCATCGGCCGGCAGTTCGCCCTCCCTGATTGCGGTCTGCAGCAAGTGCAGGGCCATGTCCGCGAGCAGGATGCGTTGCTTGTCGCTCCAGCCGGGACCACCGCGCGTGGCCGCATGCTGTCGATAGGCCGCCTCCGTCAGGTCGTGCGCCCTGCGGCCCAAGGCGCCGATCTCATTCCTGGTCGTTTCATCGATCATCGTCATTCCTGTCCAGGGGCGCCCGCGCCGGCCCATCCGGCGGCAGGAGCCCATCAGCCAAAGTGTAGCCCAGGCACCCGGACCGAAGCGAGAGGCGAATGCATGGATAATCATGGCCTCACCATCGACCGGGAACATCGCCTTGGCACACCAGACCATCCTCGAATTTTCCACCCCAGGACGCGGCACTCGCGACATCACCGATGCGGTGGCTGCGGTGGTGCGCGACTCCGGCGTGCAGTGCGGCCTGGCCCAAGTCTTCGCCCAGCACACCAGCTGCTCGCTGCTGATCACCGAAAACGCCGATCCCGACGTACCGGTGGATCTCGAAACCGTGCTGGCGCGGCTCGCGCCGGACGCCGACCCAGCCTACCGCCACGACGCCGAGGGGCCGGACGACATGGCCGCCCACGTGCGCAACATGCTCACCGGTTCCAGCCTGAGCGTGCCGGTGGGCGGCGCGCGCCTGCTGCTCGGCACCTGGCAAGGCATCTACCTGTACGAGCACCGGACCGCGCCGCACCGGCGCCGCGTGGTGGTGACGGTCATGTAGCGCCCGTTGGCATATGTATCCATTTGTCGTGGACAGCGCGGGCAGCGCTGGGCGTAAGAGCCAGTAATGCTGCGGCAAGCAATGGAGCAATAGTCCGGTTCATTGTCATCCCTACTTTAATCAGTGATTGTTCGTCCTTAGCGACGACACCGATTTTAGCCGCACCAAAAGGTAAATGGATCCAGCTTCCGACAGGACGCGCGATTCACCTGAGGAAACGTTGCTGGCGAAGGGTAATCGACTGATTCCCCCCTATTGGCTCAACCATTATCGCTGGATGAGTGGCGGAAGACCTGCGCAGTAAGTAGTGCAAAGGCAGGCATTGTCGCGATGATTCGATAAAGCAACATTCAGCGCTTGACGGCCCTTCCAGTCTTCTTTTTACGCCGGGGATTAAACCCCTTTGCCTGGGTCTTGCGACTGCGACGCTGCTGAATCTTGCCATAAGCAATGAACCCGGCTGCGACAATCCCAAAGATGACCCCGACCAGCACCGTTAAATCGACCATCTCGTCGGTAACAACGAAATTCACGTGATACTTCCCCTTAAGCGTAGTGCGTTGCCGATCACCGAAACCGAGCTCAAGCTCATGGCAAGCGCAGCAATCATTGGCGACAGAAGCTGCCCCGTGAAGGGATAAAGAAGACCTGCAGCCAGCGGAATCCCCATGGCGTTATACACGAAGGCAAAACCTAGATTCTGCCTCATGTTGCGGACGGTCTCCAGCGAAAGAAGTCGCGATCGCGCAATCGCACGCAAGTCGCCCTTGATGAGGGTGACGTGAGCGGAATTGATCGCAACGTCAGTACCGGTACCCATCGCAATCCCGACGTTTGCCTTCGCCAGGGCCGGGGCATCGTTGATGCCATCGCCGGCCATTGCCACGACCTTGCCCTGTTGCTGGAGCCGCTCGACCAGGGCCAGCTTGTCCTGCGGCTTGACCTCTCCGTAGACCTCCGAAATCCCGAGCTTCGCCGCGACGGCTTTCGCCGTGGTCACGCCATCGCCGGTCGCCATCACCACCGTCATGCCGGCGTCGCGCAGGGTCGTTAGGGCTTCCAGCGTCGTCGCCTTGATTGGGTCCGACACGGCGATCAGGCCCGCGAGCTTCCCTTGCAGCGCGAGGTAGATCACGCTTGCACCGAGATGTCGAAGCTCTTCCGCAGCCTTTTGTAGCGGCGTCCAGTCAACGTTCTCGGTATCCATGAGGGCCGTGTTGCCCAATGCAACCCGCTCGCCCTGCACGGTTCCGCGTACCCCGATTCCGCTCGACGATTCGAAGCTTTCGGGCTTGTGCAGCCCTAAACTCCGTCTGCGTGCCTCTGCGACTATCGCGTGTGCCAGCGGATGTTCGCTTCCCTGGTCGATGCTTGCTGCGATCCGTAGAACATCCTCTTCCTGATATCCAGGCGCAGCGATCGCCCGGTCGAACGCCGGCTTTCCCTCCGTGAGCGTGCCCGTTTTGTCGACGATGATCGTATCAACCTTGCGCATTGCTTCGATCGCAGCGGCGTCGCGGAACAGCACACCCTGCGTAGCGGCGCGGCCAGTGGCAGCCATGATCGACATCGGCGTTGCCAGCCCCAAGGCGCACGGGCAGGCAATGATCAATACTGCCACGGCATTCACAAAACCGTAGACCCAGCTGGGCTCCGGTCCGAACAGGCCCCACCCCAATAAAGTGAGCAGTGCAATGGCAGCAACGACGGTCACGAAATAGCCGGCGACTATGTCTGCCAGCCGCTGCATGGGCGCCCGTGAGCGCTGCGCCTGTGCGACCATCTGCACGATTTGCGACAGCATAGTTTGCGATCCTACTCTCTCGGAGCGAATAACAAGACTGCCACTCGTATTGATGGTCGCGCCGATGACCTTGTCGCCCGGCCTCTTTGTCACCGGCATCGGCTCGCCAGTAAGCATGGCTTCGTCCACGGCACTTTCGCCCTCCAGGACCACTCCATCGGCTGGCACCTTCTCACCAGGCCTGACCCGCAGCGAGTCGCCGATGTGGACATGCGAAAGCTCGATGTCTTCTTCGGTGCCGTCGGCACGAATCCGCCTGGCTGTTTTCGGCGCAAGTCCCAGCAAGGATTTGATCGCCGCCGACGTTTGCGAACGCGCGCGTAGTTCGAGGATCTGACCAAGCAGGGTTAGCGAAACGATGACGGCGGCGGCCTCGTAATAGACACCGATGCGGCCGTGCATCGCAAAGTTCGCCGGGAACAGGCCTGGCAAAAGGGTCGCAACCAGGCTGTATCCATATGCCGCAGCGACCCCAGTGCTGATCAAGGTCCACATGTTGGGGCTGCGATTTCTGAAAGACTGCGCGCCACGGACAAAGAAGGGCCATCCGGCCCACAGGACGACTGGCGTGCTGAGCACGAACTCGATCCAGCTCTGGTAGGCAAGCCCCCCTCTGAATATCCGGTGCCCTGCCATTGCCATGACGGTGACGACCACGGTCAGCGGAAGCGTCCACCAGAAACGGAGGCGGAAATCCACAAGCTCGGGGTTCTCTCCATCCTCCAGCAATGGCAACATAGGCTCAAGCGACATCCCGCATATCGGGCAATTGCCTGGCGCAGCTTGCTGGACTTCGGGATGCATTGGGCAGGTATAAATCGTCCCTGCAGGCGCCTCCAGCATGACAGCAGGAGCGCTTTTCTCTATATGGCTGGCGGGGTTGGCGCGAAACTTGTCCATGCACTTCAGGCTACAGAAGTGATACAGGACTCCTTCGTGCTCGATGCGGCGATCCGCCCGGTCGGCAACGCTCATGCCGCACACCGGATCGGTAACGGACTTTTCTAGTAATGCCGAGGCTTGATGCTCAGCTGTGCCTGCAGTGTCCATGGTAACGAGCCCGGCCGGTGCAAGGTCGTGCTCATGCGAATGGTGGCAATCGTGACCGTTGTGCTGGTGACCGGAAGGCTTTTGCCTTTCATCTTTCATGACAGCTCCAGTAAAAACGCTTGCAATTGAAGTGCGCGTTCCGCTTGTCAAATGACGCCTGCGCTCGTTCGCGGCCTAACCGTTTTCCTTCGCGTGATTCAAGGAATACCGTGGGATCTCGACGGTAAGATCCGTGTTTGCGAGAATCGCCTGACACGACAAGCGGGACAAGCGCTCGACGCCCCATGCACGGTCGAGCATATCCTCTTCGTCTTCGGTCGCTTGCTCGAGAGACGCGTATCCCTCACGCACCACGAGATGGCATGTCGTGCATGCGCCGACCTTGCCACACGCATGATCAATGTCGATTCCACTCGCCAGCAGAGCATCGCAGATGCTCGCGCCAGGAGCGGCTTCGAACGATGTTCCGTCAGGAGCACAGAGAGGATGCGGAAGTACGGTAATCCTAGGCATTCATGCCATCCTTGCCCAAGCCAGGGCTTCGGTAGCGACAAAACAGACACCCGTCAGCAGGTCCGCTCGTTCGGTAGGGCGCGCCTTGGCCAGCGCTGGCAGAGGTGGCTTCGTCTGGCCCGGCCAATGCGGTCTCCAGGGCGCCTATAGGAAGCAAGGCGCTGGGCTTGCCGCGGAATTCCGCCTCCTCCAGCGCGAGGGTTTTCTCATATTTACGGGAGTGCATGAATAAATCTCCAGTGGGTTGACAAATCCACTGTAAACCTTCCAACAATTGAAAGGTCAAGCTGATTTTTTCATGGAGCAGCGATGTGCACTTGCAGCCAGTCGCTGCTCTGATTCATCGGAGACGAAGACGTTCTCCTCCACCGTTGGGCTGTCGGCACAGCAGCGTTGAAGGAGAATTGATCTCGTGATACGCCTTAGGTAAAGCTCGGAGCCGGACCGCTTATCGAGATGGCGGACAGATGCCGCGGTACTGCCGCCGCGGCCCCGAGTAGGGTGAGTACGGATTGGGAAAGTTATTTGGCCGGTGCTGGATGCTTTGCCAGCCACTGGTCGAGCTTTTTAATTTCCTTCGTCTGGTCCGAGATGATCTTCTTGGCCATTGCCTGCATTTGCGGATCCTTGCCATGTTTGAGCTGCGCTTTTGCCATGTCGATCCCGGCCTGGTGGTGCGATCGCATCATCGTGGCGAAGTCATGGTCATGGTTGCCACTCATCTGCATGCTGGACATCTTCTGGTGCATGGCCTGCATGGACTGCATCATCTCGTGCCCAGGCATGTCATGCCCTGCATGGCCAGCCTGCGCCGTTTGGCCGGCCGCCACGCCATGTTGCGCGTGTTGCTCCGACTGCGCCATCGAATTTGCTGACACACCAAAGACAAGTGCAGCTGCACTGGCCATGAGAGCAATACGGGTTTGTATTTTCGTCATGTTCCTCTCCTTGTACTAATTGATCACTGAGCGGCGCCGAATAACGGGAGCCACGCGTCGAGTGCCGATTTTGGACGGAATCCGACGGTGCATGCTGTGCGCTGACGCACCCTGTATGTACATCTTCGCAAGTCAGCGTACCCACATTACCTTCGCATGCCGTTTTTGCTAGACCGGCGCCTGACTTTAGTCAGCCTTAAGGCAATTCCACGCCAAAATCTGTCGTGCTATACTCGCCGCACCTATGAACCGCGCACTCAAGACATTTCTGGTTTGGCTACTGTTGGCCGTGCTTCCGCTCCACGCGGTTGCAGGCAGCCGTATGTCGTGCGGCCCGGTTCACACGCAATCCGGCGGGGGTTCGGTCGTTGCTAGCGCGCAGGCCGACAAGCATGTAGCCGATGCGCACGCTCATCACGAAAACGAGCATGCAAACCAAGCGCATGACTCCGCGGTCGATACCGACTCGGCAGACTCCAAGGCCGGAAAAAAGCAACATTCCACCTGCAGCGCCTGCTCCGCGTTCTGCCTGGGCGCCGTTGCGCCACCCTCCACTCATCTCGCTGTCCCGGCTTTCGATGGCTCTAATGCAGTCATCGTTGCACCTGCGGCCTTCGCCGTAGGCTTCATCCAGGACGGCCCTCAGCGCCCTCCCAGGCACCATTCCGCCTAAATCCAGCAAGAGCTGACCCGCTGTTTCAATGCGGTTGTCATCGCTCTTGAGCACTCGAGCGTGCCCCTGCACGCCCTGTCACCGATTTTGAGGATTGACCATGACCTCCAAGCTATTGGCTGCCGCTATTGGCGCCCTGTTGGTCCTGCCGATGTACGCGCAGGCCCAGCAATCCCGACCGTTGGCAGACCCTGCCGACGCCGCTGCGGCAGTCCCGCCGACCGTGTACGAATCGGTCATCGCCAGGTCTTTGCCTGCTCCGCAGGAGGCCCAGACGCCTGACAAATCCTGGCGTGCGGCAAACAATACCGTCGCCGGCGCGCCGGGTCACGCAGGACATGCGGTTCACAGTAGCGAACCGAAGCTCCAGGGTCATGCACCAGCGACGGCACCGTCATCTCCTTCAGCGGCTTCCAAACCGGCCCCTGCTCCTGTCGACCATAGCAAACATCATTAAGGCGGACACATAATGACAATAAAGCCTTCTATCCCCACATTTCGTGCCATCGCGGCAGGCGCCATGGTCCTTGCGTTGAGTGGTTGTGCGACGTTCTCGAAGGACGGCGGCTTGGATGCGGTCTCAGCCTTGACCGCCGAGCGTACAGGCCAGGATGTTCGCCTCCCCAAGGCTAATGCTGACGGCGCGGCCATTCAGGACGAGCTGAACCAGTTGCTGAAGCAGCCGCTCAGCCCCGACAGCGCCGTACGCATTGCCCTGATCAACAACCGTGGCCTGCGCGCATCGCTCGCCGAACTGGGTGTCGCCGAGACTGACCTGGTGCAGGCCGGCCGCATGGCTAACCCCGGGTTCAGTTTCAGCCGCATGTCCGGTGGCGGCGAGACCGAGATCGAGCGCAGCGTCATGTTTGACCTCGTCGGATTGTTGACGATTCCGATCCGCCGCGATATCGAGTCGCGGCGCTTCGAGAGTGCCAAGCTGGTTGCCGCAACCGAAGCAGTCCGCCTGGCGGCGGATACCCGCAAGGCCTGGTTCAATGCCGTCGCCGCAGGGCAGTCTGCACGCTACGCAGAACAGGTGCGTGAGGCAGCCGAGGCAAGCGCCGAACTGGCGCAGCGCATGGCGAAAGTTGGAAACTTCAGTGCCCTCGACAAAGCGCGCGAGCAGGCATTCTCGGCGGAGGCCGCAACCCAGCTTGCCCGCGCCCGGCACAACGCGACGGCTGCCCGTGAGCAGCTTGCAAGGCTGATGGGCGTATGGGGAGAGAACACCGCGTTCCAACTTCCCGACCGGCTTCCAGATCTTCCGGCCGCGCCGCGTGAGGCGGGCAATATCGAGTCGCTCGCCATGCAGCAGCGTCTTGACGTCCGGATGGCGAAGCTCAGCACCGAATCGACCGCGCGCGCCTTGGGCTTGAGCAAAGCGACCGGCGTCATTAACGTCCTTGATGCGGGCTACGTCAACTCAAGCAAATCGGGTTCGCCGCGAGAAAACGGTTACGAGATCGAGCTTTCCCTGCCGATTTTCGATTGGGGAGGCGCACGTGTGGCAAAGGCCGAGGCGATCTACATGCAGTCGGTTCACCGAACCGCCAACACCGCCACGCTTGCCCGTTCGCAGGTACGCGAAGCCTACTCCGCTTACCGCACTACCTACGACGTCGCCAGGCAGCATCGCGACGAACTGGTCCCCTTGCGGAAAAAGATCTCTGAAGAAACTCTGCTCCGCTACAACGGCATGCTCATGAGCGTCTTCGAACTGCTGGCCGACGCACGCGCACAGATCGCGGGCGTGAATGCGGCAATCGACGCCCAGCGTGACTATTGGATCGCAGAAACCGACCTGCAGGCCGCCATTAGCGGAACTGGCGGTTCGTCGATCTCTACGGCTTCCACCGCCGCTTCACCCGAAGCCGCTGCAGAACATTAAACAAGGAATAGATTGACCATGAGCTCTCGTCGCGATTTTTTCACTGGTGCCGCCGCCTTGGTAGGCGCTGGATTAGTAACCCGTGCCGGCGCCGCCACCCTCCCGGAAGCGCCGATCATGACCAGCGCGGCTACGCAGCCGCCACCGCCGCCACCGAACGGCCGGCCGTATAACCCGGTCGTCACCCTGAACGGATGGTCCCTGCCGTGGCGCATGAACAATGGCGTCAAGGAGTTTCACCTGATCGCCGAACCTGTCGTGCGCGAGATTGCACCCGGCATGAAAGCCAACCTGTGGGGCTACAACGGTCAGAGTCCAGGGCCGACCATCGAGGTAGTCGAGGGTGACCGCGTGCGTATCTTCGTAACCAACAAACTGCCGGAGCACACCAGCATCCACTGGCATGGCCAGCGGCTGCCGAACGGCATGGACGGCGTCACAGGCCTGAACCAGCCGGGCATACAGCCGGGCAAGACCTTCGTCTACGAGTTCGTAGCTCGCCGGCCCGGGACTTTCATGTACCACCCACATGCCGACGAAATGGTGCAGATGGCCATGGGGATGATGGGCTTTTGGGTGACCCACCCGAAAAATCCTGCCCACCACAAGGTCGATAGGGATTTCGTCTTCCTCCTGAATGCCTACGATATCGAGCCCGGCAGCTACACGCCGCGGGTCAACGAGATGCTCGACTTTAATATCTGGACCTTCAATAGCCGCGTGTTCCCGGGCATCGACACAATGAATGTTCGCCAAGGCGACCGTGTGCGCATCCGCACCGGCAATTTGACGATGACTAACCACCCGATCCATCTGCACGGCCATGAGTTCGAGGTCACCGGGACCGACGGCGGGTGGACCCGTCCCGAGTCGCGCTGGCCGGAGGTAACAACCGACGTTGCGGTGGGCCAGATGCGCGCGATTGAATTTATCGCGGACGAGCCAGGCGACTGGGCCTTCCATTGCCACAAGTCGCACCACACGATGAACGCGATGGGCCATGACGTGCCAACGCTCATCGGGGTGGACCACCGCGGTGTGGCCGAAAAGATTACGAAGCTCGTTCCCGACTATATGGTCATGGGCGACAAGGGCGGTTCGATGGGCGACATGGAAATGCCGCTCCCGGAAAACACCCTGCCGATGATGACCGGCCAAGGACCTTTCGGTGGGGTCGAGATGGGCGGAATGTTCACCGTCCTGAAGGTGCGCAAGGACCAGAAGGCAGGCAACTACAAGGATCCTGGCTGGTACAAGCACCCTGCCGGCACTGTCGCCTACGAGTGGAAAGGCGAGCCACCGAGCGCCGTGCGAAGCAATACCGCGGGTGGTCAGGCGATGCCTGCTACGCAGGCCGCAGATGTCGAAGTAACCGTACGTAAGCCTACTGGCCACAAGGGCCATCACTAACTACAGTGCGAAAGGACTGGTCATGATCCGACGATTACTTAGCCGTGCATCGCTCGCTGTTGCCCTGGGTGTTCCAGTGGCCGCGTTGGCGGCGGCCCCTGTCATCGCCGTATTCAAAAGTGAGTCGTGCGGCTGCTGCAGCGTGTGGGTAGAGCATTTGAAAGCAAATGGCTTTGCCACCCGCGTTGCCAATGTCGACAACCCTTCCGACTACCGCGAACGTGGCGGGATTCCGAATCAACTCGGTTCGTGTCACACCGGCATGGTGCAAGGGTATGCGATCGAAGGGCACGTACCGGCCAGCGACATCAAGCGCCTGCTCAATGAAAAGCCGAAGGCAAAAGGCCTCGCAGTCCCGGCGATGCCGCTTGGTTCACCTGGCATGGAAGGACCACGCAAGGATCCGTTCGATGTCCTGCTGGTGAATGCCAACGGCAGCACCAGTGCTTACAAGCGCTACAACTGAACATTATTTCTTCACCAACGAAAGGAATCACCATGAACGCATTTTCGAAACTGACTTTCGCAATCGCACTGGCAGCGGCAGCGTCCGTCGCTACTGCCCAGAATGGTGCGCACGCCAGCCACGGCGGACACAATGCGCACGCGGGCCACCAGGCTACGGCGGCAGCCGAGCTGACGGAAGGCGAAGTCAAGAAGATCGACAAGGAGGCAGGAAAAATCACGCTGCGCCACGGCGAGCTGAAGAACCTGAACATGGCTGCGATGAGCATGGTATTCCGCGCAAAGGAGCCAGCGATGCTCGACCAGGTAAAGGTCGGTGACAAGGTGAAGTTCGCGGCTGACCGTGTCAATGGCGCCATCACGATCGTCCAGCTCCAGGCGGCCCAGTAATTTCATCCCTTTGAACCGAGGCTCTGCGCGCCGCAAGGCGTCTGCAAGCCTCAACAGGAGAATCGCATGAAAGCCAACATGCTTTGCGCCGTCGCCATGGCGGCATCTGCGCTTGTCTTCAGTTCGGCGGCGTCCGCGCACGCAAAGCTTGAATCCTCGTCGCCACAGGCAAACGCTGTTGTCAGTCCCGCGCCGACACAGGTACGGCTGCAGTTTAGCGAGCAGCTTGAGCTGCCGTTCAGCAAAGTGAAGCTGGTCGACGAGAAAGGCCTTGTCATAGAGGCTACCAGGACGGCCCTCGATAGTGCTAATCCCAAGGTACTCGTAGCAACTGTCCCGGCTTTGCACGCTGGCGCCTGGAGCGTCCAATGGTCCACCGTCACCCGCGACGGTCACAAGGTGAAGGGCCGGTACGACTTCAAGGTGAAGTGACATGGAAGCGGATCTCGCATTCGCGCAACGCCTCGTCACGGTCACCTTAAACTTGTCGGTTGCGGTTCTGGTCGGCGGGAGCGCTGCGCATATCTGGCTGCGCAGCGCGCGCTCGGCGTGGGGAACGGCCCTGGTCCCGCGCCTGCGGACGGTCTCGCTTGTCGGATTGACAGCCGCTGTGGCGGCGTATGTGGCGGTGCTCTGGCTTGAAGCGGCGTCAATGGCAGAGGTTCCGGTAAGCGAAGCCTTCCCGGCTGTGCAGTCCGTTATCACGGCCACGCACTACGGGCTAGCCTGGATGATTGGTGCGGCCGCCTTGCTTGTCGCGGGGCTTACTTTCCGAACCGGTCCTGGCGCACGGCTACGGGCTGCGACACCGCTGGTCCGCGTAGCCGCTCTCGGCATATTTCTCTACTCCCGCAGCATGGTAAGCCATGCAGGCGCTGGCGGCGATTTTACCTGGGCGGTGCTGATCGACTGGATCCATCTTGTCCTGATCAGCATGTGGGTGGGCGAGGTCATCGTCGCAGGCCTGGTTACGCTGCGCAGCCAGCCTGAGTGGGAATCGAAGAACCGTGCCGAATGTGCACGTTTTGTTGCGTCCCTTTCGACGTCGGCAACCGTCGCACTGGTCGGCATTTTCGTTACCGGGATCCTGAGTGCATGGCGGGGGCTGGGGAGCATCGGCGACGCTTTCGGCAATCCCTACGGAACCACCCTGTTCATCAAGGTCGGGCTGGTGCTGAGCGCGGCGGCGCTTGGCGGACTTAACCGTTTCGTCGTCATGCCGAAACTGCTGGCCCAACTGCGCATGCCTAAGCCGGATGGCAGCGCCGGCCGCAAGTTTGCACGCGTTCTCCAGGTCGAAGCGTGCATCCTGGTAGCAGCGCTCGTTGCAGCAGCCTTTCTCAGTTCAACCCCACCGCCTACGGCGTCGTGAGGATTTTTACCTTAAAGGAATAAGCATGAAAAAGAAAAGTGTTCCGGGTCTCTTCCTGGCAGCTGCGCTCTTCGCAGTATCCTCAACCGGCCTGGCTGCGTCACCTAAAGAGGCGCTTGCGACCTTTCACGATGCCCTTACGAGCGGCGACAAGACGAAGGCACTCAGCCTGCTAGCCCCCGACATCGCGATCTACGAGTCCGGCTACGTCGAGCGCTCACGTGACGAATACGCGCATCATCATCTCGGCGGCGACATGGAGTTCGCAAAAACCTCGACCCGCAAGGTGCTGAAGCAGACCGAGCGCATCGACGGCAACACGGCCGTGGTGTGGGAAGAAACCGAAACCACGGGTACTTCCAAGGGAAAGCCGTTGCACGTCCTTGGGACGGGAACCGCAGTCCTCGAGAGGAAGGGCGATACCTGGGCGATTGTGCACGTGCACTGGTCCTCACGAAAGGCCAAGTAGCCTGAGTCGGCGTTGCTACCGCTCCCCTGCCCCCGGCGGGTCAGCTCCTTGCTCAGTCTATTCGCCGGCCCTAGCGGTCGGCAGATCGGCGCCGCAGTCCTCTGTAGACCTTACGAATAATGCTTGACCTTGACATCGTTGGAAGGTCCATCCTGTATAACATTACTGGAGAAACCAATGAATACTGTAATCGCACCTGGACCGGTGCTAGCTGTCCATACGTTCAAAGTCGAGGGGATGACCTGCGCATCCTGCGTGGGCCGTGTTGAAAAGGCGCTGGAATCCGTCGTCCGCGTGGAGAGCGCCAGCATTAACCTGGCTACCGAAAAAGCCACTGTTCAAGCGGCGCCCGACGTCAGCATCGACATGCTGACCGCTGCTGTGGAGAAGGCGGGTTATGAAGTCCCGCGGGATACAGTCGTGCTTTCGATTTCCGGAATGACCTGTGCCTCGTGCGTCGCACGAGTAGAACGTGCGCTCATGAAGATTCCTGGTGTGACGCACGCCTCAGTGAATCTCGCTACCGAGAAAGCGCAGATAACTGCAATCAGCGTGCCGATCGAGCGGTTGATTGCCGTCGTGGAGACAGCCGGCTACGACGCGGCATTGCCTGTGGATGCCGCTGCAACGGAGAGTAAGCCTAATTCCAGGCTACCAGCATGGTGGCCCGTGGCTGTATCGGCATTGCTGAGTCTGCCACTTGTGGTCCCGATGCTGGGCATGCCGTTTGACTACCACTGGAATCTGCCCGGCTGGCTGCAGTTGGTATTGGCGACGCCCGTGCAATTCTGGCTGGGTGCCCGCTTCTACAAAGCTGGCTGGAAGGCGCTACTTGCCCGTTCGGGCAATATGGACCTGCTGGTCGCCATCGGTACCAGTGCTGCGTATGCGCTCTCAGTCTACCTGCTGGTCACACACGGTGACCACGAAGGCATGGGCCACCTCTATTTCGAATCATCGGCTGTCGTGATCACCCTGGTCCTGCTGGGTAAATGGCTGGAAGCGCGTGCCAAGCACCAGACCGTCGCCGCACTCCGGGCGCTCGAGTCCCTGCGGGCAAGCGAGGCGATCGTCCGCAGAAATGGCCAGGACCTTGTCGTTCCGGTGGCGCAGGTGCGCCTTGGGGATGAAGTCATCGTGCGCCCCGGAGACCGGGTTCCCGTGGACGGGACGGTCGTCGAAGGCAGCAGTCACCTCGACGAATCCTTGTTGACCGGCGAAAGCCTGCCCGTGACGAAAACCGTCGGCGACGCCGTGACTGGCGGCGCCGTCAACGCCGAGGGCATGCTCATCCTGCGGACAACCGCCGTCGGCAGCGACACCATGCTTTCGAATATCATCAAGCTCGTCGAGGATGCGCAGGCAGTGAAGGCGCCAATCCAGCGGCTCGTCGACAAGGTGAGTGCTGTATTCGTTCCTGTTGTCCTCGTCATCTCCGTGGTGACCTTCTTTGCCTGGGGGCTGCTGACCGGCGACTGGCAGCAAGCCTTGCTCAACGCGGTGGCGGTACAGGTCATCGCCTGCCCGTGCGCGCTTGGACTCGCGACGCCGACCTCCATCATGGCCGGTACCGGCGTCGCGGCGCGCTACGGCATCCTGATCAAGGATGCGGAAGCACTCGAGATTGCTCATGCAGTCGACATCGTCGCTTTCGATAAAACCGGGACGCTCACGGAAGGCCGCCCTGCCGTGGTGGCGATCGAAGCGATCGCGCGCTCCGAGCGCGAGGTGCTCGAGCTCGCGCAGGCTGTTCAGCAATACAGCGATCACCCGCTTGCAAAGGCTGTCCAGGCTGAGGCAACGCGCCAGGGAGTCTCGCCACGTGCGGTATCGGCAGCACAAGCGCTTCCCGGGCGCGGCGTCAGAGCAGATACCAACGGCACGACTGTGTTCCTTGGTAATCGAAGGCTGTTACACGAAATCGGACTGGAGACGACCGGCCTGGAATACGCGGCAAGACTGCACGAGAGCGCTGGACGCACCGTATCGTGGCTCGCCTTAAAGAAGGGTGATGCCTGCGAGCTGGCTGGACTCCTGTCATTCGGCGATACCCTGAAGCCCTCTGCCAAAGCGGCAGTCGAGCGTCTGCGCGAGATTGGTGTCTCGTCAGTAATGCTGACAGGCGATAATTCTGGCAGCGCGCGAGCGGTCGCTTCCGCTGTGGGCATCAGCGATTTTCACGCTGAAGTACTCCCTGCGGCGAAGGCAAATCTCGTCGCAACCCTGAAAGCCAATGGCAAAACGGTGGCGATGGTAGGCGACGGCATCAACGATGCACCGGCGCTTGCCTCGGCCGACGTCGGCATCGCGATGTCGACCGGCACGGACGTGGCCATGCATACCGCCGGGATCACGTTGATGCGTGGTGACCCTATTCTGATAGCCGATGCTATCGACATCTCCAGGAAGACTTACCGCAAGATCCAGCAGAACCTTGGCTGGGCATTCATCTACAACGTGGTTGGGATCCCACTCGCCGCCATGGGATACCTGAGCCCCGTCATCGCCGGCGCTGCCATGGCCTTCTCGAGCGTGTGCGTCGTGACAAATGCGCTCCTGCTGCGCCGTTGGAGACCCACATTGTCTAATGGAGCAAAGCCATGAACATCGGACAGACCGCGGACGCATCGGGCGTGACTGCCAAGATGATTCGCTATTATGAAAGTATCGACCTCATTCCGGCAGCCAGCCGGACTGGTTCCGGCTACCGTCAGTACACGGAAAAGGACGTGCAAACGCTCCGGTTCATCAAGCGCTCGCGGGACCTCGGGTTTTCGATCGAGCGCATCAGGAGCCTGCTCAACCTATGGCAGGATCGCGGCCGGCAGAGTGCCGATGTGAAGCGGCTGGCCTTGGGATACATCGCCGAACTGGAGGACGACATCCGGAAGCTGCAATCGATCCGCGACCAGTTACAACACGTTGCCAGCAACTGCCATGGGGACGGCACACCGGATTGTCCGATCCTTGATGACCTCGCCTGCAGCCCCACAAGTACTTGACGCGGCCTGCCCGGCCCGGCTGGCCTGCTCTTAGTTCCATTCATTAACGCGACTAAACAACGAAAAAAGGTTACTAACTCGGTCTAGGGAAGATCCTCTTCCCAATGCCGTCCGGGTACACTGTTCCGATGGACTTCCGCTTTCGGCCAAAACCGGACATTCGCGTTAAGGTTTTTGAATGTGCTGTTCTATTGCTTTTTGTGCTTGTTCGTTTCGTTCACTGTAACGATCAGTGAGATAGTCACTGCGGCCACGCATCAGTAGCGTGATTTTAAACAGCTCTTCCATCACGTCAACGACACGGTCATAGTAGGCCGAAGGGCGCATGCGTCCTTCGTCATCGAACTCCTTGTACGCCATTGGCACCGAAGACTGGTTCGGAATTGTGAACATGCGCATCCATCGTCCAAGAAGGCGTAGGGTATTTACTACATTGAACGATTGCGACCCGCCGCACACCTGCATGACCGCCAGCGTGCGGCCCTGGCTTGGACGTATCGATCCCATTTCCAATGGCACCCAGTCGATCTGGTTTTTCAATACCGCTGTGATCGCGCCGTGTCGCTCCGGACTACACCACACCTGTCCTTCCGACCAAAGGAACAGATCGCGCAACTCAGCCACTTTCGGATGTGTTTCGGACACGCTGCCGACCAGGGGCATATCCATTGGATCAAAGATTCTTACCTCGGCACCAAAGTGCTCCAGAATGCGCGCTGCTTCGTAGGTAAGAAAGCGGCTGAAGGACCGATCGCGTAGCGAACCGTACAGCATCAGGATGCGCGGTGGATGCGATAGGTCGCAGGTAGGCGTCAGCTTGTCGGCGCTGGGAATATCAAGCAACTCAGGCTTGATGTTGGGTAGGTCAGGAATGGCCATAAATCAGTTAGTTGTGCGTTGATCGGCGAAGTCACTCGGCGCGACCGTCCCGCCGACTGTGGCATTTGCAGGTGGTGCCGGATACAACCAGGTAAAGAGCAAGGTCGCGGCCACGGCGCCGGCAAGCTGGGCCAGGATGAACCCGGGTGCATCGACCGGACGGATGCCGGCAAAGGTATCGCTGGCGGCGCGCGCCAGGGTGACGGCCGGATTGGCAAACGACGTCGACGCCGTGAACCAGTAGGCAGCCGTGATATAGGAAGCTACGGCAAACGGGGTGATGCTCGGCCGGCTCCGGGAGCAGCCAATGATCACGCCAATCAGTCCAAACGTGGCGACGAATTCACTCAACCATTGCGAGCCACCGGTACGTACATGTTCGGATGCGAAGAAAAGCTGTTCACCGAACATTGCATGGGCCGTGGCCACACCGGCAAATGCGCCGCCGACTTGCACCGCCAAGTAGGGCAGGATGTCCGTAGTTGAGATGTTCTTCTGCCACGCTTCGGAGAGCGTTACCACCGGATTGAAATGGGCGCCAGAAATCGTACCGAACATCAGTATCAACGCTACTAAGCCAGCTCCAGTGGCAATCGTGTTGGCCAGCAGGGCAACGGCGACATTGCCGCCTGCAAGGCGTTCGGCCATGATCCCCGAACCCACCACCACCGCCAGCAGCAGGGCAGTGCCCACGCCTTCGGCCACCAATCGTCGTGCGAACGTCATGCCGATCTCCTTAGCCCGGGATAGTGCCGATGCGATCCAATTCCGGTTTCAACCGGGCCTGATCATTTTTCAGCTCGTCAAGCGGCAAGGCCAGGAAGGCCTCGATGCGTGCACGCAAAGTGCAGTACGCCTGCTCGAATGCGACGTTGATCTCTTCCTCTGTGCCGACGACATGGCTTGGGTCTTCTACACCCCAGTGCGTACGCAGTACCGGACCAAGATAGGCCGGGCAGGTTTCGCCAGCCGCACTTGCGCAGACAGTGACGACCACGTCTGGCGTGACAGGCAGGTCGTCCCAGGATTTGCTGTAGTAACCCTCGGTAGAGATGCCTTTGCGCGCTAACAAGGCAAGCGCCTTGTCGTTCAGCTTGCCTGCCGGCTGACTGCCGGCACTGATTGCATGCAAGCCGGCAGGAGCAAGGTGGTTGAAAACTGCTTCACTGATGAGAGAGCGGCAGGAGTTACCAGTACAGAGGAAAAGTATGTTCACGGAATGCCTTTAGTAGAAAAGTAAATCAGTTTGTGCCGCGGGTAATAGCGCTGTTACGGGAGGCACTGGTCGCAGGCGCACAAGGATTGCCGCCGCAGCAGTTATCGGTGAGGAAGCCCAGCAAGGCGTTCATCGTGTCGAAATTTGCGGAGTAGATGATGAAACGGCCGTCCTGACGTGGGACCACCAGACCAGCATGCGACAGCTCTTTCAGGTGGAAAGAAAGCGAGGACGGCGGCACGTTGAGCAGTTCGGCGATCTTGGTTGCTGGCAGCCCGGCCGGGCCTGCCTGGACCAACAGACGGTATGCAGCGAGCCGAGACTCTTGGGCCAGTGCAGCCAAGGCTGCGATTGCCGGTTTGGTGTCCATTAGATTTGCTCTTATATTTGATATTTCTAGTATCTTCGAATTAAGTCGGATGCCCCAAGCTGTTATGCGCGACGTGTTGGGACACTGCTTTACAGCTTCCTCGTGGCAATCGCCCGAACGGCGACACGGCGTACGGAATCATCCTCAAGCCAGTTCAGGGGCAACGCAATGAGCTGTTCAACGCGCTTTCTGATCTGTTCGAAAACCTGCCTGAAAGCTTCTTGCTTTTCGCTTTGGCTACCAGAAACTTGTGCCGGGTCTGGGTAACCCCAATGCGCGGTAGTTGGATGCCCAGGCCAATGTGGGCATGCTTCCCCGGCCGCGCTGTCGCACACGGTAATGATGAAGTCCATGTGAGGCGCACTAGGTTGCGCGAAATCGAGCCAGCCCTTACTGTGCATTGCGTCCACCAGAAAGCTCGAATCGAACTGCTTTATCTGCTGGATTGCAAAAGAATTAACGACACCAGTCGGACGACTTCCTGCGGAATATGCTTTGAAGCGCCCCCTGCCAAGCACGGTCAAAAGTGCTTCCGACATGATGCTGCGCGATGAGTTCCCGGTACAAAGGAAGAGAACGTTGTAGACCTTGCCTGTCATCGTTTGACCGTCAAGGTGACGCGTTGTTAAGCCTTGAATCCGGGCCGACAATCGCGCTCAGCTCTTCCTCGATCGCCATGCGCGAAAGCTTCTCAAATGGCAGCATCGCAAAGATATCCAGGCGGTTTTTGATCTCACGGCAAACCCTGCTGAACAGCTGCCGCTGCTCCTGCTCACCACCTACAAATGTTGCAGGATCTTGGAAGCTCCAATGGGCCGTGATTGGATGCCCTGGCCAACGCGGGCAAACCTCTCCAGCAGCCCTGTCACACACCGTGATCACAAAGTGCATGTGGGGTGCGTCGGTAGCAGCGAACTCGTCCCAGCTCTTGCTGCGTAGGTCGCTGCTTGGAAAGCCAAGTCGCTCGATTGACTCCATCGCCAGTGGATGGACAGAGCCTGTGGGATGGCTCCCTGCGCTGTACGCGTGGAACCGGCCGGCACCGATCGCATTCAGGATTGCTTCGGCGATTATGCTGCGCGACGAGTTGCCAGTACACAAGAAAAGCACGTTAAAGGTTGAGGTCTCAGCCATGCCAGCTCCGATTGTTAGAAAATAAAGCTACATTTCTAAATATATCGAATCTTTTTTACAGCTTGATGACATCCACGTATGTCTGCTTAGGGTTGAGGGTGGGTGGCTTGCCCCGGCTATGCCCCGCGCATTGACTGTACTGCTTACACCGCTTGAGCCCAGACTACTTTCCATTCTTTCGGACCAGTTCATGCAGCGACGCGAACCAACCAACTCAACCCTCACGTCCCCCTTCTCTGGATGTTTTTCACGATATGGACTGAGTCTGGCCTCCCTACGCCGTACGGCGTCGCCAACGAGAGCGACCTCGCGGCACCCAGTCGTCCTATTCGATGTGAAACGTGACCCTGTCGTGTTCGTACGGTGGCCCAGTCGTCGTTTCACCTGATGCAACTGGGGCACTGTCCGATTGCCGATAACGTTCTTAAGTGAAATCGACACCTGCTCGGCCATAGCACCGACACATCGAAGCCGTACGAAACGATGCGCCGGAGCCAATGATGTGCTCCGACGCCGATTGTCAGACAGTAGCGCTCGCCGTTACAGGATACCCGGCGTCCCCGATAGCCGCCTTCACCATTTCCAGGCTTGCCTGGCTATCGATACGGACCTTCTTGCTCGCAAGGTCCACTTCGACCTTGGCGCCGGCATCGACAGCTTGCACGGATTTCGTTACGCTGCGAGCGCATCCTCCGCAGCTCATGCCTTCAACCTGAAGCTCATACATAACATGTCCTTCCGAAGTGAATGAGATCTCAATGTAGACCTTACAGCGATTGGAAGGTCAAGCGTTATCTGCCAGGCTTGGCGCAACCACACACCCGGGCACAAGTGCCGGGGGTCGTTCAGATCTTGAAGTCGTCATAGGCGATGTTTTCATCGCTCACTCCCAGACTGCGCAGCATCGTCCGCGTCGCCGCCAGCATGGCCGGCGGACCGCAGACATAGAATTCCAGCGAGCGAACGTCGGGATGCGTACGCAACAGGCCGTCCACAATGGCGTCGTGCACTAGCTCACGTCGCCCACCCTCCTCACCCGCGTCATCCGACAGCACCAGATGCCAGTGGAAGTTCGGGTGCTTCGAAGCGAATCCCTGCATCTCGTCCACGTACGGCGCATCGCGCCGGCTGCGCGCCCCGTACCAGAAGTGCAGTGGTTCCGTAGCGCCATTCACCAGCAGGTCGTGGACCATTGCACGCAGCGGCGCCATCCCCGCGCCGCCGCCAATAAACACCTTTTCTCGTCCCCCTGGTTTCAGTGCAAAATCGCCAAACGGTCCACTGAACTGCACCTCGTCTCCGGCCTTGAGCGTGTACATATAGCCTGAGCCCCTGCCAGGGCGTTCCCCTGGCATGAAGCGCACCAGGAAGGTCAGTTGCCCGCTAGCGCACTCCACCGGTACCGAGACCGAATACGACCTGCGCACCGGCGCGTCGTTTGCCAGCACTGCCAGCGAACCTGCGGCGCGCCAATCCTCCCGGTGATCCTCCGGTATGTCGACATGGCTGGCGTCGCGTGCGTATGCCGGCACGTGGATCTGGACGTACGAACCCGGACGGCATCCCACGGCTCCGTGAGGACTCACCGTGACCTCCCTCAGGAACGGCGTCACCGATTTCACGCTGGTCACAACGCCAGTCCGTTCAGCCGACAGTGCAGCGGCGTCGCCGACGTCGATGTCGAGGCTGCGCGTAACTGGAAGGTTGCAGGCCAGCCGGTAGCCGGCTGCGAGCTTTTGTGGCGACAGCAGCGCACGGTCGGCGCCAGTTGGTTCCGGCACGTGGCCAACGCAGCGAACCTCGCACAGTCCACAGCTCTGCCCGCCGCCGCAGTTTGAGGGCAGCTGTACCCCAGAGCGTGCCAGCGCCTGGAACACGGTGTCACCCTGGACCGCATCGACTGCGCGCTGCATCGCGCCATGTTTGTCGACCAGGTTGACGGTACGGTTTCTGCGCCACCTGCTTGGGACAAACTCGGCGAGCCGTACACTGGTGAACAACAGCCAGACACCGGTCAGGGCCATCCATAGCCCGCCGATTGCGCTAGAAACCAGCAGCGGATTATTGAAATTGGTCCGCTCGGTGTAATCCATGATGTGGAGCATCCAGAACAGGTCGAACAGGCGCCACGTGCTGTTCCTGTGTTCGAGCACCGCCCCGGACTTGCTGGATACGTACACGGACGTCTCGTCCGCATCGTCGAAGTCGACACGCCAGACAGGCTCCTTGTGTGCACGTGTCTCCAGGGTAAAGTTCAGCAGGCGCGGCGTACCGGCCCTGCCGGTCCCGGAATAGGATGCCCGGGCGATGTCCGCCGCCAGGCTGGTATCGATCGCGACGGCCTTCCCATCTGCGGCGCCTACCATCCAGCTGCGCTTGTCGTTCTGCAGCCGGTAGATAGGCCGATCGAGCAGCCACGCGGAGCTGATCGTCATGACGCTTTCCCGGCTGGTCGCCAGCACCGCATCCGTCGTCAGTACGTCACGGGGCCATGCCGGCGGCGCCGGCGGCTTGATGCGGAATTCACGTCCCTGCACCTTCTTCGCGTCGAGCAGGCTCATGACGACACCGCTCGACATCCACAGCACGAACTGGATCGCCAGGATCAGTCCCACCCACTTGTGCAGGCGCCGCATCCAATGGCTCATGCCTTCTTCCTCCTGTTGAAACTGTAGAAGAGCAGCCATGCGCCACTGAGGGCGAACAGCAAGCCCGTGATCGAGGCCGTACGCAGCAGCGTGTTGTTCACGTCCTCGCGCTCTTCATAGTCCATGATATGGAACATCCAGAGGAAATCGAACCACCGCCAGAGTTCATGGCGCCTGGCGACGAGATCGCCGGTATGCGGCGAGAAGTACAGCGTCGTCAGGCCCGGTTCGTCGTAATGGACCGCCCATAAGGGCACGGGCCGGGAACCAAGCTCCTGGGGCGCCTTCGTTACCCATTCCACACCCTTGATGCTTCCCTCGCCGACATAGGCGGCGTCGGCAAGCGCAATGATCTTGTCGCGGTCCAGCGGGCTGAGCTTCTCGCCACTGGTCGCATCCACCAAGATGGCCTGTTGACCCTGCTTGATCTCGTAGACCTCCGTCCCGAGCAGGTTCTTCATGCGAATGGATGTAATGCCCGGGTAGGCCTCGTGCAGGTGTGACGCCGCCATGCGCTTGGCTGAGGGAAGGAGCCGTTCGGTTGGAACATGGGCCAGATGGTCGCCGTGAATGACTTCAAGCGGGACCACGACCATGTAGAGGCCACTGATCATCCAGAACAGCGCCTGCACCCCGATGACGAGCCCGATCCATTTATGGGCGCGCCGCACCCAGAAAGCTGATTGCATAGTTGTCGTGAATAAGTTGAGTTACCCGGCTACCCGGGCGGACCGCCGCGCAGGATACACGCTGAACGGCCGCCAGGGATTCATCGCATGCTTAGAACCTGTAGCCAAGGCGGGCGTACCAGCGACGCCCCAACAGGTCGTAGGTCATGGTATCGGTATTGCCATCCGTCCAGCTCTGGATGTACGGGGCACGCTTGTCGAACAGGTTATCGACGCCGAACGAAATCGCCATCGCCTGGTTGAATGCGTACTTCACGCTCGCGTTATGGTAAGCAATGCTCGGTGCGCGCGCGCCGATATCGGTTGGCGCGGCATTGATGTCGTCAGCCTTGCCGATGTACTGGACGGTATAGGATCCGGACCATGGGCCGTTGGACGTCGTCAGGGATGCCGTCGACCTCCACTTGGCGTAGCTGCCACGACCGCCCGTGATTTTGCCTCCATATTCGATGACCTCGCCACCGGGGAACGGTGTCACGTCGAACCGGTTCAGACGGGAGACGTCCGCGGTGAGGGAGGACGACCATCCGAAGAGGTTGAAATCAACCATTGCGCCGAAGTCCAGGCCCGCGACCTTTTGCTGTGCCGCGTTCTCCGGCTGCGACGACAGGAAGTTGATTTCGCCGGTACGTGGATCGCGAGTGAAGCTCGATGGCCCGCAGAAGATATGCGCCAGGCCCGGCGAGTTGTAGCACACCGACAGTTTGGTCGAGCCTGGAACGGTCTCGATGGCGTTATCGATCTCGATATTGAAGTAGTCCAACGTCAGGGTCAGCGCCTTCGAAGGTGTCCACACCAAACCGACTGTGAAAGTATCCGCTTCTTCCGGCTTCAGGTTCTGGTTGCCGCCGCCTGTCGTCAAGATCGACGGGCCGAATTGCCTGAATCCGACAGGAACGCCGGAAGCCTGGCAGTTCTTGTAAACCGCTGAATTCGGATCGAGCGTGTTCCAGTTGTTGCACGGGTCGGTCGTCGTCAGGTTACCCTCGGAAACGCCGCCGAAAAGCTCGGGGACGTTCGGGACACGGAATGCGGTCGACCGGTTTGCACGGGCCTTCAGCGCAGGAATCACCTGCCAGTCCAGGCCCAGCTTGTACGTGGCCTGGGAGCCGAACAGGCTGTAGTCGGAATAACGGGCTGCGGCATTCATGGTCAGCGACTGCACAAACGGCAGCTTCGCCAGCAATGGAACAGACAGCTCGGCGAACACCTCGCGCGCGCTATATTCGCCGGCGATCGGATCCATGGCATTCGTGTTGGCCGCACCTGAAACGATCAGGCTATCGGGGTCGCGCCACCCCTTCTCACGGCGGTACTCGAAGCCGGATGCAAAGCCAACCGGGCCGGCTGGCAGCGAAAACAGCTCGCCACTGATGCTCGCGTTGAAGCTCTTTTGATCGTTGCCGCCGTGATCACGTGTCGTGAAGTGAATATATTCCAGCACCGCCGGGCTCAAGTTCCCGTACCCAAGGTAATTGCCGCAGGGAGCGGCAGTCGGGCTGGTTCCGCAGGTCGAAGCGTTGAGGGTTGCGTCAACGCGGTCGAGGTTGATGATATTCGTCATCCCGTCTACGCCAGTGTTCCGCCCCCAGTTAACGGACGCCGACCAATCCCATTTCTCGCCGATCGGGCCCTTCAGGCCAGCGACGATGCGGAAGGTGTTGGTCTCTTGGAAGAAGTTGCGTGGCCCTACCTCGGCAACCCGGCGCCGCTCAAGTGTCAGGTTTTGCCCGGTCGGGTTGGTCGGATGGTTTGCAGCAATTTCAATCGGGCGATACACGCCGATCGCTCCTGGCGTTGCCAGTTGCTCCGACTGCCGGTTGGTGAACATGAGTTCGCTGAACAGGTCCACCTTGTCGGTTAGGCGCATGTTGCCGAAGGCACTGACGCCGACGCGCTTGATTGGATTGACCGCGTTCAGGAACGGATTGCTGTTGTAGGCGTGCTTGGCCGCATTGTAAGTCTCGAAGCCCCGCGGGTTCCCGTTCGGATCCTGGTTGAAATTCACCCGCCTGCCGTCTGCCAGTCGGGCCCGCCCACCGATTGTCGACGAACTTCCAGAGCAGACCAGTTCACCCTCGTCTTCGAACAATGAGCAAGGTGCGCGCGAGGCCAGGTTAACCGGGCCGCTTTCCGAATAGTTCAGCGACGCCATCAGCGTTCCGCGTTCACTCTTGGTACCCCACACGAGATCCGCAGACTTTTCGTCGCCGTCGCCGCGCTCCGTCTTGCCATACCTGACAGAAGCTTCGACACCGTCGAACGCCTTCTTGGTGATGATGTTGACGACGCCGGCCACCGCGTCCGCGCCATAGATCGCCGATGCGCCGTCCTTCAGCACCTCAATGCGCTCGATCATCGCAACGGGAATCATGTTCAGGTCGACCGAGCTGTTCGCGCCCGTGCCGCCCGACACGACGCGGCGTCCGTTTAGTAGAACCAGGGTGCGATCGATGCCGAGGCCACGCAGGTTGACCTGGGTGGTTCCGTAGCCATTACTGGTCCAGTAAGCACTGGTCTGGTTTCCTGCCGTACCCGCAGACGACGGAAGCCGCTGAAGTAGCGTCTCAATCGAGATCGCGCCGGAACGCTGGATGGTATCCGCATCGATCACGGTAACGGGCCCGACGCCGGATAGCTGTTCCTGCCGCAAGTTGATCCGGCTGCCAGTAATCTGGACCCGTTCCATCCCGGTCGCCTGGGTGTTTTCGCTGGTAGCGGGCTGCTGTGCGTGGGCGCCTTGCTGCAGGACCAGCAGTGCGAGCGCGGCTGTCGTTCTTGGGACGTATTTGTGAACCATTTACCCTCCAGTTTTTTTTATGAAGCTAGGGACTGTGCGACCGGCAGACTCATCACGGTACATAGCGGGGAAACAAATCTTGCATTGCTTGTCTATACAATTTGCAGTGCTTTCAATTTAGCGGGATTTTCTTTCATTGGCAATAAACATCTATTTTTACAACACATGACCATATAAAGTTTAGGAGCGAGCGAAAACGCCAACGCAAATTCACATTAGCGCTATCAAGGCTTTCTGCAAAACCTACTCTTAAGTCGTCCCGTTGATACTCAGCAGGTGATGATGGACGCGGAAACGCCCGCCCCTACAGTGGAGAGCCACAGGGACACGACTCAGTTGTGAGATCTGATTTGTGTGAACGCCTGCCTGGCCGGACGACTATTCGTACAAGCTCAAGCGCAGGCACGAGACGGTCTCCCGGCAATCAGGAACGCATCGCCGGCGCTAGCCACAAAAGGATTACGCCGCGATTGACATCGCAGTGCGTGGAGGTCGTTCGATCCGGGCGGGAACGTGCCCGGTAATTGAAGAGGAGGAAAATTGCAGGGCAGTGCTGACGGCTTCTTCGACCGCGGTCACGGCCATCACAGGTGGTGGCGCAAAGGCACCGATGGAGCAGCTTGCACAGGTGCCACAACCGGAACGCGCGTGCGAGCCGTCATCGTCGCAGTCTTGATCCGGCGATGGGGCGCTCTGCACCGGAGCTGCAGCGTGCTCGTGCCCACCATCGTGTGCAGCTACGCTATCTATCCGTTCCAACTGCATCGCGTCGGGTGCGTTGGCTTCGACAGTGAGCAGCTGATGCACCATACCGCACTCGACCCTCGCTACTCCCGCGATGCTCTGCAACGGCAGGGAAACGAAAAGAAGGCACAACAAAAAAGATCGTAGCCTAGAGCGCATATGGTCAATGTAGCATGCTCTTGGGGAAGAGTGCACGCATTTCATAATGCCAGTACGTCCGTTTCGAATCGGTCGGATGCTACCTCCAGCCACGACCTTATCAACGGGAGCGTACAAGACTCGCGTCTTCGAGACCCGAAGATTAAACTAGCGCAGGCTTATGGCTGGAATGGCATTGACACCGTAAACTTCAGCCCGATGCGACGCTCCTTCCCATCACTGTTCCACTACTTTGCGCTGGTCCTTGGCGCCACCTGCCGCGCATAATCGGCGGCTAGCCGCTGCAAACTGGCATGATTTCTTGTCAATTGTGAGTTTTGTTGAATTTCGCTGCCACTCCCGGGTGCTATGCTCGCGACCTTTCGTGGCCGGCATACCGCCGGTACGCAGCTGAAACCGCAGTCGAAACCGACCGAATGACACCCAAGAACACCCTGTGGGCGCTGCTGGCGCTCATGCTGGCCAGCGGCATGGCCAAAGCCCTGTACGCCGCCGCCCATATGCAGATGCCGGCCTGGTGGATCCTCCTCACCGCCTTCCTGCTGAACTTCCTGCCGTATTACTGGTACCGCCAGGACAGCGAGGCGCGCATGTTCCGTCGCTCGCGCTGGATGAACACCTTCGTGGTCGGCATCGGTCCGGTCGGCATACCCGTCTACCTGTTCCGCAGCCGCGAAAAAGGCAGGCGCCTGCGCTCGCTGGCGCGGATGTCCGGCTTCGTGCTGGCCATGATGGGTGCGACCATCGTTGGCGCGATTGCCTTCTTCGTGATGCCCGGCTGACGGGACCGGACGCCTCTTATGTGAAGCGGGTAATTTTCTCGCAAGCCTTACCGGGGCGCCAGCCGTCGCTACAATCCCTGCACCTCTACCATCGGATCGCCATGAACACACCTCTACCCGCCCGTGTCGCCCGCCGCCCTGGTTTTGCCATGCTCGCCGCCCTCCTCCTGCCTGCGGCGGTATCGGCCCAGGCCTTGCCGGCCGGCTGCGACATCGGGCCGGTAGCCACGCTGCCGCTCAGCTTCCGCGGCGACAGCGTGCCGATTGCCGAAGCGCGCATCAACGGCAAGCCGGTGCCCGCGCTGGTCGACACCGGAGGCCAGCATGCGACCTTGCTGGACAAGGCCACGCTGGAAAGCGCGGGCATCAAGGTGATCAGCTCCGAGACCAATTACGCGGGCGTCTATGTGCTGAACGCCCTGATCGAGCATATCGCCATCGGTCCGACCGAGTTCAAGAAGTCCTGGTTCGCGGTCGACGACCTGGCAAAAGAAGAAGTGGGCGCCAGGATCGGCGCCAACTACCTGTTCCGTACCGACGTCGAGTTCGCACTGCAAGACCGCTACCTGAAGTTCTACAAGCCGAGCGGCTGCCTGCGCGCCCCGCTGGCCTACTGGGACAAGACGGCGCCATCGGTGTCCTTCCGGATCCACCCGCAGAAAAAAGACCTGCGGCCCTTCTTCACAGTGCGGATCAACGGCGCGGACGTCAGTGCTGTCATCTCGACCACCACCGAGCACTCCTACCTGGACCTGTTCACGGCCAAGCGCATGGGACTCACCCCGGACTCGCCTGGCGCCGTCCGTGGCGGATCGGGCCTGAAATGGAACGACCGCGACCAGGCGTTCTGGACGGTGCCGTTGCCGCAGTTGTCGATCGGCGCCCTGCAGGTGAAGGACTTCAGCCTGCGCCTGGTGAACATGGAGCGCTCCGGTGAAATGCTGGTGCTGGGCACCGACTTCCTGAAGCGCCACCGCATCTATGTCGCCATGAGCCAGAACCGGATTTATTTCAGCCCGGTGACCGCGCCGGCGCCGGACGCACAGGCCGCAACGGCCGCACCCTGAATGCCGGGTGGGCTGCAGCTTCGATAGAAAGGCGCCGCGGCGCCCAATGCCGTTCACGCACGAGCCGTTAACTACCCGTAGGGTGGGCAAATTCTTTGCCCACGCGTTCAAATCACATTTCTGCAGCCTGCGCGCCGGTTTGTATTGCAACTATCACCACGCGGACATTTGTCATCCCGGGCATTGCCCGGAACTTCCCCGGCAACCTTACGCTTATCTGAACAGCATTAGCGATAGTTGCAATATGAGCCGGCGCACGGACTGCAGCACCGTCGTTTGAACGCGTGGGCAAGGTAATTCAGGCCAGTGGCCAAATGCCGGTCAATTAGTCAAAATCGTAGGGTGGGCGGCTTGTAATCTGGTCCACCGGACCAGATTACCCCACGCGGTGATAGTTGCAGTATGAGCCGGCGCGCAGGCTGCAGCACCGTCGTTTGAACGCGTGGGCAAGGTAATTCAGGGCAATGCCCTGAATTACGAATTGCCCACCCTACGAGCACCTGGCGGCTCTTAAGTGATCGGCACTACCCTGCCGCGCAGGCTCGCGCCGCCATTCCGGCTTAGCCGGTAAGCTATTCCCATCGCGGCGTGCAAGCGCCGCCAAACCCTATGGAGAACAACATGCGCAAGATGATCATGATGGCAATTGCAGGCTTCCTCTGGAAGAAATTCGGCGGCAAATCGATGAAGCGTCCGGGCTACCCACGGAATAGCCGCGGCTTCTAAGCGTCACACCGGACGGCACGGCCAAGGTTTTCGCCCGCCGCGCCGTCCTTGCAGTAGAATCGCTGGCTTTAAGGCAACTGTTTGCCTTCGACACCTTGAGGTCCAGCGATGAACGAGCCCCAGCACCTACCGAGTAACGAGCTCAAGCGCGGGCTCAAGAACCGCCACATCCAGCTGATCGCCCTCGGCGGCGCCATCGGCACCGGACTCTTCCTGGGCGTTGCCCAGACCATCCAGATGGCAGGCCCTTCGGCGCTGCTGGGCTATGCCTTCGCCGGCCTGATCGCCTTCCTTATCATGCGCCAGATGGGCGAGATGATCGTCGATGAACCGGTCGCCGGCTCCTTCGGCTATTTCGCCACCAAATACGGTAGCCCGGTGGCCGGCTTCATGTCGGGCTGGAACTACTGGGTCATGTACATCCTGGTCAGCATGGCCGAACTGTCGGCGCTCGGCATCTATGTCCAGTACTGGTTCCCCGAGATTCCCACCTGGATGTCGGCGCTCGGCTTTTTTGTGCTCGTCAACCTGCTCAGCCTGATGAACGTGAAGGCCTTCGGCGAGCTCGAATTCTGGTTCTCGATCATCAAGGTGGCGGCCGTGGTCGGCATGATCGTGTTCGGCTGCTACCTTCTCATCAGCGACACGGCCGGCCCGCAGGCCGGCGTCTCGAACCTGTGGCGCCACGGCGGCTTCTTCCCGAGCGGCTTCGCCGGGCTGGCGCTGTCGATGGCGGTGATCATGTTCTCGTTCGGCGGCCTGGAAATGATCGGCATCACCGCCGCCGAGGCCGACAATCCAGGCCGCACCATCCCGCGCGCCATCAACCAGGCCATCTGGCGCATCGCCATCTTCTATGTCGGCGCGCTGGCCGTGCTGCTGATGCTGTATCCATGGACCAAGGTCGCCCTCGGCGGCAGCCCCTTCGTGCTGATCTTCGCCGCGCTCGACAGCAATGTGGTCGCCAATATCCTCAACCTGGTGGTGCTGACGGCCGCACTGTCGGTATACAACGGCTGCGTGTATGCCAATAGCCGCATGCTGTTCGGCCTGGCCGAACAGGGCAATGCGCCGCGCGCCCTGCTGCGGGTCGACCGCCGCGGCGTGCCGCTGGCGGCGCTGGCGGTGTCTGCAGTTGCCACCGGCATCTGCATCTGCATCAACTACTTCCTGCCGCGCGAAGCCTTCGGCATGCTGATGGGCCTGGCCGTGGCCGCCCTGGTCATCAACTGGGGCATGATCTGCTGGAGCCACCTGCGCTTCCGCCGCTACAAGGAAAGCACCGGCCAGGCCACCGCTTTCCGCAGTCCGCTGTTCCCGCTGACCAATTACCTCTGCCTGGCCTTCCTGGCCGGCATCGTGGTAGTGATGTACCTGACCCCTGGCCTGCAGGTGTCGGTGTTCATGATCCCGGCATGGCTGCTGCTGCTCGGCCTTGGGTATTGGCTGCGCCAGCGTCGTGCCGGGATGGCGCGTACCGCGCCTGTCTGACCCGCCTCAGCCGGCCTGCGCAAAACTGGCCGCTGACTCTTCCATTTCCTCAAGCTGCCGCACGATCTCGGCGAAGGGCACCGACTTGCCGTACAGCCAGCCCTGCCCATATTGCACCCCGTGCTTGCGCAGGAAGTCCGCTTGCGCCTGGCTCTCGATGCCTTCGGCAATCATCTGCAGGCCGAGGTCGTTCGCCATGCGGATGATGTGCTGCACGACCTGACTGGTCGGTGCGCCGGTGCCGATCGCCTCGATGAAACTGCGGTCGATCTTCAGGTAGTCGACCTCGAGCGACTCGAGGTAGGACAGGCTCGAGTAGCCAGTGCCGAAATCGTCGATTGCCACCGCAAAACCGTGGCGGCGCAAGGCGCCGGTGGTCTGGCGCGCCACGACCGGGTCGAGCATGCCGCGCTCGGTGACTTCCACGATGATGTTCCCGGGCGCGGCCTGGACGCCGCGCAAGGTCGTCCGCAAGTTGTCCAGGAAGCCGCTGGAATGGAAGTCCGCCGGCGCGACATTGATCCCGATGTGGAACTGCGGATGTGCCGACAGCCAGGCGCCGGTGTCGCGTGCCACCATCTCGAGCAATTGCTGGGTAAGGCGCACGATCAGGCCGTTCTGCTCGGCGATGGGGATGAACAGGTCGGGCATGACGATCTCGCCGGTCGGCCGGCGCCAGCGCATCAGCGCCTCGACCCCGACCCAGCGGCCAGTGCGCAGATCCACCAGCGGCTGGTACTCCAGGAAGAATTCCTTGCGGCGCAGGGCGGTCTTGACGGCCACAGGCAAAGACATCTGCTGCCGCCCGAGATAAAGGATAGCCAGCGTCAGCACCACGCCTGCGACCAGCCCGGCCGGCACGAGTCGAGTGGATACTTCGGCCGAGCGGCCGTTCAGGTAATGCACCGGCAGCGCGGCGACGCCGACGGTCCGGTAGCGCTCCGAGCGTACCAGCGCCACCAGGTAAGCGCCGTCGACGAAGACGGCTTGCGTCGAGCCGAGCCGCTTGATCCAGCGGGTGTCAATATAGCCGCGCGCGATGATCGGCACCGGGTTGTCCAGCGACAGCACGGCCAGCGCCACGTCCGGCTCGCTCTTGGCGGTGTCGATGGCCAGGCGCTTGTGCAGGATGGCGGCGAATCCGTCCCTGCCGATCACGATGAACGAATCCCTGGGCGCGAACGGGAAGCGCACGTTGCGCCGGATCTCGGCGCCGCCGTCCGTCACGTAGTCGACCGGACCCAGCTCGAGCACGCCTGAAGGCCCGGCAATCGAGGAGCACAGCATGCGATCGCCCACGACATGGCCGATCGCCTGGATATAACTCGAGGCCAGGTCGATCTGGCGCATGACGTCGATGCTCCCGGGCGCACACGGTGCCGCCTTGTGCCCGGCCACGAGCCGGCCGACCGCGGAGAGCACCTGGTCCCCGGTCTCGTCCGCCCGCATCGTGACGTCGCGCGCATAGCCGAGCGCATGCGCACTTTCGGCCTTGAACGCCTGCCGCTCGGACTCTTCGATGGCGACCCAGATCGGAAGCCCGATGCCGGCGATGGCCACCAGCAGCGTCATGAGTACGGCGATGGTTTTTTTCATTGTTCCCTGCGGCGCGGCATGGGTTGGGCCGCAAGCTGCAGTCCATACTACCGCTACCCGCCACGCGCAGCAAACGCCACCGTGGCCTGTACCGCCCCTGCCACGGCAAAATTCCCCTACGGCATTTTTATGCTGCATAGCGTCATGAAAATAGTTGGCCGGCGCCGCCGTGCAGGGGGCAGTTCGCCTTATCATGCTTGCCGCAAGTCACCTTACAAAGGGGTAGCGTTTATGAGTCAGAGTAAGCCTCTGTCGCTGCATGTACCGGAGCCTACCGGCCGCCCGGGCTGCAAGACCGATTTTTCGTATCTCCAATTGAGCCCGGCTGGCGCCGTCCCGCGCCCGCCGGTCGATGTCGCGCCGATCGACACCGGCGCCATCGCCTCGTCCCTGATCAGCGTGCTCGACGCCGACGGCAATGCCGTCGGCCCGTGGGCGCCCGAGCCCGACCGCGAACTGTTCCGCTTCGGCCTGCGCACCATGATGAAGACCCGCATCTTCGATGCGCGCATGGTGATCGCCCAACGCCAGAAGAAGATGTCCTTCTATATGATCTCGCTCGGCGAGGAAGCCCTCGGCACCGCCCAGGCCCTGGCGCTGCAGGACGGCGACATGCACTTCCCGACCTACCGCCAGCAAAGCCTGCTGTTCGCCAAGCAGGTGCCGCTGGTCGAGATGATCTGCCAGCTGCTGTCGAACGAGCGCGACCCGCTCAAGGGCCGCCAGCTGCCGGTAATGTATTCGGTGCGCCGCGCCGGCTTCTTCACCATTTCCGGCAACCTCGCCACCCAGTATCCGCAAGCCGTCGGCTGGGCCATGGCCTCGGCCATCAAGGGCGACACCAAGATCGCTTCGGCCTGGATCGGCGACGGCGCCACCGCCGAATCCGATTTTTCCACCGCCCTCACCTTTGCCCACGTCTACCGCGCGCCGGTGATCCTGAACGTGGTCAACAACCAGTGGGCGATCTCGACCTTCCAGGCGATTGCAGGCGGCGAGAGCGTCACTTTCGCTACTCGCGGGATCGGCAGCGGCATCGCTTCGCTGCGTGTGGACGGCAACGACTTCCTGGCGGTGTTGTCGGCCTCGCGCTGGGCCGCCGAACGCGCGCGCAGCAACCTCGGCCCGGCCCTGATCGAATGGGTCACCTACCGCGCCGGCCCGCACTCGACCTCGGACGACCCGGGCCGCTACCGGCCGGCGGACGACGTCTCGCGCTTCCCGCTGGGCGACCCGATCGCCCGCCTGCGCAAGCACCTGACGAATCTTGGCTGGTGGTCGGACGAAGAGAACGACGCCGTGCAGGCCGAGCTGGAGGCGGAAATCCTTGCGGCCCAGAAGGAAGCCGAAAGCTACGGCATCCTGGGCGACGAGCGCGCGCCGAGCGCCGCGACGATGTTCGAGGATGTCTATAAAGAGATGCCGGAGCACCTGCGCCGGCAGCGTCAGGAACTGGGAGTATGACAATGGCACGCGACGAACAAGATAAAAGCGTGGCCACGATGCCGATGACCATGATCCAGGCGCTGCGTTCGGCCATGGATGTCATGATGGAGCGCGACGACAACGTGGTGGTGTACGGCCAGGACGTCGGCTATTTCGGCGGCGTGTTCCGCGTCACCGATGGTCTTCAGGCGAAATACGGCACCTCCCGCGTCTTCGATGCGCCGATTTCCGAAGGCGGCATCGTGGGTACGGCAGTCGGCATGGCGGCCTATGGCCTGCGGCCGGTGGTCGAGATCCAGTTTGCCGACTATTTCTATCCGGCGACCGACCAGATCGTGTCGGAGGCCGCGCGCCTGCGCTACCGCTCGGCCGGCGAATTCACCGCCTCGATGGTGATCCGCATGCCGTGCGGCGGCGGCATCTGGGGCGGCCAGACCCACAGCCAGAGTCCGGAAGCCTTCTTCACCCACGTCTGTGGGCTGCGCACCGTGATGCCGTCCAATCCCTACGACGCCAAGGGCCTGCTCATCGCGTCGATCGAAAACGACGACCCGGTGATCTTCCTGGAGCCGAAGCGCCTGTACAACGGCCCCTTCGACGGCCACCATGATCGTCCGGTCGTGCCCTGGTCCGGCCAGGCGCTGGGCAACGTCCCGACCGGGCATTACACCGTGGACCTCGACAAGGCTTCCATCGTCCGCCCGGGTAACGACGTCACCGTGCTGGCCTACGGCACCATGGTCTGGGTGTCGGAAGCGGCGGCGCGCGAGAGCGGCGTCGATGCCGAAGTGATCGACCTGCGCAGCATCTGGCCGCTCGACCTCGACACCATCGTGAAATCGGTGCAGAAGACCGGCCGCTGCGTGATCGTGCATGAGGCAACGAAAACCAGCGGCTTCGGCGCGGAACTGTCGGCGCTGGTGCAGGAACACTGCTTCTACCACCTGGAGGCGCCGATCGAGCGCGTCGCCGGCTGGGACACCCCTTACCCGCATGCGCAGGAGTGGGCTTATTTCCCGGGGCCGGACCGCGTCGCGGCGGCCCTGAAACGCGCGATGGAGGGTCAATAAACATGGGCATTCACGTTATCAAGATGCCGGACCTCGGTGAAGGCATTGCGGAAGTCGAAGTCGTGGCCTGGCACGTCCAGCCCGGCGACACCGTCAAGGAAGACCAGGTGCTGGCCGACGTCATGACCGACAAGGCGACGGTCGAGATCCCGTCGCCGGTGGCGGGCACCATCACTAGCCTGGGCGGCGCGATCGGCCAGGCGATGGCAGTCGGCGCAGAGCTGATCCGCCTCGAAGTGGCGGGTGCCGGTAACTACTCCGGGGACAAGGCGAAGCAGGAGCCGGTGAAGTCGGCGGCGTCGAAAGCGCCGGCCGAAGAAGTCGGCGAGCCACAGCTGGAAGCGGTCGCGCAGGCGGAAGCATCCGCACCTGCTGCGCGTGCACCAGCCGCTGCTGCTGCACCGGCGCAGCAGAAACCGCAGCAGAAGGCGCACCAGCACGCCCCAAGCATGCGCGCCGAAGGCGACAAGCCCCATGCCGCACCGGCCGTGCGCCAGCGCGCCTGGGACCTCGGGATCGAACTGCAGTTCGTGCACGGCAGCGGCCCGGCCGGCCGCATCACCCACGCCGACCTCGACGAACACGTGGCGGGACGGCGCCAGGGCGGCAATGGCGGCGGCAGCGACAACCGCTATGCGATGCTGGAGGGCGAACACGCCACGCCGATCATCGGCCTGCGCCGCAAGATCGCCGAGAAAATGCAGGAAGCCAAGCGCCAGATCCCGCACTTCACCTATGTAGAAGAAATCGACGTCACCGAGCTGGAACTGCTGCGCGCCCAGCTCAACGCACGCTATGGAGCAGATCGCGGCAAGCTCACCCTGCTGCCGCTGGTGATGCGCGCCGTGGTGCTGTCGATCCGCGCCTTCCCGATGATGAATGCGCGCTACGACGACGAAGCCAACCTGCTCACCCGCTACGACCCGGTCCACCTGGGTATCGCGACCCAGACCGAGGCCGGGCTGATGGTGCCGGTGGTGCGCCATGCCGAAGCACGCGATCCCTGGGCCAGTTCGGCGGAAGTCGCCCGCCTTGCCGATGCGGCCCGCACCGGCAAGGCCACGCGCGACGAGCTGACCGGCTCGACCATCACCATCACCAGCCTGGGTCCATTGGGCGGCATCGTCACCACCCCGGTCATCAACCGGCCGGAAGTGGCGATCATCGGCACCAACCGCATCGTCGACCGTCCGGTGATCCGCGACGGCGCCATGGTCGCGCGCAAGATGATGAATTTGTCGTCTTCGTTCGACCATCGCGTGATCGACGGCCAGGTGGCGGCGAAGTTCGTGCAGGCCATCCGCGGCTATCTCGAAACCCCGGCCACCATCTTCGTGGAGTAAGGAAGGCATGGAGACTCTCAATACAACCCTCTTGATCATCGGCGGCGGTCCCGGTGGCTATGTGGCCGGCATCCGTGCCGGCCAGCTCGGCGTGCAGACCATCCTGGTCGAAGGTGCCCAGCCGGGCGGCACTTGCCTGAACATCGGCTGCATCCCGTCCAAGGCGCTGATCCATGCGGCCGACGAATTCTGCAAGGCGCGCAGCTATGCGGCGGAGACTTCGCCGCTGGGTATCACCGGTTCGGACCCGCGCATCGACCTCGATCGCACCGTGGCCTGGAAGGACGGCATCGTCAAGAAGCTGACCGGCGGCGTCGGCGCCCTGCTCAAGAAGAACGGCGTCAAGCTGGTGAACGGCTGGGCGACGATTTTGGACGGCAAGACGGTTGAAGTCACGCCCGAAGGCAGCAGCGAACCCACGGTGCGCATCCGCTGCGAGCACATGCTGCTGGCCAGCGGGTCGGTTCCGGTCGAACTGCCCTTCATGCCTTTCGGCGGCCAGGTGATCTCGTCCACCGAAGCGCTGTCGCCCGATGGCGTACCGGAACGCCTGGTGGTGGTGGGCGCCGGCTATATCGGCCTCGAACTGGGCACCGCTTACCGCAAGCTGGGTGCGCAGGTGACGGTGGTGGAAGCCGCCGACCGCATCCTGCCGGCCTACGATGCGGACCTGGTGAAACCGGTGGCGTCCGCGCTGGCACGCCTGGGCGTCGAACTGCGCCTGGCCACCTCGGTGCTGGGCATGGACGACAGCGATGGGCAAACGCGGGTGCGCATCCGCGATGCCTCCGGCGTCGAATCGCTCCTTGACGCAGATCGCGTGCTGGTGGCGGTCGGCCGCAAGCCTGCCACGGTCGGCTGGGGCCTGGAAAACCTGATGCTCGACATGGATGGCCGCGCCATCAAGGTCGACAACCAGTGCCGCACCTCGATGCGCAATGTGTGGGCGATCGGCGACCTCGCCGGCGAGCCGATGCTGGCGCACCGCGCGATGGCGCAGGGCGAAATGGTGGCCGACATCGTCTCGGGCAAGCGCCGTCATTTCGAACCGGCGGCAATTCCGGCGGTGTGCTTTACCGATCCAGAAATCGTGGTGGTCGGGATGTCGCCGCTTGATGCCGACAAGGCCGGGGTGGAGGTCATCACGGCCAACTTCCCGTTCAGCGCCAACGGCCGCGCGATGACCATCGAAAGCACGGATGGCTTCGTGCGCGTGGTGGCGCGCAAGAGCGACCACCGCATCGTCGGCTGGCAGGCCGTGGGCGGCGCCGTGTCCGAACTGGCGGCGGGCTTCACCCAGTCGATCGAGCTGGGCGCCCAGCTGGAAGACATCGCCGGCACCATCCACGCCCACCCGACCCTGGGTGAGGCGGTGCAGGAAGCCGCCCTGCGCGCGCTGGGCCACGCCCTGCATATCTGACGTTCCTCCGCTGCCGTCCGTCCGGGCGGCAGCATTTCCTTTTTCCTCGTCCGCCAACCCGGCAGGCCTCCCACGTCGCCCCCGCAATTCGAATTCGGCATTTCGCCTTTGAAGCCTTATGTCATATGCATAAATCGGCTTTTCTCAAAAGATTATTGCACCACACGATAGAATTGCCGAATTTGCGAACGCGGCGCGCGTGTGCAATAATCGCGCCCCTTGCGAAGTTCGCAAGATAAAAACAGAAAAGGTTCTACATTATGTTCAAGAAAATCGCAGCAGCCGCAGCCCTCGTCATCGCTTCGTCGTCGGCCTTCGCCGCGCAACCGCAGACCTTCTACGCAGGCGTGGACGCCGGCGCAACGGAACTGGACGACGTGTCGGGCAACGGCACCAGCGTTGGCGCTTTCGTCGGCTACACCTTCGTGCAGAACCTTGCGATCGAAGCCAGCTACCGCCGCCTGGGCCGCCTGAACTTCCGCGAGTTTGGCTACTCCGGCAAGGTCGACCTGGACCAGGCCGCCGTGTCGGTCGTCGGCACCCTGCCACTGGGCGGCAATTTCAGCCTGCTGGGCCGCCTCGGCTACAACCACATCGAAGCCGATGCCAAGGTCAATGGTTTCAGCGGCAGCGAATCGACTTCGGGCGCCTTGGTGGGCCTGGGCGTCGCCTACGCCTTCACCCCAGCCGTCTCGGCACGCCTGGAACTGCAAAAGCCGGCCAGCGACACCACCAACCTGAGCGTTGGCGTCGCCTTCCAGTTCTAAGCAAGTTCGTTGATGCGCTGCCCTGGGCAGCGCAGGCGGAATGAAAATGGCCCGGCTCGCACCGGGCCATTTTTTTATGCGGCGGAGAGTGTGGCCCGTGGACGGCGCGCCGTCGCCAGCACGGCGCCAAGCGTGAGCGCCGAATCGGCGACGGCATCGATCTCGGGCAGGTAGCCATCCTCGATCCAGCGCAGCGCAATGTGGATCACGCCGCCGACCACGCCGGCCTGCAGCAGTTCATCGTGCGGCGCGCCGGGGGGCGCCGCGATACGGGCGACTTCGCGCCCGATCGCGCGCAGTGCCCCGTCGAAAGCCAGGTCGACCGCGCGGCTCACGCCCCGGATCTCGACCAGGAAGACGCGCGCCGATTGCGGTTCGCGCTGCAGGGCCGCGAAATAGGCATGCAGCATGGCGCGCGAGCGCGCGATGCGCCCGCGGCCGGCGTCCTCGGCGGCGCGCGTGATCTCGCCCAATACCGAGTAGGCCACGGCATTGAAGGAATCGATCAGCAGCGCTTCGCTATTGGCGAACGATTCGTAGAAATAGCGTTCGGTCAGGCCGGCCTGCTCGCAGACTGCCTTGACAGTGGCCTGGTGGTAGCCGCGCTCGCCATAGACGGCAATCGCGGCAGCCATCAGCCGCGAGCGGCGCTCGGCGCGCCTTTCGTCCTGCGACAGTCCCCGGTAGGAACGCGTGGTGGTCAGCTCAGCTTTCATGGCGACATTCTACACAGAAACTTATCATTAATATTTGACAATGTAGAGTGTCAGTATCTGGCGAGGTAGGACCGCGCTGCCGCAGCGCCGCGAGGCAATGCGCCTGACGGCTGACAGCGTCAACGCGCTGCTACAGCCGGTACTGGCCAGGCGAGTGATCCGCGGCCACTCCCCGGACGCAAGAAAGCGCCGGGGTGCATGCACACACCCGGCGCCGGCGCTAGTGCGCCCTTATCGCAACAAGGCCGAGCGTCAGCCGCCAGACTCCTTGTTGCTGCGGCCCGCTGCCGGCTTGTCCTGGCTCTCCGGCCCCTGCTGGCCCTGCGCGCCCGACTGGCGGTTGCCTGCCCCGCTGCCGGAGCGGCTGGCAATGCCTTCCATGCCGGTCTGAATCTCGCCGCTGAAGCTGCCGCCCGCGAAACCCTGCTCGGCTTCCTGCTCAGCGGTATTGCCGGCTAGCAGGTCGTCGGTCCGGCTATCGCGCTGCTCCGCACCTTGCTGGTCGAGCTTGCCGGCATCCCCGGTCCCGCCGGCCCCCATGCTGCCTGCACTGCTGGTGCCGTTCTTGGTGACCTGGTCGTAGTTGCGCCCTTTGGCGTTCTTTCCATCGCTTTGCATCGACATGCTTGCCTCCCTCGTTCTGTGGATTCAGGAGACCATGATAGACCCGTGCGGGGCGCGCACGAATAGGCCCGGGCCGGCGCCGGTTGTAGGATCAGGCCGCCCGGGCCCCGTCCGCCGGCGCCAGTTGTCCCAACGCCTGCACCAGGCCCTGCAGGTCGTAGGGCTTGCGCAGCACCACCGCATCCGGCCAGTTCGCCACTTCCCCGGTGCCCGAGGTGCTCAAGCAGGGCCGCGGTGTTGGCGCGGATGTCGGCCTCGTCTTCGACCAGCACGATGCTGAGGCCTTGGGAGGCGAACGCCGTCTGCGGCTGCGGCGGCGGCGGCGGCAAGACAAGGTGCTGTCGTTTCCCGTTACCGAGCACCTGGCGGATGCGGCGCGCCAGCCGTTCTCGTGTGTACGGCTTGCCCAACAGTTCCACGCCGGGGTCGAGCCGTCCGCCATGCACGATCGAGTTTTCGGTATAGCCCGAGGTGAACAGCACCGCCAGGTTCGGCAGGTGCCCGCGCGCAATGCGCGCCAGTTCCGGGCTGCGCAAGGTGCCTGGCATGACCACGTCGGTGAACAGCAAGTCGATCGGCACGCCGCTCTCGACGACTGCCAGCGCGCTGGCGGAACACAGTGTGGACTGTCATTACGCGCCGAAGACATGACTTACTATTTTCACAATGTACAATCGATGCACCCGTTCCAGAACCCGCCAGGATTGCCCATGACTTCCGACCTCCACGCCCTGGTCGTCTTTGCCGACCCGTCGCTGCACCGCTCGCGCATCAGCCGCCGTGTCGCCGACGCGCTCAGGCAACTGCCCGGCGTGGTGGTGCAGGACCTGTACCAGCTCTATCCCGATTTCTACATCGACGTGCGGCGCCAGCGCGAACTGGTCAAGGCCGCGCCGCTGGTGGTATTCGTGTTCCAGTTCGGCTGGTATGCCATGCCGGCGCTGCTCAAGGAGTGGTTCGATACCGTCATCAAGCCCGAGTGGGCGCTCGACCAACCGGGGCCGCTGGCGGGCAAGGCCGCCTGGGCGGCGGTGGCCTGCACCGGCGCCTCGGCCGACTACCGTCCCGGCGGCATCCACGGAAGGCCGCTGCTGGACTTCCTGGCGCCGCTCGAACAGGCAAGCCGCAGCTGCGGCATGCGCTGGCTCGACCCGCACGTGTTCTATGGCGCCGACGCGACCGACCCGGACGCCGCCACCCGCCATGCGGCGCAGCTGCAGGCGCAGCTCGCGCTCCATGCCGGCATCGACGCCCACACTGCAGGAGCCGCACATGGAGCATAGCCTCCTCCTCAATGCACTGGTCTACCTGGCCGCCGCCGTCATCGCGGTGCCCATCGCCAAGCGCCTCGGCCTGGGCGCGGTGCTCGGCTACCTGCTGGCCGGGATCGCGATCGGCCCCTGGGGGCTGGCCCTGATCCGCGAGGTCGAGACCATCCTGCATTTCTCGGAATTCGGCGTGGTGCTGCTGCTGTTCGTGATCGGCCTCGAACTCGAGCCGACCCGCCTGTGGGCGCTGCGCCGCTCGATTTTTGGCTGGGGCTCGGCGCAGGTAGCGGGCGTCACCCTGCTCCTGCTGTTGGCCGCGCTGCTGGCGGGGTATGGCTGGAAAACCGCGCTGATCGCCGCGCTCGGGCTGTCGCTGTCGTCCACCGCGATCGCCCTCACCACCATGCAGGAACGCAACCTGATCCCGACCCCGGCCGGCCAGGCCGGTTTTTCGATCCTGCTGTTCCAGGACATCGCTGCGATCCCGATGATCGCGCTGGTGCCGGTGCTGGGCGTGCCCGACTCGCATCCGGATGCCGGCTGGATGGGCGTGCTCAAGGCGGTCGCCGTGATCGGCGGCCTGGTGGTGGCGGGACGCTACCTGGTGCGGCCGGTACTGCGCTACATCGCCAGCACCGGCATGCGCGAGATCTTCACCGCCTTTGCGCTGCTGCTGATCATCTCGATCGCCCTGCTGATGGATTCGGTCGGCATGTCGATGGCGCTGGGCGCCTTCATGGCCGGCGTGCTGCTGGCCGATTCAGAATACCGCCACGCGCTCGAAACCGACCTCGAACCCTTCAAGGGCCTGCTGCTTGGGCTGTTCTTCATCGCGGTCGGCATGTCGGTGGACTTCGGCGTCTTCCTGGCCCGGCCGGTGCTGATCATCCTGGCGGCGCTGGCCTTCCTCGCCATCAAGCTGTTCGTGCTGTGGGCGCTGGCGGGCCCCTTCGGCATGAGCGGGCGCCAGCGCGTGCTGTTTGCCTTCCTGCTGTCGCAGGGCGGCGAGTTTGCCTTCGTCGTCTTCGGCGCGGCCGCCACCGCCAGGGTGTTCGACGAGCAGACCGCATCGATGCTGGTGGTGATCGTGGCGCTGTCGATGATGGCCACGCCGCTGCTGCTGATCCTGTACGACCGCGTCCTCGAACCGCGCTGGCAACGCCGCAACCAGCGCGAGACCGATGCCATCGACGCCAACCAGGGTCACGTGATCATCGCCGGATTCGGGCGCTTCGGCCAGATCGTCGGCCGCCTGCTGCACGCCAACCAGGTGCCGCTGACCATGCTGGACCACGACCCCGACCAGATCGACACCCTGCGCGAATTCGGCTTCAAGGTGTTCTACGGCGACGCCACCCGCACCGACCTGCTGCACGCCGCCGGCGCGGCCCATGCACGGGCGCTGGTGCTGTCGGTCGACGGCATCGAGGACAGCCTCAAGCTCGCCAGCGCGGTACGCAAGGAATTCCCGGACCTCCCGATCCTGGCGCGGGCCCGCAACGTGACCCACTACTACCAGCTGATGGACCTGGGCGTCACGATCGTGGAACGGGAAACCTTCGAATCGGCCCTGATGCTGGGCCGGCGCACCATGGAGGAGCTGGGCTTCGGCGCGTATTTTGCGCGCCAGGCCGCGATGCGCTTCCGCGAACACAATATCCAGAGCGTGCTCGAGGTCTACCCGTATTACAAGGACCGCGAACAGTATGTCTCGATGGCGCGGCGCGCGCGCCAGGAGCTGCATGCCATGTTCGAGCGCGACTTCGTGGCCATGAAGCGCGACCGCGACGAAGAGCGGGAGTAGCGCCGGCGCCCTGGCGGGAACGGACTCTTACCTGGCCGAGGAAACGTCGAACAGCCCCCCATCCGGCGCCGCTGCCATCACGCGGTTGCGGCCGCCGCGTTTTGCGCGGTAGAGCTGGGCGTCGGCCAGTGCGATCAGCTTCTGGACGTCGAGCGCCGTGCCCGCTTCGTTCAGCGCGACCCCGACACTGGCCGTGCAGCCCTGGGCCAGCCCGGGCAGCACGGCGGTGGCGGCTTCAAATTGCTGGCGTATCGTTTCGGCCAGTTCGACCAGGGCCCGGGGCGTCGCCGCCTCGGCGACCAGGCAGAACTCCTCGCCGCCCCAGCGCGAGGCCGTCGTCCTGCCGTCATCCAGCGCGCGCAGGACTGCGCCCATGGCGGCGATGACCTGGTCTCCGGTTTCATGCCCGTGGGTGTCGTTGACCTTCTTGAACTCGTCGATGTCGAGCAGGAGGATGCCGACGGCGCTGTGCTCGTCGTCGTGCCGCGCCAGCAGGAGGTCGAATTTCCTGCGGATGCCGCGCCTGTTGAGCAAACCGGTCAGCACGTCCTGGTCGGCCGCGGCACTCACCTCCGACACCAGCCGCAGCATGATCAACAGCATCAGCATCGAATTCCCGATGACGGCGCTGAGCAGGGCGCCGGCCCAGCTGATGGTGTTGGCAATCGGGAGCTGCGGTGCGCCGTAATCGAAGGTCAGGGAACTGCTGGCGACCAGCCCGCCCTGCGCGAGCGCAGTGAGCCCCTGCAGGCTTGCCACGGTACCGGCCACGAAAAAGACCCTGCGTGAAAACGTATCCGGATAGCGGAACATGATCCAGGCCGAGGCGAGGTTGAACACCGCCTGGTAGGCGCAGAGGGTACCGATGCGCCAGGCCGTATGCGGGTACACAAAGGTGAAGCCGACGGTAAGGGCGACCGCTACAGCGGCCGATGCCGGCAGGAGCAGCCGGCCGTGGGAATGCCGGCAGAAGTCCAGCGTCCCGGTCAGCATATAAGCCTGCCCGATGCCGAACGGGATATTGAAGAGCAACGAGGCCCACTGCCAGTGGTCAATCGTGCGCGGGCCGTCGAGCACGGTCGCAAAGCCGATGGCCAGGCACCCGACGGCCCAATACCTGACCCCGGCGATCTGGCGCGCCAGCGCACCGAGCGCGAAAAACATCGCGCTGGCGGCCAGCGACACCAGGCCCAATACAGTTGTCAATGTTGGCTCGTCGATCGTCATCGCCGAATGATCCTGAAAATGCCGGCTTTCCCATTTCTACCGGCCTTGAGCCAGTATGCAACAGGTGCGCCTTTCCGCCCGCTACGTTGACAACCGCATCAGGCTATTCATGTCGTCCTGCCATTACCAGGTGTCGTGAGCGGTCCACACCTGTCGTAATTTCGCGAAGCGAGGCCTGTTTCCGTGCGGGAATTGTTATACTTGCACACGCGCGCTTGTCACATGTGCGCTCCCGTCCACCCGCAGCGGCCGCCCCGCCACAATCGCCATTATCGTGAACACCACTGTTTCCTCGCCGGACGGGACTGCCCTGCTCGCTGCAGAGAATTCCGCCCTGATCGACAATGCGCTCGACCTGATGGTCGTGCTCGACGCCAACGGCCGCTTCCAGCGCGCCAATGCGGCCTCGCGCGCGCTGCTCGGCTATGGCCCGGACGAACTCATCGGACTCCATTACAACGACATCGTCCATCCCGACCAGCACGGACTGGCGCTGGCGCTGGAGGCAAGCCTGCGCAAGGTCCACCCGGAGCAGTCGAATGTCGCCGTGCGCCTGCGCCGCAAGGACGGGCGGGTGGTCCTGATGTCGCTGTCGGCGCGCTGGTCCGACCAGCACCAGCGCATGTTCCTGACCGCGCGCGACATCACCGAACAGCAGCAGGCGCGCCGGGCGCTCCAGCGGTCCGAGGCGGCGCTGGGCGGCATGCTTGAGAGCATCGGCGACGCCTTCTTTGCGGTCGACAGCGCATGGCGCATCACTTACGCCAACCGCAAGGCGGGCGAGTTCGTCGGCGTCAACGCGGGCACCGCCATCGGGCGCCCCTTGCTCGAGGTCGCACCCGACCTGGAGCATTCGGAGGCACTGCCCCGCTACGTGCGTGCGATGGAAACACGCCAGCCCGACACCTTCGAGCTTTACTGGGCACCGCACGCGCTGTGGATCGAAGTGCGCGTCTACCCGAACGACGACGGCATCTCGGTCTATTTCCACGGCATCTCCGCCAAGCGCGAAGCGGAACAGGCGTTGCGCAAGAGCGAGCAGCGCTTCCGCAACCTGTTCAACCAGGCCGGCGACAGTGTCATGATTGTGGATGGCGCCCTGCGCATCGTGTCGGTGAACGACCAGGCCTGCACCCGCTTCGGCTATGCGCGCGACGAATTCCTGGGGCGGCCGGTCACCGAGATGAACCTGGGCATGCCTGGCGGGCACGCCGTACTGGCCGGCCTGCGTGCCGGCCAGCCGCAGCTGCTGCGCATGGACAAGCTGTGCCGCGATGGCAGCACCTTCCCTGCCGAAGTCCAGATCTCGCGCTTCGACGACGAGGGCGAGGAATTCTTCCTGGCCGTGATCCGCGACCTGAGCGACCGCGAACACGCCGAGCGCCAGCTGCGGGAAAGCGAGCAGCGCTTCCGCGAGGTGATCGAAATGACGCCGGCCGGCTACCTGGTGGCCAGCCCGGATGGCGCGCTGCGCGACGTCAATCCGGCCCTGTGCGCGCTGTCAGGTTATCCGCGCGAGATGCTGCTGGCGCTGCGCCTGCACGAACTATTCGTCTCCTTCCCGCTGGCGACACTCGGCGAAGGTGGCAATGGCGGCGACGGCCCATCCGTCGTGCAGGATATGGAAGCCGTGCTGCGGCACCGCAACGGCTTCCACATCCACGTCCTGTTCAACGGCAGCATCAAGCGCAGCGAAGACGGCACCCCGCTCTCGCTGACCGGGCTGATGACCGACATCACCGGGCGCAAGGCGGCCGAGAGCCGCCTGCAGCAGCTGGCGACCCACGACACCCTCACCGGGCTGCCCAACCGCGCCCTGCTGGGCGAGCGCGTGCAGCAGATGCTCGACGCCTGCGCCTATGGCGGCGCAGTGGCGGTGATGTTCCTCGACCTCGACCGCTTCAAGGAAGTCAACGACTCGTTCGGGCACGAGATGGGCGACGTGCTGCTGTGCGAGGTGGCCACGCGCCTGCGCCGGGTGATCCGCCCGACCGACATCGTCGCGCGCCTGGGCGGGGACGAGTTCGTGGTGGCCGGCTACTGCGCCACCGGCCAGGCCGCGGCTGCGCGCATCGCCGACAAGCTGCTCGGCGTGCTGACCGCGCCGATCACGGTCGGAGGCCATGACGTGATCGTCGGCGCCTCGATCGGCATCAGCATGTTCCCGCAGGATGCCCAGACCCGCGAGATGCTGTTCCAGACCGCCGACACCGCGATGTACCGCGCCAAGGGCGCGGGACGCAACCGCTACCGCTTCTTCGAGCCGGAGATGACGGTCGCCTCCCAGGTGCGCATGGCGCTGGAAGTGTCGCTGCGCCCGGCGCTCGCCCGCGGCGAGTTCGAGCTGCATTACCAGCCCCGCATCGAGCTGGCCGGCATGGCGCTGGTGGGCATGGAAGCGCTGATCCGCTGGAACCACCCCGAGCGCGGCCGCGTATCGCCCCAGCAGTTCATCGCGATCGCCGAGGAGACCGGCCTGATCGTCGATATCGGCCGCTGGGTGCTGCTGGAAGCCTGCACCCGGACGCGCCGGCTGATGGACGAGTTCGGGCGGCCGGTCGCGGTATCGGTCAACGTCTCGGCACGCCAGCTGGCACAGCCGGCCTTCGTGGACGAAGTGCGCACCGTACTGGCGCGCACCGGCCTGCCGCCCGAATGCCTCGAACTGGAGCTGACCGAAAGCGCGCTGATCGAGGACATCGAGCACACCGCCTCGATGCTGCGTGAACTCAAGCGCCTCGGCATCAGCCTGGCGGTGGACGATTTCGGCACCGGCTTTTCCAGCCTGGCCTATTTGCGGCGTTTCCCGATCGACGTCCTCAAGCTCGACCGCTCCTTCGTGCTGCAGCAGGACCAGGATGTCTCGACCTTCGACTTCATCAAGGCTTTCGTGGACATGGCGCACGCCCTGAACATGGCGGTTGTGGCCGAAGGCGTGGAAACCGGGGAGGTGCTGGACCTGCTGCGCGCGGCGCGCTGCGACCAGGCGCAGGGCTATTACCTGGCGCGGCCGATGACGCTGTCGGAACTGCGCAGCGTGATCGAAGCAAGCGGCGCACCAAAGGCGGTAACGCGCTGAACCGTCAAGCCTTATTGTTGCGGCGTCGGCCAAATCCCGAGGAAAGCGCAAAACCGGGGTCAGCATGGACAGGTCGCTTGATTTGTAAGAATTAACGACGTCAAGCCTCAGCGGTACTGAAGGGACAGCCTCCGAATCTACCGATTGGTATTGTTTCCCCTGCCGGTCACACGAGAACCAACCGGTATCGTTGTACGATGCGCCATCGGGTTCAAGCATGGATGGCGTATGAAGGCGGAGCTTGCGGTCTTGGGTGCTGGCTGGCCGGAACAAATCTTGCGCACGCCCGGCGAGCAGTGCCACTGCCATTTCCCCGGGTCGATGACAAGCGCCCAGCGCGTCGGGTTCATGGAGGCAACCGCGCCGCAGGTCCGGGGCGTGCTGACCAGCGGGACCATCGGCATGATGCAGCCACCGCCGCACTTTTCCCATCGCCCCATGTCGGCAGCTTCACGGTCGAGGCAAGGCGGGCAACGGGCGAGCTGGCGGTCGGCAACCTGATGGCGCATTTCGCAGGCAAGCCAGCGCTGACATCGGTCGGCAGCTAGCAAGGAAGCCGCCGATGCCGATGCCCGTCGACGCCCGCATGCTGGACGACCTGCGCCGCTTCAACCGCAAGCTGGCCCTGGCGCCGCGCGTGCGCTACCGCCACCGGATCACGCCCCTTCTCGGCCAGGCGCTGCTGCGACTGACGCAGGTCGGGGCCGACGCCAAGCTGCGCCGCAAGGGAGTGCGCGTGGAATCCCGCATGGCCGATGCCGACGATGTGCAAGTGCCCCTTCGTGTGCTTTGGCCCGCCGGGTCGCCGCGCGGCGTCGTGCTCGACATCCATGGGGGCGGCTGGGTGATCGGCAATCCGGAGATGAACGATGCGCTCAACGCGGCCATCGTCCGGGCCTGCGATGTCGTGGTGGTGTCGGTCGGCTACCGGCTGGCCACCGAAGCGCCGATCGCGTCGATGATCGATGACTGCCTTGCCGCGCTCACCTGGCTGCTGGAAGACCAGCTGCGCGGCTGCGCAGGCTTGCCCGCGGTGGTGCTCGGGGAATCGGCCGGCGCCCACCTGGCTGCGGCGACCCTGCTGAAGCTCAAGGCCCGCCCCGCGCTGCTGCGCCGCATCCAAGGCGCGGTGCTGTATTACGGTGTGTTCGACATGGCCGGGAGCCCCAGCGTGCGCACTGCCGGACCCGATACGCTGGTGCTGGACGGACCCGCCATGCTCCCCGCCCTGCGCCTGCTCACGCCGGGCTTGGATGAAGCGCAGCGGCGCGCCCCGCCGTTGTCGCCGCTGTTCGGGGATTTGAACGGCATGCCGCCCGTCCTGATGTTCACGGGCGGGCGCGATCCGCTGCGCGACGATACGCTCGGCATGGCACGGCGCTGGGCCGAACATGCCGACGTCGAACTGGTCGACCTGCCGGAAGCGCCGCATGGCCTGATCCACTTTCCAACGGCGATGGGGCGCGCGGCCTGCGCGCATACCCACGCCTGGATCAATGCACGGTTGGCACAGGCGCAAGGCAGCCAGGCCTTGCAGGCCAACGCGCGCTAGGCGCTACACCACCAGCCCCGCAGGGGCCGGCTGCCGCGTGAAGGTCGGCCCGTTGGTCGTCGGCCGGTTGCCGTTCCACACCAGCTGGTCGATGCACATGCGGCGCCCGGTCATGGCCGTATCCCAGGCGTGATAGACGATCCAGTCCTGGCTGCCGTCGGGCGACTTCGTAAAGGAATTGTGGCCCGGACCGATTACCTGTCCCGGGCGCGAGCTCATGACCAGGGCCGCTTCGCTGCCGTCGGGCCGGCTGAAGGGCCCGAGCGGATGGTCGGCCGCCACATAGCTCACGCCATAGTTTTCCTTTTCCCAGGCCCCGCCGCTATAGAAGCAGTAATACTTCCCGCCGTGGACCAGCACCGAGGCGCCTTCGACCGTATGCCAATCGTAGACGGCGTCGTACATCGCCCGCCCCTTCTTGAACAAATGCCAGTCGGCATGCGGGCGCGCCACCGTAGCTGGCTGGCCGGCCAGCCGGTCCATCGCCAGCAGTCGGTCGACCACGATGCCGGTGCCGATGCGGTGGTCATCCTCGAATTCGAGGAAGTCGACGCAGTAGTACAGGTACCACTGGCCATCCTGGTCGCGGAAGGGATGGGCGTCGATCGAGAACGGCTGGTCGGGCACCAGCAGCACCCCGCGATCCTGGAACGGGCCGACCGGGTTGTCCGACACCGCCACGCGCAGCTTGTGGTTCTTGCCCTCGCTGTCGCCGGACGAGTAATACAGCCAGAACTTGCCTTCATTGAAGGCGACTTCGGGCGCCCAGAAGTGGTCCTCTCCGGCCACCGACAAGGCATAGCCGGCGCGGTGCCAGTCCACGAGGTCGTTCGAGACCAGCACCGGGAAGCGCCCGCCCCCCGGGCCGTCCGGGGCGGTGCCGTAGGCGAAATACCGCCCTTCGTGTTTCAGCACGAAGGGATCGGCCATGATTTCCGGGAATACCGGATTGCTGTAGGACTTTTGCATTACATCTTCCTTGCTTGAACATTGCTGCGAGGTGCGGGTGCCGTTGGTCGGGCTCCCCGCCAACGATTGCACCAGTCACCTTGGAGCAGTCCGTCAATCGTAGGGTGGGCAGAATCTGCCCACCCTACGGTTCTCACTATTCACCCGCGCAGGCCTTACGTCGACTTCACCCGCGCAGGCCTTACGCCGACTTCACCCGCGCATCACATCTGGTAGCGCAGGCTGAGCCCATACGTCGTCGGGTTATAGCGGATATCGCGCGGACGGATCGGGTCGCCCAGGTAGCTCTCGTAGTGCTCCTTGGTCAGGTTGACTGCATCGAGGTGCAGCGACAGGTTCTTGCTCAGCGCGTAGCCGATGCTCAGGTCGACGTAAGTCGATTCCTTCACATAACGGTCCTGGCCGAAGCGCGGTTCGGCGATCTGCTCGACGTACTTGCCGCGGCGGGTGGCCGCCAGACGCCCGGTCCAGCCACTATGCTCGTACAGCAGCGCGAAGTTGAAGCTCTGGCGCGCCACGCCGACCATCTCGGTGGTGGTGAAGGCGCCGCTGTTCAGCGAGGTACGGGTCTGGTTCTCGCCGTCGATCCAGGTGTAATTGAACTGCGCACCCAGGCCGCTCCAGGCGCCCGGAAGGAAGTCGAAGAACTTCTGGATGCCGAATTCCGCGCCGCGCAGCTTGCCCTTGCCGGAGTTTTGCGGGCGGTTGACCCGATAGTTCACGCCGTTGATGGTTTCGTTCTGCTCGAAGTTCTGCAGGTAGCCGTCGATATCGCGGTGGAACAGGGCGATCTGGGCGAAGCCGTTGTCCTTGAAGTAGTACTCCAGGGTGGCGTCGCTGTTGATCGACTCGGTCGGCGCCAGTTCCGGGTTGCCGGAAGACCCGGTGCCCGGGGCGTTGACGGTAGGCGGAATCAGGGACAGCGCAGGATTGAGCTGCGAGAATTCGGGCCGCGTGATGGTCTTGCCGACGCTCAGGTGCGACTGCAGGCGGTCGGTCCAGTTGACCACCGCAGACACGTTCGGCAGGAAGTTGGTCTCGTCGCTGTCCTCGCTGATCGCTGTCACGGTGTCGCCGATGCGCTGGTTGCCCTCGAGCTTGCGATCGACCTTCACCAAGCGCCCGCCGATGTTGCCGGTCATGCCGATGGACCCCAGCGCGGCCTTCCAGCGCGCGCCCAGGTGCAGGGTGGCGGTGCGTTCCTCTTGCTCGAACAGGCGCATCGGGTCGTCCGGCACCCGGCCCAGGGGCTGGCCATAGAAGGCGCGCACGGTGTCGGCCTGGTGAATCAGGAACTCGCGCGACGGGGTATACCACGGGCCGGCGAGGCGGTCCAGGCCCGGCACCAGGTTCTGGAAGCTGGGGCCAAAGGCGCCGATCGGGGTCGGGCGCACGCTGGTCCTCAAGTCGTTGGCACGCTCCCCGCCATGGAAGCTGACCTCGCGCGAGGACAGGCGAATGCCGCCGGTCAGCGCGGTGATAAAGCTGTCGCCACCAAGGCGGTACACGGCATCGGTGCGGAACTGGGCCTGCTCGCCGCGCGATTCGCCCCAATTCTGCACCATCCCGCGCAGCACGAACTGGCTCGGGTCGCGCAGGGCCGCGCCGGAGGTCGGTGTGGTGATGGTGTTGTAGCCGCCATGGCCGTCGCGCCCGTAGGTGTAGACGGACGAACTGGCGCCCGGGATCTGCTGGTCGACGATGACCGTGTCGTTGATGAAATCCGAGCGCGTGAAGGCCAGGTTGGTGTCCAGCGACAGCGGGCCTTCCCGGTATTTCAGGCCGAAGTTCAGGAAGTGGGTATCGGTGCGCTCCTTGACGCCCCAGGTGCTGGTGGCGGTGTACGGGTCCCAGTCGTAGGGACCGCCGAACTGCGCGGCAGCCGCATTGGCCGACTGGATCGGGCAGATCACGCCCTGCGACGTATTGCAGTAGTCGCCCTGCGGCGCCAGCACAACATTGGTCAGGCGCGGAGTCCAGGTGGCGATGTTCAGGATGTAGTCGACTTCGCTCTCGCCGCGGTAGCCGGTACCGAGGTACTGGGTGCTGAACTCGAGTGATGGGCTGATCTTCCACTGGAAAGCCGCATGCATGCTGCCGCGTTCGCGGTCGCCCGCGTTGTAGATGCCGCCGATGTTGGGCAGCTCGCCCAGGCGGTCGCCGGCGCGCAGCGGCGCGATCGGCTGGTCGTCGTTCAGGCGGGTGGCGGTGCCGTCCGGGCTGACCGAGAAGATGCGGTCGGGGCGATCCACCCATTGCACCGGGAAGGTCCAGCTGTCCTTGTTGTAGGCGATGTCGACCAGCACGCCCATTTCGCCCACGCCGGTCGCCCAGCGCTTGCTCAGCAACAGGCCGCCGCCCGGGTTATTGTTCTTTTTGCTGCCTTCGCTGCCCTCGACCTGGCTGCGCCGGTTTTCCACGAAGCCGGTGACGGTATAGCCCTTGAAGTCGAAGGGCGCGCGCAGGCGGATGTTGACCGCCCCGGCGATGCCGCCCTCGAACTGGTTGGCAGTGGCCGACTTGTATACGTCCAGGCCCGCGATCGACTGCACCGGCAAGTCCTGGTAGGACAGGCGGCGGCCGGTGCCGGTAAACAGCTCGTTGCCGTCGATGGTCGTCGCCACGTCGGGCAGGCCGCGAATGATCACGGTATTGGTCTCGCCACGGTCGCGGCCCACCTGCACGCCGGCGATGCGCTGCAGGGCGTCGCCTGCGGCGCGGTCCGGGAACTTGCCGATGTCGTCGGCATTGATCGAATCGACCACTTGCTCGGCGTCGCGCTTGATCTGTTCGGCCGAGCGGATGCTGCTGCGGATGCCGGTCACCTGCACCGTGGCGACCGTGCCGGCCGGCGCAGGCGCCTTGACGCCTTGCTGGCCGGCCGCCCGGGCAGCCTCTTCGGCGCGTGCTTCGGCGGCAGGATCAGCGGCGCCCTGGGTAGTCTGGGCCGCGGAAAAACCGATGTGGGCGCACAGCAGCATGACGGCCGCGCAGACTGGCCGGACTTTCAAGATGGTCATCGAGGTCTCCTGAGATTCTTGGCCGTACCTGCGTCCACCCGGGTGGCGAACGGGCCTGCCGATATTGGATTCATTATTAGTCATAATTTATGACCAATATGACAAACCTAGCTGAAAATGCACTGCGGTGGCGCACTCAAGAACCGCTGAAAATATCCTTATTTCGCATCGTTTTTCGCTACCGAATCACGCTCCACCAGAGGGCAATCCATCTTCATGCTGGTGCGACGGACCACGCCGCCATTGACCTGGGCGATCAAACTTTCTGCTGCCCAGCGTCCCATTTCGTAGTTTGGTAACAACACTGTGGTCAAGGGAGGCTGGGTGTAGCGCGCGATGTCCTGGTCGTCGTAGCCGACCACCGAGACCTGCCGCGGCACCTCGAGCCCGTGCTCGCGCACCGCTTCCAGCGCGCCGACTGCCATCAGGTCGTTGGCGCAGAACAGCGCGGTAGGCGGATCGGGCAGCGCCAGCAAGGCCAGTGCATGCGCGTGGCCGGTGCTCACCTGCCAGTCGCCTTCGCGCACCAGCGCCGCATCGAAAGGGATGTCGCGGGTCGACAAGGCCTGGCGGTAGCCTTTCAGGCGTTCCGCCGCGGCCTCGATCCACCCTTCGCCGTTCACCAGGCCGATGCGGCGGTGGCCGGCGTCGAGCAGATGCATGGTCGCGGCATACCCGCCCAACACCTCGCTCGGCACCACGGAAGAATATTGGCGGTCACGTGTATGACAGTTGAGCAGCACGGTCGGCACCGGCGCCAGCTGTGCAGGCACCGTCACCGCGCGCGTAAAAATGGTGGCGTAGACCACGCCCAGCAGCGCCGGACTGGCCAGCAGCCGGTCCAGGACCGCGGTTTCGTATTCGGGGTCGCTCCGGGTGGCGAACACCGACAGCAGGCAGTCGTGCTCCCAGGCGGCATCGCGTGCGCCGTCGATGGTCTGCATCGCATGCGGGCTGGTGGACAGTTCGTCGGTCAGGTAGACGATCAGGTTGCGCGCAGATGGTGGCGCGGCATGGCCGTGGCGGTCGACCGGATAGCCCAGTTCGCGCGCGATGCGCAGCACGGTCTTGCGGGTCTCGCTCGATACCTTGGCGCCGCTCATGTGGTTGATGACCAGGGAGACCGTCGACTGCGACACCCCGGCCAGCTTGGCAATGTCGGTCATGGTCGGCCGCCTGGCGCGGCCGCTGCCCGGATTCATCGCGCTTACCCCTGGCGCGGCGTGCGCGGCAGCGCAGTACCGTCGGCGTCGAACAGGTGGCCCTGCAGCGGGTCGAAGGCCAGCATGACGCGCGCGCCGTGCGCCGGCGCCGGTTCGCCGGCGCGCGCCTTGACCGCCACCATCTCGGGCACGCCATCGGCCTGGACGTAGACGATGGTGGTGTCGCCCAGGTATTCGACCAGGGCGACCGTGGCCGGGACGCCTCCTTCCAGCCCTTGCTGCGCCTCGATGCACAGGTGCTCGGGCCGCACCCCGAGGGTCACCGCGGCGCCGGGGGCGGCGCGGGTGGCGTCGGCGGCCACATGCACCATGGCGCCGCTGGTCAGGCGCACATAGGCGGCGCTGCCCTCCTCTCCCGCCAGTGCGCCGGGCAGGAAGTTCATGCGCGGCGAGCCGAGGAAGCCCGCCACGAAGCGGTTGGCCGGGCGCTCGTAGAGGTCCAGCGGCGTTCCGGACTGCTCGATCTGGCCACCATTGAGCACAACGATCTTCTGGCCCAGGGTCATGGCCTCGACCTGGTCGTGGGTCACGTAGACCATGGTGGCGCCCAGTTCCCGGTGCAGGCGCGCCAGCTCGACCCGGGTCTGGCCGCGCAGGGCCGCGTCGAGGTTCGAGAGCGGTTCGTCGAACAAAAAGACCTCGGGCTTGCGCACGATGGCACGGCCGATCGCCACGCGCTGGCGCTGGCCGCCCGACAGCGCCTTGGGCCGGCGCTCCAGCAAATGCCCGATCTGCAGGATCCCGGCGGCGCGGTTCACACGTTCGCCGATCTCGGCGCGCGGCACACCGGCCAGCTTCAGGGCAAAGCCCATGTTCTCGGCCACCGTCATGTGCGGGTACAGCGCATAGCTCTGGAACACCATGGCAATGCCGCGGTCGGCGGGGCGCACGTCGTTGCAGACCCGCTCGCCGATTTCCACCGTGCCCTCGCCAACGTCTTCCAGGCCGGCGACGATGCGCAGCAGGGTCGACTTGCCGCAACCCGAGGGGCCGACCAGCACCACGAATTCGCCGTCGGCGATGTCGAGGTCGATTCCCTTGAGCACCGGGTTGCCGTCGTACTGTTTGGTGATGCCTTGCAGGCGCACAGATGCCATCGAATCTCCGTAAACTAGCCTTTTAGGCCGGTGGCGGCCAGGAAGCCGTGGGTGACGCGGCGCTGGAACAGCACATAGGCCAGCGCCACCGGCAGCGCACCGACCAGCGCCGCCGCCATCAGCTGGGCATAGCGCACCCCGAAGGCGTCGTAGGTCTGCGTCAGTCCCAGCGGGATCGTCATCATGTCGTTCGAGGTGACGATGATGAAGGGCCAGAGGAAGTTATTCCATGCCCCAATGAAGGTGACGATCGCCATCGCCCACACGATGTTGCCCGACACCGGCAGGTAGACGCTCCACAGGATGCGCAGCGGCCCGGCCCCGTCCATCACGGCGGCTTCGCGGAAGTCGGCGGGGATCGCGTCGAAGAACTGCTTGAACACGTAGATGACCACCGGCGCGACCACCTGCGGCAGCACGATGCCGGCATAGCTGTTGATCAGGCCGAGCTGGTTCATCATGCGGAACAGCGGCACCAGCAGCGCCTCGAAGGGCACCAGGAAGGCCAGCATGGTCAGCCCGAAGACCAGGGTGCGCCCGCGGAAGCGCAATTGCGAAAAGGCATAGGCCGACGTCAAGGAAAGCGCCATCGTCACCACGGTCACCAGCAGCGCGACCAGGGCGCTGTTGAACAGCCAGCGGCCCACATTGCCGGCGGCGAGCACCTTGGCGAAGGCTTCCAGGGTCCAGTCCTGCGGCAGCCAGTGGAAGACGGCGGACACGGTTTCGTGCTCGGGACGCAGCGCGGTGCTCATCGCCCACAGCAGCGGCGCCACCCACATCGCGGCCAGCAGCAACGCGGCACAAGCGCCGACGAGGGTCCAGCCCAGGTTCGAGCGCCCGTTCATGCGGGGTTTCCTAAGCTGCGTCCCGCCAGCCAGCGCACCAGCCCCGCGTGGGCCAGCGACAGCGCGACCACGATGACGACGAAGGCCACCGCGATCGCCGCGGCATAGCCGGCATCGCTCTGCGTAAACGCGGTTTCATACATGTAGTGCAGGGTCACGCGCGTGGTGTTGAACGGCCCGCCGGTGGTCATGATGTAGGTCTGGCCGAAGATCTTCATCGAGGCGATCAGCTGCAGCACCAGGGCCATGCCGACCACCGGTCGCAGCGCCGGCCAGGTGATGGTGCGAAACAGCGTGAAGCCGCGCGCCCCGTCCAGCTCTGCCGCTTCGTACAGGTCGGCCGGGATGTTGCGCAGGCCGGCCAGGAACATCAGCATGTTGAAGCCGACCGTCCACCAGATGGTGCCGATTGCCACCATCGGCATCGCCCAGGTCAGGTCGGCGAACCAGGCGCGCTGCATGCCGAGCACGTAGTTCACGACGCCGCTCGAGGGCTGCAGCATCCAGTCGGCGATCAGGGTCATCACCGAGATCGGCAGCACGAAGGGCAGGAAGAAGGCGCCCTGCAGCCAGCTGCTGGCACGGGTGAAGTGGTGCACCAGCAGCGCCATGACCAGCCCGAGCACCGTCAGCGGGAGCACGGTGAGCAGCGCAAAATAAAAGGTATTGCCGACCGCGGCCCAGAAGGACGGGTCCCGGATCAGCGTGGCGTAGTTGTCGCTCCCAATGAAGGCATTGGTGCGCGTCAGGCTGCTCTCCGTGAGGCTCATGTAGAAAGTCTCGAGCGCAGGCAGGAAGAAGAACAGCAGGAAGGTGATGGCGAAGGGCGCCAGCAGCAGCGCCGCCGGGACCGCGTCGCCGCGCCGGGCGGCCTGCACGCCGGGCTGGGAATGTGAGCTATGCATGCATGGCCTCTAGTAACGCGGGGCGCGCTTGCGCACCAGCCGCGCCGCCTCGGTCTCGAACATCCGCAGCGCCTGCGCGGGCGTGAGCTGCGACGACAGCGCCGCCGGCAGGAATTTCGAGGCCATCGCTTCAAGCGGACCGGCCGCGCCCATGTACCAGGCGTTCGGGTCGTAGATCACATGGCGCGGCACTTCGGAGTACAGGCGGTTCGGCATCAGGGCCATCGCGGCGGGCGACTCCGCCACCGGCCGGTAGGCCAGCACGTGGCCGCCCTCGGCCCAGCCGAAGGAGTTCTTGCTCACGAAAGCGACGAAGCGCATGACGGCGCGCGCCTTCTCTAGCGACATCGGCCGGCCTTCGTTGGAGGGAATCGCAAACGCATGCGAATCGGCCCAGACGCTGTCGTTGGCGTACATGCGCGGCAGCGGCACGATGCCGTACTCGAAACCGAGCGTGCCATTTTGCGTGGCACGCACCATTTCCGGCACTTCCCATACGCCGTTGATCATGAAGCCGGCGTTCCCGCCCATGAACTGGCTGGTCGATGCGGGGTAGTCGAGGCCCGGCTGGGCATAACCCTGCTGGAACCAGCTGGACACGCGCGCCAGCGAATCGACGCCGGCGGCGCCATAGGTGAAGCGGCCATCCTGGATCAGGGGCACCTTGCGCTGGGCCAGCATCGAGATCCACAGGCGCCAGATCGCATACGAACTCTGGCTGCTCTCCATCGTCATGCCCGGGCGGCCGGTGGCCTGCCTGACGGCGCGGAAGGCATTGGTGAGCGCATCGATGCCCTGGATGGCTTTCAGGTTGCCGGAGTCGTCGAGCAAACCGGCCTTGCCGACCAGGGTCTTGTTGTAATACAGGACCAGCGGGTGCAGGTCGAGCGGCACCGCATAGGTCTTGCCGGCATGCCGGGACTTGTTCCACTGGCGGGGATAGAAATCGGCCGGGTTCAAACCGGCCGCCTGCAGCTCGTCGGGCGCGATCGGGCGCAGTACGCCGCCGCCGGCCAGGTTGGTCATGCGCGACAGGTGTACGGTGGCGAGGTCGGGCCCGGCGCCGACGACCGACGAGGTAATCAGCTTGGTGTAGAACGGCTCGCCCCATTTCAGCGTGGTGCTGACGACGCGCACCTCGCGCTGGCTGGCGTTGAAACGCCCGACCAGGTCGGACATGCGCGCGCCGTCGCCGCCGCTGAGCAGGGTCCACATGCGAACTTCGACTTGCGCATGGGCCGGCGCGCACGCGAAGCCCGCTGCGAGCGCGGACGTACACAGCGTGGCTGCAAGGCGCACCGTGAATGGGGTCAAACCTGTCTCCTGAATGGTTCCGGGTTTTTACGCTTGTTTTATAAATTAATACTAACAAATAATTATTAGCTTGGGCGTTCTTGCTGACTAGCGATTGGAACGCGCGGCGGCATGCGTGCGGCATGAAATGCGCCCAGGCGCGCTTTTGCCGGACGCCAGGCGCTATGATCCGGGCTCCCCATCCCCCGGAGTCCCAATGCGCCGCGCCTGCCCCGCCCTGCTGTCCGCTACCCTGCTGTCCACCACCCTCTTCATCGCACCGGCCCATGCAGACCGCCTCGACGACGCCTTGCTCGAGGAAATGAAGCGCCGCCATGTGCCCGGCCTCAGTGTGCTGGTCATGAAGGACGGCAAGGTGATCAAGGAAAAAGGCTATGGCCTGGCCAATGTGGAGCACAAGGTGCCGGTGACGCCGCAGACCGTGTTCCAGTCTGGTTCGGTCGGCAAGACCTTCACTGCAGCGCTGATCCTGCTGCTGGAGAAGGACGGCAAGCTCACACTCGACGACCCGGTCTCGCGCCACCTGCCCGGCACACCCGCAGCCTGGGAAAAGATCACCATTCGCCACCTGCTGTCCCATACCTCGGGGCTGGGCGACCCTTACGAGATCATCGACTTCCGCAAGGACTATACGGACGAGGAGCTGGCCGCGCTCGAAGCGACAGTGCCGCTGCGCTTCGCGCCGGGCGAGAAGTGGGCCTACAGTAATATGGGCTACCACCTGCTGGGCTTCATCGCCAACCGCGCCGGCGGCAAGTTCTATGGAGACCAACTTCGCGAGCGTGTGTTCACCCCGCTCGGCATGTCCACTCGCGTGATCAGCGAGGCCGAGATTATCCCGCACCGGGCCGCCGGCTACGAATGGAAAGGCGGCGCGCTGCGCAACCAGTCCTGGGTCGCGCCGCGCCTGAACACGACCGCCGACGGCAGCCTGTACCTGACCGCGCGCGACCTGCTGCGCTGGGACCAGGCCCTGTATGGCGACAAAATCCTGGACGCGCGCCTGCGCTCCGCCAGCTTCACCCCGGCCAAGCTGAACGACGGCAGCAACGCCCCCTATGGCTACGGCTGGTTTGTCGACACCGTCAAGGGACGCCGCCACATCTCGCACGGCGGCGCCTGGCAGGGCTTCCGCGCACAGTTGTGTCGCTATGTGGACGACAAGCTGACCGTGGTCGTCCTGGCCAATTCCGATTCGGCGCGGCCGTCGAAGTTCGCCGACATGGTGGCGGCGCATTACGTGCCGGCGCTGTTCGACGCGCCGGCCAAGGCGATTCCCGATCCGGATCCGGCGCTGACGGCGCAGGTACGCGAGGCCATGGCCAGCATGGCCGCGGGCAAGGCGCCGGCCGGTGCCAACACGGAACTCGGGGTCAAGTTGACGCCCGCCGTACTGGCGCGCGTGGTCGAGGCATTGGGCGAAACCGGCAAACTGCGTTCGGTCGAACTGTTGTCGCGCAAGGAGGAAGCTGCAGGACGGCGTTTGCGCTACCGCTTCGGCTATGACAATGAGAACCTGCTGGTGTCGCTGAGCGTGGACAAGGATGGGAAGTTCAATAAGTTCAACTTCTCGCCGGAGTAATACCAGGACCAGGCTCCTGTCGGTTACTGCCGGGCTTCTGCATCAGCAAATAATTTTTTAACGTACCCATTTTTTTCCGTGACTGATTCCAGCATCGTAGTCCTGCTGCCCACGGTCGTCGCCCAGCTGACGGAACGCCTGGCGCCGGACTTCAAGACGATAGCAAACTTCCGAAAATATGACGGCAGGGCGATCGGTAACGTCTGCCGGCAGTTCGTCGTATTGTGCCAGAAGCTGGATCTTTTCTCGGATGCTGTCGTCGCCATCGACGGCAGCAAGTTCAAGGCCGTCAACAGCAGCGACCGCAATTTTAGCGACGCCAAACTCAAGCGCCGGATGGCAGAGATCGAAGCGAACATCGGTCGCTACCTGGCGGAACTTGATACGGCTGACCGTCAGGAGCCAGCCATCGCAAAATCGAAAAAAACTCGTCTGAACGACAAGATTGCAGCGATAAGATCGCAAATGGCGACGCTCAAGGAAATCGAAACGAAGCTGATAGAGACTGGTGAAGCGCAGATCTCGCTCACCGATCCGGACTCGCGCTCGATGATGACGCGCGGCTCAGGCATCGTTGGCTACAACGTGCGAATTGCAGTCGACACCAAACATCATTTGATTGTCGAACATGAAGTAACCAATAACGGCAGCGACCGCGATCAATTGTCTGGCATGCCCAAGAAAGCCCGTATGCCATCGGCACGGCGACACTGACAGCGATGGATTCCTGCGCCTGCGAGCTGACGCTGAATCCCGCTGCGCATCAGGCGCCCTGCCGGCTACGCAATGCGCGCCCGATGCGCCACGATTACTTGTCGTGTGCCGATCGACCGACGAAGACACGGACCTCGTGCGCTTGTAGTGCTGCCGGAGCAATCTGGTCGAACGCGAACTCCTGCCGATTCGGATCGATATCGAAATTCCAAGCAAAGCTCCCTTTCTCCGTCACGAATCGGACGGTCTCGGCACGTTCCACGTTGACGTACCGGGTCATAGGTCCGATTTTGATTTCGCGCTGAGCAGACTCCACAGGCGCCGGAACACCGTACGGTTGAGGAAGGCCTCCTGCACGCGAGGTGGCAGTGAGGGGCAGCAAGATGGCAGCAAGGAGGCTTGCAATGTGGCGGTTGGACATGGTTCTCTTTCGGTTGAACGTTGGTGATCAATGAATGGCTTTTAGCCGTACACATCAATGGCGTACATCCATTACATCAAACGGATATATCCCTCTTGTGTTCCGAACGGGCTCTTTTTGCTTCCAAATGCAGCTGGGCTTGTAGCAGATACATTGGCTTACACGGCCAGCCCTTTTATATGAGCGGCTTGCCAGCGAGGTAATTCTTCGATGGGCATTGGCATGCTGAACAGATAGCCCTGCGCCAAATCGCAGCCCTGCTGGGCCAGGCAGTTCGACACGTTCCTGCACTCCACACCTTCTGCGACAACTTTCCGTCCCAGTGCATGGCCGAGGGCAATGGTCGACCGAACGATCGCTGCCGCTTCTACATCGCCCAGGATCGGCGCAATGAAGGACTGATCGATCTTGATGCCGTCCATTGGAAATTGCCGTAGATAGCTCAGGCTGGCGTAGCCGGTTCCGTAGTCGTCGATCATGATCTCCACGCCGCAATCCTTCAAACGCCTGAGCGTGGCCAGGGCCGCATCGGGATCTTCGATCAACGCGCTTTCGGTCAGCTCGAACTGCAGCAGTTCGGGGCGCACGCCCCAGGCATCGAGCTGGTTCTGGACTCGTTGCGCCATCGCAGGATGCCGAATGTCGTGCGCCGATAGGTTCACCGCTAGCGTCTGCACGTCGTCATACGCCTGCCAGCCGCGCAAAAACCCCAGCGTCGCGTTCAAGACCCAACTGGTCACCCGGCCGATCATTCCGCTTTGTTCCGCCAGCGCGATGAACTGTGCGGCAGGAATCAGGCCCAGCCTGGGATGGGCCCAGCGCACAAGGGTCTCAGCGCCCGCAATACGACCCGTGCGTAAATCGATCTTCGGTTGGCAGTACAAGCGTAGTTCGTCGCGTTCGACGGCGCCGAACAGGTCGCCCATCAGTGCCAGCCGGCTTGCCTGCGTCCGCTGCTGTGCATTGGTGTATAGAGCGACTCGCCTGCCGCCGGGCTTGGTCTGAGCGAGGGCAGCATTGGCCCGACGGCAAAGCGCGGCCGGCGAGACTACGTCGTCGGTATCGCCGGCCAGTCCACCGCTGACCTGGATGCAAAAAGACATTCCTGCGACTGCAAAAGGCCGGTCCATCAGATGGCACAGGGCTTCGGCGTACTCTGCGGCATCGTCCGCCGCACTGCCGCGCAGGATCAAGCTCAAGGTATCGTCGCTGAAACGTGCCAGGATGCTATCCCGGGGAAGACTTGCCTCGAGCCGGACAATGGCCTGCCCAAAAAGTTCGTCCGCAATCTCGTCGCCAAACACCTGGCCGATCTCTTGCAGACGGCCTAGTTGCAGGTGCAGCAACGATAGCGCCGAGCCGGCCGAACGCGCATCCGCCCAGGACTGGGCCAGCGTATCGCGGTGGCGCTTCAGGTCCGGCAGTCCATCGACAGCATCGCGTGTGCCTGCTCTGCTCTCAGCGTCCCTGCCCGTGCTCGCTTGGTCTTCCATGCATCACCTCATAATCCGACGATCCGACGTCCATGTTGTGCATTGGGCAGAGGCGAGCACCGCCCGCCTGTGCGCTGGGCTAGAAGCTGAAGATGGAATAGCCGTCGGCGGCAAGCTGAGCAATGCTCGGCAGGCCCGAGGTACCGGGCACGCTGTTGTCGGTCACCAGGTCGAAGCCGTTTTTCTCGGCGTCCTCGCGCGCCCCGAAGACGTCGGCGCAGCCGCATGACACGCCGGCGACGGTATCGGCCACTGCTTGGTAGAGCGCATGGACCGGGTGGGCAGGGTTGCCGACCACGCCGGCCCAGCGGGTACCGGTGCCTTGGAAGTAGATCGCAACGTCAGTGCCGCGCTGTTTGAAATCGTAGGCTGCGGCCAGGCCGTTAAACAGGCGTCCAAGGGCTTCTTCGCCGCCATGGGTTGGGTCCGAAAGAATGATGATCGCTGCTTTCATGATGTGCTCCTGATGTGGGATGTTGCGGTTGAGAGAGGTAGCCGTTCAAGGCATGGATCACATTCTGGAGCTTAAAGAGATGCGGAAAAACAGTGCAGGGAGAAATTGATTGTTTCGGTAGGAGGCGCTTGTCCGGCAAACAATCAGCGCGGATGCCGATCCAGCATGGTCCTTGCCCTTGGGGGCATGAAGGCCTATGCTTGACTGTCAATACGAAAAAAGATGGCGCACTATTCTTGCCGCACTCACGCAGTGCACGTGACTAACTCCACACCATGAGCGGAGACATCAATGAGCGAACATTCCAAGTTTCACCGCGGCGAGCGCGTCATCCAGGAACGTGCCGGAGAAACAGCCCAAGCTGACCGGAACATCTCCGTGCTGACCGACACGGTCATCGGTGGAGCGCGCCCTTTCATCGGCAAGCAGTCTATGGCAGTCGTTGCGAGCATCGACGGTGGCGGTGGTGTCTGGGCATCGGTCCTGTTCGGCCAGCCCGGGTTCGCACAAACCGAAACGGGCAAGGCGATCGGCCTGTCGGTACCAGAGCAGGAGCGCGACCAGACCGACCCGTTCTGGGCAAACATAGGCGCGAACCCGAGCATCGGTATGTTGTTCATTGAGTTAGGGAGCCGGCGGCGCTACCGCGTCAACGGCCGCCTGGCTGCGATCGACGCAGCCGGCGTCGAAGTGGCCGTGATCGAGGCCTATCCCAACTGCCCCAAGTACATCCAGCGGCGCAACCTGCGCGCGGTCGGAAGCAGCGGTCTGCCGGCGGCGGCAACGCATGGTGCGCTTCTCGCAGGCGATGTCGCGGATATCGTGGGCCAGGCCGATACCCTGTTCGTGGCAAGCTGCCATCCCGAATACGGCGCCGACGTCTCGCACCGCGGCGGAACTGCCGGCTTCATCACGATCCTGGATGAGCACACCCTGCGAATCCCGGACTATCCCGGGAACTGCCTCTACAACACCTTCGGCAACTTCGAGGTCAATCCCCGTGCGGGCCTCTGCATCCCGGATTTTGCAGGCAACCGCCTACTCCAATTGACGGGGGATGTGGTGCTGCACTGGGATATGCCGGACCCCGCCGGCCAGACTGGCGGCACCTTGCGTTTTTGGGACTTCAAGGTCGAACGCCTGGTCGTGCGTAACACGCCCCAGCAGCTCGAATGGGAATACCTGGATCCCTCCCCATTCAATATGCCACTGGCCACGGCCTAAGCTACAGGTCGAGCTCGAGGTCGCCGCCCGCGGCCCACGAAACGCAGGTGGTCATGCCCTGGAGCCGCTGCTCCGGCGTGAGGCAGACGTCGCGGTGCACCGGTGTACCCGACACCACCTGAGCGAAGCAATTGCCGCATTCCCCGCGCTTGCAGTCGTAAGAGACGAAAGCGTCTGCGGCAATCATCGCATCAAGGATCGAGGTGCCGGGCGCGACCTCGATCCTCAGGTCGCTTTGACGCAGGTAGACCCGCACCGGCTTATCCTCGCTAGCGGTGCGCGCGCCGAAGCTCTCTACGTGCACGTGGGCCGCGGGCCAGCCCAGGGCCGCCGCACGGGTACGGATCGCTTCGAGCAGCGACACGGGGCCGCAGGCGTGCAGTTCGCTGCCTTGGGCATAAGGACCGATCAGCGCGTCCAGGTCCGGGCGCTGGCCGCTGCTGGTGAGATAGGTCGACACCACGCCGTGCCGCATGCCGTCGAATTCGTCCATCAGCACCAAGCGCTCGGCCTCGCGCGCCAGGTAATGCAGTTCAAAGCGGTGGCCATCGCCGTCGAGGGCCTGCGCCATCGAGGTCATCGGCGTAATGCCGATACCGCCGGCTACCAGGACCGTGCGCACTGCGCCCCGCTTCAACTCGAACGCATCGACGGGAGCGCCAAGCTCCACTTCCATGCCTGGCCGGTATTCGTCATGCAGGACGCGTGATCCACCGCGTCCCGCCGGTTCGCGCTGAACGGCAATGCGCAGGCACTCGCCCGGTGCACCGACCAGGGAATAGGCCTTGTGGAACTCCTCCCCCGAGTGCGAGCGAAATCCGATGTCGACGTGGCTGCCGGGCGCCCAGCCGGGGGCGGTGGAACCATCGGCGGGCACCATGCGGAACTCCTTCACATGGGGGCCGTGCTGCACAACGGTTTGAATGAGGTAGCGCATGATCTCAAGCCTTTGCATGAAAAGAAGTGATGTAAAAAGTGCTGCCCGTGCTGATAGGCGTATTCATTTGGGTTCCCGCAATTCACTACCTGGCTTACTGCCATGGCACCATCATCCATGCCCCAAGGTCGGCCCGCCATTCCGCGCTGTCTTGCGGCGCGTCCGTGGGCCTCTGGGGAGGGGGACGCACTAGTAATCTCATTAGCCATGCCAGCATGTCGTCCCCCATTCGCTTATAGTCCGAGCTCGGACAGCCCGGGATGCTCATCTGGACGCCGTCCCATCGGCCAGCGAAACTTGCGCTCCTGCTCGAGGATGGGCAGGTCGTTGATGCAGGCGTAGCGGTTCACCATCAGCCCGTCTGGACCGAACTCCCAGTTCTCATTGCCGTACGAGCGGAACCAGTTGCCGGAATCGTCGCGCCATTCGTAGGCATAGCGCACGGCGATGCGATTCTCCGTGAACGCCCACAGCTCCTTGATGAGCCGGTACTCCAGCTCCCTGCGCCACTTACGCTCGAGGAAGGCCTGTGCCTGGTCCCGCCCTTGCGCGAATTCAGCGCGGTTGCGCCAACGGGTATCCAGGCTGTAGGCCAGGGCAACCCGGGCGGGATCACGGCTGTTCCAGCCATCCTCCGCGAGGCGGATCTTTTCGATGGCGCTCTCCCGGGAAAATGGCGGCAAGGGTGGGCGGAGTTCGTTCACGGTGGTGGCCATATGTGACTCCCGTCCGATCAGAAGCTGTAAATGGCGTAGCCATCAGCGGCGAGCTGGGCAATGCTCGGCAGGCCCGAGGTGCCCGGCACGCTGTTGTCGGTGACCAGTTCGAAGCCATTCTTCTCGGCGTCTTCGCGGGCGCCGAAGACGTCTGCACAGCCGCAGGAAACGCCGGCGACCGTATCAGCTACTGCCTGGTAGAGCGCATGGACCGGGTGGGACGGGTTACCGACCACGCCGGCCCAACGGGTGCCGGTACCCTGGAAGTAAATGGCGACTTCAGTACCGCGCTGCTTGAAGTCGTAGGCGGCGGCCAGGCCGTTGAAGAGGCGTCCGAGGGCTTCTTCGCCGCCGTTTTTTGGGTCCGAGAAAATGATGATGGCTGCTTTCATGATGCGCTCCTGGTTGGGATGGTTCGGTTGAACTGGTAGCCGTCGTTACGGCATGGAAGTCATTCTGGCCGACCGACGCATATAGAGAAACGGGGCGCGGAGAAATGGATTGTTTCGCGAAATGGAATGTCCAGGACATGCCAGAGCGTTGATGCAGAATGCTGTAACCGCTCTATTTATTGCCAAACGACAATTTTTAGACGTTTTAATGGTCGAGCTTGTCTACAATCTTTTCTCGCTAATTACTAAACCATGTGCGGTCGATGTAGTTCAACCAGACGTGCCCAGACAAATCCATGACCGCAATCAGCCGAAATTCGCTTCCCCGCTTACCTGATGCAAAGGCATCGGATCCGCGTTCCAAGCTCGAACAGTTGTACAAGACCCTGCAGGAGTTGAGAAAACAGTTGCGCTCGCTGCACAAGCAGCTGGAAAGTGCCGGGACCATCGGAGAACGGATGGCGCTCCGGCGCCAGATCACTGCTGTGGAGGAGATGGTCGAGGCGATCCGCCGGCAGATCATGCTTATCACCCAGGCCGAAAAACGCAAGCAGGGTGTGCGGCTGGAGGTGCCTGCCCTTGACGCTTCGCTGACGGGCCTTGAGCCCGCCGACAGCCAGGACTCGGCAGTGACGATCTATAAACCCCCTTACGAGCTCGGTGAGTAGGAAAATTCCACGCTCATCCTGACAGATTGGCGGTGGACGAATCCGATCAAGGCAACGCAAGCGGGCAGCGGGCAGCCATCCGGGAGCTTCATGATAAATGCCATGAAGACGGCGACAGCCTTCAGACATGGAAGGAAATTCTTGACCGCCAGGCGCATCCGGCTTTGGCGACGGACGGTGCCGCTTCTATCGAGCCCGACTTTCCGCAGCCCTCTCCTCCTGCGCGGAAGGCCGCGCAGGAGGACCGAAGAGTTATGGGCATGGTCGGCACGTTCATCTGCACCAAAGCCCGACCGGTAGGCCACCCGGCCGGCAAGCCTCAGTTTCCTGTCCCGGGCGCTGGCCTTGACGCAGCCGTATCAGGTGACCGTGCCAATCGTTCCACCACGCTGACCAGCGCTTCGGCGCCAGCTGCCCTGCTCGCCCAGGCCAATAAAGCCGACCTGTAGCGCCCGATCGTCAGCGAGGGTTGGCTGCTTCATCGGGCAATCATCCGCACCGTATCTTCCCACAGCCTCTCGGCCAGGACCGGGTCAAGCGCATAAGCGGCTACTCCACGGAAATCGACGGGGCGGTGGTCCACGACTGGCGCTTCATTGCAGTCTTCGAAGTAGCGTCCACCGATGCCGTCGAGCAGGGGTGAGGCGGCTAGCAGCACCGAGGTGGCCGCACCCTGCGCCGTAGTTTTGCGTCGTTCTGGGGGCGTCTTGAGGCCACCGGTATGCTTTTGCAGGTTAGTGGCGATTGCACCCGGGTTAAGGGCATTGGCGAAAATGCCGTCTGTGGCCCAGCGCCGGGTTGCTTCGACCGCCATCAGGGCGCAAGCTGACTTGGACTGGCCGTAGGCCACGAGAGGATCGTAGGCCAGGAAGTTGAAATGTATGTCGCCAAAGAGCACAGGCGCGATCAGGTTGCCGCTGGAGCTTACCGACACGACACGCGCCCCGCCCTCCGGTTTCGCCGCGGCCAGTGCGCCATGCAGGCCCAGCGTCAACGTGAAGTGCCCGATGTAATTGGTGGCCAATTGCATTTCCCAGCCCTCCGCTGTCAAGTTTCGCTCGGGAATGGCCATCACGCCACCGTTATTGATCAGCATGTGAAGCGGCCCCTGCCAAGCGGCGATGAAGGCCTGTACGCTGGCTTGGTCCGCAAGGTCGAGAACGCCGACTTTCACAAGGCCATCTCCGCATGCGGCATTCAGGTCGGCGGCGACTCGGTGGCCTGCTTCCAGGTTGCGCACGGCGATGGTGACTTCGGCTCCAGCGGCGGCCAGGGCGCGCGCTGTATCGATACCGATACCGGACGATCCGCCGGTAACGACGGCGCGCTTGCCGCGCAGGTCGACGCCTTGCAGAACCTCGTCCGCGGTGGAGGCGAAGCCGAATGGGGTGGTAATCATTGATGTCATTGCTTGATCCTCTTGGTCAATGGCGCGGTGTCTGCGCCGCATGACCCAAGCATAGGACAAGCGCATTGATGAGACTAGATCGATAAAGCTTGATGCCTTGTTGAGCAACTTGGGACAATCGAAAACAAATTCGCGATGTGCATGGCTTGATAACCCTCTTGCGCCGCAGGAACCGCCGTTCTGCCAGTGCTCTCCTCAGTCCAGATCGAGTCGAAAAAGAAGGGAGTTCCGGTCTGGATAATCGTAGTGAATGGGGAGAGCGATCTTGTCGACCTGGGTGAAGCCGGCTTTTTTGTAGAACGCATGCGAGCGGGTGGCGACCGCCGGTGTATCGAGCACGATGGTGCGCACGCTCGACGCACGCGCATGGCCAATAAGCGCCGAATAAAGCTGTATTGCAGGTCCATTCTGCATGCCCCTGAAGGCCGCGTCGACAAAGAATTTTTTCAGCACGCCGACTTCGGGAGCAGCCAGCTGCAGGCCGATCGTCCCCACCACCTGCCCGTCTTCGTTCAGGGCAACCCAGAAGCCGCCGCCCTCGTCGAGGTAGCACGACTCGATGGCCAGGATATCCGGCTGGTCGCTGGCGGAAATGCCAACTTTTGCTTCGACATTCTGAATATGGAGGATTAAGTCCACGACCTGGTCTTTGAATTCGTCGCGGAAGGGAACAATGCTGGTCAAGGTATTTTTGCTCATGATCGCTTTCGAAGTTTGGGTTAGTGCTTCGGCAAGCATATCAATCGTTTGCCCACTCAGCGCAGCAGCATTCTTACGCCAACCGAAACGAACAATTGCAGCTTGCACCGTTTCTCTTCCACGCAGCGTCGAGCAAAATGACTTCCATTACCTGCCATATCCCTACAAGAAGCGTCGTTCCCTACTTGGAGAATTCACATGCAAGCCACCCCATCCGCCCCCATCCTCCTGTACCGCAGCAAGGTTTCGGGGCATTCGCACCGGGTTGAACTATTCCTATCTCTACTGGGGCTGCCGTTCGAGATGATGGACGTCGATCTCCGCGGTGGTGCGAACCGAAGCGACGCTTACCTTGCGCTCAATCCATTTGGCCAAGTGCCAGTCATCGACGACAACGGCACCGTGGTGTACGACTCGAATGCGATCTTGGTTTACCTGGCCCGCACCTATGGCGGCGAGCGCTGGATGCCTTCCGACGTCGCGAGCCAGGTCGCCCTCCAGCAGTGGTTTTCGATTGCCGCCGGTCCTGTCTTGAACGGCCCCGGCGCTGCGCGGATGGTTAGCCTTTTCCGCGCGCCACTCGACCACGAACGCGCCAAGGGCATCGCCCACAAACTGTTCGCCGTGCTCGAGCAAGGTTTTTCCAAGGCCGCGTATGCAATCGGGGACGAGGCCAGCCTGGCCGACATCGCCGCCTATAGCTATATCGCCCATGCACCGGAAGGCGGCGTCGACCTGGCGCCTTACCCGGCTCTGTGCGCTTGGCTGGCAAGGATCGAGGCCCTGCCCGGTTTCGTGCCCATGCAACGCGCCGCGCCGGCCACCTGAACCAGGAGCGAAGCCATGGCAAGCATACAAACGGGCCTGCAGCGGCCGGGCTCCTCGGACTCGCCTTTCCACATTGGCGAACTGGCGATCCAGACGCGGGCCGGCACGCTGGCCCAGTCGGCGATCACGGGCCGGCGCGGCATCCGCGACCACATGCCTGACCAGCACCGGGAATTCTTCGCCCAACTGCCTTTCATGCTGGTCGGCAGCGTCGACGTCAACGGCCAGCCTTGGGCCTCCGTGCTGGTCGGCCAGCCCGGTTTCATGCACTCGCCAGATCCGAAGACGCTGCGCATCGACGCCCATGCGCTCCCGGGCGATGTCCTTGGCAGCAACGTGCGTCACGGGGCCCGCCTGGGCTTGCTGGGGCTGGAGCCGACCACCCGCCGGCGCAACCGCCTCAACGCTGCCGTGACGAATGTCGATGCGGCCGGCTTCACGCTCGGCGTGACCCAGAGCTTCGGCAACTGCCCGCAATATATCCAGGGGCGCCAGGCGCGCTTCGTCGAAGAACTCGGGCCGCTGCAGGTACTAGACCAGCCGCGCCTGCTTGACGCCGACCGCGCCCTGATCGAAGCGGCCGATACGCTGTTCATCGCCAGCAACGCAATGCTCGACCCGGCCTCGCCGACCTCGGGTGCGGACGTCTCGCATCGGGGCGGGCGTCCAGGATTCGTGCGCGTCGAAGGCGGCGATACCCTTGTCTTTCCCGATTTTACCGGCAACTCGTTTTACCAGACCCTCGGCAACCTGCACCTGGACCCGCGCGCCGGAATATTGTTCATCGACTTCATCTCGGGCGACCTGCTGCAGCTGTGCTGCAGCGCCAGCGTGGTCTGGGAAGGGCCGGAGCTGGAGGCCTTCGTGGGCGCCGAGCGCTTGGTGCGCTTGAAAGTCGAACGCGTGCGGCGTCTCGTCAACTCGATGCCGCTGCGCTGGTCCAACCCCAGCTACTGGCCACTGCTCGAGCGTACCGGCACCTGGGCGCTGGCGGACGCTGCCCTGGCCGCCGAACGCCTGGCGGCCAATTGGCGCCCATATCGCATCGCCGAGGTGATTGACGAGAGCGCCGGTATCCGCAGCTTCCTGCTCGAGCCTGCCGACGGGCACGGCGTGCCCCACTACGTGCCAGGCCAGTTCCTGCCTGTTGCTTTGCCGACCGAGACCGGCATCCTGCGCCGCACCTACACCCTGTCGGCTGCGCCCAGCGGACGCCAGCTGCGCATGTCGGTCAAGCGGCAAGGCGCTGCGTCTAGCTGGTTGCATGAGCATGGTGCCGGTGCCGTGATCGATGCGCTCGGCCCACGCGGCAGCTTCACTTTCGACCGCATGCGTACCCGCCCGGCGGTGATGCTGTCTGCCGGCGTCGGGATCACACCGATGATTGCCATGCTCGACGGCCTGCTGGTGAACAACGAACGCTCGCGTTTTCCGTACCCGATCCATTTTATCCACGGCGCCCGTAGCGAAAACGAGCAGGCCTTTGCCGCGTTTTTGGCGACCAAACAGCGCCACCACAAGAACCTGTCGGTGCATTTGGTGCACAGCCAACCCGAGGGGGGCCTGCCACCCGACAACCTGAAGCGCCACGTGGGCCGGGTCACGATCGGCATGCTGAAAACCCTGCTGCCTTTCGACGACTACGACTTTTACCTGTGCGGCCCACAAGGCTTTTTGCAGCATCTATACGACGGCCTGCGCGCTTTACACGTGCCAGATGCTCAAATTCATCTCGAAGACTTTGGCGGTGACCAGCCGCTGCGGCGCCAGCCGGATGCCGATGCGCCACTGGCACAGATTGAACTGGTCGATGCCGCGGACGCCGTGCCGGTGCCCGTCCTGTTCCATCGAAGCGGCCGCAGCGTAACCTGGCGCCCGGAAGCGGGCACGCTGCTGGAACTCGCCGAATCAGAGGGCCTGGCGCCGCTCTCAGGCTGCCGCAGCGGAAATTGCGGGACCTGCGCGACGACCCTGCTGGCCGGGCGTACGGGCTACCTGACGACCTCAGGCGCGCCCTGCCCTCCGGGCCAGATCCTGCCCTGCATCAGCGTGCCGCTAGCTTCCATCGATGGAGGGGCGGTCGTGCTCGACGGTTAAGAGCTGGGTAGCGCCGCCGTTGCATGGAAGAGCTCGGCTTGCCAGTCGGCCACGCTGCGAATGCGGGCGCTGGTCGCAGTGTCGCGGTGGCTGAGCAACCAGAGTTCGCGCTTGACTTCGGCCTTAGTCGAAGGCTTCACGCATCCGAGACCCCACCGGTGGGGACCATACCGGGATATTTGCGGTTCATGAATGCAATTTTGCCCGTTCCACGCCCTGGGCGAAAGCCCTGGGAGGCGGCATTGCTTCCAACCGCCTTTCAATGGAGAACACCATGCTTGCCAAGGACGCGATCCGCAGCGCGCTCACGCGCCGCCCTGGCCGCGAAGTCTTCGTTTACCCGGGGCGCGATCACGCGTTTACCCGTCCGGGTGGACACCACTACCACGCCGGCGACGCCGACCTGGCCAACGCCCGCACGGATGCGTTTTTCGAGCGCCACCTGGCCTCGGCCGCGTGATCCCGGGCGCATCACCACCACCTACCTATCCTGAAAGATATTCATGAAACGTCAACAACTTGCCCTCCTCTTCGGCGCCGTCACGATCGCCGCGGCCCTCGCCACTCCTGCCGGCGCTGCGCCGGCGCAGGAAGGCGGCAAACCGACCATCGTCCTGGTTCATGGCGCCTTTGCCGATTCATCGAGCTGGGATGGCGTCACCGCCAAGCTGCTGGCCGATGGCTATGCCGTGGTTGGCGCTGCTAATCCGTTGCGCGGGGTTGCAAGCGACGCTGCCGCGGTCTCGAGCCTGGTCAAGGGCATCCCCGGCCCGGTCGTACTAGTCGGTCACTCCTACGGCGGCGCAGTGATCTCCCAGGCGGCCAATGGCAACGACAACGTCAAGAGTCTTGTTTTCGTCGCGGCCTTTGCGCCTGAAGCGGGAGAAAGCGCCTTTGAGCTGACCGGCAAGTTCCCCGGCTCGACACTTCCTCCGACGCTGGCGGCGCCGGTTGCTCTTGCCGGCGGCGGTGTGGACCTATACATCCGCCAGGATAAATTTCCGCAGCAATTTGCTGCCGACGTGCCACGCGCCAAGGCAGCCTTGATGGCGGCCGGTCAGCGCCCGGTCGCCGAAGCGGCGCTGAAAGAAGCTGCCGGCGCGCCGGCCTGGAAGAACCTGCCTTCGTATTTCGTGTACGGCAAGCGCGACAAGAACATCCCGCCCGCTGCCCTGGCCTTCATGGCTGAACGGGCGCACTCGCGCCGCACGCTGGCGATCGAGGGCGCTTCCCACGTGGTGATGACTTCGCATCCGGCCCAAGTAGCCAAGCTGATCGAAGAGGCAGCCGCGGTCAAAACCAAGTGATTCCCGTTGCGGGGAGAAATACTTCATTTCTCCCCGCTGTCTGTGCAGGCGCGTCCCGGCTGCCTAAGATGGACTGTCTTCTTTCAACTCACCAAGGCAGCCAATTATGCACACCACAGCACGCATCACAGCCTCATTCGCCGCCTTCGCACTGGCAGTGTCGTTCGTCCAGCCGTCCCGGGCGGCTGACGTCGCTTATCGCCAGGTCGAGGTCGAAGGCGTGCGCATCGCCTACCCCGAGTGGCAAGCCTGGCTGCGCAAGCAGCAGCTGCCAACCCTGGTCATGTGGGGCAAACACGACCAGGCTTTCGTGACGCCGGGCGGCCTGGCATTCAAGCGCGACAATCCGCGCGCCGAGGTGCACATCCTTGATGGCGGCCACTTCGTGATGGACACCCGCCTGCAGGAGGTGGCTACGATCACCGCGGACTTCATGGGATCACAACGCGCCGTGCAAGTCGCGAAGCCCTAAACAGCTGGCCCCATTGCCCACACAGACGACAGGAACTTATCATGCCCCCATTTTTATTCCACCCAGGCGAGCGCGCAGTCCAGCTGCGTGCAGGCGAAGCCGCTATTGCAGACCGCAATGGTAGCGTGATCGCCGCCAGCATCCTGGGCGGTGCCCGGGGTTTCATCAGTAAACAGTTCATGGTCGTGCTCGCGAGCAGCGATGCCGACGGCCGTGTATGGTCATCAGTCCTTTATGGCAAGCCCGGTTTTGTAAGCGCCGCCGGCGACGCCCTGATCGCACTCGAGGTCGCTTCTGGCCGGCGCGACAGCGCCGATCCGTTCTGGGCCAATATTGCGGCCAATCCGGCGGTCGGCTTGCTGTTCATTGAACTGGGCACACGGCGCCGCTACCGCATCAATGGCGTGATCAGCCATGAGGACGAGGCAGGTCTCGAGATCACTGTGCAGGAAGCCTATCCCAACTGCCCAAAATACATCCAACGCCGCGAGCTGCGTGCACTGAGCACGGACGGCGTCGCCGATGGCGTTGCGACCGGTAACAGTATCGGCGGTAGCGTCGAGGCCCTCCTGCGCGCCGCCGATACTGTCTTCGTGGCCAGCGTGAATACTGCTACCGGCGCCGATGCCTCGCACCGCGGCGGGCCGCCTGGCTTCGTCCAGGTGATCGGTCCGCATACGCTGCGCATCCCCGACTATCATGGCAACAGCATCTTCAATACCCTCGGCAACCTGGAAGTCGACGCACGTTTCGGACTGTCGATTCCCGACTTTGAAGGGGGCCGGCTGCTCCAGCTAAGCGGCCGTGCACGCCTGCTATGGGACCAGGACGATCCGTACAGGCTGACCGGCGGCACCGGGCGCTTCCTCGAGGTCACGGTCGAGCGCTGGATCCTGCGCCATATCGCCGAGCGCCTCGAATGGGAGTACCTGGACGCGTCCCCGTTCAATCCGGCCGGCCCGGGGCGGATCATATCCTCGGCCTAGCTTAAGCCCCGCGATACCATCGGGTAGCCGACCGTGCAGGTGAGCAGCAAGATGCTGTGGATGACCTCGACACGCGTGGCGTCCGCCTCCAGCGCGTACAAGGCTGTGGGTAGCGCCTTCAGCACCGATGCCGAGCGCAGCCGCCAACTGGAATCGGGTGACCGTGCCTGGCATCGATCGGGCCAGCGACGCGCACTGCGCATCCCAGCTTTTCGAGCGCGGCGAAGACGCCGCCGTGTTCCTGCCGTTCGGCCCGGTAATGGGCGGGAATACGGTCGGTCGATAACGCGCGGCTCCTTGGTGCCGGTCCGCGCGCGAGTTCTCGTCCTCCAGTATAGGCAGAGGTCCATACGATGCAAGGCATTGCCGGACCGGTCCGAAGCCATCGACCGGGCGTTCAGCATATCGATTTCCGAAACAATCCATTTCCCGGCGCACCGTTTCTGCTTCTACAGGCGCTGCCTAGAATGGCTCCATGTCGCCGCCAACGCGACTTGCGGGACCAACTCGCTCACCCTATACCTGTCAACTGGTTCCCGCCCGGAACCCACCGGAGAATGCTATGCGTTACCTGACCAACGAGCTTGCCTGCCCCACCCTCGGGCTCTTACGGAGCCTGCTCGGTTCCCTCATCGTGCTGGCGCTGCCTCCCGGCGCGGGCACGGCCCTCATCGGGCTGGCGACGGCCCTGGCCTGGCGGCTGCCAGCGTTGTTCCCGGGACTGACCCGCACACCGGCGTCCCGGAGTGCCACAGCCTGTAGAACCGCTTGACGATGCCAACCGATCGGCGGATAAAGGACATATCCTTTCCGCATGGGAGTCGCCATGGTCACGGTAACGACGAACGAGGTCATGCAGGGCTTGCGAGATAGCGAATTCATCCTTCACTACCAGCCCAAAGCGTCCTTGATCAGTAACCGCATCGTTGGGGCCGAAGCGCTGGCGCGCTGGCAGCGCCCTGACGGCGTGCTGCTCCCGCCTGGCGCCTTTATCCCGGTAGCAGAGCGCTCCGGCCTGATCAATCGCTTGACGCTGCAACTGCTGCCGAAGCTGATGGATGACCTTGCAGCAAAAGGGATCAGCAGCGACATGTGCGTCTCGTTCAACGTCACGGCGCCGGACCTCGAAGACGACGTGCTGACGGAACAGATTCTTGCCAGCGCGGCACAAGGCAGCTTGCCGGCGGGCTCGCTCGAACTCGAGATCACCGAGACCCAGGCCATGCAGGCCGGGCACAGGATGGTGCGCAATGTCGATGCGCTGGCCGAGGCGGGTATTGGGCTTGCAATGGACGACTACGGCGTCGGCTACTCCTCCATCGATACCCTCAGCCAGTGGCCGTTTACCAGCATCAAGCTGGACCAGGGCATCGTCGGCCGCATGCTGAATTCAACCAAGAACGCCACCATCGTTCGCTCCTCGATCCGGCTCGGGCACGAACTCGGACTGCATGTGGTCGCCGAGGGTGTCGAGACGTCCGAGCAGCATGACTTCCTGGTCGAGGCTGGCTGCGAAATCGCGCAAGGCTACCTGGTGAGCCACCCGCTGCCCCTGGCAGAATTCGATGTGTTCCGACATAACATTGGCAAATGCCGGGGCATGCCGATAGGGCTGGTCCACATGGCCATCGTCGACCACGTTCAATGGCGGCGTCAGATGGTCAGTTACGCGATCCAGCGCAGCGCTCTCCCAGCAGATTCCCCGCTCCGGCAGATGGAGGGCTATCCCCCCCTTTGTCTAACCAAATGTGCGCTTGGCAAATGGTATATCGGCGATGGGCGCTATTTTGCCGATACACCCATGTATCAGGCCATTGACGCGCCGCACCGGAGCCTGCACGATGTAGGGGGACAACTCGTCGGCCGTATTCGCGCAGGCGCAGAGCTTAATGATATTGTCCCTCTGCTGTATGAACTAAAACAGGTCTCTACTATCTTGATACGGCTTCTCGAAGATATCGAGGACGCCGGCCTGCTGGCTCTATATACGAGTCCTCCCGCGCAGTGCACGCACATGGACTTGGGCGGCGCAGGATCAATCCGAACTTCCCACTGATAGGCACCGACAGGGCTGGCGATCCAGCGCTGCGTGCGTGCGCAGAACGCGTCCGTCAACTGGATAGGCATGCGGCCCCCTATCAAATGGCACCTCAGTTTCGGCAAGCGAAATACTGAATTGAGACCCCCACCATTTTTCTCCTTCACGACCTTCCCTAGAATGGATTCATCTGCTGCACGGTTCTCGCAATCAAATGCGTGATCGATAGCAGGCCCGGCAGGCGCCAAATTTCGCAGTCTGGCACAGCGCATAAGAACTTCATTCAACTGATTCATCCACAGGAGAAACATGATGCACATCATCCGCACTCTCGCCCCTTTCGCAGCAGCGATCACCCTTGTCTTCGCTTCCCATGCTACCCACGCGGCGCCGGCCGCGGCTCCCGCCAAGGCCGCACCTAACGTAGCCAGTACTGCCGGCGTCAGCTACCGCACCGTCAAGGTCGATGGCGTGAATATTTTCTACCGTGAAGCCGGCCCGAAGGATGCCCCGACCATTCTGCTTCTGCATGGCTTCCCAACCTCATCGCAGATGTTCCGCAACCTGATTCCGCTGCTGGCTGACCGTTACCATGTTATCGCGCCGGATTATCCGGGCTATGGGCAAAGCGACATGCCCGCGATGAAGGACTTCACGTACAGCTTCGACAACCTGGCCAAGGTGGTCGACAAATTCACCGAAGCCGTGGGCGTGACCAAGTATGCGATGTACGTGCAGGATTACGGTGCGCCGATCGGTTTCCGCATCGCCGCTGCGCATCCCGAACGTGTCACCGCCATCGTCGTGCAAAACGGTAATGCTTACGATGAAGGTATTGACAACGACTTCTGGAAGCCCATGAAGCAATATTGGGCGGACAAGTCCGAAGCCAATGGCGCGAAACTGCGACCCTTGTTCGAACTGGGCGCCACCAAATGGCAATATACGGAAGGCGCGCGCGATGTTACGCGGATTAGTCCCGATGCCTGGACCGTGGACCAGGCCTATATGGACCGCCCCGGCAACAAGGACATCCAGCTCGAACTGTTCTACAGCTATGGCAGCAATCCGGGGCATTACGCGCAGTGGCAGTCCTATTTCCGCAAGCATCAGCCACCCATGCTGATTGTCTGGGGGAAGAACGACAAAATCTTCCCACCGGCTGGCGCCAGCCCTTACTTGCGCGACCTGCCGAAGGCGCAACTGCACCTTCTCGATACCGGTCACTTCGCGCTCGAAGAAGACAGTGCCAAGATCGGCGCCCTGATGCGTCCCTTCCTGGCCAAAGCCATGCGCAAATGATCCGGACGGCCGGCAGCTGCGAGGCTTGCCGGCCACATCAGGATGCGACGCCAGCCCATTCTGGCGTCTGAAGTCACCCAGGTACCTGATCGTCGCCGCGCAACGAACCGCGAAATTCCTCCTTCGGACTCATGACCACACTTGCTGAACTTGAAGCAGTACTCACCGTCGCGCGCATGCGCAGCTTCCGCGCGGCTGCTACCTCACTTGGCGTCTCGACTTCCGCTGTCAGCCATACGGTTGCCGGGCTAGAGGGGCGGTTGGGTACGCGTTTGTTCAATCGGACGACCCGCAGCGTGGCAGTAACGGACGCCGGCGCCGAGTTCATGGCTGTAATTGCACCGGCGCTCCTGGACATTCGGCGTGCGATGGAAACGGCGGGCAGCAGCAGCGGCCAGCCATCGGGTACGCTTCGCATCAACACCTCCGCGGCCGCCGCCTTGCGCTGCATGCCCTTGTTCATGGAGTTCGCCGCCCGCTATCCGGCGGTGCATCTCGACATCGTGACCGAAGGCCGGCTGATCGACATTGTCGCCGGTGGCTATGATGCCGGCATCCGGCTTGCACAGAGTGTTCCGCAAGATATGATTTCAATACAGATCGAACCGGCATTGCGCTACGTCGTCGTCGGTACACCGGCTTTGATCGAGACAATCGGTGCGCCAGCCACCCCAGCCGACTTGCGCACCAAACCGTGTATCCGGATGCGCATGCCCAGCGGCGCACTCTATCGCTGGGAATTCATGGCCAACGGCCTACCAGTCGAGATCGACGTGAGCGGGATGCTGACCTTCGACAATCCGGCTCTGGCAAGGGAAGCCGCACGCGGGGGACTGGGCCTGGCTTACCTCGCGGAGTGGCACGTCGCAGAGGACATCTCTAGCAGACGTCTGGAGCAGGTGCTCGACGATGCCACCCTCGAGGTCGAGGGACTATGCCTCTACTACCCTGGGCGACGGCACGTCTCACCCAGTCTTCGGGCACTGGTGGACCTGGGGCGCGACCGGTTTCGTGCCAACGAGCGCCCACGTGTTGACCGGTAAGAAGCATCAGGTAGCGCAAACCGCTCCAGATACCTACAACAAAACCCCGGCTCGCCAACATGTGCCCGATACATGTGCCGCGTCTGATGGTGGCTTCCACCAGCCGCGAGGTGTTCCTTGTCCAATACGATCGATTTCGTTCTGGCCTTCTTGGCCGGCGCTGCCACTATTGCGTCACCCTGCGTTCTCCCCGTACCGCCCGTAATGCTGAACGCCTCCGTGCCACAGCAGGGCCGCACACGGCCGCGGATGATCGTCCTGGGATTCGTCATCGCGTTCCCGTCGTTCGCGATGGCGCTCGGTTCGCTGTCGGCAGCAGTTGAAATAGCACAAGAGACCCTGCGCCAAGCGGCCCTTGTGCTGCTTGCCTTGTCCGGACTGTTGCGCGTTTGGTCGCTGCCGTTCGACTGGCTTGTCGCCCGCACGCGCAGATGAATGGTCCCGCCGAGCCAGGACCGGGTAGTACACAGCGATGTAGAAGGAAGCGCCTTCATGATCGGACTGTCGCCAGGAGCGGTGTGGACGCCGTGCGCCGGTCCAGTGCTTGCTTCCATCCTCGCACAGGTCGTGCGGGCAGGTGATCCCGGGCGCTCTGCCCTGCTGGTATCCCTGTATGCCCTCGGCGCTGCCCTGCCCAAGGGCTCCGGAATGCGAGCTCGCTAGGGATGATTGTGCTTACCTGGCTTTTCCGAAATAATGCCTGTGCAAGACCTTTTGGGGTTTATACTTTTTTTCGTCAGGAGAACAGTCATCGACCAAATCCACCTCATGCAAGTGTTCGTGACGGTTGGCGAAGAAAGCGGATTTGCCTCTGCCTCGCGCAAACTGGACGTCTCTCCGGCTGCGGTCACGCGTGCGATCGGAGCTCTCGAAGAGCAGCTAGGCGTGCGGCTGTTGCTCCGAACTACGCGAAATGTCCGCATGACGGACGCCGGGCGCCAGTATTTCGACTCCGCCCGCGCAATCCTGGCCAGCATAGCCGAAGCCAATGAAGCTGTTTCGGGCACCAATAGCCAGCCGCAGGGTACGCTGGCGATCACAGCGCCAATACTTTTCGGCCGAATGATGGTGCTGCCTTGCATTGTCGAATATATGCGGCAGTATCCTCAGGTCGAGGTTACCGCGCAGTTCCTGGACCGAGTGGTCAATGTTGTTGAGGAAGGCATCGACGTCGCCATCCGGATTGGCCATCTGCCCGATTCCGCCTTGCGCGCCACCCGCGTCGGCCAGGTGCGACGCGTCCTGTGCGCCGCACCGAGCTACCTCGAGGCCTCCGGCATTCCATCCCATCCCTCCGATCTGCTGCAGCATACGGTGGTGTCCTCGAGTGCCGTGTCCCCTAGGGTCGAATGGCGGTTCGGGCGCGACCCGGAGCCATTCACCGTCAGGATGAAGCCGCGCCTGACCGTTACCAGCAACGATGCGGCACTGTCGGCAGCGATTGCCGGAGTTGGCATCACCCGGCTGTTTTCCTACCAGGTGGCGGACGCGGTTAATACGGGCCAGCTGCGCCTCCTGCTCGAGGACTTCGAGGAAGCGCCGTGGCCGGTGCAGGTGGTACATCGCGAGGGGAAGTACGGTTCCCTGAAAATCCGCAGGTTCATCGACGGTATCGTCGAACACTTGCGGACCCATCCCAGTCTCCAGCCCTAGCCTGCCGCTTGGCTGCCGGCTGTCATCGAATGTATCGAGCTGTCGCGCTTCTGTCGCGGGACGCTGGTTCCCAGGCGCGGCAGGTAAAATCGCCTCCCCCGGGGACCGCCCCACCGACCACAAGGATGACATGAAGCTCCAACAACGATGGATCGCGCGGACAGTGCTGCTGCTCGCGGCGCTCGGATGCGGCGCGAGTGTATCGGCCAGCGTCGATACCACTGCGAAACCAGGCGGCGTGTATCCGCTTAAACCCGGGATCTACGTGGCCCGCGGCACCGAGTGCGCAGCGCCTGCCAATGCCGCGATCCGACAGTACGACGGCCGTGGCATCAGTACGACGCACACCCACACATGCAGGGCCAAGGTGCTGGCGCTCAAGGCCGGCCGCGCCACAGTCGACCAGAGCTGCGTCGGCACCAAAATGGGGGCAAAGCGCAGGGAGGTGCAGCGCCAGCTGGTGACCGTCCATGACGCCCTGACATTCACGCAGACCGTCAAGGGCAGGTCGACGACCTACCGCTATTGCGCGCCGTACCAGCTGCCGCGCGCTGTACGACATTCGTTGCATTGAGCTTGCCGCGCCAGGCTCAAGCAGGCAGAGATGCCAGCTTGCCAGCGCGCTTCAGACCGCATCCTGAGCGCGGGACGCCCGCGTCCTCAATCGCCATTTCAGCCTGGGGCCAGACCCCTTACGGCAAAACGGATCACGCTGGTGCGGCAGTGCCCGGAATCTAGCGTTCAGACCAGGGATACGCCGTCGAGTCCTGGCGTGTTGGCAAAGACACCGCTCATAAATTCGATGAAGGCGGAGGCCCGCCGTGGAAGCAGACGCTCAGCCGAATACAGCGCATTAAGAGGTGTGCCGGCCGCGGCATAATCTACCAGTAGCGCCGTCACCTCGCCACGCTCGAGTTCGGCGGCAAGCATCCATGAGGGAAGATATCCGATGCCCATGTCGCGTAATACCGCGCGACGGATGCCCTCCAGGCTGTTAAGCCTTAGGCGACCGCTCACATGGACGTCGCCGCTGCTGAACGGCCAGCGTCCGCTTGCGCTGCCGCTGCCCAGCAATGTGTAAATCAGGCACTCATGCTGCAGCAAGTCGGAAGGGACGGCTGGCCTGCCATGCTGCGCTATATAGGCCGTGCTCGCCACGCAGATGCGCTCGGATGTTCCGACCCGGCGCGCGCGCAGCGCGCTATCCTTCAATGCCCCGCCGCGCAGCGCGATATCGACACCTTCCGCCACTAAGTCGATGTAGCCGTCACTAAGTCGCAGCTCGACTTCCACGTCAGGATAGCGCGCAAGGAAGGCCGGCATGGCCCCCATCACTACCTCCGTACCCAGGCTTTCCGCGCAAGACACCCGCAGGAGTCCATGCGGGTTCTTTTCTCCGCGCGCATCTGACTCTGCCTGCGCAATGACATCGAGAGCGTGACGCGCCTGGGCGTAATAGCTTTGTCCTTCGGGCGTCGTGGCCAGCCGGCGGGTCGAACGGTGCAGGAGCCGGGTATCGAGCAACTTCTCGAGCGATGCGATGTGCCTGCTGACGTTGGGTTGACCGATCTGCAGTTCCCGCGCCACCGCAGAAAAGCTTCCCGTCTCCACGGCCCGTACGAAGCAATGCATCCAGAGTAATTTATCCAATTTGAGAGTCCCTCACACAATTCATGCAGTCAGAGCATAAATCATATGCGTCCGGCCTGTCTTCTGCCTCGCCTTCCTTCGCCCCACACTAGAACCTGTGCTCAATGTCGGGCGCATATTGAAATCCATCCTCAGGGGAAAATCCATGTCACTGAAACTTGCAGGAAAAGTAGCGGTCGTTACCGGCGGAAGCACCGGTATCGGCCTAGCCATCGCCAAGCGTTTCGTCACCGAAGGCGCGACCGTCTACATCACCGGCCGTCGTCAGGCGGAACTAGATGCCGCGGCCGCGGCCATCGGTGGCGCCGCCACCGGCGTGCGGGTCGACTCGGCCGACGTCGGCCAGTTGCAGGCGCTGTACGAGCGGATCAAACAGGAGCATGGCAAGCTCGACGTCCTCGTGGCCAATGCCGGCGGCGGCTCCCTGCTTCCGATGGGGCAGATCACCGAAGCGCACTACGAGGACACCTTCTCACGCAATGTGAAAGGCACCCTGTTCACCGTGCAGGAAGCGCTGCCCTTGATGAGCCCTGGCTCATCGGTGATCATGACCGGCTCCACCGCCGCCAGCGGCGGTACCGAAGCGTTCAGCGTGTATGCCGCCTCGAAGGCCGCGGTGAGGGCGTTTGCCCGGAACTGGATCGTCGACCTGAAAGGCAAGGGCATTCGCGTGAACACGCTCAGCCCGGGCCCAATCAAGACACCAGGGCTGGTCGAGCTGGTTGGCACCGATCCGGATCAGCAGCAAGGTTTCCTCGACCATCTGGCGTCCTTGATTCCGATGGGCCGGGTAGGCGACCCGGACGAGGTCGCGAAGGCGGCGGTCTTCCTCGCATCCGATGACGCCAGTTTCGTCAATGGTATTGAACTGTTCGTGGATGGTGGTATGCGCCAGATCTGACGCTCAACTAAGCCCAGAGACCGTCACCGGTGAGTCGCGGCAAACCGGCGCGGCAGACAACGGAGGTGCGATGCAAACTTCAGGGAACGGCCATCAGCGTATGATGTTCTCCGCGTCTGCTTTGGGCCGAACCCGGCCGTCGAGCTCAGCATAGCAGTTCGCCACAGCCGAAAAATCGCAGACTGTCACGAACGGCAGAAACCCACTTATCGCGACCGTTCATTCTTTGACAGTGCTAGGCTCCTTCGTCTGGATTGATTCTTCCAGCCTTCAGCGTTCGACGGCTCCCAATGGCCTAGGCTGTGTAAAAACGCAAAGTGGACAGCATGCCGGCGACAACCGGCCTCTCAGAACGTTCTCCAAGGCGTTTTCTCAAAGTCGGGAATGGTAAGAGACCCTGAAAACACGCTGGTCGTATTTTTATACAGTCTGTGCCGGGTGCAGTCGCCCTGACTGGTCAATCTATGGCTGGCCCACCTTCGTGGGCCAGCTAGCTTGACTTAAACTTCAGTCTGTTCAGCGATCTCAAGTGCATCGTCGAACGGTGAAGAATGGCCGATATAGCCTGAGTGTTAAGGCCGGTTGACCCTCGTCACCGCCAAGAACGGCCAAGAGCGGCCGTTGACGAAGATGATTTGCTTGTTCACGGTATCTCCAGGTCGAAGGTGGTGTGGATGGGCTGCTCCACTGTCACGACGAACAAGGGCATCGAAAATCGACATGGCGATGAACAATCGCATGCCATTTCGCTCGCCCCATTCTGTCGACCGCGAAAAAGGTCGACCTGGGCAAGTCAGGCAGGGGCCGTGACTGAACGTCAGACCTGGCCCTGACGTTGCGGCGCTCGCCCTATCCAGGAAAGACACCGGCGCGCGTGAAGGGTGCGTGCCGGGGCAGCAACTTGCCCGCGCCCATCAGCCACAGTGAGTATGCTGCCACGATACCGACGACGCCATTGGCCAACAGGAACAGCCAAGGCGCCAGGGTTTGCGCAATGTCGAGTCCACCTGCAGCCAGCTTCCAGGCGCCGGTCGACAGGGCGGTGATACCGAAGGCAAAGCTCCAGAACGCCGGGCCGAACCCGCCGGCGAGCAGCCAACGCAGGAGCCGGGCCGCGAGCAGCAGTTGCGCCAGGGCGTAGCCGAACAGGATCAAGGCCAGATGGGCGGGCACGGCGTCCCAGGCGGCAAACAGCGCAAGCAGGCCCACAGACGGCGGGGCCAGCTGGACGCCGAAGCTGGCGCGCATGGCCGGCGGCATGGCGTCGCCGTGCATCATCCGATTGAGCAAGACCGACTCGAGTGCCAACCACGCCAGCAGGCCGGCGCCGAAGAACAGCTGCGCCAGCGTTTGCCAGCCAAAGGCCGCGGCCCCGATCGCGCCGACAAAGCCGGCTGCCACGGTGGGGATATACAGCGCTGCCGTCGCCGTCCCTGCGGCCCGCCCTCCCTGCATCATGTTTCCCTGCTGCCAAACGCTGAGCACGACGGCGCCCGTCATGGCCAGCACATACAGTGCGCGCGCCGGCGTGGCGGCATAGGGCTGCAGCAGCATCGCAACCAGCATGCTCGACACCGGGATCATCATCAGGAAGTTCCCCTGGACAGGATGCCCGGCCTCCTCCCGTGCCTGCGCCGGCAGCACGGCCCACTTGGCGAGATACAGCACCAGGCCAGCCAGCCAGGCCAGCACGGCAACTGCCGTCAAGGCCATCGCCGGCCAGGCCGGCATGTTCCATACGGAAGCGGAGGCCCGCCAGGCGCTGGCCAGGCCGGCGATGCCAAGAATCGACCCGAAGAGGGATGCGGGCATTAGGACCTGCAGTTTCATGTGAAGCTCCTGTATGGCAGGCCGCAGGCCTGCCTGTTGGTTGTCGCGGAGAGGGGCGCGGCGCCGTTCGGGCTCAGTAAGGCTTATTTGGAAGGAACTTGCCGTTGAGCGTGATGACGGTGCGATCGCCGCCGTCCGGGTCGGCTTCCTTCCTGATGTCGAGGCGGAAGTTGATGGCGCTGATGATGCCGTCCCCGAACTGCTCGTGGACCAGCGCCTTGAGCGTGGTGCCGTAAATCTGCACCATCTCGTAGAAGCGGTAGATGGTCGGATCGGTCGGTACGCCGCCTGGAATACTGCCGCGCATCGGCACCGCCTGAAGCTGCCTGACGTCGGCATCGTCCAGGTCCAGGCGCTGTGCGACGCTGGCCGCGGCGGCGTGCGGCAGCGCGTGCTGGCCCAGCAGCGCGGCGGTGACATAGGCCACGCTCAAACCCGTCCCGTCGGCAAGGCTCGCCCAGGACAGGTCCTTGAGGGCTTTATTGGTAATGACGCGGGCGGTCAGTTCGGTGCGGGCGTCTTGCGTAAGGTTCGATTGCAGCATGGAGATGTCCTTTGAAGATGATTGGATGCGTTCACGCGACACGGCGCGACGCCTGTGCGGGCGTGGCGACCGCGTAGGGGTGAGACTCGAGCGGCACGAAGCGGCGGACCGTGCCGTCGAGTGCTTCGACCGCGCCGGTTTCGATGTCGTAAACCAAGCCATGAAGGCTGAGGCTGCCCTGCTCCAGGGCGAGTGCGACGGTCGGGTGGGTACGCAGGTTGGCCAGCTGGGCGATGACGTTCTCGTGCACCATCGACGCTACCTTGGCTGCCTCGTCGGCATGCTTCCTTGCCCGGCTGACCGCCTTGGCGGCGTCGGCATGGCGCAGCCAGCTCGACACTGCCGGCAAGTGGTCCATGCAGGTGCACTTGGCAATCGCCGTCATCGCCCCGCAATCCGAATGGCCGCACACCACGATGTCGGCGACGCCCAGCACCGCGACGGCGTATTCGACGGTGGCGGTGACGCCGCCCGGCTCGGCGCTGTAGGAAGGGACGATGTTGCCGGCGTTGCGGATCACGAAGACGTCGCCGGGATCTTGCTGGGTCAGCAATTCCGGAACGACGCGGCTGTCCGAACAGGTAATGAAGAGGGTGTTGGGCCGCTGGCTGTGCGCGAGTTTTTTAAACAAGGCCGACATTCCCGGAAAGGTCTGCTGGCGAAACTTCAGTGCGCCTTGTACGAACGATTTCATCGCTGCTCCTGGTACGTGGATGCTGCCTTGCGGGCTGCAGTGATGCCATCATCCTCAGTTCCGGTGCGGCCGTCCAAGACCGGTTTAGAATAGCGACGATAAGAAAAACCAATGGTGACGTCATGGAACTGCGCTCGCTTCGATACCTGATCGCCGTTGCCGAGCACGGTAACTTCACGCGGGCCGCAGAGGCCCTGCACCTGTCGCAGCCTGCGCTGTCGCAGCAGATCCTGCAGATGGAAGAGCGCCTGGGGGCTGCCCTGTTCGACCGCAGCGGGCGCAAGGTCGTCGTCACCGATGCGGGGCAAGTGTATATCGCGCATGCGCGGCGCGCCCTGGCCGAGCTGGAATCGGGCCGCCGGGCGATTCACGACGTGCACGACCTGTCGCGAGGCCTGGTGCGCCTGGCGATGACGCCGACCTTCACCGCCTACCTGGCCGGCCCGCTGGTCGCCGCGTTCCGCGACCGTCATCCCGGCATCACCGTGAAGGTCCATGAGATGTCGATGGACACGATCGCCGCAGCGGTCGAGGCCGACGAAGTCGATCTCGGCATCGCCTTCGAGCTCGCGCGCTCGGCCGACATCGACTGCCTGCCGGTATTCTCGGAACAACTCAGTGCCGTCGTCGCCGACAATCACCCGTGGGCCGGGCGGCCGCAGGTCGAGGCCGCGGCGCTGGCCGAGGTCGAACTGGGATTGCTCAGCGCCGATTTCGTCACCCGGGTGCACGTCGACCGCTACTTGCAGGCGCAGCGGCTGGCGCCGACCGTGGCGGTCGAGGCCAATACGATCAGCGCGCTGGTGGAAATCGTCCGGCACAGCCGCCTGGTTACCATCCTGCCGGAGGCCATCGCGGCCCGTGCGCCGGGTCTGCGCAACCTCGCGCTTGTGCCCGCGCCGGCGCCGCGCACGGTGCGCTTGTTACGGCGTAAAGACGCCTACCAGAGCGCGGCGGCGCGCGCGCTGATGGAGATGATCATGCGCGACGCCGCGCAATGGAGCATGTAGACGCCTGCCCGTCCATGTGACCGTGCCGGCCAGGCCTTGAAGGGTAGCGGGCCGGTCTTATTCCTGGTGCGTGTAGGCGCCCAGGTAGTCGCTCTTGCCGATGCTCACGCCCTGGTGGCGCAGGATGTCGTAGGCCGTCGTCACATGAAAGAAGAAATTCGGCAAGGTAAAGCTGAGCAGGTAGCCTTGCGCGGTGAACACCGGGCCGGTCGCCGTCCAGTTGAGCTTGATTTCGCGTCCGAAGCTGGCGTCGATCGCGGCGGTGTCCACGCTCTCCATGTAGGCGATGGTCGCCGCGATACGTTGCCGCAGTTGCGCGAAGGTGGTCTCGTCGTTGGCGAACACCGGGCCGGTCACGCCGCCCAGGCGCTGGATCGCCAGCTTGGCGGTGTCGCAGGCCGACTGCACCTGCGCCGACAGCGGCAGCATGTCCGGCGCCAGGCGCGCGGACAGCAAGGCTTCCGGCGCCACGCCGGCCGCAGCGGCGTGCGCCTCGCCCTTGTCCAGCAGCGCGCCCAGCACGGTCAAGCCGCGTACCAGCACCGGTACGGATAGTTCCGACATCGTCATCGTCATGTGCATCATTCCTGATCAATAAAAAAACTGTGAGGCCCGGCTGGCGCCCTTGGCCATGGGGGAGACACCCTCGAGTATGCCGTCCCGGCGCCGCGCCGATAAGGGCGGCGCCGCGCATATCACCTATGCGCTGCCTGCATGGAAAGGATCGCGCCGTCCCATCTGGTATGCCGATTTGCCGGCCAACTGGCCCTGTTTTATTGCCGAGAAGCAGCGAATAATGCAGGCACTCCAACCCGCTTGCTGCTCCCGCCCGCCATGTCCGACCTGTCCCTTCCCCTGTCACCGGCCCTGCCCGATCCATCGGCGCAGACTGCGGATTACCCTGCAGCCGATCACGCAAGCTGCAGCCCGCTGGAGGAGAGCATCACCCTCGACCGCGATGGACTGCTGCTCGCCATGGGCAAGGGCGTCGAGCGCATGATGGGCTTTGCAGCTCCCCTGCAGCCGGGCCTGCTTCTTGGGCGCAGCTGCAGCGACCGTGCCTTCGTCGACGCCGTCGCCTTCGGCACCGCGGCGCAGGCCCCGCACCGCACCATGCTGGTGCGCCAGGGACTGGACGGCAAGCTGCGCCATGTGCTGATGAAAGTCGTGCCGGTCGGACCCGCGCCCCTGCCCGTCCTGGTGCTGTTGAGCGACGCCACGCGCCAGGTGCAGCGCGAAGACGACTTGCTGGCGGCCTGCCGCGTACTCGACGGCATCTCCGAGGCGGTGCTGCTGGTCGACATGGCGAATTTCAGGGTGCGCCAGGCAAATGCGGCGGCACTGATCATGCTGGGACTGGACAGCGGCGAACTGCCGTCCCTGCAGTTCGACCAGTTGTGCGCCCGGCTGCGCGCCGAGGACGGCAGCACGCCGACGCTGGCGCAACTGGCAGCGCAAATCAATCCGAGCGAATACGATTGCCGGCGTGCGGACGGCAGCGCCCTGAACGTGGAAGTGCGCGTGGAGCGCATGCGCCTGGCCAGGCGTGACCTGCTGTCGGTCGTGATCCGCGACGTCAGTCAACGCGTCCAGGCGCTGGCCCAACTGCGCGCCGCCAGCTCGCGCTGCGCCATCACATTCAGCCAGGCGGCCACCGGCCTGGCGCACGTCTCGATCGATGGGCGCTGGATCAAGGTCAACCACAAGCTCACCTCGATCGTCGCCTACTCGGAACAGGAGCTGCTGTCCATCCCGGCAAGAGAGATCACCCACCCGCAGGACCGCGCCTCCGACGTCATGGTCTACCAGCGCATGCTGGCAGGCGAACTCATGTATTCGACGCGCGAGAAGCGCTTGCGGCGCAAGGACGGCAGCCACGCCTGGGTCAGCGTCACCAGTTCGATCGCCTACGACGAGCAGGGCGCTCCGTCCCACTACATCTGCATGATCGAGGACATCGACGAGCGCAAGCGTGCCGATGAGCGCATGCGCCACCTGGCCCTGCACGACGTGCTGACCGGCCTGCCCAACCGCGCCGGCCTGCACGGCTACCTCGGCCAGGCGCTGGAGGCGGCCGCCAGGGCTGGGGGCCGTCTCGGCATCGTGTTCCTCGACATGGACAAGCTCAAGTCCATCAACGACACCCACGGCCACGAAGAAGGCGACCGCGCCCTGGTCGGCTTCGCCCAGCACCTGCAGCAGGTGGTGCGCAGTGGCGACCTCGTAGCGCGCCTGGGCGGCGACGAATTCGTGATCGTCCTGAACGACGTCTCCCGGCGCGCCGACATCGACGCCACGCTCCAGCGCACGCTGCTGGCCCGCCCCCCGGCCGGCGCATCGTGCAGCATCGGCGTGAGCATCTTTCCGGACGACGGCCGCGACGCGCAGACCCTGATCCGTCACGCCGACCTGGCCATGTACCGCGCCAAGCAGCGCGGCGGCAGCGCCTATGCCTACTACTCGGCCATGCCGGAGGGGGACGCCTCCTTCCCCGCCATGCAGCCCATCCCTCTGGAATAAGAACATGACCACGCCGCTCGGCACCCTCCTTCTCGACCATCGGCTGCGCGCCGTCTTCCAGCCGATCGTCGCAACGGCCGACCTGAGTATCGTCGGCTACGAAGCCCTGATCCGCGGCCCCGCGGGTTCGGACCTGGAATCTCCCGCCGCCCTGTTCGCCACCGCCCGCCGGGAGAACCGGCAGCGCGAACTCGAATACGCCTGCCTGCGCACGATCTGGACGGCGTTCAGACGGCTCGACCTGCCCGGCAAGCTGTTCGTCAACGTCAGCGCCAGCCTGCTGCTCGCGCCCGACGCGGCGGGCCCGGAGCTGGAACAGGTGCTGGTGTCCCTGGACGTCGATCCGACCCGCGTCGTGATCGAAATCACCGAGGAACAGGCGGTGCACGACTACCCGCGCCTTCACGAGGTGACCCGCCGCCTGTCGAGCCTGGGTTACGAGATGGCCATCGACGACCTCGGCGCCGGCTACGCCTCGCTGCGCCTGTGGCTGGAGCTGCAGCCGGCCTGCGTCAAGCTCGACAACGCGTTCGTGCAGGGCAGCGACGGCGATGTGCTCAAGCGCTGCTTCCTCGAGGCGGTGCAGCAGCTGGCGTCGTGCTCGCAGGCGCGGGTGATCGCCGAGGGCGTCGAAACATTCCAGGAACTCGACACCCTGCGCCGCCTCGGCATCGCCTACGCCCAGGGCTTCTACATCGCCCGCCCATCGGCCACGCCGCCGCTGCGCATCAACCTGTCCTGAGCCGGCGCGCCGGCCGGCCGCACCTCCCGGCGCCGCGTACGCAGGCAGGCGCTCGTTCGCCCGCGCGTATTTCCCACCATTTTTTACACTGGAGCCCCATGAAATCCCTGTCGATCCGTGCCCGCCTGATCCTGTCGATGACGGTCATGGCCGGGCTGCTGGTCCTGAGCGCGGCCCTGGCCATCCTCGGCCTGTCGCGCGCCAACGCCAATCTCGAGGAGATGTACACCAACCAGCTGGCCTCGGCCTCGGCGCTGGGCGAGTCGGTCGCCTACCTGCTGCGCGCGCGGACCGCCTTCGACCGCGTCGTGCTCGATCCTGACTCTGGCGAAAGCCAGGGATCGCTCGAGCGTGCGATCAGCTTCGGCGACAAGTCCAACGCCGCCTGGCGCAGGTACACCGCGCTGCCGGCCGATGCCGAAGAGCTCAGGCTCACCGAAGCCGTCCACGCCCAGCGCGCCATCTATATCCAGCAAGCGCAGCAACCTTTGGTGACCGCCCTGCAGGCCGGCCGCAACGACGAAGCGCGCTCGCTGGTATTGCACCGCATGGCGCCGATGTACAGCGCGCTGAGCGAAAAGATCGATGCGCTGGCGCAGTTCCAGACCAGCCGCGCGGAGGTCCTGTACCGGCAGAGCGCTGGAGGCTACCGCGAATTCCTGTGGTGGACCGGCGGCGGCCTGCTGCTGGGCCTGGTGACGGTCGTTGTCTCGGCAAGGAAGCTGTCTGGCGCAATCGTACGTCCGCTGGACACGGCGCTCGCCCACATGCGCGCCATCGGCGACGGCAAGCTCACGGGCAAGATCGCCGCCGGCAGGCAGGACGAGATGGGCCGCATGATGGCAGGCCTGGACCGGATGCAGGCCAGCCTGGTCGACACCGTCGCCGGTGTGCTGGCCGGCAGCCAGGCGATCGGCGGCGCCGCCCGTGAAATCGCGCAAGGCACGGCCTGCCTGTCGGAGCGCACCGAAACCCAGGCCGGCGCGCTGGAGGAAACCGCCTCGTCGATGGAGGAACTCACCGCCACCGTGCGGCAGAATGCCGCCAGCGCGCGCAAGGCGGCCGACCTGGCGCGCTCGGCCAGGGAAATGTCCGGGCACGGCAGCGCGCAGGTCGGCAAGGTGGCCGAGGTCATGCAGGAAGTCCTGGTCGCGTCGCGCCGGATCGAGGACATCACCGGCCTGATCGAAGGCATCGCGTTCCAGACCAACATCCTGGCCCTGAACGCGGCGGTGGAAGCGGCGCGCGCCGGCGAGCAGGGACGCGGCTTCGCGGTGGTCGCCGCCGAGGTGCGCACGCTGGCCCAGCGCTGCGCCAACGCCGCCAAGGATGTCGGCAGCCAGATCGCCAGCTCGGTCGAACTGGCCCAGTCCGGCGCCGGACTCGCACACGAAGCCGGCGCCAGCGTGCATGCCATCTTCGACAGCATCGAGGAAGTCAGCAGCATCGTCGCGGAGATCAGCAACGCCAGCCAGGAGCAGGCGGCGGGAATCGAACAGGTCAACGAAGCCATCGTGCAGATGGATCAGGTAACCCAGCAAAATGCGGCGCTGGTCGAGGAAAACGTCGCCGCCTCGGCGGCGCTGCGGGAACAGGCAGAGACGCTCGAGCGCATGGTCGGCCGCTTCGAGCTCGGCGCCGGGCCCAGCGCCCGGGAACGGGTCGCGCTGCTGTCCTGAACCGGCCGTCTCACGCCGCCGCGAGCAGCGGATCGAGCTTGCCTGCGCGCGCCAGGGCGCTGAGGTCGTCGTAGCCGCCGACGTGGGTGGCGCCGATGAAGATCTGCGGCACCGTGCGGCGCCCGGTGATGTCGATCATTTCCCTGAGCTTGCCCGGCTCTTCGTCGACATGGATTTCCTTGGCGACCACGCCTTTTTCGGCCAGCAGGCGCCTGGCCTGGACGCAGTAAGGGCAGGTATGGGTGCTGTACATCGTGACTTCTTGCATGCTGTGCTCCTGTGTGGTGGACTGCGGCGTGCGGCAGGTCCGCACGCCACCTGGCGCGCTCAATCGGCTGCCGGGAAATCGAGGGTCGTGTCGTTGACCCGGTTGAGCAGGTTGGTGAAGGTGATGCTGGCAATGGCAAGCATGGTGTCGACGATCTGCGCGTCGCTGTAGCCGGCGGCCTTGATCGCCTCGACTTCCTCCAGCGGGACGGTGCCGGTGGTGGTGACCAGCAGACGGGCGAAATCGGCCAGCGCATCGGTGGCGGCGTCGTCGCTGTCGGCGCCGCGGCGAATCGCCAGGATGCTGTCGCGGCTCAGGCCCGCTTTCTTGCCCATCAGGGTGTGCGCCGCCACGCAGTAGTCGCAGCCGACCGTTTCGCTCACGGCGAGCTTGATAATTTCCACCTGCTTGGTCGACAGGCTGGTTTCGCGCAGCGCGGCATCCAGGCCGAGCGAGGCTTTCAGTGCGACCGGGCTGTTGGAGCCGGCGGTGGCGTAGGCGTTCGGCACCATGCCGATGGCCTGCTTGATGGCGCCGAACAGGGTGGCGGCAGGACCGACGGCGTCGGCGGGAGCGATGGTGTGAAGACGGGTCATGATCATTCCTTCGTGGTTGGTTGAGAGTGGCGCCGGCGTGAATCTGTGTCGACGGAAACCAGTCTAGGCTTCCGGGGTCGCTTGTTGAATGCTCGCAACGCTCTATAATTTGCTCATTCCTCTCACCGGATTGCCGACATGGGCGCCCTCAGCCAGCTGCTTGCCTTGTATCCCGTCCGCACCGCGCTCGACGTGCGATGCCAGTTCGGCGCGCCCTGGGTGCTCGACCACCACGGCACGGGCCCGGGCATCGCGCCCTACCACCTGATCGCCAGCGGCGAGTGCCTGCTCGAGGTCGGCAGCGAAAAGGAGATCGCGCTCGGCGCCGGCGACATCATCCTGTTTCCAATGGGGACCCCGCATCGCCTGCACACCCCGGGGCCGCACGACATCCACTACGCCCCGCGCGCATCCCACGACCGCGGCCCGCTGCCGTTTCACTACAACGACAGCCCCGGACCGCAGACCCGCATCCTGTGCGGCCAGTTCGAGTTCGACCCGGGCAGCGCCAGGGTGCTGCTGTCGTCGCTGCCGGAACTGGTGCATGTGAAATCCGCGCAGAGCGAGGGACTGGCCGTGCTGCAGCAGCTGATCGCCATGCTGCGGGCGGAAACCGAACAGGTGCGCCCGGGCGGGCGGGCGGTGGTCTCGCAGCTGGCGTCGGCCCTGTTCGCGCTGCTCATGCGGGCCTGGGTCGAACAGGGCGCGGCACTCGACGGCCTGTTCGCGCTGCTGGCCGATCCGCGCCTGCGCGGCGCCCTGCACGCCATGCTCGACGCGCCCGAGCGTCCTTGGGAAGTGAGCGAACTGGCCGCCGCCTGCAATATGTCGCGCGCCACCTTCGCCCGGCTGTTCCAGCAGGTCGCCCGCACCACGCCGGCGCAGCTGCTGACCGAAACGCGCATGGCCAAGGCCGCGGCGCTGCTGCAGAACGGGCGCCTGTCGGCCGGGGCGATCGGCGAGCAGGTCGGCTATCAATCGGAGGCCGCCTTCAACCGGGTTTTCAAGCGCCATTTCGGCGTCGGCCCCGGCGCCTACCGGAAAACCCGGGCGCCAGGACAGGAACGCGCCTGAACGACAGGCAGGGCGCGACCGGTGCAGTTTGACTCGAAAACCGGCGTAGCAAGCCGCTGTCCTGCCCGACCTGCGCGGAGCTGGCAATCCGCCGCCTGCATCGCCGCCGGCTGCAGCCCCATCTGATGCGCTAAAACAGGTCCGGACTGCCTCTGTTTGTTTTCCATGCGCAGGCCATACTGCCTCATCGACTGGCCGCTTCGCACGTTCCTCGGGCAACACGCGCAGCGCCCCGCCGATCGACAGCCTCGCCGGGGCCTCGTTCCAGGAGCGTGTCATGAACCTGTCCTTGCACTGCGCCGTCCCGTTTCGCCGCGACCCCGGCGCCGCCGGCGCCAGCCTGCCCCTTCCGGGCGAAGACCTGGCCGGCATCGTGTTCGTGTTTCGCCTGCTGCGCGACGGCACCTACTGCGCCGCGGCCGCCAGCGATGCATTCTGCGCCTTGTATCGGGTCGAGCGGCATGTGCTGCGCCACGACGCCCAGCCCGTGTTCGATGCGGTCCACCCCGACGACCTGGATGGCTTTGTCGCTTCGCTGCTGGCGTCGGCGCGCAGCATGCGTCCATGGCAGCACGAATACCGCCTGCGTTTCCCGGACGGGGTCGAACACCTTATCTCGGGCAACGCCCTGCCCAGCTTGACCGAACAGGGCAATGTCGTCTGGAACGGCTTCCTGGTCGATGTCACGGCCCGGCGCCGGAGCGCCGCGCGCGCCGAACTATGGGCCAGGCACAGCCAGCTGCTGATGGAAATGACCACCGACGGCATCCATATCCTGGATGAGGCCGGATTCCTGGTGGAAGCCAACGACGCATTCGCCCAGATGCTCGGCGGCGCCGCGCGCCAGATGCTGGGCATGCATGTCTCCGAATGGAACCTGGAGTGGGACACGCCCACGCTGCGCCAATGCTTCGCCGGCCTGGTCGCCACGCCCGGCACGGCCGCGACGATCGACGCGCGCTACCGCCGGCTCGACGGGCGCCGGATCGCCGTGCGGATCTACGCGACCAGCACGGTGGTCGAGGGCCGCGCCTATGTCTACTGCTCCAGCAGCGACGTCACCGAGGAGCAGCGCATGCACAGGGAGCTCAGCATTGCCGCGATCGCCTTCCAGGGACCGGAAAGCATGTTCATCGCCGACGCCGGCCGACAGCTCGTGCGCGTCAACCGGGCGTTCATCGCCGCCACCGGCTACCAGGAAAGCGAGCTGGCCGGCATGGACCCGCTGGCCGGACGCATCGACGCCGCCGGACAGGCCTGCCCGTGGTTGGAACTCGCGCGCAGCGGCGCCTGGTCCGGCGAGCTCAACATGCGGCGCAAGAATGGCGAGGTCTATCCGGTCCTGCTGGACCTGTCCGCAGTCGTGGACGAGCACGGCAACGTCGACAACTACGTCGGGCGCGAAACCGATCTCTCGGCGCGCAAGGCAGCGGAACGGGAAATCGCCCGCCTGGCCTACTACGACGAACCGACCGGTTTTCCCAATCGCCGCATGCTGCTCGAACGCCTGGCGCAGAGCGCGATGGACGGGGGAAGGGTCGGCGCACTATTCCACATCGACCTGGACGATTTCAAGGCGCTCAACGACCGCCTGGGCCACGCCGCCGGCGACCGGCTGCTGCACCAGGCCGGCGAACGCCTGCTGTCCGTGGCCGGCGCGGGCGGCACGGTGGCGCGGCTCAAGGGCGACGAATACGGGGTATTCATCGACGGCCTGGGCGCTGCCGGAGCGACCCCGTCGGCCGAGGCGCTGGCCGCCGGGGCCAGGATGCTGGCCGCCCTGAACGGTCCGTATTGCCTGGACGCGCAGGCACTGCGCAGCACGGCGAGCATCGGGGTAGCGCTGGCCTGCCCCGGTACACTGGCGGGCGAACAGCTCATGGAACAGGCCAAACTGGCCATGTGCAGCGCCAAGGCGCAAGGACGCAATACGGTCAGGATATTCGCGCCCACCATGCAGTCGCCCTACTGCGCGCAGCTCGCGCTGGAAGCGGACATGGCCAGGGGCATGCAGCACGGAGAATTCGTGCTGCACTTCCAGCCGCAGCACGAGGGCGGCCAGGTCGTGGGCGCGGAGTTGCTGGTGCGCTGGAAGCATCCGGTGAAGGGATTGCTGATGCCCGGGGCGTTCATCGAGCAGGCCGAGCAAGGCAACATGATCGTCGCCCTGGGCAGCTGGGTGCTGGAATGCGCCTGCGCCCAGCTCGCCGCCTGGCATGCCCACCCGGCCACCGCGGGCCTGAGCCTGTCGGTGAACGTCAGTGCGCGGCAGTTCCGCCAGGCCGATTTTCTTGCCGGCGTGGCCGATGTGCTGCGGCGCACCGGGGCCGACCCGGCCCGCCTGACCATCGAGCTGACGGAGAGCCTCCTGATCGACGACGTCGACGACACCATCGCTAAGATGAAGGCGCTCAAAAGCATGGGCATCGGCTGCGCGCTGGACGACTTCGGCGTGTGCTACTCCTCCCTCACCTATCTCAAGAACCTCCCCTTTGCCGAGATGAAGATCGATCAGACCGTCATCCAGGACCTGCGCGACCCGAAGAGTGCGGCGATCGTGCGCGCCATCATCGTGCTGGGCGAGACCCTGGGCCTGAAGGTGGTGGCCGAGGGCGTCGAGACGGAAGACCAGCGCGCCTTCCTGTCCACCCATGGATGCACCAGGCAGCAAGGCTACCTGCACGGGCGCCCGGTGCCGCTGCAGGAATTTGCGTCGAGCCTGCCCCGGCATGGCTGAAACGCCGTCCGCGTACGCGTTTGTTTCGGCGGACTTATTGTTCAGTTTACTTAACTTGCCATGCATAGAAACAAGTGCTGTAATTCCCGTATCTGGGAGACAGGGAATCGCATGAAACGCTACGAGCAGCTGGCGGAGGAACTTGCATCCTCGATCAGAACCGGGCTCATGAAGCTGGGCGACCGGCTGCCGTCCGTGCGCCAGGTCAGCGCCAGCCGCGGCGTGTCGGCATCGACCGTGTTCGAGGCCTACTACCTGCTCGAAGCTCGCGGCCTGATCCGCGCTCGTGAGCGCTCCGGCTACTACGTGACGGCAGGCGGCACCAGCTTGCCGCCCGAGCCGGGCACGGCATGCAGCTACGATGCGACCTCCCTGCCGGTCGAGGTGAGCGAGCTCGTGTTTTCGGTGCTGGCCTCGGTCACGACGCGCGAGGTCGTGCCGCTGGGCTCGGCATTTCCCAGCCCGCTGCTGTTTCCCCTGCCCCGCCTGGCCCGCTCGCTGGCGTATGGCGCCAACACCATGGATCCCTGGAGCACGGTGGACGACATCACGCCGGGCAATGCGGCCCTGCGGCGGCAGATCGCCTTGCGCTATCTGGCCGACGGCGTGCATGTCCAGCCCGACGACATCGTCATCACCAACGGCGCACTCGAGGCGCTCAATCTCAGCCTGCAGGCCGTCACCAAGCCGTGCGACTGCGTGATCGTCGAGTCGCCGACCTTTTATGGCGCGCTGCAGGCGCTGGAAAACCTGGGCCTGAAGGCGATCGAGGTGCCGTCCAGCCCGCGCGACGGCATCGACCTGGGACTGCTGGCGCAGGTACTGGAGATGCACCGGGCGGCGGCGTGCTGGCTGATGACCAATTTCCAGAATCCGCTGGGCAGTTTGATGCCCGAGGAAAAGAAGCGCGCCCTGGTCAGCCTGCTCGCGGCGCACGAGGTGCCGCTGATCGAGGACGACGTCTATGCCGAGCTGTACTTCGGGAAAAAGCGGCCCTTGCCGGCCAAGGCCTTCGACCAGTTCGGGCTAGTGCTGCATTGCTCATCGTTTTCCAAGTCGCTGGCGCCGGGCTACCGCCTGGGCTGGGCGATTCCCGGCAAGTTCAGGCAGAGCGTGTCGCGCCTGAAACTGATGCGCACGCTCGCGGTCGCCGCGCCGATCCAGGAAGGGATTTCAGACTACCTGGCCAAGGGCGGGTACGACCGCCACCTGCGGCAGTTGCGCCATGCGCTGTCGCAGCAGCAGATTTCTTTGGCAACTGCGGTCTTGCGTCATTTTCCATTCGGCACCCGGGCCACGCGCCCGGAAGGCGGGTATTTCATGTGGGTCGAACTGCCGCCCGGGATCGATTCCCTGCTGCTGCAGCGCGACGCCAGCGCCGCCGGCATCAGCATTGCGCCGGGACCGATGTTCTCGGCGCGCGCCTCGTTCAAGAATTGCATCCGTCTGAACTACGGGCACCCATGGACGCCGGAGTTCGACAAGGCCATCGCCACGCTCGGGCGCCTGGCCACCATCCAGCTTGCCAACGCCAAGATGGCGCCGGAAGCGCACGTGCCGGCGCTGCGCCGGGATGACGCCATCAGGAGGGTCTGAGGCTGGTGCGCAGCATGGCAGATGGCGCGGGCAGGTCCCGGCGCTCGCCTGATGGCAATAAAGTTCGCTACAGAACAATAAAGTCTCCCACAACAACCAATACCCATCGACGCCCTGCGACTTGTCCAGCAAGCAACAAGCTCGTACACTGAGCCATACCGACCGTCTGCTATTGGCCAAGAGCGGATGTTCATGAAGTAGGCTGTGCATTACGCGATAACAGGACAGGAGATGCTGGAACTGAGTAGTCCACGGTGGGGGGAGCTGCGCGATGCGTACGGCAGTGCTGCGAAGATTCCTGAGCTTCTTCGACGGCTATTGGCTGTACCCAGCGATCATGGCAGTTCCGAACCGTGGTTCAGCCTATGGAGCGCGCTCGCGCATCAAGGCGACGTGTACTCGGCTTCGTTCGCAGCGGTTCCACACGTTATCGAGGCAATTGCTAGCTCGCCAGAACGTGTGACCGATGTGTATTTTCACTTCCCTGCCTGGATCGAAATCTGCCGGCACAAGAATAGCGTCGACGTTCCCGATGAGCTGGCAGCAGGTTACTTCGACGCGTTAAAACGCATTCCCGCACTGGTGGCAAGTGCTGGAGAAACGCAGTGGAGTACTGCTTTTACGGCCTGTGCCTTGTCTGCTACTGCCGCCGCAAAGGGTCAACACGAGCTTGCAGAGGCGCTGCTAGAGCTGACCTCATCGGACACCGTTGGCGCGTTCTTGGAGTGGTCCTACGACCGCTAAGGGTCGGATCCAGTCCTTTCTGGAAGTCTGCTCTTCTCGCCTGAGCCATTTCGATGTTAAGCGCAATGGCTGGGCGCAAACATTCGATTTTGATGGAGGTCTCACAGTGAAATTTTTTCTTGGCACGGGTCTAATGATCGTTAGCACGATGTCTTTGGCAGGCACCACGACCAGGTACTGCGACACATTTTCTCCGGGAGATGAGGTTTCATCGCCTCTCACAATTGATCAGATAGAACGGGATGCAATGGCTGAGCTGCAAACGTGGCGCAAACAAATACCAGAGCTTCCTAATGTTTTGTTCGCCCATCAAAATTCCGTATGGCTAAAATTAAAATCGATCCACCAACCTGGAGATGAGATCGTTAGATACGGTAAGGATAAAGTTGCTTGGAAGGGACGTTACAGCGAAAGCGGGATTGCGTTGGTAAGGTCCGGATGCATCTTCTACAGACTTGTGACGGCGCAGAGCTAAGGTTTTTTCGAATTCGAAAAACTAGGTATTTCAGCGAGATTATAATGATTCGATAACGTTGGAAATGTCTGGTTTGGGTCGGATCCTGCCCTCTGTGACAGTCTGCCATTTTTTCGCCTTGGCGACATGCTATGCTGTCCCGACGGCCGAGTTCGGCCATTATCGGACGTTCAGCGCTGTTTTTGTTAGCTCTGCATTCGACTAGAAGCTATGCTCGTCCGTTAGCACTACAGTAAATTCATTTCAACATGAATTACGTAATGTAATACTGCAAATCTCACTCCTCTAACTGAATCCATACGTTGAGACAGAGTGGAGTTATCTGTGGTCGACCAGCTGTGGAAAACCGCCACACCAATGCGAAGCAGGAGGCAATATGGTAGATTTTTTCGGATCTGTAGACTGGCATACTATACTGACACCGAAAATTTCACTTGCAGAGTTGTTCGTTCGCGCAACGTTCATGTACTTTGTCCTGCTAGTACTTATGAGAATCATTCTAAAACGACAGGGTGGTGGAATTGGTACTGCGGATGTTTTGGTAATTGTCCTACTGGCTGAGGTTTCAGGAAACGGATTTGCTGCGGAGTACAAATCAGTAGTAGAAGGTGCAGTGTTGATTGCCACGATCCTTTTTTGGACGTACTGCATTGAATGGCTGGCTCATCGGTTTACCTTTATTAGTCGCATTTTGCACTCCCCAACCTTACTTCTTATTGAAAACGGAAAGATGTTGCGAAAGAACATGCGCGCAGAATTGGTGACGGTTGAAGAGCTGATGGCACAATTACGGGAAAATGGGATCGATGACTGCTCTAAAGTTAAAAGTGCGTGCATGGAAGCCGACGGGATGATCAGTGTCGTAAAGGCTGACCCCTGACTTTTGACCGTGACGATTTGGTGCGTTAGTGGAGAAGGTCTATTATAGAGCCGGGGTATGCGACTCAGTTTTTCTTACGATCCATCATATTTAAAACAAACTCAGTGGTTAGTCCATACACAACATGCGCGATCAAGCCGCGTGCATGGGCTTGCCAAGGATAGGCGCCCGGTTTTGCGCCAAGTCCGCCTAACGAATTCAATGCTTCGTCTTGCATCAAGAAAAGACTGAGGCCGAAGAGCGCTCCCCGTGAAACTCCATTCCCAGGCATTTTTCCTCGCATTAGTGCATAGCCAGCCGCTGGCGCAATACCGATGGAGTAGTGGGTTATGTTTCCGGCGATATCATGCTGCCGTTCAGTTGAATTCAAACCAGTGAATTCCTCGACCTTTGTAACCAATGCATGTGAAGGCGGCTCTCCTCCAGGTCGAACACGTATCGTCTGGGCACGCGCTCGCGGATCTTCTCGGTTCCACATGAGCCAGTCGACACGGTCAAGTGCCCATACACCTACTGCGCCAGCCACAGCGCCCAGTAGTGCTGTAGAGGCAGTCCCCCTTGTATTCGCGTCCACTGTAAAAAATTGATTCATAGGCCCTCCGGTGCGTTGTTCGCCATCGTACGACGGAAGGGGCGCTCGGCACGCACGATTCGTTTCTCGGTCGTTTCGATCAGAAATATCAGTCCAGCCAGGTCCGCTATGGGTCGGGAGCTGCCGCACTGTGGACGGCCGAGATCGGCAATACCGGACGGTCGCGATAGCACTGTCACCCTAAGAAACTCGACTATTGGAGAACACGCTGTTAAATACTAGCCTACCCGATGCTGACTAAAGTGCTTGTCGGTCAGGATCTCGAAGGCTTTGCCGTTACCATTGGCCGGGCTCGCGCTTGTTCGCCTGATGATGGCTCGTCGGCGCAAGCTGCCCGCCAGATATGCTTCACTTAGCAGGACCGTGGTCGAAACTGAGCACGCGCGCCACTTGCCACTCGCCGTCTTTCAGCAGCAGGGTGTGCGTAAAGCGCGCTTTTCCCTCCAGCGTTTCAGGGTGACCTTTGTTAGTGTGATAAAAGTAGTGCTCGCCAGAGAGGACCGCGCCATACACTTTGCCATTGCTGCGCAGCGGATAAAGCTTCACGGTGCCTGGCACCTCGGCGCGCCGCAGGCGCCAGTCGCTGCGTCCGCAAATATTCTTCGCAGTCGATTCTGCAAAGCTTGCCCTGCCGCGCATGATCCCCCCAATGTCGTGATAGAACTCGAGGTCTTCCGCGTTCATCCTTGTCTGCGTCTGCACCTCGCAGGCGTTGAACGCCTTCCAGTATTCGCTGTCGAATTGGCGAGCACTGGCTTCCCAGTTGTCGTTGGTGACTTGGGCACATGCGGCGCACGGCGCCAACAGTGCTGCTACGGCTGCCGCGGCTAGGGAGGTTTTCATTTCGAGTAAGCGAAATTTCAATGGAATGCTAGATTAGTGCAGGCGCAGTCTGGCTGCCGCCTTGTTCGGATGAACGGTAGCTTCGGCGGTATAAGTTGCAATATGGCGGGACGAACGTATCGCATTCATATCACGTCGCCGTTCTGCTTTGCCGTTCTGACTTCGTTTTAACGGCACACGCTGGAATCGCACCAGCAAACCGAAGTGACTCCAAGGATGAAATCAGTCGGAGCTGGTAGCAGGGCCCATCGACCACCTAGCAACTCGGTAGCTGCCCTTCGTGACATTCTGCAATTTTTCGGCTGTGGCGACCTGCTATGCTGAGCTCAACGGCCGACTTCGGCCAGAAGCGGCCGTCCGTCCAATCTTACCTAGCGATCAACAGATGAGTGAAATCGGATACACAATTGTCGAACCGCCTTCACTAGGGGAATGGCTCGGCAATGTAAAGAATCGCGCGATGCTGGTGGCATTGTTGACTTGGCTACGGCACCAACTTTTTGACGCACTGAAAGATGATTTTCCGACGCTGAAAATTGAGGTCATCAAGGTTGAGTACCTAGGTTCGTACCCTGCATTTGGCATTCATGGCGACGACGTTCCATCTGATCTCCCTGACCGGCTCAATGGCCTGATAGAGCGTATCTTGTTCGAATCGTCAATCGCTGACTTCCTCAACTTTGCTATGAATGGCAATATCGATTGGGCCGCTGAAGCACAAACTCTTCTCGGTCCTTAAGGTCTGCAATGGGTCGGGAGCGGACGGCCCAGGTAGGTCCGCTGCCGGTCGAGGCTGTGTAAAAACGCACTGACGCTGCATTTTCGGGGGTCGGTTTACCATTGCCGCCCCTGCGAAAACGCCGTAGTGGCCGTTTTGGAAGGCCGAGTTAAGCGGTGGCTGCGTCTAGCCAGCGTTTTTACACAGCCTGGGCCAGGAGCGGACAAAATGCGAATTTTATGTCGATAAACTATAGCTAATAGGCGAACCATTTGAATCTTCAGCTTGCAGGACTTCACGCAGTCGTAACCGGCGGTTCTTCTGGAATCGGGGCCGCAGTAGTTCGCGCACTGGCCGCTGAAGGTTGTCGGGTGTCATTCTGCGCTCGACGGCAGGAGAAAATCGATGAGGCACTTGATTTAGTTAACCATCTTCCAGGGCAGGTTCATGGGGAAGTTGTTGATGTCACGGATACATTCAACTTCGTAAAATGGTTAGAAAGGCTCGATTCGTTTAATATCTTCATTCCTAACGTCAGTGCAATAAGCGCGGACTGGAAAATTTCGCTTCAGACGGACGTACTTGCCACAGTCATGGCAACTGAAGCGGCAGTGCCGTTTCTGCTTCGCTCGCCTCACGGAGCCATCACATATATTGGTTCTAAAGCTGGCTCACTATCTGCGCCGAACTCGGCTTCATACGGTGCGGTAAAGGCTGCATTGGCACACTATATGAAGTCTCTTTCGCAGCGCCTGCTACCAACAGTTCGGGTAAATACGGTTTCTCCAGGGGACACTCTTTTCGCCAATGGCATATGGGACCATGTGCGGCTCAATGAACCTGATATTTTTGATAAAGTTATACAGCGGAATCCATTGCTGAGGCTTGCTACTCCCGAGGAAATTGCTCGCGTGGTCACCTTTATTTCTAGTCCTGCTGCCAGTTTCGTTGCAGGTGCTAACTGGTATGTTGATGGCGGCTCAACAAATCATGTTCAATTTTAAGCTTTCACTCTGCCCGCCTGCTGAGCTGCGACTTTGAATTTGGTAAATATTAGGCTGTAAACGGCCAAAAGCCGACCTTGTGCTTTAGAGTAGGTTAGCACTTCTACAACCCGACTTAGAACTTATGCATATCCCTCCTCTTGGCGATGTAACGAAGGATGAACAGCTCGGTTCTCTCTGCAGTGCGCCGATACCGGTTCGCGTACTACAGGATAGATACGTTCGCATAATCCTGGAGGGCTATGAAGAGGACGAGAATGCAGAAGATTTCCACTCAGCGATCAATTCGTTCTTGTCCATTGGACCAGAATTTCTGACGGAAGCAGAGACTCACGTTTTCAGCTATTACCGTGATGTAGACGGTTTTTGGGACAGCCCTAACGAGCCTGTATGCATTGGCGCTCCCAGTGAAGTCTGGGCGCATGTACAGTTTGGGAGGGACGCCTATGTATATCGACGGGACAGTGGCGACAATGGAATCTATATTTCTATTGAGTGCGAATGCGACTGGGAGCCAGAGCATGGCCTGCAGATTGTTTTCAGAAATGGCAAGTCGATCTGTAAAGTTGGACCTTACGATGGACATGCAACGAATGCAGATGCATTCGCGAACGCGCAGCTCGAGGACGTAATCTACTGTTCTTTAGCATGACAGATATGTGCGTAGTACAAACGGCGGCGCGAACGTCTTCAATGGGTCGAAATTAGCCACTGCCGAAGGGGCAACCGACAAACAGTAGACCGTCGCAGGACAGAAGATAACACGAGGGGGAAAGTTCAACAGTTAGCTTATGAGGAGCTTGGAAAGCTCTCAAACGATCGGCTTACAGTGCTTATTTCGTCACGAAACGGTTTTGTCGTCATGACAGACGATACCACTGGAGCTCGCATAGTCCAATTCTTGCAAAAAGAAGAAAATTTTCGCTCAAGCGCAAGGTCTCTAATCAGTCGTATCAAGTATTTGAGACAAGCACAGGTCGGCTTTTATCTTCTAGATTTCATGCATCTGTGGGTGAGGTCGGTCAACGCGGGTTACGAGGTCACTGTAGTGAAGAAAAGTCCAACCTCGGTCGAGGTTGAGTTCCGCTGCTGAAGGTCTGCTTTGGGTCGATCGCAGTCGCCAGAGTCCGTCTACTTACGTCGTCGCTCCCTGACGATATGGCACTCGATGATCTATCAGCCTAAGACCACCGAACGCGTGCGGTCGGAACTTGGATGGTTAGCTGCAATTGGCTCTTGGTTCATGGTAGGGTGCAGCTTCATCCATGGGAGACACCACGCAAAATGCACGACCTATCAAAATATTCGCTGGCTCAACTCCGCGCCCTAGAAGTACAAGTGATCGATGAGTTGAAAACTCAACACTTCCTTGGTATCAGTAAGGCGCGCGAACAGATTCTTCACATTGCTCGGAACGCTGGGCTGTCTGAAAAGCAGCTTCGTGCCATAAAAGTCGGTAACGCGCCAAAAAAAGGCAACGTGCAGGTTAAGTACCGCAATCCAGAAGATCCGACCCAGCAATGGAGTGGTCGTGGACGCCAGCCAGCATGGGTCAAGGCTTGGGTTGCATCTGGAAAGTCCCTCGAGGACGCGAAAGCGTAATGCTATCTGCGCTTGATCTAGGTGCTTTAGTCAGGCCCGTAATCGCTTAACGCCGCTTCAGATCGTAGTGACCGGTCACGACAGACCGGTTTCGGCCAAGAGCGGCCGGTCGCAAGCTAATGTACTCGGCAACCGGCTCGGTCGTATGCAGAATACACCACCGCGCCGCGATCATCAGCAGCGCAAGGGCCATTTGAGCGCAGGTCTCTCAGGCCGCGCGCCGCGCCGCAGTCAACAGGTGCAGGCCAAGCCAGACGAACCAGATGATCTGCCCCAGCCCGAATAGCGCACCCAGGTCCTTCAGCGGCGGAATGATGGTCATAACCCCGGCCGCACCAATTCCCACACCCAGGTAATTGAGCAGCCGGGAAAAAATCTTCTGGCGCAGGGCGGCGAGGCTGAGAAGGATGACCCAAAGCCCTCCAACCAGCTCCACGCCCCCGCCCATCCCATCTTGCACCGCGCTCAGGGTTTGCCATGCCAGCGTTGCCTGCTGCGGATCGAGTGCGTGCATTCTGGCGACAGTGCTCAGGCCGACATTGGCGATCATCCCGGTTGCAATCACCAAACCGGCCCAGATCAGGCCGAACGAACTGGCCACAGTCATCAGCGGCCGAGAGCCGGCCGCGAGTTTTTCGTGCAGCGCGGTCACCAGTACCACCAGTACGGCGCCGAACATCACGTAGATCAGGACATGCCAAGCCTTGAACAGGCCTGCCATCCCCAAAATGTGGGCAAGCTGCGCCGCTGCCGTGGGCGCTGCCCCGGCTGCCGGCTGTAGCACGGTCAGCATGAAAGCGAAGCCCGTCAGATAGGCAAACGCTTCGAACAGCGCCGCCCATCCTCCAATTTTTTGCCAGTTCATGCTCATACCTGTCCCTTTCGCGATGGTGAACCAGCACGCTAGCATTGGTAACAAGCTAAGTTCCGGGGAAAGCGACACATGCACGCTTTGTCGGTACAGGATGCAAGAAGTAGATGCTGGCCTGCTGCGCCCGGCGATAATCGCGATCGAACTAAATAGCGCTGCGTTAGGACGTTTCTTGGCAGTCCGCTTTGGGTCGGATCCGGCCCTTCGTGACAGTCTGCAATTTTTCCGCCCCGGCGACCTGCTATGCTGAGCTTAACGGCCGACTTCGGCCAACAGCGGACCTTCTTCTATCCTCAATCGCAGGACGCTGCTCATGAAAATTCACTTCGTATCGTGCACCCTGGCGTTTCTGGCACTGACGAGCACTGTCGAGGCGGCCCCGCTGGTGAGCTATTTCCCAAACAAGGATCTAGGGCTCTTCTTGGCGAATAAGTTCGACTTGGCTAGTATTCGAAGCTCGTTCGGGCCACGTCGCTCTCCTGCGCTGCGCACATTCGCTGATTTCGGTATGAGGCCGAGCAAAGCCACTGCAGATGCTCTTGTGTTTGAAAGTCCCGGTGAATGGTTGTACGAACTGAAGATTGTGGCTCGGAGAGACGTCAATGGGGATGGGATCGAGGATCTGGAAGTTTGCTTCATCGATGATGCCTTGAACGGCGGAACCTACAGCACATCCAGCGGGTTTCTGGTCACGCGGTACTCTGCCGACGGTTACGCAATTGCCCTGAACTTCAGTCTCAACGATGGTGTCTGTCAGGAATACTCTCGGTAGAGTCCCACGCGCAAAGTCCGCTCTGGGTCGAATGCAGCCTGTCGGCGCGAATCACCGACGCTCAAATGCGCGTCAGAGGCTTATCAGCTTGTTTCCGCCGTTGAATCTCTACTCCATATGGACCGTCCCAACTCCGCAAAAACTCGCAACGACGCTCTGTGACTCGGCATAGTCAGATACCTTGCCAAGACACTGATCCGACGCTTTATTGCGTACGGTAAGGAGCTTGTAGGTCAGAACAGTGCCCCAGAAATAATCTTCCAGCCCGTCGCGGTAAAATCTCCCCTTTGTCCCGGTGCTTCGTATGTGGTTAGGTGTACTGTGCGGCCTGCTGGCCGGTGCTATGTGGGGGCTGGTGTTCATCGTGCCCGAATACCTGGGGGCCTTCTCGCCGCTGGAACTGGCCGTCGGCCGTTACGTGGCCTACGGGGCGATGGCCTTCGGCCTGCTGCTGCCGCGCCTGAAATCCCTGTTCGCCACCCTGCTCCCGGGCGACTACGCGGCGCTGCTGCGCCATGCGCTGGCCGGGAACATCGTGTATTACATGCTGCTGGCGATGGGCGTGAAGTATGCCGGCGTGGCGCCGACCTCGCTCATCATCGGCATGCTGCCGGTGGTCGTCACCCTGCTGGGGCGTAATGACCACGGCGCGGTCCCGCTGCGCCGCCTCGCGCTGCCGCTGCTGCTGGTCGGCGTGGGCATCGCCTGCATCAATGTCGACACCTTCATGCACGTCGATGCCGCCCAGTCCACGGGGGCGATCGCGCTGGGCGTGCTGTGCGCCACCGGCGCCCTGCTGTGCTGGAGCTGGTATGCGGTCGACAATGCGCGCTACCTGAAGCGCAATCCGCAGTTTTCGAGCGCCCAGTGGTCGGCGCTGTACGGCCTGTCCACCGGCGTCGTCGCCGTGCTGCTCGGTGCCGGAGCGTTTGCCTGGAGCCTGGCGTCAGGCGATCCAAAGCAGGCTTCGCCGACGCGCGACTGGACCCTGTTCTGGGCCTGCAACGCACTGCTCGCGCTGGGCGCTTCGGTGATCGGCAACCACCTCTGGAACGTGGCCAGCCGCCGCGTGCCGGTGACGCTCTCGGGCCAGCTGATCCTGTTCGAGACCCTGTTCGCGCTGCTGTACGGCTTCTTGTACCGCGGCCACGGACCGCGGCCGCTGGAGATCGCCGCGATCGCGCTGCTGGTCGCGGGCGTGACCTGGTCGGTACGTGCCCATGCCGGCGACCAGGATGCGCTGGCCTTCGAGGCTTCAGCGCTTCAGGCGGGACACGCTGACCTGGCCGAAGGTGACGGCGTGGCCGGCGCCGCCCATCGCCACCAGTCCTAGTTTCGCGCCGCCGCCCAGGCGGTGGGTCCAGGTGCCGCCCTGGACCCAGGCCCGGCCGTCCTGGCTCGACCAGGCGGTATAGCGTTCCTCCCCTTTCGTCCTCGGCGCGGCCCGGCGGACGTCGATCCTGAGCCAGGTCCATTCGCCTGGCGTGCCCACCACCGTGTTGCCGTAGCGCGGATAGCCGGGGCCGACCGGCGCCAGCTCCTTGCCGAATTCCACCTGGCGCAGGCCGTCGTTGGCCAGCTCCACCAGCTTCACGTAGTTGTCGTCGTCGCGCATGACGACCAACCCGGCCTGCACCGGCTTCGTGCAGCACTCCAGCGGCGCGTCCAGGCGCAGGCGTGCCTCGATGCGCAGGTCGCCTTCGGGCAGCGCGGACGCCAGCACCGCAGCGGAATTGGTGTCGACATGCAGGTCGGCGTCCTGGGTCGCCATGCGCAGGCCCGGCTGGCCGGCGGCAAAGCTGCCGGCGGCGCCGGGACGCACCCAGCTCCAGCGCGCATCCAGCCGCTCGCCGTCGAAGCGGTCCAGCCACAAGGGCGTGGCCGATGGTGTGGCCGGCGCTTTTGGTGGGGACGTCAAGGCTGCCCCGCGCACCGCGGGACGCCGCTGCGCGGTATCGGACGGTCCATGCCCGCCGTTGATGACCGGCCAGCCGTCGATCCAGTCGATGCGGTCGAGCAGCAGCGGGCGCCGGGTCAGCTTGTCCTCGACGCTGAAATAGCCCTTGTCGCGGTCCACCGCATGGTAAAAGGTCCACCACTGGCCGGCCGCATCCTGGAACACGGTGTTGTGTCCGGCCCCGATCCAGCGGTTGCCGTTCTGCGCCAGCACCGGCGTGCCGCCCACCCGGGTGGCGGCCATGTCGTTGCCCTGGCGGTCGAAGAAGGGCCCTTCGGGACCCGTGGCGCGCCCGACATACAGCGCATAGCCGGTCAGCGGGCCGCGGCAGCAGTCGGTGCTCGACGCGAACATGTACCAGTGGCTGCCGTGTTTTACCACTTCGGCGCCCTCGTAGCGGTTGGCGGCTGCGATGCGCACCGGGTCGCCCTCGACTTTCAACCCGTCGCGCGCCAGGCGCTGCACGTAGATGCCGCCGTCATAGCTGCCGTAATACAGCCAGCGGTCGCCCTGGCCGTCCTCGACCACGTCGGGGTCGAAGGTCCAGTGGAAGTTGCAGCCGGCGCCCGACTGGCGCGGCGCCACCACCAGCTGCGGCGCCGTCTTCCATGGGCCGGCCGGCGAGGCGCTGGTGGCCACCGCGATGGCGCTGTCGGACTTGCACCCTTTTTCGGGGCTGTGTGCGTCGGCCACATCGGTGACGGTGAAGTACAGGTAATAACTGCCGTTCTGGTACACCGGCTCGGGGGCCCACAGGCCAGCGTCGGGACCGGCGATACCGGCAGGCCGCTGGTCGAAGGAATCGCGCACGAAATACCAGTTCACCAGGTCCACCGACCGGTAGACCGGCATCATCCGGAACTTCCAGCCTTTGGCGTCGCGCTCCTTGTAGCTGACCGGGTCCATCGTGCAATACATGTACCAGGTTGCCGGCGAGGTGGTGCGGTCGCGCAGCAGCGAGGGATCGGCACAGCTCTCGGCCAGGCCGCCATCGGCCAGTCGCAACGGCAAGGGGTTGGTATAGGTGGTGCCGGGCGGCGCGGCGGAGCAAGCGCCCGATGGCGCCAGCGCCAGGGTGGCTACGGCGGCCAGCGCTGCGAACTTGCAGCGAAGGAGCATGGTCAAGGCGGTCTCCTGGTCGTTCACATCATATTGCCGAAAAATAAACGATTCCGGAGCGCTACGGCGCACGGGTGACAGGGTGATGACGGGATTGTTGCTAGACAAACATATTTTGCTCATTGAATCCCTTGTAGGACTATTGCCCGCAATCATGTACTGATAGACTTACAAGTTCGGCAATTCCAGCAAGGCCGGCGGCAGACGTACAGGCGCCGATACGCCAGCGCGCACCCCCGTAAGACATCCGGTGCGGGTAATAACGAATACCAGGGGTAGTTTCATGAGCAAGAAAGAGTTTCGCCTGAACCCGTCGCTGCTGGCGGCAGCGGCGGCAGGCATCATGTCCGGCAATGCGGCGGCACAGGAAGCATCGATCGGCACGACGCCGGCGGAAGTCGTGGTCACCGCCACCCGCCTGCCCACCCTGGCCTCACGCACCCCGGTCGCCATGAGCGTGGTCAGCGGCGCGCAGCTGGTCATGGAGGGCAGCGACAGTCCGGCCCAACTGGGCAAGCGCCTGCCCAACCTGCATCTCGACCAGGCCGCCGAAGGCTTGCGCATCACGATCCGCGGCGTCACCAATTCCGATTCCACCGACAAGGGCGACCCGTCGGCGGCCTTCCTGCTCGACGGCGTGTATATCCCGCGCGGGCCGGCCCAGACCTTCGCCTTCCTCGATGTCGACCGCATCGAAGTGCTGCGCGGCCCGCAGGGCACGCTGTATGGCCGCAATACCACGGCCGGCGTCATCAACGTCATCTCGAATGCACCGACCGCGCGCTTTGACGCCAGCGCCGGCGCCGAAGCCGGCAGCTTTAACAGCCGCAAGTTCAATGCCACCGTCAACGTGCCGGTCAGCCCTGCGCTGGCCCTGCGCGCCGCGGTTGCCGGCCAGCGCCACGACAGCTACCTGCACAATGCCCAGGGCACCCCGTACGAACTGGGCCTGGACCGCGGTGAGCGCAGCGCGCGCCTGTCGGCCCTGCTCGCGCTCGGCCAGGATGCCGCGCTATTGGTGCGCTACGACCATGGCCGCGCCTCCGAGAACAACGACCGCTTCGTCCCCGACACCAACTTCTATGACGGCATCTCGACCGGCACCCCGAACTGGCGCGCGGGCAGCACCGACCAGCGCCTGACCAATGCCTTCCGCCCGCCCAACACGGTGCCGGAACAGGGCTATAACGAGAAGCGCGCGCGCGGCCTCGGCGCGCAGCTGGAATGGAAGCTTGGTGCGGCCACGCTCACCTGGCTCGGTTCGCACCGGCGCTTCGACCAGGACATGCTGGTCAACTATTACTACCGCGTGGCACCGGGTTTCGCGCTGGGCGTGCACAACCTGTACACCGGCAAGAACCAGGCCGACTCGCACGAGCTGCGCGTCTCGACCGATGCCGCGCGCGCACTGAGCGGCCAGGCCGGCCTGTACTATTTCAGCGAAGAGTCGCACACGACCTATAGCTTCCGCGGCCTGCAGCTGCTTGGCCTGCCGCCCTATTACGTGTTTCCTTCCGGCCCGACCAAGGCCGACAGCCGCGCCGTCTTCGGCCAGCTGACCTGGCGCATGACCGACCGGGTGCGCGCCACCGCGGGCGCCCGCAGCACCCACGACGACAAGTCGCGCATCGGCTCCACCAACTTCCAGCTGGCCGCGGCCTTCAATCCGGCCACCGACACCCGTTTGCTGAACGCGGCGCAGATCGAGACCAGCAAGACCACCTGGCGCCTCGGCCTGGACGCCGACATTGGCGCCAGCACCCTGGCCTGGCTCAGCATCGCGACCGGCTACAAGGCCGGCGGCTTCAATGACGGCTGCGCGGCCGGCAGCACCGCGCTGGGCATCGGCTGCCCGCCAGCCATCGCCGTGCCTGCCTCCACCCTGTTCTACCAGCCGGAGACCCTGCGTTCGATCGAGATCGGCAGCCGCACCCGCTTGTGGGATGGCCGCGCGACGGTCAACGCCGTGGCCTTCGACTACGACTACACCAACCTGCAGCTGTCCGGCGTTGCCGTCCTGCAGGGCGCGCCGCGCTTCGTGACCAGCAACGCGGGCGTCGCCAGCGTCAAGGGCCTGGAGCTCGACGGCACGGTGCAGGTGCTGGAGCGCGGCAGCCTGGCCTGGAGCCTCACACTGCTCGACGCCCATTACGACGTCTACTCCCCGGATGGCGTGCGCTCCTGGGCCGGCCGCAAGCTCGACCGCGCACCCAGCCGGGTCGCCACCCTCGGCTACGACCACCGCTTCACCCTGGGCGGCGGCCAGCTCACGGCGGGCATGTTCGCACGTGCCAGCAGCGAGTACGTGATCGCCGTCCCGAGCCAGGGACTGAGCTACCGCATCCCGTCGCACACCAGTACCGACCTGCGCCTCGGCTGGCAGCCGCAGGGCGCGCCCTGGAGCGTGCTGGCGCGGGTACGCAACCTCGAAGACAAGGTCAGGCCAATCGCGATCGACAGCTTCGGCATGACCACGCCGAGCGACCCGCGCACGGTCGACCTGCGGGTCGACTACCGGTTCTGACGCACAGGCACCATCCGACAACATCACCGGCGCTTGCAGCGCGCAGAGAGGAAACACCGATATGCAGTCACCGAAGCTTTTGTCCCGCATTGCCGGCGCGGCGCTGGCCGCCTTCCTCCTGAGCTTGCTGCTGCGCGGCTGGAGCGGGATGACGCACCTGGTCGTGGCGAGTTCCATCCTGATGTTTGCCTGCTGCTGGGCCAGCGCCGCCCACCTGCTGGGCGCGCGTGCCGCGCTGCGCTTCGTGGGGATCGCGGTGTCTATCGGCTGGCTGGCCGAACAGCTGGGGACCTCGTATGGCTGGTTCTTCGGCAGCTATACCTATACCGATGTGCTGGGCCCGCGCGTGGGCGAAGTGCCTTTCGTGATTCCCCTGATGTGGTTTGCGCTGAGCTATGTGGGCTATGTGCTGGCCAACCTAATCGTGTGGCAGGCGCCTTCGGACGGCGCCGCGCCGCTGGGCCAGTCCATCACCATGTCGCTGCTGGCCGCGCTGATCGTCACCGCCTACGACCTCGGGGCCGACCCCTACATGGTCTACAAGCTCAAGGCCTGGACCATGACGATGAAGGACGGCTACTGGTTCGGCGAGACCCTGCAGGGCTTTGCCGGCTGGATGCTGGTGTCGTTTGCTATCGTGTTCCTGTTCCGCCTGAGCCTGCGCAAGGCCGCTGCGACACCATCGTCGCATTCCGTAGACGACGTGCTGGTGCCGCTCGGCCTGTATGGCGGCCTGATGCTGTTCCAGGTGGCCCTCGGCGACCCGGTGGAAACCCGGACAATCGCCTTGTTCGCCATGGGCATCCCGCTGCTGTCGGCCCTGTCCGGCATGGGACGCTGGCGCAGCGCGCACGGCGCCGTGGTGAGCGCGGCGTGAAGCGCGACCTGCCGACGGACCTCCCGTCCGACCTCAGTGCCCAGGCCCGCCCCGCCATGCGGGCCGACCCGCTGGCCGACGACACGATCGCCCGCATCCTGGCAGGCGCCGACCTGCCGGAGATGGCGCGCCGCATCGGCGCAGTCAACCGCGAACTGGCTGGCTGGGACAGCAACGGTGTGCTGGTCGATTGGTGCGCGAGCAGCGCATGCGACCCGGAGATCGCCGCGGCACTCGAAGCCTATGTGCGCGATGCGCGCACCCTGCCCGCCTGGGCCGAAGCCGCCGCCATCGCGCGCGCCGAGGCCAGCTTCATGGACACCAGCATGCTGTCATGCACCCTGCTGTTCTGCGCCAGCCTGCCCGAATGCTATGTGCTGCCCGACCTGTCGGCAGTGCTGCACGTGGCCGGCGGGCTCGAACAGCATACCGACTACCGCATCCGCTCCACCGCCGCCATGATCTTCCCGGTCTTGCTGCGCGGCGGCCTGGAAGCGCCGGCGGGCGGCGGCGTCGCCCAGGCCATCAAGGTGCGGCTGATCCACGCGACCATCCGCCACCTGATACTGCGTGGTGCGCCGCCTGCTGCCACGCAAGCCATCCGGCCCTTGCCGCCGCAGGCGCCGGCCGGCCCCGGCATGTATGCGGCGCTGTACGCGCGCGGCTGGGACACGGGGCGCGACGGGCTGCCCTGCAACCAGGAGCAGCTGGCCTACACGCTGCTGACCTTCGGCTACGTCTTCCTGCGCGGCCTGCGTTCGCTCGGACTGACCCTGCCGCAGGCCGACGAGCAAGCCTGCCTGCATGCCTGGAACGTGCTGGGCCACGTACTCGGAATCGAACAGGCCTCGATGGCCTCGACGATGAGCGAAGCGGCCGTGCTGTTCGATGGGCTGCAGGCGCGCGGCCGGCGCGTGGACATGGCGCATGACCCGCGCCCGCAACTGGCCGCCGCCCTGATGCAGGAAATGGCACGCGAAATTCCGCTGCGCCCCCTCAAATCCTTCCCGGTCCTGCTGACGCGCCACCTGTGCGGCCCGGCGGTCTCCAGCGATCTGGGACTGACCCAGCGCGTGGCGCTACCCGTGCGTGCGCTGTTCGCCTTCGGCCTTGGCGCGACCCGCCTGTTCGATGCGCTGGTGCGCCTGGCGGTACCGGGCTTTTCGATCACGCGCATGGTCACGCGCGCGTTCGGCTACCGGCTGGTGACGCGCTTCCTGATGGACCAGACCCGCCCGCTCAAGCTGCCCGATGCCCTGCTGGGCCAGGTCGCAGCGGTGACCGCGGGCTGGAAACATGACCCGCAAGCCCCGCGCTGGGTCAACCGGTTTGAGGCCCGCCTGGCCGGACGGCCGGCGCCGCAGAAAGGACAAGCATGAACCGCACCGCTCGCCGACCGTACGACCTGTTGCGATCCTGGGCCGCCGCGCAGCTGTTTGCCTTGCTGACACTCTTCGTGTTGCTGGTGCCGCCGGCGCAGGCTGCCGCGACATCCGAACCACTGACGCTGGGCGCCGGGATCGACAAGGTCGAAGCCTGGCCCTCGCTGTCGGTGCTGAACGACCCCGAGGGCAAGCTCGATGCCGCCGCGGCCCTGGCCGCCGCGCCACGCTACACCCGGCCGCAGTCGGCCCATGCCACCCTCGGCGTGCAGCGCGGCGTGGTCTGGATGCGCATCCCCATCGTGGTGCCCGCCGACGCGCCGGATACCTGGGTGCTGGCGGCCGACTTCGGCCTGATCGATCGCATGGACGCCTACGTCGAGAGTGGCGGCAAGCTGCGCCACGTGGCCCTGACCGGCAAGAACCAGCCCGGCGCCGGCAGTGCGCTGGGCGGCCCCTCGCCCGCCCTGGCGGTGCGCTTCGCCCCCGGCATGGCGCACACCGTGCTGCTGCGCGTCGATACCGAGGGCCCGAAGATTGTCCCGGCCACCTTCTGGCAGCCCAACGCCTTCCACGGCGCCTCGCTCACCGAGCAGCTGCTGCAGGGGATGCTGTTCGGGCTGGGCTTCACGATGTTCCTGTATAGCCTCGGCCAGTGGATCAACCTGCGCGATGCGCTGTTCGGCAAGTATGCCTTGCTGGTCGGCGGCGTCACCCTGTATTCGGCCTGCTGGTTCGGCATCGCGAACCAGTATTTCTGGCAAGGGAACGTGTGGCTGAACCTGCACGCGGCCGGCATCCTGTCGCTCACCGCCTCCTGCGGCGCCTACCTGTTCATCGATCACCTGCTCACGCGGCCCGGCAAGGACCGCATCTTCAGCCGCCTGATGCGTACCGGGGCTGCCATTTGCGTCGTATGCGCGGTCGCTTTCGGCGCGGGCCTGATCGGCCACAAGACCCTGGTGGTGGTGGTCAGCAGCCTGGGCATCATGCCGATGCTGCTCGGCCTGCCGGGCGCCTACCGGCGTACGCGCAGCGGGGACTCGGTCGGCACCTACCTTCTGGTCGGCTGGGCGGTCAGCTTCGCGGCGGCGCTGATCTCCTCGCAGATGATCAACGGCACGCTGCCGGCCAATTTCTGGACCATGCACGCGCTGCAGTTCGGCGCCACCTTCGACATGGTCGTGTTCATGCGCATCCTCGGCCTGCGCACCCAGGCGATGCAGGCGGCAATGCTGCGCGCCGAAGCCGGCACCCGCATGAAGTCGGAATTCCTGGCCAACATGAGCCACGAGATCCGCACGCCGATGAACGCGATCATCGGCATGAGCCGCCTGGCCCTGATGGCCGAAGCCGATCCGAAGCAGCGCAACTACCTCGGCAAGATCCTCGGCGCGAGCGAACACCTGCTGGGCATCATCAACGACATCCTCGACTTCTCGAAGATCGAAGCCGGCAAGCTGGCGCTCGAATCGGTCCCGTTCGCACTCGACGACCTGCTCGATCACCTGGCCAACATGCTGGGGGTGCGCCTCGAGGCAAAAGGCATCGAGCTGGTGTTCCGGGTCGGCCCGGGCGTGCCGCAGCGCCTGGTCGGCGACCCACTGCGCCTGGGCCAGGTGCTTCTGAACCTGAGCGGCAACGCGGTCAAGTTCACCGAATACGGTGAAGTCGTGGTGTCGGTCGAACTGCGCCGGCGCGAGGGCAATGCCGTGAGCTTGCTGTTCGCCGTGAGCGACACCGGCATCGGCATGAGCGAAGAGCAGCTCGCGCGCCTGTTCCAGTCCTTCAGCCAGGCGGACGGCTCGACCACCCGCAAGTATGGCGGCACGGGCCTGGGACTGTCGATTTCCAAGCAGCTGGTCGAACTCATGAAGGGCAGCATCGGCGTAACCAGCGTGCCTGGTGCCGGCAGCCGTTTCAGCTTCGAGCTGCCGCTCGAGGTCGAAGACTTGCCGGCAAGCGCTGCCGGCACGATCCAGCCCAAGGCGTCGCTGCAGCATGTGCGGGCGCTGGTGGTGGACGATTGCGCAAGCGCCCGTGCGGCCCTGGTCGAAATGCTCGGCGCCATCGGCGTGAGTGCCGATGGCGCCGGCTCGGGCGAGCAGTGCCTGGCGCTGCTGCGGCGCGCGGCTGATGCGGGCACCCCTTACCAGGTAGTGCTGATGGATTACCTGATGCCTGGCCTGGACGGCATGGAGACGATCCGCCGCATCCGCGCAGACGCCGACAACTCGCCGCCGCTGTCGATCCTGATGGTCAGCGCCTGCTCGCGCGAATCGGTGCTGCAGCAGGAAGGCGAACTGCCGCTGGACGGCTACCTGAACAAGCCGGTCGGCCCGGCCCTGCTCTATCACAGCCTGCTGCAGGTCTTGCAGCCGTGGGGCGGCACTCCTGCCAACGGCGAGCCGGCCGTGCTCCGCCTGCCCGCCATCCCCGGGCTGGACCTGCCGCGCCTGGATGGCGCGCGCATCCTGCTGGCCGAAGACAATGCCAACAACCGCGAAGTCGCGATCGACTTCATGGCTGCAGCCCGCATCCAGGTCGATGTCGCCCTGAACGGCGTGGAAGCCGTGCGTATGGCCTCCAGCGGCGATTACGACCTGGTGCTGATGGACATCCAGATGCCCGAACTCGACGGCCTGGGTGCGACCCGGCAGATCCGCTCGATCGACCGCCTGCACGACCTTCCGGTCGTCGCCATGACGGCGCATGCGCTGCCCGAAGACCGCACGCGCAGCCTGGCCGCGGGCATGAACGACCATGTGAACAAGCCGATCGACCCCGACCTGCTGTTCTGCACACTGCTCAAGTGGATCGACCCGGCGCGCCTGGCCGGGCGCAGCCTGCCGCCGGCCCTGGCTCCAGCGCCGGCGCGGGTCGACCGCGATGCGCCGCCGCTGCCGGCGATCCCCGGAGTCGACTGGCAGGCCGCGCTGGCGGGCGTGGACGGCCAGCGCAACCGCCTGGAAAAACGCGCCGGAAGCTTCTTGCGCGAATACGGCAATGCGCCTCACATCCTGCGCGAAGCCCTGGCCGCGGGCGACTACGCCCGCCTGCAGTCTCTGGCGCACAACCTGAAGTCGAGCGCGGCCTATGTCGGCGCCTTCGAACTGTCGGCCCAGGCCAACCGCGTCGAGCAAGACCTGCGCGCCGGCCAGTTCGACCTGCTGGGCGCCCGCATCCCGGTGCTGGTGCGTTCCAGCGAAACGGTGCTGAACGGCCTGGCCCGGCTGGCCGCCGTGCCGCTGGCGCAAGCCGGCGGCGCGGCCGGGCTGCCGGACGTGATGGCGCGCCTGGACAGCTTCCTGGCCGACGACGACGCGCGCGCCGAGGATGCACTGGCCGAGCTGCAGCTGCTGCTGGCCGGCACCGCGCACGCCGCAGCGCTCGACCCGATTCGGCGCGCGGTCGAGGATATCGAATACGCGGCGGCGCGCCCGCCGCTGTCCAGCCTCGCGCGCAGTCTTGAGGCCCTTAGCCTGGACGCAGCCGGGGAGACCCGCCCATGACCGGGACCGACCTGCAGAAAGTTCTGGTGGCGGATGACGACGCCATCAACCGCGACGTGCTGGGCGAACTGCTCAAGCCCGAATACACGCTGCTGCTGGCCAAGAATGGCGCCCAGGCACTGGAACGGGCCGCACGCCATGCGCCCGACCTGATCCTGCTCGACGTGATGATGCCGGACATGGACGGCTACGAGGTGCTGCGCCGCCTGCGCGCCGACCCGCAGACCGCGCACATTGCCGTGATCTTCATCTCCGGCCTGGACCGGCCAGAGGACGAAGCCAATGGACTGAAAATGGGTGCGGCCGACTACATCACCAAGCCCTTCAACCCCAGCGTGGTGATGGCGCGCGTGGCGGTTCACCTGCAGGTGGTGCGCCAGCGCCGCATGCTGGAGCGGCTCGCGAATATCGACGGCCTGACCGAACTGGCCAACCGCCGCCGCTTCGACGAAGTGTATGAACTCGAATGGCAACGCGCGCGCCGCAACGGCCAACCGCTGTCGCTGGCCCTGCTCGATATCGACTCGTTCAAGCAGTTCAACGACCGCTACGGCCACCCAGCGGGGGACCGCGTGCTGCGCGCCGTTGCACGCCTGGCGGCGGTCGGCATGCGGCGCCCGGCTGACCTGGCCGCGCGCTACGGCGGCGAGGAACTGGTGCTGCTGATGCCCGAGACCGACGCCGAAGCGGCGCGGCTGGTGGTGGCCGGCATCTGCGAGGGCATCGCGCAGCTGATGATTCCCCATGAAGCCTCGAACGTCGCGCCGGTGCTGACCGTCAGCGTGGGCGGCGCCACCCTGCTGGCGGACAGCCGCGAACTATCGGCCGAACTGTTCGAGGCGGCCGACACCCATCTCTACCGCGCCAAGCAGTCGGGACGCAACCGGATCGCCTGGCGCAACGACGTGTAGGGACTGGCGCGCGGTCAGCCGCGGCAGACCAGCCCGAAGCGGGTCGCTTCGCACCCGCGTTTCATGCAGGCCGCGGCATGGTAGCCGGCTGCACGGCACAGGCGCAGGGTTTCGGAGAGCGGCGCTTCGGCGCCGGCCTGGGGTGCCGGCTGCCCGGGCGCGGGCTGCTCGGGCGCTGCGCGCGGCGGCGCGGGACGCTGCGGCGCACGGGCATTGACGGCCTGCGCCAGCATGCGCTCGCGCTCCCTGGACGCCCAGGACAGGTCCGGCGCGGCGCGGGCTTTTTTCGGCGGCGCTGCGGCGATGCGGCGCTCGGCTTTCTTCTTGACCGGCACAGCTGCCACGCGCCGCTCGGGCGCACGCTTTGCCTTCGGCGCCGGTGCGGCGCGCGGTGGCGCGACCGCCGGCGGCGCTGCGGCGACGGGTTTCTGCGCGACGGGCTCGGGAACGACCGGCGCGGGCGCGGGCGTGGGCGTGGGCGGCAGCATCTTGAGCGGCGGTGCCGTCCAGGCAGGTTCAGGGCTGGCAGGATTGACTGCGGCAACTGGCGACGCCTGGGCCGGCACCGGCGCGGGCAGTGCGGCCGCCAGCTTGCCTGGCGTGTTTCCGGCGACGACGGCCAGGGTCGACTGGACCTGGGTCTCGCGGTACATCCAGGTGGCGGCGCCGGCCACGGCCACGATCCCGGCAACGCCCACTGCCCAACCCAGCGCCTTGCGGCCCCAGCGTTCGGTCCACGGCAGCGGATCGTCCGGCGGCGGGGTCGGCCAGTCGGGCTCGCGGCTGGAGAAGGATGCGGGCCAGGGCGGGATGCCGGCCGCGCGCGGCGGCGGCACCGGTGCAACGGGCGGCTCGGCCGGCTCGGGCGGCTCGGGTGGCGCGGCCTGTGCGGGCGGCGCGACCTCATCCGGCACCGGGTCTGCAACGCGCAAGGGCGGCAGGGTCTCGCGGCTGCGCCAGACGCCGCCGCGCGGGCGCGGCTGCGCTTCTGGTTGCGGTTCAGGCGGCGGCGCCGCAGCGCGCGGCAGGCGGTGGACCGCCGGTGCCGACGGCCCCGACTGGCTATCGTCGATGTCTTCCAACAAACGGTTCTTCATGGCGTCGACCTGCTGTGGAACAAGCCGAGTGTAGCCCAAGGCGCGCAAACCTGGGTAGTACGGTGCGGCGGGCACGCCACAAGCGCCCCCCCGTCCGCCGGCCTGGTGCTGCTCAGGCCTTGGCCTGGCGGTGGGTCACGACCCGGTAGAGATACCAGGTCAGCAGGATGCCGAAGATGATTTTCGATACCGGATCGATATATTTTCCGATCTGCTCGTAGTTACTCTCCATCAGGAAACCACCCGCCGTCAGGAAACCGGTCCAAATCAGCGAGCCGATCGTCGAGTACAGCAGGAACTGGCCCAGCGACATGCATGCCAGGCCCGCCGGCACCGAGATCAGGGTGCGGATCGCCGGGATCAGGCGTCCGAACAGCACCACCGAGCGGCCGTGGCGGTCGAAAGCGGCAATGGCCTTGTCGACGTCTTCCGCCGTTACCGTCAGCCAGCGCGCGTGGCGGTCGGCAAATTTCTTCAGGCGCTCCTTGCCATAGATCCTGGCGCCGTAATACCAGGGCAAGGCGCCGGCGATCGAACCGGCCGTGCCGGCGATCAAGACCCCGGCCAGGCTCAGGTCGCCGCGTGCGACCACGAAGCCGGCGAAGGGCATGATCAGTTCCGATGGAATGGGAGGGAAGATGTTTTCCAGGGCCATCAGGACAAAGACGCCCAGGTAGCCGGCGGTTTCGAGGAATTCGGTAATGAACTTGAACATGAGGGTAAGGCTCCACTGACAGTGCAAGCCAAAAGATACCAGCTTGCCATGAATGCTTGCGCCCGCCAGAGGCGACCGGGACAACAACGGTCAATGGCAGAGTTGCCACAACTTCGGTACCATGGGATCTTCGCCACCCATGGGAACCGCAATTGCTCAAGCTTAGCCTGGATGCACTCGAGATCGTCGAAACCATCGCCCGCAAGGGTTCTTTCGCCGGCGCCGCGAAGGAATTGTTCCGGGTGCCCTCCACCATCTCGTACACGGTGTCCAAGCTCGAGGACGACCTGGGGGTGCGCCTGTTCGACCGCTTCGGCCCGAAAGTGGCCCTGACCGCGGCCGGCAAGGAACTGCTCAAGGAAGGCCGCTACCTGCTGCGCGCCGCCGGCGACCTGGAGTCGCGCGTGCGCCGCGTTGCCTCCGGCTGGGAGACCGAGCTGGCCATCGGCATGGATTCGATGCTGGGCCCTTCTAGCCTGCAGCCGGACATCGAAGCCTTCTACGCCGTGGCCGACCAGACCCGCCTGCGCCTGGTGCGCGAAGTGCTGTCCGGGACCTGGGACGCGCTGCTCGATCGCCGCGTCGACCTGCTGGTGGGCGCGGCCGGCGAAGGCCCGTCCGGCGGCGGCTATACGGCCGAACCGATCGGCGCCAGCGCCTTCGTGTTTGCGGTGGCCCCAAGCCACCCGCTGGCCGCCGCCGGCCATCCGCTCGACAAATCCGACCTGCTGCCCTACCGCGCGGTGGCGGTCTCGGACTCAGCGCGCCAGCTTGGCACACGTACCGTGGGCCTGCTGTTCGGGCAGGACAGCCTGGCGGTGCCGGACATGGAAACCAAGTACGCCTTCCAGCTGCAGGGGCTGGGCTTCGGCTTCCTGCCCGAAGCCTGGGCCCGGCCCGCGATCGAGGCCGGGTTGCTGGTCGAAAAATCGGTGGTCGAGCCCAAGCCCGACGAAACCTTCTATCTCGCCTGGCGTAGCGGCGAGGAAGGCGCCGCGCTCACCTGGTGGCTGCGGCGCATGCGCGAGGACTCGCCGTTTGCGCGCATGATCGCGCGGCCCTGCGTGCAGGTGTATGGCTGAAGCCCTCGCCGAGGTTCAGGCCGGGCGGGCGAAATACACGAAGGTACTCTTCGGATAGACGTGGCGGTAGACCGGCCGCGCCAGCCGCTTGAGCGCCGCCTTCGGCTCCAGCCAGCCCGAACTGCTGTTATACAGCTTGCGCAGCGAGGGGCGCAGCGGCGCCAGCCCGGCCTCCTTGCCCATCGCGACCAGCGAAGCATGGGTGAAGGCATTGATGTGTTCGAAAGGCGCGATCGGCATGATATCGTCCTTGCCCAAGGCCGCAAAGGATTTGGCGCCCAGTAGTTTGCCGATCGACTTCGCGGCATCGGGGACGCTGATCTTGACCAGGCCGCCCGGGCGCAGCGCCGCAGCGAGCTGTTTCAGCACCGTGCCCGGCTCCAGCAGGTGCTCGAATACCTGCTCGGTATTGATGAAGTGGAATTCCCGGTCGGGAAGCGCCCTGGTATCGACGATCCGGATGCCCACCGATTTCGCGTACTCGATCCGCACCTGCGACAGCTCGGCGCCGCACACGTCGACCCCGTAGGCGCCGGCCATCTTTGCCCATTCCGCCCAGCCGAAGCCGAAGTCCAGCGCCTTGAGCTCGAAGGGGCGCAGGCCGAAATGCCCGAGCATGAATTCCACCTGCCCGGCGAGGTAGCGGTAGTCGTCCAGCCCGAAGTGCGAGGCCACCAGCGCCCTCTCGGTCGCAGGCAGCCAGCGGTCGTAGATTTCCTCGATGAGCTCTGACGAAGGCACCTGGGCCTGGAAGGCCAGCCCGCAATGCCCGCATTGGGCCAGCTGGTAGTCGTAGCCGCCGAAGGCACGTTCGACCCGGCCCTCGTAGTGGTCCTGCATGTAGCGGGTGATGCCTGGGCTGTCCAGCGGCTCGCTGTGCAGCAGCTTCGCGGCGTCGCGATGGCATCCGGGACAACGCTCGCGTTTGACGAGGATCGGTTGTGTCGAGTCTGGCATGCCGCTCTCCTCTGGATCGTGGAGTAGATGTGCGTTCTTGCTCGGGACTGTCCGATAGTAGTGCAAAGACGCCGGCCATGCCAATTCGGGGCGGGCGCGCTCCAGGACGCGCCCGCTTATTGCTAGCTGACCGGCCTTACTGCGGCAGGTCGAACACCAGGATCTCGGCATCCGCCGCCCCGGCCAGCCGCACCGCATCTTCGCCACTCACCTTCAGCGCATCGCCGCCGGCGAGCTGCACGCCGTTGACCGTCGCGCTGCCGCGGATCACGTGGACATAGGCCTGGCGCCCCGCAGCCAGCGGGTGGCTGAGCGCATCGTCGCCATCCATGATGGTGGCGTAGATGGCGGCATCCTGGCGCATCGACACCGAGCCCTCGCGGCCGTCGTTCGAGGCGATCAGGCGCAGGCGGCTCCGCTTCGAGGCGGCATCGAAATGCTTCTCTTCGTAGCCGGGCGCCTCGTTTGTCGTGTTCGGCTCGATCCATATCTGCAGGAAATGCACGCCCTCTTCCTTCGAGTGGTTGAATTCGCTGTGCACCACGCCGCTGCCCGCACTCATGCGCTGCACGTCGCCGTAGCGCAGCACCGAGCCGTTGCCCATGCTGTCCTTGTGCTCCAGCGCGCCGTCCAGCACATAGGAGATGATCTCCATGTTGCGGTGGCCGTGAGACTCGAAGCCGCGGCCCGGCGTCACATGGTCTTCATTGATCACGCGCAGCGGACCGAAACCCATGTGCTTTGGATCCTGGTAGTGGCCGAAGGAGAAGCTGTGCTGGGATTTCAGCCAACCGAAGCTGGCGGCGCCGCGTTCATTGCTTTTACGTACGTTCAACATGGTGATCTCCTGAGTTTGGGGTGGACCATCGAACCCGTCGATCATGCCGGGGCTGTCTTGCTGCTTGCTGCCCGGCGCCGTTTGTTCGATGCGATGGAGTCATTATGCGCGCCGCGATCTGGCTTGAAAAACGGATAATTTGCCGGGCTTTCATCGAAATTTTCGATGATTGTCGGGCAGTTTGCCACCCTGCTGGCGTGGTGCTGGTCGGACTGATGGCTTTACCCGACGATTCGTTTGCAAGTAGCAAGATTGCGGACGGTCGCTAGTTCTGGCGTAATACATCCAAGGAACCCCCGGACGTTCCGCATGGAAGGCAATACGCATGGAACGACCCCGCATCCCCCTGGATGAAGCGCAACGGCTGGCTGCGCTGCATGCAACCACACTCCTGGGCAGTCCGCCGGAAGAGAGCTTCGACCGCATCACGCGTACCGCCGCCAGGCTGCTGCATGTGCCCATTGCGCTGGTGTCGCTGGTCGACCGCGACCGCCAGTGGTTCAAGTCGCGCACCGGGCTGGACGCGTGCGAGACCACGCGCGACATCTCCTTCTGCGCGCATGCGATCCTGGAGGACGAACCGCTGGTGGTCGCGGACGCGGGGCAGGATGCGCGCTTCGCCGACAACCCGCTGGTCACCGGCGCGCCCCACCTGCGCTTCTACGCGGGCGTGCAGCTCTACTCGATCGACCACAAGAAGCTCGGCACCCTGTGCGTGATCGATCGCGAGCCGCGCACGCTTGCCGCGGGCGAGCTCGATGCGCTGCGCGACCTCGCCCACATGGTGGAAGAACTGGTCTATCACCGCCAGCTGGCCGTGGCAGCCCAGGCACTTGGCGAAGCCTTGCAGGCAGGCGACTGCAAGCCGGGTTCCGAAGCGCGGGGCGAGTTGGCCTGGATGGTCGCCCACGACGTCCTCACCGGCCTGCCGAACCGCCAGGCCATGCTGCGCGCGATCGAGGCCAGCATCACAGGCTGGCGCGAGCACGGCAGGCCGGCGCTGGTGGCCTGCCTCAACATCGACCGCTTCAAGCATTTTAATGAACTGCTCGGCCACCATGCCGGCGACGAGATCCTGGTCGCGATCGCGCGCAGCCTGCAGGCGCTGCTGCGCGAAGGCGACATGCTGGCACGCTCCGGCAGCGACGAATTCCTGGTGCTGCTGCACGCGAGAGGCGACCATCCGGAGCCGGAACGTGCGCTGGAGCGGCTGATGGAGACCGCCAACCGCGCCATCCCTGCGCCCGGCGGCGAGATCGCGCTGACGGTGAGCATCGGCACCGCGCTGCTGCCGCGCGACGGCATCGATGCAGACGCCCTGCTGAACAATGCAGTCACCGCGATGCGCCACGCGAAAGCCCAGGGCCGGGGCGGCATCCAGCCCTTCGCGCCTGAACAGCGCACCGACCAGGGCCGCCGGCTGACCCTGGAAAGCCATTTGCGCCGCGCGCTGGCCCAGGACGAGCTGTTCGTGCAATACCAGCCGCAGGTGGACCTGCGCTCAGGCCAGCTGTCGGGCTTCGAGGCGCTGGTGCGCTGGCGCCATCCGGAATTCGGCACCATCGGGCCCGACGAATTCATTCCTATCGCCGAAGAGACCGGCCTGATCGTGCCGATCGGCGAATGGGTGCTGCGCACGGCGGTGACACAGCTGGTGGCCTGGCGCGAGGAGGGATTGCCGCTGGTGCCGATGGCCGTCAACCTGTCGGCCCGCCAGTTCCTGCAAAGCGATGTGCTGGGCACGATCCGGCGGCTGCTGGAAGAAACCGGCATGGCGGCGGAATCGCTGGAACTGGAACTGACCGAGAGCGTGTCGATGGCCGACCCGGCGCGCAGCATCGTGGTGATGCAGGGCCTGGGAGACCTGGGCCTGAGCCTGAGCATCGACGACTTCGGTACCGGCTATTCGAGCTTCACCTACCTCAAGCGCCTGCCGATCGACAAGCTCAAGATCGACAAGTCCTTCGTGCAGGACATGGCGCACAGCGCCGAGTCGAATGCCATCGTGCAGGCGATCGTGGCGATGTCGCACCGGCTGCAGTTGCGCGTGATTGCGGAGGGCGTGGAAACGGCAGACCAGGTGGCGGCGCTGCGCAAGGCCGATTGCGACCAGATCCAGGGGTATTATTATTCGCGGCCGCTAGCGGCGCAGGATTGTGCGGCGTTTATCCGGCGGTTTGGCGTGGAGAGTACCGGCAGGAGTGGCACCGTCGTCGACTCGTAGGGTGGGCAGGTTCCCTGCCCGCGCGTTCAAATTACGTTCGCAGGCCAGAAGCGCGCATCAGTGTCGCAAGCGCTTGTTGAACGCGTGGGCAAGAAACCTGCCCACCCTACGATGCGCGGCAGATCAGGCGCTGACCGACTGGCGTTCGGTACTGGCCAACGCATTACTGCGCTCCACCTGCTGCCGGAAAAAGAACAGCCCCACCAGCATCAGCCCGATCGGCACCAGCGTCAGGTAGAACGCGAACTGCCCGTCATAGCGCCCGAACACATAGCCAGTCACCATCGACCCTGTCGTGCCGCCTAGCGCCGAGAAGATCACCAGCAGCCCGGTCATCGGCGCATGCTGGTGCTTCGGCAAAGAGCTGAGCATCACCGAATTGATGCCCGGGTAGATCGGCGCCATGAACAGCCCGATCAGCGGGAACACGAAGGCGGCCAGCGGCGCCGTGCTCCAGCCGACGTTCGGGTCGTGGGCGATGCCCTGGCTGAGCGGCAGCGCCATCATCACGGTTGCGCCCATGGCGATCACGCAAAAGACCATCACCGGGAACCAGTTCAGGCGGCGCATGATGACGCCGGCCGACAGGCGGCCGATTGCCAGGCAGAGGGCGAAGATGCTGGTCACCTGCACGCTCATCGCCGCCGGCAGTTTCAGGATCTCGTTGTTGAAGGTCGGCAGCCAGGTGCCGACGGCCTGTTCCACCAGCACGTAGAGGAAGGCCGTCATCACGAACACACAGACCAGCGGGCGCAGGAACAGGCGCAGCATGTCGAGGAAGTCCGCCACCGGCCCGCGGCTGGCGGCGGGTACTGCTTCGCTTTCGTCGAAACGCGTGAACAGCACCAGCACGAAGGTCAGCGCGCACAGCGCAGACAAGAACCAGTAGACGTTCAGCCAGCTCGTCGATGCCGGGTTATCCGAGTCGATGAAGGCGCCGAAGATCCAGTAGGCGCTCAGCACGCCCACCATGAAGAAGCCTTCCAGGCTGTTCATGATGCCGGCATGCTGCTTGCGGTCTTGCGCAACCAGGCCCACGGTCGAATACACCGAAACCTTCACCAGCGCGAAGGCCACGCCGACGCACAGGAACAGCAGCTTGGCGGTGGCAAAGGCCGGCATCAGCGGCATCGCCAGCGTGGCGCAGGCCACGATCGCGAGCGCGGCCAGCATCGCCCGCTTGTAGCCCAGGCGCGACATGCTCGAAGCGACCAGGAAGGAGACGATCGCGATCGGCAGGTCCTTGAAGCCCTCCAGCATGCTGGCGGAGGCCTTGTCGACCCCGTAGTTGTTGATGACCTGCAGGATCACCGTGCCCACGCTGTTGAGCAGGATGGCGAAGACGAAATAGATGAGGAAGAGCGCCAGCAGTATCGGGCGCTGGCTGGTTTTATTATTCACGCTGTCTCCTGAATAGTTATATTTTTGCGTGGATGAATTACGAAACGTTAATAATCGCCAAGCCTGAACCGGGCCATCGACGGGATCACGTAGTCGGCCCGGGTCAGTACTTCTGGGCTGCCGACGCCCACCGCCACCATGCCGGCATCCTTGATCGAGGCCACGCCTGCCACCGCGTCTTCGACGCCCAGGCAGTCTTTCGGGTCCACCCCGAGCTGGCGCGCCGCAGTCAGGAAGATCTCCGGGTGCGGCTTGCTGTTGGCGATCAGCGCCGCATCGACCACTTGGTCGAAACGGTCGCGGATGCCCAGCTTGTCCAGCACCGTGAAGGCGTTCTTGCTGACCGAGGCCAGGCCGATGCCCATGCCGGCAGCCCGCACTTCGGCCAGGGCATCCAGCACGCCGGGCAGCACGTCGGCTGGCGTCATGGTGGCGATCAGCTCCACGTAGTGGCGGTTCTTGGCATCGGCCAGCGCCAGCTTTTCTTCTTGCGAATAGCTGCGGCTGCCCTGGGCCAGGATCAGCTCGAGGGAGCCCATGCGGTCGACCCCCTTCAGGTGTTCGTTGAAGGCTTCGTCGAAAGGCAGCCCTTCGGATTCGGCCAGGCGCTTCCAGGCGAGGTAATGATAGTGGGCGGTATCGGTGATGACGCCGTCGAGGTCGAAGATGACTGCTTTGTATCGATTCATTGTGACTCCATGCGCTTGAATGGTTCTGCCTGCGAGAGCGCCACCGGTGCGCCGTGATGAGTGAAAGCCAGTGCCTCGCCGTTAAGCAGTCGGTAGCCGGTAGCGCCGGCATCTACCGTCACTTCGAGCAGCCCGCCATGCACGTGCACGCGGAAGGCGTAACGTTGCCATTTGGCCGGCAGGGTCGGGGCGAAACGCAGGCCGCCCCCCGTCAGGCGCATGCCGGCGAAGCCGTAGGCCACACCCAGCCAGGTGCCGGCCATCGCTGCCGTGTGCACGCCGTACTGGGTATTGGCGTGGGTGTTGTCGAGGTCCAGGCGCGCAGTCTCGAGAAAATACTGGTAGGCCTTGTCGGCATAGCCGACTTCCGCCGCGATGATGCTGAAGATGCAGGATGACAGCGAGGAATCGTGGGTCGTCACCTTTTCGTAAAAATCGAAGTCGCGGCGCTTGTCGTCGATCTGGAATTCATCCGACAGTAGCAGCAGCGCCAGCACCACGTCGGCCTGCTTGCAGACCTGGTGGCGGTAGATCACCAGCGGGTGGTAATGCAGCAGCAGCGGGTAGTTCTCGGCCGGGGTATTGGCGAAGTCCCAGGGCTTCTTGGACAGGAAGCTGTCGTCCTGTTCGTGGATGCCCAGCGCTTCGTCGTACGGCAGGCGCATGTCGGCGCAGGCCGCGCGCCAGGCCGCGATCTCGGCATCGTCCAGCCCGATGGCGGCGGCCACGCGTTTCCAGTCTTCCGGACGCTCGCTGCGCAGGCGGTCCGCGATGCTTGCTGCGAAGGCCATGTGCATGCAGGCCATCGCATTGGTGTAGTAGTTGTTGTTCACCACCGCGGTGTATTCGTCGGGACCGGTGACGGCGTTGATGCAGAAGCACCCTTCGCGGTCGTAGCTGCCGATCCCGGTCCAGATGCGCGCGGTTTCCAGCACGATCTCGGCGCCGTATTCGGCGATGAAGTCGAAGTCGCCGGTCGCCATCAGGTACAGGCGGATCGAATAGGCCACGTCGGCATTGATGTGGTACTGGGCGGTGCCGGCCGGATAATAGGCCGAGCATTCCTCGCCCGCGATGGTGCGCCACGGGTAGAGCGCGCCGCGCGTATGCGACATCTGGCGCGCACGCTCACGCGCCTTCGGCAGGCCGGCGTAGCGGTATTGCAGCAGCGAGCGCGCGATCTCGGGCTTCGAGAACAGGAAGAACGGGAACACGTAGATCTCGGTATCCCAGAAATAGTGGCCCTCATAGCCCTCGCCTGTGACCCCCTTGGCGGCGATATTGGTCTTGCCGTCACGGCCGACCGATTGCAGCAGGTGGTACTGGTTGAAGCGCACGCCCTGCTGCAGCGCGTCGTCGCCCTCGATCTCGACGTCGGCCTGGGCCCAGAAGTCGGCCAGGTAGGCTTGCTGTTCGGCAGCCAGTGCGGCGAAGCCGTCCTGTACTGCGCGATCAAGTTCGCTGCGCACGAGTGGCGCGACCTCCTCCCGCGCCACGTCACGCGAGCTGACGTAGGCGATGTATTTGTGCACGGTGAGCGTCTCGCCCTGGGCCAGCGTGGCCTCGAAGGCGCGGCCATCGGCGCAGTCCGATGCCGTGATGGCGGCGACGCCAGATGCGGCGCAGGCGATCCCGGTCCCCAGCAGGAAGCCGCTGTTGCGGGTGCGCTGGGTGACGATCACACCACGGCCGGTGGTCTCGCGGCCGTCGTCGAGCAGGGCCGGACCGGTGATCGCCGAGCCGACCCGCGGGTCGTCGCCGGCCTGCATGTTGGTGACCGCGCTGTCGATGCTCGCCTCGATGCGCAGCGCGGCGCCGAAGTTCAGCGCCGTGACGCGGTATTCGATCGCGGCCACGTGCTTGCGGCCAAAGCACACCAGGCGTCGGCTCTCGATGCGCACGCGCTTGCCGCCGTCGAGCTCCCACTCCACCGTGCGCACGAGCACGCCCTGGCGGAAGTCCAGGCTGCGTTCGTACGAGACGATGCGGGCCGACTCCAGGCCGACGCGCTGGCCGTCCACGCTGACGGCCATGCATTTCGCATTCGGCACGTTCAGCATGAACTCGTTGATACGGGCCAGCCCGTAGGCGTTCTCCGGATAGTGGATCGCTTCGGTCTCGTGGAAACCGTTCAGGTAAGTCCCTTCCAGCGTGCTGCCCGGCTCTCCACTCATGTCCTCGTGGGTGCCGCGCATCCCGATATAGCCATTCCCGAGCGCGAACAGCGTCTCGTGGTGGAAGGCCCGCGCCGGATCAATCCCAGTCTCGCGAATGCACCAAGGATCGGCCCTTAGCGAGTTTACCCCGATGTTATCGATAACATTGTCCACTTCAGTTTCCTTGTCTCGGCCGCATGCACGGGCAGCGGCGTTCGCTGTAACAGGGTTGGTCTAGATAGTCAGGTATGCCGGACGATCAGCGTCGTCGGCAGCATTTCGGATTGCACTTGCTGGCCCTCGATCATGCCCAGCATTTTCTTCGCGAGCAGCACGCCGCCGTCGCGCAGGTACTGGTGCACGCTGGTCAGGGGAGGAACAAAACTCGCCGCACCGGGCGTGTCATCGTAGCCGATGACCGAGATATCGTCCGGCACCCGCAGGCTCGCTTCGGTCAAGGCGCGAATGGCGCCCATGGCGAGCAAATCGCTGGCCGCGAACAGGCCGTCGCAGGCCAGGCCGGGTTTCTTCTTCAACAAGGTCGAGACGCATTCGAATCCGGCTTCGAAAGTAAATGCCTTCGGGCGCAGGATGTGGACGGTGGCCCGTCCCGCCAGCGCATCGATGAAACCGGCGCAGCGTTCCTGCACCTCGGCGTGGTCGACGTCGCCCAGGAAGATGAGTTTGCGCCGGCCCTGCTCGAGGAAACGCTCGGCCGCGCTGGCGCCGCCCTTCCGGTTGTTACTCCCGACCACGACATAGTCGCTGCCGGCCTGCGGCGCGCCCCAGACCACCAGGGGCAGGTTGGTTTGCTGCAGCGCCTTGACCGCTTCGCCGTGCGAGCCCTGCCCCAGCAAGATCAAGCCGTCGGCGCCCTGCACCGGTGCAGTGTCCAGCAGCTGCTTCGAGGTGAGCACCACGCTGTAGCCGGCCGTGGTCAGTTCTTGCGTGATCCCGCCCAGCAGCTCGAGCGGATACGGGTCCGACATCGGGCGCCCCTTTACCGGCGTCATCTCGACCACCACCGCCACCGAATACGAACGGCGCATGCGCAGGTTACGCGCGCTGATGTTCAGGCGATAGCCCTGCTCGGATGCCAGCTGGCGGATCTTCTCGCGGGTCTTTTCGGTCACCAGCGGGCTGTCGCGCAGCGCGCGCGAGACCGTGATGGTCGAGACGCCCGCGAGCTTCGCCAGGTCTTCCATCGTCGGTCCCGGGTCGCCGGGCGTCTTGCCGTGTTTTGCTTGTGCCATCTGACTAGGGACTAAATGCTTGCGAATGATTAGTTGCCGCTGAACAGTAAGCATTATGACAGGTTTATATGCCCTGTCGATAGCAAATGACATCGATAACAATATCATTGACATCGATAACATACGATGATTCAATGACAGCACTTTTCTTACTGAACATTTTCTGTAAGACAGCCGGGGAGGAGACGCCCCGCAAGTAGCCGCATTCCACAACAACGAGAGCCTACTCACATGAACCAGTCCAAGCAGTTCCCGCAGCTGTCCGCCATCGCCCTCGCCGTCCTGGCCCTGTCCATCCACTGCCAGGCCGCCGCGCAGGAAGCCAGTGCCGCCCCGTCGACCCCAACCGCAGTCCAGCAGGAGATCCAGCAGGTCGTGGTCACCGGCACTGCTTCCGCCAGCGGTACCCGCAAGATCGACGCCGCCTTCAGCATCACCACCGCCACCGAAGAACAGCTCAAGATGGCCGCGCCAAGCAGCACCGCCGACATCATGAAGCTGGTGCCGGGCGCCTATGCCGAACCGACCGGCGGCCAGTCCGGCGCGAACATCCAGGTGCGCGGCTTCCCGTCGGGCAGCGATTCGCCTTTCGTCTCGGTGCAGGTGAACGGCAATCCGATCTATCCGGTGCCGGTGCTGTCCTTCTTCGAAGGCTCGTCCTCGTTCCGCCTGGATGACACCATCGAGCGCGTCGAAGTGCTGCGCGGCGGCCCGAGCACCATTTATTCGGTCGGCCAGCCTGGCGCCACGATGAATTTCATCCTGAAGAAAGGCACCGACACGCCGGAAGGCAGCCTGCGCTTCACCGCCGGCACCGGCAACCTGCGCCGCGTCGACGGCGTCTACAGCGGCAAGATCGCCGAAGGCTGGTACGGCATGATCGGCGGCTTCTACCGCGTGACCGATGGCGTGCGCAAGTCGGGCTTCCCGGCCGACGACGGCGGCCAGCTGTCGGCATCGCTCACCCGCAAGCTGGACGGGGGCGAACTGACCTTCTACGCCCGCGGCACCAATGACAAGAATGCCTTCTACACCGGCGTGCCGCTGATTTCGTCGAACGAAGGCCGCACGATCAGCGCCTTCCCGGGCTTCGATCCGCTCACCGGCACCCTGATGAGCAACGAGATGCGCAACTTCACGGTCGAAGCCGCGCCTGGCCGCACCCTGAACTACGACCTGGGCGACGGCCGCGGCCTGAAATCGACCCTGCTCGGCATGGACTTCCAGCAGAACCTCAACGGCTGGCAGGTCTCGAACAAGCTGAACTACTTCAAGGGCGACCTGAACACGATCGCCATGTTCACCGGTAACAACCCGCTGAGCGCCGCGGACTACCTGCGGGCCGCGATCGCGTCGAACAACGGCAATGCCGCCACGCTGGCCGCGGCCGGCGGCGTGCGCGCCACCACCGGCGTCATGACCTATGTGAAGGGCGGCGCCGTCAGCCCGAACCAGCAAGTGGTGCAGGCCGGCTTGTGGGCGGTCGAGAAGAAACTGCAATCCTTCACCGACGAATTCCGCGTCAGCCGCGACATCGGCGCGCACACCGTGACCGGCGGCGCCTACGTGGCCAACTACTCGTCGAAGGACGTCTGGTTCCTGGGTAACAGCCATCTGATGAGCGCCACCCCGCAGGCGAGCCTGATCAACGTGCGCCTGGATAACGGCGTCGTGGTCGCCAACAACGGCAAGGACGGCAACATCTTCTACGCGCCGGTCGCGTCCTACGACGGCGACAACACCGCCCTGTACCTGGCCGACGAATGGCGCATCAACGACCGCATCAAGCTCGATGCCGGCGTGCGCCGCGAAAAGCAGCGCCTGAACGCCTCGGTCTCCAATCTTGGCTCGGTCGACCCGGACAACAACCCGCTGACCGTCTACAACAACGGAACCTCGGCGCCGACCGGCAGCTTCACCAGCCTGGAACGCGAAGACTCGGTGAACTCGTTCACGCTGGGCGGCCTGTACAAGCTGACCAAGGATTCGAGCGTGTTCGTGCGCGCCAACCAGGGCCACACCTTCATCTACTTCGACGACATGCGCAACGCCGGCAGCCAGGCCGTGCTGGACGACCGCTCGCGCGTGCCGACCCCGAAGGTCAAGCAGTTCGAAGTGGGCTTCAAGACCGCGACGCCGCTGTACAGCGCCTACGTGAACGCCTTCTTCACCGACTTCACCGGCATCTCGTTCCAGCAGATCACCACCACCGGCGTGCTGTATTCGGTGAGCGGCTCGGAAGGCAAAGGCGTCGAGTTCGAACTGGCCCTGCGCCCGATTACCGGCCTGCAGCTGCAACTGACCGGCAACTGGCAGGATTCCGAGTACAAGGACAACCCTTCGATCGCCGGCAATACCGTGCAGCGCCAGCCGAAGTTCCAGTACCGCTTCTCGCCGAGCTACCGCCTGCCGCTGGGCGAGCAGGCAGTGCGCGTGTACGGCACCTACTCGCGCATCGGCAGCCGCTGGGCCGACCAGGCCAACCAGCAGTTCCTGCCTGCGTATGAAACCCTCGACCTGGGCGTGCTGGCCGAACTGTCGGACAAGCTCGAACTGCGCGTGTCCGCCACCAACGTCACCAACGAAGTGGGCCTGACCGAAGGTAACTCGCGCCTCACCGGCGGCAACGCAAGTGGCCCGATCAACGCACGTCCGCTGTTTGGCCGCGCGGTGGAGGCGTCGCTGACCTACCGCTTCTGACGTAGAAGCACCGCTTCATTGTTCTCCCCTTTTCGGCGGGACTTCGGTCCCGCCGTTTTTTTTGGGGCGCTGTGCTCGTTCGATGTGGAAGATGCCGGGTGGCCCCGAGCAGCCTGTCTGGCGAGGCAGTGCGTCCACACCAGGATCGCCCTGCGCAGCGCAAAACCCGAAGTCGGTTACTACAATTTATACATCTGGCGGTGACAGCGCCTTTTTTATGGCGCGGCAGCTTTCACGCAGGCGCCAAGCGGCCCGATATAATCGAACGGTTGTGCAACCACTGACCCAAGGACGACGATGAAAGCACTGCCCCTCTCCCTCCTCTTGCTGTCCGGCGTCGCGCTGGCGGACGATGACGCCATTCGGAAGTGCCGCGCGCTGACAGACACCGGCGCACGCCTGGCCTGCTACGACGGCATCCAACTCAACGCCGCCCGCGCGGCCCCCGCGGCAGCAGCCGCCGTTGCCGCCGCACCCGCGCGCAACAGGGAAGCCGACTTCGGCATGGAAGCCGTCAGGCAGCGCGAAGCCGAACCGGCGTCGGTGACGAGCACCGTGGTGGGCGACTTCGAGGGTTGGGGTCCGAATTCGCAGATCCGCCTCGCCAATGGCCAGGTCTGGCGCATCACCGACGGTAGCGAAGCCACCCTCCCGCGTACCCGCAATGCAAAAGTGACGGTCGAACGTAACATGTTCGGGACTCTGTTCCTGAAGGTGGATGGATCTAACAGCTCGGCAAAGGTGCGCCGGGTCCAGTAAGCGCGCGCTTCATGTACTGCGCGCTGCCCGGATAGGTGTCGAGGGCGGCGCGCGCGGCCGGACAATCAAGGAAAGCGGCCCGATACCCCCGCGCAGTCCAGAAGCCTGCGGAGTCCTGCACCGAGACCAGCGCGGAGGACGCGAACCCTTGCGCGCTCGCCAAGGCCAGCAGGTGCGCCACCAGGGCGCCCGCAACGCCGCGTCCATGCAGGCGCGGCGCCACCGCCAGGTCGTGCAGGTAGAGCATGTCCGCCCCCGCCAGGATGTCGAAGCACGCGCCCAGCGGCGTGACGGCGCCAGGCCGGCCCGGATAGGCGAACAGGTAGCCGCACACGCCCGCATGGTCTTGCGCCACCACGCAGGTGTCGCCAGCCGCCTCCAGCCGCGCCAGCATGACGGGCGCCGCTTCCTGCATCGACGGCGGATAGCAGGCCGCCTGCACCTGCACGACGGCGTCGAGGTCGGCGCGCCGCATCGGGCGAATAATCGGGGCAAGGGCGTGCGGCATCATGGGCTACTCCAGGGGGCCGCATGGTAGCACGGCTTCCTGCCCTGCCCGTCGTTCGTCGCCCTGCGCCCTTCGTTCGTCGCCTTTCGCTTCCGCCCCCACGCCAGATTTCCTACACTGTCCATGTTGATTTATATTAACGAGCTTGGAGGACACATGTTACGCAAACTGATCGACTGGTACGCAGACCTGGAGCGGTGGCAGATCGCGGCCCTGGAAGGCCCCGGGCCCGCGGTCGAGTCGGAGTCCGTCTACCGCCGCTACTTCGCCCGGCACCTGGCTGCCATGACGCCGGCCGAGCGCCTGCAGTTGCGCGACTTTTGCGTCGCCTACCAGGGCAGGCGCGGCTGGCTGGCCATGGCGAAGCTGGCAGCCCTGTTCACCTTCATGGGAGTCTTGCTGCACCTTGGCACGGGGAAGGGCAACCTGCTGTCGAACGTGGCGATCGCCAACCTGTTCGGCATCTCGTTGGTGGTCGGCGCCATCGGGGTCTGGTTCGATTCGCGCGGCAGGACGCAGGGCCGGGGCCAGCGCGCACTCCGGATGTTTATCGGCGCACTGGCCGGCGCCGCGCTCGCGTATGGCGTGCTGCGGCTCACCGGCGCCCCTCCCATGGCCGACATCGGCCCGCGCCTGACGAAGGTCGTCGCAGGCAGCATCCTTGGCGCACTGCTGGTCAGCCTGCCGATGGTGGTCCTCGGGGCCTTGCGCCGCCGCCAGAACGAGCTGGTCACCACCCAGCTTCAGCGCGACGCCGAGCGCGAACGGCTGGCACGCGAGCTGAGCGAATCGCAGCTGCGCATGCTGCGCGCCCAGATCGAGCCGCACTTCCTGTTCAACACGCTCGGCGCGGTGCAGCAGCTGGCCGCGGACGGCGCCCCGCGCGCCGCAGCCCTGACCGCCGACCTGATTGCCTTCCTGCGTGCCAGCTTCAGCGACATGCGCTGCGAGCAGGTCCCGCTGTCCAAGGAATTCGCCACGACCGAGTCCTACCTGCGGGTGATGCAGGCCCGCATGGGAGCCCGGCTATGCTTCGAGGTGTCGCTGCCCGCCGCGCTGGCCGGGGTGGAGGTACCCAGCATGATCGTGCTGACTCTGGTCGAGAACGCGATCAAGCACGGCATCGAGCCTTCGCTGCGCGGCGGCGAGATCCGCGTCCTTGCCGAAGGTGGCGCCGGCTGCGTCACGCTCCGGGTCCACGACAGCGGGGTCGGCATGGGCGCTACTGCAGGCAGTGGTGCGGGCCTGGACAACGTGCGCAGCCGCCTGCAGCTGGCCTATGGCGGCGCCGCCGCCCTGATGCTGCGCGACGCGGATCCGGGAGTGGTGGCGGAGCTGAGGATCCCTGCCACCGTGAAGGAACCCGCATGACCCGCGTCCTGATCGCCGAAGACGAACCCCTGATGCGCGAGCGCCTGGTAGGCATGCTCGCCAGCACCTGGCCCGAGGCCCAGCTGGTGATGCAGGCCGAGAACGGCAACGATGCCTGGGATGGTTTCCTGGAACACGAACCAGAGGTGGTTTTCCTCGACATCCGCATGCCGGGCCTGTCCGGGCTGGAAGTGGCCGAACGCATCGGCGACAACGCCCACGTGGTGTTCGTGACGGCCTACGACCAGTACGCCGTCGACGCCTTCGATGCCGGTGCGGTCGATTACCTGCTCAAGCCGGTGCAGGCCGACCGCATGGAGCGGGCAGTCAGCCGCATCCGCGCCAAGCTGAGCAAACCGCCGGCCGACCTGGGTGACCTGCTGCGCCATTTGAAGACCGCCCTGCCCGGCGCCCAGCCCGAGAAAATGAAGTGGATCAAGGCGACCGTCGGACGGCAGATCCGCCTGATCGACGTCGACGAGGTGCTGTTCTTCCAGTCGGACACCAAGTACACGCGGGTGGTGCTGCTTGACTCCGAAGCACTGGTGCGGGTGCCGCTGAAAGACCTGCTTGGTGGGCTGGACCGCGACCGCTTCTGGCAGATCCATCGCGGCACCCTGGTCAACGTCGGCGCCATCGCCGCTGTAGAAAAGCTCGACGCCGAACGCATGCAGGTGCTGCTGCGCGGCTGCAGCGAGAAGCTGCCCGTGAGCCGTACGTTCACCCACCTGTTCCGCGACTAAGATTCCAGCGACCGCTTTCATTAACCCACAACGGAAATTCCATGCCCAAGACTTCACCCATCGACCCCCGCAAGCTGCAGCGGCTCACGATCGCAGCGCTGGTTGCCGGCGTCGTCACCGGCGCCTTGCTGGCGGCGATGGGCATCCTGCTGGGGTACCTGGCATGATGGCGCAGCCAGCCAAGGCGCAAGCTGGATGGACCGTCGCCGATGCCCAGGCCGACATGCGCCACGCTTACCTCGGCGGCGCAGCCGGTGTGTTCGCATCGGCCCTGGCGTGGCTGGCGGCAGGCCTCGTGGCCCTGGATGGCGCCCCTTCCCGGGCGGTGCTCACGCTGCTCGTGGGCGGAATGATGATCCATCCGGTGAGCATGCTGCTCGCCAAAGCCATGGGGCGGCCGGGCGTCCATGCCAGGGGCAACCCGCTCGGCACCCTGGCCCTCGAAGGGACAGTCTGGATGGTGCTCGGCATCGCGCTGGCCTATGGCATCTCGCTGTGGCGCAGCGAACTGTTTTTCCCAGCGATGCTGTTGGTCATCGGCGGACGCTACCTCACGTTCGCGTCGGTCTACGGAATGCGCGTGTACTGGCTCTGTGGCGCCACGCTGGCTGGGGCAGGTTTGCTGCTGGGGGCGAACCTCGCGTCGATGGCGGCGGGCGCCTTCGCCGGCTCGGCCATCGAGACCGCGTTCGCCGTGGCGTTCTACCTGATGCAGCGCCGCGCGTGACAATGCGCGCAGTTTGGATCCCCTGCGGGATGCTGGAGTGCGCGCTTCCATCGCACCCGCCACCCGGCACCCTGGCGACATGAGCGACATGCACACTGCACTCTTCCGGCAAGCGACGCGCGCGGATATCCCCGCCATGTCGGCCATCCGACTGTCCGTCACCGAGAACGTCCTGCGCGACCCCAGCCGCGTCACGCTGGCCATGTACGAGGACTACCTCGAGGCCGCGGGGCGGGGGTGGGTGGCCGAGATCGACGGCGCGGTGGTGGCGTTCTCGTATGCGGACCGCCACCAGGGCTCGATCTGGGCCCTGTTCGTCAGCCCGGGATACGAGGGCCATGGCCTGGCGAAGCGCCTGCTGGCCCTCGCCACCGGCTGGCTGTTCGCGCTGGGCCACCGCTCGGTGACCCTGACCACCAGCGCCGGCACCCGCGCGGACCGTTTCTATGCGCGGCAAGGCTGGCACGCCAGGCTGCTCAGCGCGACCGAGGTGGAATACACCCTCGCACATGACAGCGCAGCGGCGAATCGTATAGATCTTGACGCCGGCGGCCTCATCCCCCATGCTATTTAGCTAACAACGTCTGCTTCGTCCACAAGGCTTGCACGGCGGCGCCCCCCGGCATGCAGTCACCCGCTGCCCTGCCTGCGCGCCTCCGTCAATAGCGCAGGCGTCCATTGACCTTGCCATCGACAGGACGACCGCATGACCCCGAACGAGAACGCCAAGCCGCCGCACGCCCCGATCGAATACATCCTGAATGCCAGCTGCCGCGCCGGCATCGGCATCGTGGCCGCCGTCGCCACCTTCCTGGCCGAGCGCGACTGCTATATCTGCGCGCTGGAGCAGTTCGACGACGACTCCACCGAACGCTTCTTCATGCGCGCGGTGTTCCGTCGCCAGGCCGATTCCCCCGCCATCGACGAGATCCGCAGCCAGTTCGCGGCCCTGGCAGCCGGCCGCCTGCAGATGGGCTGGAAGATCCACGACCCGGCCGACCCGGTCAAGACCGTGATCATGGTCTCGAAGGACGACCACTGCCTCGACGACCTGCTCTACCGCCGCCGCAACGGCGAGCTGAATATGTCCGTGACGGCCGTAGTGTCGAACCACCTCGACCTGCGGCCGATGGTCGAGCGCGAAGGCATCCGCTTCATCTTCCTGCCGGTCACCAAGGACAACAAGGCGCTGCAGGAAGCCCGGCTGCTGGAAGTGGTCGAGGAGACCGGCGCCGAGCTGGTGATCCTGGCGCGCTACATGCAGATCCTGTCGGACGAACTGGCGAGCCGCCTGGCAGGCCGCTGCATCAACATCCACCACTCCTTCCTGCCCGGCTTCAAGGGCGCCAAGCCTTACCACCAGGCCTTCGACCGCGGCGTCAAGCTGATCGGCGCGACCGCGCACTACGTCACGCCCGACCTCGACGAAGGCCCGATCATCGAGCAGGTGCTGACCCGGGTCGACCATAACTTCAAGCCCGAACAGCTGGTGCGGGTGGGCCGCGACAACGAATGCATGGCGCTGGCGGCTGCAGTCAAGTTCCACATCGAACGGCGTGTTTTCGTACACGGGAATAAAACGATCGTCTTCCGCGGCAGCTGAATTCATCTGTTGTGCCTTTCCGGCCACAATTGATTGCCAACCTGCAACGAAATACCGTTATAATTCCTGTAGCGGTCGCAGGATAGTGGCGGTCTTAGCATCCAATGCTCTTCCGGAGTGCGTTGTTGCCTCTCGGTTACATTGCGTGAGATTTTAACGCGGCGCCGAGTGACACAATGCCGTTCGTGCGCAAGGCCACCCGGGCCTGTGACGCCCTTCGTACCTTGGACAGACAAAACGTGGCCCGCCCTATCCGCCCAGACGCACTGGCAATCGACCCGCTCTTAGGCGAGTTCGCCGATCGCCGTACCGAAGACACCTACCTCGAGCACCAGCAGCCGCGCACCCGCGCCCAGCTGGCCTTCACCCTGCTGTTCTGCACCCTGTTCTTCCTGTGCTTCTTCGCCACCGACGTGGCGGCGCTCGGCCTCGTTCCCGATACCGCGCTGCTGCTGGGCGCCCGACTGGTGGTGGCCATCACGGCCGGCAGCTGCGCCTGGCTGGCACTGAAGCGGCCCCTGTCGACCGGCGCCACGCGGCTGGCGGCCAGCCTGGCCGAAGCCGTCGCACTGGCCTGCTTCATGGTGATTGCCGTGCACCGGCCCGGCGAATTCCACTGGCATGCCATGTCGCTCGCCATCATGCTGCTGGTGATCTACCTGTACATCCCGAACCGGCTCGCCTGGGCGCTCGGCCTGGCGAGCGCCGCGACCGGGACCTTCCTGGTCCTGACCATGCTGTTCGGAGCGCTCGGCTTCGCCGACATGCTGACCCTCGGCATGCTGCTGGCCCTGGTCAACACTTTCGGCGCGCTGGCTGCGCGGCGCTACGGCCACGTGGCGCGCGAGGAGTTCCGCGCCAGGGTGGTGCTCCAGCACGCAGCCGAGCGCGACCACCTGACCGGCTGCTTCAACCGCCGCTACCTGCATGAACAGCTGATGGGCGCGGCATCGCCGCTGCAGGCGGGCGAGCCGCTGACCGTGATCCTGTGCGACATCGACCGGTTCAAGCAGGTCAACGACACCCACGGCCACGCCGGCGGCGACGCCGTGATTACCAGCTTCGCCGGCCTGCTGCAGTCGGTCGCGCGCGACGGCATCGACAGTGTGGTGCGCTACGGCGGCGAGGAATTCCTGCTGGTGCTGCCCGGCACTGGCCGCGATGCGGGCGTGCACCAGGCCGAATGGCTGCGTACCCGCTTCGCCGCGACGCCGGCCCTGGTCGCGGCTGGCGACCAGCCTGTCCATGCCACCGCCAGCTTCGGCGTGGCCACGCTCGGGCCGGGGCCACACAGCGCCGGCGTACTGGAAGGGCTGATCCACGCTGCAGACAAGCTGATGTACGCGGCCAAGCGCAATGGACGCGACCGGGTGGAATCGCTCGCCCAGCCGGCGTCCGTGCCGGCCGGGCCCTTGGCAAGCGCAGCATAAGGCAGGCGGCGCGTGGCGGTATCGTCCCGCGATACCGGGCCGCCAGCAGCATGCTACTTCGCCGGGTTCCCTTGATTTGATCGCGCACGGGCAGGATCATGCCCACACGCCAACCACGGAGCCCATCATGAAGTTCAGCTTGAAGTTCATCACACAGCGCCTCTTCCTTGCCACCCTGCTCGGCCTGGCTTGCACCGCGGCACAGGCGGCGGGCCAGTCGGCACCGTCCCAGGCCAGTGCCAAGCTGTCGGCCACCGTGGTCGGCGGTTCGGTGACTACCCTGGCCGCCGGCGGCAGCGTGGTCGTTGCCAGCGTGCAGACGGTGGCCGAAGGCGTGGACATCGTGCTGGAGAACGTAGCCGACGGCAGCCGCGCCACCGTGCGCCTGTCCAGCCGGGCCGCGGGCGGTCTCTCGCTGGCCGCCGGCGCCACGCTGGAAGTGGCCGCGGCATCGACCGGCTACGTGCTGGTCATGGCCGGCAAGGCGATCGCCTTCCTGCCGAACGAGGCCGGCAAGGCCTTGCTGCACCACGGCCAGGCGATGTGATGAAACGCCTGGTATTGACGGTGCTGCTGGCGGTCGTCCTTCCGGCACGGGCCGGCCAGGCCTGCGAAGCGAAGCCGCCCGGCCCGCACGACGTGATCCTGTCGATGGACCTGGCCCAGCGCACCGTGGCGGCGCTGGACGCCAGCGGAGCACGGGTGGCGCTGGTGTCGCGTGCCGGCCAGGACCTGTCGCGCTACCGCCTGCGCTATTCGCACATGGGCATCGCGGTACGCGACCACCCGGCCGGCCGCTGGACCGTCGTGCATGCGCTGAACGACTGCGGCACCGCGGCCTCGGTCTTGTACAACGAGGGCATGGGCAACTTCTTCCTGACGGATTTGCACCGGCACGAGGCGCAGCTGCTGATCCCGGGTGCCGCGCTGCAGGAGAGGCTGGCCGCCCTCTTCGCTACCCGTACGCCGCTGCGGCTACACGAGCCGAAGTACAACATGCTGGCCTATGTGTTCTCGACCCGCTACCAGAATTCGAATGGCTGGGTGCTGGAAACGCTCGCCGCGGCGGCAGCCCCTGCCGGCCAGGTCGAGACCCGGACGGAAGCCCAGGCCTGGCTGCGCGCCATCCACTACCAGCCGCCGACCATCGAGATCCCGGCGGCGGTGCGCCTGGGCGCGCGCCTGTTCCGCGCCAACGTGGCCTTCGACGATCACCCCTTCGGCCGGCGCATGGCCGGCCAGATCGACACCGTCAGTACCGACGCGGTGGTGCGGATGCTGCGCATGACCGACCCGCAGGCCAGGACCCTGACCCTCGATTGATCGCCGAATGCGGGCCGGATGCAGTTTGTACGTGTGTGAACTAACCGAAGTCCGCCCGTCCCAGGGTTAAGCTCGAAGCTTCGCTTAAGAAAGGACGGCCATGGACCTTCACCAGGAATACCCGATCCGGCTGCGCATTAACGGACAGGACCGGCAGTTCGAGGTCCAGGCCTGGGTGACGCTGCTCGACCTGCTGCGCGAACGCGCCGGACTGACCGGCACCAAGAAGGGCTGCGACCACGGCCAGTGCGGGGCCTGCACCGTGCTGCTGGACGGTAAACGCGTCAACTCCTGCCTCACCCTGGCCGTCATGCAGAACGGCCACGAGGTGACAACCGTCGAGGGCCTGGCCGACGGCGACGGGCTGCATCCGCTGCAGCAGGCCTTCATCGATTGCGACGCCTTCCAGTGCGGTTACTGTACGCCCGGCCAGCTGTGCTCCGCGGCCGGCCTGATCGCGGAAGGCCAGGCCAGGACCGGCGACGACGTACGCGAACTCATGAGCGGCAACCTGTGCCGCTGCGGCGCCTACCCGCAGATCCGGGAAGCCGTGATGCAGGTGATGGGGATCGATGGCAAGCCCGCCGAAGGCGGCGAAGACGGAAAGAAGACGCCGTTCACCACCGGTCCGGTGCTCGCATGAACCCGTTCACCTTTACCCAGGCCGGCGACATCGAGGGCGCGCTGGCGCAACTGGCGGCGGGCGCGCGCCCGATCGCCGGCGGCACCAACCTGCTCGACCTCATGAAGGCAGGCGTTCCGCCTGCCGGCGTCAGCCTACCGAACCAGCTGGTCGACATCAACGCCCTTGGCCTCGACCAGATCGAAGAAGCCGGCGGCGGCCTGCGCCTCGGCGCCCTGGCGCGCAATGCCGACACGGCCTACCACGCGCTGGTGCGTAGCCGCTACCCGCTGCTTAGCGCCGCGATCCTGGCCGGCGCCTCGCCCCAGCTGCGCAACATGGCCACCAATGGCGGCAACCTGCTGCAACGCACCCGCTGCCATTACTTTTATGACGTCGGCACGCCCTGCAACAAGCGCGAGCCCGGCAGCGGCTGTCCCGCGAAAGAGGGACTCAACCGCCAGCTGGCCATCCTCGGCACCAGCGAGGAATGCATCGCGAACCACCCGTCCGACATGTGCGTGGCACTGCGCGCGCTCGACGCCGTCGTGCATGTGAAGTCAAGCAAGGGCCAGCGAGAGATCCCCTTCGCCGACTTCCACCGCCTGCCGGGCGACCGGCCGGAGATCGACAACACCCTCGAGCCAGGTGAGCTGATCACCCATATCGCCCTGCCCGACGCCAGCCGCTTCGTGAAGCACTCGGCCTATATCAAGGTGCGCGACCGCCTGTCGTATGCGTTCGCGCTGGTGTCGGTGGCGGCCGCCCTCGACCTCGACGACGGTACCATCCGCGCGGCCCGCATTGCGCTGGGCGGCGTCGCCCACAAACCCTGGCGCGTGGAAGAAGCCGAAGCGGCCCTTAGCGGCAAACAGGCCGGCGAGGAGGCCTACGGCGCGGCTGCCGACATCATCCTGCGCGGCGCGCGCGGCTATGGCCAGAACGACTTCAAGCTCACTTTGGCGCGCAACACCATCGTGCAAGCCTTGACCACTGCCGCCCGCGGCACAGAATTCGCTACAGGAGAGCAACGATGACCGACCTGATTCCAGAACTGCGCACGCCGGTCGCCCCCGAAGGCACGGGCCGGGTGCACAGCGGCATGGCGGTCTCGCGCGTCGACGGCCGCGCCAAGGTTACCGGCGCCGCCAAGTACGCCGCCGAAGAATCCGCGCCCAACCTGGTGTATGGCGTCGTGGTGAGCGGCACCATCGCCAAGGGCCGCATCACCGGCATCGAAACCGTGGACGCGCTCACGGCGCACGGCGTGGTTGCCGTGATCACCCACCTGAACCGGCCGAAGATCCGCGCCTACGACATCGCCTTCAAGGACATGACCGCCCCTGGCGGCTCGCCTTTCCGGCCCCTGGCGAGCGACAAGATCTTCTACAGCGGCCAGCCAGTCGCCCTGGTCGTCGCCAGCAGCTTCGAGGCGGCGCGCCATGCCGCGCAGCTGGTGAAGGTGAGCTACGAAGAAGACAAGCACGAGACCGACCTGCTGGCGACCCTTGACCAGGCCTACGAGCCGCGGCCGATGAAGGCCGGCTTCACGCCCCCTAGTTCGACCGGCGACGCCGACAAGGCATTCGAGGCCGCGCCGGTCAAGGTCGAGTCGCAGTTTTACCATGGGGTCGAGCACCACAACCCGATGGAAATGTTCGCCACCACCGTGATCCGCGCCGACGATGGCCACATGACCATCTACGACAAGACCCAGAGCTCGCAGAACAACCGCTGGTATGTCTCGCGCGCCTTCGGTCTTTCGAAGAACAAGGTCACCGTGCGCAACCCCTATGTGGGCGGCGCCTTCGGCTCGGGCTTGCGCCCGCAATACCAGCTGACCCTGGCCGTGATGGCCGCGCTGCAGCTCAAGTGCTCGGTGCGGGTGGTGCTCACGCGCCAGCAGATGTTCAGCTTTGGCCACCGCCCCGAGACCTGGCAGAAAGTGCGGCTGGCGGCCAACCCGGACGGCAAGCTGCAGGCCATTACCCATGACGCGATCCACGAAACCTCGCGCCTCGAGGATTATGTCGAGGTGGTGGTGAACTGGTCGGGCCAGCTGTACGCCTGCGACAACATCAAGCTGGGCTACAAGGTCGTGGCCCACGACCGCCATTCGCCGATCGACATGCGCGCGCCCGGCGCCGCCCACGGCGTGCATGCGCTCGAAGTGGCGATGGACGAACTGGCCTACAAGCTCAAGATCGATCCGCTGGAACTCCGGCGCATCAATTATGCCGAGCGTAATCCTCTCGACGACAAGCCCTATTCCACCAAGGAGCTGAGCCAGTGCTATGACAAGGGCGCGCAGCGCTTCGGCTGGGCCGATCGACCGATCGAGCCGCGCTCGATGCGCGATGGCGACGAGCTGGTGGGATGGGGTATGGCGACCGGGATCTGGGACTCGCTGGTGATGGTGGCGCGCGTCAGCGCGGTGCTGCATGCCGACGGCCGCCTGGTGGTGAGCAGCGCGGCGACCGACATCGGCACCGGCACCTATACCGTGATGGCGATGATCGCGGCCGAGGCCATGGGCATGCCGCTCGAGCAGGTGACCTTTCAGCTTGGCGACTCGACCCTGCCGATGGCGCCGATCGAAGGCGGCTCATCGCACGTCACCACGGTCGGCGGCGGCGTGCACGGCGCTTGCGAGAAGCTGCAGAAGCGGCTGTTCAAGCTGGCGCAGGACATGCCGGATTCGCGCATGAAGGGCGTGCGCCAGAAGGACGTCGTGTTCCAGGACGGCACCATGATGCTGCGTAACCGGCCCGAGACGGCGCTGCGGCTGGGCGAGGTGCTGGCCTCGAGCGGCATCGACCGGGTCGAAGAAAAATACCTGATGACGCCGCAGATGCTCAAGCAGCGCAAGTTCACCCGCGCCGTGCACTCGGCCGTGTTCTGCGAAGTGCGCGTCAACGAGAAGCTGGGCATGGTGCGGGTGACACGGGTTGTCAGCGCAGTGGCGGCCGGGCGCATCATCAATGCCAAGACCGCCGCCAGCCAGGTCAGCGGCGCGGTGGTCTGGGGCATCAGCCAGGCGCTGCACGAAGAAAGCTTCACCGACCACCGGTTCGGCCGCTTCATGAATCACAATTTCGCCGAATACCATGTGGCGACCAACGCCGACATCCACGACATCGAGGTGATCTTCGCGGAAGAAGACGACCGCATCGTCAGCAAGCAGCTCGGCGCCAAGGGGGTGGGCGAGATCGGCATCGTCGGGGTGTCGGCGGCGATCAGCAATGCGATCTTCCACGCCACCGGCAAGCGGCTGCGCAGCACGCCGATCACGCCGGACAAGATCCTGCTGGGCGACCGGGAGATCCCGGTACAGGATCCGACCTGAGCGCAGACGTAAGCGCGTCAGTTGCCGCGTACTTCGAAGCGGCTGGTGGACACGGCCTTGCCGGCGGCGTCCACCAGCTCCAGCCAGTGCCCGCCCAGCGCCGGCTGCCAGGCCACCGGGGCCGAGGCCGCACCGGCATCCTGGCCATCCAGCCGCCAGCGATGCCCGTGCACGCCCTGGGCCTGGAACACTACCCGTTCGACCGCATCGGGAATGTCCGGGTCGCGCGCCAGGATGCTGCCGTCGATCGGATAGACGATCTTCGGCGTGCGCTGGCCGGCCGGCACGGCTTCGACCAGCGCCGTCTCGGTTCCGCTCAAGAACCATTCTTCGCGCGCCGGCTCATGGGCCGGCGCATACGCCACTTTGCGCCTTACCAGACCCGCCGGCGCCGCGCGCCGGGCGCCGGGCGCATCGCGGTGCAGGTAATCCATCAGGTCGCGCCACACCGGCGCCGCCCCGGAGACGCCCGACACGTCCCACATCGGCTGCCCGTTGAAATTACCCACCCAGACGCCGACGGTAAAACGGGTCGAATAGCCGATGCACCAGTTGTCGCGCATGTCCTTGCTGGTGCCGGTCTTCACTGCGCTCCAGTAGGGGGTGGCGAGATCGTTGCGCAGGCCAAAGGCAGGGCTGCGCGCGCCGCGGTCGGACAGGATGTCGCCGACCACGAAGGCTGACGCCTGGTCGACCACCGGGGTGAGCGTCGTCGCCTCGCGTGGGCGCAGCGTCACCGTGCCATGGCGACCACCATTGGCCAGCGTGCGGTAGGCATTCGCCAGCTCGAGCAGCGTCACGTCGCCCGATCCGAGCGCCAGCGACGGCCCGTAGAAATCCGCGTCTTCGGTCAGGGTCGTAATGCCCAGCTGCTGCAGCCGCGCATGGAAGCGCTCGACGCCGGTCATCAACAAGGTGCGCACTGCCGGGACGTTCAGCGAACTGGCCAGGCTGGTGCGCACGCTGGCATATCCCTTGAACGAGCGGTCGTAATTCTGCGGCACGTAGGAGCCGCTGCCGGCCGCGATGTCGACCGGGCTGTCGTCCAATAGCGAGGCGGCGGTCAGCAGGCGCCGTTCGATCGCCAGCGCGTACAGGAAAGGCTTCAGCGTGGATCCAGCCTGGCGCGGCGCCAGTACGCCATCGACTTCGCCGTGGCCGGTATTGGCGACCCAGGCCAGCAGCTCGCCGCTGGCATTGTCGATCACGATCACGGCGCCGTCCCCGACATTGCGGTCGGCCAGTTCGCGCACGTGGCGGCGCAGCGCATCGACGGCAGCGCCCTGCACACCCGCATCGAGGGTCGTGCGCACGCTGGCGCCGGCTCTGCCCAGCAACTTGCGCCAGGCCAGCGGTGCCACCGGTTTCGGCTGCCCGGCGGGCCGGGCCAGCGCCACGGCGGCGCGCCATTCGATCGCGGGGCAACCGGTGCCCGCTTTCAGTTCCAGCGCCAGCCTGCAGGCCCGCTGCGCAACCACCCGGGGTGCCGCCGAGGGGGCACGCAGCAAGGCGGCCAGGATGCTGGACTCCGCCACGTCCAGCCCCGAGGGCGCCTTGCCGAACAGCGCGCGCGATGCCGCGCCGATGCCCTGCAGCTCGCCCCGGAAGCCGGCCAGGTTCAGGTAGGCTTCGAGGATCTGCTGCTTGGACCAGCCGGCCTCGATCTCGCGCGCCGCCAGCGCCTGGTCGAATTTCTGGCGCCAGTTGCGGCCCTTGTTCGAAGCGCGCAATTCGGAATCCAGCAGACCGGCCAGCTGCATCGTGATGGTCGAGGCGCCGCGCGGGCGCTCGCGGAACAGATTGTCCCAGGCGGCCTGGCCAGCGGCGCGCAGGTCGATGCCGCCATGTTCCATGAAGCGGCTGTCTTCGGCCTGCAGCACCGCCGCGCCGAGCGCCGGCGACATATCCGCCAGCGCTACCCAGGAAGCGCGCCGGGTGCGCATGTCGACACGGACCGATTCGAGCGCCACGCCATGGCGGTCCAGCAGGTGCGCCTCGGACGGCTGCCATGCCGCCCTCACCTGCTCCGGCGTCGGCGCGGCTGCACAGGCCAGGCCAGGTGCCAGCAGAAGGGCCAGGAAAACACACCGCATCACGGCCCCACGACCACCGTCGCGTTGGGCGACTCGCCGAACATCTCCGGGTTGTACATGGCCTCGACCCGTGTCGGCGGCAGGCTGAAACGTCCTTCGTTATTCAGCCGCACCGTGTACTCGATGCTCCATTTTCCTTTTGGTACCCAGGAATAATAGGCGCGGAAAGCGCCGGCGGTGCGCTCCTCGAAATCGGGCAGGACCCAGCCGCGCCGGGCTTCGCCTGCGGTGGCGATGCGGGAATCGCCGCCCAGCCCCGTACCGAGGATACTGGCGCTGGCGGGAATCGGGTCGTCCACCACGACCCAGCTCATGTCGGCCTGGGCATCGAGTTCGAGCCGCACGCGGTAGACGTCGCCGCGCGTCCAGCTCCCTGCCGCCTTGCGCTCGACCGGCGTGACCGTGCGCGTGATGCGGTAGCCGCTCGACACAGGCGCCTTGAGTGGAACCGCGGCCAGGCTCTGCACGGTGGCCCAGGGCTTGCCGGTCCCCTCGTGGCGGATGGCGAGCGGTGCGGCCTGCTGCGGCCAACCCTGCAGCACGGTTGCCGGCACGGCACCGCGCCAGTCCTGGCCGGCCAGCTGCACGCGGCTCATGCCGGTGACCGGCGTCGCTTCGAATTTCGCCGAGAACTTCTGCATCGCCAGGGCGCCCCATGCATTGGCCAGCGTGGTGTTCCAGCGTCCTTTCTGCTGGCGCCCCAGGGTGCCGCGCGCCAGGCGCCCCATGTCGCCCTGCCAGCCGGCGTCGTCCAGCATCGCCAGCAGCAGGCGGTTGGCATTCACGTCGGGCGAGGCCATCATCCACCACCAGTCGTCGCTGCGCTCGGTCGAAAAGCCCATGGTCGTGCCCTGCAGGTTCAAGCGTGCCCGCAAGATCCCGTGGGCCTGCGCCAGCAGTTCGGCGTGATTCTCGAGCTCCGGCGAGCGCTGCAGGATCAGGTACCAGTCGATGACGCCAGACGTCGGCCACGAGTTCGGCTCGATGCGAAAGGACTGCAGCCAGGCCTGGCGTACCGGCTGGCGCCGCGACAGCGCCTCCAGCGCGGACAGCTTGCGCACCGCCAGTTCGCCGGTGCGCAAGCCACTGCCGCGCGTGACGCGGCCCTCGACAAAGGCGACCAGCGCGCCTTCCATGCGCTCGCGCCCGTCGTCGGGAATGGCGTAGCCCGCTTCCGCCGTCACCGACAGCACATAGGCGGTCAATGCATCGTCGCCCTGGCGCATGGTCGGGAAGTATTTGAGCATGCCGTCGCCGTCGAGGTGGGCCGGCAGCGTCGCCGCCACGGCCCGCCACATCGCGGCGTCGCCCAAGGCCACCGACTTCGAGGTGCGCTGCTCGAAGCAGGTGTAGGGATAAGCCGCCATGTAGTCGCGCACGCCGGCCAGGCTGCCGGCCAGCTTCGGCGTGAAGGTGGTGCGCACGCCGCCCTTGCCGGGCAGTGCATCGGCCGGTCGCTCCACCGTCATTGTCTTGGGTCCGTCGACCTGCAGCAGCGTGGCCTGCCAGGTGCGCACCGGCACGGCTTCGGCGACGGCCTGGGTGACGCGCAGGCTGTCACGAACGATTCCAGCCACTGCATCGACCTGCCAGCGCAGTCCCTTCGCCTGCGGTACCGTGACATCCCACCCGATTTCACGCGCCGCTCCCGGCTCCAGCGAGATCGTTTGCGGTGGCAGCGCCCTTGCCGCGTCCTGGTCGGCACCCATGCTGGCAGAAAGGGTGATGCGCTGCGGGGTCGCCGATGCATTGCGCACGGTGAACCCCGCGCGCAGGCGGTCGCCCTCGCGCACCAGCGACGGCAGGCCGGAGAGCAGCATCAGGTCCTGGGTGGAGCGGATATCGCTGGAACCGGTGCCGAACATCCCGGCGCCGGCGCTGGCGATGGCGACAATCCGGAAACCCGTCAGCGAGTCGTTCAGCTGCACCGGCATCTCGGCCTCGCCGTTCGCATCCAGTACGACCTTGCCCTTCCAGGCCAGCAGCGTATCGAACAGCTCGCGGCTGGCGCCGCGGCCACCACCGCCGCCATGCGGCACCGACTTGCGCCCGAAATGGCGCTTGCCGACCACCAGCATCTGGGCCGTGGAGGTTTCGACCTGCTGGCTACGCGGGCGCATCATGGCCTCCAGCAGCTTCCAGCTCTCGTTGGGCATCAGTTCGAGCAGGCCGGTATCGACGGCCGCCAGCGCAATCTCCGCGCCAAGCGGCAGCGGTTTGCCGTCGGCACGCGTCACCTTCACCCGCACGCCGGCGCGCTCGCGCACCTTGTAGACCTGGCGGTCGGGAACAACCTGCACTTTGAGTTCATGCGCGGCCCAGCCGACCTTGACATCCGCGATGCCCAGCTTGTAGGCGGGCTTGCCGAGGTCCACCAGCGCGGTCGGCTTCACGCCCGCCACGCGCCCGCGCACGACAAGTGCGGACACGTAGACGTTCGGCGCATAGCTGGCCTTGACCGGTATCGAGACGGTCGGGTCCTTGGCCGACAGCCTGCGCACATAGGTGTCCAGGATGCCTTCACGCTCGACCGACACCAGCACCGTCGCCTCGCGGAAGGGCGAACGCACCTGGAACACTGCATTCTCGCCGGGTTCGAAGCGCGGCTTCGCCGGCAGCAGGTCGATGCGGTCGTTGTCGGAGACGTCGAACCAGGCGTCGCGCTTGCCGGCCACCCAGATTTCCTGCCTGGTGACGGATGCGCGCCCATCGGCGTCCAGCACTCGCGCACGCAGGATGATGTTGCCTTCGCCAGGCGCGCCGACCTCGCACAGCAGCAGCCCCCGCGCGTCGGTGCGGCCGTTGCAGGCGCCTTCGATGCGCTTGATCTCGCTGCTCGACTCGTAGGCATAGAAGCCACCGACCAGCCGGCGCCGGTGCGTGGTGGTGTCGCGCCGGAAGAAATCGACCGTCGCTTCGACACCGGCAGCGGGCCTGCCGTCCACTTTTGCTACCGCCACCTGGAACTTCAGTTTTTCCGTGGTTCTCGACTCGCCGGTCCTGATGCCGACGGCGACTGCGGCCGGCCACAGGGGCACCCGGGTAGACGCGCTCAGGGTCTCGCCGTTGGCGTCCTGCCAACTGAGTTCCGCCAGCAGGCTGCGCGGGCGATCCAGCTGCGGCAGGTCCGGCACCGTGATGCGCGCGGCCCCGGCCCGGTCCAGTGCCAGGCGCTGGGTCCGCGGCGCCTCGCCCTGGCGCACAGCTTCGGCAGGCGCGTCATCTTCGCCTGCCTCCGCCTCGACGTCGTCCTCCCGGTCGCCTTCGCCGAAGCCGTACTGCCCCAGCTGCTCGACGCCCTCGCGCACGTCGCCGCCGCCAAAGATAAAGCCTTCGAAGCCATCGAAGCCGGTGTCGCCGGGCTGGAGCACCGTGCGCAGGGTCACCGGCGCCAGCCCGGCCGGGCCGCCATTCAGGTAATTCACCTGGGCGTCGATGGTCACGGCGCGCGGCGCCACCGCCGGCGCGGCCGGCGGCTTGAGGATGGCCTTCATGGTCGGCACCCGGAACTGCTCGACCCGGAACTCGCCCGCCACCTGCCCGCCGACCATCACCTGGTAGCTGCCCAGTTTGGAATCAGGCGGGATGGTCCACTCGCCGTGGGCCTGGCCGCCGGCGTCCCAGCGAAGTGGCAGCGCGAGCTTGTCGCCGCTGCCCTGGTGCACAAGCCAGGCCTGGGCCGGCACCGCCACGCGCTCCGGCGGCTCGTCCCCAGGTTCCTGCTGCACGCGTTTCGGTGCGCGCTCCCTGGTGCCCACCAGGGCAATCCCTGCAGGGGTGCGGCGGCGCAGGAAGTGCTTCATGTGGACGGTCTCGCCGGCGCGCAGCAGCGTACGGTCGAACACGGTAGCGACCAGGCGGGAATCGTCGTCGAGGCCGCCCTGCGCGAGCCGGAAGCGCCAGGGCTCGATGCCCTGCTGCCAGCTCGAGAGCGTAAACGTGAAGTCGTCGCCGCTGCGGGCGCTGACGAACAGGTTGTCGCCGCATCGTGCCCGCGCCAGCCCTGTGCGGATGTGGGCGATGCCATCCGGGCCGGTGACGCCGCTCCACAGCAGCTTGCCGGCGCAGTCGCGCACCGCTACCTGCGCCCTCGCCACCGGGCGGCCCTTGTCGAGCGAGGTCACCCACACCAGCGACGACACGGCGCCGCGCTTGAGGTGGGCCGCCATGTTGGTGACCAGGGCGGCGCTGCGTACATAGGCGGTGCGGCCCTTGTCGTTGATCGCCTTGCCCAGCAAGGGGCTGGACAGTTCCACCACGTAGAAGCCGTGCTTGCGCAGCGGGATCCCGATGACTTCGAAGGCGCGCCGCCCCTGCGGCCTGGGCAGGGCGAAACGCTCGATGCTGCCCGCGGCCTTGGGGCCGAGGATCGATTCCTGCAGCGCCTTCCCGTACTGCTCCGACTGGTTCCACGGCTCGCTGCCGTAGGCATTGAGCTTGCCGAGCCAGGCGAGGATGTCGGCTTCGCGCTCAACCCGCAGGCTGCCGCCACTGCTGGTGCTGCGGACAGCAAGGGCAAGCGCCGGCTCGACGTTGCGCACCGTGACCGGCAGCATGCGGTCGCCCTTGGCTTCGATGATGCCGAAGGGCGCGGCGAACTTTACCAATGGCGGCTGGCGGTCGACCCGCAGGCTCAGGCGCTTTCTCGGCACCGCCAGGCTGCGCCCCGCGTCGTCGCGCAACTCCCCAGGCACCCGCAACTGCAGCGTGGACTGTTCGGCAAATGGCCCTGTGAAAGTCACGGAGCTGGCGAACCCGCTTTTTGCTTCGTCGTCGAATTGCGGCAGGTGACGCTTGCCGCTGGATTCTTCCAGGACCAGTGCGCGCAGGTGGTCGACGGCAACCGGCGCGCTGAACGTCAGGTGTACCGGCCTGAATGGCACGCAACCGGCGCGCGCATTGGTGCGCTCGCAGCGCATCAGCAGGCGGAATTCCGGACGCGTATGGAAGGCCAGCTCCTGGTCCTGGCTGGTGGCGATGCCGTTGGGCGCGGCAATGCCCCTGCCCCACACCAGGCTGATGTCGCTGTCGGCCGGCAGCGTGCGCCGGCACTGCAGCGCGACGACCGGCGCCTTGAGATGGCGATGGCGGGCCAGCAGCCGTTCGCGTTCTTCCCCCGCCAGCAGCCGCACGCCGATCTTTTCGTTGATGCCCTCCGCGCGGCACCAGGCGTGACGCTCAATCGAGGCGGGTGTGGCAGCTGCATCCAGCGCCAGCAGGAAGACCTGGTGCTCGTCGATCCCGCTGTCGTCCTCGCGCGGCTGCACGCGGACCACGGCCGGGCCGCCGGTGTTCAAGGCGAAGCTGCGTTCGCCCGCCAGCGCCTGGCCCGCGAGGTCGCGCGCGTCGGCACGCAAGGTGAAGCGGCAGGCCGTCGCACCCGGTAGGTCGCGCTCGAAATCGTAGCTCCAGGTGGCCGTGTCGATCCAGCGCCCCGCGCCTTTGGCGGGACAGTCGACTTCGAAGGGCATCGGCGCACGCGGGTCGCCGAAGGCGGCCATGGGCGCGGAAAAGCGCGCCGTGACCTGGCGCACGGACTTGACCTGTCCGGTGGGATGGAAGGCCTCGACCGTGGTCTGCGCCCACGCGGGCAGGGCGGAAAGGCACATGGCCAGCAGCACAAGGGATAGTTTCGGCACGCGCATCGTCTCTCCACCAAAGCTGCCAACGAGCTTGCCAAGCTAAATCAGCGTGCAAGGGACGCGCTTGGCGAAGGTCAACAGGTCCCCGGAGTGTGTCGGGAGCGTATGTTTTTGTCAACGCTGCAACAAGGGTCTGATCCAGATCATGTGGCTTGCATGAGCTGCCTCAGTCAAAGCGTCATACACCGTATCGTTGGCCGCATGCCATACGCATTTCCACTTAGTTGCATATCTAACTATTTGCTGGTACAACAACTACTGCGTATGCACGCGTTCAAAAAGGATCTCTCCGAGAGTCATCATGGCCAATTAGGTGGCCCATAAGGTGGCCTGCCTTGCGCGCACTGCTCGCCAAACTTATAAACGAGGTTAGAGGAAGACACCGATGAAAACCACATTCTTGCGCACCGTCGCAGCCATCGCCCTGCTCGGCAGCGCAATGGCCCATGCCCAGAACTACCCGACGAGGACCATCACCATGATCGTGCCGTTCGCCGCCGGCGGACCGACCGACACGGTGGCGCGCCTGGTCGCCCAGTCGATGGGCAATACGCTCAAGCAGCAGATCATCATCGAGAACGTTGGCGGCGCCGGCGGCACCATCGGCGCTGCGCGCGTGGCCAAGGCCACGCCGGACGGGTACACGCTGTTCCTGCACCACATCGGCCAGTCGACCGCCCCGGGCCTGTACCGCAAGCTGAGCTATAACGCGATCGACAGCTTCGAGCCGGTCGGCCTGATCACCGACGTTCCGATGACCCTGGTCGCCAAGAAAGATTTCCCGGCCAAGGACCTCAAGGAACTGCTCGCCTACGTAAAAGCCAACAAGACCAAGGTCACCTACGCCAACGCCGGCCTGGGTTCGGCCTCGCACCTGTGCGGCATGCTGCTCCAGACGGCGATCGGCGTCGACCTGACTACCGTGCCTTATAAAGGCACCGGGCCGGCCATGAACGACCTGCTGGGCGGCCAGGTGGACATCATGTGCGACCAGACCACCAACACCACCAGCCAGATCAAGGGCGGCAAGATCAAGGTCTACGGCGTCACCACCAAGACCCGCCTGGCCTCGATGCCCGACGTCCCGACCATGAACGAAGCCGGCGTGCCGGGCTTCGAAGTCGCCGTCTGGCATGGCATGTACGCGCCGAAGGGCACGCCGAAGCCAGTCATCGACACCCTGTCGAACGCCCTGCGCACCGCCCTGAAAGACCCGGTCGTGAAGCAGCGCTTCGCCGACCTCGGCACCGAACCCGTGGCCGATGCCCGTGCCCGCCCGGAAGCCCTGAAGGCGCACCTGAAGTCCGAGATCGACCGCTGGGGCCCGATCATCACCAAGGCCGGCCAGTACGCGGATTAAGTTCGCGCACCCGGCCGGTTGAAGCAACACCGCCGCGCGGCGCCCCAGGCCCGCGCGGCATTCCCATATAAACAACAAGCAACAAGGGGCTCGCAGTGACTTCCATCGTCCGCCATCCACAGAATTTCTGGATCGGCATTATTTTCCTGTTCGTCGGCCTCGCCGCCATTTACTTCGGCTGGGAACACGATATGGGCACCGCCGGCCGCATGGGCCCGGCCTATTTCCCGTCCGTTCTCGGCGCGCTGCTCGCGCTCGTCGGGGCCGCCAACCTGGTCCGCTCCTTCATCGGGCATGGCGAACGCATCGGCAAGTTCCACGTCCGAAATATCGTCATCATCCTGGCCGCGGTGCTGCTGTTTGGCGCCCTGATGCGCACCGCAGGCCTGGCCGTCGCCGCCTTCGTGCTGGTCATGCTGAGCGCCTGGGCCAGCCCCAAGTTCCGTCTCAAAAACACGCTGATGCTTGCGGTCGGCCTGACTTTATTCGCCGCGGTGCTGTTCGTGAAGGTACTCGGCTTGCCGATGCCGATCCTCGGCCCCTGGCTGTCCGGAGCTTAAACACATGGAAATCTTTGCCAACCTCGGACTCGGCCTGGAAACGGCCTTCACGCTTACCAACCTGTTCTATTGCCTGGTCGGCGTTTTTGTCGGCACCGCCGTTGGCGTGCTGCCGGGCCTGGGACCGATCGCCACCATCGCCATGCTGCTGCCGGCAACCTTCGGCCTGCCGCCTATTTCCGCGTTGATCATGCTTTCGGGTATCTACTACGGCGCCCAGTACGGCGGCTCGACCACGGCCATCCTGGTCAACCTGCCGGGCGAATCCTCCTCGGTCGTGACCGCCCTCGATGGCTACCAGATGGCGCGCCAGGGCAATGCCGGCAAGGCGCTTGCCACCGCCGCACTGTCGTCGTTCTTCGCGGGTACCGTCGCCACCGTCCTGCTGGCCCTATTCGCGCCGCCGCTGGCCGACCTCGCCCTCAAGTTCGGCCCGGCGGAATACTTCTCGCTGATGGTGCTGGGCTTGGTTGCCTCCGTCGTGCTGGCCAGCGGTTCGCTGCTCAACGCGATCGGCATGGTGCTGCTCGGCCTGCTGCTCGGCCTGATCGGCACCGACGTCAACTCGGGCGCCCAGCGCTATACCTTCGACCTGCCTGAACTGGCCGACGGCATCAACTTCGTGATCGTCGCGATGGGCATGTTCGGCATCGGCGAAATCATCCGCAATCTCGAGCACGACGAAGACCGCAGCCTGGTGATGAAGAAGGTCAAGGGCCTGATGCTGACCAAGGACGACTTCAAGCGCATCATCGCGCCAGTACTGCGCGGCACGGCCCTGGGTTCGGCGCTGGGCATCCTGCCGGGCGGCGGCGCCATGCTGGCCTCTTTCGCCTCCTACTCGATCGAGAAGAAGGTCTCGAAGAACTCGGCCAACTTCGGCAAGGGCGCGATCGAAGGCGTCGCAGCGCCGGAAGCGGCCAACAACGCCGGCGCGCAAACCTCGTTCATCCCGATGCTCACCCTGGGCATCCCGTCGAATCCGGTGATGGCGCTGATGATCGGCGCCATGATCATCCAGGGCATCCAGCCCGGACCGGCCGTCATGACCGAGCAGCCGGCGCTGTTCTGGGGCCTGATCGTGTCGATGTGGTTCGGCAACCTGTTCCTGGTCGTGCTGAACCTGCCGATGATCGGCCTGTGGGTCAAGATGATCATGGTGCCTTACCATAACCTGTTCCCGGCGATCCTGATGTTCTGCGCCATCGGCGTGTTCAGCCTGAACAACAACGAGTTCGACGTCTACCTGATGGCGCTGTTCGGTTTGTTCGGCTATATCTGCGCAAAACTGGGCGCCGAGCCGGCGCCGATGCTGCTCGGGTATATCATCGGCCCGATGATGGAGGAATACCTGCGCCGCGCGCTGCTGCTGTCGCAGAGCGACCCGATGGTGTTCGTCACCCGCCCGATCAGCGCCGTCATGCTGGGCATGGCTGCCATCGCGCTGATCGTCGTGATGCTGCCTTCGCTGCGCAAGAAACGCGAAGAAGCCTTCCAGGAAGAGTAGACCAGTTGTACTGCGCGCCCCGGCCTGGCCGGCGGCGCGCAGCCTTTCCGTATCAAACTCCCCTGTTAGAACAAAGCGCCCTGCGGACTGGTCAGGCGCGCGAAGCTGTCGCCCAAAAACGGCAGGATCGCGTCGGCGATCGGCTCCAGTTGCTTCGTCAGGTAGTGCTCGTAGTCGATCGGCGCGCGCCGCAATTCGATCGGTTCCGGGCCGGCGGTGGTCATCACATAGTGGATCCACCCACCGTTGCGGTATTGCGCCTGGCGTCCCTGACCGGTATGGAAGTCGTCGGCCATGCGCGCCGCACGCACATGCGGCGGCACGTTGCGCTCATAGTCATCGAGCGGCCGGCGCAGGCGCTTGCGATAGACCAGCAGCGCATCGAGTTCGCCGCGCAGGGTGCGCGCCACATATTCGGCCATCCAGGCTTCGTAAGGCTCGCGCCTGAAGATCCGCAGATAGAGCTGCTGCTGGAATTCCTTGGCCAGCGGCGACCAGTCCGAACGCACGCTTTCCAGCCCGCGGTATACCATCTCCTCACTGCCATCCGGGTTCGTCACCAGCCCGGCGTAGCGCTTCTTGCTGCCTTCGTCGGAGCCGCGCACGGTCGGCATCAGGAAGCGCCGGTAATGGGTGTCGAATTCGAGTTCGAGCGCGCTGTCGATGCCGTAGTCTTGCATCAGGTGGGCGCGCCACCAGCCGTTGACCCGCTCCACCAGCTCGCGCCCGATGCGCTCGGCTTCCTCCTGCCCGCGCGCGCCGCCCAGCCACACGAAGGTGGAGTCGGTGTCGCCATAGATCACCTGGTAGCCCTGCTCCTCGATCAGCGCTCGGGTGCGGTGCATGATCTCGTGCCCGCGCATCGTGATCGACGAGGCCAGGCGCGGGTCGAAGAAGCGGCAGCCGGTCGTACCCAGCACGCCGTAGAAGGCATTCATGATGATCTTCAGCGACTGCGACAGCGGCCCGTTGCGTTCGCGCTTGGCGGCCTCGCGCCCTTCCCAGACCTCGCGCACGATCCCGGGCAGGCAGTGGCGCGTGCGCGAAAAGCGCCCGCCGCGAAACCCCGGCACGGTGGCGGCTTCGTCTTCGGCCAGGCCGGCCACGAGGCCCACCGGGTCGATCAGGAAGCTGCGGATGATCGACGGGTACAGGCTTTTATAATCCAGCACCACCACCGAGTCGTACAGGCCCGATACCGAATCCATCACGAAACCGCCCGGGCTGTCGCCCGCCGCCACGTCGCCGATGTTCGGCGCCACGAAACCCTGGCGGTGCATCAGCGGCATGTAGCGGTGCTCGAAGGCGGCGACGGAACCGCCGCTGCGGTCCACGGCCAGGCCGGTGACGCTGGCGCGTTCCAGCAGGAAGCGCATCAGCTCGGTTTTTTCGAAGATGCGGGTGACCAGTTCGCAGTCCTTCAGGTTGTACCAGGCCAGGGCCGGTTTGTCTTCGAGGAACATGCGGTTGATCTCGTCCATGCGGCTGTACGGATTGTCGATCGCCTTGCCTTCGCCGAGCAGGGTCTGCGACACCGATTCCAGGCTGAAGGACGGGAAGCTATAGGTGGCCGAGCGCAGCGCATCGATCCCGTCGATCACCAGGCGGCCGGCAATGCAAAGAAAGAAGTGCTCCCGGCGCCCGTGCTCGCGCGCTTCGACGGCGCTGCCGTCGCGCCCCAGGCGCAGCGGGCGCTTCAGGCGCTCGGCTGCCTGCACCAGCATCCGGAAATCGAACTGGATCACGTTCCAGCCGATGAAGGCGTCCGGGTCATGCAGCCGGACCCATTCCTCGAAGCGGTCCAGCAGTTCGCCGCGGCTGGCGCAGTATTCAAGTGCCATATCACGCGGCGACTCGTCTCCGTTAGGCTCGCCCAGCATGTAGACCTGGCGCTGCCCGCAGCCTTCCAGGCCGATGCAGTACAGCTCGCCATGCTGGTTGGTCTCGATGTCGAGCGAGGCCAGGCGCAACTGCGGGCGGTAGCCGCCATCCGGCTTCAGGTGGGCGTCCAGGATGCGCCGGGGATCGCGAGGGTCAGGCGTCCCGTGCACCAGCACCGGCGCGGTGATGAAGCGTTCCATCAGGTAGCGCTCGGGCGGGCGGATGTCGGCCTCGTAAACGTCGATGCCGAACTCGCGCAGGCGTTTCTCGAGGCGCAGCAACTGGCGGTACTGGCGGCAGTACAGGCCGAGGACCGGCCGGTGGCTGAAATCGCACAGCGCCAGCTCGCGCAGCTCCCATCCTCTCTCGGTTCGCAGCACCTGCTCGGCGGCAGCGCGTTGTTCAAGCGGGATGAAGGCGACCGAGGTTTGCGGCGGCAGGCAAACCTGGCGCGGGCCATCTGGCGTGGCCAGCCACAGGGTAACCGCGGTGCCGGCGTCAAGGTCGTGCCAGTGCCGGGTCAGCAGGAAACCCTGCAGCGCTGCGGTCCCTGGCTGGTCGTGGGTGTCCATCGCGGTGCCGGGTCTACACGAGCCGCGCCAGTTCCGCTTCGCTGAAACCGGCCTCGCGCCGCGCATCGAGGTTGAACGGTCCCTTGAGCACCGGCGCCTTGTAGCGCACGGTCAGTTCGTCATAGGTGGACACCGGCTCCAGGCCGCGCCCGGCGCACAGGTGAAGGTACCAGCGGTTGCCGATCTCCACGTGCCCGACTTCGTCGCGCAGCAGCACGTCGAGGATGGCGGCCGCTGCGCGGTCGCCTGCGTGGGCCAGCTTGGCGCGCAGCGGTGGAATCGCGTCGAGGCCGCGCGCCTCCAGCGTGCGCGGCACCAGCGCCATGCGCGCCAGCACGTCGCCGCGGGTCTTCTCGACCATCTCCCACAGGCTGTCGTGGGCGGCGAAATCGCCATACGCGAAGCCGAGCGTGGCCAGGTGCGCCGACAGCATGCAGAAGTGCGTCGCTTCTTCGTTCGCCACCTGCAGCCAGTCGGTGTAGTAATCCTGCGGCATGCCGGGGAAACGCCACAGGGCGTCCAGCGCCAGGTTGACGGCATTGAATTCGATATGGGTCAGCGCATGCACCAGCATCGCGCGCCCTTCCACGGTGGCCATCGAGCGCTGGCCGACCAGGCGCGGCGGCACCAGTTCCGGCCGCGCCGGGCGGCCGGGAACGCCCTCGGGCGCGGCCAGCGCCGCCTCTGTGTCCACGGCCCAGGCGCCGGCCGCGTGCGCGGCCGCCATGGCCGCCACGCCGGCCGTCTTCGCGGCCGGATCGGGTTCAAGCAGGAATTGCAGAGCGCATGCGCGTAGCTCCAGCGGTGGCGCCATGGTAAAGCCTTCAAAGGGGAAGATCTAAACCGCCAGTATACCAAAGCAGGCCACCGGGGCTGGCGCCTGCGTTACCATGCATGTTCCGGAACAGACTGCCACCAGGACCCATGCACAACGACCTGCCCGCCCTCCTGATCATCGACATGCAGCGCTGCATGGCCAGCCCGGCCGCAGGCGCACGCAACAACCCGCACGCGGAAACCAACATCGCTGCATTGCTGGACCTGTGGCGCGCGCGCGGCAGCACGGTCATCCACGTACGCCACATCTCGCGTGCTCCGGCATCCGGCTTCGCGCCGGGCCAGCCGGGCGCGCTGTTCCAGCCAGCCTTCGAACCCCGCGACGGCGAGCACGTCGTGGAAAAGAACGTCCCGGACGCCTTCATCCATTCCGGCCTCGAGCGCTGGCTGCGGGTGCGCGGCATCGGGCGCCTGGTGGTCGCCGGCGTCAGCACCAATATCTCGGTCGAATGCAGCGTGCGCACTGCCGCCAACCTGGGCTTTGGCGTCACGCTGGCCGGGGACGCCTGCTACGCGTATGCGCAAACCGACTACGCCGGCGTGCAGCGCAGCGCCGCCGAGGTCCATGCGATGTCGCTGGCGAACCTGGCCGCCGAATACGCCACGATTGCAACAACCGAGGCACTGCTGCAGCGCACGAAATAAGGCAGCGCCGCAACACTCTACCCTTCGGGGATTGTAGGCGGGCAGGCAAGCTTGTTACTATTGGTTGCACCGGACGCCTGGCGTCCACTGCGCCCAACCGCGAAGGAAACGCCATGTTCTCCCGCCCCGCCCTGCATTCCCGCCTCGCCCTTGCCGCCTGCGCCCTGGCCGCCGAAGTCTTGCACCTCGGGTGGGAGTACACCCACGGCGGCGTGCCTTCGCACCACCTGCTGAACCGGGCCGACCTGCCGGAGGTCTCGAACTGGTGGGGACTGATGGTGGTGCCGCTGCTGGTGTGGTTCCTGGTGGGCCGCATCCAGCGCCGCGGCGCCACGCTGGTGCAGGCCGGCAGCCGCGAACGCTTCCGCGCGCTGGCCCAGGCCCGCTTCGGCGCCGCCCTGCTATGGGGCGCGGCGTTGGCGCTGGCCTTCGCCCAGGGCCATCCGGCCGTCGGTTTCCTCTTCGGCGGCGCCTTTGCCGCGGGTTTGCTGTTCCACGTCTACCGGGCCGAATACGTACTCGGTTTTGCGCTGGGCCTGACCTTTACTTTCGGTGCGGTGCTGCCGGTGCTGATTGCCTCGGTGATCGCCGGCTACTCCTTCCTGGCGCACCTCATGATAGGGGCCTTGCTGCGGCTGGGACGCGGCAACCGCGCACGTGGCGCCGGCCTGCCCTGAACCGGGGGGCGCGGAGAGCGGTCGCGCGGTCACTACCTTCACGGCATAATCGTTTATTCACGGACACTATTCCCTCGACAAGTACAGACGCGCTACCTACACTCCCTGATGTTTTTCATAATAAAACTTACATCCAAATCGGGAGAATAGAATGACTAGACGTTTGTTTGCAGCCACCATGGCCTCCTTGCTGCTCTTGGCAGGCTGCGCCTCGCCTCCGCAATTACCGGTCACGTTGTCGAAAACCGCGCTGCAGAGCCAGGGCAACCGCATTGGCGTGGCGATGTCGGCACCGGCTAAGGCCGATACCAATTTCCCGGGCGCAGCCTGCCTGCTGTGCTTGGCAGCAGCCTCGGTGGCGAACTCTTCGCTCACCACGCATACCCAGGCCCTGCCAGTCGACGACCTGCTGCGCCTGAAGGCGGATGTGGCGGAGACCTTGCGCAAGAAGGGCCAGGTCGTGACCGTTATCGACCAGCCGGTCAAGCTCGGCGACCTGCCGAAGCTCGACGCCGCTCCGAACAAGTCGCGCATCGACTTCTCCTCGCTGCGCAGCAAATACGGCATCGACAAGCTATTGGTCATCGACATCGACGAGCTGGGAATGACGCGCAGCTACGCGAGCTATATTCCGACCGGCGACCCGCAGGGCGTCGTCAATGGCGTAGGCTACCTGGTCAACCTCGCCGACAATTCATATGAATGGTATTTGCCGCTGCGCCAGGTAAAAAGCGCCGCCGGAAAATGGGATGAGGCACCAAGTTTCCCCGGCCTGACCAATGCCTATTTCCAGGCGGTCGAAGGCACGCGCGATGCGGTGCTCCAGCCACTTGCCGAATAAGCGCCCGACGATGACAGCCTCGCGCCTGTTCTCCGGTATTGCCTGCGCCGCGGTCGTACTGGGCGCGCAGGCAAGTGCCCTGGCCGCGCCATGGGCGGTCCGCACGCCGCCTTCCGACCGCGTCCCCTTCAAGGGTGTTGCCAGCATGGACGACGTCGGCAAGCCAGGGGCCATGCTGTATCCGGCTGCCGGCGCAGCCGGCCTGATCGCCGCAATCGTGACCCACGCCGTGATCGCCAGTTCGGTGCGCGACCACGAAAAGAGCGAGATCGAAAAGGCGGCGGACAAGATCCTCGAGCCCTTTGATGCAAGCCTGGCCACCTTTACCCTGCGCGACCTGGTACTGGGCGCTTCGGCGCTGTCGCGCCACGGCGAGCCGCGCTGGCTAGCCAGCAACGAGAAGGCCGAGGCCTGGGTCGTGAGCAGCAAACCGGTCTTTTCGATGACGCAAGACCGCGCCGCCCTGATCCTGGAGAACGATGTCACGCTCACGCCGCCGTCTGGCCAGCCGGTGTACGCCAACCGGGTGCGTGTCATCTCGTCCGTCCACCTGTACGAAAACCTTGCCGGCTTTTGGGGCGAGGACCAGGCCAGGGCGCTGAAAGCCGAAAGTGTGCGGCTGCTGGCCGCCTCGGTCGATATCGCGCTTGACGACGCGATCGTGCCACGTCCGGCTGCCAGCCCCGGTGCGCAGCGCACCGTGCGCTATCCGGAAGGAGGCAAGCTGGTATTCGAACGCGCGGAAATCATCAAGGAAGCGTGCGACCGCATGCTGTTGCGCAACCTGCGCGGTTGGCTGGTGTCGGTGCCCCGCAACGGGCCGCCGGCATCCAGCTGCGCGGAAGCCGCGCAGTGATCGAGCCGGCCAATTGGCTCGGGTGAATGTCGACCCACCCGCCCTCACATCTGGCGGAACAGGTGGGCGTACACCGGGCTCACGCGCGGTTTTTCCGGACGGTGGCGCAATGTGAGCATCACCTTGCCCAAGGTGTCGCGTCCGGCGCTGGCCACGCAGGCCATGTTCACCACGGTGCTGCGGTTGACCTGGCGGAACCGCGCCGGATCCAGCTGCGGCAACAATTCCTTCAGCGGGACACGGATCAGGGCCTCGCTGTCGGCGGTGGCCACAGTCACGTATTTGTCGGTGGCCTGGAAGAACACCACCTCGGTCACCGGGATCATGCGCACGACGTTGCCCACGGCGGCGCGCACGAACTCCAGGCGTTCGGGCGCGGCACTGCCCGGCATCAGCGCCTGCAGCTTGCCGACCAGCTCAGTCAGCGGATCATTATCTGCTTCCTGGCTGCCATGCCGGTTGGCGAGTAGACCCTGCAGCCGTTCGACGGTGCGCGCCAGGCGCGCTTCGTTGACCGGCTTGAGCACATAGTCGGCGGCGGCCTGCTCGAAGGCCTGCACCGCATAGTCGTCGTAGGCGGTCACGAACACCACGTGCGGAAACGGCGCCGGCCCTTCCCAGCGTTCGGCCAGTTCTTCCGCCGCTTCGATCCCGGTCTGGCCGGGCATCTTGATGTCCAGGAACAGCAGGTCGGGCCTCAGCGCCAGCGCCTGCTCCACCGCGGCGACGCCGTTCGGTGCGGTACCGGCGATCTCCAGTTCCGGCCACAGGCGCTGCAGGGTAAGCGCCAACGTGGCGGCGAGGATTGGTTCGTCTTCTGCAATCAGGGCGCGGATGCTCATGGGGTCTCCAGGGGAAGGGTCAGTCGGACGCTGGTGCCTTGCGGCTGGCCGGGGGCCAGAAGGATGGAAGCGCGCTCGCCGAACAGCACACGCAGGCGTTCGCGGGTGGTGGCGACGCCGACTCCGCCGCCCGAAGTACGGGCTGCCGGGTCCAGGCCCAGGCCGGTATCGTTCACACAAATCTCGAGCATGCCGTCGACCGCTTCGGCCGAGATGCTCACCATCCCGCCCTCGATCTTCGGCTCCAGGCCGTGGACGATCGCGTTCTCGACCAGCGGCTGGAGCAGCATCGGCGGCATGCTGGCCCCGCGCAGGCCGGGCGGCAGCTCCAGGCGATACCCAAGGCGCTCGCCCATGCGCACGCCCATCAGGCCGAGATAGGCCTCCATGGCGGCGAATTCCTCGCCCAGCGTGGTGCGTTCGGCGCGCGAGGCGCCCAGCGTCGCCCGCAGGTACTGGATCAGCTGGTCGAGCATCGTGTTGGCGCGCCCAGGGTCGAGCACGATCAGGCCCTGCAGGTTGGCCAGCGTATTGAACAGCATGTGCGGCTCGATCTGGGCCTGCAGCAGCCGCAGCTGCGCCTGCAGGGCCTGTCGCTCGATGGTTTCGGCGCGCAGGCGGGCATCGCGGTGCTCCTGCTCGATGCGGCGCACGCGGCCACGGTGCACCTCGAGGAAGGTGCCGGCGCACAGCACCAGGAAGGTCAGCCCGATCATGCTCACCCGCGGCAGCGTCGGATAGGCCGCCAGTCCCGGCGCATCGTGGCCCAGCAGCCTGGCGGCCAGGTGCATGCCGCTGAAATGGGAAATCGGCGCCGCCACCGCCGCCACCGCGAGCAGCGGCAGCCACTGGCGCGGATGCCGGTCCGGGTCGGTCCAGACGAACAGGCGGGCGGCATCGACCACCGCATAGCCCATCACGGCGATGAAGCCCGAATACACCAGTTGTTCGTAGAGCATCTCCGGGTGGCCGACCACCAGGGTGATCACCAGCGCCACTACGGCGCTCATGACGAGGGCCAGGCGCAGGTCGAGCAGCAGCCGGCGCAGGGTGGCGCCGACGGGCGGCGCAGGGAGCAAGGGGCGGACGAGGCTGGGCATGCGGGCTCTTGATCTTGTAGCAAGGATTGCCTGCATTCTGCCCAGCTGCCGCCGCCAGGGCAAGCCGGCTGCGATAAACTCGTGCCGCGGCGCCGTGAACCGGCGTCCCGGGCGACCGAATCGCCGCGCTCCATGCCGTCGATACATATCCCAGGTGCCATCCGGAACTCTTTCCTGTAGGATGACGCCTTTCGCTTGGTAACAGCCCCGCTTCTCCCCTCTCAACGAGGCCGTGGACGACCCGTTCCACCTGCCGGCGCCTTGCCCTGCTGTCCCAACCATCAGAAACAGAATATGGGAACCGGCCTGTCCGGTTTCTTTTGGAGCTTATGGAGCGTTCCCTGTCCCCGCGCGCCGCTGTCCCCGCTCGTGCGCCCGGCCGCGCCGCCCTCGCCTGCCTGGCCCTGGCCTTGCTGGTGGCAGGCGCCGAAGCCGTGCGCTGGACCCGTGGCGCGCGCGCCGCCGCCGCCCCCGCGCCGGCCCTGGCCATCGTGCCGGGCCAGGCCGTCCTGTCCGAACTGTCCCGTTCGCTCGTCCCGATGCCGCGCAATACGCCCTCGGCCCATGCCAGCGCCCTGGCCACCCTGCCGGGCGACCGCATGGTGACCTTCTGGTGGGCCGGCAGCCGCGAAAGCGGTCCCGACGTAAAGGTCTATGCCTCGCAGTGGGATGGGGGCAAATGGGGCGCGGCCTGGGAGGTCGCCAGCCGCGAATCGCTCGGCAAGGCCCTCGGCTTCGGCGTGCGCCGCCTTGGCAATCCGGTCGCCTGGACCAGCCGCGACGGCAAGGTCCACCTGTACGTGGTCGCCACCGGCCTGGGCGGTTGGGCAGCCTCGCGCGTGGTCCACATGGTCTCGTCCACGCAGGGTGCGTCGTTCGAGGTGCGGCGCGTACTGCCGATGTCGCCCCTGTTCAATACCAGCGTGCTGGTGCGCACTTCGGCCGTTGGGCTGGCCGACGGCGGCTGGTGGCTGCCTGTTTATTTCGAACTGGGGATCAAATACCCGATGCTGATGTCCTTCGATGCCGCAGGCGAACCGACCGGGCTGGCACGCATCGGCAGCCGCACCACCACGCTGCAGCCGGCCATCGTGCCGGTGTCGCACAGCGAGGTGCGGGCCTGGATGCGCGACGCCAGCGACGAGCGCCGCGTGCAGCACGCGATGAGCCGCGACGGCGGCGCCAGCTGGCAGGACTTGCCGGCCCTCGACCTGCACAACGAAAACACCTCGGTGGCGACGATCCGCCTCGCCAACGGCGAATTCCTGATGCTGCACAACGACCAGGTGAAAGGCGGCTCCTCGCGCAGCACGCTGCGCCTGTCGATGTCGAAGGACGGCCACGCCTGGCGCAAGGTGGCCGACGTTGCCAGCGGCAGCGCGGGCGACGAGTTTTCCTATCCAACGATGCAGCAGGTCGGCAGCGAGCTGCACGTCACCTATACCCACCAGCGCAGGGCGATCGCGCACCACCGCTACCGGATCAGCATCGGGGAGAAGATCTGATGGTCCTGCCTGAACTGTCATCGCAATTCGTGTACGCCAGGATCGGCTGGGCACTGGTCTTTGCCTGCCTGATTGCCGCCGCCTGGCCGGCCGCGTGGCGCCTCCCGCGCCGCACGCTCGCGGCCATCCTTGGCGGTTCGAGCATCCTGATGGCGCTGCCCGGCGCAGCCTCGCCCGCCTGGCACCTGGGGCTGGCCTTCCAGTATCCGAGCGGCCTGCTGCTGGGGCTATGCCTGGTGAAGCTGCACGCGCGCTGGGCCGGTGCGCCCAGGGCCGCCCTGATGCCGCCCGCGGCGGCGGCCGTGCTGGCGGTCGCCGGCACCTGCCTCTACCTCGACGCCGCCGGCCTGCTCTCGCGCGGCTATTACTATGCCGGCTTCGGCCCCGATGCCGCGCCGGCGCTCGCCGCCCTGCTGGCCGGCGCCTGCGCCATCGCCGTCCTGCGCGGCCAGGCACGGCCACAAGCCTGCGCCCTGCTGGTCGCCCTGTCGCTGTTTTCGCTGGCGCGCCTGCCGAGCGGGAACCTGTGGGATGCGCTGCTCGACCCGCTGCTGTGGGGCTGGGCCGTGGCCGCGCTCTGCGCCGCCGGCCTGCGGCGCCTGCGAGTGCTGCCACGGCGCGCCAATCCGGTAGCGGACGGCGCGCAGGAAGCGCCCGGCCTGCGCCCTGCCGGCGCCGAACCGTTTTTACCAATGAAGGAGTAGTTTGTGGCAAACAGGAAGTGGCTTACTCATCCGGCAATCGCCACCGGGATCGCGATCAATGTCTTCCTCATGGCGCTGGCCGTCATCTGGTCGGACGACACGGAGGCGCTCTGGCGCCTGCTGGGCGAAGACGGCATCGTCGAATGGATGCAGTTCCTCTGCTTTACCGTCATCGCCGGCCTGCTCGGCTTCGCGTTCGTGGAACGTCTGAAACGTCCCGACCGTTCGACGCTGGAGCTGCTGGCCCTTGGCGGCCTGAGCGCCCTGTGCGCGCTGGCCGCACTCGAGGAAATCAGCTGGTTCCAGCGCATCCTCAATGTGCAGTCCTCGGAATTCTTCGTGGCGAACAACCGCCAGGGCGAGACCAACCTGCACAACCTGGCGGTGGGCAGCGGCAGCCTGCACAAGAACGTGCTGCTCAAGCTGATCTTCATTGCAGGCATCACGCACAACCTGATCCTGCCGCTGGTGGCGCGCTCCAAGCCGGCCGTAGGAAGATGGGTCGAGTCGCTCGGCCTCTACCTGCCGCCGCTGTCGGCCTCGATCGTCTACCTGGTGCTGGTGGCGCTGTCGCACCTCTTGATCGAGCATCCGCGCAAGGGCGAGCTGGGCGAGACCTTCGGCGCCGTGCATTACCTGGCCACCGTCTTCGGCGCCTATTTCGCCGGCGTAGCCTACAACCGCCCGCCGATCTTCGAGAACCTGGCGGACCGCCGCCGCATGTCGACCCTGTTCGCGATGTGGATGGTCTTCTTGCTGCTGGTGGGCTGGCTGTTGAGTGCTGGGGCTGGGGCCACCGGCGCGTGAATTCGTAGGGTGGTCGGCTACGCCGACCGCGCGGCGATAGTTGCAGTTTGAACCGGAGCACTGGCTGCAGCACCGTAATTTAAACGCGTGGGCAAGGTAACTCGGGCCAGTGGCCTGAGTTACGAATTGCCCACCCGACGAGTACGTGGCGGCTCTCAAGTGATCGGCATTAGGGCAATGCCCGGAATTACGAACGCCCGCGCGTTCAACACGCGTTGAAATAGTGGTACAGCTATTCATCCACTGATTGAACGCGCGGGCGGCGAAGCCGCCCACCCTACGGGTATCGTTCAAATCACCCGAAAACACACGGCGCCATCGGCGCCGTGTGTTTTAGCCCTACAGTGTCAGATCAGAAGCCGTAGTTGGCACGGACATAGAGATAACGTCCCGAGCGCCCAAACGGTGCGTAGTTCGCGAACGGCGTGTTACCCGTGGTGTTCAGCGCCGGCGGCTGGGTCTCCGGATACTGGTCGAATACGTTGTCGGCGCCGACGGCCAGGCTCAGTTTCGGCGTAACGGCGAAGCGTCCTTCCAGGTCGACCACGGTCCTGGCGTCCATCCAGAAGTCCAGCGCCGGCGTTGTGCCAGGCGAGAGCACCTTGCCGTAGCGGGTGGCGCGGAAGGTCGCGCCCCACTGGCCCAGGCGCCAAGCGACGTTGGCGCTGATCTTGCTCGACGGCTGGCCTTTTTCCAGCGACAGCACGTTCAGGCGGTCGAACAGCACCGGCGCAGGGGCCGGCAGCGACGACAGCTGCGCCGTCACCGGGGTCTTGGTGACCTTGGTATCGGTGAAGTTGCCGGCCACGGTGAAATCGAGCTTGCCGGCGCCATCGAGCGACATCGGCCAGCTCACCACCACGTCCACGCCCTTGGTGGTCGTGTCGACGCCGTTGATGAAGAAGCGTCCGCCGCCCACGCCGATGAAACCTTGCGAAGCGATGTAGTTGCGCACGTTCGCCTGGGTCAGGTTCTCGGACAGGATGATGCGCTCTTCGATGTCGATGCGGTAGGCGTCGATGGTGATGCTGAACGGGTCGAAGCGCATCACCGCGCCGAGCGAAGCGTTCACCGACTTCTCGGCTTCGAGCGGCTTGGCGCCGAGGGCCACCGCCACCGGATCGCCCGGCTTGAAGGTGGTGATCTCGAAGGGCACTCCGTTGATGAAGTTGGTCGAGGTGGCGGTGAAGTTCTGCTGTTGCGGCGACGGCGCGCGGAAGCCGTTCTGCACCGCGCCGCGCAGCGCGAATGCCTTGCTGAAGTCATAGCGCGCCGAGAACTTGCCGGCCAGGCTGTTGCCGAAGTCCGAATAGCGCTCGCCGCGTACCGCCACGGAGGCCAGCAGTTCCGGCGTGATGTTCGCTTCCAGGTCCACAAAAGCGCCGATCGCGTTGCGGTGGGCGTCGACTTCATTGGCCGGGCGGAAGCCCGGGAACACCTGGGCGCCCGGTGCGGCCGGGGTGCCGTTCGGGAGCACCACGCCGCCGTAGCGGTAGGAGTCCGGCTCACCCGCGAACAGCTGGTAGCCTTCGCGGCGCGCTTCCATGCCCACCGCGACGTTCAGCGGCGAAGTGAAGGCGCCCACCGGCACGCTGCGCACGCCGGTCAGGTTGGCAACCAGCTGGTCGTAGGAATAGCCGCCCGCATAGAACTCGGTCTTGCTGGTGGGGCCGATCGACCGGTTCAGCGTGTTCTGGATGTCGTACTCCATCTTGTTCTTGCCGTAGCCGAGCGAGGCATCCATGTCCCAGTCGCCCAGGGTCCAGGTGACCCCGCCGGTGGCCGAATAGTCGGTCACGGTCGGCGCGATGATCGGCAGGAAGCCGTCCGGATAGATCGACAGGATGTTGCGCGCGTCCTGGGCCGGGCGGAAGAAGCCGCCCGAACGCGCCTGGCGGTCCTGGTAGCTCGCCCAGCCGTAGACCTTGACGCCGCCGCCCAGGTTCTTGCCGGCGTTGGCGAACAGGGTGGCCTGCTCCATCTCCGGGTCGCCATACCAGGCGTTGAAGCGGTTGATGGTGTTCTCGCGCGGGTCGAAGGCGGTGCCGACCAGCGGATATTGCTGGCGCATGTCGTAGCCGCTGCGTTCGGTGCGCTTCTGGTCGCGGTATTCGGCGGCGATGGTGACGTAGCCGTCCTCGCCCCAGGCCAGGCCTTTCCACAGGCTGACCGTGGCGGTCTCGCCGTCGGTGCGCTTGCGCGATTCGGGCGCGGTCCAGGTGCCGCCGGCCGGGGCCGCGCTGTTCCACAGGTCGTATTCGGTTTCGCGCAGGCCGTAGGTCACGCTGGCTTCGCCGCCCGTGCGGTTGGTGCGCAGGCGCAGGTTGACCACGCCGGAAATCGCGTCCGAGCCGTATTGGGCGGCGGCGCCGTCGCGCAGCACCTCGACGCTTTGCACGATGGCGGTCGGAATGGTGTTCATGTCCACCGCCGCAGAGCCGCGGCCGATCGAGCCATTCACGTTGACCAGCGAGGAAGCGTGGCGGCGCTTCGAGTTCACCAGCACCAGGGTCTGGTCCGGCGCCATGCCGCGCAGGGTGGCCGGACGGATGGTGTCGGTGCCGTCGGTGATGGCCGGTTTCGGGAAGTTCAGCGAAGGCAGCGCCATCGACAGCGCCTGGTTCATCTCGGTGCTGCCGACGTTCTTCAGGGTGTCGGCCGAGATGATGTCGACCGGGGCCGCGGTATCGAGCGCGGTGCGGTTGGCGACGCGGGTGCCGGTGACCACCACGGTGGCAGTGGATGCGGCAGGGTCGGTGGCCACGGCTTCCTGGGCGTGGGAGACGCCGGAGAACAGCGAGGCAATGGCCAGGGCGAGGACCGTCTTTTGCGTTACGTGTTTCTGCATCTTGGATTTCCTCTTGTTGTTGGAGCGCGCTACTAATGCCGGAACAATGCGCAATAGGCGCCATCTGATACTGCTGGGCGCGCCGGAGGATGTCAATTGGGAAAGTTTCTAGAGGGCATATTTACAACAGTGTGAAAACGTCAGGCTCATGTAAGGCTGGAATGGCGCGGCCTGCTACACTTTTTGCTACTTCCACTTTGCCCACCTCGTATGCACGATTCCCTTTTCCCCGGTTTCCAGGCGTTTCGCATCAAGACCGATACCGCGGTCGAGATCCACGGCGAGATCGGCGGCTCCGGCCCGCCGCTCCTGCTGCTGCATGGCCACCCGCAAACCCACGCGATCTGGCACAAGGCCGCGCCCGTACTCAGCCGGCACTTCACCGTGATCGCCTGCGATTTGCGCGGCTATGGCGATTCGTCGAAACCTGCAGGCACGACAGACCATGCCAACTACAGCAAGCGGGCCATGGCCGCGGACATGCTGGCAGTGATGCGCCATCACGGCTTCGAACGCTTTCGCGTGATGGCGCACGACCGCGGCGCGCGCGTGGCGCACCGGCTGATGGCCGACCACCCCGACGCCGTCGAACGCGCGGTCCTGCTCGATATCGCGCCAACGCTGGCCATGTACGAGCAGACCTCGGATGCGTTCGCGCGCGCCTACTGGCACTGGTTCTTCCTGATCCAGCCGGCGCCGCTGCCGGAGCGCCTGATAGAGGCCGACCCCGCGGCCTATATCCGCGACGTGATGGGACGGCGCAGCGCCGGCCTGGCGCCTTTCGATCCGCGTGCGCTCGACGAATACCGCCGTTGCTTAGGTCTACCCGGCACCGCGCACGGTATCTGCGAAGACTACCGCGCCGCCGCCGGCATCGACCTGGAGCACGACCGCGCGGACCGCGGAGCCGGACGCCAGCTCGCCATGCCCTTGCTGGTGCTGTGGGGCGAACACGGCGTGGTGCACCGCTGCTTCGATCCGCTGCGCGAGTGGCGCAAGGTGGCGGCCAGGGTCGAGGGCGAGGCGCTGCCCTGCGGGCACTACATCCCCGAAGAAGCGCCCGATGCACTGCTGGCGCGCGCCCTGCCCTTCCTGCTGTCATAAGGGCCGCTTGTGAGAAACCGAGGATTTTCTCTCTCCTGAAACTGGTATCGTTCGAGACGCGCCGGGAACCAGGCCATGCCTGTCCGAGACCTGCGGCGCGCTCGCGCAAAACCTGAAAGAGAGAACAATGAAAAAACTGTACCTGGCCATCGCGGTGGCCATCGCCCTGGGCACCCTGACCACCGGCTGCACGATCGTCGACACCGGCGAAGTCGGCTTGCGCGTGAACTTCGACAAGACCATCGAGGCGGACGAGCGCGTCGCAGGCAGCTTCAACCAGACCATGGTGGGCTCGCTGCTGACCTTCCCGGTCAAGGACGTCAGCGTCGATGTGCAGAACCTGACGCCGCTGGCCGCCGACAATTCGACGATGAAGGAATTCGACATCAGCGTGATTTACAACATCACGCCGTCGTCGGTGTCCGACCTGTACATCAACAAGAGCCGCTCCTTCCACATGGTCGACAAGACCGGCGACATCTACCTGATGCATGCCTACATCTACCAGACCGCGCGCAACGCCGTGTATAAAACTGCGCGCAAGTACGAAGCGCTGAACATGAACGATAACCGGGCCCAGATCGAGCAGGAGATCCAGGAAATCATGGTGTCGACGCTGAACGACGAAAAGCTGAACGGTATCGTGATCTCGCAGGTGCGCGTGGGCAGCATGGTGCCGAGCGACGCAGTCAAGGCCAGCGCGGACAACCTGGTACGCGCCAAGAACGAGGAAAAGACCAAGGAAGTCGAGGTCCAGATCGCGAAGAAGGAAGCCGAGCGCATCGCTGCGCTGAACGCCAACGCGGGCGCCATCAGCTACATGCAGGCACAGGCGCAGATGAAGATCGCCGAGGGCATCGCGGAAGGCAAGGTGCAGACCGTCGTGATTCCTTACGACTTCAAGGGCATGGTCAATATCAACAGCAAATAAGGTTCATGCGTGCGGGAACGGGGCGCTGGCCGCGGCCCCGCTCCCGCTGGACGGAGCCTGTTTCCATCTGGATTTTGTGCAATGGCCAGAGTCTTTCCGCACAAGACCGTCACCGCTTTCAGCCGCGCGCCACGCGCAAAAACCCTTCCCTATAATCGGTCGCCGCGGACCTTGAAGCGTGTATTCGGGCCCGTCTTCGATGCTGCACAAGGCCGGTGCATCCCACGCCGGAAAAGTTCCCTCACCAGGATAGCCCGGCACCATGGATCGCACCGAGGCAGGGCAGTTTGCATCGACCGGCACAGGCGACCAGCCGCGCCGGCTGCTGGGATTGCGCCAGACGATCGCACTCATCGTCGGCGTCGTGATCGGCGCCGGCATCTTCAAGTCCCCCTCCATCGTGGCCGGCCTCAGCGGCAGTGCCGACTGGATGTTCGGCATGTGGATCCTCGGCGGCCTGATCTCGCTGATCGGCGCGCTCTGCTATGCCGAGCTGACCACGGCCTATCCGCATCCCGGCGGCGACTACCATTTCCTGCACCGCGCCTTCGGGCGCTCGACCGCCTTCTTGTTCGGCTGGGCCCGCTTTGCGGTGATCACCACCGGCTCGATCGCGCTGCTGGCCTTCGTGTTCGGCGATTACATGCAGCAGGCCATGCCGTTGACGGCGCTGCCGAGCGGCTGGGGCGCGCCGGCCTATGCCTGCGCCGTCATCCTCGTGCTCTCGATGGTCAACCTGCAGGGCCTGAGCACGGGCGCCGGCACGCAAATGTGGCTGACCCTGGCCGAGATCGGCGGGCTGGTGCTGCTGACCCTGGCCGCGGCCTTTTTTACCGACCCCGCACCGGCCGTGGCCACGCCGCTGGCGGCGACGGTCCCGGTGTCCTTCGGCATGGCGATGGTATTCGTGCTGCTCACCTATGGCGGCTGGAACGAGGCAGCCTATATCAGCGCCGAGATCAAGGGCGGCGCAGCCAGCATGGTGCGGGCGCTGACCCTGTCGATCCTGATCATCACCGTGCTCTACCTGATGGTGACCTGGGCCTGCCTGCAGACCCTCGGCATGCAAGGCATGGCCAAGTCCGAAACGCTCGCTGCCGACGTGATGGGCCAGGCGTTCGGGGCGCCCGGCGAGAAGATCATTTCGCTGCTGGTCGCGATCTCCGCTTTGACCTCGATCAATGCCACCATGATTGTCGGCGCGCGCACCGGCTATGCGATGGGCCGCGACTGGAGCCGGCTGGCCCGGCTCGGCCAGTGGGACGGCGAGCGCGGCACGCCGGCGGTGGCGATGTCGATCCAATGCGGCGCGGCCCTGCTACTGGTCGGCCTTGGCGTGGCCTTCGGCAGTGGTTTCAAGGCCATGGTCGAGTTCACGGCGCCGGTGTTCTGGCTGTTCTTCCTGCTCAGCGGCATGTCGCTGTTCGTGTTGCGGCGACGCGAGCCCGACCTGCCGCGCCCGTTCAGGGTGCCGATGTATCCCCTGCTGCCCCTGCTGTTCTGCGCCAGTTGCGCCTGGATGCTCTGGTCCAGCCTGTCGTACGTAACCAGCCAGTCGCTCGGCGGGCTGAACGCGGCGTGGATCGGGGTTGCCGTGCTCGCCAGCGGCAGCCTGCTGATGCTGTTCCTGGACCGGAAGACCCCGTCCGCCTTACCCTGACCTGATCCTGACCCTACACGGAGAATGCCGATGAATACCGATGCACGCCGCCGTACCCTGCTGCTGTCTGCCGCAACCACGGCCGGCCTGGCGCTGGTCCCTGCACGCAGCCTGCTGGCGCAGGACCTGGCCGAGCCCGCGCACCTCGACGTGCCCTATGTGCCGACGCCGCAGGAGGTGGTCGATCGCATGCTGGAACTGGCGCGGGTCGGCAAGAAGGACGTGCTGTACGACCTCGGCTGCGGCGACGGCCGTATCGTGGTCACCGCCGCCAAGGCGCGCGGCGCGCGCGGCACCGGCATCGACCTCAATCCGGTGCGCATCGCCGAAGCGATGGAGAACGCAAAGAAGGCCGGCGTCGCAGACCGCGCGACCTTCAAGGTGGGCGATTTGTTCGAGACCGACGTTTCGGCGGCAACGGTGGTGACCCTCTATCTGCTGCCGTCGGTGAACGTGAAGCTGCGTCCGCGCCTGTGGCAGCAGCTGAAGGTTGGCACCCGCGTGGTGTCGCATGCCTTCGACATGGGCGCGGAATGGCCGCCCGAGAAAAAAGTGGAGGTCGAGGGCCGCACCATTTACTACTGGACCATTACGGAGGCGAACAAACGTGCGGTGAAGGCTTGACCCGCGTCAGTCGCCGCTGACCCAGGGCGCCGCCACTGGCCGGGCTCCGGCCAGGCCGGCGGGTCCCGCAGCGCGCGCCGCATCGGTCTGGGGCGGACGATAGGTCTCGCCATGGCGCAGCACGAAGAAGGCATCGTCCGCCACGCCCTGGGCCTGGCGCGCGGCAGCCAGGTCGCGCGGGGCCTGGTCGAGGCGTTCCCGGCCCATCGGGTAGGTACCCCAGTGCATCCCGACGCTGCGCCGCACGCCCAGCTCGCGGTGGATGCGCACGGCCTCATCCGGGCTGACGTGGGAATTGCGGTACCAGAGCGGCTGGTAGGCGCCGATGCCGATCGCGGCCAGGTCGAAGCTCTTGAAGCGGGCGGCGATGTCCTGCACGTCTTTCGAATAGCCCAGGTCGCCTGAAAAGAAGAAGGCGAAGCCGGGACGGGTGACGGCCCAGGCGCCCCACAGGGTTTCGTTGCGGTCCCAGGGCGTGCGCGAGGACCAGTGGTGCACCGGCAGCAAGTGCAGTTCCAGTCCGCGGAACGAAACCTTGTCCCACCAGTCCAGCCGATTGATGCGCGACCGGTCGCCGCCGGTAACGTGCCTGGCCAGCCACAGGTCGATGCCGAGCGGCGCGTACAGCATTGGCGGGCCGCCCTTCTGCTGGTACAGGGCGCGCAGCGAATCGAGCGAGAGGTGGTCGTAGTGCGAATGGCTGATCAGCACGGCGTCGATGTGCGGCAGGTTCGCCAGCGCCACGCCCGGCGGCTGGTGGCGCTTCGGGCCGGCAAACGCGACAGGCGAGGCGCGCTCGTCGAAGATCGGGTCGGTCAGGATATTGACCCCGCTGCCGGTCTGGAACAGGAAGGTGGCATGGCCGATCCAGGTCAGCGCCGGCTCGCTGCGGTTGGCGTGGATGAAGTCCAGGTCCGGACGCACGGTAGGGATCGGCGCCTGCGGCTCGCGTTCGGAATTATCCGAAGTCCAGTTCTTGATGCGTCCGAGCCAGCCTTCGAAGAAGCCGCTCGGTGGCCGCTGGTAGGCGGGGTTCGACGGATAATTGTTGGCAAACCCCTGCGGCCGGTGGTGGAGCTTGCCCGCGTCGTAATAGGGATTGACCTGCGCGCATCCGGCAAGGGTCAGGCTAAAGCTCAGTGCTGCAAGGCAGGGTAACAGGCGCATGGCGAGGGAGAGGTAGGGAAAGCAACGAGTATAAGGGGCGAATACACGAGACACGGCCGCAGCCTGGCGCCGCCCAGGGCGTGCAAACAAGATTTGCAAAAACAGCCCGCGATGCACACAATATTTGCATGAATAGCAACTCAGCCGAACGCCGTTTCTTCTCGATGCTGCGGCTCACACGCCCCTGGTCCATTTTGTCGTTCCATAATTATTGCCCAGCATGTAAGCTAACGGGTCCCAGCCTACCCGCTGGCAAGCGCCCTTGCCCATCCCACGCCCGGGCGCGCCTGGCCGGCCACAAGCCGAACGCCTCCTGCGCAATTGCTCCCGATCTGATACCGTAGCAACAAACCAAGGGTCGATCCGGCACCCTCCGCCGCCTGCAGCGACCACGCTGCCCCGCCGGACGCAGGCAGGACGCATCGGGTGCCGGCGTACCAGCTCCTTCTTTAACTTATTTGGCTATTGAAATGACCCCTTCGACAGACACTGATACCGGTCTCCCGCTCGACATGATCATCTTCGGCGGCGTGGGCGACCTGGCGATGAGGAAGCTGCTTCCTGCGCTCTACATGGCCCACATGCACGGCAACCTGCCGGCCTCGACCCGCATCATCTCCACCGGACGCCAGGACTTTGACCGCGCGGCTTACCTGGCGCAGGTGGAAGAACAATCGCGCTCCTTCATCGCCAAGGAAAATTTCAACGAGAAAAGCTGGGACGGTTTCCTGCGGCTGCTCGAATACGTCCGCCTCGACGTCCAGGCTGCGCCCGATTTCAGCGCGCTGGCCAAGGCCGCGCACCCCGGCGCCCAGCGCGTGTTTTACCTGGCCACCGCGCCGGCGCTGTTCACCACCATCTGCGACAAGCTGGCCGAGTCCGGCCTGGTCGACCAGAATGCTAGAGTGGTGCTGGAGAAACCCCTGGGGCGCGACCTCGAATCCGCGGTCGAGATCAACGAAGCCGTCGGCAAGCATTTCGCCGAATCGCAGATCTACCGCATCGACCATTACCTGGGCAAGGAGACGGTGCAGAACCTGATGGTGCTGCGCTTCGGTAATTCGATCCTGGAACCGCTGTGGCGCGCGCCGAACATCTCGAGCGTGCAGATCACGGTCGCGGAAGAAGTCGGCGTCGGCAGCCGCGCCGGTTTCTACGACAGCACCGGCGCCATGCGCGACATGGTGCAGAACCACTTGCTGCAACTGCTGTGCATTGTCGCCATGGAACCGCCGACTTCGCTGTCGCCGGACGCCGTGCGCGACGAAAAACTGAAAGTGCTGCGCTCGCTGCGCCGCTTCGGCCTGGCCGATATCGCGCGCGACACGGTGCGCGGGCAATATGCCCACGGCGTCAGCGGCAACCAGGAAGTGGTCGGCTACCACGAAGAGCGCAATGTCCCACCAGACAGCAAGACCGAGACGTTTGTCGCCCTGCGCGCCCATATCGATACCTGGCGCTGGTCCAAGGTGCCGTTCTACCTGCGCACCGGCAAGCGCATGCAGCGCCGCTCTTCCAAAATCGTGGTCGAGTTCGCGAACCCGCCCTTCCCGCTCTTCCCCGACATGCCGGGCGGCGTCGCCAACCGCCTCGTCATCGAACTGCAGCCGGAAGAAGCGATCAAGCTGCAGATCATGGCCAAGCAGCCCGGCAGCGGCATGCAGATGCAGCAGGTTGCCCTGAACCTCGACCTGCAGTCGGCCTTCCAGCAGCGCCGCGCCGAAGCCTATGAGCGCCTGCTGATCGACGTCGTACGCGGCCGCCTGACGCACTTCATGCGCCGCGACGAGCTGGAGGCGGCCTGGGCCTGGGCCGACCCGATCATCGAAGGCTGGAATACGCTGGGCGAGAAGCCACATGCCTATCCGGCTGGCTCCTGGGGTCCGGCAGAGTCGTTCGCGCTGCTGGCACGCGACGGGTTTGCCTGGGTCGAATAAGCGCCGGCCGGGCCAATGCGAGCCCTCGCCGGTGAGTATTTCCGTCCGGTTAGCCTGAACATGCAGGGTGGACGGGGTCGTCCAGGCCAGTGGCCTGGACGACCCCGGCCGCGCGTCCAACTCCGATGTGATCTGCCACAGCGCATCGGGGATTTGAACGCGCGACCGGCGAGGCCGGCCACCTTACGCCTTTCTAAACAGCATTACGTAACGGCGAGTCCTATCTTCCTTGACCCGCCGGACGCGGCAGCCGGTGCCGGAAGATCCACAGGTAGAGGGCCGCATTGATGAAGAGCACCCCGGCAGCCAGCCCGAACTGCAGCCCGCGCGTCAGCGCGCCCGGATAGATCAGCGGCAGCAGGTAATGCTCGACGAAGCCGCCGCTGTAACCAGCCCCGCCCGCCAACGAACGCAGCCAGACCTCGGCATGGGTCAGCGGGCACACCCCGCCGATCACCTCGATCCCGACACCCCAGGCGGCCGCCGCCAGGTGCACCGGCAACAAGCGCCGCCGGCGCGCCACCAGCAGCGCGCCGAACACGACGAACAGGATGAAGCCGAGGTGCAGCAGCAGCACGGCATCCGCCAGCAAACGATAAGCCACGGTCGAGAATCCTTCCGGTAACAGGCCAGGCTTCAGTGTAGCGTGCCGCAAACGGCCGCGCCATCCAGAAGTACGTGGCCCGCACGCGCCCGGCACGCGAGTCGCTCTGCCGCGCCGATGGTCGATCCTCGGCAAGGTAGTGCAAATGGGGCGTGACGCAAGGTCTTGCACTAGAATGCTGGCCTGACCCGAGGTTCTCCGCATCCTGCGCGGCGGACTTTCCCTCTACAGAAAGCACGATGAGCACTACCGACCTCCCCTTCCGCGCCACGACGCCCGAAGCCTGCACCTGGCTGGCCGAACAAACCGGATCGCCCTGGACCCTGGCGCGGCTGCTCGAGCATGAAATCACGCCCTATGTCTGGCTCGATTACGACGCGGCCCACCCCGAGCTGTTCGGCGAGGCCAACGGCGGCTACCTGGCGCCGATCTTCTTCGCCGACGATATCGCGCGCCTGGCCGCGGGCAGCGAAGATGTGCTGATCACGACCACCAAGGATGCGTACAAGATCGTCGCGCGCCTGCCTGCGCCCGGTTTCACGCGCCGGCTCGACGAGCTGCGTTTCCAGAAGAAGGACCTGGAGCGGCTGGTTGGCAAGCTCAAGCACGCGGCCGAACCGGCGCCGCCGGTGGCGCCACCGGCCGCGAAGGAATCGCAGCTCGGCATTGGCAAGGCCGAAGTGATCGAAGCTTTTGGGCGCATCGTGCGGCTGGACCTGGGCAAGGCGCTGGACGATGCCATCGGCATCTTCGGCGACGACGGCGCCCGCGTGAAGGCGAGCGCGAAGAAATCGAAACGCAACGCGGTATGGAACCCGGTCACCCTGGCCCTCGGCCTGCACGACGTCTACCGCGTGCCGCTTGGCCCCCTGAAGCGCGCCTTCAAGACTCACGACTTTCTGCTCGACTGGGACGGCAACTGGGAACAGTCGCTGCAGCTGCTCGGCAAGTAAGCCTGGACACTCAGCGCGCCAGCAGGCGCCGCAACTGGGCCGCCTGGTAGGCGCCGAAGGTGTCGCTGAACAGGGACCGGATCAAGGGATCGTCGACCACGTCGGCCAGCGCCAGCGCCGCCTCGGTATCCGGATCGAACACGGTGTCGTTGATGCGCATGTACATCGAGGTCAGCGACTCGCCGTTATCCAGCGCCGCATACAGCTTGGCGGCAGGGATCTCGGTGGTCCAGCCGAGCGGCGCGGCGTCCGCGTCGACGAGCACGGCGCTTTCTGCATCGAGGCGATAGCGCAAGCGCGTCACCTCGCCCGCGCTGCCGAACAGCGACATCTGCCAGATCCGCGGCTCGTCGAAATACTCCGAAGCCGCCTCCACCTGCCCGTATTTTCCCGGCAGGCCTGTGCGGCAGTAATCCATCACGCGCGCATGCTGTGCGTCGGTCAGCGCTGCAAAATGGCCAGCGATGTCGGCGGTCGACGGCGGCGCGGCATGGCCTTCATAGACGTAGTCGACATCCTGGTCGCCGACCGGGATCACCCAGGGCAAGGGCGCGGCAGGCTGCAGCGCGGTGGCGTCGAGCCGCACCGACATCGATGGGTTGAGGCGCACGACCTCGGCATCCGGCAAGGCTGCGCCGACTTCACGCGCGAACTGCGCGTAGGTGATCGGGAAGAAGGCGCGGTTGTACCAGGACCACGGCTCCTGCTGGAACTGGCAGGAACTCGGCACGACGTAACGGGGTTTGAGCGCGCGCAGCTGGGCGATCCACGCTTCCGGCAGGGTCGGCGGCGCAGCCGCGGCGCGCGACGGCGCCAGCACTTCGATCTCGCGCATGGTCTGGAAGGGCCACAGCACCATGTCCCACGGCCCCTCGCGCACCAGCTTCGCGAGCGTGTCTTCGTCGATCCACGAATCGACCACGTTCAACACGTTCATGCCGGCGGCCATCACCTGGAACATCGAGTCGACGTCGGCATCCATGGCTTCGCGCGGGACCACCTCGAAGGGCCCGACATGCACCGGCAGGTTCAGGGTCAGCGAGTGCACCTGGGTGAAGCCCAGCATGCGCACCATCTCGAACAGCTCATCGAAGATGCAGTAGATGTAGAGCGGCGTGCTGCGTTCAAGCAGGTCCAGGCTCTCGAGCGAGCAGTGGTCGTCGTGGAAATGCGAGATGAACACCGCGTCGTATCGCTGGGCGCGGATCGCATCGCGGTCAAAGCGCACGTCCGGGAAGGCATGGCAATTGCGGCTGAACGGGTTCTCGAAGATGGTATCGAAGGCGATGCGCACGTCCTCGCACTCGAACACGTAGCCTGCATGCAGGATCCTCGAAATTGTCAGTCCTGTATCTGCCATGATGTCCTCCGTAGAAGCCCGCATTCTACAACGCCGGATGGCCGGTAGCGCCCGCAAGGCCTGGCGTTCTGCGCTACCATGTCGGGTTGGCCCTGGATGCCCACCGCATTGTTTCGATGCTCCCCTCCTGGCGTGGCCTTCCTTGCCGCCCCGCCCGTACTACTCTCGCTCATAGGTAACCAACGTGTTCGCTGTCCTTTCCCTCGACATGGGGGCCGCCATGAAGACCCTCGTGCTGACCCTCGACCTGGTCGGCACCTTCGTGTTCGCCCTCAGCGGCGCCATGGCGGCCTCGCGCCGCCGGCTCGATATCTTCGGCGTGCTGGTGCTCTCGTTCGTGGCCGCCACCTCGGGCGGCATCGTGCGCGACCTCCTGATCGGCGCCACGCCGCCGGCGGCCATCAGCGACTGGCGCTACTTGGTCATTTCGACCCTGGCCGGGCTGGTCATCTTCTTCTGGTACCCGGCCATCGGCCGCCTGCGCAACCCCGTGCTCATCTTCGATGGCGCCGGGCTGGCGCTGTTCTGCGTGGCCGGCGCACAGAAGGCGCTGGTGTTCGGCCTGGAGCCCGTGATGGCGGCCCTGCTCGGCATGTTGACCGGCATCGGCGGCGGCATCGCGCGCGACGTGCTGCTGTCGAACGTGCCGGCCGTGTTCCGCTCCGATATCTACGCGGTCGCCGCACTGGCCGGCGCCTCGGTGGTGGTGATCGGCGATGCGCTGCAGCTGCCCACCACTGCCACCGCCTGCGCCGGTGCCGCCCTGTGCTTCGGCCTGCGCCTGGCCGCCATTCGCTTTGGGTGGCACCTGCCGACCGCGCGCGCGCCGGAGAACGAGGCCGAGACCGACAAGATCGACCAGGGACGGTAGGCCGCCAGCCGCCACCAATGCCGCTCAGTTAAGCGTAGGGTGGCCGGGGTCATTCAGGCCAGTGGACTGAATGACGAACGGCCCCGCCTCCAGCTCCGATCTGATCTGCCACAGCGCATTGGTGGTTTGAACGCGCGGCCCGCAGAGCCGGCCACCCTACATTTCTTACGCTAACTGAACGGCATTAGCCAGCCGCCGCCGCTTGTTGTCGGCAAACTGCCCAGCTACAGTGGGCAGGCTTCAAGCCGACGCGCATCGCCGGCATCCTGATCGACGGCGTCGATGGTTCATGGGGCATCGTGCCCGACGACATCCGCGCGATCAGCGGGTATCCGGCGTCGATCCCGGGCGACAGCGATCTTCCGTCTTCTTGAACGAACCGGGTTAGCCGCGGCTCGCCGGCTGGGATACCGATACCGGTATCGCCAGCCGCATTAAAGTGATTTGTAGAAAACGCAGAACTTCCTCAATCTGTCTCCTCACCGACCATACCAAGAAAAGCGGCCGCGCCCCGCGCGTGCCGCTGGATCCTTGCGCCCTGCTCCCGGCACTGCGCAACGAACCATCAAGATAACAACAGCGACAACGGAGACACGCAATGAAGAACACACTCTCGCTATGGGGGATGGGGGCGCTATTGGCCTCGTCGCTCCTGTCCTTGCAAGCCGCCGCCCAGGCGAGCTTCACCCCGATCACCTTCAAGAACGCTTCCGTCCACGATCCATCCGTGATCAAGGCCGGCGACACCTTCTATGTCTTCGGCTCGCACCTGGCCTCGGCAAAGTCCACCGACCTGATCAACTGGACCCAGCTGACCGACAGCGTCAGCGCGACCAACCCGCTGTTCCTGAATGGCTCGGCGAACGTGTTCACCGAACTGTCGGAAACCTTCGCCTGGGCCCAATCAAACACCCTGTGGGCGGCCGACGTACGCCAGCTCGCCGACGGCAAGTTCTACATGTACTACAACGCCTGCAAGGGCGATTCGCCGCGTTCCGCCCTGGGCATCGCGGTCGCCGACCGCATCGAGGGACCGTATGTCGACAAGGGCATCATCCTGCGCTCGGGCATGTGGGGACAGGCCAGCCATGACGGCACTGTGTACGACGCCCTGAAGCACCCGAATGCGGTCGACCCACACGTCTTCCACGACAATGCGGGCCGCCTGTGGATGATCTACGGCTCCTACTCGGGCGGCATCTTCATCATGCAGATGAACCCGGCCAACGGCATGCCGCTGGCCGGCCAAGGCTATGGCAAGCGCCTGATCGGCGGTAACCACAGCCGCATCGAAGGCGCCTTCGTGATGTACAGCCCGGCCACCTCCTACTATTACATGTTCACTTCTTACGGCGGCCTGGACGCAAGCGGCGGCTACAACATGCGCGTGGCGCGCTCGCTCAACCCGAACGGCCCCTACCTGGACGCACAGGGCAACGACATGGCCAACGTGCGCTCGGACGCATCGAAGCCGCTGTTCGACGACGCCTCGATCGCGCCCTTTGGCGTCAAGCTGATGGGGAACTTCCTGTTCGAGCGCAAGCTCGGCGAGACCGGCACGGGCATCGGCACCGGCTATGTCTCGCCCGGCCACAACTCCGCTTACTACGATGCCGCGACCGGCAAGCACTTCCTGGTCTTCCACGCGCGCTTCCCGGAACGCGGCGAACAGCACGAGATCCGCACCCACCAGATGCTGATGAATGCCGACGGCTGGCCGGTGGTCGCGCCCTACCGATATGCCAGGGAAACCGCAGCCACCGTGCGCCGCGAGTTCGTGGTAGGCGACTACCTGTTCGTCAACCATGGCAAGGACATCTCCGCCGCCATCAAGACATCGCAGTCGATCACCCTGCGCAGCGACGGCGCCGTCACCGGCGCGGCGAGCGGCAGCTGGACGCTGGCCGGCACCAACCAGGTCGAGCTGCGCCTGGCCGGCGCGCCCTCGCCCTACAAGGGCGTGTTCCTGAACCAGTGGGACGAGACCTCGAAAAGCTATGTCATGACCCTGTCGGCCCTGTCGCGCGAAGGCGTGGCGGTCTTCGGCAGCCGCCTGATCCCGCGCACCGACCTGCAGGTGGTGAATGCGGTCCATGCGGAACTCAGCCTGGGCAACACCGCTGCCGTCAGCGCCAACCTGGCCCTGCCGACGTCGGCCACGCGCGGCGCCGTCATCAGCTGGACGTCGTCGAATCCTGCCGTGGTGTCCAATACCGGCGTCGTGACCCCGGGGAGTAGCGACGTCACGCTCACCTTGAGTGCGCGTATCAGCAAAGGTACCGCGGCCGTGCTCAAGACCTTCACGGTCACGGTGCGCAAGACCGGTGGCCCGCTGGCCCACTATACCTTCGACGGCAGCCTGTTTGACGCGAACGGCATCTTCGCACCGGGCGCGGTGGTCGGCAGCCGCATCGACGTGGGCGGCGGCAGCATCGGCTACGAGGTGGGCATGAAGGGCAATGCGGCGGTCTTCAATGGCGCCTCCGGCATCCGGCTGCCGAACGGGCTGATCTCGTCGAACACCTACACGGTCGCTCTCTGGCTCAAGCCGGCGCAACTGACCGCCTTCACGCCGACCTTCTTCGGCGCCCGCAGCACCGATTCCTGGATCAGCCTCCTGCCAAAGGGGCACGACTTCGTGGGCGGCGCCTCGATGCTGTGGTCAGGGACTGCCTGGTATGACGCCGGCCTGGGCATGAACATCCCGGTCGGGCGCTGGTCGCACCTGGCCTTCACGGTCAGGAACGGCGCCATCGTCGTGTATGTCGACGGCGTACGCAAATTCAGCGGCACCAACTTCCCGAACGTATTCACCACCACCACCGGCATATTCGCACTGGGCGTGAACTGGTGGGATACGCCGTACAAGGGCTCGATGGACGACCTGCGCATCTATGGCAGCGCCCTGAGCGACGCCGAGGTATCGGCCCTGGCGCGTTGATCATCCCATTCATTATCAAGGACTTCGACCATGAACAAATTTGTCTTTTCCCTGTTGCTACTGCTCGCATCGGCGGGCGCCTCGGCCGGCGTGATCGGCTTTGACGATCTGCCCGGTGACGAGTCCGAAGCGATCGCCAACGGCTACCAGGGCTTCGACTGGGATAACTTTGGCGCCATCCGGGCCGATGCCTATCCGGGCAGCGGTTACGCGACAGGCGCCGTCTCGCTGGCGAACACCGCCTTCAATCGCGACGGCAGCATCGCGGCGATTTCCAAGGCCGGCGGCTTCGATTTCATCGGCGCCTATTTTACGTCCGCCTGGCTCGAGCAGGAGCTGGCCTTCGACGGCTGGCGCAACGGGGAGCTGGTGTATTCGACCAATGTCTCATTCGTGATCGACACCGTGACGCCCCTGTGGATCGGGCTCGGATGGTCGGGCATCGATACGCTGGTCATCTACAACAGCGGCGGCACGCAATGGGCGATGGACGAGTTCACCGTCCCGGAACCGGGTTCCCTGGGCTTGTTCAGTGCAGCGCTGGCGGGACTGGCGGCGGCGCGCAGGCGCAGCAAGGCGCCGCGCTAAGGTGGGCCTGGCCGTACGGGGCATGCACCGCCCGTGCGGCCTGGTCTACGATTCCTCGCCAAAATCGGCCTTCGCGGCAAGAACGCGCTTGAGCGACGTTTCCGGATCGAGGCCCGCCATCATCAGGTTGATGATCTCTTTCTTGTCTTGCGCCGTCACCTTTTCACATGCGGCACGGTGCGAGCAGAAATAGGCGTACCAGGACACGTCTGCCGGGCGCTCTTTCCTCGGCTTGAGCCGTGCCGGGACGGCGGCGCGTGCCGCGCCCGCATACGTAGCCAGCTGGGCGTCGGCGACCGACCAGTCGAAGCCTGCCACGGCGCGCTTGTCGGCTTCCCAGTCGCCCTTGTAGCCGGAACCAGGACGCATGGTCGACCTGTTCACCGCGAGGCAGGCAAGCTTGGGGTAGGCGTTAGCCCGGCAAAAGTCCTCGACGAAGAGCAGCTTCATTCCGATGCCGACCGGTACCGCGCGGTCGAGGACCGCATCCTTCGGGTGCAACTGGCGCGCCATCGCGAGCAGGTCGCCGTAGGTGATCGGCATGCCGCGCAGCGACCGTGCGCAATGGACGAGCGCTTCGTAGAGCCGTGCGCCGACTTCGACGTCGTTGTGCGTAAACTGTATCTTTGCCCCGGTGCTGCCTGCCATCGCTACTCCCTCCCATTGCCGACAGCCCTACAGGTGCAAGCCTTGTCGAACCACAAACGAACCAAGCCCGGTGGACATGAGATGCCACCGCGGTCATGATGATCAAAGAGCGCGATTTTACATCAGCGGTGGATGCCGATCGAACAGATCAATATGACGCGCACTATCCTGACCGCGCATTGGCTGGAGCAGAATCTGCCACAATAGGCCCTGAACCGGCCACACCCAGGCGTCGTCGCGCCATTGGCCCAATCGCACGTCCATTCATCAGCACAACCGCCACACCATGTACTCCGAATTGAACCGCGCGTCCATCACCACCCTCGTCAACGAGTTTTATACCGACATCCGGCGCGACCGTGTGCTGCAGCCCGTGTTCGACGGCGCCATCGGCGCCAACTGGGAACCCCATCTCGAGCGGATGGTCGATTTCTGGTGTTCGGTCATGCTGGCCAGCGGCGAATTCAAGGGCAACGTATTCGGCAAGCACATGCAGCTGCAGGGAATCGAGATGGAGCATTTCAGGCACTGGCTGGCCCTGTTCGAAACCCATGTGCGGCGACTGTTCCAGCCCGAGGTGGCCGACGAGTTCCTGGTGGTGGCGCGGCGCATCGCCGCCAGCCTGCAATACGGTTACTTTGGCCGTGCCGAAGCCGTCTGACTGGAGCACCATGAAAAACCTTCCCGCCCACGTCGTCCACTACAAGACAACGCCCGAGTTCACCCAGGACACCGTGCCATCCGGATTGCAGCGCAATCACACGACGGCGGCCGGCGTGTGGGGCCGCATTGTCATCCACGAGGGCAGCCTGCGCTATGTGATCGAAGAGCCGGAGAAGGAAGAGCATCTGCTCGGTCCGAACACGTCAGGCATCGTCGAACCGCAAGTTGCACACCATGTCGCGATCGAAGGCCCGGTACGTTTTTCCGTCGAGTTCCACCGGTAAGACGCGGCACAGCGGTTCCCAGTTGCGCCGAGGGTCCAGAAAACGTCTGCGGCGTGACGGTACTAGCCGACCGCCCTGGTCTTGTGCCCATTCGCAAAATCCCGCAACACCTCGCGCGCCGCATTATGCCCCGGCGCACCGGTAACGCCCCCGCCCGGGTGCGTCCCCGATCCGCAGGTGTACAAGCCAGCCACCGGTCCGCGGTAATCCGCATGGCCCAGCATCGGGCGGGCCGCAAACAGCTGGTCCAGCCCCAGCGCGCCGTGGAAGATATCGCCGCCGACCAGGCCGAAGGTGCGCTCGAGGTCCAGCGGGCTCATGATCTGCCTGCCGAGCACCGACTGCTTGAAATTGGGGGCGTAGCGGTCGACGGTGTCGATCATGAGATCGGCGACTTCGTCGCGGTGCGCGTCCCAGCTCGCCCCGTCGGGCAACTGCGGCGCCACGTGCTGGCAGAACAGGCTGGCCACGTGCTGGCCAGGTGGCGCCAGCGTGGAGTCGAGCGTGGAAGGAATCAGCACCTCGACGATCGGTTCGCGCGACCAGCCGGAGCTGCGGGCGTCGTGGTAGGCGCGTTCCATGTACTTGAGGCTCGGCGCGATGATGATACCGCTGCCGTGGTGCTCCGCCATCTCCCTGCCAGGTAAACAGTTGAAGCTGGGGAGTTCCGACAGCGCGACATTCATGCGGAAGGTTCCGGAACCACAGCGCCAGGCCCGCATGCGGCGCAGGAAATCGTCTGGCAGCGCGCCGGGATCGACCAGCTTGGTGTACAGCAGGCGCGGGTTCAGGTTCGATACGACAACGCGCGCATCCAGGCGTTCGCCCCTGGTCGTGACCACGCCGGTGGCGCGGCCCTTTTCCAGCAGCACCTCTTCGACGCCGCAGCCGGTGCGGATCTCGACGCCCCGCGCTTGCGCCGCCTTCGCCATTGCCTGCGTGATGGCGCCCATGCCCCCGATGGCATGACCCCAGGCGCCCCTCTTGCCGTTGACTTCGCCGAACACGTGGTGCAGCAGCACGTAGGCGGACCCCGGCGTATAGGGGCTGGCGTAATTGCCCACCACGCTGTCGAAGCCATAGACGGCCTTGATCGGATCGCTTTCGAACCAGCCATCCAGGTAATCGCCGGCGGACTTGGTGAAGAGATCCAGCAGTTCGCGCTGGGTGGACAGGGACAGCTTGCGCATCCGGTTGCCGAGTTTGCCCGCCTTGATGAGCTCGGGCAGCGCGCTAAGCCAGCTGCCGGTCACGAGGTTCGGCGGCGTCTGCAGCACCAGGTCGCGCAGCAGGTCCGCTGCCGTGTCCAGGTGGGCGTTATAGGCATCGAGACGGCCGGCATCAACCTGCGAAAACCTCGCCACCTCGGATGCGGTCTTGCCTGCGCCGATCTTCAGGTAGCTGCTGTCGTCCAGCGGCAGGAAGTTCGACAGCGGGCGTTCGACGATGCGCAGGCCGTGGCCGGCCAGGTTCATGTCCTGGATGACTTTTGGATTGAGCAGGGAGACGGTATAGGCGGCGACCGAGTTGCGGAACCCGGGGTGGAATTCCTCGGTGACGGCGGCGCCGCCGACCACATCGCGCTGTTCGAGCACGGTGACCTTCAAACCGGCGCCGGCCAGGTAAAAGGCGCATACCAGGCCATTGTGGCCACCACCTACGATGATCGCGTCGCGCATCTGCTTCCTCCAAAGAAAACAGGACTATTGTGTGCCAACCAACAAGAAATTGCACCTGCTAAGTTGACGAGGTTTGGTGCGGCCCGCCCTGGCCTTACTCCAGGGCGCGGTGGCGCGACTCCACGTCCACGCACAGGATCGCGATGGCGGCAAGGGCCAGGCATCCGGCAAGCATGGCCAGCGCCAGCGTGAAGTGGGTCGCCATTACCGGCGCGATGATGGTCGGCGCGAGCAGGCCACCGAAGCGCGCGACGGCGCCCGCCATTCCCATGCCGCTGGCGCGCAGGTCGGTCGGGTAGACCTCGGGCGTGAACGCATATAGCGCGCCCCAGGTGCCCAGCAGCGCAAAACTCATCAACAGGGTCGCTCCCACCACCACGCTTGTCGCGCTGCCGAAACTGTAGAACATGCAGCCCAGGGCGCTGAGCAAGAGGAAGCCGACCAGGGTCGGCTTGCGTCCCCAGCGCTCAACGCCGTAGGCTGCCAGCGCGAATCCGGGCAACTGCACCAGCGCCAGCACGATCAGGAATTCCTGGCCGCGCATGAAGCCGAAACCTTCGGCGCCCAGCTTTACCGGCAGGTAGACGAAGACGCCGTAGTAGGCAATCGAGATCAGCGCCCAGGCCACCAGCAGCGCCAGGCTGCGGCGGCGCAGCCTGCTGGAGAACAGCGCGGATAGCGCCCGCTTCACCGGCGATTCCGGGATCAATGCGGGGATCGTCACTTCGCGGCCGTTGGCGGCGGCGACCCGCTGCAGCACCTCGCGCGCCTGCTCCGGTTTGCCGCTGCGATTGAGGTACATCGGCGATTCGGGCACATACAGGCGCAGCACGACGCCGACCAGGGCGGGCAGTCCGGTGACCAGGAAGATCACCCGCCACGCATCGTCGCCCCGTTGCGCCGCCAGCAAAGCCAGTATGGCGAGCAGGATCGTGCCGACCGCCCAGAACGATTCGAGCAGCACCAGCCAGCGCCCGCGCCGGTCGCTGGGCAGGAATTCCGCCATCATCGTGTAGTCCACCGGCAGGGTGCCGCCGACGCCGATCCCGGTCACGAAACGGAACGCGAGCAGCCATGCGAAATCTGGAGCAAAGGCCGAGGCCACACCGAAGCAGGCATCGAGCACCACTGCCGCCATCAGCACCGGTCGGCGCCCGATCCGGTCCGCCAGGCGGCCAAAGGCGAAGGCCCCGACCAGCATCCCGATGAAGAAGAAGGTGCCGCTCTGGAGCGCCTGCGGCATCCCGATGCCGAAGGTCCTCGCGATCGACGGCGCGCTGAAGCCGATCGACAGCACCTGCATGGCGTCGGCCATCCAGACCAGGCCAAAAATCATGAACAGGCGGTATTGGAACTTGCCGACGCCGGCGGCCTGGATGCCCTGCTCTATTGTGATCGGTGATGGCGGCAACGTGTCTTCCCCCTGGCGCGGTGGCATGCGGTTGTAGTCGGCGATTGATTGTCGATCCCTCGAGCGGCCCGGCGAAACAATCCTGTGCGCGCTAGTTTGCAGGAAAGGAAGGCAGAGAACAGTGCAATGGAAAACAGATAATCGACAAAAGCCCTCGCCGGCGGCGTGTTGGCATCCGGCGAAGCACAATGTATCCTGTGGCAACTTCCTGCATTGCCAACTACTACGAAAGAGTCACATGAAACAACTGCTCTCCTCCTGCGTCATCGGCCTCACACTCACGCTGGCCCTGGCTGGCTGCGAGCGCGCCAAGGCGCCCCAGCAGGCAGCGAGCGCCGCTCCCGTGGCGTTCCAGAAAATCGATACCGTGACCGGCACCGGCAAGGAAGCGGTCGCGGGCGCCACTGCCGTGGTCAATTACACCGGCTGGCTCTACGAACCGGGTGCAGAGTCCAAACATGGCGCCCAGTTCGATTCCTCGATCGGGCGCGAGCCCTTCAGCTTCGAACTCGGCGCCGGCCGCGTCATCAAGGGCTGGGACGATGGCGTGCAGGGCATGAAAGTGGGCGGCAAGCGCACCCTGATCGTACCGGCCGACATGGGTTACGGAGACGGCGGCGCAGGTCCAATTCCACCGGGCGCCACCCTGATCTTCGACGTCGAGCTGCTCGACGTGCGCTAAGCCGCGTCGTCCACGGGAAGCCCCCGGCGAGGGGCTGGCCGCTCAGCGCACCCGGCCCTGCATCTCCAGGTGGATCCGCGCACTGCCCGGGTCGTCCGACGTCACCGTCAGCTGGCCCGTGTACAAGCCGGGGAGCTTGGGTTTGCCATCCGGGCCGGTGCGCACACTGAGCTTGTAGGTAATCGCGACGCTCTGCCCCGGCTTGAGCGTGACGGGCATCGCGCCGCCGTTCGGCTCGACGATGGCCTCCGGCCAGGCCAGCACCCGGCCATCGGAAAATACCTGGGTCAGCTCCGACTCATACTGTGCGTTGAAACCGTATTCCCAGGCCGGCCCCTGGCCGCTCAGGTCATCGACGCCGGTGAGCGCGAACATCGAGCCTATCCGCACATGCAAGTCGGCGTCGCCCCGGTTCGAAAAGGTGATGACGCGTCTCGCACTTGCTCCGCCGACCGCGTCGGGCATCACCACCGGCACCGTCAGCGCCCCGCCGTTATAGTGCTTGCCATCGATGAGCAGCCTGGGTTGCGCGCCCACGGGTGCCTGGCGCATCGTGATATACGGGTCGCCCTGGATGCTGTCCGGAGTACCCTCCATCCGGCCATACAAGGCCTCCGCGAAAGTGCTGCCGGTCTGCAGCATCGCGTATTCGTTCTTGATGATGTCTTCCTCATAGGTACTCGCCACCAGCACGACGGCCGTCGGGCCGCGCGTGAGCAGGGCCTCGCCGCGCATCAGGAGGGTGGTGCCGACCGATTGCTCGTGGAAGAAATTATGCGAACTGCAGGACACCATCTCGACATACTTGGCCTTGACGAACTGCGGGGCAAGTTCGGAGGCGTACCAGTTGGTCGCATCGTCGGAATAAAATTCCCCGATTTTGCCGGTGCCTTCGAACTGCAGGTAGCGGGGATCTCCATGCACACTGGCCGCGCAGATTTCGTTGTTCTGTCGCAGGCAGTCGAGGAACTGGTCGCGCCGCTCGGTCGAGCTGCCCTTGTTCACGTAGCTGATCGCATCGGCAGGATACAGGCTCACGCCCGACCACAGCCTGGACAGGTCGCCCCACTGCCATCCGGGCCCGCCGAACCAGGCAGCCTGATAAAAACGAAAGTGCCGTGTCCACTTCGCGTTCGCGGCACTGCTGGCCCGGTGGTAGGCGATCATCTGGTCCAGCTTGTTCGCAACTTCAGCCGGCTCGGCGAGCGCAGTCGTGCCGCGCAGGATCGACACGACCAGTCCGTTCCGGCAGCGTGGTTCGATGGAGCGCAGCGCCAGCCCATTGAGGACCACGCCGGCATCGTTCATCTGGAACGCCGGGCAGTCAGGCATCCGGTACAGGTCGAGGAACGGCGCCTCGCCGGAGGAAGGAATCGGAAGCTGGCCCACCAGGATGGCGCCGTCATTGCCGCGCAGCTGCTCGCGTATGGCCCGGATCGAACCGGCCGCCTGCAGCACCGTCACGCTCCACGCCGGGCCATTTGTACGCAGGCGGCTCAGGTCTTCCTGCATCGCGTTCGCGAGCGCGACAAGCCTCGATCCGCTATCGGCCATGCGTTCCGCCGAGGCGAGCAGGAGAAGCTTGCGGGTGCCCGGCGCCACCTCATCGACTGCGCCCGATGCAAGCGCGGCGAGGCGCCCGACTTCCTGGTCGATGTGGCCCTGCACGGCGGCATCGTCGGCCAGGGCTGGAACGTTGTGCAGCATCGCGCGCACCACTGCGTTGGCTAGATGCCCGCTGTACGCGCCCGACTGGCCGGCCGCATCGATCCCGCGCGTAAACCCGATGGCGATGCGCGTCTTGCGTTCAATGAGCTCGGCATCGGTGCCGCGGGCGCCGGCCAGGACCGACAGCAGCACGCCTGCGCGTGTCGCGCCTTTCTGGTTGAGCGCATGGGCCCAGAACTCAGCTCCCGCGATGTCGGGATCGCGCGACAACAGGCCGCGGTACACGGCATACACCCAGGTAAAATCGCAGCCGATCCAGTCGCAATAGGGATAAAGCTGCCGCGATTCTGCGCTGTCGGCGAAGCTGTCGAGCAGACGCCGGACCGTCTCATTGGTTCGATAGGCCTTGTCCAATTCGGGAATCGTCGAAGGAGCATTGGCGGTACGGAAGACTTGCCCGTAATAGGCCATCCCGGCCGGATCAGCGGGCCGGCCAAAGAAACCGATATACAGTTGCTGGACCAGCTTCTCATGCGTGGCATCGATACCGGCCGCTCCACGCACGGCCTGCATGGAACCGGTGCCCTGCGCCTGCTGCTGCTCTCCACCGCAGGACGCCAGGACGACGGAGACCGCCAAAATCGCCAACCGGATGAATGTGCGCATGAGGCCGCCAGCAAGGTCGAAAACCCGATGTTATTCGAAATGCAAGGCCTTGCGCTGATTTCTGCCCCGTCCGCCCCAAAAATATGAGGCATGGGTAACAACTGCTCAGTTTAAAAAAAACCCGCCGAAGCGAGCTTTATGCAGCACGTGAAACCAGGTGCGGCGGGGACGCCTGGCGGCTGCAGCCAGGGGACTTGCCGGCCATCCCCGGCTTACTCCGCCGCGTCTAGGAAGAAGATCGCATAGGCCTTGGCCGCCGTTTCCACCGTCGGCTTTTCCACCTGCAGCTGGGCGCAGTCTTCTGCAACGAGGCTGCGCCAGTTACGCATGCCTGCATTCGAGAACAAAGGATTGGCCTTGGCGTTCAGGCTGATGTCCAGTGCGAGCCGGGCGTTGCGCGGTCCCGTCTTGCCATAGCTTACGCCACGCAGTTCGATGCCGTAGGCGGCCAGCCATGCTTCCCACAAACCGGACTCGGTGCCTTGGACAATGCGCTCCAGCATGTCATTCAGCGAAACACCTTTCTTGACCACGCCGCGCAGGAAGTCCAGCGATGGCGCGAAGCGCGCGTCGGTGCTTTGCTTGCCCGCGCCGCGGTCGGCGATGGCCTTCAATTCCTTCGAGAAGGTCGCATCGCGCTCGGTGTAATCGCGCACGCGGTTGTAGAAATCGCCGTCGAGGAAGGGATTTTCAGGACGCCCTGCAGGCGTGCCTTCCGGTTTGCCGGCTGAATGCAGTTTTTTGTTTGTCATGATGTTTGATACGTCGATGGTGGGGCGGAGTGTAGCACTGTCAATTACCAGCACAGCGGGCCCGCGCCTTGTGGAGTTTCTTGTAGCTGTCGATCAGGCGGTGGTGCCTGTCGAGGCCCTCCAGCTTCATGCTGGTCGGCGTCAAGCCGAAGAAGCGCACGCTGCCATCCACCGAACCCAGCGCCGCATCCATGCGGGTGTCGCCATACATCCGGCGGAAATTGACCACGTAGTCGCCAAGCTCCAGCTCGTCGTCAAGCGTCACTTCGAGCACCACGTTCAAGGCCTGGTAGAACAGCCTGCGCTCGACCGTATTGTCGTTGTACTGCAGGAAGGCGCCGGTCAGTTCGTGCGCTTCTTCGAACTGCTGCAGGGCGAGGTGCACCAGCAGCCTCAGCTCGAGGACCGTTAGCTGGCCCCAGTCGGTATTCTCGTCGAACTCGACGCCGATCAGGGTGGCGATGTCGGAGTACTCGTCCAGCTCGTTATTATCCAGGCGCTCGAGCAGCGCCTCGAGGCTGGCGTCGTCCAGGCGATGCAGGTTCAGGATGTCTTCGCGGAACAGGAGCGACTTGTTGGTGTTATCCCAGACCAGGTCTTCGACCGGATAGATCTCTGAATAACCCGGCACCAGGATGCGGCAGGCGACGGCGCCCAGTTGGTCGTATACCGCGATGTAGACTTCCTTGCCCATTTCTTCGAGTATGCCGAGCAGGGTCGCAGCTTCTTCCGCATTGGCGTGCTCGCCCTGGGCCGTGAAATCCCATTCGACGAAATCGGTATCCGCCCTGGCGCTGAAAAAGCGCCACGACACCACGCCGCTCGAATCGATGAAATGCTCGACGAAGTTATTCGGCTCCGTCACCGCATGGCTGGCAAAGGTCGGCTGGGGCAAATCATTCAGGCCTTCGAAACTGCGGCCCTGCAGCAGTTCGGTCAGGCTGCGCTCCAGCGCCACCTCGAAACTCGGGTGCGCGCCGAAAGAGGCAAAGACACCGCCCGTTTTCGGGTTCATCAAGGTCACGCACATGACCGGGTAAGTGCCGCCCAGCGACGCATCCTTGACCAGCACCGGGAAGCCCTGCTCTTCCAGGGCCGCGATACCGGCCACGATACCCGGGTATTTCGCCAGCACCTCTTGTGGCACGTCCGGCAAGGCCATTTCGCTCTCGATGATTTCACGCTTGACCGCGCGCTCGAAGATCTCGGACAGGCACTGCACCTGCGCTTCGGCGAGCGTATTGCCGGCGCTCATGCCATTGCTGGCATAAAGGTTCTCGACCAGGTTGGAGGGGAAATACACGGTCTCGCCATCCGACTGCCGCACGAAAGGCAAGGCTACGATCCCGCGCTCGGCATTGCCGGAGTTAGTGTCGACCAGGTGCGAGCCGCGCAGCTCTCCGTCCGGATTGTAGATATCCCGCGAGTGGTCGTCGAGGATCCCGGCTGGCAGTGCATCTTTCTTGCCCGGCTTGAACCAGCGCTCGTTCGGGTAGTGGACAAAGTCCGCGTTCGCGATATCCTCGCCCCAGAAGGCGCCGGCATAGAAGTGGTTGCAGTTCAGGCGTTCGATATATTCGCCCAGGGCCGAGGCCAGCGCGCTTTCCTTGGTCGCGCCCTTGCCATTGGTGAAGCACATCGGCGAATGCGCGTCGCGGATATGCAGCGACCACACGTTCGGCACGATATTGCGCCACGAGGCGATTTCGATCTTGATGCCCCAATCGGCCAACATGCCCGACATGTTGGCGATGGTCTGCTCCAGCGGCAAATCCTTGCCGACGATATAGGTGCTCGACCCGGCGTCCGGCTGCAAGGTCAATAGCGCCTGCGCATCGGCATCCAGGTTCGCGACTTCTTCGATCACGAATTCTGGCCCGGCCTGCACCACTTTCTTCACCGTGCAGCGGTCGATCGAGCGCAGGATACCCTGGCGGTCCTTGTCCGAGATATCCGCAGGCAGCTCGACCTGGATCTTGAAAATCTGCTGGTAACGGTTTTCCGGGTCGACGATATTATTCTGCGACAGGCGGATGTTCTCGGTCGGGATGCTGCGGGTGTCGCAGTACAGCTTCACGAAGTAAGCCGCGCACAGGGCCGACGAGGCCAGGAAATAGTCGAACGGACCAGGCGCCGAGCCATCGCCTTTGTAGCGGATGGGCTGGTCGGCGATGACCGTGAAGTCGTCGAACTTGGCTTCAAGGCGAAGCTTGTCGAGAAAATTGACTTTGATTTCCATAATAGAATTCCAAATTGGTGCTGAAGAAGTGTGCGCCGATTATCCGGCATGCGCGGCGGGATGGAGGTCAGTTCAAAAAAATAAAGCCCTGTGAATACAGGGCTGGACAAGACTTGGGCTGGACATGAAGGCTGGCATCGGCCGCCACGGTGACTGTGGCCAGCCATATTTTAACATGGGCGACCCGACGCAACGGGAGACCCGGGCGATCGAGGCAGCCGGCCGGGTGTCACCAGTGTGTGCTCAGCACGGGCACGGCGGTGGCGTCGGCGGAAACGTGCCTTGCACATAGCCGAAGGACTCAACCGTCGCGATGGTCGTCGCCCTATGGAGCGGCACGCGCAGGTCGATGAAGGGCAGGAGCATCTGCGAGGTGACCGGGATGCATTCGTCGGCGTTTCCGGTTTGGCATACGCGGGCCTGGACAAACCGGATGCAGCTTGGCGCACGCGCATTCATCATGCAGAGCTGTTTGTTCGCAGCGGCGTCGGCCGGCCATGAACCCTGGGGTATTACGGTCAGGTCGAACCGCAGGTACTCGAGGCGAATATGATCGTCCGTGACCGGCGCGGCGAGTATGAGTTTGCCTGGATCGTTCCTGAAAATGGCAAATTGCCTGACCGCTGCAGTCCGGGTGGTGTTGGTCGGATAAACGCCGGTCGCCGCCGCAGCAGCGCGCCTCGTCACTTCCTGAAGGGTGTTATAGACGAACAGCAGACGGGCGAGTTCGATGATGCTGAACACGAAGGTGAAAAAAATCACGGCTAATAGCGCAAACTCCACCGCACTGGCACCAGCCTGGAAGGCGCGGGGATGCCGGGCACTGCGCCTGCGGAAGTTAGTTGCCGACATAGGGTAAGGTGTAGTTAGCAGTGAGGCGCAAGCCGTACCAGCCGAAATCGATCAAGCCGTCGGGGTCGGACATCGTGAACATTATCCTGACTTGCACATTCCTAGGCACTGTCCCGGCACCCAGCTCCCCGCAAACGACCCCGTCGCAATAGGCTGTAGGCCCCGTGATTGACGACCCGGGTGAGAGCTCGGCGATTTCTCTCTCCGCGATCTCAATAGCGAGCTCTCCCGCGCTTTCGGCAAGCTCCTGCGACATCATTTCCGACCGGGGAACAGTCGAGAGATAGCGTGCCGCGTCCTGGGCCGCTTTCTGGATTACCGTGTAATGCCAATGGATGCGAGCAAAGAAAATTGGAAATGTTATAAAGACTATGAGGATAGGCATCAAAATCGCCACCTCGACCGCTGCAACGCCTGACTCGCGCTTGGTTTGCCTGCGAGTCGGTATCGCAAAAGTATTTGTCTTCATGGAAAAATCTCGACTTGACCTTGTAGGGAATCGTGGGACACCAGGCCGGCGAATTCTCCGATCAAACTCTCGTCGTTCGCTCGAGCAGTCATGAAGAATTTCGCGATCCCGGCGACTGTCGCCTGCGCGTTGGAGCCTGCCGGCGCGCTCGGGCTACAGGTCAGGAGCGGAATGTGCAGCACCCGCCGGCCGGGTACTGCCCTGGGCCTGTTGGCAGTGCTTGGCGCTGTATAGTGGCCACTTGCGGGCGTGCTGTATTGGTACGGCGTCGCGGGTCTCGACGTCGTTGGATAAGTTGATGTCGTCGGACCTGACTTGTACAAGGTCGGCCAATCCGTTGCGGGAAACGTGGCGTAGCCGTTCACGGGCTCGGGCGAGTTCAGGGGCGTAGGCGCCCGTGCGGCCTTCGCATACGCCCAAAGCGGGCCATAATCCCCAGGGGAGCTTGGCGGTGTCGGCAAGTCGGCGACCGTCTCGAGTTTGTCCCGTACCGTCGTCGACGCGGCAGCGGGACTGCCAGTGGCGGGAGACATCCACCTTACCGAGTTTGCCTGGTTATACGCATAGGATTTGACGTTGATGTCGGGCGGAGCTCCGCTCACCCTGCAGGCCGTGCCGGCATAATCGTCAAAGCGGGTATTCAAGGCGGATTGCAATGAAGCCAGGGGGCGGGACGCCGGCAGCTCCGAAACGCGAATCGCGCCGCCTGTCACCCGTTGCACCCACATCGAACCCGTGCATACGAAAGGCTCCAGCGCGGCGATATCGAATGCACTGCTGGTCGTTCCTGGCAAGCTGACCGGATTGATCGCATACCTGAGCGGCTGCACGCCGTTGGGATTGAGCTTCATGAGGTCATAACTGACTCCGCGACGAAAACCATATTGAACGAGTTCGAGCACCGTGCCGCCTGTGGCGGTAGTTGCGGAACGGCTTGCCGCAGGGTCGGGCGACATCGCACAAATTCCGATCGGCGTCAGGGCGACGGAGGTTTTTCCGGCGATTACCGTGTCGTTCAGCTCGATTGTCGACAAGCTGTTGTCGAGGATCCTGATGAGCACCGTGTCGACAATGCGCATCGATATGTCCAGGCCTGCTGTGCTCACGCGTGCAAAATATGCAGTTGCCACCTCTGCGTTTCCCTCACCTAGTTCCGCTGCCGGGATCCAGGTCCCGTTGTGCGCTGATGTGCTACTGAAACTAAGTGCGTCTTCGCTCCAGGTGAATGTCGCGCCCTCGTCGAAATGGTGAAACCGGAGGCGTTCCGCGGCCTGCCTGGCTGCGGTCTTTGCCGCGGCAATTCCGGCGGGCGTGCCGTTCAGCTCGCGGGCCGCGGCCAGCGCCACCGCCTGCGCCATCCCATGCAAGTCGACTTTGCGGTTGTAGAGTTTCCCCATTTCTAGCGCCAGGCTGCAAAACCCGATTACCACGATCAGCAAGGGCACGAACATTACGGTGAACGCGCCTGATTGGCGACTGGGTCCCGTTTTCCTTTCTGTCGAAAAGTACCGCGCTGACGCGTCGCACTTTGCCTCTGCGTCGCGCGCCGCGTTGCGCTGCTGATGCATCTGGAGCAGCAATGCACAGCAAGCGCAGGTCCAGAGTATCCAGCTCGCAAGCAAAAGGAACATGACATCGACTTGACGATGGCCAGCTGCGACAACCGACAGGCATCCACCTGACATGACGATAGAGGACCAACCGGCAAAGCGCCGGCCAAGCGGCACGCGCGACAAGGGAACAAACAGGTAGGCTACTGCGACCGCTGCGAATAGGATGAGCCATGCGGACAAGACAACCATGCCGAAAATTGCGCCGGAACCGAACAAGAGAACGGCGCCCGGGAAAACATTCGAACGTGTTTCCTTGACTGGACCCGTCCCAGTCTCCGCAGCTTCAGGGGCGAACGCTGGACGGCGCAGGGCAGACAGGATGGTCAGGATCAGCCCAGGTATCGCTGCGACCACATAGCTCCGTAATCCTGCTTCAACTGCGAGAAGCCACGCGCTGATGAGTGCCCAACCCGTCATCGAAAAAACGAGAGGCGCGAACGAACAATATGGTCGAGACTGCGTATTTTCCGCATTCATACCTGTCCTCTAGCCTGCCGGGATGGCAGCGTGATGGGCGTTGCAATCCTTGCGATGCATTGCTTCAAAGAGTGTGAGCGCCGGAAAGTCTTGCTGCAACCAAAGTATTCGGGGCTATTGATGAATATCAGCGACGGCGTGAGCTCCAATGTTTATGTGATTTTTCCTGTGGCGTGAGACCGAAATCTCTGCCTACTGCTGGTTGATCCCGCACGCGGCTGCTGACCTTTGTACGCTTACAAAAAAAAAGCCCCTGTAATCAGGGGCTGCGTCGTCGTATCGCCGGTGTTGAGCCTGCCGTGCGACAGCGCACGGCGACAATACCGAGCTGGGGTCCGGCGGCCGTGCATTCAATTTCGAGCCGCGTCGCGCGTTCCGAGTAAACCGTGGCCCGCCTATGTGAGCAGCCCGTGCTGTCGCGCCTGCCTGAGCCAGCCCGGGTACTCGGTCATCAACAAGTCGTACAGTGCCGCATCCGGGTGCTCGTCCGGACTCGACACCGAGAAGAAATCCGCGTTGTCGATCAGGCGGCCACCAAGCTCATCCAACTTTTCGAGGAAGGGGAAATCGGAATCGGCAAAGTCGGACAAGCGCTTGTTCTTGGACTTCTTTCCCTTGCCGATCCCCATGAATTTCCAGAAGATGGGTTCCCGGCTCGACCAGCGCAACTGGCGCTCGGTCAGGGGCTTGTCGGACGTGGTGCCATCAGTCACGAACATCACATAGACCGGCAGGGCCGCGGCATGAAGCGAGCTGCGTTCGCCACCGCGGCCATCGGGAAAATAATGGCGCCGCACGGCTTCCATGGCCGTGCCGTAGCGCGTGTCACCCTCGAGCGGATGCCGTTTGATGGCTTGCGCGACATAGCCCGTCCAATTGGACAATCCCATCGGTGCGGGTTGATGGACGTTCTTGCCAAACAAGAAGACATCGATCTCGCCGTCATCATCGAAGCGGCAACCCAGCGCCAGGATGCGCTCGGCGAAGCGCTGTACCAGCCCTTTGCTGTAGAGACTGCCCATTGAGCCGGAGATATCGAGCACGAGGCAAACTTTGGCGCGGTGTTCCTGCAGCCCCACCTTGGCAAGCGAGACGCCTGCGGACTTCACCAGGCTGACGAGCTGCGGTGCCTTGGCTTCCACGCGCTTTTCAAGGCTGATGGCCGGCGCCGCCGCGGCCGGCGCGGCATCTGCTGCGACGTCCGCGCCAAAATACTGCACCAGTGCCGGAAGTCCGCCATTGAACCCCTGCCCGACCGCCATGAAGCGCCAGCCCCCGTCCTTGCGATAGAACTCCCCCAGCATGACTGCCTGCTCGCTTGCAAAGTCCTGGCCGGAAAACTCGAAACGGGCGAATTCGCCCTCGGGACCATCCAGCCCCAGGGAACTGGAGGCGAGCTGCGACATCAGGCCGCCGCCATCGATACTGGCGGTGATCACGACCCGCTGTATCCATGAAGGCAGCTGGTCCAAGCGGAACCTGAATCCGTCGTGACCGCTGCCTTGCTCCTTCACTGCCACGCCGCCGCAAGGCGTCGCCGGCTGGTTGAAGAAGGTCATGTAACGGTCGTCGGCCAGCTTGCCGGCGGCATCGACCGCAAAGGAAGCGAAGTCGAGTGCAAGGCCACGCGCCAACAGGCTGGCGCCGAGGACGCCGCCCGGCGCGTAGTCGGCAAGGGGAAGACGTTCGCCTCTCGAAAGTTGTCGCATCTGTTTCTCCAGTTGACTGAATCGGAGACATTGCCAGCGCGCTTATACACGCTTGCAGCCATCGCGTGGATCTGCGTGGCAGCAAACCCATCCATGAGCATAAACGAATTTCAATCGGCTTCGCTTGAGCAAATTGCTGCGGTGCTATTCATCCTGGTTCAGCTGCGAGAGGATAAACGGCAGAGGTCAATCGCGCCATGCAGGCATCTTGCTGCGTTTCCCGAGCGTGATCCGACGACAGCCCCCGTTCAGCCCTGGACCGGCATGCTATGCTTTTCTTCTGTTTAGCGATGAAGCGAGCGATGATGGCAAACATGCGTTTGGCGATAATCGGACTGTCGATCGTCCTGTCCGCGGCCGCCCAGGACCGGACGGAACCAAACCCCAAAGACACCGAAGTGTGGACGCCGGAACCCGGGGTGGTCACTCCCGGCGCTGCAGCCGGCGCCCCATCCGACGCGATCGTGTTGTTCGGTGGAACCGATCTGGGCGAATGGGTCTCGGCCGCCTCGCCCGGCAAGCCCGCCGACTGGATCGTGGGCGCCGGCATGTTCACCGTTCGCGGCGGCAGCGGCGATATCCAGACCAGGCGCCTGTTCACGGACTACCAGATCCACCTCGAGTGGCGCGTGCCTGCGACGCTTGCCGGAAGCGGCCAGGCCAGGGGCAACAGCGGCCTGTTCCTCGCTTCGACCGGCAAGGGCAGCGGCTATGAACTGCAGATTCTTGACTGCGCCGGCAACAAGACCTATGCCAATGGGCAGGCAGCCAGCATCTACAAGCAGCACATCCCTCTCGTGAACGCCTGTGCGCCGGCAGGCGAATGGCAACGCTACGATGTCATCTGGACCGCGCCGCGCTTTACCGCCGATGGCGCGCTGATATCTCCCGCCAATTTCACGGCGCTGCACAACGGCGTCGTCGTGCAGAACCATGTCGCCCTGCAGGGCGAGTCCGTGTATGCGGGCAAGCCTACCTACCGCATGCACGGTCCCGCGCCGATCAAGCTGCAGGACCATGGCGATGCAGTCAGCTTCCGCAATATTTGGGTGCGGCCACTCTGAAGCAATGCCTTGCTGCCGCCGTTCGGGAGACGGGCCGGAGAAAGAGGAAGCGCTGCCGGGACCGCGTGCCCGGACAGCCGCATTACTCCGTGGCCTGGTCGATTTGCCAGGGAGCGGCGTCGTGGTCGACGCCCGACGTGCCGGTTTCATGACTGACATTGCTGTCCCAGCGGCCCGATACGACGCATGCCTTCCGGAGGTGCTGGGCTAGCGCGATCATGGTGGCCAGGGCCTGTCCGGAACTGGCTTTCCCGGGGACCAGCGTCCACGTCTCGCCGACATGGGGAGGACACGACAGGTGCAATCCCAGCACCTCGCCCGCACGCCGCGTACAAGCGGCAAGCTGGCCGACCTCGGCAGGCGACGAGCAGGTGACCAGGATTGCGCCTGGCTTGACGGTTTCATCAAGCCGGCGGAACAATTTGCCCTTGGTGCCGATTTCCGCAGACACGGCTTCGATCACCAGGTCGCAGTCCTTGAGGTGATGGAAGTGGATAGTGCCCGCCAACAGCGCCATGCGCCGCTCGCCACTGGCTGCGGCAAGCCTGCCCTGCAGGACTGCATCCTGGTAACTGGAGCGCGCCTTCGCGATTCCCTGTGCGAGCGATGCCCGTTCGAGTTCAAAGATCGTGACCGGGATGTCGGCATCGAGCAAACTCATGGCGATCCCGATACCGGCCCTGTTGGCACCCACGATGCCGACCCGCCTGACAGCGTGCGGCGTCATGGACAGTCCGTGCACTGGTGCCCGGTTCACCGCAACAGGCGCGCGGCTGTCATGCACCTCGTGATTCGCTTTGCTCATCCGTTTTCCTCCAGATAGTGATGTCGTCGCCGGACCCGCGACGACGGGCCCGGGATGCGCCATTCGTCAGAACTGGTTCATGGTGTTGTGTTGTCCGGACGCCTTCAACGCCGCTTCGCCGCTGAAATATTCCTTGTGGTCGTCGCCCAGGTCCGAACCCGACATGTTCTGGTGCTTGACGCAGGCGATGCCCTGGCGGATCTCCTTGCGCTGCACCCCGGCCACATAGCCCAGCATGCCCTGCTCGCCGAAATACTCCTTGGCCAGGTTGTCGGTCGACAGCGCGGCGGTGTGGTAGGTCGGCAGTGTGATCAGGTGATGGAAGATGCCCGCTTCGCGCGCCGCGTCGGCCTGGAAGGTGCGGATCCGCTCGTCGGCATCGCGTGCCAGTTCCGTGTCGTCGTACTCGGCGCTCATCAGCTGCGAACGCTCATAGGCCGACATGTCGGCGCCCCCTGCCTGCATGCTGTCGAAGACCTGCTGGCGGAAGTTCAGGGTCCAGTTGAACGAGGGGCTGTTGTTGTACACCAGCTTGGCGTTCGGGATGACCTTGCGGATCTCCTTCACCATGCCGCCGATCTGGGCGATATGCGGCTTCTCGGTCTCGATCCACAGCAGGTCGGCGCCGTTCTGCAGCGAGGTGATGCAGTCGAGCACGCAGCGCGCTTCGCCGGTGCCTTCGCGGAACTGGAACAAATTGCTGGGCAGGCGCTTGGGACGCAGCAGCTTGCCGTCGCGCTTGATGACCACGTCGCCGTTGGCCATCGCATCGAGCCCAATCTCGTCGGCGTCCAGGAAGCTGTTGTACTGGTCACCCAGGTCGCCCGGCTCGCGGGTATAGGCAATCTGCTTGGTCAGGCCGGCGCCCAGTGAATCGGTGCGTGCCACGATGAGCCCGTCGTCCACGCCCAGCTCAAGGAAGGCGTAGCGCACCGCCCGGATCTTGGCCAGGAAGTCTTCGTGCGGCACCGTGACCTTGCCGTCCTGGTGGCCGCACTGCTTCTCGTCCGACACCTGGTTCTCGATCTGGATGCAGCAGGCGCCAGCTTCGATCATCTGCTTGGCCATCAGGTAGGTGGCCTCGGCATTGCCGAAACCGGCATCGATGTCGGCGATGATCGGCACCACGTGGGTGACGAAATTGTCGATCTTGTCCTGGATCGCCGCGCGCGCCGGACCTTCTGCGGCATCCAGTTGACGGAACAGGCCGCCAAGCTCGCGCGCATCCGCCTGGCGCAGGAAGGTGTACAGCTCGCGGATCAAGCTGGCCACGGCGGTCTTCTCGTGCATCGACTGGTCCGGCAGCGGGCCGAATTCCGAGCGCAGGGCGGCGATCATCCAGCCCGACAGGTAGAGGTAGCGGCGGTCGGTACTGTTGAAATGTTTTTTAATCGAGATCATTTTTTGCTGGCCAATGAAGCCGTGCCAGCATCCGAGCGACTGCGTGTACTTGGACGGATCGGCATCGTAATTGGCCATGTCGCGGCGCATGATGCCGGCGGTGTAGCGGGCGATATCGAGACCGGTCTGGAACCGGTTCTGGGCGCGCATGCGGGCGGCGGATTCGGGATTGATGGCATCCCAGCCCTGGCCTTGCTGCTGTTTGAGGGAGTTGATGGACTGGATATCGTTCTGGTACTGGGACATGGTGACACTCCAAGGTAGGTGAATCGAAACCTGCTGCGTTCGCCGCGGTTGGGTGCGGCGAATTGACATCGCTTGAGAACATCATACGTCCAGAACAGCTCAAACTCTTCTGTCTTATATAAGACCACAGAAAAAAATTTAGTGTGAATAATCAGACACTTATCGAAGCTATTGCACGATGTGAAACAACATGCTGCGCAGTGGGATCAACAGATGCTGCACTGCGGCAGCCGCATTTCATGATGTGAAATCCCTTGCGTGTGGGTGAAATTTTCACCGCAGGTTCATGAGCGAGACTAAATCCGGATGACAATAGAAAAAGCCGCTGATCATCCCTCGGATGATCAACGGCTTTTGAATTTTCGGAGACTGATCAGCTGATCAGGAAATCCCTGTCATTCCCACTCGATGGTCGCCGGCGGCTTCCCCGAAATGTCATACACGACCCGGTTCAGTCCGCGCACTTCATTGATGATGCGATTCGACACCTTGCCCAGCAGCGAGTGCGGCAAATGCGCCCACTGCGCCGTCATGAAGTCCAGCGTCTGCACCGCGCGCAGCGCCACCACGTATTCGTAGGTGCGCCCATCGCCCATCACACCCACCGACTTCACCGGCAGGAACACGGCAAACGCCTGGCTGGTCGCTTCATACCAGTTGGTCGGCGCCTTGCCCGGATCGATGCCGGCGACCGCTGGCAGCTCGAACGGCGTATTGCGCAGCTCTTCGATGAAGATGGCGTCGGCTTCGCGCAGCAGGTCGGCATACTCTTTCTTGACTTCGCCGAGGATGCGCACGCCCAGGCCCGGGCCCGGGAACGGGTGGCGGTAGACCATGTCGTGCGGCAGGCCGAGGGCCACACCGAGTTTACGCACTTCGTCCTTGAAAAGTTCGCGCAACGGCTCGAGCAGTTTCAGGTTCAGGGTTTCCGGCAAGCCGCCCACGTTGTGGTGGCTCTTGATGGTCTGGCCTTTCTTACCTTTACCAGCCGACTCGATCACGTCCGGGTAGATCGTCCCCTGCGCCAGCCAGCGTGCATTCGACAACTTGCCCGCTTCGACCTGGAACACTTCGACGAATTCGCGGCCAATGATCTTGCGCTTTTGCTCGGGGTCGGTGACGCCGGCCAGATGGCCCATGAACTGGTCTTCGGCGTCGATGCGGATGACTTTCACGCCGAGGTTCTTCGAGAACATGTCCATCACCATCTTGCCCTCGTCCTTGCGCAGCAGGCCGTGGTCCACAAAAACGCAGGTCAGCTGGTCGCCGATGGCGCGGTGGATCAGGGCTGCGGCGACGCTCGAATCGACGCCGCCGGACAGGCCGAGGATCACTTCGTCGGTCCCGACCTGCTCGCGGATTTTCTGGACAGCTTCGCCGATATAGTCGGGCATGTTCCAGTCCGACTTGCAGCCGCAGATCTCGTGTACGAAGCGGCCGATGATGGCTTCGCCTTGCGTGGTATGGGTCACTTCCGGGTGGAACTGCAGCGCGTAGAAGCGGCGCTCTTCGTCGGCCATGGCGGCGATCGGGCAGCTGTCGGTCGAACCCATCAGCTTGAAGCCTTCCGGCATGTCCAGCACCTTGTCGCCGTGGCTCATCCAGACGCGCAGCATGCCGTGGCCTTCGCTGGTGACAAAATCGTTGATGCCGTTCAGTAGTGCCGTATGGCCGCGGGCGCGCACTTCGGCGTAGCCGAATTCGCGCAGCTTGCCGTTTTCCACTTTACCGCCGAGCTGGGCGGCCATGGTCTGCATGCCGTAGCAGATGCCCAGCACCGGCACGCCGGCTTCGAACACGGCTTGCGGCGCACGCGGCGAATCGCCTTCGAGCGTGGAATTGTGGCTGCCCGACAGGATGATGCCGGAGGCGCCGTAGTTGCGGACGAACTCGTCGCTGACATCGTAGGGGAACACTTCGGAGAACACGCCGGCATCGCGCACGCGGCGGGCGATCAGCTGGGTAACCTGGGAACCGAAATCGAGGATGAGGATTTTTGAATGCATGTGGGAGGCGACGATATTGAATGAATCGGGGTCCGTAGGGTGGGCGGGTTTCCCGCCCACGCGGTGATCGGTAGCGGCAAGATCATCCGGCACGATGCCGGAGCCTTGCGCTATCACCGCGCGGTCGGCGAAGCCGACCACCCTACGAAAACGCGGCCATTCGGGGCCGCGTTTCATGTTTTTACTCGGAACGGTAGTTCGGAGCTTCCTTGGTGATCTGCACATCGTGCACGTGCGATTCGCGCATGCCGGCCGAGGTGATCTCGACGAACTCGGCTTTTTCGCGCAGCTCTTCGATGGTGGCGCAGCCGCAATAGCCCATCGACTGGCGCACGCCGCCGACCAGCTGGAAGATGATCGCCAGCACGCTGCCCTTGTAGGCGACGCGGCCTTCGATGCCTTCCGGGACGAACTTGTCGGCCTTGCTGGAGGCTTCCTGGAAGTAGCGGTCGGCCGAGCCTTCGGCCATCGCGCCCAGGCTGCCCATGCCGCGGTAGCCCTTGTAGCTGCGGCCCTGGTACAGGATCACTTCGCCCGGCGCTTCTTCGGTGCCGGCGAACATGCTGCCCATCATGACGGTATGCGCGCCTGCCGCGAGTGCCTTGGAAATGTCGCCCGAATAGCGGATGCCGCCGTCGGCGATGCAGGGCACGCCAGTGCCCTCCAACTCCTTGGCCACGTTCGAGATCGCAGTGATCTGCGGCACGCCGACGCCGGCCACGATACGGGTGGTGCAGATCGAGCCCGGCCCGATGCCGACCTTGACCGCATCCGCGCCGTGTTCGACCAGCGCCCGCGCGGCCGCTGCGGTAGCGATGTTGCCGCCGATGACGTCGACATGCGGGAAACGCTCCTTGATCCATTTCACGCGGTCGAGGATGCCTTGCGAATGGCCGTGCGCCGTGTCGACCACCAGCACGTCCACGCCGGCCGCGACCAGCAGCTCGATGCGCTCTTCGTCGCGCTCGCCCACGCCCACGGCGGCGCCGACCAGCAGCTTGCCCTGCGCATCTTTCGATGCGAACGGGTGCTCGTGCGATTTCTGGATATCCTTGACGGTGATGAGGCCGCGCAGCTCGAACTCGTCGTTGACGACCAGCACGCGCTCGAGGCGGTGCTTGTTCATCAGGCGCTTGGCTTCGACGGTGTCGGCATCGTCCTTCACGTACACGAGCTTCTCGCGCGGGGTCATCTTGGCGCGGGCTTCGGCGTCGAGATCTTCTTCGAAACGCAGGTCGCGGTTGGTGATGATGCCGACTACCTGCTTGCCTTCGACTACGGGGAAGCCGCTGATGCCGTGCTGTTGCGACAGCGCCAGCACTTCACGGATCTTCATGGTTGGGGGGACGGTGATCGGGTCGCGCAGGACGCCGGCTTCGAAACGCTTGACGCGCGCTACTTCACGGGCCTGGTCGCTCGGCCTCAGGTTCTTGTGGATGATGCCGATGCCGCCCTCCTGTGCCATCGCGATCGCCAGGCGCGCTTCGGTCACAGTGTCCATCGCAGCAGACAGCAGCGGAATATTTAACGAAATATTCCGGGTCAGTTTGGTGCGAAGGGAAGTTGCGGCCGGGAGAACATTGGAGTAGGCCGGAACGAGCAGCACATCATCGAACGTGAGTGCTTTTTGGAGTAGACGCATAGCATTTTCCTATAGGCGCAAAAGCGAATTATACAGAAACTGGCCATGGCTGTCGCAGGCATGCCTAAAATTGGCGGGCGGACGCGGTTCCTGATTGACAGTACCGCCGAAGCATGGCGAAATCCATGTGTTACTCAAGGAAAACTTTTATGCCTCGCCTGTCCCGCCTGCTCTTCGCTTCCGCCCTGCTCTTGGGTACTGGTTTCGCCCATGCCCAATATTCCTGGATCGGCGACAACGGCGTGCGCCATTTCTCGGACCGTCCGCCGCCGGCGGGCACGCCCTCGAACAAGATCCTGAAAGCGCCGCGCCACGCTTTGGCCGCGCCGGCGCTGCCAATGCCGGCGGCAAAGACACCCGAGCCGCAGCCGGTGGTCACCGTAGCCGCCCCCACCAATATGCCGATCCCGGACGAAGCCAACGCCCGGCTCACGCCCAAGCTGGCCGCGCGCGAAGCGGCCTACCGCGAACGTGAAAAGCTGCGCGCGGAGAACGAAAAGAAGGAAGCGTCAGAGGGGCTGCGCAAGCGCGAACTGACCGAACGCTGCGCCTCGGCACGCCAGGTCAAGGCCCAGTCCGAGTCCGGCATGCGGGTGGCCAAGGTGGCAGCCAATGGCGAGTCCGTATACCTGACGGACGAAGAAAAGGCCGCAGATGCGGCCCGTGCGAACAAGCTATTGGCGGAGTGCCGTTAAATGTCCTGGCCTGCGGGCGCGGCAGTGTCCTCGCCGCCCGCTTTCTTTGCCGCACGGCGGCGCCGTGAATCCTTCGGGTCGGCCACCAGCGGCCGGTAGATCTCGATCCGGTCGCGTTCGCGCAATACCGTGTCGAGCGTCTGCTTCTTCGCATAAATGCCCACCGGCTGGGTGGTCAGGTTAATGTCCGGACAGGCTTCCAGCACGCCGCTCATCTCGATGGCCTGGCCGATCGTGGTGCCGGGAGCGACTTTCAAGGGACGCAGGAATTCGTCGCGCGCCGCGGCGTAGCAGACATAAACCTGCAACATCTCATCCATAGACGGTCTCGGCGCGCTTGCAGAAGGAATCGACCATATTGTTGGCGATCATGCCGAACACTGGGCCGATGATCTGCTCCAGGATGATGCTCGAAAACTCGTAATGCATGTCGAATTCGATCTTGCAGGCGTCGGCGCGCAAGGCCTTGAAGTTCCACGTTCCTTCCAGCATCTTGAACGGGCCGTCGACCAGGTGCATCTTCATCTGGGTCGGCCGGTTGTTGTGGTTCGAAGTGGTAAAGCTCTGCTTCACACCGTGAAAATTAATTTGCAGGTTGGCCACCAGCTTGTCCTCGGTCCGCTCGATGAGCTTCACGCCGCCGCACCACGGGAGGAATTTCGGATAATCTTCGACCTTGGCGACCAGGTCGAACATCTGCTCTGCGCTATAGCCAAGAAAAACTGATTTGTGCACTACTGCCATTGGTCAACCGTTTGTTATGATGTTGGACAAGTTGTATTTTGGGCATGCAGTGATCACAGGGTGTTCACTCCAGCGCCACAGCAGTAGTTTAACCGAGACGCGGATTTTCGTTATTTCATGAGCATCGTTGACAATAAAAAAGCATTTTTCGACTACTTCATCGAGGACCGGTACGAAGCCGGCATCGTCCTGGAGGGGTGGGAAATCAAGGCCATCCGCGAAGGAAAGGTCCAGATCAAGGAAGCCTATGTGATCGTGCGCGGCGACGAGCTGTTCCTGTTCGGCGCCCACATCAGTGCGCTGACCAGCGCGTCGAGCTTCAGCCACCCCGAGGCGCTGCGCACCCGCAAGCTGCTGCTGCACCGTAACGAGCTGGACAAGCTGGTCGGCAAGGTCGAACGTTCCGGCTATACGCTGGTGCCGCTGAACCTGCACTTCAAGGGCGGCCGCGTGAAATGCGAGATCGGCCTGGCCAAGGGCAAGAAGCAGCACGACAAGCGGTCCACCGAGAAAGACCGCGACGCCAAGCGCGAAGTCGCCGCAGCGATGAAGCAGAACAAGCGCTGATCACATCCCGGTTCAGGCCGCGCGTTGCTGCTGCCCGTTCGGGTCCGGCAGCGCGAAGACCTGCGCGCCAGAGCCCGCGACCGCCTCCAGGTCGTGGGTCGAGAAGAAGAACAGCCGCCGCTCCCGGTCGCGCTTGAAGAAATCCAGCAAGTAAGCTTTAGCCTGCGCGTCGATCCCGTTGGTCGGCTCGTCCATCAGCACCACCGGTGCATCGCTGGCCAGGCCGCTCGCCAGCATGAACTTCTTGCGGGTGCCGAGCGACATCGCCTCGAAACGTTTGCCGGCATGCGGCTGCAAGCCGAATCCCTCCAGCAGATCCTTCAAGGCGGGCGCGCCGGCCTGGCCGCGCAAGGCCAGCACCATGCGCAGGAATTCGTGGCCGGTCATGAAGTCGTAGGCCACCGATTCGTCGGGCACCCAGGCCAGTTGGCGGCGGGCCCGTTGCGGCTCCTTTGCCAGGTCATGGCCATTGACGACGATGCGGCCGGCCTGCGCCACATGACGAAGAAGGCGTCCGCCGCCGACACGCCCTGCTCCGCCACGCGCTCCACCGCTTACACGACCGGCCTGGCGAAGCGACGGCTGAGGCGCCACATCAGGAAACTCAGCACACAGCCGATCGCGGCACCACAGGCCAGCGCAAACGCACTGCCGAACAGCAGCGGCGCCACCAGTCCCGAGACCAGTGCGAAGGACATCATCTGGATGAAGCCGACCATCGATGCCGCCAGCCCGCGGTTGTTCGGGAACAGTCCCATGGCAGACAGCTGGATGCCTGGCATGGCGACGGCCAGGCCGAAGGTGAACACCGCCAGCGGCAGCACCGCCCACGGGATCGTTGCCGGGAACAGCGCGTTGTAGCCGACATTCAGGATGGACGCCACGGCCATGACGGAATAGCCGACCCACAGCAGGCGTCCCGGCGGCGCCTTGGCGGCGCGCTTGCCGCCCCAGGCCGAGCCGACCACCATGCCGCCGATCAGGGGGATGAACATCCAGGCGAAAGCGGTTTCCGGCAGGCCCAGGATCTCCATGACGAAGTTCGCGGCCGACCCGATATACAGCGACAGGCCACCAAACACCAGCCCGAGCGACAGCGACAGCATGACGAACTGCGGGTGTCGCAGCACCATCAGGTAGTTGGCGGCGATGGTGCCCGGGTGGAAGGGCTGGCGCTTCTCGCGCGGCAGGCTTTCCGGCAGCAGGCGCCATACCATCAGCATCATCGCGGCGCCGAAGATCGCCAGGAAGATGAAGGTCGAGCGCCAACCGAAGCTCACGTGCAGCCATCCGCCGAGCACCGGCGCGATGGCAGGCGCCAGGCCGAAGACCATCATGATGTGCGACATCATCTTCTGCGCCTGGGCGCCCGAGAAGCGGTCCTGCACGATGGCCTGGCCGATGACGGAACCGGCGCCGGCCGACAGGCCCTGCAGCGCGCGGAAGAACAGCAGCCAGCCGAAAGTCGGGGCATAGGCCGCACCGATCGAAGACAGCGTGTACAGGCTCAAGGCGCCAAACACCACCGGGCGGCGGCCGAAGGAATCGGACAGCGTCCCGTAGAACAGCATCATGAAGGCGAAGGTAAACAGGAAGACACTCAGCGTCTGCTGCACTGCCACCGGCCCGACACCAAACTCGACCCCGATGGCTGGCATCGAGGGCAAATAGGTATCGATCGCGAGCGCCCCGATCATGCCGAGGCAGGCGAGCATGGTGGTCAGAAGTCGATGCATGGAAGTGCCCTATTAAGAAAACCGGCACTGCGACATGCAATCATCCGGGGGAGCGGATTGTACTCAATTTTGGGAAAACAAATCTGACGGCCCCTTCGAATTCCCGGGGCCGTGGACGCGCGTTCCAGCTTTCAGCGCAGCGACATGCCGAAGCGCGCCGGGCGCGGCAGCCAGTTACCCTGGTAGTCGGCCGACACCAGGATGCGCTCGGCGCGCCCGATCAAGAGGTGGCGCGGCACGAAGCCGATATAGCGCGAGTCGGCGCTGTTGTCGCGGTTGTCCCCCAACATGACGAAGGCGTCCGCCGGCACGGTCACCGGCCCGAAGTCGCGCGCCACGGCGCGCTGCGGCAGGACCTGGATGCGGTGGCGGCGGCCATCCACGATTTCATCCATGCGCAGCGCGTCCATTGGCCCGGCCGGCGACGGCTCCTGCACCATTTCTTGCAGCGAATACTGCGATTCGACGCCATTGATCACCAGGCGCTCGTTGCGCATCTCGATGCGGTCGCCCGGCAGCGCCATCACGCGCTTGATCAGGCGGGTGCCGTCGTGCGGCGAGGTGAAGGTGACGACGTCGCCGCGCAGCGGTTCTCCGGTGCGGGCGACCACGACATCGGTGAGGGGGACTTTCACGTTGTAGGCCAGCCGGTTCACGAACACCACGTCGCCTTCCAGCAGGTTGGGCCGCATGGAGCTGGACGGAATCGGGTTCCAGTCGGCGACCGCGGTGCGGAACACGCCGAACAGCAGCAGGAACAGCAGGAAACCCTTGTTGGCGCGGATGAAGCCCTTCATGAACGACCCTCCTTGTTGTAATGGGATCGTTATACGCCGGCTTCCTTTAGCGATGCTTAAACATTAAGGCTTTACCGCCTGGCGGGTGCGCGGCGCAGGCTGTACCAGACGCCGACGGCGACCGGCGCGCCGAGTGCCACGGCGGAGACCAGGTCCCATACGCCATCGCCCAGCAGCGCAGAAACCAGGCCGATGGTGGTGAGGACGGCCAGCAGTACCGGCACGCCCCAGATCTGGCTCGGGGTCCGGATCATGAGGCCTCCGTCGAGCGCGCCAGTGCGGGAGCGTCGTGCGCAGCGGCGCGCGCTTCCTTGACAGTCTTCTTGGCGGCGCGGCCACGCTTGAACCACAGGTACAAGCCACTGCCCAGCACGATCATGGTCCCGATATCGAGCAGCGCCCACAACAGCTTCATGGGCTGGCCGCCGTAGTCGCCGAAGTGCAGCGGCTGCGACAGCAGAAGCGCGGTCAGGTACCAGGGCAGTTCGCGGCGGTCGGTGATCTCGCCGGTAGCGGCATCGATCAGCACCGGCTTGTACAGGCGCGAGCTGAAGGCCTCGTCGCCGCGCATGAAGATGCCGTAGTGGTGCGAGCTGCTGAAAGGCGTGCCGGGGAAGGCCACGAAGCCGACTTTCATGCCGGGTTCCGCCGCTTCCGCGCGCAGGATGGCGTCGTGGATCGAGGCCGTCTGCTTGACCGGCGGCTGCCCTTCGTAAGGCTTGAGCATCTCGGCGACTTCGGTCGCCTGCCAGTATTTGAGCAGCAGGTCGGCCCAGGTATTGACCATGCCGGTGGCGCCGACCACGAACACCCATACCAGGGTCACGATGCCGAGCAGGTTGTGCAGGTCGAGCCATTTGATGACTTTGCTGCGCTCCTGGCGCACGCTGCCAAAATCCAGCTTGCGCATGAAGGGCGCGTACAGCACCACCCCGCTGACGACGGCGACGATCAGCAGCAGCCCCATGAAGCCCAGGAACAGCTTGCCGTACAGGCCCGCGAACAGGTCCACGTGCAGGCGGAACATGGTGGACATGAAGACGCCGCCCTCGAAGGCCGGTTCGGTGATCACCTGGGTGGTGCGGGCATCGACCGCGATCGGCTTGTAGTGCTCGTCGTTCGGATGGTCGCCCAGGGTGACGTTCCAGATCGCCGGCTCGTCCGCCTCCTGCGACATGTACATCGGTATTTTGGCGGGGTACAGCGCCTGGGCCGAGGCCAGCACGGCGTCGATATTGCCGCGCGGCGGATTGGCCGCCATCGCTGCCGGCAAGGCTGGCGCCTCGACGTCGGTGCCGAGCAGGTGGCCGATCTCGTGGTGGTAGATCAGCGGCAGGCCGGTCAGGCACAGCAGCAGCATGAAGACGGTACAAACGAGGCTGCTCCACTTGTGGATCCAGCTCCAGCGGCGCAGCTTGGTGGGGGACATGGGTGACGGGATAAGGTTGACCTCCAAATAATAATCGTTCTCATTTACAGAAGCAAGTCAAAACGGCTAGAATGATAATTATTCTCATTAAGAAAAAGAGCTTTACTGATGAAACTGCTTCGCCTTACCCCTACCGCCCTCGCCGCGTCCCTCCTCGCCACTGGCGCCTGGGCGCAAGAAGCCGCTCCCGTCGCGCCGGTCGCCACCGTCGTCATCAGCGCTTCGGCCGACGCATCAGCCCAGGGCCTGCCATCAAGCTATGCCGGCGGCCAGGTCGCGCGCGGCGGTCGCCTCGGCCTGCTGGGCAACGTGGACATCATGGACACGCCCTTCAATTCGATGAACTACACCCAAGCCCTGATCCAGGACCAGCAGGCGCGCAGCGTGGCCGACGTGGTGCAGAACGACCCGTCGGTGCGCGTCGCGCGCGGTTTCGGCAACTACCAGGAGCTGTACGTGATCCGCGGCTTCGCCGTGAACTCGGACGACCTGGCCTATAACGGCTTGTACGGCATGCTGCCGCGCCAGTTCGTGGCCTCGGAACTGCTCGAGCGCGTGGAAGTGCTGCGCGGCGCGAACAGTTTCGTGAACGGCGCGGCGCCGGGCGGCGGCGGTATCGGCGGCGCCATCAACCTTCTGCCCAAGCGCGCACCGAATGCGCCGCTGACCCAGGTGACCGCGGGCGTCGAAACGGGCGGCCAGGGCTATGTGGCGACGGACATCGCGCGCCGTTTCGGCGACGAAGGCCGCCTCGGCGTGCGCGTGAATGCGGTGCGCCGCGACGGCGACACTGCGGTCGACCGCGAAAGCCGTGAACTGAGCCTGTATTCGGTGGGCGTGGATTACCGCGGCCGTGGCTACCGCCTGTCGGCCGACGTCGGCCACCAGGACCACCAGCTGCGCGGCGCGCGTCCGAGCGTGACTTTGGGCTTCGGCGTGCCGATGGTGGCCGCACCCGATAGCGACAGCAACTTCGCGCAGCCGTGGACCTTCTCCGGCGAGCGCGATACCTTCGGCACCCTGCGCGGCGAGCTCGACCTGCCGGGCGGCGCGACCGCCTGGGCGGCGCTGGGCATGCGCTCCGGGGATGAAATGAACATCATCTCGTCGCCGACCGTCACTGCAGCCAACGGCAATGCCACCATGACCCGCTTCGACAATACCCGCGAAGACAAGGTCCGCACCGGAGAGATCGGCGTACGCCACGCCCTGCAGACCGGCGCGGTGAGCCACAAGCTGAGTGCGTCGGTGGCGGGCTTCCATTCGGAGTCGAAGAATGCCTACGCCATAAGCGATTTCTCGGGCTTTGCCTCGAACATCTACCGTCCCGTGGACGTGGCGGCGCCGTCGAACGCCTTCTTCACCGGCGGCGTGCTGAGCAACCCGCTGCTGACGCAAAAAAGCATCCTGTCGAGCGTCGCGGTGGCGGATACGCTGGGCTTCATGAACGAACGCCTCTTGGTGACGGTCGGCGCGCGCCACCAGAAGATCAAGGACTACGGCTACGACTACGGCAGCGGCGCGCCGAATGCGCGCTACGAGGAAAGCGAAGTCACGCCGGTGGCGGGCATCGTGTTCAAGCCAGCCAAGGGTGTATCGGTGTATGCCAACTACAGCGAAGCGCTGCAGCGCGGCGCGGTGGCCTCGGGAACGGACATCGTCAACGTGGGCGAAGTGTTCGCGCCTTACGTCTCGCGCCAGAAGGAAGTCGGCGTCAAGGTCGACAGCGGCAAGCTGGGAATGACCGCAGCGGTGTTCACCACCTCTCAGCCGAGCGCCTTCATCCAGGACCGCCGCTTCGGTGTGTTCGGCGAACAGCGCAACCGCGGGCTGGAACTGAGCGTGTTCGGCACCCCGGCGCGCGGCCTGCGCCTGCTGGGCGGCCTCACCGTGCTCGATGCCGAGCAACGCAAGAACGCCGGCGGCGTGAACGAAGGCAAGGATGCGATCGGCGTGCCTGGCACCCAGGTCAACCTCGGCGCCGAATGGGACGTGCCGGGCGTGCAGGGCCTGTCGCTGAATGCGCGCGGCCTGTACACCTCGAGCCAGTATGCGGATGCGGCCAACAGCCAGAAGCTGCCGTCGTGGTCGCGCCTGGATATTGGGGCGAACTACATGACGCGCTTCATGGACCGTAACCTGACGCTGCGTGCGCGCATCGATAATGTCACGGACAAGAACTACTGGGCGTCGGCTGGTGGGTATCCGGGGTTTGGCTACCTGGTGCTGGGGGCGCCGCGCAGTGTGGTGGTGTCGGCGACGGTGGATTTCTAAGCTTGTCTGGCGCCGCGCGGTGAGAATCGCGCTGCACTGCGAAAGTCAAATTGGGGCAATCAATGCCAGTGGCATCGATTGCTCCTTCGCCGGGACGACGGTCTTGAGGTAGCTGGCCGGGGCTTGTTTCCGGCTACGCACCAGAGCACGTCATCCCGGCGCAGGCCGGGATCCAAGTTTTCCGCCCCGCCGAAAATTAACAACTTATTACTTCGGCCGCACGTCCTGCTTCAGCGCCGCCAGCGCAATCTTCTCGACCAAGCCCGGCGCAATCAACTTGAGGAAGCGGCCAATCTTCCCCTTGGCCGTCATCACCACTTCCCGCTTGCGCGCATTCATGCCCCCGATGATGAGACGCGCGCACTCTTCGACGCTCATCGCGCCCTCTTCCTTCAGCGAACTCGTGCCCATCGGCTCGCCCTGGGCGTTGAAGCCGCGATAGCGGATCTGCGTTGCGACCACGCCCGGGTAGGCTGTCGTGACGCTCACCCCTGCGCCCTTCATTTCCGCGCGCAAGGCTTCGAAGAAGCCGGTCATCGCGAACTTGGTGGCGCTGTACGCGGTGCGCCCCGGCACGCCGACCAGCCCCGCGAGCGAGGATACCGCGACGATGCTCCCGCGCGTGGCCTTGATATGCGGGAGCGCAGCCTGGGTGCACCAGACGCTGCCCCATAAATTCACGCGCATCAGCTCCTCGTACCAGTCGAGGTCCTCGACTTCCTCGAACAGCGCGTGCGCGGAGCGGCCGGCGTTGTTGACCAGCACGTCGATGCGGCCGAAGCGCTCGACGGCGCTGATGACGAGGCGGCGGCACTGGATGCGCACCGAGACGTCGGTCGGCACCGCCAGCGCCTGCGCGCCGAATGCGGAGCACTCGGCTGCCACGGCATCCAGCTGGGCTGCGTTGCGGGCCGCCAGCACCAGCGCGACGCCGGCGCCCTCTTTCGACGCCAGCTGGCGCGCCATCTCGGCGCCGATACCGTCGGAAGCGCCGGTGATGATCACAACCCTCATCATTTCTGCGACTTCACGATCTGCAGCGCGCTGGCGATGACGCTGCTCATGTCGCCCATATTCGCCGGGACGATCAGCGAATTATTGGTCTTGGCCAGGTTGCCGAATGCGTCGACATAATGCTCGGCCACGCGGAGGTTGACCGCATCCATCCCGCCCGGTTCGCGGATGGCGGCGCCTACCTGGCGCAGCGCGGTGGCGCTGGCCTCGGCCAGGGCGACGATGGCGCTGGCTTCGCCCTGGGCGCGGTTGATCGATGCCTGGCGTTCGCCTTCCGAGCGGGCGATCGACGCTTCGCGCTCGCCGCTGGCGATATTAATCTGCTCCTGGCGCCGGCCTTCCGAAGCCGCGATCAGGGCGCGCTTCTCGCGCTCGGCCGTGATCTGGCGCTGCATCGCATGCAGGATCTCGGCCGGCGGGGTCAGGTCCTTGATCTCGTAGCGCAGCACCTTGACGCCCCAGTTGGCGGCCGACTCGTCGATCGCGTTGACGATGGTGGTGTTGATGTGGTCACGCTCTTCGAAGGTCTTGTCGAGCTCCATCTTGCCAATCACCGAACGCAGCGTGGTCTGCGCCAGCTGGGTGATGGCCTGGATGTAGTTCGAAGAGCCATAGGACGCGCGCATCGCGTCGGTCACCTGGAAGTAGAGGATGCCGTCCACCTGGAGCTGGGTATTGTCGCGCGTGATGCAGACCTGCGGCGGCACGTCGAGCGGGATCTCCTTGAGGCTGTGCTTGTAGGCGACGCGGTCGATGAAGGGCACCACGATGTTCAGACCCGGCCCGAGCACGGCATGGAATTTACCGAGGCGCTCGACCACCAGCGCGTGCTGCTGCGGCACGACATTGATCGTCTTGAAGATAAAGACCAGTGCGATGACAAAGAACACCAGGGCGACGACGCCGGACGAAAGTTCCATGAGCAAACCTTATAGATGAATAGTGATTTAGATGCCGGGCTTATGAATGCGCCGGTTGTTACGCGTTCGACACGATCAGGCGGCTGCCCAGCACTTCGACGATACGGAAGTCGCCCGCTTCCGGCTGCGCCCCCGGGCCGAGTTCGATGTCCCACAGCGCGCCGCGGTACATCGCACGCGCGCGGCCGTCCTGCCAGTTTGAAACCACGACGCGCTGGCCGATGTCGATATTGACGTTGCGGTCGCGCGAAGCCTCGCTGCGCGCCGGGCGGCCGAAGCGGCTGCGGTGCAGGATTGCGGTGGCGGCCAGGCCGACCACGGCGGCGACGAAGGTCTGGGTCGACCCGCTCGCGCCCGACAAGGCAGCGAGCGCGCCGGCGCCCAGGCCGATGGCGATCATCAGCAGGTAAAAGGTGCCGGTGAACAGCTCGGCGACCACGAGGATGCCTGCGGCTACCAGCCAACTCATCCAGTCAGTCATGGTGTCGTCTCCATTTCAGGTTTCAAAAAGTAAAAAACCCCCGCGGCCTGCATAGGCGGCGAGGGTTGAATATGTTGATGCGCTTGGTTATTGTGTGCTTTCGGCAAGGAAGTTATCGATGCCAGTGTAGCAGGTCCATGCAGGGATGGGAGCATCTCCCTTGATGTTTATCGCAGGCGCATAAGCCCGCATGTCACGCCGATCAACAGCATGGTCGAACGCACCCACCCTCCGCATCATAGGGTGGGCAGGTTCTCCTGCCCACGCGTTCAACTGCCCTCAGCTCCCCTGCGATGCCAGCTTCTTCCAGGTATCGATCACCGAGTCAGGATTGAGCGACATCGATTCGATGCCCTCGTCCACCAGCCACTGCGCGAAGTCAGGATGGTCCGATGGCCCCTGGCCGCAGATACCGATGTACTTGCCCTTGGCGCGGCAGGCCTTGATCGCCAGCGACAGCATCGCCTTGACCGCCGGGTCGCGTTCGTCGAAGTCCTTGGCCAGCAGCTCCATGCCGGAATCGCGGTCCAGGCCCAGGGTGAGCTGGGTCAGGTCGTTGGAACCGATCGAGAAGCCGTCGAAGTGCTCGAGGAACTGCTCGGCCAGGATGGCGTTGGAGGGCACTTCGCACATCATGATGACGCGCAGGCCGCCTTCACCTCCACCTTCGCCGCGCTTCAGGCCATACTTGGCTAGCAGCCCAATGACCTTCTCGGCCTGGCCCAGGGTGCGCACGAACGGGATCATCAGCTCGACATTGGTCAGGCCCATCTCTTCGCGCACGCGTTTCATGGCCAGGCATTCCATCTCGAAGGCTTCGGCGAAGTCGTCGGCCAGGTAGCGTGCGGCGCCGCGGAAGCCCAGCATCGGGTTCTCTTCGTCCGGCTCGTAGCGCGAACCGCCGATCAGCTTCTTGTACTCGTTCGACTTGAAGTCGGACAGGCGCACGATCACCGGTTTCGGCCAGAAGGCCGCGGCGATGGTGGCCACGCCCTCTGCCAGCTTGTCGACGTAGAAGGCGCGCGGCGAAGCGTGGCCTCTAGCGACCGACTCCACTGCCTTCTTCAGGTCCGCATCGATGTTCGGGTACTCGAGGATGGCCTTCGGGTGTACGCCAATGTTGTTGTTGATGATGAACTCGAGGCGCGCGAGGCCGACGCCGTTGTTCGGCACCGACTGGAAATCGAAGGCCAGCTGCGGGTTGCCGACGTTGAGCATGATCTTGGTCTTGATCGGCGGCAGTTCGCCACGCGAGACTTCGGTGATCTCGGTTTCGAGCAGGCCGTCGTAGATGCGGCCTTCGTCGCCTTCGGCGCAGGACACGGTGACGAAGGTGCCGTCCTTCAGCACCTCGGTGGCGTCGCCGCAGCCGACGACTGCCGGCACCCCGAGTTCACGCGCGATGATCGCCGCGTGGCAGGTACGCCCGCCGCGGTTGGTGACGATGGCGGCGGCGCGCTTCATGACCGGTTCCCAGTTCGGGTCGGTCATGTCGGCAACCAGCACGTCGCCCGGCTGCACGCGTTCCATCTCGGACGGGTCGGTGATCACGCGCACGGGACCGGCGCCGATTTTCTGGCCGATCGCACGGCCGGAAGTGAGCACGGTGCCCGAGCCCTTCAGGCTGAATCGCTGCTGCGCATCGGTCGCCTTTTGCTGCGACTTCACGGTTTCCGGGCGCGCCTGCAGGATGTACAGCTTGCCGTCGCGGCCGTCCTTGCCCCACTCGATGTCCATCGGGCGGCCGTAGTGGTTCTCGATGATGACGGCGTATTTCGCCAGCTCGACCACTTCGGAATCCACCAGGGAATAGCGGTTGCGCATTTCGATCGGCACGTCGACGGTCTTGACCGAGCGGCCAGCCTTGGCCTCGGCGGTGAACTCCATCTTGATCAGCTTCGAGCCGATGTTGCGGCGGATGACCGGCGACTTGCCCTGCGCGAGCATCGGCTTGTGGACGTAGAACTCGTCCGGGTTGACGGCGCCCTGCACCACGGTCTCGCCCAGGCCATAGCTCGAGGTGATGAAGACCACGTCCTTGAAGCCCGATTCGGTATCGATGGTGAACATCACGCCGGCAGCGCCGGTGTCAGAACGGACCATGCGCTGCACGCCGGCCGACAGCGCCACTTCGGCGTGGGTGAAGCCCTTGTGCACGCGGTAGGAGATGGCGCGGTCGTTGTAGAGCGAGGCGAAGACATGCTTCATCGCTTCCAGCACGTTGTCGATGCCGACCACGTTCAGGAAGGATTCCTGCTGGCCCGCGAACGAAGCGTCCGGCAGGTCTTCCGCGGTGGCCGACGAGCGCACCGCGAACGACATCTCGGTTTCCGAATCGGCGACCAGGCGCTCGTAGTAAGTACGAATTTCCTGCTCCAGGCGTGGCTGGAACGGGGTGGCGACGATCCACTGGCGGATCTCGGCGCCGGCGGCGGCGAGCGAGCGCACGTCGTCGATGTCGAGGCCTTCGAGGCGGGTGGCGATGCGGTCGCCGAGCGAAGCGCCGCCGTCGATGCTGTGGTCGAGGAAGTCGCGGAAAGCATCGGCCGTGGTGGCGAAGCCGCCCGGAACGCGCACGCCGGCGCCGGCCAGCTGGCTGATCATCTCGCCCAGCGAGGCGTTCTTGCCGCCGACCGATTCGACGTCGGTCATGCGCAGGGTTTCGAACGATGCGACATAAGTACGCGTGCTGTTCGATCCCTGGTCAGGCTCCTTCAGTGCTGCTACAGACAGGTTAGTCATGGTGAAACACCCTTACTTGATGATAGAAACCTTTGCGGAATGGTGCAGTGCCGGGGACGGGGCGTTCTTGTTATTCTGGCCGTCGTGCAGCACAATGCAGCTCCTGTTGCCAAACATTTTACCCTGTGACGGGGTGAATTCGCTGCAACTATGTCACCGAAGCTTAGCAATAAGACACCATGACCGTCGAAACCAGCCCCGCCCCTCCCCCTGCCGCCGCACCCACCGCCCGCACCGTCTTCTTCGTCTCCGACGGCACCGGCATCACGGCCGAGACCTTCGGCCACGCGGTGCTGAGCCAGTTCGAAATGCGCTTCCGCCAGATCCGCCTGCCCTTCATCGATTCGATCGAGAAGGCGTACGAGGCGGCGCGCCGCATCAACGACAGCTTCGAGCGCGATGGCCAGCGGCCGATCGTGTTCTCGACGCTCGTCAAGCACGACCTGTCGAGCGTGATCCGCGCCGCCCGGGGCATGCACATGGACCTGTTCCAGACCTTCGTTTCGCCGCTGGAGCAGGAACTGGGCGTCAAGTCGACGCACACGATCGGGCGCATCCACAATGCAGTGGACACCGAGGAGTACAAGAACCGTATCGAAGCGATCAACTTTTCGCTGGCCCATGACGACGGTCAGTCGCACAAGAACCTGGCCGAAGCCGACGTGATCCTGGTCGGCGTCTCGCGCTCGGGCAAGACCCCGACCAGCCTGTACCTGGCGATGCAGTACGGGCTGAAGGCGGCGAACTATCCGCTGATCCCGGACGACTTCGAGCGCGGCAAGCTGCCATCGGGGCTGCCGCCGTTCAAATCGAAACTGTTCGGGCTGACGATCACGCCGGAGCGCCTGTCGCAAATCCGGAACGAGCGGCGCGCCGGTAGCAAGTACGCGTCGATCGAGAACTGCCGCTACGAAGTGAACGAGGCGGAAGCGATGATGCGGCGCGAAGGCGTGCGCTGGCTGTCCTCCACTACCAAGTCGATCGAGGAGATCGCCACTACGATCCTGCAAGAGATCAAACCGGACCGGCGTGAATACTAAGTGTGGTCGGCGCGACAATGTCGTTGCCATTTATCAACAACTTAACGCCCGCTTCGTCGATTCCGGCAGTTAGATAGTTTCCCATTGGATATATGTGTCTTTATGCAGGTAGAATTGATGCAAATTTTACGTCGGAGACAGCATGAAGGGCATCGTATTCAACCTGCTGGAAGAGGCAGTCAGCAAGGAGTTTGGCGAAGCAACCTGGGACCGGCTGCTCGACGACGCCGGCCTGGATGGCGCCTATACCTCGCTCGGCAGCTATGACGATGCCGAAGTGGTGCGCCTGGTCGAGGTGGCCTCGAAGGCCCTGAACATCCCGCCGCAGGACGTGCTGCGCTGGTTCGGGCGGCGCGCCATGCCGCTGCTGCACGCGCGCTATCCGAGCTTCTTCGCCACCCATGCGTCTACCCGCAGTTTCCTCCTGACCCTCAACAGCCTGATTCATCCGGAAGTGCGCAAGCTGTATCCGGGCGCCACGCCGCCGGTCTTCGATTTCGACACCAGCGACAGCGAGACGCTTATTGTTGGCTACAACTCGGCGCGCCGCCTGTGCGCGCTGGCCGAGGGCTTCATGCAGGGGGCGGCCGAACACTATCACGAAGAAGCGCAGATTCGCCAGTCCGAGTGCATGCATGACGGCGCCGGCAAGTGCGTGTTCCACGTCAGCTTCAAGCCGTGAATCCTGTCGTTGTCACGGCGAGCGATGCCGCCACGCCGGACCCCGAGATCGCGCGCCTGCAACGGCGCCTGAAGCGCGAAATCGCCGCGCGCCACGAAGCCGAAGCCATCGCCGAACGCGGCCTGCGCGATTTGTTCCAGCGCCAGCAAGAAATCACCCTGCTCGAGCACATCGCGGTGGCGGCCAACGAGGCTGCCAGCGTCGAAGACGCCATGCGCCGCGCGCTCGAAGCGGTATGCCGCTATACAGAATGGCCGCTCGGCCACCTGCTGCTGGTGCGCGGGCATGCCGCCGGCGAAGCGCTCGACTCGACCCGCATCTGGCACGACGATGCCCCCGGCCAGTTCGCGCAGCTGCGTGCCTTGAGCGAAGACATCGCCTTCTCCGAGGGTGTCGGCCTTCCTGGCCGGGTGCTCGTCACTGCCGCCGCGGCCTGGGCCAATGTCGGCGCACCGGACGAATCGGCCTTCCCGCGCATGCCGCTGCTGGCGCAGCTTGGTCTGTCCTCGCTGTTCGCCTTCCCGGTCGTGATCGGGAACGAGGTGGTCGCCATCCTCGAATTCTTCAGCCGCGAGCGGCAAGCGCCGGACGAGTCGATGCTGCGCCTGATGGCGCAGGTCGGGACCCAGCTGGGACGCGTGATCGAACGGCGCCGCGCGCAGGAACGCCTGCTGCACGACGCCCTGCACGACCCACTCACCGCGCTCGGCAACCGCAAGCTCTTCCTCGATCGGCTCGAACACTTCCTGGTGCGCTCGCAGCGCATCCCGTCCTACCAGTTCGCGGTGCTGTTCGTCGACCTGGACCGCTTCAAGGCCATCAACGACGGGCTCGGGCACCAGGCCGGTGACCAGGTGATCGTCGCCACGGCGCGGCGCCTGACGGCCTGCCTGCGCCAGAACGACCTGATCTCGCGCGATCCCGAGGGTGAAGACGGCCACGTGGTATCGCGCCTCGGCGGCGACGAGTTCACCATCCTGCTCGATAACATCAACGGCGCCGCCACGCCGATCCGCGTGGCCGAACGCCTGCTGCAGGCGCTGGCGGCGCCGCTGCAGGTCGGGCTGCAGCAGGTGTACGTCACCGCGAGTATCGGCATCGCCCTGAGCAGCAGCGGCTACAGCGACGTGCAGGTGATGCTGCGCGACGCCGACATCGCGATGTATCACGCCAAGCAGAATGGGCGCGCCCGCTGGATGATGTTCGACCAGACCATGCAGGAAGGCGCGCTGCGCCGGCTCACGCTCGAAGCCGAACTGCGGCTCGCCCTCCCCGACGGCCAGCTGTTCCTGCAATACCAGCCGATCGTTTCGCCCAAGGATGGCGTAATCCGCGGCTTCGAGGCCCTGCTGCGCTGGCGCCATCCGGTGCTGGGCATGATCTCGCCGGTGGAATTCATCCCGGTGGCCGAAGAAATCGGCTTGATCGGCGAGATCGGCGGCTGGGTGCTGGGCGAGGCCTGCCGCGCGCTGAGCGTATGGCAGCAGACCAGCGCCAGTGTGCTGAGCATGAGCGTCAACGTCTCGGCGGTCCAGCTCAACGACGGCAGACTGGTGGAACTGGTCACGCGCGTGCTGGGCGAGACCGGCATCGCGGCGGACAGCCTGAAGCTGGAACTGACCGAGAGCGCGGTGATGGCCGATCCCGAGCATGCGCTGGCGATCTTCAAGCAGCTCAAGTCCCTCGGTGTGCGTTTGAGCCTGGACGACTTCGGCACCGGCTACTCGTCGCTGAGTCACCTGCGCCGCCTGCCGATCGACACGCTGAAGATCGACCGCTCATTCGTGAGCGCCATGGACACCCACGGCGACAAGCGCCAGATCGCCGAAGTGGTCGTGATGCTGGCGCGCTCGATGGGCCTGGACGTGGTGGCGGAAGGCGTCGAAACCAGTGCCGAACTCAACATACTGCGCGAAATGGGCAGCGACTTCGTCCAAGGCTATTTCTATTTCCGCCCATTGGACGTGGAAGCCGTCGTCGCAGCACTGAGCCGCCAGAATGCCGGCGGCACCATCCTGCAACACCAGCAATTGGGGTCAGAGTTGAATTATTGAGAAAGATTGCACGGGTTCTATAATTTATGTACCCGACCATCCGCTCTCGAATTGAAAGCAATTGCCCGGTAATTAGGGTCAGAGTCGAATTACAGGAAACATTTAAGAGTTTCCCGGTAATTCAACTCTGACCCTCTTTGTTTTGGCGGCCGAAATAGCTGCTTTTCGGACCGGCTGGCAATTTAGGATTTCGATCAATTAGTCCCAGCAAATAATCGCCGCCAAAAGCAAAACGAACAGCAAAAAACAATGAGGGTCAGAGTTGAATTACCGAGCAACTTTCGAAAGTTGTCAAACAATTCGACTCTGACCCCAATTAATTTTCGGATCAAGATATTTTTTGCAATTAGGGTCGGAGTCGAATTATGGGAAATTTTTGGAAGTTTCCCGGAAAATCAACTCTGACCCCAATGGGGCTTAGAAGAACTGGCGCCAGTCTTCGAGCCAGCCGGGGAAGGCAGCGGCTTCCATGGGGTTGGCGATGTGGTAGCCCTGGGCGTAGGTGCAGCCGAGGTTTTGGAGGAAGTCCCAGTCCTGGCGGGTTTCGACGCCAACGGCGACCGACATGCGGTCCAGGCTGTGGGCGAGGCTGAGGCAGGAGCGCAGGACTGTGCCCAGGGGGCGGCGTTTCGAGGCGCCGTCGACGAAGCTGCGGTCGATCTTCAGTTCGGTGAAGGGGATGCGCGCCAGCAGCTGCAGGTTGGAACGGCCGGTGCCGTAGTCGTCGATCGCGAGGCCGAAGCCCATCATGCGCAGGCGCACCAGGCGCTCGATGAAATGCGGGTCGGTGTTCAGCGCCGACGACTCCGGCATCTCGAAGGTGAGGTATTCGGGCAGGATGCGGTGGCGGCCGATGCAGGCGGTAATCTGGCGCACGAACGACGGGTTGGCCAGGGTCTCGGGCGCCAGGTTGATCGACATCGAGATCGGGATGCCCTGGTCCTGGAAGGCGCGGCAGTGCTCGGCCGCAGTCTCGATCATGCTCCAGTCGAGGAAGTCGACGCGGTTGTTCTGCTCCAGCGCGTCGATGAACGAGCCTGGCCCGAGCACGCCGTGTTCCGGATGGCGCCAGCGCGCGAAGACTTCCAGGCCCTTCACCTGCCCGGTCGCGAGCTCGATCTTCGGCTGGAAGAAAGGCTCGAACTGGCGCTTCTGCAGGCCGATCCCGATTTCCTGGAAGCTGAAGCGGGGCCCGGCCGGCCGTTCATCGGTGCGCACGAGTGGCGTGTAGTTGTCGAGCAGCGGCTTGAGCTTGGCCGCCGTCACCGGCTTGGCGATCGACCCGAGCAGCTCGACGCCATAGGCCTGGGCCAGGGTCTCGACCGAGAACAGCAGGCTCGATGGCTGGGCGCCCGTCACCACCAGGCGCACGCCGCCGCCCATCGTGCCGAGGTTGCGGATCAGCTCCAGGCCGTCCATCCCCGGCAGCGCCAGGTCGACGATCGCGACGTTGACTTGCGGCGTGAAGCCGGCCTCGAGCCGCTGCAGCGCCAGGTGCCCGTCCGGCACGTCGGTCACGCGGCTCGCGCCCAATTGGCCAAGCAGCTCCACCAGCGTCCTGCGCTGGGCTGCGTCGGCTTCCGCCACCAGGAAATGCAAATGCGCGATGTCCATCTTTACTCCACGTTGCTGCTCGACTTGTCAGTCGCCAGATTACCCCGAAGGCCGAGCCGGCGTCTATGCCGCATTCAGACTTCCCTTTGGCGCAGCTGCTCGAAAAAACACACCGCGGCGCAGGCCGCGACGTTCAGGGACTCGACCTTGCCGGCGTGCGGCACCGCGACCCGGTGCGTCGCCAGCTCGAGCAGTTCTTGCGAGACGCCCTGCCCTTCATGGCCCAGCACCCAGGCCACCGGGCGGCGCAGGTCGAGCGCATACAGGCGCTCGCTCGCGTAACCGCTGGTGGCCAGCACCGGCACGGAGGCGTCGCGCACCAGCGGCGCCAGCTCGATGTTCTCGAAGATGTCGAGCACGAAGTGCGCGCCCATCGCGGCGCGCAGCACCTTGGGAGACCAGCAGAAGGCCGTGCCGGGGCTGCAGTACACCTGCCCGATGCCGCTGGCCGCCGCGCTGCGCAGGATCGAACCGACATTGCCGGGGTCCTGCACGCCGTCGAGCAGCACTGCGGATTCCACCAGCCCCGGCGCCCTGGACGGGACCGGCGACTCGACCACGAACACGATATTGATGCCGTTCTCGACCTGGCTGATGGCGCCGAACAACGCGTCCGGCAGCGCGGTCACGTGGGCCTGCAGCGACTCGACGCGCGCGACGATGGCGGCGACTTCCGGATTGGCGAGCGCGTCTTCCGACACCACGCAGTGCTCGGGCGCGCCGCGCAGGTCCAGCCAGCTCTGGCACAGGTGAACGCCGTCGAGCAGGCTGCGGCCGGCCTTGCGCCGCGCCTGCGAGCTGGTCGCGATCGCCTTGAGCTCTTTGTAGAACGCGTTGTCGCGGGAAGAGATGATTTTCATGCGACGGCAAACAGGTCCGACTGCAGCAACTCGCGCACCGGCCCGAACGAGCGGCGGTGCACCGGCGACGGCCCATGCAGGCGCAGGCGCTCGAGGTGCAGCGCCGTCCCGTAGCCCTTGTGCTGGTCGAAGCAGTATTGCGGGTATTGCGCGTGCAGCCGCACCAGCAGCGCATCGCGTGCAGTCTTGGCCAGGATCGAGGCCGCCGAAATCGCGTGCACCTTGTCGTCGCCTTCGACCACGGCATGCGCGCGCACCGCCATCGGCGGGCAGCGGTTGCCGTCGATCAGGGCGATGGTCGGCAGGGTCTGCAGCGCTTCCACCGCGCGCCGCATCGCCAGCATGGTCGCGTGCAGGATGTTGAGGCTGTCGATCTCTTCGCACGAGCATTCGGCGATGGCCCAGGCCAGCGCGTGCTCCTTGATCAGAGGCGCCAGCTCGTCGCGGCGCGCTTCGGTCAGCTTCTTGGAATCGCGCAGGCCGTCGATCGGCCGCTTCGGGTCGAGGATGACGGCGGCGGCGAACACCGGCCCCGCCAGCGGCCCACGGCCGGCCTCGTCTACGCCACAGACGATGTCCAGGTCGGTAAACGGCCGCAACCTGGGCGGCAGGCCGGGGTAAAAATTGATACGCTTCTTGCTCATTTCTTTCGTCCGATCACACGGAGGACTGCTTCCGCGCTCGCCTCTGCGCTGTTGCGCAGCAGGCTGTGGTGCATGTCGGTAAAGCGCCGCGCCAGCTGCTCGCGCCCGCTCGGGTCATCCAGCTGGCGCCAGACGGCGTCGGCCAGCGCCTGCGGCGTGGCCGCATGCTGAAGATACTCCGGAACGACGAATTCCCGCGCCAGTATGTTCGGCAAGCCAATCCACGGCTGGTAGCCCATGTGCCGCATGATTTCCCAGGAAGCGCGCATGACCTTGTACGCAATCACCATCGGCTTCTTGAACAGCGCGACTTCCAGCGTGGCCGTACCGGATGCGACCAGTACCGCGTCGGCGGCGGCGATGCAGGCATGCGAATCGCCGTCGACCAGCCTGACCGGCACGTCCGCAAGTCCGGCGGCGTTGACGATCCCGGTACAGTAGGCGCGCTGGCGCTCTCCCGCCATCGGCGCGATGAACACTAGCTTCGGGTCGCGCGCCGCCAGCAGCCTGGCTGCAGCGACGAAGGGCTCGGCCAGGTATTTCAGCTCGCCCATCCGGCTGCCCGGCATCAGCGTCACCACGCGCGCGTCAAGCGCAATGCCGAGCGCAACGCGGCTAGCTGCTACGTCTGGCACCAGCGGGATCATCTCCGCCAGCGGATGGCCGATATAGGTCACCGGCACGCCCGCGGCGCGGTAGATCGCCTCCTCGAACGGGAAGATCACCAGCATGTGCGAGACTGCGCGCTTGATCTTCTTGATACGCCCGCCGCGCCAGGCCCAGATCTGCGGGCTGACGAAGTGGATGGTCGGGATGCCGCCGGCCCGCAGTTGCTCTTCCAGCCCGAGGTTGAAGCCAGGGTAGTCGGCGCCGATGAAGGCGGCGGGCGGATCAAGCAGCAGGCGGTCGCGCAGGCGGTTCTGGATGCCCTTGATTTCCCGGTAGCGCGGGATGATCTCGAACAGGCCACGTACCGTCAGTGTATCCATGGGGACGCTTGAGACCAGCCCCTGCTCCATCATGCGCGGTCCGCCGATGCCGTGGAAGCGGGCGCCCGGCAGGTGCGGGCGCAGGCCCGCCATCAGGCGCGCTGCAAGCATGTCTCCGGATACTTCGCCGGCGACCAGGGCCAGCGAAATGTCTTTCAACTGGGCCTCAGCGGACGATGCCACGGGTGGCGGTGCCGAGGAAGTCGCGCAGCGCGCGGATCTCGATGGCAGCGGCCGGGAGCAGCGTTTCCTGCTCCAGGAGCGCTGCCTTGGCTTCTTCCAGCGTCAGGCCGGACCGGTACAGCAGCTTGTAGGCCGCGCGGATGCCGTCGATCTTCTCGCGCGAAAAACCGCGGCGCTTCAGGCCTTCGATGTTCACGCCGCGCTGGCCGGCCGGGTTGCCCGAGACCAGTACGAAAGGCGGCACGTCCTGGGTCAGGCTGGTGTACATGCCGATGAAGGCATGCGCGCCGATCTTGCAGAACTGGTGCACGCCGGCATAGCCCGACAGGATGGCGTGGTCGCCCACGTGCACGTGGCCCGCCAGTTGCGCATTATTCGAGAAGATCGTGTGGCTGCCGACCTGGCAGTCGTGCGCCAGGTGGACGTAGGCCGAGATCCAGTTGTCATTGCCCAGCCGGGTCACGCCTTCGTCCTGGGTGGTGCCCAGGTTGAAGGTGACGAACTCGCGGATGGTATTGCCGTCGCCGATTTCCAGGCGGGTCGGTTCGCCCTTCCACTTCTTGTCCTGCGGCGCGGCGCCGATGGATCCGAACTGGAAGAACTTGTTGTCCTTGCCGATCGTCGTGTGGCCTTCGATGACCACGTGCGGGCCCACGACGGTGCCTGCGTCGATGCGCACGTGGGGGCCGATGATCGAATACGGGCCGACCTCGACCGAGCTGTCCAGCTCCGCCTTGGGGTCGACGATCGCGCTCGGGTGAATCTTGCTCATCTTACTGCCCCGCTGCTTCCGGACCCTTCATGGTCGCCTCGGCGGCCCCGCGGATGGTGCACATCAGCTCACCCTCGACCGCGACCTTGCCGTCCACGGTGGCGACGGCCTTGTACTTCCAGATGCCGCGCGAGACGCGCAGGATCTCGACTTCCATTTTCAGCTGGTCGCCCGGCTCCACCGGACGCTTGAAGCGCGCGTTGTCGATACCGACGAAATAGACCACCGAGTTCTCGTCCGGCTTGACGTCCATGGTCATGAACGACAGGATCGCGGCGGTCTGCGCCATCGCTTCGATCATCAGGACGCCCGGCATGACCGGCTTGTGCGGGAAGTGGCCGTTGAAGAATTCTTCGTTGGCGGTGACGTTCTTGATCGCGGTGATGCGCTTGCCCAGTTCCACGTCCAGCACGCGGTCGACCAGCAGCATCGGGTAGCGGTGCGGCAGGTATTCCTTGATCTGGGTGATATCGAGGGTTTTCAGGTCGTTGCTCATTTTTGCTCTGTCAGTGTTTTAATTGTTTTTTCAAGGGCGCGGAGTTTCTCTCGCATCGAACCGAGATTGCGCACGATGGCCGCGCTGCGTTCCCATTCGGCGTTCTTGGCCAGCGGATAAAACCCCGTGTACTGGCCCGGCTCGAGCACCGAGCGCGAGACCATGCTGCCCGACGAGATGTGGACATTGTCCGCGATCTCGAGGTGGCCCAGCACCATCGCGGCGCCGCCGAAGGTGCAGTGCTTGCCGATCTTCGCGCTGCCCGCCACGCCGACGCAGCCGGCCATGGCCGTGTGGGCGCCGATGCGGCAGTTGTGGCCGATCTGGATCTGGTTGTCGAGTTTCACGCCGTCTTCGATGACGGTGTCGGCCAGCGCACCGCGGTCGATCGTGGTGTTGGCGCCGATGTCGACGTCGTCGCCGATCACCACGCGGCCGGTCTGCGGGATCTTGATGTACACCCCGGCCTCGACCGCGAAGCCGAAGCCGTCGGTGCCGATCACGGCGCCCGAATGGATGATGCCGCGCGCGCCGATGCTGCAGCGGGCGTGGAAGGTGACGTTCGCGAACAGCTGCGTGCCCTCGCCGATGCGCGCATCGGCGCCGACGAAGCAGCCGGCGCCGATCACGGCATGCGCGCCGACGATGGCGCCGGCTTCGATAGTGGCGTGCGGGCCGACGTGGGCGGTCGGGTCGACCATGGCGTCGGTCGCCACCGCGGCGCTCGGGTGGATGCCCGGGCTCGGCGGCGTGTTCGCCAGCGATTCGAAATACTGCGCGGTGCGGGCGAAGTAGGCGTAGGGATTGGTGGTGACGATGCGCGCGCCCTCGAAGGTCGCGGCCACTGCCGGATCGTCCAGCGGCGACAGGATCAGCGCGGCGGCGCCGCTTTGCGCGGCCAGCGCGCGCAGCTTGCTGTTGCTGAGGAAGCTGATGTGGGTGGCGCCGGCGCTGTCGAGCGGCGCGATGGCCGTCACCTCGAGTTCAGGGTCGCCCACCAGCTGTCCGCCGAAGCGCTCGACCAGGTCTGCCAGTCGAATGCCCATATTGGTATGTCGGGTGTCAGTCAATGTGTTACTTGTCCTTGCTTGTCCGCCGGCTTACCTGTCCAGCAGCTTCAGGACCTTGTCGGTGATGTCGATGCGTGGGCTCGACCATGCGGCTTCGGCCAGCACGGCGTCGAGCTTTTCCTGCTCGGCGACCTGCTCGATGATCTTGAAGGCCCTGGTCGCAATGGTTGCGCGCTCTTCGTTCTTGCGCTGCATGAGGTCTTCGGTGAACTCGCGCTGCATGCGCTGCACGTCCTTCTCCATATTGAACAGCTCGCGCGCACGGCGGGTGCGCTCGACGTCGTTCAGGCCGGAGGCGTCGCCGTCGAAGCGCTCGGACATCTGCTTGAGCTTCACCACCGTTTCCTCGACCGCCTTCTGGCGCTTGAGGAACTCGGCCTGGATGCGCGCATCGGCGGTCTTGGCCATCTTGGACTCGGTCATCAGGCGCTCGGTGGCCACGTACCCGATCCGGCTCGGGCCCTGCTGGGCCTGGGCCGCGCCCAGGGGCGCCGCGCACAGCGCGGCCAGCAGCAGCGTACGGGGCAACGAGGCTATCAGCGTTTTCAAGATCATTCTCCGCAAATCGTTTGAAGCCAATGGGCCCCGGTCAGAAGCCGGTACCCATCTGGAACTGGAAGCGCTCGAGGCGGTCGCCCGTCAACGCGTTCAAAGGCTTAGCATAACTCAACTTGAGCGGGCCCACCGGCGAAATCCAGGAAAGGCCGATACCTGCCGAGTAGCGCATCTGGTCGAGGCGAATCTTGGACTGCTCCTGCCACACCTGGCCGCCGTCGACGAAAGTGAACCAGCGCAGGCTGCGGTCGGCGCCGCTGCCAGGGAACGGGAACTGCAGTTCCGCGTTCACGATCAGGCGCTTGGAGCCGCCCACGGCGTCGTAGTAGAACGGGTCGACCACGCCCAGCGACGAACTTTCGTAGCCGCGCACCGAACCGATGCCGCCGGCGTAGAAGTTCTTGAAGACCGGGTAGTTGCTGCCGCCTATGCCCTTGCCGTAATCGAGTTCTCCGCGCAGCGCGAGCGTCATCCAGCGGGTGACCGGGCGCCAGTACTGGTGCTCGTACACCATGCGGTAGTACTTCGAATCGCCCAGGGCGTCGATCTCGAGGTTGGCGCGCTGGAAGCGGCCGCGGGTCGGCGTCACCGCGCTGTCGCGGGTGTCGCGGCCCCATGCCGCGGTCAGCGGGATGGCGTTGGTCTCGGCCTTGCCGATACCGTTGGCCGGGCCGCCGTTCTGCGCCACGAAGGTCTGGTAGATCTGCGGCGAGGTCTGGTCGGTCTCGATCTGGGTGCGTTCCAGGCCGGCGCCGAAGTAGACGGTATCCGATTCCGAGAACGGCACGCCGAAGGTCATGGTGCCGCCGGTCTGGCGCACGGTGTACAGGCCCAGGTTGATCGCCGGCGGACGCGAGGTGCGCAGGTAGAGCTGGAAGGCGCGCGAGATGCCGTCGTCCGTGAAATACGGATTGGTCTGCGAGAACGCGATCGTGCGGTTGTACTTGCTGGTATTGAGTTCCAGGCCGATCGTGTTGCCGCTGCCTGCGAAGTTCGCTTGCGAAATCGAGGCGGTGAAGGTGAACTTCTCCGACTGCGAGAACGCGCCGCCGATCATGAAGTTACCGGTCGGTTTTTCCTCGACCACGACGTTGACGTCGACCTGGTCGGAGGTGCCCGGCGACTCAGGGGTCTCGATCTTGACTTCCTTGAAGTAGCCGAGACGGTCGACGCGGTCGCGCGAAAGTTTGACGCGGTTGGCGTCGTACCACGAGCTCTCGAACTGGCGGAATTCGCGGCGGATGACTTCGTCGCGGGTCACGGTGTTGCCCGAGATGTTCATGTGGCGCACGTAGGCGCGCTTGCCCGGATCGACGAAGAAGGTGAAGGCCACTTCGCGCTTGTCGCGGTTGATCTCCGGGTTGCCGGTGACGTTCGCGAAGGCGTAGCCGAAGGTGCCGAGGCGGTCGGAGATCAGCTTGTTGGTCGCCTCCATGGCTTCGCCCGAATAGGTCTTGCCCGGCTGGAGCAGGATCAGCTGCTTGAGCTCTTCCTCGCGTCCGAACATCTCGCCTTCGAGCTTGACGCCGGAGACGGTGTACTGCTCGCCTTCGGTGACGTTGATGGTCAGGTAGATATCGCGCTTGTCCGGGGTGATCGAGACCTGGGTCGACTCGACCGCCGCCTCGAGATAGCCGCGGTTCAGGTAGAACGACTTGATGTTCTCCAGGTCGCCGGTCAGCTTCTGTTTCGAATACTGGTCGGCCTTCGAGTACCAGGTCAGCCAGCCCGACTTCGACAGCTGCAGCAGTTCGGTCAGCTGCTTGTCCGAGAAGGCCTTGTTGCCGACGAAGGTGATGCCCTTGATCTTGGCGACGTCGCCCTCGTCCACGTTGAACATGATCGTCACGCGGTTGCGTTCGATCGGGGTGACGGTGGTCGTGATCTTCACGCCGTACAGGCCATGCGACAGGTACTGGCGCTTGAGTTCCTGCTCGGCGCGGTCGACCGAGGCCTTGTCGAAGATCTTGGTCTCGCCCACGCCGATTTCGCGCAGGGCCTTGACCAGCATGTCCTTTTCGAATTCCTTGGTGCCGGTGAAATCCACCGACGAGATGGCCGGACGTTCTTCGACCAGCACCACCAGCACGCCGTTTTCTTCTTCCAGGCGGATGTCCTTGAAGAAGCCGGTCGCGTACAGCGCCTTGATGGCAGTGCTGGCCTTGTCGTCGTCGAAGGTCTCGCCCACGCGCACCGGCAGGTAGCTGAACACGGTGCCCGCTTCCGTACGCTGGATACCCTCGACCCGGATGTCCTTCACCACGAACGGGTTGACGGCAAGTGCGTTGCCGGCGCAGAGAGCCAATACGGCTGCGCCAATCATGCTGCGGCGGATGAACGGCAGGGCAAAACGATCAGGTTGTGAATTCATTGGCTAATTCTGTGGTCGGTCATTGGACAACATTACAAATTCTGGGCATCTCGCCCGGCTTTGCCGGTGCGCGCTTCTACCAAGGGGGAAACTGCTAAGCAAGCGCTAAAGCAACCGCACCAGGTCATTGAAGACGGCGAGCGCCATCAGCATGAACAGCAGGCCAACCCCGAAGCGTTGTGCGAATTCTCCCACTCGCGCAGGCAGGGGGCGCCCGGTCAAAACTTCCAGCGAATAATACAGTAAATGGCCACCATCCAGAACCGGAATTGGTAACAAATTCATTACGCCTAAGCTAATACTAATAAATGCAATGAACTGTAAATAAGTGGCGAGACCAACCCGCGCGGTCTGTCCCGCATAGTCGGCAATCGTGATCGGGCCGGTGACATTCTTCCACGAGGCTTCGCCGGTAATCATCCGGCCGATCATTTTCAGGGTCATCGCGCTGGTTTCCCAGGTGCGCAGGGCGCCCTTGATCACCGCATCGACGGGACCGGAACTGACGGTCGTCATCTCGACCGGCTGCGACAACAGCACCTTGGCCACGCCACGGCCGCTGGCCTTGTCAAGCTCCGGGGTGACCGTGACCGGCACGATGCGCCCGCCCCGCTCGACCTCGAGCGCGACCGTGCGGGAAGCAGAGGCGCGCATCATGTCGGTGAAGGCCAGGCCGTCGACGACGGGCTTGCCATCGGCACGCACGATCAGGTCGCCCGGCTGCAGGCCGGCGCGCTCCCCTGCCCCGCCCGGCATGACTTTCTCGATCCGCGCCCGTGCGCGCCACAGGTCCAGGCCGAGTGCTTTCATGACGTCGCCCTCGGCGTCCAGCCTGGCGATGCTCGCTGCCGGGATGACGGCATGGTAGCTGCCACCGCCCTGGGCGCGCAGCTCGAGGCGGGCGTCGCCCTTGTCGACGGTGGCATGCACCAGCTGCCAGCGCAATTCGCTCCAGGATGCGACCGGATTGCCGTTGACGGTAACCACGGTATCGCCGCCGCGCACGCCCGCCAGCTGGGCCGCCGTGCCGTGCGGGGCTGCGCGCAGGCGCGCCGACGGCTCTTCGACGCCGTGCATGAACAGCGCGGCCATCAGGACGATGGCGACCAGGAAGTTGGCGAGCGGGCCGGCCGCCACGATGGCGATGCGGCGCCAGACGTTCTGGCGGGTAAATTCGCGGTGCAGTTCCGACTCGTCTTTCGGGGCCGTTTCGGGGTCGCGGCTGTCGAGCATCTTGACGTAGCCGCCCAGCGGCAGCAGCGAGATGGCCCACTCGGTCTGGTCCGGGCCGAAGCGGCGCGACCAGACCACGCGGCCCATGCCGACCGAAAAGCGCAGCACCTTCACATTGCACATGCGTGCAACCGCGTAATGGCCCAGCTCATGCAGCACAATCAGCGGGCCGAGAGCCAGCACGAAGGCCAGCACCGTATAAATCATGCCCATATCCTTACCTCCGCAATTGAGCGATAAAGCCGCGCGCGGACTCGCGCGCACGCGCATCCTGCGCCAGCACCGCTTCGATCGAGGGCGCCGGGCCGTGCGGCACGGCGTCCATCACGCGCGCGATCACGCGGTCGATGTCGCGGAAGCCGATTTCGCGGTCAAGGAAGGACTGTACCGCGACTTCGTTGGCGGCGTTCAGCAAAGCAGGTGCGGTGCCGCCCGCACGCAGCGCGTCGAAGGCCAGTGCCAAACACGGGAAGCGCCCGAAGTCGGGCTGGTAAAACTGGAGCGCGGCCATTTGCGTCAGGTCGAGCTGCGGCACGCCGGAAGCGATCCGCTCCGGGAAGGCCAGCGCATGGGCGATCGGGGTGCGCATGTCCGGGTTGCCCAGCTGGGCCAGCACCGAGCCGTCGACGTAGGAGACCATCGAGTGGATCACGCTTTGCGGGTGGATCACGACTTCGATCAGGTCGGCCGGTGCGCCGAACAGCCAATGGGCCTCGATCACTTCCAGGCCCTTGTTCATCATGGTCGCGGAGTCGACCGAGATCTTGCGGCCCATGACCCAGTTCGGGTGCTTGCAGGCTTCGTCGGGCGTGACCGCTTCAAGCGTCTCGACCGCGCGCATCAAGAAGGGGCCGCCGGAGGCGGTCAGCAGGATCTTGGCCACGCCGGCGGCCTGCGGGTCGCGCGCATACTCACTTGCAAACCCTTGCGGCAGCGACTGGAAGATTGCATTGTGCTCGCTGTCGATCGGCAGCAGCGTGGCGCGGTTCTCGCGCACCGCATCCATGAACAGCTGGCCGGACATGACCAGCGCTTCCTTATTGGCCAGCAGGATTTTCTTGCCGGCGCGAGCGGCAGCCAGCGCCGGGGCCAGGCCGGCGGCGCCGACGATGGCCGCCATCACGGTATCGACCTCCAGGCACGAGGCGACGTCGCACAGTGCCTGCTCGCCGTGTTCGACGACGGTCGGCAGGCCGGCAAGCAGCTGCGCCAGGCGCTGCGCGGCTTCCGGGGTGCCGACGACTGCGCGCGCCGGCTTGAAGCGGCGGCAGGCGTCGGCGAGTTCTTCGACCCGGCCATGCGCGGTCAGTGCGTACACGCTGTATTGCTCGGGATGACGGGCGAGCACGTCGAGGGTCGAGGCGCCGATCGAGCCGGTGGCGCCCAGGATGGTGATACGTTGCATGGTTTCTTCCTTACTAGAGCCAGGCGCCGATCAGGGCCGCCAGGGGCAGGACCGGGACGAGCGCGTCGACGCGGTCCAGCACGCCGCCGTGGCCGGGCAGCAGGTTGCTGCTGTCCTTCATGCCGGCGCGGCGCTTGAGCTGGGATTCGAACAGGTCGCCGACCACGCTGGCCGCGACGATGAGGATGAGTACCGCGGCCAGCGCACCCCAGCCGAGGCTGGCTTGCACGCGCGCGGCGAAGGTTTGCTCCATCAGCTCGCTACCCAGCACGATGCTCAGGGTGGCGATCACCAGCACCGCGATGCAGCCGCCGATGGCGCCCTCCCACGATTTACCCGGCGAGATCGACGGCGCCAGCTTGCGCTTGCCGAAGGCCTTGCCGGAGAAGTAGGCGAAGATGTCGGCAACCCACACGATCGCCATCACCGACAGCAGGTAGAGTGGCGAATACGCGAACAGCGTCACGATCGCGGCGAAGCAGCCAACCACCGCGATGGCGTACACCAGGCTGAGGAAAGTGTTGCTGGTACTGTTCAGCGCCGGTAGGCCGAGCTTGAGCGAAGGCGCGAAGCGCAGCGCCCAGACCAGCACGCTGATGGCGAACCAGAAGGTGGTATTGGTGCTGGGCGAGATGAAGAAGGCGTAGACGAAGGCCGCAGTCCAGAAGGCGGCGATGACCGGCGCCATCCTGGTGCCCGGATTGAACAGGCGGAAGCACTCCCAGATCGCGGCGCCGAAAAACGCCGAGACAAGCACCGCGAAGGCCATGAAGTTGTTGAGGTACAGGACCGGCAGCAAAACTGCCAGCAGCACGAGCGCGGTGAGGATCCGGGTTTTGAGCATCGGTGGTTTTTTTGCGTTGGGCTTATGCGTTGGTCTTCTTGGCCACCTGGTCGCCGGTCTGGCCGAAACGGCGCTCGCGGTTCTGGAATGAGCCGATCGCTTCGTCCAGCGAGGCCTTGGTGAAGTCGGGCCAGAAGGTCTGGGTAAAGTACAGTTCCGAGTAGGCCAATTGCCACAGCAGGAAATTGGAGATGCGTTCTTCGCCGCCGGTGCGGATGAACAGGTCGGGCTCGGGCGCGTAGGCCATCGCCAGGTGCGGCGCCAGCATCTCTTCGGTGTAGTCCGTCACGCCCGGGTTGGCCGCCACCATCTTGCTGGTGGCCTGCATGATGTCCCAGCGCCCGCCGTAGTTGGCACAGACGCTGACCGTCAGGCGGCTGTTGTTGGCGGTGCGGCGCTCGGCCGCGGCGATCATGTCCTGCAGCTTCGCATCGAAGCGGCTAAGGTCGCCCACGACTTTCAGGCGGATGTTATTCGCGTGCATTTTCGACACTTCGCGCTCGAGCGCGGTTACGAACAGGCGCATCAGCAGCGAGACTTCTTCGGCCGGGCGGCGCCAGTTTTCCGACGAGAAGGCGAACAGGGTCAGGTATTCGACGCCGCGTTCGACGCAGGCCTCGACGACGCCGCGCACCGCCTCCACGCCCTTGACGTGGCCGGCCACGCGCGGCAGCAGGCGTTTGGTCGCCCAGCGGCCATTGCCGTCCATGATGATGGCGATGTGGCGCGGTACGGCGAGCCCTTCGGGTACGGCTGTGGTCGAACTTTTGAACATTGGTGCATCCAGCAGGGCTGAGGGCGGTCGGCAGAACCAGGGCCGCGGCAGCCGGTCGTAAAAGGGATTCGGACCGGCCGCAGCAATGCCGGGGCCGGTCCGCCTTGGCGCTCGCGCGCCAGGTCTTACACGGTCATGATGTCTTTTTCTTTGTCGGCCAGCAGCTTGTCGATCTCGGCGACGAACTTGTCGGTCAGCTTCTGGATTTCGTCCGAGGAGCGGCGCTCGTCGTCTTCCGACGCGGTCTTGTCCTTGACCATCTTCTTCACCGCCTCGTTCGCGTCGCGGCGGATGTTGCGCACGGCGATCTTGGCATCTTCGCCTTCGTTCTTGGTCAGCTTGACCATTTCCTTGCGGCGTTCTTCGGTCAGCGCCGGGGTCGGGACGCGGATCATCTCGCCCTGCGACGACGGGTTCAGGCCCAGGTCGGAGTCGCGGATCGCGCGCTCGATGGCGGCAGCCATCTTCTTTTCGAACGGCTGCACGCCGATGGTGCGGGCGTCGATCAGGGTCAGGTTGGCGACCTGCGAAATCTGGGTCGGCGAACCGTAATAGTCGACCATCACGGAGTCGAGGATGCCGGCGTGGGCGCGGCCGGTACGGACCTTGGCCAGGTTGGCACGCAGGGTCTCGATGGACTTGGCCATGCGCTCCTGGGCGTTTTTCTTCACATCAGCTAAGGACATGCTGCTCTCCTGTTTTTCTTGATTCAAAAGGTTCAACTACATTCAATCTCAGACGTGTACAAGTGTACCTTCGTCTTCACCCATCACCACGCGGAGGAGCGCGCCCGGCTTGACGATCGAGAACACCTTGATCGGCAGCTTCTGGTCGCGGCACAGGGCGAAGGCGGTGGCGTCCATCACCTGCAGGTGCTTGGAAATCGCTTCGTCGAAGGTGATCGACTCGTAGCGGGTCGCGTGCGGGTCCTTGTTCGGGTCGGCGCTGTAGACGCCGTCGACCTTGGTCGCCTTCAGGACGATCTCGGCCGAGATTTCCGCGCCGCGCAGCGCGGCCGCGGTATCGGTCGTGAAGAAGGGGTTGCCGGTGCCGGCGGCAAACACGACGACCTTGCCTTCTTCGAGGTATTGCAGGGCCTTCGGGCGCACGTAAGGCTCGACCACCTGCTCGATGGCGATGGCCGACATCACGCGTGCGGTGATGCCCACATGGCGCATCGCGTCGGCCAGGGCCAGCGCGTTCATGACGGTGGCCAGCATGCCCATGTAGTCGGCGGTAGCGCGGTCCATGCCCTGGGCGCCCGGGGCGACACCGCGGAAGATGTTGCCGCCGCCGATCACCACTGCCACTTCCACGCCCAGCTTCGCCACTTCGGCCACGTCGGCCACCATGCGGTCGATGGTGGCGCGGTTGATGCCGAACTGGTCGTCACCCATCAGCGCTTCGCCAGACAGTTTGAGAAGGACTCGTTTGTAGGCTGGTTTTGTCATGATGAAGCGGCTCCTATGTTGTGTTCGTATTCGGGTCTGACCGGCGCTGGTTTGCTGGTCTCATCTGTGTGCGGCAGATGAATGCGGGTGGTGCGGCTCGCGGTGCTGCTGCGGGCCTGCGGTTTACATGCGCAGCGATAACCCCCGCGCACACCACCCACCTACAAAAACGGGCCTTACGGCCCGCTGTTGATTACTGCTTGTTGGCAGCCATCTGTGCTGCGACTTCTGCTGCGAAGTCGTCTACCTTCTTCTCGATGCCTTCGCCGACGACGTACATCGTGAACGACTTCACGGTGGCGCCAGCGGCCTTCAGCATCTGCTCGACCGACTGCTTGTCGTTCTTGACGAACGTCTGGTTCAGCAGCGAGACTTCTTTCAGGTACTTCTGCACCGAGCCGTCGATACGCTTCGAGACGATCTCGGCCGATTGTGGCTGCTTGCCTTCGGCGACGGCCTTGTCGGCGTCTTCCTGGGCTTTCAATTGAGCCACCGAACGCTCTTTTTCGATCATGTCGGCAGGCACCTGGTCAGCCGACAGCGACACCGGCTTCATTGCAGCGATGTGCATCGCCACGTCCTTGCCGACCTGCTCGTCCGCGCCTTCGAACTCGACCATCACGCCGATGCGGGTACCGTGCAGGTAGGAGGCCAGCTTGCCGGTGGTTTCGAAACGCTGGAAACGGCGAACGGTCATATTCTCGCCGATTTTACCGATCAGTGCCGTACGCACGTCGTCGAAGGTCTTGCCTTCGTGCGGGATCGCGGACAGGGCGGCGACGTCGGCCGGGTTCTGCTCGGCGACCAGGCGTGCTGCCAGGTTGACCATGGCCAGGAATTCATCGTTCTTGGCGACGAAGTCGGTTTCGCTGTTGACTTCGACCAGCGCGCCGACGTTGCCGGAGATATAAGTGGCGACCACGCCTTCGGCGGTCACGCGAGCAGCTGCCTTCGATGCCTTGCCGCCCAGCTTGACGCGCAGGATCTCTTCTGCACGGCCCATGTCGCCATCGGCCTCGGTCAGTGCTTTCTTGCATTCCATCATAGGCGCGTCGGTCTTCGCGCGCAGTTCACCCACCATCGCTGCAGTAATTGCTGCCATGTTGTTTTCTCCTAATTTGGTGTAGAAAGTGCGGTCGTCCAGCGGACAGCCACACGATGTTTGATTGCTGAATCTTGTGCTTAAAAAAAGGGGGGCTCGTGCCACGGCTCGGCGCCCCCTTCGAATCTCACGGCAGGACGCGCCTGCCGCTCAATTATGCTTGCTCGGAAACTTCGACGAAGTCGTCGCCGCCGGCTGCCTTGACCATCTCGGCAACTTCGTTGGTGGCGTTGGCACGGCCTTCCAGGATCGCATCGGCAACGCCGCGTGCGTACAGGGTGATAGCCTTCGACGAGTCGTCGTTACCCGGGATCACGTGGGTGACGCCTTCTGGCGAGTGGTTGGTATCGACGATGCCGATGACCGGGATGCCCAGCTTGCCGGCTTCGGTGATGGTGCCCTTGTGGTAGCCGACGTCGACGACGAAGATCGCGTCAGGCACGCCGCCCAGGTCCTTGATGCCGCCGATCGACTTCTGCAGCTTGACCATTTCGCGTTCGAACATGAGCGCTTCTTTTTTCGACAGCTTCTCGACCGAACCGTCTTCGATCTGGGCTTCCATTTCCTTCAGGCGCTTGATCGAGGTCTTGATGGTCTTGAAGTTGGTCAGCATGCCGCCGAGCCAACGCTGGTCGACGTAAGGCACGCCAGCGCGCTGGGCTTCAGCAGCGATGATGTCGCGGGCCTGGCGCTTGGTGCCGACCATCAGGATGGTGCCGCGGTTAGCCGAGATCTGCTTGATGGTTTTCATCGCATCCTGGTACATCGCCATGGTTTTTTCCAGGTTGATGATGTGGATTTTGTTGCGATGACCGAAGATGAACGGCGCCATCTTTGGGTTCCAGAAACGGGTCTGGTGGCCGAAGTGAATACCGGCTTCCAGCATTTCGCGCATAGTAACGGACATGAATTTCTCCAGGGTTAAGTCTTGAATGTGGCCAGTCACCGTTTAGGCACCCTTTGTCGGCCACACTCGCGATTTCATTTAAAAAGATGTTTTTTGCAACATTGCTCGATGCGAATACGAGCAACCCGAGATTCTAGCGGGATTTGGGTTTGTTATCAAGCACGACGTGGGATGCGGCGGCGAAAATACGGTGTACCGTAGGGTGGGCGGGGTAATTTCGGGCAATGCCCGGAATTACGTACGCCCGCGCGTTCAACCATCGATTGAACACGCGCTGCGGCTAATCCTATCCTTGTTGAACGCGTGGGCAAGGGACTTGCCCACCCTACGATGCGCGGCAACATCCCTTATAATGGCCAGATATTACACAGCGCCCTGTGCCCTACCTATTTTCATACGACATCCATTATGTCCATTTCCATCAAGACCCCTGACGAAATCGAAGGCATGCGCCTGGCTGGCCGCCTTGGCGCCGAAGTGCTCGATTACATCACGCCCTTCGTGAAGCCCGGGGTGACCACCGGCGAGCTCGACCGCCTGTGCCACGAATACATGAGCAACGTGCAGGGCTCGACCCCGGCGCCGCTGAACTACGCCCCGCCCGGCTATACGCCCTACCCGAAAGCCGTCTGCACTTCGGTCAACGACGTGATCTGCCACGGCATCCCGGGCGACAAGGTGCTCAAGAGCGGCGACGCGCTGAACATCGACGTCACCGTCATCAAGGATGGCTTCCACGGCGATAACAGCCGCATGTTCCTGGTCGGCGAGCCGTCGATCCTGGCGCGCCGCCTGTCCGAGGTCACCTACGAGTGCATGTGGCTGGGCATCTCAAAGGTGAAAGCCGGCGCCCACCTGGGCGACATCGGCCACGTGATCCAGCAGCACGCCGAGAAGAATGGCTATAGCGTGGTGCGCGAATTCTGCGGCCACGGCATCGGCCGCGTGTTTCACGAAGAGCCGCAGGTGCTGCATTACGGCCGTCCGGGCACGCTGGAAAAGCTCGAGGCGGGCATGATCTTCACGATCGAGCCGATGATCAATGCCGGCCGCCGGGAGATCAAGGAAATGCCTGACGGCTGGACCATCAAGACCAAGGACCGCAGCCTGTCGGCGCAGTGGGAGCACACCGTGCTGGTCACCGAGACCGGTTTCGAGATCCTGACCCAGTCCGCCGGCACCCCGCCGCCGCCGGCCATCGTGCTGCCGCTGCTGGAACAGGGCGCGGCGGTCGCGGCCTGAGGATCCGGTCATGGGACAGCCCCTACTGGCCGACAGCTCGCGCACGCAACTGCGCCAGCGGCTCAAGGCCGAGCGGCAGGTCCTGATCGACGCCTTCCACCAGGACGGCAAGCCGGAAAAACTGCTGCGTGGCCTGCGCACCTGCGTCGACGGCGTGCTGACGGACGCATGGCTCGCCGCCGGACTGCCCGCCGGGACGGCCCTGGTGGGCGTCGGCGGCTACGGGCGCGGCGAGTTGTTCCCCTATTCCGACGTCGACCTGCTGGTCTTGCTCGGCCAGCCGGCCGACGCCATCACCCAGGCCAAGCTGGAATCGCTGGTGCAGCTGTTCTGGGACCTGGGCCTGGAGATCGGCCACAGCATCCGCACCGTCGACGAATGCCTGGTCGAATCTAGAGCGGACATCACGGTGCAAACCAGTTTGCTGGAAGCGCGCCTGGTCACCGGCGACGCGCAGCTGTTCGCCGAACTGCAGCGCCGCTACCGCGAAGCCATGGACCCGCAGGCTTTCTTCCGCGCCAAGACCGCCGAAATGCGCCTGCGCCATGCCAAGTACGAGTACACCGCGTTCTCGCTCGAGCCGAATGTCAAGGAAAGCCCGGGCGCGCTGCGCGACCTGCAGGTGATCCTGTGGGTGGCCAAGGCCGCGCGCCTGGCGGAATCGTGGAGCCAGCTCGCGCGCGGAAAATTCATCACGCGCACCGAGGCGCGCCAGCTGATGGAGAAGGAATACGCCTTCAAGGACATCCGCGTGCGCCTGCACCTGCAGACGGGCAGGCGCGAAGACCGGCTGGTGTTCGACGTCCAGACCCCGATCGCCAAGACCTTCGGCCTGGAAAACATTGAGGGCCGGCGCGCCAGCGAATTCCTGATGCAGCGCTACTACTGGGCGGCCAAGACGGTCACCCAGCTCAACACCATCCTGCTGCAGAACATCGAAGCCCAGCTGTTCCCGCGCCCGTCCTCGGCCGCCCCGCTGAATGCCTATTTCAACGAGGTGAATGGCTTCATCGACATCGCCGCGGGCGACATCTTCGAGCGCCACCCGCCGGCGGTGCTGGGCATTTTCGTGGCGATGACCGAGCGCCCCGACCTCAAGGGCATGACCGCGCGCACCATCCGCGCGCTCTGGCATGCGCGCAACTGCATCGACGACGCCTACCGCGCCGACCCGTTCAACAAGGCCCAGTTCCTGCGCATCCTGCAGGCCCCGAGCGGCCTGGTACATGCGCTGCGCCGCATGAACGACATGGGCGTGCTGGGGCGCTACCTGCCGGCCTTCCGCAGCATCATCGGCCAGATGCAGCACGACCTGTTCCACGTCTACACGGTGGACCAGCACATCATGATGGTGGTGCGCAACCTGCGCCGCTTCACGATGCCCGAGCATGCGCACGAATACCCGTTCTGCAGCCAGCTGATCGCCAACTTCCGCGACCGCTGGCTGCTCTACGTGGCCGCCCTCTTCCACGACATCGCCAAGGGCCGCGGCGGCGACCATTCCGAGCTCGGGATGCAGGATGCGGAAGACTTCTGCCGCAGCCATGGCTTGCCCGAGCGCGACACCGAACTGGTGGTCTTCCTGGTGCAGCAGCACCTGACCATGTCGACGGTGGCGCAGAAGCAGGACCTGTCCGATCCGGACGTGATCGCGGCCTTCGCGGCCCTGGTGAAGGACGAGCGCCACCTGAGCGCGCTCTACCTGCTCACGGTGGCCGACATCCGCGGCACCAGCCCCAAGGTCTGGAACGCCTGGAAGGCCAAGCTGCTGGAAGACCTGTACAAGACCACGCTGCGGGTGCTGGGGGGCGAGCCGCACAGCGCCGACCGCGAACTGCGCGTGCGCCAGAAAGAAGCATTGGCCACGCTGCGCCTGTTCGGCCTGAACGCCGATGCCCACGAAGCGCTCTGGCAGCAGCTCGACGTCGCCTACTTCCTGCGCCACGACGCCTCCGACATCGCCTGGCAGACCCGCGCCCTGATCGACAAGGTGGACAGCGACCGGCCGGTGGTGCGTGCGCGCCTGGCGCCGATCGGCGAAGGCCTGCAGGTGGCGGTCTACATCAAGGACCAGCCCGACCTGTTCGCGCGCATCTGCAGCTATTTCGACCGCAAGAACTTTTCAATCCTTGACGCCAAGATCCACACCACGCGCCACGGCTACGCGCTCGATACCTTCATGGTGACCGACGAAACCTTCGCCGGCAGCTACCGCGACATCATCAGCCTCATCGAACACGAGCTGTGCGCCCTGCTGCTGGCGCAGGACCCGCTCCCACCCTTCAGCCGCGGCCGTTTGTCGCGTCTGTCGCGCACCTTCCCGATCACGCCGACGGTGGACCTGCGCCCCGACGAGCGCGGCCAGTTCTACGTGCTGTCGGTGGCCGCCAACGACCGCACCGGCCTGCTGTACGCGATCGCCAGCGTGCTGGCGCGCTACCGCATCAACCTGCACACGGCAAAAATCCTGACCCTGGGCGAGCGCGTCGAAGACGTGTTCCTGGTCGATGGCCCGGCCCTGAACAACCCGCGCGTGCAGGTGCAGCTCGAAACCGAGCTGCTGGATGCACTCAAGATCTAGCGCCTGGCCTGACGTTCAAGCCTGGCCTGCCTTTTTTTACCCTTACTTTTTACTGTTGCCCGATGACTGAACCACTCCGCCTCTCCAAACGTATGTCCGAACTCGGCCTGTGCTCGCGCCGCGAAGCCGATGAATGGATCGCCCGTGGCTGGGTGCGGGTGGACGGCCAGGTCGTCTCGGAACTGGGCAGCAAGGTGCTGCCGACCCAGCGCATCACGGTCGAGCGCCAGGCGGCGGCCGAGCAGTCGAAGCGCGTGACCATCCTGATCAACAAGCCGATGGGCTATGTGAGCGGCCAGGCCGAAGACGGCTACACGCCGGCGGTGGCCCTGATCAAACCGGAGAACCGCTGGCCGGACGATCCATCGAAGGAAAACTTCCACCCGACCCAGCTGCGCAGCCTGGTGCCGGCCGGCCGCCTCGACATCGATTCGGTGGGCCTGCTGGTGCTGACCCAGGACGGCCGCGTCGCCAAGCAGCTGATCGGCGAAACGACCTCGGTCGAGAAGGAATACCTGGTGCGGGTGGAATACACCAAGCCAGGCACGCTACCGGAGTCGGACCTGAAGAAGCTGTGCTTCGGCCTGTGGATGGACGGCAAGCCGCTGCTGCCGGCCAAGGTGCGCTGGCAGAACGAAGACCAGCTCAGCTTCACGCTGAAAGAAGGCAAGAAGCGCCAGATCCGCCGGATGTGCGACATGGTCGGGCTCAAGGTGGTCGGCCTCAAGCGCGTGCGGATCGGCAAAGTGAAGCTGGGCGACCTGCCGGTGGGGCAGTGGCGCTACCTGCTCCCAGAGGAACAGTTTTAACGCGGCGGTTTTAAGCGGCCCAGGCCGCCCTGGCGCAGCGCCGCGGCGCTGCGATCGAGCGGTGCATCAGGTAGCGCGTCCCAGGCAGGTAAAGCGAGCCGGCAAAGGCCAGGTCACGCCACCAGCCATTAGCTTCAAACTGGAAGCACGGCGTCAGCGCGCGGCTCAGCGCCTGGTAGGCGCGCACCGTACGCAGGCGCCCGGCGCTGTAGCGTTCCAGTCCCACGGCCGGCCCATGCTGCGCCACCTTGGTCGCCAGCGCCAGCGCATCCTGCACCGCCAAGGTCGTTCCCATCCCCAGCTGCGGGCTCATGGCATGCGCCGCATCGCCGACGATGGCGATCGGGCCGGCCGCCAGGCGCTTTGGGCGAGCGTGGCAGTAGGCTGCAAACGCGAACTGCTCGTGCGAATGGATGCGCTCGACCAGCGACCCGGATTCGGGCCAGAGCGCCAACAGCTCGCGCTTGAAATCCTCGATGGGGGCGGCGCGCCACGCTGTGTACTTGTCCCGGTGCAGGCTCCAGAAGACGGAAACGCGCAGGGCGTGGGGCAGGCGTTCGGTCGGCATGATGCCGAACATGCGGCGCGTGCCGCCGTAGCGTTGCAGGAGTTGAGTAGGAGCCTGCCAATCCGGCAGGTCAATCAGCGACCACAAGGCGCCCCAGGCATAGGGCGTCGACGCCGTCGCCAGGCTGCATTGCGCGCTCAAGCTGGAGGTCGCGCCGTTGGCGATGACGACGATGTCGAATTCGCGCGGCGCGCCATTCACGTCGATGATGCCGCGTTCGCCTTCCGAACGGACACCGGTGACATCGGCGCCGAAATGAAGGCTGGCGCCCAGGCGCAGGCATTCCCGCTGCAGCACCCTGCCCAGCGCCGAGCGGCTGACGGCGCGTGCCTCTTGGCCACGGTAGTCGATGTCGACCAGCTTCCAGCCGCGATGGCTCAGTCCGACCAGTCGTTCGATCGGCACGCTGGCCGCCTCGAAGGCCTGCGCGACTCCGAGATCTTCCAGCGCGGCGATGCCCTGCGGCTGGATCAAGACGCCGGCGCCGAGCGTGGCCAGCGACGGATGCTTCTCGAAGACCCCGACCTCATGGCCGTCCCGCGCCATGGCAATCGCCGTGGCCAGTCCGGCGCTGCCCGCGCCCACGATGCCGACGCGGCAGCCCTTCAGGTTCGATCGAAGCATCCCATCCTCCGTGCGCCGGCGTCGCGACAGCCGCTTGCCGACAACCCGGAATTATAGGTGAGCTGCGCCGGCCGGGAGAGGCCGGAATACGGGGATTGCAGCCGCGGGCCACCGATTATGCGGCCCGCATCCGCGGCGCCAGGTATCCGGGACAGGGACTCAGCCGCGGTTACGGTCGGCCAGGAACTGCTGCGCGCGCGGGTGCTGCGGATTGTTGAAGAAGGCTTCGGGGGTGGCGCGTTCCAGGATGTTCCCTTCGCTCATGAAGAGGATCCGGTCCGCGACCTCGCGCGCAAAGCCCATTTCATGGGTGACGCACACCATCGTCATGCCGCCCTGCGCCAGCGAGCGCATTACCTGCAGCACCTCACCCACCATCTCCGGGTCGAGCGCGCTGGTCGGCTCGTCGAACAGCATGATGGCCGGGCGCATCGCCAGCGCCCGCGCGATTGCCACGCGCTGCTGCTGGCCGCCCGACAGCTCGCCGGGATAGGCGTCGCGCTTGTGCGCCAGGCCTACCTGCTCCAGCAGGCTCATTGCGAACTCACGTGCTTCCTTCGGCGTGGCCCGCTTCAGGTTGACGGGCGCCAGGGTGCAGTTCTCGAGTGCGGTCAGGTGCGGGAACAGGTTGAATTGCTGGAAGACGAAGCCGATGCCGGCGCGCAGGGCGTTCACGTCCCTGCCTTTGGCATGGATGTCGCGTCCATCGATGGCGATGCTGCCGCTGTCGATGTCTTCCAGCCGGTTGAGGGTGCGGATCAGGGTGGACTTGCCCGAGCCCGACGGCCCGCACACGACCACCACTTCATTTTTTTCGACGCGCTCGCTGACATCCACGAGCGCGTGGTAGTCGCCATACCACTTGTTGACTTTATCGAGAACGATCATCGATGGCTTTCTTTTACGAGACGTGCATGTCGACCCGGACTGCGCGGCCTTGCAGGCGGCGCTCGGCCAGGTACGCCAGGCGGGACAGGCCGAAACAGAGGATGAAATAGGTCAGCGCCAGGATCAGGTAGACCTCGACTGCCCGCGTGAAGACCAGGGTGTTGACCTGGGTGGCGATAAAGGAGACTTCCGACAGGCCGATGATATAGCCGAGCGAGGTGGCCTTGATGGTCGACACCAGCTGGCTGACGATCGACGGCAGGCCGTTTCGCAGGGTTTGCGGCAGCACCACCAGGCGCAGCGCCTGCGGGTAACTCAGGCCCAGCGAGCGGGCGCTTTCCAGCTGCCCTTTCGGCAGCGCGCGCAATCCCGCGGCGACGATCTCGCCCAGGTAGACGGCGTCAAACAGCACCAGCACCATCAGCATGGTGGTGGCCTGCCCGGTCTTGACGCCGGTGACGGCCGGCAGAAAGAAGTAGGCCCAGAACACCACCAGCAGCAGCGGCACGGCGCGCACCACCTGCACAAGGGCGCCCACCGGCCAGCGGATCGCAGGGCGGCTGCTGACGCGCGCCACGCCCAGCACCAGGCCGAGCGGCATCGCCAGCAGCAGCGCCGCACCGGACAGCAGCACGGTCAGGGCCAGCCCTCCAAGCGGGCCGTCCGGATATTGGCCGACCAGGAAATACAACCAGTAGGTATCGATCAGTTCCAGCATTACACCCTCATGCCGGACGGACCGGGTAGCGCCGCTGGAACAAATGGGCGGCAAAGGAGATCAGGAGCGACACCGTCAGGTAGGCCAGGGTCGCAAAGGTAAACGCTTCGACGCTGCGGAAGCTGGCCGTCTCCACCCGCGCGGCCTGGTACATCATCTCTGCGGCGCCGATGACCGTGGCCACGCTGGTGTCCTTCCACAGGTTGACGGTCTGCGACAGCAGCGGCGGCGTGGCGGCGCGGAAGGCTTGCGGCAGCAGCACCAGGCGCACGGCCGCCAGGCGCCCTAGACCAAGCGAGCGCGCCGCCTCTAACTGGGACGGCGGCACCGCGCGAATGCCGCTGCGGATGTCCTCGGCCATGTGTACGCCGCTGTACAGCGCCAGCGCGATGACCGCGCACACGGCTTCCGGGTTGTTCGCGTACAGGAATTCGCGCGCGCCATCCGGCAGCAGTTCGGGGAAGGCGAAATACCAGAACAGCAGGTGCGCCAACAGAGGCACGTTGCGGATGCCTTCGACGATGGCGGAGCCAAGCACCTGCAGCGGCGCAAACGACGCGGTGCGCATCAGGGCGACCAGCGCGCCGAACGGCAGGGCGAAGGCGAAGCTGACGGCAGTCAGCTGGAGCGACAGGATGAGACCCTGCACCAGCCAGTCGTGATACTGGCCGGACTGCAGGATGGCGGGATCGAAAAACGGCAAACCGGTGGTCCAGGTCTATTTAAATCTTGTCGGTGCTGATCTTGAACTGGCGCTTGGCGATGTTGGCGCGGGTGCCCGGGCCATACCATTTGTTGAACAGCTGTTCGGCCGCGCCGCTGGCTTCCAGTTCGCGCAATGTAGCGTCGACGACTGCTTTCAGGCTCTTCTCGCCCTTGCGCAAGCCCAGCGCGATCGACTCGGTGCCGATGCTGGTTGGGAGGATCGTGAAGCCCTTGGCGGCCGCGCCCAGCTTGCCGTAGTCGGCCAGCAGTGAGGATTCATCGTTCACGTAGGCGACGCCCTTCCCCTGGCGCAGCGCCTGGAAGGCCTGCTGGGTATTCTCGAAAGTCACCACCTCCGCGCTCGGGACGGCCTTGCGGATATTGGTTTCCTGGGTGCCGCCGCGGACCGTGACCACCTTCTTGCCGGCGAGCTGGGGCAGCGCGCCAATGCCGCTATTGGCACGCACCATTACCTTCGAGCCGGTGACGAAATGGGTGAGCGCGAAGTCCACCTGCGACTCGCGTTCCTTGTTGTGGGTGAGCGTGGCCGCCAGCACGTCGACGTGGCCCTGCTGCAGTTCCGGGATGCGGCTTGATACCGACATCTGCTTGAACCTAGGGGTGACGCCGATCTTCCTGGCGACCGCGGTGGCGAGGTCGATTTCGTAGCCGACCAGCTGGCGGGTCTTCGGCTCGATGAAGCTGTTCGGTTCGTCCGTGCCCAGCACCCCGAACACGATCTCTCCCTTCTTTTTAATGTCCGCGAGCTGGTCGGCATGAGCGGCGCCAGCCGCCAGGTTGGCGGACAGGGCGACGGCGCCCAGCATAAGGTGACGGCGAGTAAACATGAAATTCTCCATACAGCGAAATAGCAATCGAAAGAGTATAGGGGAAGCGTCCAGCTTCACGAACGATCAATTTGCCATATGAAAATGCTCTCTCGGCTATAAGGGACAAGCCCAGCCATCCGTGCGCGCAAGCTGCCATGCTAAAGTCATAACAAGCTCATGGACTGAACGCGGAGACAGCATGCTGGTCGTCACATACAACGTCAACGGAATCGGCGCCCGCATTGGGGCGCTGCTGGAATACCTCGAAGAGCGCCAGCCCGACGTGCTGTGCCTGCAGGAGCTGAAGGCACCGCAGGAGAAATTCCCCGAGCAGGCCATCCTGGATGCCGGCTACCACGCGATCTGGCATGGCCAGAAAAGCTGGAACGGCGTGGCCATCCTCACCCGCGAGGGCCCGGCGCAGGAGCTGCAGCGCGGCCTGCCGGGCGACCCGCTGGACGAGCAAAGCCGCTATATCGAGGCGGCCTACCAGGGCGTGCTGGTGTGCGGCCTCTACCTGCCGAACGGGAACCCGGCGCCGGGGCCGAAATACGACTACAAGCTGGCCTGGATGGAGCGCCTGATCGCGCGCGGCGAGGAACTGCTCGAGGCGAAGGTGCCCGTGGTGATGTGCGGCGACTTCAACGTGATCCCGACCGGTCTCGACGTCTACAAGCCGGAACGCTGGGTCGACGACGCCCTGTTCCGCCCGGAGACGCGCGCCGCCTTCGAGCGCCTGATGTCGCAGGGCTGGCTTGACTCGCTGCGCAACATGTACCCGGACCAGACCATCTATACCTTCTGGGATTACTTCCGCAATGCCTTCGGGCGCGATGCCGGCCTGCGCATCGACCACCTGCTGCTCAGCCCTGCCCTGGCGCCGGCGCTGCGCGGCGCGGGCGTGGACCGCTTCCAGCGCGCCAAGGAAAAGCCGAGCGACCATGCACCGACCTGGGTCGAGCTGGACCTGGACGCCATCGTGCAGCCGAAGGCGAAGCGCTGACCGAAAGCCTGGTCGGAAGCCCAACTTTTGGCGAACTCTGCGGTACTATGCTGGTCCCATTCCCGACCAGCTTTGACCCATGCTCACGCCCGAACAATTCCTTGGTTTCCTCACCGCTGCGATCCTGATCACGCTCTCGCCCGGCCCGGACAACATGATGGTGCTGGGTGTCGGCATCGCCAAGGGCCGCGCGCGCGGCATTGCCTTCGGCCTCGGTTGCGCACTGGGCTGCCTGAACCACACGCTGCTGGCCGTGATCGGCGTCAGCGCGCTCATTGCGGCGTCGCCCACTGCCTTCACGGCGCTCAAGGTGGCGGGCGGCCTCTACCTGGTCTGGATCGGTTACCAGGCCCTGCGCAGCAGCGGCGCCGCCCAGGTTGCGGCGGGCGTGCCCGACGAATCGGCGCGCCAGTTGTTCTTCAAGGGGCTGCTGGCGAATGCCATCAATCCGAAGGTGGTGCTGTTCTTCCTGTCTTTCCTGCCGCAGTTCGTGGTCGCGTCGCGCGGGGATGCGAACTGGCAGATCGCGTGGCTGGGGCTGACCTTTACGCTGCAGGCGGCGGTGCTGTTTGGATTGCTGGGCTACTTTTCGGGAGCGATCGGGCAGTGGCTGAATCGCACGCCGAAAGCGGGCATGTGGCTGGATCGGGTGGCGGGGGCGATTTTCGTGGGGCTGGGGTTGCGCCTGATCGTGGCGCGCTGAAATGCGTTGCGACTGCTTGAGAAGCAGCGTAGCGACCAAACCCGGCCCGCTCCCTCCGCCCGTCGTCCCGGCATTCGCCGGGACGACGGTTTTTAGGGTAACGGTGTAAGCAAACACTGGCTCGCAGCGGGGGCGCCCGACCCGCCGCGGAGCGCCTTACAGCGTAATCACCACTTTGCCCGATGGCTGCTTGCGCGCCGCCACCGGCACCTCGAGCAGCTGGTGCTTGCCGTTCCAGACGAACTTCACCGCACGGCCATCGACCGTGACGGCGCGCGGCCTGGCCTGCACGTTGTGCACCTTTACCGAGAAGCCTCGCTCCTGCGGCGCCTGCGCCTTGCCGGTCTCGGTCTGCAGCCCGATTTCCAGCGTGCCGGCTGCGAACTTGCTGGCGAAGCGCACGATCTCGTACTGGCCCTTCTCGAAGGCATCGGCGGTCTCGCCGTCGTCGTCGTACATCTTGCCGGTGCTGCCGGCGACCGACGCATCGTGGTAGTAGTGCAGGTCGACCTGGCGGGTCGAATAGTCGCGCGTGCTCTGCACCACCTTGGCCATCGGGATGAAGGCGCCGGCGCGCACGTACACCGGGATGTGCGCCTCGACCGGCTTCACCACCTCGAGGATGCCGCCGCGGTGCTTTTCGCCGGTGTGGAAGTCGAACCAGACGCTGTCCTTCACCGGGAAGTGCACTTCCTTGCGGGTGGCGCCGGGCTCGGTCACCGGTGCGACCAGGAAGTCGCGGCCCCACAGGTAGGTGGAGGCCAAGGTGGTGGCCTCGTCCTCCTCGAACAGCACCGGGCGCATCAGGGGCGTGCCGGTCTGGCTGTTGTCGAAGGCGAGCGTGTAGTTATACGGCAGCATGGCGTAGCGCAGCCAGACCGCTTCGCGCGCCAGCACCTTGGTGCGATCGGAGCGGAACACCGGCTCCGGCGCCACGTCGTCCTGCGCATGCGGGCGGAACACCGGCTGGAACACGCCGTACTGCAGCCAGCGCAGGTAGAGCTCGTCGTCCAGCACGGCGTTGGCGAAGCCGCCGAGGTCCGAATGCATGTAGGCGAGGCCCTGCATGCCCATCTGGAGCGAAATCTCCATCTGCGATTGCAGTCCGCCCCAGCTGCGGCTGACATCGCCCGACCACGGGATCATGCCGAAGCGCTGCGAGCCCGAATAGCCGGCGCGCATCAGGATGAACGGGCGCTCGTTCGGGAAGTTCTTCTTGTAGCCGTCGAAGATCAGGCGCGCCCAGTCGTGGCCGTAGATGTTGTGCACCTCGTCGGCGCCCTTCTCGCCGTTCGCGCCATGGCGCACCCAGGATGGATGCACTTCCGGCTCGCCCAGGTCGCCCCACCATCCGGCCACGCCGCCTTCCTTCAGGCCCTTGTAGATGTCCCAGAACCAGTCGCGTCCCTCCGGCCGGTACAGGTCGACGATGCCGGTATTCCCGAAATAGAAATCGTATGTCGCCGGCTGGCCGTCCTTGCCGGTTGCCAGCGCCTTGCGCTCCACCGCTTCCTTCCAGCGAAGGGATGTAGTAAGAACAAATGGCTCGGTGATGACGATGGTCTTGACGCCCTTCTTCCTGAAGTCGGCCATCATCTTCTCGGCGGTGGGGAAGGTGTCGCGGTCCCAGGCCAGGTTGCCCATGGTGTCCTTGACGGTCTTCCCGAACCAGAACAGGTCGAGCACGACGGCGTCGAGCGGGATTTTCTCGTCGATGAATTTGTCGACCACGGCGCGGGTTTGCGCTTCGGTCTTGTAGCCGAAACGGCTGGCGAAATTACCGAAGGTCCAGCGCGGCGGCAGCGGCTGGCGTCCGGTCAGGGCCGTGTAGTTGGCCATCACCCCGTCCCAGGTATCGCCGGCGACCACCTGGTAGGTCTTGCGCCCGCCGCTCACTTCGAAGCGCAGGGTGCCGTCCTTGCGGCTGTCGAAGTCGAGGAAGCCGGTCTGCGGGTTGTCGAAGTGGATCGCGTACTTTTTCGAGGACAGCGCGATCGGGATCGTGAAGTTCAGCAGCTTGGAGGTCGCGCCATAGCCGTAATCGGCGCGGTTGTACAGCTGGAAGCGGTTGCCGCGGCGGTTCATACCTGCCGCGCGGGCGCCGGCGCCGTACAGCGCTTCGCCTTCGTCCAGCGCGAATTCGATGGTCTCGAACTTGTCGCCGCGGCTGTAGCCGCCCTTCTCCGCCACCAGCGCCTTGCCCTTATACAGGTAGCTGATGCGGAACGGGCTCCTGTCGACGACGACCGTGATGCCCGTGGTGCCGAATTCGATGCGCTTGCCGTCTGCCTTGAAGGTCGGGCGCACGTCGACTGGCGCCAGCACCACCGCATGCGAGGCCGCATCCAGCTGCTGGCCGTTCGGGATGAAGGTGGTCTCGACCACGTTGGCCGAATACGGCTTGATCAGGTAGCGGCCATCGCTGGTGGCCAGCTCCAGCGTATTGTTATTGTGCGACACCCGCTCCAGCTGCCGGTCGGCATTCTGGGCGAAGGCGAGCGGGCTGGCGAGCAGGCACAGGGCCAGGCGGACGAACGGTGCAGTGGTCATAGATCCCGGGGGTCGAAAGTTATCAAGAAGCCGACGAAAAGCGCATGCGAGAGCATGCCAGAATTCCGGCGCGCGAAACAGGGGCCGTGTAATAAAATTACATAACCGCTCGCGGCGCGACGCTCCCACATCGCCCCTGTCAAGATTGCTTCTTCCATGCACCTCGCGTAGGATCGCCCGGCTGCCGGACCACGGCATACGATAACGATACGAGGGAGACAGATGAAGAACGACATTCCACTGGCGGCCGGCCAGGGCGTAAGCCAAACGCGCTCATTCATGACGGTGGCGCTGATCGAGCTGTGGGAGCGCTTCGGCTACTACGGCATGCAGGCGCTGATCGTGTACTTCATGGTGCAGCGCCTCGGCTTCGAGGACAGCCGCGCCAACCTCGTATGGGGTGCTGCTGCGGCCCTGATCTACGTGGCGCCGGCCATCGGAGGCTGGATCGGCGACCATGTGCTCGGCACCCGCCGCTGCATGATCCTCGGCGCCCTGATCCTGACCCTCGGCTACGCCCTGATGGCAGTACCGACCACCAATACCTGGATGACCTTCTCGGCGCTGGGCGTGATCGTGGTCGGCAACGGCCTGTTCAAGCCGAACACCGCCAACCTGGTGCGCAAGATCTACGAAGGCGACGACTCCAAGATGGACAGCGCTTTCACCATGTACTACATGGCGGTGAACGTCGGCTCGACCTTCTCGATGCTGGCTACGCCCTGGATCAAGGACCATATCAACGCCACCTGGGGCAGCAACCTTGGCTGGCACGTGGCCTTCGCCGTGTGCAGCGTCGGCTTGAGCATCGGCCTGCTGACCGTGGGCGTACTGCGCCAGACCATTGGGCATATCGGCTCGCCGCCCGATGCGCGCCCGCTCGACGTGAAGAAACTGCTGGCCGTGCTGGCGGGCGGCGTGGTGGCGGTGGCGGCATCGGCCGTCATCCTCGAATACCAGTGGCTGGCGCGCGCCTTCGTCTACGTGGCCGGCATCGTGGTGCTCGGGATTTTCTTCCACCTGATCCGCACCAGCGCACCGAGCGAACGCGCAGGCCTGATCGCCGCACTGGTACTGACCCTGCAGACCGTGTTCTTCTTCATCTTCTACCAGCAGATGTCGACCTCGCTGTCGCTGTTCGCGCTGCGTAACGTGGACCTGGAGTTCACTGTGCTGGGCAGCCACCTGTGGACCTGGTCGCCGGCGCAGTTCCAGGCGTTGAACGCGATCTGGATCATGGTGCTGAGCCCCGTGCTGGCCCTGGTCTACACCCGCGCCGGCAACAGCGGCAAGGACTTGTCGATCGCCGGCAAGTTCGCACTTGGTTTCGCGGTGGTGGCGGCAGGCTTCTTCACCTATGGCGTGGCCGGCCAGTTCGCCACGGACGGCCTGACCTCGTCCTGGATCATGATCGCGGGCTACGGCCTGTATTCGCTGGGCGAACTGCTGGTCAGCGGCCTCGGGCTGGCGATGATCGCGCGCTACGTCCCGGCACGCATGGGCGGCTTCATGATGGGCGCGTATTACGTCGGCGTCGGCATCTCGCAATACCTGGGCGGCGTAGTGGCGAACATCGCCAGCGTCCCTCGCGACATGGTCGACCCGGTACAGACGCTGCCGGTGTATACGAACCTGTTCAACAAGCTCGGGATTGCGGCGATCGTGTGCACGCTGATTGCGCTGGCGGCGCTGCCGCTGATGCGCAGGTTAACGGCGACGCATCATTCGCATCAGTAGTCGCCGAGCTATGCTCTGCCGCACATCGTAGGGTGGGCGGGTCTCCCGCCCGCGCGTTCAAATCCGGTTGAAAAGACGCGCTGCAGCTTTGCACAGGGTGGTTGAACGCGCGGGCGGCGAAGCCGCCCACCCTACGGTAAGATGGCGGATCGGATTTTTCGGATCTCAGCATGCCTATCACCCCTTCCCCCCACGCCCTCCAGGTCGCCCAGCGCGTCCACGCCATCGAACCCTTCCGCGTCATGGAAATGGTCAAGGCCGCCAACGAGATGTAGCCCAGCGGCATCGACGTCATCAGTTCAACAAGCGCGGGATCGCCGCGATCGTGTGCACGCTGATTGCGCTGGCGGCATTGCCGCTGATGCGCAGGTTAACGGCGACGCATCATTCGCATCAGTAATCGCCGAGCTATGCTGTGCCGCACATCGTAGGGTGGGCGGGTCTCCCGCCCGCGCGTTCAAATCCGGTTGAAAAGACGCGCTGCAGCTTTGCACAGGGTGGTTGAACGCGCGGGCGGCGAAGCCGCCCACCCTACGGTAAGATGGCGGATCGGACTTTTCGGATCTCAGCATGCCTATCACCCCTTCCCCCCGCGCCCTCCAGGTCGCTCAGCGCGTCCACGCCATCGAACCCTTCCGCGTCATGGAAATGGTCAAGGCCGCCAACGAGATGAAGCGCAGCGGCATCGACGTCATCAGCATGAGCGTCGGCGAGCCCGACTTCACCGCGCCCGACATCGTGGCGCAGGCGGCGATGGATGCGATCCGCGGCGGCATCACCCAGTACACCGACTCGCTCGGCCTGCACGAGCTGCGCGAGGCAATCTCCGGCCATTACGCATCCGTGCACGGCCTGGGCATCGATCCGCGCCGCATCGTCGTCACGGCCGGCGCTTCGGCTGGGCTGCTGCTGGCCTGCGCGGCGCTGGTGGCCGAAGGCGACGAAGTGCTGATGCCCGACCCATGCTACCCGTGCAACCGCCATTTCGTCTCCAGCTTCGGCGGCAAGCCGGTGCTGGTTCCCGCATCGAGCGAAGACCGCTACCAGCTGAGCGCCGCCCACGTCGACGCCCACTGGACCGCGCGCAGCCGTGGCGTGCTGGTGGCCTCGCCCTCGAACCCGACCGGAACCTCGATGACGCCAGGGCAGCTGCGCGACATGCTGGCCGCGGTGCGCCGGCGCGGCGGCTTCGCGATCATCGACGAGATCTACCAGGGCCTGACCTACGACCACAAGCCAACCAGTGCACTGGCGCTCGACAGCGACGTCATCACCGTCAACAGCTTCTCGAAATACTTCAGCATGACCGGCTGGCGCCTGGGTTGGCTGGTGGTGCCCGACGCCCTGGTGCCGACCTTCGAAAAGCTGGCGCAAAATTTGTTTATCTGCGCGCCGACCGTGGCCCAGCAGGCCGCCCTGGCCTGCTTCACGCCGGAGGCACTCGGCATCTATGAAGAGCGCCGGCGCGAATTCCAGCGCCGCCGCGACTTTCTTGTCCCCGCGCTGCGAGAACTCGGGTTCCAGGTGCCGGTGATGCCGGATGGGGCCTTCTATGTGTATGCGGACATCAGCGCATTGCAGCACGCGCACCGGGACGACAGCACCGCGTTTGCCTGGTCGCTGCTGCGCGAGGCGAAAGTGGCGATCGTGCCGGGAGATGATTTCGGTTTTACGGCGCCAAGCAGGCACGTACGGTTTTCCTACGCCACCCGGTTCGAGCGCATCGAGGAAGCCGTCGGCCGCATCGCACGGGTACTGAAGTAGCCGGGCGAACGTCTCAAACCGGGCGCCCTGCTAAGCTTCGCGCACCGCGCGCGCTTCGGCGACCAGTTCGAGCAGCGCGTCCGGTGCGGCCGGCTTGACCAGGTAGCGGTCGAACCCCGCCTCCAGCGCCCGCTCGCGGTCCTCGAGTTGCCCATAGCCCGACAGCGCGATCGAGAACGGCCCACCCGCCGGCTGAGCGCGGCGCAACTGCTCCATCACTTCCAGCCCGTCGATACCCGGCAGGCCGATGTCGCAAATCACGATATCGTAAGGACGCGCCTGCGCCGCCGCCAGGCCGGCATGGCCGTCGTAGGCGGTCACGACCTCGTGGCCCGCCAGCTCCAGCAAGGCCCGCAGCGTATCGCAGGCATCGGCATTGTCTTCGATGAGCAGGATACGGCAGGCGTCTTCGGCCGTGCTCGGCCCGGAGGGTAACTCGGGCACGGGCGCGTCGGAGCACGACAGCGGCAAACGCACGGTAAAGGTGCTGCCCTGCCCTTCGCCGCCGCTCGCCGCCGCGACCGTCCCGCCATGCATGCCGACCAGGTTGCGCACCACGTTCAGGCCGATACCCAGCCCGCCTTCGGAACGGGCCAGCGAGCGTGGGCCCTGGATGAACAGGTCGAAGATCTGGGGCAGCATCTCGGCCGAGATGCCGGTGCCGTTGTCGCTCACTTCGACCACGACCTCGTCGCCGGCGCGCCATGCGCGCAGCACGATGCGTCCGCCATTGCCGGTGTATTTGGAGGCGTTGCCGAGCAGGTTGGCGAAGACCTGGGTCAGTCGCACCGGGTCGCCTTCAATGGCCAGCGGCGCGCCGGGCAGCTCGAGCTCGAGATGCTGGCCGCGTTCGCGGATGCGCGGCGCGACCGTTTCCATCGCCTGGTCGAGTGCCGCGCCGAGCGCCAGCGGGCGTACCGCGAGCGTGATCTTGCCACTGCTGATGCGCGCGGCATCGAGCAGGTCGTCCAGCAGGCGCGCCATCTGGTCGACCTGGCGCCGCACCACGCCGGCCACCTGGCCAAGCTGGGCGGCAGCCGGGCCCGAGGCGCCGACGATGTTCTGCAGGAGGCTCGCCGACATGGAGAGCGGCGCCAGCGGGTTGCGCAGTTCGTGCGCCAGCATGGCGAGGAATTCGGTCTGGCGGCGGTTGGTGGCTTCGGCCAGGTCGCGCAGCGATTGCGCGCTGACGGTGGCCATCACCAGGTTCTCGTTGGCTTCGCGCAGCTGCGTGACCTGGTCTTCGAGGCGGTCGCGTTCGCGCACCAGGACGCGGGCATGCGAGAGCTCGGCCTCGAGCACCGCGATGCGATGGTGCAGGTCCTGCTCGCGCAGCAGTCCACCCAGGGTGTTTTCGTCGCCCATCAGGGAACGTTGTTCAGAGCCGGCTGCCGATTCATCGTACGTCCCCATGGTTTGTCTCAATCGCCGGAATTCACGTAGTCGGTCCGGCCGAACAGCACCCCGTTGACAGGGGCCGCGATGGGGTCGATCTCGAGCCCATCGTCGGTGACGCGGTATTCGCGCACGTCGGCGCTATGGCTGCTGCCACGTACCTTGACCACTGCCATATACCTGCGCACCTGGCCGTCCACCTCTGCATAACGCATCGCCACGATGGCGTCGGTGATATAGGCCATGTCGGCGCGCGCGTAGTTCATGTTGAGCGCCTGCTCGTCGAGGCCCACCGTCACCAGCACCGTCACGCCTCGCTTGGCCAGGCTGCTCAGCATGCGGAACACCCCTTCGCGCAGGTTGCGGATGCATTCCGGCGCAAGGTAAAGCGGCACTTCGGACAGCGAATCGATCACGACCCGGCGCGCGCCGGTACGATCGATCGCAGCCAGCAGCTCGTCTTCCAGCTCTTCCATCGTCAGGTCGATCAGGCGGCTTTCGACCAGCACCACCTGCCCTGCCCGCACCATCGCGGCCATCCCGGCATTGCGCAGGCGTCCCGTGCCTTTTTCAAACGACATCACGACACCTGTTTCGCCCAGGGCGACGCCGGCCTGGAGGAAGCGCGTGCCCATGATGGTCTTGCCGCAGCCGGTCGGCCCGATGGCCAGCATCGAATGCCCCTGCGGCAGGCCGCCGTGCAGCATGTCGTCCAGGCCCGGGGTGCCGGTCGGGATCCGCGTCGGATCGGTATCGACCGGCGCGCCTTCGTGCAGGCCGGCCGCCAGCGGCGGCAGCAGGCGCGGATAGATGCGCAATCCGTTTGACGTGATGCGGAAGGTGTGCGACCCACTCATGTGAGCCTGGCCGCGCATCTTGACAACGCGGATTTTCCGCACGACGGCGTCGCCCTCTTGCTGCTGGCTCAGCGCCACCATGCCGTCGGCCACCGTCATGATCGGGTTGGCTTCGACTTCGTTCTGCTGGTATTCGCCGATCAGGAAGGTAGTCGCCATCCAGCTCGTCATGCGGGTGCCAAGCTCTTGCACGAAATACTGCAGGTCGCTGGTGCCTTCGTTTCCGCCGCGGCCGGTCTGGATCACGGAACGGAAGGAATCGACGAAAACCATGCTCGGGGCGAAATCCTCCACCTCTTTGGTGATGCGTTCGAGCACGCAGTTGAAATCGCCGGCGCGCAGGTCGGCCGTGAGATTGACGTAGCGGATCGAGGTACCAACCTTGTCCATGTCGAAGAAGGCGTATTGCTGCTGGTAGCGCAGCATTTTCAGCGGCGGCTCGCCCAGCACCGTAAAGAACAGCGCGCGCCGGCCTGGCCCGGCCAGCGCGAACATGATCTGGTGGGCCATCGTGGTCTTGCCGCAGCCGGGAGCCCCGCTAATCAGGTTGAACGAAAATTCGTTCAAGCCGCCGCCCAAGAGAACGTCCAGCCCCGGTACGCCCGTTGCCAATTTCCCCAAGGTCACTTTATCGGTCATTTATTTCTGCTCCTGTACATTCGTCGGCTGGTCAGCACTGGCCGTCGCTGACGCGAGCAGGCGCTGGGTCAGCGCCTCTCCGATGAGCGTTGCGAGTAGTTGGGTGAAGGTCTGCAGCAAGGTGTCGTTCGCGGCCGTGGCTCGTCCAAGCTCGACCGTGGCGAGGCGTTCGGCCAGAAGGACAAACAGCTGGTCGGGCGAGCGGCACGGCTGTTGCGGGGCAAGCCAGGCATGGTCGGGGCCGACCATGTGGACGGCGCGGCCGAACAAGGCGCAAAAGCCGCTCTCGCCGATCAGCGGACACAGCTGCAGCGAGATACGCCGCCAGGGCTGCAAAAGCTCGTTGCTCCCTGGGGCCGGATCTTGCGCGCCCGTACTGATGGTCATGTCGTCGTCGAGGAACAATGAATACGGATGGTGGTTGCCGGGGCCCGTGGCACCCCCCGGCCCGCGGCCTGGACGGCGGCGAAGGCAGGCCGGTCCAACAGGAATTATACCTTGCTGACACGGCAAACTGTCTTTTCTGCCAACAACAATCCGGAAACATGTTCGTTCGTGCCAATTTGCGACATCCCCGCTAAGATGTGTATCGTCGAGCAATCTTGCTCATCGAAATGCGGGAAGACCATGATTAAACAATTGGGTGCCGTACTGCCGACGGCCTGCGTACTGCTGAGCCTTGCAATGTCGCCTGCGCAAGCCGCGACAAACGCCGATACGCGTTTCAAGACAATCTACACGAAAGAGTGGAAGTGGCGCGTCACGGAACGGCTCGCTCGTGCCGACGGCGACCAGGGCGTCAGCCCCGTGCTGGCCCGTGTCGATGCACTGGTGCAAGAGGCCCGCCAGCGCTACTGGGAGGGCATCCTGAAGGAACTCGACGCGATCCGCCCCGCCGACCTGTCCCCTGGAGAGCGCGTCAACTTCGCGGTCTATCGCGCCCAGGTCGCTTCCCTGGCGGACGCCCAACGCTTCCGCGAATACGAGCAGCCGGTCAACGCCGACAGCGCCTTCTGGACCGACGTCACCTTCGGCGCCCGCCGCCCGTTCAAGACCATTGAGGATTACCGCAATTACCTGAGGCAGCTGACCGCGCTGCCCGCCTATTTCGAGCAGGAGACCGCCAACATGCGTGCCGGGCTGGCGCGCGGCTTCACCCCGCCGCGCGTGACGCTGGCCGGACGCGACGTGGCGCTGAGTTCGATCGCCGATGCCAGGACGCCCCAGGACACCGTGTTCTTCACCCCCTTCAAGACCTTCCCCGCATCGGTGCCGGCCAGCGAGCAGGAAGCCTTGCGCTCGCAGGCCGCCGCCCTCATCCGCGACACGGTGCAGCCGGCCTACGGCAAGGTGCTGGCCTTCTTCCGCGACGAGTACGTGCCGAAGGCGCGCACCACGCTCGCGGCCACCAGCATGCCGGGCGGCCAGGCCTACTATCAATCGAAGATTGTCGAGTTCACCACCACCAATCTCAATGCGGACCAGATCCACACCATCGGCCTGGCCGAGATGGCGAAGATCCGCGCCGAGATGCACGGGATCATGAAGAAAGTCGAGTTCAAGGGCGACCTGCCGGCCTTTTTGCAGTTCCTGCGCACCGACCCGCAGTTCTATGCCAAGACCCCGCAAGAGCTGCTGATGCGCGCCGCCTGGACCGCGAAGAAATTCGACGCCAAGGCCGACCAATATTTCGGCTACCTGCCGCGCCGCCGCTTCGCGATCCTGCCGGTGCCCGACGACCAGGCGCCGTTCTACACGGCCGGCCGCGGCGGGCCGGGCAGCTATTGGGTCAACACCTATAACCTGCCGGCGCGCGCGCTCTACAGCCTGCCGGCATTGACCCTGCACGAATCGGCGCCGGGCCATGCCTTCCAGATGCCGGTGGCGCAGGAGCAGAAAAACGTGCCGAACTTCCGCCGCGCCTATATTTCGGCCTTCGGCGAAGGCTGGGCGCTGTACGCGGAACGGCTCGGTACCGAGATGGGGATCTACGAAACGCCGTACGAGGAATTCGGCATGCTGAGCTACCAGGCCTGGCGCGCATCGCGGCTGGTCGTCGACACCGGCATCCACGCCAAGGGCTGGACCCGCGAGCAGGCGCAGGCCTATTTGATGGAGAACACCGCACTGTCGAAGCACGAGGTTGAGACGGAGGTGGACCGCTATATTTCGTGGCCGGGACAGGCACTGTCCTACTACCTGGGGCAGATGGCGATCCAGGAAGCGCGGGCGCGGGCGGAGAAGGCGCTGGGGGCGAAGTTCGATATCCGGAACTTCCACGATACGGTGCTGCAGCTGGGGTCGGTGCCGCTGCCGGTGCTGCAGCAGAGGATCGATGTGTTTATTGCGGAGGGTGGGAAAAGCCCGTACCCGAAAGAGTCGTAAACCGTAGGGTGGGCAGCGTAGTTCAGTCCAGTGGACTGAACTACGCCCACGCGGTGATAGTTAGCAGCAAGATCATGCGGCGCGAAAGCGGAGCCGGCGACTATCACCGCGTGGGCAGAATCTGCCCACCCTACGATGCGCGGCTATTCAAATAGTTTCAGCTTGAGCTGCACCGACACCCCGCCATACAAGCGGTCCCGGTAAGTCGGAATAATCCCTACATTCACCCCCACCCGCTTGTACTCATAAGTCAGCGTCGGAATCGCCGCCGGAAACCAGCCGCCAGCACGCATGTTCGGATAGCCATCGAACGCCGCCAGCGCCAGCCCGACCCGCACCGGCCCCACTGCATACGGCTGCCAGATCACGCCCGCGTAGTTCGACCACTGCCGGTCGCTGTTATAAAAGCGCCCTGCCGTCGCGGCCATCGTGCCGCTGAAGCGGTACTCGGCAGCGAGGCCCTTGTTGGCGCCGTTCAGGTCCTTGTCGCTGTCGAAGTGCGCCGTGGCGAAACCGGTATCGAGCCAGAACTCGCTTTTCGGGACCGGGTCGATTTTCGTGAACCAGTCGTCGGCCTGTGCGGCAGGCGCGCCCGCCAGCAGCAGCGCGGCTGCGATCGAGGCAGCGCGCATCAGTCGTCCGCCTTCGGATCCAGGTCGGGGAACATCACCTCGGTGAAACCGAAACGGGAAAAGTCGCGGATCCGCATCGGGTACAGGATGCCGAGGAGGTGGTCGACCTCGTGCTGCACCACGCGCGCATGGAAGCCTTCCACGTCACGAACGACCGGTTTCCCGTACTGGTCGACGCCTTCATAATGCAGTTTCGTATAGCGCGGCACGCTGCCGCGCAGGCCTGGCACCGACAGGCAACCCTCGAAACCCTCTTCCATCTCATCCGACAGCGGCGTGAGCACGGGATTGATCAACACCGTCTCCGGCACCGGCGGCGCATCGGGGTAGCGACCATTCTTCGCAAACCCGTAGATCACCAGTTGCAGATTCACGCCGATCTGCGGCGCGGCCAGGCCGGCCCCATTGGCGGCATGCATGGTCTCGAACATGTCGGCGACCAGGGCGTGCAATTCGGGCGTGTCGAACCCGGTGACCTTTTCGGCCACGCGCAGCAGGCGCGGGTCGCCCATGCGCAGGATCTCACGTACGGTCATGGCAGTTTTCCTTGTTCGAGCAGTGCCGCGAGGCTGGCGCGGAAGCCTTCGCCGGTCTCCGGGTGCTTCAGCCCCATCGCGGCGGTGGCCTGCAGGTAGCCGAGCTTGGAGCCGCAGTCGTAGCGCTGGCCCTCGTAGCGGTAGGCCAGCACGCGTTCGGCCTGCATCAGCGCGGCGATACCGTCGGTGAGCTGGATTTCGCCGCCGGCGCCGGTGCCGAGGTGTTCGAGGTAGCCGAAGATGGAGCCCGACAGCACGTAGCGCCCGACCACGGCCAGGGTCGAGGGCGCCACCTCGGGCGCCGGCTTCTCGACGATTTCGGATACCAGCTCCAGGCCCGGGCGATAGCTGTCCGCTTTCACGATGCCATACTGGCGGGTATGTTCGCGCGCGACGTCCTGCACCGCAAGGATGCTGGAGCGCTCATACGAATACAAATCGGTCATCTGCGCCAGTACCGGCTTGTGGCCAGCGGCGGTGTCCATGAAGTCGTCTGCCAGCAGCACGGCGAAGGGCTCGTCGCCGATGACGGGACGGGCGCACAGCACCGCATGGCCCAGGCCCAGCGGCGCCGACTGGCGGATGTAGATGCAGGTGACGTTCTTCGGGATCACGCCGCGCACGACCTCGAGCAGCGCCTGCTTGCCGGCCGCTTCCAGCTCGGATTCGAGCTCGTAGGCCTTGTCGAAATGGTCTTCGATGGCGCGCTTGTTGCGGCCGGTGATGAATACCAGTTCGGTGATGCCGGCTGCCACCGCTTCTTCGACGGCGTACTGGATCAGCGGCTTGTCGACGATCGGCAGCATCTCCTTCGGCTGCGCCTTGGTGGCGGGCAGGAAGCGGCTGCCGAGGCCTGCCACGGGGAATACGGCTTTGCGGATCAGGGTCATGGGGTCGCCTCCAGGGTTCTTTAGGTGTCGAGCAGCGCCATCAGGCCTGCTTCGTCGAGGACGGTGACGCCGAGTTCTTCCGCCTTGGCGAGCTTGCTGCCCGCCTCCGCGCCGGCCACCACGTACGAAGTCTTCTTCGATACCGAACCGGACACCTTGCCGCCGGCCGCCTCGATCAGGGCGCCGGCCGCCTCGCGGCTCATGGTCGGCAAGGTTCCGGTGAGGACGAAGGTCTTGCCGGACAGGTGGCCTTCCGGCGCGGCTCCCTGCGGCAGTTGCGCCAGCAGTTCGGTGCGCAGCTGCGCCAGCGCTGCCAGCCGCTCGCGGTTGCCCGGCTGCGCCATCCACTCTTCCAGCCCGCCCGCCACCGTTGCCGGCAGGCCGAACACGTTGAACACGTTGAGGTGGCTGAGGGATCCAAGCGTCTGGCCGGCGGCCAGCAGCTGGCGCGCGCGCGGTTCGGTCAGCTTCGGGATGCCAAGGGCCGCCAGCAGGTTCACTTCTTCCAGCTTCTCGCGCAGGGCCGCCTTGGGGGCGTGCTCGCCCTGGGGCGCGACGCCGGCTGCCAGCAGCGCATTGATGGCTTGCTGGTTTTTTTCCTCGGCGAAGAATTCGGCGATCGCGTCCGCCACGGTGCCGCCAATGTCGGGCAGCACCCGTAGCAGCGCGCTCGGCGCCTGGCGCACCAGGTCGAAACGGCCCAGCCAGTCGGCCAGGGTCTTGGCGGTCGATTCGCCGACGTGGCGGATGCCGAGTGCGAACAGCAGGCGTTCCAGCGGCGGGTTCTTGCTGGCGCGGATTGCGTCCAGCAGGTTGTCCGCCCATTTGGTGGCGACCTTGCCGTTCTTCACAGTCTCTGGCGTGGTGCCCTCGCGCTCGTCGGCGAGGCGCTTCATGGCCAGCAGGTCGTCCAGGGTCAGCTTGTACAGGTCGGCCACGCCATGAATCAGGCTGCACTCGACCAGGCTGTCGATATAGCGGTCGCCCAGGCCTTCGATGTCCATCATGCGGCGGCCCGCGAAGTGGCGGATTGCTTCCTTGCGCTGGGCGGCGCAGCTCAAGCCGCCGGAGCAACGCGCGATGGCCTCGCCCTCTTCGCGCACCACGTGCGAGCCGCACACCGGGCAGGTCTTGGGCAGCACATAGCGCATTGGCTCGGGGCTGGGACGGCGCTCCAGCACCACAGCCATCACTTCGGGAATCACGTCGCCGGCGCGGCGCACGATCACGGTGTCGCCCACGCGCACGTCCTTGCGCAGCACTTCGTCTTCGTTGTGCAGGGTTGCGTTGGTGACGGTGACACCGCCCACCGAGACCGGCACCAGGCGCGCCACCGGCGTGATGGCGCCGGTGCGGCCGACCTGCACGTCGATCGCGGTGACTTCGGTCAGGGCTTCCTCGGCCGGGAACTTGTGGGCCAGCGCGAAGCGCGGTGCGCGCGACACGAAGCCGAGCTGGGCCTGGTCGGCCACGCGGTCGACCTTGTAGACCACCCCATCGATCTCGTAGGGCAGGCTGCTGCGGCGTTCACCGATTCCGCGGTAGAAGCCAAGCAGGCCGTCACGGCCCGTGACCACGGCGCGTTCCTTCGCCACTGGCAGGCCGAGGCGGTCGAACCAGTCGAGCACCCCGGAGTGGGTTTCCGGCAGCTCGGCGCCTTCCAGCAGCCCGATGCCATAGGCGAAGAAGCGCAGCTTGCGCTGGGCCGTGATACGCGCGTCGAGCTGGCGCAAACTGCCCGCCGCCGCATTGCGCGGGTTGGCGAATTCCTTGTGGCCGGCCTCGCGCTGGCGCGCGTTCAGGCTGGCGAAATCGCCCTTGAACATCAGTACTTCGCCGCGCACTTCGAGCACGTCCGGGACGTCCGCGCCGTGCAGGCGCAGCGGAATGACCCGCACGGTGCGGATATTCGCGGTCACGTCCTCGCCGGTATAGCCGTCGCCGCGCGTCGCGGCCTGCACGAACATGCCGTTCTCGTAACGCAGGCTGATCGCCAGGCCGTCGAACTTCAGTTCGGCGTTGTAGGACACCTGCTTCAGCTCGAGCCCGTCGCGCACGCGGCGGTCGAAGTTGTCGACGTCTTCGTCGGCGAAGCCGTTGTTCAGCGACAGCATCGGCACCGAGTGTGTCACCTGCTTGAACTCCGGGATCGGCGCCGCGCCGACGCGGAAGGTCGGCGAATCGTTGGTGACCGCCGCCGGGTGCGCGAGCTCGAGCTCCTGCAGCTCCCGGAACATGCGGTCGTATTCGGCGTCGGGAATGGTCGGCGCATCGAGCACGTGGTAGTTGTAGATGTGGCGGTTCAGTTCTTCCACCAGCCACGCCATCCGCGCCAGCGGCTCGGCCTGCGCAGTTTCCTTCGTCGTCACGCTCATCGCCGGGATGCCCTTATACGAACAGGCGCAATGCGCGGACCGAGCCGGCCGGGATGTCGGCGGCTTCCATCTCCTGGTAGAACTCCGCTACCTGCCCGTTGATCTCGTCCAGCGCTTCGTCCGACAGCGGCTGCTCGAAATCGTCGACGATGGTGGCGTCAAGGCGCAGCACCAGCTCCTTCGCGCACTTGACCATGGCAAGGAAGCCGTCGCGCGCCGGGGCCACGCAGGGCACGTCCAGCAGCAGGGTCAGGCGGCTGGTTGCGTCCGCGCCCAGCGTGACATTGGTCGACAAAGTGAACAGCACGCCGCCCTCGCCGTCGGGCATCGAGAAGCGGCCATCCGGGCGCACGTCGAAGCCCTGCTTCTCCAACGCCCCGATCAGGGTCGTGATCGGCCAGGCTTCGCCGTTCGCGGCCAGGTTCACGCCCAGCTGGGCATCGTGGCCGGCCACGAAGCGGTGCAGCGTACGGGCTTCGCTCATCACCTCGATCATGTCCGGCACTTCCGGCTCGGCGCCGATCTCGTCGGCCACGGCGCGCAGGCGCGTCACCAGTTCGGAGTATTCGATTTCGTTCAGGGCCGTGGTGCGGGTCGCCATCTGCACGCCGGCCTGCAGCTTGGTGTACACGCCGCCATGGACGATCGGCTCCCAGTCGCCGCTGACGGCAAAGCCGATGTAGTGGATCGGCTTGTTGCCGACGCGGCGCAGCTTCTGCAGGGCCGGCAAGATCTTGTCGCCGCGTACCGCGCCTTCGAAGTTCAAAGGCACCAGGCAGTCGATCAGCGGATCGACCAGGCTTTCGGCCAGTTCGGCCGGTGGGGTACGCGGCGTGGTGCCCGCCAGCGGTGCAAGGGGTGCGACTGGTGCGGCTGGCGCAGACGCATAGCCGGCCGCCGCGGTGGGCGCCGCGTAGGTCGGGGAGACCGAAGGCGCATCGGACACCGGCGCGCTGCGGCCTGGCACCGCGAGCTCCGGATCGACGTCGAGCGGGGCCAGCGGCGATTCCGCACCGAGGTCCAGCACAGGTTCCTGGCGCTCGACGGCGGTGTCGCCGCTGCGCATCAGGACGTCGTCGTGGTCCGAGGCAAAGGCGCGTTCGACGCTCTTGCGGGCCTTGTACTCCTGCCACTTGTTGTAAGAGATGACGCCGACGACGAAGACGCCGCCCGCTGCGATCAGGCTCATTTGGAAATCAGTCATGCTGCTTGTGCCTCAGTAGCGAAGTTCGCGGCGGACTCCATGTCCACCGCCACGATGCGCGATACGCCCTGCTCCTGCATCGTCACACCGATCAGTTGGTTGGCCATCTCCATCGCAATCTTGTTATGCGAGATGAAGAGGAATTGGGTATGTTCGGACATGCGCTTGACCATGCGGCAGAAGCGCTCGGTATTGGCATCGTCCAGTGGCGCGTCCACCTCGTCGAGCAGGCAGAATGGCGCCGGGTTCAGGCGGAACATCGAGAACACCAGCGCGGTGGCGGTCAGCGCCTTTTCACCGCCCGAGAGCAGGTGGATGGTCGCGTTCTTCTTGCCGGGCGGCTGGGCCATCACCTGCACGCCGGAGTCTAAAATCTCGTCGCCGGTCATCACCAGCTTGGCATTGCCGCCGCCGAACAGGATCGGGAACAGTTCCGAGAAGTGGGTGTTGACCCGGTCGAAGGTGTCCTGCAGCAGGTCGCGCGTTTCGCGGTCGATGCGATGGATCGCATCTTCCAGCGTGGCGATGGCTTCCTGCAAATCCTTGTTCTGCGAATCGAGGTAGCGCTTGCGCTCCGCGGCCTGGGCCAGCTCGTCCACCGCCGCCAGGTTGACCGCGCCCAGCGAGGCGATGGCATTGGTCAGGCGCGTGACCTCGCCCTGCAGGTATTGGGGCTTCAGCTCGGGATTGAGTTTTTCCGCCAGCAGCGCTTCGTCCGCGCCGGTGGAGGCCAGGGCTTCGGCGAACTGCTCCTGGTTCAGGCGCGCGGCCTGTTCCTTCAGCTGCATCTCGGTGATGCGGTCGCGCTGCGGCTGCAGGCTGCGCTCGTTGCCCATGCGCGCTTCTTCGGCCTGGCGCAGCTGCAGCGTGATCTGGTCGAGTTCATGGCGGGCGTCGGACAGCGCGCGCTCCTGGGTGCTGCGGCGGTCCAGCAATTCCTGCAAGCCTTCGTGGGCGGTGCCGGCTTCCAGCGCCTCGAGTTCGAGCTTGCCGGCGCCAAGGCTGGCGCCGACCTGGTCGGCTTGGCTGGAGGCGGTGGCGATGTTGCGGCGCAGCTCTTCGATCTTGCTGCGCTGCGCACGCTCGGCGAACTGCGCCTCCTGGGCGCTGCGTTCGAGATCGCGCAGCTTCTGGCGTGCGTCGGCCAGCGCCTGTTCCTTGTCCATGAAGGCGGTCTGGCCATCTTCATGGGCGCCCTGCAGCTCGGCCAGCTCCATGTCGAGCTGCTCGAATTCCTGTTCGGCGTCAAGCGCGGCCTGGCGCTGTTCGGCTTCCTGCGCCGCGATCTCGGACAGGTCCGCCGCGATCTGGCCACTGCGCTGGTTGAAGCGCGCCTCGATTTCGCTTTGCTTGAGCACTTCGATTTGCAGCGCATGCACTTCGCGCTGGAACATGCCGGAGCGCTGGCGCGCATCCTGCAGCCGGCGTGTGAGCTCGCTCACGGCGGCGTCGGCGCGGGTGGCGCGGCTGCGCGCTTCGTCCGCAAGCAGGGCCTGGGCCCGCAGCTGCTTGACCGTGTTCTCGATGTCGTGCTGGCGCGCCAGCATGCCGTCCTGCTCGGCATCCGGCGCGTGGAAACGCACGCTCGACTGGGTGACCAGGTGGCCCTGTCGGGTCACGAAGCTGCCGCCCTGCGGCAGGCGCGCGCGCAGGCCGAGGGCTTCGGCGGCATCCTGCGCCACATACACATGGTGCAGCCAGTCGTTGAGCACGCCGCGCACGCCGGGGTCGTTCAGGCGCAGCAGGCTGGCGAAGGGTTTCAGGCCTTGTGGGTCGTCAATCGCGGCGGGCGCGGACGGGGCCGGCGAGTACAGGGCCAGCCGCGCCGGCGGCGCATCCCCGAAGAAGCCATTGGCCCAGTCCAGGTTCGACATTTCGAGCGCACCGGCGCGTTCGCGCAGCACGGCCTCCAGCGCGGTCTCCCAGCCCTCTTCGACGTCGAGCTTTTGCCACAGGCGCGGCAGGCCGGCCAGTTCATGCTTTTCCAGCCAGGGCTGGACCTTGCCCTGGGTTTGCACCCGGTCCTGCATCTGGCGCAGCGCGGCCAGGCGTGCTTCCAGCTTGGCGCTTGCGCTTGATTCCTGCTGGACCTGGTCGTGCGCCTCGCGGCGCTCGGCCTCGACCGCCTCCTGGCGCGATGCCGCATCGTCGAGCAGCATCGTCTGCTCTTCCAGCGCCACCTGCTTCTCTTCGAGCTGCATGCGCAGGTTGTCGAGGGTGGCGCTGTCGGGCAGGTTCAGGGTATTGCGCTCCTGCTGCAGGCGCTCGCGCCGTGCGGCCAGGCTGGTGAGGATGCCGGAGGCGTTGCGCTGGTGGGCGCTGGCCAGCTCGATGCGCTGCTGGACACCCATGATGCGGGCGCGCGATTCGTTGGAACGCTCCTGGCTCTCGCGCCATGCCGTTTCCAGTTCGGGCACGCGTTCGCCGTGAGCCTCGACCGCCATCTGGGCGGCTTCGGCGCGTGCGCCGAGTTCTTCCAGCGTGAACTCGGCTTCTTCCAGCTGCTCCTGGTATTCCTGGCGCTGCGCCAACCATTGGTCGCGCTGCGCGGTGAGCGTGCCGAGCTGGTTCTGCAAGCGAGTGCGCGACTCCACCACGAACTTGATCTGCGCCTCCAGGCTGCCGATCTCGGAATTGGTCTGGTACAGCGCGCCCTGGGCGGTGTGCAGGCGGTCGCCGGTAGCGAAGTGGGACTGGCGCAGGTGCTCCAGGTCGAGCTCGACGCTGCGCAATTTGGCGGTCTGGGCTTCGAGTTCCGTCTGCGCTTCTTCCATTTCGCGGAAGTAGCGCAGCTGTTCGGTTTTCGCTTCGTTCTTGCGCAGCAGCCAGAGCAGCTTCTGCTTTTCTTCCTGGTCCGCCTGCAGCTGGTGGAAACGGTTGGCCACCACGGCCTGGGCTTCGAGCTTCTCGAGATTGGCGTTCAGCTCGCGCAGGATGTCTTCGACCCGCAGCAAATTCTCGCGCGTGTCCGACAGCCGGTTCTCGGTCTCGCGGCGGCGTTCCTTGTATTTGGACACGCCTGCCGCTTCTTCGAGGAAGACGCGCAGCTCTTCCGGGCGCGATTCGATGATGCGCGAGATCATGCCCTGGCCGATGATGGCGTAGGCGCGCGGCCCCAGGCCGGTACCGAGGAAGATGTCCTGGATGTCGCGCCGGCGCACCGGCTGGCTGTTGATGTAATACGTGGAGGTACCGTCGCGCGTGAGGGTGCGCTTGACCGCGATCTCGGCGTACTGGCCCCACTGCCCTGCCGCCTTGCCGTCGCTGTTGTCGAATACCAGCTCGACCGAGGCGCGGCCGGACGGCTTGCGGTAGGTGGAACCGTTGAAGATCACGTCCTGCATCGACTCGCCGCGCAGTTCGGAAGCCTTGGACTCGCCCAGCACCCAGCGCACGGCGTCGATGATGTTCGACTTGCCGCAGCCATTCGGGCCGACCACGCCGACCAGCTGGCCGGGCACCTGGAAATTGGTGGGATCGACGAAAGACTTGAATCCCGACAATTTGATGGAGGAGAGGCGCACGTTGCTTCGGTGGCTAATGAGTCGTCAAAGACCGCATCATACCATCTGTTGCTTGCTTTTCGGCCAAGATGCAAGCTTGTGAACCCGGCAATTGTTCGCCTTCCTACTCAGCCGGCACGCTCGGCGTGCATCGGGTCGTTCATGGCGGCTTCGCCGGCCGCCTGGGTGAGTACCCGGCCGACCACGCCATCTAGCGCCAGCACCCGGATGCTACCCGTGCGGAAGGACTCGAGCAGGCGTTCGGCCGGCAGCGAGAACGCTTCCTGGCGGCCGGCCCCGGAGAAGATAAACAGGGTGCGCAGCGGGCTGACCCAGGCCAGCTTGACCTTGCGCACTCCCCCGCTGCCGGTGAACTCGACGCGCATGCCGCGCTCCAGCGTCGCCAGGGTGGCGGCGGCCGGGTCAAGCGCTGTTTCCTCTTCCTGCTCCTCTTCTGCGGCGGCCTGCTGCTCCAGGGCGATGCGCCGCATGGCATCCTGCTGGGCGGCTTCCACGGCCAGCTCCATTTGACGGTCTGGCGACAGCTCGATCGGCGCGCGCACGATCGCCGCATGGCATTCGGCCAGCTCGGCAAAGAATTGCAGGCGCTCGGCATCCTGCCATTTGATGGCATCCAGCCATTTATTCAGGGTGGTGAGCAGGGCCGGCAGGCGCGCGATCAAGGCCTTGCGCCCTTCTTGCGTCGTCTTGGGCTTGACGCTCCAGACCAGGTCGTCCATCGCACGGGTGGCGTTGTCGACCGCGCCCGGCTTGCTGTCCTCGATGGTGTAGGCCAGGCTCAAGACCGGGGTCCAACGCTGTTCCAGGAAAGTGCCGACCACGGCGACGACGTCTTCGCCCGCCAGGCGCAGCGCCACCGCTTTTTTGGCCGAGCGTTTGGCGGCGGCCTGCTTTTCCTGGCGCGTGGCCTGGGCGATCGGACCGGCGATCGCGGCTTGCTGCGCGTGTTCGCGCTCGGCGATGCTCGCTTCCAGGTCGGCCACGGCGGAGGCAAACGCCTGCGGCTCGGCTTCGCGGCGCACCATCTCGACGCTGCTGCGCATCGCGCGGTAGACCGGATCGTCCGGGCTGCCCGGCTGCTCCCAGCCGACATTCGACAGCAGGTCCAGCATGCGCCGCGCCGGATGCGTCGCTTCGAAGAAGAAGCTGCGGTCGTGCAGCGCAGCCTTGAGCACCGGCACCTGCAGGAAGGCGATCAGCTCGCGCGTCTCCTGCGGGAGCGCGTCGTCCAGCAGCACGGTCTCGAAGATGCGCGACAACAGGTCGAGGGTGGTTTCGTCGCCGCGCGACAGGCTGCCCTGCGGCAGGCTCTGTTTCAGGCGCGGCAGGTAGAACACCTCGTGTCCGTGCGCCGCGGCGGCGGCGCCATCGCCACTGCCCGGCAGGCCGGCGGCGAATTTTTCCAGCATGCCGATCAACGGCGCCGGGAGTGCGGCCAAGGCTGCGCCGGCAGGCTGGCCAGCCGCACCTGGGGGCGGCGCCATCGTGGCGTGATATGGCGCCGACTGGCCGGGCGCAGGTGCGGCGAAGCCGGCAGCCGGGGTCGCGCTGGAAGCGGGTGCGGACGCAGGCCCCGGCACAAAGCCGGCTGCGCCGCTCGGGCGCCAGCCGCCGCTGCCCTGCGGCAGGTTGGCGATCAGCGGGATATCGAGTTCCGCGCCCTGGGCCGGATCTGCCGCGCCGAACAGCTGCCGCAGTTGTTGCGAGACGGCGGCATCGCGCCGCGCGCGCGCGGCCCGCGCGCTGGCGCTGTCGTCGGTCTTGGCGAAGCGTTCGCCATCGTTGCGGGAGGAGCGCGCGGGCTTGAGCTTGTCGTTCAGGGCGGCCAGCAGCGGCCCGAGCTCGAACACGACGGCGGGGCGCAGCAGCGGCATCACCAGTGCGTGCGCCTGGGGATCGGGCTCGAACTCGCACCAGGCTTGCTGGATCGCCCGCAGGAAGACTTCGGGACGAAAGGGATTGTGCGCGGCGCGCACCAGCCCGCGACCCAGCAGCATGCCGAGCCGCACACCGAGGCTGGCCAGGGCCTCGGAATGGGCCAGGTCGAAGGGACGGCTGACGGAAGCAAAGGCGAGCTGGCTGTCCATCTCTTCCAGTGGAACCAGGCTCAGGATCAATGGCGCTGCCGCCGCGGCGGGCTTCAGGCCGGGCGCCAGCTGCGCCACTTCCTTCTTCAGCGCCAGCTCGATGCCGGTCGAGGCGAGGTGGACAAACGCGTAGGCGTTATCCTTCAGCAGGTTTCCCGTGCGGATCCGGCTGCCGGTCAGGTGCGGATCCGGTCCGGCCGTCGTCATGTCGAGCAGCACGGCGACCATGCGGGTCGCCATGTCCATCAAGCCATCGGCTGCGTGACGCGCTGCGATTACGACGAGCTCATCCAGCGTCGCCTGCTGCGCAGCGGCGGCATTGCGAGTGGCAGGTGTCTGGGCGGTCATGCTGGACATGGAATGATGGGATGGGGATCTCCCTGCATTCTGCCACAACATTTCTGACTGGCAATAGAAACTTGCATGCGAGGCGCGTTCGAGCTGCCATCTCGTGGCCTGCCGACACATCACAGTTTCGATAATTCCTGGAGTATGTCGGCGCCTGTCCTACACGGGATCACGCTGTGATCCGATACCGATCGCCTGGAGCCGCACGCATGATGGGTCGACCGGAATAGCTGCGGTATCGATCCCAGCTCGGCAAACAGGTATTTTTCCCACCATTGAAAGGACATCTCCATGGCCTCGAAGCAAGGAAAGAAGGGCTCGCGTTCGCCCCCCCAGAGCAGCACCCAGCAGAGTGGCAACAGCGCCGGCAGCAGCAGCGGCGGCAGCCAGCAGTCGGGGGCGGGCTCGGGTTCGGCCTCGGGCAGCGGCAGCGGCACGCGCGGCGGCACCCCGGAGCAGCACGCGCAAGCGGGCCGCCAGAGCCACAAGAACGACAAGAAGCGCTGACACAGCGCTATACCTGGGGCAGGCCCTCAACTGCCCCGGCGCCTTGTCCCAGCCCGCCCTCTCCCGACGGCGGGCTGTTCGTTTGGCGCGGCTCAGATATTGCGCAGCACCGCGCCCTTTGGCGGCTTGAAGTCGGCGACATCATTCACCAGGCCCGCTGCTTTCGCATCGCGCGAATTCAGGTGCAGGTCGGAATACTGGTGAATGGCCCACTGCTCCGGCGTGAGGTCGACCGATTTGCGCAGCAGCGACTCGGTGCGCGCATCGTCGGCGCGCAGGCCTTCGACGATGATGTTGAGTGCATCCGGGCGGGAACCCGGCGAGGCGGTCGCATGCGACTTGTGGACCATGAAGCGCGCGGTCTCGCTCGCGTAGCGCCTGGTCCCGGCAAGGAAGAGCGTGACCGCGATCGACGCCACCGCCCCGCCGTTGTACATCACGAAGGTGATCGGGGAGTTCGCCAGGAAGTTATGCAGGCACAGGCCGTCGCTCACATAGCCACCGTTCGACTGCACCAGCACGTGGGCGGTCTCGAGCCCGTCTTCGGTCATGGCCGCCACCGCTTCGAATACGCGGTGCACCATGTCGCTGTTGACGTCCCCGGACAGCGTGAACCAGGCTTCCTTTCCTCCTTGCGCTTTGTCTTCGCTCATAGTCTTTTCCCACTGCAAAGTGTGTAGGGTAAGTGTAGCAAAACCCGTGCAAACCCCTCGCCCGCCCTGCACCAATAGTGCGCGGCAATACTTTGCGGCAAGCCGATAATCAGCCATCCGCCAGGTTAGTCGGTTGGCGAGAACCGTAGGGCGGGCGGGGTAATTTCGGGCAATGCCCGGAATGACGAACGCCCGCGCGGTAATAGTTAACATAGGAAAAACCCACCACGTCCGTGCTACCGCTGGTTGAACGCGTGGACAGGAAACTGCCCGCCCTACGGGTAAGCGGCGGCTCTTGCGTGACCGGCATACGGCCGCCGGCCGCCTTTTGGGCACCCTCCATCGGTTGACAGCAAACCAAGGCTGGCATATTCTCCACAGTCTTGGCCAGGAGAGCGCAGACCCATCTGCCGCCGAAGGGGCACTACCCACAAACTCTCAGGCAAACGGACTGGTCAAGGGGCAGCAGCGCATGGCGCGGCCGGCCCAACTCTGGAGAGCGGCCGCTGCCTTCGCAGGCGGCCCACCGAAGGGGCAGGCGGCTTTGCTGCTATCTCTCAGGTACCAAGGACAGAGGGGATCCAAGCACCCGCGAGGCGTGCCCGTACCCCTATTACCTGTCCCGAGGATTCCATGACGCTCAAAGCGACCCCGCTCAATTCCGCACACCGCTCCCTAGGGGCCAAGATGGTCGACTTCGGCGGCTGGGACATGCCGGTGAACTACGGCTCCCAGATCGACGAACACAATGCCGTGCGCCTTGACGCCGGCATGTTCGACGTCTCGCACATGTGCGTGGTGGACCTCAAGGGCGCCAACGTGCGCGCTTTTCTCCGCGGCCTGCTGGCCAATAACGTCGACAAGCTGCAGGTGCCGGGCAAGGCGCTCTACTCCTGCATGCTGAATCCGGAAGGCGGCGTGATCGACGACCTGATCGTCTATTACTTCAGCGACGACTGGTTCCGCCTGGTGGTCAATGCCGGCACCGCCGAGAAGGACGTCGCCTGGATCAGCCAGCAGAACGAGGCGACGAACAGCGGCGTGACCGTTACCCAGCGCCGCGACGGCAATGACCCGATCGCCCTGATCGCCGTGCAGGGCCCGAACGCTAGAACCAAGGTCTGGCAGGTGCTGCCGACCACCCAGGCGGCGTCCGAGCCGCTCAAGCCATTCAATGTCGTGATCGTCCCGGACACCGCCTTTGGCGAAGTCATGGTCGCGCGCACCGGCTACACCGGCGAAGACGGCTTTGAGGTCGGCGTGTCCGCTTCGAACGTCGAGGCGCTGTGGAATGCCTTCGTTGCAGCCGGCATCAAGCCGGCCGGCCTGGGCGCGCGCGATACCCTGCGCCTGGAAGCCGGCATGAATTTGTACGGCCAGGACATGGACGATAGCGTGAATCCGCTCGACGCCGGCCTGGCCTGGACCATCGACCTGGTCTCGGAGCGCGACTTCATCGGCAAGGCAGCGCTCCAGGCCAAGGGCCAGAACGCGAACTTCGTCGGTCTGATTCTGCGCGAAAAAGGCGGCATCCTGCGCGCTCACCAGAAAGTGGTCGCTGCCTCCGGCAATCTAGGGGAGATCACTAGCGGCACCTTCAGCCCGAGCATGCAGCAGGCGATCGCGCTGGCGCGCGTGCCGCTGGACGTCGCCATCGGCGACACCGTGCACGTCGAGATCCGCGATAAAAAGCTGGCTGCCAGCGTGGTGAAGCTGCCCTTCGTCCGCAACGGCAAAGTCCTCGCAGCCTGAAAACAAGAATTGTTATACTGTCCGCCTTACCTACTGGAGCTTTTACATGAACATTCCAACCGACCTGAAATACACCGAGTCCCACGAGTGGGTGCGCCGCGAGGCTGACGGCACCGTGACCGTCGGCATCACCGAGTACGCGCAGGACGCCCTGGGCGACATCGTGTTCGTCGAACTGCCGCAGGTCGGCAAGGCATTCACCGCCGGCGGAGATGCCGCGGTGGTCGAGTCGGTCAAGGCCGCGAGCGACATCTACGCACCGGTTGCGGGTACCGTTACCGAGATCAACCAGTCGGTCGCCGATGCGCCGGACTCGATCAACAGCGATGCATTTGGCGCGTGGCTGTTCAAGCTGAAGCCGACGGATGCCGGCGCGATCGACAAGCTGATGAGTGCTGACGATTACGCGAAGGCTACCGGCACCTGATGTCCCGTAGGGTGGGCGGGTCTCCCGCCCGCGCGTTCAACCATACAGTGCGTCGCCGCGATGCATGCGTAATTTGAACGCGCGGGCGGCGAAGCCGCCCACCCTACGAAAAACACCTACGCAGCACCATCTCGACTACCCCGGCGCCCCGCGCCAATTCTTCACCTGGCCTCTACCATGACCCGCACCAGCCTCACCCAACTTGAACTGCGCGACGCGTTCATCCCGCGCCACATCGGCCCGTCCGATTCCGAACAGGCAGCCATGCTGTCGACACTCGGCTACGCCACGCGCGCCGCCCTGATCGATGCGGTCGTGCCCGCGAACATCCGCACCAAGGAGACCCTGGACCTGGGCCAGTTCGTCGAGCCGCGCAGCGAAGAGCAGGCACTGCAGTGCCTGCGCGCTCTAGCCTCGAAGAACAAGGTCATGAAGTCGATGATCGGCCAGGGCTATTACGGCACTCACACGCCGAAAGTCATCCTGCGCAACATCTTCGAGAACCCGGCCTGGTACACCGCCTACACGCCTTACCAGCCCGAGATCTCGCAGGGCCGCCTGGAAGCGATCCTTAACTTCCAGCAGATGATCACGGACATGACCGGCATGGGCATCGCCAACTCGTCGATGCTGGACGAAGGCACCGCCGCCGCCGAAGCGATGACGCTGATCCAGCGCGTCGGCAAGTCGTCGTCGAAAGTGTTCTACGTGGCCGACGACGTGCTGCCGCAGACCCTGGAAGTAATCCGCACCCGCGCCGAGCCGATCGGCGTCGAAGTGCGCACCATTGCCGCCGCCGATATCGAGAAGCTGGAAGAGAGCTGCTTCGGCGTGCTGCTGCAATACCCGGGCGTGAACGGCGAAGTGCGCGACTACCGCGCCGCCTGCGAGCACCTGCATGCCATGGGCGCGATGGTGGTGGTTGCCGCCGACCTGCTGGCGCTGACCATGCTGGCCGCACCGGGCGAATGGGGCGCCGACGTGGTCGTCGGTAACAGCCAGCGCTTCGGCGTGCCGCTCGGTTTCGGCGGCCCGCACGCCGGCTACCTGGCCACCCGCGACGAATACAAGCGCAGCATGGCTGGCCGCCTGGTCGGCGTCACCGTCGATGCGCAGGGCAACCAGGCTTACCGCCTGGCGCTGCAGACCCGCGAACAGCACATCCGCCGCGAAAAGGCGACCTCGAACATCTGTACCGCCCAGGTGCTGCTGGCCGTGATGGCCGGCATGTACGCGGTCTACCACGGTCCTGAAGGCCTGAAGCGCATCGCCCAGCGCGTGCACCGCCAAGCCGCGATCCTGGCAACGGGCCTGAAGCAGCTCGGCGTCGAAGTGGTCAACGAGACCTTCTTCGACACCCTGACCATCCGTACCCCCGACGCCGAGTCGCTGCTGTCGAACGCGGCCAGCCAGGGCATCAACCTGCGCCGCATCGACGACGGCCACGTCGGCATCTCGCTGGACGAAACCACGACCCGCGACGACCTGGCCCTGCTGTTCTCGGTCTTCGCAGCTGGAAATGAAGCGGGCAAGACCGTGGATATCGACGCGCTCGACGCGGATGCCCAGGAAGCCTACCCATCCGCCCTGGCCCGCACCAGCGCTTACCTGACCCACCCGACCTTCCACCGCTACCACGCCGAGCACGAGATGCTGCGCTACCTGCGTTCGCTGGCGGACAAGGACCTGGCGCTGGACCGCACCATGATCCCGCTCGGCTCCTGCACCATGAAGCTGAACGCGACCTCGGAAATGATCCCGGTCACCTGGCCTGAATTCTCGAGCATCCACCCGTTCGCACCGGACGACCAGACCGTCGGCTACCGCGAGATGATCGACCAGCTCGAAGCCATGCTGTGCGCCGCGACCGGCTATGCCGCCATCTCGTTGCAGCCGAACGCCGGCTCGCAGGGCGAGTACGCAGGCCTGCTGGTGATCCAGAAATACCACCAGTCGCGCGGCGAGGGCCACCGCAACATCTGCCTGATCCCGTCGTCGGCGCACGGCACCAACCCGGCATCGGCCAGCATGGTCGGCATGCAGGTGGTGGTCACCGCCTGCGACGAGAACGGCAACGTCGACCTGATTGACCTGCGCGCCAAGGCCGAGCAGCACAGCGCCAACCTGGCCTGCGTGATGGTCACCTACCCGTCGACCCACGGCGTGTTCGAAGAAGGCATCAAGGAACTCTGCGAGATCATCCACTCGCACGGTGGCCAAGTGTATGTCGACGGCGCCAACATGAATGCGATGGTCGGCGTGGCCGCACCGGGTTCGTTCGGGGGCGACGTCAGCCACCTGAACCTGCACAAGACCTTCTGCATCCCGCACGGCGGCGGCGGACCGGGCGTCGGCCCGATCGGCGTCGGCGCGCACCTGGCCCCGTTCCTGCCGAACCAGCTGTCGACCGGCTACGTCCGCAACGAAGCGGGCATCGGCGCAGTCAGCGCCGCGGCCTATGGCTCGGCCTCGATCCTGCCGATTTCGTGGATGTACATCGCGATGATGGGCGCCGAAGGCCTGACCGCGGCGACCGAAGTGGCGATCCTGAACGCCAACTACATCGCGCGCCGCCTGGCGCCGCACTACCCGGTACTGTATACCGGCCACGACGGCCTGGTGGCGCACGAGTGCATCATCGACCTGCGCCCGCTGCAGGACAAGACCGGCATCTCGAACGAAGACGTGGCCAAGCGCCTGATGGACTTCGGTTTCCACGCCCCGACCATGAGCTTCCCGGTGCCGGGCACCCTGATGATCGAGCCGACCGAGTCCGAAGCGAAGGCAGAGCTGGACCGTTTCATCGAAGCGATGATCACCATCCACGCCGAGATCGTGAAGGTCGAGCGCGGCGAATACGACAAGATGGACAATCCGCTGAAGGGCGCGCCGCACACCGCGGAAGTGGTGACTGCCGACGACTGGCAGCACACCTATACCCGGGAAGTGGCTGCCTTCCCGGTGGCGTCGCTGCGCAAGAAGAAGTACTGGCCGCCGGTCGGCCGTGCGGACAACGTGTACGGCGATCGCAACCTGTTCTGCGGTTGCGCCCCGATCAGCGATTACGAGTAAGCCTCTAACATCTCTGTCAGGCGCTTGTGGTGTTACTTGCGGCTCGAGGCGAGCCGCAAGTGCGAGCGCTCGTGAAGGCGGCGCTCCCTGGGCAGATCCCGCGTCGGGCTCGCCTGGGGGGCGCCGCTTTCTTTTTTGGGCGGCGCTGCCGGCGCCGTTTCGGTTTCGTCGAGGCGGAAGGCGGCCACGGTACGCGACAGCGACAGTGCCTGCATCTGCAGCGTGCGCGCCGCCGCCGCGGCTTCTTCCACCAGCGCGCAGTTCTGCTGGGTCACTTCGTCCATCCGCACGATCGCCTGGTTGACCTGCGCCAGTTCGCTGGCCTGGCCGGCGCTGGCGCTGCCGATGCTGCTAACCAGGTCTTCCACTTCGCGTACCGAGCTGGCGACGTCCTGCATGCTGCTGCCGGCGTTTAGTGCCCACTCGGTGCAGCCCTCGATCTCGGCCACCGATCGGGCCGCCAGTTCGCGCACCTCGCGCGCGGCCCTGACGGCGCGCTGTGCCAGCAACCTTACCTCGCCTGCCGCATCGGCAAAATCGCGGCCGGCCTTGCCTCCGAGCCCACCTTGTGCGGCTTCCAGCGCCGCATTCAGCGCCAGCGTGCCGGCTTCGCTGGCGAAGGCGTCGATCACGCCTGCCACTTCCGCAGCGCGCAAGGCGCCCTCCTTCACCGTGGCCATGGTGGCCGCCATGCGCTCGACCGTCAGCCCGCCCTCGCGCGCACTGGTCGACGCCGACTGCGCCAGCCGGTTGGCGGCCAGCGCGCTGTTCGCGGTGCTTGAGACCGTATCGGCCAGTTCCTGCATCGATGCTGCCGCATCGTCCAGCGAGCGGCTGCGGAACACCGCCCGGCTGTGCATGCTCAGGCTGCCTAGGCTGATGTCGCGCGAGGTATTCCCGATCGTGCGCGCCGACTCTAACACGGTGCGCAAGGTGCCGTTCAGGTTGCGGATGCCGGCATCCAGGGCGCGCGAGGTTTCGCCGATCTCGTCGTCGCCATAGTCGCGCTGCCGGATCGTCAGGTCGCCACTCGCCAGCCCCAGCGCGGCCGCGCCGATGCCGCGGATTTCCACCAGCAGCACCCGGCGCACCGCCATCGTGATGGCCAACGACACCCCGACGGCCAGCAGGATCACCACCGGCATCAGGCCGGCGATGACGCGGAAGTCGGCGGCGGCGCTGTCCGATGCTTGTTCGGACAGATCGCGCTCGAGCCTGGCCAGAAGGGTCATGCGCTCTGCCATGATGGCAAATGCGGCTTCCGGCTTGATCATGGCATTGGCGCCGATGGTCTGGTCGGCATGCGCCAGCTCGACCACTTCGCGTGCCGCGCGCACATAGACGCCGTGCGCATGCTGGGCCTGCTCGACGTGGCGGCGCTCGGCACTGCCGTCCGGCGTCAGGCGGACCAGCTCGGCAAAGGAACGTTCGATGGCCCCGTTCTGGCGGTGGATCTGCGTAATCAGGAGGTCGATGCGGGGACGCGAGAAGCTGCTGCTGATCCAGGTGAGCAGCTTGTAGGTATCCGCATGCACGCGCTGGGCCTGGGCCACCAGTTCGGTCGTGCTGCGCAGCTGGACCGCGCGCGGCCCGACGATGGTGTGCAGGGACTGGTGCTGGCGCACCATCGCATAATAGGCGGCGCTCGAGAGCAGGACCAGCAACAGCAGCACTACGCCCGGCGCCAGCAGCAGCTTGGGGCCGATCTTCAGTCGGGACAACATAAGTCAGGCCGCCTTCGGGAAAAGCGCCAGGGCAGCGCGGGTGGATGTGAAGGCCTGGGAAGGATTCCGGTGGACTTGCATGATGCCTCCCTGAGTTTAACCGTGCTTAATTTCCTAAGCGCATTGAACGAATCTACGCGGTTCAAAACTGCGGCAGTTTGCGGTGGCTCATACCGGCCGAAGTCTTTGGATCCGCGCAACAGGCACATGGCGAAACAAGTACTTATCAATTTAATATAGTTGTAAGTGTGGCTTTGTATGCTTGTGCCCGACTCATCAACCAAGCCAATAAAGGGGAGTGAAATGAAGGCCAGCAGCATTGTGTTCGGGGCGGCACTGCTTGCCGCTGGTAGCACGGAGGCGCAATTGGCGGATCCTCCAGGAGCTGTGCTTGAAGCGGAAGCGGAAGCTGGTCGATTCGGGCCGCTGGCCAAGGGCTTCAAGCGCCTTTCACCCCTGTACGGCGGCAACGAGACGGCCAATCCGAACGATCGCGTGTTCCTGGGCTTCCGCACCGATCCGAGGCTGGTGCTCGGCTATGCCTTCAACGACTACCTGTCGCTGGAAGCCGGCTATTCGCACCTGCGTGACAAGGGCTTCCACAAGATCGAGCCCGGCGCCCTGGAATCCGCCGCGGCCGCGGGCGCGCTCGGCGCCAGGAGCCACACCACCTACCTCGCCGCCAAGGTGACGGTGCCGGTGAGCGAGCGCCTGAGCGCCTACGCCAAGTTCGGGATCGCGCATAGCGAAGTGACGAACGACGGCCTGCTGCTGCCGGAGCGGGTCAGGCCCCGCACTGCCAGCGAGTTCGCGGGCGAGTCCGGCACGGGGCCGTATGGTGCAGTCGGCGCCACGTACAAGCTGAACAAGAGGACCACGCTGACCGGCGAAGCCCGGCACAACGGCAGCGCCAGCAAATTCGGGAACGCGACGAACGCCAGCGGCCTGAGAGGAAGCGTGGGGATCGGCTTCTGATGATCGGTTTCTAATGCAGGGCGACCGCGACCCCGCCGTGTAAAGGCCTGGTCCCCAGCCCGTCGGGTGCGGTTACACTAGCGGGATGAACTTTGCCGCCTTCCCCGGCCGGCACGGGCGCCTGGTCGTCCTGTGCGGGCTGTCCCTGCTGCTCCACCTGCTGGTGATCGCGCTGATCGATATGCGGATCACCGAACCGCCGCCTTTCGACGGCGTGCCTGGGCTGGCGGTGCGGCTGGTGGAACCGGCGCCTTCCGCGCCGGCGCCGGTTCCAGGGCCTGCGCCTGCAGCCGAACCTGCCCTGTCCGCGCCCACACCTGCGCTCACGCCCATTGAACAAGGCCCATCCACCGCTGCGCCTGCGGCGGCGCCGCTCCCCGCGACGCCTGCCGAAGGCGCCGAGCCGGTCCAGATGCCGAGCCGCTACCGCGTCACCGTGCCGCCCAGCGTGACCCTGTCCTACGAGGTGCGCACGGCCGTTGGACCGGAAGGCGAGGCAAGGCTTGCATGGGAAACCGACGGCGTGCAATACCGGCTGGCGCTTGACGGCATCGCCGGGAGCATCGAGAGCGAGGGCGGCACCGATGACGCCGGCCTGGCGCCCACGCGCGCCAGCTACCGCCAAGGGCTTGGGCGCGCCGGGATCGCCTTCGACCGCGAACGCGCCACGATCGTGCTGGAGAGCCTGGGGCGCAGCTTGCGCGACATGCCCGGCAGCCAGGACGGCGCGACGGTGCTGATGCAACTCAGCGGCATCGGGCTGGCCGACCCCGACCAGTTGCAGGACACGGTGGAGATCTATGTCGCGCGCGCCTCTGGCGCGGCGGTGGAGCGCTACCGCGTGCTGGGCAAGGAACAGCTGGCGACACCGCTTGGCGCCATGGAGGCGCTGCGGCTGGCGCGCGTGGCGCAGCCTGGTGAATTGCTGATGGAAGTATGGCTGGCCCCTGGCCAAGGATGGCTGCCGGTGCAGCTGCGCACGACGGCGCCGGACGGCAGCACTCGCACGCAGGCACTCAAGGGAATACAGCGGGTGCCGGCAGGCTAGCCGGCGCCCGCAATCTTGCTCAGGCCAGCTTGGCCGCGTGCTCGCGGGTTGCGTGGAAGGTCAGCTTAGGCCAGCGTTCCTGGGTCAGGCGCAGGTTGACGCCAGACGTCGCCAGGAAGGCCAGGTTGCCGGCAGCATCGTAGGCGACCTGGTGGCCCAGCTGGTTCTCGAAGTCGGACAGGGATTTCTTGTCCTCGCTCGACACCCAGCGCGCGCTGCTGATGCTGCTGGTCTCGAACACGGCGTCCACGCCATACTCGTTGAGCAGGCGGCTGGCCACGACTTCGAACTGCAGCACGCCGACCGCGCCCAGGATCAGGTCCGAACCGAGCACCGGCTTGAACACCTGCACCGCACCCTCTTCGCCCAGTTGCTGCAGGCCCTTGTGGAGCTGCTTCACTTTCAGCGGGTTCCGGATGCGCACCGTGCGGAACAGGTCTGGGGCGAAATACGGGATGCCGGTAAAGGTCAGCATCTCGCCTTCGGAGAAGCTGTCGCCGATCTGCATGTTGCCGTGGTTCGGCAGGCCGATGATGTCGCCGGCATAGGCTTCCTCGACCTGTTCGCGGCTCGAGGCCATGAAAGTCACGACGGACGAGAGCTTGACATCGCGCTGCAATCGCAGGTGCTTGACCTTCATGCCCTTCTCGAAACGGCCCGAGCACACGCGCAGGAAGGCGATGCGGTCGCGGTGGGCCGGGTCCATGTTGGCCTGGATCTTGAAGACGAAGCCCGAGAACTTCGGCTCTTCCGGCTCGACCGCGCGCACGGTGGCGTCGCGTTCGCGCGGGGCCGGGGCCCAGTCGACCAGCGCCGACAGGATCTCGCGTACGCCGAAGTTGTTGATCGCCGAACCGAAGAACACCGGGGTCTGCACGCCCGACAGGAAGCGCTCCAGGTCGAAGGTATGCGAGGCGCCGTGCACCAGTTCCACTTCCATCTTCAGCTGCTCGATCTCGAGCGGGAACATGGCGGCAAGCTTCGGGTTGTCGATGCCCTTGACGATCTCGAAGGCGCCGTCGGCTTTCTCTTCGCCCGCCTTGAACAGCATGATCTCGTCCTTCAGCAGGTGGTATACGCCGCGGAAGTTCTTGCCCATGCCGATTGGCCAGGTCACCGGCGCGCACTCGATCTTCAGCACCGATTCGACTTCGTCGAGCAGTTCGAGCGGATCGCGGGTTTCGCGGTCCATCTTGTTCATGAAGGTGACGATCGGGGTGTCGCGCATGCGGCACACGCCCAGCAGCTTGATGGTCTGCTCTTCCACGCCCTTGGCCGCGTCGATCACCATCAGCGCCGAGTCGACCGCGGTCAGCACCCTGTAGGTGTCTTCCGAGAAGTCCTGGTGGCCCGGGGTGTCGAGCAGGTTGACGACGTGGTCGCGGAACTCGAACTGCATCACCGAGGACGCGACCGAAATGCCGCGCTGCTTCTCGATGTCCATCCAGTCCGAGGTCGCGTGGCGGCCGCTCTTGCGGCCCTTGACGGTACCGGCGAGCTGGATCGCGCCCGAGAACAGCAGCAGCTTTTCGGTGAGCGTGGTCTTGCCGGCATCCGGGTGGGAAATGATGCCGAAGGTGCGGCGGCGCGCGACTTCGCGCGGGATCAGGCCATCCTGGCGGTTCGCCGGGGTGGTGGCATTGGCCGCGTCAGCTGCGCTGTCGTCGGCGGTAAATTCGGTATCGTTGGGCATAGTCGAGCCTTGCTAAGCGGCCCTTGGGAGAAAACCCTCGATTTTACCGATTCCCGGCCATCCCGTGTTAGAAGATTCGTGCGCGGCCAGCCCAGAAAGAGCCGGCCGCGCATCTTCCCGCAGGCGCGGCGGCCTTACTCGCGCACGCGGCGCCAGCCGGCGCGGCGGGTTGGCTTGGTCACTGCCGGATTGTGGTCCTTGGTGACGGTCTTGCCGTCGGCCGTGGTGGCAATGGTCTTGGTCTCGCCGTTCGGCAGGCCGATGTTGATGAAACCGACCACCGCCGAGTTGTTCGACAGGGTCTCGCCGGCGTTCTCGCGCACCGGCTTGGCCGTACACAGGTCGAGCTCATAGATATTACTGGTGCCGCCCACCGAGCAGGCCGTCGAGGAGCTCGGCACGTTGGTGACGGCGGTCAGGGTGCCCAGCACGATCTTCGGGTCGAGGTTGATGCGCTCGCCGGTGTTCTTGTCGAAGTCGACATACCAGCCGGCCTTGGTGCCGAGGTCCACGTTGGCGCCGGCGATCGTGTAGGTATCGCCCGCCGCGCCCTCGATCTTGGTCAGCGTCTGCTTGCTCATCATGGTCTCGCTGCGCCACTGCGCCGCGCTCAAGGCCACGCCCGAATCGCGCAGCACATAGGCCGACTGGACCGCACTGCTGCCGACATCGGTGATGTCCAGCAGGCGGCCGGTGCCGAAAGCCACGACGCGCTGCGCTTCCGGCACCGTGGTGCCCTCCTCGGTCGTGACTTCGACCCGGCACAGGGCCACGTCGGGGCGGGTGGTGATCGGCTGGCCGGCGCCGGCGTCGCCCATCTTCACCATGCGCACGGTGCCCGGGCTGGTGAAGTCGAAGCGCCACATCTGGCCGAGGTTGTCGCCGCCGTAGACATAGCTCACCAGCGGGTCGGTACTCGGGTTGTTGGTGATCGCGGTGATCTTGGCGAGCCCCGAAGGTGTCGTCGTGGAGCCGGAATTGGTCGTGATACGGTCGAGCACAGCGCCATTGGCCACGTCGACCACGAAAATATAGCCCTTGCCGCTGCCGCTGTTGACGTTGTCCACGCCCGGGATATTGTTATAGCCCGAGGTCAGGAACACCACCCAGTGTTCTACTCCGGCGGCGTTTTTCCAGGTGCCGAACTGCGGGTTACCGAAGGACAGTCCTATCTCCGGCTCATGGTTGGCGCCGCTGCAGACGGTGGCGTCGGCGCAGGTTTCCCACAGTGCCCGCGGCTGGGCCGGATCCGTGATGTCGAGCGCATAGTAGCCGCGCCCGCCCGCGTTCAGGCCGGCCACCAGCACGGTGCGCCATTCGCCGTCGATCTGCACGTCGCTCACCTCGGGCGAGCCGTCCACCGTGTACTGGTGGTTGGTGCCGTAGTTGACGCTGGCCTGCACGGGCAGCTTCTTCATCGTGATGCGCGGGACGTAGGCCCACAGTTCTTCGCCGTTGGCGGCATTGAAGGCGTGCAGCATGCCGTCGTTGGCGGCGGCATAGATGGTGCCGGAGCGCGACTTGTGCTCCACCTTGAAGTCGTTATAGCCGGGGCGCGCGTAGTGCTTGCGCGGGTCGCGCGCGAAAGCCGGCTTGGCCGAGGCGATGTCGCCGAGCACGATCGGCACAGCGGTGCTCAGGCCGGGGCCGAAGGTCTCGGTCGGCGTATAGGCACGGAAGACGGTGTCGTTGGCGTATTGCTGGCGCCCGCGCAGCCAGTTCACGAGGTTCGTGCCGCCGTTGGCGATGGCGCGGTTGGCGGCGGAAAGATTGGCGCATTGCGACAGCGAGCTGCACTTGTCGTCGAACCAGGCCTTCTCGGTGTCCGTCATGGCCTCGTACGCAAAGTCCTTGAGGGTGCGGGTCGCCGGGTCGAGCATCTTGATGCTGCGCGTGTCGCCGGTGTCGCTCACCTTCAGCCCGACGGTAAAGGACGAATTCCACACGTCCGTATTGCCGACGATGCCGGTCACGGTGTCGATCTTGCGCTTGGTGAGCTGGCCATACCACCTCACGGTCGTGAAGGTCGCCGAGAAGATGTCGTTGTCGAATTGCGAGATGTTCGGGGTCGACGTCGCCGAGGCCGCGGCGGCGCCGACCTTGACCTCGATGGTCGACAGGGCTTCGCGCAGTCCGTCCACCACCTGCAGCGGGTCCGAAGCGGAGAAATACTTGCCATGGCCATTGATGGCGGCATGCCACAGGTCGTCCACGCGCGACTGGAAGGCGGCCGATCCGCTGTTGTCGCCAGTCTTCGGGTCGGGCCAGACGTAGGCGCCGTTGTTATTCCACGGGCAGCCGCTGGTCACGCCGGTGATCACCTTGTACAGGTCGCCGCCGAGGATGACGCCCTTGTCGTAGTTGGGCTCATAGGTCATGACGCCGTCCACGCCCAGGCCGAGCGCATAGGTCTTCATGTGCAGGCGGGTGTTCTCGCCCGAGCCCGCCGGCACCAGGCCGGGCTTGGTCCAGTCTTCGAGCCCGTTGCGCAGCGACGCGGTCCCGGTATTCGAGCCGCCGTTGTACCAGTACAGCGCGACGTCGGCCAGGGAATTCGCGGTCTGGGTGCTGGTATCGACACAGCCCTTCGAACGCAGGCAGAAACGCTGGGCGTTTTCCCGGTTGTCGTTGTTGACGACGGTGGCGGCGGCGTTGCCGTTCCAGTAGCCGTCGGTGGTCACGAAGGTGAAGTTCTGCTGGCACGCGAACTGCACCACTTCCTGGCCCGTGCCATAGTCGTAGGGCGACTGGTTGGCGTACATCTTGCCGATCGCGTGCAAGGCCTGGCGAATCGGGGTCGACTGGCTGCCGTTCATGGCGTACAGGGAGGTGTACCAGCTGCTACGGTGGTTGCCGGAGAACGGACGCGGCTTGGTCATCGTGCCTTCGGCTGCCGCGATCGACAGCGAGACCAGGCCGACGTTGTAGTTGTCGTTGATCGGCTGGAAGGCATGGCCGACGGCCGTCTTCATCATCTGGTTCCGGGTCTTGTAATAACCGTACCAGTTGGCGAAATTGGTCATTTCCTCGTCATAGGTGCAGCTCGCACCCGCGCAATCCGTACGGTTGATTTCCTTCGGATAGCTGTTGCGGGTCGAGACGATGTCGGTGCGTGCAAATACCGTCGCGCCCAGGTCGGTGGCGGTGGCCGGTACCGCATCGCTGACCGAAGCAGAAGTCCCGAACGTCAGGTTGCCCTGGTTGCTGAGCGAGCCGAGCGCGATGTTCTTGCCGCCGACGCTACCCGTTTCGACCAGGCAGACGGTGGTGCTGGAAGCCGCCTGGCAGACCGCGCCGCTGCCGGCGGTGCCGCCGATATAGGCGGTCAGGTTGCCCTGGGTGCCGATTTTGTTGCGAATCGCCGTTGCCACCGCGGATGCGCTGGCGCTCTTGGCAAAGCTCAGGGTGCCAGTGAACAGACCAGTGCCGCCGTAGCTCACTTGCGACAGGACCTGCACTTTGCTGCTGCTCGCCGAACCGCTGACCGTCAACAGCGCCGTGGCGGCGGTGCCGGAATTCACCGTCAGGACGGTGCCGGCGCGGCTGTCGTCCGATTGCGGGAAGCAAGGGGGGGTCGCCTTGCCGCTGGTGCCAGCCGGGCAGCCGATCGGCACGACCGCGACCACGTTGTCGGCATCGAGGGTGATACCCAGGCTCGCGCAGGACGGCACGCCGCCGCCGGTCGGGTTGCGCAGGCAGGCGGTGAATTGCGCGGCCAGGCCGGTCTTGGCAATGATCGACGCCGCCAGCGCGTTGGCGGTGGCCTGCTGCTTGGCGGCGCTGTTGGTGCCGCTGCTCGCCGTGACGGCGACGTTGGTAATGGTCTGGGGGCCGGCTTCGGTGGTCGCCGTAACGCTGTTGATGGTCATCGGGTTGCTGCCGCTGGAAGCGCCGATGGTAATCGTGCCATACCAGATCGCCACGCGCGCGATATCGCCGAAGCGGGGGTACTTGAAGTTGCCGACATACTTGGACTGGCAGTTTGTCAGCGCGGTGGAATCGCACCACCGCACCTTGGCCGGCACGGTGTAGTCGGCCGGCGGCGGCGCATTCACCGCGACCGCGCGGCAGTTGGTCATGGCCGCATTGGTGCAGTACTCGGCCACGTTGATCGTGTAGTAGTAGGGATTGGCGGTGAAGGAGTACGCGTTGTAGCGGCTGTTGTTCGGATAGCTGTAGCCCGCGCGGTTGACGCTGCAGTTGCTGCCGCTGTCGCCATCGCACCACTTCAGGTCAGGGAAGCCCGTGACCAGGTTGGTCGTGTTGTTGCCGGCGCCGAGCAGGTCGGTCCGGTTGACGCCAAATCCATCCGTGGTTACCGAGGTCCAGTTGCTGGTGTTGGCGCGGTTCAGGCTCGGGTAGAAGCTGCCGTCGGCCTTGACCGGCGGGCTGTAGCGCACTTGCGGGTTGTAGTACTGCTTGTTGAAGTCGGGGCTGGAAAACGGCGGATCGCCGACACGGCAGCCGCGGGTGCCGCCGCCCATCGTGGCGCGCGAACGGCAGGTGATGCCGTCGTCGACGTAGTCGGGCGTGAAGGTGCTGGTCATCGAGCCCGAGTTATCGTACAGGAGCATCAGGTTCGGCTTGACCGCGCCGCTGCCGGTGATGTTCAGAAGGGGCAGCTGGGCGATGGCGGTCGGGTCGGCGTGCGCCGGTTGGATGCACAGCGCCAGGGCCAGCAGGGACAGGAGTCGAAGATAGATGCGGTTCATATGCGTTCCGATAACAAAATTGCGGCGCCGGTCGTGAAGACTCAGGCGCCGATCAGGACCACCATCTGGGTGACCACATTGCCGCCCTTCGGACCGTCGATGCGGGCGGTGATGACGTAGTGAAGCTGCGGCACGCCCGCATACACCGGCGCGTCCGAGGCCAGGCTGTCGCCCAGCCGCACCGTATTGCCCAGCTCCGCGGTGTTGACCGCGGTCTGCACGCACGAATTGTCCGGGTGGCTGTAGACCACGTCGAGGGCGCACATGCGGTGGATCACGTAGCGGATCTGGTTAAGATTCACGTCCTGGACCACGACCGAGCCGTCCCAGAAGTCGGCCGAGCGCACCGTGTCCTTGGTGTTGAGGGTGGCGCGGTAGCCCTGAGCCGCCACGTGGCTGTCGAGCAGCGCCTTGTTGGTCGCTGCCGTGGCGCTGAGCCACTGGAAGCCCGCATGCAGGCCGAAATCGGCAGCGCGCGCCAGTGCCGCGTCGTTGGCGAGATTCGAGGCGGTCAGGGTGGTCGAATTGCTCGACTTGAGCAGGTAGATGCTCGACACGAGCATCACCAGCAGCATGATCAGCATGACCGGCAGCGCGATGCCGCGCTGGCTGTGATTGACGGGTTTCATGATGCGGTCGGCCTCCAGCCCGCATTGCGCAGCGGGACGATGGTTTCGAAAACGCGGTAGCGGTAGCAGCGCCAATTCACCGGGTCGTCGGCGACGGCCACGTCGACCGTCACCGACACCGCGGCCACGCTCTGCGCGTCGGCGTTCGCGAACACGGTTGGCCGCACGGTCGTGGCAGTGCACTCGCCGGTCGTGGCATCCGGGCGCTCTGGATTCTTTGCCCGCGCCACCACGGCGATGCGCAGCGCCGCGACGTGCTGGTAGTCGCCGGCGCCGCCAACCACGCCGTCGCCGTCGGCGTCGATCATGGCGGCCGACCAGCGGCCGATGCGCATGCCCTCTTCCGGCGTGAACAGGTCGCCGGTACGGGTATCGAAACCGTATTGCGCCTTGAGCGAGACGATGTTGTCGGCCACGGCCTGCGAGTCTTCGCCGGAACCGGCCAGGTCGGTCGCACGCAGGCGCAGGTAGCCGCTGTCCACCGACCAGGTGCGCAGCGCCAGGTTGGCGCCGGGGCCGAGGTTGAAGATGCGCGAGGCGCCGCCCACATACTGAGCGCCGAGGGCGCCGCTGTTGAAACGGTAGCCGGCATTGGCGATCATCACGAATTGCTGCGACGGCGGCGGCGCCAGGTCATCGGGGTCGGACGAGACCTGGGCCAGCGAACAGCGCCCGCCCGGTTGCCCGGGCGCGACGAGGAGCACGTCACCCTGCGAGAATCCATAAGGCACCCGGTCGACGTCGATGCGGGTGCCGCCGATATAGTCGGTAGTGATGCCGAGCGTGCCCGTGCCGCTGAGCGAGCTGCCGGCGTACAGAGAGAGACGGTCGGGGGCCGCACCATTCACCCCTGCCGCACCCGGCTCGATGATGGCGGCGGCCAGCGGCCGCACCACGGCGGCGCCGCGCGTTGCCGGCGCCAGCTCGTAGCCGTCGACATCCTCCAGTTCCGTGTCGCAGCCGACGATCAGGGGGTCGTTCAGGCCGAAGCCCGCATGCTCGGCGTCGCTGCTGATCGAGAACATGGCCACCATCCCGTTCTGCATCGAATCGGAGCCGCCCAGCGCGGCCTGCTTGTTGCGCTCGGCGTCGGTCATCATGCGGGTGGCGAACAGCACCGCCAACAGGCCGATGACGACGCTGACCATCAGTTCGACCAGCGAAAAACCGGCAGCGCGCGGGAATGCATGGAAGGTCTTCATAAGGACCCCGCGATATACGAAGTGATCGTGTGGTTGTTCAGCGGCGTATCCGCCTTGCGGCGCCAGCTGATGGCGATGTTCACCACGGCCGGGGCGGTTGTCGTCGCCGCGGTAACGCCGACGACCACCGTCGCGCCGGGCACCAGGCGCCGGGTCTCGGTATGCCACGCCGCGAGGCGGGCCGATGGCACGTCATTGGACGCCAGCCGGTAGGATTCGAGGTTCGCCAGGTCGGTGTTCATCACGCCGAGCAGCTTGTTGGCTGCGATGGCCGCCTCGGCGCGCATGCCGGCGTCCGACAGCGCCGAATAGGCGCGCGCCTGCAGGCCGATGGTGCCGAGCAGGCCAATGGCGAGGATGACTACCGCCAGCAGCGCCTCCAGCAGCGCGACGCCGCGCTGCGCGTGGATGGTGGGGACACGGCGCATCATTCCGGGCACCTGCGCGAGTCGGCAGCGGGCGCGGCGGGGTCGCATTTGGCGGCAATGCCGGCCAGCGTGAGCACCAGGCTGGAGGACGGGAAGTCGGCACCGTCGCCAGCGGCCGGCGCCAGGTCGATCCGCATCATGCGGGTGCCGACCTGGGTGTCGACCCAGCCGAGCGGGGTGAAATAGACCTCGAGATCGTCGCCCGGCCCGGGGCTGACCGACAGGCGGTCGGTGCCGGGCAGCACGTCGGCATTGCGGGCGATCGACGTATAGCCGGCGCCGGCGTCCTGCGCCGGCCTGACTGCATCGTCGGTCGTCGACCACCCGCCGCCCTCGTCGTTGCAGGGGGAATCAGGGGTCGGGAAGCACAGGTCGACGCGCCAGTCGTACTGGCCGCTGACGGCGTTCCGGCTCAGAACCAGGCGGCTGGCGCTGTTATGGGTCAGCGCCTGGGCCCGCGCGAGGGTCAGGCCTTCGGCGTAGAACTGGGTGGCAGCGGCGGCCTTGGTGGAGGCGACCCAGTCCACCATGCGCGGCACGCCCACGGCCAGCAGGGTTGCGAACACGGCGAGCGTGACCATGGCCTCGACCAGGGTGAAGCCGCGCTGGGCGTTTATTGGGTGCACGTGCCCTCCTCGCGGTCGACCCAGCAGGCGTCGTTATCGGTCCAGCCTTCCGGTACGCCGGTGGTGGCGCGATTGCCGTTCTGGTCGATCGTATACACGAAGCCGGCGGCGCCGCCTTGGCCGGTGGCGGTCACCGTGTAGGCGCTGGCATTTCCGACGGTCAGCTCGAAGGCGAAGTGCTCGGAATCTTCCGGCACTGGCGCCGAGGCATAAGTACGGTTGTTCGACCAGTGCTGCTCCATCCCCGGCTGCAGCCCTGCCAGGCCGGTGAAGGCTTCGGTCAGGCGCGCCCGCTGCACGTAGCCGTTATAGGAAGGCAAGGCCACGGCCGTCAGGATGCCGAGGATGACCACCGCAATCATGATTTCGATGAGGGAAAAACCGGCCTGGCGCTTGATCATGAGTACTCTCCATGGGAACCGGCGGGCTGCCGGAATGTTTCCGTACGGAATGATAACCCATGAAGCTTGCATTTCCCTGAGGAAAAGCTGACAGTTTCCTGACAAGTGCGCACAGGCGCTGCGGCTCACGCGGGCGGAAACTGCACCCTGAATGAAGCACCGCGTCCACCAGGTCCGTCATCGAGCGTAACCATGGCGCCGTGCGCGGAGGCGATATCCTGCACGATCGCCAGCCCGAGCCCGCTTCCGCTGCTGTGCTCGTCCAGCCGGACGAAGCGCTGGAATACCCGCGCCCGCCGCTCGGGCGGTATACCGGGACCGGAATCCTCGACCGCGAACAGGGTGCCGTCTGGCGTCGCGCGGGAATGCACCGTGACGGTGCCACGTTCCGGCGTATAGCGCAGCGCATTGTCGACCAAATTGTCGACCAGGTCGCGCAGCAGGTAGCGGTCGCCGCGGACCTGGGCCGGGCCGAGTTCGAACCCGAGGTCGATCTGCTTGCGCGCTGCCTGCTCGACGAAAGGCTGGACCGCTTCGGCCACCAGGCTGGACAGGTCGAGAGGCGCGAGTTGCGCCCGCTCGAAGCGGTCCGGGCCGGCGCGTTCGAGCGACAGCAGCTGGTTGGCCTGGCGAATCATGCGCTCGTTGGCGCGCAGCAGCAGGTCGACCGTATGGCCAGTATCCGGATCGTCCCGGTGGCGCGCCGCCAGCCACTCGAGCTGCAGCCGCAGGCCGGCCAGGGGCGTGCGCAACTGGTGCGCGACGTTGGCGCGGAAATCGTCCTGGGCCCGGGAGCCGGCGCCGATCCGGTCGAGCAGCGCATTGAAGGCCGTGACCAGCGGCGCGAGCTCGCGCGGCATGCCGGATTCGCTCAGCGGGGCCAGGTCGGCGCTGCCGCGCGCATCCAGCCTGGCGCGCAGCCGTGCCAGCGGCGCCAGCCCGTTGCCGACCGAAAACCAGACCAGCCCGACGAGCGCCAGGCAGAACAGCAGTTCAAGCAGCACCAGCGAGCGCACCATGGCCGACCGTACCTGCTGGCGCTGGAGCAGCGTGCGCGCCACGGCGACCTCGACCGGGCCAGCGGGCGTCGCGACCATGACGCTGGCGGTGCGCACCGGGTGGCCGTGCATGCTGGCGTCGCGCAGCGGTCCGCTGCCGGCGCGAGCCGGGAACCCCGGGTCGCCCGCCAGCACCCGGCCATTGTGGTCGCGCACCACGAACCAGCTGGCGTCCGGCGCCCCGGCCCCCAGCACCCGCGCAGCCGCTTCCGGCACCGCGAACTGGGCCTGGCCGCCGTCGACGCGAAAGCGCGTGGCCATCCCGGTAGCGGCATCGAGCAGGCCCTGGTCGAAGGCCAGCTGGGCCGGCGCCCAGGCGAGCAGGTAGCTCAGCGTGGCGGCCACCAGGTTGAACACGAGGAGGGGCGGCACCAGCCATTTGAGCATGCGCACGCGGATGCTGGTCATCGGTATTGCGCTCACAGCCAGGCGATCACGCCGCTTCCAGCAGGTAGCCGAAGCCGCGGATGGTGCGGATCGCCACGCCGGCGCCGTCGAGCTTGAGGCGCAGGCGCGACACATAGACCTCGACCGCGTTCAGGGTCAGGTCATCGCCCCAGGGCGCAATGGTGTCGATGATCTGCTGTTTGGAGACGACCCGCCCGGCCTGCAGCAACAGGTATTCGAGCACGGCCCACTCGCGCGCCGACAGCTCGAGGGCGCGTTCTCCCACGCGCACGCGGCGGGTTGCACTGTCGAGTGTCAGGGCCCCCAGACGGAGCTGGGCAGGTGGTGGGGCGTGGCGCCGGGCCAGCGCGCGGATGCGTGCGACCAGTTCGGCGGTAGCGAAAGGCTTCACCAGGTAATCGTCGGCCCCGAGCTCGAGGCCGCGCACCCGGTCTTCCACCGCGTCACGCGCGGTCAGCAGCAGCACCGGGGTGGCGCTGCCGCGTGCCCGCAGCCGCCGCACCACTTCAAAACCGTCGATGCCGGGCAGGCCGATGTCGAGCACGACTACTGCGATGCCCCCGGCGGCAGGGCTGCCCTGAAGGCGGGCGTCCGCAGCCAAGCCATCGCGCACCAGTTCCACCTGCATGTCCTGGGCTCCCAGCGCACGCAGCAGCCCGTCGGCAAGCACGGCGTCGTCTTCGACCAGCAGCAAAGGCAGGGGCATCGCGGTATCAAGGGTGAAAAAAGACACGCCTATTATGCGGGATTTCGTTGCCACAGCCAAAAAAACCCCTCTAAAACCGGGATTTGTCCAGTAGGACTGGACTGACACTAGGGGATGCGCCAAGCCTACACGGGTGCGACTGCTAATCTTATGTTCGGCAACAGACTATAGCTTTAATGTTCACACATCGCGATGAGGCAACGAACAGGAGCCTCACCAGTCGCCCCCGATGCATGTTAGAGATAAGAGGACAACAAATGAACAACACTCAATTTGGCGGTATGCAAAAAGCCCAAAACAAGATTCCAGCCACGAGTGAAGCGATGAAATCCACATCCCGCCCTGTTGTCTCCTATAGCGGCACCCAGCAGAACGAACTGCTCGGCGCCCTGCCCCGCCCAGATCTGGAAAGCCTGTTCGAACAACTGGAATTGGTCCCCCTGCCATTCGGCAAAGAGCTGTTCGAGTATGGAAGCAAACTTGAATACGTGTATTTCCCGACCACCGCAATCGTGTCGCTGCTGTACGTGATGGAAGACGGCGCTACTACCGAAATCGCCGTTGTCGGCCATGAAGGCGCAGTCGGCGTGTCGCTGTTCATGGGTGAGCGCGCTACCTGCAGCGCCGTGGTGCAAAGCGCCGGCTACGGCTACCGCCTCAAGGCCCAGTTCCTGCGTGACGCCTTCAACCGCGGCGGCGCCCTGCCGCAACTGCTGATGCGCTACACCAACGCCCTGTTCGCCCAGATGGCCCAGAACGCCGTCGGCGGCCGCCACAGCTCGATCGAACAGAAGCTGTGCCGCTGGCTGCTCGACCGCCTGGACCGCTCGGCCAGCAACGAACTGAAAGTGACCCAGGAACTCATCTCGATCATGCTGGGCGTGCGCCGCGAGAGCATTACCGCTGCGGCCGGCAAGCTGCAGGATGAAGGCCTGATCCAGTACCGCCGCGGCAACATTACCGTGCTGGACCGTGCTGGCCTGGAAGACTATGCCGGCGAATGCTACAAGGTCGCCAAGTCGGAATACGACCGCCTGCTGCTGGACGTGGCGCGTTAAGAACTGACCGGCGTCCCACTGGACGCTGTGCCTGAAGGGGTCTCCGGCAATGCCGCAGGCCCCTTTTCATTTGCCGGGTCCAGCATCAAAGGCGCGGACCCAACGGCGATTGACCCGCCCATTGCGGTATTCATCGCACTGGAAATGGCCGAGCCCAGCGCCGCGCCTTGCGGCGACGCCTCGCCACCCGGGGCCGTAGCCGGCAGCCAGGCGCGGACGCAGGTGCCCACACCATTGACGCCCCGCCCGACCTGAAGGGTGCCACCGAGCAGCAAGGCGCGCTCGCGCATGCCCAGCAAGCCGTGCGATTTCGAGCGCGCCATGGCATCGGCCGGGATGCCGATGCCGTCGTCCGTGATCTCCAGGTCCCAGCCGCCGGGTTCCTCGGTCAGGTTGACGATGACGGTATGGGCCTGGGCATACTTGGCGATATTGTTCAGGGCTTCCTGGGTGATGCGGAACAGCGCAATGGCCTGCATCGGGCCGGCGGCATCGGCCCGCGGGTCGATCAGGGCGTCGCAGTCGAGGGCGGTCACGCGGGCGTAATCGGCGCAATAGCTTTGCAGGGCGGCCGACAGGCCCATGTTGTCGAGCAGGCTGGGGCGCAGGTTTTCGATGATGCGGCGCTTGAGCTGCACGGTGTCGACCAAGGTCTTGCGTGCGCGCCCGAGTTTGGCGGCGAGTTCCGGATGGGTGCCGCGCAACTGCTCTGCCACCGTGGCCAGGTCCATGCCGATTGCGGTCAGGTTGGCGCCCATCTCGTCATGCAGTTCGCGCGCCAGGCGCGATTTTTCTTCTTCCTGCACCCGGATCAGGTGGCGCGACAGCACCGAGAGCTGCTCGGTGCGCTCGGCAACAGTATGCTCGAGGGTGTCGTTGGTCTGCTGCAGCGCGCGCTCGGCCGACAGGCGCAAGCCGAAACTGCGCTGCACCAGGCTGTGGAACAGCAGGATCACGAGGATCGCCAGCGCATTGATGCCGGCGCCGAGCAGGACGGTCCAGCGCGACTGCTTGTAGAATTCGGCGGTACTGGCCGCCAGCAATTCGTTCTGCTCGCGCGTCATGATCACGACCTGCAGCCGGATCTCGTCCATTTGGCCGCGCTCGTCCGCCGCGGCCGAGATCGCGACGATATCGACCAGGCCGCCCTGACGATAAACTTCGAGCGACTGGTGCATGAGGGCGAGCTTGCGCTGCACGAGCGTGCGCAACTGCACCAGGTTTTTCGTTTGCGACGGATTGTCGGCAAGCAGGACGCCAAGGGCGCGTAACTGGCTGTCGAGTTGCTGCGGCGCCGCATGCAGGGCGTTGAGGTTGACTTCTGCGCCCGACAGGAAATAACCACGCAGGCCGCTTTCAGCGTCGGTGACCAGCAGGTTCAGGTATTGGAGCTCGTCGGAGACGCGCGCGGTCTGGGCCTGCAGGCCATTCGCAGAGCGCAAATCATCGAGGTTACGCACCAGGAAGACCGCATTGATGACCAGGATCACCACACAGGCCACGCACAACAGGGTCTTGGAGAGCGGCAGGCCCTGGGTGGGTTTGCCGTCATGGGCGGTGGAAAAGTACATGAGCTTCCTTTCGCGCAACTTGTTCCGTCCGGCACGATTATAGTCGGGCGGACGAATTGTTGCAGAGCAAAACGGATGCGATGCGAAGAAGCGTTGCGCAAGGACTATTGCCCTTGCAGAAATGAAAACGCGCCCTTGTGGGGCGCGCTGGCAACTCAGTCGAGCAGGTTGTTCTTCATGGCGTAATAGGTCAGGTCGCTATTCGACTGCAGCCCCATTTTCTCCATGATACGGGTACGGTAGGTGGACACGGTCTTGATCGACAGCGACAGCGCATTGCCGATGTCCGATACCGTTGCGCCCTTTGCCAGGCGCAGGAAAACCTGGAATTCGCGGTCCGACAGTTCGGTGTGCAGCGCCGTGTTCGGATCGCGGTCGAAGCTCTGCGCGAGCAGTTCGCCCACGGTCGAGCTCACGTAACGGCGGCCCTGGTACACGGTGCGCACGGCCGTCTTGAGCTCGTCGGCTTCGCATTCCTTGTTCAGGTAGCCGTTGGCGCCCATCTTGAACAGGTTCAGCGCGTATTGCTGGGCCGGATAACCCGACAGGATCAGCACCGGCAGGTTCGGCTGGCCCTGGCGGATGGTGCGCAGGATATCGATGCCGCTCTGGTCGGGCATGGCGATGTCGAGCAAGAGCACGTCGCAAATCTCGCGGCGTGCGATGTCGAGGGCTTCACGCCCGGTAGCGCCTTCGGCAACGACTTCGAAATCGCCCGACGACGAAAAAATCTGTTTGAAACCTGCTCGAACTATCTGGTGATCGTCACAAATGGCAACGCGTATCATTGTCTTCCCTTAAATTTTCCCTGTTCAGGAAAGTGCCAGGTCCGTCTCCACGCCCCGGCTTGCATACACTCAATTCGGCATGCTCGCAGGTGACATTCTAACACTCCGGCGCTGAGCATCAAGACCGCATGCATCTGCTGAGTTACGAAAAATGCATGGCGCATGGCGCCTCGTGCCCGCGACGGGATGTTGGACGCTGCGGCGCCCCCGCCCGCGGCACTTTGCAGGTGGATTACGTGACGCTGCTGCCGTGCCTGAGGACGGCAAGGATTTCCAGCAGCTCGGCGCGCACCCCATCGATATCGATGGCCGGCACGCTTGGCGCCGGCTCGAGCTCGGCTGCCATGGCCAGGTCGTGGTTGCGGCCGTCAAGGCGGTTACGGGCGCCGCTGATGGTGAAGCCCTGCTCGTACAGCAATTCGCGGATGCGCCGGATCAGCAGCACTTCGTGGTGCTGGTAATAGCGGCGGTTGCCCCGGCGTTTGACCGGCTTGAGCTGGGTGAATTCCTGCTCCCAGTAGCGCAGCACGTGGGGTTTGACCCCGCACAGGTCGCTGACTTCGCCGATCGTGAAATAACGCTTGGCCGGGATCGGCGGCAGCGCGGCCAGTTCGGTTTTATTGGGGCGTTCGCTCATCAATCACTCAGGCAGCACGCGCCAGCGAACTGCTAGCGGGACTGGTCTCCTCGACCATTCCCTTGAGTTTCTGGCTGGCGTGGAAAGTCACGACGCGGCGCGCCGTGATTGGAATTTCTTCCCCGGTTTTTGGATTGCGGCCCGGCCGCTGCGGCTTGTCGCGCAGCTGGAAATTGCCGAAGCCGGACAGCTTGACTGCCTCGCCGCGCTCGAGCGCATTGCGGATTTCGTCAAAGAAGGTCTCGACCATGTCCTTGGCCTCGCGCTTGTTCAGGCCGACCTGCTCGAAGAGCAGTTCGGCCAGCTCGGCCTTGGTCAGGGTCGGCAGGCCCTTCTCTGCTTCAGCCCGCACGCGCGCTACATGCATCGCGCGATGCAGATCGGCCGCCAGTGCTTCCTGGAACACGGCCGAGTCAACGTCGTTGTTGTTAATTTTGAAGCCCTACCTTCAGTGAAAGCAATGTTTTGGAAGATTACGAACGCAGCCTGGCGCCGAGTTTTGCTTCGGCAGCCTGGGCGATTGCAGCCATGATGGCATCCACCGCCTCGTCTTGCAGCGTCGATTGAGTATCTTGCAAGCTAAAGCGGAAAGCAAGGCTTTTTTCATCCGTCTCCAGGCCCTTGCCGCGGTATTCATCAAACAAAACAACGGCTTGCACGATCTTGCCCGCAGGATTCAATGCGATTTCAGCCTGGAAAGTGTCAAGCACCTCCTGGGCTGCGACGCCCTGCTTCACCACCAGGGCGAGGTCGCGGGTGGCGCCCGGGAACTTCGAAATCTCGGCATACACCGGCACGCTGCGGCGGCGCAGCGCATCGGCGTCGACCTCGAACAGGACCGGCGCCTGCGGCAGGTCGTAGTTCTGCAGCCAGCGCGGATGCAGCTCGCCAATAAAGCCAATGGGCGCGCCATCGAGTTCGACGATCGCGCTGCGGCCCGGGTGCAGGGCCGGATGCTCGCCCTTCACGAAGCGCAGCACACTCGGTGCGAACAGCGCTTCGAGGTCGGCCTTGACGTCGAAATAGTCGACCGCACGGGTCTTCTCGCTCCACTGCTCGTCGAGCGCCGGGCCATAGGCGATGGCGGCGACGCGCTTGGGCTGGTCGAATCCGGCCACCGTCAGCGGGCCGTCATCGACCATCGGATTGCGCAGGAAGACGCCGCCGACTTCGAAGGCGCGCACGCGGCCGGCCTTGCGGTTGACGTTGTAGCGCACGTTGGCCACCAGGCTGCCGACCAGGTTCGAGCGCATCACGCTCATCTGGCTGGCGATCGGGTTCTGCAGGCGGATCGGGTCGCTGTTTCCGGCGAAGTCCTGCTCCCACTGCGCTTCCACGAAGCTCATGTTCACCACTTCCTGGTAGCCGAGGTCGGCCAGCTGGTGGCGCACAGCGAACAGCGAGCGGGTGTTTTCCGGCTCGAGCAGCATCGCGCTTGGGGCCACGGGCGGGCGGGTCGGGATGTTCTCGAAGCCGTAGACGCGCGCCACTTCCTCGATCAGGTCTTCCTCGATCTCGATGTCGAAACGGTAGGAAGGCGAGGTGACGTGGAACACGCCCGCGTCAAACGTGAACGGCAGCTGCAGGCGGGTGAAGATGTCGGCCACGACTTCGTCGGTGAGCGCCACGCCGATGACTTTCGCAGCGCGCGCGGTGCGCATTGCGACCGGTTTCGGCTGCGGCAGGTTCACGGACTGGTCGTCGACCGGTCCGACGCGGGTAGCAGGCGTGCCGCAGATCTCGACGATCAGCGCGGTGATGCGCTCGATGTGCTCGACCGTGGTCGCGTAGTCGACGCCGCGCTCGAAGCGGTGCGCCGCATCGGTCGAGAAGTTGAACTTGCGGGCGCGGCCCTGGATGGCGTTCGGCCACCAGAAGGCCGCTTCCAGGTAGATGTCGGTCGTCTCTAACGTGACGGCGGTGGAATCTCCGCCCATGATGCCGGCCAGGGATTCGATCTCTTGATCGTCGGCGATGACGCCGACCCATTCGTCGATCTCGATCGTGTTGCCGTTCAGGAGCTTGAGCGACTCGCCTTTCCGGCCCCAGCGCACGTCCAGGCCGCCGTGGATCTTGTTCATGTCGAAAACGTGCGACGGACGCCCCAGCTCGAGCATGACATAGTTCGAGATGTCGACCAGTGCGGACACCGAACGCTGGCCGCTGCGCTCGAGGCGCTGCTTCATCCAGTCGGGCGTGGCTGCGCGCGCGTCCAGGCCGCGGATGACGCGTCCCGAGAAGCGGCCGCACAGGTCAGGCGCGGAAATTTTTACCGGCAGGGTTTCGTCCAGCGTCACCTCTACCAGGCGGGTGGTCGGCACGTGCAGCGGCGTACCGGTCAGGGCCGCGACTTCGCGCGCCACGCCCAGCACCGACAGGCAGTCCGCCTTGTTCGGGGTCAGCTTGATGGTGAACTTCAGGTCGTCCAGGCCGAGGTAGTCGCGGATATTGGTGCCGACCGGCGCATCGCTTGGGAGTTCCATCAGGCCGTTGCTCTCTTCCGAGATGTTCAACTCTTTCGCCGAGCACATCATGCCCTGCGATTCGACGCCGCGCAGCGTGCCGGTCTTGATCTCGAACGGCTTGCCATCCGCGCCGGGTGGCAGCAGCGCGCCCGACATGGCGCAGATCGCCTTCATGCCCACGCGCACGTTCGGCGCGCCGCAGACGATGTTCAGCAGAGTGCCGGTGCCGACGTCGACCTGGCAAACGTTGAGGCGGTCGGCGTTCGGATGCTTGGCCACTTCCTTGACCTCGGCCACGACCACGTTCGAGAACGGCGGCGCGACGGCTTCGACTTCCTCGACTTCCAGGCCGGACATCGTCAGCAGGTGGGACAGTTCGCTCGAACCCATCGTCGGGTTGACCATGGAACGGAGCCAGTTTTCGGAGAATTGCATTTTCTTTTGCCTTTAAGCGCGTAACTCGTCAGGTTTTATTATTGGGCGTACTGAATCAACGGCCGCATTAATTAAACTGCTTCAAGAATCGGAGGTCGCCTTCGTAGAAGAGGCGCAGGTCGTTGATTCCATACCGCAGCATTGTCAGGCGCTCGAGGCCGGAGCCGAACGCGAAACCGATGAACTTTTCCGGGTCCAGCCCGAAGTTGCGCACGACGGTCGGATGGACCTGGCCGGCGCCCGACACTTCCAGCCAGCGGCCCTTGAGCGGTCCGGAACCGAAGGCGATATCGATCTCGGCCGACGGTTCGGTGAACGGGAAATAGGACGGACGGAAGCGCACCTGCAGGTCGTCGGTCTCGAAGAAGGCCTTGACGAAATTCAGGTAGACGCCCTTGAGGTCGGCGAACGAAATGTCTTCGCCGATCCACAGACCTTCGACCTGGTGGAACATCGGCGAGTGGGTCGCATCGCTGTCGACACGGTAGGTGCGGCCCGGCGCGATCACCTTGATCGGAGGCAGGTGGGTGCGCGCATAGCGCACCTGCATCGGGCTGGTATGGGTGCGCAGCAGCAGCGGCTTGCCAGTGCTGTCATTGCCTTCGATATAGAAGGTGTCCTGCATCGAACGCGCCGGATGGTTTTCCGGGCTGTTCAGTGCGGTGAAATTGGTCCAGTCGTTCTCGATCTCGGGGCCGTCGGCCACGTCGAAACCGATCGAGCGGAAGATCTGCTCGACGCGCTCCCAGGTGCGCATCACCGGGTGGATGCCGCCTTTGGAACGGCCGCGGCCCGGCAGGGTCACGTCGATCGACTCGGCATTCAGGCGTTCTTCCAGCTGGGCCATGGCCAGCGCTTCGCGGCGGCCGGTCAATGCGCTTTCGATTTTTTCTTTTGCGGCATTGATCAATGCGCCCTGCGCCTTGCGCTGCTCAGGGTCGAGCTTGCCGAGACCCTTCATCAGGTCGGTGACCTGGCCGGTCTTGCCGAGGTATTTGGCTTTTGCATTTTCGAGCGCGGCGGCGTCAGGGGCGGCGCTAAAGTCAGCCTGGGCCGAGACGACGAGTTCTTCGAGCGTGTGCATGTCTTGTTCTTTTCCTGTCTGGGGTGGCAGGAGCCACAATCAAAAACGGGGCACAGGTTTTAGCTGTGCCCCGCTCTCTGCACTGCGTTGCCGCAGTGCTTGTCTTGCTAACAAACTGCTATTAAGCAGCCAGCTTGGCCTGGACGGCGCTGACAATCGCGGCGAATGCCGGCTTGTCATGCACTGCCATGTCGGCCAGGACTTTACGGTCCAGTTCAATTCCGGACTTCTTCAGGCCGTTCATGAACACGCTGTAGGTCATGCCGTGCGAACGCGACGCTGCGTTGATACGGGTGATCCACAGTGCGCGGAAGACGCGCTTCTTGTTGCGGCGATCGCGGTATGCGTATTGGCCAGCGCGCATGACTGCTTGCTTGGCAACACGGAATACTTTGCTGCGGCGACCACGGTAGCCTTTAGCAAGGGCAAGAACTTTCTTGTGACGGGCACGTGCAGTAACCCCACGTTTAACTCTAGGCATATTAGCTCCTTAGTGTGTGAGATTAAGCAGACGGCATCATGCGGAGAACGCTGGTCACGTCCGACGCATTGATGTTGCGGGTGCCACGCAGCTGACGCTTGGTCTTGGTGGTCTTCTTGGTCAGGATGTGACGCTTGAACGCCATACCCGATTTGATGGTACCACCTGGACGCACGCGGAAACGCTTCTTCGCGCTGCTTTTGGTTTTCATTTTTGGCATAGTCATCTGTCCGTACTAGGGACAGCCTCATATGGGACAGGATTGCAGGTGGCAGCGATGCTGCTCTTGGATGCCTACTTTCGCTTGTCTTGCAGTCGAACCACTATCTCGCGGCCCGGCTACAACCTGTTTCGAAAAACAGGAACCGCAGATGATAGCACAGGTCGTCGGGGAATTGTTGTGGCGGGGATGGGGTTTTGATGGGGCTGTGCAGCTTGCCAACGCTCCCCCTGCCACTCCCCTACGCACCGTCGCCCCGGCGAAGGCCGGGACCCAACTCGTGTGAGCAGGGAGAACACGAGTGGTACGCAGCGAACCTGGCGGGAACGACATTCCGGAGGAGCGCGCCAACCTGGGTTCCGCCTGCGCGCGAACGACGTGCCGGTGGAGCGGGCCAACGGTGATGGCAGTGCCACGCAGCGAACTTGGGTACCGGCCTTCGCCGGTACGACGCATTGAAGAAGCAGGCCACAAGCAGCGAAGTCGGCGCCCCTCCCACGAACGCACACGGGCCGGGCCGGATGCAGCTTACGCTGGCACCCGGGCCCGGCCCGGCAATCGATCCTCGAAGAATTACTTCTTCTTCTTCGGTGCGACGATCATGATCATCTGGCGTCCCTCGAGCTTCGGGAACTGCTCGACCTGGCCGACTTCCTCCAGGTCGCCGCGCAGGCGCTCGAGCATGCGCATACCAATGTCCTGGTGCGCCATTTCGCGGCCACGGAAGCGCAGCGTGATCTTGGTCTTGTCGCCCTCTTCCAGGAACTTGATGAGGTTGCGCAGCTTGATGCTGTAGTCGCCTTCATCGGTACCCGGACGGAACTTGACTTCCTTGACCTGGATGATCTTCTGCTTCAGCTTCGCTTCGTGCGCCTTCTTCTGCTCGGAGTACTTGAACTTGCCGTAGTCCATCAGGCGGCAGACCGGCGGCACCGCGGTTGGCGCGATTTCGACCAGGTCGACGTTCAGTTCTTCGGCCATGCGGAACGCGTCCGCCAGGCTGACGATGCCCAGTGGTTCGTTCTCTACACCGTTAAGGCGCATTTCGGGATGGGTGATTTCGCCGTTGATGCGATTCTGCTTGTCAGTAGCTATGTTGTTTCCTTTGAAAGTATTTGAGTAGGCCGGAGATTATTTCGTCTTGGCGGCGACTTCGCTCACCAGACGCTCCACGAGCTCGTCGACAGGCATCACGCCCAGGTCGACATTGCCGCGGGCACGCACGGCCACAGTGTTGGCTTCCCGTTCTTTGTCGCCAATAACTAGAATATATGGCAACTTTTGCACGGAATGCTCACGTATTTTATAAGTAATTTTCTCGTTCCGCAAATCAGCGTGAACGCGCAGGCCGGCTTTCTTCAGCTTCGCCGCTACTTCCTTCACATAATCCGCCTGCGCATCCGAGATGTTCAGCACCGCCACCTGGACCGGCGCCAGCCACAGCGGCAGCGCGCCGGCGTAGTTTTCGATCAGGATGCCGATGAAACGCTCCATCGAGCCGACGATCGCACGGTGCAGCATGACCGGCACCTTGCGGGTGTTGTCTTCGGCGACATATTCCGCGCCCAAGCGGCCCGGCATCGAGAAGTCGACCTGCATCGTGCCGACCTGCCACGGACGCCCCAGGCTGTCCTTCAGGTGGTATTCGATCTTCGGGCCATAGAAGGCGCCCTCGCCCGGCAGCTCGGTCCATTCCACGCCGCAGGCGCGCAGCGCCGAACGCAGCGCTTCTTCGGCTTCGTCCCACACTTCGTCGGTGCCGATGCGGCTTTCCGGACGCAGCGCCAGCTTGACGTCGATGTTGGTAAAGCCGAAGTCGTCATACACTTCCATCGCCTGGGCGTGGAAGGCGGTGACTTCCGCCTCGATCTGTTCTTCGGTGCAGAACACGTGGCCGTCGTCCTGGGTGAAGCCGCGCACGCGCATGATGCCGTGCAGCGCGCCCGAGGACTCGTTGCGGTGGCACTGGCCGAACTCGCCGTAGCGCAGCGGCAGGTCGCGATAACTCTTCATGCCCGAGTTATAGATCTGCACGTGGCCCGGACAGTTCATCGGCTTGAGTGCGTACGAGCGGTTTTCCGACTCGGTCGTGAACATGTTCTCGCGATAGTTGTCCCAGTGGCCGGTCTTCTGCCACAAGGTCACGTCCAGGATCTGCGGCGCTTTTACTTCGTCGTAGCCGTTGACCTGGTATTTATGGCGCATGTACTGCTCCACCTGCTGCCAGACGGTCCAGCCCTTCGGGTGCCAGAAGATCAGGCCCGGGGCTTCTTCCTGGAAGTGGAACAAATCCAGAGCTTTACCTAATTTACGATGATCGCGTTTTTCGGCTTCTTCCAGCATGTGCAGGTACTGCTCCTGGTCTTCCTTCCTGGCCCAGGCGGTGCCGTAGACGCGCTGCAGCATCTCGTTCTTGGAGTCGCCGCGCCAGTAGGCGCCGGCCAGTTTCATCAGCTTGAACACTTTCAGCTTGCCCGAGGACGGCACGTGCGGGCCGCGGCACAGGTCGGTGAAGCTGCCTTCCGAATACAGCGAGACGTCCTCATTGGCCGGGATCGAGGAGATGATCTCGGCCTTGTACTCTTCGCCGATCGACTTGAAATAGGCCACGGCTTCGTCGCGCGGCAGCACCTTGCGGGTGACCGGCTCGTCCTTCTTGGCCAGCTCGACCATCTTCTTTTCGATCTTGGCCAGGTCGTCCGGGGTGAACGGGCGCTTGTACGAGAAGTCGTAATAAAAACCGTTTTCGATGACCGGGCCGATGGTGACCTGCGCCTCCGGGAACAGCTCCTTGACGGCGTGCGCCAGCAGGTGGGCGGTCGAGTGGCGGATCACGTCCAGGCCTTCCGGATCCTTGTCGGTGACGATCGCCAGCTCGGCGTCTTCTTCGATCAGGAACGAGGTGTCGACCACCTTGCCATTGACCTTGCCGGCGAGCGCGGCCTTGCCGAGGCTGGTGGCGATGCTGGACGCCACCTGGGCGACCGTGACGGGACCGTCGAACTGACGGCTGGAGCCATCTGGAAGTCGAACGTTAAGCATGCTGTTCTCCAATCGAGGCGCTGGGCGCCGGTAAGGTGGAATATCTTAAAAGCTGAAAATATTGAGACGAAAAAAAACGCGGCACTAGCCGCGTTTTCTTCGTTGTGTCGAGCAAAAGAACACCCCTTCGCGCCTAGCGATTCCCCCACAACCAGGTCGTAGTTCGCGGTGTCATAACCGTCGGTGCCTTTCTCGCTCTTACTTATGGACGCTCGATAGAATCGAGAAATCCTGTGTTCTGGTGGGCGGTGCAGAATTCGAATCTGCGACCCCTTGGATGTCGACCAAGTATTCTAACCAGCTGAACTAACCGCCCAATCCCTGCATTATAAGGAGCGCCCCCTCGTTCTGCAAGGCTTGTCACGGAAAAAGTTTCCTTGCGCGCCTGCCTGCCCCGCCACAGGCCTTTGCTTTACACTTTCGAGCATAACAAGACGCCATTCATACGATGCCTGCCCAGCCCGCCGAACGCTCTTCCGCCCACCTGCACGCCCACCTCGATGGCGACGCGCGCCACGCCCATACGATCGAGGGGCGCAGCCAGGCCACGCTGGCGGTGGCGCTCGGCATGACGCTGCTGTTCGCCGTGATCGAAGTGGTGACCGGCTTCATCTCCAACTCGCTGGCCCTGATCGCCGACGCCGGCCACATGGTGACGGACGCCGCCGCCCTCGGCCTGGCCCTGCTGGCCCAGGCCATCGCACGGCGCCCGCCTTCCGCGCGCCACTCCTTCGGCTTCGTGCGCGCCGAGGCGCTGGCGGCTTTTGTGAACAGCCTCGCCATGCTGGCCCTGGTCGCCTGGATCGGGTGGCAGGCGGTGGAGCGGCTGCTGCACCCCGAGCAGGTGCAGGGCGGCGTAGTGCTGGTGGTGGCCGGCATCGGCGCCTGCATCAACCTGCTGGTGGCCTGGGTGCTGTCGCGCGACAACCAGAGCATCAATACCCGCGCGGCCCTGGTCAACGTGATGGGCGACCTGCTCGGCTCGCTGGCGGCGATCGCAGCCGGCGCAGTCATCTATTTCTTTCCTGCCTGGGTGCGAATCGACCCTATCCTGTCGCTCTTCGTGGCGCTGCTGATCCTGCGCTCGACCAGCGGCATCCTGCGCGAGTCCTACCACTTCCTGATGGAGGGCGTCCCCGGCGGGATCGACTACCTCGAAGTCGGCGCCAGCCTCAAGCGCGTGGAAGGCGTGCTCGACGTGCACGACCTTCATGTCTGGGACATGTCGCCGGGCCACCCTGCCCTGATCGGCCACCTGGAGATTGCCAGCCTCGACCAGTGGCCGGCGGTGCTCGACGCGGTGCGCGCCATGCTGCGCGCGCAGCATGGCATCGACCACGTGACCCTGCAGCCGGAAGCGGCGGGCGGCAAGTCGCTGTAAGCGCCCTCTTACCCGCAGCTGGCTGGAGCGCCGATAGCCCTCAAGCGGTAGCCTCAGCATAATCGCCGGATGGACTGCGACCGTACTGTATTCGATACCCTCATCATAGGCGGCGGCCCGGCCGGGCTCACGGCCGCCATCTACCTGCGCCGCTTCACGCGCCACGTTGCCCTGGTCGACAAGGGCAACAGCCGACTCTCGTGGATCCCCGTTTCGCACAACTACCCCGGATTCCCAGGCGGGATCAACGGCATGGAGCTGCTCGGGAACCTGCGCACCCAGCTGGCCAATTACGGCGGCAGCGTGATGCCGGGCGAGATCCTCAGCCTGCGTCTGGAAGACGGCCATTTCGTTGCCTCGTACGCGGCGGCCGAGGGGGACGAGCCCTGCGAGCTGCGCGCCCTGACCGTGCTGCTGGCCACCGGCGTAGCCGACGCCGGCATGCCGGTCGAACGCTGGGACGACGCGGTGCGCAGCGGCGCAGTGCGCTTGTGCCCGGTGTGCGACGGCTGGGACGTGATCGACAAGCGCATCGGCGTGGTCACCTCCGAGGTCAACCCGGTCGGCCACGCCCTGTTCATGCGCACCTTCAGCGCCGACGTGCTGCTGTTCGAACGCACCGCCGAATCGGCCCTGAACGACGAGGAAAGGCAGCAGCTCGCGGCCGCAAATGTCCGCCACATCACCTCGCCGCTGGCCGGCGTGACGATGAGCGAGGACATGAAGCCCATCCTGCATACGAAAGATGGCGAGGACTATCCCTGCGACGTGTTCTACCCGATGCTGGGCGAGAACGCGCGCTCCGACCTGGCCAGCGAGCTGGGCGCCGAGACGGTGGAATGCCGCAAGCTGATGGTGGACGATCATTGCCGCACTACCGTGCCGGGCTTGTTCGCCATCGGCGACGTCACGCGCGGGTTGAACCAGATCGCGGTGGCGACCGGGCAGGCTGCGCTGGCGGCGACGACGATACACAATACCTTGCCGTGGGCGCTGCGCGCACCAGCGGATTCTACAGGCTCCTGACCGTAGCAGCCGGCTAGCAACCCAGGCCGGCACTGCGGTTAACGAAGAACAGCGCTGTCCCGAAGGACAGCGCTGTTTTAGCTAGTGCACCGGTGTTATGGTGCGATTGCCGGTGCCAGAGCCTGGCGAGGAGTACCGCCGCCGCCAATGCTGGTGGCCGAGTTGTTGTTCACGACATGCAGTGCCTTTGCCAGGCGCTGGATGTCACGGACCCAAGGAGTGTTGGCTTGCACTTTCTGCTCCAGGTCGAAACCCCAGTCCGCCTTGAACTCGTTGCGCTTCGAGCCATCCGGACCTTCTTCGGCATTGAAGTCGAAACCAGGTGCATACGTGTCGTCGACAATATAGGCGCCGTAGTTCTGCAAGGTCCAGGCAAGCTGCTTGGCAGGTGCGGTTTCCAGGCCCAGCGATGCGATCGAGGTGGAAGCCGGGAGGGCCAGCAGCGCACCCATCTTCATCGCCGAGTTGCTATTGCCGTTGGCGGTACCGTAATGGCCCACCGCATAGCTATCCGACGTCACTGCAGGCCAACGCGAGCAAGCTGCGCGGGTCGTGCACTTGAACAGCACTTCCTTGGCATACACGTTGATCTTGAGCGCATGGCGTGGGCCGGTCGTCGAACCTGGACGCAGCTCGCCGAGACGGAGACTGCCGCCGATGGCCGACAGGCCTGAACCGCCGTGGGCGCCGGTGATACCGGTACCATACAGGTCGACGTTGGAGAACTTCGCCATCGACGTAGCTGAGCCACCTGCGGTACAACGTGCCAGCGGCTGGGTCTGGACGATGGTACGGCGATCCGGCAGCAGGAAGGTCGCCGAGCTGTTCATGGTGCTGTGCGGCACCACATAGGTGCTAGGCATCGGCACTTGCATCAGCAGGCCACCCGTCGCGCCGCAACGGTTCGAACCGGACCAGGCCGCGTTGCTCAGGTTGATATTCACGAGCGGTGCAGTCGGCTTGAGAATGATCTTCTCTGGATCGACCCCTGGCATTTTCGCCCAGATATTGCCGCCTGGGTTAGGCGAGATATTCGCTGGCACATAGACCGCGCCGCTACCGATCGGCATGTTCCAGATGCTGTTGCTGGCGAATGGCTGCTTCAGCGGATCACGCGTGCCTGGAGCCGGTGCTGGCGCTGGCGCCGGTGCCGGTGCTGGCGCCGGTGCTGGTGCTGGTGCCGTACCCGGTGCTGGTGCTGGTGCTGGTGCAATGGGCGTGCTGGTCCACAGGCTGCAGGTCTTCGCATAGCCGGGGGCCGGATCGCCGAACACCGCATTCGTACAGGCTACTGGCCCAGTCAGGCTCTTCACCACAAACTTGGTGGCCGTGCCATAACGTACGTCACGGGTGCCGGTGAACGCACAGCTGCCGTATTCGGTTGCGCACTGTACCCAGGACGCAGTGGAAGTAGTTACCGTTGCCAGGCTGCGGCTCGGTTGGCCGTCAGCGGGTGCGGCGCCCTCGCCGGCAGCGGCGGCTTCAGGAGCGAGATCGCTGGCAACCGGAGTGACACTGTCGGGCACATAGTTTTGAGGCCGGACCGCCACCACTTCGACTTCGGCAGCGGTTTGATCTGCAGCCGAGCCGGACATGGATGGATCGCTGGTGCCGCCGCAAGCGGCGAGAACGGCGAAAACAGGGGAAAAGAAAACAATTTTCGACTTCAGGTGGAATCGATTTGCTTGCGTTTGGAATGGTTTTGAGATGATCACTACTATTTCCTTACGTTACATGAACAAGAGCAACGTCTGAGGCTTGCCCAACTTCATTAGTTCCGAACATAAAGAAAATAATTTCTGTTGCGATATATCCCAACCGAATTAAGTTAAAAAGGAGTCAAATTTTATGAGCCGGGAGTCGGGAAGTTCTTCCTATGAAAAACCAGGCTAGGGGCATATTGCTGAGTTCATAAAACTTGTCAATGCGACTGGGGAAAATTTCTCAAAAAAAAATGAGCGCTGGGAACAGCGCTCATTGAAAAAATGGAGTTAATGCAAGAATTAAGTTTGCATTAGCGTAAGGCTTTCTATCCGCACGCCAAGGCTACTGTGTATGCCTTGGCATAAACCTAATCCTCTCCGGACACCAGGGCGATTCGCCTGCGAATACGCAGGACTTCCGGCGTGTTTCCGGCGGCTTCCGCACGCTGGACCTGCACACCCAGCCATGCCAGCAGCGGACGGCGCCAGCCCTGGTTCGATGCGGTGTCGATGACGAGCGCGATCCCTTCCGGCGTCATGCGGCCGGCCTTGAAGCTTGCGCCGGCCGCGACCAGGCGCGCGAGTGGATCGGCCAGGTTCGCGACCTGTCCTGTCGCAAGCACGGGCCGGTGCTGCTCGGGCAGTAGCGCCGCGTCCAGTCCCTGCCAGCGGCCATACAGGTAATCGGCATACGCGCGCTGGGCCGGTGTCGCCTCGAGCGCCAGCGCCAAGTAACCCGGGCAGTCGTCGAAATCGAGGCTGGCCACCTGCGCCGCGCAGCGCACCAGCTCGACCTGCGCGACATAGTCCGGGCGGCCGGTGCTGGTCGTGGCGCGCCGCGCGTCACGGAATTCGGACCGCGCGGCAGCCGTGTTGCCTTTCAGGTAATCGTCGACCGAAGCATCGAGTAAACCTTTGGCGTCGCCTTGCCAGTCGGGCGGCAGCGGCTTGCTGGCGCAGCCGGCAAGAAAGGCTACGGCAAGAAAAGCGAACATTCTCATGGCAGCTTGATCTCCTGGTTACTGCGGGCGAAGGGCCACTTGCGGTTGATCTCGTCGACCAGGCGGTTCACCTTGCGCAGGCTGGCGTCGACTTCGCCGCGTAGCGCACCCAGGTCTTCGGTCGCCACGCGCGCATTGGCGCCGACGGCCTGGGCCTCGACCAGCACGGCGTCGACCTTTTTGAGCGTGGTGCTGGCGTCAGAAAGCACCACGTGCAGCTGCCGGAGCGACACCTGGGCGTCGTTCATGACGCCGTCCTTGCCGTAGACCCGGCGGTCGGTCTTGTCCAGCAGCCCGTTGATGCGGTCGAGCGCCTCGCGCAGCTTGCGCGCCTCGGCGTCGCCGCCCAACACGCCGCCCAGCACCCCGCCGGGACCGGACATCCTGCCGGTCACGCTGTTGATATTGGCGAGGCTGGCGTTGATGTCGGAGTCGGTTGCCGTCATGGCCTCGAGGTTTTCCAGCAGCGCGCGTGCCGTTGCGACGATGCGCGGGATCTCGGCGGTGGCGTCGCCGCGCAGCACCGAACGGGTGGCGCCCGGGGGCAGCCGCGGGTCGTTCAGCAGGCCGGTGAAGGCGCGCAGCCGGGTCTCGCCGACAATGCTGCTCTCGAGCGTGAACACGCTGGAGACCCGCAGCCACTTGGCGTCCTTGCTGGTGACGTCGACCAAGATGCGCACCTTGCCGTCCGGCGCCAGCTCGACCTGGTTGACGCGCCCGATCGGGAACCCGGCGAAAGTCATGTCCATGCCGGGGATGACGCCGGACGAATCGTCGGTCTCGAGCACCAGCCGCTGCGTAGGCTCGAACACGCCGCGTGCATGCATCACATAGCCGATGAAGGCTGCGATCAGGATGCCGACCGCCGCCAGCAGGATCATGGCCTTGAGTTCAACGTGCTTTGGTTCGTCCGGCAGGGGTTCGGTCATCTGGGTCGTCTCTTGTTTACATGTATTTCAGCGCGAGCGAAGCCGCTTCGATCACCAGCAGCACGAACAGCAGGCGCAGCGCGCCCGGCTGCACGGTGAAGGCGACGTTGCGCGGATAGCGCTGCAGTTCGAGGATGGCGGCCGTCGGGATCAGGGCCACGGCCAGGCCGAACAGCACGGTCTTGAGCACGAAGCCGACCGTGATCGCCGGAGCGAACACGCGGCCGACCGTGCGGGTGTAGTCGCCCACGCCCCAGGGCGACAGGCCATACACGTTCAGGTAGGCCAGCACCAGCACGACGGTACTGGTGACCATGGCCAGGCTCAGTACCGCCACGGCGTTGGCAAGCAACTGCGGCACCATGTCGCGCCGCATGCGGCGCAGCGCTTCGTCGTTGGCGGCTTGCGGCGACATGCCGGCGCGCGCCAGGCCCAGCGCCGAGGCATCGAAAGCCATGCTGGCGCGCAGGGCCACGAACAGCGCGGCGGCCAGCGGGATCAGTTCCAGCACCAGCACCCGCACCACCATCTCGAGTGCGAAATGCGACAGGCCATAGCTCTTGGCCGTGACCAGCACGATGCGGATGATGACCAGGCTGATGAGGCTTGATGCCAGCCCGAACCAGGGCAGCACCTGCCAGGTGCTGGCGTAGATGTGGCGCGCGGCCGCCAGCCGGTTCTCGCGGTTGTAGGTCGAGGGCGAGAGCGCCATGACGATGGCGATCGCGCCCAGGTGCACCATGTACCACCAGCTGCGCAGGTAGCGTGCGAAGGCAAGGCCCCACAGGCTTGGTCTGGCGTAGAGGTTGAGGGTTCGGCGCATGATGTCAATATGATACAGATTTGGGTGAGTGCATCGGATTTTTGTATCAAATTGATACTTTGTTGGCTGCGGTGCCAAATTGGATCCCTTCCTTCGCCGGGATGACGGTCTTTAGGGTAGGGGGAATTGAAAGTATTCCGGCCACTCACCTAAAAACCGTCGCCCCGGCGAAGGCGCGCACGATGCCACTGGCATTGTGCGCCCCAAGTTTGCCCGCAAACCGAGAAACCAATTACTGCCGCCTCGCCTCCATCACCCCACCCACCTCCCCGATCGCTGCCAGCGCCTTCTGCAGCTGCGCCGTCGAGCCGATCTCGGCCGTGAACACCATGCGCGCTTGCCCCCTGGCGCTTTGCGATGCGACGCCGGTGACGTTGATCTTCTCGCGCGAGAACACCTCGGAGATATCGCGCAGCAGTCCCTGGCGGTCGTTTGCGAGGATGAACAGGTCGACCGGGTACACCGTTTCCGACCCGGCCGATCCCCAGGCGGTCTGGATCACGCGCTCGGGCGCCTTGGCGCGCATCTCGGCGAAGTTCTTGCAGCTCAGGCGGTGGATCGAGACGCCCTTGCCGCGCGTGACGAAGCCGACGATCGGGTCGGGCGGAGCCGGCTTGCAGCACTTGGCCAGCATCGTCATCAGGCCCTCGGTGCCGACCACCAGCACGCCGGATTTAGCGCCCTTTTCCACGCTCGACGACAGGCTCTTGTTGACCACGGCCTCATCAACCGGGGGTGGCGCCGCAACTTCGTCGTGCAAGGCCGCCTCTACATGGCGCAGGCTGAATTTTTCCTTGCCGACCTGGATGAACAGCTCGTCCACCTTGGCGAAGCCCAGCTTGTGCGCCAGCGCTTCCAGGTTGACCGCGGTCTTGCCTTCGCGCTGCAAGGACTTTTCGACCAGCGCCCGTCCCTGCGCCAGCGTCTCGGCCTGGTCCATCGCGTGGAACCAGGCGCGGATCTTGGAACGCGTGCGGCTGCTGACCGTATAGCCAGGACTGAGCCAGTCGCGCGACGGCCCCTGGTTGCCGCTGGCGCCCTTGGCGGTGATGACCTCGCAGGTCTGGCCGTTGCGCAGCGGGGTATTCAGGGGCACCATGACGCCGTCGATCTTGGCGCCGCGGCAGCGGTGGCCCACCTCGCTGTGCAGGTGGTAGGCGAAGTCGATCGGGGTCGCGCCCACCGGCAGCTCGATCACGCGCGCCTGCGGCGTCAAGACAAAAATGCGGTCGTCCAGCGCGGCCGCCTTGAGCTTCTCGACCCATTCCTTCTGCTGGTCTTCCTGGCCGGCGACGACGTCGGCCACGTCGGTTTTCCAGGCTAGCAGCTGGCGCAGCCAGGCGATCTTCTCGTCGTACTTCTGGCTCTTGAAGTTGGACCCGCCCTCTTCCTTGTAGCGCCAGTGGGCAGCGATACCGTATTCGGCGAAGTTGTGCATCTCCTGGGTGCGGATCTGCACTTCCAGCGGGCGCCCGTCCTCGGCGTTGACGACCGTGTGCAGCGACTGGTAGCCGTTCGGCTTGGGTCGCGAGATATAGTCGTCGAACTCCTTCGGGATCGGGGTCCAGATGTTGTGCACGATGCCCAGCACCGTGTAGCAGGTCTTCACGTCCGGCACGATCACGCGGAAGGCGCGCACGTCGTACAGCGACGAGAAATCGAGCTCCTTGCCGCGCATCTTGTTATAAATGCTGTAGATGTGCTTCGGCCGTCCCGACACCTCGGCCTTGATGCCTGCTGCCTCCAGCTCCCCCTGCAGGCGCGCGATCGACGACTCGACGAAGCCTTCGCGCTGCATGCGCTTTTCTTCCAGCATCTTGGCGATGCGCTTGTAGGTCTCGGGCTCGATGAAGCGGAAGGACAGGTCTTCGAGTTCCCACTTGAGCTGCCAGATACCGAGGCGGTTGGCCAGCGGCGCGTAGAAGTCGAGCACCTCGCGTCCATAGGCGCGGGTGACTTCGTCGAAGCGCTTCTGCTCGGCGAAATAGCGCAAGCCGGCCGCGCAGGAGGCCAGGCGAATCAGCACCACGCGCATGTCCGAGGCCATCGCCAGCAGCATCTTGCGCAGCGTTTCGACTTGCGCCGCGGCCTGCTGGGCGGCGTTTTTTCCGCTGCCGACCTGCTCCTTGCCGGCCGTGAGGTCGCGCAGCTTGACCAGCTGGTAGACGCCCTGCACCAGGTCGGATACTTCTTTGCCGAAGCGTTCCTCAAGCGAGCCGGCTACCGCCGGATCCACCATCGCCAGCTCGAACAGCAGGCCGGCGATGCGGGTCTCGGCATCGGTGCTCAGGTAGGCCAGCGTGCCGGCCACGCCGAGCGAAAATTCGAGCGCATCCTGGCCTGATGTCGCCGTGCGCTCGCCATAGGCGATGCTGGCGTAATCGAGCGCGGCCTGCACGCGTGCGCAGTCGTCAAGGCTCAGTCCCTGGACGATCCCCGTGGTGGCGTCGACAAGCAGAGCGGTCGATACCATCAGCTCAGCGCAGCGCGGCCGTGACGCAGACTTCCACGAGGCATGCGGGGTTGGCGAGCTTTGCTTCCACGGTGGCGCGCGGCGGAGTGTGGCCCTGGGCGACCCATTCGTCCCAGACCGCGTTCATGCCGGGGAAGTCGGCCATATCGGAGATGAAGATCTGGCAGGTGAGGATGCAGGACTTGTCGCTGCCGGCTTCGGACAGCAGGCGGTCGACGTGGCCAAGGACTTCGCGCATCTGGCCGTCGATGTCCTGGGTGGTGTCTTCGGCGATCTGGCCGGCCAGGTAGACGGTGCCATTGTGGATGGCGGTTTCGGACAGGCGCTTGCCCACGTGGAGACGTTGGATTTCCATGGTTGCTTTCTTCTTTTCTAAAAACGGGGCTTGTTCAGCCCAATAAAAATTCGCGTGCGATGGCGATCTGCCCGGCCTGCACGAAAGTCGGCGCATGGCCGACACCCGGGATCTCGACCAGCCTTGCCTTCGGGCCGCGTGCGCACATCTCCAGCGCGGTCTGGCGCGACAGCAGGTCGGACAATTCGCCGCGCACCAGCAGGGTCGGGCAGCGAATCGCATCCCAGGCCGCCCACAGCAGGGACTCGTCGACCGCCGCGCGTTCGGGCGTGATGGCGCGGAAGGGCTGGGCCAGGCCCAGGTCGTAGTGGCGGACCCACTGGCCATCGCTGTCCTGGCGCAGCACGTCGTTGGCGAGCTTGAACCACTCCTCGTCGGTATGCGGGCCGAAGGACGTCGACACCGTGCGCACATAGGCCGCACCGGCGTCGAAATCCGGGAAGCGGATGTCCTGCCCGATGTATTCGCCGATGCGCTGCACCGCGCCCTGGTCGAGCACCGGGCCGATATCGTTGACGACCAGCTTGCGGACCGGGCTGTCCTCGAGCGAGGCCAGCACCATGCCGATCAGGCCGCCCATCGAGGTGCCGAACCAGTGCACGCCCGCCTCGTCACCGGTGGCGCTCACGCGCGCCACCAGCGTGACCATGTCGGCGACGTATTGCGGCACCGTATAGAAGTCCGGGTTGCGCAGCCGTCCCGAGCGGCCTCGGCCGACCACGTCGGGGCAGACCACGCGGTATTCGCCGCACAGCGCGCGCGCCAGGTGGTCGAAGTCGTCGGCCACGCGGGTGACGCCGTGCACGCAGACCAGCACCTTCGGGTTAGCCGGGTCGCCCCATTCCTTGTAGGCCATCCGGTGCAGGCCGGCGGGGGAGCTGCACTGCACGCTTCTTAATCTGGCTTCGGTCATCCCCTGCTCCGTCATGGCAATATTGTCGGTCACTTCATCGCAATGCATCATTTTACTTGGCGTTGCGATTAGAATTCTACCAATTCTGTAGAAGCAACCCGATCACCTTCACCTTGAGGATGCAATGAAATCGAGTATGTTAAGTGGGAAAACGGCCCTCGTCACCGGTTCGACCTCGGGCATCGGCCTGGGCATCGCCCGTTCGCTGGCAGAACAGGGCGCGAATATCGTGTTCAACGGCTTCGGCGACGCCCAGCAGATCGAGAAGCTGTATACCGACGCCGGCACCGAATTCGGCGTCCAGACTGCCTACCACAATGCCGACATGTCCAAGCCGGCCGAGATCGAAGCGATGATGAAGTTCGCGACGGATAAATTCGGCGGCGTCGACATCCTGGTCAACAATGCCGGCATCCAGCACGTGGCGACCGTGGAAGACTTCCCGCCCGAGAAATGGGACGCCATCCTCGCGATCAACCTGACCTCGGCCTTCCACACCACGCGCTTCGCGCTGCCGGGCATGAAGGCCAGGAACTGGGGCCGCATCATCAACCTGGCCTCGGTGCACGGGCTGGTTGGATCGAGCGGCAAATCGGCCTATGTCGCGGCCAAGCACGGCCTGGTGGGCTTCACCAAGGTGACCGCGCTCGAGAACGCGCACACGGGCATCACCTGCAATGCGATCTGTCCGGGCTGGGTGCTGACGCCGCTGGTGCAGAAGCAGGTCGACGACCGCGCCGCCCGCGAAGGCCTGTCCAACGACGCCGCGCGCAAGGCGCTGCTGGCGGAGAAGCAGCCGTCGGGCGAGTTCGTGACGCCGGATGAGCTGGGCGCACTGGCAGTGTTCTTCTGCAGCCCGGCGGGTGACCAGGTGCGGGGTGTGGCGTGGAATATGGATGGGGGCTGGGCGGCGCAATAGAAACCGTCGGGTGGGCGGCTTGTGATTCAGGCCACTGGCCTGAATCACTCCCGCCCGCGCGTTCAAATCACGGTGCTGCAGACCGTGAGGCTGTTCATCCCACTACTATCACCGCGTGGGGTAGACTGGGCCAATGGCCCAGGTTACGAGCCGCCCACCCTACGAAAACCATGCGATCACTGTCACGAACACTTGCGGTAACGGCTTTTATCCTGGCCGCTGCGACCGCGCACGCCGCCACTCCCCGCCCCATCCTCCTCACCGCCGACCGCGTCTGGACCGGCGACGGCCCACCGAAAACCGGCTGGGCGGTGCTGGTCTCGAAAGGCCGCATCGACGCCGTCGGCCCTTCTGACAAAATCGTGGTCCCGCCCGACGCCGAGCGCATCGACCTCCCCGGCAAGACCCTGGCACCCGGCCTGATCGACCTGCACTCGCACATCCTGCTCCACCCCTATAACGAAACCACCTGGGACGACCAGGTGATCAAGGAACCCGCCGCCTACCGCATCATGCTGGCGGCGAAACACGCAGCAAGCACCCTGCAGGCCGGCTTCACCACCCTGCGCGACCTCGGCACCGAAGGCGCGGACTACGCCGACGTCGGCATCAAGCGCGCCATCGACGAAGGCGTGGCGCCCGGCCCGCGCCTGCTTGTCGCCACCAAAGCCATCGTCGCCAGCTACAGCTATGGCCCGGCCGAACGCAGCTACCGTCCCGACATGGAACTGCCCTACGGCGCCCAACCCGCGACCGGCATCGACGAGGTGACAAAAGCCGTGCGCGAGCAGTCCGCACGCGGCGCCGACTGGATCAAGATCTACGCCGACTACCGCACCGGCATCGACGGCACCGCGCGCCCGACCTTCACCATGGAAGAAATGAAGGCCATGGTCGCCGCCACCCACGTCACCGGCCGCAAGGTCGCCGTGCACGCGAGCAGCGACGACGCGATCCGCATGGCGGTGCTGGCCGGCGCCGACACCATCGAGCACGGCTATGGCGCGTCGGAAGCCACCTTCCGGCTGATGAAGGAACGCGGCGCCGCCTACATCCCGACGCTCACCGCGCCGGAAGCCACGGGCGAATACTTCCAGAAGCATGTCCGCGGCGGCACGCCGACCCCGGCGATGCAGCAGGCGCAGCGAGCCTTCCAGCTGGCGCGCAAGGTCGGCGTCGTCATCGGCAACGGCAGCGACGTTGGGGTATTCGCGCACGGGACCAATGCGCGCGAACTGGCATGGATGGTCAAGCTGGGGATGTCGCCGCTGGAAGCGATGCGCGCGGCGACCACGGTGGCCGCCGCGATCCTTGGCAAATCGACCGAGCTGGGGCAGCTCAAGGCGGGCTTTCTGGCCGACGTGGTGGCGGTCGACGGCGACCCGACGCTGGATATCGCGGCGGCCGGCAAGGTGGGCTTCGTCATGAAAGGCGGCGAGGTTTTCCGCCGTCCCTGAGCCGCAGCGGTTTTTTACCGTGGCGTAAATATCTGATATAAGCCCTGCGGATATCCACAATAGAAGGCGCAGGCCGAATCCGTGAAGATGGCAGCTCTCGAACTTCTCTCAGAAGAGTTGCCATGAAAAAGCCTTTCTACAAAATCCTGTATGTCCAGGTGCTGTTCGCGATCGCCATGGGCGTATTGCTCGGGGTGTTCTACCCTGAACTCGGCACCAAGATGAAGCCTCTGGGAGACGGTTTCATCAAACTGATCAAGATGATCATCGCCCCGGTGATCTTCTGTACCGTCGTCGCCGGTATCGCCGGCATGCAGGACATGAAGAAGATTGGCCGCGTCGGCGGCAAGGCCCTGCTCTACTTCGAGGTGGTCTCGACCATCGCCCTGGCCATCGGCCTGGTGGTCGCCAACGTCGTCAAGCCGGGCGCCGGCTTCAATGTCGATGCCGCCCACCTCGACGCCTCGTCGATCGCCCAGTACACCGACAAGGCCAAGTCCCAGTCCACGACCGACTTCGTGATGAACATCATCCCGAACACCTTCGTGGATGCCTTCGCCAAGGGCGACATCCTGCAGGTGCTGCTGATCGCACTGCTGTTCGGCTTCTCGCTGTCGATGATGGGTGAGCGCGGCCGCCCGGTGACCAAGATGATCGAGGACTTCTCGCACGCCATCTTCGGCGTGGTGAACATCGTCATGAAGGCCGCCCCGATCGGCGCCTTCGGCGCCATGGCCTTCACCATCGGCAAATACGGCCTCGATTCGCTGCTGCCGCTGGCCAAGCTGATGGGTTCCTTCTACCTGACCTGCTTCCTGTTCGTGGTCGTGGTCCTCGGCGCCATCGCCAAGTTCACCGGCTTCTCGATCTTCCGATTCATCGCCTACATCAAGGAAGAACTGCTGATCGTGCTCGGCACCAGCTCGTCGGAAAGCGCCCTGCCCGCCCTGATGCGCAAACTCGAACGCCTCGGCTGCTCCAAGCCGGTGGTCGGCCTGGTGGTCCCGACCGGCTACTCGTTCAACCTGGACGGCACCAATATCTACATGACGATGGCGGCCCTGTTCGTGGCCCAGGCCACCAATACGGACCTGACCCTGATGCAGCAGCTGACCATCCTCACGGTGGCGATGCTGACCTCGAAGGGTGCATCGGGCATCACCGGCGCCGGCTTCATCACCCTGGCGGCAACGCTGGCGGTGGTCCCGACGATCCCGGTGGCCGGCATGGCGCTCATCCTCGGCATCGACCGCTTCATGAGCGAATGCCGGGCGCTGACCAATTTCGTGGGCAACGGAGTGGCGACAGTGGTGGTGTCGAAATGGGAGAAGGAACTCGACGTCGAACGCATGGACGCCGTCCTGCATGGCCGCGTGCCGCTCGGCGACGACGACAAGAACCTGGAACCGGTGCGCGCCGCTGCATGAACGCAGTCGCCCGCAGCAATGAAAAACGCCTGGTGTCCCCCGGCGTTTTTTTTCGTCCTGCGTCCCGGTCAGCCTATGCTGGCCAGGAATTCCTGCCACAGCGCTGCGACCGGCCGGTTGTAGGCCGCTTGCACAGCACCGGCGAAGCTGTCCCTGCGTCCCAGGCTGGCCAGCAGCTGCCGGAACGCGCCAGGGTCGCGGTCGTGCATGAAAGCGACGAACAGCCTGGCCTGGCTGTAATAGGTCGAAAACGCCATCCGTTCCGGCAGCACCAGATAAGGCCGCCAGAAGGACTGGGCATCGGCCGGCTCGAAATGCCGCCCGTGGCGGATCCCGACCAGCACATTGGGTTCATGGGCATTACCCCGCCCGCCTCCGCTTGAGGCCCAGGTGGCCAGGCCTTCCGAGAACCAGGCAGGCAGGCGCGCCATCGACAAGGTTCCTAGTTAGCTGCGCCAGGTGCAGGTGCGACATCTCGTGGGCCAGGATCTTCCCTACCCCGTCCGGATGGCGCAGCGCCACCGGCGACAGGTGCGCCACTCCGAATATCACCACCCCGGCCGCCCCAGGGCCGGCACTGCTGTGGCGCGAGAAGCTTTCGGCGCTGGCATAGGTCTGGACGCGCACCGGCGCCACGAAGCGCGAGAATTGCGCTTTCTCGATCGTGGCCAGCGCTGCGGGAAGCTGCGCCGCGACTTGCGCGGCAAGCGCCTCCGATCCCGGCTCGCACGCGATGCGCGGGTCCGGCGTGCAGGCGGTGAACGCCGATGTCGACTGCGCCATCGCGACGACGCCCCTGCCGATATGGCAACCGCCCAATGCCAGGGCGAGCCCGAGTACGAGGCAGGTATGGGCACGCTGCCTGGCTGGTTTGTTAACCACAAGACCTCCATTAAAGACCAATCGACCGCCGAGCATATTTCATATAGAACAGCTTGTCTACACGAAGCCGGGGAGCTGGCCTCCACGATATTCGCCAAGCATAAAGCACGCACAGGTCGCGCGAAAACTGTAGACACCGGTGTCTAGACATAATACTCTAGGCCTCATCCAACTATACATATGAGGACGCTCATGCCCCGCAAACCGGAACCCCCCAAACCCACCCCCGCCGAGCTCGAGCTGTTACAGGTGCTCTGGCCACTGGGTTCGGGCACCGCCAAGCTGGTGCACCAGGAAATGCAGAAGCACAAACCGGACGTGACCTACGCCACCGTGTTGCGCCTGATGCAGATCATGCACGGCAAGGGCCTGCTGGTGCGCGACGAGAGCGAGCGTTCGCACGTCTATGCGCCGGTGCATGCCCGCGACTCGATGCAGACCAATTTGCTGCAAGACCTGATGCAGCGCGCCTTCGCCGGCTCGGCCAAGGCGCTGGTGCTGGCCGCGCTCAAGAGCGGCATTTCGAAGAAGGAACGCGACGAGATCGAAAAACTGCTGCGCGAAGACCAACCTGGGGACAAGCCATGAGCGCCGCCGACATCATCGGCAGCATCGGCTGGACCCTGGTCCACTTCCTGTGGCAGGGCGCGCTGGTCGGCTGCGCCACGGCGGTCGCCCTCGCGCTGATGCGCAATGCGCGGCCGGAATCGCGCTACCTGGTCGCCTGCCTTGGGCTCGCCCTGTGCCTGGCCTGGCCTGCGCTCGAGCTGGTGCTGCGCCTGGTAAACGGCGCCGGCGGCGGCGGCGACGCGGCAGTGCTGTTCGCGGCGGGGCTGGTGGCGGGCACGCCGATCGACGACAGCTGGAGCCTGTTCCTGGGCGAGCAGCTGGCCTGGGTGGTCGGCACCTGGGCCGCCTGCGCCCTGGCCCTCAGCGTGCGGATGGCGCTGGGACTGCTGTGGATCGGCCGCGCGGCTGCCCACGAACGCCATGACCCTGCATGGCAGGCGTGCGCCGAACGCATGGCGGCGCGCTTCGGCATCGACCGCGCGGTTCGCCTGCGCATCGTGGAAGGCCTTGGGAGCCCGGTCACGGCCGGCTGGTGGCGGCCCGTCGTGCTGGTACCGGCCTCGCTGGTATCCGGGATGCCGGCGCACCTGCTCGAAGCCCTGCTGGCCCACGAGATGGCCCATATCAAGCGTCACGACTACCTGGTGAACCTGGGCCAGAACGTGGTCGAGACCCTGCTCTTCTATCACCCGGCGGTCTGGTGGATCTCGGGACGCATCCGCGTCGAACGGGAACAGGTCGCCGACGATTTCGCGGCACGGCAACTGGGCGAACCGCGGCGCCTGGCCCTGGCCCTTTCCGAGCTGGAGAAACTCCAGTTCTCAACCCACCACCTGGCCCAGGCGGCCAACGGAGGAGATCTTATGTCACGCATCAAACGCTTGATTCGCCCTGAATCGCAAACGCTGGGGCAGGCACTGAACTGGAAGGCGGCCATTCCCGTACTCGGGCTGGCGGCGATGTGCACTGCGGTGTTCGCCCATGCGGCGCCAGCCAAACTGGCCGAAGCCGAGCAGCCCGCCATCGCCAACTTCCGTTCGTGCGCGAAGCCCCAATACCCGGCCGAATCGATCAAGCTCAATCACACGGGCACGGTCAGCCTTGCCTTCCTGGTCGCAAAAAACGGCAAGGTCAAGGAGGCCAAGATCGACAAGTCGTCCGGCCATGTGCCGCTCGACGAAGCGACGCATAGCGCACTGGCCAAGTGCAGCTTCAAGCCGGCGACCACCAAAGGCAAGCCGGTGGAAGCCTGGACCAAGGTGCAATATGTCTGGACGCTAGAGTAAGGCTCCAAAACAAAACAGCCCCGCGAGGACGCTCGCGGGGCTGTTTTGTTTGCACGGGCGGCGCAGGCCGCCCGTTCGTGTCTTAAACCGCCGAGACGTCCAGCTCGCAGCCGGTGGCGGCCAGCACGGCTTCCTTGGTCACGCCCGGCGCCAGTTCCACCAGCTTCAGGCCAGCGTCGGTAATGTCCAGCACACCAAGGTCGGTGATGATGCGATCCACAACGCCCACGCCGGTCAGCGGCAAGTCGCATTTCGGCAAAATCTTGTGGCTGGTCGATCCATCCTTGGCGGTGGCGACGTGCTCCATCACCACGACCACGCGCTTGACGCCGGCCACCAGGTCCATTGCGCCGCCCATGCCCTTGACCATCTTGCCCGGGATCATCCAGTTGGCCAGGTCGCCGCGTTCCGACACCTGCATCGCCCCCAGGATCGCCAGGTTGATCTTGCCACCACGGATCATGCCGAAGGAATCGGCCGAGCTGAAGTAAGCCGAACCCGGCAGTGCGGTCACGGTCTGCTTGCCGGCGTTGATCAGGTCGGCGTCCACTTCGGCCTCCGTCGGGAAGGGACCGATGCCCAGCAGGCCGTTCTCCGACTGCAGGAAGACTTCGATATCCTTGGGGACGTAGTTCGCCACCAGGGTCGGCAGGCCAATGCCCAGGTTCACATAGAAACCATCCTGCAGTTCCTTCGCCGCGCGCGCGGCCATTTCATCACGAGTCCATGCCATGTTCTGTCTCCGAAGGGGGTCTTAGTTCGCGCGCACGGTGCGCTGCTCGATACGCTTTTCCGGCGTCGGGTTGTGGACGATGCGGTGCACGAAGATGCTCGCGGTGTGCACCTGGTCCGGATCGATCTCGCCGATCTCGACCAGCTCTTCGACTTCCACGATGCAGACCTTGCCTGCGGTGGCGACGTTCGGGTTGAAGTTGCGCGCGGTCTTGCGGAACACCAGGTTGCCGGCCTTGTCGGCCTTCCAGGCTTTGACCAGCGAGACGTCCGGCACCAGCGCACGCTCCATCACATAGTGTTCGCCGTCGAATTCGCGGGTTTCCTTGCCGTCGGCGACGATGGTGCCGTAACCGGTCTTGGTGAAAAAGGCCGGGATGCCCGCGCCGCCGCAGCGCAGCTTCTCGGCCAGCGTGCCCTGCGGGGTGAATTCGAGTTCGAGTTCGCCGGCCAGGAACTGGCGTGCGAATTCCTTGTTTTCGCCGACATAGGACGAGATCATCTTCTTGATCTGGCGCGTTTCCAGCAACTGGCCCAGGCCGAAGCCGTCCACGCCGGCATTGTTCGAAATCGCGGTGAGGTTCTTGGCGCCGGAGTCGCGCAGCGCTTCGATCAGCGCTTCCGGAATGCCGCACAGGCCGAAGCCGCCCACGGCGATGGTCTGGCCATCTGCAACAACGCCGGCCAGCGCCGACTTCGCATCAGGATACACTTTGTTCATACCCGTCCCTTTTATAGTTAAGCCCAGCAAAGCTCTTCTGTACTACGTCAACCCGGCGAACCTGCTGCGCGTTGCACTGTCGGCTTGCGATGCTCGCTGTACGCTTGTACAGCTGCGCTTCTCAGCCAACATTGCTGCCGCGCGCGACGGTTCTCCGATGTTTCCTCCAAGAGTAGAGTCTCAGCATAAAATACGCTGCTTCGAATGACAATACCGTAGAAATACTGGCAAGCCCCCGATTTACCGGCCAGTCAATCCAGATCAACCGAACCCAGCAGATGAACGCAGCCCACGCCATTGATTACGAGACGATCTTCCAGCAAGCCCCGGTGGGCATGTGCGTCTCAAGGGACCGTGTAATCCAGGCCAGCAACCTGGCCCTGGCGGCGATGTTCGGTTATGGCGAGGGCAAGCTGCACGGCCAGTCATTCAGCGTGCTGTACCCGACGATGGACGAGTTCCTGCGCACGGGCGACCGCATCGTGCCGATCATGAACGCGAAGGGGCGTTATTCGGACGAGCGCATCATGCGCCGCGCCGATGGTGAGCTGTTCTGGTGCCACGTGACCGGGCGCGCGCTCGATCCGTCACAGCCGCTCGGGGCCGGTGTGTGGACCTTCGAGGATGTGAGCGAGAAGCGGCCGGTATCGGCCGAGCTGACCCCGCGCGAGCGCGAGATCGCCGCCCTGCTGGTCGAGGGCAAGACCAGCAAGATGATCGCGCGCGATACCGACCTGAGTCCGCGCACGGTGGAGATGCACCGTGCGAGCCTGATGCGCAAGTTCGCGGCGTCGACCTCGTCGGAGCTGGTGCACAAGCTGGTTGGCGCGCGCTGAGCTGACCATACCGGCAGCCTGGGGCCCTGCCCTTGCCCGGGGTGCGACACCATCCGGGAACTTTCTGAAGTCGCACAATCCGCCGCTCTCCTGGTGAGGATTGGCCACCTCGAGTGCTCCGCCCTATCCCGTAGCCGTCATCGCGCGCAATGGGCCAAGTGGGGCATGGGCAGGCGACAGCTTGCCTGACGGGTCATCAGTAAATTCCCCGCAGGTGGTTTTCCAATACGTCGCAAAATCAAAGATTTCCGACATCACATTTCTATGAAAAAGTTGCGCGAAATTATCCTAGGAAATGTCACCAGTTCATTTGACAAAGGTCAATGTAGAAATAGCAGGAAAGTCAAAGATAGGACTGGAAATACGTCGACCTGCGCAACCGGGATTTGTCTTTTTCCCGATTACCGTGCTAACCGATCCTGACAAGAACGCCATTGCCCGGTTTCCAGGGCTGTTATCGAATATCGCGTACGCGGGCGATTGGGAAAGCGCAAGTTCAGGCCTCTAAAAACAATCAAAGCGATTCCGGCCGCGCTCTCGTGATGATTACATACTGCATTACCGCTAGCAAAAAACAGGGAAGATAGTTTTTCTGCCTGGCCATTCGCTTGACCATTCATCGAACTCTGGCGGATGGGGCCAGATCTACAGCGGGCGAAATGTCTGGCTTCGTTGCCAAGCGTTCGCGTCCCGTTCCAGCAGGGGTTCGTCCATACCTGCCTTATTCCTTTCGCCAGACTGGCAAGATGTCGAGAACAACATCCAAGCCAGACACACGGCGATGATTCGTTCCGAGCGCTGCTTGACGGACTACGAAGATGAAGAGCAGACAGGAAATTGACCTAGAGCTCGTCAAATCCGCACAGGCCGGCGATATGGCCGCTTTTGAAAGTCTCATGACACGCTACAGGACGCGACTTATCCGCTACTTATCGCCTATGGTACGCGATACGAGAGATACTGAAGATGTAGTACAGGATACGTTTATAAAAGTTTTCATGGCCCTCCACAGTTTTCGTGGAGAATCTTCATTTTCCACCTGGCTGTTCAGGATCGGGATCAACACGGCAAAACGAAGCCTGACCCGCCGCGGTCGTCGCATCCCGCAATTAAGTGAACCCGCTGTCGAGGGTGCCGGCAGCCAGCAACATTCCGAGGCCGATACCGATTATGAGACGCCCGAGGCGGCGATGGAATCCAAGCAGATCTTGGATATATTCAACACCGCTCTTTCCGAACTGCCCGCAGGGCAACGGGCCGCCTTCATCCTGCGGGAAATCGAGGGCTTTAGTTACGAAGAAATTGCCGAGCAGATGAATTCGCCTGTCGGCACGGTGCGTAGTCGCATTCACCGCGCGCGCGACGCGATCGCTGCGGCTTTGAAGGATAAGTAAGGCCCTGGCAGCCTGAGTGCCGGCAGCGGTTGGCAATCTCGAGGCACTTGCGCACGGCCATCACGCCGCATGCACATTCACGGCGCAACGGCGCCGCGAAGCGGATCTCCACCTACTCGACCGGCAATGCAAGGGAAAGTACTTGATTGGCAGGTGCGCGAGTACGCGGGCGTTCAGCGCCTTGTTGCCGCATACTCGTCCGTTGGATTCTCCAGGGCGACCGGTAAAGTCAGCGCAAACCCGAGGGTGACTATCCATCCAATCACTGTCCAGCCGGTCAGCGCGCAGGCAATGAAAATCCGGTCGGCGCCGCTGTAATTTCGCTTCAATGCCAGCACGCCAGGCAAAAGATAGATATAAAGAGCCGACCCGAGGGCGATTGCAACGATGTGAAACAAGAGCATGCCCAGCGCAGCCAACAGAAAGACGCTGATACGGAATAGTGCTAACACGGCGTTCCCCTGAATGTAAAATCGGCGCCGCCAACTTTCAGCCGGCGTGGGCGTAGTGAACTGGTCGCTCGTTGTCCATCTCCTCCGGGTCATACAGGCTCTGGCGGCGCATGCCGGCACGCATTCTCCTGGCGAACGCGCCTGCCGTGCCGATACCGATGCCAAGCGCTGCGGCGAAGGCGATGACGGCAAGACGCGACTCCGCAGGCTGGACAGGGATCACTGCTTCGTCGACGATCCGGACATTGGTCGACCGGTCCTGTGCGTCGACGCTCATCTCTTCGACGCGGCGCAGGACGGATCCATAGATATCTGTTTCAGACTTCAGGTCGCGTGCCCGACGCTCGAGTTCCGTTGCCACCCGGGGCACTCTCTGCATGTCGCCGGCCACCGAACCCGCTTCCTGGCCCAGGCCTGCAATCTGTCGATCGAGCGCGACCAGTTCCGGATGGGCATCGCCCAGCCGTACCCCGAGTTCGGCACGCTTTTGACGCAGTTCGGACAAGCGCGTTTTGGTCCCGGAATAGCGCGCAAGCTGCAGCTTCGTGTCCTCGGCCAGGTCGGCCGCACGTTCGTTGCGCCGGTAGGTCTCATATCGCCCCTCTGCAAGCTCGACGCGCTTTTTCAGCATCGGCAATTGCGCGCGAAGGATGGTGAGCGACTCGTTTGTTTCCTTGCCCTTCTGTTCACGCACAAAATTCATGTAGGTGTTGCCGAGTTCATTCAGGAAAGCCTGCGCCCGCCGCGCGTCGGTGTGCTGCAGGCTGACTTTGATAATGCCGGTATCCTTGCCAAGCTCGCTGACATGCAAGCCGGATGTGATGTCATCGATGGCGGCCACCCTCGGGCGCCGCGCCAGGACATACGTGGTATTTGGCGCGCCGCCCAGCTCGTCGATTCTCAAGGAAACCACTTGCTGGCCAACTGTCATTTGGTGCAGCCGGCCTATCGTCCCCGAGGAGATCGACCGGCTCTTGCGTTCCTCGATCCGGTACCGCCCGGGCCCGGTTTTCGTTACCCTGAACACCGTGTCGATCAAGGCTTCCGGCACTTCCAGCGAGCCGACCCGTATCGTCTCGTCGTTCCAGGCATACCCACCCCAGGCGCGCGACACTGTCGCCTCGCGGCGCGCGTTCCATCTCGCAATCGCCGGTCCGATCAGGGGGAAGTACCTGGGGCTTGCCGTGACATCCATTTCCAGTTTGTCGACCGCGGCGCCGACGATTGCGCGCGAGCGCAGAAGCTCGACTTCAGACATGGCGCGTTTGAATCCTGACCCTGGCGAGGCATACCCAAGCAGGCTCTTTTGCTCGACGGATCGCATGTCCGCCACCTGGATCAGCAAATTGGCTTCATACGTCGACGGCCTGGCATAGGCGTACAGGGCGCCAAGCGCCGTAATGGTCAGCGCCACGGCCACGATAAAGGTGCGATAGTGTACGACGACACTCAACTGCTCGGAAAAACTGATGGGCGTGATGACAGGTCCGACCTCGTACCGGTTGCCGGCCGGTTCAGATGAAACGATTTCATTCTTACCCATGTTGCTCTCCTTCCATCCACAAGGAATTGTTTGTGGAGGAAAATTGTGTAGGATCAGATGTCTGCCTTCACTAATATGCAGGTTAACCGGCAATCGATTAGTTCATTTGTGCTGCATCAAAAACTTGGGGCAGGTGCAGCTAAAAGAATGTGTTAGGAAACGAGATTTGCACGCAGGAGGCGCGCAGCATGCAGGGCGCGCCAGAGCAGCCGAGCGGCCTTATGCTCATCGGCAGGAGGATTTCCCATCCATAATTTAAGATTGCGGCGGCGCGCAAGGAGCGCCCGCCTGCAAATGGCGGGCGCATCCACTGCCAGGGCAACGGCGGTCCGGTAGACGTGAATCCGGTGAAGCGCGGTATGTCGCCCGAGCAGGCGGTATTTGTATTCGTAGGGTCCCCAACCGAAATTGAAACGTTTTCCACCATTCTCGATGGCATGGGTAATGCCGTAATAACAGCTGAGCGTGCCGAGATTGTAGCGATCGTAATCCGGGTGATGCGCGATGGTCAGCATCGTATACGTCGAGCCGATGCGCAACATGATCACGCCGGCACACAATTCCCCATCGATCGTGACGGTGCAGACGATGCCATAGCGTTTAACCAAGGCAATCATTTTTTCTGTTTCCTCGTCTGTGTGGTAACAGGTTTGGCCTTTCACGGACATCCTCATCCGGCTAAACTCGATAATCCGATGCAGGATATGGTCGGCCACCTTGACAGTCGCAAGAAACTCCTTCTTGACGGAAGCAAAATCGGACGTCAGCTTTTTGTCATAACGCCTGATTTTCGCGGCCATGTTCTTCCCGAGCATACCGATATATTCGGCACGACCATGAGGCAATGGCAGCGTGATATCTTCAAGGCACTCCAGGCGCTGATGTGGGAAGGCGAGCGCTTCGGTTGGCGCATCGACCGCGTACAGGGACAAGCGGCGGACATCGGGGTAATGCCGAAAAACCGTCTCGGAAAATCGCCTCAGCTGTATGGGGGAAATAGGAATCTGCTCGTTATATACGTGGACCTCGTCCTTGTCTTTGCGAAAAATAAACAGCGCGTCAATGTCGTCGCCGATCCGGGAAACATAGGTCTTTGCCTCTTGCAAGGGATAATATTGCTGGAAGCGCAGCATGGTCGTCATATGGCATTCATACAGCGACTCCAGCGCCGCTTCGGCAAAATCGGGAATGCCGTTCTCGTGGATGTGCGTTGTTGCATGCGTCTCTTCGCAAGGCCGGGCATGCTTTCCCGGCCAGATATTCAAGATCATGTCCTTGCTCCTTCGCTGTCATGGCGGCCTGCGCCAGGCCTGGCCTTACATGTTCCCTGCCCTGGGCACGCCGCGTATCCGCTGCACTTCCGCCAGCCCCCCGGCGGTAGTGAAGACTGCGGCGCCGACGGCGCCATACAGGCCCAGCTTCAGGCCGATACCCAGCCATAGGTCGCCTCCACCCGCCGTTGGGTAGAACGAGGTCGCCAGCAGGCCAATGGCGGCGGCTCCGGCCGTGATCAGAACCAGGCGCAGTGGAAACATGTCAGAAATCGATGTGCCCAACAGCCGCGCGATGACATGCAGGTTGACCGCTTCGCACAAGGCGAACGCCACCACGCTGCCCAATGCCGCGCCGGCCAGGCCGAAGCACCAGGCGCCCGCCAGGCTGGTCCCGACCGAGACGAGCAGGCCCGCGGCATTGATGCGCACCGCCAGCTTGCCGAGGTTGAGGATCGGCATTGCGTAACCGATGGCAAACGATTGCATCATGATCAGTACCAGGTAGGCGCGCATGACCGGCACCGCGGCAAGGTACTGCGCCGTATAGACGAGCTCGACAATTTCGGGCGCCAGCACAAACAGGGTGCCTGCAATCGGCACCAGCAGCAGCGTCGCCGCACAGCTCGCCTTGAGCAGGAGGCGATGAACTTCCGTATGGCTGCCAGAGGCGAATGCGGCGCTGAGCCGGGGCAGCATCGCACTATTGATCGGTTGGCGGATGAGGGTGGCGACGGGCAGGACGACTGCACCGATCGTCAACGCTGCAAAGGCCGCGCTCGGGAACATGCCAGCGGCGATCCACTGGTCGGACTGGACCCGCAGTCCATACAGGCTGGCTCCCACGGCAAACGGAAAGGAATAGCGAAGCTGGACTGCCATGAGCCCCGGCTCGCAGCGGACCCGCCCCCCGCCGGGCCTGGTCTGGAGGTAGGCCAGCGTGACGGCGACGCGCAATACGGTCTCCATGACGAGCGCGGCAACCACCCATGCGAGCTCATGGGTAAAGACGGCGGCCATGAAGATCAGCACAGTCCGGACAAGGGCGATACCCAGGTCCGCCGAAAACTGCCAGATGATCCGGCCCTCCGCAATCGCAAGGGTAGTCGTGATCGACAGCAGCACGGATAAACCCAGGAAGACGGCCGAGCCGCCATGCGTATCGTGGAAAAGCTTGTGGAGTAACATGCCGCCCGCCGGGTTGAGCGGGCTGGCGACGATGGCGGCAATGCAGCCCATGACGGCCAGGTACACGAGCACATTGCCGATCACCGCCCGTTTGCGTTCTTCCGGCGCCACGGGAAGGAAGTAATACAGCGATTGCGGCATGAACGTAGGCGCCAGCGCCAGCGCCGTACCCAGCATGAGCGTCAGGAACCGGTACTGCCCGAAAGTCGCAGTGTCGAGGTTGCGGACAAGGACGATAGGCACCAGGAATTGCAGGACGAATTCGACCATTCCTCCGGCAGTCAGCACTGCCGCGGATTTCCCGATGCCCATCTGGCGCGCCTGACCGGCCATGTCCGTCAACCCTGGAGGGGGTGGAGGTTCAGGAAGATGCGGTGGTAGGCATCGACCATTTGTGCAAGCGAAAACTGGCTGTGCACTTTTGCCAGGCTGGCGTCGCCGTAGGCCGCGCGTCGCTTTCGGTCGGACAGGCGCCGTATATGCCGCGCCAGCTGAGCGACGTCGGCCTGCGCGTAAAGCAGCCCGTTCTTGCCATGCTCAACGAATTCCGACGCGTTGCCGACGTTCGCCATGATCAATGGCTTGCCCAGTGCCATCGACTCAAGTGCGGCAAGCGACACCGTTTCCATGCGCGAAGGCTCCGCCATCACGTCGCAGCATGAAACGGCGAGCCGACCATCCTGTACCGATCCTGTGATCTTCACCTCGTCCTGCAGCCCCAGGCGCTCTACCATGGATTCGATCGCCGCGCGCATCGGCCCGTCCCCGATGATCAGGCATTTCACGGCAGTACCGGCTGCACGCGCCGCATGGATCGCCGCCACCAGGTCCGCATGACCGCATTCGTGCCGCAGGGCGCCGCAAACGCCCACCACATAGTCGCTTTCCGCAAACCCATGCGCTTCCCGGAGCCGGCCCTTCGCCGCTACGGGGAAATCATTGCGCAAGCGGTCCACATTCACGCCATGACGCACGACTTCCGTCCGCCTTGCCGTCAGCAGGTGGCGCTCCCAGTACGAACGTTGGTTTTTGCCCATGTACACCAGCAGATCCGACATCCAGAACAAAGGGCGCAACGCCAGTACATGCAGCCAGGATTCCATTGGAAATGTTGCCGCTGAGTGAAGGATCTCGACAATGCGCACCCTGCGCTTGGACATCAGGCGCAGCATCCATGCGTAGACCAGGGGATAAGGATTGACACACACGACGATATCGATCTCCTTGGCGTTTGCGTAGGCGCCGAGCTGGCGGACAGCCGCGAGGTCCAGCTTGCGGTCGGCGCCCAGGCAGAACACGAAGACGCCGTCCTGTACCCTGGCATGGGCCTGGGGGGATTCCGCTTCGTCTTTCAGGTAGACCAGCGACACGTCGAAATACTGACGGTCAAGGCCTTTCGCGAGTGCAAGCGCATGGCTTTCCGCCCCGCCCATGCTCGCAGAGACGACGAGGAACATGACCCGGACCTGCCTTGTGCCCGTCGTGCTATCCATGGCATACCTCCTGGATACCCTGCAGGTAGGGAGCGATCACATCCTGCTCAGCATAATGCCGGTCCATGAAGTCCCGGCAGCGCTCGCTGCATTGCCGCCACTGGCTGTGATCCGAGACGAGTTCGCGTACCCTTTGTTCCATCTCGTCCATGCTGCCGGCGGCATGTCCCAGGCGCTCGCGCCGGATCACATCATCCGGATCGAAGAAAGCGACTGCCGGCGTGCCATGGATCCAGGCCTGGAGATAGGAGTTGGGGAAACCTTCGCTATCGGACGTGTTGACGAAGACACGCGCACCAGCGTAGTGCTGCGCCATCTGGTGGTAGGGCACACGCCCGAGGAAATCGAGGTTCTGGATACGCGCAGCGTCTGCGGCAATGCTGGCGTACAGGCTCTCGGAGCCTGGCTGCTCCCCACCGATCATGCGAAACCGCAGGTCCGGCATCCGGCGGGCCAGGGCGAGCAGCAGGTCCGGCCGCTTGAACTGGCGCACGTTGTTGACCCATAAGACATCGACGGTGCGTTCGACCGGCTTCTCGCTGGACTGGACCAGCATGCGCGCCACCGTGCTGCCGCGCCGGTAATTGGCAAGCATGGCTGCGTGCTGGCGCTGGGTCTGGACCAGGATGCGGTGCGCATGGCGCAGCCCATACTCGTACAGCTTCTTGTCACGCCAATACTTGATCAGCAGGGCATCCGGCGTGCAGTCGCTATCGTGGGCCACCCGGAAAATCAGCTTCCGGTGATACCTGCTGCAAAATAGCGAGACAAGGCCCAGGTGCATGCCGGCGCAGCTCAGGTAATAGACGTCGGCATCGGCTTTCCGGAGCGCATCCCAGGTCTTGACCCACCTCGGATACACAAACCGCAGCAGGGGGAGCCCGGCGGCCTGCCTGAAGGAACGGTGCGTCGTGATTCCATCCCATTCGGCCTGGTCCGGCTGCCCATAATCGTAGACGACCATGCTGACCTCGAAACCGCGCCGCGCGAGTGCCTTCGCCAGCAAGGTCTGCTGGACTTGCTCGCCACCGATACCATGGGCGTTGAATTCCTCCGCGAGCACCGGCAGGTTGTCCATGCCAACAAAACACACTTTCATTGAATATCCTTGGTGGGTCGCTCCAGGGCTTCGGCCCTGCGGTGTGGGGCTGGAATGCGATCGCGCCGGGCGGTGATCCCGGTCGCGGCGCCGTAGGCCAGCCAGAGATAGACATGGGTAAAGCCGGGCATGAAGCTGTCGTCGGTGATGCCCTGTACGAGCAGCAAAGGTATGCAGGCGGCGGCGCCAAGGAAGAATCCGCGCAAGCCATGGGCTTGCCCAGCGCGCGCGACCCGCAGGAACAGCCGCCACATATGGACGAAGAACACCAGGGTAATGATCGAACCGGCAATCCCGACATCGAGCAAGGAGGCGAGATAAGCGCTGTGGGGGTGTCCCACCGGGAGGATGGACCGGGACTGCGCCGCCTCGGACCACAGGATCGAAGCGTGTCCGCTCCCGAACAAGGGGTGCCTGGCGATCTCGGGAAGCAGGGGGCGCCAGATTTCATTGACGCGGCCTGAACTGATCAGGTCGATATCATTGCCGCCGATGCCATGAAGGGCCCTTCCGACCACGGCATCCGACATGGCCGCCACCGCCAGCGCCAGGGCAACCAGCACCAGCGGCAGCCAGCCTCCTTTGCGGCGCACAAGCACCGCGTAGACCATCACGACCAGCAGTCCGAGAAAAGCGCCGCGCGAAAACGTCAGCAGGATTCCTGCGGCCAGTACCAGCGATCCCGCGCCAAGCCACAGCGCAGCGGCCCTGCTGCGGGCCTGGCCCAGCGAGCACAGCGCCAGCGCGAGCGCCATGTTCAGCACCAGGCCAAGTTCGTTCGCATGCGGCCCGAGCACCGATAGATGCCTGCGCGACTCCTGCTGGGCCAGCTCGTCCACTGTCGACGACGTACCCGTGGCGACCAGGCACAGCAGTGCCGCCAGCAGGACTGCCGAAGCAAGCACCGGGACCGTTACCCAGGCAGGCCGCCTGGTGTTTGCCGCCAGCAGGGCCATGACATACGAGGCGACGATCACCAGCCCCGGGGAGAACAGCATGACCTGGAGGTAGCCGAGCGCCGTCGTCTCGCTGAAGACCCCGAGTACATTGAAATATGCGGGGATCAGCGACACCGAGCGGGCGCCGTCGAGTGCCGCGACGACGAAGACGAGCAGGTAGGCGAGAAAAACCGGTCGCCAGGCCGGGAAGCGAAGCTGTCCCGGACGCACGGCCACTGCGATGAACACGGCCGCCGCCGTCATCAGGATCGCCATTCCGACGATGCGCAGGCCGGACAGGCCCGCCACGGCCTGCGAGAGAAAGCGGATAGGAACGAATGGCAGCAGGAATACGACCAGGACCGCGAATATCCTGAAGTCGCGCAGCCCCAGCATGACGATGACAGCGCCTGCGATCAGGGCGGCGGTGCGGGCCAGGCCTACCCGGTCGAACAGCAGGCCGACAAGAACCGCGGCAACGATGCACACGAGGAAGCTCGCGATGAGGTTCCGGGCCGGATGCTGGGGGCGCTCCAGGTACTGCGCCATGGTCGGTGTATCGCGCATCACGTTCTCGCGGTGGTGTGACATCTCAAGGCGCGAAGCAGTGCGTCTTGTAATCGACGACGGTCACGTTGCCCTTGGACGAAATATGGTGGCTGCCGAGCGAACGGTCCAGGTAATCGTGCCGGATGTCGGTGACCTTGCGTTCCAGGTAATGTGCCTCGTCGAGCACCAGGATTTCAAATAGCGCGAGCCCCTCCCCGTACTGGTCGAATCCCTGCCGCTGGGCCGCCCGGAAGATCCGTCCTTCATCCATGATGAGCCCTGCATTGCGCCCCATGTCGGTGTCGATGCACAGCGGATTGGCCGGGTGCGGTTTCCATTGGCCGTCGAGCGGTGAATCCGACGAGAACAGGCAGAGTTCCGAGCAATGGTCGCTCAGCCCGGAGCGGTCCACGCTCGTCAGTAGCCACCACTTTCCCTTGTGCTCGAAGAAGATCGAATCGGCTGCGGAGATATTGTCGATAGCAACTGAATGGAACGACCAGCGACGTGGGAACTCGTCACACTCGTAGATCCGCACCTGGTTGCTCTCGGACGCTTCCGGGCACATGTAGGTGCGACCTTCGTATTCGAAAATGAACGGGAACGACAGGTGAAAGTCTTCCCTCAGCGCGACACCAAGGCAGTTGACCGATGCTTCCGTGATTTCCAGTACCGAGATATGGGCGCGACCCGTTGCATACACATAGTCTTCGACAAAACAGTAGGTCTTGCCGCCGACGACATGGAGGAAGGGGTCTGCCCAGAAGTGGCCAGGCGGCGCCGATACGCGCACGCCGCGCCACAGGGTGGCGTCGCGCCAGCCCGAATGCGTGATGCACAGGTTCCAGCGATGCTGGATCTTCAAGATCCGGCGCGTCGTGCGCGCCGCAATCCGGCCCAGGAGTTTCGCCATGTACACGGCAGACTCGGCGCCGTTCGGCGGCGTCATGCAGCTTCCGGAGTAAGGCACCGTATCGCGCGGTGCGGGGAGCCTGCCGCTGGCGGCAATATCGAGCAGCAGCTTCTGCAACTGCGCCTGTGCTTTTCGAAACAGATGGACCTGGTTCAGCAGGAAGGAGAACTTGGTCCGGAAGCCCCCTTCGACCAGCACCTGCCCGCGTCCCCCTGGAGCCAGGTTGACGATGGCAAAACTCGTCTTGGGGCGGCAATGGTAGGCTTCCCAGAAACCGATCGGCGCCGCCGCCGTGATCCTGTCGCGGCGGTAGTCGATGAACATCGTTCCCAGCCGCGGCGCCGGCATATTGGCGGGAAGGTCGGCGTTATTTCCGAGGTGGACGAAGAGATCGACAGCGGCATCGGACAGGCCGCCCTTGAAGCCCGTCAGGTCGAACCTCGGCAGCGAGCGCATGGCAGGGATATCGGTAATGTCTGCAACGGCGAGATGGGAGCGGTGCGCCTTGTAGCAGCGCAGCAGGACGCGCTCCGCCAGCATCACGCCGCCACTGAAGGCTGCTCTCCCGGTGCGGCCGACCCAGCGCCGCCACACCGTATCGGCGGACCTGGAACGGGCTCCGGACTCGGCGCCTGCCACCGCCAGCGACAGGTCGATGCCCGGCTGCGTGGTTGCCCATGCGCAAAAAGCAGTGGCATAGCTGTCGATGTGGCGGGGATCGACGATGAGGGCGATCTTCAATATGTTCATGATCGATGACGGCGACCGCTACGAAACCAGCGCCGGGGCACTGAATCGTTCGATCAGCTGTTTCGTCTGGCGCACGTTGCGCAGGCTCGAGGCGCCAAACACGATCGATTCGATCTTTTGCTGCGCGCAGACGTATTCGATCGCTTCAGCCGGCGCAATGGCGCCCGATGCGAATACCGACATCGCCACGGCGCGGAAACTGCGCGTGGCAACGACGTCTTCATAGGCTTCCAGGCCGCCGCACATGCGAAAGCCGATCTTGTTGATGTTCGCGCACACGATGGGATTGTCGATCCCGACTCCTTCGAGCGCATCGAGCAGCAAAGGCAGGTTCATCGTGATGAATCCCGGCTCCGCGTCATAGGCATCGCGCACGTGATGCGCGAACGTGCGCAGCGCTCCATGGAAGCCCAGCCCCAGGGCCAGGTCGGTCACCACGTTTTGAAGGAAGATGACAGGCGTGTGTATGCCTTCGAACATTTTCATTTCCGCATCGATCAGGGCACGTATCAGGACGTCGACATCTTTCCTGGCAACCGCCAGTCCGCTCTTCATGGCGGACAGGATCGGCGTATCGCTCGGCAAGAACTGCTTGACTGCTTCGATCATCCCCAGCTCGGACACGGCGTTCGCATACTTGTGCGCGTAAGGCATGCAGGGATACAGCTTGAGCTTGCGGTAACGTGCCGGATTGCGCCGAATGATCGCGCAAATCCCCGCGATACGCTCATGCGTCGTGCACATCAGCACCTCGATACCTTCGTCCAGCACGCCATCGAGCATGTCCATGACCGCGTCGTTGTTCTGGAACTGGATCGCCAGTTTGCGCGCATGTTCATCCGACATATGGTTGATACCGAAGAACTGGTTATCACCGAACAGGATCCGTTCCATGGTCAGCCTCCCCTCAGGACGTTGGCGATCGCCTTCGGCGACCTCAGGATCGATTCGCCTATCCCCTTCCACGACCGGCCCCAATGCCCCCAGAGGCCGGCGGCCGCCGCGTCGGACGCAGGCTGCGCGTGGACAGGCGTGATGCGCGCGGCGTCCACACGGATCATCTCGGCAACGACATCCGTCTCGAGTCCGGAGCGGAAGTCGCAATGGGTATGCAGGCGGCGCTGCTGGATCGATTCCACGAAATACGCGATCTGGGCCGAATACTCTTCGCCGCGAAGATAAAACCAGACAGGCTTCGTCAGCTCGGTCGTGTAGCGCTTGTTCCACCCCTCGCTCAGCTCGGGCGCCTGGTCGCAAGGCGACCTGAGATAGATATTCAATTCCTGGCGGCTGGCCTCGATTTTCCCGTTCAGTCCCCAGAGCGTGACCACCGTGGACATCTTGCGGTAGCTTTCGTCACTCCAGTTGGCGGAAATCTGGGCGGTTTTCCCATCCGCATAGGAGAAGTTCGAATACACTTCGTCGTCGATGGTGGAAGAAAAAACGCTGCGCAGCACCGACCCCGACACCGACTCCGGCGGCCCGATCAGGTAACCCAGCAAATCGATGCCGTGGCAGGCATAGTCATAGAGGCAGCCGCCGCCCTCGGTCTTGCTGGTGCGCCAGGTCGAGCCCTTCTGCCGGATCATGACCGGCCCATAGCATTCCACTTGCGCGTGATAGACCTGTCCGATCGCGCCTGCCGCCAGCAGTCTCCTGGTCTCCTCGAAGGTCGCGACGAACCGGTTGTGGTAACCGACCTGCGTGACCACGCCGCGTTGCTCGGCCAGCTCGGCGAGGCGGGCTCCTTCGGCGATGTCGAGACAGAAGGGCTTTTCGCAAAAGACGTCGATATTGCGTTCCAGCGCAGCGCGCGTCATCGCGGTATGCAGCTTCGATGGCGTCGCGATGAGGATAGCGTCCGGCTTCTCAACGTCGAGCATCCGCAGGTAATCGCTGTAGGTTTCCATTCCCGTGTATTTCGCAACGATGTCGCGCAGGTATTTCGCGGGATCGCAGACGGCGACCAGCTTGAGCGCCGGATGCGCGTTGAGAATGGCCTGGTGGGAGAGTCCCATCTTCCCCATACCGGCCAGGGCAATCCGGATGGGCACGTCATTGGGCGTTTTCATTGGTCACCTGTTCCTTGATCATTTCGTAAGCCAAGCGTCCTTTTGCAAGCAACGCGGGATTCGGTGTGCCGCGCGAGTGAGAATCCAGATATTCCAGGGCCTCGTCGGCGGTAAGGCGGGGCCGGTGCACGCAGGCGCCTTCGGCAATCAGGTAACGGTCGACATCGAGCAGCTCATCCTGGTAGACCGAAATCGTCGGCACTCCCAGCACCGCCAATTCCCGTGTCATCGTGCCGCCCGCGCCGATGAACAGGTCGCAGGCTCCCACGATGGCGTGGATGTCCATGACGGAGGCGAGGGTGCGCGCGCGGGCGAATGCGGGGCTGCAATAATGCCGGTATTGGTCGGGCGAGCGCGGGAGGATCGTGACTTCGGCGCGGTCCTGCAGGCCGATGATGACGTCGTCGAGGAAATTCTGCGGACCCTTGTAATATTGCGCCGTCCATGGCTCTGGCCGGATATAGATCCGGGGACGCGTCACTGCGTCACCCGGCCGGCGTTGCGCCGGTAACTTGTGCATGTAGTCCCACAGGTAGATGCCCTCCTTGACGCCGGGATAGTGCGTGACCTTTTTCATGCGTGCGCCCTGCCTTCTGAGGCTGCCTGCGCTCAGGAATTCAGGGACCATGATGCTGTCTGCACACGCAAACGCCGGAACATTGCCTGCGGCATGTTCGTTATCGTTGAGATAGACAGACCGAATGCCCATCAACTGCGCCACAACCGGTGAGTGGAACGAGCTCTGCGAAACCGCCACGTCGACACGTTTGTGCTTGAGGAACTGCATCAATTGGCTTACCCGCACTGGGAAGCCCCACAATTTCCGCAACGAGGAGCGTCCATAGTGGGTTCCAACGACGGTATGCTCGATTTTGTGCATCCGTAGCAGTTCGCCGGTGTTGGACAGAGGCCGGCTGGTGACCACGACTTCATGCTCACGCTGCAATTCCACAATCATTGCGCGGAACATATTGATATGCGGTGAATTGGATAAATCAAACCAGATCTTCATGTTCGCCCCCCCTTGTGATGACTTGTTGCGGGCCCACCGCACCCTTCTCCGGTTCTTGGCCCGGGGGATGCTTGTACGGTGTCGTGGACCGGGTCGAGATCAGCTGCTCGTACAGGTTTTCGACCGCCGTGACGGCATTGCGCCTCGAGAACCGCGCCTCTACCTTGGCCCGGCCGGCCAGGCCCATCTTGAGGCGATCTTCCGGGCAAGCCAGCAGCCTGAGGACGGCGGCGGTCAAGGCCGCGACATCGCCTGGCGCAACCAGCAACCCTTCCACTTCGTGGGTTACCGCCTCCGGCACTCCCCCAACCGCCGTGGCAACGACCGGCAATCCGCTCCCCATGGCTTCCAGCAGGCTCATGGGAAGACCTTCGAAATGCGAAGGCAACACAAAGATCGACGCCTGCTGCAAGAGTTGCTCCCGACGCTTCGGTCCCACCCAGCCCAATACCTCGACGTTGTTCTCGAGCGCCAGCGCACGAACATGTGCACGGGCGTCCTCCACCTGTCCATCGCCGCACAGCTGGAGCCTGGCATCAGGACAGGCCGCAACGATCGCAGCCATCGCATCGATCAGCTCGAACGCACCCTTGGCGGCTTCGATATGTCCCAAAAAAATTAGCGTAGGCGAAGTTCGGAATACGGACTCATTCGCCGGCTGCACAATTGCCGGATTACAGATGGTCGTCACCCCTTGTCGGCCGGTAATGTCGCGAACCCAACGGTTCAGTTCATTCGATACAACGATAATCCGGTCAACGTGCGTGAACGCAAACCTGATCAGGAGACGTGCTACCGGACCACATTGGATGTCGTAAAATTCCGGAAACCGGCCGGCATGAATATGGAGAACGGAAGGAACACGGAATAAAAACAACACCAGGAGAAAACTGTATTTCCGCCAAAAGCTCGCATTGATCGCGACATGGACGTGAGCAAGTTCTACTTTGTTGCTTATCGACATGTAGATGACCCGGCTCATCGCTTTTGCAAACAACTGGATTTTCTCCGACCGCTTCCCGGTACAGTGTGTTGGCAAATAGGAGATCTGCTTGCGCTGTAGAAAGCCGTCGGACTCGTAATGCTGCACAACGGATGCAATGCCGCCGAATGCATCGGGCCTTGTACCCAGCATGATTATCGACTTACGCATTTCCATAGCTTTCCCCTAGCCCGACTTGATATTGGTCTAATTCACTTGATTTTATTTAATCATGTTCCAGCGTACTCTTCCCTGTTTGATAAATATCAAAGGTAGGGAGGCGCGCTCTACAATTTAGATAAAGCCGGGTTAGCAAAATAATGCCGACAGACTCGGGCTTTATCCTCGGCAATTGGCTGGCACGGCAGCCTTGACCGGCATTAACGCACCACCGGCAAGCCAGAAGCGCACCAGAAGAAAACTCGCGTCTTTAATAGAAGTGCAAGGCAATCAGCCCGATTCCCAACAATGTCAGGCAAACGGTTTTCGTTCGCCCGGCCTGGGCTGCGATCATGTCGTTTTGCTGCAGCAAGTTTGTCGGCGGATCGGCGCCCTTTCCGCTCTTGTCGAGCAATCCCGGAGAACCCGTGACGGCCTCGTCGGACGCTTCGCTCCAGATCAATGGCAACTGGATTGGTATCCGGTTCGGCTTTGCGCTGGATTCCAGGCCGTGAATGTCTATGTTTTCCATTTGCGCCTCCAGGCGGTCAAGCGCTGCTTGCCCCAGCGTCCCTTGCCATGAACCAGCGTTTGGATATACGTAGGAAGATTCGGCAGGACGCCCAGCAACGAGCGATATATGACGATCTTCTCGTAATCGCGCTGATGGCCGAGAAAGCGAAATTTATAATCGTATTTCCCGGAAAGCAGATGATACTCACGCGCACCACGGCGGATCGCGTCACAGATGCTTTTGTAGCAGCACAGCATTCCGAGACGCATATCGTCAAAGGAAGATTCATGCGTAACGACGTGCATGTAACTATGCGTGCCGACCTGGGTGCAAATCACTCCGCCGCATATCTGGCCCCTCATACTAGCCACGAGCACGACGCCATAGGCCTCGACCATGCGCACCAGTTCGGCTACGGAACGGTCGTTATGTGACGGAACCTGCCGCTTGTTGGTTATCCTCTGCCGGCTTAATTCCACTAGTCGGTCGATCAATTCGCGGCCACCGCTGTCGCGCTCATACACCGCGAATTCGATTTCCGGATAGCGTTGTTCCATTATTTTTTCGCTGCGCCGGATAGCGGCGCGCGTATTACTTCCGAGCGCGACCAGATACTCTTCCGGCGATGTTGGAAGAGATACGACAATATCCTCGCTTGAATTGAAGCGCTGGGTGGTGTATGACATCGGCCCCTCCCCGGCTTCAACCGACGGCAGGCTGATGGCCCTGACGCCGGGCAAGGCTGAGAACAAATGGCGCGCCATCTGTTCCAGTTCGCCAGCGGACATGGCGAAGTATTCGTTGAGTACGGTAATCAGGCCCTTGGTACGGCGAAATACAACGATCGTTGCCGGCTCCGCGCCCTCACCTGCAACGTATGTCGCAAGGCCGTCGGCGGCTTGGGGGCCAAGGATGCGTGCCAGCGTACAGAACACGCTCTCATAGCGTGCCTCGAGCTCCCTATGCAAAAAATCCGGAAAGGGTTCGTGCACGATGGACTGGAAAGCGCCGGCATCACGACTGCGGAAGCCGTCTACACTCGAAAAATCGTTCATGTTGTCTTTCCAGGCTGGTGCACTTCTTTATCGGGCTTCATGCCCTCGATCGTGCCGTAGAGAACGGCCGCAAGCACGGCGCAGCCAGGCCGCAGTTGCCGCTTCGAACTTCATGCGTTGGATACGAGGCTGTCCTTGCTGGCGCACGGTGTTCCGGTTAACCAGGCAGCCGCGCATCGTGGCGTCATCAGGGCCTTAGCTCATGCCGCTCGCATCGGGTCGACTGGGTCGACATCGCTGCCGCCGGCTTGGGCGGGCGACAATTTGCTGCACGCTACGCCCGGCCGTCCTCGTCGCCCGCGCGGCAGCCACCAGCCCGGCCAGCGTCCTGCCCAGGAGTCCGGATTGCGTCGTCTTGTGCTTGACGACTTGTTTGCATGTGTGGACCATGACTTTCGTTTCATTTCCGAGATATCTTTTCCAGTTACAACCGAGCAGGGAACCGGGCCGGTAAACCGTAACGCTGTTGAAGATTTTTCGATGCGCCAGGAACCGGGCCTTGGCGTCGTCGCCTCCGCCCATCATCAACACTTCCGTCATTCCTTGACGAATGCAGAGCAGAATAATCTGGAACTGGACGATGTTTCCAAGTGCGTAATTGTTCCATTCCGGATCGTGCCCTATTAACTGAACAAAACAACGATTTCCGGCAATATAACAAAGCACGCCCGCGCGTATCTCATCATCGATATAGATCAGCCCCACGAATCCGTGGCTCCGGGCCAGTTCGGCAAAGCGAATGATCTGGGGCTCTTCGACGTAAGACGACTTGTGCTTGGACTGCATGCGTTTGTCTGCCAGCCCGACAATTGCCTGAATATGTTCTTTTGTTATCTCTTTGCGGCGTAGCACGTCGAACCGACAAGTGGGATGATCGGCCTGCAATTTCTGGAAAGTCTTTATCCACCTTCGGATCGACCTCGCTTGGCTGTGTTGCACATACATTTCTTCGGTATCGGGAAGCTGCACGACCTGTTCCTCCAGGCGCGGCACCACCTGGCATGGAAAACTGCAGCGAGCAGGATCGATGGTCGCGTCAAGTGCGTAAAATTCGATCCTGGCTGCCATGCGATAGCGGTTGAATATCGACTCGGAAAACTCCGTTATCTGTTCGGTGCGCAGCTGGATTTGCTGGTTCAGCACATATACCGCCCTGCCGACAATGCGAAAGAGTATGAGCGTTTCAATCTCCCCGTCATCGGTTGCGACATAAGTGCTGACGTCGGCGAGCGAATCGTACAAGCGGAATCGCCTGAGCGTGCAGTAAATGCTGCAATATATTTTTTCCAGCGCCGCTTCGACAAATTCGGGTATTTCATTGTCGTAGATTGCAACTGCGAGCCGGCTACGGTCTGTCGCTGGCATGGCAGTATGAGTAATGCTGCGCACTGCCGTAGTGCTGCCATGCATTTCCCCGTTTGCGTAATCTGGCTGCATGGTATTCCGTCATGGAAGCTTGAGAAGATGACTGAATTCTATTGGCCCACCTCTTCGCAAGGTTTGCGATATATCAAAGTGGCGAGGGTCAATATTTTAATGGGTATATTCCAAAGGAAACTTGATAAATCTCAGCAATATAAAACGTTTCGCATTTTCAATATTATTTCTTTCTGAATGTCACGCACGGCCGTCCCAAAAGGGGTAGGTAAGCAGGTCGCGAATTACCGCATCTTCCTCAACAACCCAAGGGGCCGGCAGTGGCAATTGATCAGTTGCCAATAATAAACTGCCGCTTGCGGAATGCGTCGAATTTCCTTAGCGAACACATGTTCGGCAAAAGCCGCCCGAATCGCTAACTGGACGGCCCAATTTTATTTAAGGAAAATAGTGCATTTCGCAAAATCACATTTATACAACGCAGGAGTTCGCCTGAAAACGAAAATGATAGTATTATCCTAAGATATGACAATGCCAGTTTTTCCATTTCGACATCTCATCTGTCTTATTAATTGGCTGAGTTAATCGATTTCGAAGGAGGAATAATGATTAACGTGATGATTAGTGATTCAGACCTGTTCGCACGCGAAGGAATCAAGCAGATGCTGGCCAGGTACAGCGATCTGCGTATCGTTTGCGAGACCTGCACTGCCGCGGAGACGCTGCATGCCTTGCGGGAGCATCGACCGGATGTATGCATGCTAGAAATTGCCATGGCCGGAGACGGCGGTTTGCAACTCCTGCGGAGGGCGAAAAGCCAGGCTTGTGGGATACCGATCCTGGTCATCAGCCATCGCCATGAACGCGATCTCGCACTACGGGCACTACGGGCGGGCGCAGCCGGTTACATCACCAAGGATTGTATCGATCACCAGCTTGCCTATGCCTTGCGCACGGCAGCGGATCACCGTCCGTATGTCAGCGAGACGGTATGCGAACTGATCGCAGAAAGCTTCACGGAAGTTCGCACCGGACGGCGGCACGAAAAGTTGTCCGATAGCGATTTCGAAATTTTCTGCCTGATGGCCGATGGCGCTCCGACAGCGAAAGTCGCCACTGCCTGCAACATGAGCATCCCTGTGATTCGAAACCGCAAGGCCAGGATCATGCAGCAGTTAGGCCTTCGTACGGATGCCGACCTCGTGAAGTATGCTGTTGGGCGTAAGCTGCTTGACTAAAACACCTCATGGCAAGGCGCAGCTTCCAAGAGAATATGCTGGTACGGCGTGACGATGCAAGGCGGCCATCGGGACACGTTAGGCGTTCCGAACGATGGAAGCCCGAAACCGACCGCTGCGCGCATCGCTGTAACGGACAGAGAAGGCCATCCGCTTCACGCCCGGTCGTGATAATGATCATTGGTCGGGAATGTGGACAACGCGTCGCCGCTGCACGAAACCCTGTGTAGCCTAAGGGCACCACTCCTTGTTCCGACGTGCCAGGGCAAGGAGGGTCTGGTCGTACTTCATCAGCATCTTGTCCAGCGAGAAGCGATCAACGACTGACGCGCGCGCATTCACGCCCATTTTTCCATCGGCGTTCGCCATTTGAACTTCCAGGATCGACCTGGCTAGCGCCTCGATATCGCCAGCCGGAAAGAGCTGGCCGTTGTGGCCGTGACTGACCTGTTCGGCGGCGCCTCCCACCTCGCTCATGATGATCGGTTTTCTCAGCGCCATCGCTTCCAATGCCGACAAGGAAAAGGTTTCGATATACCGGGATACCAGGACCATGACATCGCACGCCGCCACATATTTTCGGACGTCCGGCAGAAAACCAGTGACTGCAACATCGCCCCGCAGGCCACGCGCGTCGATTGCGCGTTCGATTTTTTTTCGCTCAGGTCCATCACCGATGATCATGCATTTCAACACGTGTCCCTGCCGCTTGAGCAGGGCGAGCGCATCCAGTAGATCAAGATGCGCTTTCTCAGGGCGAAGCGAGGCACATATGCCGATCACGAAATCCGAGCTTGAAAACTCGAACTGTGCACGCAAGGAAAAAACATCGTCACTGGTGAAATCATTACGGAAGCGAGCCACATCGATACCGTTGTGGATGACCGAAGAAGACCGAAGCGACAGCTGTTTCGATTGCCAGTACGCACGCTGCTTCTCGCATACAAACACCACAAGATCGGCTGCATAGAAAAAACGGCGGTAAAACGCCATTTGCAATTTTGCCTTCCATGTGCGGAGTTCCGTTGTATGAAACACTTCCGCCAAGGCCACGCGGGATCGCGAAAACTTCAGCGTCAGCCATCCATAAAGCAGCGCAAATTCGTTTGTGCATACGAGGATATCGACCGACTCGCGATTGACGAAACGGCACAGGGTGCGCAGTGCCTTGATATCGATTTTTCTTCTAACATTCGCACAAGAAACAAGGACATCCTTGCTCAGCCCTTGCACTACATCCGTTCCGTCGAGTTCGTTCTTTAGGTAAATGACTGATACGCGAAACCTGGTTTTGTCTAAACCATTCGCCAAGGTAATGGTATGTAACTCGGCGCCGCCCACGCTCTGGGAAATCATGAAGAACAACACATGTATCTTTTGGTCCTCTGGACAATAAGGCATGTTTTAACTCCCGGGCGTGCGTGCTTGCATATGGAAAGCTGACGCGCACGCGGCTGCGGGCGCCGGCTGGACACTGTCCGCACCCTCCGAGTGACACCGGTGGATTCGGTAGACCCTTGATCTCACTAGCCTATCGACACGTCGGCATCAAACATTTTATTGACAATGGCATACTGTATAAGCTGCGAGGTCGAGATAATTCCCATTTTTTCCATCAACCTCGCCTTGTGCGTGCTGACTGTCTTGACGCTGATGGCTAATTCAGCGGCTATTTCCGAAACTTTACAGCCGACTGCAAGTCTCATGAAAATTTCAAGTTCACGCGGTGTCAATGATTTATGGGTGTGATCTTTCCAGACCTCCGTTAAGTCAGCCGCCACAATCCGCGATATCTCCTCGTGCAAATATATCTTGCCCGCAGACACTGCTCGAATCGCTGCAGGAAGATGTCCCACAGCACAGCTCGCATTGAGCAGGCCCCGAACTCCCATGCGTAGTTCGGCAAGAACTTGGGGCAAGGTTGGAGACCGTGCCACGACAATTACACGGAGCGAAGGACATTCCTGCTGCAGATACGCAAGGTAATCGTTTCCTCCGCTGATGGAGGGATGAGCAACCACAACCACGTCGGCGTCCCCGATCCCTTCCTGTGCAAGAACCTCTCTTGTATGCCTGACCTCCGCGATGACCTTGATATCCTCTTGCTGGAGAAGAATACGCTTCATGCCCTCGCGTATGATGGTCAGCCTGCTTGCCAGTACGACGCTTATCATTGCGGATCACCTATTCTTTATAAAGACGACAGCGATCGGACGTCTGGCGCGGGTTCGCCTTTTGTTCAACTATCTTCACTCCATCATGACGATATTAGCGGAGGAGCCAGCGCGGTCTCCCGGACGGCCAAAAATTGCTACCAAAACACATATGCGTTCCTGCTCGCTCGCAATATGTTTAGTAAGAAAGTTTGATCAGAATCAACCCTTGAAATTAATTTACAGTGTAGAACAATTAAATCGCCTATGCTTGTTGCATATCAAGGAATACCGCAAAGAAGGGAACCTTTTGTTCCTAAATCCGACAAAATAAATGGTTTAGATAGAATCAGCCTTTGGACAGATGTGCAGAGGCATAAACACGCAGGCGTCAGGCTGAACTAGAAAAGGTCGACTAGTCAGCGCGGAGGCCTGCGCGGTCTGGCGCGGGCGGTCGAAGTCCGGGCGCCAATGCTTGTCGCAGGACCCCGCCGCCGCCGATGCTCGACGGGCCATTATTGTCCACGACATGCAGGGCGCTGACCAGTCGCTGGATGTCCCGCACCCACGCGGTATCGTCCCGCAGCTTCTGGGCCATGTCGAAACCCCAGTCGCGCCTGAATTCATCTTTTTTAGAACCACCGGGACCGTCTTCCACGCTGAAAGCGAACCCAGGGGCGTAGGTATCGTCGACGATATAGGCGCCATAATTCTGCAAGGTCCAGGCCAATTGCATCGCGGGAGCAGTCTCGAGTCCCAAGGACGCGATCGACATGTTCCCCGGGATGGCCAGCAATGCCCCCATCTTCATCGCGCTATTCGTATTGTTGCTGGCATGACCGTACCAGCCAACTGCATAGCTATCAGACGTGACGGCAGGCCAGCGCGAGCAGGCCGAACGCATTGCGCAATTGAATAATGCTTCCCTGGCATAGACGTTCACCTTGAGCGCATGTGGCGGGCCGGTATTTTTTCCTGGACGCAGTTCGCCCCGACGGATCGATCCGCCGATTGCAGACAGACCCGAGCCGCCATGCGCTCCCGTGATTCCGGCGCCATACAGGTCGACATCCTCAAACCTCGCATATGAGGTCGCCGGACCGCGGGCGGTGCACCGCGCCACAGGCTGGGTCTGCACCAGGGTACGGCCATCCTGCATCAGGAATACCGCCGGGCTGTTTTCGTCACTGTCAGGGATGATGTAATCGCTCGGCATCGGCACCGCATACATCGGCTTGCCCGTGGCAACACAACGATCCTTGCCGCTCCACGCTGCGTCACTATGGAAAATCGTCGTCAGCGGCGCCCTCGGCGTCAGGATGAGCTTTTCCTCATCGATGCCCGGCATCGATGACCAGGGGCTTGCTCCCGGCCGCGGATTCAGGTTCGCTTCCACGAAAACGGCGCCGCTACCAATTGGCATGTTCCAGATGCTGTCCGGAGCAAATGGTTGCTGCAGCACGTTGCGGGCGTTGGCGCCGGCTACCGCCCCTTGGTTCCCGCCACCTCCGGCGGCGAGCAGCGTTTGGAAGACGATAGCGAGCAACAAAAGTTTGAGGATCGGGTGGATGTTCGTGGCCATCTCACAGGAACTGCCTTACCACTGATAGACAAGCAAAATGAGCAGTTGACGTCAAGCCCATTGTCATTCGGGCTCGCTTATCATAACCGAGCATTTGCTCAAGCCTCGTAGGCTGGAATTGTTTTTCTGTCGCTAGCCACGTAGCAAGAAATTACCGCAAGTCGCTCACGCAAACGAGGCACACAGCGCACTTCGATCGCGCCGTAACCGCTTTACAGTTCGATCACGACCGGTACAGGCGCCGTCGCCAGCGGCCGCGCGCAGCGCAGGGCGCCGGCAAAGCCGTCGTGTTCGAACAGGTAGTCGGCCGCGCTCGCGGTTGCCAGCTTGATGCCCGCCTCGTGCAGGCACCACAGGCGGTAGAAACTCCCTACCCTTGCTTCTTCGCTGCAGGCGCGAAGGTGCCCGGCCGACTCGGGCGATAAAGCCTGTTCAGCCAGCGCCAGCACGTCGCGCGACGGATCGATCCGTTCGATATCGAGTCCGACGAGGGTGACGGTACTTACCGCGCAGGCAACCCAGCGGCCGCTGTGCGAGATGCTCAAGCCGATACCCGGGTCGTGGGGGTGCACGAACGCCGGCGCCTGGCCGGGACGATCTTCCAGCCCGATGGAACCGGGCTCGATAGCCAGCAGCCGCCCCAGCGCCATGCGCAGCAGGGCACGCCCGGCGACGAACTGGCGGCGCCGCTCCGCCCGGATGAAGCGGGCGTGGCGCCGCCGTTCGGACTCGCCCAGCCAGTCCGCGTAACAGGCCAGCCGGGCATCCGTGAGCGCCGCGGTGTCGGCCAGCCAGAGAACGCTGTCGCCCGGCTCCTTCACCGCGGCCGCCGTCATTTACGGCTTGACCTTGACGAAATCGGCCTTGAGCGCGACGCCGGTCATCATTGCGCCGTCATGGCATTCGAACTCGGTTTCGCTCGACATCTCGACGTTCTTGTAGTTGCTGACGATGTTGACGACCGCGTTCGCGCCCAGTTCGCGTGCGCGTTCCTGCAGGCGCAGCATGGCCGACAGGAAGGCCCAGTTGCAGGCGGTTTCCGGCGACTTGCCGAAGGAATTGGTCTTCTGGCTGGTCTTGTCGGTGCCGAGCTGCTCCAGCATTTTCGGGGTGGCCTGCTTGCCGAAGTAGAACTTGACGTCGCCACCCAGGCGCGACTGGGCGTCGTTGGCGGCCATTGCTTTTTCCAGCGACATCATCATCTTGCTGTCGCGTGCCTGCGCCGGCGCGATGCTGGCGATGGCTGCTGCGGTAACGGCGATGGACAGGATCAGTTTTCTCATTTTTTCTCCTTTGGACTAACAATGCCAGCTGCCTGGATGCAGCTGTGCAGGGCGCCGGGATGACGCCCCCTTTTTCAAACAGGTCAGTTTGCGGCGACTGCGACGTCGTCCGCGCCGGTCGGTCCGCCAACAGGCTGCGCATAGTTCGCGACGGTGTAGTCGGAAGCCAGCTTCGCGATGCGCATCAGCATCAGGTTGTCGTTCACGCCGAGCGAAAAGCCGCCGCTCATGGCATTCGTGCGCTGGAAGAACTGCGGGCGCGCGATGACCTTTCCGGTCTGATCGCGGAAGGTGACATGCATCAGCACACCCGAGCTGCCGGCGAACGGGCCCAGGAAGACGCGTTTCGCTCCACTCTTGAACGACATCTCTTCGACAACCGGCTCGATCGTCAGGACGCGCCCGTTGGCTGACCCGCTGTTCCACTGTTTCAGCGACGGCTCCAGGTTCTTTTCGAGATTGCCACCGATGCGTGCCAGCGCAGCTGGATTGCCGCGATATCCGGACGGGAAGCTCACCGGTTTCAGCGCGATGCGGCCATAGCTGGAAAATGCCTCGGGCGGGGCCGGGTTATGCGTCGAGGACGCCTTGATCTTCGTGGCGCAGCCGCTCATCAGCGGCAAGGCGAGGATGACCGAGGTGGCGAGCAGTAGACGGCGGTTCTTCTTCATTGGATCTCCTGTTATTGGACGTGCCGTTTAAAAATCAGCGACGTATTGATGCCGCCGAACGCAAAATTGTTCGTCATGACGTAGTCGCAGTCGATGTGGCGTCCTTCGCCGCGAATGTAATCGAGCTCGCCGCATTGCGGGTCGACTTCGGTCAGGTTCAGGGTCGGGGCGAACCAGCCTTCGCGCATCATCTCGATGCTGATCCAGGCTTCCAGTGCGCCGCAGGCGCCCAGCGTGTGGCCCATATAGCTCTTGAGGGAACTGATCGGCATGCGCTTGCCGAACAGCGCGGACGTCGCCTGGGTCTCGGCCAGGTCGCCCTGCTGGGTCGCGGTGCCGTGCGCGTTGACGTAGCCGATGGCGCTAGGTGCCAGCCCGGCGTCGCGCAGGGCCAGCGCCATCGCCGTCTGCATCGTGGCCGCATTCGGCTGGGTCACGTGGGTGCCGTCGCTGTTGGTGCCGAAGCCCACCAGTTCCGCATGGATGGCCGCGCCGCGCGCCAGCGCGTGCTCGCGCTCTTCCAGGATCAGGCAACCGGCGCCCTCCCCGATCACCAGGCCGTCGCGCCTGGCGTCGAACGGGGTCGGGGTCAGGCCAGGCGTGTCGTTGCGCACGCTGGTGGCGAACAGGGTGTCGAACACCGCCGCTTCGGTCGCGCACAGCTCCTCGGCGCCGCCGGCCACCATCGCGGTCTGGCGGCCCGCTTTAATCGCCTCGTAGGCATAGCCGATGCCCTGGCTGCCCGAGGTGCAGGCCGACGACGTCGTGATGACGCGCCCGGTCAGGCCGAAGAACACGCCGATGTTCACTGGTGCGGTATGCGCCATCATCTTGATATACGTGGTGGCATTGATGCCGCGCGTGGTGCGCTCCTCGATCATGCGGCCGAAATCGCCGATGGCGCTGGTGGTGCCGGCCGACGAACCGAACGATACGCCCATGTCGCCGCTGGTGAGCAGTGGATGGTCCAGCAAGCCGGCATTGGCAAGCGCCAGTTCGGTGGCGCGCGTGGCCAGCAGCGCGACGCGCCCCATGCTGCGGGTGGCCTTGCGGTCGTAGCGTTTTGGCAGCTCGAAAGGTGCTGCGGGCGCGCCCAGCTGGGTATTCAGGCCATCGTAGGTGGCCCAGTCGTCCATGCGCTGAATAGCATTGCGGTATTCACCCAGGCGGGTGCGGATGCTCTGCCAGTCGTTGCCGAGCGGGCTGATGCCGGCCATGCCGGTGACTACGACGCGCCGGTTCATGCCAGGCCTCCGTTCACCGACAGCACCTGGCGCGTGACGTAGCCGGCGTCCTCGGACATCAGGTAGCTGACCGCCGCCGCCACTTCTTCCGGGCGCCCGACGCGGCGCGCCGGGATCATCTTGAGTGCTTCGTCCATCGGTACGTCGGCGGTCATGTCGGTCTCGATCAGGCCCGGGGCCACGCAGTTGACGGTGATGTCGCGCTTGGCCAGCTCCAGCGCCAGCGCCTTGGTGGCGCCGATGATGCCGGCCTTGGCCGCGCTGTAGTTCACCTGGCCACGGTTGCCGATCAGGCCCGAGACCGAGGCCATGGTAACGATGCGGCCTGGCTTGCGGCGCTGGACCATCGGCATCACCAGCGGGTTCAGCACGTTGAAGAAGCCATCGAGGTTGGTGCCGATCACCTGGTCCCATTCCTCGCCGGTCATGGCCGGGAAGGCGGTGTCAACTGCCACGCCGGCGTTGCAGACCACGCCGTAATAGCAGCCATGCGCCTCGATGTCGGCCGCCAGCGCCGCGGCGGTCGCATCGCGCTGGCCGATATCGAACTGCAGCACGCGCGCGGCGCCGCCGGCCGCATTGATTTCGGCCGCGACTGCGTCGGCATCGACGCGCCGGTCGCGGCAATGGACGACCACGGCATATCCGTCGCGCGCCAGGCGCAGGGCGATGGCCTTGCCGATGCCGCGCGACGACCCCGTCACCAGCACACTTTTTTGGATACTACTCATTCGGGACTCCATTGCAAAAACTCTTCGACATTATTCGGTTGGAAGACGGTGATCGTCGCGGTCGCCAGTTCGGCGCCATCGCGGCTGTCTTCGATGCGGCAATCAAACGCGCCCAGGCCGTTCTCGCCCTGCAGCGCACGCCGCACGTGGATGTGCAGCACGCTGCCGACCGGGAAGATTGGTACATTGCAGGCATAGCGCCGTGCGCCCAGCAGGAAGCCGACGCGCACCGGTTCGCCGCGCAGGCTCGCCGTGTAGCCGGCATGCGCGGCAACGGCCTGCGCCATGTATTCGACGCCGACCCAGGCGCCGACCGAGCTGCCTGCGCAGAACATGCTGTCGGGCGAGATCGTGACTTCGGCCGCCAGGGTTTCACCCTCGGCCGCCAGCAGGCGGCCAAGCAGCGACATGGCGCCGCTGTGCGGCACCAGGCTATGGATATCGGGCTGGCTCACCGGGTCCTCCCGAACACCAGGGTCGCGTTCGAGCCGCCGAAGGCAAATGAATTGCTCAACGCATAGCGGATCGGGCGTCCCAGGCGGGCGCCAGGCAGGGCCACGTTCAGCACGGGCAGCGCCGGATCCTGCTGGCCGTCCCACAGGTGCGGCGGCAGCAGGCCTTCCGGATTATCGTCCTGCATCGCCAGCCAGCAGAACGCCGCCTCGACGGCGCCCGCCGCGCCCAGCGTATGGCCGGTCACTGGCTTGGTCGAGCTCACCGCCACCTGCGCACCGAACAGCGCGGCCACGGCGCGCGATTCCATCGCGTCGTTCTGGACCGTGGCGGTGCCGTGCAGGTTGATGTAGTCGATGTCGCCCGCCCCAATGCCGGCGCGCTGCAGCGCCTCGCTCATCGCAATGCGCGCGCCGCCGCCTGCCGGATCGGGCGCCGACATGTGATGGCCGTCGGAGGACTCGCCCCAGCCACAGAGCGCGACCGCCGCCGGTTCGCGGCTCATCAGGAACAGGGCGGCGCCCTCACCCAGGTTGATGCCGTTGCGGCCCGCGCCCAGCGGGTTGCAGTGCGCCGCGCTCACCGATTCCAGCGCGCTGAAGCCGGCTACGGTGAAGCCGCACAGGGTGTCGACGCCGCCGGTAACGACTGCGTCACACAGGCCCATGCGGATCAGGCGCGCGGCGCTGGCCAGCGCCTTGGCGCTGGACGAGCAGGCGCTCGAATGCACATAGGCCGGACCGCCAGCGCCCAGTTCGCGCGCGATCACGTCGGCAGGCGATGACATCTCCTGCTGGCCGTAATGGAAGCCGTCCGGCAGCGCACCGGTGGACTGATGAAAGGCGATCGCCGCCTCGGTTTCGCCCACGCCCGAAGTGCTGGTGCCGATCACCACGCCGACCCGCGCCGCGCCGTAGCGGGCGACGGCGGCGTCCACCGCAGGCCGGATCTGGGCCAGCGCGGCCAGGGCCAGCGCGTTGTTCCGGCTGCGCATGGGCAGCGGCAGGTGGTCGAGGCTGGGGAGCGCGGCATCGGCGCGGCCGAGCGGCAGCGGGCGGCCCGGCGAGCAGGCATCCGACACCACCAGCCCGCTGGCGCCATCGGCCAGCAGGCGGCGGCGGATGGTTGCGCGCTCATCGCCCAGCGCGCACAGCAGCGCACAATCATTCAAGTACAGCATGTCCGGTTTCATTGTTTCAGTTCGTCGCCGACACGATGGTCAGCTTGTATTTGTAGCGCAGGTTGTCCAGCACCGCAGTGCCGCGCCAACGCGGCGTACCGCTGTAATCGATGGTCGCCACCACTTCGCCTTCGCGGCGCAGGGTGCGGCGCAGTCCCTTGTCTTCCACCTTCCAGCCGGCCGGCAGCACGCGCGCGATCTCGGCCACCGGCCACAGCGTCAATTGCAGATCTTCCAGCACGTCGGCTGCGCGCACCTGGCTTGGGAGCATCGGATGGCGCCATTCTCTCAGTTCGCGGCCGTCGAAATCGAGGCTCAGCACACGCATGCCCATCGCCAGGCCAACCAGGCTGACCCGGCTTCCATCCACCTCGAGGGCTGCGTCCAGGTCATTCGTCTTGCCGGCGCGTTCGACGGTGAGATGCTGCTGCACGCTGATCGATGCGCCCAGCGCGGCCGGGGCCAGGCGCAGGCCGAGGCGCGCCGGCGCGGGTTCGTCAGGCGCGCAGGCGCCCAGCATCAATGCCAGTGCCAGCGGCACGGCACGCTCAAGCCAGGACAGGCATCGCATGGGTTTCTTCCTTTGTCACGGTAAAACAGGGGGCAACCAGCCAGACCAGCGCGGTCCCGGCCAGCATGGTCAGGCCGAAGGCGCGCAGCGCCGGGGTGCCGCTCAGGGCCAGCAGGCCGAAGGACAGGATGGTGCTGGCTGCGGACAGGCCGACCGCCAGCCAGGGTGCGTCGCTCCCATGGCCGGATTCCTCTTGCAGGAAAATGCCGTAATCGACGCCCACGCCCAGCAGCAGCATCAGCGCCAGCACGTGGAACAGCTGCAGGTTCTGGCCGGACAAACCCAGCAGCGCCAGGGTCAGGATGCTGGCCGCCGCGGTCGGCGCGACCACGCGCCAGGTGCGGCCGCGGTAGCGCGGCAGCAGGACCAGGAACACAACCGCATAGGCGCCCAGCACCACCCAGCCCATGTAGGCGCGGTAGCGGCCCAGCACTGAAGAAATGCCGCCGACCTTGTCGACCCATTGCACGCCCGGCAGGTTCGTGCCCGCCTGGGCCAGCGCGGGAATCGCGGCGTAGCGCATGCCGCGCAGGGCCACAATGCTGGCATGCTCGCCTTCGACCTCGCCGAGCCACAGGTGGCGCCAGGGATCGGCGGCCGTGGTCTTCAGGAAGGCGTCGATTTTCAGCGGCGCGGCGGCGACGCGAAGGTGGGCGGCGGTGGCAGTGGCCCATTCCGGGTCTTCGCCGATCTCGCGCGCCAGGCCGGCCAGCGGGCCGCCCGCTGCCAGCAGCTTGTCTTCGACCAGGGCCAGTCGCGCCGCCTGGGTGGCCTGCGATGGCACCCAGTTCGACAGCGCCTGGACACCCTTGATGTCGCCCTGGACAATCAGCGGGTCGAGGCGGCGCTTGAGCGCTTCCTCGCGTTCCAGCACCTGCTCGGCCGAGCTGCCGCGCACCAGGTAATACTGGACCGGGCTCGGGGCATCCAACAGCTTGCCCAGCTTGACCTGGTCACGGATCAGTTCCGGCGGCGAGGATTGCAGCGAGCGGATGTCGTCATCCACCTGCAAGCGCGAGCAGCCCAGCACGGCCAGGCCGCCCAGCGCCGCGACCAGCACCAGGCTCACCGGCCCGCCGGACAGCCGCGGCCAGCGCGTCACCAGGCCGCGGTACCGGCGCGCCAGCGGACCGGCTGTCAAGCTGCGGCCATCGATCAGCGCCGGGAACCAGCACACCACGGTCATCCAGGCGAAGACCAGGCCCAGCGCCGAGAACACGGCCATGTGGCGTAGGCCCGGGAAAGGCGTCAGCGCCAGGCCCATGTAGCCGATGACTGCGGCCAGCAGGGTCAGGCCAAGGCCGGGCAGCAAGCGGCGCAGCAGCCGGTGAGAATCCAGCGCCGGGTCGGCGCCCAAACGGTGGCAGAGGAAATAGATGCCGTAGTCCTGGGCCACGCCGATCAGGCTGGCCCCGAACACCAGCGTGAGCAGGTGGATGCGGCCGAACAGCAGCCAGCACACCGACAGCGCGCCGAGGAAGCCGATGCCGATCGCCACCACCGTCAGGCCGACCGGCTTGAACGAGCGGAAGGTCAGCCAGGTCAGCAGCACGATGCCGAGCATCGAACCGACGCCGATGGTATGGATCTCGCCACTAGCCTGGCGCCCTGCAGCGGCGGCATGCAGCACCACGCCGGCCTTGATGACTTCCGCCGACGGCACCGCTCTCTGCACCGCACCGGTGGCCGCGTCCAGCATCGGCAGCACCGCCTGCTGGGCGCGGAGCGAGAAGGCAGAATCTCTCAGGGTATAGGTCAGCAAGACGTATTCGCGCCCTTCCCCCGCCACGAACAGGCGGCCGTCGCGCGGTCGCACCGGGGTTTCGCCGGCGCGCTCCTGGGCCCAGCCTGCGAACAGGCCGAAAGGATCGTCGCGGAAGGCGCCCAGCTTGGGGCCGGAAAACGCGTTGTACAGGCGCGCCAGCGCAGAATCCGTCCAGTAGCGGGCCGGCTGCTCGCGCAGCTGCTTTTCATCAAGCGCGCCGACCAGCAGGGTCGCATGCGGCTGCAGGCTGGCGAGCCAGCCTGCCTGTGCTTCGTCGCCCATGGCGTCGAAAGCCAGCAGGCCTGCATGCGGCGCCAGCGTCGCCTGGAAGGCGTCTGCGGCGCGTCCGGCATCAAGCCAATCCTTTGCCCCGACGAGCACCACCACGCGCTGCTGCGCGCTGTCGACCATATGGGTGAAGGACTGCTGCAGCACCGGGTCGCGTTCGTCCGCCGGCAGCAGCGCCAGGATGTCGGTGTCGGGCGTGATGCCCTTGCCGAGCCATAGCCAGGCATTGTGGCCCACCAGCAGGCAGACCACCAGCATCCACAGCAGGGCAAGGCGGCGTTGAAGGATCACAGCAGCGCCGCCTCTTCAGGCAGGACCGCGCCGGGGCCGGTCTTGAGCTCGGAGAATTCGATATTCGTGCGGTCGCCGCTGGCCTCATTCATCTGGATGCTGCGCACATAGGCGCCGCCATCGAGCGAGATGGCGCCGATGGCGCGCGCCAGCGCCGGGCTGCGCGCCTTGAGCGAGACTTTCCAAGAGTTGCCGGAGACGCTGCCGTCGACTTCGAACAGCGTGTCCAGCTGGGCCAGGTCGCCCCCCAGCAGCGAGAACAGCACGCCGTTGATCATGCGCACGGTCGGCTCCTGGGTGGCATCCAGGCGCATTGCGACCCGGTCGCCCTGCATGTGCACGATCTCGTCGCGTTTCAGGCGCAGCGTGTTCGGGAAGGGCTTCAGGGTGCGCCACAGCACGCCCTTGCCGGCGACGACGCAGAAACGCCCGCTCGAGGCTAGCGGCTTCTTCATGCCGGCCAGGTGCTTGACCTGGTCGAAGCGGCCGCACAGCTGCTCGGGCTTGGCCAGCATGGAACCGATCTGCGCGACCGGGGCAGCAGCTTGCGCCGCTGTGCACGATGCCGCGAGCACCAGGGTGGAAATGAGTCGTTTCATGGTGCGGCTACTCCCAGCTTTTCGAAAAGGACGGTTGGCGAAACGAAGCACATCTCACCGTTGCTCAGGTCGACCGCGACCTGGCTGGTGGTGGCGCGGTTCAGGCGCTTGCCGCTGGCGGCGTCACTGATCAGGTAATCGATGCGCAGGCGGTTCTCCCACTCGACGATCTCTGCGCGCAGCAACAGGCGCTGGCCGAAGGCGGCCGGGCCCGCATAGCGCAAATTCATCTCGATGATCGGCCACATATAGCCGGATTCGCGCATCTGCTCGTAGTTGTAGCCGATCTTGTCGAGCAGCGCGCAGCGCGCCACTTCAAGATACTTCACATAATTACCGTGCCAGACGATCTGCATCGGGTCGAGGTCGAAGAACTGTACCTGCATTTCGGTCTCGGCCCACCAGCGCGCTGGCGCCTTGGCTTTACGCATACAGGCTCCAGGCCTGGTCGCGGATGCGGCCCAGCAGCAGCTTCAGGTCCGGGTCGAGGCGGCGGTCTTCCATGACCGGCGCGATGTCCTGGCCAAGCAGCTCGAGCATGTTCGCCAGCGGCGCCGGCAGTGCACGCCCCGACTCGCGCTTCGCTTCAAGCTTGCAGCGCAGCCACACGCCCTGGCGCACCGTGATCAAGAGCGCCGCGGCGACCTGCTCGGTCAGTTCCAGCACCCGCAGGCAGTCGCGCGCGGCGATCGTGCCCATGCTGACCTTGTCCTGGTTATGGCATTCGGTCGAACGCGAGAACACCGAGGCCGGCATGGTGAGCTTCAGGGCTTCGGCAGTCCATGCCGATGAGCTGATCTGCAGCGCTTTCAGGCCATGGTTGATGGCGGCGCGTTCGCCTTCCATCCCCGACAAATTGGCCGGAAGGCCGGCGTTGTAGCGCGCGTCCACCAGCAGCGCCATCTGGCGGTCGAGCAGGTCGGCCAGGTTCGCGACCGCGTTCTTCATGCCGTCCATGGCGAAGGCAATGTGGCCGCCGTAGAAGTGGCCGCCGTGCAGCACGCGCTCGCCTTCGGCATCGATGATCGGGTTGTCGTTGGCGCTGTTGAGTTCATTCTCGATGGCGCTGCGGAAGAAAGGCAGCGCATCGGCCAGCACGCCGATGACGTGCGGCGCGCAGCGGATCGAATAGCGGTCTTGCAGGCGCTTGCCGTTGCGTTCGAGCTGGCCCTTGTATTCGAGGTCCTGGCGCAGCCAGGCGGCCACGCCCTGCATGCCGGCATGCGGCTTGACCGAGAACAGGGTCTCGTCGAAGTGGTGGTCGTTACCGTCCAGCGCGAACGAGGCCAGCGCGGTGATGCGGGTGACCAGGCGCGTGAGGTAGTCGGCACGGTCCCAGGCCAGGCAGGCCAGGCCGGTCATCACGGCGGTGCCGTTCATGATGGCCAGGCCTTCCTTCGGGCGCAGGCGCAGCGGCGTGATGCCGGCCTCCTGCAGCGCCTGGGCGGCCGGCACCTGCACGCCGTCGCGCAGCACTTCGCGCTCGCCGCACAGCACCGCGGCCAGGTAGGACAGCGGGGTCAGGTCGCCGCTGGCGCCGACCGAGCCTTCGCTCGGGATCAGCGGCAGCAGGCCGGCATCGAACAGGCGCACGATCTGCTCGAGCAGGCCGACGCTCACGCCCGAGAAGCCTTTCGACAGCGAGGCCAGGCGCGCCGCCATCACCGCCCGGGTCTGGGCCGGGTCGAGATGCGCGCCCAGGCCGCAGCCGTGGTAAGTGTACAGGTGGTGCGGCAGCTCGGCCACCAGCGATAGCGGCACCGCTACGGTGCAGGAGTCGCCGTAGCCGGTGGTGACGCCGTAGATGGTGCCGTCTTCGCGCAGCAGGCGGTCGAGGAAGTCGGCGCCGCGCGCAATCGCTGCGCGGAAGGCCGGATCGTTCGACAGTTCGGCGCGGGCGGTACCGCGGGCGATATCGACGACATCCTCGATCGACAGGCGTTCGCGGTCGAAGCGCACGGTGCGCGGGAGAGTAGTAAGGTCAGTGAATTGCATCTGGTCGTTCCGATCCGGTGTGCTGCCAAAAGTCATAGAAGTTGAACCATTCCAGCGGTGCGCACCTGGCATGGTGTTCGAGCCGCGCCGCATACTCGCCGGCCAGTTCGGCCAGGGCTGCTCCGCGCGTCGCGCGCGGCAGGCTCACGCGTTCGCGCAGGCGCTCGAAATGGAGTTCGTAAGCGTCGCCCTGCCGCGTCGAAAACAGCGCGTACATCGGGCAGCCGAGCACCGAGGCCATGACATAGGGGCCAATCGGGAAGGCGGCGGTGTCGCCCATGAACGGGACCCGGGCGACGCGCGGCTGGCTTGCCACCGGCACCCGGTCGCCCGCGATGACGACGAATTCTCCGCGCTCGATGCGCTCGGACAGCACCATCGCCATGGCGGGGGTCATCTCCGTCACCTGCATCAGGTTGAGCTGGCTGCGCGGGTCGAGCTTGCCCAGCATGGCGTTGAAGGCCTCGGCGTGGCGGGTATGCACCAGCACCGTGATCCTCAAGCCCGGCGTGCGCATCGACAGCGCACGGCACAGATCCAGGTTGCCAAGGTGGGAGCACAGCAGCAGGGCCCCGCGCCCTTGCTTGATCATTTCCAGCAGCGGCGCGTCGCCGTGCACGGTCACCTTCGACAGGTCGAACAGCCCGCCCCAGATCAGCATCTTGTCGAGGATCGCTTCGGCAAAGGCGCCGAAGTGGCGCAGCACGCCGGTGAAGCCATGCGGTGCGCCGACGCGGGCCAGGTAGCCGGACGATGCGCGCCGTGCGCGCGCCTGGGTGGCGACGTACCAGGCCAGCACCGGATACAGCACCACCCGGAACGGCCAGCGGCCGAACACGCGGCAGACCCAGAACAGCAGGCGCATGCCGCCCACGAAGCTCGCTTCGTTGATGGCCGCCCAATGGCGCGCGTCGCCGGCTTTACTCACGCTCGCCATGTGCGGACCAGCAAGGAGGGAATGCGCGGCAGCATGCCGAAGAACAGGGCCACATGCAGACGGGTGATCAGGACGTTGTCGGTCCAGGCCTTGAAGTGGGAGACGCCATCTTCCGGATAGCCAACCCGGGTCGGCAGGTTCACCACCGCCACGCCGTCCCAGTACAGGCGCACCAGGATCTCGATATCGAAATTCATGCGCAGGCCCAGGCGCCGGCGTTTGGCCAGCGCCAGCACCGGGGCGACCGGATACACGCGGAAGCCGCACATCGAATCGCGGATCGCCAGCGACAGCGTATTGATCCAGACCCAGACATGGGTCAGGTAACGCGCGTACAGGCGCAGCGCCGGCACCGATTCGTCGTACACCGGGCAGCCGGCGACGATTGCACTCGGTTGAGCGCGAGCCGCATCCAGGAAGCGCGGGATGTCGCCGACGCTGTGCTGGCCGTCGGAATCGACCTGCAGCACATGGCTGTAGCCATCACGCGCGGCGCGGGCGAAGCCGGTGAGCACCGCCCCGCCCTTGCCCTGGTTGACGGCATGCCGTTCGAGCACCACGCGTCCCGGATGCGCCGCCGCCAGGGCGTCCAGCACCGCCGCACAAGACGGTGAGCTGCCATCGTCGACCAGGATGCAAGCCAGGCCGTGCTCAAGCACTTGCGCGAGCACCTTGCCGATGGCATGCTCGTGGTTGTAGACGGGGATGACGACGCAGGGATGGAACACGTTCATGCCGCCTTCGGTGCTTTCTTCGCGAAGCGGAGCAAGGAATGGCAATAGCCGATGTTGTCGCGCGCCGTCACCAGCTCCAGGCCGGCGGCTTCCGCCAGGCGCACGTAGTCGCCGCTTTCGTAGACCTTACTGTTGCCGCTCGCAAGATTGTTGAAGTATGGCGAGGTGTTGATCAGGCAGTAGGCCGCAATGTCGTAACGCTGGCGGTCCCAGAAGGTATCCATGATCAGGACCTGGCCACGCGGGCCGAGTGCTTCCGCCGCGCGTTCGAGGATGCTGGCAATCGCGGCTTCCGAGAAGCAGCTCAGGAACTGGCTCATCCAGATGACGTCCATGTCGGCCGGCAGCTTTGCCGCCGGGTCGAGCAGGTTGGTCGGGTGCAGGGTGGCGCGCTCGCGCAGGCCGGCTTCCTGCAGGGCGCCGCCGGCCACCGCCAGCTGGCCCGGCAAGTCGACCAGGTGGAGTTCGATGCCCGGGTTGGCGCCAAGGGCCGCCAGGCTGAACTTGCCGGTATTGGCGCCGATATCCATCACGCGGCGCGGCGCGGTGGCGAAGACATCCGGCAGGATGTCCGGGAAGGAGGTATCCGAGTAGTAGTGGTCAAAGGCGAACCAGCTCGAGCGCGCAGGCTCCGGCAGCTGCGACAGGCCTTCGTAGACGGTCGGCCAGTCGCCGAACACCTTCAGGCCCAGCGGCTTTTCGGCGTCCAGCGATTGCTCCAGCGAGAACAGCGCCTGGTAGCAGACGTCGTGGTTGAAGTCGATGTTGACCTGGGTGATCGGGTCGGTCAGCACCACGAAGCCTGCCTTGTCCAGCACGTAGCGGCCGTCGTCGAGGTAGACCACGGCGGCCGACAGGCAGGTCTCCAGCACGACCTTCAGCACGTAGGGGGTCCAGCGCCCCGTGGATGCCAGCTCGTCGCTTGATAAACCGGTGTCGCCGGCGTCCGCGATCGCCTGCAGCATGCCGCGCTTCCACGCATAGCGCACGCACTGGAACACGACCGGTCCGTAGGCGATTTTTTGCGCTTCGAAGCGGGCCTCGAACGCGCTCTGGCGCTCGGGCGAGAATTTTTTGTTTTGCATGCTTCAGTTCCCCAACAGGATGCGGCCGCTGGCATGGGGGCCGGCGTCCGAGAAATAACGAAAATTCAGCTGCCCTTTGGTGCTGTCGTGCACGAGTTCGAGCTGCACCGGCTGGTCTGGCCGGATCATCTGCTGGAATTTCAATGCGTTGATCCCGCCGAAGCCCTCGCCGAGATCGAAATAGCTGCGGCCGTAATGGATCGCCCAGTCCACCTGCACCACGCCCGGCAGCACCGGGGCGACGCTGAAGTGGCCGTCGAAATACAGCAGGTCGGCCGGAACGGTCAGTTCCAGCAGCATGCGTGCAGGTTCCTGCTCCAGCACGCGCATGGCCGGGAAGCGGGGACGCGCATCCCCGTCGAGCAGCGCCAGCAACTGTGCCTGGGTGGTCTTGCCCTGGCCATTGACCGGCAGGCGGTCGAGATAGCGCCAGCGGCGCGGCAGCGCCACGGCCTCGAAGCCGGCCGCCAGCAGCGTGCGCAGGCGCGCGTTCAGGGCCGGCTTGCCTGCTTCAACCAGCAGCGCCCTGCCCTGTTCGGCCAGCACCACGAAGGCGGCCAGCACCTGGCGGCCTTCGCCGGGCAGCGCCAGCACGCGCACTTCGCGCACCAGGCCACTGGCGACCAGGGCGTGTTCGATGGCGTCGAGCGATACCCGTTTCTCCTCGATCTTGACGATGCGGTCGGCGCGTCCGCGCAGCATGAAGCGGCCATCGCCACAATCCTCGACGCGGTCGGCCAGCTGCTGCCAACCGTCCGGGCCGGCGTGGCTTGAGCGCACTTCCAGCAGGCCCTCAGGATCGGCACGCCATTCCACGCGCGGCAGCGGCTGCCATGGGTCGCCAGCGTGCTCGCCGCGGCGGCGCCAGGCCACGCCGCCGGTTTCCGAGCTGCCGTAGACTTCGACCGGAACCTGTCCGAGCAGGGCTGACGCATGAACCCCGGCCGCCTGTTCCAGCATGCCGCCGGACGAGAACACGGCGCGCAGCTTGCCGCCTGCGCCCTGCCAGTCCAGGTGTTCCGGCAGGCGCTTCAGGTGTGCCGGGCTGGCCAGCAGCACGCAGGGGCGCGCCGCCAGCGCGGGCGCCAGCGTCTCCGGGAATTCGTGGCGTTCGGCGTGGATCGCGCGCCCTTCGGCCAGTGGCCACAGCACGCGGAACAGCAGGCCGTAGATGTGCTGGTGCGAGACGGTGGCGAGGATATCGGCATCGCCCAGGGGCGCACCGAACTGTTGTTCGAGTGCCGCGATCTCGCTGGTGAGCTGCGACAGCCCCTTGGCGATTGGCGCGGGTGCGCCGGTGCTGCCCGAGGTGAACACGACCAGTGCCGGGAACGCCGGCGCCGGCGCGGCCCACTCGCCCTGCCAGTCGTCGCCAGCTGCGGGCTGGCGTGGCTCGTGATGGGGAGGGAACTGCCCCCAGAAGGCATCGACCTGCGTACTAAGTGCGTCGCAAGTGGCCGGCAGCGTGTCCGCGCCGAGCCAGACGGTCTTGCCGGACAGCCAGGCGCCGACCAGGGCTGCCGCGAATTCGAGGCTGTCCTCGACGAACAGGGCGACCCGGGTCGCGGTGCTGCGTTGGCCGAGGGCGGCCCAGGCCCGGATGCGCGACTGCAGTTCGCCGTGCAGGACCGGGCTGCCCGCGCGCCAGCCGGCCAGTTCGCCGGGAGCGCGGTGTGCTAGGTGGTGAAACAAATCAGACATGGTGCAGACGCTTGAATCGCATGCGCAGCAGGTACTCCCCGCCGAACATCATTCCCATCAAAATATAGGCCAGCACGCCGGTGTAGAAGGACCACACCGCCTCGCTTGCAAACAGGGCCGTGCCCAGCGCGACCGCGCCGTTCACGGCGAAGAAGGCGCACCAAGCCTGGGTTACGCGGCGCGTGTAGGCTACCCCTTCCGGCGGCAGTCCGGGCTCGCGCAGGCGCGCCAGGCGCTCGACCATCGGCATGCCTGATACCAGGCTGTGGCCGAAAGCCGCCAGCAGGACGGCATTGACCAGCACCGGGTAGAGCTTGAGCGGCAGCAGCGCGTTCGACCAGACTGCCACCGCCACCAGGGCCAGGCCGCCTGCGGCCGACCAGCGCGCCGACGCGCTCAGCTTGAGCGTGGGCAGGCGGGTCGCGGCCGTCAGCAGCAGCAGCCCGGCAAGCCAGCGCGGCTCGATGGCGTCGTGGCCCAGCCAGATCGCCAGCGGATACAGCAGCGTCAGCGCCAGCGTCAGTGCATTCCAGAACACCGAATCAGGCCGCTTGCTCTTCGGCCAGGCCGGCAAGCGCGTCGACGACGTCGCTGATGGTGCGGATGGTCTTGAACACTTCCGGCTGCAGGCGCTTGCCGGTCATTTGCTTGAGCTTGACGGCCAGGTCGACCGCATCGATGCTGTCGATGTCGAGCTCGGCGTACAAATTCGACGACGGGCTCAGGGCCGCGCGGTCCAGCTCGAACATCTCCGCCAGCAGGTCGGCGACCCAGACGAACAGCTCATCGCGGTTCATGTCGTTAATGCTAATCATGGCGATTGACTCCCTGTTACTTCTTGCGGTTAGCTTCGATCATCGAGGCCAGCGCGCGCACCGATGCAAAATGGCGGCGTGTTTCCTGCGATTCGGCCGACAGCGTGATCCCGTAGCGCTTCTGCAGCGCCACGCCGATTTCCAGCGCGTCGATCGAATCGAGACCCAGGCCTTCGACGAAGAGCGGTGCTTCGGCATCGATGTCGTCAGGCGTGATGTCCTCGAGTTGCAGGACGTCGATGATCAGTGCCTTCACTTCTTGTTCAAGCATGTTGCTGGCCTTCTTTCATAAAAAACTGTTGCAGGTATTCGGTCAGGCGGCGCGCCGCGACCACGTCGGAAGTGTCCGCAGTGCGGAAACCTTCCATCCCGATGTCATCCTTGACCTCGATGGTAAAACTGGCCTGGCGCGGTGGCACGTGCCACCATTTGTCGCCCTTGCCCAGGGTCGGCGGCTCGCAGCGGATCACCACCGGGGTCACCGGCAGCGTGCCGCGCACGGCAATATTGGCGGCGCCGCGCTGCAGCCGTGCGGCGCCATTGCGCGGCGTGCGGGTGCCTTCCGGGAAGACGATCAGGTTGCCGCCAGCGCGCAGCGAGGCGATGCAGTCCTCGACCAGCTCCGGGCCGCGGTCGTTGCAGATATAGCCGGCGGCGCGCACCGGGCCGCGCGTGAACGGGTTGTTCCACAGCGCGCCCTTGACGATGCAATCGGCATTGCGTACGAAGGCGATCAGGAAGACGGTGTCGATCAGGGTCGGGTGGTTGGCCAGGATCAGCTGTCCTTCGCGCTCGAGCTTGTCCAGCCCGCGCACTTCGTAGCGCAGCACGCCCAAGGCCCGCATGACGCCGACGAACGCGCGAAAACTGAGGCGGATGGTGGCGCGGGCCGCGCGCTTGCGCGATTGCGGCGCCCGGATGCATAGCGACAGCAGCGGGAATACGACCGCGCGCAGGGCCAGTCCGCCGACGCCGAACAGGGCAAAGCTCAGGCCCGTCGCGAACACGCGCCAGGCATGACCGATGCAGTTAAGCATCGCGGCTCCAGGTCCAGCGCTTGCCGCCGGCATGGCGCACCAGGGGCGCGCCCTGGTGGTGGAAGCGCAGGATTTCGAGCCCGCCCGGCGTGCGCGACGCCGTGGCCTCTTGCGCTGCGCTCCAGGACAGGCGCACCGGGCGCCCGGCGGCCGGCACCATGGCCCAGGCAAAGGCGAAGGGCTGCTCGTCGCAGTCTTCGAATTCTTCAAGCAAGGCAGGCAGCGGCGTGTCGCATACGACCAGCAGCACCATCGGCGCCCCATCAAGCAGCTGGCCACAGGCTTCGATGACTGCGTGCTCGATGCTGGCGGCGCCGGCGGCCAGCGCCACGTGGTTGGCGCGGTCTCCCCGTGCGATCGAAAACAGGCCAGCGCTGGCGTTGTGCACGGCCAGGCCGAAGCCGGTCGGGGACAGCGGCTCGCCGCGCGCCAGGTCGCCAAGCAGGTCGATGGCGCGCGCCACTTCGCCATGGCGCGAACAGAACACGGTAGGGACATCGCGCGCTTCGCCCAGGCATTCGTAGGCCACTTCGAGCGCCATGCGCCCGAGGAAGCCGGCGCGGCGGCGCAGCATCGGCGGCATGGCCGCCACTTTCGGCTCCTCGCCCACCGCCAGCGGCCATGGTTCAGCCGCCCACTCGGTCCAACGCTCATGCGTCGCGAGGCCGGGGGCCCAGGCTGCGTGCCGGGCAATGGAGAAGACGACCTCGGATTCGGACATAGGAATAGTGGCTGCTTGGTTGCTCGAAGTGAAACGCAATGCTGCTGCGCAGCAACAAAACAGGATTATAAACGCTCGAAGCCGATGTAGGAACGGTCCGATAAGTCAAGCGGTGGGATTAACAACAATGTCATGCGGCGCGGGTCAATAGCGGGACCGGCGAGGGCAAAGGCGCGATAGTGCCACAGTGGGAGCCGTGAAAATCTCACCAATTTTCACTTGGGTAGGGACGTGCGGCGTAACTCGAAGGGCGGGCGGGGTGATTTCGGGCAATGTCCGGAATTACGGACGCCCGCGCGGCGATAGTTAGAATATAAACAGCCGCACGGGCTGCAGCATGGCGGTTTGAACGCGCGGGCGGGGAACCCGCCCACCCTACGATGCAGCGATGCAGCGAAACTCTAGTCTTGCGGGGGCAGCAAGGCGCGCAGCCGGTCCGGCAGCGGCTTCGATTTCCCGGCCTTGAAATCGACCCAGACCACCTTGGCTCCGCCTTCGGCGTGCAGCGCGCCGGCCTGGCCGCCAGGCCCGACAAGACGGATTTCGTGCGTCACCTCGAAGCTCGAGCGTCCCGGCGCACCGACCCAGGTCGTGACTTCAATCTCGCCCGGATAGGTCAGCTGCTTGAGGAAGCTGCAGTTCGCATTGACGATGACCGGCCCTTCGCTGGTCGGATCGGGCAGTGCCCCGACCTGCTCCAGCCAGGCGATGCGGGCCGTTTCGATATAACGGAAGTACACCGTGTTGTTGACATGGCCCATCGCATCCATGTCGCCCCAGCGGATCGGCATCGTCATCGTATGAACCAACTGCTTGCTGCTCATTGCATCCTTCGGTGAGACGAGTTACTGCGCCGTCATGCCGTCGTCGGCGGTGATGATGGCGCCGTTGATGAAATGGGCTTCTTCGGCGGCCAGCAGCAAGAGCAAGCCATCGAGGTCTTCGGGCTTGCCGGGGCGCTTACGAGGCAGCATGTCGATCAGCTTGCGTCCCTGCTCGGTGTCGAAATAATCCTCGTTCATTTCGGTGGCGATGTAGCCGGGGCAGATGGCGTTCACGTTGATGCCGTACTTGCCCCATTCGACCGCCATGGCCTTGGTCATCTGCACCACGCCGGCCTTGCTCATGCAGTAGACGCCGATTTGCGGCAGCACGCGCAGGCCCGCCACCGAGGCGATGTTGACGATGCGGTGCTGCTTGCGCGGGTCGCCCTTGGCGCGCTGGATCATGCGCTTGGCCGCCTGCTGCGCCACGAAGAAGGCGCCGCGCAGGTTGGTGTCCATGATGTAGTTGTAGTCGTCTTCGGTGACGTCCAGCAGGCGCTGTGTGCTCTGCACCCCGGAGTTGTTCACCAGGATGTCGATCGGGCCGGCCTCGGTTTCGGCGTGCGCGATGGCCGCCTTGATCGACCCCAGGTCGGTGACGTCGAGCCGCACCACGTGGGCGGCGCCGCCATCGGCCTCGATCTCGGCGCGCAGCTCCTTGAGCCGTTCGACCCGGCGCGAGGCCAGCACCACCTGCGCGCCGGCGCCGGCCAGCGCCTTGGCGAAGCGCGCACCGAGGCCGCTCGAGGCGCCGGTGACCATGGCGATTTTTCCTTCGTAATTGACTTCGATGCCCACGTGCGGATCCCCTTGTCGTCAACCATTCTGTTTGCGATACCACCATCTTACACAATTCATCAGTATTAGATTGCTGCATCTAATAATGTCCGTAAAATGGCGCCCAAAGTTGCAAACAATGACAAAAACCCGCACACTCGTGCTTAAATTTTTTTCGCCTAATCAAACACCATAAACACCATGACTGAGACAACCAACATCCTCGAACAATACGGACCGCGCGAAGCAATGGAGTACGACGTGGTCATCGTCGGGGGCGGCCCTGCGGGCCTGTCGGCGGCGATCCGGCTCAAGCAGCTGGCTGCGCAGCAGTCGCGGGAAGTCTCGGTCTGCGTGCTGGAAAAAGGCGGCGAGCTTGGCGCCCACATCCTGTCGGGCGCGGTCATGGACCCGATCGCCCTGAATGAGCTGATCCCGGACTGGAAGGAAAAAGGCGCGCCGCTGCATACCCCGGTGACCGAAGACCAGGTGCTGTTCCTGACCGAGACCAAGTCGTATGCGACGCCCGGCTTCATGGTCCCGAAGATGCTGACCAACCACGGCAACTACGTGATTTCGCTGGCCAACGTGGTGCGCTGGCTCGGCACCCAGGCCGAAGCGTTGGGCGTGGAAGTGTTCCCGGGCTTCCCGGCCGCCGAAATCCTGTACAACGAGGACGGCTCGGTCAAGGGTGTCGCCACCGGCAACATGGGCGTCAAACGCGATGGCGAGCCGGGTGGCGACTTCCAGCTCGGCATGGAGCTGCACGCCAAGTACACGATGTTCGCGGAAGGCTCGCGCGGCCACCTCGGCAAGCAGCTGATGGCCAGGTATGACCTGAACAAGGGGCGCGACCCGCAAACCTACGGCATCGGCATCAAGGAGCTGTGGGAAATCGACCCGTCCAAACACAAGCCCGGCCTGGTGATCCACACCGCCGGCTGGCCGCTGGATAACAGCACCTATGGCGGCTCCTTCCTGTACCACCTGGAAAACAACCAGGTCGCCGTCGGCTTCGTGGTGGGCCTGGCCTACGAGAACCCTTACCTGTCCCCGTACGAAGAATTCCAGCGCTATAAAACCCACCCGGCGATCCGCCACTATTTCGAAGGCGCCAAGCGCATTTCGTATGGTGCGCGCGCCATCACTGCCGGCGGTTTGCAATCCCTGCCGAAGACCGTATTCCCGGGCGGCGCCCTGATCGGCTGCGATGCCGGCTTCCTGAACACCAGCCGCATCAAGGGCAGCCACGGTGCAATCAAGACCGGCATGCTGGCCGCCGAAGCGGCGTTTGCGGCGCTGGGCGAAGGCCGCCAGCACGACGAACTGGCCGCCTACCCGGCCGCCTTTGAAAAGTCGTGGCTGCACGAAGAGCTGCACGTCGCGCGCAACTTCAAGCCATGGATGTCGAAGGGCCTCTACCTGGGCACCATCATGACCGGCATCGACCAGATGCTCTTCCGCGGCAAGGCGCCATGGACGCTGCACCACAAGCATGCCGACCACGAAACCCTGAAGCCGGCTTCGCAGTTCCAGCCGATCGTGTATCCGAAGCCGGACGGCAAGCTGACCTTCGACCGCCTGTCTTCGGTGTTCATCTCGAACACCAACCACGGCGAAGACCAGCCGGTGCACCTGACGCTGAAGAACGCGAGCATTCCGGTCGACGTCAACCTGGCCAAGTATGCCGGCCCGGAACAGCGCTACTGCCCGGCCGGCGTGTACGAATTCGTGAAGACCGACGACGGCAAGGACCGCCTGCAGATCAATGCCCAGAACTGCGTGCACTGCAAGACCTGCGACATCAAGGACCCGACCCAGAACATCGTCTGGGTGACGCCGGAAGGCGGCGGCGGCCCGAACTACCCGAACATGTAAGCGCGGGTATGCCGACCCCGAACCTTCGGCTGCGGGCGGCCTTGCTGGCCTGCACGCTGGCCTGCCCGCTGGCGGTGCAGGCCGCAGCACCCGACGATGCCGGCGTGCGCACCGCCGCCCTGCTCGATCACGGCTTCTGGATCGAGCCCAACGTGACCTACCTGACGGCGAGCGGCAAGGAGCTCAAGCTCGACGTCTACCGCCCGATGAAGCGCAGCGAGCAAGCCCTGCCCGTGATGCTGCACTTCCACGGCGGCGGCTGGGTCGCGGGCAGCCGCGAGAGTTCTGCGTTCGCCCTGCTGCCTTATTTGCAGATGGGGTTCACCGTGGTGAACGTCAGCTACCGGCTGGCCAACGTGGCCCTGGCGCCGGCGGCGGTGGAAGACACGCTGTGCGCGCTGCAGTGGGTCGGCCGCAATGCCAAGAAGTACAACTTCGACCTGGCGAAAGTGGTCACCACCGGCGACTCGGCCGGCGGCCACCTGGCGCTGGCCACGGCGATGATTCCGTCCGACTCGCCGCTCACCCGCCAGTGCGCGGCCAACGAACCCTCCTGGAGCGGGCCATACCAGAACCCGGCGCCGAAGGTGGCGGCCGTCATCAACTGGTATGGCATCACCGACGTCGCCGACATGCTGCAGGGCCCGAACCAGCGTTCGTATGCGGTGGCCTGGTTCGGCAGCATGCCGGGGCGCGAAACCGTCGCGCGTGCGGTCTCGCCTATGACCTATGTTCGCGCCGGCGGGCCGGCCGTGTTCACCATCCACGGCGATGCCGATCCGTTGGTGCCGTATGCGCACGGCGTGCGCCTGAAGAATGCACTCGACGGGGCCGGGGTGAAAAACCTGCTGCATACCATCAAAGGTGGCGGGCATGGCGGCTTCACGGCGGAGCAGCACGTCGGTGCGTACGCCGCGGCGCATGCTTTCCTGCAGGGCCTTGCGATCGTCCCGCCGTCTCTGTAAGCCCTTGATTCTACTGCTGAGTTTGTGCGACGAGTCCTACGGGCAAGCCTCGCGGATTCCGATTGTCGCCGCTGGAGAGAGGTTTATGATGAAGTTCTCGACCACACAAGCAAGGAGTTGGGCATGGGTGAAAACAAGGGACATGGAGTTAAAGGTCCGCGTCACGACAACGACATCGACGACCTGGGCATGAACCAGGCAGGTCAGCAACAGTCGGGCAATATGCAGTCGGGACAGCAGTCGGGCAACATGCAGTCAGGAAAGCAGCAAGACAGCCAGCAATCTGGCCAACAGCAAGCTAACCAGCAGTCCGGTAAGCAGCAGCAAGGCAGTCAGCAGTCCAGCAAGAAGCAGCAAGGCAGTGAGCAGTCCAGCAAGAAGCAGCAAGGCAGTGAGCAGTCCGGCCAGCAGCAGCAAGGCAGTCAGCAATCTGGCCAAGCGCAGCAAGGTAGCCAGCAGTCCGGCAAGCAGCAGCAAGGCAGCCAGCAGTCAGGCGGCCAACATGCTTCCGGCGGCACGCCGGCACTGGACGACCCGGGTTCGCGCCAGGGTGAATCCGCAAAGGATGCCTCCCAGGCCTGGAGCCAGGACAATAGCGCCGACAAGCAACGCGGCAACCGTTAAACCGGGGCGCCAAGGCGCCGCTTCACAATGAAGCATCAACGCGCACCGTCGCAGGCCCATGGCCCGCCCGGTGCGCTTCTACGTCCGGCCTGCAGTATTCAGCGAATCGCGTGCGCGCGGTTCAGGCGCCGCTCGGCGCGGCGCTGGATCGCTTCGAAGAACAGGCTCAGGCACCAGTAGATGCAGGCCGCGGCGATATACAGCGGCAGTGGCTGGAAGGTGGTCGCAATCACTTCCTTGGTCGCCAGCATCAGCTCGGTCATCGTAATCACCGACACCAGCGAGGTATCCTTGATCAGGCTGATCAGGGTATTGCTCATCGACGGCACCGCGATGCGCAGGGCCTGCGGCATGATGATGTGATGCAGCGTCTGCCAGTAGCCGAGGCCGAGGCTGAAACTGGCGCGCCACTGCCCTTCGCTGACCGCGCGGATCGCACCGCGCAGGCTTTCGGACAGGTAGGCGCCGGCATTGAGCGAGAGCGCCAGCACGCCCGCCGTCACCGGCGTGAACTCGATGCCGATGCTGGGCAGCCCATAATAGATGACGAAGATCTGCACCAGCAGAGGCGTGCCGCGCATCACGCTGACGTACAGGCTGGCGGGAAAGCGCACCAGCGCCCACGGCGAGATGCGCATCAGCGCCACCGGGAAGCCCAGCGCCAGCCCGCCGACCATCGAGGCGACCGCGAACAGCAGGGTGTAGCCGGCGCCGGCCAGCATGACCGGCGCGGCGTCAACCAGCAGCGCGATCAGGTCCACGCCTGGCCTGTCAGTCTGGGGGGGATCACTGCGGCCGGCTGGCGTCGATGCCGAACCACTTGACCGACAGGCCCTTGAGCGTGCCGTCGTTGGCGGCATCGAGCAGGATCCTGTCGACCGCCGCCTTGAACTGCGGGTTCCCCTTGCGGAATGGGATGCCGGTGCGCTCGATCGCGCCCACGCGTGCGCCGGCCTTGATCGGCAGCTGCGAATTCTTGAGCAGGTAAGCCACCATCAGGCTGTCGTTGAGCGCCGCATCGATGCGCCCGAACGCCAGGTCCTGCAGGTTTTCCGGCGCCGCCGGATAGCTCTTGACCTCGATGCCCGGCACCGCCTTGGCCTGCTGCTCGAACACGCTGCCCTGCCCCACGCCGAGCTTCTTGCCCTTCAGGTCGGCCAGGCTGGCATAGGTGGCGCGGTCGTTCTTGCGCACGATGAGCTGCGGGCTCGAATAGGTGTAAGGGCGCGAAAAATCGAAAGCCTGCTCGCGCCTGGCGTTGATACCGACCTGGCTGACGATCACATCGTATTTGCCGGCGGCCAGGCCGGCGAGGATGGCGGCCCATTCGGTGCTGACGAATTCCGGCTTCAGGCCAAGCTTGCTGGAGACCAGCCGCGCCACGTCGACGTCGTAGCCGGCCAGCTGGCCAGTCTTCGGGTCCTTGAAGTTGAATGGCGGGTAGGTGCCTTCCATTGCGATGCGCAGCGTGCCGCGGGCCTTGGCGTCCACCAGCAGGTCGGCAGCGTGGGCCGGGACCAGCGCCGACAAGGAGGCAGCCAGGGCCAGGCCGAGGACGACGCGGCGCGCCACGATATTGGAATGCTGTCCCATCAAGTGTTTACTCCATCCGAAAGTAGAGCTGACTTTATAACCGAAACCTGCGCGGGCGGGAAGCGCCGGCGGTTCGGCCAGGTGCTCAGTAACCGAGCCTGCGCCCCCGCGCACCGAACGGGTGGCCGACGACGAGGGTGGTGCTGAGCACGAGCGTCGACAGCCCCAGGATCAGCTGCACCAGGCGGTCGTCGGGCAGGATCCAGACCCGGCCGCGCGGCGGCTCGGCGCCGGTGGCGGCAGAAATCAGGGGCGCGATCCATTCGGCCTCCTGGTCGACGTCGAGGACCACGGCGTCGCCGGTGGTCTGCATGGTCACATTGCCGCCTTCGGCCAGCGTGAAGCAGATGCCGACACCGGTTTCCTGCGGCTGGACCAGTTCCTGCAGTGCGCTGTTGTGTTCGTCGATCCAGAGTTCGACGGCTTGCGGTGTCTCGAGGTGGATCCAGGGACGGGGGCGGAAGCGTGGCGGCGGAGTATCGGGTGGAAGAGTCATGCGGTAGGCTTAAATGCGGTTCGAGCCGTATCTTACGGGATTTTTCCGTGGCGGTAAGCCTTTCCGGCGCGCATCTTTTCGACGCACATTGCCCGCAACTGGAGGACTCCTGCGCGGGCTTCAGGGTGAAGACCGCTCAGACTTCCGGCCCCGTGCTTTTAGGCCGCCCCGGGTCCGGCAACTCCGCCCCACGCTCCATCTGGATTTCCTTGTTGAGGAAGTAGTTCAGGGCGGTCCGGATGACTGCAATGGCGGCGAGTTTGCCGATCCGGTCCCAGGTCGGCGCGACGGAGGTGGAAAGGATGTCGGCGGCAAGCTGGAGTTCGAGCGCGAGGGTCAGGTAGCGGGCGAAGGCAAGCCGGATCGGGCTGAAATTGTCGCCACCGCGCGCCACGGCGTGGCGTACCAGCCCGGCGACGACGACCAGCACACCGGCGGCAATCACCAGCGCGCCCAGCGCCTCGACGAACAGGCGCAACCACTCGACATACGACTGGACCTGCTCTTGCGCATGGTCGAACACCTTCGCCTCCGTAAGCTGTGCGCCGATGGCCGTGCAATCGCGCGCGAAGTCCTACTGTAGTGGAAGTCTGCAATGGCTGGCGCAGCTCTTCGGCAGGCGCTGCAAAGACGGCCGCGTGTCGCTTTTCCAGGTGCTTGCGATTTCGTTTGACGCCGTCAAAAAATCGGAATATAACTTCTCGAAACTGTATGGAAACGTTCCCATAGATCCCGACACCAGGATCATTCGAGACCAACATCCAAGTTGGCACACCATGGAACGCCGTCCTGGCGTGTCCATTTTTCTTTGGAGTTAACCAGAGGAGTCGAAGTGAATAAGCAGAAACAGCATCGTGACTCGAAATGGAAAGCTTTCCAAGCGCTCATTGCCGCAGCGCTGCTCGCCTCCGGAGCGCAGGTCTCGGCCAGCGTTACCAATCCCTCCATCGGCCAGCTGATCTGGTCCGAGGAATTCAACGGCGCCAGCCTCAACACCACCGCCTGGACGGCGACCGACGGCAACGGCTGCCAGATCAACCTGTGCGGCTACGGCAATGCCGAGCTGCAGTATTACAGCCCCAACAACCTGTCGATCGCCAACGTGCCCTTCGAGTCCGGTACGCGCGCGCTGGCGATCCAGGCCCGCAGCCAGGCCGTCGGCATCAACGTTTTCACCTCGGGCAAGGTCGACACCAAGGGCAAGGTGCAGGTCCAGTACGGCATGATCGAAGTGCGCATGAGCACCCCGAACATCGCCACCGGCCTGTGGCCGGCCGCTTGGATGCTGGGCGTGAGCCCGCAGACCTGGCCGCGCAATGGCGAGATCGACATCATGGAGATGGGCCACAAGGCATCCAGCCGCAGCGCCGCCGGCTCGCCTTCGGCCAACAACTTCGTCGGCGCCAACGTCATCACTTACCAGCAGGCGGCCTGCGTGCCCGGCAATGAAAGCTGCGCCGCGTCCACCGCCTGGCAGACCAAGAACTGGTACGTGTCGTCCACGCCGATGGTCAACCGCTTCATCACCTACCGCCTGTACTGGGACGAAAGCCAGATGCGCTTCACCGCGATCGACAATGGCGTCGAACGCAACCTCTACGATGCGCCGCTGCCGGTCAATTCCACGGCCCTGCAGGCGCCCTTCTACCTGCTGCTGGACCTCGCCGTCGGCGGCAATTTCACCGATGCGGCGACTCCGGGCCAGGTCACGGCGCCGCTGCCCGGCACGATGTACGTGGACTATGTGCGCGTCTACCAGCTGGACGGCAAAGGCCAGGTCAAGCTCGGCAACAAGACGGTGCCGGAAGTCGGCAAGTTCGGCGTGTTTACCGATAACACCGTGGTGAACAGCAAGCTGGTGGCAGGCACCAGCTCGGATATCTTCCTGTGGAACGCCGCCTCGACCGGCGCCGGCAATACCCCGCCGGCTGAGGGCAGCAACGTGGTCGCCTGGAACTACACGGCGCCGTAACAGTGGTTCGGCGGCGGCATCCAGGCACGCCAGGCGCGTGACCTGTCGAATTTTCGTAACGGGACCATGAAGTTCCGCATCAAGATCCCGGCCAAGGTCTCCTTCAATATCGGCATCGGCGACACCTATACCAACCAGAACTGGGTCAATTTCCCGGCCAACACCACCACCCACGGCCTGGTGCGCAATGGCGACTGGGCTACCGGCATCATTCCGGTGACGACCCTGGCCGGCCCCAAGGTGGCGCTGCAGTCGCTGCTCGACACCTTCATGATCTCGATCGATGCCGCGCGCCTGCCGGCGTCCACCTTCCAGTTCGCGATCGACGACATCGTCTGGGATTCGGGCAGCACCACGACCCCGCCGCCAACGACGCCGCCGCCGCCTCCGACTGGCCCGACCTGGGTGACCCAGACGTCAAGCACCACCCTGCAGTTCAGCACCAGCACCGGGTCCTGGGCCGACGTCCATCACACCGTCAACAACGGTGCGCAGCAGAATTTCCGCATGCGGCTCGACGGGACCACCAACACCTTCAGCGCCGGCGGCCTGAAGATTGGCGACGTGGTGCGGTATGCGTTTACTTATTGGGATACGGCGCGCAACTTCGCCGTGGATACGGCGCAGCTGACGTATACGATGAAGTAAGGGTTCTGGGTAGTGCCAGTCGATGTGTGAGAACCGTAGGGTGGGCAAGTTTCTTGCCCACGCGTTCAACCAGCGGTAGATGTGTAAGAACCGTAGGGTGGGCAAGTTCCTTGCCCACGCGGTGATAGTTAGCGTTAAAACGTCGCATCGCGTCCGTGCTACCGCTGGTTGAACGCGTGGGCGGGAAACCCGCCCACGCTACGAGAAAGCGGCGGCTTATAAGAGTCGATCCTGCTGCCAGCGCCCGTCAGGAAATATCCAGCGTCACCAGCCGGGCCGTCACTCTATCGCCCTCAACCAGCAACTCCCCCACCGATACCGGCAAGCTGAACCGCCGCCGCCCCGCACTGCCCGGATTCACATACAGCACCCCGCCGCGCTCCGCTTGGGACGGCATGTGCGAATGCCCCGCCACGACCACGCGCATGCCTTCCGCACCCGGGTCGATCGGCAATTCCTTGAGGTCGTGGATGACGTAGATGGCCACCGCCCCGATGCGCAGCACGGCGGTGACGGGAATGGTGCCGGCCCAGGCGCCGCGGTCGTTATTGCCGCGCACGAACGTGAGCGGCGCGATCGCTGCGAGCGGCGCGAGGATCTCGGGGCCAGTAATGTCGCCCGCGTGGATGATATGGTCGCTGCCTTGCAGGAAATCCAGCGCTTGCGGGCGCAGCAAGCCGTGCGTGTCGGAGATCAGGCCGACCCGCATCCTCAGGGGCGCTTGCTGCCTGCCATCTTGGCAGTCGTGTAGAGCGAGTACAGCGCCGCCAGGCCGACCACGACATACACGATCCGGGTGGCGGGACTGCCCGGGCCGAACAGGGTGGCGACCATGTCGACATCGAACAGGCCAACCATCGCCCAGTTCAGGCCGCCAATGATCAGCAAGGCCATGGCCAGGTAGTCGAGCGCCGACATCGCCGGACGTAGATGGGAGCGTTCCGCGGTCCGCCGTTCGCCCATCGTCCTGCGGTCCATCGTGGGGGTATTCATCGTTGCCATCACTGCCTCCGTGGAAAAAAGTGCATGGTGGCGCCAGGATGTCCGGCACTGACCAGGACTTATATTAGTCCAAGTTCGATGGCGCGCGCATACCCGCTGACGGATGGCCGGGTCAGCCTTTCCAGGTGCGGTTCAGGCCAGTATCTGCATGGATCCAGCCGCCCCGCGGGCCAGAGCGGTAGTAATAGCCGACGCCACCCTGGCGGAAGCTGCGGATCAGTCCGCCGAGCACTTCCTCGTTCAGGCTGGCGATGCGGATGTCGGCCGCCTTGCCCATCATGTGCAGCGATTTGCGCGCGGCCGGGATGCCTTCTTCGATCAGGCGCTTGTTCGACGCTTCGGTGCGGTAGCCCGACAGGATCTCGAGCGGCTGCTGCATACCGTAGCGGGTGATGAAGGCTTGCGTGCCCCACAGCATTTCGAACAGCTTGGGATCGATCGGCGCCGATTCGCGGCCATTCACGTCGCGCAGGATGTGGCACAGTTCCTGGTAGGCGGAATCGATGACTTCGCCGTCTTTCCAGTACAGCACCTTGGTGCGTTCGCCGCTTTGCGGGCGCACCAGCGACAGCGTGCGCGGCTTGACCCAGAAATCGAGGTCGAGCAGCTGGGCGTCGAACAAATCGGGAGGTGGCTGGAGGTCGGTATTTTGGGCTGCCGCTATCAGCGGGGCACCGAGGGCGCCAAATGCACACAGGCGGGCACCCTGTTGGAGGAAATCTCTACGTGAAGCCATGACGCACTCATCTGTTGAAGACGCGTACTATAACTGAAGCTTTACGGGGACAGAAGACCTGCACGCAACAAGTGTTGCGCGGCATTGTAACTAGCTGTTGCAGTTGCAAAAACGCTTGCTGGCTGCCGCGGCGGCGCCGCTGGTATCGCAGGCGGCGTCGAGCTGCTTCCACAGCAGGTCGCATTCGAGCCCGAAGCAGGATTTGTCCTTGCCGGCATTCACGTAACCATTGCGCTCGAAGAAAGCGCTGGCGCCGCCCGGGCTGTGCAGGTGGAGTTTCTTGATGCTCCAGGCACGGGCCTGTACTTCGGCGGCCGCGAGCAAGGCACGGCCGACGCCGCTACGCAGTGCTTCCGGGGAGACATAACACAGGGCGATCTTGCCGGCCTGGGTCAGCAGGCACAGGCCTACCAAGAGGCCGCCACTTTCGGCGACCAGGGCATGATTGGTGGGGGAAGCGAACCAGCTGGCGACGTTCGCGCTGGTCTTGTTGCCGAGCCAGGCTTCCAGCACGGCCGGCTGGTCCTGGTGATCGGCCCTGCAGCCGATTTCGATGGAACGGCGCAGCAGCGAGCAGGCGGCGGCAGCCTCTCCTGGTACCGCCTGGCGAATGTCAATACGCGTGGACATCAAACATCACATCACTATAGATACATGGAAAAACAATCAACGCCCCCGCCGATGCAAACCCGCGTCGGCAGCGCTCAGCAGGGCACGACTATACACCGAAAGTTTAAAACCATGCTGGCGCATGCATATAGCCGCGCCCGTACTAAGCATATGACAAATCTATTGTTCCGTATTCGAGCGAAGACACGCATGATGCATCCTGTCACCACTAGCCTAAAAGCGAGAACAACAATGCAACTGACCTCCCCGCTTCGCCGCCTGATCCTTGCCCTGTCGCTGGGCGCCGCGCTGCCGCTGTCGGCCAGCGCCGCCGAGACCGAGCTGCTGAACGTCTCCTACGACGTCGCACGCGAGCTGTACAAGGACATCAACCCGGCCTTCATCGCCGGGTACAAGAAACAGACCGGTAACACAGTAACCATCAAGCAGTCGCACGGCGGCTCGAGCAAGCAGGCGCGCGCCGTGGCCGACGGCCTGGAAGCGTCGGTGGTGACCATGAACCAGGCCAACGACATCGACATGCTGGCCGACCGCGGCCTGGTGGCGAAAGATTGGGCCAAGAAGTTCCCGAACAATGCGGCGCCGTATTACTCGACCATGATCTACCTGGTGCGCAAGGGTAACCCGAAGAACATCCGCAACTGGGAAGACCTGGCCCGCCCCGGTGTGCAGGTCATCATCCCGAACCCGAAGACTGCCGGCAACGGCCGCTACACCTACCTGGCGGCCTGGGGCTCGGCACTGAAAAAGGGCGGCAACGACGCCCAGGCGCGCGACCTGGTCGGCCGCATCTTCAAGAATGTGCCGATTCTCGACGCCGGCGGCCGTGCCGCGACCACCACCTTCACCCAGCGCCAGATCGGCGACGTGCTGGTGACCTTCGAGAACGAAGTCAGCATGGTGCGCGCGGAGTTTGGCGACAACTTCGAAGTGGTCTACCCGACCGTATCGATCCTGGCAGAATCCCCGGTCGCCGTGGTCGACAAGGTGGTGGAGCGCCGCAACCAGCGCAAGGAAGCCACCGCCTACCTGAACTTCCTGTACTCGGCCCAAGGCCAGGAGATCGGCGCCAAGCACTTCATGCGCGTCCGTTCGGATGCGGTCATGAAGAAATATGCCGCCAACTACAAGCCGATCGCGCTGTTCACGGTGGATGAATTGTTCGGCGGTTGGCGCAATGCCCAGAAGCGCCACTTCGACGATGGCGGCGAGTTCGACAAGATCTACCAGTCGAAATAAGCAATCCCACAAGCCCTGCCTTGCGCAGGGCTTTGTCGTTAAAAGCGGCTAAATACGATCTATCTGCCAATTTGTGTGGCCGCTATGCCATGCGAATTGTTGTTCGAGGCGAAAATTCTTGTCTGCAAGCTCAATTTTTCTTGTGTGCCATAGACATGCACTAAGGCTTGATGCTATCGTCCAATCTTCTGTAGTTGCCCTACAGCTAGAAAGTTGAGTGCGCGCATACGCACCAATGCCGCGCCTCCCCGCTCAACGCACGCTAACTCCAGACCCGACAATGCTCAAAAAATTGTTTGTTACCGTATTGATGTCGTTTTCGGCTGCGGCTTTCGCCGTGCCCTTCGGCTCCCAGTCGGTACTCGTCGTAGAAGATGACACCGGCAAGATCTTGCTGGAAAAGAACGCCGGCGCCGTCATGCCGATCGCATCGCTCACCAAACTGATGACCGCCATGGTCGTGCTCGACGCCCGCCTCGACATGGACGAGCTGATCGAGATCGACCGCAGCGACGTCGACGTGGTCAAGCACAGCAGCTCGCGGGTACCGGTCGGCTCGCTGATCTCGCGCCGCGACGTGATGCAGCTGGCCCTGATGTCCTCGGACAACCGCGCCGCCGCCGCGCTGGCCCGCACCTATCCGGGCGGCGCCGCCGGCTTCAAGGCCGCCGTGCGCCACAAGATCGCCACGCTGGGCATGAGCCAGACCGTGATCGAGGAACCGACCGGCCTGTCGCCGCGCAACCGCTCGACCGCCGGCGACCTGATCAAGATGGCTGCCGCCTCGTCGCGCTATCCCGAGATCACCAACATGAGCACCCAGTCGAAGGATCTCATCAATATCAACGGCCGCGAGGTCGAATACCGCAACACCAACCGCCTGGTCGGCGCCAAGGGCTGGGACATCGGCCTGTCCAAGACCGGCTATATCCAGGAAGCCGGCCGCTGCCTGATCATGAACATCAAGGCCAATGGCAAGAATGCCACCATGGTGCTGCTCAACGCAGGCGCCTCCTCGGCCCGCATCCTCGACGCGCTGAACGTGCGCCGTTTCATCACCGGCGAGCCGGTCGGCCGCGCCCTGGTGGCGAAAGCCTCGAACCGCGAACCGCGCATGAAGGCGGGTTCGAGCCGCGCCCGCATCAAGGCAACGGCCAGCCGTGCCCGCATCAAGGCGACCGCCGGCGCCGGCAAGATCAAGATCGTCAAGAAGCGCGTCGTGCGCAGCAAAGTGAAGGTCGTGCCGAAACGCCGCAAGTAATAAGCTGCAGTACGTGTTACGAGAAAGGGACCGCAAGGTCCCTTTGTCATTGGCGCCGCAGAGCAAGCTACAAGGGCGGCGCGACGGTATACCAGAGCTCTTCGGCCAGCTCCTGCACCAGGTCTTCCGTGTAGGCCGCCGGCGGCGATTGCATCACCATCAGGCGCCAGGCCTTGCCGCGCACCTGGACCACGCGCAGCTGCACCTGCACGGCGCCATCCCTGCCCTCCCCCGCGCCGGCCCAGGACGGCCTGCCCCGGAAGTCGTCGACATAGCCTCCCTCCAGCACATAGCGGTCGTTCAGCCGGTCCCTGAGCCCGCGCGTGTATTTGCGCAGCGCCGCGTCGCCGTTGTCTTCGGATGCGAGCATCACCACCGCGCGGCCGCTATGGTGCGTGAACAGGTACTGCACCATGCCGTCGTCATCGACCTGGGCTTCGTATCTCCATTGCGGGGCAATGTTCACGATGCGTCCTGTCTCCTGGTTGATCCAGCCATAGCGCGGCGCCGCCAGGATGTTCGCCATTTCGCGGCTGTCCTGGCGGTCCACCGCATCGAGCGCCACCACCACCACGAACAGGGTGGCAAACAGCAGGCCGAACACGGTCTTCCTGGCCCACCCGACCGGGCTGGCGCGCACCGCGTAATAGCGGCCGTCATAGCTGGCCGGCGCTCCCTTGCGCAGCCGCAGGCCCTGCCATGCCATGGCGAACAGGCCGACTACCGGCAGGCAGAATCCCATGCCGCTGAACCACACGCAGAGGTTGCGCCCGATATGTTCTCCGAAGCTCAGGCGGCGGCCGTCGGCCTGCATCACCCGCAATCCAAGCATGGCCTTGCCCGGGGTGTTGCCTGCCAGCGCCTGCACGGCGGCGTCCAGCAGCAGCCCAGCCGGGATACAGACCAGGCCGAACACCTTCCAGCCGAATGGCGTCTCCAGCCAGCGCAGGAACACGGGCGAGGTGCGGCAGAGGATGATGCCGACGACCAGCGCCACCAGCCCGGTTTCCCACCAGACGTCGAAGGTCCTGGCGAACCAGCGCGGCCAGGCGCCGGCAAGCGGATCGTCGCGCGGGTCCTCGATGGTGTCCACGTACCGGGCCGCGGGATAGGCGCGCCGGGTGGCGTAGGTGAAACGACACTCGGTCTGCTGATCGATTGGCTGCATGCGTGTGCTCCTGATCGACGTGGGCCGCGAGGTGGGCTGCGATTCTTGCGCCAACCCTGCGCTGAGGGCGTATCGATCGGATGATCGGTCACGCTGCATCAGGCCGCCGGTCCTGGTCTCAACTGAAATAAGACCCTCAGGCTATGGCTGAGTTCGGGGGAAATGTCGCCAGGGCTCGCCCGGCTTAGCCTGGATCAATGGTGCAGCGCGGTGAAGGGCCTGCGACGGCGCCGGACCAGCGCCGTGGACCGCGATGGCTAGCGTGGACTGTGCGCAATCATGCCGCGCAGGCCGCTGGTGCGGTGGGTACGCAAGGCAACCGCCTCGGCCAGCACCGTGCCTGGCGGCGACACCAGGGTAAATTGTTCGCTGGCGCGGGTGATGCCGGTGTAGACCAGCTCGCGCGTCAGGATGGCGCCGCGTTCGCGCGGCAGGGCCAGCACGGTGTGGCGGAATTCCGATCCTTGGGATTTGTGCACCGTCATCGCAAACGCCGTCTCGACATTGCGCAGGCGGGTCGCCAGCACGCTGCGTACCGCTTCGCCCTCGAGGAAATAGACGCGCAGTGCGCCCGGGCGCGCCGGATCAAGCAGGGTCAGGCCGATATCGCCGTTGAACACGCCGGTGCCGTAGTCGTTGCGGGTGACCATCACCGGGCGGCCGACATACCACTCGCCGCTCGGGCGCAGCAGGCCGGCCTGGGCCAGGCGCCCGGCAATCGCCTCGTTCAGGCCGGATACGCCCCACTCGCCGTCGCGCACCGCGCACAGGATGCGGAAGGATTCGAAGCGCTGCAGGATCTGGCGCACCCATTCTTCATGATTTGTGTTAAATGGGCTCCCAGAGCCCGTATTCAACACATCCAGATAGGGTCCGTAGCCGGACTGCGCCAGCAGCAAGACCTGCTGCTGCTGGGCGTTCTCGATCCAGCGCACGCCTGGCTCGCCGGCCCGCAGCACCGCTTCCGCCTTGGGCGCGTCGCCGGCATTCACGGCCAGCGCGAGCCGGCCGATCGGGCCGCCGAAGCGGCGGCTGTGGCGCAGCATCACGGTTTGCTGGGCCAGGGTGCCGCCGTCGCCGATGAAGTCGTCCGGCAGCGCCTCGCCGCTGGCCGCGCGCACGTAGTCGAGGGTGGCGGGCGTATAGCCGCCGGCCTGGGCGTTGTGGCACAGGTCGCCGAGCACGGCGCCGGCTTCCACCGAGGCCAATTGGTCCTTGTCGCCCAGCAGGATCAAGGTCGCAGTCGGCGGCAGCGCATCGAGCAGCGAGGCCATCATTTCGAGGTGGACCATCGAGGCTTCGTCGACGATCAGCACGTCGACGTCGAGCGGGTTGCCGCGGTGGTGGGCGAAGGCGCGGGTATCCGGTCGCGCGCCCAGCAGGCTATGCAGGGTGCGGGCGGCGCCCATGCGCAGGGTCAGTTCGCGCAGAGGCAGGGTGGAACCGACCTTTTCGGCCAGTTCGTTCAGGGCCTTGTCGATCGACTGCTTCAGGCGCGCGGCCGCCTTGCCGGTCGGCGCGGCGAGCGCGATGCGCTGGCTGGCCGCTTCCGGCGCAGTGGCGAACAGCAGCGCCAGCAGGCGCGCCACGGTATAGGTCTTGCCGGTGCCGGGGCCGCCCGTGATGATGGCCACCGAGCCGCGCAGCGCAATCGCGCAGGCGAGCTTTTGCCAGTCCGGCCCGTCGGCATGTCCGGAGGTGCGCTGCGAGGCGAACAGGATATCGAGCCAGCCGCGCACGGATGCATCATCGACTTCTCGGGTGGCCAGGGCGCGCCCTCGCACCGCATCGGCCACCAGCATCTCGTCGCGCCAGTAGCGGCGCAGGTAGAGCCGCTCGCCGTCCAGCACCAGCGGCTGGTCATAATCGAAAGCGCCGATTTCCCATACCTGCGCGCAGCCCGCCAGCTGCTGGGCCCAGGCCTGCGCGTTCTTCGGCAGCGGTCCGGCGTGGCGCGCCAGGTCTTTCCATTGCTCGTCGCTCCAGCCCAGCAGTTCGGCCGGGCCGGCGGCCAGGTCGGCCAGCAGCAGGCAGCTGTGGCCATGGCCTTCCAGCTCGGACAGCACGCTCGATGCCAGTACCAGCGCCGGCGCCGCCGCCCCGAGCGAAGCGATGAAGCGCGCAAAGGCGCAGGACAGGCGGCGCAGTTCCCCCGCTTCGCTCAGCTGCGCCAGTTCGCTCCACAGCGCATCGATGTTTGCTTCAGGCTTCGCCATGCTCGTCCTTCACCCGATCCTCGTCCAGCAACGCTTCCAGGTCATCCAGCAGTTCCAGGTCCGGCGCCAGCACGCAGCAGCCGCGCGTGTCCGGGTTGGCGATCCCGCGCAGGAACAGGAAGACCGCGCCGCCCAGCTGCTTGCGCGGCTCGTAGGCATCGCCCAGCCGGCTGCGCAGCAGGCGGTGCAGGGCCAGCAGGTAGATGGTGGCCTGGATGTCGTAGCGATGGCCCGCCATGCCGAGCTCCATCGCCGCCTGGGTATAGGCAGCATCGCCCGGTCCCAGCGCATTGGTCTTGTAGTCGAGCACCCAGAAGCGCCCCTCGTGTTCGAACACCAGGTCGGCGAAGCCCTTGAGCATGCCGTGCAGGGTCCGGTCCGGCAGGGTCGGCCGGTCGATACCCTTCATGATGCGCGCACGGCACAGGCGGTCGAGACGCGCCACGTCGAGCCGCTCGCTCGGGAACCAGAATTCCAGTTCCGGCACCGGATCGACCAGCTCGCACAACGCTGCGCCCACCGGCGGCAGCGGCGTGTTCACCACCGCATGCAGCCAGCTGAGCGCGTCTTCCTGGCGATGGCCCCAGCCGGCGCGCTCGATGCGCTGGGCCAGGCGCTGCATGAATTCCGGCTCGCCGGCGCGCTCGAAGCCTTCCTGCGCCATCCACTCCAATTGCTCGTGCATGAAATTGCCGGGCACCGAACCGCGCGGGAAACGGTGCCAGGGCGCGTCTTCGATGCGCGGCGGCGTGGGCGCCGAGGGTTCTTCTTCGCGCAGGGTTTCTTCCTGCGCCCGCATCGGCGTCGGTACCGGCGCCGCCACCGCATGGCGCACCAGCGAGGTGAAGGACCCGATGGACCAGTCACGCTCGAAGCGTGCCTCGTAGCGCGGCGCCGCAAGCAGGTCGGGACGAACGTCCTCGCGCACCAGCGGCGTGCGGCCCTGCGGTTCGGACAGATCGTGCAGCACGATGCCATCGACACCGCCGCGCAGGCGCTCCAGCCGCTCGCGCAGGAGTTCGCCATCGATCTTGTCGCCACCACCCAGCAGGTAGCCCAGCGCCGACTCGTGCAAACGGTTGTCGCTCTTGCTGCGGCCGCTGATCGGCGCCGCCCCCAGCCACAGGAAGTGGCGCGCGCGCGTCAAGGCCACGTACAGCAGGCGCAGGTCTTCTTCCAGGCGCGCCCGGTCCACGGCTTCCAGCGCTTCGTCGCCCATCGACAGGTCCAGGCGGCGGGCGCCGTCTTCGCCGACGAATTCGAAGAAGGCGCGGTTGCGGCGGTCGGTACGGCGCGCGGTAACCGCGAACGGCAGGTAGACCAGCGGATACTCCAGGCCCTTCGACTTGTGGACCGTGACCACCTTCACCAGTTCGGCATCGCTTTCCAGGCGCAACACGCGTTCGTCACCGCCCTCGCCCACGCCCTCGAGCTGTTCGGCCAGCCAGCGGATCAGCGCCTGCTCGCCTTCTAACTGGGTGCTGGCTTCCTGCAGCAGTTCGGCCAGGTGCAGCAAATTGGTCAGGCGGCGCTCGCCGCCGGCTTCGCGCAGCAGGCGCGCCGGCAGCCCGAGTTCGTGTACGAAGCGGCGCAGCATGGCCAGCACGCCCTGGCGCTGCCAGGTGCCATGCAAGGCTTTCAGCTGCTCGACCCGCCCTTCCCAGGCCATTTCGTCGCTCGAGAGCCTGGCCAGCTCACCGAGCGCCAGGCCGGCCGTGCGGGTCGCGAACGCCGCGCGTGCCAGGGTGCCGTCGAGCGGGTTGGCCACCGCGTACAGCCAGCGCAGCACGTCGGCCGCCTCTTCGCTCTCGACCACCGAGTCCTTGTCGGACAGGTAGACGCTGGCAACCTTGCGCTGCACCAGCGCCCGGCGCACCGCCGCTGCCTCGCGCCGGTCGCGCACCAGGATGGCGACATCGGCAGGCATCAGCCGGCGGAAACGCTCGCCCTCAAGAAAGCCCACGCGCTCGTCGCCCAGCAGGCCTACGATATGCTCGGCGCAGTGGTGGGCGAAGAATTCGCGGTATTCCTCCTGACTCATCTGGGCCGCGCAGCACAGGGACATCGCATGCGAAGGGCCATCGGCGCCAACCAGGCGCTCGCGGTGGCCCTGGGCCGCCACCGCCTCGAAAGGCAGCGGATTGTCTTCGCCGCGGCGGAAGCGGAAGGCGCCGCCGGGATAGCCGGCATGTGCTTCATGTCCCTCGGCGTGGCGGAACAGCTGGTTCACCGCTTCCACCAGCTGGCTGGTGGAGCGGTAGTTGGTGCCAAGCTGGTAATGCCGCCCTTCGGTCGCGCGGCGCGCCGACAAATAGCTGTGGATGTCGGCGCCGCGAAAGCCGTAGATCGACTGCTTCGGGTCGCCGATCAGGAACAGGCCTTGCTGCGGGTCGTTCGCCGCCACCCGGTACAGCAGGTCGAAGATGCGGTACTGGTCGGGCGAGGTATCCTGAAATTCGTCGACCATCGCCACCGGGAACTGCAGCACGATGCGCATGCGCAGCGCTTCCCCGTTCGGTCCTTCGAGCGCGGCCTTCAGGCGCTCGAGCATGTCGGCAAAGCCGAACTGGCGGTTGCGCGCCTTCAGTTCGCGCATGCGCCCGCCGATATGGCTGGCGGCGTGGCGCAGCAGCGCATGCGACAGCGGGTCGAGCGCTTCCAGGGCGTCCTTCAGCGGCGCGGTGAAGCCGAAGCAATCCGGCACCTCGGCCACGAAATCCTTGCTGAAGGCGTCCACGATGCCGTCCGGGCAGAGGCGTTTCCAGGCGGTGTCGTTCAGGGCCGGCAGCACCATTGCCGGGTCCGCGGCCCACGCGCGCAGCGCCTCGAACCACTTGACCAGCGAATCGGCGCGCATCTTGTTCCCGTTGAAGCACTTGGGCTGGCGCTCGCGGTGACCGGCGATCCAGGCTTCCATCTCGTCGGCGCGCGCGGCCCAACCATCTTTCAGTTGCACCAGTTCGGCGCGCAGCGCGCGCTCGATGCGGGCTACCAGACTGCCCAGGGGCTCCTGCGCACACTCGCCCAGCAAATGGGTGCGGCTCACCAGCTCGCGCACGCTGCTTTTCAGCGCATCGACATCCTTCCAGCATCCCAACACCGAGCCCAGCAGGTTCGCGTTGAGCGGATAGATGTGCTGGCGCCAGTAATCGTGGGCCGCGTCCTCGAACAGTGCGCGCTCGTCGGTGACCAGTTCTTCGTCGAACAGGCTGCCGGAGTCGAAAGCGTGCTCGCGCAGCATGCGCTGGCACCAGGCGTCGATGGTGAAGATCGCCGCCTCGTCCATCGTCTCGGCCGCCAGCACCAGGCGGTGGGCGGCGACATTGCGTTCGGCCTCGCCCGGGTAGGCGCCGGCCAGCTCGCGCAGGTAAGGATCGTTCTTGTCGAGCTGGCCGCGGAAATAGGCGGCCGCTTCGACCAGCCGCTCGCGCACGCGGTTGGCCAGTTCGCGCGTGGCCGCGCGGGTAAACGTCATCACCAGGATTTCGCTCGGCAGCAGCGGGCGCACGAAAGCGGCCTCGCCGCCATGGCCGAGCACCAGGCGCAGGTAGAGCGCGGCGATGGTCCAGGTCTTGCCGGTGCCGGCCGAGGCCTCGATCAGGCGCGAGCCATGCAGCGGGAAGTCGAGGGGGTCGAGGTGCTGGCTCATGCCAAGCCTCCATCCAGCGGCGCGACGCGCACGCCGGCCTCGATCCAGTCGGCCAGCGGACCATACAAGTCGCGCGCGACGTGCGGCCAGTCGCCGGCCGCGATCAGGGTCGCGAAATCGGGCCACAGGCGCGCCAGGCAGAGTTCATCGACCTCGCCCGACATCTCATAGCTGCCATCGTAGGTAACGCGGGCGTCGCCTTCCTGCAGCAGCGCCAGCGCGGTCTTGCAGGCCACGCCCAGCGGGCGGTCGAGGTTGGTGCGCCACAGCGCGCCCAGGTCGTGCAGCGTTGCGGCGGCTTCCACCGGATCGAGCGGCGCCATCGTCAAGACCGCGTCGCGCGCCACCAGGTGGCCGGCGGTCGGCGCGCCGCTTGCTGCGGCAGCGAGCTGGCGCAGCCAGGGGCCGATCAGTTTGTCGCCGCGCGGGCGCCCTTCGCGGTCCAGCACTTTCGAGGACACCTGCATCAGCCAGGCCGTAGTTTCGCCGTCGGTGCGCAGGCGGTCGATCCAGTCGTCCAATACCAGGCCATTGTCCATGGCCAGGCTGACTGCGCGCTTGGGCGCCAGCTGCGGGAAGCGCGCGCCCAGCGCCAGCCAGGCGGTGCGCACCGGCACCAGGCCGTCGACCAGCTCCTGCTGCCACTGGCGGCCCATCAGGCCGATCGGCAGCACGCCTTCGCGCGCGAGGCGCTCGGCGCGGGTGTGCAGGGCCGAACGCACTTCGTGCGGCTGTTCCGCCGGGCCGCTGTCGTCCAGCAGGTGGTCTTCGATGAAATAACGCTCCAGCGCGTCGAGCGCGAACGGTTCCTCGTCTTCGCCCACCACGGCCGCTTCGCCAAACACCACGCCGAGCCGGCGGCGGAAGAAATAGCGCGCCGGCTGGCGCAAAAAGGCCGCCAGTTCGCCGAGTTTGAGCACGAAGCCCGGCTCGAGCTCGTAGGGCGGCAGCACTTCGACCAGGGCGGGCGCGCCGTCGTCCAGCCCGTGGGCCGAGCGCCATTCGCCCGCATAGGTCAGCAGGCCGCCATGCTCGAAATAGCGCCGGCTGAAGGGCTGCAGCGCATGTTCGACCGTACGTTCGGACAAATCGAGGTCCCAGCCATTGACCAGGTAGTCGCGCAGCTGCGCCACCAGCACCGAGGCCGGCTGCTCGCTGTTGTCGCGCACGTTGCGGCCAACCCAGCTGATATACAGCTTGTCGCGTGCCGACAGCAGCGCTTCCAGCATCAGGTAGCGGTCGTCGTCGCGGCGCGAGCGGTCGCCAGGGCGCGCCATGCCGGGCAGCGCCAGCAAATCGAAATCGGCCTGGTGGGTGCGGCGCGGGAAGTCGCCGTCGTTCATGCCGAGCAGGCAGACCACGCGGAAAGGCACGGCCCGCATCGGCATCAAAGTGCAGAAGGTGACGCCGCCCGAAACGAACTGGTGGTTCAGGGTCGGCTGGTCGAGTTCCGCCAGCCAGGCTTCGCGCATCACGCCAAGGGGCACCGGTTCGTCGAAGCCGGCACTGTCACAGGTCTCGAGCCAGCATTGCAGCGCGTCGTTCAGCTGCGCCAGCGTGAGGCGGTCGGCTTCGATCCCGGCGTGGAAGAAGGCAGCCAGCAGTGCCCGCGCGGCTTCTCCCCATTCATTCGGCGTGCGCGCCTGCACCAGCGCCGCGCGCCAGTCGAGCAGGGTCTCGATGAACTGGGCCAGCGAACCGGCCAGCGCGGCGTCCAGCCCGCCCACTTCCGCATACGGTTCGATGTCGCCGAAGCTGGCGCCGGCCCCGCTGGCGTAACCCAGCAGCATGCGGCGCACGCCAAAGATCCAGGCATTCTGCTCGCCCGCCGAGCCCAGGCCAAGGCCGGCGCGGTGCTCGCGGTCCAGGCCCCAGCGCACGCCCGAGCCTTCGATCCAGCGGCCCAGGATCGGCAGGTCGCCGGACTCCAGGCCGAAGCGCGCGGCCACTGCCGGCACGTCCAGCAGGTCGCGCACTTCGCTCTGGCGGCAGCGCTGCTGCGGAAGGCGCAACAGCCATTCCAGGGCCACCAGCAGCGGATTCACGCTGCGGTCGCGCACGTCGCCGATCTCGAACGGGATATGGCGCGGATCGAGGCGGCGGTGCTGGTCGAACACGGCGTGGATGGCGGCCGAGAAGGTGTCGATGTCCGGCACCATCACCACGATGTCGCGCGGGCGCAGCGTGGGATCTTTCGCGAACCAGGACAGCAGCTGGTCGTGCAGCACCTCGACTTCGCGCTGGACGCTGTGGGTGAGGTGGAATTCGATCGACATATCGTCGAAGGGCGGCACATGCGGATGCTCGGACAGCGGCAGCAGGTCGCGCACCGCCGCCTGCACCTGGGCCAGCAAGGTATGGCCTTCGCCATCGTCGAACAGGTCCACCCGCATATTCTCGTAGCGCGTGCCTTCGCCATTGTCGAATTCGTCGAGCATGCGCACGAAATCGCGCCCCTGGCGACCCCAGCTCGCCAGCAGCGGATGGGTGTGGGCGTGCAGTTCTTCGAGCGGCACTTCGGCCAGGTCGATGCCGGAGCGTGGCTGCTGGCGCCGGCGTGCGGCCTTGAGCAGTTCACGCCCTTCGATGATGTCGCCCCAGTAGAAGCGGCAGGGGTTCGGCACCGCGAACAGCACTTGCGTGTGGCGCGACAGCGCGGCAATCGCCTGCAGGGTCTGGTAAGGCAGGGTCGACATGCCGAACAGGATCACGCGCCGCGGCAGGCGCGAAGCAGGCGCGCGGCCCGCCTCGCTGGCGGCCAGGAATTGCGCATGGATGGCGGCGCGGCCCGTGACGCGCTGTTCGGGCGGCAGGCTGGCATGGATCTCGCGCCACAGGCAGGCCTGCCATTTCTGGTCGGGGGCCAGGGCAAGCGGCTCGCCCACCGCGCGGCGCAGCACGTCGCGCCCGGCTTCCCAGTCTTCGAGCCAGTCGGCGCGGTACACCTGGTAGCCGTCGTAGAGGTCGGCCAGGCGCTCGGCAAGCTGAAGGCGCCGCTCGGGGCAGCCGTCGCCCAGGAATTGCGCCAGCGGGGTGTAGCTGGCGTCCTGCATCAGGCCGGGGAGCAGGCGCATCAGGCGCCAGGTGAGCGGGTCCTTGTCGAAGGGCGCCCGGGTGGGCACACGTTCGCGCCCCAGCATGCAGCGGTAGGCTTCCCACAGGAAGCGCGCCGGCAGTGCCACGCGGGTGGCGGCGCACACGCCCATGTCTTCGGCCATGGCGATTTTCAGCCATTCGGCCACGCCGTTCGACTGCACCAGGATGGTCTCCTGTTCGAGCGGTCCCAGCGGGTGGCGCCGCAGCCAGTCGAACATGGCGCTGCGCAGCAACTCCATCTGGTTGCCGTGCAAAATTAACAAGCCGGGGGTGATCGCGGAGGACATCTGTATGGTTGGGCTGCTCAGGTGGCAAGGATACCCCGTTTGGGGCCTGGGCGGAAGGGCCGCAGGCTGCTGCGGCGCCGCGTCAATACAGGCTCAGCGCCTGTCCTCCGCCCTCAAACCGAGCTGTGCCGTGATGTTGCGCTCGATGCGCACCAGCTTGGCCCGCAGGCGTGCAGAAAGGGCGCGCGCCTGGGCCGGGCGGCCCGACTGGCTTTCCAGTTCCTCGCACACGTCGGCAAAGGCGCCGACCCCGATCACCCGGGCCGAGGACTTGACCTGGTGCGCCACGGCCGCGGCCGCCGGTCGCTCATCCCGATGATGCTGTTCATCGGGGTGCGGATCTCGTGGCTCATGTTCGACAGGAAGTCGCTCTTGGCCTGGTTGGCCGCATCGGCGCGCGCCTTGAGCTCATGCAGCGCGGTGACGTCGGTCGAAATGCACAGCACCGCCGGCGCCGCACCTTCGGAATGCAGGGGCACCCGCACGCTCCACAGCTGGCGGTTGCTGCCGTCGGGCAGCGCCTGTTCGACCTGGCTTGCGCTGCACTGGCCGCTCTCGAGCACCGCGCGGTCGCGCTCCCAGATCTCGTTGGCGCGCACCGCAGGCATGAGCTCGAGGTCGCGCCGGCCGATGACTTCTGGCGCCGGCAGCCCCACCACCGCCGCGCTCTTCGCGTTCACGTAGTGGAAGCGCCGCTCGGCGTCCTTCAGGTAGACGTAGGCGTCCAGGTTGTCCAGCACCGAATCGAGCAGCAGGCGCTGGTCGAGCGCCGCGCGGCGCGAACGGTACAAGTTCAGGAACAGGGCGAAGGCCAGCAGCGTGCCGACGAAACCGGAGGCCAGCGCCAGCAGCGGCAGGTAGCGCTGGTGGCCATCGACCATGGCGTCGCGGGGCGCAGAAAAATGCGCCTTCCAGCGCGTGCCGACGTAGTCGATCTCGAGCAGGGTCGTGAAATGCCCGGCGGGCGTGGGCTTGCCGCGCACGTCCGGTCCCGCCAGCATCCGGTCTTGCAGATGCAGCGCCAGCGGGGCATCCGCCTGTCGCTGCCCGGCCTGGCGCGGCCCGGGTTCGCTATACACGCTGAGCTGCACCTGCTGCCCCTCGGCCTGGCCGAGCGCGCGCCGTATCAGCTTCTCGACCGAAACGCGATGCCGATGCTGCCGAAATAGCGCGTGCGCCGCTCCTCGACCGTGGCCGGCAGCGCGCCGCCCAGGTAGAGCGGCTCGCGCATGCCGAGCACGATGCGCGGCTTCGGGTAATCGATCCGGACCGGATGGCCGGAGGCCGCGATCAGGCCGCTGTCACGTGCCTGTGCGACTGTCGCCGCCACCTTCGGGTTTATCGCGATGTCGACCCCAAGCCTGGTGACGGGCAGGTTCGGCGGTTCGACCCAGGTGATCACTTCATAGGAGGGACGGCGGCCGGGCGGGCTGATGTCGAAGCCGGGATTGCCCGCCGGGTCCACGCTGCGGTCGGTGCGTACGCTGGCGACGAAAGCATCGCGCGCCGCATCCGGCACGTGTGCAATGAAGGAGACTGCTTCGAGCGCCGGGAATTCGCGCGGCAAATCCAGCGTGGCGACATAACGGTGGAAGCGCAAGCGGGTGAGCGGCCCGTCGCCCGCCGTGTGCAGGGCCGCGAGCCCGCGTACCACCCGCGCATACGAAGCGATGGCCGCGGAGACGCGCTCGCGCGCCAGCTGGGCGACACTGTCGAAGCGGCGCCGCGCGTCATCCTCGACCGCCTGGTGCGCGAACTGGTAGAGCAGCAGGCCAACCACGAAGGACAGCACCACCCCGGCCGACCAGGTGGCGGCAAGCGTTGCCCGGCGCGGGCTGGCCGTGAAACTGCGGGTCGACGATGGATGCATGTTCTCCAGGGCCGGCGGATCGGGACGCCCGATATGGCGGGTAGTATAGAGTGGGCATGCCCGCTACATCATCACGCTTATCCACCGCAACGGGCGTATTTACCCTACTCATCCATATTAACAAGACCTTGAAGACCATGCTGCATGATCCCGACGACCCGTTCCGCTGGCTCGAAGACCTCGAGGGCGAGCCTGCCCGCGCCTGGGTCGGCGAACGCAATGCCGCCACCCAAGCCACGCTGGAAGCGCAGCCGGGCTTCGCCGGCCTGCGCACCCGCTTGACGTCCATCCTCGACTCGGTCGGAAAAATCCCCTACGCGGGCTGCCACGGCAAGCTGCTGTACAACTTCTGGCGCGATGCCAGCCACGTGCGCGGCATCTGGCGCCGCGCCACGCTGGAGGAATATCGCAAGCCGGAGCCCGCCTGGGAAACCGTGATCGACCTCGACGCTCTCGCGTTGGCGGAAAGCGAGAACTGGGTCTGGGGTGGCGCCACCTGGATCGAGCCTGGCGCGGCGCGCTGCCTGGTCTCGCTGTCGCGCGGCGGCGGCGATGCGCGCGTGGTGCGCGAGTTCGACCCGATCGCGAAACGCTTCGTCGACGACGGCTTCGTGCTGGCCGAAGCGAAAAGCGACGTCGCCTGGATCGACCACGACACGCTGTTCGTGGGGACCGACTTCGGCCCGGGCTCAATGACCGATTCCGGCTATCCGCGCATCGTCAAGCAGTGGCGGCGCGGCCAGCCCCTGGACGCGGCGCTGACCGTGTTCGAGGCGCAGGCCAGCGACATGTCGGTTTCTAGCTGGCGCGACCAGACGCCCGGCTTCGAGCGCGAATTCGTCCTGCGCCAGGTCGGCTTCTACAGCAGCGAACTGTTCGTGCGCGACGGCGACCGCCTGCGCAAGCTGCCCAAGCCCGACGACGCCAAGGCCTTCGCGGTGCGCAGCCAGGTGGTGGTCGAGCTGCGCTCCGACTGGGAAGTCGATGGCCGCCATTACCCGCAGGGCGCGCTGCTGGCGGCCGATTTCGATACCTTCCTCGACGGGGTGCCGGCCTTCGAAGTGCTGTTCGCGCCGACGCCTTCGACTTCGCTCGACGGCGTCACAGTCACGCGCGATGCCCTGCTCCTGACCCTGCTCGACAAGGTGAAGAACCGGATCGTCGAACTGCACCTTGAAGATGGCGTGTGGCGCCGGCGCGAGCTCGCCCTGCCCTCGATCGGTGCGCTCGAAGCCTGGGCCTATGACGAGGTCGGGTCGAACCTATACTTCCTGGCCGTGACCGGCTTCACCGAACCGACCACGCTCTACCTGATGGAAGCCGGCAAGGAGGAAAGCCATGCGCTGCGCGCGCCCCTGAAAGCCATGCCGGCCTTCTTCGACGCCGCTGGTTTGGCCACCACCCAGTTCGAGGCGCATTCGCCGGACGGAACCCGGGTGCCCTATTTCGTCGTCATGCGGCAGGGCGCGCCGCTGGACGGCGCCAACCCGACGGTCTTGTACGGCTATGGCGGCTTCGAGGTCTCGCTCAAGCCTGCGTATGGCGCCATCAGCGGCGCCGCCTGGCTCGAGGCGGGCGGCGTCTACGTGCTGGCGAATATCCGCGGCGGCGGCGAGTTCGGGCCGCGCTGGCACCAGGCGGCGCTGAAAGAGCACCGCCAGCGCCCTTTCGACGACTTTATCGCCGTCGCCGACGACCTGGTGCGCCGCAAGCTCACCAGCCCGCCGCACCTGGGCATCATGGGCGGCAGCAATGGCGGCCTGCTGGTCGGCGCCGTCCTCACCCAGCGCCCCGAGCTGTTCGGCGCCGTGGTCTGCCAGGTGCCGCTGCTCGACATGCGGCGCTACCACCAGCTGCTGGCCGGGGCCTCCTGGATGGGCGAATACGGCAATCCCGATATTCCTGCAGAATGGGAATGGATCGGCCGCTACTCGCCCTATCACAACCTGCATCCCGGCACCGCCTATCCACCCGTGCTGTTCACCAGCTCGACCCGCGACGACCGGGTCCACCCCGGCCATGCGCGCAAGATGGCGGCGCGCATGCTGGAGCTGGGCCAGGAAGTGCTGTACTGGGAAAACACCGAGGGCGGCCACGCCGGCGCGGCCGACAATGCGCAAACCGCGCGCATGTGGGCGCTGACCTGGACTTATCTCGCGCTCAAGCTGCGACTCGGCCTTTAAGCGACGAGCCGTTTGGCGAACAGTGCATCCCAGGTCGCCTGCACGTCGATGGTCAGCGCCACCGCGGTTTCGACGCCGATGACCTGGGGCGCCCCGATGCGGCTGAGGACCACACCGGCGCGGCGCGTCAGGCGCTCCATCGCCGTTGTCGTTACGGTCACGTAATGGGTCAGGCCGGTCTCGATGCCATAGCGAACAATGGCCTCGAACGACTCCAAGGTCATTTCAGAGAAACCGTAGCGGCTATCCGCGTCGGTCTCGATCGCAAAGCGCGACAGCTCCCAGATGTGCGGGTCGCTGGGCGCTTCGCGGCCCTCGAGCAGCTGCGGGAAGGAATCCTTGAGCATATAAGGGCCTTCGGTCGGCAGCAGGCGCCAGCAGCCGCGCAGCACGCCGCCCGGTTCGCGCATCAGCATATAGCCAGGTTCGAGTGCGTCGTAGCCGTCGATCTCCATGCCCGACAGCACCGGCACTTCCCATCCCAGCCTTCCGCTGAACACCTTGGCGCGCAGCGTGTGCATTTCCCACAGGTCCTTCGATTTGAATTCGCGGCGTGTAGCAATCTTGATCTGCATTGTCATGATGAGCCCCTGTTTGTGGTTGATTAACCCTATGCATTGCGCATACAAGGTTCATGCAAAGCGGGCACGACCGGAACTAGCAACACTGCTAGGTGGCTCTTTCCATCGCCAGTGAAATACTTGCATTTTGCATAGACACCGACGGAAAGGAGACACCATGGGAAGCGAGTTGATGTGCGAAGCACTGGCGGCGGAACTGGAAGCGCAACAGGCCGCGCAGTTGTCAGGAACAAGGCAGTCGGCGCCGCATGAACTGCGGCGACTGCGGATCGCCAAGCGCGAAAGCCAGGAGCGTTTTTGGAGCCGTTTCGGGGTAACACAGTCCAGCGGCAGCCGCTTCGAGACCGGCCTGGCAGTGCCGGCCCCGGTCGCGATCCTGTTGCGCCTTTATGTCAACGGCCGGCTCAGCGACGGTGATCTTCAGGTGTGAGCAGGCCGCAGGAGATCGCCTTGACCACCGCTTGCTGGCGGGTGTTGACGCCGAATTTCTGGCGCACGTTCGCCAGGTGAAAATTCACGGTCGCCTCGGAACAGCTGGTGATCCGGGCGACTTCCCACGACGATTTGCCGGCCATGACCCATTGCAGCACCTCGAGCTCGCGCCGGGTCAGGCGCGGCAGCTCGGGTTCAAGCTTGGCTTCGCGCCAGCGCGCGGACGAGGCGAAGGCATAGTCGCGGATCAGGGACAATGCCGGCAAGGCCTCGGCCACCGAGCGCACGAAAGGCGCGTCGGGACGCGCGTCCGACGCGAAACTGATGATCCCGACTTCGCCCTGGGGGCCGTGGACCGGCAGCGTGACGCCGCTGCGGATGCCGTGGGCGCTGGCTTCCTCGTAGAGCGCACCGGGCGCCCCGCTGCCGAAGGTGGCCGGGGCCCAGATCAGGGGCAGCGTACTCGACAGGCAATGGCCCACCGTCGGATCGACATACGCAAATCCATTGCTGTCGTAGCGGTCCCGCCATTCTGAAGAATAGTTACTTCGAAGAAAGGCATTTTCGAAACGCACGTGTCGCGACGGAACCACACCATACAAGACCTGCTCGAAGCCCTGGTCGCGCGACAAGGCAAACAGGCGTTCCGTCCAATCCTGGTCGGAGGGGGCTTCGAGCAGCTCGATAAGTAGCGCGGTGTCAATCATGGGTCAATGTCGGGACATCGTGTCTTCGATGCTAGATGAGTTAGGCATAGGAAACACTCACCAAATCTAACAAGACCGTAAATAAACCCTTACTTCTGTCGTGTCAATACAACCATTTCATCTCAATCGTGCGCTTCCTTGCTCTTATCTGCGCTACCCTCCGCCGGATTGCCATCCGAAATTTTCTCAGTTGCAAGATTAACCAGCTGGACCACGGGTGAAGCCACTTGACTTGGCATAACACGAGAGTATCTTCTCAGCATTTCATATGTAACAGTCGCAGGCCGAGCCGGCGGCGCCCCACACTTTTACCGAAACAAGGATTTAGTCGATGAACATCATGACCGACATGGGCGAACAGTTGGACGTCAAGCTGTTGCTGGCGACACTGATGGCGCTGAAAAAAGGCGATTTCTCGGTGCGCATGCCCTCGGACTGGACCGGTGTCTCCGGCAAGATCGCCGATACGCTCAACGACATCATCGAGACCAAGCAGAAAATGGTCGAGACGGTCACCGACGTGTCGCGTGTGGTGGGCCGCGAAGGCCACCTGACCCAGCGCGCCGACCTGCCGGGCGTGGTGGGCGGCTGGAGCACGATCATCAGCTCGGTCAACACCCTCATCGACGATCTTGTGCGCCCGACCACCGAAATGGCGCGCGTCATCGGCGCGGTGGCGAAAGGCGACCTGTCCCAGACCATGGCGCTGGAGGTCGACGGCCACCCGCTGAAGGGCCAGTACCTGCGCGCGGCAATGACCGCGAACACCATGGTGGAACAGCTGTCCTCGTTCTCCTCCGAAGTGACGCGCGTGGCGCGCGAGGTGGGTACCGAGGGCAAGCTGGGCGGCCAGGCGCAGGTGAAAGGCGTCGCGGGTACCTGGAAAGACTTGACCGACTCGGTCAACTCGATGGCGGGTAACCTGACCTCGCAGGTGCGTAACATCGCGGAAGTGACTACCGCGGTGGCGAACGGCGACTTGTCCAAGAAAATTACCGTCGACGTGCGCGGCGAGATCCTGCAGCTGAAGGACACCATCAACGTCATGGTGGACCAGCTGCGCTCCTTCGCATCCGAGGTGACCCGAGTCGCCCGTGAGGTGGGTACCGAGGGCAAGCTGGGCGGCCAGGCTTACGTGCCGGGCGTCGGCGGCACCTGGAAAGACTTGACCGACAACGTGAACTTCATGGCGTCGAACCTGACGGGCCAGGTGCGTAACATCGCGGCGGTGACGACCGCGGTGGCGAACGGCGACTTGTCCAAGAAGATTACGGTGGACGTGAAGGGCGAGATTCTCGAGCTGAAGAACACCATTAACGTCATGGTCGACCAGTTGTCATCGTTCGCATCCGAAGTCACGCGCGTGGCGCGTGAAGTCGGTACCGAGGGCAAGCTGGGCGGCCAGGCGCAGGTGAAGGGCGTCGGCGGTACCTGGAAGGACTTGACCGACTCGGTGAACTCGATGGCGGGTAACCTGACCGGCCAGGTGCGTAACATTGCGGACGTGACCACCGCGGTGGCGAACGGCGACTTGTCCAAGAAAATTACCGTGGACGTGAAGGGCGAGATTCTCGAACTGAAGAACACCATCAACGTGATGGTCGACCAGTTGAACTCCTTCGCATCCGAGGTGACGCGCGTGGCGCGTGAAGTGGGTACCGAGGGCCGCCTGGGCGGCCAGGCGAACGTGCCGGGTGTCGCGGGTACCTGGAAAGACTTGACCGACAACGTGAACTTCATGGCGGGTAACCTGACCGGCCAGGTGCGTAACATCGCGGAAGTGACCACCGCGGTGGCAAACGGCGATTTGTCCAAGAAGATTACCGTGGACGTGAAGGGCGAGATTCTCGAGCTGAAGAACACCATTAACGTCATGGTCGACCAGTTGTCCTCGTTCGCATCGGAGGTGACGCGAGTCGCGCGTGAGGTGGGTACCGAAGGTAAGCTGGGCGGCCAGGCCTACGTGCCGGGCGTCGGCGGTACCTGGAAAGACTTGACCGACAACGTGAACTTCATGGCCTCGAACCTGACGGGCCAGGTGCGTAACATCGCGGCGGTGACGACCGCGGTGGCGCGCGGTGACTTGTCCAAGAAAATTACCGTGGACGTGAAGGGCGAGATTCTCGAACTGAAAGACACCATCAACGTCATGGTCGACCAGTTGTCCTCGTTCGCATCCGAGGTGACCCGAGTCGCCCGTGAGGTGGGTACCGAGGGTAAGCTGGGCGGCCAGGCAAACGTGTCCGGTGTTGCGGGTACCTGGAAAGACTTGACCGAGAACGTCAACCAGCTGGCGGCAAACCTGACCAACCAGATGCGCGCGATTGGTGAAGTCGCGACCGCGGTGACCCGTGGTGACTTGTCGCGTTCCATCCAGGTGGAAGCGCGCGGCGAGGTGTCCTACCTGAAGGACAACATCAACGAGATGATCCGTAACCTGAAAGAGACCACGCAGAAGAACGCGCAGCAGGATTGGCTCAAGACCAACCTGGCGCGCTTCACGCGCCTCCTGCAGGGCCAGCGCGACTTGCAGGCGGTGACCAAGCTGATCCTGTCCGAGCTGGCGCCGCTGGTGTCGGCGCACCACGGCGTGTTCTACATGATGGACTCGCAGGAGACCGATGCACGCCTGCGCATGATCGCCTCCTACGGCTACCGTTCCAGCCGCAAGCTGCCGACCTCCTTCCTGCCGGGCGAAGGCCTGGTGGGCCAGTGCGCGCTGGAGAAGACCCGCATCTGGCTGACCGACGTGCCGCGCGATTACATCGTGGTCTCGTCGGGCCTGGGCGCGGCGCCGCCGAACAACATCGTGGTGCTGCCGATCCTGTTCGAACAGCAGGTCAAGGCCGTCATCGAGATCGCTTCGCTCGACCGCTTCACCGAAACCCACCTGTCCTTCCTCGACCAGCTGATGGAATCGATCGGCGTGGTCCTGAACACCATCGAGGCGAACAGCCGTACCGAGTCGCTGCTGACCCAATCGCAGTCGCTGGCGCAAGAGCTGCAACAGACCAACCAGGAACTGGCCGAAAAGGCACGCCTGCTGTCCGAGCAGAACATCGAGGTGGAACGCAAGAACCGCGAGGTGGAGCAGGCCAAGCTGGCGCTGGAAGAAAAAGCGACCCAGCTGGCGCTGTCGTCCAAATATAAATCCGAGTTCCTGGCCAACATGTCTCACGAGCTCCGCACGCCACTGAATTCGCTCCTGATCCTGGCGCAGCAATTGTCGGATAACCCGGACGGCAACCTGTCCGGCCGCCAGGTGGAATTCGCGAAGACCATCCACGGCTCCGGTTCCGACCTGCTGACCCTGATTAACGACATTCTCGACCTGTCGAAGATCGAGTCCGGTACCGTCACGCTGGACGTGTCGGAATACCGCTTCCTCAACCTGCGCAACTACGTGGACCGCACCTTCCGCCACATGGCCGAAGCCAAGCACCTCGGCTTCCAGGTCGACCTGGCGGACAACCTGCCGACCGCCGTGATGACCGACACCACGCGCCTGCAGCAGGTCTTGAAGAACCTGCTGTCGAACGCGTTCAAGTTCACCAGCCACGGCCACGTCGAGCTGACCATCAGCCTGGTCAACAGCGGCTGGACCGCCGACCACCCGAACCTGGTGCATGCCGACGCCGTGCTCGCATTCTCGGTACGCGATACCGGCGTGGGCATCCCGTCCGACAAGCTGCAGCTGATCTTCGAAGCCTTCCAGCAGGCCGACGGCTCCACCGCCCGCAAGTACGGCGGCACCGGCCTTGGCCTGTCGATTTCGCGCGAACTGGCGCGCCTGCTGGGCGGCGAAATCCGGGTCGAATCGATCGTCAACGTCGGCTCCACCTTCACCCTCTACCTGCCGTACAACCGCGCCGGCTTCATCAACTACGAACAGACACGCCAGCCGCAACCGGCACGCCTGGCCCCACCGCCGGCCCCTACCCCGCTGAGCTTGCAGATGTCGGCCCAGCAACGTGCCGAAGTGGCGACCATCGACGCCACCGAGACCGCCTCCCTGGTCGAGTACTCGTCGGTACTGGATGACCGCGGCCTGGTGACCCCGGGCGACCCGTCGGTGCTGATCGTCGAGGACGACGAGCGCTTCGCCAAGGTGCTGCTCGACTTCGCCCGCGAAAAGAACTTCAAGGGCATCGTCACCCAGCGCGGCGACTCGGCACTGTCGCTGGCGCGCGACTACCTGCCGTCGGCCATCCTGCTCGACATCGACCTGCCGGACATCGACGGCTTCACGGTGCTCGACCGCCTCAAGCGCGACCCGAGCACCCGCCACATACCGGTGCACGTGATGTCCTCGCTGCGCGAGCGCGAGCGCGCATTGCGCCAGGGCGCCATCTCTTACCTGAACAAACCTGTCAGCCGTGAGCTGCTGCAGGAAGAATTCAAGCGCATCCAGAAGTTCCTGATGGGCGGCAAGCGTTCGCTGCTGGTGGTGGAAGACGACATGGCCCAGCGCGAGTCGATCGTGGCCCTAATCGGCAACACCGACATCCACATGGTCACCGTGGACACCGGCGCCTCGGCGCTGGAAGCGCTGGAAAGCTCGCACTTCGACTGCATGGTGCTGGACCTGACCCTGCCGGACATCTCGGGCTTCGACCTGTTGGACCGCATCGGCGCCAACGAGCGCCTGCGCGACCTGCCGGTCGTGATCTACACGGCCAAGGAGCTGTCGCGCAAGGAAGTCACGAAGCTCAAGCGCTATGCCAAGACCATCGTCATGAAGGACGCCCGCTCGCCGGAACGCCTGCTCGACGAGACCGCGCTGTTCCTGCACCGTTCGCAGGCCAGCCTGCCGGAAAACCAGCGCCGCATGCTCGAAGAGATCCATGCGCTCGACGGCGGCCTGGCCGGACGCAAAGTGCTGATCGTCGATGACGACCTGCGTAACATTTTTGCGCTGTCCACGCTGCTGGAGCGCCAGCAGATGCAGGTGCTGTTCGCAGAAAACGGCCGCGACGGCATCGAGGTACTGGAAAAGGACCCGACCATCGAGATCGTCCTGATGGACATCATGATGCCGGAGATGGACGGCTACGACACGATGCGGGCAATCCGCCGCATCCCGAAATTCCGTTCGCTGCCGATCATCACCCTGACCGCCAAGGCCATGAAAGGTGACCGCGACAAGTGCATCGCCGCCGGCGCTTCCGACTACATCACCAAGCCGGTCGATGTGGCGCAGCTGCTGTCGATGATGCGGGTCTGGCTGCACTGATGAGCGAGCTGAGCCCCTGGAGTGGGTTTGCGGGTTTTGCCCACCTCCAGGCGACCGAGGAACTCGAGATCGAGCTGCTGCTGGAGGCGCTGTACCAGCGCTTCGGTGTCGACTTCCGTGGCTATGGCCGCACCCGGCTGCGCGAGAAACTGCTGGCCCTCCTGCAGCGGCGCGAGCTGGCGACCATCTCGCGCCTGCAGGAGGGGCTGCTGCACGAAGCCGGCGTGGCGCTCGACCTGGTGCGGGCGCTGGCCGTGCCGCCGGTGGCGCTGTTCGACCAGCCCCTCGAGACCCGCCGGCTGCGCATGGCGCTGGGCGACAGCCTGCGTCCCACCGCGCTGCCTAAGGTGTGGCTGGCCGAGCCGGGCGGCGTGGGCGAGGCCTGGACCCTGGCGATCCTGCTGGCCGAGGAAAAGCTGTACGCGCGCACCGAGGTGTTCGCCACCGTGGCCAGCGACGAGCTGCTGGCCGAAGTGCGCGACGCCACGCTGCCGGCGGCGCAGCTGGAATTGTCGCAGCGCGATTACGAGGAAAGCGGGGGCAGCGGCCGGCTGGCCGATTACTTCGAGGTCTCAGGCGGCGAAGCGCGCCTGCTGGGACGCCTGCGCGAGCGCATCACCTGGACCCAGTACAGCCTGGTGACCGATGCCTCGTTTAATGAGTTCCATGCGATCGTCTGCCGCCGCGTGCTGCCCGACTTCGGCCCGGTGCTGCGCCAGCGCGTGCTGCGCCTGTTCCACGACAGCCTGTCGCTGTTCGGGGTGCTGGGGCTGGACCGGCCGATGGCGCCGACGGATGTGATTGCGGGGGAATACCTGCCGTTGTTCGAGGGCGGCGGGTGGTACAAACGCATCCGGTGATGTCGTAGGGTGGTCGGCTCTGCCGACCGCGCGTTCAAACCGACTCGGCTCCGTCGGGATGCGCTTTTATTTATATACTGATTGAACGCGTGGGCAAGAAACTTGCCCACCCTACGATGTACGACTAATCGTACGACGCCGTCATCACCCCGGGAACCGCTCCACCATCCGGTCCCGCCACGCCTGCAAATTCGCCATCCCCTCCGCCCCCGGCCGGAACCGCATCAGTCCCCGCGCAAACTCCAGCGCGCAAAAGGCCGTGATATCGGCAATCGTGAAGCGCTCCCCCGCCACATACGGCTGCTTGCCCAGTTCTCCATCCAGCCAGCGCGCCGTCGCCCGCATTTTTTTCCCCTGCGCCGCGCCGAACTCGGGAAACTGCGGCTGCTCCAGCACGGCCAGCCCCGGATGCGTATGGCGCACGCACTGGGCAATCTCCAGCATCAGGTGCAGTTCCATGCGCCGGTCGGCCATCTCGATGAAGGCGCGCTCGATAGTGTCGACTCCCATCAAATTCGGTTCCGGATACAGGCCTTCGAGATAAGTGCAGATGGCGCGAGTTTCGCTCAGCGCACGCCCGTCGTCGAGCACCAGCACCGGCACGCGCGCCAGCGGGTTCAGGGCCAGGAAGTCGCCGGCGCGCTGGTCACCGCTGTTCAGATCGACGTCGACCAGCTCGATGCCGTCGATGCCCTTGGCCGCCATGAACAGGGTGACGCGGCGCGGGTTGGGAGCGCGGGGGCTGGTGTACAGGCGCATGGATGTCCTTTGCAGTGGATGGCACAGGCGGCCATGATAGCCGCTTTCGCAGCCACTACAGTGCAAGAAACCTCAGGCCGGTTCGGCCAGCGCCACCGGCCCCGCAGGCCGGTGCTGGGCCGCGATCCAGGCGTCGATACTGTCGGCGCAGCCGGGCGGCAGGTGCAGGCCGAGTTTACTGCGGCGCCACAGGATGTCGGCTGCGCAGGTGGCCCATTCGTGCTTCACCAGGTAGCGCAGCTCGGCGGCGTACAGCCCTGGCGCCACTTCCTCGCCCAGGTCGCCCAGGCAGGCGGCGCCCGCCAGCAGCACCTCGACCCGGGTGCCGTAGGCGCGTGCCCAGCGCAGCGCCAGGCTTGGCGGCAGCCAGTCATGGCGGCGCTCGAGCGCGGAGACCCAGCGGTCGAATTCGAGCACGCCGCGGCTGTCGGGCGTGTTGCCGAACAGGTCGCCACCGGGCAGCAATGCGTCCGCGGTCCATGCGGGCCGTGGCATGCCCAGGACCGGGCCGATCCAGTCCACCGCCTGCTCCGCCAGCTTGCGGTAGGTAGTGATCTTGCCGCCCATGACGGACAGCAGCGGCGCGCCCGCGGTGTCGTGCGAGAGCAGGTAGTCGCGGGTGGCGGCGGCGGCGCTGGCCGCATCGTCCTCGAGCAGCGGGCGCACGCCCGAATAGCTCCACACCACGTCGGAGGGCAGGACCTGGCGCCGGAAATAGCGGTTGGCGAGCTCGCACAGGTAGGCGGTCTCCGGGCCGGAAATCCCGACCTCGTCCGGGTCGCCCTGGAATTCCACGTCGGTGGTGCCGATCAGGGTGAACGCGCCCTCGTAGGGCATGGCGAACACGATGCGGCCGTCCGGGTGCTGGAAGATATAGGCGTAGGTGTGGTCGAACAGGCGTGGCACCACGATATGGCTGCCCTTCACCAGCCGCAGGCGGCGCTTGCTTGCTGCGCCGGTGGCGACGTGGGCAATGCGCGCGGCCCAGGGCCCGGCGGCGTTGACCAGGCAGCGTGCTTTCACCCGCCGGCTGCGTTCCCCCTGCACCAGGGTCGCCATCCAGTGCGCCGGGTGGCGCTCGAAGGCGGTGGCGCGGGTGTGGGTAAGCACGGTGGCGCCGCGCTCCCGGGCGTCGAGCGCGTTGAGCACCACCAGCCGCGCGTCGTCCACCCAGCCGTCCGAATACACGAAACCGCGCGTGAAGGCGGGTTTCAGGGGGCCGCCGGCGCGGTGCCCGACCAGGTCGACCGCTTCCGAGCCGGGCAGGAATTCGCGCGGCGCCAGCCGGTCGTACAGGAACAGGCCGGCGCGGATCAGCCAGGCCGGGCGCTGGCCGGCGTCGTGCGGCATCACGAAGCGCAGCGGACGCATGATATGGGGGGCGCTGCGCAGCAGCAGCTCGCGCTCGGCCAGGGCCTTGCGCACCAGGCCGAACTCGCGGTGCTCGAGGTAGCGCAAACCACCGTGGATCAGCTTGCTCGACGACGACGAGGTATGTGCGCCAAGGTCGTCCTTGTCGCACAGGATCACCCTCAGGCCGCGGCCGGCCGCATCGCGTGCAATGCCCACGCCATTGATGCCGCCGCCTACGACCAGCACATCGCATTCCAACTGCGATTCCAACTGCGCGCAGCCTGGTTGCCCGTTATCGTCCCTGTCGCCATTGTCCACGTCGCCTCCTGTCCGCGGGCCGGGCCCGCCCCAACCGGTCCAGTGTAGGAGCCCGATGGTCGCAGATATTTGTTTACATCAATTATGCGGAGAATGCGGCAGCCTGTGTGCGAAATTGCCACAGCAGCCTGCGAACATCGGGCGCCGCCGGCACTCCAACCGGCATGACCCATGCAGACTTCCTGTTGGTGGGTGGCGGGCTGGCCAGCGCCACGGTCGCCGAGACCCTGCGCCTGGAGGGCGCGCACGGCTCCATCACGATCGTGGCGGCCGAAGACGAGCTGCCCTACCACCGCCCGCCGCTGGCGACCCGTCTGCTGCGCGCGGACGAACCGCCGCCGCTGGTGCTGGTGCTGGGCCAGGGCTTCTACGACGAGCACGGTGGCGCCCACGCCGCGCACCTGACGCGCGCACCTGGCGATCCACGAAGCTGCCCGGGAGCGGCGGACAGATGTGTAGAATCGGGATTCGACCACGACACAGGATGCTGCAATGGTGGAGGATGTGCGCGCCTGGGTGCGCATGCCGTCTGGAAAACGGCTGGACCTGCTGAACCCGACGCCCTTCGACTGGGACGACGCCGACCTGGCGCTGGGCCTGGCGCGCACCTATCGCTGGGGCGGGCATTCGGCCTGGCCGCTGCCCTTGTCGGTCGCCCAGCATTCGATCGCCGTCATGCTGCTGCGCCGGGCGCTGGCCCCGAGGCCGACGCCGATGGAAGAATTGCGCGAGCTGCTGCACGATGCCGAGGAAGGCTTGCTGGGCTTCGATGCCGTGTCGGTCATCAAGCCCTTCCTGGGCGAGGGTTTCCGCGCCCTGACCCAGCGGCTGGAGCAGGTGGTGTTCCTGCGCTACGGCTTGCCGGCCTGGACCGAGAAAGACCACAAGCTGCACAAGCAGGCCGACCGCCTGGCCGCGGCCACCGAGGCCGTGCACGTCACCGGCTGGACGCGCGAGGAAGTCCGGCGCACGCTCAAGATCCGGGCCCACGTGCTGGAACAGGATCCGCTGGCGGCCTATTTCGGGTGCGCGCCGTGGGAACCGTGGCCGCCGGCACTGGCTGCCGAACGTTTTTTGGCCGAACTCGATCGGCTGAAGGCAGCCACCGGGCACGCGGCGTGACCGGCAGGGCTCCGCATGTCCGCTCCCCCTGGGCTGCTGATCGCAACGCTCAACATTGATGAAGATCAATAACTTAAGCTAAATACCTGATTTGCTTGAACATTTTCCAATATCCACAACTTATGTGGATAACTGTGTGGACAACGGCCACTTGACAAGCCGCAAGTCCAGTAACGGTGCGGGTTTCAACAAAATGCCCGTTCTGGAGGCAAAATGAAATCCCCGTTAAATCAATGACTTAGCTATGCACCGCTTTCGTGCAGTACAGGTGTATCAGGCAAATTCCTACAAAAGTTGTTGGCGGGGGATAAGTCCCGGAGCGGAATCGAGTTTGGCCGCTAACATGGGCGCTTCTGCATGCATTTTCGGCCTTGCTCCAGACCTTGGGTCGGCACCTCGTCTCCACCTTATTTCCACACACTCCGCGCCCGGTCGCGCACCATCATCCTCACGGTTTCCGGCACCGGCTTGCGCACCTGCTGGGTATCGGCACTGAGCCAGGTGTGTTCGTCGAAATGCTTGAGCATGGCCGGCGTGATGAAGCGGGTGCGCGCCGCGTAGACGTGGCGGTCTCCCATCTGGGCCTGCTGCTTGATGAAGAAGCGGTTGGGCACCACCAGCTGCAGGTGCTCGCGGGCGCGCGTCATCGCCACATACAGCAGGCGGCGCTCTTCTTCGATATCGTCCTGGTTCCCCGTGCTCATGTCCGAGGGAATGCAGCCGTCCACCACATTCAGCACATGCACCGATTTCCATTCCTGGCCCTTGCTGGAATGGATGGTGGAAAGGATCAGGTAATCCTCGTCCAGCAGCGGCGGGCCGGCGCGGTCGCTGGTGGCCTCGGGCGGGTCGAGCGTGATCTCGGCCAGGAAGCTCTCGCGCGTCGCATGGCCGCCGGCCAGCGCCGCCAGCTGCTCGACGTCGGCGGCGCGCACATGAAAGTCGTCGTGCATGCGCTCGAGGTGCGGCAGATACCAGGCCTTGACCAGTTCGATGTCGGCGGGCCAGCGCAGGCCCGGGGTACGCAGGCGGCGGTACAGCGCGCGGAAGGCTTCCCAGTCGGCGGCGCTCTTGGCGGGCGGCACAAAAGCCTCGATGGCGCTGAGCGGGTCGGCCGCCTCGCCGACGGCATCGAGCAGGCGGGTGGCGGTGGCCGGCCCGATACCCGGGATCAGCTGGGCCACGCGGAAGCCCGCCATGCGCCCGTTCGGGTTCTGGGCGAAGCGCAGCGTCGCCAGCACGTCCTTGATGTGGGCGGCTTCCAGGAATTTCAGCCCGCCGAACTTCACGAAGGGGATGTTCCGGCGCATCAGCTCCAGCTCCAGCGCGGCGCTGTGGCTGGCCGCGCGGAACAGCACCGCCTGCGCCGTGAGGGCGATGCCGGCCTCGCGGTGTTCCAGGATGCGGTTGCAGACCCAGCGCGCCTGTTCGGCTTCGTCCGGGATCAGCACCAGCTGCGGCTTGATGCTGGACGCCTTGTCGGTCCACAGGGTCTTGGCATGGCGCTCGAGCGCGCCGGCGATCATCGCATTCGAGGCATCCAGGATCGGCTGGGTCGAGCGGTAGTTGCGCTCCAGGGTAATGACTTCGGCCGGGCGCGAGAACCCTTTCGGGAAATCGAGGATGTTGCGCACCGTCGCGCCGCGGAATGCATAGATCGACTGGGCGTCGTCGCCGACCACCATCACGCCCTCGCCACCCGGCTTCATGCCGCTGATGATCGAGGCCTGCAGGCGGTTGGTGTCCTGGTATTCGTCCACCAGCACATGGTCGAAGCGGGCGCCGATCTCCGGCCCCAGTTCCGGGTCGCCCGCCATCTCGGACCAGAACAGCAGCAGGTCGTCGTAGTCGAGGACATTCTGCTCCTGCTTGGCGTCGACATAGGCGCCGAACAGGGTCTTGAGCTGTCCTTCCCACTCGCTGCACCACGGGAAGGTCGATTGCAGCACCGCCTCCAGGGGCTCGCGGCTGTTCACCACGCGCGAATAGATCGACAGGCAGGTGCCTTTCAGCGGGAAGCGTTTCTCGGTTTGCGTCAGGCCGATCTCGTGGCGCACCAGGCCCATCAGGTCTTCAGAATCGCCGCGGTCATGGATCGTGAAGGATTCATCCAGGCCGATCCGGCCGGCATATTCGCGCAGCAGGCGCGCCCCGATCGCATGGAAGGTGCCGGACCAGGGCAGCGTGACCTGCGTTTGGGCGCCGTACCCCCCGCCGCCGCCGCGCAGCAGGCGCTGCAGCACGCCGCTGGCGCGCTGGCCCATCTCTCCGGCGGCGCGCCGCGAGAAGGTCAGCAGCAGGATGCGCTGGGGATCGGTGCCGGCCTGGATCAGCCGCGCCACCCGGTGCGCCAGCGTGCTGGTCTTGCCGGAGCCGGCGCCGGCCACCACCAGCAAGGGACGCACCACAGCGGCGCCGATGTCGTGCTCGACCGCCGCACGCTGCTCCGCGTTCAGGCTTGCGAAGGGATCGTCTGTGGTGGCGGGCTGGTCGAGGACGGCGGACATAAGGATGAGGATCTGGAAATGACATACTGTACATTTATCCAGTTATTATGCGCAAGCAGAAAAGCTCGCCACAGTACAAGCCGGCAGGGTTTCCGCGGCAAGGCCCCTTGTGCGGGCCTGATGCAAGACCTGTGAAACCCGCTTTAAGTAGCGGATTCATAAAATGTTTTCCGGATATCCACAAAGTCTGTGAATAACTATGTGGAAAAGCGGGGGCTTGACACGCCAGGAACAGCCCATGATGCGGCTTTCAACAATTTGCCTATTGGGAAGGCATCGCCCATAGCCCCTTGAATCAAGGGCTTAGGCCCAGATGTTGTCCGCGAATCCAGTTCAAGGCGAAAAATAAATTTAGGCAATGAATGTGCATAAGCCGGGCTTGCCTGACCCGGGAATGCCCGCCTGCCCCGCCCTGCGCCGCTCAGGCAGCGGCTTGCCCCTGATGTCCGCGCCGCCTGCCCGGTTCAAGCAGCACGCGCGCGATGACCCGGCCTTCGACGGCGTGCAGCTTGAGGTATTCGAGCGCCGACAGGGTGCCGACCGCGTGCATCAGGGACAGGGCGTCGTCCACGACGTCGCGCTGGTGCAGGTCGCGCCGGGATTCGTTGGTGCCGGCGGCCCCGTCCGACGTGAGGGGTGGGTTACGGTGTGGGTTCATCGTGCGCCTGGCCTTTCTGGCTAAAGAAGGTTTTGCTGCACGGAGTATGGTCGAAGCCGGGACAATGTCAATATCAGATCTGAATCAAACACCAGTATTCATTTTATGCTCGGTGATCCGTACAGGCGCTGCGCTGCGCTGCGCTTTCCATCGGCTGCCTACAATGGCCGCGCCAACCACCAACCTTGAGGATCCCATGAGCACGCATCCCGACCCCGACCTGAATCCCGGCGACGAAGCCGAACCGGGCACCCCAGGCGCCGGCGAAGACGTCTGCGAAGCCTGCGCCGGCAGCGGCAAGCTCTCCGACGGCAAGCCCTGTTCGAACTGCGGCGGCAGCGGCAAGGTGATGCGCGGCATCGGCGGGGGCTGAGCGGCCGGCGATCCGGCGGCCGGCGAACCGGCGGCCGGCGATCCGGCACCGGGCGCTCCGGCGGCCGGCGAACCTGCGGGCCGCGCATGGACAGTGCGGGCGCCACCCGGCGATAATGCCGGGATGACCGCCCCGCCCCCTTCCGCACCGCTTCCCGAAGCAGTCACCGCCGATTCCGCCGAACGACCGCGTCCCCGTTCGCTGGGCGACCTGTTCGTCTCGTTCACGCTGCTGGCCCTGCAGGGTTTCGGCGGCGTGCTGCCGGTCGTGCAACGCGAGATCGTCGAGCGCAAGCGCTGGCTGACGCACGAGGAATTCATCGAGGACTGGGCGGTGGCGCAGATCATGCCCGGGCCAAACGTGGTCAACCTGGCCATGATGATTGGCGCGCGCTGGTTCGGGCTGGCTGGCGCCCTGACCGCGATCGCCGGCATGATCGCGCTGCCGCTGGTCGTGGTCCTGCTGCTCGCGGCCGTGCATGCGCGCTATGCCGACAAGCTGGCGGTGGCGGGGGCGCTGCGCGGCATGGCGGCGGTTTCGGCGGGCATGATCGCCGCCATGGGGCTCAAACTTTCTGGTGCGCTGGTGAAGAACCCGGTGCCACTGCCCTGGTGCATCGCGATTGGCGCCGCCGGGTTCGTGCTGCTGGCCTGGCTGCGGGCGCCGCTGGCCTGGGTACTGCCGGCGCTGGGCGGGCTCGGCTGCGTGCTGGCCTGGCGCGGGCTGCGGGCATGAGCGGGGCGATCGGCTCACAGCTTGCGCCCCAACTGGTGCTCGGCTGGAGCGACTGGCTGGGCCTGTTCGTGCACTACATGATGCTGTCGCTGATGTCGCTCGGCGGCGCGATCTCGACCACGTCCGAGATGCACCGCTACCTGGTCGAGGACAAGGGCTGGCTGAGCCAGGCGCAGTTCAGCGATTCGATCGCCCTGGCCCAGGCAGCACCCGGTCCCAACGTGCTGTTCGTCGCACTGATGGGCTGGCATGTAGGCCTGAACACCGGCAGCCTGCCTGCGGCCTTCGCGGGCGTGGCCGTGACCATGTTCGGCATCATGCTGCCCTCCACCATCTTTACTTACCAGGTCTCGCAGTGGGGACACCGCAACCGCGAGCTGCGCGCGGTGCGCGCCTTCAAGCAGGGCATGGCCCCGCTGGTCATCGCGATGCTGCTGGCGACCAGCTGGCTGCTCGCGACCGCCGGCCCCGACCGCAGCAGCTGGCCGTTGTGGGCATTGGCGGCCGTGAGTTGCCTGGTGATCTGGCGCACCCGCCTGCACCTGCTGTGGATGCTCGCGGCCGGCGCCCTGCTCGGCGCACTCGGATTCGTCTGACTGGCAAGCGCGGACGCCCAAGGGCATACTTGCGGTATCACCCATTCCAGACGACCCCATGCTCAAGCTCCTCAACGAACACGCCTGCTTCGGCGGCCTCCAGCGCTTCTACTCGTTCGACTCCGCGGCCATCGGCCTGCCGATGCGCTTCTCGGTCTACCTGCCGCCCGGCGCCGAGGGAGAGCAGCTACCGGTGCTCTTCTATCTCGCCGGCCTGACCTGCACCGAAGAGACCTTCATGACCAAGGCCGGCGCCCAGCGCGTGGCGGCGGAAGAAGGCCTGATCCTGGTGGCCCCCGACACCAGCCCGCGCGGCGCCGGCATGCCGGGCGAGACCGACAGCTGGGACTTCGGTGCCGGCGCCGGCTTCTATGTCGATGCGACCCAGGAGCCATGGTCGCGCCACTACCGCATGTACAGCCACATCCTGGAATTGCGCGAACTGGTGCTGGCGAACCTGCCGGCGGACCCGGCGCGGGTCGGCATCTTCGGCCACTCGATGGGCGGGCACGGCGCCTTGGCGATGGCGCTGCGCAATCCCGCTCTGTTCCGCTCGGTCTCGGCGTTTGCGCCGATCGCCGCGCCGATGCGCTGCCCCTGGGGCAAGAAGGCTTTTGGCGGCTATCTCGGCGCCGACGAGGCGGCGTGGCGCGCCTACGATGCGACCGAGCTGATGGCCGCCATGCCGACGGCGCCTTTCCCGGGCGGCATCCTTATCGACCAGGGGCTGGCGGACAAGTTCCTGGCCGAGCAGCTCTATCCGGAGGCCTTCGAAGAAGCCTGCGCCCGTGCCGGACAGCCGCTCGAGCTGCGCCGCCATGCGGGTTACGACCACGGCTATTACTTCATCTCGACCTTCATCGAGGACCACCTGCGCTTCCACCGCCGCCAGCTCGGCTGAGCGCGGCTGTCCTGTCCTGGCCGGTCCTGCCGGCCGCGGCTTCCCTCGCGCCTGGCGCGCCCCCGTCGACCGGCCCGGCCTGGGCGGCCCCGCCTGCGCGGCCCCTCCTACGCGCCTCGGCCCGCTTGAAAACGGCTTGCCCCTGCCCTATAAATAAATTGCCGGCAGCGCCCGGCAATCCCATCAATATCCATCCATGGAGGCCATCATGAATCTCATCAGGAGAGGCAACCCTGCGCTCCAGGCCTACCGTCCGAACGCGCTGGAGGACGGCTTCGGGCGCATGGTCGAGAGCATGTTCCAGGACTTTTTTGCGCCGCTGGCAGCCGGCCAGCAATGGGGCAGCGACGGCGCCCTGGCACCCCGCCTTGACGTCAAGGAAACCGAGAAGTCCTTTGAAATCCAGGCTGAACTGCCGGGCGTGGAGAAGGAGGATGTCAAGGTCTCGGTCGACGGCCAGCGCATCACGATCGAGGCGGAATGCCGCAAGGCAAACGAACGCCGCGAGGGCGAAACCGTGGTGTATGCTGAACGCACCGCATCGAAGTTCATGCGCAGCTTTACCCTGCCCACCGAGGTCGACGACACCACGGCGCAGGCACGGCTCGAGAACGGCGTACTGCAGCTGAGCCTGCCGAAAAAGCAGGGGACTGAAGCACGCCGCCTGACCATCCAGTAAGCGACTGGCCGCTGAGCAGGCGCTCGCCGGAGGTGCATGGTCCGCGTCGCGGCGCCCTGCCGCGGCGCGCTGCGATCACGCTCCGGTCACGCTGCGCTTAAGTAGATGTATCGTCCCGTTCGCTGCACCATGTTTGAAACCGAAGGCTATAAAGACCGCATCCATGCCGGCAAGCAGCTGGCGCGCAAGCTGCGCCACCTTGCCGGGCAAGGCGACCCCATCGTGCTGGGCCTGCCGCGCGGCGGCGTCCCGGTCGCTTTCGAAGTCGCCCAGGCGCTTGGTGCCGAACTCGACGTCCTGCTGGTGCGCAAGCTGGGCATGCCCCACCACGAGGAATACGCGATGGGCGCGATTGGCAGCGGCGGGGTGCGCGTGCTGCAGGCCGGCGTGCCCGGGCTGATGGGCGTCACGCAGGAACAGGTCGACCGCGTCACCGAGCGCGAACTGGCCGAACTCGCCCGGCGCGAGCAGCGCTACCGCGGCGCCCGGCCCCTGCCACGGCTGGATGGGCGCTGCGTGATCCTGGTCGATGACGGCATTGCGACCGGGGCCAGCATGCTGGCGGCGGTGCAGGTAGTACGCAAGCACCAGGTCGCGCGCCTGGTCGTGGCGGCGCCGGTAGGCGCGCCCGACACGGTAGCGCGGCTCGAACAGGAGGCAGACGAAGTGGTCTGCCCGCTGGCCCCGCCCCGCTTTCATGCGGTGGGCCAGTATTACCGAAGCTTCGGGCAGACCGAAGACGAGGAAGTGCAGGACTTGCTGGCGCTGGCATGGGCACGTCCCGCACGAAGCGGGCCAGGCCACGGTAGCCAGGATGACGACAACCAGAACAATAGAAAGGAGCAGACATGAAACCTATCCCAACCGAGACCTCGACCGATGTCGGCAACGTGGGCAAATGGCTGGGCGCAGCCGCAGCGGGCGCCCTTCTGATGTACGTGCTCGACCCCGAGCGCGGCCGCGCACGCCGGGCGCGCGCGGTGTCCGTGGTGCGCGACGCGGGCGCCCGTACCGGTGCGACGGTCGACCATGCCCTCCATAACGCCGGCGAACGGCTCGTCGGCCTCAAGGACAGCGCGGCCAGTGCACTGGCGCGCGGCGCCGACCGCCTGCAGGCCGAGGCGGCTCCGCTGCTGGAACGTGCGCAGCACAGCGCGCACGAGGCCGGCAAGCGCCTCGAACACGAAGCAGACCGCGCCCGGGACAGGTTCAACTCCAGCCGCGAACTGGCGTCCGCAGGACACAATACCTACGAAGCGGACCGCCACTATGCCGACCGCAAGCAGGCCGAGCGCAAGCAGTCCGAACGCACATACCGCGACCGCGAGTTGCGCGAAAACCGCGCGCAGAGCAGCAAGGCGCACCATGAGCGCGGCGGCCTGTCGCAAATGCTGCAAGGCATGCTCGACAGCCTGGGCGGCGCGCATGGCTCGAATTCGGCCCTGCTGGGCGGCGGGATGGTCGGACTCCTCGGGCTGGTGCGGCGCAAGCCGGCCGCGCTGCTGGTCGGCCTGGCCGGCGTATACCTGCTCACGCGCGGCGCCGGCACCCAGACCTACAAGGTGGCCCCCTCGGTGCGCAGCCAGGCTGCCACCGACGAAGGCGAATCGGCGCCCTTCGTCCCGGCCAGCACCGAGCAGGGCAAGCACTACCTGCATTGAGATGGCCAGGGTCGACATCGCAAGCGCTACCGACCACGATACGGCCGCGATCCGGGCCGCCGCGCATCCGCTCAGCGGCGCGGCGTCCGACTACGACCCGCTGCTCGATTTCGTCGGCGACGCGCGCTTCGTGCTGCTGGGCGAAGCCACCCACGGCACGGCCGAGTTCTACGACGAGCGCGCGCGCATCACCCGGCGCCTGATCGAAGAAAAAGGCTTCACGGCCGTCGCGGTCGAAGCCGACTGGCCGGACGCCTGGCGCGTCAACCGCTATGTGCGCGCCGAAGGCCAGGATGCCGACGGGCGGGCGGCGCTGTCGGGCTTCGAACGCTTCCCGGCCTGGATGTGGCGGAACACCTCCGTACTGGATTTCGTCGAGTGGTTGCGCCGGCGCAACGACACGACGAGCTCCACGAAGGCCGGGTTCTACGGGCTCGACCTGTACAGCCTGTTCACCTCGATCCAGGAAGTGCTGCGCTACCTCGAGGGAGTCGACCCGGTGGCCGCGCAGGAGACCCGGCGCCGCTACGCCTGCTTCGACCAGTACGGCGAAGACAGCCAGCGATATGGCTATGCGGCCGCGGTGGGCCTGTCGGAATCCTGCCACCAGGGTGTGCAGGCCACGCTGCACGAACTGCAGCAGCGCGCCTTCGACTACATGCAGGCCGACGGCGCCAATGCCGAAGACGCCTATTTCTACGCCCAGCAGAATGCGCGGCTGGTAAAGAACGCCGAAGAGTATTACCGCACCATGTTCAAGGGACGCATCTCGTCCTGGAACCTGCGCGACAGCCACATGGCCGAAACCCTCGATGCGCTGGCGCGCCACCTCTCGCGCGACGGCAAGCCCGCCAGGATCGTGGTGTGGGAGCACAACTCGCATATCGGCGATGCGCGCGCGACGGAAATCGGGCGCCAGGGCGAATTCAATGTCGGCGAACTGGCACGCAAGGCCTATGGCAACGACGCCTGCCTGATCGGCTTCACGACCTACGACGGACGCGTGACCGCGGCCTCGGAATGGGACGGCCCGGCCCTGCACAAGCATGTGCGCCCCGGCATGCCGGGCAGTGTCGAGCACCTGCTGCACGGCGTTGGCATGGAACGCTTCTTCCTGCCGCTGCGCGAACCGGGCGCCGCGCGCGACGTGCTGATGGAAGAACGGCTGGAGCGGGCAATCGGCGTGCTTTACCTGCCGCGTAGCGAGCGCCAGAGCCATTACTTCATGGCGCAACTGGCGCGCCAGTTCGATGCCGTGATCCACATCGACCGCACCCATGCGGTCACGCCGCTGGACGCCACCAGCGGCTGGCATTCGGGAGAGCCGCCCGAGACCTACCCGCAAGGCTTGTGAAGCGTAGCCAGGCCCGCAAGAGCCGCCCGCTACCCGTAGGGTGGGCAAGTTCCTTGCCCACGCGTTCAACCAGCAATGGAATAGTCGCGCGGGCAGCGTTACTCAGGATTGAACGCGTGGGTAGGTAATTTCGGGCAATGCCCGGAATTACGCCCACCCTACGGGTTCACGACGGTGCGTACGGCACGGGTCGATGCCCCTTCACCCCTCGAAAAACGCATACCCATCCCGTCCCTTCCCCTTGGCCGCATACAGCGCGCTGTCCGCCGCCGCCAGCAGCTGCTCCTGGGTCTGGCGCAGCTGCGACAGCGCGACGCCGACGCTGGTCGAGGCTTGCACCAGGCCGGCGCTGGTGCGGAACGGCAGGCGCATGCCCTCCACGATCTTGGCCGCTGTGTGTTCGGCTTCCGCGCGGGTGCCGATTTCTTCCAGGATGACCACGAATTCGTCGCCCGACAGGCGTGCCGCGGTGTCGGTGGCGCGGACCCCGGCGCTCAGGCGCCGCGCGAATTCCTTCAATACCTCGTCGCCCACGCCATGGCCATGGGTGTCGTTGATCTTCTTGAAGTAATCGATGTCGAGATAGGCCAGTGCCAGCGCCTTGCCGCTGCGGCGGGCGCGGTCAAGCGCGTGGTGCAGCGCTTCGCCGAACATGCGGCGGTTGGCGATGCCGGTCAGGGGGTCGACCCGGGCAAGCTGCAGCAGCTGCTCCTCGACCTCCTTCACGTGGGTCATGTCGTGCACCAGCGAATAGATGCCGGCCACGCTGCCGTCGGGCTGCAGGTCGGGGATATAGGTGGCCTGCAGGATGCGTGGCTCGCCGCGCAGCGGGATGCGGATTTCGTGGGTCACGGGGCGGCCGGCAAATGCCTGGTCGAGCTGGGGGTGGATTTCAGCGGCGACTTCCTCGCCCAGCAGCTGCGCCACATGCATCCCGTCCATCTGGGCAGGCTCCACGCCGAACCATTTTTCAAAGGTGGCGTTGCCGAAGCGGAAGCGCTGCTCGCGATCGATATAGGAAATCAGCACCGGCAGGTTGTCGGCAATCAGCCGCAGCCGCTTTTCGCTGGCGGCGCGGCCGCTCTCGGCGCGCTCGCGCTCGGCCATCAGCGCGTGGAAGGCCCGGCCCAGCTCCCCGATCTCGTCCTTGCGGCCATCGCGCAGCACGCCGATGTCGGTGCCGTCGTCGCGGATCGACACCACGCTGTCGCGCAGCACCTGCAGCGGCGCCAGCAGCTGGAACACCAGCACCCAGGCCAGCAGCCCGGCCGCCAGCGCCAGACCGCCGGCGCTGAAGAAGGCGCTGCGGCGCATGGCGATCATGGGCGCGAACGCCTCGCCGACCGGATAGCGTGCAGCCAGGATCCAGCCCGTCGAGCGCAGGCGCTTGTAGGCATAGATCGCATCCACGCCATCCTTGCCGCGCGTCTCCAGCCAGCCTTCGAAACCGTCCAGCGCGCGCTCGGTGCCGCGGTTCACACCCGGCGCGCTGCCGACATGCTGGAACAGGCGCGTCTCGTCCGGATGGTCGATGATCACGCCGTCGGCGGTCATCAGGAACAGATAGCCGGTCTTGCCCGGCTTGAGGGTGCCGATCTGGCGCAGGAAGCCGGAGCGGCGCAGGTCGACGCTGGCCGTGACCACGGCCACCACCTTGCCGGCTGTGTCGATGACGGGCGCACTGAAGATCACGCTGTGTTCGCCGGTCAGCCGGCTGCGGACCGGGCGCGAGATCATGCTCTTGCGCGTGGCCAGCACCTGCTCGAAATAGTCGGTGCCGCGCACATTCAGGACGGTCTGCCCGGGCAGCGGCCGTGCCGACAGGCGCATGTCGCCGCTGGCATCGAACACGACGATATTCAGGTAATCGTCGGCGCCCCACAGCCGCAGCTGCTCGTTGACATACGGGTGCAATGCGGCCCAATCGGTACGCATGCGGGGCGGGATACCCGCCGCCAGCGCCTCGGCCTGCTTCAGCCGCTCACCCATGCGGTCGTCCATGAAGGAAGCGGCGCCCGCCAGCAGCGTGTATTGCTGGTCGCCGATCACTACCTTCATGCCGCGCTCGGCCACCGACAAGGTCGACAGGGTCGCCAAGAGGGTGGCGGCAAACACCAGCACCGCAGCCACGCAGGCAAGGCGCAGTTTGAGGTTGGCGGACGACAGGCGCGAACCAGTGGGCACGATAGTGGGTAACTGATCGGGAGATGACAAAGTATTACATATTCCTTGCCGTCCCGTTACATGATTCCGCCCTGCAACTCAACAATGGCACACCCGCCTGTAGCTCTGCAGTAACGGCCCCTAAGTTGCGCCCAGGATGCTGCCAAAGTCACTGTTGATCCGTGGCATTTTCGATTAGCATGTCGGATTCCCCGCACCTATTGGAAACTGCCATGAGTACATACACGCTGCATATCAACGGCAAGACCCATGGGGTCGACGTCGAGCCGGACACCCCACTGCTGTGGGCGCTGCGCGACACGCTCGGCCTGGTCGGCACCAAATACGGCTGCGGCGTGGGCCAGTGCGGGGCCTGCACCGTCCACATCGACGGCGTGCCGGCACGCTCCTGCCTGATGCCGGTATCAAGCCTGGGCAAGGGAAAGATCACCACCATCGAGGGTTTGGACGCGAAAGCGCAGCACCCATTGCAGCAGGCGTGGCAGGAACTGGACGTGCCGCAGTGCGGCTACTGCCAGTCGGGCCAGATCATGAGCGCCTGCCACCTGCTCAAGCAGCACCCGAAACCGACCGACGCCCAGATCGACGAAGCGATGGCGGGCAACCTGTGTCGCTGCGCCACCTATACCCGCATCCGCGCCGGTATCCACCGCGCTGCCGAAATCACCGTCAACGCTCCCGCCAACGGAAAGGGCAGGAAATGAGCCGCAACATTCCTCTTTCTTCTTCGCGTCGCAACTTCCTGCGTACCAGCGCTGCCGGCAGCGCTTTCATGCTGGGCATGTCCGCGAATGGTGCGCTGGCCGCGCTCGCCAGCGCATCCAACCCGGCCAGCGCCGACTTTGTCCCGAATGCCTTCATCCGCATCGGCCGCGACGGCGGCGTGACCCTGGTCTCGAAGCAGCCGGAAATCGGCCAGGGCATCAAGACCTCGCTGCCGATGGTGATCGCGGAAGAACTCGAGGTCGAGTGGAAGAACGTGCGCATCGTGCAGGGCGACCTGGACACGGCCCTGTACGGGCCGCAAGGCGCCGGCGGCTCGACCTCGACCCCGACCAATTACGAGAACTTCCACCGTTTAGGGGCGACCGCGCGCACGATGCTGGTGCAGGCCGCCGCGAATATCTGGAAAGTGCCGGCAGCCGAGTGCAGCGCCAGCGCCGGCGCCGTCATCCATGGCCCGAGCAAGCGCCGGCTCGGCTACGGCTCGCTGGCGGAAACGGCGTCGAAGCTGCCGGTGCCCGACGCTGCGAACGTGGTGCTGAAAGACCCGTCCACCTTCACCCTGCTGGGCAAGCGCATCGGCGGCGTGGACAATGCCGCCATTATCAAAGGGCAGCCGCTGTTCGGCATCGACGTGCGACTGCCCGGCATGCTGTATGCGGTGTACGCCAAATGCCCGGTCTTCGGCGGCAAGCCGCTCAGCGCCAACCTCGATGCCATCAAGGCCATGCCGGGCGTGAAGGATGCCTTCATCGTCGAGGGCACGCCGAACCTGAACGGGCTGCGCCCGGGCGTGGCGATCGTCGCCACCTCGACCTGGGCCGCAATACGCGCGCGCCGCGCACTCGACGTCAAGTGGGATGAAGGTGAAGGCTCTGATCATAGCTGGGCCGGTTTCAGCGCCCAGGCCCTGGCGGCGTCGAAGAAGCCCGGCACTGCGGTGGTGCGCAAGGATGGCGACGTGCCGGGTGCGCTGGCTGGCGCGGCGAAGGTAGTGGAAGCGGCCTACAGCTACCCCTTCATCTCGCACGCCAGCATGGAGCCTCAGAACTGCACCGCCTGGTTCAAGCCGGAAGACGGCTCGCTGGAATTGTGGGCGCCGACCCAGAACCCGGGCTCCGGGCAGGCGCTGGTGACCACCACCTTCGGCATACCGAAAGAAAAGATCGTCCTGCACATCATTCGCAGCGGCGGCGGCTTCGGGCGCCGCCTGAGCTCGGACTTCATCGTCGAGGCCACCGCCATCGCGCGCAAGGTCGCGGCCCCGGTCAAGCTGACCTGGACCCGCGAGGACGACCTGCAGCACGACCACTTCCGCCCGGGCGGCTTCCACTTCCTGCGCGGCGGCGTCGATGCCGCGGGCAAGCCGGTGGCCTGGCATAACCATTTCGTCAGCTTCGCCAACCGCATCGAGCGCGAGGGCAAGAGCGTGCTGCAGCCGGGCAGCGGCGGTACGCTGTCGGCCGACGAATTCCCGGGCCGCTGGCTGGCCAACTGCCAGCTCGAGCAGACCAACCTGGAATGCCGCATCCCGATGGGACCATGGCGCGCTCCGGGCAGCTGCGTGTTCTCCTGGGTCTTCCACAGCTTCATCGACGAGCTGGCCCATGCGGCCGGCCGCGACCCGCTCGCCTTCCGCCTCGACCTGCTGGGCGACAAGGACCTGGTGCCGGCAACCATCGAGCGTGGCCTGGCCTATGACGTCAAGCGCATGCGCAACGTGCTGCAGGAAGTGGCGCAGCGCGCCGGCTGGGGCAAGAAGCGCTTACCGCGCGGCCAGGGCGCCGGCATCGCCTTCCACTTCAGCCACCGCGGCTATGTGGCCCAGGTGGCCGAAGTGACCGTCTCGCGCGACGGCAAGCTGAAGGTGGACCGGGTGGTGGTGGCGGCCGACGTCGGCGCCCAGATCGTCAACCTGTCGGGCGCCGAGAACCAGGTCGAGGGCTCGGTGATCGACGGGTTGTCGACATTGATGTTCCCGGCGCTGGATATCGAGGGTGGCCGCATCGTGCAGGGCAACTTCCACGATTACGGGCTGCTGCGCATGCCGGATGCGCCGACCAAAATCGAGACCCATTTCATCAAGACCGCGAATCCGGTGACCGGGTTGGGCGAGCCGGCCCTGCCGCCAGTGGCGCCAGCCGTGTGCAATGCGATTTTTGCCGCGACGGGCAAACGGGTGCGTCAGCTGCCGCTCAGCAAGACGGATTTGAGCTGGAGCTGATTGCCGGCTGAGATGTTGTCGAAACCCGTAGGGTGGGCAAGTTCCTTGCCCACGCGGTGATTGTTAGCAGCAAGGTCATCGAGCCCGAGATCGGAGCCGATAACAATCACCGCGTGGGCGGGAGACCCGCCCACCCTACGAAAACCTTTCAGTGGCGGTGTGCCGGATCGTTATCCTTCGCCCCGTGATAATCGAGGATCGACGCCGCATGCTCGAGCTGCTGGTCGGTCCCCGTAATCGTGATCACGCATTTGCCGATCTCCAGCCCCGGCGTATACACGTCCTTGTAGTCCGTCCCGCCCTTCACCTTCGGCGAATCGCCGACCGTGAAATTAGCCTCCGACGGCCCGGCCTCGTCGCCGGTATGGGTGATCTCGATGCCCTCGCGGTCGAAGCCGGCGTCCAGCAAGGCTTGCCGGGCGCGCTCGGCGTCTTCGAAGTTTTCGATTACCCGTACGATCTGCTTGTTCATGGCTGCTCCATCGATCCTGTTGCAGCCACGGTAGCAGAAACGCCGGCTAGACGGCGTCCGGGACCACGGCCGTGACCTCGATCTCCACCCGCGCCCGCTCTTCCATCAGCCCGGCTACCTGCACCGCGCTCATGGCCGGATAATTCCGTCCGATCACTTTGCGGTAGGCTGTGCCGAGCGCCGCGCCGGCATCGAGGTATTCGCGCCGGTCGAGCACATACCAGGTCATCCGCACGATGTGCTCGGGTCCGGCGCCAGCCTCGCGCAGCACGGTCACGATATTTTCCAGCGCCTGGCGCGCCTGGCCGACGAAGTCGTCGGTCTGGAAGCAGCCATCCGCATCCCAGCCGATCATGCCGCTCACGTAGACCTGGCGGCCGGTGGCCGCGACGCCGTTGGCATAGCCTTTCGGGCGCGGCCAGCCAGGGGGTTGCAGGATCTCCATCATTTACCCTCCCCGGCCGGGAGCCCGTATGCCAGCAGCTCGCGCGCGATGATCAAGAGCTGCACTTCACTCGCGCCCTCGTAAATGCGCAGCGCGCGGATCTCGCGGTAAAGCGTCTCGACGGTCTCGCCGCTGACCACGCCCTGGCCGCCGAACATCTGCACCGCCGCGTCGATCACCTGTTGCGCCGTTTCGGTCGCGGTCAGCTTGGCCATCGCCGCCTCTTTCGTCACGCGCTTGCCCCCGTCGCGCATCCACGCGGCCCGGTAGGTCAGCAGCGCCGCAGCGTCGATGCCGGTTGCCATCTGGGCCAGCTTCGCCTGTGTCAGCTGGAAGTCGGCCAGCGTCTTGCCGAACATCGCCCTTTCCTTCGCACGCTTGAGCGCTTCATCCAGCGCGCGGCGGGCAAACCCGAGGCTGGCCGCCGCCACCGAGGTGCGGAACACGTCCAGCGTGGCCATCGCTACCTTGAAGCCCTGCCCTTCTTCGCCGATGCGGTTGGCCAGCGGGACGCGGCAACCGTCGAAGCGCAGGCGAGCCAGCGGGTGCGGGGCGATCACCTCGATGCGCTCGGCGATGGACAAGCCGGGTGCTTCGGCTTCCACGATGAAAGCGGAGATGCCCTTCGAGCCCCGCCCTCCCTCGCCGCCGCCGTCCGCGGTACGGGCGAAGACCACGTAGAAATCGGCGATGCCACCGTTCGAGATCCAGGTCTTTTCGCCATCCAGCACATAGCTGTCGCCTTCCAGCCGCGCGGCGCATGCCATCGCGGCGACGTCTGAACCGGCCAGCGGCTCCGACAGCGCGAAGGCCGCAATCGCATCGCCGCTTGCAACGCGCGGCAGCCAGGCTTCTTGCTGGTCCTTCGACCCGAACAGCGAGATCGCCCCGCTGCCCAGCCCCTGCATGGCGAACGCAAAATCGGCCAGGCCGGCATGGCGCGCCAGCGTTTCCCGGATCAGGCAGATGGCGCGGGTGTCGATCGCACTGCCTGCGCCGCCAATCGCGTGGCGCAGCCAGCCGCCGCGCCCAAGCTGGGCCACCAGCGTGCGGCAGGCGGCATCGACATCGCGGTCGTGCCCATGCTTGACGTGCTCACCGGCCCAGGCGTCGAGTTCGAGCGCAAGCGCGCGGTGGCGCGGCTCAAAGAAAGGCCAGTCGAGGTAATCGCGGTCTGCCATTTTTCAGTCTCCCTCGAAGCCTGGTTGTTCCTTGGCCACGAAGGCGTGGTAGGCGCGGTGGAAGTCGTTGGTCGCCATGCAGATCGCCTGCGCCTGCGCCTCGGCCTCGATCGCCTCGTCCACGCCCATGTTCCACTCCTGCTGCAGCATCTTCTTGGTCATGCCGTGGGCGAAGGTCGGGCCGTTGGCAAGCTGCGCGGCGAAGGCCTGCGCCTCCATCAGCACCTCGCCCGGTTCGCACAGGCGGTTGAAGAAGCCCCAGCGCTCGGCCTCCTCGCCCTTCATTGCGCGTCCGGTATACAGCAGCTCGGCCGCCCTGCCCTGGCCGATCACGCGCGGCAGCAGCGCACAGGCGCCCATGTCGCAGCCGGCCAGGCCGACCCGGGTGAACAAAAACGCCGTCCGGCTGCGCGCGGTGCCGTAGCGGATGTCCGAGGACAGCGCCAGGATCGCACCGGCGCCGGCGCAGACGCCGTCCACGGCCGCCACGATCGGCTGCGGGCAGGCGCGCATGGCCTTGACCAGGTCGCCCGTCATGCGGGTAAAGGCGAGCAGGCCCGGCATGTCGAGTCTGGTGAGCGGCCCGATGATTTCGTGCACGTCGCCGCCGGAGCAGAAATTCTCGCCGGCCCCGGTGATGACCACCGCCTTGACGTCGTCGGCATGGCTCAACGCACGGAACAGGTCGCGCAGCTCGGCATAGGATTCGAAGGTGAGCGGGTTCTTGCGCTCAGGGCGACTCAATGTGATGGTCGCCACCTTGTCCTGCACGGCGTACTGGAAATGGGTCGATTGGTAATCGGTGAGGCTCGCGCGGCTGCCTGGCAGCCGGTGCGATTCACCCGGTAGGTAATGCATACGGTGTACTCCTGAAAAAATCGGTTCAGCCTTCCAGCAGGCGCGCGGCCAGCTGCTGCGGCGACAGGCCGGCATTGGCAGCCTGCACCTGGCGCTCGCGTTCGAGGTTGCGCTCCAGCTGCAGCTTGCCCGGCCGGTACTGGCGCGGCCAGTCAGCGCCCGTGTAGCCGATGCGTGCGGCCTCGTTCAGCGTCCAGGCCGGGTTGGCCAGGTGCGGGCGCGCCACGGCGCACAGGTCGGCGCGGCCGGCCGAGATGATGCCGTTCACGTGGTCGGCTTCGTAGATGGAACCGACCGCGATGGTCGGGATGCCGGCCTCGTTGCGGATACGGTCGGCGAACGGGGTCTGGAACATGCGGCCATACACCGGCTGCTCGTCCTTGCTGACCTGGCCCGACGAGCAGTCGATCATGTCGGCGCCAGCAAGCCTGAACAGGCGCGCCATCGCCACCGCGTCGCTTGGGGTGAGGCCGCCCTCGACCCAGTCGTGGGCCGACACGCGCACACTGATCGGGAGCTCAATCGGCCACACGGCGCGAATGGCGGCGAACACTTCGAGCGGATAGCGGCAGCGGTTCTCCAGGCTGCCCCCATAGGCGTCCTGGCGCCGGTTGGTCAGCGGCGAAATAAAGCTCGACAGCAGGTAGCCATGCGCGCAGTGCAGCTCGATCCAGTCGAAGCCCGCATCGAGCGCCCCTTGGGCGGCGCGCACGAAGCCGGCCTTGATCCGCGCCAGGTCTTCCAGCGTGGCTTCGCGCGCGAGCTGCGACACGCCCTGCAGGTACTGCTGGCTGGAGGCCGAGACCAGCGGCCAATTGCCGGAGTCCAGGGGCAGGTCGATGCCGTCCCACATCGGCCGGGTCGATCCCTTGGCCCCCGCGTGCCCGAGCTGCACCCCGATCTTCGCATCGGTATTGGCGTGAATGAAATCGACGATGCGCTTCCATGCAGCAGTGTGTTCGGGCGCATACAGCCCCGGACAGCCCGGCGTGATGCGGGCGTCAGCCGACACGCAGGTCATCTCGGCCATCACCAGCGCGGCGCCGCCGAGGGCACGCGCGCCCAGGTGGGCAAGGTGGAAGTCGCCCACCGTGCCGTCGACCGCCGAATACTGGGCCATCGGCGAGACGATGATGCGGTTCTTGAGCAGCAGGCCGCGTACTTTATACGGGGTGAACATCGGCGGCACCGGGCTATCCGGCGCCGGCAGGCCGGCCTGGTGCGCCGCGCGCTGCGCGAACCAGCGTTCGAAGCCGCCGACATAGGCCGGGTCGCGCAGGCGCAGGTTTTCGTGCGACAGGCGCTGGCTGCGCGTCAGCAGCGAATAGGCGAACTGCTCGGCCTCCATCGCGGTGTAGCGGGCGACGTTCTCGAACCATTCCATCGAATTGCGCGCCGCGCTCTGGAGCTTGAGCACTTCGATGCGGCGCGCCGCTTCATAGGTCGCCAGCGCACCTGCCAAGCGATCCGACGGGTCGTCCAGGCAGCGCGCCAGCTCGATCGCGTCTTCCAGCGCCAGCTTGGTGCCGGAGCCGATCGAGAAATGGGCGGTATGGGCAGCGTCGCCCATCAGCACGGTCGGCACGCGGCGCCCGTCGATGCTGTTCCAGTGGATCCAGTGGCGGCAGGCGATGCGCGGGAAGCGGATCCACATGGCGGAGCCGCGCAGGTGGGCGGCGTTTGCCATCAAGGGGTGGCCGTCGAGGTAGCGTGCGAACAGGCGCTCGCAGAAAGCCAGGGCGTCGGGCTGGTCCATCGCTTCGAGTCCGGCGGCCTGCCAGGTTTCCTCAGGCGTCTCGATGATGAAGGTGGAAGTGTCGCCGTCGTACTGGTAGGCGTGGGCCTGGAACCAGCCATGTTCGGTTTCTTCGAAGGCAAAGGTGAAGGCGTCGAATTTCTTGCGCGTGCCGAGCCAGACGAAGCGGCAGTGGCGGCGCTCGACTTCGGGCTGGAACACGTCGGCATGGCGGTTGCGGATGGCGCTGTTGACACCGTCGCAGGCGACCACCAGGTCGGCGCCGAACTGGCGCGCCAGGGCCTCGTCGTCACCCACCTCGGTATCGAATTCGAGCCGCACCCCGAGCTGGGCGCAGCGTTCCTGCAACAAATTCAGCAGGCGCCGGCGGCCGATGCCGCAGAAGCCATGCCCGCCCGAACTGACGCTCCGTCCCCGAAAATGAACGTCGATCGCATCCCAGTGGTTGAACGACTGCAGGATGGCGCGGGCGCTTTCCTCGTCGGCGCCTGCCAGGTGGCCGAGCGTCTGGTCGGAAAACACGACGCCCCAGCCGAAGGTATCGCTGGCGCGGTTGCGCTCGACGACGGTGACCGCATAGTCCGGATGGCGCTTCTTCATGAGCAGTCCGAAGTAGAGGCCGGCCGGGCCACCACCCACGCACACGATGTTCATTCCCGCTCCCATTCTGGTGTTGCGCGTATATTACATGGGCACATGCTTTAAGTGTCAACTAAAGCTGTCGCCTCGACACCCGATAATTGTGGGGCAAACCCGTCAGCCGCGCCTCGTCACGCCCGCGTTTTAGTACAATAGGGAAACTTATGCACCGAACTTGTGCTTTCGGCACCCGCCCCACCTCCAGAGAACTTGAATGAGCATACTGCTTCCGCGCTTCCGCCTGAACAGCCTCCGCAGCCGCCTGATGCTGCTGGTTGCGCTGGCGATCACGCCGATCGCCGTCATGACGGTGCTGGGCGGGGTGCGCGAGCGGGAAACGGCGATCCGCGCCTCCCAGGAGAACCTGCAGCGCCTGACCGGGCTGGCGGCCGCCAACGAGGCGCAGTCGATCGAACGCGCGCGACAGATCCTGGTCGACCTGGTCAGCGTGCCGGACCTGATGGGCGATGCCGCCGGCTGCAACGCCCTGCTGGCCGATGTCCTGGACCGCAACGAGGGCTATGTGAATTTCGGCCTCATCCAGCTCAATGGGGACGTCACCTGCAGCGCGGTGCCGATGCTGCACCCGGTGAACCTGGGCGACCGCCGCCACTTCAAGCGCGCCATCGCCGAGCGCCGCTTCATCGCCGGCGACTACATCTTCGGGCGGGTCATCCGCAAGCACACCATCAACCTCACCTATCCGGTGATCGACCGCGCTGGCCGCGTCGTGGCCGTGGTGTTCGCCGCCATGGACCTGGCCGGGCTGGATACGTTTGTGAGCGACATCAACCTGCCGCCCGGCTCGATCCTGGAAACTGCCGATGCGGTCGGCGCCATCATTTCGCGCCGCCCCGACCCGGAGCGCTGGTTCGGCCAGAAGGTGAGCCCGGCCCTGCTGGCGGCCATGCGCGCCCCCGACCACAAGGCGATCGTGCTACGCGGCGAGGAAGGCATCGAGCGCCTGCATGCGTTCGCGCCCGTCGGCGGCCCCGGGCTATCCGAGTACACGGTGACGATCGGCGTGCCGACGGAAACCATCACCGAAGCCGCGCGCGAGTCGCAATGGGTGAATCTTCTCGGCCTGGGCGTGACCACCATGCTGGCCCTGCTGGCGGCCTGGCTGGCCGGCGACATCCTGATCGTGCAGCGCGTGCGCAAGCTGATGGACACCGCGCGCCGCATCGCCGCCGGCGACCTGGAGGCGCGTTCCGGCATCGCCTATGGCCGCGAAGAGATCGGCCGCCTCGGCGCCGCCCTCGACGAGATGGCCGCCACGCTGCAAAAGAAGGAAGCGGCGCGCAGCCAGGCCGAACGCGAGCTGCGCGCGGCCGACCAGCGCAAAGACGAATTCCTGGCCATGCTGGCCCACGAGCTGCGCAACCCGCTGGCGCCGATCAGCACCGGGGCCCACCTGCTCAAGCTGCTGCACTCGGATAACGCCCAGATCACCCAGACCTGCGCCATCATCGCGCGCCAGGTCGAGCACATGACCAGCCTGGTGGACGACCTGCTGGACGTCTCGCGCGTGACGCGCGGCCTTGTCTCGCTGTCGACCCAGGTGCTCGACCTGCGCCAGGTGGTGGACGACGCGGCCGAGCAGATCCGGCCCCTGATCACCGCGCGCCGCCACAAGGTGGTGCTGGACCTGCCGCCCGGCCCTGCCAACGTCAAGGGCGACCACAAGCGGCTGGTGCAGGTGGTGGCCAACCTGCTCAACAACGCAACCAAGTACACCCCTGAAGGCGGCCATATCGGGCTGCAGCTGCGGGACGCCGGCGACGACTACGTATTGAGCGTGAGCGACGACGGCATCGGCATGGAAGCTTCGCTGGTCGAGCGTGTGTTCGACCTGTTCACCCAGGCCGAGCGCACGCCCGACCGCTCGCAGGGCGGGCTGGGACTGGGCCTGGCGCTGGCCAAGAGCCTGGTCGAGCTGCACGGCGGCAGCGTCAGCGCCGCCAGCGCGGGTCCCGGCAAAGGCAGCACGTTTACCGTGCGACTGCCGCGCTTTGCACAGCATGCCGCCCACCTGGTTGAATCGTCGATCGATGCCGCGGTGCGCCAGGCCGCCTCGGTCAGTACGCCGCTGCGTGTGCTGGTGGTGGACGACAACCTCGATGCCGCCCACACCCTGAACCTGTTCCTGGCGGCCGCCGGGCACCGCATCGAGGTCGCCTACAATGCGTTCGACGCGCTCGCGGTGGCCAAGGTGTTCGCGCCCCAGGTCTGCCTGCTCGACATCGGCCTGCCCGACATGGACGGCAACGAACTGGCGCGCCGCCTGCGCCGCCTGCCCCAGACCGCCGGCGCGATGCTGGTGGCGGCCACCGGCTACGGGCGCCAGCAGGACCGCGATGCCGCCCGCGAGGCCGGCTTCGACCACTACATGGTCAAGCCGGTCAACACCGTGCAGCTGAGCGAACTGCTGGCGCAGGCCGGTGCGGCCAGCGAGCAGCGCCAGGGCGCACCGCGCTGACAAGGTTAGCTCCCGAACGGTACTCCTGCCCCGTTCGGCGTAGGATCGGGGCGACTACCAGCAAGGAAGCCCCGTCATGCACAGCGAAGACCCAGCAAGCCTCGATAGCCCGCCCAGCGATCCGCCCGCCGCCGCCAGGGCCGCCGGGCTGCGCTACGTCCTGGACGACCGGCCTGGCATCCGGCGCGAAAGTGTTGTCGACGGCGCCGGAGAAGGCTTCCGCTACCTCGACAACAAGGGCGACCCGGTCGACGACGAGGCCACGCTGGCTCGCATCAAGTCGCTGGTGATCCCCCCGGCCTGGCAGGAGATCTGGATTTGCCCGCAGGCCAACGGCCACCTGCAGGCGACGGGGCGCGACGCCAAAGGCCGAAAGCAGTACCGCTACCATCCGAAATGGCGCGCCGCGCGCGACGAGGTGAAATACGAACGCATGCTCAACTTCGGCAACGCGCTGCCGGCCATCCGCAAGGAAGTCGACCGCGCCCTCGGCTTGCCCGGCCTGCCGCGCGAGAAGGTGCTGGCCACCATCGTCTACCTGCTCGAAGCGACCATGATGCGGGTCGGGAACGAAGAGTACGCCCGCACCAACAAGTCCTTCGGCCTGACCACGCTGCGCAACCGCCACGTAAGCGTGGAAGGCAGCGCCGTCGAGTTCCGCTTCCGCGGCAAAAGCGGCGTCTATCACAAGGTGAAGGTGCAGGACCGGCGACTGGCGCGCATCATTGCGCGCGCGCGCGACCTGCCCGGCCAGGAACTGTTCCAGTACGTCGACGACCAGGGCGAGACCCGCAGCATCGATTCGAGCGACGTCAACGACTACCTGCGCGCCATCACCGGCGAGGAATACACGGCCAAGGATTTCCGCACCTGGTCGGGCACCGTGCTGGCCGCGCTGGCCTTGCAGGAGTTCGAGAAATTCGATTCCGAAACCCAGGCCAAGAAAAACATCGTGCGCGCGATCGAGTCGGTCTCCGAAAAGCTCGGTAACACGCCCTCGATCTGCCGCAAGTGCTATGTGCACCCGGCGGTGCTCGACGCCTACCTGGAAGGCACGGTGCTGGAGGTCCTGCGCGAACGCACCGAGCAGCAACTGCAGGAAAACCTGCATGCGCTCCAGCCCGAGGAAGCTGCTGTCGTGGCGATGCTGCAGCAGCGCCTGCGCCACGAACAGGAGGAAGAAAAAATGCGGGAACAAAAGCGCGGGCAGAAGCGGGAAGCGAAGCAGGATGGAACGCGCCCGGCGAAGCCGAAGAAGGCTGGGCGTGCGCCTGCGCAGCCGCGGCGCCAGGGGGCCGCGCCCGGCGTAGGCCTGTAGGCTTACTTCAGGAAGTAGCCCGACACTTTCCAGCTGCCGTCTGCCTGGCGCATCGGCGTGACGGTTTCGATCGCGCCTGCCTTGTTGGCGAACTCGGTCTGGTACTGGACGATCACGTATTCGCCATCAGGCGCGCCGGGGATGCTGCGGGTGTAGGTCGAAGACAGCTGCTTGCGTGATTTGACCTCGCCCAGAGGCTTGCGCATCGAGCCGACCACGCCGTTCCAGTGATCTTGCGGCACCGCGCCGCGCAGCAGGACTGCGCCCTCGGTCCAGGAGTCGGCGAATTTGCCTGCATCGAGCAATGCGAGGAAACCGGATGCGCTCTGGTTGGCGGCAGCGGTGCCGGCAACATCGAGGGTGGTGGCAGCGGCGGGCTGCTGTGCGGCAGCCGGCAAGACGGCGACGGCAAGGCTGGTGGCAAGGATCAGGGCAGGGGCGGCAAAAAATCTCATGGCGGTCCTCGGCGTGAAGTGAAGTCCCCAGCATAGCGGGAAAAACGCGACAGTTGGTCGCGCATTGTCACAGCGCGATGGCGATCCAGTATCAGCAGCGCAGCGACTGCCTGCCAATTCAGCGGAAGCCGGGTCAGGCGACCTTGGCCTGGATCTCCAACGACGCGATGTCGGCGAGGTCGCACAGTGCCTGCAGTTCTGCGGCGCGCAGGCGGCGCGGCTCGCGGTCGATGACGCACAGGGTTCCCATCGGCAAACCGGAACGGTCGCGCAGCGGCACGCCGGCATAGAAACGGATGCGCGGGTCGGCCAGCACCAGCGGATTGTCGCGGAAGCGTTCGTCGGTGGCGGCATCTTCGACCATGAAGGGCGCATCCTGCAGGATGGCGTGGGAGCAGAAGGCCCATTCTCGCGGCGTTTCCTGCGGTTCGAGTCCGACCCGCGCCTTGAACCACTGGCGCCGCGCCGTCAGCAGCGACACCAGTGCGATCGGCGAAGCGGTCACGGTCGCGGCCAGGCGCACGATGCGGTTGAAGCGTTCTTCAGGGGCACTGTCGATCATGCGGGTCGCCGCAAGCGCCGCCAGGCGGCGTGCTTCGTCGGGACCGGTCGGATAGGATTCGTCGCCGGACACCAGGTATTCCGGATCGGTCGGCACCGGCACGGCGGATTCGCCGGACAAGGAGCCCGACAAAGGCCCTGCCCGTTCCAGCATCGCCTCGATCGTGCTCCGGCGCGTGCGACGGTGCCCGCCGGGGGTCTTCCACGACGCGATGGCGCCGCTCTCCATCCATAACTGGACGGTACTGGTCGCTACGCCCAGGATCCGCGCCGCGGCGCTGGTGGTGAGGATCGGGTCTTCTTCGGTGAACTTGCTTAGCATTAGCAATCCTATGTATGACCACAGTATAGCCGATCTGCCGAAATTCCTTGGGATAACGGGATTTTGTTAGAGATTGCGTTCAGATATTGTCAGTTTCGTCAATTCAAATTAACACAGATGAAATAAATTGCTCAAAATCACCTCAATTTGACCAAAAACTTGAATAATCGATTTAAACCTTGTCCAGATTTCGACCGGGAGCCGCGTAAAGTTACTCAAATGCAACGATCGTTCGTGTCCTGTGACTGAACAAGCTGCGTCTTGGCCCGGGAGATAACCCTCGGTAATACATAAATTCCGCACATTCAGTTGCAACAAAGAATCTAACTGTGAGAATCCATGAAGTATTTACCAATAAGCTTGCCATTAAAGCAACTCGATTCATCCTACAGGATTTTTCATGACCTTTTTCCGGCACGCGGGCCTTGCGACGAGGCTGTATTCGCCTAGGGTGCGCAGATTCTGCCCACGCGGTGATTGTTATCGGCTCCGCTCTCGGGCTCGATGATCTTGCCACCAACTATCACCGCGTGGGCAAGGTAATTCAGGCCAATGGCCTGAATTACGAATTGCCCACCCTACGGGTTTCGGCTGTTCTCCGGGTGGTTGAACACCTGGCGCAGGTAGGCCAGGAAGGTCTCGTCCGTACACATCGACTTCCCCGCAGTATCCGCCAGCTTGGCCACCGGCTGCCCGTTGCACTGCACCAGCTTCATGACGATGTTCAGCGCTGGATAAGGCGTATCGTTGGTCAGCTTGGTGCCGATGCCGAAGCCCAGCAGGGTGCGGTCGGCAAAATGCCGGTACAGGTCCAGGGCCTTGGGCACCGTGAGCCCGTCCGAGAACACCAGGCGCTTGGTGCGCGCATCGATGCGCAGGCGGGCGTAATGGGCCAGCGCCTTCTCGCCCCACTCCACCGGGTCGCCAGAATCGTGGCGCAGGCCGTCGAACAGCTTGGCAAAGTACAGGTCGAAATCGGCCAGGAAGGCATCCATCCCGACCACGTCGGTGAGTGCGGTGCCCAGGTCGCCCCGGTATTCCTGGACCCAGTCTTCGAGCGCGGCTTTCTGGAAGTCGCGCAGGCGCACGCCAAAGGCCTGGTAGGCCTGCAGGTATTCGTGGGCCATCGTCCCGATCGGCACCAGGCCGTATTTGCGCGCCAGGTGCACGTTCGAGGTGCCTTTGAAGAATTGGGGCAGCTCGCGCGCCAGCGTCGCCACGACTTCGTCCTGCCACTCCCCTGAAAAACGCCGGCGCACGCCGAAATCGAAGAACTCGAAGGGCGTGGCGCGCTTCGGCTCCTGCTCGAAGGCGCGCAGCTCGTCGATCTTCTGCTGCAGGCGCACCCGTGCCTCGGCAATGGCGGCCTCGCGGTCGAAGCGGCGGAAATACAGCTCGTTGACGATGTAGAGCACGAAGATCTCGAAGCCCATCACGTGCACGATCGGGCCGGCAGCGCGGATGCGCAGGTGCGGGCCGTCGGTACTGACCTCGATGAACTTGCGCTGGAAGCGGAACAGCGTGAGGAAATCGGCGAAGTCGCTCTTGATGAAGCGCAGGCCGCGCAGGTAGTCGACTTCTTCTTCCGTGAACATGAGCGAGCACAGGTGCTCTAACTCGCGCTCGACGTCGTCCTTCAGCTCGGCCAGCGGATAGGCCGGCTGGTTACGGCAGCGGAATTCGTACTCGCCATCGGCGCCAGGGTGGCTGTGCAGCAGTGCCTGCCACATCGTGAACTTGTACAGGTCGGTTTCAAGCAGGCTGCGGACGACCGGGTTCATCGCATTCCTCACGCAGTCGCCGCCGGTTTCTTCGTTCGCTTTTTCGGAGCGAGCATGGTGCCGGTGCAGCCCGGCGTGCCGCAGCGGCAGGCGAACAGTTTTTTCAGCGCCGGTGTGTGGCGTTCGTCGTAGATCAGCGCGTAGTTGTAGTTCAGCTCTTCGCCGGCTTCGATGTCGCGCATGGCGTGGATGTAGACGCGGCCCTCGTGCTCGAAGGCTTCGCAGTTGGGCGAGCAGGCATGGTTGATCCAGCGCGCCGCGTTGCCGCGGCTGCCGCCATCGATCACGCGGCTGTCGGCCAGCGTGAAGTAGAAGGTGTGGTTGATCGGGCCGCCGGCTTTGGCCGCACGATCGGTCGCTTCGTCCCAGGTGATGCGCTCGCCGCGGTATTCGATGATGCGGTCACCGGCGCCGATGGGTTTCAGCGCGAAGACGCCGTTGCCGTGGACGGGGGAGGTGCGGACTTCGTAGGAGAGGTCGGGCTTGGCGGCGGTTGTAGTGGTGGTCATCGATGGTAGTCGGAGCGGTGCGGGGCCACGGGGCGGGGTTGGCGCGTGTTGTGGGAATGATCACTATTATGTCGGTAATGCCGGTGGGGGTGCCGCACACTTCGGTAATAAATGAGTTTGATTAAACACACCGGCTATCGGATGCCCGCGGGCCTTACCGGCACGGGTTGAACGCGTGGGCAGAATCTGCCCACCCTACGGTATTCGACATCGCTATCTTCGGCTATGAGGTGGTGAAGTCTTCTTCGCGGTATTCAGGGCCCTGTTGCGCTGCGCCGTCGTTGCGGGCGGCTTCTTCCTTGCGCAGTTCGACGCGGCGGATCTTGCCGGAGATGGTTTTCGGCAGTTCGCGGAATTCGATGCGGCGGATGCGTTTGTAGGGCGCGAGGCGCTCGCGGGCGAAGGCGAACAGCGATGCGGCGACCTCGCGGCTTGGCGCCACGCCCTGGCGCAGCGTGACGAAGGCCTTTGGCACCGACAGCCGCAACGGGTCGGGACTCGGCACGATCGCAGCTTCGAGCACGTCGTCGTGTTCGATCAGGACGCTCTCGAGCTCGAAGGGGCTGATGCGGTAGTCGGACGACTTGAACACGTCGTCATTGCGGCCGACGTAGAAGTAGTAGCCGTCCGCGTCGACCGTGGCGGTGTCGCCGGTGTGGTAGTGGCCCGCGCGCATGACGTTCGCGGTTTTCTCTTCGTCGCCTTCGTAGCACATCATCAGTCCCAGCGGGGCCGGGTCGAGCTTCAGCGAAATCTCGCCCTCCTGCGCTTCGAGGTCGTCGATGTCGAGCAGCGTGACGCTGTAGCCCGGCAGCGGGCGCCCCATCGAGCCCGGCTTGATCGGCTGGCCCGGCGAATTGCCGATCTGCGCGGTGCTCTCCGACTGGCCGAAGCCGTCGCGGATGCGGATGCCCCAGGCCTTCTCGACCTGCTCGATCACTTCCGGGTTGAGCGGTTCGCCGGCGCCGACCAGCTCGCGCAGCGGCGGCTTCCAGGCGGTTAAATCTTCCTGGATCATCATGCGCCAGACCGTGGGCGGCGCGCACAGCGAGGTCACGCCGCAGCGGGTAATGGTGTCCAGCGCCGCCTTGCTCGAGAAGCGCTCGTAGTTGTAGACGAAGATGGTGGCGCCGGCACTCCAGGGCGCGAAGAAGCAGCTCCAGGCATGCTTGGCCCAGCCGGGCGAGGAGATGTTCCAGTGGACGTCGCCGGGCTGCAGGCCGATCCAGTACATGGTCGACAGGTGGCCCACTGGATAGCTCTGGTGGCTGTGCAGCACCAGCTTGGGCTTGGCCGTGGTGCCGGAGGTGAAGTAGAGCAGCAGCGGATCGGTGGCGCGGGTCTCGCCTTCCGGGTCGAACACGGAGAGCATGTCGTGGCTGTCTTCATAGTCATGCCAGCCGCTTGGTGCGCCGCCGACGGCGATGCGGGTAAAGCTGCCCTGCATCGTCTCGAACTTGTCGGCCTCGGAAGCCTGGGCAATGACGTGCCTGACGCGGCCGCGTTCCAGGCGGTCCTGCAGGTCGGCGCCCGAGACCAGCAGCGTGGTCGGCACCAGCACGGCGCCAAGCTTGATCCCGGCCAGCATGATCTCCCACAGCTCGACCCGGTTCGGCAGCATCAGCAGCACCCGGTCGCCGCGCCGCACCCCGCACTGGCGCAGGTATTCGGCCACCTGGCAGGAACGCGAGGCCATGTCGGCGAACGAGACCTTGCGCTCGGAACCGTCGTCTTCCACGACCCATAACGCAGGTAGCAGGTTGTCCTGCGCCTGTTTGTCGAAGAAGTCGAGCGCCCAGTTGAAGTTATCGAGCTGGGGTGGCTGGTAGCCGCGGTAGGCGGTGTCGTAGTCGAGGCGGTGCTGCTGCAGGAAATCGCGCGCTTGGACGAAGCGCTGGGTTGGCGTCATGGTGTCTCCTGGTCGCTGGTGGGGTGGCAGGGGCAGATTGGGGGATGCCGGGGCCGGTGTCGTGGCTATTCTGCCACCGTTTGGCAGGGTGGGGAAAGGCTTTGGTTTCGTAGGGTGGGCGGCTCCACCGGGAACGGGGATTTGCCCGGGTCGTGTGCGCCGCCCGCGCGTTCAACTAAACCATGCGCCGTCGCGACGTGTGCGCTGGAGGGAAGAAGATCGTCGATGACGGCATGCATTGCCACGATGCCTGCACTGGTTGAACGCGTGGGCGCAAGTCAGTCCATTGGACTGACTTGCCCTGCCCACGCTACGGGCCAACGATATGCATCCCGCCCGGCGGGAGATGCGCCGCAACCCGTCAATCGCGCCGCAGGGTCGTTACCCGCATTTCGTCGCGCGGCTCCATCATGTCGATCACGCGGCAGTCGCCGCACATGCGCAGGCGGTCGAGGTGGCCGGCGAAGGCGGGGTGCGAGCCGAGGCGGCCCAGCATGTTCTCGACCATCTGCAGGGTGCCGAAGGGCTTGTCGCAGCGGATGCAGTGGAAGGGCTGGGTTTCGTTGAGCACCACCGGCTGGTTGCGCGTTTCCATGAAGGACAGGCGCGGCGTGAGCGTAATGGCGTTCTCGGGACAGGTGGTGGCGCACAGGCCGCACTGGACGCAGTTCTTCTCGATGAAGCGCAGCAGCGGGACGCCCTGCCCGTCCTGGAGCGCGCCTGCCGGGCAGGCGCCGACGCAGGACATGCACAGGGTGCAGGCGCTGCGGTTGACTTCGATGGCGCCGAAGGGCGCGCCCGGTGGCAGCGCCACCTGCTCGGGGCGCTGCGGCGCGTGGCGGTGCAGGTGGTCGAGCGCATAGTCGAGGGTGTTGCGCTTGTCGTTTGCCAGGTGGAACACGGCCGGCTCGCTTGGCGCCAGGCCGCGTGGGGCGTGACGCAGGGCCACCGCCAGTTCTTCCGGCGCATCCACCCGCAGCAGTTGCAGGTGCGGTCCGTCGTAGCCGAGCCCGTCCAGCACGGCCTGGGCAATCTCCATCTGCTGGTCGAGGGCGGCGGTGTATTGCGGGGCTTCGTGGCCGGTCATCAGCACCGAGATGCCGGAGGCGCCGTAAGCGATCGCGGCGAACCAGACGTCGATGCCGGTCGAGGCGGTGTGCTGCAGCGCCAGCGGGATCACCCGTCCTGGAATCGCATCGCCCAGTTGGGCCAGCAGCGCCGCGCCGTGTTCCGGGTCGTGCAGCAGCAAGACCGGCGCGCTGCCGCCGGCCTCGCGGTAGGAGCGCAAGGCGGCCTGGATGCGCTTGCCGGTCAGTGCGGCCGGCGGGAAGGCATAGCTGATGGCGCCGGTCGGGCAGACGGTGGAGCAGGCGCCGCAGCCGGCGCACAGGTAGGGGTTGACCTTGATCTTGTCGCCGTCGCCGGCAATGGCCTGGGCCGAGCAGATGTCGATGCAGGCGGTACAGCCCTCCTGTCCGTTACGGCCGTGGGCGCAGATGCGCTCCTTGTACGAGAAATACTTGGGCTTCTCGAAGTCGCCGACCATCTCGAACATGGCCTCGACCGCCTGGGCGCGGGCATCGTCGTCGTAACCGGGCGCGTAATAGCCGTTCGGGCGCTGGTGGCTCGGGATCAGGCGGCTCGGGCTCAGGTCGAGCACGAGGTCGAAACGGCCCTGCTCCACCGGCCGGCCGGGCGCCTGCCAGCGCGCCTCGAAGGAGCCGAGCCAGCCCGCTACGGCGACGGTGCGCGCGACGTGTACCGGATAGGGCCGCACCGGCATGGTGTCCTGGTTGTCGAGCAGCAGCACGGTGACAGGAAGCGCCGCGGCCAGGCGGTCGGCCCAGGGCAGCGCATTCGCGGCGGAACCGACCACGAGCGTGCGCCCGCCGGAGCGGTAATTGACGGTGACCGAGGCCTCGTAGACGGGAATGGCGTCGGCCGCCAGCACGGCGGCGCTGCGCGCCTGCGCGTCGCGTCCATCCTGGACCGGTTCGAGCGGTGGCATATCGGTGAAACGGATGTTCATGCGGTCCCTTGTTCGGTGGTCGGCGGCGCCTCGCCCTCGGCGGATGCCTGTTCTTCTGCGTCCTTGCGCTGGTCGTCCAGCAGCCTGGCCACCAGCCCCTGTGCATGCTGGAGCGATGCCAGCATGACGGGCGTGAGTGGCGACGCCTTGTTATAGTCGCTCATGTACACGTCGAGCCCGTCGATGAGCTTGAAATGCGGGTCGGCGAACAGGGTTTTCAGCGCCAGGCGCTGCACCGACTTGTCGACGCCCTTGCCGACGAAGGCGGAAAAATCGGCGTCCGGCGTCAATCGGGCCGCGTCTTCCATCGTTGGCAGGGGCCGCTCCGGTTGCACGCCGGCGCCTGCCGGATCGGATGCCGCCGGCGCCGCCAGGACGGTGCGGGATGGCCCCGTGGCCGTGGTGGCAGTGGACAAGGGCCGGGCTTGCGGCACCAGGGCCTGCGCCTCCGCGGGCTCCTCGCCGGGGGCCGGGCCGGTCGTTTTCAGTCGCGCCCAGCGCCGGAAGAATCCTTCTTCAGACATCGCTTGCCTCGCTCATCCGTGCTGGCGCCCGCGGCGCGGCTTCGGCTGGTAATGCGCGCGCAGGTAGTCGGCCACCCAGGTATAGATCTCGGCCGGCATGGTCACGCCGTCGGCCGACTCGCCCGAGTCGAACATGCGGGTGCCCTCGACATAGCTCACCGAAGCACGCGCGGGGATGGCCTTGCCGTCTTCCATCCGCCACAGTACGAAGACCTTCGATTCGGGCGCCACGACGTTCTCGTAATAGCCCTCGTTCTCGTCGGTGTACAGCTCGAGCTCGAGGCCGGACACCAGGTAATAGTCGCGCTCCGGGCTTTCGCTCAGCACCTGCAGGCGCGGCAGGTTGCCGCGGTCCGGCACCACGCCGACCGCTGCCCAGGCTTCGTCGGCCCAGCGGTGCTGCAGCGCGCGGCGCTGCATGATGACCGCGATTGGCATGCTGCCCATTTTCATTTCTTGTTCGCCGTCGTTGGGGTTGACTTGTTTTCCACTGCCGGGCCGACGCCTTTCGGCACGGCCTGGGTCTGCCGGGTCTTGACGTCTTCGCTCGGCCGGGCCGTGCCCAGCTTTTCGCTCTTGACCGGCACGTTGGCCGCGTTCAGGGCCTGGCGGCTGAGCGGCGCCGCGCCGGTGGCCGGCACGGCGGCAGCCGTGCCCGGCGCTGCCGTGGAGGGCGCGGCGGCGGGCATGCCCGCCGCCGGCGGCGTGACGCCTGCCGGCACCCGGGCTGCAGCGCCGGCTGCAGCGCCCGCCGCAGCCGTGTTAGGCCCCGGCATGTTCACGGCGACACCGACCGGTGCGCCGGGCGCGGCACCGGGCGCAGTACCGGGTACTGCAGCTGGTGCCGCGGCGACGATGGCGACCGGCGGATTGACCCGCCAGCCCTTCGACGGCGCCTGCGAACGCCAGCGGGTACTGAGTGTATCCATCGTCGTCGTGAGCGCGGCCTTGTCTTTGGCGGCCTTGGCATCCGCCTCGGCCTTCTTGACGGCCGCGGCCTCCTGCTGTGCCGACGTCAGGACCGGTTTCGGCAAGGCCGCCAGGGCTGCCGTGCTGCACGCGAGCATCCCTGCCAGCGCAATGCCGGCCCCGAAGTTACGTGAACTGGGCTTCATCATCATTGGCCTTTCAGCTGTCCGGGGGCGGCCGGCCCCTGGGGCGCCGCGTTGGAGGCGGGCGTGGACTGCACGGTTCCCGGCGCCGGCGCGGCGGGGCTGCCGTTATCACCGGACGGCTTGTTGGTGCCGGCCTGGGCCCCGGTCGGCGCCGTCACGCCCCTGCTCGGGCCCTGCCCGGTTTCGCGCACCGTACCGGCGGTTTCGGCGCCCGACGAGGTGCCGCCCGCACCGCCGGCATGGCCGGGCGTGCCGCCGGCATAGGTGGCGTCGGTCACCGGCTTGGCGGTGGCGGCGATGATGGCGCCGCTGGTTTGTCCCCCGGCGGACACCTGGCCCGGGTATTTGGTCTGATCGATGCCGCCCACGCTCGGGTTGCGGCCGCGGTCGCAGCCGCTAGCCAACAGGACCAGCCCCGCCAGGCCGCAATGGATCAGGATGTTCGATGGTTTCATGTTCGTCCTCAATGTGCCGGGCCCGGCCGCGGTGTCGGGCGCACCAGTGCGCCGCCGTCCGGATGGGGGCCTGGCGCCGACCCGTCTTTCACCCCCTCGTACCAGAGCGCGTGGTGGGCCTTGGCCCATTCTTCGTCGACCGTGCCTTCGCGCATGGCCTTGTAGGCGCCGGGCGTGCCCCAGGTACCGATATAGATATGGCCCATGGCGGCGGCGATGTAGAGGGCGGCGCCGGCCACGTGCAGGACATTCGCGACCTGCAGCACGTAGCGGGTCTGGCCGAAGGTGACGAAATCAAGCACCAGTCCGGTGATCGACATGAGGATGCCGAGCAGGGTGACGCCGAGCCAGAACCAGGCTTTTTCACCCGCATTGAAGAAGCCGGCCGGCACGTGCTTGTGCGAGACCAGTCCCCCGCCCTGCTTCACCCACTGCCAGTCATGGCGGTTGAAGAAATTGCGACGCAGGAAAGTGATGAACATCAGGATCGAGCACAGGATGAACAGCGGCCCGACGAAGTTGTGCAGGTATTTGGAGATGATCGCGAACCACGAGAACAGGTCGTGCCCCATCCACGGCAGCATGATCTTCTTGCCGTACATGATGATGATGCCGGTAATCGCCAGCGCGATGAAGGTATACGCCGTGGCCCAGTGGACATGGCGCTCCCAGGCGGTGAAGCGCTGGATGCGGCGCCCGGAGCCCGGTTCTTCCGCAGCCGGGCCGACCGCCTTGTAGAACACGAAGATCAGGAAGGGTACGACCAGCAGGATGAAGCCGGCGATGGTGGCCAGCGGCCCGTTGCGCAGGTGGCGCCAGGTATTGCCGCCGCGCTGGACGATGACGTTCGCTTCGGTGGCCCCATATTGGCCCAGGAAATGGCGGTCCATGTGCACGCGCCCCGAGGCCGGATTGGCCAGGCCCGGCTCGCGCACCACCGAGTCGCCTTCGATCTGGAGCATGGTCTGCTCTTCGGCGTAGGCCGGCTTGGCGTCCTTGTTGGGCACGCCGGCGAAGGCCGCCGGAAGCGCCAGCAGCGCGGCCAGGGCCAGGGCGATGGCCAGCATCAACGGCGACTTCGGCAGCGCGAACAGCCGGGCCAGGAACGAAGGAATTCGAAGCGGGTTGGCGTGCATCGTCGGCTCCTAGGGATTGGCCCGGTTGTACTCGTTCTGCTTCTGGTTGCGGTTGTTGATGGCTGCGGCCCAGGCCAGCCGGTCGTTATGGAAGCGCACCTGGTAAGGCCTGTTATCAACCTTGCCGGCGTACTGGCCGCGCAGCCATTCGGGATGCTGGTCGACTTCGAGGCAGCCACCCAGCAGCAGCGGCAGCGCGAGCACGCAATACCGCAGCCTGAAACGCGGCAGTTTCATGTCCGGGAGCTTGTTCATTGTGGGAACCCTCCACCGCCGTTCTGGGTATCGCCGGGCACCTGGTTCTTGCGCGGCAGGTCGCCCTTGGCCTGGATCTCGCCGCCGCGTTTCGGTCGCCCGTAGGCGATCTTCCATCCCCACAATTCAGGCCCGTAGCCGCGCGTCTCGACGCGCTGGCGGTAGATGTCGGCAATCAGGTTGGCGTCGCCGGCCAGCAGCGCCTTGGTGCCGCACATCTCGGCGCAGGCCGGCAGCTTGCCCTCGGCGATCCGGTTGCGGCCGTATTTCTTGAACTCGGCCTCGGAGGTGTCGACTTCGGGGCCGCCGGCGCAGTAAGTGCATTTGTCCATCTTGCCGCGGTGGTTGAACAGGCCGCTCTCGGGAAACTGCGGCGCACCGAACGGGCAGGCATAGGAACAGTAGCCGCAGCCAATGCACTGGTCCTTGCTGTGCAGGACGATGCCGTCTTCCGTGTGGTAGATGCAGTTGGTCGGGCACACCGCCATGCAGGGCGCGTCGGTGCAGTGCATGCAGGCGATCGAGACCGAGCGTTCGCCCGGGATGCCGTCGTTGATCGTCACCACGCGGCGGCGGCTGACGCCCCACGGCGTTTCGTTTTCGTTCTTGCATGCGGTCACGCAGCCATTGCAGTCGATGCAACGCTCGGTATCGCAAATGAATTTCATCCTCGCGGCCATGCCACCCTCCTCAGCTTTCTTCTAATGCGTCCAGTAACCGCAGCCGGCGCTTACGCGCGCACCACGCGGCACAGCGATACCTTGGTTTCCTGCATCATCGTCACGGCGTCGTAACCGTAGGTCCAGCCGGTGTTGCAGGCTTCGCCGCGCACGGTCGGGGCGCCGCCCTCGGGATAGTGGCGCTCGAGGTCTTCACCCATCCACCAGCCGCCGAAGTGGAAAGGCATCCAGACCAGGCCGATCGGCACCCGCTCGGTGACCATCGCCATCATCTTCATGCGTGCACCCGTGGGCGTCTCGACCCAGACGTAGTCGCCGATGCGCGCATTGAGCTGGGCCGCATCCTTCGGATTGATCTCGACGAACATGTTTTGCTGGAGCTCTGCCAGCCAGGGATTCGACCGGGTTTCCTCGCCGCCGCCCTCGTATTCCACCAGGCGGCCGGAAGTCATGATCATCGGGAAGTCCTTGGAATAATCCACGGCCTGCACCGATTTATACAGCGTCGGCAAACGCCAGAAATTGGCCTTGTCGTCATAGGTCGGGTAGGCGGCGACCAGGTCGCGGCGCGGCGAGGCCAGCGGCTCGCGGTGGACTGGAACCGGATCGGGGAAGTTCCACACATTGCAGCGTGCGCGGGCATTGCCGAAGGGCGCGCAGCCGTGCGCAATGACGACACGGATGATGCCGCCCGAGGCATCGGTCTTCCAGTTCTTGCCTTCGGCCAGGGCCTGCTCTTGCGGCGTGAGCTCGGCCCACCAGCCCAGTTTTTTCAGGAAGATGTGGTCGAATTCGGGATAGCCGGTATCGAGCTGGCTGTCCTTGTTGGTCGAGCCGTCGGCCGCCAGCAGCGACACGCCGTTGTGCTCGACGCCCCAGTTGGCGCGGAACGGCAAGCCGCCCTCGGCGATCGACTTGCTGGTGTCGTACAGGATCGGCGTGCCGGGGTGCTTCATCTCCGGCGTGCCCCAGCACGGCCACGGCAGGCCGTAGTAGTCGCCCTTGCAGGGTCCGTCGTCGGCGCGCATGGTGGTCGGGTTGAAGGTGTGCTTGTTCTCCATGTGGAGCTTGAGGCGTTCCGGCGAACAGCCCGTATAGCCGATGGTCCAGCACGAGCGGTTGATCTCGCGCAGGATGTCTTCGATCACGGGTTCGTTCTGCACCACCTTGATGTTCTTGCACAGTTCGTTATGGAAGCCGAGCTTCTTGGCGAACAAATACATGATCTCGTGGTCGGTCTTGCACTCGAACAGCGGCATGATGACGCGCTCACGCCACTGGATCGAACGGTTCGACGAGGTGCAGGAGCCCTGGGTCTCGAACTGCGACGCGGCCGGCAGCAAATAGACGCCATCGGTGCGGCCGTGCATCGCCGCCGTCATGCTCGGGTAGGGATCGACCACCACCAGCAGGTCGAGCTTCTGCATCGCCGCCTTCATGTCTGGCAGGCGGACTTGGCTGTTGGGTGCATGTCCCCAGTAAAACACGGCGCGCAGATTGCCCGGTTGGTCGACGAACTGGTTCTGCTCGTTGACCGCGTCGAACCAGCGCGAGACCGTGACGCCGGGCTTTTCCATCAGCTCTTTCGAGGCGAAGCGCGACATGATCCAGTTGTAATCGACGCCCCAGGCAGTGGCGAAATGCTTCCAGGCGCCTTCGGCGATACCGTAATAGCCCGGCAGCGAGTCGGCGTTGGGGCCGACGTCGGTCGCGCCCTGCACGTTGTCATGGCCGCGGTAGATATTGGCGCCGCCGCCCGGCACGCCGATATTGCCCAGCGCCAGCTGCAGGATCGACAGCGCCCGCACGTTGGCGGTGCCGACGTGGTGCTGGGTGATGCCCATGCACCAGACCACCGACGACGGCTTGTTCTTGGCCAGCATCTCGGCCGCCATGCGCACCGAGGATTCCGGCACGCCGGTGACGTCGGACACTTTATCGGGCGTCCATTTCGCTACCTCTTTGCGCACGTCGTCCATGCCGTAGGTGCGGGCGGCGATGTATTCCTTGTCTTCCCAGCCGTTATTGAAGATATGCCACAGGATGCCCCAGACCAGCGGGATGTCGGTACCGGGACGCACCCGCACGAAGTGGTGGGCGAAGCGGGCCGTGCGGGTGAAGCGCGGGTCCACCACGATCATCTTCGCGCCCAGCTCTTTCGCGTGCAGGAAGTGCAGCATCGAGATCGGGTGGGCCTCGGCCGGGTTGGAACCGATGAACATCACGGCCTTGCTGTAGTGCAGGTCGTTGAAGGAATTCGTCATCGCCCCGTAGCCGAAGGTCTGGGCCACGCCCGCGACCGTGGTGGAGTGGCAGATGCGGGCCTGGTGGTCGCAATTGTTCGAGCCCCAGAAGGCCGCCCACTTGCGCAGTAGGTAGGCCTGTTCGTTGTTGTGCTTTGAGCTGCCGATCAGCATCAGCGCATCGGGACCGGCCTGCTGGCGCAGCTGCAGCATCTTGTCGCCGATTTCATTGATGGCCTGGTCCCAGGAAATGCGCTGGTACTTGCCGGCGACCAATTTCATGGGGTAGCGCAGGCGATGTTCGCCGAAGCCGTGCTCGCGCACCGAGGCGCCCTTGGCGCAGTGGGCGCCCATGTTGATCGGCGAATCGAAAGCAGCTTCCTGGCGTACCCAGACGCCGTTGGCCACCACCGCATCGACCGAGCAGCCCACAGAGCAGTGGGTGCAGACGGTGCGCTTGATCTCGGTGGGCACTTTCGCGTCGGCCACCGGGTCGGCGGCCGTCGCCGGCTCGATCACGTTCAGCGGCAACTGGCGCGCCAGTGCGCCGGCGCCGACAGCCACGCCGGCCCCGGCCAGGAAGCGGCGCCGTTTCAATCCGCTGTCGCGGGTGCTCTTCACAAGGGACATGCTGGCTCTCCGGTTGCGCTCACCAGTAGGCGGCGGTCTGGTAGTAACGGCGGATGTGGTCGGTTTCGTGGTAGCCGCGCTTGGCGTCAAGCTCCGGCGCGACCGGCGCGGCGGCCGGCGTTTCGGCGGCAGCGGCGCTGCCCGCGACCACCGCCAGGGCGCCCAGCGGCGCGGCCCTCAGGAAGCTGCGGCGCGCCAGGTCGGGCGCTCCGGCCTCGGGTGCGGTGCCGGCCCTGCCCTCCGCTGCGGCAGCGCCTGCCGGCACCAGTTCGTTCCCTTGCGTTTGCTGTTTCATGCCTGTTGCCTCGTATGGTTAATCCGGGACGGCTGCCCCGACGGCGAAAGCTTCCGCCTCAATGTCGAGGAAAGCCCCGGCCAGCCGCGCGACCAGCCGGTAGTAGTTCGCCCCTTCGGCGGATGCAATATCGGCCACGCAGCGCGCGTACCATGGCGCGACGTGGGTCTCGAAGAACTGCTGCTGGCGCGCCACCGGCTGGCGGGCGATGCCAGGGGCGCCGGCGGCCAGCACGCGCATCGTCTCGCACAGCGACCCAAGGTGGTCTTCGGACTCGCCGACGCCGGGGGCGCGCTGGATGCCCAGCCTGGCCAGGTCGGCGCGCAACTCGGCCAGCGGGGTGTCGTTCATGAAGCCGGACAGGTAGCGCGAACCGTAAGGATTGACCGGCGGGGTGCCGATGCTGATGAACAGTGTGTCGAACTCGTCCAGCACGGCATCGGGGTCCATGACGCCCGAGGCCAGCGTCAGTTGTTCCCAGGCCTGCTCCAGCGCCAGGTCGCCGCCTTCGGCGCAGACCGGGTCGGCCGCGGCCAGCGCATCGAGCAGCGGGCCGTCGGGCGCCGCCAGCAGCAGGCGCGACAGCAGCGCGTACAGGTCGGCGCGCGCCTGGTCTTCACCGGAAAGCGGGAGCGGGATCGCAGTGAACGCAGTAGCGGTCGCCATCGGGACTGCGGGACGGTCGATGGACGGCACGTCGGGAGGGGACACGGTGCTGCACTCCTGTTAGCGAAGGGTTACGAGAAGTGTAGTCCTCACCTGCGGCAGGCCGCGCACGGTTGACCAGCCTGCGCCGCCATGGCGCACGCCTAGCGCATGCCCAGCGCATGCATGATCACGCGGATGACGTAGGCCACTGCCGCCAGCGTAAACACCCCACCGGCCCAGAGCGCCACCATCCAGCCCAGCCGGTGCAGCCATTCGCGCCGGGTCGCCCGGCCCTGTCCACCCTTCGGCCCGGCTTCCTGCCCCACCTTGGGGCCCGCCATCAGTGATACCCCGCATCGGCCTTGACCTTGCCGCGGAAGACCCAGTACGACCAGACCGTATACATCAGGATGATGGGCAGGATGAACAGCGTGCCCACCAGCGCGAAGCCCTGGCTGGCTGGCGGCGAGGCGGCTTCCCAGATCGAGATCGCGGGCGGCACGATGTGCGGCCATATGCTGATCGCCATGCCGCTGTAGCCGAGGAAGATCAGCGCCAGCGCTGCCACGAAGGGCAGCCGGTGCGGCAGCCGGTCATCCTTGCCGGTGAGCGAGCGCAGCAGCAAGACAATGAAGACCAGCACCAGCACCGGCACCGGCGCCAGGAACACGATGTTCGGGAAAGTGAACCAGCGGTCGGCGACGGCCGGGTCGCGCAGCGGGGTCCAAATGCTGACGACGACGATGGCGGCCAGCAGCGCCAGCGCCAGCGGGCGCGCCACCTGCACCATGCGCGCGTGCAGCTCGCCCTCGGTCTTCATGATCAGCCAGGTGGAGCCCAGCAGCAGGTAGGCGATCATCACCCCGAAGCCGGCCAGCAGCGGGAAAGGCGCGATCCAGTCGAGCGGCCCGCCGGCATAGCTGCGGCCCGACACCGCGATGCCGTCCAGGAAGGCGCCGAGCGACACGCCCTGGAAGAACGACGCCACCACCGAGCCGCCGATGAAGGCCTTGTCCCACAGGTGGCGCTCGTGCTCTTTGGCCTTGAAGCGGAATTCGAAGGCGACGCCACGAAACACCAGGCCGATGAGCATGAAGACCAGCGGCAGGTAGAGGCCGGACAGGATGATGGCATAGGCCACCGGGAAGGCCGCCAGCAACCCTGCCCCGCCCATCACCAGCCAGGTCTCGTTGCCGTCCCAGACCGGCGCCACGGTATTCATCATGGTGTCGCGGTCGCGCGCTTCCGGCGTGAACGGGAACAGCATGCCGATGCCCAGGTCGAAGCCGTCCAGCAGCACATACATGAAGACGGCGAAGAAGATGATGAGGGCCCAGATGATGGAAGTATCGATGCCCATGGCTAGCTTCCTTTCGCGGTGTCGTCGTCGTGGGGCCGCCGGGGGCCGTCCGGGCCGTCGTCGTCGTCGTTGCCCACATCGGCCGCCGACATCGGCCGCATCGGCGTGCGGTCCTCGCCCGGGCCGCCCTCGGTCGGGCGCTGCAGCTCGAAGCGCTGCGGGCCCTTGCGGATCATGCGCAGCACGTAGGCGGTGCCGGTGCCGAACACGAAGAAATAGGCGACGACGAACAGCGCCAGCGTGAGCGCCAGCGGCCCGGCGCCGTGCGGCGAGACCGCGTCGGCGGTGCGCAGCACCCCGTACACGACCCAGGGCTGGCGCCCCACTTCGGTAGTGGTCCAGCCCGCGAGGATGGCGACCAGCCCCGCCGGCCCCATCCACAACGCGAAGCGCAGGAAGTGACGCGCGCTCCAGATCCGCCCGCGGCGCCGCAGCCACAGGCTCCAGGCGCCCAGCAGGATCATCAGCATGCCGAGGCCCACCATGATGCGGAAGCTCCAGAACACGATGAGCGAATTCGGCCGCTGGTCGCGCGGGAACTCCTTCAGGCCCGGGATCTGCCCGGACCAGCTATGGGTGAGGATCAGGCTGCCCAGGTGCGGGATGCCGACTGCGTATCTGGTGCGTTCCTGTTCCATGTCCGGCACGCCGAACAGCAGCAGCGGCACCGCCTCGCCGGGTTGGTTCTGCCAGTGCCCTTCCATCGCCGCCAGCTTGGCCGGCTGGTGTTTCAGGGTGTTCAGGCCGTGGAAGTCGCCCACCACCGCCTGGATCGGGGCGACAATCAGGATCATCCACATCGCCATTGACAGCATCTTGCGCACCGCCGGGTTGTCCCGCCGCTTGAGCAATTGCCACGCACCGGAAGCGCCGACCACCAGCGCGGTGCACAGGTAGGCCGCGAGCACCATGTGCACCAGCCGGTAGGGGAAGGAGGGATTGAAGACGATCGCCAGCCAGTCGCTTGGGACCATGCGCCCGCCTTCGATGACATAGCCCTGCGGGGTCTGCATCCAGCTGTTGGCGCCCAGGATCCAGGTGGCCGAGATGAGGGTGCCCACCGCCACCGCGCAGGTGGCGGCGAAGTGCAGGCCGGGCCCGACCCGCGTCCAGCCGAACAGCATCACCCCGAGGAAGCCGGCTTCGAGGAAGAAGGCGGTCAGCACCTCGTAGGCCAGCAGCGGCCCCATGATGCTGCCGGCGAACTCGGACAGGTAGCTCCAGTTGGTGCCGATCTGGTAGGCCATCACGATGCCGGACACCACGCCCATGCCGAAGGTGACGGCGAAGATCTTGAGCCAGTAGTGATACAGGTCGACGAACACCTGGCGCCCGGTGCGCAGCCAGCACAGTTCGAGCACCGCCAGGTAACTGGCCAGGCCGATCGTGATCGCCGGAAACAGGATGTGGAAGGACATGGTGAACGCAAACTGGATGCGCGCCAGGTCCAGGGCGGACAGATCGAACATGCAGGCTCCTCCGTTGGGTCGTGCGTGGTCGTACTCGCCAGGGTGTGTCCAGAATCTAGCATGCCAGGCCGGCCTGCACGTTTGGCCGATGTTTTTTTGATACGTCATCGCCGCCTACCGGGCAAGGCCGGTGGCATACGAGTCGTGCCCCCCAGGGTGGGCAATTCGTAATTCAGGCCACTGGCCTAATGGCAGTCAATTAGTGAGAACCGTAGGGTGGGCGGCTTGTAACCCGGGCCACTCGCCCGTGTTAACCCACGCGGTGATAGTTGCAATATGAGCCAGCACACTGGCTGCAGCACTATAGTTTGAACGCGTGGGCAAGGTAGATCAGGGCAATGCCCTGATCTACGAATTGCCCACCCTACGAGTCACCGGCGGCTCTTAAGTGATCGGCATTAGGCCACTGGCCTGAATTACCTTGCCCACGCGTTCAAGTGGTGGTGCTGCAGCCAGTGCGGCGGTTCATGTTGCAGCAATCGCCGCGTGGGCGGGAGACCCGCCCACGCTACGATTCTCGACTATTCGCCAGGCATGGGCTCACTGAGGCAGGTTGAACCGCCGCGACTCTCCCTTCCACCAGCGGCCGGCTTGTCTATATTTGGCAAGGCACCAGCGAGCTCTGCCCCTTACCACCAATCCACACCCACACCCACACCCACACCCACACCCACACCCGCACCCGCACGCACCCAGCGTGCAAAGGAGAAAGGCATGTCGGAAGATGATCGTAACGAAATACTGATGGCGCCCGCCGGACAGAAAATGGCCCGGGGCCAGGTTGCCGCGCACAAGCTGGCGCCCGCGCTCAACGGCGCCGGCTTCGCCTACCGGCACGACTGGGGCGCCCGGCATGGCCAGTGGATCCTCCAGATCGACTGGCTGGCCGTCACTCCGCGCTCGCAGGTGTTCGTGGCGATCGGCGAAGGCGTCGCGGGCGGCCCGGACGCCGGCAAGTTCATCGGCGCGGCCCGCTACACCGTGCACAACGTGGCCCCGCGCACCGGGGGCATCGACCTCTGGGTGAACATCGAGTGGGAGGCGGATATCCCGCTCTACGTCGACTACCTCGTAATCAACCCGGAAGACCTCACGGCCAGGACGGTCCAGGTGACCGTGCAGCGCCACAGCACCGTGCCGCTCACCGAGGAAGACGCCGACCGCATCCTGGCCGACATGGGGAGCACGCTCCAGAACGCCGATTCCGGCGCCGACGTGGCCACCCGGGTCCAGTTCGTGCGCAACGGCCCGGTCCAGGTATTGCCGGACACGGTCGCCGCGACCATCCAGACCGAGGCCCAGCTGATCGACCTGCTCAATACCGGCACCGGGGTCAAGCTGGTCCAGGCCATCCGCTGGTGCGGCGGCCCGGGCGGTTCGATCATCGGCTGCGCCCCGCTGGGCAGCCCGACCGTCAATGTCGTGGCGGTGCGGTTTACCCCCAGCATGGAAGGCATCCTGTGGGTCCACGAGTATGGCCATAACGCCGGCATCGGCCACCGCAGCGACGATACCCGCGCGGTCATGTACCCGAGCATCGGCGCCGACCACAACGTGATCAACGGCGCCGAATCCGGGCGCTACCTGGCCGGCCCGGCCACCATTACCGGCGCCGTGATGACGTCATGTGATTGCGACGGCGCGGGGATCCAGCCGCCGAAGGAGGTGCGCGAGTTTGTGTCGCGCCACTGGGTCGAGGGCATCCCCTACCTGGCCGCTTCGCAGTACACAGAGCAGGACGCGAAGATCCTGCTGGACTGGCTGGTGAACGAGCCCGGGCAGCACGAGGAATTCCTGCCCGAGATCGTCACCACGCTCTGCTTCATCGGCAGCGAGCTGGCCGTCAAGCCCCTGCTCGACTTCGTGCACAGCCCGTGGGCCGGCCGCGCGGCCTTCAATGCGAAGAACGCCGTCCTGATCCATCTCGGCGACCTGGTCAACCGGTCCGGCAGCCAGGCCGGGCTCGACTTCCTCACCCTGGCGGCGACCGGCATGACAACGGCGAAAGCCCTGGCCGCACCCCAGGCTGCCAATGCGGCGGCCGAGGCGGCATCGATGAAGGTGGCGGCCCCTGGCGTCGACGCCCTGGCGGCGGAACTGGCGGTGTCGGCGACCTTCGGCCTGGCGCTGGCCGGGCGCCCGGACGCGGAGCAGGTGATCGACGCCCTCACGGACGCGCCGGACGGCTGTGCCCTGGTCAAGGGGGCGGCGGTAGAGGCGGCGAAGCTGTCGCGGACCGTGCGCGCCCGGGGCCAGAAGGAGTATTACCGGATGAAGTCCGCGGGCTGAGCTCCGGTCTCCAGCATCACGAGTAATGCTCCATGCCGCCGGGCCCCGGGTCCGGCGGATTGATGCGGTGGCATCCTGCACGGACAGCCGGGCCGTCTATCCTGGATGCCACCGCACCAGGGTTTTCGCCATGAAAGCCCGGTCTAGAGTTCGATCACGAGTCCCGGACGGAAGGCTTCCTGTTCGCCCTTGCTCAGGTAGCCGAGCGGATTGGCGACCACGCGGCAGGACCATGGCCGGCCGCCCTCTTCGCCCCTCACCACGTAGTCGTTGACGCAGTGCAGGTGGCCGTGCATCCAGACCTGGGCCTGGGGAAACAGCGCGTCGAGCGCATTGCAGAAGCCCGCCGTGCCGGGCGTCAGGCCATAGCGCGGGTCGGCGCTGTGCAGGCTGGGGGCAAAATGGGTGACCGCCACCGTGGCGCCGTCGAAGGGCACGCCGAGGGCGCCGCGCAGCCATTCCTGGCAATCGAGCGACATCGCGCGGATGCCTTCGGCCAGCACCAGGGCGCCGTCCTTCAGCGTCGTGTTCTTCGACAGGTAGTAATTCGCGGCCCTGAATGCCTTTTCGCGCCGCTGCAGCTGCTTGGTGAGATGCTGCTCCTGCAGCGCCAGCGCATCGAAGTCGCTCCACAGGGTGGTGCCGATGAAACGTACCCGGTCGATGACGATGGTTGCGCGGTCCAGCCATTCGATGCCGAGGCGCTCGCAGGTGGCACGCAGGCGGGCATAGGCTTCCTCGAATTCGAGTCCGTCAAACTCATGGTTGCCCGGGATGTAGAGGACCCGCGCCCGCGTCGCGCCAGGGCGCAGCGGCGAGAAGCGTTCCAGGCCGAAGTCCGGCGTTTCCAGGCGCGAGCCGGACTGGTAGGAGCCGATGTCGCCGGCCAGGATGACCACGTCGGTGTCGTCGCGGATCGCCGGGACGAAGTGCGGATAGCGTTCGAGGTGCAGGTCGGAGAAAAGCTGGATGCGCATGGTCGGCGCAGTATAGCGGCTTTCGCCTCCTGCTTGTGCCCGCCCGCTGCGCCGCCCGCCCTAGAAGGTGATCACGACCGAGGGCGCACTGCGCCTGGCCTCGCCATGGTAGACCGCTTCGATGTTATTCCCGTCCGGGTCGATCACGAAGGCCGCGTAGTAACCGGGATGGTAGGGACGCTCGCCGGGGCCGCCGTTGTCCCTGGCGCCGGCAGCCAGGGCCGCCTGGTAGAAAGCCTCGACCATTTTCTTGTCGCGCGCCTGGAAGGCCAGGTGATGGCGGCCGGTCGTCACGCCCATCGCCGCCTCGCTGTCCACGCTCGAGACGAACAGTTCGTCGTACCAGAACCAGCCGTCGCCGGTGCCGCCCAGCGGTACTTCCAGCGCCTCGAAGACGGCCTTGTAGAAGGCCTGGGAAGCGGGCAAGTCCCGCACCACCAGCTGGACGTGGTCGATCAGGCGTCCTCGATGCAATTCCATTGTTTCCATGCTGCTCTCCTGGAGAAGACGTTCATGAAAAACCTGCACATGCCTGGGCAAGTGTAGGAGCAAAAGCGGGGCGCGGCAAACGGCGTGCGTGTGGTGCAGGCCGGCGATCACTCCTTCGGCGCAACAGGTGCCTCGTCCTGCCTGTCGACCCTCCACGGCCCACCCAACCGCTGCTCGACATGCGACAGCCATTTGTCTTCCGCCGGCCGGCCGCCGACCACGGCGATGCGCTCGAAGCTGCGCCTGGTGATGGGCTGGCCGTAGAACGCAAGATAGCTTTCGCCGACGGTAAACCTCGGATGGATCCGGCAGTCCATGTAGTTCGCCAGGCGTCCCCCGCCACGGCTCCAGAACGCGCCGTCGCTATGGTCGTCCGAATGGCGCGGGTTCTCGTCCGCTGTCGCTGCCGGTGAAACAATGCTGAATCGGTCCCGCGCGGGCCCGCGCAGGCGCTTGATAACGACGAAATCGTAATGGACCATCCCTCGTCGATCCGGCCTTGCCCGGACCACGGTCGCAACCGATACGTCCACCGCCTGGGCGATCTGCTCGTCCACGCTGATGAGTTGATACGCCGGAGGCGAGTAACAGGCGAAGCACTGGCCGGCACCGAGCGCGGTGAGCAGCAGTGCGGCGCAGGTTTGCCGCGCGCGCGCCGCCGGCGATCGGTGCAGGCCCGCGCTCAACGACGCAGCGGCGCGCGCACGCATTCCTCGACTGTCGGTGCACTGCCAACTTTCGTGGCGTACAGGAAGTCGGACACAAGCGCGGTCACCGTCTTGTGCTCGCCGGGCGCGAGCTGGAAGCGCGGCGTCGCCTCTTTATAGCGGCAGCTGCGTTCCTTCTGTCCGTCATCGAGGAATTTTTCCTGGCATAGCGAATACAGCAGGAGGTAATGGCAGTCGCCTGCGTTGCGCGCGTTACAAGAGAAGGTGGCGTTCGTGACGCCCAGCCGGGTGGTGACTAGTTGCGGCAGGAAGTCGGCGCCCTCTGGCGCTGCGCTTGCACCGCCGCAGGCCAGGAGCGCAGCCAGCAGGGCAAAAAAGAAAGGAGTTTTCATGGGCTGCCTGTTTTGGTTGTTCGCGGCCCGGCACGATTCCATCGGGACGCGCCCGGCGGCGGCGGATCCGCGCGCCGGGGCGGTGACTGACTTAGACCTTCTTCTGGCGCGCGATCCAGCTGTCCACCAGCTCGCCCAGCACGTCCAGCGGCACCGAACCCGCGCCCAGCACCAGGTCGTGGAAGGCCGGGAGCGAGAACTTCGCACCCAGTTCCTTCTTCGCCTTTTCGCGCAGCTCGATGATGCGCAGCATGCCGATCATGTAGGCGTTGGCCTGGCCCGGCCAGGCGACATAGCGCTCGACTTCCTGGGCGCCGATGCCGTAGTCGATGCCCTGCTGGCGGGTCCAGCCCTTCGAGTGCAGGCCGGTGTCGACCACCAGGCGGCGCGCGCGGAACAGCTCCGAGCCGAGCGCCCCCAGCAGGCCGGGCACATCGCCTTCGTACCAGCCCTGCTCCACGGCCAGGCGTTCGGTGTACAGCGCCCAGCCTTCGGCATGGGCGCTGCCGCCGCTGAAGATGCGCTGGCTGCGGAATTTCGGGATGCCGGTCAGCTCCTGCTGGATCGCCAGCTGGAAGTGGTGGCCCGGGACCGCCTCGTGGTAGGCCAGGCTGCGCATGCGGATCATGTCGAAGGTCGGGCCGCGCATCGGCACCCAGAAGATGCCCGGACGGGTGCCGTCCGGCGCCGGCAGCGAATAATGCGCTGCGGCCGAGGGTTCGGTCAGCGGCGGCTCGCGGCGCACGTCGACCGGCGCGCGCGGCTTCAGGTTGAACAGCGGGGCGCTGCGGCGTTCGGCATCCTTCACCATCTCGACATAGCTGGCCAGTATCGCCGGGCGCGGATCGCCCTCGCCTTTCGGCTGGAAGCGCGCATCGAGCTGCTTCATGCGGGTTTCGATGTTCCCTTCCGTGAGGCCGAGCGAGCGCAGGTGGCGGTCCATCTCGCCTTCGATGCGCGCCACTTCGCGCAGGCCGATCTCGTGGATCTCGTTCGGGGTCAGCTTGGTGCTGGTGAAGTTCTCGACCGCGCGCGCATAGGCCGCGGCGCCGTTCGGCAGGCGCGAGATGCCGGCCACGTCGCCGGTGCGCGGATGGATCTCGAGCATGAAGTCCTGCACGCGCTTGTAGGCCGGGCGGATGCCTTCCTCGACGATCTGGGCGGCACGCGCCAGTGCCGCCTTGCGTGCCTCGGGGCTCAGGCCTTCCATTTTTTCGGTGCGCTGGGCCAGCGAGGTGACCAGCACGTTGTCGCTTGCAGCCGGCTTGAGGAAGGTATCGACCTGGTACTGGGCGCGCTCGAGGATGAAGCGCGGCGGGATCAGCGAGCGGGCGGCGGCGTCGCGCGCACGCGCCAGCGCTTCGTCCATGCGGGCGCCGACCTGCGCGAGGCGGGCGAGGTAGCTGTCGACGTCTTGCGCGTTGCGCAGCGGGTGGGTGGTGGTCATGAAGTTGACCAGGCCGACCTGCACCCCGCTGAACTGCGAAAAGACGAAGGCATGGTCTTCGAAGGGCTCGTTGGCGACGACGTTCTGCAGCGACCAGCGCATGACCGCAGCCGAGACGCGCTGGTTCTCGTCGAGCGGGCCGGCCATCCACGTATCCAGGCGCGCCAGCCCGGCCCTGGCATGCGCCAACGTCTTCTGGCGCTGGGCGCGGGTCAGTGGCGTCAGCTCGCGGTCCAGCTTTGCCTGCTCGGCGCCGCTGAAGTATTGCGTGGCCGTTGCACTCTGCGGGTTCAGGCGCACCCAATCTTCGGCAAACCTGTCGGCCCAGGTATCGAAGGCCTTGTTCGGCTTGGCGGCGGCCGCCTGTGCAGCAGGCGCCGCGAGGGCCGCGGTCGGCAGGCTGGCCGCGGCGATTGCGGCGGGAATGAACAGGGCGCCGACGAGGGCGCGCAGGCTGCGCTGGCTGGGGGATGGCATTGTTTGTCTCTTCCTTTTGGTGATCGTGGAGCCGGGTGATTACCGTGCTTTTCCGCCGGGGAATCTAACATGGAAAAGTGCAGTTAAACAATGTGCACGTAGTATGTACAGAATGGCCCGTCACCGGTGCCAGACCCGGCGGGGTTATCATTCCAGATGAGCTCGCATGTTCCTGGGGCCGCCGCTGCAGCCCGGGCTTGCAAGCCTCGAGCCCATCACTGTGAAATAATATTTCAGGACCGACTTAGAAATGAAATTTCCTTTCACCGCAGCCTTGACGCTGGCCGCCCTGCTTCTGACCGCCCCGCCCGCACAGGCCGAACAGTTCAAGGTCCTGCTGTTCACCAAGACCGCCGGCTGGCACCACGATGCAGTGCATGCAGGCGTCAGCGCGGTGCAGGAGCTCGGCAAGCTGCACGATTTCAGCGTGACCTGGACCGCGGACGCGGGACGCGTGATGAACGATACCGAGCTGGCGAACTACCAGGCGGTGGTGTTCCTGCTGACCACCGGCGACATCCTCGACGAGGCCCAGCAGGCCGCGTTCGAACGGTTCATCCGCAAGGGCGGCGGTTTCGTCGGGGTGCACAGTGCCGCCGATACCGAATACGGCTGGCCGTGGTACACCCGGATGGCCGGCCACATGTTCCGCGTGCATCCGGCGGTGCAGACCGCGGTGCTCAAGGTGGAAAACCGCGATTTCCCCGGCATGGAGCGCTTCGCCCCGCGCAGCCTGTTTACCGACGAATGGTATGAATTCGGCCCGGCGACCTCGCCCGGGCTCACCTATTTGCTCACGGTCGACGAAACCAGCTACCGGCCCCAGACGACCTGGCCGGACCGCCAGGGCAAGGGGATGGGCCACTTCCATCCGGTCAGCTGGTACCACCGTTACGACGGCGGCCGCGCCTTCTATACGGCGCTCGGACACCTGGGAGCCACCTACCGCGACCCGGTCTTCCTGCACCACCTGTACGGCGGCATCTATTGGGCCGCGACGGGGCGCGGCTTCAGGGCGGAATGAACAGCTGCTACCTTTTGCGCGGATAGTAGCGGCCGTCGATGAAGCTCACCACGTCGAGCGCCCCGGAAAATTCCACCATGTCCGCGCCATCGCGCGCCGGGTCGTCGAACAGCACCTTGCACTGTCCTTCGACCGCGTCGGCCACCGCCTTGCCATTGACCAGAATCGCGCCGCCATCGTCATGGAAGCAGGCCTTGATGCCGTCGTAAGGCGAGCGCTTGACGGTCTTCAGGTAGCGTGCGAAGGCCGAGATCTTCGCCTGCACGGCGGCGATCTGCGCCCGCGCCTCGCGGATCGCGGCATAGGGCATGCGCTGGCCGGGCGGCACCCGCAGCGTCCACCAGATGCCGAGCCAGCGCCTGCCGGCATCGTCGAGCAGGATGTCGCCGCGCTCGTCATAGGCCGCCTGGATGGCCGGCAGCGAAAAATAGCCGCCGCGGCGCATCGGCACCAGCTGGTGCGCCGTCCGGCTCCGGACCGCGACCGCCCAGCCGCGCGGGACATAGGCGTCGCGTCCGGCCTCGTCCATCCCGGGGTAGGTGGCGCGGAACCACAGGTCGACCAGCGCGGGGCCGGGCGGCAGGTAGCCATGCAGCTGGCGCTGGAGCTCGAGGTAATGGCGGTAGGGGAGTTCGCTCTCCTCCGTGGGCGCCGCAGCCGCGGATAACGAATCGGCTGCTGCGGCCGGCTCCTTCGCGGCCGCACTGCCCTGCCACTGCGCGATGGCGGCGCCGAGCGACGCGGCCTCGTCCAGCACGGCGCGCAGCTCCTCGTCCGGCGCCGTCACCTGCGCGGCCAGGATGCGTTCGTAGTGCTGCGCGAGGTGGTGTGCGCGACCGGCCAGCCCGGGAGAAAGGGCGGCCTCCTTGCCGGCTGCCTTCAGGGCTGCCAGCGACATTCCCGCCTTGTGGAAAGCATAGATGAAACGGCCCGCCCGCTCGTAGTCGGCCGCCACGCCCTGTTCCGCTGCGGCGACGGGCGGCGCGGCCTGCCGTGCGCGTGCGTCGCCGCCATGCGCGGCCAGGGCAAGCAGGAAAACGCCGGCGGCAATCACATTGTTCGGGACCATGCTGTCATCCTGTTGTTGGAATACTGCAAGCCTAGCAGGGAACCGGTGCCTGCAAATGCATGGAATGTCACGGGGCGCTGGCGGGGATCAAGGCCGGCGCCGGGGCCAGGGCCCGGGCCGTGCGCGCGCCCCGGGCGTTATCGGCTAGACTCGATTCGACAGAACCCCGGTTCGTGACAGACGCCCCGACGCCCTGCGAAGGGCTGTGTTCCACGTCCAGGCCTTCCACCGTCGACACAGGAAAAACCATGCCGCCTCTATCGCATTCGGTCACCGAAGAATTGAGCAAGCGCCTGCACCAGGCGCGCGACGACCTGCTGGAAACGCTGCGCTCGCGCACCGGCTCCGCGGACGACGATGCACCGGCCATCGGGGCGCTGGCCCACCAGGGACAGTCAGACGACGGGGCGCAGTCCGAAATGCTGAGCCACAACGAGCAGCACCTGGCCGACCACGAATCGGCGCTGCTGCACGAGATCGGCGTCGCCATCGGCAAGCTGGAATCGGGCGGCGCCGGCATCTGCGAAACCTGCGGCTGCGACATCCCGGAGGCGCGCCTGATGGCCACGCCGACGGTGCGCCTGTGCATCGCCTGCCAGGAGCAGCTGGAAAAAGACCAGCACACCGGCCGCGGCCCGTCGATGTGAGGGCGCGGGTGCAGCCGCCGGCTGCGCCTGCACTTACCCTTTCCTCAGCCGCAGCGAATTGAGCAGCACCAGCGCCGAGCTGGCCGCCATGCCGATGCCGGCCATCCACGGACTGAGCACGCCCGCGGCGGCCGCCGGAATCGCCACCAGGTTGTAGATGGCGCACCAGGCCAGGTTCTGGCGGATGGTCGCCAGCGCGCGGCGCGCGGTGTCGGCGGCATCGGCCAGCGGCGCCAGGCCGTCTCCCAGCAGGATGCCGTCGGCATGCAGCTGGGTCAATTCGGCGCCCCGGCCCATCGCGAACGAGACGTCGGCGCCGCGCATCACCGCCGCGTCATTCACGCCGTCGCCCACCATCGCCACCACCGCCCCCTCCTGCTGCAGCTTCTGCACGAAGGCGAGCTTCTCGCCCGGCAGCCTGCCGCCGAAGGCGCTGGCAATGCCGAGCCGGCTGGCCACGGCCTGGGTGGCGCGCCCGTCGTCGCCGCTGAGCAGCACGATGGTCTTGCCGCCCTTGCGGAAACGCTGCACCACGGCGGCGGCATCGTTGCGCAGCACGTCCTGCAGGTCGAAGCGCGCGAGCCAGGCGCCGCCGCTGCCGAGCCAGACCGAGCTGGTGCCGGGCGGCGCGGCCGAGCGCGCGACACCGCCCGCCAGCCCGGCCACGAAGGCGGCGCTGCCGACGCGGTACATCACGCCGTCGATGCTGCCCTCGATGCCCTGCCCGACCTCGTAATTCAGGTGACGCGCGACCGGGCCCGGCGCACCGCTGGCCGCGCGCAGGGCCACGCCGAGCGGGTGCGCATTGTCCGCTTCCAGCGCGGCGGCGATGCGCAGGCAGTGCGCAGCGCCGAGCGGGCCGACGGGCAGCGTCTGCTGCAGCACCGGGCGGCCCAGGGTCAGGGTGCCGGTCTTGTCGAACACGATGTGGGTGGCGCGTTCGAAGGTCTCGAGCGTGTGCGGCGCCACTGCCAGCACGCCCCCGCGCAGCAGCCGGCCAGTGGCCGCCGCGATCGCGGCCGGCGTGGCCAGCGACAGCGCGCACGGGCAGGACACCACCAGTACCGCGATCGCTGCCTGCCAGGCGCGCGCCGGATCGACCAGCTGCCAGGTGCAGAACACGGCCGCGTCGAACAGCAGCAGCGCGGGCACGAACCAGACGCCGGCGCGGTCGGCCCAATGCGCCACCACCGGCTTGCCCTGCCCCGCGCTTTCGGCCAGGCTGACCAGCATGGCGAGCGTGCTGTCGCAGGCGCTGGAGCTCAGCCGCACCACGATGGCCTGGGCCACGTTGACCGCGCCGCCGGGCAGCTTGTCGCCGGTGCTCTTGCGCTGGGTGCGGCTTTCGCCGCTGAGCAGGGCGAGGTCGATCTCGGTCTCGCCTTCCACCACGACGCCGTCGGCCGGCACCGCCTGGCCGGGCTGCACCAGCACCAGGTCGCCCGCCTTCAGGATTGAGGCGGCCACGGTGTCGGTATCGCGCGCGGCCGGGTCGCCGCGCAGGCGCAGCGCGCAAGCAGGCAGGCCGTCGCGGAAGGCATCCAGCGCATCGACCGTGCGGCGGCGCGCGTCCAGCGCCAGCCAGCGGCTGCCGAGCAGCACGAAGATAAAGGCGGCCAGCGCGGCGAAATGCACCTCGCCGCGGCCACCGAGCAGGCTGGCGCAGCTGCCGCCGAACACCGCAGCGATGCCCAGCACCACCGGCACGTCGGCGCCAGGAAGGCCGCGCCGCAGGTCGCGCCAGGCTCCCTGGTAGAACGGCAGCGCCGCATAGGACACGACCGGCAACGCCAGCAACAGTGAAATCCAGTGCACCAGCGCGGCCGCGCCGCCGGCGTCGTCACCGGCAAGCCAGGCCGGCAGCGCATACATCATCAGCTGCACCAGCGACAGGCCGGCCACGAACAGGCGCCGTCCCAGGCCGCGGCGGGCGTGCTCGAGCCGGGCGCCATGGCGCCGTTCGTCATAGGGCCAGGCGCGGTAGCCGAGCCCGCGCAGCACCCGCAGCAGCGCGCGGATGCCGCAGCTTGCCGGGTCCCAGCGCACCCAGGCGCGCGCGGCGCCGACGTCGACCGCCACCCGGCGCACGCCGGGCACCTGGCCCAGGCGCCGTTCGATCAGCCAGGCGCAGGCTGCGCCGCGCATGCCGTCGATCGTGAAACTGGCCTGGCCTGCCTGCGCCCGCCGGTTGCGGCTAAAGGCCTCGCCGTCCGCCGCAGCCGCCGCGCCTTGGCCCGGATCGGGCAACGCCGCCGCCGCGGCATCGTGCGCGGCCGCCGCCCTTTTTGGCCGGGCACGGGCGCCTGCGTTGTCCGCTGCGCGCTGCGGGCGCGGGCCCGGGAATGGCGACAGCCCGGATTCCAGATGGCACAGTCCGTCGGCGGTCTTCATGCGGCCACCATCTGGTGGGCGCCGCCTGCCACGGGCAGTTCGTGCCGGTCGAGCAGCGCATAGTAGTCGCCGGGCGCCGCCACGTTCAGGCTGCGCAGCGCGCCGACGATGCCGACCGCCGACACGCCGCAGCCGACCACCCGCGGCGCCGCCTGCAAGGCGATGCCGGACACCGAGGGCCGCGCGGCGGCCTGGCGCCGCGCCTGCGCCAGGTCGTCGCCGGGCAGCGCGAAACTGTCGCCGCCGATGCCGGCATAGCCGGCCGCGCCAAGCTGGTCGATGCAATGCCGGCGCATGCGCTGTGCGATCGCGCCGGCCGGCATGGCGCCGCCATGGAGCTGCAGCGCCACCCGGCTAGGGCCGGCGCCGATGATGGTGGCGAGCATCCGCCGCAACAGGTCGACACCCTGCCCCGGCAGGCCGTAGGCGAACACCACGCGCAGGGAGCGGAAGCCTGCCGCACGGGCTGCGGCGGCGACGCCGCGCACCCGGGCCGGTGCGGCGCCATCGTCCCCGACGTCGAGGCTGATGCAGTTGAACCCCAGGCGGCGCAGCAGGCGGATGCGCTCGGGACTGGTGCCGCGCGCGTCGGCCCTGACCTCGAATTCGCCGGCCTCGTCGGCGACGAAACGGAAATGACGGCGCAGGTGGGTCATCAGGCTGTCGACCTGCGCTGCGGACAGGCTGGCCGGCGACACGCCATCGAAACGCAGTTGCCCGACCTCGTTCATGCCCGCGAACAGGGCCGCCTCGCGCTTCAGGTAGGCCAAGTAAGTGGGCAGGCCGCCAAAAACAGGGACCGGCATGTCATCGAAGGAGGGAATATGCAGGTGCAGCGCGAGCGGACGCGCGCTGCGCAGGGGAAGGCCGGCGACGGCGTCCAGGCAGGCGCTGTCGGGGTCGCCGCTGGCATCCCGTGGCGCGGAAGAAGTGGCAGCCGGCGGCGATGGCGGCAATGACGGCGCCAGCGGCTTGTGCGCCACGCCCGGGTAGGTGTCTGCATGCATGAGATGTCGGCTCCAGCGTCCGCCGGTTTGCGCAACTGCAAACCCGGCTCGGTCATCACGCAGTGTATTGAGCCGCGTCGCTGGAACTGTTGACCTGCGTCAAATGCCTGACGGAAATAATAATTTGTGGAGGCTGATGCTGGCCGCGTGTCCGTAGGGTGGGCGGGGTAATTTCGGGCAATGCCCGGAATTACGAACGCCCACGCGGTGATAGTTACGTAGCGTGGGCGGGTCTCCCGCCCACGCGGTGATAGTTACGTAGGGTGGGCGGGTGTCCCGCCCACGCGGTGATAGTTAACCCAGAAAAGCCGCGCTGCGGCCGTGCTACCGCTGGTTGAACGCGTGGGCAGAATCTGCCCACCCTACGGTTCTCGCTAAGCTTAATGAGGAAGTTTGATCCAGATCAAGAAGTTGGCAATCGTGTAAGCTCGCGCCATGGACAACATGACCCATTCGCTCGTCGGCCTCGCACTGGGAGAACTTGTGGAACGCGCCCTGCCAGCGCCGCGCGATGCCGCCCACGGCAGCATCCGGCGCCGCGCCCTGCTCGTCACCGGCCTGCTGGCCAGTAATTTTCCCGACCTCGACCTGGTGTTAACGCCGCTGCTGCCGGCGCCGCTCGGCTACCTGATCCATCACCGCGGCCATACCCACACGCTGCTGTACGCGCTGCCGCAGGTGGCGCTGCTGCTGGCGCTCGCCTGGCTGTTGTGGCCGGGCGCGCGCCGGCTGCTGCATTCCGACCGCAGCGCGCGCCGCGCCGTGCTGGGCACCGCCCTGCTCGGCATGGTGCTGCACCTGTGCTTCGACGCCCTGAACGTGTATGGCGTCCATCCCTTTCACCCCTTCGACTCGCGCTGGCTGTACGGCGACCTGGTGTTCATCGTCGAACCGGTGTTCTGGACCGCCCTCGGGACTGCGCTCGCACTGTGCGCGCGCAATCCCGTGCTGCGCCGGCTGGCGCTGGCCTTCTTCGCCGGCATGCCCCTGCTGTTCACCTTGCTCGGCCTGCTGCAATGGGGCTCGCTGGCCGGGCTGGCGCTGGTCGCGCTGCTGGTCGCCGCCGCCGGCCTGCGCGGCGGTCCCCGCGCCGGCCTGATGGCGGCGATGGCCGCCTGCATCGGCTTCGTCGGCATCCAGGCCATGGCCGGGCAGTTCGCGCGCGGCGAGATCCGCGCCGCGCTGGACCAGGCGGCGCCGGGCAGCCGCGTGCTGGATATTCCGCTGTCCTCGTTCCCGGCCAATCCGCTGTGCTGGTCGTTTGCCACCATCAGCGTGGAGGCCGGCGGCGCGGACTATGGCGTGCGGGTCGGGGTGCTGAGCCTGGCGCCCCGCATCACGCCGGTAGCTAACTGCCCGGCGCGTTTCGGCGGCGAACCGGGCGCCGCTGCCCCGAACCTGGCTTGGAAATTCAGCGAGACCGGCAGCCTGGCCGGCTTGCGCAGGCTGCGGCAAGCCAACTGCCATCTCGACGCCTGGCTGCGCTTTGCACGGGCGCCTTCGCTGCTTGGGGGCAGCGCAACCGACCTGCGCTTCGGCGCACCCGGCCAGCCGAATTTCTCGACGCTCCCGTATGCGCAGCGGGCCGGCCAGCCCTGCCCGGCGCCGGTGGCGCAGTGGGGCTATCCGCGCGCCGACCTGCTCGGATGGAACCAGGCCACCCCATGACGGAGGGAGGGCTATACTGCCGCCATGAACGACGACCTGTCCATCCCCGACACCCTCTGCTACTGCTCCTCGCTGCGCCAGGCGTCGCGCCATGTCACGTCCTTCTATGACCAGATGCTAGCAAGCTCCGGGCTGCGCGTGACGCAGTTCGCGATCCTGGCCCGGCTGCGGCCGCGCGCCGCCACCGTGACCGGGCTGGCGCACGGCATGGTGATGGACCGGACCACGCTGGCGCGCAACCTGCAGCCACTGGTGCGCGAGGAACTGGTGCGCATCCGTCCCAGCGAACAGGACCGGCGCGAGCGCATCATCGAACTGACCGACTCAGGGCGCGCCAAGGTCGAGGCCATCCTGCCGGCCTGGCGCCGCGCCCAGCAACTGTTCGACCAGCAGTTCGGGGCGGAACGGGGCGCCGCCCTGCTGGCCACGATGCGGGCGGTGGTCGACACCGGGCTGCACCAGCGCGAAAACAAGGACGCGGACGAGGGCAAGGATAAAACCGGCCCCGCCTGAAGCACGCGCCCGGCATACGCAGGTGTTAATAATTGAGTAAAATCCGTCCTTTCGCCAGACTGGACCCGACGTGACCTCCACGCAACCCATGCTCGCCTTCCTGTCCAACGGCGGCGCCAGCGGCGCGCGCATCCACGCCCATGACTGGTCGGCGCATGCGGTGGGCCCGATCGGCGCCTGGCCGGCGGCGCTGCGCACCTCGCTCGGAATCGTGCTCGGTTCTTCGTTCCCGACTTTTTTGGCCTGGGGACCGGAACTGAGCCTGTTCTTCAACGACGCCTATGTCCCCATGCTCGGCAATAAGTCGGACGCCGCGCTGGGGCGCCCGCTCTCCGAGGTCTGGGACGAGGTATGGGATTCGGTCGGCCCCTATGCGCGCAGGGTGATGGAAGGCGAATCCTTCTTCTTCGAGAACTTCGCGACCCAGCTGCAGCGCCATGGCTATCCCGAGCAGGCCTGGTTCACCTTTTCGTACAGCCCGGTGCGCGACGACGGCGGCATCGTCCGCGGCGTGCTGTGCACCTGCATCGAGACCACCGACAAGCTGCGTGCGCTGGCCATGCACAAAGAAGCCGAGGAGCGCCTGGCGCTTTCGCTCGAAGCCTCGGGCAATATCGGCACCTGGTCCTATGATTTAAAAACCGGGGCCACCCACGTCGACGAGCGCTTCGCGCGCCTGTTCCAGGTAGACGCCGCGCTGGCCCGCGACGGCACCGCGCTGGTGCGCTTCACCGACATGATCCATCCCGCCGACCGGCCAGCGGTGCTGGCGGCGATCGACCACGCGATCATCACCGAGACCTTGTACGACACGGAATACCGGATCCCGCAGCGCTCGGGCAGCGAGGTCTGGGTCAATGCGCGCGGCAAGGTCTTCACCGATCCGGAGTCGGGCGCCCGGCGCTTCGCCGGCATCGCGATCGACATCACCGACCGCAAGCGCGCCGAGCAGGCCAGGCTGGAAAGCGAGCGGCGCGCCGACGACAGCGCGCGCCGGCTCGACGTGCTGCTCGATGCCTCGCCAGTGGGCATCGTCTACGTCGACCCGGATGGCCGGATGCTGGTGGCGAACGCCCACAACCGCCAGATCTGGGGCCAACACCCGGCGCCCGGCGCGGTCCATGAATACGCCGAATGGAAAGGCTGGTGGCCCGCCGCTACCGACCGGGCCGGGCAGCGGGTTGCAGCCGCCGAATGGCCATTGGCGCGGGTGCTGGCGGGACAGGACAGCGCCGCCGGGATATTCGAGATCGAACCCTTCGACGCACCCGGCACGCGCAAGACCATCCTGGTGCGCGCTGCGGCCATCCGCGACGAGGCCGGCGCCATGGCCGGCGCGGTGGCCGCCAACATGGACATCAGCGCCCAGGTTGAGGCCGAACGCGCCATGAAGGACAGCGAGGCCAAGTTCCGCCTGATCGCCAACGTGATCCCGCAGATGGTGTGGTCGGCCGATGCGACCGGCCTGAACGACTACCTGAACACCCGCTGGCAGGAATTCACCGGCCTGCCGCAGGAGCGCATCGGCGGCAACGGCTGGGTCGAGATCGTCCACCCGGACGACCTGCCGCGGCTGGTCGCGCTCTGGCAGCAGAGCATCGCCACCGGCGAGCCCTTCGACATCGAGCACCGTGTGCTGCACCATTCCGGCGGCTACCGGTGGATGCTGAACCGCGCCGAGCCCTTCGTCGACGCAGCCGGCAAGGCCACGCGCTGGATGGGCACCGTGACCGACATCCACGACAAGAAGACCGGCGAAGAGGAATTGCGTGCGCAGGCGCGCCGCAAGGACGAATTCCTGGCGATGCTCGCCCACGAGCTGCGCAACCCGCTGGCGCCGATCAGCAACGCGGCCCAGCTGCTGTCGATGGCCGCACATGACCCGCAGCGGGTGCGCCAGTCGAGCGAAGTGATCATCCGCCAGGTGCGCCACATGACCTCGCTGGTGGACGACCTGCTCGACGTCTCGCGCGTCAAGCGCGGCCTGGTGCAGCTGGAACGCGAGCGGGTCGACATCAAGTCGGTCGTCGCCAGCGCCGTCGAACAGGCGCGGCCCCTGGTCGAGGCACGCCGGCACGCGCTCGACCTGCACGTCGACGCCGCGGGCGGCTGGGTGCACGGCGACCGCATCCGGCTGGTGCAGGTGATCGCCAACCTGCTCAACAACGCGGCCAAGTACACGGCCCAGGGCGGCCGCATCGCGCTGTCGGTGGTGCCCGCCGGTGATGCGGGCCAGGACGCGGTGGCGATCTCGGTGCGCGACAACGGCATCGGCATCGACCGCACCGTCCTGCCGCATGTGTTCGAGCTGTTCACCCAGGCCGAACGCACACCCGACCGCTCGCAGGGCGGGCTGGGCCTTGGCCTGGCGCTGGTGCACAGCCTGGTGCAGCTGCACGGCGGCCGGGTCGAGGCGCATAGCGAAGGCCTGGGAATGGGCAGCACCTTTACCGTCACCCTGCCGACGGTCAAGGGCGCGCCGGTGGCCGCAGCCGGCAGGCAAGCCATACCGGTCCGCCTGGCTGCCGGCGCCGGCAAGCGCATCCTGGTGGTCGACGACAATGTCGATGCGGCGCAGTCGCTGGCCGACATCCTGCGCTCGCTCGGGCACCAGGTGGCCACCGCCCACGATTCGCACGACGCGCTGGCCAAGGCACAGGCGGCGTGGCCGGAGGTATTCATCCTCGACATCGGCCTGCCCGACATCGACGGCTACGCCCTGGCGCGCCGCCTGCGCGACGGCGCCGGCGCACGTCCCGCCACCTACCTGGCCCTGACCGGGTACGGCCAGGCGCACGACCGCGTGCTGGCCAGGACCGCGGGCTTCGACCACCACTTCGTGAAGCCGGTGGATTTCGGCGCCCTGGTGGACGTCATCGAGCGCGGACCGGCCTGACGGAGCGCTGCTGCAGCGGTTCAAGGCCTGCAGTAGCCGCTCCAGCCATGCGGCCGGCCCTGGGCCGCCACCAATCATGCCTCCGGATCACATTTACCGTGCCCGATTCATGAATCCCCTTCATAAGCCCTTGCATTTCTGACACGTCGTGCGCTGCCTGCGCGCGCTTAGAATCGACCGGATCGGCCGCCGCCCTCACCCTGCGGCGTGCTCGCCCACGTGGCGGGGCGCACCGGAGTGAACCGCACGCCGCAAAAATGCAAAAAGCGCTATGTTGGTGGATACACCAGCACCGGCAACGAAGGCTCTCGTTGCACCACACCCAGAAAGGAATACCGATGCCCGACTTCGATCCACACAGGCGGCAGCTGCTCAAGGCCTCGACCGCCGCCGTCGGCGGTGTCGCCGCGGCTTCCGGTTTCACGACCCAGGCCGTGGCCGCACCTGCCCCCGCGGCCCAGCCGGCGTCCACCCTGCCTGCCACCATGAGCATCTTGCTGCGCGTCAACGGCACCGAACACCAGCTGATGGTCGATCCGCGCACCACCCTGCTCGACGCCCTGCGCGAGCGCCTGCACCTGACCGGTTCCAAGAAGGGCTGCGACCAGGGCCAGTGCGGCGCCTGCACGGTGCTGGTCGACGGCCGCCGCACCACCTCCTGCCTGACCCTGGCGGTGATGCAGGAAGGCCATGAGATCACCACCATCGAAGGACTGGGCACGCCGGGCAACCTGCATCCTCTGCAGGCCGCCTTCATCAAGCACGACGGCTTCCAGTGCGGCTTCTGCACCCCCGGCCAGATCTGTTCGGCCGTCGGCATGCTGGAAGAAGTGCGGGCCGGGATGCCGAGCCACGTGACGGCCGACCTGAATGCGAAAACCCAGCCCAGCGACATGGAATTCCGCGAGCGCATGAGCGGCAATTTGTGCCGCTGCGGCGCCTATTCCAACATCCAGGAAGCGATTGCCGAAGTCGCCGGGATGCCCTCGAGCGCGCCGGGAGCCAAGCGATGAAAGCCTTTACCTATGAACGCGCGAAGTCGCCGGCCGACGCCGCAGCCAGCGCCGCCCGCCACCCGAATTCCCGTTTTGTCGCCGGCGGCACCAACCTGCTCGACCTGATGAAGCTGCAGATCGAAACGCCGTCCCACGTGATCGACGTGAACGACCTCGCGCTCGACCGCATCGAGGCGGACGGCAAAGGCGGCCTGCGGATCGGCGCCCTGGTGCGCAATTCCGACCTGGCGGCGGATGCGCGCGTGCGGCGCGACTATGGCGTGCTGGCGCGCGCCCTGCTGGCCGGCGCCTCGGGCCAGTTGCGCAACCAGGCCACCACGGCCGGCAACCTGCTGCAGCGCACCCGCTGCCCTTATTTCTACGACACCAACCAGCCCTGCAACAAGCGCAACCCGGGCAGCGGCTGCAGCGCGTTAGGGGGCTTCACCCGACTGCACGCCATTGTCGGCCAGAGCGATGCCTGCATCGCCACCCACCCGAGCGACATGGCGGTGGCCATGCGGGTGCTCGATGCCCAGGTCGAAACCATCAACCCGAACGGCACGACGCGCATCATCCCGATCGCCGACTTCCACCGGCTGCCCGGGAAGACCCCGCACATCGACCACAACCTGCAACCGGGTGAGCTGATCACGGCCGTGACCTTGCCGCCGCCCGTGGGCGGCCTGCAGGTCTACCGCAAGGTGCGCGACCGCGCGTCGTATGCGTTCGCGCTGGTGTCGGTGGCGGCCATCCTGCAGCCGGGCGGCTCCGGCCGGGTCGCGCTGGGCGGCGTCGCCCACAAGCCGTGGCGCGTGGAAGCCGCCGAAGACAAGTTGGCAAGCGGGGCCCAGGCCTTCGCCGCCGGCCTGCTGCAGGGCGCCCGCACGACGCACGAGAATGCATTCAAGCTGCCGCTCGTGGAACGCACGCTGGCCTCGATCATCGCCGAAGCTAAGGCTTAACAGGGACTGCCATGAAATTCAACGAACCAGCAACGACCAACCCGATCGACCAGCTCAAGGTCGTGGGCCAGCCGGTCAACCGCGTCGACGGCCCGCTCAAGACCACGGGCACGGCGCCGTATGCGATGGACCGCCACGACGTGGTGCCGAACCAGGCGCACGGCTATATCCTAGGCTCGAGCATTCCGAAAGGCCGCATCGTCTCGATGGACCTGGCGGCCGCGAAAGCCGCGCCGGGCGTGATCGCCATCGTCACCGCGCAGAATGCCGGCAAGATCAACAAGGGGAATTTCAACACCGCGATGCTGCTGGGCGGCCCGCGCATCGAGCACTACCACCAGGCCGTGGCCCTGGTGGTGGCCGAGACCTTCGAGCAGGCGCGCGACGCCGCCCACCTGGTGCGCGTGCGCTACGAGCGCGACAAGGGCGTGTTCGACCTGCACGAGGTGAAGAACAAGGCCGCCGCACCGAAAGGCGAAGCCGCCGAGACCAAGGTCGGCAACTTCACCGGCGCGTTTGCCTCGAGCGCCGTGCGCCATGACGCCGAGTACGCCACCGCGCACGAATCGCACTCCATGATGGAGCCGCATGCCAGCATCGCGGCCTGGGACGGCGACGCGCTCACCCTGTGGACCTCGAACCAGATGATCGCCTGGAACGTGGGCGACCTGGCCAAGACCCTCGGCATCCCGAAATCCAAGGTGCGCGTGATATCGCCGTATATCGGCGGCGGCTTCGGCTCCAAGCTGTTCCTGCGCGCCGACGCCCTGATGGCCGCGCTGGGCGCGCGCGCTGCGCGCCGTCCGGTCAAAGTCACGCTGCAACGCGCGCTGATCCCCAACAACACCACCCACCGCTCCGCCACCTTCCAGCGCATCCGCATCGGCGCCACCCGCGAAGGCAAGATCACCGCGATCGCCCACGACAGCGCCTCCGGCAACCTGGAAAAAGGAAGCCCGGAAAACGCGGCGACGCAAACCCGCTCCCTGTACGCGGGCGAGCACCGCATGACCTCCAACCGCGTCGCCGGGATGGACCTGCCGGAAGCGAACGCAATGCGCGCTCCGGGCGAAGCGCCCGGCATGGCGGCGCTGGAAATCGCGATGGACGAGATGGCGGAAAAGCTCGGCATGGATCCGGTCCAGTTCCGCATCCTGAACGACACCCAGGTGGTGCCGGACAATCCCGAGAAGCCCGACGCAACCGACCCGCAGGGGAAGAAGCCCAAGACTGCGCATGTCCCGCATCCGCCGTTCTCCAAGCGCCAGTTCATCCAGTGCCTGCAGACCGGCGCCCAGCGTTTCGGCTGGGACAAGCGTTCCGCGCAGCCGGGCAAGCAACGCGACGGGCGCTGGCTGGTCGGCATGGGCATGGCCGCGGCCTTCCGCGACAACATGCTGACCAAGTCGGCCGCGCGCGTGCGCCTCGACCGGCGCGGCATCCTGACGGTGGAAACCGACATGACCGATATCGGCACCGGCAGCTATACCATCCTGGCGCAGACGGCCAGCGAAATGATGGGCATCCCGCTCGAGAAGGTCAAGGTGCGGCTGGGCGATTCGAGCTTCCCGGCCTCCTGCGGTTCGGGCGGCCAGTGGGGCGGCAACAACTCGGCGGCAGGCGTGTACGCGGCCTGCATCAAGCTGCGCGAGGCGATCGCCGCCAAGGCCGGCTTCGACCCGGCGCGCGCCATCTTCGCCGACGGGCTGGTCCGCGCCGGCGAGCGCAGCCTGCCGCTGGCCGAAGCGGTCGGCGAGCGCGAGCTGGTGGCCGAGGACTTCATCGAGTACGGCGACATCGACAAGCGCTTCCAGCAATCGACCTTCGGCGCGCATTTCGTCGAAGTGGCCGTCGACGCCGCGACCTGCGAAGTGCGCATCCGCCGCATGCTGGCGGTGTGCGCGGCCGGCCGCATCCTGAACCCGAAGACCGCGCGCAGCCAGGTGATCGGCGCCATGACCATGGGCGCCGGCGCGGCCCTGATGGAGGAGCTGGCGGTGGACAAGCGGCTCGGCTACTTCGTCAACCACGACCTGGCCGGCTACGAGGTCCCGGTGCACGCCGACATCCCGCACCAGGAAGTCATCTTCCTCGACGAGACCGACCCGATGTCCTCGCCCATGAAAGCGAAGGGGATCGCGGAACTCGGCATCTGCGGGGTCGCCGCGGCGATCGCGAATGCGGTCTATAACGCGACCGGCGTGCGGGTGCGCGAGTATCCGATCACGCTGGACAAGCTGATTACCAAGATGCCCTTGTCGTTGTAGATGACGGAGATTGCCGCTGACCCGTAGGGTGGGCGGGGTAATTCAGGCCAATGGCCTGAATTACGAGCGCCCGCGCGTTCAACTGACGGTGCTGCCGCCCGTGCGCCGGTTCATATTGCGGCTGTCAATGCACGGGTTACCGGGCCAGTGGACCATCTCGAACCACGGTGCTGCATCGTATCCAGCGGTGCATACTGAAACTATCACCGCGCGGGCGGGAGACCCGCCCACCCTACGGTTCTCGGGCGGCATGCCCTGCCGACCGCAGTTTTGAAATTGCTTACGGTGCCGTTGCCTGAATGCGCAGGTCCTACCTCGCCTCCCCTCCTGAATAAATGATCCACGGAAACCGATGTTTCGCCCGTTACGGTTTGGAACAATTTTGAATCGTGCATACGCGCTGCCGGGCTTACGATTAATTCATGAACTTCAGCTTTTCAACTCCACACAGCGGCGACTGCCTGGTCAAGCTCTGGGCCAGCGGGCGCTACGGTTTCTCCCTGCCGAAAAAGGTCGAGATCACCGCGCCGGATGGCGTGACCTCGACATATTGCTATCACAGCCGCAAAGTCGGGGTGGGCGCCGAACTCACCAACCGTACGCTGGTCCGGATCGCGATTGCCCAGTTCCTGCGCGGGGTCCGCGGCGAGTCCATCGAGATCGACGACGCGGTGGCGCCCTTCAAGGGCACCCTGACCCAGATCCGGCCCTTTGCCCCTCCGCCGCCGCCGCCCCGGGTGCGGCCGTCGCGGATCATGCCCAGGACGGCCGTCACGGCGCCTTCCGCCACTGGCTCCTTCACGAAGGAAGCGGCATGACCATCCCCCCAGTCACGCAGTCAAATACGTCCACGCGCCACAAGGTAAGCACCCATGCGAATTTCGTACACACCCGGTCAGGTAGCAATGCTCATCGGCAGGGCAGAACGCCAGCTCGAACAGGTCGTCGCCGACTCCATCCACCAGGATGGCGCGGGCCGCAACATCGCGCGCTCGGCCCACCACACCCTGCATGAAACGGTGGTCACGCTGATTCGCCTGTTCCGCGAACAGGTTCCCGGCGGCGCGGCGGCGGCGACGCGCATCGCGCGCGAGTATGCGAAAGGCGCCGATGCCCGCTCCGGCGCCCCGACCATGGCTTCTGTCCGGACCATCCTGTTGGTGGTGCAGGATGCGCGCACGAGCTTCCTGGCCGAGGGGACGGGGGTGGCAGGGGTGGAACCGGCGCCGCCGGTCGATACCGGGCATACGCGCGATATCAGGACCGGTTAGCAGTCAAGCTGCGCTCAGCTGCCGCGCACGGGTGCTGCCGCCCACGCCCACCGCCGTGGCAATCGCCAGCGCCTGGAACAGCGCCACGCCGGCGAACACCCAGCCTGGCTGTCCCGCATCCATCACCAGCCCGAACAGCAGCGGCCCGATCGCCAGCCCGCTGTCCAGTCCCGAATAAACGACCCCATACACGCGCCCGGTCGCGCCCTGCGGCGCTGCCGCGCGGATCATCAGGTCGCGCGAGGGTCCAGCCACGCCCGAGCACAGGCCGATCAATCCCATCAGCGGCAGCGCCATCCAGGCCGGCCCGGCGCCGAAGGCCAGCACCAGCGCCAGCAGCGCCGCGGCACTGAAGGCCAGCGCCACGGTGCGGTCATGGTGTTTAGATCCGGCGCCGAGGAAGCCGCCCGCCACCATGCCCAGCGCCGAGGCCAGCATGTAAGCGGTATAGGAACTGGTGGCCAGCGCATGCGAGATCCCGTACAGCGATTCCAGGCTGATGGTGGCGAAACTCTGGATGCCGCCCAACGCGACTGCCGTGAGCAGGAAGAACCCGAAGCACAGCCAGACCGCGCGCAGCTTCAGGAAGTCGAGCGTATTGCCCTGCGTGCCCTTGGCATGGCGCACGATCGGGTCCGGATACAGCACATGCCGGTTCAGCACCAGCATCACCAGCACGGCGACAGGCAGGCCGGCCGCCGCCAGCAGCGCGGTGCGCCAGCCCTGCACGGCCGCGATCGCGGTCAGGAAGACCGGCGCCGCGGCCCAGCCGATATTGCCGACGATGCCGTGCGCCGAGAAGCCGTGCGCAAGCCGCGCTGCCGACACCCGCTGGTTCAGCAGCGTGTAGTCGGCCGGGTGGAAGATCGCGTTGCCGGCGCCGGCGATGAGCGCGCCCGCCACCAGGCCGGCGTAGCTGTCCGCGCCCGATAGCACGACAGCGGACACGCCCAGCATCGAGATCCCGAAGAACAGCACCGCGCGCGCACCGAAGCGATCGACCACGAAGCCGGCCAGCGCCTGCCCGATGCCAGAGACCACGAAGAACATGGTCATCAGGAGGCCCAGCTCGGTATAGCTCAGGTTGAACGCAGGCTTCAGCCAGGGGATGAGCGCCGCGAGGATCAGGTGGTAGAAGTGCGAAGTGCCATGCGCCAGGCCGACCAGGCCGATCACGCGCGCGTCCTGCTTCAGGGTGTTGTCCTTGTTGTCCATGCCATCTTCCTTTGTCGAATATCCCAGTGTAGGCAGATTTCGCGCGTCCGATTTAAGATAGCGTGTCAAGATTTGTCGAGAACCTGCCATGTCGCTGCCGCGCCCGCTTTTACCACCCATCCCCGGCCCCGGACCAACCGATGCCTGCCCGGTCACCCTGGCCTCGCGCAACCTGCCGGCCGACGTCTCGATCGGCGCCCACAGCCACGAATGGGCGCAGCTGACCTATGCCGCCAACGGCATGCTGCGCGTGAGTGCCGACGGCAGCAGCTGGATCGTGCCGCCGCAGCGCGCGATCTGGATCGCGCCGCATATCGAGCACGAGGTCACGCTGCTTGAACCGGCCTGCCTCAGCCCCCTGCGCATCCACGCCTCGCGCGCCCTGTTCCCGGGCGAGACCTGCCGCGTGCTGGAAGTGAGCAGCCTGCTGCGCGAATTGCTGGCGGTGATGGTGGCAGGCGGCGACGAGCTCCCTCCGCAGCGCGCCACCCTGGTCGGGGAGCTGATCCTGGACGAACTGGCGCGCGCGCCGACCCGGCCGATCCGGGTGCCGCTGCCGCGCGACAAGCGGCTCCGCGGCCTGTGCCAGGCCCTGGTGGACACACCTGGCGACACCCAGACCCTGGGCGACTGGGCGAAGGAGGTGGGCGCATCGGAACGCACGCTGGCGCGCCTGTTCGAGCGCGAACTGGGCATGAGTTTCGGCCAGTGGCGCCAGCAGGTGCGGCTCGCGCACGGAGCCTCCCTGATCGCACGCGGCCTGCCGCTGTGGCAAGTGGCGCAGCAGCTCGGCTACGCCAGCCAGTCGGCATTTACCGCGATGTTCAGGAAGACCTTCGGGACCACACCTTCGGCCTTTTTCGCGGGCGAGCAGCGGCGCAGTTAGAAGCGCGCTTCAGACGCTGATAGCGGCAGCAGCACGACAGCTCGGGCCGCAAGCCTGCAGCGGAAGTCAATCTCCCCAAATTGTTTGAACTTTTCAGTTGTTGTTTTTTCACCGCCGCATAGAAAGGCGGTGTTTTTATGTCATGGCATTTGGAGCAGAATCAACCCATCGCGCATAGAACTACGGTAGAGCTCCCGTTTTTTGCTGATTTTTCCGGAGCTACCCGCAACGACGATTCCCAACGGCCGGGGTCGCGGCCGGTGCCAGACAATGGAGGACGATCATGCCCGCCCCGTTCAAGCGGCTCACGCTGGACCAGTTCGCGAACCTGCTCAACCGCTACCAGTTCACCCGCAAGATCAACGCAGTCCACATGCACCACACCTGGCGCCCGAACCATAGCCAGTTCAGGGGGCATGAGTCGATCGTCGGCATGTGGACTTACCACACCCAGACCAACAAATGGTCGGACATCGCCCAGCACATCACGATCGACCCGCAAGGCTATATCTGGCTGGGCCGCAACTGGAACGCCGCGCCGGCCAGCGCCTCCGGCCAGAACGGCGACAGCCACGCCGGCCCCTTCATGTTCGAGATGATCGGCGACTTCGACAAGGGCTGCGATCCCTTCGACGGCCCGCAGCGCAACACCGTCATCAAGGTGATCGCCCTGGTGCAGAAGCGTTTCGGCCTGGCGCCGGGCAGCCTGATGTTCCATAACATGATGTCCGGTAAATCCTGCCCCGGCAGCAGCATCGACTACCGCGAGATCCTGGCCGAAGTCCAGCGGGTGCACGACCAGCCGGAACAATGGGAGCCGCGCAGCCGCAGCGCCATCTTCGCCGACGAGGCGATCGACGACCCGGATGCCCGCACCATCGACGAGGCAGTCGAGGACCTCGGCAGGGTGTCCGCATCGCAGCGCGATCCCGAGAATGCCGAGGCCTGCGTCCACACGCGGGGGGCGGTCGACGTCGATGCGGGCGCCCTGCCCGCCGGCCGCGCCATCGACCTCGGCGCCGCGCGCCGGGCCGGCCCCACCCCGGCCCAGCTGGCGGCCCTGCGGCCGCACCTGGTCAACCTGACGATGGGCGAACTGTCCGACGAGGGCGAGTACAAGACCTCGAAAGGCGACGTCGATGCGATCTTCGGCGAGCACCTGGAAGCGGCGTTCCGGCGCGCCCAGGCGCTCGAGCTGCCCTTGCGGATCGTGGTGCAGGCCCACGGCGGCCTGGTGAACGAAGCGGCGGGCCTGGCGATCGCCCAGAAGAGCGTGGACTGGTGGATGGCCAATAATATCTACCCGCTGTATTTCGTCTGGGAGACCGGCGCGTTCGAGACCATCGGCCAGTTGCTGCGGCGGGTGCGCGACGGCGCCACCCGCGGCGTGCCGCGCGACGTATTCGACCTGCTCACCGATCCCCTGGTCGAGGAAGCGGTCCGGGCCCTGCAGGGCCAGCACGTCTGGGGCGCCATGAAGCTCAGCGCGCAGCGCGCCTCGGCCCTGGATGTCATTGGCAATGGAGGCGAAGGCGACGGCCGCTTCCAGGGGGGCGCCTGTTATGTCGCGCAGAAGCTGCGCGATTTCTGCCGGCTGCACCGCGAGGGAGTCGAGCTGCATGCCGTCGGCCACAGCGCCGGGGCCATCTTCCAAGCCTATTTCATCCCCCGCGTGCTGCAGTTCGGCGCCGGTCCCTTCCAGTCGGTGCACCTGATGGCGCCGGCGATCCGCACCGACCTGTTCAAGGCCACGCTGGCGCGCTTCGTCGGGCCCGGCAAGCCGGGGATCGAACAGATGGCGATGTACACCATGCGCAAGGATTACGAGCTCGATGACAACTGCGCCGGGATCTACCGCAAGTCGCTGCTCTACCTGATCCACCATGCGCTCGAGCCCCAGCGCCGCACCCCGCTGCTCGGACTGGAAGAAAACCTGCGCGCCGACCGCGAGCTCATTGCGCTGTTCGGCCTGGACGGCAAGCCGCCGCTGGCCGACGTGGTCTGGTCGAAAACCGCGGCGGAACAGGGCCGCAGCGCCTCGCGTTCCAGCACCCACGGCGGCTTCGACGACGACCTGGCCACCATGGGCAGCATCGCGCGCCGCATCCTGGCGCGCTCGGACGCCGACCGCATCGTCGAATACCGCCCCGGCGCGGACAGCAGCCGCGGCGCCGACGCCTGGAACGTCGAGGTCGCGCTGCCGACCGACATCCTGCTGCGCCCCGCCCCGGCCCCGCTTGCCGCGGGCGGCTTCATGGGCGAGTATGGCATGGGCGGCCGCTATCAAAGCAATGGCGGCAACGGTAACGGGGGCGCCGGCTACTACCATCCCGGCGGCGGCGTGCTGCACGCGCCTGAAATCGGCGGCGGACGCCGGCGCGCCCTGTGCGTGGGCATCAACCGCTACCCGACCTATCCGCTCACCGGTTGCCTGGCCGATGTCGAGGCATGGACGCGCATCCTGGGCCGGCTCGGCTTCGAGGACATCGCCACCCTGCTCAACGAGCATGCCACCCACGATGCAATCCTGGAGCAGCTGCGGCAACTGGTGCAGGCCAGCCGGCCAGGCGACGTCATCGTGTTCCAGTATGCCGGGCACGGCACCACGGTCACCGACCTGGGCGGCGACGAGGGCGGCGGCGACACGCCGGCCGACGACGAGGCGATCTGCCCGGTCGACTACGAGACCGGCGCCCTGATCCTGGACGACGACATCGGCCGCATTGTCGACCTGCTGCCCGAAGGGGTCAACCTGACCTGCTTCATGGATTGCTGCCACTCCGGCACGGCCTCGCGCTTCGGGGTCGGCAAGAACCCCAGCAATACGGCCCACGATCCCGGCGACCGGGTGCGCTTCATCGTCGCCGGGCCGGAGCTGCAGAATGCACACCGCCGCTACCGTGCAGGAGTGCCCCAGGGCCGCACCCTCCCGCGCGGGCCTGCGCGCATGCGCGAAGTCCTGTTCGCGGCCTGCCTGTCGAGCGAAAAGGCCTGGGAAAGCCGCGGCCAGGGCGAATTCACCGTGCGCGCGACCGGGGTGCTGGGGCGCATGGCGGGCAGCCTGGGCAGCATCAGCAACGCTGACTTCGCCCGCCTGGTCATCCAGGAATTCGGCCCGTCGCCGCGCCAGCAGCCGCGGCTCTACAGCAGCGAAGCGGCAGCGGCGCTCGGCCTGCTCGCGCCCTTGCAGGCGCATGCCGCGGCGGCAGCGTCCCGGCCGGCCTGGAGCGGCGAGGCCCAGCTCCTGATCCAGGGCATGCAGCAGCTGCTCCAGCAATACGGGCCGCCCCACTAAAAGGCTGCCTCCCATGGCCGCGACCGGGCAGCGCTACCGCATCGCGCCGTCGGTGACCCGCCCGATCCCGGCGGCCTACCGGCGGCGCCCGGACGACCCGGCCTACCGGCTGCTGCGCGTGCTCACGCTTGACCCGACCGCCTCGCGCCTGGAAGGATCGGTCGCCTGCATCGAGGTGCCCTACGAGCCGCTCGAGCCCGGCCCGCAGGGCCGCTTGTTCAAGGTCGACGGCTACGACTACGCCCAGGCGGTGGCGTACCGGAAGGCCGACCTCGACGACGTGCACGTGCTGCTCAAGGATGGCTACGACCCCTCGCCCGCCGACCCGCGATTTCATGAGCAGATGGTGTACGCCGTGTGCAGCAGCGTGTGCGCGAGCTTTCGCGATGCGCTCGGGCGCCAGCTGTCCTGGGGTTTCCGGTCGCGCGGCGACGACCACCTGCTCTACCTGCGCCCCTTCGCCTTCCGCGACGCCAACGCCTACTACGACAAGCTCGAAGGCTGCATCAGCTTCGGCTATCTTCCAATGCCCGCCGCTACCCGCTCGGCGCGCGCGCTGCCCGGCGAGACCGTGTTCGCCTGCCTCTCGCACGACGTGGTCGCGCACGAAATCACCCATGCGCTGCTGGACGGCCTGCGGGCGAACTTCAGCATTCCGACCGGCCCCGACGTGGCGGGCTTTCACGAAGGCTTCTGCGACCTGGTCACGATCTTCCAGCGCATGCGCTACAAGGAGGTGGTGGCGGTTGCGATACGCAAGTCGCACGGGATGCTCGACGAGTCCAGCCTGCTGGGCGTGCTGGGCCACCAGCTCGGGCTTGCCAGCGGCAGCCAGTATGTGCGCGACCTCATGGACGCCCGGACCTATGACGCGGACGCCGGGGCCCACAAGATCGGCAACGTGCTGGCCGGCGCGGTGTTCGAAGCCTACCTCACCGTCTTCCGGCGCAAGACCGAGCGCCTGCGGCGCCTGGCCAGCAATGGCAGCGGCATCCTGCCGCCGGGCGAGCTGGGGCACGACCTGGCCGAGCTCCTGGCCGGCGAAGCCACCGACCTCGCGCGCCAGTTCCAGGCCCTGGTCATCCGCGCGATCGACTACTGCCCCCCGGTCGACATCCACCTGGGCGAATACCTGCGCGCCCTGGTCACGGCCGACCACGACCTGGTGCCGACGGACCCCTGGGCCTACCGCGAAGCGCTGGTCGACGCCTTCATGAAGCGCTGCATCTATCCGCAGGAGGTCGGCACCCTGTCACAGCACGACCTGCTGTGGCGCGCGCCGCGGCTGGCTCTGCCCCCCATCGCGGAGCTGGACTTCGCCCACCTGCGCTTCGGCCGCGACCCGGCCTGCCCGGCCGGCGCCGAAGAACTCGAAAGGCAGGCTGCACTACTCGGCGAATTCGCCACGCGGCCGGAGCATTTGCAGGAATTCGGATTGACGTGCAAGGGCGCGCCCGGGCTGGAAGGCGCCAGCGCGGAACTACCGCAGGTCGCCTCGATCCGGGCCTCGCGCAGGATCGGGCCGGACCGCGAGATCGTGTTCGACCTGGTGGCGGAAATCACCCAGCGCTGCATCGTGCCGGCACGGGGCGGCAAGCCGGCCTATGCGCTGTTCGGGGGCGCGACCGTGATCATCGGTCCGGACGGGGCGATCCGCTACATCGTCTCGAAGAGCGCGGTCGGCAAGGACCGGCCGACGCGGCGGCTTGCCTTCATGGATTCACCCGCGGGCCGGCGCTACTGGAGCCTGGACGGCAAGCGCTACCGCATGCGCAATGCGATGTTCCGGGTGCTGCACCAGTAAGGCGCCGCGCCGGCGCTCAGCGCAGGTCGCCGGTCTCGAAATAGACGGTGCCGCGCACTGCCGCCAGCGCCTTGAGCGCCGCTTCCGGGTTGTCCAGGCCCGCCTTGGGAACAACGAGCACTTGCGGGGCTGGCGCCGCCAGCGCGACGATGTGGTCGTAGTCGGGGCGGCTGTCGATTTCCTTGACCAGGAAGCTGCCGACCGGGAGATAGCGCGCCTGGCTGCGGCTACGCATTGCGGAGTCGAGCTGGCGGTAGACCAGCACGCGGTCGACGACGAATTGCGCCTTTGGGTAGGCGCGCTTGCCGTCGCGCTCGAAATGGCCGCTGAACACGTCGGCACTGAAGGTGCGCAGCGGGGATCCGGCCCGCGGGTCCAGGCGCGAGAGCTCGAAGCGTTCCGGCTCGATCGTCCATAAATGGGTCTTGCCATCGAGCTGCTCGCGCAGGGCGCGGTCGAGCTGCGCATCGGCCAGGCGCACCTTCAGCACGACCTGGTGGCCGTGCGGCGCGCGAAACAGCGGCAGGTGCGACAGGTAGAGCCCGTCGCGATCGCCGAACAGCGTCATCCCGTGGGTGCCGAAGGAGTGATCGTGCGCCTGCGCCCGCTGCGGCATGCAGGCCAGGACCGTCATCAACAGGGCGAACAAGGCGGGGAACAGGGGGAACGACAGGCGCGGGTAAAGGAGCGTCATGGGAAGCGGCAGGCAGAGAGGGAAACGTATTATGCCGCGCCGCAGCCCGCCCGGGGAAAACGGCCTGAATTTCGCCATGATTGGCCCGAGGCGATGGAAGGTCGTCGGTCGTCCGGCTCGGCCTGGTGCTACAAAAAATTTCACGATGGTATCGGACGCTCTGCAAGAAACCATTGGGCTAGGATCTGTGTCTTATCAACCCAACAAGGAGACCTGCCATGGGCGGATCGGAACAAGCGAACATCCAGGCATGCATCGCGGCATGCGAAGGCGCGCTGCGCGCCTGCCAGGCCTGCGCGGCCGCCGACATACGCGAGGGCAGGAACGACTGCGCGCTGATCAGCCTCGACTGCGCCGACATCTGCACCGCGACCCTGAACGTGCTGGCACGGGGGTCAAGCCACCATGGCGACTTCTGCGCCCTGTGCGCCCACATCTGCCGCGCCTGCGCCGCCAAATGCGCCCAGCACGCCGCCATGCACCAGACCTGCGCCGACTGCCAGGCCGCCTGCGAGCGCTGCGCCGCCGAGTGCGACAAGCATGCGAAGGAGCGGCATATCTAGGACCGGCGACCCACGCCCGCCCGCCGGCGCCACAGGCGGCGGCGGAGAACATTGCATACATATTGCCGACAAATGCCCGCTATTTGCCGGGCTGCGCTTCGATTACGCTTGAGTTCCCCTAACGCTCCGCATGCAATCGATGACCCCTAGACTCTTCCTATTGTGCGGCGCCATGGTGTCCGCTTCGATCCTGGCCGCCTGCGGCGGCGCCGACCTGCCGCAGCCGCCGGCGCAGGTCGCCACGGCCTTTGCGCAAGGCCTCGATGGCTGGCAAGGCGGCTACGCCGACTACCACCAGGACACCGCACCAGGCGACGTCGTCTGGGAGCTGCGCGCCCTGCCCGCTCCCCTGGCGGGAACGGCCTATTACACCGGCGGCACCAACCGCAGCGATGACCTGTTCATCTACAGTAAGAAGAGATTCGGGGGCTATGCGCCTTCCACCAAGTACAAGCTCAGCTTCGAGATCGAGATTGCGACCAACCAGTCCTCGGGTTGCGTCGGGGTCGGCGGCTCCCCCGGCGAGAGCGTGTACCTGGTGGCGGGAGCGGCGAGCGTCGAACCGAAGACCGTGCTGAGCGGCGGCGAGTACCTGCTCAACATCGAGCGCGGCAACCAGGCCACGCCCGGACCGGCTTCTCAGGTGCTGGGTAACATGGCCAACGCCGTCGCCGATTGCGGGCCCCAGGTGTACCAGTCCAAGACGCTGGCCAGTGCCGCCCCGCTGGCTGTGCAGAGCGACAAGGACGGCAATATCTGGATCTTCTTCGGCATCGACTCCGGCTTCGAGGCCAGGAGCAGCGTCTTCTACAAGTCGGTCAAGGTCGCGGTGGCGCCGCTGAACTAGCAGCGGCTGGCCCGCTGGCGGGCGAAGGAGCGCGAACGCCAAAACGCACATTGCCGGCTGGGCCGGCAATGTGCGCTTCTGGGAAACTGGAGGCGAGGACAGGAATCGAACCTGTCTCTCCGGCTTTGCAGGCCGTTGCATAACCTCTTTGCTACCTCGCCAGAACCGATTCTAGGCAGTTGGCGACGGTCTTCCATGTGCGGTGTCAAATGCAGATCGATATACGGTCCCTGGTGTGCGCTTCATGCGAGAGCGATGACGTAGGCGTCGAGCAGGACCATCTTGCCGTCACGGAAGCGCCAGACATCGCTGTAGGCGTGCGGGACCGGCTTGCCATCTTCGTCCGCGGCCGTGATTTTGCCGAGCGACCACGGTGTCGCCCTCGGCCACCAGCTGCTCCACCGTGAACGCGGGCGGCGCGGTGTATTCGCGGGCCATCCAGTCGCGCACGGCCTGATTGCCATGCAGGGTCTCGCCGCCCACCGTCGACCAGACGATGTCGTCCGCACACCAGGCCAGGAAGCCCTCGTTGTCGCCGGCGCGCACTGCCGCATTGGCCTTTTTCAGGATAGATTTGTTCGGATGGGACATGGGATTTCCTTTCCGGTGGATGGATGGGGCGGCCCTTCACACGCCGCGGCCCTCCGCGACAAAGCCGGCGGCGCGGTGGCTGCCGTCGCAAAACGGCTTGTCCTTCGACTGGCCGCAGCGGCACAGCCGGGTGGCCAGGCTGCGGTCGACGGTGCGCCCGGTGCCAGTGCAGATCTCGGCGGCGCCGCGCACATCGAGTGGGCCGTTGCGCAAGGGGGTGATCTCGAGCAGCCCGTCGCGCGCTTCGAGCACGGGCGAGGGCCGAGTCGGCGCTTCGCCGGAGGCACGAAAGCCGACCGCGATATGCGACTGGTCGCAGAACGGCTTGTTGCTGGACTGCCCGCAGCGGCACAGCGCCACGCGCAATGCGCTGCCGGCCGTGCCGTCCGCCGTGGCCAGGCGGATCGCCGCATTGACCGCCAGCGGCCCGTCCTCGCGCATGCGCACCAGGTTCACGGGAGGGGCCGTCTCATCCTCCCCGCCGTCGCGGCGTTGGTACCGGATTGCGCCGGACACGCAGTTGCGCGCCACGCGCATCAGGCGTTCGGGACTGGCCTGGTCCGGGAAAATCCACTCGCCTTCCTGGTTCGCCTTGAACACTTCCGGCTCCTCCAGCACGCAATGGCGGGAGTGCACGCAGCGCCTGGCTTCGAAATAGATCGTGCCATTGGCCCCGTGCGCGACCTGGATCGCGTCGTCTAGCGCGGGCGGCGCCGCCGGCGCGGGCACAGGCTCGGCTTGCGGCGCCGCCGCAGCTGCGGCCGCCGCCCCCTTGGTGGCATACGCCTCACGCCACGCGCCGGCGGCAGCGCGCAAGGTTGCGGCGCACCTGGCCAGGGCCGGCAGCACCGCCGCGCAAGCGTCCGCATGCGTTGCCAGCAACTCCATCCTCTCGGCGATCAGCCAGGCTGCGGAATCGGGCGACTCGTAGCCGAGCGCGGTGCGCGACAGGGTGAAGGTCATTCCCGCCATCACGCCCGGATGGGCGGGATTGGCCGGGTAAGCCGTGAGCGCGGCGCCGATGTCGGCCACCGCGTGCATCAAGGCCATGGCCTGCCCCATCACGACCGGCCGCGGCAGCAGGCAATTGGCGGTGTCGCTCATCAGGGCCAGCAGCCGCAGCATCAGGAAATAGCTGCCGTTGGCGACATCGAGCAGCGAGATGGCCGGCTCGCTGACCACCTGGATGCGCTCCTCGGCCAGCACCGGCGAGCGCATCACGGGGTGGCGCGCCACGTTGCGGTGCGGAGTGAAGCCGGGGCGCTCGGCCGCCAATGCCTGCCACTGCTCGCGGATGGTGCGAAAGCGCGCGTAGTGCGAGGTCTCGTCGCAGACGACCGATCCTTCGCCCTGTTCGACGATCAGCTGCAGGGCGCGCGCGGCGTCGGCGGCGCTGGCGATGGCGCATAGCCCGGGCAGGAACACGTCGTCCTGGGTCAGCTGGGCGTGGATGCTCCCGACGAACAGGCCGTCCTCGCCGAGTTCGGCGGCCAGGTAGGCGAAACCGGCCGCAATGGACTGGTACAGTTCCCCGACGGTGCGGTAGTCCCCCGGGATATCGGTGGCCAGGTCGGTGCGCTCCATGTCGCGCGAATACGCAAGCTTGTCCAGGGTCTCGCCGTCTGCTTCCCATGCCTGGCTGGGACGCTCCACATACACGAAATGGTCGAGCGTGGCGGCGTCGAACGGCAGCAGGGCCACGGCGACATCGGCAGGGAACTGCCCTGGGTTGGCCGGGAAGTTGTAGTGCCGGTAGTGGGGCCGCGATCCGACCGCGACCAGCAGGTTGTTGACCAGCGCGAGGTGCAGCATTTCCTCGGTCGCGATCGCGATGATCTCGGCGCGCCAGCGCTTCACGGCGCTCCATTCGCCGGGCAGCAAGTCCTCATCGAGGCCCTGCTTGAGCGAAAACGCGGCATACAGGTAGGTGCACATCAGGCAGTGCTCGATCTCTGCGGCTTCCGCCAGCATGCTGATCAATTGGTCGCGGTGGGTTGCAGGGTTCAAGGCGGTTCCCGTGGTTGGCCCGGGCCGGACGCTGCCATGGCGGCGCCCGTCCAGGCTGCAAATGAGCCAACACACAATGTAGCGAAGCCCGGCCGCGCCTGTAAGGCTGCACACGCGAATTCACTGTCCGGAGAATACGAACAATCCGGCCCTTGCCACTGGCATCCCTTGGTTCCGGACGAACGGCGCGCGGCCGGCAGGGATCGTTTGCATAAGGTACAGGCGAAAAAAACCCTTCGGTCGGGAGGCTGTTTATCTGGCCTGCACACCGACTGGTGCAAGACATGCAAAAAAACTGGAGGCGAGGACGGGAGTCAAACCCGTCTAGACGGCTTTGCAGGGCGTATTTCGCTCAACAATATCAAAGCCTTAGTCGAAAACCACACTTTTCACCTCTTGAGATCGCCCAAACGTGAATCTTGATCGATGCCTGTCCAGCTCTCGTTCAAAACTGACTCCCGGCCGATTCTGGACATTAGCAAACTTCCGGCAAAGGCAATCATGGCCTTTTGATGTTTCACGGCCTTATCTTCTTGGCACATAATGGCTGTCATTACATCCCGACGCAGGTCATCCATGATAACGCTCTCGACCATGCTCCGCCTGCTGCCTGCACTGGCGTTCGCAACGGTGTTCCTGTGGAGTCCAGCGGCTGCACGCGGCCTGAGCGACTACCAGCGCACGGTCTGGACCCAGCAGCACGGTGCGCCCACCGATATCACAGGGATGGTGCAGACCACGGACGGCTGGCTCTGGGTGGGCAGCGTCGATGGCCTTGTCCGGTTTGACGGCGTGAGCTTCGAAGCCTACACGCCCCCTGGGCACCCTGAGCTCGCACACAGGCGGATCGTCGAAATGTATGCGGCGGACAATGGCGACCTGTATATCGCCTACTTCCCCATGGGGGTCGGCGTCAGACGTCGCGATGGCAGCTTCAGCTTGCTTCCACCACAGGAGGCTCCTCAGCGTACGCCCCCGCTTTCGATGGTCGTCGACGATGACAAGGTCCTGTGGACGATCGGCGATGGCATCCGGCGTTTCGCGAACGGCCACTGGACGATTGTCGAAAGCGGTCCCGACTGGGAGAAGGATGCCTTGTACAGCATGCTGGTCGACCAGGACGGTCGGGTGTGGGCGGCCGCCCCGACCGGCGTATGGCGCCTGGACCGCCTCCTTGGCCGCTTCGAGAAGGTGTCGAAGCTCGGCGGCGGGCTGGCAATTACACCGAAAGGCGATGTCTGGCTGCTTGGGGTCCATGGTGAGCTGTCCACCCGTCTTTCCGAGGCTCCGGCAAACAGGCCGCGGCCGGCGCGTGCCGGCGCAGTCGCTTCACGCCGTGCCGGTCAGTTCGCCTCCAATGGCACGCTGTGGGCACTGGGATGCCCCGATACGGCATGCCTCGTTTACGACGTGGCAAGACACGGCCCGCAACTACGTGCGGGAAAGATTGCCGACGAGCGTGTGGCAAGCACCGAGGGGGCCGCCGGGCAAGAGAGCTTGAGTATTATCGAAGACCGCGAGGGCAATATCTGGATCCATGCCCACAACGGCTTGAACCAATTCCGGCCCAAGCGCTTCCTGGTACCGGCGCCGAAACTGGAGCTGGCCGACTTCTTCTATACGGTCGCCACCGACCGGACCGGCTGGATCTGGATCGCCGAGACAGTCAGCGGGAAGCTGTGGCGCATGGGGCCGGATGGCGTGCCTCTTGCCCAGCCGGGAACACCGGTGCACCTGGTCGCCAGCGGCCACGACGGCACACTACTGAAAGCGGACAAGCGCCGCATCACCCGCGTAACCGGCGCTGACGTGGAAACCATCCCGCTGCCGCCGGGACCGGACGGGAAGCCGGTCGACCGTGAGCTGTGGGGCCTGCTCGACGATGGCAAGCGGATCTGGACCGCGGCCTCAGGCATCGGCGCGATTGCCTGGTCGGAGGGCAAATGGCGGTCAAGCGCCGAACTGGGGCTGCCGAACGGCATCAACCTCTCTCAAGCGGCCGGAGCGGGGCAATTGTGGCTGGCGCGCGTCAATGGCGAGCTGGTCTTTTACGACGACGGCAGGCTCACCCGCTACGATGCCTCGAGCGTCGGAGTCGCTACCGGCATCTTCCCTGATCGGCAACTGGTGCTTGGCGGCTCGGACGGCCTGGCAGTGCTCAAGGACGGCAAGATGCAGCGCATCCGCAGCGCCGATCCCGACTCGCTGCGCGGCGTGACCGGGATCGCAGCCACCGCCAACGGCGACCGTTGGCTCAACGGAGTGGGTGGCGTCGTCCACGTGCGCGCGGCGGACTGGCAACGGGTCATCGACAGGCCCGACGAGCCGCTGCGCTACGAACTGTTCGGTGTCATCGACGGCTATCCTGGCCGCGCCGGCAACTCGCGGCGGCCCTCCACCGCCTTCAGCGCCGACGGCCGCCACGTCTGGTTTGTTGCGACCAAGGGCATCGTCGGATTGGACAGCGCCGACTTGCGCCGGAATCCGGCGCCGCCGCGACCGGCGGTGCTGGAAGTCGGCACGGACAAGGCCCGCTTCGACGCGCCCAAACGGCTGCAGCTGCCGCCAGGATCGCAGAGCTTCGGCGTACGCTTCACCGCGCCCTCCCTGCGGCAGCCCGAGCGCACCCGTTTCGAATTCCGCCTCGACGGCCTGGACACCGGCTGGCGAGACGCCGGCAATCGTCGCACGACGTCCTATACCAACGTCGCTCCGGGCGATTACGTGTTCCGCGTACGTGCGTTCAATGAGGACGGCATGGCAAGCCAGGAAGAAGCCGTCCTGCCCCTCACTATCGAACCCACACTGGTGCAGAGTCTGCCCTTCAGGCTGGCCATGGCGATTGCGCTCGCCGCCCTGCTCGCCCTGCTCTACCGCCTGCGCGTACGCTTCCTGACACGCCGGATCACCGATCGCGCCGAGATCAAGATGGCCGAGCGCGAACGCATCGCACGCACCTTGCACGATTCCTTCCTTCAAACCGTCTACCTGATGTTGTTGCGCCTTCGGAAATTCGAACGAAAGCTGCCCGACGACGCGGGGACGCGCGACGAACTCCGAACGATCCTCAACGAGGCTCAGGGAGTCATCGACGAGGGCCGCGACCGGGTTCACGAGTTGCGCGTCAAGGAGACCCGGACCATCGAAGAGATCGTGCAGGATTGTGCCGGCAGCCTGAGCACGATTCACCCCACGGTGAACTTCGTGCTTCGCAGCGAAGGCGCGCCCGGCCTCGATCCGCTGGTGCTTGAAGAAACGGGCGCAATCGTCTGCGAAGCCCTGCGCAACGCCTTCAGCCATGCGCGGGCCGGCAAGATCGCAGCCGGGATCAGTGTGCACCAGCGTGAACTGACGGTGACGGTGCAGGACGATGGCCAGGGGATTGCGCCGGAAATACTTGACGCTGGTGGCCGTGACGGCCATTGGGGCCTGGTGGGCATGCGCGAGCGCGCCGCACGCATCGGCGCGCGCCTCGATATCCACAGCCCGCCCACCGGGGGCACGACCGTCAGTCTCAGCCTGCCCCCGGCGCATACGGAGACCGGGCGCGCAGCTTGACCGACACCGGGTGCTTCCTGCTGCGCAGCACTGGGCAGCGGCGCGTTCCCTGGGTTCACATCCTTTCACACTCCTTCACTCGCCAGCGCCGGTCTGCCTCCCTAGACTGAAGCTTGTTTCACATCCTGGAGGTGGCGGACATGACGAAGGTACTGGTTCTCTATTATTCGACCTACGGTCACATCGAACAGATGGCCCAGGCGGTCGCGGAAGGCGCCCGCCTGGCCGGCGCCAGCGTCGACATCAAGCGGGTACCCGAAACGGTGCCGGAATCGGTCGCCAGGGGCGGGCACTTCAAGCTGGACCAGCAGGCCCCGCTTGCGACGGTCGAGGAGCTGCCGGACTACGATGCCATCGTCATCGGTGCGCCCACGCGCTACGGCCGCATGCCCTCGCAGATGGCGGCCTTCCTCGACCAGACCGGCGCGCTGTGGGCGCGGGGCGCGCTGAACGGCAAGGTGGGCGCAGCCTTCACCTCGAGCGCGACCCAGCACGGCGGACAGGAAACGACACAGTTCTCGATCATCACCAACCTGCTGCACTTCGGGATGGTGGTCGTGGGCCTGCCCTACAGCTTCGGCGGCCAGATGACGCTGGACGAGATCAGCGGCTGCAGTCCCTATGGCGCCAGCACCATCGCCGGGGGGCAGGGACAGCGCCAGCCGAGCAGTAACGAGCTCGAAGGCGCACGTCATCAGGGCGAGCTGGTCGCCCGGACCGCCTCTCGGCTCTCCGCCTAGGCCCGGCCGGGTTCATCGACGCCTTCCGCATCTGCGTTTCCTGGCCCCTCCCGCGGGAAGGGCCAGGCTTTTTCGTTCGCCGTTCGGGCGGATTGATTTGTATGGGCATTCCTGCATAATGCCGAAAGCGCAGCCGCCGCGGTGCTGCGCCAAGCCGGCCGCACGTGCCACCTTACGCCAATCCGCTGATGCAGCAATGAACAGCCTACTTCCCTCATTCAAGCCGGACAGCGCCAGGGAGGCGCCATGAGCGATGCCGCTGCGCGCATCCGGGTCCTGGTTGTCGACGACCATCCGCTCATGCGCCGTGGCATCGTCGGAGTGCTCGAGGAAGCGCCCGACATCGTCGTCGTGGCCGAGGCGGACGATGGCCTGGCGGCACAGAGTCAATACCAACAGCATCGCCCCGACGTCACCCTGATGGACCTGGCAATGCCGCGCTGCGGAGGCGTCGACGCGATCCGGGCCATCCGCCGCAGCGATCCGCAGGCCTGCATCCTGGCCCTGAGCACCTATGCCGGCGACGGCCAGGTTCAGCGCGCGCTGGAAGCAGGGGCAAGCGGCTACGTACTCAAGAGTACGCTATGTGACGGCGTGGCCGACACGGTGCGTTCGGCCTACCTGGGGCGCCGGGTCCTGTCGCCGGAGCTTGCGACGCTGCTGGAGACGTCGCGACTGGAGCAACTCACCCCGCGCGAGCGTGACGTGCTGGCGCTGGTGGCAAAGGGGCATGGCAACCGCAGCGTCGCGCAGGAACTCGGCATCGCGGAAGAAACCGTCAAAAGCTATCTCAGTAACGTGCTACAGAAGCTGCAGGCCAGCGATCGTACTCACGCAGTGGTCATCGCCTTGCGGCGCGGCATACTCGACTAAGAAGCTGCGATTCGCTCCAGGCCATCAGCTGGCCTGCGCCGGGCCAGCCGCGTGCGGCGCACGTCCCGCGCACGCAGCCTTCTCATCACGGAATTTAACAAGTCGTGAGGCTATCCCGGTGCCATACTGCCTCCAGACAGTCCCCTTTCACCGAGACAGGAGAGATCATGGCAACCCGTCAACTCGCGGCCGGTAGAACCGCACTCTTATTGGTCGACCCCTACAACGACTTCTTGTCCGACGGCGGAAAGTTGTGGCCACTTGTCGCACCGACCAGGAATGCCGCCAGGCTGCACGCCAACCTCTCGGCGATCCTGTCGGCTGTTCGGGAAGCCGGCATCCCGGTAGTGATCGTTCCCCATCATCGCTACGACCACAACGATCTCGATGGATGGCACCATATGACGCCTTACCAGGAAAGCAGCGCAAAGGCGCTGGTCTTCCAGAAGGGCGAATGGGGCGGCGAATGGCATCCCGATTTCGCTCCCCAGCCTGGGGACGTCATCGCGAAGGAACACTGGGCCAGCAGCGGCTTCGCCAATACCGACCTCGACCTGCAACTGCGCCAGCGGGGCATCACGCACGTGGTCATTGTCGGCCTGATCGCCAACACCTGTATCGAGGGAACCGGGCGCAATGCTTCGGAACTCGGTTACCACGTCACGCTCGTGCGCGACGCGACGGCCGCCTTCAGCGACGAGGCCCTGCATGCGGCGCACGAAATCAATGCCGCCAGCTACGCCCACCAGCTGCTCAGTACCGAGGTCCTGCTCACCCAGATCGCCACCCTGCGAAACGACGGCTAGCCGGGCTGGCGATGCCATGATCGAAAATTTCGAACATACGGCGGTAAATTTTCCGTTTTTTCCGGCCCAATAATACGTGCATACTGCGGTCCTTGCCCCAGCACCCTGTTACAGGACAGGGTCTTGACTAACGACTCCAAGGACCTATCATGAAAAAAATCGCTCTTCTGCTGCTGGCCGCCGCCATTTCGGGCTCTGCCCTCGCCGCCCCTGAAACCTATGTCATCGACGGTTCCCATACCTTCCCGCGCTTCGAGTACAGCCACTTCGGCTATTCGAACCAGATCAGCCGCTTCGACAAGACCACCGGCAAGATCGTCCTCGACCGTGCGGCCAAGAGCGGCTCGATCGACGTTACCATCGACACGACCAGCGTCAACACGGGATTCCCGGTCTTCAACGAGCACCTGCAAGCCGAAGACTTCTTCGACACCAAGAAGTATCCAACGATCACCTACAAGTCCAGCAAGCTGAATTTTGCCGGCGACAAGCTGGCCTCGGTAGACGGCACCTTGACCATCAAGGGCGCCGCCAAGCCGGTACGCCTCGAGGTCACCTCGTTTCACTGCATGCCGCACCCAATGCTCAAGAAGGACGCCTGCGGCGCCAATGCGGTTGCCAAGATCAAGCGCAGCGACTTCAACAATGGCAAGTACGCCCCCTACGTCGGCGATGACGTGACCCTGACCATCGCTGTCGAAGCCGTCAAGCAGTAATCCGAGACCGGTCGATGTCGCGGGGCCATCCCGGCCCCGGCATCGGCGGCTCTCGCCGTCCCGACCATTTGCTCCCCACGACAATGAACACGCCCGTCCACCCGACCGCCGCCCACGGCTACCACCCCCTGTCCAAGCTGCAGCACTGGGTGATGGCCCTGATCTGGATTGCAGCCTGGATCATCGGCTTCATCGCCGTGCATTTCCGCGATGCGCTGAATGCCCACCACGAGCTGACCATCCTGCACAAGGCGCTTGCCAGTACCGTGATCTTCCTGACCGTGTTTCGCATCGTGTGGCGCTGGAGGCATCCCGCACCGGCGCTGCCCGCTTCCATGTCGCCGGCGCTGCGGCGCGCAGCTCACCAGGCGCACATCGCGCTGTACGCGCTCGCGCTGGTGGCGCTGCCGCTGTCGGGCTGGATGTGGAGTTCCGTGGCCGACAAGCCGATCATGATGCTCGGCCTGGTCAAGCTGCCGCCGCTGGTGGCGCCCGCGCCCGAATACTACGGCCTGGCCAAGATGGTCCACCAATGGCTGTCGTGGAGTATCGGCCTGCTGGTGCTGGGGCACGCCGCGGCCGCCCTGAAACATCACTTCCATGACCGTGACGGCGTACTCACGAGCATGCTGCCGGCCCGCAAAGCGGCCGGCGGAAGGGAGCAATCGTGAACAAGACCGCACTGGTCATTCTCCATGTTCACTTCGAAGACCTGGACACGCTGGCCCTGCTGCCCGGGCAGCGCGGCTACGACGTGCGCTATCTTGACCCCGCCGTCGAACCGCTGCCGGCAGCCCAGGTTTCCTGCGCGACGAACTGGCGCTGGTAGGTGCCCGCCTCGCCAGCGGACGCCCCCTGCTGGGCATCTGCCTCGGAGCGCAGCTGATTGCGCGCGCCCTTGGCGCTTGTGTATATCCGATGGACAGCAAGGAGATCGGCTTTGCCTCCCTGGACCTGACACCTGCCGGCCGGGTCTCGCGCTCACCCCATGGACACCCGCTCGACCTCGCCGACGAAACTGTAACCACGCCTGGCAACGTTGGCGATATAGCGACGGCCTTCCTCGCCGTCGTCGAGCGCCCGGCGCAGGCGGATAACCTGGGCGCGCAGGTTGCTGCCGTCGACGGCCCGCGGCCAAACCGCGCGCTCCAGCTCGCGGTGGCTGAGTACCTCACCGGCGCGCTCCACCAGCAACACCAGCAGCACGCGCGCACGGCTTCCCAGCGTCACCGGGGCTCCGTCGCGGTAGAGCAGCCCACGGCTCGTGTCGAGCCGGAAGCGGCCGAAGGCCAGCAACTGCTGTGGGTTCAGGCCCATGCCGGCGCTCCCCATGGATCAAACATGGGCCTCATGCCACCGCCGGCGCGGGCTCGCGGCTCGCCAGGAGCGGCATGGGCGCGAGCCGCTGCACCCGGGCAGTAAAGCAGTAGCCGCGCCCGGGAACGGTGGCGATGCAGGGCTGTTCGCCGGCGCCGTGCAGCAGGCGGCGCAAGGCGGCCACCTGGACCCTCAGGTTGACCTCTTCGACCACGGCGCCGGGCCATGCGCCCCGCATCAGGGTCTCGGGACCCAATACTTCGCCAGGCCGGCTGGCGAACAGTGCCAGCAGGTCGAACGCGCGGCCGCCGATCGCCAGCGGACGGTCGCCCTTCAGCAGCTGGCGCCGTGCGGGCGCCAGCTCGAAATCCAGGAATGCGTAGGTTTCCCGGGCGTGCATGTCGCTTGCCATGATTCTTCTCCATTTGAACAGTGGCGCGTCGCCGGCCGGCGGGAAGTGCCCGCACCGACCGGGGCTCCAACATCAGCTTAGCGCACCGGCCGGACTCGCGGCAGGCTCGAAAGGGGGTAGCCGGAATCTTGGGCGGAGGCGGCGGCATGCTGCGCTAGAATGGGCCGCATCATCGACATTCACGAACCCGAGTTCCGTCGGCTCGACCTCAACCTGCTGCTGGTCTTCACCGCCCTGCTGCGCGAGCGCAGCGTGACCAAGGCGGCGCAGCGCCTCTACCTCGGCCAGCCGGCCGTCAGCGCGGCCCTGTCCAGGCTGCGCGTCTTCACCGGCGACGAGCTGTTCGTGCGCACCCCTGCCGGCAGGGCGCCGACCGTGCGTGCGCTGGCCCTGGCCGAGTCGCTCAAGCCGATACTGGAGGGCTTGAGCGAGACCCTGTTCAGGGATCTCGTGTTCGACCCCGCGGGCAGCGAGCGTTGCTTCACCCTCGGGCTATTCGACGTCGGCGAGGTGACGCTCGCGCCTGCCCTGCTGGCCCGCATGGAACAGGCTGGGAGCGGCATGCGCGTGGCGCTGCGCCCGGCCGACCGGACCAGCGCCGCCGAACTGCTCGACAGCGGCGCGATCGAACTGGCGATCGCCGACTTCGGTGAGCATCCCGGCTGGCTGCGCCGCCAGGCGCTCTACCAGGAACACTTCGCCTGCCTGTTCGACCCGCGCCTGGTACCGGTGGCATCCCCGGTGTCGCTCGAGGATTACCCGCGCTATCCGCACCTGCTCGCCTCGTTCAGCGGCGATTCGACGGGCCTGGTGGACGAAGCGCTGGCCCGCCACGGCATGTCGCGGCGGGTGGCGCTGTCCAGCGCGCGTTTCACGACCCTGCCCTTCGTGCTGCGAACGTTTGCGTCCTTCGCGACCCTGCCGGCCGCCGCCGCCCATGCCTACGCCGCGCGCCTCGGCCTGGCCGTCAGTCCCCTGCCGTTCGAGCTGCCCTCGGTCGAGTTGTCCCAGCTCTGGCATGTGCGTCATGACAACGACCCCGGCCACCTGTGGTTCCGCACGCTGGTCGCGGAGGCGGTGGCCGGGCTGACGGTGCTGCGCTCCCCGGGCTAGCGTGCGTCGAAGCGCACGAAAGTCTTGATGTACCGGGCCGCCAGCTCCGGGTACTCGTGCTGGGGAGCGTGGCCGGCGTCGCCCAGCACCAGCAGCTGAGCGCGCGGGAATGCGCCGATCATCGGGAACCAGTTCCCCGCAGCCGCGCTGATGTCGTGGTCGCCGCACAGCAGCAGGATCGGGACGCTGCTGCGCGCCAGCGCGCCGCGGCGGTCTTCTTCGTCGGTGCGGAAGCCTTCGACCGCCTTGAAGTAGCGCATGAACTCGGGCATGGTCGACGGGATCTTCTCGGTGACACCCGGGCGGGCATAGATGCGATCGTGCGATGCCCGCGCCGCCGCCACGCTGCGCGGCGAATCCGGGATAAAGAACAGCACCTCCTCGTCGGCGAGGTCGTTGACCGGTTTCAAGGCGCTGTCCAGGAAGGCTTGCTGCATGGGTATGTCGTTCTTGCCCGGCGGGTTCGCCCCCATGATGATCGCGTGCGTCAGGCGCTCCGGATGGTCGGTGACGATCAGCTGCGCCACGATGCCGCCCCAGGACCAGCCGCCGATGGCGAAGCGGTCAAGGCCCACGGCGTCGGCAAAGCCGATCACCAGCTGGCCGAGCGCTTCCAGCTCGGTCGGCAGTTCGCCGCCCGAGTAGCCGACGCCGGGATAGTCGAAAGTGATGACGGTGTGCTCGGCCGCGAGCGCTTCCAGGAACAGCGGATCCCAGGTATCGAGCGTGCCGCGCAGGCGGTTAGTCAGCAGCAACGGGCTGCCGCTGCCGATCTTGCGGTAGGCGATGCTGTCACCCTTGACGGTGACGAAACTGGTGGCTGCCTGGTCTGCCTGGTAGATTGCCATGATGGTTCCTTTCGATGAGTGGCTGCGGAGGGGCAGCACATGAGGACAGATTAGGTGTCCGGCCCATATCAATCAAATTGATTGTTGGAATTCAGTGCATTAAGCGCATTGATAATGCAATCTCCGGTCCCGCATCGACGGCATAGCGGTTGCGCCCATCCTTCTTGGCCCGGTACAGCGCGGCATCGGCACGGCCGATCAGCTCGGCCGAACCATGGCTGCCATGCGGCGGCCGGAGGGCGATTCCGATGCTGCTCGTGACCGGGAAGCTCCGCCCACCATGGGTGAACGGCACCTCGATGCAGGCAAGGATGCGTTTCGCGGCTTCCTCCACCTCGGCGACGACCGAGATGCCATCGAACACGACCATGAACTCGTCGCCGGCGAGCCTGGCCACGGTGTCGTGCGCGCGTACCGCGGTCTTCAGCCGCGCAGCGAATTCGACCAGCACGGCGTCGCCGGCCTGGTGTCCCATCGTGTCGTTGATCGACTTGAAGCGGTCGATGTCGAGGTAGGCAACCGCCACGACCTGGCCGGCGCGGCGGCTGCGCGCGATCGCACAGGCCAGCACGTCTTCGAGCATGCGGCGGTTGGCGATGCCGGTCAGGGCGTCGGTGAAGGCCAACCGGGCCAGCTTGGCCTCGGCAGCCTCACGTTGCCGGGACAGTGACAAGAAGGCCTGGCTTAGCGCCCCGACCTCGTCCAGCCGCCGTACGTCGAGCACTGCAATATCCGCCGCGCCGGCTTCGATGTCGCACACCCGGCAGTAGAGCTCATCCAGCGGACGCAGGATGCGCACGGCCGCCGCCAGGCCCACACTGCCGGCGGCGATGGCGACCAGCGCCGCCGCGACCAAGGCGCCGGTCTTCGCTGCGTGGACACCCGCGTAGGCGTCCTCTACCGGATGGACGGCAGCGACGGTCCACGGCAGCCCGCTCAGCCGCTTGAAGGCGAGCAGCGCCGGCTCGCCGCGCTCGCTCCTGCCTTCGCGCCATCCTTCGAAGCCGGCCGGCGCAGTCGCGGTGGGCGAGGCCACGCGAGGGTCGTGCAGTGCCCGCGTCATGAGGCGGCGCTTGTCCGGGTGGTGGACGATGGTGCCGCTGGCGTCGACGATGAAGAAATAGCCGCTTCTGCCGAGGGAAAGGGCAGCAAGCTGACCGCCGATGCGCGCATCGTCCGGCGCAATGCTGCCTGCCAGGGCATAGCGCACCTGCCCTGCGGCGTCCCGTACCGGCTCCATCACCAGCAGTGCCGCTTGCCGCGCCTCTGCTCCGAACGGCAGCGGCGCCAGCATTCCTTTGCGTTCGCGGAACAGCGCCCGCAGTTGATCCCGGACGCCGGCAGCGACAGTGCCGATCGACGATGAACCGTCAAGCCTGGCCAGTACCTTGCCGGCGCCGTCGAGCAGCATCACATCGGCAAACTCCCCCTTCAGTTCCCCCCATTCCACGAGGCTTTTTCCCAAGACGCTAGCGCGGTCCTGTTCCGCCGCGATACGCGCGGCGGCGGTGCGCAGGAGGGACTGCTTGGCAGCGAGCTGGGAATCAAGCGAGGCGGCAGCGGCCTTCAGCATGGCGAACTCCTGCCCGCCCACGCCGGCCTTCATGTGCGCCTCCAGGGGACGCAGCACGGCGAAGGCTACCAGCGCCGCCGATGCCAGTGCGAGCAGCACCACCAGCCGGGTGATCCGGAACAACAGGGTCGCGCTGGTGGCCGGGAATTCCATGGCGCTTGCCCGAGCAGCTCAGGCCCTGACGAAGGCCAGCATGTCGGCGTTGACCTTGTCCTTGTGGGTATCGGTCAGGCCGTGCGGCGCCCCCGGGTAGACGATCAGCTTCGCATGCGGAATCAGCTTGGCCGAGGCGCGGCCTGCCGCGTCGATCGGCACGATCTGGTCGTCGTCGCCGTGGATGATCAGGGTCGGGATGGTGAACTTCCTGAGGTCGTCGCGGAAATCCGTTTCCGAGAATGCCTTGATCGAGTCGTAGGTGTTCTTGTGTCCGCCCATCATGCCCTGCATCCACCAGGACTGGATCAGGCCCTGCGACACCTTGGCGCCGGGGCGGTTGAAGCCGAAGAACGGACCGCTCGGGATGTCCAGGTAGAGCTGGGAGCGGTTGGCGAGCTGGCCGGCGCGGATGCCGTCGAAGACGGACATGGGCAGGCCGCCGGGGTTGCTTTCGGTCTTGACCATCAGCGGCGGCACGGCCGAGATCAGCCCGGCCCTGGCCACCCGCCCCGTACCGTGGCGGCCGATGTAGCGCGCCACTTCGCCGCCGCCGGTGGAAAAGCCGAACAGCACGGCGTTCTTCACGTCCAGGTGCGCGAGCAGCTGGGCCAGGTCGTCGGCGTAATGGTCCATGTCGTTGCCGTCCCATGGCTGGCTGGAGCGGCCGTGGCCGCGGCGGTCGTGGGCGATGCAGCGGTAGCCCTGGTCGGCGAAGAAGATCATCTGCGATTCCCAGCTGTCCGAACTGAGCGGCCAGCCGTGCGAGAACACGATCGGCTGGCCGGCGCCCCAGTCCTTGTAGTAGATCGACACGCCGTCTCTTGTCGTCATGCTTGCCGCCTCCCGCCTGGCGCTGCCGGGCACAGGCGCCGCGCATCCGCCGAGCGTCAGCGCCGGCAGGGTCATGGCAAGGGCGCCGCCGGCGATCAGCTGGCGTCGCATCGGGCTGGCAAGCATATCCGTTTCGTTCTGCATGGTGTTCTCCCTGTCTATACGAATAGGTGATGGCGGTGGTCAGGCCGGCGCCTGCAGGTAGACGCCATGCTCCGCCGACAGCTCACGCTTCACCTGGCGGGTCAGCGTATCGGCCAGCACTTCCTCGCGGCCGGCCTCGATCGCCACGATCGCCTGGCGGACCACGTCTTCGGGCGACGCCTTCGGACCGTCGATCCCGGCAGTCATGTCGGTGTCCATGAATCCGACATGCAGGCCGAGCACCTGGGTAGCCTGCGAACGCAGGGCGTTGCGCACGCCGTTCGTCATCGACCAGGTGGCTGCCTTGGACATCGCATAGGTTTCACCGCCGGGAATGCTGATCCAGCTCAGGACCGACAGCACGTTGACGATGACGCCCCCGCCGTTTGCCCGCAGCACCGGCGCGAAGGCTTCGCACATGGCCAGGGTGCCGAACAGGTTGGTGTCCAGTTCCTGGCGCAGGTTGGGAACGGCCTCCCCGCCGAACAGTGCGCCGCCCCTGACGATGCCGGCGTTATTGACGAGGATGGTGGTGTCCCCGCATTCCCGCGCAGCACGGCGCACCTGTTCCGGCCGGGTGATGTCGAGTTCGACCGGAACCGCGCCCGGCAGGTCGACGCTGCCGGGATCCCGGGCGCAGGCATATACCTTGCGCGCCCCCGCCTCCGCCAGCAGCCGGGACCATGCCCGGCCGAGTCCGCGGTTTGCCCCAGTCACCAGTACTACCGCATCCTTGATCTTCATCGCAGCCTCCCTTCGATCGCATGACCGGAAACGGTTGCCGGCCTGAGTTCCGATACTAGGGTGCGCGCCGGGCGCCGGTAAGTGAATCCTTGTGAAGCCGAGTGATTCGGCTTGCAGGGACCAACATCTCCTCACAGTTCTTCACATCCGGCAGCCGGGGCCCGGGGTAAGCTTTTCCTGGACACCTGACCGGCGTGGTCCATCACAGGAGAACCCATGAAAGCGCACACGATCCACAGCATCGTCCTGGCTGCCGCAGCCGCCATCTCCACCACGGCGGCGGCCCACGAAGGCCAAAAGGGCGGCATCCTGACGCCCGCCGCCAAGGGGGTAAAGGCCGATTTCGATTTGTTCCACACCAAGATCACGACCGAAGGGAACGTGGCCGTGTTCCACGTCGCGGTGTCCGGCAAGGCCGGCAAGTCCTACCCCACCAAGGTCGGCAAGCTGGGCGGCAGCGCCGTGTTTTCCTACGTCTGGCCCACCACGATCGATCCCTATGTCGTCGGTTTCGAGCAGAAGAGCGGCATCCTCGCCTTCGCGGTCACGTCCCACCCGGACTTCGACGACACCCCGCTGTACGACGAAAACGGCGACGGCGACCGCGCCAACGACGGCAACCTGTGGCACTCGCACTGGGTGGTCCTGACGAAGGACGATGCCTGTGGCAAGGATGCGCTCAAGGTCGTCGACATCCCGCCCGGGACCAAGCCGCGCCTGCCCAAGACCTGGCCCGGGCTGCCTATCCTGATCGACAGTCCGGCCTGGAGCCCGGTCTTCAAGGGACAGTCGCTGGAGGTGCGGGTGCCGTTCGACGACATCGGCGCCGTCGAGGGCGCGTCCTTCGACGGCGTGACCGCCGCGCTGCGTGTGAACGCCAGTGTCCACAATCCGCTGCTGTGCGTGGCGGACGTGTTCAAGGTCGCCTCCGGCAAGCTGACGCTGCCGGGGAAGGTCAACCAGTAACAACGTTTGCACCGCCGCCGGCGGCGCGACATCTCACCACCCGAAGGAGCCATGATGAGCAAGCAAGCCTTGATTGTGATCGACGTACAGAACGACTATTTCCCCGTTGGAAAATGGGAGCTGGCGGGAATGGACGCAGCGGCCGCCAACGTGGGCCGGCTGCTGCGGCATGCCCGCCAGAAGGATATGCCGGTGGTCCACATTCGACACGAGTTCGCCGGTGCGGATGCGCCGTTCTTCGCGCCCGGCTCGCCCGGCGCGGCGATCCACCCGTCCGCCGCGCCGTCCGAGGGCGAGCCAGTGGTCCTGAAACACCACATCAACTCCTTCCGCGACACACAGCTGCTGTCGCTGCTGGAGGGAGAACACGTGGAGGAGGTACTGATCTGCGGCGCCATGAGCCATATGTGCGTCGACGCCTGTACCCGCGCCGCCAACGACTTCGGCTTCAAGGTGACGGTGGCGCACGATGCCTGCGCTTCGCGCGACCTCGAGTTCAACGGGGTGAAGGTGCCGGCCGCGCACGCCCACGCGGCCTTCATGTCGGCGCTTGGCTTCGCCTATGCCGACATGCGTTCGACAGACGAGCTGGTGATGCACTGACGGCGATGGGGACGGGCCGCCGCCAAGCCAAGGCGGCCCGCCCTCACAGGTCGTAGCGCAGGCTCAGGAGAATGGTCCGGGGCGGATTGTAGTACGCCGAGTCGATGCCGAGCGGTGCGATCCGCGTCCTCAGGGTCGGGTAGGCTTTGTCCAGCAGGTTGCGGGCGCGCAGCGAGAGGCTCCACTTGCGCGAGGGACTGCGGTAAACCATCGAGGCGTTCAGGTAGTTTTGGCTGGGAATCGCCAAGGCGCATTGTTCGACACTTCCGAAAAATGCCTGCGCATGTAACTGGCCGACAGGTCGAGGGCGAGCACCGCGCCGTTCGCCAGCGGCTGCTGATGGACCAGGCTGGTACCGGAGCTGAGCCGCGGTGCATTCGGCAGTTCGTTGCCGACGAAGTTGCCCGCACTCGCGCCGCTCGGGTTGACGAAGTCGTCGAACCGCGAGCGCAGGGCTTCGAGCGTCAACGTCCAGCGGGTGCGCTCGGCCAGCGCCAGGCCCAGCTCGAGGTCGGCGCCGTAGCTGCGCGCCTGCGCCGCATTGATCAACACAGAATCGTTGACCTGCACGCCGTTGATGCGGGTGCCGGTCAGTGCGGCGAGGTAGTCATCGTAGTCGTTGTTGAACAGCGCCAGGGCAAAACTCAGCCTGCCGTCGGCGTAGCGGCCCTTGAGCCCGCTTCGAGCGTCGCCGCCCGTTCCGGATTGCTCGGCTGCTGCGCCGACGCCTGCGATTCGGCGGCCCGGTTGAAGCCGCCGAATTTCTCTCCGCGCGCGTAGCTGGCGTACAGGTAGGTCGCCTGGGACCACTGGTGGTCGAGGGCGATGCGCGGAAGGACGCCGGAGCTTTCGGCCTCCAGGCCCGGGGCAAGATAGACGTTCGCCACCCGCGTCCCGGCACTGTTCGCGCGCCAGAATTCGTTGCTGCCGGTCTGGCGGGTCTTGTAGCCGCGCAATCCCAGCGTGACACCGCCGGCCGCGCCCAGCTTGTAGCGGCCCTGGGCGTAGGCGCCGAGTTCGCGCGTGCGCTGCGCGCTCTGGGCATCGCTGTAGACGGGTGCGGGTGCGCCCGGCGGCTGGACCGCCGTGAAGCGCCGGAAATCGAACTGGTCGCGCACCAGCATCAGGCCCGCGGTCCAGTCCAGCTTCCCGCCCCTGCCCTGCAGCTGCAGCTCCTGCGAGAATGCCTTCTGCGCGACGACCTGGCTGATCACCATCCGCGAGATCTCGAGTCCGCCGAAATCGGCGATGGAAGGATCGTCCCGGTAGCGCCGGTAGCCCGTGATCGCGCGCAGCTCGAGCCCACTGCCGAGCTGCTTGACGATGCGCAGCGAGCCGCCGCCGCCGAGCCGTTCGAGGGCGCCCGGTCCTGCCGGCGTGAAATTCACCCGCGGCGCCGCGCGCGGATGGTTGAGGGGATAGTTCAGCGTATGGGTATCCGAGCGGTCGCCGACCCCGTCGACCGCCAGCACGACGTCGAGTCCGGGCGTTCCGGACCAGCGCAGTTTTGCCTGGAACTGGGCCACGTCGAGCTGGTTCACGCGCTCGCCGCGGGTGGCGTTGTAGCCGAAGCCGTCGTTCGTGCGGCGCGACAAGCCCAGGCTGGCCGACAGGCCGGGGCCGAGCGCGCCGTTGACGTAGCCGCGCATGTCGCGCGCGCCGCGGTTGCCTGCCGCCAGGGAGAACCAGGCCTGGCGCTCGGGGGTGGGCGCCCGGGTCACGAACTTGACGGCGCCGGCCGAGGAATTCTGGCCGTACAGGGTGCCCTGGGGACCGCGCAGCACCTCGATGCGCTCGATGTCCGGAAAATCCCACAGTGCGTTCGCGTAGCCGCGCAACAGCGGCACGTCGTCGAGGTAGATCCCGACCGCCTGGTTCATGGCCGGCAGCGAGCCGCCGACGCCCCGGATCGTCACCGCCTGCGGCATGTTCGAGAAACCGTTCGGCACGGACACGCCGGCGATGACTCCGACCAGTCCCTGCAGATCCACGATACCCTTGGCCTCCACTTCGCGCGCTTCGATTACCCCGACCGAGACCGGCGTGGTGCGGGCCAGGGTGGTGAAGAGCTCGGCGCTGATCACCACCTCCGGGATGGACTGGGCCAGGACGGCCGGCGCCGGCGCGGCGCAGGCCAGGAGCACGGCCGCGCCGACTTGTCGCCTGGTTCGGCAGTGGGCATTCTTGGTGACCATGGTATCCGAAAGCAGTTGGTCGGGAAGCAACATGCTGGCCGACCGGCGCCGCGCCGGATGTGAAGACTTGTGAATGCCGGCGCTTCAGCCGGTATCGAGCAGGCTGGCACACCACAGCGCGACGGGCTCGGTCCGCTTCGGTGCGGACGCCAGCAGCGCCCGGGCCCGGGCCAGGTCGGCCGTTTCCGCGCCTTCCTCGAAGCGCGCCAGCAGCCTTGCCAGTGCCTGCCGCGCCTCCTCGTCGCGTCCGGTGCCGGCCCACAGTTCGGCCAGGGAGAGCGCCAGGCGCAGCTCCCAGCCGAGGGCGCCCTGGTGCCGGGCGAGCGCGCGCGCTTCCAGGAACAGTTCCCCGGCCTCTGCCTGCGCGCCGCCACGCAGCAGCCGCAGGCCGGCCGCGCGCAGCACCTCGGGTGCATTCCATGCGACCTCGCCTTCGCGCACGCGGCGCAGGCAATCGGGAACGGCCAGCGCGGGATCGAAGGTCGCCAGCATGTCGCAAAGCACGTGGTTCGACGTCGGCGCAGCATGTTCAGGCCAGGCCGGGCCCGGTTCCAGCATGCGCCGGAAGCTGTCGCGCCATGGTGTCCAGAAAGCGGCGCCCCAGCGCTCGGACGTGGCGATGAAGCGCTCTATAAGCATGGCGGTGCGGCCGACATCGCCGCGCCAGACCGCGACCGGGATCGCCGCCATGCCCAGCGCCATGCACAGCGCATGCGGGTGCTGTCCCTCGGCCTGCGCCAGCGCCTCGTCCGCCGCCCGAACCGCCTGGTCGGACAGGCTGCGGATCCACAGGATCCTCGCCTTGAGCACGCCCATCGATACCGGCAAGGGGACTTTCGTCAGGTAAGGAACGTTGCGGCGCGGCGGCGCGTTGTCGAGCGTAGCCTGCGCCAGGGCCAGCGCCGCCTCGTGGCGCCCGAGGAAATGTAGCGCCTGGGCGTGTACACGGCTCGCCAGCACCGCCGCCGCCGGTTCCGCGGTCCGTGCGGCGCATTCCCCGATCCGTTCCGCCATCTGCAATACCAGCGGATAGCGCCCCTGGCCCAGGCCCCAACCGGCGATCGCCTGCACCCCGATCACGGCATCTTCGCCGGGGCCGATCCGGTCCACCAGCTCGAGCAGCCTCGCGCGTGCCCACGCGGCATTTTCCTGGCTCTCGTCGCCGGCGAAATGGGAATCCAGCAGCGTTAGCGCGGTCAGCAAGCGCAGCTCGAGCGCCGCGTCGCACGGCGCCAGCCGTTCCAGGGCACGCAAGGCGCGCAGCACCTGATGGCGGTGCTCATCGCCCCGGCCCGCCTCCACCATCACGAAGCATGCGGCCGCCACCAGTTCGACACCCAGCGCGGCGTCCCCGCAAGGCGAGAAGGCCCAGTCGAGTACGGCCTCGAGGTCCTCGACCGTCGCGGCGTAACGTAGCCTCCACTCGCCGACCGGAAGTCGCACGATATCGGCATTGGCCCGCACGCACAATGCATGGAGATTCCTGGCGTGGCTGCGCCGCAGTGCAGGCGCTTCCGGCGTGCGCATCAGCCGTCGCTGCGCATACATGCGCGTCGTGTTCGCCAGCCTGTAGTGCGGCGGCACGCTCTCCGGCTCGACGTTTACGAGCGACTTGGCGCTAAGCGCCAGAATGCCCTCGACCACCAGCGCCGGGCCGACCTGCGTACAGGCGCAGACCTCGGCCGCGTCCTCCAGCGTGAATCCGGCGCGGAAGACGGCCAGCCGCTGGAGTACCGTACGCTCATGCGGCGCGAGTAGTTCGACGCTCCAGTCGAGCATCGTCTCGAATGTGCGGTGGCGCGGATCCCCGGCATCTGCGGGCCCTGCCGGCGCGAACAGGCAGTCGAGTCCATTCTCGACGCCGTCGAGACCCAGCACGCCGGCCCGGGCTGCGGCCAGTTCGATCGCCAGGGGGTTGCCGTCCAGCTGGCGGCACAGCCTGGCAATCCGGACATTGTCGCCCCGGTCCAGCCGCAAGCCGGCGGCCGATGCCCGCTGCACGAACAGCGTTTCCGCCGGCGCCTGCCGCCCTCCCGGAGGCGCTCCAGGCGCATCCGCAGTTCCAAGCGGCGCAAGTCGGTAGACCCATTCCTCCTGCAGACACAGTGATTCGCGGCTGGTGACGAGCAGATGAACCGCGCACGCCTCGGCGAGCAGGCGCTCGGCGAACACGGCAACCGCATCCGCCAGGTGTCCGCAGTTGTCCATTACGACCAGCAGCCGGGCATTCGCCAACGATGCGAAGACTGCGGATTCCGGCTCGCGCGGCGCGTTCCCGCCGGCCTCCGCGATCCTGAGGCCAGCCGCGAGCGCAGCCACCGCCTCCGTACCGGTTGCGGCCTGCGCAAGGTCGACCAGACAAACGTTACCGTCGAATTCGCCTGCCACGGCGGCGGCCACGACCCGTGCCACCGTGCTCTTGCCCATCCCCCCTGCGCCGACGATCGAGACCATGCGCCTGCGCCGCACCTGTCCGCACAGTAGCGCTATCGCATCGTCGCGCCCGAGTACCGGGCCGGTGCCGACAGGTAAAGGAGCCGGCGCCGCACGCGCGGCGGCCCGCGGCGCTTGTCCGGCATCCACGTGGCGCCGGCAGTGCCCTACGAAGGTATAGCCGCGGCCCAGCACATTGAGGATGTAGCGGTTCTCCCCGAGGGCCTTGCGCAGGCCGGCGACATGGGCTCGCAGACTGCTTTCCTCGACGTCTCCATCCGGCCAAAGGTGAGAGACCAGTTCTCCGCGTCCGACCACCTGGCCTGCACGCTCGACCAGCAGCGCCAGCAGCTTGAAGGCGCGCCCGCTCAGCGGGACACGCGCGCCGTCGCGCCGCAACTCCCGCAGTTCCGGCCACAGTTCGAAAGGACCGAACTGGATCAATATGCAGGCCGGCTCGGCTTCAGGCTGCTGGAAAGGCCCCGCCGCCGCATCGCGCATGCCCATCTTTATCTCTCCCGCGTGATTGTTATCGTCTTTTCCATCATAGGCGGCGCGGCCGGCGCCTGCGTTTAAAGTTGTGAACGCGATGGCGGGCGCTCCTGCGGCTCAGGAGCGCAGCAAGGCGCGTGCAAGGCGCAGGTCGGCGACATCGGGGCCCTCAGGGAAACGAGCAAGCACCCCGCCCAATTCCGCCACGGAGGCGCCTGTTCGGCCAAGACGTTGCGCAAGCCGGACCTGGCTGCAGGCGCTGCGCAGCTCCCACAGCAGTGCGCCCTGTTCGTGCGCCAGGCTGCGTGCCCGGGCCAGCAGCACCGCCGCCGACTGCAGGGCATCCTTGTTTCCACAGGAAAGCAAGGCCTCGGCCTGAGCGCGCAAGGTTTCTGGGACGCACCATCCCACCGCGCCTTCGTGCGCCCGCTCCTCCGCCTTGGCCGTCAGCATGCGCGGATCGAAGCTGGCCATGTGGTCGGACTGCATGCTGCTGCTTGCCGCGACCCTGGCCGCCACTTCTGCGAAACGCTCCGGTCCGGCACTTGCATCGGCGGTCGCCACAAGCTCCAGCACCTCGCGGTAATTCCGGGCCCAGGTCTGCCACAGGCCGATGGAGTAGCGGCGCACGTGGTCCTCGAGCGTCGCCAGCAGCGCGTCGCATGAAGCGAAGTCGCGGTTCCATAGGGCAATCGGAATCGCGGCCAATGCATAGGCATGGCAGAGCGCCGTCGGCCGGTCGTCCTGTGCTTCGAGGCATGCCTGGGCGCACAGGTCGGACGCGCGGCCGAAATCGCCTCTCATCCAGAGGAGGCGCGACATCAGGAGGCGCATCGCGGTACCAATCTCGAGCGGGGCCGAGGAATAGTTCAGCGGGATCTTGCGCCAACTTAGCGCCATGGCCTCCGCCGCCGCCGCCATGGCTTCCTCATGCCTGCCCATGTAGTGCAGCGACTGCGCGCTGGTCTTCTTGCCGATCAGTACCAGCGTCGGGTCGTCCATCCGGCGCGCCGCCGCGTCCAGGCGATAGGCTGTCTCGAGCGCACGAGAAAATTTGGCGGTGCTGAAGCAGAAACACCAGTAGCCCATCAAGGGCGCCACGATGGATTGCGGATTGCCGGCCAGCTCCGCCTCGCGGATGCCTTCGTCGAGTTGGGACATGGTGACGATCTCGTCGCCGAAGGGTTCGTCGATGTTGTCCCTGGCGTGACACGCGAGGCTCATGCGCAGGAGCGGGGGCGGGTTGTCCACCCGCGCCAGCACGGCGAGGCCCTGGCGCACGTGACGGCTGAACTCGAGGACCGCTCCAGCCTGGTCGGCCAAGGGAAAGCTCAGCACGGTCAGACGGGCGCCGACGATGCCGCTTTCCTGGCCGGAGTAGGCCCAGTCGAGCGCAGCGCGGACATCGTCGAGCCAGGGAGCGTACTGGGCCAGCCAGGGACGGCGCGGCATGTGGAGCCACGCTACTTGCGCTTCCTCGAGCAGTCCGCACAGAAAGTCGGCATGACGGGACAGGACCAGCAGCCGGTCGGCGTCCTCCTCGTGCAGGCGCGCGGCATAGGCGCGCGTGGTATCGAGCAGGCGGTGGCGCCCGTCCGCTTCTCGCGCGGCGCTGACCAGGGATTTGGTCATCAGGCCGATCACGATCTCCTTGACGCTGCAGCCGTCCAGCCTGGCGTCGGCGGCGATCGCGGCGGCCGCCTCCAAAGTGAAGCCGCCCCTGAATACCGACAGCCGGCGGAACACCGTCTTCTCGTCGTCGGACAGGATATCGTAGCTCCAGGCCAGCATGGCGCCCAGGCTCAGGTGGCGGCCGCGCGCGCCCATGGGCGCGGCGCCGCCGTCGAGCAGGCGCCGTCCGGCCTGCGAAGCCAGTTCAACCAAGCCGATGCCGGGCGCCATGGCGGCGGCCAATTCCAGCGCGAGCGGCAGGCCGTCGAGGTCGCGGCACAGGGCAGTGACCGCCGCGACGTCCTCCTGCTCCAGTCCGCGCGCGCCAAAGGCGTGGGCGACGAACAACCTGACCGCCGGCGCCGACAGCGCGCTGCCCACGTCCACTGTCCTTGGGGATGGCAGGCCCATCGGCTCGAGGCGGTACACTCGTTCGCCGTCCGCACGCAGCGGCTCGCGGCTGGTCACCAGCACGGATACGCCCGGCGCCGCCGCCAGCAGCATCTCGGCCATCTGGCCGGCGGCCTCGATCATGTGTTCGCAGCTGTCGAGCAGTACCAGCAGGCTGCGGCCGGCCAGCAGCGAAGCGAAGCGCCCGGCCAGGTCAGCGTCCGGGCCGCCGACGACGCTCCGCACGCCCAGCGCCTGCGCCATCGCCGGCAGCAGCTGGCCCGGATCGAACATGGCGGCCAGGTCGAGCGTCAGGATGCCGTCAGGGTAACGCTGGTCCAGGCCGGGCAGCAAGGCGCGGGCGACGCTGGTCTTGCCGATGCCGCCTGGGCCGACGATCGACACGAAGCGATGGCCGGCCAGCATGCCGTCGACGGTGGCCAGCGCAGCCTCGCGGCCGATCAGCTGGCGCGGCCCGACTTCGGAACGAGGCTCCGGCGGCAGCACCAGCATGTAACCCTTCCCGACCTGGATCGCGAACAGCTCGGGTGCATGCCGGGCCAGCGCACAGTTGAGCGCGGCGACCTGGTCGAACAGGCCGCGGGGGCCGGCGGCATCGCGGCAGCGAGCCAGCAACAGGCGCTCGCCCGCCACAGTCCCTCCATGCTCGACCAGTACCTGGAACAGCAGGAACTCGCTGCGCGTCAGCGGCAGCCGCGTCCCGCTGTAGCTTGCGCCCGCGCTTTCGGGCTCGAGGACGAAGGGGCCGATCGCCAGGCCCCCTGCTTCATCTCGCGCGGCAGGCAGCGGGTTTGCCTTTCCCGCACCGGTTGCAGTCGCCATGACAGTTCACCCCAGTAGTTGGAGGGCCGCGCGCAGGTCGGCGCTGGCGAGGTCTTCGTGATAGGCGGCCACGATTGGCTCGAGCAGGGCCGCGATCTGCCGTTCCTGCCCACGTGCCCGCCACAGGCGCCCCAGGCTGGTGGCGCAGCGCAGTTCCCAGGCGCGGGCTTCCTGCTGGCGGGCCAGCGCCAGGCCACGCAGGAACAGCTCTTCCGCCTGCGCAGCGGCGCCGGCCTCGTGCGCGCCCTGCGGCCGCATGCCATCCTTGCCCGCGGCGCGGGCGAGGACCTGCTCGCCGCTGGCGCGCAGCACCTCGGCCGCGCACCAGCCGACCAGGCCTTGCTGGCAGCGCATTACGGCGCGCTCGGTCACGAGGCTGGAGGCAAACGTGGCGAAATGGTCGGACTGCTTGGCGTCCAGCCCGAGCGCGATCCCCGACAGGTCTTCCGGCTGGCTGTACCTAGCGATCATGACGCGGCGATACAGCTGGGCCCAGGCGCTCCAGTAGCTCATCGCATGCCGGTCGGTGTGGTTGGTCAGCTGCGCGACCAGGGCGCGCGCGCCGGCATCGTCGCCGCGCCAGAGGGCGACCGGGATGGCGCAGACCGCCAGCGCGTTGGCCTGGGAGAACGGCGCGCGATCCTTGGCGGCCCGCTCGATGCATTCCTGGGCGATCGCCGCCGCCTTCTCGCCATGTCCCTGCATCCACATCGCACGCGCCAGCACGATGCGCATCGAGACGCCCCGGTCCATCGGGCTGGTCAGGCGCAAGGGCAATTTCCAGACCCGTGCACCCAGCACCTCCTCGGCCAGGCTGCTCGCACGGCCATGCTCCCCCAGCATGTGCCAGGTCAGGGCACGCATGCGCCTGGCGACCAGCAGCGCGCGCGGGTTGCCGGCCTGGCCCGCGACCTCGAACATGCGTGCCGCATGGGCATCCGCCTGCCGGTAGGCGGCGGCGCCGAAACAGCGGGCGAAGGTGTTGTACAGCGCCTCGATCAGGACCAGGGGCTTGCCGCTGCGTTCGCCATGTTCGATGGCGCGTTCGAAACTGGACCAGTCAGCCACCGAGCCCGGCCCCCGGCCGTCCGCGTCGCCGGGAATGGCGGCGATCGAGAGCACGGACTGCAGGCGCACCTCGTCGAGCGGATCAATGGCGACGCCGCCGGCCGCCGCGTCCAGGGCGCGCGAGGCGTAGCGGCACATCTCCGGCTCGCTGACGATTCCGGACAGCAGCAGGGTCGAGGTGGCGGTCAGGCGCACGCCGATCTCGCGGTCGCCGCCGGGGCCGAAAGCCCAGTCGAGCGCGGACCTGACGTTGCCGACCACGTAGCCGGCCCGTTCGATCCAGATCGACTGGTCCAGAGTTTCCCATGATGCCTCGCATTCGTCCATCAATGCGAGGGTAAGGGCGGCATGGCGGCGAGCCACCTCGGCCCGCGTCGGGTCCTCGTCGAGCCGCTCGGCCGCATAGGCGCGGGTAATGCCGAGCACGGCGAAATAGCCGTCCGGACCGCGCGTGTCCGTCATGATCAGCGACTTCGCCACGAGGCCGAGCACGCAGCGCACGACTTCCGCGCCGTCGATCGCATCGCACGCCGCCACCGCCACCGCGGACTCGAGTGCGAACGGCCCGCTGAACACGGCGCAGGCGCGGAACACCGCTTGTTCTGACGGACTCAGCAGGTCGTAACTCCAGTCCAGCAAGGCACGCAGGGTGCGATGCCGCGGAAGCACGGTGCGCCGGCCGCTGCCCAGCAGCCGCAGGCGGTCGTCGAGCTGCTCCACCACGCCATGAACCCCGAGCAGGCCGATGCGCGCCGCAGCGAACTCCAGCGCCAGCGGCACGCCATCCAGGCGCCGGCACAGCTGGATGGCGGCCGGCAGCTCCGCAGTGCCGAGCCGGAAGGATTCCATGCTGGCTTCGGCGCGCTCCGCCAACAGGCGCAGGGCTGGATAGGCGAGCGCCTGTTCGACGCTCAGGGCGGGGTCGTCGGGCGGGCATTCCAGCGGTTCGAGGCGGTGCACCCACTCGCCTTCCGCATCGAGCGGTTCGCGGCTCGTCGCCACCACATCGACACAGGGCGCGACCCGCAGGATCCATTCGATCAGGCGGGTGGCGGCTTCGATCAGGTGCTCGCAATTGTCGAATACGATCAGCATGCGGCGCGGGGCCAGCCAGCGCTCCAGGGTCAGCATCACGCTTTCCCCCGGCACCGCGATGCGCAGCGTGGACGCCAGCGCATCGGGAACCAGCCCGCCGCTGCCGAGCTGGGCGAGGTCGACAAAGCAGGCGCCGTCGGCATAGTCGTGCTCCAGGCCGGCGGCGGTGGCCAGGGCCAGGGTGGTCTTGCCGATGCCGCCGTGGCCGACGATCGTGGTGAGCCGGCAGTGCGCCAGCTGTTGGCACAGCTGGCGCATGGCCTCTTCGCGCCCGATGGTGGTCGTCATGCGCAAAGGTAAGGGGCGCGGGGCGTTCTGGCGATCAAAGGGAGGGCCGCCATCGTCCTCGCTGACTGTAGCCACGACAGCCACGAAACTGTAGCCGCGACCGGGAACATTGGCGATGTAGCGCGACTCGCCAGCGTCGTCGCCCAGGGCCTTGCGCAACGCAGCAATGTGTACCCGCAGACAGCTATCCTCGACCAGCAAGCCGGGCCATACCAGCCGCTCGAGTTCGGCGCGGCTGACGACCTGCCCCGCACGCTCGACGAGCACCGACAGCAGGTCGATGGCACGCCCTCCAAGCCGGACCGGGGCCGCGCCATGGCACAACTGCCGGGTATGGCGCAGCAGACGGAAAGGCCCGAACACCATGACCTGCTGCTTGCCGTCCATTTGACTGCCTGCCACGTCCTCCCCCCTATGCAGCGCGGCCGGCATGGAAGCTCCACCCGGCGCGGTTCTTCGTCTGTTTTCCGACACTTGCAGTATGCGCCAGGAAGCGACCGGGCCGCGGCCCGGGCCGCGGAGACGGCGTGTTAAATGTTGTGAAAGATATGCAGACGTGGAGCCGGCCGGGCCGAAGGAGCGCTACCATGGCACCTCACGACAAGGAGGATCTATGGAACGCGCCCGGGTCGCCATGATGGTCGGCCAGCGGCTCGACGGAATGCCGGTCACGCGCCTGCACTGCCTGGCGGTCGCCCTGTGCGCCACCAGGCTTTGCCGTCGATGCCTTCGAGATCACCATGGGCAGTACGCTCGCGGCAGTGTTTGCCTCGCCACCCTACGCGACGGCGCCGGACCGCCTGTCCCTGCTGCTGGCGGCTGTCTACGTCGGGGCTGCCATCGGTGCGCCGCTGTCCGGCTGGCTGGCCGACCGTAGTGGCCGCCGCCGGATGCTGATCGCGCTGATGCTGTTCATGGCGGTCACGTCGGTGGGTGCGGCCGCCAGCCGCGACGTCGGCGAACTGAGCGCATGGCGGGCCCTGTCCGGCCTCGCCCTGGGTGCGTATCCGCCGCTGATGGTCGCCTACCTGACCGACCTGCTGCCCGCCGCACATCGCGGGCGGATGCTGTTCCTGACCGTCGCCATTTCCTCGCTGGGACCGCTGCTCGGCACCTTCATGGTGCGCGCCCTGGTTCCGCTCCAGCCTTACGGCATCGAGGCCTGGCGCTGGGGCTTCATCGCCGGGGCCCTTGCCTGCGCCGCGGTCGGGGTGCTGTTCAACCGCCTGCCGGAGTCGCCACGCTGGCTGGCGGTGCGCGGCCGCGACGCCGAAGCCTGGGAGCAGTGCGAGCGCCTCGCCGCAGCCCCGCCGGTGCTCTCCGCAGCCGTGCCGGAACGCCAGTCCGCAGGAGCGCCTGGCGCCGGCGATGGCACGCTTGCAGCCTGGCGCCGCTGGCTGCTGGTCGCCGCACTGTTCTTCCTCTCGCCCTGGTCGGCGATCGCGTTTCCGCTGCTGACGGGTGCGATCCTCGCCCAGCGCGGCTTCCGCCTGACCGATACCCTCTTCTACATCGGCCTGTCCACGCTCGGCGCCCTGGTCGGGAACCTGCTCGGGTCCTTCGTCATCGACCGCACCGGACGCCGCCTTGCACTGGCCACGTGCGGCATCGCCACCTGCCTCCTGGGCTACCTGTTCATCGCCGCCAGTTCGCCGGTGCTGCTGGCGCTCGGCAGCTTCGGTTTCCTGATGTTCTCGATGATCTCGGTGTCCGTCCTGACCCTGTATGCGTAGGAGCTCTTTCCCACCGAAACACGGGCCAGCGCGGTGTCCGGCGCCTGGGCCTGCAACCGGGTCGGCGCCGCTTGCGCCCCGATGCTGCTGCTGCCCTTGCTGGCCAGCGGAGGCGCCCATGCGATGTATGCGGTGATTGCGGCCAGCATCGGGGCCAGTCTGGCATTGCTGTTCGCCGCCCCCCCTGGACGGCCGCGCTGCGCGTTGCGGTAGCGGCCGCGGCCGGCGCCTGTCAGCGCGACTCGTGGCCCCCGGACCGGCGCTCCAGAGTATCCTGGAGGGCGCTTGCCTGGCGCAGGTCCGTGCTGTCGTAACCCTGGTCGAAACGGGCAAGTACATTCCCCAGCAGGGCGGCGGCCTCGTCGACACGGTCGCCTGCTTCCCACAGCCTGGCCAGGCTCATGGCGCAGCGCAGCTCCCATGAGAGTGCCCCTTGTGTCTGCGCCTGCACGAAGGCGCGCGCCAGGCCCGCCTCTACCTCGGCCGGTGCTTCCCCGCCGGCACGCGCACGTTCGGCCAGGAGGCGGCTGGCCTCGGGGCCGCACCAGAGCGTTCCCGTTGAAGCAGCCAGCAGGTCTTTGGGCACCAGCCCTGGCCGGACGGTCGCGGCCAGTTCGAGCATCATTGGCGGTGCATCGCCCAGCTCCGGCGACTCCGTTTCCCGATCGTGCGCCTCCCCCGCAGGAGCGAGGAAGGCCCGCAGGTAGCGTGCCCAATCGCACCAAAAGCTCAGAGCGTGACGCCGGGCCAGGGCGTCGAGCTTCTCGACCGTCTCATGCGCGAGCGCGTCGTCACCGCGCCATAGCGCCACCGGGGCTAGTCCCAGGCCGAGCGCCATGGCCAGGCCGAGCGGATGCTCGTCCTCGGCCACCGACACCACCTGCAGTACGCGCGCCAGAGCAGCGTCGACGGCGCCTTCCAGCCAGTCGATCCGGGACAGCACTACCCCCATCGACACCCGCAGCGAGATCGGGCCGAGCGCCTGGGTCGAACCGCTGGGCAACCCGGACTGGAGGGTCTTGATTGCATGCTCGCGCGCCCGGCGGTGAAAGCCGAGAAAATGCAGGCTCAGCGCACTCCAGCGATCCGCCAGCACTTGCGTCAGCTGTGCGGACAGGTCAGCCCGGTAGCCGCGACCCTCTCCGTCACGCAATGCGCGTCCGGCGAGGCGACCGATGCGCGCATAGTCCCCCAGCGTGAACGCGGCGACGCACATGGCCGCTAACACCAGTGGACGCTCGTCCGGCAGCACCGCCTCTACCGACATGCGTGCCAGGCGCGCGGCGATCGGCGCGCGCCGTTCGTGCGACAGGCTGACGTGGGTGGTGGCAAGCGCCCACATGCATGCGAGGCGTGTTTCGCTGCGCGCCTTGGCGCTGCTGTCCGCCATCCCGTCGAGCCGGTCGAGTGCCTGCTCGACACGGTCGCAGAACGCGCCGATCATGCCCAGCTCGATCACCTGGAGCGGCACCGAAGCGCAGAGTTCGACGCCGAGCAGGACGTCGCCGCCGAGGCCGAACGACCAGTCGAGTGCGGCAAGCAGATCGGCGCTCAGTCCGCCGTACTGGCGTTGCCATTGCGAAAGGCTGCGCCCGACAATGCCGTCGCGGGCGCCCAGGAACACGGTATGCAGGTGGCTGGCATGGCGCCGCGCCACCTCGGCGGCCTCTTCACTCTGTCGCAGCCGCTCGGCGGCATAGCGGCGGGTGATGTTCAGGCAGCGGTATCGCGGTACGCCCTGCTCCGTTTCGAGTGTCAGCATCGACTTGTCTTCCAACGCCAGCACCGCATCGAGCACCGCGGCGGGCTCGATGTCGGCATCCGCGCACACCACCACCGCCGCTTCGAGAGAGAACGGTGCATAGAACACCGAAACACGGCGCAGCACGGTGCGTTCGACCTCGTCGAGCAGCCGGAAACTGCAGTCGAGCATCGCATCCAGCGCCGCGTGGCGCGCGTCGGCCAGGCGCCGGCTGCGGGTCAGGAGGCCGAACATGTCGTTCAGGCGCAGCGTCAGTCCTTCCACACCGAGAGCCTCGACACGGGCAGCCGCGAGTTCGATCGCCAACGGCAGCCCGTCCAGCTGCCGGCACAGGTCCACTACAGTGGGCAGATTGTCGTTCGTCAGCACGAATCGATGCGAATTGGCCGCCGCGCGTTCGACGAACAGCGCGATGGCGGGCACGGCCAGCGCATCCGCGCAGTCGAGCCGGTCGGCCTGCCCGGGCAGCGCGAGCGGCGGCACCCGGAGGACTTGCTCCGCGGTGATACCGAACGGCTCGCGGCTGGTCGCCAGCACCCGTGTTTCCTTGCACGCGGCGGTGATGCGTGCCGCGAGGTCGGAGACCGGCTGTAATACGTGTTCGCAATTGTCGAAGACCAGCAAGGCGCGCATGCCCTGGAGCGCGCGGCAGATGCCGGCGACCGGGTCGCCCGCCTGCAGCGACACGCCCAGCGCAGTGCCGACGGTCGCGTTCACCATGGCGGCATCCTGGAGCGTGGCGAAGTCGACGCTGTAGACGCCGTCGGCGTAACGGCCGCGGTGCTCGCGCGCATGGGTGAGCGCCAGGACGCTCTTGCCGATTCCGCCTGGTCCGGTCAGCATGAGCAGCCTGGCGCCGGCAAGCCGGCCTGCAAGCTCCGTGGAGAGCGCCTCGCGCCCGATCAGCCGGGTGATCCGGATGCCGCCGGCTGCTCCGCCGGAGGGCGGAGTCCAGGGCTGGCCCGCCTCGTGCACGGCGGCAGCCGTCCTGAGCTGGACCGGCCTGGAAAAACTGTAGCCTCGCCCCGGGACTGTGACAATCCACGGCTCGTCCCTGTTCTCGCCAAGGATCTTGCGCAGCGCCGACATATGGACGCGCAGGCCATTCTCTTCGACGACCGAGGCAGGCCAGACGGCACTGAGCAGTTCCTGGTGGCTGATCACCTCGCCGGCCCGGCCGACCAACGCGACCAGCAGGTCGAAGGCGCGCCCGCCCAGCAGTACCTGGCGCTCGCCGAGCATCAGCAGCTTACGTGCCGGATAGAGGCGAAATTCGCCGAACACATATTCGGTGCCGAGGTGGGATGCATGAGCCTGCCTCGCTGTCGGGCTGGGGGAGTGCGACGCGGCTGGGAAGCTCTCGGTGTGCATGCCTGATGAGACTACGAGAACGAAGTATTCGGTCCGGTACTTGCGGCGTATGAGCGCGCCCTCGGGCGTATGGGCATTGAACGACGACACTCTGCAGCAGTGACAACCTGCAGGGAGAATGCCGCCAGTTTGCGGATTGATTATGATCGCGCATATTTACGCCAATCTTACAAGGCCTCGGCGCACTCCTTGTCCTTTGGAGGGGGACGCTCAGGCCAGGTGCTGCCGCAGGAATGCCCGTGTGCGCGAGTTAGCAAGCTCGGCCGCTTCATGGTCATAGTGGGCGCCGCCGGGACGGGCGAACGCATGCTGGCGTCCCGGGTAGAGGTGGACCTGGACTTCGGGACGGCTTGCGACTGCCTCCCGGATGGCGGCCTGTGCGTCGAGACCGATGTACTCGTCGTCGCCGGCCAGGTGCATCAGCAAGGGCGTCCTGATCCCGGGCGCACGGTCGAGGAAGCGGTCGGTGCCCCCGCCGTAATAGGCAACTGCCGCGTCGGCCGCCCCGGTGGCCGCCGTCAGGAAGGTAAGCAGGCCGCCGAGGCAGTATCCCATGACGCCCACCTTGCCCGAGCATTGCGGCAATTGGCGCGCCGCAGCGATGGTTGCCGCGATATCGCCCACGCCCTGGTCGAAGTCGTAGGCACGGTACAGCGCAAAGCCGCGATCCTGGTGTGCCGGATTGCTTTCCGACATGGACAGATTGCGCTCGCTGCGCCAGAACAGGTCGGGGCAGATCGCGAGGAAACCCTCGCGCGCCATCTCGGCGGCGATGCTGCGGATCCCTTCGTTGACGCCGAAGATCTCCTGGATGATGACGATGGCCGGCGCGATGCCCTGTGCCGGACGCGCGACGTATGCGGAAAAGCTGCCGTCGGCCGTGGCGATGTCGATTGTCGAGTTCACTTCCGCTCCTTCGCTGGTGGATAAGGGAACACCGAGTGTACGAATCCGGAGGACAGGCGGCAGTGAAATATTGTGAAACGCCGCGCGACAGGCGCCCCTTGACAGGTTTTCACGATGATTCACTACCTGCCGGCGCCGCAGCCGTCCTACACTTGCCCTACCCGTACGGCCCGACCGCAAGCGCAGCTGAAACGAGTCCACCAACTTCCTGAGGAGGCATCATGGCAGTACTAACCACCATCGGTATCGCCCACACCGCGATCAGCCTGGTCGCACTAGGCGCGGGCATCCGGGCCTTCATCCGCTACAAGGAAATCTCACCGACGACCCGCGCCGGTACCCTGTACATCGTCGCCACTGTCCTCACCTGCCTCACCAGCTTCTTCATCTTCAACCACGGCGGGGTCAACGAGGCCCACGCACTCGGCGTCCTGACCCTGCTGGTACTCGCCGGCGCCGCCATCGCCTCGCGCAAGCGCTGGTTCGGCAGGTATAACCATCGCGCGGTGGCGCTGGCGTATTCGCTGACCTTTTTCTTCCACATGATTCCCGGCTTTACCGAGACCGGCACCCGGTTCCCAACCGGAAACCCGCTGTACAGCAGCCGGGAGGATCCGGCGCTGGTCATGACCATCGGCGTGGTGTTCGCGATCTTCGTCATCGGCGCCATCCTGCAGCTGCGCCACCTTCGCGCAGCCGAAGGGGTGCTGCCGCGTGTCCGCCCACGGATGCCCGCGGTATAGGTTCACTTCTGCCCTGAACGCGCATTGCACTTTTCGACAACGACCCAAGGAGAGATTGACATGAGCTTGTTTACCACCAAGGAAGGCGTAACGCTGTACTACAAGGACTGGGGCAGCGGCCAGCCGATCGTGTTCTGCCACGGCTGGCCGCTCAGTTCGGACAGCTGGGAATCGCAGATGATCTTTTTTGCCGACCAGGGTTACCGCTGCATCGCCCACGACCGCCGCGGGCACGGGCGCTCCAGCCAGCCATGGGACGGCAACGACATGGATCACTATGCCGACGACCTGGCCCAGCTGCTCGAGCACCTGGACGTGAAGAACGCCGTGCTGTTCGGCTTTTCCACCGGCGGCGGCGAAGTGGCGCGCTACATCGGCCGCCACGGTACGGGGCGGGTGGCCAAGGCCGGGCTAATCTCGGCCGTCCCGCCGCTCATGGTCAAGACCGAGAGCAACCCGGGCGGCCTGCCCATTTCCGTCTTCGACGGCATCCGCGCCGGCCAGATCGCCGACCGTTCCCAGCTCTACCTGGACATCCCGAGCGGTCCCTTCTTCGGATTCAACCGCCCGGGCGCGAAAGTGTCGCAGGGCCTGATCCAGTCCTGGTGGATGCAGGGCATGATGGGCGGACACAAGAACACCTACGATTCGATCAAGGCCTTCTCGGAGACCGACTTCCGCGAAGACTTGAAGAAGTTCGCCATCCCGACCCTGATCATCCACGGCGACGACGACCAGATCGTGCCGATCGATGCCGCCGGCCGCGCATCGGCGAAGCTGATCCCGCATGCGAAGCTGATCGTCTACCCGGGCGCGCCGCATGGACTGACCGATACCCACAAGGAGAAAGTCAACATCGACATGCTGGCCTTCGTCAGGGCCTGAGGCGAAGGCCTGGCGCCTGCTGCGGCCGGCGCCAGGCCACTTCATTCCAACGCATCAAGGAGCTGTACGATGGACAAGCCGAATCATAAGCTGACCACGGCTGCCGGCGCGCCCGTGGTCGACAACCAGAACACGCGCACTGCAGGGCCGCGCGGCCCCGCCCTGCTCGACGACATCTGGTTGCTCGAGAAGCTGGCGCATTTCGATCGGGAAGTCATTCCCGAACGCCGCATGCATGCCAAAGGGGCCGGGGCCCATGGCAGCTTCACGGTCACCCGGGACATTACCCGCTACACCCGCGCGAGGCTGTTTTCCGAAGTCGGCAAGAAAACCGAACTGTTCATGCGCTTCTCGACCGTCGCGGGCGAGCGGGGCGCCGCCGATGCCGAGCGCGACATCCGCGGCTTCGCCATCAAGTTCTATACCGAGCAGGGCAACTGGGACCTGGTGGGCAACAACACGCCAGTATTCTTCCTGCGCGATCCGCTGAAATTTCCGGACCTGAACCATGCCGTCAAGCGCGACCCGCGCACCGGCCTACGCAATGCCGACAACAATTGGGATTTCTGGAGCGGCCTGCCGGAAGCCCTGCACCAGGTGACGATCGTCATGAGCGAGCGCGGCATCCCGCGCAGCTATCGCCACATGCACGGCTTCGGCAGCCATGCCTTCAGCTTTATCAACGCCGGCAACGAACGCCACTGGGTCAAGTTCACCTTCAAGACCCAGCAGGGCATCGAGAACCTGAGCGACGGCGAGGCTGGCGCGCTGATCGGCCGCGACCGCGAAAGCCACCTGCGCGACCTCTACGACAGCATCGAGGGCGGGCACTACCCCCGCTGGACCATGTACGTCCAGGTGATGCCTGAGCAGGATGCCTCCAGCTACCGATTCAATCCCTTCGACCTGACCAAGGTCTGGCTGCATGAGGATTATCCGCTGATGGAGGTCGGCGTGCTGGAGCTGAACCGCAACCCAGAGAACCACTTCGCCGAGGTGGAGCAGGCCGGCTTCAGTCCGGCCCACGTCGTCCCCGGGATCGGCTTTTCCCCTGACAAGATGCTGCAGGGCCGCCTGTTCTCCTACGGGGACGCGCTGCGCTACCGTCTCGGGGTCAATCACCACCAGATCCCGGTGAATGCCCCGCGCTGCCCGGTCCACAGCTATCACCGCGACGGTGCGATGCGGGTCGACGGCAACCGGGGCGGCACGACGTCGTACGAGCCCAACCGCCACGGCGAATGGGCCGAGCAGCCAGATTTCCGTGAACCGCCGCTGTCGCTGGAAGGCGCAGCCGACCACTGGAACCATCGTATCGACGACGACTATTTCACCCAGCCGCGCTTGCTCTTCCTGAAGATGTCGCCGCAGCAGCGCGAAGCCTTGTTCCAGAACACCGCCCGCTCGATCGCCGGCGCGTCCGGCGAGGTCAAGGCGCGGCACATCCGCAACTGCCTGCAGTGTCATCCAGAGTATGGCGACGGTGTCGCGCGCGCCATCGCCCAACTGGATGAAGTGGCCTGACACCACAGCCCCCGCGTCCGGCGCCGACCGGACGCCTCCTCCTCCAACATCCGGCATTCAGATCGCGCAAGCGTCGTCGGTCTCGTAGTGCTCGAGAAAATCCAATGCCCGTGTCGTCAGGCCCCGTACCTTGTTGACGTCGCCCAGACCGGCGCACAGCGCCTGAGCGCTCGCACGTACGTGGCGGGTCAGCGCCGGCCTGCTGCTGCCCTTGCGCTTGAACCGGTAATCGCCGCTGATCTGGTAACCGTCGTTGTAGGTGATTTCGAACTGGCATTCGAGCTGCCCGCCGGTGCGAATCGACCAATCCACCAGAACGCGGTCCACTGCGGAGAACGAGCGGACGATGGCGGATGCGTGCAAGCGGCCCTCGGTCAGCCTGATGAGCCTGACACCGATTTTCTCGAGGGCGGCGATGGCAAGTCCCGGCAAGGCAGGGGCAGGGACGGTCACGGGATGATGGCTTTTCATGTTGTCTCCACCAGGCTGAGAAGCGCCCGGCTTCGGAACGGCAGCACGCCGGGCTGTCATGACAGTGTAGACAGGGGCGCTCGTCCACAGGAGTGAATCGATGTGAAGTTCTGTCGCCGCCGGGAATGCGCAAGCGGGTTCACCAAAGTTAATGCTGAAAACGACATGCGGCTGCCTACACTGGACCAGTACCCGACGACCGGGGCAAGGATACGGGAGGTTCAGGTGAAAACGTCCAGACACATACTGTATGCGACAGGCGCCTCCGCGGCGATCCTCGGGCTCTCGATGTACGCGCAGGCAGACTTCCCCGCCGCGCAGTCGCGGGTCCTGCCCCCGCCGTCGGCGCCCTGCACGGCGCCTGCTGCAGGCGAGAAGCCTATCAGGCCTCCAGCGGTACCCTCCCGCAGCATGGCCGGGCATACTCGCATTTAATTAGGAGTCTTGACTAATCTCGTAAACCTGCTAGCATGCGCAGGTGGTTTCGAGAATCTCGCAGCCAAGCTTCGTTGTCCCTTTGTACGCGCGCCCTTCCCGGATACATATCCTTGCCAATCCGTCGCCTAAGGTATTCGTGCATTTTTGGGACTTTTTATTTAGGACTCCTACATCAAGGAAGAAGATGAATCATCCTCCAATAGCCACCAGGTCCACGCTCATTTCAGAGTCGTCCTGCATTCTTTTTCATGACGGCTGCCGGCTGTGCCTCGACATCGCGCAGACGCTCGAACTGACCATTCCCGGCCTGACCGTCATCGACCTCGGGGCTCACCCGGAACTCAAATTCGAAGCTGTCGTGCGCGGCATCGAACAGCTCCCCAGCCTCGTCGTGGGATCGAAAGTGCTCACCATTAGTCCTCACTCGGTCATCGATCACGTCGGCGCAGACGCAGCCCACGCGCCGGCCGACATCGCATCCTGAGTGTCGCCTCACCCAGCGCGCCTCCCGGCGCGTGCTGGGTCAACCCGGTGCGGTGACGTCCGCGATGCGGCGCAATCCCCCGGGACCGTGCAGGCGCATGCGCCAATCTTCGATCACCCCCGTCTGCAAACGACGCTCGAATGCCGAGCGCCAGCGTTCGGCCAGTTCGGGCAAGCCAGCCGCCAGCCGCCATTCGTCGGCCAGCCAGGAGGCGGCCGGATTGGCAGGATAGAGTGCGGCAATCAGGCGCGACAGCGGCCAGCCGGGGCGCGGCCGCGCGACCAGCTCCAGCCGGTCGCCGGCCTTCAGCCATCCTTCCTGCAGTACACGGTAATACCAGCCAGTTCGGCCGGAAACCTGCATCGTCAGCGCGGCGTTCTCTTTTTCAAGGCGCAGGTTCAGCTTGAAACAAGGCTGGCGTGCCTGGCTGACCTGCAGCAATGCGGTCCCGGCCCGAAACACGTCGCCGATGTGCACATCTCTTTCCGTCATGCCCTGGGTGGAGATGTTCTCGCCGAATGCGCCGGCCGCCAGCACCAGCGGCGTGTCCGGAAACCACAGCCGCCACAGGGCGTAGTGGCCGGCCGGGTAGTGGTGCAGCGCCTTGTCCGGTCCGCCATGGTAGATCCGGTCGCCCTGCTCGTCGCCTTCCAGTCCGTCGCGGGAAAGCCAGAGCGCGCCCTCGCGGGCGCGCTTGCCGATGGCGCTGAGGACAGGAGCATCGCCGATGCTGGCCACCGGCCGCGCCTGCCCCGTCGATAGCGCATCGATGCGGCGCGCCAGAATCTGGGGCGCCGGACCGGTGTCGGCAGTCTCGTCCCCGGCGCTGCGCCGGAGGAAGCGGGAGCCGCCCATGCTCAGGCCCTTCCAGGAATGCGGCAACCCATGTCGTCGCATCCCTCGTCGGGCACCGGTTCCGCCAGCAGTTTGCCGATCAGGGCACCCACCTGCAGGTCGGGCAAATGTCCGAACAGGCTGTGGCGCAGCACGCCGGCGCGGTCGAACAGCAGCAGCGTCGGCGTGCCGCGCATCCGGTAACGCTCCATCGTGCGCGGAATCGGCCCGTCCTCGCCGGGGCGATCGACCCCGACCGGAAACCCGATCCGGTATTCGTGCAGGAAGGCCGCCAGTGCACGCTCATTCATGGCCTCATGGTGCTCGAACACGGTATGCAGGCCGAGCACCGCCAGCTCGTCGCGGCCGAAATGCTGCTCCAGCTGCTTGGCCTGGGGCAGCGCCTGCGCAACGCAGCCCGGGCACAGCATCTGGAAGGCATACACTGCCACCACCCGGCCGCGCAGCGAAGCCAAGGTCACCGGGCCGGCCGCATTAAGCCAGCCCGAGACCTCGAATTCCGGAGCGGAATGCAAGGTCGAGGCGTTCATTTTGCGCGCAGCTTCACGCCGGGGAAGTCGACCGGCACCGCGAAGGCCACGTTCACGTAGTTTGTGAACAGGTTCAGGGCCACGTGCGCCACGATCTCGACGATCTCGCCGTCGCCGAAGCCGGCGGTGCGCAGGGCCGCCACATCGCTCTTGGCCACGTGGGCGCGCTTTTCCACAACCGCAATCGCGAATTTCAGCGCGGCGGCAGTCTTCGGATCGTCCGATTCGCCGGCCTGCGCGGCTGCCATTTCCTGGGCGCTGGCGCCGGCCTTGCGGCCCAGCGCGGTATGCGCGGCGAGGCAGTATTCGCAATCGTTGCGGTCGGCGATCGCCACCGCGATCTGCTCGCCGAGGCGCGCGCCCAGGGTGCCGCCGCCAAGGGCGCCGAACGCGCCCCACATGCTCTGCAGCGCAGCCGGCGAATTGGCGACAGCGCGGAACATGTTCGGCACGACGCCGAAGGCGCCGTGGATTTGGCCCAGCAGCTTGCCTGCTTCGCCTTGGGTGTTGGCAGGATTGACGAGTTCGATACGCGACATGGTGTGCTCCTTCAGTTTGCGGGCCGGTCAAGGGGTGCGGCCGCCTCACCCTATAAAATAGGAGTCCTAACTATTACTGACAAAAAAAATGCTCAGGCAAATGCTTCCCAATTGCGGCGCTGTCTGACCGGGTCGGTCGGCTCGTGTTCGGCGCAATCGATGCGCAGGAACGAGATCGGCAGCGGCGCATTCACCAGCGCGCAATGATGCGGTACCTCCTGGGCCGGATACTTGTTCGGCTCGAAGTGGCGGCAAGACAGGCAGGCGCGCAGTTCCGGAAACCGGTCGGTTTTCTGCAATTCCGCGATCAGCTTGAACAGGCCCGTCAGCATCAGCACTTGCTGCGCCGGCGGCAGCCTCGACGCAGCCGAATCGGCGAACGACAGCGCATGCGCCAGCCGTTGCGCGACCTGTTCGCCTTGCGGCGTCAGGTGCAACGCTGTGGCGCGGCCGTCGTCTTCCGCGCGGGCCTTGCGGACCAGTCCCTTCGACACCAGCGCGGCGACCGAGTCGCTGGCGCTGGCCGCGGAGATCGACAGCTGCTTGGCGAGCCAGCTCAGGCGCACGCCGCGGGTACGGTGCTGCAGCAGCTGCAGGATCTCGGCCTGCGCCGGATTCAGGCCTTCGGCCGTCGAGACCTCCCACATCCCCGAGCGCAGCACGGTCGCGATGCGGCCGATGGCGGTCACGATGCGCGCCGAAATGTCCGGCGTGCTGTCCCACGGGGTTTCTGGTTGGATGTCCATGAACGCCAGCATAGCACGGCCAGGAAAACTGTCAAGGAGTCCTAATGAAATTGCGACTGCCGACACGAGTCCTCACACAAATTCACTCGACACCCCTGACGTCGGCCACCATAGTGAAGCAAGGGTTAACAGGCCCATCCACCGGAGAGAGGCCATCATGCTGCATGCCCAATCGATTGAAAGACACGACGGCAGATACCCTCCTCCGCCGGATGGCCACGACGCCCGTGGCGTAAGCGACTGCTACCGTGCCGACGCGGAAGCACGCTTGGCGCACCTGCACGACATCCTGGCGATCTCGCAGGAAATCACGCGTCGCGGATGCACCATCCTCAACCTCGCTGACGGCAAGGTCAGCTGGTCGGCGCAGCAGCACCGTAACCTGGGCCTGAAGTATGGGTCGGTAGAACCGTCGATCGCGGCGCTGATCGAACGCATTCTTCCGGACGAGCGTCACCTGCTGCTCGAGGCCTTCGAGCACTGCGTCCTGTCCGGCACCTGCTTCGTCCTCGAGCTGCGGGCGCAGTGGCAGGACGGGGGCGACCACGTCCTGCGGGTCTGCGGCCACCGGGTGGCCGGCGACAGCTACGAACGCACCTGGTTCGCCTGCGCCACCGTGGACATCACCGACCAGCGCCGCCTGCACGACCAGCTGCTGCCGGCGTGCTGCGACCTGGAACACGCCCAGGAAATCGCCCACCTCGGCACCTGGACCGCGGACGCACGCACCGGCATCGTGGAAACCAGCTCGCCCGAGGCCTACCGCATCTTCAGCATGCACCAGGACAGCCTCCCGATCCGGCTGGAAGACCTGAACCGGCGCATCGACCCGGGCGACCTGGAACGCGTCGTCGCGGCGCGCGAGCGAGCCTTTACCGTACCGGGCGAGCGTTACAACTGCCAATACCGTGCCGTCCACGCACACGACGATGTCCGGCATGTCCATTCGCTCGCGGACGTGACGACCGACGCTGCCGGCAGTCCGCTGCGGATGGTCGGCGTCATCCAGGACATCACCGAGATCCGCCATGCGCAACAGGAGATCCAGCGGCTGGCATTCTTCGACGACACGACGGTCCTCCCCAACCGGGTCGCCATGCGGCAGCGGCTCGAAGCCCTGCTCGGTGCCCCCGGCCCGGCCATGCCGGTGGCCCTGTTAATCGTCGAGCTGCCCTCCTTCCGCGAGATCAACCTGACCCTCGGCCATGTCAATGCGGACACGCTGTTAGGCGACGTGGCGCGACGGGTGGCCGGCATGCTCGATGCGGACATGCACCTGTCCCGCACCGGCAACGCCCAGTTCACCGTCATCGTCCAGGGCAGCCAGACGCAAGATGCGGCGCGGATCGCGAATGCCATCGCCACCGCCTTCGAGACCACCTTCGCGATCGCGGGCGTGCACTACGACATTGGCGCGTACGTCGGCACCGCCGTCGCACCCCTCCACGCCCGCGAGGCAACGGAGCTGCTGCGCAAGGCCGACGTCGCGGTTCACCAGGCGCGGAAGAACGGCCGTAGCTGCATGGTCTATTCGGCCGATGACGATCCCTACGACCCGGCACGCCTCGCCCTGCTGGGCCAGTTCCGCAGCGCCATCAGCGACGGCCAGATCGAACTGTACTGCCAGCCCAAGGTATCGATGGCGACCGGCGCCGTGCTGGGTGTCGAGGCGCTGGTGCGCTGGCGGCATCCGGAGCGCGGCATGGTGCCACCGGCGGAGTTCGTGCCGCTCATCGAATCGAGCGAGCTGATTCATGCGCTGACAAGGCACATGCTGCAGGAATCCGTGCGGCAGTCGCTGGCCTGGCGGCAGGAAGGCTTGTCGCTGCCGATCGCGGTCAACCTGTCCACCCGCAACCTGAACGGGGGCAACCTGGCCAGCGACTTGCAGGCCTTGTTGGCCGATTGCGGCGGCACGCCCGACTGGATCGGATTGGAGATCACGGAGAGCAGCCTGATCGTGAACCCGGGCGCCTCGATCGCCGAACTCAACACCCTGAGCCGCCTGGGCTTCCAGCTGTACATCGACGACTTCGGCACCGGCTACTCCTCGCTGAGCTACCTCAGCACGCTGCCGGTGGACGTCATCAAGATCGACCATGGGTTCACCAGCAACATGCTTTCCGATAAGCGCGCGGCATCGATCGTCAAGGCGACCATCGGCCTCGCCCATGAGCTCGGGATGGCCGTGGTGGCGGAGGGGACGGCCAGCCGCGAGATCCGGGATGCCCTGCTTGCGTACGGCTGCGACGAGGCACAGGGATATTACGTCGCACCACCCCTGCCCGCCTGCGAATTCGCCCAGTGGGTGCGCACGCGCGAGATGCATCACTAGGAAGATACAAGGGAGCCGACACGTGAACATCCAGCTTGCGGACATTGGCCACATCATCCAGCTCTCCATCGCGCCGGTGTTCCTGCTGACGGGCGTCGGCACCATGCTGGTCGTGCTGACCAACCGGCTCGCGCGTATCATCGACCGGACCCGGGTGCTGGAAGCCAGGCTCCTGCCAGGCCCCAACGAAGCCTGCATGATCGAACTCCAGACCCTGCACCAGCGCGGACACCTCATCAATTACGCGATCACGCTGAACACCGCTTGCGGGCTGCTGGTCTGCCTCGTCATCGGCATGCTGTTCCTGGGCGACACCACCAACCTTCCGCTCGACCACTACATCGCGACCTGCTTCGTGCTCGCCATGGGATGCCTGATCGGTAGTTACATTTACTTCCTGCGCGAAGTGCTGATCGGCTCGCGTTACATGCGGCTCCAGCAGATCAAGTCGCTGAGCCGCGGCGCCGCCGGCTGCGGCGGATGCGCAGGATGAGCGAAGCGTGCCGGCATCGATCCCGGGAGACCGGCGCGACAATTCGATGCCATTGATTACATAAGGCGACATTTGGCCATGCATAATCTCGGCATGACCAATTCCATCTCGAATCAGGCAGCACGTCCGCCTGGCGTTGCCGTGCAGGAGCTGTATTCCTCTGCAAGCCAGAAGCCGTTGATGCAAAACCCCGGGCTCAAGACGATCGAGACCCAGCTTGGACGGGACACTGCACGCCTGTCGGCGATCGGCAAACTCGCCCTCGCGCTGGACGGATTCCGCAGCATTACTGCACGGCTCTCGGGCGAGAACTTCGGCACTGCGGTGGGCGTGGACGGCAAAGCGGCGACCGCCCAGCTATCGGGTGGGACGGCCGCCACCGGCGTGCATGCGCTGGAGGTGAAGCAGCTCGCCCAGGCACAGCAACTGGCGAGCAAGCCGCTATCGGATAAGAACATGCCACTCGGCACAGGCGTCCCGACCGAGATCAGGATCGACATGGGTAGCGGGAGCGGCGCCACCTCGATCACAGTGCCTATCGACAAAGGAAACAACACGCTGGAAGGCATCGCGAAGGCCATGCGTGATGCGGGGATCGATGCGAAGCTTGTCCAGGATGGCAAAGCTTATGCGCTGAGTATCGCGGGCAAGCCGGGCGCGGCAAACACAATGGGCATCAGCGTGAATGGCGATCAGGTATTGGAGAGTCTGCTCGCCTTCGAGGGTGGCAAGAAGAGCGCGATGACGCAGCATACGGCTGCACGCGATGCCCTCCTCGTCGTCGATGGAAAGACCTTCACTTCATCGAGCAATACGGTCGACAAGGCTATTGCCGGCGTTACATTGAATCTGACGGCGATCGGAAAAAGCGAGGTGAAGCTCAAGCGCGATCCTGCGGCGCTGGCCGAGAACGTGAAGCATCTGGTGGACGCATTCAACTCGCTCAACAGCCGGCTGAACGGGCTAAAAACCGGTGACCAGGCGCACGATACCCTCGTAGGCAGAATCAAGACCCAGATTGCCAGAACGTTCGACAACACGGATCAAAAAACGCTTGCCGACATCGGTATCACGCGCAAGGAAGGAGAACTGGTGCTGGACGATGCGAAGTTGAAGGCGGCGCTTGCTACACAGCCGGAGAAATTGACCGAGTTTTTCAGCAAGCCGGGGAAGGGTCTGGCTGATCAGTTCGCACAACATGCAGCTCAACAATTAAGCGCAGGCGGTATTCTTGCAGACCGCACTGCGACGCTGCAGAGCCAGGTAAACAGGCTGAACGTCCAGAAAACCCAGGTCAGCGAGATGATCCAGCGCCAGGCCGGCATGCTTGCACAGCAATACGCAGTGGCCGGAACTGGCGGCAATCCGCTGTTCGGCCCCACAGCTGGTCGGCCATCGCTATTCGATTTTATGGCCTGAGCACCGGACATTGGGGTAGAACGAACCCCGCTAACGATCAGTGTTCAATACAAAATTCCGATATTTTGATTGAGCCTATCGCATTTCTTGCATCACTCGACTTCAAAAAGCGTGCGCAGGTCGGAAGCCCCCGCGGGCTGCCGGGACAGATATTTCCAACTGCGTAAAACACGCTCGGCCTGATCAACCGATTGCGCGGCACTGAAGTACCAGCCCTGAACGCGATATGCATGATGGTGGCGCAACCAATCGAGATCACTTTGACGCTCCAGGCCTTCGCAAAGCAATTCCGCGTCGGCTACTTTTGCCACGCCCTGGATAAGCTGAAACAGGCTGGCCGTGGTGGGATTGTCCGCCACGCCATGCACAAAACGACGATCGACCTTCAGTCTGTCGAAGCGAAGGGTAGCGATTGCATCCAGGTTCGAATAACCGATGCCGAAGTCATCGATGGCAATTCGCAGGCCGAGTGAGCGCAGCGCGTCGACGCTCTGATGAATCGCCTGCGGCGCTTCTAATAAATGCCCTTCGGTCACTTCTACCTCCAGCAGCGCGCCGGGGATATCCATCTCGTCGAGCAAAGCGGAGATTGCATTCGGCAATCGCGGATGGATCAGCGTAGCTCGAGACAGGTTCAGCGACACAGGGACCACGTGCAAACCTGCATCCAGCCAGCGTCGCAAGGTGCTGCAGACGAGACGGGCAATGCGCAGGTCGAGTTCGTAACAGTGTCCGCTGCTTTCAGCCAACGCGACGAAATTCTGGGTCGGTATTACGCCCATTTCCGGGTGTGTCCAGCGCACCAGGGCTTCGAAGCCTATCAGGCAGCCGTTCGAGAAATCGACTTGTGGCTGGTAGAACATATGTAATTCGCCAGCATCAGGACGATCTTCCAGTAACTTCAGCAAGGCTTCCAGCATGCGAGTCCGGTCGCGCAAGACGGCGCCGTACTCGCGTATCACGGAGAAACCGTGTACGGAAACGATCATCCGGCCCGCTGTCTCAGCCATGTCGAGGAGTGCGCCCGCGCTTACCTTGGTCGGCAAGGACCGCCGCACGACACCGATACGCGCGTTGAGCCCGTACAACGGTCCCTCCTGCAAAGAAAATGGCTTGTCGATTGTCTTGCACAAGCCCTGCAAGCGGTCATCCTGCGCTGTGCCGCGTAGCGCGAACCCGAATCGATCTCCGCCCAAGTGACCGATAAGATCTTCGCGGCCAATCCAGTGCTGCAATCGGTTTGCGACTTCGGACAAGATGCGGTCGCCGGCGTCGCGTCCATAGATTTCGTTGATCTGGTGAAATCCCGTGAGATCGATATAGCCGACCGTGACCTCCGACGCATCAGACCCGGCCAGCACTTCCTGTAGTTGTTGCAGGAGGGAGCTGCGATTGTGCATTCCGGTCGCCGCATCGCAATATTGCTTGTCGAGTGCATCAACGGCCAATCTCCCCAACCCTAGCAAAAGCAGCCCTTGTGATTCGTCGAGCGCGCGCGGCCTGCAGCTCATGACCCACAAAGTGCCAAGCAGATAGCCGCGTTTACTGAACAAGGTGGCGGCCGCGTAATGCCGCATTTCTGTAAACTGGATAGTGGCGAACCGTGGAGACACCGACATGTCCTGCACCTCGAAGAACGGTGCCTGAACATCGACCGCATGGGCGCAAATCGAGTCGTCTCGATTGAAGTGCTGCGGTACCACGCCAGTCCCCGTCACCACGGCGACATGCAGATCATGCACGATGGTGACGCCGCTTATGTCAGCGCAAGTCACTTGAGCTGCCAGTTGAGCAAGCAGGTGCAAATTTCGATTCGCTTCGCCCTCCGTGATGCGGTAGCGAGATATTTCTTGCGCGCGCAGCAGTTTGGCAGCGTCGTCGCCACTGGATGGAAAATAAGAATCCATGTGCGGCCCCCAGGAGTGTCAATACAGATTACGGCGCTTCGCAACCGGGCGCAACGAAAACATCATGCTTCCCCCTTGCACGGTATCGCATCGGCGAACTGGCATTTTGCTGAGCTAGGAGCTGAGCGCTCAATGCTCTTCGATACTGGGCATCAGACGAAAAAGGCCTCCATTAAGGAGGCCATTCATGCGATCTAGATTAGTACCTAGTGACTAGGTAGGGGATATTCTGGAGGCGAGGACGGGAGTCGAACCCGTCTAGACGGCTTTGCAGGCCGCTGCATAACCGCTTTGCTACCTCGCCAGAGGTACTTGCTGCGCTGATCCGGCCGGTTAGCTGCCGTGTCAACCGGGAAGGTGAACTTCCCTGAATGTGGAGCGGGAGAAGAGTCTCGAACTCTCGACCTCAACCTTGGCAAGGTTGCGCTCTACCAACTGAGCTACTCCCGCTGAGGAGTACGAATTTCGTAAAACTTTTGGAGCGGGAGAAGAGTCTCGAACTCTCGACCTCAACCTTGGCAAGGTTGCGCTCTACCAACTGAGCTACTCCCGCAATGGAGTCTTACTGATTACTGCTGCCAACTTATCCGCCAGCTTATGAACATAAACTGGAGCGGGAGAAGAGTCTCGAACTCTCGACCTCAACCTTGGCAAGGTTGCGCTCTACCAACTGAGCTACTCCCGCGTACAGAACAACGATTATCGCAGAACTTTGACATTTTTTCAAGATTACGGTGAATCGTGCAATCTTGAAACTGGAGCGGGAGAAGAGTCTCGAACTCTCGACCTCAACCTTGGCAAGGTTGCGCTCTACCAACTGAGCTACTCCCGCTTTGTCTACCATCCTGCTGCGATGTTGTCGCAACAGGCAGGCATTATAGAGATTCTATTCCGTACGTCAAGGATGACGCAGAACATTTCTACAAGCCCGTTTCTACAGGCTCGAGGCCTTCTCCTTGATGAGCGGCCAGGCGCGGCGCAGGTAGTAGAACATCGACCAGACCGTCAGCACGCCGGCGAGCCACAGGAAGTATTCGCCCCAGTAATGGGTGTCGATGCCGAACAGCACGTCATGGAACAGCAGCATCGGGATCGCGGTCATCTGGGCTGCGGTCTTGATCTTGCCGAGCGAGCTGACGGCCACCGACTTGGTCGCGCCGAGCTGGGCCATCCATTCGCGCAGGGCCGAGATCGTGATTTCGCGGCCGATGATGATGAAGGCGATGATCGCGTTCACGCGGTCCAGCTGCACCAGCACCAGCAAGGCGCCGGCCACCATCAGCTTGTCCGCCACCGGATCGAGGAAGGCGCCGAAAGCCGAGGTCTGGTTCCAGCGCCGCGCCAGGAAGCCGTCGAACCAGTCGGTGATGGCGGCAACCGTGAACACCAGGGTCGCCGCCAGGTTGCGGTCGGCCAGCGGCAGCCAGTGGGTGGGAAGGTAGAAGACGCCTACAACGAGGGGAATCAGCGCTACGCGTAACCAGGTCAGGAGAATCGGGATGTTGAAAGGCATAGGAAAGCACTGATTACAGGAATGAAAGTTTGCGCCGCTAGTCTACATGGCTATTGCCGATTGGACTAGGTGACTCGTCTGTATGGCGCGCTGCCCTGCCCTGCTGACTGTGTCACGGATAAAAAACTGCCCGCGCAAGGGCGGGCAGAAAACTTAGAAGGTAGAAACTGTCGCGGCCAAGCCAGCCGCACAGGACTTAATGCTTGCGGCGGCGCATTACGCCGGCGGCTGCCAACAGTCCCATACCGGCCAGGGCCAAAGAGGACGGCTCAGGGACGTTGACAGGCGGCCGGTCCAGGGCCAGCAGCGTCACCGTGACCTGGGCATCGCGAAAGCCGGCAGTATTATTCGCGGTCGACGCTCTGGAGAAAGCCAGGCTGCCTAAATCAATCCGATACTGGCCGGTTGTCCCGAAGGACACGAGCTGAGAGGTCCAGTCGATCGTCAGGTCGGTAGCCGCGTCCTGAACACTGCCGATGGTAGCCATGCCGTTAGTCGTGAAAACCTTGTTGCCGCTGTCGGGGGAAGCAAAGATCAGCGTTGCCATGATGTTCAAAAAGTCCGTTTCGGCCGTCCTGATGCCTTGGGATCCGTTCGTCTCCCAGAAATCGATGGAGCCCATGCTAAAGGTTTTGAACTCTCCGACGGTGTTGAGGTCGAAGTTTTGGGCGGCAAAGGACGCGTTTGAGAAGCGCACATCGAGCAGGGTCGAGTTGGCATTTTCTGTCGGATTCCCGGAGTTGTTACGGTCGATACCGTAACCGGTGCCGGGCGTGAATGAAGCACCGGTGATCGAGAACGGTACGGCCAGAGCGCTACCTGAGGCAAAGACGGCGGTGGCGAGTGCAGACACCAATAGCGCTTTCAGACTAATCGAATTCATGAACGACTCCCTAGTAGTTGTGATGGTGAGGCAATGTCCACTTAGCATAAAGCGTGCCAAACCAAGGAAATATCAAGGAATCAAACACATACGGAACATAGCGACTGTGCGATGACTAACTTTGTCACATTGATCGACATATGCAAAAGGTAGAGAAAAGGTGGCGGCCTCGAGATATGCGGTTTACATTGTTTCCGCACGGCGCGAATTGCCTGGTACGAGCGCGCCAAGCAAACGGAACAGGACGATTAATGTAGCTGCCGGTAAATCTCTTCCGCCAGCGTGCTCGAAATGCCTTCCACCGACATCAAATCCTCCACGCTGGCGTCGACGACCCCGCGCAGGCCGCCAAAGCGGGCCAGCAGGCGCTGGCGGCGCTTGGCGCCAATGCCCTCGATCTCTTCCAGGCGCGAGGCTTGCCTGGCCTTGGCGCGCTTGGCGCGCATGCCGGTGATGGCGAAGCGGTGGGCCTCGTCGCGGATCATGGCCACCAGCATCAGCGCCGCCGATTCCTTGCCCAGCTCCTGGGGCGGGCGGCTGTCGGCGAAGATCAGGGTTTCCAGGCCGACCCGGCGCGCCTCCCCTTTCGCCACGCCGACGATCATGCCGATGTCGAGCCCGAGCTCGACGAAGACCTGGCGCGCCATTTCGACCTGGCCCTTGCCGCCGTCGACCAGCACGATGTCGGGCATGACGCCCTCCCCGTTCGCCACCTTCTCGTAGCGGCGCGTGAGCACCTGGCGCATCGCGGCGTAATCGTCGCCGGGGGTGATGCCGTTGATGTTGAAGCGGCGGTATTCGCCGTTCTGCATCTGGTGGTGGTGGAACACCACGCACGAGGCCTGGGTCGCCTCGCCGCCGGTGTGGCTGATGTCGAAGCATTCGATGCGCAGCGTGTCGAGGTCTTCGCTGTCCAGTTGCAGCGCATCGGCCAGCGCGCGGGTGCGCGCCTGCTGCGAGCCCTGCTCGGACAGCAGCCGCGCCAATGCCAGCTCGGCGCCCTTGCCCGCCATCTCCAGCCATTGGCGGCGCTGGCCCTGCGGCTGGAAGATCAGGTTGATGCGGTGGCCGCACTGCTCGGAGAGCGCCATGATCAGCTCGGGCTGGTCGAACTCGATGTTCAGGATCAGCGTGTTCGGGATGAACTGGCCCGAATAATGCTGGGCCAGGAAGGCGCACAGCACCTCGACGTCGAGCGGGCACTCACCCAGCGATTCGCCCACGTGCGCGGGGAAATAGGCGCGGTCACCCAGGTGTCGCCCGCCGCGCACCATGGCCAGGTTGACGCAGGCACGGCCGCCCTGCACCACCACCGCGATGACGTCGACGTCGGCGTCGCCCACGGTTTCCATGCTCTGCGCGTGCAGCACCTTGGACAGGGCCTGGATCTGGTTGCGGATTGCCGCGGCCTGCTCGAATTTCAGGTCCATCGCATAGGCCAGCATCTTCTGCTCGAGGTCGGCAAGCACTTCGGTCTGGCGCCCGCGCAGGAAGCGCGCCGCGTTTTCCACGTCGAGCAGGTACTGTTCGGGCGCGACCAGGTCGACGCAGGGCGCGCTGCAGCGGCCGATCTGGTGCAGCAGGCAGGGACGCGTGCGGTTGGCATACACGCTGTCCTCGCAGGTGCGCAGCATGAACACCTTCTGCAGCAGCTGCATCGATTCCTTTGCGGCCCAGGCGGAAGGAAAAGGGCCGAAATACTGGTTCTTCTTGTCCAGCGTGCCGCGGTAATAGCCCATGCGTGGCGCTTCGCCGCCCGAGATCTTGATGTAGGGGTAGCTTTTATCGTCGCGGAACAGGATGTTGTAGCGCGGCTTGAGCGACTTGATCAGGTTGTTTTCCAGGATCAGCGCTTCGGCCTCGCTGCTGGTCACCGTGGTTTCCAGGTTGGCGATCTGACCCACCATCATGGCGATGCGCGCACTCGACTGCGTCTTCTGGAAATAGCTCGACACGCGCTTCTTGAGGTTGCGCGCCTTGCCGACATAGAGCACGTTCTGGTTGGCGTCCAGGTAGCGGTAGACGCCGGGCAGGTCGGGCAGCTTGGACACGGTGTCGAGCACCCGCTCGCGGGCCGAGGCGGTGGGCTGGACGGGATCCGCGGCGTCTTCCTTCAATGTCGCTTTCAATTCTTCTTTCATGGCCTGCCAACTGTCCGGCCGCGCGCGGGGTACCGGCACAGCCTTGTTCGTCTTGCTGGTGGATCGGGCGCGCGCCGGCTTGCGCGGCGCGATGGGCATCGCCGCCCCTCCGGCGGCCACGTAGCCTGCCGGCGCATGCATTCCCGACTCCACCAGGATGTCATCCTGCGCCGCCGACTCGCCTGGCGCGGGTACTTGAACTTCCTTGCCCACTTCTGCTTCGCTTATTCTTTACGTTGCCAGGTCCTGGGTCACGATCACGAAGGCGACGCCGTAATCGGCCTCATCGCTGAGTGTCACCTGGGCGCTGAGGCCATAGTCTTGCATGAATTGTTCAAGCGCCCCGCTGCAGACGATAACGGGCTTGCCGCCCGGTCCGTTCAGGACCTGGGCCGAACGCCAGGTCATGGGCATGCGCATGCCCAGCCCGATCGCTTTCGAGAACGCTTCCTTGGCCGAAAAACGGGTCGCCAGGAAGCGCAGGCCGCGCGTCGCGTTCCTGGCGCTGCGCGCGTGGTATTTTTCCAGCTCCTGCGGGCCGAGGATCTTTTCGGCGAAGCGCGGGCCGCTGCGTGCGAGGGCCGCCTCGACACGCGAGATCTGGACGATGTCGGTGCCGATGCCGTAGATCATTCCAACTCCCTTAACGCGCGTACGACACGCCGAGGCGGGCCGCGACCATGATCGCCTTCATCTCGCGCACCGCATTTTCCCAGCCTGCGAACAGCGCATGGGCGACGATGGCGTGGCCGATGTTCAGTTCGTGGATATCGGCGATCGCCGCGATCGGCTGCACGTTGGTGTAATGCAGGCCGTGGCCGGCATTCACGCGCAGGCCGCGCGAGGCGCCTGCATGCACCCCAAGCTTGATGCGCTCGATCTCGCGCAAGGCCTCATCGCCCTCCGCCTCGGCATAGCGCCCGGTGTGCAGCTCGATCACGGTGGCGCCCACCGCGGCGGCAGCTTCGATCTGGCGTTCGTCGGCGTCGATGAACAGCGACACCCGGATGCCTTCTGCCTTCAGCTGCCTGGTCGCCGCTTCGACTTCCTTGAAGTAGCGGATCACGTCCAGGCCGCCCTCGGTGGTGACTTCCTCGCGCCGCTCCGGCACCAGGCAGACGTCCTGCGGCCTGACCTGGCAGGCAAAGTCAATCATCTCGCGCGTAACGGCCGCTTCCAGGTTCATGCGAGTGGCCAGCAATGGACGCAGGGCCAGCACGTCGGCATCCCGGATGTGGCGGCGGTCCTCGCGCAGGTGCAGCGTGATCAGGTCGGCCCCGGCCTGCTCGGCCAGCATTGCTGCGCGTAGCGGGTCCGGATACGCAGTGCCGCGCGCATTGCGCACGGTGGCGATGTGGTCGATGTTGACGCCCAGGTCGATGACCGGGCCGGCGGGTTGCAGGAAGCTCATGTCTGGTTTTTCGTTAGTTCATAACTGCATCAGGTCGATCAGGATCTGGCGCGTGTTGAGCGGCGCGCCGCCCAGGTGGTGCGCCAGCAGGAAACGCATCAGCTGCTTGCTCTGCGCCTGGGTGGCCGGGTCGGCGTAATCCTCGCGCTCCATGTCGAGCAGGGTCTTGCCCGTCACCACCGGCCAGACGTCGCTCACCACCGCTGCGCGCGCACCACGCTCCGGGTCGACCACATAGTCGCAGCCGGGGTCCACGGCTGCCCGCGTCGTTGTGCAGCGACCCAGGTCGGCAGCAACGCCTGTTTCCTTAAGTAAGGCCCTTTCGAACTTTCGCAAGACGATGGGTACAGGTTCTCCGTGCGCGAGCTGGTTCAGGGTCGAGACGTAATGGTCGAACAGGGCCGGATGCTTGTCGTCGCGTGCAATGAGCTTGACCAGCAATTCGTTCAGGTAGAAGCCGCACAGCAGCGGCGTTTTTTCCAGCGGCAGCATGCCGCCCACCCATTCCGCATCGATCAGGGTGCGCAATTCAAGCTTGCCGCTGAACGAGATAGACAAAGGCTGGAAGGTCTGCAGCACTCCGCGCAGCTTCGACAGCGGGCGCTTGGCGCCCTTGGCGACGAGGCCCACGCGGCCGTAGTCGCGCGTGAACATGTCCACGATCAGGCTGGTTTCCTTGTAGGGATAGCTGTGCAGGACGAAACCGGGCTGGCCGGTCACGCGGGTCTCGCGCAGCAGGGGGCGGCTGCGCCTGGCTGCTGCCGGGGCGGCCGGCTGCACCGTGTTGGCTGCGTCCGGCGTATCGATGGCGTCGTTGTGGCTGGGCATGCGTGGGGGTCGGTCCTCCGGCGCCTGTGGTCTTACTCGTAGCCGTAGGCGCGCAGGCCAGCTTCGTTGTCGGCCCAGCCGGATTTGACCTTGACCCAGATTTCCAGGTACACGGGGCCGCCGAACAGCTTTTCCATGTCCAGGCGCGACTGGGACGAAATCTCTTTCAGGCGGGCGCCCTTGTTACCGATGATCATCGACTTGTGCGTATCGCGCTCGACCAGGATCGCGCAGAAGATGCGGCGCAGGTTGCCTTCTTGCAGGAACTGCTCGACGATCACCGTGCTGGTGTAGGGCAGCTCGTCGCCCAGCAGGCGGAACACCTTCTCGCGCACGATCTCGGTGGCGAGGAATTTCTCGCTGCGGTCGGTGATGTCGTCCGGCCCGAAGATCGGTGCGTTTTCCGGCAGGTGGCGCTTGATCTCGTTTTCCAGGGCATCGACCTGGAAACGCATCTTGGCCGACACCGGCACGATGGCCGTGAATTCGCGCAGCGCGGACACCTTCTGGGCGAACGGCATCAGGACTGCCTTGTCCTTGATGCGGTCCGACTTGTTAATGACCAGCACCACCGGGACATCCGTCGGCAGCAGGTCCAGCACTTGCTGGTCGGCCGGTCCGAAGGTGCCCGCCTCGACCAGGAACAGGATCACGTCCGACGACGTGAGCGTGTTCGACACGGTCTTGTTCAGCGTCTTGTTGAGCGCGTTCGCATGGCGAGTCTGGAAGCCCGGCGTGTCGACATAGATGAACTGGGCGTCGTCGCGGGTCTGGATGCCGGTGATGCGGTGGCGCGTGGTCTGGGCCTTGCGCGAGGTGATCGACACCTTGGCGCCGATCAGCACGTTCATCAGTGTCGACTTGCCGACGTTCGGGCGGCCGACGATGGCGATATAGCCGCAGCGGAAATGTTCTGGGGTCGCGCCGGTGCTGCTGTCGCTGCCGTCGATGTTACTGCTGTCGGGGTTGATGCTATCGGTGTTCATGCTGATTTACTTCCTGGTTGTTCCGGCGGCGCAGGGGCGTCCGTCTGGATGGTGGCGATGCCGGCCAGCTTGAGCTGGGCGGCACGCGGCTTGGCCTTGCGGGCGGCTGGCGACTTGACCAGCGCGGCCTGCGCGCCCTCGAGCGCCAGGCGGGCGGCGGCCTGCTCTCCCGCGCGGCGGCTGCCGCCGCGGCCGAATACCTGCACGTTCAGTTTCGGCACCAGGCATTCGACCTCGAATTCCTGGCTGTGCGCGGCGCCATGGGTGGCCACCACGTTATAGGTCGGCAGCGCAATGCGCTTGGCTTGCAGAAATTCCTGCAGCAGGGTCTTGGCGTCCTTGCCCAGGGTGCTCGGGTCGACCGTGTCGAGCAGCGGGATATAAAAGGCGCGGATCGCATCGCGCGCTGCATCGAAACCGCTGTCGAGAAAAATCGCACCCAGCAGGGCTTCGAGGGTATCGGCCAGGATTGAAGGACGGCGGAAGCCTCCCGATTTCAGCTCGCCCTCCCCCAGCCGCAGGAACTGCGACAACTCGAGCTTCTGGGCGATCTCGAACAGCGACTGCTGCTTGACGAGGTTGGCGCGCAGGCGCGACAAATCGCCTTCGTCGAGGTTAGTGAAGCGTTCGTACAGGATCGAGGCCACCACGCAGTTCAGGATCGAGTCGCCCAGGAATTCGAGGCGCTCGTTATGCAGCGCGCTATGGCTACGGTGGGTCAGGGCCTGCTGGAGCAGGCCCATGTCCCGGAACGTGTAACCCAAGCGTGTTTGCAATAACTGGAGGTTCATTGTGCTGTCGTGTGGTCGTCGGGCGCCATGCGCCGTCCTGTCTGCCGGTTGCTGTTGATGGATACTGACTAGCTTACTGGGCCGCTGGCCGGGCGTCGCCCGCCCCGGTGTCGCTCGGGTCGGTGCTGCCGGCATAGTCGATGACCAGGCTGACATTGCCCATCAGCGGCACGCGTTTCTCGTAGGCAAAGCTGATCTGCGGCTCGCCGCCGTCGCGGGTAATGACCAGGTCGCGGCCGCGGATCGCGCTCACGTCGTTGATGCCGGCGCTCTTGTCGAAGGCTACCTGCATTTCGCGCGGCGTGCCGCCAGCTTCCTTGGCGCGGACGATGGCATCCTTGACCGCGTTGTATTCCATATAGGCCGGAATCAGCTTGAAGGCGAACACCACGGCCACGCCGAGTACCGCCAGCACGAAAATCAGGCCGGTCAGCGAGACGCCGGCCTCGCGCCGGGCGGCCCGGTGGTAAATGGATTGCTGTTGACGCATGGTGGTTCTCCTCGGTTACTGGATGCCGCCAATCCGTTTCGGATTGCCGAAGTTCATCCAGACGACGATCGCCTTGCCAACAATGTTCTTGTCCGGTACGAAGCCCCAGTAGCGGCTGTCGGCACTGTTGTCGCGGTTATCGCCCATCATGAAATAGTTTCCTTCCGGTACGATACAGGTAAATTTATCGTAGGAATAGTCACACGCTTCACGATGCGGGAAGTTCTCGACCGTACCGAGGTCGAACACGCGCTTGCCGTCGGTATTCAGGATCTGGTGCGCCCTGGTCGCCCCGTCGACGGCGAGGGTCTCGGTGAACTGCTTGTGGTAGACCGGATGCTGGTCGTCGAGGTAGTCGTCCATCGGGGTGTAGGCAACCGGCTTGCCGTTCACGGACAGGCGCTTGTTCTCGTAGCTGATGGTATCACCCGGCACGCCGATAACGCGCTTGATGTAATCCTGGCTCATGTCCTTCGGATATTTGAACACCATCACGTCGCCACGCTGCGGGTCGCCGATGTCGAACACCTTCTTGTTAATGATCGGCAGGCGGATGCCATAGGCGTACTTGTTCACAAGGATGAAGTCGCCCACCAGCAGGGTCGGCACCATCGACGACGACGGGATCTTGAACGGCTCCCACAGGAAGGAGCGCAGCACGAAGACCATCGCGATGATCGGGAAGAAACTGCCCGAGTATTCGATCCAGGTCGGCTGGCGCAGGTGCGACGCCTCGATCTCGGCGCGCTTGCCGGTGCTGTCGACCTTGATGCCTTCGGCGGTCAGCTTGTTGGTGCGCGCGTCGAACTCGGCCAGCGCCGCGTCGGCGGCGCGGCGGCGCTGCTTGGCGAACACGAACACATCCAGGCACCAGATGATGCCCGTGATAATCATCAAGACGAACAGGATCAGGGCAAACTTGCCCAGGATGGGTTGCAGGTCCATTTATTTGTCTTCCACCTGGAGAATGGCCAGGAAGGCTTCTTGTGGAATTTCCACGGAACCGACCTGCTTCATGCGTTTCTTACCGGCTTTTTGTTTTTCCAGCAGCTTCTTCTTGCGCGAGATGTCGCCGCCATAGCACTTGGCCAACACGTTCTTGCGCAGCGCCTTGACGTTTTCGCGCGAGATGATGGTCGCGCCGATCGCGGCCTGGATCGCCACGTCGAACATCTGGCGCGGGATCAGTTCGCGCATCTTGGCGGCGACCTGGCGGCCGCGGTAAGGTGCATTCGCACGGTGCACGATGATCGCCAGCGCATCGACCTTCTCGCTGTTGATCAGCATGTCGACCTTGACGACGTCGGCGGCGCGGTATTCCTTGAACTCGTAATCCATCGAGGCATAGCCGCGCGAGGTGGATTTGAGGCGGTCGAAGAAGTCGAGCACGATTTCCGCCATCGGGATTTCGTAGTGCAGCTTGACCTGGCGGCCGTGGTAGGCCATGTCCATCTGCACGCCGCGCTTGCCGTTACACAGCGTCATCACCGAGCCGACATACTCTTGTGGCATGTACAGGTTGACGTTGACGATCGGCTCGCGCACTTCGTTGATCTTGGACGGTTCCGGCATCTTCGACGGATTGTCGACCCGCAGGATCGAGCCATCGCGCATCTCGACCTCGTACACGACGGTCGGCGCGGTGGTGATCAGGTCCATGTCGAACTCGCGCTCGAGGCGTTCCTGCACGATTTCCATGTGCAGCAGGCCCAGGAAGCCGCAGCGGAAACCGAAGCCCAGCGCCTGCGAGACTTCCGGCTCGTACATCAGGGCGGCGTCGTTCAGCTTCAGCTTTTCGAGCGAGTCGCGCAGCGCGTCGTACTGGTTGGCTTCGACCGGGAACAGGCCGGCGAACACCTGCGGCTGGACTTCCTTGAAGCCCGGCAGCGGCGCTGGCGCCGGCTTGTTCACCAGGGTCACGGTATCGCCCACCTTGGCCGCGGTCAGTTCCTTGATGCCGGCGATGATGAAGCCCACCTGCCCTGCGGACAGTTCCTGCAGCGGGACCGAGCGCGGGGTAAACACGCCGACGCTCTCGACCAGGTTCTGGGAACCGGTCGCCATCAGCAGGATCTTGTCTTTCGGGCGCAGGGTGCCGTTCATCACGCGCACCAGCATCACGACGCCGACATACGGGTCGTACCAGGAGTCAACGATCAGGGCCTGCAGCGGCGCTTCCTTGTCGCCTTTCGGCGGCGGCACCCGTGCGATCAGGGTTTCCAGCACGTCTTCCACGCCCAGGCCGGTCTTGGCCGAGCACACGGTGGCGTCGGCCGCATCGATGCCGATGACGTCTTCGATTTCCTTCTTGGCGTTGTCCGGGTCCGCGTGCGGCAGGTCGATCTTGTTCAGGATCGGCACCACTTCCACGCCCAGGTCCAGCGCGGTGTAGCAGTTGGCCACGGTCTGGGCTTCCACGCCCTGGCTCGCGTCGACCACCAGCAGCGCGCCTTCGCAGGCCGACAGCGAACGCGAGACTTCATAGGAGAAGTCGACGTGGCCCGGGGTGTCGATCAGGTTCAGGTTATACACCTGGCCGTCGCGCGCCTTGTACTGCAGCGCCGCGGTCTGGGCCTTGATGGTGATGCCGCGCTCGCGCTCGAGGTCCATCGAATCGAGCACCTGTGCGTCCATTTCGCGATCCGACAGCCCGCCGCACAGCTGGATGATGCGGTCGGCCAGGGTCGATTTGCCGTGGTCGATGTGGGCGATGATGGAGAAATTACGTATGTTGTTCATTAACAAAGCTCAAAACCAAAAAGGCCGCGGACAGTGCGGCGAGGCCACAATACAGCGCAATACGCGGCGCAAAACTCGGCACGGTGCGTGGCGCAATACGACGGATCAAATGCGAAAAGCGCTCCGTGGGGAGCATGCCGGTCCCCGGCCGAAGCGCTTCATCAAGCGGAAGAAAGTGGTATGCAAGGGGCAGACGCTTTTCCGACCCCGGTATTTTACCGGATTCCAGAGCGGAAAGCCCAGTTTAGGGCTTGGACGGGGGCAGAAAGCCGGATTTGCGCGGTGCCTGTGCGGATTTGCGGGTATTTGCCGGCCCGTGCCCGCGCCGGCGGCGCAATCCGGGCCAAGCGGGCTCAGGCGGCTGCCGCGCAGGCGTCGGCCCAGGCACGCGCCGCAGGCGCGTCCAGGAAGTAATGGCAAAGCTCCGGCCGGGCCAGGTCGCCGAACAACACCGGCACCAATTCGTCGAAGCGTTCCACCAGGGCCGGATCGGCATCGACGTCGATCACCTCGATGTCGAAGCGTTCGCCCGGTCCCTGCAGTGCCAGCAGCGCCCCGTGCATGTCCTCGCACAGGTGGCAATAGCTGCGCGAATACAGGGTGAAGGGAACCGCCCGCATCATGCGCGGGGCTTCACGACGACGTACTGCGACACGTTCTCACGGCGCACCAAGAGGGCCACGGGTTTTTTTGGGTCGAGCTTGGCGACCAGGCCATTAAACTGCGCCGCGCTGGTGACCGGGGTGTTGCCGACCTGGGAAATCACGTCGCCGACGCGGATGCCGGCCGTGGCCGCGGCGCCGTCGGCATTCTCGACCAGCACGCCGGCATCGACACCGAGCTCGCCGCGCTGGGCCGGGGTGATGTCGCCCACCACCAGGCCGAGCGCGTTGGCCACGCCCGCCGGCGCCGGCTTCTTCGGCACGGGACGGGTGGCGGCGGTCTTGTCGTCCTGCAGTTCGACGATGGTCACCGGCACATCGAGCTGGGTGCCTCGGCGCCAGACAGTGACGTTGGCGCGGCTGCCCACTTTGCTCGCACCGACCACGCGCGGCAGGTCGCGGGTGGTGTCGATCGCCTGGCCGTTAAATTTCAGGATGATGTCGCCGACCTTGATGCCGCCCTTCTCCGCCGGGCCGCCGGCTTCGACCATCGACACCTCCGCCCCGCGCGCCTTGCCCAGGCCGAGCGACTCGGCCACGTCGCGCGTGACCTCGCTGATCTGCACGCCCAGGCGGCCGCGCGTGACTTTGCCGGAGGTCTTGAGCTGGTCGGCCACGCGCATGACTTCGTCGATCGGCACCGCGAACGAGATGCCGTTGTAGGCGCCGGAGAGCGTGGCGATCTGCGAGTTGATGCCGATGACTTCGCCGCGCATGTTGATCAAGGGGCCGCCCGAATTGCCGGGATTGACCGCGACGTCGCTCTGGATCAGCGGCAGGTATTCGCCGGTATCGCGCGACTTGGCCGAGATGATGCCGGCAGTGACTGTGTTGTCGAGGTTGAACGGCGAGCCGATCGCCACCACCCATTCACCGACCCGGATCTTGCTGGAGTCGCCGGTGCGCAAATACGGCAGGTTGGTGGCGGTGAGCTTGAGCAGCGCCACGTCGGAGCGGCGGTCGGCGCCGAGCACCTTGGCCTTGAATTCGCGGCGGTCGGTCAGCGTGACCGTGACCTCGTCGGCGCCCTCGACCACGTGGGCATTGGTCAGCACGAAGCCTTCGCTGGAGATGATGAAGCCCGAGCCAACGCCGCGCGTGACCTGCTGCTCCTCTGTCCCGCCCGGCGCCTGCGGGCCGCCGCGGCGCCCGCGCGGGATCTGGCCGCCGAAGAAGCGGCGCAGGAATTCCTGCATCTCTTCTTCGCCCGGCACGCCCTGGTTGCGCTGCACACGCTCGGTGGTGCGGATGTTCACGACGGCGGGGCCGACCTTGTCGATCAGGTCGGAGAAATCGGGCAGGCCGGTGACGACCGGCGCCTGGACCGGCGCGGCGGCCATGGCCGGGGAAATTGAGAAGGCGCTGGCGCCGGACAGCAGCAGGCCTGACAGGATCAGGCTGGCAGTTTTACTGGTCATGGGATCGGATGAGAAAGGCTGAGATTGACTTTATGGTAAGCCAAAACAGGCGCTTTGTCGCGGGGTGCGCGGGCGTGCGGCGGGTCAAGATCGGGGGGCATCGGGTGAGCGGCCGCATCGGCACCGCGTTCAACCGGGATGAGCGACGTGCCGATGTGAGCACGGCGTGGCGATGGCGGGTGGGGTACGTAGGGTGGTCGGCTCCGCCGACCGCGCGTTCAACCGGAATGGGCGTCGCCGCAATGCAGGCGTGATGTGAACGCGCGGGCGGGAGGACCCGCCCACCCTACAACTGCTTGGCAGCCGGACTGGCCTTGGACGGCGCCTCGATTTCCACCTTCGGCTCGACCACCGCCACCGTCCCGTTCGCCGCACCGTTACCCACCACGGCCGGCGCGATGGCCGCCAGCGCATCGGTGGGGAGTTCGGGCTTGCACGGGTCGCGCCGCAGCGGGACCGGTTCGGCGGCAAGCCGTTCGGCCAGGCGGGCGGCGAAGCCGGGCGACAGGGCCGGGGCGTCCGTTTCGGCGCGCAGGGTATCGCCAATCTCGTGATAGAGTCGCCAGGCATCGATGCCGTCGCGCTCGCGCAAGCCTGCGAGCGCTAGTTCGGCGTCGGCGTCGGACAATTCATCGTCCATGAAGGACGAAATCGTTTCGCGTATTTTTTTATTGGTGTCCATCTGGTTGCCTTGCCGCATCGGTATGTTCAAAATTACCCGCCCGTCTACGATCCCGCGACCTACCGGCGTTTGTCAACCGGGAAATCGAGCAAAGGGCGCAATTTCTCGGCAATGACTTCGCGTGCGCGGAAAATCCGGCTACGCACGGTACCTATTGGACACGCCATCACTTCAGAGATTTCCTCGTAACTGAGTCCTTCTATTTCGCGCAATACGATCGCCGTGCGCAGTTCCAGCGGCAATGCTTCCATCGCCGCGTTCACCGTATGGGCGATCTGCTTGCTCGCCAGCATTGACTCTGGCGTATTTATATCACGCAGGCTGTCTGCGTCCTCGAAACCTTCGGCTTTTTCGGCATCGGCCTCGGTGGAGGTCGGCGCCCGCCTGCCCTGGGTGACGAGGAAATTTTTTGCCGTGTTGATCCCGATGCGATACAGCCAGGTGTAGAAGGCTGAATCGCCACGGAAGTGACGCAGGGCGCGATAGGCCTTGATGAAGGTCTCTTGCACCACGTCCTCGGCTTCGGCCGGATCGTGGACAAGGCGCGACACCAGGCGCATCAGGCGGCGCTGGTATTTGGCCACGAGCAGGTCGAACGCTCCCCGGTCGCCAGCCTGGACCCGCTCCACCAACAACTGATCACCCTCGCGTTCTGTCGCCACGGACCACGCCCCATCGGCTGCAGCGGTCCTCTTCCATAAGAGTTGGCCGACTGCAATAAGTTCAAAGTATTTTGTGCTGTATGGATGAGCCAGCAACCTGCCCGGCGATGCCGCCAAGCGCCACCGCCAGCGCGCGGAATGCGCCCGGCGCCACGCTGTCGGGCAGCACCACGACATAGCGGCAGGCACCGTCCGCCGGGTCGTTTGCAGCCCCAAGACGCAGCAGCATCAGCCGCGGCCACAGCGTCGAACCGGGCAGAAGCGTCATTGGCACGCCGCTGTCCGCTTCCATCCCCACATCCTGTTGTACCGCCAGCCGTATCCGGCCGAGTCCAGAAATATCAATCCGGTTCATCACCGGGGCGCGGCACGCCGTATGCAACAGGCATAGCCCGGCGAACAGCAGCGCGGCCGCGACAATGAGCCCGCCAGTGAAGCGCCAGGGCGCCAGCAGGCCCACGGCGACCGCGGCCGCGAACAGGGACGCGCCGAAGCCGGCCAGCACGAGACGCAGGCAGCGCGACGGCGCAACGACGACGGTCATCGCGATCGACATGGCCAAAGAACAATAAGGAGAAACAGGGAAAGTGAGGACGCTGCCGGCCGGAGGCTCGAGCGGGGAAATGCAGGAGTAGCGCAGGACCGAATGGTCCAGGCCGTCAGACGCCCATCCCGATTGGACCGGGATGGGTAGCTTTAGTTCATTTCTTCAAAGTGCCTGACAAAACCCGGAGGGCAAGGGATGCGGCCCCCCGACGCATCGTCGAAGACAGTACGCAAGTACGGCAAGACGATGCAACGCAGCCATCCGGGGAATTGACAGGCACTTAGACTTTTGCAAAGACCAGGGTGCCGTTGGTACCACCAAAGCCGAACGAGTTCTTCACCGCGTAATCGATCTTCATGTCCCGCGCCGTGTTGGCGCAGAAGTCCAGGTCGCACTCCGGATCCTGGTTGAAGATGTTGATGGTCGGCGGCGAGACCTGGTTGTGGATCGCCAGCACGGTGAACACCGATTCCAGCCCGCCGGCGCCGCCCAGCAGGTGGCCGGTCATCGACTTGGTGGAGTTCACGACCAGGCTCTTGGCATGGTCGCCGAAGACGCGCTTGATGCCGCGCACTTCCGCTGCGTCGCCCAGCGGCGTCGAGGTGCCGTGTGCATTGACGTAGTGGACTTCGCTGGCGTTCAGGTCGGCGTTGCTCAGGGCCGAGACCATGCAGCGGGCCGCGCCACTGCCATCCTCGACCGGCGAGGTGATGTGGTTGGCGTCCGCGCTCATGCCGAAGCCGATGACTTCCGCATAGATCCTGGCGCCGCGTGCAACCGCGTGTTCGTACTCTTCGAGCACCATCACGCCGGCGCCCTCGCCCAGCACGAAGCCGTCGCGGTCCTTGTCCCACGGACGCGAGGCGGTAGCCGGGTCGTCGTTGCGGGTGGACAGCGCGCGCGCCGAGGCGAAGCCGCCCAGGCCCAGCGGCGACACGGTCGATTCGGCGCCGCCGGCGATCATCACGTCTGCATCGCCGTACTCGATCAGGCGCGCCGACGCGCCGATGCAATGCAGGCCGGTGGTGCAGGCGGTGACGATGGCCAGGTTCGGGCCGCGCAGGCCGAACTTGATCGAGAGATCGCCCGAGATCATGTTGATGATCGAGGCGGGCACGAAGAACGGCGAAATGCGGCGCGGGCCCTTGGCCGTATATTCTTCTTTCGTGGCTTCGATCATCGGCAGGCCGCCGATACCCGAACCGATGTTCACACCGATACGGTCGCGGTTTTCGTCGGTCACTTCCAGGCCCGAATCCTGCAGGGCCTGGATGCCCGCTGCCATGCCGTAATGGATAAAGCTATCCATGTGGCGGCCTTCCTTGCCTGGCAGGTAGTCCTCGACGACGAAGTTCTTCACCTCGCCGGCGAATCGGGTCGTGAATTGCGACGCATCGAACTTGGTGATGTTGGCAATGCCCGACTTGCCAGCCAGCGCCGCATCCCATGCCTCGGCAATCGTGTTGCCGATTGGTGAAATGCAGCCCAGGCCGGTGACGACGACACGGCGGTTGCGTGAACGGCTCAAGCGATTCTCCCAGAAACTTTTAAAGCGCGATCTGATCTACTACTTAGGCCTTGACGTGCGCGGTAGCGTAGTCGATGGCTTGCTTGACGGTGGTGATTTTCTCAGCCTGTTCGTCAGGGATTTCCATTTCGAACTCGTCTTCCAGTGCCATCACCAGTTCCACGGTGTCCAGCGAGTCAGCGCCGAGGTCGTCAACGAACGAGGATTCGATTTTGATGTCTGCTTCTGCAACACCCAGCTGCTCAGCGACAATTTTTTTAACGCGTTGTTCGATATCCGACATGTTATGGCTCCATTAGGTATGTGTTGCGGAAAGTGCGCGCATTTTATCAGGTTTGCGCGGTGAAAAACTACTTTCGGCGATTCCTGCTAAGTCCGCCGAAATTACAGCTAAAAGATGTGAATACGCCGGTTCCACCGCAAAGCGCGGTGACACCGCATATTTGCACATTAATTCATATACATGCCGCCATTCACGTGCAACTCGGTGCCGGTGATGTAGGCGGCCTGCGGGCCGGAAAGGAAAGCCACCGCATACGCGATGTCTTCCGGCTGGCCCAGGCGGCCCAGCGGGATCTGGGTCAGCAGCGCTTCGTGCTGGCCTTCGCCCAGTGCCTTGGTCATGTCGGTGTCGATGAAGCCCGGCGCCACGCAGTTGACGGTGATGTTGCGGCTGCCGATCTCGCGCGCCAGGGCGCGGGTCATGCCGGCCACGCCGGCCTTGGCGGCGGCGTAGTTCATCTGGCCCGGATTGCCCGAGGCGCCCACCACCGAAGTGATGTTGATGATGCGGCCCTGCCTGGCCTTCATCATCGCGCGCAGCACCAGGCGCGACAGGCGGCCCACGGCGGTCAGGTTGGTGGAAATGACGCTGTCCCACTCGTCGTCCTTCATGCGCATGGCCAGGTTGTCCTGCGTGATGCCGGCGTTGTTCACCAGGATCCCCAGGGACCCGTAGCCTTTTTGCACTTCGTCGACGACGGCGGCGCAGTTGGCGGCGTCGGTGACGTTGAGCACGAGGCCCTTGCCGCCGAATTCAGCCAGGTAGTCGGTGATGGCCTGGGCGCCGGCTTCGCTGGTGGCGGTGCCGACGACTTTCGCGCCCTGGCGCGCCAGTTCCAGTGCAATGGCTTTGCCGATACCGCGCGAGGCGCCGGTCACGAGGGCAACTTGGTTCTGCAGGTTCATGCTTTTCCTCTTGTAGTAATCTAGTTCGGGCGTGGGCTCAGGGCGCCTGCAGCGAGGCCAGCACGCGCTCGAGTGCAGCCTGGTCGACCAAAGCTTCGCCCACCAGCGCCGGGTCGATGCGCTTGGCCATGCCAACCAGGGTCTTGCTCGGGGCGCATTCGATGACCTGGGTGATGCCGCTTGCGGCCATCTTCTGCATGGTCTCGACCCAGCGCACCGGGCCGGCAGCCTGGCGCACCAGGGCGTCCTTGATCGCGGCCGGATCGTGCAGGATCGCCACGTCGACGTTGTTGATCAGATCGATCTGCGGTACCGAGAAAACGATGTTTTCCATGTAGTCGCGCAGGCGGTCGGATGCGGGCTTGAGCAGCGACGAGTGGAACGGCGCCGACACCGACAGCTTCATGGCGCGCTTTGCTCCTCGCGCCTTGGCGATTTCGCAGGCACGGTCGATCGCGCCGGCATGGCCGGCGATGACGATCTGGGTCGGTTCGTTGAAATTGACGGCTTCCACTACTTCACCCTGGGCTGCCTCGGCGCAGACCGCGCGCACGTCGTCGGCCCCCAGTCCCAGCACGACGGCCATGCCGCCCTGCCCGACCGGCACCGCGTCCTGCATCGATTGCGCGCGGAAGCGCACCAGCGGCACCGCGTCCTTGAACTGGATGACGCCCGCGGCGACCAGGGCCGAGTATTCGCCCAGGCTGTGGCCGGCAACCATCGATGGCGCCGGGCCGCCGGCGGCGATCCAGGCGCGGTGCACGGCGACTGCTGCGGTCAGCATGACCGGCTGGGTATTGGTGGTGAGGTCGAGGTCTTCTTTCGGGCCTTCGGCGATCAGGCGTCCAAGGTCGAAGCCGAGGGCGTCGGAGGCCTCTTGTACAGTCTGCTCGACGACAGGGTTGCCGGCGAAGCCGTTCAGCATGCCGACGGCCTGGGCGCCCTGGCCGGTAAACAGGAATGCGAAATTGGTCATTATTGTTCTCTCTTCGGATAGGTCTCGGGTTACCGTAGGGTGGTCGGCTCCGCCGACCGCGCGTTCAACTTACGGATGCGATCTGATAACGCATGCACTGTTTGAACGCGCGGGCGGGAGGACCCGCCCACCCTACGTATCGCCGCAACGCATGCGCCGCGGCGCAAAACGACTACATGCGGACGAGCACCGCGCCCCAGGTAAAGCCGCCGCCGACGCCTTCCATCAGGACATTGTCGCCCTTCTTGACCCGGCCATCGCGCACGGCTGCATCGAGCGCCAGCGGAATCGAGGCTGCCGAGGTGTTGCCGTGCTGGTCGACGGTGACGACCATCTTCTCCATCGGCAGGTCGAGCTTCTTGGCGGTGCCCTTCATGATGCGCAGGTTGGCCTGGTGCGGGATCAGCCAGTCGATGTCGGACGGCTGCATCTGGGCGTGGGCCAGCGCTTCTTTCGCGACTTCTTCCAGCACGGTGACGGCCAGCTTGAACACGGCCGGGCCGTCCATGTACAGGAAGCCGCTGCCGGCGATCGCGCCGCCGGCCAGGCTGCCCGGGATCGACAGGATGTTGGCGTGGCTGCCGTCGGCGTGCAGCTTGGTGGCCAGGATGCCGGGTTCGTTCGAGGCTTCCAGCACGACTGCGCCGGCGCCGTCGCCGAATAGCACGCAGGTGGTGCGGTCGGTGAAGTCGAGGATGCGCGAGAACACTTCGGAACCGATCACCAGCACGCTCTTGTACATGCCGGAGCGGATGAAGGCGTCGGCAGTCGCGACCGCATAGACGAAGCCGCTGCACACGGCCTGCACATCAAAAGCGGCGCTGTTGTTGGCCATGCCCAGCTTCTGCTGCACGATGCAGGCCGTGCTCGGGAAGCTGCCGTGGTAGTCGGGGGTGGAACTGGCGACGATCACCAGTTCGATGTCGCCTGGCTGCTTGCCGGCCATTTCCAGCGCCTTGAGCGCGGCATGCACGGCCAGGTCGGACGAGTTCTCCTCAATGGCGGCGTAGTGGCGGCAAGAAATGCCACTGCGCGACACGATCCATTCGTCGGACGTCTCGACCCCCTTTGCGGCCAACTGGGTTGCCAGCTGATCGTTGGTAACGCGATTGGCCGGCAGGTAGCTGCCGGTGCCGGTGATCTTGCTATACAGAGTCATTGCTCCACCATCCTGCTGGGTTGGTTACGCCTGGCGCTCTTCGCCTGGCGAGGTCGGCATCAGTTCGGCGATCAGCGCCGACAGCTGCTCCAATACATCGTATTTTGCCGCATCGTAGGCACGCTGGAGCGCCCATTCGAAGGCATAGGCGTTGGCCCCGCCATGGCTCTTGAAGACCAGGCCCTTCAGGCCCAGCAGGCCGGCTCCGTTATAGCGTTCCGGGTTCAGCTTCTTGAGCGATTTACGGGCCAGCAAGGCGCCGGCCATCGAGAAGATGCTCTCCTTGAACACCGACTTGACGAAGCGCGACAGGCCTTCGACGGCCTTGAGCGTGACGTTGCCGACGAAACCGTCGCAGACGACCACGTCGACCGTGCCCTTGAAGATGTCATTGCCTTCCACGTTGCCATGGAAATTGAGCTGGCCGCGTTCATGGTCGGCACGCAGCAGTTCGCCGGTGGCCTTGACCAGGTCGTTGCCCTTGATGTCTTCGGTGCCGACGTTCAGCAGGCCGATGGTCGGGCGCGGGATGTGTTCCATGGCCGAGCACAGCACCGAGCCCATGATGGCGAACTGGTGCAGGTGGTGCGGTTCGCAGTCGACGTTCGCGCCCAGGTCGAGCATATAGGTCGGGCCGTTCTTCTGGTTCGGCATGATCGAGCAGATCGCCGGACGGTCGACGCCCGCCATGGTCTTGAGCACATAGCGCGAAATGGCCATGAGCGCGCCGGTATTGCCGGCCGAGACGCTGGCGTTGGCTCTGCCGTCTTTCACCAGCTCGACCGCGACGCGCATCGAGGAATCTTTTTTCTTGCGCAGCGCGATCTCGAGCGGGTCGTCCATTTCGACGACTTCGGTCGCGTTCTTGAGCGTCAGGCGCGGATGCGACTCGGCGCGGTGTTTCTTTAACTCTGCGCGCAGGGTCGCGTCGAGGCCCACCAGGATCAGGTGGACGTCATCGTGTTTCTTTAAAAACGAGAGGGCTGCAGGGATCGTCACTGAGGGGCCGTGATCGCCGCCCATGCAGTCAATGGAAATTGTGATGGTCATTTGCTGGGATTTGCCGGCTCACGCAAAGCGGGCGGCAGTGGGGATCGGGGCAAGGCTTGTGGCCAGCCGCTGTCCGCGCAATTCAGGGTGACGTGCGGGCTGGTTGCAGCCGCAGTAAACTGGAATGCGAAAGAAAAAGCGGCGCCACGCAGAAAACATACGTTGCACCGCCTTCATGGTACTAAAGGACAAGACGTCGATTACTCGTCGTTCTTGGTCTTCAGGACTTTGCGACCACGGTAGAAGCCGTTCGGGCTGATGTGGTGACGCAGGTGGGTTTCGCCGGTGGTCGGCTCGACTGCCAGGTTTGGTGCGGTCAGGAAATCGTGCGAACGGTGCATGCCGCGCTTCGACGGGGACTTCTTATTCTGCTGAACTGCCATGATGACTCCTAATACATAAGTTCTAAAATTTTAACACAACCGATGCGCAAATACATGCAGATCGAGTATCCCATCGGCAATTTTCCAGTCTTTCGACCTTGGCTTGCCTACATGTTTGCTGCTACTTCAACTGCCCAATGCCATACTCGATGACTGCACGCGTTTGACACGTCCTGCTTCATGCTGCAGCTACACAGCACTACTTGTTCCTGCTACTGATTCGGACCTGCTTATTCTGGTTTGAGGGTCTTCAAGCCGGCGAACGGCGAGACCTTGTCGGTCTTCAGGGCGTCCAGGAGCTTGGTGTCCGGACATACCTCATGTTTCGGTGCCTGCGGCAGGGCCAGCAGGGCTTCGTCTTCCAGCAACTGGCGGATGTCGCAGTCATGGCTGCCGACAATCACGTCGATGCTCTCGTCATCGAGGACTTCCTCGATGCTGTCGGCTTCTTCATCGTCCTTGCCGAGCACCAGCATGGTGGACGAATCGAGCTCGTATTCCATCGGGCCCAGGCAACGCTGGCAGACCAGCTTCACGGGACCGGCGACCTCGAGGGTCAGCGACGGATAACCCTGCTTGGTCTGGCCACCCTGCATCGTCCAGCGGATCTCGCCGGAATTGTCGGCGCAGTCGGCTGCCAGGCGGGTCATTTGGGCCACTGGCGTCACGCCATCGCGGCGCCCTTCGTTCCGGCAAAACTCGAAGGCGTCTATGACAAAAGCGCTCATTTGGAAAACTTCCCCGGAAAACCTGCGATAATAACAGGCTTATCCCCGCAGAGTCAAAGACTTGCGTCGTTTTTGCCCGCTGCGTGTTGCGTGCGCATTGGCGCGGGCTTGCAGGCTTTGTCATTCGCCGGCATTTATAAGATTTGCTTGCCGGGAATGCAGATTTATCTGCCTTGCTTATAGTTCTTCGTTTTCGACAGCCCCACATGATACCAAGTTCCGCGCCACCGCGCCTTATTCTTGCGTCCAGCTCTGCCTACCGGCGCGAACTGCTGGCGCGCCTGCAGCTGCCCTTCGAGGCGATCTCTCCCGATATCGACGAAACCCCGCAGGCCGGCGAGGCGCCGCAGGATACCGCACTGCGCCTGGCGCGCGAGAAGGCCGCGTTCGTCGCGGCGCGCTTCCCGGGCGCACTGGTAATCGGCTCGGACCAGGTGGCGACCCTCGACGGCCTCCAGATCGGCAAGCCGGGCAACCATGCCCGCGCCCTCGAACAATTGCAGCTGATGCGCGGCCGGCGCGTGGTCTTCCATACGGCGCTCTGCCTGTGGGACAGCCGCGCGCTAGAGCCGGCAGCGGCGGCGCAAATCGAAAACGTCCAGGTCTTCGTCGATTTCCGCGACCTGCCCGACGCCGAACTCGACGCCTACCTGCGCATCGAGCAGCCCTATGACTGCGCCGGCAGCGCCAAGAACGAAGGACTGGGCATCGCCCTGCTCGCGCGCATCGAATCAACCGACCCGACCGCCCTTACCGGCCTGCCGCTGATCGCCTTGAGCAGCATGCTGCGCCGCGCCGGCGTGCCCATGTTTGGCCTGTAACCCCTAACTTTTCCTGAACGATGCCCGGCACCCTCTACCTGATCCCGAATACCCTTGGCCCCCTCGACGCCGCCCCCGGCGCCCTCTCCGCCCTGCTGCCGACCCAGGTCCAGGCGCTGACCGCGAAGCTCGATTACTTTGTCGCCGAAAACGCCAAGACCGCCCGTGCGTTCTTGAAATTGATTGCCGTCGACCATCCGCTGGCCAAACCCCTGCAGGAAATCGAGATCGCCGAACTGAACGTGAACACGCCAGCGGCGGCGCTCGCGCAACTGCTCGCGCCCCTGCTGGCGGGACGCGATGCAGGGCTGGTGTCGGAGGCCGGCGTGCCGGCGGTGGCCGACCCGGGTGCCGACCTCGTGCGTTTGGCGCACCAGCACGGCATCGCGGTGCGGCCGCTGGTCGGGCCGTCTTCGCTGCTGCTGGCGGTAATGGCGAGCGGGCTGAATGGCCAAAGTTTCGCCTTCAACGGCTACCTGCCGACCGATGCGGCGCTGAGGACCAAGCGCATCCGCGAGCTGGACACCCGCTCGCGCGCAGAGAAACAGACGCAATTGCTGATCGAGACGCCATATCGGAATGGGCAGATGCTGGAAGCGCTGGTGGCAGCGTGCCAGCCAGGCACGCTCGTGTGCGTGGCGACCGACCTGACTTTGGCAAGCGAGTCGGTGCAGACGATGACGGCGGCGAAGTGGAAGTCGGCGCTGGCGGCCGGGAAGGCGCCGGATTTTCACAAGAAGCCGACGGTGTTTTTGTTTTTGGGGCAGTAATGTAGAGGTGGGCGGTAGGCAGTTGAACTGCCATTCGCTCCGTTTTACCCTGCGGCTGTAAAACCGTCATCCCGGCGAAGGCCGGGATCCAAGTCCGTCGCGTATCGCCTGCGCTCGACGCGAAAGGCAATTCACCAAAATCAGGTTCCGGCCTTCGCCGGAACGACGAGCTAGCTATGGGTTCACCGAAGCAAGCTGCTCGCACGCATCGACGCCAAGGCGCCCTTCAATGCACCTCGTGCGTCAACTCCCGCACCCAGTCAAACGCCGCCAGCTCGATCTCGCGGATCTGCGCCACCGTCAAGTCCAGCTTGCGCAGCGCGCTGGTGAGCTTGCAGCTGCCATCCGCCGCTTCCAGCAGTTCCGCCACCCGCAGCATGGTGCCGAACTGCCCTTCGCGGTCCAGCAGCGCCCCGCGCACGTCGTCCGCCACCTCGACATTGTCGAGGATGTCGGACATCGGGATCGAAAACAGCGCATCGGCCAGCGACATGATGCCGACCGTGAAGGCGCGGTCGGCGCTGGCGGCATCGTTCGGGCGCACGACCAGCGTCATCAGCTCGAGCAGCTTGCCGCGCGTGGTGGCCAATTGCAGCAGCGGCGAAGCCAGTTCGACCCCGCCCGCGGTCGTGTAGAGCAGGATCTGCAGCCAGCGCTGCAGCTGGCGCCGGCCGAGCTGGCTCAGCGCTTGCGACAGCGATTCGATCTGCGGCCCCGGCGCCGCGCGGCTGTTGACCAGGCGCAGCAGGTTCAGGCTGATCAAGGCGTCGCGCTTGACCGCCGTTTCGATCGCCTGGCTGTCTGCATCCGAGCTGACCAGTTCCAGCAGGTGCAGGATGGCCATCTCCGACGGCGTGATCTTCTTGCCCGACAAAATCACCGGACGGGCAAAATAATAGCCCTGGAAGTATTCGAAGCCCAGGTCCATACACAGCTTGAATTCGTCGAGCGTCTCGACCTTTTCGGCCAGCAGCTTCTTGCCGGTGCGCTGCAGCGAGGCCACCAGGCCCGCGAGCTCGTTGGAATGGACGCCCTTGACGTCCACCTTGATCACATCCACCAGTTCGACCAGACGGTCGAGCTCGGGAGAATGCTCGACCACGTCGTCGACCGCGAACTTGAAACCAAGTTCCTTCAGCTCGGCGATCCGCGCCAGCAACTGCCGGGTCGGCTTGACGGTTTCGAGGATTTCGAGGATAACTTTATGGGGAGGCAGGAAACGGACGAAGTCGCTCATCAGGACGACCTCGTCGACGTTGACGAAGGCTAGTTGTTCGCCGACGACCTGCTCCATGCCGAGTTGCGAGGCGTGCGAAATCACAGCCGCCGTCGCCGCAGCATTATCGGTCAGCTTCGCATCGTCGTCCTCGCCTGCCGCGCGGAATAGCAACTCGAATGCCACGAGGTGCTGGTCACGGCCGAGGATGGGCTGACGCGCGAGAAAAAAATCGTTGGACGGCACGGATGCCACTGCCCTTGCTTCGGCATGCATCTAAAACTCCTGGGAAACGTTTGCGGCGCACATCAGTGCGCCAGGCCGGCGGGGGAAGGCCAGCTTGGAAACTATACTACAAAAACGCTAACCTTAGCATTTTTGCATCGAATCGCGTGTCAGCTTAATTGCTACCCTTGCCGCTTTTACTACCGGAACGTGGTCCGCCGGTACCGGCGCCGCCGGGGCGTGCGCCATCCTTGCGTGGGCTGCTGGTACGCAGGCCGGTGCTGCCGGCCGGCGCCACCGGGCGCTTGCTGGTAGCGCCGGCAGTTCCCTGCCCCTGCGGCCTGGACTGGGCGCCGCCATCCGGATGCCAGACGCGGCGCGCGCCGGTCTTGGCAGCCGCTGGAGCGCTGCCGCCCGGCTGGACGCCACGCGGATCTTCCTCGCCCTCGCGCACCATGCTCTGGCCCGGCAGGCGCAGGCTGCCCTTGCCCGACAGCGGGCTGGCGCGGCGGGCGTTCCCCACCGGCACACGCGGGCCGTCGGCGGCCATGCGGGCCGCCGCACCCGTCACCTGGGTGCCGGTTTCGATGGTGAAGCGGGCGCCGGCGTCCTTGCCCAGCACCTGCACCAGCCAAGGCAGGGTTTCGCGCAGCATCGGCTCCAGCGTGTACGGCGGATTCAGGATGAACATGCCGCTGCTGGCCAGGCCGAAGCCGTCCGGGCCGGGGGTCGACACCGTGAGCGTCACGTTCAGCCATTCCTTGGCCGGCAGGCGTTTCAGGCGGTCGGCGAACTGGCGCGACTCCATGCGCTGCAGCACCGGATACCAGACCGCATAGATCCCGGCAGGGAAGCGGCCGAGGGCTTCGTCCAGCGCCTCGCGCACTTTCTTGTAGTCGTCCTTGATCTCATAGGGCGGGTCGACCAGCACCAGCGCGCGACGCGACGGCGGCGGCAGCAGTTTCTTCAGGCTCTGGAAACCATCGCCATGCTCGATCAGGACGCGGCGGCCGCGGGCCCGTTCGCCCTGCTCGGCCTTGTGTTCTTCGACTTTGCGGAAATTCTGGGCCAGGATCCGGCAGTCGGACGGGTGCAGCTCGAACAGGCGCAGGCGGTCTTCCGCGCGCGACAGCTGGTCGGCCACATAAGGCGAACCCGGGTAATAGCGCATCTTGCCGCTCGGGTTCATGCCCTTGACCAGCGCCAGGTAAGGCGCCAGCGCCGCAGGGATATTGGTGGCATTCCACAGCGGGCCGATGCCGGTGTTGTATTCCGAATTCTTGCTCGCCTGCGCACCGTCGAGCGCGTACACGCCCGCACCCGAATGGGTGTCGATATAAGTGTAAGGCACGTCCTTCTGGTTCATGTACAGGTGAAGCTGGACCTGGACAAAGTGTTTGAGGACATCGGCGTGGTTACCCGCGTGATAGGCGTGGCGGTAGCTCAACATAAGCTGGAATTCCTGAGAAAAGAGACGGGCCGCAGGACATCAAGAGCGTCTGGCGAACCCCAGGACAAGGCGCATCGTCGAAGACAGTACGCTAGTACGGCGAGACGAATGCAACGCAGTCATGGGGTTTGTCAGGCGCTTTTGGCGGCGTAATTGTCGCCATTATCCACTACATCGGCTGTTCGTAGGGTGGGCGGGTCCTCCCGCCCGCGCGTTCAACGCACCGGCGCGTACCACGGAGCAGGCCAGGATACCGGGTTTGAACGCGCGGGCGGACAAGCTGCCCACCCTACGAAAAAAACCGCAGGCCCTTTCAGGCTCTGCGGTTTCACTCAGACAAAGCGCTCTTCTAAGCGACTTTCTTTTCGTCGAAAAACTGCTCATCCTCGGTCGAACCGTGCAGCGCGGTGGTCGAGCTCTGGTTTTGCTGGATGGTCTGGGTCACGGCGTCGAAATAGCCGGTACCGACTTCGCGCTGGTGTTTCACCGCCGTGAAGCCCTTGTCGGCGGCGGCAAACTCGTTTTCCTGCAGCTCGACGAAGGCCGACATGCCGCGCCTAGCATAGCCGTGCGCCAGGTTGAACATGCTGTAGTTCAGTGCATGGAAGCCGGCCAGGGTGATGAACTGGAACTTGTAGCCCATGGCGCCCAGCTCTTTCTGGAACCTGGCGATGGTCGCATCGTCCAGGTTCTTCTTCCAGTTGAACGAAGGCGAGCAGTTATAGGCCAGCATCTTGCCCGGGAACCTGGCGTGGATCGCATCGGCGAAGCGCTTGGCGAACTCCAGGTCGGGCTTGCCGGTCTCGCACCACACCAGGTCGGCGAACGGCGCATAGGCCAGGCCGCGCGAAATCGCCTGCTCGACGCCCGGCTTGACGCGGTAGAAGCCTTCGACGGTGCGCTCGCCGGTGCAGAACGGCTGGTCGTTGGGATCGACGTCCGAGGTCAAGAGGTCGGCTGCTTCCGCATCGGTGCGGGCGATGACCAGGGTCGGGGTGCCCATCACGTCGGCGGCCAGGCGCGCGGCGTTGAGCTTTTCGACGGCTTCGCGGCTTGGGACCAGCACCTTGCCGCCCATGTGGCCGCATTTCTTGACCGAGGCCAGCTGGTCTTCGAAGTGCACGCCCGCTGCGCCCGCGTCGATCATCGATTTCATCAGCTCGTAGGCGTTCAGCACGCCGCCGAAGCCGGCTTCGGCATCGGCCACGATCGGGGCGAAGTAATCGATGTCGTCCTTGCCTTCGGACCACTGGATCTGGTCGGCGCGCTGGAAGGTATTGTTAATGCGGCGCACCACCAGCGGCACCGAATTGGCCGGGTACAGCGACTGGTCCGGATACATTTCGCCCGCCACGTTGGCATCGCCCGCAACCTGCCAGCCCGACAGGTAGATGGCTTTCAGGCCGGCCTTCACCTGCTGCATGGCCTGGTTGCCGGTCAGCGCGCCGAGGGCGTTCACATACGGCTCGTTATTGACGAGGTCCCACAGCTTTTCAGCACCGCGCTTGGCGAGGGTGTGCTCGATCCGGACCGAGCCGCGCAGGCGCACGACGTCGGCCGCCGTGTAGTTGCGCGTGACATCTTTCCAGCGCGGGTTGGTGTCCCATTCTTGCTGGAGTTCGGTGACCTGCTGTTCACGAGTTGCCATGGTGTTTCTCCTGATTGAGTAGAACTGATGTGCAAGTGGAATCCGTCGGATAAATCATAGCCCGGTTTGTGCGGAGCACAACAACTCTTATATAAGACATAGGAATTTTATTTTATTCCGTCTTTTCAATGAGTTGCTATCGAAATTTCATGATGCGGCATAAAATTTCTCACGGTGGGAACCCAGTCTGGTTGCCCGGTGCTGCAAGTTTCGCAATGCGATTAGAGCGTTTCGTATCGTGAAATCATCCGGACTCCATTGTACGGTCGCGCTAACTCAGCCATTCGTTGGACGCCTGACAGAGCGGTCAATACAAACGGCCTAGCCTGTTGCGCAGGTGGCAACAGGCCAGTCCGGGCCGTTCGCCGACGCGAAGGCCCGGTTTTTCAAACGCATCGAGAAGATTGAATTGAAGACCTTCGCATCGAAAACCTTACTATGCAATGCAACAGTTGCCCTTGCGCTAGCCGCCGGAACGGCGACATCGGCGCAGGCCGGCACCCTCACCTTCCACCACTGAAGGAACTGGGCAGCTTCGCCGATTTGACTCTGGTGTCGGCCACGGGCGTGGCCGGCGACTGGACGCTGTCGTCGAACAAACTGATGCCAACGGTTGTGCCGGCGGCGGGCATGTGGACGCAGCCTGTGCTATTCGGGACCGCGCCTTGCGCTGTCGGACGACATGGTCTTCCAGTTCAGCTTCGCGGGTGGGACGGCGGCGATGGATGCACCGCACCCGAAGGTGAATTTCGTCGGCGAGGGGAGCGCAAGGTCGGCGGCCTGCTGTCGCGGACACTCGCATCAAGCGCGATCTCGCCGGTGCCGGAGCCGCAGACCCATGCACTGGCGCTGGGCGGGCTGGGGGTGATGGGAGCGATGGCGCGGCGCAGGAACAAGCAAGCCGCATAAGCAGCCTCGATAAAAAAAGGCGCATGCCCTCGCGGGTATGCGCCTTTTTGCTGGCCGGTGCCGGCCACGCGGCCTTATTTGGCCAAGTCGACGCCTTCCCCGAACACCAGCTGCCCACCCCGCACCCGGACCGGGATCGTATCCTTCGGCCCGAACTTGCCGGACAGGATGGCTTTCGACAGCGGATTCTCGATCTGCTGCTGGATCGCGCGCTTGAGCGGGCGGGCGCCGTAGATCGGGTCGTAGCCGGCTTCCGCGATCTTCTGCAGCGATTCTTCGTCGAGGTCGAGCGTCATCTCCATCTTGGCCAGCCGCTCTTCCAGGTGCTTCAGCTGGATGCGGGCGATAGCGCCGATGTTCTTCTCGTCGAGCGCATGGAAGACCACGATCTCGTCGATCCGGTTGATGAACTCGGGCCGGAAATGCACGCGCACCTCGGCCATCACGGCCAGCTTCACCACTTCCGGTTCGTCGGTATCCATCGACTGGATCTTGTGCGAACCCAGGTTCGAGGTCATCACGATCACCGTGTTCTTGAAGTCCACGGTGCGGCCCTGGCCGTCGGTCATGCGGCCGTCGTCCAGCGCCTGCAGCAGTACGTTGAACACGTCCGGGTGCGCCTTCTCGATCTCGTCGAGCAGGATCACGCTGTACGGCTTGCGGCGCACGGCTTCGGTAAGATAACCGCCCTCCTCGTAGCCGACATACCCCGGCGGCGCGCCGATCAGGCGGGCGACCGAATGCTTCTCCATGAATTCGCTCATGTCGATGCGGATCATCGACTCCTCGGTGTCGAACAGGAAGGAAGCCAGCGCCTTGCACAACTCGGTCTTGCCAACGCCGGTCGGCCCCAGGAACATGAAGGAGCCATACGGGCGGTTCGGGTCGGACAGGCCGGCACGCGAGCGCCGGATCGCATCCGAGACCGCCTCGATCGCCTCGTCCTGGCCGACCACGCGTTCGTGCAGCTTCTCCTCGATGTGCAGCAGCTTGTCGCGCTCGCCCTGCATCATGCGCGAGACCGGGATGCCGGTGGCGCGCGAAACCACTTCGGCGATCTCCTCGGCGCCGACCTGGGTGCGCAGCAGCTTCGGCCGGCCCGCGCCAGGGTTGGCCGCGTCTCCATCCGTGCTGCTCGCAACTTCCTCGGCCTTCTTCAGCTGCGCCTCGAGGTCCGGCAGGCGGCCGTACTGCAGCTCAGAGACCTGCTGCCAGTTGGACTGGCGCTTGGCTTCCTCCATCTGGAAGCGCAGGCGCTCGATCTCTTCCTTGATATGGGTGGTGCCCTGCACCGCCGCCTTTTCGGCCTTGAGGATCTCCTCGTAGTCGTTGTACTCGCGCTCGAGGCGCACGATCTCCTCGCCGATCAGCTCCATGCGGCGCTGCGATGCTTCGTCGGTCTCGCGGCGCACGGCTTCGCGCTCGATTTTCAGCTGGATCAGGCGGCGTTCCAGCTTGTCCATCACTTCCGGCTTGGAGTCGATCTCGATCTTGATCTTCGAGGCTGCCTCGTCGATCAGGTCGATCGCCTTGTCCGGCAGGAAGCGGTCGCTGATATAGCGGTGCGAGAGTTCGGCCGCGGCGATGATGGCCGGGTCGGTGATCTCGACCTTGTGGTGTAGTTCGTATTTTTCCTGCAGGCCGCGCAGGATGGCGATGGTCGCCTCCACACTCGGCTCGTCCACGATGATCTTCTGGAAGCGGCGCTCCAGCGCGGCGTCCTTTTCCACGTACTTGCGGTATTCGTCGAGCGTGGTCGCGCCAACGCAATGCAGCTCGCCGCGCGCCAGCGCGGGTTTGAGCATGTTACCGGCGTCCATCGCGCCTTCGGCCTTGCCGGCGCCGACCATCGTGTGGATCTCGTCGATGAAGACGATGGTCTGGCCTTCGTCATGCGCCAGTTCCTTCAGCACGGACTTCAGGCGCTCCTCGAATTCGCCGCGGTACTTGGCGCCCGCCAGCAGCGCCGCCATGTCGAGCGAGAGAACGCGCTTGCCCTTGAGCGAATCGGGCACCTCGCCGTTGACGATACGCTGGGCCAGGCCTTCGACGATCGCGGTCTTGCCCACGCCCGGCTCGCCAATCAGCACCGGGTTGTTCTTGGTGCGGCGCTGCAGCACCTGGATTGCACGGCGAATCTCGTCGTCGCGGCCGATCACCGGATCGAGCTTGCCCATGCGGGCGCGCTCGGTCAGGTCGAGGGTGTATTTTTTCAGCGCTTCGCGCTGGCCTTCGGCATCCTGCGAGTTCACGGTGTCGCCGCCGCGCACCGCCTGGATCGCCGACTCGAGCGCCTTGCGCGTCAATCCATGCTCGCGCGCCAGGCGGCCGGCATCGGCCTTGTCGTCGGTGAGCGCCAGCAGGATCATCTCGGACGACAGGAACTGGTCGCCGCGCTTCTGCGATTCGCGGTCGGCCAGGTTGATCAGCGCGACCAGCTCGCGCCCGACCTGCACGTCGCCTCCCGTCCCCGACACCTTCGGCAGCCGTTCGAGCGCGGACTTCAGGGCGTTCTGCAAGCCGCCGACATTGACGCCGGCGCGCTGCAGCAGCGAGCGGGCGCCGCCGTCGTCCTGGTTCAGCAGGGCGACCAGCAGGTGGACCGGATCGATATATTGGTTATCGTTGCCGACCGCCAGGCTCTGGGCATCCGCCAGCGCTTCCTGGAGCTTGGTCGTCAATTTGTCTTGCCGCATGATATTGCTCCCTAGTGGTTTTATTAACTGAGGAGCAAAGTTGGGATGGCTGCACGCTTTTCAAGATGCGCAGGGTGCAGCCCGGGTACGACGAGGGCTCAGGAGGGGTCGGGTTTCATCGTTTCAGGGATCGCGGCCAGGTCGCGCACGTTCTTCTGGACCGCTACCACTGCGAACAAACTGAGCAGGTAGGACATGGCATAAAAACCCTTTTCGCTGGGAGCCAGGGTGGCATTCCACAGGCCCACGGACAGCAGCAGCACGGACGAGATCAGGGAAACCCAGCACAGGCCGGCATACAGCTTGGTCACGGCGATCCCTTCGCTGCGGTCGCGCACTGTCTTCTGCAGCGAAATGGCCGCGAACAGGCCGTACAGCAGCAGCGTGAGGTAGTAGCCCTTTTCGTTGAGCTGCATGGTCGCATTCCAGAGGCCGGCCAGGTAAGTGCAGGCGCCGATCAGGAGCGCACTCCAGGAAGCGCCGACGAAGGCGCCGGTTGGTCGTTGAGCAGTAGTCATGGCTGGCTCCAAATAATTGTCCAGTCACAACTCTGCCATGCCCTTCAAGACTGACGTTGACGCGGAGCAGCCCCTCAGGCGCGCAAGGCACGCCAGGTCGCAAAGCCTGCGACGCAGAACAAGATCGACCCCAGCAGGTGCAGCACGGTATGCGCCAGCGCCCAGCCATACTCGCCGCGCTGGAGCAGCACCACCGATTCGCCCGAGAAGGTGGAGAAGGTAGTCAGCCCACCGAGGAAGCCGGTAATCGCGAACAGCCGCCACTCGGGCGACAAGTGCGGATGGGCCGTGAAGAAGCCGAGCGCCAGCCCGACCAGATAGCCGCCGACCAGGTTGGCCGCCAGCGTGCCGGCCTGGACGAACGCGTGCAGGCTGCCGAGCCAGATGCCCAGTCCCCAGCGCAGCCAGGCGCCGATCGCCGCACCAAGACCTACTGCCAGCCAGCTCAACGGTCGACCCACTTCGCCTTGGCCGAATCGTCGCTGCTGCGGGCATCGACCCAGCGCGCGCCTTCCGGAATTTGCTCCTTCTTCCAGAACGGGGCGTCGGTCTTGAGGTAATCCATGATGAATTCGCAGGCCGCGAACGCTTCGCCGCGGTGCGCCGAGGCGCAGGCGACCAGCACGATCTGGTCCAGCGGCGCCAGCGGACCGACGCGGTGGATGACCAGCACCCCGAACAACGCCCAGCGCGCGCGCGCCTGGGCCACGATGTCTTCCAGCGCGCGCTCCGTCATGCCGGGATAGTGTTCGAGTTCCATCCTTGATACCGAGGCGCCGTCGTTCAGGTCGCGTACGGTGCCGACGAAACTCACCACCGCCCCGACCCGCCCGTCACCTTCGCGCAGGCGCGCGACCTCGCGCGACAGGTCGAAATCCGCTTGCTGTACCCGGATGTCGGTGACCGGCAAAGCCTGCGCCCCTGTCATCGGCCATCCTTCGCATGGCGCATGAGCAGGTGCTCGATGCGGGTTTCGGTGCGGGCATCGGCCAGCGCCGGCAGTGCCAGCAAGGCGCGCAGTTCCGCTGCCTGGCCGCCTTCCGCCTGGCCGCCCTTCTGGCCAGCGGCTCTTCCAGTCTTGCTGCCCGACTTGAGCGAGCTTTGCAGCACCTCGACCTGCAGTTTGAGGCGCTCGCGCGCGAACTCGGCGCCGCTGTCGATGCCGGCGCCGATCTCGAGCCGCAACAGCTCGTGCTGCAGGCGCTCGCGGTTGGATTCCAGCAGGCGCGTGTAGCCCGCGCGGTCGCCCTCAAGCGCGCTGAGCGCCCCATCGAAGCGGGTGCGCAGGATGGTTTCATAGCCGCCCTCGAGCGGCAGCAGCGCATCCCAGCGCCCGCGCCAGTCGGATGGGTTGGTTTGGGCATCCGGATTGACCAGCGCGGCTTCGAGCGCCTGGATCAGGCGCAGCTTGTCGCGCACGGCGCCGGCCAGCGCCAGCCCGGCGGCGCGGCGCGCCACGTCGGCATGGTGCTGCACCGCCGCCACGGCCGCGTGGTAGCGCTTGTCGATGCGCGCTTCGTGGGCGCGCGGCACCGGGCCGATCGCCTGCCACTCGGCGGCGGCCTCGCGCAGCAGCTTGCCGGCGCTGGCCGGAGTGACATCGGGCGCGGCCGCTTCGAGGCGGGCGCACAGCGCTTCCTTGGCTGCTTCGTGGGTGCGTCTCTCATTATCGGCAGCATGTGCGTGTTCCTTGCGGCCGGCGAACAGGGCATCGCAGGCGGCGCGGAAGCGTTGCCACAGCGCCTGTTCGGCCTTGCGCTCGAGCGGCAACGCGCGCGCGTGTTCCTGCCAGCGGTGTTGCAGGTCGCGCAACTGGTCGACGGCGTGGCGGTTGTGCGGGTCGAGCCCGAGCGCTTCTTCAATCAATTGTTCCCGCACTTCCATCTCGCCCTTGCGCTGCTGCTCGAGGGGGCGCTGGAGGGTGTTGAGGGCGCTTGAAAACAGGCCGTCGAGCCGTTTCTTTTCCTTGCGGTCGACCGGGCCGAGGTGGCTCCATGCGGTGCGCAGGCGTTGCACCGTGCCGGACACATGCTTCCAGTCGGCTTCGCCGGATTCGAGCCGGGCGATCTCGCCCTGGGCTTCGTCCACCAGCGCCTGGCCGCGCGCGGCATTCGCGTGGCGCTCGTCGGCGAGGTGGCGGAAATGGGCCGCGGCCGGAGCGTAAGCGGTGGTGCAGGCGCTGTCGAAGCGTTCCCACAGCGAGCGCGGCGCGGGGCCGGACAGGCTGTCGAGCGCCTTCCAGCGTTCGCGCATGCTGCCGACTTTCTTGGCCAGCTCGCTCATGGCGAGGTTCTGGGTCGCCAGGGTTTCCACCGCCTTGATCAGTTCTTCGCGCGACACGTTGCCACCCCAGCGTGCCCAGTCCGACAGGCGCTTGAGATCGGCACGAACGTGGGCCAGGCGGTCGGCCTGCGCCGGGCTCAAGCGCATGCCCTTGTCCTTGCTGTCCTTGAGCGACTTGTCGAGTTCGGCGGCGGAACCGAGGGAACCTTGCTGCAGCGCCGCTTCCATGGCGTCGAGGCGGCCGAGGAAGTCCTGGTCGGCTCCCTTGCTCTGGGACTTTTGCTGGCCTGGGCTTGCAGGCTCCCCTGTTACCGCTGCCGCTTCGGCTGCGGATGCGGCCGGGCCCGGCGCGCCCTTAGGCTTGCGCACTTCCTGCGGCAGGCTGGCCAGCAGTTCGTCGAAGCGGCGCTGCAGCTCGGCAGCCTGCGGACCGGCCGGCAAGGCCGGCAGGCGCTGCCACTCCTTGCGCAGCGTATCCGCCTTCAGTCCGGTTGCCGGTTGCGCTTGCCACTGCGCCAGCGCAGCTTCGCGCGCGGCAAGGGCGGCCTGGTCCTGCTCCAGCGTGGCCAGGCTGGCGCCCAGGCGGGCGTGTTCGGTGGCGAAATCGGCCACCAGGGAACGGGGCAGCGCGCTGTGCCCGGGAGCGACGAGCGCCTCGGCCTGCTCGCACGCCAGCGCCTCCAGGCGTTCGCCGAAGGCCGCGGCATCGAGCCCGCTCGACTCCAGCCGGCGCAGTGCGGCGAGGCGGTCGATCATGGCGCGCTGCAACTGCACCTGCTCTTCCAGGCGCTTGCCCAGTCCGGCACGGACGGTATCGAATTCCGCATTCAGTTCGGGGGCGACGATGATCGCCCATTTGCGATCGAGCTCGGCAACATGGTTCGGGGTCAGCAACTCGTCGCCCAGCAGCGTACGCGCCTGCGCCAGCGCTTCCTGCCCGCGCCGCAGTTCCGACTCGTGGTGGCGGATGGCGTCGAGGCGCAGCTGCATCATCTTGGCGACGCGCCGGTCGAGGTTGCGCATTGCGGCGTGCACGCGTTCGAGCTGCGGCCGGCTGTGGACCAGCTCGGCCGCGCTCAGGCGCAGTTCGGAAAATTCGGAAGACAGGATGAAGGCGACGGCGGCTTCTTCGTCGCCGTCCAGGTGCTTGAGCTGTTCGGCCTGCTGCTCGCGCGGCGTCGGCGCAGCGGCGGTCCCTCCCGGCGGGGTGGACCGGCCGGACTGGCCGGGCTGGGCCGGCTTACCGCCCGGTTCCCCGGCGGAAGTGCCGGGCGCCGGGTTGTCGCCACCTTGCCGTTTGAACAGGAATTCGAACATGATGAAATCGCACTTCCAAAACCCCCATCATAGCAAAGAACCAAGGCGGCGCCCGTCCGCAGCAGCTCAATGCGTGACGTACAGCGATGCTGCGGCCGAGGCGCTTTGCCTCATGGCATTCCGGGCGGCGGCGCTGCCCGGCAGCGGCGCGGGCGGATAGCTGCGGTTCTCGTGCTGCCAGGCGTCATCGGCCAGCATCTTGTTGGCAATTGCAAACCACGATTCGCTCGGAATATGGGCGCGGGCCACCGGGAACAGCTCGCGCTCTTCGCGGTCGAGGCGTTCAAGCAGCAGCGTGCAGCAGCGCTCAAGGGCGGCGCCGAACGACTTGTCCTGCACGGCAGCCGCCGCATGGGCGTCGGCCCTGGCCTCGATGGCCGCCATGGTCAGCGCGTCGAGCTCGGCAAGCAGCACTGGGGCAAGGCCGGCGCGGCGCAGGGCCGGCACCACGAACTTGTCGAGCTTGCGCCAGTAGCAATTATCGAAGGCCACGCGCAAGGCGTCGCGGGCCAGCTCGAACTGGCGCGGCGTGGGCGCGGCGTACTGCGAGGCGGCGGGGTGCCAGCGTTCCAGCAGCGATTGCAGGGCCATGCGTGCGCTTGCCTGCTCGATCGACAAGGCCACCAGCGTATAGGTTGACGTTAACATCCAGGTCTCCTCTCAGAATGCCGCCGCCAGCACGTGGTCCTCTTCGGGGCCGCATTGCGTTCGCTGGGGAAGCTTTGTTTGTGGCAGGCGCGCAGTATTTTTTGTTATCGCTGGCCTGTGGGATCTCGTAGTGTAGAGAGATGTCCCACACCGGGTTTGAGATGGCGCAAACCCGGACCGGTGGACTTTGGAGACTTTTTAGTAGTCGCGATGTCCAAATACGATCGGCCTCAAGCGACGTTTCGGACCGCCTGCAGCGATGCCAGGGCGGCCCCCAGCCGTACACCGAACTCTGCCGGCAAGGCATGGGTAATCCGCACTTCCGGACAGCCGTGCCAACGGGCACAAGCTTGTATCGCGGCCGCAAGGTCGTCCACCAACCGGTCGCTGGTGCGCACGCCCGGCTCGAGCACGATGCTGCGCAACTCGAACTCGCCGGCCTTGCGGTGCGCCTTGGCATCGACCCGGCCGACCAGGGCGCCGCGGCGCAGGATGGGCAGCGTGAAATAACCGTAGGTGCGCTTGTGCGCCGGCGTATAGCATTCCAGGCGGTAATCGAACCCGAACAGTTCGAGCGCGCGGCGGCGGTCCCAGACGATCGGATCGAAGGGCGACAGCAGGGTCGTCAGGCTCGGCGCCAGCTTGCCCGCGGCTGCCTGCTGCGCCAGCCCCGCGTGGTCGGGGTGGATATAGACCGGCTCGTCCCAGCCGGCAACGCGGGCGCGCAGCAGTAGCCCTTCGTCGGCCAGCGCCGCCGGGTCGGGATGCGGGCGCCGGGTCCGGTGGTAATCGGGAATCCACGATGCCTTCGCCACGCCGAGCGCGCGCACCGCCTGCAACACGAAGCTGCGGCGGACCTCGCCCAGGACCGGCATGCGGCTGTCGTGCCATTCCGGGTGCACGCGCTCGGCCAGGTCGTAGATGCGCTGGAAGTTGTGGCGCCGCGCAATCATCAGCTGGCCGGCCGTGAACAGCACTTCCAGGCTGCGCTTTTCCGGCTTCCACTCCCACCAGCCGGCGCCCTTGCCCTCGCTGCGCTCGAAATCCGACGAGCGCACCGGGCCATTGGCGCGCACGTGCTCCAGCAGCGTCGCGACCTGGTCCGCGCGTTCACGCATCCAGGTGGCCGAATACTTCCAGCCCATTGCTTCCGGGTCGAGCATGCGGTGGCGGTACAGGCCATAGTCCTCGATCGGCAGGAAGCAGGCCTCGTGCGCCCAGTACTCGAACAGGCTGCCTTCGGCCAGCAGTTCGTCCAGCCAGGCCGGCTGGTAGTCGCCCAGCCGGCTCCACAGCACCAGGTAGGGGCTGCGTGCGACGACGCTGATGGTATCGATCTGCAACATGCCCATGCGCCGGATCGCAGCCAGCACGTCGGCCTTGGCGGCGCGCCGGCGGCGCGGGGCCAGCATGTCCTGGGCAGCAAGGTGCAGGGCGCGGGCGGCGCCGGGTGACAGCGAGATCGGGTTCATTTGACTATTCTCATAACAGATCAATACTACTGTAAAAATACACAGTATTCCTTGGGCCGGGTGACGAGTCTGCGATATAGTAGGCGCCAACCTCGAACTTTCCATTTTAACCATGCGGCTGCTGCACACCTCCGACTGGCACCTTGGCCAGACCCTGCACAATTTCGACCGGACCCATGAGCATGGGTGCTTCCTCGACTGGCTCGTCGCCACCCTGGTGGCCGAGGAGATCGACGTGCTGCTGATCGCCGGCGACATCTTCGACAACGCCAACCCGTCGGCCGCCGCGCACCGCCAGCTCTACCGTTTCCTGCAGCAGGCCAAGGCCAGGGTGCCCCACCTGCAGGTGGTTGTCATTGCCGGCAACCACGATTCGCCGGGCCGGCTGGAAGCGCCGACGCCGCTGCTCGAAGCGCACGGCACCATCGTGGTCGGCAACGTCGGCCGCACACCGGAGGGCGGCATCGACCTCGACCGCCTGCTGGTGCCGCTGCGCGGCCGCGACGGCGCCGTGCGCGCCTGGTGCCTGGCGGTGCCCTTCCTGCGTCCCGGCGACGTGCCGCGCGCGGTGGCAGAAGACGACACACTGGCACTCGACCCCTACCTGAACGGCACCGCCCTGCTCTACCGCCAGGCCTTCGCACTGGCCCAGTCGCGCTGCGCGGCGGGCGAAGCCATCATCGCCATGGGCCATTGCCACATGGTGGACGGAAAGGCTTCGCAGGATTCCGAGCGCCGCATCGTCATCGGCGGCACCGAAGCCTTGCCCGCAACCATGTTCGACCCGGCGGTCGCCTATGTGGCGCTGGGCCACCTGCACCTGGCCCAGCGCGTCGGCGGCCACGAACACCGGCGCTATTCCGGCAGCCCGCTGCCCCTGTCGTTCTCCGAAGTGGGCTACCAGCACCAGGTGCTGCGCATCGACCTCGACGGGCCGGCGGTCGCCTCGGTGACCCCGCTGTTCGTGCCGCGCGCGGTGGAGTTGCTGCGCGTGCCGCCCAAGCCGGCGCCACTCGACGAAGTACTCGCCCTGCTGGAGGCACTCGACCTGCCCGATGCGCCGCCGCATGCCCAGCCCTTCCTCGAAGTGCGCGTCCTGCTCGACGGCCCGGAGCCGGGCCTGCGTTCGCGCATCGAAGCCGCGCTGGCCGGCAAGCCGGTGCGCCTGGCCAAGATCGAACCGACCCGCCGCCACGCCGCGCCCGACAATGCATCTGAGGCCTTGACCCTCGACCAGCTGGCCCAGCTCCAGCCGGACGACATTTTCCGCCGCCTGTGGGCCCAGCGTTTCGGCGACGAAGCGCCGCCCGACCAGCTCGCGGCGTTTGCCGAACTCACCCATGCCCTCGGCGGAGACGCGGCATGAGGATCCTGCGCATCAGCGGCAAGAACCTGGCCTCGCTGGCCGGCGAATTCCAGGTCGACTTCGAAACCGAACCGCTGGCCTCCGCTGGCCTGTTTGCCATCAGCGGCCCTACCGGAGCCGGAAAAAGCACCCTGCTCGACGCCCTGTGCCTGGCGCTCTACGACGCCACGCCGCGCCTGCTCAAGCGCGCCGGCAGCCAGTTGCCCGACGTCGGCGGCGACACCATCTCTGCACTCGACCCGCGCACCCTGTTGCGGCGCGGCGCGGCCGAAGGCTGGGCCGAAGTCGATTTCGCCGGCAACGACGACCTGCGCTACCGCGCGCGCTGGAGCGTACGGCGCGCATATGGCAAGCCGGGCGGCGCCCTGCAACCGTCCAAGATGACCCTGCACCGCCTGCCGGAACTCGATCCGCTGGGCGGCACCAAGACCGAGGTGGCCGCCGAGATCGTCGGCCGCATCGGCCTGTCCTTCGAACAGTTCACGCGCGCCGTGCTGCTGGCGCAGAACGAGTTTTCGGCCTTCCTGAAAACCGACGAGAACGAGCGCGGCGAGTTGCTCGAAACGCTTACCGGCACCACCATCTATAGCGAAATCTCGAAGCGCGCCTTCGAGCGCTACCGCGCCGAGCAGGAACGCACCCGGATGCTCGCTGCGCAGCTGGCCAACCAGGCCCCGCTGCCGGCGGAAGACCGCAGCAAACTCGATGCCGACCGCGTCAATGCCGAGCTGGCCCTGGAAGCCGTCGACGCACGCCGTTCGGCGCTCGAACACGAGCTGCGCTGGCACCACGAAGCGGCCAAGCTCGAGCGTGGCGAAATCCAGGCCACCGAAGCGCTGGCGCTGGCGCAGGCGGCGCAGGCCGAGGCTGCCGAACGGCGCCAGCGCCTCGCCACCCTCGATGCGGCACAGCCGGCGCGGCCGATGGTCGCCGAAGTCACCCGCCTCGAAGGCGAACGCAAGCTGGCCGTGGAATCGGGCGGCAAGCTCGAATCCGGCCTCGCGATCGCACTGGAGGCGCGGCGCCAGGCCGTACTCGACGTCGATGCCGCGCTGGCCGGGGTCGATGCCGCCGACAACGCCCTGCGCGCCGCGGCGCCGCAACTCGACGGCGCCAAGGCGCTGGACGCCGCCATCGCGGCGCTGGCCCCCTCGCACGGACAGGCAGCAAGCGCGCTGGAAGCCGCGCGCAACGAGGCGCGCCAGGCACGTGCGGCCCACGCGGCAAAATCGGCGGAACACGACAACGCGCGCAAGGGGCGCGATACCGCGGCGGCATGGCTGTCGACCCATGCGCGGCTGGAGCCGATGGCGGTGCAGTGGCCGCGCTGGGACAAGCTGCTGGCCCAGGCCGCGCAGTCGGTGTCGGCGGAAGCCGCCGCGGCATCGGCGCTGGCCAACGCGAGCCGCCAGGCCCACGAAGCCGCTCAGCACGAGCAGGCCGCCACGCTGGCACTCGGCGAAGCTACCAGCCGCCTGGGCACGCTCGATGCCGCCCGCCGCGACGCGATGGGGGCGCTCGAATCGAGCGATCCGCAGGCGCTGGACGACGAGCGCCAGGCGCTCGATGCGCGCCGCGAGCGTCTTGCTGCCGGCGAAAAGGCCTGGACCGCACTCGTCACGACGCGGCAGGAATTGCTCCAGGCCGCCGCCGAGCTGGACCGTGTCGACACGGCGCGCGCCGGCGCCAGCCGTCTTCTGGACGAGGCGCGCACTGCCGCGCCGGCCCTGCTGGCAGCGATGCACCAGGCCGAGAAATCGCTGGGCGCGGCCGAACTCGCCTGCGCATCGAGCGTGGAAGAACTACGCGCCACGCTCGACGACGACACCCCCTGCCCGGTCTGCGGTTCGCACCAACATCCCTATCGCGACAATGGCCGCGAAGACATGCTGCGCACAATGCTGGCCAACCTGCGCGGCGAAGTCCTCGACTGCCGCAAGCGCGTGCGCGACAACGAAGCCGTGCAGGCCACCCAGACCGCCACGCTGGCGGCTGCCGGCGAACGTCTCGGCACCCTGGAGCGCGAACGCACGACCCTTGGCAAGCTGGTCGGCGAACTCGAAGCGGAGTGGAATGCGCAGCCGCTGGCTGCCGAAGCCCCGGCCTCCGACATGTCCAGGGCTGACTTATTCAATGAGCTGCGCATGGCGTGGTTTGCCGAGTCACGCGATGCCCTGCGCAGCGCACTGGCTGGACTCGACGCGCGCGCGGCCGGCCTGCGCCGCGCGGCGCAAGCACGCGATGCCGCCCAGGCCGCCTATGACAAAGCCCAGCTGGAGCAGGCACGCCTGCGCCAGGCTGCAGACAGCGCGCGCGAGGCCGGCGCCCGCCTGCATCTTGAGCTGCGTGCCATGTCGGTGCAACAAGAAGCGCTCGCCGCCCAACTGGCAACCGTGCTGGCCGAACTCGACCCGGTGCTGTCCGGCGCCTCCGGCGACGGCTGGCAGGACGCATGGAGGCGCAGCCCGGCCACCTGGCGTGTCGACCGCGGCCAGGAAGCCGCGCAATGGCAGGAGCAGACCGTGCTGCATACCCGCAGCACCGCCTCGGCCGCAACAATGGAAGCCGAAGCCGCCGGCGCCCTGGAACGAATCGCCCAGGCCGACCGCCACGGCGCGGGGGTCGCCGCCGAGTTCAACCGCATCGACACCGAACTAAAAGACAAGCGTGCGCAGCGCCTCGCCCTGTGGGAGGGCCGGCCGGTGGCCGAGGTCGAGCGTGAACTGGTCGCCGCGCTTGCCGCTGCGCGCAACCACCATGCCGCGCGCCAGGCGATCGCCGCCGAAACGGCCCAGCGCGAGGCCAGCGCCCGCACCGCACTGGTCCAGCTGAACGAGCACATCGCCGCACTCGACAGCGCCGGTGTGCGGGCCGCGACCGCCCTGGCCGACTGGCTGGAAGACTACCGCCGTAACCACTTTGGCCTGGGCCTGGCTCCCGTCGAGGACGCCGCGGAGCTCGGCAGGCTGCTGCTCGTGGGCGGCACCTGGCTGGCGCAGGAACGCGCTGCGCTGGGCGCCGTGGACGCGCAAGTGGGCAGCGCGACCGCCGTGCTGGCCGAACGCCGCGCCCAGCGCGCGCTGCACCGCGAAGGCTTGCCGGAAAGCGGCCTGTCAGCCGATACGGTGGCTGCCGCCGTCGAAGCGCTCACGGCCGAACGCCGCGCCGCCCACGACCTGGCCACCGAGCTGCGCATGAAATCGGTGCAGGACGACGCCCGGCGCCTGCAGGCGCAAGCCATGCTGGACGAGATCGAACGCCAGCAGGCGCAGGAGCAGCGCTGGGGCAAGCTGGCCGAGCTGATCGGCTCGAGCGACGGCAAGAAGTTCCGCAACTACGCCCAGCAATTCACGCTCGACGTGCTGCTCGGCTATGCCAACGCCCACCTCGGGCAACTGGCGCGGCGTTACCGCCTCGAACGCGTCACCCACGCCGGCGCCCCCTCGCTGGCACTGATGGTGCGCGACCAGGACATGGGCGGCGAAGTACGCTCGGTCAATTCCCTGTCCGGCGGCGAATCCTTCCTGGTGTCGCTGGCGCTGGCCCTGGGCCTGGCCTCGCTGTCCTCGAACCGGGTGCGGGTCGAATCGCTGTTCATCGACGAAGGCTTCGGCAGCCTGGATACCGAAACCCTGGGCGTCGCCATGGATGCCCTCGACGCGCTGCAGTCGCTGGGCCGCAAGGTCGGCGTGATCTCGCACGTGCAGGAAATGACCGAGCGGATCGCCACCAAGGTGCTGGTGCGGCCGGCTGGCGGAGGCAGCAGCGCGGTCGTGGTCGCATGACAGGCCGGCCTGCAGGCGGGTGTAGAATGCCGCTCTTCCTGAAACTTACGATCGAACAAATATGAAGCCAGCACGTATCCTGACTTTCAAGTGCGCCAAGTGCACCAAACCCGTCAAGGTCTTCCTGCAAAAGGTCTCGGCCTGCTCGCACATCCAGCCTTACCAGGGCATCTGCGCCTGCGGCGAAGTCAAGCGCCATGCCACCGGCAACCCGGACACGGTGAAGTCCTATATCGAATCAAGCGACGGCAACTGGCACCACCATCATTAATGGGTCGTCGATGAACCAGATCACATGGCTTGAGGGCGGCACCGAGCACTCGGCGCGCTGGCGTTCCGAAAGCGGCTGGCCGGCGCCGAAAAAAGTCGTCGCTGCCGACGACACCATGAACGCCGACACGGCCTACCGGCTGGCGCTGGATGGCACCGCCCTGCTCTGGCGCGGCGACTTCCAGAATGCGCGCCAGCTGCTCAATGCCCTGGTGCGCCGGATCGACCACAAGAGCGAACGCGCGAAGCGCCCGAAGCCGGGCAAGGCCGCGGCCACGCCGACCGAGTTGTTCCACCGCCACCGCCTGCAGCAGCTGCAGCGCGCCCGCACCCTGGCCATGCTCCTGATTCCCTTCGACGCCGGCCACACGATCCCGCTGCGCCGCGCACCAGGCGTGATCGATGCCTGCAATGAAGCCTACGGGCCGGCAGGCGAAGCTTATGTCGCCTCGCTGCGCGAACTACTTGGCCTGATCGGCGCCCACGAGTGGCGCCGCAAGGGCGTGCGCATTCCTGCACTGGATGCCAGCATCCACCCTTGGTACGGCGTGTTCTCGCCAGTGCGCGGCGAATACGTCGAGCTGGTGGCGCAAGCCCCGCTTCCCCCCCACGGGACAAAGCTCGCCTTCGACATCGGCGCCGGCACCGGCGTGCTGTCGGCGGTGCTGGCCCGCCGCGGCGTGCAGCGCGTCGTGGCCACCGACATGGATGCGCGCGCCCTGGGGTGTGCGCGCGAGAATATCGCGCGCCTCGGCTTATCAAGCCAGGTCGAGGTCCATGAGGCCGACCTGTTCCCGGAGGGTCGTGCCCCGCTGGTGGTCTGCAATCCGCCCTGGCTGCCCGGCAAACCCAGTTCGGCCATTGAATACGCGATCTACGATCCGGACAGCCGCATGCTCAAGGGCTTCCTGGGCGGCCTGGCGGAACACCTGGAACCTGGCGGCGAAGGCTGGCTGGTCCTGTCGGACCTGGCCGAGCACCTCGGGCTGCGTTCGCGCGAACAGCTGCTTGGCTGGATAGCCGGCGCCGGGCTGGAAGTCGTGGCCCGCCATGACATCCGCCCGACCCACGCGAAGGCGAGCGACCCGGACGATCCGCTGCACGCGGCGCGTTCGCGCGAAGTCACCTCGCTATGGCGTCTGCGCGCCGCCGGCTAGCCGACCCGGCTATTTCAGCCTGTTGCAGGCCCGGAGAAAAACGGGACTGGCAAACCCTGGAAAAGCAAAGTTTGCGCGAGAGTCCAAACCCCGCTATAATCTGTTCCGCGGGGTGGAGCAGTCTGGCAGCTCGTCGGGCTCATAACCCGAAGGTCACAGGTTCAAATCCTGTCCCCGCAACCAAATATCTACAGAAGCCCGACTCTTGCAGCCGGGCTTTTGTTTTCTGCGGCAACAAAGGCAGCGCAGCACAAGCCGATGAGAGACAAGAAAGACAACGCGACGATCGATTTGCCCGGCTTCGAGCCGGTCGACCCGCCTGCACCCGTTGTCGAACAGCAGCGTGCCACTCCCCGGCCGCGCCGCGTCTCCCTGAAGCAGGAACAGCTGGATTTACTCGGCCTGCTGGAAGACACCGACACCTCCGGCCTGCCTGCCTGGCGCCGTGACGACAATCTTGACCTGACCGGCTTGCCGGTATGGGCGCCGGCCTCCCGGTAGTCCGCTCATCGGTCTACCCTCGACCTATCCTCGGACTACCATGCAAAGCCAACCGTTTACTTCGCTGCCGCTCGCGCCGCGCTTCCTCGCCAACCTCGCCACCCTGGGCTACCACGGGATGACGCCGATCCAGGCCGAATGCCTGCCGCCGGTGCTCGAAGGGCGCGACCTGATCGCCCAGGCCAAGACCGGCAGCGGCAAGACCGCGGCCTTCGGCATCGGCCTGCTGCACAAGCTCAATCCCGCCTGGTTCGCCATCCAGGGACTGGTGATGTGCCCGACGCGCGAACTGGCCGACCAGGTGGCCAATGAACTGCGCCGCCTGGCGCGCGGCGTCGGCAACGTCAAGATCCTGACCCTGACCGGCGGCGTCGCCATGCGTCCGCAGATCGCGTCGCTCGAGCACGGCGCCCATATCGTGGTCGGCACGCCGGGCCGCATCCGCGACCACCTGGGCCGCGCCACGCTCGACCTGTCCAAGGTGCAGACCCTGGTGCTCGACGAAGCCGACCGCATGACCGACATGGGCTTCTACGACGAGATCGCCGGCATCGTCAGCGCCTGCCCGGAACGCCGCCAGACGCTGCTGTTCTCGGCGACCTATCCGGACGACATCCGCTACGCCACCGCCAAGTTCCTGAACGATCCGCTCGAAGTGGCCGTCGAAAGCCTGCACAGCGCCGCCCAGATCGAGCAGCGCTTCTACGAGGTCGGCTTCGAAGGCCGCGACGAAGCCGTCGCGCGCCTGCTCAAGCATTACCAGCCGGTGTCCACCCTCGCCTTCTGCAATACCAAGATCCATTGCCGCGAGCTGGCCGAGACCCTGCGCGCCCAGGGCTTCTCCGCGCTGGCGCTGTACGGCGAGCTGGAACAACAGGAGCGCGACGAGATCCTGGTGCTGTTCGCCAACCGCAGCTGCTCGGTGCTGGTGGCGACCGACGTCGCCGCGCGCGGCCTCGACATCGCCAACCTCGATGTCGTGATCAATGCCGACGTCTCGAAAGACCCGGAAGTCCACGTGCACCGCATTGGCCGCACCGGGCGCGCCGGCGAGTCCGGCCTGGCGCTGACCCTGGCCGCGCCGAACGAAAAGAAATGGGTGCGCCTGGTCGAGGAATACCAGGGCGTCAGCGTCGAATGGCACAAGCTCGAGGAGCTGGGCGAGCACCTGGAAGCGGCTGCGCCGGCGCCGATGGTCACGCTGTGCATTTTGGGCGGGAAGAAGGCCAAGCTGCGTCCGGGCGACATCCTCGGCGCACTGACCGGCGACGCCGGCCTGACCAAGGAACAGGTCGGCAAGATCAACGTGACCGAGTTCAACAGCTATGTCGCACTCGACCGCCACATGGCGCACGCCGCCATCGCGAAACTGAACGACCGCGGCGCGCCCGGGCCCGAATTCGGCGTCATCAAGGGGCGCTATTTCAAGATGCGCTTCCTCGACGTCTGAGCAAGGCCTGGCTGCGCGGCAGGCCCGCGCATTTGCCGCCGTGTTTAACCGAAGTTGTAACGGAGTTGTAACAGCTCCGCACGGTTGGCTCAGCAGCAGCATGGGCGGGTCAAATCTGGCATGATTTGTCAAAATACAAATACCGAGCCAGGACACAGATTCGTTCCGCGTCAGGGCAAGGTCACATGCCATGATGACGAGCACACCAGTAACCAAGCAACAGCAGACCGAAGGCCGGACCGTGCGCGAGGTCGTCGAGTTCAACCAGGAACTCGTTAACGAGGTCTGGTGCCGGCGCGTCTTCCGCCAGGTCCTGCAATCGGTCGAACTGCAGTACGCAATGCAGATGCCGCACCGCCCCATCAGTCCCGACACCGTGCTGATCCTCGACTCCGGGGACCCGATGCTGCTGCCGGTGCCGGAGAGCGACGCGCCCTGGTCGGAAGCCGGTGACATGCACGACCTCGCAGCCGTCGTCCACTACGCCATCAGCCGGGAAAACCCGCCAGCGGCACCGCTGCTGGGACGCGCGCCGGGCGAGTATGGCGACAGCTTCCTGGCCGCCGTCGACCGCTGCCTGTCGCCCGATCCGCAGCAGCGCCCCCAGACCATCGAACAGCTGCGCAACCTGCTCGGCATCGTCCCGCTCGGCCCCGCCGTGCCGGGGCAGTCGTTCGAGGCCTTTCAGGCAGCATCGGCCAAGCCGGTCGTGGCCGCCACCGCCGAGCCGGAACCCGCGTTCCCTGAGAAGCCCGCCGCGGCCACCGAGCGCGGACGCTTGCAGCGCTGGCTGATGCTGGTCGCCGCGGCAACCGTCCTGCTCGCTGCGCTCGGCGCCCTGTTTGCCCTGTTGCACCAGGCCGATTCGCGCGATACGGTAAACCTGGCCTTGCCGGCCGACGAAGCCCCTGTGCAGGTAGCCCCTGCCACACCCATCCCGCCGGCGCCCGCCCCCGCGGCCGTCGGAGCTGCGCCGGGCTCCACGCCCCTTCCCGATGCAAGCTTGCCCTTGCCGCTCGAGCCGGGACAGGTTCAGCCACCCACTGCACCACCACCCGCCATCGTCACGCTGCCGCCGGATACCCAGGCCGCGCGCCAGCGCCAGGCGGCGGCTGCCGCAGCGGGCGGCACCTACAAGCTGCTGATCAAGCCCTGGGGATCGATCGAGGTCAACGGTGCCCACATCGGTGTCAGCCCGCCGCTCAAGCGCCTCCACCTGGCGCCGGGCCAGCACACCATCCGCATCGCCAACCCGAACTTCCGCGAGCACCTCGTGACGGTGAATGCGGTCAAGGGCGGCTCGTCCGTCATCGAACTGGACTTTACCGAGGAGGATACCGAGTGAACATCGGAGCGACTTTGCAGGTCCCGAAAGCGGGCCTGCGCGCCTGCGCACTGCTGGCCCTTCTGGCGCTGGGCGGATGCGCGGAACTGAATTCGCTGATGGGCGGACGCGATTCGAGCCGCTCGCACCCTCGCGTGGACGAACGCTCGCGCGCCCGCAGCGACCGTGCCGACCGCGCCGATCGTAACGAGCGTCCCGACCGTCCAGCGCCGCGGGCGGAACGGCCGGCGCCCGACCGCGACGACAATGCGCTGCGCGAAGGAATCGCCCTGTACCACGATGGCGAATACAACGCCGCCATCAAGCGCCTGAACTCGGGCGACATGAACGGCGGCTCCGTGCGCAACCGCGTCAGCGCGCTCAAGTACACCGCCTTCAGCTATTGCGTCACTGCCCGCCCGGCGCCCTGCCGCCAGGCCTTCGAGCGCGCGCTGCGCATCGATCCCTCCTTCGACCTTGCCCCGGGCGAACATGGCCACCCGCTGTGGGGCCCGGTGTTCACCAAGGCGAAACAGGGCGCCGGCCGCTAGCGCGCGGCCAGGCCGGCCGCAGGCTTACAGCCTCGCGTTGATACTGGCCGGGAAGACGGGCGCACGGCGCCGCTGAGAGGCCTGCTCGTAGGCATAAGCCATGCCGATCAGCGCTGCCTCGCTCCAGGCGCCGCCTACGAAACTGATCCCGACCGGCAAACCACGCGTGAACCCGGCCGGCACCGTGATATGGGGATAGCCCGCCACCGCGGCCGGCGTCGAGAAACTGCCGCCGTAATGGTCGCCGTTGATGTAGTCGGTGAGCCAGGCCGGACCGCCGGTGGGCGCCACCAGCGCATCCAGCCGGTGCTCCTTCATCACCTGGTCGATCCCTTCATCGCGCGCATAGCGCAGGTCGTTGGCGAGCGCTTCGCGGTATTCGCGCGCATCGAGTCCCGGCTTTGCTTGCGATGCGACCAGGTGCTCCTGTTTGAAATGCGGCATCTCGCGCGCGGCGTTCTTTTCGTTGAACGCGATCACGTCCGCCATGTTCTTGACCGGCGCATGCGGCGCGTAGTCCTTCAGCCAGGCGGCCAGCCCGGGCTTGAACTCGTAGAGCAGCACTTCCAGTTCGCTGTCGCCATATTTGTCGGTATTCGGCAGTTTCACGTCCACCAGCAGCGCGCCCTGCGCGCGCAGAACCGCCAGTTCTTTCTCGATGATCGCATCGACCGCGTCGTTGCTGCCAAAGAAGTTCCGGGCAACTCCGATGCGCCTGCCTTTCAGTCCGTCCTTGCGCAGCGCTGCAGCGTAGTCGCCGATGCGGTTTTTGCTGTCCTGGGTCGCCGGATCAGCCGCGTCAGGCCCCGCCATCGCCGCCAGCATCAGGGCCGCATCGGTGACGCTGCGCGTCATCGGGCCGGCCGTGTCCTGCGAGTGGGCGATCGGGATGATGCCGCTGCGGCTGAGCAAGCCAAGGGTCGGCTTGAAGCCGACGATGCCGCACGAAGAAGAAGGCGACACGATCGACCCGTCGGTTTCTGTGCCGACCGTCAGCGTCGCCAGGCCGGCCGCGGCCGCGGCGCCGGAACCGGAACTGGAACCGCTGGTGTTGCGGTCGAGCGCGTACGGGTTACGGGTCTGGCCGCCGCGTCCGCTCCAGCCGCTGACCGACTTGGTCGAGCGCATATTGGCCCATTCGGACAAATTGGTCTTGCCGATGATGACCGCGCCGGCAGTGCGCAGCAGCGCGGCAATGTGCGCGTCCTTGGTGGCGCGCACGCCGTCGAGCGCGAGCGAACCGGCACTGGTGCTCATCCGGTCGCCGGTCGCAATATTGTCCTTCAGCAGGACGGGGATCCCGTGCAGCGGCCCGCGCAGTTTTCCGGCGGCGCGCTCGCGGTCCATCCCGGCTGCGATGGCAAGGGCGTCGGGATTGGTTTCGATGACGGCATTCAGCCGCGGGCCGGCCTTGTCGACGGCGGCGATGCGCGCGAGGTAGCGCGATACCAGCGCCTTCGACGTGAGCTTGCCGGACGCCATGGCGTCCTGCTGCTCGCGCACGCCAAGATCAAGGATGGCGTCCCGCTCGCCCGCCTTCGCCTGCGCGCCGGCGGCGATGCCGGCGGAGCTGGTGGTGGCGCCGGTAACGGCGCCCGCTGCCATGCCGAGTCGTACGAAATCCCTGCGGTCCATCGCGTCTCCTGTTGTTATTGAAAGCAATAGAATATCAGCGCAGGGGCGTGCGGACGCCAGGCCAGCCCGTACAGGCGAAAAAAAACGCTGCCCGGGGGCAGCGCTTTCTTTACAGGGCGGTCAGCTTAGTTGCGGACGACGCGCTTGTATTCGTTGGTGCGGGTGTCGATCTCGATGACGTCATCCTGGCTCACGAACAGCGGCACCATGACGATGTGCTGGTGGGCTTCGATGGCGTTCTCGATCTTGGCTTCCTTCAGGACGTTGCCCGAAGTGTTGCCCTTGACTGCAGGCTCCGAGTAGATGACCTGGCGCGCGATGGTGGTCGGCAGTTCGACCGAGATGGCCTTGCCGTCATAGAACACGGCTTCGCATTCCATGCCGTCTTTCAGGTAGTGCAGCGCGTCGCCCAGGTTCTCTTCTTCGATTTCGAACTGTTCGTAGTCGGCGTCCATGAACACATACAGCGGATCGGCGAAGTACGAATAGGTCACCGGCTTCTTGTCCAGCACGACCACGTCGAACTTGTCGTCGCCGCGGAATACGTTTTCCAGTGGCGCGTTGGTCAGGAGATTCTTCATCTTCCACTTGTACGTGAAGCCCGTGCGGCTCGAACCGTTCACGTCCGAACGCAGCACGATGAACGGCTTGTCCTCGACCATAATGATGTTGCCAACACGAATTTCTTTAGCGGGTTTCATAGTAGTTTTGCGTAAAAAGTAAGTTGCATTAAATCAGCGGTGGCCAAGGAGCGAAGCAGCTTGGAGGCTACGTTTGATCGTGTGATATTCGTTACAGACTAACCGCGCATTATACCGGATTTTCCCCGCCCAACCTCAACGTCCGGGCAAATTCCAGCAGGTTCGTCGTCAAATCACCATGCGCCAGCACTTGCCGGCGCCATTCTCCTGCTCGAATGACAAGTTGCGGCAGCGCGGCTTGCAAGTCCTGCCACGCCACCGGCATCGGCCCAATATCGCTTGCACCATTCCAGCCCAGCGAAAAGGCGGCCAGCGCCTCCGGTGCGGCATAGCGCTCCAGGAAAGCACGCAGTTTCTTGTGGTGCAGCTTGTCGTCCTGCGGATAAATGTGCCAGATGAAAGGCCGGCCGGCCCACTGCGCGCGTACGAAGGAATCTTCGCCACGCACGAAGTTCAGGTCGCAGGCCCACAGCAGGCGGTCGTAGTCCTGCTGCGGCACGAAGGGCAACACGCGCACTGTCAACGCACCGTGCGTTGCGACGCTGCCCGCGCGCGCTTCGGCACCCATAAAAGCGCCGACCGCCGCGGCGGCCACGCCTTCCGGCACCAGGCAAGTGACCGGCCCCTGCCCCGCCGACCAAGCCTGCAGCAATTCGGCAACCGGAGCATGCGGATAACAGAACAGCGACACCTTCAGCGCCTCCAGCTCGGGCGGGGTAAGGCCGAAGCCCGAGAGGAAGCGCGCCACCGCCTCACGGTCGCCCTGGAAGGCGATGCGTTCCTCGTCCAGCCTGGCTTCGTGCAGCAGGCCGCCAGTCTTCGGGGTAAATCCGGGGAAGAAGAAATGCTTGGTCAGCTTCAGGCGCGGATGCATCGACGGCAGGCGGTGGCAGCCCTCCACCCACTCTTCGGCGGTCAAGCCCTCGAGGTTGAACCACACCGGCCGCGGGCTGCGCTGCGCCATGGCCGCAACATAGCCTGGCGGAAGGTCGACGGCGAAGAATTCGATGACGATGTCGGCCACCTCGGCCGGGGCGAACTCTCCCTCCTGGCCAAGCCAGTGGCGCACCAGCACGCCGGCCACTTCCTGTTCGGCTGCATCGACGTCGACGGGTGGACAGATGCGGCGGAAGCTGTGCAGGTCGTCGACCCACAGCGTCACGCGCACACGGTGCTCATGCGCCAGCTGGCGCGCCAGGCGCCAGCAGATGCCGATATCGCCAAAGTTGTCGACGACTTTGCAGAAGAGCGCGAGCGTGACTGGCGGGGTGGGATGGTTTGGCAATGCAGGCAGGCTCATGCGGGAGGCAGGTGGACGCTGGGAAGCCCGGTATTTTAACTGATTTCACTAGCGACTTTTCCTGCCAAAAAGTTTATCCGCGCCCTGCGGACGAGCACCGCACCGCCGCGTCGTGCCGGAGGACTTTCCCAGCCATTTGCAAGTGCGACCCGTCGAAGACCGGCTACGGCATGCCGGATGCGCTGGTGGCATTCGGCCTGTCGCCGCTGCCGGGGCAGCAGCTCGCGAACTGGCAACTGCCGGTTGCCAGCTACGGCATGGCGCCCGGCGTCCTGGCAGGCGGCATCGGCGACGGCGGGCGCTATCCTGCGGGATTCGCGGCCCTGCAGGCAGCACGCATGGCCGGCTTCCCGTTCGGTATGCCATTGGGAGGCCTCGGCCCCATGGGATGGTGACGGCGCCACCTGGGGCCAGGCCCCATCGATGAGCCAGGACTGGCAGGCTGTGGTGACGCTTTAGCCTGCCAGCCGGCATCGTACTGCCGACGAATAATCGCAGGCCGGGCCTGAACGTGTGCCCGCCAGGGCTCCGGCAAAAAAAATGGAGCGGGAAGACCGGCGGCCTGCAGGCTGCGGAACCCGGGTAAAAACGGCGGAAGGAGAAAAACGCGGACCGAGGACGAAAAACGGCAAGCAAAAAGGCTGGGACGGCGGGTTAAGACAAAAGACGATGGCAGAAAACGCGAAAGGCAAACGGCAAACGGCAAACCGCAGACGCAAGACTGGGAGTGGAAGAATGTTCAGCGCTGCACGAACGGCCGCGCAAAATGAAAAACCGGAGCACCTATACGCGCATGCACGTTGGTCTGCTCCGGTCTTAACTGGCGTCCCCACGGGGATTCGAACCCCGGTACTCACCGTGAAAGGGTGATGTCCTAGGCCTCTAGACGATGGGGACCTAAAACTGTTCCTGCTGCTTTTACTACGATTCGTTACGCGCCGCGCTGGCATTCCGCGCTGGCTTACTGCCAAATTCTTGGCGTCCCCACGGGGATTCGAACCCCGGTACTCACCGTGAAAGGGTGATGTCCTAGGCCTCTAGACGATGGGGACCCTGGACTGCCACTACATTATTCTGCAACTTGGTGGAGGTAAGCGGGATCGAACCGCTGACCTCTTGCATGCCATGCAAGCGCTCTCCCAGCTGAGCTATACCCCCCAAGGGAACAACATTCTACCATACTGCAACTGCTTCTACCAATGCGCGCCGCTGGTTGCACGCTGCCAGAACCTGGCGTCCCCACGGGGATTCGAACCCCGGTACTCACCGTGAAAGGGTGATGTCCTAGGCCTCTAGACGATGGGGACCTGGAACTACCGTACTGCTATTTACTACTCTCTCTTACGACTACTTTACTGCGTACCGCACTTCAGAAGTGGTGGAGGTAAGCGGGATCGAACCGCTGACCTCTTGCATGCCATGCAAGCGCTCTCCCAGCTGAGCTATACCCCCGCAGTGCTGAAGTGCGAGCATTATAGCGGGGGTTCTTGCATTACGCAAATACCGATTTCACTTACAAAAACTTCGCCACGCGCGCCATGACCACATCGCGCCCGAACAGCTCCAGCACGGCATCGATGGCAGGGGTCTGCAGCTGCCCGGTGACGACCAGGCGCAGCGGCATGGCGATCTGCGGCATCTTCAGCCCATGGGCGCCCAGCACTTCCTTGAGCATGGCGGCCAGCGCCGCCTTGGTCCACTCGACGTCCTTGCAGCGTTCGGCGAACGCGGCCAGCGCCGGGCGGACTGCGTCGGTCAGGTGCTGCTCCAGCAGGGCCGCATCCGGCTTCGGCTCGCGGTAGAACAGCATCGATGCATCCGCCAGTTCATTGATGGTGTGGACGCGGTCCTTTACCAGGGCCAGCACGCCAGGCAGCGCCGGCGCATCCTCGAAGCGCGCGCCTTCGCGTTCCAGCACCGGGCGCACCAGGCCGGCCAGGCGCTCGTTGTCGGCCAGCTTGATGTAGTGGTTGTTCAGCCAGGCCAGCTTCTCCGGGTTGAACTGGGCCGCCGACGCCGTCAGGTGCTCCAGGTTGAACCATTGCTTGAACTGCTCCATCGAGAAGATCTCGTCGTCGCCATGGCTCCAGCCCAGGCGCGCCAGGTAGTTCAGCATCGCCTCCGGCAGGTAGCCCTGGGCCGGGTATTCCATCACGCTCACCGCGCCATGGCGCTTCGAGAGCTTCTGGCCGTCGGCGCCCAGGATCATCGGCAGGTGACCATACTGCGGCAGCTCGGCGCCCAGGGCACGCAGGATGTTGATCTGGCGCGGCGTGTTGTTCACGTGGTCGTCGCCGCGCAGCACGTGGGTGATCTTCATGTCCCAGTCGTCGACCGCGACACAGAAGTTATAGGTCGGGGTGCCGTCCGGACGCGCGATGACCAGGTCGTCGAGTTCCTTGTTGGCGATGGTGATGCTGCCCTTGACCACGTCGACCCAGGTGACTTCGCCGTCCAGCGGGTTCTTGAAGCGCACCACCGGCGTGACGCCCTCCGTCACGCTCGGCAGGGTCTTGCCCGGCTCCGGGCGCCAGGTGCCGTCGTAGCGCGGCTTTTCCCCTAGAGCGCGCATGCGCTCGCGCATCGCTTCGACCTCAATCGGCGAGCAGTAGCACAGATAGGCGCTGCCCTGCTCCAGCATGGTCTTGACGACCTCGCGGTAGCGGTCCATGCGCTGCATCTGGTAGAACGGGCCTTCGTCGTGCGACAGGCCGAGCCATTCCATGCCGTCAAGGATCGCCTGCACGGCTTCCGGGGTCGAGCGTTCCAGGTCGGTGTCTTCGATACGCAGGATGAAGGTGCCGCCGAAATGGCGGGCATAGGCCCAGGAATACAGCGCGGTACGGGCGCCGCCCAGGTGGAGGAAGCCGGTCGGGCTGGGAGCAAAGCGGGTGCGGACGGTCATGGCGAAGATGCTTAAAAGGTAAAGAAGCTATTTTACCCCGCCGCCACCGGCGCGCTCCATGCCCGTTGCGGGCGCGACGCCCTTCCCCTTCTTTTGGCGCCCTGCCCCGGGCCTCAGGCCGGCGCCGTCTGCCGCAGCACCGGGCGCGGCGCCATGTTGGCACGCTGCACCGCCGACACCAGCAGCCGGGCCGCGCGCCGGATCTGGCCCGGCGTGTGCTGGGCCATCAGCTGCAGCCGCAGGCGCGCCGCGCCCAGCGGCACGCCGGGGCATTCCATCGGGTTGACGAACACCTGCTCGCGCGCCAGCAGCATGCCGGCGATGCGGGTGGCCGATTCAAGGCCGGTCCAGACCGGGACGATCGGCGACGGGTCGCCGATGCACTTCAAGCCCTCGCCGGCCAGCAGCGCGCGCAGCTCTACCGCATTGCGCAGCACGGCGGCGCGCAGGCCGTCGCCCTCCAGGCTGCCGGCGATGCGCAGGCATTCCAGCACCGTGGCCGCCTGCACCGGCGACAGCGCATTCGAGAACATGTGGGTTCCCGCGAACAGTTGCAGCTGGCGCCGCACGCTCTGCTGGGCGCAGGCGACAAAGCCGCCGTTGGAAGCGAAGGTCTTGGAAAAGGCGCCCATCACGAGGTCGATCTTGCCCAGCATGCCCTGGGCGGCGATGATGCCGCCGCCGCCAGGCCCCATCGCCCCGAGGTCATGTGCGACATCCACCAGCAGCGTGGCGCCGTATTCGCGGCACAGGTATTGCATCAGCGGCAGGTCGGGGCTGTCCGCATCCATGCTGAACAGGCCCTCGGTGACCACCAGGATGGCGCCGCCCGTGTCGATGGCGCGAATGCCGGCCAGCAGTTCGCGCACGTGGTCGCAGTCGAGGTGGCGGAAGGCCGCGACATTGCGCGTGGCCGCCGCCGCCCCCTGGCGCAGCGAGGCGTGCGCCAGCGAGTCGATCAGGACATGATCGGCGCTGTGCACCAGCGCCGTGATGGCGCCGAATGCGGCTCCCCAGCCGGTCGGGAACAGCACGGTGTGCTCGCAGTGCAGCAGCTCGCCGAGCGCGCGCTCGAGGGCGCAGGTATGGCGGCTGTTCCCAAGCAGGATCGCCGAGCCTGCGCTATGCGGGCCGCACTCGGCCAGCGCGCGCATGGCGGCTTCCTGGACTGCCGGGTGCGAGGCCAGCGACAGGTAATCCTGCGACGCGAAATTGATGCCACGCGAAGGCAGGAGGCCGTCGCCCTCAACTGTGGCCATTGCCGCAGGCGGGCCGTCGAGCTTGCGGGCATAGGGCCAGACGCCGTGGCGCATGCGTAGCTGGCACCACTCTTCCAGCGCGCCGGAACGGCGCAGCAGGTCGGGACCGCGCGGCTGCCGGTACAGGGCGACGCTGCCGCCCAGCGCGCCCGAGGCGGCGAGCGCGGGCAGGTCGGGCGGGGCCGCATCCAGGCCGGTGTCACGGGGCGCTGCCGGGATCAATTCAGGGAGCGTTTCAATGCGCATGGCATCCTCCGGGTTCTGATGGCAAATGGCTTTATGCGGGCACGAGGGGCGCTGCCTCGAACTGGCGCGCGAGCAGGGCCGCGACCTCGGCGGGCGGCAGCGGGCGGGCAAACAGGTCCAGATGGCGCCGACGGCGGCGCAGCTCATCGCGAGCCAGAACACGCCGCTGGCCACGCCGCCCAGGAACATCGCGAGCACTGGCGCCGTCACCAGCCAGCTGGCCGTGGGAGCGCGGATCCCGCCGAGGTGCCAGGTCAGCCAGGTGAAGTTGAAGAACAGCGCACACAGGAACAGGTCGCGCGCGGCCACGATGCTGCCGCTCAGGCGCAGCAGGGGCGGCGCCAGCAGCATGATGAAGCAGCAGGCCAGGATCTCGAAGGCCGCCAGCTCCAGGCCAGGCAGCCAGTAGGCCAGCGCGTAACCCGGCCCTGCGATCGCCGCCATCAGCGCCGCGTTGACGACATTCTCGGCGCGCGCAAGCACGGCCGCCTCCTGCCGCAGCTGGACCGGTACGAACAGGTGGGCGGCGTCCAGGTAAGGCCCGCGCCACTGCTGCCTGCTGTTGTCGCTCATCGCTACCCCATGCGCCACGCTCCAAATATCGAGTGTAGACACGGAAATATTGATGAACTTTATTTTGGGACAGTACTTTGAGGAAAAGCTCAGAAGCCTTTTGGGAGAGCGGCTGGCGCAATGCCGCCCTTGGCCAGGACTTGTTCCCGGGGCAGCTCTACCGTAAACAGGGTGCCATTCGCCTCATCGGACACGACATGGATATCGCCGCCATGCGCCTCGGCGATCTGTTTCGAGATGAATAGCCCGAGGCCGAGGCTGCTTCTTGGCCGCCGGTCTCCTTCTTGTTCAGGTAATTGCACGAGTGAACTGAACATTTTTGGCAAGGCTCCTGCGGGAATCCGCGGTCCGTGATTATGTACCTTCAGCAGCACACGGCCGGGTTCGCCCACCAGATCGAGCCGGACCGGCTCCCCCGGAGTGCCGTACTGGGCCGCATTGTTGGCCAGGTTGGTGAACAGCTGCTGCAGCCGCGCACCGTCGAAGGACCCGATCAGTTCGCCCGTGGCATGGAGTTCGAAACGGGCGCGCGGGTGTGCGGCATTGGCGTCGTCGATCGCCCATTGGCAGATCTCGAGGAGGTCGCACTCCCGGCGTTCGACCGGTATCCCATCGCCTAATTGCGTGCGCGCCAGTCCCAGCAGGTCGTTGACCATGGCATTCATTGTCGCAGCGCTGCGCTTGACGCGCACGCCAATCTGCTGCACGCGCTCGTCGAATGCCCCTGGTCGGGACAGGTAGACGCCTGCCGTCGCCGCGGCAGCCAGCGGACTGCGCAAATCGTGCCCCAGGATCGCCAGGAACAGGTCACGGGTTTCATTCACCTTGCACGAATAGGCCACCGCGGCTTCGGACAGGGATTGGTCGATCGCCTCGTTGAACCGCATGATGTTCTGGGCGCTGTCCGGCGCCCCGTCGGCACGGTCCTGTTGCCATAACTTGAGGACGCTGGCACGCAGTGCGCGGTATTCGGCGATCAGCTGCAGGAGGGTAAATCCGCTGGCATAGCGCAGCTTGCCATGGATCGATGAGGCGCTGTCCTCCGGCCCGGGCTGACCTTGTCCCTGCGATTTTTCATGGGTTTGTCCGGTCGATTCCGCCGTCTGGATGTCCTTGGCCACGAACTGCAGGATCTGCTTGGCGTGGTCGCGCAACTCACCGCTGGACATCTTGTCGGTAACGGCGCCCAAAGTCGTGGCAAACGCCTCCCATTCGACCAGGATCTGCTCCATGTTCAGGGTGATAAATTTTGAGATATCCATAAGTCCAGGCACGGAGTGAATAAGGAGTGGGCCGTCTTGTGGCGGTCGTACATATTGCCAGGGACAGGATACTTCAGATCATTGTGACCATGCGCCGGTACGGTGCGTAGGGCCGAGACAGCTGGCGTACGCCCCAAGGATAAATAAACAATTTTGTTTACTTATTCACGAAGTCTTCATACCATCGCCCTGATACCAACCCAGGGGTCCCCATGAAACACGGTTTGCTGATCGGTAGCACCTGCCTGCTCGCACTGCTTTCCACGATCGGCGCCTCGGTGGCCTATCCGCTGCTGCCGCCGCTGTTCGCCGGCGGCGCGCCGAACGGCCTGAACAGTTTCCTCGGCCTGCCCCCGACGCTCCTGTTCGGCCTGGCCCTCATGATCAATCCAGTCGGCCTGCTGCTGGGTAGCGCCGTGCTGGGCCCGGTGTCGGACAGCCTCGGCCGGCGCCGCATGCTGCTGCTGACGGCCCTTGGCGCAGCCAGCGGCCATCTGGTGACGGCGTATGCTCTGCTGGCCGAGTCCTATCCGCTGCTGGTCGGCGCCCGTTTCGTCACCGGCCTGTTGGAGGGCAATGGCGCGATCCTGCGCGCGCTGCTGGCCGAGCGCCTCGACGGCCCGCTGCGCAAGCATGCGCTGTCGTGGGTGAACGGCGCCTTCAACCTGGGATGGCTGGCCGGTCCGCTGCTGTCCGGGCTGGGCGCAGGCTACAGCGTCGCCCTGCCCTTCTATATCGCCGCCGGCGGATTATTGCTGGGCGCCCTGCTCGCGCGAGTCGCCCTGGAGACGGAATCGGCCGGCGCCGGCACCCACGGCTGGTGGATCCACGCCACCCGCCATCACGCCTTCACCCTGCTGCGCCACCCGCCACTGCGCACCCTGTTCGCAGTCCACTTCAGCTATGCCTGCGGCGTCGCCGCCTTCTATGAATTCTTCCCGTTCTGGCTGGTGAAGGTGGACAGCTACGACGCCGCCGGCATCGCCTGGGTCAACATGGCCATGTGCGGACTGATGACCTGCGCCGCGCTGTTCGCCGGACGCGCCAGCGCCCTCGACGCGCGCCACCGCGCAAGCATCCAGGCGGGGGCCGTGGCGCTCGCGATCCTGTGCGTCGGCCTTGGAAGCCTGGATGTCGGCATCGCCGCCATCGTCCTGTTCGGCCTGCCCCATGCTTTCTATAATGCGACGCTGCAGGGCTGGGCCGCAGACCAGTTCGCCGGTTACGGCCACGGCGCCGTCATGGGCCTGCTGTCCACGACCTTCTGCCTCGCCAATATCGTGATGGCGCTGGCCGGCGCCGTGCTGGCCCTGGTCGACGTGCGCCTGGTGCTGTTCGCCGGGGCCGGCCTGGCCGGCCATGCCGCGCTCGCCATGCGGCGCTGGAGCCGCTCCACGATGGCAATCAAGGAGTTTGCATGAATACCGCGGAACAGACCCTCCAGCTGCTGAAGACGCGCGGCCCGCAGACCGCGCACAGTCTGGCGGCGATCCTCAAACTGACCTCGATGGCAGTACGCAAGCAGCTGGAAGCGGCGCAGGCCAAGGGACTGGTGGCCTACCGCGACACCCCGGGCAAGGTGGGCCGTCCGGTGCGCCTGTGGCAGCTGACCGACCTGGGACATGCGCGCTTCCCCGACCGCCATGCCGCGCTGACGCTCGACCTGATCGCGCAGGTGCGCTCCTTGTTCGGTGAAGCGGCAATCGACAAGATGATCGACGCGCGCGAAGTGGCCAGCGAAGCAGCCTACCGGGCGGCGATCGACCCGCAGGCGCCCCTGGCACAACGGGTGGCGACGCTGGCCGTGCTGCGCGAGGCGGAAGGCTATATGGCCGAAGCGGAAGAAACGGGCGACGGCAGCATGTTATTGGTCGAGAACCACTGCCCGATCTGCGCGGCGGCGCGCGCCTGCCAGAATTTCTGCCGCTCCGAGCTCGATGTGTTCCGGCGGGTGCTCGGGCCCGATACCCGGGTCGTGCGGATCGAGCACCAGCTGACCGGGGGGCGGCGCTGCGCCTATCGCATCGAGACGGCGGCCCCCAAGCAGGCGGCCGCCGGTGACGCTTAATCGTTTTTCACGACGATGCTCGGAAACTTGCTGGTCATGTCCTTCGCCTTTTCCGCAACCTTGATGGCGACCTTGCGCGCGATCTGCTTGTAGACCGCGGCCACGGCGCCGTCCGGATCGGCCACCACGCTCGGGCGGCCAGCGTCGGTCTGTTCGCGGATCGACAGGGTCAGCGGCAGCGCGCCGAGGAAGTCCACGCCGAAGTCGCGGCACATCTTCTCGCCGCCACCCTGGCCGAAAATAGCTTCGGTATGGCCGCAGTTCGAGCAGATATGGGTGCTCATGTTCTCGACCACCCCGATGATCGGGATCCCGACCTTCTCGAACATTTTCAGGCCCTTGCGCGCGTCCAGCAGCGCGATGTCCTGCGGGGTCGTGACGATCACCGCGCCGGTGACCGGCACCTTCTGCGACAAGGTCAGCTGGATGTCGCCGGTCCCTGGCGGCATGTCGACGATCAGGTAATCGAGGTCGCGCCAGTTGGTTTGCTCGAGCAGCTGCTGCAACGCGCCGGTGACCATCGGGCCGCGCCAGACCATCGGCTCGTCCGGGTCGATCATGAAGCCGATCGACGAGACCTGCACGCCGTGGTTTTCCAGCGGCTCCATGGTCTTGCCGTCGGTGCTTTCAGGACGGCCGCTAATGCCCAGCATCATCGGCTGCGAGGGGCCATAGATGTCGGCATCCAGAATGCCGACGCTGGCGCCTTCGGCGGCCAGGGCCAGCGCCAGGTTGACGGCGGTGGTCGACTTGCCGACCCCGCCCTTGCCCGAGGCAACCGCGATGATGTTCTTCACGTTCGGCATGACCTTCAGGCCGCGCTGCACCGCGTGCGACAGGATCTTGCTATAGACACCTGCGCTCACGTTTCCGACGCCAGGGAGCGCCTTGACGGCTGCCACGACGCTGGCGCGGATCGATGCGACCTGGCTGGCGGCCGGGTAACCCAGTTCAACGTCGAACGCGACGTCCTCGCCGGTGACCTTGATGTTCTTGATCGACTTGGAAGAAACGAAATCCTTCCCGGTGTTAGGATCGATAACTGCCGACAACACCGCCTTGACATCGTTCTCTGTGATGCTCATGTATTTCTCCAATGTGATGGGCCGAAGTGTAGCGCAAAATGCACGCCGCCCTCTTGCTGGAATGGCAAAACCACCCAATACCCCCTGCGCGGCAAGGGCCATCCGCTGTAAAATGCTTGTTTCCTAAAACCTAAAGCGCTTCGACCATGACCCGCAAGCTGTTCGTCACCACCGCCCTGCCCTACGCTAACGCTGCCTTCCACATCGGCCACATGATGGAATACATCCAGGCCGACATCTGGGTCCGGTTCCAGCGAATGCAGCGCGATAATGGACAGCAACGCCAGGTCCACTTCGTCTGCGCCGACGACACCCACGGCACCCCGATCATGATCGCCGCCGAAAAGGAAGGCATTACGCCCCAGGAATTTGTCGCCAAGATCGCTGCCGGCCGCGCCCAGTACCTGGACGGCTTCCACATCGCCTTCGACAACTGGTATTCGACCGATTCGCCGGAAAACGTCGAGCTCTCGCAAGGCATCTACCGCAAGCTGCGCGACGCCGGCCTGATCGTCACCAAGACCGTCGACCGCTTCTACGACCCTGTCAAGGGCATGTTCCTGGCCGACCGCAACATCAAGGGCGAATGCCCGACCTGCCACGCCAAGGACCAGTACGGCGACAACTGCGAAGTCTGCGGCGCCGCCTACCAGCCGACCGAACTGATCAACCCGTTCTCGGTCTTCACCGGCTCGACCCCGATCCTCAAACCCTCCGAGCAGTATTTCTTCAAGCTGTCCGACCCGCGCTGCTTCCACTTCCTCAAGGAGTGGCTGAACACACCTGGCCGCCTGCAGCCGGAAATGGTCAACAAGGTCTCGGAATGGCTGGGCGAAGACGGCGAGAAGCTGGCCGACTGGGATATTTCCCGTGACGCGCCGTATTTCGGCATCCCGATTCCCGATGCACCGGGCAAGTTCTTCTACGTGTGGCTGGATGCGCCGGTGGGTTACCTGGCTTCGCTGAAGAACTATTTCGACAAGAAAGGCCTCGACTTCGAGGCCTTCCTGAACGACCCGCAGGCCGAGCAGGTCCACTTCATCGGCAAGGACATCGTCTCCTTCCACCTGCTGTTCTGGCCGGCGATGCTGAATTTCTCTGGCCACCCGATCATCGACGGCCTGAAAGTCGCCGTGCATGGCCACCTGACCGTGAATAACGAAAAGATGTCCAAGTCGCGCGGCACCGGCATTTCGCCGCTGCGCTACCTGGAACTTGGCATGAACCCGGAATGGCTGCGCTACTACCTGGCCTTCAAGCTCAACGCCAAGGTCGAAGACCTCGACTTCAATGGCGAAGACTTTGTCGCCCGCGTCAACAGCGACCTGATCGGCAAGTACGTCAACATCGCCAGCCGCTGCGCCGGCTTCATCGCCAAGAAATTCGACGGCAAGCTGGCCGATTCGCTGTCCGGCACCGCCAAGGACTGGATCTGCAAGGCCCTGATGGCGGACGGCGCCGAGCGCCAGGCCAGCATCGCCGCCAGCTTCGAAGCGCGCGACTACGGCCGCGCGCTGCGCGAGATCATGGAGATCACCGACGTCGTCAACCAGTACGTGGACGAGCACAAGCCGTGGCTGCTGGCCAAGGATGAAACGAAACTGGCCGAACTGCACGACGTCTGCACCACCGCCCTGATCCTGTTCCGCCAGCTGACCATCATGCTCTCGCCGGTACTGCCGCAGGTAGCAAGCCGCGTCGCCGAATTCCTCGGCGACGGCGAGCTGGCCTGGGGCGACACGCATGGTGCGGCCGTCTACGAAACCATGCTGGGCCGGTCCATCGGCGCCTACAGCCACCTGATGCAGCGCGTGGATGCGAAGATGGTCGAGAACCTGTTCGACAAGCCGGCCGCTCCAGTGTCCGCTCCTGCCGCTGCTGCCCCGGCGCCCGTCGTAACCGACGCAACTGTCCCGGCCGCTGAAGCTGCCGCCGGCGACATCGAGCCGCTGGCGCCCGAAATCTCGATCGACGATTTCCTGAAGGTCGACCTGCGCGTGGCCCGCATCGTCAACTGCGAACACGTCGAAGGCGCCGGCAAGCTGCTGCGCCTGACGCTCGACGTCGGCGAAGGCCGCCACCGCAACGTGTTCTCGGGCATCAAGTCGGCCTACCAGCCGGAAGAGCTGGTCGGCAAGCTCACCGTCATGGTCGCCAACTTGGCGCCGCGCAAGATGAAGTTCGGCGTGTCGGAAGGCATGGTGCTGTGCGCCTCTGCGGCCGACGAGAAGGCGAATCCGGGGCTGTACCTGCTCGATCCGATGGCAGGGGCGACGCCGGGGATGCGGATTCGCTAACGCTACCTGTACGCAAACTAACTTGGGGGGGGAACAATGCCAGTGGCATTGTTCACGCCTTCGCCGGGGCGACGCTGGTTTAGTGTCAGTGAGATCGGCGGTAGTGGCTTCTATGCCCTTAGCTGCAAAACCGTCGTACGCGCCACTGGCGTCTACGACTTCCGGCGCAGGCCGGAACCCAAGTTCGCCGCACTCCGCCTCCGGTTCCTTGCCTCCCAGCAGCCCCCAAAATCAATCCCACGCCCCTCCCCAGCGTTATAATGGCGTGTTTTTCTGAAACACGCGCTTAGTGCCTCCTTCAGACCATACAAGACAGGTAGATAATAAAATGACTGAACTGACCCCTCTCCGCCATATCCCGCAAACCAACGTGTTCCGCAAAGGCGACGTGTTCGTCCTGTTCGGCGAACTGTTCGGCCGCGGTTACGTAAACGGCCTGATCGACGAGGCGCGTGCTGCAGGCATGACCATCGTTGGCATCACCGTCGGCCGCCGCGACGAGACCGGCGCCCTGCGCGCGCTGGACGCGGCAGAACTGGCGGAAGCGGAAGAAAAGCTCGGCGGCCGCATCATCAACGTGCCGATGATGGCCGGTTTCGACATGGACGCCCCCGAAGGCGAGCAGAACCCGACCGAGATGCTCTCGAAGATCACCCTGAAGAGCTGGCAGGAAGACAAGCTTGACTGGGAAAAGATCGAAGCCTGCCGTGAAGCGGGCGTGCGCCGCTTTACCAGCTCGGCCGCCACCGTCATGGCCGAGATCGACAAGCTGGTCCCGGAAGGCGCCAACGTCTTCTTCGCCCACACCATGGCCGGCGGCATCCCGAAGATCAAGGCTTTCCTGGCCATCGCCAACCGCATCTACAAGGGCCGCGGCGAGCGCTTCATGTCCTCGCGCGCCCTGCTGGAAAGCGACCTGGGCAAGCTGATCCTGATGAACTTCGACGAAGTCACCGCCAACACGCTCAAATACCTGATCGATGCATCGAGCACGATCCGCGAGCGCGTGACCAAGGCCGGCGGCGAAGTGCGCTACACCGCCTACGGCTACCACGGCACCGAGATCCTCATCAAGGGCGAATACCAGTGGCAGACCTACACCAACTACACCCAGGGCTATGCCAAGATGCGCCTGGAGTCGGTGGCCCAGGCCGCCTGGAACCAGGGTGTGTATGCAACCGTGTTCAATTGCCCGGAAATCCGCACCAATTCGTCGGACATCTTTGTCGGCGTCGAGCTGTCGCTGTTCCCGCTGCTGGTCGCACTGAAGAAGGAAGGCGGCGGCGCCTGGGCCGACCAGCAATGGCAAATCTGCCAGGACCTGCTGGGCGAAGGCACTTCGCTCGAATCGCTGTTAGATTCCATCGAGCGCTATAACAACGACGCCACCAGCGCCGAGTTCCGCAACTTCGAAGCCTGGCCTATGGACAACACGCCGGCCCTGGCCGACGTCATGATCGGCACCTCGGAAGCGATCACCGCCCTGCACAAGGACAAGAAAGCATTGATTACGGACCACCTGTCTTCGCTGGTGCTGGAAGGCGCTGGTCCGCTGATGTTCTACGGCGCATCGGAAAAGATCGCCCCGGTCGTGTGGCTCAGCCACGACATCATCGCGCGCCAGTTGAACGAACTGCATAAGTAAGACTTGACGCATGGACGGCGGGGCACAAGAATCTGCCCCGGCCTCCCCTTCTTCTCTCCAGGTAATTATGATCTTCTCGAAAAAGCACAACCTCTACGAATCCGAGCACACCAGGTTCATCAAGGAACTGAAAGCGCAAACGCCCGGCATGGAAGAGCGCCAGCTCGAAGGCCGTTCGCTGCTGTGGGACAAGGCCCCGCAGTCGCTCGACGAGCAGGAGCGCGCCAGGCAGTCGCACCTGCGCCAGAACGCCTACCCGTACCAGAACAAGGTCTGAGGCAGGAAGCGCCCCCATGCTGCCAGAGCAGGCCGAGCACCAGCTGCCGGCCGATCCCCAGCACGAAGGGGCGCCACCCTCTGATGCGCCAGACGCGCCTGCCGCCCCGCCTGCGGACGCGGCCATCGCCCGCCTGTACGGCGAGCCGCTGACGCGCCTGCCCACCGACCTGTACATCCCGCCCGATGCGCTGGAAGTCTTCCTCGACGCCTTCGAAGGGCCGCTCGACCTGCTGCTCTACCTGATCCGCAAGCAGAATTTCAATATTCTCGACATCCCGATGGCGCAGGTCACCCTGCAATACCTGAAATATGTCGAGCAGATCCGCCAGCACAACCTGGAACTGGCCGCCGAATACCTGCTCATGGCGGCGATGCTCATCGAGATCAAGTCGCGCATGCTGCTGCCGAAACGCCACGACGAACTGGTCGAGGACGTGGGCGACCCGCGCGCGGAACTGGTGCGGCGGCTGCTGGAATACGAGCAGATCAAGGTGGCCGCGGTCAACCTGGGCGGCGTGCCCCAGGAAGGCCGCGACTTCGTGCGCCCGCAGCTTTTCGTGGAACAAGGGCTCGCGCCAAACCTGCCCGACGTCGACCCGTGGGATTTGCAGCGCGCCTGGCTCGACGTGGTGCGCCGCGCCAAGCTGACCCAGCACCACCGGATCGGCCGCCAGGAACTGTCGGTGCGCGAACACATGTCGGCCATCCTGCGCACCCTGCAGTCGCAGCGCTTCGTCGAATTTTCCGAACTCTTCGCTGGCCAGCACACGGTGCCGATCGTGGTTGTACACTTTATCGCCATGCTTGAACTTGCAAAGGAAACCTTGATCGAGATCACGCAGGCAGAACCATTTGCGCCGATCTATGTCAGGCTGGCCTATTCTCCGGCTTGAAGGCCGGTTACTTTATCTGTACCCATAGCTCATGAAAATCATTTCCTCCATCGACGAATTGCGCGACCAGTTGCGCGGCCAGCTGCGCACCGCCTTCGTGCCGACGATGGGCAACCTGCACGAAGGCCATCTGTCCCTGATGCGCCTGGCGCGCAGGCACGGCGACCCGGTGGTCGCCTCGATCTTCGTCAACCGCCTGCAGTTCGGCCCGAACGAAGATTTCGACAAATACCCGCGCACCTTCCAGGACGATGTCGCAAAACTGGAAAAGGAAGGCGTCTACGTGCTGTTTGCGCCGACCGAGAAGGACATGTACCCGGAACCCCAGGAATACCGCGTACGCCCGCCTGACGGCCTCGGCAACACGCTGGAGGGCGAGTTCCGCCCCGGCTTCTTCGACGGCGTGTGCACGGTCGTGACCAAGCTGTTCTCCTGCGTGCAGCCGCGCGTGGCCGTGTTCGGCAAGAAGGATTACCAGCAGCTCATGATCATCCGGAACATGGCGCGCCAGTTCGCCATGCCGACCGAGATCATCGGCGCCGAAACCTTCCGCGCCGAAGATGGCCTGGCGCTGTCTTCGCGCAATGGCTATTTGTCGGAGACCGAGCGCCTCGAGGCGCCGGCCCTGTACCAGCAGCTCAACGCTGTCGCCGCCGCGATGCGCGCCGGCGGCCAGGATCCGCTCGCGGTGGAACGCGCGGCGATGGAACAGCTGGCCGCACGCGGCTGGAACCCGGACTACGTCTCGATCCGCAAGCAGATGGACTTGCGCGCCCCATCGGCGGCCGACCTCGACGCCGGCGCCCCGCTGGTGGTGCTCGCGGCAGCCAAGCTCGGCGCGACCCGATTGATTGATAATCTGGAAATCTGAGCAACATAGCAAAAAAATATCTATGCTTGCGAAATTGCAAGATCGGGAAGGATGGCCTTATACTTGTCCGCGCGCTTCGTTAGTTGTCTAGACAAAGCGCTTAACCAAGGAATTTGCCGTGAACGCAATCGTTACCCCCCAGATCCGCAAAGGCCCGCCCAAGCCGTCCGATGCGCTCAGCCGTATCGGCGGCAAGGCCGAACCGCATGAAATGCACGACCCCTTCGACATCGGCGAAGCGCTCACCACACTGTCGCTGTCGGGCGAAGCGGTGACGGTGTTCCCGGCCGGATGGGTAGAGCCGCTGCTGGCGCGCATCGCGTCGGTGGACCCGGAGCTGCCGCATTTCGTATTCGACTTTACCGGCAGCGAGCTGCCCCCCAGCGGCAAGGCGATCCTGGTCGCTTCCTTGGGGGGTAACGCCAAGTTGCAGTTCGAGCTCGACCAGCAGTGGAAGACCCTCCCCGGCCAGCCGATGCACGTGGCGGCCGAATTTCCGCCGTCCTGCATGGTGCTGAACCGCCGCGCAGCGCGCCGCGTCGAAACCCCGGTGGGCGTGAACTACACCGCCGTGTTCCGCTGCAACGGCAAGCTGGTCGACCTGCCGCTCTACGATTTTTCGGAGACCGGCGTCGGCCTGCGCGCCACGCCGGAACAGGTGTTCGGGCTGCATGTAGGAAAAAAACTGGAAGGCGTGCGCCTGGAGCTGGGGCCGAACCTGACCCTGACCGCCGACCTCGAAGTGCGCCTGCTGCGCCCCTTCCGCACCTTCCTGCTAGGGGAACAGGTACAGATCGGCTGCAGCTTCTCGACGATCTCGATGCAGATGAAGGAGACGCTGGAGCGGTTCGTGACGAGTGGGGCGGTGGAGCGGCGCGCTGTTGCGCGGTAGGGACTAAGGGTAAGCCCAAATGCCGGTCACTCAAGAGCCGCCGGTGACTCGTAGGGTGGGCAATTCGTAATTCAGGGCATTGCCCTGAATGACCTTGCCCGCGCGTCCAAACTACGGTGCTGCAGCCCGTGCGCCGGCTCATATTGCAACTATCACCGCGCGGGGTAATCTGGTCCAGTGGAGCAGATTACAAGCCGCCCACCCCAACGTTTCTCACTAATTGACTGGCATTAGGGTAAGCCTTGAAATTGGTTCCCGCCTACGCGGGAACGACGGTTTTTAAGGTAACGCTGTCGAAGCCGGAGGCGCTGCTCTCCCTCAACATAAATCAAGGTCATCCCCGCGCAGGAGCAACCAATGCCACTGGCATTGGTTGCTCCAAGTTGACTTTTACGCCGCCACGCTCTGCGCCCACGCCAGCGCCGACAAATGCGCCTTGTTCACTTCCTGCGGACTGATGTCGAGCGAAGCCGCCAGCGAGGCCACCAGGTTCGAATTGAGCTCGCAGGCCTCGGCCAGCGCCAGGTAGGGCCCGTAGATGCCCTCGCGGCGCAGCAGGGCCTTGACTACCTCGTCCGGCAGCGGCACCGTCTCCAGCACCTCTTTCATCGGCAGGCCGAGCAGGCGGTCGAGCAGCGAGAACATGCCTGCCACGAACAAATTCTCCCCCTCCCCGCGCGCCAGCGCTTTTTGACCCAGCAGCTCGGCCAGGCGGCCACGGATCACGGCCGTTTCCATCAGCACCGGCGAATAGCCGCTCTGGCTGGCCGTGGCCAGCAGCAGCACCAGCCAGCGGTACAGCGGCGCATAGCCCATCAGCGCGATCGCCTGGCGCAGCGACTGCACCTCGCGTCCGGCGCCGAATCCGGCCGAATTAATAAATTGCAGCAGCTTGTAGGTCAGTGCCGGATCGCGCTTGAGCACGTTCTCGATCTTCGGCACGTCTTCGTTGTTCTGCACCATCTGCATCAGCTGCAGGATGACGCTCTGGGTGGCATTCATGCCCTTGACCGGGTTGCCGGGCCGCGGCGTCAGGTGCAACTTGCCGACAAAGGCGTCCAGGCCGAGTGCGGCGCAGGCGTCGAAATCGGCCCAGGTCGCCACTGGGCGGCCCACCATGCGCATCGCGGCATGCTTGGCGGCGGCATAGGTGCGCGCCTGCGCCGCCACTTCCACGCCGGTGAATTGCACCTCGACATACGAGGCATAGGGCGAGAGGTTGCGGCCCAGCAGGTTGATATCGGCCCCGCGGATCGACACACCCACCCCGCCGACGCGCACTGCCGCCACCGCCGAACGCACGTTCGGGTCGGTCAGCTTGCGGATGTGCAGGGTCAGGACGGTGCGCTCTGGCGGCAGCGCGTGCAGCGCATCGAGCGAAAGCATTTCCGGGACGGCGTCGAGGAAGAGGATCTTGTCGCGCAGCAGCCAGCCCTGTTCGGGATGCATGACGTGCTCGGCGACGAAGCCGACCAGGTCTTCGAGTTCCTGGTCGGTCGGGATCTTGCCGTCGTTGTGCTGCCACGACAGCTCGTAGCCAATGACCCGCTGCTTCGGGTCGAGCAGCGGTTCACGGACGATGAAGTTTGTTTGGTGCATGTGGGCGCGTAGTGGAACCTGTAACGAGGCCGGAAGGAAACCGCGGCCCGACGCGCGTCAGAAGCCGAGGCTGTCGAGCAGATCGTCGACCTGGCCCTGGTCGGCCACGACTTCCTGCTTGCCTTCCGGGTTGATCTGCGGACCGTTGAGCAAGCCGTTGTCGAGCTCGCGCTTGATTTCGTCCGGCGCGAAGTCGACCAGCACCTGCACCAGCTGCTTCTCGAGGTTCTGCGCGATGCCCGTGATGCGGCCGATCACCTGGCCGGTCAGATCCTGGAAGTCCTGGGCCATCATGATGTCCATCAGCTGCCCGCGCGTGGCCACAGCCCCGGCGCGCGATTCGTCCAGGCCGGCGATCGTGCGCTGCGCCAGTGCGCGCCACTCGGCTTCGCAGGCACCCTTGTCCAGCAACGACTGCCACGAGGCGGACAGGTCGCTCGAGCGGGTTTCGATGGCGTCCTGCACCGGGCCGGCCGCGTCGGTGGCGTCCAGCACTTTCTTGGCAGCCTGTTCCGACAGGCGCGCCACGTAGTCGAGGCGGTCGCGGGCATCGGGGATGTCGCTTGCCGCCTTCTCGATCAGCTTGTCGAGGCCCAGGCCGCGCAGGTTCTCGTGGAGCGCGCGCGTCATGTGCCCGATACGGCTCAGGACTTCCTCGTTGGAAGCCTGCACGCCTGCGGCAGTCTGCTCAATCATCTCAGCCGGCCTTGTCCATTTTTTCGAAGATCTTGTTGAGCTTCTCGTCCAGCGTGGCGGCCGTGAACGGCTTGACCACGTAGCCGCTGGCGCCTGCCTGTGCGGCCGCGATGATGTTTTCCTTCTTCGCCTCGGCGGTGACCATCAGCACTGGCAGCTTGGCCAGTGCGGGATCGGCACGAATGTTCTGCAGCATGGTCAGGCCGTCCATGTTCGGCATGTTCCAGTCCGAGACCACGAAGTCGAATTGCTCGCTGCGCAGCTTGGCCAGGCCCATTACGCCGTCTTCGGCCTCGTCAACGTTGGCGTATCCCAATTCCTTCAACAGATTCCGGACGATGCGGCGCATCGTCGAGAAATCGTCAACAACCAGAAAACGCATCTTTGGATCAGCCATAAATTACTCCGTTGAATCTTATACTTTGGTTTAAATGGTGGGCGCCGTTTCAAGCCCGATGGAGCAGTCTTGTTCGAACAGCCTCAAGCAGCCTCAAGAATAGCATTTTTGTTGCCGTACGGCGATAAAATGGCAGCAATACACCTGTATCCGCATCAAACGCGCAACGCCCGGCTGCCTTGCGAGGCCAAATGGTCGAGTACCATGCGCGGCAAGGCCTGCAAGGGCCCCACTTCGTGGGCTGCGCCGATGGCGATTGCCTCGCGCGGCATGCCGAATACGACGCAGCTTGCCTCGTCCTGGGCAAAATTGTGCGCTCCCGCGTTGCGCAGGTCCAGCATGCCCGCGGCGCCATCCTTGCCCATCCCGGTCAGGATAACACCAACGGCGTTTTTGCCCGCCGCCTCGGCAGCGCTGCGAAACAGCACGTCCACCGACGGCCGGTGCCGGTTGACCGGCGGTCCCTGGTCGAGCCGCGTCATGTAGTTGGCGCCCGAACGGGCCAGCAGCAGGTGCGAGTGGCCGGGCGCGATATACGCGTGCCCTGGCAACACGCGCTCGTTGCCCTGCGACTCGCAGACGCTGATCTTGCACAGGGAATCGAGGCGCTTGGCGAAGGAGCTGGTAAAGCCTTCGGGCATGTGCTGGGCAATCAGGATGCCCGGGCAGTCCGAGGGCATCTGCATCAGGAATTCGCGGATCGCCTCGGTGCCGCCGGTGGAGGCCCCGATGATGATCAGCTTCTCCGACGAAATCAGGGGGCTGCGCAGGGCCGCCAGCTGGCCTGAGGCCGGAGCCGGCTGCAGCGTGCGGGCCTTGACGCGGGCACGGGAGGCAGCACGGATCTTTTCGGCGATCAGTTCGGTGTACTCGCGCATGCCGGTCTGGATCGAGATCTTCGGCTTGGTCACGAAGTCCACGGCGCCCAGTTCCAGCGCGCGCATCGTGATTTCCGAACCGCGTTCGGTCAGCGAGGACACCATCAGCACCGGCATCGGGCGCAGGCGCATCAGCTTTTCCAGGAAGTCGAGGCCGTCCATCTTCGGCATCTCGACGTCGAGGGTCAGCACGTCGGGATTGTGGCGCTTGATCAGTTCGCGCGCGACCAGCGGATCGGGGGCCGTGGCCACCACTTCCATGTCGGGCTGGGAGTTGACGATCTCGCTCATCACGCTGCGAATCAGCGCGGAGTCGTCGACGATCAGCACTTTGATAGTCATGAAGCGTCCTTTCAGAACAAATCGATGGCGCCGCCGACCGGCTCGACCTTGAGCCGCTTGGCGTAGTCGAGTTCGCGCTTGGCGAGCGTATCGTTTTGGGTTTGCATCAGCTTCTTCACCAGTACCTTGCCGGTCTTCGGGAAGAAGTACACCTTGCGCGGGTAGATATCGTTCAGGTCTTCGGCCAGCACCGGGATGCGCTCGGTCTTCAGGAAATTCATCACGAAGGCCGCATTGCGTTCGCCCACGTTCATCGCCGTGAAGCCGCGCAGCACCGCGCCGCCGCCGAACACTTTGGCTTCCAGGTGCTCGCGCCGCGCCCCCGCCTTGAGCAGGTCGTTGATCAGGATCTCCATCGCGAAGCTCCCGTAGCGCATCGAGGCCGACACCGGGTTATTGACGTCGCCGCCGTCGGGCAGCATGAAGTGGTTCATGCCGCCCAGGCCGGTGATCCGGTCGCGGATGCAGGCCGACACGCAGGAGCCGAGCACGGTCACGATCAGCATGTTCTTGCCGGTGTAGTAGTACTCGCCCGGCAGGATCTTGGCCGCGTCGCAGTCGAAGGTGCGGTCGTAGTAGACGTTGGTGGCAAACTGGTTATTCATGATCTGCTCACGCGCGGATGGCGCGCCCGGCCCCGTCAAGCTCGTACACCGTCTTGCCGCGCAGGCGCAGCGAATCCGACACGTACAGGAAGTTTTCGGAATGGCCGGCAAACAGCAGCGCGTGCGGTTTCATCAGGGGCACGAAGCGCGCCAGGATCTTGCGCTGGGTGTCCTTGTCGAAGTAGATCATCACGTTGCGGCAGAAGATCGCGTCGAACTGGCCTTCCAGCGGCCAGCCGTCGGCCAGCAAATTCAATTGGCGGAAGGTGACCAGCTGGCGCAGTTCCGGGCGAATGCGCGCCATGCCTTCGTTGGCGCCCTTGCCGCGCATGAAGAAGCGTTTCAGGCGCTCCGGCGCCAGCTTTTCCATGCGTTCCATCGGGTAGACCCCGGCGGCGCCGGTGGCCAGCACATTGGTGTCGATGTCGGTGGCCACGATCTGGACCGGCGGCGTGAGCGTGTTGAAGGCTTCGCAGGCGGTCATCGCGATGGTGTAGGGCTCTTCGCCGGTGGAGGCGGCCGAGCACCAGATCTTGATCGGCCCGTTATCGCGGCGCTTGACCGCTGCCAGGTGTTCGGCCAGCAGCGGGAAGTGGTGCGACTCGCGGAAGAACGAAGTCAGGTTGGTGGTCAGCGCATTGGTAAACGCTTCCCATTCGGCCGCCATGCGTCCTGCTTCCAGGTCGTCGAGGTAGCGCACGAAGGACTGGATGCCGGTGGCGCGCAGGCGCCGCGCCAGGCGGCTGTAGACCATTTCCTGCTTGCTGTCGGCCAGCGAAATGCCGGCGCGCTCATAGATCAGCGCGCGGACCCGTTCGAAATCATTTTTCGTGAAGTCGAATTCCTTGACCGTATCGGTTTTTTGCTGCGGCACGTGGTTGCCTCTTCGTTGCTGTGTGCCCGGGTAAGCGGGCTTGCGTTACTGTGTTGCGTGCCAAAAACCGTGTTTCGTAGGGTGGGCGGATTCCGCCCACGCGTTCAATCACGGCAATGCTGCCTGCGCGATTGCTCGCCCTCGTGCTGAACGCGCGGTCGGCGGAGCCGACCACCCTACGATCATGCTGCCAGCTTGTCCATCAGGCCCATCTCGCCCGACGACATCAGCTTGTCGATGTCGACCAGGATCAGCATGCGCTCGTCCACCGTGCCGAGGCCGATCATGTAGTCGGAATTGAAGGCGCTGCCCATTTCCGGGGCCGGCTTGATCTGGTCCGGGGTGAGCGTGGTCACGTCGGAGACGCTGTCGACCACCATGCCCATGATGCGGCCGGCGATGTTCAGGATGATCACGACGGTGAACTGGTCGTACACCGGGGTGCCGAGCTTGAACTTGATGCGCATGTCCACCACCGGGATGATGATGCCACGCAGGTTGATCACGCCCTTGATGAATTCCGGGGCATTGGCGATGCGGGTCACGGCTTCGTAGCCGCGGATTTCCTGCACCTTCAGGATGTCGATGCCGTATTCCTCGGAGCCGAGGGTAAAGGCCAGGAATTCGCTGCCTGCGCCGTCGTGCGCGGCGCCGTCGGCCGGCTTGTGGTTTTGTACATTAGACATGTTCAGGTCCTCTAGGTGTAAATGATTATAGGATGGCGGCGCCATCGACCAGCTGGCGCGACGAACGCACCAGTGCTGCCACATCCAGGATCAGGGCGACACCGCCGTCGCCCAGGATGGTGGCGCCGGAAATGCCGGCCACCTTGCGGTAATTCGCTTCCAGGTTTTTCACCACCACCTGCTGCTGGCCCACCAGTTCGTCGACGAACAGCGCCGCCTTCTTGCCCTCGGTCTCGAGGATGACGACGATGCCTTCGGACGGGTCGGTGATGCGCGGGCTGATCTCGAACATCTGGTACAACGGGATCAGGGGCAGGTATTCGCCACGTACTTTCAGCACGCTGCCGCGGCCGGCGATCTCGCGGATGTCTTCCGGCTGCGGCTGCAGCGATTCGACCACGAAGGAGAGGGGCAGGATATAGACCTCGTCGCCGCTGCGGATCGACATGCCGTCCAGGATCGCCAGCGTCAGCGGCAGCGAGATCGAGATCGTGGTGCCGAAGCCGCGCGCCGAACGGATGTCGACCGTGCCGCCCATTGCCATGATGTTGCGCTTGACGACGTCCATGCCGACACCGCGGCCGGAGACGTCGGTCACCTGCTCGGCGGTCGAGAAGCCGGGCGCGAAGATCAGCTGCCAGACATCCGAATCGCTCATGTTGTCGGACACCGCCAGCCCGTTTTCAGCCGCCTTGGCCAGGATGCGCTCGCGGTTCAGCCCCCCGCCGTCGTCCGCCACCTCGATGACGATGTTGCCGCCCTGGTGGCCGGCCGACAGGAACAAACGCCCTGCCTCCGACTTGCCGGCCGCGGCGCGCGCGGCCGGCATCTCGATGCCATGGTCGATGCTGTTGCGCACCAGGTGGGTCAGCGGGTCGACGATGCGTTCGATCAGGCCCTTGTCCAGTTCCGTCGCCGCACCGTTGGTAATGAAGTCGACCTTCTTGCCGAGCTTCGAGGCCAGGTCGCGCACCATGCGCGGGAAGCGCGAGAACACGAAGTCCATCGGCATCATGCGGATCGACATCACGGCTTCCTGCAGCTCGCGCGTGTTGCGTCCCAGCTGGCTGATGGAATTGAGCAGGCGCTCGTTTGCCATCGGGTCCAGGTTGCCACTGCGCTGTTCGAGCATGGCATTGGTGATCACCAGCTCGCCGATCAGGTTGATCAGCTGGTCGACCTTCTCGACCGAGACGCGGATTGAAGACGATTCTGCGCCCGGATCCTTGCGGGCCGCTTTTTTTTCAAGCGCCAGTTCGGCGGCCGTTTCCGAGATTTCGATCGGGTCCGGGCGTTGCACTGCTACCGCCTGCTGCGGCGCCTCGCTGGTGATGCCGGCTTGCGCGCGGATCTGTTCGATCGGCTGGAAGAAACCGTAGCCGCGCTCGTCGTCGGACAGGTCGTCCTCGACCTTGTTCGAGGTATCGTCGTCGAAGTCGAAGAAGCCGTAGCCCTGGTCGTTCTCGATGCGCTTGCGTTCCGCCGCCTCCAGCGCGCGCTGCTCCGGCGTGAGGGCCGGCGCCTCGAAGATCTTCAGGTCTTCGGGGTTCAGCACGAAGGAGCAGATCGCGATGACGTCGTCCAGGCTTTCGTGGGTAGTGATAATGATCGCGCTGCGCCCGCCGTCCAGCGGCGTAACCTTGGCGCGGCCCATCAGGCCCAGTTCATCGACCAGGGCGCAGATGTCGCGCTGCTCGACCGGCGGCAGCTCGATCTTGTAGCGGTGCGCACCTTCGGTCGGATGATGGGTCTTGGCATCCAGGGTGAGATAGGACGGCACCACGCTAGGGGCCTGCGGCACCAGGCCCTCGGCAAGGTCGTGCAGCACCATGCGCACGTTGGCGACGGCTTCGTGGTCGACGGTGGCGCCGTGGCGGTGGCCGTCGAGCTGCATCTTGAGGCTGTCCTTGGCCGCCAGGAAGGCGTCCACGTGGTTCGAGGTCAGCGCCATCTCGCCCTTGCGGATGCGGTCCAGCAGCGACTCGAGCACGTGCGTGACTTCGCTCATGTCGCTCAAGCCGAAGGTCGATGCCCCGCCCTTCACCGAGTGGGCGGTGCGGAAGATCGCGTTCAGGTCTTCCGGGTCGGGCGTTGCGACATCGACGCCTAGCAGCAGCCGCTCCATCTCGGCGAGCAGCTCTTCTGCCTCGTCGAAAAAGACCTGGTAAAACTGGCTGATGTCGATCGTCATGTTGCAATCCCTTGAATAGCCTGCTGCGTCATCGCCTTAGCCAATGACTTTTTTCACTACTTCAATTAAACGCTGCGGATCGAAGGGCTTGACCAGCCAGCCATTGGCGCCGGCGGCGCGGCCCTTGGCCTTCATCTCGTCGGACGATTCCGTGGTCAGCATCAGGATCGGGGTCTTGGCGTAGTTCGGCAAGGTGCGCAGGGTCTTGATCAGCGACAGGCCGTCCATGCGCGGCATGTTCTGGTCGGTCAGGACCAGGTCGACGCTTTGCAGCTTCGCCTTGTCGAGGCCATCCTGGCCGTCGACGGCTTCCACCACGTTATAGCCAGCGGCCTTGAGACTGAACGCCACCATCTGGCGCAGCGAACTGGAATCGTCGACCGCGAGAATCGTTTTTGCCATATTTTGCTCCTGCTGTTTTAAGTCCGGACATCCGGTTATAGGTATTGTGGCCACCAAACTCAGAAGAGTTCGATGTCCCCGCTTTCGAGATGCTGCTGTTCGACCGACTTGCGCAGCATGCTGCGCAGCTCGAGCGACTGGATCGCCAGCGCCATGCTGACCTTGCCCAGGCGCTCGACGATTTCTTCGCTGTCCGTTTCCGGGGCGATGTCCGCCCCATGTTCGCTCAGCGTGCCGAGGAATTCCCGCAGTCCGGCCACGCGGCGCAGCGTGCGGTCGATCAGCTGGCTGGTCATGTCCTGGAACTGCATGCTGGTGATTGCCGTATTCACGTGCTGGCCGATCTCGCCCGACATATCCGCCAGGTGGGCGCTGTCTTCCGCGCTCGGCGTACCGCCCGCCAGCAGGCGGTTGATCGCTTCCTGGCGCGTGCCGACGGCGGAGTGGATCGCCATGAAGCTGCTGGTCAGCTTGTCGATGGCTTCTTCCAGCAGCAGTTCGGTCTGCAGCAGGTCGGTCTCGACCTCGGTCAGGTGGCGGCGGCCGTGCACGGCCACGCCCGAGAGCAGGCGCTTCACATGCGATCCGAGTATCTTTTTTCTTGTCATGGTCATTTTCCTGGCCGGCTAGTTCTTCACCGGCGCGCCGGCGGCGGCGAGTGCCGCTTCCGCTGCCGCCTGGGGTTGCTGCGCGGGCACTTCGATGCTGGCGTTGTCGCGCTGGACGGCCTCCTCGGTGCGCTTGTTCATCACGATGATGCTGATGCGGCGGTTGACCGGGTTGAACGGGTCGGCGCGGTCGAGGTGGGCGGCCGCGGCCAGGCCCACCACGCGCAACACCTTGTCGTCCGACAGCCCGCCGCGCACCAGCTCGCGGCGGGAGGCGTTGGCGCGGTCGGCCGACAGTTCCCAGTTGCTGTAGCCGGCGTCGCTCACATACGGCGTCGAATCGGTATGCCCCGACAGGCCGATCTTGTTCGGCACTTCGTTGAGGACCATGCCGATCACATTCAGGATCTCGCGAGTATAAGGCTGCACCTCGGCCCGGGCCAGCGCGAACATCGGGCGGTTCTGCTCGTCCACGATCTGGATGCGCAGGCCTTCGCTGGTGATATCCAGCAGCATCTGGTTCTTGTACTTCTTGAGCAGTGGATTGACTTCGATGACCGACTCGATCTTGGACTTGAGCGACTGCAGGCGGTCGGCTTCGGCCTTGGCCACTTGGGCCTTGGCCGCTTCCAGGTTATAGGTCTTCGAGCTCGGGTCGATGTCGCCTTTCTTCACCTGGCCGTTGCGGCGGGTCAGGTCGGTGCCGCCGCCCTTGATCACGGACGAGGAGTCGCCCGAACCGGAGCCGCCCGCCATCGCCACCTTCAGCGGCGTCGCGAAGTATTCGGCAATGCCGTTCAGGTCGCCCTTGGCGGTCGAGCCGAGCAACCACATGAGCAGGAAGAAGGCCATCATCGCGGTCACGAAGTCGGCATAGGCGATCTTCCAGGCGCCGCCATGGTGGCCGGCGGCGACCTTCTTGATGCGCTTGACGACGATGGGGCGCATGCCTTCATCGGCCATGGCGCGCTCCCGTCTTCAAGAAAATGGATTGAACAGGCATCGCTGGCTTACTTCTTCTTCTTGATGTGTTCTTCGAGCTCGGCGAAGGTCGGGCGCTCGGTCGAGTACAGCACCTTGCGGCCGAATTCGACGGCCAGCGCCGGCGCATAGCCGTTCAGGCTCGCCAGCAGCGTGACCTTCACGCACTGGAACATCTTGGTCGATTCTTCCAGCTTCTGTTCGAGGATGTTCCCCAGCGGGCTCACGAACGCGTAGGCCAGCAGGATGCCAAGGAAGGTACCGACCAGCGCTTTCGCGATCAGGATCCCCAACTCGGCCGGCGGCAGGCCCACCGATTCCATCGTGTGCACCACGCCCATCACCGCGGCGACGATACCGAAGGCCGGCAGGCCGTCGCCGACCTTGGCGATCACGTGGGCCGGAATCGCGCCTTCGTGATGGTGGGTCTCGATCTCGTTGTCCATCAGGTTTTCAATCTGCATCGCATCCATGTTCCCCGACACCATCAGGCGCAGGTAGTCGGTCATGAATTCGATGATGTGGTGGTCGGCCAGCACGGCCGGGTATTTCGAGAACAGCGGCGAAGCCTCGGGCGCCTCGATGTCGCCTTCGATCGACATCAGGCCTTCCTTGCGCACTTTCGACAGCACGTCGAACTGCAGCGCCATCAGCTCCATGTACATCTCGCGCGTGTACTGGGAACCCTTGAAGATGGATGGAAAAGCCTTGGCGGTCGCCTTGACGGTCTTGATGGTATTACCGACGAAGAAGGCGCCGACCGCGGCGCCGCCGATCATCAGGAGCTCGATCGGCTGCCACAGCGATGCGAGGTGGCCGCCGGCCAGGGCGAAGCCGCCGAAGACGCAGGCGCAGACGATGACGTAACCGATAATGACTAACAAGGGATTCCCGCTCCAGAAATGCCGGGAAATCGCTCCTCGGCTAGCCAAACAAAAAAAGTGATTTCAAGCAAAGTTGATGCAGGGAACCACTCTAGCGGGAGAACGGCCTGCGGGCAAGCAAAAAGGCCTGGTTTGTCGCCTAAAAGTGCCAGATATGGAGGGCCGGGCCGCCCTCTGTGGGATAGACGGTACGGTTCGGTAAACGATCGTCAATGCCGAATTCGTAACTGACCAAGATTGACCCGGGCTGCATCTCGCGCGCGGCCTTGCGCCACAGCGCCGGCATGGCGGCCGGCGACAGGTAGGCGAAGACGATATCGAAGCGGGCGAAATCGAGGTCCCCGTAATCGCCACGCATGAAATGCGCCCCGCTGCCGGCCAGCCACGCGCGCATCCGGCTGATGAACCAGGGCAGCGGCGCCAGCTCGATGCCTAGCGCCTCGATACCGGGACGGCGCTCCTGCACGTTGAGCACGAAGCCGCCGAGTCCACTGCCGATGTCGATCACGCGCACCGTTCCTGCCGGGGGCAGCAGGCCGGCGACCGCATCCCAGACCGCGCGGTTGGACGGGTAGTACGGCACCTGGGTGCGGTAGGTGGACCAGTACAGCAGTAGCAGGAACAGGAAGACGGCGAGGAAGGCGAGCGGCGGAATCGCCAGCTGGGCCGCACCGAACAGGGCCAGCGGGAACAGCAGCTGGATGACGCGCCACCAGCTGGCCAGGCCGCGCCACCAGGTGAGACCCGCGGCGATGGCGCCTTGCACGATGGCGACGATGAGGTAGGACATCGGCAAGCCGGCGCTGGCAAGGAGCCAGACCGATGCGAGCGTCAGGGGAAATGCGGCGATCTGCAGTAACAGAGCCGATACGGCGGGTTTCACGTAGGGTGGGCGGGTCTCCCGCCCACGCGGTCAGCCAGCTTGTGAATAGCCGCTCGGCCTCGACTCACCCGGTAGTTGACCGCGTGGACAGGGAAGCTGCCCACCCTATAACCCCTCCGAAGCCTGGCTTGCAGCAGCATCGGCCGCGTCCTGCGCGTCCTGCGCGTCTTTCGCATCCTTCGCCTTGCGCGTCTTGCCGGCGCGCGAAGGCATGTGGCACAGGCCGCACAGGTAGTCCGAGTTGAGGTCGAGGGCGTTGACGATGAACTTGCCCTGGCACTTGCCGCACGGGGCCAGCACCAGCATGCCGCTCTGGAAGAAGCGCACCAGCGTCCAGGCGCGGGTGAGCGAGAGCAGCGGCTCTTCGCCCGGTTCAGGCGGCATTTGTTCGAGATAGAGCTTGTAGGCCTTCATCACTGCCTGGATACCGGTTGCGCCGGCATGTTCGACCAGGAAGTTATGGATATTGATGAACAGCGAGGAATGGATGTTGGGCTGCCAGGTCAGGAACCAGTCCGTGGAAAACGGCAGCATGCCCTTGGGCGGGGAGACACCCTTGAGTTCCTTGTAGAGCTTGAGCAGGCGCTCGCGCGAGAGCGAGACTTCGGTTTCGAGCAGCTGGAGGCGCGCGCCCAGGTTGATCAGCTCGATGGCGAGCCCGATTTCCTGCGCTTCGGATACGACGCTTTTCTTGCTCATTGCTGCTCCCACCTACGTGTTGCTTGCATTGCGGCCCCGGCGGGACCGCATGAGCGGGAATTATACGATCTCTTCAGCAGGCTGGCCGGCCATCAGGATGGCGGCGTGCGACTGGGCCAGGCTGCGGTCCTTGGTGTGGCTGGTCAGCATCGACAGGATGGCGGTGTCGTCGAAGCGGAAGCGGGCCAGCATCATGTTGCCGCCGGCGAGCTTCAGGATCTGGGCATTGCTCATGCCTTCGATCAGGTCGGCGATGTCGGCCGAGACGCCGAGACGGAAGATGGCGGTGACTTTATCAGCACGGATCATCTGCTGCGCAAGCATCAGGTAGCTCAGGTTTGCGTCGCGAATTTCAGCCATCATGTCGTTCATCGTCATTTCTATCTCCGGTATCCGTTGTGTCGGCGACTTGCGTGTTGCCGATGAGATAGATTTTGACTGTGGAGCAACTTTTGAGGAATTGGACGAAGTCTGTATTTTGCGTCCGATAATGACGGACAGGACCCGTAGGAGTTTGTCTGACAAACCCTGCTGGATCGCTCTGGCGCCCCTATGAAAACAGGGCTGGTGAGGTGCCGGGACTCGGCTTGGATTGCGTGCGCCTGACTGTGGGTCTGTCGTGCGCTTGCTACGATTTACGTCAAGCTTTCCGGGAACTTTAGGGTTTTCGCAAAATATTTTTCCGAAAGCCCAAAACTGCACCGGTATCTCTTTAACGGAGCGGCTGGCAGGAACTTTAGGGTTTTTCGAAAATATTTTATCAAGACCCTTTACCGCGCTTCTGGTAGGGGTAACGGCTGGGCTTTCGGGAACTTTAGGGTTCTCTCGAAAAAATTTTCAAATAATTTCATTGGCCCGAAAAACCTTATCGTTGAGTCAACAATGCGGGACGGCGGCAGCCGGAACTTGCTACACTGCGGGGCTCACAAAGCTTCAGGCCTCAACCGTCCGCAAACGCAGTGCTTTCGCCGGCGTTCTGCGGGGGGTTTTGCGTGAACCATCATTGAAAGAACCTGCATGACGATCGCTTCTTCCCTCCCCGTCACCCGCGACGCCTGCGTCGCGCGCGACAAAGCCGACCCGCTGCGCGCCCTGCGCGAGCGCTTCGACCTGCCGCCCGGCGTCATCTACCTCGACGGGAACTCGCTCGGCGCCCGCCCGAAGGCCGCCTTGCAGCGCGTGCAGGACGTCGTGACCCGCGAATGGGGCAATGACCTCATCAAAAGCTGGAACACGGCCGGCTGGTTCGACATGCCCAAGCGCCTCGGCAACCGCCTGGCGCCGCTGATCGGCGCCTTGGCGGGCGAAGTCGCCGTCACCGACACCACCTCGCTCAACCTGTTCAAGGCGCTGGCCGCCGCGCTGCACCTGCAGGCGAATGGCCCGGGCCGGGAGCGTCGCACGATCGTCACCGAGCGCAGCAACTTCCCGACCGATATCTATATGGCCGAAGGCCTGGCCCAGTGGCTCGAGCGCGGCTACCGGGTGCGACTGGTCGACTCCATCGAGGAGCTGCCGGGCGCCGTGGACGAAGACTGCGCCGTGCTGATGCTCACCCACGTCAACTATCGCACCGGCTACCAGCACGACATGGCGCTACTGACCCGCCATGCGCACGCACAAGGCGCGCTGGCGGTCTGGGACCTGGCCCACTCGGCCGGCGCGGTGCCGCTCGACCTGCATGCGGCGCAAGCCGACTTCGCGGTCGGCTGCACCTATAAATACCTGAACGGCGGCCCCGGCGCGCCGGCCTTCATCTGGGTGCCCCGGCGCCACCAGGAACGCTTCGCCCATCCGCTCACCGGCTGGTGGAGCCATGCGAAGCCCTTCGCCATGTCGCACGGCTTCTCGCCTTGCGACGGCATCGGCCGGGCCCTGTGCGGCACCCAGCCGGTGGTCTCGCTGGCCCTGGTCGAATGCGGGCTCGAAGTATTCGAAGAAACCTCGATGGCGGCGATCCGCGAAAAATCGCTGGCACTGACCGACTTGTTCATCGAGCTTGTGGAAGCCACCTGCGCCGGTCACCCGCTCGGGCTGGTCACGCCGCGCGAGCACGCGCGCCGCGGCAGCCAGGCCAGCTTCACCCACCCGCACGGCTATGCGGTGATGCAGGCCCTGATCGAGCGCGGCGTGATCGGCGACTACCGCGAGCCGGAGATCATGCGCTTCGGCTTCACGCCGCTGTACACGCGCTTTGCCGACGTGTGGGATGCGGTGGCGATCCTGAAGGACATCCTCGACAGCAAAGCCTACGACGTCGCCCTCGAGCGCGGCGCAGTGACTTAAGGAGAGCCCATGAACGAGCAAGCGAACACCCGCCCGGGCTGCCCGATGGCTGCCGGTAATGATGACAATGCCGGCAAAAGCGCCGAATGGCATGGCGCCAAGCTGGACTTCAAGGAGTCGATGAGCTATGGCGACTACCTGGGCCTGGACCAGATCCTGTCGGCCCAGCACCCGCTCTCGCCGAACCACAACGAGATGCTGTTCATCATCCAGCACCAGACCAGCGAACTGTGGATCAAGCTGATGCTGCACGAGATGCAGGCGGTGCGCCAGAACCTGCGCGAGAATAAGCTGCAGCCGGCCTTCAAGATGCTGGCGCGGGTGGCACGCATCATGGACCAGCTGGTGCATGCGTGGGACGTGCTGGCGACCATGACGCCGCCCGAATACACCGCGATCCGCCCTTACCTAGGCGCCTCGTCCGGCTTCCAGTCCTTCCAGTACCGCCAGCTGGAATTCATCCTCGGGAACAAGAACGCAACATTGGTCGGCGTACACGAGAAATTCCCGGAAGCGCATGCCATCCTCGATCGCGAACTGCACACGCCCTCGGTCTACGACGAGGCGGTGATGCTGCTGGCGCGCAGCGGCTTCGCGGTGGCGCCGGAGCGCCTGGCGCGCGACTGGACCCGGCCGACCGAGCCGGACGACAGCGTCAAGGCGGCCTGGCTGGGCGTCTACCAGGACACCGAGCGCCACTGGGCGCTGTACGAGCTGGCCGAGAAGCTGGTCGACCTGGAAACCGCCTTCCGCTTCTGGCGCTTCCGCCACGTGACCACGGTCGAGCGCATCATCGGTTTCAAGACGGGCACCGGCGGCACCTCGGGCGCCAGCTACCTGCGCAAGATGCTCGACGTGGTGCTGTTCCCGGAACTGTTCGCGCTGCGCACTGCACTCTGAGCAGAGACGCTCGACCGCACAGCCGTAAAAAAAGCCTCATGCAGAGGCTTTTTTTACGAGGCTGGCAGCCAGCCCGGTCCCGCTTCAGTCACCGACGACCAGGAACGGGTCCGCTTCGACTTCTTCCGCCCACATCGGCTCGACTTCTTCCGGCAAAGCTGGCTCGGCCTGCTCAACCTGCTCAACGATCGGTGGGCAAACACCACTGCATTTCGGCTTGGCCGGAGCTGCCATGGCCGCGGTAGCGAAAGCAGCGACGGCGAGGGCAAGAACGATTTTTTTCATTGCTGATCCTGTTGATAGTTTCGGAAAAGAGCCTGGTGGAATTATTTCGGCTCTACAACTAGTATAGGCACCCATGGTGAGCATGTAAATGCACAACGGGTAGACTGGCGAGCCTGTGAAATCCAGCCTGTAGAGCATCGCTTGACATCCGGCCTCCGGCCGGGTGTATGATCGCCCCTGTTGTCATGATTTACAGAAACAATGTCTTCCTTACAAGATTCGCTCGACCGGCCTTTCTCGCTCTACCTCGACTTGACCCGGCTGCTGGCCGCGGTCGCGGTCGTCCTCGCGCATTTCCGGTACAACGCGATCATCCCCGACGACGCCTGGAGCTTCCTGCCCTACCTGGGACGCGAAGCCGTGATCGTCTTCTTCGTGCTGTCGGGGTATGTGATCGCTGCCAGCACTGCGCAACGCCGCCCGTCCGCACGCGACTACGCCGTCGCGCGCCTGTCGCGCGTGTATTCGGTGGTGCTGCCGGTGCTGTTCCTGGCGCTTGCCTGCGCCGCCGCGCTGCGCGCCTGGACCGGGTCTGTAGGAAACGCGGGCTATGTGCTCGACAAGCTGTACGTCTACCTGCCCTTCCACCTGCTGTTCCTCGGCCAGCACTGGCAGTTGACCGAAGTTCCACCCTTGATGATTCCCTACTGGTCGCTGGGCTACGAAGCCTGGTACTACCTGCTGTTCGGGCTTGCCTGCTACCTGCGCGGCACGCGCCGCAAGGTGGCTATCGCGCTGGTCCTGGCCATCATGGGTTACAAGATGTGGCTGCTGCTGCCGGTATGGCTGAGCGGCGCCTGGCTCTACCGCCATTACCGCGCGCCGCTGCTGGCCCCGAGGGCCGCGCGCCTCGGCTGGCTTGCCACCTTGCTGGTATTCGGCCTGTATGTCGGCACCGACGCCGAAACTGCCCTGCGCGCGGCGGGAACGGCCTGGTGGCCGTTCGACTCCCTGCCGCTGGGCAGCGCCGACCGCTTCCTGGCCGACTATGTCGTGTGCGCCATCGTGCTGGCCAATTTCGCCTGCGCGCGCGATGCGCAGTTCTCGGCGCTGGTGCGCCATGCCCAGGCATGGCGCCTGGCGGCCTCGCACACCTTTACCCTGTACCTGTCGCATTCGCTGGTGATCGCCCTGTGGCTTGCACTTTACCCGCATGACCCGCGGTCAAGCGTGGACATACTGGGGCTGGGGGTCGCCATCGTCGTCGTCACGGTGGCGCTGGGCGCGGTGACCGAACGCCGGCCCCACCTCTACCGCGCCCTGTTCGGCCGCCTGCTCGGTGCAGGCCGCAGCCCTCCCCTGGCATCGGCCGCAGTGCGCGAGCCCCGCGGCTGAATCACCGGCGGCCGATGCCGCGCGCTGTTTTTCGACGTACAATCGACCTTGATCTTTTACCAAGGGCGGAGGCGTAATGAAGTGCGACGTACTGATCGTATCGGGCCTGTGGAATTCCGATCCCGGGCACTGGCAAACCCAATGGCAGGGGCATTACCCCAACTGGACCAAAGCGTCGCACCGGGACTGGAACTGCCCTGGCCGTGACGAATGGGTGGCCGAGCTGGACGCTGCCATCGCCGCCTGCCAGGGCGCACCCATCCTGGTGGCGCACAGCCTCGGCTGCATGCTGGTGGCGCACTGGGCGCAGAGCGGCTCGCCGTTGAAAGTGGCCGGCGCCTTCCTGGTCGCACCGAGCGATGTCGAAGCTCTCACCTACCCCGTGCCGGCCAACGGCTTTGCCCCGATTCCGCAGGCAGCCCTGCCCTTCCCCAGCATCGTGCTGGCCAGCGCCAACGACCCGTATATCACCCCCGGGCGTGCGCAGGCCCTGGCATCGAGCTGGGGCAGCCGGCTGGTGGACATCGGCGACGCCGGCCACGTGAACACCGAATCCGGCCACGGCGCCTGGCCCGAGGGCGAGCGCCTGCTGCAGGAGTTCTGCGACGAGATCGGACAGTAATCCGATGACCGTCTTGCATACCGCGCGCCTGCGCCTCGAACCGACTTGCCCCGACCACTACGCCGGCCTGCGCGTGCTGAACGCCGATCCCGCGGTGGTGCGCTTCATCGGCGGCAAGCCTGATTCACCCGAAGAAACCCGGGCCATGATCGAGCGCGTGCAGGGACGCTGGCAAACCTTCGGCTATTCGTGGTGGAGCTTCATCGAGCAGGATTCGGGCGAGCTGGTAGGCGCCGGCTGCATCCAGCACCTCGGGCACATTCCAGCCAACGCGCATGAAATCGGATGGCGCCTGCGCCCCGACCGCTGGGGGCGCGGCTATGCGGCCGAAGCCGCGCGGCGCATGGCGGCGTTCGCGTTCGACGAGCTGCGGGCGCCGCTGCTGGTCGCGATCTGCGATCCTGGCAATGTCGATTCGGCGCGCGTGATGGAGCGGCTTGGCATGCGTTACCAGGGTGAAGAAACGTGGGATGCGCAGGCGGTATCGAGGTACGAGGTAAGCCATGCAGGCTTTATCGGCAGCTTGGCGGGGTCGATATGAAGACCTACCACGGCAGCTGCCATTGCAAAAGCGTGCAGTTCGAGGCCGACATCGATCTCGGCCGGGGTACGATCAAGTGCAACTGCACCATCTGCACCAAGATGCGGTTCTGGGCGGTGCAGGTGCCATCCAGTACTTTCCGGCTGGTGCGGGGTGCGGACGCGCTGCGCGAATACCGCTACGCCACGCGCCGCGATGCCCACTATTTTTGCGGCCGCTGCGGCATCAATACCTTCTCGACCGGCGAGTCCCCGGCGCTGGGGCCCTTCCACGCGGTGGTGCTGGCCTGCCTGGACGACGCCACGCCCGAGGAACTGGCCGCGGCGCCGGTACGTTATCTCGACGGCCGCAACGATAACTGGGTCACGCCGCCGGCAGAGGTGCACCACCTCTGAGCCGGGACGAAAAAAAACCGGGGCGCAGGCCCCGGTTCCGTGTGCGGCTCAGACGCAGCTTTATGCCGTCGTTGCCAGCAGCATCTCGTTCAGGCGCTTCACGAACGAGGCCGGATCGCTCAGGCTGCCGCCCTCGGCCAGCATCGCCTGGTCGAACAGGATGTGCGACCAGTCGGCGAAGCGCGTGCCCGCCGCATCCTCGTACTTCAGGCGCGTCACCAGCGGGTGGTTCGGGTTGATCTCGAGGATGGGCTTCGACTCCGGCGCATCCTGTCCGGCCGCCTTCAGCATGCGCAGCAGGTTACCCGACAGTTCGTTCTCGTCGGCGACCAGGCAGGCAGGCGAGTCGGTCAGGCGGAAGGTGACGCGCACGTCCTTGGCCTTGTCGCCCAGGGCGCCCTTCATCTTCTCGACCAGCTCCTTGTAGCCTTCTTCGGTCTCGGCATGTTCCTTCTTCTCGGCCTCGTCTTCCAGCGAACCGAGGTCCAGGCCGCCCTTGGCCACCGACACCAGCTCCTTGCCTTCGAATTCGGTCAGGAAGGACAGCATCCACTCGTCGACGCGGTCGGTCATGAGCAGCACTTCGACGCCCTTCTTGCGGAAGATCTCCAGGTGCGGGCTGTTCTTCGCGGCGTTGAAGCTGTCGGCGGTGACGTAATAAATCTTGTCCTGGCCTTCCTTCATGCGGGCGATGTAGTCCGCGAACGACACGGCCTGCTCGCTCGAGTCGTTCGAGGTCGATGCGAAGCGCAGCAGCTTGGCGATGCGGTCCTTGTTGGTCGCGTCCTCGCCGATGCCTTCTTTCAGCACCTGGCCGAACTCTTTCCAGAAGGTGGTGTATTTGTCCTTGCCGGCCTGCTCGTCGGCGTTCGCCATTTCTTCCAGCATGCCCAGCACGCGCTTGGTCGAGCCTTCGCGAATCACCTTCACGTCGCGCGACTCCTGCAGGATCTCGCGCGAGACGTTCAGCGGCAAATCGCTCGAATCGATCACGCCTTTAATGAAGCGCAGGTAGGTCGGCATCAGCTGGTCGGCATCGTCCATGATGAAGACGCGCTTGACGTACAGCTTGATGCCGGCACGCTTGTTGCGGTCCCACAGGTCGAACGGCGCGTGGCTCGGCACGAACAGCAGCTGGGTGTATTCGCTGCGGCCTTCGACCCGGTTGTGGGTATAGGTCAGCGGTTCCTGGAAGTCGTGCGAGACGTGCTTGTAGAACTCGTTGTACTGTTCTTCGGTGACGTCGGCACGGTTACGGGCCCACAGCGCGCTGGCCTGGTTGACGGTCTCGACCTCGTCTTTCAGCACGGTCTGCTTCTGCTCTTCGTCCCACTCTTCCTTCTGCATCACGATCGGCAGCGAGATGTGGTCCGAATACTTGCGGATGATCCCCTTGAGCTTCCACGACGACAGCAGCTCTTCTTCGCCGGCGCGCAGGTGCAGGATCACGTCGGTGCCGCGGCCCGGCTTTTCGATCGACTCGATGCTGTAGTCGCCTTCGCCGGTCGACTCCCAGCGCACGCCTTCCGAGGCGAACGCGCCGGCGCGGCGGGTGTTGACGATGATCTTGTCGGCCACGATGAAGCCCGAGTAAAAGCCCACGCCGAACTGGCCGATCAGGGCCGCGTCCTGCTGCTGGTCACCCGAGAGCTTGCTGAAGAATTCCTTGGTGCCCGACTTGGCGATGGTGCCAAGGTGCGAGATGACCTCGTCGCGGCTCATGCCGATGCCGTTGTCCGAAATCGTGATGGTGCGCGCGTCCTTGTCGAACGAGACCTTGATCTTGAGCTCGTGGTCGTTGCCGTACAGGGCATCGTTATTGATCGCTTCGAAGCGCAGCTTGTCGGCCGCGTCGGATGCGTTCGAGATCAGTTCGCGCAGGAAAATCTCCTTGTTCGAATACAAGGAGTGGATCATCAGTTGCAGCAGCTGTTTTACTTCTGCTTGGAAGCCAAGGGTTTCTTTTTCGGCGATAGCCATGTTGTTCCTCGTGGTGGTTCAGGTTAAACGGATTGCAGCCATATAGGGATGGCGAAAGCGATTTCAAGGCCTGTTTTACAAAGGCAATGTTGCAATTATTTTAACCCAGCAGGGCAACTGCGGCCAAGCCCTCCCCTGGCAGGCCCAGCGCTGCCAGTAAACGTGCCGGGTGCGGCTGGCTGGACGTACAATATCGGCTTCATTCACCGCATCCATTAAAACCATGTCCGTCTACGACAAACTCAAAGAACTGAACATCACCCTGGCCGCACCGGCCACCCCGGCCGCCGCCTACGTCATGTACGTGCAGACAGGTAATCTCGTGTTCATCTCGGGCCATATCGCCAAGAACGCGGACGGCTCGCCGAACGCCGGCATCCTGGGCCGCGACAAGACCACCGCGGATGGCCAGGCCGCCGCGCGCTCGGTCGCGATCGACCTGATGGGCACCTTGCAGGAAGCCGTCGGCGGCGACCTGTCGCGCGTCAAGCGCATCGTCAAGGTCATGAGCCTGGTTGCCTCGACCCCGGAATACAACGAACAGCACCTGGTCACCAACGGCTGCTCGGAACTGATCGGCGAAGTGTTCGGCGATGCCGGCAAGCACGCGCGCTCGGCCTTCGGCGTGGCTTCGCTGCCGCGCGGCACCTGCGTCGAAATCGAAATGATCGTCGAAGTCGCATAACATTTGTTTAGGCAAATATAACATTTGTTTAAACCTATCGGTGGTGGGTGGGGCTTATCCAGCCCTGCCCTTTCCGAAGCCGCCTACCCGGCGTGCTTTATAATGGCCCGGCACTACCGTGCGGTCCCTTCCTGTCAGTGAGAACAGTATGAAAATCGAGAATCCAAATCCCATCCAGTGGCAATTTTCGGAGCGCGCGCAGCAGCTGCAAAGCTCGTTCATCCGCGAAATCCTGAAAATCACCCAGCGTCCGGAGATCATCTCCTTCGCCGGCGGCCTGCCGTCGCCAGCCACCTTCCCGGTCGAGCGCATGAAAGCCGCTTACGACAAGGTGCTGAGCGAAGCCGGCAAGGTCGCGCTGCAGTACGGCCCGACCGATGGCTATGCGCCGCTGCGGGAATGGATCGCCAACTCGCTCTCTACGGAAGGCTCGCGCATCCTGCCGGAACAGATCCTGATGACCTCGGGCTCGCAGCAGGCGCTCGACCTGCTCGGCAAGGTCCTGGTCGACGAAGGCAGCCGCGTGCTGGTCGAGACCCCGAGCTACCTCGGCGCGCTGCAGGCCTTCTCGGTCTACCGTCCGGAATTCAAATCGGTCGACACCGATGACCACGGCCTGGTGCCGTCGTCGATCGCCGCCGTGGCCGACGGCGCGCGCATGCTGTACTCGCTGCCGAACTTCCAGAACCCGACCGGCCGTTCGCTGTCGCTCGAGCGCCGCCACGAGCTGGTCGAGACCTGCGCCCGCTTCGGCATCCCGCTGATCGAAGACGATCCGTATGGCGCCCTGAGCTATAAAGGCGAGCCGATGCCGAAGATGGTCGCGATGAACCCGGATGGCGTGATCTACATGGGTTCGTTCTCGAAGGTGCTGACCCCGGGCATCCGGCTGGGCTATGTCTGTGCCCCGCTGCCGCTGGTTCGCCGCCTCGAGCTGGCCAAGCAGGCGGCCGACCTGCACACCGCCCAGCTCACGCAAATGGTCGTGCACGAAGTGGTCAAGGACGGCTTCCTCGACCAGCACATCCCGACCATCCGCAAGCTGTATGGCGACCAGTGCCAGGTCATGCTCGATGCGATGACCGAACACTTCCCAAGCAGCGTGACCTGGACCAAGCCGGAAGGCGGCATGTTCATCTGGGTGACCCTGCCGAAGGGCATCGACGCCATGAAACTGCTGGACCAGTCGCTGGCCGCACGCGTGGCCTTCGTGCCGGGTGCGCCCTTCTATGCCAACGACCCGGCCAGCAACACGCTGCGCCTGTCGTTTGTCACGGTGCCGCCGGAACGTATCCGTGAAGGCATCGCCGTCCTCGGCAAGCTGATCGCGGACATGCTCTAAGAAGCACCCCTGCGGGCGCGCCCAGGCCGCCCGCAGGACAACCGGCAGGTACTTGCCGGGAGTCAACTTCAAGTTGCAGCACCGCAACAGGGATGTTGCCGAGGGAAACGGTAGTTGCCGCAGGCGAAGGTGATGTGGGTATGATCTCCATCAGTTGAGCCGGCCTTGACCCTCATGAATCATCCTGCCTTCGCAATACCTGCGCCCTCGCGCCAGGCTGCGATCCTGATCGTCGACGATACACCTGTCAGCCTTGGGCTGCTGCAGGATATATTGCGCGGCCAGGGTTACCGGACCTTCGTCGCCACCTCCGGCGAACGCGCGCTCGACCTTGCCGGGCGCATCCAGCCCGACCTGATCCTCCTCGACGTGATGCTGCCTGGCCTCGATGGCCTGGAGACCTGCAGCCGGCTGAAGAACCAGCCGGGCACCGCCGACATTCCGGTCATTTTCGTCAGCGCCTGCTCCGCTACCGACGACATCGTCGCCGGTTTCGACCGCGGCGCGGCCGACTACATCGCCAAGCCCCTGCGCCTGCCCGAAGTCTGCGCCCGGGTCCGCGCCCAACTGCAGATCCGCTCCGCCAACCAGTCCCGTACCCAGCAGGTCCAGCGCCTGCGCATGATCGTCGAGGGCATGGACGAGGGCCTGATGCTGCTTGGCCAGGATGGCCGCATCCAGTATGCCAACCCGGCCAGCGAGCGCTGCCTGGGCTATAGCGACCGCGAACTGGCCGGCCGCCCGCTGGCGGAGCTGTTGGCCGAACCTGCCGCCATCGAGGTTGCCGCCTGGTTCGGCGGCATCGATGACGGCATGCCGGAACGCTGCCGCGGCACGCGCGAAGTGCTGCTGCGCCAGCCCGACGGCAGCTTCCTCGCGATGGACCTGAACCTGTCGCCAATCCTGTCGCCAATCGCCACCGGCGAGCAGCTCTGGGTCGCCATGCTGCATGACATTACCGACCACAAGCAGACGGCCAATGCGCTGCAGCGCGCCGCGCTGGCCGACCCGCTGACCGGGATCGCCAACCGGCGCCACTTCGACGCCTGCCTCGAGCGCGAGTGGCAGCGCGCGATGCGCAATGCCAAACCGCTGTCGCTGCTGGTGATCGACGTCGACCACTTCAAGCTGTACAACGACATGCTCGGCCACGCCGCCGGCGACCAGTGCCTGCAAGCGCATTCAGGTCAGTCAACGGACTGTTGTTATTGTAGGGTGGGCGGGTCTCCCGCCCACGCGGTCAATCGCGGTGATTCTGCCTGTGCCGCTATACAAACGCCTGCTATCTCCGCGTGGGCGGCGAAGCCGCCCACGCTACAAATTCTCCTCAAATGACCTGCACTAGCTAAACGCTGCATCAAACCTGCTTCGGATACCCGGTAATCCGCGCGATGTCGCGGTACATCGGCTGCAGTCGCCGGTACATCTTCAGGTAGACCTCGCGGTACAGCCGGTCATAGACCGCATGGTTGGCCGCGACCGGTTCGAACACCCTCCCTACCCGCGTCATCGCAGCGATCGCCGATGTAAAGTCCGGGTACAGCCCCAGTCCCACCGCCGCATCGATCGCCGCGCCCAGGCCCGAGGTTTCATACACGTGCGGGCGCGAAGTCGGCAGGCCGAAAATGTCGGCCGTAAGCTGCATCGCCGCATCGCTCTGCGAGCCGCCGCCGGAAACACGCAATTCGGTAATGCGGGTGCCGCCGCGGCGCTCGATGCGCTCCTTCCCTTCGCGCAGTGCATACGCCAGCCCCTCCAGGATCGCGCGGTAGACGTGGGCTCGGGTGTGCACGTCGCCAAAACCGATGATGGCGCCCTTGGCCTCGCGGCCCGGCACGCGGATGCCCGGCGTCCAGTAAGGCTGCAGCATCAGTCCCATCGAACCCGGGGGCACCGCATTGGCCAGCTCGTCGAACAGGCGCTCGGGCGCCACGTCTTCCAGCAGCGCGCGCGACTGCTCGTGGTGGCCGAACTGTTCCTTGAACCAGCTGACCATCCAGTAGCCGCGGAACACCTGCACCTCAAGGCTGTAGGCGCCCGGGATGGCAGCCGGGTACGGCGGCACGAAGGGCGTCACCTCGACATAGCGCTTCGTCGTGGTATTGATCGTGGCGGTGGTGCCGTAGCTCAGGCAGCCCACCTGCGCGGCGCTGCAGCCGGCCCCGATGACTTCGCAGGCCTTGTCGGCGGCGGCGGCCAGCAGCGGCAAGCCCTCGGGAATGCCGGTGTCCAGCGCCGCCGCTGCGCTGATCCGGCCCAGCCGGGTGCCAGGCTCGAACAGCTCGGGCAGCATGCGCGGCTCCACCGCCAGCGCCTGCCATTTCCAGTCCCGCTTTCCGGCCCACTTCCGACGGCGGTAGTCGAAGGGCACATACGCCACCTGCGAGCCGGACGAGTCGGCATAGCGCCCGCACAGGCGGTAATTCAGGTAACCCGACAGCAGCAGGAATTTGTGGGTGGCTTGCCAGATGTCGGGCTGGTGCGCGCGGATCCAGTTGATCTCGGCTTCGCCCCGGAAATAATCGATGGTGCCGCTCACCCGCGCCAGCCTGAAGGCCGTGCGCCACAGGGGCCCGATGGGCGGCACGTCCTCGGTGCGGCGCTGGTCGAGCCAGGTGATGGCGGGGCGCAGCGGCTTGCCATCGACGTCGACATTGATGACGGTGCCGCGCTGGGTGGTGACGGCCACGCCGGCGATGCGGGCGCGGTCGGCGCCGGGCTGGGTCCACAGCTGGCTGCAGGCCTGGCACAACGCCTGCCAGAAGCCTTCCGGGTCATGCTCGGCCCAGCCGGGATGCGCGCTCGTATAGTCCAGCAGCTGCACCTGCGACCTGGCGACGATATCGCCCTTCAGGTCGAACAGCAGCGCGCGCACGCTCTGGGTGCCGTTGTCGATGGCGAGGATCAAGGGGTCAAGCATGGTGTGGCTCATTCTTTTGGGGGTTCGGGATGCCGTAATGCGCCTGCCACAACGCGAGGTAGGCGGCCTGCTCGGCCTCCCAGCATGCGTCGTCCCAGCCGAGCTCCGGCTGGCAAACGGCGCGGATGCGGGGCAGCAGCGCGCTAGCGCCCGCGCGTAGCTGGAGACCCAGGCGGGTGCGGCGCAGCAGCAGGTCTTCCAGCCGGTGGACCGCTTCGCTGCGCGCGGCCCAGCGCAGTTCGGCCCAGGGCGTGAGCGTGCCGGGAATGATCTCCAGCTCGCCCGCCTGCGCCGCATCGACGACGGCCTGCGCGTGGCCGCCATGGCGGCCGGCGAGGCGCTGCAACAGCCCGGTCGGCGTACCACGCGGCCCTAGCGGTATTGGCTGCCGTGAGAACACCGGCTGCGGCGCAAGGTCGGCATGCCAATCCGCCAGCTGCCGTGCGACGTGGCCTAATGTATCGAGTGCGATGGCGCGGAAGGTGGTCAGCTTGCCGCCGGTGACGGCCACCAGGCCCGGTTCGTCCCAGACCAGGTGTTCGCGCGCTTCCTTCGAGGGCGCCACACCAAGGCCGCTGTCGAGCACCGGGCGCACGCCCGCATAGGTTGCCAGCACGTCCCCTTCCTGCAAATCCAGTTGCGGGAACTGCGCGCGCAGCGCAGCCATCAGGTAATCGAACTCGCCGCGCGTGATGCGGGCTTCGAGCGCCAGGCCGTCGCCGTGGTCGACATCCGTGGTGCCGACCAGGGTCACGCCTTCCCAGGGAAAAGCGAACACCGGCCGGCCGTCGAGCGGATGCATCAGGCTGACCGCTTGCGCCAGCGGCAGCCGCCAGGCAGGCAGCACCAGGTGGCTGCCGCGCAGCGGACGCAGGCGCGGCGCATTGCCCTGCCCCGCGATGCCGCAGGCCCAGGCGCCGGTGGCGTTGACCACGACCCGTGCACTGACTTCACCCAGGTCGCCGGTACGTGCATCGCGCAGCAGCGCGCCCGTCACCCGTCCACCGGCACGCTGCAAGGCCTCGACAGCGACATAGTTGCGCGCTTGGGCGCCATGGCTGCGCGCCTCGTCCAGCACGCGCAGCACCAGCCGCGCGTCGTCGGTCTTCGCGTCCGTATAGCGGATGCCGCCCGCGAGTCCTGCACGCTCGATGTTCGGCGCCAGCATGGCGAAGTCCTCGGCGTCGAGCCAGTGTTGCTCACGCCGCCCGGCCATGAGGTCGTAGATGGCGAGACCGGCCAGGAAACTGCGGCGCTTGCGCCGGCTCGCGCCGTAGTCGGCAAAGGCAAAACCCTGCGGCTCGACCAGGCCCGGCGCATCGCGCAGCAGCGCTTCGCGTTCGCGGACGGATTCGCGCGTCAGTCGCAGGCGTCCTTCGGCGAGGTAGCGCAGCCCGCCGTGCACCAGCTTCGATGAGCGGCTCGAGGTGCCCCAGGCGAAGTCGCGCTGCTCGACTAGCAGCGCCTTCAAGCCGCGCCGCGCGGCTTCGAGCAGGACGCCGGCGCCGGTGATGCCGCCGCCGATGACCAGCAGGTCGTAGTCTTCGTGCTTCATGGCGCGACCAGCTTGCCGGGATTCATGCGCCCGTCCGGGTCGAAGTGACGGAACAGCGCGCCCATCGCACCCAGCCCCATTTCCCCTTTTTCCGCCGCCAGCCAAGGGGCGTGGTCGACACCAACGCCATGCTGGTGGCTGATGGTGCCGCCCGCCGCGACGATCGCCGTCGACACGCTGTCCTTGAGCCGGCGCCAGCGCGCCAGGTCGGCCTCGTAGTTCCCGGCCAGGCGGAACACGAAGGTCGAATACACGCTCGCGCCCTGAGGATACAGGTGCGACAAATGGGTGTAGGCGTGCACCTTCTCGCCCATGGCTTCGAGCGCACCCCTGGCGGCGCCTTCGATGCCTTCCATGGCTTGCGTCACGCGCGGCCAGTCCACCGCCGTCTCCACCGTGTCGATCGCATAGCCCTGCGCCCATGCTGCATTGCGCAGGTAGACGCTGCGGTAGCGGTTGCGGCGCCAGCGTTCGCCCAGGCCGCGGCCCGCATGCACGCCACGGTAGCGGCGCGCGATGCCGAGGGCCGCGCGCAGGGCCGGCACCGCCTGGGCCTTGGCGCCGCTGGCGCCGATCATCAGCATGCACTTGCCCTCGCCGCAGCCGCGCAGCGCCAGCCAGCCTCCAAGCAAGCGCACCAGCCGCGCATGCCCGGCCAGCGTCAGCATGGTGGTGGTCTCGATGGCATTCGACAGGCGCAGCATCGACAGCGGCAGCCGCGCCTGCGCCAGTTCGCGCACGGCAGCCAGGGCGCGTTCCCAGTCCGGGAAGAACACCGCGTGGAACGCTTCATGTCCGGGCAGGCGGCTGACGCGCACCGTGGCCTCGGTGACGATGCCGAGCCGCCCTTCGGAACCGAGCACCATCTCGCGCAGGTCGATGCCGGCGCTTGACGCCGGAAAGGTCGGGATGGCGAGCGTGCCGCCCGGCGTCTCGACCCGTCCGCCGGCAAACAGCTGCTCGATGCGCCCGTAGCGCAGCGACTGCTGGCCCGAGGAACGCGTCACGATCCAGCCGCCCAGGGTCGAGTATTCGAAGGATTGCGGGAAGTGGCCGAGCGTGTAGCCGTGCGCGCGCAGCTGGGCTTCGAGGTCGGGACCGGTCACGCCGGCGCCGAAGGTCGCCAGCTGGGATTCGCGGTCGAGCCAGACCAGCGCGCGCATGCGGCGCATGTCGAGGCTCAATGTCGGGCGCGAGGTCTGATGCACGCCGAGGTGGCCCGCGACGCTGGTGCCGCCGCCGTAGGGAATCACGTCGGCGCCCTGCTCTTTCGCGAAGGCCAGCAGCTCGCGCACCTGTTCGGCAGATTCGGGATAGGCAACGCCGTCGGGCGCCGCATCGATGCGACCGTGGCGCAGGCGCAGCCAGTCGGGCAGGCTCTGGCCGAGCGCGTGCAGCAGGCGTGCACCGGGACTGGCGTCGACCAGCGGATGCGGGGCCAGGCGGCCCGGCGCGAGCCGCGCGCATGCTTCCTCGAAGCTGGCGTCCTGCGGGCGCGTCCCCTGGCCCAGGCGCCCGGCAAGGAAGGCCTGCGCCCCCGCACCCAGCGGCATATCGATCGTATCGTCACCCCAGCCATTCCACCGCCGCATCGTGTTTTCCCCTTATACTCAGCCTTGTCATTCTCGCCAGAGTAAGCGTCCATCACTCTACCGTATTGCGCTTTCATGCCACAGCTTTGCTCCATTGCGCCAGCCGCTTGCGCCGACGCCGGCCGGGTCACCGGCGCCTACCTGCAGCCGCTCATCGAGACCGCCGCAAGCTGCGGCGTCGATGCCCCGCGGCTGGCGCAGGCGGCCGGTTTGCCTGCCGATGCGCTGGACTCCCTGCCCGACTCGCTGGCCGCGCGCGACTACATCGCGCTGCTCGATGCCGGCGCCAGCCTGGGAGGCGACCCGCACTTCGGCCTGCACGTCGGCGAACGGGTGCGGCCCGGCACCTTCTCGGTGTATGGGCTGGTGCTGATGGCCTGCAGCGACTTCGGCCAGGCCCTGGCCCAGACCCAGCGCTACGAGGGGCTCGCGCATGATTTGGGACGCACCAGCCTCGCGGTCGAGGGCGCGGACGCGCTCTACACCTGGACCAGCCACTATCCCGGCGCCAGCCGCCACCTGGCAGAGAGCGTATTTGCCGGCATCCGCGTGTTCGGCAGCTGGCTGGCCGGGCGCCCGCTGGACCCGCGCCATTTGGCATTCGCCCACCACAGCGATGCGCCATCCAACGAATACCTGCGGGTGCTGGGCGTAGAGCCGGAGTTTGGCGCGGCAGCCAATGTCGCGCGCTTCGATGCCGCGCTGCTCGGCATGCCGGTGCCGAACGCCGACCCGAGCCTGTACCCGGTGCTGCGCCAGCATGCCGAGCGGCTGCTGGGCGAGCGCAGCGCAGCCGCCGGCGGCATTGTGGCGCAGGTGCGCGCGGCCATCATCCGCAGCCTGGCGCAGGGCGAAGCGCGCCTGCCCTCGATTGCTGCGCAACTCGGTCTGTCGGCGCGCACCCTGCAGCGCAAGCTGGCCGATGCCGGCTGCAGTTTCCAGGAAGTGCTCGACGGCGCCCGCTACGAACTGGCGCGCGGCTACCTGCGCCAGCGCGCGCTTAGCCTGGTGGACATCGCCTTCCTGCTGGGTTACCAGGAGCAGAGCGCCTTCACCCACGCCTTCCGCGACTGGTCCGGCCTCAATCCCGGCGCCTGGCGCCTGGCTGCTGGCTGAGCACGAAGCGGCGGTCCCGGGCACAGGCTCGGCAGCCGTCTGCCGCCTCTCCTTGCAAGGGCTATAATTGACGCAATAGCGACAGCGCACACCGCACCTGGCGGTTACCGACGTGAACCCACATCTCGACCAGCTCCACCCCTACCCGTTCGAACAACTGCGCCAGCTGTTTAGCGGCGTGGTCGCTAACAGCGGCTACAGCCCGATCAGCCTGGGCATCGGCGAACCGAAGCACCCGACGCCCGCCTTCATCGAGAAAGCCCTGATGCATGCGATGGCGGGCCTGTCCAGCTACCCCAGCACCATCGGGGGCGAACCGCTGCGTGCGGCGATCGCCAGCTGGCTGGAACACCGCTACGGCATCCCGGCGGTCGACCCGGCCACGATGGTGCTGCCGGTGAACGGCTCGCGCGAAGCGCTGTTCGCGATCGCCCAGTGTGTGGTCGACGCCACGCGCGGCAAAGCGGCCGGCGGCGCGCTCGTGATGAGCCCCAATCCGTTCTACCAGATCTACGAAGGCGCGGCCTACCTGGCAGGCGCCGAGCCGTATTACGTGAACTCGGAACCCGGCCGCAATTTCGCGCCCGACTTCGGCAGCGTGCCCGACGCCGTCTGGCCGCGCGTGCAGCTGCTGTATGTCTGCTCGCCCGGCAACCCGACCGGCGCCGTGCTCTCGCTCGAGGACTGGCGGCAGCTGTTCGAGCTGTCCGACAGCCACGGCTTCGCGATTGCCGCCGACGAGTGCTATTCCGAGATTTATGTTGGCGCGACGGCGCCGCTGGGCGCGCTCGAAGCTGCTCACCAGTTAGGGCGGAGCAGCGGTGAACATCCTTATGCCAACCTGATCGTCTTCTCCAGCCTGTCGAAGCGCTCGAACGTGCCGGGGATGCGCTCGGGCTTCGTCGCGGGCGACCCTCGGCTGCTGAAGAAATTCCTGCTGTACCGCACCTATTGCGGCGGTGCGATGTCGCCGCCGGTGCAGGCGGCCTCGATCGCGGCATGGAACGACGAACACCACGTGCAGGAAAACCGCGCGCTCTACCGCGAGAAGTTCAGGCTCATCACCCCGCTGCTGCGCGAAGTGATGGACGTCGAACTGCCCGACGCCGGCTTCTACCTGTGGGCCGACGTGCGCCGCACCGGGCTGTCCGACCTGGATTTCGCACGCCGCCTGTACGCCGAATATAATGTCACGGTCCTGCCGGGCAGCTACCTGGCACGTGAGGCCCATGGCATCAACCCCGGCCGTAACCGCATCCGCATGGCGCTGGTTGCCGGCGTCGACGAAGGCCTCGACGCGGCGAACCGCATCAATGAGTTCTGCAAGAGCCTGGCCTGAGCACGCATCCCCACATTATTCACTGAAGATCCCATCATGACCCAACAACTCCAGAACATCATCGACACCGCGTGGGAACAGCGCGCAGAAATCAGCCCGGGCAACGCCAGCGCCGAAGTGCGCGACGCGGTCTCGCACGTGCTCGCCGGCCTGGATGCCGGCACCCTGCGCGTCGCGCAGAAGGACACCGGCAGCTGGGTCGTGAACCAGTGGATCAAGAAGGCCGTGCTCCTGTCCTTCCGCCTCGAGAACAACGTCGCGGTGCCCGGTGGCGGTGGCATGCAGTTCTACGATAAAGTCCCGACCAAGTTCGCCGACTACACGCCGGAAGATTTCGCCAAGGGGGGGTTTCGCGTGGTGCCGCCGGCCGTCGCCCGCCGCGGCAGCTTCATCGGCAAGAACGTGGTGCTGATGCCGTCCTACGTCAACATCGGTGCTTATGTCGATGAAGGCGCCATGGTCGACACCTGGGCGACCGTCGGCTCCTGCGCGCAGATCGGCAAGAACGTTCACCTGTCGGGCGGCGTCGGCATCGGCGGCGTGCTCGAACCAATGCAGGCCAACCCGACCATCATCGAAGACAACTGCTTCATCGGCGCGCGCTCGGAAATCGTCGAAGGCGTGATCGTCGAAGAGAATTCGGTGATCTCGATGGGCGTGTACATCGGCCAGTCCACCAAGATCTACAACCGCGAAACCGGCGAAGTGACGTACGGCCGCGTGCCGTCGGGCTCCGTCGTGGTCTCGGGCAGCCTGCCCTCAAGCGATGGCAAGTACAGCCTGTACTGCGCCGTGATCGTCAAGCGCGTGGACGCGCAGACGCGTTCGAAGACCGCGATCAACGATTTGCTGCGCGGGGATTGAAGCGCTCGTTGAACGCGCGGGCGGGAGGACCCACCCACCCTACGAAAACCGGATCGCCGTACGTAGGGTGGTCGGCTTCGCCGACCGCGCGTTCAAACTCCGCTTGCTGACCACTACAATATCGGGAGACGACGATGGCCATGGACCGCCTGTTCCAGCTGATGAAGGAGAAGAACGCGTCAGACATGTTCTTCGCCGTGAACTCGCCGGTGCATATCAAGATCAACGGGAACCTCATCCCGATCAACCAGCATCGCCTCGAACCCGAGAACATCATCTCCCTGCTGTCGGAAATCGCCACGCCCGAGCAGATGACCGAGCTCGATCGCGAGAATGAGCTCAACCTCGGCGTCTCGGTGCCCAACCTCGGCCGCTTCCGCCTGTCTGCCTTCCGCCAGCGCGGCTCGATTTCCGCGGTATTCCGCTTCGTGCCGGCGAATATCCCGCCGATCGGCGAACTGGGCCTGCCGCCGGTGCTGTCCGAACTGATCATGGAAAAGCGCGGCCTGCTGCTGATCGTCGGCGCCACCGGTTCCGGCAAGTCGACCACCATCGCCTCGATGCTGGATCACCGCAACGAACAGCGTCCCGGCCACATCCTCACGCTGGAGGACCCGATCGAATACCTGTTCAAGAACAAGAAATCGATCGTCAACCAGCGCGAGATCGGCAGCGACGCCACCAGCTTCGGCACCGCCCTGCGCAACTCCATGCGCCAGGCCCCTGACTGCATCCTGATCGGCGAGATCCGCGACAAGGAGACCATGGCGGCGGCCCTGGCCTATGCGCAGTCGGGCCACCTGGTGCTGGCCACCCTGCACGCGAACAACAGCTACAACGCGCTGAACCGCATCATCAGCTTCTATCCGATCGAGAACCGCGCCGCCCTGCTGCAGGACTTGTCGTCCGCAGTGAAGGCGATCGTCTCGCAGCGCCTGGTCAAGTCGGCCGCGGGCGGCCAGCGCCAGGCCGCGGTGGAAGTCATGCTCAACACCCGCTACATCGCCGACCTGATCGAAAAAGGCGAGATCGGCCAGATCAAGGAAGCGATGGACAAGAGCCTGTCGCCCGGTTCGCAGTCCTTCGAGACCGCCCTGCTCGCGTTGGTCAAGGCCGGCCTGGTGACGCAGGAAGAAGCGCTGGCCAATGCCGACTCGGCCACCAACCTGCTCTGGCTGCTCAACAATGGGCCGGAAAGCCAGACGCAAACGGAAGAGCAGCAAAAGCCCAATGCTGATCCGTCAAGCGCCTCCTTCACCGAGTTCACGCTCAACACCTGAGTCCAGCCGTCCGCTCCTGAAAACCGCCCCTGTGTAGAATCCTCGCAGGGGCGCGCTGTGCTATCCTCCCGCCTTTCCAAAATATCTTCAGCCTGCGCGCTCGCGCGGGTGTAACGAGCTACGCCCATGACCATTACCCTGCACGGCATTCCCAACTGCGACACCGTCAAGAAAGCCCGCACCTGGCTGGCGGACAACGGCCACGACTTCAGCTTCCATGACTTCAAGAAGCAGGGCTTGAGCCGCGAACTGGTCGCCGGTTGGCTGGAGGAGCTCGACTGGGAAACCCTGGTGAACCGCAAAGGCACGACCTGGCGCAATTTGCCCGGCGAGCGCAAGTCCCACATCACGGACAAGGCCAGCGCTCTGGAACTGATGCTGGAGAACCCGTCCGTGATCAAGCGCCCGGTGCTTGCCGGCGCTGGCCCGGTTTCGGTCGGCTTCTCGGCCGATCAATACGCGGCAAAGTTCGCCAAATGAAGCCGTCCCGCACCCTGCTGCTTACCGAAGAGCTGATCGCCCTCGATTCGGTCACTCCGCACGACAAGGGCTGCCAGCAGCGCCTGATTGAACTGCTCGCGCCGCTCGGTTTCGTGTGCGAAACCATCGAATCGAATGGCGTCACCAACCTGTGGGCGCGCAAGGGGACCACCAGCCCGGTGTTCGTCTTCGCCGGCCACACCGACGTGGTGCCGACCGGCCCGGTGCAGCAGTGGGAGTCGGCACCCTTCGTGCCGACCCGGCGCGACGGCAAGCTGTATGGCCGTGGCGCCTCGGACATGAAAACCTCGATCGCGGCGATGGTGGTGGCCTGCGAGGAGTTCATCGCAGCACATCCCGACCATAAAGGCTCGATCGCCTTCCTGATCACCAGCGACGAAGAAGGCCCGGCGACCGATGGCACCGTGGTCGTCTGCGAACGCCTGGAAGACCGCGGCGAGACGTTCGACTATTGCCTGGTCGGCGAACCGACGTCGAATCACGTGATGGGCGACACCATCAAGAACGGACGCCGCGGTTCGCTGTCTGGTCATTTGGTCATCAAGGGCATCCAGGGCCATATCGCCTACCCGCACCTGGCGCGCAACCCGATCCACCAGGCCGCGCCGGCGCTGGCCGAACTGGCCGCCGAGGTCTGGGACGAAGGCAACGAATATTACGCACCGACCAGCTGGCAGGTTTCCAACATCCAGGCCGGCACCGGCGCCAACAACGTGATCCCGGGCAGCATGAGCCTGGAATTCAATTTCCGCTTCTCGACCGCCAGCACGTCCGACGGCCTGGAGGCCCGGGTGCACGCCATCCTCGACCGCCACTGCCTGGATTACGAGCTGCAGTGGACGCTGTCCGGCCAGCCCTTCCTGACGCCCAAGGGCACGCTGTCGGATGCCTTGTGCGTGGCGATCCAGGACGAGCTGGGCGTGCAGACCGAACTGTCGACCACCGGCGGGACCTCGGATGGGCGCTTCATCGCCCGCATCTGCCCGCAAGTGATAGAATTCGGGCCTCCGAACGCCAGCATCCACAAAATCGACGAACACATCGAGCTGCGCCATATCGACCCCCTCAAGAATATCTACCGCTGCACGCTGGAGCAGTTGCTGGCTTAGTAACCGGCGTAGTTGCTGATGCAGTTGCACATTGAGCAGTAACAGAACAAACAGGACAGGAGAAGGCCATGACCACCACCAATTTCAGTACGCCGCGCGACCTGCTGCGCTATGCCATTACCCGCTTCAACGGCGCCAAGCTGTTCTTCGGACATGGCAGCGCCGAGGCCTTCGACGAAGCGGCCTACCTGGTCCTGCACACCCTGAAGCTGCCATTGGACCGCCTTGAGCCCTTCCTGGATGCCAAACTGCTGCAGGAAGAAGTGCTGCAGGTGCTGCAGGTGATCGAACGCCGCGTCAGCGAGCGCGTGCCGGCCGCCTACATCACCAAAGAGGCATGGCTCGGCACCTACCACTTCTACGTGGACGAGCGCGTGCTGGTGCCGCGTTCCTTCATCGCCGAACTGATTCCCAACACCTTCAGCCCATGGGTGCAGGATCCGGATGCGATCGAAAACGTGCTGGAACTGTGCACGGGCAGCGGCTGCCTGGCGATCATGATGGCCGACGCCTTCCCGAACGCCGTCGTCGATGCGGTCGACATCTCGAAGGATGCGCTGGCCGTGGCCGAGCACAACATCCGCGAGTACAAGCTGGAAGGCCGCGTCAACCCGATCGAATCGGACCTGTACACCAACGTGCCGTTCAAGAAGTACAACCTGATCGTCACCAATCCGCCGTACGTGAACAGCGTTTCGATGGGCAAGCTGCCGCCGGAGTACCAGCGCGAACCGCAGATCGCCCTGGCCGGTGGCGAAGACGGTATGGACCTGGTGCGCAAGATCGTCGCCGGCGCCGCCGAACGCCTGAGCCCGGACGGCGTGCTGGTGGTCGAAATCGGCAACGAAGCCGAATACGCGGAAGCCGCGTTTGGCCACCTCGGCCTGACCTGGCTCACCACCAGTGCCGGCGACGACGCCGTGTTCCTCTTGACCGCCGAACAGCTGCAAGCCAAGTAAATAATTCATTCGGTCACCGCCTGGTGATTGATCGATGTCCGTAGGGTGGGCGGGTCTCCCGCCCGCGCGTTCAACCGGCGTATGCACTACGCAAATGTAATTTGAACGCGCGGGCGGCGAAGCCGCCCACCCTACGCAAATCCCAACATAGTTAGTCTCCCATGATCCGATTCCAGAACGTCAGCCTGATGCGCGGCACCAAGCCGCTGCTCGTGGACGCCGACCTTACCCTCAACCCGGGCGACAAGATCGGCCTGATCGGCGCCAACGGCGCCGGCAAATCGAGCCTGTTCGCCATGCTGCGCAACGAGCTGCACGCCGACCAGGGCTCGATCGACTTCCCGTCCAAGTGGCGCATGGCCTACGTGGCGCAGGAGACGCCGGCGCTCGACCGCCCGGCCCTGGAATACGCGATCGACGGCGACGTCAACCTGCGCCGCCTGGAGGCCGAACTCGAACGCCTGGAAGCGCACGAGGACATGGACGCACACGGCATGGCGCTGGGCGAAGTGCACGGCGCGCTGCTCGATGCAGATGCCTATACCGTGCAGTCGCGTGGCGAGCAGCTGCTGCTGGGCTTGGGCTTCTCGCTCGACCAGATGCAGCAGCCGGTGGCGAGTTTTTCGGGCGGCTGGCGCATGCGCCTGAACCTGGCGCAGGCACTGATGTGCCCTTCCGATTTATTACTGCTCGATGAGCCGACCAACCACCTCGACCTGGACGCCATCATCTGGCTCGAGGACTGGCTCAAGCGCTATCCGGGCACCCTGGTCATCATTTCGCACGATCGCGATTTTTTAGATGAGATCGTCAACGTCATCGTGCACATCGACGAGCGCAAGCTGAAACGCTATGGGGGCAACTACTCGAGCTTCGAGCGCCAGCGCGCCGCGGCGATGGTGCTGGCCGCCAGTGCGATGGAAAAGCAGCAGCGCACGCGCGCCCACCTGGAGTCCTTCATCAACCGCTTCAAGGCGCAGGCCACCAAGGCGCGCCAGGCCCAGAGCCGCATGAAGGCCCTGGCCAAGATGGAAGAGCTGGCGCCCTTGCGCGCCGCCGCCGAATTCTCGTTCGAATTCCGCGAGCCGCTGGCCGCACCGAACCCGCTGCTGGTGCTGGACAACGTCAACGCCGGCTATCCGCTGCTCGACGAGCATGGCGACAAGGTGGGCGCCAAGACCATCGTCAAGCGCATCAACTTCTCGCTGCAAATCGGCCAGCGCATCGGCCTGCTGGGCGTGAACGGCGCCGGTAAATCCACGCTGATCAAGACCATCGCGGGCGAACTGGCTCCGGTCGAAGGCATTGCGACCCTGGGCAAGGGCCTGTCGATTGGTTACTTCGCCCAGCACCAGGTCGAGATGCTGCGCCATGACGAATCGCCGCTGTGGCACCTGGCCAAGATCGCACCGACCGTGCGCGAGCAGGAACTGCGCAACTTCCTGGGCAGCTTCAACTTCCCCGGCGAGATGGTCGCCAGCCCGATCAAGCCGTTCTCCGGCGGCGAAAAGGCGCGCCTGGCGCTGGCCCTGATCGTGTGGCAGCGCCCGAACCTGCTGCTGCTCGATGAACCGACCAACCACCTCGACCTCGAAACACGCGAAGCATTGACCCTCGCACTGGCGCAGTTCGAAGGCACCGTTGTCCTGGTATCCCACGATCGCCACCTGCTGCGCGCCACCACCGACGAGTTCATCATCGTTGCGGACGGCAAGCTCCAGCCCTTCGACGGCGACCTGGACGACTACAAGGAGTGGCTGTTCAAGACCAAGCTCGGCAAGGGAACGGTCACCCTGCCGACCATCGCCCCGGCGACGATCACTGCGGCGGCCACCGAGGCCAGGGCCGCGCTGGCGGCGGCGCCGTCCGGAGAACGCAAGGACCAGAAGCGCATGGAAGCCGGCGAGCGCCAGCGCATCGCCGCGCTGCGCAAACCCATCGAGAACCGGGTCAAGCGACTGGAAGAGCAGATGGCGAAGCTCAACACCAAGAAGGCCGGCATCGATGCCGAGCTGCTCGACCCGGCCGTCTACGAAGCCGCGCACAAGGAGCGCTTGAAGACGCTGGTGGCCGAACAGGCCTTCGCCGTGCGCGACCTGGAACAGCTCGAGACCGAATGGATGGGGCTGCAGGAGCAGCTCGAAGGACTGGCGGCCTGACACCTTCCGGGCTGCCTGCGCCGCCCGGGAGGGCCGTCAGGCCACCTGGCGCGGCGCGGCCGGCGCCAGCGACATCAGGCGGTCGATGTCGATCAGGATCAGGCGCCGGCCCTTGAGGGTACCGAGGCCGATCAGGTAGTCGGCGTCGGCCCGGACGCCCGGCAGCCGCGTTACCTGCTCCGGCTGCAGCCGCACCACGCCCGTCACCCGCTCCACCACCACCCCGACCACGCCGGCCGATACGCGCACGACGATCACGTCCGTGCCCGGATCGGGTACCGAAAACTCCGCGGAGAACGCGGCGCGCAGGTCGACCACGGGCATGATCACCCCGCGCGACAGCGCCACGCCGCCGATGATCTCGCCATCGCTGGAAAAGCGCTCGAGCGACTTGAACACCTTGAGTTCCTGGACTGCTGCGTAGTCGAGCCCGTATTCGAGCCCGCCCAGGGTGAAGCCAAGGAACTGCTGGGGTGCGGCAAGCGGTTGGTTCGACATGGTGGGTCCTTTCATCGGCATCACCAATCCTAAGGGCGCGGCCCTTCTCGACTGTTGACTGTAGTCAACTAATGCACCATGCCATCGCACGCAGCCCCATAAGCCGCGGAAACGACAAGGCCCGGTCGTTTTACCGACCGGGCCTTTGTGCGTCGTGGATGCCGGCAGCGCGCAAGCAGATGGGGCGCGCAGCCGGCCTTCCCTACCGGTGCTGCAAGCTGCCGATTATTTCGCCGATTTGCGGCGGCGCGCTGCAGCCATGCCTGCAATCGCCAGGCCGAACAGGGCGATCGACGCCGGCTCGGGGACCTGCGACGAGGTGATGCTCATGGTGGCATTCCGGGTGGTCAGCGACCAGCCCGGGTAGCCCCACGAATTGGTGAACATGCGCATCGAGACGGCCAGGTTGGCCGACTGGTCGATGGCGAGCAGGAGCGCATTCAGTTCGGTCAGGTCGGCAGCGCCGAAATTGCGGGTCTGGGTCGACCAGTCATGGCCGGCGCCGGCCAGGTGCAGGTTGTACAGGTGGTTTTCGCCGTTGTACAGGCCGACGTAGACGCCGTTGCTTGGATCCGAGCCGCCCCAGCCCTGGTCAACCAGGGTAACCGAGCTGCTCAGGTTCGACACGTAGTTGGTGCCCGCAGCGAAGGTCACGCGGCCCAGTTCCTGGTTGCCACCCTGTTGATACGAACCGGCTGGTGCAGTGGTTTGCACGACCGAAGCCGAGGCCGACGCTGCAGCAGTTGCCAGGACCATCGAGATTGCGAAAGCTTTCAGGAGTTTCATTTGTTCTTCCTAGTAGTTGGTTTTAGTTTTCCCGCCTGTACTTACAAGCAATCATCATGCCAGTAGGAAAATCTTCTTTAGATTCAACACATTAGTTAGAAACAGCAATTAATTTCACATAGGAATGTAAAATTTCTCGACAGATCTAAAAAGTATAATAATGCAACATCGATCTCGCCTCCGAAGGGTTGTTATAGCCGGGGTTCATGCTGCGTGCCGGTCGTCCCGTCCTGCGCATCTCAGTTGTCGTTTTCCATGCCCGCTTCTATCGATAGGCCAACCAGGACGCCCTGCCCGCACCAGCGCCGGCATGCGTGCGTATGGATGACGATGCCTTCGGTATAGTCATGCCATGCCCGCCACCCCAAGCTATCCAGGCACGCCTGACGGACGGTATTTCGTCGTCGCCGGACGCCTCTGGCGTACCAGTAATCCCGGCCTTGCGCCGGACGAAAGGCAGCGGCTGGTCAATCGGCTGATGGACGCGCGCAGGCAGGTCGGGGCCGCGAAAAAAGCTGGCGACGCGGAGGCGGAGCGCGGCGCGCGCGCCGCCGTCGACGACGCCAAGCGCGCACTCGGCGAACGCGGGCCGGTCTGGTGGCTTGACGGCGCGCCGGATTTCAACCGCCGGCTCGTCGTTAATACGCCTTATGCCGGCTGGTACGCCGCGCTGGCCGGGGATGCGGCCTGAGACTGCTCAGGCGACCTCGCCTGGCGCTTACTGCAGCGAGCCGACCAGCGGCGCATCGTTCGGATGGACCAGCACCGTATGCAGCAGCGCACGCGGCACCAGCGACACTGCCTGGCTCTCCCATCCCATGTCGGACGGGCAGCCGCCTACCCGGCGCCCCAGGTAGTAGCGGGTCCGGCTCCGGCTGCGGGTCAGGTCGGCAAGGAAGCCAGTCAGTACGACCTGCAGGCCGCTCTCCTCGAAGGCCTCGCGGATCGCCGTGGCACGCAGCGGCACCCCGTGATCCTGCGAGCCTTTCGGGAAGGTGGCCTGGTAGCCGCCATAGCCGTTCGACGGGTGGACGACCCAGACCCGCCCGTCCGCTTCCTCGATCACGACACCGGCCGCGACGCGCATGCCGGCAACCGGTTCGTACACGGGTTCACTGAAAGCAGCATCCTGGCCAGCCACCGACGCCCATCCCGCATCGTCCTGTGGCGCGGCGGTCCATGGGCGGAACCCGATGCCGTTGAGCGCAGCCGGCATCGATCCCCCGGGGAGGACGGTTGCAGCCAGCGCCGGATCGAGCCAGTCCGGCCCCGCTGTCGCGGCGCTCGGGGCGGCAATCGCCACCAGTTCGCCGTCGTCGTTTTTCTTCGGGTGGAAAGTGGTCATGGCCGCATCATACGATAAGCCCGGCGGCATGCCGGGGCCTTCAGCCCAGCAGCCCCAGCAGCTGCTGGATGTCCACTGGTTTGACCAAGGTAGGGATTGGGCGAGGCGTCGACCAGCGCGCGGTAGGGGTGGAGGAAGGCGCCATGGCCAGATTAATATTGTGGTTGCAAGAATATTGTTGCAGGAATGCTGGCCTGTCTCCATTCTTACCGAAGTGAATGCTGACCAGATTTCCTTACGATCAGGCACTTTTCGCCGGAGCGAGGATTGATTCGGCGATCCTTCTGTGACAACATCGGATCACTCATCGGCTCACGCTTAGGCCCATCCTTCAGGTCCGCACAACAATGAAAAGAACGCCCGGCTCGGCCCCCATGACCCTCGCGCTCGACAATGTCCTGCTCGATACCCGCCCGCGCAAACTGGGCGGTTGGCGCCGCGGCGGCGTCGAGTTCCTGTATTTCGGCTTCAAGAATGCGCGCGCCTGCCTGTTCGTCGGCCTGTTCTTCGCCGCCATGATGCTGACTCCGCGCGCCGGTGTGTTCGGCATCCCGCGCTACGACGTGCTGCTGCTGGTGGCGCTGGCGATCCAGCTGTGGATGGTGCGGTCAAGCCTGGAGACGATGGACGAACTCAAGGCGATCTGCCTGTTCCATGCAGTCGGCTTCGTGCTGGAAGCGTTCAAGGTATCCGGTACCATCCAGTCCTGGAGCTATCCGGACTTCGCCTACACCAAGGTGCTCGACGTGCCGCTGTTCTCGGGCTTCATGTACGCGGCCATCGGCAGCTATATCGTGCAGGCCTGGCGCCTGTTCGACCTGCGCATCCGCCACCATCCGCCGCACTGGATGGCCTGGACCATTGCGATCCTGATCTACGTGAACTTCTTCACCCACCACTACATCGGCGACTACCGCTGGTACCTGGCGGCCTGCGCCCTCGGCCTGTACTCGCGCACCATGGTGGTCTACCGCCCGCTCGACCGCGACCGCAAGATGCCGCTGCTGCTGGCCTTCGTGCTGATCGGCTTCTTCATCTGGCTGGCCGAGAACATCGGCACCTTCTGGGGCGTGTGGCGCTATCCGAACCAGCTCGGCGCCTGGTCGGTGGTCCACATGAGCAAATGGAGTTCGTGGTCGCTGCTGGTGATCATGACTTTCACCATCGTCGCCAACCTCAAGCACATCAAGGAAAAGATCCACGTCGCGCGGGCCTGACCGGACAGACTCGTACGCGAACCGCATAAGCGCGTCGCGTATGCGCCACGGGTCAGCCTGCGGCGCAGCCCGCTGCACTATGATGTGCCATGCGGACAGCCTCCTGCCCGTATCGGAGGAAGACTGAGCATGAAGCGCCTATTCAGTATTGCCGTCCTGCTGGCGGCCCAGTTCCTGACCAGCGCCGCTTGCGCGGCCGGGGCGCAGAGCCATCGACTGACTACCGCCGCGGAAAGCGAGATCCAGTCCGCGCTGCTTGCCCTCGAGCGCCAGCGCGCCGGCGCCATCCTGCGGCGCGACACCGCTGTCCTGCGCGCGCTGATGGACCGCCAGTACTACCACGTGGAGAGCCGCGGCCGGGTGCGCAGCAAGACCGACCTGCTCACGGCCATCGAGCGCGACGACATTCATTTCCGGGTCTACGAGACCGAATCGACCGAGATCCAGGTGCTCGACGGCGGGGTGACCGCCATCGTCACCGGCATCTTCCGCAGCCAGCTGGCTGCGGCCGGCTCCAAACTCTTCCGCGGCCGCTATGTGCGCGTGTGGGTGCGCCAGCCCGACGGCTGGAAGAACACCTCCCACCAGACTACCGAGATCCGGCCGGCCCAGGACAACTGCCAGTGCGACTAGGCGTGTCGCGCGGCCGGCTCAGGGGGCCGGCGCCGCGGTGTCGCTATCCGGATGCACGAGGAGCGCCTGCGCCAGGTCGACCGGCGCCATCTCGACGCCCGCCATGCCGGCATTGAATTCGACCCCGGCCAGCATGCCATCCTCGTGCATCCCGCGCAGCCAGGTGTCGACGAAGTCCTCGAAGGCGATCGCGGCCGGCTTGTAGGCCGCCCACTCGCCCTGGGCATGGCGGCGCGCATAGGCTTCCTCCGACCAGAACACCAGCACCTGGGCGTCGCTGTCGTTCGACCGGCAGCATGCCCAGCCCTCTTCCGATTGCAATCCCCAGGCGACGCCGCTGTCGCGGACGGCGGCGATGAAACGGTCGCGGCCGGCCTGCAGGTCGGCATTCAGGTGGAGCGTCATGGGGTGTCCTTGTCTAGGTTGATGGTTCAGTGGCAGCGGCGTCGGCCGTGCTCCAGCTGAAGGCGCCGCTGCTGCCGGAGAATAGCAGCTCGGCGCCGCTGGCATCGCGCAGGCGCGCCTTGAAGTCGCGCGCCGGCAGGGTATGCAGGCTTTCGCTCTCCGGTTCGACGCTGATGGCGCGCACCGTGATGTCGCCGGCCGCCTCCACGATCTCGACGCTGGCTGCAGCGCTGTGCTGGGCGCGCTGCGCTTGCAGGCGCGCCTGGAAGGCCACGCCGGCTTCCTGCTCGGCTTCGGTGTCCTTGAGCTCCTGCGCAAACGTCGACATCTGCTTCAGTGCCGGGGCGGCGCCCGCTGCCAGCTTCTTGAACATCGGTTGCTGCTCGGGCGTGAGCACCAGTTCGCCCTTGCGCACCCGCCCCGCCAGCTTGACGTAGCTGGCCACGTCCGGCTGGGCGGCCAGTTCCTGCATCGCCGCGCGCCGCTGCGCCGCCAGTTCGCCGAATTGCGCAATGCGCTCGCCGATCATGCCGATCGCCGCGTCGATGCGGGTGCAATCGGGCCGCAGCACGAACACCCGCAATTCGCTGTGCCCGCGCGGCGCGGCGCGCTCGATCGTGACCCGCCTGGCGGCGATCGCGCAGCCTTCGGCCTGGCCCACGCTCACCTCGTCGGCGATGATCTCACAGTTGACTGCCTCGGCCACCGTGACCTTCACGCCCGAGATCGTGCAGTTCTCGGCGCGCTGCACGCTCACCTCGCCCTTGACGCTCTGGATAATGGCGCCGGAGGCCACGCCCATCACGTGGATCGGCCCATCGGCATTGCGCGCGCTGCCGCCCATCAGGTTGCGGTTCAGGCATACCGCGCCGCCACGCGAGGCGATATGCCCGTACACGTCGGCATGCACCGTGATGCCCTCGCCCTCGATGATGCGGTTTTCCTGGACTTCGCCGAATTCCTCGTAGTCGCCGGTCAGCTGCAGGTTGCCCGTGGTGCGGGCGCTCACGCCGTCATGGCTGACGATCTTGTCGCCCACCGCAATGCGGGTGCTGCCCGGCTCCACATTGAGGAAACCGTCCTGCAGCGCCACCACGAATTCGCCCTCGAGGATCCGGTCCACAACCGTGCCGGGACCGCTCCAGCCGGCCAGATCGAGGTCGCTCGGGACCTCGGGTGGCAGCGCGATGCCGGACAGGTCGAAGCCCGGTTCGCCGTAGACGCGCGGCAGCTTTTGCAGCAGCCGGTCGCCGCGGTGGACCTGGGGGAAGCGGTTCTGGAAGCTCATCAGGTCAAGCTTGCCATTGGCGAGCTGGCGCGGGGCGTCGCTGCGGTGCAGGTCGTTCGAGACCTCGACCACGTGCGCATCTTCGCCCGGCTTGGGCTCCAGCCGGCGCGCCACGATCAAGCGGCCGGCCGCACCCGTCGCGATAGCCCCGTTGACTGCCGCGACGTCGACGCCGAAGCGGATTCCCTTCATCCACATGTCGGCGATGAATTCGTCGAGGTCCAACCGGGCCGGCTGCTCGGCACCCTCGTCGTCCGGCAGGAACACGGGCTCGAAATAGTATTCGGCCTGCCCGTCGGCGATCTTGGCGGCGCGGTACAGCGCGCGGCGCGTCGGCTCGAAGGGAAGGATGTCGTCGGCCAGGCGCACCACGGTCTCGCCGCGCGCGTTGCGCGGCAGCTCGGGCCCGTGGTCGAATAGGGCCTTGACCAGCACGGCGTAGTCGAGCCCCGCGAAGTACTGGTTCTTCAGGAAGATGGCGTCGACGGCCGCCAGCAGCGCCGGACCGAGCGCCGTCACGTCGGCATAGACGCCGTCGGCTTGCTTCGCGATGCACTGGCCGCCCGCGGCAAGCGGCGCTTGCCCGCGCGTAGCGGGCAAGGCGTCGGAGGTAGACACTACGGAGTCGGACACGGTCGCGCTCTTCATTCAGCAAGGGTGAACGCCAAGATACCATGTTGCGCCATACAAATAAACGTATGGCAACAATATTTCTTTTGAGAAAGTCCAGCCGAGGAGAGTGGTGCCGCAACGAAAACGGCGCCCTAGGGCGCCGTCGCAAGCAGCAGGCCGGTGTTCAGCGCCGGCGTGCGTTCGGGTACAGGTCCGCGCCCGCTTCGTTGATCTGGCGGCGCAGGTCGCGGCGCTCGTCCGGCGTCATGCGCCCGCCGCGGCGTTCTTCGCGACTGCGGTTGGCTTCTTCCTGCATCACCGCGCGGCGCTGCTCTTCGCGCAACTCGTAGGCACGCCGGTCGAAACGCGGATCCTGGGCCTGGGCTTCGAAACGCTCGCGCTGCTGCTGCTGGACGTCTTCGCGGCGCGAGCCACGGTCGCGTTCCTGCGCAAAAGCGCCGGCGGCGGTGCAGGCCAGGACGCAAGCGACCACACCATTGCGCACGATGCTGGAGAAACCCCGGACGAATTCATGCCCGGCGGTACCGGTTGCTGCCTGGTTTTTCATAAGCGCGTCGTTCATAGTGTTCCTCTTCCGCGATGCCATATAAACAGATAAGCTGTGTTCTTTACTTGCAGCCAGTTTATGTGCATAGCGTCCGAGGGGTAAGCTTGATTGGGTAAAGTTTGTAACACAATGTAATGGCTGAGCCATATGGACGAGATGTCCAAGCGATAAGACGTTACCATAGCGACATGCTTCTGACAATTCTGGAATCCATATGAATCCATCGATGAACAACACGGGTACTACCCCGACTCCCGGCGCCCAGGGCGGCCACAGCGCGAAAATCATGGTCGTGGACGACGACGTGCGCCTGCGCGACCTGCTGCGCCGCTACCTCACCGAGCAGGGCTTCCAGGTGGTCACCGCCGAAAGCGCACCTGCAATGAACAAGCTCTGGCTGCGCGAACGCTACGACCTGCTGGTGCTCGACCTGATGCTGCCGGGCGAAGACGGCCTGTCGATCTGCCGCCGCCTGCGCGGCGCGGGCGACCAGACCCCGATCATCATGCTCACTGCCAAGGGCGAAGACGTGGACCGCATCGTCGGCCTCGAAATGGGCGCCGACGACTACCTGCCGAAACCCTTCAACCCGCGCGAACTGGTGGCCCGCATCGGCGCGGTCCTGCGCCGCAAGGGCCCGGACGAAATCCCCGGCGCACCAAGCGAGACGCCGCAGACCTTCGAGTTCGGCGACTTCGTGCTCGACCTGGGCACGCGCACGCTCAAGAAGAACGGCGACACCGTGCCGCTGACCACCGGCGAATTCTCGGTACTGAAGGTCTTCGCCCGTCACGCACGCCAGCCGCTGTCGCGCGAGAAGCTGATGGAACTCGCCCGCGGCCGCGAATACGAAGTCTTTGACCGCTCGCTCGACGTGCAGATCTCGCGCCTGCGCAAGCTGATCGAACCCGATCCTTCGAGCCCGCTGTACATCCAGACCGTCTGGGGCCTGGGCTATGTGTTCATTCCTGAAGGCCAGCCGCGTTGAGGACTCGACCGGAAATAAATGTGAGTTTTGGCAAACAGAACCGGATGCGGTGCAAGGCGGCGAGTGCGCGGCAGTGCGAGCACTGCAAGCAGGAGCCAACGCCGCAACGCGCCGGTTATGGCAGACAAAAACACATTGATTTCAGGGTGAGTACTTAGTGTTTGCACCTTTCACGGCGGCGCGGCGCGCCGCGCGCTTTGCCTGGTACCGCAGCGGCCTGTTCTGGCGCACCTTCCTGCTCATGTCGCTGCTCACCGCGGCCTCGATGGGCTCGTGGATCGGCATGATCAGCGTGTTCCAGCGCGACCAGAAGGTCCAGCAAACCGCCGAGCTGGTGGGATCGGCCGTCACCATCACCAGGGCCGCCCTCACCCACTCGGCGCCGGACCTGCGCCGTGAACTGCTGCTCGAACTGGTGTCGAACGAAGGCATCCGCGTCCTCACGCTGAACGACTACGACATCGTCGAGCCGCCGCCGAACACGCCCGTGATGGCGGAGATCGCTACCGCCGTGCGCGAGCGCCTCGGCAAACAGACGCGCCTGTCCAGCTCCGTCAACGGCGTCCCGGGTTTCTACATCAGCTTCAACATCGACGAAGACGAATACTGGCTGATGCTCGAGCGCGAGCGCCTGACCGGCCTGTCCGGCGTGCAGTGGCTTGGCTGGGCAACCCTGGTCGGCCTGCTGTCGCTGGTCGGCGCCGCCGTGATTTCAAATCTCGTCAACCTGCCGCTGGCGCGCCTGACGGCAGGCGCGCGCGCGATCGCCAAGGGCGAACGGCCGGTGCCGCTGCCCGAGAAAGGCTCGCAGGAGATCATCGAGGCCAACCGCAGCTTCAACCAGATGGTGGAAGACCTGGCCCAGGTCGAGAAAGACCGCGCTGTCATCCTGGCCGGCATCTCGCACGACCTGCGCACGCCGCTGGCGCGCATGCAGCTCGAAATCGAGATGGTGGATCTGCCACAGGATGCGCGCGAAGGCATGCAATCGGACATCAACCAGATGGACGCGATCATCGGCCAGTTCCTCGACTTCGCCAAGCCGACCGACGCCTCCACTTTCGTCGCGGTGAATTTGTCCGAGATGCTGTCCGACGTCGGCCGCGAGGCGGGCCGCATCCGCGACCTGAAGGTGGTGGTCGACCTGATGCCGGGCGTGCACGTGATGGGCAACACGACCGACCTGCGGCGCGTGGTCAACAACATCATCGAGAACGCCCGCAAATACGGCAAGACCCCTGGGCAGGACTATACCGAGATCGCCATCGTGCTGAGGGTGAAGGCAACGGGCCACGGACGGCGCGCGTTGATCGAGATCTGCGACCATGGCGTGGGCGTGCCGGAAGACCAGATCCCGCAATTGCTCAAACCCTTCACACGGCTCGACAGCGCGCGCGGGCAGGCGAATGGCGCGGGACTGGGGCTGGCGATCGTCGAGCGGGTGCTCACGCGGCATAACGCCGAGCTGACGGTGAGCAATCGCGAAGGGGGCGGCTTGCTGTTGCAGGTGGCCTTGCCGCTGGCGGGCTGAGTGAGCCACTTGCCTGGCTCCCGGATTGCGCAGGCCTACGACGCATTGGCCGAACGCTGGCTCGACCACAGCTTCGATCCGGCGAACGGCATGCAGCAGCACCGGCGCGCCCTGTCCTTCCTCGAACAAAAGCCCGGCGCCTGGGCGCTGAACGTCGGCTGCGGATGCAATACGCGTTTCAATGCCCCGATGCGCGAGCGTGGCCTGGAGATCGAAGGCATCGACATCTCGGCGCAGATGGTCGCCCTGGCCCGCCAGGCCGATCCGGCGGTCGTCTTGCATCATGCCGACGCCTGCGACTGGCAGCCGGCCCGCGCCTACCGTTTCATCACGGCCTGGGACAGCATCTGGCATGTTCCGCTGGCTGCCCAACGACCCTTGATGCTGAAGTTGATGGGGGCGCTGGAGGATGGCGGCGTCATGATCTTCTCCGCCGGTGGGCTCGACGAGCCTGACGAACATGTCGACGCTGCGATGGGACCGGAGGTCTGTTACAGCACGCTGGGGATACCAGGCCTGCTGGCCACGATTGCCGATGCCGGATGCGTGTGCCGGCATCTCGAATACGACCAGCATCCCGAGCAGCACGTCTTTCTCGTCGTCCAGCGCCTGCCGGTCGCCGGCGCTTGAGTCTCGAGTCATCCGGACATATTTACACCAAGGCTCCCATTTCACAGGGCCTGTTTTGGCTGCGTCGCGCCCACAACAATGGAAACCTGAAGGCGAGCATCATGCTCTGCGGCGCCTACCTCGACGGGGAGGTGCTGCAGCCGGATGCGAAAAAGGCCGTTGCCTACATTGTTCCCGCCGCAGAGGGCGGCGATACAAATGCCCAGTACATGTACGCCAATCTGCTGATCGAAGGTGAAGGGATCGGGCAGGATGAGGAACAAGCCATTTTCTGGCTGCGCCGCGCCGCCGAGCGGGGCAATGACAAGGCGAGGCAGATGCTGCTCGACAATGACATCTCCCTGGCCGACGAGTAAGCGTCAGGACCGGCCCTTCGCTATACTGTCGGCTCCCGACCTCCGCGAGACCGACATGACCGATACTGCCGCCGCCCTCTCCTACCATGACGTCGAACTGGCCGCCCGCCGCCTTGAGGGCGCGGCGCACCGCACGCCGGTGCTGACCTCGACCACCGCCGACAAGCTCTCGGGCGGCACGCTGTTCTTCAAGTGCGAGAACTACCAGCGCATGGGCGCCTTCAAGTTCCGCGGCGCCTATAACGCGATCGCGAAGTTCGACGATGCCCAGCGCGCGGCGGGCGTGGTGACTTTCTCGTCGGGGAACCATGCGCAGGCGATCGCGCTGTCCGCAAAGCTGGCGGGCATCAAGTCGGTCATCATCATGCCGAATGACGCGCCGGCCCTGAAGGTCAAGGCCACGAAGGAATACGGCGGCGAAGTCGTCACCTACGACCGCTATACGGAAGACCGCGAAGCGATCGGGCGCCGGCTGTCGGAAGAACGCGGCATGACCCTGGTCCCGCCCTACGACCACCCGGACGTCATCGCCGGCCAGGGCACGGCGGCCAAGGAGCTGTTCGAGGAAACCGGTGAGCTGGACATCCTGCTGGTCTGCCTCGGCGGCGGCGGCCTGCTGGCCGGCTGCGCACTGGCGGCGCGTGCCCTGTCGCCGAATTGCAAGGTGATCGGCGTCGAGCCGGAGGCCGGCAACGACGGCCAGCAATCATTGCGCCTCGGCGAGATCGTGCACATCGCGGTGCCGAAGACGATCGCCGACGGCGCCATGGTGACCCACCTTGGCGTGCACAATTTCGAGGTCATCAAGCACCACGTGGACGACATCGTCACCGTCAGCGACGCCCAGCTGGCCTCGAGCATGGCCTTCTTCGCCGAGCGCATGAAGATGGTGGTCGAGCCGACCGGCTGCCTCGCCGCGGCTGCGGCCCTGCACGGCGTGGTGGACGTCAGGGGCAAGCGGGTCGGCATCCTGATCAGCGGCGGCAACGTCGACCTGTCGCGCTTCGCCGAACTCGTGACGGCGGCGGCCTAATGGAATTCATCCAGTCGCCCGAGCTGCCCGCCCCCGCCGGGCATTACTCGCAGGGGGTGGTCACGCGCGGCGGCCTGGTATTCGTCTCGGGCGTGCTGCCGGCGCGCGAGCTCGCCGGCGCGGACTTCGAGGCGCAGTGCGCCTCGGTGTTCGACCAGTGCGAAAAGGTCCTGCGCGGCGCCGGCTGCGGGTTGCAGGACGTGGTGCAATGCACGGCCTATCTCGCCGGGGTCGAGCACTGGCCGGCGTTTAACACGGCCTATGCCGGCGTGTTCGGCGACCATCGGCCGGCGCGCGCAGTCGTGCCTGTGCCGGCCCTGCATTATGGTTTCCTGGTGGAAGTGCAGCTCGTGGCGGAAACGCTTCTCCCAGGACAGAACGGCTGAGTGATTGTCGCAAGTGTGGTGCGCACGTGTGTGCTACCGAACAGAGAATTGTCAATATGACACCAATAATGGAGGCTCAAGAACAAGGAGTCGACCATGAAGCGTCATCTCTGCCTGAGCCTCATCATCGCAGCCACCACCCTCACCACGCCTGGCGCCTTCGCCGGCTCGGACATCGTCAAATGCGTCGACGGCGCCGGTCACGTCACCCTGACCGACCAGGCCTGCGACGCCAACACGGCCACCGTGCAGCTTGCCAGCACCGTGGTGCGGGAAGAAGCCCCGCGCGCGGAAACGCATCCGCTGGCGGTCGAGCATGTCGCATTGCCGCAGCCGCCCGTGCAGCGCCGCCACCTGGCGCCGCGGGTCAAGGCCAAGCCGATGATGCGGGATGTCGCGACCTTGAGGGAAGCGCGGGCGCATTTCTTGATGCTGGATTCCGTACCGCGGCAGAGGCTGGCGACGCTGGATTGATTGACGTCGGCGACGAGTAGTTCGAGCTAAGCGACTACGCTACGTCCAGTTGATCGCGTGGGCATTCGTAATTCCGGGCACTCCTCGAAATTACCCTGCCCACCCTACCAGACCGAAGTTCGTAGCGTGGGCGGGTCTCCCGCCCACGCGGTCAAATCACCTTTGATCCGCGCGCTCGCTCCTCAATGCAAATCCTGCATCCGCATCACGCCCGCCAGCAGTGGCGCTGACTGCGCGTTGATCACCTTCAGCACGTCGAGCAGTTCCGGGTCGGTGATGAAATCGGCCGACGAGCGTGCCTCGAGCATGCGCTCAGGCGGCAGCGAGCGCGCCACGGCCCATCCCTGCACATAGTCCACACCGATCTCCGACAGCGTCTGCACGGTGGCGGCATCTTCCGCCCATTCCGCGATCGTCTTCATGCCCAGGTTCACGGCCAGGCTCACGATCGCCTCGACGATCGCCACGTTGGCCGGGTGGGCGTTGATGTTGACGATGAAGTTGCCGTCGATTTTCAGCACGTCGGCCGGCAGCTCTTTCAAATACGAGAACGAGGTATAGCCGGCGCCGAAATCGTCCAGCGCGACCTTCACGCCGAAGCTGCGCACCTGGTCGATGAAGCGGCGCGTGTTGTCCAGGTCGTGCAGGGCGACGCTCTCGGTGATCTCCAGGCACAGGCGGCTCGCCACGTGCACGTAGCGCCCGAGGATGTCGAAGGTGTCCTGCACGAAGCGCTCGTCGTTGAGGGAGGCGCCGGACAGATTCATGCACACGAAACGGGTATTCACCAGCTGGTCGGCGTGTTGGGCGATCCAGGCCAGGGTGGTGGACAGCACCCAGCGGTCGATCACGCTGGCGCGGCCGCTCTTCTCGGCGGCCGAGATGACCGCGCCGGCCGGCACGATGCGGCCGTCCGGCTCGCGCATGCGCAGCAGCACTTCGAAGTTCAGGGATTCGTGCGGGTGCTTGAGCGACATGATCGGCTGCATTTCCAGCAGCAGGCAGTCGGTGGCGTCGGTAGCCGAGAGGCGCGCGACCATATCCAGCTCTGCCGCGCGCTGGCGGAAGGCTTCGGCGCCGCGCTCGTACACTACCAGGCCTTCACCAGCCCCTGTCTTGGCTTCGCGGCAGGCGCGGTCGGCGGTCGACACCGCATCCTTCATCTCGATGCCCGGCGTGACTTCGATCAGCCCGACCGAGCCGCGCACATGGAAAGCCTTGTCGCCCACCCGGTAAGGGGTGTTACCGAGGCGGTCGACGATGCCGCGGCAGATGATCGAAGCCAGCGGGATCGCCGTTTCCGGCATCAGGACCACGAATTCGTCACCGCCGACGCGGCCGATCTGCTGGCCGCCGGCCAGCATGGTGGCCATCCGTTCGCATACCTGTTTCAGTACTTCATCGCCGGCCGCATGGCCGAACAAATCATTGATCAGCTTGAAGCGGTCCAGGTCGACATAGGCCAGGGCCATCGGCTTGCCCGCAGCCAGGCCGCCGGCAGCCTGCGCGAATTCGCGCTCGATGCCACGGCGGTTGTAGACCTTGGTCAGCGGGTCGTTGTTGGCCATGAACTGCAGCTGCGCCGTGGCCTTGTATTTCTCGGTGGTGTCCTGCAGCACGCCTTCGATGCGAGCGCGCGCCAGGGTGGCGCTGACCAGGAAGCGTTGGGTGCCGTCGCGGCTGGTGAGTTCCATCTCGGCTTCAGCCCTGGCATGGACCTGCTCGTGCAGTTCGGTCCAGGTGCTTTCGGTAAAGAACTGGCGCCAGGCGGTGCGGCCCGCAACAAAGCTCGTGATGCCCAGCATTTTTTGCAGGGCCGGGTTGACGCTCAGGAAGTGGCCGTACATGTCGAGCGTGAACAGGCCGACCGGCATGGCCTGGTAGGCGTGCGCCAGCTCCTGCTGGGCTTCTTCGCGCTGCTCGGTCTCGGTACGCATCTGCTCGGCCACGGCCAGCGCCGCCAGCAGGCTCGAGGCCAGCGCGGCGGTGACGCTGTTGATGAAGCCCAGTAGTTCGCGCATGCCGAGCGCGGCCGAGGCGACCTCGGCGATCGTGGCCAGGAAGCTGACCGCGAACGAGGCGGCGAACCAGGACGCGACGCGGTTGCGCGACTCGGCGATGATCTTGAACAGGCCCACCGTCATGACCGAGAAGCAGCACACGGTGATGCCCCACAGCAGCGGCAAATACATGCCGTAAGGCAGGAACATGGCGGCGGCCAGCATCGGCAGGCAGAGCCACTGCATGATGCGCATCGGCAGCACGTAGCGCATGGCGGCGATGTTTTCGCGCAGCAGCGCCTGGTAGAGGGTGAGCGTCGCGATACCGTACAGCGTGATGGTCAGCGAGCGGCTGCGCAGCAGCCAGTCGGACGGCAGGGTCTGGCCCAGCCACTGGATGTCCCAGCCGGCAGACAGCGCGCCGACCCGCAGGTTCAGGATCAGCCAGCCGGCGAACAGCACGTACAGCGCCTGGCGATTGATCAGGGCGGTGATCAGGATGAACAGCGCGAGCACCACCATGCCGCCGTCGAGCAGGCCCGACTTGCGGTGATATTGCTCGACCGAGAGCGCGTACTGGTCGGACGGCCATTGCAGCACCGACAGGCGCGCCGGGCCGGCAAAGGTGGCGCGGCACAGCAGGCTCGAGGGCAGCGGCGCCAGCTTCAGGGCAAAGCCGGCCTTCGAGGCTTCGATAAAGCCGGTGCCGGCGCCGCGCGTGGCGGTGCCGAGCGGGGCCAGGCTGCCGGCATCCCAGCAGGCCACGTCCTGCGCATGGCGCGACGGGAATTCGACCACCTGGCTACCCGCACGCGGCATCGGTTCGAAGGCGAACCAGACCGGAGCTTCGGATAAATGGGTGTCATGGCCGGTCACGAGGCTGCCGGTCTCGGCGCGGGCCAATGCTGCGCCCGGCGCCAGCGATGCTTCTTTCTGGACCGTGACGAGCATCGACAGCGGCACGTCGCCCACTGTGCGGTACTGGTTCTGCCAGAAAAACAGGGCGATCAGGGAAACCAGGCCGATCCCGAGTGGAATCAGGTAATAGGCAAAGACCTTCAACACCCGCTCCACTACCGCGTGCGCAGCGGCGGGAAGCGAAGAACGGCGAGTGGGTGTTGGAATGGGCATAGGCAGTATGAATGCGGTCGAATGCTCCCCCTTGGCCGGGGGGAGCGCCAAAGCGCAAGGATACAGCCTTATATTGATGCCGTCATGCAATATGTATAGATTATCCCTCAGGCGACGGCGAATTCGCGTGCCTGCAACGCCGGTTGCGCGCTCACGCGGGCAGCCGGCGCCGCCAGCGGCGGCGGGGGCACTGCCGGGCCAATGTTGATGTCCGGATGATGGGTATTGAAGAAGAAATCCAGCAAGGGGTGGCGCGCCTCGGTATAGCGCTGTTCGAAGCTGGCGATCTCGAAGGCCATCACGCGGTGCGGGATGTTGCCGACGTGGCGCAGCGCGACCAGGCCCTGCTCCGGGAACACGTCGGTGAACAGCATCTGTTCGTACTGGCGGTCGACCGGCGGGCGGCCGGTGGCGACCGAATAATCGATGGCGTTGTCTTCGCAATACATGAAGCAGGCCTTGACCAGTGCCACCTTGACCATGCGGCCGACCCGGCCCTCGTCGATGCCGAGGCGGGTCGCCTCGACCAGGCGGCGGCCCTGCAGCCAGTTCGGCAGCTCGATCGATTCCTCGACGCCCAGCGGACGGTAGAGGTTGGTGCGGATGCGCGTGCTGCCCAGCGGCGTGCCGTCCAGCTTGGACTCGGCCAGCAGCACGATGGTGTCGTCTTCGTAGTCGGCCGCCTCAGGCTGCGCCAGGCTGCGCGCAAACTCCGGCACATGGCGGGCGTAGGCGGCGTGGCGGACCTTGACCGCTTTCAACAGGTCGGCCTCGGTTTCCACCCGGCGAATGGTGAAGGGCAGGCGCTCGGTGGCGCGGCCAGCTGCACGTGCTTCGCGGGCAGCGCGGATGCTTGCGCTGGCAGGGTTGGAGACGACTGGGTCGAACAGCGACATGGCGGGGTACTCCTCGGGTTGGAAGAATGAAACAGAACTTGTCTGAATCAAATTATCAATCCGATTACTAGCAATCTAATTGCTGAGCAGAAGCACTTTATGCCTTCTGTTTATCCTACGCAGATGAAAGATTTGTCCTACATCAAACCGTGCGCGCTACAAATAGTGTATAGGGCGCGCACGGCTGTCACCTTATCAGGACGACATCATGCGTGCACTGCCCGACACCCGGATCGAGCTCCCAGGTTCGGGGCCGATTTCCGCCGCCAGGCGCGAGCGCATGCCCATGTCCTCGCCCTGCACTACCTCGATCCGTCCGCCGTGCGGCCAGCCGAGGTCGCGCAAATAGCCGGCAAAGGCCGCTGTGCCCGCGCCGGTGGCCGGGTCTTCGAGCACGCCGCCGGAGGCGAACGGGTTACGGGTATGGAACAGCTGCGCATTTTCGGCCCAGGCCAGCACGACGGTGACCAGGCCGTGTCCGTTCATCAGGCGGCGCCCGGCGTCGAGCTCGTAGGACATGCGTGCCAGCGCGGCGCGGCTGTTCAGCGCCAGCACCAGGTGGTCGGCGCCGCCATGGACCAGGGCCGGCGGGATGCGTGGGTCGAGGTCGGCGTGGGTATAGCCGAACAGCGCCAGCGCGGCGTCGACCAGCGGCGCCGGGGCCGGCTGGCTGCGGGTGGGCGGCGATTGCAGGCTGGCAGCCACGCGCTCGCCATCGACGCGGCCCTCGACCGTGATGGCGGCCGCGTTCAGCGCCAGTGCGTAGCGGCCGTCGCCGAAGCGGCGCGCCAGGGCCGCGCCGAGTGCGATGGTGGCGTGGCCGCAGAACGGCACCTCGGATTCGGGAGAAAAATAACGCACCCGCCAGCCCTCGCCCGCCGGCGCGGCGAAGGCGGTCTCGGAAAATCCGATGACGTGGGCCAGGCGCGCCATCTCGGCCTCCGGCGGCAGCGCGTCGCCGATCCAGACCCCGGCGGGATTCCCGCCCTGGCCGCCGTCGTCGAAAGCCGCGATGCGCAGCACCTCATCCAGGTTTGCAGTGACGTCCATGACTGTTCTTTTCGTAGTTAAGGAACAGTCATCTTAGCGCGCCCTCCGGCTCGCTGCCGGCGCCGGCCTGGTTCACTGCCCTTCGGGGCGGCCCTGCTGCATCCCTTGCTGCATTGCCTGGGCCATTTCGTCGGGCGAGACGTCGCGGATGTGGGTGGCCATCGACCAGCGGTGGCCGAAGGGGTCTTCCACCACGCCGTAGCGGTCGCCCCAGAACATGTCGGCCGGCGCCATGCGCGCCTTCGCGCCCGCCTCGACCGCGCGCTCGAACCAACGGTCGACGTCGGGCACCGCCAGGTGGATGGTGACCGGCGAGCCGCCCAGCGCGGCCGGGCCGGTCGCATCCCAGTCGGGGAACTCGTCCATCAGCATCACCATCGAATCGCCGATGCGCACGGCCGCATGGGCCAGCAGGCCGCCAGGGCCGGGCAGGCGCATGACCTCTTCGGCGCCGAAGGCGCGTTCGTAAAATTCGATGGCGTCGGCCGCTCCTGCGCAGACCAGGTGCGGGGTGACGGTGTGCATGCCGTCTTCGACGGGCTTGACATTGGTTTGGGGGGCATTCATGACATCTCCTCGGGTTGGACAAGCTGGATGACATTAGCCTTTGGCGAAGGTTCAGGCAATCTCCAAAAGGCTTGACCCGGGAGGCTGCCGCGCCTAGTATTTAGATATTCATCTAATTAGAAAACGATCAAACATGGCAGGACCGCTGAACGAGGTATTCAAGGCCATCGCCGACCCGACCCGGCGCGAGATCCTGCGCCTGTTGCGCAATGAAGAGATGAGTGCGGGCGACGTGGCGGCGCGGTTCGACATGACCAAGCCGACCGTGTCGCACCATTTTGCAGTGCTCAAGGCGGCCGGCCTGATCACCAGCCGGCGCGACGGGCAGACCATCTGGTATGCGCTCGACACCACGGTGCTGGAGGACGTGCTGGCCTGGTCGATGGACATGGCGCGCGGCGTCAAGGAAGACAAGGGAGGGAAACAATGAAGGATGTGAAGAACAAGCCGATGTGGAAGCGCTTTTTGCTGCTGTTCCTGGCCGTGGTGGTGGTGACCGTGAACCTGGTCGTGGCCGTGTATCCGGAACTGCCTTCCCTGATCCCGGTGCACTGGAACGCCGACGGCGAGGCCGACCGCTGGGGCCCGCGCTCGATGGTCTTGCTGTACCTGGCCATCATGGTCGGCTCGGGCCTGCTCTGGCTGGTGCTCCCGAAGCTCTCGCCGAAACGCTTCGCAGTGGAGGAATTCGAAGCGACCTGGTGGTATGTCGGCATGGTGAGCGTGTCCTGCTTCGCCTACCTGCAGTGCGTGCACCTGTGGGGCGCGTGGAGGCCGGGCTTCAACGTCGACCGCGCCATGCTGGGCGGGCTGGGCATGTTCTTTCTCCTGGCAGGTAACGTCACGGGCAAGGTGCGCCGCAATTTCTGGCTCGGCGTGCGCACGCCGTGGACGCTGGCCAATGAACGGGTCTGGTATGCGACGCACCGGTTTGCGGCCAAGACCATGGTGGCGGGTGGGGTGCTGGCGCTGGTGACGGCGCTGGCCGGGTGGCCGACGCTGCTGGCGCTGGTGGCGCTGGCTGCTGGGGCGCTGGCGCCGGTGGGGTTTTCGCTGGTGTATTACAAGCGGTTGGAAAGAGCGGGGACGCTGGAGGCTTAGATGAGAAGACTCGGCTGCGACACCGCTGGTTGAACGCGTGGGCAGAATCTGTCCACCCTACGGTATACGGCGGCTCGTAGGGTGGGCAGGGTAAAACAGTCCAGTGGACTGTTTTACCCTGCCCACGCGTTCAACCGGCTCGCGCATTGCCTGTGCGACCGCTCTCACCTACCGCTCCAGAATTCCCTCCAACCGCCGCGCCAGAAAATCCACCAACGCCGCCACCCGCGGCGCCAGGGCCCCCTGCTTGTAGAACACCGCCCACACCGGCTGCGTCCACGGCAGCGTCGCCCCCTCCAGCACCGGCGCCAGCCGCCCCGCCGCCACATCGGCCCGGGTCAGGAAATCCGACAGCGAAGCAATCCCGGCGCCGCCAAGGGCCAGGTGGCGCACCGTCTCGCCGCTCGACGCGCTGACTGCCGGCGTCACCGTCCACCCTTCTCCTCCGGCGTGCTGCAATGGCCAGGTATTGAGCGACACCGGCGCGGTGAAGCCGAGCGTGCGGTGCCCGCTTAACGCCGCGACGTCGAGCGGCGCGCCGTACTTCGCGATATACGCGGGCGCGGCCAGCACGCGCAAACGCGTGGTGCCGAGCCGGCGCGCATTGAGCGTCGAATCCGGCAGTGCGCCGATACGGATCGCCAGGTCGGCGCGCTCCTCGATCAGGTCGACATAGGTCTCGCCGCTGATGAGCTCCAGCTGCACCAGCGGATACGCGTCCATGAATTCGGGCACCAGCGGCGCCAGCAGGTGATCCAGCGCCGGCGTGGCCGCATTCACCCGCACCAGCCCGGCCGGCTGCGAGCGGCGGGCGGCTGCCTCGGCTTCGGTGTTCGCCAGGTCGGCCAGCAGGCTGCGCGCCCGCCCCAGCAGCCAGCTTCCCTCTTCCGTCAGTTGCAGGCGCCGCGTCGTGCGGTGCATCAGCGTCATGCCCAGGTGATCCTCGAGCCGCGAGATCGTGCGCGAGACACCCGAGGGCGTCTGCCCCAGCCGCTCGGCGGCAGCCGAGAACGAGCCAGTATCTATGACTGCGGAAAACGTAATCAAGGCATCGACATCGATCATTTGTGACTCCAGATCAAAAGTGAATTGTACGGCAAGGCATTTTTCTTATGTTTGCGCATAGGCACACTGCATGCCTCCATCACCCTGCACCAGGAGCACTCCATGCCACTTGCACTCTGGGCGCTGACACTCAGCGCTTTCGCCATCGGGACCACCGAATTCGTCATCGTCGGCCTGATTCCCACCATCGCCGCCAGCCTCGGCGTGTCGGTGCCCTCGGCCGGCCTGCTGGTCAGCCTGTATGCGCTCGGCGTGGCCATTGGCGCGCCGGTACTGACCGCGCTTACCGGCCGCATCCCGCGCAAGCAGCTCCTGATCGGCCTGATGATGCTGTTCACGGTCGGGAACCTGGTGGCCTGGATGGCGCCCGGCTATGCCGCGCTGATGGCGGCGCGCGTGCTCACCGGCCTGGCGCACGGCGTGTTCTTCTCGATCGGTTCGACCATCGCCACCAGCCTGGTGCCGAAAGAGAAAGCTGCCAGCGCCATCGCGCTGATGTTCACCGGCCTCACCGTGGCCCTGGTCACCGGCGTGCCGCTCGGGACCTTCATCGGCCAGCACTTCGGCTGGCAGGCCACCTTCCTCGCAGTGTCGCTGCTGGGCGTGGTCGCCATGATCGGCAGCTGGATCCTGGTGCCCTCGGCGATCGCGAACAGTAAGCCATCGAGCCTGCTGACCCAGCTCGCCGTATTGAAGAAACCGCGCCTGCTGCTGGTGTATGCGATCACGACGCTTGGCTACGGCGGCTCCTTCATCGCCTTCACCTATCTTGCGCCGATCCTGCAGGAAGTCTCTGGCTTCGCAGCGTCGAGCGTAGGCCTGGTAATGCTGGTGTATGGCGTCTCGGTCGCGGCCGGGAATATCTGGGGCGGCAAGCTGGCCGACCGCAAGGGCCCGCTGGCCGCGCTGCAAATCGTGTTCGCGCTGCTGGCCCTGGTGCTGCTGGTGCTGGCTTTTACCGCGCCGAGCAAACCGCTGGTGCTGCTCACCGTGCTGGCCTGGGGCGCGGTCGCCTTCGGCAACGTGCCGGGACTGCAGGTGTATGTGGTGCAGCGTGCAGAGCGCGATGCGCCGCATGCGATCGACGTGGCCTCGGGCCTGAACATCGCAGCCTTCAATGTCGGGATCGCGCTGGGCGCCTGGGGCGGCGGCCTGATCGTCGCCAAGTTCGGGCTCATGGCCACGCCCTGGATCGGTTCCCTGATCGTGGTCGGCGCCTTTGCCCTCACCACACTGGCTGCCTGGCTCGACCGCCGCGATGGCGTGCCGGTCAATCCGGCGCGCAGCACCGCAGTCGCAATTCATTAATCTCTACAAGGACATCACATGCACATGCCACAACTCGGCCTCGGCACCTTCCGCCTGCAGGGCCCGCAAGCCATCGACTCGGTACGCAACGGGCTCGAACTGGGCTACCGCCACATCGATACCGCCCAGATTTATGGCAATGAAGAAGAAGTCGGCAGCGCATTGGCGGTCTCCGGCGTGCCGCGCGACGAGGTCTTCGTCACCACCAAGATCTGGACCGCGAATTTGAAAGGCGAGGTCCTCATCCCGAGCCTGAAGGAGAGCCTGCGCAAGCTGCGCCTGGACAGGCTCGACCTGACCCTGGTCCACTGGCCTTCGCCCGGCAAGGAAGTGCCGGTGCGCGAATCGATGCAAGCCCTGCTGGCCGCGCGCGACCTGGGTTTGACCGGCGCCATCGGCATCTCGAACTTCCCGGTGGCGCTAATGCGCGAAGCGGTCGATGCCGTTGGCGCGGCCAATATCGCCACCAACCAGGTCGAGCTGCATCCCTACCTGCAAAACCGCAGCGTGGCTGCGGCCGCGCGCGCGCTCGGCATCGGCATCACGGCCTACATGCCGCTCGCTTATGGAAAAGTGCTGGACGATGCGGCCGTCAAGGCGATCGCCGCGCGCATCGGCGCCACGGCCGCGCAGGTGACGCTGGCCTGGCTGATGGCGAAGGGCTACACCGTGATTCCCTCGTCGACCAGGCGCGCCAACCTGGAGAGCAACCTGGGCAGCACCGGCATTACGCTGGCGCTGGAAGACATCGCCGCCATCGATGCACTGGATCGGGGCGGACGCCTGGTCAGCCCGGAGTTCGCGCCCGAATGGGATGCCGGCTAAGCCGGCCTACTCGTCCAGCTCCGGATAGTGGCGGAAGATCCCGTTCTCGTTGAACGGGACGCGCCGCGGCGAAGCCAGGTAGGCGGCGATATTCGGCCGCGCCGCCACGCGGTCGCGCAGGGGGCCCAGTGCCGGATATTCGCCCTCCAGGCGCTTCATCGCATTCGGGAAGGCATAGCGCAGGCCCTCGACCACCTGGAACAGCGACAAATCGGCATAAGTCGGCTTTTCGCTCACGAGCCAGTCGCGCGCCTCGGGATTGGTGAGGATGCGCGAGAAGTAGCCGAAGAATTTCGGCAGGCGCGTTTCGATGAAGTCGGCGGAGCGCCGCTGGGCTTCCGGTTTCTGGTCTTCGTAGTAGAGCGAGGTGGCGATCGGATGGTGGGTGTCGTGGATCTCGGCGACCAGGTCGGCGATGGTCAGCTGCAGCTGGTGGGTCCAGAGGCGCCCCGGATCGGTGCGCGGCGCCAGGCCATGCTGCTCGCCGAGGTAGAGCAGGATGTTGGCAACCTGTCCAATCGTCATCTCGCCGGCTTTCAGGAAGGGCGGCGCGAACGAAGGATGGGTTTCGGTGTCGAGCGCGGAGTTCAGGAGGTCCATCCCGCCATGGCGTCGCGCCACGTCCACATATTCGGCCCCGGCCTCTTCGAGGGCCAGCCGGACGAACTCGCCACGCCCCTGAATACTAGGCCAGTAAAAAAGTTCGTACGCCATCTTGCTCCTCCGGTGTGTTTCGGTTTGGCGCAATTATCGGCGATGAATTGGAAGCGTGTCGCAGCACAAACATGGTAGTCTTGTTTGCCTGTCAGGCGAAAACAAAAAGTCAAACAATAGAGAGAGACCACATGACCGCTTCTTCTGACCCAGGTTCCACCACGCCTCCAGTTCAATATCCGGGCACGAGCTAGCTTTTCGGCGGATAATGCTTTTCGGAATTAATTTTCCGTTGAGCTAGCTCGTCATCCGTGACGGGCATCGAGTTAAAGACAGGGGCGCCGCTTCGGCGCCCGCACCTTTACGCCGACTGGAGCGCCCCACAATGATATTCGCTCACCTCGCCAAAGCTTGGCTCGCCCGCCGCGGCCAGTACACGCCCGCTTCCTGGATGCTCAGTATCGCGCGCAGCCTGCGCGTGCTGCGCTACTGGCGCGAACACCAGGCCCTGTGCCGCCTCGACCTGGTACGCCGCTTCGTGGCGGCCGCGCCCAACGACGACCTGTTCCACCATCTGAGCCACCGCAGCTACCTGGCGAAAGACCTGAGCCCACGCCAGCGCGTGCAGTGCGTGCTCTCCCATTACCGCTTCGAAGACAGCACCTTCAGCAATGCCTACCACCAGCTGGTGTACGGCGGCGGCAATAATGGCGGCGGCAACGGCCTGGTCCTGTGGCAGCACCAGGCGCAACTGGAAAGCGGCGAGCACAGCTTCCTGCTGCGCCTGGAAATGGCGCCGCGCAGCGATGCCGAGGGCGACATCACGATCTCGCTGGTCGCCGACGGCAAATACCTGCACCGCCTGTCCTATACCTGGGTCGACGGCCAGCTAGCCGGCGTGGATCTCCCCACCGTGCCCTTTGTGACGCGCAACCAGGGCCGCTGGACCGATTCCGGCGCCGCCTTCGAAGCCTTCGAAGAAGCCTTCCCGAACAATTCGCCGAGCTTCTTCTGCTTCGCCGCCATGCAGGGCGTGGCGCAGGCGGTGGGCATCGACCGCGTGGTTGCCATCAAGTGCAGCTCGCACATTGCCTACAATCCCCTCGACACCAAGCATTTCGAGAATGCCTACGATGGCTTCTGGAAGGTGCTGGGCGGCGTCGAGATGCCGGGCCGCAGCTTCCTGGTGCCGCTGCCCTTCTATCTCAAGCCGCTGGCCGAGATGCCGTCCAAGCACCGCAAGCGCGCGGCGCAGCGGCGCGATTACTGGCGCGCCATCGGCGACTCCACCCGCTCCACGATGCTGCGCCACATGGTGCCGGCGGTGGCGACGCAAACACGGTCGGTGGCCACACCGGCGACTGCGGAAGCCTGAACCTGCACTGACGATGGGCCCTTGATTCGGCGGCTACGTGCGAAGCCCGCCGAATCGGGGGTCCCGGGCGCCGTCCACCTGCTTCGGCGATAATCCCCTCTTTGTCTCCGCAACGAGGGGTAGCCTTGCTCAATTTCGATTACCAGAACCCGACCCGCATCCTGTTCGGCCAGGGCCAGATCGCCGCGCTCGCGCCGCTGGTGCCGCAAGGCGCACGCGTCCTGATGCTGTACGGCGGCGGCTCGATCCGCGCCAACGGCGTGTACGGCGAAGTGATGGCTTCACTGCAGGGCCACGCGGTGCTCGAATTCGGCGGCATCGAGCCGAATCCCACCTACGAGACGCTGTGCAAGGCGATTGAGCTTGTGCGCAGCGAGCGGATCGATTACCTGCTTGCGGTCGGCGGCGGCTCGGTCATCGACGGCACCAAGTTCATCGCAGCAGCGGCCCTGCTCGACGAAGACCCGTGGTCGATCTTCGAGAAGCGCGCCGCCAACGTGACGGCGGCGCTGCCCTTCGGTGTGGTGCTGACCTTGCCGGCCACCGGCTCGGAGATGAATTCGGGCGCCGTCGTCACGCGCCGGGCCACCCAGGAAAAGCGTGCCTTCGCCAGCCGCCACGTGTTCCCGCAATTCGCCGTGCTCGATCCCACCACCACCTATTCGCTGCCGGCGCGCCAGGTGGGCAATGGGGTGGTCGACGCTTTCGCCCACGTCATGGAGCAGTACCTCACCTATCCGGTGAACGCCAAGGTGCAGGACCGCTTCGCCGAAGGCCTGCTGCTGACCCTGGTCGAGGAAGGGCCGCGCGCGCTGTCGGAGCCGGACAACTACGAAGTGCGGGCCAACCTGATGTGGACCGCGACCCTGGCCCTGAACGGCCTGATCGGCGCCGGCGTGCCGCAGGACTGGGCCACCCACATGATCGGCCACGAACTCACTGCGCTCCACAACCTCGACCACGCCCAGACGCTGGCCGTGGTGCTGCCGGCGATGCTGCGCGTGCGGCGCGAGGCCAAGCGCGCCAAATTGCTCCAGTACGCGGCGCGGGTGTGGAACCTGGTCGAGGGCGATGAGGAGGTGCGCATCGACGATGCGATTGCACGCACCGAGGCCTTCTTCCGGGCGATGGGGTTGGCGACGCGGCTGTCCGGTTACGGGCTGGGGCGCGAGCATATCGAGCCGGTGCTTCACGCGCTGGAAGCGCACCGGATGACCAAGCTGGGGGAGGATCGGTTGGTGACGCTGGATGTGAGCCGCAAAGTGCTGGAACTCGCACTCTGACCGGTTTTCGTAGAGTGGGCGGGTCCCCCGCCCGCGCGTTCAACTATCGGAGGCGTCGGCACAAAGCATCTGTAATTTGAACGCGTGGGCAGGAAAACCTGCCCACCCTACGGTGTTCGACAATTCGAGGCTGACCACTGCTTGCCACATTCACCACGCCCGCCCGGGACCGTGGTACACTGCCGCCTCGCTAGGGGTCCTGGACGTGCATATGCGCGATTCGGGTGAGAGATACCCTTCGTACCTGATCTGGATAATGCCAGCGAAGGAAAGCGCAACGCAGTCCCATTCTTGTTTGCCCTTCCCCCACGTTGGCTCCGGCTTTTTATAAAAGCAGCGCGTCCCGTTTCCGTGGCGCGCGAAGACGAGCAAACACATGAAATTCAACCTGAAGCAATCCGTACTCGCCTGCGCCGTCCTGCAGGCGTTCTCCGCGACCGCATCCGCCCAGCAAACGCCTGAGGGCGTAGCCTCGGTGGTCGTTACCGGCAGCCGCTGGGTCGCCAGCGACCGCGCCAGCATCGGCGGTTTCAGCGATGCGCCGCTGCTCGACACCCCGGCCGCGATCAGCGCCCTCACCCGCACCCAGATGCAGGACCTGTCGATCCGTAACGTCACCGATGCGGCCCGCTTCGACGCCTCGGTGGGCGACGCCTACAATGCGGTCGGCTATGCCGAGCAGTTCTCGATCCGCGGCTTCGCGCTCGACAACGCCACCAGCTACCGCAAGGACGGCATCGCGATTCCCGCCGATACCCAGATCCCGCTCGAGAACAAGGAACGCATCGAGACCCTGCGCGGCCTGGCCGGCCTGCAGGCGGGCGTCGCGGCGCCGGGCGGCATGGTCGATTTCGTGACCAAGCGCCCGACCAGCGCGCCGCTGCGTTCGGCCCTCGTGGAAGTGAGCGAACGCGGCACCCTGCACGGCTCGGTCGACCTGGGCGGGCGCTTCGAGGATCGCCGCTTCGGCTATCGCATCAATGCCGCGTTTGAGGACCTGAAGTCCTACGTGCGCGGCGCCGACGGCGAGCGCCAGTTCGCTTCCTTCGCCTTCGATTGGCAGCTCACGCCCGACGCACTGCTGCAGCTGGATGTCGACCACCAGCGCAGGTCACAAATTACGGCTCCAGGCTACCAGTTGATTCGCAACGAAACCCTGCCGACCGGCGTGTCGCCGAAGACCCTTTTGAATAAGCAGGCCTGGACCAGGCCGGTGGAATCCGACAGCAGCAACCTCGGGCTGCGCTTCGAATACCGCATCAATCCCGACTGGACCTTCACGGCCAACGCCAACAAGCACTGGTTCAAGCGCGACGACTATACCGCCTTCCCTTACGGCTGCAGCAACGAGGGCGAGGGCTACTATCCGGGCTACTGCTCGAACGGCGACTACGACGTTTACGACTACCAGAGCGTCGGCGAACGCAAGACCCCGTGGGGCGCACAAGCCATGCTGCAGGGCCGCTTCGCCACGGGCGCCGTGCGCCACGCATTGACCGTCGGCGCCGCCATGTCGGAACGCCACGACAGCTTCGGCGAATACGTCTACGACTACGCCGGCTACAGCAATATCTACGACAACCTGCTGGTCGACCCGGCACCGGGCAATCCCACGACGGGCCCGGTATTGGCCCGACGCAGCGATGTCGAGCGCTCGCTGTTCGTGCAGGACCTTGCCACGCTCTCGAACGCATTCACGCTGCACACCGGCCTGCGCTACGTGAAGCTCAAGCGCGACGAACTGGCCGAGATTGGCCAGCCGCGCGTGCAGGCGAATGATTCCTTCGTGCTGCCGAGCGTGGCGCTGGTGTTCAAGCCAGCGCGCGACTGGAGCGTCTACGGCTCGCTGAGCCACGGCCTGCAGCATGGCGGCATCGCCGAGATGGGCACCACCAACGAAAACACCGCGCTGGCGCCGAGCCGCTCGAAGCAGGCCGAGCTGGGTGTCAAAGGCATCGTCAACAATGCCACGATGGTGTCCGCCGCGCTGTTCGACATCAAGCAGGGCCTGGAATACGTGAACGCCGCCGGCACCTTTGTGCGCGCCGGCGAGCAGCGGCACCGCGGGGTCGAACTGGCGGCGCAGGGCAAGCTGGGTGCAGACCTGAACTACAGCCTGTCCCTGATGGCGCTGGACGCGAAACAGACCGGCACCGGCGACGCCAGTGTCGAAGGCAAGCGCGTGACCAACGTGCCGGAATTCCGGTCGACTGCCTGGGTGGAGTATGCGGTGCCGGCGCTGGCCGGACTGAAGGTCGACGCGCTGTGGCAGTACTCAGGCAGCAAGGCCTTCGATGCGGCCAACCGCGCGGTCGTACCTGGCTACCATGTGGCCGGCCTGGGCGCCTCGTATGCGCTGAAGTTCGGCGGCATGAACACGGTCCTGCGCGCGCGCGTGGACAACGTCTTCGACAAATTCTACTGGCGCGACGTAACGCAGTCGCTGGGTGGCTACCTGCTGCCGGGCGCCCCGCGCACCTTCCGCCTGTCGGCCCAGTTCGACTTCTGAGGGTGTCCGCAGGCAGCCTTCAATCCACAAGGCGGTGGGCCGTCGTGACCCGTAGGGTGGGCAGATTCTGCCCACGCGTTCAAGCAGCGATGGAACAGCCGCGCTGGCAGCATGGACGAGGTTTGACTGCGCGGTGATCGTTGCGGTATATACCGGCGCACCGACTGCCGCACCGTGATTTGAACGCGCGGGCAAGGTAAATCAGGGCAATGCCCTGATTTACGAATTGCCCACCCTACGAGAAAGTGGCGGCTCTGAAGTGATCGGCATCAGGGCATGCCCTCCCGGCCCCTCCTATTCTACAGGGCGCCGTCAGCGGCTTGTCATTGAGCCGCGGCAGGCAGTCCTCAATCTGCGAGTTCGGCCAGCTTGCCCAGGCAGCGGCGCTGGAAGCCGTTCAATCCCTTGGTGACGAAGCTGTCGTCAAGCTCGATCACGACGCCATCGATCAGCAAGCGCAGCTTGGCGATGCGGTCGCCCTGGGCCAGGGCCTGGGTCAGGTGCGAGGCGTCCGGCGCATCTGGCTCTCCTGCCTTGGCGATGGCCTCGACCACGTCCGCCGGGAAGTCCCAGTGCTGCGCAATCACCGACGACAGCCGGCGGCTGGCGGCGAACAGTTCGATCCCGAAGCTGCCCGAACCCGGCACCTTGCCCTCGCAATGGCGGTCGGCCACCTGGAAGGCCACCTGCAGGCCCACGTTCTGCATCAGGCCGGCCAGGTAGGCTTCGAAAACGCTTGCAGACAGTCCTGGCGCCATCACGCTGGCGGCGAAGGCGCAGCGTTCGGAATGGCGCCATACGTTCGGCGCCACCGCGCGCGCGACGCCCTGGACCTTGACCCGCACCAGCGGCCGGAACGCGATCCGCGCCAGCAGCATGCGCAGGCCGTTCAGGCCGAGCATCGCCACCGCGCCGTCGAGGGTCTCGATTGGCTTGGCCGGCCGGTAGTAGGCGCTGTTGGCCTCGCGGATCACTTCGGCGACCAGCACCAGGTCGCGCCCCACCTCGGCCGCGACCGCGGCGCTGGAGATGTTCTCGTCCGACAGTGCATTGAGCAGCTGCGCGACCAGGTCAGGGATGCGCGGCACCAGTCCGGACGCATTCTCGGGATCGTCGGCCAGGGCGAGCACCTCGGCCAGGATGGCTTCTTCGACCTCGGGTTTGGCATTGGTGCCGTGCGACGCGGCCAGCCAGCGGTAGAAGGCCGAGTCGATCTCGGCCGCCATGTCGTCGCCATCCACGGCCGCCGCCGGCACAGGGCCGGGGGCTGCGTCAGTCTCCTTGCTGGTGCCGCCTAACAAGCGGTCTATCCATTTTTTCACGGTACACCGCCATCGTTATGCAGAAAAATTTATTCTAATACCATACAGCAACAAATAATAGTGGTAAGGAGCGTTTCCTTGACTTGCGCCTCAGGAACCCGCTTGCACCCCGGCCTCCAGCACCGCTTCCACCTGCCGCAGCCGCCGCTCCAGCCCGCCCTCCAGCAGGACATAGGCAATGCCGCGCGCCTCCAGCGTCTGCACCAGCATCCGGTGCACGTTCTGGCGTACTTCTTCGGATTCGCGCTGCAGGCCGTCCGGTTCCCAGGGGCTGTCGGGCGCGGTCACCAGGGTCCACGCATAGTCGTGACGGCTGTCGAGCCGGGCAAGTTGCGGATCCACCCTGCCCCAGTACTGGCGGCTGTACAGCGCCGTCATCAGGGGGGTGGTATCGCAGAACAGGAAACGCGTCGCGCGGCTGGCTGCGGCATCTTCGCGCGCGCGCTGGGTGCAGGCAATCGGGTACTGGTCGCTCTCGAAAGGCACGCGGGCATGGGTGTCGACGAATTCGCGCAGGTATTCGGGCACCCACAGGGTTCGATAGCGCGCGGCCAGCGCCTCGGCCAGCGTCGACTTGCCGGACGATTCGGCGCCCAGCACCGCAATGCGCAGCACCGGCTCCGTCATGCATCCCTCCGCGCGATGTTCGACCAGGCGCGCAGGCCGGTGTACGCCAGCACCACGAACAAGGCGTACAGGAAGGCGGTCAGGTTCAGGCCCTTGTAGACATACAGGCCGACATACAGCACGTCGACCACGATCCAGACGATCCAGTTTTCCACTTTCTTGCGGCCCAGCAGGAGCTGGCCCACGAGGCTGCCGGCCGTCAGGAAGCCGTCCGCATGCGGCACGTCGGTGTCGGTGTAACGGTCGAGGAAGGAGGACAGCAAGATGAAGCCGATGGCCCAGCCGGCGATCGCCCAGCCCCAGGCGGCGCGCTTCAGGCGCGTCACCACCAGGGGCTGCTCGCCGGCGCCATGCAGCCACTGATACCAGCCCCAGATGGATGCGGCGATGAAGACGAACTGCAGGCCCATGTCGCCATACAGCTTCGCATCGAAGAACACGACCGCATAGGTCGCCGAGGAAGCGATCGAGAACAGCCAGGCCCAATGCTTCTGGCGGATGTTGAGGGCAACCGTGGTGATGGCCAGCAGGAAGGAAATCAGTTCCAGCGGCGTGGTGACCAGCCCGGCGAGGGTAAGCGCTTCGTTCATGGGGTCCTATCGGAAGACGCCGGATGGTAACAGCCGCAGTCAGGCAGGACAAGGCCGCGGCGCTTGTGAGCCGCCGCGGCCTTCACTTGCTCAAAATCCGGCTTACTTCTTCGGGTATTTGATCGTCATTTCCTTGAGCAGGTTGTCGGCATGGTCGACTTCCTTCATCACCCACAGCATGTAGCGGATGTCGACGTGGATCGCACGCGTGATGGCGCTGTCGAAATACCAGTCCTTGGTGATCGATTCATAGGTCGAATCGAAGTTCAGGCCCACCAGCTCGCCGCGCTTGTTCATCACGGCCGATCCCGAATTGCCGCCGGTGGTGTCGGCGCTCGACAGGAAGTTGACCGGCACGGTGCCCAGCGCCGCATCCTTGAACACGCCGTAGCGCTTCTGTTTCACCGCTTCGGTGAGCGCGGCCGGCACGATGAACGGATCCCTGGTGGTGGTCTTCTCGACGATGCCTTCCACGGTCGTGAACGGACCCTTCACCAGGCCGTCGCGCGGCGAATACGGCGCCACGGTGCCGTAGGTCACGCGCAGCGTCGAGTTGGCATCCGGGTAGACCGGCTTGCCCTGGGATTTCTTCCAGGCGATCACCGCGGTCATGTATTGCGGGATGACGCGTTCGAGGTTGCCTTCGAGCTCGTTGCGGCGGTTCTCCAGGGCCATGCCGGTATCGTGCAGGCGTACGGCCAGCTGGACGAACGGGTCGTTCGACTTGCGGAAGGCTTCCGGATCCTTGCCGATCCAGGCCAGGCGCTTGGCGGTGTCTCCGAGCTCGCTCGCCTTGACCATCGCGCCGAGCGCATTCGGCGCCGGCAGCAGCGCGTCCAGGCCTTGCGGACGCGCCTTGGCGTCGATGCGGGCATAGCGCGCCAGTGCGGCGCCGTAGCGCGCTTCGTCCACGCTCGCCACGAAGGACTGCTCGAGGCGGGTCAGGCGCGCCTTGATGAAGGACAGGTCGCGCTCCTGGTAGCCGGCTTCGCGCTGCGCGTCCGGCTTCTGGCGTTCCAGCGCCAGGCGGTACAGGGTGCGTGCGCTCTTGAGCAGGTCGCTGTGGGTCGCTTCCGCCCAGGCGGCTTCCTGGCGCGACTGCGCCATGTCCTGCGCGATCACGCTATCCAGCTCGCCCAGCAGGTTCCTGGAGCCGTTACCGTTCTGCTTGTGCCAGGCCCGGAATTCGGCATCCTGCACATCCTTGATCGCGGCGATGTCCTTGCGCGCGAAGCCGTCCATCAGGCCCTGGGTTTTCTTGAGCACGTTGTTCAGGCTCTTGGCGACGCTCGCATAGCGCACGTCCCAGGCCGGGTTGCCCTGGGTCGCGGCGGCGATCACCGACAGGTCGGCGGTGATGCTCGCGGCCTTGGCCGGGAAGTCGACATCGCGCGCGAAGCGGATCTCGCTTGGGAGCTTGTAGCGGCTGGTGCGGCCCGGGTAGCCGGCCAGCAGGATCGGGTCGCCGTTCTTCAGGCCTTCGGCCGACACCACCAAAAAGTCTTTCGACTTGTAGGGCACGTTGTTCGGCGACGGGTCGGCCGGGCGTCCATCCGGGCCGACATAGGCGCGCAGGAAGGAGTAGTCGCCGGTCTGGCGCGGCCATTCGTAGTTGTCGATGTCGCCGCCGAAGTTGCCGATACGGTCGGACGGCGCGTACACCAGGCGCACGTCGCGGATCATCAGCTGCTTGATGCGGTAGTACTCGAGGCCACGGTGGAAGGCCGGCACCGAGCAGCGGATCGATTTGTCCGTTTCGCATTCGGCGACCAGGGTCTTGATGCGCGACTCCACCAGCTCGTGGCGCTCGCGTCCCGACATCGAAGGGCTCAAGCCCTTGAGCACGCGGTCAGTCACGTTCTCGACCTTTTCGGTCACGTAGACCAGCGTGTTCGGGCCGCCCGGCAGCTCCTCAACGCGGGTCTTGGCCAGGAAGCCGTTGATGATGTAGTTCTTTTCGGGGGTCGAATTGCGCTGGATGGCGCCATAGGCGCAGTGGTGGTTGGTGACCACCAGGCCGTCGGGCGAGACGAAGGAGGCCGAGCAGCCGCCCAGCGACACGATCGCGCTCATCGGATGCCTCGTCAGGTCGGCCAGCTTCGCGGCCGGCATGGTGATGCCGATGCGCTTGAGTTCGGAGGTGAGTTGCGGCAGCTGGTGCGGCTGCCACTGGCCTTCATCGGCGACGGCACAGGCGGCGGCGCCCAGCAGGGCAACAGGCAAGACGATGGATTTGAACAAGATGACCCCAGGAAGGATGTAAAAAGCAGCCGGGAGTATAGCTTTGTTGTACCCACGATGGGTCGTTTTTTGGCGTCTTGACGGGGCGGGGGTCATAGTGAAACGACATGTCCCAAGGTCTGTCTGGGCAATGCCTGGAGACGCCATGGCAACATGCCGGTCGTTGTAGGGTGGTCGGGTTCCCCGACCGCGCGTTCAGCTCCGGCGTGCATCAAGGCGGCGCAGGAACCGGCTGAACGCGCGGTCGGCACAGCCGATCACCCTACGACGCTCACCGTTCCAAGCTTGCGTCAGTCAACCGGCCTCCCGGCAGCCAGCCGCCCCCGAGCGACTGGATGAGCGCCACTGCCGCCGCCTGGCGGTCAGCCTGCACCTGCACCAGCGAACGCCGCGCACCGAGTGCCGTGGCCTGCGCCTGCACCACTTCCGAATAGCTTACCTGCCCCGCCCGATAGCGGTTCAGGATCTGCTGCTCGACCTTGTCGGCAGCTTCCGATGCCACTCGCCGCAATTCCTGCTGCTGTTCCAGGATGCGGGTTGCCGCCAGCTGGTCTTCCACGTCGGCGAAAGCGGTCAAGACGGTCTGGCGATAGCGTGCGACCGTGGCCTGGTGGCGCGCTTCCGCGCCCGCCACGCTGGCGCGGGTGGCGCCGGCATTGAAGATCGCCTGCGCCGCCGACAAGCCGAAGGACCAGGCCGCGTTCGATACCGAGAACAGGTCGGATACCCTGCTGCCGCCCGTGCCGAGCGATCCGCTCAGGCCGATATTGGGGAAATAGGCGGCGCGTGCGATGCCGATCTCCGCATTCGCGGCGGCGACGTCGCGCTCGGCGGCGGCGATGTCGGGCCGGCGCTGCAGCAAGGTGGCTGGCACGCCGACCGGCACTGCCGGCACGGTCACGCGCCAGGTCGGTGCGACGGCCAGCGTGAACTCGCTCGGGGCCTTGCCGACCAGGACCGCGATGGCATGTTCGAACTGGGCGCGCTGGCGGCTGAGGGACAGTTCGTCGTTGCGCGCGTTGGCGAGCTGGGTCTGCGCCTGCAGCACGTCGGTGCGGGCAACGATGCCGGCATTGAAGCGGTTCTGGGTGATCTGCAGCTCGCGCTCGTAGCCGGTGATGGTGCGGGCGAGCAGTGCGCGCTGGGCGTCGAGCGCGCGCACGGCAAAGTAATTCGCCGCCAGTTCACCCTGGGCCGCCAGGCGGGCACTGGCCAGGTCGGCCGCCGTCGCGTCCGCGCCGGCCTGGGCGCTGGTGACGCCGGCACGCAGCCGCCCCCACACATCCGGCTCCCAGCTGCCGCCGAGGTTCAGGCGGAATGCGCTGTCCGCGCCCCCGTTGCGCACGCCGGAACGGTCGGCGCCCACACCCAGGTTCACGGTCGGGAACAGCGCTGCGCGCTGCTGGCTGACGAGGGCCCGGGCCTGCGCATAGTTGGCCACGGCCACCGCAACGTTCTGGTTCGAGACTTCGACGCCGGCAGCCAGGGCGTTCAGGTCCGCATCGCCGAACAGCTGCCACCAGGGTCCGCGCTCGAGCGCATCGGCCGGCGCTGCGGGGACCCAGCCCTGCATCTCCTTGAAGGCCGCCGGTTCGGGCGTCGTGGGCCGCTGGTAGGCCGGGCCGACGGCGCAGCCTGCCAGAAGGCTAGCCGCGAGGGCGATGAGGGTAAGGCGCAAGCGCAGGTGGGTTTGCATGAAGGTCATGGTTTTACCGGGGTCGGGTCGCCATCGATGGAATGGCGGGTCAGCTCGCGCTCGTCCGGCTTGCGGGTGCGCAGCTTGTCGAGCAGGACGTAGACGACGGGCGTGGTGAGCAGGGTCAGGACCTGGCTGGCAATCAGGCCGCCGATGATGGCGATGCCGAGCGGCCGGCGCAGTTCCGAGCCCTCGCCGAAGCCGATCGCCAGCGGCAAGGCGCCGAGCGCCGCGGCCAGCGTGGTCATCAGGATCGGGCGGAAGCGCAGCAGGCAGGCTTCGCGCACGGCTTCCATCGCCGACAGGCCGCGCGCGCGCTCGGATTCGAGGGCGAAGTCGATGATCAGGATTGCGTTCTTTTTCACGATGCCGATCAAGAGGAAAACCCCGATCAGCGCGATGATCGAGAACTCCATCCGGAACAACAGCAGCGCCAGCACCGCGCCCACGCCGGCCGAAGGCAGCGTGGACAGCACCGTGACCGGATGCACCAGGCTCTCGTACAGGACGCCGAGCACGATGTAGATGACGACGATGGCCGCCAGGATCAGCAGCGGCTGCTCCTTGCTCGATTCGTTCGCCGCACGCGCCGTGCCTTCGAAGCTGCCGCGCACATTGGTCGGCATGCCGATATCGGCTTCGGCCTGCTTGACGGCGAGCTGGCCGTCTTCGAGGTTGAAGCCCTCGGCCAGGTTGAACGAGACCGTGGTCGCCAGTTCGCCGTCCTGGTGGTTGACCGAAGTCGGCGTCGAGCTCTCGGCAAAGCTGGCAATCGCCATCAGCGGCACCATCGTGGTCGCGCTGGAGGACAAGGCCGAGCCGCTCGACGGGTCGCGCGCGGCGGTCAGGTTGGCGGGTGCGGCGGGCGTGCCCGTGGCCGTGGTGGCGGTGGTGGCGGTGGTGGCGGTCGAAGCCGTGGCAGCCGCACCGGATGACGACCCGCCCCCGGTCCCGCGCGCCGGCACGTACACGTCGCGCAGCGCTTCGGGCGACTGCGCATAGCGCTGCGCCACGCCCATGATCACGTGGTACTGGTTCAGCTCATCGTAGATATTCGCCACCTGGCGCTGGCCGAAGTTGTTGTACAGCGCATTGTTGATGTCGCGGGTGCTGATGCCCAGGCGCGAGGCGGTTTCCTTGTCGATGGTCACAAAAGTCTCGACGCCGTTCTCGGCCTGGTCGGTATCGACGTCGACCAGCGAGGGTTGGCGCTTCATGCTCTCGGCCAGGCGCGTGGCCCACTGCTTCAGGTCGGCCGCGTTGTCGCTCTTCAGGGTGTACTGGTAAGTCGAATTGCTGGAACGCCCGCCCATGCGCAGGTCCTGCACCGGGTTGAGGAAGATCGACACGCCGGTGACGCGCGCCAGCCTTGGGCGCAGGCGCGCGATCACGGCCTGGCCGGTGTCGCCCTCTGCCCGGTCCCGGACGGGCTTCAGGTTGATGAACATGAAGCCGCCCCCTGCCCGCCCGCCGCCGGTAAACGCCACCACGGTATCGACTGCCGGGTCGCGCTTGATGATGTTCACCAGCTGGCGCAGCTTGCCCTGCATGGCCTGGAAGGAGATGCTCTGGTCGGCGCGGATGCCGCCATTGAGCTGGCCGGTGTCCTGCTGCGGGAAGAAGCCCTTCGGGGCCGCCGAAAACAAATACACGTTGAGCGCCACCACGAAGGCCAGGATCAGCATTACCAGTGCCTTGCTGGCGAGCGCCCAGTCGAGCGAATGTTCATAGCCGCGCAGCACCCGGTTGAAACCGTTCTCGGACCAGCGCGCCAAACGGCCCGGCTTTTTCTCCTTGTCTTCCTTCCTCAAGAGCCAGGCGCACATCATCGGCGTGGTGGTCAGCGAGATCACCAGCGAGATCATCACCGCCGCCGACAGGGTCACCGCGAATTCGCGGAACAGCCGGCCCACCTGCCCGCCCATGAACAGCAGCGGGATGAACACCGCCACCAGCGACAGTGAAATCGACAGCACCGTGAAACCGACTTCGCGCGCGCCCAGCAAGGCCGCCGTCATGCGGTCCATGCCGGATTCGATATGGCGCGCGGTATTTTCCAATACCACGATGGCATCGTCCACCACGAAGCCGGTGGCCACCGTCAGGGCCATCAGCGACAAATTGTTCAGGCTGAAGCCCAGCATGTACATGACACCGAAGGTCCCCAGCAGCGACACGATGGTCGCCACCGCCGGGATGATGGTGGCGCGCACACTGCGCAGGAACACGCTCACGACCAGCACCACCAGCAGGATCGACAGCACCAGGGTGAATTCGATCTCGTGCAAGGACGAGCGGATCGAGTTGGTGCGGTCCGAGGCCACCTGCAGCTTGACGTCGCCCGGCAACTGGGCCTGCAGCGAAGGCAGCAGCGCGCGCACGCCGTCCACCGTCTCGATCACGTTCGCATCCGGCTGGCGCGTGATCAGCACGATCACTGCCGGTTCGCCGTTGAACAGGCCGAGCGTGTTCACGTTTTCGACGCCGTCGATGACCTCGGCCACGTCCTGCAGGCGGATGGCGGCGCCGTCGCGCCAGGCCACCACCAGGTCGCGGTAATCCGACGCACTGCGCCCGCCATTGCCCATGGTCGGCTGCGAATAGATCTGGAAGCGGTGGCCATTGCCCTCGATCGCACCCTTGGGGCGGTTGGCATTGGTGGCCTGGATCGCGGCGCGCACGTCTTCGCTCGAGACGCCGTACTTATTCAGCGCATAAGGCAGCAGCTCGACCCGCACGGCCGGCAACGAGCCGCCGCCGATTTCGACTTCGCCCACGCCTTTTACCTGGGCCAGGCGCTGCTGCACCAGGTTCGAGACGGATTCGTAGATCTGGCCGGGCGAGCGGGTCTTCGAGGTCAACGCCAGGATGATCACCGGCGCATCGGACGGGTTGGCCTTGCGGTAGGTCGGGTTGCTGCGCAGCGTGGCCGGCAGGTCGGCCCTTGCCGCATTGATCGCGGCCTGCACTTCGCGCGCGGCCGAGTCGATCTTGCGGTTCAGGTCGAACTGCAGGCTGACCCGGGTCGAGCCATTGCCGCTGTTCGAGGTCATTTCGTTGACGCCGGCGATCACGCCCAGGCGCCGCTCGAGCGGCGTCGCCACGCTCGAGGCCATGGTCTCCGGACTGGCGCCGGGCAGCGAGGCCGATACCGAAATGGTCGGATAGTCTACCTGCGGCAGCGGCGAGACCGGCAGCACCAGGAAGGCGGCAATTCCCGCCAGCGCGATCCCGATGGTCAGCAGGACGGTCGCGATCGGGCGCTCGACAAAGGGGCGCGACAAATTCATGCGCCTACCCTTTCCGGCTTATTCGAGCCCTTGCCGGTCCTGCGGCGCGCCAGGCGGTCGAAGGCCAGGTAGATCACCGGCGTGGTGAACAGGGTCAGCAACTGGCTGACGATCAGGCCCCCGAAGATGGCCAGGCCCAGCGGCCGGCGCAGCTCGGCGCCCTCACCCCAGCCCAGCATCAGCGGCACCGCCGCGAACAGCGCGGCCAGGGTCGTCATCAGGATCGGGCGGAAGCGCAGCAGCGCTGCCTGGCGGATCGCGTCCAGCGGGCTTTTTCCCCCGTCGCGCTCGGCCTCGATCGCGAAGTCGATCATCATGATCGCGTTCTTCTTGACGATCCCGATCAACAGGATGATGCCGATGATGCCGATCACGCCCAGCCCCTGCCCGGTCACCCACAGCGCCAGCAGCGCACCGACGCCGGCCGAAGGCAGCGTGGACAGGATGGTCAGCGGGTGCACATAGCTTTCGTACAGCACGCCGAGCACGATATAGACGCAGACCACGGCGGCCAAGATCAGCCACAGCTGGTTCGACAGCGAAGCCTGGTAGGCGCCGGAGGCACCGAGGAAGGTCATGGTCACCGATGCCGGCAGCTTGATCGCTTCGGCAGCCTCGCGGATCGCATCCACCGCGGTTCCGAGCGAGGTGCCGCCGGCCGTGTCGAAGCCGATGGTGGTGGACGGATACTGGGCCACGTGGGTGATCTGCAGCGGCGCTTCGCGCTCGGTCACCTTCGCCACCGCCGCCAGCGGCGTCGGCTGGCCGGAACCGGTGCGCAGCTGCAGCCTGCCGAGGGCGTCGAGCGACATTGCCTCGTCCTGCTGGGCTTCGAGGATGACGCGGTACTGGTTGGTCTCGGTGAAGATGGTCGAGACGATGCGCTGGCCGAAAGCGCTGTAGAGCGCGTCGTCGACCGAAGCCGCCGTGATCGACAGGCGCGAGGCGGTGTCGCGGTCGATGTCGATGAAGGCGGCCGCGCCCACCGCGCCGGCATCGGTGGTCACGTTGCGCAGCTCGTCGCGGGTGGCCATTCCAGCAACCAGCTTCCTGGCCCAGCTGTTGACGGTGGCGCTGTCGGCGCCTTCCAGCGACAGGCGGTACTGGGTCGGGCCGCTTTCGGCATCGATGGTCAGGTCCTGGGTCGGCTGCACATACATGGTCACGCCGGCGACCTTCGCCACGCGCTCGCGCAGGCGCGCCATGATTTCGTCCTGGGCACCAATGCGGTCGCGCTTCAGGTTGATCAGCATGGTCCCGGTATGCAGCATGGTGTTGTTGGCGGCGTCCACGCCCACATAGGAGCTGAGCGATTCCACCGCCGGGTCTTGCAGCACTTCGCGGGCGGCTGCCTGCTGCAGCGTGGCCATGTCGGCGTACGAGATCGACTGGCGCGCCTGCAGGCGTGCCTGCAGCTGGCCGGTATCCTGGGTCGGGAACAGGCCTTTCGGGATCGCGGCCCACAACAGCGCGGTCAGCACCAGCGTGCCCACGGCAACAATCAGGGTCAGGCCCTAGCGCGCCAGCACCCAGCCCAGCGCCACGTCATAGCGCTGGATGATGCGGTCGAAAAAGGCCTGGGTCTTCTGGGCCAGCTTGCCCGGATGTTCGTCTTCATGGCTCTTGAGCCAGCGGCCCGCCATCATCGGCACCAGGGTCAGCGAGACCACGGCCGAGATCAGGATGGTCACCGCCAGCGTCACCGCGAATTCGCGGAACAATCGTCCCACCACGTCGCCCATGAACAGCAGCGGGATCAGCACCGCGATCAGGGACACGGTCAGCGAAATAATGGTGAAGCCGATCTGCTTCGCACCCTTGACGGCAGCTGCCATCGGCTTTTCGCCTTCTTCGATATAACGCGCGATGTTCTCGATCATGACGATCGCATCGTCGACCACGAAGCCGGTGGCGATCGTCAGCGCCATCAGCGACAGGTTGTTCAGGCTGTACCCCATCAGGTACATGATGCCGAAGGTGCCGATCAGCGAGATCGGCACCGCCAGGCTGGCAATGATGGTGGCGCGGATGCTGTGCAAAAAGGCGAAGATCACCAGCACCACCAGCACCACGGCCAGCAGCAACTCCAGCTGCACGTGATGGACCGAGGCGCGGATGCCGGCCGTGCGGTCGCTCAGCACATCCATGCGTACCGAGCTTGGCAAGCCCGCCTGCAGTTCGGGCAGGCGCTCCTTGATGGCGTCCACGGTGGCGATCACGTTGGCGCCCGGCTGGCGCTGCACGTTCAGGATGATCGCTGGTTTCAAATTGGCCCAGGCGCCGATGCGCACGTTCTCGGCGCTGTCGACCACCCGCGCCACGTCCTGCAGGCGTACGGGGGCGCCATTGCGGTAGGAGACGATCAGGTTCTTGTAGTCGGGGACGGTCACCAGCTGGTCGTTGGCATTGATCGCGTACGAGCGCGTGGGGCCGTCGAAATTACCCTTGGCGCTGTTGGCGTTGGCCGCCGTGATGGCGCTGCGCAGGGTGTCCAGTCCCAGGCCGTAGGAGGCCAGCGCCTCGGTATCGGCCTGGATGCGCACCGCGGGACGCTGGCCGCCCGACAGCGAGACCAGGCCCACGCCCGAGACCTGGCTGATCTTCAGCGCCAGGCGCGTGTTGACCAGGTTCTGGACTTCGGTGAGCGGCAGCGAGTCTGAGGTGATCGCCAGGGTCAGCACCGGCGCATCGGCCGGATTCACCTTGGCGTAGACCGGTGGCGCCGGCAAATCGGTCGGCAGCAGCGAGCCGCCGGCGTTGATCGCGGCCTGCACTTCCTGCTCGGCCACGTCCAGGGTCTGGCCGAGGCCGAACTGCAGGGTGATCACGGAGACGCCGGAGGCACTGGTGGAACTCATGCGCGTCAGGCCCGACATCTGGCCAAACTGGCGCTCCAGCGGCGCAGTGACCGTGCGCGCCATGACTTCGGGGCTGGCGCCGGGGTAGAGGGTCTGCACCTGGATGGTCGGGAAATCGACTTGCGGCAGTGCGGACATCGGCAGGAAGCGGTAGCCGACCATGCCGGCCAGGACGATGGCCAGCATCAGCAGGGCCGTGGCGACCGGGCGGCGAATAAACGGGGCAGAAGGATTCATTCACTTCCTCCCGAGACTGTCATGCCCGCCACTGGCGGCCATGACTTCCGGCGCAGGCCGGAACCTGAGTTTGCATGAGCAGTGGCATAGGCCGCGTCAAAGTACATGTAATTTGAACGCGCGGGCGGGAGACCCGCCCACCCTACGGTTTCCGCTATCATTGCTGCGCTCCCTGCCTCTGGCGACGGCTTTCGCCCCGCCCTGCTCCCTCGCCCGCGCCGCGCGCACTAGCCGGCCGATCACCCGGCAAGGTCACCTTGGCGCCATCGCGCAAGCGATCCGCGCCTTCCGTGATCACCTGCTCGCCCACCGTCAAGCCGGTCGCGATCTGGATCTTGTCCACGGTCGCCTGCCCGCGCGTCACCGCGCGCTGCGAGACCGTCTTGTCTTTTGCATTGAGCACGTACACGAAGTCGCCGGTGGCGCCATGGCGCAACGCCGTTACCGGCACCACCACCGCGTCGTCGATGGTGTCCAGCTGCAGGCGCAGGTTGACGAACTGGCTCGGGAACAGCTTGTTGTCCGTGTTGGTGAAGCGGGCCTTGGCGCGCACGGTGCCGGTCTGGACGTCGACCTGGTTGTCGAGCGCGATGAAGCTGCCCGACGCCAGGGTGGTGGTGCGGGTGCGGTCCAGTGCGATGGCCGGCAGCTTCACGTTCTGCGCGATGCGGCCCTGCAGCGCCGGCACGCCGTCCTGCGGCACCGCGAATTCGACGTCGATCGGCGCGAGCTGGGTGATCACGGCGATGCCGTTGGCGTCGCCGCTGCCGACCAGGTTGCCGATATCGACCGTGCGCAGGCCGACGCGCCCGGCGATCGGCGATTTCACCTGGGTATAGCTGAGATTAAGCTGGGCCACGCCTTCGGAGGCGCGGTCGGTCATCACGGTACCCTCCAGCTGCTTGACCAGCGCCGCCTGGGTATCGACTTCCTGGCGCGCGATCGAGTCCTGGTCCAGCAAAGTGCGGTAGCGCGACAGCGTCAGGCGTGCGCTTTCCAGCTGGGCTTCGTCGCGCTGGCGCTGGCCGCGCGCCTGCAGCAGGGCCATCTCGAAGGGACGCGGATCGACCGTGGCCAGCACCTGCCCGGCCCGCACCATCTGGCCTTCGGTAAAGTTGATTCTCTGAAGCACGCCCGACACCTGCGGCCGAACGGTGGCCGTCGCGGCAGCCGCCACCGTACCGAGGGCATCGATATTCACCGGGATGTCGAGCAGCTCGGCCGTCGCCACGCCGACCGTGGTGGCCTGGCCGCCGCGCCCACCGCGTCCGCCTCCGCCCCCACCACCGCCCGGCCCGCCGCCACCGGCCGCGCGCTGCCCCGCTGCACCGGGTGGACCGCCGGCGCCGCCGGCAGCACCGCCGGCCGGCCGGTGGGTCAGGTACCAGGCCAGTGCGGCCAGGCCGATCATCGCCAGCACCGCGATGACGGTGCCCAGCAGGCGCTTCTTGCGCTTTTGCTCCGTGGGTGGAACCGGCGGCGGGCTGGTCAGGGCAGACTTGGGGGAAGGGTTGGACTCCATGCTCATCCTTGTTATTTTGGCCAGAATGCAATTCGTACAATACGGATGAGAAAAGGTTAGCACGCTACCCTGCGTTCAAATGTTTCGTAACGTACATTGCGCGACCCCTCTTGTTACAAGAGTGGGGCAGGCTTCACACGGACTTACACCGATGGCCGGACTTCCGGGGCGTAAACGAAAAACGGGTGCGGAATCGCTTCCGCACCCGTCGTCTTTCCTGTATCAACCAGTTACAAACTGACTACATACTGCATCAAGGCGTACTGCACAGGCAGTGCGTCACGGCGGCAAACGGCTTGCGCCCGTCCGCCACCTCTTTCAGGAAGGCCATGTCCTGCATCACCTGGGCAGCCGGACCGGCCGGCAGCGCTGCATCGATCAGGCCGAGTTTCACCTGGATGTTCACCGCCTGCACGGTCGACGCGCCCATCATGTTCAGGAAGCGCTCGACCTTGCTGATCGGGCGCTCGACATAGGCCACGCGGTAGTCCGCGCCCATCTTGGCGCGCTTGGCCGCCGAGTTCAGGGCATCGCGGTAGTTGCCGAGGCGGTCGACCAGGCCACGCTCCTTGGCCTGGGCGCCGGTCCAGACCCGGCCCTGCCCCACTTCGTCGATCTTCGCGACCGTGGTCTTGCGCGCCGCCGCGGCCTTGGTGGTGAACTCGCTGTATACGTGGTTGATGCTGCTCTGGATCAGCTGGGTAAAGCGGGGGTCGATCGGGCGCAGCGGGTTGTAGGCGTCGGCCAGCCAGGTGGTTGTATAGCCGCCGGTGTGGATGCCCAGCTTGTCGCTCACCTTCTCCGCGGTCGGCAGGATGGTGAACACGCCGATCGAGCCGGTGATGGTGGCCGGGTCGGCGATGACTTCGTCGGCCGCCATGGAGATCCAGTAGCCGCCCGAGGCCGCGACGCTGCCCATCGACACCACCACCGGCTTGCCGGCGGCGCGGGTGAGTTCGAGCTCGCGCCGGATCAGTTCCGAGCCATAGGCGCTGCCGCCGGGCGAATCGACGCGCAGCACGATGGCCTTGACCTGTTCGTCCTCGCGCGCCTGGCGGATCAGGTTGGCGGTGGTGACGCCGCCGACCACGCCCGGGGCGCTGCTGCCTTCGGTGATGTTGCCCGAGGCGACGATCACGCCCACCGCATCGCCGAAGGGCTTCTGCGGGTGGCGTCCGAGGTAGTCGTGGTAGCCGACCTGGCGGAAGGACTTGATGCCCTCGTCATAGACGCCGCGCTTGACCAGCATCTCGCGGACCTCGTCCCGGGTCTTGAGGCCGTCGACCAGTTTCACGTTCTGCGCCACCCTGGCGGCATTCCCGCCCGCCGCTTCCATCTGCTGCGGCAGGGTCTCGATCCATTTGGCGACCGTGCCGGCGGGGAGCTTGCGGTTCTTCTCGACCTGCGCGGTGTAGTCCTGCCACAGCGCGTTGTACAGGAAGCTGTCGGCTTCCTGGGCCGCCTCGGACGGGCCGTTGGCGATATACGGCTCGGCGAAGCTCTTGTAGGTGCCGACCTTGATCAGGTTGACGGTCACGCCCAGCTTGTCGAGCGCGTCGCGGTAGTAGTTGCGGCGCCCGCCGAAGCCTTCGATCATGACCATGCCCATCGGGTGGACATAGACTTCGTCGGCGTGCGAGGCCACCAGGTAGCGCTTCTGGTCGTACATCCCGCCCCAGGCAATGACCTTCTTGCCGGATGCCTTGACGCGGTCGATGCCGGCCCCGATTTCGCGCAGCATCGCCAACCCGCCGCCGTCCATCTGGTCGAGCAGCAGGACCACGGTGGTGATGTTCTTGTCCTTCGCGGCTTCGTCGAGCACGTTCAGCACGTCGCGCAGGCGCACGCTGCGCTTGCTGTCGCCGCCGACGCTGTCGAGCAGCGTGTCCTGGAAGCTCGATTCGTGCTGCTCGACCAGGTCGCCTTTCAGTTCCAGCACCAGGGCGCTCTTGTCGCCGATCGGCTTGACGCCGCCCGAGAAGGCCGCGACCAGGATCACCAGCGCGATCAGCAGGAACAGCAAGTTCATCACTGTGCGACGAGTGAAATCGACCGCGTTCCACACCATGCGCAAGCCGCGTCCCAGCGCACTAAAGGGTTTAAAAGCCATTAACACTCCACAGGTCAGTAAATTTGTTCGACTCAGGCCGCTACCGCGGCACTCCCGGCTTTTTCCTTGTGCGAAATCGCGTACAGGCCGGCAAACACGAGTATGCCATTTACCATAAGCAATTCCAGCCCGAGGCGGTAAGAACCGAGCAGGTGTTCCTGATTGTACTCAAGGAGCGCGCAAAGAATCGGCGCGCCAATCGTAATGAACGGGACAAGGTGGTCGCTCAAGGAGCGGCGCGTCAGCATGCCGAAGGCGAACAGGCCCAGCAGCGGCCCGTAGGTATAGGCCGCCAGCTTCAGGATGACCACGATCATGCTCGGGCTGTCGGCCAGCTTGAAGCCCATCACCAGGAACAGGAAGACGGCGGCAAAGCCCAGGTGCACGCGGCGGCGCAGGGTTTCCTTGGCAGCTTCCGTCATGTCGGTGCGGCGCTTGATGCCGAGGAGGTCGATGCAGAACGAGGAAGTCAGCGCGGTGATGGCGCCGTCGGCGCTCGGGAACAGCGCGGAGATCAGCGCGATCAAGAAGATGATCTGCACGGTGGCAGGCAAGTGGCCCATCACCACGGCCGGGAAGATCTTGTCGCCGGTGGCGGTCACGCCTGCTACCGGCGCATATAAATACAGCAGGCCGCCCAGGAACAGGAAGCTCATCAAGACCACCACCAGCACGGCGGTCAGGGTCAGCAGGTTCTTCTGCGAATCCTTCAGCGTCTTGACCGAGATGGTCTTCTGCATCATTTCCTGGTCCATGCCGGTCATGGTCAGCACGATGAAGATGCCGGCCACGATTTGCTTCAGGAAGAAATTCGGGCTGTCGAAATCCAGCGTGAAGATGGTTGATAAGCCCTGCGACTGCATCTGGTTCAGGCTTTCCGGGATCGACATGCCCAGTTCGCCCAGCAGGAACCAGACACAGGCGAACAGGCCGAACAGCATGCAGGTGGTCTGCAGGGTGTCGGTCCAGACGATGGTCTTGACCCCGCCCTGGTAGGTGTACATCAGGATCATGCCGAGGATGACCAGGGTCGTGCCCCAGAACGGCACGCCCAGGCTGTCGAGGATGATCGCCTGCAGGATGTTTACTACCAGGTAGAGGCGCGCGGTAGCTCCCAGCAGGCGCGAGATGATGAAGAAGCCCGCCCCGCTCTGGTAGGCGCGTCGCCCGAGGCGCACGTCCAGGTAATGGTAGATCGAGGTGAGCTGGAGCCGGTAGTACAGCGGCAGCAAAATATAGGCCACGGCAATGTAGCCGAACACATAGCCGATCAGGATCTGGGCGTAACCGAAGGCGTCGTTGCCTACGGCGCCGGGCACGCTGATGAAGGTGGCGCCGGACAGCGTGGTGCCGACCATGCCGAAGGCGACCAGCATCCAGTTGCTGCTCTTGTTACCGATGAAGAAGCTGTCGTTATTGGCGTTGCGGGAGGTGGCCCAGGCGACGGCGAGCAGGAGCGCGAAATAGCCGATGAGGATGCAGAACAGTAGTACCGGTGACATGGAATTCCAATGCAGTTGTCGTTTCGCCCAGCAATATACACCCAAGCGTTGTCACCGGGAATGCCACCTGGGCCTGACAACAGCCTGCCAGCTCAGGCTTCCTCGCCCTGCACCCGCTGGAAGGGCCCGATGCAGGTCTCCATGGTTTCGTCGGCACACATCAGGAACAGCGCGCCGGACGGGTGGAAGCGGATGAAATTCGTGGCCTTGGTGCCGACTTTCATGACGGCGCCGGAGCAGTCTTTCTTGCCGTTGTCCCTGGTGATCTGGTCGTCCAGGCGGTAGAAGCCCTTGGCGCTGGGCTTGTCGGGGATGCGGTATTGGCTTTCGGAGACTTCTTCGGCGCTGGTGACGAGCGTGGTGCCGTCGGCGCGGAAGCGGTAGGTTTCCGAGCAGCTGAGGTCGGGCAGGCTGAGCTTCCAGATGCCGAGGATGGGATGGTCGGACGGGGGTGCGGCGTGGGTGGGCGCCGGCAGGAGCAAGGGGAAGGCCAGGACTGCAGAAGAAACCGCGGCAAATATGCGCATGGCTGGCTCCAGTGGCTTCACGTCGTGCGGGGCGGATGCCCCGTCAGCCCGGGTGGGTGGGCGATGACATTATCACATTGGGAGCGTGGGGGTGGCGCACGGGGTGCGTCAAAATCCATTGTGAGGTGCGGAGTATGCAGGAAGCAGCATGGGCAAACGGTGCGCTTGCAAAATTGGGTTCCGGCCTTCGCCGGAAGTCGTAGCTGCCAGTGGCAGGTACGACGGTCTTGAAAGTAGCGGCAGAAAAGCGTTAGCTCGTTTCCTCCGTTACCTTTAAAACCGTCTTTCCTGCCACTGGCAGAAATGACTTCCCGCGAAGGCGGGAACAACGCCACTGGCGTTATTCCCCCCAAGTTCGTACCGCAGCCGCGAAAGATTACTCCTTCGCCTTCGCCGGACGACGCCCGCGCGGCGCCGCGCTGCGCGCCGCCGGCTTGCGTGCCGGACGCGCGGACTTCTTGCGCACAGGGGCGCCTTCGGCGACGTTGCCATCGACATCGTCGCTGGTATCGTCGTCGAAATCATCGTCGGCCATCGACGGGACTGCCTCGGCCCGGGCTACCGGCGCAGGTGCAGGCACCGGCTCGGCTGGTGGCGGAGCCGTTTCTGCAACTGCAGCAGCTCCCTTGCGTGCCGCCGGCTTGCGCGGTGCGCGGCGGCGTTCCTTGGCCGCCGACTTGGCGTCGGCCCCGGCCGCGTCCCCGAGCGCTTCTACGGTTTCGAGCGCTGCCGGCGCCACAGGCGCAGGCTCCACCTCGTCCGGCTCCGGCACAGCCACATCCTGCGCCGCGGATGCTGCCGCACCACGGTAACTATTGCGTCCACCACGGCCGCGGCCGCGCGGCTCCGGCCTGGCTTCCACAGGTTCGGCGAGCTCCGCCTCCTGCTCGGCCGGCTCCGGCTCGACCGCGTCAGGCGCTGCCTGTTCCGCTGCCTCGCCACGTCCGGCGCCCTTGCTGCGGCCACCACGGCTGCGGCGGCGCGGTTCCGGCCTGGCCTCGACGGCTGCATCGCCCTCGTCGCCCTGCGCACCCGCCTCGTCGTCGCCATCTGCAACCACGACTAGCTCCGGCGCCGGCATCGCCAACGGCGCATTCGCGCTGCGGAAGACATAGGTGCCGGATTTCTCGTCGCGGCCGAATTCGAACAGGCCACGCGTCTGCGCTTCTTCGAGCAGGTTGCCGAAGGTGCGGAAACCGTAATAGGTTTCGGAGAAGTCCGGACGGCGGCGCTTGAGCGTATCTTTCAGCAGCGAAGCCCAGATCTTGCCGGTGTCGCCGCGCTCCGAGGTCAAGGCGTCGAAGGTCTCGACCACCATCTCGAGCGCCTGCACCTTGCGCGCCTCAAGTTCTTCCTTGCGCTTGTCGTCGGTCGGACGGCGGTTGTTCTGCGGGGCGGCCTTGCGCTCGTCGCGTTTGGCCGCGACGCGGCGCACTTCGCGCACCAGGTCGTCGTAGAAGATGAATTCGTCGCAGTTCGCCACCAGCAGGTCGGAAGTCGACTGCTTGACGCCGACGCCGATCACGCGCTTGGCGTTTTCGCGCAGTTTGGAAACCAGCGGCGAGAAGTCGGAATCGCCCGAGATGATGACGAAGGTGTCGACGTGCGACTTGGTGTAGCACAGGTCGAGGGCATCGACCACCAGGCGGATGTCGGCCGAGTTCTTGCCGGACTGGCGCACATGCGGGATTTCGATCATCTCGAAATTCGCTTCATGCATGGGGGCCTTGAAGGCCTTGTAGCGGTCCCAGTCGCAGTACGCCTTCTTGACGACGATGCTGCCCTTGAGCAGCAGGCGCTCGAGCACCGGGCGGATGTCGAATTTTTCGTAGTTGGCGTCGCGCACGCCGAGCGCGACGTTTTCGAAGTCGCAGAACACCGCCATGCTGATGTTGTCGGAAGAAGCCATGAGTTGTATTTTTCTGGTAATGGATGAACGAACTGACGCTGAATTATACGCAACACGCTTCGGCATGGCGCCAGGTGCGCATGCGGGACGGATCCGGGGCGCCGGCGCCTGCACGTTTGCGGGTTGCACTTACGCCATTTATTAGCATAAGTCTCCTATAATGCCTGCTGACCATTCGCTCACTGGCACGCACGCGACCACACCATGCTCCCACCATCCGTCTTCGAGTCGGCCTTCAACAGTTCGCCCATCGGCAAGTACCTGCTCTCCGCGAACCCCGAGGCCATCATCCTTGCGGTCAACGACGCTTTCCTGGCCGCATCGCGGCGCAGGCGCGATGAGTTGCTGGGAACGAGCCTGTTCGTGGCCTTCCCCTCCAATCCGGACGACCCGGCCAGCCGCACCAATGAAGCCGAGCTGCGTGCCTCGCTGGCGCGGGTGCGCGCTACCGGCCAGCCCGACACCCTGCCGGTGCAGCGCTATCCGATTCCCGTGCACGGCCCCGACGGCAGCATCGTCTTCGAAGAAAAATTCTGGAGCGCCTACAGCGCCGCCGTGTTCGGCCCCGATGGCGACATCATCTGCATCGCCCACACCACCAAGGATGTGACCGAGCAGATCCGCTCGGAGCGGGCCCTGCGCGAAAGCGAAAACCGGTTCCGCGCGCTGACCACGGCCGGCCAGGTGGTGTACCGGATGAATGCCGACTGGACCGAACTGCGCGAGCTCGACGGCCGCGGCTTCCTGAAGGACAGCGCCGGCCCGCACCCGTTCTGGCTCACCGACTACATCCCGTCCGACGAGCAGGCGCGCGTGCATGCGGCGGTGCAGGAAGCGATCCGCACCGGCGGCGTCTACGAACTCGAACACCGGGTGCGGCGCATCGACGGCGCCGAGGGCTGGGCCCTGTCGCGCGCGGTGCCGATCCTCGGCGCCGACGGCCACGCGCGCGAATGGATCGGCGCGGCCAGCGACATCACCGAACGCAAGCTGGCCGAGGAAAAGCTGCGCGAGTCCGACCGCCGCAAGGACGAGTTCCTGGCCATGCTGGCACACGAACTGCGCAACCCGATCGCGCCGATCAGCGCCGCGGCCGAACTGCTGCAGCGGATGAAGCCGGACGAAGCGCTGGTGCGCCGCACCAGCCAGATCATCGCGCGCCAGGTCGGGCACATGACCGGCCTGATCGACGACCTGCTCGACGTCTCGCGCGTCACCCGCGGGCTGGTGCAGCTCGACCTGGCGCCGCTCGACCTGCGCGAGGTGCTGCAGGATGCGGTGGAACAGGCGACCCCGCTGGTGCGGGCGCGCCGCCACGACCTGTCGGTGGCGCTGCCGATCGACGCGGCCCTTGTCATGGGCGACAAGAAGCGGCTGGTGCAGGTAGTCGCCAACCTCCTCAACAACGCCGCCAAATACACCCCGGAAGGCGGCAAGCTCGAGGTGCGCGCCGGGGTGCAGGATGGCCGGACCTGCATCGAGGTGCTCGACAACGGCATCGGGATGGCGCCCGAACTGACGGTGCGCGTATTCGACCTGTTCGCACAGGCCGAGCGCAGCGCCGACCGCTCGCTCGGCGGCCTCGGACTGGGGCTGGCCCTGGTCAAGAGCCTGGTCGAGCTGCACGGCGGCGCGGTCGGCTGCGAGAGCGCGGGCGAAGGAAAAGGCAGCCGCTTCTTCGCCTGCCTGCCCTGCCTGGCCGGCACCGGGCGAGGTGTCGATGCGCCCGCCGGCAAGCCGCCCGCGGCACCGGCCTCCACGGCGCTGCGCATCCTGGTGGTCGACGACAACGTCGATGCGGCCGTAACGCTGGCCATGCTGCTCGAAGCCTCCGGCCACGAGGTGCAGGTCGAGCACGGGGCATTGGCGGCACTGGAGCGCGCGCGCAGCATGGCGCCGCAGGCCTGCCTGCTCGACATCGGCCTGCCCGAGATGGACGGCAAGGAACTCGCGCGCCGCCTGCGCGCGGAGCCTGCGACCGCCGGCGCCACCCTGGTGGCCATCACCGGCTACGGCCAGGACAGCGAACGCGCGCAGGTCATGGCGGCCGGCTTCGACCATCACCTGGTCAAGCCGGTGGACCTCGAACGGCTGGAGGCGATCCTCGCCAGCATGGGCCAGCCGGGCTGAATCTTCAGAGGCGCGCCAGCGTCTCGTCGTCCGGCTCGCCGTCGAAATATTTGTCGATGCAGGCCTGGAACACCGCCTCGTCCGGCGCCACGTCGGCAAACAGCGTCATGGAGGAACGGAATTTCAGCGTGTCGGGGTGGCCGAAGATGTCGTCGGCCGTGGGGCCGTCGAGGGAGGCCACGATGGCTGCGCATTCGCGCAGGCGGGCGCCCAGCACCGGATGCTCGAGATAGGCCGCCGCCTCGTCGCCATTGCGCAGCGCATAGCGGCGCGCCATCTCGCTCTGCCCGAGCCCGGCAATCTGGGGAAAGATGAACCACATCCAGTGCGTGCGCTTGTGGCCGGCGCGCAGTTCGGCGACCGCCGTGCCGTACACCGGCGCCTGCGCCTGCACGAAGCGCTCCAGGTCGAATTCGGTTTCCATGATTTTGTTCCTCCCGGTCGACCAAATGCTACAACGTTCCCGGGTTTTGCTAAAGTGCGGCACGATGAACACCGACCACCTCACCCTTTTGCTCGAACGCGACATGCCCTATGGTAAGTACAAGGGGCGCAAGATTGCCGACCTTCCCGGCCACTATCTCGGCTGGTTCGCCCGCGAAGGCTTCCCGCACGGCGAACTGGGCCAGCTGCTCGCCCTGATGTACGAACTCGACCACAACGACCTGCGCAGCCTGCTCGACCCGCTGCGCCGCCGGCGCTGAGATGGTGTGAAAAATTCATGGTTTTTTCACACCCTCTGAGGAGCCCCGGCCGGGGCCGGCGCACGGCTGGGGCGGATTTCCGGTAAACTACACGGTTACAGCAACACGCTCCAACCACGAGAAACGCCATGCCTGCGATGCCACCCCTGCCCGCCAACGACCAGTTGCTCGATTACGTCACCTCGTGCGCCCTGCCGACACCGTGGGCGCAGTTCACGCTGCATGCCTTCGTCGAGCACTCCACGGGCAAGGAGCATTTGGCGATGGTATTGGGCGACGTCAAGGACGGCGAACCGGTGCTGGCGCGCGTGCATTCCGAATGCCTGACCGGCGACGTGCTGTTCTCGCAGCGCTGCGACTGCGGCGCCCAGCTCGAAGGCGCGCTGCAGCGCATCGCCGAGGAAGGGCGCGGCGTGCTGCTCTACCTGCGCCAGGAGGGCCGCGGCATCGGCCTGCTCAACAAGATCCGCGCCTACCGGCTGCAGGAAGCAGGCGCCGACACGGTCGAGGCCAACCTGCAGCTCGGCTTCCATGCCGACGCCCGCAACTACGAATTGTGCCAGCCGATGCTGGCCCATTTCGGGGTGCGCTCGCTGCGCCTGATGACCAACAACCCGCGCAAGATCGCTGCCCTGACCCGCCTCGGCATCGACGTCGCCGACCGCGTGCCGCTGCTGGTCAACCGCAACGCCTTCAACAACAGCTACCTCGACACCAAGCAGGCCAAGCTCGGTCACATGATGACCCCGGCCACGGTCGCGGAGCCCGGCGCCACCTGAAGGCCCGCGCGCCCCTAACGCGCGCTCGCACTGCCTGCTTGGTGCCACGATAGGGCTTCGTCTTGCCATAAAGGGGATGCATGAAACGGATCACCGTTGCCTTGCTCTTGTCTTGCCTCGCAGCCGGTGCGGTCACGGCGCAAGCGAACCGGCCGGCCCGACCCGCGGCGGGCGCGGGCCCGACCGTCCCGCGGGCGTCCAGCCCGGCCACCCTTCCAGCCGCCACGCCGCCAGTCGCACCTCCCCACCTGCCGCCTTCGGCGCCGCCGGGCGTCACCCCGTCCGCTCCCGCCCCCGGCGAAGTCGATGCCCAGGATGCCCTGCCCCTGCCCTCGTCGGCCGCGCAGGACTTATATGCGTCGGCGCGCGGCGACCTGCTGCAGATCCGCATGCTGCTCAAGAACGGGCGCACCCAGTCCACCGTCGGCTCGGGCTTTTTGGTCGGCACCGGCAACCTGGTCGTGACCAACTACCACGTGGTGTCGCAACTGGCGCTCGACCCCGACGTCTATACCGCCGAATTCGTGGACACCGACGGCAACAGCGGCCCGGTGGAACTGATGGCCGTGGACGTACTGCACGACCTGGCCGTGGTGCGCGTCGGCCGCAAGGGCAGCGGCTTCTTCAAGGTGCGCGAACGCCCGCTGCGGCTGAACCAGGGCCAGCGCCTGTACTCGCTCGGCAATCCGCTCGACCTCGGCTTCGCGATCTCGGAAGGCGCGTATAACGGCGTGGTCACACGCAGCTTCTACGACCAGCTGATCTTCAGCGGCACCATCAATTCCGGCATGAGCGGCGGGCCGAGCGTGACCGGCAGCGGCACCGTGGCCGGCGTCAACGTCTCGAAGCGGCGCGACGGCGAGTCGGTGAGCTTTCTGGTGCCGGTGAAGTATGCGCAGGAATTGCTGCGCAAGGTCGAATCCCAGTTGCGCCCCCCGAAGGACTTCAACCCCGTCATCGCCGGACAGCTGCTGACCCACCAGCGCGCCATGGTCGACCGCCTGCTGGAAGAACCGCTGGCCATCAAGAGCATGGGCCCCTACCTGGTGCCGGTGCGCGAGTCGGGACAGCTGCGCTGCTGGGGAAAGTCGAACGTGAAGGCGGCCACCGCCTATACCTCGGACGCCATGAGCTGCGCGATGGAAGCGGCGGTCTACGTGTCGGCGGCCCAGCAGACCGGGCACGTGTCGATGACCCACCAGTACATCCGCTCCGACAACCTACACCCGCTGCCCTTCGCGGCCCTGGCCAGCCGCCTGTTCAAGACCGACCAGCCGCGCGGCGCCGGCGACGCGCGCCTGACCAAGCCGCATTGCACCGAGCATTTCGTGCACACCCGCACCCTGCCGCTGCGCGCCGTGACCTGCGTGCGCGCCTACCGCAAATTCGAAGGCCTGTACAACTTCACGCTGCTCACCGCCAGCACCGATGCGGCCGAGTCCAGCCTGCAGAGCCGGCTCGACATCTCCGGCGTCTCCTACGACAACGGCATGCGCGTCACGCGCGCCTTCCTCGGCGCCTTCGGGCGCAACCTGCGCCGATGACCGGGCCGGGGATGGAGCCAAATGCCGGGCCGTGGACCATCGAGATGCTGGCCCGGAACGGCGAAGTGCTGCACCGCTACCGGGCCGCGCGCCTGCCGATCCGGGTCGGCCGCGCCTACGACAACGACTTCATCGTCGACGACGATTACGCCGCGGCCCACCACGTGGAAATCGACGCCGACCCAAGCGGCGCCCTGGTGCTGCGCGACCTCGGCAGCCGCAACGGCGTGGTGCATGCCGGCCGGCGGGTGCAGCAGGTGGTCATGCAAGGCGACACGGTGGTGCGCATGGGCCATACCTCGCTGCGGGTGCGCGCGGCCGGGTTCCCGGTGGCGCCCGAGATGTTTGATCGCACCATGCACGGCTGGGAAGGCCTGCTGCCGGGCGCCGCCGGCGTGCTGCTGGCAGCGCTGGTGGCGCTGCTGGTGGCCTGGCTGCTGGATGCCCAGCCCTTCGAGCTGCTGTACTACGTACAGGCGCCGGCCTGGGGCATCGGCGCGGCACTGTTGTGGAGCAGCCTGTGGGCCTTCCTCAACCGCCTGTTCGGGCGCCATGCGCGCCTCGGGCGCCACCTGTTCATCTTCGGCTGCGGGGTGGCCGCGCTGGTCGGGGTGCGGCTGCTGGCCAGCGTGGTGGCCTATGCCGGCTCGTTCGAATGGCTCACCCGCTACGGCTCGCATGCGGCGGTGGCGACCGTCGCCGGCATCATCTACTTCCACCTCGCGACCATCCGCCCGCCGCTGCGGCGGCGCCTGCGCGCACTGTGCGCCGTGGCCGCCCTGGTGGGCTCCAGCCTGGTCCTGATCGCCAACGAGCAGCGCCATGGACGCACCGCCGACGAACTGTACATGCCGGTGCTGCTGCCGCCGCAAGTGCGGGCCAGCCCGGATGCGACGGTGGCCGACTACATGGGGTCGGTGGCGGCAATGCGCGCAGGGATCGATGCCGAACGGGCCGGCCATGCCGACGAGGGCGGCAACTAAGCGCCGGGGTGCCTCCATGCGGGGCGCTTTGACAAGCACCGGCAGATGGCCGATCATCGCTCATCTATTCCAGCCAATACGCCCTGCGCCGATGAACACGAACCGAAGCAAGCGTGCCGCCGCCATGGCCTGGCTGCTGTTCTGGACCCTGATGGTGCTGGTCGCCGTCGAGGACTACCGGCGCGATGGCGGCAGCGACTACTGGCAGCCGGTGCTGTGGGAGCTGTCGTCGGCGCTGGTCGCCACTGGCCTGCTGATGGTCCAGCGCCGCGTGGGCGCGCGCCACGACGCCCTGATCGCCACCCCGGCCCGCTGGTTCGCGCGCCAGGCGCTGCTGCTCCCCTTCTACTGGATCACGTTCGTGCCGCTGGTCTTCGGCATCCGCCACGCAGTCTATGCATTGGCCGGCGCGCATTATGAGCACGAGGCCTGGCCCCAGGTGTTCGTGTACGAATCCCTGAAGGTCACCGTCTTCATCGGGCTGTTCACCGTGATCGGTTTCGGCCTGCTGTCCTACCGCGAGCTGCTCGGTGCACGCCTGCGCGCGGAGCAAGCCAATGCGCTGCTGCGCGAAGCGCAACTGCAATCGCTGGCGCGCCAAATGCAGCCGCATTTCCTGTTCAACGCCCTGAATACGGTGTCCTCGCTGATGCATACTGACGTCGCGCGGGCCGACGCCATGCTGGTGCGCCTTGGAGACATGCTGCGCGCAACCCTGGCGCTGGGCGAACGCACGCAAGCGACCCTGGCCGAGGAGCTGCGCCTGGCCCAGGGCTATGCCGGCGTGATGCAGGAGCGTTTCGACGGCCGCGTGAGCATCGTCTGGCAGGTCGCCGACGAGGTGCTGGAGGTGCCGCTGCCGGCCGTCAGCCTGCAGCCGCTGCTGGAGAACGTCTTCAAGCACACGGTCGAGCGGCGCCGCGAGCCGACCCATATCACGGTGAGCGCGCTGCGCGAGGGGAACAGCATGGTGCTGCGGGTCGAGGACGATGCCGGCACCCTCAGCGGTGGCGAGCCGGGCATCGGGCTGGCCAATTTGCGCGCCCGCCTGGCCGCGCTGCATGGCGATGCGGCCGGCATTGCACTGGCCCAGCTCGCGCCGGCCGGCGTGCGCGCGGAATTGAGGGTCCCATGCGCATCCTGATCGTCGACGACGAACGTCCCGCGCGCGCGCGCCTGCGCCGGATGCTGGCGCTCGAACCCGGCATCGAGGCCATCGGCGAGGCCGGCGATGGGATGGAGGCGATGGCGATGCTGGCCGCCTTCCGGCCCGATGCCCTGCTGCTCGACATCGAGATGCCGGGGCTGTCTGGCATCGACCTGGCGGCCTCGCTGCCCGCGCCGGCGCCGCAGGTGGTGTTCGTGACGGCCTATGACGCCTATGCGCTGCGCGCCTTCGATGCCGGCGCCGTGGACTACCTGCTCAAGCCCTTCGACCAGCTGCGGCTGCGGCGCGCGCTGGAGCGCCTGCGTGAGCGCCAGGCGCGCCCGGACGCCAGCCCGGGCATTGCCGGAATGCCGCCGCGCCAGTTGCTGGTCACGGAGCGCGGCGCCACGCGGATCGTACCGGTGGATGAAATCGAGTGGCTCGAGACTGCCGACAATTACGTCGTGCTGCACACCGCCGGGGACGCCCCGCTGCTGCGCCAGACCCTTGCCGGCCTGCTCGAACGGATCGGTCCCGCCTTCGTGCGCTGCCATCGGCGCGCGGCAGTGCGTTGGGGCTGCATCGAACGCATCGTCCCGCTGGACAAGGGCGACTGCGAGCTGGTGCTGCGCAGCAGCGCGCGCGTACCCTGCAGCCGCCAGTTCCGCCAGGCGGTGATGGACGCGCTGCAGCCATCCGGCCCGCCCCATGGGGCGCCCGCTTCGCCACAAAACCGTCGCGCCCGGGAGTAAAGCGCGGCAGGCTGGCTGCACTTCTTCTTCGAGAGCGCGCCATGACCAGCAACCAGCATCCCGTTTCCCGTCTTTATTTCCTCGACTGGGTACGCATCCTCGCCTTCTTCGTGCTGATCCTGTACCACGTCGGGATGTATTACGTGACCTGGGACTGGCATGTGAAAAGCCCCTTCGCCGGCACCGGGCCGGAGCCCTTCATGCAGCTATCCTCCCCATGGCGGCTCGGCCTACTGTTCTTCATTGCCGGCGCCGGCGCCAGCCTGATGCTGGCGCGCCAGGGGCCAAGCGCCTTCCTGCGCCGGCGCAGCAGCCGCCTGCTGCTGCCGCTGCTGTTCGGCATGCTCGTGATCGTGCCGCCGCAACCTTATCTCGAGGTGGTCGAAAAGCTCGGCTACGGCGACGGCTATGGCACCTTCATGCGCCTCTACCTGGCCGGCTACAACGGCTTCTGCCGCGAAGACTGCCTGGTGCTGCCGACCTGGAACCACCTCTGGTTCGTGGCCTACCTGTGGGTCTATGCGGTGCTGCTGGCCGGATGCGTGGCCTTGTGCGGCTCCCGCTTCGACCGCTTGGCGGCGCGCGCCGGCACCCTGCTGCGGGGCTGGCGCATCATTGCCATCCCGGCGGCCTTGCTGGCGCTGGCGCGCGTGCTGCTGGTCGAGCACTTCCCGACCACGCATGCGCTGGTGGACGACTGGTACAACCATGCGATGTGCCTGGCCCCCTTCCTGCTCGGCGCCCTGGTGGCGCGGGTGCCGGGGTTCTGGGCCAGGCTCGAGCCCGTGCGCTGGCAGGCACTGGGGATCGCGGCGACTGGCTGGGCCTTGCTGCGGATCTGGGATGCGGCGCCCGACGGCGTGCTGGCGCCGCAGGCAGTGGCCCTGCTGCGGCCGGCGATGTATGCGGTGTATGCGCTGCTGGCATGGAGCGCGATGGTGGCTGCCTGCGGATTTGCGCGGCGCCACCTGGACCGCGATGGGCCGGCCAGGTGCTACCTGAACGAAGCCGTGTTCCCGGTGTATATCGTGCACCAGACCCTGATCGTGACCATGGCGCATTCGCTGCAGCCGATGCGGCTGGCGCCGGGTGTCGAAGCGGTGGTACTGGTGGTGCTGACCTTGACGCTGAGCTTCGGGGTGTTCGAGCTCGTGCGCCGCGTCAGGCTGTTGCGGCCGCTATTTGGGCTGGCGCCACGGTGGGCGCGTCCAGTAGTAGCACGGCCGGTAACGGCCGTGCCAGGTGAAGTGGCTATCAGGTGAACGACAGCGGCCGGACTATAGCCGCCGAGCTATAGCCGCTGAATCGCGCCGCTCAGTGCGCAGCGCTGCCGGACGGGCGGCCGCCCTGGCCCTGCTGGGCGCCCTGCCCGGCGACAGGATGGCCGCGCGGCTCCTCGCCGTCGCCGCGCATGGCTGGCTCGGCGGCGTCGTTCGGACGGGCGAACGGATCGGCCGCAGAACGCAGGGCTTCCTGCTGGGTGCGGATGCTGCGTTCGGTTTCCTCGGCGCTCGTACGCGCCACTTCATCGACCAGGGCGCGCGCGGTGCGGCTGGTGTTCTGTACGTGCTGTTCGGTCACGCGGGCCAGTTCGGCCTGGGAATCAGCCGCCAGCTTCGCGAAGTGCTGCTGGTAGGCGCGCAGCTTCTCGGAGGTGGGCTGGGCCCGGATCGATGCGGCGGTGAAGATTTCGGTCTGGCGGTCGGCCTTCAGCACCTGCTGGCCGGCCACCGTGCCTTCTTCGACCAGGGTCTGTACCAGCTGGATGTTCAGGTCGCACATCTGCTGGAAAGAATGGAACACGGTTTTCGACATGTCGTTCAGGAAGGCGGCATGGGCGTCCATATGGTTGCGCACGGCCGGGGTCACGGATTGCGGGAAGGGAAACATGCATAGACCTCACTTGTCTGGAATTGGATGAGAACAGCAAGCCGCAGGCACCCGGCTGAGCTGGGGTCTGCGGCACGAAGGTAGAAGGCTAAAGGCGCAGGCATGCAGCCGTTTGATCTGTATCAAACGTGCGCGGCTAGGCTTCGGGCGCCACCGGCGCAGGCAAAGCGGCGCCACAATCCTTGCAATACTGCGCGCCGGCATCGTGGCCAGTGCTGCCGCACTCGTCGCAGGCGCGTGGTGCACGGGCGCCGCCGTGGCGGCGGTCGACCCGCATGGCCGTCATTTCAGCAGTGACGATCCCGGTCGGCACCGCCAGGATGCCCCAGCCGAGCAGCATCATGAACGAGGCGATGCCCTTGCCCAGCGTGGTCTGCGGCGTGATGTCGCCGTAGCCGACCGTGGTCATGGTCACGATGGCCCAGTACATCGCGGTAGGAATGCTGGTGAAGCCATGCTCCGGCCCCTCGACCACATACATCAGGGTGCCCAGGATCAGCACCGCCATCAGCACCACCGACAGGAAGACCATGATCTTGCGCCGGCTGTTGGCCAGTGCTTCGGCCAGGCGCGTGTATTCCTCGATGTACAGGGTCAGTTTGAAGATGCGGAAAACGCGCAGCAGGCGCAGGATGCGGATGTCGAGCAGGGCCTGGCTGCCGGGCACCAGCAGCGACACATAGGTAGGCAGCACCGACAGCAGGTCGACCATGCCGAAGAAACTGGTGGCGTAGCGCAGCGGCTGCCGCACGCAGGCCAGGCGCGCCAGGTATTCCACCGTGAACAGCAGCGTGAAAGCCCACTCGAGCACGTACATCACGCCGGCATGCTCCCTGCCGATGGCCGGCACGCTCTCAAGCACGACCACCAGGATGCTGGCCAGGATCGCGCCGACCAGCAGGATGTCGAAGCGCCGCCCGGCCGGCGTATCGCTCTGGAAGATCAGGTCGTACAGGCGCGCGCGCCAGCCGCCGTCCGGGCGGCCATAGCGGGCCGGCGTTTTCTTGCCGCCCAGTGCGGGCGCGGCTTTCATAGGCGTTTCATCCGTAGGGCGGACCTTTGAGCTCGACGGTATTGCGCTCCGGGTCGAGCAGGTAGATCGAGGGGCCCTCGCCTTCCGCCCCGTAACGGGTCTCTACCGGGCCAGCCGGCACGCCGTGGGTATCGAGGTGACGCCGGATCGCGGCTTCGTCGAAGGGTTCGACACGCAGGCACAGGTGGTCGAGGTTGCGCCCGCCCACGCCGGGCGCCGCCCCGCCCTCGCGGCCCAGGGGACTAGCGACCGGGACCAGGTCGATCAGCGCATTGCCTGCCCGCAGCTGGATCAGCCCGATCTCGTCCAGGCGGCGCTCGACACGGCAGCCAAGCACGTCGCCGTAGAAGGCAATCATGGCGTCCAGCCTGGCCACGCGCAGCACGATATGGTCGAGCCCGCGCACCGGGATCGGATGCTCACCTCGCATGGCGCTCGACCCAGGCGGCGAAGGCATCGATGAAAGCCTGGAAGAAGGCGCGGCTTCCATCGTCGATGAAGCGGTTGCCGTCGTACTTGGCGGCCACGCCGCCGACATAGGCTTCCGGCGCCGGCATGCACGGCATGTCCAGGAAAGGCAGCATCTGGCGCAGGTGGTGGTTGGCGCCAAAGCCGCCCAATGCACCTGGCGACACGCTCACCACCGCGCAGGGCTTGCCCTGCCAGGCGGCCTTGCCGTAGGGGCGCGAGCCGACGTCGATCGCATTCTTGAGCGCCCCGGGTACCGAGCGGTTGTATTCGGGCGTGCAGAACAGGATGGCGTCGGCCCGGCGGATCCGCTCGCGGAAGGCCGTGAAGGCGGCCGGCGGATGCTCGGTCTCGTCGTCCTGGTTGTACAGCGGCAGGTCGCGGATCTCGACGATTTCCATGTCCAGGCTGCCTGGGGCTAGTTCGATCATGGACTGCGCCACCTTGCGCGTGAACGAGTCCTTGCGCAGGCTGCCGACGATGACGGCGATATTCAGTGTAGCCATGTGGTTTCTCCCAGGTCGCTGTTGAAAACCCGATGGTAACCATTTTAGCAAGGACAGGTTGCGCGCCAGTGGACGGGATCAGATCCGCAAACGCCGCCGCTCTTCCAGGAAGCGCTTGAGCCGGGCGGCGGTCATCACGACAACCGGGTCACCGTGCCAGGCGAACAGGAAGGGCTCTCCGCCCTGGCGGTCGGTCAGCTTGGCGGACAGCAGGAAGCGCGTGCCCGCCGGATAGTGTTCGGGGTCGGCGAGCAGGCGCGAGCACTGCACGCGCAGCGAGGACGAATAGGCCTGGCCCGGAACGGGCCGGATGCAGAGGCGCCCGGTGCGCGGATCCAGCCTTGATTCGACCGCCACCTCGCGGTAGGCCCAGCTCTCGCGCGCCACCGCTCAGCCCTTTGCCGCCGCCAGCGCGGCCGGACGCACCACCGGCTGCTCGCGGATCGGCAGGTTGACCAGGGCCGCGGCAAGGGCCAGCAGGATATCGGCGTACCACATCCAGCTGTAGTCGCCGAAGCGCACAAAGGACAGGCCGCCCAGCCAGGCGCCGAAGAAGCCGCCGATCTGGTGCGACAGCAGGGTCATGCCGAACAGCGTCGCCAGGTAGCGCATGCCGAACAGCTTGCCCACCAGGCCTGCAGTCGGCGGCACCGTGGCGAGCCAGGTGAAGCCGAGCGCACCGGCGAACAGGTAAAAAGTCAGCGCGGTCTTCGGCGCCAGCAGGTAGATCACGATGATCACGGCGCGGCTGGCGTAGATGATGGCCAGCAGCGACTTCATGCGGTAGCGGGTGGACAGCGCGCCGGCCATCAGGCTGCCGGCGATGTTGAACAGGCCGATCAGGGCAAGCGCCGTGGCAGAGACGCCGGCCGGCAGGCCGCACAGGGCTACCTCGCCCGGCAGGTGGGTAACCAGGAAGGCGATGTGGAAGCCGCAGGTGAAAAAGCCCAGGTGAAGGCACAGGTAGCTGCGGTCGCGTGCGGCCTGGCGCAGCTGTTCGGTCAGCGAGATGCCTGGTGGGGCCGGCACCGCAGGGGCGCTGCTGGCTGGGCTTGAGCCTGCGTCGCGGCTGGCAGTCGCCACGGGCGGTGGCGACCGCCTACCGCGCATCCCGAGCGCCAGCGGAATCGTCAGCAGCGTCGACGCCGCCATCGTCAGCATGGCCGCGACCCAGCCGGCGCTGGCGATGATCGCCTGCATCAGCGGGGCGAACACGAACTGGCCGAAGGAGCCGCCGGCATTGATGAAGCCGGAAGCAAAGGCGCGCCGTTCGGCCGGCAGGCGCTGGGCGGTGGCACCGATCAGGATCGAGAAGCTGCCCGCCCCTGCCCCGGCGGCGGACAGCAGGCCCATGGTGACGATCAGGCCCCATTCCGAGTCCACGAAGGGGGTGGCGGCAGTACCGGCTGCGAGCATCAGCCCGCCGACGACGATCACCCGGGCCGGTCCGTACTTGTCGGCGATGGCGCCGAACACGGGTTGCGAGGCGCCCCACATGAGCTGGGCGACCGCCATCGCGAAGCTGATCGAGGCCACGCCGAGGCCGGTCGAGGTATTGATCGGGGACAGGAACAGGCCGGTCGTCAGGCGCGCGCCCATCGTGATCATGAGGATCGCGCTGGCCGCGAGGATGAGCATCCAGGCCGCGCGCGGGGTCATGGCTGAGGGATTATTCATCGGTTCTCCGTAGGGTGGGCGGGGTGATTTCGGGCAATGCCCGGAATTACGAACGCCCGCGCGTTCAAATCACGGCTGGAGACCAAAAAGCGTATTGATCAGCGTACGCCGCTTGAACGCGTGGGCAGCACCGCGGCCCACCCCACGGATTATAGTGCATATGCACGCACGTGTCAGAGTGGCATTATTCTGCCGCCCGGATCAGCATCGCCACCGACTCCGCCGCCATGCCCTCTTCGCGCCCCAGGAAGCCCAGTTTCTCGTTGGTCTTGGCCTTGATGTTCACCTGCTGCGGCGACACGCCCAGGTCTTCGGCGATGCGCGAGATCATGTGCGGGATGTGCGGCGCCATCTTCGGCGCCTGCGCGATGATGGTCGCGTCGATGTTGCCGATGGTGTAGCCGGTAGCCACCACGCGGTGCCCCACTTCGCGCAGCAGCGTGCGCGAATCGGCGCCGGCGAACATCGGGTCGGTGTCCGGGAAATGCTTGCCGATATCGCCTAGCGCTGCGGCGCCCAGCAGCGAATCGATGATCGCGTGCAGCAGCACGTCGGCATCGGAATGGCCCAGCAGGCCCAGGCGGTGCGGGATGGTCACGCCGCCGACGATGAGCTTTCGCCCTTCGACCAGTGCGTGGCAGTCGTAGCCGGTTCCGATGCGGAACGGCGGTGCGGGGTTATAGGAAGCTAGTGCCATAGGTTCAGTTTTTTTTTCAGTTCGGTTGGGTGTGCGATGCGGGTTGGACCTGTGGTGCATACGCGGCCAAATACATCTCGGCAATCAGGATGTCGGCAGGCAGCGTGACTTTCAGGTTGCGTGGGTGCCCTTCCACCAACTTGGGGGCCAGTCCCAGCGCTTCAACCGCACTCGCGTCGTCGGTAATCATGGAAGGATCCGTGGCCGCGTCCAGCGCGCGGTACAGCAGGTGGTAGCGGAACATCTGCGGCGTCTGGGCCAGCCACAGGCCGTCGCGCGCCACGGTCGCCACCTCGTCGGCCACGCAGCGCTTGACGGTATCGACCACTGGCAGGGCCAGCAGGCCGCCGGCCGGGTGCTCACCTGTTTCGACGATCAGGCGCTCGATGAGTTCCGCATCCAGCCCCGGACGGGCCGCATCATGGACCAGCACCCAGTCGTCCTCGTGAAGGATGCCGTGCAGCGCCAGCAAGCCGTTGCGCACCGAGTCCATGCGGCTGGCGCCGCCATGGCGCAGCACGGTCACGCCCTGGGCCGGGATGATCGAATCGATGATGGGATCGTCCGCGCTCACCACCACATACGTATGGGAAATGAGCGGGCTCGACACGAAGGCGTCGAGCGTGTGCCGCAGCATCGGCTTGCCGCCGAGCTGCAGGTATTGCTTGGGGCTGGTCGCCCCCATGCGCGCGCCAACCCCGGCAGCCGGGATCAGGGCGATGTAACGCGCTGGTGGCTTGGAAGCTAGAGAGTTCGTCATGATGGTTTGCGGGTTCGGGTGGGTCGGAGCAAAGACTGTACCTCACCTCCGCAAACCTTGCCCAGCCGGGCATATTCCTGCGGCGAATCGATGGCGGCCTGCAAGGCCTCGACCTTGGCCATTTCGCTTTTGATATACGGCATCCAGCCGCGGTCGATCTCGCGCTGGAGCAAGCCCTGGGCCTGGCCGGTGCGTGCATACAGGGGCTTGTCCTCGAAGCGCTTCTGGAGCGCCATGCGCACCCGCGCTTCGGCATGCGGCAGGTAGCCCAGATAGGTATTCAGGTGGCGCATCTCGTGGGCCAGCACTTCCTGGTAGGCGCAGGAGCTCGGGGCGAACTCGCGGCTCACGTACACCACGATCGGCGGATAGTAGAGCTTGACCTCGATCTGCGGGGCGATGCATTCATAGCCGCTGGCCGGGTCGATCAGCAGGCGCCCGCCGACATTGATGCTGACGTGCGACTCGGTGCGCGTCAGGCCCAGTACGTATTGTCCGGGCCGGGCACGGCCTTTCATGACGGTCAGCGAGCGGTAGCCGACCGTATTGTCGATGCGGAAGCCATTCTGGGTGCCGGTCAGCACCGACAGGGTTTCGCCGATGCTGTCCTCGCAGCGTGCCTGGAACCCGGTGCGTGCCGCCGCCTGCGCGGGTTGCATGGCGGCCGCCCAGCACAGCAGCACGAGCGCGAGCACCGGTTTCATTTTTTCAGGCGGGGTTCCAGCTGCCGGCTAAAATCTTCTCGAGCCAGAAAGTACCGATGATGGTTTTCACGTCGGTGATCTCGCCGCGCTGGACCATGTCGAGCAGCTCGGGTACGGTGGCCGTAAAGGTCTCGAGGAATTCTCCATCGTCGAGCTGTTGCTCGCCCTCGGTCAGGTCTTCGGCCAGGAACAGCTCGAGGTGTTCGTCCGAATAGGCGATGGCGTTGTGGATGGTGCAGACGAAGCGCCATGTGGCGGCCGTGTAGCCGGTTTCTTCTTCAAGTTCGCGCCTGGCGCAATCGAGGTGGTCTTCGCCCGGGTCGATTTTACCGGCCGGGAATTCGATGAAGACCTGGCCATTCGGATAGCGGAACTGGCGTTCGAGCAGCACGCGCCCATCGGGCAGCAACGGCAGGATCACGACCGCGCCGGGGTGGCGGATTAATTCGCGGTGGGAGATCGAGCCGTCGGGCAGGCGCACCTGGTCGCGTTCTACCTTGAGGAAGGGGCCGTCGTAGACGATGCCGCCGTCGATGCGGGTTTCTTTCAATTCCACGGTCATGCGCACTCCGTTTCAAACATTATTGGGGAGATGACGACACGGCGCCCCGTAGGGTGGGCGGCTTCGCCGCCCGCGCGTTCAACGTGCGTGTGCTGATCGAAATGCGTGCCGGGCCATTCATACGCGGTTTGAACGCGCGGGCGGGAGACCCGCCCGCCCTACGGACGGCGTTTACGCAAATATCGAAACACGAACCCAGGAAACGCCAGCACCAGGAACAAACACCCGGTAATCGCATAAAACTCCCAGCCCTGCTTGAACACGCCACCGATACTGGACTCGAGCAGGCGCGCCAGGCCACCGACGATAAAGTATAAGACAATTAATTCGAGCAGGCGCAGCGGGAGGGACTTCGTGCGCGAGGAAGGAGACACTGCACCGTCAGCGGCGGCGCCGGCCTTGAGCGGAACAAGACCGAACACGCGCTCGGTGAGGAAAGGCAGGTTGGCGGCCGCGAGGGAGATCGCGACCACCATCCAGACAGCCAGGGAAGAATCCACTGGCTTATTTTGCGAGGGTTGCCTGCATGGCGCTGTAGCACACCGCCAGCAGCCAGCCCGGGATGATACCCAGCACCACCACGGCCAGGCCGTTGAGCGACATCACCACGCGCATGTCGGTTGCGGTGTGGATGGCGGCCGTATCCGCCGCGTCGTCGAACCAGATGGTCTTGACGATGCGCAGGTAGTAATAGGCGCCGATCAGCGAGAACATCACGGCGACGATCGCCAGCCACACCATGCCGGCGTTGGCGACGGCCTGCAGCACTGCCCACTTGGCCATGAAGCCGACCATCGGCGGCACGCCGGCGAGCGAGAACATCAGGATGGTCATGACGATCGCGAACCATGGGCTGCGCTTGCCGAGACCCTTGAAGTCCGAGATCAGTTCGGCTTCGTGGCCGGCACGCGCCAGCATCATGATCAGGCCGAAGCTGCCGACGGTGGTCAGCACATAGGTGATCATGTAGTACATGGCGGCGCTGTACGAAGAGGCGGCATCGCTGCTGTCGCCGTCGACCACGCCGGTCAACAGGGCCAGCAGCACGAAGCCCATCTGCGCGATGGTGGAATAGGCCAGCATGCGCTTGATGTTGGTCTGGGCAATCGCGGTGATGTTACCGAGTGCCAGCGACAGCACGGCCAGCACCATCAGCATCTGCTGCCAGTCGAAGGCGAAGCCAGGCAGCGCCTCGACCAGGATGCGGAAGGTCATGGCCAGGGTGGCCAGCTTCGGCGCACCGCCCAGCAGCAGCGTGACCGCGGTCGGCGAACCCTGGTAGACGTCCGGCACCCACATGTGGAACGGGACCGCGCCCAGCTTGAAGGCCAGGCCGGCGACGACGAATACGAGGCCGAACACCAGGATGGTCTGGTTGTTGCCCTTGTCGGCGGTCAGCTGGCCGATGGCGGTGATGTCGAGCGAACCGGTGGCGCCGTAGATCATCGAGATGCCGTACAGCAGGAAGCCCGAGGCCAGTGCGCCCAGGATGAAGTATTTCATCGCGGCTTCGGTCGACACGGCGTGGTCGCGGCGCAGCGCCACCAGCGCATATAGCGACAGCGACATCAGTTCCAGGCCCAGGTAGAGCGACAGCATGCTGTTACCCGAGATCATGATCATCTGGCCGAGCATCGAGAACAGCGCGAGCACGTAGAACTCGCCGCCCAGGTTACCGGACATCATGCCCCTGTCGCCCGAGTACTGGCGCGAATACACCAGGGTCATGGCGGTGGCGAGGTAGGTGAACAGCTTGAGCAAATTGCCCATCGGGTCCGACACGTACATGCCGCTGAAGGTGTACACCGTCGCGCCCGAATTGAAATCGGCGAACGAGAGCACGGCGCAGCCGGCGATGGTGAGCAAGGTCAGCGCGTAGGTCAGGTTGCGCTTGCCCTCTTTCAGGAACATGTCGATCAGCAGGATCGCGGAAGCCGCGACCAGCAGGAAGATTTCGGCATAGACCGGCACCAGATTGGTGTCGGCCGCCGTGAGCAGGGTGGAGTTCATTTCGTTCATGGCGTTTTATTGAGGCACTTTGCTGACTGCGACATGCTGGAGCAGATCCGAGACCGACACCTGCAGGGTTTCTGCGATCGGCGCCGGGTACAGGCCCATCCACAGGGTGGCGATGGCCAGCACGCCCAGGATGGCGAACTCGCGGCCATTCAGGTCGGTCAGTTCGGCGACATTCTTGTTGCCGACCGGGCCGAACACCACGCGCTTGACCATCCACAGCGAGTAGGCGGCGCCCAGGATCAGTGCGGTGGCCGCCAGCAGGCCGGTCCAGAAGTTGAACTCGACCGCACCCAGGATGACCATGAACTCACCGATGAAGCCCGAGGTGGCAGGCAGGCCGGCATTGGCCATCGAGAACAGCACGGCGAAGGCAGCGAATTTCGGCATCGTGTTGACGACCCCTCCGTAATCGGCGATTTCACGCGAGTGCACGCGGTCATAGAGCACGCCGATACACAGGAACATCGCGCCCGACACGAAGCCGTGCGAGATCGCCTGCATGATGCCGCCCTGCACGCCCATGTCGTTGAAGATGAAGAAACCCAGGGTCACAAAACCCATGTGGGCGATCGACGAGTAGGCGACCAGTTTCTTCATGTCCTTCTGCACCAGGGCCACGAGGCCGATGTAGATCACGGCAATCAAGGAAAGCACGATGACGACCGGCGCCAGGTAGTGCGAAGCGTCCGGGGTGATCGGCATCGAGAAACGCAAGAAGCCATATGCGCCCAGCTTCAGCATGATCGCAGCCAGCACCACGGAACCGCCAGTCGGCGCTTCCACGTGGGCATCCGGCAGCCAGGTGTGCACCGGCCACATCGGCACCTTCACGGCGAAGGCCATGAAGAAGGCGATGAAGATCAGGATCTGCTCGTTCATCGTGAGCGGCAGCTTGTGCCATTCGAGGATGTCGAAGGATCCCGAGGCGTTGTACAGGTAGACGATCGCGACCAGGGTCAGCAGCGAGCCGAAGAACGTGTACAGGAAGAACTTGAATGCTGCGTAGACCCGGTTCGGGCCGCCGAAGACGCCGATGATGATGTACATCGGGATCAGGGTGGCTTCGAAGAAGAAGTAGAACAGCAGGCCGTCCATCGAGGCGAACACGCCGATCATCAGGCCCGACAGGATCAGGAAGGAACCCATGTACTGGCCAACGCGCTCGTCGATGACTTCCCATGCCGCCAGCACCACGATGATGGTGATGAAGGCGGTCAGCGGGATGAACCACAGCGACAGGCCGTCGACGCCGAGCTTGTAGAACACATTGAAGCGCTCGATCCACGACGCCACTTCATAGAACTGCATGCCGTGGGCGGCATTGTCGAAGTTCATGATCAGCGGCAGCGTCGGCAGGAAGCTGACGACGGCGCCGATGAGGGCCAGCATGCGCGTCAGCCCCTTGTTGGATTCGCGTCCGATCGCCAGGAGACCCAAGCCGAAGACGATCGGGAGCCAGATCGCGAGGCTCAGGTAAGGAGGAAATGTAGAAATTGACTGCATCATTTTTCGCTTTTCTTATCTTGGCCTGATTAACCGCGCCAGAACGGGAAGAAGTACAGCAGGGTCGCCAGCACGCCAGCGATCATGAAGAACGCGTAGTGATAGATGTAACCCGTCTGGAGATTGCGCACGACGGTCGAGAACCAGCCGACCAGGCGTGCGGAACCGTTGACCAACAGGCCATCGATCAGGCCGCGGTCGCCGACCTTCCAGAGGCCACCGCCGACGGCGCGGGCGCCGCCTGCGAAGACTGCCTGGTTGAACTTGTCCATGTAGTACTTGTTGTCCAGCAGGGTGTGCAGGAACTTGAACCTGGCATAGAACCAGGCCGGCACGCGCGGGTTGACCATGTAGCAGTAGTAGGCGGCGACGACGCCAGCCAGCGCCAGCCAGAACGGTGCGGTCTGCAGGCCATGGATCGCCATCGCCGCGGCGCCGTGGAATTCTTCGCTCAGGGTCTTCATGGCAGTGTGGTTCTCGCCGACGAAGATCACGTCCTTGAAGAAGTCGCCGTGCAGCATCGGGCCGATCGCCAGGTAGCCGATGATCACCGAAGGAATCGCCAGCAGGATCAGCGGCAGGGTCACGACCAGCGGCGACTCGTGCGGCTTGTCGCCAGGCTGCAGGCCATGGTGGTGATGGTCGTCATCATGATGATCAGCATGCGTTTCGGAATCGCTGTGCGCTTCCTCTTCGTGGTGCGCGTCCGAATCGTGCCCTTCGCTGTGCTTGACCGGATGGTTCCAGCGCGACTCGCCATGGAAGACCATGAAGTACATGCGGAACGAGTAGAAGGCCGTGATGAACACGCCTGCCAGCACCGCGAAGTTGGCGAAGCCTGCGCCCGGGATGTTCGAGGCGTGCACCGCTTCGATGATCGAGTCCTTCGAGTAGAAGCCCGAGAAGAACGGGGTACCGATCAGGGCCAGCGAGCCGAGCAGCGACGTGATCCAGGTGATCGGCATGTACTTGCGCAGGCCGCCCATGTTGCGCATGTCCTGGTCGTGGTGCATGCCGATAATGACCGAACCGGCGCCAAGGAAGAGCAGCGCCTTGAAGAAGGCGTGGGTCATCAGGTGGAACACGGCCACCGAATAGGCCGAGGCGCCCAGCGCGACGGTCATGTAGCCCAGCTGCGACAGGGTCGAGTAGGCAACCACGCGCTTGATGTCGTTCTGGATGATGCCCAGGAAGCCCATGAAGAGCGCGGTGATCGAACCGATGATGATCACGAAGCTCAGCGCGGTGTCCGACAGCTCGAACAGCGGCGACATGCGCGCCACCATGAAGATGCCGGCGGTGACCATGGTCGCGGCGTGGATCAGTGCCGAGATCGGGGTCGGGCCTTCCATCGAGTCAGGCAGCCAGACGTGCAGCGGGAACTGCGCCGACTTGCCCATCGCGCCGATGAACAGGCAGATACAGGCGGCGGTCAGCAGCGGCCAGCCGGTCCCGGGCACGGTCATGGCAGCCAGCGAGGTGCTCTGTGCGAACACTTCATCGTACTGCATGGAGCCGGCGGCAGCGAGCAGCAGGCCGATGCCCAGGATGAAGCCGAAGTCGCCGACGCGGTTGACCAAAAACGCCTTCATGTTGGCGAAGATCGCGGTCGGGCGGGTGTACCAGAAGCCGATCAGCAGGTAAGAGACCAGGCCCACCGCTTCCCAGCCGAAGAACAGCTGCAGGAAGTTGTTGGACATGACCAGCATCAGCATCGCGAAGGTGAACAGCGAGATGTACGAGAAGAAGCGGTTATAGCCTTCGTCCTCGGCCATGTAGCCGATCGTGTAGATGTGGACCATCAGCGACACCGAGGTCACGACGCACATCATCATTGCCGACAGCGTGTCGATCTGGAAGCCGACCGCCAGCTTGAGGCCGGCGACGTTCATCCAGGTGTAGATATCCTGGTTAAAGACCGGCGCGCCGTCGAGCACCGCCATCAGGGTCTGGACCGAGATGATCAGAGCGATCAGGACACCGAGGATGGTTGCCGTGTGGGAGACCTTGCGGCCGACCACGTTGCCGAAAAATTTCGTACCCAGCAGGCCGGCGATCGCCGAGCCTGCGAGCGGCGCCAGCGGCACCGCGAGCAAGAGTGTGGAATTGAGTTGCCCCGCCATGTTGAACCTTAGTCGTTATTGTTGTACCGAAACCCGTTAGCCCTTGAGGCTGTCGAGGTCTTCCACATTGATCGTGTCCAGGTTGCGGAACAGGACCACCAGGATCGCCAGGCCAATTGCCGATTCGGCAGCCGCGACGGTCAAAATGAAGAACACGAAGATCTGCCCTGCCGCGTCGCCCAGGTAGTGCGAGAACGCGATGAAGTTCAGGTTCACCGCCAGCAGCATCAGTTCGATGGCCATCAGCAGGATGATGATGTTCTTCCGGTTCAGGAAGATGCCCACGATCGAGATCGCGAACAGGATCGCGCCCAGGATCAGGTAGTGTGCGAGCGACAAAGTCATGGGTTCTCCTTCGGTACAGCTGGTGCTGGTGCTGGTGCTGCTGCGGCGGCGGCCTGGGCTGCTGCCTCGACCGATGCCGCATCGAGGGCGCGCTGGTTGACCGCGTCCATCTTCACGATGCGCAGGCGGTCGTTGCGCTTGGCGCGCACGGCCAGGCCCGGGTCGATGGCCTTGGTGTCCTTGCGCTTGCGCAGGGTCAGGGCGACTGCGGCGATAATCGCCACCAGCAGGATCACGGCGGCGATCTCGAAACCGTAGATGTACTTGGTGTAGATCAGCAGGCCCAGCTCCTTGGTGCCGCCGATGTTCAGCGCGGCGGCCTCGGCCGACAGCTCGGTCAGGTTGTAGGCGCGGTACAGGATAGCGCCCATTTCGAGCACGATCAGGGCGCCGATGGCCGAGGCCACTGGCAAATAACCCCAGAAGCCTTCGCGCATGCGGTCGACGTTAATGTCGAGCATCATGACGACGAACAGGAACAGCACCATCACGGCGCCGACATAGACCAGCACCAGCACGATGGCCAGGAACTCGGCTTTCAGCAGCATCCAGATGCCGGCCGCGTTGAAGAACGCGAGCACCAGGAACAGCGCGGCATAGACCGGGTTCTTGGTGGTGATGACTTGCAGCGAGGCCAGCACCATGATGGCCGCGAACACGTAGAACAAACCAGTAGTAAATTCCATGACTTGGAAGCCTCTTCTTATTAACGGTACTTCGCGTCCGCCTCGCGGGCGGCGGCGATGTCGGCTTCGTAGCGGTCGCCCACGGCCAGCAGCATCTCTTTGGTGTAATAGAGATCGCCGCGCTTTTCGCCGTGGTATTCCAGCACGTGGGTTTCGACGATGGAGTCGACCGGGCAGGACTCTTCGCAGAAGCCGCAGAAGATGCACTTGGTCAGGTCGATGTCGTAGCGCGTGGTGCGGCGGGTGCCGTCCTCGCGCTGCGCCGACTCGATCGTGATGGCCATGGCCGGGCAGACTGCCTCGCACAGCTTGCAGGCGATGCAGCGCTCTTCCCCGTTGGGGTAGCGGCGCAGCGCGTGCAGGCCGCGGAAGCGGTTCGACATCGGCGTCTTCTCTTCAGGGTACTGGACCGTGATCTTGCGCGACAGCGCATACTTGCCGGTCAGGGCCAGGCCCTTGAAGAGTTCGGTCAGCATGAGGCTGCCGAGGATTTCTTTCACTCGATTCATTTTTCTCTCTTACTTCCAGATGTTCCACGGCGTCTGCATCCAGCCTGCGACGAGAACGAGCCAGATCAGGGTCAGCGGAATGAATACTTTCCAGCCCAGGCGCATGATCTGGTCATAGCGGTAGCGCGGGAAGGTGCCGCGGACCCAGATCATCAGCGAGACCAGGATGAACATCTTCGCGAACAGCCAGAAGAAGCCACCAATCGCGCCAAACTCCAGGAAGGCGAACGGCGCCGACCAGCCACCCAGGAACATGATCGCGGCCAGCGTGGCGATCAGGATCATGTTGGCGTATTCCGCCAGCATGAACATCGCGTAGGACATGCCCGAATACTCGACCATGTGGCCGGCGACGATTTCCGACTCGCCTTCCACCACGTCGAACGGGTGGCGGTTGCACTCGGCCAGGCCGGAGACGAAATAGATCACGAACAGCGGGAACAGCGGCAGCCAGTTCCACGACAGGAAGTTCAGGCCCATGCCGGCGAAAGTACCGACCTGCTGCCCAAGCACGATGTCCGAGAAGTTCAGGCTGCCCGACACCATCAGCACCACGACCATCACGAAGCCCATCGGGATTTCGTAGGAGATCATCTGGGCCGAGGCGCGCATCGCGCCCATGAACGAGTACTTCGAGTTCGAGGCCCAGCCGGCGATGATGATGCCGTAGACTTCCATCGAGGTAATCGCCAGCAGTAGCAGCAGGCCGGCATTCACGTTGGCCAGGGCCGCGCCCGGACCGAACGGGACCACCGACCAGGCGGCCAGCGCCGGCATGATGGTCATGACCGGGCCGATCACGAACAGGCTGGTGGTGGCCTTGGTCGGGATCACGATCTCTTTGAGCAGCAGCTTGAGCGCATCGGCGATCGGCTGCAGCAGGCCGCCAGGGCCCACGCGGTTCGGGCCGACGCGGATCTGGATCCAGCCGATCAGCTTGCGTTCCCACAGGGTGGCGTAGGCAACCAGGCCCATCAGCGGCAACAGCACGCACAGGATCTTGATCACGGTCCAGATCACTGGCCAGACCGGTGCGATCGGGCTGGCGGCGCCGAACTCGTAAAAACTATCGATATAACCGGGCTGTGCCATTACTTGCCCTCCCCTGCTTTTTCTACATTGATTTCACCAAACATCGCACCGAGGGTGGCGACCGCAGGGTGGCCGGCGGCGACGCGCACTGCGTTCGACGGCAGGCGTGCATCCACGTTGGCGACCAGCACGGCGCTGCCCGAACCCTGCGAGACGCGCACGCGGTCACCCGCGACCACGCCCAGCTGCTCGGCCACCGCCTTCGACAGCGACACCAGCGGCGCATTCGCGTCGGCGGTGCGCTGCAGCGGCTCCGAACGGCGCGACAGCGCGTCGGTGAAATAGATCGGCACGTCGGTGACGCGCTCGAGCTGGCCGGCGGCGGCATAGCTGCCGGTCGACGGCGCCAGCTTGGCCACGTTGTTCAGCTTGCCCGAGTGATCGGTGACGCCCTTGCCCAGCGCTTCGTCGCGGATCGATTCCGAAGTGTCGTAATCGAAGCCGGTGAGGCCCAGCAGGTTGCCGAGCACGCGCAGCACTTTCCAGGCCGGGCGGGTTTCGCCGAGCGGCTTGACGGTGCCGTTGAAGCTTTGTGCACGGCCTTCGCAGTTGACGAAGGTACCGGCGGTTTCGCTGAATGGCGAGACCGGCAGCAGCACGTCGGCGAAGTCCATGCCGTGCTTGAAGGACGACATGGCGACGACCATCTCGGCGCCATCCAGGGCGGCGCGGGCTTGCTGCGGATTGGCCGCATCCAGCTCCGGCTCCGCGTGCAGCAGCACATAGGCTTTCTTCGGCGTGGCAAAGGCAGCTTCGCCCTTGCCGGTGGCGCCCACCAGGTAGCCGCCGACCGTGTTGGCGGCCTCGACCAGCGAGCCGAAGCTGCAGCCGGTCTGCTCGGCGATCCATTGCGCAGCGGCGTGGATCTTCGAAGCCTGCGGGTGGTGCGAGGCGGCGTTGCCGAGGAAGACAGCGCCTGGCGCATCGGTGCCGGTCAGCGAAGCGGCGATGGCCTTGGCGGCATCGCCGGCCTGCACGTTTTCGAAGCCCGATGGTGCAGCAATACCTTTGGCGCCGGCCACAGCCGAAACCACTTCCGACAAGGCAGCGAGCCACTCGCCTGGCGCAGCGATCAGCTTGTTAGCGACCGGCATCAGGAGGTCGTCGTCCGCGCCCTGCAGCAGCGAAAGCTTGGCACCGCCCTTGACGGCGGTGCGCAGGCGGGTCGTGACCAGCGGGTGATCCTTGCGCAGGAAGGAGCCGATGACGAGCACGCGCTTGAGCTGCGAGATGCCGGTGATCGGCATGCCCAGCCATGGCGTGACCTGGCCGTCCAGCGAGAAATCGCTCTGGCGCAGGCGGAATTCGACGTTGTCGGAGCCAAAGCCGCGCATCGCCTTGTTCAGCAGGTAGAGTTCTTCGACGGTCGAGTGCGCGGTGGCGACGGCGGCGACGCTGTCGGCGCCGTGCTCGTGACGGATGTTGCGCAGGCCGTGGGCCACGTATTCGAGCGCGGTCTGCCAGTCGGTTTCCTGCCACACGCCGCCCTGCTTGATCATCGGGTTGACCAGGCGGTCGGCATTGTCCAGCGCCTCGTACGAGAAGCGGTCTTTATCCGAAATCCAGCATTCGTTGATGGCCTCGTTTTCCAGCGGCAGCACGCGCATGACCTTGCCGCCCTTGACCTGGACGATCAGGTTGGTGCCGAGCGAATCGTGCGGCGCGATCGACTTGCGGCGCGACAGCTCCCAAGGCCTGGCCGTGTAGCGGAATGGCTTGCTGGTGAGCGCGCCGACCGGGCACAAATCGATCATGTTGCCCGACACTTCCGAGTCGACGGTCTTGCCGACGAAAGTCGTGATTTCCGAGTGCTCGCCACGGCCGACCATGCCGAATTCCATGACGCCGGCCACTTCCTGGCCGAAACGCACGCAGCGGGTGCACTGGATGCAGCGCGCCATCTCTTCCATCGAGATCAGCGGGCCGGCCTCTTTCGGGGCCACCACGCGCTTTTCTTCGTCGTAGCGCGAATTGCTCTTGCCGTAGCCGACCGCGAGGTCTTGCAGCTGGCATTCGCCGCCCTGGTCGCAGATCGGGCAATCCAGCGGGTGGTTAATCAAGAGGAATTCCATCACCGACTTCTGCGCCTGCACAGCCTTGTCGCTGTGGGTGCGCACGATCATGCCGGGCGACACTGGCGTGGCGCAAGCAGGCATCGGTTTCGGCGCCTTTTCCACTTCGACCAGGCACATGCGGCAGTTCGCTGCGATCGACAATTTCTTGTGATAGCAGAAGTGCGGAATGTAAGTTCCGAGTTTGTTTGCGGCGTCCATCACCATGGAACCTGGTGCGACTTCGACTTTCTTGCCGTCTAATTCAATTTCAACCATTTGATCGTTACCTGACCTGGTTTAAAGGTATGCGGGCACGAGACAGTGCTTGTGCTCGATGTGATATTCGAATTCCTCGCGGAAGTTCTTGATCATCGCTTCTACTGGCATCGCGGCTGCGTCACCCAGGGCGCAAATCGTGCGGCCCTTGATGTTGAAGGCGATGTTGTTCAGCAGGTCCATGTCTTCCGGACGGCCCTTGCCGTTTTCAATGCGGTGCACCATGCGGTACATCCAGCCGGTGCCTTCACGGCAAGGCGTGCACTGGCCGCAGGACTCTTCGTAATAGAAATACGAGAGGCGCAGCAGCGACTTGACCATGCAGCGGGTTTCGTCCATGACGATCACGGCGCCCGAGCCCAGCATCGAGCCGGCTTTCGCGATCGAATCGTAGTCGAGGTCGGTGTCCATCATGACTTCGCCGCGCACGACCGGCGCCGACGAACCGCCAGGAATCACGGCCTTGATCTTCTTGCCGCCGCGCATGCCGCCGGCCAGCTCCATCAGCTTGGCGAACGGGGTGCCCAGCGGGACTTCGTAATTGCCCGGACGCTCGACGTCGCCCGAGATCGAGAAGATCTTGGTGCCGCCGTTGTTCGGCTTGCCCAGCGCCATGTAGTTCTCGGCGCCAATGTTCAGCAGGAACGGGACCGCTGCGAAGGTCTCGGTGTTGTTGATCGTGGTCGGCTTGCCGTACAGGCCGAACGAGGCCGGGAACGGCGGCTTGAAGCGCGGCTGGCCCTTCTTGCCCTCGAGCGACTCGAGCAGCGCGGTTTCTTCGCCGCAGATATAGGCGCCATAGCCGTGGTGCGCGTGCAGCTGGAAGCTGAAGCTTGACCCCATGATGTTATCGCCCAGGAAGCCGGCGGCGCGCGCCTCTTCCAGCGCTTCTTCGAAGCGCAGGTATTCCGCGAAGATCTCGCCGTGGATATAGTTGTAGCCCACGGTGATGCCCATCGCGTAGGCGCCGATGGCCATGCCTTCGATCAGCGCGTGCGGGTTATAGCGGATGATGTCGCGGTCCTTGAAGGTACCCGGCTCGCCTTCGTCGGTATTGCAGACGAGGTATTTCTGGCCAGGGTACTGGCGCGGCATGAAGCTCCACTTCAGGCCGGTCGGGAAACCGGCGCCGCCGCGGCCGCGCAGGCCGGAGGCCTTCAGGTCGGCGATGATCTGTTCCGGCGAGATGCCTTCTTCGATGATGCGGCGCAGCGCCGAATAGCCGCCACGTTTCACGTAGTCGGCCAGGTGCCAGTTCTCGCCGTTGAGGTCCTTGAGGATCAGCGGATTGATGTGACGGTCGTGCAGGCTGGTCATTTGTTCAGTTCCTCAAGCAGGGCGTCGATCTTCTCGTCGCTCATGAACGAGCACATCTGGTGGTTATTCACCAGCATCACCGGCGCGTCGCCGCAGGCGCCCATGCACTCGCCTTCCAGCAGCGTGAACTTGCCGTCAGCGGTGGTGTCGCGGAAGCCAATGCCCAGCGCATCCTTGATGCGGTTGGCGGCGCGTTCGCCGCCCGACAGTGCGCATGGCAGGTTGGTGCACACAGTGATCTTGTGCTGGCCGACCGGCTTGATGTTGTACATGTTGTAGAAGGTCGCGACCTCCTGCACGGCGATCGCCGGCATGCCGATGTAGTCGGCGATTTCCTGCATGGTCTCTGGCGCCAGCCAGCCCAGTTCGACCTGGGCGTGGGCCAGCGAAGCCATCACGGCCGACTGGCGTTGATCGGCCGGATACTTGGCCAGCTCGCGATCGATTTTTTGGTAGCACTGCTGCGATAACATAGTTCTTTGTCCTCTTACCTGTCGATACTGCCGAACACGATGTCCTGGGTGCCGATGATGGTCACGGCGTCGGCGATCATGTGGCCGCGCGCCATTTCGTCCAGGCTCTGCAGGTGGGCGTAGTCAGGGGTACGGATCTTCAGGCGGTACGGCTTGTTGGCGCCGTCCGACACGATATAGATGCCGAATTCGCCCTTCGGGTGCTCGACCGCGGCATACGCCTCGCCTTCCGGCACGTGGAAGCCTTCGGTGAACAGCTTGAAGTGGTGGATCAGCGATTCCATGTTGGACTTCATGTCCATCCGGTTCGGCGGCACGATCTTGTGGTTGTCGATCATCACCGGACCGGCATTGGTGCGCAGCCAGGCCACGCACTGCTTGATGATGCGGTTCGACTGGCGCATCTCTTCCATGCGCACCAGGTAGCGGTCGTAGGAGTCGCCGTTGGTGCCGATCGGGATGTCGAAGTCCATCTTGTCATAGACGGCATACGGCTGCTGCTTGCGCAGGTCCCAGGCCACGCCCGAGCCGCGCAGCATGGCGCCGGTAAAGCCCATGGCCTTCGCATCGTCGGGCGAGACCACGCCGATGCCGACCGTACGCTGCTTCCAGATACGGTTATCGGTCAGCAGGGTTTCGTACTCGTCCACGTAGCCGTCGAAGCGCTTGGTGAAGGCTTCGATGAAGTCGAGCACCGAACCCTGGCGGTCCTGGTTCAGGGCGTCGATGGCCTTGCGCGAACGGATCGGCGATTCCTTGTGCTGCGGCATGCGGTCCGGCAGGTCGCGGTAGACGCCGCCCGGGCGGTAGTAGGCCGCGTGCATGCGCGCGCCCGACACCGCTTCGTACACGTCGAACAGGTCTTCGCGGTCGCGGAAGGCGTACAGGAAAGGACCCATCGCACCGATGTCGAGCGCGTGCGCGCCCAGCCACATCAGGTGGTTCAGGATGCGGGTGATCTCGTCGAACATGACGCGGATGTATTGCGCGCGCACCGGCGCTTCCACGCCCAGCAGCTTTTCCACTGCCAGCACATAGCCGTGCTCGTTGCACATCATCGACACGTAGTCGAGGCGGTCCATGTAGGGCACCGACTGCAGGTAGGTGCGGGTTTCGCACAGCTTCTCGGTGCCGCGGTGCAGCAGGCCGATATGCGGGTCGGCGCGCTGGATCACTTCGCCGTCCAGCTCCAGCACCAGGCGCAGCACGCCGTGCGCTGCCGGGTGCTGCGGACCAAAGTTCAGGGTGTAATTCTTAAGCTCAGCCATTATTTCGTCCCGTAGGTTTCTTCGCGGATCACGCGCGGGATGTTCTCGCGCGGTTCGATCGTTACCGGTTGGTAGATCACGCGTTTCTGTTCAGGGTCGTAGCGCATTTCGACATAGCCCGTAATCGGGAAGTCCTTGCGGAACGGGTGGCCGATGAAGCCGTAGTCGGTCAGGATGCGGCGCAGGTCGCCGTGGCCGTCGAACAGGATGCCGAACAGGTCGAAGGCTTCGCGCTCGTACCAGTTGGCGGCGCGCCAGATGCCGGTGACCGATTCGACGATCGGCATGTCGTCATCAAGGCAGAACACGCGCACGCGCACGCGCCAGTTGTGCTTGATCGACAGCAGGTGCGAGACGACCGCGAAGCGCGCGCCGTCCCAGGTGCCTTCGCCGTACTGCGAGTAGTCCACGCCGCACAGGTCGATCAGCTGTTCGAATGCGAGGGCCGGCGTGTCGCGCAGCGCCTGCATCGATGCAAGGTAGTCGGCGGCCTTGACCACCACAGTTACTTCGCCCAGCGCGGAACTAATGGCAGCGCCCTCGCCCAGAGCATTTTTCAGGGCGAGTTCAAGGGATTCGAGTTTAGTCGTCATGGTGATGGGGCTGTTCTTAGCGCGCGATGGTATTGGTGCGCTTGATCTTGTTCTGCAGCTGCATGATGCCGTACAGCAGGGCTTCCGCAGTCGGCGGGCAGCCCGGCACGTAGACGTCGACGGGGACGATGCGGTCGCAGCCGCGCACCACCGAATACGAGTAGTGGTAGTAGCCGCCGCCGTTGGCGCAGGAACCCATCGAGATCACCCAGCGCGGCTCGGCCATCTGGTCGTACACCTTGCGCAGCGCGGGAGCCATCTTGTTGCACAGCGTGCCGGCGACGATCATGACGTCCGACTGGCGCGGCGATGGGCGGAACACAATGCCAAAACGGTCGAGATCGTAGCGGGCTGCGCCCACATGCATCATCTCGACCGCGCAGCAGGCCAGGCCGAACGTCATCGGGAACATCGACCCGGTGCGCGCCCAGTTGATCAGCTTATCGGCTGTGGTGGTAATGAAACCTTCGTTTAATACGCCTTCAATTGCCATGGCTTATTCCCAATCAAGGGCACCTTTCTTCCAGATGTACCAGAATCCGACCACGAATTCTGCGATGAAGACCATCATCGTGACGAAACCGGTCCAGCCGAGTTCGCGCATCGAGACGCCCCATGGGAAGAAGAATGCCGTTTCCAGATCAAACAAAATAAACAGGATCGCGACCAGGTAGTACCGGACGTCGAACTTCATGCGCGCGTCTTCGAAGGCCTCGAAGCCGCATTCATACGGGGACAGCTTGGCGGCATCCGGACGGTGCGGGCCGAGCAGGCGGCCAAGCACCTGCGGAGCGACGCCAACGCCGACGCCAATCAGAATAAAGAGAAGGACGGGGAAATAATTTTCGAGGTTCACGATGAAGCCTGTATTGAACGATCGGTTAATGAAACACTGCAGGGCTGCAGCGCCGAACCGTACTGCCTGGCCAGAACCTTCCACCAGGACGATACGAATCGTAAAAAAAGCCAGCTCAGGCAGGAGAGCGTTTGCTCGTTGCGCCCTTGCTGGCTTCTTTGTATCTTGGTGCCGACGGCGAGACTCGAACTCGCACAGCTTGCGCCACTACCCCCTCAAGATAGCGTGTCTACCAATTTCACCACGTCGGCTGGAGACCAGTATTTTACCCTGCTTTAGCACTACTTTTCAATGCACAAATTGCGCTATCACAAGGAATTTACGCAATTTCTCAACAATTTAATGTTGACGATTAAGCTTTACAGCCAATCAAAGGCATTCAGTACTAATTCTGGCCGGGCTGCGTATAAATCCGGCCCGCGCTACTGACAGCGAGCCGCATTCTACCGCTAATCGCAAACGGGCGTGCGGCGCCCGTGCGACGAAAGAACGAGGAATTACTTGGTGGCCGGGGCCGGAGCCGGTGCAACCGGGGTCGCAGCGGCTGGGGCAGCCGGTGCAGGAGCAGCCTGGCCAGGTGCGGCCGGGATGGCGACGCCCGGGGTCTGCGGGATGTCGTTGGCCGGCACGACCGTGGTCGCGCCGGCGTTCGGGCCGGCGCCCGGGATGTCGCTCGGGATGCCGGTAGCCGGCGCCTTCGACGACGGCACCGTGACGCGCTCCATCACGCCGCCGTCCGGACCGGCGGTGCGGTTGTTGCTGAAATACGCCAGCGCCAGGGTCGAGGCGAAGAAGATGGCGGCGGCGACGGCGGTCGACTTCGACAGGAAGTTCGACGAGCCCGACGCACCGAACAGGCTGCCCGAGGCGCCCGAACCGAAGGCCGCGCCCATGTCGGCGCCCTTGCCGTGCTGGACCAGCACCAGGCCGATAATGGCCAGGGCCGAAATAACCTGCACGACAATAACCAGATTAAACAGGGTGTTCATTGCAATTCCATTTCCAAGTTAACAACGATTAAATGCGGTAATTCTGTAGTGCGGTAGTGCTGGATTACTTTGCTGCGTGGATGATCGCGAGGAAATCCGCCGCCTTCAGGGCTGCGCCGCCGATCAGGCCGCCATCGATGTCCGGCTGCGCCATCAGGTCCGCCGCATTATCCGGCTTCATGCTGCCGCCGTACAGCACCAATACCTTTTCTGCGCTTGCCGCGTTGCATGCGCGCAGCTTTTCGCGCAGGCCGGCGTGCACTTGCTGGGCCATTTCCGGGGTGGCGGTCTTGCCGGTGCCGATCGCCCACACCGGCTCATAGGCCAGCACGATGCTCGCCAAGGCATCCGGACCGATCTTGTCCAGCACGGCGCCGAGCTGCTCATTGACCACTTCCATGGTCTGCCCTGCTTCGCGCTGCTCGAGCGTTTCGCCGACGCAGACGATCGGGGTCATGCCGGCTTCGATCAGGGCCTTGGTCTTCTTTGCCACCAGTTCGCTCGATTCGCCGTGGTAGGCGCGGCGCTCCGAATGGCCGACGATGACGTAGCGGCAGCCGAAATCCTGCAGCATCGAGGCGCAGACTTCGCCCGTGTAGGCGCCGCTAGGCTGGCAGGACACGTCCTGCGCGCCCCAGGCCAGCTCGCTGCCTTGCAACAGGTCGTGGCACTGGTACAGGTAAGGCGCCGGCACGCATACCGCGGCGGCAGCTTTGGCATTGGCCAGTCCGGCGAGAATGCCGGTCAGCAGCAGCGCATTGGCTTCACGGCTGCCGTTCATCTTCCAGTTACCTACGACGAGTTTGGAACGCATACGAGTCCACAGTTAAATAACCCGCTATTCTAGCGGTCGAATATGTGGCGGTCAAACAATGGCTCAGCTTCTTTTCGCGCCCTGCCGGACCACCACTTCCCTTTTTGATTCAATCGCTTAGATCACTTCCAGCACGATCTTGCCGACGTGGGTGCTGGACTCCATCAGCGTGTGCGCTTCCGCCGCCTGCACCAGCGGGAAGGTCCGGTAAATCACCGGCTTGAGCCTGCCTTGCGCGAACAGTGGCCAGACCTGCTGCCGCAAGTTGCGCGCGATCGCCGCCTTGAAGGCAACCGGGCGCGGACGCAGGGTCGAGCCGCTGATGTGCAGGCGGCGGCGCAGCACCTGGCCCAGGTCGATCTCGGCCTTGGCGCCGCCGAGCAGCGCGATCAGGGCGATGCGGCCGTCGTCGGCCAGGCAGTCGATCTCGCGCGGGAGGTAGTCGCCGGCGACCATGTCGAGGATCACGTCGACCCCCTTCCCGCCCGTCAGCTCCTTCACGACGGCGGTAAAGTCTTCCGTGCGGTAATTGATGCCGCGTTCGGCGCCCAGCGCTTCGCAGGCACGGCATTTTTCATCCGAACCGGCAGTGGCGAACACGCGGTGGCCCAGCGCGGTGGCGAGCTGGATCGCGGTGACGCCGATGCCCGAGGTACCGCCCTGCACCAGCAGGGTCTCGCCCGGCGCCAGTTGCGCGCGGTCGAAAATATTTGTCCAAACGGTAAAAAAAGTCTCGGGCAGCGAGGCGGCTTCGAGCGGGCTCAGGCCGTCCGGGATCGGCAGGCACTGCTCGGCGGGCGCCGTGCAGTATTCGGCGTAACCGCCGCCCTGCACCAGCGCGCAGACCATGTCGCCCTTCTTGAAGCCAGCTGCGGCGTAGTCGCCGTCGACGATTTCGCCGGCCACTTCCAGGCCCGGCAAGTCGGAGGCACCCGGCGGCACCGGGTATTTCCCCAGGCGCTGCAGCACGTCGGGACGGTTGATGCCGGCCGCGTGCACCCTGATCAGCACTTCGCCCGCCTTTGGTACCGGCACCGGACGTTCGCACAGCTGCAGGACTTCGGGCTTGCCCGGCTGGGTGATTTCAATGGCGCGCATGGCTGCTCCCGTGTTGAAAAAACCGCAATTGTACGGGAGGTGGAAAAAAGGTGTTTGCTGCGCGCGTCCCGGCTTACCCGGTATAACGGGTGCTTCGACTACCCCGGAATTCATCCACGCGCATGCATTGGGCAAGCTTCTGCCGTGTCGCCCTGCGGCCGTCGCGGGTCACGACGTGTAAGGTACAGGTGAATGGGTCGCCGACCTGGACCAGGTTCGGGTTCCGGGGAACCGGTGGCAGGCCGAATTCGATCACCATGCTCGCCGACTCCAGCTCCTCCAGTCGCACCCCGAGCTTGGCGATTGCCTGGTGCAGGTAGCGCGCGTAGGTGCGCGCGACGCTGCACGCGGCGGGCGCTTCCGGCTGCGCGGTCGCGGCCAGCAGGTCGAGCTGCATGCGGTTTGCCGAGGCCTGCACTTCGCGGTACAGGACGCCGAAGGCCCAATAGCCTTCGTAGTCGTTGTAGCGGGTGATGAAGGTGTCGAGCAGTCCTGCGCTGAAGTGATTGAGTTTGCGCCTGGAGATCATGGAGGTGGCCCTCGTCGACCGGCGGAAGCCTGGCGTCGTCCGACGTATCGACCAAAGAATTTGGGCCAGGGGGTTAGATTAACAGAAACGCCAGCACGAAGCTGAATCCGGGTCACTTAGTGAGAACCGTAGCGTGGGCGGGGTAATTTCGGGCAATGCCCGGAATTACGAACGCCCACGCGGTGATAGTTGCAATGTAAACAGCCGCACGGGCTGCAGCACTGGAATTTGAACGCGCGGGCGGGAGACCCGCCCACCCTACGAGTAACCGACGGCTCTAAATAGCCAGCGTTAAGCACGAAGCTGGCGTCTCCATCAGACCCTCAGGTTCACACCATCGGCGGATCCGTCTCCCGCGCAAACGCCCGGTGCCCGGCCAGCGCCAGCTTGAATTTATCCAGCGCCGCATCTGCACCGGCGGCATCGCCAATCAGCAGGCCAGGATCGGCCGAGCCATCCGGCAGCACCTTCGGCACCATCGCCTTGTCCAGCAGGCCCTCACCCGCGCCCAGCACCAGGATCGGCTTGCAGTGGCGGTACTGCTCGCGCACGAAGTCGATCGCGTGGGCGTTGCGCGCCAGCGCCTCGACCGCCGCAGCGCCATCCGGCACGATCAAGCCGTCATACAGCACCGACGGCCCGGCCTCGAGCGACACCTCGACATCCAGCGTCGAACCATCCGCTGCCTTGACCTTGCCCAGCATATTGCCCACCAGCCGCGGCACCGCGCCATCGAGCACCAGGCTGGCGTAGACCGACTGCACTTGCGCGCCATCGACGCCCGGCGCCACGAAGATCGCGACGCGGCGGGTGCGCACTCCCGTGATGCCGGCGCGGCTCAGGAGCGACAGCGGCGGCGATGGCGGGTAGGTCGGGATCGGCGCGTCGGTCGCCAGCGGCAGCGGCTCCGGCACTTCCAAGCCCAGGCCCTCAGCCACTTTCGCCACCAGGCCGTCGTCGACATTCGCCAGCAGCGCCAGCATGCGCAGGCGGATCGCCACCGTCTGCACGCGCGTCAGCTCGAAGCGGAAGGCGTTCGCGATGTGGGCCTGCTCGCTAGGCGCCTGGCTCTGGTAGAACAGGCGCGCCTGCGAATAGTGGTCGGCGAAGAGTTCCGGCTTGCCGCGCACCTTGTCTTCGGCCACGCGTTCCGGGAAGCTGGTGAAGCCCTTGCTGCCGGCCTGGAACGGGCAGCCGCCGGCCAGCGAATTCGGCTCGTAGGATACGCGGCCGCGGTGGATGGCCTGGCGGTGCATGCCGTCGCGCTGGTTGTTCTGGACCTGCACGATCGGCGCGTTGATCGGGATTTCGTGGAAGTTCGGGCCGCCCAGGCGCGAGAGCTGGGTGTCGAGATAGGAGTGGATGCGGCCCTGCAGCAGCGGATCGTTCGAAAAATCGATGCCGGGAATGATGTGGGCGGTGCAGAAGGCAACCTGCTCGGTCTCGGCAAAGAAGTTGTCGGGATTACGGTCCAGCACCATGCGCCCGACCTTCTGCACCGGCACCAGTTCTTCCGGAATCAGCTTGGTGGCGTCGAGGATGTCGAAGCCAAAACTCTGCGACTGCTCCTCGCTGAAGATCTGCAGGCCCAGCTCCCATTCCGGGAAGTTGCCGGCCTCGATGGCCTCCCACAGGTCGCGGCGGTGGAAGTCAGGGTCGGCACCGGAAATCTTGACCGCTTCGTCCCAGACCAGCGAGTGGGTGCCGGCCAGCGGCGTCCAGTGGAATTTGCAGAACTGCGATTCGCCCTGCGCATTGATCAGGCGGAAGGTGTGCACGCCGAAGCCCTGCATGGTGCGGTAGCTGCGCGGGATCGCGCGGTCCGACATCACCCACATCAGCATGTGCGCGATCTCGGGCGAGAGCGAGGCGAAGTCCCAGAAGGTGTCGTGGGCGCTGGCCGCCTGCGGCATGCCGTGGTGCGGCTCCGGCTTGACGGCATGCACCAGGTCGGGGAATTTCATCGCGTCCTGGATGAAAAAGACGGGGATGTTGTTGCCCACCAGGTCCCAGTTGCCTTCGTCGGTATAGAACTTGACCGCGAAGCCGCGCACGTCGCGCGCCACGTCGGTCGAACCGCGTTCGCCGGCGACGGTCGAGAAGCGCACGAACACAGGGGTACGCTTGCCCTTGGCCTTGAACGGTGCGGCGCGGGTCACAGCGCTCAGGTCCTCATAGGCCTCGAAGAAGCCGTGCGCGGCCGAGCCGCGTGCATGCACCACGCGCTCGGGAATGCGCTCGTGGTCGAAATGGGTGATCTTTTCGCGCAGGATGAAGTCTTCCAGCGCGGTCGGGCCGCGCAGGCCGATCTTCAGCGAATGCTGGTTGTCGGCGACCGGAACGCCCTGGTTGGTGGTCAGGTGGCGGTCGCTGGCGTCGACGCGCACGCGGTCGAGCGGGTCATTGCCCGGGTTCTCGCCGATCGGCGGCTGGCCGTCGCCGACCTTGTCGGACTGGACGATCTCGGTGCTGGTGCTGCCGGTCGCGCTGGGCGTCGACGGCTTGGCCGTGGCGCCCGGCTCGGGCGTGCGGGCCGCGTCGCCGTATTCGTCCGGCTTGTTCGGGTTGAAGGGCATGTCGGCTGCCAGCTGCTGGCCGGCGACCTGTTTTTCCAGCAGGCGTTGGCTGACGGGATCCTTCGATCCCAGGGTAGTTGGCGGCGTCGGATCCGACGGACCTGCCATGGTGCTCATGATCGAACCGGCGCCCGCTACCGATCCTTTCGCGTTCTTGCTCTTAGCCATCTGTGCCTCGCTATTATTCGTTATGGGGAATGACCAACGAACAACATAGCCCTGTCGGGGCTGTGCACACTGTTGTGCATCTAACAGAGCAAGATAGACGGCACTTGTTTATTTCTATCGGCCCGATAGCGATGGACTATGAGCTCGACCCAAGGCGCTCAGCGATGAATCTCGTGGCAGACGCCAAGCAAGGTATCGCGGCGCAGCCGCAGGCGGGTATGCTGGGTGCGGATGCCGGCCGACATGCCCCAGGCCGCGGCCCAGCGCAGCGCCCGGTCGGTGTCCGGACCGAAGGGCCGCGCCGCCGATGCCCGGTTGAGGGCAGCCGACATGCGTTGCATCGCATACAGCTTTCTCATTGAAACTATCTTTGCCATGAGCCCAAGATAGTCCTTCTGCTGCGCTGCGACAGTGCCTTACCTAACTCAAACTGGCACTGAAGCCCGCATATCTTTCGCGTCGAAGATCGGCGTCAAGCCCGCGTCCACTGCCTGCAGCGCCTGCCTGGCCATGGCGTATGCGCCTTCAAACGATTTCGCAGCCGCAATAAACCGGCCGTTATGACAGAACTTGGCGTCCGGCACGCCGGTCACCGCCGCCAGTTCCGCGTCGCGCAGGCCGGCCCATGGTTCCGGCAAGTCGGCCCGAGCGTCGAAGGTATCGGTCGTGGCCGGGACCGTGTGCAGCATGTAGCGGTCTTCCGACAAACTGTGGCTGAGCACAAACAATACCTTCGGCATTTCCTTGCGCACCACCGAGGTCCAGGGCAGCGCGGCATTTTTCAAGAACAGCAGGCGGCCACCTTCCATCGGCTCGGCCTGGCGCACCTGGGCCAGTGCCAGGGTGGCGCCGACCCGGTATTTGACTGCATTCGTCATCACATCGGCCAGGAAGGCCATCGCCTTGCGGAATTGAAACAGGCGATAGGCCTCCGCCTCGGTCCCGTAGCCCAGCCGCTGCTCGTCCATCCAGTTCGGGTTATAGCCCGAGACCACCGCCGACATGCCGTAGCCGCCAGGCGCATTCTTGGCCGCGCCCACATCCGACAAATCGAGGTACTGGACGATGTCGCTGTCGATGGCATAGGCCAGCTGCTGGGCCGTGTCGGCATCCATCTGGTGGCCGGTGTGGGCGGCAGCCAGCGCGGCGACGCAGCGCCCGCCGAATTCGCGCCAGACCAGGCCCGCGCTGGCATAGGGCACGCCGCTGGCGCGCGCGCCCTCGAAGCCTTTCTGGTGGTGGTCGAAGCGGCCCGTGGCCGGATCCCAGATGCCGCCGACGTCGACCACGAAGTCGGCCGCCTCGATGATCGCGCTGTCGCGGGTCCGGACGATGTCCGCTTCAGGGAACAGGATATGCAGGACGGCGACCGCCCATGCGTCGTCCGCATGGAACTTGCCGTTGTGGGTCACGATGACCATTGATTACTCCAGGTGCTTTTATTTGAAGGACAGGATCATACCGGCATCCGGGCAAGACGTTGTGGATGCGTGTAGAGAACGTGGCGCCCGCCCCGCACGAAGCCGGCCAGCGTGAGCCCGGCCTGCTCCGCCAGTTTCACGGCCAGCGCGGTCGGCGCCGAGATCGCGGCCAGCAGCGGGAAGGCCGCGCGCGCGGCCTTTTGCACCATCTCGAAGCTGGCGCGGCTTGTGACCACCGCGAAACCGGCGGCGCTATCCACCTGGGCGGCCACCAGGGCGCCCACCAGCTTGTCGAGCGCATTGTGGCGGCCCACGTCTTCACGCACGCACAGCAAGCTGCCGTCGCGATCGGCCCAGCCGGCCGCATGCACCGCGCCGGTCGCATGGTGCAGCTGCTGGCGCGCCGCCATCGCTGCCATGGCGCGGTGCAGCGCGGCGTGCTCGAAGACGACCGGCGTGGCGCTCGCCAGCGGCGGATCGAAGGCATCGTCCTCGAACCAGGCCAGGCTCTCGACCCCGCACAGGCCGCAGCCGGTCTTGCCAGTGCGGGCGCGGCGCGACTCCTTCAGGCGCACCAGGGCGCCGGAGGCGATGCGCATCTCGATGGCGATGCCGTTGCAGGTTTCTTCCACGTCGAGGTCATGGATGTCGCGCGCATGGCGCACGATGCGCTCGCCCAGCGAGAAGCCGACCGCAAAATCTTCCAGGTCTTGCGGCGAGGCCAGCATCACCGCGTGGCTGATGCCGTTGTAGACCAAAGCGACCGGCACTTCATCGGCTACCACTTCGGTAGCGGCTTCCAGCCGGCCGTCAACCCAACAGGCGGCCGGCAGCCGGGACGCGCCCTCAGGCGCAAAGAAAACTTCGCCCGCGTTCACGAAGGCCTCCGGTCGCGCTCGAGGATGACGTCGATCGCCTTGGCCGCCGGCACCTTGCTCTCCTTGGCGTGGTGCCACAGCGGGATCAGGCCATTGAGTTCGGGGAAGTAGCCGGCAATGCAGCCCGGCGGTACGTCGTAGGGCACGATGGTGAGTCCGGCGACGCGCCGCTCGACGCCGTCGCTGGCGGCCGTGCGCAGGGCCACCACGTCGCCCTGGGCCAGCGCGTGTTTCGCCATGTCGGCACGCGACATGAACAGCACCATGCGGCTGCCGTAGACGCCGCGGAAGCGGTCGTCATGGCTGTAGATCGTGGTATTGAACTGGCCGTCGCTGCGCACCGTGAACAGGCGCAGCGTGGCCGGGGCGCCCGACAGGTCCGGATTGCCCTTCAACTCTTCCGGCACGGTGAAGACGGCCTTGCTGCTCTCGGTCTTCCAGACCCGGTTGGCCGCGGCCACCGGCTTGCGGAAACCGCCGCGGGTCCACATCCGCTGGTTGAAATCGTGGAAGATCTCGGGATAGGTCTCGGCGATCGCCTCGCGCACGGTGGAGTAATCGGCCACCCAGCGGTCCCAGTCGACACGCGGGTTGGGGGCCAGGGTGGCCTTGGCGATACCGGCCACGATGGCGGGCTCGGACAGCAGCGTGGCCGCTGCCGGCTCGGCCATCCCGCGCGAGCCGTGCATGCAGGCGGTGCTGTCTTCGACGCTCACGTCCTGGGGCCCGCCGGCCTGGCGGTCGATCTCGATCCGGCCCAGGCAAGGCAGGATGTAGGAGGCCTTGCCGTGGATGACGTGGTTGCGATTGAGCTTGGTCGCGATCTGCACCGTGAGCGGCAGCTCGCGCCAGGCAGCTTCCATCAGGCCGCGCTCGGGCACCGCGCGCACGAAATTCCCGCCCAGGCCAATGAAGGCTTGCACCTTGTTCGCGAGGATGCCCTCGCAGGCTTCGACCGTGTTCATGCCGGGCTCACGCGGCGGCTCGAAGCCGAATTGTTCCTTGAGTTTATCGAGCGGCGCCAGTTCCGGCTTTTCGGTGATGCCGACGGTGCGCTGGCCCTGCACGTTCGAGTGGCCGCGCACCGGGCACACGCCGGCGCCCGGCTTGCCGATGTTCCCGCGCAGGAGCAGCAGGTTGACCATCATCGTCACGTTCTGCACGCCGTTGCGGTGCTGGGTCAGGCCCATGCCGTAGATGGCCATCACGGCGCTGGCCTTGCAGTACACGGCGGCCGCGCTTTCGAGGTCGGTGCGCCACAAGCCCGATTCGCGTTCGATGTCGCTCCACTCGCAGGCGCGCACCGCGGCCTCGAACTCTTCGAAGCCCTGGGTGTGCTCGAGCAGGAAGGCGGTGTCGAGCACGCGCTGGGCGCCGCCGTTGCGGGCCGCATCGTCCAGCGCCAGGATCGCCTTGCACAAGCCCATGACAGCGGCCGTGTCGCCGCCCGGTTTCACCTGGTGGTACTGGGTGCTGATGGCGGTCTCGTGCCCGGTCAGCATCTCGAGCGGCGACTGCGGATTGGTGAAGCTGACCAGCCCGCGCTCGCGCAGGGGATTGAAGGTGATGATCGGCACCCCGCGCTTGCGCGCCGCCTGCAGCTGGTGCAGCATGCGCGGGCTGTTCACGCCGACGTTCTGGCCGAAGAAGAAGATGCAGTCGGTCTTCTCGAAGTCGTCCAGCACCACGGTGCCGACCGGGACCCCGATGGTCTTCTGCAGCCCGACCGAGGTGCTTTCGTGGCACATGTTCGAGCTGTCCGGCAGGTTGTTGTTGCCGTACATGCGCGCGAACAGCCCGTACATGTAAGAGGTCTCGAGCGAGGCCCGGCCCGAGCTGTAGAACACGACCTTCTTCGGCTCGTAGCTGCGCAAGGCTGCGCCGATTTCGGCGAAGGCGGTGTCCCAGGCGATCTCGCGGTATTTGTCGGTGTGGGCATCGTAGCGCAGCGGGACCGTCAGCCGGCCCTGGTCTTCCAGGCGGTGGTCGTCCCAGGCTTCCAGCTCGGTGACCGTGTGCTGCTGGAAGAAATCCGCACCGATGGATTTGCTGGTGGTTTCCCAGGCCGTGGCCTTGGCGCCGCTTTCGCAGAATTCGAAGGGATGCGGGTTGGCCGGCTTGGCCCAGGCGCAGCTGACGCAAGCATAGCCGTCCGGCTTGTTCTGCTTGAGCAGCAGGCGGCTGTCCTTCAGCGGCACCCGCTGGTCGAACAGGATGGTGGTCACTTCGCCCAGCGAGCCCCAGCCGCCGGCCGGCATCAATGGGTTTTCGATGCGTACATCTCCAGAACTCTTGCTCATGACTGCTCCTCGCTGGTGGAAGGGCCACCCTAGCCGGGTTCTGGCCACCCCTCGGTGCGTGTGCGAACAGTCGCTGTAGAAATCCGAGTCAAATCCCGGACAAGATTGCTCCAGCCACCAAGAAGAATTCTTGCAGGAATGTCAATCTTCGAGCGCCTCGATTTCGCGCAAAGGAGGCGCGGGCGGTGGTCTTGTCCCGTGCTGCCGAGCTCGTTAGATTGGCTGGAAGAGCTCATGTTTACCGCATGGTTATTACTTCGAGGAACACACGATGAATCGCTTCCTGCCCTTCTTGGCCGATGTCGTCCGGCGCTTCAAGGACGGCCTCGCCTCGTCCACCCACGGACCGTATCCGCCACGACGGCGCCTGCTGCTGGGCAGCGCCATGCTGGCTGCGGCGATCGCCCTGCCCCATCCCGCCGGCGCCCAGGACTGGATCGGCGACCGCTGGGCCACTACCTGGGGCACCGCGCCCGCCGGCCCGCCGCCGGAGGCCAGCCTGCAGACTTTCACCGACCAGACCGTGCGCCTGGTCGTCCATACCAGCATCGGTGGCAACCGCGTGCGCATCCGGGTATCCAACGAAATGGGCAGCGTGCCGCTGACCGTCGGCGCCGCGCGCATCGGCCTGCGCGCGGGCGGATCGGACGTCGCTGCCGGCACCGACCGTGCGCTCACCTTCGGCGGGCGCAGCGCGGTGACGATCCCGCCCGGCGCGCCGGTGCTGTCCGATCCGGTGGAGCTGAACGTGCCGCCGCTGTCCGATCTCGCCATCAGCCTCTACCTGCCCGGCACGGTGCAGGCGACCACCCTTCACGCACTGGCGCTGCAGACCGGCTACGTCTCGCTGCCCGGTAACTTCACGGCAGCGGCAACCCTGCCGGTGCAGCGCACGATCACCATCTGGCCCTTCCTCACCGCGGTCGAAGTCGATGCCGCCGGACTGGCCATCGTCGCGCTGGGCGACTCGATTACCGACGGCACCCGCAGCACGCCGGACACCAACAACCGCTGGCCCGACTGGCTGGCGCGGCGGCTGCAGACCGAGCGCGATTCGATCCTCGGCATCAGTGTGCGCCTGGGCGTGGTCAACCGCGGCATCAGCGGCAACCGCCTGCTCGGCAACTCGCCGAATGCACTGGCCGGGCGCAGCGCGCTGGAACGCTTCGACCGCGACGTGCTGTCCACCGCCGGGGTGCGCTTGCTGGTGGTCCTGGTCGGCATCAACGACATCGGCAACAGCTCGGCCACCAATCCGGTGACGGCGGAAGACCTGATTGCCGGCTACCGCCAGCTGATCGCCCGCGCCCATGCCAAGGGCATCGGCATCGTCGGCGCGACCCTGACGCCCTTCGAAGGCGCCGGCTATTACTCGCCCGAGAAGGAAGTGGTCAGGCAGGCGGTGAACAGCTGGATCCGCAACCACGACGAATTCGACGCGGTGCTCGATTTCGACCGCGCCACGCGCGACCCGTCGCATCCGTCACGGCTGCTGCCGGCGTATGACAGCGGGGATCATTTGCATCCGAATGATCTGGGGTACCAGGCGATGGGGAATGCGGTGCCGTTGACACTGCTCCGGAGGGTGAACAAGGCGGCACCCGTGGCTACGCCGTAACCCGTAGGGTGGGCAGAATCTGCCCACCCTACGAGATTCGACGGATCACATGTCACGGGCCAGCGTGAAGCCTCAAACAAGAACCGCCGGCATCGCCGGCGGTTTTTCATCACGAATTCGTCCCCGTTCGCGACGCCGTCGGCAGCGGCCGGCCCGGCTTCCAGGTGCGCGACAACGCCTGCGCCTCCTCGATCTGCTCCTGCGTCATCTGGCGCGAAATGGCGGCGCGCTTCTCGACTGCGTTGTGGTTGCCGCTGGCGGCGGCCAGGTTCCACAGCATGTAGGCCAGCACCATATCCTGCGGCATGCCGGCCTGGTGGTAGCGGTACATCAGGCCGAGCGCGTGCTGGGCTTCGCCGTGGCCCTGCTCGGCCGCCTTGCGGAACCACGAGACGGCATGGCGCTGGTCCTGCGGTACGGCGTTGCCGGTGTAGTACATGGCGCCGACGACGTACTGGGCGTCGGCCTTGCCCTGCTGGGCGGCCTTGTGGTGCCAGGAAAACGCCTGCTTGTAGTCGCGCGAGACGCCCCGGCCCATGTAATACATCAGGCCCAGCAAATGCTGGGCGTCCGCGTGGCCGGAGCGGGCAAGCGGGACGATCTCTTTCAGTGCTGTCGCGTAGTTGCGCGCGTTGTAGGCGCTGGCACCTTCGGCGAAGCCCGCATGCGCGCTGGCCTGGAGGCCGAGCGCGAATGCGATCGCTACGAATAGTTTTTTCATGTCTCGTACATCGGATCAGGATCTCTGCGTACCCTTGGTGCCCGTGAGGACTCCCATTGTTCTTGTCGGCTCGTGCTCGTTTTTTTGCTTGTTCTTGTTGTCCCTGCAGTCCCGCCCAGCTGCCGCCCTACTTCCAGTTCACCTTGCCCAGGCCGTCGAGGCTCACCTTGCGGTTGGCCGGCTTGCCGTGCACCGTGACCGAGCCCATGCCCGACAGGGTCAGGTTGGCGCTGTCGCGGGCCGTGACGGTGGCATTGCCCAGCCCGGACAGTTCCAGGGTCACGTTCTCGGCCGAGAAGCCGTGGGCGTCCAGGCCGCCCAATCCGCCGAGTTCGGCCTTGAGCCACTTGCTGCGGCCATGCAAGGTCACATAGCCGGCGCCGCTCAGGTTCAGCTCCACGCTATCGCTGTTGATGCCATGGATTTTCATGCTGCCGACGCCACCCAGGCTGGCGCTCAGCACCCTGTAATTACATGATACATTCATTGAGCCGGCCCCATCGAGGTTGAGCTCGAGCTCATCGCCCGAGAAGCCGCTGACCATCGTGCCGCCGACGCTTTCCGAGCTGACTTCGCGCAGGTTCGGCAGGGTCAGCTCGGCATGCAGGCCCATGCTGCGGCCCAGGTTGATGTTCACGCCGCGGGTCTCGGTGCCGATGTTCAGGGTGTCGCCGCTCTGCAGCGTGGTGGTCTTGCCCAGCAGGCGCGGGTCGCCGGTGAGCACCAGCATCGGCGTCATGCCCTGGCGGATCTTGAGGTCCACGACCCCATCGATCTTGACGCGCACCACGCGCGCATCGACCGGACGGGTCTCGGTGACGCGCTCCGGCGCGGCAACGGCGATGCCCATGAAGGTGAACAGCGCGGCGCACAGTGCGGCAAAGACAGCGCCGAGCTTGAAAAGGTAAGTCATTGAAATCTCCACATACATATATGTATTTAATTGTTGGCTGTTGCCGACCGGATAGGCCAGCACTGCCGCGACATACCAGCGACGAGTGAGTTCCAGGTCGCGGTCTACTTATCATGTTGCAACTATATCGGTTCGTGCTGCTGTGTCCTATCGCCCTGCGATGAACTGCATAAATCGCGGCCCAGGGCGGCTTATGGACGGATGGATGCGTCTTGCCGGCGTCGAACATTCCTTGGACATAACGCAAACTTTCCTTCAAAAAAAGATTAATTATTGGCATGTCTTTGCGCTAATATGCAGCGCATGATGGCCGAGGCCGTCAAGAGATTCACCTGTAAATCACAGTAAAACGCTCACCTTCCCGAGTACATTTTCGAGGTCACCAATGCGCATGCGCCAATTACCTGTTTTGCTGGCCGGGCTCACTTTCTCGCTGTCGGCGGTCGCCGCCACCGCGGACCAGTGGACCCTGCCGGTCAATGTCAAGAAGTTAGAGAACGGCCTGACGGTCATCGTCACCGAAGACCACAGTTCGCCGACCGTCGGCGTCTCGGTCGTCTACCACGTCGGCATGCGCCTTGAGCCGAAGAACCGCACCGGCTTCGCCCACCTGTTCGAGCACCTGATGTTCCAGGGCACCCCGAACGCCAAGAAGGGCGTGTTCGACACGACCATCACCGGCGGCGGTGGCCGCAACAACGGTTCGACCCGTCCCGACTTCACCAACTACATCGAGACGGCGCCGGTGTCGGCGCTGGAACCGATCCTGTGGCTGGAAGCGGACCGCATGAAGACCCTCGACTTCAACGCCGCGACGCTGAAAAACCAGCAGGACGTGGTCAAGGAAGAGATCCGCGTCAACGTGAAGAACCAGCCCTACGGCGGCTTCATGTGGATCGACATCAGCCAGCAGGCCTTCCAGAAATGGGAGAACAACCACGACGGCTACGGCAGCTTCGAAGACCTCGAGAACGCCAGCCTGGACGACGTGCGCGCCTTCCACCGCGACTACTACGGCCCGAACAACGCGGTGATCGCGATCGCCGGCGACATCACCCCGGCCCAGGGCTTCGCGCTGGCGCAGAAATACTTCGGCAAGATCCCTGCCCGCCCGACCCCGAAAGCGACCGACTTCAGTGAAGGCCTGAACACCGTCGAGAAGCGCGTCGTGCAGAGCGACGCCCTGGCCCAGGTGCCGGCAGTCGCCGCCGCCTGGAAGATCCCGCCGCGCGGCCACAAGGACCAGGCCGCGGTTGCGGTGCTGGCCGAAGTGCTGGCCGGCGGCGACGCTTCGCTGTTCTACCAGGGCCTGGTCAAGGGCCGCGAGATCGCGCTCAATGTCGACACCCTGTTCGGCCTGACCGGCCCGTTCGAATACGACGGCCCGACCCTGCTGACCGTGTTCGCGCTGTACAAACCGAACAGCAATGCCGACGCGCTGCTCAAGGCGATGGACGAGGAAATCGGCAAGGTCGCGCAAAACGGCGTCGACGCCGCCACCCTCAAGCGCGTCAAGACCCGCATGCTGGCCGACTGGAACAACCAGATGGAAAGCTTCATCAACCGCGCCGACATGATGGCCAAGATGCAGGTGCTGTGGGGCGACGCCAACGTGGTCAACAAGATCCCCGGCTGGATCGAAGGCGTGACTTCGGAAGACATCCAGCGCGCTGTCCGAACCTACCTGGTGCCGACCAACCGTACCGTCATCGACCGCAAGCCGGCTGCGATGCTCGCGGCGCCTGCCGCCGCTGCCGCCACCCCAACGACTGCGCCTGCCGGCGCTGCAAAATAAGGAGCGCATCGATGAAAAAACTGATGCTCGCAGTTGCTGTCTCTTTGGCGTTCGCGCCGGCAGCCTTCGCCGCGCCTGCCGCGGAAAAAGAACTGGCCATGCCGGCCTATGGCAAGGACAAGCCCATCCCGGTCCCGAAGATCGCCAAGAAGACCCTGTCGAACGGCCTGACCGTGTGGGTCGTGCCACGCAAGGGCCTGCCGCGCGTGGACTTCGTGCTGGCCGTGCGTAACGCCGGTTTTGCCGCGGATTCGCCGCAGACCCCTGCCTTCGCCACCATGATGGCCGGCCTGCTCAGCGAAGGCACCGCCAAGCGCGACTCGCGCGCCATCGCCGAAGCCGCGCAAGGCATGGGCGGCGAGATCGGCGCCAGCGCCAACTCGGACGGCATCGTCGTCTCGGGCAATGCGCTGTCCTCGCAAGCCGGCCAGATGGCCCAGCTGCTGGCCGAGGTGGCCCGCACCCCGGCCTTCCCGCAGAACGAAGTGCAGCTGGCGAAAACCAATGCGCTGCAGGCCCTGCGCGTGGCCGAAACCCAGCCGACCTTCCGCGCCGAGCGCGCGATCAGCAAGGCCGTCTACGGCGACCACCCGTACAGCCGCACCACCGCCACGGTCGAAGCGATCAACGCCGTGACCCAGGACATGCTGCGCGCCGAACACGCCCGCCGCGTGCGCCCGGACCGCGCCCTGCTTGTGATCACCGGCCGCATCACCGAAGCCGCGGGCATGAAGCTCGCGCAGCAGGCGTTCGGGGACTGGAAGGCAAGCGGTGCGGCGCCTGTCGACACCGCCGCCGCCCCGGCTTCGGCCAAGCCGGCACGCATCCTGCTGCAGCGTAACGGCAGCGTGCAGTCGACCCTGCGCCTGGGCGCGCCCGGCATCGCCGCCAGCGCCGAGGACCAGATCCCGCTGCGCCTGGCCAGCACCATCCTCGGCGGCGGCTTCTCGAGCCGCGTGAACATCAACCTGCGCGAAGAAAAGGGTTACACCTACGGGGCCTCGGCGGGTGCTCGCATGAACCGTGCGGGCGGCGCGATCATCGGCGGCGCCGACGTGCGCAACGAAGTGACCGGCGCGGCGCTGAACGAATACTTCGGCGAGTACAAGCGCATCGGCCTTGAGCTGGTGCAGCCGAAGGAAATGGAGATGAACAAGCGCTACGTCGCCGGCGGCTACATGATCAACAACCAGCTGCAGCGCTCCGTCGCCGGCACGCTGGCCCAGAACTGGCTGGTCGGCCTGCCGCCGGAATTCCTTGGCGAATACGTGCCGCGCATCCTGAAGGTGACCCCGGAGCAGGTGCGTGACGTGTCGAAGAAGTATTTCTCGCCTGAGAACCAGTCGATCGTGGTGGTCGGCGACCAGGCCGCGGTGGGTGAGCAGCTGAAGGCGTTTGGGGAGTTTACGGTGCAGGAGAAGTAAGCCGGGCCGTTAGCTGATACAGAGAAGCCCCGCGAAGTTTGCGGGGCTTTTTTTATGATCGCGATGTGCGATGAACTTGGATCGCGGCCTGCGCCGGGCGACGATTTTGTAGGGTGGGCGGGTTTCCCGCCCACGCGGTCAACTAGCGGCAAGATCATCGCATGCGGCATTTTGTGCGCTAACCATCACCGCGTGGGCAAGGAACTTGCCCACCCTACGATCTAGTGGTTGGCGAGCTTCATCAACACCAGTCCGCAAACAATCAACACCGCGGCAATCACGCGCGTCAGGTTCACCTGCTCTCCCAGCAGCGTAATCCCCACCACGAACGCCCCCACCGCACCGATCCCGGTCCAGATGGTATACGCCGTCCCCAGTGGAATAGTCCGCATCGCCGCGGCAAGCAAAACGAAGCTGGCCGCCATGGCGACCAGGGTGACGACGGTGGGCCACAGCCTGCTGAAGCCCTCAGACTGCTTCATCGCATACGCCCACACGACTTCGAAGATTCCCGCTACCAGCAACATGATCCAGGCCATATCCCGGCTCTCCTTTCGAAAAGCCGGGCCGTCCCGGTCGTTGGTTCCCGATATGGGGGAGGCCGTTCCTCCAGCGGGTATTCTATCCTAGCCTTTGAGGGCCCGCTCCAGGTCGTCCAGCTCGGCCGGCTTGACCAGGTGGGCGTCGAAGCCGGCCTCCAGGGCGCGCTTGCGGTCTTCCGGCGAACCGTAGCCGGTGTGGGCTACCAGGCGGATGCCGCTAAGGGCCGGGTTCTGCTTGATGCGGCGCGCGACCTCGTAGCCGTCGATACCCGGCAGGCCGATGTCGAGCACGATCACCTGCGGCCTGTGGTGCAGCGCCAGTCCCTCGATCTGCGAGGCGTCCGAGGTGGTGCAGGTCTCGTAGCCCATTTCGGCCAGCAGGAAGCCCATCATCTCCATGGCGTCGATGTTGTCGTCGACCAACAGCACGCGCATGCCGCTGCCACCCGAGTCGGCGGCCGGATGGCATTCCATCGTGGGCGCGATCGATGCGACGCGCAGCAGGGGCAGCTCCACCGTGAAGGTGCTGCCCATCCCGATGCCGGGGCTCTCGGCCATCAGGCGGCCGCCATGCAGCTCCAGCAGGTGCGACACCAGCGACAGGCCGATGCCCAGCCCTTCGGGCGCGCGGTCGGGCGGGACGTCGACCTGGGCGAACATGCCGAAGATGCGCGGCAGGTTGTCCTCGGCGATGCCGATGCCGGTGTCGTGCACCGAGATGCGCACGTGGTGCTCGCCACGCAGGCTGGCGGAGATGGTAATGTCGCCGCCCTGCGGCGTGAACTTGGCGGCGTTGTGCAGCAGGTTGCCGATCGACTGGGCCAGGCGCACCGGGTCGCCGGACACCCACACTTCCTGCTCCGGCAGTTTCACCGCCAGGCGGTGGCGGCGTGCCGTGATCAGTGGCCCGGCGGTCTCGATGGCCTGGTTGACCACCGTGCCCAGGTTCACGTCGTCGCGGCGCAGCACGATCTTGCCTTCCGAGATGCGCGCCACGTCCAGCAGGTCGTCGACCAGGTGCGCCAGGTGGTCGACCTGGCGCGTGATGACTTCGCGCGCGCGCGCCTGGCGTTCGCCGGAGCTGTCGCCCTCGGTGCCCAGCAGCGCGGCCGCATTGCGGATCGGGCTGAGCGGATTGCGCAGTTCGTGGGCCAGCGTGGCCAGGAACTGGTTCTTGTTGCGGTCGGCCGTGCGCAGCAGCGCCTCCATTTCCTTGCGCGCGGTAATGTCGCTGGTCACGCGCGCCACGCGGTAGACGTCGCCGCGCTGGCCACGCACCGGGAACAGGCGGTCGCGCACCCAGCGCGTCTTGCCGTCGGTCCCGGACAGGCGGAATTCCTCGTCGTAGTGCGGCATCAGGGCCAGCTGCTCCCAGCGCTGCCCCATGCGGAGCCGGTCGTCCGGATGGACCGCGTCGAGCCAGGACGCAGGACGCCCGCGCAAGGCCTCGACGCTGCGTCCCCACAGCGCCGGATAGGCAGGGCTGACGTAGACCAGCGCGCCGTCCGGCACGCTGAACATCCAGAACACGTCGTCGATGTTGTCGGTGATCTGGCGGAAGCGTTCTTCGCTGTCGCGCAGCTCGACCTGGGTCTGGCGCATGCGCACCAGCGCATTGACGTTGGCGATCAGCTCGTCGGCCTCGATCGGCGCGGCCAGGTAATTGTCGGCGCCGCCTTCGAGGCCGCGGATCTTGTCGGCGCGCCCGGTCAGCGCGGCGGAGGTCTGCAGCACCAGCACCATGCTGCTATCCGGGTTGGCCTTGATGCGCCGGCACACTTCGATGCCGTTAATGTCGGGCAGCTTGACGTCGAGCAGCACCAGCGTCGGGTGCTGCTCGTGCACGATCTCGAGCGCGTCGGTGCCGTTGGCCGCCTCGATGACCTCGAACCCGGCACTTTGCAGGATCCGGGTCTTGGCGTAGCGCGCCCCGTCGTTGTCGTCGACATTGAGGATCGTGGGGGTCTTGGTCGGGTGGAAAGTCATTCGTTCGTTCCATGGTGGCCATCCCTGGATGGATGGCGGCGCGGCAGTTCCATTGAGAAGGTCGATCCGGCACCCACCGCGCTGGTGACCAGGATCCGCCCGCCGAGCAGGTCGGCCAGTTTGCGGCAAAGCGGTAGCCCCAGGCCGGTCCCCTTGCTGCGCCGTTGCAGGGGGTGCTCGATCTGGCTGAATTCCTCGAAAATCAGGTGCAGGTTGTCCGGGCTGATGCCGATCCCGGTGTCGGTGACGTCGAAGCGGATCGTGTCCGCCACCGGGTCCAGCGCGGCCGAGACGCGCACCGAACCGTTCTCGGTGAACTTGAGTGCGTTCGAGATGAAATTGCGCAGGACCTGGGAGATCATGCCTTCGTCGGACTCGAAGGCGTCCGGGATCTCATCCGGCTCGAACACCAGTTCCACCCGGGTTTCATCCACCAGGGGGCGCAGCATTCCCTTCAGCGCACGGAACAGGTTATCCACCACCACCGGGTCGAAATGCACCTCGACCTTGCCGGCCTCGATCTTGGCCAGGTCGAGCAGGTCGTTCACCAGTTCGGACAAATCGTTGGCGGCAGTGGCGATGAACTGCACCTGGCGCTCCTGCTCGACGGTGAGGTCGCCGTCCATGCGGCTGAGCAGCAATTGGGCCAGTGCCCGGATCGACGACAGCGGCGTGCGCAGTTCGTGGCTGGTATTGGACAGGAAGCGCGACTTCATTTCGTCGGCCTTGCGCAGGCGCTCGGCCTTGTCTTCGATCTCGGCGTACAGCGCGACGATGCCGCGGTTGGTGTCTTCCAGCTCGCGCGTCAGCGACATCAGGTCTTCCTGGCGCTCGCGCAGTTCCGACAGCGTGGCGACCAGTTCCTGGTTCTGCAGCTGCATTTCGTGCAGGGGATTGGCCACCGGCGTCTGGGCGAGGCGCGCGCTGATGTCGAGCAGCATGGCGCGTTCTATCTTTGCACTGCGCGGCAGGATCTTGCGCATCGTGACTTTACCCATGCCGGCGCCGGCAGGCTCGGTTTCGCAATCGTCCATCAGGCGATGCGCCGTGACCAGGGCCAGCTCCGGCACCGACGAGAGGCCGGCCTCGGGCGGCAGCTCCTGGCGCGCTGCCTCGCGCGGCCCGGTGCCGGCGACGATCGTCACCTCCAGTTTCTGGTGGCGCCCTCCGTCGTCGAAAGTGAACGTGACGCGCCCGCCGGAACCCTGGTGGCAGGCGCTGCGCGCCACTTCGGACACCGCCGTGCCGATGCGCACCTGGTCCTGCTGCGAAAAGCCCAGCAGCGCCGACAGCTGGCGCGCGCGCTGGCGCACCTGCACCACGTCCTCGTCATTGTCGAGGGCGACATTCAGGATGCGCTGCGCGCTCACCCGGCCACTCCCGCCGGCACACTGGTCCGGCGCACGACCAGCACCATCGCGTCGTCGCGGCGGCGGATGAAGTCGCGCATCAGCACTGCCGCGATGAGCGCGGTGCTGCGTCCCTGCAAGCCGGGGTACTTGTCCAGGTCCCACTGGGTCTGGATGCCATCCGAATGCAGGATGCAGATCGCGCCGGGCGGGAACGGTACTGAAAATTCCTGCACCTTGCGCATGTTGTGGCCGACGATCCCATTGTGCGACACCAGGGCGCGCCGCGTGTCGTCGTAGACATAGCCGGCGATGTTGCCGATGCCGGCAAAACGCAGCTCCGAGGTCGCATAGTCGATGCGCGCCACTGCCAGCGCAGCGCCGCGCGTGCCGCGCAATGCCTCGTGTGCGGCCTGCATCAGGTCAGTAGCAGTGTTCGGGATGGGCGCAGGCTTGGCCAGCACGCCGATCGCCGCGCTAGAGGCGCGTGCAGCGTTCGGCCCGTGCCCGAGTCCGTCGGACGCCACCAGCGTGGCGCTACTACGCATGCAACGGACACCCCAGCCATCGCCGCACTCGTCTTCGCCCGCCAGGGGGGTCAGCAGCGCGCCCACCTCGACGCCGCAGGGATCGGGAGGCGGCTGGTCGCGCCACAGCCGCATGAAGAAGGCAGCACCCTTGCCCTCCTGCGAATAGACGTCGAATTCGTCGGCCTGGCGCCGCATGGCGCCCAGCCCAGTGCCGGCAGTGCCGGCGGTCGAGACCCCGTCGACCAGGCTGGCCGACAGGTCCAGGATGCCAGGTCCCTCGTCGATTGCCAACACGTCGACGCCGACGCCGGCGGTCGACTGTGCCGGCCCGATGTGGATCACGCCTTTGTCCGCGTGCTTGAGGATGTTGGTGGCTGCCTCGGTGATGATCAGGGCCAGCTTGCCGGCCCGGGTTTCGCTGAAACCCAGGCTGTCCGCCAGCTTCTGCCCTTCCCTGCGCGCCGCCGCGACATCGCTGGCGTGTTCGACCGAACACACCAGCTGCGGCGTCAATGAGCTGATCAGCGTTTCCATTTGACTACCAGCACAGCTGTCCCTTCTCCTGGACGGCTATCGACCTCGAATTCGTCCACCAGGCGTTTCGATCCGCCAAAGCCGAGACCGAGGCCACCACCCGTGGTGAACCCGTCGCGCAGCGCGCTGGCGATATCGGGAATGCCGGGCCCGGCATCGATGAAAATCAGGCAGACACCGTTGCGCACGCCGTCGCTGAGCGCGTCGAGACAGACTTCGCCGCCGCCGCCGTACTTGATCGTATTGCGCGCCAGTTCACTGGCCGCCGTCACCAGCTTGGTCTGGTCCACCAGCGACAGCGCGATTGCGACCGCGCGTTCACGCACCTGTTTGCGCAGTCCCACGACATCCTCGTCCGACCGCAGGGGCAGGATCACCCGCCCGGTGCGTTGCTGGCGGTGGTAGTCCAGCAACCCGGTTTCGAACGGGACTGCATTGGTTTGCGCGTCTCCCATTAGCTGAAGCTCTTTCCTAACAGCGTCATGCCTTTTTCGACATTCAGCGCCGTCTTCACGCCATGCAGGGTCAGGCCGAGTTCGACCAGGGTAATGGCCACCGCCGGCTGCATGCCGACCACCACCGTCTGGGCGTCGAGCACGCGCGCCATGGCAGCGGTATTGCTGATCATGCGGCCGATGAAGGAATCGACCAGGTCGAGCGCCGAAATATCGATCAGCACGCCCTTGGCGGCATCGCGCACGATCCGCTCGGTCAGGTCGTCCTGCAGCGTCATGGCGAGGCGGTCATGCATGTCGACCTGAATCGTTACCAGCAGCAGGTCGCCCATGCGGAGGATAGGAATCCGTTCCATGACCTGTACTTACGCCTTGGTGGTGGTGATGGTGGTGCCGGTGCGCTCGAGCGCGACCATGAAGGCGTCGGCCAGCGTGGCCTTGGTGACCACATCTTCGAGGTTCACGCCCAGGTGCACGATGGTTTGCGCAATCTGCGGACGGATGCCGCTGATGATGCAGTCCGCGCCCATCAGGCGGGCCGCCGCGATGGTCTTCATCAAGTGCTGGGCCACCAGGGTGTCCACGGTCGGCACGCCGGTGATGTCGATGATGGCGATGACGGCGCCGGTGTCGACGATCTTTTGCAGGATGTTTTCCATCACCACCTGGGTGCGCGCCGAGTCCAGGGTACCGATCAGCGGCAGCGCCAGGATGCCGTTCCACAGCTTCACCACCGGGGTCGACAGCTCCAGCAGTTCCTGCTGCTGGCGCACGATGATCTGGTCCTTGGTCTTCTGGAACATCTCGATGGTGAACAGGCCAAGCTGGTCGAGCAGCGTGCTGACCAGCCACGATGCACGGGCCAGGCCTTGCTGGTCGTCGGCGAAACCGTCGCGCAGGCGCGCGAACACCGGCTGCTTGAACGAGAACACGAAGGTCGCGGTGTCGCTCGGCGTCGAGCCCGACTTGGCGCGGGAGGACGAAATGTCCGCCAGCAGGTCGCGTACGTCGTCCCACGAGCGGTGCTCGATATTTTCCAGTTCGCCGCTGCGCGTGGCGGCAATGAAGGCGGCCAGGAACTGCCGGGTGTGCGTGCGCAGCTGCTCGCGCGATGCGCTGGTACCGCGGACCATCAGCGATTCGAGTTGTGCCAGCCATTCGGCGCCAATGGCGGCCTGTTCCTGCTGTAGCAATTGGCTGATGTGGCTCGCGAGATCCGTCGTCGTCATCTTCATTTCCCTTGTCGAATATTGGAGGTAGTACGACACCGGGCCCATGTGTGGGCCGGCGCCATTGGAATTCTGTCAAACGGCCAACTATACCATTCGGACTGTTAGATAGATGGCACTGTTGAATTGATTGCAGGACAAATTTGCTTCCGCGCGAAAAGTCGTGGCACAGGCCTACGAAGATGCACCAAAGCGGTGCATTTCCAGGTCATGGCTGTCGTTTCCCGGGCTCCCCGTCTCGCCGGTGCGCGAACTCATAAAGCAAGGGCAGCAACAGCAGCGTGAGCATGGTGGACGACAAGATGCCGCCGATGACGACCGTCGCCAGTGGCCGCTGGACTTCCGCGCCGGTACCGGTCGCCAGGGCCATCGGCACGAAACCCAGCGAAGCCACCAGCGCCGTCATCAGCACCGGCCGCAGCCGTCCCAAGGCTCCCTCATGGATGGCGGGAACCAGCGGCCGGCCCGCCTCGCGCAGGCTGCGGATGAAGGAAACCAGCACCAGGCCGTTCAGCACCGCCACGCCGGACAGCGCGATGAAGCCCACCGCCGCGGAGATCGACATGGGAATCCCGCGCATCCACAGGGCGAAGATTCCCCCGGTCAGGGCAAACGGTACGCCGGAGAACACCAGCAGGCCGTCGCGCAGGTTGTTGAAGACCAGGTAGAGCAGGACGAAGACCAGCGCCAGCGCCGCCGGCACCACCACCTGCAGGCGTTCGGCGGCCGCCTGCAGGTGCTCGAACTGCCCTCCCCAGGCTATCCAGTAGCCGACCGGGACCGCCACCCCGGCCTGTACCCGTTGCTGCGCATCGCGCACAAACGAGCCGATGTCGCGCCCGCGCACATTGGCTGTGACGACGACGCGGCGCTTGCCCTGTTCGCGGCTGAGCTGGTTGGGGCCGGGAGCCAGGTCGAAGCTTGCGATTTCGCCGAGGGTGACGAAGCGTTGTGTGCTCCCTTGCGTCGGCGGCAGCGGCACCGGCAGGCGCTGCAGTGCGTCGATATCGGCCCGCACCGCCTCCGGCAGGCGCACGACGATGTCGAAGCGGCGGTCGCCATCGAACAGCGTGCCGGCTTCGCGCCCGGCGGTCGCGGTGGCGACCAGCTCTTGCACTTCGCTGATGTTCAGTCCCATGCGCGCCGCGCGATCGCGGTCGACCCGGACCTGCAGCATAGGCAGCCCGGTGGTCTGCTCGACCTGGACTTCGCTGGCGCCCGGCACCTTGCGCAGCACGGCCGCCACCCCCTGCGCGGTGGCGTTCAGCACCTCGAGGTCGTCGCCGAACACCTTGACCGCCACGTCGCTGCGCACGCCGGAAATGAGTTCGTTGACCCGCAGCTGGATCGGCTGGCTGAATTCGTAGCTGTTGCCGGGCAGCTGGCCGAGTGTGCGCTGGATCGCGCCCAGCAGCTCGTCGCGGCTCTTCTTCGGCGCCGGCCATGCTGCTTCCGGCTTGAGCATGATGATCCCGTCCGCCACGTTCGGCGGCATCGGGTCGGACGCGATTTCGGCCGTGCCGATGCGCGCGAAGACGCGCTCGATCTCGGGGAAGCTGCGCATCAGGGTCGTCTCGATCTGCTGCTGCATTTTTACCGACTGGCTCAGGCTGGTGCCGGGCACCCTGACCGTCAGCACCGCCAGGTCGCCTTCGTCGAGTTCGGGCACGAACTCGGTGCCGAGGCGCGTAGCGAGCAGCGCGGACAAGGCCAGCACGATGCCGGCGAAGGCCAGCACCACCGGCCGGTTGGCCATGGCATAACGCAGGCAGGGTTCGTACAGGCGGCGCGCGGCGTGCATCAACCGGCTTTCTTTTTCGGTAACGGTCTTGCCGATGAAGAGCGCCACCGCGGCCGGCACGAAAGTCACCGACAGGATCATGGCGCCGACCAGCGCGGTGACGACCGTGATCGCCATCGGATGGAACATCTTGCCCTCGATACCGGTCAGCACGAAGATCGGCAGGTAGACGATCATGATGATCAGCTGGCCGTAGATGAGCGGCCGGCGTGCCTCGCGCGCAGCCTGGAACACTTCCTCGAAACGCTCGTCCAGCGTGAGCGCTCTGCCAAGGCGCACCTGCGCCGCGGCGATGCGGCGCACGCAGTTCTCGACGATCACGACCGCGCCGTCGACGATGATCCCGAAATCGAGCGCGCCCAGGCTCAGCAGGTTGGCGCTGACATTGGTGGCGACCATGCCGGAAAACGTGAACAGCATCGCCAGCGGAATGACCATCGCCGTCAGCAGCGCGGCGCGCAAATTCCCCAGGAAGACGAACAGCACGGCGACGACCAGCACAGCACCTTCGAGCAGGTTGTTGCGGACGGTCGCGATCGCGCGCTCGACCAGCACCGAGCGGTCGTAGACGGTCACCGCCTTCACGCCCTTGGGCAGCGTGCGGTTGATCTCGACCATCTTGCGGTCGACCGCGCGCGACACCGCGCGGCTGTTCTCGCCGATCAGCATGAACACCGTGCCCAGCACCACTTCCTGGCCATTCTCGGTCGCGGCCCCGGTGCGCAGTTCGCGGCCCACCGCTACCGTAGCCACGTCGCGCACGCGCACCGGCGCACCGCGGATGGTGGACACCACGATGTTGCCGATGTCCGCGATCGACCCGACCTGCCCCGGCGCCCGCACCAGGTATTGCTCGCCCTCGCGCTCGATATAGCCGGCGCCGACGTTCCCGTTGTTCTTCTCGAGCGCCCCGACCACGTCCGCCAGCGCGAGTCCGTAGGAGGACAGCAGCGCCATGTCCGGCGCCACCAGGTATTCCTTGTTGTAGCCGCCGATCGAATTGATCTCGGTGACGCCGGCGACGTTGCGCAGCTGCGGCTTGATGATCCAGTCTTGGATCTCGCGCAGGTCGGTCGGCGTGTAGGGGCTGCCATCCGGCTTCTTCGCGCCGGGCACCGACTCCACCGTCCACAAATAGATTTCGCTCAGGCCCGTGGCGATCGGGCCCATCGCCGGCACCACGCCGGCCGGCAGCTGCTCGCGCGCGTCCTGGATGCGCTGGCTGACCAGCTGGCGCGCGAAATGCAGGTCGGTGCCCTCCTTGAACACCACCGTGATCTGCGACAGGCCGTAGCGCGACAGCGAACGGTATTGCTCGAGATGCGGCAGGCCCGCGAGCAGCGACTCGATCGGGTAGGTGATGCGCTGCTCGGTCTCCAGCGGTGAGTAGCCCGGCGCGGGCGTGTTGATCTGCACCTGGACATTGGTCACGTCCGGCACGGCATCGATCGGCAGGCGCCCGTAGTTATAGATGCCGGCCATCGCCATCGCCAGCACGGCGACCATGACGAGCCAGCGGTGCGCGATCGCGCCCTGGATAAGTCGGTTGAACATGGCAGCTCCGTGTTAGTCGTGGTGTCCGGCTTCGCCCTTGCCCTGCTCCGCCTTGATGGCGAAGCTTCCCTGGGCGGCGTAGCGGTCCCCGGCATTCAGGCCGGAGACGATCTCGACGAAGCGGCCATCGGAACGCCCGGTCTCCACCACACTGGCGACGAAGCCCTGCGGCACACGCTTGTAGACCACCTGCCTGCCCTCGTGGGTCTGGATCGCCGCCCTCGCAACGGTCACCGGCGCCTGCGCGCTGCCGGTGACGATGTCGACGTTGACGGCCAAGCCCGGACGCCATGCACCCTGCGGATTGGCCAGCACCACGCGCGCCCGCGCCGAACGCGATTCTTCGCCGATCAGGGAGCTGACGAAGCTCACCTTGCCGGGCGCGGTGGTGCTGGAGGCGATCGAGCGGATGACGGCGTCGGTGCCGACCCGCACGATGTCGAGGTCCTTGGCGGGCACCACCACGTCGGCCCAGACGGTGGCGAGGTCGGTAACCGTGAAGATGCGGGTGTCGGCGCCGACGACTTCGCCCAGGGCGATGTGCTTTTCCACGACCACGCCATCGAAGGGCGCGCGCACCTGCAGCCGGTTCGACGAGGAGCTGCCTGCGGCGCCGGCGCCGAGCGCCGCCAGCTTCTGGCGCACCTCCTGCACGGCGATGTTCGCCTCAACCAGCTCCTGCCCGGCCTTCTGGTAGTCCTGGCGTGCGGAGATCTTTTCTTCCCACAGCGTTTTTTCCGATGCATGCACGCTGCGCGCATACGCGGCCCGTTTCTCGGCCACCGCCAGGGCGGCACGCTGTTCCGCGATCTCGGCGCTGGCCACCACGGCCAGCACCTCGCCCTTGCGCACCACCTGCCCGAGGGTGGCCGGGACGGCTTCCACTGCGCCCGCCGCACGCGGCGTGACGTGGGCGGTTCGGTCTTCATTGAGCGCCACCTGGCCCGGCATCCGGATGAAGGTATCGAGCCGCATCGGCGCTGCCGTTGCCAGCGTGATGCCGGCGCTGGCGACTTGCTGGTCGGTGAAGCGGACGATGCCGTCTTCGGCATGTCCTTCCGGGGCGTCGTCCGCGTGCTCTTCGGTTTTGGCATGGACGGTGGCTTGCGGGCGGTCCTTGACGAGGACGAAGGCGCCGAATGCGATCGCCACTGCCAGCATGGCGGCGATGATCCTGATTTGCTGCTTGTTCATGGGTTCTCCTGGGTCGAAGGGCCGACGAGCCGTTCGATATCGCTGGCCGCGCGATGGCTTTCCGCGACGGCTTTCAGGTATTGGTGCCTGGACTGGAAAAAGGCGCGCTGGGCATCGAGCACGTCCAGCATCCCGAACTTGCCGAGTTCATAGCCGCGGCCCGCGGCCTGGAATGCGGCCTGCGCGGCAGGGGCGATCTCGGCATCGATCATGGCGGCTTCTTCCAGCGCGGCAGTGAGCCGCGCATGCGCCTGGGCCAGTTCGGCATGCAGGCGCAGGCGTTCGGCCTCGAGCTCGTCGCGCGCCTTGTCCACCCGGCGCAGCGATGCGAGCAGCGCGCCCTCATTACGGTTGAATAGCGGCAGCGGTATGGCCAGGCCGAGCACCGCTTGTCGTCGATCGTCCGGGTATTCGCGACGGGTGCCGACGATCAGGGTCACGTCCGGCGTGCGTTTTGTCCCTTCGACCCGGGCCAGGGCCTGGCGGTGCGCGACCTCGGCATGCACGCGCCCGATCGCCGGCGACTGCGCGAGGCGTGCTTCAAGCTGCGCCAAAGGCGGCGCGTCAGGCAGATCAGCCGACATATGTGCCGGCGAAGTCGCGGCAATGTTGATATCGGCGGCCTTCCCGCCCCACAATGCCGCCAACCGAATGCGGGCGCTGGCCAAATCGCGTGCGGCCTGCAGCGTCTCGATGCGGGCGTTCGCCTGCGCGACCCCGGCACGGGATGCCTCCAGCGGCGCCGCCTTGCCCGCCTCGACCCGCAGCGCCGCCGCACTTGCTGCGCGCTGCGCCAGCGCCGCCAGTTCCTGCGCCAGCCGGTGCTGCTCGCTGGCCGCGACGGCCTCATGGAAGGCAGCAATGGCATCCGCGCGAACCTGCGCACGCAGCGCGTCGAGCGCTGCGATGGCGAGATCCTGCTCGCGCCGGGCCGCGTCAAGCCGCGCGGCGCGCTTGCCGCCCAGCTCAAATGGAATGCCTAGTTGCGCGGTCGTGGTGCGATTGGTCCGATCCTGCCCTTCGCGCAGGATTTCCAGTTCAGGATTGGGCAAGGCCCGCGCCTGCGTGATGGCGCCTCCCTGCGCCGCGACTTCATGCGCGGCGGCGCTCAATGCGGGGTTGGCCTGCAAGGCCAGCTTGATTGCGGCGTCGCGCGTCAGCGCGTCGGCGGCGCTTGCAGGAGCGACGACAATTCCCGCCACCAGGGCGAGTACGACAAGGTGATGCTTCATGGTCCGGCTCCGAATGAGTGGTCTATTCGGCGGGACACGGGCGCACTGCCCCAGGGGCAAGGCGCATGAATGGTTCCGGTCCCGCAGCGTCAGGCGCGGGCTTGCCGGTCGGGCGGGGGAACCAGGTCGGGGATATGGGACAGGTAGTGCGGACTGTCGAAGCGCAGCTCCGGCAACCTGGCGGGGTGCGCGATGTCGGACGCCATCGCACCCAGCGCGCTGCCGGCAAAATGATGGCAGCAGTCGCAGCCTTCGTCATCCAGCTGCACGCCGGCCTCGTCATCGCATTGCTGCTGCCACTGGTGGCAGACATGCTGGGTGGCCGCCTCTTCCTCCGCGCTGCAGCAGGCACCCGTAGCTGCCCAGACGAGCTGGAGCGGCATCAGGACGAGCAGCAGCAAGATGAACAGGCGCTTCATGGATGGCGGACGTGGAAATTCATATATGATCGACATTAGAAACCCTGTAGCCGCTACAGGGTCAAGCAAATCAAGCGAATCGAGGATGACATGCTGAAGATCGGCGAACTGGCGAAGCAATCTGGCTGCCCGGTGGAGACCATTCGCTACTACGAACGCATCGGGCTGCTGATGCCGCCGCAACGGGAGGCGAACAATTATCGCGCTTATAACGAGCGCCATGCAGAGCGCCTGCAGTTCGTTCGCCATTGCCGCGCGCTCGACATGGGCCTGGACGAGATCCGCGTGCTGCTCGACGTGCGCGACCGCCCCGAGCAGGAATGCACCGACGTCAACGAACTGCTGGACCGCCACATCCGCCACGTGACCGGCAGGATCGCCGAGTTGGCTGCTCTCGAAGCCCAGCTGCGGCAGCTGCGCGGCTGCTGCGTGGCGACGCAGGCGGCCAGTTGTTGCGGGATCCTGCATGCGCTGTCCGAGCGCGAGGCGGTGCGATGATACGGTTACTCAAAAGCGCACGCGCTAAACAAGTAGACGACTACGGTAGAGTTGCCGCGAATCGTAGGGTGGGCAGAATCTGCCCACCCTACGGGAATCGACGGATCACACGGTAGCGGGCGATCGCAACGGCCATAAAAAAACCGCCAGGCTCACGCACTGGCGGTTTTTTGATCGAAGCGGCGAACCGCTTCAGCTCAGCGCAAATTACTGCGCCGCGCCTTCGACCGGATCGGCAGCCTTCATCGACAGCTTCAGGCGGCCGCGCTCGTCGGTCTCGAGGACCTTCACGCGCACTTGCTGGCCTTCTTTCAGGTAGTCGGCAACGGCGTTGACGCGCTCGTTGGCGATCTGCGAGATGTGCAGCAGGCCGTCCTTGCCAGGCATGACCTGGACGATGGCGCCGAAGTCGAGCAGCTTGAGCACGGTGCCGTCGTAGGTCTTGCCCACTTCGACCGATGCGGTCAGCTCTTCGATGCGGCGCTTGGCTTCCTGGCCGGCAGCGGCGTCGACCGATGCGATGGTCACGATGCCTTCGTCGGTGATGTCGATCTGGGTGCCGGTTTCTTCGGTCAGCGCGCGGATGACGGCGCCGCCCTTGCCGATCACGTCACGGATCTTTTCCGGGTTGATGCGGATGGTGATCAGGCGCGGTGCGAAGTCCGACAGTTCGGTCTTCACGGTCGGCATGGCCTTCTGCATTTCGCCCAGGATGTGGTGGCGCGCTTCCTTGGCTTGCGCCAGTGCCACCTGCATGATTTCCTTGGTGATGCCCTGGATCTTGATGTCCATCTGCAGCGCGGTGATGCCGGCTGGGGTACCTGCGACCTTGAAGTCCATGTCGCCGAGGTGGTCTTCGTCACCCAGGATGTCGGTCAGGACGGCGAACTTGCCGCCTTCCTTGATCAGGCCCATCGCGATGCCGGCGACGTGCGCCTTCATCGGGACGCCAGCATCCATCAGTGCCAGGCAGCCGCCGCAGACCGAGGCCATCGACGAGGAACCGTTCGACTCGGTGATTTCCGAGACCAGGCGAACCGAGTAGGAGAAATCTTCAGGGTTGGGCAGCGCAGCGACCAGCGCGCGCTTGGCCAGGCGGCCGTGGCCGATTTCGCGGCGCTTCGGGGTGCCTACACGGCCGGTTTCGCCGGTGGCGAACGGAGGCATGTTGTAGTGCATCATGAAGTCGTCGGTGTACTCGCCCATCAGCGCGTCGATCTTCTGGCTGTCACGGGCGGTGCCGAGGGTCGCGATGACCAGCGCCTGGGTTTCGCCGCGGGTGAACAGTGCCGAACCGTGGGTACGCGGCAGCACGCTGGTGCGGATCTCGATCGGACGCACGGTGCGGGTGTCGCGGCCGTCGATGCGTGGCTCGCCGTCCAGGATCTGCGAACGCACGACCTTGGCTTCCATGTCGAACAGGATGTTGCCGACTTCGCCGGCGTCGGCGCTGACGCCCTGCGTTGCCAGGCCAGCCATGACTTCCGACGACAGCGACTTCAGCTTCTGCTGGCGCGCCGATTTTTCGCGGGTCTGGTAGGCGTCGCGGACCTTGGCAGCTGCCAGGTCGGTCACGCGGGCGATCAGTTCCTCGTTCTTTGGCGCCGGGTTCCACTCGACTTCCGGCTTGCCGCCTTCGGCCACCAGGTCGTGGATCGCGTCGATGACGACACGCATCTGGTCGTGGCCGAAGACGACCGCGCCGAGCATGACTTCTTCCGACAATTGCTGGGCTTCCGATTCCACCATCAGGACGGCGGTTTCGGTGCCTGCCACGACCAGGTCCATCTGCGAGGTCTTCAGCTCGGTGGTGGTCGGGTTCAGGATGTACTGGCCGTTCGCGTAGCCGACGCGCGCTGCGCCGATCGGGCCGCTGAACGGGATGCCGGCGATGCACAGCGCAGCCGAGGCGCCGATCATGGCAGGGATGTCCGGGTCGATTTCAGGATTGACCGACAGGACGTGGATGATGACCTGGACTTCGTTCAGGTAGCCTTCCGGGAAAAGCGGGCGGATTGGACGGTCGATCAGGCGCGAGGTCAGCGTTTCCTTTTCGGATGGACGGCCTTCACGCTTGAAGAAACCGCCAGGGATCTTACCGGCAGCATAGGTTTTCTCGATGTAGTCGACGGTCAGCGGGAAGAAATCCTGGCCCGGCTTGGCGTCCTTGCGTGCGACCACGGTTGCCAGCACGACGGTATCTTCGACCGACACGACGACGGCGCCGCTTGCCTGGCGCGCGATTTCACCCGTCTCCAGGGTGACTGTGTGTTGACCGTACTGGAAGGTTTTCGAAACTTTGTTAAACATGGGGTATCCCTTTCATTTTGCCGACAGATTTTCAGGAGCTGTCGTTCACCTCACCACAGGGCGGAGCGCTAGACGCCGCCATTTACTACCAACAACAAAACTGCACACTACTAAAACGAAAAATGCCCGCGACAGCTAGCTGGCGCAGGCATTTCCTGACTAAACCGTCAGACCCAAGCGATTACTTACGCAGGCCGAGTTTGGCGATCAGGTCGCGGTAACGGGTTGCGTCCTTGCTTTTCAGGTAGGACAGCAGGCTCTTACGACGGTTAACCATCATGATCAGGCCACGACGCGAGTGGTGATCCTTCTGGTGTGCCTTGAAGTGGCCGTTCAGTTCGTTGATACGTGCGGTCAGCAGTGCGACCTGGACTTCCGGCGAGCCGGTGTCGTTCTGGCCACGTGCGTTGTCCGCGATGATCGCGGCTTTGTTGATGTGTTCTACGGACATGATGTTACCTTTCACATGCGGTGCATGAGTCGAAACCCAGCGCACCGTGATTATCAAATTCCTGCCCAAAACGGACAGACCCGCCAGTATAGGGGAAAACCCGGCGTGCGGCCACTATTTGCCGCGGCCGGATGGTGCATCATGGGATTACACGCCGTTTGATGGAGGTTTCGATGAAATCATTAGTCAGGATTACAACACTTGCCGCGTTCGTTTTGCTGGGCGGCTGCGCCGGCATGTTGCGGCAGGCGCCGAACCTGGGCGATCCGGTGGCGACCGTGCAGCAGAAGATGGGCGCGCCGACGGCGGTCTACCAGGTGGGGGGCGAGCAGGTCTTCGAGTACGCGACCGGGCCGATGGGCCAGCAGACCTTCATGGCCCGCATCGGGTTTGATGGGCGCCTCAGCGCTTACGAACAGGTGCTCACCAGCGAGAAGTTCGCCACGGTCAAGGTCGATGCGGCGACCAGGGACGATATCCTGCGCACCTTCGGGCGGCCGGCCGAGACCTCGCGCGTGGCGATGCGCGATTACGAGGTCTGGTCTTACCGCTACAAGGAAGCCGGCGTCTGGAACTCGCTGATGCACGTGCACTTCGACCGCCAGGGGGTCGTGCGGCAAATGATGAACGGGCCTGATCCGCTGTATGACCCGCGGGACAGGCAGGGGCCGTGATCAGGGCGGCGTTGTTTGCGTCTTCACGCTGGCCGGCTGGCGCCCGCCATCGCTGCGCACGAAGGCTTCCACCGCATCGAGCGCCGGGGCCAGGCGGCGCAGCGAGGTCGATAGCGACGCGACCAGCGTGACGTGGTTGACGCCGTCGTAGTACACCTCTTGTACCGGGACCTGGGCAGTGCGCAGGCGCGCGGCCAGTCCGCCGGTATTGCGCGCCGGGTTGACCAGGTTGTCGGAGTTGGCGGCGATCAGCAGCGCGGGCGGCGCCGTGCTCGTCACGTGGTCGACCGGCTGCGAATCCGCCGGCGTGTCGGGATACAGGAAGACTGGACGCGTGGTGCGGTTCGTCACCGGCAGGAAGTCATACGGGCCGGCCAGGCCGATCCAGCCGCGCAGCACCTCCGGTTTGCTCCCCTGCTTGCCCAGCCAGCGCGGGTCCAGCGCCAGCATCGCCGCGTTGTAGGCGCCGGCGCTGTGGCCCATCAGGAAAATCTTCGCCGGGTCGCCGCCGCGCGCGGCGATCTCGCGCCGGGTCCATGCAACGGCCTGCGCCGAATCGTCGAGGAAATCTGGATAGCGCACTTCCGGATACAGCCGGTAATCGGGAATCACCACCACGAAGCCACGCGCCGCGAGGGCGCGGCCCACGAACGCATAGTCCTTGCGGTCGCCACTGACCCAGTTGCCACCGTAGAAGAAGACGATGACGGGGGCGTTCGCGGTGCCGGCGGCAGGCTGGTAGATATCCGCCAGGTGCCGGTTGCCGGGGGCGTAGCGCAAGCCGGTGCTGGTGCGGGCTTCGCCTTGTGGCGACACCGCGTTGACGACGGAGAGTGGAGAACAGGCGGAGAGCGCGCCAACGACGAACAGGGCAGCAGCGAAGACGGCGATTGCGGGTTTGGGCATCAGGCGGACCGGTAATGGTGACCGCCCGAGTATATGGCTGGGATCGAGGAAAGACGCGCACGGGACAAAGGAAAGGACGCGCCCTCCCCCTTGCCCCGGAAGCTCCCTAACGGCGCACGCTGTCGTCCGTCTCGTCGTCGTTCGGGATGATGCTCACCGGCTTGCCCTTGGCGAAGCGCCAGATGAACACCGCATAGCCCGACAAGCCATAGATCACGAAGATCGGCCACAGCACTTTCGGCGGGTCGATCGCCACCAGCGCGAAGGCCAGCGCAATTAGGAACACCACGATGAAGGGCACCGACTTGCGGAAGTTGACGTCCTTGAAGCTGTAGAACGGCACGTTCGACACCATGGTCAGGCCGGCGAATACCGCGATGGCCCAGCTCACCCAATCCACCTGGCGCGAGCTGATGTTGATGTCGGGGTCGGTCATCATCATGATGAAGCCAACCACCAGCGCCGCCGCCGCCGGGCTGGGCAAGCCCTGGAAGAAGCGCTTGTCGACCACCTCGATATTGGTGTTGAAGCGGGCCAGGCGCAGGGCCGCGCCCGCGCAATAGATAAAGGCCGCGATCCAGCCGAGTTTACCCAGGCCGCGCAGCGACCATTCGTAAATCACCAGCGCCGGTGCGGCGCCGAAGGACACCATGTCCGACAGCGAGTCGTACTGCGCGCCGAATTCCGACTGGGTGTTGGTCAGTCGCGCAATGCGGCCGTCCAGGCCATCCAGGATCATCGCGATGAACACGGCCCAGCAGGCATGTTCGAAGCGCTGGTTCATCGCCATGACGATCGCGTAGAACCCGCAGAACAGCGCGCCGGTCGTGAATGCGTTCGGCAGCAAATAGATGCCGCGGCCGCGCTCGCCCTGGATGCGGTCTTTCCGGCGTCCGAAGCGTTTCAGTCGGGAAAATCGTGGCGCTTTGGGCGCTGAGCCAGGTGGCCTACGGCGTGGAAAATTTGGCATAAGGTTCCATATTCAAGTAATGCTGTTTCCGCATTATAGAGGCGGAAACAGCATGTTAGCGAATCGCCAAGCTCTACTTGAATCGCACCTTGCCTACCAGACGCATCTGGAGGGTCGTTTCACCAGGTTCAAAACTCGGTTCCGGCATCTGGTCGGCCATTTCGCGCTTGGCGTTCATGCGCATCATCATCGGTGCGTTCGCCGCCTGCGCGTCGCCGGCATAGTTGCCGGAACCCTCGAAATCGACGGTGTCGAGGACGGCTTCGGCCGGGTTGCGCCCCATCGCGGAGGCGATCGAGACGATGCGCGCGTTCAGGTTGCGGTAAGTGGCGGCAATACGCTGGTCATCCAGTTTCTTTTCGGTCTCCGGGCTCAGGCCGAAGTTCACGCCGTTGATTTGCAGAACTTTTTGCGCGGCGGCGGCGGTTTTCGGCAGGTCTGCCAGGTTCTTCGTCGTTACTTCGAGGTATTGCCCCACGCGCCAGGCGATCGGCACCGGCCTGGCCGGCACACGGGTGGCCGGCTGCGGCATCGGCGGCACTTCGGGGTAGACCGGATAGGTGTAATAGCCCATGGTCTTGAGCTCCGCCCGCGGATCGGCGCGGCGCACGATGTCGGTCCCTTCCTTCATCTTGCGGTTGACGCGCGCGGCGGCGGCGTTCTTGTCCTTGTCGTGCTCTTCGACGGCGAAGCTGACGACGGCCTGGTCGTTGGCAGCTTTGACTTCGCCGAAGGCCGGGACCACGACCAGGGTGCCGGTGGTGGATGGCGCGGTGACGTTCTGCGCCTGGGCCTGGAAGGCGAGCATGAGCGCAGCGGCGACGATGGTTTTGGAAAGGTTCATTGTTGTTCTCCAGTGAGTTGCGGTTGTCCGCGTCACTTATACGATACTATCTTCACAACTTCCATCGTGATTTTGTAATGGAAAGTTGCAACTGATTCGCAGGAGAAACAGCTGTCTCGATTTGTATAGAGAGTGTACGAATTGTCGCGACCCGTAGGGTGGGCAAGTTTCTTGCCCACGCGCTCAACCGATCGAGAAATCATCCGGACGTGGCTCGCATACGTGATTTGAACGCGTGGGCAGAATCTGCCCACCCGCCGGTGATACGTCTTACCCGATGTTTCGGCCCCAGTGATACGCAAAACGTATCACCGGACTCACACACTTAATTCTTCGACTGGTCGACGAGCTTGTTCTTCGCAATCCACGGCATCATCGCGCGCAGCTTGGCGCCGACCTCTTCGATCGGATGCTCCGCGGTCAGGCGACGACGCGAGATCAAGGTCGGGGCTCCGGCCTTGTTCTCGAGGATGAAGCTCTTCGCGTACTCGCCGGTCTGGATGTCCTTCAGGCACTGGCGCATCGCATCCTTGGTGGCCGAGGTAACGACTTTCGGGCCGGTCACGTACTCGCCGTATTCCGCGTTGTTCGAAATCGAGTAGTTCATGTTGGCGATGCCGCCTTCGTAGATCAGGTCGACGATCAGCTTGAGCTCGTGCAGGCATTCGAAGTACGCCATCTCCGGCGCGTAGCCCGCTTCGGTCAGGGTCTCGAAGCCGGCCTTGATCAGTTCCACCGCGCCGCCGCACAGCACGGCCTGTTCGCCGAACAAATCGGTCTCGGTCTCTTCGCGGAAGTTGGTCTCGATGATGCCGGCGCGACCGCCGCCATTGGCCATCGCATACGACAGCGCGATGTCGCGCGCCGAACCCGACTTGTCCTGGTAGACGGCGACCAGGTGCGGCACGCCGCCGCCCTGCTTGTAGGTGTTGCGCACGGTGTGGCCCGGGGCCTTCGGTGCGATCATGATCACGTCGAGGTCGGCGCGCGGCACCACCTGGCCGTAGTGGACATTGAAGCCGTGGGCAAAGGCCAGTACCGCGCCCTGCTTCGCGTTCGGCTCGACGTTCTGCTTGTAGACTTCCGCGATGTTCTCGTCCGGCAGCAGGATCATGATGATGTCGGCAGCCTTGACCGCTTCATCGACCTCGGCGACCTTCAGGCCGGCCTGTTCGACCTTGTTCCACGAAGCGCCGCCACGGCGCAGACCGACGGTGACGTTGACGCCCGATTCGCTCAGGTTCTGCGCGTGGGCGTGGCCCTGGGAGCCGTAGCCGATGATGGCAACGTTCTTGCCTTTGATGAGGGAGAGGTCGCAGTCTTTGTCGTAGAAAACGTTCATGGTCATTCCTTAGATTTTTAGATGTGTGGGTAGGCGGGCGCTGGTTGAACGCGTGGGCAGGAAACCTGCCCACCCTACGGGTTTCGAGTTAGCGTCGTTAAACTTTGAGGATGCGTTCGCCGCGGCCGATGCCCGAGCCGCCGGTGCGGACGGTCTCCAGGATCGAGGCGCGGTCGAGGGCGCCGATGAAGGCATCGAGCTTGCTCTTGGCGCCGGTCAGTTCGATCGTGTAGGTCTTCTCGGTCACGTCGATGATCCGGCCGCGGAAGATGTCGGCTGTGCGCTTGACTTCCTCGCGCTCCTTGCCGACCGCCCGCACCTTGATGAGCATGAGCTCGCGCTCGATGTGCTCGCCCTCGGTCAGGTCCACCACTTTCACCACTTCGATCAGGCGGTTCAGGTGCTTGGTGATCTGCTCGATGATGTCGTCCGAGCCGCTGGTGACGATGGTCATGCGCGACAAGGTCGCGTCTTCGGTCGGCGCCACGGTCAGGGTTTCGATGTTGTAGCCGCGTGCCGAGAACAGCCCGACCACGCGGGACAGCGCGCCGGCTTCGTTCTCGAGGAGGACGGAGATGATGTGTCGCATTACAGGTCCTCCGATCCGAGCAGCATCTCACTCAAGCCGGCGCCCGCCTTCACCATCGGCCAGACGTTCTCGCTCTGGTCGGTGAGGAAGTTCATGAATACCAGGCGGTCCTTCATCGCAAAGGCTTCGCGCAGCGATCCCTCGACATCGCCCGGCTTCTCGATGCGCATGCCCACGTGGCCATAGGCCTCGGCCAGCTTTTCGAAATCGGGCAGCGAATCCATATAGGACTCGGAATAACGCGAACCATAGTCGATCTGCTGCCACTGGCGGACCATGCCCAAGAAGCGGTTGTTCAGCAGGATGATCTTCGGCGTCAGGTGGTATTGCTTGCAGGTCGCGAGCTCCTGGATGCACATCTGGATCGAGCCTTCGCCGGTAACGCAGGCCACCGTCGCGCCGGGGTTCGCCATCTGCACGCCCATCGCGTACGGCAGGCCCACGCCCATCGTGCCCAGGCCGCCGGAATTGATCCAGCGGCGCGGCTTGTCGAAGCCGTAGTACTGCGCGGCCCACATCTGGTGCTGGCCGACGTCGGACGTAATGAAGGCGTCGCCGTTGGTCACCCGGTGCAGCTGCTCGATGACCGATTGCGGCTTGATCAGCTCATCCGACGATGCATAGGCCAGGCAATCCTTGCCGCGCCATTCCGCGATCTGCTTCCACCAGCCCTGCAGCGCATTGGTGTTGGCCGAAGGTGCGGCGGCATCGAGCTGCGCCAGCAGTTCCACCAGCACGTCCTTGACGTTGCCGACGATCGGGATGTCGACCTTCACCCGCTTCGAGATCGACGACGGGTCGATGTCGATATGGATGATCTTGCGCGGATGCGAGGCGAAGTGCTTCGGGTTGCCGATGACGCGGTCGTCGAAGCGGGCGCCGATGGCGATCAGGACGTCGCAGTTCTGCATCGCCATGTTCGCCTCATACGTGCCGTGCATGCCCGGCATGCCGACATAGTGCGGGCTGCTCGAGCGCGAGCCGCCCAGGCCCATCAGCGTGTTCGTCACCGGGAAGCCGAGCTTGTCGACCATGCGGTTCAGTTCATTCGAGGCATTCGCCAGGATCACGCCGCCGCCCGCATAGATCATCGGGCGCTCGGCCTGCAGCAGCAGTTGCACGGCCTTGCGGATCTGGCCCGCATGGCCCTTGTCGACCGGCTTGTACGAACGCATCTCGATCTCGCGAGGGTAGTCGTACACGCACTTGTGCATGCTGATGTCCTTCGGGATGTCGACCAGCACGGGGCCGGGACGGCCGGTGCGGGCGATGAAGAAGGCTTTCTTGATGGTGGTGGCCAGGTCCTTGACGTCCTTGACCAGGAAGTTGTGCTTGACCACCGGACGCGTGATGCCGACGGTATCGCATTCCTGGAAGGCGTCCTGGCCGATCGCATGGCTCGGCACCTGGCCGGTGATGACGACCATCGGGATCGAATCCATGTAGGCGGTCGACAGGCCGGTGACGGCATTGGTCACGCCGGGACCCGAGGTGACCAGGGCGACGCCCACGGTGTTCGAGCTGCGCGAATAGGCGTCGGCGGCATGCACCGCGGCCTGTTCGTGGCGGACGAGGACGTGCTGGAATTTGTCCTGCTTGAAGATGGCGTCGTAGATGTAGAGGACGGCCCCGCCGGGATAGCCGAAGACGTGCTTGACGCCCTCTTCCGCGAGACAACGCACCACAATCTCAGCGCCCGTGATGGGGACTGATGCTTCGTTATTCATGTCATTCCTTTCAAGACCCGGAGGGTGTTTTGATCGGATGCCCGTTCCTAACGAAACGCGTCAACGCGCAACAGTGCTCATGCGTCCCTTCTCTCTGCGGTCACGCCGGTGGTTCAGGACGCCGTAGGGTCCTTACGCACGGGCGCTGGGCGCAACTCGTTCGGCTTGAGTGTCTGTGGCGGTCAATCGCATCTCTCGCGCTTTTGGCGCGGGTCGGAGCAAACTGCCTACAAATGAAAGCGCGTCAAACCAAATAAGGCTTTATGTGCCTTACCGGATGACCGGAGAGCTTCGGGGGTGCAAAGCGTTCAATCACATTACTGCGTTGCACCATTTTGGTCAAGACTTCAAGAAAAAAATTTATCGCGGTCCAAAATGGTGCGCAAGCAGACTGGCCGGTGTTCCTGGCTTTCGGGCGAGATCGAGATTACCCAGGCTAGATAGACAAGTCTGTCTAGATCTGTACACTGCAGTTTTCGCCTTCCGGGAATTGATTTGCGCTTGATCCTGACCATTGCCCTGTTTTTGCCGGCATTTCCAGCCATGCGGCATCCCGTTTCGAGTTCCCCCCTGGGGCCGGGTCCCATGCCGGTGGGATTCCAGGCCGTTCACCAATACGATTTTTCCCGCACTTTCCTGAATGACCACGATCCTGTCACCGGGCGGGCAAACACCGGCGAACGGGCCCGGCCGGTCCAGACCCTGGTCTGGTATCCCGCCACCGGGCCGGGCAAGGCGATGCGCTATGGCGACTATCTCCAGCTCACCGGCAGTGAGTTGCACTTCACCCGCAGCGCGGAGCAAGCGCGCGCCGCTGCCGACGCCCTCATCCAAGGCGAATACGTGGCCGAGTCCGGCGCGGAGCAGGCGCGCCAGGAACTCCTTGGGGCCATGCGGGCGCGCCGCGATGCGCCTGCCCTCAAGGGTCGGTTTCCGGTCGTAATCTATGTCCCCAGCATCAGTGCTCCCGCAGCCGAGAACGCCGACCTGTGCGAATACCTGGCCAGTCACGGCTATATTGTGCTGGCCAGCCCCAGCGTCGGCCCGCGCTCGCGCGAGATGCCGAACACCCTGGAAGGCGCGGAAACAGGGGCGGCCGATATCGGCTTCCTGATTGCCTAAGCCCATAGCTTGCCGCATGCGGACAGCAGCCGCATCGGCGTCGCCGGTTACAGTTGGGGTGGACTGTCCAACCTGCTGGCGGCGGCCCGGGACAGCCGCATCAAGGCCCTGGTGAATCTCGATGGCTCGGTGCGCTATTACCCCGAGCTGGTCGCGTCCGCAAAATATGTGACACCGGAAAGCATGACCACGCCGATGCTGTATGTTGCCGCGCGCCCTACGCCCATCGAGGACCTTGCCAAGCGGGGCAAACCCGCAGCCAGCGTCCTGAACGACATGAAATACGCCGATCTCTACAAGCTGACGATGTACCCGATGCAGCATTTCGCGTTTTCGTCGACCTATTTGCGCTTCGCATCGGATACCAGGTTCGACCAGTACTCGCGGGCAGAAGTGAACCGCGCCTACGGCTGGACGGCGGCGTATGCGAAACGCTTCCTCGACGCTTACCTGAAAAAGGACAGCGAGGCGCGCGCCTTCCTGGACGCCGCACCCGCCAAACAGGGCATCGCCGCGCACGCCGCGACCATGGAAGTACGCCTGGCGGCCAAGCTCGCGAGCCGCGAACGCTTCGCGGCACAGCTGGCGCGCCAGGGCTTTCGCAATGCCCACACCGCCTACCTGGCCATGTATGGGCAGGACAAGACGGTCCGCCTCGCGGAGGCCGAGCTCAATGCCTGGGGCTATGCACTGCGGCGCAGCGGCGACAACGGTCCCGCAGTGGCGATATTGCGCCTGGCTACGGAGCTTTATCCCCTCAGTGCCAACGCCTTCGACAGCCTGGCCGAGGCCTGCGAGCGTAGCGGCGACCAGGCCGCGGCGATCCTGCATTACCGCCGCGCCCTGAGTCTCGATCCAGGCAGCGAGAATGCGCGCAAGCGGCTCGAGGCCCTGGAGACGTCCACCGCTTCAGGCAAGGCGTCCTGAAGCCAAGGCCTCAGCGCGGCCAACCGGCTCATGCGCACCACTTGGGCTAACATTTCGGGGAACTTCATGCAGTTTTTCTCATCCTGGCGACCCGGATTGCGCCCCACTGCGCAAATTCGGTGCGCCCGACTTGGTTTTTTGCTAGGATTCGTGAGTTTTCCTCACGGCATCCGCTTCACCCGCCCCTTTCACGACGCATGGCCACAGATAAAGAACTCAACGACTTCCTCGAGAATGTCGAACGGCGCGCGTTCAAGCAGGCGGTCTATGCGGTACGCAAGGACGAGTCGGCGCTCGACATCGTGCAGGACGCGATGATCAAGCTGGCCGAAAAATACGGCGACAAGCCGGCGGCCGAGCTGCCGATGCTGTTCCAGCGTATTTTGCAGACGACCATCCTCGACTACTTCCGCCGCGAAAAGGTGCGTAATACCTGGGTCAGTTTGTTTTCGGGCTTTAGCCGGCCGGATAGTGATGATGAGGAATTTGATATACTTTCCTCCTACGAAGCCGAAGCCGGCACCGCCGCCGCCGAGTCGAGCGCGGACCAGTTTGAGCGTGCGCAAACCCTGCGCATCATCGAACAAGAAGTAGAAAAGCTCCCCACGCGTCAACGGGAAGCCTTCCTCATGCGTTACTGGCAGGATATGGACGTGGCCGAGACGGCCGAAGCGATGGGGTGTTCCGAGGGGAGCGTCAAGACGCACTGCTCCCGCGCTACTCACGCTCTCGCCGCGGCGCTCAAGGCCAAGGGAATCAAGCTATGAACACGGACGACATCAACCTGGCGTACAAGATACGCCATGCCCTGAACGAGAACCTCGACGCGCTGCCGGCGGCGACAAGCGACCGGCTGGCTGCTGCACGCGCACGCGCCTTGTCTCGCAAGAAAGCCGACGCCCGCGGGGCTACCCGCCCGGCGAAGCGCCCGTTCTTCAACATCAACGCCCTGTTTACTGGCCCGGCACTGGCACGCCTGGCCGTGGCGGCGCCGATCCTGGCGCTGGTCATCGGCATGGGCGGGGTCTACCAGTACGAGCAGCAGGAGCGCATGGCCGCGATGGCCGAGATCGACGCTGCCGTGCTGGCCGACGAGCTGCCGCTCACTGCCTACCTCGACCAGGGCTTCAACGTCTACGTGGAGTCGCAACAGCGCCAGCAATGACGAAGTCCGCTCGACAGCCTCGCATCGCCGTTGTTGCAACTGCGGCAGCGGTCTTGATTGCCGGGGCCGCGACCTGGGCGGTATACAACCGGTCCGAATCGACGGCGCCTGCCGCGCGCGGCGCCGGCAACCCCGCCACCACTGCCGCCGGCGCCAAGCCGGCTGCCAAGACCCTCGACAAGCCGCTCTGGCGCGAGCTGTCCCGTACCCAGCAAACTGCCCTCAAGCCGCTGCAGCCCGAATGGGACGGCATGGACGGCATACGCAAGCGCCGCTGGTTGGAGTTGTCGCACCGCTTCGCCTCGATGAACGGGACCGAGCAAAGCCGCGTGCACGAGCGCATGCGCCAGTGGATGCGCCTGACGCCGGCCCAGCGCAACCTCGCGCGCGAAAACTACAGCAAGACCCGCAAGCTGGCGCCGGGCGAAAAGGCCGCGAACTGGGAAAGCTACAAGCAGCTGTCCCCGGAAGAGCGGCGCAAGCTCGCGCGCTCGGGCACGGGCCGTCCACAGGGCGCGCCGGCCATGCCGCAAGCGCCCGTCATCGAGATGCCGACCCCCTGCCCGCCGGGCGCCATGCGCCGCGGCACCGCCTGCATCCTGCCGACGGCGCCCGCGCCGGCTACGGCGCCGGCCACCGTTCCCGCCGTGATCACCTCGGCGCCACCTGCCGCCGCGCCCGCACCAGCGCCTGCACCTTCCGCTCCGGCTTCCGCTCCTACTTCCGCCGCCCCGTCCGTTCCGAATGCAAGCAACTAACCCTGTCATCGTCGCCACGCCGACCATCCGCCGCCGCGTGTTCTCCATGCTGTACGAATTCTTCCTGCTGCTGTCGGTCCAGGTCCTGGCCGTAGCGCTCTACCTGCTGGTGACCCTGAACAGCCAGCATCCGGTGGCCGAGCACGGACGCAACCTGTTCGTGCTGCTGGTGACGGGGGCCTATTTCATCTACTGCTGGACCAATAGCGGGCATACCCTGGCCATGAAGACCTGGCGCATCAAGGTGGTCAAGCTGGGTTATGCACGGTTGCCGTACAAGACGGCGGCCCTGCGTTTCCTGTTCGCCTGGGGCTGGTTCCTGCCAGCGCTGCTGGTGTGCTGGGCGTTTGGATTGCGCGGCAAGCAGGTGGCGTTTGCGGTGATGGCGGGGATTGCGGCCTGGGCGCTGACGGCGTTTCTGGACAAGGACCGCCAGTTCCTGCATGACCGGCTGGCGGGGACGCGGTTGATTGCGTTGCCGAAGGTGGTGCGGAAATAGGCATGTAGCAACGGTAGGCTGCGAACCTGATTCCGGCCTTTGGAGTCGCATCTCAATCGTAGGGTGGGCAAGTTTCTTGCCCACGCGGTGATAGTTGCAATGTAAGCAGCCGCGCGGGCTGCAGCACGGTGGTTTGAACGCGTGGGCAAGGTAATTCAGGCCAATGGCCTGAATTACGAATTGCCCACCCTACCAATAACCGGCGGCTCTTAAGTGACCGGCATCAGCGAAGGCCTGCATCAAATGTTGCCAGCAGCACGAACGTATCAGAACCGCTCGTAATCCAGCAAATACCTCCACTCCCCCACCGCCAGCCCCGCCAGCGGCAGGCGCCCGACGCGAAGCCTGCGCATCTCGACGATCTCCAGCCCGACCTGGCCGCACATGTGGTCGATCAGCCCTGGCTTCACATCCTTCAGCGCGAAACGCAGGCGATGCTCGTTCTGCCAGCTCACCTTCATCGGCGCGATCGGCTTGCCGCTGAACTTCAGGCCGTGATTGAGCAGCGCCAGCCCGCCTTCCTTGATCGTGCCGGCGACTTCGACGATGTATTCCTGCTCCACCTTGGCCGCATCGTCCACGAGTTTACGCACCACGCGGAAATCCTGCGAATAGATCACCAGGCCGCTCGCATCGGTTTCCAGCGGCGTGCACAAGGTCAGCTTGCTCAGGTGGCGCTTGAGGAAGCGCGGCTGGCCGTGGCTTTGCGCGGCGTGCTTCTCGGCCACCAGGCATGCCAGTGAGGGCTCGCCGCGCGCGCCGACGCCGGAATTGAAGCCGGCCGGCTTGTGCAGCAGGATGGTGACCGGCGGCGCTTCTTCGGCCGAAGCGCCGGGCTTGACGCGCACTTCCTGGCTCGGGAGCACGCGGCTGGCAGGGTCTTCGACCATCTCGCCGTCCACGCTGACACCGCCGCCGGCGATATAACGCTCCGCTTCGGCACGCGAACAGCCCAGCTGCGCGGCGATGCGCTTGGCCAGGCGGATGCCGTCATCGACAGGCTTGGTGTGATCGCTCATGCCTGCCATCCGGCGAAGAAAGCCTTGAATACGTCGATGGTGCGCGCCACATCGGCGCTGGACACGTCCAGGTGGGTCACCAGGCGCATGCGCGGGCCGACCGTGGCGCGGACGCGCTCGCGTGCCAGTGCCTGGCGCAGTGGGTCGCAGGCGCTTGCCGGCACGTCCATCCAGAAGATGTTGGTCTGCGGGCTGCCGACCTTCAGGGCCTCGATCTCCGACAGGCCGCGCGCCAGGGCTGCGGCGTTATCGTGGTCTTCGGCCAGGCGCTGCACATTGTGCTCGAGCGCGAACTGTCCGGCCGCGGCGATTACGCCGGCCTGGCGCATGCCGCCGCCCAGCATCTTGCGCCAGCGCTTGCCCTGCTCGATGAATGCCTTGGGGCCCAGCAGCACGGAACCGACCGGTGCGCCCAGGCCTTTCGACAGGCAGACCGAGACGGTATCGAAACCGGCGACGACCGCGCGCAGGCTGATGGCCTGCTCCACCGCCGCATTGCAGATGCGCGCGCCGTCGAGGTGGGTGCCCAAGCCCTTGTCGTGGGCCAGCCTGGTGGCAGCCGCGACATAGTCGCGCGGCAGCACGCGCCCGCCGATGGTGTTTTCCAGGGCCAGCAGGCGGGTGCGCGCGAAGTGGATGTCGTCGGGCTTGATATAGGCCTCGATATCCGAAAGCAGAATGCTGCCGTCAGGCTGGTTGGCGATTGGCTGCGGCTGGATACTGCCCAGCACCGCGGCGCCGCCGCCTTCGTATTTATAGGTATGCGCTTCCTGGCCGACCAGGTATTCGTCACCGCGGCCGCAGTGGGTCATCAACGCGATCAGGTTGGTCTGCGTGCCCGAAGGCGCGAACATGCCGGCCTCGAAGCCGAACAAATCGGCTGCATATTCCTGCAGGCGGTTGACCGCCGGGTCGTCGCCGTAGACGTCGTCGCCGACCTCGGCTTGCGCCATCGCCGCCAGCATCGCTTCGGACGGCTGGGTGACGGTATCGCTGCGCAGGTCGATCCAGTTATTCTTGTCGCTCATCGTGTTCTCAATCCGTAGTCAGTCCGCAATCGCGGCGTCAGCTTGCGAGGTATAGAAACGCGTCTTCATTTCGTCGAGGCCCAGTTCCGCCATGACTTCGTGCAGGCGCTCGGTCGGCCGGCGGCGCGGCAAATTCTTGTAGGTGGCCACGATCAGCTCATTCTTCATCGAGTGCTCCCAGCCCACCAGTTCCGTCACCGTCACCTGGTAGCCGTGCGCTTCCAGTTGCAGGCAGCGCAGCACGTTGGTGATCTGGCTGCCGAATTCGCGCGTATGGATCGGGTGGCGCCAGATCTCGGTCAGCGCGCTGCGGCCCAGGTCCTTGCCCTTGTTCTTGCGCAGCACGGTCGCGATCTCGGCCTGGCAGCACGGCACCAGCACCATGTGCTTCGCCTTCTTCTTGAGCGCGAAGTCGATGGCGTCGTCGGTGGCCGTGTTACAGGCGTGCAGCGCGGTGACGATGTCGATGGTCTCCGGGAGCTTGCTGGAGGTGGTCGACTCGGCGACCGACAGCGGCAGGAAGGACATGCCGCCAAAGCCCAGGCGCGCGGCGAGCTCGGTCGATTTCTGCACCAGCTCTTCGCGCGTCTCGATGCCGTAGATGTGAGAGCCGTCATCCAGTCCCTTGAAGAACAGGTCGTACAGGATGAAACCGAGGTAGGACTTGCCCGCGCCGTGGTCGACCAGCGAGACGCCCGGCTTCTGGCTTTGCACGTCCTTGAGCAGCGGCTCGATGAAGTTGTACAGGTGGTAGACCTGTTTCAGCTTGCGGCGGCTGTCCTGGTTCAGTTTGCCGTCGCGCGTAAGGATGTGCAGTTCCTTCAGCAGCTCGACCGACTGGCCGGGGCGGACTTCCGGCGGCAGCTCTGCGACGGCCGGGGATTTGGTGTGGGGCGGTTTAATGTGCTTCATCGATCCATGCTGCCTGTATGGCTTCCAGTACGCGTTCGCCGCCGCGCGTGCGGTCGTCGTCAAAGCCGTCGAGGGCGACGACCCAGTTGTGAAGGTCGACGAAGCGCACGGTGGCGGGGTCGACCCCGGGATACTTTTCAAGCAGGGATTCGGCGATGGCGCTGACGTCAGTCCACTTCATGTTCGGCTCCCGCCCACTGATAGCGTCAGTGGTTTTTTTCGGCTGCGTGGTTGATGGTGTACTTCGGGATCTCGACGACCAGGTCTTGATCGGCGACGATGGCCTGGCAGGACAGGCGCGAATTCGGCTCCAGGCCCCAGGCCTTGTCCAGCATGTCTTCTTCTTTTTCTTCCTGCTCGTTCAGCGAGGCAAAGCCTTCGCGCACGATGATGTGGCAGGTGGTGCAGGCGCAGACGCGGTCGCAGGCGTGTTCGATCTCGATGTCGTTCTCGAGCAGCACGTCGCAGACCGACTTGCCGGCCGGGGATTCCAGCACGGCGCCTTCCGGGCACAGAACTGGGTGAGGAAGGATGACGATTTGTGGCACTTGATACCTCGTAGATGTGTTTTTCGTAGGGTGGGCGGGTCTCCCGCCCACGCGGTGATAGTTAGCTCATGAACAGCCGTCCGGGCTGCAGCAATGTGATCTGACCGCGTGGACAGGAAACCTGCCCACCCTACATATAGATAATGCTTAGACCTCGTCCAGCGACTTGCCCGCCAGCGCCTTGCGCACGCTCTTGTCCATGCGGCGGGCGGCGAATTCTTCGGTGCCTTTGGCCAGCGCCTGCACGGCTGCATGCAAAGCGTCCTGGCGCACGCCCGGCTCGATCGACGTATCGTTCGAGCCTTGAACCGCGTCGCGCACACCTTGCACCAGCCCTGCCAGCGCTGCCTGCTCGGCAACGCCCAGCAGATCGGCGTCGGACTCCAGCGCCGACTGCGTCGCCAGCAAGATGCGCTCGGCCTCGACCTGCTCTTCGCGCAGCGCGCGCATCTGCATGTCGCCCTGGGCGGAACTGTACGAATCCTGCAGCATGCGCGCCACCTCGTCGTCACCCAAACCATAGGATGGCTTCACGGTAATCGAGGCCTCCACGCCGGAGCGGGTTTCGCGTGCCGCCACCGACAGCAGCCCATCCGCATCGACTTGATAAGTGACGCGGATGCGGGCAGCGCCGGCCGCCATCGGCGGGATGCCGCGCAGCTCGAAGCGGGCCAGCGAACGGCAGTCGGACACCAGCTCGCGCTCGCCCTGCACCACGTGCACAGCCAAAGCCGTCTGGCCATCCTTGAAGGTGGTGAATTCCTGCGCGCGTGCGCACGGGATGGTCGAATTGCGCGGGATGATCTTCTCGACCAGGCCGCCCATGGTCTCGATACCGAGCGACAGCGGGGTCACGTCCAGCAGCAGCCAATCGTCGCCTTCGGCGCGGTTACCGGCCAGCAGGTTGGCCTGGATGGCGGCGCCCAGCGCCACCACCTTGTCCGGGTCGATGTTCGCGTGCGGGATGGTATGGAAGAACTCGGACACCGCGCGGCGCACGTGCGGCATGCGGGTGGCGCCGCCGACCATCACGACACCGTCGACGTCTTCGACCGACACGTCGGCATCGCGCATCGCCTTGCGGATCGCGTTCATGGTCTTGCCGACCAGGTGCCTGGTGATCTCGGCGAAGGTGTGCGCGGTGATCGTCACCTGCACCAACTCGCCCGATTTCAGGATCGCTTCGATGGTCGTTTCGTCGTTGGTCGACAGTTGTTCCTTGGCCTGGCGCGCCTTGACCATCAGGGTTGCGGTGTCCTGGTGGGACAGCGGCGCCAGCTTGGCCTGCTCCATGATCCAGCAGAACAGGCGATGGTCGAAGTCATCGCCGCCCAGGGCCGAATCGCCGCCGGTCGACAGCACTTCGAACACGCCCTTGGACAATTTGAGGATCGAGATGTCGAAGGTGCCGCCGCCAAGATCGTACACGGCGTAGACGCCTTCCTTGGCGTGGTCGAGGCCATAGGCGATGGCAGCGGCGGTCGGTTCGGACAGCAGGCGCAACACGTTGATGCCGGCCAGCTGGGCGGCGTCCTTGGTGGCCTGGCGCTGGGCGTCGTCGAAATAGGCGGGCACGGTGATGACCGCGCCGACCAGCTCGTCGCCAAGCGAATCTTCGGCGCGCTGGCGCAGCGTGGCCAGGATCTGGGCCGAGGTCTCGACCGGGCTCTTGATGCCGGCGACGGTACGGATCTGGACCATGCCGTGACCGCCTTCGCGGTCACCGTCAACGAAATCGTAGGGCAGGTTTTCGGCGTGGGCGATGTCCTTCAGGCCGCGGCCCATGAAGCGCTTGACCGACACGACGGTGTTCTTCGGGTCGGTGGTCTGGTGCGCCTGCGCCTTGTGGCCGATGTTGGCATTGCCGTTGGCCAGGTAACGCACGACCGACGGCAGCAACTGGCGGCCGTCCTCGTCGCTTAGCACTTCCGGAATGCCGCTGCGGACGGTGGCGACCAGCGAGTTGGTGGTGCCCAGGTCGATGCCGACCGCCAGGCGGTGCTGGTGCGGGGCGGTGGACATGCCGGGTTCGGCGATTTGGAGTAGTGCCATTATCTTGTTACCTGATCTTTTTTTTGTATGGGACGAAATCCCGATATGCGGTGTGGTTTGCCGTTGTAGGGTGGGCGGGTTCCCCGCCCACCCGGTCAACCAGCGGCGAGATCATCGTGAACGAACGCCCATCCGCCAAGGATCACCGCGTGGGCGCGAGACCCGCCCACCCTACGCGTCCAGCGCCTCGAACGCATACTGCACTTCATCCCCAAACTTATCGAGGAACATCATCGCGCGCACGCCCTGCGCCGCAGCATGATAATCGCCCGCATCGAGCTGCCTGCCCACCTGCTCCAGCATGCCCTTGCGCTCGCGCCTGACCTGCGCATCGAGCGCATCCAGCGCGCCCGCATCTTTCGACGAGCGCGCATCGTCCAGCTCTTCGCGCCACTCCATCTGCTGCATCAGGAAGGCCGCCGGCATCGAGGTATTCGACTCGGTCTGCAAATCGACGCCATTAAGCTCGCACAGGTACTGTGCGCGCTTTTGCGGGCTGCGCAGGGTTGCATAGGCCTCGTTGGCACGGGTCGCCCACTGCATCGCGACGCGCTTCTCGGCGTCGGTGGCGTTGACGAAGCGGTCCGGGTGGACCCGGCCCTGCACTTCGCGGTAGGCCGCGTCCAGCGCATCGGCATCGACCGCGAAGCGGGCCGGCAGCTGGAACAGCTCGAAGTGATTCTGCATCATCTTAGATGCGGAAGCTTTCGCCGCAGCCGCAGTTGTCCTTGACGTTCGGGTTGTTGAAGCGGAAGCCTTCGTTCAGGCCTTCGCGCGCGAAGTCCAGTTCGGTGCCATCAATGTAAGCCAGGCTTTTCGGGTCGACGAAGACCTTCACGCCGTGCGACTCGAAGACCTGGTCGTCCAGCGTCATCTCATCGACATATTCGAGCTTGTAGGCCAGGCCGGAGCAGCCGGTCGTACGCACACCAAAGCGCAAGCCGATGCCCTTGCCCCGGCGTTCGAGGTAACGGTTGACGTGTTTCGCGGCTTTTTCGGTCAGGGTGATTGCCATCGGGCTTCGCTCCAGTATCTGTAAAACTCGTTACGCCTTCGCGGCGTGCTTGGCTTTGTAGTCGGCCACGGCGGCCTTGATCGCATCTTCCGCCAGGATCGAGCAGTGGATCTTCACCGGCGGCAGCGCCAGCTCTTCGGCGATCTGGGTGTTCTTGATCGACAGCGCCTCGTCCAGCGACTTGCCCTTGACCCATTCGGTCACGAGCGAGCTCGATGCGATGGCCGAACCGCAGCCATAGGTCTTGAACTTCGCGTCTTCGATCATGCCCTGGTCGTTGACCTTGATCTGCAGTTTCATCACGTCGCCGCAGGCCGGCGCGCCAACCATGCCGGTGCCGATCGCGTCGTCACCCTTGTCGAAGGCGCCGACGTTGCGCGGGTTCTCGTAGTGGTCCAGTACTTTGTCCGAATATGCCATGGTGTTACTCCTTGAATTCTCTAACCTGCAATTAGTGGGCTGCCCATTGGATCGTTGAGATGTCGATCCCTTCCTTGTACATGTCCCACAGCGGCGACAGTTCGCGCAACTTGCCGACTTTCGACTTCAGCAGGTTGATAGTGAAGTCGATGTCTTCTTCGGTCGTGAAACGGCCGATGGTAAAGCGGATCGAGCTGTGCGCCAGCTCGTCGCTGCGGCCCAGGGCGCGCAGCACGTACGACGGCTCCAGGCTGGCCGAGGTGCAGGCCGAACCCGACGACACGGCGATGTCCTTGATCGCCATGATCAGCGACTCGCCCTCGACGTAGTTGAACGAGACGTTCAGGTTGTGCGGCACGCGGTGTTCCATGTCGCCGTTGATATAGGCTTCTTCGATCTCCATCAGGCCCTTGGCCAGGCGGTCGCGCAGCGCGGTGATGCGCACGATCTCGGTGTCCATCTCTTCCTTGGCGATGCGGAAGGCTTCGCCCATGCCGGCGATCTGGTGGGTCGGCAAGGTGCCCGAACGCAGGCCGCGCTCGTGGCCGCCGCCGTGCATCTGCGCTTCCAGGCGCACGCGCGGCTTGCGGCGCACGTACAGGGCGCCGATGCCCTTCGGGCCATAGGTCTTGTGCGCGGTGAAGGTCATCAGGTCGCACTTGGTCTTGTTCAGGTCGATCGCAAGCTTGCCGGTCGCCTGCGCGGCGTCGCAGTGGAAGATGATGCCCTTCGAGCGGCACAGCTCGCCGATTTCGTCGATCGGCTGGATCACGCCGATCTCGTTATTGACCAGCATGACCGAGACCAGGATGGTGTCCGGACGCAGGGCCGCGGCCAGCTGTTCGACGGTAATCAGGCCGTTGTCTTGCGGCTCGAGATAGGTCGCTTCGAAGCCGACGCGTTCCAGCTCGCGCACGGTATCGAGCACGGCCTTGTGCTCGGTTTTCACCGTAACGATGTGCTTGCCCTTGCTCTTGTAAAACTGGGCCGCGCCCTTGATCGCCAGGTTGTTCGACTCGGTCGCGCCGGAGGTCCAGATGATCTCGCGCGGATCGGCGCCGACCAGGGCGGCCACGTGGACGCGCGCTTCTTCGACCGCGGCTTCGGCGGTCCAGCCATACATGTGGCTGCGCGAGGCCGGATTGCCGAACTGCTCGCGCAGGAAAGGAATCATCTTGTCGGCCACGCGCGGATCGATTGGCGTCGTTGCCGAATAGTCCATGTAGATCGGGAAATGCGGCGCAGTCGCGAAGCTCTGCTGGGTTTTTTTGTCCAAAGGCGCGTTCATCAGTTCACTCCGGTTTCAATTTTCGAATTTTGTACTGCTGCGGCGGTGGCAGGTCGGTGCAGCACCACGACGTTTTGTTCTTTTTGCTTCTGCTGGTCGACCAGGTCTTGCAGCGAGACCGAATCGAGGTAGTCGACCATCTTGGCGTTGAGCGTGGTCCACAGTTCGTGGGTCATGCAACGGGTGCCGGAAGCAGCGTCGGCGCCATGACAATTTTCCTTGCCGCCACACTGGGTGGCGTCGAGCGGTTCGTCGACCGCGATGATGATGTCGGCCACCGTCACCTTCCCGGCCGAGCGGGCCAGGCTGTAGCCGCCGCCCGGGCCACGGATCGATTCGACGATGGCGTGACGGCGCAGCTTGCCGAACAGCTGCTCCAGGTAGGACAGCGAAATGGCCTGGCGCTGGCTGATGCCCGACAGCGTGACCGGACCATTGCCCTGGCGCAGGGCAAGATCGATCATCGCGGTTACAGCAAAACGGCCTTTGGTGGTCAGACGCATCACAACCCCGGTTAATGTTAAAATATTGCCTCTTTCCAACTCATCGGTGCGCTGCAACAATCAAACTCTTGTTGGTGCTTGCGGAATAACCTGATTAGTTGAACGATTTAGTCAAGTATAGCAAATCCTGCTCCCCTTGTCTTGCAGACCCCCAAAACCGTAGGGTGGGCAAGTCCCTTGCCCACGCGTTCAAGCAGCCCTAGCGCAGCTGCAACAATTCCATCCTGCCAAACAGCTCCTGCATCTCCCGATTTCGGATAAACGAGAGGTTGTACGGATGCTCCGACACAATCTGCGGCAAGCCCGCCGTCTCCGGCAATTTCCTCAACTGCTCCGCGATCTTCCCCCACAACACCAGCGTCGGCGGCTGCGGCCGGCGAGCCAGCGCAGCCAGCACGGTTTGCAAAAACGGCAGCCAGGCGCGCGCGTCGATCGCCGGCGCCACATGCTTGCGAAACACCAGCGCGGCGTTCAGCAATAGAAAGCCTTCGCGCGTCAGGTTGTCCTGCAGCTGGGCCAGGGTCTGGATCGAGCCATTGCTGCGCGCGGCGCTGGCCACCGGGGCCATGGCGCTGCCGCCCGTGTCCTCGACCTGCAGCTGCCCGCTTGCCACCAGCAGCATCTTCATGAAATTCCTCAGCGAGGTGGCGCGGTTGACCGGCTTGGACAGGCCGGTCTCATTCCATAGCTCGTTCACGGCGCCATCCATGAAGCAGACCCCGGTCGCGCTTTCGGCGCGGGGGTAAGGCCCCTCCCCTACCAGCACGTGGCGCACCTTATCGAGCGGCTGGGCGAAGGCGGCGAAGATGCGGCCTCGCGTCGGCAGGTAGTCGTCGACGACCAGCGCCGGCAGGTAGGCGGGATCGGCGGCGGCAACAGCCTGCAAACCGGCTTCGAGGATGGGGCGCCAGGACGGGTCGGCAAGGCCGAGGGCATCGAGGATCGGGGCGGGGATCGGATGGAGTGGCATGGCGAAAGGACAGGTGGCGGGGAGGCGGGATTGTAGCGCAGGGCCATGTGCGCATCAGGTTGTCAATTACGTGGCCAATCTAACATCCCATTTTGGCGATTCAAGGCATGATGGTCCTGCTGCCCGCCAAGGGCATTTCGACCAACCATCCAGGAGACACCATGCAGACTATTCGTGAAGTAATGACCGCCGACGTGCAAACGATCTCGCCCCAGGACACCATCCAGCGCGCCGCGCAGCTGATGGACGAACTCAATGTGGGCGCCATCCCCGTGTGCGACGGAAAGAAGCTCGTGGGGATGATCACCGACCGCGACATCACCGTGCGCTCGACCGCCGTGGGCCAGGCGCCCGGCGAGACCAAGGTGGAAGACTTGATGAGCACCGACGTCCGCACCTGCTTCAGCAACCAGACGGTGGAAGACGTGCTGGCCACCATGGGCGACGTGCAGATCCGCCGCGTGCCGGTGATCGACCAGGACTCGAAGCAGCTGGTCGGGATCGTGTCGCTGGGGGATATCGCGACCAAGTCGCGTGGGGATACAGATGGTGCGCTGGATGAGATTTCGTCGCCGTCGGAGCCGGATCGGTCTTAAGTTCGCTGTTACAAACGCCTGTACGGCGGGTACTGATTGATGCCGGGTTCCTGGCTGCGGTACGAACTGGGATCCCGGCCTTCGCCGGGATGACGGTTTTTAGGCTAACTAGGGGGATGTAATAACGCTATTCATAGCGCCACCCTCAAGACCGTCGAACGCGCCACTGGCGCCTACGATTCCCGGCGAAGGCCGGGACCCAATTTGACGTTGAAGTAAAAACACGAATACCGCGTAAGGCCCCTACTCCGCATCCCCCTGCCTCGACGGATGCGCCGCCTTGAACGCCGGCAGGTCCACGCACATGCTGTTGATGCGCGCGATCGTCGGGTAGGCTGTCAGGTCGACATTGAAGCGCTGCGCATTGAACACCTGCGGCACCAGGTAGCAATCGGCGATGGTCGGGCTGTCGCCGTAGCAGAAGCTGCCGGTGCAGGCATTGCGCGCCAGGTGGGCTTCGAGCGAGCGGAAGCCTTCGATGATCCAGTGCCGGTACCAGTCGGTCTTGGCTTCCTCGGACTGGCCGAGGTGTTTCACGAGGTAGTTCAGCACGCGCAGGTTATTCAGCGGATGGATGTCGCAGGCGACGATCTGCGCCAGCTCGCGCACGCGCGCCCGGCCGATCGCGTCCTTCGGCAGCAGCGGCACCAGCGGATAGGTGTCTTCCAGGTATTCCATGATGGCCATCGATTGCGTCAGCGTGAGCGCGTCGTCCTGGAAGGCCGGCACCAGGCTGCTCGGGTTGACGGCGCGGTATTCGTCCATCAGGTGTTCGCCGCCGCCGCGCACCAGGTGCACGGGAATGGCATCGTAATCCAGCGCCTTCAGGTTCAGCGCAATGCGCACCCGGTACGCGGCCGAGCTGCGAAAATAGGTATAGAGTTTCATGCCCCCTCCTGTCATTTCCGGTGATAGCGAGTCACTTCCTGATCGATGGCGCCGAAGATGCTGGCGCCGCCGGCGTCCACCATCTCGATGCGCACCGTGTCGCCGAAGCTCAGGAACGGCGTCTGCGGCTTGCCGCCCTCGATGGTTTCGTACATGCGCACCTCGGCCAGGCAGCAGTAGCCGACGCCGCCGTTCTCGATGCTGGAACCGTGCAGGCCGCCCTGCTTGTTCGACACCGTGCCCGAGCCGATGATGCTGCCCGCACCCAGTTCGCGGGTCATGGCCGCGTGGGCGACCAGGCGGGCGAAGCTGAAGGTCATGTCTTCGCCGGCGTTCGGGCGGCCGAACGGCTGATCGTTGAGGGTGACCAGGATCGGCAGGTGCAGCTTGGAATCCACCCAGGCCTCGCCCAGCTCGTCCGGGGTGACGGCGACCGGCGAGAAGGCGCTGGCGGGTTTCGACTGGTAGAAGCCGAAGCCTTTCGCCAGTTCGTTCGGGATCAGGTTGCGCAGCGAGACGTCGTTCACCAGCATGACCAGGCGGATCGCGCCGGCGGCTTCTTCGACGCTCGCACCCATCGGCACGTCGCCCGTCACTACCGCCACTTCGGCCTCGAGGTCGACGCCCCAGTCTTCCGACAGCACGGCAATCGGGTCGCAAGGGCCGACGAAACGGTCCGAGCCGCCCTGGTACATCAGCGGGTCGCTGTAGAAGGATGCCGGCACCTCGGCATTGCGCGCCTTGCGCACCAGCTCGACGTGGTTGATGTAGGCCGAACCGTCGCACCACTGATAGGCGCGCGGCAGCGGCGAATGGCATTCTTCCTCGATGAAGGACTCGGCCTTGTCGGCGGTGCCGGCATTCAGGCGCTCGTAGATTTTGCGCAGCTGCGGCTCGGCGTGGTCCCAGTCGTCCAGCGCCGCCTGCAGCGTATGGGCGATCTTGGGCACGGCCTGGCAGGTGACCAGGTCGCGGCTGACGACGACCAGCGTGCCGTCGCGGCCGCCCGTCTTGAGTGTGGCGAGTTTCATTGCGCTTCCTTCAGGGATGATTGCATTTCGCCATTACAATTCAAAACGAACTATCATTCAATCAGTATTTTTCACCTGATTTATCAGACTATCTTATGAATGCCGCATCATGAATCCTACCTTGCGCCAGATGCGCGCCTTCGTCGCCCTGGCCAAGACGGGTAACTTTACGCTTGCCGCGCAAAGCATGCACGTCACGCAGTCCGCGCTGTCGGGTTTGATCAAGGAGCTCGAGCAAACGCTGGAAGCCAAGGTGGTCGACCGCAGCACACGGCGCATTGTGTTGACCGACATTGGCCGCGAGCTCTATCCGCTGTTCAGCCAAATGATCGACGACCTCGACGGCGCACTGGCCAATGTGGCCGACCACACGCGCCTGAAAAAAGGCATCGTGCGCATCGCCGCGCCCCAGCTGCTGTCCTGCACCCTGCTGCCCGGGGTGATCGCCGCCTACCGCAAGGCCAATCCCGACATCGAAGTGCGCCTGGGCGACACCGGGGTGGAAAGCGTGATCGCACGGGTGCTGTCGGGCGAGGCGGACTTTGGCATCGGCCCCGAGCGCGAGCCGGCGCCGCCGCTCGATGCGCAGGAACTCTTCGAAATGCCTTTCGCTCTGGTGTTCCCGAAGGGGCACGAACTCGAAGCCTCGGCGCGCGTGACCTGGAAGGACGTGACGCGTTTCCCCCTGATTTCCCTGCAGGGCCAGTTCACCGAGCGCCTGCTCGACGATGTCCACGCATCCTTGCGCGAGGTCCCGGTCAAGCCTGCCAACGAAGTGACTTTCATGACCACGGCCCTGGCGATGGCCAGCGCCGGCCTGGGCGTGACGGTCTGCCTGCCGTACGCGCAGCCGCTCGCGGCGCTGTACGGGCTGGTGATGCGCCCGCTGGAGGAGCCGGTGCTGAGCCGCCGCTTCTTCGTCTACACGCGGCCGGGGCGCTCGCTCTCGCCCGCCTCTGAAAGCTTCATCGCTTTCCTGCACGGGTTTGTCGGGCAAACGCAGGCTTGAGCCACGCGCTACAATGAACGGCCCCGCTTTCCGCAAACACCAACGATGTCCCTGAACACCATCGAGATCAACCGCCGGATGGACCGCTTCGACAGCCACGACAGCGTCTGGCTGTTCGGCTATGGTTCGCTGATCTTCAAGGCCGACTTTCCCTTCATCGAACGGCGGCCGGCCAGCATCAAGGGCTGGAGCCGGCGTTTCTGGCAGGGCTCGCACGACCACCGCGGCACCGAGGCCGCGCCCGGCCGCGTGGTGACCCTGGTGCCGGACGAGGGAGCTACCTGCCACGGCATGGCCTACCTCGTCACACCCGAGGAATTCGCCCACCTCGACCACCGCGAAAAGAATGGCTACCTGCGCCTGGCCACCGAGATCAGCTTCGACGATGGCGGCGCGCTTGAGGGCATCGTCTACATCGCCACCATTGACAACGCGGCCTTCCTCGGCCCGTCGAGCGAGCGCGAGATCGCGCGCCAGATCGCGACGGCGCACGGCCCCAGCGGGCCGAACGTCGACTACCTCTTGGCGCTCGCGCACGCCCTGCGCGCACTCGGCAAGCACGACGCGCACGTGTTCGACATCGAGCGCCACCTCGGCGAGTTCCACGACCCGCAGCGCTGATCCTTACGCCGCGCTGGACGCGAGCGCGAGGCACAAGGGCGTGCCCGGCCGCATTGAGATGTTCAGCACCGGTTGCGGCGCCGCCTGCCCAGCGGGAACCGACAGCACGAAACGCTGCAGCAGCATGGCCGCGACCACAGTCATCTCCATCAGCGCCAGGTGCTGGCCCAGGCAGACGCGCGGGCCGGTCCCGAAGGGCATGAAGGCGCCGCGTGGAATCGCGGGTGCGTCCGCGGCGAAACGCCCGGGGCGGAAGGCCTGCGGCTCCGGGAACCAGCGCGGGTCCTGGTGCATCAGGAAAACCGGGATCATGAACATCGTGCCCGTCGGGACGGTCCAGCCGCCAAGCGTAATCTCGCGCGTCGAGCGCCGGCTCATCAGCACCGGCGCGGCCGGATACAGGCGCATGGTCTCGTCCAGGGTTTGGGCCAGATAGCCCAGCGCGGGCAGGTCCTCGTCGCCGGGTGTCCTTCCCTGCAGCACCGACGCCACTTCCTGGCGCGCCTCCTCCTGCGCCGCCGGGTTAGAAGCCATGCACCAGGCCCACCAGGTGAGGCTGGCCGCGGTGGTCTCGTGGCCAGCCAGGAAAGCGGTCATGCATTCGTCGCGCACCGCATCCAGCGGCCAGGCCTGGCCGTCTGCACGGTGCAGCTCCAGCAGGCGGCTCAGCAGGTCTGCGGGCCAGGCGTCAAGCGGCAAGGCCAGGCGCGACTGCACCTGTCGCTCGACCAAGCCTGTGAGCTGGGCGCGCACCTTGCGCTTGCGGCGCTTCCACGGCATCCAGTCGGGCCAGCTGGCCGGCCAGAACATCTCGGCATTGCCCTCGACCAGGGCCGCGTGCACGGCGGCCTCCATGCTGCGCGCCTCATCGCCGATCTCGCTCGAGAACATCATGCGCATGATGACGTCCATCGTCAGCGCAGTCAGGTGGCTCTCGATCGGTACGGCTGCGGCGGCTTGCCAGGCTTCCATCGCCTTCCCGGCCGCGGCCGCGATCGTCGGCACGAAGGCCTTGACTGCTTTCGGCGCAAACGCCGGCTGCAGGGCGTGGCGTTTTGCGGCCCACTGCGGCGCTTCCGCGATCAGGACGCTGTTGCCCTGCAGGTAGGAGAAGATGCCGATGCCCCGTTCCCAACGAATCAAGGCTTCATGGTGGGTCACCAGCAGCTCGCGCACCAGCTGCGGATCGGCCACGACGAGCTGGTGTTCCGGCCACATGCGCAGGTGCACCAGGTCGCCATAGTCCTGGCGCCAGCGAGCGAGGGCGGCGGGCAGGTCGCGCGCCATGCGGGCCAGCAGGCTCCAGCCGGTCAGCCCGGATGGCGGCCCGGGCGGCCAGGCGCCGACAGGGTGACGGACGGGCGCCGGCGGCTGGCCACCGGCACGGAAAGGACATTGGGCAGGAGATGGCGTGTTCATGGCATCCATTTTTCACCGCTTCGCCCGTTGCGTCTTGAATGCAAACGACATCGACAGGCTTCGTGGGCATGCCTATACTTCCAGGCCATGGCCCCCGACTGCGACGCTAGATTGCTGCCCTGCCCCCACCCGCTGGCGCGCGCGCCGCGCCTATGCACCGAGGGTCGGCCCGCGCACGACCGGCTCTACCTCGCACCGCCTGCATTGCAGGGCGCGATGCTGGTACTGGTCAGCCGCGACACGGCGCATCTCACCTTGACCGATGCCCAGCGGCTGTCGCATTTTCCTGCCTCGCCCCTGGTGACGCTGTCCTGGTACCAGGGCCTCGATGCCGGCCTGGTCGACCCGCAGTGCGGCTGGCGCCCATTCGGCGCGCGCGTGATGATTTCGGGCAGCCAATCGCGCCCGCTGACCACCTGGACGCCGGCGAGCGGCCGCGGCTACATGGCCTGCTTCCTGCCGGACGTGGCCAAGGCGCTGTTCGGGATCGACCTCGCTGCCGTGCAGGACCGCTTCGTGCCGGCGATGGATGTCGTGGATGCGCACTGGCTGCCCTGCTTCGATGCCCTGCTGGATGCCGCTGGCGATGCCGCGGCCATGCGCGTGCTGGAACAACACCTTGGCGACCGCTGGCGCAGCGTGCAGGGCCGAAGCTCCAGCCGGCCGACGCTGCGCCAGATCGGGCGGCATTGGGTCGAACACCTGGCCTGGCAAGCCCACGAGTGGCGCAACATCTACAGCACGCGCCAGGTCGAGCGGCGCATCAAGTCCTTCAGCGGACGCTCGCTGCGCCAGTGGCAGGCGCTGACGCGCACCGAAGGCGCCTTCTTCGCCGCCCGCGAACGCTATGAAAGCGGCCAGCCCTTCGAATGGGCGACGCTGGCGCTGGACGAGGGCTTTTCCGACCAGGCCCATTTCAGCCGCGTGACCCGGGAGATCTGCGGCTTTTCGCCGACCGAGTTCGCCGACCGTTTTATCGAGGACGAATCGTTCTGGATTTACCGGCTGTGGGTGTGAAGGCTGCGTTGTGACGGTTGCGGTTTGACCAGTGATTCCGTCGGGGTGGCGCAGCGAAGTCCGCTAGAATCGTGGACGCGACAGGTTGCCCACCCGCAGCCTGTTCCGATAACACGCGCGTGCCAGCCACGCGCCATAACAGGAGAACAGGGAATGTCGAAGAAAATGCTGATGGTGTTGTGTGGATTGATGCTGGCTGCGATGCAGCCGGTGGCCGCACAGAGCAAGCCTGCCGAAGCGGCGGTGCAGTCGCAATACGATGCCGAGCTGGCCAAGTCGCTTGGCGGCGATGACCAGGGCATGCGCAGCTATGTGCTCGTGATCCTCAAGACCGGACCGAACAAGGTCACCGACAAGGCCGAGCGCGCGAAGATGTTCGAAGGTCACTTCGCGAACATCAACAAGCTCGCGGCAGAGAAGAAGCTTGCCGTCGCCGGCCCCCTGGACGGCAAGGAAGGCCGCCGCGGCATCTTCATCCTGGCAACCTCCGACATCCCACAGGCCAAGACCTATGTGGATGCCGATCCGGTCATCGTCAGCGGCGAAATGGTGGCCGAATACCACCAGTTCTATAGCTCGGCTGCGTTGATGGGCGTGAACGACACCCACAACAAGATCCAGAAGAAGAAATAAGAGACCAGCCGGACTACGCTGTTCAGTTTGCATGAAATCCAGGGTGGCCGGCTTCGCCGGCCGCGCGTTCAAATCACCGATGCACAGTGACAGATCCCACCGGAGTTGGACGCGGGGCCGTTCGTAGTTCAGCCCACTGGCCCGAACTATCCCCTAGAACAAATCCAGCTGCCCCGCCCCGTTCGCGTTCTGCTTTCGCAGCGCCGCCGGCACCACCAGCGGCTTGCGGAACTGCGAGCCATCCAGCCTGCCGAACCGCCCGCGAAACTCCCCCATCCCCAGCCGCTCTACCGCCTTGGTAAAGCGCTGGCGGATCAGGTCGGCCCAAATGCCCTCGCCATGCATCCGCTTGCCGAAATCGCTGTCGTAGTCCTTCCCGCCGCGCAGGTCGCGCACGCGGTTCATCACGCGCTGGGCCCGGTCGGGGAAATGGGCTTGCAGCCATTCCTGGAACAGCGGGTTCACTTCGTTTGGCAGCCGTAGCACCACATAATGCGCGCCGACCGCACCTGCATCGCGCGCCGCCTCCAGGATCTTTTCGATTTCCGGCTCGGTGACGAAAGGGATGATCGGCGCCACACTCACGCTGACAGGAATGCCCGCCTCGGTGAGGGTGCGGATGGCGCGCAGGCGCCGTGCCGGCGCCGCCGCGCGCGGCTCCAGCGTGCGGGCGATCTGCGGGTCGAGCGTGGTGAGGGTAATGGCGGCACAGGCCTGCCCGCGCGCGGCCATCGGCGCGATCAGGTCGATGTCGCGCTCGATCAGCGCGGACTTGGTGATGAGCCCGACCGGATGCTGGCACTCGCTCAGCACTTCGAGCACCTGGCGCGTCAGGCGCAGCTCGCGCTCGCAGGGCTGGTAGGCGTCGGTGTTGACGCCGAGGGCAATGTGCTCTGGCACATAGCCCGGCTTGGCCAGCTCGCGCCGCAGCAACTCGGCCGCGTTCACCTTGGCGAACAGGCGGGTTTCGAAATCGAGCCCGGGCGACAGGCCGAGGTAGCTGTGCGTCGGACGGGCAAAGCAATAGATGCAACCGTGCTCGCAGCCCCGGTAGGGATTGAGCGAGACCTTGAACGGGATGTCCGGCGAGGCATTGCGCGACAGAATGGTCTTGGCGTGTTCGTCGGTGACGACGGTGCGGAAGACGGTGGGACCGTCTTCGTCGCGCTCCCAGCCGTCGTCGAATTCTTCACGGCCATTGACCTCGTACCGGCCCTGCATGTTCGACACGGCGCCCCGCCCCTTGTGCGCCGCGAGCGGACGCGGGCCGAGCATGGGCTGCTCGTCCACGGGCTGGCGGTCGATTGGTGGCGGTGGGCGCTTGGGCACGTCGGCTCCATACTGTATATTTATACAGTATGTTACGCCTGACCCGCACGAAATTCAAGCAGAGCGTGCGCCGTGATGTGGATCCGGCACATACGCCGCCTGCTGCTCCACGAAGCCCGCGAAGGCATCGAGCAGCGGCTGGACCGGGCCGTCGTCGCCTTCCAGCTGCGCCAGCGCCAGGGCAGCCGCTTCCAGCGACGACAACTGGTGCGGCGCATGCGCCTTGCGAATACGGTAATTCGACGGCGCCACGTCCACCAGCGAAAGCCGCGGCAAACGCTGCAAGGCCTGGTTCAGGTAGAGCATCTTGCGGCTCTTGCGCCAGGTCGCATCCAGCACCACCAGCCGCATCCGGTCCGCATCGCTTGGGGCGAACGGCGGCGCTGCCGGCAGGTTGGCGTCGTCCGGCGTCTCCGGATACAGCAGCACCGGCACCCGTCCATCCGCATGCAGCAGCGCCTCCAGTTCCGCCTGGTCGAAAGCCTCGCCCACCGCCAGCACGCTTCCCGTCACGCTCAGGTGCAGCAGGCGCGCGCTGTTCTTCGCGTTCGCCACTTCCAGCGGATGTTGCAGCACCAGCAGCGCCGCCCGCGCCACGACCGGCGTGATCCAGCGGCAGATGCAGGCCGATTGCGCCCGCAGGCAGGTGGCGCAGCGCTGGCGCCTGGTGCCGGCTTCAGGCGGCGCGTGCTTGCTCATCCGATCATGTCCCCTCTTCTTGACAGGTTCGCATCATAACCGTTCCCGGAAAGCCACACCGGCCCTTGCCGGGCGTGGTCATCTTTGCACGCCACAAAAATTTAGCTCAAGAGTTGGCTAAACGGATATTGCTCTGCTCTCTCTGCCTACCTAGAATCAACTTATGCCTTGTGGAAATTATTCCGGATCGCATGTTCATTCGCACGCAGTCGAGACAGAGTCACCATGCACCCACGCCTCACGCTTCGCAACTTCACCGCCGCCGCGCTGCTCGCGCTGGCCATGCTTCCCGGTATCGCCGTGCAGCAGGAGTTGCAACTTGACCACAGGATGAACGAGCACATCGTCCAGGTGCCGGCCGGCGCGCAACATCGCGCCATGCTCGAGACCACGGTGTTCCAGCCCAATGGTCCGGGCCCCTTCCCGCTCATTATCATCAACCACGGCAAGGATCCCGGCCGCCCGGGCATGCAGCCGCGCGACCGCTTCTATCACATGGCCACGGCCTTCGTGAAACGCGGCTATGCGGTGATGGTGCCGATGCGCCAGGGCTTCGCCAATTCCACCGGCCGCTACCGCGACCACGGCTGCAACATGACCGCCAACGGCTATGCCCAGGCCGACGACATCGCCGCCACCCTGGCCTACGCGCGCCAGCAGCCCTGGGTCGACGTGGAGCGCATCGTGGTCGCCGGCCAGTCCTACGGCGGCCTGGCGACGATCGCCCTCGGCACCCGCGAGCTGCAGGGCGTGCGCGGCCTGATCAACTTTGCCGGCGGCCTGCGCGACGACAGCGACCGGTGCGCCTGGCGTTCCGCGCTGGTGGCGGCTTTTGCCGACTACGGGTCCAAGGCGACCGTGCCGACCCTGTGGATGTATGGCCAGAACGATTCGCTGTTCGGCCCCGAGCTGGCCCAGCGCATGCACGAAGCCTTCGAAGGGGCCGGCGGACGCGGGCGCCTGGTCGAGTTCCCGGCCTTCAAGCGCGACTCGCACGGCATGCTGGCCAGCCGCGACGGCGAGAAGATCTGGTTGGCCGATACGATGAACTTCCTGCAGCAGGTCGGCATGCCGACCAAGGTGCTGCACGAGGTGCCGCCGCCCCCTACCCCGGCCCGTACCGGGTTCGCCAAGGTCGACGACGTCGACGCCGTGCCCTTCCTGTCCGAGAACGGCCGCCGCGCCTACCAGGAATACCTGGGCAAGATGACGCCGCGCGCCTTTGCGGTGTCGCCGAGCGGCGCCTGGACCTGGGCCGAAGAAGGCGAAGACCCGGACGGCCGCGCACTGGCCACCTGCAGCGCCAAGAGCACCGAACCATGCCGCCTGTATTCGATCGACGACTACGTTGTGTGGAATGGGGATCTCGACCAGGCTGCGGAAGCAGCGGTGACGGCATCGGCTACGCCGGCGCCGAAGCTGGATGCGGCGACTTCGGCTCCGAGCACCTCGATCGGTAGCAACAAGGCGACCAATTAGGTGCTGTAGGGTGGGCGGGTCTTCCCGCCCGCGCGTTCAGATCACCTAGCCTAATACGCGCCGTGATTTGTTGACATGCGTTGAACGCGCGGGCGGCGAAGCCGCCCACCCTACGAAGGGCAGCAGCGTTAACGATCAAGCGCAAACCGCTACCTGCCCCCAGACCGGACAATGGACATTACGCCAACTCCGGAGATTCGCATGCCCCGTATCGTTCACGCCCTGCTCGCACTGGCCGCGCTCGGCGCCAGCGTGCCGGCGGCGGCAACGAACAACTACCCCGTCATCCTGGTCCACGGCTTCCTCGGCTTCGGCCCCGACACCTTCGAGCACAGCGGCTTCAACTACTGGGGCGGCTATGGCGACATCGCCTCGCACATGCAGGTCTACCGAGGTCCGCGCACGGTGTTCGCGGCGGTGGTCGGCCCAGTGAGTTCGAACTGGGACCGCGCGGCCGACCTGTACGCCCAGATCAAGGGCGGCTGCGTCGACTATGGCGCAGCCCACGTGCGCAGGTACGGCACTCCCGGCCAGCAGCAGACCCCGGCCGGAAAATGCTGGGCCGCAGACCCGAAGAACAACCCGCAGGACTACCCGCTCGCGCTCTACCCGGCCTGGGACGCCCGCCACCCGATCCACCTGGTCGGCCACAGCCAGGGTGGTACCACGATCCGCGCGCTGGTCGAATTGCTGGAACATGGCTCGCCCGAGGACGAAGGCGGCCACACCTTGTTCGCGGGAGGGAAAACGGGTTGGGTGCGCAGCGTGACGACGATCTCGGCGCCGCACAACGGCACCACCTATGCCGATGCGGTGATGAGCATCGCACCGCCGCTGCGCACGCCGCTGCACGAGGCCTTGCAGCACCGCTGGGCGCAGTGGGAACTGTCGCCCGACGGTGCGCGCGGCTTCAACCTGTGGGCGCGCACTTCGCCGCATGTCTTTTACTACTCGGTGGGCACGGTGGCGACCGAAGCGGGCAGCTGGTGCTGCAATGGCACCGACCGCGTGGTGGCGCCGGTGCAGGCGGTCTCGAACCAGTATCCGCGCCGGGACATGATCCCCGTCTTCAAGGCCACGGCCGGCGAATGGATCGTGCCATCAAGCTTCCAGCAGGGCCTGGGCGGCTATACCCAGGCGGCGCCGAGGCGGGTGCGGGTCGACAGCGAGTGGTTCGCGAACGACGGCGTGGTGAATACGGTGAGCATGCGGGCGCCCGCGGGGCATCCGGTGCGCGATTACGACGGGCGGTCAGTGAAGGGGAGCTGGAATTTTTTGGGGAATTACAAGGGGTACGACCACTTCGATATCCTCAACTGGCCGAATCAAGGGCCGTCGGCGAATCCGCTGTATGAGCGGGTGAGCGATATCATTTTTGGACTATAACGTGGCAGATCGGGCGATAGTTGAACGCGCGGGCGTCCGTAATTTCGGGCACTGCCCAAAATTACGGACGCCCGCCCTACGAACAGCCGCACCGCGTAGGGTGGGCAGATTCTGCCCACGCGGTCAGGCGCCGGACGCGTCGCAACAGTGCAACCCTGGTCAGTGCACGCTCCGCAAACTCCGCGCCAGGTCCGACAGCCGATACGGCTTGCTCACAAACATAAAATCCCCCAGCTTGTGCTGGTCCAGCTTGAGCGCCGGCTGTGGATAGCCAGAGGCCAGCATCACCTTGACCTCCGGGTAGTTCTCGCGGGTGTACTCGGCCAGCTCGATGCCGTTCGGGCCGCCCGGCATGACGATGTCGGTGAACAGGATATCCACGTCGCGGCTGGCCAGCAGGTTGATCGCATCCTGGCCGTTGGACGCGGTCATCACCTCGTAGCCCATGCTCATGAACAGCGCCGAGGCGACGTCCAGCAAATCCGTTTCGTCCTCGACGATCAGGACGGTCTCGGAATCGCCGTGGGCCGCCGGCTCGCGCTCCGCCGAGGTGACAGCCGGCAGGTAGATCGAAATCGAGGTGCCGCGGCCTTCGAGGCTGTCGATGACCACCTCGCCGCCCGACTGCTTGATGAAGCCGTACACCTGCGACAGCCCGAGGCCGGTGCCCTTGCCCATTCCCTTGGTCGTGTAGAAGGGCTCGAAGGCGCGCTGCACGGTTTCGGGCGACATCCCGGTGCCGGTGTCGGTCACCGATACGCACACATACTGCCCCGGAGCCAGTCCCGGCACCTCGCCTTCGCACAGGGTGACCGGCGCGGTGTCCATGCTCAGCAGGCCGCCCTCGGGCATGGCGTCGCGCGCATTCACCACCAGGTTGAGCAGCGCCGATTCGAAGCGGGCGGCATCCACCACCGCGCTGCCGGCCTGCGGATCGAGGTTCAGTTCGAACTCCATGCCCGAACGCCCGGCGCGGCGCAGCACCGATTCGAAACCGGTGATGATGCGGTTGATGCTGCGCGTTTCCGGCTGCAGCGGCTGCTGGCGCGCGAAGGCCAGCAGCTGCTGGGTCAGGGTGGCGCCGCGGTCGATCGCGCGCCGCATGCTGTCGAGGGTCTTGGTGTCGGCGCCGTTCTGGCGGCTCATGCCCAACACTTCCAGGCCGCTGGCCAGCACCGACAGCAGGTTGTTGAAGTCGTGCGCGATGCCGCCGGTGAGCTGGCCGATCGACTCCATCTTCTGCGACTGGAACAGCGCGAGCTGCGCCTGTTCCAGCGCCTCCGCCGCCAGCTTCTTCTCGGTCAGGTCGCGCGTGATCTTGGCGAAGCCAACCAGCTGGCCGTCGTCGCCGTGGATGGCGTCGATGATGACGTGGGCCCAGAAGCGGGTGCCGTCCTTGCGCACGCGCCAGCCTTCCGATTCGTAGCGCCCTTCCCTGCCTGCCGTCGCCAGCGCCCGCACCGGCATGCCGGCCTCGCGGTCTTCGTCCGTATAGAAGCGCGAGAAATGGCTGCCCACGGCTTCGTCGTAGCTGTAGCCCTTGATGCGCTCGGCCCCGACGTTCCAGTTCGAGACTATGCCTTCGGGCGAGAGCATATAGATCGCATAGTCGGTGACCCCCTGCACCAGCAGGCGGAAGCGCTGTTCGCTCTCGCGCAGTGCATCCTCGGCCAGCTTGCGCTGGGTGACGTCGCGCGTGATCTTGGCGTAGCCCAGCAGGTCCTGGTGCTCGTCGTAAATCGGGTCGATGACCACGTGGGCCCAGAAGCGGGTACCGTCCTTGCGCACGCGCCAGCCCTCGGCTTCGTACTTGCCCTGCTGGAGGGCCTGCGCCAGTGCGCGCGCCGGCAGGCCGCTGGCGCGGTCTTCCGGCGTATAGAAGCGCGAGAAATGCTCGTTGAGGATCTCGTGCGGCTTGTAGCCCTTGAAGCGCTGGGCGCCGGCATTCCAGCTGTTGACGTGGCCGGCCGGGTCGAGCATGTAGATGGCGTAATCGCTGATGCCGGCGATCAGGTATTGGAACCGTTGCTCGTCGGTTAGGGTGGGCTTGGCGGGATGATGCGTGTTCATGTGCCTGGGCGCTTCCGTAGTCTAGTTCGGCAAAAAACGTATCATATCGTTGCTCAGCGATATCAGGCTGCACGCATAGCTCGCATCGCCCGTTTAAATGTGACAAAACGCTATAACACCGCTAGATTTGCCGGATTTGACGTTACAATTCCGGGTTGTAGCTTACTGCCACTTTCTGTTGACACATGACCCAGGCTTCCCCCGACACCCTCGACATCATCGAATGCGCGGACGAACCGATCCGCATCCCGGGCAGCATCCAGCCGCATGGCTTCCTGCTGACGCTGTCGCACGGCCTGCACGTGCTGCAGGCCAGCGCCAACCTCGGCGACTGGACCGGCATGCCGGCGCAAGAGGCGCCCGGCCGGCCGCTGGCGGATGTCGTGGGGGAGGTCGCCGCGGCGCGCCTCGCGGCCGAGATCGGTGCGGGCGAGCTGGCCTCGCGCCCGGCTTACCTGGGCATCGTCAGCGCCGCCAACGGCGCGCACTTCGACGTCCTCGCCCATGCCTGGGACAGCCTTGTCATCCTCGAATTCGAACGCGTGGACCGCCCGCACGCGGCCGACTTCCGCCAGCTGTATCCGCTGGTCGGCGATTTCCTGCTGAAGGTGAACCAGTCGCTGTCGATCAGCGCGCTGTCCGAACTCGCGGCGCACCATATTCGTGCAGTCACCGGCTACGGCCGCGTGATGGTCTACCAGTTCGATCCCGACGGACATGGGCACGTCCTGGCCGAGTCGAAAGAGGCTGGTTACGACTCCTACCTGGGGCAGCACTTCCCCGCCACCGACATTCCGGCGCAGGCGCGCGCCCTCTACACGTTGTCGCCTATTCGCGTGATCCAGGACGCGAACTACTCCCCGGCGCCCCTGGTTCCCGGCCTGAATCCCCTGACCGGCGCTCCGAACGACCTGTCGTTCGCGGCGCTGCGCAGCGTCTCCCCGGTACACCTGCAGTACATGCGCAACATGGGGACACTGGCTTCGATGTCGGTGTCGCTGATCGTCAAGGGCCGGTTATGGGGCATGGTTTCCTGTCATAACGGAACGCCGCGCCCGGTGTCCGTCGAGAAGCGCACGACCTGCGAACAACTGGGACAAATCCTGGCCCTGTGCATTGAATCGCGCGAGGACGCCACCGAACTGCAGTTCCGCCTTGAAGTGCGCCGCATCATGGTGGAGATGCTCGGGCGACTCACCAAGGGCGGGGATTTTCTGGAAAACATGAGCGGCGTGTTTCCCGAGCTGCTACGCTTCGGCCGGGCCGGCGGCGTAGCGATCGTCATGGACGAGCGCGTGCTGGCCTACGGCGACACACCGGATGAGCAGGCGATCCGCGCGCTGGCCGGCTGGCTCGCGGTGCAGGGCCATTGCGAACTGTTCCACACCGACCACCTGATGGACGTGTATCCGCCTGCGGCGGCCATGGTGCGCAATGCCAGCGGCCTGCTGGCCCTGCCCATCTCCCGCATCCACCGGCACTACCTGCTGTGGTTCCGTCCGGAGGTCGTCAAGACCCTCGAATGGGCCGGCAACCCTTATGAAAAGCACGTCGCCGCCGATGCGCCGGCGCAGCTGGCTCCGCGCCTGAGCTTCGACGCCTGGCGCGAAACCATCCACGGGCGCAGCCTGCCGTGGCATGCCGCCGAAATCGAGCTGACTGTCGAGTTCCGCACCGCGCTGCTCGGCATCGCGCTGGAGCGTGCCGAACAGATGGCCGAACTGGCCGAGGAACTCGGCCGCGCCAACAAGGAACTCGAGGCCTTTTCGTACTCGGTGTCGCACGACCTGCGCGCGCCACTGCGCCACATCGTGGGATTTTCCGACCTCCTGATCGAATCGGCTGGCGCAGACGACCCGGAGCGCCGCCAACGCTTCCTGAGGAATATCAAGGAATCGGCGCGCCTCGCCGGCAAGCTGGTCGACGACCTGCTGTCGTTCTCGCAGATGGGCCGCGCGGCGCTGCGCCCGACGGCGGTGGATATGAATGACCTGGTATCGGCCTGCATCGACAAGCTCGGCACCGACATGGGCGAGCGCAACGTGGAGTGGCACATCGAACGGCTGCCCACCGTACGGGCCGACCCGACCTTCCTGCACCTCGCCGTGCTCAACCTGCTGTCGAACGCGGTGAAGTTTACCAGCCAGCGCGATCCTGCGATCATTACCATCTCGTCGGAAGATAGCGCAGGCGAGCGCGTCTTCCACATTGCCGACAATGGCGCCGGATTCAACATGGATTACGTGCACAAGCTGTTCGGCGTATTCCAGCGCCTGCACCGGATGGAGGACTTCGAGGGCACCGGCATCGGCCTGGCCAACGTACGCCGCATCGTGGAACGCCACAACGGCCGCGTCTGGGCCACCTCGGCGCAGGGAGAAGGAGCAACCTTCTCGTTCAGTATCCCGAAACATCCTATCTGAGGCAAACCATGCTCAAGCCCATCCTGCTGGTGGAAGACAATCCGCACGACCTGGAACTGACGCTGATCGCGTTGTCGAAAAGCCAGCTCGCCAATGAAGTCGTGATCGTACGCGATGGCGCCGAGGCGCTCGATTACCTTCACCGGGGCGGCGAATACGCCGAGCGTACGGTCGGCAACCCGGCCGTTATCCTGCTCGACCTGAAACTGCCAAAGGTCGACGGGCTCGAGGTATTGAAGAATATCCGCACCAGCGAGGCGCTCAGGAGCGTCCCCGTCGTGATGCTGACGTCGTCGAAGGAGGAGCAGGACGTCGTGCGCAGCTACGAACTCGGCGCGAATGCCTACGTGGTCAAGCCGGTTGACTTCACGGAATTCGTGCGCGCAATCGCCGACCTCGGGGTTTTCTGGGCAGTCCTGAACGAACCGCCGCCGGGTTCGCGCCGCTACATCAAACCCAAGTGAGCCCGGCCGGCTGATTTGTCACCAGTAGCGGCGGCGCGCGGATGGCGTGGGCTACGCAGCAGGTGGCGGATGCGCGCGCTGAGCGCGTCCGGATGGTAGGGTTTTTGCAGCAGGTGGACCGAGGCGTCCACCTTGCCTTCGTGCGACAGCAGGCCTTCGGCATAGCCCGATGTATACAGCAGCTTGGCTTGCGGCAGCCGCTTGCGCACCACCTCGCCCAGCTGCAGGCTCGTCACGGGGCCGGGCATGATCACATCGGAAAACACCAGGTCGACGTGGCGGCCGCTCTCAATGATGTCGATCGCCACCGCCGCATCCGGCGCTTCCAGCACTTCGTAGCCCAATGCCGACAGGATCGCTGAGGTGGAATCGCGCACGGCGTCTTCGTCCCCCACCACCAGGATGGTTTCCAGGCCGCCCGCCAGCGGCAGGCTGTGTATCGGCTCGAGCACGGTCGGCGCCGCATCGCTGCGCGGCAGGTAGATGCGCACGCTGGTGCCCTGCCCGATCTCGCTGCGCAGCACGATCTCGCCGCCCGACTGCTTGACGAAACCATAGGCCATCGACAGGCCCAGGCCCGTGCCCTGCCCGGTTGGCTTGGTGGTGAAGAAGGGTTCGAAGGCGCGCAGCAGCACTTCCTGGGGCATGCCCTTGCCGGTATCGGCCACTTCGATCATGACGTAGTCGCCCTGCGTGACTTCCGGCGGCAAGGTGGCGCTGGCGCCCGTGCTGGCGTCGACGTTGGCGGCGCGGATCTTCAGGGTGCCGTTGCCTCCCATGGCGTCGCGCGCATTGATGGCCAGGTTCAGCAAGACGTTATTGAGCTGGTCCGGATCGACCGTGGTGCTGCCCAGTCCCGGCTCGATCTCGGTGAAGACCTGCGCACTCGGCCCCAGCACGCGGCGCATCATGTCGTCCATGTCGCGCAGCAGGTGGCCGGGATCGACCACCACCGACTGCAGCGGCTGGCGCCGCGCGAAGGCCAGCAGGTGCGCGGCCAGCTTGGCGCCGCGCTCGACACCGGTAAGCGCCATGTCGACCCGCGCCCGGGCGCTGTCGTTCAGGTTCCCCACCAGTTTCAGCAGCTGCAGGTTGCCGCCGATGATCTGCAGGACGTTGTTGAAATCGTGGGCGACCCCGCCGGTCAGCTGGCCGATCGCTTCCATCTTCTGGGCCTGGTGCAGCGCCGACTGGCTCGCGGCGAGCTGTTCCTGGCTCACGCGCAGCGAGGCAAAGGCGGCATCGCGCTCGCGCCGCGCGATGCAGGCCCCGCTGTGGTAGCGCACCCGCGCCACCAGTTCGCGCGGATCGGGCCACTTGACCAGGTAATCGTTGGCGCCCGCGGCAAACGCCCGCGCCTTGATCTCGGGGTTGTCTTCGGAAGACAGCACGATGACCGGCACGTCTTCGGTATCGGGATGGGCGCGCAGCAGGGCGGTGACCTCGAAGCCGTCCAGGCCGGGCATGCGCAGGTCGACCAGCACGACGGTGGCGGCTACTGCCCGCGCCACCTCGACCGCGCGCGCGGCACTGGACTCATAGCAGAGGGAATGCCTGACGCAGCCCTTCAGCCCGTGAGCGATGATGTCTTGCGCGAAGGGCTCATCGTCGATGAGAAGGATGGAGCAGTCGGGACGATCGTCAATCATTGCGTCATAGTCGAAGATGCTGCACGATCTTGCAAAAGTGTAAGAGTTAATTCTACTACAAGCCAATTAATTCACAATTGACGATCTTGAGGCGTGCGCCTGTATTGACAGGCGGCGGCTTGCAAGTCCGGGCATGCGCCACTATCTGTACCCCATGCGCAAGCGCCAGCCCGACATGCCCGCCCCCGCCCCGCCATCCGAGGCCTCCTGCCCGCTCTGCGGCCGGCTCCTCGGCACGGTCAACATCGACCGCCACCACCTGGTGCCCAGGACCTTCAAGGGCAAGGAACAGTTCCCGATCCACAAGATCTGCCACCGCAAGATCCATTCGGCGCTCACCGAGCGCGAGCTGCTGCGGGCCTACCACACCTGGGAAGCGCTGCGCGGCCAGGAAGACATCCGTAGCTTCATCGACTGGGTGGCGAACAAGCCACCCGGCTTCTATACTCGTACGTATACCTCGAACAAGAAGAACTCCCGTTAGCCGTCTTTTCTGCCGGAGGCCGGCATGCAGATCGACTGGAGCCATTTCACCCCGTGGAGTTCGCTGGCGGGCGGCCTGCTGATTGGCGCCGGCATCGCGCTGCTGGTGCTGTTGAACGGCCGCGTCGCCGGCATCAGCGGCATCGTCGGCGGCCTGCTGCGCCCCTCACCCGGTGAAGCCGGCTGGCGGGTCGCCTTCCTTGCCGGGCTGGTGGGCGCGCCGCTCGTGTGGGCCCTGTTCGCGCCGCTGCCCGCGGCCCACGTCGACGCCAGCTATCCCGGACTGCTGGCGGCTGGCCTGCTGGTCGGCATCGGCACCCGCTATGGTTCCGGCTGCACCAGCGGCCACGGCATCTGCGGCCTGTCGCGCGGCTCGCCGCGCTCGATCGCCGCCACCCTCGCCTTCATGGCCACCGGCTTCGCCACCGTCTGGCTCGTACGCCACGTGCTGCAACTGGGGACGCCATGACGCTCGTCTTTGCACTCATCGCCGGCTTCGTGTTCGGAACCGGGCTGGTGATGTCGGGCCTCGCCGACCCCGCCAAGGTGCTTGCCTTCCTCGACCTGGCCGGCAACTGGGACCCGTCGCTGCTGTTCGTGATGGGCGGCGCGCTGCTGGTGTCGGGGCCCGCCTTCGCCATCGCGAAGCGGCGAGGACGCACGCTCGCGAACGGCCCGCTGCAGCTGCCGGGCAAGGGCCGGGTCGACCGCAGGATGATCGTCGGCAGCCTGGTGTTCGGGGTCGGCTGGGGCCTGGCCGGTTATTGCCCCGGCCCGGCGGTGGTGTCGCTGGCATGGGGCGGCCTCAAGCCGCTGCTGTTCGTGGTGGCGATGGTGGCGGGGATGGGGGTGTTCGAGCTGGCGGAACGGCGGCGCGCTTCCGGCAGGTGAATAAGCCACTGAGCGGCAAGCGCCAAACAAAAAGGGCCGCATTTGCATGCGGCCCTTCGAATTCTGGCTCCCCGACCTGGACTCGAACCAGGGACCTGCGGATTAACAGTCCGTCGCTCTACCAACTGAGCTATCAGGGAAAAGAGGCCGCATTATAACGGCCCGACATCGTTTTGACCAGTGCCGTGCAAAAACAAGCCACGCGCAGCGCCGCGGATGCCGCTTTGCTATAGTCGCGACTCCCACGTTTCCACTTTTACGCAAGCCAACTCCATGACGATTCCACGCACCCTCGGTACCCCGCTCTCCCCTTCCGCCACCAAAGTCATGCTGCTCGGCTCCGGCGAACTGGGCAAGGAAGTGATCATCGCGCTGCAGCGCCTCGGCGTGGAAGTCATCGCGGTCGACCGCTACCCGAACGCGCCAGGCCACCAGGTGGCGCACCGCGCCCACGTGATCGACATGACCGATGGCGCCGCGCTGTCTGCCCTGATCGCGCTGGAAAAGCCCGACCTGGTAGTGCCGGAAATCGAAGCCATCGCCACCGAGACCCTGGTCGCGCTGGAAGACGCGGGCCGCATCACCTGCATCCCGACCGCGCGCGCGGCGCTGCTGACCATGAACCGCGAAGGCATCCGCCGCCTGGCGGCCGAGGAACTCGGCCTGCCGACCTCGCCCTACCGCTTCGCCAGCAGCCTGGACGAACTCGAGCAGGCTTGCTCCGCGGTCGGTTTTCCCTGCGTGGTCAAGCCGGTGATGTCTTCGTCGGGCAAGGGCCAGTCGAAGCTCGATGGCGACTTCGACGTGGCGGCCGCGTGGGAGCACGCGGCCAGCGGCAGCCGGGTCGATGCGGGGCGCGTGATCGCCGAGGGCTTCATCGACTTCGACTACGAGATCACCCTGCTCACCGTGCGCTCGCTGGGCGCAGATGGCGCGGTGGAGACCGCATTTTGCGAACCTATCGGCCACAAGCAGGTGCAGGGCGACTACGTCGAATCGTGGCAGCCGCACCCGATGAGCCCTGTGGCGCTGGAACGCTCGCAAGAGATCGCGCACAAGGTGACGGAGAACCTGGGCGGCTGCGGCGTGTTCGGCGTCGAACTCTTCGTCAAGGGCGACACCGTATGGTTCTCGGAAGTGAGCCCGCGTCCGCACGATACCGGCATGGTGACGATGATTACCCAGGTGCAGAGCGAATTCGAGCTGCACGCCAAGGCGGTGCTCGGCCTTCCAGTGGATGTGAGGCTGCGCGCGCCGGGCGCCTCCGCCGTCATCTACGGCCAGGTGGACGCCGCCGGCATCGCCTTCGAGGGCGTGGCGGACGCGCTGCGCGTGCCGGGAACCGACCTGCGCCTGTTCGGCAAACCGGAATCGTTCGCACGCCGCCGCATGGGCGTGGCGCTCGCTACCGCTGACGATATCGGCACCGCGCGCCAGCGTGCGCTGGAAGCGGCGGCGCGGGTCAAGCCGGTGACGCGCTGACGGATGGACCCGGCGAGACCGGGTTCCGCAAAAAAAGGGCTGCGTTCTCACGCAGCCCTTCGCTTTTCCGGCTCAAGCCGGAGGGAGCAATCAGCCCTTGCGCTGTTGGCGGCGCACGAAGCCCAGGCCGGCGAGGCCGAGACCGATGATGGCCAGCGAACCTGGTTCAGGCACAGCGGCAGCGGCGGCGCCGACCTGCAGCGTGAATTTACCCAGCTCAGTCTGGTAACCGGTGTAGTAGCTCGGCAGGACATAGGTGCCCGGCACGAAGTTCGACCAGGCGATGCTATTGGCATTCAGCACCAGGCCATTGAAATCGCTGAGCTGGGCGCCGGCCAGGGACACGCGGTTCTGGAAGTCGAAGCCCTGGGCGATATTGCCGTTCGTGCCCGGCAAGCCGGGATACGAGTACGAGAAAATATTCTGGATACCGAATTTGTTCGTTCCGGCCAGCACCGCCAGGCTGCCGTCATAAGCATAACCGCTTGCGAAGCCCAGTCGTGCAGCGGCGTCTTCGCCAACCAGGAAATTACTACTTGCATAGTCGCTGACGGTGCCGCTGCCGTTGCTGAAGGCGAAGTTCACACCGCCCAACGTGGTGTTCTGGGTGATCGTCATCGTGATGTCGGCCTTGGCCTGGAGCGAGACGGCGCTCATCAGGATGGCGCCGGCGGTAACGATCTGCTTGATGGTGCTGGTCATGGTAATCCCTGGTGAGTTATTGGGTTGATGCTGATGCATTCAATAGAGCAACAACTGTGCCAGCAAGGAAAGATTAAATACTTTCAAGCACTTAGCTGAACTGAACCGGGGATGTTTATACCAAGTGTAAAAATTTCCGACAATCCACAAAGAAAAAGGGCCCGCATCGCTGCGGGCCCTTCTCTTGCATTCTGGCTCCCCGACCTGGACTCGAACCAGGGACCTGCGGATTAACAGTCCGTCGCTCTACCAACTGAGCTATCAGGGATTAGAGGCCGCATTATAGCAGCGCTTTTCGATTTCGCGAACCCCTGCGCTTCCGAAAAGGAAGTTTTCCTGCCGCAGTCAGCGCACCACCTGCGCGACGTGCGTCCGGGCCACCAGCTTCTCCAGCGCCCCAAGCACCACCAAAGGCTCGGACATCTGCGGGAAATGCGCACTCCCCTTCGCAATCACGCGCTCGCCCAACGGCGACAGGCGCGCCAGCGCTTCCTGGTTGCGCACGCGCTCGTGCTGCGCGTCAAGCGACGCCATCCAGCGCGGCAGCTGCTTGCCGCCGGAGATAACCGTGACTGGAATATCCGGGAACGGCGGCGCCTCGGCGATCTCGGCCACCGTCTCGAGCTCGTTGCTGATCTCGTCGTTGGGATCGGGTGGCGAGAAACGGTCGAGCAGGCCGGCGACCGCGCGCTGCAGCGGCGAACGGTAGCGCTTCATGTTGAGTACGTCGTCCGGGCTTGTGGCTTCGAGGAAGAGTACGCCGCAAGTCTCCTCGGGGTAGATGCGCGCGAACAGGTTGGCGTGCAGCCCGCCGAAGGAATGTCCGACCAGCAGGAAAGGCGGCCTGGCGCCGATTTCGCGCAGCAGCGCGCGCAATTGCAGGATGATGGTGGTGCCCAGCTGCGGTTCGCGTGCCCGGGCGCTGGCCCCGACGCCGGGACGGTCATAGGTGACCACCGTGCCCAGCTTGTCCAGTTCTGGAAAGAGCCGGTACCAGCCTTCAAGCGGGCCGCCGGCGCCGCTGAGCATGACGATGGTCGGACTTCCCTCCCCCGACAGGGAAAAACGCAGCACCTGCCCCCCGACCGCGATACTTTTACTCGTTGGTAAATGCTTCACTATGCAGTTCCCATAAGAAGGTATCGACAGCCTACTCTCTATGCATGGAAAAGCAACTACCGATGAGCAACTTCGCATGAAAACAAAAAGGCCACATCTTGCGATGTGGCCTTTCAGAATTCTGGCTCCCCGACCTGGACTCGAACCAGGGACCTGCGGATTAACAGTCCGTCGCTCTACCAACTGAGCTATCAGGGAATTGATGTCAGCATTATATGTTTGCAAGGACACGCTGTCAAATTCACAGCGTGCAGCACAAGCATTCCTGCCGGTCTTCGAAATCGAAACGAATCAATTCCGAAGACCAAGATTTTAAAGAACTTTCGCCACGGCGTCAACGACACGGTCGAGGTTGGTCGAGTTCAGCGCGGCGACACAGATGCGGCCGGTGTCCACGGCGTAGATCGACTGCTCGCGCAGCTTGCCGACTTGCTCCTTGGTCAGGCCCGAATACGAGAACATGCCGACCTGTCGGCGCACGAATTCGAAATCGTGGCCAGGGGCTTTCTCTTTCAGCTTCTCGACGAAGGCGCTGCGCATTTCGCGGATGCGTACGCGCATGCCGGTCAGTTCGTCTTCCCACAACTGGCGCAGCTCCGGTGTGGACAGCACCATGGCGACCGCCTTGGCGGCGTGGGTCGGCGGGTTCGAGTAGTTGGTACGGACCACGCGCTTGAGCTGCGAGAGCACACGCCCGGCTTCTTCACCGCTGGTGGCTACGATCGACAGCGCGCCTACCCGCTCGCCGTACAGCGAGAACGACTTCGAGAACGAGTTCGACACCAGGAAAGGCAGGCCGGTGGCGGCAAAGCGGCCCACCACGGCGCCATCTTCAGTAATGCCGGCGCCGAAGCCCTGGTAGGCCATGTCGAGGAAAGGCACCAGGCCGTGGTCGGCCACGGCGTCGATGACCTGGCCCCACTGGCCTTGCGTCAGGTCGGCGCCGGTCGGGTTGTGGCAGCAGGCGTGCAGCACGACGATGGAACCGCGCGGCATTGCCTTCAGCGAAGCCAGCATGCCCTCGAAGTCCACTCCATGGGTGGCGGCATCGTAATACGTGTAGTTGTTGACCACGAAGCCGGCGCCCTCGAACAGCGCGCGGTGGTTTTCCCAGCTCGGGTCGCTGATGTAAACCTCGGACCCGGGCGAGAAACGCTTGAGGAAGTCGGCGCCCAGCTTGAGCGCGCCGGTGCCGCCGATCGCCTGCACGGTAATCGCGCGCTTCTCTTGAATAACTTCGCTGCCGGCCCCAAATACCAGCTCCTGCACGGCCTTGTCGTACGCCGCCAGCCCTTCGATAGGCAGGTAGGTGCGCGGGGTTTTCTGCTCCATCAGCTTCGCTTCGGCCACTTGCACGCACTGCAGCAAAGGCACCTTGCCGTTGTCGTCGTAATAGACGCCCACTCCCAGGTTGATCTTTGCCGGATTGGTATCGGCGTTGAATGCTTCGGTAATGCCCAGGATCGGGTCGCGCGGTGCCATTTCAATGGCGCCGAAGAGGCTGGCGGAGGCTGTAGAAGTCATCGTGATAAACTGAGTTTGTCGGTGGGTTCGCAGCAATTGTATAGACAGCGGCACCGGCGTCTTACTGATGCTGCGGTGCCGCAAGCGGACTCCCATTCTAGCAAAGGTCTGAAAGTATGGCTGATTTATCCATCGCAAATGCCCCGGAACCGACGGTTATCACTTATCCCGGATCGCCGTTCAAACTACACCAGCCGTTCGAACCGGCCGGCGACCAGCCGACCGCGATCGCCGGCCTGATCGAAGGCATCAACGACGGCCTGATGTACCAGACCCTGCTCGGCGTGACGGGCTCCGGTAAAACCTACACGATGGCCAATGTGATTGCCCAGGCAGGCCGTCCGGCGATCGTGTTCGCCCCGAACAAGACCCTGGCCGCCCAGCTGTATTCGGAGTTCCGCGAATTCTTCCCGCAAAACGCGGTGGAATACTTCGTGTCCTACTACGATTACTACCAGCCGGAAGCCTATGTGCCGCAGCGCGACCTGTTCATCGAAAAGGACTCGTCGATCAACGAGCACATCGAGCAGATGCGCCTGTCGTGCACCAAGTCGCTGATGGAACGGCGCGACGTGGTCATCGTGGCCACCGTGTCGGCCATCTACGGTATCGGTAACCCGAACGAATACCACAAGATGATCCTGACGCTGCGCCATAAAGACAAAGTGGCGCAGCGGGACATCATCGCGCGCCTGATCCAGATGCAGTACACCCGCAACGAGATGGATTTCTCGCGCGGTTCCTTCCGGGTGCGCGGCGACACCATCGACATCTTCCCGGCGGAGCACGCCGAACTGGCGATCCGCGTCGAGATGTTCGACGACGAGATCGAATCCCTGCAATTGTTCGACCCGCTGACGGGCCGCGTGCGCCAGAAGATCCCGCGCTTCACGGTCTATCCGGGTTCGCACTACGTCACGGCGCGCGGCACGGTGCTCAAGGCGGTCGAGTCGATCAAGGCCGAGCTGCGCGACCGGCTCGAAGAATTCCGCCAGCAGAACAAGCTGATCGAAGAGCAGCGCCTCGAGCAGCGCACGCGTTTTGATCTCGAGATGATGGCGGAAATCGGCTTCACCAAGGGCATCGAGAACTATTCGCGCCACCTGTCCGGCGCGATGCCGGGCGAGCCGCCGCCGACGTTGATCGACTACCTGCCGAAAGACGCCCTGATGTTCATGGACGAGTCGCACGTGATGATCGGGCAGCTCAACGCCATGTACAACGGCGACCGTTCGCGCAAGGTCAATTTGGTCGACTTCGGCTTCCGCCTGCCGTCGGCGCTGGACAACCGGCCATTGAAATTCGAGGAATTCGAAAAGAAGATGCGCCAGACCGTGTTCGTGTCGGCCACGCCTGCGGATTACGAAAAGGGCAAGGCCGACAACGTGGTCGAGCAGGTGGTGCGCCCCACCGGCCTGGTTGATCCGCTGATCTTCGTGCGCCCTGCCCGCTCGCAGGTCGACGACCTGATGGGCGAGATCAACGACCGCATCGCCAAGGACGAGCGCGTGCTGGTGACGACGCTCACCAAGCGCATGGCCGAACAGCTCACCGAATACCTGGGCGACCACGGCATCAAGGTGCGTTACCTGCACAGCGATATCGAAACCGTGGAGCGCGTGGAGATCCTGCGCGACCTGCGCCTGGGTACCTTCGACGTGCTGGTCGGGATCAACCTGCTGCGCGAGGGCCTGGATTTGCCCGAGGTGTCGCTGGTGGCGGTGCTCGACGCCGACAAGGAAGGCTTCCTGCGCTCCGAACGCTCGCTGATCCAGACCATCGGCCGCGCCGCGCGTAACCTGAACGGCGTCGCGATCCTGTACGGCGACCAGGTCACCGATTCGATGCGCCGCGCCATCGACGAAACTGAACGCCGCCGCGCCAAGCAGATTGCCTTCAACCTGGAAAACGGCATCACGCCGGTGGGTGTGAAGAAGAAGATCAAGGAGATGATCGACGGCGTCTACAGCAATGCAGCCCAGCGCAGCATGCTCGAGGGCGCGCAGGATGCGAAGGAAACCGCAAAGGTCGAATCCATGAGCGAGAAGCAGATCAGCAAGGAGATCAAGCGCCTCGAAAAGCTCATGGTGGACCACGCCAAGAACCTCGAGTTCGAAAAGGCGGCCCAGGTGCGCGACCAGCTGCATATCCTGAAGCAGCAGGCGTTTGGGGCGCCGGGGACGGACAATGTGGTGTCGATGCTCGGGAAGTAGGCTGCGAGCTCGGGCAGTCCATCGCCCTGATGTGTATTCGCGGCCTCAAGCCGCCGTTCCGCCAGTGGCGGGTACGGCGGTTTTTTTTGGCTTGTGATATGGGCGGGATCGCGTCGCCGGCGCGCTGACGCCACGGCATTGGCAATCGCTGCGTGCCTGCGCGAACAAGCGGCAAGAATCAGGCCGGCTGGCTGCGTACTTCCGCCAGTATCCGCAGCAGCTCCGACAAATCCGCTGGCTTGACCATGTGCCGGTCGAAGCCTGCTTGCCGGGCGCGTTCGCGGTCTTCGCTCTGGCCGTAGCCGGTCAGCGCGACCAGGGTCGCCCCTGCGGTATCGCTCGACGCACGCAGGCGCCGTGCCAGCTCGTGGCCGTCCATGTCGGGCAGGCCGATATCGAGCAGCATGACCTCGGGACGCTCGCGCAGCGCGCGTGCGAAGCCGCTAGTGCCATCGTATTCCACGCTGACCGCGTGGCCGTGGGCCTCGAGCAGGGTGGCGAGCATCTGCGCCGCATCGGCATTGTCGTCTACCACCAGCACGCGCAGCGGCCCGGCCACGGCTGCGCCGACTGCCTGGGCCTGTGCCGGCGTCTCGACGTCGGGAATCGCCTTCAGCAGCGGCAGGCGTATCACGAATTCGCTGCCCTGCCCCAGGCCCTCGCTATGGGCGGAAACGCGCCCGCCATGCAGCGCGACCAGGCTCTTGACCAGGGCCAGGCCGATTCCCAGGCCGCCCTGCGAGCGGTCCGGCGTGCGCTCGGCCTGGGTGAACAGGTCGAAGATATAGGGGAGCATCTGTGGATCGATACCCTGACCTGTATCGCGTACCGCGATCACGGCTTCGTCGCCTTCGGCCGTCACGCGCAGAATGAGCTTGCCGGCGGCCGGCGTGTACTTGGCAGCGTTGTTCAGGATGTTCGAGACGACCTGCATCAGGCGCGTGCGGTCGCCCGACACGTACAGCGGCTGGTGCCACAGTTCCACCTGCAGCTCCTGACGCTTGGCGTCCAGCAGCGGGCGCACCTGCTCGATGGCGCCTTGAACGACACCGGTCACGTCCAGTTCTTCCTTCTCGATGCTCACCAGCCCACGCGTGACTCGCGAGACATCCAGCAAATCGTTCACCAGGTCGGTCATGTGCTCGGCCTGGCGCGCGATGATGGCGCTGGCCTGGCGTGCACGCTCAGGGTCGAGCTGGCCGCGCTGCAGCAGCTGGGCCGCGGTGGTGATCGGCGCCAGCGGGTTGCGCAGCTCGTGCGCCAGCATCGCCAGGAATTGGTCCTTCTGGCGGTTGGCCGCGCGTAGCTCGTCTTCGACGCGCTTGCGCATGGTCACGTCGCTGCCCTCGACGAAAATGCCCGCGACCTCGCCCCTGGCGTTGCGGATCGGCTGGTATACGAAGTCGATGAAGCGCTCTTCGAGCGGCGCGCTGGCCTCGCGCTGGACCCGTAGCGGCACCGCGTGTCCGACGAAGGGCTGGCCACTCTGGAAGACCTGGTCGAGCAGCTCGAAGAACCCTTGTCCAGCGACCTCGGGGATCGCTTCGCGCGCCGGCTTGCCGACCAGCTCACGGCGGCCAATCAGCTGCATATACGATTCGTTGGTGATCTCGAAAACATGGTCCGGGCCGCGCAGTACGGCGATGATGCCGGGCGCCTGCTCGAACAGCGTCATGAGGCGCTGGTTCTCTTCGTCGCGGTAGCGCTCGGCCAGCACTTCGGGGGTCGTCTCCACGCAGGCGCAGAACATGCCGGCGACGCTGCCGTCCTCGTCGCGCACCGGCGAATACGAAAAGCGAAACCAGGTCTCTTCGTCGTAGCCATGGCGGTGCATGCGCAAGGGCAGCCGGTCCATGTAGGTGGCCTCGCCCTTGAGCGCACGCACCACCAGCGGATGGATGTCATCCCAGATCTCGCGCCAGGCGTCGTGGAAGCGCGCGCCGAGCGCGGAGGGATGCTTCTCGCCCAGGGTCGGCACATAGGAATCGTTGTACAGGAAGCCCAGTTCCGGTCCCCAGGCGACGAACATCGGGAACTTGGAGTTGAGCATCAGGCCGACCGTCGTGCGCAAGGCCTGCGGCCAGTCGCGAGGATGCCCCAAGGGCGAGGTTGACCAATCATGCGCCCGCATCATTGCCCCCATCTGCCCGCCCCCGCTCAGGAAAGGCAGCCATTCGGAGGGTGTGGCATGTTCCTGTTTCATGCGTTTAGTGGTCTTGGTGAATGCTGCAATATGCCTGGCAGAAGTTTGCCAGAGTTAGCTTGTTTTACACCACACCGCAGCCCCTCACAGGGTCTTGACGAATTCGCGGATACCGCCGAGCAGCATTTCCACCGACATCGCGGTCAGGATCAGGCCCATCAAGCGCTCGAAGGCGGTCATCACCTGCGGCCCCAGCTTCTGCTGCAGGCGTTCCGCGCTGAGGAATACCGCCAGCCAGACCACGGCCACGGCCGCCAGCGCCGCCACATGCACCATGGTCTCGGACAGGGAACCGGAACTGAACAACAGCACGGTGGCCAGCGCCGAGGGACCCGCCAGCGCCGGAATGGCGAGCGGGACGATGAAGGGCTCGCCGCCATGCTCGCTGCGTCCCAGCACGCCGTCCGGGTGCGGGAAGATCATGCGAATCGCAATAATCAGGAGAATCACCGCGCCGCCGATACGCAGGGCGACCGGGCTCAGGTGCAGCGCGGCCAGGAAGTGCTGGCCAAAGAACATGAAGACCAGCAGCAGCAGGAAGGCGATGGCGCACTCGCGCACGACGATGCGCGGCCGGCGCTGGACCGGCGTGTCTTTCAGGGCGGCAGCGAACAGGGGCACGTTGCCGAACGGGTCGGTGACGAGGATCAGCAGGATGAACGTCTGGAAAAAGCTCTGGGTCATAGGACTGTTATTGTTGAGTACCCTAAAACAGGACGAGATGATCTTAGCAGAGATACATCATCCCCGTGCTGTCCGTGCGGAAAATGACGTACCACGAGAGAAACAAAAGAAAAGCGGGGAAGGCTTGCGCACTTCCCCGCTTCTTGCAGCGCCTGGCAGGGCTGCGGATTACTTCTCGAACTTCTTCATCCACGCCGACAGCTGGTGCGGACGCAGGCCGTCGTAGTCTTCGAACGGCTGGTGGATCCACGGGTTGTGCGGCAGGTCTTCGAGGTGGTAGTCCGGCTTGAAGCTGGACGTGCCCTTGACCCACAGGACGGCCGAGCGCACTTCCGAGACGTCCGGGTAGTTCGACTGCAGGTGCTCGCGCACTTTCTGCAGGGTCACGCCGGAGTCGGCCAGGTCGTCGACCAGCAGGATGCGGCCGGCCAGCGGGCCCTTGGTCATCGTCATGTACTTGGCGATGTCCAGGTTGCCCTGCTTGGTGCCCGACTCTTCGCGGTAGGAACTGGTCGACAGGATCGCCAGCGGCACGTCGAAGATGCGCGAGATCACGTCGCCAGGGCGAACGCCGCCGCGCGCGAGGCACAACACCATGTCGAACTTCCAGTTCGATTCATAGACTTGCAGCGCAAGGCGTTCGACCATACGGTTGTATTCGTCCCACGAAACCCAGAGGTCCTTGTCGGTCGATGCAGGGGTGTTCATTTCAGGCTTTTCCTATTCTCGGAACCTCTAAAAACCTACTGAGCGTTGCATTGTTGGCCTGCGATGCTCGCTACGGTTTTTTGAGGCCCCTATTTATATTAAGCTGCGAACGGATGGCGCAGCACGATGGTCTCTTCGCGGTCCGGACCGGTCGACACCATGTCGATCGGCACGCCCACCAGCTCTTCGATGCGCTTGATGTAGGCGCGGGCGTTGGCCGGCAGCTCATCCATCGATTTAGCGCCGACAGTCGATTCAGTCCAGCCCGGCATTTCTTCGTAGACCGGCTCGCACAGGGCGGCTTCTTCGGCGCCGACCGGGAAGATGTCGACCTGGCGGCCGTCGATCTTGTAACCGGTGCAGAGCTTCAGGGACTCGATGCCATCCAGCACGTCCAGCTTGGTCAGGCACATGCCCGACACGCCGTTGATCTGGACCGAGCGGCGCAGCAGCGCGGCGTCGAACCAGCCGCAGCGGCGGGCGCGGCCGGTCACGGTGCCGAATTCATGGCCGACGCGCGACAGGTGCTCGCCAACGCCTGCGTCGGTCGGCAGTTCGGCCGGGAACGGGCCCGAACCGACGCGGGTGGTGTAGGCCTTGGTGATGCCCATGATGTAGTGCAGCATGCCCGGACCGACGCCGGCGCCGGCGGCGGCGTTACCGGCCACGCAGTTCGACGAAGTCACGAACGGATAAGTGCCGTGGTCGACGTCGAGCAAGGAACCTTGCGCGCCTTCGAACAGCAGGCTGCCGCCGGCCTTGTGCGCCGCGTACAGTGCCGACGAGACGTCGCCGACCATCGGGCGCAGGCGCGGTACCAGGGCCATCGCGTCGTCGAAGGTCTGCTGGAAGTCCACTGCTTCGGCGCCCAGGTAGTTGGTCAGCACGAAGTTGTGGTAATCGAGGTTCTCTTTAAGCTTCTCGGCGAAACGCTCTTCGTTGAGCATGTCGGCGATGCGGATGGCGCGGCGCGCGACCTTGTCTTCATAGGCCGGGCCGATGCCCTTGCCGGTGGTGCCGATCTTGTTCTCGCCGCGCTTGGCTTCGCGTGCCTTGTCGATGGCGACGTGGTAAGGCAGGATGACCGGGCAGGCTTCCGAGATCATCAGGCGCGACACGACTTCGACGCCGGCCGCGGCCAGCTTGTCGATCTCGCGCAGGACGTCCGGCACCGAGACCACGACGCCGTTGCCGATGTAGCAGGCAACGCCTTCGCGCATGATGCCCGACGGGATCAGCTGCAGCGCGGTCTTCTGGCCCTTGATCACGAGCGTGTGGCCCGCGTTATGGCCGCCCTGGAAACGGACGACGCCGGCCGCATGGTCGGTCAGCCAATCGACGATCTTACCCTTGCCCTCATCGCCCCACTGGGTGCCGATGACAACGACGTTCTTTGCCACGTTAGTATTTGACATCACTTAACCTAAGTTTTTGAGAATCCAATTTCCGTTTTCGAGGACGAGCACGCGGTCGCACTCGAACTCGTCCTGAACATTGTCGTGACCCGGCATGCTCTGGATCACGACTTCGCCTGCCTTGCGCAGGTCAGCGATTTTTTCGCGCAGCTCCGGGGCATTGCCCCAGGGTGCGCGGATGGAATGCTTGCGCTCGGCGGTCGGCAGCAGCCGCGCCAGTTCGCGCAGGTCGAGCGAGAAGCCGGTGGCGGGACGCGCCCGCCCAAAAGCTTCGCCGACGTGGTCGTAGCGGCCGCCGCGCGCCACCGCGTTCGGCAGGCCCGGCACGTAGAGCGCGAACATGGCGCCGCTTTCGTACTGGTAGCCGCGCAGGTCGGCCAGGTCGATCGCGACCTCGGCGCGGCCGATGGCGCACGCCGCAAGCGCAGCCAGTTCGCCCAGCGCGCGGGTGATACCCGGCAGCGGCGGCAGCGCTTCTTTCGCGCGCGCCAGCACCTCGACGTCGCCGTACAGGTGCGGCAGCGCCAGCAGCGCCTTGCGGGTGCCCGGTTCGTAGTTCTGCGTGAACTCGTCCAGGCCCGGCGCATCCTTGGCGCGCAGCAGGCAGGTGAGCTGCGCTTCGTCGCGGCGCGCGGCCGGGTCGTCGCCCAGGATCGCGCGCAGGATGCCGACGTGGCACAGGTCGAGGCGCACTTCCGTGAAGCCGGCCAGCGCGATCGAGCCAAGGGCCAGTTCCTGAATCTCGGCGTCGGCTTCCAGGCCGGCGTGGCCGTAGATCTCGGCGCCGATCTGGATCGGCTCGCGGGTGGCGTGCAGGCCCGACGGACGGGTATGCAGCACGCTGCCGGCGTAGCACAGGCGGGTGACGGAATCGCGGTTCAGCAGGTGGGCGTCGATGCGCGCGACCTGGGTGGTCATGTCGGCGCGCAGGCCGAGCAGGCGGCCGGAAATCTGGTCGACCACTTTAAACGTACGCAGTTCGGTGTCCTGCCCGGCCCCGGCCAGCAGCGACTCGACGTATTCGAGCAGCGGCGGCATCACCAGTTCGTAACCGTACAGACGGAAGGTATCGAGCATCTTTCGGCGCAGATCCTCGATCTTGCGCGCCTCGGACGGCAAGACATCGGCGATATTCTCGGGCAAAAGCCAGTTCGGCATGGGCGACAGCTACGGGTTGTGTTTTAAGAGCAAGGACTAGCACGCAGGGTACGGACAACCGGCGTGCTGACGCACGGTGCGAGCGCCGAATCGGCAATTTTACCCGAAAATGGGCTGGTGTAGGCGGGGGATGTTGGTTTGACAGCTCGTGCGGGTTGCCAAAGTGCCACGGGAAGCGCTTGTCTATACCGATGGGCTGGGGTGGTGCACGCAATGATCACGGCGGTGATGAGCTGCGAAACCCTAGGGTGGGCAGGGCATGGGAGGCCGGTGGCCTGCCATGCGCCCACGCGTTCAACCATCCGATAAATCATACGGATGCGTATGGCACACATGATTTGAACGCGTGGGCAAGGGACTTGCCCACCCTACGAGCCGCTGGCCCATTGGCTAACCGACTGGCTCAGCAAAAAACAAAACGCCACCAACATCACCCCGGCGCAGGCCGGGATCCCAGTTGACGGCGTTTCGCTGGCGCGAACTGAATTACTTGCTACCCGGCGCCTTGAAATACTTGAAGAACTCCGAATTCGGATCCACCACCATCACGTCGCTGCGGCTCTTGAACGTGGCGCGGTAGGCCTCCAGCGAGCGGTAGAACTTGGCGAACTCCGGGTTCTTGCCGAACGAGTCGGCGTAGATCACCGAGGCCTTGGCGTCGCCCTCGCCCTTGATCTTCTCGGCCTCGCGGAAGGCTTCGGCGATGATCACGGTGCGCTGACGGTCGGCGTCGGCGCGGATCTGTTCGGATTCGGCGGCGCCGGTCGAACGCAGTTCGTTGGCCACCCGGGTACGCTCGGCCTTCATGCGCTCGTAGACCGAGTTGTTGATCTGCTCGATGTAGTCGACGCGCTTGAGGCGCACGTCCACCACGCCCACGCCGATCTCTTTCGCTTCGGCCACGACTTTCGCTTTGACCGCTTCCATCACGCGGCCACGCTCGCCGGAAATCACTTCGCGCACGGTGCGCTTGGTGATCTCGTCGTTCAGGGCCGCCTTGATGATCTGCGACAGGCGGTCGCGGGCACGGCTTTCGTCACCGCCGAAACTGACGAAATACAGGCGCGGATCGGTGATGCGCCACTTCATGAAGGCATCTACCAGGATGTTCTTCTTCTCGGCCGTGATGAAGCGGTCGGCATCAGGCGTGTCGAGGGTCAGGATGCGCTTGTCCAGGTAGATCACGTTCTGGAACGGCGGCGGCAGCTTGAAGTGCAGGCCCGGCTCGGTGATCACGCTGCGCACCTGGCCCAGGGCGAAGACGATGGCGAAGCGGCGCTGGTCGACCACGAAAATGGTGGACGACAGCAGCATCAGGGCAATGAAGCCCGCCACAAATAAAGTTACGAGGCGGTTCATTAACGGCTCTCCCGGTCACGTGAGGAATCGCGGGCGCGGTCGTCGCGGGAACGTACCGAGTCCAGTGCTTGCATGACGTCTGCCGGCGGCGCGGACTGCGGCACCTGCACCGGTCCGGACTTGCTGCCAACGCCTTCACTTCCCGCGTTTTGCGAAATGAGTTTATCCAGCGGCAGGTAGATCATCGGATTGCCCGCGCGCGAATCGACCATCACCTTGCTGGTGTTGGAGAAGATCTGCTGCATGGTGTCGATGTACATGCGGTCGCGGGTCACGGCCGGGGCCTTGCCGTAAGCCGCCACCACCTGGTCGAAGCGCGAGGCGTTACCGGTCGCGTTCTCGACCACCATCGAGCGGTAGGCTTCTGCATCTTGCATCAGGCGGAAGGCCTGGCCGCGCGCCTGCGGGATCACCTGGTTGGCATAGGCTTCGCCTTCGTTCTTGGCGCGGGCGCGGTCCTGGCCGGCCTTGACGGCATCGTCGAAGGAGCTCTGCACCTGCTCCGGTGGCTGCACCGCCTGCATGGTCACGTTGGTGATCAGGGCGCCCAGCTTGTATCGGTCGAGAATGGTCTGCATCATCTGGTGCACGTCGACCGCGACCTTCTCGCGGCCTTCGTACAGCACGAAGTCCATCTTGTTCTTGCCGACCACTTCGCGGATCGCGGTCTCGGCGACCTGGCGCACGGTCTCGTCGTTCTCGCGGTTGTTGTACAGCCATTGGACCGGGTCCTTCAGCGTGTACTGGACGGCGAACTGGATGTCGATGATGTTTTCGTCGTCGGTCAGCATCAGTGCTTCTTGAGGCTGCTTGTTGCGGACGTTCGCGCGATAGCCGATCTCGGCGGTACGGATCTGCGAGACGTTGACGGTCTCGTGGGCCTGGATCGGGTACGGCCAGCGCCAGTTGAAGCCGGCGCCGGTGGAATGGCTGAGTTTGCCGAAGGTGGTGACCACGCCGGTCTGGCCCTCTTGCACGATGAAGGCGCCGCTCGCCAGCCAGATCAGGCCGACGATGACCGCCACCACGCCGGCGGTGACGCTGGCGCCGCGCATGTCGCCGCGGCCGCTTGGCCCGCCGCCGCCATCGCCGCTGCCGTTGCCATTGCCGCGCGCGCCGAACAGGCGGTTGAGGCGCGCATTGAAGTCGCGCCAGAGTTGATCGAGGTCCGGTGGGCCTTCACCCGGCCGGCGGCCCTCCTGGGCCTTGTGGTCACCGTCGGGCTTGTGGCCCCAACGTGGATCGTTCAGCGACAGTTTGATGCCGCAACGCTTGAGTAAAGATACGAGCATAGGCTAGTGTGGCCCGACATGGTTGGTGGTTGTCATATTATCGGCAGGACCGTCAAGGGAGCCGTCCACCGGGGGCTCCTCGTCGTCGAAGCCGTGTTGCGCTTCGTCGCTGGGGTCTAACTGCGCTTCTTTTGTGTGCTTCAGGCCGGGCGCCGCCTTGGCCGACTCGACGATCGCGTCGCGCAGCAGGTCCAGGCCGGCGCCGCTGTGGGCGCTGATGAAAACGCGGCTGATCTTATCATACTCATCACGCTCGACCCCGGGCTCCAGTCCGGCCGCATCGATCTTGTTCCAGACCAGGATTTGAGGAATGTGGTCGGCGCCGATTTCGCGCAATACCTCGTTGACCTGCTCGATCTGTTCCATGCGCACTGGCGAATTGCCATCGACCACGTGCAGCAGAAGGTCGGCGTGGATGGTTTCTTCGAGCGTGGCACGGAAGGCTGCAACCAGCTGGTGAGGCAGCTCGCGCACGAAACCGACGGTATCGGAAATAACGACGCTGCCGGCTTCCTCGCCCAGGTAGAGGCGGCGGCTGGTGGTGTCCAGGGTCGCGAACAGCTGGTTCGCGACGTAGACGCCGGCCTTGGTGAGCGTATTGAACAGGGTCGACTTGCCGGCATTGGTATAGCCGACCAGCGACACCGAGAAGGTCTGGTTGCGTCCGCGCGCGCGGCGCTGGGTCTCGTGCTGCTTGCGCAGCTTGGTCAGGCGGGTACGCAACTGCTTGACCCGCTCGCCGATCAGGCGGCGGTCGGTCTCGAGCTGGGTTTCACCCGGGCCGCGCAGGCCGATACCACCCTTTTGACGCTCCAGGTGGGTCCAGCCGCGGATCAGGCGCGTGGCCAGGTGCTGCAGCTGGGCCAATTCGACCTGGAGCTTGCCCTCGTGGCTCTTGGCGCGTTGGGCGAAGATGTCGAGGATCAGGCTGGTGCGGTCGACGACGCCCACTTCGAGGCGGCGCTCGAGGTTACGCTGCTGCGCGGGAGACAATGCATGATTGAAGATGACCAGCTCGATGCCGTCGAGCTTGCAGGCCATCTTGATTTCGTCGGCCTTGCCGCTGCCCACGAAGTGGGCGGCATCGGGACTACTGCGCTTGGCCGTGATCGTGGTGATCGGGTCGGCGCCGGCGGAACGTGCGAGGAGCGACAGTTCTTCGAGGCTGGCGGTAAAGTCGCCAGCGCCGAAGTCGACGCCGACCAGCGCTGCGCGCATGCTGGGAATGCCGGGGGCTTCAGCCATCGGCCTTACTCGGCTTCTGGGTCGAGGTTGAGGTTGACGGCGCGGGCCGGGACGACGGTGGAAATGGCGTGCTTGTAGACCATCTGGGTCACGGTGTTACGAAGCAGGACGACGTACTGGTCGAAGGACTCGATATGGCCCTGGAGTTTGATACCGTTGACCAGGTAGATCGAAACGGGGACATGCTCCTTGCGCAATGCGTTCAGGAATGGGTCTTGTAACAGTTGCCCTTTGTTGCTCATAACAGCTCCGTAATGTTGTTGTAGTTCAGTTGTTGTAGATATACGAGTTTGAGGCTATTTGCCGGTTTTCAAGTGCTGAGGCTACATTCAGCTCGGTGCGAATGAAAGCCCTGAGCTAACTGTAACCTGTTTTGCCACTCTTTGTCGTACTGCTACGGCTATTTCTGTTCCCGGGCGAATGGGTTTTTGCCGCTCTTCAGTTCGATGCGCACCGGGGTGCCGACCAGGTTGAAGGTGTCGCGGAAATGCCGCTCCAGGTAGCGCTTGTAGGGCTCGCTGACGGCCTCGAGTGCATTGCCGTGGATGACGATGATCGGCGGGTTCTGGCCGCCCTGGTGGGCGTAGCGCATCTTCGGACGGGTGCTGCCCTTGCGCTTCGGCTCCTGCTTTTCGATCGCTTCCTGCAGCGCGCGGGTCAGGCGCGGGGTCGACAGGTTGGCGGTGGCAGCAGCATAGGCCGCATCGACCGACTTCATCAGCTGCGAGATGCCGGTGCCCTTCAGCGCCGAGATGAAATGGGTCTTGGCAAACGACAGGAAATCGAGCTTGCGGTCGAGGTCGATCTTGACTTCGTCGCGGTCGTCCGACTGCAGGCCGTCCCACTTGTTGACGGCCACGACCAGCGCCCTGCCCGACTCCAGGATGAAGCCGGCGATGTGGGCATCCTGCTCGGAGATGTCCTGCTGGGCGTCGAGCAGCAGCACGACCACGTTGGCGTCCGAGATCGATTGCATGGTCTTTACCACCGAGAACTTCTCGATGGCTTCGAACACCTTGCCGCGGCGGCGGATACCGGCCGTGTCGATCAGCGTGTATTGCTTGCCTTCGCGTTCGAACGGGACTTCGATCGAGTCGCGGGTGGTGCCGGGCATGTCGAAGGCGATCACGCGCTGCTCGCCGACCAGGGTGTTGATCAGCGTGGACTTGCCGACGTTCGGGCGGCCGACGATGGCGATCTTGACGCCATGGTCGACGTGCTCGCCCATTTGCTCGGCGTCGGGACGGCTGGCGAAGGCGAAGTCGAGCGCCTCGACCACGAGGTCGTTGACGCCGTCGCCGTGCGCGGCCGAAATCACGTAGGGGTCGCCCATGCCGAGCTCGTAGAAATCGGCGGTGACGGAGGTGTATTTCATGCCCTCGGATTTATTCACCACGAGCATGACCTTGCGGCCCGTCTTGCGCAGGTAATCCGTGATGGTCTTGTCGTGCGGAGTCATACCCTGGCGGCCGTCGACGATGAACACGACGACGTCGGCTTCCGCCACCGCCTGGCGCGTCTGCAGCGCCATTTCGAACATGATGCCCTCTTTGGCCACCGGTTCGAAACCGCCGGTATCGATGACCAGGAAGGGACGTTCGCCGATCCGGCCTTCGCCATAGTGGCGGTCGCGGGTCAGGCCAGGAAGATCGGCCACCAGCGCGTCCCGCGAACGTGTCAGGCGGTTGAACAGGGTCGACTTCCCGACATTCGGGCGACCTACGAGTGCGATTACCGGCTTCATGTAGATATTCTATTCGACCGCGATAGCGGTCACAGTTCCATTTTGTGTTTGAAAAATCAGGTGCGATCCGGCCACCACGGGGGTGCCGACGATCGGGCTGCCGTCTGTTGCGGCGCGCGCCAGGAACGAGCCATCCTCGCGCGACAGGAAATGCACGATGCCCTGGTAGTCGCCGACCGCGACCGCGCGGCCGTAGCTCAGCGGCGTGGACAGGCGGCGGAAGGCCAGCTTGTCGTTCTTCCAGGCGGAGGCACCGGTATCGCGGTTGAATGCGAGCAGCGCGCCTTTGTCGTCGGGTGCGAATACAAAGCGCTGGTCGACTGCGACGCCGGCTTCCGACGACAGGTCGCGGGTCCAGCGTGCCGAACCGGTGGTCAGGTCGAAGCAGCCGACCCGGCCCTGGTAGGACACGGCGCAGACGTCGTTCTCGAACAGCACCGGGGCGCCGCCGATATCGGTCACGCGCTCGAGTTCGGTAGTACCGCGCGCCACGCCCACCTCGACGTCCCAGCGCGGTGCGCCGGTCGCCAGGATGAACGAGGACAGCTTGCCGCCCGGTTGGGCGATGATGACGTCGTTACCAGCCACTACCATGCCCGGCGCATTGCGCAGGGTCAGCGGCGGCGAGACGCGCTGCACGGTCCATTTCTTTTCGCCGGTCCTGGCGTCGAAACCGACGATGCGGTTATCCAGGCTGCGCGCGACGACCACGCCCTGCCCCACCACCGGCGCCGACAGGATCTCGCTCGACAGCTGCGACTTCCACAGCGGCTTGCCGTCCATGTCGAAGGCCAGCAGGGTACCCTTGGTGCCGCCGACCACGATCAGGTTGCCGTCGGTGCCGACGCCGCTCGATAAGTCGGTGCCGGCCTTGGTGCGCCAGACCTGGCGGCCGGTGGCCGCTTCCACGCGCGCGATGTCGCCATTGCCGCCGGCGACCACCACGGTATTGCCGGTCAGCGCAGGCGCAAACTGGTAGCTGCCGGCCTTGCCGATGTCGAGCTTCCAGGCGGTGCGCACGGCCATCGTGCCCTTGAGCTCGACGAGTGGCGCCGGCTGGTCGGTCTTGCTTTTCGATGCGAACGGGTTGAGCGAGCTGAGCGATGGGAGCGAAGGCAGGCTCGAGCAACCCGTCATCAGGGCCAGTACACCAACACCAACAAGTTTGCTGCTAATACGCATATTCTTTTACCTTGTTCTTGGACTGTAGAGGACGCAAAGCCCGCGCCTGCCTCCAGGCTGGCGCGGGCCTGTGAATCTGGATGAATTACGCGGCAGCTGCGGCAGCTTTCGCGTCCTTCGTGGCATTTGCATCCGCCGGCGCGGTGCCGCCGATGGCTTCGAGCTTGACCGTCACCAGCTGGCGGCCAGGGTTATTCGCAGGCATGGCGGCCAGTGCGGCCACATAGGCCTGGCGTGCTTCGGCCAATTTGTTCTGCGCCACCAGCACGTCGCCCTTGCGGTCGGCCACGGCCGCCGAGTACTGCGGCGGGAAGGACTCGTTCAGCAGCTTGAGCGCGCCATCATAGGACTTCTCGTCCAGCAGCACGCCGGCCAGGCGCAGCTTGGCAATCGCCTTGTACTCGTCGTTGCCGTGGTCCACCACCCATTGCAGCTGGGTCTTGGCGGCCTTCAGGTCGTTCGCTTCGAAGGCGGTCTTGGCGGCGCCCAGGGCGGCCATTTGCGCATACGAGGTGCCGTCGTATTTCTTCTGCATGTCGGCCGAGATGCGCTGCGCTTTCGCGTTGTCGTTCGCGGTGAGCGCAGCCTGCAGCTCGTCGTACAGGGCCGAAGCTTCGACCGACTGGTTGCGCTTGTGCGTGTTCCAGTAGTTATAAGCGGCGTAGGAACCCAACGTGGCGATCAGCACCCAGGTAATGAGGTTGCCGAAACGCGACCAAAAGGCCTTGAAGGTCGCTATCTGTTCCTGTTCTTCGAGATCGTATGCCATTGTCTGCTCTAACTCTAAGTTGTTACTCGGTTGTTATTGAAGTAGTGCCTGGTCGGACCCGTTGCCGGGGCCTGCGTTAAGGACGGTGGTGATGCCCGTGCTCGTTGCAATTTTCGTCGACGCAGTCGTGTTCACCGCCGCCGCCGACGATCTGGTCGACCACGTAGTCGACCACTTCCAGGAAGGGCACGCTGGCCTGCTGCTGCTCGCCTGCTTCTCCGCGCATCGCCTTCACGGCCGCTTTTTCGCCGGCCATCTCGTCGTCGCCGATGATCACGGCAAAGGCGGCGCCGCTGCCGTCGGCCTTCTTCATCTGGCTCTTGAAGCTGCCACTACCGGCCGGTGTCGCGCAATGTAACACAACATCCAGGCCGGCATCGCGGAGGCGCTCGGCCAGGATGAAGGCCTGCGCCTGCGCTTCCTCACCCTGGTGGACCATGTAGACGTCGCACTGGCTCGGGGCTTGCGTTTCGCCCAGGCCCTTCATCAGCTCGATGATGCGCTCGATGCCCATCGCGAAACCGACCGCCGGCGTGGCCTTGCCGCCGAACTGCTCGATCAGCGGGTCGTAGCGGCCGCCGGCGCAGATCGTGCCCTGCGCGCCGAGTTCGTCGGTGACCCATTCGAACACGGTGCGGTTGTAGTAATCCAGGCCGCGCACCAGGCGCGGGTTGATGGTGTATTGCACCGCGTTGCGATCGAGGATCTTCTTCAAACCATTGAGGTGGGCCAGCGATTCTTCGCCCAGGTAGTCCAGCAGCTTCGGCGCGCCGTTGACCATCTCCTGCATGGCAGGGTTTTTCGTATCCAGGATGCGCAGCGGGTTGCTGTGCAGGCGGCGCTTGGCTTCCGCATCGAGCACCGCTTCGTTCTGCTCGAAAAAGGCGATCAGGTCGGCGCGGTGGCGCTGGCGCTCGTCGGCATTGCCGATCGAGTTCAGTTCGAGGCGCACGTTCTGCAGGCCCAGGTCATCCCACAGGCGGCGGCACAGCATGATCAGTTCTGCGTCGATGTCCGGGCCCGAGAAACCAACGGCTTCGGCGCCGAACTGGAAGAACTGGCGGTAGCGGCCGCGCTGCGGACGCTCATGGCGGAACATCGGGCCCTTGTACCACAGGCGTTTCGGGCCGTCGTAGACCAGGTTATGTTCGAGCACCGCGCGCACGACGCTGGCCGTGCCTTCAGGGCGCAGGGTCAGCTGGTCGCCGTTCATCGAATCTTCGAACGAGTACATCTCTTTTTCGACGATGTCGGTCACGGCGCCGATGGCGCGCGCGAACAAAGATGTGTCCTCGACGATGGGGGTCACGATCTTCTGGTAGCCGTAGCTTTTCAGGATCGTTTCGGCGGTGTTCTCGAACAGCTCCCACATCGGCGCATCGGCCGGGAGGATGTCGTTCATGCCTTTGACGGCGACGATTTTTTCTGGTTTGGACATTAATTTAATCTTTCTTGTAGGGTGGGCGGGTTCCCCGCCCACGCGGTCAACCTACGCTTGCACTGGTTGACCGCGTGGGCGGCGGAGCCGCCCACCCTACGAACAGCCATGGTTACTTTATTCCGCCACTACCTGGCGGCTGTAATTCTTCTCGACGTAATTCATCACGATCGTCTTGAACTCGTCCACGATGCGCTCGCCGCGCAGGGTGGCGAATTTCTGGCCGTCGACGAATACCGGCGCGGCCGGCGATTCGCCCGTACCCGGCAGGCTGATGCCGATGTTGGCGTGCTTCGATTCGCCCGGGCCGTTCACGATGCAGCCCATCACGGCCACGTTCATCGCTTCCACGCCCGGGTGGGTCTTTTTCCATTCCGGCATCTGCTCGCGCAGGAAGGTCTGGATGTTGTCGGCCAGTTCCTGGAACACGGTCGAGGTGGTGCGGCCGCAGCCCGGGCATGCGATCACCATCGGGGTGAACTTGCGCAGGCCCATGGTCTGCAGGATTTCCTGGCCAACCACCACTTCGCGGGTGCGGTCGCCGCCCGGTTCCGGGGTCAGCGAAATGCGGATGGTGTCGCCGATGCCCTCTTGCAGCAGCACCGACAGCGCGGCGGTCGAGGCGACGATGCCCTTGCTGCCCATGCCGGCCTCGGTCAGGCCCAGGTGCAGCGGGTAGTCGCAGCGGCGCGCCAGTTCGCGGTAGACCGCGATCAGGTCCTGCACACCCGAGACCTTGCACGACAAGATGATCTTGTCGCGCGCCAGGCCCACTTCTTCGGCGCGCATGGCGTTCTCGATGGCCGAGGTAATCAAGGCTTCGTACATCACGGCCTGCGCGGTCCACGGGGTGGCGCGCGACGCATTTTCGTCCATGATGCGCGCCAGCAGCGACTGGTCCAGGCTGCCCCAGTTCACGCCGATGCGCACCGGCTTGTCGTACTTTGCCGCGATCTCGATCATCTGGGCGAACTGGGTGTCGCGCTTGGCGCCCTGCCCAACGTTGCCCGGGTTGATGCGGTATTTCGACAGCGCCTGCGCGCATTCCGGATAGTCGCGCAGCAGCAGGTGGCCGTTGTAGTGGAAGTCGCCCACCAGCGGGGTGTCGATTTCCATGCGATCGAGCTGTTCGCGGATCGCCGGCACGGCCGCGGCCGCGGCCGGGGTGTCCACGGTGATGCGGACGATTTCGGAGCCGGCGCGCGCCAGCTCCTTCACCTGGATCGCCGTGCCGATCGCGTCGGCGGTGTCGGTATTGGTCATCGACTGCACTACGACTGGAGCATCGCCGCCGACCCAGACCTTGCGCTCGCCGTGCGAGACCAGCACCTTGCGGCGCATGCGGCGCGGCAGCGGTCCGGAAGGAATCGGCTCACCCATGCACGGCGCGTTCAACATCATGTTCTGTTCCATGCTCAGGCTTTATTTCAGTGCAAGGCGGGCGATGGTCTTGCCCGGCACCTGCGGCAGCTCGACACTCGCGCCGCGCAGGGTGGCCGATACGGCCGTCGGGTTGCCGACCACCAGCTTGACCGGCTCGGCGACGTCGATGGTTTCGGTCGATCCGGCCTTGACCAGGCGCGAGATCAGCGGCTTGCCGCCCTTGGCGGGACGCACTTCGATCCAAGCATCTTCGCGCACGTTGAAGACCAGCGCGTTGGCGCCGGCTGCTGCGGCAGGCGTGGCGGCCGCTGGTGCGGCCAGGGTCGCTGCGACCGGGGTTGCCGGTGCCGCGCCAGGCGGGGTAGCGGCAGGCGCCGGGCCGGGAGCGGTTGCCGGCGCGGTGGCGGCCGGTGCGACCGGCGTGGTGGCGGGCGCAGTCGCTGGCGCATTGCCCGGTGCAGTGGCAGGCGAGGTGTTTTCCGAACCCGGCGCAGGCACCGAGATCAGCGGCACGGACGGGTTCAGCAGCGGATCCTGGGTTGCCGGCATGGCGGCGCCCGGGGTCGTGACCACCGGGTTTTCGAGCACGGCGCCGGTATCGGCATCCTGCTGGCCGGTCGGAATCAGTCCGAAATGCCAGAGCGCGGCGCCGGCGGCGAGCACCGCGATGGCGCCGGCGATCAGGCCCACCGGGACGCGCGAGCGCTTGCCGCCGATCGGGAAGCGGCTCTGCGAGAACGCGGCCGGGCGCTGCTCGCGGCGCGGGATCGAGGCGGCTGCGCCAGCCTGGGCTTCCGGGGGCATGTTCATTTCGATCTTGGCCACCAGCGGGGCGGCGTCGATCTTCAGCAGCTTGGCATAGGCGCGCACGAAACCGCGCGTCACGGCCGGGCTCGGCAGTGAAGCGTAGTTGCCGGCTTCCAGCGCCATTACCTGGCGCGGCGCGAGTTTCAGCTGGTCGGCCACCTGCTCCACGCTCCAGCCCATCGCTTCGCGTTGGGACTGCAGGGTCTTGCCAGGAAGTCCAGCGTCGTTGCCCGGGGTCGCGGGCTGGTCTGCATGCTCGTTCATTGTCCTCGTCTCACTCTGCTAGTGTTACTCATCAAAAGCGCCGCGCTCGAAAGCCTGGTACTCGGGCGATCCGGGAAAGCGGCGGCGCAGCTGGGCAGCCAGGCTCGCCTCGCGGCTGCGGTCGCCCAGCTTGCGCTGCACGCGCATCGCAAGCCAGACTGCGTCGGCCGACAGCGTGTCGAGTTTCGATGTCTCGATCAGGCGGCTAATAAAAAACCCGGCGCGGGTGTAATCGCGCCGCTCGTAATACACCCGCGCCAGGCCGGCATTCGTGGCCTGCAGTTCGGGGTTGTAACGCAGGGCCTCGAGCAGGTAGCGCTCGGCGGCCTCGCTGTTGCGGTTGCGCAGGCTGCACACGCCCGCATTCACCAGTGCGCTCACCGGCGTCTGGTAGGCGCGGTTGCGCAGCGCGGCGTCGAAATACGGCATGGCCTGCGCCGGCTTGTCCATCGACTGGCACAGGAAAGAGCCGTAGTTGTTGGACAGCTCGGGGTTGCCCGGCTCGAGTCGCAGCGCCTGCTGGTAATTCTCGTCGGCCAGCGGCAGCTGGCCCATCGCGGTGTAGATCAGGGCGCGCAGGCCGTAGGCCTCGGCATTGCCCGGCTCGACGGCGATCGCCTGCTTGACCTCGTCCAGGGCGATTTCGTACTTGCCGTCCTGGTAGTAACCGACGGCCAGCTGCACCCGGATCGAAGCACGCTTTTCAGTCGCCGTCTGGTCGGATGCGGTCTTGAGTTCCCCGCTGCCCGGGCTGGCGCAGGCAGCCAAGAGGCAGGAAAGAAGGATAGCGGCGACGCGGCCGGAGCGACCCATCAGGACGGGATCTCCACGATGCGCCCGAAGTCGGCGCCGAACTTCTTCTGGTACTCGGCCATCTTCTCCATGCGCTCGGCCACGCGGGTACGATCCTGCACTTCGCCGGCCAGCTGGCCGCAGGCCGCGTCGATGTCGTCGCCGCGCGTCTTGCGCACGGTGGTGACGATGCCGGCGTCCATCAGGATCTGCGCGAAGGCCTTGATGCGCGGGTTCTTCGAGCGGAACAGGCCCGACTCCGGGAACGGATTGAACGGGATCAGGTTAAACTTGCAGTTCAGGCCCACGACCGGGTCGGTGACCAGCGCGATCAGTTCGCGCGCATGCTCGTCGCTATCGTTGTAGTTGTCGAGCATGCAGTATTCGAAGGTGATGAAGTCGCGTGGCGCGAACTCCAGGTAACGCTTGCAGGCGGCCATCAGCTCGCGCAGCGGGTATTTCTTGTTGAGCGGTACCAGCACGTCGCGCAGGGCGTCGTTCGACGCGTGCAGCGACACGGCCAGCGCCACCGGCACGTCTTGCGCCAGCTTGTCGATGTTCGGCACGACGCCCGAGGTCGACAGGGTCACCCGGCGGCGCGACAGGCCGTAGGCGTTATCGTCGAGCATCATCTTGAGCGCGGTGGCGGTCGGCTCGTAGTTGAGCAGCGGCTCGCCCATGCCCATCATCACCACGTTGGTGATCTGGCGCTCGCCCTTCGGGCCGGGGTCGATACCCTTGGTCTTGCGCAGCTCGAACTCGGCCATCCACAGCTGGCCGATGATCTCGGCCACCGTCAGGTTGCGGTTGAAACCCTGCTTGCCGGTCGAGCAGAAGCGGCAGTTGACGGCGCAACCGGCCTGCGTGGAGATGCACAGCGTGCCGCGGTTTTCTTCCGGGATGAACACGGTTTCCACGGCATTGCCATTGCCCACGTCAATCACCCATTTGCGGGTACCGTCGGTGGACGTATGGTCGCTGATGGCTTTTGGCGCTTCGACCGTGGCGCGGGTCTTGAGCTTTTCGCGCAGCGACTTGGCCAGGTCGGTCATGTCGTCGAAATTCGACGCACCGAACTGGTGGATCCAGCGCTGCAGCTGTTTGGCACGGAACGGCTTCTCACCCAGCTCGCCGCAATAGGCGACGAGTTGCGCGGGATCGAAGTCCAGCAGGTTAGTGAGAGTCGTCATGATGTTCTGGGTACCTAAAAATGATGCAATAAAGCTTATACAGCCCCGCTCGCCGGGCCCGGGGCATCAGGCGAGCGGTTCTTGATGCAGGAACTATTACTTCACTTCTGGGAAGAAGTAAGCGATTTCGACTTGTGCGGCTTCGACAGCGTCCGAACCGTGGACGGCGTTGGCGTCGATCGAATCGGCGAAATCGGCGCGGATGGTGCCTTTTTCAGCTTTCTTCGGATCGGTCGCGCCCATCAGGTCGCGGTGCTTCAGGACGGCGTTTTCGCCTTCCAGGGCCTGGATCATGACTGGACCCGAGACCATGAAGTCGACCAGGTCCTTGAAGAAGCCGCGCTCTTTGTGGGCAGCGTAGAAGCCTTCAGCCTGCTCGCGCGACAGCTGGGTCATGCGGGCTGCAACGATCTTCAGGCCGGCTTGTTCGAAGCGGGTGTAGATCTGGCCGATCACGTTTTTTGCAACTGCATCTGGTTTGATGATCGACAGGGTGCGTTCGATTGCCATGTAATAACTCCAATAGAAAGAAAGGTTAAAATCGAGAAATTCGTGAGAACGTTGAGAACTAATTTGGCGCTCAATCAACCTTCGATTTTACCATATATCCCTCATATAGCCGATATTGCGCCAGTAGCAAGCAAAGTGGTAGAGTTATAGGGTAAAACCGTCCTGTTTTCATCGCCGCTTAAGTTTACCCTTGTATGTTTGCAGTGACGCTCATCCACTAACCGGAGGCACCATGTTCCCAAATTCGCAACCACGCAGCACGATCGACCTGACCAAGGCCGGCCGTGGAGTCACGCGTAACAACGTCCTGCGCAACACCTACTGGCTGCTCGCGCTGTCGATGATCCCGACCGTGCTCGGCGCCTTCATCGGCGTATCGATGGAATTGCCGATGCTCAGCGGCGGTTTCGGCTTCATCATCTTCCTGGCCGTCGCGTTCGGTTTCATGTTCGCAATCGAAAAGACCAAGCACTCGGCGCTGGGCGTGGCCTTCCTGCTCGGCTTCACCTTCTTCATGGGCCTGATGCTCACGCCCCTGCTGCGCCACACCCTGGGCTATTCGAACGGCGGCACCCTGATCATGACCGCCTTCGGCGGCACGGCCTGCGTGTTCGCAGTGATGGCAAGCATCGCCACCACCTCCAAGCGCGATTTCTCGGGCATGGGCAGCTGGCTGATGGCCGGCGTGGTCGTGATCCTGCTGGCGGCCGTCGCCAACATCTTCCTGCAGATGTCGGTACTGTCGATCGTGATCTCGGTGCTGGCGATCGGTATCTTCTCGGCCTTCATCCTGTACGACGTGCAGCGCATCATCAACGGCGGCGAGACCAACTACATCTCGGCCACCCTGGCGATCTACCTGGACGTGTACAACATCTTCACCAGCCTGCTGCACCTGCTGGGCATCGGTGGCGGCGACCGCGATTAAGCGCTTACAGCTGGCATCAGAAAGCCGACCCTCGAGGTCGGCTTTTTTTCGGTCTTTGCTTAGGGTGGGCGTATTCCGGGCATTGCCCGAAATTACCCTGCCCGCTTGGTGATAGCTGAGGGCCGAAACGCCGCGCAGGCTGCACTAGCGTGGGTTGAACGCGCGGGCGTTTGTATTTCCGGGCATTGCCCGAAAATACCCCGCCCACCCTGCAGAAGCCTACTCGGCTGCTACTGGAACCGGCTTCTCGCCCAGCTCGAACACCGCAATCGACTCCACATGCGAGGTATGCGGGAACATGTTGCACACGCCCGCCTTCTTCAGCACATACCCGGCGCCATGCACCAGGATGCCCGCATCGCGCGCCAGGGTCGACGGACTGCACGAGACGTAGACGATCCGCTGCGGCATCAGGTCTTCGTGGGTCTTGCGCAGCTCGGCGAGCGCCTCAGCCAGCGCCATGGCGCCATCCCGCGGCGGGTCGACCAGCATGCGCTCAAAATGGCCGAGGGCGACCAGGTCGTCCTTCGTCACCTCGAACAGGTTGCGGGTCGAGAACGAGGTCTTGGCCGCCAGGCCGTTGGCTTGCGCATTTTCCAGCGCGCGCGTGGTCAGCGCCGTGCTGCCCTCGATGCCCACGACTTCGCGCGCCTGGGTCGCCAGCGGCAGCGTGAAGTTGCCAAGGCCGCAGAACAGGTCGGCGACGCGGTCGGTTTTCTGCACGTCCAGCAGGCGCAGCGCTTTCGAGACCAGCACGCGGTTGATCTGGTGGTTCACCTGGGTGAAGTCGGTCGGCTTGAAGGGCATGCGGATGCCGAATTCGGGCAGCGTGTAATACAGCTCCTTGCCCAGCGGGTAGAACGGATAGGCGGTATCCGGGCCCTTCGTCTGCAGCCACCATTCGATGTTCCACTTGTCGGCAAAGGCCTTCACCAGCACTTCGTCGGCCGTGGTGAGCGGCGCCATGATGCGCATCACCAGCACGGTGCTCTCTTCGCCGATGGCGACCTCGATCTGCGGAACATCCCGGAACAGCGACATCGCACCTACCAGTTCGCGCAGCGGCACCAGCAGGCGGGCGACGTGGTCCGGCAGGATCTCGCAGGTGGTGATATCGGCCACCAGGGCCGAGCTGCGCTCGTGGAAGCCGACCAGCACCCCGCCCTTCTTCGGCACGTGGCGCAGCGACAGGCGCGCGCGGTAGCGGTAGTCCCAGGTCGGGCCGAACATCGGGCGCATGATCATCTCGGACTTCACCTTGCCGATATGCCAGAGGTTGTCCTCCAGCACGCGCTGCTTCATCGCGACCTGTGCCGACGGCTCCAGGTGCTGCATCGAGCAGCCGCCGCAGACGCCGAAATGGATGCACTTCGGCTCGACCCGCATCGACGAAGCGCGCTGCAGGGTGAGCATGCGGCCCGATTCCCAGTTCTTCTTCTTTTTCAGCGTTTCATAGCTGACGCGCTCGCCCGGCAGCGCGCCTTCGACAAACACGACCTTGCCCGGCGAGCCGTCTTCGTTCTCGAGGTGGCCGACGCCGCGCGCGTCCGCATCCAGGGATTTGATGTCGATAAAAATTTCTTGCATGGCGAGAGAAAAAAGAATGGGCGGCAGGCCGGCCAGCGGGCGGGTGCCTGCGTGGGGGACGTTAGAAACAAAAAATGGGCTGAAGCGGCCCGGCGGGCATGATAGCAAGGAAACGGGGTGGGCGCTACAGCTTGGGTGGCTCTGCGGGCGCTGCGGTTAATGCGCGGCGGTTTTTCAGCTGGTTGTACTTGGCGGGACGTCGTAGTTTAAGTTTGGCGGCCAGGCGGCGTTGGCGCTTCATTCAGCGCTAACCCCAAAGACCGTCGCACCGGCGCAGGCCGGTGCCCAAGTTCCTCGCCCAAGCCGCCTACAAGAGCGAATCGCGAACAACCCCACGCGCCGCCATCGCGCGCTTGAGCTTGACCAGCGCCTCCTGCTGGATCTGCCTGACCCGCTCGCGCGTGACGCCCATCTCCTCGGCCAGCGTCTCGAGCGTGGCCGGGTCATCGTTGTCGAGCCCGAAGCGGCGCGTGACGACCTGGCGCTGCTTGTCCGGCAGCCGGGACAGCCAGTCGCGCACCAGCACCGTCATTTCGTGGTGTTCGGCCAGCACGTCGGGCATGGCTTCGCCATCGTCGGGCAGCATGTCCATCAGGCTGGATTGGGGGTCGTTGTCGAGCGGGGCGTCGAGCGAAGCGGCGTGTTCGGACAGGGCCAGGATGTCCTGCACTTCTTCCACCGGCCGTCCGACCAGGCTGGCGATGTCCTCGGCCGCGGCGTCCTTGCCGTCGTGTTTTTGTGCTTCCAGGTGGTATTTGGCGCGCAGCACCTGGTTCAGCTCACGCACCATGTGCACCGGCAGGCGCACCGTGCGAGCCTGGTTCATGATGGCGCGCTCGATGCTCTGGCGGATCCACCAGGTGGCGTAGGTGGAGAAACGGAAGCCGCGCTCGGGCTCGAACTTGTCGATCGCGCGCATCAGGCCGATATTGCCCTCTTCGATCAGGTCGAGCAGCACCACGCCGCGGTTGATGTAGTGCTTGGCGATCGAGACGACCAGGCGCAGGTTATGCTCGATCATCTTCTGGCGCGCCGGGAAGTCGCCGCCCTTGGCCCGGGTGGCGACCTGGCATTCCTCGCTTGCCGTGAGCAGCGCGCGGGTGCCGATCTGGTTCAGGTAGTGCTGGGTGGTGTCGGTTGCGAGCTCGGCCTGCAGGACCTTGCGCAGGTCATCGACGATGTCGGCCTCGGCGGAAGGCGGGACTTCCGCCTCGGCCGCCTCCTCGTCTTCGCCGCCGTCGGCCGCAAGCGCCCCCTCGCCTTCCGGCGTATCCGGAAACTCGTCCGTATCCTGCTGGTCGTGCGCGTGCGGCGGCTGCGTCATACCATCCTATCGGCCGGGCAGGAACCTCGACGGGTCGACTGGCTTGCCCTGTTGGCGGATCTCGAAATGCAACTTCACCGAGTCGGCGTCCGAATCGCCCATTTCCGCAATCACCTGGCCTTTGGCCACGTTGTCGCCTTCCTTGACGACGATTTTGCGGTTGTGTGCGTATGCCGACAGCAGGCTGTTGCTGTGCTTGACGATAACGAGATTACCATAACCCCGGATACCACTGCCAGCGTACATCACCTTGCCCGGGCCGGCGGCCACCACTTGCTGGCCGGCCTTGCCTGCGATGTCGATGCCCTTGTTGCGGCCTTCGTCGAAAGTGGCGACGATGCGGCCGTCCGACGGCCACATCCAGCTCAGCTTCTCGTCGTCATTCGCGGTCACGGTGCTGCCCGCGGCGATCGTGGGCGCAGGCGCCGCTGCGGGTGGGGTCACGGCCGGGGCCGGCTCGACGCGGGTGCCCGGATCTTTCTGGGCGCTGGCGGCAGTCGCATCGCTGTAGGGCTGCTTGTCGGCGCGCGGCGTGGTCTTGCGCGGCGGCGTGGCCGGTGGCGGCGCAGGCACCGGCTGGGTCTGGATGTTGGCGGTGCGTTCGCCGCGCTCAGGCGGGGCCACGCGCAGGACCTGGCCGACCTTGATGTCGTCCGGGTCGCGCAGGTTGTTCCAGGCAACCAGGTCGCGGTAGTTCTGGCCGTTGTCCAGCGCGATGCGCAGCAGCGTGTCGCCGCGGCGCACGGTGTGCATGCCTTTTTCGTCTTTCGGTTCTTCGGCGCGGACCGGGGCCGGGCGCGACTGGGACGGCGGCGAGGTGCGCTCGACGACCGGGGCATGGCGGGTCAGGGAAGTACAGCCGGCCAGCAGGCCGATGGCAAGGGTGAGCAGGGCTAAGGGGGCTGCCTGGGTCGTTCGAGGTGCTTGGTTCATTGTCTTTCTGGCTTTTCGTTTTATGTTCTGTGGCGCCGCTTCAGGCGGACGGGCCGTATTGGCGGACCCGGCCGTGCAAGGGCTGCGCAAGGCCAGCCCTGCTGCTATGGCAGCAAGGGCCTTGGCCCGGCGGCGGCGTCAAACCGGGCCGTACTAGACGGTACCCGGGCGCAGCGGCACGAAATGGCACGATTCCAGCGTTTCGCTGGCCCATTCGCTTTTGCCGATGCGGGTAATGCGTTGCAGGTGCTGGACCTGGGCGCCGACCGGCGCGACAAGGTGCGCGCCAATGGCCAGCTGTTCGAGCAGGGCTTGCGGTACTTCGAGGCCCGCAGCTGCGAGGATGATGCCGTCGAACGGCGCAACCTGCGGCAAGCCTAGCATACCATCGCCGTATTGCAAACGAAGGTTCGAAATCCGCAGGGGGCGCAGGTTGGTTTTGGCAAGCTCGTGGAGGGACTTGATGCGCTCGATCGAGTACACCTCGCGCGCCACGAAGGACAGCACGGCGGCCTGGTAGCCGCAGCCGGTGCCGATCTCGAGCACCTTGCCCAATTGGCTTCCTGCCGGGGTCGAGGCTTTCATCACCTCGATCATGCGGGCGACGATATACGGCTGCGAAATCGTCTGCTGGTGCCCGATCGGCAACGAGGCGTCGACATAGGCCTGGGCCGACATCGCCGGTTCGATGAACAGGTGGCGCGGCACCGCTTCCATGGCAGCCAGTACCTGGCCATCCTTGACGCCCTGGCGCGCGACGCGTCCGACCATGGCGCGGCGCACCGCTTCCGAGGCCATCAGGTCGGAGCGCTGCATGCTCGGCGCGCTCGGCGTGTGCGAGGCGGCATAGCCGGGCGGACGCGGCGAGGGCGAAGGCGCCAGTGGCGCCTGAGCGGTGCCTCCAATGAAGGCGGTGCGGGCGGCATTGCGGGTGGCGGTCTGCGGCGTCGCCACCGGCGCCGGCGCGCGCTGGTTGCCCGGGTTGCGGCGGTCTGCCCCGGTCACCGACGACAGCGGCAGCGGGAAGGTGCTGCGCCGCTCCTTCGTACGGTCTTCGCTCATACGATCCCCCGCAGCAGTTCGAGCTGGGTCTTGTGGGTCAGGTCCACCTGCAGCGGGGTGATCGAGACGCAGCCCTGCGCGGTGGCGTGGAAATCGGTGCCCTCGCCGGCGTCGCGGCAGGCGCCCGGGGCGCCGATCCAGAAGATCTCGCGGCCGCGCGGATCCTGCGAGCGGATCACCGGCTCGGCCTGGTGGCGGCGCCCGAGGCGCGACGGCGTCAAGGGGCCGATCTGCTCGAACGGCAGGTTCGGGATGTTCACGTTGAACAGGAAAGGCAGGTCGAGCTTGTCGAAACGGCGTTCGACGATCTCGCGCGCCACCCGTGCAGCGGCATCGATATGGGCCCAGCCCGGGTTCACCTGCGAAAAGGCGATCGCCGGGATGCCATACAAATACGCTTCGGTCGCGGCGGCGACGGTGCCGGAATACAGCGTGTCGTCGCCCATGTTCTGGCCATTGTTGATACCCGAGACGACCAGGTCGGGCGGCGCATCCATCATCGTCAGGGCGATGTGGACGCAGTCGGTCGGCGTGCCGTTGACAAAATGAAACCCATTTGCAGCGCGCTGGACCGATAAGGGCCGGTCGAGCGACAGCGAATTCGAGGCGCCCGAGCGGTTGCTGTCGGGGGCGAACACCACGATGTCCGCAATCGCGGACAACGCGTCCGCCAGCGCACTGAGACCAGGCGCCAGGTAGCCGTCATCGTTACTGATAAGGATTCGCATGTCAGCGATTTTACCTGAAGCAACGGGCTTGTCGGTCGTCTCCGGGGCTATTTTTGTTGCCCAGTGGCGATTTTTAACACGACTGGGAGGCTATCCGGCACCCCTTGGACCGGCGCGATGCATGGCTCGGACCCGTAGGGTGGGCGGGTCCTCCCGCCCGCGCGTTCGGATCACGGTGCTGAAGCCCGTGCGGCTGTGCAGTTCGCAACTATCACCGCGTGGGCGGAATCCGCCCACCCTACGAGTGACCGGCGGCTCTTGACGGATCGGCAAGGTCCCCGCCCCCCTGCCGCCGCCGCTCAGCTTCTGCCGAATCCACCGGCGCCACCCGCCTCTTCCAGGCGCTGGCGCAGCTCGGCCACCCTTCCGCGCAGCCGGCGCGCGGCTTCTTCTTCTCCCTGCTGGCCGAGGGTGGAGGCCAGCCGCAACTGGATGCTGAGGGTGTCGGGATGGCTGGCGCCGAGATGGCGCTCGCGGGTCCAGGCCAGCGATTCCTGGATCCGGCGCACCGCCGCCAGGTCGCCCTGCGCGGCAAGGATCTCGGCCAGCGCCTCGCGCGCCTGCAGCGTGGGCGTGGCGTCGGCGCCGTCGTGGCGTTCGCGCGCACGCAGCACGGCTTCGAGCAGCCGGCGCGCGTTGCCAAGGTCGCCCATTTCGCCGAGCAGCTGGGCCAGGCGCTGGCCGCAGCGCAGCGTGTCGCCGTGCTCCCCGCCCTGCAGCCGGCGGCGGCCATCGAGCACCCGCTCGCACAGCACGCGGGCGCGGTCGAATTCGTGCTGGCCGGTGAGCGTCACGGCCAGGTCTTCCAGGCTGTCGAGGGTGGCGACGTGGAAGTCGTCCCACAGGCGCTCGCAGGTGGCCACCACCTGTTCGTGCAGGGCCAGCGCGCGCTCGCCTTCGCCCAGCTGCCCCAGCACGCAGGCCAGGCGCGCGCGCGCGCCCAGGGTTTCGGGATGTTCGGCGCCGACGCTGCGCGCGCAGCCCTGCGCCAGCAATTCGTAGTCGCGGCGCGCTTCGTGCAGGCGGCCAGCCTCGTGGTGCAGCCCCGCCAGCGCGCGCAGGCCGGCGCGCGACTGGCTGTGGTCTTCGCCCAGCGCGCCGCGGCACAGGGACAGGCTCTCGACCAGCAGTTCGTCGGCTTCGCCGGTGCGGCCTTCGTCGCGGCACAGCGCGCCGAGCCGGGCCAGGCTGGATGCCAGCGGAATCGCCAGCGGATTTGCCGTCGAAGCAGCGGCAAGGTCGGCCCGGTTGCGCGCAACCGCCGTGCGCAGGCGCACCTCGGCCAACGACTGCCACGGGAAGTGGCCATGCGCCAGCCAGGACAGCAGGCCGGCGGCCGGAGGCGCCAGGGCGCGCTGCTCGGCGCCCGCGGGGGCGATGGCGACGGCGTCGGCGAGCGGCAGCTGGAGCTCGTCGAACCAGCTGTCCAGGCGCAGGCGCGTCATGCCATAGGCGCCGCGCAGCAGCGCCTCCAGGCGCGGCTGGTAGCCGGCCAGGCCGGCGCTGGTGTCGCCGCGCCGCCAGCGCTGGCCCGGATCGCTGCGCGCGCCGTCGGCGCTGCAGGCTACCGGGTACACTATCAGTGGACGCTGTTCGTCTTCGTGGGTGCAGCGGTAGTCGATGGCGCGTTTCACCACGCCCTCCAGGCCATCGAGGCTGCCGGGGGCCGGCGTGAACAGGCCCACGATGCGGTCGGGCAGCAGCGTGGTGCAGACGCTGACGCTCGACGAGCGGCCCGCGCGGCTGGCAATGAGCACGTGGCCGAAATGGCGCCGCATGCGCGCGGCGAAGCGGCGGAACAGCGCCGGGCAGGCATCGAACAGCCCGTCCCAGTCTAGGCGCCCGGCGCGGTCGGCATAGCCGTCGTCGAAGCGCCCGGCGCGCATCAGGTAGAGCGGGCGGCGGCCATCGGCGCGCTGGGCATAATTGCGCCAGTCGACGGCATCGAGCACTGCTTCGGCCAGCGCTTCGCCGCAGTCGCCATTGGCGAAGCGCTGGCGCCGCAATCCGTCGCGCAGGGCGCCGAAGTATTCGACCAGGCCAGGCGCCGGCGCCGCGGCGCCCTGTTCTTCACAGGCCGCATCGAGATCCAGTGCGAGCCAGGCATGCAGCGAAGGCGCATCGAGGTCCCAGTCGATCACCAGCACCGGTGCATGCGAAGGGTCGCCTGCCAGCTGCAGCGCGGTGGCGGCAAGCAGTCCGTTGCGGGCGGGTCCGCCCTCGTAGGCATAAAACGTGGTCACTGCGCCGGGCCCCTCCAGCGCTGGAAGGGGTGCCCTGTTCTCGTTCTTGTCCATGCAGCTCCTCATTTTTTCGGGAAGGTCAGGTCGGGCAGCGTGCGCCACTCTGGTGGGACATCGGGGAGCACGAATTGGTTGCAGTCATGGTTGGGTGGCGTATGCTTTTTTTGGCATTGGTAATGCGTCGCGATGCGCTTGACCATCTTGTCGATGTCAGGCAAGAAGTCGGGGTTCGACTTGATGTCGGCCGTCGCCATCGTGAAGTGGGAAAAGTCCACGTAGAAGCTGCTCTCGGTAATCTGCGGCGGCAGCGAATCGGGGTGGCGCGTCATGATCACCGGGATGATCAGGTGGCTGGGCAAGGTGTACCAGTTCGAGCGCTCGGCCTCGAGCTGGCGCATGGCGGCGTATTCCCGGCGCGTATAGGCATGGGCCTCGTACTTGGGCGTATAAATCAGGATCATGCAGACGCTCTCGCACATCGCGCGCGCAATCTTGCGGTCGAGGTCATCGCCGCCACCAAGCTGCTCGGTGTCGATAAACAGTTCGTCTTCGTTGTCGAAGTAAGGTTCGAGATAGCAGCGCAGGGCATCGGCCAGGGCGGTCTTGAACCGTTTCATCAGGTCATGCTTGCCGTGCGCGTAGCTGAAGAAACACCCGTAACGGATAGCCATTGCCTGCTCCCCATTCCAATATGCCAAAGGCGTACCGCTCGACTCTAGCGCTGCCGACCCCAGCCGCTTTGAGTGGGCACAAGCGTGCCAGCGGCCTCGTCGGTATTGGCTGCATGTGGTCTTCAGGCATAATTCCGCCGATTAACGAACATGAACCAAAGCTGGAGGAAAGCAAATGAAAGCCGTGCGATGCAAGGATTGGGGACCGATCGACAGCCTGGTGATCGAGGACCTCCCGGACCTCGTGCCCGCCGCGGGCGAAGTCGTGGTCGACGTGAAAGCGGCCGGCGTGAATTTCCCGGACGTGCTGACGGTGCAGGGCAAATACCAGGTGCGCCCGGAACTGCCCTTTACGCCGGGGAATGAGTTCGCGGGCACCGTGCGCGCCGTCGGTCCGGGTGTGACCGCGTTCGCGCCGGGCCAGGGGGTGATCGGTTTTACCCGCACCGGCGCCTTTGCCGAGCAGGCCATTGCGCCCGTCGAGGCCTTGATGCCGATGCCGCCCGGGATGGACTTCGACACCGCTGCGGCCATCACCCTCACCTACGGCACTTCGCACCATGCGGTGGTGGACCGCGGCGCCTTGCAGGCCGGCGAGACCATGCTGGTGCTGGGCGCGGCCGGCGGCGTCGGGCTGGCGGCGATCGAGATCGGCAAGGCGCTCGGTGCGCGCGTGATCGCGGCGGCATCGAGCGATGCGAAGCTGGCGATCTGCCGCGCGCATGGAGCCGATGTCGTCATCAACTACGAGAAGGAAGACCTGCGCCAAGCGCTGAAGGCGGCGACCAACGGGCGCGGGCCGGACGTGATTTATGATCCGGTCGGCGGGCCGTACAGCGAGCCGGCGCTGCGCTCGATTGCCTGGCGCGGGCGGCACCTGGTGGTGGGCTTTGCAGCGGGCGAGATTCCAAAGCTGCCGTGGAATTTGATGCTGTTGAAGGGGGCGTCGGTGGTGGGCGTATTCTGGGGAGACTTCGTGCGGCGCGAGCCGGCGGCGAACCTGGCGGCGATGCGGCAGATGCTGGGGTGGATGGCGGAGGGGAAGCTGAAGCCGCTGGTGTCTGCCAGATATCCGTTAGCGGATACGGCGCGGGCTTTGAATGACATGGCGGCGCGGAAGGTGATGGGGAAAGTCGTCATCAATCCCTAAAGGCAGAACGGCCGCACCCCGTAGGGTGGGCAGGTTTCCTGCCCACGCGGTCAACGCACGCATGCAATCCACGGAGCGGGCCGGGAGACGTAATTTGAACGCGCGGGCGGCGAAGCCGCCCACCCTACATCACGTCGGCGGCTTGAAGAACTCGATCACTTCCGACTGCACGCGCGTGCGCTTGAACGGCGGCAAACTCTGCCAGATCCGCCGCCCATACGGTTTCGTGATCAAGCGCGGATCGCAAATCATCAAGACCCCGCGGTCATCCACGTCGCGAATCAAACGCCCTGCCCCCTGCTTGAGCGTGATGATCGCCTCCGGCAGCTGGTGGTGCATGAAGCCGTTCATGCCCTGCTTTTCCATCACCTCGATGCGCGCCGCCAGCACCGGGTCGTCCGGTGGCGCAAACGGCAGCTTGTCGATGATCACCAAGGAAAGCGCTTCGCCGCGCACGTCCACGCCTTCCCAGAAGCTCTGGCTGCCGACCAGCACCGCATTGCCGGCATTGCGGAAGGAGTCCAGTAATTCGGTGCGGCCACGCTCGCCCTGCACGAACAGCGGGAAGTCCAGCCCGCGCTCGGCGAATTCGGTGCGCAGGCGCTCGGCGACCTTGTTCACGGCGCGAATCGTCGTGCACAGGAAGAAGGTGCGCCCGCCGGCGGCCTCGATGATCGGCAGCGCGATGTCGACCACGGCGTCGGTGTAGTGCATCGAGTTCGGTTCCGGCAGGCCGGTCGGCACGTACAGGATGCCCTGCTCGCTGTAGTTGAACGGGCTGGGCCAGGTCATGGCCGGCTCGCCGGTCAGGCCCATCTGCTCGGAGAAATGCTTGAAGTCGTTTTTTACTGCCAGCGTCGCCGAGGTGAAGATCCAGCTGCGCGGCGTGCCTTCGCGTTGGCTCGAGAAGATCGGTGCGATCGACAGCGGCGTCTTGTGCAGCTGCAGCGACCCCGAGAAAGCCTCGACCCACAGCACCGCCTCGTCGCCCTCGACCACTTTGCCCTTCTTTGGATCGGCCTTCCAGGCCTCGTAGGAAGCGGCCAGTTCCAGCGCCCGCACGCGGCAGGCCTCGATGGTCTCGGCGCGCGCGGCGTGTTCTTCCAGCACCGTGATCATGCCGGACAGCTCTTCTTTCAGCTTGGCCAGCGCCGGGAAAAAGGCGGACGTCGGCAACACCTGCGGCAGCGACAGGCGCGTGCTGCCTTCGGGGAAAGTCAGGCGCAAGTCGCGCGCGGCTTTTTCGACCACGGTCACGACCTTGCCCCAGTCCGGTCCGCGCGCATGCGCCAGGCCTTCGGCCAGCACGTCGCGGCACAGTTCGAGCACCTGCGAGGTCGAGACCGAGGTGCCGAAGAACAGCGTCGCGGTGTCCGGCAACTGGTGCGCCTCGTCGAAGATGATGGTGTTGGCCGACGGCAGCAGCTCGGCCACGCCGGTGTCCTTCAGCGCGACGTCGGCGAAGAACAGGTGGTGGTTGACCACCACCACATCGGCTTGTTGTGCTTCCCTGCGCGCCTTCATCACGAAGCAGTCCTGGTAGTACTGGCACTCGGCGCCCATGCAGGTGTCGCGGGTCGAGGTGACCAGGTTCCACACGGTCGCGGTTTCCGGCACCTTGGCCAGTTCGGCCTTGTCGCCCGAATTGGTCATCTTGATGAAGCGCGAGATCTCGCGCAGGTGGCCGACGTCGTCGCGCGAGGTCAGGCGGCCGTTGCTCAGCGTGCGTTCCAGGTGGAAGTGGCAGACATAGTTCGAGCGGCCCTTGAGCAGCGCCACCGAGACCGGCGCGCGCAGTGCGGCGCGGATGGTCGGGATGTCGCGCAAAAACAACTGGTCCTGCAGGTTCTTGGTGCCGGTCGAGATGATCGTCTTGCCGCCCCACAGCAGTGCCGGGACCAGGTAGGCAAAGGTCTTGCCGGTACCGGTGCCGGCTTCCGCCATCAGGACTTTCTGGTCGGCCATGGCCTGTGCCACGGCCTTGGCCATCTCGGTTTGCGCCTGGCGCGGCTTGAAGGTGCCGACGGCGGGCGCGAGCGGGCCGCCCGCACCGAATAAACGGTCGAGCTCGTCGTCATACTTGCCGGGCGGGCGAACGCTGGCGGGCAGGACGTCGCCGGCCGGGGACGAGGCCGCCGTGCCTGCCGGCCCGGCGGCGGGGCCGGAGACCGGAACAGATGCGGGGAGATGATCGGTCAAAATGCTTTGTTTCTCGGTAGCCGTTAAACGGCGAATGGGTTCAGGCTGGAATGTCGGGGACCAGCTGCATCTTCAGCAGGGTAATATGATCCTTGAGCTGCAGCTTACGCTTTTTCAAACGGCGCAGCTGGAGCTGGTCGCCGTGGCCGTCCGCAGTCAGCATCGAAATGACGGCATCGAGGTCGCGGTGTTCCACGTCGAGTTCGATGATGCGGCGCTGGAGGTCCTGGACGTCGGTCATGATTGCTGTTCCAAACAGTTCTGTTCAAAGCGTTTGCGGGAAAAAGGGCGATCTGGCCGGCGCTTGGGCGGCTCGCGAGCCATGCAGGTGTGTGTTCGGCTTGCAACACCACGGCTTCTCGGTGCATAGTTTAATCTACGCTGAGGTTGCCGCCAACAAAGTTCGGCGCGGGCGCTACGGAAACACACGTTTATGACACCATACAAGATCGAAGCGGGCACCGCGCAACACATCGGCAACCGCCCGCAGCAGAACGACCGCATTGCCCTGTACACCGGCGCACGTGCGCCCGGCTACATGCTGGCGGTGCTGTCCGACGGCATCGCCAGCCCGGCGGCCTCGGAGCAGGTGCTGCACACGGCGCGCCAGGTCTTCGACGAATTCAAGCCCGGCGACCACCCGGGCATCGAGCGGATCGCCCAGCTGCTGCGCGACATCGTCAGCGAAACCCATCTCGTCATCAAGATGAATGCCCTTACTTCCCAGGCCGAGGCGCACGCCAGTTTCGTCGGGCTGGTATTGACGCCGCATGGCGAGGCGGTGTGGGGGCATGTCGGCGACTCGCGCCTGTACCGCTTCCAGCACGGCAAACCGGTAGCGCGCACCAGCGATGCCGACTACGTGCAGCACCTGGTGGCGAGCGACCGCCTGCCCGAAGACGCGGCAAAAAACCACCGCAAGTCGAAACTGCTGCTCAACATGCTGGGCAACAGCCGCAAGGAGCCCTTCGTTGCCATCGGCAGCCACAGCGGGCTGGCGCCGGGCGACAGCTTCCTGCTGTGCTCGGACGGCTTGTGGCATTTCTTTACCGACGCAGAACTGGCGGCTGCCATCGGCCGCGCCTCGCCGCGCCAGGCGTCCGAAATGCTGATCAACAAGGCGGGCGAGCGCTCGCAGGGCAAGGGCGGGAATTGCACGATGGGGATCGTGAAGCTGGTGAAGCCGCCGCAGGGAGTGGCGGGGACGGTGTCGCAGAGTGTGTGAGGGGTGGCGGCGTAGCGGCGTCGAGATCAATCTCATTCTTCCAATAGCTTAGAAACCGTCATCCCGGCGCAGGCCGGGATGACGGTTTTAAGTGTGATGGCTCATGGATACGGCTCGGTACGCGCGGCTACAGAATAGAGTGTCGTCCTTACTTCCCCACCGGCGCAGCCGCCTTCGCTTCCTCATTCGCCTTCTTCGCCGCAGCCTTCGCCTCGCGCTCGGCCTTGCGGGCCGCCACGTCGCGCTGGCGCTGTTCCGACTTGCGCTTGCGTTCCTCGAAGGCCGCCACATTCGCTGCCGCCTTCGCCGCGTCTTCCGGCGCGCGCGCCGCTTCTTCCCTGGCCTTGGCATTACGGCGGGCGATGCGGGCGGCGGCCGGCGATGGCTTCGGTGGCGCGATGGCAGAAGTCTCGCGTGGCGGTGCCGGCGGCTGGGCAGCCAGCGCGGCTTCTTCGGCCTTGAATTGGGCGTCAGCTGCCGCGATCTCGCGGTCGCGCTCTTCCACCTTCAGGCGGCGCTTGAAGCGTTCGGCCTCGATCTCGATATTACGCTGGGCGACCAGGGCCGCGCGGCGGCGTTCCTTGGCTTCGTCGAGGCAGTTATTCACGAAGAACTTCTCGTAGCAGACCGCTTCGCGTTCGGCGAAGCGCGCTTCGATCGCGGCGCGCTCGGTGGCGACTGCGGCCAGGCGCGTATCGGCCTGGGCGATCGAGGTGCTCGGCTCGACCGCCGCCACCGACGGCCCCGGCTCGACCGTCGAACACGCAGCAAGCGCCACGCTTGCTATGACAATGGCTACACCACGCAATACTGGATGACTCGTCATGGATTTCCTTAAGTTCGATCAGGCGATGGCGTCCGCCGCCCCGCGCCGTTCGGCGAGCATGTACTCGCGCGACTGCATTTCAATGATACGCGAGACGGTGCGGTGGAATTCGTTTGCCAGCATGCCTTGCGTGTACAGCTCCTCGGGCTCCACCGCCGCCGCCATGATCAGCTTGACCTTGTGGTCGTAGAACACGTCGATCAGCCAGGTGAAGCGGCGCGCTTCGGACGACTGGCCAGCGGACATTGCAGGAATGCTCGACAGGACCACGGTGTGGAAGCGGGTTGCCAGTTCGAGGTAATCGTTCTGCGAACGCGGGCCGCCGCACAGGGTCGCGAAATCGAACCAGATCACGCCGCCGGCGCGGCGCAGCGCGCGGATCTCGCGGTTCTCGATGTGCACGATCGGGCTCTCGTCGGCCGTATCGGCCACCTTGGCGTACGCTTCACGCAGCGCATGGTCCGAGGCCGCGTTCAGCGGCGTGTAATAGGCCTCGACCTGCTCGAGCGCACGCTTGCGGTAGTCGTTGCCGGCATCGACGTTCAGCACGTCCAGCTTGTCCTTGAGCAGGGCGATGGTCGGCAGCATGCGGTCGCGGTGCAGGCCGTCCGGGTAGAGCGTGGACGGCTCGTAGTTCGAGGTCATCACGAAGCTCACGCCATTGGCGAACAGGGCGGACAGCAGGTTATACAGGATCATCGCGTCGGCGATGTCGGACACGTGGAATTCGTCGAAGCAGATCAGGCGGTACTTCCTGGCGATGCGCTTGGCGACTTCGTCGAGCGGATCGGCCACGCCTTTCAATTCGTCCAGCTGGCCGTGCACGGCGCGCATGAATTCGTGGAAGTGCAGGCGCGTCTTGCGCACCACCGGCACCACCGAATAGAAGGAGTCCATCAGGAAGGACTTGCCGCGCCCTACCCCGCCCCACATGTAGACGCCTTTCGGCACGTCCGGACGGTTGATGAGGCGCTTGAAAGCGGACGACCGCTGGGCCTTGTAGTCGACCCAGTCGTCGTACGCCTGCTGCAATCTGGCCACTGCGGCCTGTTGGGCCGGGTCGGACGTGAAGCCGCGCTCGGTAAGCGCGTGCTGGTAGTACTCTTGGACGTTCATGGATGCTTCATTCAATACGGGGTGGCGTACACGGGATCGGCAACATCGCCGGCCCCGATAAACGTAGGGTGGGCGGGTCTCCCGCCCGCGCGTTCAAATCACGTATCGAGGCCCGCTCCGTGGCGTGCATTTGTACGTTGAACGCGCGGGCGGGGAACCCGCCCACCCTACGGAAAACACGTCCGCCAACGAACATGGCGGAATGTCCGGTAAAACTTAGAAGTTCAGCGAACGCTTGTCCACTGCCAGTGCGGCTTCCTTCACCGCTTCCGACAGCGACGGGTGCGCGTGGCAGATGCGGGCGATGTCTTCCGACGAGGCCTTGAATTCCATCGCGACCACGGCTTCCGAGATCAGCTCCGATGCGACCGGGCCGACGATGTGCACGCCCAGGATTTCGTCGGTGACGGCATCGGCCAGGAATTTCACCATGCCCGAGGTGTCGCCCAGCGCGCGCGCACGGCCATTGGCCATGAACGGGAAGGTGCCGGCCTTGTAGGACACGCCTTCGGCCTTGAGCTGCTGTTCGGTCTTGCCGACCCACGCGATTTCCGGCGAGGTGTAGATCACCCACGGGATCGTGTTGAAGTTGACGTGGCCGTGCTGGCCGGCGATACGCTCGGCAACCGCGACGCCCTCTTCTTCCGCCTTGTGCGCCAGCATCGGGCCGCGCACGACGTCGCCGACTGCCCATACGCCCGGGAGGCTGGTGCGGCATTCGTCGTCGACCACCACGAAGCCGCGCTCGTCCAGCTGCAGGCCGACCGCTTCGCCATTCAGGCCGATGGTGTTCGGCACGCGGCCGATCGAGATGATCAGGCGATCGAACGTGGCTTTCTGCGCTGCGCCGGTGCTGTCCGCGTATTCGACGGTGACGTCGTTGGCGCCCTTGGTGATCGCACCGATCTTGCAGCCCAGGTTGATTGTCAAGCCCTGCTTGACGAACAGCTTGTGCGCTTCCTTGGCGATCTGCTCGTCGACCGCACCCAGGAAGGTCGGCAGGCCTTCGAGCACGGTGACGTCGGCGCCGACACGGCGCCATACCGAGCCCATTTCCAGGCCGATGACGCCGGCGCCGATCACGCCGAGTTTGCCCGGTACCGCTTCGATCGCCAGTGCGCCGGCGTTCGACAGGATCAGCTTCTCGTCGAATTCCGCGCCAGGCAGCTGGCGTGCGTTCGAACCGGTCGCGATGACGACGTTCTTTGCGGTCAGGGTCTCGGTGCTTGGGCCGGTCACGTTGATGGTGTAGCCCCCGTCCGCCTTGCCGGCAAATGCGCCGCGGCCGTGGAAGAAGCTGACCTTGTTCTTCTTGAACAGGAACAGGATGCCGTCGTTGTTCTGCTTGACGATGGTGTCCTTGCGCTTGAGCATCGTGTTCAGGTCGAGCTCGAGGCCCGAGACCTTGATGCCGTGGTCGGCGAAAGCGTGGCCGGCGTGCTCGAAGTGCTCCGACGATTGCAGCAGTGCCTTCGACGGGATGCAGCCGACGTTGGTGCAGGTGCCGCCTGGCGCCGGCTTACCTGCCGCGTTGCTCCACTCGTCGACGCAGGCGACCTTGAAGCCCAGCTGCGCTGCACGGATAGCGGCGATATAGCCGCCAGGACCGCCGCCGATCACGACGACGTCAAATTGTTTGTCACTCATTTGGTAATTCCTTGTTTGGGTCGATCCGGGGTGGGTTGGCTTGGGAGGTCGAGCCGGCTCGAACAGCGGAGCCCTATGCTTCCACCTCACCTTATGAGCCGTCATCCCGGCGCAGGCCGGGATCCAGGTTCGTCGCGTCGCGCCTGCGCTTGAGGCCGGCAGCTATTCGCGAAACTTAGGTTCCGGCCTTCGCCGGAACGACGGTTTCAAGGGTGACGGTGCCAAGGACTGAACCTCAGACCAACGACCTGCAACCCAGACCAATCAGTTTTATTCTTCGGGAACAAAAATCCACAACAGCAGGTAAATCGCGATACCGAACCCGAAGGTCAGGGTGAACAGCGCGAACACCAGGCGCCAGACCCAGGAGTCGACTCCCGAGACCTGCGCCAGGCCGCCGCACACACCGCCCAGCCAGCGGTCGGTGCGCGAGCGGCGCAGCGTGCCCAGCTCACCGGTCAGGGTGCCGTCGCCCTTGCCCAGGTTGACACCCGGGCTGGTGAGGTTGGCGGAAGACAGCACCCGCGCCTTGGCTTGTTCGAATTCGGCGTCGCTCAGCGCGCCGGCCTGGTGCAGCTCGTGCAGCCGCTTGATTTCGTCCGACAGGTTCATGCCTTACTCCTTCAAACTGCGTGCACGGCGCTGCCTGCCAGCGCGCCCCGCGGTTAATGAATTACAGGTCGAGCAGCAGGCGGGCCGGATCTTCCAGCGCGTCCTTCATGGCGACCAGCGCCAGCACGGCTTCGCGGCCGTCGATGATGCGGTGGTCGTACGACATCGCCAGGTAGTTCATCGGGCGGATGACGATCTGGCCGTTTTCGACCACGGCGCGGTCCTTGGTCGCGTGCACGCCCAGGATGGCCGACTGTGGCGGGTTGATGATCGGGGTCGACAGCATCGAGCCGAAGGTGCCGCCGTTCGAGATCGAGAAGGTGCCGCCGGTCAGGTCTTCCAGGGTCAGCTTGCCTTCCTTGGCTTTCTGGCCGAATTCACCGATCTTCTTTTCGATCTCGGCGATCGACATCTGGTCGGCGTTGCGCAGGATCGGCACCACCAGGCCGCGTGGCGAACCGACAGCGATACCGATGTCGAAATAGCCGTGGTAGACGATGTCGTTACCGTCGACCGACGCGTTCACGATCGGGTATTTCTTGAGCGCGGCAACGGCGGCCTTGACGAAGAAGGACATGAAGCCCAGCTTGACGCCGTGTTCTTTCTCGAACTTGTCCTTGTACTTCGCGCGCAGTTCCATGACCGGGGCCATGTTCACTTCGTTGAAGGTGGTCAGGATGGCGTTGGTCGACTGCGACTGCAGCAGGCGCTCGGCGATACGGGCGCGCAGGCGGCTCATCGGTACGCGCTCTTCCGGACGGTCGCCCAGGTTGGCGCTAGGCGCGGCGACTTGCTGCAGCGCAGGCTTGGCGGCTGGGGCTGGAGCAGCGGCTGGCTTGTTGGCGACTGCGGCCAGGGCGTCGCCCTTGGTCACGCGACCGTCGCGGCCCGAGCCGTCCATGCCGGCGGCGCTCATGTTGTTGTCGGCCAGGATCTTGGCGGCGGCAGGCATCGCCACGCCCGATTTCGCCCCCCCAGCGGCAGGAGCGGCCGCCGGCTGTTCGATCGGCGCGTTTGGCGCGGCCGACGGGATGGCTTTCACTTCCAGCGGGCTGGTCTGGGCCGAGGCTTCGGTGTCGATGATGGCGATGACTTCGCCGGCGACGACGGTTGCGCCGTCGGCCTTGAGCAGTTGCACGATCACGCCCGCGCCTGGCGCCGGCAGTTCCAGGACCACCTTGTCGGTTTCGATGTCGATCATGTTTTCGTCGCGCTCGACCGGCTCGCCGACTTTCTTGTGCCAGGACAGCAGGGTTGCTTCAGCAACCGATTCCGACAGGACGGGGACCTTGACTTCGATTTGTGCCATGTTTGTAAACTCCGTTTAGTTATTCTGTGCAATGGCCCCGTACCGAGGTACGGGGCCGTGGTGTGCTTTACTTGGTGAGGAGCAGCACGTGCGAACGTGCGGCGCACCATTCTCACTTCGTGAGAATGAATCCTTTCAGCTTCGAGAACGCGGTTTCCAGCAGTTCCTTTTGCTGCGCCACGTGCTTGTCGGCATAGCCGACCGCAGGGGACGCCGATGCCGGCCGGCCGGCATAGGCCAGGCGCTGGCCATCTTCCAGGCTTTCGAAGATGTTGTGCTGGATCTGGAACCACGGGCCCTGGTTCTGCGGCTCGTCCTGCACCCACACCACCTCAAGCGCATTGCTGAACTTCTTCAGTTCGGCGGCGAACGACTTGTGCGGGAACGGATACATCTGCTCGATACGCACGATGGCGGTATCCGTCGTGCCACGGGTCTTGCGCGAATTGACCAGGTCATAATAAACCTTGCCCGAGCAGACCAGCACGCGCTTGACCTTGCTCGCATCGATCTTCTCGTCCACTTCGCCGATCACGGTCTGGAAACCGCCCTTGGCCAGGTCGGTCAGCGGCGAGCCGGCGTCCTTGTTACGCAGCAGCGACTTCGGCGTGAAGATGACCAGCGGCTTGCGGAACTGGCGCACCATCTGGCGGCGCAGCAGGTGGAAGATCTGCGCGGCCGTGGTCGGCTGCACCACTTGCATGTTGTTGTCTGCGCACAGCTGCAGGAAGCGCTCGATACGGGCCGACGAGTGCTCCGGACCCTGGCCTTCGTAGCCATGCGGGAGCATCATCACCAGGCCCGAGGCGCGGCCCCATTTCACTTCGCCGGAAGCGATGAACTGGTCGATGACGACCTGGGCGCCGTTGACGAAGTCGCCGAACTGGGCTTCCCAGATGGTGAGGGTGTTCGGTTCGGCGGTCGAGAAGCCGTACTCGAAGGCGAGCACCGCTTCTTCCGACAGCACCGAGTCGATCACGGTGAAGTTGGCCTGGTTGTCCGAGACGTTGGCCAGCGGCAGGTAGATGCCCTGGTCCCAGCGCTCGCGGTTCTGGTCGTGCAGCACGGCGTGGCGGTGCACGAAGGTGCCGCGGCCGGCATCCTGGCCCGACAGGCGGATCGCATAGCCCGACGACAGCAGCGAGGCGAACGCGAGGTGCTCGCCCATGCCCCAGTCGAGGTTGACTTCGCCCTTGCCCATGTTGCCGCGGTCGTTCAGGACCTTGTCGACCAGCGAGTGCGGCTTGAAGTCTTCCGGCACCTTGGTGATGCGTTCGGCCAGGCGCTTCAGTTCGGTCATCGGCACGGCGGTATCGGCCGCGTCGGTCCACTTCTTGTTCAGGAACGGCGCCCAGTCGACGGCGTACTTGTTCTTGAAGTTGGTCAGCACCGGATCGACCGTATGCTTGCCGGCGTCCATCGCATTGCGGTAGGCGGCGACCAGCTGGTCACCGCCGTCGGCCGGGATGCTGCCTTGCGCGGACAGCTTCTCCGCGTACAGCTTGCGGGTGCCAGGGTGCTTGGCGATCTTCTTGTACATCAGCGGCTGGGTGAGCGCGGGGGTGTCCTGCTCGTTGTGGCCCAGCTTGCGGTAGCAGACGATGTCGACGACGACGTCCTTGCCGAACTCGGTGCGGTAGTCCATCGCGATCTGCGAAGCCATCACGACCGCTTCCGGATCGTCGGCGTTCACGTGCAGCACCGGTGCTTCGATCATCTTGACGACGTCCGAGCAGTACAGGGTCGAGCGCGCATCGCGCGGGTCCGAGGTGGTGAAGCCGATCTGGTTGTTGATAACGATGTGGACGGTGCCGCCGGTGCCGTAGCCGCGGGTCTGGGCCAGGTTCAGGGTTTCCATGACCACGCCCTGGCCGGCGAATGCGGCGTCGCCGTGCACCAGGATCGGCAGCACTTCCTTGCCCTTGCGGTCGCCGCGGCGTTCCATGCGCGCCTTGACCGAACCTTCGACGACCGGGTTCACGATTTCCAGGTGCGATGGGTTGAAGGCCAGCGACAGGTGGACCGGGCCGCCGGGGGTCGAGATATCGCTCGAGAAGCCCTGGTGGTATTTGACGTCGCCCGATGGCAGGTCGTCGGCGTGCTTGCCTTCGAATTCTTCGAACAGGTCGGCCGGCGACTTGCCCAGGGTGTTGACCAGCACGTTCAGGCGGCCGCGGTGGGCCATGCCGATGACGATCTCCTGCACGCCTTTTTCACCGGCGCGCTGGATCACTTCGTCCATCGAGGCGATGAAGGACTCGCCGCCCTCCAGCGAGAAACGCTTGGCGCCGACGTATTTGGTGTGGAGGTAGCGTTCCAGGCCTTCGGCCGCGGTCAGGCGCTCGAGGATGTGCTTTTTCTTTTCCAGCGTGAAGGCCGGGGTCGAGCGGGTGCTCTCCAGGCGTTCCTGCAGCCAGCGCTTTTCGGTCGGGTCGCTGATGTACATGAACTCGGCGCCGATCGAGCGGCAGTAAGTATCACGCAGCATGTTCAGGATGTCGCGCAGGGGCGCGGTTTCCTTGCCGAAGTAGGTATTGCTGATGTTGAAGACGGTGTCGAGGTCCGCTTCGGTGAAGCCGTAGAAGCTTGGATCGAGCTCTGGCAGTGGCGGACGTTCCTGGCGCTGCAGCGGGTCCAGGTTGGCCCAGCGCGAGCCGAGGTAGCGATAGGCGGCGATCAGCTGGGTGACGGCGACGCGCTTGCGGCCGAGTTCCGCGTCGGTCGAGGCGACCACGGTGCGGATCGGGCCCTGCTTGGCGCGCTCGGCGAACGAGGCGACCACGGACGAGTGGACCACGTCGGTACGGTTCGAGCCGTCGACGGCAGGCACGTTCTGCATCTGGTCGAAATAGGCGCGCCAGTTCTCCGGGACCGAGCCTGGATTGTTCAGGTACGCTTCGTATAACTCTTCCACATACGGCGCATTACCGCCGAACAGGTACGAGTTCGCATTCTGTTGCTGCATCATTCTTGCTCACCTTTCTTCGCGCTTCGCGAGTTTGGGGCGGGTTTAGGTAACCTTCCGCGACACGGCCTGACCGGTTAGCGGACGCACTACTACTCAAGTTGTGGGGAAGGACGTATTTCTATAAAGCCAGTGGCAATCGGACCACTACAGCCAATCAGCACACGTTATTGTAACGCAAGCTCACATGCAGGGCAGATCAGCAGCGCCGAATTATTTGTTTCCGTATGTAAAGAACACACAAGCTGGTTGACCACGTAAATGATAATCGTTATCATTTAAAGATGAGCTCAACCGGAACATCCTCCTCAGCGCCTGTCGCGCCCGCCTCTGCCTTGCCGGGTGCTCGCCGCGCCGTCTTCCTCAAGCAGTTGCATCAATGGCACTGGATCAGCTCGGCGATCTGCCTGATGGCCATGCTGCTGTTCAGCTTTACCGGCTTTACCCTGAACCACGCTTCCCAGATCGAGTCCAAGCCGGTCGTGACGCGCCTGAAGGCCGAGTTGCCGGAGCCGCTGCGCGCCCAGTTGGAAGCGTACGCCGCGGGACACGCCGACGCCGAAGTGCCATTGCCGAGCGAGCTGGCCGACTGGGCCAACGGCGCCTTCCCGGTCGACGTGCGCGGCAAGCGCGCCGAGTGGAGCGAGGAAGACGCCTATATCGCCCTGCCCCGTCCCGGCGGCGACGCCTGGCTGCGCATCGCGGCCGACGGCGCGGCCGAATACGAGCGTACCGACCGCGGCTGGATCTCCTGGCTCAACGACATGCACAAGGGCCGCAATACCGGCACCGTGTGGAGCTGGTTCATCGACATCTTCTCGATCGCCTGCGTGGTGTTCTGCATTACCGGTTTCCTGATCATGAAATACCACGCGGCCAACCGGCCGTCGACCTGGCCGGTGATCGGCTTCGGCATCCTGCTGCCAGCCCTGCTGGCGCTGCTGTTCGTGCACTGAGTTTGAAGTATTTGCTTAGCTTCTAATTACTACACTATATATAAGGCGAACTAATGAAACTGTCCCACTCGCTCGCACTCACCCTGCCGCTCGCATCCGGCTGGGCCGTCGCTGCCGACCTGTCCGTGAAGTTCGAACTGCCGCAGATGAACGTGGCCGAGTACCACAAGCCTTATGTCGCGATCTGGATCGAAAAGGGCGACGGCAGCGTGGCCTCGAACCTGGCGGTGCTGTACGACGTCAAGAAAAAGGACAAGGCCGGCGAAAAGTGGATCAAGGACCTGCGCACCTGGTGGCGCAAGGGGGGCAAGGACCTCAGCCTGCCGATGGACGGCGTCAGCGGCGCGACCAAGGCCGCCGGCAGCCACACGATGAACTTCGCCGGCGCCACCAATAAACTGGCGGCCGGCGAGTACAAGCTGGTGGTGGAAGCATCGCGCGAGGCGGGCGGCCGCGAACTGGTGCGGGTGCCGTTCACCCTGCCGGGCAAGGGCAAGCTCGCGGCCAATAGCGCGGGCAAGGAAGAACTCGGCGCCGTATCGATCGCCATCCAATAACCGACAAGCCGGAGACCACGATGAACCACCTCGTCAAGAAGACCGTCCTCACCCTCAGCCTGGCCAGCCTGTCCTTCGCCGCCAGCGCCCACCGCGGCTGGATCCTGCCTTCCACCACCTTCGTCGAGAAGGAAGAAGCCTGGGTCACGCTCGACGGCGCCATCTCGGAAGGCCTGTTCGAATTCGACCACGTCCCGCTGCGCATGGAAAACGTGACCGTTACCGATCCGGACGGCGCCACCAGCGCCCTCAGCGGCGCCGTGCTGGGCAAGGTCCGCGCCACGGTCGACCTGCGCCTGCCGAAGGACGGCACCTACCGCATCGCGATGGTCAACCACAACGTCATGGGCAGCTACAAGCTCAATGGCGAAGTAAAACGCTTCCGCGGCACCGAGGCCAGCGTGGCCAAGGAAATCCCGGCCGGCGCCACCGATGTACAAAAGTCCGTCACCCACGCCCGCCTCGAGACCTTCGTCTCGGCCAACAAGCTGTCCAACGGGGCACTCAAGCCGAGCGGCGACGGCCTGGAGCTGGTGCCGGTCACCAATCCGAACGACCTGCGCGCCGGCGAAACTGCGAAGTTCCGCTTCCAGTTAGATGGCAAGCCGCTGCCGAACTTCCCGTTCTCGCTGGTGCCGGGCGGCGTCAAGTTCCGCGGCACGATCGGCGAAATCCGCGTGGTCACCGATGCCAAGGGCGAAGCCAGCTTCAAGCTGCCGGAACCGAACCGCTACTGGGTCAGCGCCAAGTTCCCGGTCGAGCAGGCCAAGGGACCGGGCGAACCGGGTTCGCGCCGCTACGCCTACTCGGCCACGCTCGAAGTGCTGCCGGAGTAACAGCAGCATGCGCGACGTCCTGGTTCCGCTCGATATCGACCCGGTAGCGCCGCCCCTGGGCAGCCAGCTGCGCAAGGCGGCCGGGCGGACGATGGGCACAAGCTGGTCGGCGCAGATGGTCGTCCCAAGCGGCGTCACGGCCGACCTCGACGCGGCGCTGCGCCGCGAACTGGACGAGATCGTCGCGCAGATGAGCCACTGGGAGGAAGGCTCCCTGCTCTCGCGCTACAACCGCGCGCCGGGCGGCAGCTGGCATGCGCTGCCGCCGCAGTTCTTCGACGTGATCGATTTCGCGCTGCGGGTGCACGACGACACCGGCGGCGCCTACGATCCGGCCGCTGGCGCGCTGGTCAAGCTGTGGGGGTTTGGTCCTGTCAGCCGCTACGACCAGGCCGGGTTTCATGCGCCGGCGCCGGGTGCCGTGGCCGCGGCCGTGGCGGCGCGCGCTTCAAGCACGCCGCAGCTCGACCGCGTTGGCCGGCGCCTGCTGCAGCCGGGCGGCGCAATTCTCGATTTTTCATCGAGCGCCAAGGGCTATGCGGTGGACCGCCTCGCTATCTGCCTCGAACGCCACGGCATCAAACACTACCTGGTAGAAGTCGGCGGCGAACTGCGCGGCGCCGGCGTCAAACCGGGCGGCGATCCGTGGTGGGTCGAGATCGAAGGCGTGCCCGATGCTGGTGACGCCATGCAGCCGATCGTCGCGCTGCACGGGCTGGCCATCGCGACCTCGGGCGACTACCGAAGCTATTACCAGCACGGCCCGCGCCGCGCCTCGCACACGCTCGACCCGCGCAGCGGCCACCCGATCGCCAACGACGTTGCCTCCTGCACGGTGGTGACCAGCACCTGCATGGCGGCCGATGCGCTGTCGACCGCACTGGGCGTGATGGGGGTCGATACCGGAATCGCCTTTGCCGATGCGCGCGGCATCGCGGCCCGCTACCTGCTGCGCAGCGATGGCGGCCTGCTCGAGTTCACCTCCGCCGCCTGGCGCAAGCTGCTGCAATGATGACGATCGATCCAATACGCTGGGGTAGCGCGCTGGCCCTGTTCGCCACTTACCTGGGCATGTGCCTCGCGATCTGGCGCGCCCGCGATGCGCGCCGCATCGGGCGTAAGCTCGGTCAGGCCGGGACTGCCGACTGGCTGGTGGTCCATGCCAGCCAGACCGGCAGCGCCGAATACCTGGCCGAACGCACTGCCGCCCTGCTTTCCACCGGCGGCTTGCTGGCGCGCTCCGTGTGCATGTCGGAGCTTGGCTTTGACGCGCTGGCATCCAGCGGCCGCATCCTCTTCATCGCCAGCACCTATGGCGAAGGCGACGCACCCGATTCCGGCGCGCGTTTCTCAAGCATCACGATGGCCGCCGCGCCGGAACTCTCGCACCTGCACTACGCGGTGCTGGCGCTGGGCGACAGCACATACAAGAACTACTGCGGCTTCGGCCGCGCCCTGGACGGCTGGCTCGCGGCGCACGGGGCCACGGCGCTGTTCGAGCGCGTCGACGTCGACCGCGGCGATGACGCGGCACTCGCCGAATGGCAGCACCAGGTCAGCCGCCTCGCCGGCACCAGCGATGCGCCCGACTGGGAGGCGCCCGCTTATGGCGACTGGCGCATCGCCGGCCGCACCCTGGCCAACCCCGGCAGCGCCGGCGCCCCGCTCTACCGGATCGCGCTCGTACCGGTAGACGGCGCCCTGCCCGCATGGGAAGCCGGCGACCTGGCCCAGGTCAGCGCACCGGGCGACCCGGAGCATCCGCGCGAATACTCGATTGCATCGCTTCCGTCCGAGGGCCACTTGGCGCTGCTGGTACGCCTGCAGCGGCGCGAAGACGGCAGCCTCGGCGCCGCCTCCGGCTGGCTGTGCGACGGCGCCGCGATGAATGACCTGGTCCGCCTGCGCATCCGCGCCCACCAGCGCTTCCGCCTGAACGGGAACGCGGCGCGCCCGCTGGTCGCGATCGGCAACGGCAGCGGCCTGGCCGGCTTGCGCGCCCTGCTCAAGTCGCGCATCGACGCCGGCAAGGGCGACAACTGGCTGCTGTTCGGCGAACGCAATGCCGCGCACGACTTCCTGTGCCGCGAAGAGCTGCAGGGCTGGCTGGCCTCGGGTTCGCTGGCGCGGCTCGACCTGGCGTTTTCGCGCGACCAGGCGACGGCGCGGTATGTGCAGCACCTGGTACGCGGGCAGGCGGATGAATTGCGCGGCTGGATAGCTCGCGGTGCGGCGATTTATGTGTGCGGCAGTTTGCAGGGCATGGCGGGTGGCGTGCATGAGGCGCTGGTCGAGGTGCTGGGTGCGGAGGCGCTCGAAGCGCTGACGGCGGAAGGTCGCTATCGCCGAGACGTGTACTGACCCACTGTCCCGTAGGGTGGGCAGGTTTCCTGCCCGCGCGTTCAACCATCGGATGATCTTGCGAAATGCCGGCCCTTGGCCTGTTCGTCAATTCCCATACGTCCGGATTGACGGACATCTCGGACCTAGTACGAAACATCATCAAACGTCCACCAGCGCGTCAACGCAACCGTGATTTGAACGCGCGGGCGGGAGACCCGCCCACCCTACAACGGCATGACATCCCATCCGTTCATATCGGCCCCACATAAAAAAAGCCAGTGGCCGCACTCCCGTGCAAACCACTGGCATCTCGCCGGCCGCCCTGACTGAGGTCCCACTACGCGTCCTGCGTAAGTGAAACGCTCGGCCTGCAGCCGGTGCCAATCGAACCGATCAGCGCTTGTCGTTCTTGTGGCTCTGTGCGCCGGCGCGGGCGTGCTGCTCCGGTGTGCCGCCCTGCACCCCACGGCTGGCCTGGTTGCCGCCGCCCTGGTTCTCACTGCGGCCGCCCTGTTTGCCACCGCCGCTACTGCTCTGGTTATTGCCGCCGCGGCCGCTTTGCTGGCTGCCGCCGCCCTGGTTCTCGCTGCGGCCGCCCTGCTGGCCGCCGCCACTGCCGCTTTGGTTGTTGCCGTCATTCTTGTGGCTCATCGAGCCTGCACGGCGTGCTTCTTCCGAGGTGAATTCGTGGGCATTGCCCGATGCGTGCGCTGCACGGCCGCCTTCGCTGGCGATCTCGCGCTGGCGCTGCGGGTCCATCGATGCAAAGCCGCGATTGCTGGTGTCGCTCTGGTTGTTGCCGCCCTGGTTACCGCCTTTGTTGCCCTGGTTACCTTGGTTACCGCCTTTGTTGCCGCCTTGATTGTTCGCTGCCATATGTTCCTCCTAAGCAATGTGTTCGGTGGGTCATTAGCCCGCCAAGAAGTGGCTGAGTCAGGAACATCGTAGTCGTCCCAGCCGTGTCCAGCCACCCAAAGACGGCAGTAAGCTTGTAGGAGAATGCCTTGCCCGACCTGGCTTCTGGTCTGGCAAACTGCGGGCAATTTATTCTGAAAAATTTCACTGCCCCGCCTTGCCTTAGAATACGCTTAAGCACCGTTTTCACTAATCGAGAACAAATCAACCCAAGCCCTGTAGTCCGACGCTGACGCGACCTTGTGAAACTATCCATCGGCCACCGCCTTTTCCTGTCTGTCCTGCTGGCCATTCTCGCGGTGGCTGCCAGCGCTGTTTACTTGCTGCGCCAAAATGTGCTGGCCGGTTTCGGCGAATACGCCGTCGGTATCGAGCTCGACCGCCTGGACGAATTATCCGGCGCGCTGGCTGCGCGCTACCGCTCGGCAGGCGACTGGCAATTCCTGCCGTCCGGCGACGAGCGCCGCGGCTGGATCGCCACCGAACTGGCGCGCCTGCAAGAAGAACGACAGCGCCGCGCGCTCGCAGTTCCGGCGCCACCCTCGCCGCCCTCGCCGGAATCGCCCCCCTCACCGCCCTCCCCCGACGACCGGCCGGCGCGCGCCCTGGTCCCTGCAGCAGCTCCCCCCGCTCCGGTCACGCCGCCCGCCCCGCCGGCGCCCCCAGCCCCGCCCGCGCCGCCGGCCATGCCCCTGCCGCCGCCGCGGATCGACACCGCAGGCACAGGGCCCGAAGCGCCGCGTGCGATTGGCGTCACCTACGACCTGCACCAGCGCGTCACGCTGCTCGATGCGAACGGCCGCTACCTGGCCGGCCGCCTCCCCGGCACGCTGCCGCTGGCGCGGCGCACCATCGAGGTCGAGGGCCGCACCGTCGGCTACCTCGGCGTGGCGCGCGGCCACCGGCCGAGCGATGCGATGTCGCTCGCCTTCCTGGAACAGCTGCGCAGCAGCCTGTGGCTGATCGTCGCCATGGCGGTGGCGCTGAGCGCGCTGGCTGCCGTCCTGCTGGCGCGCCACTTCCGCCAGCCGATCGGGCGCCTGGCCGAGGGCGCCGGCGCCCTTGCCGGTGGCCGCTACGAGGTGCGCCTGCCGGAGTCGCGCAGCGACGAACTGGGCGACCTGGCGCGCCACTTCAACGCGCTGGCCCTGCAGCTGGAAAGCGCGGAAAGCGCGCGCCGCCAATGGGTGGCCGACACCTCGCACGAGCTGCGCACCCCGCTCGCAGTGCTGCGCGCCCAGCTGGAAGCGCTGCAGGACGGCGTGCGCAGCGCCACGCCCGAGACCATCGGCGCCATGCTGCGCCAGGTGCTGGCCCTGAACAAACTCATCGACGAGTTGTATGCGCTGGCGCGCGCCGACGTCGGAGCCCTGGATTGCAAGCCGGCGCCGCTCGACCTGTGGCAGCTCGCCGCCACCCACGCGCAGGCCTTCGGCGCGCGCCTGCAGGCGGCCGGGCTGGAACTGGAACTGGGCAGTGCGCCGCCCGTGCAACGGGTGGTGGGCGACGCCGACCGCCTGCACCAGGTGCTCGACAACCTGTTCGAGAACAGCTTGCGCTACACCTCGGCAGGCGGACGCATTTTCCTGCACGCGCATGCCGACGCAAAGCAGGTGCACCTCGTCATCGACGACAGCGCGCCCGGCGTGCCTGGCGATGCGCTGGCGCGCCTGGGCGAACGCTTCTATCGCGTGGACGCGTCGCGCAGCCGGGCGCATGGCGGCGCCGGGCTCGGACTGGCGCTGTGCGGCCGCATCCTCGAGGCCCAGGGTGGCACGCTCGCCTTTGCCCACTCGCCGCTGGGCGGCCTGCGCGTGACCGTCTCGCTGCCGCTGGCCAGGGAGGGCATGTGAGCGCGCGCCTGGTGATTGTCGAGGACGAGCCTGATCTGGCCGCCGTGGTCGCCGACTACGCACGCGCGGCCGGCCACGACCCGGTCGTTTTCGGCGACGGCCTGGAGGCGCTGGCGGCAATCCGCGCCCATCCTCCCGCGCTGGTGGTGCTCGACCTGATGCTGCCCGGGCTCGATGGCCTGTCGCTGTGCCGCGAGCTGCGCGCCTCCAGCGAGGTTCCGGTGATAATGGTGACCGCGCGCGTCGAAGAGATCGACCGCCTGCTCGGCCTGGAAGCCGGCGCCGACGACTACCTGTGCAAGCCCTTCAGCCCGCGCGAGCTGATGGCCCGCATCAAGGCCATCCTGCGCCGCAGCGCGACAGGCGCACCTGCCCGCGCACTGGCGATCGACGAGGCGGCACGCCGCATCAGCATCCACGGCCATGCGCTCGACCTGACGCCGAGCGAATTCGCCATCCTCGCCGCACTGGCGCGCCGCCCGGGCCAGGTGTTCTCGCGCGCCCAGTTGCTCGATGCCGCGCGCGCCGACAGCCTGGACGCCACCGACCGCGCCATCGACAGCCACGTCAAGAACCTGCGCCGCAAGATCGATGCCGCAGCGCCGGGGTGCGAGGCGATCCGCTCGATCTACGGGCTGGGCTACCGCTGCGACCTGTAGCCGCCCGAAGTGGCCCGATGCGGCTCCATCGTTTCTCCACGTTTGGCCTGCAGGATGCACCCATGGCCCGATGCGTGGCCGCAGCCAGAGGAGAACACCATGAAAACAATCACCCCGACACTTATCCTGGTCGCCCTGCTGGGCCTGGGCGCTGGGACCGCCCAGGCCGGCGTGCACTACAAGTGCGGCTCGGCCGTGCGCGGCAAATGCCCGCCGCCGCCGGTTCCACCGGCTCCGCCTGCCCCGCCTGCGCCACCGGCCCCGCCCATGGCGCCGCATGATGGGTATGCAGCGCCGGCCCCACCAGCGCCACCGTCGCCGCCGTCGCTCACCGCGCCACCTGCACCACCGGCTCCGCCCGCCATCGAACTGCCCGAGGTACCGGCCGCCGCCCACGCGGCCTGCGCCGGCAAGGCGGACGGCACCCGCTTCACCTACGTGTTGCGCAAGGGTGAAAGCATGACCGGCGTGTGCGAACGCGACGGCAGCAAAGTCGTGTTCCAGCTGCGCGAATACCAGCGCGAGGATTGACGGGGGGGACGGACCGGGATACTCGACTTACGGGTCTAGATCATTTATTCTAGACCCATGAGCATTCCCGCCGTTCCCGCCAAACCGACCCCGTCCGAACTGGAAATGCTGCGCCTGCTGTGGCAGCTCGGCCCGGCCACCGCCCGCCAGGTCCACGAGGCGGCAGTCGAGGCGCGCCCGGACATGGCCTATGCCAACGTTCTGCGCCTGCTGCAGGTGATGCATGCCAAGGGCCTGCTGAACCGCGACGAAAGCGCGCGCGCCCACGTGTACGCGCCGGCCCAGCCGCAGGACAGCCTGCAGACCAATCTCATCAAGGACCTGATCCACAAGGCCTTCTCTGGTTCCGGCAAGGAACTGGTGCTGGCGGCCCTGCGCGGCCACGTCAGCAAGAAGGAACGCGAAGAGATCCAGCAGATCCTGAATCGCAAGGACTGAGCCATGCCGCTGCCTCCTTCGACGCGGCCCGTGCCACCGGTGCAGCCGGAACTCGAGGATTGCTGCCGCAGCGGCTGCACGCCCTGCGTATTCGACCTCTACGAAGCGGCGCTCGAACGCTACGAACAGGCGCTGGCGGAATGGGAAGTCGCCAACCGCGCCGGCGACGCGCCGCCCCCGCCTCCGCCTCCGCCCTGAGGCGTACCACCGCCGCGCACGCTTGAGTCCGGCCTCTTGCCGTTTTGATTACAATGAACTCATCGGTCACGGCCTGGAGCGGATATGTTTGACATGGATCTTCCCTGGTGGGAGTTCGTCGTACGCGGCCTGGTCGTCTACATCCTGCTGCTGGTCATGGTGCGGATCTCGGGCCGCAGGACGGTCGGCCAGTTCACGCCCTTTGACCTGTTGGTGGTCATGCTGCTGTCCGAAGCCGTGTCGAACTCGATGACCGGTGGCGACAATTCGCTCGCCGGCGGATTGATCGTCGCCACCACCCTGGTCGCCATCAAGTCGGTGATCGCCCTGCTGGGCTCGCGCAACGAGACTTTCGCCAAGGCGGTCGACGGCAGCGCCGTGCTGATCGGGCGCGACGGCGTCTTCTTCGACAAGGTGGTGCGCAGTTGCCGCCTGTCCGAAGGCGACCTGGACGAAGCCTTGCGCGAGCACGATTGCCCGCGTTCCGAGATGAAATGTGCCTTCCTCGAAGCCGACGGCGGGATCACCATCATGCGCAATCCGCAGTAGCTTTCTGGCACACCGGCCTTGCTTGCTTGTCGGGTATCTCTTTACTTCCCGTAAGGTGTAGCTCGCTATGCTTGCATGTGCTACTTTTTTCTGCGGCGGGTCCGGTCGGACGCGCCGTTTTGGTTTCTTTCCTATTCAGGAGGTATGCCATGAAAAAAGTAATCTCGGCCCTCGCGCTGACAGTGTCCGCCTTGACGGTGGCGCCGGCAAGCCAGGCCCAGGATGTCTACCGGGCCGTATCCAGCGGACCCGCTGAAGCGACGCCCAATGCCTCGCCCGGCTATAGCATCGCGACATTTGAAATCGACGGGAACATCCTGACCGCGGACATTCCCTTCAGCGACCTGACCACGCCCACGGTGAGCGCCCACCTGCACTGCTGCACCACCGATTCGCTGGCGGGCGCGGCAGGCGTTGCCATCCCCCTGTTCGGCTTCCCGCTCGGGGTGACGTCAGGGAACTATACCCAGACCTTCGACCTGTCTGACCCTGCCATCTACAACCCCACCTTCCTCGCGGCGTTCGGGGGCACGGCTACCGGCGCCAGTGCAGCGATGCTCGATGCGCTGACCGGTAACCAGGTCTACCTGAATATCCACACCTCGCTCTATCCGGGAGGAGAAATCCGCGGCTTCCTCACCGATACCTCGGTCGCAGCGATCCCCGAACCGGCAACCTGGGGAATGCTGGGAGCGGGCCTGGCCGGCCTGGCGATCCTGTCGCGCCGCCGTCCGGCCTTGTTCAAGCAAGCCTAGCGTCAAGGGATGCCAGTTTGTGGTCCCAGGCCGGTATCGCCGCACGCCAGAAGGCGTCGAGCGATACCGCCTTTTCGAGCGGTAAATCGAGGAAGCGCGCCGCCTGCAGCAAGACCGCGACCGCCGCCGCTTCGTCGCCCGGCAGCACCGCCACGGCGCCGGTCTGCTTCGACAGCTTTTCGCCCAATTCATTGCGCACGACCGGCACGTGCAAATAGCGCGGCGTCGGCACGCCGAGAACGCGCTGCAGGAAGACCTGGCGCGGCGTCGAGTCCAGCAAATCCGCACCGCGCACCACGTCGGTGACGCCTTGCAGCGCATCGTCCACCACTACCGCCAGCTGGTAAGCCCAGAAGCCGTCGGCGCGTTTCAGAACGAAGTCACCGGAATCGGCGCCGAGGCGCTGCGTCACCTCGCCGGCGAAGCGGTCGGTGAAGCTGATCACGTCATAGCCGGCGTCGGGCACGCGCAGGCGCAGGCTGCGCATGCTGCGGCCTTCCGCCAGCCCGTAGCGGCAGGTGCCGGGATAAATCGCTGCGCCGTCCGGGGCGACGCCCAGCCGCGAATCGGCTATCTCGCGCCGGTTGCAGCCGCAGGGATAGGTGTGTTCCGCGATGCGGTCGGCGGCAGCCTGGTAGAGGTGCTTGCGCCGGCTCTGCCAGACGATCTCGCCATCGGCATGCATGCCGAGCGAATCGAGCAGCGCCAGGATGCCCTCGGCCGCGCCGGGGACGCTGCGGCCTTCGTCGATGTCTTCGATGCGCACCAGCCAGGTGCCGTGGTGGGCGCGGGCGTCGAGGTAGCTGGCCAGCGCCGCGACCAGCGAGCCGGCATGCAGCGGGCCGGTCGGCGACGGGGCGAACCGGCCGATGTAGGGTTGGTTCACGTGCTTGATTGATTGTTGCAGGATGTGGCTACCTTAACACGTAGGGTGGGCGGGGTCATTCTGGCCAATGGCCGGAATGACGAACGCCCGCGCGTGCAACGCCGGTTTGCATGGACACGGTGCATGAATTCAAACGTGAATTGAACGCGCGGGCGGCGAAGCCGCCCACCCTACGGGTTATTTTTTGGCGTGCTCCTTGATCAACTTCGTCACCTGGTCCGCCACTTCGTTCGGCACCGCCATCGACAGCTGGTAATGCACGATCTCGAAGCCCTTCGCCGTCTTGCGGATCACGCCGCTGGCCATGCACGGGCCCATGTTCGGCGTGTCGAGCAGCTCGTCGAACCAGATCAGCGACTTGTCGGCCGACGCATACACATTGCGGCGCGTGGCCTTGAAGCTCCACGCCGACTTGCGGTCGAAATATTTTTTCGCCCAGGTCTTGAACTCGTCACGGCGCCAGAGTTCGGTGCGGTCGGTGCCGATGTAGACGCCGTCCTTTGCCATCTTGTCGAAATAGGCCAGGCGCGCATTGGCGGCGTCGTCATGCCATTCGTCGACAAAGGCGTTGACCTGTTTGGTGAGGACGGCGTCGGTCTCGGCATGGACAAGGCCAGTCAGGCCGAACAACAGGACGAGGGCGGCAAGAAGTCGTTTCATGGTCTCTTTCGGTGGTTGGCGCATGCGGTTCGCATGAAATGCGTCGCCTGGGGTGGCGCACAGTATGGAAACCCGCTAACGATAATGCAACTGCAGTACATTGCCAAGGTTGCCACCGTCCCCTTGAATGATGAAACGACTGCTGCTGGCCTGCGCCGCCGCCCTTGCCCAGCCCGCGCCCGCCGCCGAGCCAGAACCACGCAAGGCCACTATCGCAGCACCTGAGCCGGCGCCGCTGCCGCTGCGGGCACGCCTGACGGGCGGCGCGATCGCACAGGCAGTGAGCGACACCCTGGCCGAACAGCCCATTGCGGGGCGCAGCGAAGGCATTGCCCTGGGCGCCGACGCCTACCGCGATTTCTCGCGCAGGATGGACGAGGCCAAGGTCCCCGACTGCCTGCGCCCGGATGGCCTGAAGCACCAGCCGACCTATTTCCTGGCCGGCCTCTTCGCGCTTCCTTTCATTCCCATCGCTAAGCTGCGTGGCAAATGCAACTAGTCCCGGCTTCACGGCAATGCCAGTCAATTATTGAGAACCGTAGGGTGGGCGACTTGCAATCTGGTCCACTGGACCAGATTGCCCCATGCGGTGATAGTTGCAGCTTGAACCGGCGCACGGGCTGCAGCACCGTGATCTGACCGCGTGGGCAAGGTAATTCAGGGCAATGCCCTGAATTACGAATTGCAAACCCTACGGGTAGCCGGCGGCTCTCAGTGATCGGCATTCGGCTTCGGAGCGAGTTTGACGCCGGATTAGCGCGTCCTTAACGAAAATTTAACGCCGTGCCCACTAGGCTTCGGTACGTGGCCACCAGGCCACCCCACCATCGCCAAAGGCGCCCTTCATTGAACAAGCGTGTGCATGTATCGTCGAACCTGATGCCGGTCCAGGATTTCCTGGTGCTGGAAGACGTCGCACGCCGGCTCGCACGCACCTACCCGCCCGACTGGCTGGAGCGCCAGGGACGGCAGGTCTACACCGTCGCGCTGACCGTCTCCTTCCTGCTCGGCATGCTGCTCGGGCTGGCCTGGGGCCCGTGGTGGGGCTTCCTCATCCCCCTGTCGATGCCGGGCCTGGTCCTGGTCGTCCTGCCGCGCTGCCTCTTTGGCCGCGAAGCGGGACGCCCGCGCTGGGCCCATCGGCTGGCTGCGCTCGACCGGAAGGACGTCGAACTGGTGGGCCGCATCACCGGCCTGGAACCCGGCCAGGCATGCAGCGGCGACCGTTTTTTCGAGATCTGGCGCCACGCCCAATGCTTCATCGACTACCGCAATGGCTGACGGCTGCGCGGCTGCACTAGAATAGGCTCCATGCGCATCCTTATCGTTGAAGACCATCCCGACATCCTCGCCAACCTCTACGGCTTCCTCGAACCAAAGGGCCACCAGCTCGACTCCGCCCGCAACGGCTACGGCGGGCTGGCGCTGGCGTCCGAACACGACTACGACGTAATCGTCCTCGACGTCATGCTGCCCGGCCTGAACGGGCTGGAGCTGTGCCAGAAGCTGCGCACGGAACTCGGCAAGTCCACCCCGGTGCTGATGCTCACGGCGCGCGACAGCCTGCCCGACAAGGTGGCCGGCTTCGACAGCGGAGCCGACGACTACCTGGTCAAGCCGTTCTCGCTGGTGGAGCTCGAGGTGCGCCTGAAAGCGCTGGTGCGCCGCTCCGCCGCCGCCCATGCGGTGCACGCGACCATGCGCTTCGGCGAGCTCAGTTACGATCCCGATACGCAGGAGGCATCGCGCGCCGGCGTGCCGGTGATGCTCACCCGGACCGGCTACACCCTGCTGCGCACCCTGCTCGCCTCCGCCCCGCGCATCGTCACGCGCGAGTCGCTCGAGCATGCGGTCTGGGGCGACGACCGCCCCGACAGCGACGCGCTGCGCACGCATATCCACGCACTGCGCCAGGCGATCGACAAGCCGTTTGCGACGCCGATGCTGCAGACCGTCGCCGGCGTCGGCTACAAGCTGGTCCAGCCGATTGCGGCGCGCGATGAAAAGCGCTGATTCGCTGCAGCGTCGCATCGTCGTCGCCTTCCTGTTGTTCGGCATCGGCGCATCGAGCTTTTTCGCGGTCGTTGCCGCGCTGGCGGTGGAAGGCATCGAAGTGCAGCTGGTGGACAAGCGCCTGGAAGCAGCCGTGGCCTGGGCCGCGCCGCGCCAGACCGCCGGCCTCGACGTCGACATGCCGGCCGGACTGCGCTTCCACCGCAACGGGACGATCCCCGCGCCGCTGCGCGGGCTCCCGGACGGCGTGCACAAGGTCGATGTCGGCGACACCCGCCTGCACGTGCTGGCCGGCCACAATGGTGACGATCAGCGCGACCGCTGGGTACTGGTCGACCACGAGAGCGACTACGACAAGATCGAAGTGGTGGTGTACTCGATGTTCGCGGTCGCCTTCATCGGTTTCATGCTGCTGGCTACCCTGCTGGGACGATTCCTGGGAACGCGCGTGGTCACGCCGATCCGCGAGCTGGCGCAATCGGTCCGCAACGAGACCGTGCCGACTGCCCTTACGGGACGCAAGGACGAGCTGGGGGTGCTGGCGCGGGCCCTGGAGGCCCACACCACCGAGCTGCGCGCCTTCCTCGACCGCGAGCGCTATTTCACCGGCGACGTCAGCCACGAGCTGCGCAGCCCCCTCACCGTCATCATGGGCGCGTCGGAGATTCTGATGCAGCAAGCCGACTCTCCGATCATGCGTGCGCCCGCCGAACGCATCTACCGCGCCGCGCGCGAAGCGGCGGAATGCGTGACGGTGCTGCTCCTGCTGGCGCGCGCACCGGAACTCGGCGCCCAGCCGCCGGTGGCGGTCGACGAAATCGCCGAAGACGAAGTGGAAAAATACCGCCCGCTGGTGGCCGGCAAGCCGGTAAGCATGCGCTTCGTCGACGGCCCGCCCTTGTCCGTGCGCGCGCCGCGCGAGCTGTGCGCCGCGGCGATCGGCAACCTGGTGCGCAATGCCTGCCAGTACACCGACCAGGGAGAAGTCCGGGTCGTGCTCCTGCCCGGGCAGGTCGTGGTCGAAGACACCGGTCCCGGCCTGCCGCCCGCCGTGGTCGCGACGCTCGGCCTTGGCAGCGGCAGCCCGTCCATCGGCTCGGCCGGCACCGGCCTTGGCCTGGCATTGGCGCGCCGTATCTGCGACTTTTTGGGCGCCGGCTTCGCCTATGCGCCGCGCGAAGGAGGCGGCAGCCGCTTCACGATCACCTTCGCGGCCGCCGACTCGCGGCCCATTCACGCAGGCTTAACACCCGGCTGACGGTCGGCTCACGGCACGGACGCTATCGTTCACCGGTAACCCAGCCATTCCGGCTGCGCATCCTGAAGTGAAACGACGTGCCTGCCATCCTCTACCGGCGTATCAGCGCCAACCTGCTTGTCCTTGCGGTCGCGCTGCTGCTGGCCTCCGTCGCCAACATCAATTTCTGGTCGGCCTATCTCCACGCCGTCGGCGGGTTGTCCCTCGCGCGCCTGCCGCTCCTGCTGGCCAGCTTCGCGATCGTGGTCCTGCTGTTCCACGGGCTGCTCACGCTGGCGAGCTTCCGCTTCGTCGCCAAGCCGGCGCTGGTCGTGCTCCTGCTTACCGCTTCGGCGTCGGCCTGGTTCATCAACGAATACGGCATCGTGATCGACAAGGCGATCGTCCAGAGCATCTTTGAAACCGACCCGCGCGAAGCGGGTGAACTGCTGAGCTGGCGCCTGCTGCTCTTCGTCGCGCTGACGGGCGGCCTGCCTTCGCTGCTGGTGGCCCGTGCGCGCATCGACTACCCGGCCGGCCTGCGCGGCCTTGGGCAGCGCCTCGGCATCGCCACCGGCTCGCTGGCGCTGGCCGCCTTGCTGCTGGTGATGCTGTTCAAGACCCTGGCCCCGGTGGTGCGCGAGCATCGCGAGCTGCGCTACCTGCTCACGCCGACCAATGCGGTGCAGGCACTGAACGGCTACCTGCGCAGCCGCTGGAGCACGCCGGTCCCTCTCGCACCCCTCGGGCGCGATGCGGTCAAGGGCAGCCGCTGGGCGAGCCAGCAGCGCCATACGGTCACCGTCATCGTGGTCGGTGAAACCGCGCGCGCGGCGAATTTTTCGCTCAACGGCTATGCACGCGAGACCAACCCGCGCCTGAAGCGCGAAGCGGGATTGATCAACTTCGCCAGGGTGCAGTCATGCGGCACGGCGACCGCGGTGTCGGTGCCCTGCGTCTTCTCTGCGCTCGGACGCGCGCGCTACGACGATGCCAAAGCGAGGAATCAGGAAGGCCTGCTGGACGTGCTGTCGCATGCCGGCTTCGAGGTGCTCTGGCGCGATAACAACTCGGGCTGCAAGGGCGTGTGCGACCGGGTGGCGTTCACCGACCTGTCGACCCGCTGCGCCGGTGAAGAGTGTTACGACGAAGGCCTGCTCGACGGCTTGCCGGAGCTGATCCGGCATGCCGACAAGGACCTCGTGGTCGTCCTGCACCAGAAAGGCAGCCACGGACCCGCCTATGCGAAACGTTACCCCGCCGGCTTCGGGCAATTCGGCCCGGTGTGCAATACCAGCGAGTTCGAACAATGCAGCCGCGAGGAGATCGTCTCCGCCTACGACAACACGATCCTCTACACCGATACCTTCCTGGCGAAGACGATCGATTTGCTGCGCGAGGCGGCGCATGACGGCGGCGCCGACACGGCCATGCTCTACTTCTCGGACCACGGCGAATCGCTCGGCGAAGGCAATATGTACCTGCATGGCGCGCCTTACATGTTCGCGCCCCAGGAGCAAACCCATGTGCCGATGATGCTGTGGATGTCGGACGGTTTCACCGACCGCTTCCACATCGACCGCGCCTGCCTGCAGGCGCGCCGCGACCAGGCGCTGTCGCACGACAACGTGTTCCACTCGGTGCTGGGAATGCTCGATATCGACACCGCCGTGCTGAACCCGAAGCTCGACCTGTTCCATGCCTGCGTACGCAAGGGCTGAGGGCATGCAAGCGCAGCACGAAGCGGCGATCTTGCTGGAGACGGGCGCAGCGATCCGGATCGGCGCGCTGCTCGCCCTTGCGGGCTTGCTGATATTTGCATTGGGACGCTACACCAACATCGACCTGGTGCTGGCAGACGCGCTGTACGACGCGGCGGCCGGCGCCTTCCCGTGGCGCGACGCGTGGCTGACCGACATCCTCGGCCACCGTATCCTGAAGACAGCGCTGACCGTGCTGGCGGCGCTGCACATCGCCGCCGCCCTCGGCGACGCGACCTGGCCGCAGGCCGTGCTGGACCGCCCGCTGGCCAGGCTGCGCCTGCACGTCATCGCGTGGTCCGCGGCCCTGGTGCCGCTTGCCATCAGCCTGCTCAAGCAGGGCAGCAATGCGCACTGTCCCTGGGACCTTGCGCGCTACGGCGGCAGCCAGCCCTATGTGCGCCTGTTCGAGGCGCTGCCGGCCGGCGCCCTCCCGGGCCACTGCCTCCCGGCCGGGCATGCCTCCAGCGCACTCTGGCTGGTTTCGCTGGCGGTGCTGTGGCTGCCGGACCGGGCGCGCAGGGCGTGGCGCGCCGCGGGCGCCGCCATCGCGCTCGGCACGGCGGTGGGATGGATGCAGCAGATGCGTGGCGCCCACTTCCTGACCCATACCCTGTGGTCGGTATGGATCGCCTGCGCCATCGTGCTGGCCCTCGTCATGCTGCTGCAATCGCGACCATGGCCCAGGGGCAGGCCTAACGGTGGTAGACCCCTTCGCGTTCCGGCTGGTACTCGATGGCGTGCACGGTGACCTCGAACAGGCCGCCGTCCGGGCGTTCCCAGCTCATCGTGTCACCCACCTTCAGGCCGAGCAGCGCGGTGCCGACCGGGGTCAGGATCGACAGCTGCCCGGCGCCGCCGTTCATGTCTTTCGGATAGGTCAGCGTCATCGTGACCGGCTGCTCCGAGGCTTCGAAAGAAAAGCGCAGGCGCGAATTCATCGTGACGACGTCGGGCGGCATCTCCCACGGTTCTGCGAGCCGCGCGCGGCCCAGTTCATCGAGCAGCGCATCGCGCGCCCGCGCCTGCGCGGCAGGCAAGGCATCCAACAGGCGATCGAGGCGGTCCATATCCAGCCACGAGACGAGGATAGTCGGTTTCATCATTACTCCAGGGTGTGCCCGCAGCAGGGCGGGCAGGAACGGTGACGGCAGACCTGGATGGCCAGCCGGCGTATGGGAAGGAATGGAGGCGGCTCGGGAGGATGGATGTTGCGGGCGGTGTTGCCGCGGTCCTCACCGAGCCCGGGAGAGCCAGGCGAGGTTGCGCGACGACTGCTGCACCGCTCGGAGTACGGCGGCACAGTCACGCTCGACGGACGCGGCGAAGCCCCTGCCTTGCTGGCAGGCGCTGGTGCGCGGCGATGTGGAGCGTGGTGGGTTCATGGGGTCTGGGTGGTTCCTTGCATGGCCAGTATAGCCCTTCTGCGGTTTCATGCAGGCCGACCGCGGCGAACGGCTAGCCTGCGGCTCCGCGCCTGGCCTTTGGCGGCTTTTTCGCCTTCGGCGGCGGCATCTGTTCGGCCGTGTCGAGGATCAGCCTGCGCAAGGCATCTGGGTCGTCGAGCAATTCGTCCGCGATCGGATAATCCTTCGCGCCGGGATACGGCGGCCCCTGCGGCAAGTCAGGTGCGAGGGTCGTCACCGCCTGGGACGGTTTGATGTAGACGCTGTTATCGCAGACGAAGGCAACCACCTTTTCGTCCAGGTAGAGCGCATATTCGCCGAACAGCTTCTTGTACGTGAGGCGGCTGCCCAGCCTCGCCGTTTCGGCGACATATTCCACAAAACTCAGGTCGGTCGACATATCTTTTCCTGTTCATTGACGGCATTGTGTGCCCGCGTCCTACCATAAAGTGGCATCCAGGAGCGCGCTATGTATCCTGGCAACTGGATACAATGCTTGCTTCGCTTTCTTACGTCGGCAGGATTTTCCCATGGATGCAGGTTTGACGCACAGCGCCGGTATCGACCGTCTCGCTGTCCTTGATACGTACGGCATCCTCGATACGCCGCCCGAGCGGGCGTTCGACGATGTCGCACTCCTGCTCAGCCAACTGCTCGATGCGCCGATCGCGGCAGTGAACCTGATTGCGCGAACGCGGCAGTTCTTCAAGGCCGAAATTGGCCTGGGCACGCGGGAAATGCCGCTCGACGATTCCATTTGCAAATTCGCCCTGCTCCAGCACGACGTGATGGTGGTGCCGGATACACGCCTCGACAGCCGCTTCAGCTGCAATCCCCTGGTCACGGGCGCCCCCGGCCTGCGCTTCTATGCGGGTGCCCTGCTCAAGACCGCCGAAGGCGTGCCGCTCGGTACGCTATGCGCACTCGACACGGAGCCGCGTCCGCACGGACTCACGGCCCAGGAACGCTTCATCCTCGAGACCCTCGCCCAGCAGGTCATGAGCCAGATCGAGCTGCGCAAAGCCCTGCGCGACCAGCGCGAATTGCTCATCCGGCAGCAGGGCATCCTGCAGGAGCTCGAGCTGGAACGCGACCAGGGCCAGCGCCTGCTGCACGGCATGGACGAAGGCTTCGTCTTCCTCGACCGCGATTTCAGGGTAAGGCAAATCAATGCCGGCGGCCTGAAATTCGAAACCCGTGCCGCCGCCGACATCATCGGGCTCACGCACTGGGAGGCCTGGCCGGGCTCGGAAGGTTTGCCCATGGCGCAGCACTACCGGCATGCGATGCAGGAGCGGGTGCCGGTCAACTTCGAAGCCCACTATGACTACCCGGACGGCCGCAGCTACTGGATCGATGTGCGCGCCTATCCGGCAAACGAAGGCCTGGCGGTCTTTTACCGTGACATCACCGAACGCAAGCAAGGCGAAGAAGCGCTGCGCGCCAGCCAGCACCATGCACTCGAGATCGCGCGGCAGGCGGAGAACGAACGGCGGCGCCTCGATGCGCTGCTGGAAGCGGTGCCGGTCGGAATCATCGTCGCCGACACAGCGGGCGCAGTCATCCAGGTCAATGCCGAGAACCGGAAGATCTGGGGTAACCATCCTTTTTCTGCAAGTATCGACGCTTACGGCGAATGGAAAGGCTGGTGGGCCGATGGGTCGACACGCCACGGGCAGCCGCTGCTGCAGCACGACTGGGCCATGAGCCGGGCCCTGGCCGGGGAAGCGGCGCCGCGCCAGATCATCGAAGTCCAGACCTTCGATGCGTCGCAACAGCGGCGTATCGTGCTGAACTCGGGCGCGCCGATCCGCAACGAGACCGGGGCGATCATCGGTGCCGTCGTCGCGCAGATGGACATCACCGACCGCGTCCGGGCAGAAGAAGCCTTGCGGCAGGCGGACCAGCGCAAGGATGAATTCCTCGCGATGCTCGCCCATGAGCTGCGTAACCCGCTGGCGCCGATCACCTCGGCCGCCGCCATGCTCTCCATTCGCCCGGGCGACGAGCCGACCGTGCGCCGCAGCAGCGCCATCATCGCGCGCCAGGCGAAACACATGACCGGCCTGATCGACGACCTGCTCGATGTGTCACGGGTCACGCGAGGCAAGGTAGAACTCGACAACCATGTTCTCGACATGAGGGACGTGATCGCCGACGCAATGGAGCAGGTGCGGCCCCTCATCGAACGGCATGCCCACCACCTCGTGCTGCGCCTGCCGCCGGCGCCGGCGCCCGTGTTCGGGGACCGCAAGCGGCTGGTGCAAGTCATGACCAACCTGCTGAGCAATGCCGCGAAATACACACCGGACGGTGGCAACATCGAGGTCCTGCTCGAGCCTGGCCCCGATGCCCTCGCTATCAGGGTGATCGACGACGGCATCGGCATGACTGCCGATCTGACGGCGAGCGCCTTCGAGCTGTTCTCGCAGGGCGCGCGTGGACTCGATCGCAGCCAGGGCGGACTGGGTATCGGGCTGGCGCTGGTGAAAAGCCTGCTGCAACTGCACGGCGGACTGGTGACGGTGCACAGTGCGGGGCCCGGCAAGGGCAGCATGTTCGAGGTCACCCTTCCCCGGCTGGCCGGCGCACCAGGGATAGCCGGCACCGTTCCCGTCTCGCACGCGGAGGAGCAGCCAGGTTCGCTACGCATTGCGGTAGTGGACGACAACGAGGACGCTGCGGCGATGCTGGCCATGTACCTGGAGTCTTGCGGGCACAAGGTCGCGATCTCTCCATCCGCACAGCACGCCCTGGAGCGCCTGCCCGAATTCCGGCCGGACGTCTGCCTGCTCGACATCGGACTGCCTGGAATGAATGGGTTCGAACTCGCCCGCAGCCTGCGCGCGGATCCGGCCACGGCTGGCGCCACCCTGATCGCCATTACCGGCTACGCCCAGGAGCAGGACAGGCAGGACGCGATCTCGGCCGGTTTCGACGACCTGTTCGCCAAGCCGGTCGACCTGGACTTCCTCAATGCGTCGCTGACCCGGGCTGCGCGCCGCCGCCCGCTGGCGGCATAGCGGGTCCATGACACGAAAGGCAGCGTGCATCCGCGTGCGGAAACCTGGCATACCGCGCTGTAGCAACGGCAGCCCGGTTACACCACCAGGCTCCCGTCGATACAGGTGATCGCCTGCCCGCCGACCCTGATCGCCGCGTCCGTGATCGACAAGCGCAGCACGCCGGCGCGCCCGACCATCTCGCCCTGGCTGGCCAGGAATTCGCGCCCGAACTCGTCGAGTTGCTGCGTGTGCCGCAAGTAGGCGGCCACCGCGCCGGTCCCGCTGCCGCACACCGGGTCTTCATTGACGCCATGGGCCGGTGCAAAGGCCCGCACTTCGATTCCCGCCGCGCTGCCCGCGTCGTGCTTGCCGAAGACGATGACGCCCGTATGTCTGTCCTTGCTGTCCTGCGCCTTCATCCGCTGCAGGTCCGGCTCGCATGCCAGCACCGCCCGCGCGCTCGTCAACTGGGCAATCACCCAGCGTGCGCCGACGTCGACCAGGTAGGGCGTGACATTCACTTCCAGGTCGGCGCGCAGGATCGCTTCCAGTTGCGCAGCCTGGCGCGCATCGAGCGCCGTGAAGCTTGGCGCCGGCAGCTCAAATGAAATCCAAGGAGCGCCCTCGTCCGGCTGCTCCACGGTCAGCATGATCAGCCCGGCCGCACATTGCTGGACCAGCACACCGTCCTTTGCTGCAACCACACCCGCTTCCAGCAGGGCGTGCGCGGTGCCGATGGTGGGATGCCCGGCAAACGGCAGCTCGGCGCCGGGCGTGAAGATGCGGACCTGGTAATCGGCGCCCCCTGCCGTGACCGGCACCACGAATGTGGTTTCCGACAGGTTGGTCCAGCTGGCGATCTGTTGCATCTGGCCGGGGGACAGGCCGGACGCATCCAGCACCACTGCCACCGGGTTGCCCTTGAATGGGACGCTGGTGAATACGTCGACGGTCTTGAGGGGTAGGTGCGCCATGATTGTCCAGTGGGAGAATGAGGGGGTGACCATGAGTGTACCGGTACTCCCTTCCATAGCGCCGCCGGCTCCCCAATAAAAAAGCGGGCCGAAGCCCGCTTTCATGTGAACCGACCAGCAAATTAACGCTTGTCGATCGACGTCACGTCGCGCACCGGCGAACCGACGAACAGCTGGCGTGGACGGCCGATCTTCTGCTCCGGGTCGGCGATCATTTCGTTCCACTGGGCGATCCAGCCGATGGTGCGGGCCATTGCGAAGATGCCGGTGAACAGCGAGACCGGGATGCCCAGGGCCGACTGCACGATGCCCGAGTAGAAGTCGACGTTCGGGTACAGCTTGCGCGACACGAAGTATTCGTCTTCCAGCGCGATGCGTTCCAGTTCCATCGCCAGCTTGAACAGCGGGTCTTCCTGCAGGCCGAGCTCTTCGAGCACTTCGTGGCAGGTTTCGCGCATCAGCTTGGCGCGCGGGTCGAAGTTCTTGTAGACGCGGTGACCGAAGCCCATCAGCTTGACGCCCGAGTTCTTGTCCTTGACCTTCTCGATGAAGGCTGGGATGTTCTCGACCGAGCCGATTTCCTTCAGCATGGTCAGTGCCGCTTCGTTGGCGCCGCCGTGGGCAGGGCCCCACAGGCAGGCGATACCGGCAGCGATACAGGCGAATGGGTTGGCGCCCGACGAACCGGCCAGGCGGACGGTCGAGGTCGAGGCGTTCTGCTCGTGGTCCGCGTGCAGGATCAGGATGCGGTCGAGGGCGCGCACCAGCACGTCGTTGACCTTGTACTCTTCGCACGGGTTGGCGAACATCATGTGCATGAAGTTGGCGCTGTACGACAGGTCGTTGCGTGGGTACATGAACGGCTGGCCGATCGTGTACTTGTAAGCCATCGCGACCAGGGTCGGCAGCTTGGCGATCAGGCGGATCGCCGAGATTTCGCGCTGCTTCGGATCGTTGATGTCGAGCGAGTCGTGGTAGAACGAGGCCAGAGCTCCGACAGTGCCGACCAGGACCGACATCGGGTGCGCGTCGCGGCGGAAACCACGGAAGAAGAATTGCATCTGCTCGTGGACCATCGTGTGCTTGGTCACGGTGTCGCTGAACTTGGCCTTCTGCTCGGCGTTCGGCAGTTCGCCGTTCAGCAGCAGGTAGCAGGTTTCCAGGAAGTCGCAGTTCTCGGCCAGCTGTTCGATCGGGTAGCCGCGATACAGCAGCTCGCCCTTGTCGCCGTCGATGTAGGTGATGCTCGAGTTACAGGCTGCGGTCGACATGAAGCCAGGATCGTAGGTGAACTTGCCGGTCTGGCCGTACAGCTTGCGGATGTCGACGACGTCCGGGCCGATCGTGCCCTTGTAGATTGGCATGTCGATCGACGGGCTGCCGTCGGAGAACGACAGGGTGGCTTTGGTATCAGAGATATTCATGGCACTTCCTTCTTTGGGAGTGGATCTAAAAACAATAAACGAAAACTTGGCGCGGGCTCAGCCGGATCAGGCCTGCCGCAGGCGCGCCAGCAAGGCGCGCACGTGCGGCTGGTCGATTTCGCCCTCCAGCTCGGTGCGGGCCAGCAGCAGGTCCATCAGCGGGTTGTCCGCCAGGTCCAGCAGGCGGGTCAGCGCATCGACGTCCTCGTCGCTCAATTCGGCTTCATGCGCATCGAGGAAGCGCGTGAGGATCAAATCGTTCTCGAGCAGGCCGCGGCGCGAACGCCAGCGCAGGCGTGCACGGTTGGCAGGATCGGATTGATGCGTTTTCACACTAGAGTCCGTTGTTGGGTCAACATCATACTCCGCATGCCGGGTTTCGGCAGTACGGTACTTTTACTGTATTTGCGGCATCTTTACCCACGGATACGGCAAGTAGGTGGGGTAATTGCGCCTTGATGCAAGCGTGATTTGAACGCGTGGGCAAGGAACTTTCCCCACCCTACGAGTCTCGACGGCCCGTAGGGTGGGCAGATTCTGCCCACGCGTTCAACGCACGCTGGCAAATCGAAACGCGACACGAGGCGCGTATCGACACGCGAACCTTAAATCGCCCGGCGAACCAGCAATTCCTTGATCTTGCCGATCGCCTTGTTCGGATTCAGGCCCTTCGGGCACACGTCCGTGCAATTCATGATCGAGTGGCAGCGGAACAGGCGGTACGGGTCTTCCAGGTTGTCCAGGCGCTCGGCGGTGGCTTCGTCGCGCGAGTCGGCGATGAAGCGGTAGGCCTGCAGCAGGCCTGCCGGGCCGACGAACTTGTCCGGGTTCCACCAGAACGACGGGCAAGAGGTCGAGCAGCAGGCGCACAGGATGCACTCGTACAGGCCGTCGAGCTCTTCGCGCTCTTCGGGCGACTGCAGGCGTTCCTTCTCCGGCTTGATCGAGTCGTTGATCAGGAACGGCTTGATCGAGTTGTACTGCTTGAAGAAATTGGTCATGTCCACGATCAGGTCGCGGATGACCGGCAGGCCAGGCAGCGGGCGCAACACGATCGGCTGGGTCAGCTCGTTCAGGTTGGTGGTACAGGCCAGGCCGTTCTTGCCGTTGATGTTCATTGCGTCCGAACCGCACACGCCTTCGCGGCACGAACGGCGCAGCGCGAGCGAGTCGTCGACGTCGGACTTGATGCGCTGGAGCGCGTCGAGCAGCATCTTGTCGGTGTCTTGCAGCTCGACGGTGACGTCTTGCATGTAAGGCTTCGCATCCTTGTCAGGATCGTAGCGGTAGATCTTCAGTTGGACGGTGCGTGCCATGTTGTTTTACCTGTTCATCGGGGCCGGGGGAAAGCCCCGGCCCTGCAATATTAGAAAGTACGGGCCTTCGGCTTGAAGGTATCGACGGTCAGCGGCTTCTGGATCACGGCCTTGTAGTCGAGGCGGTTGCTGTCCGAGAACCACAGAGTGTGCTTCATCCAGTTCTCGTCGTCGCGCTTCTCGTAGTCGCTGTGGGCGTGGGCGCCGCGCGATTCCTTGCGCGCCGCGGCCGACACGATGGTCGCTTTCGCGGTCTCGATCAGGTTGTCGAGTTCCAGCGCTTCCACGCGGGCGGTGTTGAACACCTTCGACTTGTCCTGGAAGGACACGTGCTTGCGGCGCTCGTCCAGCTTCATGATCTCTTCCACGCCCTGGTTCAGCAGCGCTTCGGTACGGAACACGCCGCAGTACTTCTGCATCGTGGCGCGGATGTCGTTGGCGACGTGCTGCACCTTCTCGCCGCCGGTCGAGGTCTCGAGGCGGTTCAGGCGGGCCAAAGCGATGTCGGTTGCATCGGCAGGCAGCGGCTTGTTCAGCTTCTGCTTGAGGTTCGATGCCACCACGTGGTTGCCGGCCGCGCGGCCGAACACCAGCAGGTCGAGCAGCGAGTTGGTGCCGAGGCGGTTGGCGCCGTGCACCGACACGCAGGCGCATTCGCCGATCGCGTACAGGCCATTGACGATCTTCTGCGAACCGTCCGCGGCTGGTGCGACGACCTGGCCGTGGATATTGGTCGGGATGCCGCCCATCTGGTAGTGGATGGTTGGCACGACCGGAATCGCTTCCTTGGTCGCATCGACGTTGGCGAACTTGTGGCCGATTTCCAGGATCGAAGGCAGGCGCTTCTTGATGGTGTCGGCGCCGATGTGGCGCAGGTCCAGCAGCACGTGGTCCTTGTTCGGACCGCAGCCGCGGCCTTCCTTGATTTCCTGGTCCATCGAACGCGACACGAAGTCGCGCGGCGCCAGGTCTTTCAGTGTCGGCGCGTAGCGCTCCATGAAGCGTTCGCCGTTCGAGTTGATCAGGATACCGCCCTCGCCGCGCACACCCTCGGTGATCAGGACGCCCGCGCCGGACACGCCGGTCGGGTGGAACTGCCAGAATTCCATATCTTGCAGCGGCAGGCCGGCACGTGCCGCCATGCCCATGCCGTCGCCGGTGTTGATGAAGGCGTTGGTCGATGCGGCGAAGATGCGGCCGGCACCGCCGGTGGCGAAGATGGTGGTCTTCGCTTCCAGGATCATGGTGTCGCCGGTTTCCATTTCCAGGGCCAGCACGCCGACCACGTCGCCTTCGGCGTCGCGGATCAGGTCGAGGGCCATCCACTCGACGAAGAAGTGGGTACGGGCGCGCACATTACGCTGGTACAGCGTATGCAGCAGCGCGTGGCCGGTACGGTCGGCCGCGGCGCAGGCGCGCTGGACCGGCTTCTCGCCGAAGTTGGCGGTGTGGCCGCCGAACGGGCGCTGGTAGATCGTGCCATCCGGGTTGCGGTCGAAAGGCATGCCGAAGTGTTCGAGCTCGTACACGACTTTCGGCGCTTCGCGGCACATGAATTCGATCGCATCCTGGTCGCCCAGGTAGTCGCCACCCTTGACGGTGTCGAACATGTGCCAGTACCAGTCGTCTTCGCTCATGTTGCCGAGCGAGGCGCCGATGCCGCCCTGGGCAGCCACGGTGTGCGAACGGGTCGGGAACACTTTCGAGAGCACCGCCACGTTCAGGCCGGCTTCAGCCAGCTGCAGCGATGCGCGCATGCCGGAACCGCCGGCGCCAACGATGACCGCGTCGAAACGACGGGTAGGGATTGCAGTTTTGATTGCTGCCACGATTACACGCTCCAGAGAATTTGCACAGTCCACGCAGCACAGGCGAGCAGGAAGAAGATGGTCAAGAGTTGCAGCAGCAGGCGCAGGCCCGCCGATTTGACGTAGTCCATCCAGATGTCGCGGATGCCGACCCAGGCGTGGTAGAACAGGCCGACGAAGGTCACCAGCGAGAACAGCTTGAACCACTGTTTCGAGAACAGCCCGGCCCAGCCTTCGTAGCTGAAGTCCTGCGCGGTCAGGAAGGAGACCAGCAGCACGATGGTGTAGACGGCCATGACGATGGCGGTGACGCGCTGCGCCAGCCAGTCTTTCACGCCGTAGTGGGCGCCGACGACGAGGCGGCGCGGTCCGATATTATTCTTGGTTGCCATGATTAAAACACTCCGAACATTTTCAGGCCGACCAGGGCAGTCAGCACCAGGCCGATGACCAGCACCCAGCGTGCGGTCTTTTGTGCAGCGTCCTTGTCCAGGGCAAAGTGGTTGTCCATGAACAGGTGGCGGACGCCGGCGGTGAAGTGGTGCAGGTAAGCCCACGACAGGCCCAGCAGGATGATCTTGACGAACACGTTATCGACGATGCCCGCGAAGTGGGCGAACGAGATCTCGGAACGCAGGCTCTCTTGCAGCAGGTACAGCAGGAACGGCAGCATCAGGAACAATGCGGCGCCGCTGACGCGGTGCAGGATCGACACGATGGCCGACGGCGGCATGCGATATTTAGTTGTAATATCCCCAATACCAATATTGCGGAACTCCGGCCGCCCTTTTTTTGCAGCTTCTCTCACGGCTTCGGACATGTAACACCTCCTTGATGACGACAGTTTTTTAATGAACCCTTCATTTTCGCCGATTTTGTGACCGGGCACCAAGCATCAAAGAAGATAACCGGTACATCAGTGCGCGAACCGGGTCAGTCCGTCGCTTTCCCAAAACCAACATATTTTAATCGCTTCATGCGATTGCTGCAGCGTTCCCATGGGTTCACCGCAACGGCGCCGGCCTCATTCCGGACGGTTGGCACCGCGTGATCGCGTAGGGTGGGCGGGTTCCCCGCCCGCGCGTTCAACGCCGGCGTGATTGGCCACGGCGCGTGTCATGACACGTGATTTGAACGCGCGGGCGGGAGACCCGCCCACCCTACGATAATTCATTCTGGTAATGATGATGCGCGGTCGAGTAAATCCCCTTGCGCAGCTCCACCGCCTTGTCGCCATAGGTAAACGACACCCGCTCCGCACACAGCAAGGGCGTGCCTTCCGCCACATGCAAATGCTCGCTGGCCGCAGCATCCGCCGCCACCGCGCGGATCCGCTCGGTTGCGCGGATCATGCGTGTGCCGAATTCCGATTCGAACAAGCCGTACATGGGCCCCTTGTATTCCACCAGGCGCTCCGCCGTCAGCCCCTTGAACAGCTGCCCCGGCAGCCACAGCTCCTCGAGGATGGTCGGCTGGCCATCGAAGGATTGCACCCGCTTGATATACACGACCGCGTCGCCCGACTTCAGTTCGAGCAGGCGCGCGACCTCGGCCGGGGCGCGGGTGCGCTTGACCTCGAGGACGCGGTTGTCGGGATGGTGGGGGACGCCCTCGTCAGGCATCAGGCGCAGGAAGCGGAAGTGGGCGCGCTCCTCGGCGTGGGTGGCGACGAAGGTGCCCTTCCCCTGCCGGCGCACGACCAGGTGTTCGGCGGCCAGTTCGTCGATGGCCTTGCGCACCGTGCCCTGGCTGACCTTGAAGCGCCCGGCCAGTTCGACCTCGCTCGGCATCAGTTCGCCCGGTTTCCACTCGCCCGATTGCAGGCTCTGGGTAATCAATGCCTTGATCTGCTGGTACAGCGGGCGGAACGACGGGGACTGGCTGGCGTTTGCGGCGCTTGCGGCATCACCGGCCGGGTTCGAGAGGGGATTCATAGACCGCGATTTCACCATAAACGGGCACGTACGTCCAGTGCATAGCGGTCAAGACATGTGTCTTATATAAGACATATGATATGAATTGACAGATGGATTGGCAGAGGAATAAACTCGCGGTCGACTGGACCTCCGTGCGCCGGCTCAGGCACGCCCTGGGCGGGAGCCACGCGATATCCAATTGACAGGTGCCGCTTTTGGTATCATTGCTGTTTTCCCGAATTCGCATCCTCTGCTCGACCATTTTCTTTCCCACTTTGGAGATTCATCATGGCTAAAACCCCAATGCGCGTCGCCGTCACCGGCGCGGCCGGCCAGATCGGCTATTCCCTGCTGTTCCGCATCGCCAACGGCGACATGCTCGGCAAGGACCAGCCGGTCATCCTTCAGCTGCTCGAGATCGACAACGAGAAGGCACAGAAGGCGCTCAAGGGCGTCATGATGGAAATCGACGACTGTGCATTCCCGCTGCTGGCCGGCATGACCGCCCACGCCGACCCGATGACCGCCTTCAAGGATGTCGACTTCGCCCTGCTGGTCGGCGCGCGTCCACGCGGCCCTGGCATGGAACGCAAGGACCTGCTGGAAGCGAATGCCCAGATCTTCACCGTGCAGGGCAAGGCGCTCGACGCCGTCGCTTCGCGCAACGTCAAGGTGCTGGTGGTCGGCAACCCGGCCAACACCAACGCCTACATCGCCATGAAATCGGCGCCGTCGCTGCCGGCCAAGAACTTCACCGCCATGCTGCGCCTGGACCACAACCGCGCCCTGTCGCAAGTCGCTGCCAAGACCGGCAAGCCAGTCGCCTCGATCGAGAAGCTGGCCGTGTGGGGCAACCACTCGCCGACCATGTACGCCGACTACCGCTTCGCCACCATCGACGGCGCTTCGGTCAAGGACATGATCAACGACGACGCCTGGAACCGCGACACCTTCCTGCCAACCGTCGGCAAGCGCGGCGCGGCCATCATCGAAGCGCGCGGCCTGTCGTCGGCAGCGTCGGCAGCCAACGCCGCCATCGACCACATGCACGACTGGCACGTCGGCACCGGCGGCAAGTGGACCACCATGGGCATCCCGTCGGACGGTTCGTACGGCATCCCTGCAGAGACCATGTTCGGCTTCCCTGTCACCATCGAAAACGGTGAATACAAGATCGTCCAGGGCCTGGAAATCGACGCCTTCTCGCAAGAGCGCATCAACCTCACCCTCAAGGAACTGACCGAAGAGCGTGAAGGCGTGGCGCACCTGCTGGCCTGAGTACCACGCGGCAGATGGAATCGGCTAAGCCGCCCGTCCGCCGCACCCGCCGTGCCGCCCCTGGCGGCACGGCTGCTTCCGCTTCTGCTTCCTCCCCGGGCGACAAACACATGCATCCTTCCGAGGTTTTATTCCAGGGCAAACGCCAGCCGCTCCTGCTTCCCGCCTGCGACCATTACGCCGGCTCGGAGAAGCTGATGCGCAAGTCGATGGCCCTGCAACAAGAGCTTGGCCCCCTGTTCGACATCACCTTCGACTGTGAGGACGGCGCCGCCGCCGGCAGCGAAGGCGAGCACGCCCTGCTGGTCACGGCGCTCGTCAACAGCGAGGACAACCGCTTCAACCGCATCGGCGCGCGCCTGCACGACCCGAAGAGCGAGCACTTCGCCAACGACGTCGCCACCATCGTCGGCGGGGCTGCCGCCCGCCTGGCCTATGTGGTGCTGCCGAAAGTGGACAGCGCCGCCGAAGTCATTCGCGCGATCGACCTGATTAACCAGCACGCCGGGAAAGCCGGCCGCCGGGGCGCCGGACCGACGGACCTGCCGGTGCACGTGCTGGTCGAGACCCACGGCGCCCTGCGCGAAGCCTACGACATCGCCGCCCTGCCCCAGGTCGAATGCCTGTCCTTCGGCATCATGGACTTCGTCTCGGCCCACTATGGCGCGGTGCCGGCCAGCGCCATGCGCACCCCCGGCCAGTTCACCCACCCGCTGGTGGTGCGCGCCAAGCTCGAGATGGTCGCGGCCTGCCATGCGCACGGCAAGGTGGCCTCGCACAACGTCACCACCGATATCAAGGACAGCGGCACCGTCGCCAACGACGCCCAGCGCGCCGGCGCCGAATTCGGTTTCACCCGGATGTGGAGCATCCACCCGGACCAGGTCAAGCCGATCCTGAAGGCCTTCACGCCGCGCCTGTCCGAAGTGAACGAAGCAACCAATATCCTCACCGAGGCGATGAACGCCGGGTGGGGACCAATCGCGCAACATGGCCGCTTGCACGACCGTGCAAGCTACCGATATTATTGGACCGTTCTACAGCGCGCGAAGCTGGCTGGCCTTGCGCTGCCGGAAGCCGCTGCCGCAATCGTCAACCAAACGGATTCCCACTGATGGCCACCACACTCCCCCACTTCCTCGCCGCCTGCGCATTGGCGCTGGCCGCGAGCAGCATGTGCGCAAACGCGACTGCCGCAACCACCAAGACCGCTGAAACGCACCCGAAAGCCGAAGCCGTCCTGAAAGCCAAGGCCGACGCCAAGTCCAAAGGCAAGACCAAGAAGTCCGCGAAGGCCGATGCCGCCGCCGACGCCGCGGTGCGCGCCGCTGCCGCTTACGACGCCGCCGAAGAGACCGAACCGGACATCACCGACACGGTCACCACCGAATACGCCTGCGAGCTCAATAACAAGGTCACGATCTACAGCAACGAGAACGATCCTGCCAACATCGCGCTGCGCTGGAAAAAGCGCGTGCACCGCCTGACCCGCGTGGGCACCACCACCGGCGCGCTGCGCTTCGAGAACGCGTACTGGGGCCTGATCTGGATCGGCATCCCGTCCAAGGGCATCCTGCTCGACTCGCGCCTGAACCGCCAGCTCGCCAACGAATGCAAGAATGCCAAGCAGTCGGAGCCGGTCACGGTCGCCCTGCCGGAAGAAAAGAAAAGCTGATCCACGGCCCCAAGCCCCGGATCCCTGGTTGCAATAACGGTATTGAATAACAATATCCCACTGAAGGAGAGCATATGTCTCGCAACACCCTGAACACACTGAAGGAATTCCCGGCCGGCGCCGGCCAGACCGGCCAGTACTATTCGCTGCCTGCGCTGGGCGAAGCCCTCGGTGTGAACCTGTCGCGCCTGCCGGTGTCGATCCGTATCGTGCTGGAATCCGTCCTGCGTAACTGCGATGGCAAGAAGGTCACTGAAGAGCACATCAAGCAAGTCGCCAACTGGAAGGCCTGCGCCGAGCGCACGGACGAGATTCCTTTCGTCGTCGCCCGCGTCGTGCTGCAGGACTTTACCGGCGTGCCGCTGCTGGCCGACCTGGCCGCGATGCGCAACGTCGCCAACAAGATGGGCGTGGACGCCAAGAAGATCGAGCCGCTGGTGCCGGTCGACCTGGTGGTCGACCACTCGGTCACCATCGACCACTTCCGCGAGCCGAACGCCCTCGACCTGAACATGAAACTGGAATTCCAGCGCAATAACGAGCGCTACCAGTTCATGAAGTGGGGCATGCAGGCCTTCGACACCTTCGGCGTCGTGCCTCCGGGCTTCGGCATCGTCCACCAGGTCAACCTGGAATACCTGGCGCGCGGTGTCATGAAGCAAGGCGACGTGTTCTACCCGGACACCCTGGTCGGCACCGACTCGCACACCACCATGATCAACGGCGTCGGCGTGGTCGGCTGGGGCGTGGGCGGCATCGAGGCGGAAGCCGGCATGCTCGGCCAGCCGGTCTATTTCCTGACCCCGGACGTCATCGGCGTCAACCTGAAGGGCAAGCTGCGCGAAGGCTGCACCGCGACCGACCTGGTGCTGACCGTCACCGAAATGCTGCGCCGCGAAAAAGTCGTCGGCAAGTTCGTCGAGTTCTTCGGCGCCGGCACCCGTTCGCTGTCGACCACCGACCGCGCGACCATCGCCAACATGGCGCCCGAATACGGCGCGACCATGGGCTTCTTCCCGGTCGACGAAGCCACCATCGACTACTTCCGCGGCACCGGCCGCACCGAAGAAGAACTGGCCGCCTTCGAAGGCTATTTCAAGGCGCAGGGCATGTTCGGCGTCCCGCAGGAAGGCGAGATCGACTACACCCGTGTGATCGAACTGGACCTGTCGACCGTGACCCCGTCGCTGGCAGGCCCGAAGCGTCCGCAGGACCGTATCGAACTGGGCAACGTGAAGAACAACTTCACTGAACTGTTCAGCAAGCCGACCACCGCGAACGGCTTCAACAAGAACCCGGACGACCTGCACAAGCTGTACGAGACCACCAACGGCGTGCGCGTGAAGAACGGCGACGTGCTGATCGCCGCGATCACCTCGTGCACCAACACCTCGAACCCGAGCGTGCTGCTGGCCGCCGGCCTGCTGGCCAAGAAGGCCGTCGAGCGCGGCCTGACCGTCGCCCCGCACATCAAGTCCTCGCTGGCCCCTGGCTCGCGCGTGGTCACCGAATACCTGACCGCCGCCGGCCTGCTGCCTTACCTGGACAAGCTGGGCTTCGGCGTGACCGCCTACGGCTGCACCACCTGCATCGGCAACGCCGGCGACCTGACCCCGGAACTGAACGCCGCGATCACCGAGAACGACATCGTCGCCTCGGCCGTCCTGTCGGGCAACCGTAACTTCGAAGCGCGCATCCACCCGAACATCCGCTCGAACTTCCTGGCTTCGCCACCGCTGGTCGTCGCGTACGCGATCGCCGGCAACATGACGCGCGACCTGATGACCGAGCCGGTCGGCAAGGACACCAATGGCGTCGACGTCTACCTGGGCGACATCTGGCCGACCTCGCAGGAAATCGGCGAACTGATGCGCTTCGCGATGAACTCGGAAGTCTTCAAGAAGAACTACGCGGACGTCAAGGGCAACCCGGGCGAACTGTGGGAGCGCGTGTCGACCACCGAAGGCCAGGTCTACAACTGGCCTGAATCGACCTACATTGCGGAACCGCCGTTCTTCGCCGACTTCGAGATGACCCCGAAGGCAGCCGCTACCGGCATCCAGGGCGCGCGCGCACTGGGCGTGTTCGGCGACTCGATCACCACCGACCACATCTCCCCGGCCGGTTCGATCAAGGAAGACGGTCCTGCGGGCCAGTGGCTCAAGGCGCACGGCGTCCTGAAGGCCGACTTCAACTCCTACGGCTCGCGCCGCGGCAACCACGAGATCATGATGCGCGGTACGTTTGCCAACGTGCGCATCAAGAACAAGATGATCCCGGCCAAGCCTGACGGTTCGGCGGTCGAAGGCGGCATCACGATGTTCCAGCCGACCGGCGAACAGCTGTCGATCTATGACGCGGCCATGAAGTACGTGGCCGAAGGCACCCCGACCATGATCTTCGGCGGCGAAGAATACGGCACCGGCTCGTCGCGCGACTGGGCTGCCAAGGGCACCCAGCTGCTGGGCGTGAAGGCCGTGATCGTGCGTTCGTACGAGCGCATCCACCGCTCGAACCTGGTCGGCATGGGCGTGCTGCCGCTGCAGTTCATCGGGACCGACAGCGTCGAGACCCTGGGCATCACCGGCAAGGAAACCTACGACCTGAAGGGCCTGGAAGGCGAGATCAAGCCGCAGCAACTGGCGACCCTCGTGATCCACCGTGAAGACGGTTCCTCGCAGGACGTGCAGGTGCTGCTGCGTATCGACACCCCGATCGAAGTCGACTACTACAAGCATGGCGGCATCCTGCCGTTCGTGCTGCGCCAGCTGCTGGCTGCGTAACTGCGGGTGCCCGCGCCAGCGGGCTGCTTGACAGAAAAAAGGCCGAACCCTCGCGGGTTCGGCCTTTTTTGTGTCTCCTCGCATTGGCCATGCCTATGTGTGGCCTAGCGTACGGATGCCATGGCAGCACCTCCTCATACTTCAGGATGGGAGAGCCTTTACCCCCTTACCGATTCCCGTGGACCGTTCGGTGACAAATAAACGGCCTACTAGGAAATGCTGATGGTGATTTTAATAGCAGATGATGATCTTGATTTTGCAGGGAACTGTTCGGAAATCAGAAAAGAGAATCCATGAGATTATCGACCTTCATTCTGTCCGAGCTCGAGTGCATCTTGCAGGAGTGGGAAGATTTCGCTTCGACGATCGAACCGCTTGTCGATGCAAACAAGAAAGAATTGCGTGATCATGCTGCGGCGGTCCTGAAGGTCATCGCGGCCGACCTCGATACTCCCCAGTGCGAACGCGAGAGCATTGCCAAATCCAAAGGCCTCGGGCCGCAAGCGGCAGACGATACCGCAGCCGAGATCCACGGGGCGGACCGGGTCTCCATCGGCTTTACAGGTGAACAGGTGATGGCCGAGTATCGCGCCCTTCGCTCGAGCGTGTTGCGCCTGTGGGCGGGCCAGGTGGAGATAACCACCGCCGGCGATATCCAGGACATGATTCGCTTCAATGAGGCAATCGACCAGGCGCAGACCGAGTCAATGGCGCGGTATGCACAGATGTTGCGTGAAGCGCAAAACGTCTTCCTGGCGATTCTCGGCCATGATGTCCGCAGCCCGCTCGGCGCGATCAGCATGGGTGCGCAGGTACTGCTGCAGGACCAGACCCTTCCATCGCAGGCGCTCAAGGTCGCTCTCCGAATTTTTAACAGCACGAAACGCATGGATGCAATCGTCCGGGATCTCCTTGATTTCTCGACATCGCACCTCGGCGATGGCATCCCGGTTGATCCCATTACGGTCGACCTGCTGGAAATTTGCCACGGCGTGGTAGAAGAGGCCCATACCTTCCATCCAGACCGCAAGATCGAGTTGCTGGTCGAAGGTGACCTGACCGGGGTGTGGGACGGAGATCGCATGTCTCAAGTCTTTGCGAATCTGGTCTCCAACGCCATTCAGCACGGCAAGCCTGGCAGTGTCGTCAAGGTGTCGATACGCGGTCTCGCCGACGAGGTGGTCTACGAAGTAAAAAACGACGGCGATCTCATCGCGCCGGCTAGATTGCGGACACTCTTCGATCCCGTAAAGCGTTTTGCCATACGTCCCCCAAACGAGCGCGTCAGGGCAGGATCGCAAAACCTGGGATTAGGTCTTTACGTGGTTAAAGAGATTGTCGCGGCCCACAAAGGTGAGGTTTCCGTGACGTCGAGCGAGACGGATGGGGTAATTTTCTCGGTACGCATACCACGTGTGATACCGCATCGCAGGAGCAATGACTGATCACCTGTCTTTTCATTGCAGCCTGCTTGCGCCACCTATCGTCATCAGACCCGTTCCGGGGTGATTGAATCGAGAGTCCATGACAGTGCTGCGCCTGTGTATGTGCGCTGCCGCTGACGCGGCCTGCCTTTTACTCCTTGTCCGCTCAATGACTCGAGATCCTCGCACGGCGTTCCCGCCCAGCCGACAATCGCTATAAAGAAATTATGTTCAAAAATATAGAAAACGACACGCCACATCGCTCGCAGCCCTTGCTGCAAACCGGTGTGGCCGGGCTTGATGCCGTACTCGGCGGAGGCCTGCCGGCCGGGCATCTTTACCTCATCCAGGGCCTGGCCGGCAGGGGGAAAACCACCCTGGCCTGCCAGATCGGTTTCAACCATGCGCACCAGGGCAAGAAGGTGGTCGTGATGACCTTGCTTGGCGAGTCGCATGCCAAGATGATCAACCACTTCTCCAACTTCAGTTTTTTCGATGAAGGACTGGTCGGCAAGGAAATCATTTTCTTTTCAGCCTATGCAAGCCTCGTCAAAGGTGGCTTGGGCGAGCTCCTGCAGCTGATCGTCGCAACCTTGTCGGAAGAGCGGCCCCACATCCTGATCATCGACGGATTCCGGTCGATACGCAATTCGAGCGCTACTGATCTTGCACTGGCCGAGTTCATGCACTCGCTCAATTCACTGGTCTCATCGATGGCCTGCACCACCTTCCTGCTCTCGCCGGTCGAGGGCAATATTACCGACATCGAAAACACGCTGGTCGATGGCGTGATCGAGCTCGGGCAATTCAGCCAGGGCCTGAACGTGATCCGCGAGCTTCAGGTCTTTAAAATCCGGGGCGCTAAACAGTTGCTGGGCAAGCATGTGTTCGACATGGGCAGCGAAGGCGTGCGTGTGTATCCGCGCTTCGAGGCAATGGCGACACATGCCCAGGCACCGCCTGCCGCGACGGGTCGCCTGAGCGTGGGCATTCCGAGCTGGGACGAACGCATTGGCGGAGGCGTGGTTGCGGGCTCGATCACTTGCCTGCTTGGCAGTCCGGGCGTAGGCAAAACCATGATGGGCCTGCACTTTATCGGCGCCGGCCTCGCGAATAACGAAAGCTGCCTCATCGTGGGCTTCCACGAGTCGCCCGAGACCCTGGTGCATAAAGCGCGCAAGATCTCGATCGAACTGCAGCCGCATGTGGACAGCGGCAAGCTGCAGATGATGTGGCAGCTTCCGCTGGAAATCCTGGTCGACGACCTGGCGACGCGCATACTTGACTGCATCCGCACGCACAAGGTCAAGCGCTTGTTCATCGACGGCATGGAAGGGCTGGACAACCTGATCATGCATCCGGAACGTTCGCGCGCGTTCTTCGTGGCACTGAGCAATGAACTCAGGCGGCAAGGGGTCACGGTCTACGTCACCGAACAGCTGCACTACTTCAAGAAGGGCGCGCCGGCGGCAGAAGCTTCTTCGTCCATGCTCTACGAGAACATCATGTTGCTGGAGTACTTCGCGGTAGGCGATATCAACCATCGCCGCATCTCGGTCATGAAGCTGCGTGAGAACGAATACGACGGTGCAAACCGCATCATGACGATTTCGGGCGAAGGAATGGCCGTCGGTGGCCTGACCTCCCAGGCGAACTTCAATGAGCCCGAGCCCGACGCGAACGTCGGTTGAGGATGGGGACGAGCGTGAATAACAAACCCCTGATCCTGGTAGTCGATGACGAAGTCGACATCACTGAGACCTATGCCTTGTACCTCGGCTTTGAGGGATTCGAGGTCATCACGGCTAACAATGCATTGCAGGCAATTGAGCTCCTTGCGAGCAGGACGCCCGCGCTGATCATTTCCGACTGCATGATGCCGCACATGGACGGCGTCGAGTTATCGGTGCAGGTCAAGGCCCGGCCAAGCACCCGGAATACGCCGATCATCCTGATGAGCGGCGCGCCCGAGCGGCACGATCTCGACAGTCCGAGTTACGAGGTTTTCTTGCGCAAACCGGTGTTCTTCGACCGCTTGATGCCGGAAATCCGCAGGTTACTGGCGGGTCGTACACCTTGAACCAGTAGGCAGGCAGGAAGAAAGCCGACCCGTCTTGCCTCTCTGCCCCCTTCGAACGCCAGTGACGAGCCTTCCTTGCGCTTGGCCTGGACTGCCTGCAGCCCGCTAACCAGGGTTGCTAGCGCCCTATCCCGATGCCGATACCGATCCCGGAGCCGCGCCCCCCGCTACCCCAACCGCCAAAGATCGAGGTCGACACGCCGCCACGCCTGCCGCCGTTCCTCATTTCCGACTGAAGAATGCACTCCCGCCATGGATCCGAATTCATGGCATAGCCCAGTTGCGTGCAAGCCGGTCCGTATTCGGCCATCATCTGCTGCATTTCAGCTTGCTGCTGCTGGGCCCGTTCCTGTGGGCTGGCACAGCCCAGCAGGCAAATTGCGGTCGTCGCCGCCAACGTGAATCCGCGCATGGTCTTCTCCTTAAGCAATAGATCGAACTGGCTTCCAGACTGACAGCCTCTGGAACGATCATACGCTGCAATTGGATTCGCCCATTCCCTGATGCCTTGACGGGCGGTGGAATCAATGAAGCGACATGTTCATTGCATTATCGATAAGATTGAAACCATCAATTACTATCAAGGACAATCTCATGCCCTCTGTTGCATCGGCCACCCCGGCCTACCGAAGCTCACCAGGTCCGCTCCATGCGATCCTGCTTGGCGGCAGCGTTTCCCTCTTCCTGGGCGCCATGCTCAGCGACATCGCCTACTACCAGACCCACCAGATCCAGTGGAGCAATTTCGCGTCCTGGCTGAACGCCGCCGGCATGGTGTTTTGCGGCGTCGCGCTGGCGTTCGCGTTGGTGAACCTGCTGCGCGCGCGGCAAAAAGGCGGGCAGCCGCTGACCTACTTCGTCGTTCTGCTGGCCGCCTTCGTGCTGGGCCTGTTCACCGCTTTCCAGCATGCCAAGGATGCCTGGGCCATCATGCCCGCAGCCCTGGTCATGTCGATCATCGTCCTGATCCTGATCCTGGCCGCGGCCTGGATCGGCCTCAGCGCGCGCACGGGAGGTGCCGAATGAAACACGTCGCCACCTTGAGCGTCATCGGCATGAGCCTGCTGCTGGGCGCCTGCTCCAACGAAGGCGCCAGCACCCTGGCGCTTGGACCGGATCCGAAGCTGCCGGCGCCGGAACGCGGCATCCTGCCGAGCATGAAGATCGCCGAACCGGAAGCCTGGGGCAGCCAGAAGCCAACCGTCCCGGCCGGCTTCACCATCTCGGCGATCGCTACCGACCTGAAGATTCCGCGCCAGACCCTGGTGCTGCCCAACGGCGACATCCTGGTGGCCGAAGGCCGCGGCGGCAAGGCCGCCAAACTCAAGCCAAAGGACGTGATCGCCGGTTACATCAAGGCGCAAGGCAACACCAAGGTCAAGGGCGGCAACCGCCTGACCCTGCTGCGCGATGCCGACGGCGACGGCAAATACGAACTCAACACCGTCTTTGCCGAGAACCTCGACGCCCCTTACGGCCTGGCGTTTGCGAATAACAAGATCTACGTTGCCAACCAGGGCGAGCTGGTCAGCTTCGACTACCAGGAAGGCCAGACCAAGGCCACCGGCGCGCCGACCAGCATCGCCAAGCTGCCGTCCGAGATCAACCACCACTGGACCAAGGCGATGACGATCAGCCCGGACGGCAACTTCGTCTATGTCGGCATCGGCTCGAACAGCAACATCACCGAACGCGGCATGGAAGCCGAGGTCGACCGGGCCCTGGTGTGGAAAATCGACGTCAAGACCGGCGCCTACAAGCCCTATGCCACCGGCCTGCGCAACCCGACGGCCCTGGCAATCCAGCCGGGCACCGGGCAACTGTGGTCCGTGGTCAATGAGCGCGACGAGCTGGGACCGGACCTGGTGCCGGACTACCTGACCTCGGTGCGCGAAGGCGGTTTCTATGGCTGGCCCTACAGCTATTGGGGCCAGAACGTCGATGCGCGCGTGATGCCGCAAGACCCGAAAAAGGTCGCCGCCGCCATCAAGCCCGATTACAGCCTGGGCTCGCACGTCGCCGCGCTGGGCCTGAGCTTCTCGTCCCCGGTAATGGGCGACAAGTATGCCGACGGCGTGTTCGTCGGCGAGCACGGCAGCTGGAACCGCGCCAACCCGGTGGGCTACAAGGTGATCTTCGTGCCTTTCGCCGATGGACGCCCATCCGGAGCGGCCGTGGACTTCGTCACCGGCTTCCGTGACGGCGAAGGCAAGACCCGCGGCCGTCCGGTTGGCGTGACGGTCGACCCGAAGGGCGCGCTGATCGTGGCGGATGACCTGGCCAATACCGTGTGGCGGGTGGTCCGGAACCCTTGATCGCGGGTTTCGCAGCCACGCGCGAAAATTATCATAAAAACAAGCGTTCAGTTCGGCAACGCACGGAAGAGGCGCTGGACTGGGAGGATGATGGGTCATCGGGAAAGCAAACAGCAGCAGGGTTTGCAGCTCCCCCACCCAAAGCGGAAGGTCACAACATGTTATATACCATCGCCATCATTCTTCTCGTCCTCTGGCTGCTCGGTATGGTCACTTCGGTGGCCGCCGGTGGTCTGATCCACATCCTGCTGGTCGTTGCCGTGGTCATCATCCTGATCCGCCTGTTCACGGGCCGAAAAGTGCTCTGACGAACACCAGCTTGCAAGTGAAAAGGCCGGAACCCTGAGGGATCCGGCCTTTTTGTTATGTGCTGCGTGATCACGCGCCCGGCGCGTGGCATTCGAAATGCAGCCGGTCATACCACACGCCGCCATGCTCGAAGCTGCGCCGCGAATGTCCGAACTGTTCGAAGCCGTTGCGCAGCAGGACGCGCCTAGATGCTTCGTTATCGACACGGCAGTCCGCCTCGATCCGCTGAAGCCGCAGCTTGCCGAAGGCGATGTCGAGGACCTGGCGCACCGCTTCGCCGGCATGGCCTTTCCCGCAGGCGGCTTGGGCGATCCGGTAGCCCAACACGGCGCCATGAAAATGCGCGCGCTTCACGACGCTCAGATTGACCCGTCCGACGATCTGCCCTGCCTCGTCGACCACCAGGTACTGGTAGCCCAGGTCGGCAATGGCGTCCGCCATCGACTGCGCCACCGCCAGGCCCATGGCCGCGTGGGAGTAATACCCCGCCGGCCGGGCATTGATGGTGGCCTCGAAGAAGGCGCGGTTGTCCTGCTCGAAGGCGAGCAGCGCGTCGATGTGGCCGTGGCCTGGTGCGACGAGAGTGATCACATCTCCGCCCACATCCGGAGCAGGTTGTGATAATGCCCGGTGATCCCCACGGTCGCTTCGCTCTCGCCATGCGCCGCGCGCAGCTTCTGGATATTTGTATCGAGCTCGAACAGCATCGCGCGCTTCGCATCGTCGCGCACCATGCTCTGGGTCCAGAGGAAGGAGGCGACCCGCTCGCCGCGCGTTACCGGCAGCACCTGGTGCAGGCTTCCGGACGGGTACACGATTGCATCCCCGGCCGGCAGCTTCACCTCATGCGTGCCATAGGCATCGACCACCACCAGTTCGCCGCCGTCATAGTCTTCCGGGTCGCTCAGGAACACCGTGGTTGATACATCCGCTCGCACCGGCGGCAAGCCGCCGCGCTGGGCGCGCACTGCGCCGTCCACGTGCAGGCCGTAGTGCTCTCCCCCGCCGTAGGCATTGAAGTATGGCGCCAGCACGCGCAGCGGCAGCACGCTCGAAAAGAACAGCGGGTTGGCCATCAGAGCCGCGCTCACAAGCTGTCCCAGCTCCACGCCAAGGGGCGAGCCTTCCTTCAACTGGCGGTTGCGCTTGACCTGGGCGCCTTGCGGGCCGACGCTCTCGCGGCCATCGACCCACTCGGGCGAACCTTCCATGCGCGCGCGGATACTTGCCACCTGCTCGGGTGTCAGCACGCCCGGGATATGCAGCATCATGATTCGACTCCATCCTGGAAGAAAAAAGCCCTCCTGATCATATCAGGAGGGCGAATCCGGTTGCCCGGCGGGGGTGGTACCCGGGGGTTCAGAACTTGAGGTTGGCCATGAGCGACGCCGAACGGCCCGCGCCCACGCCCGCATAGTGCGGCGACGAGACTCGGTCGAAGTACAGCTTGTCCGTCAGGTTCTGGATATTCAGCTGGAACGACACGTTCGGGCTGTACGTGTAGCTCGCCATTGCGTCGAAGCGGGTATACGCCGGCGCGTACTTGGTGTTGTTAATGTTGGCGAACTGGCGGTCCGCGAAGTTGGCGCCGCCGCCGATCGTGAAGGCCTTGTTCAGCGCATAGGTCGTCCACAGCGAGGCGCTGTGCTTCGGCGTGGTCGGGAAAGCGTTGCCGTTGAACGGAGACGGGGTCCAGACCGGGGCTGCGGTACTGCCGGTGTTCACGAAACCGTTGTCGGCGATGACACCGTCCAGGTAGGTGTAGCCGCCGAACACGGTCCAGGCAGGCGTGACGCGGCCCGAGAAGCCCAGCTCGACGCCTTTCAGTTCCTTGCGGCCGACGTTCTGCGTGGTGCCGTCCGGCGCGGTGACGCGGGCGTTGTCCATGTCGCTCTTGAACACGGCTGCGCTCAGCGACAGGCGGCCGCCCGGCAGCACTTCCCACTTGGTGCCCAGCTCGATGTTGCGGCTGACCTGCGGCTGCAGGTTCTGGATCGCCACGGTCAGCGCATCCAGGCCGTCGCCGCCGTCATTGCCCGGCGGCGTGGCCGAGGTGGCCCACGACAGGTAGATGCTGCCGTTTGCTTTCGGCTTGTACACCAGGCCGGCCTGGTAGGTGTCGAAGCTGGTGTCGACCAGGGCGCGGGTGGCGGCGGTCGCGCCCACGGCCGGGGTATTCAGTTCGGTGCGGAAGTCGTCCCAGCGCGCGCCCAGGTTCAGCTGCCACTGCGGGCTGAACTCGATGGTGTCGAAGCCGTACACGGCGCGGGTGGTGGTGTCGACGCTGGTCAGCGTTGGCGACTTGCTGCGCGTGGTCACCCACGGGTCATACGGATTCGGGTTGACCAGGGTGGTGCAGTTGTACAGGGTCGGCGCGCCGCTGGTCGGGCAGGTGGAGTTGCCGGTCAGCGGGTTGTTGGTGCCCGGGCTGAAGACATAGGTGCCGCGGTCGGTCTGCTCGCGCGAAAACTCGACGCCCACGTTGAAGCTGTGCTTGATGCCGGCGGTATTCCAGGTGCCGCCCAGGCTGGTGGAATTGGCGACGGTTTCGGTGTCGACGATGCGGGTGTTGGCGCGGCGCCAAACGGTGCCATACAGGGCGGCGTTGCCAATCGAGCTGTCAGGCTGGGTCCAGACGTAGTCCTGGCCGCTCTTGCCGTAGCGGGTCACGTTGCGCAGCGTCAGGCTGGGGCTGAACTCGTGGCGCAGGTCGACGGTGGCGACATCGGTCTCGGTGTCGCGGAAGTCGCGGTTGACCAGGCCATAGAAGGCTTCGCGGTCCACGGTGTACGGGGTGCCGCCGCCGTTGCGGGCGAGATTGGGGCCGGTCGTGAACGGGTTGTTGAACGGGATGCCGGTGTCCGGGATCTCGCTGCTCTCCATGTGGTAATAGCTCAGGGTGGCGCGGGTCGGGCCGTTCAGGCCGAAGGTGATGCTCGGGGCGATGCCCCAGCGGTCGCCGCCGACCACGTTGCGGCCGGCGATGTTGTTTTCGTGCGCCATCACGTTCAGGCGGAAGGCGGCGTTATTGCCCAGCACGCGGTTGAGGTCGCCGGTGACGCGGCGGTACTGGTCGGTGCCGATGCCCACGGTGGCATTGTTGAAATCGTATTCCTTGGCGGTCTTGGTGACGATATTGATGCCGCCGCCGGCCGACGAACGGCCGCCCAGCGCCGAGTTCGGGCCCTTGACCACTTCGATCTGTTCGATCGCGAAGATCTCGCGCGACTGCGAACCCGAATCGCGGATGCCGTCGACATAGGTGTCGGTCTGCGCGTTGTAGCCGCGGATGAACAGGTTGTCGCCCACCGGGTTGCCGCCTTCGGCTGCGCCGATGGTAATGCCCGGCACGGTGCGCAGGGCGTCGGTCAGCGACACGGCGCCGGTCTGCGAGATGGTCTCGGAGGTGACCACGGTGATCGACTTCGGGGTATCCAGCAACGGGGCGGTGAACTTGTCCGAGCTCGCGCGGATCGGGCCCTGCACCGAGCGGTCGGCGCCGGCATTGATCACCACTTTCGGCAGGCTTGCCTCATCGGCCAGTGCGGGAGCATCCTCGGCGTAGGCCAGCGGCATCGCCAGGGTGGCCAGTACGGCCAACGCCGGCGCCGACAGGGATGGCGCCGAAAGACGGCTGTGTTTCTTGCTCTTGATGAAGGTGCTGCTGGCCTGCTGCGTGATCGTGGTCATTTTCTTTTTGGGTCGTGATTGCCAGCATGGTTGCGAGCAATGTGAATTTTAATGAGAACGATTCGCATTATGTTTTCTATTGGGTTTTTTTGCAAGCGCCGATGAGCTGCCCGTCCCTGCTTTGCCCTTCTATGGGGATAGCTTGTGCCATCGCATGTGGCTGAATCAACTACAATAACTGGGACAAGGGTTTATCATGAACCTCCATACCTTCCCAAAAAGAGAACCCCCAGCGCCATGCGTCGTCCTTCCAAAGATTCAGCCCCTAAACTGTCCGCCGAAAGCCAGCGTCTCGTCAGCGTCGCGCAAGCCATCATGCAGGCTGCCAGCCGCGTCGAGGAACGGACCTGGGAGCGCCAGCTGGATACGCAACTGCAGAAACTGCTCAAGACCAACCACCAGGACAGCATCGACGCCGCGCTGAACGCCCTGTTCAAGGACGATCTCGCCTCGTACGACGTGCTGATGGATGGGGTCGAGGCAGTCAGCGAATCCGCCACCATGGTGGAGCAGCAGGACGGCAAGGAAGTCACCTGGCAAGCCCTGCTGGTGGCCGCGCCGGTACTCGCCTGGACCCGTTTCAATATCGCTTCGGGCAGTATCCCGGCCGATATGCTGGCCACCCTGCAGGCGCATTTCTCGGGCCACCTGCTGGCCGAAGGCACCCGCCTTGCGATGGCGCCCTCGCTGTATTCGATCGACCAGCTGCCGCGCACCCACGCCGAAACCTATGCGCTGACCCACAAGCTGGCCGCCGCCGCCCACAAGGGTGGTACGATCAAGTCCTCGACCCGCATCGAGGAAACCGCGCCCTTCCTGGCCGACACCCGCTACCTGCTGGTGGCGGTCATCGCGCCCCTGGGTGCGCCGATGTTCCGCTGGCAGGAGCCGCAGCACCACATCCACTTCGCCGAAGAACGCAACCGCGCGCTCGAGCAATGGCGCGCCCAGGGCACCGCCAACATCGCACGCCTCATGCCGGGCTGCGGCGTCGAGCTGCTGCTGCCGGAAGCGTATTACGTGGCCTGCCGCGAAGCGGATAAATTGATCCGCCCGATCTCGATCCGCGCCGCCGTGCACTACCTGACCCACACCCTCGATGTCGAGGCCTCCGACCTGCGTGCGGTGATTGCCGGCTTCGGCGAAGAAGCCCCGGATATCCAGATCGACGAATACCGCGTATCGTTCACGATCCGCCAGGATACCGACGTCATGTACGGCATCGTCTGGCCGCTGTACGGCCAGGAAGACGAAAACGGCACGCCGATGGAAGGCCCGTTCGCCATCGGCCCGGCGCCGCTGACCCCGATCAACGAGATCGTGGCCCACCTGAACGAAGCCGGCATCACCCACATCAAGCGGATCAGCGAACGCTATCCGGCCGAGTACTGCGACGACTGCGGCGGGCCGCTGTTCGCCGACCCGACCGGCGAACTGGTGCATGCCGAAATGCCGGAAGATGCGCCGCCAGGGACTGAGCACTTCCATTGATCGCCCGGGGCTTCGCTCCTCGCCTCAGGCTGCCGTGAAATATTCTTTCACCAGTGCAGCCTGCGTGAAAGATTCTTTCGTAGGGTGGCCGGCTCTGCCGGCCGCGCGTTCAAAGTCCATCTGATTTGCCACGGCGCGTCTTCGCCTGCGTGATTTGAACGCGCGGGCGGAGAATCCGCCCACCCTACGAAGCCTGGCGTCGCGCCATGCTAGAGTGAACGATACCTGCCGTGCAGGAACCGACCATTCACTCCGGAGATGCCCGCAATGCCCCGTCCCCTCCTCCGCCTCGCCTTCGCAGGCCTGGCCCTGTGTGCAGCAGGCGTCGTCCTAGCTGCGCCGTCAAAATCTCCCCAGCAGCCGCGCAGCACCAGCGTCAAGGCGAAAGTCAATTACCTGACCTTCCTGCCGAAATCGTATTCGGCCAAGGGCGAGAAGGTGCCGCTGATCGTGTTCCTGCACGGCTCCGGCGAGCGGGGCAGCGACCTGGACAAGGTGAAGGCATGGGGGCCGCCGGCTATCGTCGAGAAAGACCCGGACTTCCCCTTCATGGTCGTGTCGCCCCAAATCCCCGAAGGCCAGTGGTGGGATACGTATTTGCTGAAGTCGATGCTGGACGACGTGCTCAAGCGCTATAACGTGGACCCGAAGCGCGTCTACCTGACTGGCATCAGCATGGGCGGCTATGGCGCGTGGGACCTGGCGATCAAGCACCCGGACTATTTTGCAGCGGTCGCGCCGATCTGCGGCGGTGGCATCGCGCGCATGGCGGGACGGTTGAAGGACGTGCCGGTATGGGCCTTTCACGGCCTCAAGGACGAAGCGGTGCCCGAAGCGGAATCCGCGCGCATGGTCGATGCCTTGAGGGCCCAGGGCGGCAAGGTGAAATACACGGTGCTGCCGGAGGCAGGCCATATCGAGGCCTGGGTCCATGCCTATGGCGAAGCGGGATTGTTCGACTGGTTCGCGCAGCAGCGCCGGCAGTGAGTTAACACGCATGCCGGCGCTGTGGGACTGCAGTCCGGCCGTGGCGACCGGACTGGTGAAACCGGTTTAGAACCGGAAGTTGGCCGTCAGGCTGGCGGAACGCGGTGCCCCCGGGGTGTAGCGGTAGCCACTCTTGTTGATGGCTGCCACGTAGCGCTCGTCGCCCAGGTTGTACACGTTCAGGCGCAGGTCCAGGTTCGGGCTGACGCGGTACGAGGCCATGGCATCGAAGACCCAGTATGAATCGGCATAGGCCGGGGTGCCGATCGCGCCATCGGTGCCGCGCATCAGCTTGTCGCTGAAGCGGGCGCCGCCGCCGAGCTTGAAGCCGTTGCCCAGGTCATAGGAGGTCCAGGCGGTGAACGAGCTCTTCGGCGTATAGGTCAGCACGTTCTCGCCCGCCGCGGTGATCGAACGGCCCGCTTCGACGCTGGTGTCCATGTACAAATAGCCTGCGCTCACCAGCCAGTTCGGCGCCAGTTCGCCGGTGGCGCCCAGTTCAACACCCTGCACGCGCTTCTTGCCGGTCTGGTAGTACTTCAGGTCGACCGGATCCTGCTCGACCTCGTTCTTCACTTCGGTGCGGAACAGTGCGCCCGACAGCGACAGCTTCTGGCGCAGCAGGTCCAGCTTGCCGCCCAGTTCGGTGGTCAGGGTTTTCTGCGGATCGTAGATCGGGTTCTGGGCACTATTGAGATTGCCCGACACCGTGAAGCTGGAGCCCGGCGGCAGTTTCGAACTGGCCACCATCGCATACACGCTGCTGTTGGTGGTCGGCTTGTACAGCAGCGAAGCCTTGCCGTTGACCAGGGTGTCGCCTACCGAGAAGCGGGTCGGGACCAGCACGTTGTTGGTCAGCGCCACCACGCTGTAGTCGCCGCTGTAGTGGTCGAGGCGCACGCCGCCATTGAAGATCCAGCGCTCGCCGAACTTGACGGTGTCGAAGGCGTACAGGCTCTGGGTGCTGATCTCGCCTTCGTTATAGGCGCCGGTGCGGGTCGGGTTGAAGCCGGTGACAGGATCCAGCGGGTTCGGGCGGTACAGGTTGGCCGCCGGCATGCTGCCCAGGCTGGCCGGAACATAACCGTAGGTCACCTGGTTTTCGTTGGTGAATTCCAGGCCCGTCACCAGCGTGTGGGCGACCGCGCCGGTGTTGAATTGCGAGGTCAGCGTGGTCTGGTTGGTCAGGATTTTGTTTTCCTGGTCCTTCACCGTGCGGGTGCTGCGCGCCACGGTCCAGGTGGACGGGTCGGTCTGCACTGGCGTCTTGAAATTGGCGGCGCTGGCCAGCCAAGCGGTGAGCAGGTAGTCCTGCTTGGTTTTTCCGTAGCGGCTGACGTTCTGCAGGCGCAGGGTCGGCGAGAACTCATGCTCGACGCGCACGGTCGCCATGTCGGCCTTGACCTTGTCGTAGTCGCTGTTCGAGCCGTAGAAATTCTTCGGGTCGACCGGCGCCGCATTGGCGATGAACGGACGGGTCGGGTCAGGGCTGGTGTAGCCCGGCAGGCCCACCGTCGAGACGCCGCCATCCGGGATATTGTCCTGGTCCACGTGCAGGAAATCGAGGTGCATGCGGGTCGCGCCGTTCAGGCCGAACCCGAGGCTGGGCGCTACTGCCCAGCGCTTGTTGCGCACCACGTCGCGCGCCGGGTTGTCGGAATCCTGGGCCAGCAGGTTCAGGCGCAGGGCGATGCCGCGCTCGGCATTGAGCACCGTGTTCAGGTCGGCCGTGGCACGCTTTTGCGATGCGCTACCGCCGGTCAGCGAAGCGCTTGCTGCGCGTGCCATGTGCGCTTTCTTGCTCACCAGGTTGACCGAGCCGGTCGGCGAACCGCGGCCATTGTCGGTGCCGGCCGGCCCCTTGACCACGTCGATCTGCTCCAGGTTGAAGACATCGCGCGAGACCGAGCCGACGTCGCGCACGCCGTCGACGAAGATGCTGCCCGAGGTATCGAAGCCGCGCATGAAGATCGCGTCGCCGGTATTCGTGTTGCCGTTTTCGCCAAGGAAGAATGCGCCGACGCCCGGGGTGTTGCGCAGTGCGTCGGTCAGGGTCAGCGCGCCCTGCTGCTCGAACAGCTCTTTCTTGATGACCTGCACCGACTGGGCGGTGTCCACCAGCTTCTCGGTGTATTTCGGCGACGAAGCGTGCTCGGCGCGGAAGCCGTTATCGGCCTTGCCCACGACTTCAACCGTCGAGGCCGGGGCAATGTTCTCCATGGCCGCATTGTCCATCTCGCTTGCATGCGCCGCCATCGGCAGCAGGACTGCCGCCAGGACAGTGCCCATTACCGGCGAGTGAATGTGTTTGCGGCTTTTTATTGTTTTCATACGAAAGGCTTCCTTACGTTCAAAGTGGATTCCCAGGAGGGGACGGGTCATCAATGAAAATTATTGTAAAGAAATCGTTCTGATATGTAAACAAGAATCATTCTTATTCGCGTTTACTTTTGACATTGCGCCGAGACTGGAGAAGATGGGCGAACGACACCTATCCCTGCTGTCGTACTCGTGAATCGTAGGGTGGGCAGGTTTCTGCCCACGCGTTCAAATCACGGTACTGCTGCCCGTGCGGCTTTTCAGCTGGAAACGATCCTGTTGCCATATGAAGACGGCCCGCGCTGCGGGCCGTTGTACCGGGTCAGCGGCGAATACTGCCGATGACCTTGGTGGCGAAGTCGGCGACGTTGCCGGCATGCCAGCGCCAGACGATCACGAGATCATGATCGGGCGAGACGACGATGGTATTGCTGCCGGCACCCTGCGCTGCATAGGCATTGGCTGGCAGCCCGGGCAAGTTCTTGCCCTTGGTATTGAGCCACCAGAGATAGCCGTAGTCCGGGCCATGTGCGCTCGGGCTCAAGGCGGCCTTCACATAGTCCGGCTGCAGCACCTGCCTGCCGTTCCAGGTCCCGCCGCGCAGCCACAGGTAGCCGAAGCGCGCCATGTCCCAGGAATTGATCCACATGCCACCACCCCAGCGGGTCCCGCCACTGACCGACGGCACCTGCTTGCCATCGAGTTCCACGTAGCTGTTATGGTAGGGAACCCACTTCCAGCTGTTCGAGGCGCCGATCGGGTCCATGACCTGCTGCTGGAACATCTCCGGCACCGGCTGGCCGAGCACGCGCAGCAGCGACAGCGCAAAACGGTTGACGCGCACGTCGTTGTATTCGTAGAAGCTGCCCGGCTGGCCCAGCGCGCGCGGTTTGCGCTCGCCCGAACCGAAGGCAGCCTTGCCGATGAAGTCGGCATTCTTGCCGAACAGGCTGCCTTCCCACTCGGATTCCTGCTGCAGGTGCTGCTTCCAGGTGACCAGGGCGTTCTGCGCCGACGCGTAGCCGCCGTCGTTGACGCGCTTGGCCACCGGCTCGTCAACCTTGATCCGGCCATCGCGGACGGCCACGCCGGCAACCGTGGCCAGCATGCTCTTGGCCACCGAATAGGTTGGGTCGACAAACTGCGTGTCGCCGAACTCCGCCACCACATAGCCTTTATAAATCACCAGTCCATTGGTGCGCGCGCGCCGGGTCGGCATCGAACCGAGGCGGGCACCGAAAGTCGCTTCCTGGTCCGAGAAATCGACGGCGCGGGTGGTTTCGCGCGACTGCGCGAACTGCACGGCAGCGGCCAGCGCCGCCGGGTCCATGCCGAGTTCGGCGGGCGATTTGCGGGCCCATTCGCCTTGCGGCGGGAAATAGCTTGCCGGTGTGGCGGCATGGGCGGCGGCCGGCAACAGCGCGGCAAGGGAAAGCGCCAGCAGGCTGCGGCGCGAAAGGAGGGTCATGGAGTAGTCCACTGGGCGTAAGGGAAACGGATCAGGCTGGAGTTGTAGTAGCGCTTCTCGCCGGTGACTTCCTGGCCAATCCAGTCGGGCTTGTCAAAAGCGGTGTCTTCCGACGGCAGCTCGATTTCGGCCACGATGAGGCCGGCGTTCTCGCCCAGGAATTCATCGACTTCCCAGGTGAAGCCGGCGTGCGCAATGCGGCGCCGGTATTTTTCCACGAGCGGACGCTCGCACAGGGTGTCCAGCAGTTCTTCGGCGTCCAGCAACGGAATGGGATATTCCCACTCTCCCCTGCTGGCGCCGACGTTCTTGCTCTTGATGGTGAGGATGCCTTCGGCGCCTTCGATGCGCACGCGCACCGTGCGCGCCGGGTCGGCGTTCAGGTAGCCCTGGCGCAGCAGGGTCGCCTCGCCGAGCGTGCGCCAGGCGCTGCCTTCAACCAGGAACTTGCGCTCGATCTCGACGCCCACTTTCAGTTCCTCATCAATCCAGCGACTGCAGGATCGGCTGCAGGATCGCCGCGCCGAGCGCCGCGCTGCGCGCGCCATTCCAGCCGGTGTGCGGGTCCGGCAGGTCGGCATTGTCCTTGAACGGCATTTCCAGGGTCAGGGACAGGCATTTGAAGGTGTGGCCGATGTATTTCGAGGCCAGGGTCAGCAGCTCTTCGTTGTACTTGCTGGCTGCGTAGCCATACACGTTCTGGAAGTCCGGGCTGGACGCCATGTATTGCGCAACAAAAGCGGTCTGGCGCGCCTGGCGCTCCGGCGTGAAGTCAGCCAGCATCTCATTGCCGGCCACGAAGTTGTAGGGCAGGGCTTCGTCGCCGTGGATGTCGAAGAACATGTCGACGCCGGTTTCAATGATCTTGTTCTTCACGCACAGCACTTCCGGGCTGCGCTCGAGCGAAGGCGTCATCCACTCGCGGTTCAGGTTGGCGCCGGCCGCATTGGTGCGCAGGTTGCCGCGCACCGAGCCGTCCGGGTTCATGTTCGGCACGATGTAGAACACGGCGCGCTGCAGGAGCTTGCGCGAGACCGGGTTGGCGCTGTCGAGCAGTGCGTCCATCATGCCCTCGACGTACCACTCGGCCATCGTTTCGCCAGGGTGCTGGCGCGCGATCACCCAGATCTTCTTTTCCGCTTGCGGGTTGCCGATCACGACCAGGTTCATGTCGCGGCCGTCGATCGTGGTCCCGATGTCGTGCACGCGCGCGATCGGGTTTTCCGCCACTTCGCCCAGCAGGCGCAGGTGGCGCTCCCAGGTGTAGGGCTCGAAATAGGCGTAGTAGATGCTGTCGAGTTCAGGCGTGTGGTTCACCGTCATGACCTGCCCGTCGAAGCTGGTCGGCACCCGGAACCAGTTTTCGGTGTCGTAGCTGGCGGCGACCTGGTAATCCTCGAAGCCCTTCGGATAAGTGGCCTGCCCGGCATTCAGGAAACGGATCGTGCAGGCCTGGCCACGCGCGCCCTGCAGGCGGAAATGGAACCACTGGTGGATGTCGGCGTGGGAATCCTTGCGCAGATTCAGGTCGATCGCCTTGGCGTTGTCGGCGCTGAGCACCTCGATGGCGCCGGAATCGAAGGTCTGGCTGATTTTGATGGGCATGGTGAATCCTTCATTGTCGGTTCAAACGAATCGCATCCTACCGGACCGGGCGCCGGCGGATGCTGCCCGCGCAGGCTCCCTTAGCATTGGGTCATTGCGCGTCGAGGTCGATCAGGTCTTTCGAGTACATTGCCATGACCTGGCGCATCAGCTCGACGTTGCTGCGGTCCAGCACCACCGTCAGGTCTTCCTTGCTGTTGAGCGCGAAGTGCATGCGGATCGCACCCGGCAGTTCCTTGCACATCACATACTCGGCGCGCGGGGTGGTGGGATTGTCCCAGTCCTGCTGCGTAATGGCGGGCGGCGCCGGCGGCGCGGCCAGTGCGGGGTCGCGGTTGACCGGCAGGTGCTTGAGCAGCCAGAACACGATCGAGGCCGGCAGCTGGATGCACAGGTCGCTGGCGCCCTTGGTGGAGAACTTGGTGAGCAACAGGTTACCGACCCGGTCGCACGACATGGAGATGCTCTTGACTTGACGAATTACCGCTGGTTTCACGAGGATGGTTCCTGCTGAAAAGGTTGAAAAAGGCGCAGCGATTCTACCGCATCCCACCGCTCAATTGTGTGGTATCAGAAACAAAACGGGGAGCCTGGCGGCTCCCCATGGAACTTGATAGGACTGCTGCCCGGCCCCCCGGCCTGGCGCAGCCCTTGGACCGGCTCACTCTTTCGAACCGCCGCGGTTGCCACCCTGCGAACCCTGGCGGCCGGACTTGGCCGAGACGCTGGTGCGCGATGCGCTGCCCGAGCCGGCGCTGGCCGACTGGCGGTTACCGTGGCTCATGCTGCCGGCACGGCGTGCTTCTTCCGAAGTGAATTCGTGTGCGGTCCCCTTGGCATGGGCGGCCTTGCCACCCTGGCTGGCGATCTCACGCTGGCGGGCCGGATCCATCGATGCGAATCCGCGGTTGCGGGTGCCGCTGCTCTGGCTGTTACCACCTTGGTTGCTTCCTTGCTTGTTACCTTGGTTACTCGAGGCCATGATCATCTTCTCCCTGTTCACTTTGAACCGCCGCTTCCTGCGGCAGGCTTTGACCGCCCGCGTACGTTCCCCGATGAGCGGACGGCGAAGGTCATCTTAGGCACGCCTGAGTAATGAGGGTATAGGACACTTTCAGATGACTTTGTAGGACATCGCGCGACAGAAAATGCACATGTGAAAGTGTACTTCCAGTCGACAACAAACCCTTCAGTAAGAGTCCTACACGGCACCCCTACGTCTTCCTATACTGAAACGGAGCGTGCGCGCGCATGATGGGGCTATCAGGCGGCGCTTGCCATGGCCTCGGGCCAGCGCGCCGCCGCACATGTAAAGGAGTCGATATGGACGCGAATCAACGTAGCGAGGTCAATAATCAGACCAACAATGGCGCAAATGAGAAATGGACGCCAGGCTCCAAGGGCAACACCACCGATGGCCCGATGGACCACACCTACCCGCAGGGAGCGAGCCAGCAACAGGCCATCCGCGGCGAGAACGAACTGGCCGGGCAGGATCCGTCCCGCGTCGGCCAGCAGCAGGTAGCCGCCGAAGATGGTGGCCGCGCCGACAACGAGTCCACCCTGCCGGGCGCGGTCCGTTCTGACCTGCCGGGCGGGTCGATGCAGAGCCAGCAAACCGGCGGCACCGGCCCGCAGCAAGGCATCACCGACAGCCACCAGCGCCAGATGGAGCAGCACTCCGGCGCCTGGGGCATGCTCGAGCAGCCGGTCGGCCGCCGCGACAAGCATTCCGGCACCGACCTGCATGCGCACTCGGTCACCCAGCAGGGCAACAGCCAGGCCGCACAGGCGATGAACCCGCAAAACCCGGCACAGCCCGAACTGCAAGGCGGCTCGCTCGGGCGCCATCATGGCGTATCGGCAGGAACCTACCAGGCGCAGGCGGCGGCCGGACAAGGCGGTTTCTACTCCAACCAACAAAGCGCCATGCGTGGCGGCGAGGGGACAGGCATGGCGACACCATATCAGCAGGGAACTGCGCAGCAAGGAACCCAGCAGGGCGATACGCAACAGGGCAACGCCCAGAAGAGCACCGACTGCGGCGGCTTGCAGACCGGCACCGGCGCGCGCGATAGCGGCAGCCATGACGTGCACCAGTCGAACGACGTTGCCGGCGGCCTGCCGCGCAGCCCCGGCAACAGCGGCCCGCGCAGCGACGAACCGGGCTGGCTGCCGGCGCAAAGCGTCGACGCGGAAAAGAATCCGGTGCGCGATTCGAACGACCTGGGCGGCGGATTGCCGAAGAGCCCGGCAGGTGCGAACCAGCTGGCGGGTGATCGCAAGATGGATGACGATACGGGGTTTTCGCGGGGGTGATGGAGCTGTACGGGTCTCGCGTAGTCGATGGGTCTGCATCAAGGCTCATCGTAGGGTGGGCAGGTTTCCTGCCCACGCGTTCAACTAGTGCGCGAGTAGTTGAAATGCTGTTTTCGTGCCTGCTTTCGCAGCTCATACCTCAACCGACTGGCGAAATTTGCGTTGTTTGACAGCGGCAAAGCATCAAGAACTGCGTTGCTCTTGCTTGCCACTCCATGGAGCACACACTGGTTGAACGCGTGGGCAGGTAAACCTGCCCACCCTACGGTGTTCGACATGCGAACCGCGCCACTCCCTTGGCCAGTGGCGCCTGCCTCTATGCAGACGTATAACTCGTCTTCACCGTCGCAAAGAACTCCACCGCATTACTCCCCTGCTCGCGCGGGCCATAGCTCGAGGCCTTGGTGCCGCCAAACGGCACGTGGTAATCCACGCCCGCGGTCGGCAGGTTGACCATCACCATCCCCGCTTTGGCATGGCGCTTGAAGTGGGTGGCGTGCTTGAGCGAGGTGGTGCAGATACCGGCAGTCAGGCCGAACTCGGTATCGTTGGCCAGCGCCAGCGCGTGCTCGTAGCCCTTGGCGGGAATCACCGAAGCCACCGGGCCGAAGATTTCTTCGCGCGCATGCCGCATGCCAGGCGCGCAATCCGCGAACAGCGCCGGGCTCAGGAAATAGCCCTCGGTGTCGCGCTGCAGGCGTTCGCCGCCGCAGACCAGGCGCGCGCCCTCTTGCTTCGCGATCCCGATGTACGACAAGTCCTGCTCCAGCTGTGAGGCGTCGACCACCGGACCGATATCGATCCCCTGCTCCAGCGCGTTCCCGACCTTCAGCGCGGCCATGCGCCCGGCCATCGCATCGACGAAGCGGCCATAGATGGCTTCGTCGACGATCAGGCGCGACGAGGCGGTGCAGCGCTGCCCGGTCGAGAAGAACGATCCCTGGATCGCCGCGTTGACGGCAACGTCGAGGTCGGCATCGGCCAGCACCACCAGTGGATTCTTGCCGCCCATCTCGAGCTGGACGCGGGCCCGGCGCCGCGCGCAGGCCAGCATGACGCGCTCGCCGGTGGAGGTCGAGCCGGTGAAACTGATGGCATGCACGCGCGCATCGTTCAGCATGGCTTCGCCGACCACCCTGCCCGGCCCCATCGCCAGGTTGAACACGCCCGGTGGCAGGCCGGCGCGGCTGATGATCTCGGCCAGCGCCCAGGCACTGCCGGGCACGATCTCGGCCGGCTTGAACACGACCGTATTGCCGTAGGCGAGTGCCGGCGCGATCTTCCAGGCCGGGATGGCAATCGGGAAATTCCACGGCGCGATGATGCCGACCACGCCGACCGGCTCGCGCGTGACGTCGACATCGACGCCGGGACGCACCGAGGCCAGCCGGTCGCCGCGCACGCGCAGCGCCTCCTGCGCATAGAACTTGAAGATCGCGCCGGCGCGCGCGACCTCGCCGATGGCTTCCGGCAGCGTCTTGCCTTCTTCCCGCGCCAGCAGCGTACCCAGCTCGCTCTTGCGCGCCAGCAGCTCGCTGCCGATCGCGTCGAGTGCGTCGGCACGCATTTGCACGCCGGACAAGGCCCAGCCGGGCGCTGCCGCATGCGCCGCGGCGACGGCCAGCGCCGCCTCTTCGGCGCCGGCACTGGCGTATTCGCCGACCACGTCATTGCGGTCGGACGGGCTGCGCGTGGTCGTGGTGGCGGTGCCATCGAGCCAGCGGCCAGCGATATACAGTTGTTTCATGTCGGTCCTGTTATTCCTGTTATCACGGAGATCACAAGCCGCCAGTGTAGCAAACCGCTGCCTGCATGGGTTCGCCGGCAAGCTGGTTTTCGCGCCCCAAGCGCACCGGATCTTGATCCACCTCCAAGCCGGAGCGAACCAAGGGAACCCGGCTGTACCCGCCCACTCCAACCCCAGGCAACAGGCCCTGTCGTCCGCACATCGCGACGGAGGAGGCCGCCTGCGGAAGCGGAGACGAAACATGCCTGCAATGACGGATGAAGCAACAATCACGGTCTCGGTGGTGGTGCCTGCCAGTGGCCGCATGGACCTGCTCGACCGCTGCCTGGATGCCCTGGTGCGCCAGCAGGTCAACCCTCACAGCTACGAAATCATCGTCGTCGACGACGAGCCCAACCACAACACCCTGCACCTTGTCGCCGGCTGGCGCACCCGCACGCTCGACCGCGGGCCGCGCCTGACCTACATCGCCAATCCCGGCCCCAACGGCCCGGCGGCCGCGCGCAACCGCGGCTGGCGCACCGCCCGTGCGCCCATCGTGGCTTTCACCAGCGACGAAGCCGTGCCCGAGCCCGGCTGGCTGGCCGCGGGTGTGGCCGCCTTCCACGACAACACCGAAGTCGTCTGCGGTCGCACCCAGGCGCTGGTGCCGCCCCGTCCCAGCGACGGGCAGCGCAGCATACTCGAGCACGAAGCGGCCGACTTCACCAGCGCCAGCTGCTTCTTCCGCAAGCCCGTGCTCGAGCGCCTCGGCGGCTTCGACGAGCGCTTCAACGTCCCGCGCGGCACCGATGCCGACATGTACTTCCGCCTGCTCGAACACGGCATCGCCATCGGGCAGGCGCCGGCGGCACTGGTCCTGTACCCCCTGGGGCCGGCGCCATGGGGCGCCAGCCTGATGCAGGTGCGCCATGCGGAGTTCGACGCCCTGCTGTACAAGAAGCATCCTGCTCTGTATCGCCAGAAAGTCGAGCCGCGGCCGGCCTGGGACAATTACGTGGTGGCCGGCGTGCTGCTGCTCGCCCTGGCCAGCGCGCTGCTCGGCCTGGCAGTCATGGCGGCGCTGTCCTTCGGCGCCTGGCTGCTGCTGACCGCCCGGCGCTGCGCGCACAGCCTGCGCGGCGCGCCGCACACGCCATCCCACGTGGCCGAGATGATCGTCACCTCGGCCCTGCTGCCACCGCTGTCGGTGTTCTGGCGCCTTGCCGGCGCGGTGCGCTACCGCGTCCGGTTCGCGTGAGGCCGCCATGCCCAGGGAGCGAGCATGAGACTCAACGATGTACAGGCGGTCCACTCGGCGCGCGACGCAGGGCGGCGCCTGCGCATCGCCCTCATCAGCGACTGCGCCGCGCCTGCTACTACCCCGGGCAACATCGTCTGTAGCGGGCAAAACGCCTACGTCGGCCAGCTCGCCCATGAGCTGGCCCGTGCAGGTCACACGGTGGATATCTTTGCACGCCGCGACGCTCCCGCACAGCCGCAGCTGGCGCAGCTTAGCGACAAGCTTCGCATCATCTACGTTCCGGCGGGCCCGCCGGGCTATGTCCCCACGGAGCTGATGCTGGCCCACATCGATGCGTTCTCGCGCTTCGTCACCCGCTTCGTGCGGCGCCAAGCCGGCCACTACGACATCGTGCACGCGAACTTCTTCATGGCGGGCATGGTCGCCCAGCACCTCAAGGAAGCGCTGGGTCTGCCCTTCGTCCTCACCTTCCACGCGCTGGGACGGGCGCACCAACGTGCCGAGGCGGTGGCTGATTCCTTCGCCATCGCGCGCATCCGCATCGAAAGCGCGCTCATGCGGGTAGCCGACCGCATCATTGCCGAGTCCCCGCAAGACCGCGCCGACATGGAGCGGCTGTACGGCGCCCCTGCTTCGCGCATCGAGGTCGCGCCCTGCGGTTTTTCGCAAGGCGAATTGTGGCCGGTGCCGATGCTTGAGGCACGTGCCCGCCTTGGCCTTGACCCCGGCCGTTTCATCGTGCTCCAGCTCGGGCGCATCGTGCCGCGCAAGGGCGTCGACACCGTGATCCTGGGCGTGGCCATGCTGCGGAACCGGCATGGTGTCGATGCTCAGTTGCTCGTAGTGGGCGGCGGCATGGGTGGCGATGCGGGCGGCAATACAGGCGGCCGTGCGAACAGTGCCGCCGGGAACGATGGCCCGGAGCTGGCACGGCTGCGCAGCCTCGCAGCGGACCTCGGCGTGGCGGCGCAGGTGCGCTTCACCGGCCAGAAAGCGCGCAACCAGCTGCGCGACTACTACAGCGCTGCCAACATATTCGCCAGTACGCCCTGGTACGAACCCTTCGGCATCACCCCGGTAGAAGCGATGGCCTGCGCACGCCCCGTCATCGGCTCGGAAGTCGGCGGCATCAAGAGCACGGTCAACGATGGTGTGACCGGCTTCCTGATTCCCTCGCGCGACCCGGAGGCGCTGGCCGACCGGCTGGCGCGCCTGCACCGCTGCCCGGACCTGGCGCGCGCCATGGGTGAGGCAGGCCGGCGCCGCGCCTGCGAGCACTACACCTGGCACCACGTCGCCAGCCAACTGCTTGCCATCTATGCCGACGTGCTGGACGAAACCCGGCTGGCCACCAGCCCTGCCCTTCTTTCAACCTGAGGAACCCCACGAGCATGACAACACGCATTCCCTTCGCGCCGCCGGGCAAGCCGCTCCTTGCCACCGGTTCGGCGAGCCATCCGGGCGTTAAACGCATGAACGCTTCGCCGCGAGGCCCGTCACCACGCCCGGTCCCCGCATGAAGGCGATCTTCTTCGACCAGGACGGCACCCTGGTGGACGACCTGCCCTTCAATATCGAACCGCGCCGCATCCGGCTGGTGAGCGGCGCCGGCCCCGCGCTGCGCTTGCTGGCAAGGCTCGACTACCGCTTCTTCGTCGTCACCAACCAGTCCGGCATTGCGCACGGCTGCTTTGGCGAGGACGCGATGGGACCGGTCGCCGACCGGCTGGCCGACCTGCTGTTCCGCGAAAACCTGACCATGGACGGCTTTTACTACTGCCCGCATCATCCTCTGGGCACGGTCGGCGGCTACGCCATGGTCTGCGCCTGCCGTAAACCCTCGCCCGGCATGCTGCTGAAAGCGGCGAACGAGCACGGCATCGACCTGCGCTCGTCGTGGATGGTCGGCGACATCCTGCACGATGTGGAAGCGGGCAACCGGGCGGGATGCCGGACGCTGCTGATCGACAATGGCAACGAAACTGAATGGCGGTTGGGGCCACGCCGCGTGCCGACGCGCATGGCGCCGGATCTGTATGCGGCGGCGGTGCTGATTGCCAGCCACGAAGCGGCACGATGAGCGTCGCTTCCCTGGTTGCCTGGGGCAGTCCCGGCACAGCACAGCCCTTGAACCCATGGGGCCGGCTTAGCACTGATAACGCGTGTACGCCGAGTACGCACCCCGGCACTCGCGACCTTGATTTGCTCACGGACGAGCGTTGACCATCGCCAACTTGCGGGAAATCCAAGCCTGCGACGATAGCCTGCTTAACCCAGGAGGTCGACATGCTTGGAGACGGACAACGAAATTCACTGATCCTGCTTACACTGCTCGCGGGACCCAGCGTATCGGCAACGCCGTACGCCTACACGCTTAACGGCGACCAGTTCGTGAGCGCGATGAACCGCCCGCAGCGGCTGAGCAGCCTGGACTATATCGAAAGGGAAAAGGCGTACAGCTACCTGGATGGCGCGCGCGATCATGCTCAGGGGCGCTAGTGGTGTGATGTGAACCAGCTTAAAACACATGACCTGGCGCAGGAGCTGGCCAACGATATCCGCAAGTTGCCGGCCAACGCCAGGAAACGGAATGCATCCGTCTTGCTCATCGAACAGCTGCGACGCAAATATCCGTGCGGCGCGGGAGGCCGGCCATGAAGCCGACCTTCTCCTCGCTGTCGAAGCACTATCCCGCAGAGGAGTCTCGCGAGGAGACTGTGGAGCACTGGTTCTGGCCGCTGAGCCAGGAAGTCGATGCTGCTGCAGCCCTTACGCAGCCTCAAGCATTCCTGCCTGGCTTCATGACGACATCTGCGCGCAGCCTGCATGGCAGGTGAGCGCATGCACTGCCGCCCGCTCATCCGGACAAAGAAAAGGGCCAGCGCTGTGGCTGGCCCAAGTCCTTGATTCTGTTGGTCGGGGCGAGAGGATTCGAACCTCCGACCCCGTGCACCCCATGCACGTACGCTACCAGGCTGCGCTACGCCCCGACTAGCCAGGAATTATATCAGAGCTCCTCAGGAATACCCGAATTTTTGTTATGGATTTGCAATGGCTTCTTGCGCTAGCGCAGGCTTCGCTTGAGGCCATCGCCGCAGCGCCGCCGTCGCGAGCACAGCCGGCGCGCCCACGATCGAAAGCCCCTACTTCCAATCCCCGCGCAGGGCCAGCACCTGCTCCTGCAAATGCTCCGGCGACGCCGCATGCGGCTCCACCGGCTTCCCCACCGCCAGCGACAGCTTCGAGCGGATCCCGCGCGCAAACGAGCGCTCGAAGATGTTCGATGAGTCGCGCGTGAACACGCTGCCCCACAGGCCGCGCAGCGCCATCGGGATCACCGGCACCTTGCTGCGCTCGACGATCCTGGCGATGCCGCCGCGGAACTCATTGATTTCGCCGGTGTTGGTCAGCTTCCCCTCCGGGAAAATGCACACCAGTTCCCCTTCATGCAGCGCCTGGGCGATGTCGATGAAGGCGCGCTCCATCAGGAAAGGATCTTCCTTGGCCGCGGCGATCGGGATCGCCTTGGCGGCGCGGAAAATCCAGCCGAGGAAAGGCGTCTTGAAAATGCGGTGGTCCATCACGAAGCGGATCGGGCGCGGGCTGGCGGCGCCGATCACCAGCGCATCGACATAGGACACGTGGTTGCAGACCAGTACCGCGGCGCCCTGCTCCGGGATGCGGTGGGCATCGACGGTGCGCACGCGGTAGCCGGTATGGATCAGCATCCAGGCCAGGAAGCGCATCAGGAATTCCGGCACCAGCGAGAAGATGTAGACGGCCACGCAGGCATTGAGCAGCGCGGTGACCAGGAACATTTCGGGAATCGTGAAGCCCTGCCCCAGCAGCAGGATCGCCACGCCGGCTGCCGCGACCATGAAGATCGCATTCAGGATATTCATGCCCGCAATGGTGCGCGAGACGTGTTTCGGGTCGCAGCGGGTCTGGATCAGGGCAAACAGCGGCACGATGAAGAAGCCGCCGAATACGCCGATCAGCACCAGGTCGGCCAGGATGCGCCACATGCCCGGCAAGGCAACCAATGCAAAAGCGTCGACGGTGGCGGTATTGCTGTAACCCATGCTGGCGAAATACAGGTCGATGCCGAATACCGACAGTCCGATCGACCCGAAGGGCACCAGCCCGATCTCGACCTTGTGGCCCGACAGCTTTTCGCACAACAGCGAGCCGGCGCCGATGCCGAGCGAGAACACGGTCAGCAGCAGCACGAACACGCTATGGTCGCCGTGCAGGTAATCCTTGGCATACACCGGGAATTGCGACAGCAGCAGTGCGCCGTAGAACCAGAACCAGGAATTGCCCAGCATCGACAGGAAGACGGTACGGTTCTGGCTCGAGAACTTCAGGTTGCGCACCGATTCCGCGAACGGGTTGCGGCTGATTTTCAGTTCCGGCGCCGGGGCCGGCGACGGCGGGATGCGCCAGCTGGCCAGCAGGCCCAGCACGGCGCAGAAGACCGTGCCCCCGGCAACCAGTTCGATGCCCCAGGGTTTGTAGGCGACGAGCAAGGCGCCGGCGACTTCGCCCAGCAAGATGCCGACAAAAGTCCCCATTTCGATGACGCCGTTGCCGCCCACCAGTTCCTCGGGTTTCAACTGCTGCGGCAGGTAGGCGTATTTCACCGGGCCGAACAGGGTCGAATGCAGGCCCATGCCCACCACTGCGGCGATCAGGAGCCACAGGGTGTGGGTCATCCAGCCAATGCCGGCGATGAGCATGATCACGATTTCGAGCAACTTGACGAACCTTGCCAGGCGCGCTTTGTCGAACTTGTCGGCAACCTGCCCGGCCGTCGCCGAGAACAGCACGAAAGGCAGGATGAACAGGCCGGGGATCAGGTTGTTCAGCAGCGAGGGGCTGACGGTCGTCCAGCTCAGTGCGTCATAGGTCAGCACCACCAACAGCGCGGTCTTGAACAAATTGTCGTTGAAGGCGCCGAGGAACTGGGTCCAGAAGAAGGGGCCGAAACGGCGCTGTGTCAGCAGGGAAAACTGGCTTGGTTGGCTCATGCGGTCTGGTCGTCAAGAAAGGAAATACGGAATTTACAGGAAGCTGGCAGATTACAGGAGAGCCACGGAGCAGTGTTGCCTTCCCTCATCAGTGGGTCATCGATACCGAATAGAAAGACGCGGATGGCGATACTCGGTAAATAAAAAGCATAGACCGCCGCGCGCGACAAGCGATGTCCGGCTTGAAACCGAGGTATTGTTATCTCGATTGAAACCCCTCAAACCAGCCTGCATACGCCTGAATTGTGCAGCGCAGCGCGGGTAGAATCCGCGGATGACTTCTTCCGACTTCCTTCTCCGGTATGCCAGCGTGACCACCGCGCTGTTCGAGCACATCGAACACGACATGCTGGCACTTGCCTCTGCCTTCATCGACGATGATGAGCCTTCTTCAATGCCTTTCCAGGGCGCCTTGTGGCCGTACGGCCCGCTGTCGATGAACATCCCGCTCACCTGAGCCAGCGGGCCCCATAGGCCAGGCTCGCAAAAAAAATGATTCAGATTAGCGGCACATGCCGCCAAATCCGAATCATGTTCGCCCATCGAACCGTGCGCGCCGGTCAGGCCAGGGTTTCCAGGCGGATGCGCGTCACCTTGCCGATCACGGCCGGCAGCGCTTCGATCTTGGCAATCGCCGCATCGATGTTCTTCTCGCGCGTCTGGTGGGTCAGCATGATGATGTCGAGGTTGACCTGGTTGCCCGGCTCCTTCTGCAGCACGGCGTCGATCGAGATGCCGCCATCAGCCAAAATACGGGTCAGGTCGGCCATCACGCCGAGCTGGTCTTTCACATACACGCGCAGGTAATAGCTGGTGGTGATCTCGGCCATCGGCATGATGGCGACGTCGGTCATTTCGTTTGGCTGGAAGGCCAGGTGCGGCACGCGGCAATACGGGTCCACGGTCGCCAGGCGGGTGACGTCGACCAGGTCCGCGATCACCGCCGAAGCGGTCGGCTCCGAGCCGGCGCCCTTGCCGTAGTAGAGCGAAGCGCCCACCGCATCGGCCTGCACCAGCACCGCGTTCATCGCGCCCTCCACGTTGGCGATCAGGCGCGCGGCCGGGATCAGGGTCGGGTGCACGCGCAGTTCGATGCCCTCGCCTGCTTCGGTACGGGTGCGGCGGGTGATGCCCAGCAGCTTGATGCGGTAGCCCAGTTGCTCGGCGTAGCGGATATCCACGGCCTGCAGCTGGCTGATGCCTTCGATATACGCCTTGTCGAACTGCACCGGAATGCCGAAGGCGATCGCCGACATGATGGTGAGTTTATGGGCGGCGTCCACGCCCTCGATGTCGAAAGTCGGGTCGGCTTCGGCATAGCCCAGCTCCTGTGCCTGCTTGAGCACGGTGGCGAAGTCCAGGCCCTTCTCGCGCATTTCCGACAGGATGAAGTTGGTGGTGCCGTTGATGATGCCGGCCACCGATTCGATGCGGTTCGCGGTCAGGCCTTCGCGCAGCGCCTTGATGATCGGCACGCCCCCGGCGACGGCCGCCTCGAAGGCCACCATCACGCCCTTGTCCTGGGCGGCAGCGAAGATCTCGTTGCCGTGCAGCGCCAGCAGCGCTTTATTCGCGGTGACCACGTGCTTGCCGTTGGCAATGGCTTTCAAAACCAGTTCACGTGGCAGCTCGACACCGCCGATCAGCTCGACGACGATGTCGATGTCCGGGCTGTCGACGATCGCAAAGGGATCGGACACGACTTCCACCCCGTTGCCGGTCAGCGCACGGGCACGCTCGGTATCGCGCGCCGCCACCATGGTGATTTCGATGCCGCGGCCGGCGCGGCGGCGGATGTCTTCCTGGTTGCGCTGCAGGACGTTGAAGGTGCCGGCACCGACGGTGCCGATGCCCAGGAGGCCAACTCGGATGGGTTTCATGATTGTGGTTCTTCTAAAGATGTCTAACGCGCATGGCGCCGTCGGTAGCCGTCGAGGAAGCGCGCAATGCGTCCGCAGGCATCCGTCAGGTCGTCGGAATTGGGCAGGAACACCAGCCGGAAGTGATCCGGGGCGATCCAGTTAAAGCCGGTGCCTTGCACCAGCAGCACTTTTTCCTCTGACAGCAGTTCGCAGATGAACTGCTGGTCGTCCGCGATCGGGTACATCTTCGGATCGAGGCGCGGGAACATGTACAGCGCCGCTTTTGGCTTGACGCAGGACACCCCCGGAATATCGGTAAGCAGTTTATGGGCGAGGTCGCGCTGCTTCAGCAGGCGCCCGCCTGGCCCGACCAGGTCGGCGATGCTCTGGTAGCCGCCGAGCGCGGTCTGGATCGCGTACTGGCCCGGCGCATTGGCGCACAGGCGCATCGAGGCCAGCATGTTCAGGCCCTCGATATAGTCTTTCGCGTGGCGTTTCTCGCCCGAGACCACCATCCAGCCGGCACGGTAGCCGCAGGAACGGTAGTTCTTCGACAGGCCGTTCAGGGTGAGGAACAGCACGTCGTCGGCCAGCGAGGCCATCGACACGTGCTCTTCGCCGTCGTACAGGGTCTTGTCGTAGATTTCGTCGGCGTAGATGATCAGCTGGTGCTGGCGCGCCAGCTCGATGATCTCGAGCAGGATTTCGCGCGGATACAGGGCGCCGGTCGGGTTGTTCGGGTTGATGACCACGATCGCGCGCGTGTTCGGCGTGATCTTGCGGCGCATGTCCTCGATGTCCGGCAGCCAGCCGGCGCCTTCGTCGCAGATGTAATGCTTCGGGGCACCGCCGGCCAGGCTGACGGCCGCGGTCCAGAGGGGGTAGTCGGGCGCCGGCACCAGCACTTCGTCGCCGGTATTGAGCAGGCCCTGCATCGCCATGACGATCAGTTCCGACGCGCCATTGCCAAGGTAGATGTCGTCGATGCCGACGCCCAGGATATTCTTGCCCTGGGTGTAGTGCATGACGGCCTTGCGCGGCGCGAACATGCCCTTCGAATCGGTATAGCCGGCCGCGCCGTGCATGTTGCGGATCATGTCGTGCACGATCTCGTCGGGCGGGTCGAAGCCGAACACGGCGAGGTTGCCGATGTTCAGCTTGATGATCTTCTGGCCGTCGTCTTCCATTGCCCGGGCCTGCTCCAGGGCCGGACCGCGGATTTCGTAACAGACGTCGTCCAGCTTGTTCGATTTCAGAATCGGTCGCAAAATATCCCCTGGCTCATCGTCTATTGTGCCCTGCTTTGTTGCAGTGCGAAAAATACCATTCTGCCGAAAGCGCAGGATTTAAGCAACCTCGCCTCTCCGGGTACAATGGACGCCGGTTGCGCACCCTCCGGTCCGCCCATTTCGCCACCGCATCTACCTATCCGCTCGCGACACGATGAAGCTCCATTCCGACAACACCCAGCAATACCAGACCGTCACCGGCTACGACGCCGGCGGGGTCGAAATCAACGCCCAGCGCTTCGACTTCAGCTTGATCGTCATGCCCGAAGTCCCGCCTCGCCCCTGGGAAGTGGCCCGCTTCGAAGACCTGGCCGCCACCCACTTCGAGCAGATTGGCGCGGACAACCCGGACGTCGTCGTGCTCGGCACCGGCGAGCGCCAGCGTTTCGTGCACCCGCGCCTGACCACCAGCCTGTCCGATAAACGCATCGGGGTCGAGTGCATGGACAGCCACGCGGCCTGCCGCACCTACAACATCCTGATGGGTGAAGGCCGCAAGGTCACGCTGGCCCTGATCATCGACGGCGCCCATCGCGCCTGAGGCTGCATGGCCGGGCCTTCCGCAGCACGGCGCCCGGCCTCGCCCACACCCACCACAAGAACATGAATTCATCGGCCTTTGCCTTCATCATCAGCGGCGTCATCCTGAACGCCCTGGCCCAGCTGCTGCTCAAGGCCGGCACCAATGCCCTCGGCGGCGCCATCCACCTGACCCGCGACAACTGGTTCATCACAGGCCTGAAGGTCGCCACCCAGTGGCCGATCGTGCTAGGCCTGCTGTGCTACGGCATTTCGCTGGTGGTCTGGATCCTCGGTTTGTCGCGTACCGACGTCACGGTGGCCTACCCGATGCTCTCGCTCGGCTACGTGATCGGGGCGCTCGGCGCCTGGATGTTCCTGGGCGAAGCGATCTCGCCGCAGCGCATGCTGGCCATCGGCGTGATCATGCTGGGCGTGGTGCTGCTGGCACGTAGTTGAAAAAACTGAAATAAATTCCAGTTCGCATCTTGAATATATGAAAACCCGCCTCATCTCGCGGGTTATCACCCTGGCATACAGCACTAGCTTCAAGACGCGGCGCCGATTATCATGGCGGTATCCGCTTCCTGCCGCGCTGCTCGTTGCGCTTTTGCCGGCGCCATTGCCGCGCCAGGGACCCGGCGGCTTGCCGCCATGACACCAGGAGACCCCCGTGGTTGAGAGCTTAACCGCTGCCCCCGTCGAGAATTTTTCCGCCTCCATGACCAGCGGCCTCACTTTCGAGCTCGCCGGCCGTCCGGCGAAGCACACCGTGCTGTACTTTTACCCAAAAGACAACACGCCGGGCTGCACCACCGAGAGCATCGCCTTCCGCGAAGCCTATCCGGAATTCCAGGCGCTGCAGGCCGAGATCTACGGCATCAGCCGCGACTCCATGCGCTCGCACGAAAGCTTCAAGGGCAAGCTCGGCCTGCCCTTCGAACTGATTTCCGACCCGGACGAAGCGGTCTGCCAGCAGTTCGGCGTCATGAAGATGAAAAATATGTATGGGAAACAGGTGCGGGGAGTTGAGCGCAGTACGTTTATCATTGACGCTCACGGCCGATTGGTGAAAGAATGGCGTGGCGTGAAAGTCAACGACCACGTGACCGAAGTGCTGGAATTTTTGAAGAGCCAGCCCTGAAAACGGATGGCTCCAGTTATTAACTTTGCTGGATACCTGCCTCCTATTTTGAGTCAACCGCAATTCATCCGAACTACTCGTCCGCATCGTTCCCATTCGGCTGCCTGCCGGACCGGCATCCTCCGGCTGCACCCTGTACCTCAGCAACACCCCCTAGAGCATCGATCCCGTTCAGCGGCGCGCCCTGTGCTGCGCCCGTACGGCTTTCCAGACTTTTTTTAGATTGAGAACCTGATGCCATTGCCAAAAATGCCTACCAAGCCAGCCACCATGCTGCTGGCAAAAGATTACCCAAAAGCTGAGCCGGGCAAGTCGTCCGTGCGCCCGGTGTCCGCCAAGGCCGACGCCGACCTCGAAGACCTGATCAGCGGCCAGGCCGTCGCGACCCCGAAAGCGGCCAAGGCACGCAAGGCCAAGGCTGCTGCAGACGCCGCCTCCGGCATGGCCCCTGCCGCCGCCAACGATACCGCAGCCGCGCGCTGGCCTGAACCGGCAACTGCGGCGGTTACCGATGCTCCGCTGGCCAAGGGCCCTTCCCGCAAGTCGAAGGACGGCGCCGCCGAGCCGATGCCAGCCTCGCGCCTGCGCGAAATCGATGCCGACCAGCCGCATCCGGCCAAGCACAAGCCGGTCGAAGTCACCGTCAAGTCGTCCACCAGCCGCAAGGCCGACCGCAGCGGCATGACCAAGGTCTTCGTGCTGGACACCAATGTCCTGATGCACGACCCAAGTTCGCTGTTCCGCTTCGAGGAACACGACGTCTACCTGCCGATGATGACGCTCGAGGAGCTCGACAACCACAAGAAGGGTATGTCGGAAGTCGCGCGCAACGCCCGCCAGGTGTCGCGTACGCTCGACGCCCTGATCGCCAACATCGACGACGACGCGATCGAAGCCGGCATTCCGCTGGCCAAGCTCGGCAACAAGGACGCCAAGGGCCGCCTGTTCTTCCAGACCAAGCTGGACGCCGCGCCGCTGCCGGAAGGCCTGCCATCGGGCAAAGCCGACAACCAGATCCTGGGTGTGGTCCGTGCGCTGGAAGACCAGATGGGTGGCCGCGCGATCGTGCTGGTGTCGAAAGACATCAACATGCGCATCAAGGCGCGTGCCCTGGGCCTGCCGGCCGAAGACTATTTCAACGACCATGTGCTGGAAGACACCGACCTGCTGTATTCGGGCATCGTCCAGCTCCCGGACGACTTCTGGAACAAGCACGGCAAGGACATGGAGTCGTGGCAGGAGAACAAGAACGGCAACTCGGCCACCTATTACCGCATGACCGGCCCGGTGATCCCGACCCTGCTCGTGAATCAGTTCGTCTTCATCGAACCGAAGAATGGCGAAGCGCCCTTCTATGGCCAGGTAAAACAGATCACCGGCAAGACCGCCGTGTTCCAGACCTTGCGCGACTATAGCCACAACAAGAACAATGTCTGGGGCATCACGGCGCGCAACCGCGAGCAGAACTTCGCACTGAACCTGCTCATGAACCCGGAATGCGATTTCGTCAGCCTGCTCGGCCAGGCCGGCACCGGCAAGACCCTGCTGGCACTGGCCGCCGGCCTCGCGCAAGTGCTCGAGACCAAGCAGTACAACGAGATCATCGTCACCCGCGTGACCGTGCCGGTGGGCGAAGACATCGGCTTCCTGCCGGGTACCGAGGAAGAGAAGATGTCGCCGTGGATGGGCGCCTTCGACGACAACCTGGAAGTGCTGATGAAGGGCGACGGCGACGCCGGCGACTGGGGCCGCGCGGCAACGCAAGACCTGATCCGCTCGCGCATCAAGATCAAGTCGCTGAACTTCATGCGTGGCCGTACCTTCGTGAACAAGTTCCTCATCATCGACGAGGCGCAGAACCTGACGCCGAAGCAGATGAAGACCCTGGTCACGCGCGCCGGTCCCGGCACCAAGATCCTGTGCCTGGGTAACATCGCCCAGATCGACACGCCTTACCTGACCGAAGGCTCGAGCGGCCTGACCTATGTGGTCGACCGTTTTAAAGGCTGGAGCCATGGCGGCCACGTCACCCTGGCGCGCGGCGAACGCTCGCGCCTGGCGGACCACGCCAGCGAAGTGCTGTAAGCGTGCTACTGCCTTACTTGCCTGCTTTAACTTTAAGTTAGCAGGTGGATTGTCGAAACGCTCGCCGCAAGGCGGGCGTTTTTCATTTCTCCTTCCTATTCACTACGCATGCCCGAACTCTCGACGCTGTTCCTTCTGAAACTCCTGCTGGTCCCGACCCTGATTGCCCTGGTCACCCTGGCCGGACGGCGCTGGGGGCCCGCGGTGGCCGGCTGGCTGTCGGCCTTCCCCATCGTCTCCGGCCCGATCCTGCTAGCCATCGCGCTCGAGCAAGGCGCCGACTTCGCCTCGGTGGCCGCCGCCAATACCCTGCTGGCCGTGCTGGCCATCCTCGTCTTCAGCATCGCCTATGCCCGGGTTGCCCGGATGGGCATGCCGCGCGCGATGGCGGCAGCCCTGCTCGCCTATGCCGTCGCCGTGGTGATCCTGAAATCGATCTCGCTGCCCTTATGGACCGGGTTCGCCGCCGTGCTGGCGGCATTGTTCGCCGCGCCCTTCCTGTTCGGCACGGCGCCGCAGGGAGCCGCGAGCGCCGGCAAGCCGGCCAATGACCTGCCCTGGCGCATGCTGGCCGGCGCCGGCTTGTGCCTGAGCGTGACCTATGCAGCGGCCCAGCTCGGGCCGCGCCTGAGCGGGCTGTTTGCGATGTTCCCTGTAATGAGCACGGTGCTGGTCGGGTTTTCGCACCGGGCCAGCGGGCCGGGCTTTGCGGTGGTGCTGCTGCGCGGCATGGTCAATGGCTATTACGCGTTTGCGGTGTTTTGCCTCGTGCTGTCGGTGCTGTTGCGATCGCAGTCGATTGCTTTTGCGTTTGCCTGCGCGACTGGTGCGGCGCTGGTGGTGCAACTGGGCGTGAAATGGATGCTGGGAACAAGCAATAAAGTCGGACACCAAACGACAAACTTGGACAAAGCCAATAAAATTTGACACAAGAGCAACATGAAGGCTGTCTCTTCCCGGCTACACCTTGGCTTAACCCGGCAACAGCATAAACCGCTGCCTCATCCACGGATCAGCCTTAAGCTGCCATGCTCGCTCCCAATAGATTATTTCCTATAACATACAAACGATTCTCTCGAGCAACAATCCGCGCTCTTCCCATCCGAGCGCCCTGTTGCGTGTAGGGCCTCAAGAGAAGAGCTTGGTTACAGCGCAAAATCCGTTGTTGATCAAGCCCGCACGTGCCAGATGAGTATCCCTTTGACTGTTACCGACTCTGACGTAGCCGTTGCCCACGCAACAGGTTTTTCAGAATGAGTGATTGCGCTGCCTCACTGGCAGCGCAATTACGCGTGGCGCTGGAAAAAGTTGAACTCGATGCTGTCACCGATACGCTGACAGGGCAGGGAAACCGGAGGGCGCTTGACGACATCCTCAGGCAACAGGCAGCGCTATACATTTCAGATGGAAAATCCTTTTCCATCTTGATGCTCGACATCGATTTTTTTAAAAGTATCAACGATGAATTCGGCCACATGGTCGGCGACGATACGCTGCGTGCCTTTTCCCAGCGGGTGCGCGAGTACTGCGCCCGGGAGATGTTTGCGCGCGTTTTGGAGGTGAGGAGTTCGTGGTGGTCCTGCCAAGGAGCACGCTGGAAGCAGCCGTGCAAGTGGCAGAGCGTTTGCGCCAGGGCGTTGCACAATCCCCCCTTCTGGCAGCACCAATGGTGCAGGTGACGGTGTCCATCGGCGTCGCCACACTGCTACCCAGACAGTCGGTAGCCGATTTGCTCGCCGTTGCGGACGCTGCAGTGTACGTCGCCAAGAACGCAGGGCGCGACCAGGTGCATCCTCGATCCGCAGAGACCCTGCATTCCAGCCAGTAGGATGCTCATGATGGACTCGCCGAGGACTTCATTCAGCTAGCCTCTCCTGTCGGTTTACCCGCCGCTCCGGTATCATTCGGGGATGAATCAGATTTCTTTCCAACCGTTTGTCATTGGCGTCGCCGGCGGCAGCGGCAGCGGCAAGTCAACCGTGTCCCAGCAAGTCATGGCCTCGTTCGGCGCCGATGTGGTGTCGGTCGTGATGCAGGACGATTACTACTGCGACCAATCCGACCTCACCCCTGACGTCCGCCGCAAGCAGAACTACGACCATCCGAACGCTTTCGACTGGCCACTGCTGGTCCAGCACGTCCAGGCCCTGCGCAATGGCGAAGCGATCGAGATGCCGGAGTACGATTTCACGATCGACAACCGCTCCAACAAGACCATTCCGGTCAAACCTGCCCCGGTCATCATGATCGAAGGCCTGTTTGCCTTGTATGACGCCGACTTGCGCGACATGATGTCGCTGAAGATCTTTGTCGACACTGCCTCCGACGTCCGCTTCATCCGCCGCATGCAAAGGGATATCAACGAACGCGGCCGCTCGGTCGAGAGCATCGTCGGCCAGTACCTGGAAACGGTACGCCCGATGCACAAGCAATTCATCGAGCCGACCAAGCGCCACGCCGATGTCATCTTGCCCCACGGCGCCAATGGCCCGGCGGTCGATGTGATTACCACCAAGGTAGCGAGCGTGATCGGCCAGTTGAAGCGGCCCTGATCCCATCGCCGCAAGTTCTCCCCGCTCCTGCCGCCGTTGCGCCCCGAGGCCCACGCCTCGGGCATGCTGACGCCGGTTCGTTATGACCTCCTCCGCGAGCGGACTTTGCGCGCTACAGCGTGCCCCCATGCAGAACGCGGCTTAGAATAGCCGCTCCAACCCTTCCATGGAGAGTCACCGATGCCGCACATGCTCCTGATCCACGAACCCGCCGGCCAGCGCGCCACCCGCACCGAGGCCGAGGGCCGCGCCGTGTACGAACGCATGCTGCGCTGGGGCGAAGACCTGCGCAGCCGCGGCCTGCTGCTGGCGGCCGAATCGCTAGCCTCGCAGGATGGGGCGGCGCGGGTCACGGCGCCGGGCGGCAAGGCGCGCATCGTGGATGGGCCATTTGCGGAAGCCAAGGAGATGGTGGGCGGGTTCTTTTTGGTCGATGTCGATTCGCGCGAGGAAGCGATCGCGTTGGCGCAGCAGTGTCCGGCCGCGGAGTGGGCAACGGTGGAGGTCAGGGGGCTCGCGCCCTGCTTCGAGGGTTAACCCGGGCGGCGCGCAAAAAAACTGGCGCCCCGTGTCGATTCCCCGCCCCTCCATTCGTCGTACCGGTTGGAAGCCCCTTCAGGCGCTCCCACCCACGACTAGGAGACCCTCATGCGTTTCATGATCATCGTCAAGGCCACGCCCGACACGGAAGCCGGGGTCATGCCCGGCGAGCCGCTGTTCGCGGCCATGGCCGACTACCACCAGGAGCTGGCCCGGGCCGGTGTCCTGCTCGACGCCAACGGCCTGCGGCCCAGCCGCGACGGATGGCGGATCCGCCACCACGAAGGCCGGCGCAGCCTCGTCGACGGCCCTTTCGCCGAGACCAAGGAGCTGATCGCCGGCTATACCCTGATCCAGGTGCGCAGCCGCGAAGAAGCCATGGAATGGTCGCGCCGCTTCCCTGCCCCGCACGGCGAGCTGCTTGATGGGGAGATCGAAGTGCGCCAGCTCTACGAAGCCGACGACCTGCCCGCATCCCCCGCCCGCGAACCCTTCCGCGCCCTGTAATCCCCTACTCGAAAGGACACCCCCATGAACAGGCAGATCTATGTGAACCTCCCGGTCAAGGACCTCGAACGCAGCAAGGCCTTCTTCGGTGCGCTCGGCTTCGGCTTCAACCCGCAGTTCAGCGACCAGAACGCGGCCTGCATGATCGTCTCCCCCGACATCTACGTCATGCTGCTGGTCGAGCCCTTCTTCCAGACCTTCACCAACAAGTCCATCTCCGACGCACGCACGTCCACCGAAGTGCTGCTCTGCCTCTCTTGCGACAGCCGCGCCGAGGTCGACGGGCTGGCCGCGAAAGCGAAGGCCGCCGGCGCCGCCTGGCCGAACGAACCAAAGGACTACGGCTTCATGTACCAGCACGGCTTCGAAGACCTGGACGGCCACCTGTGGGAGCTGGCGTACATGGAAAGCATGCCGGAGTCGCAGCACGACACCGCGCCGGAAAACGCAGCAGCCCAGATCTGATGGATGCCCAGGTCGAACGCAGCATCGCCGCGGTCTGGCGCATCGAGTCCGCGAAGATCGTGGGCAGCGTCGCGCGCATCGTGCGCGACGTCGGCTTGGCCGAGGAGCTGGCCCAGGATGCCCTGGTCGCGGCCCTCGAGCACTGGCCGCTCGAGGGCATCCCGGACAAGCCGGGGGCCTGGCTCATGACCACGGCCAGGCACGCCGCGCTCGACCGGCTGCGGCGCGACCGCCTGCTGCGCCAGAAGCTCGAGCAGATCGGGCTCGACCTCGAAGCCCAGGAGGCGCTGGTGGTGCCCGATTTTGTCGACAGCCTCGATGCCGCGCGCAACGACGTCTTCCAGGACGATGTGCTGCGCCTGATGTTCAGCGCCTGCCACCCGGTGCTCTCGCTCGACGCCCGCCTGGCGCTCACACTCAAGCTGCTGGGCGGCCTGTCCACGGCGGAGATCGCGCGCGCATTCCTGGTTCCCGAAGCGACCATGGCCCAGCGCATCGTGCGCGCCAAGCGCCTGCTGGCTGAAGCGCGCGTCCCGTTCGAGCTGCCGCCACCGGCCGAACTTGGCGAGCGTCTCGGCGCGGTGCTCGAAGCGGTTTACCTGATCTTCAACGAAGGCTATGCCGCCACCGCGGGCGAAGACTGGATGCGCCCCGCGCTGGTGGACGAAGCCCTGCGCCTGGGACGCATGCTGGCCGAACTGGCGGCGCAGGAGCCGGAAGCCCTCGGCCTTGTCGCGCTGATGGAATTGCAGGCCTCGCGCATGCAGGCTAGGCTCGACGGCGAAGGCCGTCCGGTGCTGCTGCTGGAGCAGGACCGTTCGCGCTGGGATGGCGTATTGGTACGGCGCGGCCTGGCGGCGCTGGCGCGCGCCGCGCAACTGGGCCAGCCGCGCGGCCCCTACCTGCTGCAGGCGGAGATCGCGGCCTGCCACGCGCGTGCCCATGTGGCGCAGGAAACCGACTGGCAGGCCATTGCAGCGCTCTACGGCGAACTGGCCCAGGTCCAACCCTCACCGGTGATCGAACTCAATCGCGCGGTGGCGGTGGGCATGGCCAAGGGGCCGGAAGCCGGGCTGGCGCTGGCCGACCTGCTGGCGGCGGGCGGCAAACTCGATGGCTACCACTGGCTGCCGAGCGTGCGCGCCGACCTGCTGGCCAAGCTGGGGCGCTTCGATGAAGCGCGCCTCGAATTCGAGCGCGCCGCCGGCATGACCGCCAATGCTCGGGAACGCGAACTGCTGCTGGCGCGGGCGCGGGCGCAGCGCTCGTAAAAAAACCCCGCAGGCCAGGGGCGTGCGGGGCTGGGAAATCGGGCGGGCGCGGATCAGCGCACTTCGCAATCGACCTGGTTCGGATCCGGGCGCGCAGGGCCGCTGCCATTCGCTCCCGTCAGCGAGGTATTGAAGGCCGGGGGCGGCGTGAACTGCAGGCCCGGGTTGTTCGGCACGATCACCGGCGGCTGGGTCATGTTCGGCACGAAGCCGAACTGGCCGGCTGCGAAGTTCAGCGCACCGCCGCTGTTGGTCACCACGATCATGCCGTCGCTGACCTGCACGTGCAGGCCCGGCGGCAAGCCGCTTGCGGACGGCAGTTTGCCCTGCGGGGCGGCAGGAATGCCGAGCGGGCCGTCCGGGCCGCGCGCGACCTTGCCGCCCGCCTGCTGGTTCAGCCCCGTCACATTGTTCGCCAGGTTCAAGCCGCTGGCCCCTGCCGGCGGCGGCGGCACGTACTGCGCGACGAAGGTGGTGCCGCGGATACCGATGGTGGCGCTCGGGGTCTTCAGCGAGAACTTCTCCTTGTTGCGCTTGCCCATCAGGCCCGTGATCGAGCGCAGGCCACCCTTGACCAGGCTGAAGTTCGCGCTGTCGGCTTCCGGCTTGCCTTCGTCATAGGCGAAGTTCTCGACCTTGAACGTGGTGCCGGGACGCAGCGTGATCTCGCTGTTGTCGATGAACCTGATCTGGGCGTAGGTGTTCTTTTCGGACACCAGGGTGTCGCCGCTTTCGATCTCCGAACGCAGCGCCAGCACCTTGACGCTGCCATCTGGCTTCTTCGCCATCAGCGGACCGCTCAGGCGCGTCACCGCCCCGGCCACCTGCGCCGCCCAGGCCGCGCCGCCAAAGCCCAGCAGCGCCGCGAACAGCAGGCCTTTAATTGCAGTACATTTTTGCAGCTGGTTTTTCATTCTTCACTCCAGGGTTGGTACCCGATGCAGGACCGGCCTGCTGTTCCGTCTTGTCCGACGACGCATCGTCGCCCTTGGCGCCATCGCCGCTGCTTGCCGGCGTGGTGGCCGCCGTCGTGCCCGGCGTGGCCGGCGTACGCGTATTGATCAGGTTGACCGTGGCCTGCTGGGCCTGGGCCACCGGCGCCTGCGGCTCGCCCCCTGTAGACGGGGCAACCACCTGGCAGGCCGGGGACGTTGGATTCGCCACGCAGGACGACACGCTAGGCAGCACCACCGCGCAGCCCTGCAGCGTCGGCGAGGCCACGCACTGGGCCAGGGTCGGCAGGATCACCGAGCAGCCCTGCAGCGACGGGCTACCGACGCATTGGGACAGCGTCGGCAGCGTCGCCGCGCAACCGGCCAGCGACGGGTTGCCGATGCATTGCGACAGCGTCGGCAATACCACCGAACAGCCCTGCAGCGACGAATTGCCGACGCATTGCGCCAGCGAAGGCAAGGTCACCGCGCAGCCAGGCAGCGAAGGGTTGCCGGTGCACTGCGCCAGCGTCGGCAGCACCACCGAGCAGCCCGGGGTCGTGCGGTTGACGATGCACTGCGACACGGTCGGCAGCACGCCGCTGCACGCCGCATCGCCAGGGTTGACCAGGCAGGCATTGAGGGTCAGCTGCAGCACCTGGGCGCAACCTGGCAGGCCTGGGGTGGCCTTGCACACCGCCAGCGACGGCAGCACGGCGAGGCAGCCGCTGGCCGACGGGTTGGCCAGGCAGGCCTCGAACTGGGCGCGTGCCAGGACTGGGGCGCAGCCCGGTTTCCCCGGGGTGGCCACGCACACTTCATACGTCGGCAACACCGCGGCGCAGCCCGGGCCCGATGGCTCGGCGATACAGGCCATCAGCGCCGCGCGTTCCAGCACGGTGGCGCAGCCATTGGTCGACGGGTTGACGCGGCAGGCGGCAGGCGTCGGCAGCACCTGGCCGCAGTTCGGGCCGTCCGGATTGACGATGCAGGCCTGGGTGGCCGCGGCCAGCACCGGTGCGCAGCCGCTTGCCGCCGGGTTGGCGATACAGGCTGCCAGCGTCGGCGCCGGCGCCGGCACTGGCGTGCCCGGTTCCGCGGGCGCGTTAGGGGACGTCACCGTCAGCTTGTCCGGGCTGGACACGACGATGCTGCCCGGTGCGATGGCGGTGGTGGCGGCCGCGACCTGGACGCTGCCGGTGGCGGAGGCCACCTGCGCACCCGGCCCCACCGTCAAGGCGCCGCTGCTGCCGGCGTCGAGGCGGATGTTGCCGCTGTCGGAGCGCACCTTGCCCTGGATCGTGAGCGGCCCCTGGGTCAGCAGGCTGATGCTGCCGCTGCCGGCTTTCACGCCCTGCCCTTCGACGCCGCTGTCGGCCACGGTCAGGCCGGCGGGGCTGTCGACCGTGATGCTGCCGGTGTTGTTGGGCCCTGCCTGCACCAGGTCGCGCACGGTCACGGCGCGGCTGCTGAGGATATTAATCGGGGTATTCCCGGTGGCGGTATTGGTGGCATTGAGCACCTGGGCATTGATGCGCAGTGGCGCGCTGCCGGTGCCGATGCCGCCACCGGATGCCAGCGACAGGTGGTTGGCGCTCAGGGTGCCGCTGCCGGAGATCGAATCGGCTTCGATGAACATCGCCAGGCCTTGAAGGTTGGCGTTTGCACTGAAGGCGCCGCCGGCCAGGTCCAGTTCGGATCCCGCCGCGATGCCCGACATGCCGGCTACGGTCCCGACCTGCAGGGCCCCGGTCCAGTTGAAGCGGAAGTTGCCGGTCGAGGCCGCACCCGCAAGCGTACCGACCTGGTTGGCGTATTTCATGTCCACGTTGGCGGCGTCCACCAGCAGGCTGGCGGCCTTCACGGTCGAACCATTGTGCTGGATGACGTTGGAGGTCGAGCGCAGTGTCACCAGGCCGCTGGACTCGAGCACGCCTCCCAGCTTCAGGCCCTCGTCGCCGGCCGCGATCGCGATTGCGCCGGAGCTCAGCTTGCCGTCGACGACGATGCGTCCGCCCGAGAGTTCTACCTTGCCCGGCGCGGTGATCGAGGCATTCGGGCCGCGCACGTTGATCGCGCCGCCGCCGAGGTTCGGGTGCAGGGTGCCGCCGAATTGGCTGGTGCCGCCGGTCAGGACCACCGGCGCGCTGACGTTGACGATGCCGGCCGAATCGATCTGCAGGTGGCCCGGCATGGTCAGCGCACTGTCGATGTCGACCGCGCCCACGTGCCCGCTGTTGCCGAGGTTGATGCCAAAGGCGCTGAAGGCGCCCAGGCGGGCCGGGTCCAGCGTCAGGCTGCTGCCGCTCTCGGCGCCCGCAATCTTGATGCCGGTGGTGTTGATGAAAGTATTGAACGAGATGATCGGCAGCGTACCGCCGACACCGCCGATATTCCCGAGCAGCGTCATGCGCTCGGCCTTCAGGTCGATGAAGCGCGGGCTGGCGAGCGCGCCGCCTGCACCCAGGGTGAAGCGGTTGCCGGCGCGGAAATCGAGGTCGCCCTCGCTCGAGCTGACCAGGGCATTCACGGCAAGGTTGTTGCCCGCTTCGGCGCGCACGCTCTTGAGCGCTGCGAGGTTGTCGCTGATGGTGAGGTCGTTCTGCGCCTGCAGGACGATGTTGGCATTGGTCGCCAGCAGCGTCGCCGGCGACACCACGGTGTCGCCGCTGCCGGGCGGCTTGCCGAAGACGTCGACCGCCGCGGCCGGGGCGGTACCGTCGGCGCGCACGATGATATTCCACGGGTCGAGCAGCCAGGTGCCGGTGCGGCCCTGCGCTGCGCCGGCGTCCACGCGGATGCCGGCGGTGTCCAGGTCGTGGCCCGAGGTTTCGACCAGGCCGCCATTTCCTTTACCGGCGCCGCGCGCCGAGATGCTGCCATGGGCGCTGGTGGCGCCGTCCGACCACAGCACGATCTTGCCGCCGTCGCCGGAACCCAGCGCATCGGCGCGGATGCCGGCATCCTTGCCGAACCAGGTTTGCTGCGCATTCGGAACCAGAGCGTTCTTGCCTTGATAATCGCCGCCGACCAGCACGGTGCCGCCACCGAGCTGGCCGCTGGCGTCCACCATGGCGTTGCCGGCCAGGCCGACGCGCGCGCCCAGCAGCTGGACTTCGCCGCCCTTGCCCGCGCCAGTGGCGCTGGTGACGCTGCCTGCATCCAGTACCGTGTCGCGGCTGGCTTTCAGGACGATCCTGCCGTCCTGGCCGATCACCGCGCTGTTGGCGTTGACCACGCCGCGCTGGCTGACCAGGGCGCCGTAGATGCCGATGCGGCCGCCCTGCGCCACGACCTGCCCGAGGTTGATCGCGCCGTCGTTCGGCGCCGACACCACCACCTGCAGGTCGGGATTGCTGGAGTCAACTAGTTGCACGCTGCGGCCCGCCGCCAGCACCACTTCGCCATTCGGCGCGGTGATGATGCCGGTGTTCTCGACGTTCGGCGCCACCAGGAAGACCTTGCCGCCACTCGGCGTCGTGATCGCGCCTTCGTTGCGCACCGTGCCGGCCTTCGGTCCTGCCGTAAAATTCATTTTCCCGGCCAGGAAGTCGGCATCGCTCAGGTTCAGCGTGGACGCCACCAGGCCGCCCACGTCGACGCGCGCGCCTTGAGCGAACACCACGCCGTTCGGGTTGATCAGGAAGACCTTGCCGTTCGACTGCAGTGCGCCGAGGATGCGGCTCGGGTCCTGGCCCAGGATGCGGTTCAGCACCGCGCTGTCGCCGCTTTGCTGGATGAAGCGCGTGACCTCGCCCGCATTCACCGAGAAGCTTTGCCAGTTGATGATGGTGCCTGGCGTATTCGTGATCGAATACACCTTGCCCTGCTGGGAGAAGCTGGCCTGCCCCGCGACCACCTGCGGCAGTGCCGGCGCGGCCTGCGCTGCCTGGGTGGCGGCGAAGCAGCTGGCAACGCATAGCGCCGCCCGACTCAGCCTGATCAAACCATGTCTCATCTTGCTCATTTCTTCTCCTAGTAGGCCAGGCCAACGCGCACGTGCAGCTTGTCCTTGCCGGCGCCGTTCAAGGCGCCCTCTTTCACTACCTTGCCGTAATCGACCTGCACGCTGGCCGAGTTGCCCATTGCGAAGCGCAGGCCGATGCCCGCGCCGGCGATGGTCGTGCTGCGCAGTTCGCCCGGCAGCGCGTGATTGCGCCGGCCGTGGGCAGTGTCGTAGAACGCCAGCAGGCGGCATTGCCAGCCGCCGCGGCTGCACAGGTTCGGCGTGTACAGTTCCAGGTTCAGGCCCAGGCCCGAGTCGGTCGACAGTTCGCGCTCGTCGAAGCCGCGCACGCTGGTCGAGCCGCCGGCGCCGAACTGCTCGCCCGGCACCAGCGCATCGGGCGTGTACTGGCCATTGGCCAGCACGCGGGTCTGCCAGTCGCCGGTCCCGAGTGCGCGGCTCCAGGCGCCGGCAAAGCGCAGCGCGGTATAGCCATCTTTCGCGCCGGCGCGCACGGCCGTGAATGCGGCCTGGTCCCCGCGCGAGCCGCCCGAGACGTTGCGCAGCAGGGTCGCCGTAAAGTTCGCTTCGCCGTTCTCCAGCGCCATCCGGCCCTGGTAGCCGATGCTGATCGGGCGCACGGTGACGTCGCTGCCGAAGTCCTGGTTGAAGAAGACCACACTGTTTTTATAGGCCTTCACTTCGAGGCCATAGACGATGCGGCCTTCGAGTTCGCGGCCGGCAAGCAGACGCTTGGCAAGCACCTTGTTGTAGCGGGCGCCATACACCGCGCCGCGGCCGCTGACGGCCAGGTCGAACAGGCCGGCGGTCACAAGGCCGGAGTCGACATCCGAATAGCTGGCGTACAGGTCGACCGAAGCGCCCTGCGCATACAGCGGCACGTGGTAGCCGACGCCCCAGACGGCGACCTGCGAAGGCTCTTCCACCGTGGTGGTGTACTGCAGGCTGGCGACATGGTCGCGGCCCCCTAGGTTCGCATGCTGCAGCACCAGGCCGGCGTGGGTCTTGCCGGTTTCTTTCGTGCCGGTGTTGTCGAAGTTGGCCATGACGGTCCAGGGACGCTCGTCAAGCACGTCGACCCGCGCATCCACGGTGTCGTCCTGCTGCCCGCTCTCGAGGCTCAGCTTGATTTTCTTGGCAGGGTTTTCGTTGGCCAGCTTCAGGTCGGCCGACACTTGCGTCAGGTTGGGGGTGGCGCCTTCGCGCAGGCCGGGCAGGCTGCGGCGGATGTTATCGACGCTGGCGTGGCGGTTGCCGGCCACCGTCACGCGGCCGATCGTGGTCTGCAGCACCGTCAAGTGCACCACGCCGCCATTCAATTCCTGCTCGGGCAGCTGCACCGTCACGACCTTGTAGCCGCGCTCGTGGTACAGGGCTTCGAGCGCTTCCAGCGCGCGCTGGACGTCGCCGAAATCGCGCCCTGCACCGGTGAAGGGAGTCACCGCGCGCTCGACCTCCGCGGCCGGCAGCAGCGTATTCCCCGCCACCTCGAAGCGGCTGATCCCGAAACGGACGATGTCGTCCGGCGCCGTTGTTGCCGAGTCTGATGGCGCCAGGTCCTGGGCCCAGGCCGCGTTCACCGCCATGGCAAGCACGGAACCTGCGAACAGGCGTGCGAAGCGTTGATTCATTAGATTTGCTTTACAGATGGTTGTTTTTATAAGGTTTTCTTCTGATCGAACGACAAGCGGCCCCAAGGGCCACAGCCCTGCAGTGTTGAAGTCTACCGAGGTTTATGTTGCAATGGAGAAAAATTGCAACAAAGGAAGCAACTTCCGCCATGCGAAAGGAAAAAGCGCAAAGCCGGCGTTGTAGTGACAACACACCGGGCGCGATCAGCGCGCTCGCCTGATATTTACTTGCTATCGAAATTGGTCACGCCATCCCAGTCGGCGCCCGGAGGATGGGCCCGCAACCGGGCGATGCGTTCGAGGTAGAGCGGGTACAAGGGGCGCTCCGGGTGGCGCGCCGCCAGGCTGTCGATGGCCGCCTGCGCCGCATCCCACTGCCGCGCGCGCACCAGCGCCAGCGCCGCATCCCATTCGGCCAGCTCCTCCAAAGTCCCGGGCGCCAGCGCGTCCGATTTGCCGAGCGGCTCGTAGATCGCAACCGGTTCGGTCTTGCCTTTCACCCGCACCAGGTCGAGCTCGCGGTAAACGAATTCCGGCGCGGCCAGGCGCGTCACGGCGCCCACCGCGATGCCGACGCCATACACCTTGGTGATGCCTTCCAGGCGCGCGCCCAGGTTCACCGCGTCGCCCATCACCGTGTAGGCACGGCGGATCTTCGAGCCCATGTCGCCGACGTGCATCAGGCCACTGTTCACGCCGATGCCGATCTTCAGCGCCGGCCAGCCGCGCGCCAAAAATTCCGCGTTCAGGCGCGCCGCGCTGGCCTGCATCAGCAGCGAGGTCCCCACCGCGCGGCTGGCGTGGTCAGTGAAGGCCACCGGCGCGCCCCAGAAGGCCATGACGGCGTCGCCGATGTATTTGTCGAGCGTGCCCTGGTGGGCGGAGCGGATGTCCTCGGACATCGCGGTGAGATACAGGTTGATGTATTCGCGCAGCGCCTTCGGGCTCAGGCCTTCGGAGATGGTGGTGAAGCCGCGCACGTCGGCGAACATGACGCTCAGCTCGCGGCTCTCGCCCTCCATGTTGTAGGCTTCCGGGTCTTCGGCCATTCTCTTCACCAGTTCGGGCGCCACGTATTCGCCGAAGCGCGAGACCAGCGCCCTGCCCTTGCGGAATTCGAAGAAATACCCCCATGCGACGTTCAGCACGAACAGCGCGCCGACCAGCAGCAGGCAGGTGAAGACGTTGAGGATGGCGTCCTGCTGGCTGTACATGTAATAGTTGAAGGCGCCGCAGGCGACAAAGGCCGCTGCCGCGAGCAGCACCGACCAGGCCGGCGCCAGCGCCGCCAGCGCAAAGCTCAGCACCACCCCCACCACCAGCAGCTGGATGGCCTCGATCGCCTGGGCCGACCAGTGGCGCGTCTTGAAGCGCCCGTCGAGCATCGACTTGATCATGTTGGCGTGGATCTCGACGCCGGGGTATTCCGCACTCACCGGCGTGGCCCGCAAGTCTTGCAGGCCGGGCGCCGTGGTGCCGACCAGGACGATCGCGCCCTCCAATACCTCTTTTGCCACCCTGCCCGCCAGCACGTCGGCCGCCGACACGTAGCGGAAGGCGCCGCCATCGGGGCCGCCGCGGCCGCGGAACTGCACCGTCGAAATCATCGCCTCGCCCACCGGGAACACCACCCGGCCGGCCTTCTTCGTGAACATCTGGAGGGTGTCGAAGGCCGAGGCCTGGCGCTCGTTCTCGGACAGGGTGTCGACGGTCCCGCTCAGCACCGGCTTGATCGACCCGGTGTCGAGGAAGGCGGCGAGGGTCGCCAGCGACAGCGAAGGGTAATAGCCGTCCTTGATGCGGAACAGCACCGGCGACGAGCGCACGATGCCGTCCGCATCGGTCACGGCGGTGAAGATGCCGGCTCCCGCGGCCGCCTGCTGCAGGCGCGCGATATTCGCTTCATACCCCTTGGCGGTATAGGCATGGCCTTCGCGCCCGTTCAGGAATTCCGCGGTAAACGCGGGTTCCGGCAGCACGCCCTTGGCCTGGCTGTCCGAGATATTAAAGCCCAGCACCACTGGCCGGCCCTGCAGCGAGCTGGCAAACATGCCGTCGTAGTCGAGCGAGGTTTTCAGCATGCCAAGCTGGCGCTGCAGCCCGGGTACGTCTTTCAGCTCGCGCCCGGCCAGGCGCGCCAGCACCTCGTAGCCGGAACTGGTGTCCGGCTCGGGAAAGGAGACGTCGAAGCCCACCGCGCCGACGGCGTAATGCCCGGTGAGCTGGTCCACGAGCTTGGCCAGCACGTTGCGGCTCCAGGGGAAGCGCCCGACTTCGTTCAGGCTCTTGCTGTCGATGTCGACGATGACGATGGCCGGGTCCAGCTCGAAGGGCTCGAGCCGCATGCGCAGGTCCGAGATGATGGTGTCCTGGCGTTCGATCGTGTGGCTGGTCCAGAAGTCGAGCGGATACAGCACCGCGCCGAAGGTCAGCAGCAGGCCGAGCGCCCAGCGCGCGCCATAGCGCGACAGCAGCTGCCGTAGACGTTTCATGGCCGCGCCGCTGCTTACGGCCGGTAGCCCGGGATCGCCGACTCGTCCACGGAGTCGATCTGGTGCGCGTCCATGTTCCTGCGTGCGAACTCGATATAGACCTTGTTGCGCACGAAGATGTCGAACAGGTCGGGGTCGATATGGCCGTTGAGCGCGAACTTGCCGAGGATGTTCAGCGATTCGGACAGCAGCTTGCCCTTCTTGTACGGGCGGTCGGCGGCGGTCAGCGCTTCGAAGATGTCGGCGATCGCCATGATGCGCGCCTGCACCGACATCTGGTCGCGGGTCAGGCCGCGCGGATAGCCCTTGCCGTCCATGCGCTCGTGGTGGCCGCCCGCATATTCCGGCACGTTCTTCAGGTGCTTCGGCCAAGGGAGCGACTCGAGCATGCGCACCGAGACGTCGATGTGGTTGTTGATGACCTTGCGCTCGGCCTCGGTCAGGGTCCCGAAACGCACCGTCAGGTTCAGGATCTCGTTCTCGCTCAGGAAGTCCTGCTCGACGCCGCCCGGGCCGGTCCAGCGGATCTGCCCGATGCGGCGCACGCGCGCCTGGTCGGCCTCGGACATGCCTTCGCCGCCGAGGTTGGCGTGGCGCAGGAATTCGCGGTCGGCGCGGATGCGCGCCTGCTCTTCCTCGCAGCGTGCATCGATGGCGCCATGATCGGCGCCCGCCTGGCATTTTTCGCGCAGCGCGCGGATCTCGCAGTCGCGCAGCAGCACCTCGAAGCGCGTATCGACCAGGTGGATGCGGTCAAAAATGGTTTCCAGCTTGGTGGCCTTGTCGACGATGTGCACCGGCGTGGTGATCTTGCCGCAATCGTGCAGCAGGCCGGCCAGCCACAATTCCTTGCGGTCGGCATCCGTCATGCTGAAGCTTGCCAGCGGGCCCTCGGTGGTCTGGTGCACCGCCTCGGCCAGCAGCATGGTCAGCTCGGGCACGAACTGGCAGTGGCGGCCGGTGTAGGGAGATTTTTCGTCGATGCCGATGTTGATCAGGTTGACCAGCGACTCGAGCAGGGTCTCGAGCTGCTGGATCAGCAGCTGCTTGGTCAGCGCCGATGCCGCCTGTGCCGCCAGCGCCTCGATGAAGCGCTGGTCGGTCTGGGTGAAGGCGCGGATCGCGCCGGTCGCCGGGTCCTTCGCGTTGATCAGCTGGAGCACACCGACCAGCTCGCCCTCGTGGTCGGTCATCGGCACCGTCAGGAAGGACTGCGAGTGATAACCGAAGGCCGCATCAAAACTGCGCATGCCCGAGAAATTGAAGGCCTCCGCCCGGTACACGTCGTCGATGTTGACCGACTGGTTGCAGTTGGCCGCATAAGCCGCCACCGAGGCCAGGTTCTTGTTGCCCTCCTCGTCGTACAGCGGCACCGGCGCGATGTCGATCGGCTGGCCGCTCGCGCCGCCCTGATGGATACCGAGGGTGTCGTTGATGGAGATATGGAAGCACAGGCTGCGCCGGTCTTCGCTCGGGCGGTACAGGGTGCCGCCGTCGGCGTCGGTCATGCCCTTGGCCACGCGCAGGATGCGGTCGAGCAGCGCGGGGGTGCCGTGCGTGTCCCCGAGCGCGACGCTGACTTCGGTCAACTGGTGCAGGCGTTGCGCAATTTGTAGGGGGTTCAGCTCTTGCATGATGGTCGCTCGGGATTGCGGGCCGCGGCTGCATGGACTTGCCGCAAGCGTGCTTTTTTTTGCCGGGTGGTAACTCCGGGAAGTGTAGCTATGTTACGGCTGGCTGTATATCCCCAATGCCGGATCACCTGCACCACATCCGAAAAATCGCAATATTTGGACTATTTGCCACACAAACTCGCTATCATGCGCGATGTTCGCAAAAAAATAATGACTTGTCCGGCTGGGAGTAGAGATGAAATTCCGCTTTTGGGGAGTGCGCGGTTCGATACCGTCCCCGGGTCCACGGACCGCGCGCTACGGCGGCAACACCACCTGCATCGAAGTACGCCTTGACGACGACACCCTGATCATTCTCGACGGCGGCACCGGCCTGTTCCCCCTGGCCCAGCACCTGCTGGCCCACCTGCCGGTGCATGCGAACATCTTCATCACCCACAGCCACTGGGACCACATCCACGGCCTGCCCTTCTTCACCCCGCTGTTCATCAAGGGTAACCGGGTGCGCCTGCACGGCGCCTACGATCCGGCCACCGGGCGCGGCATCGAGCACGTGATGGGCGTGCAGCTCCAGAACAGCTATTTCCCGGTGAGCGAAACCCAGATGGACGCCATCATCGAATACCGCACCCTCGACATCGGCGTGCCGATCGAGGTCGGCGATGCGGTCGTTAGCAATGTGGTCATGAACCACCCGGTCACCAACCTGGGCTACCGCATCGCCTGCAACGGCCGCTCTGTGTTCTTCACCGGCGACCACGAGCCATGGCACAACCCCTACCCGCCGGGCGACCCCGCCTTCGACGCCTACGAAAAACACCTGCACGAACGCGAACGCGCGATCGACGCCGCGATGGCGGGCGTGGACGCACTGATCGTCGACTGCTCCTACACCCGCGAGGAATACCCGGCGCGCGCCGGCTGGGGCCACGGCACTTTTGATGCCGCCATCGACATGGCGCTGCGCGTCGGCGCGCGCGCCCTGTATTGCACCCACCACGAACCGACCCGCGGCGACGATGACCTCGAGGCAGTGTTCGCCGGCGTGATGGCGCGCCACCATGGCCGCCTGGGCAGCCTGCAGGTTCACCTGGCCTGGGAAGGCCTGGAAGTCGCGCTCTGAAGGCCCGGGCCTTCCCTCGTTAGCGCCGCCGCTGCGCCGGCACATCCCTGCTCCACGAGTTCGCGGCGGCGCCCTGCCCGCCCGGCGCTGTTGCGCCGATCCCCCCTCCCGTTGTAGGGATGAGACCACCCCTACCGAAGGCCGCTAGAAAGTGGTACGGGAAGAATCCTGCGCACCGACCGGAACCTTCATCCCGCGCAAGAACGGCCAGGGCCTGGGGCCGACCCAGATCGGCACCGTTCGCAAGGACGACCTCGAGAACCAGCGCAACATGGGCTCGTCGGACCAGGTCGGCGCCACCAAGGGCCTGTAAGCCGGCCGCATGCGGCGCGCCGCCCACCTCAATGCAGAAGAAAAGGAGTTGCACCGTATGAAGAAGTTCATGATGGCTGCCGCAGCCTGCACCTTGCTGGCGGGCTGCGCGACCGAGACGCCCCCGAATGGCGAGAAGGTGGCGAAAGAAGAAAGTTACGACCATACCGGGACCTTCATCAAGCGCAAGAACGGCACGGGCCTGGGCGGCACCGCGATCAGCACGGTGCGCAAGCAGGATGTCGAGAACGCGCGCGCCATGAGCTCCTCGGGTGCGGGCGGCCGGAACGGCTTCTGACCGGCGTCCCGAGCGCACCTTCGTTTCGTAAAAAAGGCCAGCAGCGCGTCGAGCGGTGCTGGCCTTTTCTCTGTGCACTGGCGTCAGTTGCCTGAACCGCCTTCCACGAACACCGCCGTCGTACGCGCCGGGATCGTGAAGCTGCCGCTCGCATCGGCATAGCTCGAGGCCTTCACCACCGCGTCATCCGACTTGCGCTGTAGCTTGTGCAGCTTGAGCTTGAGCCCCTTCAGCGCCGGGATCGCGATGGTCTTCGCTTCCTTGTCCACGTTGAACAGCACCACCACGCTGCGGTATTGCGCGTCCTTGTAGCGGGTCGGCTCGTCGCCGTCGATGCGCATTACCACCAGCCCCGGCACCTGGTCCGGCCCCGTGTTGTGGAACTTCAGGCGCTCGATCACGTCTTTCGCCGTGCGCAGGCGGAACAGGCTCGTGTCCTTGCGGATCGCCAGCAGCTCTTCGAAGGCGCCCTTGGCCGACAGGATCGCCTTGGTGTCCGGCTTGATCAGCGGGTTGTTCAGCACCGGCGCCATCAAGCCCCAATTATCGCGGTTCTTGTCGCTTGATGGCAGGCCTACGCCGAAGTTGTTCGAGGCGTAGCTGTAATCCAGGCGGTTGAACCAGTCGCCGGCGTTATAGCTGTCCCGGTCGAGCGACTTGGAGCGCAGCAGTTCCTGTCCCGCATGGATGAACGGGATGCCCTGCGATAGCAGCACGATGGCCGCGCCCAGGTTTTGCACCCGCACCCGGTCCGCCAGCGAAGTCGATTGCGGCAGGCGGAAGGCGTTGATGTCGAACAGGGTCTGGTTGTCGTGCTTTTCGACGTAGTTGATGGTTTCAGAGGGGCTCGCGGTGTAGCCGGCGCGCTGGCCGAAATAATCGATGTCCGCATTGCTGCGCAGCGAACCGAAACGATCGACGAAGCGGTAGTCGCGCAGGGTGCCCGACAAGCCCACCCGCACCAGGTCGGCCAGGCGCAGTGCATCGTCGCGCGACTGGTTGGCGAGGTGATTCGGGTCGTACCAGGCGCCATTGATGAAACCTTGCTGCCTGATGAGGTCTTCGCCGCCGTCGCAGCAACCGCCGCCACGCACGGTGTCGCGCAGGCGGTCGTTGAACGAGCCGATGCCGGTGCCGAACAGGTTGGCCTGGCGCGCCGTCACGAAGCGCTGGTCGTTGCCGACCGCGCCGAAGTTCCAGCCTTCGCCATACAGGTAGATCTCGCGGCCGGCGGCGCGGTTGACGCGTGCCTGCAGATCCTTCATCACGTCCAGTGGCGCAAAGGACATGATGTCGAAGCGGAAGCTGTCCACCTTGTATTCCGACGCCCACAGCGACACCGAATCGATCATGAGTTTCCCCATCATCGTGTGTTCGGCCGCGGTATCGGCGCAGCAGCTGTCGTTCAGGTTGGCGCCGTTGGCATTCAGGCGGTAGTAATAGGTCGGCACGATCTTGTCCAGCACCGACAAAGGCCCCTGCTGCGAAGAACTGGTGTGGTTGTAGACCACGTCCATCGTCACCCGCAGCCCGGTTTCGTGCAGGCCCTGCACCATCGCGCGGAACTCGCGGATGCGGGCGGCGCCGTCATTCGCGTTGGAGGCATAGCTGCCTTCCGGCGCGTTGTAGTGCACCGGGTCGTAGCCCCAGTTGAAGCAGTCGGCATCGCGCACGGCATCCACCGCCGCCTGCTGCGCGTCGGAATCGGGCGCCGCGTCGGGAATGGCCGGCGTCGTGCAGCCGGCCTCGTTGACGCTGGCGAAATCGAAGGCCGGCAACAGGTGGACGTGGGTCAGGCCGGCCCGTTCCAGCGACTTCAGGTGGCGCATGCCGCGCGAATCGCGCTCGGTAAAGGCCAGGTATTTGCCGCGGTTGGCGGCCGCCACGGAATCGTCGGCGGCGCTGAAGTCGCGCACGTGCAGCTCGTACAGCGAGATGTCGGCCGGGTGCTCGAGCCGCGGCAGGTGGTGGTTGTCCCAGCCGCGTGGCTTGAGCGCGGGGCTGTCCAGGTTCGCCACGAAGGAACGGCCGCTGTTCGCGTTCAGGCTCAGCGAATACGGGTCGGTGACGGTATTCGTCACCAGGGTGTTGTTGGCCCAGCGCGACAGCACCTTGACGGTATAGGTGTAATAGGCCCGGTTGGTCAGGCCGGCGTTCGACGCCGTATAGCTCCAGATGCCGCTGGCGGCGTCGAAGCGCATCGGCACTTGCGTGGCGGTGCTCGCGTTCGCGTCGGCATAGATATCCAGCGCGACCGATTTCGCGGTCGGCGCCCACAGGCGGAAGGTCGGCACCCCCAGCACATTGAAGCTCACGCCCAGCTTCGCGCTGGCGGCGCGCTCGGCGAAGACCTCGTCGAGCATGCCGGCATTCTGCAGCGAGGTGACCTGCACCAGCTGGCCAGTGGCGTCGAACTGCGCCACGGCGAACTGCGCGCTGGCCAGGCCTGCCAGTTTCGCGGCGTCGGCGCTGGACAGCGCCAGGCCGGTGGCGCCGGCCAGGTGGCGGAATTTTTCGCGCAGCGCCTCGGGCAAGGCAGCCGGCGTCAAGGCCATGCTGCCGTCGGCGCCGGTAACGCCAGTCAGGCTTGAGCCCAGGCCGCCGTTCGCGGCGTAATACAGCTTGTAGCTGCCGGTGGCCGGCACACCCGGCCAGGCGATGGTCTTCGCGGCCAGCCAGTGGGCGCTGGCATTGGCCAGGTTGCCGAAGCTGATGGCTGGGGGCGCGGTGTAGACGGTGCAGTCGCCTTCGAGCAGCCAGATCTCGTGGCCCTTCGTGGCAACGTCCGGATTGAGCGGCGCGCCCTGGTCGGCGCCGCAGTTCTTGCTGCCGTTGCCGTCGGTGACGAGGAACCACATCGCCGTCTTGCCGGCGGCAAGCGGAATGTCGACATAGCCGCCGAAAGCATCGCTTTGCGTGAACATGAAGCGGTCGGTGATCCAGGCCGAGCTCGGGCTGGCCGGACCATCCCACGAGTACACGCCCCACTGGCTGGTGTCGTTCTGCACGCGGCGGAAGTGGACCCGGATCGTTCCGGGCGCTACCGGTGCTGCCGCGCTGGCGCTGACGCCCTGGGCGGCGGCCGCGGACACCGGCAGGGCGAAGCCCGCCACCAGCATCACGGTCCCGCAGGCAGCCACGGTAATCCGCAGGCGTGAAGTCAAACTACGTCTGTTGCGCATTCTGTCCCCTTTATCATTGTTTTCATTGGCAGTCGCCACGAGCAAAGACGCTGCGGGCGGCAACGGTGGCGAGCGCCACCGTGTAATATTACTACCAGATCTCGGCGATACGATTGGACAGTGGGAGAAAAAAGACCGGCCCGCCACAGGGCCTGGCCGCAAGCCTCCCGGAGCAGCAACTCACGGAAATGCGTGCGCAGCGACCGGCTGGCGTTCACCCGGCGCAACCGGGCGTGAGAAGTAATAGCCCTGCCCTTCGTCGCAGCCCAGCGTCTTGAGCAGCTGCATCTGGCGGATACTCTCGACGCCTTCCGCCACCACCCGCATGCCAAGCGCATGCGCCATCGCGATCATCGATGCGATCAGGGTGTCGCCATCCGGGTGTTCGATCCGCAGCACGAAGGCGCGGTCGATCTTGAGCACGTCGAAACGCAGCTTCTGGAGCTGGGACAGCGAGGAATAGCCGGTGCCGAAATCGTCGATGCACAGCTTGATCCCGAGGCCGCGCAGCTGGCGGAACACGTCCGACTCGCCGATCCCCTCCTGCATCATGGACGATTCGGTCACCTCGATTTCCAGCAGCGAGGGGTCGATGCCGTGACGCAGGCTGGCACTGCGGAACAGCGCCGGCACGTCGCACTGGCTGAACTGGCGCGGCGAAATGTTGACCGACACCGGCACCAGCACCGCGCCGTCGCGCGCCCAGTGGGCCAGCTGGCGGCAGACGCTGTCGACCACCTGTTCTCCCAGCTGCACGATCAGGCCGGTTTCTTCGGCCAGCGCGATGAAGCTGTCCGGGCCGACCAGCCCCTTGCCGGGGCGGTCCCAGCGCACCAGGGCCTCCATGCTCGAGGCGGTGCCGGCGGCCAGGTCCACGCGCGGCTGGTAATGCACCACGAACTGCTGCAGGTCGAGCGCACTGCGCAATTCCAGCTCGGTTTCCAGGCGGGTGCGGATCGCCTCGAAAAACCGCGCCTGGAAGAAGCGGAAACTGCCCTTCCCGTCGGTCTTGACCGAGTACATCGCGATATCCGCATTCTTGAGCAGCGTCTGGGCGTCGTCGCCATGCTCGGGAAACAGGCTGATCCCGATCGAGGCGCCCAGCACGTGGGTGGAATGCTGCAGGTGGAAGCCGTTGTGGAAAGCCTCGAGCACGCGCCCGGCGACGTGCTCGACGCCGGCGGGGCTGTCGACATGCTCCAGCACGACCACGAACTCGTCGCCGCCCAGGCGCACCACGTGGTCGCGCGGGCGTACCGCCAGCTTCAGGCGCTTGCCGACGGTACGCAGCAGCTCGTCCCCGGCCGCATGCCCGAGCGCATCGTTGACCGTCTTGAAGCCATCCAGGTCGATGAACAGCACCGCCAGCCCACGGCCGCCGGAACGCGCCGCTTCGATTGCCTGCGGCAGGTAGTGCTGGATCCAGTGGCGGTTGGGCAGGCCGGTCAGCGCATCGGAATTGCTCCTGAGCTCGAGCTCGCTCAGGTGGGCCTTGGCCTCGCTGATGTCGCGGATCGTCACGGCCAGGTCGTCGCCCGCCCGCACCGCCTTGTAGCGGATCCATTTAGGCTTGAGCAACTGGTTCGGCGCCGTGACCTGGATCTCGCTGTCGTGCAGGCCGGTGTCGAGCGCCTCGCCCAGCCGGGCGCACGCCGCCTTGAACAGCTTGCCCTGGTAGAACTCGGACAGGCGGTGCCCGATCAGCTCGCGCGGGCCCTTGCCGAACATGTCGGCCCCGTACTGGTTGCAGTCGACGATCTCGAAATCGCGCACCGCGCCGTGCAGGTCGCGCAGCGGCCGGTTGATGAAGAAGCCTTCGCCCGCGTCTTCGGTGGCCAGGCGGTAGGTGGAACGGATGGCTTCGATCTGGTGCTGCTTCCACCTGGCGTGCAGGTACAGGCTGGTGGCCGCCAGCGCCGCCAGCGCCAGCCACAGCGTGTTCCACCAGGCGTTGTCCAGCGCCGCCTGGCGGTGGGCGCGGAAGGCCGCCATTGCCGAGTATTCGTCGACGCCGACAATGCCGACCAGCCCGTAGTCCGGCATCCGCTGCCAGCCGGTCACGCGGGTGTGACCGTCGGCGAACCAGCGTTCGCCCTCGAACCGGGCCACGCCTACCGCCGGACTGGCGGGCAAGGCCGCGCGCAGGAAGGGGGTGCGGGACGCATGCACCACGTTCCCGGCTCGGGTAGCACGCACCACCCCGTCGTCGCCGATGACGCCGACCATGCCGAAGTCGCGCAGGATGGGCTCGGCGTAATGCTGCGTGAAAAAGGAGGGATGCACCGACACCAGCACGATGCCGTCGAATCGCCGGTCGGGCGCCCACAACGGGCGCGAGAACACGATCACCTCGCGGTTCGACAATTGACCATCAAGGGGGGTGCTGATGTGCAGCAGGTCGGCGCCTGCGCGCTGCTGCGCGATAAAATAGGCTTTGTCGCTGAAGTCCTGGCCCACCGCCGATGGATGCGAACTGGTCAGGACCATGCCGTTGCGGCCGATGATGGCGACTGCGGCGATGTGTTGCTGCGAGAAAATGCCTGCCTCGATGGTGCCGGCCAGGTCGATGCGCTGGCCGGAGGCGGACCAGTTATGGCGCAACAGCTGCAGGAGCCGGTCGGTATCGCCGATGGAACGGCGGGTGCGGATCACCAGGCTGCGGGTATAGGCGTCGACCTGCTGCTCGAGCTCGGCCTTCCGGTCGTGCAGCTCGTGCCTGAGGTCGAGCAGTACGCCGCCCCATAGCAGGGCCGCGGCGCCCAGCGCGATCGCCGGCCACAGCAGCAGCAGTGCCAGATGCCGGCGCAGGAAGGCCAGGAAGGGACGCAGGGGGCCGAGCACCCCGAGACCAACGGGGGTGCCAGGGGGTAATGCCTTGTCGATATGCTGGGTCATTCGCGCTCCGGCACGGCATGGGCAGCCACCGGCAAAGTATGCCACGAGGGTTGCCGGAACAGCCGCAGCGCATGCGTGTGGGACGCACAAGCAAGGATTACCCTGCCCGACCCGCCGCCTTACCCCTGGCGAACGCGGTTGCGCCCCTCGGCCTTGGCCGCATACAAAGCCTTGTCGGCGCTGGCGATGAGGTCTTCCGCCCTGTGCTCGGGAGCGGGCACGAGCGAGGCGACGCCTACCGAGATCGTGACCATGCCCGCCTCGCTGCAGGGATGCTCGAGCGCCAGGCCTGCCAGGCGGGCGCGGCAGGCTTCGGCCAGCTTCATCGCACCCTCCAGGTCGGTTTCGGGCAGGACGATGGCGAACTCTTCGCCGCCATAGCGCGCCGCCAGGTCGGCCGGACGCTTGAGCTGCTCGGTCAGCACGGCCGCCACCTTCTTCAGGCACAGGTCACCCGCCTGGTGGCCGAACTCGTCGTTGTACAGCTTGAAACGGTCGACGTCGCACAGCAGCATCGACAGCGGCTTCTGGGTGCGCTGCCCGCGCTGCCATTCGCGCTGCACGATGTCGTCGAAGGCCCGGCGGTTGCCGATGCCGGTCAGGCCGTCCAGGGCCGCCAGCTTTTGCAGCTGGACGTTGGCGTCGGCCAGCTTCTGCTGGCTCTCGCGCAGGAAACGGAAGGCTTCGTCGCGTTCGAGCCGGCTGATATGGGCGGCCGAGTGGTAGCGGATGCGCGCCAGCAGCTCCAGCGCATCGGGCAGCTTGACCAGGTAGTCGTTGGCGCCGACGGCGAAACTGTGGGCCTTGAGTTTCGGGTCTTCCTTGGCCGACAGCACGATTACCGGTACCGAACGCAGGGCCGCGTCGACGCGGTACTGGCGGATCAGGTCGAAACCGTCCGTCCCCGGCATGACAAGGTCCTGCAGGATCACGGTCGGCCGCAGCACGGCCGCAGCCGCATGGGCCCTGGCGGCATCGGTCACGAAGTGGAATTCGATATCGGCCTCGGCGACGAGCATGCGCCGGATCGCTTCGACGATGATGAGCTGGTCGTCCACCAGTAAGACCCGGACGCGATGGCGGAAGGAATCCTGCTGCGGAAAATCAATGGATACAACTTCAGACATAATACGCCTGCAATAATGAGTGGAGATTCAAGCTGTTCGAACGTCAAATTAATCACGAATTCTATCGCGAATCGCGGCGCTAATCTTTTCAAGCGGCAAAATATCTGTTGCGGCGTTAATTTCCGCGGCGGCCCGTGGCATGCCATACACGGCGCAACTGGCTCGGTCCTGGGCGATGGTCGCGTGCCCGGCCCGGCGCATTGCCAGCAGACCGGCGGCGCCGTCGCGTCCCATCCCTGTCAGCAGTACGCCGGTCGCACTACCCGCCCAGTGCGAGGCCACGCAGCCGAACAGAACGTCAACCGACGGCCGGTAGGGATTGTCAACCGGTTCAGACTGGTAATGGAAGCGCTGGCCGGCACTGAGCGCCAGGTGGTCGTTGCTTTGCGCGACCTGCACCACTCCGCCCTGCAAGACGTCGTTTTCGGCGACCACCCGCACCGGCATGCCAAGCTGCTCGTCCAGCCAGCGTGCGAAATGCCCGGCGAAGCTCGCGTCGATGTGCTGCACCACCACGATCGCCGTGTCTGGCGGCGCCTGCCACCCGGCCAGGATGGCTGCAATCGCCATCGGTCCGCCGGTCGAGGCGCCGATGGCCAGCAGGTGCCGGATACGCCCCGCGGGTAGATGCGGGCGTCCGCGCCCGGCGCCGGCGGCGAACGAGGCTGTCCGGTCGAAGCGGATCAGCTTGCCGATGGTCTTGATCTTGGCCAGCAGTTCGGCCGCGCCGCTCCCGTCGCCGGCCAGCACCGGCGTGGCGGTCACGTCGAGCGCTCCTGCACCCAGCGCGCGGAACACCTGGCCGACGTTGTCGTGCGGATGGCCGGTGACGACCAGCACCGCGCAGGGCGAGGCAAGCATGATGCGGCGGGTGGCCTCGACCCCATCGAGGCCGGGCATGTTCAGGTCCATCAGGACCAGGTCCGGGCGATCCTCGGCGCACAGGCGCACCGCGTCCAGGCCGGTGCGCGCGATCCATGCCACCTGGTGCCCGGTCCCGGCCGTGACGACGCGGCGCAAGGCTTCCGCTGCCAAGATGACGTCGTTGGCAATGCCGATCCTCATGGCGCGGCCGGCCCGATCAGGTCGAATACGGCATCGAGCAGGGTCGCGTCATGGAAGCTGCCCTTGGCCAGGTAATAGTCGGCCCCCGCCTCCATCCCGCGCGCGCGGTCTTCCGGCCGGTCCTTGTACGACACGATCATGACCGGCAGCTTGCGCAGGCGCGCATCCTGGCGCACCAGGCCGACCAGCTCGATGCCGTCCATGCGCGGCATGTCGATGTCGGTCACCAGGAGGTCGTAACCGCCGGCGCGCGCCATGTTCCAGCCGTCCATGCCGTCGACCGCAGTATCGACCCGGTAGCCGCGCGCGGCAAGCAGCTGGCGCTCCATCTCGCGCACCGTCAGCGAGTCGTCGACCACCAGCACGTGGCGCGCGGCGCGCACTGTGCCCTCGCCCTGGCGCCGCAACTGCTGCAGGTCGCCGGCATGCAGCAGCCTGTCGATCGACACCAGGAGGTCGGCCACGTCCAGCACCAGCACCGGCGCCCCATCGTCGAGCAGCGCGCCGGCCGCTACGTTGCGCAGCTTGCCGAACACCGGGTCGAGCGCCTGCACGGTGAGGCTTTGTTCGCCGGCGATGGCATCGACAACCATCGCGTAGCGCGCCGCGCCCTCGCCCAGCACCACCACCGACAGCTCGGCCGCCGGCGGCGCCTGGCCCATCTCCAGCACCTGGGCCGCGGCCACCAGCCCGTAATGCACCCCGCCGAGCTCGAAGAACTGCTTGTTTTCCAGCGTATGCACGGCGTCCTGCGCCACCCGTAGCACCTGCTGCACCTTGGCGATCGGGATGGCATAGGCTTCGCCCGCCACCAGCACCACCAGCGCGCGCATGATCGATTGCGTCAGCGGCAATGTGATCGAAGTGCGCAAGCCCTGGCCCGGCCTGCTGTCGACGCGTACGCTGCCGTTGTGCTCACGCACCACCTGCTGGACCACGTCCAGGCCCACGCCCCGGCCGGAAATATCGGTCACGTCCGCTTTCAGGCTGAAACCGGGCAGGAACAGGAATTCCATCAGCTCGGCCGGCGACAGCGCCGCCGCCATGGCCTCGCTGCCCAGTCCGCGCTCCACCACCGCGCTGCGCACCCGCTCGGGATCGATGCCGCGGCCGTCGTCGCTGACCTCGATCACCAGCATGCCGCCGCGATGGCGCGCCGCCAGACGGATCGTGCCTTGCGCCGGCTTGCCCGCCGCACTGCGTTCGTCCGGGCTTTCCATGCCGTGGTCGAGCGCATTGCGCAGCAGGTGGTTGAGCGGGTTCTCGATGCGCGCCAGGATCGCCCGGTCGACCGGTATCGCCCCGCCTTCGATGACCAGCTGCACCTGCTTGCCGAGCTTGCGCGCCAGGTCGCGCACCATGCGCGGGAAGGCATGCACGCCGTCGCTGAACGGGCCCATGCGCAGCGCCAGCACTTGGTCCACCATGCGCGTGGCGACCTGGGTCGCACGGCGCTCGTGGGTTTCGGCTTCGGCCATGTGCTGCTGCAGCAGCAGCCTGAGCGGCTCGGCGCGCGCCAGGACGAGCGCCGACTGCTCGGCCAGCGCAGGGTCGCCGCGCGCGGTCACGGCTTCGTGCAGCTGCGCCAGCGCAGCCAACATGGCCGCCTGCTGGCGCTTGAAGCGCTGCAGCGAGGCGTTGAAGCCGGCCAGCTTGTAGGCGTTGACACGCGCCTGGCTGGCCTGCGCCAGCAAAGCGTCGGCGGCCGCGCCGGCGGCGCGGGCCGCAGCCGCAGCCGCAGGCGGCGACGCCGGGACGTGCACGGGCTCCGCAGGGACATGCACGGCCTTGTCCCCGCCGGCCGGTGCGCCCAGGCCGCGCATGGCCGTCACGGACGCATCGATGGCGGGCCGGTGCGCCTGCATCCAGTCGTCCAGGCCTGCCTCGCTCAAGGCCGCCACCTGCGCGACCAGGTCCACGCCGCCCAGCAGCACGTCGATGGCGGCCGGCTGCAGCGCCAGCACTCCAGCCTGGGCCGCGGTGAAGGCATCTTCCATTGCATGCGCGAGCTCGACCACCACCTGCAGTCCGACGATGGCGGCCGCCCCCTTGATCGAGTGGGCCGCGCGCATCAGGCCATCGAGCACCCCGGCGCCGGCGCCGCCGCCCTCCAGGCGCAGCAAGCCTTGGGTCAGGTGGCGCACCTGACCATCGGCCTCCATACGGAACAGGTCGAGCAGCGAAAACTGGCTCAGGTCGCCGGATTCGTGGCTCATCGCAGCAATCCCGTGCAATGCCCGGCCAGCAGGCCCGGGTCGAGCACGCCCACCAGCAGGCCGTCGTGCGACAGCACGCCCGCCAGCTGCCGTCCCAGGCCCTTGTCGATGGTGGCGGCCGGCGCCGCCAGGTGGGCGCCGCTGTAGCGCACCAGCCCTTTGAGTTCGGCTACCGGCAGGGCACATGGCTGGCCCGCGCAGTCCAGCACCAGCAGCCGGGCGAACACATGGCGGCCGGTGACCACGGCGCCCCTGGCCTCGTCGATGCCAAGCATGCTTGCCAGCGACAGCGCCGGCACCAGGCGACCGCCCACGTTCACGACGCCGAGGAGCGCGCCGCCGCTGCGGTGCGGCACCCGGTGCACCGAGGCCATGGGAGCGACCGAATCCACCATCGCCGCCGCCACCGCGAGCCACTCCGCCCCGACCCGGAACACCAGTGCCGAGGCATCCGGCGACTCGACCGCCGCCGGCGGCCGGCGCAGGCGCTCGGCCCAGTGGGCACGGTAGGCGTCATCAACCGGGCGTTCGAGGATGCGTCGCGCCGCGTCTTCGGGCAGGTTCATGCGGTCCTCCGCCCGGCCTGGCCGCGTCCGTAGACGCGCGCCGCGCGCTCCTGATAGGCATCGGCGCCGCGCGCGTCGCCATCGCGCCGGGTCAGCAGGCTGAGGTGGCACAGTGCCTCGTAGTGGTCCGGCTGCAAGTAGACGCAGCGGCGCCAGTAATCGGCGGCCAGCCGAAGCTGCCCTGCGCACTCGCTGACCAGGCCGAGCAGGAAATAGGCGTCTGCCGAGGCCGGGTGGGCGGCCAGCCATCCGTGGCAGAGCCTGGCTGCAGCAGAATGGTCGCCGGCGTCGGCCAGCTGCCGCGCCTGCGCCAGCGCGTCAAGCGCCGCCGGGGGACTTGCCGGCCGAGGGCGCGCGGGCGCACCAGGGACCGGCGCCGGCGCGGTGAATGGGCGCACGGCCAGGGCACGCCGCAAGGCAGGCAGCGGCAGCGCCGGCTGCGCCGCGCTTTTCTCGAGCGCGAAGGCGCCGGGCAGGCGCAGCGCCACGAAGCCATGACGGCACAAGGCCGGCACTTCGGCATAGCCGGCGAACAGCAGGCCGTCGTCCGCCAGCAGGCGGCGCAGGACCTGCGCCGCCGCATGTGCGGCCGGATCGTCGAAGTAAATCAGCAGGTTGCGGCAAAATACCAGGTCATAGCAGCCGGCGGTCAGCGCCGTGTCGAGGGCGAACAGATTGCCCTGCCTGAAGCCGACCCTGGCGCGGATGGCGTTGCACAAGCGGTAGCCGTCGTCCTCGGCCCTGAAGTAGCGCGCGCGAAAGGCCAGGTCGGCGCCGCGGAAGGCGTTGCGCGTGTAGTAGCCGCCCGTTGCGCGTCCGATCGCCACATGCGACAGGTCGATCGCGTCGATCCGCACCGACGCCGGCGCCACCCCCGCCATGTCGAGCGCCATCGCCATCGAATACGGCTCTTCACCGCCGGCGCAGGGCAGCGACAGGATGCGCAGGGTACGGGCCGGGTTGAGCGCCAGCGCGCGCTGGACATGCTCAGTTGCGGCGCGGAAAGCCCCGGCGTCGCGGAACAGCCACGATTCGGGCACCACCACCAGCTCGATCAGCGCCTCGAGTTCACCGGCGGACAATGCATCGAGGTAGGCACCGAGGTCGGCCACGCCCAGCCGGGCCATCCGTTCGCGCACCGCGCGTTCGGCATCGGCCTCGCTGATGTTCAGGCCGGTGGCCTGCTGCAGCAGGCGGCGGGCGCTCATGCCCGCCCCTCGGGAAACAGCAACACGCGCACCTCAGGCGACAGCAGCTGGTCAACCTCGACCAGCTGCAGCATGGCGCCGTCACTTGAGGCGACCTGGCCGAGGAAAGGCGCGCCGCGCACCCCGGCGTCAAGCAGCAGGCCGGGCGCGATCTGCTGCACGCCCTCGACGCGCGTGGCGAGCAGGCCGAGAGCCCGCAGGCTGCCGTCACCGAGGGAATAGTCGGCCACCACGATGCGGGTATCGTAGTGCGGCGGCGACGGCGCGATGCCGGCCAGCCGGTCCAGGTCGATCACGGGCACCGGCGCGCCGTGCAGGTCGAGCAGGCCGGCTACACAGGGCGGCGCCAGCGGCAGCTCCCTGAGCGCCGCCGCCGGCAGCACCTGGCGGATACCTGCCAGGTGCAAGCCGTAGCGCTGGGCGCCGATGTGAAAAACCAGCACTTTCATGGCCGTGTCAGCTGTTGACCGAGAAGGTGGCCACCGACGACTGCAGGTCGCCGGCCGCGTACTGGAGCTGGCGCACCGCTTCGCTGGTCGCCTTCAGGGACTCGACCGTCTGCTGCGTCGCGTCGCTCAGCTGCAGCATGGTTTCCGAGATCTGGGAGGCGCCCACTGCCTGCGACTGCATTCCTTCGAGCACCAGGTCGAACTGGGGCGCGAGCTTTTGCACCTGGTCCATAACCGAGGACAGCTGTTCGGCCACCTGGCGCACCTCGCCCACGCTGCGCCGGATTTCTTCCGAAAATTTATCCATGCCCATGACGCTGGCCGACACGGCCGACTGCATTTCCTTGACCATCTGCTCGATGTCCCAGGTCGATATCGAGGTCTGGTCGGCCAGGCGGCGGATTTCGGTGGCCACCACCGAGAAGCCACGGCCGGCGTCGCCCGCCTTTTCAGCCTCGATCGCGGCATTGAGCGACAGGATATTGGTCTGGTCGGCCACCTTGGTGATCGTGACCAGCACGCTGTTGATATTGCCGGCTTTTTCAGACAGCGCCGCGAGCTTGGCATTGATCGAGTCGGTCGCGCTGACCATGTGCTGCATGGTGGCGTCCATGCGCTTGAGGTTGCCCTGGGCTTCGGCAGTGGCGCTGGTGGTGAAATCTGCCACCGCCGTGGCCTGCTCCATGGTGCGCAGCAGCTGGGTGGTGTTGGCCGAGATTTCCCTGGTCGTCGACAGGATCTCGACACTGGTCTGGGCCTGTTCAATGCCGGTTGCCTCCTGCTGTTTCGAGGACGCGGCGATCTCGGTAGCCGAGGTGGTGACCTGGATGCCGGCCTTCTGCACGTTGTTGAGGTGGCTGCGCAGGGTGTCGAACATGGTGGACAAGCCCTGTCCGAGCTGGCCGATGGCGTCCTTCCCGTCGATGCTGATCCGGCCGCCCAGGTCGCCGGCGGCGGCGCGCGAGACCACTGCCAGCAAGGCATCGACCTTGTCGCGCAGGTCAGTAGTGGCTGCCAGCTCCTTGGCCTGGCTGTCCTGGATCGCCTGCGCCATGCGATTGAATTCGCGCGCCACCTTGCCCAGCTCGTCGTTCGAATCGATACGGGCGCGGGCCGACTGGTCGCCGGCGGCGATGCGACCGAGCGTGTGGTTCAAGCTGTTGAGCGGCGCCAGCAGAGCCCGGATCAGCAGCCAGGCGATCAGCACCGCCAGTGCGATCGTCACGGCGCCGCCTAGCGTGAGCAGCAGCGACATGTTTTCCTGCAACGCCGCGGATTGCTGCGAACGAAGGCCGATCAAACGGTTTTCCTCCGCCGCGATTTCGTCGATCTGCTTGCGGATCGCCGCCACGGTGCGCGCGCCGCCCAGCACGGCGGCATCGGTGGTGGCCGTATCAGCGGCCTTGGCGCCGGCATCCCGGGCCCGGCGCAAGCTAATTTGCGGCAGCACTGCCTGGGCCATCCACTCGTCGAGCATCGGCGCGAGCTGCCTGATGCGGTCGTGCTGGAGCGGATTATCCGCCGTCAGCCGCGTGGCCGTGGCCAGGTGGCGCTTTGCCTCGGCAAACTCGGCATTCAGGGGCGCGATCAGCCCTTCGTTGCCGGTCAGGAGAAAGCCGCGGATGGCGCTCTGGACCTGCAGCACGGAGGTGGCGACATGGTTGGACTCGACCAGCACCTCGAGCGCGTGGCGGTCCCATTTGTTGGCATCGGCCAGCTTTTGCGAGTTGTTATACGCCAGCGCCAGCAGGAACAGCATGATCGATACAATGGCCCCCAGGCCAAGTATCAGTTTGTTCTTGATGCTCAAATCGTTCAACATGGAGGCTCCGGCACAATGGGACTGCAACTGTAGCATTTCCAGGACCCCGCACGGGTAAAAATAGTGCCTAAAGCCAATGGTCCAGCCAGGATGTCAGCGCGCGGCGCAGAAAAAAACCCGGCAATTGCCGGGTTTCGTGGGGCGATCTTGCTGCAGGTCTCGCTTACATGATCTTGGTACCGACCCACCAGGCGACCGCAGCCATGAAGGCCGAGGCCGGGATGGTGACGACCCAGGCCATGACGATATTGCCCGCCACGCCCCAGCGCACGGCCGAGGCCTTCTGCGAGGCGCCCACGCCGACGATGGCGCCGGTGATGGTGTGGGTGGTCGAGACCGGGATGCCGAAGAAGCTCGCCATCAGCAGCGTCATCGCGCCGCCGGTTTCGGCGCAGAAGCCGCCTACCGGCTTGAGCTTGGTGATCTTCTGGCCCATGGTCTTGACGATGCGCCAGCCACCGAACAGCGTGCCGAAAGCGATCGCGGCGTAGCACGAGATGATGACCCAGACCGGTGGCAGCGCGTCGTCCGGGCTGGTGACGCCGGCCGCGATCAGGAGCATCCAGATGATGCCCATGGTCTTCTGCGCGTCATTGCCGCCGTGGCCGAGCGAATAGCCCGCCGCCGATACCAGCTGCAGGCGGCGGAACCAGACATCGACCTTGCGCGGCGTCGATTTCACGAAGATCCACGATACCGCCAGCATGATGGTCGAGCCGAGTACGAAGCCGAGCAGCGGCGCGACGACGATGAAGGCCACCGTCTTGATCAGGCCGCCGGCGATCAGCGCGCCGGTGCCGGACTTGGCCACCGCCGCGCCCACCAGCCCGCCGATCAGGGCGTGCGAGGACGAGGACGGGATGCCGTAGTACCAGGTGATCACGTTCCAGGTAATCGCCCCGACCAGGGCGCCGAAGATGACGTAATGGTCGACGATGTGCGGGTCGATCGTGCCTTTGCCGATGGTCTGCGCCACCTTCATGCTCACCACGAAGATCGCGATGAAGTTGAAGAAGGCCGCCATCGCCACCGCGGTCTGCGGTTTCAGGACGCCGGTCGACACCACGGTGGCGATCGAATTCGCCGAATCGTGGAAGCCGTTCATGAAGTCGAATACCAATGCGAGCAGCACCAGGAAGCCCAGCACAAAGATGCTGATGTTGAGAGTTTCCGTCATTTTCTTGTTCTGAAAGTGCCTCAGGCGTTCTCGACGATAATGCCTTCGATGATGTTGGCGACATCCTCGCAACGGTCGGTGACGGTCTCCAGGATTTCGTAGATCGCCTTCATCTTGATCAGGTTGCGCACGTCCGGCTCGTCGCGGAACAGCTTCGACATGGCCGCGCGCATGACGTGGTCGGCGTCGGACTCGAAGCGGTCGATCTCTTCGCAGATGGCGACGATCTTCTGGGCGTTGCCCATGTCGTGCAGCAGGCCGACGGCTTCCTGCACCTTCAGGCAGCACGACAGGCACAATTCGGCCAGGCGCTTGGCTTCAGGAGTGACGGCGCGCAGGTCGTACAGCGAGATGGTCTGGGCCGCGTCTTCCATCATGTCGAGGATGTCGTCCATGCGGGTGATCAGCTTGTGGATGTCGTCGCGGTCAATCGGCGTGATAAAAGTCTTGTGCAGCAGGTCCACACAGGCATACGTGACCTTGTCCGCCTCTTTCTCGATGCTCTCCACCATGTGGGTACGGATTTCGAGATCGTCGAAATTGATCATCAGGCCGAGCATCTCCTCGGCGCCCTTTACGCACAATGCGGCGTGCTGGTTGAACAGGTCGAAAAACTTGCCCTCCTGGGGCATCAGGCGTCCAAACATCATATTCTCCGTTGCGAATCTCTTGGAAGTGCGACATCGCCGCCGCAGCGGGCAGCGGAAAGTCATACTGGCGTGGTGAGCGATCACCCCTACGAGCAGATCAGTCGCCCTGGTAGACGGCGAGGTTGCCGCTGTAGTTGCCAAACTTGGTGTACTGGCCAATCCAGGTGAGGCGGATCGCCCCGATCGGACCATTACGCTGCTTGCCGATAATGATCTCGGCGGTGCCTTTATCGGGCGAGTCGGGGTTATAGACCTCGTCGCGATACAGGAAGATGATGACGTCGGCATCCTGCTCGATTGCGCCGGATTCGCGCAGGTCGGACATGACGGGACGCTTGTTCGGGCGCTGCTCCAGCGAGCGGTTCAGCTGGGACAGCGCGATGACCGGGCAATGCAGTTCCTTGGCCAGGCCCTTGAGCGAACGCGAGATCTCCGAGATCTCGGCGGTGCGGTTGTCGCCCGGCTGGCTACCCTGCATCAGCTGCAGGTAGTCGACGATGATAAGGCCGAGCTTGCCACACTGGCGGGCCAGCCGGCGCGCGCGCGCGCGCATCTCGATCGGGTTCAGCGCCGGCGTCTCGTCGATGTAGAGCTGGGCGTCGTTCATCTTCTGGATGGCGTGCGTCAGGCGCGGCCAGTCCTCGTCGTTCAGGCGCCCGGTACGCAGGCGGTGCTGGTCGAGCATGCCGACCGAACCGAGCATACGCATGGCCAGCTGGGTGCCGCCCATCTCCATCGAGAACACGGCCACCGGCAGGCCGGCTTCGATCGCGACGTTCTCGCCGATATTGATCGAGAACGCGGTCTTGCCCATCGACGGACGGCCGGCGACGATCACCAGGTCGCCCGGCTGCAGGCCGGAAGTCATGCGGTCGAGGTCGATGAAGCCGGTCGGCACGCCGGTGATCTCGCCCTGGTTTTCGCGCGAATACAGTTCGTCGATGCGTTCGACCACCTGGGTGAGCAGCGGCTGGATCGGGTTCCAGCCCTGCTGGCCGCGCGAGCCGGTCTCCGCGATCGCGAAGATCTTCGATTCGGCTTCGTCGAGCATCTGCTTGACTTCCTTGCCCTGCGGGTTGAAAGCATTGCCCGAGATCTCGTCGGCGACGGTGATGAGTTTGCGCAGGATGCCGCGGTCGCGCACGATCTCGGCATAGCGGCGGATGTTGGCCGCCGACGGCGTGTTCTGCGCCATCGCGTTCAGGTACTGCAGGCCGCCCACGTCCTCGGCCTTGCCGAGCGAGACCATGGCCTCGTAGACCGTGATCACGTCGGCCGGCTTGCCGCCGTTGATCAGGCGGACCATCTGTTCGAAGATGATGCGGTGGTCGTAGCGGTAGAAGTCGTCCGCGTGCATGAAGTCGGCAATACGGTCCCATGCCGCGTTATCGCGCAGGAGGCCGCCGATGACGGACTGCTCTGCTTCGATGGAATGCGGGGGGATGCGCAGCGAGTCGACTTGCGGATCGGATGGGGAATTCATGGCGGGCATTATACCTTTTCCGGTCACACGGCTGAAATAATTGGGTAGATTCTGGCAATAAAAAAAGCCGGGCGAACCCGGCTTTTTCATTTATGCAACAAGTGCTTCAAGCAATAGCTTAAGCAGCTTCGCCGACGACGCTGACGGTAATTTCCGACACGACGTCGGTGTGCAGGGCAACTGCAACCGGGAATTCACCGGTGGTCTTCAGCGGGCCGGTCGGCAGGCGAACCTGCGACTTCTCGACCGGGAAGCCTTGCTTGCTCAGGGCTTCGGCGATGTCGAAGTTGGTGACCGAACCGAACAGGCGGCCGTCGACGCCGGCCTTCTGGCCGATGGTGACGGTCATGCCGCTCAGCTTGTCGCCTTGCGCCTGGGCAGCAGCCAGCTTTTCGCCGGCAGCTTTTTCCAGTTCGGCGCGCTTGACTTCGAACTCGGCCACAGCGGCCTGGGTAGCACGACGTGCCATCTTTTGCGGGATCAGGAAGTTACGTGCGTAACCGTCCTTGACCTTGACGACGTCGCCCAGGTTGCCGACGTTAACAACTTTTTCCAAAAGGATAACTTGCATATTTTTCTCCAGAAGTTCTGATCTGTACGACGGGGATTAACCGTGGTGCAGGTCGGTGTACGGCAGCAGCGCGAGGTAGCGTGCGCGCTTGATCGCGGTGTCGACCTGGCGCTGGTAGTGCGCCTTGGTGCCGGTCAGGCGTGCCGGCATGATCTTGCCGTTTTCCTGGACGAAGTCCTTCAGGGTGTCGACGTCTTTGTAGTCGACCTGTTCCACGTTTGCAGCGGTGAAGCGGCAGAATTTCTTGCGCTTGAACAGCGGGTTTTGCTGTTTGCGCTTCAGTTTTTCTTTGGCTTTGTTTTTGTCGAACTTTTTACCGAATGCCATTTGAGGCTCCTGTATCTATCTAAATTATGCCGTGCGGTTGGATAACCTATGCGGCACTGAAATCAATGATGTGAAACACCAGTGCTTTACTGTTGCGGTTTTTCCGTGCCAGGAACCCTGTGAACTGGTAAGCCGCGCCGAGTTCGGCGCTGGCAAACCTGCCTGAAATCTCGCCCGCGGCCAGCGCGGCGACTTCAAACTCGACCAGCCTCGCTACCCTTGCCTCTTCCTGCTGCGAACTGTGCATCAGGATGGCGCCCACGATGGGGACACCGGCCGGGGTGTAACGCAATACGTCACGCTCGGCGATGGTCGCTACGAGCTGGAGGTGGTTCACTATTGTTCTGGGATTCCCTGGAAAAACGCGGTCAACAATCAGGCAGCTGCAGCCGGGGCAGCAGCTGGTGCTGCGGCTTCAGCGCGGTGGCTCTTGGCTGCGTCTTCGCGCTGGACCGACTTCATCATCGGCGACGGTGCGGTTTCGGCCTTCTTCATCTTGACGGTCAGGTGACGCAGGACGGCATCGTTGAACTTGAATGCGGTTTCCAGCTCGACCAGGGTCTCGTTGTCGCACTCGATGTTCAGGCAGATGTAGTGGGCTTTCGGCAGCTTCTGGATCTGGTAAGCCATCTGGCGACGGCCCCAGTCTTCCACGCGATGGATGTTACCGCCGCGGCTCGTGACCGTGGCTTTGTAGCGCTCGATCATCGCCGGGACTTGCTCGCTTTGGTCCGGGTGGACGATAAAAACGATTTCATAATGACGCATGCATTACTCCTTAAGGACGTTTAAACAAATGCCCACCTCGGCGTCAAGACGAGTGTGGGAAGGGAAAGCCGGACATTATAGCCTGAGATTGGCCGAGTTGGAAAGCCGGGTGTTGTCCGCAACGCCGATGGGCCTGCCAGGCCGCGCGGTTTTTGCCACGCCCGCGAGCGCGCTGCACAATTTTTTTACACTTTTCGGGTGTTTTCCCTTGCGCAGACAGGAATACTGTACAAAAATACAGTCTACTCACACAACGGATTGCCTTAACACACCCATGCTCAAGCTCACTGCAAGGCAAGAACAGATCCTGAACCTGATAAGGGAAGCGATCGAAAACACCGGTTTCCCCCCGACCCGCGCCGAAATCGCTGCCGAACTCGGCTTCAAGTCGGCCAACGCCGCCGAAGAACACCTGCAGGCACTGGCGCGCAAGGGGGCGATCGAGATTTCGCCCGGCACCTCGCGCGGCATCCGCCTGATCGGCGCATCCGTCGAACAGGTGCCGCTGGTGCCTGCAGCCCTGATGATGGCGCTGCCGCTGGTCGGCCGCGTCGCCGCCGGCTCGCCGATCCTGGCGCAGGAACACGTCGAAGCCACCTATAACGTCGATGCCGCCATGTTCTCGGCCCGCCCCGACTTCCTGCTGAAGGTCAAGGGCTGGTCGATGCGCGATGCCGGCATCTGCGACGGCGACTTCCTCGCGGTGAAGAAGATCGACAGCGCCAAGAACGGCCAGATCGTCGTAGCCCGGTTGGGCGACGAAGTCACGGTCAAGCGCTACCGCAAGACCGGCAACATGGTCGAACTGCTGCCGGAGAACCCGGACTTCAAGGTGATCCAGGTGACGCCGGAAGACGAGTTTGCGCTCGAGGGGCTGGCGGTGGGGTTGATGCGTAGCTGGCATTAAGCTGCGCAAACGCTGCACTGCTTAACTTAGGTTCCGGCCTGCGCCGGGAGTCATTTTCGCCAGTGGCGGGAGTCATTTTCGCCAGTGGCGGGAATGACGGTTTTTAGCGTGGTGGCCTAAATCTCGCTTCGTAGTCGCGAACCTTAGCATGTCGTCCCGGCGAAGGCCGGGACAATGCCACTGGCATTGTCCCGCCCAAGTTGGTGCCGCAACTGCTACCCTCGACCGCAGTCCCTACCTTCGTACCGCAGCCCCTACCCCATCACTTCAACTTCTTCGCATCCGAAGAACTCTTCACCATCGCATTATGCTCGGCCACATAGGTCTCGGTCGCCGTGCGCCAGGCCGCGAAATCGGCCAGCACCATCTGCGAGCCCACCTTCGCCTCCTCGGTCAGGTTCGACTGCAGCTGCGTCAGGTAGGCGGTGGACTTTTCCGTCTCGTCCTTGGTCATCAGCTTGGCGATATCCGCCGGGATGCGCTTGGTCAGCGGGGTCGACGCGTTCAGGTTGGTGACGAACTTGTTGTAGCACTCCTGCCAGCTCGTGACTGCCGCGCCGATGCGGTCGATGTCGGCGTTAATCTTCGACATCGCCGGGATGCGCGGCGCGGTGCAGCGGAATTCGCCTGATTTCAGGTCTTCGCCGTCATAGCCCTTGATCCAGTAATCGATGTCCTTGCGGCGCTTGACGCGCTGATCCATCAGCTCGAGCGACGCGATCGCAACCTTGTTGCCCTTGGCGGCGGATTTCTTGAATAGCGCTTCGGCCTTGGCCTCGTCCACCTGCCCGGCTTCGCCATACCAGTACATCTGGCCGAGGGCCTGCTGTGCCTCGGCGTTGCCGCCGTTGGCCAGCTTGGTGTACAGCTTCATGGCCTGGGCGTAGTCCTTCTTCGCGAACAGGGCGTGGGCGTCTTCCAGCTCGCCGGCAAAGGCGCTACCGCAGAACAAGAGGGAAAGGCAGAACAGCGTGGTCTTCATGGGCGCTTACGGAGGAGGAATCGAATCCCCATCATAGCGGCAATCGGACTCCCTGCTCAACTGCTGAAACAAAAACGGCAACCCGTGGGTTGCCGTGTTCAATGCGCACTGGTCTACGCGTCCAGCGCCTGGCGGAAGTCGGCGAGCAAATCGTCCGTGTCCTCGATACCGACCGAGACCCGGATCAGCGACTCCGCGATGCCCATGCTGGCGCGGCGCTCGGCCCCCATCTCGAAGAAGATCGTGTGCGCCACCGGGATCACCAGGGTGCGGGTGTCGCCCAGGTTGCTGGCCGGGATGCCCAGCTGCAGGCGGTTCAGGTAGTCAAAAGGATCGATGCTGTCCACCAGCTCGAAGCTGAGCAGCGAGCCGGCCGCGCGGAACAGTTCACTCGTGATGCCGTGCTGCGGATGCGAAGCCAGGCCGGGGTAGTGCACCGCGGCGACTCGCTCGTCTGCCTCCAGCATCTGCGCCAGCGCCAGCGCATTGCTGCTGGTGCGGTCCATGCGCAGCGCCAGCGTTTCGGCGCCGACGGCGATATGGTGGGCTGCCTCCGGCCCCAGCGCAGCGCCGAAGTCGCGCAATGCTTTCGCCCGCAGCTGGGCCAGGCCTTGCGCCTGGCTTGGCTGCTTGCGGAAGTTCGGCGCGATGTGCGGATAAGCGCTCCAGTCGAACAGGCCGGTATCGGTCAGGGCGCCGCCCAGCGCATTGCCATGGCCGCCGATCGACTTGGTCAGCGAATTGACCACCAGGCCCGCGCCGACCGCCTTCGGGCGGAACAGGTAAGGCGTGGTCATGGTGTTGTCGACCACGTAGAGGATGCCGCGCTCGCGGCACAGCTGGCCGATGCGGGCCAGGTCGGCCACCTGCGTGCGCGGGTTGGCGATGGTCTCGACGAAGACCATGCGCGTGGCCGCGGTGAGCACCGCTTCCACATTCGCTACATCGGTCGCATCGACAAAGGCGACGTCCACGCCCTGCCCCGCTACCGTCTGCCACAGGCTGTTGGTGTTCCCGAACAGGAAGGACGAGGACACGATATGGTCGCCGGACTTCAGCAGCGCCTGGAACAGCGCGCCGATGGCGCCCATGCCGGTGGCGAAGCACAGCGTGCCGACGCCGTCTTCCATCTTGGTGACCTTGTCTTCGAGCGCGCTGACGGTCGGGTTGCCCTGGCGGCCGTAGCGAAAGCCCGGTTCCTTGCCCTGGAAGACCGAAGCCAGCTGGCGCGCATCGTTGTAGCCGAAGGCCACCGAGGTGTGCACCGGCTTGTGCAGCGAGCCCTGCTCGATGCTCTTACTGCGGTCGTTGTGCAGGATGGTGGTGGTGAAACCGTACTTGGTATCGCTCATGGGAGTTCGCTTGAACCGGCAGGCTTATTCGGTGGCCGGGGCCTTGAGGTGCAGGTGCGTGGTGACGTCGTCCTCGTCGCGCTTCGGGTTCGGCTTGTGGCGGGCCGACTCCAGGCGATCGAGGTATTCCGGGGTCACGTCGCCGGTCACGTAAATGCCGTCGAAACATGAGGCCTCGAAATTCTTCAGGGCCGGATTGACATCGGAAATAGCGCGCTTCAGGGCGTCGATGTCCTGGTAGACCAGGCGGTCGGCGGTGATCTCGCGGCATACCTCTTCGGTAGTGCGGCCATGGGCGATCAGCTCGTCGCGGGTCGGCATGTCGATGCCGTACACGTTCGGGTAGAGCACCGGCGGCGCGGCCGAGGCGAAGAACACCTTGCGCGCGCCGGCTTCACGCGCCATCTGCACGATCTCGCGGCTGGTGGTGCCGCGCACGATCGAGTCGTCCACCAGCAGCACGTTCTTGTCCTTGAATTCGGAGGCGATCGCATTGAGCTTCTGGCGCACCGATTTCTTGCGCATGCCCTGGCCAGGCATGATGAAGGTGCGGCCGATGTAGCGGTTCTTGATGAAGCCTTCGCGGTACTCGATGCCGAGTTTCAGCGCCAGCTGGATCGCGGCGGGACGCGAGGAATCGGGGATCGGCATGACCACGTCGATCTCGCCGTCCGGGATCTCGGCGCGCACCTTGTCAGCCAAATACTCGCCCATGCGCAGGCGGGTCGCATACACCGAGGCGCCGTCGATCACCGAGTCCGGGCGCGCCAGGTAGACGTATTCGAAGGCGCAGGGGTTCAGCGACGGGTTTTCCGCGCACTGCTGTTCCGCCAGGTTGCCGTCGTTGTCGATGAAGACCGCTTCGCCCGGCGCGATGTCGCGCACGAAGCGGAAGCCCAGGCCCTCGAGCGCCACCGATTCGCTGGCCACCAGGTATTCGGTGCCGCCTTCGGTTTCGTTCATGCCCAGGCAGAGCGGGCGAATGCCGAAGGGGTCGCGGAAGGCCAGCATGCCGTGGCCGGCAATCTGGGCCACCACGGCGTACGCACCGCGCACCCGGCGATGCACCGCGGCGACCGCCTTGAAGACGGCATCCTTGTCCAGGTTGTAGCCATCGGCCGCTTCCTGGATCTCGTGCGCCAGCACGTTGAGCAGCACCTCGGAATCGGAATCGGTATTGATGTGGCGGCGGTCGTTACGGAACAGTTCCTCCTTGAGCACCGCCTGGTTGGTCAGGTTGCCGTTGTGGGCAAGCGTGATGCCGAACGGGGCGTTGACGTAGAAAGGCTGCGCTTCTTCCTCGCTCGAGGAGCCGGCGGTCGGATAGCGGCAGTGGCCGATACCGGTATTGCCTTGGAGCGAGCGCATGTTGCGGGTACGGAACACGTCACGGACGAGGCCATTGGCCTTGTACATCGAGAACATGCTGCTGTGATTGGTCGCAATGCCCGCAGCGTCCTGGCCGCGGTGCTGCAAGAGCAGCAACGCGTCATACAAGAGCTGGTTGACGGGATTGTGCGAGACGACGCCGACGATGCCACACATGGTGCGCTCCTAAAACTGGACTGCTTGATTACAAAAAAAGTTCAATACCTTGGTTCAATATCTCACGTGCTGCGCAAGCGCTGCAGGCAGGAAAGGCTTGACCGTGCGCGCCCCGGTTTCCGCCATAGGCGAGAGCAGCGCATTTTTCCAGAAATCCTGTTGCGGGATGGAAGTCATCCCACACAATATGACGGCGGCAAGCACGATTACAATGCCGCGCCCCAATCCAAACAATCCTCCCAGGCCCCGGTCAGCCAGGCTCAGCCCACTGGCCGTGATGAGGGCGCCGATCGCCAGCGACAGCAAGCCCATCAAGATGCGCACGCCGAGGAAGAGGATCACGAAGGCCGCGATCAGGCGTGCCGTCTCGCCGGGAACCAGGTCGGGCAGCATGGGCGCCAGCTTGGCGCCGTACATGTTGGCCACCACGAAGGCGACCACCCAGCCCAGCAGCGACAGGATCTCTTTCACCAGGCCGCGCAGGGTGGAAATGATGACCGATGAAATCAGGACGAACAGGACCAGGTAATCGAAAATCGTCACGCCGCGCTGCCCTGCTTCACACTGCCCTGCATCAGAGCGGAACCATCTTTCCCGACAGGCCGATGCCCATCAGCTTCGAACGGACCTTGTCCGCTTCTTCCTTGGCGAACGGCCCTACCCGCACGCGGATCAGGTCACCTGACTTTTCGGTGAACGAGGAGACGCCGGCGGCGCGCAGGCGGCCCTGCAGCTCGTTGACCTTTTCCGGGGTCGTCAGCGCGGCGACCTGCACCACGTATTTCTGCGAAGGGCCTTCAGCCTTCACAGCCGGCTTGTCTTCGAGGATGGCGATCGCGCGGGCGGCGTCGTCCTTGGTCTTCGGTTTCACGTCGAGCGGCTTCGCGGCTGGCTCGGCTTTCTTCAGCGCGAGGTCGGCGGCCTTCGGATGCACGGTATCGATGACGGCAGGCCGCTCGGGAATCCGCTTCGGTTCAGGTTTGACCGGTTCAGGCTTAGGCTCCAGCTTGGGCTCGAGCTTCGCTACCGGCGCGGGGTCGGTGCGGCCGGTCTCGATGGTGCGCATCGGCGGCGGGTCGGATGGCGGGACCGCAATGCCGGCGCCTGCTGCGCCAGGCTGGGCGCCCACATCGACCGGCTCGACGATTTCCTCGCCGCTGTCGACGGTCGCTGCTGCCGGCACCGGCAGGGGCGCCGCTTTTTCCTTGTCCGGGATGTTGATGGCGATGTCGGTGCCGAGCGGCTTGGGCTCGGAATCGAGCAGCATCGGCAGCCCGACTGCCGCGGCCAGCGCCAGTGCGATCGCGCCGACCAGGCGGCGGCGTGCGCGTTTTTTCTCGGGAAGGACAGGATCCGGGCCGCGGCTGCGGCGCGCGCCTTCACCGGCGTGCGTCGCGCGCTTGGCGCGGGCGCGTTCGCCATAGGCGGCATCGTCATCCTTGACGAAGTGGCCGCTGTCGCGGACCGTGTCTTGCTTGTTTTTGCTGCCGAACGAGAACAAGCCCATGCGTTTCAGATATCAGTGAAGAGAGGATTTACGGGCCGCCATGACGCCGGCGACCGTGTAGAACGAACCAAAGACCACAATTCTATCATTCTCCCCTGCCCGGCTCACCGCATTCGCATACGCCTCGGCCGGATTGGCGAAGCTGGTGACCGAAAAATCGTCCGCTTTGGCGCCCGCGGGCTTCAAGGCTTCGAGTTTTTCGGCCAGGTGCGCAGGCTGGGCGGAGCGTGGGGACGGCAGCGCCGTCACGCACCAATGGTCGACGTACTGGGCCATCGGCGCAATCACGGCATCGATGTCCTTGTCTTCCATGATGCCGAACACCGCATAGGTGTAGCGGTGGAAGCCCATGTTCCCGAGGTTCTGGGCCAGGGTCGCGGCAGCGTGTGGATTGTGGGCGACGTCGAGCACCTGGGTCGGGCGTCCCGGCAGCACCTGGAAGCGTCCCGGCAGCTCGACCAGCGCCAGCCCGGCGCGCACTTCCTGTGCGCCGCAGGGCAGCTGCATGCGCAGTACTTCGAGCGCAGCCAGCGCGGCGGAGGCGTTGAGCAGCTGGTTGGCGCCGCGCAGTGCCGGATAGGCCAGCGAATTGCGGCGCTGGCCGCGTCCACCGTAGCTCCACTGCTGCTGGTCGCCCTGGTAGTTGAAGTCGCGGCCCAGCAGCCACAGGTCGGCGCCGATGCTTTCCGCGTGGTCGATCAGCGATTGCGGGGGCACCGGGTCGCTGCAGATCGCCGTCCTGCCGGCGCGGAAGATGCCGGCTTTCTCGAAGCCGATTTTCTCGCGCGTGTCGCCGAGGTAGTCGGTGTGGTCGATGTCGACGCTGGTGACGATCGCCACGTCGGCGTCGACCACGTTGACCGCATCGAGGCGCCCGCCCAGGCCGACTTCGAGGATCGCGACGTCGACGTTCGATTGGGAGATCAGGTGCATGATCGCGAGGGTCGTGAATTCGAAATAGGTCAGCGCTACGTCGCCGCGCACGCTTTCCACGGCATCGAAGGCCTCGACCAGTGCCGCGTCGGATGCAAGCTCGCCGTTGATGCGGGCGCGCTCGTTAAAATCGAGGAAATGCGGCTTGATGTAGAGGCCGACGCGATAGCCGCATTGCAGCAGCACGCTTTCCAGCATCGCGCAGGTCGAGCCCTTGCCGTTGGTGCCGGCCACCATGATCACGGGGCAGGCAAAAGTGAGCTGCAGGCGTTCCTTGACGGCGCGCACGCGGTCCAGGCCCATGTCGATATGGGTTTCGGCATGGCGTGACTCGAGCAGCGCCAGCCAGTCGGGCAAGATGGTCGGGGTAGTAGGCATGGATGGACTTCATTGGTGCGTGCTCGGCACGGTACTCATGCGCGGGTGGTGCGCAAATACGGGAACGCGGAGCGGATGCCTGGACATCCGCTCCGCGAACGGGGTCATGCGAAGGCGTGATCAGGCAAGGACTTCGACTGCCTGGTTCTGCAACAGCGCCAGCAGACGCGCGATTTCTTCGCGCATCTTGCGGCGGTCGACGATCATATCGACGGCGCCCTTCTGGACCAGGAACTCGGCGCGCTGGAAGCCTTCCGGCAGCTTTTCGCGCACGGTGTTCTCGATCACGCGCGGGCCGGCAAAGCCGATCAGCGCCTTCGGTTCGGCGATCACGACGTCGCCCATGAAGGCGAACGAGGCCGACACGCCGCCCATGGTCGGGTCGGTCAGCACGCTAATGAAAGGCAGCTTCTTTTCCGACAGCTTGGTCAGCATGGCAGTGGTCTTGGCCATCTGCAGCAGCGACAGCAGGCCTTCCTGCATGCGGGCGCCGCCGGTGGCGGTAATGCAGATGAACGGCACCTTCTGCTCCAGGGCGATCTGGGCGCCGCGCACGAAGCGTTCGCCGACGACCGAGCCCATCGATCCACCCATGAATTCGAATTCGAAGCAGGCGACGACGACCGGCAGGCTCATGATCGAGCCGCCCTGCACGATCAGCGCATCGGTTTCGCCGGTAGCTTCCATGGCCGATTTCAGGCGGTCCGGGTATTTCTTGCTGTCCTTGAACTTCAGGGTATCGACCGGCAGGGTTTCCTGGCCGATTTCATAGCGGCCTTCCGCATCGAGCAGCCCATCGAGGCGCTCGCGGGCGCGGATGCGCATGTGATAGTCGCATTTCGGGCACACGTGCAGGTTCGACTCCAGGTCGGCACGGTACAGCACCGCTTCGCACGACGGGCACTTGACCCACAGCCCTTCGGGCATGGTTTTGCGGTTGGCGGCATCGGAGCGCTGGATCCGTGGGGGGAGCAATTTTTCTAGCCAACTCATCTTTTTCTCCTTGCGGCAGTTCTTCGAGGTGGCGGTAGTGTAGCCGCTCAGAACCCGCTTGTCGAATCATGTCGGGCTACCAATTAACATCCTGACATCATTGTTCCACACCGGGGTCAGAGTCAACGTTGAGCAATTTCCTAAAATTTTTCCGCAATTCGACTCCGACCCTGATTGCTTGTTGGCAGGCCTGTTGCAAAACAATTAGGGTCAGAGTCGAATTACAGGAAACTTTTCAATGTTTCCCAATAATTCGACTCTGACCCTAATTAATTTTCTTGAGTATCGGAACCGGAACGACAGTCAGGAAGCCTCCCCAATCTCGGAAGTGGTGTATTCGAAGCCACCGACCTTCTTGGCTGCAACGTTATAGAGCCATGCCGAGAAGGCGGTGCCGACATACGCGGCAGCAGCGTAGAACACTGGCGCCAGGAGCAGCAAGAAAATGAAATTCCCTTGGCCACCAGCGAGGGCGAACGCAACGAAGACGGCCACGAACGGAATGGATAGCAACAAGTACAGCATCGCCATGACCTTCGCCGACTGGCCTACGGAAACCTTTGTGACCTGTATTTTCATTGAGTATCCGTTTAGTTGAACATTGGAAATACGAACTCAATGTAAGCGAACTTTAAGGAACTTTATGCGGCGCAACGCAAAAGTCGCACTGCGCGAAAACAATAGCTCAAACAGTAATGAGGGTCAGAGTCAAATTGTTGAGCAACTTTGCAAAGTTTCCCAATAATTCGACTCTGACCCTCATTAATTAGCATTCGGATAGGCCTGCTGATAATTAGGGTCAGAGTCGAATTGCAGGAAATTTTTGAAAGTTTCCCAATAATTTAACTCTGACCCCGAGGCTCCCCCAAGGCTCGCCCAAGGCTCAGGCGTCGAGGGCGGTGCGGATGGTGGTGGTGAAGGCACGGACGGCGTCGACGGCCTGGTCTTTTGGCACCGATTCGAGTTCCTGGATGATGCGGCTGCCGATCACGACCGCGTCCGCGACTTCGGCTACCGCACGGGCAGTGGCGCCGTCGCGGATGCCGAAGCCGACGCCGATCGGCAGCTTCACGTGCTCGCGGATGGTGGCGACACGGCGCGCTACATCCTCCGTGTCGATGGTGCCGGCGCCGGTGACGCCTTTCAGCGAGACGTAATAACTGAAGCCGCTACCGTACTGCGCCACCTGCTGGATGCGGGCCGTGGTCGAGGTCGGCGCGAGCAGGAAAATCAGGTCGAGGCCGTCGGCGCGCATGGCCTCGGCAAATGACGCGCACTCTTCCGGCGGGTAGTCGACGACGATGGCGCCGTCGACGCCGGCTTCTTTCGCGAGGCGGATGAAGTTATCCGGGCCGATACGCTCGATCGGGTTGGCGTAGCCCATCAGGACCACCGGCGTGGTGGCATCCTTCTGGCGGAATTCGCGCACGAAGTTAAACACATCCGGCAGGCCGATGCCGAATGCAAGCGCACGCTCGCAGGCGCGCTGGATCACCGGGCCTTCGGCCATCGGGTCGGAAAACGGCACGCCGAGTTCCAGCACATTGGCGCCGCCTTCCACCAGGGCGTGCATCAGCGGCACGGTGAGTTCCGGCGCCGGATCGCCGGCGGTGATGAAGGTGACCAGGCCGGTCTTGTCCTGCGCCTTGAGCGCAGCAAAGGTCGATTCGATACGGGACATGCGGTTCTTTCAATCAGGGTTCACGTAGGGATGGGAACGACAGGCTGAGACAACTCAGCTGAAATCGAGTCCCATCTTCTCCGCCACCGTGTGCATGTCCTTGTCGCCGCGGCCCGACAGATTGACCAGGATGTGCTGGTCCTTCGGCAGCGTGGCCGCCAGCTTTACCGCGTACGCGATCGCGTGCGACGATTCCAGCGCCGGGATAATCCCCTCGATGCGGCAGCAGTCGTGGAAGGCCTGCAGCGCTTCAATGTCCGTGATCGACACGTATTCGGCGCGCAGCGAATCCTTGAGCCAGGCGTGCTCCGGCCCCACGCCCGGATAATCCAGGCCGGCCGACACAGAATGGGTCTCGATGATCTGGCCGTTCGCATCCTGCAGCAAATAGGTGCGGTTGCCGTGCAACACGCCCGGGAAGCCGGCCGTCAGCGAAGCCGCATGCTTGCCCGAATCCAGGCCCTCGCCCGCCGCCTCGACGCCCACCAGCTTCACGCCCGGCTCGTCGATGTACGGATAGAAGATGCCCATCGCGTTCGAGCCGCCGCCGATGCAGGCGACCACGTAGTCGGGCTGGCGCCCGGTCATGGCGGGCATCTGGACCCGGCATTCCTCGCCGATCACCGACTGGAAGTCGCGGACCATCATCGGGTAAGGATGCGGGCCTGCCACCGTGCCGATGATGTAGAAGGTGTTTTCGATGTTGGTGACCCAGTCGCGCATCGCTTCGTTGAGCGCGTCCTTCAGGGTCCTGGAGCCCGACTCCACCGGCACCACGGTCGCGCCCAGCAGTTTCATGCGGTAGACGTTCTGGGCCTGGCGCTTGACGTCTTCGCTGCCCATGTACACCACGCATTCGAGGCCGAAGCGGGCGCAGATGGTGGCAGTGGCCACGCCGTGCTGGCCGGCGCCGGTTTCGGCGATGATGCGCTTCTTGCCCATGCGGCGCGCCAGCAGGGCCTGGCCGATCACATTGTTGATCTTGTGGGCGCCGGTATGGTTCAGGTCTTCGCGCTTGAAGAAGATTTGCGCGCCGCCGGTCTGCTCGGACCAGCGCTTGGCGTGGTACACGGGCGACGGACGGCCGACGAAGTGGGCCAGCTCGTAGCGGTATTCATTGAGGAATTCGGGATCTTGCGAATAGCGTGCGTAGGCTTCGTTCAGCTCGGCCAATGCATGCGACAGGGTTTCGGCGACGAAGCTGCCGCCGTAGGGGCCGAAGTGCCCGGACGTGTCGGGCAGCTGGTAGCCGGTGTTCTTGAACAGCGCGGCAGTGCCGCGGTTAGGCAATTCTTTCATGGGATGTCTCACTCAAAATGGTGGCGTCGGCCGCCCGCACCGCCTTGATGAACTCGGCGAGCTTGCGGGCATCCTTGATGCCCTTCTGCGCTTCGACGCCACTGCTGACGTCTACCGCGAAGGGACGAACACGTACCACCGCGTCAGTCGCGTTTTGTACGTTCAAGCCACCACTCAAAACGACCCGAGGCGCGAGCTCTTTTGGGATGAGAGACCAATCGAAAACCTTTCCAGCGCCGCCATACGCGTCCACATAAGTATCGAGCAGGACACCCGAGAACCAGGGACTAGCGGCGCGGTTTGCACGCTCGTATTCTAGCAGTTCATCCTGGGTCGTGTCCGGCCGGACGCGGAAGGCCCGTACATAGGGGCGCGCCACCTCAGCCGCGAGCGCCGCGCATTCCCCGGTCGTTTCATCGCCATGGAACTGAATCAGCGACAGCGGCGCCTTCGCGGCGACCGCCTTGACCTCATCGGCAGTCGGGTTGACGAACAGCGCCACCGCGCTCACGTAAGGCGGCAAGGCTGCGCACAGGTCCCCCGCGCGTTCGGGCGTGACGTAGCGCGGGCTCTTCGGATAGAACACGAAGCCCAGCGCATCGGCGCCGGCGGCGACGGCCGCGCGCAGGTCTTCCTCGCGGGTGATGCCGCAGATTTTGATACGGGTGCGTTGCATGTCGATCCTTCGTTATACGTGCGCCTGGCAAAGCTCTCAGTGTAGTCGAGGGCTCTACAGCCAAGGCAAGGGCGACGCCGCCTCTTGCGGCAATCCCCATCTTGGATCGTAATCGATTTTGGCCAGGTACAGGCCGTCCGGCATGAAGGTCGGCGCGGCGACATCGCGCGAGCGGCTGGCCAGCACCTCGGCCATCCAGCCCGGCTGCTGGCGGCCGACGCCGACATAGACCAGCGAGCCGACGATATTGCGCACCATGTGGTGCAGGAAGGCGCTGGCCCGCACCGTGAACACGATCACGTCGCCGTAGCGCTGGATGCTCACCTCGTGCATCAGCTTGACCGGGGTATTGGCCTGGCAGCTGGCGGCGCGGAAGGCCGAGAAATCGTGCTCGCCGACCAGGTGCCGCGCCGCTTCCCGCATGGCGTCGAGGTCGAGCGGGCGGAACACCCACCCAGCCCGGCCGGCCAGCAGCGCCGACGGGGTCGGGTGGTTGTAGAGCACGTAATGGTAGGTGCGCGAACGCGCCGAGAAGCGTGCGTGGAATTCCAGTCCATCGAGTTCGGCCGGCGGCTGGTGCGCCCAGCGCACGGCGATCGAATCGGGCAGGAAGGTATTCACGCCGCGCACCCAGCTCTGGGTGGCGCGGTCGAGTTCCGTGTCGAAGTGGATCACCTGCTCGATGCCGTGCACGCCGGCGTCGGTGCGGCCGGCGCAGGTGGTCGCCAGCGGCGTGCAGGCAAACTTCTCGAGGGCGATCTCGAGACGGTCCTGGACGGTGTTGCGGTCCGGCTGCTTCTGGTAGCCGGACCAGGTCGTGCCTACGTACTGGACACCAAGTGCGATGCGCCTCACGCGAGCAGGGAGCGCATCGCGCTGGCCTTGCTCACCTGTTCGCTGCTGCCACCCTTGATGACTTCATCGAGCAGCTCGCGTGCGCCTTCCTTGTCGCCGATTTCCTGGTAGGCGATTGCGAGGTCGAGTTTGGTTTCCATTTCCATGTGCTCGGGCGACATGGCGGCCGGCTCCAGCGCTTCGCCGGGTTCCGGCAGGGCCACATCGGGCGGCGATGCCTGGCCAGGGGCCGGCAGCTCGAGGTCGATGTCGGTCAGGTCGAAGGATGGCGCGGCCGGGGCCAGTGCGGCTTCACCGGCCGGGCCAGCCATCGGCATGTCCGGCAGCGCGAACGGGTCTTCATCGGCCCCGAACGAGGTATCGAATGCCAGCGGCTCTTCTTGCGGCGCCTGCGCCGCAGGCGGTGCGTCGAATTCGAAGGGCTCGGCCGCGGCGTGCGCAGGTGCAGGCGACGGAGTCGGGGCCAATGCAGCCGGGGCGAAATCGGCCGGGCTGCCGAAGTCCATGGTGTCGAGGTCGAACAGAGGATCGTCGGCCACGCCCGACTGTGCCGGGGTAGCGATGATGGCCGGGACGTCTTCGTGGAAAGGGGTCGCTTCGGCGACGGCGGCCGGCGCGGCCGGCGTCGCCGGCAGGCCGAAGTCCATCATGTCGAGGTCGAACAGCGGATCCTGCGCGGCAGCCGATTCGAAAGTGGCACCAGCCATCGGCACCTCGTCTTCGTTCACGGCAGGCAGCGGCGGCAGGTCGAACTCGGCGGCCAGGCCGGCCATGTCGACGTCCGCGCCCGGCGCGTTCATCGACGCGTGGCCTGCTTGCGCCTGCGGGGCTTCCGGCTCGCCGAAGCTCATGTCGAAGGCAAGATCGAACGGTTCCTCGGACGCCGGGGCAGGTGCCGCAGTGATATCGGCCGGTGTGACCGGGTCGAGCGCGAACTCGAGGTCAGGCACCGCCGTTTCGTCCTGCTCCTGCGAGAACGGGCCGCCCATCGCGATCGGCTCGCTGCTGCTCACCGGTTCGAAGGTCAGGCCGCCCAGGTCGAAGTCGAGCGCATTGTCGTCGGCGCGTCCTTCGGCCACGGCGTCGGCAACCGGCACTGCGGTGGCGTCGTGGTCCATGGCGGCATAGGCTGCACCGCCTGCGAGCGCGCCGGTAGCAGCGCCAGCGCCGAAAGCGGCCGCCGGGGCGCCGCTGCGGAAGGCGCCTTCCAGCTGTTGCGACAGAAGCGACTGCTGGTCGCGTTCCTGCGCGCTTGGCGCAGGGGCCACCGGCGCCGCGCCGGTCGCGCTCGCATACATCGGGTTGGTCGGGTCGATGCCCTGGCCGAGCGCTGCCGCCTGGGCCCATTCGTCGCCCTGGCCGCGCGTGATGCCGAACAGCTCGCCGGCCTGGGTTTCAAAGGCGCGCAGGTCCTTGCGCGCGGCATAGATCTCGAGCAGCTTCAGGCGCACCGGGTGACGTTCCGGCTGGTTGCGCAGGGCTTCCTTGAGGATCTCTTCGGCCTGGGCATCGCGGCCGTAGGCGATATAAACATCGGCTTCGGCGACCGGGTCGACTTCATTGGTGTCGAGTTGCGAGGCCGAGGGCGCGAAGCTGGAGTTGAACACGCTGTTGCTGGTGTCGACGCTCTGGCCACCCGCTTCCGCGAACAGCGAGTGGGCAGCCTTGGTCGGCACGCCCAGCACCGACGGCTCGGCGTCGAGGATGCGTTCGTTGTCTTTCTTCTTCTTGCGGCGCGACAGGCCGAAGGCGGCCAGCAGCAGCACGGCAGCGCCGGCGGCAACCAGGTTGATGTTGTCCATCAGCGTGTCGGCCAGGGTCTTCTCTTCAGCCTTGGCTTTCTTCTTCGGCTTGACCGCGGCCTTGTCGGCCGGCTTTACGGCCGGCGCCGGCGTGGTCCCTGCAAGCTTGTCGGCGGCGGCGCCCGCAGCCACACCAGCGGCAGCGCCTGCTGCCGCGTTCTGGGTATCGCTGCCGGTGCGGCTCTTCACCGTCATCAGCGTTTCCAGCTCGCTGACGTTGCGTTCGAGTTCCTTCACCCGGGCCTGGGCCAGCGCCAGCTCGCGCTCGCGGGCGATGCGGTCTTCGGCGTTTGCGGTGTCGCCGCCTGCACCGGCGGTCGCCTGCGTCGCCTTCGACAGGCGCAGCTGGTCCTGCGATTCATTGGCCGCGGTCGCGCGTTCCTCGACCTTGGCGGTGATCTTGCCGGCCGCGCTCTGGCTGGCTTGCGGCGTACGCTGCGGCGCCGCGCTGGCCACCTGGCCGGCGAGCTTGTTGCGGTAGGCGTTGAAATCGGCCGCGTGGGCAACGACGACGGCATTGGCTTCGCCCTCGCCGCCGCCGCGCAGCGAGCCGGCATCCGGCACCGCCAGGATCTGGCCCGACTTCAGGCGGTTCATGTTGTTGCCGATGAAGGCGTCCGGATTGGCGCGGTACAGCGACACCAGCATCATGTCGAGCGAGATGTCGGCCGGCTTGAGTTTGGTCGCGATCTTGCTGAGGGTGTCGCCCTGGCGCACGCGGTAGCTGGACGGCGCATCGACGGCCGGCGCGGCCCGTGGGGCCGGCGGGGCGGTGCGCGACTCCTGCGCGCTTGGCGCGGCTGGCTGCGGCGTGGCCGCGCGCGGCTGGACCGGCGCCGGTGCCGGCGCTGCGGCAGCTGCCGGGCGCTGGGTCTCGGCCGCGACCTGGGCCGGCTGCGTCGCGCGCAGTTCGGCCGGGTCGAGCAGGAAGGTGTACTCGCGTACCAGGCGGCCGTTATTCCACGACAGCTCGAGCAGCATGTCCACGAACGGTTCGTTCAGCGGCTGGGTCGAACTCAGGCGGATGAACTGGCGGCCGGCGCGGGTCTCGACATTGAAGCGCAGCGACAGCAGCGCCGGATTGAATTCGATGTTGGCCGCGCGGAAGGCTTCCGGCGAGGCCAGCTTCACTGCCAGGCTGGACGCATCTTCGCCCGCCGTGGTCGTCAGTTCGATCTCGGCGCGAAGGGGCTGGCCGAGCGCCGACAGCACCGTCAGCTTGCCGAGGCCGGCGGCCGAGGCGGCAGGCGACAGGAGCACGGCACCGGCGACTGCCGCGGTGACTGTTTTCAGCGCAAACGCCGTGAGCGCAGGACGGTGAGGAAGGTGCATAATTGGCAGTGAAAATAGTTGGCTCTGGGCAAGAATCTCCCCGGGAGTCTCAACATATCATCATGCTCTGGAGCATGCAAGCTCTCCGCGCACAACTGTGACCTGCCAGAGGGGAAGTGTGGCCAGAATGGCGGAAAACACGCCGCCGGATGGTGTTCCAATATGCTCCCGCGACAAGGCCGCGGGACCCGGCACGGGCGCATCCTGCGCCCGCATCCATCTACATTATTTGTCGAGCACGATACGCAGCATGCGGCGCAGCGGTTCGGCGGCGCCCCACAGCAGCTGGTCGCCGACGGTGAAGGCCGACAGGTAATCGCCACCCATCGACATCTTGCGCAGGCGTCCCACCGGGATGCCCAGGCGTCCGGTGACTGCAGCCGGCGACAAGTCGCGCATCGACGCTTCGCGCGTGTTAGGCACCACCTTCACCCATTGGTTGTGCGAGGCGATGATGTCGTTGATCTCATCCAGCGGCACATCCCTGGTGAGCTTGATGGTCAGCGCCTGCGAGTGGCAGCGCATGGCGCCGATACGCACGCACAGGCCGTCGACTGGAATCGCCCGGGTACCGAAGCCTTCGCCGCGGCCGAGGATCTTGTTGGTCTCGGCGCCGGCCTTCCATTCCTCCTTCGACTGGCCATTGCCCAGGTCCTTGTCGATCCACGGGATCAGGTTGCCGGCCAGCGGCACGCCGAACTGCTTGGTCTCTTCACCCGAGAGCCCGTGCTGGGTCGCCAGCACGGTGCGGTCGACCTCGAGGATAGCCGAGGCCGGGTCGTCCAGCAGCGGCTTGACGGCGCTGTTGATGGTGCCGAACTGGGTGAGCAGCTCGCGCATGTGCTGGGCGCCGCCGCCGGAAGCCGCCTGGTAGGTCATGGACGTCATCCAATCGACCAGGCCCTGCTCGAACAGGCCGCCCAGGCCGATCAGCATGCAGGACACGGTGCAGTTGCCGCCAATGTAGTTCTTGACGCCGCGCGACATCGCGTTCTTGATCACGTCCTGGTTGACCGGATCCAGCACGATGACGGCGTCGTCGTTCATGCGCAAGGTCGAGGCGGCGTCGATCCAGTAGCCGTTCCAGCCGCTGGCGCGCAGTTGCGGGAAGACTTCGCCCGTGTAATCGCCACCCTGGCAGGAAATGATGATCTCGCACTTGGACAGCGCGGCGATGTCAGTTGCACTCTTGAGGGTGGTTTCGTTCTTCGCCATTGTCGGTGCGGCGCCGCCCGGGTTCGAGGTGGTGAAGAACACCGGCTCGATGTGGTCGAAATCGCCCTCTTCCTGCATGCGCTGCATCAGGACCGAACCCACCATGCCGCGCCAACCTACCAGGCCTACTAAAGTCATTGTCTTCTCTCAGGTATAAAAAATTTCTGATAATTTACTGGAGGGCGGCGACCACCGCATCGCCCATCTCCCGGGTACCGACCTTGCTGGTTCCCGCCTCGTAAATATCGGGGGTGCGCAGGCCCTGCGCCAGCACGCGCTTGACGGCCGCCTCGATGCGGTCGGCCTGCTCGGACCGGCCGAAAGTAAAGCGCAGCATCATCGCCGCGGACAGGATGGTGGCCAGCGGATTGGCCACGCCCTTGCCGGCAATGTCCGGCGCCGAACCGTGCGAAGGCTCGTACAGGCCCTTGTTGTTCGCATCGAGCGAGGCCGAAGGCAACATGCCGATCGAGCCGGTCAGCATGGCGGCGGCGTCGGACAGGATGTCGCCGAACATGTTGCCGGTGACGAGGACGTCGAATTTTTTTGGCGCGCGCACCAGCTGCATGGCGGCGTTATCGACATACATGTGCTCCAGCTCGACGTCCGCGTATTCCTTGTGGACGTCGCTCACGATATCGCGCCAGAACTGGAAGGTTTCCAGCACATTGGCCTTGTCGACGCTGGTCACGCGGCGGTCGCGCTTGCGCGCGGCCTGGAAGGCCACGTGGGCGATGCGGCGGATCTCGCCTTCGGCATAGCGCATGGTGTCGAAGCCTTCGCGCTGGCCCTTGAACGGGCCGTCCGGGCATTCGCGTACGCCGCGCGGCTTGCCGAAATAGATGTCGCCGGTGAGTTCGCGGATGATCAGGATGTCCAGGCCCGACACCACCTCGGGCTTCAGGGTGGAGGCGCCGGCCAGCTCCGGATACAGGATGGCCGGGCGCAGGTTGGCGAACAAACCGAGTTCGCGGCGCAATCCGAGGATGGCCTGCTCCGGGCGCAGCGCGCGCTCCAGTCTGTCGTACTGGTAGTCGCCCACGGCGCCGAACAGCACCGCGTCGGCTTCGTTCGCCAGCTTCAGGGTGCTGTCAGGCAGCGGGTGGCCGTGCGCGGCGTAGCCGGCGCCGCCGACTTGCGCCGTTTCCATCTCGAACGGTTCGCCCAGTGCCTCGAGCACCTTGACCGCTTCGTTCATGATCTCGGGGCCGATGCCGTCACCCGGCAGGATTGCGATTTTCATCGGGTCTCTTTCAGATCGTGTTGGCCAGCCAGGGCTGGGCAGCCAGGTGGCGCGCCTCGAAATCGCGGATCTCATCCGCATGGCGCAGGGTCAGGCCGATGTCGTCCAGGCCGTTCAGCAGGCAGTATTTGCGGAAGTCGTCGATCGCGAAGCCATAGGACAGGCTGCCATCTTCGCTCTTGATCAGCTGCTGTTCCAGGTCGACCACCAAGGTGAAGCCAGGGGAGGCCTCTACCGCCATGAACAGTCCGTCGACCGCTTCTTCCGGCAGCACGATCGGCAGCAGGCCGCTCTTGTAGCAGTTATTGAAGAAGATGTCGGCGAAGCCCGGCGCGACGATGGCGCGGAAGCCGTACTGCTGCAGGGCCCAGGGCGCATGCTCGCGCGAGGAGCCGCAGCCGAAGTTCTTGCGTGCCAGCAGGATCGAGGCGCCGGCATAGCGCGGCTGGTTCAGCACGAAGTCCGGGTTCAGTGGACGGTTCGTGCAATCCTGGCCCGGCTCGCCGTGGTCGAGGTAGCGCCATTCGTCGAACAGGTTGGGGCCGAAGCCGGTGCGGCGGATCGACTTCAGGAACTGCTTCGGGATGATGGCGTCGGTGTCGACATTGGCGCGGTCCAGCGGCGCTACCAGTCCTTCGTGTACGGTGAATTTGTCCATCTGCCTTGCCCTCAGTTGCCCTCTGTTGCCCCGTGCGGGATGGTTTCTTATTTGCCGCCGGCGCCGGTGACGACCTGGCCGACCTTCTGCACATCCCGGCCGAAGCCCGAGATGGTGTTGCAGCCGGTGAGGACGAATGCCGCGAGTGCGGCGAGTGCGATTGCTTTTTTCATGATGAATCCTGTGGTTCGGTGTTTCGGTTAAAACGGTATTAACGGTTCAAAGGGCGCGTACGTCGACAAAGTGGCCGGCAATTCCTGCGGCGGCCGCCATCGCCGGCGACACCAGGTGGGTGCGGCCGCCCTGCCCCTGGCGTCCTTCGAAGTTGCGGTTCGAGGTCGAGGCGCAGCGCTCGCCCGGCTCGAGCCGGTCGGCGTTCATGGCCAGGCACATCGAGCAGCCCGGCTCGCGCCATTCGAAGCCGGCATCGATGAAGATGCGGTCCAGGCCTTCGCGCTCCGCCTGTTCCTTCACCAGGCCGGAGCCCGGCACCACCATCGCCAGCTTGACGCTGGCCGCGCGCTGGCGGCCGCGCACCACGTCGGCGGCTGCGCGCAGGTCTTCGATGCGCGAATTGGTGCAGGAGCCGATGAAGACCTTGTCGATCATGATCTGCTCGATCGGCGTGTTTGGCGCCAGGTCCATGTAGGCCAGCGCCTTTTCCATCGCACCGCGGCGCACGGCGTCCGGCTCGCTGCTCGGGTCGGGCACACGGCCGTCGACCGAGGTCACCATCTCGGGCGAGGTGCCCCAGGTGACTTGCGGGCGGATGCTGGAGGCCTCCAGGGTGACGACGGCATCAAAACTGGCGCCTTCATCGGTGTGCAGGGTGCGCCAGTAGCCCACGGCCTGCTCCCATTGTTCAGCCTTGGGCGAGAACGGGCGGCCTTTGACGTAGTCGATCGTGGTGTCGTCCACCGCGACCATGCCGGCGCGCGCCCCTGCTTCGATCGCCATGTTACAGACCGTCATGCGGCCTTCCATCGACAGCGCGCGGATGGTCGAGCCGCCGAATTCGATGGCGTAACCGGTGCCGCCGGCGGTGCCGATCTCGCCGATCACGGCCAGCACGATGTCCTTGGCAGTCACGCCAGCCGGGAGGCTGCCTTCGACCTGCACCAGCATGGCTTTCGATTTCTTGGCCAGCAGCGTTTGCGTGGCCAGCACGTGCTCGACTTCCGAGGTGCCGATGCCGTGCGCCAGGCAGCCAAAGGCGCCATGGGTCGAGGTGTGCGAGTCGCCGCAGACCACGGTCATCCCTGGCAGGGTCGCGCCCTGCTCCGGCCCGATCACATGGACGATGCCCTGGCGCTTGTCGTTCATGTTGAAATAGGTGAGCCCGAAACCCTTCGCGTTGGCGTCGAGCGTCTCGACCTGCAGGCGCGAGGTCGGGTCGGCAATGCCCTGGGCACGGTCGGTGGTCGGCACGTTGTGGTCGGCCACGGCCAGGTTGGCCGAGGTACGCCATAGTCCACGGCCCGCTTCGCGCAGGCCTTCGAAGGCCTGGGGACTGGTCACTTCGTGCACCAGGTGGCGGTCGATATACAGGACAGTGGTGCCATCGGCGTCGGCACGCACGACATGGGAATCCCAGAGTTTGTCGTAGAGCGTTTTTTGCATGGTCAATCCGTAAGCGTGCCCCGCTAATGCGGAGCCGGATTTTGATTATGCCATAATTGTGCAGTGCCGCACCAAGAGGGGGCGGCGCATTTTTCTGCCAATCAATGCAATCTCATGCAAATATAATTTGTATATAGAAGTCTGCATGCAAATAAAAAAAGCCTGCGCGGCGTGCACAGGCTTTTGTATGCGCTTTTTTCATGCGGGCGCGGATAGTGCGTATTGCGCACTGCACCGTAGGGTGGTCGGCTCTGCCGACCGCGCGTTCAGATCACGTTTGAACAGTGTCGCGGCAAATCGTCAGCCGGTTGAACGCGCGGTCGGCGAAGCCGACCACCCTACGCGGCTAAACGGACGTTGCTGCGACATCCATCCATCAGGAACGACAGCCCCACCACCAGCACCAGTTCGCCCTCGGCCGAACGCGCGGTACCGGTAATGCCTTCGACGCTCAGCGCGGTCATCGGCTTGATCACCAGGTCGGCCGTGCCATCGACCGCTTCCACCGCCAGGATATAGGGCTGTGGTGCGTTGATGACGATGCCGACGCGTTCCGAGCAGGCTTCGTAGCCCAGCGCCAAGGCCAGCGAGCGCACCGGCAGCGGGCGGCCCTGGTCTTTCAGTACCGGGGCGCCGCCGACGCACTGGAACTCTTCCGGCAGCTCGACCACGCGCTCGACGACTGCCATCGGCAGCGCCAGCGAGGCGCTCGAGGTCGACACCAGCATGGTCGGGACGATCGACAGCTCGATCGGCAGGCGGATCGCGAACTTGGTGCCGTGGCCCAGCGAGGAATCGATGCGGATCGCGCCGCGGTTCTTTTCCACCGCCGTTTTCACGACGTCCATGCCCACGCCGCGGCCCGAGACCGAGGAAGCGACTTCCTTGGTCGAGAAGCCCGGCAGGAACACGAGTTGATAAGCGTCTTCGTCGCTCTGGGCGCCGTTCTCGCCGATCAGGCCCTTGTCGATGGCCTTCTTGCGCAGCTTGATCGGGTCCATGCCCTTGCCGTCGTCCTGCAGCACGATCATGACGCTGTTGGCTTCCTGCCAGGCTTTCAGCAGGATGAAGGCCTTGGCCGGTTTGCCATTGGCCACGCGCTCTTCCGGCGACTCGACACCGTGGTCGAGCGCGTTGCGCAGCATGTGCACCAGCGGGTCGTACAGGCTATCCACCACGACGCGGTCGACTTCGGTCTCGGCGCCTTCGATGGTCAGCTCGACGTCCTTGCCGAGGTCTTTCGCCAGTTCGCGCACCAGGCGTGGGAATTTCTGGAACAGGCGGCCCACCGGCTGCATGCGGGTCGCCAGCGTGGCGCGCTGCAATTCGGCCGAATAGCGCGAGGCGCGTTCCAGCGTTTCGGTCAGGGTCGCCATCAGGGCGGCGGCCTGGCCTTCGAATTTGAACTGCTGCAGGCGTTCCAGAAGCACGGCAGCCTGGTTGGCCGCCTGCACCGATTCGCCCGCCACTTCCAGCAGGGCGTCCAGCTTGACCGCATCGATGCGGATGCTTTCGTCCTTGGCAGGCGCCGCGGCGGCACGCGCGTCGGCGACCTTGTCGTTGCGGCGGTCGACGCCATCCCAGCCGCCCGGGCGTGCCGCAGGGGCCTCGCCTTGCGCAGCTGCGGCAGCTGGTGGAGCAACAGATGCGGCAGCGGCAGCCGGTGCATCGGCAGCGCCGGCCGTCACGGCAATCATGCTGCTTGCCGGCACCACGGCGTTGTACATTGCGGTCCAGTCCAGGCCGTCGTCGCCCACGGCCGGCGCGGACGCTGCGGCAGGCGCTGCTGCCACCGGCGCTGCAGCGGCAGGCGCCGGTGCGGCAACGGGTGCAGGAGCAGCTGCGGCCTTGCCTTCGATCGCGTCCGTCAGGATGCGCTCGAGGGCGGCCGGCATTTGCGCCAGGCCTTCCGGCGGCGTGCCGTTGTTCAGGTCATTGAGCTGGTCGGCCACGAAGCCCGAGGCTTCCAGCGCGGCTTCGATCGCCAGCGGCGTCACCGGCGCCTGGCCGGTACGCAGTGCGTCGAACAGGTTCTCGGTCAGGTGGCAGGCTGCGACCAGCGCGGGCAGGCCCATGAAGCCGGCGCCACCCTTGATCGTGTGGAAGGACCGGAACACCGCATTGAGCGTTTCCTTGTTGTCCGGATCGCGTTCGAGGCGCAGCAAATGTTCTTCAACATTTACCGCAAGGTCCATCGCCTCGACGACGAAGTCCTTGAGCATATCGTCCATTAGAATCCCAGATCGGCGAGAAGGTCGTCAACGTTGTCCTGGTTCAGCGCCGATTCCGGCACCGACGGGCCCGACATCAGCGGCGCCGGTGGTGGCGGCGCTTCTTTCTTGGCCAGTTTTTCCTTCAGGTCGGCCGGCGCGTGGTCGCGCAGCAGCTGCGCCAGTTCCGATTCCACGGTCTGGGTGATCTTGACCACTTTCTTGATCAGCTGGCCGGTGATGTCCTGGAAGTCCTGCGCCATCATGATCTCCAGCAGGCGCGCCTTTTCGGCTTCGGTGGCTTCGTTCACGGTAGCCGCGAACTGGCGCGAATCGCCGGCCAGGGCCTTGAACTCGTCCAGGCTCAGTTTGCCCGAATACAAGTCGGCCCAGCGGGTTTCCATGTCCTTGGCCTGCTTCGACAGCAGGTCCTGGGCCGGCATGCCGTCATCCAGGGTGTTCAGCACCTTATTGGCAGCCTGTTCGGTCAGGGTGGCGACGTATTCCAGGCGGTCCTGGGCGTCGACGATGGCCGACGAGGCTTCGGTCAGCGCCTTGTCGTAGCCGAGTTCGCGCAGCGAATCGTGCAGCAGGCGCACGATGCCGCCGAGGCGCTCGAACATGCCGCCGTGTTCGCCGTCGGCTGGAGCTGCGGCGGCCAAGGCCGGGGCGGCGGCCGGGGCCGGGGCAGCTGCGGCCACGGGGGCGGCGCTGGCCGACACCTGGTCGAACAGCGAATCCAGGTCGTCTTCGGCAGCAGCAGCAGGCGCAGCGGCCGGCGCCGGAGCGGCAGGCGCGCTGGTGCGCTGGGCTGCCACTTCATCGAATAGTGCGTCGAAATCGTCAGCGGCGTCGGTCATAATCCCTGCTTCTCCATGGTGTTTGGTTCGCGATGTGCGTTTGCGTCGGTCTGTACTGCGGCCATCTGACCGCGCAAGCGCGGGATGTGACAGATGGTGAGCTTATGCACGGGAGTGTAGCAGCGTGGTTGCCGTAGGTAAATGTCGGCGAGGGCGACGCAACAAAATGGACAAGGAATCTTAATTCCGCGACAATCAAAATGCACGGTTCCTGAATGTTTACACAAGGGAGGTGTTGTTTTTCGTAATCGCGACCGCCTCTTGTCCCGATGTTGTCGTGCGCCGGGGAAGCGGCCTGATGTTTGATCGAGCTCAACAGTTTGCGTTCCCGCAATAGCCGCCACGCCCCGTACGCCCCAGAATGGCGTGGCCATTCGAGGAGTCAACCATGTACCGCAAAATCCTGATCACGACTGACGGCTCGGCCGTATCGCAGCACACGGCCTGTGCCGGTGTGAAGTTTGCGCAACAAATGGGCGCCGAAGTGCTGGCCCTGTTCGTCGCGCCCGAGTACCAGTACCCGGTATATGTGGAAATCATTCCACCGTCCTACCCCAGCGAAGAAGAATACGTGGCCCAGATGCGCCGGCTGGGCGAGGAATACATGGGCAAGATCATGCGCTCGGCCGAGAATTCCGGCCTCAAGCATGCCTGCACCACCGCCTTCTCCGATACCGCAGCCCTGAAGATCGTCGACGTCGCCGAGCAGGAGGGCTGCGACCTGATCTTCATGGGCTCGCACGGCCGCAGCGGCTGGGGCCAGCTGCTGCTGGGCAGCGTCACCAACAAGGTGTTGTCGCATACCACCAAGCCGGTGCTGGTGCACCGCCTGATCAACGAACCGGCCGCAGCGTGATGGCGGCCAGCACCCGCGAGCTGCCGCCGGTGACTTCCCTGCTCCCGGCGCCCCGGGTGGCTGGGTGCCGGCGGACAAGATTCGATGACAATTTGTCCTGTAATACTGTGTTAGCCTTCGTTGGTTACTATCGATTCCCGCTGGAAGGGTGATTTATGATTCGAATTGTCATAGCCGACGACCACACCATCATGCGCGAGGGCCTCAAGCGCATCCTCGATGGCGCACCGGATATCGAGATCGCCGGCGAAGCCACCAATGGTTTCGAAGTGCTGGCCCAGGTGCGCCAGGGCGGATTCGACCTGCTGCTGCTCGATCTGTCGATGCCGGGCCGTAGCGGGGTCGACCTGATCCGCCAGGTGCGCAGCGAAGCGCCCAAGTTGTCGATCCTGATCCTGACCATGCACGAAGAAGAGCAATACGCGGTGCGGGCGATCCGCGCCGGCGCCCAGGGCTACCTGACCAAGGAGAGTGCGGGCACGCAACTGGTGGGCGCGATCCGCAAGGTGGCCTCGGGACGTCCTTATATCAGTACCGAAGTGGCCGAGCAGCTGGCGCTGAACATCATGGCGCCGAATGAACAATTGCTCCATAAACAGCTGTCGGACCGCGAATTCGAGGTTTTTTCGCTACTCGTTGGCGGGAAGTCGATCACCGACATCGCCAACGGCCTGCACCTCTCGGTCAAGACCGTCAGCACCCACAAGACGCGCATCATGCAAAAGATGGGCATGACGTCCTTGTCGGAAATGGTGCAATACGCAGTTGCCCACCGCCTACTTTTTCCAATGAAGGCGTAGGACAAACGAATCTCGATATGAAAGCGTAGGCCAAACACATTTAGACCAAGGGCTGCGGTTTTTGTGCCACTCCCTTGCGCAAACCGCTGCCTGCTCCCTATCCTTGCCCTTCCCCGCTTTTCCTGCCCTTCCCCCGCTTTTCCCTCTGACGCTGCTGTCGAGCGTCAGACGATTCCTACAGGCGCGTAATGCGTCCTACCTACATATTCAGTAGCCGCTGATATCCGTGCCGGACTCGTGTTGGCATACTGAATTCAACGTTTCGACTTGCTTGCGATCCAAGTCCCAGCGTGAGCCAGCCTGCGGCGAGGTCCGCCTCTACAGCGCCGGTTGGGTCTCCGCCCCGTGGTCGCCGCCTGAAACCCAAGATTTTCTACCTGGAGATGAGCATGCAGTCCCAGCCAACGTCAGAACAACGCAACGTCAACACGCCTACCCTGCATTCGCCCATGGAAGCTGGCCGCCAGCGCCAGGGCCGTCTCTGGTCCAATCTCAAGGAAGTCTGCGACCTGCTGCGCATCCCTGCCAGCGTGTCGGTTACCTCGGAAGAACTGCTGTTCCAGCACGTGCAATTCAAGACCGGCCAGCGCGTCCATACCATCGGCCAGGCCTTCGACACCCTGTACATCGTCAACTCGGGCTTCCTCAAGACCGTGCTCATCGACGAGTTCGGCAACGAGCAGGTGCTCAGCTTCCCGATGAAGGGCGACATGCTCGGCGTCGACGGCATCCACACCCGCCACTACGCCTCCGAGGCCGTGGCACTGTCGGACTGCGACCTGATCCTGCTGCCATTCAAGAAACTCACCGCCCTCGGCCGCGTGCACGCAGAGCTCGAGAACATGATGTACGGCGTCATGAGCCGCGAGCTGGTGCGCGAGCAAACCATGATCGGCATGCTCGGCGCCCTGTCGGCCGAAGCCCGGGTGGCGCGCTTCCTGGTCTCGCTGGCCGACCGCTTCGCCGCGATGGGCTATTCGAGCAAGCTGTTCAACCTGCGCATGACCCGCCACGAGATCGGCAGCTACCTGGGCCTGACCCTGGAGACGGTCAGCCGCACGCTGTCGGCCTTCAACGAAATCGGCCTGATCACCGTCGACCAGCGCACCATCGGCATCAAGGATGCCGATGCGCTCAAGACCCTGCGCCGCCTGCCGCCATCGCGTTCGCGCACCAAGGGCGCGGCCAAGAAGGCCGAGCTCGACCAGGCGGGGGATAGCCAGGTGCTGGCGACTGCTTAAAAACGTCCTGTATAAGAAAAGGCCGGCTTCCATCTCGGAACCGGCCTTTGTTTTTCGTAGGGTGGGCGGGTCTTCCCGCCCGCGCGTTCAAATATCAATCGCTCAGAGGCGAACAAACTGGCTTCTCTGGCCCCGATTGAACGCGCGGGGTGATCTGGTCCAGTGGACCAGATCACAAGTCGCCCACCCTAGGTCTTACTGGTCCCGCGCCAGCACGCCATTGTTCACGCGCACGCGGTCGCCCTGGCGGAAGCCCGGGTCGTTCTCGTACTGCAGGGTCTGCGTGCCGCCGTTGGCATAGCGCACCACCACTTCATAGCGCTGGTCCTTGTTCATGTTGCGCTGGATGTTGCGGCCGGCAAGGCCGCCCGCTACTGCGCCGGCCACCGAAGCAGCCGTACGGCCGCTGCCGCTACCGACCTGGTTGCCGAGCAGGCCGCCGACCACGGCGCCGCCGACGGTGCCAAGGTAGTTGCCGTTACCCGACACTTCGATCACGTTCACCGCTTCCACGGTGGCGCAGTTGGTGCAGTAACGCGCCACACGCGGCTGGTCTGCGGGAGCAGCGGCCATCAGCGGGCGGGCCAGCACCGAGGTCGTATAGCGGCCGTTGGCGCGGATGGTGGCGGTCACGCGGCTGCTTGGGGTGACGGCATCGCGGTTACGCACCGTGTAGATGGCTTCGTATTCGCCCGGACGCACTTCCGGCAGGAAGAACACGCCGCGGGTTCCGGCGATCGCCACTTCGACGCGCGCGCCGGGGGTGCCGACCACCCTGAAGCGCAGCTCGTTGCCCGGGCCGAGGTCCGGCGCGCCCTGCACGTCGAAGCGCTGGATCACCAGGTTCGACGCCAGCTGGCCGCGGCGGTCGCCGCGCTGGACGTTCGAGGCCAGCACCGATTCGCTCAGCAGGCTGGTAGCAACCTGGTTGCCCAGGCGCAGGTTCGCGGTCACGCCGCTACTGGCCACGATGCGGTCGCGGGTACCGATGGTATAGGTGCCGGTATACTGGCCCGGCTCGACTTCGGTCAGGTTCAGGTTGCGCGTGGCGCCGTCGATGCGCAGCGTGGCGTTGCCGCCCGGGCTGCCGTACAGGTCGAAATGCAGATCGACGCCCGGCGTCAGGCGGCGGACTTCTTCCACGTTGAAGCCGTTGATGACCGGGCCGTAGGCGCGGCTGTCGCGGGCATCGCGTTCCTGGTATTGCTGGGCATGGACGGCAGCGCCGCCAAGGGCCACCGGGCCAAAGGCCACGGCGGTGGCGAAGACGGCTTGTAGCAGGTTACGGAATTTCATGGTTTTCCCTCCGGGTATGAATGCGGCACAGGCTGGTGCGTCAGTACGTCTTGTTCTTGATGGAACTTACGCTTTAGCCCAACAGCAGTCAGTACGCTAACGAACGCAGTGAACGGCGTCGCCGGAGGTGACGTAAATGGTATCCCCCGCTTCGGGACGGATCGCATGGCCACCCGTGAAGGAACCGAACGAAGGCAGGATCATGCGCTCGCGCCCGACCACGAAGCACGGCAGGCGCAATGCATCGAAGCGGGTTGCCAGCATATAGACCGGGTGGATGTGGCCTGCCAGCGCATAGCCCGCGGTATCCAGGTCGGGGTGGTGGCAAAAGGCGAAGGGCCCCAGCGCGTGCGGCTCGTCCACCAGTTCGATCCCGAGCGCCCCGGCCGGATCGCCCGCATGGCGGTCGTGGTTGCCGCGTACGAGGATGAGTTCCAGCTCGCGGCGGCGGTCGCGCCAGGCCAGCATCGCCTGCTGGGTGGCGCTGGCGTGGGCCGCGCGCGCATGCAGGAAGTCGCCCAGGAAAACGACCTGGCGCGCCCCGTGCGCATCGACCAGGGCATCCAGCCCGGCCAGGTTCTCGGTGGTGGTCCCGCGCGGCACCGGCACCCCGAGCGCGCGGAAGGCGGCTGCCTTCCCGAAGTGGATATCGGCGATGACCAGCATTTTCTCGGCCGGCCAGTACAGCGCTTTCTCGGGCAGCAGCAGCATCGTTTCGCCGCCGATGCGCACCGCCAGGCTGCTGGTGCCCGTGCTGGCGCCTGTGCTTGTGTTCATACCGCGGCCGCCTTTTCCAGTTCGCGCACCATGCGCGAGACGCGGTCGGACAGCTTTTCGGTGCTGACTTTTTCGCGGAAGCGCTCGACCATCAGCGCGAAGCCGAAGGGCGTGGCGCGCTTCACCTCGCGGTAGGCGACGCGGCGCCCGTGCAACTCGACCAGGGTCTCGCGCAGGCGGGTCAGTTCCAGCTCCTGCTCCAGCACCTCGCGCTGGGCCTGCGTGAGCAGCAGGTTGCCGGAGTCGTGCTTGCGGAAGACCTCGAAGAACAGGGACGACGACGCCTGCAGCTGGCGGTTCGACTTCGGCTGGCCCGGATAGCCCTGGAAAATCAGGCCGGCGATGCGCGCCACTTCGCGGAAGCGCTGTTGCGACAACTGGGTCGCGTTCAGGCTGCCCAGTACGTCCTCGAGCAGGCAGTCGGTCGAAAACAAGTCTACCCCGGCGCCCGCATCCGCCCCGAAAATGCCCGGCCAGTCGACCGGCTCCGGGCTCATGAGCTCGAAGCCGTAATCGTTGATTGCGATCGAAAAGGTCGAGGGCTGCATGCGCCCGACCCGCCAGGCGAACAGCGAGGCCAGGCCCATGTGCACCGAGCGCCCCGCGAACGGGTACACGAACAGGTGGTAGCCTTCGCGGCTCTTCATGTGCTCCAGCACCAGGGTCTCGTTGGTGGGCAGCGCGGACCAGCGGCACTGGATCTCGATCAGCGGGCGGATCGATTCCATCTCGGGACTGTCGTAGATGCCCTGGGAGGCCAGCCGCAGTTCCTCGAGCGCCGCATTCGCCAGTTCCGACGACATCGGCATCTTGGCCCCGCCCCAGCGCGCGATCGCCCCGCGGCTGCCGGTGGCGCGCTTGACGAAAGCCGTCATCTCGTGCACGCGGATGAATTCCAGGATGCGCCCGCCGAACAAAAAATGGTCGCCCTGCTTCATCCGCGAGATGAAGGATTCCTCGACGCTGCCGATGCGGCCCCCGCTCATGTATTTCACCGAGATCGACGCATCCGATACGATGGTGCCGATGCCCATGCGGTGGCGCCGCCCGATGGCGCTGTCGGGCACCCGGTAGACGCCCTCTTCGTCCGGCAGCACGCGGCGGTATTCCGGGTACACCGTCAGGCTCTGGCCGCCGCGCGCAACGAAATCCAGCGCCCACTGCCATTCTTCCTCGTCCAGATTGCGGTAAGACCAGGCCTGCTTGACTTCCTCGTACAGGTCTTTCGACACGAAGCCGCCGCCCAACGCCACCGTGACCAGATGCTGCACCAGCACGTCGAAGGGTTTGTTCGGCACATAGCGGCCTTCGATGCGGCGCGCCGCCACTGCCTTCTTGGCGCCGGCCGCCTCCAGCAGTTCCAGGCTATTCGTCGGCACCAGGGTAAGGCGCGAGATGCGCCCCGGCGCGTGCCCGCTGCGGCCGGCGCGCTGCAGCAGGCGCGCAATGCCCTTGGCGCTGCCGATCTGCAGCACCCGCTCGACCGGCAAGAAGTCCACCCCCAGGTCCAGGCTGGCGGTGCAGATCACGGCCTTCAGCTCACCCTTCTTGAGCCCCTGCTCTACCCATTCGCGCACCTCGCGATCCAGCGAGCCGTGGTGCAGCGCGATCACGCCGGCCCAGTCGGGCCGCGCTTCCAGGATGTTCTGGTACCAGATCTCGGACTGGGCCCGGGTATTGGTGAACACCAGGGTCGCGTTGTAGTGTTCGATCTCGTCGATCACCGGCTGCAGCATCTGCAGGCCCATGTGCCCGCCCCAGGGGAAGCGTGCGACGTTTTCGGGAATCAGGCAGTCGACCTGGATCTGCTTGCGCATGTCGCCCTCGACCAGTACGCCTTCGTCGCCGCCGAGCAGCACCTGGCGCGCCAGGTCGAGGTTGCCCATGGTGGCCGAAACGCCCCAGACCAGCAGTTCCGGGCGCCAATGGCGCAGCCGCGCCAGCGCCAGCTGCACCTGCACGCCGCGCTTGCTGCCCATCAGTTCGTGCCATTCGTCGATGACGATCATGTCGAGGTGCCTGAACTGCTCGGCGGCGGCTGCATGGCTGAGCATCAGGGACAGGCTTTCGGGCGTGGTGACCAGCGTGGACGGCATGCTCCGCGTCTGGCGCGCGCGTTCGCTTGAGCCGGTGTCGCCGGTGCGCGCGCCGATGGTCCAGGTGGGCGCCAGCTCCGCCGCCGACTGTTCCAGCGCGCGCTGGGTATCGGCCGCGAGCGCGCGCATCGGCGTGATCCACAATACCCGCAGGCCGCTTGCCTTCCTGCCTTTGGCGAGCGAGCCGCGCTGCAGGGCCGCGAACCAGACGGCGAAAGTCTTGCCGGCGCCGGTGTTCGCGTGCAGCAGGCCGGATTGCCCGGCCAGCGCCGCCTTCCAGACCGCGCGCTGGAACGGGAAGACCTTCCAGCCGCGCGCGGCGAACCAGTCCTTGACGACGGTTGGGGTCGGGCCGCTCATGCACCCGCGAGCGCGGCCGGCCGGTACTGCCGTGCGGTCATGCATCTGGTCCTGCTGCGGAAAAGGTGTCGGTTCATGCCCGGTTCGCTCGAAAATGCCGCGTTTCCGCGGCTGGCTGCGCACCTGTCGTCGCCCGTGGAGGCGGCGCCGGATGCCGGCCGAGTCTAGCAGATGGCAGCGACGGACGGCGCAGGCGACCGCATGCAGGCAGGCCCCGCAGTCGCATCGGAGTCCGGCGCATTGCGTCAGGAAAATTAACACACGACATTTCAGAAAAATATAGTCTGATGACCCGGGGTAATGAGAGTAATGTCGTCTCTTTATAATGACAAACCCGGCCTGTTTGCTTCGGTCGTGGTTGAGACCCTCGAAAATGACCCAACGCCAAAAGCGAATCGATAACGATACAGCGAACGCAGTCGCGCGCGGTGTCAATATCATGGCCGTTCGTGACCGGTCGGTTGCACGTCACTACATGGAGCATCACGATGTCCCGGCGGCAGTCATCGAGCGCGTGCTTGACCGCCCTGCTGCGCGCCGCATGCCTAGTGCGGATCAACTCAGGTCGGAGGCAATCAGCCCCCTCACGTCTTGCCCTGCCGACGACTAGCCTGGCGGCCGGTGGCGGGCTCGCCTGCAAGCGTCACGTTCCAACGCCAATGGAGGCACAGGAAACATGAGCCACAAGCTTTTCAGGACGCCCCAGCTCGCCGCACCGGAATTGCGCATGCTGCTGACACTGTCGCGCGAACTGTTCCAGACAGACGAGGCCGGCAGCTCGCTCAGGCTGGTCGGTCATGCCCTGGCAGACATGACCCATCCCGAATCCGCCCTGCTGCTCCTGCGTGGCGCACGGCTGGAACTCATCGGCTTTGACAGGCAGGGTAAGGACCATCCCGCCGGTAATGACCATCCGATGTACGTGGCCGGGATGGCGCAGCTTTCCACCGTCCTGCCCTCGAAGGGGGATAGTGTTACCCGCGACACGCACTGGCGGCAGGTCGGTCCGCGCATGCTCGCCCTTGGGGTTCCAGTGCATGCCGCGGTGGCCGCCCTCGTCGTCGCATGGGACCGCGACCTCGATGCCACCACGCAGGACAGGTATGGGGCGAGCATGTCGCTGCTGCTGGAACTGGCCACTGCAGCACTGGGCAAGATCGATGCGCGCCGCGCGCTGGAGCAGCTGGTGGGTGACCAGCGCGAACATATCGCCACGGCATCCCTGGCCCATGCGGCCGAGCTGGCGCGGCGCGACGAAACAGAAACCGAGATGCACCTGTTGTCGCTCACCGACGTACTGACCGGCCTGTACAACCGGCGCGGTTTCTTCGTGGAGGCGGAACGGATCTTCAAGGTGTCGCGGCGCAAGCGCACACGCAGCGCCGTGATCTTCGCTGACATCGATGGCCTGAAGCGGGTCAACGACCAGCTCGGCCACGATGCCGGCGACGCCCTGATCCGCGATGCGGCCTTCGTGCTGCGCCATTCGTTTCGCGAGGCCGATGTGGTGTCGCGCCTTGGCGGGGACGAATTCGTCGCCTATACCCTGGACGACGAACAGCCGGAGGTGATCCGCGCGCGCGTCTCGGCCAACCTGCAGGCATTCAACCTGATGCAGGAACGGCCCTACACCGTGTCCATCAGCACTGGGCTGGTGCAGTGCGACCCGCTCGGCCGGGAGACGCTGGGAGACTATGTGCTGCAGGCCGACGAGCAGATGTACCTCAACAAGCGCAGCCGCCTGCACTGAGGGGCTCAAGCCCCAATGCCAGTCAATCAGTGAGAACCGTAGGGTGGGCGGCTTGTAACCCGGGCCACTGGCCCCGGTTACCCCACGCGGTGATAGTTGCAATATGAGCCGGCGCACGGGCTGCAGCACCGTAGTTTGAACGCGTGGGCAAGGTAGATCAGGGCAATGCCCTGATCTACGAATTGCCCACCCTACTAGTAACCGGCGGCTCTTAGGTGATCGGCATTAGGGCTCAAGCCCCGGCCGCGGCCAGCAGGCCTTTCAGGGTATCGAGCGTGTCGGCCTCGTCGACCGGCTTGTCCTGGCGCCGGCGCAAAATGCGCGGGAAGCGCACCGCGATGCCGGCCTTGTGGCGGGTGGACAGCGCGATGCCTTCGAAGCCGAGCTCGAACACCATGGTCGGTTTCACCGAGCGCACCGGCCCGAATTTCTCGATCGTGGTCTTGCGCACGGCATTGTCGACCTGCGCGATCTCGGCATCGGTCAGGCCGGAATAGGCTTTCGCGAAGGGCACCAGCTTGCGCTCCTCGCCTTCGCCGTCCCACACCGCGAATGTATAGTCGGTATATAACGAAGCGCGCCGTCCGCTGCCGGCTTGCGCGTAGATCAGCACCGCGTCCACCGTATAGGGGTCGACCTTCCACTTCCACCAGGTGCCGACATCCTTCGTGCGGCCCACGCCATACTGGGCGCTGCGTGCCTTGACCATCATGCCCTCGACGCCGCGCTGGCGCGACTCCTCGCGCAAGGTCGCCAGCTCGGCCCAGCTGTCGGCCTTGACGATGGGCGAGGGTCGCAGCTGCGGCGACGCCGCGGCCACGACTTCGGTTTCCATCAGGGCGCGCCGTTCATGCTGGGGCAGCGCGCGCAGGTCGACGCCTCCGAACTCCAGCAGATCGTAGCAGCACAGCACCGCCGGCAGTTCGCCCAGCAGTTTGGCGCTCAAGGTCTTGCGGCCGATGCGCTTCTGCAGGTCGGCAAACGGCGCCGGGGCGTCGCAGCCGGGCTGCCAGATCAGCACTTCGCCATCCAGCACCGTGCCTTCCGGGATGCGCACGGCCGCCAGTTCGGGAAACCGCTCGGTAATCAGGTCTTCGCCGCGCGACCACAGGTAGTTCTGGCCACCGCGCCGCACCAGCTGGGCGCGGATGCCGTCGTATTTCCATTCCACCTGCCAGTCGTCGACTTCGCCTAAGGCAGCAGGGTCGCCCTGCAACTGGTGGGCCAGGAAGAACGGATAGGGCTGGCCGCCGCGCAGCTTGTGCTCTTCGTCGGATTGCGCCGCGATCAGCTGCAGGAAGCTGGTGGCCGTGGGACGCACCGAATTGTCGGTCCAGCCCATCAAGCGCTGGGCGATCAGCTTGCTGTCGACGGCGGCAATCGCCGCCAGTGCGCGCGTGACCAGCAGGCGCGAGACGCCGACCCGGAAGCCGCCGCCGATCAGTTTGACGAACAGGAAGCGTTCCCGCCAGTCGAGTTCATCCCAGGTAGCGAACAGCGCCTCGCGGATGGTGCCGGGGTCGGCGCCGCGCAGGGGGCCGATGCGTTCTTCCATCCACTGCGCCAGGCCGATGCTGCTCTGCCGGGTGGGCGGCGGCAGGATGTGGGCGATGGTTTCGGCCATGTCGCCGACGGCATGGTAGGACTCGTCGAACAGCCAGTCGTCCAGCGCCGCGTATTCGATCGCGTACTGGCGCAGCAGCTTGGTCGGCACCGCCTGGCGCGGCTTGCCGCCGGCCAGGAAGTAAACGGCCCAGGCCGCGTTTTCGGGGGCGGCGCTGGAAAAATACTGCTGCAGGGCGTCGAGCTTGCGGGTAGTGGAGGTGGTTTCGTCGAGTTCGGCGTACAGGCGGGCGAATTCACGCATCTGCTTCTCCCGCTTCTGCTCCCGCAGGCGCTTCGGCCTCGCCTCCCGCTTTCGCCTCCGCGGCCGCCTCAACGCCCGGCGGCGCCGATTCGTCTTCTTCCTCGTCGCCGTATTCCGTGTCAAAACCCTTGGCATCGAGCCCGTTCTGGCACAGCCAGCGCACCATGGTCGGGATCGAGCCGTGGGTGACGATGACGCGTTCGGCCTCGGTGGCCTTGATGGCGCTCATCAGGCCGGGCCAGTCGGCATGGTCGGACAGCACGAAGCCGCGGTCGACGCCACGGCGGCGCCGCGCGCCGCGCAGCAGCATCCAGCCGCTCGCAAACGAGTCGCTGTAGTCGCCGAATCGCTTCATCCAGGGCGAGCCGCCGGCCGAGGGTGGCGCAATCACGATGGCGCGCCGCAGCGCCACCTTCTCGATCTCGCTGACCATGACGGTATCGGGCAGTGCAACGCCGCCCGCGCGGTAGACGCTGTTCAGCGGCTCCACCGCGCCGTGGCAGACGATCGGGCCAATGGACGGGTCGAGGCGCGACAGGATGCGCTGGGCCTTGCCGAAGGCGTAGGCAAACACCACGCTGCAGCGGCCTTCGTCGGCATTCTTGCGCCACCATGCGTTGATCTCGTCGATGGTCTGCTGCTCGGGCTCCCAGCGGTAGATCGGCAGTCCGAAGGTCGATTCGGTAATGAAGGTATCGCAGACCACCGGCTCGAAAGGCGCGCAGGTCTTGTCGGGTTCCACCTTGTAGTCGCCCGAGGCGACCCAGACTTCGCCGCCGCATTCCATGCGCACCTGGGCCGAGCCGAGCACGTGGCCAGCCGGGTGCAGCGAGATGGCGACACCGTTATGCGTGACCGTCTCGCCGTATTCGATGCCGTCGATGTTGATGTCGCTGCCCAGGCGCGACTTGAGCACGTTCACGCCCGACGACGTCGACAGATAGTGGCCGTGGCCAACCCGCGCATGGTCGCCGTGGGCGTGCGTGATCACGGCCCGGTCCACCGGGCGCCAGGGATCGATATAAAACTGGCCGGGCACGCAATACAGCCCCTCCTTGCGGACAACTACCATGTCTCCCATGCGGTCCTTTCTGGCTCAGGCCGGTGCTAGCGACTGCAGCGGCTGGACCGGCTCCAGGAACTGCGCCATGAAGGTATGCGGCTCATCCTGGCCCGGGAAGACCAGGGTCACCTGGTCGCCGGCGACGGCAAGCACCGTGCCCTCGCCATATTTCGCTGCCTTTGCGCGGCCGCCGACTTCGTACTGCGGGCCGCTTGGTGCGGGCGCCGGTTCGCGGTCGAATTCGTCATCGCGGATCTCGATGCCTTCAGTCAGCGACTGGGCCGGCGGGTTCAGGCAATTGTCGCATTTGCAGCACTTCTCGAAGCCGTCGACTTCGTCGCTGAAATAGTCCAGCAGCAGCTTCCAGCGGCAAAAGCCGCTCACCGCATAGCCTACCATCTGATTCAGCGCCTCGCGGTCCCGTTCGGATTTCTGCACATACACCTCGGCCAGGCGCTCGAACACGCCCGGCGCCGGCTCCTTGTTCGACACCAGGAATTCGAGCTTGCGGTTCTGGCGCAGCAGCTTGCCGTCCTTGAGCAGCTTGAGGCAGACCTTGAGCTTGGCTTCGCCCGCTTCTTCCAGCGCGGTTTCCAGGCGCTCGCAGCTGAGCGGCCCTTCCTCGGCCAGCTCGCGCGCCACCGTGTACACCGTTTGCAGCTCGGCCGCAGCCGGGTAGTGCTTGACCAGGAAGAACTGCTGGATGCGCTTGTCGTCCTGCAGGAACAGCAGCGTGCACTGCGCGTCCAGCCCGTCGCGGCCGGCGCGGCCCGACTCCTGGTAATAGGATTCGAGGTTGGCCGGGATCTGCAGGTGGATCACGAAGCGGGTATCGCTCTTGTCGATTCCCATGCCGAATGCATTGGTGGCAATCATGACGCGGCGCTCGCCGTTCATGAACATGTCCTGGTTCAGCTTGCGTTCCCCGGCCGGCAGCTTGCCATGGTAGATGGTGACCGATTCGCCGGCCTCTTCGAGCACCGCCAGCATTTCTTCGGCTACCTTGACGGTGGCGGCATACACGATGCCGACGCCCTCGCTTTCCTGCACCAGTCGGAGTGCCTGGGCAAATTTTTCCTGCATGTTCGTCACCTGCACCACGCTGTAGTGCAGGTTCGGCCGGTAGATGCCCGTGTTAATCACGTTCATCTTGCGACCCAGCTGCTTGCTGATGTCGGTGATCACGTCATCGGTGGCGGTGGCGGTCAGCGCCAGTACCGGCGGCTTGCCGAGGGCGTCGATGGCGGCGGCCAGGCCGATGTAGGCGGTGCGGAAATCATGGCCCCATTGCGAGATGCAGTGGGCTTCGTCGATGACGACGATGTCCAGCGTGACCGCCTTGAGCAGCTCGATGAATTCGGGCGAGACCAGGCGTTCGGGGGTGCAGAACACGATTTCGCAGGATTCGGTGGCAATCGCCTCGAGCGCCGCGGCGGCTTCTTCCGCGTTCAGGGTGCTGTTGACCTGGACCGAGCGGATGCCGAGTTCTTCCAGCTTCTCGAGCTGGTCCTTCATCAGCGAAATCAGGGGCGACACGACGATCGTGATCCCTTCGAGCATCTTGGCAGGGATCTGGTAGCACAGCGATTTGCCGCCACCGGTAGGCATGATGGCCAGGGTGTCCTTTCCGTCGAGGACGCTGTCGATAATCAGTTGCTGGCCTTCGCGCAGCTGCTCGATCCCGAAGGTCGAACGCAGCAGGCGGCGGATGGTGTTGCGGCGCACGGCCATCAGGCCGCGGTGCAGGAGCTTGGGTTCGTGTCTTGTCATGGTGATACCGACTTTATGCCGGCCACCTGCCACTCACTATAGGACTCAGCCTAGCTCTCCCGTAGGAACTCAACTTTTCGACGTGGTGGAAATGTCACAAGGTTTATTCCTACAAGTCCACGGAGTTTTGACCGATAGTTACTGCCGGGGTAGGAATGTAAGATGACTCCATTGGCACTACGAATTCAATCGCTCAGGAGAACCAACATGGCGCGCCACCACCCAATGACCTGGACCGCAGTCCACCTGGCCCTGGCCAGTGCGGCCACGTGGCTGCTGCTCGAAACCGAAGCACTGACCGGCGCCTTGCTGGTGGCCTTCCACTGAGCGACCGGCGCGGTACGCCGCGCCGGACCGACCGTCGAAACAAGAACGCCATCCCCGGCGACAGGGATGGCGTTTCTATTTGATGAAAGAACGGGCCCGGCGGGCCCGCCCCATCCTCAGGCTGCCTTGGCTTCCTGGGTTTCTTCTTCCACCGGCTGGCGCATCAGGTAATCGAAGGCTGCCAGCGATGCTTTCGCACCCTCGCCCACCGCGATCACGATCTGCTTGAACGGCACCGTGGTGACGTCGCCGGCTGCGAACACGCCCGGGATCGAGGTCATGCCGCGCACGTCGACTTCGATTTCGCCGTGGGCCGACAGCTCCATCGTGCCTTTCAGCCATTCGGCGTTCGGCACCAGGCCGATCTGCACGAACACGCCTTCCAGGTCAATGCGTTTGACTTCGCCGCTGTTGCGGTCCTTGTAGCTCAGGCCGTTGACGATCTTGCCGTCGCCATGCACTTCAGTGGTCTGGGCAGACTTGATCACGGTAACGTTCTTCAGCGAGTACAACTTGCGCTGCAGGACGGCATCGGCACGCAGCTCGGCGCCGAATTCGATCAGGGTCACTTCCTTGACAATACCCGCCAGGTCGATCGCCGCTTCCACACCCGAGTTGCCGCCGCCGATCACGGCCACGCGCTTGCCCTTGAACAGCGGGCCGTCGCAGTGCGGGCAGTAAGCCACGCCATGGTTGCGGTATTCCTTCTCGCCCGGCACGTTGATTTCGCGCCAGCGGGCGCCGGTGGCGATGATCACCGATTTCGACTGCAGCACCGCGCCGCTTTCGGTATGCACTTCGATCAGCTTGCCCCCGACCAGCTTGCTGGCACGCTGGGTATTCATGATGTCGACTTCGTAGTGCTTGACGTGCTCTTCCAGGGCCACGGCGAATTTCGGGCCGTCGGTTTCCTTCATCGAGACGAAGTTCTCGATGGCCAGCGTGTCCAGCACCTGGCCGCCGAAGCGGTCCGACAGCACGCCGGTACGGATGCCCTTGCGGGCGGCATAGATCGCCGCGGCCGCGCCGGCAGGACCGCCGCCGACGATCAGCACGTCGAACGGGTCTTTCTTGTTCAGTTCTTCCGCCTTGCGCGCGCCGGCCTTGGTGTCGATCTTGGCCAGGATTTCTTCCACGCTGGTGCGGCCCTGGCCAAAGTGCTGGCCGTTCAGGAACATCATCGGTACCGCCATGATCTGGCGCGCGTCGACTTCGCTCTTGAACACACCGCCATCGATGGCGACGACCTTGATGCGTGGGTTAATTACCGCCATCGAGTTGAGCGCCTGCACGACTTCCGGGCAGTTATGGCAGCTCAGCGAGATGAAGGTTTCGAAGACGTAGTCGCCTTCGAGGTTCTTGATCTGGTCGATGACGGCGGCGTCCAGCTTGATCGGGTGGCCGCCCACCTGCAGCAGCGCCAGCACCAGCGAGCTGAATTCGTGGCCGAGCGGGATGCCGGCGAAACGCACGCCGATATCGGTGCCGACACGGTTGATGGCAAACGAGGGCTTGCGCTCGTTTGCATCATCGCTCTGACGAACGGTGATCTTGTTGCTCAACTCGGCAATTTCGCGCAGCAGTTCATCCATTTCGCGCGCTTTCGGCGAATCATCCAGCGATGCAACGAGCTCAATCGGCTGCACCACTTTTTCCAGATAGGCCTGCAACTGCTTCTTGAGGGTTGCGTCCAGCATGATATTTTCCTTGAATGGGTTTAACTAGACCAGAAAAGCACCGGGCCGCCACGGCGGCCCGGCAGGGTACTACCAGCTTGCCAGCTTAGATCTTGCCGACCAGGTCCAGCGACGGGGTCAGGGTTTCGGCGCCTTCGGTCCACTTCGCAGGGCACACTTCGCCCGGGTGCGATGCGACGTATTGGGCAGCTTTCACCTTGCGCATCAGTTCCGATGCGTCGCGGCCGATGCCGTTGTCATGCACTTCCATGACCTTGATCTGGCCTTCCGGATTGATCACGAAGGTACCGCGCAGTGCCATGCCTTCTTCTTCGATCATGACTTCGAAATTGCGCGACAGGGTGCCGGTCGGGTCGCCGATCAGCGGGTAGTTGACCTTCTTGATGGCTTCCGAGGTGTCGTGCCATGCCTTGTGCGCGAAGTGGCTGTCGGTCGACACGCCGTAGACGTTCACGCCCATATCCTTGAATTCAGGCTGGAATGCGGCCAGGTCTTCCAGTTCCGTCGGGCAAACGAAGGTGAAGTCGGCCGGATAAAACATGAGGACCGACCAGTGGCCCTTGAAGTTTTCTTCGGTCAGGTCGATGAACTTGCCGTTCGAGAAAGCGGTTGCCTTGAATGGTTTGATCTGGGTATTGATAAGGGACATGTAATTTCCTGTTGAGGTTGAAAGTTGATGGACACCAGTTTACTGCTCTGGCCGTCTTTTGTGAAATTGATTGATACGATACTAGTTATAGGTTTTGACTATCGAGAAGGGTTTGATGCATTCGTGGGGAAACGAATAATGCCGGCGAACCGGCATTGACGTGCAGTGTGGACGAATTGATAGCGGTGTGCAACCGGTGCTTCGTTAGTGCGATCCGTCGTGCATCGTAGGGTGGGCAAGTTCCTTGCCCACGCGTTCAACCAGCGCTTGATCAGCCGCAGCGTCAGCTCACCCGTGATTTGAACGCGTGGGCAGAATCTGCCCACGCTACGGTCTCCGGCTATTCAAGCGTTCGCGGTTGCCGCCATTGTTCGTTGCGGCTATTCAAGCGTCGCGGTCGCCGCCACCGTCTGCTCGCAACAAGGCAGCACCAGCGTAAACGTCGAGCCCTCTCCCGGCTTGCTCGTCACGCGCAATTCGCCCCCATGCGACATCGCGAGCTGGCGCGAGATGTATAGCCCCAGGCCCAGGCCCTTCGGTTCGCCGTTGCGGGCGCCGCGCTCATACGGCTCGAAGATGCGCTCGATATCGCCCGGCGAAATGCCCTTGCCTTCGTCGCGCACGTCGATGCGCACCACGTCGCCGCTGTACTGCACGCTGACCTCGACCGGCCCGCCGCCGCCGTAGCGCATCGCGTTGGTCAGCAAATTCACCACCACCTGCTCGATGCGGAACTCGTCCCAGCAGCCCTGCACCGGATGGTGTTCGCGCAGCGACAACGAGCTGCCGGTGGCGGCGGCCTGCAGCGACAAATCACTGACGATCCGCTCCAGCAAATTCATGAGCTCCACCTGGTTGGGGCGGATCGAGAGCTGGCCGCTGCGCATGCGCGAGACGTCGAGCATGTCGTCGATCAGGCGGATCATGGCCTTGATCTGGCGCTCGTCGCGCTTGATCATGGCGTCGAACTGCTCCGGCCCGATGGTGGCCAGGGTGCCGCGCTTGAGCTGCAGGCTGCGCATCTGCGCTTCCAGGAACAGGGTATTGAGCGGCGTGCGCAGCTCGTGCGCGACCAGCGACATGAATTCGTCGCGCATGCGCAGCGAGCGCTGGAGCTCTTCCTGGGTCTGGTTCAGCTCGCGCAGCAGGGTTTCCTGCTCCTGGCGGCTGCGTTCCAGTGCGGCCATCTGGCGCCGCATTTCGCGGCGCTGCTGGTCGAGCGTGACGAACACGTTCACCTTGCTGCGCACCGCGTCCGGATCGAGCGGCTTGTACAGGAAATCCACCGCGCCGGTTTCATAGCCCTTGAAGGCGTAATTCAGTTCGCGCCCGGCGGCCGAGACGAACACGATCGGGATATTGCGGGTGCGTTCGGTACCGCGCATCAGTTCCGCCAGCTCGAAACCGTCCATGCCCGGCATCTGCACGTCGAGGATGGCGAGCGCGAATTCGTGCTCGAGCATCAGGGTGAGCGCCGCTTCGCCGCTCGAGGCCTGGAACACCAGGCGGTCTTCGCCGCGGATCAGCGCGTCGAGCGCGCGCAGGTTTTCCGGCAGGTCGTCGACGATCAGGAGTTTGCTTGGTTCTTGGACGCTCATGGGGTCTCCAGCAGGGGAAGCAGTGCCCGGATACCGGACAGGGGCAGCACGAGATGGGGCGCGCAGCGGCGGATGGCCTCGATCGGCATGGCGCTGGCCTGCGCTTCGCCCGGATCCTGCACCACCGTCAGCCCGCCGCGCTCGCCGATGCGGCACATGCCGTCGGCGCCATCGTGGTTGGCGCCGGTAAGCAGGATGCCGGCCAGCGCCGGGCCATAGGCATCGGCGGCGGACTCCATCAGCAGGTCGATCGCCGGGCGCGCGAACTGCACCGGCGGCTCGCAGCTCAGGGAAAAGGTCCGGTCTCGTTCGACCGACAGATGATAGCCCGAACCGGCAAAATAGATGACGCCGGGTTCGATCGATTCCTTGTCGCGCGCTTCGCGCGCAGGCAAAACGGCGCGCGATTCGAACAGCTCGGCCAGCCGGCTCTCGCGGTCGGCCGGCACGTGCAGGATGCACACGACGGCCGAACGGAAGCTGGCGGGCAGCGCGGGCAGCAGCCCGACCAGCGCATCGACGCCGCCGGCCGAACCGCCGATGACCACCAGCTCGATGCGGCGCCCGGCCAGCATGGCGCTCGCTTCCTCCGGCAGTTTAGCCTGCACGGTCACGTGGTCCCCTTGCGGAACAGGCGCTCGCGCTTGGCAAGCACGTCGAAACGGTCGGCGTAGGCCGAGAAATCGATGCTTTCCTTGCTGCCCAGGCCGAGGAAGCCGCGGTAGCACAGCGACTCGTGGAACAGGCCGAGCACGCGGTCCTGCAGGCGGCGGTTAAAGTAGATCAGCACGTTGCGGCAGCTGACGAAGTGGGTTTCCGAGAACACGCTGTCGGTGGCCAGGCTGTGGTCGGCGAAGGTCACGTTTTCGACCAGGGCGCGGTCGAACAGGGCGCCGTCGTAGGCCGCCGTGTAGTAATCGGAGAAGGCGCCCTTGCCGCCCGCCTTCTGGTAGTTCTCGGTATACAGGCGCATGCGCTCCAGCGCATACACCCCGCGCCGCGCCGCTTCCAGCGATTCCGGGTTGATGTCGGTGGCGTAGATGATGGCGCGCTCGAGCAAACCTTCTTCGTGCAGCAGGATCGCCAGCGAATACACTTCTTCGCCGGTGCTGCAGCCGGCGATCCAGAGCTTGAGCGACGGGTAGGTCTTCAGGAAAGGCACGACTTGCGCGCGGATGGCGCTCCAGTATTCCGGGTCGCGGAACATCTCGGTCACGGGAATCGTCAGGTATTGCAACAGCTGGGCGAAGCCGTCCGGCTCGTGCATCACCTTCGCCTGCAGGGCCGAGACGGTGGCGCAATCCAGGTCGCGCATGGCCACCAGGATGCGGCGCTTCTGCGAGGCGCCGGTATAGTCCCTGAAGTCGTAGTTGTACTTCAGGTAGACCGCTTCCACCAGCATCTTCAGCTCGATGTCGAAATCGTCCGGCGGGCTCGCGTGCGGCGTGCTCATGGGCGTGCTCACATGCGTTCCAGTGCCGGCATCCAGACACGCAGCAGCGAATACAGGCGGCTCAGGTCGATCGGTTTGGCCAGGTAATCATTCGCACCGGCGGCCAGGCACTGCTCCTGGTCGTCCTTCATGGCCTTGGCCGTGATCGCGATCATCGGCAGGCGGTCGAAGCGGCCGTCGGCGCGGATGCGGCGCATCGCTTCCAGCCCGTCCATCCCCGGCATCATCACGTCCATCAGCACCAGGTCAATACCGGCTACTTCATCGAGCCTGGCGATCGCTTCGAAACCGTTGCGGCCGACTTCGACCTTCGCGCCGCGCGATTCGAGCGCGCTGGTGAGCGCGAACACGTTACGCACGTCGTCGTCGACCAGCAGGATGGTGCGGCCTTCGAACACGCGGTCGCGCCCGCGCACGGTTTTCAGCATGCTCTGGCGCTCGGACGACAGCTCGCTCTCCACCTTGTGCAGGAACAGCGTGACTTCGTCCAGCAGGCGCTCGGGCGAGCGTGCGCCCTTGATGATGATCGAACGCGAATACTTGAGCAGCTCGGCTTCTTCGTCGCGCGTCAGGTTGCGGCCGGTGTAGACGATCACCGGCGGGAACGAGCACAGTTCTTCAAGCGACATGCGCTCGAGCAGCTCCCTGCCCTGCATGTCGGGCAGCTTCAGGTCGATGATCATGCAGTCGTAGACCTGCTTGTGCAGCAGTGCCAGGGCTTCGCCGGCGGTGCCGACCGCATTGATCTCGACGTCGGCATCGGCAATCAGCTGCACCACGCTGTCGCGCTGGCGCTCGTCGTCCTCGACCAGCAGCACGCGCTTGATCTTCTGGGCCGACTTCTCCTGCAGCTTGCGGAATACTTCTTCGAGCTGCTCGCGCGAAGTCGGTTTGAGTGCATAGCCGATCGCACCGAGGTGCAGCGCTTCGCCGCCGTTCTCGATGCTCGACACGATATGCACCGGGATGTGGCGGGTGGCCGGGTTGTCCTTCAGCTGCTGCAGCACCGACAGGCCGGAGCCGTCCGGCAGGCGGATGTCGAGCAGCACGGCGTCCGGCTTGTGAACGGCGGCCAGGGCCAGGCCTTCGCCGGCGGTCAGCGCCACCAGGCAGCGGTACTCGAGTTCGTGCGCGAGGTCGAACAGGATGCGGGCGAACTCGGGATCGTCCTCGACCACCAGCACGGTGCGCGCGCCCTCGGCCGGCTGCTCGCGGTCATCCGCGAAGCTGGCCGAAGGCTCGATATCGGCCAGGGCCGCCGGCTGTACCGGGGCCACCTTGGCCGGCTGGAAGGACTGCAATTCCTGCGGCGGCGGTGGCGGCGGGCTGGCCGAGACCGTGCCGTTGCGCGGCAGGCTCAGGGTGAACAGGCTGCCTTCCCCCGGGACGCTGGCCACCGTCAGGTTACCGCCCAGCAGGTTGGTGAGGTCGCGCGAGATCGACAGCCCCAGGCCGGTGCCGCCGAAGCGGCGGCTGGTGGTGCCGTCGGCCTGGTGGAAAGCGTCGAAGATCTTGTCCTGCTGTTCCTGCGGGATGCCGATGCCGGAATCGCGCACGGCGAACTGCACCCAGCCTTCGGGCGTCACCGACACCGTCATGGCGACAGCGCCGGCGTCGGTGAATTTCACCGCGTTCGACATCAGGTTCTTGAGGATCTGCTCGACGCGCTGGCGGTCGGTGACCACCGTCGCCGGCACGTTCGATTCCACGGTCACGCTGAACTCGAGGGTCTTCTGGCGCGCCAGCGGTTCGAAGGTGCGGGCCATGCCTTCGACCATGCGGCGCAGCGGCACGTCTTCCGGCACCAGTTCGAGCTTGCCGGCTTCGACCTTCGAGATGTCGAGGATGTCGTTGATCAGGTGTAGCAGGTCGTTGCCGGCCGAGTAGATGGTCTGGGCGAAGCGCACCTGCTCGTCGTTCAGGTTGCCGGCCGCGTTGTCGGACAGGAGCTTGGCCAGGATCAGCGAGCTGTTGAGCGGCGTGCGCAGCTCGTGCGACATATTGGCGAGGAACTCGGACTTGTAGCGGCTGGCGCGCTCCAGCTCCAGCGCGCGATCGCGCAGCTGCTCCTGGGCCTTGGTGAGCGCCGCATTCTTCATGTCGAGGTTGAGCGCCTGCTCGGCCAGCTGGTCGTTGGTGGCGCGCAGTTCCGACTGCTGGTTCTCAAGCGCCGACTGCGATTCTTCCAGGGCGCGCGACTGCTCTTCGAGTTCTTCGTTGGCAGTGCGCAGCTCTTCCTGCTGCACCTGCAGTTCTTCGTTCAGGGTCTGGGTCTCTTCCAGCGCGTGCTGCAGGCGCAGGCGGTACAGCACCGAGGCCACCGAAGCGCCGACTGCCGGCGCAATCAGCTCCATGAATTCGCGGTCGCGCGCTTCGACCGGATGCAGGAAGCCGATCTCGATCACGCCCTTGATCTTGCCGTGGTTGTGGACCGGCGCGATCAGGAGCTCGCGCGGCGCGGATTGGCCCAGGCTTGAGGCCACCTTGATGTAACCGGGCGGCAGGTCCTTCATCACCAGGATGCGGTTTTCCAGCACGGCGCGGCTAGCCAGCGAATCGCGCGGCATCAGCACTTGCGCATCATCGGCCGCGTCGTAGGCGAAGCCATAGGCGCCGATCCGGCGCAGCACGCCGTCCTCGCCATGGGAATACATCGCTGCCACCACGCCATCCAGGTAGGCGGTCACGTGCTGCAATACCGCGTCGGCCAGCGGCTCGAGCGAGTGGATGCCGGTGCTCAGCGCCGCCAGCTCGGTCTGGCCGCTACGCAGCCAGTCCTGGTGCCGCAACTGGGCATTGTGCTCGGCCTCGTGCTCGAGCGTTTCCTGGTAGGACGTCGACAGCATGACCAGCTGGCGCCGGCCGAACAGCGCCAATCCGGCTCCCACCAGCAGACTGAGCAGCAGGAAGCTGACCACCGACCAGGTCGTGACACTGCGCGCATCGTCGTTGCGCTCGCGCAGCAGTCGGCGTTCGACGTCGAGCAATTCCTCGAAAGTCCGGCGGATATCCTCCATGAGGATCTTGCCGCGGCCGCTGCGCACGGCCTCGAGGTAGCCGACGTCGTTCTGGCGCCGGCGCTCGATCATCTCGGCGGCATAGCGTTGCCACTGCGCCTGCGCTCCCTCGATGCGCTTGACGCGCTCGACCTGGGCGGGATTGTCGGCCACAAGCTGCGCCATGCCCTGCATCCCGCTCTGCACGCGTTGCCGCGCCAGCAAGTAGGGCGACAGGAAGGTCTCGTCGCCGGCCAGCAGGTAGCCGCGCATGCCGGTTTCCATCTCGGCCGACAGCTTGCTGACCTCCTGGGCATTCCCGATCACCCGCTCGGTGTGTTCGACCCAGTTCAGGACATTGATCAGGTAAGCAATGATGGCGACGAACACCACGGCCGTCACCACGCTCATTGTCAGGGGCAAGGCAACGTTGCGGGTCAGGATGCGGCGGAACTGGGAATTATCGAGTGATGAGCCGGGCATGCGTGGAAATGTTAGGAGAAAAATATCCTAAGTGTAACGTATGCCCCGATTCCCAGTCACACAATTGAATGTCTTAAACAACACAAGAATTGTTAATACGAAAATATATTGGTACGAATTCTTCAATTGCCGGCAAGTTCCCGTTCAAGGCCCTGCTTTGCCGAGGTGGACTGCCAGGTAAGGCGCAGTCCGGCTGGCCTTGCAGGTCGCCACTTCGGCCGGCGGGCCGGCACAGACCACGGTGCCGCCCATGTCGCCCGCTCCCGGCCCGACGTCGATGACCCAGTCGCAACCCGCCACCACCCGCATCGTGTGCTCGACCACGATCACCGTGTTGCCGGCGTCGACCAAACGGTTGAGCTGCACGACCAGGCGGTCGGCGTCGCTCGGATGCAGGCCGGTGGTGGGTTCGTCCAGCACATACAGGGTGTTGCCGCGGCCGGCGCGCTGCAGCTCGGAGGCCAGCTTGATGCGCTGCGCTTCGCCGCCCGACAGTTCGGTGGCCGGCTGGCCCAGGCGCAGGTAGTCCAGCCCCACTTCGCGCAACACTTCAAGTGCCCGCCCGACCAGCGGCTCGCCCTCGAAGAAGTCGATCGCCTCGCCTACCGTCATGCCGAGCACCTGGGCGATGTTGCGGCCGCGGTAGGTCACTTCCAGCGTCTTGGCGTTGTAGCGCGCCCCTTCGCAGGTCGGGCATGGCGCATACACGCTGGGCAGGAACAGCAGTTCGACCATCACGAAGCCTTCGCCGGCGCAGTGCTCGCAGCGGCCCTTGGCCACGTTGAACGAGAAGCGTCCGGCATCGTAGCGGCGCTTTTTCGCATCCGGCGTGGCCGCGAACAGCTTACGCACACCGTCGAACAGGCCGGTATAGGTGGCCAGGTTGGAGCGCGGGGTGCGGCCGATCGGCTTCTGGTCGACCCGCACCATGCGCCGCACCCCGTTCATGCCGGCCACGATGCGCCCCTCCAGCGGCAGCACCGCCTCCTGTTCCAGCCCCGGCTCCTCGCCCTCGCCGGCATCGGATTCGGGGGCGGCATGGCCGAGCGCCGCCGCCACCAGCTCGACCAGCACCTGGCTCACCAGGCTGGATTTTCCGGAGCCGGACACGCCGGTCACCGCGCTCAATACCCCGAGCGGGAATTCGGCGTCGAGATTGGTTAAATTGTTGCGGCTGAGGCCTTCCAGCCGCAGCCAGCCGGTGGGCTCGCGCGGGGTGCGCGGCGCCAGCGGCAGTTCGTCGAACAGGTAGCGGCGCGTCTCCGACGCACTCACCTTTTTCAGGCCCTGAGGCTCGCCGCTGTACAGCACCTGGCCGCCCTTCTCGCCCGCCGCCGGGCCGACGTCGACGATCCAGTCGGCCTGGCGGATCACGTCCAGCGCGTGTTCGACCACGAACAGCGAATTGCCGGCGCTCTTCAACTGGGCCAGCGCATCGAGCAGGGCCTCGGTGTCGGCCGGATGCAGGCCGGCGGACGGCTCGTCCAGCACATACACCACGCCGAACAGGTTCGAGCGCACCTGCGTGGCCAGGCGCAGGCGCTGCAGCTCGCCCGGCGACAAGGTCGGCGTGCTGCGCTCCAGCGCCAGGTAGCCCAGGCCCAGGTCGAGCAGCACGCCCAGGCGCGCGCACAGGTCTTGTGCGATGCGCTGGGTGACGATCATCTGCTCGGGATGTTCTTTCGCGCGCCGCTTGTCCTTCAGGGCCTCGCCGGCGGCGTAAGGCTTCATGAGTTCACTAAGGCGCGCCAGCGGCGTGCGCGACAGCTCGGTGATGTCCATGCCGGCAAAGGTCACCGACAGCGCTTCCTGGCGCAGCCGCTTGCCGCGGCACAGCGGGCATTCGGTACTGACCATGTAGCGCGCTACGCGCTTCTTCATCGAGGCGCTTTCGGTATTCGCAAAGGTCTGCAGCACGTAGCGGCGCGCGCCGGTGAAGGTGCCCTGGTAGCTGGGCGTTTCCTTGCGCCTGAGCGCCGCCTTGGTTTCCTTCGGCGTGAGCCCGGCGTACACCGGCACCGACGGCGTCTCGTCGGTAAACAGGATCCAGTCGCGGTCTTTCTTGGGCAGGTCTCGCCACGGGGTATCGACGTCATAGCCCATGGTGACCAGGATGTCGCGCAGGTTCTGGCCATGCCAGGCCGGCGGCCAGGCGGCGACCGCGCGCTCGCGGATAGTGAGCGTATCGTCCGGCACCAGCGAATGCTCGGTGACTTCGTAGACGCGCCCCAGGCCCGAGCATTCGGTGCAGGCGCCTTCCGGCGTGTTCGGCGAGAACGATTCGGCGTACAGCAACTCCTGCCCGGGCGGATAGTCGCCGGCGCGCGAGTACAGCATGCGCAGGGAGTTCGACAGCGTGCTGACGCTGCCGACCGACGAGCGTGCGGTGGGCGAGCCGCGCTGCTGCTGCAGGGCCACGGCTGGCGGCAGGCCTTCGATCTCGTCGACTTCCGGCACCGGCATCTGGTGGAACAGGCGCCGCGCATAGGGCGAGACCGATTCGAGGTAGCGCCGCTGCGCTTCGGCATACAGGGTGCCGAAGGCCAGAGAAGACTTGCCCGAACCGGACACGCCGGTGAACACCACCAGCGCGCCGCGCGGGATGTCGACATCGACATTCTTCAGGTTGTGCTCGCGGGCGCCGCGCACCCGGACGTAACCAACCTGGCCGTCGCCGGTGACCGGCATTCCTTTGTCTTTGTTGCGCATGCGATCCCCATCATGTCGGTCGATGGTCCATTGTCTTCCCCCGGGGCGGGCCTGACGGTGCGCTCACGAACGGTAAGGCTATGGCTGGGCGGCCAGGGCCAGCAGGCGGTCGCGCACCGCGCCGATGCCGTCCTGTCCGCGGAAGTGCGCGCTCACCCCCTTCGCCCGGGAGGCCACCCCCTCCCCGCCAACCCGGCGCAGGGCCGCCACCAGGCGCGCCGGATCCAGCCGGGCGGCGCGCAGGCTGGTGCCCACGCCGAGGGCTTTCACACGCGCCGCGTTGTCGAACTGGTCGTGGGCCAGCGGCACCACCAGTTGCGGCGTCCCTGCCCGCAAGGCTTCGGCCATCGTGCCGATGCCGCCGTGGTGCACCAGCACGCCGACGTGCGGCAGCAGCGCGCGCAGCGGCACGTAGTCCTGCCACGCTACCTGTGACGGCAGGTGGGCCGGCAACTGTTCGCGATGCGGCGTCAGGAAGATCGCGCGCAGCCCGAGCCTGGCCGAGGCGTCGAGGGCGCAGCGGAAATAGTGGGCCGCCTGGCGGTTGCCGGTACCGGGCGTGAACACCACCGGCGGCGTGCCCTCTTCGATGAAGCGGGCGATCCCGGGCGCCAGTTGTGCATCGGGTGACGGGTCGTAGAGGGGAAAATCGCCGCGCACCAGCGGCTGCGGCCAATCCGGCTGGGTCGGGGCGAACCACGCGGGAAACAGGGTCACCGACAGGTCGGGCACCTCCACGATGTGCTCGACCAGGTCATTCACCGGCGCCAGTCCATGCCGGGCGCGGGCCGCGTTCACGTCCGGCAGCGCCACCGGGTTGATCAACGCATCGCCTATGCGGCGCCATAGCCAGCGCCGCGCGCCCAGGGGCACCCAGCGCGGCACCGGGTAAGGCCCGAGCATCAGCGGATCGTGCACGGTCGGGATGTTGGACGGCGCCAGGTAAACCGCCGCCACCTTCAGGCCGGGCCGGCGCGCGCGGCACAGGTCTGCTTCGGGCAGGGCCAGCGGATGCGCCAGCAGCAGCACGCGCTCCCCCGCCGGCAGGCTTGCAATGAAAGCCGGCAGTTCGGCCATGGCCGGGCGCGTCGCGCGCCAGACCACGGCCAGGCCGCGCGTCGGATGCCACAGGTCGGGGTGATCAAGCACCGCTTCGTCCGCCGGCAGGCCGTGGAAGGGCAAGCCGGCCTGCGCCGCATACGGTGCGTGCTGCACCGGGCCGAGCAAGGTGACGCGGTGGCCGCTATCAAGCAGCGCCAGCGCCACGCGCATGAACGGGAACAGGTCGCCGGCCGAGCCGATGGTGACCACCACGAAGTGAAGCGGCGACGCGTTCATGGGGCGAGCCCGCCGCTCAGAAGCTCAGCGTGCCTTCGATCGAATCGTCCAGCGTCTTGCCGAGCACCGCGCCGACCACGATCTTGGCGCCGGCGACCGTATCGCCATGCTTGTTGTCCCAGTAGTAGCCCTGGCGCGGGATCACGCGGATCGCCGTGATGCGCGGGTCATCCTCGCCCTCGGTGAACCAGGTCTTGAGCATGAAATTCCACAGTTGCTTGATGCGCGCGCGGTCGGTCAGCACTTCGGCATAGCCGTCGACTTCGACGAAGCCCGAATGCGAGCATTTCTGGAAATAGAGTTTTACGGCCGGGTTGGCCGCGATTTCCGCGTTCTTGTGGCTGTCGCTGGCGCTCAGGAACCACAACTGGCCCGCGTCGTCGATCTCGCGCACGCTCATCGGGCGCATGCCGCGGCTGGGGCCAATCCCGCCCTGGGTGGTGAAGAAACAGGATTTGGCGTCGTCGACGATGTCCTTGAGGCATTCGACGGCGTCCGCGCCATTCAGGTCGCGGCGGTTGAGTTCTGGCTGGTTACGGTTGATCGAGTCCATGATGTCTCCCTTTGGCCACTGGCCGATAGGGAGACTCTAGCTGCGATCCGGCGGCGCGTATGTGGGAGCACGAACACTTGCGCCGCTAATGACCCGCTTTCAACCCGGCTACAGGAACCGGTCCAGGATCTTGCGCGTGTGCTTGTCGATATGGAACATGTCGCGCACCAGGAAGTTGATGCCGTGGCTGTCCGACACCAGCAGCGAGGCTTCACCGACACGGCGGATGTCTTCGTCGACCTTGAGAACGAACTCGGTGTCGCCGCGGTCGGTCTTCACATACCAGGTGCAGGGCGTGGCAAAGCTCGACACGTCCTTGATGTGCAGGATTTCGGGGATGAATTCGCGGCCCTCGATTTCTTCCTGCACCAGGCTGCGCATCTGTTCCGGCAGCCCGTCCAGGTCGTCGATCCAGGCGGCTTCCTTGCCGCCGTCCCGCACCAGCGAGATGCCGCGCGTCGGCGCCTGGATCGGGAAGGCGCGCACCGGGATGATGCCGACGTACTGCTCACCTTCGGCAGTAGTCAGCACCAGCTTGCCGAAGCTGTCGCGATGCAGTTCAAAATTCGGTTGGACAGTATTTGTCATCATTCGTCCCTGCTCTTATTCTTCATCGTCCGGATCCTGGTCCACGTTGCGCGCCTGCGCTTCGTAGAGGCGGTGGTAAGCGCCTTCGCGCGCCATCAGTTCGTCGTGGTTGCCTTCTTCCACTACCACGCCGCGGTCCAGCACCACCAGGCGGTCGGCGCGGTGCAGCGTCGACAGGCGGTGGGCGATGGCGATGGTCGTACGGCCCTTGACCAGGTTGTCGAGCGCCTTCTGGATTTCTTTTTCGGTTTCCGAGTCCACCGACGACGTTGCCTCATCGAGGATCAGGATCGGCGGGTCGATCAGCAGTGCGCGCGCGATCGAGATGCGCTGGCGCTCGCCGCCCGACAGGCCCTGCCCGCGCTCGCCCACCATCGAATCGTAGCCCTGCGGCAGGCGCAGGATGAACTCGTGCGCATGCGCGGCGCGGGCCGAGGCGATGATCTCTTCGCGGCTCGCACCCGGCTTGCCGTAGGCGATGTTCTCGGCGATGGTGCCGAAGAACAGGAAGGGTTCCTGCAGCACCAAGCCGATGTGGCGGCGGTAATCGGCCACTGCAAAGGTGCGGATGTCGACGCCGTCCAGCAGGATCGCGCCTTCGGCCACGTCGTAGAAGCGGCAAATCAGGTTCACCAGCGTGCTCTTGCCCGAACCCGAATGGCCGACCAGGCCGACCATCTCGCCGGCCTTGATCTTGAGCGAAATGCCGCGGTTGACGGCGCGGTTACCGTAGCGGAAACCGACTTCGCGCAGCTCGATATTGCCGGACACTTTCGCCACCTTGACCGGGTTGACCGGGTCCGGCACGCTCGACACGTGGTCGAGGATGTCGAAAATGCGCTTGGCCGCCGACGCCGACTTCTGCGTCACCGAGACGATCCGGCTCATGGAGTCGAGTTTCCCGTAGAAGCGCCCGCTGTAGGCGATGAAGGCCGTGAGCGTGCCCACCGTGATGTCGCCCTGCGACACCTGCCAGATGCCGAAGCACCAGATCACCAGCAGTCCCAGTTCGGTCAGCAGCGAGACGGTCGGCGAGAACAGGGACCAGACCTTGTTCAACTTGTCGTTGACGACCAGGTTGTGCCTGTTGGCTTCGCGGAAGCGTGCGGCTTCGCGCTTTTCCTGCGCAAACGCTTTCACCACGCGGATGCCGGGGATGGTATCGGCCAGCACGTTGGTGACCTCGCCCCAGACCCGGTCGATCTTCTCGAAGCCGGTGCGCAGCCTGTCGCGCACGACGTGGATCATCCAGGCGATGAAAGGCAGCGGCACCAGGGTCACCAGCGCCAGCCATGGATCCATGCTGAACAGGATCACGCCGGTCATGATGATCAGGAGGACGTCCGACAAAAAGTCGAGCAGATGCAGCGACAGGAAGACGCTGATCCGGTCCGAACCGCTGCCGATGCGCGACATCAGGTCGCCGGTGCGCTTGCCGCCAAAGAATTCAAGGGATAAGCGCAGCAGGTGTTCATAGGTCGTCGAGCGCAGGTCGGCGCTGATGCGCTCGGACGCCAGCGCCAGCACGTAGGTCTTGCCCCAGCCCAGCGCCCAGGCCAGCATCGACGCACCGAACAGCCCCCCCATATATAAATAGACGAGCGAGACGTCGATCGACTGGCCGTTCTGGTACGGGATCAGGACGTTGTCCATCAGCGGCTTGGTGAGGTAGGGCGGGATCATGTGCGCCGCCGTCGAACCGAGCATCAGCAAAAAGCCGACCAGCAGCTGGCCCTTGTAGGGCCTGGCGAAGCGCCACAGGCGGAACAGGGTCCAGGTCGACGGCGGGGTGTGCAGCACCTTGGCGCATACGGCGCACTCGGCGTCGTCAGCTTCGAGCGGCGCCTTGCAGCTCGGGCAGGCATGGTGGTCGGGCGCGGCGACCGGCTCGCCGGAGACGTGGCTGTGCAGCTGGTCGGCGAAGGCATCGGCCACGCGGATCGCGTGCAGGTTCTGCCCCAGCGTGAAGCGCCAGGAAGCGAGCAAGCCCTCGGTATCCACGAGCTCGAGGTGGCCGACGCCGGCGTGGTCGTGGTGGCGCAGCGCCAGTCCCGGACGCCAGGTCCAGTCGCGCCAGGCGCTTTCGCCCGGCGCGCGCGCCAGCAGGCGGCGGTTGGTGACCACCACCAGGCCCTTCGTGAAACGTAATTTCGCGTCGAGGTCAACCTCTACACTGTTTAAAACGTTTTCCCCTGGTGCAAGCTGTTTCGTAACGTCATTTTGCCAATGATCAGGCAAAACCTTGGCGGTGACCGCCACAGACGACGGAATAGCAAGTTGTTGAGTTGTCATGTAGTGCGCCCGACATCAGGCAGTGAGTTCTGGTGGGATGTGCAACATGGACGCTTTGACAGCGCACAAGTCTGCCGGCGTGTCCGTTTGCGTGAAATGTTCCACAAACAGATATAACGTTTCTGCTTATCCTTTGGATGACAGGAACGAAACTTGGCAGAAAACGTTTCGGCACGGTAAGCTTCGGGCCGGCAAGTATACATGATGTGCGCTGCGGAAAACCGGCTTTCGGTACCGTAGCGACAGGCAGGCAAACCTAGGTAAAGGCAGGCGGCATGCGAGCAGCCGCGGCCGGCAAAGACATTTTTTCATGAACAAGAAGAACGACATCAAGTTCCTCCGTGTGAACCACCTGCGCGGCCCGAACATCTGGACCTACCGGCCTGTGATCGAAGCCTGGCTCGACATCGGCGAGCTCGAAGAATTCCCCTCGAATACCCTGCCCGGCTTCACCGAGCGCCTGGTCGCCTGGCTGCCGGGCCTGGCCGTGCACCGCTGCGGCGTCGGCGAACCCGGCGGCTTCATAGAACGCCTGCGCGACGGCACCTGGGCCGGCCACATCCTCGAGCACATCGTGCTCGAATTGCAGAACATGGCCGGCATGAAGACCGGCTTCGGCAAGACCCGCTCGACCGGCGAGCATGGCATCTACAAGATGGCCTTCCGCACCCGCGACCCGGTCGTCGGCCGCGCCGCGCTCGACGCCGGCCACGCCCTGATCATGGCGGCCATCAACGACACCCCGTTCGACATGCCTGCGACCGTGCAGCGTCTGACCGATCTGGTCGACCGCTTTTGCCTGGGCCCGTCGACCGCGCACATCGTCGACGGAGCGACCGACCGCGGCATCCCCTCGATCCGCTTAACCGAAGGCAACTTGGTGCAGCTCGGCTACGGCGCCGCGCAGCGCCGCATCTGGACTGCCGAAACCGACCGCACCAGCGCGATCGGCGAAGGCATCGCCAGCGACAAGGACCTGACCAAGAACCTGCTCGCCTCGTGCGGCGTGCCGGTGCCGGAAGGCGCCCTGGTGCGCAGCGCCGACGACGCATGGGAAGAAGCCCAGGACATCGGCCTGCCGGTCGTGGTCAAGCCGGTCGACGGCAACCACGGGCGCGGCGTGACCCTGAACCTGATGAGCGAGGCCGACGTCCGGGCCGCGTATGCGATCGCCTCGGAAGCCGGCGACAGTAGCGCGGTACTGGTCGAGCGCTTCATCCCGGGTAACGAACACCGCCTGCTGGTGGTCGGCCGCAAGGTGGTCGCTGCCGCCAGGGGCGAATCGCTCTGGGTGACCGGCGACGGTGCGCAGACCGTCATCGAACTGTGCGACAGCCAGATCAACACCGACCCGCGCCGCGGCGAGAGCGAAGAACACCCGCTCGGCCGCGTCACCCCGCACGACGACGAGATCATGCTGGACCTGAAGCGCCAGGGCCTCACGCCGCAATCCGTGCCGCAGGCGGGCCAGAAAGTGCTGATCCAGGTGAACGGCAACGTGGCCGACGACGTCACCGACCAGATGCACCCGTCGGTCGCGCATGCCGCGGCCCTGGCCGCGCGCATCGTCGGCCTGGACATCGCCGGCATCGACCTGGTCACCGACGATATCAGCCGCCCGCTGATCGATACGCGCGGCGCGATCATCGAGGTCAATTCGAGCCCGGGCCTGCTGGCCCACATCAAGCCGGCCAGCGGCGAGCCGCGCAATGTCGGCAAGGCGATCGTCGACCACCTGTTCACCGACAACGAAAGCGGCCGCATTCCCGTGGTCGGCGTCACCGGCACGCTCGGCACCAGCCTGATCGCGCGCCTGGTGGGCTGCCTGGTGCACATCACGGGCAAGCACGTGGGCGTGGCCAACGGCGAAGGCCTGTATCTCGATGCGCGCAAGGTCACCGCGAAAGACGCGACCGGCTTCGACGCCGGCCAGCGCATCCTGATCAACCGCACCGTGCAGACCGCGGTGTTCGAGTCGAACGCGCGCTCGATCCTGCTCGAGGGCCTGCCCTACGACCGCTGCGCGGTGGGCATCGTCACCGACATGGAAGGACTGGCCGGCCTGGACGAGTTTTACATCCGCGACCAGGAAGCGCTGGTCAACGTGATCCGCAGCCAGGTCGACGTCATCCTGCCGGAAGGTACGGCGGTGCTGAACGCCGCCAACGAGGCAGTGGCGGCGCTGGCCGAACTGTCCGACGGCCGCGTGATCTTCTATGCGCTCGACGAAGAGAACCAGGTCGTCGCCAGCCATCGCGCCGAAGGCGAGCGCGTGGTGTTCGTGCGCGACAACCGCATCATCCTGGCCGAAGGCTTCGACGAGGAAACCGCACTGCTGGACCTGTCGAAGATCCCGCCGGCGACCGTGAAGCATCCGGACAGCGTGCTGGCGGCGGTGGCCGCGGCATGGGCGCTGGGCGTGCCGCCAGACCTGATCTGCGGCGGCCTGCGCGCCTTCGACGCCACCCCTAAAAAGACGCATCACTAATACAAGAATGGCCCGGCCGCCGCGCCGGGCCCTGGTGCCCGCACCGCCCCGCCCGGGGCAATGCGGCGCCGCGAAAGGACTGACGGTTTATGGAAGTATCTCGCGTACGGGCCCTGCGTGGCCCCAATCTCTGGAGCCATCACACTTCGGTGGAGGCGATCGTCGCCTGCACCCTTGACGAAGAATCGATCGCCACCTTGAGCGGCTTCGAGGCACGCCTGCGCGCCCGTTTCCCGCAAGTGGGCTACCTGCAGCCGACCGGCCATGACGACACCGTGTCGATGGCCCAGGTGCTCGAGCGCGTTGCGCTGTCGCTGCAGGCCGAAGCCGGCTGCCCGGTCACCTTCAGCCGCACCACCGCCACGCTGGAACGCGGCATCTACCAGGTCGTGGTCGAATACAGCGAGGAAGACGTCGGCCGCCTGGCCATGCAATTGGCGCAGCAACTGTGCGAAGCTGCCCGCAACGACACCGTTTTCGATTTGGCCGCCGCGCTGGTGCGCCTGCGCGACGTCGACGAAGACGTGCGCCTCGGGCCATCGACCGGCTCCATCGTGCAGGCCGCCGTGGCCCGCAACATCCCGTTCCGCCGCCTGACCGAGGGCAGCCTCGTCATGTTCGGCTGGGGCAGCCGCCAGCGCCGCATCCAGGCCGCCGAGATCGACGCCACCGGCGCCATCGCCGAGACCATCGCCCAGGACAAGGAACTGACCAAGAAGCTGCTCGACGCCGCCGGCGTGCCGGTGCCGCAGGGCCGCAGCGTCAGCGACCCTGACGACGCCTGGGCCGCGGCCCAGGAAATCGGCCTGCCGGTCGTGATCAAGCCGAAGGACGGCAACCAGGGCAAGGGCGTGACGGTCAACGTCACCACCAAAGAACAACTCACCGCCGGCTTCCACACCGCCTCGGAATTCCGCGACGATATCCTGGTCGAGCGCTACCTGCCGGGCTACGATTACCGCCTGCTCGTCATCGGCGACAAGCTGGTCGCCGCCGCCCGCCGCGACCCGCCCTACGTGGTCGGCGACGGCGTGCACACCGTGCGCGAGCTGGTCGAGCAGGTCAACCGCGACCCGCGCCGCGGCGAAGGCCATTCCACATCGCTGACCAAGATCCGCTTCGACGACATCGCCCTGGCGACGCTGGCCGCACGCGGCATGGATGCCGATTCGAAACCGGACCAGGGCCAGCGCGTCGTGCTGCGCAATAACGCGAACCTGTCGACCGGCGGCACCGCAACAGACGTCACCGACGACGTCCACCCGGAGGTCGCCGAACGCTGCATCGCGGCCGCCCACATGGTGGGCCTCGACATCTGCGGCGTCGACCTGGTGTGCGACAGCGTGTTGAAGCCGATCGAAGAACAGAACGGCGGCATCGTCGAAGTCAACGCCGCGCCGGGCCTGCGCATGCACCTCTCGCCTTCGTTCGGCAAGAGCCGCCCGATCGGCGAAGCGATCGTCTCGACCCTGTTCGCGGACGGCGACGACGGCCGCATCCCGGTGGTGGCCGTGACCGGCACCAACGGCAAGACCACCACCGTGCGCCTGATCGCCCACCTGCTCACCGCAGCGGGCCTGCGCACCGGCATGACCAATACCGACGGCGTCTACATCGAAGGCCGCCGCATCGACAGCGGCGACTGCTCGGGCCCGCGCAGCGCGCGCAACGTGCTGCTGCACCCCGACGTCGACGCGGCCGTGTTCGAGACCGCGCGCGGCGGCCTGCTGCGCGAAGGCCTGGCCTTCGATCGCTGCCAGGTGGCGGTGGTCACCAACATCGGCGCCGGCGACCACCTCGGCCTGAACTACATCACCACCCTGGAAGACCTGGCGGTGCTCAAGCGCGTGATCGTCCAGAACGTCGCTGTAGGCGGCATGGCCGTGCTCAATGCAGCCGACCCGGTGGTCGCGGCGATGGCCGAGAACACCCATGGCGACGTGACCTTCTTCGCGCTCGACGTGAACAACCCCTTGATGTCGATGCACCGCGCCCAGGGCCGCCGCGTCGTCTTCGTCGAAGACGGCCAGCTGGTTGCGGCGCAGGGCAAGATCGAGCACCGCGTGCCATTGGCCGAGGTGCCGATCACCCGCGGCGGCGCGGTCGGCTTCCAGGTCGAGAACGTAATGGCCTCGGTGGCCGCCGCCTGGGCAGTCGACATTGCATGGGACGCGATCCGCGTCGGCCTGCGCACCTTCGTCGGCGAAAGCGACAATGCGCCGGGCCGCTTCAACGTGTTCGACTACCGCGGCGCCACCGTCATCGCCGACTACGGCCACAACCCGGACGCGATCGCCGCCCTGGTCAACGCCGTCGAAGCGATGCCGGCAAAACGCCGCTCGGTGGTCATCAGCGGCGCCGGCGACCGCCGCGACCAGGACATCAGCCAGCAGACCGAGATCCTCGGCCGGGCATTCGATGACGTGCTGCTCTACCAGGACCAGTGCCAGCGCGGCCGTCCCGACGGCGAAGTGGTCGCCCTGCTGCGCAGGGGCCTGGATGGCGCCACGCGCACCAGCCACATCGAGGAAATCAACGGCGAATTCGTCGCCATCGATCGCGCCCTCTCTCGCCTGGAAGCGGGTGACCTTTGCCTGATCCTGATCGACCAGGTGGACGAAGCGCTGGCGCACATCACGCGCCGGGTTGCCGAAGGCTGATGTCCGGTAGTTCGTCCATTCCTGCGCCGGCCCTGCCGGCGATGGGCTTGCCTACCCTGCTGCGGGCGCTATTCAAGCGTCCGCAGCCGCATTTGCAGGCGATGCCGGAACTCGTCACCGAGTACCGGCTCGACCAGATGCCTAACGACGATATCGCCCGCTACCGCGCGGCCTTCGGCTTCGCCGAGGGGCATGTCCCGGTCACCTGGTGGTACCTGCTTGCCCAGCGCGCGCACCTGGCGACGATGCTGGAACCGGGCTTCCCGTTCCGGATCGCCGGCATGGTCCACATGGAGAATGCGCTCGCCGAACATGGTCAGGCCGAACCCGGACAGCCGCTGGTCCTGCGCACGAGCGTGCGCATGCTGCCGCCATCGGGCAGCGGCGCCATGCGCTGCGTGCTGGAGACCGTCGGCAGTGCAGACGGTGCGCCGGTATTCGCATGCACCAGTACCTATCTGATCAAGCGCGGCACGCGGCGCGGCGGGAAGCCAGTGCGAGACGCTGCGGCGCCGGTTGGCGAGATCGTCGCGCGATGGACGCTCGATGCCGCCGCCGGACGCCGCTATGCACGCCTGTCCGGCGATTGGAACCCTATTCACCTGTATGGATGGAGCGCCCGGCTGATGGGCATGCGCGCGCCGATCATCCACGGCATGCACACGCTGGCGGCGGGCTGCGCGGCGCTGGAAAAGCAGTCGGGGCGCCACGCGACCGCGATTAGCTGCCGATTCCGGGCGCCGGTGGCGCTGGGAAGCTGCGTCGCATTGAGGGTGGAGAGCGCTTGCGCCAACTTCGCAGTGGAGACCGGAGGCACGCCGGCCGTGACAGGAAGCTGCACCCTGGCCTGAGGCCGGCCCGGCCAGTCCTTGACCGGAACCCAAGGTGCAGCGCGTGCATCGACTGTTTAGGTTTTTTTGCTGACCCTGCCAACGGCGATCTTCAACATCTGCGCCTCCGTCTCCTTCATGACCTTGCGGTGACGGACCCACAGCCAGATTGCATACGCCGCGGTCAGCGGCATCGCCAGCACGGCGCCCCCGAAGACGCCAAGGCGAAGACGCAGCGAATTCACCTCGCTCGCCGTGGCGTTCCAAGGCAGCACCCCGAATTCGACAAACTGGAAATAGACAAGGCTGGCCAGCAGGGACAGCGCCACGATCATTCCCGACCGTACCAGGCTTTGCTTTCCCGTCGGATAGTTATATTTGGCCTTCGTCTTTTCAAAAACCTTCCAGTATTCGGGATCGACGCCCTTCGGGGTCTTGCCTGCAGCTTGTGAACTGTTCAATTTCGCATCCTTATCGAGAATTATTGCACCTGACTCCCCTTCTGCAGGAAGCGACCAGCATTGTAGAGCCTAGAAACAGCACGGCTAAGGGAAACTGTCGGCTCAGCGAATCTATTGCTTCTTCGCAAGCCTTGCTAAGACCCACTACCCATGCGGGTGAAAAAAAATTGTGGAGCGCTACGTCCGCAACCGACCCAAAGCAGACATAGCGAAACTCTGGGATGAGTAAGCGGCAGGAGATTTTGAGGGGAAAAGAGGAAGCTGCGCAGTCACACATTTACTTCATCGCACACTTATAACGTATGCACAGTCTGCGAAAGCGGCATCGCTGACCTATGATGTGTCTTACAGTTGCGCTGCGTCGAAATCCCCGATTCCCGGCCATGAACGCCTCTGACGTGTATTGAGCCCTCGTGCCGTTCCAGGGAAATTTCGTCGTACGTTCAACAACGCGACAGAACCCCGCTTCGAGGCCCGCCCTGATTGAGGGGCATCCGCTGCGCGCCCTGGTCTTGACCAGGGCTTTTTCGTAACCACGTCATAATTGCCATGTATCGTCGGTTTTCTACCGACCTACTTCCATTCCAGATGAGCCGATCGAACTATCACAACCGCGATCACAACGTCCTCAGCGAGGCTTCGCTGCACGACATCATGACGGCGCCCCCGTCATCGGCTGAAGCGCATGCCGCCCAGCGCCAGCGCCAACTGCAGGTTAGGCTGCACCTGGAAGCGCTGCGCGACGAGCGCGAGCTGGAGGCGGACCGCGGCTGGCACTGACGCCTGAAAAGGAAAAAATTAGCCTCGCAGCTAATGCCGTTCAGTTAACAGGGCGTTGAAAAAGGGACGCAACCCTCCGGCTTTTGTTGTCCGAAACGCGAATTTTTAGGGTTGGAACCCGCATTCCGCCTAAAAACCGGTTTCTAGCCGCTCTTTAGGTCGATTTTCGCCAATTTTTATCAATTCCGGGGTTCTGTCGCATTAGCGACCGTCGGCGGGCCAGTCATGTAAACTGCGGCGCCCGAATCCATGACGAATCGACATGCTTATCTTCAAAGGGATGCGTTTCCCGATCGATGTGATCCTGGTCTGGATCCGCTGGTATGCGAGCTACCCGCTGAGCTACCGGCATCTCGAGGAGATGATGGAAGAGCGCGGCGTGTCGGTCGACCATTCATCGATCAACCGGTGGGCGATTCGTTTTCTGCCGCTCATCGAGAAGATGGCCCGGAAACACAGGCGTCCGGTCGGCGGCAGCTGGCGCATGGATGAGACCTACATCAAGGTCAAGGGAGTGTGGAAATACCTTTATCGCGCTCTCGACAAGCAGGGCCAGACCGTCGACTTCCTGCTGACGGCCAAGCGCGACATGGCCGCAGCGAAGCGCTTCTTTGATAAGGCGATGTCGGCGAACGGCGATCCAGACAAGATCGCGATGGACAAGAGCGGTGCCAACAAGGCGGCGATCGACGAGGTCAACACTGGTCGCGACGTCCCGATCGTGGTGCGCCAGGTCAAATACCTCAACAATATCGTCGAGCAGGACCATCGCGCCATTAAGAGGCTGACCAGGTCCATGCTCAACTTCAAATCGTTCCGGTCTGCCGCCTCGGTGCTCGCCGGGATCGAGTTGATGCAGATTCGCAAGGGTCAATTCGAGATCAATGGCGCCGATGCGATGTCGTTCGCCGACCAATTTTCTACGTTGGCACGGATGGTCCGTCCCGCTTGAGTGGCACAGTGCCGTTCCAGGGAAATTTCGTCGTTCGTTCAACAACGCGACAGAACCATTTTGCGTGGTGTCTCCCATGGATGAAGCTGCACCCTACCATGAACGAAGGGCCAACTGCAGCTCACCAGCCAAGTTCCGACCGCAGGCATTCGGCGGTCTTAGGCTGATAGATCATCGAGTGCTATATCGTCACGGAGCGCCGACGTAAGTAGACGGACTCCGGCGACTGTAATCGACCCGAAGCGGACGTTGGCTGACAGCGAATCGCCCGAGCAATCTCCAAGGTCGGGGTGCACAGTCTGAGCTGCAGCATAAACAGGCCGTTGTCATCAAGGTGCAACGCTATCGCGTTATTGTGACTGGGTCTCCCACGTGATTCCCAGCGTGTTGGTCCGTTGACGTTCATTTGACGGACTTTTTTTCGCCACGCAGCCGACCCCACCGCCACCGCCGACCGCCTTCGTTCCGGATGCATATCCGGCAGGCAAAGGAACACCGCAGTATCGCGAGGAATACTATTCTTTGCTTTCCTTGCTTGGATTGATACTGCATGCTTGCCGACCGCAGCTAGGCAACACCACGCACTTGCTGAAACGATGGCCGAACTAACATCATGAGAACCGACATGCAAGACGCGACCGAAAGGATCCACCAGGATATCCTCGACAGCTTCGATGAAGAACTCGAGCTCGAACTGGACGACCGCGAGCTCGACGACGCGACCCTGCTTCCGAAGTCCGGACGCAGTCATGAAGAGATGCTTGCGCGGCGGCTTTATTTTCGTGAGCTCTTCCGCATGCAAGCTGAACTGGTCAAGCTGCAGGACTGGGTAGTTGCTACGGGGCACAAGGTAGTCATCTTGTTCGAGGGCCGCGACGCAGCAGGCAAGGGTGGCGTAATTAAACGTATCGCTCAACGCTTGAATCCGCGCGTCTGCCGGGTGGCCGCCTTACCAGCTCCAAGCGACCGCGAACGTTCGCAATGGTATTTCCAGCGCTATGTCTGCCATTTGCCGGCCGCGGGTGAAATAGTCCTGTTTGATCGTAGCTGGTACAACCGCGCAGGTGTCGAGCGCGTGATGGGCTTTTGCACGGACGAGGAATACGACGAATTCTTCCAGTCGGTGCCGGAATTCGAGCGCATGTTGGTCCGTTCCGGAATCCAGCTCATCAAGTACTGGTTCTCAATCTCTGATGAAGAGCAGAACGCGCGCTTTCTGAGCCGTCTTCAGGATCCGCTTAAGCAGTGGAAGCTCAGCCCCATGGATTTAGAGTCGCGCCGGCGCTGGGAGGAATACACCAAGGCCAAGGAAGTGATGTTGCTGCGTACCCACATCGACGAGGCCAGGTGGTGGGTAGTGCAAGGGGTAGACAAGAAGAAGGCCCGTCTCAACTGCATCCACCACCTGCTGCAACAAATCCCTTATGTCGAGGTTGAACGGCCATCGATTACGTTGCCTGAGCGCGAGCACCACGATGACTATGTGCGTCGCCCTGTCCCGAATGAAATCATCGTTCCTGAGTTTTATTGATGTGCTACCGCCCGTAGCGATAGAAAGTGAGGTAGTTATGGAAAACGTAGTGGAGCGCCGCGCGGAACAGTCCGCATCATCCGTTACTAAAGGTCCTTTGAAAACGCAGCAAGTCGTCCGGCAGGGCGTGCTCCTGCAATCGTGCGTGGGAACACTGAGCGCGGTCGAATACCTGAAAGCCAACGGCGTCCAGGGTTCGGTTATCGGTCGCGTGCTGTCGGGCGGCGAGGTTCGCGCGGACGACCGCGCATCCCGGGACATTCCGCGCGCGTGGGACTAAGCGCCGCAATGGAAGAGTCTGTCGTTAAATGGCGCGTATGACCTCGTGATTTCGGTCCGACATCGGAACAAAGCGTGCGATCTATCGGCCAGCGCCGCGGTGCTGTCCGTTGAAGCAAAAACGCCAAGGCCTGTGCAGTAAAAATGCCACATGCCGTGCAGGGCACCGCCGGGCCGCGACCGCCGAGTGACGGGCCGGTTTCGACCTATTGTGTTGAAAAACTCTCTGACAAGAGTGAGATCGGCGGGCTTGTACATAAGCTTTCCGAATTTAAGTACAAACTATACCTGCTGAAGCTGAGCTAGCTCGTCTTTAGGTTTCCGATATGCGCTAGTGGGGCTAGCTTCCTGGCCATTCGCCTTAGATTTTGCGCTACCGC
>NZ_JABAIV010000010.1 GCF_013003915.1 Telluria aromaticivorans
ATCACGCAGGGCACCACGGCAGCGAAGAAAGCATCCGCTCAAAAGCGAGTGTGACTTTTGGAAAACGGACATTTTAACTTTGCTAAAAGCGGACATTTCTACTTTGCTGTTACAGGGTGGGCAAGTTCCTTGCCCACGCGTTCAACCAGCGGGTGCGTCATCGCGACGTGTAAAAGATCCGTAATGGGTAGCTCGGGGAGAGCAAACGTCGCCGCAGTGCAGATGTGATTTGAACGCGCGGGCGGGAAACCCGCCCACCCTACGAAATCGGCATCGTGGGCGAGATCCGCCCACCACCAGTTCAGTCCTCAGCCGCCTGCTCGGCCGGCCAATCCCGGATATACGCCTTCAGCATCCGATTCTCGAACTGCTGCGCCTCGAGCACCGCCTTGGCCACGTCGTAGAACGAGATCACGCCCAGCAAAGTACGGGCGTTCATCACCGGCAGGTAGCGCGCATGCTTTTCCAGCATGATGCGGCGCACCTCGTTGACTTCGGTATCCGGGGTGACGGTGATCGGGCTGTCGTCCATCACCTTGCGCACGGTGCCGGCGCCGATGGTGCCGCCCTGGGCGTGCAGCTCCTTGATCACTTCGCGGAAAGTCAGCATGCCGACCAGGTCGCCGAATTCCATGACGACCAGCGAACCGATGTCCTTTTCCGCCATCGTCGCGGCAGCCTGGACCAACGGCATATCGGGCGTGACGGTATAGAGGATTTCGCCTTTCACCTGCAGGATCTCGGATACTTTCATATTGGCCACCCCGTCCGGTTGGTTTGTAATGCCTGAAATATTTGTATTACGCATAACGCCGACTGTAGCCGATGCCCACCAAAAAATCCAGCATTGCACCAATTCAGGGCTGGCCAGGCGTTGCGCAAACATAAATCAATGCTACGATGCCGCCCATCACGATTGATGGATGAGTTCACCATGAGCGGTCCCCAGTATCCCGGCTTCGACACGCTGGCCCTGCACGCCGGCAGCACGCCCGACCCGGCCACCGGCGCGCGCGCCACGCCGATCCACTTTACTTCGTCGTTCGCGTTCCGCGATTCGGACCATGCGGCGGGGCTGTTCAACATGGAACGCGCCGGGCACGTGTACTCGCGCATCTCGAACCCGACCAATGCGGTGCTGGAAGAGCGCATCGCCGCGCTGGAAGGCGGCGTGGCCGGCATCGCCACCGCCAGCGGCCAGGCGGCGATGCACCTGGGCCTGGCGACCATTCTAGGGGCCGGCTCGCACATCGTGGCATCCAGGGCGCTGTACGGCGGCTCGCACAACCTGCTGCACTACACGCTGCGCCGTTTCGGCATCGAGACCACGTTCGTGGACCCGCGCGACCTCGACGCCTGGCGCGCCGCCATCCGCCCGACCACCAAGATCCTGTTCGGCGAGACGCTCGGCAATCCGGGCCTGGACGTGCTGGACATCCCGGCGATCGCCGCCCTCGCGCACGAGCATCACCTGCCGCTGATGGTCGACGCCACCTTCACGACACCGTACTTGCAGCGTCCGTTCGACCTCGGCGCCGACCTGCTGTTCCACTCGGCCACCAAATTCCTGTGCGGGCACGGCACCGCGATCGGCGGCCTGCTGGTCGACGGCGGCACCTTCGACTGGGATGCGGCGCACACAGCCAGCGGCCGCTTCCCGGAACTGTGCGAACCCTACGAGGGCTTCCACGGAATGGTCTTCGCCGAAGAATCCACCGTGGCCCCGTTTGCGCTGCGTGCGCGCCGCGAAGGCCTGCGCGACTTCGGCGCGGCGATGAGCCCGCACAATGCTTTCGCCATCCTGCAAGGCATCGAGACGCTCGGCCTGCGCATGGACCGGCACGTTGCCAATACCCGCCGCGTGGTCGAGTTTTTGCTGTCGCACCCGGCTGTGGATTCGGTGTCCTACCCCGAACTCGAATCGCATCCCGACCACGCGCTCGCCTCAAGGCTGCTGCCCAAAGGCTGCGGCGCCGTGTTCACCTTCAACCTGAAGGGCGACCGCGCCGCCGGCCGCCGTTTCGCCGACGGGCTGCAGGTGTTCTCGCACCTGGCCAATGTGGGCGACGCCAAATCCTTGGTAATCCACCCCGCCTCGACCACGCACTTCCGCGTCCCGGCCGAGCAGTTGGCCGCCTCCGGCATCACCAAAGGCACGATGCGCCTGTCGGTGGGCCTGGAAGATGCGAACGACCTGATCGACGACCTCAAGCGCGCACTGAAGCTGGCGCAGAAGGGAGCCTGAGATGCAAGTAGAGATCAATGGCGCCCCTGCCTACGCCTACACCGGCGGCAAGGCCTTCGATGCGGCCCTGACTACCGTCGTCTTCATCCACGGCGCCCAGAACGACCACTCGGTCTGGGCGCTGCAAAGCCGCTACCTGGCGCACCACGGCTATTCGGTGCTGGCGGTCGACCTGCCCGGCCACGGCCGCAGCGGCGGCCCGGCCTTGAGCAGTGTCGAAGCGATGGCCGACTGGCTCCTCGGCCTGCTGAAGGCCGCGGGCGTACAGCGCGCGATCCTGGCCGGCCACAGCATGGGTTCGCTGATCGCACTGGAAGCCGTCCACCGCGCGCCAGGCCTGGTGGTTGGGCTGGCCCTGCTCGGCTCTACCTACCCGATGGCAGTGTCAAGCGCCCTGCTGGCAACCTCGCGCAGCGACGAGCAGGCCGCGATCGACATGGTCAACATCTGGTCGCATTCGTCGATCGCGCACAAGCCGTCCTGCCCTGGGCCGGGCTTCTCGGTGATGGGCGGCGCGCGCCGCCTGATGCAGCGGATGTCAGCCCGTAATCCGGATCAACTGTTCTTTACCGATTTCTCGGCCTGCAACAGCTACGCCAACGGCGAAGCCGCCGCTGCCGCAGTACAGTGTCCGGTGCTGTTTGTGTTCGGAAAAAAAGACATGATGACGCCGCCACGTTCGACGAAACTGCTGACCGGCGCCCTCGCCCATGGCAAAATCGCCAGTGTGGACGCCGGCCACCAGATGATGTCCGAAGCGCCGGATGCGGTGCTCGACGCCCTGGCCGGGTTTGCCGCTTCGATCAAGTAAAGTCAACGAGGAGACGCCATGACGGCCCGGCATGCGAGCTTTGCGGAGTTTTATCCCTACTACCTCACCCAGCACGCCGACCGCCGCTGCCGCCGTGCCCACTTCATCGGCACCTCGTCGGCGATCGCCTCGATCGCCCAGTACATCGACAGCCTCAACCCGTGGTGGCTGCTGTTCGCCGTGGTCAGCGGCTACGGCGGCGCCTGGGTCGGGCATTTCTTCTACGAGAAGAACCGGCCTGCTTCCTTCTCGCAGCCCTGGCTGTCGTTTCGCGCCGACTGGGTGATGTACTGGCAGATGTTGACCGGCAAACTGAGCTGGTAAAGCCCCGCTTCAAGCGAATGCCGATCACTCAAGAGCCGCCACTCACCCGTAGGGTGGGCAGGTTTCCTGCCCGCGCAGTGATAGTTGTTCTTGGAAAGCCGCACCGCGTCCGTGCTAACGCTGGTTGAACGCGTGGGCAGAATCTGCCCACCCTACGGTTCTCACTAATTGGCTGGCATGAGGCTTCAAGCCCGCTCGCCGAAATGATCTGCCAGCGTCTGCTCCAGCCCCTGCTCCACCGCCCCTTCCACCTGGCGCGCCAGCGCCGCGGTGTCGAGCGCCAGGGGCGTGTCCGGCACCGCCAGCACCGGCTCGTTGCGGCTGACACCATCCGCGCCGGCCGCATCGAACACGAACAGGCGATACACGTCGGCCAGCCGGATCGTACCCGGGTCGACCAGCAGCACCCAGCTGTCGATGTTCGCGTGCCCGCCGATGCCCCAGCGCGAATGCCGGGGTAGTTCGTCCTGCACCCGCCCGACCCAGCCGGCATCCACCATCTTCTCGAGCAGCATCGTCATCTCGTCATAGCCGATGCGGGTATGGATACGGATCGCCGAACCCGGCACCAATGCCGTGCCGGTCGCCTGCGAGCTCCCGTGCAGCACCTTGAGCACCGCCATCGCATCCACAAAAGCGCTGCCCGGCACCGGCTGGTGCCACCAGCGCTCGTATTTCACGACCGGCAGCGCGGCCGCCAATACCGCACCGACCAGGGTGATCAGCCATGACACATAGATCCAGACCAGGAACAGCGGCAGCGCGGCAAGGGCGCCGTAGATCAGCGCATAAGTCGGGAACTGGCGGATGAAGAGCGCAAACAGGCGCTTGGCGATCTCGAAGGCGATCGCCGCCGCCAAGCCGCCCCAGAGCGCATCGCGCCAGGACACCCGGCGGTTCGGCACCGCCATGTACAGCAGCGTGTAGGCGCCGGTGGTCAGCGCGATCGACACCATCGTGTAGAACAGGGTGCCGAGCAGGGGCAGCGAGCGGGCCAGCCCGCCGGTGGCGGTGAACAGCTGCGTCGTGACACTCAGCGACAGGCCGAACAGGATCGGTCCCAGCGTGATCAGGGCCCAGTAGACCAGCACCCGCTGCGACCAGGGCCGCGGCCGGCGTACGCCCCAGACCTGGTTGAAGGCGCGCTCGATCATGCCCATCATGGTGGTCGTGGTCACCAGCAGCAGGATCGCGCCCAGGGCCGACAGGCCCTTGGCCTTGCTGGCGAATTGGGTCAGGTTGTAGCTGATGGTATTGGCGATCGCCTTCGGCATCAGGGTCTGGATGAACCAGGTGTCGAGCGCGCTGCGCAACTGGCCGAAGACCGGGAAAATCGTCAGGATCGCCAGCACGATGGTCAGCAGCGGCACCAGGGCCAGGGTCGTGGTGAAGGTCAGGCTGCCGGCCACTTGCGGCAATTTTTCTTCGCGCAGGCGGCGCCGTGCGAAGCGGACCAGGTCGCGCGCCTCGCCCAGGGTCAGCCAGCGGGCGCCGTCGACGGCATGGCCCAAACCCTGGTTGAACATGTCGGTGGTGGAGCGGGATAGCGAGTGCACGGTCTTGGATAGCATCTGGTCGGTAAGAAGCGATGGCGATTTCCCCTGGCGGGGGCATGTCATTTGAGCAAAGCGCCCTATAATACCAATGATGAAGCCGACCAACCTGACCATCCTCGTGTTGTACTACTCGCGCCACGGCGCCACCCGCAAACTTGCCGAACTGGTCGCCCAGGGCATCGAAAGCGTGCCCGGGGCCGAGGCGCGCCTGCGCACCGTGCCTGCCGTGTCCACCGTGGCCGAGGCGGTCGCACCGGATATCCCGGCGAATGGCGCCCCATACGTCGAGCTGGCCGACCTCCGTGAGTGCGCCGGTCTCGCGCTGGGTTCGCCTACCCGCTTCGGCAACATGGCATCCAGCGTCAAGTATTTCCTCGACGGCACCGCCGCCGACTGGATCAACGGCACGCTGTCGGGCAAGCCGGCCGTGGTGTTTACCTCCACCGGCAGCCTGCACGGCGGCCAGGAATCGACCCTGCTCACGATGATGATACCCTTGCTCCACCACGGCATGCTGGTAATGGGCCTGCCCTACTCGCACCCGGAACTGATGAACACAGCCAGCGGCGGCAGCCCCTACGGCGCCTCGCACTGGGCCGGCGCCGACGGCAAGAAGGTCCTCACCGAAGACGAGCGCGTGCTCGCGCTCGCGCTCGGGAAACGCCTGGCCACTGCCGCGGTCAAACTGCACGGGATGCAATGATGGATACCGCAAAAGTCTTTCACGTCGGGGCCATTGCCAGCCTGATCTGGCTGATCTGCTGGCTGGTGGCCTGGGAAGTGTTCGTCGCGCCGCTGCGCCCGGGCGGGTCGCTGCTCGCGCTCAAGGCCTTGCCGCTGCTGTTGCCGCTGCGCGGCGTGATCAAGCGCGACCTGTACACGCTGCAATGGTCGTCGATGGTCATCCTGATTTATTTCGCCGAAGGCGCGGTGCGGGCCTGGGCCGACACGCTTGAAGCCTCGCGCATGATGGCGCTGGGCGAAGTGGCGCTGGTGCTCGTGTATTTCGCCTGCGCGCTGCTGTTCCTGCGTCCGTACAAGAAAGAAGCCAAGCGCCTCGCGAAAGAATTGCTCGACAAGGTCAAAGTACCGCATGACTGATCCGCTGCTGGCCGCGCTGGAAGACATCGCCGGCGCAGCCCACCTGGTGGTGGACGCCGCCGCCATGGCGCCCTACCTGGCCGACTGGCGCGGCCGCTTCACCGGACGCGCCCGCGCCGTCGTGCTGCCCGCCGATACCGGTGAGGTGGCCCGCATTGTGTCTGCCTGCGCCGCAGCGCGCGTGCCGATCGTGCCGCAGGGCGGTCGTACCGGCCTGGTGCTGGGCAGCGTGCCCGATGCCAGCGGCACGGCCATCGTGCTCTCGCTGCGCCGCCTGAACCGCATCCGCCATATCGACCCGGCCAACCGGACCATGACGGTGGAGGCCGGCTGCATCCTGTACGACATCCAGCAGGCCGCACTCGAGGCGGGCATGCTGTTCCCGCTCTCGCTGGCAGCCGAAGGCAGTTGCACCATCGGCGGCAACTTGTCGACCAATGCCGGCGGCACCGCCGTCCTGCGCTACGGGAACACCCGCGAACTCTGCCTTGGCCTCGAAGTCGTCACGGCCCAGGGCCAGGTATGGGACGGCTTGCGCGGGTTGCGCAAGGACAATACCGGCTATGCGCTGCGCGAGCTCTTCATCGGGGCCGAAGGCACCCTGGGCGTGATCACCGCGGCCGTGCTCAAGCTCTACCCCGAGCCGAAGGCGGTCTTGAGCGCGCTGGTGGCGCTGGATTCGCCGCAGGCTGCCCTCGGCCTGCTGGCGCTCATGCAGGACCGCTGCGGCGCCGCGCTCACTGGATACGAGCTGATGTCTGATTTCTGCCTGCGCCTGGTCGCCGCCCAGTTCCCGGGCCTGCCGAAACCTTTCGCCGCCCACTACCCGCAATATGCGCTGGTCGAACTGTCGAGCACCGAATCCGAAGACCATGCCGCCGAGCTGATCGAATCCTCGATCGGGGCTGCGCTCGATGCCGGCATTGCGCTCGATGCCGTGCTGGCCACCTCCGGCGCGCAATCGCTCGGGCTGTGGCAGCTGCGCGAGCATATCCCGCTGGCCCAGGCGGCGGCCGGCAAGAACATCAAGCACGATATTTCGCTGCCGGTATCGAACATTCCCGCATTCATCGAACAGACCGGTGCGGCACTGCAGGCCGCCTTCCCAGGCTGTCAACTCGTGTGCTTCGGCCACTTGGGTGACGGTAATTTGCACTATAACCTTGCCCCGCCCGAGGGCCTTGGACACGACAGCTTCCTGGCCCACCAGGAGTCGGTCAACCGCATCGTGCACGACAGCGTCGCCGCCTTCGGCGGATCGATCTCGGCCGAGCACGGCGTCGGCGCGCTCAAGCGCGACGAACTGCCGCGCTACAAGAGCGCGGTCGAACTGGACATGATGCGTGCCGTCAAAGCCGCACTGGACCCGCTCGGCATTATGAACCCTGGCAAAATTCTGTGAGGGGGAAGTCATGCTGAAGCACATTTCCATGGGGGTAATCTGCCTACTGGCTGGCGCGGCCTCGGCAGCAACAATCTATAAATGCACCGAAGGCGGCAAGGTCAGCTACAACGACCGTCCCTGCGGCGCCACGGCCGTCGTGCTGGCCGCTCCCAGTGCGCCGGGCGACCCTGCCGCCACTGCCGAGGCAGTCGAGCGCATCGCGCGCGAGCGCGCCCTGCTGCAGGGCATCGAAAAGGAACGCGCAGCACGGGCGGAGCAGCAGGCAGGCGAGGCCGAACGCAGCCAGCGCGCCGCCGCGCTCGAGCGCCGCCGTTGCGACAAGCTGCGCCTGCAGCGCAAGTGGGCCGACGAAGACATCGCGCGTGCCGGCCGCGACGAAGCGGAACGCGCGCGCCTCAAGGCCAGGCGCCAGGGTGAAGCATTGGCGGTGGAATGCCCGGCCTGAACCTGCGCATCGATACGCTGTCGCGATGGCTGCTGTTCGGCGAATGGCGCGCCCATCCGGTGCGCGCGCTGCTGGCAGTGGCCGCCATCGCGGTCGGGGTGGCGATGGGCTTCGCCATCCACCTGATCAATGCCGCCGCCTTCAACGAATTTTCCGCCGCGGTCAAGAGCCTGTCGGGGCAGGCCGACGTGCAGGTGCTCGCGCGCGAGCCGCTGTTCGACGAAGCGGTGTATCCGCGCCTGGCGCAGCACCCGGATGTCGTGGTGGCCTCGCCCGTGCTCGAGCTGTCGGCCGGCATCGCAGGCGTTCCAGGCTCGCTGCGCATCGTCGGCATCGACCCTTTCCGCGCCGGTTTCATTTCTCCCGACCTGACCGGCGTTCCTGCCGAGGGCCGCATCACCGACGTGCTGGCCGACGACGGGATCTTCCTGTCGCCGGCCGCCGAAAGCTGGCTGGGCAAGCGGCGCGGCGCTACCCTGCTGCTGCGCGCCGGGACCGACAACGTGGCGCTGCGCGTGGCCGGCCCGGTACTGCGGGCGCGCGCCGGCCAGCGCATCGCGGTGATGGACATCGGCGCCGCGCAGTGGCGGCTCAAGCAGCTCGGGCGGCTCTCGCGCGTGGACCTGAAGCTGCGCGACGGCGTCGACCGCGCCGCTTTCCAGCGCGCGCTTGCCCTCGATCTGGAAACCGCCTACCCGGGCCGCTTCGTAGTACGCCAGCCCGGCGACAGCGATCAGGAAGATCGCAACGCCAACCTGAGCCGCGCCTACCGCGTCAACCTCACCGTGCTGGCGCTGGTGGCCCTGTTCACCGGCGCCTTCCTCGTGTTCTCGACCCAGGCCCTGTCGGTAATGCGGCGGCGCGGCCAGTTCGCGCTGCTGCGCGTGTTGGGATTGGCCCGCGGCCAATTGCTGCGCCAGGTGCTTCTGGAAGGCGCGAGCCTGGGCGTGCTCGGCGCCGCGCTCGGCATCGCGGCCGGCTATGGCCTCGCGGCGCTGGCGCTGCGTTTCTTTGGCGGCGACCTGGGCGCCGGCTATTTCCCCGGCATCCGGCCGCAGGTGCAGTTCACGCCGGTCGCGGCCGCCGTCTTCTTTGCGCTGGGACTGGGCGTCGCCCTGCTCGGCTGCCTGGCGCCGGCACTGGAGGCGGCGCGCGCCCGCCCCGCAGTGGCGATCAAGTCCGGCGCCGACGAGGCCGCGCTGTCGCGCCTGGGCCGCATCTGGCCGTCGATGGTGTGCCTGCTACTGGCGGCGGGGCTGGCCTTTGCGCCGCCGGTATTCGAGCTGCCGCTGTTCGGCTATCTCGCGATTGCCCTGCTGCTGGTCGGCGGGATCGGGCTGATGCCGAGATTAGCGGCGGAAGCCTTCCGGCGCATGGAAGCGACCGTGCTGCGCATGCGCCAGGCGCCGCCCGTCCTGTCCCTGACGCTGTCGCGGCTGGCCAATGCGCCCGGCCAGGCCTCGATCGCGCTGGGCGGCGTGCTGGCCAGTTTCAGCCTGATGGTGGCGATGGGGATCATGGTGTCGAGCTTCCGGGTCTCGGTGGACGACTGGATGGCCCATATCCTTCCGGCCGATTTGTACGTGCGCACCGCGAGCGGCGGTAATACCGGCTTCCTGACGCCGGGGCAGCAGGCTGCCCTGCGCGCCACGCCCGGTGTCGCCCAGGTCCAGTTCCTGCGCACCCGGCCGGTATCGCTGGCGCCCGACCGTCCCAATGTGATCGTGATAGCGCGCGACATCGATGCGGCTGATCCGGGGCGCCTGCTGGCCATGGTCGGCGCGTCCGCCCCGGCGCCGCCGGGCGCGCGGCCGGCATGGGTGTCGGAAGCCATGCTCGATTTGTACGGCGCGCGGGTCGGCCAGACCCTGGATTTGCCCCTGGGCGGCGGCAAGGCCCCATTTTTTGTTGCCGGCGTCTGGCGCGACTATGCCAACCAGGCCGGCTCCGTCGTGATCCGGCTGGCGGATTACCGCGCCCTGACCGGCGAAGCCGAGGTTACCGACGCCGCCCTGTATGCGGCCCGCGGCGGCAGCGTCGAGCAGCTGGAACAATCGGTGCGCGCCCTGCCCTTCGGCGCCGCCCTGCAGACCATGTCGGCCGGCGACATCCGCGCCATGAGCCTGAAGATCTTCGACCGCAGCTTCGCCGTCACCTATTTGCTGGAGGCGATCGCGATCGCGATCGGCCTGTCCGGCGTGGCCGCCAGCTTCTCGGCGCAGACGCTGGCGCGCTCGAAGGAGTTCGGGATGCTGCGCCATGTCGGCGTGACGCGCGGGCAGGTATTGCAAATACTGGCTTTCGAAGGCGGCTTGCTCACCCTGCTGGGCGTGGCCTGCGGTTTCGTATTGGGGCTGGTCATCAGCCTCATCCTGGTTTATGTTGTGAATCCGCAGTCCTTCCACTGGACCATGCAGCTGCACCTGCCCTGGACCCTGCTCGGCAGCGTGGCGGCGGTGCTGGTGGCGGCGTCGGTGGCGACGGCGCTGGTGTCGGGACGCTATGCGCTGTCGGGTGGTCCGGTACGCGCGGTCAGGGAGGATTGGTAATGCGCGCTGCGCTGTTGGGATTGTTGCTGTTAATCTGCCAGTGGTGCCATGCGGAGCCGCCCCAGTTCGCGGCCGTCACGCCGGGCGCCAAGCTCTCGTTCCCGCGCGACTATGGCGCCCATCCCGAATTCCGCACCGAGTGGTGGTATGCCACCGGCTGGGTCGAGACGCCCGACGGCAAGCCGCTCGGCTTCCAGGTCACCTTCTTCCGCAGCCGCACCGAACACGACCCGAAGAACCCCAGCGCCTTCGCGCCACGCCAGCTGGTGATCGGCCACGCCGCCCTGTCCGACCCCGAACTGGGCCGGCTGGTGCACGACCAGCGCAGCGCGCGCGAAGGCTTCGGCCTGGCTTGGGCGCGCACCGGCAACACCGACCTGAAGCTGGACGACTGGCGCATGGTCAGGGAAAGCTCGGGCAGCTACCGGGTCACCATCCGCTCCAGCGAACTGACGCTGGAACTGCGCCTGCAGCCAACCCAGCCGGTGCTGGTGCAGGGCGAAGGCGGCTATTCGCGCAAGGGCGCCAGCCCGCAGCACGCCAGCCATTACTACAGCGAGCCGCAACTGAAGGTCAGTGGCAGCGTGGGCCGTACCGGCACCGCGCCGGTGGCCGTCACGGGCAGCGCCTGGCTCGACCACGAATGGTCGAGCGAAGCGCTGCAGCCCGGCGCCCAGGGCTGGGACTGGGTTGGCGCCAACCTCGACGGCGGCGGCGCGCTGATGGCTTTCCAGATTCGCAAGGAGGGAGGTGGTAAACTATGGGCGCACGCTACCCATCGCGATGCCGCGGGCAAGATCACCCGCTACGCGCCCGACCAGGTAGTTTTTACGCCGGTCGCGCACTGGACTTCCCCGCGCACCAAGGCCGTGTACCCGGTGTCCATGGATGTGGCCACCGGCGCACTGCGCTGGCAGCTCCGTCCCCTGCAGCAGGACCAGGAACTGGATTCGCGCCGCTCGACCGGCGCGGTCTACTGGGAAGGGGCAGTCACGGTGACCCGCGACGGCAAGCGCCTGGGGCGCGGCTACCTGGAAATGACGGGCTATGTACGCCCGATGAAGCTTTAGACGAACGCAGACCCGAACAAGAACGCGCAAGCAGACGATGACCTCACGCTCCAACGGCAGCACCGGCAGCACCGGAAATATTGATACCGACACCTCCCGCAAAGGCAGCCTGCCGGCCCTCAAGGGCCTGCTTCCCTTCCTGCGGCCCTACCGCCGCCAGTTCGCACTGGCCGGCATCGCGCTGCTGTTCGCGGCCGGCGCCACGCTGGCGATTCCCGCCGCCTTCAAGCGCATGATCGACATGGGCTTCGGAGCCGGTTCCGCGGTCACCAGCATCGAGCACGTCGACGCCACCTTCCTGGCGCTGTTCGGCGTGGCCGCGGTGCTGGCGATTGCCACCGCCGCGCGCTTCTACATGGTGTCCTGGCTGGGCGAGCGGGTGACCGCCGACGTGCGCGCCGCCGTCTACCGCCACGTGGTGCACCAGAGCCCCGAGTTCTTCGAGACCACCCGCACCGGCGAAGTACTGTCGCGCCTGACCACCGACACCACCCTCATCCAGAGCGTGGTCGGCACCAGCATTTCGCTGGCGCTCCGGAATACCCTGCTGTTCATCGGCGGCCTGGTGATGCTGTTCGTGACCAGCCCCAAGCTCACCGCCATCATCCTTGGCATGCTGGTGCTGGTGGTGCTGCCGATCGTGCTGTACGGCCGCCGCGTGCGCAAGCTCTCGCGCGACTCGCAGGACCGCATTGCCGATGCCTCGGCCATGGCCGGCGAGATCCTCAATGCGATGCCGACCGTCCAGTCCTTCACCCACGAAGAGATCGAGGCCGGGCGCTTCCAGGGTTCGGTCGACAGCGCCTTTCAGACCGCGATCCGCCGCATCCGCGCGCGCGCCACCCTGACCATGCTGGCCATCTTGCTGGTGTTCGGGTCGATCGTATTCGTGCTCTGGCTCGGCGCCCATGCAGTGCTCGAAGGGACCACGACCGGCGGCGAGCTGGGACAGTTCATCCTGTATGCGGCGATTGTGGCCGGCTCGGTCGGCGCGCTGTCGGAAGTGATGGGCGAAGCCCAGCGCGCCGCCGGCGCCACCGAGCGCCTCATGGAATTGCTGGCGGCCCGCTCCGACATCCAGGACCCGGCGCAGCCGCTGCAGCTGCCTCCCCGCACCGAAAACGGCGCGCGCGTGACCCTGGACGACGTCAGCTTCAGCTATCCGTCGCGCCTGCAGAGCGCCGCGCTGTCGCACCTGAAACTCGACATCCGCGCCGGTGAAACCGTCGCTCTGGTCGGTCCTTCGGGCGCCGGCAAGACCACCCTGTTCCAGCTGCTGCTGCGCTTCTACGATCCGCAATCGGGCGCCGTGCGGCTGGACGGCGTTGACATCCGCGACCTGAGCCTGCACACCCTGCGCGACGCGATCGGCATCGTCCCGCAAGACACCATCATCTTTTCCAGCAGCGCGCTGGAAAACATCCGCTACGGCCGTCCCGATGCAAGCGACGAAGAAGTGATCGCCGTGGCGAAGATGGCCGCGGCCCACGAATTCATCGAGCGCCTGCCGGAAGGCTATGCCTCCTTCCTGGGGGAGCGCGGCGTGCGCCTGTCCGGTGGCCAGCGCCAGCGCATCGCAATTGCGCGCGCCCTCCTGAAAAATCCGCCGCTGCTGCTGCTGGACGAAGCCACCAGCGCCCTGGATGCCGAATCCGAACGCCTGGTGCAGCGCGCGCTGGAAGCGGCCATGATCGGCCGGACCACCATCATCATCGCGCACCGCCTGGCGACCGTGCAGCGGGCCGACCGCATCGTCGTGCTGGATGACGGCCGGGTAGTCGAATCGGGCACCCACGCCTCGCTGGTGGCGCACGGCGGCGTGTACGCCAACCTGGCGGCACTGCAGTTCCAGCCGGCCGCGCCGGCCGAACAGCTGGGGTAAGGCATGCACTACGTATAAACCCGTAGACGGGGTAGTAAGAACATACTATTACCGTCGAGCCTGTGGCAAATCTGTTGCTCATTAACCCGCAGTAACGGGGTTTTATTCTCTTTTTGTTGCGGCGTGGAAAGTTTATTCGGTATGATATCCAGTGTTAACACTCTGGAGTCCTGCATGTCCGCCACCTATCATCCCGCCAACTGGAACGTCGGCACCCGGATTAGCGCCATCACTTTCGCGCTGATGGGCATCATTGTCGCCGCGCTGATCGCAGCGATTACGATCTCGACATCGCGGATGCTGGAAGAGCGCGCCGCCCAGAGCGTATCGAACGAATTGCACAGTGTCGCCAACACGGTGGAACTGTTCAACAAGACCGTCAGCACTTCGGCAAAGAGTTTTGGCCGCATCTTCAAGGGCACCCTGCCCGGCGCCTTCGAGCTCGACGCCGCCACCACGGTGGACATCGGCGGCAAGGCCACGCCGACGCTCAAGCTCGACGGCAAGGCCCTGAACCTCGATTTCGCGCCCCCCGATAATTTCACGGCGCAAACCGGCGGCAACGCCACCATCTTCGCCGCCGACGGCGAAGACTTCGTACGCGTGACTACCTCGGTGAAGAAGGAAAACGGCGAGCGCGCCGTCGGCACCAGCCTTGACCGCAAGAGCCCGGCCTACGCCGCGCTGCGCGCAGGCCAGACCTATGTCGGCCTGGTCACCCTGTTCGGCAAGCAGTACATCACCCAATACGAGCCGGCGCGCGACGCAGCGGGCAAGGTGGTGGCGGTGCTCTACGTGGGCGTCGACATCAGCGAAGACCTGAAGGTGCTGAAGGATCGCATCCGCGCGATCAAGGTCGGCGACACCGGCTACTTCTACGTACTCAACGCGGCGCCGGGCAAGGCCTACGGCGACCTCCTCGTCCACCCGGCCAAGGAAGGCGCGAATATCCTGGACAGCAAGGATGCCGACGGCCGCCTGTACATCAAGGAAATTCTCGAGAAGAAGGAAGGCAACATCAGCTACGACTGGCAGAATCCTGGCGAGGCTTCGGCGCGCCAGAAATTCGTCGCCTATACCCACGTCAAGGACTGGAACTGGGTCATCGCCGGCGGCACCTACCGCGACGAGATCACCGCTGCGGCCACCCAGCTGCGCAACCGCTTCATCGGCTTCGGCCTGCTCGCGCTCGGCGTGCTGGCCGCGATCCTGTACGCGGTCGTGCGCAGCAGCGTCTCGCGACCGCTGGCCGAGGTGCGCGATGTCGCCCGTCGCATCGCCGAAGGCGACCTGACCGCACGCATGGCCGGCACCCGCCGCGACGAGATCGGCCTGCTGACCGAGTCGATCAATTCGGTCGGCGCAAGCCTGTCGACCGTGGTCGGCAAGGTGCGCGACGGCGCCGAGCAGATCGCCAGCGCCTCCGGGCAGATCTCGGCCGGCAACCTGGACCTGTGCCAGCGTACCGAGCAGCAGGCCATCAACCTGGCCGGCACCGCATCGTCGATGGACGAGCTGACCGTGACCGTGCGCCAGAACGCCGACAACGCGCGCCAGGCCAACCAGCTGGCCATGAGCGCATCGACCGTGGCCCAGAAAGGCGGCAGCACGGTGGCCCAGGTGATCGAGCGCATGGACGCGATCAACCAGTCCTCGCGCAAGATTTCGGAGATCACCAGCGTCATCGACGGCATCGCCTTCCAGACCAATATCCTGGCGCTGAACGCCGCGGTGGAAGCCGCGCGCGCCGGCGAACAGGGACGCGGCTTCGCCGTGGTTGCCAGCGAAGTGCGCAACCTGGCCCAGCGCAGCGCCGCCGCGGCCAAGGAAATCAAGGCCCTGATCGATACCTCCAATGTCGAAGTGGTGGCCGGCAGCAAGCTGGTGGCCGAAGCCGGCGTGACGATGAACGAGGTGCTCGACAGCGTCGCGCGCGTCACCGACATCATGTCGGAGATTACCGCGGCGAGCCAGGAGCAGACCAGCGGCATCGAGCACGTCAACCGCTCGGTCAATGCGATGGACGAAGCGACCCAGCAGAACGCCGCCCTGGTCGAGGAAGCCAGCGCCGCCGCCCAGGCGATGCAGGACCAGGCCGCCGAACTGGCGCGTTCAGTACGCCTGTTCCGCATCGGCGACGAAGCCCCGGATGCGGTGGCACCCGTGCGCCGTCCGGCACTGACCCACGGCTGATCCCCGCCGGCTTCCCTCCTTCCGGCGCTGCGCGCTTCGGTGTAGAGTGGCAGGCTCCCTTGATGTGCCCCGGAGCCTGCCTTGACCGACGCCGAACTGCAACGCCGCTGCCACACCATCTTCCCCGGCCACCGCGCCCGCCCTCCCGCCGAACTGTTCGCGGCGATGGCGGCTTGGTGCGAACTTAACGCCGTCGAGCACGACGTCTATGGCGCCGGCAGCCTGCTGCAGGATTTCGAAGCGAAGCTTGCGCGCCTGCTCGGCTTCGAGGCCGCGGTGTTCTGCATCAGCGGCACCATGGCGCAAGTCACCGCGCTGCGCCTGGCCTGCCAGGACCGCGGCCGCGAGCTGGTGGCCCTGCACCCGACCTCGCACATCTTCGTGCACGAACGTTCCAACTACCAGCTGCTCGGCCATTTCAAGGCGCTGCAGGCGGGCGACCGCCACCGCCCGTGGCTTGTGGCCGACCTGGCCGCGATCCCGGACCGCCTGGGCGCCGTCGGCCTTGAGCTGCCACTGCGCGAGATCGGCGGCCAGCTGTCATCCTGGGACGAGCTCGAAGCGATCAAGGCGCACTGCCAGGCGCGCGGCGCCCACCTGCACATGGATGGGGCGCGCCTGTGGGAAGCGGCTTGCGGCTACGGCAAGCCCTTGAACGAGGTCGCGGCAGGCTTCGATTCCGCCTATGTCTCGCTGTACAAGGGCATTGGCGGACTGGGCGGCGCGATGCTGGTGGGTTCGCGCGAGTTCGTGGACCGCGCGGCCGAGTGGTTCCGGCGCCAGGGCGGCAACGTCATCCATCGCTCGCCCTACGTAGTGGCAGCGGCGATGCAATTCGAAGAGCGGCTGGCGGCAATGCCCGACTACCTGCGCCGCACGCATTTTCTCTGCGAGGCGCTTGCCGCGCATCCCATCATCCGCGTGAATCCGGCTGCGCCGCAGACGAACATGCTGCACCTGCATCTTCCGGTATCGACCGAGCGTGCGCTGGCGATCCGGCGCGAGCTGGCCGAAGCGCATGGCATCTGGATGTTCAACCGCATTGCCGGCGCCGCGCTGCCAGGGACGAGTTCCTTCGAGCTGTACGTGGGCGATAACCTGCTCACTGCATCGGACGTGCAGGTGCGCGCGGCGCTGGCCCGCTTTGCCCAGGCCTTGGCGGACTGAATATTTCCCTCCTGCGAGGCCGGAATTATCGGGCGCGCTACGTTACAATATCGCACTGCACCCATTAGCTACCGCAATGCGCCAATACCTCGAATTCATGCGCCATGTGAAAGAACATGGCGCCGTCAAGACCGACCGCACCGGCACCGGCACCCTGTCGGTGTTCGGCCACCAGATGCGTTTCGACCTGGCTGCCGGCTTCCCGCTGCTGACCACCAAGAAGGTCCACCTCAAGTCGATCATCCATGAACTGATCTGGTTCCTGCAGGGCTCGACCAATATCGCCTACCTGAAGGAAAACGGCGTCAGCATCTGGGACGAATGGGCCGACGCGGACGGCAACCTGGGACCGGTCTACGGCTACCAGTGGCGCAGCTGGCCGGCGCCCAATGGCGGGCATATCGACCAGATCTCGCAGGTGCTGGACCAGGTCCGCACTACGCCGGACTCGCGCCGCATGATCGTATCAAGCTGGAACGTCGCGGACGTGCCGTCCATGAAGCTGCCGCCCTGCCACGCGCTGTTCCAGTTCTATGTGGCCGACGGCAAGCTGTCCTGCCAGCTTTACCAGCGCAGCGCCGACATCTTCCTGGGCGTGCCCTTCAACATCGCCTCGTACGCAATACTCACCCACATGATGGCCCAGCAGGCCGGCCTCGAAGTGGGCGAATTCATCTGGACCGGCGGCGACTGCCACCTGTACAGCAACCACCTCGAGCAGGTCGATTTGCAGCTCTCGCGCACGCCCAAGGAGTTGCCGCGCCTGGTCATCAAGCGCCAGCCGGACTCGCTGTTCGATTACCGCTTCGAGGATTTCGAGGTGGTCGGCTACGACCCGGATCCGGCCATCAAGGCGCCGGTAGCCGTATGAACCCGGTACCGCACCTGACCCTGGTGGTGGCGATCGATGCCCAACGCGGCATCGGCGTCGACAACCAGCTGCCCTGGCACCTGCCGGAAGACCTGGCCCATTTCAAGCGGGTCACGCTGGGCAAGCCGATCGTCATGGGACGCAAGACCTTCGATTCGATCGGCCGTCCGCTGCCGAAGCGCCGCAACATCGTGATCACCCGCAACGGGGGCTGGTCGCACGAGGGCGTCGAAGCGGCGGGCTCGCTGCAGGCCGCAATCGACCTGCTGGGGGGCGAGCCGGCCAGCATCATCGGCGGCGCCCAGGTGTTTACCGAAGCGATGGCAGTGGCCGACGCCATGATCGTCACCGAGATCGGCCACAGCTTCCGCTGCGATACCTTCTTCCCGCCGATCGATCCGGCCGTGTGGCAGGAAACCGCGCGCGAGACCCATTTTTCCGAAGACGCGGGCTACGGCTACGATTTCGTGACTTATCAACGCAAGGAGCAGCGCTAAATGACGGAACAGGCAATTCGTACCCCGGGTATGCGCGGCGGCGACGGTTTCGCGGGCAAGGTGGCGGTCCTGATCGCGATCCTGGCCACCCTGGGCACGATGTTCGGCTTCATCGGCAGCGCTTCGCACAATAACGCGGCCCTGTACAAGAGCAACGCCGCCATCGAAAAGACCAGCGCCGCCAACGCCTGGGCCCATTACCAGGCCAAGTCCAGCCGCCAGAACCTGGCCGAACTCGCGTCCAACCTGCCGGGCCTGAACCAGGCCCATTACCGCGACGAGATCCGCCGCTATGGCGTCGAGAAGGACGGCATCCGCAAGGAAGCCGAGGCCTTCGAGGCGGGGTCGGCGAAATGGAACGAGCTGTCCGAAGAGGAGCTGCACCGCCACCGCCAGTGGGCTGCGGCCTCGGTCGCCCAGCAGATCGCGATTTCGCTGGCCGCCATCACCCTGCTCTCGCGCCGCACCTGGCTGCTGACGCTCACCTGCGCGGTCGCCGCCTTCGGCATCACGCTGGCCATCTTCGCCGTGATCAAGGCCGACCCGATGCCGTTTTCCGCGGTGCCGCTGCTGGCCGCGCTGGGCGCTGCAGCCCTTACCGAGGTGTTCCGGCGGCTCGGACGGAAGCTCACAAGCTGATCACCGGCCCATAAGCCGCTGGAGTGCGCCAGCATTCGGCCGCACCCGTTAGTCTTCGGACTAGCTTGTGAAACAAGATTGTAAAAATAATCGCACCGGCGCCCGCGATTTCTGCGAAAATCCGTTTCCTCTTTTTCCCGGTGCCGTGGCCGGCGCACTAGCCCAACAGGCCTGGCGCTTCCACGGCGCTTCGCTTTGGAGCTGTCCATGAAATTTCGTTTCCCCATCATCATCATCGACGAGGACTTCCGTTCCGAGAACACCTCGGGCCTCGGCATCCGCGCCCTCGCAGCCGCGATGGAGCAGGAAGGCATGGAAGTGCTTGGCCTGACCAGCTACGGCGACCTGTCCCAGTTCGCCCAGCAGCAGTCGCGCGCCTCCGCCTTCGTGCTGTCGATCGACGACGAGGAATTCGGCAGCGGCTCCATCGAGGAGACCGATACCGCGCTGACCCGCCTGCGCGCGTTTGTGAAAGAAATCCGCCACAAGAACTCGGACATCCCGATCTATATCTACGGCGAGACGCGCACCAGCCGCCACATCCCGAACGACGTCCTGAAGGAGCTGCACGGCTTCATCCACATGTTCGAGGACACCCCGGAATTCGTCGCGCGCCACATCATCCGCGAAGCCAAGTCCTACCTGGACAGCCTGGCGCCGCCCTTCTTCCGGGCGCTGGTGAACTACGCCTACGACGGCTCCTACTCGTGGCACTGCCCGGGCCACTCGGGCGGCGTCGCCTTCCTGAAGTCGCCGGTCGGCCAGATGTTCCACCAGTTCTTCGGCGAGAACATGCTGCGCGCCGACGTCTGCAACGCAGTGGAAGAACTCGGCCAGCTGCTGGACCATACCGGGCCGGTCGCCAAGTCCGAGCGCAATGCCGCGCGCATCTATGGCGCCGACCACTGCTATTTCGTCACCAACGGCACCTCGACCTCGAACAAGATGGTCTGGCACAGCACGGTCGCGCCAGGCGACATTGTGGTGGTCGACCGTAACTGCCACAAGTCGATCCTGCACTCGATCATCATGTGCGGCGCGATTCCCGTGTTCCTGATGCCGACCCGGAACAACCTCGGCATCATCGGCCCGATCCCGCTCGAAGAGTTCACCGCCGAATCGATCGCCCGCAAGATCGAGGCCAATCCGTTCGCGCGCGAAGCCGTCAACAAGAAGCCGCGCATCCTGACCATTACCCAGTCGACCTACGACGGCGTGGTGTACAACGTCGAGACCCTGCGCGAGATGTTGGACGGGAAGATCGACACCCTGCACTTCGACGAAGCCTGGCTGCCGCACGCCACCTTCCACAGCTTCTACAAGAACATGCACGCGATCGGCGCCGACCGCCCGCGCGCCAAGGAGTCGATGATCTTCTCGACCCAGTCGACGCACAAGCTTCTCGCAGGTTTGTCGCAGGCCTCGCAGGTGCTGGTGCGCGAATCGCAGAGCGTCAAGCTCGACCAGGATGCCTTCAACGAGGCCTACCTGATGCACACCTCGACCTCGCCGCAGTACTCGATCATCGCTTCCTGCGACGTCGCCGCGGCGATGATGGAAGCGCCGGGAGGCACCGCGCTGGTGGAAGAATCGATCCTGGAAGCGCTCGACTTCCGCCGCGCCATGAAGAAGGTCGACGCCGAATTCGGCGACGACTGGTGGTTCAAGGTCTGGGGCCCGGACGTGCTGTCGGAAGAAGGCATCGGCGAGCAGAAGGACTGGATGATCCATGCCGACGACGACTGGCACGGCTTCGGCCCGCTGGCCGAAGGCTTCAACATGCTCGACCCGATCAAGGCGACCATCGTCACCCCGGGCCTGTCGCTGGACGGGAAGTTCGGCGAGACCGGCATCCCGGCTTCGATCGTGACCAAATACCTGGCCGAACACGGCGTGATCATCGAGAAGTGCGGCCTGTACTCGTTCTTCATCATGTTCACCATTGGTATTACCAAGGGCCGCTGGAACACCCTGGTGACGGCGCTGCAGCAATTCAAGGACGACTACGACCGCAACCAGCCGATGTGGCGCGTGATGCCGCAATTCGCCGCGGCCAACCCGCGCTACGAAACCCGAGGCCTGCGCGACCTGTGCACCGAGATCCACCTGATCTACAAGCAGCACGACGTGGCGCGCCTGACCACCGTGATGTATACCTCGGACATGGTGCCGGCCATGAAGCCGTCGGATGCGTTTGCCAAGATGGCGCACCGCCAGATCGAGCGCGTGGCGATCGACGACCTCGAAGGACGCATCACCGCGATCCTGCTGACGCCTTACCCGCCAGGCATCCCGCTGCTGATCCCCGGCGAACGCTTCAACCGCACCATCGTCGATTACCTGCGCTTCGCACGCGACTTCAACGAGCGCTTCCCGGGCTTCGAAACCGACGTGCACGGGCTGGTCAAGCGCGAGGTGGACGGCAAGCGGGGGTATTTCGTGGACTGCGTGATGCAGGACGAAGTGTAAGAAAAACGAAAGGGGCTTCGGCCCCTTTTCTGTGCTTGCCCTTAACCCGTAGGGTGGGCAGGGTAATTTCGGGCAATGCTCGGAATTACGCCCACGCGGTGATAGGTTGCGTAAGAAGACCGCACCGCGTCCGTGCTACCGCTGGTTGAACGCGTGGGCAGAAATCTGCCCACCCTACGGGTCCCGGGCATCGGCCAATATCCGGCCTCGATGGGCTTCTAGTGTATTCGCCGCAGCGCTAGCGGCGTTTGAGTTCCACCGGCGCCGCAGGCGCCGGCAGCGGCGCCACGGGCACACGCAGCTCGGCGCGGGCCTGCACAATCACACTGCGCGCCGCCGACAGTCCCAGCAGCCCCATCACGGTCGCCACCAGCAAATCCGGCACCCCACTCCCCGTCTGGAACACGCCGAGCGCTGCCACCAGCACCGCCACGTTGCCGATTGCATCGTTGCGGGTGCACAGCCACACCGAGCGCATGTTGGCGTCGCCATTCCGGTAAGCGTAGAGCAGCACGCCGACCAGGCAGTTGGCGGCCAGTGCTGCAGATCCGATGATACCCATGGTGTGCGCTTGCGGCACGGTGCCGCTTTGCAGGTGCCAGAAGGCGCTGCCGAGCACGAAGATGCCGTAGCCGCCCATGGTCGCGCCCTTGAGCAGCGCGGTGCGCGAGCGCCACACCGGCGCCAGGGCCAGCACGAACAGCGAGATGCCGTAGTTGGCGGCGTCGCCTAAAAAATCGACCGCATCGGCCAGCAGCGCGACCGAACCGGCCGCCCAGCCACCGACGATTTCGACGCCGAACATGAGCGCATTGACCCACAGCGCAATCCAGAGGATGCGCCGGTAGCGCGGATCGACGGGCGGCTTGCCGGTAGAACAGCCGCCGCTGCAGCAGTCGGACATCGCAGGCATCCATCATGAAGAGCCCGCCGGTATGATTCAATTCCGGCGGGGTGGCACGAAAATATGTATCAGGTCTTGGGCAGCGTGACGCCGTGCTGGCCCTGGTATTTTCCGCCGCGGTCCTTGTACGAGGTTTCGCAGACTTCGTCGGATTCGAAGAACAGCACCTGGGCGCAGCCCTCGCCCGCATAGATCTTGGCCGGCAGCGGGGTGGTGTTCGAGAACTCGAGCGTCACATAGCCTTCCCATTCCGGTTCGAACGGGGTGACGTTGACGATGATGCCGCAGCGCGCATAGGTCGACTTGCCGAGGCAGACAGTCAACACGTTGCGCGGGATGCGGAAGTATTCGATGGTGCGGGCCAGCGCGAACGAGTTCGGCGGGATGATGCAGACATCGCTCTTCACGTCGACGAAGGAATTCGAATCGAAGTTCTTCGGGTCGACGATGGTGCTGTTGATGTTGGTGAAGATCTTGAATTCGTCGGCGCAGCGGATATCGTAGCCGTACGAAGAGGTGCCGAAGGAGATGACCTTGCGGCCGTCGAGCTCGCGCACCTGCTGCGGCTCGAACGGTTCGATCATTCCGGTTGATTCCGCCATGCGGCGGATCCATTTGTCGCTTTTGATAGCCATTGTCGAAATTCCAAGAGATCAATTCCGCGATTTTACGCTAATTGATTGCCCCAAGCACAGGGGGATTGACGGCCTGCGGCGACGAAGATAACAGGCGCCCGATCATCTCATGGGTCAGGCGCGCCGTGGTTTCCGGTTTCTCGAGCGGATACAGGTGGCCGCCCTCGATCATCACCAGCCGGTCGCCGACCAGCCTGCGCGTGGCGTCGAGCCCGGCCTGGCGCAGTTCTTCCGAGGTGGTGCCGGCGATGAAACCGATCGGCAGAGGATACGGCTCGCGGATGATCGCGCCCATGTGGTGCGGCAGCGTGTTGTAGATGAGGGTTTCCACCGCGCGGTCGAAGCGCAGCTGCACGCCTTCCGGGTGCGGGACCAGGCCGTGGTCGAGATAGTCGTCGAGCGCGCCCGGCGCCCAGGCCTGGAACATCGGCTTCGAGATGAAATGCTGGTAGGCCGCGGCGCGATCCGGCCAGGTAGTGCGGCGGCGCTCGGAAAACTTTGCCGGCGAAAAGCTCGAACCCATGCCGCGGCTTTTCACCAGGCGCCACAGGAAGGCGCGCCAGCCGGCCACCACCGGCGAATCGAGCATCACGACGCAGCGCGCCAGCTCCGGGCGCTCCTTGGCCGCCATCATGCTGAGCATGCCGCCGAGCGAATGGCCGACCAGGATCGGCGGCTGCTCGTAGCCCTCCAGGTGATGGATCAGTTCATCCACCAGCCCATGCCAGCCATCGCCCACCGGGAAGCGCGGATCGTGGCCATACATGTCGTGGGCGCGCACCTCGTAGTGCGTGCCGAGGGCCTGGAACAGCCGGTTGTAGGTGCCGGCGGGATAGCTGTTCCCGTGGGAGAAATGCAGCAGTGGTTTGCTCATGGACGGGCTGGCTTCATTGACAACGGATTTCCATTGTAATGAAAGAACCCCCATTCAGAACTTTGTTTAGAGGGAAACACCTATTGCCGCCGGTGGAGCGGGTCCACATTCCATGTCAGATTATGCCGGACGAATGTTTCTCTAGAGCATCACCGTGCTACCATTCGGCTCGGCTTATTTAACCAGGCACCAAGATGGCAACTGCGGCACTCAAGAGGACCGGAACCCGGATCGACGAAATCCTCACCGGCGACAGCGGCGACGACGAACTGATCGGCGCGGGTGGCGCGGACATCCTGTCCGGCCTGGACGGCAACGACACGATCGACAGCGGCCTGATGTTCGATGCGGCGAGCGGCACCTGGGTCAAGGACGACAAGGGCGACACGCTCGACGGCGGCAAGGGCAACGACAACCTGTCGGGCGCCACTGGGGACGACATCCTGCTGGGCGGCGACGGCGATGACGAGCTGTACGGCGGCGGCGGCAAGGACCGCCTGGTGGGCGGGGCCGGCAACGACACCCTGCAAAACGGCCCGCCCTGGAACCCGCTCACCGACGAATTCGAAACCGACCTGTTCGGCGACCTGCTCGACGGCGGCGACGGCAACGACACGCTCTACGGGGACGCCGCCGGCGACACCCTGCTGGGCGGCGCCGGGGACGACGAGCTGTACGGCGACGGCGGCGACGACCTGCTCGACGGCGGCAGCGGCGCCAACATCCTGGCCGGCGGCGAAGGCGACGATACCTATGTCGTGCGCAGCGTGCTGGACACCATCTGGGACGAAGGCGGCAACGACAAGGGCACCATCCATGCCGACTGGTTCCTGCCGATCGGCAGTGTCGAGAGCTGGACCTGGGCCCCGGGCGTGAAGCAGGTGCCGAACTGGATCGCCGCGCTGGCGGTCGAGCCGCCGGGAACGCGCGTCAGCGGCGAGACCAGGATCATCGACTATCACTTCGCCCAGACTCCGGCGAAGTACTTCAGCGAGGAAGACAAGGCCGGCTTCGAGCCGTTCAACGCGGCCCAGCGCGTGTTTGCGCGCACGGTCTTCGATTACGTGAGCACCGTCCTGAACGTGCAGTTCCGCGAGTCGGCCGAACTCGATGGCGAAGGCGTGCTGGTCATGGCCAACAACCTGCAGCCCGATTCCTCGGGCTACGCGAGCAGCCGCCACCTGATGCTCGACACCGAGACCCGGGACAACCTGGCGCCGTCCGCCTTCAATGCGGGCGCCCAGATCCTGCTGCACGAGCTGGGCCACGTGCTCGGGCTCAAGCATCCGTTCGGCCACGAAGATGCCGACGGCGATATCGGAGACGGTCCTTTCCTGAGCAGTGCCGAGGATGACGGCGTCCACACCCTGATGTCGTACAACACCGACGACCTCGATTACCAGCTGGCCTACAGCCCGCTCGACCTGGCGGCGCTGCAGTACATGTACGGCCCCGCCCAGCAGGTCGCCGCCGGCGACACCACCTGGGTGCTGGACGCGCAGCGCGCCAACATCATTGGCGACGGCAGCGGGCGCGACACGCTCGACGCCAGCGCGTTTGCCGGCGGCGCCACGGTCGACCTGCGTCCGGGCTACTGGGGCTATCTTGGCCAGCAGGCCGACTCGATCGTGAAGGCGGGCCAGGTCACGGTCAACTTCGGCACCGTGATCGAAAACCTGCGCGGCGGCGCCGGCAACGACAGCCTGAGCGGCAACGAGGCCGACAACCGCATCGAAGGCGGCGCCGGCAACGATACGCTGTCGGGCGGCGCCGGCAGCGACGTCCTCGATGGCGGCCAGGGACGCGACCTCGCCACCTATGCGGGCAGGTTCGCGGACTACGCGGTCAAGGTGGGCAAGGTGGGCAGCACGGTCACCAGCAAGGGCCAGCCGCTCGAGGCCGACACCCTGGCCGGCATCGAAGGCCTGAAGTTCGACGACACCATGGTGAGCCTCGAGATCGACGGCGTCGCCGGCCAGGCCTACCGGCTCTACCAGGCGGCCTTCAACCGCACGCCGGACCTCGATGGACTTGGCTACTGGATCGGCCGCATGGAATTGGGCGCCGGCCTGGGCGAGGTAGCCGCCGCCTTCATCGGGTCGCAGGAATTCATCGGCATGTACGGCACGGCGCCGGCCAACGGCGACTTCCTGAACAAGGTCTACCAGAACATCCTGCACCGCGCGCCCGACCAGGCCGGTTTCGACTACTGGCTGGGCGTCATGAACGCGGGGCTGAGCGCCACCGACGTGCTGGCGCAGTTCAGCGAGAGCGGCGAGAACATCGCCGCCCTGGCCGGCGTGCTCGAAGGCGGGATCGCCTACGCGCCGTACGGCTGAAGCGGCGCCGGCCGGCTCCGTTAAACGTCGTAATCCCATGTAAATCCGGGTAAATCTTCCTTTAACACAACAGCCTGATTCCGCGGTTTTGCTATCCTGCTTCCATGAACCATGTGCTGCTGATTGACGACGACGTCGAACTCGTCGGGATGTTTGCTGAATACCTCGAGCAGGAGGGGTTCCGCGTCGCCTGCGTCCACAACGGCGACGACGGCGCGCGCGCGGCGCTGGGCGGCGAGTATGCGATCGCCATCCTCGACGTGATGATGCCCGGCACGAACGGCATCGAGGCGCTGCGGCGGATCCGCGCGGGCAGCCGCATCCCGGTGCTGATGCTGACCGCGCGCGGCGACGACGCCGACCGTATCCTCGGCCTCGAACTGGGCGCCGACGACTATGTCGCCAAGCCCTGCACCCCGCGCGAACTCACCGCCCGCGTACGCGCCATCCTGCGCCGCACCCAGGCCACGCAGGGCGACGGGCCGGGCGCGCTCATTACGGTCGGCAAACTCGCGATGTACCCGGAACAGCGCCGCGTGACCTGGGACGGCGTGCCGGTCGAACTGACCAGTACCGAATTCAACCTGCTGGAAGTGCTGGCGCGCCAGGCCGGCCGCCCGGTCAGCAAGAACGAACTGTCGGAACAGGGCCTCGGCCGGCCGCTGGCGCGTTTCGACCGCAATATCGACGTCCACCTGAGCAGCCTGCGCCACAAGCTGGGGCCCCTCCCGGACGGCCGCTCCTGCCTGCAGACGATCTACCGCCAGGGCTACCAGCTGATCCGGGAATAGCATGGGCCGCCTGTTCTGGAAGTTCTTCCTTTGCATCCTGCTGGCCCAGGTGGCCGCCACCATCGGTATCGGCGGCGCGTTCTGGCTGCGCGACCAGTCCCGCAGCCGCGCCGCCGAACTCGATACCGGGCCACCGGCCTTCGTCGCCCTCGACGCCGCCGCCGCCACGCTCAAGCACGGCGGCATGCCGGCGCTGCGCGGCATGGTCAGCGAAATGAAGCGCCCGCAGATCTTCTTGCTCGACCCGCGCCGGCGCGAGCTGCTGGGGCGCCCGGTCCCACCTGAACTGCTGGCCGAGGTCGACCGCAAGCTGGCCTCGGGCGAGCCGCTGCGCGGCATCCGGTATCTCACCGGCCCCGGAGGCGTACGCTATCTCGCATTCGTGCAGCGTCCCAACCTGAGGATGGGCATGGCGGCGCGCGTCGCCACCTCACCTGCCCTGGTGAGCACGGGCGGCCGGCCGCCGCATGGTTTCGGGCCCGGTGGTTTCAGCCGCACGGTCGGGCAGGTCTTCGGCATCGTCGCCGGCACCCTCGCCAGCCTGCTGTTTGCCGCCCTCCTCGCCTGGTATTTTTCGCGCCCGATCCGCGCATTGCGCAGCGCCTTCGAGGCAGCTTCCGCCGGCGACCTGGCCCCGCGCTTTACCGGCAAGGGACGCGGCGGCGCACGTGGCGGCGACGAGCTGAGCGACCTGGGACGGGATTTCGACCGCATGAGCGCGCAGTTGCGGGCCTTGATGGACGGCCAGCGCCGCCTGCTGCACGACGTGTCGCACGAACTGCGTTCGCCGCTGGCGCGCCTGCAGGCGGCGGTGGGCCTGGCCCACCAGCAGCCGGAGAAGATCGCCTCCTCGCTCGACCGCATCGAGCGCGAGAGCATGCGCATGGACAAACTGGTGGGCGGCCTGCTGACCCTGTCGCGCCTGGAAGCGACGCCGGCCATCGCGCAGCGCGAACAGGTCGACCTGGCCGAACTGATGGACGAGATCGTGGCGGATGCGCGCTTCGAGAATGGCAGCGGCCTGCCGGGCGATGCGTCGCCGAGCGTGAACGTCGAGGCGCCCGGCCCCGTAATCGTCCAGGGCGATCCGGACTTGTTGTGGAGCGCACTGGAGAACATCGTGCGCAATGCGATCCGCCATGGCGGCAGCGGCGGCAAGGTCAGGGCGGTGCTGCGCAGCGACGGACGGTCGGCGCAGATCGAGGTGCTCGACCGTGGCCCCGGCATCGCCCCGGCCGACCTGGCCTCGGTGTTCGAGCCTTTCTTCCGCTCCAACCCGGGCGCCAACGTCGACGGTCACGGACTCGGCCTGGCGATCGCCCAGCGCGTGGTGCTGGCCCATGGCGGCCAGATTCGCGCGGCCAACCGCGACGGCGGCGGGCTGCAAGTCACGGTGAGCCTGCCCCTGGAGGCTTGATACCTCAACGGCCGTACCAGTAGCGCGGGTGGCTGGCGCGGTATTCGGTCAGCTCTATGGAGCTGCCAAAGCTGATCGTCACCGCGCCGGCTTCGTCGGTGCGGATGCGGCGGATCCCGCGTGCGCGATAACGCTCATATACCTCACGCTTCGGATGGCGGTAGCGGTTCCTGTACCCGACCTGGAAGATGCCGATGCCGGGATTGACGGCCGCAAGGAAGCCGGTCGTCGACGATGTGCCGCTGCCGTGGTGCGGGGCCAGCAGCACGTCGGCACGCAGCGACGCTGGCCGCTGTTGCACCAGCTGCGCTTCCTGGGCTGCCTCGATATCCCCGGCCAGCACGATGGCTTTTCCGCTCGCGCTGACGCGCAGCACGCAGCTGCGTGCATTCGCCTTCAGGCCCGCGTCCGCATACGAGCCGGGCGCGGGACCGAGCATCTCGAAGCGCACCCCGTCCCAGCTCCATTCCTGGCCTGCCGTACAGCGCGTGTGGCTGCGCGCCTCCTGCACCACGGGATGTGCGGCCGCCAGCGAAGAATGGACGCTTGCCACTTCCATTCCCTGCAACAGGGTGCGCGCGCCGCCGGCATGGTCGGTATCGCTGTGCGAGACCACCAGCGCATCGAGCGCACGGATGCCGCGCCCGCGCAGGTAAGGCAGGATGATGCGGCCCGCGGCGTCGGCGCCGGGCGCGTACTGCGGGCCGGCGTCGTACAGCAGCCGGTGCCCGTTCGTCTCCACCAGCAGCGCCATGCCCTGGCCGACGTCGAAGGCGGTCACGGTGAAGCTGCCGCCGTCGGGCGTGGTCGACAGCTGGGTGAGCATCGGCGCCCAGGCGGCCAATCCGGCCCACCGGTGCGGCCAGCCGAGCGGCGCCAGCATCCACGCGGTGCCGGCCAGGGCGAGGGCCAGGATCCAGGGCTGGGGCGCGGGCGCGCTCCACACCGCAAGCGGGCCGGCGGCCAGCCAGGCCATGGCGTGCGCCAGCCAGTCGACCAGCAGGTGCGCCAGCCCCAGCACCCATCCCGCCAGCGGCGCGGGCAGCAGCGCGCCTGCCAGCGCCAGCGGGGTGACCACCAGGCTGACGACCGGGATCGCCACTGCATTGGCCAGCGGGCTGACGATCGACACCTGCGAAAACAGGAACAGCGTCAGCGGCACCAGGCCGACCGTGACGGCATACTGGGTCTGGGCAGCCATGCGCAGGCTGCGGCGCCAGCCTTTCGCAGGCTGCACGCGTCCGAGGTTCGCGTACAGGATGACGGCTACCGCGCCGAACGATAGCCAGAAGCCGGCCGACAGCACGGCCCACGGGTCGATGATCACGACGACCGCAAGCGCGAGGCACAGCACCTGCGACAGCGTGGCGATACGACCGGTCCAGAGCGCAAACGCGACGGCGGCCAGCATGTAGAAGGTGCGCTGGGCCGGCACGCCGAAGCCTGCCAGCAGCACGTACAGCAGCGCGGCCAGTGCGCCCGCCACGGCGGCGGCTTTCTGCGCCGGCAGGACCAGCGGCAGCGCGGCGCCGTCGACGAAGAAGGAGCGGCGCCACAGCGCCGACACCGCCCACGCCGCCAGGCCGGCCACCATGGTCACGTGCAGCCCGGAGATCGAGACCAGGTGGCTGATTCCGGTGCGGTTGAAGACGTCCCAGTCCGACTGGTCGATGCCGCGCTGGTCGCCAATGACCAGCGCCACGATGACGCCCGCATAGCGCTTGCCTTCCAGCTCGGTCCCGATATGGCGGCGCAGAGCTGCGCGGGCCCGCTCGACCAAATGGCCAACGGATGGTACGAAGCCGTCGAGGCGCCGGTTGGCGCTGCCAGCGGGCCGCACGTAGCCGGTCGCTCGCACGCCCTGTTCCAGCAGCCAGGCTTCGTAGTCGAAGCCGTGCGGATTGGCGTTGCCGTGCGGGCGCTGGAGCCGCACCACCAGGCGCCAGCGCTCGCCGGGTTCGACCTGCGCCGCCCCGGCCGGACCCGTCATACGGCCGTACCATGACAGCGCAATGCGCTGGGGGATCGTGGCTTCCGGCGTGAGCACCCGTTCGACCTCGAAATTGAAGCGCGTGCCGCCGTCGAACTCGTGCGGCAGGCTGGCGACCGTGCCGACCACGACGATGTCCTTGCCTTCGAGCTCGCGCGGCAGCGCGTCGGCGAGCGCGAGGCTTGCGATGAATGCGGCCCAGGTCGCGCCGAGGAGCGCGGCGGCAAGCAGGTTTATGATGCGGCCACGGAGCGCGAATAGCAGGACGGCGATCGCGGCTGCCGCGAGGATCGTCCTGGGTGCCGGAAGTTCGGGGGCTATCTGGAGCAGACAGGCGCCGGTCAGGAATGTTAGGGAGGCGCTGCGCATTAGCGGCTGGCTGAACGGTCGCTGCCTACCGGTCTAGCCCTCTCCCGCGCTGGGCTGACGGGCGCTCGCCCTGGCCAATATCCTGAGGTCTTGCTGCGTGCAATCGAATGCTGGAGGTGATCTTGTCCCACAGGCCAAGTGCGGTGCATTAACTCTCCTGAAAATCGGTGGAACGGAGCAGGCACTTGTCGAATCCCCGTTCCGTCAAGGCTTGCACACAGCCCCGGCGTCATGCTTTAAGCGCTACCGCGCTCCGAAGCTTCTGCAATTCGAACAAGGCGCCATTCGCCGCGACGCTGGACCGACTTGGGCGAGTTGGAAGAGCGTCCAAAGACACCCGGTGGGAGGGCAAACATAGCAGGTGGGAGTAGAACGCCTTGGGCACCAACGTGTACCGTCCAGCGCATGCGACTCCTCGCAACGCCACCAGCCGCTCGCTGGGCACGGAAGTCCGGTAGAAGCAAAACTTCCAAGGGGCACGTGCCTGCCCTCTTGGAAGCCGGGGCCATTGCAGTCGCTGACTGTGCCGCGAAGGGGAAAGCGGAGGCGCCAGCGGCAGTGGGGGCATTAGACGTTGAAGCGTCCGCTTGTCGACCGGTGTCCAGTATATTCGGGACTTCGATTCCAGGCTCGGTTGCACCCCTCGCAATTTCTCCCAGATGGTCTGTGAAGGCAGCAGCAAGGCTTGCGGCATCACCTCTCCCTTATTGATGTACTGTCGCTGGCCGCCCAGTACGCCGATTCCGTTACCACCCTCGCCGCAAAGCCACCAGCCGCTTTCAGGGCACAGATCTCCGGCCCGATAAGCCACAGGTGCCCCCAGGGCGGGCATCACGCCGTGGATTACGCCAGCGAGCTTGGTCGGAATACGTTTTGCGCACGCTCTGGCTACCAGTCCCCCCATCGAATGCGTAACGAGGATAAGCTTTGAGCACTGCCGCTTCGCATTCGTCCATGAATCAATAATTTGATGAATGCGCTTTTCCAGCATTTCCGCTGACGTTTTACAGTCTTGCAACCAGCTGGAGCTTTTGTCCCGCCATGTATGTTCACGAAACAGGCGCACTGCCTTCGACACAGGCTCTAGCGACTGCGACAACGTACGGTTGTTTTCATGAACACGTAATCCTGCCGTGAGGCTCACGGCCAGTGTATTTGGAAGGTGCAGGCTGATCATGCGGTTTTTCCCCGGGCGCTACGACTGGCTCAATGATGTTGAGGAGGAAACAAGTTGGAAGTCATCATTTTGGTCAGCGATGAGCTTCGGTGGAGGGCTGCAGCTGCAGACACAAAGACCGTCGCTCAGCGCATATTCCTTACCTTTAAAACTGTCTGACAAACGCGGCCCTGTTCACCTGATGACCCCTTGAGTTCCGCAGGCTGGGCAGTCCACCGGATCCCCATCCCGTGCAAGTGCAGAACCGCTCATGAGGCTGAAATCGCTGGAGGCACGGACGACGCTGTCGGCAGTGGTCACCGCTCCCACCTTGATGTAATAACGCCGGTAACTCATCGCAGCCTTATCGTTAGCGAAATCTGGAATCTAACCGAGCTGGTCAGGCGAACATTGCAGCGGCACAATCGCTTTTGGTCGTAGAGCTATGCTCCCCGAGTTGGTGGAGTAGTTGTACCCTTTCCGGACGCCTGGCCGTCGGGATAACGTTGTTCTGCCTCGTCAGCGAGCCGGACCAGCCGCCATTCGCCGCGGCGATGGATCGATTTTGGCGCGTTGGTCGAGCCGCCGAAAACTCCAGGCGGGACAGCAAATGTCGCAGACGGTAGCAAGCTGCCTTGGGCAAACCAGCGGGTTCCGTCCAACGCGTGGGATTGTTCGCATCGCCACCAGCCACTTGCTGGGCACGGCGCCCCCGTGACAGAAAAACTGCCAACGGAGACGTGGTTTTGCTCGTTCACATTGCTGCTGCGGTTCGCGACGGCCGTCGTTGTGGGGGCAAGAGGCAAAGCTAGCGGCAAAGGCGGTGGCACACGCTTTTGGACACGCTTATCGACAAGCTTCCAGAATGTTCGGTTCTTCGCTTCAAAGCTAGCCTGGATGCCGCGCACCTGGTCCCACAGGGAACGGGGCGGAAGTAGCAGTGCCTGGGGCATCAGATCCTCCTTCTTGATGTATTGTCGTTGACCGCCCAGAACGCCGATACCATTGCCCCCGTCACCACAGAGCCACCAGCCGCTTTCAGGGCAGCGTTCGCCTGCTGAAGCGTATGTGCCGAGCGGTGTAGTCGGCGCTTCAACTCGGCTACTCGCCGCAGGTTCAGCCGACCGCAGGCGAATACTGGACGAAATCTTGTCCCACAAACCGAGTGCGGCTCCGTCCGATAGCGAGGATGGAACCGGTTTTCCATTGCCGTTCCCGGTACTCATTCTGAATACAACGTGTGGGACAAAGACGTTGTCTTCGGTGCCACTTACCTCCCACCAGAAACTGTGGCCACGTGCTTCATTTTCCTCGACCACCAGCTCCACCAGTTCTTCCCCATCGAGGCCGCCAATCTCCCGGGGCGCCGCCCGTAATCTCGTGATACGCATCCGCTCAGCCATCGACAGCCCTTCGTCTGACGCCTCATTCCTTGCCAGGACGCCAAGCGTCTCGGGTTTCCCTCCGGCCGAAACAATGAACATGAACTCGACATCCGGATGATTTGGCAGCCGGAGGAACATCATGATTTGTTCGCGCTGATCGGCGGTGAGTGGATCCCGAACATAGACGCGATCCATGCAGAATCCTGGTTCGGTAGGAATACGGTTCTCTGGGTTCGCTACAAGCTGATTAACCAGCCTGGGCAGATCCTCGATTAAGTCGGGGTTCCTGTCTTCAAAGAACAGGTCGATGCTAATGCCATGGCCGTGCACCAGGGCTTCCGCCGTGATGCCTTCATCGCGATAGCGCTCCACCCCACCCAGACCGTTGCCCTGAGTTCCTTCTTCGAGCGTCCGGCTATGTATAAAGATCGTTCCAACTAGACCATTGCTGGTCCTGACCTCCCTTGCCGACTCCATATTCGTACTGCCACCAAGGTAGTCCGGCTTAGCCTTGATTTGCGCCTCACGGTCTGCAGCACGCTTCTGAAATTCCTCTTCGGTTTCATTGAACGACGCAATATTGAAGCCATCGATACGCGCTTGCCTTAGTTCAATCTCCGCCTCTTCCGGCACGTCAATCAAGAACCTGCCGACACATACTGTTTTCATTTTGTCGGTCATTCGAGCTACCTCGTGTTGGTCTCGCCGGTTTTCTTCGCGTTTATCCAATGCTTTGCCCACCGCCCATGTGGCGACTAATCCCACGCACAGCGCTCCGGCCAGCATTCTTGCCGGCTTGCTCCGGAGCCAATTCTTCACGAGATCTCCTGGACAATCTTGGTGATCAATCGGAGCGTTAACATGAGCATGTGCTCATTGTTATACGATCCTTGGTGGTTGTAGCCCGCCGTCGCAAACACTTGTTTTACTTTACCTCCCGGCCCAGCGCCGGATTGATGCGGTACTGTCCCGTCGCCTCGTGCATCCTGCTGATCAGGCGCGAAACGAAGCTCGGTCTTTCCCTCGACGAGCACGCGCCGCTGCCCTGTTTCAGACTGACCGATATATCGCGCGGCGGTGAGATTCGCCGGTGTGAGTGCCGTTGCCGAACCAGTCTGCTGAAGGGCGACCCACCGTAACATCCCGTATGTGAGCTGCTCTTTATCGTCGCAATAGAAAGCATAAGTATTAGGGTGGTAGTAGTCCCCAAGTGTTCTGTGGAACGTCTCGGCAGTATTGGCTGCCTTCTTAATTGCAGACACCACGCCGCCTCGCTTACTATTGACATATTTGCCAGCCGGATCGGCAAGTTCCGGATTAATCAAGCGAAACCAGAATTTCATGTCACGGTACAAATCGTAGGGATTCTGCAGGTTCGCATTGGGAAAGGACAGCGCGTCATATATCTTGGGCTGGTATCCATATGCCGCATCCTTCCCAACATGATTCGTTGCTTGCGATCCGCCGACAAACCTGAATACACGGACGTGTAACCAAGGTTGCGGATATAGATGATTCGGCAAAAGCTCGAGCGCACCGGGCGATATCGCTAGAACAGGCGTCGTTTTATCAGCGCTGTTCCCCAAGATCATTGCCACCCTGGAGTCTGCAAACTTCTTGAGAGGGGAGCCATTCGGGGAAAAAGGCTCCGTTCCGCATGCAAGCCTGCGATAGGCAACGGGCGCGCCCAGTGCCGGCATGACGCCATGGATCACACCAGCAATTTTGTCTGGAATGCGCTTGGCACACGCTCTGGCAACCAATCCTCCCATCGAATGCGTTACCAGGATAACTTTGGAACACTGCCGCTTTGCTCCCTTCCACGATGCGATGATTTGAAGAATGCGCTTCTCCAGGAGCTCCGCCGACGTCTTACAGTCGTTTAACCAACAATATCCAGCCGCGTACACTGGGAAATAGTACTGAGCGTGCTTCACGAGGTGGTCTTCCGTTAGCGGCGCGAACTGGCGCAGCCCCCATCGCTGAGGGTCACAGGCCATCACGTCCTTCCAATGCTGTTGGACGAAGCGCTTCTTGCCCTGCTCGTCAAACCCGAACGTCTGATTCAGGCGAGTCTGCAGGCCATAGAGAAGTCCGCCGTATGAGTCCGCATGCACTTCGCCCCACCCGCGTTCCCGCAGCTCACGCTCAGTCAGAACATAACCGTCCTCGGACTCCGGTATGACGACAGGTCCGCCGGGGTCCACTTCCAGAGTGGCAGAGTCAAACAGCAGCTGGCGCTCTCGCGGCGTGTACTTGTCCCAGATTTTGGCGGCCTTGAGCCCCTCGCTGTCGCCGTTAGGAGGACGCCATACAGGCAGGCCGGGGCCGACGATCTGGTTGCGCTCGTCTTCTACTCGGCCCAAGCGTGGTTTTTGCTTGGCCCTCAGATTCGTACCCATGATGCCAGGTACAACGATGACGGGAACGATCTTATTTGGGGGTACAAGCCCTAGCCCCCGCAACGTGTACTCTACCGACGACATGAACGAATTTACTTGCCACCCGCCGTGCGACAACGGAATAAGCGATGGGAGTGGTCTGGTCGATTCACTCATGACGGCATAGCCTCTTCAGTGAAGTTATGGAAGAAGTTCGAAGCGAACGGGGCCCAAGGTGTCGCTCTGGACCAGCGCCGTGCGCCCATGCTCGTCGCTAGTTCCTTCGACAGTCCTGCCGTCTTCTAAGTGCGCGATGTATCGTTGACCGGGAATAGGTTCGCGTGTTTGTAAGTGCCGTAATACAAGACGTTCGTCTGTATTCAGTTTTCCAAAGACAAGATCGAGTTCCGACGGATCTGCGCCGGCCGGCGCAACGTGCACGACCGTCCTCGCCTTGATGACGTGTTCGTCGGTACTCCGTTGGGTAATCTTCCCATCGCCCCATTCAGTTTGGGCACCCTTGGACACGATCCGGACGAGGGGTGCTTCGATATGAATCGCCTCGGAAGATATCAAGCTGATCCTCTTCGATGACTTGACCTCGACGGCACCCTGGTGCGCCTGAACCAGAATATTGCCACTGCCGGCGACAAGCTTGATGCCAAGCGACTGCGCAAAGGCGCTGATGCCGCGTGCTGCGCGCAAGAACAGACTCCCGCCAGCGGTCGTTTGCGCATTCCCGCCGCTCACCACATCGACCTCGCTTTCGGAGCCGATCGCGACATTGGCTGGACTGGCCATCATGATACCGGCAGGCGCAGATATGGCGACCATCGGCTCGCCTCCGCTTTCGCCCGGGGCAAGGTTCGAACCTCCATCCCAGCGTTTCAGCTTGTCGGACAACTCTGCGAGCCGGCGCGAGCTTCCCTCGTCACCGGTATGCTGGTTCGCCATCTTTGTCATTTCATCGACGACGCTGTGAAGAAGCTCAGCAATACTTACGAGTCCGCTACGCGATAACTGGGTTCCCTCGTCGACCGCTGAAGGTTCGGCTGTTACGAGGACCCCTTTCCGACCGCGGATCGACAGGGCTTGTTCGGTGCGCAGTTCCGCACCCTCGCCGCGCGGCGCGCCGCTTCCGTTGGCCCTTGGCTGGGTTAGCCAGCCCAGGTTCAGCTGCGTCGCGCCATGGTCGCTCGACAGCTGCGCGCTGATCTCCCCACGGGTGTCATCGAAACGGAGCTGGTTCCCGCGCTGGCCGCCGATCTCACGAGTCCTCGTGCCCGCGAGACAGCGGTTCGCCGGCAGGCCGCCGCTCGTACTGAGTGCGGGCGGTTCGCCGCGTTGATTGAAGACCTGGGAAAGGATTACCGGACGGTCGGGATCGCCGCCCAGGAAGGCCACGAGAACCTCCGTGCCGACTCGGGGCAGCTCGAGTGTTCCACACTGCTGCTTCGAGCCGGGACCGGCTCCGGCCCAGCTCGACGATACCCGCACCCAGGCCGAGTCGGCCGGGGTGTCGGATACGCCGGCGCCATGCGCATGCTTGTGGTCGGCCGTGCGCATGCCCGGGAAGCGGACTTTCACGCGCCCCAGCGCGTCGCAGTGGACTTCTTCGCCCGGGGGGCCGGTGACGATGGCGCTTTGCAGCTCGGGATGCGGCAGGTCGGCACGGGGGTCGAAGGCCGGCACCAGCGGGATGCCGCGGCGGACGGCGTCGAAGCGCATGCGCACCCGCACGCCGTCTCCGGCGACAGGATGCTCGTTCGGCGCAAGCATGGCGCGGTCGGGGCTGTAGGGCCCCATCAGGCGGCGTACCCGCGCCGACAAATCAGCCGGCAGGTTGTTCTCGGCTTCCATCCAGACGGCGGTGACGACGAAGTCGCGTTCGGCTTCCGGGTGGGTGTCGATCTCGGGGTGGCCGGTGAGGGTGAAGTATTCGCCGGCGCACAGGTCGCGCACGCTGCCTTCGCCGTGGAAGCACTTGGTGTCGAATTCGTGCCGGTTCATGCGCACCTGCCCCAGGCGCCAGTGGTCTTCGACGTCGTTGCCGGCGTGCGGGATCTCGACCAGGTAGTCGTCGAGCGTGGCGGCCAGCGCATTGCCGCTGCGGCCCTGGTCGGCCATACCGCGCGCGGTGGTGGTCATGAACTGGACACCCAGCGGGTTGCGGTAGTCCCAGCTGTGGCGCGTGATGCTGCCCGGCTGCAGGCGACGCGCGGCGCACCAGGACACCACGGTGTCGCGCTGTTCGGTGGCGTCGTCGCGGTGGTAGCGCACGCTGCCGGCGGCGCTGCGCGGCAGCGAGGCGCCGTCGGAGAACAGCAGCAGGGTATGGACCGGGGTGTCGTCCGACTCGCTGTCGGCGGCGCCGGCGCGGGCGCGGCCGGGGCGGAAGGTCCAGGCGATGCCGCGCCGCTTGAGCAGGCGCCTGACAAACGCGGCGTCGGACTCGTTGTATTGCATGGTCTGTTCGCGCGGCGGGAACTGGCGCATGTCGAACAGCGGGTCGAGTTCGTAGTCGAAGGCGCTGGCCATGACGCTGTTGGATTGGCGCCACTCGTCGAACAATACCTGCACGATCTCGAGCTCGTTCTGGTAGCGGAACACGCGGCTGTTGACGCGCTTTTCCATGATGGCCAGCGCGTCGCGCAGCACCAGCTGGTAGACCGCCAGGCCGCCGTCATGGTCGCCGGCGCGGGCCTCGGCCACGATGCCGCAGATGCTGCGCAGCTGGCCGCGGTCGGTCACCATCTGGAGTTCGGCGGGCAGCGCGATGAGTTCCTTGAGCGGGAGGCGTGGCGTATCGGCCACGCAGGTGATGACGTACTCGAAGCCGCCGCAGACGGATTCGTGCCCCTGCACGCGCTGGGGCAGCAGCAATTCGTCGGCGAGATGGTCCGCATGGCCCAGGCGCAGCCGGATCGGCCGGTGGGCCGTCGTCAGCGATTTCTCGTGCCTGAGCATCCGCAGGAATTCACTCGCACTGTCCAAGTCCGTCTCCCTGTTTTCGTGGCCGCGGTCGCAGCGAAGAATGCATATTGGCAGAACGGCAGGGCCACAGCCTTGCGGCCCATCATTAGCAAAAATGAACTAAGCGGAGAAGCGACGGTCGGCCCCGGTCGGGGCAGCCGCTTAGCTGGCCAGGTAGGCTGCCAGGCGCGGAATCGCGGCCAGCGAATTGCGGTGGACGGCCTCGCGCAGCTCGGCTTCGCCAATGCCTCGCAGTTCCGCCAGGGCGGTCCCGATGCGCGGCAGCTGGTCGGGGGTATTCCGGCCCGGGTGGATCCAGCTCGGGGCGATGTCCGGCGAGTCGGTCTCGAGCACGATGGATGACAAAGGCAGCTCGGTGGCGAGGCGGCGGATCTGGAGCGCCCGGGTAAAGGTCATGGCGCCGCCGAAGCCCAGGTGCAGGCCCAGGCCGATGAAGGCCTGCGCCTGCTGGAAGCTGCCGTTGAAGGCGTGGGCGATGCCGCCAGGTGGGCGGATCTGGCGCAGGTGCTTGAGCACCTGGTCTTGCGAGCGCCGCACGTGGGTCATCACGGGCAAATCGAAGTCGCGCGCGATCCGCAACTGGGCGCGGAAGAAGCGCTCCTGCTTCTCGCGCATGGCCGGTTCGCACAGCAGCGGGATAAAGTAGTCCAGCCCGATTTCGCCGATGCCGACGAAATTGGGGTCGTCCAGCGCCGTCTCCACCGCGGCGCGCAGTACGTCGAGATCTTCGTCCTGGGCCTGGGGCACGCAAATCGGGTGGATGCCGAGCGCATAGGTGACGTTCGGCGCCCTGGCAGCGAGGGCGGCCACCGCACCGAAATTGCCGCGTTCGACCGCCATCGCCATGATCACCGACACCCCTGCCGCTGCCGCCCGCGCCGCCACATCCAGCGATTGCGCGCCGAATTCGTGGGCATCGAGGTGGCAGTGGGTGTCGATCCACATGGTCAGCTTTCGGCCGGCTGCAATCCGTGTTCGGTCAGGCGCAGCACGCGGTCGCAGCGGCGCGCCAGTTCCATGTCATGGGTGACGATGACAAAGGCCGTGCCGAGGGTGCGCGACAGCTCCAGCATCAAATCGAAAATGGTCTGGGCGGTGCTGTGGTCGAGGTTACCGGTCGGTTCGTCGGCCAGCACGCAGGCCGGCTGCGTCACCAGGGCCCGCGCCAGGGCCACGCGCTGGCGCTCGCCGCCCGACAGTTCTCCCGGGCGATGCACGACGCGCTTGCCGAGGTTGACGCGGCCCAGGATCGCCTCGGCCTTCTGCAGCGCCGCCTCGCGTGGCTCGCGGCGGATCATCAGCGGCATCATGACGTTGTCGAGCGCGGAGAATTCCGGCAGCAGGTGGTGGAACTGGTAGACGAAGCCCAGCGACGAGTTGCGCAAGTCACCGCGCCGCGTTTCCGACAGCGTGGCGAAATCTTCGCCCAGCAGGGCGACCGCGCCGGTCGATGGCGTATCCAGCCCGCCCAGCAGGTGCAGCAGGGTCGATTTGCCCGAGCCCGAGGCGCCGACGATGGCGACCCGCTCGCCGCGATGGATCTCGAAGTCGATCCCGTCCAGCACCTTGACCGTGTAGTCGCCCTGCCTGAAGGTTTTACCGAGGCCACGGCAGGAGAGGACGGGTGCGCCGTTAGTGGACGGATTATTTATCGGATCATTCATTGGATTACTCATAACGCAGCGCCTCCGCCGGCTTCACGCGCGAAGCGGACCAGGAGGGGTAGATGGTGGCCGCAAACGCCAGCAGCACGGAGACGCCGCCGATTTTGGCTACGTCCGGCCAGCGCAGGTCGGACGGCACGGCGCTGATCAGGTAGATATCTTTCGACAAGAACTGCACTCCCAACAGATGTTCGATAAACGGGACGATGGTATCGATGTTCAGGGCCACCAGCACGCCCCCGCCGACGCCCAGCACGGTGCCGAGGATGCCGACCAGCGCGCCCTGCACCATGAAGATCTTCATGATGGAGCGCGGCGAAGCGCCCAGGGTGCGCAGGATCGCAATGTCGGCCTGCTTGTCGGTCACGGTCATCACCAGCGTCGACACCAGGTTGAAGGCGGCCACCGCGATGATCAGCGTGAGGATGATGAACATCATCTTCTTTTCGGTCTGTACGGCAGCGAACCAGTTGGCATTGAGCTTGGACCAGTCGCGCATTTCCAGGTCGCCCGGCATGCTCTTCTTCAGTTCGAGGGCCACCAGCGGCGCCGCATGCATGTCCTCGACCCGCAGCCGCAAGCCCATCGGCGCATCGAGTCGCTCCATGCGCTCGGCATCCTGGATGTGGATGAAGGACAGCGCCGCATCGAATTCAAAATGGCCGGCCTCGAAGATACCGGCGACCGTGAAACTGCGGCTGCGCGGCAGCAGCCCGGCCGGTGTGACCTGGCCTTTGGCCAGCAGCATGGTGACCTTGTCGCCGATGCCGACGTTGAGCGAGCGCGCCAGCGCATAGCCCAGCACGATGTTGAACGATCCCGGCTTCAAGGCATCGAGGCTGCCCGCCCTGACCTGTTTGGCGATGCTTGATACCTGCTCTTCCTGGCCCGGCAGGATGCCGCGGATGACCGAAGGACGCATCACGCCTTCGCCGACCAGCATGCCCTGGGTCTCGACGAAGGGCGCGGCGCCGCGCACGGCCGGGTTGCGCGCGGCTGCCTGGGCGGCGTTACGCCAGTCGGGCATGCTGCCGCGGTTGTCGAACACCTCGATATGGGCCAGCACCGACAGCATGCGGTCGGTGACTTCTTTCTGGAAGCCGTTCATCACCGACAGCACGATGATCAGCGCGGCCACGCCGAGCGCAATGCCGGACACGGAAATCAGGGAGATGAAGGAAATGAAGCTGTTACGGCCGCTGCGCTTGCCGGCGCGCGTATAGCGCAGGCCGACCAGCCATTCATAGGGCAGGTTCTGGGTCATGCTCATGCTGTGCAGCCTTGTTTTTCGAGGCCGCAGTGTGCCACACAAGCCGTTTTCACGACAGGGTTCGTCGGGGGCTTATTCATAGCGCAGCGCCTCCGCCGGCCTGGTGCGCGACGCCGACCAGCTCGGGTAGAGCGTGGCCAGGAAGGCCAGCAGCACGGCCACGCCGCCGATCCAGCCGACATCGCCCCAGCGCAGCTCGGACGGGATCTCGCTGATCAGGTAGACCTCCTGCGACAGGAACTGGACGTTGAAGCTGCGTTCGATGAAGGGCACGATCACGTCGATATTGAGCGCAACCAGCACGCCCAGCCCCACGCCCATCAGCGCACCGAGCACGCCGACCAGCGTGCCCTGCACCATGAAGATGGTCATGATCGAGCGCGGCGAGGCGCCCAGGGTGCGCAGGATCGCGATGTCGGACTGCTTGTCGCGCACCGTCATCACCAGGGTCGAGACCAGGTTGAAGGCCGCCACCGCCACGATCATGGTCAGGATGATGAACATCATGCGTTTCTGCGACTGCACGGCGGCGAACCACATCGCATTCACCTTCGACCAGTCGCGGATGAACAGGTCGCCCGACATGCTGGCCTGGAGCTGGCTTGCGACCTGGGGGGCGCGCTGCATGTCGGCCAGGCGCAGGCGCAGGCCGCCGGGAGCAGACACGCCGGCCAGTTCCTGGGCATCGACGATATTGGCGAATGCGAGCGTCGAGTCGAACTCGAAATGGCCCGCCTCGAAGATGCCGGCCACGGTCAATGGCCGCGTGCGCGGCATCGTGCCGGCGCCCTGCCCCGGAATGGCGCCGTCATTGGAAGACGCCATCAGCAGCGTGATGCGGTCGCCCACGCCGACGTCGAGCGATTTCGCCAGCGCGCGGCCGATGATGATGTTGTAGGAGCCCGGTGCGATGGCGTCGAAGCGGCCTTCGCGCATGTGTTTCGCCACGTCCGATACCGTGGTTTCCTGCCCCGGGTCGACGCCGCGCAACAGCACCGGTTTCATGACGCCGTCGCTGAGCAGCATGGCCTGGGTCTCGACGAAAGGCGCGGCGGCGCGCACTTCAGGGTTGCGCAGCGCTTCCTGGCTCGATGCGCGCCAGCCCGGCATGGCGCCGCTGGCCTCGAACACTTCCACATGGGCCAGCACCGACAGCATCCGGGCGGTCACTTCCTTCTGGAAGCCGTTCATCACCGACAGCACGATGATCAACGCGGCCGCGCCGAGCGCGATGCCGGCCACCGAGGCCATCGAAATGAAGGAAATGAAGCTGTTGCGCCCGCTGCGCTTGCCCGCGCGGGTGTAGCGCAGGCCGACCTGCCACTCGTAGGGCAGCTTGTGGGTGAGGCTCATGAAATCCGGTTGTTGGTTTGCCAACCCGACAGTTTGCCAGACATCCGCGCATCCTGTCGCAAAAACGTGTGCCAGGCCTCGAGTGCCGCCGGCTCGAGCCGGCGCGCGACCGTTCGCCACCGGCGTATTTGCCTTAAAATGGCGGTATGTCCCAGATTACGCTTGTCCTGCCCCACCTGCTCCCGCTTCCTGAATTCGCGCCAGACCTGGTCCGAGCCCTGCAGGCCCCGATGCTGGCCTCCCTGCTCACCCGCACCAACGCCCACGAACGCAGCATGGCGGTGGATACCGCACGCGCCCTGCCGCACGAGCAGTGGCTGGCGCGCGCGCTCGGCCTGGCGCCCGATGGGGAGCCGGCCTTTGCGGCCGCGGCGATGCGCGGCTTCGGGCTCGACCCGGAGGACGGCACCTGGTTCATCGTCAACCCGGCCCACGTCCAGATCGCGCGCAGCCATTCGATGATGGCCGACCTGCGCCACCTCGGCCTGCTTGAGGACGAAGGCCGCGCCCTGTTCGAGGCGGCGCGCCCGCTCTGCGAAGAGATCGGCCGCCCGCTGCGCTACGGCGACGCCCAGACCTGGTTCCTGCGCGCCGACGACTGGGGGCATATCGACACCGCCACCCCGGACACCGTTGCCGGCATGGACCTGACCGACTTCGTGCCGCGCGGCCCGCGTGCGCTGGCCTACCGCAAGCTGCAGAACGAAGTGCAGATGGCCTGGTACACCCACCCGGTGAATGCCGCCCGCGAGGCAAAACGCCTGCCGGCCGTGAACGCCTTCTGGCTCTGGGGAGCTGCCGCGGGCGGCACGCGCCCCGCCGGGGAGGTCACCAGCTTCAAGGCGCCGGGCTGGATCCGGGCCTTATCTCAGCGCAAAGCCGACTCGCTCGACGACATCAAGGGCGCGCTGGCCCAGGATGGCTTGCTCTACGTCGGCAACCTGGCCGATTCGGCGCTCGCCGCCGACTGGGGCACCTGGCTGCATCAGGTGCAGCAGCTGGAAGACAAGCTGTTCGCGCCCCTGCATGCGGCGCTGGTGCAGGGCCGCGTCACGAAGCTGCGCCTGGTGCTGAGCAGCCGCGACGGCCTTGCCGAATTTACGACTACCGCCATGGCCCAACGCAAGTTCTGGCGCCGGCCGACCCTGGATCGACTGATTTGAATATTAACAACAGCAGCATGACCCGTATCACCACGCGCCCCTGCCCTTTCCGCACATCCGAGATGCTGCGCCAGGGCGGGATCCACCCGGTCCTCGCGCGCATCTATGCGTCGCGCGGCCTGCTGGATGTGCGCGAGCTGTCGAGCGAACTGGCGTCGCTGGTGCCACCCGGCGCCCTGATGCAGGTCGACGCCGCCGCCGCATTCCTGGCCGACGCCATCGCCGCCGGCAAGCGCATGACCATCGTCGCCGACTACGACTGCGACGGCGCCACTGCCTGCGCGGTCGCCCTGCGCGGCCTGCGCATGATGGGTGCGAACGTCGACTACATCGTGCCCGACCGGGTCGTGCACGGCTACGGCCTCACACCAGAAATCGTCGAACTCACCGCGCGGGAAAAGTCCCCGGACATCATCGTCACGGTCGATAACGGCATCGCCAGCGTGGAGGGCGTGCTCGAGGCCAACCGGCGCGGCATCGAAGTCGTCGTGACCGACCACCACCTGCCGGGCGACACCTTGCCGCCGGCGCGTGTCATCGTCAACCCGAACCAGCCCGAATGCGGCTTCCCGAGCAAGCACCTGGCCGGTGTCGGCGTGGTGTTCTACGTGCTGCTGGCGCTGCGCGCCGAGATGCGCAAGCGCGGCGTGTTCGATGCCCAGGGCCAGCCCAAGCTCGACAGCCTGCTCGACCTCGTGGCGCTGGGCACCGTGGCCGACGTGGTGCGGCTCGATGCCAACAACCGCATCCTGGTCGCCCAGGGCATCAAGCGCATGCGCGCAGGCCGCATGCATGCCGGCGTGGCGGCCCTGTTCCGGGTGGCGGGACGGGAAGCGCGCTCCGCCTCGCCTTTTGATTTGGGCTTCGCACTCGGGCCGCGCCTGAATGCCGCGGGCCGGCTGGAAGACATGTCGCTCGGGATCGAATGCCTGGTCACCGACGACCTGGGACGCGCCTGGGCGATCGCGCAGCAGCTCAACGAGATCAACCTGAAACGGCGCGAGATCGAAGCCGACATGCAGGACACCGCCCTGCTCCATCTCGACAGCTTCGAGCCGGCCAGCAGCAGCACCATCAGCGTGTTCGACCAGGGCTGGCATCAGGGCGTGATCGGCATCGTGGCCTCGCGCCTGAAAGAGAAGTTCTTCCGGCCCACCATCACCTTCGCACCCGGTAACGAGGGCTGGATCAAGGGTTCGGGCCGCTCGATCCCGGGCTTTCACCTGCGCGACGCACTGGACCTGGTGTCCAAGCGCGTGCCGGGCCTGATCGACCGGTTCGGCGGGCATGCGATGGCGGCCGGCCTGACCATCCGCGCCGACCATTTCGACACCTTCTCGCAAGCCTTCGAGGAGGTCGGCAGTGCCTGGCTGACCCAGGCGCAGCTCGAGCGCATCGTCGAAACCGACGGTCCGCTCGAGGACGAGTACTACTCGACCCAGTTCATCGAGCAGATGGATGGACAGGTCTGGGGCCAAGGGTTTGCGCCGCCGGTGTTCTGCGACGAATTCCGCGTGGTGAGCCAGCGTATCCTGAAGGAGCGGCACCTCAAGCTGCTGCTGGAAAAGAATGGCCGGCGATATGACGCGATCTGGTTCGGCCATACCGACAGCCTGGCGGACCGGGCGCGGGTGGCGTTCCGGCTGGATGCGAACGAATATAACGGCGTGACCAAGGTGCAGCTATTGGTAGAACATGCGGAATCGGCTTGAATCACGACATGAAGCCCCATGTCAGCGTCGGCCTGATGCCCGTCACCTAAGAGCCGCCGCTTAGTCGTAGGGTGGGCAGGTCTCCTGCCCACGCGTTCAATCCACCTTGCTGCAGCCCATGCGGCTGTTTACATCGCAACTATCACCGCGTGGGCGGGAAACCCGCCCACCCTTCGGTTTTCACTAACTGACCGGCTTAGGCAGCGGCGCGACTGTCGATTTATCTCTTGGGTGGTGGCGGACCGAAATCCGATCCGCGGTCGAATACCACTTCCCACTGTCCCGGCGCCTTTAAACGCCAGATCGAATTGAAGCGCCCGATGCGCTTGCCCGCGGCATCGAACACCGGCCCGCCGCTGTACGCCAGCGTGCCGGAATCCACCACCTCGACCTCTTCCGGCTCCCACCAGAACGGCGCCTGCGGCCCCGCATAGAACTGGCGCCACCCCTTGACGATCGCCGCCTTGCCGCGCAAATTCCCCTGCGCCGACATGAAAATCGCTTCATCCGCCAGGAAGCGGGCGAAGCCGTCGATATCGCGGGTTTTCATGGTCGCGGCAAAGGCCCGCTCGGCCTCCATGACCTGTTTTTTCAGGTCGCTGTTGGATTCGCGCGCATAAGCCACCGTGGTCGCGGCCAGCATCAGATAGGCAGAAAGAAGAGAAAGCAAACGCAGGCGCATGGGTTAATCCGTTTCTATGCATTTCCAATTAGCAAGATTAATAATTCTGTCATGGGTGCACACGCCTGACAACCGGTAGTTGCGAGGAATGTGAAATCGGAGTATAAAGAGTCCAATTACGGAGGATACCATGAGCCTAGCCTACTGCTACCCCAAGAGCCGGTTTGAAACGGCGGTATTGGTCGACCTGAATTCGCGCAGCGAGCGCGAGCGGCTCTCCAGCTCCGCGCTCAAAGGCTTTTTCAAGCTGACAGCCGCATGGGGCGTGCGCGACGATGACGCGCGCGAACTGCTTGGCGGCCTGTCCTCCTCTTCTTATTACGACTGGAAGAAGCACCCCGAACGGGTGCTCGAAGTCGACCGCATTACCCGCGTGTCCTACCTGCTCGGCATCTACAAGGCCCTGCACATCCTGTACGGCGACAAGCTTGCCGACGAATGGATCCACCTCCCGAATACCAATCCCGTCTTCGCCGGCCGCACGCCGCTGGCCTTTATGCTCGCCGGCGGCCTGATCGCCATGCAGACAGTGCGCAAATTGCTGGACGCGCGCCGCGGAGGCCTCTGATCTTGCCGGTGCTGCATAAACTGACCCAACTGCGCCAGTTCGATACTTGCCGCCTGATCCCGTCGCGCTTCGCCGACGTCGAGGATTCCGTCCTTGCGCCGCTGGCCGAGAACAACGATGTCCTGCGCGACCTGTTCGACCTCGACAACGCCACCAACGAGCGCCTGCGCGGCGAATCCGGCCTGCTGCCCGGCATCGGGATGGACGAGTTGGTATTCGGCCTGCCGAACTTCCGCATCATCAACGCGGCCTTTACCTACGCGCGCCCGGAAGGCAGCCGCTTCAATGACGGCGAGCGCGGGGCCTGGTATTGCGCCTTCGGGGCCGAAACGGCACTGTGCGAAGTCATCTTCCACAAGACCGTGGAATACCAGGAAATCAACCGTTTCGACGATAGCGTGACTTACCAGTCGCTGCTGGCGGACTTCAGTGCCGCTTTCCACGACTTGCGCGGGGTCGATGCGCACAAGGCCTGCCTCGATCCGGACAGTTATATCGCCTCGCAGGCACTGGCCAGCCAGTTGCTGGAGGCCGGCTCGATGGGCATCATCTACCCGAGCGTGCGCCATCCGGGCGGCACCAACCTGGCCTGCTTCCGACCCGCCCTGGTCGGGAATGTGCGCAAGGCGCAGACCTATCGGTTAACATGGGCGGGTTCGCCGCAACCGGCGGTCGAGATCATCTAGCAATGTAAACGTATGAAGACGAATCCAGAAAAAGACACCGAACTGCACGACAAGATCAACCGCGAAACCGGCCGCGTCAAATGGAGCGAACTGGATCGGCATTTCGCCAGCGGCTCGGTGATTTACGTGAGCGAGGAACTCGACCTGATCGAGGTGGCGCTGCGGGTCGCGCACGACGACAAGGACAGCATTACCGCGTGGATGGCGGCGGGCACGGTGGCCAAGGTCAGCGACCTGCAGGCCCAGACCTGGACCGCTGCGGATGCGACCGTATGGGCCTCGGTGGTGAGTCCGTTCGTGCTGGTGCAGCCCGAGAAAAAACAGCTGCATTAAGCCACGCAGGCCGGTTTTAGGTATTCCCGCTCAGGGGCCTGGCCGGTCATTTGTCTTTCTGCTTGGTTTCGGCATGCGCCGCATCGACCTTGGCGATCAGGCTCGGCACCAGCCGCTCGCTGGCGCCGGCGACGAAATGCAGGAATAAGAGCGTCGCCAGCGTGCTCCCCTTGGCATCGAAACTGTTCAGCAAGAGCCTGCCCTTGAAGGCCAGCGCAGCCAGCAGGGCGCCGGCCATTCCCACGAGCACGCGCGCCAGCCCTTCCGTTCGGTGCAGCACCGCGCCTGCATTCGCATCGAGCGTGAGCCGGTCGCCGCGCGACGCAATCGACAGCAGCGCGCCGATGGATCCCATCAGCGTACCGAACACGACGTCGAATGCCGCTACCCCGATCACATCCCGCAATTCAGTGCGGACCGTCCAGGCCAGCATCATCAGGAACATCGAGGCGGTCACCAGCGAATAGGCGGCATTGAAATACCATTGCCATGACATCCGGATGCTGCATTCCCTGATCTCGCCCGCGACGATGTCATGGATTTCCTTGGCCTGCTCCAGGGGCAGGGAATCCATATAGCGTGCGACCCCCTCGACGATCATGCGCTGGATGTGCAGGTTCCGCTTCTCGTCGGTGATGAAACGCGCCTTGCTTTCCAGCTAAGCCTGGCGATTGAGCACCTTCCCGAAATCTGTTTGCGAACCCGACTGTCGGGTCCATATCCACTGGATTTCCAGGCGATCATCGATGTAGACGAACAGCGAAGCGCTCTGCAGGATCAGCAGCTTCACTTTCTTCCCAAACACTGGATCGATTTCCCCCTCTTGAAGGAAGGGATGAGCACCTTTATTGGCGGCGTCGTTCATAAGCGTCCGGGAAAACGAAAGCCGTGCATTTCGGCCCGTAGATATCGACGATTTTCGACTCCCTACCGCCCGAACCCACGTTGAGGCCAGCGCCGCGTTGCGATGCCGGAAGACTCCGTGAGCATGGGATGTAGACGCTGCCATCCAAGCGCAATCGCCCTGCGCCCACCGTCAGCAGAATCATGCCAGCTTGGAAAGCAATGTACGTCGGCAGTGGCCTAATACGTCAGGACGCTCACTGTAAAGAGGCCGTTACATCGCGCTCAAGAGCTTCGACCGATAGGCTCTGAAGATGTCCAGGCGGGTACGGTTCGAGAGGGCTTTGAAAATGTCGAGTAGTTCCATGGCCGGACGTATATATGCATTTCCCGATATGTCAACGCCTTTTCGGGATGGCATTCAGGCGGCCGCTTCGTCAAAGGCTTTCCGACACTCTTCGATGCGAGGCCAGTTCTCGCGGATCCATGACGTGAAGCCTTCAAGTGCAGGCAACATGCTGGCGCCCATCTCGGTGAGTTCGTATTCGACCCGTGGCGGAACTTCAGGATAGTAATACCGCTTCACCAGCCCGTCGCGCTCGAGATTGCGCAGTGTCAGCGTGAGCATCCGCTGGGTGATTCCTTCGATACCGTTCTTCAGGCCGGAGAAGCGCAGACGATAGCCGTCAGCGACAGCAAGATGCGACATCACGAGGATCGTCCACTTGTCGCCGAGCCGCGCCAGCACCGAATGTGGCGCGCAAGGCCGAAAGCGCGGGCCGTCGGTCGTCTGCACATACGGGCGTCCGTAAATGTTTTGTTCCACCAGTACCATCCTTGTGCCTGAGGTTAAAAAATGTGCCGTCTTCCGGTTCATCTTTCAGCAGTATATATTGGTAACTCATACCAATACATGAGGAATTTTATGTCGAACAGCCATCAACCAATCGTCGTTTTTGGTGCGACGGGTCAGCAGGGTGGATCAGTTGCCAAAGCACTCTTGTCTGCCGGGTGGCCTGTGCGAGCCATGGTGCGCGACGTGACTTCTGCGAAGGCAACCGCGCTGTGTGACGCCGGGGCCGAACTGGTTCAAGGCAGCTACGCCGACAGCGATGCGATCCGGGCAGCAATGCGCGGTGCGCACGGCGTTTTTAGCGTCCAGCAAAGTTCCCCCAGCGGCCAGGTGACCGATGAGGAGGAAGTCCGCTTCGGCAAGGCGATCGCCGATCTTGCCGTCGAGTGCGGTGTCACGCACCTTGTCTACAGTTCGGGGGCCGCCGTGAGCGACAAGCCGACCGGCATGGGCCACTTCGACAGCAAGATGCGCATCGAGGCGCATGTCCGTTCGCTGCCGATCAAGGCAACCATTATTCGTCCGGTCGCCTTCATCGACATGCTCGTCATGCCGGGGTTTGGACTGGATGAAGGACGCTTTAACTTCTTCATGCAGCCCGATCAGTCGATACAGCTGCTCGCGGTCGAGGACATCGGCAAGTTTGTCGAACCGATTTTCGCCGACCCCGACCGCTTCGGCGGGCAGACCTTCGACATTGCCAGTGATGAGGTCACCGGGAAGGAACTCGAGGCGCTGTTCAGCGAAGCGGCAGGACGCCCGATTCCCTACGCACGGTTCTCGGACGAGGTCCTGGCGGCAAGCCCGTTCCTGGCGAAACTGACCGCGCTGATGGACGAAGGACCACTCGCCGGGCGTGCCGACCTCGAAGCACTGCGCAAGATCAATCCCGAGATGCAATCGGTGCGCGACTGGCTTGGCCACACCGGCCGGGATGCCTTCCTCCAGGCGCTGGGGACCGCCGGTACGTGGGCGTACGATCGTACCTGACCGCAGACTGCCACGGACGCCGGCCTTCAACCATCAGGAAGGCCGGCGCAGGTCAGAGACATCAGCGAGCATCAATATCGATCACGTACGCTTCTAGCGGGCCATTGGCGAGCTGTCGGTATCGTCCAACGACGATGGTATCAAGCACACCGAACGGATGATCCGCTTGCTGATCGATGGATTGCGGTACGGTGCGCACAAGAAGTCGTAGCGGATTCGGCCCTTCACACCAGGTGCGCAGCCTGCCACTCGGCTTTCCATCCCTGGAACTGTTCGATCGGTAGCGGCTTGCTGATGACATAGCCCTGGGCCAGATCACAGCCCTGCTCCTGCAAGCACCTCCATACGTCTTCGCTCTCAACGCCCTCGGCAACCACATGTCGCCCGAGAATATGGCCTAGTTCAATTGTCGATCGAACGATGGCTGCCGAATCGGCATTCTCCAGCATCGGCAGAATGAAAGACTGGTCAATCTTGATGACATCAAAAGGAAAGCGCTGCAGATAGCTCAGGCTGGCGTAGCCGGTACCAAAATCGTCAAGGAGCAGTTTCACGCCAATCGCTTTCAGACGCGTGAGCACATCAAGAGCAGCGCACGGGTCCTCGACCAAGGCGCTTTCGGTCAGTTCAAACTCGACTGCCTCCGGACAGATTTTCCACTGCTCCATCCATTTTCCAATGTCGCAGACAATCGATGAACTCAGCAGATCATGTGGCGACAAGTTAATGGCGAGGGTTTCCCTGATGCCGTCATGCTTCCACTTTTGAAGCCAGGAAAAGCAGCGCTCCAGCATCCATTTGGTGAGATCAATGATGAGTCCACTTTGCTCCGCGAGCTTGATGAAATGCGTTGGCGATACCATTCCCAGTGTGGGATGCTGCCAGCGGATCAGGGCTTCCGCACCAACGATCTGCCCCGTTTTCATATCTATCTTCGGTTGACAGAAAACACGTAGTTCATCGCGCTGGCCCGCGAGGCGAAGATCTCCCATCAGCGCAAGGCGCGACATCTGCTCGGCGTTCTTGCTACCCGCAAAACCGGTAATACCGTCGCCCAGCGACTCGCCATGGAACAAGGCAGCGTTGGCACGACGGAACAGGATTTCCGCATCGTTTGCATCGTCGCAGACGGAGACTACGCCGGCGTGGACGTGGGCATCCACGGCCATTCCGGCCACTTCAATCGGCGCGTTCAGCCCCTGGATAAGCTGGCGTGCAACAGCGACAGGATCATCTTCCCAATTGGCAGGGATGATAATACTGAAGATTGCCTCACCCACCCTGGCAAGCTCCAGGTCTCCCGGAATGCGTGACTGAAGCCGCCTTGCCGTTTCGATGATCAGCTGGTCTGCCACCTGCTGGCCAAATGCATTGCATACTTCAGCGAATTGGCCAACGTTAATGTGGACAAGGGACAAGGCATGCGTACCGGCCTGGGGGCGGTCCAGATAACCCTTTAACATATCCATCTGCCGGGTGCGATTGGCCAACCCCGTCATGCTGTCGAAATAGGCCAGGCGGTAGATGGTCTCCTCCGCCTGGCGATGTTGTTCGCGCAGCCGCAAACCGGCAATGCCAAACGCCAGGTCATCTGCCATCTCGCCGAGCAGGCCCAGTTCGCCGGTGTCGAATGCATCAGGCTCCGGGGCAGCCATGAACAACGCGCCGAACAGCTGGGTATCGTGGATCAGCGGGAAAGCGGTAAGCGATGCGTATCCATCGCGGAGAGAATGCTGTCGAAGTATGGCGAACTGCGGATTATCGTAACGCGGGTTGTTCGGGATATCGTGCACAACGCACGGGGTCCGGGTACGCATCGCGACGCCTACCGCGGTCTGCCCGGCCGGCGTGTCGGCGTAGGTGAATCCCCTATCGTTAATCCACTCCATGTCAAGCGGCTCTGGCTTACCGTCGACCAGGCCCACCCAGGCCACCCATCGGATTGTCTTGGCGCTGTCATTCAGGGCGAGTGCAACACCGGCTCGCCGGTACCCGCCGCTCTCGACGATCGCCGTGCACATGTCTGTCAGTAATGAAGGCTCGTCCTGTGCCCTCAGCAGCGTGCGAATCACCGCACTGAGGGTGCGCAGGGCCCGTGTTGTGCATTCGAGCGACTCGCAGTCTTTAGCGGGCGGTTCCTCGACGGTAGGACGGCCCGCTTCCATTAACGTTTCCATATAACCCCCGGAGGCAATCAATACAGCCGTCACTGATGCTGGCATGAGCAATGGTTGCGGTCGGCAGTGGCGTACTGGTTACGCTTCGGCAAAACGGTACGTGGCGAGCCGATCAATATAGATGCATTGCCTGTCGCACGTATTGGAGTGTAATGCAAAAATTGCGGAAAAACCAATAAGCCGGGTCTGCTTTTACGCGATTATAAGAATTAATTTCTCCACTGATAAGTTCGACTTTTTGCAGCTGAACTCGCCTCTAACTCTTTGATTTATAAGGTGGCAAAACTTGCATTTCGGAATTAATCAGCGCTCTCCTAGCAATAGGACCAGCCCCAATAGTAGAAGCGCAACACGCGTTTCATATCATGGAGCATTTCACGCAGCAATTTATCGACGGCATTGCATACCACCGAAAAAAATATCCACCAGATGATCGATTGAAGAGCTCGTCAAATTCCTCTGATCGATACTGAGGGAGACGGCCGTAATAACACAGACCAGGTCGTCGAACGAAACATCATTTCGGACAATTCCGCTTTCTTGCGCTTGCGACAGAAGCGTGGAGCCAAGTTCAGCGACCGCCATGCAGCCAGGGGTACCGCTATGTAATACAGTGCCGATCGATGAGGCCAGTCCACGGTAGGTATTGATGAGAACCACAAGCTGCTCGACATAAAGGGGCAAAGCCTCCAGTTCAGGCAGCTGAGCCCCTTTCTCGCGACAGTTGGATGCCAGCCCAATCAACCGATCACTGTAGGTGGCCGCAAGCAACTCTTCCCGGGTCTAGTAGCGCCGGTAGAGTGTGCCGATTCCGACCCCAGCTCGCTTTGCAATCGCCTCAAGCGACGCGGCGCCGCCCTGCTCGCCAAACATTTCCTCAGCGGCGGCAATGATCCGCTCGCGGTTCTGTCGCGCCTCAGCCCGCAGCAACGTCCCATCGTCCATTCTGCCCCCGCTTCCCTTACAATTTCGGCCTGGACAGGCCTGCGAGACGGTAGGGCCCGCCATATTCCCACAATGCCGCGGAGTTATTCTTACGCTTGTACCTGCCCGCCACTTGGCGAACCTGGCCATGGAAGATGCTGAAATGAGAATTTTGCTGGTTGAGGACGAGATCGAATTTGCCGACACGGTGCGCGGCGCGCTCGCGCGCGAGAAGTACGTGGTCGACCACGTCGACCGCCTGGCACTGGCGACCGAGGCGTGCCGCTGGAATGTGTATGACCTTGCCCTGCTCGACCGCACCCTGCCCGATGGCGATGGCCTGTCGCTGCTGCCTTCCCTGCGGGCTGCGCATCCTGGCATTGCCGTCATCGTCCTGACTGCGCGCGGCGAAGTAGCCGACCGCGTCAACGGCCTCGACGAGGGGGCGGACGATTACCTGGTCAAGCCCTTCGCGCTCGATGAGCTGTTCGCGCGTATCCGCGCGGTTCGGCGCCGCCCGGTGGAACTTGGCCCCGAAGAGATCCACGTTGGCGCACTCGTCTTCGACGTTGCCAATGACGAGGCCAGCGTCAACGGGGTGCGCCTGACGCTGGCCCGCCGCGAGCTGCGGGTATTGTCAACGCTGGTCAAACGCCGTGGCCGCACGGTGCTGCGCGAATCGCTCGCCCAGGGCGTGTATGGTTTCGACGACGCCATCCAGTCAAACACGCTCGATTCCCATATCTCGCGCCTGCGCGGCAAGCTGGCCGCGGCGAACGCGGGCGTCGAGATCCACGCCATCAAAGGGGTCGGGTACCTGTTGCAGGTACGCGAGTGAGCCGCAAGCGGCCATCACTGAAATGGCCACTGATCATCCAGCCATTGCTGCTTCAGTTCGCCATCGTGGCCGCCAGCGTCGCCATCACGGTCGCAGTAGCGACCCGCGCCGACAGCGGCGGGCCATACACCGACGAGACGATCACCCCGGTCATTGCCGATGCCATCGTGCGTAGCGCCGACGGCAGCCTCGCGGTGCGGTCGACGCCACAGCTGGCAGCCCTGCGCGCCGAGACGCCGGCCATGTGGTTCATGGCCGAGGACGACAGCGGCCGCCGCGTCAGCTACGGCCAGGTGCCGGCGCAATATGCCCGCGTTACCGGCCTGTTGCGTAACCTCGCCTATGGACACGTGCGCGACCGCCTTCCCCCTTACGCATTGACCGCCGTCATCCGCCGCGAGCAGTCCCCCGTCGGCCCCCTGACGATCATGGGGCATGGCAAGCTGAACGAGCTGACCTTCACCATCATGCTGGCTTCCACCCTCGGCGCTCTTCCGATCCTCGCGCTGATGGCGCTGGTAGCGGTGTTCGCGATCCCCTGGATCGTCAAGCGCTCTCTGGCGGGCGTGGCGCGGATCGCTGACGAAGCCAAGCGGATCGATGCAGGCCGACGCGGCGTTCGCCTCAGCGAGGAACAGGTGCCAAGGGAGATTGCGCCGCTGGTGCGCGCGGTGAACGATGCGCTTGGCCGCCTCGACGAAGGCTATGAGCGGCAGCGCCGCTTCATTGCCTCCGCAGCCCATGAATTGCGCACGCCCATCGCCATCCTGCGCGTCAAGGTCGACGCGGCGCAGGAAGCCTCGACGCGCAGGCTGGGCAGCGATATCGAGCGCCTCGCCAACCTGGCAGAACAGATGCTCGATCTCCAGCGCCTCGATTCCACCTGGACCGACAAGGAGTTCGACCTTGCCTCGCTGCTGCGCCGCGTGGCCGGCGACCTGGCGCCGCTTCTGATCGCTGGCAATCGGTCGATTGAGGTGATTGTCGATGAGGCGCAGCCGGTCCGCGGCGATGCCAGTGCGATTGAACGGGTGGCAACGAACCTGGTGCAGAACGCCATCGACCATGGCGGGCGCCACGTGACCATCCGCGTCCAGGGCGCAGCCTTCGAGGTCGAGGACGATGGGCCGGGCATTCCGCCTGACGAGCGCGAGCGCGTATTCGAGCCTTTCCATCGCTTGCGGCCGCGCTCGACAGGTAGCGGCCTCGGCCTGCACCTGGTGCAGCAGGTGGTCGAACGCCACGGCGGCCGCGTGTCCATCCTGGGCGCGGCCGGCGGCGGCACGATTGCCCGGGTTGAATTTCCACCGATGGGGCCGCTACCGCTGAACACCCCATGATCACGCAATCCTGATCTGTTCTACTGTCTTCCAGGGCGACACGTTCGCCCGCGACCGCACGGTCGCGAACCGGAAATTTTTACAGGAGAACAATCGATGATTAAACCTTACTTCACCGCAATGCGCCGACCCGCCCTGGCGCTGGGCATCGCCGTCGTACTGAGCGCCAGCCTTGGTGCATGTGTGGCGCCAGAGCAGCGCCGCCAGGCCAACCTCTATGAGGACGGCTCAACCTGCGCCGAATTTGGTGCGCGTCCGGGTACGACCGCGTACACCGAATGCATGCTGACGCAGCAGACCCGGCGCGACAACAAGCAACGCAATTCGCTTGAGCAAACTGCCCTGACCTCCCAGATTGCCAAGGACAGCCAGGAAATGACCCGCAAGGTCCAGTGCGACCGCGATGCGAAAAAGGACCGCGAGGCTGGACGCTACCCACGCCGCTGCAACTAAGCGATGGCTTGAAACTGATACTCCGCGAAATCAAGCAGCGGCAGTGGACTGTTCAACATGCGTCAGTTCAGAAAGCCGTGATGACATAGCGGGACACATCCCGGGTCGGCGGCAGGTAGGACAGTTCCTCGTGGTCCGCCATGCGCTTCATCATGCGGCGCAGTGCGTACTGAAGGTGCACGTCCGCTTGCCGTTGTGGAAAAACTCGTGGCATCCCTGCAGCACATACCCGTCGACAAAGCTCACTTCAAAGCGCACCGCGCCGCAAGCGCCGTCCTGCGCCCACGCGAGAAGGACACGTTCGGTGCTGTGGAAATCGCTGAGCACGGCAGTCGCGTTCCTGGCGTTCCACAGGCGGATGCTCACCACGTCGATCTCCTCCTCGGCGTACGGATGGAAGGATGCAGGACTGGTGAGTGTCAGTTCCATGGAAGACCTCTCGTTTAACGCGGCGGTTTCGGCAGGGGAATAAACTCAGTTTCGCCCGGCACCTTGTCGAAGCGCTGCTGTTCCCAGTCGTCGGCCGCCCGCGCCAGGCGTTCCTTGCTCGACGAAACAAAATTCCAGAAGATGAAGCGAGGGCCGTCCAGCGGTTCACCGCCGATGACCACGAACTGCGCCCCGCCCTCGGTGCTGATGCGCGCGCCCGTGCCGGGTTCGAGGTAGGCCATCGTATGCGCGGCCAGGGGCGCACCGTCGATGTCGATTGCACCGCCCACCGCGTAAATGGCCGCTTCCTCGGGCAGGTCAGCCAGCACCAGGTCGCCCCCTGCATCGAGCCGGATGTCGAGGTACAGCGTCTCGCTGAAAGTCACCACCGGCGACGTCAGGCCGAATGCCGAGCCGATCAACACGCGCGCATGGCCCCCGTCGAAACGAACAGACGGAATGGCGCTCGCTGGCGTATGCGCGAAGCTCGGCGCCACTTCCTCGTGCGATTTGGGCAGCGCGGCCCACAGTTGCAGGCCATGACTGCGGCGCGGCTGGCCGGCCAGATCGGCCGGCACCCGCTCGGAATGGACAATGCCGCTGCCGGACGTCATCCAGTTGATCGCACCCGGTTCGACGCGCTGCACCGAGCCGACGCTGTCGCGGTGCTCCATGGCGCCTTCGTACAGGTAGCTCACGGTGGCCAGGCCGATGTGCGGATGCGGACGCACATCATGGTTGGCGTCCGCCGGGGCATCCAGGGGACCGAAGTGATCAAAGAAAATGAACGGACCGACGGCCTGCTTGGCCGCGGCGGGCAGCACGCGGCGCACCTTGAGGCCGCCGCCGAGGTCTTTTTCGTGGGACTTGAAGAAAGTAGAAATAGTCATGGCGTCACGCGAGTGAAGTGGTGATGTGGGTGGTGACCGTGGTCATCAGTTTGTGCACCGGGCATTTTTCAGCAACGGCCAGCAGGTCCAGTCGTTGGTCCTCGCGCAAGTCGCCTGACAGGTGCAGCACGGTATGCAGGCGGTACACGCCCTTGCGTTCTTCGCTGTTATCCCGTTCTGTGACAATGCGCACATCGGTCAGCGGGATCTCCTTGCGGCGCGCATACCAGACCATGGTCAGCGCCTTGCAGGCCGAGACCGCGGCGTCGTAAAGGTCGTGAGGGTCAGGACCAGTGTCCCCACCGCCCTCGGCAAGGCTACCGTCGACGGCGAACTCGTGGGCTCTGACGTGAACAACGAGGCGCATGGGTTGCGCCAGGTCGCGTGTGACGGTGATGGACATGATGTGATCCATGTGGTTGTAGGTAAATAAATTTACATCAATTTATGAATGCGCGCTGGAAGGCCGATGGCCGCGACGCTGTCGATGTCGATGTCGATTTCGATTTCGATTTCCATTTTCGCTCCTTCCAATGTGCTCCTGTCAAAACCGGAAGTTCGCCATCGCACTGACCATCCTGATTGGCCGCGATGAGCCCGTGTCGCGAATAAAGCTGCCTGGATCGAACACGCTCGCCGACGCGGAGAGGTTGAGTTCTGGCGTGGCTTGCCAGGCAATGGCCAGTTCGAGCTGCTTGCCGATGAAGCGCGCGTCACTCTCGCTCCCGCCTCGTAGAAGCTGGCCCGGGACGGAGTAGACGCCGTCATCCGTGCTCTGTCGCCAGAAGGCCGCGCCGGCAAGCGAGACCGCCATGTCGGCGCGAGGATGGATGGCGAAGGACGGCTTGACGTGAACCAGGTTCCTCGGGCCAACGGGCGTCAATGCGCCCAGGAACTTCCCGTTCGGGAACATCGGGTTGAATGTTCCCAGCCGCGAATCGTCGCGGTCTCTGTCCCCAGAGACGATGTCGGCCGCCAGGTGCAAAGCAGGCCGCAGTGGCGCGGTGGCAAAACGATAGCCGACCTCGGTGGCTACGCCCCAGGCCAGACTGCGCTGGCCGGCGAATGTCCCTCTCTGAACAGCAGCCTCGACGTTCCAGTGCCAGGAACCGGTGTCGCCAAAAGCTCTGGTCCCAAAGGTATGGATGATGTGTTTTCCAGCCCCCTGGTCGTAGACCGCTTTGCGATCCCGTAAACCAAGGTAGTAGGCATCGACGCCGAACGAGCGCCCGCCACCCAGCCAGTGCGTCGTGTAGAAGCCCCAGGTCGACTTCTGGCGCGATCCCCGATCGTCGAAATCGTCTGGCGAAGTATCTACAGGGCGAAGATAGAAAGCCGTTACCTCGCGGCGCGGCCCCTTCACCGTCGCATCGACCCCATCAAACGCCTGGGGAATGCCGGGCCCGTAGCGCGTGCTGACAAAACGTCCCGCGCCCAGCGACAGTAGCTTGCGGCCGACGGACACCCGCAGCGTCGTCCCCTCGGCGACCTCTGCTTCGACTTCGGCGAACGCCTGCAGCATATCGGCGCCCGTGGTATCGACAGGCGTCCTTGGGCGACTGTGTGCGCCGGAGATCGCGGTCACGATTGGCTGGGCGAATACCCTGATGCTGCCGGCATGCAGATCCGCATAGGGCATGAACCGATGCCAGGCATAGCCATCGTCGGGCGCCGATCCCCAGTTTGTATTCTGATATGCTTCATAACGGGACCGCGCCTCCATGCCCGTCGTGAGGTAGACCGCGCCATCCTCGCGCAACGGGATGTACTTCAGCGGTTCCGTCCAGCGCCCTGCTCCCTCGCCGATACGCGCGAGATGCGACCAGTCCTCCGGGTAACGCTCGACAGTCAAGGTCGGGGCGCGATCGACATTGGTCCCGGGCGCGCTCGCCATGACAGGCTTGTCGTCAACCTGCGCCGCCTGGACAGCAACGGGGGTATTGGCGAGCAAGAAGACAGTGGCGAATCGACGCAGAGTTCGACGTTGGCGAGGAGTGATCATTTGATGCTTTCGTCAGGGCTTGAACCACGCGAGATCCACGCGCCTGAGTGGTGGACTCGGCCGCCAATCAGGCACAGGCTTTTACTTGGCCTCGTAATATCCTCCAAAATATTTCACAGGGGACCAGGCCGGCAGGATCGCGGGGAGCGTCGGGGCAAGCTTGCTGTAATCCTGCGAACCGAACACCACCTTGCCGTTCATGACCGTCAGGACCGATGCAATGGACTTGATCTGATTTTCCGGCGCAGTGAAGTAGTCCTTGTCCAGCAGCGCGAAGTCCGCCAGTTGCCCTGGAGCGATCGTGCCCAGTTCGTCCTCCGCGTGCATGAACCAGGCCGCCCGGCGCGTGAACAAGTCCAGCGCCTCGGACCGAGTAAGGCGGTTGTCTTTTGCCAGGACTTCGGACCCGGACACCGATTTGCCAGACACCATCCAGCTAATGCCGACCCAAGGGTTGAAGGTGGCGGCACGGAACGCGTCAGTGCTCATGGCCACGTTGACGCCACTATCGACGAGCTTGCGCAGGCGCGGCGTGAGCAGTGCCTTTTCCCGGCCGTGCGTCTTGATGAATCCATCGCCATGCAAGGCCATCTTGGGGTCCAGCGCAATGCCACCGCCTAGCGCCTTTACCCTGGCGATATTCGCCGCGCTGATCGTCTCAGCATGCTCGATACTCCACCGCAAACCGTTGAGCGGCGTTTTCTTGTTCAGCCCCTCCAAGGCGTCGAGGAAGGACGTGATGTTCTCGTCGTAACTGATGTGCAAGCGGAACGGAATGCGCCGCTGGACCAGCTTGGTCACATCCTGATCGACCAGTTCGCGCCATTTCTCTGGCGGAATGATGACCGCAGGCCGGTCGAAGTTCTCATGATCGTGGACATCCAGATGCAGCACTTCGCCGGCACCGCGATAGACCAGGCCATGGGCCAGCGTCGGATGCAGGTTGTCTCCGGGACTGATCGGCGCGGTCTTGGTGATGGCATTAATTTGCGCATCGACCATGTTCATCGGCGTGCCGTCGCCGAACTGCATGTCGACAAACGGCATGCGCAGGTTGAACCGGTTGTCGCGGGCCAGGATATCGACATTGGCCTGAAGCCGTGGATAACCCCTGTTGCCGGCATCGACGGCTGACGTGACCCCGAAACGATTCATATTGTGGACGACCTGGATCAGCGAACTCACCTCTTCAGCGGGGGTAAGCTGCGGCACCATGGTTTCCATTGCGATGTAGGTGAAGGTGTAGCCATCAACGATACCCGTGTAGTTCCCTTTGCTGTCTTTCTCGAATTCGGTGCCGGGCAGAGCGGGAAACTTGTCGGTGCCTACGCCAAAAGCTTTCATCGCAGCTTGATTCAGAAATGCGCGGTTGTACGCGTATTGCACGATAAGTGGATGGTTGGGAACGGCCTTGCGCAGCTCTTCCATGGTAGGGAAGCGATTCTCTTTGAACTGGTAAGGCGACCAGCCGCCGATCACCTTGACCCACTGCCCCTCAGGCGTGCGTTTGGACTGCTCGCTCAGCATCGCCAGGGCCTGGCGCAGCGTCGGCACGCCGTCCCAGCGCACGTTGTAGTTGTACCCGCTCTCGTTGAGCACGTGGGTATGGGAGTCGATAATCCCTGGAATCAGCCGACGGCTGCGCGAATCGATGATGCGGGTACTGGCGCCTTTCAAGGCCAGAATCTCGGCGTCGGTACCGACCGAATAAATGCGGCCATTCTTGACAGCCAGTGCCGATGCTTCGGGCTGCGCCAGATTTCCAGTAAAAATTTTTGCGTTGTGAACAATCAGGTCTGCGCCGGGCGCATTTGGCTTGACCTGCCCGTGGGCGACGGTCACGCCGAACGCCGCCATCAATGTGATCAGTAGTCTGCGAATCATGATGATCCCCTTTAGAAAAAAATTAAACAGGCTCGCGGCCGAGCTCAGGTCCCACCGCCATCGAGCTCAGCCTTTAAACACCGGAACACTGCCGCCCTGCTGACGGCGGTCGCCGGCTTCGACCAACAGTGTGCGCAGGCGCTCGATGTTGGCTTCGCCCGTGACGAGCGACTCTGCAGAGGTATGAACGGAGTACCGGCCGAGGTGAAGCTCATGCGCGTGCGGGACCGCACTGCCGATGACGATGACCGCCTCGCCATTCGGAGACGCTTGCACTTTGAATGCTTGTTCGGATTGCTCGAAGAGAAGCATCTCGCCCTCTCTGGCGCCAATATCCCCTTCCAGTTCGCCGCGTGCCACCGCAAGCCAAGCCACCGTCTGCTGCGCTGGCGGCACGAAGGTCCATTGGCTACCAACTGGCAGCCTGAGGAGCAGATAGGTAATGCCATCGGGCGACCGCGCCGGACTGCGCATGCCGTCATAGCTACCCAGGATCACGTGCGCGGGCCCGGTGGTTGGCACGCTTTGCGCTTCGACGTACTGACTGTCGACCGCCTCGAGCTCGAGCTCCGGGCCCAACGCAATCCAAAGCTGGAAGCCCTGGACCGTGGGTGAATTCCCGGCTGACATTTCCTTGCCATGCCACACACCGCCGCCGGCGCGCATCCACTCGAAGCCGCCGAATCCGATGTAACCCGATACATCTGCAGGGTCGTCGAAGCGCAGGTCTCCTTCCGTAATCACCGTAATCGTCGCCAGTCCGGAATGCGGATGAATCGGCATCTGCGTGCGCGAATCGTGCAAATCCAGCTCGAACAGGTCGAGGAAGACGAATGGTTTGAGGGTCTGGCCCAGATCGCCAGGACTCATCAACCGGGTGATCGGACCGTGGAAGAAGCCGCGCGTCCGGTGCGTAATTCGGCGCGGGGTCGTCGCAGCGGCAATGTCGTTTGAATTGAATTGGCTCATACCTTCCTCCATTGCTGATACCCGTGTTGCACAGGCAATTTGCTAGAACATCGTGCCGTTCATCGCAGCCATAAAGGCCGCCGGATTCCAATACTCGCGGTAATTAACGATCAAGCCATTGTTGAAAGTGACGAAGGTGGCGTAACTCATTTCATAGGGATTGCCATTGCCGATCACCTGACCCGAGACGCTCCACTCGGCGATCGCAAGTTGGGGATGGTCGGTGGCGTAGATAGTCATCGTGCGCGTCTTTTTCAGATCAATGATGGAGGGATAATCTTTTAGGTAGTCGTAAATAGCCGTGCGACCGACAATCTTTCTGGACGCCTCGTCAGGCGCGAAAGGAAACCCGAACACGACGTTCACATCGCACAGTTCGACAAAGCCTTTGATGTCTTTGGCCAGGAAGGTCTTCAGGCCGCGCCGCAACAACACTGCGGCTGAGGCGGCGCCATCTTGCGGTGCCTTGACGGGCGCAGCGCCAGCATTGCTATATCCGTTTTCCATGTCTTTCTCCATGTTGTAATGTTTCCTGATCGCCTAATGCCCAGCGATGTAGACAGTATAGTAAGCAGAGTTGGGGCCTGCGTTGCCGGCCTTGCGCTATTGGTGCCGATCTTGTGGTTGGATTCGCCAGCGTTCCCAATGGAACGCTGGCCTGGGCCTTACTTGCCCTTGCCTACTTCGAACGCAGGTGCATCCGGATCGGTCTTCACCGTCCAGCTGCCGCTTTGCCTGAAGGACGCGGCCGACGCATAGGTGTCCTCCATGAACTGGAAGTACGCGATCTTTCCATTCTTCACCTTCGCATGGATGGAGAATGGCGAACTGAAAGACGTGCCAACAGCGACCGAGCGGTATGTGAACGTTCCGAACACGGCGACGTTCTCTCCCGCTCCGAACATGTCCGTCACCTTGAAGTCCTCGATCTTCCAGTACTTAGCGACGCGTTTGAACGTTGTGCTAAAACCTTCCGGCCCCGTCGACTTACCCGCCCACGGCTCGATTTTCTTCAGCTCGGGATTGTCGAATGTCAGCGAAATATAGGTCGCGTCCGGCGCAACCAAGCGCTTGGCCGCCGCGTCGACCTTATCTGGTGCGGTGTTTTCAAGAAACTCCTTAACAACCGCGACCGGTTCGCGGTGCGCGGCGCTCTTGCTTGCAGGCTGTGCAATGGCCACGACTGGGTTTAACAGCGCTGCGGCGCTGAGCGACAACACGGTGGCGGAAAGTGTGTGCCGTGCGGCGCTGGCGGTTATGGTGGCAATGGATTTCATGATCATTCCTTTCGTTGGTGAATGGAGAGCCCAGGATATGCTGGAATCTCGCGGGACGTCCGCGGCACCTGCCGCTTTCATACACCAATATTGCAAGCGGCGTGCCAGTCCCCGGCAAGGACCCAAAACACGCCGGAATACTGCATCGCAGCAAATTCATGAAGCCTTTAAACCGGCTTAAAGAAGGACAGTTCTTGGCGCAATGAACCGTGAGCTTTTTCGCTGATGACGCGTCTATTAAATGGTAAATTTTCCTTTTCGCGTCCAGATCAGTTCACCAAACAATTAAGATCATCAATACGGACAACTTTTCAGTTGCCCTGCGACTGATGCATAAGGAAACAACTTGATTACATTCCCAGAGGTGCATCGGCTGTTCGCACGACGAATGCAGGATCGTCGGGAAGCCGGTTGAGAATTGGCCCGACGCAGAGGACCATACGTCCTACTTTGAACCCGAATCCATTGTGAGCCAGCTGCTGGAATTATCTTCCCAGGTCGAGACGCTGCGCAGCAGCCTCAAAAAAGACCGCAGCTTGGAGGACATGGTCGGCGAGTCGCCAAGCTTCAGGCAAGCCTATCGCCTGGTCGAGAACGCCGCTGAAACCAGCGTCACCGTGCTGCTGTCGGGCGAGACTGGCGTCGGCAAGGAACGCTTTGCCCGCGCCATTCACAGCCGGAGCCGGCGCAAGGACAAGCCCTTAGTGACAATCAACTGTGCAGCCCTTCCGCATGACCTACAATCAGAGAATTGGCAGTCATTTACTGCTGTGAGCCTGCCGTAATCTACCTGCGAACCATGACAGTGCAATAGCCGGAATTGAGATAATAGCGGCATAAAAGATTCCTGCGCCCAACATTGCGGCAGCACCCGAAGACGCTAGAGTCACCGGGATTTGAGCGAACATGACAATGGCGCCTGCGGACCACTGTGAACGCTTAAGCACCGCCCCCATGATCACTGACAAAGCAAGCGCTGCGGGATAAATGATGGTCCAATAAGTAGCCAGGTCCCATGGTTCCGCAACCCCAGTGATTGCTGAGACACAAGTCCAAAAAATTAGGGAGATAACGCATACAGCAGTGAATGCCATGAATTTCCCATCAGAGTTTTTTAAAGAACGCGCGCACGTGAACAGCGCGGCCGGGCCGGTAATCCGCGCGATCCTGTACACCTTTCAGGCTCGTATAGGAGATGATCGCCCTACGGAGGCGCACCATCTCCTATCCTGGGGTCGAACCGAGGCGGGCAAAATGCTAAGGCGAACAGCAACGACGGTAGCAGCGCAACATTGCGCCATCATGGCATCAAGTTCCGAGATCGGAAATTAAGCCACTCTGGCAACTGCAAATTTTACGGAAATATATTGACGCCATCGGTACCTACCGTACTCACACGCCGGCCCGCGCCATCATAGACGTACGTGGCCTTGCAAGTTGCGCTCGACATGCGGTTGCCGCGGGTCTAGTGTTGCCTAAGGTTTATTAGGCGCACGACCGATAAGTCATGCAGCGCCTGATCAGAACCGCAGCTGCTCAGTGGACCACTGCACATCAGTTTCTAAATCTTTGGATTTACTTTTTCGCATTTCCGTGCGTTCGCCGATTAGCGCTATTTCCACGGCATCGAGTAATATGACTATTCAATCCATCACCTCTACCGCATGCATCGGATCTGTGTACTCGCGAACCTCAGTAATTTTCCCATCGCGAAGTCTGAATAGCATATGGTACTCATTCTCATATATTTTTCCGCTACTAGTTACTCCTCGCGAGCGTGCTTCCACGGCTACCGCATCGCCTTCGCCAATTGAGCTCTTCAAGTCCATTTTCAGTTCACCATTAAACATAGTGAAAAGCTCTTTTAAGACGGGCCGCATTTCCGCCTTGGTTTTCAATCCGGCAAACGGAAACAAGTGCGGTTTGCCGTTGACCCACCAAGTCGAATCATCACTCATAGTTTCAAGAATTTGGTCAACACTACCCTTCTCAAAGTGGCCGAGAAAAAGGTTTATAAGGTTTTTGTTTTCTATAACAGTCATCAGTACGTCCTCGATTATATGTAGATCATGCAGGCAAGTTCGGGAGAATAAGTCCGAAATAGGTTTGTTGGAAATGAATTATTGAAATACGGACTATTAACCTGATCAATTGGCGGAGGGTGTTGCCTACTATTGAAAACGATAACAACGGTCATAGTCTTGCGCGCTGCATACGCTGATTGTGCATGGCTATCTATGCCCGTAAATACCCCGTGTGTCCGGGGCAAAAGTCTCTCCGTGAGCACGTCGCTTGGTTTTTCATCTCAGCGCACTCCGGTTCTACACCTGGCTTTCGGCGCGGTCGATATCGGTGCCGATCGCGAAGGTCAGGGTCAGGGTCAGGGCGCCGTCTGAAGTGTTCTGTTAGCTCATGTAGAGCATGTCCTCGATACCGTTGATCTGCTCTCCAGCGGCGCCGCCACGGTCTCGGCGATGACCTTCGGGTTCGCGCCGGGATACTGGGCGCGCACTACCATGGAAGGCGGTACCACTCGGGGTATTCGGAAATCGGCAGCTGGAAAATCGCGATCAGGCCGCCGACAAAGACGATCACCGATAGCACGACCGCGAAGACCCGCTTGTCGACGAAGAAGCGTGAGAAGTTCCATGTCCTTACTTCTTGGCGGTATTTAGCGCCAACGTGGCGGTGTTCTTGGCCGCGGCAGTGGCCGGGGCATTCCTCTTTGCCTGTTCTGCCTTCTTCGTGTTTAGCAGATCGCTGGCCACTGCAGGATGCGGGATTACTTCAGATTCTTGTGCTTGAAATCCGAGACGTGTACCGATAGGCCGGTTTGCCCAGGGAGAATGTCTTGCCGCAAGGTAAGCGCTGGAATTTCGTAATCGCCCTTGTTTTGAGGACGAAACGCGATGGGATCTGCGCTGAAGAGCGTATCGAGTCGTTGTCCCAGTTCGTCACAAAGGTGAGCAAACCTGCTCTCATCTGTGCTGCCAGCTCGATACACCACAAACGGCGGCATCACATCGAAGCCCGGATAGAACAGGATACCGTGCTGGATAGGATAGAGCATGTCGTTGATCGGACCGTTGATGCCCCGTGGACCGTAGTGGGACTCCCAACCACCTGCGGTCACCATTAGCATAGCTCTCTTCCCGGCTAATGTGCCCTCACCGAAACGATCGCCCCAGTGCGTATCGGAATGCTCTCCAACGCCATAGGCAAAGCCGAATGCATATACCCGCTCTACCCAGCCTTTAAGAATCGCTGGCATGGAGTACCACCATAGAGGGAACTGAAGAATCACTGCATCGGCCCACACCAGCTTCTCTTGCTCGCGCGTGATGTCTTCACTTTGATAGCCATTTTCGAAAGCGTGCTTGGACTCGTAGGCAACATCGAACCGGGTCGTGGACAGCCGTTGGGCGGTATCGTCAGCATCTACAGCCGCTTTCCATTGCATTCCGTACAGATCAGACACCTTTACTGAGTGTCCAGCGCTCTGCAGCCGTTGCACGGTGAAATCCTTCAGCGCGCCGTTTAGGGATACCGATTCTGGATGCGCATGGACGAGAAGTATGTTCATAACTGGGTCTTTCGATGTAAGCGGGAGGGAGCAGAATAGGTCCGACGCTGGTATATTGGAAATGAATTATCCACATACGACCTATTAAGATTCTTAATTCAGGAAACGCGCGAGCGGTTCCACGAACCTGCAGGCCGAACAAATTGCAATGGGATGCAATCGTGTAGATCGCGGCCAAGATCGGCTGCACGGCAGGAACGCTGCGTGGCTGGGTACGCAGCGGAGTGTGATACCTGCCAGCGTCCAGGGCGACTACCGGCGAGGAAGAGAACACGTTAAGGCGCTCGGGCGAGAAATGCGCGAGCTGCGCGAAGCAAACGAGATACCGCGCTTGGCGAGTGCTTTTTTCGCCCTGGCCGAACTCGGTCGCCAGTTAAGCCGCGGGGCATTTGTCGACCAGTACCGCCAAGCTTACGCTGTTGATTCAAGTCGCGCCGTCGGGCCACTGTCGCCTCCCGGCGGAGCAACCCAGCATTGCGCTATGTCCGTGTTCAGCGCGACGACGCGCTGAACACGGACATCTTGCGGGTTTGGCAGGCGAACCTGCCGGTCGACGGGGGCAAATAAGGTACGGCGCCGGCTGCAGCTTGAGGAAATGGAACGAGCTCGCTGCAGGGTGGAGCGTCTGATGCGCAAAGCCGCATCGCGCGGTGTCATGCGTGGCAAGGTCGTGCGCAGTGCAGTAGTCAATGCGAAGGCGACATTCCACTCGACCGGGTCAACCGCCTGTTCAAACGCACAGCGACGGAACTACTGCGTCAGTGATTTTACCTACCTCTCGATTTGGCGAGGCTTCGCCTACGTAGCCTTCGTGATCGACATCGTTCCTCGATAAATCGTTGGCTGGCGCGTCAGCAGTTCGATGCGAACCGATTTCGTACTCGATGCGCGATGCAGCCAGCTCCGCTGGGATTTTTGACAGGCAAGTTTTCACACCGACGTTGCGATCGTCTCCCGCAACCACTGGTGAGCAGGATCGCGATGGGAACGCTCGTGCCAAAGCATGACCATTTCATACTCGGGAACATCTACAGGCGGCTCGATAATCTGCAGCATTTTCGTACTGCGTACTAGTCGCGAGGGCAACATGGCGACAAGGTCTGTACTGGCCAGGACGGACATCATAAACAAGAAGTTTGGAACAGAAAGAACCACCTTGCGTTTCAAGCCAGCTTTGGCGAGGACATCGTCAGTCACTCCATAGAAGCCGCCGCCGTCGGGTGACACGATGACGTGCTCAAGCTCACAGAATTGCGCAAGCGTAAGTTGCGGCCTCAGGTGCGGATGGTCCACCCTGCCAGCAAGTACGTAACGCTCCGCGAAAAGTGTACGGCGGCGAAGTCGGAGCGGGGAACCTTCGCCGGTATGCAAGGCAATATCTATCTCGGCTTGTTCCGCCTGCTTCGCAATATGTGAAGGAACTAAGTCGAGCACTGCGAGCCGAGTTGAAGGGGCCACCGAGCGGATGGTGGCCATCGCAGGTAGAAGGATAGTCGATGCACTCGAATCCGAAGCGGCGACACGCCATGTACGGTCAGACGCTGCCGGGTTAAAAGGGCGGGTTGGCGCAACTGCGCGCTCGAGCGATTCTAACGCTTGCCGCAACGGCTCAAGCAATTCCTCTGCTCGTGCGGTGGGCTGCATTCCCCGCGGCCCGGGTAGCAGAAGCGGGTCCCCAAAAATATCTCGCAGCTTGGCGAGATGAACGCTGACAGATGGCTGAGAAAAGTTAAGGCGCCGTGCTGCACGGGTGACGTTACGTTCAGTTAAAAGGACGTCAAGGGTCACCAGCAGGTTCAGGTCAAGTTTTCGCAAATTAAGCATTTATATAGCTGGTATGTTGATAATTCATTTCCAATATACCAGCGTCGAACCTACCCTGCCGGATCGAGCTGGAAAACCTCTTGAACTTACTTTCGGCCATGCGCATCCCGAGCGAAGACCTTGCGCAAGCAGAAAAGTTGTGGGCGATATTGGACGGGCCAGCGCGCGTCCGGAATCGACAGGCGTGCAGCTACAGGACGCAAGCAGCCAGCTCGCCGCGCTGGGCAAAAAGACGAGGGGTATTGGCAAGCAGCTTGAGGCCGAAAACCGCGCCGTGGGCAAAACCGTGCGCGACCTCTTCAATGAAGCCGTTTCGCGCGGCCTGGTCAAACCGGTCCCGGGTTCGGAGAGCAGCTAATTCGGCACTGCGTGCGCTGAGCATAGGCACGTCCCACCCGGGCCAGAGCCAGATGAACGACTCAGCGCCTTCCCCCAGCTGCGCGCAGTCGCTTTAAGCTGCCGGTCTAGCAAATTCGGCGTGGATTCCTGCCGCCTTGACAAGGCGTGTCACGCGGTTCTCAATGCACGCCAGTCCAGCATCAAATACTCGCGAATAACGCGTGGCGATCCATAGGCCTTTTTGCCTCATGACGATCTTCGATAGCTCGCAGCAGCTTGGCATTGTGGCGCTCGCGCTGGCTTGATGGCCGCTTGAACTAGCCATAAAAGGCACTGCAGGAGCGTCAATCACCTTGCACACGGTTCGCGTAGGCCAGACGTTTCAATACTTGGCTCTGAATACGTACCTCACTTGAGCTCTGCTGCGAAGTAACCGATGGCGCTATTTAGCGCGAAGGGTCCCGCTCCACATTTGTGAGTCTAACTGTGGCGAAACGACTTCGACCTATTGGGCTCACACAAGCCAAGTCCTTGAAATCATTAGCCTAAGGCGTGAGCCTAACTTTGACGGTAGTCAAGCCGGCTGGAACACCCAGCGTACTTCCCGCGACCCGGCCGGATGACGCGAACGATCAATCGAAGCACCGGCGAATTCCGGAACTATTTTCGATGGGTGAGCGCATGCGCCGCCCGCCGCATGAGCTGGGCTGCCCGTTGCGGATCGGGTTCAAGCAAGGCCAGCTGCTGCCAGGCTTCCGGATAATCCAGCTCGGCTGCGGCTTCCAGCCAGCGCCGCGCCGCCGCTTCGTCGCGCGGAACGCCCTCCCCGTCCAGCAGCATGTTCGCCAGCACGAACATGGCCTCGGGCATGCCGCGCGAGGCGGCAACGCCGAGCCAGTGAACCGCCAGCGCAGGGTCGCCACTGCGATGTGCCAGGCCACGCCGGAACGCGCTATCGCCCTCATCCCCATGCTGGGCCATGGAGGGCTGGGCCAGCACCAGCGCCGCCAGCGCGGCCATCAATAAACGCTTCATTTCGACAGGTCGACCGCGTACAGGGCGGTACCTTTGCCACGGCCGTCGTCCGCCGCCATCTGGCTGACGTTGTGCAGCCCCGCCTCGTGCGCCAGGCCCACCATCCCGGGCGCCGAGTAAAACACTACCGGGCCCGCGGTTTTGACCTGCGCAAAGCGCCAGCTGCGTGCCGCCCCATGCGCCGCGCGGGTCAAGCCCTTGACCTTGCGCACGTAGTTGATCAAGGCATCGCGGTTATTGTCCGGCGAAGCGATCACGGTGCGGCTGCCGTCCAGTCCCGGGAAATTACCGCCGCCGCTGGCGCGGTAATTATTCGTCGCGACCAGGAACTCCTGCCCGTCGTCCACCGGCTTGCCGCGCCAGGACAGCTTGCGGATACGCTCGCCCGGGACGCGCGTCACGTCGATCTCGTAGGACACGTCGGGTGAAGTGATGGTGTCGAAGTTGTAGCTCGGCACCGCCGGATTGACGAGCGGCTGCACTTCAGGCTTCGCGGGATCGATGGTATTGAAACGCTGCGCCGACTTCTCCAGCCAGGCCTTGAGCTGGACGCCATTGACCTTCACGGCATACAGCGCGTTCGGATACAGGTAGAGGTCGGCCGCATTGTTCAGCGCCAGGTCGCCCGGCTTCACGTCGGTGTAGTCGGCCGGGCCGGCCGCGCCGCTCTTGAACGGGGCCGACACCGACAGCACCGGCAGGTCTTTGTACTGCGGCAGGTTGGCCGCGACATAGTTCGCGACGTAGTCGGTCTGCGCCTGGTTGACGACCTCGATGGCCGAGACATCGCCCACGTCGGCGAAATAGCTCGACATGCGGAACCCGGTCGAGCCGACCGGCGTCTTGACGTAGCGGATGGTTGCCTCGTGCTCGTCCTTCACCAGCGCCATCACGGCAGGATCGGCATCGACGAAGGCCTTGTCGCCCGTCTGCGCGGCACGCGCTTCGACGCGCGTATTGTCCTTCTCGACCATCCAGCGCCTGCCGTCGTGCTTCAGGTGCAGCTGGACCACGCCCAGGTGCTTGCCCCACAGGTTGGCCATCACCGTCGGCACGCCGTGCACCAGTCCCCTGGCCTTGTCCACGCCTGGCAGCTGGAATTGCGGGACCGTGCTGGCCGCGTTCGGGAACAGCTGGTGCGAGTGCCCGAGCAGCATGGCGTCGATCCCCGGCACCTGCGCCAGGTGCCAGTTGGCGTTTTCCATCGAAGACGTGTACGGAGCGGCATCGAGGCCGCCGTGCGAGATGGCGATGACCAGGTCGGCGCCCTTCCCGCGCATCTCCGGAATGTACTTCTGCGCGGCTTCCCGCACGCCGGTGGTGTACACACGGCCCGCGAGCCAGCGTTTGTCCCAGGACATGATGGACGGCGGCGTGAAGCCGATGATCCCGACCCGCACGCTTGCGGTCACTGGCTTGTCGTCCTTGTCGACGGCGCTGACCTGTTTATCGATGATCGTGTAAGGGCTGAACAGCGGCTTCTTCGTCTTCACGCTGTAGACGTTGGCCAGCACCAGCGGGAAGGTCGGGCCGGCGCAGCGCTTCGGCTGGTCCACGCCGGCGACCTGGAAGCGGCTGCCGGTAACCTGGCTGAGGAAGGGCAAGCCGTAATTGAATTCGTGGTTGCCGACCGCCGCGCCGTCGTAGCGCAAAAGGTTCATGATCTTGTAGATGCCCAGGGTCTCGCCGCAAGCCAGCGGCTTTACCTGCGCCTGGTAGTCGGCCAGCGCATTGCCCTGGATCGTGTCGCCATTGTCGAGCAGGAGCGTGTTGGGGAATTCCTTGCGCGCTTGGTGGATCAATGTGGCGGTACGGTCCAGTCCATGCGAGGGCTCGGCCGCCAGCTTGTAGTAGTCGTAGCCGACCACGTTCGCGTGCAGGTCGGTGGTCTCCAGCACGGCCAGCGTCGCGGAGGTGCCGGCTGCCGGCCTCTTTGCGGCCAGGGCGGACATGCTGATGAGCGTTGGGAGCAGCGCGATGCAGATTTGATAACGCAGGGAGGTGGCCATGGCAGATTGGAATGGGAGAATCGGGCGATGATAAGGCAGCGCCCGGCGATGGAGCAAGGCATACACCCGGCGAGACCACCCGTGCTGCCGGACCGGGGCGCACCTGGGGTATAATCGAAGGTTCGATTTAACCCACTCACTAGACTGCCGAGACCATGGAAGCTGAACGCATCAACGCCATTTCCGCCCTGCTGAACGACCTGACCGGTCGTGAGGCCGAACTTCGGAGGTATCTTTGACTTCGATCGGAAGTCAGAGAAACTAGAGCAGGTCAACGAAGAACTCGAAGATCCGACCGTCTGGAACGACCAGAAACGGGCGCTGGATCTCGGTAAAGAGAAAAAAGCCCTCGAGGGCGTCGTGCACACGCTGGAAAAAGCGAAGGCCGACCTCGCGGACGCCGCCGACCTGTTCGGCATGGCGCGCGAAGAAGGCGACGACGACACCATCGAAGCGGTCAGCGCGGACATCGACGCGGTCGGCAAGATCATCGAGCAGATGGAATTCCGCCGCATGTTCGGCAACCCGATGGACCACGCGAACTGCTTCATCGACATCCAGGCCGGTGCCGGCGGTACCGAAGCCCAGGACTGGGCCTCGATGCTGCTGCGCCAGTACCTGCGCTATTGCGAACGCAAGGGCTTCAAGGCCGAGATCCTGGAACAGTCCGACGGTGAAGTCGCCGGCATCAAGACCGCGACCATCAAGGTCGATGGCGAGTATGCCTATGGCCACCTGCGCACCGAGACCGGCGTGCATCGCCTGGTGCGCAAGTCGCCGTTCGACTCGGCCAACGGCCGCCACACCTCGTTCACCTCGCTGTTCGTGTATCCGGAAGTGGACGATTCGATCGAGATCGAGATCAACCCGGCCGACGTGCGCATCGACACCTACCGCGCGTCCGGGGCCGGTGGACAGCACATCAACAAGACCGACTCCGCGGTGCGCCTGACGCACGGCCCGTCGGGCATTGTCGTGCAGTGCCAGAACGACCGTTCGCAGCACCGCAACAAGGCCGAAGCCTGGGACATGTTGCGCGCCAAGCTGTTCGAGCTCGAGATGCGCAACCGCATGAGCGAGCAGCAGAAACTCGAAGACTCGAAGACCGATGTCGGCTGGGGCCACCAGATCCGCTCCTACGTGCTGGACCAGTCGCGCATCAAGGACTTGCGTACCGGCTTCGAGACCGGCAATACCAAGAACGTGCTGGACGGCGACCTGGACGACTTCATTTCGGCCTCGCTCAAGCAGGGCGTCGGCGCATGATGGAAATGAAGCGTGCGTTCATCTTCGACATGGACGGCACCATCGTCGACAACATGGACTTCCACACGAAGTCCTGGATCACCTTCTTCGAGCGGCGCGGCTTGGGCGTAGATGCGGACGAATTTTTCCGCACGACCGCCGGCCGCCAGGGCAAGGAGATCATCCGCGCCGAGATGGGCGAGCACCTGGATGACGAGGAAGTCGCCCTGCTCAACCACGAGAAGGAATTGGTCTACCGCGAAATCTACGCACCGCACCGCAAGACGGTCACTGGCTTCGATGCGCTCATCGCCCGTGCGCAGGCCGATGGCATCGCGCTGGCCGTGGCCACCGCGGCCCCGCCGGCGAACATCGAGTTCACCCTCGATGGCCTCGACCTGCGCCGCCACTTCGGCGTGGTCGTCGGCGCCGCCGATGTCGCGCGCGGCAAGCCGCATCCGGACGTGTTCCTGAAGGCGGCCGAACTGTGCGGCGTCGCGCCCGAGAATTGCATCGTGTTCGAAGACGCGCCGCTGGGCGTGGAAGCGGCGCGCCGTGCAGGCATGCGCTGCGTGGTCTTGACCACCACCCTGCCTGCCTCGAGCTTCGCCGAATTCGATAACGTCATCGCCATCGCAGCAGACTTCTCCGCACTGCCGGCAGACCTGCTCTTCGCCTAAATAACAAAACTAGAACTGCTATCCAATCATGACTACGGAAAACCAAGACCAGTCGCCAGTCCCGGCGCTCGATGAAAACAAGATCATGGCCGAGCGCCGCGCCAAGCTGGCCACCATCCGCCAGCAGGGCATCGCCTTCCCGAACGACTTCGTCCCCCAGCACAAGGCTGCCGACCTGGTGGCCAGCTTTGTTGCCAAGACCCGCGAAGAGCTGGAAGCCGAGCCGATTCCTGTCGTGATGGCGGGCCGCATGATGCTGCGCCGCGAAGCCGGGAAGAAGGCGGCCTTCGCCACCCTGCAGGACAGTTCGGGCCCGTCGGCCAGCGGCCGCATCCAGATCTACGTCACGCTGGATTCCGCCGGCGAAGAAGCCATGGATGCGCTGCGCACCTATGACCTGGGCGATATCCTGGGCATCGAAGGCACGCTGTTCAAGACCAAGGTCGACGAGCTGACCGTGAAGGTCAGCAAGCTGCGCCTGATCGCCAAGGCGCTGCGCCCGCTGCCGGACAAGTTCCACGGCCTGGCCGACCAGGAAACCAAGTACCGTCAGCGCTACGTCGACCTGATCATGAACGAAGACACGCGCCGCACCTTCAAGGCGCGTACCGCCGCGATGTCGTCGATGCGCCGCTTCATGGAAGAGAACGGCTTCATGGAAGTCGAGACCCCGATGCTGCACCCGATCCCGGGCGGCGCCGCGGCCAAGCCTTTCGTCACCCACCACAATGCGCTGGACATGGAAATGTACCTGCGCATCGCACCGGAGCTTTACCTGAAGCGCCTGGTGGTGGGCGGTTTCGATCGCGTGTTCGAGGTCAACCGCAACTTCCGCAACGAAGGCGTGTCGGTCCGTCACAACCCGGAATTCACGATGATGGAATTCTATGCGGCCTACACCGACTACAAGTGGATCATGAACTTCACCGAGCAGGTGATCCGCCAGGCGGCCATCGATTCGAACGGCAGCGCCGTGTTGAGCTATGGCGGCCGTGAGCTGGACCTGTCCAAGCCTTTCCAGCGCCTGACCATCGTCGAAGCGATCGACAAGTACGCGCCGGGCTATACGCCGGAGCAGCTGAACGACCCGGAGTTCATCAAGGCGGAACTGAAGAAATTCGGCGTCAAGCCTTTCGCCACCGCCGGCCTGGGTTCGCTCCAGCTGTCGCTGTTCGAAGAGACTGCCGAAGCCCTGCTGTGGGAGCCGACCTTCATCATCGACTATCCCGTGGAAGTCTCGCCGCTGGCACGCGCCTCGGACGTGCGCGAAGGGATCACCGAGCGCTTCGAGCTGTTCATGGTGGGCCGCGAGATCGCCAACGGCTTCTCGGAGCTGAACGATCCGGAAGACCAGGCTGCGCGTTTCCTGGCGCAGGTCGCCGCCAAGGATGCCGGTGACGAAGAAGCGATGTTCTTCGACGCCGACTACATCCGCGCCCTGGAATACGGCATGCCGCCGGCAGGTGGCTGCGGCATCGGCATCGACCGTTTGATGATGCTGATTACCGATTCGCCGAATATTCGCGACGTGCTGCTGTTCCCGCACTTGCGCAAAGAAGACTAAGCATTTCGAATGCTCGTAAAAAAGGCGGCGTGCGTAAAGCAGAGCCGCCTTTTTTGTAGGGTGGGCGGCTATGCCGCCCACGCGTTCAACCTGCGTATGAATAGCCCGTGCGACTGCTCACAGGGGATTTGAACGCGTGGGCAAGAGACTTGCCCACCCTACAATGCGCGGCATATTCGAGCGCACCGATAATCGTTATTGCACGATGGTGTAGCAAGGCGTATAGGCTTTGCCCGGCAACTTCATCCGGCTCTGCTCCACGAACGACGCCAACAGCGCGTCCATCGGTCCCATGATCGCGCTTTCGCCCTGGATCTCGTACTTGCCGAACTGCTCGATCGCGCGGATGCCCTCTTCCTTGACGTTCCCGGCAACGATGCCCGAGAACGCGCGCCGCAGGTTCGCGGCCAGCACGTGCCCATCCTGGTTGCGGTGCAGTTTCAGGTTGCGCATGTTTTCATGGGTCGGGCGGAACGGCTTCTGGAATTCCGGGTCGATCTTGAGCCGCCAGTTGAAGTAATACGCATCGCTGTGCGCCTTGCGGAAGGACCGCACTTCGGCAATCCCGGCGGACATCTCCCTGGCCACCTGCGCCGGATCGTCGATGATGATCTTGTAGCGGCGCTGCGCCGCCGGGCCGAGGGTCAGCCCGATGAACTGGTCGATCTGGTCGAAATACGCGCGCGAGGTGGACGGGCCCGTGAAGATGAGCGGGAAGGGCGTTTCTGCGTTTTCCGGATGAAGCAGGATACCGAGGATATACAGGATCTCTTCGGCCGTGCCAGCGCCGCCCGGGAATACGATGATGCCGTGCCCCGTGCGCACGAAGGCTTCCAGCCGTTTCTCGATGTCCGGCATGATCACCAAATCATTCACGATCGGGTTGGGCGATTCGGCCGCGATAATGCCCGGCTCGGAAATGCCGAGGTAGCGCCCGCCGCTCATGCGCTGCTTGGAGTGGCCGATCGCCGCGCCTTTCATCGGCCCTTTCATCGCGCCCGGACCGCAGCCGGTGCAGATATCGAGCTCGCGCAAGCCCAGCGCATAGCCAACTTCTTTCGTGTAGTTGTATTCGATGCGGCTGATCGAGTGTCCGCCCCAGCACACCACCAGGTTCGGGCTGCGCTGCGGCTGCAGCACGTTCGCATTGCGCAGGATATGGAATACGGCGTCGGTGATGCCATCCGGGCGATTCAAATCGAAGCGCGGATTGTCGGTGACTTCGAAATGGACATAGACGATATCGCGCAGCACCGAGAACAGGTGCTCGTGGATACCGCGGATCATTTTGCCGTCGACGAAGGCAATTGCGGGGGCGCCGCGGATATCGAGCTTGATGCCGCGCTCGCGCTGCAGGATGCTGATGTCGAAACTGCGGTAGCGTTCAAGCAGCTCCTTGCCATCGTCGATCGAACTGCCGCTATTGAGCACCGCAAGTGCGCACTTGCGGAAAATATCGTACAAACCGCCCTTGCTGGTGTCCAGGAGCTTGGTGACTTCTGCTTTCGACAGGACTTCGAGGCGGCCTTCCGGAGAAATGAGGATATCGACTACTTCATGGGTCATGATTTTGTTTTCCCTATCTGGCGATGAAACGGTATGGCTGGTTACCAATATACGCCAAAGTCCAAGGTTTTGCCCCCACGATAAGGGCAATACGGGAGCACCGCACAAGGGCATATCCCGACAGGGCCCGCACCAATTTCGATCGTCAATACCACAACCCGAAAAAGTTCGCTTGCGATGACCGATTTACACTAAAATGCGTGCCAGTTGGAATTTTCGGGCGACCGATGGCTCCATTAAAAAAACGTCTATTCAGATAACTATTTCGGGAGGACCCGCATGAGCGGTGCAGCTGCTACACCTGGCAACAAGGCCATTCCAGAGTTCAAACAGATCATGGGCCATCCGGCGCCATTGTGGATGCTGTTCATGACGGAGTTCTGGGAGCGCTTTGCGTTCTACGGCATCCGTTGGGCCCTCGTGCTCTACATCGTCGCCCAGTTCCACGGCGGCGACGCCGTCGGCCAGGCCGACGCCAACCTGATTTACGGTTCCTACCTCGCGCTGGTGTATGCCGGCGCCGTCTTCGGCGGCTATGTCGCCGACCGCGTCATCGGCTACCAGCGCTCGATCCTGGTCGGGGCTGTCTTCATGGCGGCCGGCCTGTTCATGATCACGCTGCCGAACGAAGATGTCTTCAAGCTCGGCCTGGCCACGATCATCGTCGGTAACGGCATGTTCAAGCCGAACATCTCGGCCATGGTCGGCCAGCTGTACTCGCTGCACGACACCCGCCGCGATTCCGGTTTCACGATCTTCTACATGGGCATCAACGCCGGCGCCTTCTTCGCGCCGATCGTCACCGGCCTGCTGGCGCAGGAATTCGGCGACGGCTCGACCCCTGCCTACAAGGTCGTGTTCGCCGCTGCCGGCGTCGGCATGCTGCTGGCGCTGGTCTGGTTCTTCATCGGCCGCAAGCAGCTCAAGGGCATCGGCGCGCCGGTCGGCGAACTGGCCAGCCCGAAGCGCCTGATCGGCGTGATCGTCGGCTCGCTGGTCGTCATCCCGGTCGTCTACATGCTGCTGCGCCTGGGCGCCGCCACGCTGCAGATCGTGCTGTCGGTGATGTTCGTGATCCTGGCGCTGATGCTGATCGTCGAAGGCGTCCGCGAAGGCAAGGTCGCGCGCGACAAGACCATCGCCATGATGATCATCTTCTTCTTCAACATCCTGTTCTGGTGCTTCTTCGAGCAGGCCGGCAGTTCGTTCACCTTCCTGGCCGACCAGATCGTCAACCGCGACTTCCTGGGCTTCTCGATCCCGGTTGCCTACTTCCAGTCGGTGAACGCCGTGGCGATCATCATCTTCGCGCCGCTCATCGCCGCCGTCTGGGTGATGCTGGGCAAGCGCAACGCCAACCCGTCGATCCCGCGCAAGTTCGGCCTGGGCATCATCATCAACGGCCTGGCCTTCGGCCTGCTGATGTACGCGCTGTCGCAGCTGCTGGACCCGGTCGGCCAGATCCCGGCCTGGACCCTGCTGGCGGTGTACACGATCCAGTCGATCGGTGAGCTGTGCCTGTCGCCGATCGGCCTGTCGATGGTCACCAAGCTGGCTCCTACCCGCCTGGTGGGCCTGGGCATGGGCGGCTGGTTCCTGTCGACCGGTATCGGCAACAACCTGTCGGGCATCTTCGCCTCGCACGTCTCGGGCGATGCCGGCATGTCGGTGGCTTCGGCCCTGGACGGCTACACCTCGGGCTTCTGGATCCTGCTGGTCGGCGGCGTGCTGCTGTTCCTGCTCGCACCGCTGATCCAGAAACTGATGCACGGCGTGAAGTAAGCGTCATCACGTACCAATGAAAACGGCGGCCTGCGGGCCGCCGTTTTTGTTTGTGTGCTGCGTGAGTGCCACGGACTTGGAGGGAGCGATGCCAGTGGCATTGTTCCCGCCTTCGCCGGGAGTCATGGCCGCCAGTGGCGGGCATGACGGTCTTTGAGCAGTAAGTACTTATCCATCCACCTCACACTATGCTCCGTCATCCCCGCGCAGGCGGGGATCCAGGTTTGCGTGTATGACCCGGAACTCAACCCCGCTCCATCGTCGCCCGCAAGGCATCCATCTCTGCCACCATCCACTCCCTGAAGCGCTGCACCTTGAGCATGTGCTCCTTGTGCGGGTTGACCAGGAAACGGTAGCCGTTCGCAAACGGCGCGCTCTTGCAGGAGATTTGCCGCAGCGCGCCCGATTCGATGTCCTGGAAGGCGATCCCGTACGGCACCAGGGCCACGCCCTGCCCCGCCACCGCTGCCTGCACCAGCACGCCCCAATGGGTATAGCCACGCGAGAAATCGTACTTGCCCTTGAGCGCGCGGTTCTCGTTCAAGAGCTGCAGCCAGGCTTCCGGCGACTGCACCACCAGGAGGCTGTGCTGCGGCAGGTCGGCCAGGCTCAAGGCGTCCTGCCCGGGCGCCAGCAGCTCGGGGCTGTACACCGGCACCAGGCGCTCGCGCAACAGCACCGTCGGGTCGCCGTCGCTCACCGGTCCGTAGCGCACCGCCACGTCGGTGCTGTCGGCCTGCAGGTCGACCGGGGCGTCGTTCGAATCGATGCGGATGTCGAGTTCCGGATACAGCTTGGTGAAGCGGTGCATGCGCGGTACCAGCCACTTGATCGCGAACGAATGCGTGGTCGAGATCCGCAGCACCGCTTCCTCGTCGCCACGCTGCAGCGCCGCGACCTTGGCGCGCAGGTCGGCCAGCATGCGGCCGGTGGCAATCGCCAGTTCCTGGCCTTTCTCGGTCAGCGAGATATGGCGCGGATGGCGCACGAACAGCGGAAAGCCGACGTTCTCCTCGAGCTGTTTGACCTGCAGGCTGACCGCCGCCGGGGTCTTGTGCAGCTCGCGCGCGGCCAGCTTGAAGCTGCCCCAGCGTGCCGCGCAATCGAAGTCGATCAGCCCCGAGAGGCTGCGCAAGGGTTTCATGACCCCTCCATGCATAAGTTTTTCTTATTCAACGCCAACGCTTTTTCTCGGTTGATGAAATTTGCTGCTTTGCAGAAAATATACTCGATCCTATAAGGAAAAAGTCATGCGCAAGAATATATTGGTGATCGGCGGCACCCGGTTTTTCGGCAAACTCCTGGTCCAGCGCCTGCTGCGTGCCGGCCACCAGGTCACCATCGCCACGCGCGGCTATGCGCCCGATCCGTTCGGCGACCGCTTTGGCGACCAATTCGCGCGCGTGCGCGTCGACCGCCGCAACGAGCATGCGATGCGCAACGCGTTCCGGCACGCCTCCTTCGACATTGTCTACGACCAGATGTGCTATTCGCCGCCGGACGCCGCCATCTCGGTGCGTGTCTTCGCCGGCAAGGTGGGCCGCTATGTCATGACCTCGACCATCGATGCCTACCGCGGCCTGGCCCCAAGCGACCTGGCCTTCCGGGAAGACGCGCTGCAGGTGCAGGCACAGGCGATCGACAGCGCCTACCCGTGGCACGACCCGGCACTGGCCATCGACAGCTATGTCGCGGGCAAGGTGCAGGCAGAGGCTTACCTGGTGCGCGACGGCAGTCTCCCGCTGGCGACCGTGCGCCTGGCGCATGTGCTGGGCGGGCCGGAGGACTTTACCGGGCGGCTGGCGCATTACGTGGACCTGGTGCGGATGCGGGCTTTCTTGAGCTATACGAATGCTGCGGCCAAGGTGTCGTTCATGGAGGCGTCGGGGGCGGCTGATTTCCTGGTGTGGGCGGGGGCGCAGGCGTTCACCGGGGCGGTGAATGCGGGCGATGACGGGGCGCTGTCGGCGCTCGATTTGCATGCGCGGGTGGCGCGGGTGCTGGATGACGTGCCGCGGGCGGTCAAGGTGGCTGGGCCTGTACAGCCGGGGGTATTGTCGCCGTTTGATTTCGTTGAACCGCTGGTGCTGGATACGTCGCGGGCGAAGGCGCTGGGGTATCGGTTCGGGCACACCGACGAGTGGATGGAGGACGTCATCCGGCATCACGACTTGGCATACGTCTGACCGCGTGGGCAGGAGGACCTGCCCACCCTACGAGGAGCAGGAATGTTCGCGATGTAAAAATGGCCCGGAGATCCGGGCCATTTTCATTTAGCGCTTCGCTTTTTCCCGCGCCACCCAGTACAGGACGGCGATGATCAGTGCGTACGGGATCAGGGTCAGCACGTTCGCGCTATCGCCCGCGAAGAACGGGTTCGAGGCCTCGGCCCACTTGACCATGGTGCTGTCGAAATCGGTCAGCACGCCGGCGGTGATGGCGATGATGATGCCGGCCAGTGCGCCGCCGGCGATATAGCCGGAGGCCAGCAGCGTGCCGGAGCTGCGGTCGCCCGCGGCCTGGCGTTCTTCATCGTTCAGCTTCTGGTATTGCGGCAGCTTGTTGTTGCCGCGGTCGGCCAGCCAGCGCACCATGCCGCCGACGGCGATCGGCAGCGTGGAGATCAGCGGCAGGTAGACGCCGACCGAGAAGGCCAGCGCGTGCACGCCAGCCATCTCCAGCACCACCGAGATCATCACGCCGAACAGCACCAGCGTCCATGGCAATTCCTGGTCGAGGATGCCCTTGATGATGTAGGACATCAGGACCGCCTTGGGCGCGTCGTATTTCTTCACCTCGGTGCCGTCCGGGCGGGTCTTGTGGGTGCCGTTGATGCCCGGGTCGACCAGGTAGGCCAGCTTGCCGTCGTCGGTCACCAGGTATTTGCCAGCCGGGCCGCCGACCGTATCGCGCTTCTGCCAGACCTTGTAGGTGTTGGTGTCCGTCGCGGCCTGCGGGCCCTGCAGCTTATCAAGCTGGGTCAGCTTCGACGCATCGACCGTCAATCCCGGCGCGACCTGGGCCGCCGGCACGTAGACCGTGCCTGCGTCGTTCAGCTTGAGCAGGATCGGGCCCAGGATCAGGGCCGAGGCGAAGGCGCCGCACAGGATCGCGTACTGCTGCATGCGCGGCGTGGAACCGACCAGGTAGCCGGTCTTCAGGTCTTGCGAGGTGGTGCCGGCATTGCTGGCGGCGATACAGACGATCGCGCCGACCGATAGCGCGGTGACGTAATACTGGCCGCCGGTCCAGCCCATCAGCAGGAAGATCAGGCAGGTGAACAGCAGCGTGGCCACCGCCATGCCGGAAATCGGGTTCGAGGACGAACCGACTTCGCCGGTCAGGCGCGAGGACACGGTCGCAAACAGGAAACCGAACACCAGGATCAAGAGCGCGCCCAGCAGATTCATGTGCAGCGGGGTGGCCACCGTGATGATGGCGATGATGGCCAGGCAGCCGATTACCACCCATTTGAGCGGGATGTCCAGGTCGGTGCGCAGGACCGGGCCGCCGGCAGCGCCCGCGGCGTTGGCCTTGCCCTTGCCCATGCCCGACAGGCCCCCGGTAAGGCCTTTCCAGATGGTGGGCATGGAGCGGAACAGCGAAATCAGGCCGCCCGCGGCTACTGCGCCGGCGCCGATATACAGCACGTAGGCGTTGCGGATATCGTCCGGGCCCATGTCGCGGATCAAGGTAGTTCCCGGCGACAGCGGCACCGTGAGCAGCTCGCCGAAGAATTTGATCATCGGGATCATGAGCAGGTAGGACAGCACCCCACCGGCCGCCATCGTGAAGGCGATGCGCGGGCCAATGATGTAGCCCACGCCCAGCAGTTCGGGCGAGACTTCGGCGCCGGCGGAACCGCCCTTGAGCGGGGCCGCGAATTCGAAGTTGACGTAATCGCGCCAGCCCTTGAACGACACGCTCAGGGTCTTGTACAGCAGCCCTATGCCGAAACCGCCGAAGATGATCATGGCGCGGCGCTTGGCGTCCCGGGCAGCATCCGAGCCGGCTTCGCGCACTTCGCCGGCCGCTTCGCGCGAGGTCTCGGTGGCGGCGGCCTTGAGCACTTCGGCGCAGGCCGTGCCTTCCGGGTATTTCAGTTCGCGGTGCGCGTCGACGATCATGGTGCGGCGCATCGGGATCATCATCAGGATGCCCAGCAGGCCACCCAGCACGCCCACCAGCATCACGCGCGAGATCTCCAGGTCGAAGCCGAGGATCAGGATCGCCGGCATGGTCACGCCCAGGCCGAAGGCGAGCGATTCGCCGGCCGAGCCGGCCGTTTGCGTGATGCTGTTTTCCAGGATGGTCGATTCGCGCGCGCCGAATTTCTTCGCGGTGTGGAACAGTGTGATGGCGATGACCGCCACCGGGATCGAGGCGCTGACCGTGAGGCCGACCTTCAGGACCAGGTAAAGCGACGAGGCGCCGAAGATCATGCCCAGCACGACGCCCATGACCAGGGCGCGCAGCGTCATTTCAGGCAGTTGCGCGCTGGCCGGGATATAGGGTTTGAACGCGGCCGCGGCGTGATCGGGAGGTGGATCGTAAGGCATGGGCTTCCTTCGGAATGCATACTTAGGAGGGACTGAATCCGTGACTATCGCACATGCCGAAATGGAATGAAAGCGGTTTAGTTTTAGAATGCCGGGGTAGAATCACTGCCGACTGCCAGTAGCAGCACCGGCCTAATATCGAGAGCACAGCATCGAGAGCAAAGTAGTGACCAAGCATGCAAACGACAGCGCCCGGCTACCGGCGCAGCGCCTCCGCCGTCTCCGCGGATTCATCCTCCTGATGCTCGCCGCCCTGGTCCTGATCATCGCGGGCGCCGCGATCTACGTGATGTCGGCAATCCTGCCGAACGTCCCAAGCATCGACGCGGTGACCGACTACCGGCCCAAGATCCCGCTGCGTATTTATACGGCCGATAATGTGCTGATCGGCGAATTCGGCGTCGAGCACCGCGAGTTCGTACCGATCGCGAAAGTGCCGCCCCTGATGAAATCGGCCCTGCTGGCGATCGAGGACACGCGCTTCTACGAACACGGGGGCATCGACTGGATCCGCGCGGCCGGCGCCGCGAGATCCAACCTGCGCGGGGGCTTCCGCCAGGGCGCCTCGACCATCACGATGCAGGTGGCGCGCAACTTCTTCCTGTCGCGCGAAAAGCTCATTTCGCGCAAGCTCACCGAAATCGCCCTCGCCTACCGCATCGAGGATGCGCTGACCAAGGAGCAAATCCTCGAGCTGTACATGAACCAGATCTACCTCGGCAACCGCTCCTACGGCTTCTCGAGCGCTGCGCGCAGCTATTTCGGCAAGTCGCTCGACGACTTGAGCCTGGCCGAGACCGCGATGCTGGCCGGCCTGCCGCAAAACCCGTCGCGCCACAACCCGGTAGTGAACCCAAAGCGCGCGCAGCTGCGCCAGCACGCGGTGCTCAAGCGCCTGTACGAGCTGGGCGACATCAGCGAGCCGGATTACCGCCAGGCCCTTGGCGAACCGCTGCGCCTCAAGCGCGGGGGCCAGGCCTTCGATACAAAAGCCGACTATGTGGCCGAACTGGCGCGCCAGGCCGTGTTCGCCCAGTTCGGCGAAGCCGCCTACGAGCGCGGCATCGTGGTGACCACCACCATCCTCAAGGCCGAACAGGATGCGGCCTACGAATCGGTGCGCCGCAACGTGCTGGACTACGACCAGCGCCATGGCTACCGCGGCCCGGAAGCGCGCATCGAGCTGCCGGAAGACCCGGAAGAACGCGAGGAAGCCATCGTCGAGGCCCTGCAGAAGCGTCCCTCGAGCGACGGCCTGGTGCCGGCGATGGTCCTGGCCGCGTCCAGCAAGGCGGTGCGGGTCGAAACCCTGGCCGGCGACGAGCTGACGATCGAGGGCGCCGGCCTGAAATTTGCGGCGCGCGGCCTCGCGCCGGCGGCGAAGGAATCGCTCGCCATCGCCCCAGGCGCGGTCATCCGCATCAGCAAGCGTGGAAAAGACGGCTGGGCCATCACCCAGGTGCCCCAGGTCGCTGCTGCATTCGTCGCCATCGACGCCGATACCGGCGCCTACCACGCGCTGGTCGGCGGTTTCGACTACAACCTGCAGAAGTTCAACCACGTGACCCAGGCCTGGCGCCAGCCCGGCTCCGCGATCAAGCCCTTCGTCTATGCGGCGGCGCTCGACAAGGGCTACTCGCCGGGCACGCGCATCCTCGACGAACAGCTCGACATGCCGGGCGAGAACGCCGGCGCCACCTGGTCGCCGCAGAACGACGATGGCGTGTTCAGCGGACCGGTCACGATGCGCTATTCGCTGGCGCATTCGAAGAACGTGACCACCGTGCGCCTGCTGCGCGCCGTGGGCGTCGACTACGCCCACGATTACCTGGGCCGCTTCGGCTTCGACCTGCCGCGCCACGCCAGGAACATGACCCTGGCCCTGGGCACCGGCGCTGTCACCCCGCTGCAGATGGCCGGCGCGTATGCGGTCTTCGCCAACGGCGGCTACCGGGTCAAACCCTACCTGATCTCGCAGATCCGCGACGGCAACGGCAGTATCATCCTGGAAAACAAGCCGGCCGCGAAGCAGGACGGCGACCGGGTGCTGGATGCGCGCAATGCCTTCATCCTCGATTCCATGCTGCGCGACGTCACCCGCTACGGCACCGGTGCTGCCTCCGTGCAGAAGCTGGGCCGCACGGACATCGCCGGCAAGACCGGCACCACCAGCGACGCGATCGACGGCTGGTTCGCCGGCTACGGCGGCAAGGTGGTGGCGGTGGCCTGGATGGGCTATGACGAGCCGCGTTCGCTCGGCGGGCGCGAATTCGGCGCCACCCTGGCCCTGCCGATCTGGATCGACTACATGCGGGTCGCGCTGCCCAAGGTGCCCGCGCAACAGGAAGGAGAAATGCGGCTCGAGCCGGAAGGCGTGATACGCGAGAACGACGACTGGATCCTTGCCGAATTCGCGGAGCGGCCCGACCTGCACACCATCGACATCGAGCCGGCGCCGGAAGACACTGCAGAACCCGATGAGCTGGAACCAGGAGAAGAGCCCGGGAATGTACCGGCGCCTGCAGCACCTGTCGCACCTGTTGCATCGCCACCACCGCCCGCGCCCTCGCCGCTTTTCTAGGCTATCCTGACCGGGTTCCAGCAAGACTTGCGCACGCTTTATCGAGCTTGCGGGAACCCGCGGGCCACCCCCGGGTCTGTTATTGGGCGGTTCGCGTTCCACATAACCTGAGGAGATCAGCATGGCCTATGTCGACGGTTTCATCCTTCCCCTTCCAAAATCCAACATCGAGAAATACCGCGAAGTCGCCACGCGCTGCGGCGAGATATGGCGCGAGCATGGCGCGCTACAGTTCCGCGAGTGCATTGCCGAAGACGTCAAGCCGGGCAAGCTGACCTCGTTCCCGCAGGCGGTCAACCTGGAAGACGGCGAAACCGTGATCTTCTCGTGGATCGTCTACGAATCGCGCGAGAAGCGCGACGAGGTCAACGACAAGGTCATGAAGGATCCGCGCATGACGGACCTCATGAAGCCCGAGGCCATGCCCTTCGACGGCAAGCGCATGGTTTACGGCGGCTTCGACATGATCGTCGATCTCTAGCCACCCGCACTTGCATCCACGCCCGGCATGCGTGCGTCCGTGGATGCCCCAGGCGGAACTGCGCAATCTGACGAGATCCGTACCAGTCACGGCCCCGACGAAGCCCGCCACTCCTGCCGCGCCCGCCGCCCTTGGTTCACACGGGCCTGCTGCTGTCAATGCCTCCGCCCAACTTCCGCCAAAAGTGATATCCGACAACGGAAAGTGTCAAATCGCCGCGCATTTAATTGACAAGCTCCCTGACGCTATGTCAACATCAATTTCCTCAAATCAACCCACCCATCCGGAGCTATTCATGAATGCAGCCACCCTGTCGTTTTCGTCCGCCAACCTGGCATCGCAACTCGACAACTGCACCCCTGAACAGCTCGACCAGCTCGACTTCGGCGTGATCGGGTTCGATGCCGAGACCAATGTCCGTCTTTACAACGCCTTCGAGTCGCAGGCCGCCGGCCTGTCGCCGGAGCGCGTACTCGGCCAGCCGCTGTTTACCAATGTGGCGCCCTGCATGAATAATTTCATGGTCGCACAGCGCTTCGACGACGCTAACGATGAGGGTAGCGTGCTGGACGACACCATCGATTATGTGCTGACCCTGCGCATGCGCCCGGTGAAGGTTGCCCTGCGCCTGCTGGCCAGCCCGGGCAGCGCCAACCGCTACGTGCTTGTGCAGCGCGCGCCGCGCTGATGACGGTGCGTGACCAGGTGAGCGAGAACGAGCAACTGCGCGCCGAGCACGAGGCGCTGATCCAGTTCCTGTACCTGGCGCCGGTCGGCCTGGTGCAGGCCGATATCGATGGGGCGATCGCCATGATGAACCCGATCTCGGCCCAGCTGCTGATGCCGCTGTCGCGCTGCGGCGGGCTGGATAACCTGTTCACGGCGCTGGAAAGCGTGGCGCCCGACCTGCGCCACCTGTGCCTTGCCTACGACCGCCCGACCGGAAAGATATGCGACGGCCTGCACGTGCACCTGAACGCGGGGTCTACCGGCAAGACCGGGAAAAAGACCCCGCAAATCCTGGCGATCACCCTGCTCAAGCTCGACGCGCAGCGCCTGATGGCCGTCATCGACGACGTGACGCTGCAGGTGCGGCGCGAGCGCCAACTGCGCCAGAACGACGCCTGGCTCAACGCCATCCTGACCGGCATCACCGACTATGCCCTTGCAGGCATCGACGCCGAGGGCGCGATCACCGAATGGAACCCGAGCATCGGCCGCGTCACCGGCTTTGGCGAGGACGCCGTCGGCCAGCCGTATTCCATCTTCTATCCGCCAGACGCAATAACGCCGGAACGCTTGCTCGACCGCCTGCGCGAGGCCGACAACGACGGCTGGAGCCTGGATGAGGGCAAGCGCACGCGCGCCGACGGCAGCAGTTTCTGGGGCAGCGCCCTGATTGCCCCCTTGCCTGACCGCGAACCGGACGGCCCGGCCTATTGCCTGATCCTGCGCGACATCACCGACAAGCGCGAAGCGAGCGAACGGCGCCGGCGCGAAGCCTTTGGCGACTACCTCACCGGACTGGCCAACCGCCGCGCCTTTTTTGAGGCTGCCGAACAGGAGCTCGGGCGCAGCCGGGTCGTGCCGCGCTCGACCTCCGTGATCACCTTCGATGCCGACAACTTCAAGGCCATCAACGACCGCCATGGCCATCCGGGCGGGGACGCCGTGCTGCAGCACCTGGCCGCGATCCTGGCCGAAACCTTCCGCGAAGTCGACGTGGTCGCGCGCATCGGCGGCGAGGAATTCGCCGTGCTGCTGCCGTCTACCGACCTGCCTCGCGCGGCAGTGGTGGCCGAACGCCTGCGCTCCGCGATCGCCTCCCAGGTCGTGCACTTCGACGGCAGCCGCATCCGCTACACCGTCAGTGCGGGCGTGGCCTGCGTGGACAACGGCGAGGGCGGCATCGACCTGCTGCTCAAGCGCGCCGACCAGGCCTTGTACGCTGCCAAGCGCGCCGGCCGCAACCGTGTCGAACGCTGGCGTCCGGAGCTGGAGGGCACACCCGCGCGCACACCCGGGCCCCTGCCGCAGCCTGAAGGAACCAGCGATGATGCCTGACCCGAGTGACGCCTACGAAGCCCTGGTGCAGTTCCTGTACCGCGCCCCGATCGGGCTGGCCCAGATGAACTTCGAGGGTACGGTCGATATGCTTAACCCGATGGCCTCGAACCTCCTGATGCCGCTCGCTCGCGCGCCGGGTAACCAATGCGGCCTCGACAACCTGTTCGCGGTGCTCGCGCCGATCGCACCCCAGCTGCCGCAGCTGGCGCGCGACTTCGCCGGGCCCTCGGGCGTGATCTGCGAAGGCCTGCGTGCCGTGCTGCCGCCTGCCATGACGGCACCCGGCGCCCCGCAGGTGCTGGCCATCAGCCTGATGAAGCTCGACACCCACCGCCTGATGGCGGTGGTGGCCGATGCCACGCTCGAAGTGCAGCGCGAGCAGGAAACCCTGTCGCGCCGCCTGCGCAACGCGGCCCGCACCGATCTTCTTACCCGTATGCCGAACCGCGAGGCGGTGCGCGAAGAGCTGGAGCGCATGATCGCGCGGCCGGCGCCGGGCGCCGAACAGCCGGCATCGAGCTTCGCGGTGCTGTTCATGAATTGCGACCGCTTCCGCCGCATCAACGACACCCTCGGCCAGGCCGCGGGCGACGCCCTGCTGGTGCAGGTCGGCGAACGCATCCGCGGGGCGCTGCGCCCGCCGAGCGACCGCATCGAGACCCGCGGCGGTACCGGCCAGCTGGCCGCACGCGTCGGTGGCGACGAATTCGTCGTCGTACTCGATGGACTGCGCTCGCGCGAGGACGCCGAGCGCGTCGCCGGCCGCCTGCTCGACACGCTCGCGCTGCCCTACCGCGTGCAGGGTCACGAAGTGGTCTGCGGCACCAGCCTGGGCCTGGCCTGGGGCGCAGGCGGCGCACTCGACGCCGACGAAGTCCTGCGCGACGCCAGCATCGCGATGGCCGAGGCCAAGCGCGCCGGCGGCGCGCGCCACCTGGTCTTCGAATCGACCATGCGCGAACGCGCAGCGCAGCGTGCCGGCATCGAGGCCGAACTGCGCCAGGCGATCGCCGAGGAGCAGCTGTTCGTGGTCTACCAGCCGGTGGTCGGCCTGCTGCCGGACGGCGGCACCGACCACTCGGCCGGCGTCGAGGCGCTGGTGCGCTGGCGCCACCCGCAGCGCGGCGTGGTGCCGCCGATCGAGTTCATCACGGTGGCCGAGGAATGCGGCCTGATCGGCGCGGTCGGCGACTTCGTGCTGGAGCGCTCCTGCCGCGACTTCATGGACTGGCAGGCGCGCCTGGGTGAAGCCGCCCCGCGCCTGATCGCGGTGAACCTGTCGCGCGCCCAGCTGGGCCAGCCCGGCTGGATCGACAGCGTTCGCCGCATCCTGGACCTGACCGGCATGCCACCAAGCCAGCTCCAGCTCGAGGTGACCGAAAGCCTGGCCGCGCAGGACCAGGGTATCCAGCAACGCCTGCACGAACTCAAGGCGCTCGGCATCCAGCTCGCGCTCGACGACTTCGGCACCGGTTATTCGTCGCTCTCGAGCCTGCACCTGCTGCCGGTGGACACGGTCAAGATCGACCGCTCCTTCGTGAGCCAGGCCGACACCAGCCACCATCACCGCGTGCTGATCGAGGCGACCGTGAAGGTGGCGCAGAGCCTGGGCATGAAGACGGTGGCCGAGGGCATCGAAACCCAGTCGCAGGCCGACGTCGTGCGGGCCCAGTGCTGCGCCAAGGGCCAGGGCTATTTCTTTAGCCGGCCCCTGCCTGCTGGGGACCTGCTGGCTTGGTTGGCCAGCCACCAGGAGGCCCTTGCCTGAGCAGCCCCGTTAGCGCTCGGTTGGGTTCCCCCCTGCGCTTGCCGGTGCCGTAGCGCGTCTGTGCGTACCCAGCCCCAAACGGCCTGCCCTCAAATCGAGCTCAGCTGTAGGCATGTTTCGCATGTGAGTGTACGCCCTGTCCTACATTCGACAACGCTGTGTTCCTATTTCGCTCGTTGGAGCCTCCTCGCATGATGAGACACTATCCAAACTGAGGAGAAAACACATGAAGAACACATTCCAAGGCGCCCTCCTGGCGGGCTGCACGGCCCTGGCGCTGGGCGCATGCACATCGACCAATCCCGATACGACCACCGGCAGTTCGACTACCGGCTCGTCGATGAGCTCTGGCAGCACTGGCGCTGCGGGCGCAAGCGGCACCAATACCGGCACCACGAACGAGGTCATGAGCCCCACGCCGGCCCCGATGCCTCCGCCTGCCACCACAACGCCACAAGCAACCACGCCGCCGCCCACCGGCACGGATAAACGCTGGTAGGGAGTCCAAGCCCCACGCGCGATGGCATTGCCCCGTGGCAGCCATCCGCGTGCTCCTCCCGAACCCGCTGCCAGGCGTCCCGCCTGCTCTATCGCCCCTGCCCCCGCTCTCCCTGCCGGCTCCGGCGGCGACGTCATCGCCTGCCCGGCAAGTCCCTGCTGCCGCTGCACTCGGGTAGAATCGTCACGCCCACTGGCCTGACTCTCTTCCCTCTATGAAAAATTGGTTTGCGCGCTGGTTCGGCGGTCCATCCCGTCCTGGCCAGGCCGCGCCCCCCGTGCTATCTGTTGATGCGCCGGCCCATGGGTCGCCGCATGTTCCCGCCGCGGCGGATCAAGGCGTTGTAAATCCGCCACCACCGCTCGATCTCGACGTCGCGTTTTATCGCTGGTTGTCCGGGGACATCGTGCACGCCGGCGAAGCGCCGGAGCAATTGATCCTTGATGAGCTGGCGCGCCTGGTACGCCAGCCGGAGTCGGCCGCCGGCCTGGTGCCGCGCGTACCCGCCGTCATCCCGCAACTGTTGCGCAGCCTGCGCGACGAAGGCGTGTCGGCTGCCGAGCTGGCGCGCCAGGTGTCGCAGGATGTGACCCTGGTGGCGGAAGTCATCCGCGAGGTCAACAGCCCCTACCACCGGCCAACCGCCCCGGTGCGCACGATCGAGGGAGCGCTCATGCTGCTCGGCCAGAACGGCCTGCGCATGCTGCTGGCGCGGGTGGCCTTCCGTCCCGTGATCAGTGCCCAGACCGGGCGCCTGGCACGCCAGGTGGCGCCGCACATCTGGAGCCAGTCCGAACTTTGCGCACAGGCCGCCGGGATGGCGGCGCCGGGACTCGAGGCGGATCCCTTCGAAGCCTATCTCGCGGGACTGATGCAGAATGTCGGGCTGATCGTCGCCTTCCGGCTGGTCGACCAGGTGGCCGGCCCAGGCGCGCTGCCGCGTTCCGACGAATTTGCGCAGGCCCTGCAGGACAGCGCGCGCACCCTGTCGGCGCGGATCGCGGCCCTGTGGGAGCTGCCGCCGCCGGTCAGCATGGCGATCCTGCAGGCCGGCCAGCTGGACGTGCCGCCGCTGGCGCAGGCGCTCTACCAGGGTGACCGCCTGGCCAGGCTACGCCTGCTGCTGGACGCCGGCGTGGACGGTGCGCACGAGGCGGCCGCGGCGCTGACCGGCGAGCAGGCGCGCATCTTCGACAAACTAAGCAAGGCGGAGGATTGATGGGGTTCCAGATCGAGCAGAAACTGGTCATCGCGGTGGCGTCGAGCGCGCTGTTCGACCTGTCCGAGTCACACCAGGTGTATGTGGACGAGGGACCGGACGCCTACCGCGGCTACCAGGAGCGCAACCTCGATGTCATCCTCGGCAAGGGCGTGGCGTTTTCCTTCATCCGCCGCTTCCTGAACATCAACCGCTGCTTCCCCCAGGAGGCGCCGGTCGAAGTCGTGCTCCTGTCGCGCAATTCGCCCGAAACCGGCCTGCGCGTGATGCGCTCGATCGCCCACTACGGGCTCGATATCTCGCGCGCGGCCTTCATGAATGGCGGCACGCCCTATTCCTACCTGCCGGCCTTCAATGCCTCGCTGTTCCTGAGCGCGCACGAGGAAGACGTCAAGCGCGCGATCGCGATCGACTACCCGGCCGGGCTGGTACTGCCCTCGCGCATCGCCGACGACGAGGACGACGCCGAGCTGCGGGTCGCCTTCGACTTCGACGGCGTGCTGGCCGACGACGAATCGGAGACGGTATTCAAGCAGAACGGCCTGGACGAATTCCACGCCCACGAGCGCCTGCACATGGCGCGCCCGCACCAGCCAGGACCGCTGGCCGACATGTTCCAGAAGCTGGCGATGATGCAGCGGCTGGAAGACGAAGCCCAGCGCCGCGATCCGTCCTACCGCAAGATCGTGCGCATCGCGATCATTACGGCGCGCAGCGCGCCCTCGCACGAGCGGGTCGTCACCACGCTCAAGAGCTGGGGCGTGTCGGCCGACGAGACCTTCTTCCTGGGCGGGATGGACAAGGCGCGCGTGCTGTCGGTATTCCGGCCGCACATCTTCTTCGACGACCAGCTGACCCACCTGAAATCCGGGCCGGGCGGCACCATCCCTATGGTGCACGTGCCCTTCGGGATTGCCAACCGCCGCGCTGCCGAGCTGTCCTAGGACGGGCGGCCCGGCCGGGGCGTAGCGCACGGCGGCTCCAGGCGCCTTCGTCTATAATGGACAGCCCCTTTTGCGAACCTATTTGCAAGCATCCACGCGCGCTCAATGCCTTTCGACCTCCAGAAAACCCTCCCGAAGCCCGGAACCCGTTTCGCCCTGCCCAACCTGCACGGTTCGAGCGATTCGTATGCGCTCGCCACCGCCGCGCTGGCCCTGAAAGCCAAGGGGCAAATGCTGACCGTGATCGTGGCCAATGCCTCCGACGGCCAGCGCCTGCTCGATGAGATCCCCTGGTTCGCGGACGGCAAGCTGGCCTGCCACCTGCTGCCCGACTGGGAAACCCTGCCCTACGATGCGTTCTCGCCGCACCAGGACCTGGTCTCGGAGCGCCTCGCGACCCTGCATGAGATCCGCAACGGGCAGTGCGACGTCCTGATTGTACCGGCCACCACCGCGCTGCTGCGCCTGGCCCCGCCCTCCTTCCTGGCTGCCTATACCTTCTTCTTCCGCCAGGGCGAGCGCCTCGACGAAGCCAGGCTCAAGGCCCAGCTGACGCTGGCCGGCTATTCGCACGTGTCGCAGGTGATGTCGCCGGGCGAATACTCGGTGCGCGGCGGCCTGATCGACCTGTTCCCGATGGGTTCCGTGCTGCCCTACCGCCTCGACCTGTTCGGCGACGAGATCGAGACCATCCGCACGTTTGACGCCGACACCCAGCGCTCGCTCTACCCGGTCAAGGAAGTGCGCCTGCTGCCGGGCCGCGAATTCCCGATGGACGAAGCGGCGAGGACCGCTTTTCGCGGGCGCTGGCGCGAACGCTTCGAAGGCGACCCATCGCGCTCGCCGATCTACAAGGACATCGGCAGCGGCATCGCCTCGGCCGGCATCGAGTACTACCTGCCGTTGTTCTTCGAAGAGACCGCGAACCTGTTCGACTACCTGCCGAAAGAAGCGACCCTGGCGCTGGTGGGCGATATCGAGGCGGCCATCGGGCGCTTCTGGGTCGATACCGAATCGCGCTATAAATTCCTCAAGAGCGACCGCGAACGCCCGCTGCTGGAGCCGCGCGAGCTGTTCCTGGGCGCGGAGCAGTTCTTCACCTGCGCCAAGCCGCACGGGCGCTGGACCATCTCGCGGGACCCGGCCCTGCCGGCCTCGGAGCTGAGCGCGCCGATCCCCGACATTTCGGTGAACCGCCGCCTCGACGACCCGCTGGCCAGCCTGCGCGCCTTCCTGCAGGCCAGCAGCGCGCGCGTCATGATCTGCGCCGACTCGGCCGGCCGCCGCGAGACACTGCAGCAGTACTTCCACGAATACGGGCTGGAGCTGGCGCCGGTCGAAGGGTTCGAAGGCCTGCGCGCCACCGAGGCGACACTGGCGCTGGGCGTGGCGCCGCTGCAGGCCGGCTTCGAACTGACCGAAAGCCAGGCCGGGCGAATGGTCTTCATTACCGAGACCGAGCTGTATGCAGGGTCGGGCCGCCGTGCCGGCAAGAAGAAGCAGGAAGCCACCAGCCAGGTCGAATCGATGGTCCGCGACTTGTCCGAGCTGAAGATCGGCGACCCGGTGGTCCACATCAACCACGGCATCGGGCGCTATATGGGCTTGATGAGCATGAACCTGGGCGAAGGCGAGACCGAGTTCCTGCACCTGGAGTACGCCAAGGAGACCACCCTGTACGTGCCGGTATCGCAGCTGCATGTGATCTCGCGCTATTCGGGCAGCTCGCCCGAGGACGCGCCCCTGCACTCGCTCGGCTCGGCCCAGTGGGAAAAGGCCAAGCGCAAGGCCGCGGAACAGGTGCGCGACACCGCCGCCGAGCTGCTCAACCTGTACGCTCGCCGCGCCGCGCGCCAGGGCCATGCCTTCGAATATTCGAGCACCGACTACGAGAATTTCGCCGGCAGCTTCGGCTTCGACGAAACCCCGGACCAGGCCGAGGCCATCCACAACGTCATCAAGGACATGACCTCGGGCCGCCCGATGGACCGCCTGGTGTGCGGCGACGTCGGTTTCGGGAAGACCGAAGTCGCGCTGCGCGCAGCCTTCATCGCGGTCATGGGCGGCAAGCAGGTGGCTATTCTGGCGCCGACCACGCTGCTGGCCGAACAGCACGCGCAGACCTTCGCCGACCGCTTCGCCGACTGGCCCGTAAAAATCGCCGAGCTGTCCCGTTTCCGCACAGGCAAGGAGATCAACAACGCGATCAAGGGCATGGCCGACGGCACCCTCGACATCGTGATCGGCACCCACAAGCTGCTTTCGCCGGACGTAAAGTTCACCCGCCTGGGCCTGGTGATCATCGACGAAGAACACCGCTTCGGCGTGCGCCAGAAGGAAACGCTGAAAGCCCTGCGCGCGGAGGTCGACGTGCTGACCCTGACCGCCACGCCCATCCCGCGCACCCTCGGCATGGCGCTGGAAGGCTTGCGCGACTTTTCCATTATCGCCACTGCGCCGCAAAAGCGCCTGGCGATCAAGACTTTTGTCCGCAGCGAAGACGGCTCCGTGATTCGCGAGGCCTGCCTGCGCGAGCTGAAACGCGGCGGCCAGATCTACTTCCTGCACAACGAAGTCGAGACCATCGAGAACCGCCGCGCCACCTTGCAGGAACTCTTGCCGGAAGCGCGCATCGGCGTGGCACACGGCCAGATGCACGAGCGCGACCTGGAAAAGGTGATGCGCGACTTCGTGGCGCAGCGCTTCAACATCCTGCTGTGCACCACCATCATCGAGACCGGCATCGACGTGCCGACCGCGAACACCATCATCATGCACCGCGCCGACCGCTTCGGCCTGGCCCAGCTGCACCAGCTGCGCGGCCGGGTCGGCCGTTCGCACCACCAGGCCTATGCCTACCTTTTGGTGAGCGACGTGATGACCCTGACCAAGCAGGCGCAGCGCCGCCTGGATGCGATCCAGGCGATGGAAGAACTGGGCAGCGGCTTTTACCTGGCCATGCACGACCTCGAGATCCGCGGCGCCGGCGAAGTGCTGGGCGAGAACCAGTCGGGCGAGATGCTGGAGATCGGCTTCCAGCTGTATTCGGACATGCTCAACGAGGCGGTGCGCTCGCTCAAGGCCGGCAAGGAGCCGGACCTGGCCGCGCCGCTGTCGACCACCACCGAGATCAACCTGCACGTGCCGGCCCTGCTGCCGTCCGACTACTGCGGCGATGTGCACGAACGCCTGTCGATCTACAAGCGCCTGGCCAATTGCGAAAGCCAGGACAAGATCGACGGCATGCAGGAAGAACTGATCGACCGCTTCGGCAAGCTGCCGGAGCCGGTGAAGGCGCTGATCGAGACCCACCGCCTGCGCATCGCGGCCAAGTCGGTCGGCATCGTCAAGATCGATGCCCACGGCGAAGCGGCCAACCTGCAGTTCATGGTAAAGCCGCCGATCGACCCGATCAGGATCATCACGCTGATCCAGAAGAACCGCCACATCAAGCTGGCCGGCCAGGACAAGCTGCGCATCACCGCCAGCATGCCGGACCTGTCCGCGCGCGTAACGCAACTGAAACAGACCATCAAACAACTGCTTGCCTAGCCGATCGACCACTCCATGACCATGACATTGGTACTCCAGGGGCCGCAGGCCCCGCTCGAAACGCTCGAACGCCTCGCGCAACTGGCCGGGGCAGCGCGCGTTGTGCAGGTCGATGGCCACGCCCTGCGCTGCGAAGACGTCGCGTTTTCCGCGCAGGTAAAGCAGGACATCGAAGCCGCCGCCTTCGCGGCCGGGGTCGACGCCTGCTTCATCGAAGCCGGGCGTTCGCTCGGGGACTTCGGCCTGGTGGCGATGGACATGGACTCGACCCTGATCACCATCGAATGCATCGACGAGATCGCCGACATGCAGGGACTGAAACCGCAGGTGTCCGAGATCACCGAGGCGGCGATGCGCGGCGAGCTCGATTTCTCCGCCAGCCTGGCGCGCCGCGTGGCGCTGCTCGAAGGACTCGATGCTTCGGCCCTGCAGCGCGTCTACGACGAGCGCCTGCGCATCTCGCCCGGCGGCGAGGCGATGCTGGAAGCGGTGCGCGCGGCCGGACTGAAGACGCTGCTGGTCTCGGGCGGCTTCACCTTCTTTACGGATCGCCTGAAAGAGCGCCTGGCGCTCGACTACACCCACGCCAACGTGCTCGAAGTGGCGAACGGCAAGCTGACCGGCCGCGTGCTGGGCGGGATCGTCGATGCGGAAGAGAAAATGCGCACCGTGCAGCGCGTGTGCGCCGGCCTGGGCATCGATGCGCGCCAGGCCATCGTGATGGGTGACGGCGCCAACGACCTCAGGATGATGGGCATCGCCGGCCTGTCGGTGGCCTTCCGCGCCAAGCCGGTGGTGCGCAGCCAGGCCAATGTGGCGCTGAATTTCTCGGGCCTCGACGGCCTGCTCACCATCCTTTCGCAGGCCTAGGCAGCTCCATTCACAGGCCGCTGCATCCGTCACCGTTCTTCGCATCAGGGCTTTCAGGACATTGCCCTGAACTGAAGGAAACACGGCGCGCAATTTGGCAATCTAGGGAGACAGAAAGAGCTCAGACGCAGCGCAAACCTCGTGCGGCGCACGATTGGACGCGCCCCGCTGGTGGGCTATGTTGACGGTGCGGCCGCGTCGCGGTCGCATCCAATCGACAGGAGCCTGCCATGACTAACCCGGCCTTCCGCGCGTCGTCGCCTATCCCTCCCGACGCCCGCCTCCAGACGCGCATCGATGGTGCGGCGCTGGACCCGAGCCGTCGACGCGTACTCCTCGGCGTGCCGGCGCTGGCGGGCGCACTCGCCCTCGCGCCCTCGTCTGTTTCCGCGCAGTCCTGGCGTTCTGAAGGCTGGTGCGCAACCTGGGGCTGCGCCCCGGCCGGGCCGCCGCCCTCGAGCAGCACCATGAGTTTCAGCGGCCAGACCGTGCGCCTGATCGTCCGCGCCAGCATCGGCGGCAACCGGGTCCGGGTCAGGCTGTCGAACGAAATGGGCAGCACCCCGCTGACGATCGGTTCGGCCCAGATCGGCCGGCGCAACAGCGGTGTTGCCGTGGTGGCCGGGTCGAACCACCCGCTCACCTTCGGCGGCCGCACCTCGATTACGATCCCGGCCGGATCGCCCGTGCTGTCGGACCCGGTGTTCATGCAGGTCACGCCGTTTGCCGACCTGGCGATCAGCCTGTACTTCCCCTCCACCGCCAGCGGCACCACCATCCACCGCGATGCCTGGCAAGCCAGCTACGTGTCCACCACCGGCAACTTCGCTGCCAGCACCGCGTTCACGGTCGGGCGCACCATCGCGTCCTGGCCCTTCCTCACCGAGGTCGACGTCGACGGCGGCGCGCCCTCCATCGTCGCGCTCGGCGATTCGGTCACGGACGGCCAGGGCAGTTCGACCAACCTGAACCGGCGCTGGCCCGACTACCTGGCGCGCCGCGTGCAGGCGGAACTCGGCTCACTCGGACGCATCGGCGTGGCGAACCGCGGGATTGCCGGCAACCGCCTGCTGGCGGACGACCCGAATTTCCTGCTGCCGGGGCGCGAGCTGCTGGAGCGCTTCGATCGCGACGTGCTGGCCACTGCCGGAGTGCGGGCCGTGATCATGCTCATCGGGATCAACGACATCGTCTACAGTTCCGGCTCCACCTTGGTGAGGGTGGAAGACCTGGTCGGCGGCTACCGCCAGCTGATCGCGCGCGCCCACGCGCGCGGCGTCGCCATGTTCGGGGCCACCATGCCGCCGATGAACGGCTTCGTCTACTACAACGCGGCGCGCGAAGCGGTGCGAATCGGCACCAACAACTGGCTGCGCTCATCGAACGAATTCGATGCGGTGATCGACTGGGACCTGGCGCTGCGCGACCCCGACGCGCCGGACCGCCTGAACCCCGCCTTCAACAGCCGCGACTGGCTGCACCCGAACGATGCGGGCTACCAGGCCATGGCCGGCGCCGTGCCGCTGGACGAGCTGGCGAACTTCATCGTCTGACGGCGGGCGCGCGGCGCGGTGCTTCCGGTCGCGCGCGGTGTGTAACACTCTGTAATAGCGCGCGGCACATCTGGGCGAAGTTTTTTATCATGGAGGAATCAGGAGGACCGCCATGAAAAAACTCATCTTTATTACCGCAGCGCTGGCCGTGCTGGCCGGCTGCGCCGCGCCGGGACCGAACCCGTACGGCAGCCGTAGCTATGGCCAGCCTGCCGATCCCGGCCAGTGGCAAGTCGTGTCGGTGACGCCGGTACCGGTCGGTACCGGCGCCCGCGCCGCCGCAGCCGGCGAGACCGGCACCACCTACAGCAGCGCACCGGTGTATGCCCAGCGCGCACCGGTGTATGGCGCGCAGCCGGTGTATGGAGCTCAACCAGTGTACGGCGCCAACCCGGTGTATGTGCCGCAGCCGGTGTACGTGCCCGAACCGGTGTACCAGCCGCGCTATTACTACCCGCCGGTCTCGATCGGCCTCGGCTTCAACTTCGGGCGCGGCTGGGGACACCATCGCGGCTGGGGCGGCCATATCGGGACCCGCTTCCCCTTCCATTACCGCCGTTGATGCGGCGAGGCCGGCAATTGCCGGCCTTTTTTTTCGTCCGTACCGCGGCTAAATGACCCCTCAGTGCCCGGTCAGTGCCCATGCGAGCGTTCGTAATCGTCCGCTTCAGCCTTGTTGGCATGGACGATGCCGTCAGGGTGCTCCGGCGGGGTGTACAAGGTGTACAGGCGCATCGGCTCCCTGCTGGAAGTATTGATGACATTGTGCTCGGTGCCGGCCGGGATCACGACCGCGACGCCGTCTTCCAGCGCGTGCTTCTCGCCGTCCAGGATCGCCACGCCCTGGCCCGCTTCCACGCGGATGAACTGGTCATGGCCTTCGTGGTGCTCCATCCCGATTTCTTCGCCAGGCTGCAAGGTCATGATGACAAGCTGGCTGCGCTGGGTGGTATAAAGCACCTCGCGGAAATTGTTGCCGGCGAGGGTCTTCTGTTCGATATTGATGCTATAGCCCGACATTATTGTGCTCCCAATGGTTCAAGGTATACGACGAGCGCCGCGTCGTGCTGATTTTATAAGAACGGGGGGGAACGCGTGGGCTGGGCCCGGACCGTGTGCTCAGCCGGGACGGGACGCGCCGAACAGGTCGTGCGCATCGAGCAGCGCATAGGCGATCTCGGGACGCCCGTTGAGGCAGCGCCTGACCGCCGCCGGCACGTTCTGACGCGTCTTCTTGCACAGCCCCGGCTTATCTTCCAGCACGACGATGATGCCGCGCACGGTGCGCACCTCGTTCGGTCCCGGCTCGATGCGCAGCTCGGCGCCCAGGTTCTTGTGGATGAGCGCCTGCACGTGGCGCAGGTCGTCATAGGTCTCGATGCGCTCGATGCGTTCGATCAGTTTCTGTTCCTGCAGGCGCGTCAGGGCCAGCGGGCGCTGGTCGGCCTGCGGGTCGGCCAGCACGCGGTCGCGGCCGCACACGCAGGCGCCCGGCGGGCACTGAGTGCGGATGGGAAAAGCCGGTGGTGAAACGGGATCGGTCACGCTGTCAACAATGAGGGCCTAAGGTCGGGGAGCCGGGAGCCGGGCAGCCGGGAGTTGCGGCCAATTCTACATCAGCGCCCAGGCCGCCGAGCAGGCTGCGCATGCGCTCGTAGTGCGAGCCCTTCCAGTAGACACGGCCACAGGCGTCGCAGGTGGTGAACTCGTCGCGGGTGGCCGCCACCCGCGGCGGCAAGCGCTGCAGCACCTCTTCAATGGCGGCCGCGCGCAAGGGCAGGTTGCAGTGCAGGCAAAGCGAAAACGCACGTACCCCGCCGCCCAGCCGCAAGCGGGAAAATAGTTCTCGCAGCTGCCCCGGCGGGTCGATCGCGTGGACATAGCAACCGAGTTCCACCGTGCGGCGCTTGAGCAGTTCGCGGTCGCGCGTCAGCAGCACGCGGCCTTCTTCGCGCGCGATCCGCTCGATCTCCTGATCATGGAAGCCGTTGTCGTACAGGGTGTCGTAGCCGGCCATGCGCAGCAGCCGCGCCAGGCCGCCCAGGTGGGCATCGGCCACGAAATGCAGGCGCCGCGCGGGCCATGTACGCAGCCGCTGCAGCGGCTGCACGTCGAGCGTACCGAAGGCCGGATACACGGAAACGCGGTCGGCCTCGCGCAGGATGTGGTCGAAGCCTCCGGATTCGCCGTTGACCAGCATCAGCTCGACCTCGGTATGCGGCACGCCAAGCGCCTCGATCATGTGCTTGGTGGTGGCGTCGCGCGCGCATGCCACCGTGATGTCGCGGCCACGTCGCCCGCGCGGCAGGAAGTCGTTCAGCCCGTCGTAGAAACGAAAGGTGGCGCTCACCATGGCGGGTTCCGGATGGCCTCCTCGTCGAGCTGCAGCCCCGCCGGGCCGTGCACCAGTTCCAGTGCGTTGGCGGTCGCCTCGCCGGACGCCGTATTGTCGAAGATGCACCAGCAGGTGCTGCCGGCGGCGGCGCGTTGCGCCAGGGCGCGCCGTACCGACTCGACGTATTCCGGCGTGTAGCGCGAATAGTAGATGCGCGGTGTGCCATGCAGGCGCACGTAAACCGCATCGCTGCTGGTCGGCACGTGCGGGCCCGGCTGGCCGGCCGCCGGGTCGGCGATCACGCGCGTCACGCGGCTCTCGAGCAGCAGCTCGGTGGCCGCCTCCGAGAACCAGCCCGGATGGCGCGCCTCGAAGGCGACGCTGCAGCCGAAGATCCCGTGTAGCTGGCGGAAGAACTCGCGCGCGGTCTCGTCGACGAAGCCGAACTTGGGCGGCAGCTGCACCAGCAGGCAGCCCAGCTTCTCGCCCAGCTCTCCCGCCTCGGACGCGAACTGCACGAGCTGCTCCTCGACATTCTCCATGCGCGCATCGTGCGTGATCGCGCGCGGCACCTTGACCGCGAAGCGGAAATCCTCGGGCACGCAGTCGGCCCATTTGGCGTAGGTGGCCGGGCGGTGCGGCCGGTAGAAGGACGAGTTGATCTCCACCGCCGGGAATACGGCGGCGTAGCGCTCCAGGTGGCTGCCCGCTTCGGGGAAGGAGCCGGCCGAGGCCTTGGGCAGGCTCCAGCCTGCGCAGCCGGCCAGCAGGCGCGGGGTCGAGAAATCGTGTTTCGTCATGTGGGTGTTCAAAGTGACAATGCGCTGATTCTAAGAGTTACCCCGCCGGCGCGGCGCATGGCTGGCCACGGCAGACTGCGGCAAACCGGCGATCGGCTTAGAATAATCGCACTGCCACAGAACGAAGGAGTACCCGATGAGTGACCCGATCCATGTCGTCTGCCCCCAGTGCGACGCCGTCAACCGCCTGGCCCAGCAGCGGCTGCGCGATGCGCCGGTCTGCGGCAAATGCGCGCAGGCGCTGTTTGCAGGCCAGCCGCTCGAGGTCGACAGTGCCCGGTTCACGAAACACGTCGCGCGCAACGACCTGCCGGTGCTGGTCGATTTCTGGGCCCCGTGGTGCGGGCCGTGCAAGATGATGGCGCCCCACTTTGCCCAGGCGGCCGCGCAGCTCGAGCCGGCGGTGCGGCTGCTGAAGGTGGATACGGAGCGCCACCAGGAACTGTCGGCGCGCTTCGCGATCCGCAGCATCCCGACCATCGCACTGTTCAGGGGCGGCAGCGAAATCGCGCGCCAGGCCGGGGCGATGGATGCCAGGGGCATCGCCGCCTGGGTGCAGGCACAACTGCCCCACGGCTAGCGCTCTTGGGTTATCATTCGAGCAACTGCAGGCCAGCTCGCCCACGGTTCTTACTTACTTTTTAACCGGAGAACGCAATGTCCCAGCAACTCGTCCTGGACCGCAACGTGGAGGATGCCAAGCAGTTCGCACGCATCCTGTACATCGCGCACGCCCTCACCTTCTTCTTCTCGGTCGGCACCCTGTCGATCCTGGTGCTGATCGTGAACTACGTCAAGCGCCCCGACACCCATGGCACGATCGTCTATTCGCACCACACCTGGATGATTCGTTCCTTCTGGTGGTACCTGGTGTGGATGGTCGCGGGCGGTGTCCTGTGGGTCACCCTGATCGGCATCCCGATCGCGATGGTGATCTGGGCCCTGGCCTGGCTGTGGATGGCCTACCGCATCATCCGCGGCTTCCTCGACCTGAACAGCAACAAGCCGATGCCGGTGTAAGGCAGCAGATCGTCAAGCACGCGCCAAAAGAACGGGCGCGTCATCCAGGCAATGAACCTGGGTGACGCGCCCGTTTTTCGTCAGGCTTGCCGCGACAGCCAGCCCGGAAACCGGACCGGCCCTGTGCTTAATAGACCGGGAAGCCGAAGCCGTCCTGGGCCTGCACACCCACCAGCATCGCAGCCTGGCCATCGGTACCGCTGCCCGCAGCATCCTGGCCCGGCAGCGACACCTCGAGCTTGCTCGAACCACCCAGCAGGTTGACCCACAGGTCCGCCAGGCCGCCGAAGTCGTCCTTGTCGGTATCCTTGCCTGGTGGCGGCGCGTCTTCGCCGTTGCCCCAGCCGTTGTTGCCATGGCTGACCGACAGCTTGAACACGTCCGACACCGACATGCTGCCGGCGGTGCTGCCGGTTGCCGCGACCTTGTCGGTGGCGGTGACGCGCACCTCGATCGTGCTGGTCGTCTTGGGCGCCATGCCGGAGAAGGTGCCGGTGGCGGCATCGAACTTCAGCCACGAAGGCAGGGCCGCACCATTGGCCAGCTTGGCCGAGTAGGTCAGCGTATCGCCCTTGTCGATATCGGTGAAGCTGTTGGCCGGCAGCTGGAACGAGAAGGCCTTGTTGAAGTTGATGTACTTGTCGGACAGCGCCTTCGCCAGTTCCGGCGCATCGTTACGCCCCAGTACCGTCACGTCCATCGACGAGGCGATCGCGGTGCGGCCATCCATCACGGTGTAGTCGAAATGATCGACCACCGAGGCATTGCGGCCCAGCGACTGCACCTTGTCGGTCAGGCTCGCCAGTGCGTAGACGAAGCTGCCGTTCGGCAGCACCGTCAGCACGCCGTAGTTGCCGAAATCGACGTCCGTCACCACCTTCAGCGATTTGCCGCTGTCGTTCGACAGCACATTGCCCAGGATGATGAACTGGTCTTCGGTGATGGATGCGGTATCGGCCTGCAGCACCGGCTTCTGGGCTTCGCCATTGATGGTGATTTCCAGGTTTGCCGCCTTGCTGACGATGCCGTCGCTGGCCTTGTAGAGGAAGGTCTCGACCAGCGACTGGCCAAGTTCCAGCGCCTTGACGACCGCGTTCTCGCTGTTGACCACGTAGCTGTAGCTGCCGTCCTGCGCCAGTTCGAGCGTGCCGTAGATGCCGGCGTACGAGCCTGCGGTGGAGACCGTAAGCTTGGTGCCGGTATCGACGTCGCGGTCGTTGGCCAGCACGTTGCCGGTGACCGGCGCCTTGCCGCCGGCGCCGACCTGGCCTGCGTCGGCCACCACGACCGGGGCATCGTTGGTGCCGGTGACCGTGATATCCAGTCCCGACACGACCTGCACCACGCCGTCGGTAGCGGTATAGCTGAACGATTCGACCACCGACTCACCCTGCGCCAGCGCATGCACGCGGGCCGATGCGCTATCCAGCACATAGGTGTAGCTGCCGTCCGCGGCCAGCGCCAGGCTGCCGTACTTGCCCGCGTAGGTACCGGCGGTGGCGACCCTGAGCTGGGTGTCAGCGTCGGCATCGCGGTCGTTGGCCAGCACGTTGCCGCTGGCGCCAGGGCCGCCTGCCGCGACCGCTGCCGTGTCGAGGGCCACGACCGGTGCTTCGTTGGCGCCGTTCACGGTGATCGCCAGGCTGGACAGGATCGATGCGATGCCGTCGGTCGCCGCGTAAGCGAAGCTGTCGACGGCCGACTGGCCCGCAGCCAGCGCGCGTACCGCGGCGCCGTCCGAGTCCAGCGTGTAGGTGTAGCTGCCGTCCTGCGCCAGCACCAGGCTGCCGTAGGTGCCGGCGAAGCTGCCCGCTTCGGCCAGGACCAGGCTTGCGCCGGCGTCGCGGTCGGTATCGTTGGCCAGCACGTTGCCGCTGGCGGAGACTGCGCCGTTTGCGGCGACCTGCGCCACGTCGGCGCTTACGACCGGAGCGTCATTGGCGCCGGTGATCGTGAATTCCAGCGCGGCGCTGGTCGAGCCGGCGCCGTCGGTGGCGGCGTAGGTGAAGCTGTCGACTACCGACTGGCCTTGCGCCAGCGACTGCACTTTCGCGTCGTCGTTGTGCAGGCTGTAGGTATAGCTGCCATCGACGGCCAGCACCAGGGTACCGTAGGCGCCTTCGTAGCTCCCCGGCGTGCCCACCACCAGCTGGGCGCCGGCGTCCGCATCCTTGTCGTTGGCCAGCACGTTGCCGGTGGCGGCGACTGCGCCGTCTTCGGCGACGGCTGCCGCATCCGCACTCACGCTTGGCGCGTCGTCGGCGCCGGTGATCGTGACCTGCAGGACTGCCTCTTTCGCGATGCTGCCGTCGGTGGCGGCGTAGCTGAAGCTGTCGACCACGACCTGGCCCTGGGCCAGCGACTGCACTTTTGCGTCATTGTTGTGCAGGCGGTAGGTGTAGCTGCCATCGAGGGCCAGCACCAGGGTGCCGTAGGCGCCTTCGTAGGTACCGGGGGCGACGACGGCCAGCTGGGCGCCGGCGTCCGCATCCTTGTCATTGTCCAGTACATTGCCGCTGGCTGCGACGGCGCCGTCTTCGCTGGCCTGCGCGGTATCCGCGCTGACGACCGGGGCGTCATTGCTGCCTGCAATGGTGATCTTCAGCGAGGAGCCGGTCGCCACGATGCCGTCGGTGACGGAGAAGCCGAAGCTTTCCTCGAGCTGCTGGCCCTGGGCCAGCGCCTGGATCCTGGCGTCGCCGCTGTCCAGGGTGTAGACATAGCTGCCGTCCGCTGCGATTTCCAGAACGCCGTAAGTGCCGGTGTAGTTGCCTGGTGCGGCGACGGCCAGCTTGCTGCCTGCGTCAAGGTCGCTGTCGTTGGCCAGCACATTGCCGCTGGCGATAGCGCTGCCTTCGCTGGCCTGCGCCGTATCGGCAGTCACGGCCGGGGCATCGTTGGTGCCGGCAATGGTGACCTGCAGGGTCGAGCCGGTGTTCGCGATGCCATCGGTGACGGCGTAGCTGAAGGTATCCAGCAGCTGCTGGCCCTGGGCCAGCGACTGGATGGCGGCAGCGCCGTTGTCCAGGATGTAGGTGTAGCTGCCGTCGGCCGCGATCTCCAGCGTGCCGTAGGCGCCGGCGTAGCTGCCAGGTGCCGCCACCTTCAGGCTCGTGCCGGCATCGATGTCGCTGTCGTTGGCCAGCACGTTGCCGCTGGCTGCCGGGCCGTCTTCGCTGGCCTGCGCGGCATCTGCGGTCACGCTTGGCGCGCCGTTGGAACCCGCGATGGTGATCTTCAGCGACGAGCTGGTAGCCGAGATGCCGTCGGTAACGGCAAAGCCGAAGCTCTCCTCTAACTGCTGGCCCTGGGCCAGCGCCTGTACCTGCGCGTTGCCGCTGTCCAGGGTGTAGCTGTAGCTGCCGTCGGCCGCGATCTCCAGCTTGCCGTAGGTGCCGGCATAGCTGCCCGGCGCCGCAACCGCCAGGACCGTGCCGGCATCGACATCGCTGTCGTTGGCGAGCACGTTGCCGCTGGCTGCCGCGCCGCCCTCAAGGGCCTGCGCCACGTCCGCGGTCACGACCGGGGCGTCATTGGTGCCGGCGATGGTGACCGTCAAGGTGGAACCGGTGCTGGCGACGCCGTCGGTGACGGCATAGCCGAAGGTCTCGACCAGTTGCTGGCCCTGGGCCAGCGACTGCACGCGCGCATCGCCGTTGTCCAGCGTGTAGCTGTAGCTGCCGTCGGCCACCACCACCAGGGTGCCGTAGGTGCCGGCATAGCTGCCCGGGGCCGCGATCTTCAGGGTCGTGCCGGCATCGGCATCGCTGTCGTTGGCGAGCAGGTTGCCGCCGGTTGCCGCGCCGTCCTCAAGCACCTGGACTGCATCGACGCCGGCGCCCGGCGCCTGGTTGGCGCGGGTGACCTTGACTTCGAGGGTCGAGGCCGAAGTGGCGATGCCGTCAGTGGCGGTGTAGTCGAAACGCTCGGTCAGCACGCCGCCGGCAGGCGCCGTGGCGATCGAGGCATCGAGGGTGTAGGTATAGCTGCCGTCCTGTGCCAGTACCAGGGTGCCGTAGGCGCCGGTGAAGCTGCCGGCATTCGCCACCTGCAGCACGGTGCCCTTGTCGATGTCGGTGTCGTTGGCCAGCACATTGCCGTTCACGGCCTTGGCCTGGGCTTCGTCGAGGGTGGCCTTGTCGAGCGTGGCCACCGGGCCGTCGTTGCTGCCCGTGACCTGGACGTTGACGACCGCGGTCGAGGTGCGGCCCAGGTTGTCGCGGACGGTATAGGTGAAGCTGTCCTTCAGGACTTCGCCCTGCGCCAGTTCCTGGAAGCGGGCGCCGATGTCGTACTGGACGGTGTCACCAGCCAGCGCCACGGTCGCGCCGAGGGTGGAGGCGCCGACCGAGACCAGGCGCGCGGCCGGGTTGGTGTCGTTGGCCAGCAGGTCAGCCGCGGCGATCTGCACCACGCCGCCATCTTCGCGCGCGGTCACGCTGTCGGCGAGCGCCACCGGCACGCCGCCCAGCAGGCCGACCATGCCGGCTCGGTCGAGCGAACTGCCGTTGTCGAACACGATGCGGTTCACGCCTTCAGTCTGGCCCAGCCAGCCGGTCAGCACCACGCTGTCGGCGGTGCCCTTGATGCCCAGCACCAGGTCGTTGCCCGACTGGGTGGCGACCAGGTCGCCCTGGACGATGTTCGCGCCAAAGCGCAGCACGTCGGCGCCCTGCGTGTCATTCACGCGGTCCGCGCCGTCGCCGCGATTGAAGCGGTAGGTGTCGTCGCCCGTGCCACCCGCCAGGGTGTCGTTGCCGGCCGCACCAGCCAGGGTGTCGTTGCCGGCGCCCCCAAGCAGCGCATTCGCGCCGGCGTTGCCGGTGACGGCGTTATCCAGTTCGTTGCCGCTGCCGTCGATGGCGCCGGTGCCGGTCAGGGTCAGGTTCTCGATATGCGCAGCCAGGCTGTGGCTGATGCCGGCCAGTACCGAATCAAGGCCCTCGCCTGCGATTTCGATGGTCGTGTCGTTCGCGTCGTCGACCACGTAGCTGTCGTTGCCGGTGCCGCCGCTCATGGCGTCGGCGCCGAGGCCGCCGTCGACCGTATCGTTGCCGCCGGCTGCGTTGATGGTGTCGCTGCCGGCGCCGCCGGCCAGGGTATTGGCCGCGTCGTTACCGGTGATGGTGTTGTCCAGGGCGTTGCCGGTGCCGTTGCTCGCGGCAGTGCCGGTCAGCACCAGGTGCTCGACGTTGGCGCCCAGCGTGAAGCTGGCGCCGGCACGGACGGTGTCGGTGCCGCCGCCCACTGCCTCGTTGGCCAGGTCGCTGCTGACGTCGACGATGAAGGTGTCGTCGCCGGCGCCGCCGCTCATGCTGTCGGCGCCCGCGCCGCCGTCGATCAGGTTGGCGCCGGCATTGCCGGTGATGATATTGCCCAGGGCATTGCCGGTGCCGTCCAGGTCGTCAAGGCCGGCCAGGACCAGGTTCTCCAGGTTCGCGCCGAGCACGTAGTCGATGCTCGAGGTAACGGTGTCGGTGCCCGCGTTGAGCGCTTCAAGCACCACGTCGCCGGCTTCGTCGACGACGTAGCCATCGTTGCCTGCGCCGCCCTGCAGGTTGTCGGCGCCAGTGCCGCCGTCCAGGGTGTCGTTGCCGATGCCCGCCAGCAGCGTATCGTTGCCGGCGCCGCCATTCAGCTGGTTGCTGCCGGCATTGCCGGTGATGACGTTATCCAGCGCATTGCCGGCGCCATTGGTGTTGACGGTGCCGGTCAGGACCAGGTTCTCGACGTTGTCGGCCAGCGTGTGGTTGACGCCGGCCTGGACGGTGTCGAGGCCTTCGGCTTCCAGCTCATTGACCACGTCGGCGGCGCTGTCGACGATATAGGTGTCGTCGCCGCTGCCGCCGGCCATCGTGTCGGCGCCAACGCCGCCATTGAGCACGTCGTTGCCGGCATCGCCATTGAGTGCGTCGTCGCCCGCGTCGCCGCTCAGGGCGTCGTTGCCTTCGCCGCCGACCAGGGTGTCGGCCCCGACATTGCCGTTGATGGTGTCGTTGCCGGCCTTGCCGTCGAGGACGTTGGCCCCAAGGTTGCCGTTGATGATGTTGTTGAGTTCGTTACCGCTGCCGTTGATGTCGGCCGCGCCGGTCAGGACCAGGTTCTCGACATTGTCGGTCAGGGTGTAGGTAATGCTGGAGTTGACCACGTCGGTGCCGGCAGTGCCGGCTTCCAGCACGATGTCGCCGTCGTTGTCGACCACGAAGGTATCGTCGCCCAGGCCGCCGGCCATGCGGTCGCTGCCCAGGCCGCCGTTAAGGAGGTCGTTGCCGGCATCGCCGTCGAGCTGGTCGTCGCCCGCTTCGCCGTTGAGCGCGTCGTTGCCGTCGCCGCCGCTGGCCACGTCGTTGCCCTCGCCTGCGTTGACCGTATCGATGCCGGCGCCGGCGCTGGTGATGTTGTTGCCGCTATTGCCGGTGATGACATTGTTCAGCGCATTGCCGTGGCCGACCAGGTCGCTGGAGCCGGTCAGGACCAGGTTGTCGACGTTGGCCGCCAGCGTGTAGTCGATGCTCGATTCGACCGTGTCCACGCCCGTGTTCACGCCTTCGGTGACCAGGTCGCCCGCGTTGTCGACCACATAGGTGTCGTTGCCCGCACCGCCGGACATGCTGTCGGCGCCGAGGCCGCCGTCGAGGCGGTCGTTACCGGCGGCATCCGTCAGCGTATCGTTGCCCAGGCCGCCATACAGCGCATTGCTGCTGATGTTGCCGATGATGGTGTTGTCGAGCTCGTTGCCCGTGCCGCTGACCAGCGCGTTGCCGGTCAGGGTCAGGTTCTCGACCTCGGACGTCAGGCTGTAGTCGATGCTCGACTGGACGGTGTCCAGGCCTTCGCCAGCGGCTTCGTTCACCGCGTCGCCCGCGTTGTCGACCACATAGGTGTCGTCGCCGGTGTTGCCGGCCATGCTGTCGGCGCCAGTGCCGCCATTCAGGAAGTCGTTGCCTTCGCCGCCGACCAGGCTGTCGTTGCCTGCATTGCCGTGGAGGGTGTCGTTGCCTTCCAGGCCATCCAGGCTGTTGTTGGCCGCATTGCCGTTGATGACGTTGTTCAGGACATTACCGGCGCCGTTCAATTCGGCAGTGCCGGTCAGGGTCAGGTTGTCGGTGTTCGAGGTAAGCGTATAAGTGATGCTGGACTCGACCAGGTCGATGCCCGCGCCTTCGTCTTCACCGACCAGGTCGCCGCCGTCGTTGACGACATAGGTGTCGTCGCCGATGCCCCCAAGCATGCGGTCAGCACCCAGGCCGCCGTCGATGCGGTCGTTGCCGGCGTCGCCGTACAGGGTGTCGTTGCCGCCTTCGCCATTGATCAGGTCGTTGCCGTCGCCGCCGTTGACCGTGTCGTCGCCCTCGCCGGCATTGACCGTATCCACGCCCGCATCGGCGTTGATCGTGTTGTTGCCGGCGTTGCCGGTGATGGTGTTGTTGAGCGCGTTGCCGGCGCCTTTCAGGTCTTGCGTGCCGGTCATGGCCAGGTTCTCGACGCCTTCGGTCAGCACGTAGTCGATGCCCGACTGCACGGTGTCGAGGCCGCCATTGAAGGCTTCGACCACCAGGTCGCCCGCGTCGTCGACGACGTATACGTCGTTGCCGAGGCCGCCCTGCATGGTATCGGCGCCCAGGCCGCCGTCGAGGGTGTCGTTGCCGCCATTGTCGACCAGGGTGTCGTTGCCGGCGCCGCCAAGCAGGGCGTTGCTGCCGCCGTTGCCGGTGATCGTGTTATCCAGTTCGTTGCCGGTGCCGCTGATCGCGGCGGCGCCGGTCAGGGTCAGGTTCTCCACGAAGGCGCCCAGGGTGTGGCTGGCGCTTGCCATCACCTTGTCGCTGCCTTCGCCGTCGTTCTCCACCACCACGTCGCCCGCGTTCTCGACGACATAGGTGTCGTCGCCGCTGCCGCCCACCAGGCTGTCGGCGCCGAGGCCGCCGTCGAGGCTGTCGTTGCCGTCCAGCCCATACAGGGTGTTGGAGGCGCCGTTGCCGCTGATGCTGTTATTGAGTTCGTTACCGCTGCCGTCGATGCCCAGCAGGCCGGTCAGCACCAGGTTCTCGACGTTGCCGGTCAGGGTGTAGCTGATGTTCGACTGGACGGTGTCGGTGCCGGCACCCGCCGCTTCGATCACCAGGTCGCCGGCGTTGTCGACCACATAGCTGTCGTTGCCAGTGCCGCCATCCATCTGGTCCGCACCCTGGCCGCCGATGAGGCTGTCATTGCCGGCGCCGCCGCTCAGGCTGTTGTTGCCGATATTGCCGGTCAAGACGTTGTCCAGGGCGTTGCCGGTGCCGTCGATGGCCGCGTCGCCCGTCAGGATCAGCTGTTCGACATTGTCGGTCAGGCCGTAGCTGATGCTGGAGCGGACCGTGTCGTTGCCGGCGCCGGCCGCTTCGCTCACCACGTCCCCGGCGTCGTCGATCACATAGCTGTCGTCGCCGGTCCCGCCCTGCAGGCTGTCGGCGCCGCTGCCGCCGTCGAGCGCATCGTTGCCCCCATTGCCCACCAGGGTATCGTTGCCGCCGCCGCCGTTCAAGGCATTGCTGCCGTTGTTGCCGGTGATGCTGTTGTCTTGCGCATTGCCGCTGCCGGCAGTGCTGGCGTTGCCCGTCAGGACCAGGTTCTCGACGTTCTCGGACAGCGTGGTGCTGACGCTCGCCTGGACCGTGTCGGTGCCCTCGCCCGCCTTTTCCACCACCACGTCGGCGCCGCTGTCGACGATATAGGTATCGTCGCCCTCGCCGCCAACCAGGGTATCCGCACCTGCCAGGCCGTTCAGGACGTTGGCGCCCGAGTTACCGGTGATCACGTTGTTGCGCGAATTGCCGGTACCGTTGATGTCGGCAGTGCCGGTCAGTACCAGGTCATCGGTGACGGAGTTCAGCGTGGTGGTGACGGAAGCGGTAGTGGTGGTCATGTTTTTCCTTGTTGAGCCTCTGACAGGCTTTTCCAAAACGCAAGTTAACTTACTATTGGGAAATAGTAACATGAAAGTTTCCACATGGAAATGACTATGCACAATGGCCACACTCCCCTGTTCCAGCCGGGGCCAACTGTTGCGTAAAGACGAAAAAAAACCACCCGAAGGTGGCTTTTTTGCCAATTGGTAAAAATTACGCGAGGCTGGCGAGCGCCTGCCCGATGTCGGCGATCAGGTCGCCGGTAGCTTCCAGGCCGATGTTCAGCCGCACCAGCACGCCGGCTTCTTTCCAGCCTGAGCGCATGGCGCGGATCCGGTAAGGCATCACCAAGCTGTTGGGTCCGCCCCAGCTGTAGCCGATGCCGAACAGCTGCAGCGCGTCGACGAAACGGTCGACCTGCTCTTCTGAATAGCGCGCGTCGAACAACACCGAGAACAGACCGCCGGCGCCGCTGAAATCGCGCTTCCAGGTTGCATGACCAGGACAATCGGCGAAAGCCGGATGCAGCACCTTCGTGATCTCCGGACGCGCCTTGAGCCATGTGGCGATCTCGCGGGCAGCAGCATCGTGCGCATCGAAACGCAGCTTCATGGTCGGCAGCCCGCGCATCACCAAATATGCATCGTCGGCGCCGACCCCGTAACCGAGCCGCATGTGCGCCTGCGCCAGCCTGTCGTTCAGCGCACGGTCGCGCGTGATCACCGCGCCCATCAACAGGTCCGCCCCGCCCGACTGGTACTTGGTCAGTGCATGCATGACGATGTCGGCGCCGACATCGAACCCACGCAGCGCCAGGCCGGCGGCCCAGGTGTTGTCCAGCGCGACCAGCACGCCCTTCTCTTTCGCGGCCTGGCAAATCGCGGGCAGGTCCGGCACTTCCATCGACACCGAACCGGGCGCCTCGGCCCAGATCAGCCTCGTGTTCGGCCCGATCAGTCCCGCGATACCGCTGCCGATCATCGGGTCATAGAAGCGCGCGGTGATGCCGAAGTCCTGCGACAGCCAGCGCCCCAGTTCGCGGTTCGGGTTGTATACGTTGTCGGGCAGGAGCACGTCGTCGCCGCTTTTCAGCAGTGCGAAGTCGACCATCGCGATCGCGGCCAGGCCCGAAGGCGCGAGCAGGCAGTGGCTGCCGCCTTCAATATCGACGAGGCGCGCTTCCAGCGTAAATGTGGTCGGGGTGCCGTGCAGGCCGTAGGTATAGCCGGTCTTGTCCTTCCACTGGCTCGAGCGCATCGCAGCCACGTTCTCGAACAGGACGGTCGAGGCGTGGTGGATGCCGGGCGGGAAGGCGTCGAAGCCGGCGGGAGGAGTGTAATCGCTATGGATCAGGGAGGTCTGGACCGACTTCTTCTTCATGCGGCTGCGCCCTCGCGGCTTCGGTTGATTAGTGCTTGATCAGGCGACGCTGGCCCACAGGTCGTGGGCGTCGGCGCGGGTGATCACGACGTCGATGAACTGGCCGACGACCGGCTTGGCCTTGCCCGGGGTGAGCGAGCGCTTGATGTGGACCACGCCGTCGATTTCCGGCGCATCCGCGCTAGAGCGCGCAATCGCTTCGCGCGCACCGACTTCGTCCACCAGCACGCGCATGGTGCGGCCGACCTTGGCCTGCATGCGCTTCAGGGAGATTTCTTCCTGCAGCAGCATCACGCGGGCGCGGCGTTCTTCGCGCACCGCTTCCGGCACCGGGTTGGCCAGCTCGTTGGCGGTCGCGCCTTCCACCGGCGAATAGGCGAAGCAGCCCAGGCGGTCGATCTGGGCTTCGCGCAGGAAGTCCAGCAGGTATTCGAATTCCTCGTCGGTCTCGCCCGGGAAACCGGCGATGAAAGTCGAGCGGATGGTCAGGTCCGGGTTCATCTTGCGCCAGGCCAGGATGCGGTCGAGGTTCTTCTCGCCGCTGGCCGGGCGCTTCATGCGCTTGAGCACATCCGGATGGGCGTGCTGCATCGGGATGTCGAGGTAAGGCAGCAGGTGGCCGTCGCTCATCAACGGGATCACCTGGTCGACGTGCGGGTACGGGTAGACGTAGTGCATGCGCACCCAGGCGCCGTGCTCGCGCGCCATCTCGCGCAGGGCTTCGGCCAGCTGGGTCATGTGAGTCTTGACCGGGCGGCCCTTCCAGAAGCCCAGGCGGAACTTGACGTCCACGCCATAGGCGCTGGTGTCCTGCGAGATCACCAGCAGTTCCTTGACGCCGGCCTTGAACAAATTCTCGGCTTCCTGCAGCACCTCGTGGATCGGGCGCGACACGAGGTCGCCGCGCATCGACGGGATGATGCAGAAGCTGCAGCGGTGGTTGCAGCCTTCGGAAATCTTCAGGTAGGCGTAATGCTTCGGGGTCAGCTTGACGCCGGTATCCGGCACCAGGTCGAGGAAAGGATTGTGCTGCGGTTTCGGCAGGTGCAGGTGGACCGATTCCATCACTTCGGTCACCGCATGCGGGCCGGTCACGGCCAGCACCTTCGGGTGCACCTTGGTGATGATGTCTGCTCCGTCCGCATCCTTCTTCGCGCCCAGGCAACCGGTGACGATCACCTTGCCGTTTTCGGCCAGCGCCTCGCCGATCGCATCCAGCGATTCCTGCACCGCCGCGTCGATGAAGCCGCAGGTGTTGACGATCACCAGGTCCGCGCCGTCATAGGAATTGGCGGTCTGGTAGCCTTCGGCGCGCAGCTGGGTGAGAATTTGCTCGGAATCGACCAGCGCCTTCGGGCAGCCAAGCGAGACGAAGCCGACCTTCGGCGCCGCTACGCCGGCGGCCGGGCTCGGGATGACGAGCGCGGGAGCGATGGCGGGAGCAACCACGGCGGCCGCGTTGGCGGTGGCGGAGTCGAGGATCGGATTACGGCGGAGTTCAGTCATGGGCGGTTGCAAACATTCTGGGCAATCCGCGATTGTACCTGAAGCGGGTGGCCCAGTCGAACCAGCCTGGAGGTTTTGCCGGCGTCCGCAACAGGGTTGCGGGCCGGCCGATGTCACTCAATTACTTCTTGTCCGTCGGCGGCGGGACGATGCCCGGGAACGGGAAGGCGCCGAACATGGCCTTGCTCTGGCTTTGCATCTGTTCCTGCATCTGAATGAACAGGTTTTTCGACTGGTCGATATAGCTGTTCATCATGCCCTGCATCATCGGGCCCTGGACGTTCATGAACTGGGTCCACATTTCCGGGCTGAAAGGCTTGCCCTCGACCGCGCCGGCAGCGCTGCTGGTGAACTTGTCCTGGATGTCGGTGAAGGCCTGCACGTTCTTCTCGAGGTAGGAGCCCATCATGCCCTGCATGGCATGGCCGTAGTAGCGGATGATCTGCGACAGCACCGCGCTCGAGAACATCGGGGCGCCGTTGGCCTCCTCTTCCAGGATGATCTGGAGCAGGATCGCGCGGGTGAGGTCTTCGTTGCTCTTGGCGTCGACGACGGTAAACTCGTCGGCGTCGAGCACCAGCTGCTTCACGTCGGTCAGGGTGATGTAGGAACTGGTCTGGGTGTCGTACAGACGGCGGTTCGGATACTTCTTGATCAGGCGTTCTGCACTCTTTTTCGTACTGCTCATCTCATGTCTCGTCGTTGTGCGCTGCGGTAGCATGAACCGCGCGCTATTTTTTTTGATTGGTTACCAAAAAAACTGGCGTCTGCGTCATCCCGCCGGACCCGGTATTGCCCTGCGGGACGATCAGGGTCTAACCATACCACGACCCGCGCGCAGGTGCAGCAATTATTAGACTGCTCACGTTCGTGGGTGTTTTGGCAATGCGGATGGGGTAGTGTGGCGGGAATTGTTTACGCGGGATCTGCCGCACATCGTAGCGTGGGCAAGTTCCTTGCCCACGCGTTCAACCAGTGTGTGCCCGGAGATATGGGGCTACGGAGCGAACACGGATTGAACGCGTGGGCAGAATCTGCCCACGCTACGAGTTCAGTCTGCTCTGGCTTTGACGTAACGCCCAGGCGCCGGCTCGGTCGGCTGGTAACGCTCATTCCCCGGTGCACTCGGCGCCGGCACATCCGCCCCGCCATTCTGCGCCAAAAACTTCGCCCACTCCGGCCACCAGCTCCCTTTGTGTTCAAGCGCCCCCGCCATCCACGCCTCGGCCGTCTTCGGCCGCCCCTTGCCGCCATTCTCATTCACCCAATAACTGCGCTTGCCCTTCGACGCCGGATTGATCACGCCCGCGATATGTCCCGAGGCGCCCAGCACGTAGCGGTTGGCCTTCGCGTTCTTCGGGTTCAGCAGGTCCATCGAGGCAAACGCCGCTTCCCACGGCACGATATGGTCTTCCTTCGAGCCATACAGGAAGACCGGCGCATCGATCGCACCCAGGTCGACCGGCACGCCGCAGACCGTCACGGCACCCGGCTCCCGCAGCTTGTTTTCCAGGTAGGTATTGCGCAGGTACCAGCAGAACATCGGGCCCGGCAAATTGGTGCTGTCGGCATTCCAGTACAGCAGGTCGAAGGCCGGCGGCTCCTTGCCTTTCAGGTAGTTCTGCTGCACATAGTTCCACACCAGGTCGTTCGGGCGCAGGGCCGAGAAGGTGGTGGCCAGGTCGCGGCCCGGCATCAGGCCGCCCTTGGCCAGCTTCTGCTCTCGCTGGGCCACCTGGGTTTCGTCCACGAACACGTCGAGCACACCGGTGTCGCTGAAATCGAGCAGCGTGGTCAGCAGCGAAACGCTGGCCGCCGGCTGCTGGCCGCGCGCCGCCAGCACGGCCAGTGCGGTGGCGGCAATGGTGCCGCCGACGCAGAAGCCGAACACATGGGTCTTTTCCTGCCCGGTGATCTCGCGCACCACCTCGATCGCCTTGATGGCGCCAGTCTCGACGAAATCGTCCCAGGTGGTGTGCCCCAGCGACTGGTCCGGGTTGCGCCACGAGACCATGAACACCGTATTGCCCTGCTCCACCACGTAGCGCACCAGCGAGTTCTCCGGCTGCAGGTCGAGGATGTAGAACTTGTTGATGCACGGCGGGATCATCAAGAGCGGCACCGCTTTCACGGTCGGGGTCGCCGGGGTGTACTGGATCAGCTGGAACAGTTCGTTCTCGAACACCACCTGGCCCGCCGAATTGCCGACATTGCGGCCCACCTCGAAGGCCGATTCGTCGGTGTGCGAGATGCGGCCCTTCTGCATGTCGGACAGCATATTGGTCAGGCCCTTGGCCAGGCTTTCGCCCTTGGTCTCGAGCAGCTTCTTCTGCGCTTCCGGATTGGTGGCGAAGAAATTGGCCGGGGACATGGCATCGACCATCTGCTGCACCGCGAAGCGGATCTTCTGGCGTTCGCGCGCGCCTGCCTCGACGGAATCGGCGAGGGCCAGCATGAACTGGGAATTGAGCAGGTAGGACGCAGCCGAGAAGGCCGACAGCGGATTCTCCTTCCATTCCGAGGCCGAGAAGCGCTTGTCGCCCAGCTCGGGCTGCTTGCCGACCACGAAATCCTGCCACAGTTGCCCGGCTTTTTTCAGGTAGTCGTCACGGAGGCTTTCCAGCTTCGCCGGCGGGATGCCGGCCCCGACATCCTTCAGGAGACCAGCCAGCGGATTGGCGCCGCCGACTGGCGGCACCATGGCCGGCATCGCCTGTGGCGCGGTCATCCAGCCCTGCCAGACCGTCGGGTCGGCGAACTGGGACATCCAGGTGGCGGCGAAAGCTTGGGGATCAGGCATGTTCATGTGAGCGTCCGTTGGTAGAATCAGCGTATTACGTCAATGAAAAGAACAAATTATGTGGATCGTCGCAGTTGCATGGATATACGTGGTCGCCCTGATGGCAGCAACCGAGCCGAGCATCGTGCACGGGCTCATGACCTTCCTCTGCTATTGCGTACTGCCATTATCCATTGTTTTTTATCTCACAGGTTCAAAACGGCGACGCGCGCGCCGTGAAGCGCTCGCGGGACAAGGCGAGGGCTCGGTGCCGATGGGCGCGCCCGAGACAACGGTGCCGCCGTTCAAGGCCAGCAAGGGAGGGGTTGGGGCCGGAGTCGATGGCGACGCCGATGGCGGAGGCGATGGTGGAGGTGGCGGCGACTGAAGCGCCGCCTCGTCGCCTTATTTAATCCAGATCAAACTGGCCTGGCGGCCGGTGACGTGGTCGCGCCGGTAGGAATAAAAGCGTTCCGGCGCCGTCGCAGTGCACAGGCCGCCGCCGTGGATGCGTGTAATGCCATCTCGCGCCAGCATCAGGCGCGCCAGGGCGCCCATGTCGGCCAAAAATTTTGCCGGTTGGTCAAATTTTCGGGCGAAGGCCGCCAGGGTGGCCGGACCCGGCAGCGCCGCAACGAAGGCGTCAACCACATCCTGGCCCACCTCGAAGGCAGTCGGGCCGATCGCCGGCCCCATCCAGGCAGTGATCTCGCCGGCACCCGCCGCGCGCATCGCGCGCACCGTTTCGCCCAGCACGCCAGCCGCCAGTCCGCGCCAGCCGGCATGGGCCGCGCCCACCACCCTGCCTTCCAGGTCGGCGAACAGCACGGGCAGGCAGTCGGCAGTCATCACTGCGCATACGACTCCAGCGCTTGAGGCGATGCTGGCGTCGCCCGTGCGTACCGGCTGGCCGGGACCAACCGTGGCGGCATCGACCACATCGGCGCCGTGCACCTGCGCGACCCAGGCTGGACGGCCCGGCAAGAAAGCCTGCAGGCGCTCGCGGTTGACGCGCACCATTTCCGGATCGTCCCCGCAATGCAGGCCCAGGTTCAGGCCACCTCCGCCCTTGCCGTCACCGTAGGGACCAAGGCTGACCCCGCCGTCGCGGCCGGTGGCAAGCGCGCCGACCGAAGCCGGCAGGTCGGGCCAGTCCGGCCAGACCAGTGCTGCAGGGTCCAAAGGCGCCATCAGTCTTCCGCGTTCTCGTCGCCCGGCTCGGGAATCCCGGCGCGTGCGATCAGTTCCGCGAAGTCGGCGGCCAACGGCACGGTCCATTCGCATTGCTCGCCGGTGGCCGGGTGTACCAGGCCGAGGCGGCGCGCCTGCAGCGCCTGGCGGTGGAAGACCGGGGTCAGGTGCTGCTTGCCATAGGTCGAATCGCCGATCAGCGCAAAGCCGAGGTGCTGCATGTGCACGCGGATCTGGTGGGTGCGGCCGGTTTCCAGGTTACAGCGCACCAGCGATACCGGGCGGCGGTCCAGGGTGCCGGTCGACACCAGCTTGTAATGGGTGATCGCCGGCTTGGAGAACGGGCTCGACGATACCGCCATCTTGATGCGGTCTTTAGGGTGGCGTCCCATGCCGGCGTCGATGGTGCCGCGCAGGCGCGGCGTGCCCCAGACCAGCGCAAAGTATTCGCGCTTGACGGTGCGCGCCTGCAGCTGGCGCACCAGGTCGGTCTGCGCGGCCAGCGTCTTGCCGACCACCATCAGGCCACTGGTGTCCTTGTCGAGGCGGTGCACGATGCCGGCACGCGGCACGCCCACCAGCTGCGGGGCATGGTGCAGCAGGCCGTTGAGCAGCGTGCCCGACCAGTTGCCGGCGCCCGGGTGCACGACCAGTCCGGCCGGCTTGTTGACCACCAGGATGTCGTCGTCTTCGTAGACGATGTCCAGTTCCATGGGTTCCGGCGTAAAGGCCGTGTCTTCCGGCGCGGCCTGCGGTTCGATGACAACCAGCTCGTCGCCGTAGGCGGTGTCCTTGCCGCGCGCTGGCTTGCCGTCGACCTTGACGAATCCGGCCTCGAACCACAGCTGCAGGCGGGCGCGCGAGAATTGCGGCACCAGGCCTGCGATCACCTTGTCGAGCCGCTGGCCGCAGACCTCCGGCGTCAGGTGCAGGGTGATCGGCGACGCATCGATGCCCGGGTGGGCGAGGTCGAAGCCGCCCTCCAGGTCGTCATCGAGATGCGCCTCCAGGTCAGGGTCAAAAGGCATTTCCGCCGAAATCGGCGCAGGAGTTAATATCACGTGAGTCCCATCGGCTATAATCAGCCGTTCGTTGAATCTAGGTAAAACTTTCTTGCAAAGAGCTATGCAAAAAAAATTGTCTGTGTTGGTTGCCGCTTGTGCCTTTGTCGGCCTTTCCGCGTGCAGTATGCTGCCGGAACGGTCCGATGACACCAAAAACTGGTCAGCGGAGAAATTATACGCTGAGGCGCGCGATGAGATGAATGGCGGCCACTATGAAGCGGCAATCAAGCTGTTCGAGCGCCTCGAATCGAACTACCCGTTCGGCACCTATGCCGCGCAGGCGCAGATGGAAATCGCCTACGCCCACTACAAGGCACAGGACCAGGCCGAGGCGCTGGCCGCGGTGGAGCGCTTCATCAAGCTGCACCCGAACCATCCGCAAGTGGACTACATGTACTACCTGCGCGGCCTGGTCAACTTCAATGACCAGCTCGGCTTCCTGAGCTTCGTCTATTCCCAGGACCCGACCGAACGCGACCCGAAAGCGACGCGCGAAGCCTTCGCCGCCTTCAAGGTGCTGGTCGACAAGTTCCCGAACAGTAAGTATGCGCCGGACGCGATCTCGCGCATGAACTACCTGGTCAACGCGATGGCCCAGTACGAAGTCCACGTGGCGAATTATTACTATCGCCGCGGCGCCTACCTGGCTTCGCTGAACCGCGCCCAGGCTGCGGTGAAGGACTATAGCGATGCCCCGGCACGCGAAGAAGCCCTGTTCCTCATGATCCGCGCCTACGACAAGCTCGGCATGCCGGTGCTGCGCGACGACGCCCAGCGCGTCTTCGTGGCCAACTACCCGAACAGCCGCTTCCTGAACCCGAACGCGGTCGGCGACGCGCCATGGTGGAAGTTCTGGTCGAAGTCGGGACCGAAGCCGTCGCCAAAAGACGCGCTGTAAGAGGGGTCTGCGAAGAGCGCGGCCGGAGTAAACCGGACCGCGCCATTTGTTCATTCCGCCCGGCGGCGGAATACCCAGTTGCGTTCGCTCGATGCCGCGGCGTCATAGGCATAGCCGTCCGCATCGAAACCCTTGAGCTTCTCCGGATCCTTGATGGCCTGCTGCGCCGCATAGCGCGCCATCAGGCCGCGCGCGCGCTTGGCGAAGAACGAGATGATCTTGTACTTGCCGTTCTTCCAGTCCTCGAACACCGGCGTGATCACCGGTACGTCCAGCAGCTTAGGCCTGACCGACTTGAAGTATTCTTCCGAAGCCAGGTTGACCAGCGCCTTCGCCCTGGTCTCCAGGATCTGGCGGTTCAGCGCCTCGGTCACGCTGTCGCCCCAGAAGGCATACAGGTTGCTGCCGCGCGCATTTGCCAGGCGCGTGCCCATTTCCAACCGGTAGGGATGCATGCGGTCCAGCGGGCGCAGCAAACCGTACAGGCCCGACAGGATCCGCAGGTGCCGCTGGGCGTAGTCGATCTCCTTCGCGGCGAGCGTGCGGGCATCAAGCCCGCCGTACACGTCGCCGTCGAAGGACATGATGGCCTGGCGCGCCTTCGCATGGTCTTCGCCCCAATGGGCGTAGCGCGAGACGTTCAGCATCGCCAGGTTGTCGGACAGGTCCATCAGTTCCGAGACCTGGCCGGGCGAATAGGCGCGCAGCACCTCGATCAGCTCGGCGGCCTGGGGGATGAATTCCGGGCTGGAGTGCTTCCTGGTGGTCGGTAGGGAATCGAGGTCGAGGGATTTTGCGGGCGACAGGACTATCAGCATTGTTTCAAACAGCTTTACACAGTAATTTCGAAGAAAATATTTCCGCCATGATACCCGTTCCAAGCAAACCCATCGTCATCGACACCAATGTCTGCCTCGACCTGTTCGTGTTCCGCGATCCGCGCTGGGCCGAGCTGTTGTCAGCGCTGGAATCGGGCGCCATCGTGGCAGTGACGCGGGTCGACTGCCGCGACGAATACCTGGCGGTGCTGCGCTATCCTCACCTGCCGCTGGATGAAGCCAGCCGCCTGGAAGCGGCCGCGCGTTTCGATACCCTGCTGCAGGTGGTCGCGCCTGACGCGAAGCACGTGCGGCTCCCGGTCTGCACCGACCGCGACGACCAGAAATTCCTGGAACTCGCGCGCGACGCCGGCGCCGGGGTCCTGATCACCAAGGACAAGGCCCTGCTCAAGCTGAACCGGCGCACCACGCGCGAGGGCATGTTCCGGATCATGCTGCCCGAAGCCTGGCTCAAGGCCCGGCTGAGTGAAGAAAGCAGTGCCGCGCTAGAATAAGCGCATTGCCTTCATTACGACCTGCCATGACCACTCCCGTATTGCGCACACGCCTGCCCCAGGTCGGCACCACCGTTTTCACCCAGATGTCCCAGCTTGCCCTTGAGAACAAGGCCGTCAACCTCGGACAGGGTTTCCCCGACTTCGACTGCGACCCCAGGCTGGTCGACCTCGTGAGCGAAGCGATGCGCGCGGGCCACAACCAGTATCCCTTCGTGGCCGGCGTGCCCGCGCTGCGCGAAGCGATCGCCGCCAAGATCGAAGCCTTGTACGGCCGCCACTACGACGTGGCGAGCGAGATCACCGTGACCACCGGCGCCTCGCAGGCGATCCAGACCGCGATCCTGTGCAGCGTGCACCCGGGCGACGAAGTGATCGTGATCGAACCGGCCTATGACTGCTACCTGCCGGCGATCGCGCTGGCCGGCGGCGTCCCAAGGCCGGTGGCGATGCGCCTCGGCGAAGGCGGCTACAGCGTGCCCTGGGACGCGGTGGCGGCAAGCGTCACGCCGCGTACGCGCATGGTGGTCATCAACTCGCCGCACAACCCCACCGGCTCGATCCTGCGCGCCGCCGACCTGGAAGCGCTGGCCGGCATCGTCAAAGGCACCGACATCCTGGTGCTGTCGGACGAGGTCTACGTTATAGGGAAGGCTAATTAACACTGGATTAATAAAAAATTTCGTCTAGTATGAACTTATATGGAAGCGACGGATCACACAATAGAAGACGCACATTGTGTGATTACGTCAACCGAAAAGTGAGCCTATATGATTCCGAAGCGCAGAGATGCCTTCCCCTATCGGGTGGCCTATGGCACTAAGGAATTTCTGGAAAAAAAAGGTTTTGGGCGGGTCGCCGCTCTTCCATTCATCATGGATAACCGAGCCGGCTATCACCGGATCGCCAACCAATTTCTGATTGACATCGGTTTGGGTGAGTGGAGTGTAGGGACGCGCGGTGCTGAGCATGCATCTACTATTCCGCCGACTGAGCGCACCATGCACAACTATGCGCATTGGCTGAAGAACTACCTGGAGTACTGCCACGTCCGTGGCAAAGATCCCCTCAAGGCTGATTACAAAATCGACTTAATCCAGAGCTATCAAGGGGAGATGAGCACGGGCAGTTGGTCGCGGGACAACGTCGGACTAAAGGCCAGAACAGTCAACGCGCGTGTTGATGTTGCGTGCATGTTTTTACAGTGGGCTGTTGATAAAGGTCTGCGCGAACCATTTCACATCCCCAAGGTGCGACGGACCCTTGTCGTCGATAGCCCTCACAGCAGTGGCGCCAGGACGACCAAAATAGTGGAAGCCCGACGGGGGAAAGTCAGAGAAAGCAAACGTCGGCTTGGGTTTCCAGATGAAATCGAAATCGGCGCGTGGCTGATGCGAGTGCGCAAAACATGCACGGTCGAGGGCCTGATTGCGGAACTAATTCTTGAAACTGCAGTGCGCCGCGCGGAGGCGGCGGCGTGGCGCATCGACACCTTGCCGCTTGACCCGTGCGAGTGGCATGTCGTCAATCAGAAAGCGCCCATCGACAATCAGGCCGTAGTAGTCTTGCTGCGCTACGATACCAAGGGACACGACTACGGCGAAGACCATGGTGACAAGATAGGCCCGGAGGACCAAATTCTCCTCCCGATGCCGATGGCGCTCAAGCTCCACGAGTACCGTCAGAAAGTTCGGCCGAAGGCACTGACAGTTGCACTGCGCAAGGCAACGAACGTTCGTGAGGCACAAGCCTTGCGAGAGAACGCGGTCCACTTGTTCCTTAATCCAGCCACGGGCGAGCGCTACACCGGGCAGAACATCTATGATTTCTGGACCCGCAATAGTGCTCGGTGTCCACGTGGCTGGTCACCTCATCTGGCGCGCGACTTCTGGGCGTGCCGCGTGCTGTGGAAACACCTGACCCAGCAACAAGCATTAGTTGATCAGGCCATTAAAAACAAGGTTGACCCCTCCGTACTAAAAATACTGGCTCTCGACATTGAGGGGTTCATCCAGCTAACGATCAAGCCCCAACTCAGGCACGTGTCCCGCGAGACAACCATGATTTACCTGCAATGGGTATCGGACCGGCTGGGTCTGAACATGAATTTCGTTGAGAACTATATGCAGCAACTGAGCGAAGAGGACATTGACAACGAAAACATTGCCGAAGAGGATAACAAGTGAATATCCGCGAATACAACAAGGACCACCTGAAGGAGCGCGCCGGCGTCATGCCAGCGGCGCCGGTCGAAGTCGACGCTCCTCAATCCGGCGATCCACTTCTGTTCTGGACACAACATGAGAAGGACCCTATTGAAGTCAACTTGCACCCTCTCGCCAATGGACAAAGAGGAGCAAGTCAAACAGGAGGTGATAGCAGATTCATTGCATTCAGCGCTCGCCCAAGGCTCATCCTTCAACTGGCTCCGGCCATTGAAGAAGCTGTTTTGTATGCAGGGAAAGCGACTGTTCACTCCTATCTAAATACGCTACGAGACTGGTGGCGTATCCTTGATGCGGTGGAGGCGGCTGCAGCGACTGCCGGTCAGCCCATGACACGGGTCGATGATGTGCGGCTGCTGACCCAGGTTCATAGCGAATATGCCCATCGCAGCGGCATGCACCGTACAAACTTTAGCAAATTTTGCACCCTTGCAAACGCTACCCTTAGGGCATTGGGGACTCGCCAAATGTATTGGGAATCGCCCGAAGACGTTGGCGTCCAAAAGCACATCCCACCGGAAGAGCAGCGAAAAGCCCTTCGCATCGCACTTAAACGTTCCTGCCGAAATGTGCTGGAAAGGTGGGCGAAGTCTGATCGGCTCAGTCAAATTGCCGTGGAGCCGGAAGACCCGGAAGAAGCAAATCTGTATCGACACGTACATTACATGCGCAACATCCAGAACAAAACTGGCAAGGTGCTACCGACGCCTAATGAGTTGCGCGATGGTGTTCCTCAATCGACCCTTAATTACAGGGGAATATATATGGGCCCCTTGCGGGAATCCATCTTCCCAAGCGGGCGGGATGCAGATGCGGTATGGTATTTGTGCCTCGTGAACACCGGCTGGAATCCGTCTACGCTCATCGCCCTGGATGCCACCAAGAAGTTTCTGTTTGACCACTTCAAAGATGATCCGAATGATTCCCATCGGCGTTTCGTACTTAGCCCGCAAACGTACGAACTGATCGGGGAAAAAGAACGCGCAGGCGGAAAGGAACAAGTCGTTACGGGTCAATGGAAGACCCAAGATGGCCCTGGCCACCTAATCAAGACCTATCTGGAGCGTGTCGCACCGCTACGCGAATTACTCAATCAGCAACTTATCCAGGAAAAGCTCAAATACGAGAAAATGGAACGTGAAGGTGCGGGGTATTCAGAGCGCGCTGCGCAGTTTGCAGAAGTGAAGTCTATCGAGCAGGGCTGCCGCAGCGTATGGCTGCATGTCGTCAACGGTGGAAACATTGCGTGGATTTCCAACTCAGCCCCAAGACGGTTATATTGTGTTAATGGGGCGGCGGTAACTTATGTGGACGAAGTTGTTCACTTGCTCAACGCGCAAAGGGTCGCCACCAACGAACAACGGGTCAAGCATAAGGAGACGCTACTTACACCTCTTGCGCCTGTTCCGCGTGTAAGGGCGAAAGATTTTCGGGTGTGGTTTGCTGACTATGTATACCGGGCCAGCAACGGCAACATTCTTCAGGTGAAAAAAGCACTTGGCCATTCGAGACTGCGTACTTCCATCGGTTATGTGGATTCCAACATTCTTAATCAGGAGGCAAGCGACGCCGCGCGCCGCTTCCTCAACATTCTGGAGGGAGAGCTGGACGCGGGCCGAATCGACCTAGCCATCCTCGCTTACTTGTATCGGCACGGCGAACTGAGCCCTGAACAAGAAGATCTTCTTGTTCAGTCGCGCACCCTTCCAAAGAGCCGTATGAATGTAGCATGCAAGGACGCCCTCCATCCCCCATCTCACATCAAGGCTACCGCCGACGAAGCTTGTGATGTGCAGCGCTGCATGTTGTGCCCGGAAAACGCAGTGCTGCTACCGGAATCGCTGGATGGCATCGCCATGCGCGTGGAGGAACTGCGAGCGCTACAGGGTTTCCTGCCCATCGGAACATGGGCCGAAGACCGGTATGACATTGAGCTCAAGAATAATCTCATGGCCCTGCGCAAATTCGACCTGAACCGAAGCCTAACCAAACGCCAGAAATGGGCGCGTGCGATTGCCGCTGGCGAGCACTACGTGCCGGGTGTGCCCTTGGCTTCCTCACCCTAGCTGAGGGAGTTGGTATGACCGTACCCGAAAAATCTTCATTGACGACATCACTTCACCAGGACAACGCCAGCGCGCAGGCTCAAGCGCTATTCCCTTTAGAAAACCTGCAGCACCTCGATCCTGAAAGCGCCCGACGCTGCCAGTCTGTCCTAGGGCACGGCGGGACATATGGCTTCTGGAAGGCGCCTGAGGCAATCATTGCGCATATAAATAGGAGCTACCGTTGCATTGATCTGCGTCGGCGGATTGCCGCGTCTCTACCAGATAAATTGCCGTCCTCCCCTGCATTGGACGCGCTTCTGGATGAAGGGGTGCTGTGGTTGACCCGCCTGGCATTGCTGATGCGCATGGGGCCGGCGGGTATGGGAACGCGGGCAAAACTAAAGCCGTTGAGCGCGAGCACAATCGCGGTAGGACTGTACTCGCCTCTTCCCATGCTGGTTGCACGTGGGGTGATGCGACGACTGGAATGTCCAGGCAAATCCAGCACAGGTTTCGCGGCTGCCTTAACGGCGGATGAGGTTCGAGAATGGTGGTCGGACAAACTTTTCGGCGCCGAGCTGAAGCGGCTTACGCAGTTGCACGAGCTGCATCTCTGGCCGGATGTGCCTGCGGCCCGGGAATTCAAGGGAAAGACAACGACGGTGCGCGGGGCACGGCCTCAGAAACAGCCTCAACGAAAATCAGTGCCATTTCCGGCAATCCCGGATGATTACCTCGCAGCGATGGGACCGCGGGTGTTGTGGCTGATCAGAGACCTAGGCCCTAACCTGGTCCATTTACTCGATACGCTGCCTACACTGCTCGAGCCAGGCAAAACCCAGTCTGGTACAAGCATCACTGCATGCATCGTTCGCTACTTCGGCGCCAACGTCTGGCGTGACCGGAACGGTCAGGTCATTATAGGGCCGCCCTTCAATCAACGGCATGCCAATAAATTGGGAAAGCGAAATCGCAAGTACCCCACGGAACCCGACCGCTTCCCGTGGCCCCCGAGGCATTGGAGCCGTGTACAAGCTTTGGCGGCCACCCTGCAGAGCGCACACCTCTGGATAGTACTGCTTGTCATGGCCGCACGTGTTGGAGAGGTTGCAGCGCTGCCGCGCGATTGCATCGAATTCGCGCAGGATGGCCAGCCCTACGCCAACGGAAAAACGTACAAGCCTTCGCGCGCCCTCGCCGGGCGTGAACGGGAATGGCCGATACCCGAAATCCTAGTTGATGTGTTCGCGCAGCAAGTGAAGCTCGTTAACCTCAGCGAGCGCCTGGCGCGGATCATCGAGGCTCGGGGGGAAATGGGCGATTTCATTGGGGATAGCACTCACCTGTGGGCGTCCCTTGGCGCAAGTCCTAGCTCACATGCGACAGAAAGACTTGAAAACTTTGGCGAAAGTCTTCAAGTGCTCGCCCGGCGCATCGACTTGACCGACAAGCCCGGCGGCAAAAACCTGCACCCGCACCGCTTTCGTGGAACGCTGGCGCGGCTCGCAGGCCTGGCCATCGATGGCAGTCAGAAGGTGCTGATGTTGCTGCTGGGGCACGAGGATATAACCACGACGCTGGGCTACATGCAAGCCGATCCGGCCTTTGCCAAGGAGGTTGATGACGTCACGCGCGAACTTCGGATCCTGCGTGGCGAGGCGCTAATTGAGGACATGCGCGCGGCCATGCTCGATGTGAACCACCTGCCCTATGGCGGCCACGGCGGTGGCGGAGCGCCAGTACTCTCGGATGCTGTGCGAGCCTATGAAGTAGAACTACATCGCACTGGCGAGGATTGGGGCGTCGATACTGCCCGCGAACTGTCTGTTCTGCTGACCAACAACGGGGAGAGTGCCCGCCTCATCAGTGCATATGTCGTCTGCACCAAGGTGGCGGGCGAGGTAGGCCTGTGCAGTAAAAAAAAGGGGGCAATTGTCGCCAGCAACTGCCAGACAGAGTGCCGCAACCGCATCGAGGACAAGACCGGCAGGCGCGATACAGAGCGGGTCATACCGATCCTGGTGCAGCACGCGCAACAGAATGTCGCCGACAACAACTGGCTGCCATTGCAGCGTGACAAGAAGCAATTGGAACAGGAACTGAAACGCTACGACGACATCGGCGCACAGTGGCGTGACAGACCCGAAGTGCGATCAATCCTTGAGGCTGGCACATGAGCGCCGTACAAAAGGAGGCAGCGCGACGGCGAGGCGAGGCACGGACCGCGGGGGTGGAAGCCAGTGTCCGCGAGGCGATGAGGACCATCGAGAAGGAGATGTTGGACAACCAGGGCATCTATCCTGAAAACGGGGGGGCAGTCAGCATGAACGAGGTGGCTCGGCGCGCCAAAATTTCGTTAACCACGTTGTTCTCCCCGAAGCAGAAGGAGCTGGGGAAGGTTGTGAAAGCCTGGGTCGAATCGCTCAAGAAAACAGAAGTCGTCGGGCGCAAACGCGTGCAGCGTACGTTCGCCGAGCGCTCTGAGGATTGGCGCAATCTATTCCTTGCCTTGCAGGATACCCATATTGCAACGGAGCTAGATCTGCATGATGCCAAGGTACAGCTTGAAGAGACACTGAAGTCTCTGGCCGAAATAACCGACAAGTACGACATCCTGTGCGAACAGTTGCGCGCCGAAGCCGGCAGCAAAGTTACGGCATTCCCGAAAAGGAAAAAATAATGCCACGCCAATCCGTCATCCCCGAGGTGCTGTCTCGCATCGCCCCATGTCCCAAGCGCCGAGTTGTCAAAAAAAAGCATTCGTGAGCGAGACGCGACAGGAATCGATTGCCGTGCAATCGTAAGCGTAGGCTCAGAGCCGTCTTGAGTCGGCCGTCGAGTTGCATGATGATAGGCGCACGCCGCTGGGAAGCGGCGCGTCTCTTGCAGGTGCCAGCTTCACGGGGCAATGCCAGGGCAGGAACTCGTCAACAAAGTTGACGGGATGATTGGCGATGTGGGCTAGCATCGATTTAAGGCAGGTTATGTCTAAACCATAAACTGCCTAAATTCCTTTAGCCAAGCCTTACCGTCTGATCAAATCGAAACTACTACAACTTAGGCTCACGGTCGATTTGCATAGTCGAATAATGCATTCTTGGCGAAACTTGCTTCAGAAATTAGCCTGTTTAGCTTTTCAACCTTTCCGATTTCAACTTGATAAGTAGCGACTAAAGCGGAAAAATCCTTGACTACAAAGTGCATCCACTTCTCTTGTTCGTAAGGTTGAAAGCCATCGTGTTCCCGTGGTGGAAAAAATGGATATTGAGGCCGGCCCAATCTTGTCTCAAATTGAGAAATTCGTACACCTTTTCTTGCATCACCCTCCGCGTAGAAATAGGTTGCGTTAAGAGCCGAAACAGCTATTGTCCACCACCTTCCCACATAGCTAGCAATTTGGTGGTCCGCGTTGGCGGCATTATGAAAGGCTGTCACACTGGCAAACCCGAGAGATTCAGGCAGATCGTAGTTTGTGTCCTGCGAAAAGTAATCTGCCCACTTACCAGCGTATTCTTTGGACACTTGAGCTTGACTGGGTTGCTTGCTTGATAGCATATAATATCCGTACAATGAAGCAAGCGCGCCCGCCATGACATATTCTATGGGTGAGAAAGTGAAATGCATATAGTTGGCTAGCTGCGTGGTACTAATTGGTAGCCCATTTGGGTTGTTAATTACACTAATAATATTTTGAAGATTCTGATCTGGGATAGTTTCTGGGGTGTAACCACGCGCATTCACCTCAACGTGGACCCGCAAGGGATCAATTTTCGATCCAACCTGCACAACAACAGTTTCCCGGGGAACCTTTGCCAATTCTTGCCCAAGTCTCGCAATTTCATTAAGAATTTCGTCAAGTTTTGCGACGATTAGGTCTATTTTTCCGGATACTTCACTTTGCCACTTGTGTGTTTCGCCAGCATTGAGGATGCTTAATGCAGCCCCAACAGATTAGATTACAGTAGACGGCTCGATTCACTGGGCGATCGACCTATCCCTCGGAATTAGTCGAGCGTGAAAGCCAGATTCATAAAGAGTTCGCAATATTTCAGACCGCTCTCCATAAAAGCCGGTAGCTTCGGTTGAAACACTTCTATCTTCTTCATTCGCCTCATTCGTCATAGCCCCTCCTCTTTCAGTCGCGTCAGTGATTTAGCTAGCGAACCTATCATTTACTTGAAATTGCGTATCATTCGATCGTACCGAAGTTTGCGTGGGCCGGTGTATTCAAAACCGCTCCGTAAGCATAAATACAACGTTTTGGTGATTTCGAACTAAGACGCCCAAAGGCAAAATCAACATCTGGACGGGAGCCCGGATGCAGAGGGGGTTTTCAATGCAGGTACGCAACACAAGGGCAAGTCCAACGAACACCCTAACTGAGATGTTTACGGGTAGTTGCTTGCCGCGGCAAAATTCAATTCGACGCGGCAACCGTAAGCGCCGTATTGAGGCGGCCGTCGAATTGCGTCATGATGGCGTCGCACCGCTGGGAAGCGGCGTGTTTTTAGGCAGGTGCCAGCTGCCCGGCGTAATGCCATGGCAGGAACTCGTCAACACGGTTGATAGGGTGATCGGCGATGTGAGCTAGCACATGGCGCAACCAGGCTTCGGGGTCTACACCGTTCAGCTTGGCCGTCCCGATCAGTGAGTAGATGGCGGCAACGCGTTCGCCACCGGAATCGGCGCCCGCAAACAGATAGTTGCGGCGGCCGATCGCTACGCCACGCAGGGCACGCTCGGCGGCGGAGTTGTCAATTTCGATGGCGCCGTCATCGCAGTAGCGTGGTAAGCGTCATCCCAGCACCGTCTTGAGAGCTGGGAGCAAAGGTGAGATGATGCATGCCACACCGCTGGGAAGCGAAGTTCAGCCGGCCAGCTTGGCGGCACAGTTCCAGTGCAGGAAGTCGTCGACCCGGTTCATAGGATGATCGGCGATATGCGTCAGCACATGGCGCAACCAGGCTTCGGGGTCGATTCCGTTCAGCCTGGCCGTTCCAATCAACCCGTACATGGCAGCAGCGCGTTCGCCGCCGCTGTCGGCGCCGGCAAACAGGAAGTTGCGCCGGCCCAGCGCGATACCGCGCAGCGCCCGTTCGGCGGCCGAGTTGTCGATCTCGATGCGGCCATCGTCGACATACCGGGTTAATTCCGGCCAGAGTTGAGGGCGTAGACGATTGCCGCTGCCGTATCGGATTTGCGCGACAGCGTGGAGAGCGTGGCGTGCAGCCAGCGCTCCAGGTCATCGAGCAGCGGTTTCGCATGCAACTGGCGTGCGTCGCGTCGTTCGTCCGGCGGCTTGCCGCGGGCATTTTCTTCGATGGCATACAGCTCGCCGATCCGGCGCAACGCCTCGGTGGTGAGCGATGTCGGCCGTACCGCGTGCAGGTCATAGAATTTGCGCCGTGCGTGCGCCCAGCACGCGGCTTCCAGTACGCGGCCACTTTTATACACGGCGTTGAAGCCGGCATAGGCATCGGCCTGCAGCACGCCGTGGAAATCGGCCAGGTGGTCTTGCGGATGCTCGCCCTTACGGTCGGGCGAGTAGGCAAACCACACCGCTGGCGGTGCAGCATCGCCGCTGGCGCGGTCGTCGCGCACATAGGTCCACAGGCGCGCCGCGCGGGTCTTGCCGTTGCCCGGAGCGAGCACCGGCAGCGGCGTGTCGTCGGTATGCAGCTTTGTTGCGGCAAAGACGTGGCGGCGTAGCGCATCGACCAAGGGACGCAGCAGCGTGCCGGCGGCACCGACCCAGCTGGCCAGCAGACTGCGCTCGAACTCCACGCCTTCGCGGGCGTAGATCACGCTTTGGCGGTGCAGCGGCAGGTGGTCGGCAAATTTCGCCACCAGCACATGGGCCAGCAGGCCTGGCCCGGCCAGGCCTCGTTCGATGGGGCGGCTGGCCGCCGGAGCCTACACGATCGTATCGCAGCAGGCGCACGCTAGCTTGGGACGCACATGGCGAATCACGCGGAAGCTGGCCGGCTCGTATTCGAGCTGCTCCGACACGTCCTCTCCCAGGTGTTTTAATTTGCCGCCGCAGTCCGGGCAGGCTTCGCTAGCTGTTACCAGCACCCGATCCTCGCGCGGCAGATGTGGCGGCAGCGGCTTGCGTGCAGCCTTCTTGCGAGGGAGCACATCCACTGGGGCTTGCGCCTCGGCCACAGCCTCTTCCGCCTCGAGGTCTTCGAGCTGGAGTTCCAGCTGCTCGATCTGCTGGTCGAGCTTTTCCGATTTGCGTCCGAACTGCATGCGCCGCAGCTTGGCCAGTACCAGCTTCAAATGCTCGATCTCGGCGGTGCGCCTCGACAGCTCAGCAGTCAGATAGGCAAGCTGCGCTTCGCTTTGTTCCGCATGCGCCTCGATTCGTGCAGCACGCGCTTCGCTGGCAAGCAGCATGGCTTTCAGGGCAGCGATATCGTCGGGCAGGTCGGCGCCGTTGAGCATGTGCCCAAGTTTACGCGGACCTCGGTAGGTTTACAAGGCCGACTCCGGTGGCCACGTGCGCTCCGGCCAGCGCCAGTCGATCCCCTCGAGCAGCATCGACAGCTGCGCATGCGTCAGCGTGACGCTGCCGCTGTTTGCCTGAGGCCAGACGAAGCGCCCGCGTTCCAGGCGCTTGCACAGCAGGCACAGACCGTCGCCGGTCCACCATAGCACTTTGATCAGGTCTCCGCGCCGTCCGCGGAACACGAATACGTGGCCGCTGTAAGGATCTTCTTCGAGGGCCGTTTGCACTTTCGAGGCCAGGCAATTGAATCCCGAGCGCATGTCGGTGACGCCGGCAGCCAGCCAGATGCGCGTACCGGCAGGAAGGCCGATCATGCGCGCAGTCCCTTTAGTACCAGAGTCAGCGTTGCTGGATCGGGGCTGCCCTCGATACGCACTGCTGCCTCGCCGATGCGAATTTCGATCAGCCCGCTACCTGTCGGACATTTGCTGATCGGTGAAGTCTGGGCCAGCGTCACCGGCACCAACTTGGCCTGATCGAGCAGCCCGGCCTTCAACTGGCGCCGCCAGCGAAACAGCATGTTCGTGTTCAGGCCATGCTGCAGGGCCAGCTGCGACACACTCACCGTCGAATCACACGCCTGCTGCGCCAGCTGTCGTTTGAATTCCAGCGGGTAGTTCGCGCTCCGCCGGCGCCTGCTGTGTTCAACTTCGCTTTCCAAAATAGTCCCCACCAAAATTTAGTGGGGACTACTTTGCGACTCGCGCCGTTCAGTGTCTAGACGGTGCTGGTTTGACGCTTACGTGCAATCTCCCACCCAAGAGTTACTTTCGGACCGCTCCTAGAAATCGAGGACCAGTTCTCGGTTCGCCGTGCAAGTGCACGCAGGCCTTCTCCGCTGAGCGTCATTGTAGTGGTGGAATGCTAGCATTCGGGCGAAGGCAGTCAATTCAGCAGATGCGATTGCCGCGATTTCCTAGACGAGCATGACCTGCAGCAGAGCATGAGCCGGCGCGGGAATTGTTATGAGCACACCGTTGCCGAGAGCTTTTTTCCAGCTGCTCAGGCGGAACGAATTCGGCGGAAGACATACGGCACGCGTGACCAGCCAAGGCAGGATGTACTGACTATATTGAGATGTTCTGCAGTCCGAAGCCCCGGCACAGCTTGAGCAATGACATGTCGCCGGTCGGGTACGAAAAGCAATATTTTCAGCGACTGTCGAGTACCTAGAAAGCTGCGGCGATTCACAATCAGCTGAGCTCGCCGGCTTTAATAGTCCTGCTTTGAAGCCTTCTTTGCCTCCCAAAACCGTAGCGTTCCGTCGTCGGATCTAAGGCCAACAAGGACTGTTTTTACTCCGCTTGAAGGGTCGTAGTCTCTCGATGATCGGTGCTTCCACAGCGTCATCGTAAAAACAAGGAGCCGGTTAAGGGGACACAAGGTCGTGTCAACCCAGCTAGGTGACGCCCATAAAATTTCGCCGTCGTCGTGGTGACGATGTCGACGCTGATCAGCGTCGGGCTTCCAACTCCCCCAGACTTGGCTTTTCAAAGCGAGATTCCCATCAGCCGTATGCCAATCACCACTGTATGGCTCATTTACTAACCCAAGGCTCTTCGTGATGTCGATCCCAAGACGCGGCCTCTGACCTGCTGTCTTTGCGGCGAGCTCCTCACCTGCGTCGATCCCCAAACTGTGGTTCTCAGGGGACCATATCAATGGAGCGAAAGGGCTTTTCGTCCGATGACGAGTTTCGTAATAGCCGTGGTCCCAAAACGCTGGTAGCCACAAGTCATAACTGGGTTTTTTAGCGAATGCAGCGCAGCGACCGATGGCACCCTTTCGCTCCGTCAGCGCTGAAGTAATTCTAACGGTGACGCCGTCAGGAGAAGACCAGCTGCCATATAGTGGAAGCAACTCATCGGCGGCGACGTCTATGAATCCCAACTTCCGCAGCAAAATCTGTAAATCCTGCAACGTTTCCTGCTGCCCGATCCTTTCGCCTAGCAAATCTTCTTTCGCCTGCTGAGGAACTGAATCCTTTCGGTCCGACAGCCATGTACCGTCGTCGAAAGTGACATCGTAGCGATCGCGCCATTGCAACCAAGGTGAGCCGTCACCCGTTTCATAGCTGCGAACCACTACGGGTAACGTTTTTGAGAGGCTAGTCGCGGCGTTAAGCAACGCGTGCCTTTGAATGTGCTCCCGATAAAGCTCGTACCTATCGTCCCTGTCCCACTCGTAACGCTCGCGGCCAGAGAAGAAATTTAGCGAGGTGGCCTCTGGCCATCGGCGCGTAATCTCAGCAGCAACTGCATCCTCGACCGTGCCCCGTGCAACATTGAAGAGATCGGCTACAGCACTGATTTCACTCTTCGCAAAATCATAGTCGAAGCTAAAGCCTGATGTCGGTTTTGCATCAGGCGCGTAGGTGTCGCAGGTAACGATGCCATGCATTGGATGATTGATTTCATCGCGCAACGCTGCTAATTCCTCGCGATTTTCGCCCTTGCCCGTGATGTTTTCCAGGCACCTAACGATGTGCACTTTGTGTATGAGATGCAGGTCGTTTCGTTTAGCGAGGGCCAGCAGCTTAGGTCGCAATGCACCCATGGTTTGTCCGTGATATAGGGTGGCTCGCGCCAGCCCCATCAGCAACCACTGCTGGGAGTTTTGGAAAGCAAGCTTACGATCTGTTGACGCCAGGGCTTCAATTTCTCTCTGATCGAAGCGGTCAAGTAGCAGGGCGATCTCATCATTGAGCCCCAACTCGGCGAGGGTGTTTAGCCCGCGCGCGACTTTCCAGCGGACATAACCGTCTTCATTACCCAAGAGGTGCCAAATAACGTCAGCAATGAACTCCGCCTCAGCATGCCTAATTGCCTGCTCTGGGCGAAATGGTCCCTCCCCGATCTCGTCGGCAATGCGAGACGCCGGCCCCGACAGCAGTAACTCCAATGCGTCAAGACCAGCCTGGTCCGACGCCACCTCACAGAGCACAGTCGCCAGCTGCAGCCATTCATCACCGTCGAGCTCGACTTCATCCGCGGCAACCTTCCGCAGGACGAGCTGCAATACGACGTGTTTGTCACCGCTGAAGTCCGACAGCTTGCGTATATCGCGCGCGACATTAGAGTACCGGCCTTCGAACAGATCAGCGCCCTTAGACTCAAACAATCGTTCGACAAGCTTTCTCGCATTGGCAACGATGTGTGTGGATGACCCGCTCCAGATAGCGACACACTCCTCGAGTATGTCTAAGGATTGAGAAAAATTCAGCTCGACCGAATCGCAAATTGCGAACAAAAAAGCCAGACGCTTAGGATATGGGCATGAATCACGCAAATCACCGATGAAGCTCTGTCGAGAAGAGTGGTCAAGTTTGTCGTGTGCTTTGATGCTCCCTAGAGCTTGGTCAATCGAAGCTGCAGAGGAGGCGTCGCAGTCAAAGACGAAGGTTTCGATGATTCCATCAATCTCCTCTTTAGTCGGCCGTTGTACCTGATCGGTCAAGAAGCTCGGCTGCGAATCGCTGAGGCTGCTAGACTTATCCTGCTGACGCTTAGCCTTCGTGCAGAGCCGTTCGATCGCTTCCCGTTCTTCGGACAAAATAGCGTTCGGGTACTTGTTGGCCGCCTGCAACAGACTTTCCCAAAGCGAGGGCCAAGCGCCGAACGGGTACTCCGCATGCAGTTTTGCGAGGACCCTTAGAAAGATCTGCCTTTGATCTGAAGGCTGAGATAGCTCCAATAGATCGGCGACTCCATCTCCGACACGCCAATCCCACCAGCCGTGCTCTTCACATATCGTAAGAAAAAAGGCAGCGCGGCGCGGTTCGAGATTCCTATTCTTGGAAAGAAAGCATGCAAGTTGCGGCAATCCGTACGATAGCTCCGCAACATCTTGGTCGTGCCAACGCACAAGCTTGGCCAAGGCGGGAAAGCCTATAGAATTAGCTGCAGCACGTCCGAACAGCGTCCAGCCAAACTTGCTTGGCTCGTCCCCCATAATGGTCTGACAGAGGTTCATTAACCGCTGGGCCAGTGCGGGTTCTACGAAGCCACCTCGCTGGACGCTTGCGAAATGAAGTAATGAGTAAATCTGCTGATAACTCTCCCCGCCCATCTGGTCCAACTGTGCCAGACCCTGTCGGTAGTATTCACGCGCCTCGTCGATGCTCATAGGGACAAGGGATGCAGCGAGCTTCAGGTAGGAATCACCGCGCTGTTCGATGTGATAATCCTGGCGAATTTGCTCCGCAATGTGAAGCGCGAATTCACCGGCTAACTCATAGAGAGTCCGCCGCTGCGCTAGCTGACTCAACAGGTCGATTTTTTGCTGGACAGAGAACCGTCCGGAGGAAATTAGACCGATCGATGTCTTTGCTTGGTCGGCCGACATGTCGGGCGCATGGTTCAGCAGGATACGCAAGCAACCGAGCCCGACGGTACGACTAAGCAAGTCAGTCGCGTTTTCGTCCCGCCAGTTGGCGCCCTTGCGCATTTGCTTGTCCCACACGTGGATAAAATCAGTGAGAGTCTTACTAGTCAGGCCTGTCCCAGAAAGGACAGCTTCCTCAATCGGCTGGGTCAAGTCGAATGCTCTCTCGATTCCATTGCTGATTTCGGCAACTTCGCGGTCACTAAATCGCGCTCCAACCTTCCTCTTAACGCCTTTATTGTCTCGGGCAGTACGCACAGGTGTACGTAGCTCGCTCAAGGAAGCCGCTAACTCAGCCTTCGTCGAAATACCCTTTGCACGCCGACTTAATGCTATTTCGTTCGGCAGCAGGTCATGATACGAAACCCGTCTCCCTGCAGACCAGGCGCGAACACAGGCGCGGAGGATCGCGGGCCATGCACCCGAGTTGCCGTAACGCTCGCCGTAGTTATATGCCGACGGCCGGGTAAGCGGCGCATGGCGAATGATCCGTGCGGCTGCGGCTCGCGAACTGTAGAAGAGCGCAGTCAACGCTGCCTGCACAATTGCGTCATCGTTCTCCTGCTCTCGTTCAGTTGAGGCCCTGTCCTCATCATGGTCGCAAAGGGTGGCGGCTCCAATTGCCTGCGCAAGCGACTTCACCTGCTGCCTACTGAGATAGCGCCCCCTTGAAAGAAGACGCAACTTGAGCGCGTGCGACGCACATTCATTGCCTGCGGCAAACGACACGAAGTTCGCCAGTACTGTCGTACCATTGGCGTGGTCGAACAGATCTAGTAGCTGAACGAGTTCATTGCTCACCGACAGCGAAAAGCCATGGTTCCAGCGAACGAGGTTGCCGTCAACAGTACTAAACTCCCCCTCTACGACGCGTTGGAAAAGTATGGCCGCGTAATCCTTAGTTCCTGGGACGGCGCGGTCACGACGTCGCTCGTTACGACGCTTCTCGATATGCCAGTTGATCCATCGAATGGTGCTCTCGCACTGGATCTGTGCTTCCTCCGCCTCGCCAGCAAACCGATGCGCGACCGTCATCCGTGCACTTCTCGCGCCACGCCATCCCGTTCGATCTGCAAAAAGGCGGCGATAGGAGTCAGGGTCACCTAATACAATCGCGAGAGCAGGCGAGCTCCGAATAAACTCGTCGCCTCGCATGTTGGCAGTTGCAACTTGGGCCAGCCGCATGCTGAGTCCAAGCACTCGGTCGAAGTCATCTTCTGCGACCGCCAAGCGAAAGGCTGCGCGAAGTCGAGTAAGCATTAGCCGGCGGCGGCCGAATTGGGACTGCACTGTTGTTGGGAAATTAGGGGAATCGGCGAGCACGAACGCTCGGTTGCTGTCTTGGATCACGACTAGAAAGTGTGGCAGAGCTTCTGCAGCATATGCCGAGGTTGCCTGTGAGGCCATAAGGCGGTCGGCAATGGCTCTTTGAGCCTCGGATTGCTTTGAATATCTTTCACGAAAATATGTTTCCGTGGGTTCGTCCCTAAAGATCGCGCCGTGCGAGGCGATCTCTAGCAATGGAGCCAAATCCGACGCTGCGGTATTTACCTGAGCCACGGACCACCCTAGTGCGTTTGACAGTTCGGCAAGAGGAATTGGTGGCGGAAGGAGTGACAACGCAACGAAGAACTCAATTATTTCTGAATCTGCCCATCCGGCAACGTGAAGATCCGAAACGATCTTCGTGCAACGTTGCGCGATGATTTCGACAACCGTCATAGGGGCTGCAGAAGTTTTGCCGAGGACATTCGTCTCCCAGGTCTGGACGAGGTAGGCGAGGACACGCGCGTTTCGTCCTGACCGCACCAAGGCGGTGGCTATCTCCACGCCAGAAGCACTTGGAACACGATTTTTCAAAAAGTTGCGGGCCTCGGCGTCGTTGAACGGCCCCAACTCGACCGTTTCCACCGTGGTGCGCCCGATAACTTTGTCCTTGCGGTGCGTGCGCGCCGTAAACAGCAACCTTACACTGTCGATCGGATCTTCGCCAATAGCCGAGAGAAGGAGCTTTGGAAATGCCTCTTCGTGGCGGTGGTCAGCTTCGAGTTGAGCGTTATCAGCAGCGTCGACGATGATAAGCAAGCCGAGCTTTTTCGATTGAGCTTTGATCGCCCGAGCCGCTTGCTCAAAACGTTTAAGCGCCGCCTTGATGATCTTGCGGCCATCATCGCCGCCTGGCAGCATCGGATCGCAAAGCGTCCGTGAGGCGAGCTCGTTAACGATCTGTACGAGTCCAATCCTGGGGAGATGTCGCGAGTGATTGTCCGAACGGTAGGAACCACCTCCGAAGCAGTCAAAAACGACGACCTCAAATTCGTTTTCCATCCTCGATGCGAGGCTTTGGACAAACACAGTTTTGCCCACCCCACCATCCGCGTGGACGAAGATGGGCAGTTCTGACGCCTTGACCAGCTGGCCGACTGACGAAAGCTCAGCTCGCTCAACGATCGCACCGACGTCGATGAAGCGGGTATCGGCCGGAAAAAGGTCGCTTGGTTCGCAATCAAGCGCGTCTAAGACGTCCTCACGGCGGATCAAGTTCTTTCCTTGGCCGCTTGGGCCAGCCTTCCTAAGTATGAGGTCTTGAAGGCCGTGGAGCCGAAGCCTAGCCTCCGCGTCGGCGCCCGTTGACCAGTCGGTAAGTGTACGCCGGAGTGCCTTGTCTTGACCCGCAAGGCTCTTCTCACCAGCTCGAAATACAATTCTGGAAAAAAGACGGCCTGCGTCAGATAAGCCGCGGTCTGCACACCACTTCTTTAGGTTACGAACCTGGGTGGCTGCGTCAGCGTCTGAAGGCGTAGTGCCCTTGAGCAGGGACTCTGTTGCATCCCAAAGACTTTCCTTGAATTCTGCATTTGTTACGAAGACAAACGATACCTTGTTGTCGACCTCGGCGGACGAGAACTCCTTTTCATACCCCAAAATCGTGTCGCAGAATTTCTCGATTGTCTTCTTGAGGTATGCGGCGGTGACAGCTTCTTCGCGAAGCTTGTACTTAAACTGCACCGTCTCGAGGCGCTCAGAAGTGCGGAAGTTATCCCCGCAGCCATAGTAGAGGACCAAGTCCGCGACTTCCTCGGCGCGCACTCCTGGGCTCGCGGTTTCGGTCGATGATATTCCCTCAACGGCTATCGCAAATAAATCGTCATTCGGGAAAACCAGCTGCAACGCACGCCTTGCCGCCCATCTCTCATGGAAGGTGTGGCCCGCGCGCGAAGCACGGACCGTGTCGACATTCTCGTCAATATTCTGCATTATTGATTTTTTATCATCACTCGGGGGCCGCGGAGTCTTTGTATTCTATCAAGTTTATTTCGTGGCGGACAGTTGAGCCGCGTGCCGCTTCGATAGCAGTGGCGAGCCATCGCATCACTCTTTGGCAAAAGATCCGTCATCTTGGTATCTGGCTGATCGATTGGCCTACGTAATCGACCGATTGATGCTTGGTCGATTACCTGCGTCTCAGGGACTCAGCGATTGGGTTCATCGCCCGCAACGCAAGTTAAATCGCCTGACGGTTTCAGCTATCTTCATTCGCCGGCATGTCTTGCAATAGCGAATGGATTTCAGCAGAAATCTGTGAACACATCTCGCTTCTGCCGTCAACTGTTGAAGGAAGGTAGGCCAACGCTAGTAGGGTAACCGGATGGACCCCAATTATTGTCGCCAAATCCTCGATCTTCGAGATTGTTGGCGACTTGATACCTCGCTCAAGACTGCTCAGATACGTTCGACTCGACACAGTCGAAAAGTCTTCCTGAGTTAGCCCTCGGCTCTTCCGAGCCGCCCTCAAACCAACACCGAATCGTCCAAGTAGTTCCACCAGATGCCTCCGTAACAAAGGCACGATGTACTCACGGCGAACACTTTAGGACTACAATCTATAGTGTTCATTTGAGCGGGCGATCAAGTTTTTTTAACGGTGCAAACTAAGTGCCGCCGGCCGAGCAGGCCGACTTGCCCAAAGACCCTACGAGGAGAAGTTGATGAAACGTTATTTAGTGCTATCGGAAGACTGCGCCCTCGAAGTGCCGCCTGTCTATGTCATGGCGGATACAGCAGAGCAAGCCATCAGACGCTACTGCCGTGAAGTACAGTCGAAGGAGCCATCTATGAAGGATTTTGTTCAAGGAAAGAGCATTGATGGCTTTCTGGCAACTATCTTGTTCAGCTATGAACAACGATTTAAGACGCCTGAGGGTAAAGGCCTTCCTGGACCACCTTTTGAAACTGTGCGTAAAAAAGTGTTGGAGTACTTTTCAGACCGTCCAGATCTGGGAAACCTTTACGTTCGCTACCTTGAGGGCAACGATCCAGAAATCTTGACAGAAGCAGTGTACGAATTCATTTCGGAGAGAGACACGACTGGTTTCGACGCGTTCGAAGATTCGACAATACAAACATTGAGATAGCAAGCGAACCTAGAGTTAGTTGCATGACCCTATTGCACAGAGGGTACCGACATTTACGCTCAAGTATGTAGGAGATACCCGCGGGCGGTTCGTCCCAGCGGCGATCGCGTTAGTTGATTTAGTGCAATACGCAGCGTACACTGGCCGGGAACCAAGTAGCGATGACAGAGGCAGTCGCGCATTCGATGCCCCTTATTACAGACTCGGCGTGCCGTTCGTCCCACTGCTCCCTCTTTCAAAAAGTTCTCAATGTCCGCCAAATCCGACCGCGATAATCGCTCGAACCAGCTGAACCCAAATAACGATGCCTATTACAGTTCGCGCGGAAGCGAATGGCCTGGCGAGGACGATGACATTGGAGTAGGACGGCGGGTTCGTGATATTGGCGATGAGCTGTCGCGATCTTTCGCGCGGGAAGAACACCGCAGATATCTGCAGGAAAGAGATCGCCCAGAGGTGGGCACGTATGTCGGTATTTTCGTTGGGCTCGACGGCACGACGGCCTTGGTCCCAATTAAACTATCGGCTAACCCATTCATGGGCCATCGCGACGGCGCCCGCGCTCGCAATGAGGATTTCGCTGAGCTTGTGGTTGGGGAAATCGGCCGGCAGTTAATCTTACGTTGGGGTTGCCCTCTCGCGCTGCGCACAGTTCTGGACAGTGATGGTAACGATATGTTCTGGTCCGGCTATCAGTATCCAACAGGGTGCGACAGCGCGAATCGCGTGCAGAACGAACGACTTTGGAGCGAGCATGGCGAAAAAGCGATTGCGAACGCGCGTGCCCTGTTGAGTTGCTCCGCCGAATTACGCAAGCTGCAAAACAGTAACGGCCAATTTATCGAGGCGAATCCTGACCTAGCCAGGCTATGGAACCACGACAAGCTCAAGAAGATTGCAGAGAGGTTATTTGCAGATCATTTGCTCATTGCAGACAAGGAAGCTGATTGATCTATAAAAGCCGCACTGAAGCCAGGAACAGACGGCTTTAGTGGGTTTGTAACCGATCGGAAATGGACGTTCGACGGCGGGTAGCGGCCAGCAAACGTTTTTCTCAATATAGAGAGTTTGGGCCTAGTTTATGTTGACGGCGCCGCTCCAAAATTTAAGTCCCACCTGCAGCGAAAAGACAAGAATTGAGTGGCGCGGCGATCTGAAAGAAATTTTTAACAAAAAATTGCCCACAAGCTTTTCAGCAAAGGCTCATTAATAAAAGAATGCTCCCTGAAATCAACGGCCTACGTCGAAGAGCTCGGATCATATCCGCGCAGTCAGGCGCCGAGTCTTTGGCTGAGTTGCACAACGACGGGCCCGACGCGGAACTTTCCAGAAATTGAAACCTCTAGGTAACGATATAGACTCACTTCCGACGGCCCAAATAGCGCCTCTTTTGTAATTATTAGAATTGGAAAATTCAGGTTTTTGCTAAGCATGTACTCAATAGATTCAGCCAAATCAGCAGAATCCGCAGGCAGTAGGCACGAAAATATACCAAAGTCCAGATTCAAGGTTGTTATAACTTCGATCATGGAATCGATCTGTTCCGTCGGAAAATTTCGCGACGATTTGCACTCTGCTATTCCGAGTTTTTTTCCCACTCTAAATAGTATATCTGCGTCAGAAAAAACCTTGTTCGCACGCAGCATTTCCACGTTGGTAATAAAATCGAAGATTCTGAAAGACTGTTTGTTTAAGAGATTTAGAAGTAATAGTGTCGACAACTGGCCCTGATCTATCGCCCTTACAAGCAGTTGATTCAAGCGATACTTATCCTTATCCACCGCGCCATTGCTGTGCACTGGGATACTTATCAGGTTACCGCAATCGGGGCAATAGTTGGATGCGGAGAGCCGCTCTAGGGGGAGCCATACTTTACTTGCACACATCGGACAATCGAAGTGCTTCCCTCTCAAAAAAACTCTATTGTCATATAACGTCTGGAGAGTTGAGAAGAAACTCGACTTTTTTAAGGAGTCGCTTTTTTCTTTTGCCTTAGTGTATAGATCTTCCGCTGTCGCGAATACCGCAGAAACTTCGACGGTTCCATTCTCGACCGCTTTGCTAACCGCCTCGACCTTCAACTCATGATCATTTCCCTTGGGATTAGGGAACATCTTTCTTAACGCCAGGTCAGTTTTTACGGTCGGGCTTGACGAATATATCAAGTCAAATATGTGTTTTTGGCAAATTTCATCTGCATTCTCTAGCCCACCAACCAAGTTGACTAGTTGTGACAGCAAACGAGACTTCGGGGTCTCCTGAATTTCAATGCCCTTACTCATAAACAGGTGATGCATGACTTGCCTAAAACTGGGCAGCGGAAACTCAACCTCAACCGGAGCGTTATCAAAAGAGATATTCAGCGAATACGCGGCCAGTCCTCTCTGACCAATTCGCTTGAATCGCTCTTGGAATATAGCCCAATTAGGATCTATTTTGGGGTGATATAGATCCCAAAAAGTAGCTCTAACTGGATATGCACATTCTGCAATTCCTTGAACCTCAATGACAAAAGCACCTATCCCTATATCTGAAAAGGTTTTCTCGACCGGATGCTGTACATAGCAAAGATCACCCGAAACCTGTACAGTTTGAGAGTGGTCGAAACACTGCCATCGTGTTTTCACTCCAGAGAAGTAATATCTTTCTACATTCACTATGCTTGGGGCTTCGAATAATTCCTCAACGAGGACCTTGCTCTCGTTCTCTACAACATAAAATTTCACATCCTCTTGAGCAGAGATCACATCCCGTAAGACGTTTAGCAGTTCAGTAGGAATCCATACCAAGTTAGAAAAAGGGTTGTAAGCTCTAGTATTCCAAAAGTAGTACAAGAAAGCAAGGTTTGTGCTGCTACCGACAAAGACTGATATTCCCTGTTGAAAATAGCCAGCCGGATTATAATCTGTTTCCCAGACGCTGCTGCCTCCCCCTCCTCCAAACCCGATATGCGTGGTCAAATGGCAGAATTTCTTCTCACGGTCAAAGATGCTCTCACCTAATTCCGAGACTTCCGGAGTGTCAGCGATTGAGACATCCGTAAAAATACTGGCCTCTAAGTGAAGTTCTTTCACGTCAGGCACGCAACCAAAATTGACGCCACACAGAAGCGACTCTGGCGTATTTAACAACTGCTTGGTAGCAAAAACTGAAGTCGGAGTAGTTGCGCCAAACTTATTCGACCAGAGCGGAGTTGCAGAGAAAGACATAAGATTCGTACCGAACTTCGATAGCCTCCAGACATTGGAGTCGGGCCTAACTGTCTTGACTTGAAAGCGCTCCTCTAGTTCAGCATCACTTTCATCAGTTAGGTTGAACAGTATGTCTGGATCGCAGCGCCTGATAAACTCTTTTGTACTATCGAGGTAAAAATAGCCGTCGAGGGGAATTATTAAGTTGCAAATCTGATCAACTTCGTCAGCAAGTGCATCGAAAATAGTTTCAAAAGCAGTTATATCGTCGGGCTTTACGACAAAGATTTTCTTGAATGGTCGAATGCTGGTTGTTACGAATGCGGTCCTCACCCTATCCCCTTACCTTTCCTCTCAATCGCTGCAGCGATGTGCCATTAACACCGAGAACAGTCCGAATGTGCCTATATTACCCACTATGATACCGTAACAAGTGCAATAGATTCGCTGTGCCGAGATTTATGCTAAGTAAGTAGTGACGGGTTGCAATGCTACCCTGACGTTGTCGAGAAACCTGTGTCGACTGAACCGCCCAGGCTTTCGTGGAGACGCGGTTGGTGTGAGTCAAGCCACCGTCACCGCCTGCCCGTCCCGAAGTCTTCAAATGGCGCCTCGACATGCGTAAGCTGTCGGTCGATGCAACGCGGATATCTGCCCCTGATTAGGTAGCTACGTCAGTTTGCGATCGCGCCTACTCTGGTCTCCGAGCCATCAACCGGCCGTTCACTTACAGCGCGCAGACGAGATCAATAACGCTACTGTGGCATGCTGTCGAGATATTGCAGAAGGATGCCATGGCAAGGAAACATCCACCGGATTCTCTGCCACTGGCCAATCGCGGCGGCAGGCCGCCTGCATTAAAGCCTGAGCATCTCTCGGCCTCGCTCGACGTTGTGGCCGAGCGCGCGCAGGCCAGTTTGCAAGAGATTGCCGCTGAGCTGTACCACCGCTGCGGCGTACGCATATGTGATGCCACTGTCCGCCGTGCTTTTCGTGCACAAGGCATCGTACGGCTCAAGCCAACACGACCAGTGTACGCAACTGCGCCCAAAGCGGCCAAACGCTACGGCTATACCGCAGCGCATCAGCGCGAAGACGTGCCTCCGTACAGTACCAATTTGACTGACACCGAAAGGGAGTTGATCGCTGATCTGTTCGAGCGCGCCCCAGGTCAGCGAGGCGCACCTGTGCATTACAGCCGGCGAGAGCTGGTCAACGCCTGCTCGTACGTGTTGCGCACAGGCTGCGTCTACGACGTTCCCACCTTGGCAAGCCGTTTATAAAGCCTTCGCGCGTTGAGCCGCGGCAGGCGTGTTCGAGCAGATGCAGGATCGGTTGCGCGAGCAATGGCGTTCACGCATCGGGCGGTCGAATGAGCCAACAGCGGCTGTCATCGACGCTCAGTCCAATCGTGCTTCGCCGCAGGGTGGCGAGAGTGGTTTCGATGCAGCCAAGGAGGTCAAAGGTCGAAAGCGAAACCTCGTCGTTGACACGATGGGCCTGGTCATTGCCCTTACCGTGACTGTTGATTTCGCCTACACCCGCTAGGCAACGCTAAAAAGTTAGTGGCCCTAGCAACCTACGTGCTACCTCTATAGCTACGGTAGCTAGAAAGTAGTTACTTGACCATCTTAGCTTTTCTTACTATAGCTAACTTCAATCTTAATTGAGCTATTGCTAACGTTAGCTACGCTGATATTACTACCAACATAAAAAAGCCCCCAAAGGTTGGGGGCTTAGTAAGACTCACACGTTCGGTAAGGCGTGTTTAGGCAAAAAGGAGACAGACTTTTTAGGCATCACTGACAGAGTTTCCTACGTGCTACCTCTATAGCTACGGCAACCAAAAAGTAGTTACTTGACCATCTTAGCTTTTATTACTATAGCTAACTTCACTCTTAATGGAGCTATTGCGAACGTTAGCTACACTGATAGTACTACCAACATAAAAAAAACCCCCAAAGGTTGGGGGCTTAGTAAAACTCACACGTTCGGTAAGGTGTGTTTACGCAAAAAGGAGACAGACTTTTTAGGCATCACTGACACAGTTGTTCACAGTACCGACTGGCTGAACTACCAAACATAACCCTAATGACCTAAGTACTCCTATGATTGTCTCAAGTCTAGGCTGTGTCCCTTTGAGTGCTTTGTACAACGCTGGTGTGGCCAACCCTGCGCCCTCTGCTACTTGGGCCATCCCTTTACTACGAGAGGCATCCTCCAAAGCAGACATAATCATTCGAATATCTCCCTCCGCAAAGAACGTGCTTAGATAGCTCGCTATCATCTCCGGCGAGTCTAAGTGCTCTGCGATATCGAATACAGGTAGCGCCGCAATCTTGTCCGGGTCGAACTCGATCTTGTCGTCATCACTTTTAGTTGTCATAGCATTTCTCTGTCGGTAATGCCGGGGATTTCTCCCCGGCTCTGCTTACTGCCTGATTTCTCGGGCCAACTTCTTGGCAACTTCGATGTCTTGTCGCTGCCGCCTCTTCGTTCCACCGGTTAGTAGTACTATGATTCCTGCATCGGACTGTATGTAGTAAAGTCGCCAGCCAGGTCCATAATGGATTCTGACCTTTGTTACTCCCTCACCTACTGTTCCAACGTCACCGGAGTTACCTGCTGCAAGCCTCTTTATTCTTTCAAGAAACATGCGTTTTGTTACTTCATCCTTAACGCCAGCGAAGAATTTCTGGAATTCAGGATGCTGTCTAATTTCCATCTGTCTCCTTTTTGCTTAAGCACGCTTTACCGAACGTGTGGGGCTAGCTTAATCGATCGATGAAAGAACATCAAGCGATTTCTTCATCGATCGATGAAATGATTTGAGCGCTACCGCTCCGTCGCCACTGCATTACGAGCTCGCGCCGCGTTGCCTGGTTCTTGCGGTCTCCGTCGAACAGCACGCACCGCTCATTCCAAGGCGTGCACGGCGCTGGCGAGTTCTCATCCTGGCGGAAGCCGTGCAGCATCCTAAGCCCAACGCGACATACTGCGGCTCAGCATCGCGCCCGGTGAAATCGACACAGAAGCCGAAGATATGGTCGAGACTTGACCGCGCATCAGGCTGGCTCCTGCGCGCCGTCCAATCAACGATCTCGCGCTCGCGCATCGTGGCGCCGTAAGCGACTACCGGCTCGTTCGAGTTGGCGCAGCCCTCGTTACGACCGGCGGGGCTCGCCTTGACGGCAATTGCGCTCGCGACATCGAGCAACTACACCACATCCACATCGAAGTCGTACGGCGCCCTAGGAACGGCACGACGGGAACCTTGCACGATCCAAAGCAGGTGGACAAAGCTTCACCATACGCAACGGGTGAATTGAGCAACACCTTCCGGTATCCTTGGCGTGTAATCGGGCGCCGCAACGCAAGGCGCAATCCACGGAGGAAGTTCATGACCATTGAAGTACGCGCAGTAGCGCAACCCCGACCGGGCACAGAAGAGGCTGAATTCTCGGAGTACCTCCGTGGAATCACGCTGGGTAGTTACGCTCGAAACCACTCCCTTATCCGACTTGGCCGCGACGCGTCATTCTGGCACCCGCAAAACGAGCCGACGCTGCATCGGCTTGCAGTGTTCCTGCACGAGTATTTGCACTTCACCCACAACTATTCGACCGTCGTTGGGCTCTACGACTTCTTCGTGCAGCTGCGCCTAGTTCGCCTTTATTGCAATACAGTCGACAGAGAGGGGAAGTCTCACGGAGAGCCCGTTCTTTCAGCTGATGCGCAGAAAGAGGCACATAGTGTGTTGGAATGGCGGCAACACCTCCGCGGTAGTGTTGGACAGGATGCATTGAACACGCTTCGTCGGGCAAAGTCACACCCGCCCTTCGTGCGGATTCAGCGCAGCAACTTCCAGCTGACAATTGGCCCTCAGACAATTGAGGCTCATGGCGTCAGCGCCGTCTTCGATACAAGCGGACTTGGAACAGGACTAGCGAGTATCGAGGTCAAACTTGGTGGCGATGTTCTGATGGAGGGGTGTGCGGTCGAGGCAGAGTGTCTACTGTACGGGCAATCCGGGGCCTCTTCGGATGAGATACGAAAGCAGGTTCCTGCCTACCCATACCTAACGGCTAGAGCCGTATTCGAGGGTATTGCCGGCTTCAGTCCGACCAGCAGATTTTTTTGCCGTATATGTGTTCTTGCTCTTCAAAGCACAGACCCCGGCGACGCGCTCGTGCAACTCGCTGAAGCCTGCAAAATTGCGGGTCCTAGGGCTGATGAAGCCAGTCTCATCGGTTCCTTTTTGTCAAGCAGCAAGGACTTTTTCCACTCGGCTGTCAAGCGCATTCTCGAAGATAGTTTGCAGCGAGAGGTTGAACCCTTTGCGATGCGTGGCCACGCCGGGCGCGGCCTGCAACGGATGGCCGGTTGGGCACGCGACTTGTTCAACAGGAGGCTAGGAGACGAGTTCTTTGAACTTGGCCCTGTGGAAGCCGCTCCGAACTTGGGGCCCATCGTTGAGATGCTCCGTTCGCTGCCAACTTGCCCCGTCGTGCAGGAGATTGATGCCTGCACGGATTCACAGGAGTTGCTGTACTTTTCAGAGACTGAAGTTTCGCCCGATCTGGCCCAAGAAATCGGAGCAGCGCAAGCGCTATTCCATCTCACAGATGCCCATATCGTTACCGGAAGATTTTCCAAGACGCCTCCGGCTGTTAGTCGGGCCTGCCCCTTTTTTAAGGCCTGTCGTGCACCTATTGCTGCAACAAGCCCAGAAATCTGTGGTAACCGCCCCTGGGAGTCCTTCAATCCTGCGGCAACCGAGGGTTGCTGGTACGGGGTAGGAGTGGCGTGTTCCCGTGGACGCTCAGATTTGTAGCAAACCGAGATATATGGCGCCCCTCAGGGGCATGGACTAGCAACGCACACCAGTGAGAGTGCTGAGCCCGCGCGGGGGTTTCTGCGAGCCGAATATGCACTGGGTATCCGGTCGAGGCTCGGTGGTATTGAGACCGCTTTCGGCCAAGAGCGGACCTACAATCAAGACCTTTCGGACGCAACACATGACACCACGCGAGATTCATTCGTTGATGAGAAGGCTCTGTCCCTTCGGTGTTTCAAAAGCTGATGGGTATCGACATCTAGTGAGAAACGACGCTCTGGATCGCGACCTGGTGGACAGCCTGCTCAGCGACTACATTGCTACCGACGGGGTTTTCGTCTACGCGAACGCAAAGAAAAGCTCATATGTTCCAAAAGCGGCCGCTTTTCAACTGATCCAGGAGCATAGGAACGGCGACGATCGTATGGCCGTGCAGGTGGTTGCGTCAGATTTTTCTGCTCGTGTGGCCATCCACCCGATTGGTGTGGGAGTAGGCGAACATAAAATCTTACGACGTCAGTAGGGCCGTTTTGGGTCGGTTCTGGTCCCTCGTGACAGTTCGCGAGTTTTCACCACTAGCCACATGCTATGCTGAGCTGAACGGCCGTCTTCGGCCAGAAGCGGACGTAGACGGTAAGTGCATCGGTGCCAAAACGGAAGTGCTTGTTACTTCTAAAGAACTCGACTATGACAAGACTGGTCAACTAGTTTGTACAAGCGAGAGCGATCGTTGACCGTCCTGTCGAGGCCAACTTCATGCTGTTGCTCAGTGACGGTCAAAAGCTCAACAGCGTAGTGCGCGTAGATCTGCTTTCGGTATTAGCCCAGCAGGGTGGCAAAGCACCTCGCAACGGCGCGTGTTTGCAGCGGCTGAGTGGAGGTGTCTTGCGGAGCAACGGATACAGCGACTATGCACACTAAGCGAAGGATACGAAGATCACGCATATGTACACGCACATGCGCAGTGCTAGACACCTCCTCGCCGTAAATATTTGATGCCACGGATATCGAGCCGGCTCAGCCGATAGAAGGTGGACGCAATAGCCTTCTATACGAGGTCGAGCAGTGGAACTGCGGCGGTAGCCTGACGGGACAAACCAAGCTTGCCACTGAGACGAACAGTCGAAGCCTGTGCTGGAGCGCCTCTTCGCCTAGACCAACCCGCAATTCGACAAGCAGGAATTCCTGCCGAGCAGCCCACTACCCGGATGACCCGGAGGCGTGATCGATACGAACCACCTCAAGCGTGCCTCGCATCTATCCCCGTAGGGGAAAAGAACCGGTTGTTCAGCTAGACGGAGCTTGGCTTCAAGCATATCGGCATTGTGCAAAGCGTATTGGCGACCTAGCTGCGACATGACATTGATCAATACAAAGACTTCGTCTACGTGCTGCAATGCGCTGACCAGCATTCAGCGTCGATCGTGCGTCAGTTCACGCCACGGTTCCGGAAGGAGATGTTTGCTGACAATCCGCTGTGGCAAATTTGATCGGGCAGGTGGGCTATATGCTCACACCGTTGCTTGATCGCTTACCGCAAAATTCTACGAGGTGAATGATATGGACCGCAAGAACGCCGTCGAGTTGCAGGAACACATGCTAGGGACCTATTACGGGCTTCGTGTAGGGCTTGCTGTGGTCGGGATCATGTTACCCATTGTCGTGCTGTTTGCTGGCGTTATCTTGCACCATGTGTGGCTAGAACCCTCGATCAGTCAGTACTACCATACGAAAGGTCGGCTCTCATATTTCACTACCCGAGACCTTTTCGTCGGAGGACTATTTGCCGCTGGTACGTGCCTTTACCTCTACAAGGGCTTCAGCAATAAGGAGAATGTGGCGCTGAACCTAGCAGGTGTGTTTGCGCTATTTGTCGCTCTCATCCCGACTGCAGCCGTGTCTAGCGACCGCGGGCTTGTCTCCGTATTGCACGGAACCTCGGCGGTGATCTTCTTCTTTTGTATAGCGTACGTCAGCCTCTTTCGCTCGCACGATACGTTGCCCCTCCTACCGTCAGCGAAGCGAGCGCGGTATGCGCGGGGCTATCGCTGCACTGGGCTGGCAATGATCGCGTCCCCGCTAGCCGCGGTGGCGCTTTCGCTCGTACTTGAGCCAGGCTCACAGTTCAAGACGCTAATCTTTTGGTTGGAGACGTTTGCTGTGTGGTCGTTCGCTGCGTACTGGACGATCAAGACCTTTGAGATGCGGGAGACCAGGGCGGAAAAGCGCGGGTTGGACGCAGAACTGAAACGAGAGGTGTCGCCTTCCGCTCCATCCGAAATCGACGCGTCCCACTTGGACGGAGTGCCGAGCGTGATCGTTAAGAGTCTTTCGCCGAAGTTCACCGATGTGGAGGCGGTTGTACCGGCGGTTTCGTCAGGCGAGCAATAGCCATGGTAGTCGCCATCTGCTGATTTTTGCTGTCAAAGTCGAATAGGATGCAACAGAAGTGAATGCTACGAAATAATTAGAACTGGCCTACTCCATCGTCACGGACACTTCGGTTAGACGCATTTTAGATTTTCAAAGACCAATCGATATCGAGGCTGTGTAGTCTGTTCCCTGTTTTTTAGGCGAAAACAAGCAAGACATAACCGTGCTTATCTGAGCGGAAAAGAGCACTTTATAGGGGTCTTCGCGGTCTAAGGGCCACAAAGGAGAAAGCGATGGAAGACATTCTAGTTCAAGGTCGTCCGCTGGTTGGACATGGCGATATTTGGCATGCTCTGTATGTGGCACCTGCGGCGAAGGGCGGTATCTTGCACGTTGTGTGCTACTACAAAGTAAAGGCGACACGTAATGACGATGGTCCCAAAAATAACATGGGTCAGGACGCTGGAGAATTCGATGAGCGCTGGTCGTACGTCTCACTAGAAGGTTACGTAAACGGTGAAGCTAGGGTTATGAAACAAGACATGAAGTTTGAACAGCAAGAGCTGTCATGGATCGAAGACGTACGTCTAGAAGCATCGTATGCAGCTTCAATTCTCGTGATCAGATCGAATCGGTGGGCCGATCCATTGGAATGGAGACTTCAGCTCGCATTCACTACTGATCCTTGATCGTCCTTATACCATTGTAGAACTCATGCATTGAAGCATCGTCCGTCGCCTGGTCGCAACGTACAGCCAGCGCGTCGCTTGCTGTACGTTGACTGACTAGTTATCGCTGCTGGTTAGAGAGCGGTTGCTCGTTCCTCTGATATCAGACCAATCTGCACACCATGTACGAGTGTAGAGAATTTAAACAATATCAAAAAATGTCTCAAAAGACTAAGCGCAACGAGGCCACCAGCGGTAATATCAATGTAAAGACATCCTAGTAAGATTTTGGTAGACGCTGACTCGCCGAGTGGTGCGATCGGCCCGTTTCACCTCGTCTCGCACCGTGCTATTTGCAACGGAGGATTCCATGCATGGGATTTGGGTCAACGAGCCACAAGACAAGGAAATTGCTGTGGTGTTCGTCCATGGCGTGCTGTCGTCCTCGGAAGCCGGGTGGCGCAACGAGCACGGCAACAATTGGCCGGATCTATTGAACGACGCGCTGGGCGATGCGCCTGTTGCCATCTACACATACGCGTACAATACCTCGCTCGGTTCAGGCAGCTACAGCATAGATAATGCCGCTGACGTGCTTCAGACACTGTTCGACCTCGACGGCCTTGCACGCTTTCGACACATTGTGTTTGTCTGCCACAGCATGGGGGGCATTGTGGCGCGTCGTTTCCTGGTACGACGCCACTACGAATATCCAAATACGGATTTCAGCTTCTTTCTGGTGGCCTCACCAACCCAAGGCTCCGACTTCGCCAATTGGCTGGCGCCAATCGGCAAGCTGCTCGGGCATGCGCAAGTCGATGCGCTGCGTGTAAGCCAGACCAATCCTTGGCTGACCAGCCTTAACAGCGACTTCGCGGGCATTGTCCAGGCCCGGCATATTCGTGGACGCGAACTGGTCGAGGACAAGTCAATCTTTCCGGTGCCCGGTTTATTTAGTAAAGCAATCGTCAACCCGCTTTCGGCAGGCGGTTTGTTTCCCGATCCGCTCAAGATTCCAGCGTCCGATCACTTTTCAATTTCCAAGCCAAGCGGTCAGAATGCGCTACAGCATCGAGTACTGCTTTCTTTTATACAGAAAATTGTGGAATCGACACAGGGAGCAGAAGCCGCACATGTGGAGCCTGTCACGATCACTCCGCCGGCCCTCCAAGCAACTGGCGCCACAGCGACTCAGCACCCCGGCCTAACCAGTCTGCAGGCCCTGCAGGAATTGATTTTGCTTGCAACGGAGGCGGAAAAGGTTGCATTCATCCAGGCAATTGCTTACGGGCCCGGTCTGAACTTGTCTGCGGTTTCAGGCGATATCATTTCCAGCTACGGTGACGCGCTGCGCGGCATGCACCTGCATTTATTAGTCGCTACAGCGGCGCGCCTAGTCGTTACCGCCGATCCTCAATACAAGTCAAAGCCGCGCCTGATCGCTGTTTTACCGGCAGACCTGCCGCCGGAAAACAACCCTTCACCAGAAATTGTGTACGCAATGTTTCAACTGGCGGCACTAAAAGGGCCACGCATGCTCGCTGCCCTGCTTTTGTGCGCACCCCAGCAGGCAGTCAATGCCGCCGGCCAGGATATTCAACTTTTGCTACGAAAACTGAGCGGCGAGGCATGATATGCGGCGATTATTAATTGGACTAGCTGCTAGCTTCCTGCTGGCCTGGCAAGGAGCTGCGTACGCCGATATCACGCCGCAGCTGCGTCATCAGATAGAAGAGCAGGCCAAGGCGATTTCACTGTCCCGTTCCGCTATTCTGGAGGAACTGCGCCTGACCGGATTTCTTGACGATAAAAAGACAGCGCAGCTCGCAATGAAAAGCACACCGGCCAATGCGCTGGCCTGGGCCGCTCTGCAGGCAGAGGAGGTTAAACCGGGAGCGGCGGTTGAACTGCTGGAAACGGTCGCCAAAGGCATGGCAGCCAACCATGTCGCCGCGATTCGCTATGAGCCACAACTAGCATACCTTTTTAAAAACGCGCCACCGGGCCCGATCACTGCCCCACCAGCGCGCAAGTTCGCCTTTAATCGTGTCAGCGGCAGCGCTGAGAACGCCATCGCGCGCTTACCTGCCAAGGCGCAGACACTTCTGATACCGCTGGCAAAGTACGCAATTGCCCATCCTGGGGGCGTGCAGGCGCTTCTCACCGGCACCTTACGCTTGCGCCCAGCCGATGCTTTGAAACTGGAACGTTCAAGCCGTTCGGTTGACGACCTGCTAGCCGCTGCGATTCGCCAGGCGGAGCCGCCGCCCGCCGAACGCTATCGTGAAGTAATGGCATCGCTAATCAAGCACGGGGGACGCGCGATCCGTCATGAAGAAGTGCTCGCAATGTTTCCCGATGCAGTACGCAGCGGCGAGCCAGATATCACTAAGGCGCGATGGCGCGATGGCGCGCCTTTGTCTTCGGGGCAAAGGCAGGCGCTGATTGCGGAAGAACGGCTCGTCAATCAGATTGTAGTGAGCGCGTTTGTCGACGCTGCTCAGCCCAGGCCTGATACTCTGGGAGCAGGAAGCGCAACCTCCATGGCTGGGCGCAGTGGGGGCGGCGCGACCGGCAGTGGCAGCGTCATCGACAGTACCGCGCCAGCGGAGGCCGGTGGCGGTGGCGGTGGCGGTGGCGGAGGCGGCGGTGGCGGAGGTGGCGGTGGTGCTCCCAGCTATAACGAGCGTGTCAACAATCTGCATACGATTCCTCACGCTGACGGCCGGCCCGGCCCTGCAAGCAGATCGTTTATTAGCATGCGCTCCATTGGTGGCGGTCGCGGCGGCGGAGGGGTAGTAGTAGGCGCACGTGTCACATTCGATCCGCAACTGCGGCCTAGTGCCGCGCGGTGGGAAACCATGAGCAAGGATGGCGTGCAGTATGGATCGCCACGGGTGACGCTAAAGGATGGAAGTGTCGTGTTTGCACGGCCAGTGCGCCAAGATATAGCGCTGGCTGCGCAACGGCTCGTCTTCGGCGACAGCAAGGTGGCAATTAGCTCCAGCAGCGAAACCGAAGGTAATGTTCTTATCTCCATGCTCAATAATGCCCAGCCTTTACTCAACAACACGGCGGTCGCTGAATTTCTAGTACACCCAGCAATTGCCGATCTTGCCGTGGGGCGCGATCTGATCGGTTGCGACGGTGCTGCATTCCTGTTTCCCAAAGTATTTAAACTCATGCTTGACGCGGCGCCGCAAGTTAGACGCGTTGCCGCTGGCGCCGTGGGCGCAGACAAATGGTTCACGCAGATTTCGGAGGGCGTGTACAGCAGCTGGTACCGGTATGTCGACCGCCAAGTGGTAGTGCAGCGTGATGGCGCTGCACTGATTGTGGTTGCGACTGGCAAGACAGCACCGCACGTGTTATTCGAATTAGTACGTCCCGCGGAAACGGAGGGTACAGTCGTCGTCACGCCAGAGCTCAACGTAGTCATCGATGGGCTAGTTCAGGCATCGCCGCAGTTTCGGTCGTTGAACGATCTTATCTCGACGGTCGCCGTGTTGCGTTGGGTAAAAGCTAATAAGGTCCGCATTGATGGCAACCTGCCCGGCGCGCGCCGCCTAGCGCCAGCCCGTACAGTGTTGTTGCAGGACGAGCGTGCCAGTTTTGGACCGCGCAGTCAGGCCAGCTACCTTAAAGAGGATATTAAAGCGCGCAGCAAAGCATGGAACAAGCTAGCGCGGCAAGAGCAGCTGACGGTGCCGCCGGCCTTGCTTGCCTCAATCATCCGCGACCGGACGCGCTTGGCCGACGTAGCCGCCATGAGGGCGATTGGTTATTCCCCCGAGACAATTCTCGCGGCGCTAAACAAACAGTCGCCTGTTTATCAGTCATTCGAGGACGTTGCTAGGGCTATGATCATACGCGGAGAGCTGTCAGGCGACACACTGCCACCCTGGATGCCGGCATTTCAAAAGGTATGGCTGAATTCAGGCGGACCGTGAGTTTCGTGCGGAGACAGTTCATCCGTATAGAAACGTTGGTGCTAGCGGTTCGGTACGGCGTTCACGATATGGCGTTACCTGCCGCTGTGACGGCCGCGACGCCTCTGTTCCAATTTCGTTAGCTGCCATTCTACCCAAGCCCGAGGTTTGCACCAGAGTCGCCACAAGGTCCGCGCTCTACACTAGTTTGCAATGCCGTACTTTTTCAGAGTCGGCAGCCAGTTTTCCTCAATGATTGTCTTAAACCCAAGGTTAGTTGGATGCATCTCGTTCGCCCAGTATTTTTCATATTCCAGTGGCGTAGTCGGTAACGTCCCGCGACTGTCTAAGTAGATCACCATATTTGCTGGCGAGTGGAACGCTTTGAAGACATCATCGGCTATCTGATCGATCACGACACGAGCGACGTGTTTGCGAAACTCGACGTCTCGTTCTACCCCGGCCTGGTTCATCGCTGGCGCAAGCCACCCTTTGCCACCAGCAAAGCCGCGGCCATCTGGGACAGGATAGTCGTAACCGTTAAGAAAAATAGGATGTTTGGCATCGGGATCCTTTCGGTAGGCCCAGCGGATGTTATGGATCAGCGATCCCAGCGAGGTCGAAAGCGAGCGCAAGAGGTCGTTCATTCGACCCTCGTGAATGCATTTCTCTGGGTCGGTGATGCCTACACAATTAGGTTTTAGCGCAAGTCCGTAAGCAACGACGTCATTACCCGCACCGCTGATATAGAATTCGGACCATCCGCGACTAAAATTGGGGGAGAGATAATGCTCGACGGTCCTCGCATGTCGACCGGCGCCAACATAGTCTTGGAGCAATGCTCCGTTGTATCCCAAGTTCTGCACTCTTGAGTGATCCGCGCTTACCAGTTTATGACGGGTCAACGTGCCAAGAATATTATTGTTCGGATACCAGAACCACGAGTCGCCTATCGCTAAAGCTGATGGAAATTCGCTTGGTTCGTAGTGTTCTCCTGGTGCGTAGACCCTACCCATGGTTTTCCCCAATAAAAATAACCACATAGCTTCCCGTATACACAGCCGAGCAAAATTTGTACCCGCAGGGCCGAAAACACGTATTTGAGTCGGCTCAGGAGATTTTTTGGAAGTACATTGATTAAGCAGTGTAAAGAACATCGACAGTAGACGACTGTTGCCCCGCCAGCGCCGTTTACGTCGCCGCAATATAAGGATGGCAGGCTGCCGATCAAGCAACCGATGTGGACGAAGGGCCGCGCTACTTCTGCTTGGATGAAAGGAAGTCTAAAAACAGCCAACGAAAATAACAATAACCAAATAAGTGGTGTACTGGCCATGATGGCTAAAGCAAATGCATGTGGCATAGAACTATTGGCTTGGTTCTTCTTCCCAGGCATCCAACAGTTATGTATTTGCTACCATAAATCATGTTTCTATGGCATTCGATTGCATAAAAATAAATTTTCCAACAACGGAAGTGTTTTTTATCGCAAATAGCTTAGAGTAAGATTCTACTTCGTCAAGGAACATGCCGATGAGAATCCTCAAAGTTGTTCTGATGTTGGTCGCTTCCGGCGCACTCGGGGCTTGCGGTTCTTTCCATATACACAACACCGCGCGCGAGGCCGATGCTGCAGCCGCCAAGGCCGATTATGACGCAAGCAAATATGGCGATGCGATTAAGTCGCAGCGCACGGTCCTAGCGGCGCTCGAACAAGGCGAAATCGCCGCGTCGCGCAAATATATCCATGCCTTGCGCGACACTGCGCTTGTGGGGTTGGCCACCGATTCTGAACTACTGGACCGCACGCCCACGCCAGCGACAGGGTTTATCGCGCGCTTCGCTGCTAAAACCGAAGCACGCCTCAGCACGCTCGACGGGCCGCCCACCACACGCCGCAACGCCCACCTCGACGCCTGGGGGGCCGACCGACGGCTGGTGCAGGCGACGAAGGAGGAACAGCGAGCGCGGGCCGGGCTGATCAGTGCGAAGGCCGAATTCAAGGACCTGCCGGCCTGTGGAGACGAGCTCACCTCACTCGCCAAGGGTCCCGACCACCTCGCGGCGATGCCGGCGGTTGCCGATCGAGCGGGGTTCGGTGAGTTTGTTAGAGCGGCTTGGGAACCCTCGCTACGCGACGAGATGACTCGGCTGGTGACCACCTGTAGCAATATCACGGCCGCGCAAACAAAGCTCGCTTCATCGCCTGCCGAGCCGGGTGGCTTGCTCGCAGCTGCGATCAAGGACCGTGACGACGCCATCAACAAGTTCAAGGCCGACAAGGCGAGCCAGGCCCAGCGCAAAACGGAGCTCGAGGCTGCAGCTGATGAACTTGCCGCCGTCAGCAAACAACGGACCACAGATGGCAAGCTCCGCGACTACACCTGTCCTGAAGTCTCAGCATCGACGGTCGCTAAGGAAGGCGCGACCAAGGAGCCGCCGACCCGCCTGTGCCAGGCGCTGGCCAACCTGGAAAAGCTCGGCGCCTTGGGCAAGCAAGTCATCGCACAGGAGAAAGTCGACCGGATCCGCGTGATCCTGTCCGCCATGAGCGGCGTCACGCCGAAACCTGGCGCCGACCACGACGTCGACAGCTCGCTGGCGCTGATCGCCGCTGCCACGCGGCTGGGACATGCGCTCGACACGTACCACCGGGCTGAAACCTGGCCGGCGATCGAACCGTTGATCATCGAGAAACAGCTTGCCGATGCCCAGTTGGCATCTGCCACCGCCCAGGTTGCGCTTTCTGCGGACCGCGTCACCTACCACGAAGAGATCGTCGATGCGATCAAGCTGGAGATCACCCTGCTCACCCGTGCGCACAGCACGATCGGCGGCTATGGTAAGTCACCGGTGACACCAAACGCCACCTGCCCCTCGAATGCGCCTCGCCACTGCAGTTCGCTCGAAGCGCTGCTGCGCTCGAACGGTCTGGTGAACGGCGTGCCGGAAGAGCGGGTCGCGTACCGCGCCATGGCCCTCCTATCCGAATCGTATGTCGCCAGGGACCGCCAACGCACGGCCCAGGTGCGTCTGAACGCGACCGGCTACCGCGAAGCGCTTATTCTCGCTGAGGAGTCGGTCGGGTCATGGAAAGCGCTGCTCGACACCCCAATGGAGCAGCTCAAGGCCTACCACGCGGGCGGGCTCAAACCTGCAGAACTGGCACCGCTGCTGCAGGCAATCGGCATATTCGGCATCGCCAACGGCGTCAATTGAGGAGACCGAGCATGTCTTTCATCCTGGTAAAACACCTCCCCCGGGCCGTACTGGCGTATGCCGTCGTAGCCTTACCGCCGTTGGCCAGCGCAACGGAGTCTAACGCCCTGCCTGCCCCGGAACAACTCAGTTTGACCACCGCGACCAATTTGTCTGCTGTCGCCGCCGAGCTAGAACGCCAGCACAAGGCGGTGCTGGGCATGGTTGCAAATCGTACCGACGCGCTGGTCGATCTGCACCGGTTGGCAGCGACAGCTCAAAAGGAAGCCGACCGCAACCTGCTGGTCTTGACGAACACCCGCGCCGCCGGCTTGTCCGGCTTCATCGCGTCCATCACCAAACACGGCGACGCGACGGCCGAGGCACCGGCCCAGCTCGAGGCGATGGAGGCCGCGGTGCGTGCCGAGTTAGCCACAATCACGGCTGTTCCCGCCGTTGCCACGGCCAAGATGCAGGCCGCGGCCAAAAAGCTGGCGGGGCTGTCCAAGCAGCAATCCGATGCCGACCGGCTGAGCGAATGGAGGACGTTCTACAAGGACACCAAAACCGCCACCGAAGCGCTGCATACGGAAGGGGAGAAAACGAGCGCCAAGGCGGACAACGCCAGCGAAAAATCGACCAGCGATCTGCTGACCAGCGAGCCGCCGCCCGCCAACGTCAAGTAAGAGGGAACGACCATGCCGACTTTCCGTGACCTCCAAGCTCAGGCCAACGACCCCGTCAACAAAGCGAAGGCGCTGGAAGCAGCATTGCAGATACTGCGCTTTCATGCGGTGTTCAACACCGAATACCATTTGGTCGAAGACAAGATCGTCGAAGCGGAGGATGCCATCGACGCGATCGATGCAAACCCCAACGGAGTCGATCAGGCTATGCGCGCTGACCTTTCTGAATTTGTGCTGGAGCAACAGGGCCGCCTCGATCTGCTCGACGCCAAGCTGCGCGCCTTCGAGGCAAGTGACCTCAACATCCGGCCGCCGACCAAGGAGATGGTAGCGCAGGTGAAGAAAGAAACTGCCCTCGTCGCCGCGCTTCAGGTGAAGGGTGGTGCCCTGTCCGCAATTATCAAGGGTTTGACGGAGATCGCCCAGATCGCGGACAAGAGCGGTAAGTCGCATCCGTGAGGCCAGCGCTTGCTACCGTCTCTAAAGCTTCTTGGCGCAGATCAGCCGTTGTCGTGCCGGCGATGCTCGCCATGGTCCTCGCGGCCGTAACCCATGTCAAACTCCATTGAGAACGGCATAGAGTCCTGTTCGTTCCTGTTAGGTCGATGAAGCGCGTAAGTCTAAACGAGGGCTCAATACACGTCAGAGGCGTTCATGGCCGGGAATCAGGCTTTCGGCGCAGCGCAACTGTCAAACACATTATAGGTCAGCGATGCCGCTTTCGCAGACTGTGTATGCGCCATAAGTTTGCGATGAAGTAAATGTGTGACTGCGCAGCTTCCTCTTTCCCCTCAAAATCTTTCCCCGCTTACTCATCCTACATATTCGCTATGTCTGCTTTGGGTCTATTGTGTTGAAAAACTCGGTCAGCTTGCTTCCAGAACAAGACATAGCGATAACTCGACTGTCCAAAACCGTGCCTGTTGAACGAACGCCGATCGGTCGAACGTTTGATGTCTACGAAAATCGGCAAAAATTGTTGCCGCGCGACTTTTTCAACACAATAGGTCGGTAGCGGACGTCAGCAGAAGGAACTGAAAGTTCTACGAGTCGTCGCTCTCATGCTCACCCGTGCGGCGTTGTAGCTCATCCTCATATAGCCTTCGATTTGTTCCGTCGGGTACTGAGCTATCAAACTCTGGAGACGATGATGGTCGAGTCTTCCGCTAATCGTGCTGTGATGTACGTCCGAATGTCGACGGAGAGCCAGGATTACTCGACAGATCACCAGCGCGCCAAGATCCGGGAGTACGCCGCGGTCCGTGCCATACCGATCATCCGCGAGTACGTCGACGACGGGAAAAGCGGCCTTGACATCAAGCGGCGTGCGGGGCTGCTGTCTCTCATGAAGGACGTCCAGTCAGCACAACCAGACTTCAGTTACATCCTTGTGTATGACATCAGCCGCTGGGGTCGATTCCAAGACATCGATGAAGCCGCATACCATGAACACACCTGTCGCCGTGCCGGAATTGAGGTGATCTATTGCGGTGAAAAGTTCGCGGGCGAAAGCGGCCCATATGCCTCATTACTCAAGAGCATGAAGCGAGTGATGGCTGCCGAGTACAGCCGCGATCTTTCTGAAAAGGTGTTTATTGCCCAGTCTCGTTTCACTGAGATGGGTTTTAAGCAAGGCGGACACGCAGGCTACGGACTACGACGCCTGGCACTCAAAGCGTGCGGAACACCGAGAGCAATACTGCAGTATCGCGAATCGAAGGTTGTTGCTACCGACCGAGTAATACTTGTCTGGGGTCCTTTGGACGAAGTCGCCACCGTACGTCGAATCTACATTCTCTACTTGCATGATCGGCTTAGCGAGGGGGCAATCGTGAGGTTGCTTAAGAGCGAACAGCTCCCGAGTGAGTTTGGGAGGCCGTGGACCCAACATATGGTCAAAACGTTGCTCACCAACGTTAAATACTGCGGCACCCTGGCGTACAACAGAAGATCGTGCAAGCTTTCTACCCCGCGTAAGCACAATACACGGGACGAATGGATCGTGAACACTGCTGCAGTTGATCCAATCATCGATCAGGCAATGTTCGACCAGGCTCAAGCTGAACGAGCGCGAAGGACACACAGATATTCTCGATCTGAACTGTCCAATCTTTTGCAGGTTTGCTACAGAAAGCATGGCATGATCAACTCGCAGATCATTGCGGCAGACCCAACAATGCCTGATACAAAAATGTTTAGTCGGGAGTTCGGCACTCTGCCCCGTGCCTATGATGCAGCTGGTCTGCCGCGCAGCCCAGCGTTCGCAGCGGCCGAGACGAGAAAGAAGTTATCGGTAAGGCGGAAGGAGCTACTCAACTGTGTAGTGAAGCATGCACAGGCTGCAGGTGCGATCGTCGAAAGAACATCCAAACCATCTGTCTTGTCGATGAACGGTAGCCTCCTGGTGCGGGTCGACGTAGAGGTGTGTCGTAACCCCAAGCGCGGCCTGCAATACTGGAAGCTCACAACAGAGCCGGAAATCGACTTTATCATCATTGAGCGGACGAACTCAGCTGTGCTCAACACCGTCGACTATCTCCTAGTGCCCGCCAGGAATCTCTCACCAGGGACAATTTACCTGAAAACACCGAACCTCATCCATTACTCGGCGCTGAGATTCAGCTCAGTTGGCGCAATATTTGGGGAGGTCGAGGCCGGCCATGTGGAGGCTGCATGTTGATGCCATTCTGCGACCGCGCTGCCCTGTACGTCCGGGCATCGACTGAGCACCAAAACTACTCCACTGATCATCAAGAGGCCGTACTCCAAGAATACGCGACTGAGCATAGCTTTCGGATCACAAGCATATATCGAGACAAGGGTCGAAGCGGGCTAACCCTGGATGGCCGCACCGGGTTGCTGCAACTCCTCACCGACATCCAGTCTGGCCGTGCTGATTTCAACGTTGTCCTCGTTTACGACGTGAGCCGCTGGGGCCGGTTTCAAGATGTCGACGAGAGCGCCTACTACGAGTACGCCTGCCGGCGCGCAGGCATTGCGGTCGCCTACTGTGCGGAACCATTTACGAACGATGGATCTCCGCTCGCCACGGTGCTTAAGGGCCTGAAGCGTGCGATGGCCGCCGAATACAGCCGGGAGTTGTCGGCAAAGGTATTCCGAGCACAGTGTCGCCTTACCGAAGCTGGGTTCAAGCAAGGCGGCACGGCGGGCTATGGGTTGCGACGCATCGCCGTCTCCGCAGCCGGGCAGGCCAAAAGTGTGCTCGGGCCGGGTGAACGCAAGAACATGCCCACCGATCGCGTCACCTATACCCTCGGCCCAGAAAACGAGATCGAAGTAGTCAAGCGCATCTACGAGATGTACCTGATCGAGTGCGTGTCTGACACGGGCATTGCTCGGCGCCTGAACGAGGAAGGAATTGAGAACCAGTTCGGTAGGCAATGGTCGCCCTTCCACGTCAAGCAGATCCTCACGAACGACAAGTATGCAGGCACGCTCGTGTTTAATCGCAGCACACGGCGACTGAGGAGCTCGCGCCGACCAAACACACCAGCGACGTGGGTAAGGCTCGAGGACGCATTCGACGCAATTGTCTCGCGAGAGAAGCTGGCGGAAGCACGGGCCGAACGGCAGCGTCGACGAAAGCAGTGGTCCAACGACGAGATGCTAGATGCGTTGCGGGACATTTTCGTCGAGCATGGCAAGGTTACCCTTGATTTGATCAACTCGAGCGGCGGACCATCCGTGAAGTCCTATGCGTTTCGCTTCAATGGCATCACCTCGGCAATGGGCCTCGCCGGTGTTAGCTGGCCATCCATGTCCCGAAGCACGATCACCAGGTACCGCATGCGCTGCATTACACGTGATATGACGATCGAGCTGGAAAGATGCGCTACCGCGGCCAGGGCCCAGGTCAAGAGGCTCAGCCCGCGCACCTTCCTCCTTAACGGCGTGACGGTGCGCCTGCTTTGTACGCGATGTCGGTTCGAGCGGAGTCATCCTTGCTGGAAGGTCACCTTGGTGCATGTTCCGGCTGTCGACTTCGTAATCTGGGTGCGTGCGGACCAGACCAATGAACGCATCGAGCGTATCTATCTCATCCCAATAGCCGATTTCCCGACTCACATCTACATCTGGCCGTCTAGACGAACGCTACCCAAGTATGAGCAGTATGCACATTCATCATTAGCTGCAATTTTCGGGCTGTGAGAATGAAATTTGTGGGCCAGTTACCATCCATAGACCGTCAGCTACCGGCCTATTGTGTTGAAAAACTCTCTGGCAAGAGTGAGATCGGCGGGCGTGTACAGTAAGCTTTCCGAATTTAAGTACAAACTATACCTGCTGAAGCTGAGCTAGCTCGTCTTTAGGTTTCCGATATGCGCTAGTGGGGCTAGCTTCCTGGCCATTCGCCTTAGATTTTGCG
>NZ_JABAIV010000011.1 GCF_013003915.1 Telluria aromaticivorans
ATCACGCAGGGCACCACGGCAGCGAAGAAAGCATCCGCTCAAAAGCGAGTGTGACTTTTGGAAAACGGACATTTTAACTTTGCTAAAAGCGGACATTTCTACTTTGCTGTTACACACCCTACGTTTCTCACTATTTGACTGGCATTGGGACATTGCCCGAAATTACCCTGCCCACCCTACGATTGACGAGCGACGCTCAAGTGACCGGCATTAACCAGGCGGCTCGCCTTTTTTCGCGCAAATGAAGACCAGCAGCGCAGACATGACGAACACCAAGCCCATATAGCTGAAGGCGCGCTCCGGCAGCAGCCAGACCGATGCGGCAACCAGCAGCACAAAATAGCCGCCGAAGACCAGCCAGCCCTGCCAGGTCTGCGGCAATCCCCAGCCCCACCCGTGCCCTGGTGGTTTGCGTGGAAACCAGTATTCCTGCTTCATGATCGTTATCCAGAATGCTCAGGGGTCTCCCAGGCCTTGGCATGCTCCACCGCCCTGCCCCAGCGCGCCATCAGTTCCAGGCGCCGGCCGGCATCCATCGCGGGCTCGAAACGCCTTTCGACCTGCCACTGGCCGGCAATACCTTCCACGGTGTCCCAGTAGCCGACCGCCAGTCCCGCCAGGTAGGCCGCGCCCAGCGCGGTCGTCTCCAGCACCTGTGGGCGCACCACCGGGATGCCGAGCAGGTCGGCCTGGAACTGCATCAGCATGTCATTGCGTGCAGCGCCACCATCGGCGCGCAGTTCCAGCACCGGGCAGCCCGCATCCTGCTGCATCGCCCCCAGCAGTTCGGCGCTCTGGTAGGCGATCGCTTCGACCGCGGCGCGGGCGATGTGGGCGGCGGTGGTCCCGCGCGTCATGCCGACGATGGCCCCGCGTGCATACGGGTCCCAGTGCGGCGCGCCAAGGCCGGTGAAGGCCGGCACCAGCATCACGCCGCCGCTGTCCGGCACACTCATGGCCAGCGGTTCGACATCGATGGATTGCCGGATGATGCCGAGGCCGTCGCGCAGCCATTGCACGGTGGCGCCGCCCATGAAGACGCTTCCTTCGAGCAGGTAGCTGGTCGCCCCATGGACCGTCCAGCCGACGGTGGACAGCAGGCGCTGGTGCGAGACTGGCGGCGTATCGCCGGCGTTCATCAGCATGAAACAGCCGGTGCCGTAGGTGTTCTTGACCAGGCCCTTGCGGTGGCAGGCCTGGCCGAAGGTGGCAGCCTGCTGGTCGCCGGCGATGCCGGCAATGGGGATCGGGTAGCCGAGCCATTCTTGCGCCGCCAGGCCAACCACTTCCGAGCTGCCAACGACCTCGGGCAGGACAGTTGCGGGAATGTCGAACAAGGCCAGCAATGCCTCGTCCCAGCGCAGCGTGTGGATGTTGAACAGCATCGTGCGCGAGGCATTGCTGGTGTCGGTGACGTGGCGTCCGCACAGGCGATACACCAGCCAGCTGTCGACCGTGCCGAAGGCCAGCTCGCCACGCTCCGCGCGTGCCCGCGCACCGGGCACGTGGTCCAGCAGCCATTGCAGCTTGGTGGCGGAAAAATAGGCGTCGAGTTCGAGGCCGGTGCGCGCCTGGATATCCGCCGCCCTGCCCTCCATCCGCAGGCGGTCGCAGGCATCGGCGGTGCGCCGGTCCTGCCAGACGATGGCGCGGGCCACCGGTTCGCCAGTGGCGCGGTCCCACAAGACCGTGGTCTCGCGCTGGTTGGCGATGCCGATGGCGGCGACCTGGGAGGCCTCGATGCGCGCTTCGCGTAATGCATCGCGGGCGCAGGCGAGCTGGGTATGCCAGATGTCGAGCGCATCGTGCTCGACCCATCCGGGCTGGGGGAAATGCTGGGGATATTCCTGCTGGCTGCAGGCGACCGGCCGGCCATGGTGGTCGAACACGATCGCGCGCGAACTGGTGGTGCCCTGGTCGAGGGCAAGGATGTATTTCTGCATCAATGACTCACCGGGGGCGCAGCCCGCGAGGGGCTGCAAAATTCAATGTAAAGCAGGCCGATAGGCCGGATTCTGTGTAGCGGTTTCCCTTGCGAGTCCCCGCCTGGACAGCCATTCCTCTAGGCGCTGGATTACTCCAGCGCTCAAGCTTCCTACCCGCACGCTCCGCGAGCAACATCAACGCGTGCCTATTTGGAATTGCTCCGAGTGGAGGTTACCGCGTTTCACCGTAACTTAATACGCTCGTCTCTGTGGCCCTATTCCTCGCCTTATACCACCCCGCTTGCGCTTGGCGGCTTTCAGCGGACGGCCGTTAACCGTCACCCTGCTCTATGGAGTCCGGACCTTCCTCCCGCCGACACCCGAAAGTGCCAGCCAGCGGCTGCCTGGCCTGCTTCACGGGGGGCATTGTAACCGATTGGGGGTGCTCACCACCCGGCTCAGGGCGATCTTATGGTCTGCCAGCAAAATTGGGTCTCCGCCTGCGCGGGGATGACGTGCAAAGGTAGCGGACTATAAAAGCGCTGGTAGCCTCCCGCCTGAAAAGCCGTCGCCTATCCCTCCGCTGCCCCCACCTTTTCTGAAATTTTGTGTCGCCATTTCAAAAGCCCCCGCCGACCGGCTCGCATAGAATCAAACGTTACCCAAACTGCAAGGATGACCGAACCATGACGCACCCTTCCCGCACCGGCGGCCAGATCCTGGTCGATGCACTCGCGATCCACGGCGTGGATACCGCCTTCGGCGTACCCGGCGAAAGCTATCTCGACGTGCTGGACGCGCTGCATGATTCGGATATCCGCTTCGTGATCAACCGCCAGGAAGGCGGCGCGGCCTTCATGGCCGAGGCCTACGGCAAACTCACCGGCAAGCCGGGTATCTGCTTCGTCACCCGCGGCCCGGGCGCCACCAATGCCTCGATCGGCGTGCACACCGCCTACCAGGATTCGACCCCGATGATCCTGTTCATCGGCCAGGTCGGCAATGACTTCATCGACCGCGAAGCCTTCCAGGAAATCGACTACCGCCGCATGTTCGGCGAGATGGCCAAGTGGGTCGCGCAGATCGACCGCGCCGACCGCATTCCCGAATACCTCGCGCGCGCCTTCCAGGTCGCAACCAGCGGCCGGCCCGGCCCGGTGGTGCTGGCACTACCGGAAGACATGCTGATCACCGAAGCCGCAGTCGCCGACACCCGCCGCTACCAACCAGTGCAGGCTTCGCCGTCGCAGGCGCAAATCGATACGCTGCGCGCAATGCTGGTGGAAGCCACGCGTCCGGTGCTGCTGCTCGGAGGCGGCACCTGGAACGAACAGGCTTGCGCCGACCTGGCGCGCTTCGCCGAAGCGAATCACCTGCCGGTGGGCTGCAGCTTCCGCTTCCAGGACCTGATGGACAACGCGCACCCGAACTACATCGGCGACGTCGGCATCGGCATCAACCCGAAGCTGGCCGCACGGGTGGCGGAAGCGGACCTGGTGATCGCCATCGGCCCGCGCCTGGGCGAGATGACCACCGGCGGCTATACGCTGCTGGCCTCCCCCGTGCCGCGCCAGCGCCTGGTGCATATCCATGCGGATGCCGAAGAACTGGGCAGCGTCTACCAGGCCGATCTGATGATCGCCAGCGGCGCGCCGCAGGCCTGCGCCATGCTGGCGGCGATGGCACCGGTCGATGCCGCGGCATGGGCCGGCAGCGTCCCTGAAGCGAAGCAGGAGCTGGCCGCCTTCCAGGCCCAGCCGCCGATCTTCCGCGAGGGCGGCGCGCCGCTCGATTTGTGGCAGGTGGTGCAGGACCTGATGGCCGTGCTGCCGCGCGACGCCATCATCACCAACGGCGCCGGCAACTATGCTTCGTGGGCGCACCGCTTCTACCGCTACGGCGGCATGCGCACCCAGCTCGCGCCGACCAATGGCGCCATGGGCTATGGCGTGCCGTCCGGCGTCGCGGCCAAGATCGTCCATCCGGAACGCGCAGTCGTGACCTTCGCCGGCGATGGCGAATTCATGATGACGGGCCAGGAACTTGCCACCGCAGTGCAGTACAAGGCAGGCGTGGTGATCCTGGTGTTTAACAACAGCATGTTCGGCACCATTCGCATGCACCAGGAAAAGACCTATCCGGGCCGTGTATCGGGTACCGAGCTTCACAATCCGGATTTCGCCGCATTGGCGCGCGCCTACGGCGGCCATGGCGAGGTGGTCGAGACGACCGAAGCATTCGCGCCCGCCCTGCAGCGCGCGCTGGCGCATGCAAAGGAGCAGCAACTGCCGGCCCTGATCGAACTGCGCTACGACGGCAATTTGATTACGCCGAACGCGACGCTGGAAACCATCCGCAAGGCGGCGGAAGCGGCCAAGGCTGGCCGCTGATTGCTGGCTGAGTGACCGCTGTTTCGGTTGGCGGCCAGCCAGGGAATCGTAGGGTGGGCGGATTCCGCCCACGCGTTCAAATCACGGTGACGCTGCCCGCACGGCTGTTCAAACCCTAACTATCACCGCGGGGGCAAGGTAGTTCAGGCCAGTGGCCTGAACTACGAATTGCCCACCCTACGGCTTAGCGACAGCTCTCAGTAGCCGGTATTAGCGACCAAACGTTTACTGCTGCTCCAGGCCCAGCTCGGCCGGCAGCGGGATCGGTTTATCGAAGAAACTGACCGGTTCGCCCGATGGGTTGGTCAGGAAGGTGGCGACGAGGGCGATGAAGGCCCACACAATAATATTGCGCAAGGTTGCGGCGCTGCCATCGGCGGCGTTGTCGCCGTAGATGAGCCGCTTCAGGAAGTTCGTGATTTTCACGGTGGCCCCGTTGTTCGTTATGGTTGGTTTTCTCTCTGCGCTCAATTTAACGCAACTCGCCAACGAATTCCAGAACCGCACTGTTGAGTAACCTATCGGTTTCATCAATAACGCAACAAGAAATTCCTTCGATGCATCTTTAAGTGTCGATCCAGAGCCTCGGAGGAAGAATCTTGCTGCTCTGGTAAAATATTCGCACCTTTTTTCATCGCCGGAATCCTCCGGCATGCGCGCAGGAATCGCTACCCCCACTATGTTTAGTTTCTTCAAAAGAAAGAAGCCGGAGACCCAGGTTCCCGAGCCGGCCATTGAAGCCGCGCCCGCACCTGCTCCGGTTGCTGTTCCCGCAGTGGTCGCAGCACCTTCCCCGGCCCCCGCACCCGCACCGATGTTCGTTCCCGGCGCGCTCGACACCCCCGCATTCGATGGCAGCCCATCCGACGTTGCCGAACTGTTCCCGGAAACCGCCGAGCGCCCGACCACCGAAGCCGAGAAAAAGCAGTCCTGGATGACGCGCCTGAAGGCCGGCCTGTCCAAGACCTCGAGCAACCTGTCGCTGCTGTTCGTCGGCGCGCGCATCGATGAAGACCTGTACGAGGAACTCGAATCGGCGCTGCTGATGTCGGATGCCGGCATGGACGCCACCGATTACCTGCTCACCTCCCTGCGCCGCAAGGTCAAGGAAGAGAAGCTGGTCGACGCCGCCGCCGTCAAGGTCGCGCTCAAGGAGCTGTTGATCGAGCTCTTGAAACCGCTGCAAAAGCCGCTGGAACTCGGCCGCCACGATCCGCTCGTGATGATGATCTCGGGCGTGAACGGCGCCGGCAAGACCACCACCATCGGCAAGCTGGCCAAGCACATGCAGCGCTTCGACCAGTCGGTGCTGCTGGCCGCGGGCGATACCTTCCGCGCCGCCGCCCGCGAGCAACTGATGGTCTGGGGCCAGCGCAACAACGTCACCGTGATCTCGCAGGCCTCGGGCGACCCGGCCGCCGTGGCCTTCGATGCGGTCCAGTCGGGCAAGGCGCGCGGAACGGATGTGGTCATGGTCGATACGGCCGGCCGCCTGCCGACCCAACTGCACCTGATGGAAGAACTCAAGAAGATCAAGCGCGTCATCGGCAAGGGCATGGATGGCGCCCCGCACGAGCTGCTGCTGGTCATCGACGGCAACACCGGCCAGAACGCGCTGGCGCAGGTGAAAGCCTTCGACGATGCGCTGCAGCTCACCGGCCTGGTGATCACCAAGCTCGATGGCACCGCCAAGGGCGGCGTGCTGGCCGCGATTGCGCGTACCCGCCCGGTGCCGGTATATTTCATCGGCGTGGGCGAGAAGCTGGACGACCTGCAGCCCTTCGATGCCGAAGAATTCGTCGAAGCGCTGTTGGGATAAGCTCAGATGATCGAATTCCAGTCCGTCTCCAAACAGTATTCCACCGATGCGTTCGCCCTGCGCGACGTCACCATCAACATCGCCAAGGGCGAGCTGGTCTACCTGGCAGGCCCGTCCGGCGCCGGCAAGTCGACCCTGATGAAAATGGTGGCCGCGGTCGAGCGTCCCACCAGTGGCACCGTGACCGTCAACGGCCAGGACATCGGCCGCATCCGCAAGGCCGGCATCCCGTTCTTGCGCCGTAACCTGGGACTGATCTTCCAGCACCAGCGCCTGCTCAACGACCGCAATATCCTGGCCAACGTGATGCTGCCGCTGCTGGTCACCGGCGCGCCCCGGGCCCAGGCCGAAGGCCGCGCCCGCGCGGCCCTCGACAAGGTCGGCCTGGCTGACCGCACCAAAGCGCTGCCGCTGGAATTATCCGGCGGCGAGCAGCAGCGCGTGGCGATCGCCCGCGCCATCGTCAACCGCCCGCAGATTATCCTGGCCGACGAACCGACCGCGAACCTCGACCGCGCCGCGGCCGACCGCGTGCTCGACGCGCTGCGTGCCTTCAACGCCGTCGGCGTGACCTGCGTGATCTCGACCCACGACGAGCAGGTGCTCGATACGGCGGGACGCGTGATCCGTCTCGAACACGGCATGCTGGCCTACGCCGGCCGCACCGGAGGTGCGGCATGAGCCCGTGGATCCGCCAGCACCGCTTCGCCCTGCGCGCGGCGCTGTCCAGCGTGCGCAAGGCGCCCGGCAGCTTCCTGTTCAACGTGCTGGTCGTCGCGCTTGCGCTGACCCTGCCCTTCGCCGGCATCACCCTGCTCGACAACGTGCGGCCGCTGTCCCAGCAGCTGTCGGTCGATCCGGAGATCAGCCTGTTCATGAAGCTCGACGCCCCGCGCCAGCAGGCCAGCGCGCTGGCGCCGCAGATCCGCAGCATCGCGGCCGGCGCCGGCAAGGCGAAGGTCGATTTCGTGGCGCGCGAGGATGCGCTGGTGTCGCTGAAACAGAAAAGCGGCTTGAGCGACGTGCTCGACACCCTGGGCGAGAACCCGCTGCCGGACAGCTATGTGCTCAAGCTCGAAGGTTTTACCGGCAGCGCCGCCGGCGGGGTCGATGCGATAGTCGAGCAGTTGCGCGCGCTGCCCGGCGTGGAAACCGTGCAGGTCGACTCGGCCTGGGTCAAGCGCCTGGCCGCCCTGCTGGCGATCCTGCGCCTGGCCCTGCTGCTGCTGGCCGTGACGCTCGGCATCGTGGTGATCGCGGTGGTGTTCAATACCATCCGCCTGCAGGTGCTGACCCAGAAGGAAGAGATCGCGGTCTCGAAACTGCTGGGCGCGACCGATAATTTCATCCACCGCCCCTTCTATTACACCGGCGCCCTGCTCGGCCTGTGCTCCGGCGCGGTGGCGCTTGGCGCGGTGATGCTGGGACTGGTGCCGCTGAACGGGGCGATTGCAGAATTCGCCCGGCTGTACGCGTCCGAATTCCAGCTGGCGCCGCTCGGCGGCCTGGAAATCGGCGGCCTGCTGGCCATCAGCGCCGGCCTGGGCCTGATCGGCGCCATGCTGTCGGTGCAGCGTCATCTGGCGCGCGTGCAGTAAGTTTGCTTTTGTGACGCGGGCGGGGTATCAGGCCAGTGGCCTATCGCCATTCACCAAGAGCCGCTAGCGACCCGTAGGGTGGGCAAGGTAATTCAGGGCATTGCCCTGAATTACCTTGCCCACGCGTTCAAATGACGGTGCTGCAGCCCGTGCGCCGGCTCATATTGCAACTATCACCGCGTGGGCGTTTGTCATTCCGGGCATTGCCCGAAATGACCCCGCCCACCCTACGATTTACGGCATAGCCGCCCATCCCTACGATGAGACGCGCCCTAATCCTACAGGCCTTGCCCGCCCTAAGTGCGCCATTCAACAGAAGCCTGCGCCAAGCCCTCTTACCCTGTCTTCTGGGACTTTCCAGCGCTTTCAAGCTTACTTTTGAGTTGCATCAATCAAATAGCAAGCGTGTGCTCTACAGTTGTAACATCACGATTTTTAATTCCTGCGAGCAATACTTTAGCCAAACTTAATCGACTCCGGCAAACCGATGGGTCGCCTAGCACTCGCCCCGGTAGAGTGCTAATATATGGCTTGAAGACTGTGAAAATCAAGTGAAGCATCCCCGTAACAGACAGTAAAGTTGGTGTCCCGCGACATGGGTCCGTGGCACATTGGGATGCAGCAAGACTACTACGAGGAAAAAATATGTCCGCACAATCCGCACTGGTTCCAGCTGGCAGTCGTGCCCTGAACCTGGGTTTTACCGGCAATCTTGGCAATATCGACGCCTATATCTCGGCCGTCAACCGCCTGCCGATGCTGACCCACGAGGAAGAACAATCGCTGGCAAAGCGGCTGCGCGACGACAATGACCTGGACGCCGCGCAAAAGCTGGTGCTGTCGCACCTGCGCCTGGTGGTCTCGATCGCACGCGGCTACCTCGGCTATGGCCTGCCGCACGCCGACCTGATCCAGGAAGGCAATATCGGCCTGATGAAAGCGGTCAAGCGTTTCGACCCGAACCAGGGTGTGCGTCTCGTGTCGTACGCGATGCACTGGATCAAGGCCGAGATGCACGAATACATCCTGAAGAACTGGCGCCTGGTGAAGGTCGCCACGACCAAGGCCCAGCGCAAGCTGTTCTTCAACCTGCGCAGCAACAAGGTCGGCCTCGATGCGATGACCCCGAGCCAGGTCGACGACCTGGCGAAGATGCTGGACGTCAAGCGTGAAGAAGTGATCGAGATGGAAACCCGCCTGTCGGGCCGCGACATCGCCCTCGAATCGCCGACCGACGACGATGACGACAAGTTCGCCCCGATCGCCTACCTGTCCTCGGACAAGCAGGAGCCGACCAAGGTGTTGGAAGCCGAGGCCGTCACCCGCCTGCAGTCCGAAGGCCTGGAATCGGCGCTTGGCAAACTCGATCCGCGTTCGCGCCGCATCATCGAAGCGCGCTGGCTGGCCAACGACGACGGTTCGGGCGCCACGCTGCACACGCTGGCCGAAGAGTTCGGCGTGTCGGCAGAGCGTATCCGCCAGATCGAATCGGCTGCGCTGAAGAAAATGAAAGGTGCGCTGGCGGCGTTTATCTAAGCCCTCGGTACCCGCAAAACAGAAACCCCGCTCCGGCGGGGTTTTTCATTGGTACGCCACGAAGCGCTAGCGCTGCGCCATCAGCGTGACGAATTCGCCAGGTAGCGCCGTGCTCGACAACATATTCGCCGCCATCGTCAAGGTGGCGTTGATCCGGTTGGACGAGGACGTCGTCGGATCCTCGATCGCAATCCGCATCTGCTCGTCGCGCGTCACGAACACATAGGGCGTGACGGCGACCAGCTGTACCCTGCCAATGCTGCCCACGCTGGCATACATGCGGTTGCCCCACATGCTCAGCTGCATGGACTGGCCGTTCGACAGGGTATAGCTTCCCTTGATGCCGTCGAACTCTTCCTGCCAGACGTTATGGCGCAGCGGCGGCAAGACGATGCGTTCCGCCGGCGGGGTGATCCGGACCTGTCCTGGCGGTGGTAGATCCTGCGCAATGGCGGCCCCCGACAGGGCGACGACCACTGCGGCAAATGCAATTGTCTTCATGATTGGCTCCTCATCACAGCCCACAATCCGTGGGCCGTCATTTGAGTATAGGAAGGGCCAAGGCAGAAGCGAGGATTATCTTGAACAACAGTTTGTCGGCTACAAGGGGTGCTGCTTACCTGCTGCCAGCAGCAGGTAAGCAGCACCCCGCTGGCTTCAGCCAGCGGAGTCTGCGCGGCCCGGCGTCAAGGCGTGGGTTACAGAAGCCGGAGGCTAAAGGGCTGGCATGGGCCTTGCTCAGGCACCGAAGGCGCCGTCAATCGTGTGCATCGCCCCAGTCACAAAGCCGGCCTCCGGCCCTGCCAGCCAGGCTACCATTGCTGCGACCTCGTCAGGGCGGCCGTGGCGCTTGATCGCCATGAAGCTGTGCATCAGGTCCTTCATCGGGCCGTCTGCCGGGTTCGCTTCGGTGTCGATCGGTCCCGGCTGCACGACGTTGATCGTGATGCCGCGTGGACCGAAATCGCGCGCCAGCCCGCGCGCCATGCCTTGCAATGCGGATTTGGTCAGGGCATACGACGCCAGGCCAGGCATGGGCATGCGGTCGCCGTTGACCGATCCGATCACGATGATCCGGCCGCCTTCCGGCATCTTGCGCACGGCTTCCACCGACGCGTGGTACGGCGCCTGGACATTGATGCGGAACATGCGGTCGACCGCATCAGGATCCTGTTCCAGTGCGTCGCCGAAGATGGCAATGCCAGAATTGACCACTAGCACATCCAATGGACCGCTATCGCGGACCCGGGCGATGACCGCGTCCCGGTCGGCACTGTCGGTCGAGAAAGCGGTGCTTCCCGTTTCCCTGGCGACAAGCTCGGCTGCTTCCGGAGAACCCGAGTAAGTGAACGCCACCTTCGCGCCATCCGCAGCAAAGCGCCGCACGATCGCCGCACCAATACCACGGCTACCACCCAGCACCAGCACCGATTTGTTGGAAAAATCTGTCATGACCACTCCTTTTCGATTAATGTAGCGCATGATACAATAAACTCCATCGCAGCTGTCAAGGACTTTTGTAGCCATGACTACAAATATAAAATCACAGCGTGGCCGACCGCGCCAGTTCAACCCGGATGAAGCAGTCGCCACCGCCCAACGTCTGTTCCATGAGAAAGGCTATGACGCCGTGAGCGTAGCGGACCTGACCAAGGCACTCGGCATCAACCCGCCCAGCTTCTACGCTGCCTTCGGCAGCAAGGCCGGCCTGTACGCACGAATCCTCGATCGCTACGCCGTCACTGGGGCGATTCCCTTGCGGCAGATCCTGGGGACGGCCCGGCCCCTGGCCGAAGCTTTGGCAGAAGTATTGGAGGAGGCAGCACGCTGCTATGCCGCGGATGCGAGCGCCACCGGTTGCATGGTGTTGGAGGGTACGCGCTGCAACGACCCGGAAGCGCGCGAGGCCGCCCACGGTTTCCATCTCGCTGCCCAGGCATTCATCCGTAACACCATCGCCGAACAGCATCCGCAGGAAGCGGATCGGGTGGCGGATTTCGTGTGCACCACCATGGCCGGACTCTCGGCCAGCGCGAGGCATGGGCAAGGGCTGGAGCGGCTGCTCGCGACTGCGCGCATGGCTGGCAAGGCGCTGGCGCAGGCCATTCCGGCCTGAATTGGCTGGCTGAAGCAGACCGCGAGAGGTGAGCTGTCATCGCTTAAAGCGTCGTGCAAGGTCATGCCCTACCGTTCGAGCGCGGGGCCATGGGCCGATTGCAGACCGATAACTGCATACCCCGTTCTCCAGCGCCAGGGCGGTGACGATACCGAGGACGGGAGCGCGGCGCTTTCCTCCTGGCGCTCCGGCAGATCCCGGTCGCCCCGGATAGAATGGTTCTTCCATCCGGCATAAAAAGGAAAACCCGATGACCGATCAATCGACCTACGTCCCGCCCAAGGTGTGGACGCCGCCGGCCGCTTCCGGCGGCACCTTCGCCAACATCAACCGCCCCGTCGCGGGTCCCACCCACGAGGCCGGACTGCCGGTCGGCAAGCATCCGCTGCAGCTGTATTCGCTGGGCACGCCGAACGGCGTGAAGGTGACCATCATGCTGGAAGAGCTGATCGCGCTCGGTTATGTGCAGGCCGAGTACGATGCCTGGCTCATCCGCATCAACGAGGGCGCGCAGTTCTCGAGCGGCTTCGTGGAGATCAACCCGAACTCGAAGATCCCGGCTCTGGTCGACCGCAGCGGGCCGCAGCCGGTGCGGGTGTTCGAATCGGGATCGATCCTGGTCTACCTGGCGGAGAAGTTCGGCGCCTTCTTGCCGAAGGAAGGCGTGGCGCGCGCCGAGACCATGAACTGGCTGTTCTGGCAGATGGGGTCGGCGCCTTTCGTGGGCGGCGGATTCGGCCATTTCTATGCCTATGCGCCGGAGAAACTGCAGTATCCGATCGACCGCTATGCGATGGAAACCAAGCGCCAGCTCGACGTGCTGGATCGGCAGCTGGCCGAGCACCCGTATGTCGCCGGCAGCGACTATACGATCGCCGACATGGCGATCTGGCCGTGGTACGGCGGCATGGTGCGCGGCGAGCTGTACGAGGCGGGCGAGTTCCTGGCGGTGCACGAGTACAAGCACGTGCGGCGCTGGGCGGACGAGATCGCGGCGCGTCCGGCTGTCATTCGTGGGTGCAAGGTGAACCGGGTGCGGGGCAAGCCGGAGGAACAGGTGGCGGAGCGGCACGACGCGGCTGACCTTGATTGATTACGGTACTGCAGCCCTTGCGGCTGTGCTTACTGCAACTATCACCGCGTGGGCGGAGGACCCGCCCACCCTACGGGTCTCGTAATCTGCGGCATGAGGGCATGTGTGACGATGTTCGAAAATTTCGACTGTATATCCACACATTATCCGTTTTTCAATCTTGCTGCTTCCGCACATAATGACTCCATCGAATCCCAACCGCCGCAGCCAGCGGCCACTACAAGGAGCATGTCATGAGCAATCCAAAACTCGAAGTCCTGACCCCGCATAACTCGCAGCTGATCATCATCGACCACCAGCCGCAGATGGCCTTCGGCGTGCAGTCGATCGACCGCCAGACCCTGAAGAACAACGTGGTCGGCCTGGCCAAGGCGGCCAAGGCCTTCGGCATCCCGACCATCATCACCACCGTCGAGACCGACTCGTTCTCGGGCAAGACCTACCCCGAAATCCTGGACGTGTTCCCCGGCCACCCGATCCTCGAGCGCACCTCGATGAATTCCTGGGACGACCAGAAAGTGCGCGACGCACTTGCAGCAAACGGCCGCAAGAAAATCATCGTGGCCGGGCTGTGGACGGAAGTGTGCAACACCACCTTCGCCCTTTGCGCGATGCTGGAGGGCGACTACGAGATCTACATGGTGGCCGACGCCTCGGGCGGCACCTCGAAGGACGCCCACGATTTCGCCATGCAGCGCATGGTGCAGGCCGGCGTGGTCCCGGTCACCTGGCAGCAGGTGCTGCTCGAATGGCAGCGCGACTGGAAGAACCGCGACACCTACGACGCCGTGATGAAGATCGTCACCGAGCATTCGGGCGCCTACGGCATGGGCGTCGACTACGCCTACACGATGGTGCACAAGGCCCCGGCCCGCAACCAGGGCAGCAACGAAGTGCTGGCTCCCGTCCCTGCGCCGGTCCGTTAAGCGAGGAGTCGACGCCATGCACGCACAGTCCACCGCAGCACCGCTTATCCTGGTCAACGGCGCTTTCGCCACCTTGGACAGCAAGCAGCCGCAAGCCAGCGCGGTTGCCATCCAGGACGGCCGCTTCCTGGCCGTCGGCGATACCGAACACGTGATGCGGCACCAGCAAGCAGGCAGCCAGGTCATCGACCTGAATGGCCGCACCGCGATCCCGGGCCTGAACGACTCGCACCTGCACCTGATCCGCGGTGGACTGAACTACAACCTCGAACTGCGCTGGGAAGGCGTGCCTTCCCTCGCCGATGCACTGCGCATGCTGAAGGAACAGGCCGAGCGCACCCCGAACCCGCAATGGGTGCGCGTAGTGGGGGGCTGGAACGAATTCCAGTTCGCGGAAAAGCGCATGCCGACGCTGGAAGAGATCAACGCCGCGGCGCCCGACACGCCGGTCTTCATCCTGCACCTGTACGACCGCGCCCTGCTCAACCGCGCCGCCCTGCGCGCCGTCGGCTACACCAAGGACACGCCGAACCCGCCCGGCGGCGAGATCCAGCGCGATGCTCTGGGGAACCCGACCGGCATGCTGATCGCGCGTCCCAACGCGATGATCCTGTACGCCACCCTGGCCAAGGGCCCGAGCCTGCCCTACGACTTGCAGGTGAATTCCACGCGCCAGTTCATGCGTGAGCTGAACCGCCTTGGCATCACCAGCGCAATCGATGCCGGCGGCGGCTTCCAGAATTATCCCGACGATTACGCCGTCGTCGAGGAACTCGACCGCAACAAGCAGCTGACCATCCGCATCGCCTACAACCTGTTCACCCAGAACAAGGGCGGCGAGCTGGAAGACTTCCAGCGCTGGACCGGCATGGTCACGCCGGGCCAGGGCAGCGACTACTACCGCCACAACGGCGCCGGCGAGATGCTGGTGTTCTCGGCGGCCGACTTCGAGGACTTCCTGGAGCCGCGTCCCGAGCTGGCCGCCGGCATGGAAGACGAGCTGGAAAAGGTGGTGCGCCACCTGGTGGAGAACCGCTGGCCCTTCCGCCTGCACGCCACCTATGACGAATCGATCACCCGCATGCTCGAGGTGTTCGAGAAGGTCGACCGCGAGATTCCCTTCAATGGCCTGCACTGGATGTTCGACCATTGCGAGACCATCAGCGAGCGCAATATCGAGCGCGTGAGGGCGCTGGGCGGCGGCATCGCCATCCAGCACCGCATGGCCTTCCAGGGCGAGTATTTCGTCGACCGCTACGGCGCGCAAGCCGCCAGCGCCACGCCGCCGGTGAAGCAGATGCTGGCGAGCGGCGTGCCGGTCGGCGCCGGCACCGACGCCACCCGCGTGGCCAGCTACAACCCGTGGACCGCGCTGTACTGGCTGGTAACCGGGCGCACCGTCGGCGGCCTGCCGCTGTACGGCGACAACGGCCTGCTGCCGCGCAGCGTGGCACTGGAACTGTGGACCGCGGGCAGCGCCTGGTTCTCGAACGAGCAGGGACGCAAAGGCCGCATCCAGGAAGGCATGCTGGCCGACCTGGCGGTGCTGTCGAACGACTTCTTCAGCGTGGACGACGAAGCCATCAAGTCGATCGAGTCGGTGCTGACCGTGGTCGGTGGCAAGGTGGTATTTGGCGCCGCCGAATTCACGAACTTGGGACCGCCGCCGATACCCGTGCTGCCCGAGTGGTCGCCGGTGAACAAGGTGCCCGGCCACTGGCGCCGTTCGGCACCCCAGCCGCAGCAACAGATCGCCCTGCCCCACCAGTGCGGCGGACCCTGCGGCGTGCACGCACACCAGCATGACCGCGCCCGCAAGTCGACGGTGCCGGTGGCGAACTTCGGCGGCTTCTGGGGCGCGCTCGGTTGCAGCTGCTTCGCATTCTGAGGGGATGAAGATGACGACGCTGACAAGTACCCCCATGACGACGCCGCAATTCCAGCGCCTGCAGGGTTCTACCATGGGTTTCATGGCCGGCTATGTCGACACGCTCGGCTTCATCGCCCTGTTCGGCCTGTTCACGGCCCACGTCACCGGCAACTTCGTGCTGATCGCGGTGTCGCTGGCCGACCCGGCGCAGACGCCTTCGCTGCTCAAGCTGCTCGCCTTCCCGGCCTTCATCTTGGGCGTGGCGGCGGCCCGGCTGCTGGTGGTGCGCTGCGAGCGGCGCGGCACGCCGGCCGTCAAGCCCTCCTACCTGCTGCAACTGGTGCTGCTGCTGGGCTTCATGGTCTGCGGCATGCTGGCCGAGCCGGTTGGCGACAGCGCCGGACCGCTGGCGATGGCGGCCGGCCTGCTGGGCGCCGCCGCGATGGGCGCGCATAGCGCGGCCAGCAAGCTGCTGCTGACCCACCTGGCGCCGACCTCGATGATGACCGGGAACGTCACCCAGCTCGTGATCGACACGGTCGACCGCCTGCGCGGCGCCGCCGACGCGGCGACCCGTGCGCGCTGCGCCAAGTTCTTCTGGCCCGTGCTGGCTTTTGCGTTGGGCTGCGCCGCCGCGGCCTTTGCCTATCTCGCCGTGGGCTTCGTGGCCTTGATGGCGCCGGTGGCGATCCTGTGCCTGCACCTGTGCCTGCCGGAGCCGGCAGCAGCATGACCCAGACCATGAGCAAAAACCGGCTGGAAGCCTTCAGCGACGGCGTGATTGCGATCATCATCACCATCATGGTGCTCGAACTGAAACCGCCGCATTCGACCGACGCCGCCGGCCTGGCCGACGTGCTGCCCGGCTGGCTGCGCTATGCGCTCAGCTTCGTGTACGTCGGGATCTACTGGATCAACCACCATGCGCTGCTCGACCGGGTAGCGAAAGTAGACGGCGCCGCCCTGTGGGCCAACCTGCACCTGCTGTTCTGGATGTCGCTGATTCCCTATGTGACGGCGTGGGCCGGCGAGCATCCGATGGCGCCGGCGCCGGTCGCGCTGTACGGCGTGGTGCTGCTGCTTTGTTCGATCTCGTTCATGCTGCTGTCATGGCGCCTCGATATCGACGCCGGCGGCCATGCGATGGCCTGGGGCAGCCGCAAGAACCGGGTCTCGATCGCCCTGTATGCGCTGGCGATCCTGCTGTCGCTGTGGTACGCGCCGCTCGGCGCCGTCATCCACGTGCTGCTGGCGCTGCTGTGGCTGATGCCGGAGGTGGGTGCGCCCCGCAGCGCGTGACTCAAACTGACCGTCAAGCCGACAGGTGTTCGATCAGGATGGTGGTGCCGACCAGGATCAGCACCACGCCCCCGACCCGCTCGGCATTGCGCCCGACCACGGCGCCCAGGCGCTGCCCGAGCAGCACACCGATGGTGACCATGACCGTGGTGGAGACGCCGATCGCCAGCGCCGCGTGCACGATCGAGACGTCGACGAAGGCCAGCCCTACCCCGACCGCCATCGCATCGATGCTGGTCGCCACCGCGGTGAGCACCAGCACCACCAGCTTCTGCGAGCCGGCGGCTTCTTCCTCTTCGTCTTCGCCGAACGACAGCCAGATCATGCGGCCGCCCAGTCCGAGCAGCAGCACGAAGGCAATCCAGTGGTCCCATTGGCGGATGGCGTCGGCGGCGAGCGAACCGAGCGCCCAGCCGATCACCGGAGTGATGGTCTCGATGCAGCCGAACAGCAGGCCGATGCGCAGCGCCTGCGGGAAGGTCGGCTTGCGCAGCGCGGCGCCCTTGGCGATCGCCGCGGCAAAGGCGTCGGTCGACATCGCGAGGGCGAGGAACAGGAGTGCGGTATAGGTCATGGGATTTTCGGTCGGGCGCACAGACGACGGCGCATCCGCGCGCCCGACAATGGCGCGGATGGGCCGATGGTCTCGCCAACCGCAAGGCGCCCGCGCCACGGTCCGGACGGACCGAGTATGTTGACACGGGCACTTCCGCGAGGCGCGGAAGCAGGCTACTCCCCAAAGGGTGCGGTCATTCTAGAAGGAAACCTTGATTGGCGCAACGTGCAAACCTTCCCGACGGTCGCGCAACATGTAGGGTGGTCGGCTTTGCCGAGCGCGCGTTCAAGCGGCGTGTGCATCGCCACTGAGCAGGCCGGACTTGAACGCGCGGTCGTTCGTAACTCAGGCCACTGGCCTGAGTTACCCCGACCACCCTACGTCAATTCACCCAGGCAGGGCTGCTGTGGCGCACGCTCCAGCAAAAAGCGCCGCCGCATCATCCCCATCATCTCGCCCGCCGGCACCGGCCGCGCAATGTAATAGCCCTGCACCTCGTTGCAGTCGAGTCCCTGCAGGATGGCCAGCTGCTCCGCGGTCTCGACGCCCTCGGCCACCACCGACATGCCCAGCGCGTGGGCCATCGAGACGATCGCCTGGAAGAACACCTTGCCCTCTTTCGAATTACCCAGCTCCATGGTGAAGGCGCGGTCGACCTTCAGCACGTCCATCTTCAGGCGCTGCAGCTGCGACAGCGACGAATAGCCGGTGCCGAAATCGTCGACGTGCAGCTTGACGCCGAGCGCGCGCAGCGAGGCCAGTTCGGCCAGGATGTCGTCCTGGTCGCCCATCATGGCCGACTCGGTGATCTCGACTTCGATCAGGCTGGCCGGCACGCGGTACTTCGACAGGGCGGCGCTGAGCTGGCGCACGACGCCGCCGTGCAGGAACTGCTTGGGCGAGACGTTGATCGACACCGGCACCAGCGCCACGCCGGCCGCGCGCCAGGCGGCCAGCTGGGCGCAGGCCTTGTCGATCACGACTTCGCCGATGCGTACGATCAGGCCAGTGCTTTCGGCCAGCGGGATGAATTCTCCCGGCGAGACCAGGCCCAGTTCCGGATGCCGCCAGCGGATCAGCGCCTCCATGCTCAGCAGCTCGCCGCTGCGGGCATCCACGCGCGGCTGGTAGAACAGCATGAACTGGTCGCGTTCGAGCGCTTCCAGCATGTGCTGTTTCAGGCGCGCGCGCGAACTGAGGGTGTTCGATAGCGCCGGATCGAAGAAGCGGTACTGGCCCTTGCCGTCGTTCTTCCCGGCGTACATGGCGATGTCGCTGTGGCGCACCAGGGTCTCGGCATCCAGGCCGTCGCGCGGGTACATGCTGATGCCGATCGATGCGCCCACCGCGTGCAGCTCATCACCCACCATGAAGGGCACGCCGAAGGCTTCGACGATGCGTGCGGCCACCGAGGCGGCCTGGCGCTCGCCATCCACCGGGTGCAGCAGCACCAGGAATTCGTCGCCGCCGAAGCGCGCGACCTTGTCCGTCGGGCGCAGCAGCGACAGCAGGCGCCCGGCCGCCGACTTGAGCAGTGCGTCGCCCACCGCATGGCCGTGCGAGTCGTTCACGTGCTTGAATTCGTCGAGGTCGATGAACAGCAGCGCCAGCCCGGCGCCAGTGTCCTGGGCCTGGGCCAGCATCGCCGGCATCGCGTTCAGGAAGGCGTGGCGGGTGGCCAGGCCGGTCAGGGCGTCGATGTTGGCCATGCGCTCGAGCTGCCCTTCGTGTTCCTTGCGCTCGCTGATGTCCTGCAGCGTCACTGCCAGGCCGTTGCCCACCCGGACCAGGCGCCGGTGGCCCCAGCTGATGTTCAGGCGGTTATCGCTCGGCATGCGGCGGTCGTCTTCGTAGAAGCCGGCCTCCATCGCCTTGCGGTAGGTTTCCATCAGCTGTTCGCCGAACAGCCCGGAATCGATCTGCGACAGGCTGCGTCCGACCAGGGCACTGCGGGTCATCCCGTAGAAGAAGGCGCCGCGCTCGTTGCAGTCGACGATGCGGAAGTCTTCGATGCGGCCATCGCGCCCGCGCACGGCAGCCGCCATATAAAAACCGTCCTTGCCGCTTTCGGTGGCGGTGCGGTAGGCGCGCTGCACTTCGTCCTGTTCGCGTTCGCGCAGCACGGCGCGGCGCGCCAGCACGGCCCCGAGCGCGCCGAGCAGCACCAGGCAGACGCTGGCGGCAATGGCGCGGTCGCGGCTCTCGCGCCAGTAGCTGCCCGCGGTGTCGAGCGCCGCGTGGTGCGACAATGCGACCAGTGCCACCAGCGGATAGGCCGCCGAATGGCGCCAGCCAAGTACGCGCGCCTGGCCGTCGCCGAAACCAGCCTGGCCTTGCACCAGCTGCACGCCGGGCTCGCCCGACCACAGGCTGCTGCCCGGCGGCAGCACCTTGCCGGCGCCCTCGAGCCAGGATGCCCCGCCGCTGCGCTGTTCGATCCGCAGCGGCCCGTCCAGGCCGGCCAGCGCCACCACGCCGTCCTCGCCCAGGGTCGCGGGACTGATGAAGGAGGTGAAATAGCGCGCATCGACCGCCATCAGCACGATGCCGTCGAATTCGTCGTCCCCGGTATCGAGGCGGCGCGTGAACAGCACCAGGTCGCCGCCGTCGCCGAGCTGCGGCGGCGCCGCATCGATGCGCAGCGCGGTCGAGATGTGGTGGCTGTGCTGGACGAAGTACGGGGTGCTTGAAAAGTCGCTGCCGATCAGCGCATGGCGGGTCGAGGCGCGCACGATGCCGCTGCGGTCGACCACGGCGACGGTGCCAAAGGCGCTGTCGGTGAACATGCCGTTGCGCCGCAGTGCATCGAGCAGGCCGGTGTCGCGCGCGCTGTCGCGCCCGTTCTCCCAGCTGAACTTGAGCTGCATGGTGATCTGGTCCATCTGCCCGACCGAGCGCGTGATGTACTGCTCATAGGCCTCGGCATAGGCGCTGGCGTCCTTGCGCGCCTGGGTATCGGCGCGTTCGTGCTCGGCGTTCGCGCGCACGACAGTGGCGATCCACAGGGCGGCGCACAGCAACAGGGCCAGGACCGGCCAGATAAAGACGAGGTAGCGGTTGGTGCGGGAGGGGGCGTGGCCAGGGTGGGAGCTCATGCAGGTTGTTTCATTTAAGCAATGTGCCGACAGTGTAGCTGGCAATCATGTCATTCCCGTGACAGGCCACCGCCAAAGGCGGTTCAGGCCGGGGACAGCATATAGCCCGCGCCGCGTACCGTCTTGATCACGGATTTGGCGCGTCCCAGCGCCTTGCGCAACCGCAGCACGTGCACGTCTACCGTGCGCTGGTCGAGCGTGTCGTGGGCATCCCACAGCTGCTCGATCAGCTGGGCGCGCGAAAATACCTGGCCCGGGTGGCAGAGCAGGAAGCGCAGCAGCCGGTATTCGGCGTGGCGTACCTCGACCTTGTGGTTGCCGACCCGGACGCTGCAGCTGAGCGGGTCGAGCACCAGGCGGCCGGAGCGCAGCAGGCGCTCTTCCAGCGCGTCGTCGGGCGGCTGGGGAATGAAGGCGGGTGGTGGCGGCAGCGCGGCGCGCTCTGCGTCGGCGCGCCCGGCGGCCAGCAGGATCACGGGACGCTCGCGCAGGCGGCGATCGCCGCGCAGGCGCGCCAGCATGCGCATGCCGCCGTCCTGGCGCAGCATCGATTCCTGGAGCAGCAGTTCGGGGCGTTCGCGCCCGATGAAATCCCAGGCATGCGCCAGGCTCGGGACGCTATGCCAGATCCACTCGTCTTCGTGCAGCGCGTACTTGAGCAGCTCGGCGATGGCCGGCTTGTCGTCGACCACGAGGACGATGGTGTTAGCCATGATAGGGGGAGTCCAAAGAAAATCCGGCAGCCAGGCTGCCGGAATCGTTACAGGTCGAACCGATTAGTAGATCGCCTTGCCCGATGCATCCTTGAGCTGGGCTTTCCAGTTGGCCTGGACCAGCTTGACAACCGATGCCGGCATCGGCACGTAGTCCAGTTCAGCGGCAGCCGGGGCGCCGTTCTTGAAGGCCCAGTCGAAGAACTTCAGGACTTCGGCGCCTTTGTTGCCGTCGGCCTGGGTGCGGTGCATCAGGATGTAGGACACGCCGGTGATCGGCCAGCTCTGCTTGCCTGCCTGGTCGGTCAGCACCACGCCGAAGCCCGGGGTCTTGGTCCACTCGGCGCCGGCGGCGGCGGCCTTGAAGGCGTCGTCGTCAGGCTGCAGGAAAACGCCGTCCTTGTTCTTCATCTGGGTGTGCGACAGCTTGTTCTTCTTGGCGTAGGCCCACTCGACATAGCCGATCGAACCCTTGATGCGCTGCACGTTGGCGGCGACGCCTTCGTTACCCTTGCCGCCCACGCCCACGGCCCACTTCACGCTGGTGCCGGCGCCGACGGTGCCCTTCCAGTCGGCGCTGGTCTTGGACAGGTAGTCGGTGAACAGGAAGGAGGTGCCCGAGCTGTCGGCGCGGTGCACGACGGTGATATCAAGGTCCGGCAGCTTCACGCCCGGGTTCAGCGCGGCGATCGGCTGCGCATTCCACTTGGTGATCTTGCCCAGGTAGATGTCGGCGATGACCGGGCCGGTCAGCTTCAGCTGGCCAGGGGTGACGCCCTCGACGTTGACCACGGTGACCACGCCACCCATGATCGCAGGGAATTGCATCAGGCCATCCGATTCCAGGTCTTCCGCCTTGAGCGGCATGTCCGATGCGCCGAAGTCCACGGTCTTGGCCTTGATCTGCTTGATGCCGGCACCCGAGCCGACCGATTGGTAGTTCAGGCCGTTGCCGGTGGCTGCCTTGTACGACTCGGCCCACTTGGCGTAGATCGGGTAGGGGAAGGTCGCGCCGGCGCCGGTCATGTCAGCGGCGTACGAGGTCGACATCGCGAACACGGCAGCAGTGGTGGCAGCTGCGGCAAGGATCTTCTTGAACATGGGCTTGTTATTCCTATTCCTGGTTGAGGGAGTGTGTCTTGGACCACGCAGCAAAGTCTAGACCCCGAATGTGACGGGTTTATGACTCGATCGACACGTCCGTGCGCGCCCTGCGCGCCGTGGTTTGCTATGATGGGCATTCCAAAAAAACAACTGGATGACTCGCATGCGCCCCCTGCTCCGTGTGTTCACCCTTGCCGCTTCCGTGGCCTGCCTCGGTTCGCTGCTCGGCGGCTGCGCCACCACCCACGATCGCCTGCCAGAGGCGCGCTACACCATGACCGAGCGCCAGACCCTGCCGCTGGCCGAGCGCCTCTCGATCACCTACGAAGGCGCCGAAGACAGCCGCTGCCCGGACAATGCGCGCTGCATCTGGCCGGGCCGCCTGAGCTACCGCTTCACCATGCGCATCGGCAGCGTGGCGCAGGCCTTCTACCTGGTGCCGGGCCAGCCTGGCTATATGCCGCCGGCGCTGCGCGGCTCGCGCATCGAACTCGACCACCTGACGCCGCCACCGCCGCGCGGCATGGCCGGGACGGCCGTCGCACCGGGGCCGGTGATGTATCCAGTCACCTTCAACATGTACGCGCAGTAGGCGCACCGTTTCGGGATCGACCCCATGAAGGCGACTGCGGGCGCTTGCGCCCTGGCTTTGTCCATTGTCTTGCATGCACCTTCGGCACTGGCGAAGACGCCGGTTGCCACCGGCACCGGCGGCGCAGTCGCCACCATCAGCGAGCAAGCCTCGCAATCGGCCCTCGGCATCCTGAACGCCGGCGGCAATGCCATCGATGCAGCGGTGGCCGCGGCCGCGACGCTGGGCGTCACCGACCCGTTCAGCTGCGGCATCGGCGGCGGCGGTTTCATGGTGATCTACCTGGCCAGGGACAAGCGCGTGATCACCATCGATCATCGCGAAACCGCGCCCGCCAGCTTCACGCCGGCGGCCTTCCTGGAAAACGGCAAGCCGGTCGACTTCGACACCGCGGTTGCCAGCGGCGCCTCGGTCGGCGTGCCGGGCACGGTGCGCGGCTGGCACGAGGCGCTGGAACGCTATGGCACGATGCGCTTCAGGCAGGTGCTGGCACCGGCGATCAAGGTGGCCGACAAGGGCTATACGGTGACTGAAATATTCAGTCATTTGACGGCCCAAAATGAAAGAAAATTTCAGCTTTATGCGCCGACCAGTGCGCTCTACCTGCGCAAGGGCAAGGCGCTGCAGCCTGGCGCCCTCATCCGCAACCCGGGCATGGCCAGGGCCTACCGCGAGATCGCCTCTGGCGGCGTGGAAGCCTTCTATGAAGGCCCGATCGCTCGCGCCATCGTCGACGCCGTCAACAAACCGCCGCTCGCACCCGGCAAGAGCGCACGCGCCGGCCGCATGACGATGGCGGATCTCGCCAACTACGAAGCGCGCATCCGCCAGCCGCTGCGCACGACCTACCGCGGCTACGAGATCTTTGGCATGCCGCTGCCGAGCAGCGGCGGCGCAACGGTCGCGCAAGCCCTCAACATTCTCGAGGGCTTCGATTTGAAGGGGATGCCGCGCGCCAGGGCCGAGCACCTTTACCTGGAGGCGAGCCGCCTGGCCTTCGCCGACCGCAACGCCTACCTGGCCGACCCGGAATACATCGACGCGCCGGTCGCCGGCATCCTGTCGAAGGAGTACGCAGCGCAGCGCCGCAGCTTGATCGGCGCGCAGGCGGCGCGCAAGGTGAGCGCCGGCGACCCGTACTCCTACCAGAACGACCAGAGCGTGCCGCTGCGCCCACCCGCTGTAAAAATGCAGCGCGAGAACGCGCACACCACGCACCTGACGGTGTCGGACAAGGACGGCAATGTCGTGTCCTACACCTTCACCATCGAGTCCTGGGGCGGCAGCGGCATCGTGGTGCCGGGCTACGGCTTCTTGCTGAATAACGAATTGACCGATTTCGACTTTTCGGGCCCGCACCCGAACGTGCCGGAAGCCGGAAAACGCCCGCGCTCGAGCATGGCGCCGACCATTGCGCTCAAGGACGGCAAGCCCGCCTTCACCATCGGCAGCCCGGGCGGCTCGACCATCATCACGACGGTATTGCAGACGATCTTCAACTACATCGACCTCGGCATGCCGATGGACCAGGCGCTGGATGCGCCGCGCCTGTCCGAGTGCAACTGCGAGGCGACTTCGATCGAGCCGGGCTTCGCCGGCAGCGAGCAGGCGCGCGCGCTGGAGAAGTTCGGGCACCGCTGGGACGCGGCGGTGGAGGAAATCGGCGCGGCCAATGCGCTGGTGTTCAACCCGGACGGCACGGTGACGGCCGTGAGCGAGGGCAAGCGCCACGGGGTCGGCTCGGCGCTGGTGCAGCGGCGCGGGCATTGAGCAAGGCGATTCGCGGGCGCGGTGAGTTTTCGTGACCCTGTGGACGGACTCGATGGCTATACTCATCGGTTTCCCCTGGAGACCTCATGAAATCGATACTCGCCGCAAGCGCACTGGCCCTCGGCCTTTTGCTGGCCACGCCGCCAGCCCTGGCCCAAGCGCCGGCCGCCGACAAGCAGCAGATCGACGCCATCGTCGAGACCTTCCGCACCTCGATCATCAAGAAGGACACGGCCGCCTTCATGCAGCTGTTCCTGCATGAGGCCATCACCTGGACCGGGGTGGTCACCGACACGAGCATCGAGCGCCTGTACGCCAACCGTCCGGATCCCAAGCTGAAGCGGCCCGCGAAATACAGGAACAGCTCCCCGCGCAAGTTCATCGAGAACATCGCCAAGGACCACGAGCAGATTGAGGAAACCTTCGCCAACCTGCGCATCGACGGCGACGGCGACGTGGCCCAGGTCTGGTTCGACTACAGCTTCGTTGCGAGCGACTACAAGCAGAACTGGGGCAAGGAAAGCTGGCAGCTGGTGCGCACCGACGCCGGCTGGAAGATCGCCGCCGTGGTGTGGTCGATGGAATTCAATCCGGTGCCGCCCGCGCCGAAAAGCAGCGTGAAATAAGGCTGCCTGCGCATCCCGACGGCTGGTTTCGCGGCCGCCTGTTGCACTACACTGTCGTCACGGCTGGCAGCGCGCCACAGCTCGCGGCGCTGTGCCCGACCGCACATACCAACAATAACGGAGACAACGCATGAGCAACTTCATTACCCTGTTGCCCACCCTCTTGATCGCGGCGCTCGCGCTGATCATGTTCGGGCTGGGCCTGTCCCTCACCCTTGGCGACTTCCGCCGCCTGCTTGGCCACCCGAAGGCCGTCATCCTCGCGCTGGTGCTGCAGGCGGCCGTGCTGCCGGCGATCTGCTACGGCCTGATCGTGCTGCTGGACGTGGCGCCGATCTACGCGGTCGGCCTGATGCTGCTTGCGGCTTCGCCGGGCGGCGTGTCGGCCAACCTGTTCAGCCACCTGTTCGGCGGTAACGTGGCGATGAACATCTCGCTCACCGCGATCAACACGGTGCTGTCGATCGTCAGCCTTCCGCTGATCGCCAATTTCGCGATCGACACCTTCGCCAAGAGCGGCCAGGTGGTGCCGATGCAGACCGGGAAGGTGATCGAGGTGATCGGCATCGTCCTGGTCCCGGTGGCCATCGGCATGCTGGTGAAAAGCCGGGCGCCCGATTTTGCCGCACGCATGGACAAGCCGATGAAGCGCTTCTCGATGGCCGTGCTGGCCGCGCTGGCGGTGGTGGCGATCGCCAAGGAATGGGACGCGCTGGTGGTTTCCTTCGCCTCGATCGGCCTGGCGGTCATCCTCTTCAACATCGCCAGCCTGGGCCTGGGCTACACCGTGCCGCGCATGATGGGCCTGGACAAGCCGAACGCCATCGCGATCGGCTACGAGATCGGCATCCACAATTCGACGCTGGCGATTTTCGTGGCGGTGTCGGTGCTGGGCGACTTCCAGCTGATGCTGCCGGCGGCGATCTACTCGGTCAGCATGTACGTGTTTGCGACTGCCTTCGGGTTGATCGTGCTGGGCAAGAAGCGGCACGCCGGCGCGGCGGCGCCGACGTCTGCCTGAGCATACAACTTAGTCCATCCGCCGCGCCGGAAAGGCAAACGGCGAAGCGTCCATCATGCGCAATCCGCGCATGACGGCGACCGCCGCGATCGCAAGGCTGGCGACCGCCGCAACCGGCATCGCCGGCAGCCCGCTCACGGCCCGGAGCGCAAATCCGAAGGCGATGCTTGCGCCGATCGACGCTCCCAGCAATACCAGTGGCCCGAGCACGGTGGACGGCGCACGTAGGGCGTGATTGCGCAGTGGGGCCTCCATGATCGGCAGTGCCAGGCAGCAAATGCTGGCCACTCGTGCCAGCGTGGCCGCATCCGCCCCGCCCAGCGCAGCCAGCAGCAGGGCTGTGCCCGTGGCCAATGCCCAGCCCATGAACGCCTGCAGCAGCAAGCTTCGGCCCAGGTGATGGTTGAATGGCGCCTGCGCCCCCGGCATCGCGGGGGCCAGCCGCACGAGTGCCTGCTCATCCGGATACGCGCCCACCAACTCGTTCAGGCGCAAAGTGGTCGCGACGGGAAGGAACATCAGGGTGGACGCAAAGAGCCAGCCGATATCCCTCACCGCCTCCCCGCCTGTGCGCCATGTGGTGAAGATGGCCAGGACGAGCAAAACGCCGGCAAACAGTCCCAGCCCCAGCAGCAGCTCGCCGAAGTGATGGGCCGGACCGAGCGCATGCAGCACCAGCCGGCGGCTATCGCGGCGTGCGCAATCGCGGCGCAGCGAAGCGGCATACCAGCCCCTGCTTTGTGCGCCGGCTAGCGCCTGCAGCATCGGATCAGGCTTGCCAGGTTCGGCAATGATGCGGACGCGCCGTTCGATCATGCGCCAATGGCGGTCTCCTCCTTCGGGAAAAATCGCGCGTACCGCCACGGCGATCAACCCGCCACAGGCGAGCAGTACCAATGCCACGATCGATGGAGGGGACAAGGTCGCGTGGGCCGATTCCGACAGGTCACCGAGGAAGACCGCGCCAACGCACGCTACGAGGATCATCGCTCCGCCAGCCTGGTGCCCTGCCGCGCTCAGGGCGCTGCCGACCGTGCAGAGCATGATCCAGAGCAGCCACATGCCAACTGTTCCATTGCTTGCATATGCGGTCAGGGCAATGCCCGCCATCGCGACGAACCATACCAGGCAGGCCAGTTCAACCAGGCGCCGCCGCACTCCCGGAACCAGCTTGGCGTTTGCTGGTGAATTGAGTTTGAGGGCGCCCGGTATGAAGCGCCATGTCCACGTCACCAGGACCACGCCCCATGCCATGCACCAGGCCAGTACCATTGTGGCTCCCAGGCCTTGCACGTACCAGACTGGGGCGCCGATAGCGATGGCGATGAACAAACCGCCCCAGCGCACGATCCCGGAATCGAATGCACTGGTATGCGACAAGGCCGCGCGCCACAACACGCGATAGTCATTCACCCGCGCGTTCATTGCGTCACCTTGATGAACAGGTCTTCCAGGCTGACCGGCTCGGCCAGCTGGCCGCCCACCGCGCCGCGCGCGCCCTCGAGCAGGTCGTCGAGCGGGCCTTGCAGCGTGATGCGGCCGTCCTTGAGGAAGGCGACGTCCAGCGCCACCCGTTCCAGGTCGGTCAGGATGTGGGTCGAGAACACCACCGTGGTGCCGCGCTCGATGACGCCGTCCACCAGTTCGGCCAGGAAGGCACGCCGGCCGGCTGGGTCGAGCGCGGATACCGGCTCGTCCAGCACCAGCAGTTCCGGGTCATGCGCCAGTGCGCGGATGATCGACAGGCGCTGCTGCTCGCCGCCCGAGAGCCGCCCGATCGGCTTGTTCAGCATCAGGGCATTGAAGCCCCAGCGCTCGAGCAGCGCGTCGACCTTGACCGCGTTCCAGCGCGGGTACATGGCCTTGAAATAGTCCAGCAGCTGCAGCGGCGTCATCCACTCGAACAGCCCGGACTTCTGCGGCACGTAGCCGACGCGGGCACGGGTGGCGTCGGACAGCGCGGCGACGTCTTCGCCGAACAGGCGCACGCTGCCGCCATCGAGTTCGCGCAGGCCGAGCAGGCATTCCATCAGCGTGGATTTACCGGCGCCGTTGCGCCCTAACAGGCCGATGACCTGGCCCTGCTGGATTTGCCAGTCAAGGCCGCTCAGGACGATGGCGCTGCCAAAATACTTCGATACGTCGCGCATCTGGATGATGGGTGCGGTCACGATGCTTCCTTCAGGATGTGGGTGAAAAGGGCAAGGACGGTGTCGGGGTCGAGTTCCAGCTCGCGTGCCTCGCGCGCGGCGCGCTCCAGGGTCGGGCGCAGCAGGGCTTCACGGCCGGCGCTGCCCTGCGTGGCGCGCGGACGGTCGGCGACCATCATGCCCAGGCCGCGGCGGCGCTCGACCAGCCCCTCGACTTCGAGCAGTCCATAGGCCTTGGAGACGGTCATCGGGTTCACGGCCAGCGCCTGCGCGACATCGCGTACCGAGGGCAGCGCGTCGCCGGGGGTCATCTGGCCGCCGGCCACGAGGCGGCGGACCTGGTCGATCAGCTGGCGGTAGATCGGATCGGCCGAACCGGGCGTGATCGAAAACATCTGGGGTAAGTGGGTCGGCATGGGGCTTCTGCGTATATGTGTATTAATTGAGTAATACACTACGCTTGCTCCAATGAACCGTCAAGTCCTTCCCTGAATTTTATGCATCGAAGGTTTGGCCAGGTGCAACGAATTTATGACATCATCCTGCAGGCCGCATTAAGGTCTTGCACCAGCGTCGCCGCATTCCACAACATCGAAGAAGAACAAGATATGCCGCCCAGCGCAGACACGGTCACCGGTTCCAGCGCGGAACTTCTCGCCAACCCGGAAGTACGCTTCAGGGAACTGTTCGAGCAGGCGCCGACCAGCTTCCAGCTCCTGACGCCGGCAGGCTATACGGTACGTGTCAACAAGGGCTGGGAGGAGCTCTGGCACATCTTCGAAGGCAGCCCGCTGTACCGCCACGTGCTGAGCACCGAATACAACGTCCTGCGCGACCCGCAGCTGCAGGCGGCGGGCATCACTCCCTATCTGGAACGCGCCATGGCCGGCGAGTCGGTCGCAGTGCCCGCCATGCTGTACGACACCGCCGCCCTTGGCCAGCCGGGGCGCGCGCGCTGGGTGACCTCGCGTGCCCACCCGATCAAGGATAGCGAGGGCCGGATCGTCGAGGTCATGCTGATGCACGAGGATATTACCGACCGCGTGAACGCCGAAACCGTTCTGCGCGAGAGCGAACAGCGCTTCCGCTCGCTGGCGATGGCGACCTCGCAGATCATCTGGACCCATACCGGGGACGGCGCGATCACCGAGGATTCGCCGTCGTGGCGTGCCTTTACCGGGCAGACCTGCGAAGAGTTGAAGGAACACGGATTCTTTGGCGCGTTGCACCCGGATGACCGCGCACGCACCGAGCAGGTATGGACGCACTGCGTGGCGACACGTTCGGTGTACGAGACCACCTACCGCCTGCGCCGCGCCGATGGCGCCTACCGCTGGATGTCGGTCAAGGGCGTCCCGATCCTGGGGCCGGAAGGCGCCGTGCGCGAATGGATCGGCGCCAACCGTGACATCCACGACAGCGTGATGGAACAGGAAGGACTGGCCCACAGCCTGGACCGCGAACAGCGCCAGTCGGCCCTGCTGGCCAAGGTTGCCGGCGCCGCGCGCACGCTGCAGACCATGCTCTCGAGCCGCAAGATTGCCGCTGCGCTGGAGCAGGAGGTATGCGCCATCCTTGGCGTCGGGCGGGCGACGGTGTCGCTGGGCGACGACGACGGCCAGGCGCAGCAGGACAACGAAGGAGCACCAGGCGCCCAGGGCGCGGTCTTGTCCGTGCCGCTGATCGACCGCAAGGGCCGGCAGTTCGGCCGGCTGCAGGTCGCCGGCAAGGCCGCGGGCGAATTCGAGGAGCAGGATGAAGCCATCCTGGTGCAGCTGGCCGCGATCGCGGCGGCCGGCTTCGACAATGCGCAGCTGTATGCATCGCTGCGCGAGCAGGACCGGCGCAAGGACGAATTCCTCGCCATGCTGGCGCACGAACTGCGCAACCCGCTGGCGCCGATCGCCACCGCGGCCGAGCTGCTGAAGATGGCGGCCAGTCCGGACCACATCCGCTCCTCGAGCGAAGTGATCAGCCGGCAGGTGCGCCATATGACCTCGCTGGTGGACGACCTGCTCGACGTCTCGCGCGTGACGCGCGGGCTGATCACGCTGGACAAGTCCCGGGTCGCCGTGGAGTCGCTGGTGTCCAGCGCGGTCGAGCAGTCGCGGCCCCTGGTCGCGGCGCGCGCGCACGCGCTGTCGGTCGAGATCTACGCCCCAGGCGCACAGGTCGACGGCGACGCGACGCGGCTGGTGCAGGTCATCACCAACCTGCTCAACAACGCCGCGAAATACACGCCGCGCGGCGGCACCATCCTGCTGCAGGTGGCGCGCCGCGATGCCGGCGTGGATATTTGCGTGACCGACAATGGCATCGGGATCGACGGCAGCTTGCTGCCACAAGTGTTCGACCTGTTCACCCAGGCCGAGCGCACGCCGGACCGCTCGCAGGGCGGATTGGGGATCGGCCTGGCGCTGGTGCGGAATATGGTGGCGCTGCACGGGGGTGAAGTGTGCGCGCGCAGCGAGGGGCTGGGGAAAGGTAGTACGTTTACGGTGTCGCTGCCGCTGGCCTGAGACTCGTAGGGTGGGCGGGTTTCCCGCCCGCGCGTTCAATCGGTGGTTGAAAATCGGCGCGTCACATCAAACGTGATTTGAACGCGTGGGCAAGGAACTTGCCCACCCTACGATCCAACAATATGCCGATCGAGCGATTCTCTTAGCAACGCACGAAAAAAGAGCCGGGCAAGCCCGGCTCTCTTTACGTCTGCTACAGATTACAGGTGCGGCGTAATCAGCGGCATCAGGTCGTCGAACGTACGGCCCGAGCCGTTTTCGCCGATCGCGTGCATCTTCCACTCGCCGCCATGGCGGTACAGCTTGGCCATGATCTGCGCGGTGTGCGAACCTTGCACCGACAGGTTGAAGCGCGCCACTTCCTGGTTGTTGCCGGCGTTGATCAGGCGGCAGTAGGCGTTTTCGACGGTCGAGAAGTTCTGGCCGGTGAAGCTGTTCACCGTGAAGACCAGCGACTTCACCGTGGCCGGGACGCGCCCCAGGTCGACCGAGATCTGCTCGTCGTCGCCGTCGCCGGCGCCGGTGCGGTTGTCGCCGGTGTGGGTGATGCTGCCGTCCTTGCTTTTCAGCTGGCGGAACCAGACGGTATCCACCGGGCGGTTCGATTCATCGAACATCACGACCGATGCGTCGAGGTCGACCGCGTCGCCCTTGCCGCCGCCGAAGCCGAAGAAGCCCTTCGACTTGGCCACATCCCAGCCCAGGCCCATGGTCACGCGCGACATTGCGCCGCCGGCTTCCTTGTCGAGCGAGATCTTCTGGCCTTTTTGCAGATTAACTGACATATCTATTTTCTCCTTTAGCGCGCAGGCTGCTGCATCCAGGCTTTGAATGCATTGCGGTTGCGCGAACATACGTAGACCTTACCTTTGCCCGAGAAGCGCAATACCATGCCCTCGCCGCTGGTCTGGCTGTTGATCAGGTTACCCAGGAAGCCGCCGCTGGTGCCGGTCGTGATCGAGATCTCGTAGCGCAGTGTGCTGTCCCAGCACACCACGTGGGCGTTATCGATGATCGCGTCCTTGCCCGGCTCGACGTCCAGCACCGACATCGACCCGAAACCCGACACCACCACCTGGCCGCTGCCGCCCGTCTCGGTGACGAAGAAGCCGCCACTTTGCGCGAACAGGGCATTGCCGATGTTCTGGGTGCGCACCTTCAGCTCGACGCCGTTGGTGGCCGCGACGAAGGCGCCGTCGCTGATGATGTAGTTGTTCGGGCCGACGTCGACCACCTGCATCGCGCCCGGCAGGGTCGGCGACAGCAGGCAGTCGCCATCGCCGCGGGTCGCCTCGATGTGCTGCTGGAAGAACGACTCGCCGTTGGCGAAGGTGCGCATCAGCGCGCTGCCGAGGCCACCCTTCATCTTGCCCTTCAGGTCGAGCGTTGATTCCATCATCACCATCGCATCCGACTCGCAATAGATGGTTTCGCCGCGTCGCATCGAGACATGCAGGAAGGGATCGACATCCCCGGTCACGGTAAATACTGGCATTTGGACTCCCTGGTTTTCGAATGCGGCCCGCGCTTCACGCCGGCCGCATACCTGTTTATTTCAACTGGATTAAACGTTCACGCCGTAGTTCTTGGCGAGTGGCCCGAGGCCGCCCGCGAAGCCCTGGCCGATCGCGCGGAACTTCCAGTCGGCGCCGTTGCGATAGATCTCGCCGAAGATCATCGCGGCTTCGGTCGAGCTGTCTTCGGACAGGTCGTAGCGGGCGATCTCGCTGTTGTTGCCGGCATTGACGCAGCGGATGAAGGCCTTGCCGACCATGCCGAAATTCTGGCGGCGGGCTTCGGCGTCGTGGATGGTCACGCCCAGCACGACCTTGTCGACGTCCGCCGGCACCTTGGTCAGGTCGATCGACACGCTTTCGTCGTCGCCTTCGCCCTGGCCGGTGGTGTTGTCGCCCGAGTGGACCACGGAACCGTCGGTCGACTTCAGGTTGTTGTAGAAAATGAAGTCGCTATCCGAACGCACTTTGCCCGACGAATTGAGCAGGAACACCGCGCCGTCGAGGTCGAACGCTGCGCCATCGGTGGCGCGGGTATCCCAACCGAGGCCGACTTTGAGTTGGGTCAGGCCAGGAGCTTCTTTCGACAGGTTGACGTTGCCGCCTTTTTGCAGACTGATTGCCATGATTGTGACTCTCCAAAAATAGTACTACTTGTGAACACCGGGGTAGACGCAGGGCGAGCTGGTGTTCTGCCACTCGCCTTGCGGTTCGCTACATACGCACGCGTCTTGTGTAGGGTGGTCGGCTCGGCCGACCGCGCGTTCAACCGGCGCGTGCGCTACTGCTCATCTGTTACCTTTCACCGCGTGGGCCTTCGTAATTCCGGGCACTGCCCGAAATTACCCCGCCCACCCTACGATGAACCGTTATGCTGCCGCTTTCTCCGAGGCCGAACCGTTCAGCTTCTTGTGCTGCAGCGAGCTCCACAGCGAAGCCGCGATGAAGGCCACACCGATCAGGCCCGTGAACAGCTCAGGCACGTGGTACTTCATACTCACCAGCATGATCACTGCCAGGATACCGATCGCGTAGTGCGCGCCGTGCTCCAGGTAGACGTATTCGTCCAGCGTGCCCTGGCGCACCAGGTAGACCGTCATCGAGCGCACGAACATCGCGCCGATTGCCAGGCCCAGCATGATGATCACGACGTCCTGGGTGATGGCAAACGCGCCGATCACGCCGTCGAAGGAGAACGATGCGTCCAGCACTTCGAGGTACAGGAAGCCGCCGATACCGCCGCGCTTGACCATGTCGCCCACATTGCTGTTCTCATCGGATTCGCTCTTCTCCAGCAGGCTGCTGAGCATATCCACACCGATATACACCACGATGCCCCACAGGCCTGCCATCAGCACGACCATCTTCTGCGCTTCTTCAACCCAGCCCATGGCGAACATCAGCGCGCCCAGGGCCACCAGCACGGCGATCGACGAGACCTTGCCGAGCGAGCTGATCTTGCGCTCGAAGTTGCCGAGCCAGTGGGCTTCTTTTTCATCATCCAGCAGGAAGTTCAGGAAAACCAGCAGCAGGAACATGCCGCCGAAGGCCGCCACTTCCGCATGGTGGTTGGTCAGGTGGATCGAGAAGCCTTTCGGGTCGGTCAGCGCCAGGTTCCACACTTCCGTCATGCCGAGGTCAGCCGCGACTGCGACGATCACCAGCGGGAATACCAGGCGCATGCCGAACACGGCGATGATCATGCCCAGGCCCAGGAACAGCTTGAGCCAGAACTCGTTCCAGCCCTTCAGGACTGACGCGTTGACCACTGCGTTGTCGAAGGACAGCGAGACTTCCATGACCGACAGGATGGCGGTGACGCCGAGTGCGGTCAGCATGCCGGAGATGCCGGCATGGTCGTATCCCCACCAGCCCGCCAGTGCCATACAGACCGCGGTTACGACAAATGACCAGGTAAAGTGTTTCATGCTGGATTTCCCCTTTTGTTAAAGTGATTCATATATCGGTTCCTATTGTTGTTGAATTCGCAGGGCGCAGTGTATGCCCCTGCAGCATATTGAAAAAGCGAAGATAATCGAAGAATTACTTCACAAAAACAGAAGTCATGAATCACAGTCCCCAAAACTTCCGCCATCTTTACTACTTCTGGGTCGTCGCCAAGGAAGGCAGCATCACCCGCGCCGCCGAACGCCTGGGCCTGGCAATCCAGACCGTCAGCACCCAACTATCGCAGCTCGAGCAGGCCATGGGCAAGGCCTTGTTCACCCAGCAGGGCCGGCGCCTGAATCTTACCGAGGCCGGGCGGCTGGCGCTATCCTACGCCGACCAGATCTTCCTGCTCGGCGAACAGATGCAGGAAGCCATGGCCGAATCGGACAGCACCCGCATCCGCCTGACGGTCGGGATTTCCGATTCCCTGCCGAAGCTTACCGCCTATCGCCTGCTGGAGATCGCCACCCAGCTTCCGCGCCCGGTGCGGCTGGTCTGCTACGAAGGCGAATTCGACGAATTGCTTGCCGACCTGGCCCTGCACAAGCTCGACGTGGTGCTGACCGACCGCGCGGTGCGCTCGGGCACTACCCTGCGCGTCTTCAGCCATTTGCTGTCGGACAGCGAGACCATCGTGGTCGGCGCCCCGGCCCTGGCCACGGCCTACGGCGCCGGTTTCCCGCGCTCGCTGAATGGCGCGCCGTTCTTGCTGCCGACACGCAATAATGCCCTGCGCGGCAAGATCGACGAATGGTTCGAGCTGCAGGGCGTGCGTCCGGACGTGGTCGGCGAATTCGAGGACAACGCCCTGCTCACCACTTTCGGGCGGCGCGGCCTGGGCCTGTTCTTCGCCCCGGCCGCCCTGGCCCATGACGTCGAAGAACAGTTCGGTGCGCTGCAACTGGGGCGCGTACCCCAGGTGCGCGAGCACTTTTATGCCGTGTCGAACGAGCGCAAGATCAAGCATCCGGCCATCGAGGCCATCCTCTCGGCGGTGCACCAGGGCGTGCTCGCCACTACATGAGCTGTACAATGGGCCCCTGCTTTGCCTTTCTTTTAACTTAACTCTCTTCAATGGAAAACCTTTTATTCGTCGTTCTCGCCCTGTTCCTGGTGGCGCTGAACGGCTTCTACGTGGCGGCGGAATTCTCCATCGTCACGTTACGCAAGACGCGCGTGCGCGCGATTGCCAAGACCAGCGGCCTGCGCGGACGCATCCTGGGCAAGGTCCACAACCAGCTCGACGCCTACCTCTCCGCCTGCCAGCTCGGCATTACCCTCGCCTCGCTTGGCCTGGGCTGGGTCGGCGAACCGGCCTTCGCCAGCCTGCTCGAACCCCTGTTTGCCATGCTGGGCGTCACCTCGCCCGAGCTGATCCACGGCGTGTCCTTCGTGGTGGCCTTCTCGGTCATCTCCTTCCTGCACATCGTCGTCGGCGAGCTGGCCCCCAAGACGCTCGCGATCCGCCTGCCCGAAGTGGTGGCGCTGTGGACCGCCATCCCGCTGTATGCCTTCTACTGGTCGATGTACCCGGCCATTGCGCTGCTCAATGCCAGCGCCAACCTGGTGCTGCGCATCGCCGGCCTGGCCGGCGCCGGCAGCCACGAGACCCATTACTCCACCGACGAGCTCAAACTGATCCTGCGCACCAGCACGCCGGGCGAGAAATTCACCACCGACGAGCGCAACATCCTGGCGCAGTCGCTCGACTTCAGCCAGCTGGCCGTGTCCGACCTGATGCGCCCGATCAACGAGGTGAGCGCGCTGTACGCCGGCCGCACCCACGAAGAAAACATGGAGACGGTGCGCCGCAACCGCTTCTCGCGTTACCCGTATTTCGACGAGGAAGGCGAGGAAGTGCTGGGCGTGATCCACCTGAAAGACCTGTTCTTCGCCCAGCAGGCCGGGCGCCCGGTGGTGGGCCTGAAGCAGCACCTGCGCCCGGTCGAGACGATCTCGGCGCGCACCCCGGCGCAGGACATTTTCCGGCGCTTCCGCGGCGGCGCGCCGCATTTCGCGCTGATCGGCGAAAAGGGCAAGCGCCCGGTCGGCTTCATCACGCTCGACAACCTGCTGGGTGCGATGGTCGGCGAAATCCGCGACGAATTCCGCATGAACGAGAACGACTGGCTCAAGCAGGCCGACGGCACCTGGATCGGCAAGGCCAGCCTGCCGATCTTCTCGCTCGAACGCCTGCTCGGGATCGACATCGACAATGAAGAGATGGGCCTGGAAGACGTCGAATCGGTCGGCGGCCTGCTGATGGAAAAGCTGGGCGACATCCCGAAACAGGGCCAGCGCATAGAATTCCCGCATTTCGACGTGGTGGTCAAAAAGATGAACGGGCCGCGCATCCTGCTGGTGAAGGTGCTGCCGCGGCGCGACCGCGCCACCGATGATGACGACCATGACTGAACACTTGTTGCGTATACAACATCGACATAGCATAATTGTAAATCTTAAATAGAGCACCGAAACATTTCTCGGTTACATAAGGAGCAAGAATGACGGTGCAGGTCCGAAACAACGTGCGGGTCTCAGGCAATGGCGGCGCCACCATGGTGTTTTCCCACGGCTTTGGATGCGACCAGGCGATGTGGCGCTTCATGGCGCCCGCGTTTGTAGACCGCTTCCGCGTCATTAACTACGACCTGGTGGGAAGCGGGCGCTCGGACCTGTCGGCCTACGACCGCACCCGATACGACACGCTGCACGGCTATGCCGACGACCTGCTGGAAATTCTCGACGAATTTGCGACCGGCCCCGTGATCACGGTAGGCCATTCGGTGAGCAGCATGATCGGGATGCTGGCCACCATCAAAGCGCCGGAACGTTTCTTGGCCCAGGTGATGGTGGCGCCGTCGGCCTGCTATATCAACGATGGCGCCGGCTATGTCGGCGGCTTCGATCGTGCCGACATCGACGAGCTGCTGGAAACCATGGAAGCGAATTTCATCGGCTGGTCGGGCAGCCTGGCGCCCGCGATCATGGGTGCGCCAACCCAGCCCGCACTGCGCGACGAACTTACCGAAAGCTTTTGCCGCAACGATCCCGATATCGCGAAACATTTTGCGCGCGTGACCTTCCTGTCCGACCACCGCGCCGACGTGCCGCAGTCGACCACGCCAACCTTGATCCTGCAATGCAGCGAAGACCTGATCGCGCCCCGCAGCGCGGGCGACTTCCTGCACCGCTCCCTCCCGCGCAGCCGGTTGCACGTTATCGACAACATCGGACACTGCCCGCACCTGAGCGCTCCCACGGCCAGTTCGCGTGCCATGGACGCATTCCTGGCCGAGACGCTGGACTGACATGGCCGGCGCGCTCCCACCCGTCGAGGCACTCTACGAGAATGCCCCGTGTGGCCTGCTGGTGGCCGATCGCGACGGGTTGCTACAACATGTCAACGCCACTGCCAGCGGCTGGCTGGGATATGCGCCGGCTGAACTCGCCGGCAGGCTGCGTATCCAGGACCTCATGACGGTCGGGGCACGGGTATTCCACCATACCCACTGCCAGCCGGTGCTGCAGGTGCGGGGCTCGGTGGCGGAACTGCAGATCGACTTGCGCCACCGCGACGGCACCCGGCTGCCGATGCTGGTCAACATCGTGCGACGCGAGATTGCAGGAGAAGTGCGTGACGAGTGGGCACTGTTGGTGGCCTCGGAGCGCCAGTCCTACGAACGCGAACTGCGCAATGCGCGCAAGGCGGCCGAGGAAGCGCTGGAAGCCCGGCGCGGCGCCGAAGCCCAGCTGCAGGCGATCAATGCGACGCTGTCCGCGGCCGACCGCCGCAAGGACGAATTCCTCGCCACCCTGTCGCACGAACTGCGCAACCCGCTGGCGCCGATGCGCAGCGCGCTCGAAGTACTGAAGCTCAAATTCGCGCGCGAGCCGGAAAGCGACCGCCTGCTGGCCGTGTTCGAGCGCCAGCTGCACCACCTGACCCACCTGGTCGACGACCTGATGGAAGTGTCGCGCATTACCCAGGACAAGATGGAACTGCGGCGCGAGACGGTCGAACTCTCGGCCCTGGCACGCGCCGCCGTGTGCGATACCGCAGGAATGATGGACGGCGCCCGCCACCGGCTCGACCTCGACCTGCCCGCCACGCCGGTCATGGTCGATGCCGACCCGACCCGGATCAACCAGGTGATCGTCAACCTGCTGACCAACGCCGCCAAGTACACCCCGGACGGCGGCGCCATCGCGCTCAGCCTGCACGTTGACGCCGGCGCCGCCGTGCTGGCCGTGCGCGACTCCGGCATCGGCCTGCCGGTGCATGCGCTGGCCACGGTGTTCGACATGTTCTCGCAGCTGGAGCCGGCACTCGAGCGCTCCAAGGGCGGGCTGGGGATCGGCCTGGCGCTGGTGCGCGGCATCGTCGAGCTGCACGGGGGCGAGATCAGCGCCCACAGCGAGGGCGAAGGCCAGGGCAGCTGCTTCACCGTGCGCCTGCCGCTGGTGGCGGGCGCTCCCTGCGAGGCCGCAACGATGGCCGGTGTGGACAGCCCCGCGGCGGTGCCGGCCGCGTCCCGCATCCTGGTGGTGGACGACAATGCCGACGCTGCCGAGATGCTGCTGATGGCGCTCGAACTGTTCGGCTGCGAAGCCCGCGCAGTCCACAGCGCCACTGCGGCACTGGAAATGGCGCGTGAGTTCGCACCCGACATCGCCCTGCTCGACATCGGCCTGCCGGACCTGAACGGCTACGAACTGGCGCGCCGACTGCGCGCGCTGGAAGGCGGCAGCCGCATGACCCTGATCGCCGCCACCGGCTGGGGCCAGGAAAAAGACCGCCAGCGCGCCTTCGATGCCGGTTTCGACCACCACCTCACCAAGCCGATCGATTTCGAGCGCCTGCGCAGCGTGCTCGGGCCGGCTGGCGCCGCAGAGGGCGTGTAGCGCTATTGCACGCTGCTCTTGAGGCTATATTTTTCAATCCGATAACGCAGGGCGTCGCGCGACAAGCCCAGCATTTTTGCCGCCTGCGTCACGTTTCCTTCGGACTTCCCAAGGGCAGCGACCAGGTACTGGCGTTCGATGCCTTGCAGGTTCAAGGCCTGCTCCACGTCCGCTCCAGCCGCGAGGGCGGCAGGCGCGCTACGCTCGTTTCCGGCCGACGCCGGCGGCAGCAGGAGATCTTCCGCGGTAACGGCATCGCGCTGCGCCATCACCGCGATCTGTTCCAGCATATTGCGCAGTTCACGCACGTTCCCCGGCCAGTGCCAGTCGAGCAGGGCCTGCCGGGCGTCGGCGGTGAAAAACAGTTCCCGCTTGCGGTAACGCGCTCCGTGCATTGCCAGGAACGCGTTGGCCAGCAGCAGGATGTCTCCCGTGCGCGCGCGCAAGGGAGGAATGGGGAGGTGCACCATCTTCAGCCGGTAATACAGGTCTGACCGGAACATGCCTTCCGCTACCCGCTGCTGCAAGTCCTGGTTCGTCGCCGTAATCACACGGAAGTTGATACAGTACTCGCGCAGGCCGCCGAGGCGGCGCACTTTCTTCTCTTCCAGTACCTTCAACAACTTGATCTGCACTCCCAGCTCGAGTTCCCCGATTTCATCCAGAAACAGGGTGCCGCCTTCGGCAGCTTCGATCAAGCCATACTTCCTTGCACGCGCATCGGTAAATGCCCCACGTTCATACCCGAACAGCTCGGCTTCGAGCATTTGTGGCGGAATGGATGCGCAATTGAGTTCGATAAAAGGCTGGGCCTTGCGCGCTCCCTCGAAATGCACTGCCCTGGCCACGAGTTCCTTGCCGGTCCCCGTCTCACCGGTAATCAGCACCGTGGGCAGGTCGTTGTCGAGCAAGGAGCACTCGGCCTCTGCCAGGCGCCGGATGTTTTCCTTCAGCGCAAGCATCTGCGGCGATTCGCCCAACAGGTTCCCGAGTTCGCTTTTGCTGGCTTCCCGGGCCTGGATGTAATCCAATGTTTTCTCTACGCGCTCTTGTCCCACGACCCGGTCGAGAAGCAGTTTGAGCTCGCCGAGCACGACCGGCTTGGCCAAGTAGTCGAAGGCGCCCAGTTTCATCGACTGCACGGCAACTTCGACGGTTGCGTGGCCGGTGAGCATGATTACTTTGATCGACGGAATCTTGATGCGAAGTTTCGACAGCACTTCCAGCCCATTCATCTTGGGGAGGTGAAAGTCGAGCAACACCACATCGGGCAGGAAGGTATCGAGCCGCGCGATGCCCGTTTCTCCCGAATCCACCGCCACTGCTTCATAACCGTGTCGCTCCAGGTAGGCCTTGATATTCTTGGCCAGGACCAGTTCGTCTTCAATGATCAGTATGGCGCGCGTCATCGGTCACACCGTCAAGAGATAAAGGGTAATGACGGTGCCCTTGCCCCAGGCACTTTCGATATGCACGCGCCCGCCAAACCGCTTGACAGTGCGCCGGACAAGCGTCAGGCCCACGCCGAGTCCCTTGGTCTTGGTCGTGAAAAACGGCTGGCAGATTCTGCCGAGGTCTTCAGGGGCGATGCCGGAACCGGTGTCCCCGATCTCGATGCCGACTTCCCTGTGTCGTCCATTGCTGTGGGTGGCGATGGCGATGGCCCCGCCTTGCGGAGGCATCGCCTCCAGTGCATTGCAGATCAGGTTGTTCAATACCTGCATGAGCAAGGGGGCATTTCCCCGTATCTCGAGGCACTCATCCGGCAGGGATACATCGATCGTGACCCGCCGGCGCTCGGCTTCCCGTGCGAAGCCGGCGATACATTGCGCGATAAGCGGCTGCAGCTTCACCACTTCGGTCCGGTAGTCAGGCAACTGGGAATAGGTCAGGAGCTCGCGGATCCACTGCTCGATGCGTTGGACTTCCGCGATGATATCGTCGGCGGCCTCGCCGCCAACGGCGCCCGGCGCGTCGTGCCACAACTCGGCGGACGACCTGATCGAGGACAGGGGGTTGCGTATTCCATGGGCCACCGCGGCAGCCATTTCCCCGAGCGCTCCCGTAGTTTCGGATTCGATCAGCTGCTCCTGCTGTGAACGGATCAGCTGGTCGGCGCGCCGGACGATCCAGAACAGGACCAGGTACAGGAAGATGCCGACGCCGGCGGAAATCATCCAGGTCCACACCGTCCCGGCCTCGATTGCCTGCGAAAGCGCGGAGGGAATGCGGTATACCTCGACGACGCCGATCACCGCATTGGTGCCGGCATCGCGCATCGGGATATACATCTCGACGAAGCGCATATGCGATTTCCCGAGATTCAGGTGCTCCGCCTTGGCCGTGGCTTCCACGCCGACTTCGCCGCTTTCGATCTCGAGATGTCCCTTCAGGGCTTCCGCCAGTTCGGGATTGTCGCCATATTTCCTGCCCTGCCCCAGGCCATGCTCGCTGGACCACAGCAGGGTGCTGTCCTTGCCATACACGTTTGCGCGTGCGACGTCGGGCATGGCGGCAACGTGCTTGAGGAATTCGACAAGTGCCTTGCTGGCCCCGGGCTGCTCGAGGGAATAGCCTCTTCCCAATTCGATCTTGACGATGTTCTGGACGAAATCCCTGGTCAGCTCGGCATCGCGCTGCAGCAGCCGATGGGTCAGGAAACGCGACATCAAGGCAGCCGAGACTGCCGAGGCCAGGCAGATCGCAATCAGGCTCAGCAACAAAAAACGACGCATGAGGTCGAACTGGCTGCCGGCCGAGGTGTCAATGCGATTCACGATGACGGCTTTCGCAAGGGTGAAACGGGCCTGATGACTCCGAAGCCGGACAAGGCCCGCATGCGCACAGCGACGTAAATACACGCGTTGACTCATCTTACGCCTGCTGTGGTCGCTATCGCATCCCTCCTCGGAAGTATTCTTCGACTGCGCTACACGACGCCAGCGCGGGGAGCAGCCGGACCAGCCAGCACCGGTCTTGCAAGAGCGCGCCAGGCCTGGTTGGGGGATATGGCCCAATGGGTGGGGGAAATCCCCAGCGCGCGTCCAGCCGAGCCAACGCAACTGTCACAGCAGGCCAGGAATGCCCCTCAGACGCCGTGACCCGGGCGTGGCACGCGACTTGCTCATGTTCCTGCCGTAGCCACTCACCACATCAGGAGACCCCCCATGTACGCCAATCAGCCTGCCGCATGCTCTCATCGTGCTCCGCAAATCCTGCAAGATCGAAGAAAATTGCTCCGCAACTCTATTTTTGCCTTGCTGGCAGTGGCCTTGCTGTCGGGGTTTGCGGGCGAGGCCAGCGCGGCGTCCTCCGACGGCTGCGAAGGCGGCGGATTTACGGTAGCGGGACTGCGGGCCCCACAGGACCGCGACCTCCCCATCGATGCACTCGGCAGTGGCGGTGTCATCACGGTGCGTGGAAAATACGTCGAGTTCGATATCGATAAAGCGAGCTTCGGCATCTTCAACTACACCCTGACCGGTGCGGCGAACCGCCTCGACATCACTGGCGGCAGGCGTACGCCGGTCTTCGACAGCAAGCTTCCGGACCACCGCGGCCTGGTGCTGACGGGTGCCGTTGAACTGGAACTGAAAGAAGAATCGCTGCAAATCCTGCGCGAGGGGCCGGGACTTACCATGAAAGTCCAGGCCAAGGATTGCGCCCAGGGAGGCGTGTTCCAGATGGAGCCGGAGCGTGCCGACCAGACGGCAACCATGTTCACCCATGTGCTGGCCGCGGAAGCGTTCTATTTCGATAACGGCAATTTCAGGCAACGCGAGGGCGACCGTGTCCCTTACAAGGAAACCTTCATTACTGTTCCGTCGCGTATCAATTTCGGGAACGATTTTTCGCGCAAGTTCGTAGGGCGCGACAGCGCCCAGGTGGCGGAGCGCATCGATGAATCGAGTTGCGTCAACCAGATACGCACGCGCACCGGCACCTTCGAAGAAGTCCGTCACTGCGGCCGCCTGTCGCGCTGGATGGTCGCCAGCGGCGGGCGCATGGGCCAGGTCATGGGCGAAGATGCCGTCGAGGTTGCACCACCGGCGACGACATGCATCAAGAAATGCCAGGCGCGGAACCGCGTTCGTGGGCAAGCCGTGGTATTGGGCTTCCCGTTCCCGGTTCCGTTCGAGCAGCGCCTGAAGCCACCTCTTCCCTGAACTGCGGACCAGCGCTGCCAGCGGACTGCCCGGTGCGCCGGGCAATGGACCGCCCTGACTGGCGTGGCATGAAAACCAGCACCAGTTAAGCGTGCCGCTAATCCCCTGGCGTGCACTTAAATCCGGCCCCGCGCCGGATTTTTTTTGGCATGCGTTTTTTCCATGAGAACACAGTGCGCCTGCGGCTTCGGATATCATGATGCATCTGACAACACCGGCTCGACAGCGCAGTTGAAGACTTCTGCATCGGAAGTCCCTACCTTGTTCGACGTCGACATTCAAGCAAGCAAAATAGTATGGATAGCCACCCAAGCAAAAAGCAGATTCACTGGAACCCGCGTCCACGCACGCGCCCCGGCCTGCACCTGAACACGGAAAAGCTGCCCCACCACCGGCCGGCGATCGCCCAGCTCCAGTTCACGGCGCACGCCATCATGGCAGCGGAGCGGATCGACGTCAGGGCCATTTCGGGTTTCGAGATCATCGGCAAATCGCCTTTCACGATCCGGCTTGCCGAAGGCGGTATCGCGGCGATCTTCCGCTATGGCGCCATCGTCTTCTTCAACGCCACCGAGGACGAGAAGGCACACCTGCTGCAAACCGTCTCGCCGCATGCGTCGGGCGCTGCCGACCTGAAGGTGGAGGAAACCGCCAGGGTCTGCGTGAGCCCGGACGAAGAAGAAGGCCCGTCGGGCCAGGACATCAAGATCAAGAACGCCGACCGCCTGCGGCTGCAGCTGATCGCCGAGGTCATGGCCAAGGCGACCATGCTGTCCTTCCAGGAACGCCGGGCCGCGCGCGACTTCGACCTGAGCGAGCCTCTGGCGCGCGACCTGGCGGAGGACGGACGCTTTTCCGCGAAACCGTCCGAGCTGCTCAAGACGGTCGGGAACATGCTGCTGGCCGAGAACCGCCTGAACGGCCGCGCCGGAGTGCTCGACCGGCCCGACCTGCTGTGGGACAACCCAGGGCTGTCGGGCCTGTACGCGCGGCTCGAGGGCGACTACGAGCTGCACGACCGCGCCGCGGCGCTGGACCGCAAGCTCACCACGCTGTCCCACACTTCCGAGACGCTGGTGGAAACCATGCGCTACCACAGCTCGCACCGGCTCGAGCAGGCAATCCTGCTGCTCATCTTTGTCGAGCTGTGCCTGGGGCTGTACGGGCATTTCGGGCGCTAGGCGCAATGCCGGTCACTTAAGAATCGCCGGTAAATCGTAGGTGGGCAATTTGTACTCAGGCCATTGGCCTGAGTTACCTTGCCCACGCGTTCAACCAGCGGTAGCACGGATGCGGCGCGGTTCTCCTGCGCTAACTATCACCGCGTTGGCGTTCGTCATTCCGGGCATTGCCCGAAATTACCCCGCCCACGCTACGAGTCAGCTGCGGCTCTCACGTGACCAGCATCGGCCACCAGGCCACATGCACTCCCCGACGCCCCGCCTTGTTCAGCACGCGGTCGGCTTCAGGCGCTCGACTTCCAGCCCGAACAGGGGACGCAGGCGGGTACCGGCGACGTTGCCGAAGAAGGCCGCCACCAGCCACAGCCAGCCATGCAGGCTGCCCGAGACGATGCCGCTGAAATAGGCGCCGATATTGCAGCCATACGCCAGGCGCGCACCGAAACCCAGCAGCAGGCCACCGGCCACCGCTGCAAGCAGCGAGCGCAGCGGCAGGCGCCACACCGGTGCATAGCGGCCCGCGAGCGCCGCCGCCGCCATCGCGCCGAGCACGATGCCGATGTCCATCACCGAAGTCCGGTCCTGCGAGATGGGCGCCGCCAGCGCGGCGGCATTCGCCTTGGTCGACCAGTAGGCCCAGCTCGCGGTGTCGATGCCGATGCTCGATGCCGCCTTGGCGCCCCACAGCGCGAAGGCCGAGGTCACGCCCCATGGCTTGCCCGACAGGGCCAGCGTGGCGAAGTTGAGCACCACCAGTGCAAGCGCGCCGGCCACCAGCGGCCACGGACCGTGCAGCCATGGCGAGGAATGCGCCGGCTGCAGGTGCGAGGCGACCAGCTGGCCATGGCGGCGCTTCTCGACCACGATCGTGATGATGGCGATCAGCGCGAACACGGCCCAGTTCAGCGCCAGCGCCGGCGCCACGCCCAGCGACTTGACCATCGAAATTGGCTCCAGTTGCGGCAGCGAAGACCAGAACGGCATGTAGGCGGTGGCGATCACCGAGCCGATGATGAAGAAGAGCAGCGTCACGATCATGCGCGTGCTGCCGCCACCCACCGTGTACAGCGTGCCCGAAGCACAACCGCCGCCCAGCTGCATGCCGATGCCGAAGATGAAGGCGCCCACGATCACCGAGGTGCCCGCCGGCGAGACCAGCCCGCTGACCGGTGTGCCGAACAGCGTGCCTGCCGACAGGGCCGGGAAGAACAGCGCCACGCCGACAGCGAGCATCAGCATCTGCGCGCGCAGGCCGGCGCCGCGGCCGTCGGCAATGAAGACCCGCCAGGCGGAAGTGAAGCCGAAGGCCGCATGGTAGAGCGCGAGGCCGAGCAGTGCGCCGACCACGAACAGCGCGGACTGGCGCCAGCCGACGCTATTGGCCAGGTACCACGCGCCCAGAACGATCATGACCAAGGCCACGCCGAGCGGCGCCGGGTTGATGGCGTGACGGGGAAGGACCGGGGAAGCTGGATGGATCATGCTGGTAGCGCCTGCTGGAGAGAGGCCGTCATTCTCGCGCGTTTCCCGGTTTCCTGCAGGGGCTGGCGTGGATGTCCCATGAAAAACGGCCCTCTCGGGGTAATGCTGTTCAGCTAGCATGAAAATGTAGGGTGGCCGGCTTCGCCGGCCGCGCGTTCAAATCGCCGATGCTCTGTGGCAGATCACATCGAAGCTGGACTGGCGTGGATGTCCCATGAAAAACGGCCCTCTCGGGGCCGTTTTTTTGTCGCACAAGGCGGCAATCAGTTGCTCAGGTCTTCTTTGGCAAAATACTTGCGCGCGTATTCCAGCAGTTCGCCATCGCTTGGGTGGTCCACCGTCTCGACGCTGACGACCTTGTCGGCGATCCCGGCATGGCTCTTGTTGAGATGCTTGATGAAGTGGAGCTTTTCCTGGCCTGGACCGACGATCAGGATCTCCTTCGACGGCATCAGCGCTGCGGCCACGTCGTCCATGTAGCCGGTGCTCTCGACGGCGCGGTTGTTGCCTGGGACGCCATCCTTCTTGTGTTGCGAGGTCGTCTTGATGACTTCGGACTCGGCCGCATTGCGGCTGAAATGGATGACATGGGCCTCGGTCTGGTCGAGCCAGACGATTGCGTGGTTTAACGACATAATGATTTCCTGACGTGGGGGGCTTGCGCAGACCGTGGAACCGGCCCGGCAATGAGGGAGGGAGCAGCAATGCGCTTTTGCTTTGAAAGCAAGTAGCCGGAGTGTGCGCTGTACTGCATGATCGATCTGTACGGAAGCGAACAGAGGCGATCGACGCCAGCGCCTGCGCGGGCTCGGTGAGATTTCGAGGAATTTGAAGTGGCCGCGGTCTGTATCCAGGGCCTTGTTCAATCACCCCTGGAATCGTGCACCATGACCTACCGTGAAGTGGAAGCGACCAGATTAAGCTCGATGGGATGACGAGGTAGCGCAATCCTGTACTCCAGGATGCGATTATCGAGCCATTGCCGGTCGTCGTTGCGGCAGCACAGCGGGAATGAGAGCATCCGGCAATCGCGAACACCGATTGCCCGACTCACCCTCCTCGCCCAGCTGATGATGAACATCCAGACCTTGCATATCGCCCTGGCATTCCTTGCCGCCCTGCCGGCGCTGGGAGGAGAGACGCCGCTGTTTCGCATGACCTCCCATGCGGGAGCACCTGCCGGCTGGAACCAGCCCGCCATGGTTTTCCAAGAGACCGAACGGCGCGACACATCGTCGACGGTCGAAGCGGTGCAGGTCTCGGGAAGTGCGGCCGCAAAATCGATGTTCCTGCTGCGCGGGAGCTGCGCCCTCATGAAGGAACGGAACAAGCAGGGATTCGTCATCGTGCCGCTGTCCAGGCAACCCGTTCGTTTCGCCGTCCAATTCGTATCCGACGAGAAGGCCGGTGGCGCGCTTGACCGAGCGATAGCCGAAGGCGCCGTGACCTCGGCAGCCCGATGCGAACTGGTCGAGTCGATGCTGGCGCGCTAGCCGCGCGCTGCGCGCTTCACTTGCCCTTGCTGCGCGGCCTGCCGCGCGGCGGCAAGGCAAAGACATCGGCCACCAGGGTGCTCTCGCCGATTTGCCGGCTCGGCGATGCCGCATCGTGCACCACCAGCAGCGCTTCCGTGCTGCCGCCGTCGCAGCTGAACAAGGCCATGCCTTCCGGATGATCGACGCCCTGGCCGAAAGGCAGGTCCAGCACCCGCTCCAGTGCGTCGGCCGGCACCACGCATTCGCTGGCGGGGGCCGCGCCGCCGCGCCAGCACAGCACCGACACCGGCCCGTCCAGGTCCATGGTCGGCCCGGCCAGCACCAGCAGGTCCTTGCCGCGGATGCACATGTCGCGGATGCCGAGTCCCTTCAGGTCGAGGAAATGCTTGCGGTACAGCTTTCCCTCGTCATCGACCGGCGCCAGGCGCAGCCAGCCTTCTTCTGCGTCGTCCACCAGCGCCACTTCGATGATCACCGCCCATCCGCGCAGCACCGGGCCGCGCAGGCCCAGCAGCAGGTGCTTGCCGGCGATGGCGAGTCCCTCGATGTCGAAGCCGTTGTCCTTGCCGGGAATGGCGAGGAAGGGGCCGAGGTGCTCGTCGTCCTTCAGCAGCGCGGTCAGCTCGTTGCCGTGGGCGTCGCAGCGCAGCATCGCCGCAGAGCGGCGCTTGTCCTTGTGGGTGCTGGCGCGCGCCAGCGAGGGTGCGCCGTCTTCCTCGACGACCGGGATGCGTCCCAGCAGGTAGCGGTTGCCGTCGGTGCTGACCGAGGCCAGGCGCTTGTGGGCCTTCTTCACCCCGTCGCCCTCCTTCGGCTGCTTGCGGCGCAGGCTGTGCGAGCCGGTCACCCACAGGTATTTGCCGTCGCTGGCCAGGCCCTCGATATCGGCCTCGTTGATGTCGTCCGGCGTCTCGCCATGCGGCGGCATCGGCAGGGCAAAATAATCGTGCAGTGCATATTGCCGGTGGCCCTGGGTAAAGCTGCTGCGGCCGGAGCTGTCCTCCTCGCACAGGCTCAAGCGTTCGATGCTGATGGATTCGTCGTTGGCGACCCAGAGCGTCTGCCCCATGCGCAGCACGACCGACAGGCCGTCGCGCAATTCCTTGCCGGGACAGAGGTCATCGCGTTCGGGGTGGAATTCGAGCAGGACGATGTTCGAGGGATGCATGGGCTTCCTTTTATCGGCGCTTAACGGCAGGGAGTTCGAATGGGGAACGATACCACGCCGTGCCCGGAATGCCCGCCACCGATGGGCTGACGCCGGCCGGCGTGCGGCAGGCTCCCCGGGAGCGTCGCACACGGATGGCAGCCCTGCTGGACAGCTTGCGCTATGCTGTACCACAAGGGATCATTCGGGTATCGAAACGACGGGGCCGGGCACGATGTAACGAGCCTGTCATATTTGGCAACGACACTGGCATTCTCATATGAATTCGCGGCGCAAAATGGACAAGAAAGTGAAAGACGAAGAATCGGAAGCCACGCCGCTGATCGATCGCGGCGCCCAGTTCCTGAACCGTGAACTTTCCCTCCTTGAATTCAACCGCCGCGTGCTGGCCCAGGCCGAGGACGAGCGGGTGCCGCTGCTGGAACGGCTGCGCTTCCTGTGCATCGTCAGCAGCAATCTGGACGAGTTCTTCGAAGTCCGGGTTGCCAGCCTGCTGGCCCAGCATGCGATCGAACGCGGCCTGGAACGGATGCCCGAACCCCTGGCCGCCACCCTACTGCGCGCCAGCGAGGAATGCCGCCGCCTGATCGCCCGCCAGTATGGCCTGCTGAACAGCGAGATCCTGCCGCGCCTGTCGGAAAACGGTATCCACATGCTGCGCCGGAGCGACCGCAATCCGGCCCAGAAGGCCTGGGTGAAGCAGTATTTCGACAAGGAAGTCAGGCCGCTGCTCACGCCCGTCGGCCTCGATCCGGCCCACCCCTTCCCGCGCGTGATCAACAAGAGCCTGAACTTCATCGTCGAGCTGTCGGGCAAGGATGCGTTCGGGCGCGGCACTGCGATCGCCATCATGAAGGTGCCGCGGGTGCTGCCGCGCGTGATTCGCCTGCCGGACGAATTGTCGGACCAGAAAGGCGCCTCCTATTGCCTGCTGTCCTCGGTGATCCAGGCCCACTTGCCCGAGCTGTTTACCGGACGCGAAGTGGTCGCCTCGTCGCAGTTCCGGGTCACGCGCAACAGCGATTTGTGGGTGGACGAAGAAGAAGTCAAGAACCTGCGCCAGGCGCTGCAAAGCGAACTGCACAGCCGCCAGTACGGCTTTGCCGTGCGGCTCGAGGTCGGCCTCGACTGCCCGGCCCACTTGTCCGGCTTCCTCAGCCAGCAGTTCGGCATCGACGACAGCCGCGTGTTCGCGGTAGACGGCCCGGTCAACATGGGCCGGCTGCTCGAAATCGTCAATACCAGTTCCCAGCCCGAACTCAAGTTCGCACCCTACGCGCCCGGCTTCCCCGCCAAGCTCAACCCGAACGATATCTTCGGCACCCTGGCCCGCCAGGACGTGCTGCTGCACCATCCGTTCCAGTCGTTCCAGCCGGTGCTCGATTTCATCCACGCCGCCTCGAGCGACCCCAATGTGGTGGCGATCAAGCAGACCATCTACCGGGCGGGCATGAATTCCGAGCTGGTGGAAGCCCTGATCAGCGCCGCCCAGCGCGGTAAGGAAGTCACGGTCATCGTCGAACTGATGGCGCGCTTCGACGAAGAGGCGAACATCAACTGGGCCGAGAAGCTCGAAGCGGCCGGCGCCCAGGTCGTCTACGGCGTGGTCGGCCTCAAGACCCATGCGAAAATGGCCCTGGTGCTGCGGCGCGAGGCGAGCGGCCTGCGCCGCTACGCCCACCTGGGCACCGGCAACTACAACCCGGCCACGGCGCGCCATTATTCCGACATCGGCCTGCTGACCTCCGACGCCTCGCTGACGGCCGACGTCAACGAAGTCTTCATCCACCTGACCAGCATGACCAAGCCCAAGCAGCTCAGCTGCATGTGGCTGGCGCCGTTCTCGCTGCAAAAGGAACTGGTGCGCGCCATCCTGCAGGAAGGGGCGATCGCGCGCGAGGGCAAGCCGGGCCGCATCATCGCCAAGATGAATTCGCTGACCGACGAAACCGTGATCCGCGCGCTGTACGATGCCTCCTGCGACGGCGTGAAGATCGACCTCATCGTGCGCGGGGCCTGCTCGCTACGCCCGGGCGTGCCGGGCCTGTCGGCCAACATCAAGGTGCGCTCGATCGTCGGGCGCTTCCTGGAGCACACGCGGATTTTCTATTTCCGCAACAACCTCAAGCACGACATCTACCTCAGCAGCGCCGACTGGATGAACCGCAACCTGCTGCGCCGGATCGAAATCACTTTCCCGGTCAGCTCCCCCGCGCTGAAGAAGCGCCTGCTGCGCGAAGGCCTGCAGCCCTACCTGAACGACAACGTCAGCGCCTGGGAACTGGACAGCAACGGCCAATACCGGCGCCGCAAGCCGCGCTCCGGGCAAAAGCCCTATGAAGCACAGAAGGCGCTGATGGAGATGCTCGGCGCAAGCGCCAGCGAAGACCCCCAAAAGGAGAACGAACATGGACCTGATCCTGTGGCGCCACGCCGAAGCCGAAGCCGGGGAGCCTGACGCCAAGCGGGCGCTGACCTCGAAGGGCAGCCGCCACGCGGCGCGGGTGGGGGCCTGGCTGGCGCAGCAATTGCCGGAGCAATGCCGCGTGCTGGTGAGTCCGGCCAAGCGCTGCCTGCAGACCGCGGACGGGCTCGGGCGCCGCTACACGGTCCACGAAGCGCTGGACACGGACTCCACGCCCGAACGCATGCTGGAAACCTGCGGCTGGCCGGACCACCGTTTCCCTGCCCTGCTGATCGGCCACCAGCCGCAGCTGGGCGAACTGGCGGCCCTGATCCTGGCGGGCACCAAGCAACCGTGGAAGATCCGCAAGGCCAGCGTGCTGTGGATCAAGGGCTCGGACGCGGAGGACAATTTGCCCTTCATCCGGCTGGCGGTGGGTCCGGAGCTGATCGGCAAGCTGCGCTGAGGGGCAGGCTTCGCTGCAACCCAAGGCTGTTTAATTAGTGAAAAATCCGTTACGTGGCCAATGCCGGTCGATGAGTGAGGACCGTAGGGTGGGCGGGGTAATTCTGGCCAATGGCCGGAATTACGAACGCCCACGCGGTGATAGTTGCAATATGAGCCGGCGCACGGGCTGCAGCACTGTAGTTTGAACGCGTGGGCAAGGTAAATCAGGGCAATGCCCTGATTTACGAATAGCCCACCCTACGAATAACCGGCGGCTCTTGGCTGATCGGCATTCAGCTCACGCTTCCCTGAACTGGAACACCAGGCCAGCCTCTTCCCACGCCTCAGTTTCGCGGTCCAGCCAGTAGCGCATGGTCGGGTGGACCCGCAGCCAGTCCGGCGCCAGCTCGACGTCGATCCGGTTTTTCATGCGCAGCCTGAAGCCACCGAGTTCATCGTCGACGCGGGCGTGCATGCAGGCCACCGCCAGCCGCAGCGCCAGCACCATGCGCACCAGGGCCGGCTCGGACAAGGCCTCGCGGATTTTGCGCAGGTTACCTTTCTGGCCCAGCACGAGCGTGGCCATCAGGCGTTGCTCGCGGGTGGTGAACCCCGGCAGGTCGACGTGCTCGACGAGGTAGGCGCCGTGTTTGTGCGCCCCCGAGTGCGATACCGCCAGGCCGATTTCATGCAGCATGCAGGCCCAGCCCAGGTAGTGCAGGCAACTCTCATCGCTGGCGCCCAACTGGCCATACAGGTGCAGGGCGATGCTTGCGGTGCGCCGCGCGCGCGAGGCGTCGACGCCGAAGCGCTCCATGCAGGCTACGATCGCCAGGTCGCGCCGGTCGTGCTGCTGGGCGCGCATTTCCAGGTCCGACAAGGCGCCAAGGCGTAGCCCGGCGTTGACGGTGCCAACCCGTTCGATACCGAACTCCTGCATGGCCCCGAGCAGGATACTGACTCCTCCCAGCACCGCCACCACCCGATCGCGCTTCAAGCCCGGCAGCTCGACCCGGTCGACCTCGCCGAACCCAACCAGGGCATCGCGCAGCGCACCCACGCCGGCCAGCGACATCGTGCCGTCGCCGAGCCCATTGCGTGCGATGGCGTCGGCCATGGCGCGCATCGTGCCCGACGACCCGTAGACGGCACTCCAGCCCTGCGCAAGGTAGGCCGGTGCGATATCTTCGAACATCGCGCGCGCCATCATGGTGGCGGCGTCGAACCTGGCGGCGTCGATGCACCCGTCCGGGAAGAAATTCGATGCCTGCGGCTGGGTGCCGATGCTGAAGGACTCGACCAGCACGATTTCGTCGCCGGTGCCGGCAATGACCTCGGTCGAGCCGCCGCCGATATCGATGACCAGCCGCTGTTCATTGGGGTCGGCCAGCGCCCGCGCCGCGCCCATGTAGACCAGCCTGCCCTCTTCTTCGCCGGAAATGACTTCGATCGGATAGCCGATCGCCTTGGCCGCGAGCGGCAGCACCGCGGGCGCATTGCGCGCCACGCGCAGGGTATTGGTGGCTACCACGCGCACACTGTCGAGCCGGTATTGGCCCAGGATGTCGGCAAATCCGGCCAGGCTGCGCAGCGCTGCTTCGATCGCCTCGGCGGTCAGGTTGTTGCTGGCGTCGAGGCCGGCGGCCAGACGCACCGGATCGCGCGCGCTGCGCACGATGCGCATCTCGCCATCGATTGGCTCGCCGATGTGCAGGCGAAAACTGTTCGACCCGAGGTCGACTGCTGCAAACATATGGGTTGCTTTCAAAAGGTTGACAGGCAGAGTGTACAGCCGCCGGCGCGACGCCGGATACACGGATGGGGTAGGATGAAACAGCATGACTACTCCGACTCCACGTGAACGCACTGACCGCGCTCATGCATAAATACTGCGAAAGGACCGATATGGAAACCGAACTGAAGTTACAAGTTCCGCCCGCCCAGCTCGACCAGATACGCCAGCACCCGATGCTGGCCGCACAAGCCTTTGACGGCGCACACGAACACCAACTGGTCGACACCTATTACGACACCGCCGGGCACGACCTGTGGAAGCGGGGCCTGACGCTGCGCGTGCGCGAATCCGCCGGCGCCTGGATCCAGACCGTCAAGACCGCGGCCGCCACCTCGCCCGGCTTGCACGAAAGGGGCGAATGGGAATGCGCGCTGCCCAATGCTACGCCACAACCGGCCCTCCTGGCGCGCCAGATCAAACCAGCGGCGCTGTCCACGCTGCTGTCCCGTGTCGAGGCCGGGCAACTGGAGCCGATCTTCCGCAATGTCACCCGCCGTACCAGCTGGCTCCTGAAGTGGCCCGATGGCGACGAAGTGGAATGCGTGCTCGACTCCGGGCGGATCGAATCGGGCGGCAACCATGCCGAGATCGCTGAACTCGAGCTGGAAATCAAGCACGGCTCGTCGACCCACCTGTTCGAACTGGCGTTGGCGCTGCATGCCGACATTCCCTTGCGCATGTCGAACGACAGCAAGGCGGCGCGCGGCTTTGCCATGCTGAGCGAAGTAGCGGCGCACTCGGTGAAGGCGCAGCCGGTCAAGCTCGGACGCCATGCCACCCTCGAGGATACCTTCCAGCAGATCGGCCTGAACTGCCTGCGCCAGATGGAGGCGAATGTGCCGGGCGTGCTGCAGAAAGATGTCGAAAGCCTGCACCAGATGCGCGTCGGCTTGCGGCGCCTGCGGGCCCTAATCGACATGTTCGAGGAACTGGCCCCGGCGCCCGCCCAGATTGCCGAAGGACTCGACTGGCTGGCCGAAGCGCTGGGCGCCACGCGCGACTGGGACGTGCTGGCCGACTCGACGCTGGCGCGGATTCACGGCATCGATCCCGGCGCCCTGCGCCTGGCAGCGCGCGCCAGGGCCGACAAGCTGCACCAGGCAATGCTGCAGACCCTGCATTCAGCCCGTTTCACAGAGGTTTTGCTGAGCGTGAACGGCTGGCTGCACGGGCGGCAGTGGCGTGACGAAACAACATTGCCAGCGAAGTCGCCGCTGGCCAATCCTGCGGCCAAGGCCTGCCTTCCCCTGCTGCGCAAAGCCGAAAAGCGCCTGAGCCGCCGTATAGCCGGCTTCGACGGCGAGGAGCCGCACCAGCGCCACCGGATCCGCATCGCCGCCAAGAAGGCCCGGTACGGCGCGGAATTCTTCCGCGACCTGCTGCCTGCCAAGGAGGTCAAGCGCTATGTGGCGCGGCTGTCCGAGCTGCAGGATCACCTGGGCCTGCTGAACGATTTCGCCGTGGCCGGCCAACTGCTGCCGGAACTTCAAAAAGGCAATGGAGAACTGGGACGCCAGGCGGCCTATGCACGCGGCTACCTGGTCGCGGCATCCGAGGCCGACAGCAGCGAGCTGGCTGCTTCGCTGAAGGCGGTGGCCAAGCTGCGCCTGCCGCGTTAATGTGCAAGCTTGGCCGCTTCGGGATGCCGGTCGGCTAAAACGAAGTTGTAGGGTGGGCGGGGTGATTTCGGGCAATGCCCGAATGACAAACGCCCACGCGGTGATAGTTAGAGGTGGAACAGCCGCACGGGCTGCATCACCGTGGTTTGACCGCGTGGGCGGGAGACCCGCCCACCCTTGTATCTTGATCGTATTGATGGTTAGCTACTATCAATAGAGGTGAAGAGTAGCTTGGGCCCACCCTTAAGGCTCGACCTTGGAAGGTAGATCAAGCCCTTCACCTCGTTCCCACACCATACCAAACACTGGACGGTAGCCTAGGGCAATGACCCTGCATGCACAAGGAGAGTGGGTGTGTTGATCGAGAACACAAGGAGAAGACGATGTTTTACTTGGGCGTGGATGTTGCCAAAGCCAAGCTTGACTGCATGCTGCTCGATACGTCGAACAGCAAACTGAAATCGAAATCTATTCCAAACACGGCTGCCGGCTTTGCCCAGCTGTTGGAGTGGCTGGTCAAACAAAAAGTAGCCAAGCCACATGTGGTGATGGAACCAACTGGGATGTATCACGAGAACGCTGCGTTGGCACTAGCTGATGCAGGCCTGGTGGTTTCGCTGGTCAATCCGGCCCAGCTGCGCGCATTCGCCCACGCTCTGGGTGTGAAGACCAAGACCGACAAGGCAGATAGCGCCGTGTTGGCACGCTATGGCGCCACACAAAATCCTATGCCGTGGCAGCCGCCATCGGCATCGGCTCGAAGGCTCAAGGCACTGCTGACGCGGCGCGATGCTGTCGCCGATGATCTTCAACGCGAACTCAACCGCCAGGAAGCGAACGATTTCAGCCCAGCGCCTGAGGCGGTAGGTGAGTCGATTGCGCAGTCGATCGCCTTTTTAAAGGCCGAGCTCAAGAGACTGGAAACAATGATCGCTGCGCATATCGACAATGATCCCGATCTGCGCAACAAGAAAGAACTGCTCGAGTCCATTCCTGGCGTTGGACCACGAGTCTCGGGCCACATGACGGCTCTATTTGCGGGACGAACGTTCGAACGCGCCGAACAGCTGGCAGCTTACCTTGGCTTAGTGCCGGTTGAGTGGCAATCTGGCTCGTCGGTGCGTGGCAGGCCACGCATGTCCAAGGCTGGCCCCGCTTACTTGCGCAAAGTGCTTTACATGCCAGCTGTCGTGGCACGGCGCTGCAATCCACATATCAAGGCTCTCAACGACCGACTACTTGCCAAAGGCAAGTCGAAGATGGCAGTGATCGGTGCAGCTATGCGTAAGCTGGCACACCTTTGCTTCGGTGTCGTCCACACCGGCAAACCCTACGATCCGAAATTCGCGATCTAGGGCTTGACGATGAAGACGGTACCTACGATCGAACGAGCTCACCGATTCGCACCGGCAGCTTTCAGCCCTATTTCGCGCCCTCCTGGCGCTCCATCCCGATCAGCATCAGCTTGGCGGCTGCCAGGACGACGAAGGTGATCGCGAACAGGATCAGCCCTAGTGCGTAGAGCGAGGAGACGTGGAGGGCTTTCTCGGCCTCCCCGAACTCGTTGGCGAGCGTCGATGAAATCGAACTGCCGGCAGCGAACATCGACCAGGACAGGCGGTGCGCGTTCCCGATCACGAAGGTGACCGCCATGGTTTCGCCGAGCGCCCGCCCCAGCCCCAGCATCACTCCTCCTACCACACCGTTGCGGGTATAGGGCAGCACGACCTTGCAGGCGACTTCCCATTTCGTACAGCCCAGCCCATAGGCCGATTCCTTCAGCACTGCAGGCACGATCTCGAAGACGTCGCGCATGACCGAGGCGATGAAGGGAATGATCATGATCGCCAGGATGAGGCCTGCGGTCAGGATGCCGAGCCCGGTATGAGGCCCCTGGAACAGCGCGCCGATGACCGGGAGCTGGCCCAGCGTGCCGGCCAGCAGCGGTTGCGCATAGTTGGAGAAAATCGGGGCAAAGACGAAGAAGCCCCACATGCCGTAGATGATCGACGGCACGCCCGCCAGCAGCTCGACGGCGGTTCCCATCGGGCGCCGCAGCCACACCGGGCAGATCTCGGTGAGGAAGAGCGCGATGCCGAAGCTGATCGGGACGGCCACTGCGAGGGCGATGATGGAGGTCGCCAGGGTGCCGCCGATCGCGATCATCGCACCGAACTGCTGGCCGACCGGATCCCACTCGACACGGGGAATGAAGCCGGGACCGAATGCGCGCAAGGCCGGCCAGGCGCCGAGGGTCAGCGAAATAATGATACCCAACAGTACCATCAGGACCGAGGCTGCGAACACGAGGGTCAGCTTGTGAAACAGGAAGTCCTGGATGCGCTGTACCCGCATGGTGCCGAGGAGAGCTGCATGCTGGACCCGGGCGACGGCATCGTCCTTCGTGTCGTTCAGGTCTGCGACTGCATACTGAGCCATAGTGATCCCGTTTCCTGGAAAACGTCCCGGCATCGACTGCCACCCGAGGGCAGGTATGCTGAAGCGATTGAAGGACCGCAGTGCCGGGCATGACAGTGCGGCGAAACGAGGAAGTCTAGGGACTGCTTGTTACAGTGGCATGACGACCAGGTGGAAAGGTGGCCGCCTCAGTTCTTGCGGATGACCCGGTCCGGCGTGCCGGTCCATTCGCTCATCAGGCTGTAGCCCACCGCCAGCAGGGTCGGGCCGATGAACATGCCGACGAAGCCGAAAGCGATCACCCCACCCAGCACACCGAGCAGCGTCAGCAGGAAAGGCAGGCTGCTGCCGCGGCTGATCAGCATCGGGCGCACGATGTTGTCGACGCCGCTGATCAATACCGTGCCCCAGATGACCATGAAGATCCCCCAGCCGGTTTCGCCCTGCAGGAACAACCAGATCGCCGCGCCGCCCCAGATGATGGGCGGGCCAACCGGGATCAGGGACGAGACGAAGATCATCACCGACAGCAGCGGCACCGCCGGCACGCCTGCAATGGTGAAGCCGATCGCCGCCACCACGGCCTGCGCCAGCGCGGTGCCGAGCATGCCGTACATGACGCCGCGCACGGTCTGGCTGACGGTGGTCGACACCGACTCGGCGCCCTCGCCCATCATTCGCTGCATCGCCACATCGACCACGGCGAGCAGGGCCTTGCCGTCGCGGTAGAAGAAGAAGCTGACGAAGGCGGCAAGGCTGAGCTGGACCACGCCGGTGCCCAGCATCAGGCCGCCGGCCAGCAGGTAGCGCCGGGCCGGTTCGATGAAGCGCTGGGCCAGCGCGATCATCTGGTCGCGGCTGGCCACCAGCTGGCGCAGATAGGTGTCGATCGATTCGCCTACGAGCGGGATCTCGCGCACCCAGGGCGGCGGCGCCAGTTCGCGGTGCTCGATCGCATAACGGACTTCGGTGAAGCCCTTGGCGACGTCGTCGGCCAGGTTGTAGGCGACCATGGCCAGCGGGATGATGACCAGCAGCGTGAGCGTCATCGTCATGGTCAGGGCCGCCAGGTTGCTGCGCCCCTTCATCGCGCCGAGCAGGCGCAGGTACAGCGGCCAGGAGGAAATCACGACGCAGGCCGCGAACACGATCGCTGCCAGGAAAGGCCTGAGGACGTAGAGGCAGCCCAGCGTCAGCAGGACGACAATGGCGATACGGGGGTAGTTCCTGCCTGCGCGTTGTTCCATGCCGTCCCTGTGTAATGGTGTTTACACCATCATAACAGCTCAGTTAAGGCATGGATGACAGGAGGCTTAAAGCAGCTGGCGCAGGTCGGCCGTGAGCGGGCCCGGGCCGCCGTTGTGGCGCACGAACAGGCGCAGCTTGCCGTCGCGGTCGAACACATAGCTGCCTGCCATGTGGTCCACCGTGTAGCTGCCAGGCTCGGTGCCGGGCACCTTGGCGTAGAACAGCTTGAATTCCTTGGCCGTGCGCGCGGTGGCTTCCATGTCGCCGTACAGGCCGATAAAGCTCGGGTGGAAAGCCGGCACGTAGGCGGCCAGCAGTTCGCGGGTGTCGCGCTCCGGGTCGAGCGTGACGAACAGCACCTGCACGTCCTTGGCGGATGGTCCGAGTTCCTTCATCACGGCGGCCATCTCGGCCATGGTGGTGGGGCAAACGTCCGGGCACTGGGTGTAGCCGAAGAACAGCACTACCAGCTTGCCCTTGAAGTCCTGCAGCGTGCGTGGCTTGCCATTGTGGTCCGTCAGCGAAAAGCCCTTGGCGTAATCGAGCCCGGTCACGTCGGTGTTGTTGAAGGTGGGCGTCTTGTTCGACAGCTTGTCGCAGCCTGCGGCCAGCACCGCCACTGTCATCACCAATACGCTCAGGAGTTTTTTCATGTCGGAACCTGCGAATGAGAACCTGCGAATCTAGAACCGGAAATAATGGTCGACCAGCAGCGCGGCAAACAGCAGCGACAGGTAGACGATCGACCAGGTAAAGGCATTGCGCGCGGCCATGTCGCTGTAATGCTTGTGCACGCGCCACGAGTGGCGCAGGAACAGCACGTTGAGCACGACGGCGGCGGTCAGGTAGATCAGGCCGCTCATGCCGACGGCGAAGGGCAGCAAGGTGGTGGCGCAAAGGGCAATGGTGTAGAGCCATACTTGCAGGCCGGTGTACTGCATGCCGTGCGTAATCGGCAGCATCGGCAGGCCCGAGCGTGCGTAATCGTCGCGGCGGTACATCGCCAGCACCCAGAAATGCGGCGGGGTCCAGACGAAGATGATCAGCACCAGCAGCCAGGCCTGCATCGGCACGGCGTCGGCCACCGCGGCCCAGCCCAGGGCAGGCGGCATGGCGCCGGACAGCCCGCCGATGACGATGTTCTGCGGCGTGGCCGGCTTGAGCAGCATGGTGTAGATGAAGGCGTATCCCACGAAGGTGACGAAGGTCAGCCACATGGTCAGCGGATTGACGAAAGCGTACAGGATGACCATTCCGAGGCCACCGACCAGGGTCGAGAAGACGATCGTCTGGGTGTTGGTGAGCTCGCCCATGGCGGTGGCGCGGCGGGCCGTGCGCGCCATCTTCGCGTCGATTTTGGCCTCGACCAGGCAGTTCACCGCAAAGGCGGCGCCGGCCAGCAGCCAGATGCCGGCGGTGCCGGCGACCAGCACCTGCCAGCCCGGGAAGCCGTCGGTGGCGAGGAACATGCCGATCACCGCGCAGAACACGGCCAGTTGCGTGACCCGTGGCTTGGTCAGGGCCCAGTATTGGGCAACGCGGCTCGGAGGTTTGTGGAGGGCGGTCTGGGTCGTCATCAATGGGGTGCTGGCTGGCGTAGCCGCGGTGCTGCCGCGGTTCACGTCGCGCGGTTCTCCGCGCCGTTCACTTCGATCTGGTGTTTCACCCGGTAGTTTAACATGGTCACCAGCAGTACCAGCAGGGCCGCCCCGGCGTTATGCATTACAGCAATCGCCAGCGGGAAGTCGAGGTAGACAGTGGCGATGCCGGTCAGCAGTTGCACCACCAGCAGCAGGGCCAGCCAGCGCGCGTGATTCGCCAGCCAGGCATGGCGCCAGGCGCGCCACACCAGCAGCCCGAGCACGCCGACGACGACGATGGCGAAGTTGCGGTGCACCCAGTGGATCGCCACCAGCGCCGGGAACGGCAGGTAGTGCCCTGCCGCCGTCTTGCCCAGTTCGCGCCACAGGTGGAAGCCATGCTCGAAGTCCATTGGCGGCAGCAGCTGGCCGTCGCACAGCGGGAATTCATCGCAGGCCATGGTTGCGTAGTTAGTGCTCACCCACCCGCCCAGCGCGATCTGGACCGTGACCACGACTGCTGCCAGGATCGCCAGCGTGCGGATCGACCGCAGCGCGGCATTGTCACCGGCCGGCCGTGGCGGATGCATCAGGTAGTCTTCGCGCCCGCCCAGCCAGGCCAGCAGCGCCAGCAGGCCCATGCCCAGCAACAGGTGGATGGTCACGATGGCCGGCTGCAGCTTGAGGGTGACGGTCCAGGCGCCAAAGGCGCCCTGGATGCAGACGAACACGAACAGCGCCAATGGAATGCCCGGCTTGAAGGCCTGGGCCTTCGTCTTGCGCCACTGCACGGTGGCGGTGAACAGCAGCGCCATGATCAGCACGCCGATGCCCATGGCCAGGTAGCGGTGGATCATTTCGATCCAGGCCTTGGCCACGGTGACCGGGCCGGTCGGCATGGCCGCCTCGGCCGCCGCGATCTGCTCGTGCGCCAGGAAGGGGTTGGCCATGCCATAGCAGCCGGGCCAGTCCGGGCAGCCCAGGCCGGAATCGGTCAGGCGCGTGAAGGCGCCGAACACGATCAGGTCGAAAGTGAGGAAGACCGCGACCCAGACCAGCTTGCGGAATTTGTTGGCGTCGGCCGACATCCAGACCATGGCCAGCGGCAGGGTCGCGACGAGCACGCCCATCAGGGCCAATTGCAACAGAGAAGACGTTTGCATGTTTTTTTGCCCGAGCGGTCAGCCGATTGCCGAGGCCTTAAGCAGCTTGGCGATGTCCTTGTAGACCTTGCGCGGGTCCGGATCGAGCGGGAAGCGCATCATCAGGTTGCCGAGCGGATCGATCAGGTAGATGTGGCCTGATGCCGCGGTGCCGCTGTCGGTTGGCAGCCACTTGGTGACGACGCCGTGCGGCGCGCGCAGCAGGTGCATGCCGTCGTACTGGCGGATTGTCATCGTATCGAGCGGCTTGTCGTCGGTGATGAGCCAGACGCGTTCGACGCGGTCGCGGTTCTTGCCCTGCATCGTGCGCCACTGGCGCATCGCGAACAGCTGCTTCTGGCAGGCTTCCAGGCATTCGCCACTGCCCACCTTCAGCATGATCCACTTGCCGGCATATTGCTCGAGCTTTTCCGGACGGCCATCGAGAGTCGTCGTGTCCATCGCCGGGATCGGGTACTGGCGCGGGTCGATCAGCGTGCCGTAGTTGGTGCGGCCGGTCGGCTTGATGACGTAATAGGTCAGGTAGGACAGGATCAGGGGCGCCGCGCAGACCATCAGCACGGCGAACAGCTTCCAGCGGCCCCGGTTGCGTTTGAGTTCCTGCGCCTTCGCAGGATCAGTTGCTGGTTCCTGCTTCACTTTTTCTTGTTCCACTTCGAAATCCTGTTATCACAAAAAAGAGGATGGCCATGGCCGCCAGTGCATACCACTGGAAGGCGTAGCCGCGGTGCTTGTCGATGCCGCCCGATGGCGAGGGCCAGACGCGCTGCAGGGCCTCGCCCAGCTGCGCGGGGCCGGTCTGCTGCACGAAAAAGGGCTGCAGCGTCAGCCCCGTGGCGCGGGCCGCCGCGGCCGGGTCGACGTTCTGGACAATGGCGTTCGGCGCCAGCGCCCCGGCCTCGCCCAGGTCCATCACGTGCCCGGCGCCGGCGACGACCGTGCCTTCGATGGTGACCGTGCCCGCAGGCGTATCGAAGGCCGGCAGCTTGCCGTATTCGGCAGCGCGCGGCAGCCAGCCGCGCAGCACCAGCACATGGATACTGGAGCCGCTTATTTTAAACGGCATCACGAGGTAGTAGCCGGCACGGCCGGCCATCGGGCGGTTGGCCAGGAACAGCGGCCATGTGCCGACGAATTCGCCGGTGACGGTGACGCGGCGGTAGGCGAGCGCCGTGGCGGGCGTGATGGGGGGGCCGAGCGCGACGGGCGGCTCGGCGGCGCGGGCGTCGAGCTGTTCCTGCACGGCCTGCTTTTGGGCCGCCCTGCCCGCCTGCCAGTTACCGAGCGCAATGCCGAGTATGGCGAGGACGAGGGCGGCGATAAAGGGAATGAGGCGAAAACGGAACGCGAACCGCATTACAATGATGCCTCAACCTTTCCCTTGCCCATCATGAAACTGCTCGTTGCCATCGCCTTCATCCTGATCCTCGCGAGCCTGGGCTCGGCCCTGTTCTTCCTGATGCGCGACAAGGGGCAGAGCAACCGCACCGTGCATGCGCTGGCGGTGCGGGTCGGGCTGTCGATTACCTTGTTCCTGTGCCTGCTTGGTGCGTACAAGATGGGGTGGATTGCGCCGACGGGGATTCGCTGATCTTCGCAGGGATCCCGCTCAAAAAGCGGCGCCGTACATCGTAGGGTGGGCAAGTTCCTTGCCCACGCGTTCAAATCACGTTGGAACAGCCAGCGCGGCAGATCAACCGATAACTATCACCGCGTGGGCAGGAGACCTGCCCACCCTACGAGATTCGACATCTCTACCTGTAGCGAATCCGGTCACTACACTGCGTAGCCGGTATCACCGGCCACCCATCCTTACAACTGCGTAGCCGGTATCACCGGCCACCCATCCTTACAGCCAATACACTACCACGTACAGCCCCAGCCACACGACGTCGACAAAGTGCCAGTACCACGCCGCGCCTTCGAAGCCGAAGTGGTTGTCCGCCGTGAAATGCCCCTTGAGTACGCGGTACAGGATCACCGACAGCATGATCGCGCCCATCGTCACGTGGAAGCCGTGGAAACCGGTCAGCATGAAGAAGGTCGAGCCGTAGATGCCCGAGGTCAGCTTCAGGTTCAGTTCTTGGTAGGCGTGCATGTATTCATAGACCTGGAAGCCCATGAAGATCGCACCCAGCAGGATGGTGGCGGCGAGCCAGATCGCGGTCTTGGCGCGGTGGCCTTCGCGCAGTGCGTGGTGCGAGATGGTCAGGGTCACGCCCGACAGCAGCAGCAGCGCGGTATTGATGGTCGGGATCGGGAACGGGCCCATGGTATTGAAGCCGTCGACCACGCCGGCCGGGCCGGTGTTGCCCCAGGTCGGTGCGTAATCAGGCCAGATGAACTTGTGGTCCAGGTCGGCCAGCCAGGGCATGGAAATGACGCGGGCGTAGAACAGTGCGCCGAAGAAGGCGGCAAAGAACATCACCTCCGAGAAGATGAACCAGGCCATCGACCAGCGGTAGGACAGGTCGATGTTGCGGCCGTACATGCCCGATTCCGACTCGCCGATCGCGTCGCCGAACCAGAAATACAGCACCGTCAGCATGGCGGCGATGCCGGCCAGGCACACGACCGGGCCCCAGGACACGCTGTTGACCCAGGCGGATGCGCCCAGCATGGTCACCAGCATCGAAATGCCGGCGGCCATCGGCCACTTGGAAGGGCCTGGCACGAAATAATGTGGCACGGTATGTGGCGAACTCATCTTCATCTCCTCAAGCTAACTCTTTTGAATTTTGGTAACTCTGAATCGCAAACTTGGGTCCCGGCCTGCGCCGGGACGACGTTGTTTTAGTTTATTGGCGGAGTCCGTAGTGCGACTTCGTCCTTGTCATTCTCACTGCGAAACCGCAAACCGTACCGCCAGCATGATCAGGCCAATAAAAAGCGCTGCCCCGATCAGCCCGGCGATGATCACATGCACCGGGTTCAGGTTGGCGGCGTCCTGTTCGTAGTCGCTGCGCTTGCGCACGCCGAAGAAGGACCAGAACACCGCTTTCATCGTGGCCAGGAAACTGGCCTTGCGCCGGTGTGGCATTTCCTTGGGCTGCTCATCCATTTACTTGACCACCGCCCCTGTGGCAGGCGCCGCTGCCGCCTTGATTGCGCCGCCGATCTCGAAGAAGGTGTACGACAGCGTGATGTTCTTCACCTCGCGCGGCAGCGCCGGGTCGATGAAGAAGACCACCGGCATCTGGCGCGCCTCGTTGGCCTGCAGCGTCTGCTCCTGGAAGCAGAAGCATTCGACTTTCTTGAAGTGCGGCGTGACCGACTGCGGCGCATAGCTCGGGATCGCCTGCGCCTTGACCGCCCTGCCCTGCGTGTTGACCACCTCGTAAGTCACGGTGGCCAGCTCGCCCGGATGCACTTCGATGCTGCGGGTGGTCGGGCGGAAACGCCACGGCCCCTGCGCGTTGCCGTCCAGCTCGACGACGATGGTGCGCGTCTTGTCGACCTGGGTATTGGTCGGCGCTTCGACGAACTCGCTCTGGGTGAGCACGTTAATGCCGAGCACCTCGCAGATCTGGCGGTACATCGGCACCAGCGCGTAGCCGAAGCCGAACATCATCACCGCCACCACGACCAGTTTACCCAGCGTGGAGCGGTTCAGGCGCCGAATCCGGCTGCTCATCGGGTTCATGTCAGCTCAGCAGTGTGAACTTGACGAATACGCTGACAAAGAAGAGCAGTGCGATTCCGCCCAGTACCAGGGCGGTTTTCAAGTTGCTCTTTTTCTGCAGGTCGCGCGTCATGATTACTTCACCAGTGGCGGGGTTTCGAAGGTGTGGAACGGCGCCGGGCTCGGCACGGTCCACTCCAGGCCCTCAGCGCCTTCCCACGGCTTGGCCGAGGCTTTCGCGCCGCCACGGATGGTCGGCAGCACCACCGCGAACAGGAAGTAGACCTGCGACAGGCCGAAGCCGAAGGCGCCGATCGAGACGATCATGTTGAAGTCGGTGAACTGGGTCGCGTAATCCGCATAACGGCGCGGCATGCCGGCCAGGCCGAGGAAGTGCATCGGGAAGAAGGTCACGTTGAAGGTGATCAGCGAGAGCCAGAAGTGCATCTTGCCGCGGCCTTCCGGATACATGTGGCCGGTCCATTTCGGCGCCCAGTAGTAGAAGCCGGCGAACAGCGCGAACAGCGAACCGGCCACCAGCACGTAGTGGAAGTGCGCCACCACGTAATAGGTGTCGTGCACCACGATGTCGATCGGGGTCACCGCCAGGATCAGGCCGGTGAAGCCGCCCATCGTGAACACGAAGATGAAGCCCACTGCGAACAGCATCGGGGTCTCGAAGGTCATCGAACCCTTCCACATGGTGGCGACCCAGTTGAACACCTTCACGCCGGTCGGCACGGAGATGAGCATGGTGGCGTACATGAAGAACAGCTGCGAGGTCACCGGCATGCCGGTGGTGAACATGTGGTGGGCCCAGACGATGAAGGACAGGATCGCGATCGAGGCGGTTGCATACACCATCGAGGCGTAGCCGAACAGCGGCTTGCGGGCGAAGGCCGGGATGATCTGCGAGACGATGCCGAAGGCCGGCAGGATCATGATGTAGACCTCCGGGTGGCCGAAGAACCAGAAGATGTGCTGGTACATCACCGGGTCGCCGCCGCCGGCCGCGTTGAAGAACGAGGTGCCGAAGTGGCGGTCGGTCAGGGTCATGGTGATGGCGCCAGCCAGCACCGGCATCACGGCGATCAGCAGGAAGGCGGTGATCAGCCAGGTCCAGCAGAACATCGGCATCTTCATCAGGGTCATGCCGGGCGCGCGCATGTTCAGGATGGTGACGATGATGTTAATCGAGCCCATGATCGACGATGCGCCCATGATGTGCATCGCGAAAATCGCCATGTCCATGCCGGGGCCCATCTGGGTCGACAGCGGCGCGTACAGCGTCCAGCCGGCGGCGGTGGCGCCGCCCGGCGAGAAGAACGAGCCGGCCAGCAGGATCGCCGCCGGCGGCAGTAGCCAGAACGAGAAGTTGTTCATGCGCGCGAAGGCCATGTCGGATGCGCCGACCTGCAGCGGGATCATCCAGTTGGCGAAGCCGACGAAGGCCGGCATGATCGCGCCGAACACCATCACCAGGCCGTGCATGGTGGTGAGCTGGTTGAAGAACTCGGGGCGGAAGAACTGCAGGCCCGGCTGGTACAGCTCGGTGCGGATCATCAGCGCCAGCACGCCGCCCGAGAGCAGCATGATGAACGAGAACCACAGGTACAGGGTACCGATGTCCTTGTGGTTGGTGGCGAACAGCCAGCGGCGGTAGCCGTGCGGATGGTCGTGCGCCGAGTGGTCGTGGCCGTGGTGATCGTCGTGTGCGTGATCGATTGTGGTGGTAGTCATGTCGATATCCCTGGAGCTAACTGGTCAAGCTTACTTGCTGCGCGCAGCCAGCACTTCGGCCGGTTGCACGATGTTTTCCGCAGCCTTGTTCGACCAGGTGTTGCGGGTATAGGTGATCACGGCGGCGATCTCGGTGTCCGACAGCTGCTTCCAGCCCGGCATCGCCGAGGCGTAGCGCGGGGTGTCCTGGCCATTGAGCAGGACGTCGATCTGCGGATGCTTCGGACCGTTGACGAGTTCCGAGCCGTCCAGCGGCGCGAAGGCGTTCGGTACGCCCTTGCCGTTGGCCTGGTGGCAGGCCACGCAATTGGCAGTGTAGACCTGCTCGCCCTTGGTTTTCAGTTCGTCGATGGTCCAGACCTTGGTCGGATCGTCGGCCAGTGCCGCCATTTCCTTCTTCTTGGTACCGACCCAGGCGGCGTAGTCTTCGTCCGAGACGACGCGCACGACGATCGGCATGAAGGCGTGGTCCTTGCCGCACAGTTCGACGCAGTTGCCGCGGTAGGTGCCGATGGTGTCGGCCTTGAACCAGCCGTCGCGCACGAAGCCCGGGATCGCATCCTGCTTGATGCCGAAGGCCGGGATAGTCCAGGCGTGGATCACGTCGTTGGCGGTGAAGACCATGCGGATCTTCTTGCCGACCGGGACCACCATCTCGTTGTCGACTTCCATCAGGTAGTTTTCGCCGCGCGCTTCGGTCGACGGTTCGCCCGGCAGGCCGATCTGGGCACGCGGGGTGGACAGGTTCGACAGGAAGGAAATGCCCTCGCCCTCACCTTTCAGGTAGTCGTAGCCCCATTTCCACTGCATGCCGGTGGCCTTGATGGTGATGTCGGCGTTCGAGGTGTCTTTCAGGGCGACCACGGTCTTGGTGGCCGGCAGCGCCATGCCGATGACGATCAGGAACGGGACGATGGTCCAGGCGATCTCGACGGCGGTGGATTCGTGGAAGGTGGCAGGCTTGTGGCCGAGCGACTTGCGGTGCTTGAACACCGAATAGAACATGACACCGAACACGGCGACGAAGATGACCATGCAGACGATCATCATCCAGTTGTGCAGGTCGTAGATGTCGGCGCCGACGGCGGTCACCGGGGTCTGCATGTTCAACTGGTGTTCCACCGGCCTTCCGGTAATTTCCGGAGCCGCCCATGCTGGGATGCCGGCCGTTGCTGCGAGCCCGAACATCCAGGCCCCAAGTCGCGTTGCGTATGTCATGTTGTCCCCAACCACCCAAAATAAAATATTTTTAACGGTCGACAATTCCATGAACGAACTGCCGCCGCTCCGAATCAATACCGCAGAACGGTCACCCGGCCGTCCGCGAGATTGCGCTGCGGAACGGTGGGAAAACCATACGCCGGCCCGGGTGACACCGTCGTCACCAGAGGCCGGCGGCTCTGCGGATGCTGCAATTCATTTCTCGTAGTTCATTCTACTTATCGTCCATTCTGCTGCTTTTTTCAGCGCTTTTCGCGTCTGGACGATAAAAATAGCCACTGATTATAATCAAATCAGTAATTTTTATTCAAGGAAAATCGGGCAGTGTTGTTGCCGCCGGTTATTGAGGCTTGCGCGGCTGGAAACGCACGATCGCTTCCCCGGCCGCGGTGGTCTTCGGTGCCGGGCGGAAAGCATGACCAAAGATGACTTCGAAACTCAGGCCGAGCTTGCCATCCGGACGGCGTCCCTCTTCCAGTGCGTCGAGCATCCGCTGCCAGGCCGCACGCCCGATGAGGCCGCGGCGCCGCGTGTCCAGCGGATTGCCGCCCAGCGCCCGCACGTCGGCCAGCAGTGCTCCTGCCGTGTCGTAGGTGACCGTAATGCGTTCGACATCCATCACCGGCGTGGAAAACCCGGCTTCCACCAGCTGGTCGCCGAAATCGTGCATGTCCACGAAAGGCAGCGTGTGCGGGGTCTCGTCCATGGCGGCGAAGGCAGGTCGCAGTTCGGCAAAGGTGTCCGGACCGAAACTCGAGAACATCAGCAGGCCATCCACGCGCAGGACGCGGCGCCATTCGGCGAAGACGCGGTCCGGCTGGGGATGCCAGTGCAGCGCGAGGTTCGACCACAGCAGGTCGATCGAGTTCGCGCCGAATGGCAGGGTGGCGAAGTCGCCGCACAAGAGATCCACGCCGGCCTTGGCCGGCAGCAAACGGCTGAGCATCTGGTTCAGCGAACGCATGCCGGCTGCCGCGCTTGATCCAGTTCTGGCCGCGGCGGCCATCGCGGGCGCCGCATCGATCCCGAGAATCTGGGCTGCCGGATAGGTCTTTTGCAGCAGCGCCAGGTCGGCGCCGGCGCCGCAGCCGGCATCGAGCACCTGTTTCGGGACGATTTTGACCAGTTGCAGGCGCTCCTGCATGCGCGCGGCGATCTCGCGGCGCAGGAAGTCGGAGGGCTGGATGCGTCCCGGCTGGGCGAACAGCTTGCGTACGCGCTCGCCGTCGATCGGGGCGCTCATTCTGGAAGGGGGTTGCGGTGAAGCCATGGTAGACGTGCGTACAAATGAGATAATGGCGGGAGTGTACATGGTTGTACGAGTCACAGCCGAGCTTCAGCCGATGCCCCTGCCCAGCGATCTGACCAGCTACCTGACCACCCGCCTGCCGCACTGGCCGCGCGCCTTGCACGCCGCGCTGCTGCGCACGCTCTTGCCGTCCAGCTGCGTGCTGTGCGGCATGGCTGGCGACGACGCGGTCTGCCCGGCCTGCGCGCTGGCGCATGTGACGGATCGCGCCGCGCGCTGTGCCTGCTGCGCCAATCCGGTCGGCGCGCAGGATGGCGGACGGCGCTGCGGCGCCTGCCTGGCCGACGCGCCGGCGTACGACGCCACAGTCACCGCCTGCGACTACAGCGCGCCGGCCGACCGGCTGGTGCTGCAACTGAAATTCAGCGCCCGGCTGGCGCTGGCGCCGTGGATGGCGCAGCAGCTGCGCGATGCCGCCCTCGCCCGGCATGGACTGGCCCTGCCCGACCTGCTGTGCCCGGTGCCGCTCGGGCCGCGCCGCCTGGTCGAGCGCGGCTACAACCAGGCGCTCGAGGTGGCGCGGCCGCTGGCCGGTGCGCTCGGCATTGCGCTGGCGCCGCGGCTGGTGGAACGGCTGGTCGACACACCTGCCCAGTCCGGCATGGCGCCTGGCGAGCGGCGCCGCAACGTGCGCGGCGCTTTTACCATCGGCGATGGACAGGCCGGCCTGCATGGACGCCATGTCGGCGTGGTCGACGACGTCATGACGAGCGGCCATACGCTCGATGAACTGGCCGGTGTGCTGAAAGCCGCCGGCGCGGCGCGCGTGACCAATTTCGTGTTCGCCCGCACACCGCCGCACTGATATTTGAAAACAAGGAGAACGCGTTGTTCCACGTCGTACTGGTCGAACCAGAGATTCCGCCGAATACCGGCAATGTCATCCGCCTGTGTGCCAATACCGGCGTGCAGCTGCACCTGATCGAGCCGCTCGGCTTTCCGCTGGACGACGCCAAGATGCGCCGCGCGGGGCTGGACTACCACGACTACGCGACCATGAAGGTGCACAAGGACTGGGACGCTTTCCTGGCCGCCGTCCAACCGGACCCGGCGCGCATGTACGCGCTGACCACGCACGGCTCCTCTCCTTTCGCCGACGCGCAATTCAAGCCGGGCGACGTGTTCGTGTTCGGCCCCGAGTCGCGCGGCCTGGACCCGGCACTGCGCAACAGCTTCGCCCCGGGCCAGCGCATCCGCCTGCCGATGATGCCGGACAACCGCAGCCTGAACCTCTCGAACACGGTGGCGGTGGTCGTGTATGAAGCCTGGCGCCAGAACGGCTACGCCGGCGGCGCGTAGCGCTCTCACCTCACTCCAGACCTCGAACATTCCCATCAGCAATGTTACATTGCTGTGGCTGATGGGCGACACATTCTGGAAATATTTACAAGGTAACGCGACAGTAAGTCCCCGGCAGGAGTACGCTGGATGCATCAGTTTGATCGCCGCACCCTGTACTTGTTCGAGGTAATACATGAAGAAGCTTCTCCCAAGCGCCGTCCTGGCGCTCTGCTGCACCGCGGCCCATGCCGATCCCGTCTCCTGGGGTTTTTCCTTCAACGGTTTCTACGACAGCGTATCAAGCAGCTTCCTGCCGCAAGAGGTCATCACCGGCTCGTTCCGGGGCGATGACCTGAACGGCGACGGGCTGCTGGCGAAGGACGAGCTGGTATCGCTGGTGGTCGGCGAACTCGATTACATCGCCTGCGCGGGTTCCAGCAACGCTTACTACCAGTGCGGCGCGACCAGCTTTTCGTTCTCGCAGGACAGCGGCCTGAACTTCAGCGTGGGCAGCTACGGCAGCGATCCCGAAGGCTGGGTCGGCGGCGGCCGCCTGATCACGACCGGCGACCAGCACTATGCCTATGATTTCAATCCAGGCATGACGGTCGAGCGCCACCTGTACTGGACCAGCGACACCCGGCTGTCGATGACCTCGATGATGGCGGCGGTGCCTGAGCCGCAGACCTGGGCCATGTTCGGGCTGGGGCTGCTGGGGCTGGCGTGGCGGGTGCGGCGAAACGTAGGGTGGGCGGGTCTTCCCGCCCGCGCGTTCGAATAATGCTGCTGCTGCCCGTGCGGCTGCTCACCCTATAACTTTCACCGCGTGGGCGTTCGTAAATCCGGGCATTGCCCGAACTTACCCCGCCCACCCTACAAATTCGCCGAAATTAACCCGCGTCGTGTGCGGATCTCACTGGCTACGCGTCTGGGACAGGATGAAGGCATACGTATCCGCCGCCTCCTGGTCCTGCTGCGCGCGAGTCGAGCCCATGCCGTGGCCGGCGTCGAAGTCGACGCGCAGCAGCACCGGCTTGCCGCTCGCCGTGGCGGCCTGCAAACGCGCCGCCATCTTGGCCGGATGGAAAGGCGCCACGCGCGGATCGGTCACGCCGGTGGTGAGCAGCACGGCCGGATACTTGCCGCCGTCCTTCACCGCCTGGTAGCTGTCGATGCTCCTGAGCGCCTTGTAGCCGGCCCGGTCGCGGATCGCGCCCCACTCCGGTTCTTCCGCAAAACTGTTCTGCTCCGCCACATAGCGCAGCGGGTTGTGCCAGCCCACGCCCGAGACCACGGCCGCGAACAGGTCCGGACGCTCGGCCAGGGCCATGCCGGTCGGGATGCCGCCCGCGGAACGCCCGCCGATGGCCGTATGCTTCGGTGCGCTATAACCATAGTCATGCAGGTCGCCGACCACGGCGATCAGGTCGCGCCAGGTATTTGGCTTGTTCTCCAGCTGGCCGGCACGGTGCCAGTCGCGCCCGTACTCGCCGCCGCCACGCACGTTGGCGAAACCGACGATCGCGCCCTGGTCGATCAGTGCCAGCAGCCGGCCCGCGAAGGCCGGCGTATAGGCCGCCGCGCCATAGCTGCCATAGGCAGAGATGAAGGCCGGGTTGCTGCCATCCTTCTTCAGGCCCTTCTTGTAGACCAGGCTATACGGAATCTTCGTGCCGTCCTTTGCCACTGCGAAGCGGCGCTCGGTCGTGTAGGCGCTGACGTCGATCGCCGGCCTGGGCGTGAGGCCGGTGTCCGCCACCTTGCCACCCGCATCAATGCTCCAGATGCCGCCCGGCGTGAGCCAGCCGGACAAGAGCATCAGCGCGCCGGGTGCGTCCGGATCGGCCACCAGGCTCGCCACTGTGCCGTCGAAAGGCAGGGCAATGTCGGCCACCTTGCCGTCGGCGCCGAGGCGCAGCACCCGGCCGATGCCGCCATCCATGGCGCTCAAGTACAGGCCGTCTTTCGCGCGGGCCAGCTCCTCGATCACGAGCTTCGATTCAGGCACCACCTCGCGTGCGGCCCTCAAGGACGGCGCCGCCGCCCCCGTTTTCAGCACGCGCCCGCGCGGATGGCCGCGGTGGGCCAGCAGGTACAGGTCGTCGCCATGCAGATCGGCATAGGTCACTTCGTCGGCAAAGCCGGCTACCGGTTTCCAGCGCGCCTTGCCCTTCAATGCGTCTTGCAGCGGCGCGACCAGGAAGCGCTTCTCGTTACGCACGTCGGCCAGCACCAGCAAGGCGTGGCGCGATTGCGGCGTCGCGATAATCAGCGGCATCTGGATCCTGTCGTACTTCACCGATTTATCCAGACCGCGCGCCATCAGGATCCTGTCCTTGCCTGGGTCGTCGCCCAGGCGGTGGAAACGGGCGCGCGAATCGAGGTAGCGTTCCGGCGTATTCACCTTGCCGGTGAGCTGGTTGTAGAAGAAGCCCGAGCTGTCCTCGAGCCAGCTCGGGCTGGCGCTCTGGGTATTGGCGATGCGTTCGGGAAGGACGGCGCCCTTGGCCACGTCCATGACATGCAGGACCGAATCCTCGCTGCCATCCTTCGACAGGCCGTAGGCCAGCTTGCTGCCGTCCGGCGACGCGCTCCACCAGTCGAGCGAGTAATGGCTGGTGGCGGTGTCTTGCAGGGTCGGGTCGACCAGCAGGCGGCTTTTACCATTCTCCTGCACGAACAGCTTGAAGTTATTGGTGCCGGCCGGGCGCTGCTGGTAGAAGGTGCGCGCGCCGGCGCGCTGGATCGCGGCGGCCGAGGTGATGTCGCCGGACAGCTGCCCGATACGCGCCAGCAGTTCGCCGCGCAGCGGCAAGGCATCCAGCACCGAACGCGCATGGGTGTTCTGGTTGCGCAGGAAAGGCAGCCAGTCCGGGTCCTTGTCGTTTTCCATCCAGCGGTAGCGGTCGACCACCTTCTCGCCAAAATGGGTGTCGGTGACGGGTTCCACGCGGGCGACCGGCGGGGCGGCATGCGCGGTGGCGGCCACCGTCAGGATGATGCCGCCGAACAGACGGGCTAAGCCAGGCATGGGGTCTCTTCAGATTGTGAATCCAGCAATATTGCCACGAATAGGGTGCGCTGGCTGGGGCTTTTGACGGGAATGCCGGCAAGCAGGGCGCCGGGGATGGCGGCAGCTTGCTGTATCATCCCGACCTTGAAAACGAAAGCCGCGCATGCTCATCATCACCATCAAACAGGGTAAGGAAAAAGGCCTGCTGGCCGGCGACCCCTGGATCTACATCTCCGCCATCGACAAGGTCGACGGCAAGCCTTCGGAACGCAACAAGCCTGGCGCCACGGCCATCGTGCAGTCGTCCTCGCGCCAGTTCCTGGCCAGGGCCGCCTACAACGCCAAGTCGCAGATCGCCGCCCGCGTCTGGACCCTGCGCGAGGACGAGCCGGTCGACCACGCGCTGATCAAGCGCCGCGTGCAGGCTGCGGTCGAGCGCCGCGCCGTCGCGCTGTCCATCGCCGACCCGCAGGCCTTGTTCCAGCTGGTCGATGGCGAAAAGGACGGCCTGCCGGGCCTGCTGGTGCACAGCTATGGCGGCGCCTCGGGCTACCTGGTCTGCCAGTTCAATGCCGGCGGCGTCGACCAGTGGAAGGTGCCGGTCGTGCAAGCCCTGTTGAAAGCCACCGGCTGCGCCAACGTGTACGAACGCTGCGATCCGCTGGTGCGCAAGAGCGAAGGCTTGCCCGTCACGCCGGGCGCGCTGGCCGGCGACGAACCGCCCAACAAGCTGATGGTCCGCGAAGGCAATCGCCTGGCGCCGATGGATATCCGCACCGGCTTCACCTACCCGCGCTGACAGCGCCGGTTTACCCGTTATCCAATAGTAAAGGAGCCGATATGGCCAAGAAAGAAGAAGAACTCGACGAAGAAACGCTGGCCTTCATCCACTGGTGTATTGAAGTGGAAGGATTTCTCGTGGCCGGCGGCGCAACCGTCAAGCAGGCCCAGGACCATATCGAAGAGCAGGTCGAGTGGTTTACCGACCAGTTCTATGATGGCCTGACGCCTGAGCAGGCGGCCAAGGAAGCCCTGGCCTGAGAGCGGCAAGCAGGCCGGTGACATCGGTCACCGGGCCTGCGCTCATCCCCGGATCTTCGCCACCAGCCTGGTGGTCGAGCGGTCGTGCTCGAAATCGATCGCCACCGCGCGACCGCCATAGGCCAGCACCGCCTGCCCTTCGGGAATCGCGGTCATGTCGTAATCGCCGCCCTTGGCGTAGATCCCGGGACGCGCTTCTTGTACTACCTCCAGCGCGGTGTCTTCGTCGAACTCCACCACCAGGCTGACCGATTCCAGCGCCGCCAGCACCGCCATGCGGTCGGCCAGCGTGTTGTGCGGGCGGTCGTCGCCCTTGCCCAGTCGTTTGACCGAGGCATCGGTATTGGCCGCCACCACCAGCGAAGCACCCAGTTCGCGCGCCTGCGCCAGGTAGGTCACGTGCCCGCGGTGCAGGATGTCGAACACCCCGTTGGTCAGCACCACCGGTTTTGGCAGTTGCGCGATACGCTGCGCCAGTTGGGCGCGCGTGCAGATCTTGTTTTCGAATGAAGGCATAAGCATTTAGGTGGGTGGTGCATCGGGATCGGGTTCTTCTTCCACGGCCATCGACAGCTCGGTGGCCTTGCCACCGCCGCCGTCCGGTCCCTTGCGCTCGCCCGAGAGCTTGATCTGCAGGCGCAGGCCGTTGGCCGAGTCGGCGTTGCGGATCGCCTCGTCGTAGCCGATCAGGCCCTTGTTATACAGCTCGTAGAGCGCGCCGTCGAAGGTGACCATGCCCAGTTCGCGCGACTTGTGCATGATCTCCTTGATGTTCTGGAAGTTCCCTTTCAGGATCATCTCCCCGATCGTCGGGGTATTCAGCAGGATCTCGATGGCGGCCTTGCGGCCCTTGCCGTCCTCGGTGCGCACCAGGCGCTGCGAGACCACGGCGCGCAGGTTCGACGACAGATCCATCAGCAGCTGGTTGCGACGCTCTTCCGGGAAGAAGTTGATGATCCGGTCCAGGGTCTGGTTGGCATTGTTCGCGTGCAGGGTGCCCAGGCACAGGTGGCCGGTCTCGGCAAAGGCGATCGCGTGCTCCATGGTTTCGGTGTCGCGGATCTCGCCGATCAGGATCACGTCCGGCGCCTGGCGCAGCGTGTTCTTCAGCGCGTTGTGCCACGAATGGGTGTCGACGCCGACTTCGCGGTGCGTGACCAGGCAGTTCTTGTTCTTGTGGACGTACTCCACCGGGTCTTCGACCGTGATGATGTGGCCGGCCGAATTGCTGTTGCGGTAGTCGATCATCGCCGCCAGCGTGGTGGATTTGCCGGAACCGGTGCCGCCGACGACCAGCACCAGCCCGCGCTTGGTCATCACGACTTCCTTCAGCACTTCGGGCAGGTCGAGTTTCTCGAAATTCGGGATCTCGGACGCGATGGTGCGCACCACCATGCCCACGCTCTGCTGCTGCACGAAGACGTTCACGCGGAAGCGGCAGACGCCGGGCAGCGAGATCGCGAAATTGCATTCCATCTCAGCTTCGAATTCCTCGCGCTGGCGCTCGTTCATGAGCGACAGGGCCAGCGCCCGCGTCACCTCGCCGGACAAGCGCTGCTGGCTCAACGGTTTCATCGCGCCCTGGTGCTTCATGCTGGGCGGAAAATCGCTGGAGATGAACAGGTCGGAGCCGCCCTGCTGGTGCATGACCGTGAGCAGCTTGTGGATATAGGCCTGGGCTTCCGCCGGGCCGAAGGTCGAAGACATGGGCGCCTCTCAAGAGCGCAGGCGAAAATCCTGCCGGGCAATTATATAGGCTGGCAGGCGGCGATGACGATGCATCGACTATGATGCGTGAACGCCGATTTCGATAAAATACGCAAATTCGGCTGACTAAAAACCAACATTGTGTCAGGATAAGCGTCAATAAAGCCGTGTATTCCTGGGACTGAAAGTCTATGACACTGACCGAGCTGAAATACATCGTCGCCGTCGCGCGCGCCAAACACTTCGGCCATGCCGCCGAAGCCTGCTTCGTTGCCCAGCCCACCCTCTCGGTCGCCATCAAGAAGCTCGAAGACGAGCTCGGCGTGACGCTGTTCGAGCGCGGCGGCTCCGAAGTCTCGGTGACGCCGCTCGGCGCCCAGATCGTGGCCCAGGCCGAACGCGTGCTGGAACAGACCGCCGCGATCAAGGAACTGGCCAAGCAGAACAAGGACCCGCTTGCCGGCCCGCTCCGGCTGGGCGTGATCTACACCATCGGCCCCTACCTGCTGCCGCCGCTGGTGCGCAACCTGATCGACAACGTGCCGCAGATGCCGCTGGTGCTGCAAGAGAATTTCACCCACAAGCTGCTGGAACTGCTGCGCCAGGGAGAGCTCGACGCTGCCATCGTGGCGCTGCCGCTGCCTGACCACGGCATGTCGATGCAGACCCTGTACGACGAACCCTTCGTGGTCGCCATGCCGCGCACCCACCCGTGGGCCGGCCGCAAGGAAATCCCGGCCGACGACCTGAAGCTGGAAACCATGCTGCTGCTGGGCGCCGGCCACTGTTTCCGCGACCAGGTGCTGGAAGTCTGCCCGGAAATGGCGCGCTATTCGGCGCCGGGCAATGGCATGCAGCGTACCTTCGAAGGCTCTTCGCTCGAGACCATCCGCCACATGGTGGCCAGCGGCATCGGCCTGACCGTGTTGCCGCGCGCCTCGGTGGCCGACATGCACGACCCGCATGGCCTGCTGACCTATGTGCCCTTCGCCCACCCGATGCCGTCGCGCCGCGTCGTGCTGGTCTGGCGCAAGAGTTTCACGCGGCGCGCCGCGATCGACGCGGTGGCGCGCGCGGTCGGCGAATGCAGGCTGCCGGGTGTGGAAATGATCAGACTCGAAGCGGCCGCCTGATGGTCCATGCCGGGCGCCCGCGCACCACCGGTGCCGGCGCCCTGTTATCCCCCCTTTAGCCGGCAGCCTGCTTTGCGCGCCGGCGCAGCACGCTCATTCCCGCAAGGCCCACGCCGACCAGCGCCAGCGAGAACGGTTCCGGCAGCTCGGCTGGCGGACGCTGGAAGGCGCCGACATAGACCGACTCATGATCGCCTTGCGTACTTCCTGCGGCAAACTGCACGCCGCCGCCCACCACGCATTGACTCAGCACCGGGCAGAAACCGAGCGCCTCCGCCGCCTGGAGGTCGTCCAGGATGAAGCGCTGGATGCCTGACTGCCCGGTTCCGCCCGAATCGGCCATGATCAGGTCGGCGCCTGTGTAGGCGAACAGTTTCAGCTGGCTGGTATCGGTCCTGAACAGGCTCATGTAAAGGTGAGTCAGGGTTGCGCTGCCGTTGCCCGGCTCGCTGACATTGACGACAAACCCCAGCTGGCCAGCGTTGGCGAGCCCGGCGATACTGGACAGGAAATAGGTGTTGTTTCCCGCATTGCCGGCGGTGTTGTCGCCACCTTCCAGGCCCATCTCCGCCGCGCAGGTCTCGAACGGCCTGGTCACGTCGCTGGGCTTGTAGGTAACGCAGCCCGATTCGGTCACGACCCGGTTGGCGTTATTGGTATTGTCCTTGACGGTCACCACCGTCATGACGGCGCCCAGTCCCGTGCCGGTGGCCTGCGTCCCCGTGACCTTGATCAGGTCTGCGAACGCAGGGTTGGCTAAGCAAAACACCGCGGCCCCCACTACTGCTCTTGCCAAGATAGCTTTCATGATCATCCCTTAATTAACAACTTATAAGCCAGGTACGCCCTGGCGGCGTCGGACATCGAGGGACGAGCAAGAAAAGTGCCAGTAAGTTATTCTCCAATACTTTCAGTAACTTAGCCAATATGAATAAGCCGTCAATACATGGACTGTAAAGTTTTCCGAACGCAGCATTAATGCCGGGGAGTCGAATTCCGGTCAGTTGCCGGCGGCGCGCGCCCGCGCCAGCTGGCGGTCGAGCGCATTCGCGAAATTCCGGCTGTCGGCCTGGCTGAACGCCGCCGGCCCGCCGGTATCGACGCCGCTGCCGCGCAGTTCTTCCATGAAGGCACGCATGGTCAGTTGCTGGGCGATGGTGTCCTTGGTGTACCACTCGCCGCGCGGGTTGAGCGGCAGCCCACCCTTCTCCAGCACCAGCGCCGCCAGCGGGATGTCGCCGGTCACGACGATGTCGCCGCTGCTGACCCGCTCGACGATCTCGGCATCGGCCACGTCGGCGCCGCTAGGTACCTGCAGCGCGCGGATGAAGCGCGAGCCGGGTACCCGTATCAGCTGGTTCGCAACCAGGGTGACGTTGATATGCGTGCGCTCGGCGACGCGGAACAGGATGTCCTTGATGACGCCAGGACAGGCATCGGCATCGACCCAGATGTGCATGATGAAGAATGGAAAAAGTTGGCGGGTGTCGATTGTACCGGCAAGCCCTCCCTCGAGGCTGAAGCGCATGCCCGGGGCAAAAGCCGTAGAATCGCTGTCTTCTGCTCAACAATTCTTGCCCGACAAGACAACCCATTCGATGAACAAGCTGGCGCTCTATTTCCGCCTGGTGCGGGCCGACAAACCGATCGGCATCCTGCTGCTGCTGTGGCCTACCCTGTGGGCACTGTGGATGGCCTCCGGCGGCGTGCCCGACCTGCAAGTGCTGGCCATCTTCGTGCTCGGCACTGCCTTGATGCGCTCCGCCGGCTGCGCCATCAACGACTATGCCGACCGCGAGTTCGACAAGCACGTCAAGCGCACCGTCGACCGCCCGCTCACCAGCGGCAAAATCCGCGGCTGGGAAGCCGTGATGGTGGCGGCCGTGCTGGCGCTGGTCTCGTTCCTTTTGATCCTGCCGTTGAATGCGCTGACCAAGCAGCTGTCGGTGGCGGCCCTGGTCGTGGCCGGCACCTATCCTTATTTCAAGCGCTTCTTTGCGATCCCGCAGGCCTACCTCGGCATCGCCTTCGGCTTCGGCATCCCGATGGCCTTCGCCGCCGTGCAGAATACCGTGCCGGCGGTGGCCTGGTGGCTGCTGGTGGCGAACGTGTTCTGGGCGGTGGCCTACGATACCGAATACGCGATGGTGGACCGCGACGACGACCTGAAGATCGGCATCCGCACCTCGGCCATCACCTTCGGGCGCTTCGACGTGGCCGCCGTGATGCTGTGCTACGGCGCCGCGCTGGCCATCGACCTGGTGTGCGGCTGGTACCTGGGGCTGCGCTGGTGGTTCGTGGCCGGGGTCGTGGTGGCGGCCGCCCTGGCGCTCTACCACTACACCCTGATCCGCCGGCGCGACCGCATGGATTGCTTCAAGGCCTTCCGCCACAACAACTGGCTGGGGGCCGCACTGTTCGCAGGTGTCGCACTCGACTATACATTCAGGTAATATTGCACAAAAGGCATTCATTTACGCGTGTTCATCCACACGCATTCATTCACTTTAGCGAGGCTCCTCATCATGATGGAAAAGATCCCTACCCAAACCGGCACCCGTGACCAGCTGCTGTCGGACCTGAAGACCGTGATCCAGGACGCCGAAGCCTGGCTGCGCAATGGCGGCCACCTGACGGGCGACGAGCTCAAGGCAGCCAAGGCGAAATTCGAGCAGACCCTGGCCGGCGCCAAGGAAAGCCTGGGCGAATACCAGCAGACCGTCGTCGAAAAGACCAAGGAAGCCGCCAAGGTCACTGACGAGTACGTTCACGAGAATCCATGGAAGTCCGTGGGCCTGGGCGCCGCCGTCGGCGTCGTCATCGGCCTGCTGATCGCTCGCCGCTAATCCCGGGACGGCGCGCATGAGCATCATCGCGAACATCCGGACGCTGGGCGCCAGCATGCTGGACCTGCTGCGCACGCGGCTCGAACTGGCGGCCATCGAGCTGCAGGAAGAGACCGGGCGCCTGTTCGGCTACCTGGCCTGGGCCCTGGCAGCGGCTATGCTGGCCTTCGTCGGCCTGCTGCTCGCCGTGCTGTTCGTGCTGGTGCTGTTCTGGGACAGCCACCGCCTGCTGGCGGTCGGCGGCATGACCGTCCTGTTCGCGCTGGGCAGCGCGTTTGCCGTGGCCCGCGTGCGTGCGGGACTCAAGACGCGCCCGCCCATGATGGGGGCGACGCTGGCCGAGCTGCGCAAGGATGCCGGCGCCCTCAAGGGAGAGTCCGTCCATGAAGGCTAAGACCGATACGCTGGCTGCGCGCCGCGCCGCGCTGGTGGAACGCTGCGCAGACCAGCGCGCGCAGGTGGCTTACGAATACTCCTCGCTCGCTTCGCCTGCGACGCTGGGCGTGGTTCCGGCCCTCTTGAGTCGGCACCGCAAGACCGCGCTGGTCGCTGCCGGCGTGGCCGCCGGCCTGTTCATCGTCAAGCCGAAATGGGCGGTCGGCATCGCCACCGGCGCCGTGTCGGCCTACCAGCTCGCGCAGCGCCTGTTGCCGGTCCTGCGCTGGAGGGGTTTCGAGATCCACTGAGATCCCGGGCCGTCGATTCAATCCATCCCGAGCTCGTCGCCCAGCTCGCGCCCGCGCGCGGCGGCCGCCTTCATGGCAGCGACGATGGCTTCCTTCACACCCGATGCTTCCATGCTCTTGACCGCCGCATGCGTGGTGCCGCCTTTCGAGGTCACGCGCTGGCGCAGGGTCTCCACCGGATCGCTCGATTGCGCCGCCAGCTGCGCCGCACCGGTGAAGGTGGCCAGCGCGAGCTTCCTCCCCTGCTCCGCATCCAGCCCCATTTCGACGGCCGCCTGCTGCATCGCTTCGAGGAAGTAGAAGACATAGGCCGGGCCGCTGCCCGATACCGCCGTCACCGGGTCGATCAGGGACTCTTCATCCAGCCACACGGTCTGGCCCACCGCACGCATCACGCTGTCGGCAGCCTGGCGCTGCGCCGCATCGACGTCCGGCTGGGCCACCATGCCGGTGATGCCCATGCCGATCAGCGCCGGCGTGTTTGGCATCGAGCGCACGATGCGCGTGTAGCCACCCAGCCAGCGCGACAAATCGGCAATGCGGATGCCCGCCGCGATCGATAGCACCAGCGGCTGGCCACCGAGCTGCGGCTTGAGCGCCGCGGCGACTTCGCGCATCTGCTGCGGCTTGACCGCCAGTACGATGATGTCGCAGCCGCCCACCTGCACGTCGATGGCATCGGCCGTGCTGACGCCATACTGGCTGGCCAGGCGCTCGAGCGCCTCGGCATTCGGGTCCACCACATGCAGGCTGCCCGCGCCGGTGAGTTGGCCGGCCAGGCCCGCAACCAGGGCCGTGGCCATGTTGCCGCCGCCGATAAACGCAATTTTCATTCGGTTCCTTGGTTGGGTTTATTCGTAGTGGCGCGCGCCGAAGATGGCGCTGCCGACCCGCACGATGGTCGCGCCCTCAAGCACCGCCGCGGGCAGGTCGCCCGACATTCCCATCGACAGCGTGTCGAGCGGCAGCCCCCCAAGACGCAGCGATTCGAACAGGGCGCGCAGGCGCGCAAAGGCGGCGCGCTGCTGGGCCGGATCGGTGCTGGCTTCCGGGATCGCCATCAGCCCGCGCAGGCGCAGGTTCGGCAGCGCCATCACCTGGCGCGCCAGCTCCGGCAGTTCGGCCGCGTGTGCACCACTCTTGGTCGCCTCTCCGCTGATGTTCACCTGCAGGCAGATGTCGAGGGGCGCCAGCTCCGGCGGGCGCTGTTCCGACAGGCGCTGGGCGATCTTCAGGCGCTCCACCGTATGCACCCACTGGAAGCTGGCCGCGATCGGCCGGGTCTTGTTGCTCTGGATCGGGCCGATGAAATGCCAGTCGACCGGCACATCTGGTTGCAGGCGCGCCACTGCTTCCATTTTGTCGAGCGCCTCCTGCAGGTAATTTTCACCGAAAGCGCGCTGCCCCGCGGCGATGGCTTCGACCACCGCTTCCGCAGGGAAGGTCTTCGACACGGCCAGCAAAAGCACCTCTGATTTGCTCCTGCCGGCTAAGGCGCAAGCCGCGTGGATTGTCGCTTCGACAGCTTGCAAGTTGGCAGCGATTATGGACATAATGATTTTCTATAGGAAATATTTTTAACACACGCGCCGCAACGGGGCCTCGAAAACCGTAGCGAGCGGAAGGAGTTTCGTCCGAGAAGCGCAGCCGTACTTACGGTACGGCGAGCATCGCAGGGCGAAAATCCGACGCGCAGTAGGTTTGCGAGGCCCCCTCCCACAGGAATTATAAATGGACATTTCGGAACTTCTGGCGTTCTCCGTGAAGAACAAGGCCTCGGACCTGCACCTCTCGGCCGGCCTGCCGCCGATGATTCGCGTGCATGGCGACGTGCGCCGCATTAACCTGCCGCCGCTCGAGCACAAGGACGTGCACGGCATGATCTATGACATCATGAACGACGGCCAGCGCAAGCAGTACGAAGAGATCCTGGAGTGCGACTTCTCGTTTGCGATTCCGGGCCTGGCGCGCTTCCGCGTGAACGCCTTCAACCAGGAACGCGGCGCCTCCGCCGTGCTGCGCACCATTCCCTCGAAAATCCTCTCGCTGGAAGAACTGAACGCGCCGAAGATCTTCAGCGAACTCGCCATGCGCCCGCGCGGCCTGGTGCTGGTGACCGGCCCGACCGGCTCGGGCAAGTCGACCACGCTGGCGGCAATGGTCAACCACCTGAACGAAAACGAATACGGCCACATCCTCACCATCGAGGACCCGATCGAATTCGTCCACGATTCCAAGAAGTGCCTGATCAACCAGCGCGAAGTCGGCCCGCACACGCTCTCGTTCAGCAATGCGCTGCGCTCGGCGCTGCGCGAAGACCCGGACGCGATCCTGGTCGGCGAATTGCGCGACCTGGAAACCATCCGCCTGGCGCTGTCGGCGGCGGAAACCGGCCACCTGGTGTTCGGCACCCTGCACACCTCGTCGGCCGCCAAGACCATCGACCGTATCGTCGACGTATTCCCGGGCGAAGAAAAAGAGATGGTGCGCGCGATGCTGTCCGAGTCGCTGCAAGCCGTGATTTCGCAGACCCTGCTCAAGACCAAGGACGGTTCGGGCCGCGTCGCGGCGCACGAGATCATGATCGGCACCCCGGCGATCCGCAACCTGATCCGCGAAGCGAAGATCGCCCAGATGTATTCGGCCATCCAGACCGGCAGCAATGTCGGCATGCAGACGCTCGACCAGAACCTGACCGACCTGGTGCGCCGCAACGTGATCTCCAGCGCCGCTGCCCGCACGGCTGCGAAAATTCCAGAAAACTTCCCAGGCTAAGACGGCATCATGGAACGCGACCAGGCATCCAAATTCATGTTCGACCTGCTGCGCCTGATGACCAGCAAAGGCGGCTCGGACCTGTTCATCACGACCGGCTTCCCGCCGGCGATCAAGATCGACGGCAAGATGACGCCGGTCTCGAACCAGCCCCTGAACGGCACGCACACGAACGACCTGGCGCGCGCCATCATGAACGACAAGCAGGCGGCCGGCTTCGAGCTCACCAAGGAAGCGAACTTCGCGATCAGCCCGGGCGACCTGGGCCGCTTCCGCGTCTCGGCCTTCATGCAGATGGGCTGCGTGGGCATGGTGCTGCGAACGATCACCACCACCATCCCCCGTTTCGAGGACCTCGAGCTGCCGGAAGTGCTGAAAGACGTGATCATGACCAAGCGCGGCCTGGTGATCATGGTCGGCGCCACCGGCTCCGGTAAATCGACGACGCTCGCCGCCATGGTCGGCTACCGCAACGAGAACAGCTACGGCCACATCATCACCATCGAAGACCCGGTCGAATTCGTGCACCCGCACCGCAACTGCGTGATCACGCAGCGAGAAGTCGGCGTGGACACCGACAGCTTCGAGGCGGCCCTGAAGAACTCCCTGCGCCAGGCCCCGGACGTAATCCAGATCGGCGAGATCCGCGACCGCGAGACCATGGAGCATGCGATCGCGTTTGCCGAGACCGGCCACCTGTGCCTGGCCACCCTGCACGCCAACAGCTCGAACCAGGCGCTGGACCGCATCATCAACTTCTTCCCCGAAGAGCGCCGCCAGCAACTGCTGATGGACCTGTCGCTGAACATGAAGGGCCTGATCTCGCAGCGCCTGATCCCGAAGAAAGAAGCCAAGGGCCGCGTGGTGGCGATGGAGATCCTGCTGAACTCCCCGCTCATTTCCGACCTGATCTTCAAGGGCGACGTCCACGAGATCAAGGAGATCATGAAGAAGTCGCGCGAGCTGGGCATGCAGACCTTCGACCAGGCGCTGTTCGACTTGTACGAGGCGGACAAGATTTCGTATGAGGACGCGCTGCGCAACGCGGATTCGGTGAACGACCTGCGCCTGAACATCAAGCTCAATAGCAAGCACGCGAAGAACCGCGATTTCTCGGCCGGGATGGAGCACCTCGGGATCGTCTGAGGCGCTTGCCGGATACTCGTTTGAATGGGCGCTGCGGCGCCCATTCTCTTTTCCGGACGCGGTGCGCCGCCGCTTTCCATGCCGGCCGCATATTCGCTGCCCAAAGCCTCCGCTGCGTTGGCTGCGTCGTTACAATCTTGGTTTCGTCAACGTTCGGAGCAGCCTTGGAACACGAGAGTCATCCCCATCACCACCCCCACGGCACCGGCGTGCGCTGGCTCGACATCAGCCTGGCCATTGCTGCCGCCATCGTGTCGCTGGTCTCGCTCTGGCTTGGTTTGCACTCGGCGCATTCGATGGAAAAGCTGGTGGCGGCCAACAGCTATCCTTACCTCGAGCTGATGCGCTCGATCTCGTCGGCGGCGCCGGCCAGCGAAACGGGCCTGTTCCGCAAACGGGTCGAATTCGAAATGGCCAATAACGGCATCGGCCCTGCCCGCATCGAATGGGTCGAGCTGACCTACAAGGACAAGCCGGTCGCCAACCTGCACGCCCTGCTGAGCGCCTGCTGCGGGCCCGCGCAAGAATTCAATATTCCGATGAACGCGCGCGGCAACGTCTCCAGTGCCCTGGTGCGACCCGGTGGCTCGCTGGTGATGTTCACTGCCAACCAGACCGCCGTGTCCAACCCGATCTTCGATGCCCTGCACCGGAGCACTGGCGATATCAAGTTCTCGGCCTGCTACTGTTCGGTGTTCGACGAGTGCTACATCCGCAAGGAGGATGGTCGCAAGCCGCAGCCGGTCGAGCAGTGTACGCCACCAGCGGTGCCGTTCCAGCCGAATTTCGATCGCAGCTGAACGCGTCCCGACGCGTCACGGAGCGCCGGGCGCCGTCCCAGACCGCGCAGTCGTCGGCAGGTGGCGCCTGATCCACTGCGTGGTATCGGCCATCACGTCTTCCTTGCCGAAGTCGTTGAACAGGTCGTGGTAATGGCCTTCGTAGAGCTTCAATGTCTTGTCGCTCGACCCGGCTTTCTCGTAGAAGAACTGGCTGCCGGCGGGCACAGTGGCCTTGTCGACCGTGCCATGCATGATGAAGACCGGCAGCGTGATCCGCGCGAATTCCCTCTCCAGGCGTTCGTCGGCGCGCACCAGCGCAGCCACGGTGCTGGCGGGCTGCACTTCGCCCGCGATCAGCGGATCGGCGTTTAGCGCCCGCACCGCTTCCGGGTCGCGCGAAAAATCTTCGTTGTGCAGCTTGAGCACGCCCAGGTGCGGCGCCACGTGGCTCAGGCCCTTGATGATCGACAGGACGATGCCTGGCGCCGGCACCCTGAAGGCGAAGCTCTCGCAGATCAGGCCATCGATCTGTTCCTGGTGTTCGAGCGTGTACACGCAGGACACGACGCCGCCGGCGCTATGCCCCAGCAGGAATACCGCGAGGCCGGGCTCGCGCGCCTTGGCCAGGTCGATGAGGGTGGCGAGATCGCCCACGTATTCGTCGATGTGCTCGACATAGAAGCGGTCGCCGCTCGATTTGCCGCGCCCGCGCAAGTCGAGCGCGTACACGGTGAAGCCATTCGCCACCAGCTGTTCGGCCGTCCATGCATACTGGCCGCTGTGCGAGTTCACGCCGTGGCAAATCGCGACCAGCGCACTGGACGGGCCGTCTGGCCGCCAGCAGCGGAAGAAGATCTGGTTTCCATCCTTGCCCTGGACGGTCTCTTCGCTCGGAGCATTCGCCATGACAATCTCCTTTAGATCGCTGCGGCGCGCAGGCCGCGACTGATCCAGATTAAGGGATTTTCATCTGATTCCCATGCTGCGCAGTGAACTGTCTGATATAGCGCAAACTATCTTCACTTAAACGACATTCAATCCCGTCGCCCGCACAAGCTCTGCTGCTGGCGCCGAGATGGTCACCTGTAGACGCTAGTGAGTCGAAAATCGTAGGGTGGGCGGGTCTCCCGCCCACGCGTTCAAATCACGGTTGCGGAATACAAGCGCGTATCGATGCGTTTGCGTCGGTTCAACGCGCGGGCGGGGAAACCGCCCACCCTGTAACAGCAAAGTAGAAATGTCCGCTTTTAGCAAAGTTAAAATGTCCGTTTTCCAAAAGTCACACTCGCTTTTGAGCGGATGCTTTCTTCGCTGCCGTGGTGCCCTGCGTGA
>NZ_JABAIV010000012.1 GCF_013003915.1 Telluria aromaticivorans
CGTGAAACGACTTTGCGCCGATGATAGTGCTGCAACCAGTGTGAAAGTAGGTTATCGTCAGGCTAGTTATAAAGAAAAAGCCCGCTAGTGAACTAGCGGGCTTTTTTTCGTCTTGATCAAAACCCCACCAGGGCAAGGATCCGCAATGCGGATCCCGCGGTGGGGTTTTTTGCGTTTTGAGTCCTCTTCATCGTGGAAGCAGAATCGGCACCATGGCCGGCTTTCGCTCTCAATTGCAGGTCTATGGCCAAAGGGTAATTTGCAGGAGCTTGCTCCAGAGGACATCCCAGTACATATACTGGCTCTTCATGCAACCACCTTTCGATCCCATGAATACTGCTCGACCTTCTACCTTGTTACGGTATGCCGTTTGCGCCAGCCTCATGTTCTCCCAGGCGGCTTTCGCTTATTCCCTGCCGGCCGGCTGCAATATGAACGAACAGCCGAAGTTGCCGATCACTATTACCGACGACATGCGACCGGTCGGGAAGGCGACGATCAACGGCACCGCCGTTCCTGTCATGCTGAGCACCGGTGCGGCGGAATCCGTCGTATTCAACAGGAAGACACTGGATCGTCTGGGCGTCGCGGTGCGCGGTTCGACGAGCAAGATGTCTGCCGACGACGAGCGCAATCCAAAGGGCGTCGATATCGTGCGCGAGGTCACGCATGCCCTCATCAAGGAGTTTTCTTTTGGCGTGGCCAGCGCAAAAGACAGCACCTACATGGTCGAGGACTTCATGGACGATACCTTCGCAGTGAGGATGGGCGCCGGCACCCTCCTGCAAACGGATCTCGAGATTGCCCTGGACGCCGGCTACATGAAACCTTTCAAGCCGAGCGGCTGCATCCGGGCGCATCTGGCTTATTGGGATCCACAAGCCGTGCCGGTCCTGGCCTGGCACGATCCATGGAAGCGCGAGCCCCGGCTCGTGTTCAATGTCCGTATCGGAGGCACCGACCTGCGCGCCCTGCTGTCGACAGCGACCCCGTATTCCTACCTGCCCAAGGCCACGGCTGAACGGCTGGGATTGACGGCGAACTCGCCTGGCGCCGTGCGCGAGGATCCGCTGCCCGGACACGAAGCCGATAACCCGGTGTGGAAAGTCTCGGTGCCCTCGACCTCGATCGGCGCCCTGGAAGTCAAGGACATGGACCTGCGCCTGATGGACCTGCCGCATTCGGGCGAGATCCTGGTGCTGGGGGCGGATTTCCTGCACCGCCATCGCGTCTATATCGCCACCAGCCAAAAGCAGATCTACTTCTCTCCCATCACGTCGCCGCGAACCATCAAACGCGGTGAGGTGAAGGTGATCCCGCAAATCATCAACTGAACTGCGGCCGCGCCCGGCTCGCCCGATCCCTCGCGATGAACAAGAAGGGGAGGGGCCGCGGCGCTCGGCGGGGTAAGCTTATCTGCCCGACTTAACTGCCTGATATTGAATAAACGCCTGCCCGGACTACACTCAATAAGCTTCGCCTGATCCGGGGGCTGACATGAACATCCACATCACCTCGTCGCTGCGGCGTGTCGCCGCGGCGCTGCTTCTGGCCGCCGGGCTCGGAGGCTGTGCCGTATATGGGCCGCCCTATGCCTACGACGCCGGCTATCCAGGCTATGGCTATCCAACCTATGTCGGCCCGCCCATCGCCCTGGACCTGGGATTCGGCTATTACAGGGGTCATGGGAACTACCGCAACCACCATCACCATGGCTGGCGTCATGGCGGTGGGGGACACCATCGCGGCGGCTGGGGACATCATCGCGGCGGCCACGGCCGGCATGGACGGCACTGAACGGGCAGCACCTGGAGCAGCCTAGCTGCCGAGCGGCTGGGCCACCGGCTCGGCTTCCTTGGCCTTCACCTGGCCGCGGCTGATGCTGTCGCCGTCGTTGCGGCGCAGCCGCCAGAAGATCGCTGACGACACCAGGGTCATCACCGCCAGGATGCCGAAACCGTGGTGCAGGGCCTGGGACACCAGCACGCGGTTGTCCTGCGCCACCGGCCCGAGGAACCAGGCCGTCACGATCGATCCGGTCGCCAGGCCGAAACTCATCGACAGCTGCTGGAAGGAGCTCGACATCGTGCTTGCCATGCTGGTGTCGTTCGGTTCAATGTCGGCATAGGCCAGCGTGTTCATGCTGGAGAACTGCAGAGAATTGAAGAAGCCCTGCGCCAGGCTGATGGCGACGATCACGTAAAAGGGCGTGCCCGGCCCCACCAGCGTGAACATGGCGATCGTCACGCCGATCAGCACCGTATTCACGGTCAACACCTGGCGGTAGCCGAAGCGCGCCAGCAACCTGGGCGCAAACATCTTCATGCCCATCGCGGCCGCGGCTGCCGGCATCATCAACAGGCCCGACTGCCAGGCCGGCAGCCCGAGCCCCAGCTGGTAGAGCAGCGGCAGCAGGAAGGGCAGGCCGCCGACGCCGAGACGGGTGAAGAATCCGCCCGCCACCGAGATGCGGAAGGTGCGCACCTTGAACAGGGTCAGCCGCAGCAGCGGGTGCTTGATGCGAAGCGCATGCCAGGCGTAACTGGCCAGCAGCGCCAGCGACAGGGCCAGCAGCAGTCCGCCCGTCACGGCATCGAGCGTGTGCTCGCCGAATACTTCCAGCAGCCAGGACAGGATGGCCGTGCCGCTGCTGAACAGCACCAGGCCGATCAGGTCGAGCGGGCGTTTCTCATGGCCCTGGTAATCCGGCATGTGCTTCCAGACCAGGTAGAGCGCCACCAGCCCCACCGGCACGTTGACGAAAAAGATCACGCGCCAGGAGGTCCAGTGGACGATCAGTCCGCCGATGGTCGGCCCGAGCAGCGGCCCGATCAGCGCCGGGATGATCACGAAATTCATGGCGCCGAGCAGTTCGTTCTTGGGAAAGGTGCGCACGATCGCCAGCCGTCCGACCGGCATCATCATCGCGCCACCCAGCCCCTGCAGCAGGCGCGCGGCCGTCATCATGGGGGCGGTGGGCGCCAGCCCGCACAGCACCGAGGCGACGGTAAAGATCGAGATCGCAATGAAGAAGACGCGGCGGGTGCCGAAGCGGTCGGCCATCCAGCCGCTGAGCGGGATGCCGACGGCCAGGCCGAGGATATAGCTGGTAACGACCGACTTCAGGCTCAGCGGCGTGACCTGCAGGCTGGCCGCGATGCTGGGAATGGCGGTATTGACGATGGTGGCGTCGAGCTGCTCCATGAACAGGGCAGTCGCCACCAGCCATGGCAGGTAGCGTTTGATCGTGCTGGGGTCAGTCAATCTGGCCTCGTGATGCTTGCAGGCCGGACGGCCCTCCTGGCCCGATTCTTACATAAATCGCAGCAGGGCCGTGTTCAGCACCGCGTCGGGTGGCCCGCTCAGAAGCGGTAGGCCGCCTTGACGGTTACCCAGTTCGCGCCGCCATTCGGGCGCTTGATGCTGGCGTTCGAGTAGTGCTGGAACCGCAGGCCGAGATCCCATTTGGGGGTGGTATAGCCCACGCCGACGTGGTCGCCGAACTGGAAGGCGGTGGACAGTTCCTTGTCGCGGTTCTTGTACAGGCTGGAGAACAGGTTCACGCCGATACCGGCTTCGGCATACAGGCCAAGCTTGCTGTCGGCCTGGTAGCGCAGCACCGGCGTGAAGCCGATGACGGCAATGTTCTTTTCCTGGCCGGGCACGTTGCGGTAAGCATCCAGCTGCCACAGCGCGAGGCTGCCTTCCCAGTAGCCCGACAGGTGGCGGCCGCTGCCGGCGAACCAGCGCTGCTGCCAGTCCTTTTGCGCGGCGGCGCGGAACATGCGCTGCTGCGGATTGGTGCCCACCTCGAAGGAGGCGGAATCAACAAATCCCTCGGCAGCGTGGCCAGCCTGGGCGAAGACTACGGCGGCCAAGCTGGCTGCAACGGTGGCCAATTTCTTCAAAGTGCGCATAAACCGCTTTCTTAACGAGGTAGAAATATTGTGGAATGCGTTATTGTACTAGCGTGAACAATACGGTGCTGGCCGCCACCCGGTTCGTGGCGCGGTATGATAGACCTTCCGCAAAACGCATCCTTTATTTGCCCAATCCGCATGACTGAACCGATCTCCACGCCGCTCTACCCGCTTGCCCACCCGACCCAGCAGCAGATGGCGCCCGTCACGCTGCCGCATGACCCGGTGGCGGACCACATCGCCCAACACCTCGGCCGCATCGACACTGTTTTCCACGACACTGTCGCCGACCCGGTCCAGGTCGATATCCACGTGGTGCCGGCCAATGCGCAGACGCCCTTCCTGCGGCTGGTGACCTCGGGCATGAGCAGCCGCCCGATGACCGTGCCCGAAGGCGCGCCGCCGTATGCCGAGCTGATGATGGCCCTGCCCGCGGACTGGAAGCTCGATGCGCAATCGGTGCAGGACGAGCGCTGGTACTGGCCGGTCGCCCTGCTGCGCCACCTGGCCCATTACCCGCACCAGCATGCCACCTGGCTTGGCCTCGGCCACACGGTGCCGAACGGCAGCCCGGCCAAGCCTTATGCCAAGGGCGTCGAGTTCACCGGTGCGATCCTGCTGCCGCCGGCCTCGGCGCCGGAAGCCTTTGCCTCGCTGTCGCAGGATGGCAAGGACATTTATTTCCATTGCGTCGTGCCGCTGTACGAGGCCGAGCTGAACCTCGTGAAGCGCAAGGGCTTCCCGGAACTGCTCGATGCATTCAACGAGAAGGGTGTGACCGACCTCGTTGTCCCGGGCCGCAAGAACACCGTCAAGAAATTCCTCGGCCTGTTCTGATGACGACCATCGCCTTCCTCGGCATTGGCCTGATGGGAAGGCCGATGGCAAGCCGCCTGGCGCAGGCGGGCTTTACTGTGCGCGCGTGGAACCGGACCTTTGCCAAGGCCGAGGCCGTGCGCGAGGCCGGTGCCCAGCCGGTGGCTGAGTTGTTCGAGGCGGTGCAGGGCGCGCAGGTGGTCATTTCCATGCTGGAGGCGGGGCAGGTGATGGGCGAGGTGATCGCAGCCGCCTTGCCCGCGCTGGCGCCGGGCACGCTGTGGATCGACATGAGCTCGACTCGGCACGATGAGGCGCTGGCATTTCACGCGGCCTTGTCGGCACAGGGCTGCCGCTTTCTCGATGCGCCCGTGTCGGGCGGTGTCAGTGGGGCGGAAGCGGGGACGCTGGCGATCATGGTGGGGGGAGAGGAGGCGGATTTTGACCAAATGGCAAACATCCTGGCCGTCATGGGGACGCCACAACGGGTCGGTCCGGTGGGCAGTGGGCAGGTGGCCAAGCTGTGCAATCAACTGATCGTCGGCGCCACCTTGAACGTGGTGGCGGAGGCGCTGCTGCTGGCCCAGGCGGCCGGGGCGGACCCGGTAGCCGTGCGCGAGGCGATCCGCGGCGGCTTTGCGGGCAGCCGCATCCTCGAGGTGCATGGGCAGCGCATGCTGGACCGGAATTTCATGCCGGGCGGGCAGGTGAAGAGCCAGTTAAAGGATTTGCGCAATGTGCTGGTGGCGGCGGGGGCGGCTGGGTTGACGCTGCCTGTGGCGGAGCTGGTGACGCGGAGGTATGAGTCGATCGAAACGCAGCTACCTACGGCCGATCACGCAGCCGCGCTATTGGCGCTTGAAAAGCTGAACCCGGGAATCCGGCTGGGAAGCGGGAAGGACACGCTCCCGTAGGGTGGGCAAGTTCCTTGCCCGCGCGTTCAACCAGCGGATGAGCAGCCGAACGGCCAGCATTACCGTGATTTGAACGCGCGGGGGTTCGTCATTCCGGGCATTGCCCGAAATAACCCCGCCCACCCTACGAAAAGCGGCAACGGTTGAGTCGTAGAAAAATCACGCCACCGGCAAAAAAGCGGCAACGGTTGCGTCGCAGGACAATCACGCCCCCGGCAAACTCATCTCCACCAGCTTCACCCAATAACTCGCCCCAATCGGCAGCAAATTGTCATTGAAGTCATAGCTCGTGTTATGCAACTGGCACGGCCCGAGCCCATGCCCGCCGGCGCGGTGCGATCCCTCACCGTTACCGATGAACACATAGCAGCCCGGCTTCTCCTGCAGCATGAATGCGAAATCTTCCGCCCCCATGGTCGGCTCGACCTGCGTATCGACCCGCTCCGCCCCCACCACCGCGCGCATCGCCTCCACCGCAAACGCCGTCTGCTCCGCATGGTTGATCAGCGGCGGGTAATTGCGCTTGAAGTTGAAGTCGACCGAGGCATTGAAGGCCGCCGCAACACCTGAGGCGATCTCTTCCATGCGGCGCTGGATCAAGTCCAGCACGCCGGTCGAGAAGGTGCGCACGGTGCCGATCAGCTCGGCTTCGTCGGGAATGACATTGGTGGCGCTGCCCGCGTGGATTTGCGTGATCGACAGCACCGCCGACTCGAGCGGATTCTTTTCGCGCGAGACGATGGTCTGCCAGGCCTGGGCGATCTGCACCGCCACCATCACCGGATCGATGCCGCGATGCGGTTGCGCCGCATGGCAGCCCTTGCCGCGCACGACCACGCGGAACTCGTTACTGGATGCCATCATCGGCCCCGCAACCACGCCGAAATTCCCCTCCGGGATGCCCGGCCAGTTATGCATGCCGTACACCGCCTCCATCGGGAACTGCTCGAACAGGCCGTCCTCCATCATGCGGCGCGCGCCGCCACCGCCTTCTTCCGCGGGCTGGAAGATCAGGTAGACGGTGCCGTCGAAATTGCGGTGCTGCGCCAGGTGGTGGGCGGCGCCGAGCAGCATGGCGGTGTGGCCATCGTGGCCGCAGGCGTGCATCTTGCCGGCATGGCGCGAGGTATGCGCGAAGGCATTCGTCTCCTGCATCGGCAGCGCATCCATGTCGGCGCGCAGGCCGATCGCACGCTTTGATGCACCGTGCTTGATGATTCCGACAACACCGGTCACGCCCAGCCCGCGCACGACCGGGATGCCCCATTCCGTCAGGCGCGCCGCCACCACGTCGGCGGTGCGTACTTCTTCGTAACAGAGCTCCGGATGCGCATGCAGGTCGCGCCGGATCTCCTGCAGTTCCGGTTGAAAGGCAAGGATAGGTTCCATAAGTTTCATTTGTGTCTCCGTTTTTTGTCATGCTGGCATTGCACACTTTGAACTATTGTAGCCTGCCTCAAACAGAGGGTGAAAGAGGGGGCACGGGGAGGGCGGGAATCGTATAAAGTATTGGTTTCACGAAGCATTTTCCCGTCCATGTCCGTCACCCAAGTCCGCGCTGCCTGCCCCCACGATTGCCCCGATACCTGTGCGATCCTCGTCACCGTCGATAAGGGCGTGGCGACTGAAGTGAAGGGCGATCCGGAGCATCCGACGACGCAGGGCGTCCTGTGCACCAAGGTGGCGCGCTATGTGGAGCGCACCTATCACCCCGATCGCGTGCTGTACCCGATGCGCCGCATCGGCCGCAAGGGCGAGGGCAGGTTCGAACGCATCACGTGGGTTGAGGCAATCGACGAGATCGCTGTTCGCTTGGGCGAGATCGCTTCCCGCGACCCGCAAGCGATTCTGCCGTACAGCTATGCAGGCACAATGGGACTCGTCCAGGGCGACTCCATGTCTTTGCGGTTCTTCAACAAACTCGGCGCTTCGCTGCTTGACCGTACCATCTGCGCGACAGCTGGTGCGACCGGCTACAAGTACACCATCGGCAGCTCGATCGGCACCGACATCGAACAGTTCCAGGATGCGAAGCTGATCCTGATCTGGGGCGGCAACCCGATTGCCTCGAACCTGCACCTCTGGATGCGCGTGCAGGAAGCCAAGCGCCGCGGCGCGAAGCTCATCGCGATCGATCCCTACCGCTCGCTCACCGCAGAGAAGTGCCACCAGCACATTGCCCTGTTGCCAGGTACGGACGCCGCGCTGGCGCTGGGCATGATGCACGTGCTGATCCAGGAAGACCTGGTCGACCACGACTACATCGCCAATTACACGCTCGGCTACGACGAGCTCAAGGCGCGTGCCCTGGAGTGGACGCCGGAACGCACCGCCGAAACCTGTGGCATCACGGTCGACGAAGTGGTTGGGCTGGCGCGCCTGTACGGCCAGTCCGCACGCAGCGGCGAGGGCACCGCGATCCGCATGAACTACGGCCTGCAGCGCGTGCGCGGCGGCGGCATGGCGGTGCGGAACATCGCCTGCCTACCGGCCCTGGTCGGCGCATGGCGCCATCCGGCCGGCGGCGTGCAATTGTCGACCTCGGGCTCCTTCCCGACCAACCGTCCGGCCCTGCAGCGCCCGGACCTGCTGGCCGGCCGCGCCCCACGCACCATCAACATGACCACCATCGGCGACGACCTGCTGCAGGAAGCTTCCCCGGGTTTCGGCCCGAAGATCGAAGCCGTCATCGTCTACAACGCCAACCCGCTGGCGATCGCACCCGATTCCGCACGGGTAGCGCAAGGTTTCGAGCGCGAAGACCTGTTCACCGTCGTGCTCGAGCACTTCCATACCGACAGCGCCGACTATGCCGACATCCTGCTGCCGGCCACTACCCAGCTCGAACACGTCGATGCCCACCTGGCCTACGGCCACCTGTACATGATGGCGAATAACGCCGCCATCGAGCCGATCGGCGAAGCGAAACCGAACACCGAATTCTTCCGCCTGCTGGCCGCGCGCATGGGTTTTGATGACCCATGCTTCCGCGAGACCGATGACGAACTGGCCGCGCAGGCCTTCGACAAGAAGCATGAGCGCGCCGTGCACTTCGACTGGGAGTCCCTGAAAAAAAAGGGCTGGCAGAAGCTGGCCATGCCGGACGCGCCGTTTGCCGAAGGCGGCTTCCCGACCCCGTCGGGCAAGTGCGAATTTTATTCAAGCAGCATGGCGCGCGACGGACTCGATCCACTCCCGACCTATATTCCGCCGTATGAATCGGCCGCCTCCAATCCGGAGCTGGCACGGAAGTACCCGCTGGCGATGATCTCGCCACCGGCCCGCAACTTCCTGAACTCGACGTTTGTGAACGTGCAGAGTTTGCGCGCAACCGAGGGCGAGCCGCACCTCGACATCCACCCGAATGACGCCGCCCGCCGCGGCATCGCTCACGGCGAGATGGCGCGTATCTTCAACGACCGCGGCTCATTCGTTGCCCGTGCACGCGTCACCGACAAGGCGCGCGAAGGGCTGGTAGTGGGCTTGTCGATCTGGTGGAAGAAACTCGCCAGCGACGGCAAGAACGCAAACGAAGTGACCAGCCAGCGATTGACCGACATGGGCAGGGCGCCAACCTTCTACGACACCCTGGTGCAGGTTGAAAAAGCCTCACCTTCAACGCGAGATGAAAACCTCTAGATTTTCCCAGGCCTTCCGGCCATTCATGGGGGCCGCAGCCGCGGCCCTGATGTTGTCAAGCTGCTCATCCCTCAACTACTACTCCCAGGCCGCCCAGGGCCAGCTCGAACTGCTGGCCGATTCCCGCCCGATCGATGACTGGCTGGCCGATCCCCGCACCGCCACTCCCCTGCGCCACCGGCTCGAGACGGCGCGCCAGATCCGCCGCTTCGCCATCCAGGAACTGAAACTGCCCGATAACGGCAGCTATACCCATTTCACCAAGCTGGAACGCCCCTACGTGCTGTGGAACGTGGTCGCCACGCCCGAGCTGTCGCTGAAACCCATGCAGTGGTGCTTCCCGGTGGCCGGCTGCGTGAACTACCGCGGCTACTACAGCAAGCAGGATGCGCAGGCCTATGCGAAGGAGCTGCGCGCCCAGGGAAATGACGTGGAAGTGGGCGGCGTCAGCGCCTATTCGACCCTGGGCTGGTTCAGCGACCCGCTGATCTCGACCTTCATCAACTACCCCGACGCCGAACTGGCGCGCCTGATCTTCCACGAACTGGCGCACCAGGTGGTGTACGTGCAGGGTGACTCGAAGTTCAACGAATCCTTCGCCAGCGCGGTGGAGGCGGCTGGCGTCGAAGGCTGGCTGGAACGCTTCGGCAACCCGATGATGACCGAAGCCTTCGAGCGTTACACGCTGCGCAAGAAGGATTTCATGGCGCTGCTGGTGCGCTACCGTGGCGAGCTGGAAAAGACCTATGCCAGCAAGATGAGCCGCGACGAGAAGCGCGCCTCGAAGGGGCGCCTGTTCGTGGCGCTGAAGGACGATTACCAGGTGCTCAAGGCGAACTGGGGCGGCTATGCCGGCTACGACCGCTTCTTCGCCGAGCCGCTGTCGAACGCCCACCTGGCCTCGATCGCCACCTATAACGACTTCGTGCCGGCCTTCCGCGCGCTGCTGCGCAAGGAGCGCACCTGGCCCGCGTTCTACAAGTCGGTCAACCAGCTTGCAAAGCTCGACAAAGCCGATCGCCACCGCGTGCTGAAGAACCTGGCGGCGCCGGCGGCCACCAGTCCGCTGGTCGTGCAGCGCAGCATGGGGGGCGCCAAGATAGAGGACGCGTTCCAAAAGCCATAAAAGAGCTTGCGCGCATTGTCGCTGCCCGATAGCATCACATTGAAGCGATAGCAAAGGCGCAAGCTTCGCGCGCGCGTATGCAAAGGACATCAAGATCCCTGCTGCGCACCGCGGCCGCTCGACCACAACGATAACTATTTCGAGACAGAGGCATCCTGATGGACAAAAATTGGCTGAAGTCGTACCCCCCGAACGTACCTGCTGAGATCAATCCGGACCAGTACAAGTCGCTGGTGCACATGCTGGATGAATCGTTCAGCAAGTACGCCGACCGCAACGCCTACGTTTGCATGGACAAGTTCCTGACCTACGGCGAACTGGATGCCTACTCGAAGAAGCTGGCCGGCTGGCTGCAAAGCCGCGGCATGCAGCCTGGCGCGCGCGTCGCCATCATGATGCCGAACGTGCTGCAGTACCCGATCGCGATCGCGGCCGTGCTGCGCGCCGGCTTTACGGTGGTGAACGTGAACCCGCTGTACACGCCGCGCGAGCTCGAGCACCAGATCACCGACTCGGGCAGCGAAGCGATCATCGTGCTCGAGAACTTCGCGCACACCGTGCAGCAGGTGATGAGCAAGACCCCGCTGAAGCACGTGGTGGTGGCAAGCATGGGCGAGATGCTGGGCGGCGCCAAGGGCATGCTGGTCAATTTCGTGGTCCGCAACGTCAAGAAGATGGTGCCGGAGTTCTCGCTGCCGAACATGGTGCGCTTCAAGGACGCCCTGGCGCAGGGCGCCAAGATGCCGTTCACCCCGGCCGCGCCGGATGCGTCGGAGGTCGCCTTCCTGCAGTACACCGGCGGCACTACCGGCGTGTCGAAGGGCGCCGCGCTCACGCACCGCAACGTGATCGCCAACGTGCTGCAGACCGAAGCCTGGGCCAAGCCGGCGATGGGCGATGTGGGCAACGGCGAGCAGACCGTGATCGTCTGCGCCCTGCCGCTGTACCACATCTTCGCGCTGACGGCCTGCGCGATGTGGGGCATGCGCACCGGCTCGCTGAACGTCCTGATCGTGAATCCGCGCGACATCCCGGCCTTCATCAAGGAGCTCGGCAAGTACAAGATCAACATGCTGCCGGCGGTGAACACGCTGTACAACGCGCTGGTCAACCACCCGGACTTCGCCAGCCTGGACTTCTCGGGCCTGAAGATCTGCAACGGCGGCGGCATGGCGGTGCAGAAGGCCGTCAACGACAAGTGGAAGCAGATCACCGGCACCAGCATCATCGAAGGCTACGGCCTGTCGGAGACCTCGCCGGTGGCTACCTGCAACCGCGCCGACGTCAAGGAATTCACCGGCACGATCGGCCTGCCGGTCCCGTCCACCGACATCGCGATCCTGGATGACGAAGGCAAGCCGATGGCGCTCGGCCAGATCGGCGAGATCGCGATCCGCGGCCCGCAGGTGATGGCGGGCTACTGGAACCGCCCGGACGAAACGGCCAAGGTCATGACGCCGGACGGCTTCTTCAAGTCGGGCGACGTCGGCATCATGGACGAGCAGGGCTATGTGAAAATCGTCGACCGCAAGAAGGACATGATCCTGGTCTCGGGCTTCAACGTCTACCCGAACGAACTGGAAGGCGTGATCGCCGGGCATCCGGGCGTGCTCGAATGCGCCGTGATCGGCGTGCCGGACGAGCATTCCGGCGAAGCGGTGAAGGTCTTCGTGGTCAAGAAAGACCCGAACCTCACCGCCGAGCAGCTGATGGACTACTGCAAGCAGCAGTTCACCGGCTACAAGAAACCGAAATACATCGAGTTCCGCGACGAGCTGCCGAAGACGAACGTCGGCAAGATCCTGCGGCGTGCGCTGCGCGACGAAAAGCAGCCTGCGCAGACGGCATAAGCAGCACGCGGATTTGGTTGGCAGAAGCCGCCCGTACCCCGGGCGGCTTCGCATTTTAATGACCTGGTTTGCAGGCTACTACACAAGAAGGTGAGGCACGGATGGACAAGTTTTGGCTCAAGTCGTATGAGGAAGGCGTACCCGCGGAGATCGACCCGACGCAGTACCGCTCCCTGACGCACCTGCTCGAGGAGGCGTTCCGCAAGTACGCCGACCGCAAGGCCTACGCGTGCATGGGCAAGTCCCTTACCTTCGCCGAACTGGACCGCCTGTCCGCACGCATGGCCGCCTGGCTGCAGGCGCGCGGCCTGAAACCCGGCGCACGCGTGGCCATCATGCTGCCGAACGTGCTGCAATACCCGGTGGCGATGGCCGCCGTGCTGCGCGCCGGCTATGTGATCGTCAACGTCAACCCGCTCTACACGCCGCGCGAGCTGCAACACCAGCTGGTCGATTCGGGCGCCGAAGCCATCGTGGTGCTCGAGAACTTCGCGCACACCTTGGAGCAGGTGATCGCCAACACCCAGGTCAAGCATGTGGTGGTCGGCACCATGGGCGACCTGCTGGGCGGCCTGAAGGGCACGCTGGTCAACCTGGTGGTCCGCAAGGTCAAGAAGATGGTGCCGGCGTATTCGCTGCCGGGCGCAATCGGCTTCAAGCGCATGCTCTCCGACGCTTCAAGCCTGGCAATGAAGCCGGTGGCCATCGGCCACGACGACATCGCCTTCCTGCAGTACACCGGCGGCACCACCGGCGTCTCGAAGGGCGCCGTGCTGCTGCACAAGCACGTGATCGCCAACGTGCTGCAGAACGAAGCCTGGTTCGCCCCGACCCTCAGCAAGATCAAGCCGGGCGAACAGGCGCAGTTCGTGTGCGCGCTGCCGCTGTACCACATCTATGCGCTGACCGTGTGCGCGCTGCTGGGGCTGCGCGTGGGCGGCATGAACCTCCTGATCCCGAACCCGCGCGACATCCCGGGCTTCATCAAGGAGCTCGGCAACTACCGCATCAACATCTTCCCGGCCGTGAACACGCTGTACAACGGCCTGGTGAACAACCCGGAATTCGCAAAGCTCGATTTCTCGGGCCTCCTGGTGTGCCCGGGCGGCGGCATGGCGGTGCAAAAGGCCGTGGCCGATAAATGGCTGGCGCTGACCGGCATCCCGATCGTCGAAGGCTACGGGCTGTCCGAGACTTCGCCGGTGGTCACCGCGAACCGCTGCGACATCACCGACTTCACCGGCACCATCGGCCTGCCGCTGCCATCGACTGAAATCCGCATCCTGGACGAAGCCGGCAACGAAGTCCCGTTCGGCACCGCCGGCGAGATCGGCGTGCGCGGCCCGCAGGTGATGGCCGGCTACTGGCAGCGCGACGACGAAACCGCCAAGGTCATGACAGCTAGCGGCTTCTTCAAGACCGGCGACATCGGCATCATGGACGACAAGGGCTATACCCGCATCGTCGACCGCAAGAAGGACATGATCCTGGTGTCGGGCTTCAACGTCTACCCGAACGAGATCGAAGGCGTGGTGGCTGCCCATCCGGGCGTGCTGGAAGTAGCCTGCGTAGGCGTGCCGGACAAGAATTCCGGCGAAGCGGTGAAGCTGTACATCGTGCGCAAGGATGCCTCGCTGAGCAGCGACGACGTGATCGCCTACTGCAAGGAGCAGTTCACCGGCTACAAGCGTCCGAAGTATGTGGAGTTCCGCGAGACGCTGCCGAAGACGAACGTGGGCAAGATTCTCAGGCGTGAGTTGCGGGATGAGAAGACGTCGGCGTAAGCCGGCACTGTTCTTGTTAACTTGGGTCCCGGCCTTCGCCGGGACGACGGTTCTGAAGCTAACGCAGAGGTAGCATATTCCTGACCGAGCATTCTGCACGTCATCCCGGCGAAGGCGTGAACAATGCCACTGGCATTGATCACGCCAATTCCGCACCGCAGCCCCTAACCCAAGCGCATCGCCCCCGCCATCCCATCATCCACCCGGAACGCCGCCAGCTGCGCGATCGCCGACTTCGCATCGTGCACGTCGTCCAGTCCCATGCAGCGCGCCACCGCCTGTTTCGGCGTGATCTCGAGCAGCAGGTAACCGCGCTTGTCGCTGCGCCCGTACAGCATGTGCGGGTTGTTCTCCATCTGCGCCAGGGTGCGTTCCTGCGGGCGTGAACTCGAGGTCACCGAGGTGCCGACGAATTCGGTCGCCACCACCGGGTTCTGCTTCGACACCGGCCGGGAAAAGTCCGGCCGCAGCGAGGTCGTATAAAAAGTGTGGACGTCCCCGCCGAGCACCAGCGGATTATGGGCGCCATGCTTGACGATGGTCTCGAGCAGGCGCCGGCGCGCGGCCGGATAGCCATCCCAGCCATCGGTCCAGAAGCGGCCATCCTGCGGCGTCAACACCGGCACGCTGCTCGACTGCGCCATGAGCGTCTGCTGCGCCAGGATGTTCCACTTCGCGCGCGAGGTCGCCAGCCCCGACTCCAGCCAGGCTTCCTGATCAAAGCCCAGCATCGTGCGGCGCGGGTCGCGCAGCGCTTCGCAGCCGCGCGCGAACACCGCGTTCGAGCCGCCGCGCGTGGCCGACTTGGCGCACACCTGCGGCGAGCGGTACTGGCGGTCGTCGAGCACGTGGAAGCGCGCCAGCCGTCCCCAGTCGTAGCGCTGGAACAGCGGCACGGCGCCGAAGCCGTCGCGGCGCACTTGCGGGAGCCGCAGCGGCATGTGTTCATAAAAAGCCTGGTAGGCGGCAGCGCGGCGCGCGGCGAAATCCGCGGCCAGTCGCTCATCGCGCAGGGCAGCGTAATCGTTGCCGACCTCGTGGTCGTCCCAGGTCACGATCCAGGGCGCGGTGTGGTGCGCCGCCTGCAGGTCCGGGTCGCTCTTGTACTGCGCATAGCGCTTGCGGTACTCACTCAGCGTGAACGACTCGCTGCTTCGCACAGCGCGCGTGGGGTGGCGCAGCTGGTAGGGCCCCCATTCATAGATATAGTCGCCCAGGAAGACGACCAGGTCCGGCGCGGCTGCCGCGATGTGGCGGTGCGCGGCATAACTGCCGAACTCCCAGTGCTGGCAGGAGGCGACGGCCAGCTTGAGCATGCCCGGCATGCTGTCCCTGGCGGGTGCAGTGCGCGTGCGCCCGACCGGACTGACGGCGCCGCCCAGCATGAAGCGGTACCAATAGGGGCGGTCCGGGGCCAGGCCTTTCACGTCGACGTGGACGCTGTGGGCCAGTTCCGGCGCCGCGGTTGCCGTGCCGCTCGCGACGAGGCTTCGGAAAGCCTCGTCGTTTGCCACTTCCCAGCGCACCGGCATCGCTACCGGCGCCATGGGCTCGGCGCCCAGCGGGTCGCTCAGGATGCGGGTCCACAGGATCACCGAATCAGGCAGCGGCGAGCCCGAGGCGACGCCCAAGCTGAACGGGTAGGGGCCTTTCTTGGCCGAGGCGCAGGCCGCCAACGACACGCTCGACAGCGCAGCCGACAGGCGTGCACTGTCGAGCAGGAAGTGCCGGCGCGTCGGCATGGGGCTCAGTCGCGAGAGATCAGCGAATCGAGCGGCGGCAGCTGGCGCGGCTTGCGGTCCGGGCCGGTGGCGACATAGGTCAGCTGCGCTTCGGTGACTTTCACGACGTCCGCCTGCAGGCGGTTGCGCTCGGCGTAGACCTCGACGCAGACGGTAATCGAGGTATTGCCGACCTTGACGATATTGGCATAGAACGACAGCAGGTCCCCCACGAACACCGGTTGCTTGAACAGGAAGGAATTTACGGCGATGGTGGCCACGCGGCCATTGGCGCGGCGCGTGGCCGGCAGCGAGCCGGCGACGTCGACCTGGGCCATGATCCAGCCGCCGAAAACGTCGCCGTACACGTTGGCGTCGGACGGCGCAGGCATCACGCGCAGTTCCGGCATCTTGCCTTCAGGCAGACGCGTGAGTGGGGCGGCAGGGGGATTTTGTGGCGTGGTCATCTTGTTTTTCCGGTAAAAGCTACAATCGTCACGAATTGAACCATAAATCCAGAAGCCCTGCCATGCGACGCACCCCCGCCAGTTCTGTCCCCCTTCCGCTTGAAACGAAAGGCGTGCCCCGCAACGACTGGGCCACGCTGCGCACGCTCTTCCCCTACCTGTGGGTGTACAAGTGGCGCGTGATGGCCGCGCTCGGCGCGCTGATCGGCGCCAAGCTGGCCAACGTCGGCGTGCCGCTGGTGCTCAAGCAGCTGATCGACCAGCTCGCGATCGACCCTGCCAATCCGAAGGCGCTGCTGGTACTGCCGCTCGGCGCGCTCGTCGCCTACGGCCTGCTGCGGCTGTCGACCACGCTGTTCACCGAGCTGCGCGAATTTTTATTTGCGCGTGTAACGCAGCGTGCCGTGCGGACGATTGCACTGCAAGTGTTCCGCCACCTGCACGCGCTGTCGCTGCGCTTCCACCTGAACCGCCAGACCGGCGGCATGACGCGCGATATCGAGCGCGGCACCCGCGGCGTGAATTCGCTCATTTCCTACTCGCTGTTCAACGTGCTGCCGACCCTGGTGGAGATCACCCTCGTGCTGGGCTACCTGGTGCTGAACTACGACATCTGGTTCACCATCATCACGGCCGTGGCGCTGGTCAGCTATATCGCGTTTACGGTCATCGTGACCGAATGGCGCACCCATTTCCGCCGCACGATGAACGACCTCGATTCGAAAGCCAACACCAAGGCCATCGATTCGCTGATCAATTACGAGACGGTGAAATACTTCGGCAACGAAGACTACGAAGCCAAACGCTACGACCAGGGCCTGCAGAGCTACGAGAACGCGGCGGTACGCTCGCAGACCTCGCTGTCGGTGCTGAACACCGGCCAGTCGCTCATCATCGCCACCGCCGTGACCTTGATCCTGTGGCGTGCGACCGAAGGCGTGATCGCAGGGACGATGACCTTGGGCGACCTGGTGCTGGTCAACTCATTCATGATCCAGCTGTACATCCCGCTGAACTTCCTCGGCGTGATCTACCGCGAGATCAAGCAGAGCCTGGCCGACATGGAGCGCCTGTTCTCGTTGCTCGACCAGAACCGCGAAGTGGCCGACAGCCCGGGTGCGCAGCCTTTGGCGACCGATGCCGTCAAGGGGGCCCGGGTCGAGTTCTCGCACGTGGAATTCAGCTACGAAGCCAAGCGCCAGATCCTGTTCGACGTCGACTTTACCATCCCCGCCGGCACCACGACCGCCGTGGTGGGCCACAGCGGCTCGGGCAAGTCGACCCTGTCACGCCTGCTGTTCCGCTTCTATGACGTGAATGGCGGCTCGATCCGCATCGACGGGCAAGACCTGCGCGCCATCACGCAGGCCTCGCTGCGCGCCGCGATCGGCATCGTGCCGCAAGATACCGTGCTGTTCAACGACAGCATCGAATACAACATCGCCTACGGCAAGCCGGGCGCCTCGCACGAGGATATCGTGGCGGCGGCGCGCGCGGCATCGATCCACGACTTCATCGAAAGCCTGCCGGACGGGTACAAGACCATGGTGGGGGAGCGCGGCCTGAAGCTGTCGGGCGGCGAGAAGCAGCGCGTGGCGATTGCGCGCACGCTGCTCAAGAACCCGGCGATCCTGATTTTCGACGAGGCGACATCGGCGCTCGATTCAAAGGCCGAGCAGGCGATCCAGGCGCAGCTCAAGGAGATTGCAAAAGACCGCACAACCCTGGTCATCGCGCACCGGTTGTCGACCATTGCGGACGCGCAGCAGATCATCGTGCTGGATCACGGGAAGATCGTCGAGCGAGGCACGCATGGCACGCTGCTTGCGGCGCGCGGGCTGTATGCGCAGATGTGGGAGCGGCAGCTGGCGCGGCCGGATGAGGAATTGGCGTCGCCGCCGTTGGAGCTTGCTAAATAGACTGCAGTGATGCTTGAGCCGGTTGAACGCGTGGGCAAGGTAGTTCAGGCCAGTGGCCTGAACTACGAATTGCCCACCCTACGTGCAGCGGCGAATCGTAGGGTGGGCAGATTCTGCCCACGCGTTCAACCATCAGCAGCTCAGACGAGAAATACGTTCAATACGTAGAAAACATCCGCTGAATCTCCTTGGTGCTGCTCGTCTTCGTCAACGCCAGCATCAACAAAATCCGCGCCTTCTGCGGCGACAGGTTATCCCCCGCCACGAAATCGAGCTCGTCATCATTCGCCTCGCCATTGCGCGCCACGATGCCCTGGCCAACCCGGGCCGAACGCACGATGATCACGCCCTTCTTGCGCGCAGCGGACAGCGCAGGACGTACCTTGGCCGGCAGGGAGCCGTTACCGACGCCCGCATGGACCAAGCCCCTGGCGCCTGACGCCACCAGCGCGTCAATCGCCACTGGCCCGACGTTCGCATGCGCATAGGCGACTTCGACCTGCGGCAAGACGGACAGGTTCATCACGTCGAACTCGGTCTCGACCGTGTGGCGGCGGGTTGCGGTGCGATAGAAATAGGGCTTGCCGCCCTGGATATAACCGAGCATGCCCAGTTCCGACGCCTTGAATGTGTCGGTTGTCGTCGTGTTCGACTTTGTGACATCGCGCGCCCCGTTGATCTGGTCGTTCATCGCCACCAGTACGCCGCGTCCGACAGCCTCTTGCGAGCCGGCCAGTTGCACCGCGTTGTACAGGTTGATCGGGCCATCGGCCGACAGCGCGGTCGATGGGCGCATCGAGCCCACCAGCACCACCGGCTTCTTGCTCTTGACGACCAGGTTCAGGAAATATGCAGTTTCTTCCAGCGTGTCGGTGCCGTGCGTGATGACGATGCCGTCGACGTTCGCCTGGCCGAGCAGCACGTTGATGCGCTTCGCCAGGGTCAGCCAGTGCTCGTTGCTCATGTTCTCGCTGGCGATCTGGAACACCTGCTCGCCGCTGACGTTGGCGACCCTGGTGATCTCCGGCACGGCCTGGATCAGCGCCTGCACGCCCACGGTGGCGGCGGTGTAGCCGACCGTCGTGGTGCTGGTCGCCCCCGTGCCGGCGATGGTGCCGCCGGTGGCGAGGATGGTCACGTTCGGCAGCTTGGCTTGTTGCGCCTGCACTGCGCCCGACAGCACGAACAGAAATGCGAACAGCGAAGCTGCCGCGTGCTTGGTCTTCTGGAATTGCATGGTCTCTCCTTACTATTGATCTTGCGCCTTACAGCTTCTTGTAGACGACGCCGTCCTTCATCACGAACTTGACCTGCTCGAGCAGCTTCACGTCGCGCAGCGGGTCGCCGTCGACGGCAATGATGTCGGCCGCGAAGCCGGCTTCGATCGCGCCCAGGCGCTTCGGCTGGTCGAGCAGCTCGGCAGCGTGCAGCGTCGCCGCGCGGATCGATTCCAGCGGCGACATCCCGGCTTCCACCATGTAGCCGAACTCCTTGGCGTTCTCGCCGTGCGGGAACACGCCGGCGTCGGTGCCGAAGGCGATCTTCACGCCGGCCTTGTGCGCACGGGCGAAGGTGGCCTGCAGCTGCGGGCCGATGGCCGCGGCCTTCGGGCGCACCAGCGCCGAGTAGTAATCCGCGATCTTCGCCTTGTCGGCGACGTAGCGGCCGGCCGAGATGGTCGGCACGTACCAGTGGCCGGTCTTCTTGAACAGGGCGATGGTTTCGTCGTCCATCAAGGTGCCGTGCTCGATCGAATCGACGCCGGCGCGCAGCGCGCGCTTCATGCCTTCGGCGCCGTGGGCGTGGGCTGCAACACGGAAGCCGTAGTCCTTGGCGGTGCTGACGATGGCCTTCAGTTCATCTTCGGTGTACTGCGAGTTCTGGCCATTGGCGGCCTGGCTCAGCACCCCGCCGGTGGCGGTGATCTTGATAAGGTCCGCGCCTTCCTTGTAGCGCGCGCGCACGGCCTGGCGGCCCTGTTCCGGGCTGTCGATCACACCGTGTTCCGGTCCTGGGGTGCCGATCTTCTCGCCCAGGAAGTGCGACAGGTTGTTGGTCGGGTCGGCATGGCCGCCGGTGGTGGCGATCGACTTCCCGGCGGTGAACATGCGCGGGCCCGGAATCGAGCCGGCCGCGATCGCGCGCTTGAGCGCAACGTTCAGGCCATCCTGCGCGCCGAGGTCGCGCACCGTGGTGAAGCCGGCCATCAGCGTGCGCTCGGCGTACTTCACCGAGCGGTAGGCCAGGTCGGCCGGGTCGGCGGTGAGGCGGTCGCGATAGGAATCGATTGCCGGCATCGTCTCGCTGGTCAGGTGCACGTGCATGTCGATCAGGCCCGGCAGGCAGGACTGGCGCGACAGGTCGATATTCCCAGCCGCCTGGGCCATCGGACCGACCGACTTGATGACGCCGTTCTCGACCACGATGCTGACGCGCTCGCGCCAGGCGCCGCTCTTCACATCGAGCAGGCGGCCGCAGTCGACCGTCTGGGTCGCGGCCTGGGCTCCGCCCATGGCAAGTAGCAAACCTGCTGCATAAAGCTGTTTCATGTCTCGCTCCTGTTTAGTTTTATAGGTCTTTGTAAAAAAGGCCTTCCATCACTGGAAGGCCTTCGTCTTGCTTTGATCTTGCACGCTGCCGCGCTTAGCGCAGCGGCGCAACGGTAACGTCCTTGACCGGTTCTCCCAGCTCGCCTTCCCACTTGGCGACGACCGCGGTCGCAATGCCGTTGCCGATCACGTTGGTGGCCGAACGGGCCATGTCCAGGAAGTGGTCGATGCCCAGCAGGAGCAGCAGGCCGGCTTCCGGGATGTTGAACTGGGCCAGGGTGGCGGCGATGACGACCAGCGAGGCGCGCGGCACGCCGGCCATGCCTTTCGAGGTCAGCATCAGCACCAGCATCATGGTCATCTGGGTCGCGAGGTCAAGCTCGATGCCGTAGGCCTGGGCGATGAACACCGCCGCGAAGGTGCAGTACATCATCGAGCCGTCGAGGTTGAACGAATAACCGATCGGCAGCACGAAGGCGGCCAGGCGGTTCTTGACGCCGAAGCGCTCCAGGCCTTCCAGGGTTTTCGGGAAGGCGGCTTCCGACGAGGCGGTCGAGAAAGCCAGCAGGGTCGGTTCGCGCAGCTCGGCGACCAGGCGCAGCACGCGCGGGCCGAGGAAGGCCATGCCGATCAGGATCAGCACCACCCACAGCAGCACGATACCGAGGTAGAACTCGGCCATGAAGATGCCGTAGGTCGACAGCACGCCCAGGCCGCTCTTGGCGATGATGCCGGCAACCGCTGCAAACACCGCGATCGGCGCGAAGTTCATGACGTAGCCGGTGACCTTCAGCATGATGTGGGCGACGCCGTCGACCGCGTCGATCAGCGGCGTGGCGCGTGCACCCACCGCTGCGGCGGCGGTGCCGAAGAAGAGCGAGAACACGACGATCTGCAGGATCTCGTTCTTGGCCATGCCGTCCACGATCGACGACGGCACCAGGTGGGTGATGAATTCCTTCAGCGTCAGGCTGCTGGTGACGATGCCCGACGAGGTGCCGACCGGCGGCAGGGCGCCCGACAGCGCCATTGCGTCGCCCGGACGGAACAGGTTCACCAGGATCAGGCCCAGCGACAGCGAGATGACCGATGCGATCACGAACCAGCCCAGCGCCTTGACGCCAATGCGGCCGACTTCCTTGGCATCGCCCATCTTGGCGATACCGACCACCAGGGTCGCGAAGACCAGCGGCGCGATGATCATCTTGATCAGGCGGAGGAACAGCGTCGTTACCAGCGACATCGCATCGGCGAAGCCGGCTGGATTGGCGAGATTGGCGTTGGCGAAGTAACCGACGACGATTCCAAGTGCGAGGCCGATCAGGATATAGACGGTCAGGCGATTTCGATTATTCATAACTGCTTCCTGTGGACCTGTGCAAAACCGGCGGCAACGAGATGGCGCTGTCGCTGGTGGATTTATTGGGGCAATACGCTGGCTTCAGGGAGGAAAACAGCCAGATCGTTCTGTAGAATATGGCAAGTTCCGAAGTATCCTTGGCACTGGAAATGCTGTCAAGCATGCTTACATAACAAGCAAGGGCGCAAGCAACAGCGGGCGCGGGCTTGCAAGACCGGCCTTGCAAAAAGGCGCAAACATGGGCACCGGATGATCGAAATCGAGAACGTCAGCAAGTGGTACGGCAGCTTCCAGGTGCTGCGCGAATGTAGCACGCGGGTCGCGCGTGGCGATGTCGTGGTCGTATGCGGGCCGTCCGGCTCGGGCAAGTCCACCCTGATCAAGACCGTCAACGGGCTCGAACCCTTTCAGGAGGGGAGCGTGCGGGTGGACGGCATCTCGGTCGGCGACCCAAGGACGAAACTGCCGCAGCTGCGCGCGCGCATCGGCATGGTGTTCCAGAACTTCGAATTGTTCCCGCACCTGTCGGTACGCGAAAACCTGACACTTGCCCAGGTCAAGGTGCTCGGCCGCAGCAAGGACGAAGCGCTCGAACGCGGCCTGAAATACCTGGACCGGGTCGGCCTGCTGGCGCACAAGGATAAATTCCCGAGCCAGCTCTCGGGCGGCCAGCAGCAGCGCGTGGCGATCGCGCGTGCGCTGGCGATGGATCCGGTGGCCATGCTGTTCGACGAGCCTACCTCTGCGCTCGATCCCGAGATGATCGGCGAAGTGCTGGACGTGATGGTCGGGCTGGCGCAGGAGGGCATGACGATGATGGTCGTCACGCACGAGATGGGCTTTGCGCGCAAGGTGGCCGACCGCATCGTCTTCATGGACCATGGCAGCATAGTCGAGGACAGCCCCAAGGACGAGTTCTTCACCGCTACCCGCTCCGAACGGGCGCGCGAATTCCTGGCCCGTATTATTCATTAGACAAGCTGCCTGCGAGATCGGGTGGCCGGCGCGCTGTCCGGGCGGCGCTGCGGGTAAAATGTCGGCATCCGAAAATCGAGAGCTGCCATGTCCCCCATCGACACCCCCGACACCATCACCATCGCCCGCCCGGACGACTGGCACCTGCACCTGCGCGACGGCGCAGCGCTGGCCGACGTCTTGCCGCACACTGCGCGCCAGTTCGCACGCGCGATTGTGATGCCGAACCTCAAACCCCCGGTCACCACTACCGCCGCCGCCAGCGCCTACCGCGAGCGCATCCTGGCCGCCCTTCCGCAGGGCATGAGCTTCGAGCCGTTGATGACGCTTTATCTCACCAACAACACCGATCCGGACGAGATCCGCCGCGCGCAGGACAGTGGCTTCATCCACGCGGTCAAGCTCTACCCGGCCGGCGCCACCACCAATTCCGATGGCGGCGTGACCGACCTGCGCAACTGCTACAAGGTGCTGGAAGTCATGCAGGAAGTCGGCATGCCGCTGCTGGTGCATGGCGAAGTGACCGACCACGACATCGACCTGTTCGACCGCGAAGCCGTGTTCATCGAGCGCGTGATGCGCCCGCTGCGCCGCGACATGCCGGTGCTGAAAGTCGTGTTCGAGCACATCACCACCAAGGAAGCGGCCCAGTACGTGGCCGAGGCCGAAGGCCCGATCGCGGCGACCATCACCGCCCACCACCTGCTCTACAACCGCAACGAGATCTTCAAGGGCGGCATCCGCCCGCACTACTACTGCCTGCCGGTGCTCAAGCGCGAAGAACACCGCCTGGCGCTGGTCACCGCCGCCACCAGCGGCGATGAGCGCTTCTTCCTGGGCACCGATTCGGCGCCGCACGCAGTGCACACCAAGTACGCAGCCTGCGGCTGCGCCGGCTGCTACACCGCGCTGCACGCGATGGAGATGTACACCGAAGCCTTCGCCCAGGCCGGTGCGCTCGACAAGCTCGAAGCCTTCGCCAGCCTGAACGGCCCAGGCTTCTACGGCCTGCCGGTCAACGAAGGCAAGCTCACGCTAAGACGCGAATCCTGGACCCTGCCCGAGACCCTGCCGTTCGGCGAGCACCAGCTGGTGCCGCTCAATGCCGGCGAAACCATCAACTGGAAGATGGTGTAAGCCGCAAATGCTGTCGCAGATCGACTGGTCGCACCCGTGGTACGACTCGGTGCGGCCGGCGTTTGCGCGGCTGGCGCTGACGGATAACGCGTTCATCGAGGCCTTCAACTGCAATGCGGCGGCGCTCGGCCTGCGCAACGATAGCGGGCTGCCGCTGCGCTTCGTGCCCCAGGGCGCGCTGCCGGAAGGGACCGCCTACGAGGAATTCATCGGCGCCACCGGCCAGGTCCCCACGCGGGACAACCTGCACGATTTCTTCAACGGGCTGGTATGGCAGACCTTCCCGCTCATCAAGCGCCAGCTCAATGCCCTGCAGGCGGCCCAGATCGCCCAGGCCGGCGTCGGTAAATCGCGTGGCCCGGCGCGCGACGCGGCCACCATCTTCGACGAGAACGCCGCGCTGATGGTCGTCCGCGCAGGCAGCGCCGGACGCGCGCTGGTGGACGAGCTGCGTGCCCACTGCTGGCTCGCCGCCCTGTTCGAAAAGCGCGCCCTGTTCGGGCCCGATGCGCAGGTCTGGCTGTTCGGCCACGCGTTGATGGAAAAGCTGGTGGCGCCGCGCAAGGCGATCACTGCGCATACGCGTGTCATCTTCGTCGGCGATGATTATTTCGCGCTCGGCCATGACGACCAGCGCGCCTGGCTCGATGCCCACGTGGCTGCCCAACTGGCCGGCGAAGGCCTGAGCACCTCGGGCTTCACGCCGCTGCCGGTGCTCGGCGTGCCGGGCTGGTGGCCCGGGCAGGACCAGGACTTTTATCTCGACACCACCGTCTTCCGCCCGAAGCGGACAAGTTAACAAGGAACATCCAATGGTCAACGCAGTACGCTGGGGTATCCTCGGCACCGGCAAGATCGCCCGTGCCTTCGCCACTGCGCTGAAGGACGTACCGGGCGCCGTGCTGGCGGCTGTCGCCTCGCGCAGCCTCGACAAGGCGCAAGCCTTCTCCCATGAATTCGGCGGCGCCTCGGCGTTCGGCTCCTACCAGGAGCTGGCCAATGCCGATGGCGTCGACCTGGTGTATGTCGCCACGCCGCACCCGCAGCATGCGGAAAACGCCTTGATGGTGCTGCGCGCCGGGAAGGGCGTGCTGGTCGAGAAGCCGTTCACGATGAACTTGCGCGAAGCCGAACAGGTGGTCACGCTGGCGCGCACGCGTCGCCTGTTCCTGATGGAGGCGATGTGGACGCGCTACCTGCCGGCCTTCGAGGAGGTGCAGCGCATCATCGCATCGGGCGAAATCGGTGAAGTCAGCCAGGTCGTCGCCGACTTCGGTTTCACCGCCAGCTTCGGCCCGGAGCACCGCGTCTTCAATCCGCAACTCGGCGGCGGCGCGCTGCTCGACCTCGGCATCTATCCGCTGTCGATCGCGGCCGCGCTGCTCGGGCCCGTGGCCGTGGTCAAGGCGCAGGCCGTGATGGGCGCAACAGGCGTGGACGTGCAGACCGGCTTTACGCTCAGGCACGAAGGCGGCGGCATTTCGGTCTGCAGCTGCTCGTTCCAGGCCCGTACACCCTGCGAGCTGACGGTGTCGGGCACGCGCGGCTACGTGCGCATGAACACGATGTTCCACCGCGCGCGCAGCGTGACCGTTACCCTGGAAGACGGCAGCACGCGCACGGTCGACACGCCGTATATCGGCAACGGCTATGTGCACGAAGTGATGGAAGCGCAGCGCTGTTTCCTGAACGGCCTCACCGAAAGCCCGGCCATGCGGCTCGAAGAAACGCTGGCGCTGATGGGCGTGATGGACGAGATCCGGCGCCAGGTCGGGCTGGCCTACAGCGCCGACCGCGGCGGGTAATCTAGGCGCATGGCCACCATGCCGGTCACCCAAGAGCCGCTCATCAATCGTAGGGTGGGCGGGGTAATTTCGGGCAATGCCCTAATGCCTGTCACTTAAGAGTCGCCGGCCGCTGGGCCCGGCGTCTGCATGTTGACATTGCAGCCGGGTGTGCGAATACTGGGCTCACGTTACTCATCCAGTGGAGCCCCCATGCGCATTGTCTCTTCCCTCATCCTCGCTGCCGGCCTGCTGTCCGGCGCTGCCTGTGCCGCGCCTGTCCCCGCAGACAAGCAGTCCTATGTCGGCAACTGGCAGGGCAAGGACATGCAGCTGGCGCTGGCCAAGGACGGCAAGGTCAAGTACAAGCGCGACCAGCCGGGCAAGAAGCTCGATCTCAGTTTGGAACTGCAGGGCTTCAACGGCGACCATTTCGACGTCGGCTGGGGCATCGTGCGCTCCACCTTCATCGTCAGCAAGCCGCCGCACCGCGAAGGCAAGCAGTGGACGATGACCGTCGATGGCGTCGAATTGACCCGGGGAGAATGAGATGAGCCTTGGTCCGGTCACACCGATCTTGCGCATTTTCGATGAAGCCAAGGCGCGCGAGTTCTATGTCGATTTCCTCGGCTTCCAGGTCGACTGGGAGCACCGCTTCGAGCCCGCGCTGCCGCTCTACCTGCAGGTGTCGCGCGACGGCTGCGTGCTGCACTTGACCGAACACCATGGCGACTGCTGCCCCGGCGCGGCGATGCGCATCCAAACCAGCGATGTCGACGCCTACCAGCGCGAACTGATCGCGAAGCAATACGGTTATGCACGCCCCGGCGTCGACGACACGCCCTGGGGTTCACGCGACATGTCGGTCAAGGACCCGTTTGGGAACCGGCTGACGTTTACGAGCGCGATCGGTGCCTGATGGCACCTCTCGACAATAATGACGCGCCGCGCATGACGGAACGCTTCGGATACTCGGTAATTCAATGGTCCGCCGCTTGGGATCCCTCGTTGGCCGATCTGTTGCACTTTGCCCCTGAACTCGTGCTTGAAAAACGGGTTGCTATCGTAGCGTGCGATAGCGGCCCATATCGTCCCTCTACCGATCAACTGTTAGCTGGCTGGACGCTTGCTGGTGCCGTTGCGATCAGCAGTGAAATCGCTCAAGCGGAAGATTTGCCGACACCGGGCTTCGATGAATGGTATGTGTTTGATACCGTTCCGGAGTCGGCGCCGACACGCTGCCATGTGAATCAGTATGATTTCTCGGCGCTTGATGAAGTCGGCGCTATCCAAGGTTTCTGGGACCAGATTATCTGTACACGACCGCTTCATGTATTAGGGGCCGGTACACCGAACATGTTTGTGGTAACGCGTGACACTCACCTTGTCAGCCGCATAAAGGAATTCGTTCTCCCTTCGAGCGCCGACTAGCTGCGCTTGGCACAGTACGCGCGGGTCACACCTTCAGGAATTCCTCGCGCCCGCCCAGCCAACGCGACAAATGCGCATCCACGATCGCCATGTATTCGGGCCGCTCGCTGTCCAGCAGGTACTGCGCCACGTCGCGCGCCTGGTCCACGATCCACTGGTCGGCTTCCAGGTCGGCGAATCGCAGCATGGCTTCGCCCGACTGGCGCGCACCTAAAAATTCGCCGGGACCGCGGATCTCCAGGTCGCGCCGTGCGATCTCGAAGCCGTCGGTGGTTTCGCGCATCGTCAGCAGGCGCTGCTTGGCCACCTGGCCCAGCGGGCTCTGGTACAGAAGCAGGCACACGCTCGCCGCCGAGCCACGTCCGACCCGGCCGCGCAACTGGTGCAGCTGCGACAGGCCGAAGCGCTCGGCATGCTCGATCACCATCAGCGAGGCGTTCGGCACGTCCACACCGACTTCGATGACGGTGGTGGCCACCAGCACGTGGACTTCGCCTGCCGTGAACGCGTCCATGACCGCCTGTTTCTCAAGCGGCTTCATGCGGCCGTGCACCAGCCCCACCTGCAGGTCGGGCAGGGCTTCGGCCAGGGTCTCGTAGGTTTCGGTGGCGGTCTGCAGCTGCAGTACTTCGGATTCCTCGATCAGCGGGCAGACCCAGTAGACCTGGCGGCCTTCCTGCGCGGCCGCATGCACCCGTTCGATCACTTCGTCGCGCCGGTTCTGGTCGATGGCGCGCGTGACGATCGGACTGCGGCCCGGCGGCAGTTCGTCGATCACCGAGACTTCGAGGTCGGCGTAATAGGTCATGGCCAGGGTGCGCGGGATCGGCGTGGCCGACATCATGAGCTGGTGCGGCACCAGGCCGTCGCTGCCCTTGTTGCGCAGCGTGAGGCGCTGGCCGACGCCGAAGCGGTGCTGCTCGTCGACGATCACCAGGCCGAGCTTCGCGAAATTTACCGTGTCCTGGATCAGCGCATGGGTGCCGATCACCAGGTTGGCCTGGCCCGACTCGATGATTTCCTTGGCCGCGTCCTTGTCTTTTTTCTTGAGGCTGCCGGTGAGCCAGGCTACCTTCACGCCGAGCGGCTCCATCCAGGCGGCGATCTTGCGGAAGTGCTGCTCCGCCAAAATCTCGGTAGGTGCCATCAGCGCGGCCTGGTAGCCGCTGTCGATCGCCTGGGCGGCGGCCAGCGCCGAGACCACGGTCTTGCCGCTGCCGACGTCGCCCTGCAGCAGGCGCTGCATCGGGAAGTTCTCAATCAGGTCGGCCCGGATCTCTTTTACTACCCGCTGCTGGGCGCCGGTCAGCTGGAAGGGCAGGGCAGCCAGGAAGGACTCGGACAAGCGTCCGACCGCCCGCAATGTCGGGGCGCCCTTTTCGCGGCGGGCGCGCTGCGCGCGTTTCATGGACAGCTGCTGCGCCAGCAGCTCGTCGAACTTCATGCGGGTCCAGGCCGGATGCGAGCGTTCGGTCAGCGCGTATTCGTCCACGTCCGCCGGCGGATAGTGCAGCAGGCGCACCGAGGGCTCGAAGTCCCACAGCTGCAGGCGCGAGAGAAAGGCGTTGGGCAGGGTGTCGCGCCAGTCGACCCGCTTCATGGCGTCGTTGACCGCGCGCCGCAGGATGGTTTGCGACAGCCCTTCGCCGGACGGATAGACCGGCGTCAGCGAGGTGGGCAGCGGCGCGCCTTCGTTAATCACCTTGTAGGCCGGGTGGACCATCTCGGCCCCAAAAAAGCCGTGTTTGAGTTCGCCGCGCGCGCGGATGCGCACGCCTTCGGCCATCTGCTTGAGCTGGCTGCCGTAGAAATTCATGAAGCGCAGCTGCAGTTCGCCGGTTTCGTCGGCGAGTTGCACCAGCAGCTGGCGGCGCGGCTTGTAGGTGATTTCGTTCTTGACGACGACGCCTTCCACCTGCCAGGTCTGCAGGCCGCGCATGCACGCCTCGCGGATCGTGACCACCTGGGTCTCGTCCTCGTAGCGCATCGGCAGGTGCAGCACCAGGTCCATATCGGTGCGCAGGCCCAGCCGGGCGAGCTTCGATTCGAGTGTTTTTGGAGCGGAAGGGGTCTTTGGGGCGGGCATATCGCGGCATTTTAGCGGTTGCTGGCGTAAAATAGAGGGTTCGCCACGCGCACTGCAGCCTCCGCTGTTACTTATATTGTAAGGCTGTCAGCACCCATTTTCCCAGAATTGACAACAATGTACTCGCTTTCCGATTTCGATTTCGACCTGCCGCCAGAGCGGATCGCGCAATTGCCGCTCCCTGACCGCAGCGCCTCGCGCCTGCTGCAGCTCGATGGCGACCAGATTACGGACCGCCATTTTGCCGACATCCTCGACCAGCTCCAGCCGGGCGACCTGCTGGTGATGAACAATACCCGCGTGCTGAAGGCGCGCTTCTTCGGCGTCAAGGAAACCGGCGGCCAGGTCGAAGTGCTGGTCGAGCGCGTGCTCGACAATCGCACGGTGCTGGCGCAGGTGCGCGCCTCGAAGTCGCCCAAGCCGGGCAACCGCATCCGCCTGGCCGACGCCTTCGACGTGACCACCGGCGAGCGCGCCGGCGAATTCTTCACCCTGCATTTCGAGGGTGACGTGTTCGACCTGATCGAGGCCCACGGCCGCCTGCCGCTGCCGCCGTATATCGAGCACACCGCCGACGAATTCGACGAGCAGCGCTACCAGACCGTGTACTCGAAAGAGCCGGGCGCGGTGGCCGCGCCGACCGCCGGCCTGCATTTTGATGAGCCGCTGCTGGATCGCCTGGCTGCGAAAGGCATTGGGTTCGCGTATGTGACGCTGCACGTGGGCGCCGGCACCTTCCAGCCGGTGCGCGTGGAAGACCTGTCCGCGCACCAGATGCATACCGAGTGGTACACGATTCCGCAAGAGACAGTGGACGCGGTACGCGCAGCAAAAGCTGCTGGCCGCGACGTGGTGGCGGTGGGCACCACTTCCCTGCGCGCGCTCGAATCGGGCTCGCAATCGGGCGAGCTGGTGGCCGGCAGCGCCGACACCGCGCTGTTCATCACGCCGGGCTACATGTTCAAGACCGTCACGCGTTTAGTGACCAACTTCCACCTGCCGAAGTCGACGCTGCTGATGCTGGTGTCGGCCTTTGCCGGCTACGAGGCGATCCGCAAGGCCTACCAGCACGCGATCGCCAACGAATACCGCTTCTTCAGCTATGGCGATGCCATGCTGCTGACCACAGAATCACGCTAAATAGATACCGATGCTCGAATTTACCCTGCTTAAAAAAGACACCAGCGGCCTGTCGCATGCGCGCCGCGGCCGCCTGAAGCTTAACCATGGCACCATCGAAACCCCGATCTTCATGCCGGTCGGGACCTACGGCTCGGTCAAGGCGATGGACCCGACCGAGCTGAAGGACGTGGGCTCGCAGATCATCCTCGGCAATACCTTCCACCTGTGGCTGCGCCCGGGCACCAAGGTGCTGGACAAGTTCGGCGGCCTGCACAAGTTCATGGGCTGGGATGGCCCGATCCTGACCGACTCGGGCGGCTTCCAGGTGTTTTCGCTGGGTGCGATGCGCAAGATCACGGAAGAGGGCGTGAAGTTCGCCTCGCCGATCGACGGCTCGCGCCTGTTCCTGTCGCCGGAAATCTCGATGCAGATCCAGCGCTCGCTGAACTCGGACATCGTGATGCAGTTCGACGAATGCACCCCCTACGAGATCGACGGCCGTCCGGCCACCAGCGAAGAAGCGGCCAAGTCGATGCGCATGTCGCTGCGCTGGGCCCAGCGCTCGATGAACGAATTCAAGGGCGGCGAAAACCCGAACGCGCTGTTCGGCATTGTCCAGGGCGGCATGTACGAGAACCTGCGCGACGAATCGCTGGCCGGCCTGGAAGACATCGACTTCCCGGGCCTGGCGATCGGTGGCCTGTCGGTGGGCGAGCCGAAGGAAGACATGAAGCGCATCCTGGCCCACGTCGGCCCGCGCCTGCCTGAAAACAAGCCGCACTACCTGATGGGCGTGGGCACGCCGGAAGACCTGGTCGACGGCGTGGCCAACGGCGTCGACATGTTCGACTGCGTCATGCCGACCCGGAATGCCCGCAACGGCTGGCTGTTCACCCGCTTCGGCGACGTCAAGATCAAGAACGCACGCTACAAGGAAGACACGGCGCCGCTGGACGAATCCTGCGACTGCTACTGCTGCAAGAACTTCACGCGCGCCTATTTGCACCACCTGCACCGCTCGAACGAGATTTTGGGGGCGCGGCTGAATACGATCCACAACCTGCACTATTACCTGAAGCTGATGCAGGAGATGCGGGATGCGATCGATGTGGATGGGTTCAATGAGTTCCGGATCCGGTTTGCAGCGGATCGGGGGCGTGGGGTTTAACGTAGGGTGGGCGGGGTAATTTCGGGCAATGCCCGGAATTACGAACGCCCGCGCGGTGATAGTTAACGTTCGAGCAAGCGCGCGGGCGTCATTGCCGCAATTTGAACGCGTGGGCAGAATCTGCCCACCCTTCGAGCCTCGTCGTCTCCTAAATTTCCGGCAACATCTTGCAATTAAGAATTGCGAACCTACCTAACTCCAGATTGGTCCGCGCCGCATCGCCGGTGCTAGAATACACCGCTTATTTTTTTAATCTCACCATCGGAGTTCTTGTGTTCATTTCCAACGCGTACGCGCAAACCACGGCCGCAGCTGATCCAGGCATCATGGGTAGCCTGACCACTTTCCTGCCGCTGATCCTGATGTTCGTGGTCATGTACTTCCTGATGATCCGCCCGCAGCAGAAGCGCCAGCGTGAAGCGAAGTCGATGATGGATGCACTGGCCAAGGGCGACGAAGTGGCGACCGCAGGCGGCATCCTCGGCCGTGTGACCAAGGTAGCCGACACCTATGTGACGATCGAAGTCGCCACCGGCACCGAAATCGTGGTCCAGAAGAATGCAGTGACGACCCTGCTGCCAAAAGGCACCCTGAAGGCCCTGTAAGCACCATTTGCGGCCCTCCGGGGCCGTTCCGTGCTCAACACCGAACGCTGGAACACTATGAATCGCTATCCCGTCTGGAAATATCTACTGATTGCCGTCGCGCTCCTGCTGGGCGCGCTGTACACGGCGCCGAACTATTTCGGCGAATCGCCGGCGTTGCAGGTCACTACCGGCAAATCGACGGTCAATGTCACCAGCGCCACGACTGGCCTGGTTGCGGATGCACTCAAGCGCGCCGGCGTTCCCGCCACCGCGGTCAGCCTTGAAGGCACCGGCAACAGCACCTCGGTGCGTGCCCGTTTCGCCAGCACCGACGCCCAGTTCAAGGCCAAGCTTGCGCTCGAGCGCGACCTGAACCGCGACCAGGAAGACCCCGACTACATCGTCACCGTCAACCTCGTCAAGAACACCCCAGCCTGGATGCAGACCATCGGTGCACAGCCGATGAACCTGGGCCTGGACCTGCGCGGCGGCGTCCACTTCCTGCTGCAGGTCGATGGCAAGGCCGTGCTCGAGACCAAGGTCAAGGGCATCCAGGCCAGCGTGCGCAGCCAGCTGCGCGACAAGAACATCCGCCACGCCGGCATCGACCGCGCCGGCAATACCGTGGAAGTGCGCTTCCGCGACGCCGCCACCCGCACAGCCGCCCGCAATGCACTGGCCACGGGCATGCCCGACCTGGCCTTCACCGAGACCGCCGACGGCACCGACCTGAAGCTGATCGTGACCCTGAAGCCGGACGCGCTCAAGCGCACCGTCGAAGACGGCGTGAAGCAGAACATCGCGACCCTGTCCAAGCGTATCAATGAACTGGGCACCACCGAACCACTGATCCAGCAGCAGGGCGCGGACCGCATCATCGTCCAGCTGCCGGGCGTGCAGGACGTGGCGCGCGCCAAGGACATCATCGGCCGCACCGCCACCCTCGAACTGCGCATGGTCGACAACAGCGTCACCCCGGGCACCGAACAGACCGCCGCCATTCCGCTGAACTCGGAGCTGTTCCTCGAGGGCCGCGGCGCGCCGGTCGTGGTGTCGAAAGACATCGTGCTGTCGGGCGAATCGATCTCGAGCGCCGTCGCCAGCTTCGACTCGAATCAGCAGCCGGCCGTCTCGCTCGACCTGAACGGCGACGGCGGCCGCCGCATGCGCCAGACCAGCCGCGACAACATCGGCAAGCGCATGGCGATCCTGCTGAAGGAAAAGGGCAAGTACAGCGTGCTGTCGGCCCCGGTCATCCAGAGCGAATTCGGTTCAACCTTCCAGATCACCAACATGGGCACCTCGGAAGACGCGAACGAACTGGCGCTGCTGCTGCGCTCGGGCGCACTGTCGGCGCCGATGGAATTCATCGAAGAACGCGTGATCGGCCCGCAGCTGGGCGCCGAGAACATCGAGCGCGGCCTGTATTCGACCGTCTGGGGCTTCGTGGCGATCGCCATCTTCATGATCCTGTACTACCACCTGGTGGGCTTCTTCAGCGCACTGGCGCTGGCGGCCAACGTGCTGTTCCTGCTGGCCTTGCTGTCGATGATGCAGATCACCCTGACCCTGCCGGGTATCGCGGCAATCGCGCTGGCGCTGGGTATGGCAATTGACGCCAACGTGCTGATCAACGAACGTATCCGCGAGGAGCTGCGCGGCGGCGCCGCGCCGCAGGCAGCGATCACCGCCGGCTTCAAGCATGCCTGGGACACGATTTTCGACTCCAACGTCACCACGCTGATCGTCGGCCTGGCGCTGCTGGTGTTCGGTTCGGGCGCGATTCGCGGCTTCGCGGTGGTGCACTGCCTGGGCATCCTGACCTCGATGTTCTCGGCCGTGTTCGTGGCCCGTGGCCTCATCAACCTCTGGTATGGCCGCAAGAAGAAACTGACCCACATCTCGATCGGTACGGTCTGGAAAGACGGTTTCACGCCTAACAAGCAAAACGCTACTCAGGAATAACGATGGAATTTTTCAAGATCAAACGGGACATCCCGTTCATGCGCCACGCGTTGATCCTCAACGTGATTTCGGCCGTGACCTTCCTGGCAGCGGTGTTCTTCCTGGTGACCAAGGGCCTGCATTATTCGGTCGAGTTCACCGGCGGCACCGTGATGGAGCTGCGCTACCCGCATGCCGCCGACCAGGAAAAGATCCGCGGCACGCTGCGCGGCATCGGCTACGAAGCGCCTGAAGTGGCCAGCTTCGGCACCGCGCAGGCCGTCCTGTTGCGCCTGCCGATCGTGCAGGGCGCCCCGCAGGCGGGGACCTCGGCCACCGTGTTCCAGGCCATCTGCGCGTCCGAGCAGGGCACGCCGAAGGTCACCCAGGTCACGACCGAGAAGGGCGAGCAGGTCAGCCGCACCAGCTGCGTTACAGCAAGCGGCCAGGAGCAGGTGAGCCTGCAGCGCGTCGAATACGTCGGTCCGGCAGTCGGCGAAGAGCTGGCCCAGAACGGCCTGAACGCGCTGTTGATGGTGATCGTCGGCGTGGTCGCCTACCTGGCGATCCGCTTCGAGTGGAAGTTCGCCGTCTCGGCCATCATCGCCAACCTGCACGACGTGATCATCATCCTCGGCTTCTTCGCCTTCTTCCAGTGGGAGTTCTCGCTCACGGTGCTGGCGGCGATCCTGGCGGTGCTGGGCTATTCGGTCAACGAATCGGTCGTCATCTTCGACCGGATCCGCGAGATGTTCCGCAAGCAGCGCAAGATGAGCGTGCCGGAAGTGATCGACCACGCGATCACCAGCACCATCTCGCGCACCATCATCACCCACGGTTCGACCCAGCTGATGGTGCTGTCGATGCTGTTCTTCGGCGGCCACGCGCTGCACTACTTCGCCATCGCGCTGACCATCGGCATCTGCTTCGGTATCTATTCGTCGGTGTTCGTCGCCGCCGCGCTGGCCATGTGGCTGGGCGTGAAGCGCGAAGACCTGATCAAGCCAGTGAAAGAAAAAGACGAAACCGACGGCGCAGTCGTGTAATCCCGTCTGTCGAAAAAAAATGCCGCCCAAGTAACGGGCGGCATTTTTTACATTTGGCGCAAGGAATGTGACAACTTCGGCATTTGTGTGTGTTGACGCACAGAGCCGGGCCCAACCCAACCCTATAGTGGAACTGTCTCTTTCAGGACATCCCTAGTTTTGGACTTCACCCGCTCCCTCAACCGGAGCGGGTTTTTTTTTGCCGGCGGGGCCGGCTCACAAATAGCGCGCCCATAACTCGTTGGAAAACCGGCCCGCCGGATCGACTTGCCGCTTGAGCGCGCGCAGCTGCGCCGCCTCCGGATAGGCCCGGTTGAATTGGTCCCGCGTCGCATGGAGCTGGTAGGGCAGGTAATAGCGCCCGCCGAAGCCGAGCGCCGTTTCGATCATGGCGCGGGTCCACACGCCGGCGTGGCGCTGGGCGCCCTGGCCGGTGCGTTGCTTGTAGTAGACGACGAAGGAAAACACTTCTTCTTTGGCCCAGGGCAGCAGGGATACCGGGTCCGCCGGCGAGTGGCGCACCGAGACGTTGACGACCTGGGCCTCGTGCTTGCGGATGACCAGGGCCATCGCGCGGGCAAAGCCGGTGAAATGCCGCACCGGGATGAAGTACTCCTGCAGCACATAGGTCGACATCGCGCGGGTGTGCGGCTCCAGCTCCGCCACGTCGAGGCTGGCCTCGTGGTTGCGCCACTTCACGGCAGGCTGCGCCAGCAGCAGGGGGTGGACCAGGTGGGTGCGCAACAGCTCGCCGCGCGGCAGCTCGGTCATGGCGAACAGCACGTTCTGGTTCAGCCCATACGACTGCCCGCGCGCCACCAGCCTGGCCGGTTCGGTCACGGGCCTGGCGGTCGTGCGCCACGACACGGCGACCGGGGCGTTGAACAGGGGCGGCAGCAGGTCGGCGTTATGGAAGATGCAGCCGCTGCCGTGCACTTCGCGCCGGAAGTAGCGCGGGTAGTCTTCCAGCGCCACCGCTTCGACGACGCGCTCGATGCGGGTGTTCAGGGCCAGGTCGAGTTCGACCTCGGTGATGACGCCTACCGCGCCATAGCCGCCCGCCGCGGCGCGGAACAGCTCGCGGTTACGGGTGCGCGTCGCTTCCACGATGGAACCGTCGGCCAGCACCAGCTGCAGGGCCCGGACCGAATTGACCACCGGACCGTGGCCGACATAGCGGCCGTGGGCGCTCACCGACACTGCGCCGCCCACCGTGAAATTGGAAAAGCTCTGCATCGTGTGCACTGCCAGCCCGAGCGGGTCGAGCAGGTCCTGCAGGTCGCGCCAGCGCATCCCGGCCTGCACCCGCGCCACCCGCGCGTCGGCGTCGAGCCGGACCAGCCCTTTCATGCCGCGCATGTCGAGGTGCAGGCCACCGGTGATCGCGGCCTGGCCGCCCATGCTGTAGCGTCCACCGCCGACCGCGATCTTTCCCGGCCAGTTGCGGATCGCCGCCGCGACTTCTGCGGTGGACAGGGGCGCTGCCACCCGGGATACCTGCACCGGGTACAGCCCGGTAACGTTGGCAATGGTAATGCCGGGCGCAGCCAGGGCGGGGGCCGGGAGCAGGGACAGGAGACCGGCGCCGGCCATCGCCCGGACCAGGAAGCGGCGGCGCGGCCCCTCCATGGAGCAACTGGGGGAGGTGGGTAAGGACGATTGTCGGATATTGGCCGGCTGATCCATAGAAAGTGTATTTTTTCTACGTCGCTGCGGTAGCAACGAATATGAAATTTCCAGCTTGTGTGAATCAGCGCACCGAGTGCCCTACCTCGGCCCCCTATAGTGGAACTGTCTCTTTCAGGACATCCCTAGTTTTGGACTTCACCCGCTCAGTGAGCGGGTTTTTTTTTGCCGGTGCTGTTTTCGCCACAAAGCCAGCGCTGTGTGAATCAGCGCACGGAAGCGGCCCCGGGCGGGAACTATAGTGGAACTGTCTCTTTCAGGACATCCCTAGTTTTGGACTTTGCCCGCTCATCGAGTGGGCATTTTTTTGTCTGCTAAAGCAGCGCAGCGGCCAGGCTCTTCACTTCTTCAGCCGATTCGGCCAGCACCTGGGCCAGCGTGCCTTCGCCGATGGTGAAGTCGATGGTAGCCGCACTTTCCGGCGTGGTAGCGCCGGGACGCTGGTGCAGCGGGGAAGGGAAGGGCGCCAGGTCCTTGGCCAGCAGCAGGGTGTCGCCCAGGGTTTCCGGGGGCAGTGCGCGCATGCCGTTCCAGAGCGCCTCGATCGCACCCATCACGGGTACCGGCACGCCCAGCTTGAGCAGCACGCCGCGGCCGATCGCCACTTCGCCATGTTCGAGCCAGTCTTCCGGGCCGCCGTCGAGCAGGCCGGGGAATTCCTCGGCGCGCGAGAGCAGGTAGAAGCCGCCCACTTCGTGCACGACACCGGCGAACATCGCGGTTTCCGGATCGACGAAGGAGACGCGGCGCGCGATCACCTGGGCCAGCGCGGCCACGTGGGCCGAATGGATCCACAGCTGGTCGGCCTTGGCGCGCAGGCCGGGATCGGTGATTTCGCTCGCCAGCTGGCGCACGATGACGGCGGCGGCGAGCGCCCCGAGCGTGCGAAAGCCTACCCGCGCCACCGCGGCACGGACGTTGGTGACGTCGTGCCCGGCGCGGTTATAGGCCACCGAATTGGCAATCGCGACGGTGCGCGCCGCCAGCAAGGGCTCGGCCTGCACCAGCCGCGCCGCCATGTCGGTATGGCAGTCGGGCTCGTTCAGGGCGCGCTGGAGCTTGAGCGTCGCATCGACGTTCGTGGGGAAACTGAGGTCGCCGCGGCTGGCCTGGGCGGCGATGCTCTTGAGGGCAGAGAGTCGGTCCATCGAAAAATTATACCCCCATTGCACTGCCGGGCTGACAAATATTGCCTTGCAGCATTACGCCGTCGCCTGGCGCTGCCGCTTTTCGATCACAGCTCGCTGAAGATGGCGTCGCAGCCTTCCTTCTGTTCTTCGGTGTCCTGCAGCTCGTCGGTCAGGCCCAGGTCGATCAATTCCTCGACGGCGTTCATGAAGCTGTTGAGTTTGGTCGCACCGATCAGGCGATAGATCTCGCCGGAGTCGTTGCGCACGCCGATCAGCATGCTTTCCTGCTGCACTTCGTCGAGGGGGGCGACGTCCAGCAGGATGTTGCCGATGATGTGCTTGTCGAAATGGGCAGGCTTCTTGCCGTCGATCAGGGAGGTTTTCAAGGCGATTCCTTTATTTGTCAGAAGGGTGGGAGACGCCGCCGGCGGCGATCCGGTCGCGCAGCTTGCGCAGTGCGGCGTCGAGGGCATCGAAATCGGTCGTGCCATAGCCGGCGAACAGCTGTTTGCCATGCGCGACGACCTTGGGGAACACGTCGCAGAATACCGCCTCGCCGCCCGGCGTGAGGCGCACGAAGAACGAACGCTTGTCGTCGTTGCTGCGTTCGCGCACGACGAGGCCTTTCTGCTCCAGCCGCTCGATCACCCCGGTCAGCGTGCCCTTGGTGATCAGGGTGCGCTCGCCCAGTTCCTTATAGCTCATGCCAGGGGTGTTACCCAGCGTGGCGATGATATCGAACTGCGCGTGCGTCAGCCCGTGCTGGCGCACCGATTCGCCGGAAAAACGCTCGAAGCCTTGCATGCACTCGGCCAGCAGCCGGACACTCTTTAAATATCGTTCCCCCATGGGGCAGGATTATAGCCGCCTGCAAAGCTTTATCCGAATACCGGCCGGGACGGGCGCCCTGATTGCCTTGCGCATTGTTCTGTATGATAGCGGGCCATGCGTACCACCGGGCGCCATGCCCCTTTCCCCGTATGACACCGCCGAACCGAACCGATGCAGCCTGCTGACCTGTCCCTGCTGGCACAGGAACGCCCGCTGCGCGTGCTGCTGGTGAACGCGGGCGAGCCGGACATGCTGACCTGGTCCGGCCTGGTCCAGCCGCTGCGCCTTGCAGCCAAGCTGCTGGGGCCCGAACTGCTGCACGTGGACGTGCGCAGCCCCGACAAATTCATGGCCGACGCCCAGCGCTACTGGCACCTGGTGCTGCTGGTGGCCGACGAAGCGGAAGCCGCGCTGCGGCCCGCCAACTGCCGCGCCCTGGTCGAGCGCTGCCGCGCCGCGCCGTTCTGGGGCGGGGTCGGCGCCGGCGTGCTGTGGCTGGCCGACGCCGGCGCCCTGCATGGCATCCGCACCGCGCTGCCCTGGGCCTTGTACCCCGACACCAATGCGCTGGCCGAGCAGGCCCTGTTCACACCGAACCTGTTCGAAGTCGACGGCAACCGCCTGACCTGCTGCGGCGGCGCCGCCAGCATCGATTTCGCCCTGACCCTGGTCGAGATGCTGTTCGGCGGCGCGGTGCAGGCCCAGGTCAAGGAAATCCTGTGCGTGGACCGGGTGCGCGGCAAGGACGAGCGCCAGCGGGTGGCGCTGCAGGCCCGCTTCGGCACCCTGCAGCCCAAGCTCACCGAGGCGGTGGCGCTGATGGAAGCGAATATCGAAGAGCCGCTGTCGACCGACGAAATCGCCCAGCTGTCGGGCGTCTCGCGGCGCCAGCTCGAGCGCCTGTTCAAGCAATACCTCGGCAGCCTGCCTTCGCGCTACTACCTCGAGCTGCGCCTGCAGCGGGCCCGCAAGCTGCTCATCGAAACGAATAATTCGATCGTGCAGGTGGGGCTGATGTGCGGGTTCTCGTCGGGCTCGCACTTTTCGACGGCGTTTGGGGCGCTGTTCGGGAATACGCCGCGGGAGGAACGGCAGAGGAAGCTGGGGCAGTAGGATGCCTGTTAATGCAGAAGTCGCACTCGGCACATAGTGGCGCCACCGGCGTGGGCTCGCAAACCGTAATCGCATCCTTTCACCCGCTCCCTCAGCATCGTCATCCCGGCGAAGGCCGGGATCCAATTCCTATGAACAGTGCGAACGCAAGCGATACCGAAACGCGCCGAACTTAGGCGGTACAGTGCCAGTGGCACTGTACCGGCCTTCGCCGGTACGACGTGCTGGCGGTGCCTCAAGAGGTCCTTTACGGGTATGCCGACGGGACGTACCAAAGACCCCTTGCCATTCCCACAATCTTTCTCCGACTAAAAACGAAAATCCCTGTCGCAGTTCTGCAAGAACTTGTGGGGGTGGGTTTCTATAATGGCTTCAACCTGCGCGGCGCTTCAAGCCGCGCGCAACCTTCGTGAAAGATGAGGAAGAAGCCATGAACGCAAAGCTTGATTCGGGTGTCACCACGCGGCCTGTCACTCGGCAGACCTTCGACGAAGTCCTCGTCCCGACCTATGCCCCGGCTGCCATGGTGCCGGTGCGCGCGGCGGGCCTGGAAGTGTGGGACCAGGAAGGCAAGCGTTACCTCGACTTCACCTCGGGCATCGCCGTCTCGAGCCTCGGCCACTGCAACCCGGCCCTGGTCGAAGCAGTGACCAAGCAGGTCAACACCCTCTGGCACCTGGGTAATGGCTACACCAACGAGCCGGTGCTGCGTCTTGGTTCGGCCCTGACCGAAGCCACCTTCGCCGACCGCGCCTTCTTCTGCAATTCGGGCGCCGAAGCCAACGAAGCGGCCCTCAAGCTCGCGCGCAAGTACGCACACACGAAATTCGGCCCGCACAAGTCGCGCATCGTGTCCTGCCTGTCGTCCTTCCACGGCCGTACGCTGTTCACCGTGTCGGTGGGCGGCCAGCCGAAGTACACCGAAGGATTCGAGCCGCTGCCGCAGGAACTGAGCCACATCCCATACAACGACATCGAAGCGGCGCGCGCCGCGATCCTTGATGATGTCGCCGCCGTGATCGTCGAGCCGATCCAGGGCGAGGGCGGCGTCATCCCGGGCGACAAGGCATACCTCAAGGCGCTGCGCGAGTTCTGCGACGCGACTGGCGCGCTGCTGGTGTTCGACGAAGTGCAGTCGGGTGTGGGCCGTACCGGCAGCTTCTACGCCTATCAGCAGATGGAAGTCACCCCGGACATCCTGACCTCGGCCAAGGCACTCGGCAACGGCTATCCGATCGGCGCCATGCTGACCACCGAAGAGATTGCGCAGCACTTCGGCGTCGGTTCGCACGGCACCACTTATGGCGGCAATCCGCTGGCGGCGACCGTCGGCCTGAAGGTCGTCGAGACCATCAGCAACCCAGGCTTCCTGGCGCGCGTGGTTGAAGCCAGCGACAAGATCTTCGCCAACCTGAATAAGCTCTCGGCCGACTACCCGCAGGTATTCGGCAAGCCGCGCGGCATGGGCCTGCTCATCGGCCTGCCGATGGCCGAAGCCTACAAGGGCCGTTCCAAGGACTACACCAAGCTGGCCGAGAAACTCGGCCTGATGCTGCTCATCGCCGGCCCCGACGTGGTGCGCCTGGCGCCGGCGCTGGTGGTGTCGGACGAGCAGATCGCGGAAGCGGATCGCCTGATGCGCCAAGCCGTCGACGCCTTCGTCGCCGCCTGATCCACGCCGTGTCCCGGCCGGCCCGCTGTCAGCAGCGCGGCCGGCCGCGCCGTTTGACCAGATCGATTGATCTCTTTCAGGAGTTCGCATGTATGTAGTCCGTCCGGTAGAACGCGGTGATATCGGCGCCCTCGAGGTATTGGGGGCGGTCTCGATTCCCGGCGTGCACACGCTGCCGCGCACGCGCGAAGCGATCGTCGCGTCGGTCGAGCGTTCGATCGCTTCCTTCGCCGCCCAGGTCGATATCCCGAGCGAGGAGTCCTACCAGTTCGTGCTGGAAGACCTGCGCACGCATGAAGTGATCGGCACCTCGTCGATCCATGCGTCGGCCGGCTCGAACGGTACCTATTTTGCGTTCCGCAACGACGTGATCCAGCAGGTCTCGCGCGACCTGAACATCAGCCACAGCGTGCACGCGCTGACCCTGTGCTCGGAACTGACGGCCTATTCGCATTTGTCGGGCTTTTATATCCGCAACCGCGACAGCGCAGGCAGCGAAGCTGCGCTGCTGTCGCGCGCGCGCCTGCTGTATGCCGTGCTGGCGCCGCACCGCTTTGGCGACCGTTTCTTCGTGCCGCTGGCCGGCGTCACCGACTCCGATGGCCAGTCGGCCTTCTGGAACGCGCTGGGCCGCAAGTTCTTCAAGATGGACTTCCTCGAGGCCGAACGCGTCATCGACGGCGCCCGCAACCGCACCCTGATCGTCGAGCTGATGCCGCACTATCCGGTCTACGTGCCGCTGCTGCCGGGTGACGCCCAGGCCGCGCTGGGCCAGATCCACCCGAGCGGCGAACTCGCCTTCGACCTGCTGGCCCAGGAAGGCTTCGAAGCCGACGAATACATCGATATCTTCGACGGCGGCCCGATCCTGCAGGCGCACCGCAATTCGCTGCGCTCGTTCTGCGGCTCGCACCAGCGCCAGGTCGAGAATGCCCGGATTGACGCGCCGCTCGAATCGCTGGTGACCTATGCGGTGGCCAGCACCGAACAGAACTTCCGCGCCGTCATCACCGCCTGCCCGCCGGTCGACACCGCCCAGGCCATTTGCCTGTCGCGCGAGGCCCAGCAGGCGCTGGGTGTATCCGCGGGCGACAGCGTCACCTGCGTGCGTATCTGAAAGAGGACTCCATGCTCGTAATCCGTGCAATTCAAACTTCCGACCTGGACGCCCTGATGGAAATGGCGCGCCAGGCCGGAAGCGGCATGACCACCCTCAAGCCCGACCTCAAGATGCTGGGCGACCGCATCGCCACCGCGGTGGAATCGTTCAACGAAACCATCCCGCCCGAAGAGCGCGACTACATGTTCGTGCTCGAGCACACGGCGCATGCTGGCGAGCCTGCCCGCATCGCCGGCGTTTGCGCGATCAAGGGCGCGGTGGGCCTCACCGAGCCGTTCTACAACTACCGTATCGGCACCCTGGTGCACTGCAGCCGCGAACTGAACGTGTTCACGCGCATGGAAACCCTGTACCTGTCGAACGACCTGACCGGCTCGACCGAACTGTGCTCGCTGTTCCTGCTGCCGCAATACCGCGCCGGCTTCAACGGCAAGTGGCTGTCGAAAAGCCGCTTCCTGTTCATCGCCCAGTTCAAGCACATGTTCACCGAGAAGATCATCGCCGAGATGCGCGGCTACCAGGACGAACAGGGCGTCTCGCCCTTTTACGAAGGCCTGGGCCGGCATTTCTTCAAGATGGACTTCAACCATGTGGACGGCCTCACCGCGATCGGCAAGAAATCCTTCATCGCCGAACTGATGCCGCGCCAGCCGCTCTACGTCGACTACCTGCCGGAATCGGCGCGCGAAGTCATCGGCCAGGTGCACACCTCGACCCTGCCGGCGCGCAAGCTGCTGGAAAACGAAGGCATGCATTACGAAGGTTATGTCGACATTTTTGACGCCGGCCCGGTGCTGCAGGGACGCGTGTCCGAGCTGCGCGCGGTGCGCGACAGCGTGCTGGCCACCGCCGCAGAAGGCGTGCCGGACGGCGAGACCGAGCACGTGCTGGTCTCGAACACCAAGCTGGCCGATTTCCGCATGATCCTCACCCGCGCCGTCCCCGGCGCCAACCGCGTCGCATTGACCGCCCAGGAACTCTCGCAGCTGCACGTGCAGGCCGGCGACGAAGTGCGGACGCTGACCCTCAACGCAAGGAAGAACGCGCATGGCTAATCTGTCGAACTACATCAATGGCGAATGGCTCGCCGGCAGCGGCACGGAACTCGCCACCATCGACCCGTCGACCGGCCGCCAGACCTGGACCAGCAAGCAGTCCACCACGGAAGACGTGCAGCAGGCAGTGACCGCCGCCCGTGCGCAGTTCGAATCCTGGGCGCTGGCGCCCCTGGAAGAGCGCATCCTTGTGGCCACGCGTTTCCGCGACCTGCTGAAGGAACATGCCGAAGAACTGGCCGGCATCATCGCCGAAGAAGTCGGTAAACCATTGTGGGAAGCGCGTACCGAAGTGGCCACCATGGCCAACAAGATCGACATCTCGGTGCAGTCCTACGGCGCGCGTACCGGCGAAGTGGCCGGCAAGGTCGCCGACGGCAATGCCGTGCTGCGCCACCGCCCGCACGGCGTGTTCGCGGTCTACGGCCCGTACAACTTCCCCGGCCACCTGCCGAATGGCCACATCGTGCCGGCCCTGATCGCCGGGAACACCGTTGTCTTCAAGCCGAGCGAATATGCGCCGCGTACCGCTGTAAAAACCGTGCAGCTGTGGGAGCAGGCCGGCCTGCCGAAGGGCGTGCTGAACCTGGTCAACGGCGGCCGCGATACCGGCGTGGCGCTCGGCCAGGCCCTTGACATCGACGGCATCCTGTTCACCGGCAGCAGCCAGACCGGCGCCGCCCTGCACAAGCAATTCGGCGGCCAGCCGGGCAAGATGCTGGCACTGGAAATGGGCGGCAACAACCCGCTGGTGGTCTGGGATATTCCGGTCGATAGCAAGGAATTCGACGCCGCCGTGCACCATACCGTGATGTCGGCCTTCATTTCGGCCGGCCAGCGCTGCACCTGTGCGCGCCGCCTGGTCATCCAGGACACGCCCGCAGGACAGGCATTTCTTGACCGTTTGGTAAAAATCGCCTCGACCCTGCAGGTTGGCGCCTCGAACGCCGAGCCACAGCCCTTCATGGGTCCGGTGGTATCAAGCACGGTCGCTGCGCGCCTGGTCGAAGCGCAGGCCGGCATGGCTGCCAAGGGCGGCAAGGTGCTGCTGCAGATGAAGCAGCCCGATCCGAACACCGGTTTCGTCACTGCCGGCATCGTCGACACCACCGACGCCCAGGACATCCCGGACGAAGAGTGGTTCGGCCCGCTGCTGCAGGTGATCCGCGTGAAGGACTTCGACGCCGCGTTGCGCGCTGCAAATGCCACCGAATTCGGCCTGGCCGCAGCGCTGTTGTCGCCGTCGGAAGAACTGTGGAAGCGCTTCGCCGTGCGCGCCCGCGCCGGTATCGTCAACTGGAACCGCCCGACCACGGGCGCTGCCAGCTCGGCGCCGTTCGGCGGCGTCGGCAAGTCGGGCAACCACCGCCCGAGCGCCTATTACGCGGCCGATTACTGCGCCTATCCGGTCGCCTCGATCGAGACGTCCGAACTTGAACTGCCGGCCAAGCTGTCGCCGGGACTGAGCTTCTGATTATGCGTACCGCTCGCGAATATAACTTCGATGGCCTGGTTGGGCCGTCCCACAACTACGCCGGCCTCTCGTTCGGCAACGTCGCCTCGTTCAGCAATGTGCGCAGCAGCTCGAACCCGCGCCAGGCTGCCCTGCAGGGCCTGGCCAAGATGCGCGCACTGGCCGCACGCGGCTTTGCCCAGGCAGTGATGCCGCCGCAGGCGCGTCCGAACTTCCGCCTGCTGCGCCGTATCGGCTTCTCGGGCACCGACGCCGACGTGCTGGCACGTGCTTACCGTGAAGCGCCGGTGATCCTGGCCTGTGCTTACTCGGCCGCGCCGATGTGGACCGCCAACGCGGCCACCGTCAGCCCCTCGAGCGATACGCAGGATGGCCGCGTGCATTTCACGGCGGCGAACCTGAACAACAAGCTGCACCGCTCGGAAGAGCACGTGCAGGCGACGCGCACGCTGCGCGCGATCTTTGGCGACAGCGACCACTTCATGGTGCATGACGCACTGCCGCCGGTGCCGGCCTTCGGCGACGAGGGCGCGGCCAACCACACCCGTTTTGCCGGCTCGCACGGCGCGGCCGGCGTCGAGTTCTTTGTCTACGGCCGGGTGGAGTTCGACCCGTCCGCGCCGAGCCCGAAGAAATACCCGGCGCGCCAGACCCTCGAAGCTTCGCAGGCAGTCGCACGCCTGCACGGACTGGATCCGGCGCGCACCGTGTTCGCGTCGCAGAACCCGGAGGTGATCGACCAGGGCGTGTTCCATAACGACGTGATTGCAGTCGGCAACGGCAACGTGCTGTTCTATCACGACCAGGCCTTCCTCGATGAAGCCGGCACCCTCGAGGCATTGCGCCGCGCGCTGGCCGTGGTGGACACCGAGCTGCTGCCGGTACGGGTGGCAACCGGGCAGGTGCCGGTGGCCGACGCGGTGGCCAGCTACCTGTTCAACAGCCAGCTCCTGAGCAAGCCGGATGGCGGCATGGCGCTGCTGGTGCCGCACGAATGCCGCGAGAACGAGGCGGTGGCACGTTACCTGGACGGCCTGGTGGCCGGCGGCGGGCCGATCGACGAGCTGCTCGAGTTCGACCTGCGCCAGAGCATGCGCAATGGCGGCGGCCCTGCCTGCCTGCGCCTGCGCGTGGCCTTGAGCGACGACGAAGCGCGCGCCATGCACCAGGGTGTGGTCATGACCGAAGCCCTGTATGCGAAGCTGGTGCCCTGGGTCGAACAGTATTACCGCGACCGCATCGAGCCGAAAGACCTGGCCGACCCGCAGCTGGCGAACGAATGCCTGGCTGCCCTTGAGGAACTCGAACGCATCCTTGGCCTGCCGGGTCTTTACGACCTGTCTTGAGCCTGCGTGGGGCCAAGCGGAACGGGCGTGACCCAGCCCGCATGGCATGTTCTAATAACGGATTGGCGCACCCGGGAATGCTGCGGCGCACACGGAATTCGGACGGGACACCCCCGTCCAATATAGAGCCAGGGCAGCGCTAAGCCACAAGCTGACAAGCGCGCCGGGCACACAAACTTTGGAGAAGCAAATGAAAGACATGTCACAAGATCTGCGTAACCAGACGCTCGCTCTGGTGAATGCAAACCACGCCGCCGCCGGCGACGCCAAGCAGGTGGGCGCGCTGATCAGCGCGTGGCTCGGATCGCTCGACGACGAAGACCTGGCTGGCACCTCGCCGGAGAGCCTGGCGCCGGTGCTGTGGGAAGGTTTCTCGCAGCTGGCCCAGCGCACCGGCCCTGGTTGCCAGATCGCGCAGATGCAGTATTCCGACGGACGTGGCGGCATGGCTACCGCATTGCTGATCCTGAACGCCGACATGCCTTACCTGGTCGACTCCTTCGTCATGGCCCTGCGCAAGGAGCGCCAGATCGCCACCGGCGTGATGAACGCCGTGCTGGCCGTGCGCCGCGATGCCGCAGGCGCCGCCACCTCGGTCGGCGAAGCCGGCGCCCCGCTCGAATCGATCGTGCTGGTGCTGCTCAACGACGAACTCGAATTCGCCGAACTCGACGCGCTGACCGCGCGCATCCGCATGGTGGCCAACGATGCCGCCGTGGTGCACCGCGACGCCGTCAAGATGGCCGACCGCATGACCGCCGTCGCAGCCGCCGCTGCCCAGGCAGGCAGCGCCGAAGGCCAGGAAGTCGCGGCCTTCCTCGAATGGGCCAAGAACGAAGGCTTCGAACCCTTCGGCTACGCCTATTACATGGTCAAGGAAGGCGTGCGCGAACTCGAACGCGACGTCCCGAGCCGCGTCGGCGTGCTGCAAGATACTGCACACCCGGTCTACGGCACCTGCCTGGCCAACATCCCGGGCGACTTCGAAACCCTGTCGCGCCGTGCCGACACCCTGTCAATCGTGAAAGCCGACGTCGAGGGCACCCTGCACCGCGACCAGCCGCTGGACTTCATCGGCGTGCGCAACACCGACGCGCAAGGGCGCATCCTGGGCGAGCACTGTTTTGTGGGCCTGTTTACCCGCGCCGCCACCTCGACCCCGCTGGCGCGCCTGCCGTTCGCGCGCGGCCGCGTCGCCAAGGTGCTGTCGATCGCCGGTGTGCGCCAGGAAGGCTTCCGCGCCGAGAAATTCGTCGAGATCCTCGAATCGCTGCCGCGCACCGAAGCGCTGGAAGCCGATCCGGAATGGCTGGCCCAGGTGTGCAGCTCGGTCGTGTCGCTGTACAAGCAACCGCGCCCGAAAGTCTTCGCACGCCGCGACGTCTATGCGCGCCACCTGAACGTACTGGTCTACCTGCCGCGCGAGCGCTACAGCGCCCAGGTCGCCGCCGGCCTGGCCGCAGCCCTCAAGGAAAGCTCGGGCGCCAGCGAGGTGCGTTCGCAGACCCTGGTGGCCGATGGTCCGCTGGCCCGCGTCTACCTGATCGCGCACGCCGCACGCAACCCGCTCGACCTGGAAACCGACATCCAGCAGCCGCTGCTGTCGGTGCTGGACGGCTGGCATGACCGGTTCGCCGTGCTGACCAACGGCGTCGACGAGCACACCCAGCGCAGCAGCCTGCGCAAGCTCGGCGCCAACCTGCCGGTGAGCTTCGTCACCGCCACGGCACCGGAAACCGCGTTCAGCGACCTGCAGGCCCTGCTCCAGAACGGCCAGCAGCAACGCGTCGCCGTGCGCGTCGAACCTGGCAGCGGCGCCGGCAATGCCGCCGCAGGCGCCTCGATCCGCCTGTACTCGGGCGAAGTCGTGCCTTCGCTGTCGCGCATCCTGCCGGCACTGCAGAACGCCGGCATCGCAGTCGACCGCGAGCAGACCTGGACCATCAAGACCGCCGACGGCGCGCGCCACCACGTCACCGCCCTGGCGGTGGACGACGAGAGCGGCGCCAAGCTGGTCAAGCAGGGCATCATTCCGGTGGCCGAAGAACTGTTCACCGCGCTGTTCAATGGCGAAGCCGAAGACGGCCGCATGAACGGCCTGACCATCGAAGGCGGCCTGGCCATGCGCGAAGTGCAGCTGGTACGCGCCTACATCAGCTACTGGCGCCAGCTCGGCTCGAAGTTCTCGGTGCGCTACATGGCCGAGACCCTGCGCACCCAGCCGGCCCTGGTGAAGGAATTCGTCACCGCCTTCCTGCTGCGTTTCGATCCGAAACTGGGCGAGTCCGAGCATGCCGCCGGCACCGCCAAGCTGGCCGCGCTCAAGGCCGGCCTGTCGAGCGTGAACCACGCCGACACCGAAGAAATCATGGCCGCACTGGTCGACCTGGCGCTGGCCACCGTGCGCACCAACTACTTCCAGAACGAGGGCGAAAAGCTGATCTTCAAGGTCGACACCAGCAACCTGGTGCTGGCCCCGGAGCCGCGCCCTTACCGCGAAATCTACGTGTTTTCGCGCCGCTTCGAAGGCGTGCACCTGCGCGGCGGCCCGGTCGCCCGCGGCGGCCTGCGCTGGTCGGACCGCATGGAAGACTACCGCACCGAAGTGCTGGGCCTGGTGAAGGCGCAGATGGTGAAGAACGCCGTCATCGTGCCGGCCGGCTCGAAGGGCGGCTTCGTGTGCAAGCAGATGCCGACCAATGCCCCACGTGAAGCCGTCGCGCTTGAGGGCGAATCGGTCTACCGCCTGTTCATCGCCAGCCTGCTGGAAGTGACCGACAACCGCGTGCGTGGCGCCATCGTCCCGCCGGAAAACACCGTGCGCTACGACCAGGACGACCCGTACCTGGTGGTAGCCGCCGACAAGGGCACCGCGACCTTCTCGGACATCGCCAACAGCATCGCCGTCAAGCGCGGCTTCTGGCTGGGCGACGCTTTTGCGTCGGGCGGCTCGAACGGCTACGACCACAAGAAGATGGGCATCACCGCCAAGGGCGCGTTCGAAGCCGTCAAGCGCCACTTCTATGAACTGGGCCACGACATGATGACCACCCCGATCACCATGGTCGGCGTGGGCGACATGTCGGGCGACGTGTTCGGCAACGGCGTGCTGCTGTCGCGCCAGCTGAAGGTGCTGGCTGCCTTCGACCACCGCCATATCTTCCTGGACCCTACCCCGGACGTCGAAGTCTCCTTCAACGAGCGCCAGCGCATGTTCGCGCTGCCGCGTTCGTCGTGGGAAGACTATGACAAGAGCCTGATCTCGCAGGGCGGCGGCGTGTACCCACGCTCGGCGCGCTCGATCGAGCTGACCCCGGAAGTGCGCGCTGCGCTGGACATCCAGGAAACCTCGCTGGCACCTGAAGAACTGATGCACCGCATCCTGCTGGCCCCGGTCGACCTGTTCTACAACGGCGGCATCGGTACCTACATCAAGGCATCAAGCGAAAGCCATGCGCAGGTGAAAGACCGCGCCAATGACCGTATCCGCGTCAATGGCAGCGAACTGCGCTGCAAGGTCGTGTCCGAAGGCGGCAACCTGGGCGCGACCCAGGCCGGCCGTATCGAGTTCGCCCTGAATGGCGGCCGTATCTTCACCGATGCGATCGACAACTCGGCCGGCGTGGATTGCTCCGACCATGAAGTCAACATCAAGATCTGGCTCGACACCGAAGTCAATGCCGGCGAGCTGCCGGAAGGCGACCGTAACCGCATCCTGAACGAGATGACCGGCGACGTCGAACGCCTGGTCCTGCGCGACAACACGCAGCAGACCCACCTGCTGACCCGCGAAGCGCAGGCGCAGGCAACCGGTTCGACCGTGGACGGCTATGCCGCCCTGATCACCAACCTGGAATCGGAAGGCGCCGTGTCGCGCGAACTGGAACAGCTGCCGAGCGACGCCGAATTGCAGCGCCGCAAGGCACTGGGCCTGGGCCTGTCGGCACCGGAACTGGCGGTCGTTGTCGCCAACGTCAAGAACCGCTTCAAGCGGACCCTGTCGGCACTCGACCTCACCAGCGAATCGTGGGCCGACTCGCTGCTGCGCCCTTACTTCCCTGCCCAGCTGGTGGCCACCCGCAATCCGCTGAACCACCCGCTGGCCAATACCATCCTGGCCACCGTACTGGCCAACGAAGCGGTCAACCGCTGCGGCCCGCTGATGCTGCGCGACCTGGCAGCCGAGCACCGCGTCGATGAAACCGAAGTGGTCAAGGCCTGGGCCAGGGCCTGGTCGGCGCTGCACCTGGCGCCGGTATTCGACGCGCTCGACGCCGATGCATTGACCGTGCCGCGTGACGTGTCGATGGCGGTCGATGCCCGTACCCGTGCGCTGCTGCGCGCCGTGATCGAAGGCGTGCTGTCGCTGCCAGCCGGTACCGACGGCATGGCGGAACTGTCCTCGCTGTTCGGCCAGGCCGACCAGCTGCGCAGCCTGACCCCGGCCCGTTCGGAAGCCGATGGCCACAGCGGCATGCCGGCATCGTTCACCGCAGCCTGGAAAGCCGTCGAGACCATCGAGTCGCTGGCGACCTTCCTGTTCGCGGCGGTATCGGTGCAGCGTCCAAGCGGCATGAGCCTGGCCCAGTTCCTGCAGGTCGGCATGGCGCTGCGCCAGCAGGCCGGCATCGACACCCTGGAACGCGGCCTGAAGCTGCCGGCCCAGGGCAAGGCCCAGGAACAGCTGCGCAACTACGCGATGCAGGCATTGCGCCGCACCCAGCAGCGCCTGCTGCTGCAGGTGATCGAGCGTGCCGGCCATGGCGGCGATGCGCTGGCGGCTGTCGCCGAGGTCACCAAGGCGCGCGGCCTGACGGGCTTTGCCCAGCCGGTCGAGCTCGAGCAAGCCATGCTGGACGTCTGGGCGCTGTCGGAAGGCTCGAGCCCGGATCGCCTGGCAGCCTGAAAGATGAACGCCGACCCAAGGAGCGCAGCCGAATCGGGTGCGCTGCCGGAAGCGGTGCGGCTCCTTGCCGGAGGTGACTTCAGCACGGTGGCGCAGCGCTTCACGGAGGCTGGCTTTGCGGTCGGCCTGCCGGCGGCCGGCATCCTCACGGTCAAGGCGGCGGTAGCGGATGCCGCCCGCCCGGCCGTGCTGGTGTCGGTGGGCGTGCATGGCGACGAGACCGGGCCGATCGAAATGGTCGCCTGGCTCATCGAAGCCCTGTCGCACACACCGCGCGCGCTGGCGGTGGACCTGATGCTCTGCGTCGGCAGCATCGACGCGATCGCGGTGGGCAAGCGGTTCATCGATGCGGACCTGAACCGCATGTTCCGTAGCGAACGTGGTGCGCTGGCCGGCACCTTCGAGGCGGCGCGTGCCGACACGATCATCGCGGCGACGGTGGACTTCTTTGCAGGGGCGGGGCCGGCGCGCTGGCACCTGGACCTGCACACGGCCATCCGTCCCTCGCACTACCCGATGTTCGCGATCGTGCCGGAGCTGATCGCGGAGGAACGGCGCAAGGCCTTGATCGACTGGCTGGGACAGGCGGCGATTGGCGCCGTCATCATGAATCCGAAGTCGGTGGGTACCTACAGCTATTATTCGAGCGAGCACCATGGCGCCGCGGGCACCACCGTGGAGCTGGGGCGGGTCGGGACGCTGGGGCAGAACGATTTGTCGCAGTTTGCCGATGCCTCCCAAGCGCTGGACCAGCTGCTGCGCGGGCAAGCCGGTGCGGCAGCCAAGGTCGCGCCGCATGTGTTTGCCACGGCGCGGCAGGTGATCAAGCTGTCGGATGCCTTCTCCATGTCGGTGGGGCGCGATACCTGGAACTTCACGCCCATGAAAAAGGGCGAGGTCATCGCGACCGATGGCGACACGGTGTATACCGTGGAGCATGACGAGGAGCTGGTGGTGTTTCCGAATCCGGATGTGCGGGTTGGATTGCGCGCGGGGCTGATGGTGACGCGGATCGGCTGATCAACAAACTTGGGTCCCGGCCTGCGCCGGGACGACGGTCTTATGGCCAACACAATAAGCACGTGATCCCGGCGAAGGCGGGAACAATGCCACTGGCATTATTCCCTCCAATTTCCTCACCAACGTCGCAACATCAAATCCCCCTCTGCTCTAGACTAAAGCCTTTGCCCCGCGCGGAGGCTCCATGAGCATGCTCTTCTCCCCAGTCACCCTGGGACCCCTGCAACTGTCCAACCGCATCGCCATCGCCCCGATGTGCCAGTACTCGGCAGTTGGCGGCCTCGCCACCGACTGGCACATGATCCACCTCGGCGGCCTGGCACTTTCCGGCGCCGGCCTCCTGATCATCGAAGCCACCGCCGTCACGCCGGAAGGACGCATTTCACCCGACGACCTGGGCCTGTGGTCCGACGCCCATGCCGAAGCGCTGGCGCCGGTGATCCGCGCCATGCGCAGCCACTCGCCCATCAAAATCGCCATCCAGCTCGCCCATGCCGGGCGCAAGGCGTCCAGCGAGGTGCCGTGGGAAGGCGGCGCGAATATCCCGCCGCACCAGGAGCGCGGCTGGCAGACCGTCGCGCCTTCGAACCTGCCGCATGCCGACGGCGAAACCGTGCCGCTGGCGCTGGATGAAGCAGGGCTGGCGCGTGTGAAGGAAGGCTTCGTGGCTGCGGCGCACCGCGCCCATGCGCTGGACCTCGACGCCATCGAGCTGCACGGCGCCCACGGCTACCTGCTGCACCAGTTCCTGTCGCCGCTGGCGAACCAGCGCCAGGATGCCTATGGTGGCTCGCTGGAAAACCGCATGCGCTTCCCGCTCGAGGTATTCGAGGCCGTGCGCGCCGCCGTGCCGAAGGACATGGCGGTGGGCATGCGCATCTCGGCCACCGATTGGGTCGAAGGAGGCTGGGAGATCGAACAGAGCCTGCGCTTTGCAGGCGAGCTGCAGGCGCGCGGCTGCGACTTCATGCACGTGTCCAGCGGCGGGCTGTCGCCGCGCCAGGAAATTCCGCTTGGGCCGGGCTACCAGGTGGCTTTTGCGGAGCGCATCAAGCGCGAGACGGGGGTGCCGACGATTGGCGTGGGGCTGATTACCGAGGCGCAGCAGGCCGAGGACATCCTTCAGCAGGGGCAGGCCGACGTGATCGGGCTGGCGCGCGCGATGCTGTACGACCCGCGCTGGGCGTGGCATGCGGCGGCGGAGCTGGGGGAGCAGGTGTTCGCGCCCCCGCAGTATTGGCGTTCGCAGCCGCGCGAGCACAAACATCTGTTTGGAACGACCAGGCTGGGGCAGCGCTGATGTAGGGTGGCCGGCTTCGCCGGCCGCGCGTTCACATCCTGCATGCGTCGCGGCGGAGCGATGCAAGTGGGGATTTTGCAGGGTGGGCAGGGGACCTGCCCACCCTACGGGTCGCGTCTGAGTTACAGCAGGTTATCCAGCAGATCCGGCCCGAACACTTCGCGGTGCAAACGCGCTGCCGGGGCGCCGGCTGCCAGGAGCGCATGCCACTGCGCCTGCATGAAGGGCAGGGGGCCGCACATATAGACATTGGTCTCGGTGCGTGGCCACGATGGAAGGCGGGCGAGGTCCATCTTCCCGGGCAGGGCGCCGTCGCCTTCTTCATGGAAGCTCACCACCACCAGGTGCGGCATGCGCGCCCGTGCTGCGGCGACGTCACGCTGGTGCGGGTGATTCGCCGCATTGCGCGCGGCGTGGGCGAAGATCACGCGGCGTTCCGGGTTGACCATGGCGATGCGGTTCAGGGCCGCGATCATCGGCGTGATGCCGACGCCGGCCGAGAGCAGCACCACCGGCTCGTCCGATTCGGTATCGGGCAGGAAGTCGCCGAACGGGTGGGTCACGTGCAGCAGGTCGTCGACGTTCACATTATCGTGCAGCCAGGTCGATACCTCGCCGGCGGGCAGGGCACTGTCGCCATCCTCGCGCTTGACCGAAATCCGCAGGCTGTCCTTGCCAGGGGCATCCGACAAACTGTACTGGCGCAGCTGGCGGCGGCCATCGTTGAAGTCGACGGCCACGCTGACGTACTGACCGGCCCGGAACGGCGGCAAGGCCCCATCGACCGGCGCAAAGCGGATCGAAGCGACGTTATCGCTTTCGCGTACGACGTCCAGCACGCGCATCGGGCGCGTCTCGCCCGGCTGCACGCCGGCGTCGGCATACATCTTCGCTTCCGCATCGACCAACAGGGTCGCCAGCGAGGTATAGGCTTCTTCCCATGCCTTGAGCAGCGGCTCGGTGGCGGCATCGCCCAGGATCGACTTGATCGCGCCGAGCAGGTGGTGGCCGACGATCGGGTAGTGCTCGGCGCGGATGCCCACCGAGGCGTGCTTGTGCACGATGCGGCTCACGACCGGACCGAGCGCCCCTGCGTTGCCGATGTTGGCGGCATACGCGAACACGGCCGAGGCCAGCGACTGCTGCTGCGCGCCATTCGCCTGGTTGCCCATGTTGAACAGCCGGGTCAGCTCCGGGTGCGCCGCGAACATGCTGCGGTAGAACTCGGTGGTGATGGCCAGGCCATGCTCGCGCAGCACCGGAACGGAGGCGTCGATATAGGGGCGGGAAGCGGTCGAGATCATGATGTTTTCCTTATTGATGCATTATTTATGCATGTTTAAAGCTAAAAAAAGGGTCCGGGCGGTGGGTAATTCGTGCGGACACAGCCATTTTATCAAAGATGCAGAAAATATGCATCTTTGATTAAACTATTTTTCGGTGATAACAAAACAACCCCTATAATCGCAGGCTTTGATTGGCGCTTGCTCTTGCGCCGTCGACCTTGCCAACCGCACCAAAGGACTTGCCGTGAATCTGACCCTGGGCCAAAAGCTGATCCGCACGAAACCCGCTGGACGTCATCATGACGACAGCGACGGCACGAGCGACGGCGGCCTGCAGCGGTCGCTCGGCCTGTTCCCGCTGACGATGATCGGCGTCGGCGCCACCATCGGCACCGGCATTTTCTTCACGATGGCCGAAGCGGTGCCCAAGGCCGGCCCGGCGGTGATTCTCTCCTTTTTGCTGGCGGCCCTGACCGCCGGCCTGACCGCGCTGTGCTATGCCGAGCTGGCCGGGCGCGTGCCTGCCGCCGGTTCGTCTTACTCGTTCGCCTATGCGACCGTCGGCGAGTTTGCCGCCTTCATCGTGGCGGCCTGCCTGCTGCTCGAATACGGCCTGGCCGGCAGTGCTGTCGCGATCGGCTGGTCCGATTACCTGAACAACTTCCTGGTCAACGCCTTCGGGTGGGAGATCCCGGCCCATTTGCGGTCCCCGATGTTCGTGTCCGAACACCATAACGTCCATTTCACCCCAGGGAATTTCAACCTGCCGCCGGTGCTGCTGGTGATCATGTGCTGCATCCTGCTGGTGCGCGGCACCAAGGAATCGGCCACCACCAATGCCGTCATGGTGCTGATCAAGCTGGCAATCCTGATCTTCTTCTCGGTGATCGCCCTGACCGGTTTCAATGCCGCCAACTTCACGCCCTTCTTCAACCCGGACCCGGGCACCGGCTTCGTCGGCACCGCCGGCGTGACCGCGGCCGCGGCCACCGTGTTCTTCTCCTTCATCGGCCTGGACACCATCGCCACCGCCGGCGAAGAGGTGAACAACCCGCGCCGCAACGTGCCGATCGGGATCCTGGCGGCTCTCCTGATCGTGACCGTGTTCTACCTGCTGGTGGCCGTCGCCGCAGTCGGTGCGCAGCCTGCCGCGATGTTCGCGGGCCAGGAAGCCGGCCTGTCGGTGATCCTGCAGAACGTGACCGGCCAGGCCTGGCCGGCGCTGGTGCTATCGGCCGGCGCGGTGGTATCGGTGTCCTCGGTGACCCTGGTGACGATCTACGGCCAGACCCGCATCCTGTATGCGATCAGCCGCGACGGCCTGATCCCGAAGACCTTCCAGAAGGTGAACAAGCGCACCCTGGCCCCGACCGCCAACACCGTGATCGTCTGCGTGGCGGTAGGCCTGGTGGCCGGCCTGGTCGATGCGACCTTCTTGTGGGACATGGTGAGCATGGGCACGCTGACCGCCTTCATCGTGGTCTCGATCGCGGTCCCGGTGATCCGCGCCAAGCAGGGCGCCGGCGAGCCGGGCAGCTTCCGCGTGCCTTTCGGTCCCTATGTGATCCCGGGCCTGTCGGTGCTCGCCTGCCTGTACATCATGAAGGATTTGTCGGCGACCACCTTCCGGATGTTCTTCATCTGGATGGCGGTGGCGGTGGCCACCTATTTCCTGTACAGCGTGCGCCATAGCCGCCTGAACAAGGCGTCCTAAGTTGGAGAGTTTCGAGCGGCGGCGCGACCGCTTCAACCTGTTCGACGGCATGGACAGCGCGGCGGTCAACCTGTGCTTCCCGCTCGAGCTGCCGGACTTCCGGCCCTGGTGCAAGCAGCAGGGCCTGGCCCCTTTCCACGTGCTGCTGTGCGCGGTGCTGCGCTCGGTGCTGAAGATCGAGAATTTCCGCTGGCGCCTGCTCGACGGCGAAGTATTCCGCATCGACCGCCTGCGGCCCTCGTTCACGGTGGTGAACCACCACAATGACCTGAATTTCGCCCAGTTCGCCTGGACCGACGACCTGCGCGAATTCGTCACGCGCGGCATCGCGGCGCGCGAGGAAGCGGGCGCCATGACGGAACTGAACGCCACCTACCGCACCATGTCGGCGCGCGAGGCAAAGGAGCAGGTCTTTGTCACCTGCATCCCCTGGCTCGCGTTCACCTCGATCCAGCATCCGAGCATATCGCTGGCGCATCCGGATATCCCCTCGTTCGCATGGGGTAAGTTCCGGGATGCCGGCGGCGGGCGCCTGGAGCTGCCGTTCTCGGTGCAGGCCCACCACGGCTTCGTCGACGGCTTCCACATCCACCAGCTGGCGCAGCAGGTGGCGGCGGAGCTGGAAGCGATGATGGCTTGACCCGACGTCAAGCCTCCAGCACTGCCTTCAGCCGTACCAGCGCTTCGCCCCAGGCCTTGCGATAGCCATCCGCCGCGGCGCGGTTCTGCAGGCGCTCGATCGTGACCGTCACCGTGCACTTGTCCGCTACCGGCGTGAATTTCACTTCCAGCGGCGTGGGCATGCCCAGCTCCGGGTCTTCCCACAGCATGCGCACGTTCTTTCCCGGCGTCGCCTTGCGGATGGTGGCGGCATTTCCGTCCGCGTTGGTCCAGCGCCCGCCCGGGACCAGCTCGATCTGGTTGCTCGGGCCGAACCACCGGTCCAGTTGCGCCGGCTCGGCAAACGCCGCATAGCAGGCCTGCGCATCGGCCTTGACGCTCTTGGTGGCGCAGATCGAATAGCCGGTGAGCTTGCCGTCCTTTTCCAACTGGCCGCGCGCGCGCTCGTACTCGTTGGAGATGGTGGCGACCCACCACATGTCGATCTTCAGCTCGCCGTACAACCAGGCGTTGATGCCGCGCCGGCCGAGCGCCGGTCCACCCTTCTCGTCGATGCGGCCGAACCACTCGGCGAGCGTGGCGCCGGTGGCCTTGTGCGCAGTTGCGTCGCTGATGTCGTGGTCTGCCTGCAGCGTGATCTTCATGGGCTCTCCTGATGGCATCCCCGATGGGACGGATGCGGGGAATCATAGCATTCTGATTCCTCCAAGAAAAAAGCCACGCAGGCTCGCGCCCGCGTGGCTTTCCAGGTGGCGCCCTCGGGGCGCCACGTCAACGCTTATTGCGCGTTCATTTCCTTCAGCAGGTTGTCGGCCTTGTCCACGTGCTTCATGTTCCACAGCATGTAACGGCTGTCGACCTGGATCGAGCGGGTGTTGGCGTTGTTGAAGTCCCAGTCCGAGATGATCGAATCCAGGGTGCCGTCGAAGGCCAGGCCGATCAGTTCGCCCTTGGCGTTCAGTGCGGCCGAACCCGAGTTGCCGCCGGTGATGTCCAGCGTGGCCAGGTAGTTGACCGGCACGGTCTTGAGCTTCGGATCGACATACTTGCCGAAATCCTTGGCCTTGATCGCCGCCAGTTGTGGCGCCGGTGCATTGAACTCGCCTTCGCCGGTGTGCTTCGCGGTGATGCCCTTGGTGCTGGTGAACGCGGTCCAGGCGCCGGTGCCGTCGGCGCCGTGGCTGCGGCCGGCGATCTTGCCGAAGGTAACGCGCAGGGTGCCGTTGGCGTCCGGATAGACGGCCTGGCCGCGGCTATTCATGTAGGCGATCTTGGCCTTCATGTAGTTGCCGTAGGCTTGCTGGATCTTGCCGGCCAGTTCCTCTTCCTTGGCTTCATCCTTCATGCCCGCGTCGTACATCGCGACCGCGGCCTTGATGAAGCTGTCGTTCGAGGCCTGGAATTCGGCCGGCGATTTCTTCAGCCATGCGCTGCGCTCGTCCTTGTTGGCGAGCTTGGAACCGGCATAGATGCGGTCCAGTGCTGCCTTCAGTTCGGCTTCGGTCATGCCCGCGCGCAGGCCCAGGGCGGCGTCGAAGGCGGCGTCGCGTTCGGCGGCAGGCTGTGCGTTGTACTTGGCCAGGAAGTTCAGCACCAGCGCCTTGTCGACCTTTTCGTCATAGGTGCGGTCCTGGCCGGCGATAACCGAGTTCCAGCGCGGCATGTCACGTTCCTGGTAGCCCGACTTGCGCTCGGTATCCGGCTTGGTGCGCTCGTTGGCCAGGCGGTACAGCGAACGCGCCGAGGACAGGAACTTCGGCTGCGCATAGCCCAGGAAGAAGGTCTTTTTCGCGCCGGCGTCGCGCTCGGCGATCAGCTGCTCGACCTGCTCGATGTCGGCGCCGTACTGGGCCTTGCGGGCCGCATTGGCGTTGACCCAGGTTTTCAGTGCAGTGTGCTCGGCGGTCTTGCGCTGCAGGAAGTCGCTACCCTCGTAGGAGGTCAGCATGCCCTTGCGGTTCTTGTAGTAGTTGTTGACGTTGGCGACCTGGCCGGCGTACTTGAGCTTGGCGGCCGGATCGTTCTTGGTCTCGCGCTCGATGATGGCCAGGGTCTCGCCCGATGCCGCAACAAAAGCAGGGTAGTTCCAGTCGAAGGTCGATGCGACTTCCGACGGCAGGCGGTGGCGGTTGGTGCGGCCAGGGTAGCCCAGCACCATGATGAAATCGCCTTCTTTCGCGCCTTCCTTGGCGATCTTCAGGACGTGTTTCGGCTGGTAAGGAACGTTGTCCTTCGAGAACTCGGCGGCCTTGCCGTCCTTGCTCACGTAGGCGCGGTAGAAGCCGTAGTCGCCGGTGTGGCGCGGCCACATCCAGTTGTCGGTATCGCCGCCGAACTTGCCGACGCCGGCCGGTGGCGCATGCACCAGGCGCACGTCGCGGATCTCGAGCTGCTTCAGGCGATAGAACTCCAGGCCGCCGTAGTAGCTTGCCACGGTGCAGCGGTAACCTGCATCCTTTTCGCATTCGGCCACCAGTTTCTTCTGGTTCTTTTCGATGGCGTCGATGCGGGCCTTGCCGCTCAGCTTGGCGACTTCAGGCGTGATGACCTGGGTGGTGACATTGGCGACTTCCTCGGTCACGTAGACGCGGCTGCCCGGGGCGGCCGGCAGTTCCTCATTGAGGCTCTTGGCCAGGAAACCGTTGGCCAGCAGGTCGCGTTCCGGAGTCGAATTGACCGCGATGCTGTTGTAGACGCAGTGGTGGTTGGTGACCACCAGGCCCTGTGGCGACACGAACGACGCCGAGCAGCCGCCCAGGCTCACGATGGCGCCCATCGGGAATTCGGTCAGCTTGGTCAGGTTCGACGGATCCAGCTTGAGGCCGGCGGCTTTCAGTTGCTTGGCTACTTGTGGCAGCTGCTGCGGCATCCACATGCCTTCGTCCGCTTGTGCGGCGAAGCTGGTCAGGATGGCCAGCGAGAGGAGAGTCTTTTTCATTCGCGTCAGTCTTTTAGGGAAGGGAACACTCTTGGGGCTCCATGAGCATCCAAGAGTATCGGTAATACATATCCCTAACGTCAACCACTATTTCGACTGCGCAAATCAAATGTTTTCCAAGGGAAAAACTACGCTGGCGCCGGGTATTTACAACTGGGCTTTCACCAGCGATGCCAGGCCGGTCGTCACGCGCTGCCACCATGGGCGTTCGCGGAATGCTTCCGCCGTTACCTGCTTGGCCAGGCGCCAGTCGGCTTCGAAAATGGCTTCCTGCTGGCGCGCGAAGACCGGGTCCAGCACGTTCAGGTTGGCTTCGTCGTTGATGCTGAACGAGCGGTTGTCGAAATTGGTGGAACCGACCGACACCAGCAGCGAATCGACGATCAGCCCTTTCACGTGGTACATGGTGGGCTGGTATTCGGCGAGCTTGACGCCGGCGGCCAGCAGCTCGGGCCAGCGCTCGCGCGAGGCAGCCTTGACCAGGTCGGAATCGATGTACTTGCCCGGCATGATGATGCGCACCCGCACCCCGCGCTTTGCCGCTTCCATCAGGGTGCGAATGGTCAGGTCGTCGGGCACGAAATAGGCGGCCGACAGGTCGATCGTTTTGCGTGCCGAGGTAATGGCCATCAGGTACATCAGGTGCATCGATTCGCTGCCGCCGGTCGGCGAGCTGGAGAACATCTGGGCCGGCATGCTGCCGACCGGTTTCAGTGCCGGGAAATAATCGGCGCCGTCGAGCACGGTGCCCGTGGCCTTGAGCCAGTTGTCGTTGAACACAGCCTGCATCTGGCCGACGGCCGGGCCCTCGATGCGGAAATGGGTATCGCGCCAGTGCTTCTCGTCCTGGGCATTGCCGCGCCACTGGTCGGCGATGCCGACCCCGCCGGTAAAGCCGATCTTGCCGTCGATGACGAGCAGCTTGCGGTGGGTGCGGTTGTTCAGGCGCGCCAGTTTCCACCAGACCGGCTTGTGGTAGCGCTGCACCATGACGCCGGCGGCTTTCAGCGCATCGATCTGCGGCAGATCCATCTTCATGCTGCCCATGAAATCGAGCATCAGGTGCACCTTCACGCCGGCGCGTGCGCGTTCGGCCAGGGCATCGGAAAATTCCTTGCCGATCGACTCGGACCAGTAGATATAGGTTTCAAACGTAATGGTTTTTTCGGCGGAGCGGATCGCCGCCAGCATGGACGGAAAGATCTGGTCGCCATTGAGCAGGGTCTCGACCTTGTTGCCCTCCACGATGGGCGGCCCGAGCAGCACGCCAAGCGAACGGCGGAACTGGGCATCATTCGTGTCATAGCGGTGGGTGAGGCGGGTTTCGATCTGCTTTTCACCAGGCATGAAATTCAATGCCAGCACACCCAGCACGAGGCTGGCGGCGCAGGAGATCAGGACTATCCAGAAAATTTTTGCGGTCATATCGACTCTGAGACGTAAAAAAACCAACGCGTGAAGCGTTGGTTTTTAGTAAGGGCTATCCACTAGTTCTATTAACGAACGCGGCCACGACGCAGCAGGTTCACAATAGCCAGCAGGACGACAGCGCCCAGGAACGAGACCAGCAGCGACGAGACGCTGAAGTCGTCGGAATTAATGGTGCCCGAGCCGAACAGCGGCGACAGGAGCCAGCCGCCCAGGAAGGCGCCGACGATACCAACCACGACGTTCAAAATCATGCCCTGCTCTGCATCAGTCTTCATGACCATGCTGGCGAGCCAACCGAGAATACCACCGACGACGATCCAAATGATAAATAACATGGCTTACCTCCTTCAAAGTGAGAAAACATACCCCCAGGTCCGTTTATTGCCGTGACCATGTTGACAAGTTTAGGCACCGGCCCCCATCGGGTCGGTGCGGCAACGAACGTTAGACGGCGAATCGCCATCGCCGTTCTTCAATTCTAAAAACAACCGGCTAGGGTGCGTCAGCGAACAGAAGAGGGGGCTTGTGCGGAATATGGTTGTACTACTTGCAAGACATTCATTGTTTGCACGACCACGCACTTGAACCTTTGAAAGGATTCGCCATGAGCAACTACGATTCGAATAACAACCAGAATTCCCGTATGGTCACCGGCCTGTTCCCTGACCGTGCGAGCGCAGAACGCGCCTATAGCTCGATCTCGACCCGCGGCTATACCAAGGACGACGTCAACCTGATGATGTCGGACGATGCCCGTAAAACCCATTTCAAGGACACCGATACCGACCTGGGCAGCAAGGCTGCTGAAGGCGCGGGCATCGGCGCCGGCATCGGCGGCACCATCGGCGCCGTGCTGGCCGGTATCGCTGCAGTCGGCACCACCCTCGTGCTGCCAGGCCTTGGCCTGGTCGTAGCCGGCCCGCTGGCTGCAGCACTGGCCGGCGCCGGCGCCGGCGGCCTGACCGGCGGCCTGATCGGCGCGCTGATCGGCGCAGGCATCCCTGAAGACCGCGCTGCACACTACGAAGAAGGCATCAAGAAGGGTGGCATCGTGATGGGCGTGAACGCCCGTTCGGACGAAGATGCACGCCATATCGAACAATCGTTCACCGACAATGGCGGTAGCCATGTGATCGGTGCCGGCCTGGGCGCCGTTGGTGGTGCCATCGTCGGCGCCGGCATCGGTTCGGTAGCTGGCCCGATCGGTACCGTCGCTGGTGCAGCCATCGGCGCCGTCACCGGCGGCATGGCCGGCAAGGGCGTGGGCGAAGTCGTGAATCCGAAGGCCGGCGACGACCTGTCGGAACACTACCTGGCCAAGGGTACCGGTGCCGGCACCGGCGCCGCAGTTGGCGCAATGGCAGGCGCAGTAGCCGGTCCGATCGGCATGGCGGCAGGTGCGATCGTCGGTGGCCTGGCGGGCGGCGCAGCCGGCAAGGGCGCTGGCGAAGTCGTGAACCCGAAGGCGGGCGACGACCTGAACGACCATAACCTGGCGCAAGGCGTCGGTGGCGCCGGCGGCGCAGCCGTCGGTGCGGCAGTCGGCTCGATAGCCGGCCCGATCGGCACCGCAGCAGGCGCCATCATCGGCGGCATGGCAGGCGGCGCAGCCGGCCAGGGCACGGGCGAAGTCATCAACCCGAAGCCGGGCGACGAACTGCGTGACCACCACCTGGGCACCGGCGTCGGCGCAGCAGGCGGCGCCGCAGTCGGCGGCACCGTGATCGGCGCAGCCGTGGGCGGCCCGATCGGTGCGGTGGCAGGCGCCGGCATCGGCGCAGCCATCGGCAGCATGGCGGGCAAGGGCGTGGCCAAGATGGTCAATCCAGCGGAAGAAGAAGCCCACTGGCGCACCCAGTACCAGACCCAGCCGTACTACACCCCGGGCTACACCTATGACGACTATGCACCGGCCTATGCGCTGGGCTACAACGGCGCCGGCCGTTATCCAGGTGGCTACGACACGCACGAAAGCGAACTGTCGAGCGAGTGGGACCGCACCAAGGGTGCATCGCGCCTGAACTGGGACCAGGCCAAGCACGCTTCGCGCGCTGCATGGCACAAGGTCGAGCGCGCCATCCCGGGTGACCTGGACCGCGACGGCCGTTAATCGTTGACGTCGCCGCCCGAAACCGGCGGTGATGCGATGAAAAAAAGCCCCGCTGCCGTCATGGCAGCGGGGCTTTTTCCTTATTTTCTTGAGGCGGGGCGCTTATTGCTTGACCGCTTCCACCTGGATCAGCAGCTTCACTTCCGGCGAGAAGCGCGGCAGGCCGAAGTTGACGCCATAGTCGCTGCGCTTGAACTGGGCAGTGACGTCGGCGCCGCAGACTTCGCGTTTCAGCATCGGGTGGTCGATGCACTTGAATTTGTTGATGGTCATGGTCAGGGGCTTGGTCACGCCGTGCAGGGTGAATTCGCCATCGGCCGAGGTCGGCACATCGCCGGTGAACTTGATCGTCTTGGCCTTGAAGGTCGCGGTCGGGAATTTGGCGACATCAAAGATGTCTTCCTTCTTCGCGTGCTCGTTCATTTTTTCGTGGCCGAAGTCGATGCTGGTGGTGTCCACGGTGATGTCGATCGTGCCGGTCCTGGCTGCGCGGTCGAGGGTCACAGTACCTTCGGTCTTGTTGAACTTGCCGCGCCAGACCGAGATGCCCATGTGGTCGGCTTCGAAGCTCGGATAAGTGTGGTTCGGGTCGATCTTGTAGGTGTCGGCGGCGGCAAAAGCGGCGCCGGTGCTCAGGGCGGCCAGGGCCGCGATCAGGTGCTTGATTTTCATGTGTTCCATTTCCTTATAAATATGGGTATTGATGAGTGGTGTTTCTTAATCATGGAGCTGCAGTGACACGGAACTTGATGACGACCTCATCGGCGACCATGCTCGTGTCCTTCCACTCGCCTTCGCCAATATTGAACGCCAGCCGCTTGATCGGCAACTGACCTTCGAACACCTGTTTCCCGGCCTCGGTCTTCAGGGTCAGCGGAAAACTCACGTTGGCGCTGCGTCCCTTGATGCTCAGCTTGCCGCTAACCGTCAACTTGCCGGCGCCGGCCGGCGCGATCGCGCTCGAGACGAAGCTGGCCTTCGGGAATTGCGCGGCGTTGAACCAGTCCTTCCTGGCGACTTCCTTGTTGTATTCGGGATCGCCCAGGTCGAGGCTGGCGGTCACGATGTCGACGCTGGCCTTCGACGCGGCCGGCTGGGCCGCGTTGTAGTCGATCTGCGCGGTAAATTGCGTGAATTTCGCTTCGACCGGCACGCCCATCTGCTTGAACACGGCCGAGACGCTGCTCCTGGCCGGATCGGTTTTCAGCGGTACGGCGCTTGCAACGGCGCTCGCCAGGAGGGAGGCCATCAACAGGCCCTTGAGTGGTTTCATCGTGATCCCTTCGAAGTAGAAAAAGGCAGCATGCGTCCCATCACGCCGTCGCGGTCGACCAGCAGGTGCTTGAACGCGGCCGCCACGTGCAGGCCGACGAGCGCGGCCAGCAGCATGTTGAGCCAGTAATGGACATCTTTCAGCACCAGCTTGAGCGCCGGATCGGCGGCGATCAGTACCGGCAGCTCGACCACACCGAAATACACGACCGGGACGCCGGCCGCCAGGCTATAGAAATACCCGGACAGGGGCACCGCGAACATCAGCAGGTACAGCAGCCAGTGCAGGCCGTGGGCGGCGCCGCGCTGCCAGGCCGGCATCTCGTCGGCATAGGCGGGCGGGTGGCGGAACAAGCGCCACAGCAGGCGCAATGCGGCCAGGCCCAGCACGGTCACGCCGGCCCATTTATGCCACGAAAAATATTTCAGCTTGGTCGGCGTGAGGCCCGGGATATCGGTCATGACCAGCCCGAGCGTGAAGGTGCCGATGATCAGCAGGGCAATCGTCCAGTGCAGCACGATGGCTGTGTTAGTGTAGCGGTGCATTGTTTCTTTACGGAAAGCTGTACGCGTTAGAACTAACTATAGCAGTCTTTACTTCCTGCTGCTGCGAAGACTATTTTTCGCTTGAAACACTAGCACGGATTCTATTGGACGCACAGCAGTAAGGCTCGGAATGTAAAATCACCAACACAGCCGTTTATCAATATTGCTGACAGACAAAAATCGCCGCGGAGTTGCTCGATGATCATTCACCCATTGCCGTGGCAGCCCCGCGCCGCGCGCTTGTCCTTGCTGGCCGCCTGCGTCGCCGCTGCGCTTGCACTGCCGGCCGCCGCGCAAGATGCCGCCACCGCCCGGCCCGACAACCTGGCCGACCTGTCGATCGAGGAACTGGCGAATATCCAGGTGACGTCGGTATCGAAGAAGCCGGAGCGCCTGCAGGATGCGCCGGCCTCGGTGTATGTGATCACCGCCGACGAGCTGCGCCGCTCCGGCGCGCGCAGCCTGCCCGAGGCGCTGCGGCTGGCGCCCAACCTGCACGTGGCGCAAAGCTCGACCTACGGCCATGCGATCAGCGCGCGCGGCCTGAACGGCAGTAACAATAGCGGACCGAACAAGCTGCTGGTCATGATCGACGGCCGCTCGGTGTACGCGCCGCTGTTCTCCGGCGTGTTCTGGGACATGCAGGACGTGATGCTCGACGACATCGAGCGCATCGAAGTCATCAGCGGCCCGGGCGGCACGATGTGGGGCGTGAATGCCGTGAACGGGGTCATCAACATCACGACGCGTTCGGCCCACGCCACCCAGGGCAGCCTCGCTTCACTGCGCGCTACCACCAATGGCGCCGACGCGGCCTTCCGCCAGGGCGGGCGCGCCGGCGACGCAAGCTGGCGCGCGTACGGCAAGGTGCTGCAGCGTTCGCACAGCGAAACCGAGGCCGGCACGCGCGTGAACGACGCCTGGCGCCAGGCCCAGCTGGGCTTCCGCGCCGACTGGGAGCGCGGCAGCGATACCTTCAGCATCAACGGCAACCTGGTCCGCGGCCGGCCCGAACAGCCGGAGCCGGGCGAGATCTCGGTCACCGGCAGCGCGCTGCGCCTGGACGATCTCGACACCGCAGGCGCCAACCTGACGGCCCACTGGGAGCGTGCGCTCGACGGCGGGGGCCGCCTCTCGGTGCAGGCCTATCTCGACCACACGCGGCGCGAGGTGCCGCCGACGTTTACCGAATCGCTGCAGATCGCCGACCTGCAGCTCGAGCACACGCTGCCGGTCTGGGGCCGCCACAGCCTGATATGGGGCGCCAACCTCCGCCACAGCTGGGACCACGTGACCAACAGCGAGGTGATCGCCTTCCTCCCGGAGCGGGAACAGCAAACCTGGGCCAGCCTGTACGCGCAGGACGAAATGGCGCTGAGTCCCGACCTGAGCCTGACCCTGGGTGCGCGCATCGAGCGCAACGACTACACCGGCAACGAATTCCTGCCGACCGCGCGCCTGGCCTGGCGCCTGTCGCCGCGCCACACCGTCTGGAGCGCGCTGTCGCGCACCGTGCGCGCACCGACCCGGCTCGATGTCGACGCCTACATCCCCGGCCGCCCGCCTTACCTGCTGCGCGGCGGGCCGCAGGTACGCTCGGAAGTGGCGCGGGTGGTCGAACTTGGCTACCGCGGCCAGCCGCTGGCCGGCCTGTCCTATTCGGCCACGCTGTTCCACAACCAGTACGACCACCTGCGCACGCAAGAAATCGACCCGACCCAGACCTTCATCACCTTCGGCAGCCTGATGGAAGGCGAAGCGACCGGCATCGAGATGTGGGGCAGCTACCAGCTGACCAATGCCTGGCGCCTGTCGGCCGGCTTCACCGCGCTGCACGAGCGCCTGCGCCTGAAAGCGGGTAGCAACGACCTGGCTGGCCCCGGATCGGCCGGCAAGGACCCGGAGCACACACTGCAGCTGCGCTCGCACTATGCCTTCGACGACCGGCGTGAACTGGAAGTGGCGCTGCACAAGGTGGCGGCGCTGGAAAATCCGGCGGTGCCGGGCTACTGGGCGCTGGATGCGCGCTTCGGCTGGCGCCTGCGGCCGAACCTGGAACTGGCGCTGGTGGGGCAGAATTTGAATGGCGGCCACGGGGAGTACGGACCGCGCGAGACGCGCGCAGAGCTTGGGCGCCGGGTGGGTGTCAAGCTGATGTGGACGAATTAAAAGCGGCGGTCACCGTTACACAGCGAGTCGCCGCCGAACCGTAAATCGAACGGCGCGATAATCGTAAACTGTGAGTTGCCGCCGAACCGTAGCGTGGGCAGATTCTGCCCACGCGTTCAAATCACGGTAGTGCAGTCCGCGCGGCTGCTCTCCCGCTGGTTGAACGCGTGGGCAAGGAACTTGCCCACCCTGTAAGGGCAAAGTAGAAATGTCCGGTTTGGGCAAAGTAGAAATGTCTGCTTTTGCGATGTAGTTCATGCTGTCGACTCCGAAAAGTTTGGGGTCCAGCGTGAGCGAAACCGG
>NZ_JABAIV010000013.1 GCF_013003915.1 Telluria aromaticivorans
TCACGCAGGGCACCACGGCAGCGAAGAAAGCATCCGCTCAAAAGCGAGTGTGACTTTTGGAAAACGGACATTTTAACTTTGCTAAAAGCGGACATTTCTACTTTGCTGTTACACACCCTACGAGAAACCGGCGGCTCTAAGTGATCGGCATTAAGGCAGCTCCGGCAGTGGGCCGTGCGCGCCCAATGCAGCCGGGTTGGTAAGATGCCAACATGTATATCCTCTGGAGCTACCTGCGCCCGCACTGGCGCCTTGCCGGGCTGGCGCTGCTGTTGGCGGGCATCTCACAGGTGCTGAGCCTGGTCGACCCGATCATTTTCGGGAAGATCATCGACGAATACGCCCTCAATCCAGGCAGCAAGACCGACGAGCAGCTGGTCTCCGGCGTGCTGAGCCTGCTGGGCATCGCGGTCGTGGTCGCCCTGCTGTCGCGCCTGGCCAAGGCGCTGCAGGAATACGTCACGCGGCTGGTGGTGCAAAAGCTGGGCGTGTCGATCTTCAACGATGGCTTGCGCCACGTACTGCGCCTGAAATACCAGGAATTCGAGGACCTGCGCAGCGGCGAAACGCTGTCGCTGCTGCAGAAGGTGCGCGCCGACAGCGAGCGCTTCATCAATACCTTCATCAATACCGTATTCGCCTCGCTGGTCGGGGTCTCCTTCCTGATCTGGTATGCGGTGAACAAGCACTGGCTGCTGGTGCCGGTCTTCCTGGTCGGCGTGCTGGTGCTGGGCGGCCTGACCGGCATGCTCAGCCGCGAGATCAAGACCCAGCAGCGCTCGATCGTGCGCGAGACCAACCGCAATTCCGGCTTCATCACCGAGTCGCTGCGCAACATCGAGCTGATCAAGAGCCTGGGCCTGACGTTTACTGAAATCCGGCGCCTCAAGGCGCAAACCGACAGCATCTTCGCGCTCGAGATGCAGAAGGTGAAGCGCATCCGCCTGCTGTCGTTCCTGCAAGGCAGCACCCTCAGCTTGCTGAAGCTGGCGATCCTGTTTGCGCTGCTGTGGCTGATCTTCCGCGACGTGCTCACGACCGGCGAGCTGATTGCCATGCAATTCATCTCGGTGGCGATCTTCGCCCCCTTGCAGGAACTGGGCAACATCATCCTGGCGCACCGCGAGGTCGAAGCGTCGCTGCTGAACTTCCGCGCGCTGATGGACAAGCCGATCGAGCGCCGTCCGGACGATTTCGTCGAGATCGGGCCGCTCGAGCAGATCCGTTTTGCGGACGTGGGCTTCCGCCACAAGGGGGCGCAGGAAGATTCGCTGGTGGACATCTCGTTCAGCGCGGCCCTGGGCCAGACCGTGGCTTTCGTCGGTCCTTCCGGCTCGGGCAAGTCGACCCTGGTAAAACTGCTGGTCGGGCTGTACACGCCGGAGCGCGGCAAGGTGTTCTATAACGAGATCTCGACCGAAGACCTGCGCTACAACGAAGCGCGGCGCCAGATCGGCTTTGTCACGCAAGAGACCAACCTGTTTGCGGGGACGCTGCGCGACAACCTGCTGTTCGTGAAACCGGATGCGACCGATGCGCAGATCGTGCTGGCGATGGAACAGGCCTCGTGCGCGAACCTGCTGCTCAAATCCCCGGAAGGACTGGACACCGTCATCGGCGAGCGCGGCATGAAGCTGTCGGGTGGCGAGAAGCAGCGCCTGTCGATTGCCCGCGCCCTGGTGCGCGAGCCGCGGCTGCTGATCTTCGACGAGGCGACATCGGCGCTCGATTCCCTCACCGAAGAGCAGATCACCAACACCGTGCGCCAGATCTCGGCGCGCGCGAGCCAGATCACGATCCTGATCGCGCACCGGCTCTCGACCATCATGCATGCGGAGTCGATCTTCGTGCTGGAGAAGGGGCGGGTGGTCGAAACCGGCTCGCATGACGAACTGGTGGCGCAGAAGGGCCTGTATTACGCGATGTGGCGCCAGCAGATCGGCGAGCGGCCGGTGCCGCCTGTGGGTGACCAGGCCATGGAGTAGGCACGGGATCGCACCGTTTCCGGACAAGATATTTCACAATTGAAGTATTCACGAACGTCCTCGCCGAGCTCAAACCATCAACGCGTCGAGCTGACGTTCCTGCATCTGTTTCAGGTACAAAAAGTTGGCTAAAAAGCAAGGTGAGCGGCCTGTTCCTCCATTTTTTTGCGTCTTGCTTCGCCGGGAACGTCCGCACGAAATTCGCGAGCTAAGCACTACTACGTATCAATTCCGCGCATTTCGCGCAATTTCATTGCGAACTTTTCAGAATTCTTAGTGCTGCGCCAATGAAGTTGTCTTCTTTGCGTCGACACACAACAACGAATCCAAATTTTTTTCTGCACGGCAAACATAAAATTTTGCCGCTCGGTAAAATTGCCACCTGTCAGCTGACGTACGCCAACTTTTTCGGTTGGCGTTTGCATTTCAAGGCCCGCCGGCAGTTGCTACTCACCCAAAAATTTAACAATTCGTCCCCATCGATGCACACTACTGTTTCCGCCCAGCGTAGTTCTTCTTCCTTCGCACAAACCCAGCAATACGCACTGCCGACCCTGTTCGCGCTGTTCGGCCTGATCATGGGCTCGTGGGCCGGCCGCATCCCGGCGCTGGCCGAGCGGGTCCAGGTGTCGCATTCGGCGCTGTCGATGGTCCTGCTGTGCGGCGGCCTCGGCGCCGTCCTGTCCTACCCGGTCTCGTCCTTCCTGATGGGCCGCTTCGGCGCGCGCAAGGCTATGCTCATCTCGGGCATGGCCCTCTTGGGCGTGCTGGTGGCGATTGGCATGGCGCCAACCGTGCCGCGCCTGATGCTGGCGGTGCTGATGTTGGGCATTACGGCCAGCACCTTCGACGTCGCCATCAACTCGGCCGCCACCAGGCGTGAAAAGCAGACCGGCAAGTCGGAGCTGTCGATGCTGCACGGGATCGGCTGCGCCGGCGGCCTGGCCGGCGCCACCCTCGGCAGCCTGATGGCCAGCATGAAGATCGCCCCTGGCACCCACTTCCTGATGCTGGCCGGTCCCCTGGCCGTGGTCCTGTGGTTCGCCTTCAGCATGATTCAGCTGGAGGACAGCGTCGAAAAAGTGGAGAAGAAGTCGTTCTCGCTGCCGCGCGGTCCGCTGGCGCTGCTGGGCCTGCTGGGTTTCCTGGGCTCGATGTCGGAAGGCAGCATCGCCGACTGGAGCGGCGTGTTCCTGAAAGAGCATTTCGGCGCATCGGACGGCCTGGCGCCGCTGGCCCTGTCGGCCTTCTCGGTCATGATGCTGCTGTCGCGCCTGGTCGGCGACAAGCTGAAAGTGCGCTTCGGCGCCCAGCGCCTGGTGACGGGCGGCGCGCTGGTGTCGGCCGCCGGCCTGTTCTTCGCCGTGGTGGCCCCGAACGCCTATGTCGCCCTCGGCGGTTTCGCGGTCGCCGGCCTTGGCCTGTCGCTGCTGTTCCCATTCGTGTTCAGTGCCGCAGGCAGCCAGGGCCCGATGGCCCTGGCTGCAGTGGCGAGCATGGCCTACAGCGGCAGCCTGATGGGCCCACCGGTGATCGGCGCCGTCGCCCACTTTGTCGGCATGCAGGCAGCCATCGGCTATGTCGGTGGACTGTCGGTGGTCATCGCCCTGGTGGCCAGCCGCACCAAGCTGCTCAAGTAATCCTCTCACCGGCTTAAGCCAGGCCCGGAGGCGGCGTCGGGATTGGCGGTATCATCAGGGCATCGACCTGCCCGGATACCGACCATGCTCCAGACGCCCGCCTCCTTCACGCCCCTTTTTTCCCCGCGTTCCGATCCCGCGCCCCTTAGTTTCCTGTTCCACGGCGGACGGCTGCTGGTGCGCGAAAGCGACCTCTCGCTGCCCGATGGCGGGGTGCTGAATAACCTGGACGTCGACCGCACCCGCCTGCAGCCGCTCGGGTTGTATGGCGAGCGCTATTGCGAGACCGGCTGGTTCGACAGCGAGCCAAGCCTGCCGCCGGGCTTTGCCTGGCGCGGCCTGCGTTCGCTGTTCGCGGAGATGGACGAGGAGCTGGTCGGACTGGCCGCACGCGCCGCCCAGGTGGCCGAGTGGGCGCGTACCCACCGCTTCTGCGGCGCCTGCGGCAATGGCACCGTGATCGCGGCCGGGGAGCGCTGCTTCAAGTGCAGCGCCTGCGGCCACATGGCCTATCCGCGCATCTCGCCGGCCATGATGGTCCTGATCCGCAAGGGCGACAGCGTGCTGCTGGCAATGCACCTGGCCTCGCCTACCAAGCGCTTCGTGCCGCTGGCCGGCTTCCTGGAGGCGGGTGAATCGGTGGAAGAAGCAATCCACCGCGAGGTGTTCGAAGAGGTGGGGCTGCGGGTGCAGAACCTGCAGTATTTCGCCAGCCAGTCCTGGCCCTTCCCGCATTCGCTGATGCTGGCCTTCACGGCCGATTACCTCGATGGCGAGATCCGCGTCGACGCCACCGAGATTGCCGAAGCGCGCTGGTTCGGGCCGGATGACGAATGGCCCGAACGGGTGCCGCATATGTCGGTGTCGAGCGTGCTGGTCGACTCGCACCGCCCGCCCAACCGCTAAGGCTGGACGGCGGCGCTCTCCGGCGTGCTGCGCGCGGCCTGTGCCTGCGGCTTGGCGCCGGTGCTGCGCAGTTGCACGGCGCGTTGCAGCAGGTCGAACCAGAACGGGGCGCCGAACAGCGTGGTGCCGGCCGTGATCAGCCAGCCGGCCACCTGCAGGGCGAACGCGGTATTCAGCGTGGGCGGGAAGGTGCTCCAGCCGATCGGCAGGGCCCACATCTGGCGCAGCGCTTCGGGATCTAACCCTGCCGGGGCTGCCTTGATCTGCGCGGCCAGCGCCGGGTTTTGCCACAGGGTCTGGAACAGGTGGATGCTGTCGATGTTGAGCATGATCGTCAGCAGCATGGCGAGTAAAAAGGAGATCAGCAGCTGGCGCCGCTTGTATACCCCGGACAGGCGTTCCATCGCGCTGTTGAACCAGCCGGCGATGCCGTCCTGGAAGCGCGCCAGGTCGCCGCCGGACTGGCGGTACAGCGCCAGCAGCACGCGCCGCACCTGCTCGTCCGGCAGGGCGTCGATGGCCGCCTGCAACGGGATGGCCGGGCTGCTGCGCAGCGAATCGAGCAGCGCAATCGCGAAATGCGCGGGTTCGATGTAGGATGGCCGCACCGACAACGGCCGCCGTGCATTTGAACTGCCGTGCGGATTGACCAGCGGATGGTCGTACAGGCTCTGCGCCAGCGCTTCGCAGCGCGGGTCGTCGAGCATGCGCTTGATGGCGGCAAGCAGCATGTTGGCGCGCAGGCTGAAGGCCGCCGCCAATGCTTCCTGCAATGTACTGACAACCAGTGCCAGCGTGCCGTAGCAAAACGTCAGGCCGATGGCGACTTCAAGGACTGTGCTGCCCAACATGGTGATCTCCCGAGGCTGGAACCACTGTCCACGCTACGCCGGCCGTGGCGGGGGTACATTAACCTTGCTCAAGAAACCGGCAGCATCCGGAACCCCGGGCGCATTTTCTATATACTTGCGGCAATTCGATTTATCTAGGGTTCACCATGTCTGACAAAGAAGCTTTCACCGAACACGACTGGCGCCGCCTGCTCAGCAGCCTGGGCGAGAATCCGGACCGTCCGGGCCTGCACGAGACCCCGGCCCGCGTGGCAAAGGCATGGAAACACTGGACCTCGGGCTACGACCAGGATCCGGTCGAAGTGCTGAAGGCCTTCGAGGATGGCGCCGAGGAATACAACGAGCTGATCGTGGTGCGCAATATCCCGGTGTACAGCCATTGCGAGCATCACCTGGCGCCCTTCTTCGGCAAGGCAACCGTCGGCTACCTGCCGAGCGGGAAGATCGTCGGCCTGTCGAAGCTGACCCGCCTGGTGGACATTTTCTCCAAGCGCCTGCAGGTACAGGAACGCTTGACGATCCAGATCGCCAACGCGCTGATGGAAGTACTGGAACCGAAGGCGGTCGGCGTGGTCATCAAATGCCGCCACCTGTGCATGGAAAGCCGCGGCATCCGCGCCATCGGCGAAGAAACCATTACCTCGGCCATGTTGGGCGAACTGCAGCCGAACCTCGGCCTTCGGACCGAGTTCCTGGCCCTCGCGCGCGACTAAAAACGCTCTGATTTTAGTCCCGACTTGCTGAAAGTCGGGACCGTCTTGGAACCTGTTCCGGATCCGCCCCCTCCAATTCATTTTGGGGGCTCGTCATGGAACGTCCCGCTTATCCCAGCGATATTTCTCTCGAAGAGTTCGAACCCGTGCGCGGCATGCTGGAAGCGGCACGCCGCAAGACCCGCCCGCGCAAGCACGACCTCTACGACGTGTTCTGCGCGGTGCTCTATTTCCTGCATACGGGCGCCACATGGCGCAGCATGCCGCCGGGTTTCCCGCCGTGGCGGACCGTGCACGAATATTTCACCCAATGGGCGATGGCGCGCGGAGGCGACCGCTCCCTGCTCGAGAGCGTGCTCGAGAAATCGGGACGCGAGGTCGAGCTCATCCAGCTGCGCAAGCTCCTCGGTCGCCGTTGAGTTGGGGTCTCGGCGTGCATTGGCCGAAAGACATGGCTGGCGCGCTGGTGATGTCGGCGTCGATGGCCGTGCTGGTCTATACGCCGGCGGTGCGCGCCGCCTGTGCGCAGCTGCTGCCAATGATGGAACAGGTATATCGGCGCCTGCTGGCGGTGCCGATCGGGCGCGGCTGGCTGCGTCCTTAAGCCGGGGCAGGGCCGGGCTATTGGTAAATCGTAGGGTGGGCAAGTTCCTTGCCCACGCGGCGATAGTTAGCGCTTGTATTTTCGCGGACGGGCCGGCGGACACTGGTTGAACGCGCGGGCCTTCGTAATTCCGGGCACTGCCCGAAATTACCCCGCCCACCCTACGAGACAGCAGCATATCCGGCCCTGGGTAGCTGCACGCGCTAACCCCTTACGACGCCGCTTCAGCCGCCTCGAACACCAGCTTCTTGTCCGCATCGAGATGGAACACGCCCAGCGCCTGGCCGGTCACGGCATTCGCCTCGGGGGCTTCGAGCTCGGCGCAGGCGCCGGTGTCGACTGCCCAGGTAGCTTCGCCCGAGCGCAGGGTATAGCTATTCGGGCCGCTGGCGAACAGTTCGATCTCAAGGCCCGACAAGGCCACCTGGCCCAGGTTGATCTGGCGCTGGCAGTCCGGCAGCCGCGCAGCGGTCAGCTTGACCGTCCCTTCCTTGCTCCAGAAATAATCCTGCACGACACGCACTGTGAGCGCGTGGTCGTTGCTGTCGATCCGGTAGGTGGCCGAGTCGTTCACGCAGCCGGTGAGGAGCAACGGTGCAAGCAAGAAAATTCGAAGGCGCATGGAGGTTCCGGGGTCAAGGATGCAGGAATGCATCGCCTGACGGAGTATAGAAGCGCCAGGAGGCAGGCGCAACCGCGCACCGGGGTTTGACCCGCCCAGGCTAGAACTCGACGCCGAGCGTCAGCGAACCAATCGTATGGCGCGGGACGTTCACCGGCGCCCGGAACTCGCCGCTACGGCGGGTGACCCGCAACTGCGCGAACCAGGGGCCGTGATCGCTGCCGCGGGTGGTGGGAAAATCCATCCGCAGCCCGGCGGTGAGGTCGCCTACCCAGCGCCGTGGCCGTACTTCCGGATCGTCGCGCCATGGCCGGCCCTGCAGGAACATGTTGTAGGCCATGCCGCGTACCTCGGCGCCCAGCGTCACCGTGCACTGGATCCAACGCAAGCGGCAGGCCGTGTCCACCGGGGCGGCCCGGTTGGCGATGCCTGGCGGCGCCGGCGACACGGGTGGCAGGTTCTTGCCCAGCGTGAAAGTCACGCCGCCCGCTGCATAGCTCATGAGGTTGCCGACGGCCAAGCGCCAGTGGCCGGCCGTGTGCAGGCGGATGTCGCCCAGCAACGCGCCGGACAGGCTGGGCCAGGCCGAGCGCCGTTCGGCCGACACCAGTACCGCCAGGGTATTGCCCACCTGGTGGTCCCAGCCCTGCGGCTCCGGTCGGTCGAAGATGCGATGGAACAGTTTCTGGGCAGGTTCGGCCAGCGACAGCTTGCCCGTCACGCCGGCTTGGGCGCTCAGGGTCGTGATCGCCTGCTCGTCCTGGTCGATGAACAGCCACGACCGCTCGACATACAGCAGGCCGGCATACGGCCGGTCGAAGGGCTGGGGGACGGGGATGGTGATGTCGCTGGGTGTGACCATCAGCTGTCCGACGCTGTGCTGGCTGAACAGGAAGCGCGCATCGCCGCAGCCGAGCCAGCGGCAGGCGGCGCCGGTCCAGCGCCGCGTGAAGTCGCCTCGGGCGTCTTCCGTGGTGCGCGAGCTGAACTGGATGCCGTTGGTGTAATAGCGGTCGGTCTCGAACCAGCTGTCGTTGTCCCAGGTGACAAACCTCGCTTCCGCCGCGCCCGCTGCCGGCGCATCGGTTAGCGCTACGCCTGCTTCCTGCGCCGCACACGGAACCGCGAGAAGACTGGCGAAGATGGTGAGAACACTGGCCGAGGCCCGCATGGTCGTCCTTTCTAAATCGAAATATTCTCCAGTCTTGACCTCCTGCCGGAGATCTTGTTGATCTGCAACAGCATCGAGTCGGATTCAAGCTGGACACACCGCTTTGGCGATTTGCGCGATCATAAGCAGCATGAAAAACGACGATATCGAACTGCTCGCCACCAAGGGCGGCAAGCCGGTCAAGATGTGGACGCAAGGCGTGCCGGTCGAGGCGGAAGCCAAGGAACAGCTTCAAAAGCTGGCGCAGATGCCCTTCCTGTTCCACCACGTTGCCGTGATGCCGGACGTCCATGTCGGCAAGGGCTCGACCATCGGCAGCGTGATCCCGACCCTGGGCGCGGTGATCCCGGCCGCGGTCGGCGTGGACATCGGCTGCGGCATGATGGCGGCCAAGACCACCTTGCGCGCGAACGACCTGCCGGACAACCTGGCCAAGCTGCGCAGCGCCATCGAACAGGCGGTGCCGCACGGCCGGGCCACGAATGGCATGTCGCCCAAGACCCGCAACCACAAGGGCAGCCGCGACGTCGGTTCCTGGAACAATCCGCCGCCGGTGGTCGATGCCGGCTGGGCCAGGCTCAGGGCCGAATTCGACGAGATCTGCCGCAAATACCCGAAGCTGCGCGGCACCAACAACTACAAGCACCTCGGCACCCTCGGCAGCGGCAACCATTTCGTCGAGGTCTGCCTGGACGAAGAAGGCGCCGTCTGGATCATGCTGCACTCCGGCTCGCGCGGCGTCGGCAACGCCATCGGCACCCATTTCATCGAACTGGCGCGCCAGGACATGCGGCGCCACCAGGTCAACCTGCCCGACCAGGACCTGGCCTACCTCGAAGAAGGCACCCAGCATTACGACGATTACGTCGAGGCGGTGGGCTGGGCCCAGAAATTCGCGCGCATCAACCGCGAAGTGATGATGGAGAACGCGATCCGCGCCGTGCGCAGCGTCATCACCAAGCCCTTCGAGACGCATGTGGAGGCGGTGAACTGCCACCACAACTACGTGCAGAAGGAGCGCCACTTCGGCAAGGACGTGCTCCTGACGCGCAAGGGCGCGGTGTCGGCCCGCGCGGGCGAGCTGGGCATCATTCCCGGCTCGATGGGCGCCAAGAGTTTCATCGTGCGCGGCAAGGGCAACCCGGAGAGCTTCAACAGCTGCAGCCACGGGGCCGGGCGCGTAATGAGCCGCACCGAAGCCAAGCGCCGCTTCACCAGGCTTGATGCCGAGCGCGCCACCGAGGGCGTCGAATGCCGCAAGGACGAGGGCGTGATCGACGAGATCCCGATGGCCTACAAGGACATCGACGCCGTCATGCATGCCCAGCGCGAGCTGGTCGAAGTGGTGCACACGCTCAAGCAGGTGGTGTGTGTAAAAGGCTAATCCGTCGAAACCCGTAGGGTGGGCAAGTTCCTTGCCCACGCGGTGATAGTTAAGGGCTACGATTTCGAGCTCGGCGAGCTTGCCGCTAACTATCACCGCGCGGGCGGCGAAGCCGCCCACCCTACGGACTACGAAAAGCAGCTTCAGCTGCGCAGAATGTGCAGCAGCTCGCCCGGCGCACCAAACTCGCGATCCAGCCCCGCCCGCCGCAACGCCTCGATCGGCGCATACCCCCAGCTCACCGCCCCAAATCCCACCCCCGCCTTGCGCGCCGCCTCCGCATCCAGCGCCTGGTCGCCCACATACAGCGCGTGGCCCGGCGCCACCGCTGCCTGCCGCAGCACCTTGCGCAATCGCGCCGCCTTCCCGAACACCGACATCCCGCACTCGACATGCGCGAACAGCCCGCCCAATTCCGGCCCCAATATCAACCGCACATTCTGCTCCGAATTCGACGACACGATCGCCAGCCGCACCCCCGCACGGTCGAGCCCCTGCAACACCTCCTCGATGCCGTCGAACAGCGGAATCCGCGCCGCGTTCTCGCGCATTAGCCCAATGAAGCTGCTTGATGCCAGCGGCAGCTTCCAGGCCGGCATGCCGACGTGGCGCATGATGGCGCGCATGTCGTGGTGGCGCAGGCCTTGCGCTTCGCCGGCCGCGATGCGCCGGAAGCCGTGCTGGTCGGCGATCTGGTTGAACACGCTGACGAAAAACGGAAAGGAATCGGCCAGGGTGCCGTCGAAATCGAAGATGGCAAGGCGGCAGGACATACAGGATGTCAGGCGGTGCCGCCGTTGGCGCGCAGCACCTGGCCGTTGATCCAGCCGGATTCTTCGCTCACCAGGAAGGACACGATGCGCGCGATATCGCCAGGCTCGCCCAGCCGCTCGAGCGGCGGCAGTTTCGCGAAATGGTCGACCTGTTCCTGCGTCTTCCCCGTGAAGAACAGTTCGGTGGCCACCGGCCCCGGCGCCACGGTATTCACGCGGATCTGCCTGCCGCGCAGCTCCTTGGCGAACACCCCGCTCAATGCTTCCACCGCGGCCTTGCTGGCGCTGTAAACCGCATAGCCCGGCAGCTTCATCGCCAGCACCGTGGTGGAAAAATTCACGATGCGCCCGCCGTCGTTCAGGCGCGTGGCCGCTTCGCGCAGGGTATTGAAGGTGCCCTGCACATTGACGCCGAAGGTCTGTTCGAACAGCGCGTCGCTGGTGTCGGCCAGCGCCATGGTCTTGAGCACGCCGGCGTTATTCACCAGCACGTCCACCTTGCCCAGCTCACGCTCGGCGGTGTCGAACATCGCGCGCACTTCGTCCGGCCTGGAGACGTCGGCTTGCACGGCGATGGCCGTGTGCCCGGTCGCATGCAGGGTGGCGACGACGCGGTGCGCCTCGGAGGCGTTGGCGGCGTAGTTCACGACGATCCGGTAACCGTCCTCGGCCAGCCGCTGCGCGATGGCCGCGCCGATGCCGCGCGAGGCGCCGGTGACGATGGCGACTTGTCGGGTGTCCTGGTTCATAGCGCGGGTCCTTGGGGCGTGGTGTCGTTAACGACATGATGAACCATTTTGCCAAAATTTTTGGCGCGGCGATTATTGCCGTGTACTCAACAATCAGGCCGGTATCTTGACCCTGGCGTCACAAGTGAAGGCGAGGGTAGCGCCGTCATCCGGCACCCGCAGCCGCTCGCCGAGGCCGGCCTCCTGCGCCGCCGCCAGCAATTCGCTGCGCGTCACCGGGCAGTGGCTCAGCGCCTCGAGGTGGTTCGCCACCACTGTGCCCTTCGCCACGCCCAGCAGGCTCACCACGTCCTGCGCATTCATGATGATCTCCTGCCCCAGGTCGAAGCGCGCACCGCCGGCCGGCACCACACACACGTCCGGCTGGTGGCGCGCGACGAAGTCGAGCACCCGCGGCGTCAGGATGGTGTCGCCCGACAGGTAGAGCGAAGGCTCGCCCGGCATCTCGAGAAAATAGCCGACGCCGTGCTCCATCAGCAGCGCCACCGCACCGCGCCCGTGGCGGCAGGGCACCGTCGTCACGCGCCCGCCCAAGAAGGGCTGGGACGCATGCTCGCTCGAGGCCAGCGGCTGCACGTTCAGCCCGCGCCCGCGCAGGTAGCCTGCATCGTGCGGCGTGCAGATGACGGGGATATCGCGCTCGCGCAGCCAGCGTTTGCCGGCGCGGTCGAGGTGATCGAAGTGGCCCTTCTGGCAGTGCGTGACGAGGCAGTGCGTGACGGTGTCGAGCATGGCGCTCCATCCAGGCGGCAGGCCAACGGTCGGATTGCGTTCGCGCCCGCCGCCCAGTTTCAAGGCCGGCAGGGTGCCCATGGGCGCGAGCATCGGGTCGACCAGGATGCGATAGGGGCCGAGTTCGACGATGATGGTGGCATTGCGCAGCTGGGTGATCTTCATGGGAGCTCCGGAAAAGGTAGGCCCCCATTGTCTGCCGGACCGCAGGCTGGTTAAATGGCAGGGAACGACATAAACCATCCATTTCCCGCCATGCCTTCTACCCAGACTTTGCGCGTCGGCCTGCTGCTCTATCCGGGCTGCATGCCGGCCGGGCTGCTCGCTTTTGCCGACCTGCTTCACGCCGCCAACCGCCGCGCGGGACAGCGCCTGTTCGAGACCCAATACGTGGCGCTGGCCCAAGGCCCGGTCGACTGCGCCCACGGCCTGCGCCTGCCAGCACAGGGCACGCTCGCAAGGGGCGAGGTGGATGCGGTGCTGGTGCCCGGCTTCTGGTCCGAGTCCGGCGAGCAGGTGGCCGCGGCGCTGGACGAGAACGCCGGCCTGATCGCCGCGCTCGGACGGCTGGATAAGCGCGTGATGGTCTGGAGCTACTGCACCGGCGTGTGCATCGCGGCGGCGGCACGCCGGCTCGATGGACACAGCGCCACCGTCACCTGGTGGCTGGCCGATGCCGTGCGCGCACGCTTCCCGCGTGTGGAATGGCAGGTCGAGCGCACGGGCGTGTTCAACGAGCGCAATGCCACCGCATCGGGCGTGAACGGCTACCTGCCGATCGCGCAGTCCCTCATCGAACAGCGCCTCAGCCGCGAGGCTTACCGCGACCTGACCCGGCTGATGGTGCTGCCGCGTCCCGAACGCACCCACCAGGCTTTCCAGGCGGTGAGCCTGGTTGCGCAACCGAACCGGCTGATGGCGCGCCTGCACGATGCGGCCGAGCGCCTGCCGGCAGGCGAGGCAACAGTGGAGCGGCTGGCGCGCGAACTCGACACCACCGAACGCACGCTGGCGCGCAAGGTGCTGGCGGCCAGCGGAACGCCGGCCGCCGCCTGGGTGCGGCGCATCAAGCTGAACCAGGTGAGCGAGCGCCTGATCCACACCTCGGCGCCCGCCAGCACCATTAGCGCAGAGCTGGGTTTCAGCAGCGATGCCGGCATGCGGCGCATGTTCAAGGAACTGACGGGCATGACGACCGTGCAGTATCGGCAGGCCTTCGGACGGGTGTGAAGGGTCAGCAACCGGTGTTGCTGGCAGCGATGCAGATGCTGGCGATGCGGCGCCGTTCGACATAGTCGGGCTGCGACACGGTAGCGGCATCGCCGGAAGGACAGGTTGCAGCGTTGCAGGACACCGCGTCGATGCTGTAGATGGCCTTGGCAATCGCGACGCCGGGACTGGACTCGCCCTCGTTGAAGCTGGTGCGCGTACAGCTCACGGTCACCACGAAACCGCTGTCGGCGGCGAAGTCGGCCAGGGTTTGTTCGCCGAAACAGGCGCCGCCATTGCGCAGCTGGTAGAAGCCCCATTCGACGCCGGCGCGCGCGGCCAGGCTGGCGCGCGCCCCCAGGAGGTTCTGGTTGATGGTGGCCTGCGAGGTGCTCGACAGGCGCAGCAGCGCAGCGCAGACGATGGCCACGACGATCAACAGGATCACCGCCGCGATGTAGGCAAAGCCCGACTGGCGCAAGCGGATGGTCATGGCACGTTGCTCACATGGGCGCCGAGCGTCAGCGAGACCGATTCGCCGCTGTCGGTGATGGTGAGCTTGAGCTGGACGAAGCCACTTTGCTGGGTCGCGCCCTGGTTGGGCGAAAACACGAATTCACAGCGTTCGACCTTGCTTGCCAGGACCGGCGAGCCGGGCGGAATGTCGCAGGCCGGAGCCGGGCTGCGGGCCCTGACGATCCGGTGCAGCGTGCCCGTCCCCGTCCCATTCGTGCCACGGGTCGGTTTCGTCGTGCAGACATAGCTCACGACCTGCTGCCCGCCAGGCACCACCACGAAGCGGCCGCCTTCATAGCCCGCCGGGATTTGCACCGGCGCCTGCAGGACGATCCGGTGCGCGCCCAGCGTCGCAGCAGGCGGCGCTTCCACGCGGTCGACGACGGCCATTTTTTTGACGGGGTCGTGGACATCCTCCGGGTTCTGGTTGCCGATCACGACCAGGTCACCCGCGACCGGAACCGTACGGAAGGTGGTGAGCACGTCGAACTGGTTGGCGGGGGTGTCGTAGTCGAGGAAGGCGTCGCCGGCGACGTCGACATCCGGCCCGGTGCGGTACCGTCCGCCACCGATGGTCGGCATCAGGTCCAGGCATTGCGCGCTCCCCAGCCTGAGGGAATTCGGCACGGCCGCGCGCACGTCGGTAACGATGCGGCGCAGCGCAGTATCGGCCTGGTCGGTCAGGCCTGCGCGCTTGCCCACGGCGATATAGCCGCGGATCGTCGGCCCCAGCTGCATCGCGAAGATGCCGCCGATGGCGCCGATCAGCACGATGACGACGATCAGCTCGACCAGCGAGAAACCCTGCTCGCGCTTCATGGCGCGGTCCTCCAGCCGGTCAGCGCCAATTGCTGGACGCCGTGGGTGACCCTGACGGTGACGCGCAGGGCGTCGCCCGCCGCCACGTTGTTCAGCGCGACACCATTGCGGTTCACCTGCACGCTGACGTTATACGTTTCCAGGCCTTCGATGGCGGCGCCGTCGACGTCCGTGATGCCGGTGCTGGCAAAGCCGGGGTTGGCGTCGTCGACCATGTCGTAGTCGCGCACGTCGTTGAAGTCGGCGCGGGTCGCCGCCGCCGCGTTGTCCACCGCGAAGGGCTTGAGCAGGACTTCTTCCATCATGCTCTCGCCAATGGCCAGCATCTGCTGCGTGATCACCGGATCGACGCTGGCGCGGTTGGCGGCCGTGAACGCCGCCACCAGGCCGGCCAGGGCCGCGCCGACAATGACGATGGCGATGATCAGCTCGACCAGGGTGACCCCGGCCATGCGCTTACTGTACATAACCGGTGCTCCCCTCGAACACGATCGCGCGGCGCGCCGTGCCATCGAGCTCGATGGTGACCGTGCCGCGGGCGACCGTGGCGCCGGCGGCATCCGAGGTGATCAAGCCGTTCGGCTGGAAGAACAGGGCTTGTCCAACCGCCGTCACACCTTGGGTGGTCGTGGCGTAGATCTCGCCGTTGACGGGTGTCGTGCAGTTGGTCGCGCCGGCAGCAACGGCCTGGGTCAGCGTGACGGAAGTGGCGCCGACGTTGGCGCAGACCAGCCGGCGCCGCGCGACGGCGGACTTTTGCGCAGTGCGCAGCGCGCTCACGACTTCGTCGCCGAAAGCGGAGGCCGCCATGGTGTTATTCCCCATCAGCTTGGGCACGCCGATGGCGGCGATCACGCCGATCAGCAAGACCACCAGCACCAGTTCCACCATGGTAAAGCCGCGGGCCGCCTTCAATTGAACACCTCGCGCACGTGGATGATGCGGCGCTGTTCCGGCGTGAAGATGCCGAAAGTGGCGCGGCCTACCGGGTCGGTCGCGATGGTCGCGCTGCAGGCCGTGTTCAGGGGACGCAGCCAGGGGATGGCGGCGCCGGTGGTCGCCGGCTTCATGCCGACTGCAATACAGGAGTTGTCTTCGCCGGCAGCGCCAAGGTTGACCGCGATATCGGCGCGGCCAGGACCGCCCGCGGTGAGCTGCAGGCCGAACGAAGCCGTACCTTTCGCCAGCGTGAGCGAACTGGGCGTGAAGGTCCGCGCCAGCGTCATGCCCGTCGGGTTCAGCGTGAACGCGAAGGAGGTGGATGAGATCACTGTATGGCTGTCTTCGTCGTTCAGCAGCCAGCTGCGCCCGGTCCAGTATTCCGCCATCACGGGAATCGTCAGCGGCCCGCGCAGGTTGCCGAAGCGGCTGCCCAGGCGCAGGCGCCCGCTGCGGATGAAGGGTTTGGCTTGCTCGGCAGTGTCGGGGAGGGCCGATGTGACCGTGGCGCTGGCGGCGCGCAGGCGGACTTGGGTAGGGGCGGTGGCCCGGGCCGCGAAGGTGTACACGGGCTTCGGTTTGGCGACACCGTTCTCGAATGCCGTCGCCGCGATGACCGCATCGCCCAGGCTGCCGGGAGACGGCGCGAACGCCGTGCCGTCTGTCTTGTTCACCGTCAGCGTGGCCGCTTCGCTCAGTCCCAGTCCGGTGGTGTAATTCTGCGTCGCCGTGCCGCCCTGGCTCATCGCGGTGACCGCCAGGGCGATCGGCTCGCCCGAGTAATAGGACGTGCGCGGGTCCACCTGCGCCACCTTGAAATAGGCCGGGATGAAGGGGCCGACCTTGCCGTTGGCATGGCAGCTCGCGGTGTCGGTGCGGGTGCTGCCGCCGCTGGCCAGGTTCGAACCGAGGAACCTGGCCAGGGTGGCCTTCAGGTCGATCTTGCCCACTTCCGTCCATGTCGCCGTGAAGCTCCCCACGCCAGCCACGAAAGGCACGCCCGGCGCACTGAAGTCGCCAGGTGCGCCTGCCATGCTCGGGCAGTCCATCGCGAGCGCGACCGCATGATCGGTGGCGCTGGCGTTATTCAGGGCGGTGGTGTCAAAATTCTTCGTCACCTCGTTCGCAGCATTGAGCGCGCGCACCTCGACCTTGAACCCAGCGCCTGCGCGGATCGGCACCGCGCTGGCGTTAGCGACCGCGAATGACTTCGGCGCGGTCTTGAAGGTGGTATTGCCGTGCGCGGCGGCTGTGGTGATCGATGCGGCCAGGGCCATCTCGCCGGCATCGGGATAGGACAGCGTCAGCGCCGTCGTCGCCTTGCCGTTGACGTCGAAATCGGTCGGGATGTTGAACGTGCCGGACGGGCATGCCAGCGCGGTGCCATTCAACGAAAGTGCCTGTGTGCCGCTCTTGGGCTTGCTGTAACCGCAGCTGTACGCCACCGTTTGCTGCACGCCCTTGAACGCCGGCACGCAGGCCTTCTGGTTGTCGCTTTGCTTGACGGCGGCGACGCCTACCGCCACCTTGTCGCCGGCATAGTGGTCGGGAACGCTCAGCAGCAGCTTGGCGCCGCCGATGAATTCCATGGTGCAGCCCGCACCGGGCTTGCCGGTATTGAGGCAAGTGGTGGCAAACAGATCGGCCGGCGCGGCGCTCGTCACGCCCAGCGTCGCCGCGCCCGAGGCGATCCGCGTGCCCAGGACATCGGTACTCTCGGTACCCGCCGGAATAGTGAATGCTTCACCGAATGGTCCAAGCGTGCCGCTCACGCCTGCCGTGTAATGCGGCGCCGTACAGGCAGCGTTGGCGCAGGCACGCACGTTGACCTTCTCCGGCACGCAGGTATCCCCTAAACCGTCGTGCGTAATCAGGAAATGGTGTGGGCCTTTGGGAAGCGGGCTCTCGCAGCGCGGACCGTCCTCCGTGTTGAGCTTGTAGCCGCTGTTGTTCGTCACGCAGTCGCACTTGTTTCGTGCGGTGCCGTTCTTGCAGTAGATGGTGCCGGTGACCTTTCCCCACTGTTCCAGCCTCGCACTGTTGACGCTGGCGTTGCCCGAAATGACAGCGGATGCGGCCAGCAGCACCAGGTCGCCGGTATCGACGTTGCCGCCGACCTTGCTGCCGGATTCCAGCGTGACCTTGCTGCTTGCAGTGACATTGCCCGTAATGACCACATTCGCCCCGGTCGTGACGACGGTGCCGGTCACGTTGCCGTTGACCCTGGAATCGGAGCTGAGGTTGACCAGCCCCGTGGAAATGAGGGAACCGGTGATCGTGACATCGTCCGTGCCGAGCTGAATGACGGCAGCCTTGACGTTCGCCGTCATCGCGATCGCGATGCTGCCCGCCGAGAAGGTCGCACCGACATCGAAGTCGCCTCCTGTGACCTTCAGGTTGGCAGGATTCATTGCCGCAATGTTCAGGTCGCCCGTGACGATCAGCCTGGCCGTGCCGCTCATCGTCAGGCCATGGTTATATCCGGTGACGACATTATTGTTGACCTTGACCGTATAGCCGTCGGCAATGACGACCTGGTCATATTCGGCCAGGTAAGCCGACGTAGGACAGGTATAGACCTTGTTCGCCAGGGTGCACGAATACACCGCGGCGCCATTGAAGGTATAAACCGTGGCCTGCGCCATGCTGCTCCCCAGCAGCCCCACCAGCGCAAAGACGAGCGCCGGCAGCCACTGCCCGAAGACGCGGAGGCGGGGCAGGTGGGCGCGGGCGAACAGGATCGCGAAGAGGGACGGGAAGGACAAGGCTTGGCCTGCGTCAAAGCATCAATGCCCGAAAGTGTGCATCAGTTGCCCGGGCGGGACAATGAATTTTTCGCTCGGGCAATGCTTTTCTTCGCATCAAGGCTCAGGCACAACGCCGCTTGCCTACATCACTTGCCAACTTGGCACCAAGATCAGGCCGCGATGGCTTCCTCGCCCGCCGCCGTCATGCCCAAATGACGGTTCACCGCCGACAGCACCGCGCGGAACGAGGCCGTCAGGATATTGCTGTCGATGCCGACGCCGAACAGCGTTTGTCCATTGCCCACCCGCAGCTCGACATAGCAGGCGGCGCGCGCATCGGCGCCGCGGCCGATCGCGTGCTCGTGGTAATCCATCAGGCGGATGTCCAGGCCCAGCGCCTTCACGAAGGCGTCGATCGGGCCATTCCCCTCACCGCGGCAGGCCTGCGTCACGCCGTTGCGCGCCACGGTCAGGTCGATCTGCACGCCGTGCTGGCTGTCCTCGGTCATGCGGTGCGATACATAATTGAACGGCGATTCCTGCTCCAGGTATTCCTGCGAGAACAGCGCATGGATGCTCGACGCGGCGATCTCGCGGCCGGTTTCGTCGGCCATGCGCTGCACGGCGCGCGAGAACTCGATCTGCAGGCGGCGCGGCAGCTCCAGGCCGTATTCCTGCGCCAGCAAATAGGCCATGCCGCCCTTGCCGGACTGGCTGTTGACGCGGATGACGGCGTCGTAGCTGCGGCCCAGGTCGGCCGGGTCGATCGGCAAATACGGCACTTCCCAGATCCCGTCCTTGTCCTGCTTGGCGAAACCCTTCTTGATCGCGTCCTGGTGCGAGCCCGAGAATGCGGTAAAGACCAGGTCGCCCGCATACGGGTGGCGCGGGTGCACCGGCAGCTGGTTGCATTCCTCCACCAGCTGGCGCACGGCGTCGATGTCCGAGAAATCCAGGCCCGGGTCGATGCCCTGGGTATACAGGTTCATGGCCAGCGTCACCAGGTCGACGTTGCCGGTACGTTCGCCATTGCCGAACAGGCAGCCCTCGACGCGGTCGGCGCCCGCCATCACGGCCAGTTCGGCCGCCGCCACGGCCGTGCCGCGGTCGTTGTGCGGGTGCACGCTGATGACCAGCGACTCGCGCCCTTCCAGGTTGCGGCACATCCACTCGATCTGGTCGGCATACACGTTGGGCGTGCTCGCTTCCACGGTGGACGGCAGGTTGACGATCATCGGGTTCTGCGGCGTCGGCTGCCAGACGGCGCTGACGGCATCCACGATCTGCTTCGAGAAATCGAGTTCGGTGGTCGAGAAGGATTCCGGCGAATATTCCAGGCCCCACTGGGTCTGCGGGTGCTGCGCCACCAACTCCTTGATCAGCTGGGTGCCTTTGACGGCGATCTGCACGATCTCGTCGCGCTCCATGCCGAACACCACGCGGCGGAACACCGGCGCCACCGAGTTGTAGACGTGGACGATGGCGCGCTTGGCGCCCACCGCCGAGTCCACCGTGCGGCGGATCAGCTCATCGCGCGCCTGGGTCAGCACGATGATGGTCACGTCATCAGGAATATGCTTGTCTTCCACCAGCATGCGCACGAAGTCGAAATCGGCCTGCGAGGCGGACGGGAAGCCGACTTCGATCTCCTTGATGCCGACTTTCAGCAGCATCTGGAAGAAACGCAGCTTCTTCTCCGGGCTCATCGGCTCGATCAGCGCCTGGTTGCCGTCGCGCAAATCCGTGCTCATCCAGACCGGAGGGCGGGTGATGGCGCGGGACGGCCACTGGCGGTCGGTCAGCGGGACGGCAGGGAAGGGACGGTATTTGGCGGCGGGGTTCTTCAGCATGATCGTTGCTCCTTGCGGGTATTCTCTGGGCCCTGATGAGGGCGGAAGTGCGGCGGGAGGTTGCCGGGCGGGCCGCGAAACGCTAGGCCCGGCAACCGGTCGGTAGCTTTAGCAGCAGTCGGACGAACGCACGTGCGGCAGCTGCCAGGTTCAGGCTGGTGGCGGAGTACGATGGTGCTGGAGAAGGAATCTTGGACATCGGGTCGGACTTTCCTGGACTACATGCTGCTTGCTTGGCCGGCTTGTGGCCGGGACCTACGGCGTGGTTACGCGCGTAGTAGCAGGGCGGCCAGCGCTAGCGCGCCGGCGGCAGGTAGGGAAATCGACAGATGCAGTGGGCAGGACATGTGAATGAATGTAAGAGAGCAGGGAAGGGCGTGTCAAGCGAAAATTTGTGCGCTGCGGTAAACCACAACATGTGCTTACCCACTACACCGTAAGGTGGGCAAGTTCCTTGCCCACGCGTTCAAATCACGCTCGCAGGCCAGACGCCTTTTTCGATACGCGAAGGCCCGTTGAACGCGTGGGCAGAATCTGCCCACCCTACGGGTTAACTTGTCTCCAATCACCCGGAAATCTCCCAACGCCACAACCTCGATCAACTCCTCTTTCTGCACCGCACGATGTTTACTGGTATACTGTGCTTTCCCTGTCGATGAAGCAGCAGCGCTTCTCGGCACCAATCCGGTAACGTACCTGCACACTGCGCCACCGCACTGCGATACGCCACCGCCCAAGCCTCCGCTCCTTCTTCAGGATGCGCGCTTCCGTTTTCAGCCCTGGCTCCCCGGTCAGGCCAGCACCAATCGCCGCCTTCGTGACATGTCTGGCGGTGCGACCGAACTACAACGAACCCGCGCGCCGCCCGGGCCGTAACGCACGCTTTAGGAGAACCAGCATGGCAAAAGAAGAACTGATTGAAATGAACGGCCTCGTGTCCGAAATCCTGCCGGAAATGCGTTTCCGCGTCGACCTCGACAACGGCCACAAGCTGATCGCTTATACCTCGGGCCGCATGAAGAAGAACCACATCCGCATCCTGGCGGGTGACCGTGTCACGCTCGAGCTGTCGCCGTACGACCTGAACAAGGGCCGTATCGTGTTCCGCCACATCGAAACCCGCGGTCCTTCGACCGGCGGTGGCCAGCGCCCGGCACCACGCCGCCGCTGATCCAGCAGGCGCCGGTCCTGTCCTTTCCAGGACGGACCGGCGGATTGTCCTGGCCCCCGCGCCAATAGTGCGGTTGCGTAACATGAACAGCCTTACAATATGTTCATAAAACGACAACTCCGGACGATCCATGGCCCATATCCATCCTGCCGGCTGGCGCGAAATGTCCGTCACCGGTTCTGCCGCACGTGAGATCGAAACGCTCACCCTCCTCGACAAGCGGCTGTCGGATACACCCTACGAGATCTACCACGGCGTCCACTGGACCAATGTCGAGCACGGCTTTTCGGCCTATGGCGACATCGACTTCATCATCGTCGCCCCCAACGGCAGGGTCCTGCTCATCGAGCAGATCGCCGGCTTCCTGAACGAATCCCCGGACGGCCTGGTGAAAAACTACCAGGGCAAGCCGCGCAAGATCCGCCAGCAGATCCTGCACAGCATCGAAGGCTTCTCCAAGCGCTACCAGGGCCAGCTGTCGATCGACTACCTGCTGTACTGCCCCGACTACATCGTGCGCGACCCGCAGCAGGCCGGCATCGACCCGACCCACATCATCGACGCCACCAACAAGGGCAGGCTGGGCGCGGTCATCCGCGAAATCCTGCCCATCACAGCGCGCTCCGAAGACTTCGACAAGGTCACCCGCTACCTCGGCGACACCCTGAGCCTGCGCCCGGACCCGAGCTCGATGATCGGCTGCGCCACGCAGATGGTCACGCGCCTGTCGGGCGGCCTGGCCACCTGGGCGCGCCGGCTCGAATTCTCGCCCTTTCGCCTGCGCGTGATGGGCACCGCCGGCAGCGGCAAGACCCAGCTGGCGCTGGCCGAATACACCGCCGCGTTAGATGCCGGCCTGCGCCCGCTTTACGTCTGCTTCAACCGCCCGCTGGCCGACCACATCGGGCGCCTGGTGCCGAGCGGCGGGCGCGTCGCCAACTTCCACGAACTGTGCGACGCCTGGCTGCGCGCCCAGGGCAAGACGCCCGATTACGCCTCGCCCGACGTCTGGGCCGAGATCGAAGGCTCGCTGGTGGCGGCCGACCTGCCGGAAACCTGGCAATACGACGTCGTCATCATCGACGAAGGCCAGGATTTCTCGACCATGTGGCGCGACATCGTGTTGCGCATGCTGAAGGAAAACGGCCGTGCCATCTGGCTGGAGGACCCGGACCAGAACCTGTACGGCAAGGCTACGGTGCCGCTGCCGGGCTGGGTGGTGCTGCACTCGAACACCAACTACCGCAGCCCGCGCCAGATCGTGCAGATGCTCACCTCGATCGGCGCCGTCAGCCAGCCGGTGGAGGCGGGTAGCCCGTTCAAGGGCGCCGACATCGAGGAAATGACCTACCTAGAGGGCGATACCGAGGCCATGCTGGCCGCGACCCGGCGCGCCGTCACCACTTGCCTGGCCGCGGGCTTCGGCCGCCAGGACATCGCCATCTGCTCCTTCCGCGGCCGCGAAAAATCCGCCATCCTCAAGCTCGACAAACTGAGCGACGCCCACACCCTGCGCTCCTTCACCGGAGAATACGACCTGTTCGGCAACCCGGTATTCCGCGAAGGCGGCCTGCTGGCCGAATCGCTCTACCGTTTCAAAGGCCAGTCCGCGCCGGCGCTGATCTTCACCGAAATCGACTTCGAAGAGATGGACGAACTCACCCTGCGCAAGCTGTTTGTCGGCATGACCCGCGCGCGCCTGAAGCTGGTGCTGGTGATGAGCGAGCGGGCGTCGGTGCAGATGCTGGATCGGATGTAAGGCCTTGCCGGACAATCCGAGCGATGGCGCATTTTATGCGTGCCTCATGGTGAATCTAGGGCGCAGGCCGGTCGGCACGTGCTAGCATTTTGCTCATCTACTCCCCGGGACGAACTGATGAAAAAGCAAGACATGGCGAAGGCTGCGCGGATGCGCCTGAAGGTAGTGGGCGCGTCGGCATTGATCGTGCTGCTTGCGGCCTGCGGCGACCACCCCCCCAAGGATGACGGCGACGGCGAAGAACCGCCGCCGGTGCGCAGCACGGGCATCAGCATTGTCGCAGGCAACGCCACCGAGTCAGGCGCCAGGGACGCCACCGGTACTGCCGCGCGCTTCAATGCACCGCGCGGCATCGCCATGGACGGTGCCGGGAACCTGTACGTCGTCGACGGCGACAATGACACCATCCGCAAGATCACCCCAAGCGGCGCCGTCACCACGTTTGCGGGTTTCGCCGGCGGGGAAGAATATATCGATGGCGTCGGTGGCAGTGCGCGTTTCACCAATCCGTATGCGATCGCGATCGACAGGAGCGGCACCCTGTTCGTCACCGATGAATTGCGTATCCGCAGCATCGGCACCGGCGGACAGGTGAGCACTGTGACTACGATCCCGGTCGGCACGAACGTCCAAGGTCGCAGCATGGGCCTGGTTCGTCCGGGAGGTATTGCCGTCGACACGAAGGGTAGCCTATACGTGACCAACAGCTACGGTACGCGTCGTATCGCCAACGGCACGACGACCATGCTCGAAGGCTCGAACGTGGTGAATAACCTGACCAATACCCAACCCTTCTATCCGCGCGGCATTGCTGTCGACAGCAACGACAACGTTTATGTGGCGGACCTGCAGAAGACGGTCAGCAAGACCAACGGCTCGACAACCCTGACCCATCTGGCCGGTACGCCTGGGACAACCGGATCGCGCGATGGCACCGGTACGGCGGCCAGCTTCGAGCGCGTGGTCGCGATGACGGTCGACCCGCAAGGTAATGTCTACGCGGCAGATGAAATCAACAACGTGGTGCGCAAGATCACGCCGGCCGGTGTCGTGACGACCGTTGCCGGCACGCTGAAAGCGACAACGCTGACGACCGGCGCACTACCGGGCAGCCTGCCGCCTATCAACGGCATCACGACGGACGGCAAGGGCAACCTGTACGCCACCACCGGTAACGCCGTGATCAAGATCGCCGTGCCTTGATCTGCCGGCTATTCCGTTTACCGTAGGGTGGGCGGGTTCTCCCGCCCGCGCGTTCAACGAAAGAACGCGTCGAGTTCCGCTTGCAATCACCCCAGGCGGCGTGCGGACGTCAATGCCCAATCGCCGCCGTCGCCACCCCCTGCGCCACACTCGACTTGCTGGTCGTCGTCGTCAACGCAAACAAGGGCTTGCGCTCCGACTTCTCCGTACTCCACTCATACGCCACCGTCTGCTTGACCCCGTCCGGCCCAGGTTCCGAGGTATTGCGCTTGCGCTCGCTATGAAACGGCGCCGGCGCCTTCCCCACCACCTTCTCGAACATCTGCTGCGCAACCGTGGCCGGCACCGTCTTCGCATACAGCGCGCACAAATTCTTGTCGGCGTGGACCACCAGCACGAACTGCCCATGCTGGCTCGGCATGACCCAGGCGCCCCCCTTCGCGCCCTGCAGGAACATCGCCGCCTTCTCCGCGGGAAGCTGCGGCAAAGCCTTCAGCTGCTTGCGCAGGCCGTCGAAGTCGTGCAGGTACTTGAGGCAGTGCGTCGAATAGATCTCCATGAACGCGGCGGCCTGCTGCTCAGGCGCCGCGATGGCGGTTGAAGTTAGCAAGATGGTCCCTCCGAGTGTGATGGCGGCTTGGCGAAGAAGTCGCATGGATCGTGCTCCGGCTGGTTGCGGGGAGACCCTACTATAACAATGTAGTCATCAAAACCCGGTTTGCCGTAAGGAATTGAACACCGCATTGGAGAGTCCATGGCGTCTGCCTACAAGAAGGAAGCTGTCCCCGCTGGAGAAGATCCGCCGCTACCTCGAGCCGGGCCCGATCGTGCTGGTCAGTTCGGCTTGGCGCGGCCAGCGCAACATCATGACGATGGGCTGGCACACGGTGATGGAATTCTCGCCCTCGCTAGTGGGCTGCGTAATCGCATCGAGCAACCACAGCTTCGAACTGATCCGGCAAAGCCGCGAATGCGTCCTCAACCTACCGACGACGGCGCTGATCGATGCCGTGGTCGGCATCGGCACCACGACCGGCAGCGAGATCGACAAATTCGAGCACTTCGGCTTCACGCCGGAAGCGGTGAAGGGCGTCGGGGCGCCGGCCATCCGCGAATGCCATGCGCAGTTCGTCTGCCGGCTGCACGACGACAGCCTGGTGGACAAGTACAACTTCTTCATCTGGGAAGTGATCGCGGCGCGGGCAGCGAAGTCGCCGAAGCATCCGGAGACGCTGCATTACACCAGTGAAGGGGTGTTCATAGTGTCGGGGAGGTGGTTAGCCTGCGCTCGGCTGGTCTTCTGGCCAAAGAACCAGGTTGACTCCCGGCCATCGTGCCGTTGGCCAAATCAGCCACGCTGCATGCTGATTGGAGAACGCTCCCGGTTTTTTCCTGTCTGAGACTGTGGAGAGCTGAAAACCACTATCGTCAACCAGGATGAGGACGGCATGCCAGAACAGAAATCGGCCAGCGCGAGTGAGTGCCCGGGAATGCAGGAGCCGCCATGCACCTAGGGCAGAAGATCAGGCTCGTTCCCAATAAGGTGCACGCCACTTATTTCGCCAAGGCGGCAGGCACAGCGCGCTTCGCCTACAACTGGGGGCTGGCCCGATGGCAGGAGCTGTACCAGGCAAGCCTGGCCGACCCGGCACAGCTAAAGCCGAACGAGGCGGCCCTGCGCCGCCAGTTAAACGCCATCAAGCGCGAGCAGTTCCCGTAGATGTTGGAAGTCACGAAAAGCGCGCCACAGATGGCGATCATCCAATTAGGCCAAGCCTTCGAAAATTTTTTCGCACACCGCACTCGCTTTCCCGTGTTCAGGCGCAAGGGCGTCGACGACCGTTTTACCTTGACTAACGACCTGGTCTGCATCGAGGGCGAGCGCATCCGCATCCCGAAACTCGGCTGGGTGCGCATGCGCGAAGCGCTGCGCTTTACCGGCCGCATCGTCTCGGCCACTATATCCTGCGTTGCTGGCAACTGGTATGTCGGCATTACCGTCGATATACCCGACGCGACATCCCTGCCGTCTGCCGAAAATCAAGGCGCTGTGGGTGTGGACCTGGGTGTAAACACGCTGGCCACGTTGTCCAACGGTGAAGTATTCACGGGGCCGAAGGCGCTGTGCACCCAACTCAACAAGCTGCGCCGCCTCGATCGTTCCCTGTCGCGCAAAGTAAAAGGGTCGCGCAACCGTGCCAAGGCAAAGCTGAAACTAGCGAGACTGCACGCCCGTATCGCCAACCTCCGTCGGGAAAGCCTGCACCAGCTGACGACCAGTATCACGCGGCGCTTTCACACGATCGGTATCGAGAACCTGAATGTGAAAGGGATGCTAAGCAATCGGAGGCTAGCGCGCAGCCTCGCCGACATGAGTTTTCATGAACTGCGACGGCAGCTGGAATACAAGGCGGTGTGGCGCGGCGGATGTATCGTGGTGGCGGACCGCTGGTATCCGAGCAGCAAGCAATGCTCGTGTTGCGGCTACCGGCTGGAAGCACTCGACCTGGGCGTGCGCCGTTGGCGCTGCCCGGGCTGCAGCGCTTTGCATGACCGCGATATCAATGCGGCGATAAATTTGAAGAAGTTGGCGGTGAGTTCCACCGTGTCGGCCTGTGGAGGGGACGGCGCTGGCCCTACGCGCAAGCGCGGGGTGAAACTGGCCCCTGTGAAGCAGGAATCCAACAGCAGGACGCTTGTAGCAGGAATGGCTAGCTTTTGCGTAAGTTTGGAGGAACGGACTGGTGGGGACATGATGACGTGAACTTCCCGGACATGCGTCGAACGGGGTAGCGCTCAAGATGATGATCAGCAAGATCGTTGTGGAATGCAGCGGCACCGTTCTCGTGCAGTTCAGTTGAATCAGAAACTACTGCCATGTTGCGACACAGCAGGTATACATGGGCGGGGGGTGTTACGGGTAGCGAACTTGTTCGTAAGCGATCAATGCCGTTAAATGAGTACCTAGCAAGCTGGACCCTCGGTATTAGTCAACAACAGCCTCATTTGCTGATTCTGGCACCTCGACAAGCAGTCGCGGGTTTCGTTCGTAAAGCGCGAGCTTGAATTCATCGCGGTCGGCGGAGTAATGGCAACGGCGATGACAGTTGGGGCATAGCGCAACGGCATTTGTCGTTTTGTCCGAGCCATGGCTGGACAAGGGCATGACGTGGTGGACTTCGAGATACGGTAGGCCGTCCGTACCCTTGAATGGGGCACGGGTGCCACAGCCTTCGCAGTTGCCATTTGCCGCCTGCAGCACCCATGCTTTTACCGCAGGATCGCGAACAAAAGTCGTTGTGGTCGTCGTCACGGTGGCGGGCGTGGCCGAACCTTTCGGTATGGAACCGAGATGCCGTTGTCTGAGTTCTGAAACGCGCTTTGCTAGCGTATGAATGTCCGGTGTCGGAACATAGGCCTCCAGCGATTCGATCCCTTGCATGCTCAGCAAGGCAACCATTCTCTCTTTGATGTCCGGGCCAATGTTGAGGGCCGGGAGATAACCGGCGATGTACGGCATCTTCAATTCGTACAATGCGGCAGAGATATTCTGCATTCGGAACTCTACTGACCCTTTTGTCCTGGCAGACAGTGGTCCGGCACGCAGCGCGCGATTCATTGCAGCCTTGTTATAGGGCACGCCCTGAAGCTCCAAATGCAGCATTTGGAGGTAAGCCTTGATCGTTGCGGCTAGCTCGGCATCGCTCCAAGCACTGGAGTCGGTCGACGTTGGCGGAGATTCGGACATGGACTGTTTAGCGTTCGTATCCAAGCAGTCTAGTCTGCGTTCAATATCTTCTCAACAATATTTAGCGTTGCCTGATGTGCTCACCCATCCAACAGCACTCGCGGCGCGTGATCCGATACCAGCAGAATATCTTTCCCTCTATCAACGTTCATTTGATAGCATTCTGGAATGAACGCTATCCCTGCTTACGGAGCCACTCCTCCACGAATCCGCCGCCGCCAAACCCTAGCCCTCGTGCTCTTGGTCGTCACCGGCGTCATCAACTACCTGGACCGCGCCACCCTCGCCGTCGCCAACGAATATATCCGTGCAGACCTCGACCTCTCGCTCGGCCAGATGGGCCTGCTGCTGTCGGCATTTTCCTGGAGCTATGCGCTCTGCCAGCTGCCAGTAGGCGCGCTGGTCGACAAGATCGGGCCGCGCTGGCTGCTCGGCTTGGGCTTAGTAGTGTGGTCCCTAGCCCAGGCCGCAGGCGGCCTCGTCTCGACCTTCGGGTGGTTCGTCATCGCCCGCATCGTGCTCGGTATCGGCGAGGCGCCCCAGTTCCCTGCCGCGGCGCGGGTCGTGAGCAACTGGTTCCCAATCCGTGCGCGCGGCACACCGACGGGCATCTACAACTCGGCCTCCCCGCTGGGTGTCGCGCTTGCGCCGCTGCTGTTGGCGCCGTTGATCGCAGCAACCAGCTGGCATTGGGCGTTCTTCGTGACTGGTGCGATGGGCCTGGTAGCGGCAGTGATCTGGGTCGCCTTATACCGCGATCCGGTCCGCGACCAGCTGTCTGCGGATGAGATCGCCTACCTCGACGCGGGGCAGAAATCGGAGCCGGCACCCGAAACGACCTTCGCATCCTGGCGCGCGCTGTTCCGGCACCGCGCAACCTGGGGCATGCTGTTCGGCTTCTCCGGATCGGTCTACTTGAACTGGGTCTACCTCACTTGGTTGCCTGGCTATCTGCGGACCGAGCGTCAAATGGATATCGCTTACGCGGGAATCGCCGCCTCTATTCCCTTCGCGTGTGGCTTTGCCGGCGCCCTGATTGCAGGTTGGGCTTCCGATCGCGTTGCCAGGCTTTCCGCTTCGCCGCTTGCTGGTCGTCGCAGGGCAGTAGTCGCGTCGATGCTGGGCATGGTGGCCTTCACGATTCCGGCGGCGCTGGTCGAGAGCAATACTGTCGCCATTGCCTGCATCTCGATCGTCATCTTCCTCGCCAATGCCGCTTCGGCCTGTTCCTGGTCGCTGGTTACAGTGGTGGCGCCACGCAGCCGCATTGGGTCGCTCGGCGCGATCCAGAATTTCGGCGGCTTCATTGGCGGAGCGCTAGCGCCGATTCTGACCGGCTTCATCGCACAGAGCTGGTCCTTCGTGCCGGCCTTGTTGACCGGTGCCGGCATTGCCTTCCTGGGGGCGATGTCTTACCAATTTCTGGTCGTTCGGTCGATACCTGAACAGGACTGAGCGCCATCGTTGGTTATTAAAATCTTGGAGCCGTTCCATGAAAATGCAGGTAAGGCTGAAAGTAGTTGTCGTTGCATTGTGCTTCGGACTCGCTCCAGCAGTGGCGGCAGAAGCTCGCCTCCCCGCTGATGTAGCCAATTACGTGGAGCAGCGTGAAGGCTGTGACCACTTCCGGGGAGAGATCCCCGACCCGCCGGACCAGCAGCGAATGAAGGAATTCGAACGCGAGATCCGTAAGCTCTGTACAGGCACCGACAAGAAACTCGTCAAGTTAAAGCGCAAGTACGCCAAGAATCAAGCCGTGATGAAGCGCTTGAACGAGTTCGAGGAGGGTATCGAGTCGCCTCCAGCGAGCAGCAGCTGGTGAGGCGAGGTGGCTTCACAGCTTGCGTCCTCACTGCAGCCGAATCGCGGTATCGAACACCCAGGTACGGCGAATTTCAATCACGTCATACTGCCGCGCTAGCGCAGGCGGAAATGCGCCGTAAGGCGCTTGGCCGGCTACGACCTTGCGTATCGCTTCATCGATGGCCGCCACGCCGCTGGAAACCACGAAGGTCACCTTCTCCACGGAGCCATCGGCACGAATCGCCATCGTTACGATCGGTTGGGTGTGACGCTGTTTCGCCACGTCGCGCACCATGTCCAGGGTCATGTTCAATTCGATTTTCCGGCGCAGGTTTTCCGCGTAGAGCACCAGGTCGGCATTCGGGTCGCCACGTCCAAACAGCCAGCCCCGGCGCATACCGCTTGTCGTGGGCTGCGCCGCCTCCTGTTTGAGCTGGTTCGCAATCGCGCGCAAGCGCTCCTCGCGCTTGGCCTCCTGCTCGGCACGTTCCCGCTGCACCTGATCCTGCTTCACCGCCTCTTGCTTGGCCGCGTCCTGGCGCGCCTGCGCCAGTTTCGCGTCCTGCTCGGCACGTTCCTTCTGTGCCTGCTCCTGCCTTGCCTGTGCCTGCCGCGCCGCCTCCTGCCGCGCCTGCGCCTGCTTCGCTTCCTGCTCGGCGCGCTCACGCTGCGCCTGCTCCTGGCGTGCGCGTTCCTGCCGCGCGGCCTCCGCAAGGGCAAGCTCTTCTCGCGCAACGTCTTGCTTCGCCTGTTCCTGCCGCTGCCGTGCGAGCTCCTGGCGTTCGGCCTCGATGCGTACAGCCTCGTTCCTGGCTATCTGCTCGGCACGCACGGCATCCAGTCGTCGTTGTTCCTGACGCGCCGCTTCACGCTGCGCTTCTGCCGCCAGTTCCGCCTGCCGCAGCTGTTGCGCAGTCTGCTTTTCCTGCTCGAGCCGGGCCTGCGCCAGCGCCTGTTCCCGCGCTTCCTGTTCGATCTGCTTCGGCGCGACGCTATCCGGTTTGGCGGGCGCACGCACGGGTGGCGCGTCCGCTGCAATCGGCGGCTTCACATCAGGTGGAACGATTGCCGCAGCGGCAGGCGCCTGGACGACGGCAGGAATACTGGCAGGCGCCGGTGCGGGCGCTGGCAAGGGGGCAGGTTCGAAGGGAGGAGGTGAGAACGAAACGCCAGTGGCTTCGCTTTGCTTGATGACGGGAGGTGGAACGGCCCTGGGCAGGGGCGTACTTGCCGCTGCAGGCTTGGGAACATCGACAGGCGCCGTATCGGCCACGGCTGCCGGCGGCAAAGCAGCCGCTGTTGAAGCAGCGGGCCGCCCCGGCTCCAGCAGCACCTGCAAATCATTCGCCCCGAGGCGCCGTTCTTTCCAGGGAAACTGAAGGCCGGGCAGGCCGGCACCGTTGCGACCCAGGGTCATGCTCAGCAACAGCACGTGCGCCAGCAGGGAAAGCACCACCGCGGCGCTCATTCGCCTGGGGTCGGGCCGGGTGAAGAACGCAGCACTCACATTGACAACCCTTTGCCAGGCGCGGAGATCCCGCCGATCTTGACGCCGGCGGGCAAGCAGGAACGATCGAACCAGCTGGTAGAGCCGGTGCCGGGATGCCGGCGCCGGCTGCCATCGTCAGACGTCGATATTCCCCGCGCGCAGTGCATTGCTCTCGATGAAGTTCCTGCGCGGTTCAACCTCGTCACCCATCAGGGTAGTGAAGATCTGGTCCGCCGCAATCGCATCCTCGATCTGCACCCGCAGCAAACGGCGCACGGTCGGGTCCATCGTGGTTTCCCACAGCTGCTCCGGATTCATCTCGCCCAGCCCTTTGTAGCGCTGTTTCGACACGCCGCGCTCGGCTTCTTCACGCAGCCAGATCATCGCTTCGTGGAATTCGCGCACGGCGAATTCCTTCATCTTGTCGCCTTCGCCGCGGCGCATGATGGCGCCTTCGCCCATCAGGCCCTGGAAGGTGGCTGCCGCATTGGCCAGCACCGCGTAGTCGTTGCTCAGCACGAAGTCGGCGTCGATCGAGGTCACCTGCACGTTACCGTGGCGCATGCGCTCGATCCGCAGCGAGTGCTTGTCGTTCAATTCGTCCGAACGCACGACCACTTTCACGGCCGGATCGTTGATCGCCGCTTCCATGGCCTCGGCCGAGGCGCTTGAATTCTCCAGCGTGTCCATCTGCAGCGTCACGCCGCTCATGATGGCGGTCAGCGCCGCGCGGTCGATCACGCGGGTCAGGCGCATCATGATGGCGTTGGCCAGGTTGTACTGTTTTACCAGTTCGCCCAGGGCGTCGCCGGTGATCGGGTCGGCGCCTTCGCGCGGAATCAGCGAGGCGGCGTTCAGCGCCACCGTCATCATGTAGCTGGCTTCCTCGACGTCGTCCTTCAGGTAGCGCTCGTCGCGGCCGGCCTTCACCTTGTACAGCGGCGGCTGGGCAATGTAGATGTGGCCGCGTTCCACCAGCTGCGGCATCTGGCGGTAGAACAGCGTCAGCAGCAGGGTGCGGATGTGGGCGCCGTCGACGTCCGCATCGGTCATGATGATGATTCGGTGGTAGCGCAGCTTGTCGACGTTGAATTCGTCCGGGCCGATGCTGGTGCCGAGCGTGGCGATCAGGGTCGTGATCTGCTCCGACGACAGCATCTTCTCGAAGCGCGCCTTTTCCACGTTCAGCACCTTGCCGCGCAGCGGCAAAATCGCCTGGAATTTACGGTCGCGGCCCTGCTTGGCCGAGCCGCCTGCCGAGTCACCCTCGACGATGTACAGTTCGGCCAGCGCGGGGTCGCGTTCCTGGCAGTCGGCCAGCTTCGACGACAGGCCCAGGCCGTCCATGATGCCCTTGCGGCGGGTCAGGTCGCGCGCCTTGCGTGCCGCTTCGCGCGCACGCGCGGCTTCCACGATCTTGCCGCAGATGATCTTGGCGTCGTTCGGCTTCTCGGCCAGGAAGTCGGTCAGCGTCTTGGCGACGATTTCTTCCACCGGGCCGCGCACTTCCGAGGACACCAGTTTATCTTTGGTCTGCGACGAGAACTTCGGCTCCGGCACTTTGACGGACAGCACGCAGGTCAGGCCTTCGCGCATGTCGTCGCCCGAGATTTCCACTTTCGCCTTCTTGGCGAAATCGTGCTCGTCGATGTACTTGTTGATCACGCGGGTCATCGCCGCGCGCAGGCCGGTCAGGTGGGTGCCGCCGTCGCGCTGCGGGATGTTGTTCGTGAAGCACAGCACCTGCTCGTTGTAGGCGTCGTTCCACTGCATCGACACGTCCACCGAGATGTTCGTGTTCTGGTCCGACATGCGGTCGCCGGTAGCCTGGAACACGGTCGGGTGCAGCACGGTCTTGGTCTTGTTGATGTATTCCACGAAGCCGCGGGTGCCGCCCTCAAAAGCGAAGATTTCTTCCTTGCCGTTGCGGTGGTCGCTCAGGCGGATGTTCACGCCATTGTTCAGGAACGACAGTTCGCGGATGCGCTTGCTCAGGATCTCGTAGTGGAATTCGACGTGGGTGAAGATTTCCTCGTCGGCCCAGAAGTGCACTTCGGTGCCGCGCTTGTCGGTTTCGCCAATCACCTTCATCGGAGAGGTTTCAAAGCCGTCGACGACTTCGATCAGGCGGTCTTGCGGGACGCCGCGCACGAATTCCATCTGGTGCACTTTGCCTTTTTGACGAACGGTCACGCGCAGCAGCTTCGACAGCGCGTTCACGCACGACACGCCGACGCCGTGCAGGCCGCCCGACACCTTGTAGGAGTTCTGGTTGAACTTGCCGCCGGCGTGCAATTCCGTCAGGGCGATCTCGGTCGCCGAACGCTTCGGCTCGTGCTTGTCGTCCATCTTGACGCCAGTCGGGATGCCGCGGCCGTTGTCGGTGATCGAGATCGAGTTGTCGGCGTGGATCGTGACGTGGATTTCGGTGCAGTGGCCGGCGAGCGATTCGTCGATCGAGTTGTCCAGCACCTCGAACACCAGGTGGTGCAGGCCGGTGCCGTCCGAGGTGTCGCCAATGTACATGCCCGGCCGCTTGCGAACCGCTTCCAGGCCTTCCAGGATCTGGATCGAGGCGGCGCCGTATTCATCCGCTGGAGGAGCGGGGGACGTTTGTGCTTGGGTATTCTCGGACATGGACTGCTTTCTCTATATAACGGGTGATTCAGGCTGCCGTGATGTCGGGCTGCTGCGCTTGAACCTACGCTTGCTTCAACCCTGGCCCGCAACGCCTGAACCCGTCGTTCCGGCGCAGGCCGGAACCCAAGTTCGTTGATGATCTCGCAAACTTGGATCCCGGCCTTCGCCGGGATGACGGTGGTAGCTAATCGGGTACTACAGTACTAGGTACTAAAGACCCCGTGACGATCGCTGATCGACCAATCAAATCCGCATCGGCATGACGACATACTTGAAGTCGCCATTCTCGGGAATCGAAATCAGCGCCGACGAGTTCGAGTCGCCCAGGGCGATGTTGATCTGGTCGCACTTCAGGTTGTTCAGCACGTCGAGCAGGTAGGTCACGTTGAAGCCGATGTCGATCGAGTCGCCGCCGTAGTCGATTTCGATTTCTTCGACCGCTTCTTCCTGGTCGGCATTGGTCGAGCTGATCTTCATGACGCCCGGCTCAATGATGCAGCGCACGCCCTTGAACTTGTCGCTGGTCATGATCGCGGCGCGCTGCAGCGAACGCAGCAGTTCGTCGCGGCTCATCGTGAACTCGTTCTTGTAGCCCTTCGGGATCACGCGGGTGTAGTCAGGGAACTTGCCCTCCACCAGCTTCGAGACCAGCTCGATGTCGGCGAAGGTGAGCTTTACCTGCGAGGCGGCGATGTCCAGGCGGACGGTTTCGTCGCTTTCTTCCAGCAGGCGCTGCAGCTCGATGATGGTCTTGCGCGGGATGATCACTTCCTGGCGCTCGAAGCTCTGCTCGGTGGCTACCTGACAGAAGGCCAGGCGGTGGCCGTCGGTGGCCACGGCGATGATGTTCTGGCCGTCCAGCACCAGCAGCAGGCCGTTCAGGTAGTAGCGGATGTCCTGCTGGGCCATCGAGAAGTGCACCATGTTGAACAGGTGCTTCAGCGTCTTCTGCGGCAGGGTGACCGAGGCGTTGTAGCTGTCGGCGACCGACACGGTCGGGAATTCTTCCGCGGCCAGGGTTTGCAGTGCGAAGCGCGACTTGCCGCTTTGCACAGCCAGGCGCTTGTTCTGCAGCGTCATCGTGACGTCGCCCGATTCCGGCAGCGCGCGCAGGATGTCCAGCAGCTTGCGCGCGGCCACCGTGGTGCCGGTCACGTCATCGCCCGAGCCGATGTTGGCCAGCGTGGTGATCTGCACTTCGGTATCGGTGGAGAGGAACGAGACGCTCTCGCCGTCCTTGCGAATGAGGATATTGGCCAGAATCGGCATAGTGTGCCGACGCTCGACAATACCGCTCACGATCTGCAGTGGCCGGAGAAGCGTGTCTCGGGTGGTTTTGACCAGTTGCATAGATATCCTCAGTTTGATTGATCAGGTTATTGCTTGAACACTATTTTGCCAATTGCTACAGAAGAACACAAACTTCCCTGCATGACATCGGCCGGCATCCGTTTTGCGGATTGACCGGCATTGTAGGGTGGTCGGCTCCGCCGACCGCGCGTTCAAACCACATCCGCGGTCCACGGCAACGTATTGATGTGCATACGTCCATTGAACGCGCGGGCGGGAGACCCGCCCACCCTACGAAAATCAGCCCTTCAGGGTCTGCTCCAGCACGTGCAGCTCATGGTTGCACTCGGCATTCTTCTGGCGGTCGGCCGAGATCTTGCGCACCGCATGCAGCACGGTGGTGTGGTCGCGGCCGCCGAACAGCTCGCCGATTTCGGGCAGGCTCTTTTGCGTCAGTTCCTTGGCCAGGTACATGGCGATCTGGCGCGGGCGGGCGATGTTCGCCGGGCGCCGCTTGGAGTACATGTCCGCGACCTTGATGTTGAAGAAGTCCGCGACCGTCTTCTGGATGTTCTCCACCGAGATCTGGCGGTTCTGCACCGACAGCAGGTCCTTGAGGGCTTCCTTCACCACGTCGATGGTGATGTCCTTGCCGTGGAAGCGCGAGTAGGCCAGGATCTTGCGCAGCGCGCCTTCGAGCTCGCGCACGTTCGAGCGCAGGTGCTTGGCCACGAAGAAGGCCACGTCGTCCGACAGCGTCACGTCTTCGGATTGCGCTTTTTTCAGCAAAATCGCCACGCGCATTTCCAGCTCCGGCGGTTCGATCGCCACCGTCAGGCCGGAGTCGAAGCGCGAGATCAGGCGGTCGTCCATGCCGGTGATTTCCTTCGGATAGGTATCCGAAGTGATGATGATCTGTTTCTTGGCCGCGATGAGCGCCTCGAACGCATAGAAGAATTCTTCCTGCGTGCGGCTCTTCCCGCCAAAGAACTGGATATCGTCGATCAGCAGCATGTCGAGCGAATGGTAGTAATGCTTGAAGTCGTCGAAGCCCTTGCGCTGGTAGGCGGTGACGACGTCGCGCACGTACTGCTCGGCGTGGATGTAGCGGATGCGGGCGTTCGGGTTGTCGGCCATCACCTGGTTGCCGATCGCATGGATCAGGTGGGTCTTACCCAGGCCGACGCCGCCGTAGAAGAACAGCGGGTTGTACGACACGCCCGGGTTGTTGGCCACCTGGATAGCGGCGGCGCGCGCCAGCTGGTTGGCCTTACCGGTCACGAAGCTGTCGAAAGTCAGGTCGGTGTTGATCCGGCTCTGCTCGCGCTTGGGCGAGTTGGCGATGTTGACGTTGCCCTGGCTCGGCTGGTCGATCGAGCGCACCATGCCGCCGCCGTTGCCGCCGCCATTACTACCGGCAGGCACTTCCGACGAACCGGGCGCGACAGGTTTACGCGGCGGGTTGGTCTTCGGGTCGAGCACGAACTGCACCTCCACCGGCGCTTCCCAGTACTGGCAGGCGAGCTCGGTGATGCGCTTGGCGAACTGGGTCTTGACCCAGTCGAGCTTGAAGCGGTTCGGCGCGCCAATGCGCAGCTTGCCGTCCTCGTAATCGATGACGACCAGTGATTTGATCCACGCACTGTATTGCTGCGGCGTCAGCTCGAGTTCCAGTTGCGTCGAACAGGACTGCCAAAAATTTTCCATACTTCGCTTATTGATACGTAACACGCTATTTTACCTGTCTCGGCCGAAGTTATCCACAGGTTGCGCCCACTATTTTCAACCGGGGGCGCTGTTTTGTGGGCACCGCGGGCCGCGCGGCAGGGATGCGCAAAAACTCATCAGAAACAACAGCTTCCTTGACAGCTGGACCGGAAATCGAGTCTAATTCAGGGTTCCCCGTCCGTGTACCCCATCAAACTGACTTTGTCAGCGTGACGCAGGCCGGACGATATGAGTATTTGCTGTGGCGTGACGCTGGCTTAACAACTGCGAACTGTCATTGGCGACGAATCCTGACACGACGTCAGACCCGATTTTGCACTTTCTTTTGCTTTAAGCGAGACCACCATGAAACGTACTTACCAACCTTCCGTCGTCCGTCGCAAGCGCACGCACGGCTTCCGCGCACGTATGGCTACCCGTGGTGGCCGTGCAGTCCTGAACGCCCGCCGCGCCAAGGGCCGCAAGCGCCTGGCTGTCTAAGCCTTTTGGCTGGCAGATCGACGCGGTCGACATGACAGGCGAAGGTTCGCACGACTTCGCGCGCGTTCGGCGTATCGTTAAAACGGATGAGTTTTCATCCGTTTTTCGTTTGCGGCCGGCGCAAAAAACTGCGCATTTCGTGCTGTACACCCGTCCCAACACGCTGCCGCATGCGCGGCTGGGCGTCGTTGCGGCCAAGCGTTTTGCACCGCGCGCCGTCACCCGTAATACGATCAAGCGCATCACGCGCGAACTGTTCCGCACCAGCGAACTGCAGGCACTCGATTGCATCGTGCGCCTGGCGCGCCCGGTCAATACCAAGGCCGGTCCGGCCACCACTGGCGCCCTGAAGGCGGAGCTGCGGGTCGAACTCGCACGCCTGTTTGCCTCGCAGCGCCCGCGCCTGACCAACCCTGCACCGTCATCGCCATGAAAGCCCTGCTGGTCTGCCTCCTTCGCGGCTACCAGCTGCTGCTGTCCCCGATGCTCGGGCAGAAATGTCGTTTCTACCCGACCTGCTCCAATTATGCGATCGAAGCGCTGCGCGTCCATGGCGCCGCACGCGGCTCGCTGCTGGCCGCACGGCGCGTCTGCCGCTGCCATCCGTGGCATGAAGGCGGCGTCGACCTGGTGCCACCGGTGCAGCAAGACCAGCAAAAGCATTCCCCACCAGCCGCTCGCGGTTGTAACCACTCCTGACTAGACCCAAATGGAACTCAATAAACGTACCGTCCTGTGGATCGTGTTCGCCATTTCCCTGATTGTTCTCTGGAACAACTGGATGGTGGCCAACGGGAAGCAGTCGCTGTTCTCGGCAGCATCGCCGGCCGCCCAGGTCGCGCAGCAGCAAGCCAAGCCGAATGACGTGCCAGCAGCAGCCGCTGCGGGCAGTGCCGCCGTGCCGGGCACACCGGGGGCGATCCCGGTCGCGCCGGTCGCGCCGGTTGCGCCATCGACCCAGCGCATCACCATCACCACCGACGTGGTGAAAGTGGACATCGACACCCTCGGCGGCGTCATCAAGCGCCTCGAGCTGCTGAAGTTCGCGGACGACACCGACAAGACCAGGAACAAGGTGCTGTTCAACGTGGGTGGCCCGAACACTTACCTGGGCCAGACCGGCTTGATCGGCACTACCGCGGCCGGCGTGCTGCCGAACCACCAGACCCCGTTCGTGGCCCGTCCGGGCGCGCGGTCGCTGGACGCCAGCGGCACCGTGCAGCTGGTGATGGATGCGGAGCAGGGCGGTGTGCGCCTGACCAAGACCTTCACCTTCCGCAAGGGCGACTACACCATCGGCGTGCGCCATGACGTGACCAACCTGTCGACCGCACCGGTCCAGCCGTCGCTCTACCTGCAGCTGCAGCACGACGGCAACAAGCCAGCCAACGATTCGTGGTTCATGTCGAGCTATACCGGCCCGACCATGTACACCGAAGGCGAGAAGTACCAGAAGCTGCTGTTCGAAGACATCGAAGACGGCAGCGTGCAGCACGCCACCAAGTCGAACAACGGCTGGGTCGCGATCTCGCAGCACTTCTTCGTCTCGGCCTTCATCCCGGCCGACAAGTCGCAGCGCGACATCTTCACCAAGAAGATCGCCACCAACCTGTACGCGATCGGCACCGTCCAGCCGCTGGGTACCGTGGCGCCCGGCGCCACCGTGTCGACCGACAGCCGCCTGTATTCGGGCCCGCAGGACGAGAAGACCCTGGAAACCATCGCCCCTGGCCTGGAACTGGTCAAGGACTACGGCGTGCTGACCATCATCGCCAAGCCGATCTTCTGGGTCATGGACCACCTGTACTCGCTGCTGGGTAACTGGGGCTGGACCATCGTCGCGCTGACCGTGCTGATCAAGCTGGCCTTCTTCCCGCTGTCGGCCGCCGGCTACCGCAGCATGGCGAAGATGCGCGTGGTGACGCCGAAGATGCAGGCGATCCGCGAGCGCTACAAAGCCGACCCGCAGAAGATGCAGCAGGCCACCATGGAGCTGTACAAGACCGAGAAGATCAACCCGCTGGGCGGCTGCCTGCCGATCCTGGTGCAGATGCCGGTCTTCTTCGCCCTGTACTGGGTGCTGCAGTCGTCGGTCGAAATGCGCGGCGCGCCATGGATCCTGTGGATCCAGGACCTGACGCAGCCAGACCCGCTGTACATCCTGCCGGTCATCTACGCGGTGTCGATGTTCATCACCACCAAGCTGAACCCGCAGCCGACCGATCCGGTGCAGGCCAAGATGATGCTGTTCATGCCACTGGCATTCTCGGTGATCTTCTTCTTCTTCCCATCGGGACTGGTGCTGTACTGGGTGGTCAACAACATCCTGTCGATCGCGCAGCAGTGGGTGATTACCAAGAAGTTCGAGAACGCGCCAGCAAGCAAGTAAGCAGTTCGTTTTCATGGAAAGCCCGCGCGTGTCGCGGGCTTTTTTCTTTTCGTGGCTGCGCTACTAAATTGGGTTCCCGCCTAGGCGGGAACAATGCCACTGGCATTGTTCCCCCCAAGTTTGCACGCACCCCACCACTGCCCCTTGCACCACCTATCCCTTACAATCCCCCCATGAAACTCGACACCTCCCCCATCGCCGCCATTGCCACCGCCCCCGGCCGCGGCGGCATCGGCGTCGTGCGCGCCTCCGGCAAGTCGCTTGGCGCCCTGATCGACGCCCTGTTCCCCGGCGTGAAACTGGCCCCGCGCCACGCCACCTACATCTCGTTCAAGGCCGCCAACGGCGACGTGATCGACCAGGGCCTGGCCCTGCATTTCAAGGGGCCGCATTCGTACACCGGCGAGGACGTGCTGGAGCTGCAGGGCCACGGCGGCCCGGTCGTGCTGCAGATGCTGCTCGCGCGCGTGCTGGAAGCAGGCAGCGCGCTGGGCTTGCGCCTGGCCGAACCGGGCGAATTCACGCGCCGCGCCTTCCTGAACGACAAGCTGGACCTGGCCCAGGCCGAGGCGGTGGCCGACCTGATCGACGCTTCCACCGAAGCCGCCGCCAAATCGGCCTCGCAATCGCTGTCGGGCGTCTTCTCGCAGGTGGTGCACAAGCTGGTCGACCAGACCACGAATTTACGCATGCTGGTCGAGGCGACCCTCGACTTCCCCGAAGAAGAAATCGACTTCCTGGAAAAATCGAACGCGCGCGGCCAGCTGGCCACCATCGTCGACTCGCTGGAAAACGTGTTTCGCCAGGCGGCGCAAGGCGCGCTGCTGCGCGAGGGACTGAACGTGGTGCTGGTGGGCCAGCCGAACGTCGGCAAATCGTCGCTGCTCAATGCCCTGGCCGGCGCCGACGTGGCCATCGTCACGCCGATCGCCGGCACTACGCGCGACAAGGTCACCGAGACCATCCAGATCGAAGGCATCCCGCTCAACATCATCGACACCGCGGGCATCCGCACCGATGAAGGAATCGACGTGGTCGAGCGCATCGGCATCGAGCGCACCTGGGGAGAGGTCGGCAAGGCCGACGTGATCCTGCACCTGCTGGACGCCAGCCGCGGCCCGAGCGCCGCCGACGAGGAGATCGTCGCGGCCTTCCCCGAGGGCGTGCCGGTGGTGCGCATCTGGAACAAGATCGACCTGTCGGGCCACCAGCCGTCAATCGACGTGGCGCAGGACGCAGTGCACCTCTACCTGTCGGCCAACGCGCATCTTGGGATCGACCTGCTGCGCACCGAACTGCTGCGCATCGCCGGCTGGCAGCAGACCGGCGAATCTCTCTACCTGGCGCGCGAACGCCACCTGATCGCGCTGCGCGCCGCCCGCGAGCACCTCGACATGGCAAGCCAGCACGCCGCGCAAGACGACCAGTCGCTCGACCTGTTCGCCGAAGAACTGCGGCTGGCGCAGGAGCAGTTATCGAGCATCACCGGCCAGTTCACGCCGGACGATTTGCTGGGCGTGATCTTCAGCCGCTTTTGTATCGGCAAATAAGCGCCAGGCTCACAGCCAGGGCGCCAGCAGCTCCGCCACCCAGTCCATGAAGAGCCGCGTGCGCGCCGGTACGTGGCGGCGCGACGGGTACAGGAAGGACAGCGGCATCGGTGCTGCGGGCCACTGCGGCAGCACCTCGACCAGCCGGCCCTCCGCCAGCAGGGGGCGCAGGCCGGCTTCCGGCGCCTGGATGATCCCGAGCCCGGCCAGGCAGGCGGCGCGGTAGGCGGCGGTGCTGTTGACGGTGAGGGCGCCGGGCATGGGCAGTCGCCGCGTCTCTTCGCCATCAAGCCATTCCCAGCACGGCGCGCTGCCGGCCAGGGCGCTGTCGTAGTGCACCAGCCGGTGCCGGGCCAGGTCGTCCAGGTTGTTTGGCTGGCCGTGCCGCGCGAGGTAGGCGGGACTGGCGCAGTTAATCAGCCGGAAGTCGCCGAGGTGGCGCGCCACCAGGTTGGAATCGGATAAGGTCCCGACGCGCAGCACGCAGTCATAGCCATCGCGCACCACGTCGACACGCCGGTCGGCGCTGCCCAGGTCGACCAGCAATTGCGGATGGCGCGCCATGAATGTGTCCAGGTGCGGCAGCACCAGGTCGGTCGCCAGGCCGACCGGCATGTCCACCCGCAGGCGACCGGTGACGTCGACGCCGCCCGAGCGGAACATGCCGCGCAGGGATTCGACCTGTTCCAGTACCTCGCGGCTGCGGCCAAAGAATGCTTCGCCTTCCTGCGTCATCTGCACCCGGCGCGTGGTCCGCTGCAGCAGGCGGGTGCCCAGGTCTTGTTCGAGCTCGCTCACCGCGGCCGAGACGGTGGCATTCGGCATGCCGAGCTGGCGCGCGGCGCCGCTGAAGCTGCCCAGTTCGGCCACCTTGAGGAAGACGGCAATGGCGTCGATATCGTTCATGGATTATTCGTGCTTTCTGCAAAGTCCAAGCAGGGATGGCTAGTTTATTTCAGCTGGGATGAAAAATATACTGGGTCTTCCATTGAGCAGTCACCCAGGAGACCAGCATGACCCAGCGTATAGCCCTTATCACCGGCGCCAGCCGCGGCCTCGGCCGGAACATCGCCACCCATCTTGCCGCGCGCGGCACCGATGCCATCCTCACCTACCAGCACAATGCCGACGCAGCAGCCGACACCGTGGACGCATTGCGCGCCCTGGGCTGGCAGGCGATCGCCCTGCCGCTCGACGTCGCCGACAGCCGCGCCTTCCCGGCCTTCGCCGGCCGGGTCCGCGCAGCCTTGGCGGCTACCTGGCAGCGCGAGCGTTTCGATATCCTGGTCAACAATGCCGGCAGCGGGCTGCATGCGGCCTACCTCGACACCACCGAGGAACAGTTCGACAGCATGATCGCCATCCACCTGAAATCGGCCTTCTTCCTGACCCAGGCGCTGCTGCCCCTGATGGCGGACGGTGGCCGCATCCTGAACGTGTCGAGCGGCCTGGCGCGCTTTTCCATCGCCGGCGCCTCGGCCTACGCACTGGCCAAGGGCGGGGTGGAAGTACTGACCCGCTACCAGGCGCGCGAACTGGCGCAGCGGCGCATCACGGTGAACGTGCTGGCGCCCGGCGCCATCGAAACCGATTTCAATGGCGGCATGGTGCGCGACAATGCGCAACTCAATGCCTTCGTCACCAGCCAGACGGCACTGGGACGCGCCGGCCTGCCCGACGATATCGGCGCCGCCGCGGCTGCCTTGCTGGACGAGGGCAACGGCTGGATGACCGGGCAGCGCGTCGAGGTATCGGGAGGCATGTGGCTGTGAGGTGAGCATGGGCGGTGCTGGTGTTCTGCCCGGTTATCGTCCCGGGCCGGCAGGCACAGTCGTGCTAGGCTGGTGCCTCATCCACCACGGGACTGCCACGATGCGCTTGCCACCGCTTCCACTACCCACCCTGGCCAGGTTTGGCAGCGTCATGTTCCTGGCCAGCCTGCTGGCCTCCTGCGCCAGCCTCAGCGGCCCGCGCAAGGTCGAAATCCCGCTGCACAAGCTGCAGGCCGGCCTCGAGCGCCGCTTCCCGGTCAACAACCGCCTGATGCAAATCTTCGACATCCGCCTGTCGCGCCCGATGCTGTCGCTGCAGCCGGAAGCCGACCGGGTTGCGCTGGCGCTGGAAGCCTCGGTGTCGCCGCCGTTCGCCAGCAATGCCTGGAGCGGCAGCCTGTCATTCTCGGGCCGCTTGTATGTCGATCCGGGCCGCGCCGCCGTCATGATGGCCGAGCCGCGCGTCGACCGGCTGGTGCTGGGCGCCAATCCGGAAGCCGAGCGCCAGCTCACGCGGGTGGCGAACACCCTGATCGACACGGTCGTGCGCGACGTGCCCGTCTACAGCTTCGACATGCAGGACCTGCGCTATGCGGGCGTCCAGTTCGTCCCAACACGCATTGAAACCACACGCTCTGGCTTGCTGGTGACGCTGGAGCCGGCGAAGTAGCGATTTCGCCACGCCCACCTTTGTGCGCCTACAAGCAAATTAGCAATGCGATATTATTTTCGCGTACTGCGACGTCAGGCGTTGGAGAAATGTTGCACCCATGCCGCATTGGTTGGCAGCCCCCATCCCGCGATTGCAGAGCCAACGCGTTGAGCGCACACTGATACGGGTTGAACTGCCTAGGCGCGTGCCCTCCACGGTCTGGGGTTGAGGTTTCTCATTGGCATGATGTTCCGCTGAAGTAATCTGGGTTGAACTTCAGTCTGTTGCAGGGGGTGGATCGTGGAAACGACACAGGAAAGTTTTCCGGACAACGGGCTGGCAACCGAGCCAGTGCTTGCCGCGGTTGCGACGGCCATGCCGACGCGACTGAGCTTGCCTGCAAAGGGATCGTGCTGGTATTGCGAGAAACCGCTCGACAGCGTACGCCGGTTCTGCGGCAAATCCTGCGCCGATGCGTTCGACGAGGAAGCGGAGTTCACCCGCTGAAAATTTGGGTATGGCTAGTGTCCGTACCCGGGGCGCAGCACATGCAGCGCCTCTTCGAAATCGAAGGCGGCCATCGCCGCCTGCAATTCCGTCATGCGCGCCGCACCCAGCAGGGTGCGCAGGCCGCCGCCCTGTTCCTCGATGAAGTCCTGCGCTGCGCTGTCGCCGGTGTCGAGCATCTCGCACAGGCGCGCCATATCCGACCCGCTCACCGGCGCATCCAGGGGCGCTTCCTCCAATCCTTCTTCTGGTTCCGTCACCGCTTCCGTACCCGCCTGCGCAGGACACTGCAGCAGCGCATCGAGTTGCGCCATCACGCGCGCCAACTCGCGGCCCAGGTGCTCGACCAGCCGCGGATCGGCGCCGGCGCCTGCGCGCAGTTCCTGTTCGACGTCGGCAGCGAGCCGGCGCAGGGGGCGTGCTTCGATCATGGCTGCCGCACCCTTGAGCGTGTGCGCGATGCGCTGCGCCAGCGGCAGGTCGCCGGCGCCGAGCGCCTCGCGCAGGCGCGCCGCATTGTCGCGGTAATCAAGATGGAAACGGGTGAGGACGCGCAGGTACATCGCTTGGTCGCCCATCAGGCGTTCGAGCCCGGCGCGGTAGTCTAGGGCCGGGCCCTGAGCATCAGCGGCCGCCTGGTCGCGATGCTCAAGGCCCTCGGTTTTGCCTGAAGAAGAGGGCGCGCTCACCGCGTCGTGAACGACCAGTCCCGGGTGACCGGGGCGCCGTTCACTGTGCCACTGAAGCTGGCCTCATAGGTGGTATTGGCCTTGAGCGGCGCCAGCGGGACAATCGCGACCGCGGTACGGGCGCCCGTCGGATACACCACCTGCACCTGCAGGTTGGCGCCGCCGCGCGGACGCACGGTGAAGGCCTGCATCGCTACCTGCGCGTCGATGTTCGCATGCACGCTGACCGGGTAGCCGACTTCATTGATGTTGGCGACCGGATCGGGTTCCTCGCTGTCGCTCAGGAAATTCGGAGTGACCCCGGCTTGCCCGCCGAACGGCCAGGTGACGACCGCATTGGCGCCGATGCCGGGGCCGAAGCCGTCGCGGGTCGTGAAGTCGGCCGTGAAATAGCTGTAGCGGCTGGACGAGGTGGCCGCGCCGGTACCGATCTCGCGGAACTTCGGCTCGAACATCACGAAGCGGTGGTAAATCGCCGTGATCAATTCTTCGGCCATGAAGAAACCATTGCCGTTGGTGCTGCCGGAAATGACTTCGCCATAGGCATAGCCCGATGCGGGAATGGTATAGCCGGCGGCACTCAGGCGCTCGCGCAGCGTCGCGCCGGTGAAGCCTGGCCTGCCTGCGACTTGGTCGTGGCTCATGAGGTTATTGGTGCGCAGGTATTCGGAGTGGCCGAGCGCCGCATTGTTGATCTGCGCGTTCTCGGTCACGACCGGCACCCCGGCCTGGGTGCGGCGGTAGTTGATCCAGTTGCGGCCATCGAGCGCGATATTGTTCGTTTGCACCGGGGCATTCGCATCTGGCGCGAAGCTGCCGGTGCCACCTCCCGTTCCGGTACCGGTTACTGGAGCGATGGCTTCTGGCGTAGCGGCGACGGGACTGGGGCTGTCGCTGCTCCCACCTCCGCATGCAGTCAGGCTCAGGGCTGCCACGAATGCGGCGATGAGAGAACGGCGGGGCATATAGCTCATATTGCAACTCCTGTCAATACTCGAAAACGAAGCGATATTCTAGAGTAAAACCCTGGCCGGTGCCCGCGATGGCTGTTGTGCGGGACCAGCTTATTTCGCTCCCTGTAGAATAGGGCAACCATTTCCTTGTCGAGCAGTCAATTGAAACCATCCAACCAGCAGCGCCTTGCGCGTGCCAAGTTCGCCCTGCCCAGTTTCGTCACGCTGCTGTCGATCGCCTGCGGCTTCGGCAGCATCGTCATCTCGGTGGACAACGCACACGTGGGCGACCCGGACGACTACCGCCTGGCGGCGATCCTGCTGGTGCTGGCCGGCGTGTTCGATGCGCTCGATGGCTTCGTGGCGCGTGCCACCAACACCCAATCTAGCTTCGGCATGCAGCTCGATTCGATCGCCGACGTCATGAACTTCGGCTGCGCCCCCGGCCTGCTGCTGTATTGCTATGGATTCGCGCAAATGAACATGGCGCATCCGACCCTGGTGCGCATGGGCGGCCTGGCCTGTTTCATTTTCGTCACCTGCGGTGCGCTGCGCCTGGCCCGCTTCAACATCAGCGTCGGCCGCACTGATCCGCGTTACTTCGTCGGTATGCCGATCACGGCCGGCGCGGCTTGCGTGGCCTCGGTGGTGGTGGCCTGGCCCGATCCGCTCACCAGCATGGCGCAGTGCTTCGCGCTGATGGCGCTGATGGTCGGTGTTGGCACCCTGATGGTGTCGACCATCCGCTTCCCGAGCTCGAAGCACCCGCGCGGCAAGGTCATGCTGGCGCTGCTGGCCGTGTGCGCGGTGCTGCTGGCGGTGCTGCAGACGCGCTTCTTCGTGCTGTTCTTCCTGCTGTATATCGGGGCGACGCTGCTGCTGAATATCGCGTGGCGCACGGGCTGGCGCGGGATTGCCCCGCCGAAGGTCTACGAGGACTGACGTAGGGTGGGCGGGGAAATTTCGGGCAATGCCCGGAATTACGGACGCCCGCGCGTTCAAATTACGGTAATGCTGCCAGCGCGGCTATTCATCCCCTGGTTGGACGCGTGGGCAGAATCTGCCCACCCTACGGGTCTGTGGTCAATCCAGCATCGTGGATTCACGCGAACCGTTCAGGCGTCAATTCGTCACCTAGGCGTTATGCAAACCTGTCCAGCATCGCCGCCAGGTGCGCCGCACTGGCCCGCGCCTCCTCCACATCGGCCGCATTGCCGGCCTGGGTCTGGATCGCCCCCGCCAGCAGCTGCACGAACGAGCGGTCGAGTGCCTTGCGCGCCGCCGCCATCTGCTGGGCCACGGCATCCACGTCCGATCGACGCTGCTGCTGAATATCGCGTGGTGGACGGGCTGGCGCGGGATTGCGCCGCCCAAGGTGTATGAGGATTGACGTAGGGTGGGCGGGTCTCCCGCCCGCGCGTTCAAATCACGGTAATGCTGCCCGCGCGGCTATTCACCCACTGGCTGAACGCGCGGGCAGGGAAAACAGTCAAGTGCATTGTTTTACGCCCACCCTACGGTACGACTAATCCGGTAGTAGCTCTTACGCAAACCTGTCCAGCATCGCGGCCAGGTGCGCCGCACTGGCCCGCGCTTCCTCCACATCAGCCGCATTGCCGGCCTGGGTCTGGATCGCCCCCGCCAGCAGCTGCACGAACGAGCGGTCGAGTGCCTTGCGCGCCGCCGCCATCTGCTGGGCCACGGCATCCACGTCCGATGGTTCCGCCGCCAGCGCGACCAGCTTCTGCACGCCGCGCAGCTGGCCCTCGATGCGCGCCAGCCGGTTCAGCAAGTCCTTCTTCTGCTGCCCGGTCAGGGCGCTGCCCTCGACGATCTTGAGCTGGCCGTCGGCCATGCTCAGGCGACTTCGTGCCCGCGCGCGGCGCGCAGGATGCGGAACCAGTCATCGCGCGCCAGGGTGAAGGTGGTGCCCAGCACGGCTTCGCGGATCGCTTCGATGCGCTTGGTTCCGGTCAGCGGGACCGGGCGGCTCGGCAGCGCCATGATCCATGCGAACAGCACGCTGGCGAGCGGCCATCCCATGCGGGCCGAGACCTCGTCGATCACGGTGCGCACGGCGGCGGCATTCGCATCGTTCGAGGTGAACAGGCGCCCGCCGCCCAGCGGCGACCAGATCATCGGCGCGATGCGCAGGTCTTGCAGGCCGTCGAAGGTCTCGTCGAACATCGGCCTGGTTTCCATCGGCGAGAACTCGACCTGGTTGGTGGCCAGCGGCACGCGCCGGTTCAGGCATTCGAACTGGTGGCGCGTGAAGTTCGACACGCCGAAATGCTTCACTTTGCCGGCCTCTTTCAGGCGCACGAAGGCTTCGGCGACTTCGTCGAAGTCCATCAGCGGATCCGGGCGGTGGATCAGCAGCAGGTCGAGGTAGTCGGTACCCAGCTGGCGCAGCGATTCCTCGGCCGAGGCGATGATGTGGGTGGCGGTGGTGTCGTAGTGCTGGATGCCGTGCTCCGGGCGCTTCGACGACACCAGCTTGATGCCGCACTTGCTCACCAGCTCGATGCGATCGCGCAGCGAAGGCTGGGCGCGCAAGGCTTCGCCGAAGGTGGTCTCGACGCCGTAGTCGCCATAGATGTCGGCGTGGTCGAAGGTGGTGACGCCGAGCGCGAGGCATTGCTCGATGAAGGCCAGGTGGGCGTCGGGCGACATGCCCCATTCGTTCATGCGCCACATGCCGGCCACGATGCGCGACAGTTCAGGGCCGCCTTCGCGCGTGCTGGTGCGCGGGCAGTGCAGGTCGGCGGAGTGTTGCTGGGTCATGGTGAGTCCTGTGGAATTGATGGTTCGATTATAGCGGTGCGGGGATCAACAAAAAGCCCGCCCGGCTTGCGCACGGACGGGCTCTCAAACATGCGCGGTAAAGGATTACTGCATCCAGAGGCGCATCGAATCCCAGGCGCGCCCGAAGATGCTCGCTTCCGGCACTTCTTCCAGCGCCACCACCGGCAGCGCGATCAGCGGCTTGCCGTCGACCGTCATCTTGAGCGTGCCGACCTGGCCGTTGCGGGCCAGGGGCGCCATCAGCGGGTCCTTGCGTTCCAGGACCGGCTTCATCTTCGACGCCACGCCCTTCGGCACGGTCACCAGCACGTCGCGGTTGAAGCCGATCTTCACGGTCGACTGCGAACCCTTCCACACCGGCGGCGTCGCCACGGCCTGGCCTTTCGCGTACAGCTTGACGGTGTCGAAATTCTGGAAGCCCCAGTTCAGCAGCTTCTGGCTTTCCTGGGTGCGCACCGCATCCGAGGTCGTGCCCAGCACCACCGAGATCAGGCGGCGCTGTCCGGCGTTGCCGTTCGGGCGGCGCGCCGAGGCGATCATGCTGTAGCCCGAGGAATCGGTGTGGCCGGTCTTCATGCCGTCCACGGTCGGGTCCAGCCACAGCAGGCGGTTGCGGTTCTGCTGGGTGATCTTGTTGTAGGTGAACTGCTTGATCGAGTCGATCTTGTAGAACTGCGGGAAATCGCGGATCACGCTCGCGGCCATCACCGACAGGTCGTAGGCGGTCGAGTAGTTGTTCGCATCCGGCAGGCCATGCGGGTTGGCCCAGCGGGTGTTCTTCATGCCCAGGCGCTCGGCTTCGCGGTTCATCAGCGTCACGAAGGTGCCTTCGTCGCCGGCCACGGCTTCGGCCAGGGCCACTGCCGCGTCGTTACCCGACTGGATCATCAGGCCGTGCAGCAGGTCGTCGACCGAGACCGGGGTGGCCGGGTCGATGAACATCTTCGAGCTGCTGGCATCGACCTTCCATGCGCGGGTCGAGACATTGACCATGGTGTTCAGCGCGAGCTTCTTGTCGCGGATGGCGCCGAAGGTCACGTAGGCCGTCATCACCTTGGTCAGCGAGGCCGGTTCGATGCGGGCGTTCTGGTCCTGCGCCGCGATCACCTGGCCGCTGGTGGCATCGAGCAGCAGCCACGACTTGGCTGCGATGGATGGCGCCGGAATGGTCTGCGCGCTGGCCGAAGCCATCAGCAGGCTGGCGGCCAGGGCCGCGAACAGTTTTTTCATGGGAATGTATTCGTTAATAAAAAGATGGTAACGCGTGCTAATGCGCAGGCAACTGGCAGTATTGCCTTGGAAAAAGAGACTAATTATTGCACAGGGAGGGCATCAAATGTCACGCCGCCACATTTCTACGACAAGATTTTTAATGTGGCCGAGCTTGCGGTGGAAGAAGTGGTCGGCGCCGGGAATGACCGTCACCGGGATGTCGAGCGGGCGCGCCCAGTCGAAGACTTCCTGCAGCGTGATCGTGTCGTCAAGCTCGCCGTGGATCAGGATGGTGTCCGCAGGCACGGGCGGCATTGGCCATTTGCCGGCCGCGGTACCGACCAGCACCAGTCGCTCGGCCGGACGACCTTCCGCAATCAGGCGCTGCTGGAACTGGGCCTGCACGAAGGTGCCGAACGAGAAGCCGCACAGGGCCACCGGCAGGCCGGGGTATTGTTCGACCATGTGCTTGTACATGATGTCCATGTCGTCCACCTCGCCGCGGCCGTCGTCATGCACGCCTTCCGACTCGCCCACGCCGCGGAAGTTGAAGCGCGCGGTGGCGTAGCCGAGGGTGACGAAGGTGCGCGCCAGGGTCTGGGCCACCTTGTTTTCCATGGTGCCGCCATACAGCGGGTGCGGGTGCGCGACCAGCGCGATGCCGCGCGGCGCGGCTTCCGGCAAATCGAGGATGCACTGCATCTTGCCGGCGTGGCCGTCGAGGGTAAACTTGTGCGAATACTTGTTCATGCGTGTTTTAACTTGCTTGGATAATCAGATTTTCAGGCGTTCCACGACCTTGCCGCCCACCAGGTGGGTGTCGATGATGTCGTCGATGTCGGCATTGTCGACATAGGTGTACCAGGTGCCTTCCGGGTAGACCACGACCACCGGGCCTTCTTCGCAGCGCTCGAGGCAGCCGGCCTGGTTGATGCGTACCTTGCCCGGGGCATTCAGCCCGAGTTCCTTGATGCGCTTCTTGGCATGCTTCTGGGCTTTCTCGGAGCCGCATTTGCCGCAGCTCTGGCGGGCATCCTTGCCTTCGCGCTCGTTCATGCAGAAAAAGACATGGTACTGGTAGAAGGGGCGTTTTTCGTCGCCCGGGACGCTGGGGTCGCGCGCTTCGTTCAGGTGGTTCGTGTCGTTCATGTCGTTCTCTTCCATGGAAAGCCGGCGCCATGCGCCAAGGCACAATCATACGGCATCGGCACCGGGGCTTGAGCCGGGAGTAGTGGGTCGCGGCTCCTGCCGGTTCAGCTTATGCGAAGGCAGCAGCAGGAACCACAGCGCAAAGAAGGGCCACAGCAGTGCCAGGAACTGGGCCGCACCATTGAAGTTCAGGAACTTGCCCTGCACCCAGCCCTGCAGCGTGGACACGAAATACGGGTTCACCGGGATCGTGTTCACGACGATGAGGCTCAGCACCAGGGTCACCACCGCCAGCCGGCGCTGCGCCACCTGCGGCGCGAACACCAGGCCAGACAGCATGATCAGGCCGATGATGAAGCCGCCCTCGGCCCCTGGCGTTACCCACACGAAGGCGTTATCGGGCCGGAATAGCAGCGAGCTCGACATGGTCTTGAACAGCAACGCGGTGGCAAGGAAGATCACCATCAGCAGGTAGCGCGGCGCGTTGCGGCGCACCAGGCACATCAGGGTGAGCACGGCGCCGGTCATGCCGCAGGCCGTGATGATGGTTTCCGACAGCCAGTACTGCTCCACCGTCATGGTGACCCCGGGGCGCAGCATGCCGACCAGGTCGATGTCGGTATCGAACCATTTCGACAGCCAGCCCGAAATCAAAGGCAGTACCTGGCCATGCCCGAACAAATAGCTTTGCGGGTAGAGCTGCGCCAGCGGCCACAAGGCGACCAGCACCAGGCCCTGGCTTGCATACGAGGCGAACCAGCGGCGCCGCAGCTGGAACAGGCGGCTCTGGTCGAGCAGGCTGCGTGCCCACCAGGCGCCCAGCACCGCGCCCACCATGCAGCCGCCGGCATTCGTGACCAGGTCGAGGTTCGACGGTACGCGGCTGGGCAGGAAGTTCTGTACCACTTCCATCGTGCCCGAGACCAGGATGCCGCCGAGGCTGGCCAACAGCACCGCCCACAGGCCGCGCACGCGCGGGTAGACCGACAGCACCAGCAGCACGCCGAAGGGGATGTAGCCGACGATGTTCACCGAGACGTCGAACCCGGTCCAGTAGCGCGGCCGCACCAGGTTCAGGAAGGTCAGCAGGGGCACGCCGCTGTTGCGCCAGCCCGTAAACGGGTACCAGCTGGCGTAGATGATCAGGAGCAGGTAGGCCAGCAGCGCCGCGCGCGCGATCGGCGAGCCGCGTCCTTCGCGCGGGCGTTCGCGTAGATCGGGGGCGGCGTCGGGCCTGCTCATTGTTTGCGGGTATTCACGGTCCCGAGCCAGGCCAGGATGTCGGCCGCCACCCCGTCGGTGCTGGCCGCGAGCGCACGGGCGCCGCCCGGTGCGTCGGCACTGCCCGCCGGCGTGCTGCGGCTGAAGGTACGCTGGTCGACCAGGCGGTGGTCGTTGAACAGCGAGGCGCGCAGCACCAGCTGGCCTTCGCTCTGGCTCACGCCGCTGAAGCCGTGCACGAAGTCGTCCACTTCCACCCGCAGGATCGGCACGCCGGTCGAGGCATCGGTGGCCGACAGCACCTTCATGCCGGATTGCGCCAGGCGGGTCTTGAAGCGCTGGGTCACCATCTGCAGCGGATTGCTGCTCCAGCGGCTGTTGGCATAGGTGCGGGCCTGCAGCGCGTCGGCGTAATTCAGGCGGTAATACATGCGCTCGTTTTCGAGGGCGGCCGGGCCGGTGGCGTCCATGACCACCAGGGCCGGGATGCTGCCCTGCGCCGCAGCCGGCGCCTGCTGGGCGCTGGAGGCGGCAGGGCCGAAGTCATAGGTCGCGCTCTCCTGGGTCTTGCTGGTGCTGGCGCAGCCCGCCAGCAGGACGGTAGCGGCAGCGAGCGCGGCCAGGGGATGGGCCAATAAGCGGAGCGGTTGGAAGGTCACGGTGGTCCTCATTTGGTCGGGGGCGCGAAGCCTGGTTCGCCGGGGCCTGGCTGGGCGCTCGGGGCGCCGAACAGGATGCTCTGCGGGCGGTCGGACAGCGAAGTCGCGGTGCGCTTCACGGCGCGCAGCGCGCCTCTGGCCTCGTCCGTCATCTGCACGACGTGCGGCAGCGTCTCGAGTTCGAGTTCGCTGGTTGCGCCTTGCAGCGAGCCGATGGCGCCGTTCAGGCGTTCGATCGGGCCGTCCTTGCCCTGCAGGCGCACGGCCAGCTCGTTATAGCTGTCGGCCGTCTTGTCGACGCTGGCGGCGGCCGAGTCGAAGGATGTCAGGCTGCGGTCGAGCTTTGCGGTCAGCGCCGGCAGGCGGTCGAACGTCGGTTCGAGCTTTTGCGGGATCGCCGCATAGGCGTCGGCCGCCTTGCCGATGCTGTCGAAGGCGCCGATGATGGACTTCTGGTTTTCCGGCCCGACCATCTTGCTCAGGCTCTCGGTGATCTGCTCGGTCTTCTCGAGGATGGCCAGGCCGCGCTTTTCCAGCTGGTCGAGCAGGCCGGGGCGCAGCGGAATACGTGCGATCTGGTCTTCGCGCTGCGCCAGGCGCGGCGAGCCGGTGCGGTCGTCATCGAGCTGGATGAAGGCGATGCCGGTCACGCCCTGGTAGCCGAGCGAGGCAAAGGTGGTGGTGGTGATCGGCGAATCCGTCTCGACCGACAGGCGGATCAGGATCTGGCCGGTGACGCGCGGGTCGAACACGATTTCTTCCACGCGGCCGACCTCCAGGCCGCGGTAGCGCACCGTCGCCTGCGGGTTCAGGCCCGGGATCGATTGTGTCGTCACGATCTCGTAGGGCACCAGCTCGGTGCGGTCGCGGTTGAACCACATCCCGGCCAGGATGGCGGCAATCACGAGGGCGATCGTGAAGACGCCTGTCATCAGGGCATATGACCTGTTTTCCATATTCAGTCCTCCGGTTCGTTCTGGGCGTGGCGCTCTTCGAGCACCTCGAGTGCCCGCTGGCCGCGCGGGCCCAGGAAAAAGTGCTTGATGAACGGATGCTCGATCCGCAGCACGTCGCACGACGGCCCCACCGCGATCACGTGCTTCTCCGCCAGCACGGCAATGCGGGAAGACAGCGCGAACAGCGTGTCGAGGTCGTGGGTGACCATCACCACGGTGAGCTTCAGTTCGCGGTGCAGGGTCTGGATCAGCGCCACGAAGGCATCCGACAAATCGGGATCCAGGCCCGCGGTCGGCTCGTCCAGGAACAGCAGCTGCGGTTCCAGCGCCAGGGCGCGCGCCAGGGCCGCACGCTTGACCATCCCGCCCGACAAATCGGACGGCATCTTGTTGGCATGCTCGGGGCCGAGGCCCACCATGTCCATCTTGAGCAGCACGGCGTCGCGGATCACGTCTTCGGGCAGCGCGCGCAGCTCGCGCATCGGCAGGGCGATGTTGTCGAACACGCTCAAGGCCGAGTACAGCGCGCCCTGCTGGAACAGCATACCCCAATGGTTGCGCATGTGCTGCAGCTGTTCCGGCTCGGCCGCGCTGATGTCCTCGCCGAAGACTTTCACGCAGCCGGCCGAGGGCTGCTCCAGCCCCAGCATCTGGCGCAGCAGCACCGTCTTGCCGGTGCCTGAGCCGCCGACGATGGTCAGGATTTCGCCGGCATAGATGTCCAGGTTCAGGTCCTGGTGCACGACGGTTCGGCCGAAGCGCTTCCACAGGTTGCGGATCTCGACCACCGGCGGCCCGACGTCTTCCTCGGGCCGTTTGTTCAGGCGCTGCGGCTGGCGCTGGTCTTTGGCTTCCGTCATCAGAACCCCACGCCGTTGAAGACGATCGCGAACACCGCGTCCGCCAGGATCACCAGGGTGATCGCGGTGACCACCGCGGTGGTGGTGCCGCGTCCCAGGCTTTCGGTGTTCGGCTCGATGCGCAGGCCGAAGTGGCAGGAGATCAGCGCAATCAGGATGCCGAACACGCAGCCCTTGAGCAGGCCGATCGTGTAGTTCACGACCGGCACCGCGTCCGGCAGCTTCTGGATGAAGTAGCGGAACGACATGCCGAGCTCGATCTTCGCCGAGACCATGCCGCCGATCAGGGCCATCGCATCGGTCCACACCACCAGCAGCGGCATCGAGATGGCCAGTGCCACCACCTTCGGCATGATCAGGCGGTAGCCGTGCGAAATGCCCATCACCAGCATGGCATCGAGTTCCTCGGTCACCCGCATCACGCCCAGTTGCGCGGTGATCGAGGAGCCGGAGCGGCCGGCCACCAGGATTGCCGCCAGCAGCGGCCCGAGCTCGCGGATCACGCTCATGCCGAGGATGTTCACCAAATAGATGTCGCCGCCGAACATGCGCAGCTGCTGCGCCGACAGGAAGGAGAGCACGACCCCGATCAGGAAGCCGACCAGCGCCGTGATGCCGAGCGCCTGGAAGCCGGAATGGTAGATATTGGCCGAGATCTCGCGCCAGGGGCCGGTCGCCGGGCGGCGGATGAAGCGCCACAGGTCCTGCATCAGCTGGCCGATCAGGGTGACGAAGCCGCGCAGGTGTTCAAAGAACGACAGGATGCCGGCGCCGAGGACGATCAGCCAGTTCAGCGGGCTGGTTCGGTGGCGCGCCAGCTTGATGGCGCCGGCCTTCTCGATGCGGTTGAAGAGTTCTTCCTGGCGCGGGTCGAGCGTGAGCCGTCCGGGACGGTGCTTGCCCCAGGCATTCCAGAACATCTGGGCGCCGATGTGGTCCAGGCGCTCGATGTCCGACAAGTCCCACGCGATGCTGTCCTTGTGCTTGAGCGCGGCCAGCGTGCGCGTGATGCCCTTCAGGACACCGCGCCGCGACAGCGTATGGACTTGCCATACGCCGCTCGCCACGACAGATTGGGCTGCACTGGTGTCGGAATGCTGGATAGTTAATATTGGCGCATTTTCAATCTGCATTGCGCCAGTGTAAAAGAGAATCGTTATCGTTGCTACACGTTACGAGCGGATCAGGCCGCGAGGTGGCGGACCTGGCGCGCAGGGGCTACCGCGACGCCTTGCGCGACCACCGGTTTGTGCGTATGGGCGTCGACTTTGCCGGCGTAATCGCTCGCCACCAGGGCCGTTGCATCCGCGCGCGCCATGCCGCGCAGCTCCAGCCATTCCTGCACCAGTTTGGCCAGTTTCTCGAGCGCGATGCGATGGGTCGCATCGGTACGGGTATAGATCCAGTCCGAGAAAGCCATGAAGTTGTCGAACGGGGCGTCCAGCAGCAGCGCGCGCGTGGTGTTGGCGAAGCGGCCGGAATTGGCCACCAGGTCCCAATAGCGGGCAAAGCGCACCAGGCGCTGCATGGTGGCGAAGTCGATCCGGTTGGTGGCCAGCACGGTGTAGGGCGGATAAGGGTCGTAGACCATGCCGAACGGTTCGGTGTGGCGGATGATCGGCGTGCCGCGCAGGCGCTTGAGGATGCCGAACTGGATCTCCTGGGCGCCAAGTTTCACCAATTGGTCGAATCCACGGGCGAAGCTGGCCACGTCCTCGCCGGGCAGGCCGGCGATCAGGTCCACGTGCAGGTGGGTCTGCGACTGCTCGCACAGCCAGCGGATATTGTCGGCCGCCTTGGCATTGTCCTGCCGGCGGCTGACCAAAGCCTGCACTTCGGGATTGAAGCTCTGGATGCCGATCTCGAACTGCAGCGCGCCGGGGGGGAATTTCGCGATCGATTCCTTCAGCGCGTCCGGCAGGTGGTCGGGGACCAGCTCGAAGTGGGCGTAGACAGGGTCGTTCGGCGCGGCTTCCAGCTTATCGAGGAAGAACTGCATGATGCGCAGGCTGGTCTTGACGTTCAAATTAAAGGTGCGGTCGACGAACTTGAACAGCCGCGCGCCGCGTGCGTGGAGCGACTCCATCTCGGCAAGGAAGGCGTCCAGCGGGAAGGGCCAGGCGGTCTTGTCGAGCGAGGACAGGCAGAATTCGCACTTGAACGGGCAGCCGCGCGAGGCCTCCACATACAGGGTGCGGTGTGCGATGTCGTCGTCGCTATATAAAGAGTAGGGCAGGGCGATCTCCGCCATCGGCGGCTGCACGCCCGCATGCACCTTCATCAGGGGCTTGGGGCCGGCCAGGATCTCGCCGCACAGCTTGGGGAAGGTGACGTCGCCCCAGCCGGTGACCACATAGTCAGCCAGCTTCACGATTTCCTGCCCGGCGGTCTCGTAGGACACCTCGGGGCCGCCGAGGATCACGGTGACTTCGGGCGCCACGCGCTTGAGCATGGCCACGACCCGGGTGGTTTCTTCCACGTTCCATATATAGACGCCGAAACCGACGATGCGCGGCTGGTGCGCCAGCAGGCGCTCGACCAGGTCGGTGGTCTTGGCGCCGATCACGAATTCGTGGATGGACGTTTGCGCCGTGAGCGGGCCCATATTGGCCAGCAGGTAGCGCAGCCCGAGGGAAGCGTGGGTGTAGCGCGCGTTGAGCGTGGAAAGCAGGATCGTCATCCGGCGCATTGTACCGAAAGCGCGGGAAGGTTCATGCGGCGTGGGCGTACTGGCAATGAAAAGCGAAAAACCGCCGCGGCTTGCGCCGGGCGGTTTTTTGTCACGACAAGCAGGTGATTACTTGGCGGTACGGGTGCCGACCACTTCGATGGTCACGCGACGGTTCTTGGCGCGGCCTTCGGCGGTTGCGTTGTCAGCCACTGGCTGGGTTTCGCCCTTGCCTTCGGTGTACAGGCGCGCTGGGTCCAGGCCTTTCGAGACCATGTAGGCCTTGACTGCATCGGCGCGGCGCATCGACAGCTTGTCGTTGTAGGCGTTGGTGCCGACCGAGTCGGTATGGCCGACGGCGATCATGACTTCGGTGTTCATGCCTTGCAGCTTGGCCATGAACTCGTCCAGTGCTGCCTTGCCTTCTGGCTTGACGATCGACTTGTCGAAATCGAACAGCGCTTCAGCGGCGATCGAGACTTTTTCCGAGGTCGGCACTGGTTCCGGTGCCGGCGCCACTGGCGCTGCGACTGGCGCTGGTGCTTCAGCGACCGGGGCAGGTGCTGGTGCAACGTAAGCGACCTTGGCTGGGCGGCCGAACTTGTAGACCAGGCTCACCGATGCGAGGTCGACGTCGCCACGGTTACCTACCGCGTCGTTCAGGCGGTAGCGCTCGACTTCGCCGCGCACTGCCAGGGCTTCGCTCAGCTGGTATTCCAGGCCGAGTCCGAGCTTGGCATTGCTTCGGCCTTCGGTCGCCGGATTCGGATTGGTGACCGCGTTCAGCCGGTTGCCGCTGAAATGTGTGCGCGTCTTCGCGTACTGCACGCCGGCGCGGCCCAGCAGCGAGAGGCGTTGGGTCAGCGGCAATCGGCCGACCAGGTCGAGGTTCACGCCGCGAAAGCCCGCTTCGCCGCGTAATGTGCCGTTGCCCGAAGTGGACGCGTCGAAATCGAATTTGCCCAGGTCAAAATAACCGGCCTCGACAGCGAAATAGCGGTTCAGTTGCTTGCCGACAAACAACTTGAAGCCGGTATCGCGCTCATCTTCGTCGAAGCTGACCAAGGTGGCGCCGTTTGCCGTGAGGCTCCGGCGCAGGCGTTCGTCATCGATGCTGGCGCGCGACTGTCCGACGCCGGCACCCATGTACCAGGCGCTGTTGGTCCAGTCCGGATTCACGAAACTTGCGTCGGCCGCGGCTGCCTGTTGGGGCACCATTTCCTGAGGCGCCGCGTGGGCAGTGGCCATGCTTGCGCAGGCCAGCGCGATCAATAGGGCAAGCGTGTTGGAAGTTTTCATTGTTCTGGTTTTCTATAGAAGCGAATTATTTGGTGATCTTGTTGTTGCTGAGGGTGACGGCGGCAGCCGACAGCACGCGGCCGTTCAGCAGCGTCGTGTTGTCGCCGACCGTAATGGCGGCAGACCTCGCCAGGATCGACCCTTTGAACGCACTGTTGGCGCCCAGCGTGGTCGGGCCGACAGGCACCCAGGTCACGTTGCCGGCGGTTGCACCGTTGGTCAATGCAATCACCGAGTTGGCGGTTGTATTGAGCGTCAGTGCCGTGCGGAAGAGGTAGGTGCCCGGACCGTTCAGGGTCAGGGTGCCGGTCACGCTGATTGCGCCGGCGTAGCAGTACACGCCCGGAGCAAGCACCAGGCCGCCGAGGTCGATGTCGCCGGCAAACGTGACGTCGCATGTGCGGCTATTGGCGTCCGTGATGGCGGTTTGCAGGTCGGCCAGTGCGTTGGCAAGCACGGCGCCTGACTTGTAATTGGTGAAGCCACCCGCCAGCACAGGGTCGGTGGTTTGCGAAGGCGAACCCACATCGCCGGTCACCAGGGTCGTTCCGCCCGCGTTGTTGGTCAGGGAGGTACCGGCAAGCACGGCGAAGCCGGATGCGCTGCCCAGGTTGATCGATGCCGACGACGGCAGTGGCGCGGCAGTCACGGTGAGGCTGGCGCTGGCCGATTTCCCGCCCGAAGTCGCGGTGATGGTCGTGGTGCCGGCAGCGATGCCGGTCGCGGCGCCCGTGTTCAGTACGGTGGCGATACCCGTATTGGCCGAAGTCCAGGCAGCGGTGCGCGTGATGACGGCGGTCGAATTATCCGAGAAGGTGGCGATTGCGACAAACTGCTGCGTGCCGCCAAGGTTGATCGAGGCAATCGATGGCGTAACGGCGATGCTTGCCAGCGTAGCGGAGTTGGTGGTGGCGGTGGCCAGCGCGGTTTTCCCGGCGAAGCTTGCGGTAATCGTTGACGAACCGGTGGCGACATAGGTCATCAGGCCGGCGTTGCCGACGCTGACAGCGGCCGGGGTAGCGGACACGAAGGCGGTACTGGTGGTGACGTCGACGACTGACCCGTCCGTATAAGTGGCAAACGCGGCGAGCTGGCGGGTAGCGCCGGCCGGGGAGGAGGAGGTCGCTGGCGTGATTGCAAGCGACACGGGCGCCGCCGGCAGTACGTTCAGGGTCGCGCTGCCGCTCAGGCCGCCCGAGGTGGCATTGATCACGGTGCTCCCCGTTGCTTTCGCCAGTGCCTTGCCACCGCTTGCGTCGATGGTTGCCACGGTGGGCGACGCCGATACGAAGGTCGAGACAGCAGTGATGTCGCGCGTGGTGTTGTTATCGAAGGTGCCGATCGCCAGGAACTGCTGCGAACTACCCACGTTGAGTTCCTGGATGGCCGGTGCCACCGCGATCGACAGCAGCTTCGCCGGCAACACGGTCAGCGTTGCCGATCCCGTCTTGCCTTCAAATGCAGCGGTCACCGCCGAGCTGCCTGCGTTGACACCAAGCGCGATACCGCCGGTAGGGGTGACGGTCGCCACGCCCGGCATTGCCGAGGTCCAGGCGGCAATCTTGGTCACGTCGCGCGCCGAACCATCGGAATACGCGGCAGTCGCGACAAATTGCTGGGTAGCGCCGATCGCCACCGACGGCGTCGCTGGCGTCACCGCAATGCTGACGACGTCTGCAGCCGGAACGCCCAGGATAGGCTCACGGCCCTGGTCGCCACCACCGCATCCGGCGACGAGAGCTGCGCCGACGAATCCGGCAGAGCAGAGAAGTATTTTGGTATAGCGTTTGAAGATGTTCAATTGATACTTTCGAGAGGTGTGCCGTTTCCGCTACCGTCCGCATGGAATATGCTCAGGGGAGGAAACATCGGAGCCATGACTAAGGCGGGCTTCTGGCACGAACTATTGCCTTTCGGCAGGTTCGACTCCGTTCGGTACCGCGCACAGCGAAAGTATTTACCGAAAGTGCACACATCGAGATTCGCCGACGGTCGGCGTGCTACCTGCAGCCAGAATGCAAAAAACCGCCGCGGCTTGCGCCGGGCGGTTTTTTGTCACGACAAGCAGGTGATTACTTGGCGGTACGGGTGCCGACCACTTCGATGGTCACGCGACGGTTCTTGGCGCGGCCTTCGGCGGTTGCGTTGTCAGCCACTGGCTGGGTTTCGCCCTTGCCTTCGGTGTACAGGCGCGCTGGGTCCAGGCCTTTCGAGACCATGTAGGCCTTGACTGCATCGGCGCGGCGCATCGACAGCTTGTCGTTGTAGGCGTTGGTGCCGACCGAGTCGGTATGGCCGACGGCGATCATGACTTCGGTGTTCATGCCTTGCAGCTTGGCCATGAACTCGTCCAGTGCTGCCTTGCCTTCTGGCTTGACGATCGACTTGTCGAAATCGAACAGCGCTTCAGCGGCGATCGAGACTTTTTCCGAGGTCGGCACTGGTTCCGGTGCCGGCGCCACTGGGGCTGCGACTGGCGCTGGTGCTTCTGCGATCGGCGCAGGTGCTGGTGCAACGTAAGCGACCTTGGCTGGGCGGCCGAACTTGTAGACCAGGCTCACCGATGCCATGTCGACGTCGCCGTTGTTGTACACGGCGTCGGTCACGCGGTAACGCTCGACTTCAGCGCGCAGGGCCAGGGCTTCGCTCAGCTTGAATTCAGCGCCGACGCCGATCTTGGCGTGACGACGGCCTTCGTTTGGCGGGTTAGGGTTGCTGACAGCGTTCAGGAAGTTGCCGCTGTAGCTGGTGCGTGCTTTTGCGTACTGGACGCCGGCGCGGGCCAGCAGCGACAGGCGCTCGGTCAGTGGCAGGGTGCCGACCAGGTCCAGGTTCACGCCGCGGAAATCGGTCTCGCCGCGCAGGTTACGGCCGGCGGTGCTGCCAGCGTCAAACGAGAAATCGCCCAGGTCGAAATAACCCAGTTCCACGCCGATGTAGCGGTTGAACTTCTTGCCGACGAAGAGCTTGTAGCCGGTGTCGCGGTTGTCTGCGTTGAACGAGGTCAGCGGAGCGCCGGCAGCCGACATGCGGTTTGCCAGGTCGTTGTTATAGATGTCGGCGCGGGTACGGCCGACGCCTGCACCCATGTACCAGGCGGTGTTCGCCCAGTCAGGGTTCACGGTTGCCTGGGCTTGCACAGGTGCCTGTGGCGCCATGTCCTGGGCCGAAGCGGTGCTCATCATGGTTGCGCAGGCCAGTGCGATCAGTGCGGCGAGTTTGCTCGAGTTTTTCATTGTTCTATCTTCAGTAGGTAAGTAAGTTATATGGTGGTCTGTTTTTTGCTCAAGGCGACAGCAGCAGCCAGCCTCCCAAAACCATCCGCAGCCGAGGCAGATTTCGATCATCAGGGGCGCGGAGCCCAGCATGATAATCGAAAAGCCAACATTGCTCCTTCGGCCAAGAGGTTCTGGTTCCGGCGACCTCAGGAAGAATTATTACCTTTCGGCATGTGACGTACTGTACGCTACCGCTCATAACAAAGAATATTCTCAAATTCGCAACACATGATTGTTGCGTCGACGCACAGCGGCGAAGCCTGCGTCGCCAAAGCAGTGAATTTTCCGCCCACTTGTCGGGCGGGGCGGCTTTTGATATGATCTCGCCTCCGACGCAGAAGCAGCCCAGAAGGCAGCGACAGCGAAGGAAACGAAGGGGTTGACGAGAAACGCAAAACGCCGCATACTCTCTCTTCTCTGCTGCTGACGAACACAACGCTTCGTCGAGTGCAGCAAGGCAGTACCGAATACCGTTCTTTAAAAATTTACAGTCGATAAGTGTGGGCGTTTGATGAAGGTGCCAAGAGCTTCGGTTCTTGA
>NZ_JABAIV010000014.1 GCF_013003915.1 Telluria aromaticivorans
ACGCAGGGCACCACGGCAGCGAAGAAAGCATCCGCTCAAAAGCGAGTGTGACTTTTGGAAAACGGACATTTTAACTTTGCTAAAAGCGGACATTTCTACTTTGCTGTTACAGGGTGGGCAAGTCCCTTGCCCGCGCGTTCAACTACACGATGATCCGTCGCATAAACAAAAAGCCCGGCTTGCTCACGCAGCCGGGCTTTTTTAACGCGCCAGGAATTACTGCGCGTCGGTCTTCACACCCAGCTGCGACGGCTGCACATTGAGCTTGGCCTTGGCCTTGGTCTTGAGCGCTTCGACGTAGTTGTACATCTCCGACTGGCCCACCAGGGTGGAGATCTGCTGCGCTTCCTGCTTGCGGCGGGCGGCGTCCGGCTGGGCCGGCTGCGCGATCCTGCCGATGCGGTAGACGCCATAACCCTGGCCCGGCAGCTCGACACCCACGTAGGCCGGCAGCTTGGTGACGTCAGCCTTCAGCACGGCGATGGCCGCGGTGGTGTTGATGCCTGGCTCCTTGGTGCGCGAGACCAGCTTCGCTTCGCCGAAACCGGTGGCGTCGCCCGAGGCTTTTGCAGCAGCCAGCTTGGCTTCGCCGGCCTGGCGTGCCAGGCGCGCCGCTTCTTCCAGCGTCACGCGCTGGCGGATGGCGGCATCGACTTCTGCCAGCGGACGCTTGGTGGCCGGCTTGAACTCGACCACGCGGCCCGACATCAGCACGCTCGGCGCCACTTCGATGGCGTCGGTGTTGCGCTTGTTCTTGATCGCATCCGTGCCGAAGATCGCGGCCAGGAATTTCGCATGGTTGAACGGCGCCTGGGCCATCTGCGGGCTCGGGGTGCGAGTCAGCGCATCGACGGTCTCGATCTTCAGGCCCAGCTTGTCGGCGACCGGCTTCAGGCTGTCCGCCTGCTCGTACACCATGTTGGTGAAGACCTCGGCCAGCTCCGAATACTTCTTCGACATCTTCTGCTTTTTCAGGTCGGCCGCGATTTCTTCTTTCGCGCTGTCCAGTGGCTTCTGCGCCGCCGGCTTGACCGCGGTGACCTTGATGATGTGATAGCCGAATTCCGACTGCACCAGTCCGCTGGTCTCGCCGTCTTTCAGGGCGTAGATCGCATCCTCGACCGGCTTGACGAAGGCGCCCTTCTCGACCACGCCGAGGTCGCCGCCGGCCTGGGCCGAGCCCGGATCCTGCGATTGCGCCTTGGCGATCTCTGCGAAGTTGGCCGGGTTCTTGCGCACTTCAGCCAGCACGGCTTCGGCTTTCGCCTTGGCTGCCGCCTGATCCGCCGGCTTCGCATCGCGCGCCAGGTTGACCAGGATGTGGCTGGCGGTCCGCTGTTCCGGCGTCGTATAGCTCTTGACGTTCTTGTTGTAGTAGTCGGCGACTTCAGCGTCGGTCACCTGGGTCTGGCTGGCGACGACGTCGGCGTTGAAGACGACGTATTCGGCCTTGACCTGTTCGGGAATCGTGAACAGCTGGGCGTTCTTGTCGTAATAGGCCTTGACCATCGCGTCGGTGATTTTCACCTGCGGCAGGTAGGCGGCGACCGGGAACAGCAGTTCCTGGACTTCGCGTTCCTGGTCGTTGATGTCCGACAGGCGGGTCGCCACGCTGCGCGGTGCGAAGGCGGTCGCCTCGATCGAGCTGGAGATCTGCTGCACGGCGAGGTCGCGGCGCAGGCGCTGGTCGAACATCGCCGGCGTCATGCCCTGCGCGGCCAGCGCGGACTTGTACTGCTCCATGTCGAAGGTCCCGTCAGGTTTGCGGAAGGCCTCGATCGCCAGGATGCTCTTCTGCAAGGCTGCGTCGCTGACGGTCACGTTGCCGCGTGCGATCTCGGCGGCGACGGCGCGCTCGGCCACCAGGTTGTTCAGGATGGCCTGCTTGGCTTCCGCGGTCTCGAACATCTTCTGGTCGAATTGGGCACCCATCATGCGGCGCGCCTGGTCGATCTGACGGCGCTGGGCTTCTTCCCATTCCTGCTGGGTGACCTTTTGGCCGGCCACGGTCGCTACGCTCGACGCCGCGTCGCCGCGGTCCTGGTAACTGTCGACACCGACTAACACGAAGGACGGCACGATGATCACGAGTAGCAGCCCCTGCATCACGCGCTTGTTATTACGGACAAATTCAAACATGGTCAGCCATTCAAGGTTGATAATGCTTTAGAACCTCGTTGATAGGTTCTCAACAGCACATGTTAAAAAAAAAGGCGAACTCGCGTTCGCCCCTTCTTGTTTCCCATTCAGCTTTTTCAAGCTGCCGGGTACGACTGAATTCTGGCGGAGCGGACGGGACTCGAACCCGCGACCCCCGGCGTGACAGGCCGGTATTCTAACCAACTGAACTACCGCTCCAGAATAATGTTGTGGATGTTGGCGGAGCGGACGGGACTCGAACCCGCGACCCCCGGCGTGACAGGCCGGTATTCTAACCAACTGAACTACCGCTCCAACAAAAACACGTCATCGCATTACCCTTTCGGGTAGTGCTCCCTGCATGTCACTGCAGAGAAGGCATTAGTTTACAGCATCTTTCAGAGCTTTACCAGCCTTAAATTTTGGAACCTTGGCAGCCTTGATCTTGATGGGTTCCTTGGTGCGAGGATCGCGGCCGGTACGCGCGGCGCGATCGCCCACGGTGAAGGTGCCGAAGCCGACCAGCGTGACGCTGTCGTTCTTCTTCAGGCTTTCCGTCACAGCGATGATCATCGCGTCGAGTGCGCGCGTGGCCGAAGCCTTGGTGATGTCCGCGGACTTCGCGATTTCTTCGATCAGTTCTGTCTTGTTCACTCTAACCCTCGTTTATTCGTTCGACGCTCATGCGCCTACATGCAAAAGTGCAAGCGCGTATTAAACAAGGGCAACATTATTCTGTCAAGCAACATGCGTGGCGCATGAAGGTGTTGAGGTGCATATGTCGCTATTTGTATGTGATACGAATATCGATTGTGCTGCTGGCTGGCGGACGAACCTGGATCCCGGCCTTCGCCGGGATGACGGATTTACCGCAGGCGGCAAAAACGAAGCCGCTGCTCGAATAGCTTCACAACATCCACCAACGTCGTTCCGGCGCAGGCCGGAACCCAAGTATTCGCGCGAAACGCTGACCCAAAAAAACAGGCGCCCGCAGGCGCCTGTCTTGAAGATCACAACAACGATCAGTGCTTGACCACGTCGGTCTGCCCATCCGCAGCCGCGGCAGGCGCCACGGCCACCGTTGCCGGTGCGTCGACGATGGGTTCCGGCAGGCGTTCCAGGGCAACCTCGAGTACCTTCTCGATCCAGCGCACCGGCACGATCTCGAGCTTGTTCTTGACGTTGTCCGGGATCTCGGCCAGGTCCTTCACGTTCTGCTCGGGGATCAAGACCGTCTTGATGCCGCCGCGATGCGCCGCCAGCAGCTTCTCTTTCAGGCCGCCGATCGGCAGCACTTCGCCGCGCAGCGTGATCTCGCCCGTCATCGCCACGTCCGCACGGACCGGGATGCCGGTGAAGGCCGAGACCAAGGCGGTGGTCATGCCGATACCGGCAGACGGGCCATCCTTCGGCGTCGCGCCTTCCGGCACGTGGATGTGGATGTCGTTCTTTTCAAAAGCTTCCGCCTTGATGCCGAAACGCTGGGCGCGCGAGCGCACCACGGTGCGGGCTGCCTCGATCGATTCCTTCATCACGTCGCCCAGGGTACCGGTGCGGATGATCGCGCCCTTGCCCGGCACGTTGACGGCTTCGATCGTCAGCAGGTCGCCGCCGACTTCGGTCCAGGCAAGACCAACCACCTGGCCGACCTGGTTCTGCTTCTCGGCCACGCCGAAATCGTAGCGGCGCACACCCAGGAACTTGTCCAGGTTCTTGCCGTTGACGATGACGCGCTTTTCCGTCTTCTTCAGCAGCAGCATCTTGACGACCTTGCGGCAGATCTTGGAGATCTCGCGGTCCAGCGAACGCACGCCCGCTTCACGGGTGTAGTAGCGGATGATGTCGCGCACCGCGGTCTCTTCGACCTTGATCTCTTCTTCCTTCAAGCCGTTGGCTTTCAGCTGCTTCGGCAACAGGTAGCGCTGGGCGATGCTGGTCTTCTCGTCTTCGGTGTAACCCGACAGGCGGATGACTTCCATGCGGTCCAGCAGCGCCGGCGGGATATTGTACGAGTTCGAGGTCGCCACGAACATCACGTCCGACAGGTCGAAGTCCACTTCGAGGTAATGGTCCGAGAACGTGTGGTTCTGTTCCGGGTCCAGCACTTCTAACAGGGCCGACGACGGGTCGCCGCGGAAGTCCGCGCCCATCTTGTCGATCTCGTCCAGCAGGAACAGCGGGTTGCGCACGCCGACTTTCGCCAGCGATTGCAGCACCTTGCCCGGCATCGAGCCGATATAGGTGCGGCGGTGGCCGCGGATCTCGGCTTCGTCGCGCACGCCGCCCAGGGCCATGCGCACGAACTTGCGGTTCGTGGCACGGGCAATGGACTGGCCCAGCGAGGTCTTACCCACGCCCGGAGGACCCACGAAGCACAGGATCGGGGCCTTCAGCTTGTCGACGCGCTGTTGGACTGCAAGATATTCCAGGATACGTTCTTTAATTTTGTCGAGCCCATAGTGGTCGGCTTCGAGCACGTTCTGGGCATTCTCGAGGTCGATGGTGACTTTCGACTTCTTGCGCCATGGCAGCGAGACCAGGGTGTCGATGTAGTTGCGCACGACGGTGGCTTCGGCCGACATCGGCGACATCAGCTTGAGCTTGCGGATTTCGGCCTGCGCTTTTTCCAGTGCCTCTTTCGGCATCTTGGCGGCGATCACCTTCTTCTCGAGCTCTTCGATGTCAGCGCCCTCTTCGCCTTCACCCAGCTCTTTCTGGATGGCCTTGACCTGTTCGTTCAGGTAATACTCGCGCTGCGACTTTTCCATCTGGCGCTTGACGCGGCCACGGATGCGCTTCTCGACCTGCAGGATGTCCAGTTCGCCTTCGAGCTGGCCGAGCAGGTGCTCCAGGCGCTTGGCGACGTTGAAGATCTCCAGGATGACCTGCTTTTGCTCGAGCTTGAGCGGCAGGTGGGCGGCAACGGTATCGGCCAGGCGGCCGGCGTCGTCGATGCCTGCCAGCGATGCCAGGATCTCCGGCGGGATTTTTTTATTGAGTTTGACGTACTGGTCGAACTGCTGGACGATGGCGCGGCGCATGGCCTCGACTTCGGAGTCGTCGCCGACCTCCGATTCGACCGGGGTCAGTTCGGCGGTAAAGTGGGTAGCGCCATCGGTGATGGTATCGATGCGCGCGCGTTGCGAGCCTTCGACCAGTACCTTTACGGTACCGTCGGGAAGCTTGAGCATCTGCAGGATATTGGCCACGCAGCCGATTTCGTAGATGTCTTCGGCAGAAGGTTCGTCCTTGGCGGCGGCTTTCTGTGCGGCCAGCATGATGCTCTTGCCCTGCTCCATCGCGGCTTCGAGGGCCTTGATGGATTTAGGACGGCCAACGAACAGAGGTATCACCATATGCGGGAACACGACCACGTCGCGCAACGGCAAAAGGGGCAGCGTCGTTTGCTCGGTTAATTTCGGAGTTGTCATGGCGTACCTTATAAAAGCGTGTTGCTGAACTTGGGCACTCGCAGGGTAAATCTCAAGGCCACTGCGAAAATATTTTCTTCAAGTAAAACTTTATCAATTAACGAAGAATATAGCCGTTCCAATAAAATCCGGTTTTCAAATGAAAAAGCCACCGCCCGGGCTTACCCCGGCGAGTGGCTTTTCGAATGAAGCCTGCGTCTTTTATTGAAGTAAATTGTACCTTCAAGAATCCGTACGGCAAGAGTTTTGTTGCAACCGCGCAGCCCTTTTTTCAGTTTTCGCCGGAAGCTTTTGGCGATTCACTGTAAATAAGCAAAGGTTTAGCTGCGTTCGTGATCGTATTTTCATCAATAACGACTTTCACGACATTTTGCTGGCTTGGCAATTCATACATTACGTCGAGCAGCGCGTGTTCCAGGATCGAACGCAGGCCGCGGGCACCGGTCTTGCGCGCCAATGCTTTACGGGCAATTGCGTGCAAGGCCGCAGGACGTATTTCGAGTTCGGCGCCTTCCATTTCAAGCAGCTTCGAGTACTGTTTGATCAAAGCATTTTTCGGCTCGATCAGGATCTGGATCAGTGCCTCTTCGGTCAGCTCGTTGAGCGTGGCGACCACCGGCAGGCGGCCGACCAGTTCAGGGATGAGGCCGAACTTGATCAGGTCTTCCGGCTCGGCTTCCATCATGATCTCGCTGGCCGCGCGCTGGCTCTGGCTCTTGACCGTGGCGCCGAAGCCGATGCCGCCCTTTTCCGACCGGTTCTGCACGATCTTGGCCAGGCCGTCGAAGGCGCCGCCGCAGATGAACATGATGTTGGTCGTGTCGATCTGGACGAAGTCCTGGTTCGGGTGCTTGCGGCCGCCTTGTGGCGGCACCGATGCCATGGTGCCTTCGATCAGTTTCAGCAATGCCTGCTGCACACCCTCGCCCGACACGTCACGCGTGATCGACGGGTTATCGGACTTGCGCGAGATCTTGTCGATCTCGTCGATGTAGACGATGCCGCGCTGGGCCTTGTCGACTTCGTAATTGCAGCTTTGCAGCAGCTTCTGGATGATGTTCTCGACGTCTTCGCCGACATAGCCGGCTTCGGTCAGCGTGGTCGCGTCGGCGATCACGAAGGGGACGTTGAGCATGCGCGCCAGGGTCTGGGCCAGCAGGGTCTTGCCGGAGCCGGTCGGGCCCACGAGCAGGATATTGCTCTTGGCAAGTTCAATGTCGTCTTTCTTGCCGAGGTGCTTGAGGCGCTTGTAATGGTTGTACACCGCCACCGACAGGATGCGCTTGGCCGTTTGCTGGCCGATCACGTACTGGTCGAGCAGTTCGGTGATTTCGTGTGGCGTCGGCAGGTCGGACTTGGCGCCCGCCACCGACTCGACATTCGAAGTCTCGTCGCGGATGATGTCGTTGCACAGATCTATGCATTCATCGCAGATGAATACCGACGGTCCCGCGATCAGCTTCTTGACTTCGTGCTGGCTCTTTCCGCAGAACGAGCAATACAGAAGTTTTTCGCCGCTGGAGGATTTTTTGTCAGACATGGGGCAGGTTATCTATTTAGTTGCTTGAATATAACGCTAATACGGACGCGCAACAAGTGCGCATACGAACATGCTACCCGAAATAAAAACGAAACGCCCGAACGTCATGCGTCCGGGCGTTTTTTGGCAACACCCTTGCGGGGTTGCACCGCGCTGCTTAGGCGCGGTTGGTAAGAACGCGGTCAATCAGGCCGTACTCGACCGATTCTTCCGCGGACATGAAGCGGTCGCGGTCGGTATCCTTGTGGATCTGCTCGATCGTCTGGCCGGTGTTGTCGGCCATGATGCGGGCCAGGCGCTCGCGCAGGTACAGGATTTCCTTGGCCTGGATCTCGATGTCCGAAGCCATGCCCTGCGAACCACCTGAGGGCTGGTGGATCATGACGCGCGAGTTCGGCAGCGAGAACCGCTTGCCCTTGGCGCCCGCGGCCAGCAGGAAGGCGCCCATCGAGGCCGCCAGGCCGGTGCACAGCGTGGAGACGTCCGGCTTGATGAAGTTCATCGTGTCGAAGATCGCCAGGCCCGCCGAGACGGAACCGCCCGGCGAGTTGATGTACAGCGAAATGTCCTTGTCCGGATTTTCGCTCTCGAGGAACAGCATCTGGGCCACGATGAGGTTGGCCATCTGGTCGTTGACAGGACCGACCAGGAAGATCACGCGTTCCTTCAGGAGGCGCGAATAGATGTCATAGGCGCGCTCGCCGCGACCGCTTTGTTCGACCACCATCGGCACGAGGCCGAGGGCTTGGGTATCCAATGCCGGATTATGAATCATACCTGTCTCGTTCCTTGTTAAAAGTGGATTGCAAAAACACCGGCCACTATACACGTAGGGTGGGCAGCTCCGCTGCCCACGCGGGGATCGTTGCGGGCTCCGATATCGATATCGACGATCTTGCCTGTAACTATCACCGCGTGGGCAAGAAACTTGCCCACCCTACGAGGAAGCACATCGCACCCTTGCGGGCCGGGTGTTTCTATTAACCCTGAGCGTTGCCACCCATCAGTTCATCGAAAGCGATGGTCTTGGTGCTGACCTTCGCCTTACCGAGGACATAGTTAACGACGTTTTCTTCCAAAACAAGTGCTTCGACTTCGCCCAGGCGGCGACGGTCGCTGTAATAATACTTGAGGACTTCTTTTGGATCTTCGTAACTTTGCGAAAAGTCTTCGATCTGGGCCTTGACCTGTTCCTGTGTTGCCTGCAGATTGTTGTCGCTAACCAAAGCTGACAGGATCAGGCCCAGGCGCACGCGGCGCTCTGCCTTGTCGGCGAACATCTCGGCCGGGAAAGGCATCGCCTTGACGTCCATGCCGCGCTGCATCATGTCCTGGCGGGTCATGTCGGCCAGGCGCTCCGAATCCTGCTGGATCATGGCCTTCGGCACTTCCATGTCGGTGGCCTTGACCAGGGCGTCCATCACGGCTTCCTTGTTGCGGGCCTTGACGCGGGCGGTAACTTCACGCTCGAGGTTGGTCTTGATGTCGTCGCGCATCTTTTCGACGGCGCCGTCTTCGATACCGAGCGACTTGGCAAACTCGGCGTCGATTTCAGGCATGTGCGCCCACTCGAGCTTGTTCAGGGTGATGGTGAAGTCGGCGGTTTTGCCGGCGACGTCCTTGCCGTGGTAGTCCTCTGGGAAAGCCAACGGGAAAGTCTTGCTTTCGCCGACTTTCAGGCCGATGGTCGCCGCTTCGAATTCCGGCAGCATGCGGCCTTCGCCCAGCACGAAGGCGTAGTTGTCGGCCTTGCCGCCGTCGAACTCGACGCCGTCGATCTTGCCGACGAAGTCGACGGTCACGCGGTCGCCGTTGGCAGCCACCGGCTCGCCGCCGTCGCCGTGCTCGCCTGCCACGCCCTTGGCGTGGTAGTGCACGCGCTGCTTGCGCAGGATGTCGATGGTCTTGTCGATTTCGGTGTCGGTGACGTCGGCAGCGACGGTTTCGACTTCCATGGTGGCCAGGTCGGCCAGCACGACGTCAGGGTAGACTTCAAAGGTCGCGTCGAACTCGAGCATGCCTTCCGGCGCGTCCTGCTTCGGCTCGATTTTCGGGAAACCGGCAACGCGCAGCTGGTTCTCGTTGGCTGCTTCATTGAACGCGCGGCCGACTTTGTCGTTCAGCACGTCCGATTCGATCTGGTAACCGTATTGCGCAGCGACCATCTTGAGCGGCACTTTGCCCGGGCGGAAGCCAGGGGCTTTTGCCGACTTGGCCTGCTGCTTGAGGCGCTTTTCGACCTCCGTACGGACGTCAGCTACCGGAAAAGAGATCGTCAAGCGACGCTCGAGTTTACCCAGGGTTTCGACTGCAGTTGCCATTATAAAAATCGTCCAAAAAAATAATTATTCGTGGTGCGAGGAGGGGGACTCGAACCCCCACACCATTGCTGGCGTCAGGACCTAAACCTGGTGCGTCTACCAATTTCGCCATCCTCGCGCAGGATTGCATTTTCTGCCACAAAAACAAAGGGCGCCCGACAGTGAAACCGGCCGCCCTGCACTCCTCTGTTTATGGGCTACAACTTCAGCCAATTATTTTACTGGATTTTCTGTCACTATTGGGCGTTTTTTGCTTGGCGTGCGGGGAATGGAGCTCTTCTATATAGAGATGATGGAACTCTGCCGTATGCAATGTTGGTCGCGCTGCCATATGCATGTGTGCGTTGAACGCGTGGGCAAGGGACTTGCCCACCCTACGATTTGCCGCTCCTCGTAGGGTGGGCGTAGAACAGTCCACTGAACTGTTCTACCTGCCCACGCGTTCAAATCACGTCCGAATTCACGCGACCTTGGCCCCAACCGGCTTCTTGACCCTGAACCACGCCGCATACAGCGCCGGCAGGAACAACAGGGTCAGCGCCGTCGCCACCAGGAGCCCACCCATGATCGCCACCGCCATCGGCCCCCAGAACACCGAACGCGACAGCGGGATCATGGCCAGCGCCGCCGCGGCCGCGGTCAGCAGGATCGGCCGGCAGCGCCGCACGGCTGCTTCGACGATCGCATCCCAGGCTTCGGCCCCGGCGGCGATGTCCTGCTCGATCTGGTCGACCAGGATCACAGAATTGCGAATGATCATGCCGAACAGCGCAATCACGCCCAGGTTCGCCACGAAGCCGAACGGCCGATCGAACACCAGCAGGGCCATGGCCGCACCCGCGATGCCCAGCGGCCCGGTCAGGAACACCAGCAGCGAGCGCGAGAAGCTGTGCAGCTGCAGCATCAGCAGCGTGAACACGATGAACAGCACCAGCGGCACGTTGGCCATGATCGAGGCTTCCGCGTCCGAACTGTCTGCCGCGGCGCCTTCGACCGTGACGCGATAGCCGGCCGGCAGCTTGCTGCGCAGTTCTGCCAGCTTCTCGTCCACCTGGGCGGTGACAGTCGGTCCCTGGATGCCTTCGACCACGTCCGACTGCACCATGATGGCCCACTCCCGGCCCTCGCGCCAGACCACGCCTGGCTCCCACACGAACTGCACCCGCGCCACCTGCCCGATCGGGACAAAGCGCCCGCCGGTGGTCGGCACCAGCGCTTCCGACAGACGGGTGATGGTCGAACGTTCCTCCAAAGGCTGGCGCACCACGATGTCGATCAGGCGGTTGGTTTCGCGGAACTGGCCCACTGGGGTGCCGGTGAGCGTCGTATTGACGACCCGGCGCACCGCCTGCGAGGTGACGCCCAGCGCGCGCAGCTTGTCCTGGTCGAGGTCCAGGCGCAGTACCTTGACAGCCTCGTTCCAGTTGTCGTTCACGCCGACCGTACTCGGATTCGCGCGCAGGGTCTCTTTTACCTGGTTGGCCAGGGTGCGCACGATGCCGATGTCCGGGCCGAGCACCTGGAACTGCACCGGATAGGCCACCGGCGGGCCGTTCGGCAGCAGCTTGACGCGGCCGCGCACCTCGGGGAAGTCGTTGCGGAAGGCGTCTTCGATTTTCAGGCGCAGGCTTTCGCGCGCGTTTGCGTCGACGGGCAGCACGACCAGCTGCGACACGTTCGACTGCGGGAAGATCTGGTCGAGCGGCAGGTAGAAGCGCGGGCTGCCGGTGCCGACATAGCTGGTCACGCTCTGCACGCCCTTCTGCTGTTTCAGGAAGCCTTCGAAGCGCTTCACCACTGCTTCGTTGGCGGCAAAGCTGGTGCCTTCGGGCAACCACATTTCCACCATCAGCTCGGGGCGGCTGGAATCCGGGAAGAACTGCTTCTCGATGAAATTGAAGCCGAACACCCCCAGCGCGAATACGCCCAGGCTCAGCGCGATCGTGGTCTTGCGCCATTCCACGCACCGGTTCACGAGGCGCCGGAAACGCTCGTAGGCCGGGCTGTCGAAGACGTCGTGCGAGGATTCGCCCTGGCCGTGCGGTTTCACCCGCAGCAGTACATAGCCGATATACGGCGTGAACACCACCGCCGCCACCCAGGAAATCAGGAGGGCCAGCGCATTCACCGAGAACATCGTGAAGGTGTATTCGCCGGCCGCCGACTTGGCCAGGCCGATCGGCAGGAAGCCGGCCGCCGTGATCAGGGTCCCGGTGAGCATCGGCATCGCGGTCGAGGTGTAGGCGAAGGTGGCGGCCTCGAAGCGCGACATGCCCTCTTCCATCTTTCGCACCATCATTTCGACCGCGATGATGGCGTCGTCCACCAGCAGTCCCAGCGCGATAATGAGCGCGCCGAGCGAGATCTTGTGCAGCGAGATGTCGAGCAGGCGCATGAACAGGAAGGTAATCGCCAGCACCAGCGGAATCGTCAGCGCCACCACCAGGCCGGGGCGCACGTCGATGCGCAGCTTCGGCTTGGTATGCAGGCCGAGCGCGATAAAGGAGACCGCCAGCACGATGATCACCGCCTCGATCAGCACCTTGACGAATTCGTTCACCGAGGCGGTGACCGCGGCCGGCTGGTCGGTCACGCGTTCGAGCTCGATCCCGACCGGCAGCTGGGAGCGGATACGGGCCACGGTGGCGTCGAGGCCCTCGCCGAGCCGGATGATGTTCCCGCCCTTCTCCATCGACACGCCCAGGCCGATCACTTCCTTGCCGTTGAAGCGCATCTTGTCTTTTGGGGGATCCTGGTAGCCGCGCTTCACGACCGCGAAATCGCCCAGGCGGAAGGTGGTGTTCCCAGAGCGCAGCTGCAGGTTTTCCAGCAGGTCGACGGTCTTGAAGGCGCCGGTCACGCGCACCTGCAGATAATCAGTCGGCGTCACCAGCATGCCGCTGGCCTCGACCTGGTTTTGCGTGGCGATCTGGTTGACGATCTGCTCGAAGGGGATGCCCAGCTGGGCGAACTTCTTGCTCGAGAATTCGATGTAGACCTTTTCGTCCTGCACGCCGAACTGCTCGACTTTCGAGACCAGCGGAACGGTCAGCAGCTGCTGGCGCACGAAGTCGGCGTAATCCTTCATCTCGGCCTGGTTGAAGCCATCGCCCGAGAGCGCGAAGATCGAGCCGTAGGTATCGCCGAATTCGTCATTGAAGAAGGGGCCGATCACGCCTTGCGGCAGGGTGCCGGCCATGTCGCCAAGCTTCTTGCGCACCTGGTACCAGGTCGGCGCGGTGTCCTGGGCCGGCGTCGATTCGCGCAGCTCGATGATGATGGTGGTCTCGCCCGGCTTGGAAAAGCTGCGGATGCGGTCGATATACGGCGTTTCCTGCAGCTTGCGCTCGAGCGGATCGGTCACCTGCTCCGCCATCTGCACGGCGGTGGCGCCCGGCCACACGGCGCTGACGACCATCGCCCGGAAGGTGAACGGCGGGTCTTCGTCCTGGCCCAGCTGCTGGTAGCTCAGGATGCCGCCGATGAGCAGCGCGGCGATCAGGTAGCGCGTGAGCGGGATGTGCTCCAGCGCCCAGCGCGACAGGTTGAAACCCCTCATTGAGCTCCCCCGCCCACCGCTGCCGCTTCGGTATCGCCCCGGCGCGAGACGTCCGCGGTCAGGATCCGGACCTTCTGGCCGGGTTTCAGCAGGTGCACGCCGGCCGTCACCACGGTCTGGCCGGGCTGCACGCCGCCGGAAAGCAGCAGGTCATTGCCGGACTGGCCGGCCACCTGCACCCGGCGCAGCTGCACAGCCGGCGCGCCGGACCGCTCCTTCTCGACTACCCAGACGCTGGTCGCACCCTTGTCCTGCACAAGGGCGCTGAGCGGGACCCGCAGTGCGGTCCCATTTGCAGTGGCCGTCGTCGCCAGCTCCACGGTGGCGGTCATACCGAGGCGCACGTCCGTCCCCGGCGGTAGCGACACCTTGACCGTATAGGTGCGGGTGGAAGGATCGGCAACCGGCGAGATTTCGCGGATCTTGCCCGGAATGCTTTGGCCGCGGTTGGCCCACAGGCGCACGCTCACGCCATTCACGCGGCGCAGCTGCCCGACCCGGTCTTCCGGGATCCCGATCACGACTTCCTTTTCGTCCGTACGGGCCACGCGCACGACCGGCACGCCGGCCGCCACCACCTGCCCGACTTCGGCATCGATCGCGGTGACCACGCCGTCGGCATCGGATTCCAGGTTGGCATAGCCGGCCTGGTTCGATTGTCCGCGCAGGCCGGCGCGCGCCGCGTCCACGTTCGCCTGGGCGGCGCGCAGCGCGGACTGCTTGGCATCCAGCACGGCCTGGCTGACGAAATTCTGGGTACGCAGGTCCTGGTGGCGCTTGTAGTCGGCCTGCGCCAGGTCGCGCCCGGTTTCGGCGGCGCGCAGGGAGGCCCGGGCCTGCGATTCGGCCAGGCGCAGGTCTTGCGGATCGAGCCGCATCAGCACCTGGCCGTCCTTCACATTGGTGCCGATGTCCACCTTGCGCTCGACGATCTTGCCGCCAACCCGGAAGCCCAGGCGCGACTCGTAGCGCGGGCGCACGTCGCCGGAAAATTCCACACGCTCGGTGCCATTGCCGGCAGCGAGCTGGATGACGCGCACCGGGCGCACGTCTTCGGTTTTGGGGGCGGGTTTGTCGCATGCGGCAAGCATGGCGATCAAAAGCGGCGCCAGGAGTGCGGCACGCGGAAAGCGGGAAGACTGGAACACGGTGGACCCTTTGTCGAATACATACCCAGCTAGGGCATTTGTTATAGAGCAATTATAATCTTGGAAATACCAAAGAAACCCCGCTTTAGAGGCAACCGTCAAATATGCCCGTCGAGCATTACGAGAATTTTCCCGTCGCATCGTTTTTACTGCCGCGCCGCCTGGCGCCGGCGGTCGAGGCGATCTACGCTTTCGCGCGCAGCGCCGATGACATCGCCGACGAAGGCGATGCTACGGCGGCCGAACGCCTGGCTGCGCTGGAAACCTATGGCCAGGCATTGGAAGCCATTGAACGCGGCTCAGTCCCCCCTGACCCGATGTTTGCCCGGCTGGCCGGGGTGGTGGCCGGGTTCCGGCTGCCGGTGACCCCGATGCACGACCTGCTGTCGGCCTTCCGCCAGGACGTGGTAACGACCCGCTACCCCGATTACACCGCCCTGCTCGACTATTGCCGGCGTTCGGCCAACCCGGTCGGGCGCCTGATGCTGGAACTCTACGATGCCGTGGACGAGCGCAACCTGCGCGATTCCGATGCGATCTGTACTGCCCTCCAGTTGATTAATTTCTGGCAGGACGTCGCGATCGACCTCGCCAAGGGCCGCATCTACCTGCCGCTGGAAGACCTGGAGCGCCATGGCGTGCTCGAATCCGACCTGCTGGGACATCCGGCGACCCCGGCCTGGCGCGCGCTGATGCGTTTCGAGGTCGAGCGCGCGCGTGCGCTGATGCTGGGCGGTGCGCCCCTGGTGCGCCGCCTGCCCGGCCGCATCGGCTGGGAACTGCGCCTGATGGTCCAGGGCGGCCTGCGCATCCTGGACGCCATCGAGCGCGCCGATTACGACGTGTTCCGGCGCCGGCCCACGCTGGCGGCGGCCGACTGGCTCGCGGTCGGCTGGCGTGCCCTGCGCATGTAGCACATGCGTTCTACTGCTCAGCCACCCGCATCGGCTATAGAATAGCGGGTTTGCATCGCTTACCTAACAAGCATTAAATACATGTCCCCCGACGAATACTGCCAGCAAAAAACCGTCCAGAGCGGCTCCAGCTTCTATTACAGCTTCCTATTCCTGCCCCAGGAACGCCGCCGCGCGATCACCGCGCTGTACGCCTTCTGCCGCGAGGTGGACGATACCGTGGACGAAGCGACCGACCCGTCGGTGGCGCGCATCAAGCTGGCATGGTGGCGGTCGGAAGTCTCGACCATGTACAAGGGCAGCGCGACCCACCCGGTGACCAAGGCGCTGCAGCCGCATATCGCCGTCTACAAACTCGAAGAACAGCACCTGCAGGCCATCATCGACGGCATGGAAATGGACCTCGACCAGAGCCGCTACCTCGATTATCCCGGCCTGCAGAAATACTGCTGGCGCGCGGCGGGCGTGGTCGGCATCCTGTCGGCCAGCATCTTCGGCTATGCCAACCCGCAGACCCTGGCCTATGCCGAGAAGCTCGGCCTGGCCTTCCAGCTCACGAACATCATCCGCGACGTCGGCGACGACGCGCGCAAGGGCCGCATCTACCTGCCGGTGAACGAGTTGCAGCAGTTCGGGGTGACCGCAGCCGACCTGCTGAATTTCCGCCACAGCGAGAAGTTCGAGGCCCTGATGCGTTTTCAGACGGAACGCGCCCAGCGTACCTACGACGAAGCCTTCGCCCTGCTGCCGAAGGAAGACCGTCGCGCCCAGCGTCCCGGCCTGATGATGGCCGCGATCTACCGCACCCTGCTGATTGAGATCGAGCGCGACGGCTTCCACGTGCTGAACCAACGCATCTCGCTGACGCCGCTGCGCAAGCTGTGGCTGGCCTGGAAGACCTATGTCCGCACCTGAGGGTGCCCAGCGGGTTTTGGTGGCCGGTGGCGGGTGGGCCGGCTGCGCCGCGGCCGTGGAACTGGCGCGCGCGGGCGCCCAGGTCACGCTGGCCGAAGCTTCGCGCACCCTGGGCGGCCGCGCACGCGGCGTCGAGGTGCACGGCCGGGTGCTCGACAATGGCCAGCACATCCTGCTCGGCGCTTACGGCGAGACGCTGCGTCTGTTGCGCCTGGTCGGCATCGACCCGGACCAGGCCCTGCTGCGCCTGCCCGTGCAGATGCGTTATCCCGAAGGCTCCGGCGGCATGGATTTCGTCGCGCCGCGCTGGCCCGCGCCCTTCCACCTGGCAGGCGCGCTGCTGCGCGCCAAGGGCCTGGCGCGCGAGGACAAGCTTGCGCTGGCGCGCTTCCATAGCGCCGCCAAGTGGATGGGCTGGGTGCTCTACAACGACTGCAGCGTCGACGAACTGCTGGAACGCTTCAATCAGACGCCGCGCCTGAACCGGCTGCTGTGGCACCCGCTGTGCATCGCGGCCCTGAATACGCCGCCTGCGCGCGCCTCGGCCAAGGTCTTTTTGGCGGTGCTGCGCGACAGCCTGGGGGCAAAGCGCCGCGCCGCCTCGGACATGCTGCTGCCACGCATGGAGATGGGCGCCTTGTTCCCGCAAGCCGCAGCCGCCTATGTCCTGGAGCACGGCGGCGCCCTGCTCACCGGCGTCAAGGTGAACAGCGTCGCGCGCAGCGGCGAGGGCTGGCAGGCGACCTTGGGCGACCGGGTTACGGACTTCGACGCAGTGGTGCTGGCCACGCCGGCCACCCAGTCGGCCGCGCTGCTGGGCGCCCACCCGGAAGCGGCGGAACTCAGCGCGCAGCTGGCGGCCTTTGCCCATGAGCCGATCGCCACCTGCTACCTGCAATACGATGCCTCCCTGCGCCTCGAGCTGCCCTTCTATGCGCTGCTGGACGACCCCGCACAAGACCGCTGGGGCCAGTTCGTTTTCGACCGAGGCCAGCCCGATGCCGCCCAGCCCGGCCTGCTGGCCGTCGTGGTCAGCGCCGCCGGCGACGCCGCGCAGCTTGGCCAGGATGCGCTGGCAGCGCACATCGCCGCCCAGCTGGCGCATGATTTACGACGTCCGGAACTCGCCACGCCGCAGTGGACAAAGGTGATCACCGAGAAGCGCGCCACCTTCTCCTGCACCCCTGGCCTGGCCCGTCCCGGCAACAAGACCACACTGCCGGGACTGGTGCTGGCCGGCGACTACACCGCCAGCGACTACCCGGCGACGCTGGAAACGGCGGTGCGCAGCGGCGTCGAGGCTGCGGCGCTTATCCGCGCCTACGGCACCCTGCCCCGCGAAAAGCGCAGCCCGTCGCACGGCGGTGGCGGCCAGGAGCACAGTTTCGTAAGGTAGCAACATCGAAACAACTCTTTACGGCAGGGACGACATGAACATCCGACTCGGTGTGCGCACGCTGGCCTTGCTGGCGCTTGTCGCGGCCAGCACCGCGGTGCTGGTGCAACCGGAGCTCATCGGCGGGTCAAGGACCGCCACCGCGCTGGCGATCGGCACGATCCCGGTCGTCGGCCATCACTGAATCAAGAGGTCAAGCAGCACATGGGCAAACTGGAATATCTCGACGCGCTCAAGCGCGCCATGACGGGCCTGGCGCCGGAAACGCAGGCCAGGACGCTGGCCTGGTACGAGCAGCGTTTCGTCGACGGCATCGCGGCCGGCCGCAGCGAAGCGAGCATCGCGGAAGAACTGGGCGATCCGCGCAAGGTGGCGGTCACGCTGCGCGCCAGCGCCCACATGGACGCCTTCAAGGAAAAGAAGTCCCCGGCCAATGCGCTGCGCATGCTGGTCGCCGGCGCCGGCCTGGTGGTGTTCAACCTGTTCATGGCGATTCCGGCCGCCGTGTATGCTGCCCTGCTGGTCGCGGCCTATGCCTGCGCGCTGGGCTTTTATGTATCGGGCATCGCCATCACCGCCAGCGGCCTGGCCGGCGCCAATGAACTGGTGCTCAACAACCCGCTGCACCGGGTCGAGATCGGCGAAGACGGCGTGCGCCACGAGACCAACGAAAACCGGCGCACCCGGGTGTCGATCAGCGAACAAGGCATCAATATCTACGACGACAAGCCGGAGCCGGCAGACTCGATGGAAGATCCGGACGATGTCGCCCGCTCCGAAGTGGTGATCCGGCGCGCCGAGAAGGTTGCCGACGCCGGCATCCAGATCAGCACCGACATGGACGGCGAGTCGCGCACCACCCAGACCATCGTCGGCCTGGGCATGGTGTTCGGCGGGATCCTGCTGTTCCTGTTGTCGCTGGTGGTCACCAAATACACCTTCATCGGCTTGAAGCGCTACATCCGCATGAATTTGTCGCTGTTGCGGGGAGCCTGAGATGCGCGGCCTCCTGAAAGTCGGATTCAGCCTGCTGGTGCTGGCCGTCGTCCTGATCGGCCTGAGCTATGGCATGCTGCGCGCGAACGGCGTCGCCGCTGCCTCCGAGGGCCGCCAGGTGACCAGCGAAACCCGCGAAGTGCCGCCCGGCGTGAATGCGGTAGACCTGAACGGCCCGATCGACCTGACCCTGCGCTACGGCGCCACACCCTCGCTCAAGGTGCGTGGCGAAGCGCGCCTGCTGGGCAATGTGGACGTGAATGCCGAAGGTGCCGTGCTGCACATCGGCATTCGCGGCATGGTATTGCGCCATCGCCGCCCGCTCGAAGTCGAGCTGGTGCTCCCGAGCCTGGCCGGCGTGACGGTGGACGGCAGCGGCGAGAGCAGCGTCAACGGATTTTCCGGCGAGCGCATCGAAGTGCGGGTGGAGGGTCCGGGCAGCCTGCGCTTCAACGGGCGCTTCCGCAACGCGAATGCGGCCCTGAGCGGCAGCGGCGAACTTGATCTGAATGCCGGTGCGGGCGTGGAACGCCTGGATGCGGCGCTGTCCGGGTCCGGCCAGCTGACCGTGGTCGGCAGCACCCGCGAGCTCGAAGCCACGGCCAGCGGTTCGGGCGAACTCGACGCCCGCCACCTGCGCGCGGAGACCGTCAAGGTCGGCCAGACCGGGTCGGGCAGCTCGACCGTGCAGGCGCGCCGCACCGTGGCGGCCTCGATTTCCGGAAGCGGCGACATCGAGGTGCTCGGCAATCCGGCCGAGCGCAGCGTGAGCCGCACCGGGACCGGCAGCGTCACATTTACCGAGTAAGCCGGGAATCAAGCCAGGCCAGCGCGTCGCGTCCCGCGGCGCGGCCGCTGCCGAAGCAGGCGGTGAGCAGGTAGCCGCCGGTCGGCGCTTCCCAGTCGACCATTTCTCCCGCCACGAACACTCCAGGCAGCGCCCGCAGCATCGCGCTGCCGTCCTTTAAGGCCTCGAAACGCACGCCGCCGGCGCTGCTGATGGCTTCATCGATGGGACGCGGGCGCCGCAGCACTACCGGCAGCGCCTTGAGCGCCGCCGCCAGCCGCGCGGGGTCGGCATAGTCTTCCTTCGACAGGCATTCGTGCAGCAGGCCCGCCTTCACGCCCTTGATGCCGAGCCGGCTTTGCAGGTGGCTGGACATCGAACGCGAACCGCGCGGACGCCCGGCTTCCGCCGCCACGCGGGCGCAATCGAGGTCGGGCAGCAGGTCGAGCCAGATGGTGGTGGTTCCGTGCTGCGCAACCTGGTCGCGCAGCGGCGCCGAGATCGCATACACCAGGCTGCCCTCGATGCCGGATTGCGTGACCACGAACTGGCCCTGGCGCCGCTCGAGCGCACCATCGCGGCCGCGCCAGGCGATGGCCACGGTAGTCAGCGGCGCGCCCGCATGCTTCGTGCTGAAATGTTCGCTCCAGTCGACGTCGAAGCCGCAATTGGCCGGCACCAGCGGCGCGACGTCGACCGCGCGTTCCTGGAGCAGCGGCACCCAGGCGCCGTCCGAACCGAGGCGCGCCCAGCTCGCGCCGCCCAGGGCCAGCACGGTGGCGTCGGCATCGACCAGGGTTTCGCCCTCAAGCGTCGCGATGCGCAGCCGGCCATCCTGCCAGCCCAGCCAGCGGTGGCGCATGTGGAAGCGCACGCCGGCTTCGCGCAGGCGGTGCAGCCAGGCGCGCAGCAGGGGCGCGGCCTTCATGTCGGTCGGGAACACGCGGCCAGACGTGCCGACGAAAGTATCGACGCCGAGCGCATGGATCCAGTCGCGCACCGCCTGCGGCCCGAAGCCTTCCAGCCAGCGCGCCACTTCAAGCTCGCGCGCGCCGTAGCGGCGGCGAAATTCAGGCAGGGTTTCCGAATGCGTGATGTTCATGCCGCCCTTTCCGGCCAGCAGGAATTTGCGTCCGACGGAGGGCATGGCGTCATACACATCCACCTGCACCCCGCCCGCGGCCAGCACTCCGGCGGCCATCAGGCCGGCGGGGCCGCCGCCGATCACGGCAACGCGTTGGGTAGGCTGGGAGGGCTCGGTCATGGTGGAAACGTGAAGCAGGAAGGAGCGGCATTGTAGACGAAATGGATCGCGCTTAAAAATGTAAAGGGAGCTTGACACCAGCATATTTCGCGCCTACGATGTAAAGCATACTTTACTTCGAGGCGGCCATGTACGATAAACGCATCAAGAATGCCTACTTCCGCGAGATGCTCGGCGCGGTCCTGTTGTACGGCGCCTTGCTGGTGCTTGCCATCCGCATCGGCCGACCGATGGCGGAAGGCGCGCTGCGCACCCTGCTGCTGGTATCGCCCATGATCGGCTTCGGACTCATGCTCTGGGCGATCGCCCGCCACATCGGGCGCGTGGATGAATACATCCGCCGGCTGATACTCGAATCGGTCAGCCTGGGCGCGGGCATCACGGCCGGCCTCACCTTCACCTACGGCTTCCTCGAGAACGCAGGCTTCCCGCGCCTGTCGATGTTCTCGGTCTGGATCGTGCTGTGCATCTCCACCATGGTGGCCTGCGTGCTGCGCCGGCTGAGGGAGCGATGAACAACCACATCAGGGCGCTGCGCGCCGAACGCGGCTGGAGCCAGGCCGAGCTGGCCGAAATGCTGCAGGTCTCGCGCCAGAGCGTGAACGCGATCGAGACCGGCCGCTACGACCCCAGCCTGCCGCTCGCCTTTGCCATTGCCCGCCTGTTCGGCCAGCCCATAGAATCGATTTTCACCCCCGACCTGGAGACTCCATGAAAGCAGCAGTCCTCTTTGCCCTGGCCTTGGCCGCCGGCACGCCCGCGATGGCCCAGGATGCACCGGCCGTGCCCAATGTCCCCAACCGCTTCGCTGCAAGCATCGCACCGGCCGAGCGTTTCGAGGTGGGCGGCATGCTGGTCGAACGTCACGGCCAACGCGGCCGGCCGCTGGTGCTGATCCCGGGCCTGGCCAGCGGCCCGTGGGTGTGGCAGGACCTGATCCGCCGCTTCAAGGACGAACGCACGCTGTATGTCGTCACCGTGCCCGGCTTCGATGGCCGGCCGGCAGCGAGCGGCGCGAGCTTCGAGTCGGTACGCGCCGCACTCAAGGAACTCATCACGGCGCGCCGCCTCGACAAGCCGGTGCTGGTCGGCCACAGCATGGGCGGCACGCTGGCGCTGGCCGTGGCCCAGGACCTGCCGGGCGCGGTCGGCGGCGTGATCTCGATCGACGGCCTGCCGGTCTTTCCGGGCACCGAAGACCTGCCGCTGGCCCAGCGCCCGCAATTTGCGGCCAGTATCCGCAGCCGCATGGATGCGGCGCCGCAGGCAGCCTATGCCGAGCAGCAACGCCAGTACATGCGCACCCAGGGCGTGGTCGACATGGGCAAGGCCGACGACCTGGCCGTGCTGGCGCTGCGCAGCGACCGCGGCGCCGTCGGCAGCTACATGGCCGACCTGTTCGCGCTCGACCTGCGCCCCGGCCTGGCGAAGATCACCGCGCCGGTGCTGGTGCTGGTACCCTATTTCGAACCGGACGCCAGCCAGGACCAGGTCACCTCAGCCCTGAAGGTCGAGCACTACCGCCGCCTGATGGCCGGCACCGCGAAGCTGGAAATGGCGCCGGTGCCAAATGCGCGCCATTTCCTCATGATCGACCAGCCGGATGCGCTGGCCGAGGCAGTGCGGCGCTTTATCAACCGTCCTTGACTCACTGTTCTTAACTTACCGTCCTGAAGGAGCACCTGATGCGTAGCTTTATTTACTGGAGTGGCCAATACCTGCTGGCGGCCGGCTCGATGTTCGCCCTGCTGGTCGCGATCGACGTGCTGGTGCGCGGCGAAGCCTTCGAGACCGGCGCGCGCCAGTCGCTGGCCTGGGCGGTGCTGGCGGCGGCCATCTTCATCGGCTCGCGCTATTACCAGTCGAAGAAGGGCGCCGACGCGGCGCAGTGCCGGCCCCCGGCAGGCAAGCGCTGACGGGCATCCTCCAGGCTGGCCGGGGTATGCCGTGCGCATACCCGCAAGATACTTCTTGACAATATATCTGGCAGGAATATTCTTGTAACCGCTACAACGAACGATGGCGCCCGCATAACGAGTTTACATGCACGAGGCCCGCCACGATTCGCCATAGCGTTTCGTATCACCATCTTGGAGGATGTGTATGTCGGTAATGACCAGGGCAGCAATGTCCCGCAGGGCGATGCTGGGCGCAATCGCGACCACGCCGCTATGGATGCAGTCCGCATGGGCGCAGCCAAACAATCTGAAAATCTCGCACCAGTTCCCAGGCGGCAGCATCGCCCAGGGCGATTTCCGTGACCGCTTGTGCCGCATGTTCGCGGCCGACGTCGAACGCCGCACCCGCGGCGGGCTGAAATTCTCGATCTATCCCGGCTCGACCCTGATGGGCCCGAACGCCCAGTTCCCGGCGCTGCGCAGCGGCGCGCTGGACATGGCGCTGGTGCCGCTGTCGTATGCCGGCACCGACGCCCCGGAAGCGAACATCGGCCTGATGCCCGGCCTGGTGACCTCGTACGAGCAGGGTTACGCGTGGAAGAATGCCCCGGTCGGCCGCGAGCTGACCCGCATCCTCAACGAACAGGGGCTGGTGGTGGTCAGCTGGATCTGGCAGGCCGGCGGGGTCGCTTCGCGCGGCAAGCCGATCCTGCATCCGGAAGACGTGGCCGGCCTGAAGGTACGCGGCGGCTCGCATGAAATGGACCGCCTGCTGCTTGATGCCGGCGCCACCGTGGTCAACATGCCGTCCAACGAGATCCAGGCCGCGATGCGCGCCGGGACGCTCGATGCGGCATTGACGTCCTCGACCTCGCTGATGTCCTTCCGCCTGCAGGACACCTCGCGTTCTCTCACTACCGCACGTGGGGGCGCCTACTGGTTCATGTTCGAGCCGCTGATGATGTCGCGCACCGTGTTCGACCGCCTCAGCAAGCAGCAGCAGGCGGCCGTCATGGCCGTGGGGGCGGATCTCGAAACCTTTGCCTTGAGGGCGGCGCGCGCCGACGACGCGGCCGTGGCCGCGGTCTACCAGGCGACCGGCGCCCGCGTCGTGGACCTGAATGCGGAAGCGCTGCGCAAGTGGCAGTCGATCGCCCGCGCCAATGCCTGGCGCGAGTTCGGCGAGCGCAATGGGAATTGCGCGAAACTGCTCGAACTGGCCGAGCAATCCATTGCCATGATCTGAATCGTAGGGTGGACGGCTTCGCCGTCCGCCCTACCCGCCCGTGACGGGCGGAAAAAATGCGACTTCAGCGCCGTCTTCGACTTCCTGGCTTGGTCCGCACATCACCTGCTTGTGGGCCGTGCGCACCGCGCGCCCGGGGCCCAGCGCTTCGGCCCAAATCCCGCCACGCGCAACCAGGGCTTCGCGCACCTCGCCGACGGTCGCCGCATCGCCAGCCAATTCAAACGCTTCCTGCCCCATCCCCACCGCTTCGCGCACCGAGGCGAAATACCGTAATGTGATTCTCATGTTCTTCCTAATGCTGTAGTTCCGCGAACGGGATGAAACGTACCAGGTCGCCTCTTGCTATCGCCTGGCCCGGCGGATTGTCCACCAGCCCGTCGCCCCAGACCGTCGAGGTCAGCACGCCCGAGCTTTGGTTGTGGAACAGGTCCAGGCCCCCGGCCGCATTCAGGCGCACGCGCAGGAATTCGTTGCGGCGGTCGGCCTTGGGCAGCGCGAAATCGGCGCGCACCATGTAGCCGCGCGGCTCCACCGGCCCGCCCGCACCCTGCAGGCGCAGCAGGAAGGGCCGCACGAACAACAGGAAGGTGATGAAGCTCGACACCGGGTTACCCGGCAGGCCCATGAAGTACGCCGAACCTTCTGCGCGCGGCACTTCGCCAAAGGCGAGCGGCTTGCCCGGCTTGACAGCGATCTGCCACATGTCCAGCCGCCCTTCCGCCTCGACCGCCGGCTTGATGTGGTCTTCCTCGCCGACCGACACGCCACCCGAGGTGATAATCAGGTCATGCTCTTGTGCGGCCTTGCGCAAGGTGGCGCGCGTGGCGTCCAGCGAATCCGGAACGATGCCGAAGTCGCTGATCCCGCAGCCGAAATTCTCCAGCAGGCCGCGCAGCAGGAAGCGATTGGAGTTGTAGATCGCGCCCGGCTTGAGCGCCTCGCCCGGCATGGCCAGTTCATCGCCCGTGAAGAACACGGCGACACGCACCCGCCTCAGCACCGGCAACTGCGCCAGCCCGACCGAGGCGGCCAGGCCCAGTTCCTGGCTGCGCAGGCGCGTGCCGGCGGGCAGGATGACCGCTCCCTGCGAGACATCCTCGCCAGTGCGGCGGATCCATTCGCCCGCCCGCGGCGCATGGCGGACCGTGACGCTGTCGCCCATTGCTTCGCACTGCTCCTGCATCACCACCGCGTCCGCGCCGGGCGGGATCATGGCGCCGGTGAAGATGCGCGCAGCGGTGCCGGGTTCGAGCGGCTGGCCAACGCTGCCGGCAGGGATGCGCTGCGCTACGCGCAGGGTCGCGCTGCCGCTGGCGCAGTCCGCGGCGCGCACGGCATAGCCGTCCATCGAGGTGTTGTCGGCCGAGGGCACGTTGAGGAGCGAGCGCTGGTCTTCGGCCAGGACGCGGCCGTTGGCCTCGAGTGTCGGCACGAGCTCGGTGCCCTTGACAGGACGTGCGGCGCCGAGCAACTGGGCCAGTGCGTCGCGCACGGAAAGCATGGGCGGCTTCATCTCACAGCCCCGTATGTTCGGCGATATAGGCCTTCATGCGGTCCACGTCGGCCGGCATCACGACAAAGCGCTGCGGCAGCGACTCGATGTCCTCGAAGCCGGCCGGGCGCTCGGCATCGGTGCCCAGTGCGTCGAGGATGGTCTCGTTGAACTTCGCGGCCAGCGCGGTTTCCAGGACGACCATCGGCACGCCGGGCTGCATGTGTTCGCGCGCGACCTTGATGCCGTCGGCGGTATGGGTGTCGATGGTGATGCCATAGTCGTCGGCCGCGTCGCGGATCGTCTGCAGGCGGTCGGCATGGGTCGATTTGCCCGAGGCGAAACCGTACTGGCCGCACAGCTTCCATTCGTCGCCATCGCTGCCGGCCCCACCCGACAGGTCGAAGCCGCCATGGGTGTCGACCTTGCGGAACAGCGCGTGCGTTCGTTCCGGATCGCGCCCTACCAGTTCGTACACGAAGCGCTCGAAATTCGAGGCCTTCGAGATGTCCATCGACGGGCTGCTGGTGTGGTAAGTCTCGGACGATTTACGCACCCGGTAGCGGCCGGTGCGGAAGAATTCGTCGAGCACGTCGTTCTCGTTGGTGGCGGCGACGAGTTTATCGATCGGCAGGCCCATCATGCGGGCAATGTGGCCGGCGCAGATATTCCCGAAATTCCCCGACGGGACGGTGAACGAGACCTTCTGGTCGCTGCTGATGGTGGCCGCAAGGTAGCCGCGGAAGTAGTAAACCACCTGCGCCACCACGCGCGCCCAGTTGATCGAGTTGACGGTGCCGATCTTCTGGCGCGCCTTGAAGGACAGGTCGTTGGATACCGCCTTGACCAGGTCCTGGCAATCGTCGAACACGCCTTCGACCGCGATATTGAAGATGTTCGGGTCCTGCAGGCTGAACATCTGGGCGGCCTGGAAAGCGCTCATCTTCCCGTGCGGCGACAGCATGAACACGCGCACACCGCGCTTGCCGCGCATCGCATATTCGGCGGCGCTGCCGGTGTCGCCCGAGGTGGCGCCGAAGATGTTCAGTTCATCGTTATTCTTTGCCAGCGCATATTCGAACAGGTTGCCGAGCAGTTGCATGGCCATGTCCTTGAAGGCCAGGGTCGGGCCGTTCGACAGCGCCTGCAGCACCAGCTTGCCGTGCGGGCCTTCCTCTAACACGCGCAGCGGGGTGATCTCGCTTGCCGGTTCGCCGGGACGGGCGTTGCGGTAGACCTCGGGGGTGTAAGTTTTGGCGGTCAGGGCGCGCAGGTCGGCGTCGGGGATGTCGGTGGCGAACTTGCGCAGGATTTCGTAGGCCAGCTCGGCATACGACAGGCTGCGCCACGCGTCCAGCTCGGCTTTGCTGACCTGCGGGTAGTCCTCGGGCAGGTAGAGGCCGCCGTCCGGGGCCAGGCCCGCAAGCAGGATGTCGGAAAAGTGCTGGGGATTGCGTGCTGCGGACGCGCTGGTTGCGCGGGTGGACACATATTGCATACGTTGGACGATCCGGTTATGGCACAAGTTGAAACTTATTATAGCGCCTACCGCGAAGGCCCTTCGGTGCTCCATCTTTCCTCCACATTCGGCCTGCAAGATGGGCCCGTCGCATGACCCTCAACCTCACTGGACCGAATAAAAACGATGCCATCACTCCGTAGCGCAGTCAGCCTGGCCCTCCTGCTGGCCATCCCCTCCGTCGCCAATGCCGGCCCTGTCAAGGACCATCAAGGCCGCTGGCTCGGCGACATGGTCATCCCCAAGGGCCCGATCCTCAAGATCGGCGCCGAGTTCTACACCCGCGCCGATGGCTCGCTGTGGGCAAGCATCGCCAGCCCTGACCAGGGCGCCTACGACCAGCCGGTGTCGAAGGTAGAGGACGACGGCGACACGGTCCTGCTGGACCTGAACGTCGCGACCCTGAAACTGACCTGGGCGAAGGATCACTTCGATGGCGTGTTTTCACAGGGCGGCCGCTCCTTCTCCTTCCCGCTGCATCGCGTCGCGGAATATCCGCGCAAGCCTAGAGCGCAGACGCCGAAAGGTCCCTTCCCCTACTCGGAGCAGGAACTGAACTTCACCGCCCCGGATGGCATCGTGCTCAGCGCGACCCTGACGACGCCCCGCGGCGTGGTCCGTCCGAACCTGGCGGTCCTGGTCACCGGCACCGGGCCTGCTACCCGCGACAGCGACGTGGCCGGGCACCAGCAATTCCGGGTCATGGCCGACTACCTGGCGCGCCAGGGGATCGCCGTACTGCGCTACGACAAGCGCGGCAATGGCCGCTCGACCGGCGACTACGCGCAGCTGACCACGAGCCAGCTGGTCGGCGACCTCGGTGCGATCATGAAGGGGATGGACGGACGCAAGGAGTTCGGGCGGATCGGCATCGTCGGCCTGAGCGAAGGGCCCGGCATTGCCGCCGCGGTGGCGGCGCGCGCCCCTAGAACGGTCGACTTCATCGTGTCGCTGGCGGGAGTCGGACTGTCCGGCCACGAACTGATCCTGCTGCAGGACCGCCTCGTCGCCAAGGACAACGGCGCCGCCCCGGCTGAGGTGGAAAGGCTGATGGGCTATGTGCGTGCCTGGTACGAGACGATCCTCGCGCATGCCGAGCCGCAGCCGCGCATGGCGGCGCTCAAGGCGCTGTACGCAGGACTACCTGCGGAGGACCGCGCCCTGGTGGAAAAATACGAGATGAACGTGGGATCGCTGTCGCGGACGGAGGCCGAAAAGCCGCACCTGCGCACCATGCTGCTGCAAAATCCGCAAATGGACTGGCGCAAGGTGAAGGTGCCGGTGCTCGCCTTGAACGGGAGCCTGGATCACCAGGTGCCGGCCGAAGAAAACCTGGCGGGGATCACCCGCGCGCTCAAGGCAGGCGGCAATCGCCGGGTCGAATCAAAAGTCATGCCCTCGCTGAACCACCTGTTCCAGACCGCGAAGACCGGCAATACGAACGAGTATGACAAGATCGAGGAAACGATCGCGCCAGAAGCACTGGCGCGGATCGCGGCCTTCGTCAAGCAGCAGCGCTAAGCCTTAGCAGGCGGCGTGGTTGACGGTAATGACGTGGACCGCCAGCCCGCCCAACGATGTTTCCTTGTACTTCACCTGCATGTCGGCCCCGGTCTGGCGCATGGTCTCGATGACGTTATCTAAACTGACGAAGTGGGTGCCGTCGCCTTTGAGTGCCAGCGAGGCGGCGGTGATCGCCTTGATCGCGCCCATGCCGTTGCGCTCGATGCAGGGAATCTGCACCAGGCCGCCGATCGGGTCGCAGGTCATGCCCAGGTGGTGCTCGATGCCGATTTCGGCGGCGTTCTCGACGCGCTCGTTGGAACCACCAAGCGCCGCCACCAGGCCGGCCGCCGCCATGGCGCAGGCCACGCCGACTTCGCCCTGGCAGCCCACTTCGGCGCCCGAGATCGAGGCGTTCTTCTTGCACAGCATGCCGATGGCCGCTGCGGTCAGCAGGAAGACGCGGATGCCGGCAACCGCATCGCTCGGGCGGCAGTCTTCCGCGTAATAACGCACGACGGCCGGGATGATGCCGGCCGCGCCATTGGTCGGCGCCGTGACGACCCGCCCGCCGGCCGCGTTTTCCTCGTTCACCGCCATCGCGTACAAGGTGACCTGGTGGGTTGAGTCGTGCGGCAGTTCGTTGATGCGGTTCCCAAGGTCGCAGTGCGCCGCTTTCCACAGCTTGGCCGCGCGGCGTTTGACGTTCAGGCCGCCGGGCAGCTGGCCATCGGTGACCAGGCCGTGGGCGATACAGTCGCGCATCACGGCCCAGATCCGGTCCAGGCCCGCATCGAGTTCGGCTTCGGTCATGCGCGCCAGCTCGTTCGCACGCAGCATGTGCGGGATCGACAGGCCGTGCTGGCGGCCCTGGTCCAGCAGCTGCTGCATGGTCGCAAACGGGAACGGGATGTCCACCGCCGGCGCCTGTTCCGCACGCGCCTGGCTCTCGCCCGCCGCGGTAATGAAACCGCCGCCAACCGAATAGTAGACCCGTTCGATCAGGCTGCCATCACGCAGCTGCAGCACGAAGCGCATGCCGTTCGGGTGCTCGGGCAGGGTCGAGGCCTTGTGCCAGACTAAATTCGCCTTCTGGGTGAACGGCACCTCTTTGGTGCCGAGCAGCTTGATCACGCCGTCCAGCTCCGCTTCGGCCAGCCTGTCCTCGACCGAATCCGGATCGATGTCCTGCGGCGTCTCGCCCATCAGGCCGAGGATCACCGCCTTGTCGGTCGCGTGGCCGATGCCGGTCAGTGCGAGCGAACCATACAGGTGGGCTTCGACGCCGATCGCGTTCTCGAGCGAACCGCACTCCAGCAGGAAGCGCCGCGCCGCCACCATCGGGCCCACCGTATGGGAGCTCGATGGGCCGATCCCGATCTTGAACAGATCAAATACACTCATGTCCATCTAGTTGTCTCGACTATTTTGGTTTTTTATTGTTGTGTGGTGATGCCGGAACGGTGAAGCTCAAGCCGTGATGCCGACGTCGATATTCTTCAGCATGCTGGCGACCATCTCTTCGATGCCGATGCTGGCTTTCCAGCCCCAGTCTGCCGTCGCGCGGCTGTCGTCCAGGCTCTTCGGCCAGGAATCGGCAATCGCCTGGCGGCTGTCCGGCTTGTACGCCACCTCGAATTCCGGCTGTGCCTTCTTGATGGCGGCAGCCAGTTCGCGCGGGTTGAATGACACGCCGGCCACATTGTACGAGGAGCGGATCAGGACTTTTTCCGGCGCTGCGTCCATCAGTTCGATGGTAGCGCGGATCGCGTCCGGCATGTAGATCATCGGCAGGGTCGTTTCCGGTCCCAGGAAGCAGTCGTAGGTCTCGCCCTTGAGCGCCGCGTGGAAGATGGCGATCGCGTAGTCGGTAGTGCCGCCGCCAGGAGGCGACTTGTAGCTGATGATGCCCGGGTAGCGGATCGAGCGCACATCCACACCGTACTTGCTGTGGTAGTACTCGCACAGGCGCTCGCCGGCGAGCTTGCTGATGCCGTAGATCGTGGTCGGGTCCATCACCGTGTATTGCGGGGTGTTCTCCGCCGGGGTGTTCGGGCCGAAGGCGGCGATCGACGAAGGCCAGAACACTTTCAGCGGCTTGCCCGCCTCGCCACGCTCGCGCGCCACTTCCAGGATGTTCAGCAGGCCGTCCATGTTCAGCGACCAGGCCTTGAGCGGGGCCTTTTCGCCGGTGGCCGACAGCAGCGCCGCCAGCTGGTAGACCTGGGTGACGCCCTCGGCATCGATCAGGCTGGCCATCCGGTCCTTGTCCATCACGTCCAGCTGCATGTAGCGCGCCGCGCCGTACACGTTGTTGCTGCCGATGTCCGAGGCGATCACATTGTCCTGGCCGTGCTGCTCTGCCAGTGCCGTGACCAGTTCGCTGCCGATTTGGCCGTTTGCGCCGATGATGAGGATGCGTTCCATGTAGATTCCGTCCTGTTGCGTGCTGCGTGATTGATTAATTATTCTTGAGGATGCCGAGTTCGCGCCCGGCCTGCTCGAAGGCGGCCAGCACGGTGTCGAGCTGCTCGCGGGTGTGGGCGGCGGAGAGCTGCACGCGCACGCGCGCCTGGCCCATCGGCACCACCGGATAGAAGAAGCCCGACAGCAGCACGCCCAGTTCGAACATGCGGGCGGCGAACTTTTGTGCGATCGGCGCTTCGAACAGCATCACCGGCACCACCGGGTGGGTGCCCGGCTTGATGGTGAAGCCGATGCGCTCGATCTCCTTGCGGAAGTAGGCGGTGTTCTCGTGCAGGCGGTCGCGCAGTTCGGTCGACTTCGAGATGCGGTCGAGTACCGCCAGACTAGCGCCGGCGATCATCGGCGCCAGCGTGTTCGAGAACAGGTAGGGACGCGATTTCTGGCGCAGGGTCTCGATGACCTCTTTGCGGCCGGAAGTGAAGCCGCCCATTGCGCCGCCCAGGGCCTTGCCCAGGGTGCCGGTGATGATGTCGATCTTGCCGATCACTCCGCAATGCTCGTGGGTGCCGCGGCCGGTCGCGCCCATGAAGCCGGAGGCGTGCGATTCGTCGATCATGGTCAGGGCGCCGTATTGCTCGGCCAGAGCGACGATCTTGTCCAGTTGGGCGATGGTGCCGTCCATCGAGAACACGCCGTCGGTGACGATGATCTTGTGGCGCTTGCCGGCTTCGGTGGCGGCGATCAGCTGCTTCTCCAGGTCGGCCATGTCGTTGTTGGCGTAGCGGTAGCGCGCCGCCTTGCACAGGCGCACGCCATCGATAATGGAGGCGTGGTTCAGGGCGTCCGAGATGATCGCGTCGTTTTCGTCGAACAGCGGCTCGAACACGCCGCCGTTGGCGTCGAAGGCGGCCGCGTACAGGATGGTGTCTTCGGTGCCGAGGAATTCCGACAGCTTGGCCTCGAGTTCCTTGTGCACGGTCTGGGTGCCGCAGATGAAGCGCACCGAAGACAGTCCATAGCCGTATTTTTCCAGCGCGGCGGCGGCCGCCTTCTGGGTTTGCGGGTCGCCCGACAGGCCCAGGTAGTTATTGGCGCACATGTTGATCAGGGTACGGCCATCCTGGGCGACCACTTCGGCGCCCTGGCGCGATGCCAGCACGCGTTCCGGCTTGAACAGGCCGTCGTTGCGCAGGGTTTCAAGCTTCTGCTGAAGGCCGCTATAGAATGCTCCGTCGCTCATGTGTCCCACTCCTGATAGTCTGGTTTGGCCAGGGCCGGCTTGACCGGCGGATGGCAGTGTTGTACCGTTGGATCCGTTCGATTGAAAGAACCGAGTTCTGTATGTCGAACGAAAATTCAATATATTGAATATTACCCCTAGCTAATGTACTTGGCAAGCCGCAGCGACAGACGCAGTGACAACCGTAGCGACAACCGCAGTGACCACCTACAGCAATGACGAAAACGATAACAAATAACGCCCCGCCGGAGGTTGGCGCCACGCTGCAGCGCATGCGACTGGCCCGTGGTTTGACGCTGGAAGACCTGTCGCGCATCGCGGGGGTGTCCAAGTCGATGCTATCGCAGATCGAGCGCGAAAAGGCCAATCCGACCATCGCCATCACCTGGCGCCTGGCCAATGCCCTGGGCGTGGAGATCGGCGAGCTGCTGTCGTCCGAGGTACGTTCGGTGGACCTGATCCGGGTGGTCGACGCCCACGAGACCCCTACCTTGCCCGGCGCCCATGCCGGCTATTCACTGCGCATTCTGGGCCCGATGGACCTGGCGGGCAAGTACGAATGGTACGAGCTGACCCTGGCGCCCGGGGGTGAGCTGAAATCGCAGGCGCACGATCCGGGGACCAGCGAGCACCTCACGGTGCTGAGCGGGGCGGTCGAACTGGAAGTGGGCGCGGAGAAGCGCAAGATCAAGCATGGCGGAACGGCGCGGTATCCGGCGGACCATGACCATGTGATCAGGAATGCGGGGAAGACGGAGGCGAAGGCGCTTCTCGTTGTCGTACAGAGGTGACGAGATTTCGTAGGGTGGGCGGGGTAATTTCGGGCAATGCCCGGAATTACGAACGCCCACGCGGTGATAGTTAAGGTTTGAACAGCCGTACGGGCAGCATCACCGTAATTTGACCGCGTGGGCAGGAAACCTGCCCACCCTACAACACCGAACGGCCGCGTAATTGCTTACGCGGCCGTTTTTACGTCAGCTTTACAGCATTTGAAGATTAGTTACTACCGCCCACCGCCTTCTCGCCCTCACCCACCTTCAGCTCACGCGCCAGGAAACCCCAGCGATCGGCCACTTCCTCGATCTGCTTGGTGGTCGGCTTGCCCGCGCCGTGGCCCGCCTTGGTATCGATACGGATCAGGATCGGTGCAGCGCCGCCTTGCGCTGCCTGGGCTGCAGCAGCGTACTTGAAGCTGTGCGCCGGGACCACGCGGTCGTCGTGGTCGGCCGTGGTGACCATGGTCGCCGGGTAGCAGGTGCCGGCTTTTAGGTTATGCAGCGGCGAGTACTTGACCAGGGCCTTGAACTCGTCCGGGTTCTCCGACGAGCCGTAGTCCGAGGTCCAGGCCCAGCCGATGGTGAACTTGTGGAAGCGCAGCATGTCCATCACGCCGACGGCCGGAATCGCCGCGCCGAACAGTTCCGGACGCTGGGTCATGGCCGCACCCACCAGCAGGCCGCCGTTGGAGCCGCCGCCGATCGCCAGCTTCTTCGGCGAAGTCACCTTGTTGGCGACCAGCCATTCGGCCGCGCCGATGAAGTCGTCGAACACGTTCTGCTTCTGCAGCTTGGTGCCGGCCTGGTGCCAGGCTTCGCCGTATTCGCCGCCGCCGCGCAGGTTGGCCACCACGTAGACGCCGCCCATTTCCATCCAGGCCAGGTTGGCCGGCGAGAAGCTAGGTGTCATCGAGATGTTGAAGCCGCCGTAGCCGTACAGGTAGGTCGGGTTCGAGCCGTCCATCTTCAGGCCCTTCTTCGACACGATGAACATCGGCACCCTGGTGCCGTCGCGGCTCGTATAGAACTGCTGGCGGGTCTCGTAATCAAGCGGGTTGAAATCGACCTTCGGCTGGCGGAATACGGTGCTCTGGCCGGTCTTGAGGTTCAGGCGGTAGATCGTGGTCGGGGTGGTGAAGCCGGTGAACGAATAGAAGGTCTCCGATTCGCCGCGCTTGCCCGACAGGCCGCCCACCGAGCCGATGCCCGGCAATGCGATTTCGCGCACAGCCTTGCCCTTGAGGTCGTGCACGCGCACGACGCTGCGCGCATCCTTCAGGTATTCCAGCACGAGCTGGTTGTTGATGATGTCGGCGCCGGCCAGGGTGTCGGCGTTTTCTGCGACGACTTCCTTCCAGTTCGATTCGGCAGGCTTGCTGACGTCGATCGCGACAATGCGCTTCTTCGGCGCATTGCGGTCGGTGCTGAAATAGAACACCGAACCGACATTGTCGATGAAGGTGTAGCCGGCGTCGAAGTTGTCGACCAGGTCGATGACTTTCGAATCGGGTTTGCTCAGGTCTTTGTACGACACGCGGTATTTCGGCGCGGTGCCCTTGGTGGTCGTGATGATGAGGTAGCGGCCGTCGTCGGTGGTCTGGCCACCGAAGCCCCATTCCTTCTGGTCCGCGCGGTCGTAGACCAAAGTATCGGCGCTTTGCGGCGTGCCGATGCGGTGGAAGTACAGCTTCTGGAAGTAGTTGACGTCGGCCAGCTTGGTGGCTTCCTTCGGCTCGTCGTAGCGGCTGTAGAAGAAGCCCTTGCCATCCTTGGTCCAGGCGGTGTTCGAGAACTTGACGAACTTGACGTGGTCCTCGAGATCCTTGCCGGTCTCGATGTCGCGCACCTTGATCTCGTTCCAGTCCGAGCCCGAGGCTGCGGTGCTGTAGGCCAGCAGCTTGCCGTCCGGGCTGACCTCGATGCCGGCCAGCGCGATGGTGCCGTCCGCAGCCAGGCTGTTCGGGTCGAGCAGTACGCGCGGGGAGTCGCCCAGGCTCTTCTGGGTGAACAGGACCGACTGGTTCTGCAGGCCGTCATTGCGGGTGTAGAAATAGCGGCCGCCCTCCTTGCCCGGCACGCTGAAGCGCTCGTAGTTCCACAGCTTGGTCAGGCGCTCGCGGATCGCCGCACGCTGCGGGATCTGGGCCAGGTAAGCCTGGGTCACCTGATTCTGGGCCGTGACCCATTCCTTGGTCTCGGCGCTGTTCGCGTCCTCGAGCCAGCGGTAAGGGTCCGCCACCGTGGTGCCGTGGTAGTCATCAATCTGGGCGGTCTTTTTCGTAACCGGATAGGTCAGGGAAGTTCCGTTAGCCGGGCAGCTTTGTGCCAGCGCCGCGTTGGCGCCGAAGGCCGCAGCCAGCAGGGTGACGAGCGTTGCGTGTCTCAAGGTCATGTGGTTCTCGTTCGAGTTATTCATGGGGTCGGCCTGGAGCAGCTGACAATGTTTGCCAGGCGCTCTTGGTGCCGCAGGCCATCATAACGCGAAATTCAACGCTCGCCTATGCATGGGAAAGCCCGTCAATACGGGCGCGCCGGGCGACTACCCAGCAGGCAGGAGGGAATGCGCCTGGGCCTCAGTGGCTGGCCCCGGGACGCCGCTGGCGCCGGGCCGACTGCACCCGGCTTGCCAGCGCCCTGCCCCAGGCGCTGCCGCCGGTCCCCGGCTTGCCCAGGCCGGTGCCGCGCGGCCGGCGCGCGCCGTGTTCGGCCCCGGCGGCGAGCAGCATCCACATATAGGCACGCAGCGGGTCGCGCTCGACCCCGCGCCCGCTGTTGACCATGCCGCCCAGGTTGTACTGGGCCAGCGCATGGCCCTGCTCGGCAGCCTGGCGGTACCAGTAGGCGGCCAGGGTGTCGTCGTGCGGCACGCCCTGGCCATTGGCGTACAGCACGCCCAGGTTGTTCTGGGCGCTGGCATCGCCCTGCTGGGCGGCGCGCCGGTACCATTCGGCGGCGCGCGCCTCGTCGCGCGGCACGCCGTCGCCCTTGGCGTACATGACGCCGAGGCTGAACTGGGCGTTGGCTGCGCCCTGCTCGGCGGCGCGCAGATACCATTCGAGTGCGCGCGCCGGGTCGCATGCGGCGCCGCGGCCGGTTGCGAGCATGGCGCCGGCGCAGTATTGGGCCTGGGCGTGGCCGCGGTCGGCCGCGCGCACGAACCAGCACAGCGCGCGCTCGTCGTCGCCCGAGCCATGGCCTGCCGCCAGCAGGGTGGCCAGCACGTACTGGGCCTCGGTATCGTTCTTCAGCGCCGCGCGTTCGAGCCAGGCGACCGCGCGTTCGGGATCGGGCTGCGCTCCCAGGCCTTGCGCGTAGGCGACGCCGAGATAGCGCTGGGCCACCGGGTCGCCCAGCGCAGCAGCCTGGCGGAACCAGCACAGCGCCTGGGCGTCGTCGGCTTCGACGCCGTCGCCGCGCCGGTACATGAGTGCGAGGTTGAGCTGGGCAGGTGCATGGCCCTGGCGCGCGGCCTTGCGGAACCAGGCCATGGCCAGCGGATGGCTGACCGGCGCCCCGAGCCCGCGCAGGTAGCATTCGCCCAGCACGTTCTGGGCACTGGCCAGCCCCTGCTCGGCGGCGCGGTAGAACCAGCCGAAGGCCATGTCGTGCGATTGCGTCACGCCGCGGCCTTTACGGTAGAGCAGGCCCAGGTTCTGCTGGGCGGAGGGATCGCCCTGCGCCGCAGCGCGCCCGAACCACCAGGCCGCCAGCTCGTCGCTGCGCTGGGGGCCGCGCGCGTTGCAGTACATGGCGCCGAGGTGGTTTTGCGCCGCCGCCAGTCCCTGGCTGGCCGCACGCTTCATCCACTTGAGCGCCAGGGTTTCGTTACGTTCGACGCCCTCGCCCTGCTTGTACAGCAGGCCGAGGTTGTACTGCGCGTAGGGATTGCCGCGCACGGCAGCGGGATGGAACCACAGGAAGACTTCGTACCCTTCGCGGGCCGCGTTCTGGCGATTCATCCCTTCCCCTCCACCCTTCCTGCACGCTCGGCAACTCGGCGGCCGGCGAGCCGGCGCTCCGGCAACGCGGGAAAAATGGCAAGAAAAGAAGCTCCCGTCGTTGCTAAAATTTTAAGAGGCTTGCGCGCGCAGGGTTTGCGTAGGAACAATCGTGCCGACGGATCGACTTTACACAGGCATGGTTTGGGGACGTGGACCGAGCGAATACGCAAGGATGGCGAGCGCGGCCAGGCACCAGACGATCAGCGCCCCGGACGGCAGGTCGAGCACCACCGACAGCACCAGCCCGATACCGTAGCCGCCGATCCCCACCAGGTAGGCAAACGGGAGCTTGCGGGAGTCCGGATAATGGCGCACAGCCAGGCTCGGCACGATCAGGCTGGCAAACACCAGGTAGACGCCGACCAGCTGCACCGAGGCGGTCACGGCCAGCGCAAACAGCAGGTAGAAGCCGAGCCGGCCGAGCCTTTCCTTGAAGCTTGCCAGCAGGGCCAGGATCACCAGCGCACCCAGCGCCGGCATGGCGAGCTGGGCATAGCTGACCCAGAGGATCTGTCCGGCCAGCAAGTCCTGCAAATGCTCGCCGCCGTGGGGATTGTGCGCCACCAGCAGCAGGCCGGCGCTGGCCGCCAGCACGAACAGCACGCCGATCTGCGCTTCCTGCACGTCGGGCCAGCGCCTCTCGGTCCAGGTCAGCAGCAAGGCGCCGAGAACGGCGGCGACGCCGGCCGCCAGCTGCACCGTCCAGCCGGCCGGATCGAGCCCGGCCGTGCCGGCAACGATCACGCCCAGGGCCGCGATCTGGGCAATGGCGAGGTCGATGAAGACGATGCCGCGGCGCAGCACCTCGGCGCCGAGCGGGATGTGGGTGGCGAGCACCAGCAGGCCGGCCAGGAAGGCCGGCAGCACGATCATGAAGTCGAAATCCGCCATGCTCACTTGGCCGCCCCGGCAGCTGAGGTGAGGCGCTTGACGGTGGTATCGAACAGCGCGAACAGGTTGCTTGATGCCTCGTCGGCGCCGACGGTATAGGGCACCACGACCGCCGGGATCTTTGCTCGCTGCGAGAGCCAGAGCGAGGCGCGCGGGTCCTGGTAGGCCGCGCGCAGCACCAGCTTGGCCGGACGACCCTGCAGCTGCGCCAGCAGGCCGCCGAGGTGGGCCGCACTCGGCTCGACGCCGGGCTTGGCTTCCAGGGTGCCCACGGATGTCATGCCCAGCCAGTTCAGCAGGTAGGACATGTTCTTGTGGTGTTCGACCACTGGCGTGCCCCTGAGCGGCGCCGCCTGCTGCTCCCATTTGCGGATCGCGGTTTTCCAGCGCGCCGCGAAGTCAGCCTGGCGCGCCCCGTAGAAGGCGGCGTTGGCCGGATCGATTTCGCCCAGGCGCTTGGCCAGCGCCACGCTCACCAGCGCGATATTGTGGGGGTTGAGGTGCACGTGCGGGTTGCCGTAGGCGTGGACGTCGCCCTCGGCGCGGTCCAGGCGGGTCGGCACGTCCAGGCGCGGCACGACGCTGCCGGCCTCGAAATAACCGGGCCGGCCACGTTCGATCTTGTCGTTGCCCGACTGCTGGACCAGCAGCGGCAGCCAGCCCGCCTCCAGGTCGAGCCCGGTGCAGACCAGCAGGTCGGCCTTGCGGGTGCGCGCGATCAGGCCGGGCCGGGCTTCGACGCGGTGCGGGTCCTGCAGCGCGGAAGTCGCGCTGGTGGCGCTGACTTTGTCGCCGCCGAGTTCCTGGGCCAGGGCCTGCCATTCCGGTTCGCAGGCCAGGATGTTGACGGCGGCGTTCGCGCCGCTGCAGGCCAGCAGGCCGGCGATGGCGCCGGAGACCAGTGCGGTGTGAAGTCGGTTCATGCTGCGCTCCTTTAGAAGTTGTGCGCGGCGTGGGCGCCGAGGCTCATGATGTACTGCAGGGACAGCTGGTTGTCCGTGGCTTCAGGACGCGACTGGTCGCGTGCGAACTGCAGGCGCAGGCGCGAGAACTCGGTCGGGCTGTAGTCGACCATCACGCTGGAACGGCGCGGGTTGTAGGCCGCCAGCGACGGGAACGCCTCGACACCCAGCACGCCCTCGTCCACCAGCCCGATGCGGGTGCTACCGGCCGACAAACGGTCGTGGCGCAAGCCCGTGCGCCAGTTCGGTGCGAACTGGTAGACGCCTTGCAGGTACCAGCCGGACTGGCGGCTGCGGTAGCCGCCGGATTCGTCCATCGCAGACAAGCTGCCGGACTCGCGGCGCTGCAGCCATTCGCCCTGCAGTTTCAGGTTCTGTTGGGTCGGGTTGCCGTTCGGCGCCCACTTCCAGACTGCATCCGCCACCAGCACTTGCGAGCGGCCGCTGAAGGCCGCCGGCATGCCGGCTTCATCGAACTCGCGCTCCGCCGCGCGGGTGCGCAGGTAAGACAGGCCGGCACGCCAGCTCGACGAGTTGCCGATGTCGCCACCCATGTGCGCGAACACGGTCGACGCCCCGACGCCGTTCTTGTTGCGGTCGTTGCCGGGGAAATTGCGGCCGCTCGCTGCTTCAAGACCGAACTCCAGGAAGGTGTCCAGCGGGGCCAGCCAGCGCGCCTGGATGCCGTCCGGCTTGTACTGGCCGCCGAAGAAGGCCTGGTAGGCGAAGGGAGCGTCCACGAAGTCCCAGGTGTGGGCGTGCTGGCTGTTCAGGTAGCCGATGCCGGACATGAAGCGGCCGGCCTTGACGTTCAGGCCATTGCCGAGCGCCCGGGTGCGGACATAGGCTTCTTCGACCTCGATTTCGTTCTCGCCGGTAATGGCGAAGGTCGCCTGGCCGGCGAAGTTCGGGTCGATGTTGCTGGAGATGGTCAGCTCTGACTCGCCCAGGTTGAAACTGCGCGCACCGGGGCCGATTTCGCCGTCCGGCGGCACGAAGCCCTGGAAGCGGAATTCGCCCGGGTCTTTCGAGAGGTTCGACAACGTGCCGCCGAGGACCATCGAGATCGCCGGGTTGAAGGCGTTGGCGCCAGTGGCGGCGGCTGTAGGAGCGGCGGCAACGACAGGGGCTGCGGTGGCCGCCGGTGGCGGCGCCGCAGCCGCCGCATTCTGCGCCTGGGCGACAGCCGCTTGGGCGTCCTGCAGGCGCTGTTCGAGCGCTTCCAGCCTTGCTTCGTAGCTCGCCTTCATGGCCTGGATCTCGGCGCGGATCGCGGCCAGGTCCTTGTCGTCGGCAGCGTGGGCGGAAATGGAGACGGCAAATGCGGCGGCCAGCGCCGCGGTCAATACGGTTTTCTTCAACATGATGGATTCCTGTTCGATCGGGATAGGCGAGACGCGTCCGGAGGCAAGGCTGCCGGGACGGGCTCAGGGCAAGGCAGGTCTATCCGAGAACAGGGGGCGCGCGGCTATCGTAGGCGCGGACTTGTTGGGCGCGCCAGGCAAGCGCGGCGGCATCCGGCGCGTGGCTCGAGGCCAGGCCAGTTGCGACAAACTGGTGCGGGGAATTAACGAGGGGAACATCGAGTTGCGCCAGGCCGAGGCACTGGGCGCAGCTGCGGTCATGCGCAAAGGCGCTGGACAGCTCGGAGTCTTCCGCCGTTTGCTGGGCGACGGGGCCGCCGATCTGGCTGGTCCAGTGGCTCAGCGCGTGCGACATCGCCATCTGCTGCGACAGCAGCAGAACAAGCGACAACAGCACGCGGAACACGGAACGGCGGATCATGATGCCCGCATTCTAATGCGATTAAGTCAGCTTTGTAAGACTTTTCGCCTCAGGCGGCGGCGCGCGCCTCCTCCATCCGCTGCCGCTCGAGCTTGATGTATTTATCGAGGAAGACCGGCACCTTGGCGGCGGCCACCTTGTTGACCGAGACCAGCAGGCCGGGCGCCACCCGTTCCAGGCCATGGGTACGGCCCAGGTGGCGCGCCGCGTGCAGCAGCACTTCGGCAGCGACTTCGGCATCGGCCTCGGCCCGGTGGGCGGTGCCGCGGAAGGCGATGCCGAGCTGGCTCGAGAGATTCCCCAGCTTGTAGCTCGGCAGGCCCGGGAACAGGCGGCGCGACAGTTTGAGCGAGCACACCAGGCCCGCATGCGCGGTCGGCCGGCCGATACGCCAGCCTTCGGCCTTCAGGAATTTTTCGTCGAAGCTGGCATTGTGGGCCGACAGGATGTCGCCGCCGATAAAGTCCAGCAGCTCGGGCACCACGCGGCCGGCGGACGGCGCCGAATCGACCATCGACTGGGTGATGCCGGTCAGCTGGGTGATGAACGAAGGGATGCGCACGCCGCAGTTCACCAACGAGACATAGCGCTCGCGGATTTCGCCGCCGACGATGCGCAGCGCGGCGACTTCGGTGATGCGGTCACCCATGTCGGGCGAAAGGCCGGTGGTCTCGAAGTCGAGCATCACGATCGGGCGGTCAAACACACTCATGCTTATTCCTTGTCGCTTGCGAGTACTACAGATAAATACTATTTAACCGAATTTGCGCAGCGCGTCGAGCGCCAGGCCGGCGCCGATGCTGCCGAACAAATCGCCCTCGACCTTGCGCGCGCCCGGCACGGTTGCCGCGATGCGCTCGCGCAGCAGCGAAACGCCGCTCGAGCCACCCGTGAAGAATACCGTATCGACGTCTTCCGGTTGCACTCCCGCTTCGGAAAACAAGCGCAGCACGGTGGCGCCGACGCTGTCCACCAGTTGCGCGATGGCGGCCTCGAAGCCAGCCCGCTCCACCAGCAGCGATTCGGCCGGCGTCAGGCGCTCCAGCTCCAGGGTCACGGACGGGCTGGCGGACAGGCCGATCTTGGCGGCTTCGACCTGCATTGCCAGCCAGTGGCCGGCACGCTCGTCGATGAGGTTCTGCAGGCGAGTCAACTTCGCCGGCTCTTTGGCGTCGCGCACCAGGTCGGCCAGCTGCGCGATGCTCTTGCGCGTATAGGCCTGGTTGATCGTATGCCAGGTGGCCAGGTTGAAGTAATAGCTGGACGGGATGGCCGCACCCGACAGCATGCTGCTGCCATAGCCGAGCAGCGGCATCACGCTCGCCAGGCTCAGGTATTTGTCGAAGTCGGTGCCGCCGATGTGCACGCCGCCATTGGCGAGGATGTCGTCGCGCCGCTCGACGCGCCCGGCGCGCTGGGGGCCGAGGCGCACCAGCGAAAAGTCCGAGGTGCCGCCGCCGATGTCGGCGATCAGGACCAGTTCCTCGCGATCGATCTGCGACTCGTAGTCGAAGGCCGCGGCGATCGGCTCGTACTGGAACGAGATCTCGCGGAAGCCGCTTGATCTCGCGACCTCCTCGAGCGTGTCCTGGGCGCGGCGGTCGGCCTCGAGGTCGTCGTCGATGAAGAACACCGGGCGGCCGAACACGGCGCTGGTGAATTCGCGCCCCGCCTGCTGCTCCGCGCGGCGCTTCACCTCGCCGATGAACTGGCCCAGCAGCGCCTTGAACGGCAGCGCGCGGCCGGCGACTTCGGTCTGGCCGTCGATCAGGCTGGTGCCCAGCAGGCTTTTGAGCGAGCGCATCAGGCGGCCTTCGTAGCCTTCCAGGTAGTCGGCCAGCGCCGCGCGGCCATAGCTGACCTGCTCGTCATCGGCATTGAAGAAGACGACCGAGGGCAGCGTGGCCTTGCCGTCTTCCAGGACCAGCAGGGATCGGGCCCCGGGCTGGAGGCTGCTGCCGGGCAGCCAGCCGACTGTGGAATTCGAGGTGCCGAAGTCAAGGCCGCAAGCGAGCGCCATAAGAACCTTTGTCTTTAAAGGGGCGGTATGGTAACAGATAACCAGCGGCATCGACTGTCCGGGCGAGCCAATTTTCGGGGCTGTGGCAAACTCACAAACATCCGTATTGACATCCCTCGGGGACCACCATGGACCACGACCCCGGCGCTTCTGCCGTGCCACTGGAGTGGCTCATGAAGCGCAACTGTTCGATGACGCCCCGCCAGGCGCTGCTGGTGTACGCCCTGCTGTGCTGCGCCACGCTGGGCATCGCACTGATCTTTACGCTGCGCGGGGCCTGGATGGTGCTGGCCTTTGCCCTGATCGAGAGCGCGGCGGTGGGCGCGGCCCTGCTCCACTACTGCCGCCACGCGCTGGACCACGAGCGCGTCCGGCTGGCAGGGGGTGCGCTGCTGGTCGAACATGCCGAGGGCCGCCACCGTCGCGTCGTTCGCCTCGACCCACATCATGCCCGCGTCAGCCTGGTTGACACCCGCATGCGCACCCTGGTCGTGATCGAGGCGCGCGGCCTGCGCGTCGAGATTGGGCGTTATCTGACGCCTTCCGCGCGGCTGGAACTGGTACGCGCCCTGCAGCTGGCCCTGCGCGGCGGCGCCCTCCCCTAGTCCGGTCCGCTTCGCTCCCTGTAAGCAACTTCTTACATAAGCACGGCAACACTACCGATAGGGCGCGCGCATGCTAATGCCCATAATGCTGACTTGACTGCGTGACAACATTTTTTGCGTAAAGAACAATGACAAGGATTGGCAATTAGATGAGCAACAAGCAACAGGCCGGGGCCGTCGTGGTGCATGGCGGCGCAGGTGCATCCCTCGACAACGAAGACGGCTGCGTCCTGGCCGCGCGCCGCGCCCTGGCCCAGCTCGAAGCCAGGGGCGACGCCCTGGAAGCCGCCATCGAAGCCGTGACCACCCTGGAAGATGACGGCCGCTTCAATGCGGGCAACGGCGCGACCCTGTGCCTGGACGGCGCCACCATCGAGATGGATGCCTCGATCATGGACACGCGCGGGCGCCTCGGCGCCGTCGCCTGCGTGCGCGATGTGAAGAATCCCGTGAAGCTGGCGCGCGCCATTGCAGATACCCCGCACGTAATGCTGGCCGGCGAAGGCGCCCAGCGCTTCGCGCGCAGCATAGGCATGCGCGAGAGCGCGCCGATTTCCGAGCGCCAGCGCGCCGACCACCGCAAGCTGATGTCCGAGCTGGCCGGCTCGGTGCCGCTGATGCCGGGCATCGACAACCGCCTGTTCGACCGCTTCTGGAACTACAAGACCCCGCTGCAGCTGCCGAAATCGACCGCCTGCGACACCGTCGGCGCGGTGGTGCGCGGCGCGGACGGCCACTTCGCCGTGGCCTGCTCCACCGGCGGCTCGGCCCCGTCCCTGCTGGGACGCGTAGGCGACAGCCCGATCATCGGCAGCGGCTTCTACGCCGGCCCGCATGGCGCCATCGCCGCCACCGGCATCGGCGAACACATCATCCGCCACCTGCTGGCGCGCACTGTCTACGGCTGGATCGAAGACGGCATCCCGCTCGAACAAGCCCTGGCGCGCGGGATTGCTTTGTTCGACAAGGAAGTCAGCGTCGGCCTGATCGCCTTGACCCGCACCGAAGCCCATGCCCATTCCAACCAGGGCATGCCTTATTCGAAGATGACCCAACGATGAGCGAGCCAATGAACGAGCAGCAGCAAAAAAACGGCCACCTGGTGATCATCGGCGGCCATGAAGACCGCAAGCACGACATGGCCATCCTGTCGCGCTTCGTCGAATTGTGCGGCGGCACCGATGCCCGGATCGTCGTGATCACCGCGGCCAGCACGGTCGCCGACGAAATGTGGCAGGTCTACGACAACGCCTTCGGCGCCCTTGGCGTGACCCGCCACAGCCACCTCGAGGTAACCAGCCGGCAGGATGCCAACAGCGCCGAATTCGTGCGCCAGGTGGCCGAGGCCGACGGGATTTTCATGACCGGCGGCGACCAGAAGCGCCTGCTGGCCCTGATCGGCGGCACCGCACTGGATGCCGAGATGCATATCGCGCTCAAGACGCGCGGCGCCACCATCGGCGGCACCAGTGCCGGGGCCTCGGCGATGTCGGGGCATATGCTGGCCCAGGGCCGGGTCGAGCTGCACCCGGAAAAAGGTTCGGTCAGCCTGGGCGCGGGCCTGGGCTTCCTGCACCGTGTGGTGATCGACCAGCATTTCTCCGAACGCCAGCGCCTGTCGCGCCTGTTGTCCGTCGTGGCGCAAAACCCCTACCTGCAGGGCATTGGCATCGATGAAGACACCGCGCTGGTCATCGAGCGCGGGGTCGGGATCGAAGTACTGGGCCAGGGCGCCGTCACGATGGTGGACGGCCGCACCATGATCACCAATGTGGCCGACATCAAGGACCGCGACACGCCGGAGCTGATCGACGTACGCCTGCACCTGCTCCCTGCGGGCAGCAAGTACCAGCTGCCCACCAGCGATATAGCGACGGAAAAACGCCTGCCTTTGCCCCTGATTGATATTTTAGAAATCGTAACCAAACGGACGCCTCTCCAATGAAAATCAAGAATAAACGCCTGCTGCGCGGCCCCAACCTGTACGCCGACAGCCCTTGCCTGATGGCCGTGATCGACGACGGTGCCACCAAAGCCCCCGGCTTTGCCGCCCGCCTGTTCGCCCTGCTGCCGGCGCTACCGCCGGATGCCGCCGTGCGCCTGGCCGACGATGCGCTGCTGGTCGAAGCACTCGAGCTGGTCGTGATGGAACTCCAGCGCCTGGCCGGCGCGCCGGGCAGTTTCGGCGCCACCCTGGCCGTTGCCGGCGCCGCGCGCGCGCGCCGCGTGGTGTGCGGCTACACCACCGAGCAAGTCGCCGAAGAGGCTCTACGCACCGGGCTCGCCCTGATCGACGCAGTCGCCGCCGGGCGCGAATTCGACCTCGGCCCTTCGCTCGAGCACCTGCGCGCGACCGCCCAGGACTATGCCATCGGCACCAGCACCGGCGCCGTGGTGCAGGCCGCGATCCGCCGCGGCATCCCGGCGCTGCGCCTGACCGACGAAGCCAACCTGTTCCAGCTGGGCTGGGGCAGCCGCCAGAAGCGCCTGCAGGCCACCATCACCGGCGCCACCAATTCGATTGCAGTCGGCATCGCCAGCGACAAGCAGCTGACCAAGGCCCTGCTCGAAGCAGCCGGCGTGCCGGTGCCGGGCGGAGCGACGGTGAGCACGATCGTCGAAGCGCAGCGTATCGCGCGCCGCCTCGGCTGCGCCGTCACCATCAAGCCGCTCGACGGCAACCAGGGCAAGGGAGTGACCACCAACTGCGCCACGCCGGAAGAAGTGGCGCGCGCGTTCGAGCATGCGCGCCGCTATGGACGCCGCATCATCGTCGAAGAACACCTGGCGGGCCGCGACTACCGCGTGCTGGTCACCGGCCGCAAGGTCGCCGCCGCCTCGTGGCGCCGTCCGCCGGGCGTCACAGGCGACGGCTATTCGACCATCCGCGAGCTGGTCGAAGTCGAGAACCGCAACCCGGCACGCGGCGAAGGCCATACCAATATCTTGACGAAGATCCCGATGGACGCGCTGGCCGAGGAAACCCTGGCCAAACAGGGCTACGGCTTCGACACCGTGCTGGACGTTGGCGTGAGCGCCGACCTGCGCGGCAATGCCAACCTGTCCACCGGCGGCACCGCCGAAGACGTGACCGACCTGCTGCCTGAAGAAACCCGCGAGATCTGCATCCGCGCGGCGCGCACCATCGGCCTGGACGTGGCCGGGATCGACATCGTCTGCCAGGACATCTCGCAGCCGCTGCGCGCGCAGAAAGGCGGCATCATCGAAGTCAACGCCGCGCCCGGCATCCGCATGCACCAGTACCCGAGCCGCGGCACCCCGCGCGACGCGGGCGATGCGATCGTCGACGCACTGTTCGGCGACTGCGACGGCCGCATCCCGACGGTCGCCGTCACCGGCACCAATGGCAAGACCACGACTTCGCTGCTGATCGCGCACACCACCCGCATGGCGGGCCTTCATACGGGGGTCACCACGACCGAAGGCGTGTACGTCGACGGCCAGCCCACCATGAAGGGCGACTGCACCGGCTACCGCTCGGCGCGCAGCATCCTGTCGGACCCGGGTGTCGAGTTCGCGGTCCTGGAAACGGCCCGCGGCGGCATCCTGAAACGCGGCCTGGCCTACGACCGCTGCGACGTGTCGGTGGTGCTGAACGTCTCCGCCGACCACCTGGGCCTGGACGGCGTCGAGACGCTCGACGACCTGGCCAGGGTCAAGGCGGTGGTGGCGCAGCGCGCCTCGCGTGCGGTGGTGCTCAATGCCGAAGACGACTACTGCGTGGCGATGGCCAAGGGCCTGCGCGACGGCGTCGAAGTGCTGTACTTCTCGCTCGACGCCGACAACCCGACCCTGCTGCGCCACCTGGAAAACGGCGGCCGCGGCGTCTACCTGCAGGATTCCACCCTGGTGCTGGCCAACGGCGCACGCCACGAAGCGCTGCTCGACGCGCGCCAGATGCCGGTCTCGCTGGGGTGCGCCGCGCGCTACAACATCGCCAACGCCCTGGCGGCTGCCGCTGCCTTGACGGCGCACGGCTTCGGCAACGCCGAAATCGCGGACGGCCTGCGCAGCTTCGTCTCCGACAGCAAGAGCAACCCGCTGCGCTCGAACCTGTACGACGTCGAAGGCGTGACCGTGATCGTGGATTACGCCCACAACTGCGCCGCCTATGCGGCACTGGCCGACAGCGCGCGCGCCATGAGCGCGGGCCGGCTGGTGGGCGTGGTGGCGGCGCCCGGCGACCGCCGCGACGCCGACCTGGTCGACATCGGGCGCACCTGCGCGGCCGGCTTCGACGACCTGGTGATCTACGAATCCGAGAACCGCGGCCGCTCCGAAGGCGAGACGGCCGCGCTGCTGGTGCTCGGCGCGAAGCCGGCGATCGCCGCGGATGCGCTGACCGTGGAGCTGGACGTGCACGCCGCGATCCGCCACGGCCTGTCGCTATGCCAAGCGGGTGACGTGCTGGTGTTCGGTTGCGGCTCCTCGATCACGGAACTGACCGAGGCATTGCGCCCGACCAGGCCCGAGTTGGCACGCAGGATCGAGGCCGAAGCGATCTGACCGCGAGCACCCCCTCCCGAAAAGCCCCCGCGTGGGGCTTTTTCCTTAGGTATTACTTAAACTGATAGATGCATATGTGTCTAGAAGCTCATCTTCTAGCATTTCGTTACAACATCCGCGTTGCAGCCGTGTATCCTTTCTTCACTTGCCGACTCGCAATTGAAAATTGTAAAGCTTTCACATGAAGATGGATAAACACGGAATGCCGCAATTGTTGGCCGCCCTGGTGCTGGCGCTTGGCGTCGCAGGCTCGGCACTTGCCGGGCCGCTGGCCGGCGCGCCGCAAGCGTACGCCGGCGTTGCCGCGGCGGGAACCGACCACAACGGGGGAGCCAGCAAGGTCAATCCGAAAGTGTTCGGCGGTGTCGCCTTCAGCGACAGCCTGGCGGTCGAAGGCGGCTATATCGACCTGCGCAAGGCGACTGCCGCACCGGAAGCGCGCACCATCGACCTCGGCGGTTTTGGGTCGTATGTCGCTGCCCGGCTGATGCGTCCGCTTACCGAGAAGCTCTCGGCCTACGGCAAGCTGGGCGTGGCGCACAGCCAGCGCAAGGTGAGTCATGTGGGCGTGGTCGGCAAGGACAGCGACACCGGTATCTATGGCGCTTTTGGCCTGCAGTATTCGATCGCGCCGGGCGTGGCCATCAGCGCCGAGTACGAACGCTATGGCAAGGACAAGAAGACTGGGGCCAAGGCGGATGCCTGGACGCTGGGGATCAATTTCGCATTCTAGGACTGGCAAACGGAAGCAATAGCGCCGCGCAGGCGAGTGTCGCTTGATTAGCCGAGAATCGTAGGGTGTGTAAGGGCAAAGTAGAAATGTCCGGTTTGGGCAAAGTAGAAATGTCTGCTTTTGCGATGTAGTTCATGCTGTCGACTCCGAAAAGTTTGGGGTCCAGCGTGAGCGAAACCGGG
>NZ_JABAIV010000015.1 GCF_013003915.1 Telluria aromaticivorans
ATCACGCAGGGCACCACGGCAGCGAAGAAAGCATCCGCTCAAAAGCGAGTGTGACTTTTGGAAAACGGACATTTTAACTTTGCTAAAAGCGGACATTTCTACTTTGCTGTTACACACCCTACGGGAAGGCTGCAGCTCATCCGGCGCGTACCTGGATCAGCCGTTAAAACCCTTGCCCTCCGCCGCGCGCCGTTCGAGCAGCGCCGCCGGCTTCCACGCTTCGCCATGGCGCCCACCCGCGTACTTGCGCACCGCTTCCAGCAGCTTCGGCAGCCCGACCGACTCGGCGTAGAACATCGGGCCACCCCGGTGCAGCGGGAAGCCGTAGCCGCTCAGGTAGACCATGTCGATGTCGGAAGCGCGCATGGCGATGCCTTCCTCGAGGATCTTCGCGCCCTCGTTCACCAGCGCATACACCAGCCGTTCGACGATCTCGGAATCAGGAATCGCGCGGCGCTTCAGGCCCAGGTCATGCGAATGCCGGACGATCATGTCGTTCACCAGCGCCGACGGATAAGCCTTGCGGTCGCCCGCCTTGTAGTCGTACCAGCCGGCGCCGGTCTTCTGGCCGAAGCGGCCCCCCTCGCACAGCAGGTCGGCGCTCTTCGAGTAGGCGATGTGCGGCGACTCAACCGCGCGGCGCTTGCGGATATACCAGCCGACGTCGTTGCCGGCCAGGTCGCTCATGCGGAACGGTCCCATCGCAAAGCCGAATTTCTCGATGGCGGCATCCACCTGTTCCGGCAGCGCGCCTTCGTCCAGCAAAAAGTAAGCCTGGCGCAGGTATTGTTCCAGCATGCGGTTGCCGATGAATCCGTCGCAGACGCCCGATACCACACCCAGCTTCTTGATCTTCTTCGAGAGCGCAAGCGCGGTCGCCAGCACGTCCTTGCCGGTCTGCTTGCCGCGCACGATTTCCAGCAGCTTCATGACATTGGCCGGGCTGAAGAAATGCAGGCCGATCACGTCTTGCGGACGGTTGGTGAAGGCGGCGATGCGGTCCAGGTCGAGCGTCGAGGTATTCGAGGCGAGAATTGCCCCCGGCTTCATCACGGCGTCGAGCTGCTTGAACACGGCTTCTTTTACGCCCATGTCTTCGAACACGGCTTCGATCACGATGTCGGCTTGGGCGATGTCGGCATAGTCCAGGGTGCCCTTGACCAGGGCGATGCGCTGCTCGGCTTTTTCCTGGGTCAGCTTGCCCTTCCTGACGGTGTTCTCGTAGTTCTTGCGGATCGTGGCCAGGCCCTTGTCGAGCGCTTCCTGCCTGGTCTCCAGCAGCGTGACCGGGATGCCGGCATTCGCGAAGTTCATGGCGATGCCCCCGCCCATGGTACCGGCGCCGACCACGGCGGCACCCGCGATGCTGCGCACCGGGGTGTCCGACGGCATGTCCGGCACCTTGCTCGCGGCGCGTTCGGCCATGAAGGCATGGCGCTGGGCTTTCGATTCGGGCGTGGCCATCAGGTGCAGGAAACGCTCGCGCTCGAACTTCAGGCCGTCTTCGAAAGGCATGGTGATCGACGCGGCGACGGTCTCGACGCATTCGAGTGGCGCCGGGAACGGTCCGGCCAGCGCCTTGACCGACTCGCGCGAAGCCGCAATAAAACCTTCGTGGTTCGGGTAATCGACCTCGCGGTCGCGCACCTTCGGCAGCGGACGCAGGTCGGCCACCTTGCCGGCGAATTCGACCGCCGCGGCCAGCAGGTCGGTCCCAGCCGGGAACACCTGGTCGAACAGCTTTGTACCCGCCAGCTTTTCCGACAGGACCGGCGCGCCCGAGACCACCATGTTCAGTGCCATTTCCAGGCCAACCAGGCGCGGCATGCGCTGGGTACCGCCGGCGCCCGGCAGCAGGCCGAGCTTGACTTCCGGCAGCGCGATCTGGGCGCCCGGCAGCGCGACGCGGAAATGGCAGCCCAGCGCCAGTTCCAGCCCACCGCCCATGGCGACGCTGTGGATCGCGGCGACCACCGGCTTGCTGCAGTCTTCGACCACGCGGATCAGCGTGTGCAGGGTCGGTTCGGTCAGCGCTTTGGGGGAATTGAATTCGCGGATGTCGGCGCCGCCAGAGAACGCCTTGCCGGCGCCGGTGATCACGATCGCCTTGATGGCGGCATCGCGTTCGGCCTGCTGCACTGCGTTGACTGCGGCAGTGCGCGTTTCCAGCCCGAGGCCGTTGACCGGCGGGTTATTCAAAGTAATGACGGCAACGCTGCCCTGGACGGTGTAGTCGGCACTCATGTCTCTTCCATCTCCTGGTTGGTGGTCCTGCTTATCCGTTCAACTATACCTCAACTAAAAGAACGTTCGTATTATTTTCTGCCTGCTGCATGCTGTGCCAGAATAGCGCCCTTACGAAGCAACCGGACCGCCCCGATGGAAAAACTGATCGCGCTATTGAACCGCCTCTACCTCATGCCGCAACTGGCATCGCCGGAGGCGCTCGCCCGGCATTTCCATGGTCTGCAGGCCTTGCGCATCCCGCTGGCCTCGCCCGACGACCTGACGCGCGCCATCGTCATCGACTTCCCCAAGCTGCGCGGCCACGCCGACCGGCACTGGACCAATTTGTGCGAGGTCGCCAACCGCCTGCAGGAAGCCTATGGCTTCCCGCCGCCCGCCGTCAGCATCGATGGCGGCAGCGGCTACCAGCTGTGGCTGTCGCTCGATGAGCCGGTGCCGCTGGGCGATGCGCGCCGCTTCGTGGCCATGCTGCGCGACGCCCACTTCCCCGAACTGGACCTGCAGGTAGCGGTCGAGGTCGCGCTGCCGCCCTGCCTCAACGCGGCATCGGGCAAATGGGCTGCCTTCATCCACCCGGGCATGGGTGCGTCGTTCGCCGAGGAAGCCGGGCTCGAGATGACGCCGCCGGTGAACGCGCAGCTTGCCTTCCTGGAGGGACTGGACAGCATCGGCAAGGCCCAGTTCTTCGATGCGCTGGTGTCGATGAAGCAGGGTGACGCCCCGGCGCAGGTGCAGGCACCTGAACCGCCGCGCGCATCTCCGGACGGCCTGCTGCTCAAGGACGCGACGCTGGAAGACATCGTGCGGCGCCTGCATGCGATGAATATCGAGCCGACTTTCCGGCACCTGCTGCGGGGCGCGACCTGGTCGCAGCCTTGACCGCATCGCCGGCCCCCATCGGTTCAGTCCTGCCCAGCCTTGGAAGCCATCATCGAACTGGATAAGAGGCGAACCTCGTCGGGGTGATCGACGACCAGGGGTCGAGCGATACTGCGAATATTTACCGCTTGCCCATCAAATCCTGCAGGGCCACTACCGTCGACTCCACCCCCATCCTCACCGCCGGCCCGTGCTCGACCTTGAACAGCGGGCTGTGATGGCTCGGCAGCCGCAGCTTGCCGGCCTTGGCGGCAGCGATGGTCTCCGGCGCCGTCCCGCCAACCGTGAAATACACGCTCGGGATATACGGGTCGGTCACGAACATCGGGAAGTCCTCCGAGCCCATCCCTTCGCGGAATTCTTCCGCACCGAATGCATCCGCCCCCAGCTTGCCGGTCCAGGCTGTGCGCAGGCGCCGCACCAGCTCGACATTGTTGAGCACCGGAGGCGCCGGCGTATCCACCAGCTTGACTTCGGGCAGTTCGTTGTCCGCCATGCCGGCGGCGCGCGCCGTGTGCTCGGCCATGCGTTTGATCCCGCCCAGCAGCAGGTCGCGCGTCTTCGCGCTCTCGCTGCGCACCGTCAGCTGCAGCCTGGCGTTGTCGCCGATGATGTTGGCCTTGCTGCCGCCATGGAAGGAGCCGACCGTGATCAGGCCCGGCTCGCGCGGGCCCAGCTCGCGGCTGACGATGGTTTGCAGGCCCATGACGATCATCGCACCCAGCACGATCGGATCCTTGCCCCGGTGCGGCTGGGCGCCGTGGGCGCCGACGCCCTTGATCAGGATCTCGACGGTGTCGGCGCCCGAGTAAGGCGACACTTCGGACGCATGCACCTTGCCGGTCGCCATGTCGGCCTTCACGTGGAAGCCGAGCGCGAAGTCCGGCTGGCCGAAGCGCTTGTACAGGCCATCCTTCATCATCGCCAGCGCGCCGCCGATGCGCTCCTCGGCCGGCTGCCCAACCAGCATCAGGCTGCCCGACCACTTGCCGCGCTCGGCCGCCATGCGGCGCGCCGTGCCGACCAGGCTGGCCATGTGGATGTCGTGGCCGCAGGCATGCGCCACGGGCGTCATATTGCCTTCCATGTCCTTCTGGGTCGCGGTCGAGGCATTCGCCAGGCCGGATTTTTCCTGCATCGGCAAGCCGTCCATGTCGGCGCGCATCATCACCAGCGGGCCGGGGCCGTTCTTCAGGATCGCCACCACCCCGGTGCCGCCGACGCCCTCGGTCACCGTAAAGCCTGCCGCGCGCAATTCTTTCGCCATGCGCGCCGCGGTTTTCACTTCCAGGAATGAGAGCTCGGGATTGCGGTGGAAGTAGTCGAGCAGCGGCGCCAGGTGGGCGTCGTAATCTTTCGCGACGGCCTTGGACAGCTCGTTTGCATGGAGCGCCCCCGGCACGAACAGGGCGGCGAGCAACAGGGGAAGCAGTTTTTTCATGAAGTGCTCAAGGTGTGGTCAGGCGGTTGGCAAACGGTGCTCGTGGTAGGCGTCGCGCAGCTTGTTCTTCTGAATCTTGCCGGTGCCGCCCATCGGCAGCGACTCGGTGAAGACGACATCGTCCGGAATCCACCACTTTGCCACCTTTCCATCGAAGAAGGCCAGCAGTTCTTCGCGGCTCACCTCCATGCCAGGGCGCTTGACCACCACCAGCAGCGGCCGCTCGGCCCATTTCGGGTGCTGTATGCCGATGCAGGCCGCCTGCAGCACCGCCGGGTGGGCCATGGCGATGTTCTCCAGGTCGATGGTGCCGATCCATTCGCCGCCCGACTTGATGACGTCCTTGCTGCGGTCCGTGATCGAGAGGTAGCCATCGGGGTCGATGGTCGCCACGTCGCCGGTCGGGAACCAGCCGTCCTGCAGCACGTCGCCACCCTCGCCGCGGAAATAGCCCGACACCACCCAGGGCCCCTTGACCAGCAGGTGGCCGTAGGTCGCACCGTCCCAGGGCAGTTCGGCACCGTCGTCGTCGACGATCTTCATGTCCACGCCGTAGATGGCATGGCCCTGCTTGCGCAGCACGGCGCGCTGGGCCTCCGGCGGCATAGCCTTGTGCTTGCCCAGCAAGGTGCAGGCGGTGCCGAGCGGCGACATCTCGGTCATGCCCCAGGCATGCACCACTTCGACGCCGAGCTGGTCGATCAGGGTATCCATCATCGCCGGCGGGCAGGCCGAGCCGCCGATCACGGTGCGGCGGAAAGTCGAGAAGCGCAGCCCGTTCTGCAGTACGTAATTGACCAAGCCCAGCCACACGGTCGGCACGCCGGCCGAGAAGGTCACGCCCTCGCCCTCGAACAGGTCGTACAGCGATTTGCCGTCCAGCGCAGGCCCCGGGAACACCATTTTCGCCCCCGACAGCGGCACCGAGTAAGGCAGGCCCCAGGCATTCACATGGAACATCGGCACCACCGGCAGCACGGTATCGGCCGCCGAGACGTTCAGCGCGTTCGGCATCGCGGAGGCGTAGGCATGCAGCACCGTGGAACGGTGCGAATACAGCGCGCCTTTCGGATTGCCGGTCGTGCCCGAGGTGTAGCACAGGCTGGCTGCCGAGCGCTCGTCGAACTGCGGCCAGGCGTAGTCGCCGGACGAGGTCGCAATCAGGTCTTCGTAGCAGAGCAGGGTCGGGATGGTCGTCTCCTGCGGCATGTGGGCGCGGTCGCACATCGCGACATAGCCCTTGATGGTCTTGCAGTGGCGCGCCATCTGTTCGATCGCCGGCAGGAACGTCATGTCGAAGAACAAGTACTGGGCTTCGGCGTGGTTGACGATGTAGGCGATCTGTTCCGGGTGCAGGCGCGGATTGAGGGTGTGCAGCACCGCGCCCGATCCGGACACCGCGTAGTAGAGCTCCATGTGGCGGTAGCCGTTCCAGGCCAGGGTCGCCACCCGGTCGCCCATGGCTACGCCCAGGCCTTGCAGGGCCTGGGCCATGCGCCGCGCGCGCGCTTCGCAATCGCGGTAGGTGTAGCGATGCAGGTCGCCTTCTACGCGGCGCGACACGATCTCGCTGCTGCCATAGTGGCGGGCGGCGAATTCGATGATGCTCGAGACCAGCAGCGGCTGGTCCATCATCTGGCCCATCAGTGGGCTCATTACGGGGCTCACTGCGGAACTTACTGCGGGGCTGGTCGAGTGGTCGGTCATGCGGTTTCCCATGGACGGATTGGCAAAATTGGCAACATACCCCGAGTTTCATCTACAGGGTTCTAGTGCGTCAACGCAATTCGGTGATGCGCCGCACAAGCTATGCACAGCGGTTACCGGATGTAAATGCGTTGGCCGCCGGCAGTCGTGCGCCGATAGAATTGCTTCGGTACGGTAGAATCCTGCCAATATTGCCCTTACCCTGCCCTACAACTGAATATTTGTACTGGAACTGCCATCACTGCTGACGAACTTCCCTTCAACAACTCGTTTGCCGAGTTGCCCCCGGCGTTCCATACCCGGTTGATGCCGACGCCCTTGCCGGCGCCGACCTTCATCGCCGCCAGCGCGCCCGCAGCGGCGCTGGTCGGGCTCGAGCCGCAGGACCTGGCCGGCCAGGATTTCGTTGACGTTTTCACCGGCAACAAGGTGGCGGTACGTTCGCAGCCCTTGTCCGCGGTGTATTCGGGCCACCAGTTCGGCGTCTGGGCCGGACAGCTCGGCGATGGCCGTGCGATCACGCTCGGCGACCTTCCTGGCGAAGGCGGCCAGATGGAGATCCAGCTCAAGGGCGCCGGGCTGACGCCCTATTCGCGCATGGGCGATGGGCGCGCCGTGCTGCGCTCCTCGCTGCGCGAGTTCCTGTGCTCGGAAGCGATGGCGGCCCTTGGCATCCCGACCACGCGCGCCCTGATGGTGACCGGCTCGCACCAGCCGATCATGCGTGAAAGCGTCGAGACCGCCGCTGTCGTGACCCGCATGGCGCCGACGTTTGTGCGTTTCGGTTCCTTCGAGCACTGGTACCACCGCGGCAGGCAAGACGAATTGCGTATCCTGGCCGATTACGTGATCAAGAACTGGTACCCGGAATTTGCCGGTGCCGCCAACCCCTATAAAGAGCTGCTGGCCGAGGTAACCCGCCGTACGGCACGCATGATCGCCGGATGGCAGGCAGTCGGTTTCATGCACGGCGTCATGAACACCGACAATATGTCGATCCTGGGCCTGACCCTGGACTACGGCCCCTTCGGATTCATGGAAGCGTTTGATGCCAACCATATCTGCAACCATACCGACCAGGGCGGCCGCTATTCCTATGCCAACCAGGTGCCGGTCGGCCACTGGAACTGCTACGCACTGGGCAATGCCTTGCTCCCCCTGATCGGCACGCCGGAAGAAGCCGAGGAAGCGCTCGACGCCTACCGCCCGGCTTTTGGGGCCAAACTGGACGAACTGCTGCATGCCAAGCTCGGCCTGCTGGACGTGCGCGAGGGCGACGAAGCACTGTTCGACGACATGTTCAAGCTGCTGCAGGCGAATCATGCCGACTTCACGCTGTTCTTCCGCCGCCTGGGCGAACTCAAACTCGATGGCGACCTGGGCCAGGACGCCCCGCTGCGCGATTTGTTCCTCGACCGCGCAGCCTTCGATGCCTGGGCCTTGCAATACCGTGCTCGCCTGCGCCTGGAAAACAGTAGCGACGAACGGCGCCGCGCCGCCATGCACCGCGCCAATCCGAAATACGTGCTGCGCAACTACCTCGCGCAGACGGCGATCGAACAGGCGCAAAATGGCGACTACAGCGGCGTGCACAAATTATTGGGCGTGCTGGAGCGGCCGTTCGACGACCAGCCCGAGAACGAGGCCTATGCGGCCATGCCCCCTGACTGGGCGGCCCATCTTGAAGTAAGCTGCTCATCCTGATTTCAACAAGCCCGACCAGAACGAGACCGACATGAACGATAAAGTGACCAAGAGCGACGCCGAGTGGCGCGCCCAGCTCGACCCGATGGAATACCAGGTGACCCGCCATGCCGCCACCGAGCGCGCCTTCACCGGCAAGTTCTGGGACCACCACGAGCACGGCATCTATACCTGTGTCTGCTGCAATACGCCGCTGTTCGAATCCGACGCCAAGTTCGATTCCGGTTGCGGCTGGCCCAGCTATTTCCGCGCGCTCGACCCGGACAACGTGATCGAAAAGACCGACCGCACCCACGGCATGCTGCGCACCGAGATCATTTGCGCCGTCTGCGACGCCCATCTCGGCCACGTGTTCCCGGACGGCCCGCCGCCGACCGGCCTGCGCTATTGCATCAACTCCGCTTCGCTGCGTTTCGAACCTGCCTGAGGATGTTTTAAATGATTAAGTTTTTGTTCGACATGCTGCCGGTGATCCTGTTCTTCGGGATCTACAAGTATGGCGAAAGCAACCAGGACTGGGCCCATGGCCTGGTCACCGATTACCTCGGCTTCCTCATCTCGGGCGGGGCCGTGCCGGCCTCGCAGTCGCCGATCCTGCTGGCCACCTTCGTCACCATCCTGGCGACGGTGCTGCAGATCGTGTATTTGCTGGCGCGCCGGCGCAAGGTCGATGGCATGCTGTGGCTGTCGCTGGGCGTGGTGGTGATCGCGGGCGGCGCCACCATCTACTTCCACGACGACACCTTCATCAAATGGAAGCCGACGATTTTGTACTGGGCCTTCGGCGCCGCCCTGATGTTCGCCCACCTGGTCTACCGCAAGAACCTGATGCGCTCGGCGCTCGGGGGCGCGATGAACTTGCCGGAAGCCGTGTGGAACCGCGTGCTGTATGCCTGGGTGGCCTTCTTTACCGTGCTGGGCCTGCTGAACTTGCTGATGGCTTTCGTTGTCTTCCAGGGCGACACCGGCGCCTGGGTCAGCTTCAAGCTGTTCGGCATTACCGGCATCCTGTTCGCCTTCATCGTCATTCAATCGTTAATGCTGTCTAAACACATTCAGGAGGATGCATGACTGATTCGACCCGTACCGAACGCCTGCGCGAGCGCCTTCAGGCCGAGCTCGCCCCGACCCTGCTCGAGATCACCGACGACTCGCACCTGCACGCCGGGCATGCCGGCGCGGCCTCCGGCGGCAGCCATTACAGCGTCAAAATCGCCTCCGACAAGTTCACCGGCCTCACGCTGGTCATGCGCCATCGTCTTGTGTATGATGCCGTTCACGAAATGATTAACAAGGCGGAAATCCATGCGCTGGCCATCACGGCCATCCTGCCTTCCGAAGCCGCTTGAAGATTGGCCGTTCGCGGCCGCCTTCAGTCAGCTTTAAGTAAAGTCGCCGACAATCTTTCGTGGTACGCAATGAAGGCGAAGTAGAAGACGGCACTACAACACGAAGTAAAAGAACTGAGCAATCTCGTCCAAGCAACTCTCCCCACAGGAATTCCAGAAATGACTTTGAAGCCAGCACGCCTGCTGTTAGCCCTGATCGCCGTTGTCGCGGCGCCTGCCTTTGCGCAGAACCTCGCCGTGGTCAACGGCAAGCCGATCCCGTCGTCGCGCGTCGACGCCGTGGTCAAGCAGGTCGTCGCCGCCGGCCAGGGCCAGGATTCGCCGCAGCTGCGCGAAGTAATCAAGCGCGACCTGGTCTCGCGCGAAGTCCTGATGCAGGAAGCGGTCAAGCAAGGCTACGACAAGAAGCCTGAAGTCAAGGCAGCGCTGGACAGTGCGCGCCAGGCGATCGTCGTCAACCAGCTGGCCCGCGACTACATCACCAAGAACCCGGTGACCGATGCCGAGATCAAGGCCGAATACGACCGCTTCACCAAGCAGACCGGCGACAAGGAATACCATGTCCGCCACATCCTGCTCGAGACCGAAGCCGAAGCCAAGGCCGTGATCGCCAAGATCAAGGGCGGCGCCAAATTCGAAGAGCTCGCCAAGGGTTCGAAAGACACCGGCACCGCCAACAATGGCGGCGACCTGGACTGGGCTGCCCCTGCCTCCTTCCCGCCAGAATTCGCAGCCGGCTTCACCGGCCTGCAAAAAGGCGGCGTCAGCGAGAACCCGGTCAAGACCGCGAATGGCTTCCACGTCATCAAGCTCGACGACACCCGTGCGGCCAAGCTGCCGACCCTGGAAGAAGTCAAGCCGCAGGTCGCCGACGCCCTGGCCCAGAAGAAGCTCGAAGAGTACAAAGAGCAAATGGTCAAAAAGGCAAAGGTGCAGTAATATGTGTTACCGCCGGTGCTGAGTCAGCACCGGTTTTTGCCGCCTGCGGCGAACTTTTTCGTGTTTAGATAGGACCTCAACAATGATTTTGAAGCCAGCCCGCCTGTTGTTAGCCATGATCGCACTGGTTGCCGCGCCTGCGTTCGCGCAAAACGTTGCGACCGTCAATGGCAAACCCATCCCGGCGGCCAAGGTTGACCAGATGGTCAAGCAAGTCGTCGCCCAGGGTCGCGCCACCGATTCGCCGCAACTGCGCGACGCGATCAAGAAAGACCTGATCGGCCGTGAAGTCCTGATCCAGGAAGCCGACAAGCAAGGCGTCGGCGGCCGTGCCGACGTGAAGGCAGCGATCGACAACGCACGCCAGAGCATCATCATCAATGCGATGCTCGCCGACTACGTCAAGAAGAACCCGATCAAGGATGCCGAGATCAAGGCCGAGTACGACAAGTACAAGTCCCAGGTCGGCGACAAGGAATACCGCGCACGCCACATCCTGGTGACCACCGAAGACGAAGCCAAGGCGATCATCACCAAGCTCAAGGGCGGCGCCAAGTTCGAAGAGCTGGCCAAGCAGTCGAAAGACGGCTCGGCTGCCAATGGCGGCGACCTGGACTGGGCAAGCCCGGCCAACTACGTGCCTGAGTTCTCGAAAGCCATGGTCGCCCTGCAAAAAGGCGCCATCACCGAGACCCCGGTCAAGACCCAGTACGGCTTCCACGTGATCAAGCTGGAAGACACCCGTAACGCCAAGGTGCCGGCACTGGACGAAGTCAAGCAGCAGGTCGCGGAACAACTGCAACAGCGTCAGCTGGCCCAGTACCGCGAAAGCCTGGTGAAGAAGGCCAAGATCCAGTAAGCGGATACTGCCTCATCAAGAAGCGCTCCCTCGGGGGCGCTTTTTTATTGGACGCGCCGCGTGCGCAGCCTCCTACGCCGCCGCGCTCGGTGATCCTATTGCGGCGGCACGAGGAAGGATTAGGATAGGCTGCATTGTCACTCATGCAGGAGCTTACGATGGCCAACGAAAACGACGATCAAGCGGGCAGCGCGCCCCAGGGCGAACGCAATCGCGCCGATCCGCTGTCTCCTCCGCCGGGCGCAGGGGGCGGCGACATCCGTCATACCAACTTTCCGCCAGCCTCGCCCGAAAGCAATGTCGGGCCCGCAGGTGCGCCGCAGACCAGCCGTGGGAGTGCCGGGAAACCGGAGACCGGGGGTGGGGGAAGTGGGCAGGAAGGCAGCGGTGCGGCCGGTGGGCAGGACGATGCGGGTGCTGGTGCGGCGCCGGGGACGCCTAAAGGGAACGGAACTAAGGATGAGCCGATTTGGGGTAGCTGACGAACGTGATGCAACGCCGGCATCGACGCGGCTCGTAGGGGGGGCAGATTCTGCCCACGCGGTGACAGGTAGATGGAATGACGCCGCGGTCGTGCCGGCGGTGGACCGCTTGGGCAAGGAACTTGCCCACCCTACGGGTCTCGGCGGATCAAAAAAAAGCGCCTCGAAAGAGGCGCTTTTGCTTACGTGATCAACCCACCCACTTCCGCGCATTGCGGAACATGCGCATCCACGGCGATTCATCCGGCCAAGCGTCCGGCGCCCACGAATGCACAACGGTGCGGAACACGCGTTCGGCGTGCGGCATCATCGCGGTGAAGCGGCCGTCTTCGGTGGTCACGGCAGTCAGGCCGCCCGGCGAGCCGTTCGGATTGAACGGGTAGATTTCGGTGGCCTGCCCGCGGTTGTCGACATAGCGCAGCGACTTGATCGCGGCGTTTACGTCGCCGGTCAGCGAGAAGTCGGCGAAGCCTTCGCCGTGCGCGATCGCGATCGGCGCCTGGGTGCCGGCCATGCCGTCAAAGAAGATCGACGGCGAATCCAGCACTTCGACCATGCCGAAGCGTGCTTCGAACTGTTCCGATTTGTTGCGGGTGAACTTCGGCCAGGCGTGCGCGCCCGGGATGATCGACTTCAGGTTGCTCAGCATCTGGCAGCCGTTGCACACGCCGAGACCAAACGTGTCCTGGCGCGCGAAGAAGCCGGCAAAGGCGTCGGCCAGCTGCGGGTTGAACAGGATGGTCTTGGCCCAGCCTTCTCCCGCGCCCAGCACGTCGCCATACGAGAAGCCGCCCACGGCGATCACGCCCTGGAAGTCGTCGAGTTTGGCGCGGCCGGCAATCAGGTCGCTCATGTGCACGTCGATCGCGGCAAAGCCGGCCTGGTGCATCGCCCAGGCGGTTTCGATGTGCGAGTTGACACCCTGTTCACGCAGGATCGCTACGCGCGGACGCACGCCGGTTGCAATGAACGGGGCAGCGACGTTCTCTGTCAAATCGAAGGTCAGCTTCGGTGAGATGCCCGGGTCGGTTTCGTCGAGCAGGCGGTCGAATTCCTGGTCGGCGCAGTCCGGGTTGTCGCGCAGGCGCGCGATGCGCCAGCTGGTGTCGCTCCACAGTCGGTGCAGGTCGGCGCGCTTCTGGTGGTAGATCACCTTGGCGTCGCGCGTGAACTCGACCACGCCGCGGTCGTTCAGCTTGCCGATGATATGGCTGCAGGCGCCCAGGCCCTGCTCGCGCAGCACGGCCATCACGGCCTGCTTGTCTTCCGCGCGCACCTGGACCACGGCGCCCAGCTCTTCGTTGAACAGCGCGCGCAGGGTCAGTTCGTTGCGGCGCTCGGCCACCTGGCCGGCCCAGTTCTTGGCATCGCCCCAATCGGCGCCATGGCCCTCTTCCATCGCCAGGATGTCGAGGTTGACCGAGACGCCGGCGCGGCCGGCGAAGGCCATTTCGACCAGGGTGGTAAACAGGCCGCCGTCCGAGCGATCGTGGTAGGCCAGCAGCTTGCCGTCGCGGTTGAGCTGCTGGATCGCGACGAAGAAGGCTTTCAGGTCTTGCGGCGCGTCGAGGTCCGGCACGCTGTCGCCCAGCTGCTGCGTCACCTGCGCGAGCGCGGAGGCGCCCATGCGGTTCTTGCCGCGGCCAAGGTCGACCAGGATCAGGGCGGTCTCGCCGAGGTCCGTGCGCAGTTGCGGGGTCAGCGAACGGCGCACGTCGGCGACTGGCGCGAACGAAGACACGATCAGCGACACCGGAGAAATGACGGCCTTGCCGGCGCCATCGTCGTTCCAGGTCGTGCGCATCGACAGCGAATCCTTGCCGACCGGGATGGAGACGCCCAGTGCCGGGCACAGTTCCATGCCGACCGCTTTCACGGTGTCGAACAGGGCCGCGTCTTGGCCCGGCTGGCCGCAGGCCGCCATCCAGTTGGCCGACAGCTTGATGTCCGAGATGTCGTTGATAGCGGCGGCGGCGATGTTGGTGATCGCCTCGCCCACGGCCATGCGACCCGAGGCGGCGGCATTGATCACGGCCAGCGGGGTGCGCTCGCCCATCGCCATCGCCTCGCCCACGAAGCCCTCGAAGGACATCGCGGTGACGGCGCAGTCGGCGACCGGCACCTGCCACGGGCCGACCATCTGGTCGCGCACAGTCAAGGCGCCGACGCTGCGGTCGCCGATCGTGATCAGGAAGGATTTGTCGGCGACGGTAGGCAACAGCAGCACGCGGCGCGCGGCCTCGATCAGTTCGATGCCGGTCAGGTCGACCGCCGGGAAGCTGTAACTGACGTGTTCCACTTCGCGCAGCATCTTCGGCGGCTTGCCCAGCAAGACGTCCATCGGCATGTCGACCGGCGACGCGCCGCTTGACTCCTGGTCGATCACGCGCAGTTGGCGTTCTTCGGTGGCGGTGCCGACCACAGCGTAAGGGCAGCGCTCACGCTCGCACAGCGATGCAAATTTATCAAGGTCAGATGGCGCGATAGCCAAAACATATCTCTCTTGAGACTCGTTTGACCAAATTTCCTTCGGTGCCATGCCACTCTCTTCGAGCGGTACCTTGCGCAGGTCGAACAATGCGCCGCGCTTGGCGTCGTTGACGATTTCCGGGAAGGCGTTGGACAGGCCGCCGGCGCCGACGTCGTGGATCGAGATGATCGGGTTGTCATCGCCCATCTGCCAGCAGCCGTTGATGACTTCCTGGGCCCGGCGTTCCATCTCCGGGTTGCCGCGCTGGACCGAATCGAAATCGAGGTCGGCGGTGTTGGTGCCGGTCGCCATCGACGATGCGGCCGAGCCGCCCATTCCGATGCGCATGCCCGGGCCGCCCAGCTGCACCAGCAGGCTGCCGACCGGGATCTCGTCCTTGTGGGTGTGCGAAGCCGAGATGCTGCCGATGCCGCCCGCGATCATGATCGGCTTGTGGTAGCCGTACACGCTGCCTGCTGCGCCGACGTTCTGCTCGTAGGTCCGGAAATAACCGCCCAGGACCGGGCGTCCGAATTCGTTGCTGAAGGCGGCGCCGCCCAGCGGGCCGTCCGTCATGATCTGCAGCGCCGAGGCGATCCGTTCCGGCTTGCCGTAGACCGCATCGACACGGCCGGCTTCGGCGCCGGTCACGTCGGAGGCGTTTTCCCACGGGCGCTGGGCGTCCGGCAGATAGAGGTTCGACACCGTAAAACCGGTCAGGCCGGCCTTCGGCTTGGCGCCGCGGCCGGTTGCACCTTCGTCGCGGATCTCGCCGCCGGCGCCGGTCGAGGCGCCCGGGAACGGGGAGATCGCGGTCGGGTGGTTGTGGGTCTCGACCTTCATCAGGATGTGGGTCAGGTCGGTCGCCGGCGCGTATTCCTGGCCAGCACCACGCGGGAAGAAGCGGGTCACGCTGGCGCCCTCGATGATCGACGAGTTGTCGCTGTACGCGACCACGGTGCCGCGCGGGTTGAGCTGGTGGGTGTTCTTGATCATGCCGAACAGCGACCGGTCTTGCTTGACGCCGTCGATGATCCAGTCGGCATTGAAGATCTTGTGGCGGCAGTGCTCGCTATTCGCCTGCGCGAACATCATCAGCTCGACGTCGGTCGGATTGCGCGCCGCCTTGGTGAAGGCCTCGTTCAGGTAGTCGATCTCGTCGATCGACATCGCCAGCCCCAGCTCGGTGTTCGCGCGCAGCAGGGCGTCAACGCCCTCGCCCAGCACGTCCACGGTCTCCAGCGGCTTGCCTTCGAGCTCGTCGAACAGGCGCGAAGCCCCGTCGGCATTGCGCAGCACGGTCTCGGTCATGCGGTCGTGCAGCAGCGCCGCGACAGCCGCGAGTTCCTCGTCCGCCAGCTTCTTCGGCGCGCCGAAGCCGGTGCCGAGGATGCCGCTCTTGAGCACCACGGTGTAGCCGACGCCGCGCTCGATGCGGTGCACCTGCGCCATGCCGCAGTTGTGGGCGATGTCGGTGGCCTTCGAGGCCCACGGCGAAATCGTGCCCAGGCGCGGGATCACGAAGAATTCCTCGGTCACGCCTTCGTAAAGTGTCTGGGCCGCCGGCTCGCCATAGGTCAGCATGGCGGTGAGGCGTTCGGTATCGGCGGTGGTCAGCGGTGCGCTGGCGTCGATGAAGTGGAAGAAGCGAGCCTGGACTGCGGCAATCGACGGGGCGACAGCTTGGAGTTGCGACAGGAGGCGTTGGCTACGGAAGGCGGACAGGGCATTGGAACCCGGCAGAATCAACATGGCTGAGAAGTCGGTTGATGCAGCGTCGCTGCTTGGGTGGAAGATAGCCCGCCATTATACAGTGTTGCAATGCAGCGTTGCATTCCTGGCAGTTGCGACCTTGCAGAACCGACATTTCTTGATCCTCGAAGCACTTATCGGTATTGTAACGGCTACATAATTACGAAAGCTGCGCCGCGCAAAGCAACTGCGAGCGCGCAGCCACACGGGGAACGAGAGCAAATGCAAGAGAATGCCAACCTGACGGTGCTGGTGGTCGACCCGAACCCGGGCATGCGCGCCAGCCTGCAGAACATGCTCAACCAGGCCGGCATCGGCAAGGTCGAGACCGCGGTCAATGCCTCTACTGCGATCAAGCAGCTGGGCAAGCGCAGCTATGACGTGATCCTCTGCGAATACGACCTCGGCGGCCCGGGCGGCGACGGGCAGGATGGCCAGCAGTTGCTGGAAGACCTGCGCCACCACCGCCTGATCACGGCATCGACCATCTTCATCATGCTCACCTCCGAAGGCGTGTACGGCAAGGTCGTCAGCGCGGCCGAGCTGACCCCGACCGACTACGTGCTGAAACCGTTCACCGTGGACATGCTCAGCGGTCGCATCAAGCGCGCGCTGGAACGCCGCACCGCCCTGCTCCCGGTCTGGCAGCTGGCGGCGCAAGGCAAGCCGGTCGAGGCGATCCGCGCCTGCGGCACCGCCACCCTCGCCAACCCGCGCTACGCGCTCGACTTCCTGCGCCTGAAAGCCGAGCTGCACGTCTCGGTGGGCGAACATGCCGAGGCAGGTGCGCTGTACCGCGACGTGCTGGCCGAACGCCCGCTGGGCTGGGCCGGACTGGGCCTGGCGCGCACCATGGTCGCGCAAGGCCAGTTCGACGAGGCGCGTGAGACGCTCGAACTGCTGGTGCAGGGTAATCCGCGCCTGATGGGCGCCTACGACCTGCTGGCTCGCTGCCACGAGCAGCTGGGCGCCAGCAGCGAAGCGCAGAAGATCCTGGAAGAAGCGGTGTCGATCTCGCCGCACATGGTGCGCCGCCTGCGCAAGCTCGGCGAAGTCGCGCTCGAGAACGGCGACGCCGAAGCGGCCGAGAAATCCTTCAAGCAAGTCGTCTCGAAAGCGCGCTATTCCGATTTCCGCAACCCGGAAGACCACGTTAACCTGGTCAAGGCCCTGGTCACGCGTGGCGACGTGCAGGGCGCCAGCGGCGTGATCCGCGACCTGGAACGCTCGCTGCGCGGCAGCTCGAATGCCGACGCCTGCAAGGCCTATTCGAGCGCCCTGCTCCACGAAAAGATGGGCAATGTCAGCGCCGCCGTGGCCGAACTGCAGATGGCCGTGAGCGCCACGCGCGCCAGCAGCGGGCTATCCTCGAACCTGAAGATCGGCCTGGCCCAGGCCTGCCTCGAACACCAGATGGACGAGCAGGCATCGAGCGTGATGATGACCGTGATGGCCGATGCTTCCAGCCCGGTGACGGTGGACCAGGCAATGGGCGTGTTCGTGCGCGCCGGCCGTTCGGACCTGGCCGACGGCATGGGCCAGCAACTGCGCGCACAGGCCCAGATCCTGCTGGGCGTGGCCGGCGAAAAGCGCAACATGGGCGACGTGCGCGGCGCGGTGCAGACCCTGCTCGAAGCCCTGCATATGGCGCCGGGAAACCAGCAGGTGATGGTGGCCGTGGCCGGCGGCATCCTGCGCCAGGTTAATGAGCTGGGATGGGACCACGCCCTCGGCGAAGTGGCCGCCGAACAGGTCGAGCGGCTGCGCGCGATGGATGCGAACCACCCGCGGCTGGCGGCGCTGGTGGAGGAATTCCAGCTGGCCAAGCGCAAGTACGGTATCGCCAGCTAGCGGCAACCCGACCGCTGCCGATCCAGCCGCAGCGGGCTTCTCTTAAGACGGCGCAGGCGACTTCTTGTCGTTCGTGCAGCGCCGCATTCCTTGGCGTTCTCGGGCAATGATCCTACGCCTGGCCACGCGCCCGCCCTACATGCTGCAACGCAGCATTTACTTAGAATAGGGAAAAAATACCGGAGACTTCACTACGAGGTCAACATGATGAATACAGCACTGAGCTGGCCGTTCTTCGGCTGGAATCCCTGGACAGCCGCGCATGACGCGACGGCTCCCTCCACTATCCCTTCTGCACCGCAAGGCGAATTTATCGCCGGCAGCTACGACAGTGGCGCCCAGTCCATGCGCTACAAGCTGTACATCCCCAGCAATTATTGCGGCGAACCCGTCCCCTTGGTCGTCATGCTGCACGGCTGCGGCCAGGACGCCACCGATTTCGCGCTCGGCACGGGCATGAACGAACTGGCCGAACAGGCCGGATGCCTGGTGCTGTATCCCGAGCAGTCGGTGCAGGCGAACTGGAACCGCTGCTGGAACTGGTACGAGGAGGCGCATCACGCACGCGACGAAGGCGAACCCGCGCTGATTGCGGGACTCACACAACAGCTGTTCGACAGCCATGCCATCGACCGCGCCCGGGTGTCGGTCGGAGGCTTGTCGGCCGGCGGCGCCATGGCGGTCATCCTCGGCCGGACCTATCCGGACGTCTTCAAGGCGGTCGGCTCCCACTCGGGCCTGGCGCATGGCAGCGCGATGGACAGCTCCACCGCCTTTATCGCGATGCGCGAGGGCGTCGACGTCGATTTACTGGAACAGCCGGCGTCCCTTTGTCCGACCCCGACCATCGTGTTTCACGGCGACGTCGACCATACGGTCCACCAGAAGAACAGCGGCGACGTGGTGCGCCAGGCGATCGCCTGCTACGCCGGGCAGGTTCCCGGGGAATCCAGGGAAACGGCCATGTCCGAACAACTGGGGGCGACGAGCGGGCGGGAATTTACCCGCCACACCCATCGCGGCGAAGCGGGCGACGTGATCGCCGAACACTGGACCATCCACGGCGCCGGCCACGCCTGGTCCGGCGGCCAGGAGCGCGGTAGCTACACCGACAGCCGCGGGCCCGACGCGAGCCGCGAGATGCTCCGCTTCTTCATGGAGCAGGCCGAGTAGCAGCGGCTCAGGACTTGTACTTGACCGCGCAGCCATAAGGGCGCGTGACGGCCTGCTTGACCTCCACGCCCTTCACCACCGATTCCATCGCGGTCTTGAAGACCGGATCGGCCTTCTCGAGATCGGCCACCTTGGTCGATGCGATGCTGTCGATACCGCCCGCATAGCGCAGGATCCCCTTGGCGTCGATCACATACATGTGCGGCGTGGTGCGGGCGTCATAGGCCTTGCCGATCGTGCCTTGCGGGTCCAGCAGCACGGCAGCCGGCGCCGCCTGGCGGCTGGCGCTCAGTTCATCGGCCCTGGGCCCCGCGACATGCCCCTGCTCGCCCGGCGCCGACGAGATCACGCTCAGCCACACGATGCCTGCGTCCTTGGCCTGCTGCTGCAGCTTCTGCATGTTCGACGCGCCGTAGTGTTTCTTCACGTAAGGGCATTCGTGGTTGGTCCATTCCAGGACCACGATCTTGCCCTTGAAATCTTCGAGCTTGTGTTGCTTGCCCTTGCTGTCGACCGCGACAAAGGCGGGCGCTGCCTGCCCGACAGCGGGTGCGGCCATGGCCGGCGCAGTGGACAACAGGGAGCCGGCGCCGACCAGGGCAGCCGTCAGGACAGTAGTGCGAAGCATGGCGCGACGTGGAAAACTGTTCATGAGATTCCTCTTTCAAAAAATAGGTCAAGTGACCGGCAAAACTGCCAACAACATCGAATCATTGTTCGATTGCTTCGGTGACGATAGCCTGGGTCAGCACCGGCGGCAGCACCACCGCCTCCTTCCCGGGCGGATAAAACGCATAGAACGGCAGTCCATCCCGCTGGAAGGATTGCAGGAACGCCGTGATGGCCGGGTCGCGATTGGTCCAGTCTCCCTTCATGTAGACCACCTCCTGGGCTTGCATGGCCTGCTGCACGGCGGCGGTCGACAGGGTCGTGCGTTCGTTGACCAGGCAGGTGATGCACCAGGCGGCAGTCATGTTGACGAAGACCGGCTTGCCCGCGGCCCGCAGGCTCGCGAGCCGCTCGGCGCTGTACGGCTCGGCATTGGTCGCCTGCTGGCTGGACGGCGCCACCGGCTCGGTGGTATGCAGCACCGCCATCAGGCCGAACAGCCCGGCCATGCCAAGCACCGCAAAACCGCGCGGCCACCACGGCTTCTTCACGCCCTGCTGGCCCAGGCCCACCAGCCATCCGACCAGGCCGACCAGCACCGCACCGGCCAGCGCCGTGCGCAGGCCTGCCTCGCCCGCCTGCTGGGCCAGCACCCACAGCAGCCAGGCCGCCGTCGCATACATCGGGAAGGCCATGGCCTGGCGCAGCGTCACCATCCACATGCCGGGCCGCGGCAGGCGGCGCGCGACGGCCGGGAACAGGCCCAGCAACAGGAAAGGCAGGGCCAGGCCGAGGCCCATCATCGCAAACACGACCAGGCTGACATAGGCCGGCGCCACCAGCGCCGAACCGATCGCCGCGCCCATGAAGGGCGCGGTGCAGGGCGTGGCCACGACCACGGCCAGCAAGCCCGTGAAGAAGCTGCCGGCATGGCCCTTGCGCTCTGCAAGCTGCTGGCCCGTGCCGGCGAGTGAACTGCCCACCTCGAACACGCCGGACAGGTTCAGGCCGATCGCCAGCATCAGCCAGCACATGCTTGCGACGAACAGCGGCGACTGGAACTGGAAGCCCCAGCCTACTGCGCCGCCGCCGGCACGCACGGCCAGCAAGCCGATCGCCAGCGCCATGAAGGCGGCCAGCACGCCCAGGGTGTAGAACACGGCCGACAGGCGCACCTCGCGCCGGTCGCTGCCCGACATCCCGGCGAAAGCCGTGGCCTTGATCGCCAGCACAGGGAAGACGCAGGGCATCAGGTTGAGGATCAAGCCGCCGATGAAAGCGAACACCGCCATCTGCCATAGCGGCAGGCTGGCGGGTTTGGCATCGGCCGCGGCAAGCTCGCCCGCACTGGCCGTCGCAGGCGCCAGCTCCAGCGCGAACCAGCGTTTCCGTCCGCCGCCGTCGGTGATCGCCAGCAGGCCTTTGGCCGGTCCCGGCGCATAGCCCTGCGCTTTCTGGAGCTTCATGCTCAGTTCACCCTGCCCCACCTCCAGGGACTGTGGGGCAACGTGGTCGATCAAGCCCCAGCGCTCCGGGAAGAACAGGGCCGACCGCACGGATTGCGAAGTAATGCCCTCGCCCTTCACCAGCAGCTGCAAGCCCGATCCGCCGGCGGCCAGCGAGGCCTTCCAGGGCGCCGCTTGCGGCCGGCGGGCATCGGCAATGCTGAAGGCGGCGCGGATCTCCGCAGCTGCCGGGCGTGGGCTCGCCTCCACCGGCAAGCTCAAGCGGAACTTGCCTTCTTCCGGGATGCATTCCTTTTCGCAGACCACCCAGTCGCCGCTGGACTCGATGACCAGTTGGCTGCCGGGCCGGGCATCCTGCGGGACGGTCAAACGCATCGGGAAGACGATCTCGTTCTCGTAGCCATAGCTGGCAACCGGGCCGATGATGAAGCGATCCGGGCCCGGCCAGTCGATCGCGCCGACCGTCGCGCCTTGCGGCAGCGTGAATGCGATATTCGGGGGCGAGCCCGCATCGCCGGGATTTTTCCAGTAGGTGTGCCAGTGCGGCGCCAGGCGCTGGCGCAGGCCGATCCGCAGGGTCTGCCCCGGGCTGACCGCCGCGTGGTCGCTGACCAGCGACACCGTCGTACGCGGGCTTTGCTGGAGATTGCTCTCCGCCGCCAGCGCGGGCAGCAAGGTGGCAACGAGCAGCACTGCGGTCACGGCGCGCCAGGATGTGCGAACAGCAGCTGCAAAAAATCGGGGCATGTAAGGGGCGGCAATCTCGATTGTTCCGGCTCGCTGCTGGCATGCCGCCGCGGCCTGGTCAACGGGATTCCCGGCGCTCATAGCCGCTGGGTCTTGCGAGTCAGTTCGTCGACCAGCAACTCGCTCGAGCGCGTCGACGGGTGCAGGGGCATCAACTGCTGGCGAATCGCCAGGGCGCGCCGCAGCAGGGGCTCGGCCTTGTCGAACTGTTGCCGGCCAAGGTAGAGCGCTCCAAGCTCATGCAACGATTCCGCAATCTCGGCATGCACGGGGGTGTAAACACGCTCGCGCAAGGCCAGGGATTTCTTGAACGCGGCCTCGGCCTCGGCAAGCTTGCCCTGCCTTGCCCACCCCGTGCCGGACTGGTTGAGGGCGAGCGCAACCTCGCCATCGAACTTGCCCAGGAAGACTTCTCGCAAGGCCAAAGCCTGCTGCAAGGCTTGCTCCGCTTCGCCATGACGATCAAGCTTCGACAACTGCAGCCCCAGGCCAGCGAGCGCGGCGGCATACAGGTGATGTTCCTTGCCGTAGCGTTTCTCGCGCAGCTCGACCGCACGCCGGAACAAGCGTTCAGCTTCGGAATGGGCACCGCGCGCCCCAAGCGTCCAGGCCAGGCCGTTCAGAGGCGACTCCAGCGCGGTGCCGGGATCGGTCCTGGCTTCGGCGATCGCCAGTGCGCGCCGCTGGAGCATCTCCGAATCGTCGTATTGCCCTAGTTCATAGTACTTTTGCGCAATCCAGGTCAGTTCTTCCGGAAAATCGGCGTGTGCGGTACCGAGCTGTTTTTCGGCGGATGCCTGCGCCTGGGTCAGATACGTGCGTGCCTGTTGAAGATTGCCGCGTGCGCCGGCTACGGCCGCGAGCTTGCGCAGGTTGGCGCGGGTGCGGGCGCTGGCCGGCCCCAGCGTCGCCAAGCGGATCTCGAGAGCACGCTGGCCGGTGGACTCGGCCAGCGCAAGGCGTGCGGTCGCCGCATAGACCGATGCCAGGCTTTCCAGCGTGTCGCCGACTTCTTCGTGCCGCACGCCGAACTCTTTTTCTTTCAGGGCCAGCAGGCGCAGGTAGTGTGGTTCCGCTTTCAGGTACTTTTCGTACCGGGCATAGTTGTCCGCGAGCTCACCGAGCAGCACCCGCGCAAGCTCTGTCCGCTCTTCCTTTTCCGCTACCCGGAGCATGCGTTCATACACCTGCTGCGCGCGCTCGCCGTCCAGCACTGCATCGAAGGCTCGCGCCAGCTTTTCCAGCCATTCAAACTCGCTGGCGCGCCCCCAGCTCTCCAGCGTCTGCTCGAAATAGCCGGCGTCGCGCGGCCCGCCCTTGCCTTGTGCGCTCAGCACGGCACGCCGGATGTTGGACTCCCATACCGACTCCGACCGGACATACAGGGCGTGCGCCCGGGTCTCGTCCTTTGGCCGGCCCAGGCCGCGTTCATGCAGCAGGCCAAGCCAGAAATATCCAGTCTCTTCGCCTGCCGCGACCGCCTGCTCGAAACGCTTGGCGGCCAGCGCGTAATCGCGTGGCAGGCCGCTCCCGTTGAACGACATGATGCCTAGCCGCAGTGCGCCCAGCGCGTTGCCGCCTTCGGCTGCGGCCGTGTACCAGCGCACGGCCTCGGCCAGGTCCTTGGCGACGCCCTCGCCTTTCTGGAATGCCTCGGCGAGAAGGCTCATTGCATCGAGGTCGCCGTTCTTCGCCGCTCTCGCATACCATTCGGCCGCCTTGGCCGGATCCGCTGGCACGCCCCTGCCTTGCTTGAATTGCTGGGCAAGATTGTATTGTGCGATGGGATCATCCTGTTCCGCAGCCTTCAGGTACCACGCGTGCGCCTGTGCGGAATCCGGTTTGCTGGCCGTGGGGTACTCGAGAAGGTAGCCATACTTCGTCATTGCCTTCGTAAAGCCCTGTTCAGCGGCTTTCCGAAACAAGGATAGCGCGGCTTTTTCATCTTTGGAAACGGCTGTGCCGTCTGCATAAAACTGGCCGAGGTTGGTCTGTGCAATCGCATTGCCTTGTTCAGCCGACTTACGGTACCAGGCGGCCGCTTCGCGCACATCCTTGGCGACGCCATTTCCCATTTCGTAGGCATAGCCCAGGTCGAGCTGGGCGCCGGCGTGGCCCTCGCTCGCCGCCGCCCGGTACAGAACTGCCGCCGTCTTGAGGTCGTGCGGCACGCCTTGTCCGCTTGCGAGCGCTCGCCCGAGCCCGTAGGTCGCGTCGATGTTGCCGCGCATCGCCGCACGCTGGAACCACAGGGCTGCGTAGGCGCCGTCTTGCGGGTAGCCATTGCCGTAGAAATAACGCCAGCCTACCAGGCTCATGGCTACCGGATTTCCCAGCTCGGCACTGCTGCGCAACAGCGCGACCGACTTTGCCTCATCCTTGGGAACGCCCTGTCCCACGCGATAAAGTTCGGAAAGCGCCAGGCTGGCCTGGGTATCGCCGTTGGCGGCCGCTTGGCGGTACCGGTGCGCGGCCTGGGCCGGGTCGGCAGAGACCGCCTGGGCGGCGGCAGCGACACCAGCTTTCGAGTTGGTCAGCAGACGCAGCTCCGCGACGCCCTGCAGATACAAATGGGAGCTACGGATGCCGGTTTCTTCCAGCCTGCGCAATGCAGCCGCCGCACCGTCAGTGTCCTTCGATGCCAGCCGCAACTGTCCCACGTAAAACAGCGCTTCGGTCAAGGCGTAGGCGCGTGCATGCTCGGGCATCGCGTCGACCTGTGCAAGCAGCGCCTCCTGGCTGATCAGTCCTGCCTGCATGGCGAGTAGCGGGCGCGGCCACGGGCCGTCCGGTACATGTCGGGCACGCTGCACCAGCTCGGGCGGGAGCGGACGACCAGCCCGCTGCAACAGCGCGATCCTGTCGATCAGTTCGAGTTCGGCGCCAGGGCGGGTAGCTGCCTTGGCCTGCGCATCTTCGTACTGCTGCATGGTTGCCAGTGCCAGCTCGGGCTGGCCCTGCAAGACCTGCGCCCACGCCATATTGCGCAGTGCGTCCGTCTCCTTGCCGGCCAGGTCGCCACCGAGCTCGTGGTACAAGCGGGCGCTGGCGGCAAAGTCGCCGCTCTCGAACGCCATGCGTGCGCGGCAGGCGCGAGCGCTCCTGTCCTTCGCATCGCCCTTGATGATGCGCCCGGCCTGGAGCAGCACTTTCTTGTTGGCCGGCTCGAGTATCCCATCCCCTGCGCGGGCGAGTTGCAGCAACAGGCAGGCCTTGTCGCGCGCCACGGCACCGTCGTTCTGGTTTCCCATCGACTGCGCAAGCCCGTCGGCCGCCGCGGCCATGCGCAGCAGGTCGAGGTCGCGCGCACTGAAGTTGGCTGCCAGCTTGTCGACCTTCTGTTGCGGCAGCGAGGTAAACCGGCCATGGCCCAGGTCATCAAGCTGTTTGGCCTCCGCGTGCAGTTCCGCTACCTCGGATGCCGGGACGGTCTGCGCCCTGGTGCGATAGTCGACCATGTGCTGCAACTGGTTACCCCGGAACACATAGGTTTCGTGCGCATGGAAAAAGCGGTTCTCGATGTTGCGCGACCACGGCGATTCGCTTGCGCGGACGTCGTCAGGCCACTGGATATTCAAGCGGTAACGGCCATGGAATTTCGCTGCGGGCATGTCGAGCGGATAGCTGCGCTGCAGCTTGTCGGGCAGGCCCATGACGCCGTCCAGCATCCCTACCCGATAGTCGATCGACAAGGCGCCATCGGCCAGCTTGACCGCCTTGGGCAGGCGATAGCGTGCCCGTAATTCCACCTGGTTGGCCTGCTTGCTATCGACGACGACCGGGGCATCGAGGGACAAGATGCCGGGATAGCGCTTCTCGTAATCCTTGACGGCGGCCTTCTTCAGCTCGAGGGGAGACAGTGCGCCCAGGCGCTGGCGCCAGATTTCCGCCAGCTCTGCGCGGAACAGCTCGCGCGTCTCCATGATGGCGTCGCCTTTGTCGTCCGCGATGGTAATGGTTTCGACGACTTCATAACCCGGCTCGCGCCGGTCCGGCTCCGGAAGCACGGTCAATGCGGTGCTGCTGCTGTCCACCACGAGTGCCGATGCGCCCGGGAAGGCAGCGGACAACGCATCGAGCCCTACCTGCTGGCCGCTACGGGTCGGGTCGACATAGTAGCGCTTGCCGTCGACCAGGATTTCGACAATGACGTGATCGAACCAGCCCGGCGAAGGCCCGACCTTGGCCGGGAGGCGCGGCGCGCGGGTAGACAACAGCACCGGCTTTGCCTCTATGCCGAGCTCGCCGAGAAGGGAAATCAGGAGATAGCTTTTATCCTTGCAGTCCCCGTAGCGGCGCTTGAGCACCGTGCCGGGCGCTTGCGGCCGGTGCGAGTTCTCTCCGATCGACACGCTGAAATAACGAATCTCGTCCTGCACCCAATGCAGGGCGGCCGCGGCGCGTGCCAGCGGCCTGGCATGCTTGCGGAACTGCTCGGCCTGTACCTTGACGGCGGGGTTGGCGGCCGGCGCCGGAAACAGGCTGCTCGCCCATAGTGCGACCGAGGCCCAGTCGGGGAATTCGGAGAACTGCAAGGCCCTCGCCGGAAGGTAATCGCTCGGGATGGACGCTTCGTCGTCGAGCGCTTCGATGCCCTTGCCCTCGAAGGTCAGGATTTCGTACGGGCCCACCGTGCTGGTTCGCGGAAGGATTTTTTCGGTACGAGAATCGCCGAGCTGGCGCCACGCCAGCTTGCGATGCGTCGGGGACAAGACCGTCAGGCGGCGCAGCTCGATCGGCGACAGCTGATCCCAGGTAAATTCGTCAGACCACTTTTTCCCGAATACAGGATTGGCGCCCGACACGCTGTAAGTCATCCACAAGGTATCGCCTGTCCGCACGTCTTCCAGCAGCAGCTGGATCGTACTCGCGCCCCCATAGACTCCCTGCTCGATGGCCGTTTCGCGTTGCAGGACGCGCGCTTCGACAGTGGCGGTCCGGTCCAGCACCTTGCCCTCCCTCAGGATGGCAACCCGGTGCAGGCTCAATGACTGGTAGTCCGGGTAATAGCTCAGGCTAGCCTGGCCGATGGCGGCAAGCGCGCTGCGGTCATTGACCTGGATGGCGCGATTGACCAGGACCGCGGGCTGGTCGCCCGCCAGTGCCTGGGTCTCATGAAGACGCAGTACGACGGCGTCGCTGCGTTCGGTGCGTGGAATGTCCGCCAGTGGCTGCGCCCAGCCGGGCAGAGGCGCGCCCCGCCGCAACGCCGACTTGGCACCCGCCGGGCGCGCGGCCTTTTCGGCCGGGGTTGAGACGGCTGCGCCCACATCGGCACACGCGAGCAGCGCAACATGGACAGCGAGGGCGACCGGAAGATAGCGCATATGATTTATTTTTTGGCAATCCCTTCAGCCTACTGCTGCCATATCAGTTACGCAAGTCCGGCGTGGAAGTCATGCGCTACGCATGCCACTGCGGGGCCGAAGCCTCGCAGTGGCACCATGGCCAAGCATCAGTCGATACTGACTTCCTTGCGGTTATCGCGCGACACCCGGTCGATCATCTTGTTGTAGGGATCGACCCCGACTTCGAACGGCTGCTCTTTGACCGTCACGGTGAGCACCGGATTGTCGCTCGACAGCACGCGCTTTTCCAGCAGCAGCACGCGCTCGTCGGCTTCCTTGGCGCCCTTGGCGCGGGCGAAGATGCCGATTTCCACCGGTTCGTCATAGGCACGGAGCGTTTCCTTGCCCTTGCCGTCCGCTTCCATCTTGGCCAGGTGCAGCTTCATGCTCACATCCCACTGCCCGTCCGCCCGCTTCTTGGCAGTCGCCTCGAGTACGCGGTTATCGTAGAAGACGATCTTCTCGAACAAGTCGGCGATCAGCGCGTGTTTGCTGGCAGGCGCCTCGGCGCGGATGTAGTCGACCAGCTCGGCGGAGGTGGTGAACGGCGACTCCTGGTAGCCCTTGTCCTGCAAGAAGCGCTTGAGTGCGCGGTTCAGGGCCTCTTCGCCGATCTCGTCGCGCAGGCGGTAGAACACCAGGCTGCCCTTGCGGTAGTGGATGTAGTCCTGGTTTTCCACGCGCACCAGCGGCAGTTCCTCGATGGCCTCGCCGCCGCGCGAGCGCAGGTAGCGATCCAGCTCGTAGCGCAGGAAGCGGCGCATCTTGTGGCGGCCGTATTCCTTTTCCATCACCATCAGCGCCGAATACTGCGACAGCGATTCGATCAGCATGCTCGCGCCCTGCACATTGGCGGCGGTGACCTGGTGGCCCCACCACTGGTGCGCCATTTCGTGGGCCGTCACATAGAATACATAGTCGATGTCGTCCTTGTCGCGCAGGTCGGCGATAAAGCCGATCGATTCCGAGAACGGGATCGTGTTTGCGAACGACTGGGCGAAGGCGCTGTAGTTCGGGAATTCCAGGATCCGCACCTGCTTGTGCTGGTAAGGCGTGAACTGGGTCGTGAAGTAGTCGAGCGACTTCTGCGTGCCCGCGATCATCCGGTCCACGTTATAGGCATGCTTGCGGTCGTGGTAGATCTCGATCGGGATACCCTTCCACTCGCCTTTCTTCACCTGCCAGTCGGCCGAAAGATACGCGAAGAACGGCATCATCTTCTGGTCCATCTTGTACTGGTAATAGTTACGGCCGTTTTCCTTCCACGATTTCTGGAGGTAGCCCGGCGCCAGCGCGATCTGGTCGCCGCTGGTCGAGACGACGGTCTCGAAACTGATCCAGTCCGCGTCCTGGCCGAACATCGAGTCGGCACGGGCCGCCTTGTTCTCGAGCCTGGCCATGCGTTCGGGTTCGCCCAGGCCGCGCTTGCGGCGCTCGTTGCGGTCGGTCAGTTCGTAATCCGTCTGGTAGCCGACCAGCGGGAAGAACGAGCGGTTGTTGAAGAAAGTGCCGTTCAGGTTGATGGTGTCGGGCGTCCCGCCATTTGTAAAGCCCGGGCGCCGCACGTCGACGGTGAAGGCGAGCGGCAGGCGCGCCCCCGGCGCCAGGGGCTGGGCCAGCTTGAAGATCCTGAAGCCCGAGTCCTTGTCGTCCAGTTCGACCTTATGCGCAGGCAGTCCGGACAAGGTGGTCACGACGTCGGGGTTGAGTTGCAGGCGCAAGGTGTCGAGCGGCTGGCTGGTCTTGTTCTCCAGGACGTAGCTGCCCTTGATCATCACCCGGCGTTCGGCCGGGTAGATGTCGACGGCGGCACGCACGTCGATGATCTTCGCATGCGGCAGGTCCTTGTACTTGCGGTAGGTCTTCTCGTACTGCGCCCGCTTGTCCATCGCCGAGTCGCCGGCTTCATAGCGCGCCAGGGTGTTCGTGTTGTGGAAGATCCAGCCGCCCACGCCGGCGAAGGCCAGCAGGCATACGGCGAGCGCCGCGCCGGCAGGCCCCGTCAAACGACGGCCAGCTTCGCGCACGCGGCTGCGCCATTCGGTCGACAGGCCACGTACCCAGAAGGCCTGGGCCACGATCAGCGCCGCCAAGGTAAACAGGGACCAGTACAGTGCAAACCACGACCAGCCCGCGATGAAGTGGCCGAAGCCGTTCATGTCCGAATACGGGGTGCGCGGCAGGCCGCCGAAGTTGTACAGGTTGTGGTCGAGGTGCATGACGCCCGCCACCACCTGCCATACCATCAGCAGGATCATCAACAGGTAGCCAATGAATTTGTTGTTGGTGACCACCTGCAGCACCACGGCGATCAGGCCCATGAGGATGTAGGGGACGCCTGCGACCAGCACGCCCTTGGCATACACCAGCGGCTCGATTGGCGCGCCGCCCTTGACCAGCTGGATCGCGATCGCGGCCACGATACCGGTGAGCAGGAAGGCCAGCACGACGCCCACCAGGGCCAGGCTCTTGGCAACCAGCGGCGCCCAGTTCGGCACCGGCATGGCGTCGTTGACGTCGGCGATCTTGACCTGGCGCTCCTTGAAGATCAGCTCACCTGCATAGAAGGTCACGATGATAATCAACAGGAAGTTGAAGCTGCCGTTCAGCAGTTCGACCATCAGGTGGGTCATCGGATACACGGTGGTGCCGAAGATCTCGCCCATCTGCGATGCGGCGCCGACCATGTTCAGCACGCCGAACAGCAGCATTACGAGGAAAGGCACGCTCTTGAACACCGCGCCGGCATCGAAGGTGAAGATGTGCCAGCACTGGATCCAACGCGTGGCGTTGGTGAAGCGCGGCTCGATGCGCGGCAGGGCGATTTGCCCCGCCACCGGCGCGGCGGGCGCCGATGCCTTGGCCTTGCCGAACAGGCGCTTGCCGGTCCCGGCGCGCTGGGGCTTGAACAGGACCAGCGTCAGCCCGAACAGCGCGAGGGCCACGGTAGCCCACAGCACGCGATTGGCCAGCATGTAGCCGGCGATGCCGGGCAGGCCGGCGTTCGCTTCGGCGGTGGAGAAATAGCGGGTGGCGCGGCCCAGCGCACGGATGCCGAAGGGATCGGCCAGCACGGCGACCCATTCGTTGTCGATGTTCGCGGTAAAGCTGCCGGCGACGATCCACAGCACGAAGAAAGCCAGCACGCCGACATACACCAGCATGATCGAGCGCGTGGTCGAGGCCAGCAGCATCAGCAAGGCGCCGACAAAGAACAGGTTGGGCACGACGATGACGCCCAGCGCCCACAGGTAGGCGCCGCCCGGGAATGGGCCGACCCGCTGGGTATCGACCCAGGGCATCAGGGGGCCGAGCATCATGCCGGCGACGATCAGGGCGAAGATCACCAGGCAGGCCACCAGGCCCGCGGCGAAGCGGCCGACCAGGTAGTCGCGCTTTTTCATCGGGGTGGCGAACAGCATGTCGGAGATGCCGACTTCGCTGTCGCGCAGCACGGTGCCGGCGATGAAGATGGTGACGACGAACATCGACATCAGGCTGAAGACGCCGAGCAGCTGGGCGACGACGACCGGCGCATTGCGGTTGACGTTGCCGATGCTGCCGCCGACCTGGATCGCATCGGTGGTGGAGGCGCCGAAAGCGAGCGCGCCGAACAGCAGCGCGCACACCCACAGTAATGGCTGGCGCAGCTGGGTACCCAGCTCGAAGCTGAAGAATTCTCTCAACATGGCCGCTCCTTACGCCGTGACAGGCACGCTTGGCGCCGCCGCTGCTGCTGCCGACGTGGCCGGCGCGCTGCGGCCGGCATTGCGGATCTGGAGGAAGTAGACGTCTTCGAGGTCCGGCTCGACACTGCGGAAACCGTCGTCCGGCTGCGACTCGGCATACACGTTGATCTGCGGCTGGCCGGCCACCAGGCGGGTCGACAGCACGTTGAAGCGCTCCTGGTATTCCGCCAGGGCGTCCTGGCTCACCGTGCGGCGCCAGACCCGGTTTTTCAGCGTGTCGATCGCGGCCTGGGGTTCGCCCTGCAGCAGCACCGTGCCCTTGGCGATCATCGCCATGCGCGGACACAGGTCGGTCACGTCTTCGACGATGTGGGTCGACAGGATCACGACCACCTGCTCGCCGATCTTGGCCAGCAAATTGAGGAAGCGGTTGCGTTCATCCGGATCGAGGCCGGCGGTCGGCTCGTCGACAATCACGAGGCGCGGCGCGCCGAGCAGCGCCTGGGCGATGCCGAAGCGCTGCCGCATGCCGCCCGAATAAGTGCCGAGGCCGCGCTTGCGCGCTTCCCACAGGTTGGTCTGGTGCAGCAGCGCTTCGACCGCTTCCTTGCGCTCGCCCTTGCTGCTGATGCCCTTCAGCACAGCGAAGTGGTTCAGCAGCTTTTCAGCGCTGACTTTCGCGTACACGCCAAAGTCCTGCGGCAGGTAGCCGAGCTGGCGGCGCAGCGCTTCTTTTTCTTTCAGCACGTCGAGGCCATGGAAATGGATGCTGCCGCTATCGGGATCCTGCAGCGTCGCGATGGTCCGCATCAAGGACGACTTGCCGGCGCCATTCGGCCCGAGCAGGCCGAACATGCCGTTCGGAATCTCGAGACTGACGTTGTTGATGGCCTTGACGCCATTGGCATAGGTCTTGTTGAGCTGCTTGATCGATAGCATTGGCTTGTTTCTCCAGGGTTTATGGGCAGGTTTCTTCCTTGTCGCGCAGGGCGCACGTAGGGAGATTATTTCCTCTTAGCTAATGTATCGTTAATGAACCGCATTGTCTGCAAAATGTGACAGGCGGTGGAAAAGCGGTAACGGACGACGAAAATCGCGGTATATGCATGAGGCATAGGTAACAGGGGATCGAGCCAGATTCACCCTGGACACTTCCGCTAGGCTCGTAATAACCGGCGAGGCTCAGCGAAGATGTCCCGAAGCACATTGATCTATCGCAAACGACCTTGCCCAACACGGAATAGACTTTCAGTATGAAACAAAGAGTGCACTTCAATCCAGTCTCTCCCTTGGCGGAGAACATGGGCCTACATAAAATAGGTGAACATGAGCCGTTTCTTGATTCGCCCCTGGCGGACGGCCAGCGTCTACCGAACCGCAGCGGCCGTTCCGACGCCTATGCCTTGCGGGTTTATGAGAACGAGATTCCGCCCTTCGTCGAAGTCCATCTGGAAAAGCTTTACGATAATATCTATTGCTCGCTTGCGAGACTACGCTTGTATGAGTCCATGGAAGGTATCAGCACCTTCGTCGCCTCAGACGGGAATGACATACGTTTCCTTATTTTGTTTCGCCTTTTCAGAGGTGTAGTCAAAGTCGTCAACCAGCAAATAGAATTGCGCGAACACGACATTGCGTGCTTTGCAAATGAAATTTTTGCTGTGTATCCGGGTGTGCGCAGGATCGAGTTCTACGCTTTGAATTGCACGATCCATTCATCCGCATTCCAGTATCTTTATCAACAGATCCAGCAGCTTGAAGAAAACGTCATCGAAATTTCGGGAAATGGCAATGACTATCTTCGCCAGCTTGGATCAAAAACGCGGTGTGGAATACAAAAATACATGAGGAAAACCGTTGCAGACTTTCCAAGCTACCGATTTGAGGTGTTCGCGCAGGATCGAGTAACCATCGATCTCGTAAGTGCTGTCGTGCGGTTGACGGAAATGCGGATGAAATTCAAGCATAAGCCTTCCTACCTTGGGGCCGACTCCATTGCCACCCTGGCGAAACTCGCACGCACGCACGGTTATATCACCACGATCACGATCGACGGTGAGATCTGCGCAGCCAACCTTTGCTTCAAGGTCAGGGACAGGCATTTCGCCCAAGTGATTGCGCATGACCCGCGCTTCAACCAGTATGCGCTCGGCCACCAGCTCAATCTCCAGTCCATCTTGTATTCCATTTCAGATGGCGCAAAAGAAATATGGATGATGGGCGGGCGCAGTGAGGAAAAAGCGCGTTTTCACGCGCGTCAGCGGTTTCTGAACAGTATTGTCGTTTACCGGACACGGTTCGATGCGCTTTGCAGTTGGCCGACCTTCATCCGGATCGTCCTCAGGAAGCGAGCAATGTCGGCAAGACGGTTTCTCAGGAAGAAGTCGCTGGAGAATAACAATCCAGGCCGGTTTGTGGCGAGACTTGTTCACTTGACACGCCACGCGCGAGCCGTCGTGGGAAAAGCCTCCCACGTCGTTTGGACTTTCCTGGCGGCCCGCCGGGATGGGGATCACACCGAGTAGGCAGGCCAGCCTACGGCGTCCCCCACCCGCCGCCGCCCGGCGTCTCGATGACAAACACATCGCCCGGCTCCATCTCCACCTTGCCGATATGCCCCAGGGTCTCGTCCGTCCCATCCGCCCGCACGACCGTATTGCGCCCGCGCCCGGCCGGTTCGCCGCCCGCCATCCCGAACGGCGCATGGATCCGGTTGTTCGACAGGATCGCCGCCGTCATCGGCTCCAGGAAGCGCACTTTGCGCACGCCCCCGTTCCCGCCATGCCAGCGCCCTGCTCCGCCCGATCCGTGGCGGATCTCGTAGCTCTCCAGCCGCACCGGGAAGCGGAACTCCAGGATCTCGGGATCGGTCAGGCGCGAGTTGGTCATGTTGGTCTGGACGACGTCGGTGCCGTCGAAGCCCTCGCCCGCACCGGAGCCGCCCGAGATGGTCTCGTAATACTGGTAGCGCGCGTTCCCGAAGGTGAAGTTGTTCATGGTGCCCTGCGCAGCTGCCATCACGCCCAGCGCGCCGTACAGCGCGTTGGTGATGCAGGTCGAGGTCTCGACATTGCCCGACACGACCGAGGCCGGGTAATGCGGGTTCAGCATCGAGCCGGGCGGAATGATCACCCTCAAGGGCTTGAGGCAGCCGGCATTGAGCGGGATCTCGTCATCCACCAGCGTGCGGAACACGTAGAGCACCGCGGCCATGCACACGCTTGAGGGTGCATTGAAGTTGTTCGGCAGCTGGCTGGATGTGCCGGTGAAATCGACTTCCGCGCAGCGCTTGTCGCGGTCGACCCGGATCGCCACCTCGATGCGGGCGCCGTTGTCGAGGTCATAGCTGTACTGGCCGTCCTTCAACGCAGAGATCACGCGGCGCACCGCTTCCTCGGCGTTGTCCTGCACGTGGCCCATGTAGGCGCGCACGACATCCAGCCCGAAGTGGGCGACCATCTTGTGCAGCTCTTCCACGCCCTTCTGGTTGGCGGCCACCTGGGCGCGCAGGTCGGCCATGTTCTGGTCCGGATTGCGCGCCGGGTAGCGTGCGCTTGCCAGGAGTTCGCGCGTCTCCTGCTCGCGCAGGATGCCATCGACGCCGTCGACCAGCTTGAAGTTGTCGATCAAGACGCCTTCCTGCTCGATGTGGCTCGAATCCGGCGGCATCGAGCCCGGCGTGGTGCCGCCGATGTCGGCGTGGTGGCCGCGCGAGCCCACATAGAACAGGATGTCGACGCCCGCCTCGTCGAACACCGGCGAGATCACGGTAACGTCCGGCAGGTGGGTGCCGCCGTTGTACGGGTCGTTCAGCATGTAGACGTCGCCGGCGCGCATGCGGCCCGCGTTCTCGCGCATCACGGTCTTGATGCTCTCGCCCATCGAGCCCAGGTGCACCGGCATGTGCGGCGCATTCGCCACAAGGTTGCCGTCGGCATCGAAGATGGCGCAGCTGAAGTCGAGGCGCTCCTTGATGTTCACCGAATACGCCGTGTTCTGAAGGCGCAGGCCCATCTGCTCGGCGATCGACATGAACAGGTTGTTGAAGATCTCGAGCATGACCGGGTCGGCGGTGGTGCCGATGGCGCGGCGTTGCGGAAGCGCGTCCACTCGCTTGAGCACGAGGTGGTTGTGCCGCGTGACCTCGGCCTGCCAGCCCGGTTCGACCACCGTGGTGGCATTGGCTTCGGCGATGATCGCCGGGCCGCTGACGATATCGCCGGGATGGATGGCCTCGCGCAGGAAGACCCCCGTGTCGCGCCATTCGCCCCCGCTGTACATCGGCACGGTTTCGCCGGGCGCGGGACGTGCGCCGTTCGAGCCGGCCACCGCCGCAGCTTCAACCGGCGCGTCGGAACGGCCGATCGCTTCCACCGACACCGCTTCGACCACCAGGCCGCGCGACGGCATCAGGAAGGAGTAGCGGCGCTTGTACGCGCTTTCGAAGGCCGCCTGCATGGCCCCGGCATCGCCAAACGGCACGACAATCGCCGAATCCGTGCCTTCGTAGCGCAGGTGCACGCGCTGCACCAGCTCGATGCGTTCCGCAGGGACGCCCTGTGCCAGCAGCTGGCCCTGCGCCGCTTCACCCAGCACAGCCAGCCGCGCGCCGAGGGTCTCGGTGCCGGCGTCAAGCAGGCGCGACTCGACTGCCTGTTCGCGCATCGCAGTCTGGTTGGCCAGGCCCATGCCGTAGGCCGAGAGCACGCCGGCCAGCGAATGGATGAATACGGTCTTCATGCCCAGTGCGTCGGCCACCAGGCAGGCATGCTGCCCGCCGGCGCCGCCAAAGCTGGTCAGCGCGTATTCAGTCACGTCGTGGCCGCGCTGCACCGAGATCTGCTTGATGGCGTTGGCCATGTTGCCGACCGCGATCTGGATGAAGCCTTCGGCCACCGCTTCCGGAGCGGGCAGGCTGCCGGTGCCGGCGGAGATGTCGGCCGCCATTGCCGTGAAGCCTGCGCGCACCGCTTCGACGTCGAGCGGCTCATCGCCGCGCGCGCCGAACAGCTGCGGGAAATGGCGCGGCTGGATTTTACCCAGCATGACATTGCAGTCGGTGACCGCGAGCGGCCCGCCACGGCGGTAGCTGGCCGGCCCCGGGTTGGCGCCGGCGCTGTCCGGCCCCACGCGGTAGCGGGTGCCGTCGAAATGCAGGATCGAACCGCCACCCGCCGCCACGGTATGGATGCTCATCATCGGCGCGCGCATGCGTACGCCGGCCACCTGGGTCTCGAACACGCGCTCGAATTCGCCGGAATAATGCGACACGTCGGTGGAGGTGCCGCCCATGTCGAAGCCGATCACGCGCTCGAAGCCGGCCAGCTGGCTGGCCCGCACCATGCCGACGATGCCGCCGGCGGGCCCGGACAGGATGCTGTCCTTGCCCTGGAAGGCGCGCGCATCGGTCAGGCCGCCGTTGGACTGCATGAACTGGAGGTTCACGCCGGGCAGGTCGAAGGCCACCTGGTCGACGTAGCGGCGCAGGATCGGCGACAGGTAGGCGTCGACCACGGTGGTATCGCCACGCGCGACCAGCTTCATCAGCGGGCTGACTTCGTGCGACACCGATACCTGGCTGAAGCCGATCTCGCGCGCAATGCGGGCAACGGCCGCTTCGTGCTGGGTGTAGCGGTAGCCGTGCATGAAGACGATGGCGAGCGAGCGCAGGCCTCCATCGTAGACGGCCTGCAGCGCAGTGCGTGCGGCGGTCTGGTCGAGCGGCTTAACGACCTCTCCGTGCGCGCCGATGCGTTCGTCGATCTCGGTCACGCTGGAGTACAGCAGCTCGGGCAGCACGATATGGCGATCGAACAGTCGTGGGCGGTTCTGGTAGGCGATCCGAAGCGCGTCGCGGAAGCCGCGCGTGATGGCCAGCGCGGTCGGTTCGCCCTTGCGTTCGAGCAGCGCATTGGTGGCGACCGTTGTGCCCATCTTCACCACCTCGACCTGCTCGGTCGCTACCGGCTCTCCGGCCGCGACGCCCAGCAAGTGGCGGATGCCGGCCACCGCCGCATCGCGGTACTGTTCGGGATTCTCCGACAGCAGCTTGTGCGTGACGAGCTGCCCATCGGGCTTGCGCGCCACGATGTCGGTGAAGGTGCCGCCGCGGTCGATCCAGAACTGCCAGTCCATGTAAGTACTCCTGCCGATGCTGTTGACCCGATATTGTAGTCCGGACGCGCGACCATGTTGGCGAAAATGCAGCACAATCTGGCGCATGGACAATCACCTTTATACCGTGGCGCAGCTGCGCGCCATCGAGGCCTCGGCCTATGCGGTCCTGCCACCCGGGACCCTGATGCAGCGTGCCGGCGCGGCCGCCGCGCAGTTCGCCATGCAACTGCTGGGCGAACGGCGCGACCGGCCGGTATTGGTGCTCGCCGGGCCCGGCAACAACGGCGGCGATGCGCTCGAGCTGGCCGCCAACCTGGCCGATGCCGGCATCGATGCCCTGGTCCTGCATTTGCCGGGTCAACGCGATGCCTCGATTGAGACCGCCACGGCCCACGAACGCGCACGGGACGGCACGGTCGGCTTCATCGACATGCTGCCGCCAGATGGCGATTGGGGACTGGTGGTGGACGGCCTGTTCGGCATTGGCCTCACCCGCCCCATCGGCGACGAGTACCGCGAAGCCATCGCCGCGCTGGCCGACGTCCGCTGCCCCATCCTGGCCCTCGACGTGCCGAGCGGGCTCGATGCCGATACCGGCGCCATCATCGGCCCGGATGGCATCGCTGTGCGCGCCACCCACACCATTACCTTCCTTGGCGACAAGCCTGGCCTGCACACGGCTGACGGCCGCGATCATGCCGGGCTGGTGCACGTGGAGATGCTCGGCGTCGGGCCGGAGCACCTGCCGCAATCACAGGCCCGGCTCGGCACCGACGACGTCTTCGCGCACCGGCTGGCGGCGCGGCGCCACAACACCCACAAGGGCAGCTTCGGCGACGTCGCCATTGTCGGCGGCGCGCACGGCATGGCTGGTGCGCCGGTGCTGGCGGCGCGCGGCGCCTTGTTGACAGGCGCGGGCCGCGTCTTCGTGGCGATGCTCGATCCGGGCCCGGGTTACGACAGCATGCAGCCCGAACTCATGTTCCGCGCCGCCGACGACTTTGAGCTCGACAAGCGTACGCTCGTGATTGGCCCCGGGATGGGCGGCTCGGCGAGCGCAATGCGCCTGCTCGCAAAGGCGCTGGACAGCGACAGCCCGCTGGTCATCGATGCCGACGCCATCACCCTGATCGGCGCGAGTCCCGACCTGCTGGCGCGCCTGGCAGCGCGCAGCGCGCCGACGATACTCACGCCCCACCCGCTCGAAGCCGCGCGCCTGCTCGGGAAGGACGCCGGCGAGGTCCAGGCAGACCGCCTGCAGGCCGCGCGCGACATGGCCGTGCGCACCAATGCCACGGTCATCCTCAAGGGTTCGGGTTCGGTCATCGCGCAGCCGAATGGCGAAACCGTGATCAACCCCACCGGCAATGCCGGACTGGCGACCGCTGGAAGCGGCGACGTGCTGGCGGGAATCTGCGGAACCCTGCTGGCGCAAGGCTGGCCGGCCTGGGAAGCGGCCAGCGGCGCCACATGGATCCATGGCGCCGCGGCAGACCTGCTGGTAGCCAATGGCGTCGGCCCAATCGGGTTGACGGCAGGCGAATTGCCCGCGGCGGCGCGGGCGGTGCTGAACATGCTGGTGCTTGACGCCGCCGACGGAAATTAAACCAGGCGGCCGGCCGCGATCGTGATGGTGCGGCCACAGCGCGCGGCCATCGCCGGGTCGTGCGTGACCAGCACGAGGGTGGAGCCGCGTTCGCGGTTCAGTTCGAACATGAGGCCGATGATGGATTCGCCGGTGGCGGCATCCAGGCTGCCGGTCGGTTCGTCTGCGAACAGCAGCGGCGGTTCGGTCACGAAGGCGCGCGCCAGTGCCACGCGCTGCTGCTCGCCGCCGGACAGGTATTTTGGATAATGCTTGAGGCGGCTCGACAGGCCCACGCGGCCCAGCATCGCTTCGGCCTTGGCGCGCGCATCGGCATCGCCGCGCAGTTCCAGCGGCAGCATGACGTTTTCGACCGCGTTCAGGTGGGCGAGCAACTGGAAGGACTGGAACACGAAGCCCAACTTGGCCTTGCGGAAAGCGGCGCGGCCATCCTCGTCTAATGCGAAGATATCGGTGCCGTCCAGCAGGACCTTGCCGCCGGATGGCGTATCGAGGCCGGCCAGCAGGCCCAGCAGCGTCGATTTGCCGGAGCCGGACGCGCCGACGAGCGCGAGCGTCTCGGCCGGTTGCACGGTAAAATCGACGTTGTGCAGGATGGTGAGTTCGCCGCTGGCGTCCGCTACCCGCTTGGACAGGCCGCTGACCTCGATCGCCGGCGGCCGCCCTACAGGACTTGTGCCCGCATTTGCGCCGCTCGTCGTCGCACCATTCTTGGAAACCTCGGGATTATCACGCATGCTTGCTGTTCTTAAGAAATTGACTGTTGTTGCAATCCTGACGCTGGCAGCGTCATCGAGCGCCTATTCTGCACCAAAAACCGTGCTTGTGGTGGGCGACAGCCTGTCAGCCGAATACGGCATCACGCGCGGCGCGGGCTGGGTGGCACTGCTCGAACAAAAGATGAAAGCGGAAAAAATCCAGGCCTCGGTGGTCAACGCCAGCATCAGCGGCGAGACCACCATTGGCGGGCGCACCCGCCTGCCGGCCCTGCTCGACCAGCACCGGCCCGACGTCGTCGTGATCGAACTGGGCGCCAACGACGGCCTGCGCGGCCTGCCGGTAGCCTCGGCCGAAGGCAACCTGCGCGCAATGATCGACATGGCGCACAAGAAGAAGGCCAAGGTGATGCTGGTGGGGATGCGCATGCCGCCCAACTACGGCCGCGCCTACACGGAAAGCTTCTTCAACATGTTCAAGAAGGTCTCAAACGAGACCAAGTCGCCGCTGGTGCCCTTCATGCTCGAGGGCGTCGCCGACAAGCCGGCCCTGTTCCAGCAAGACCGCCTGCATCCGACCGCCGCGGCCCACCCGATCATCCTGAATAACATCTGGCCGCAGTTCGCCACCCTCGTGAAGAAACAATGAAATACCCTGCCGTCCTGAGTTTTGCCGACATCCTTCCCGAACTCGACGCCTTCGACGCCATCATCGACGCGCGCACCGAGGCGGAATTCGCCCTCGATCGCATCCCCGGTGCGATCAATGCGCCGGTGCTGGACGACGAACAGCGCGTCAAGGTCGGCACCCTGTACAAGCAGGTCGGCGCCTTCGAGGCGAAGAAGGTCGGCGCCCCGCTGGTGGCCGCCAACATCGCGCGCCACGTCGAGACGCTGTGGGCGGACAAGCCCAAGGACTGGAAGCCGCTGGTCTACTGCTGGCGCGGCGGCAACCGCAGCGGCTCGATGGCCCACATCCTGGCCAAGATCGGCTGGCCGGCGATCCAGCTCGATGGCGGCTACAAGGCCTACCGCGCACACGTCGCGGCAAGCCTGGAAACCCCGTCCGAGCTGGACTTCCGGGTCGTCTGCGGCACCACCGGCAGCGGCAAGAGCCGCCTGCTGGAAACGCTCGACGGCATCGGCGCCCAGGTGCTCGACCTGGAACGCCTGGCCGCCCACCGCGGCTCCGTATTGGGCCACCTGCCAAACGAGCCTCAGCCGACCCAGAAGATGTTCGAAAGCCTCATCTGGGACAAGCTGCGCCGTTTCGATCCATCCAGGCCGGTGTTCGTGGAGTCCGAAAGCAAGAAGGTCGGCAACCTGCGCGTGCCCGACGCCGTGATGCAGCGCATGCGCGCCTCGACCTGCATCTCGCTGTCGCTGTCGCGCGAGAACCGCGTGCGCCTTCTGATGGAAGACTACGAGCACTTCTGCGCCAATCCCGATGCCCTCAACACCCAGCTGGATCACCTGGTGCAGCTGCACGGGCGCGCCAAGATCGATGCCTGGCATGCGATGGCCAAGGGCGGCGCGATGCCGGAGCTGGTGGGAGAGCTGCTGGAGGAGCATTACGACCCTGCCTACCTGCGCTCGATCGACCGCAATTTCGTGCAGGTGTCGAAGGGGGAAGTGCTGGAGTTGAAGGATATTGCGGAAGATGATTTCGTGGCGGCGGCGCGGCATTTGCATGCGGCGTAGGGGAGACAAAGGCCACGTTAGGGCTATTCTTCGGCTGCTTGAACGCGCGGGCGGGAGACCCGCCCACCCTACGAACAGCTGCAATTCGTAGGGTGTGTAAGGGCAAAGTAGAAATGTCCGGTTTGGGCAAAGTAGAAATGTCTGCTTTTGCGATGTAGTTCATGCTGTCGACTCCGAAAAGTTTGGGGTCCAGCGTGAGCGAAACCGG
>NZ_JABAIV010000016.1 GCF_013003915.1 Telluria aromaticivorans
CAGCGAAGAAAGCATCCGCTCAAAAGCGAGTGTGACTTTTGGAAAACGGACATTTTAACTTTGCTAAAAGCGGACATTTCTACTTTGCTGTTACAGGGTGGGCAGATTCTGCCCACGCGTTCAGATCACAGTGCTGCAGCCCGTGCGGCAATTCATATCGCAACGATCACCGCGTGGGCAGGAAACCTGCCCACCCTACGAGCAGGCAGCGGCTTCAGGTGAGCGGCACCGGTTTGCGTACCGGCCCTTCGCTCCAGGCTTGGCTCCCTACACCTGCCCCGCTACCTGGTCCGCACTCTCCGGATCGCTCACCCGCAGCGCTTCCACGAATACCTGCAGCGAGGAGCCGCAGGCGAACACCATCACGTCGCCGGGACGGCACAGGCCGAGGCCGTGGCGGATCGCATCGCCCACTTCCAGCACCCGGTGCAGGGTATCGCTGATGCCGGCCGCTTCCTCGGCGCCCTCGAGGATCAGGTCGACCGCATCGCCCACCGGGCGGCCGCGGCTCTGCGACTCGTACACCACCAGCTCGTCGAAGCGGGCGCCGCAGACGCGGCCGACTTCGACCAGGTCTTCGTCGCGGCGGTCGCCCGGCGCAGTCACCACGCCCACCAGTTGGCCCGGCAGCATGGCGCGCGCCATCTCGGCCATCGCGCGGTAGGCTGCCGGGTTGTGCGCATAATCGACGATCACGGTCACGCCGCGGATGTCGAACATATTCGTGCGCAGCGGATTGGTGCGCCCGTTCGAGACAAACGTCGACAGCCCGGTGGCGATCTGGATGTTGGTGAAGTTGGCCGCCATCAGCGCCGCCGCGGCAGCCAGGCTGTTGGCAATGTTGAAGCGCGCACGCCCCCCGAAGGCCACCGGCATGCTCTCTACCCGCAGCAATTCCTGGTGCAGGCTGCCGTCGGCCACCACCACCGCATTGTCCTGCAGGTAGACGCCGCGCCCGCCCTCTTCCAGGTGGGCCAGCAGGGTCGGATTTTCCGGATCCATCGAGAAGTACACGATCTCCGTTTCCGGCTTGACGCGGCGCGCCATCGCCACGCACAGCGGGTCTTCGGCATTGAGCACCGCCGCCTTCGAGGCCGAGGTGGCGATCACCGCTTTCACCTGGGCCAGGTCTTCGACCGTGTCCACACCGTCCAGGCCGAGGTGGTCGGCCGCGATGTTCAGCACCACGCCAACGTCGCAGCGATCAAACGCCAGGCCGCGCTTGAGGATGCCGCCGCGCGCCGTTTCCAGCACCGCGACTTCGACATCGGGCGAGCCGAGCACGGTGCGGGCCGACCAGTAGCCGGTGCAGTCGCCCTTGGCGACCTGCTTGCCGTCGATGAAGACGCCCTCGGTGGTGGTCACGCCCGCCACCTTGCCGGCCATGCGCACGGTATGGCCGATCAGCAGCGTGGTGGTGGTCTTGCCATTGGTGCCGGTGATGGCGATGGTCGGGATGCGGCCGTCCGACTCTTTCATCAGGCCCTGCACGATGGCGTCGCCGGCGTCACGCGGCGTGCCGCTGCTCGGGTACTGGTGCATGCGGATGCCGGGCGCCGCATTGACTTCGATGACGGCGCCGTTCTGGGCGTCCAGCGGTAGCGCGATGTCGTGGCAGACGATGTCGATGCCGGCCACGTCCAGGCCAATCTTGGCGGCGGCGCGCACGCACAGCAAGCGGGTCGATTCGGGCAGCAGGTCGGTCACGTCCTCGGCGGTGCCGCCGGTGGACAGGTTGGCATTGCCGCGCAGTTCGGCGGGTACGCCGACCGGGAGCACGCTGTCGAAGCCGCTACCTTGCTTGCGCAGCATGTCGGCGGCATGGTCATCGAGGGCGATCCTGGTGAGGATGTTGCTGTGGCCGGCGCCGCGCGCCGGGTTCTGGTTCTCGCGCTCCACCAGCTCGCGGATGGTCGAGACGCCGTCGCCCACCACATGCGCCGGGCGCCGGCAGGATGCGGCCGCGACCTGGCCATTGGCCACCAGCACGCGGTAGTCGCGGCCTTCGACGAAGCGCTCGACGATGATGCGGCGCCCGTACTGGCGCGCGAACTCGAAGGCGCGTGCCACGCCCTCCGGGTCGCGCACGTCGACGGTGACGCCCTTGCCCTGGTTGCCGTCGAGCGGCTTGATGGTGACCGGGGCGCGCATGCGCGCGGCGACGCGCTGCGCATCTTCGACGGTGGTGACGCTTGATCCTTCCGGCACCGGCACCCCGGCTTCCTTGAGCAGCGATTTGGTCAGCTGCTTGTCGCTGGCGATTTTTACGGCGATGAAGCTGGTGTCGCCGGTCGTCGTGGCCTGCAGGCGCTTCTGCTTCACGCCCCAGCCCAGCATGAACAAATTCGCGTCTTCCGTGATGCGCTGGGTCGGGATGCCGCGCTCGTGCGCCGCGGCCAGCACCGCCGCGGTGCTGGTGCCGATCGCGTAGCGCGCCACGATCTCGCCCAACTCTTCCAGGCGCGGCGCCAGGTCGAATGCTTCTTCGTTGGCCAGCGCCTCGACCAGGTCGACCGCCAGCTGGAAGGCGGGCTGCGCCAGGCGTTCCTGCGTGTAGGCGCAGACGATGCGGAACTGCCCAGGGTGCCCGATCAAGGGACGGGTACGGCCATAGCTGGCGGGCGCGCCGGCCTGGGTCTGCAGGTCGAGCATGACCTGCTCGATCACGCGCCCGAGGTAGGTGCCTTCGCGCAGTCGCTGGGCAAAGCCGCCGCGTTGCCCGGTCGGCAGCAGCTGGCCATGCAGGGCCGGCAAGGCTTCCAGCAGGGCGTCGTTAAAACCGGGGATGTCTTTGGAAGAGACGCCGTACAGGTCTTCCAGGTCGATGACGCTGAGCAGGCAGGGGGAATCGGCGTGGACGTTCGGTCCGCGCAAGAAGCGCTGTTCCAGGATTTGCACGAATAGATCCTTGTAATAATTATGGGCGCGGGCCAAACAGGCGCTTGGAACCGCAAACTCTCACCAGCCCCCGGGCTCAAGCCGGGGGTGCACATCTTGATTCAGGCGTCGAACAGCTGCGTGTACATGCGGGTCGCCATCAGGCCCGCAGCCGTATGGTGCACTTCGGGCGACATCAGGCCGCCCAGCAGCGCCATCGCCTCCTGCTTGCCGGCGGCGCCGGCGACCTGCTCTTCCAGCAGGCGCAGCTCGTTGTCCGGTTCTTCCAGGCGTGGATGGCGGCGGATCAGGCCGCGCTCCGGGAAGGCCGCGCTGCGACCCTGTTGCTGGCCGAGGTTGTCGAGCGTCCGCTGGCGCGCGCGCCAGGTCATGCTGCGCTGGCCCTCCTTGCGATTACCGTCGGGCGCGGTGGTGATCCAGTCGCGCAGCACCTGCAGCTCGTAGGCGCTGAAGACGCCGAACATCTCGGCCTTCTCGCCGCTCACCAGGCCCCAGAAACGGCTGTGCTCGACGTCCTCGCCGCGCTTGATCCAGCCGGCCTTTTCCAGCGCCGCCAGGAAGTCCGGCACCTGGGCCGGCGTAGCCAGCCAGTCGTTCACGGAACGGCCGGCGACGCGGCAGTAATCCGAGTGCATGTTCTTGCCGACCTTGCTCTTGGCCGCCAGGATATCGGTCAGTTCGGCCTGCAGGTCGAATTCGGCGATCACCGAATTGGTGCTGGCGCCGAGGTCATTCAGGCGGTAGCCGTCGAGCACGCGGCGGTAGAAGGCATCGCGGTCGCCCACGCGCGGCATCAGGTCGCCGAGCGCCTGCACCGCCTTCTGGGCATGGCCGCTGGCTGCGTTGTCCACCGTGACGTGCAGCGTGAAGTAATACGGGTCGATGCCGAACTCGTTCAGCTCGTACGAAGTGATCAGCAGGTGCAGCGGCAGCTGCTCGTAGCCGAGGTTGTAGCCGATGACCTCAGGCAGGAAGTGGTCGGCATGGTGGCCGAGCGCGAGCTGGATCGCACCCTGCACGAAATGCTGCTCGCCCAGTGCTTCCCAGCCGTCGCAGCCGTGGGTGGCCAGCAGCTTGCGGTAGAGCGTGACGTGGTTCTTGTCGGGGACGCCCTCGCCCAGCTCCTCGATATAGGTCTTGATCAGGCCGTGGTAGGCAGGGTTGTCCCAGTGCTTGAGCAGGCCGTACAGCCAGGCGCCGTCGACCAGCTTGGTCGGCGCCACGGCCTTGATGAAGTAGAGCGCATGTGCGCGGCAGGAAAAATAGCGGCGCGGGGCGCCATTCTTGCGCGCGGCCAGGTATTCGCGATACTGCTCGCCGACGGCGTCGGTACGTTCCTCGACCCAGGCCGGCAGTTCGGCGAGGGTGGGCGGCAGGTCGGCAGGCAGCGCCTGCACCGCGGCGATCTGGTCGGCAATATAGGCGCGCGCCTCCTGGGGCGTGGCGCGCGGGTCGTCATACAGCGAGAAATACAGCTCCCTCGAGCGCTCCCGGGTCGCGGGGGCGGCATGGGCAGCGACGGTCATGGCGTCTAACAGCATCGAATTCATGTCTCTCGGATATAAATGTTGGTCTGGGAAGACGATATTCAACATTATCCAGAATGAATTGTTTTTACAGAATCGGTAGGAGCGCTGCAAGGATGTAAGAGAGGGATTACAAAATTGCAAAACAATTACGTGGGATCCCCTGCTCCGCAGTTAAGTCATGGCCTTGCTCCGAGCGCCAGGTCGGCCACCAGCCGGCCGCCGGACAGCCTCACCGGCACCGCGCCCTTGGTGAGCATGCGCGTGATCGCGCGGTCGCCATCGCCCGGTTTCACCTCTACCGCCCGCATCGCTTCATGCACCAGCAATACTTCGAAGCCCGCTTCGATCCCGTCCAGCACCGTGTTGAGCACGCAGTAATCGGTTGCCAGCCCGCACACGCTTACCCGCGTGATGCCCTCGGCGCGCATGCTGCGCGCCAGCCCGGTCTCGCTGAAGGCCGAATAGGCATCCTGGGCCTGGGTATCGGCCTTGGACACGACGATGGCGTCCTCGGGCAGCCGCAGTTCGCCGGAAAAGCGCGCGCCTTCGCTGCCGGCGACGCAGTGCGGCGGCCAGGGTCCGCCCTGGGCCGCGAACGAACAATGGTCTACCGGATGCCAGTCGCGCGAGGCATAGATTGGCAAACCGCGGGGCAATCCGCGCCCGTGGTAGAGCTCGATGAGCGCATTGACCGGCGCTATGACGCGGTCGCCGCCCGGCACGCCGAGGCTGCCTCCAGGCAGGAAGTCGTTCTGCATGTCGATGACCAGCAGGGCGTCGCCCTTGCCGAGCACGATGGCGCTCATGGGAAATCTCCGTACACCGGCAGGCCCCGGATTGGACCTGTCCTCGCGAGAAAGCTTAGCACGGGGGGCCGGATGCCCGGCGCGGAAACGACAACGCCCGGCCTGCATTGCGGGCCGGGCGCCGGGCATTGCCGCTAGTGCGGCAAGGAGATTACTGCTCAGTGCCGTTCAGCAGCGAACGCTTGCGGGCATAGCCGAAGTACACAGCCAGGCCAAGCAGCAGCCAGACGATGAAGGCCACCCAGGTATGCCAGCTCAGGAAGGACATCAGGGCCAGGCAGAATACGATCGCCAGCCCGGGAATCACCGGCACGCCAGGGCAGCGGAAGGCGCGCGGCAGGTCCGGGCGCTTCTTGCGCAGGATGATCACGGCCACCGAGACGAGCGTGAACGCGGCCAGGGTGCCGATGTTGACCAGTTCGGCCAGCACGTCGAGCGGCACGACCGCGGCGATCAGGCCGAAGACGATGCCGACCATCCAGGTGGCGAAGAACGGGGTGCCGTATTTCGGATGCACTTCCGACAGCTTCTTCGGCAGCAGGCCGTCGCGCGACATGGCGAACAGGATGCGGGTCTGGCCGTAGGCCATCACCAGCATCACGGTGCTCATGCCCAGGATCGCGGCCAGGTCGACGAAGCCGGCGACCCAGTCCTGGCCGGCGTATTGCAGGGCCAGCGAGACCGGGTGGTCGACGCCCTTGAAGTTCATGAAGGGCACGATGCCGGTCATGATCGAGGCCACGATCACGTACAGCACGGTGCAGACGGCCAGCGAGCCGATGATGCCGATCGGGAGGTCGCGCGACGGGTTCTTGACTTCCTCGGCGGCGGACGTTACGGCGTCGAAGCCGATGAAGGCGAAGAACACCAGTGCGGCGGCGCTCATCACGCTGCCGAAGCCGAAAGGCATGAAGGGCTGCCAGTTTTCCGGCTTGACGTAGTTGACGCCGACCACGATGAACAGGATCACGACGCCGGTCTTGATCAGCACCATCACGTTGTTGATGCGAGCCGATTCGCGCACGCCCAGCGACAGCATCCAGGTCAGCAGGATCATGATCACGAAGGCCGGCAGGTTGAACAGCGTCTCCACGCCCGGCTGTGCACCCGGCGCGGCGCGCAGCGCTTCCGGCAGCACCACGCCGATGCCCTTGAGCAGCGACTGGAAATAACCGGACCAGCCGACCGCAACGGTCGAGGTGGCCAGGCCGTATTCGAGCAGCAGGTCCCAGCCGATCATCCAGGCGACGATTTCGCCCAGGGTGAAATAGCTGTAGGTATAGATCGAACCGGCGACCGGCACGCTCGAGGCGAATTCGGCATAGCACAGCGCGGCGAAACCGCAGGCCAGGGCGGCGATGATGAAGGAGAGCGTCAGGGCCGGCCCTGCGGTCACGGCGCCGGTGCCGGTGAGCACGAAAATGCCGGTGCCGACGATCGCCCCGATGCCCATGAGGACGAGGTCAAACGGGCCGAGCACCTTTTTGAGGCCGCCCGGTTTCTGGGCTGTTGCCAGCATCGTGTCGAGATTCTTGGTTCTGAAAAGACTCACTGCTTGTTCTCCAATCAAAAAAATAGTGTGGTTCCACGGCTTTTAGTTATGTCGCCCGGGCGGTTCTCGCGCGCGCGTTCCGTGCATGGAGGTGGTTGCCGCCATGCCGGCCCTGGAACCGACTTCGCCTTGCCTGCGAGGATGTAGATTTCGCAGACGTAACATTATCACCAGATTGTTGTTTTGGATCAAAGTAAAACCGTGAAAGTGCTTCAATTCCCTTGTTCCGGCCCAAATTAGCTATTGCGTTGCGTAAACATCGCCCCTCCTGCCCGGCACTTGATTTCCGTACATCAACAGAACATAATCGGCTCACCTTCATTAGACCCCGGCCGACCACCCCATGGCGACCCCGCTGCCGTCCCGTATGGCGAAACGCATGTGGTGCGGGACTGTCCCTGCGCTGCTGCTGGCATGTGCGTCGGCGTGCGGGGCGGCGGAGGTGGACAGTACCCGCATCGCCGCGGCCCAGGCGCGCCTGCGCGAACTCGCGCAACTGGCCGAGAAAAGTAATCCGAAGGCGCGCGCCCTGCTGGTGCAGGAAGCCGCCGCCCTGGATGCTGCCCTGCCCTATCCGGTGCGGATCGCCTACCTGCGCCTGCTGCGCCGCACCCATGCCGACGCCGGCAAGCTGCGCGAAGCCTATGCCGTGGACGAGCAGGTGATCCGGCTGGCCGGTCTTGAAAACGATGCGGTGCAGGTGGCGCTGGCCAGCCTCGGGCGCGTACACAAGCTCCTCAACGACAACGATCCGGCAGCCGCGATGGCCCTGCTGGAAAGCCTCAACGCCCAGTACCAGGGCCTCGGCAACACGGAATTCACGGCCAGCGCCGACGTCGCCTATGGCGCGATCTACAACATCATGGGACAGCACGACCGCGCCTTCAGCCACTACCTGCGCGGGCTCGAACTGGTGCAGCGCCATCCCGGCCTGTGGACCCCGCGCGAACCGGACCTGCGCCTGGCGCTGGCACGGCTGTACGTGAATACCGGCGCCCCCGCCAAGGCGCTCGACACCACCCGCGCCTACCGCGAGGCGCGCGGCGCCATGCCGCCGCTGGTGGAAGCCTCGATGCATTTCATGGATGGCCGCGCCTACGTCTCGCTGTCCCAGCTGCGCCAGGCCCACGTGTCGTTCGGGCGCGCGCTGGCGCTGGCGCGCCGCAATGAACTGAGCTGGCTGGAAGCGAACATCCTCGGCAACGTCGCCGACGCCTGGCTCAAGGAGCACCGCTACCTCGAGGCCGAACGCGCCGCGCGCGCCGCGATCGTGGTGGCCGAAGCGGTGGTCGAACAAAGCGCGATCCAGATGGCCTATGCGAACCTGGGCTTCGCGCTGTTCGGGCAGGGACGTATCCTTGAGGGCAGCATGTACATCGACCGTACCGCCGCCGAACTGCGCAAGGCCGGCGCCATGCTGGGCGTGGCGAACATGCTGGCCGAAAAAGGCGCGGCGCTGGAGAAGGCCGGGCTCTACAAGCAGGCCCTGCAGACCGTGCGCGAGCGCGAGGGCATTCTCGAGACCCTGGCCATCGAGCGGCGCGACAAGGCCTTCGCGGCGCTGCAGGAGCAGTTCAATGCCAAGCAGCGCGCCGCGCAGATTGCCAGCCTTCGGCAGGAAAACGCGGTCAAGGATGCAGAGATCCGCAACCGCACGCTGCGCCAGGCCGTGACCTCGCTAGGCGCCGCGCTGGCGCTGGTGCTGTCGGGCTTTGTCACGATGCTGTACCGCAGGTCGCAGCGCACCGGGCGCCGCCTGGCCGAACTGAATGCGGAACTGGCCCACAGCTCGGCCCACGATCCGCTCACCGGCCTGTATAACCGGCGCTCCTTCGTCGAACGCATGCGCCAACGCGACCTGCAGGCCGGCGAGCGTCGCAGCGGCGAGCTCGCGGCGCAGGCCGGCGAATCGGACGACTGCTTCATCCTGCTCGACATCGACCATTTCAAGCGCATCAACGACCAGCACGGGCATGCCGCGGGCGACCTGGTGCTGGTCGAAGTGGGGCGCCGCCTGAACGAGGCGGTGCGCGATTCGGACATGGTGCTGCGCTGGGGCGGCGAGGAATTCCTGGTGTATTCGCAAGGCGTCACCGCAAGCCAGTATCCGCTGCTGGTGCAGCGCATCCTGAACGCGATCGCCGCGGCGCCGGTGGTGCTGGAAGACGGCAGCGCGCTTGCGGTGAGCGCCACCGCCGGCGCGGTCTCGCTGCCGGCCGCGCCGGACCCCGCCTTCGGCTGGGAGCAGGCGATCGCGCTGGCCGACCGCGCGCTCTACAAGGGCAAGGAAGCAGGCCGCAACCGCGGCTTCATCGTCGACGCCGCCCTGCCCGGCCAGGCGCCAGGCGATGAGCTGGAGCTGCGCCTGCAGCTGGTGACGCCGGACATGTACTGGCAGCCGGCGCACTGACTCATTCACGGCCGGGCGGGGGGCCTGCTCCGGCAAGCAGGCCCTGGCGCCGGCCCCGTCAAGGAGAATCAGTCGAAACCGGCTTCGCCGCCCACGCGGTCAACTCACGGTCGCGAACCACAAACGCGTATCAGGACGCAACGGCGTGTTGAACGCGCGGGCGCAAGTCAGGCCACTGGCCTGGCTTGCCCTGCCCACCCTGCGATGGGCGGGCGACTCCCGGGTGGCTCGCCTCGAGCCTAGGCGCGCATCGGCGCGCGGCGCCCGGCCATCGCCACCACCGCCTGGACCAGCACAGCGGGGCGCAAGGGCTTGGCCAGGAATTCATCGAACCCCGCTTCCAGCGCGCGCTGCTGGTCTTCGCGGCGCGAGAACGCCGTGAGGGCGATCGCCGGGACCTGGGCAAGGTGACGGTCGCTTAGTGCGCGCACCTGCCGGATCAGCTGGAAGCCATCCACCAGCGGCATGCCGATATCGCTGATCAGGAGGTCCGGCCGCTCGCGTTCGAACAGCTGCAAGGCGTCGTGCGCACTGGTCGCCGACAGGATCGCGGCGCCGGTCTCCGACAGCACCTGCTGTACCAGTTCCAGCGAATCGGGTTCGTCTTCCACTACCAGCACCGTCAGGCCGGCCAGCTCGCCTGCAACCCGGGCCATGGCTTCGCCTGGCAGGTCCGCCGTAGTGTCCGTAGTGTCTTGCCCGGCGCCGGCGGGCGCCTGGCCGGCTTGCTGGATCGGCAGGTGCAGCGTGAAGGTCGATCCGCGCCCTGCCCCGGGACTGGACACGGTGATGGTGCCGCCCTGCAGTTCGACCAGCTGGCGCGCGATAGCCAGCCCCAGTCCCAGGCCGCCGTGGCGGCGCGACGACGAGGCGTCGGCCTGGCGGAAGCGGTCGAATACATAGGGCAGGAAGGCGGGATCGATGCCCACGCCACTGTCGGTCACGTCGATCGCCACCAGTTCGCCTTCGCGCCGCACGCTCACGGCGACCCGGCCTCCCGGGTCGGTGAACTTGATCGCGTTCGACACCAGGTTCGACATCACCTGCTGCATGCGCCCGAGGTCCCCGGTCACCGGGCCGGCGTCATAGTCGACATCGGCGGAAAGCTGGATCTGCCTGGACATCGCGGTCGGGCGCGCTGTCTCGAGCGCGGCGTTGACGAATTCGGCGGGCGTCACCGCGCGCGCCTCAATGCGCACCTTGCCGGTGATCAGGCGGCTCATGTCGAGCATGTCCTCGATCAGCTGCGACTGGGCGCGCGCGTTGCGCTCGATCGTTTCCAGGCCGCGCCGCAGCATCGCCTCGTCGCGCGCACCCTGCAGCAGCAGCTGGGCCCAGCCCAGCATGGCATTGAGTGGCGTGCGCAGTTCGTGCGACAGCGTGGCCAGGAATTCGTCCTTCAGCTGGCTCAGGTGCTCGGCCTCGACCCGCGCCTTTTGTTCGCGCAGGTAGAGCGCCTGCCGTGCGGCCGCGGTTTCCAGCGAGGCGGCCAGGGTGCGGTTGCGCGATTCCAGCCTGGTGTCGAAGATCGCCGCCAGCAGCGCGATGGTCAGGACCGCGACGGTGGCCACCGCAACCAGGATCGCCAGGTGGTCCTGGTTGACGCCGTCCCTTGCTGCGCGGCAGATGCTGGAGGCGTCGAAGTGGGCGGCCGCCATGCCGGTGTAATGCATGCCGGCGATCGCACCGCCCATCACCACCGCCGCACCCGCCTGCAGCAGGCGCGGACGGCGGACCCGTTCGCTCAGGCGGAATCCGATCCAGAGCGCACCAGCCGAGGCGCCGATCGCGATTGCGACCGAAGCCAGGAACAGCCAGGGATCGTAGGTGATCGGCGGATCCATGCGCATGCCGGCCATGCCGGTGTAGTGCATGGCATTGATGCCGAGGCCCATCAGCACCGCGCCCCAGGCCAGGTGGCGCCCGCCGAGTTCGCGGTGCCGCAGCTGCCACAGGGCCAGGCCCGAGACCACGACCGGCAGCAGCCAGGAGGCGAAGGTGATCAAGGGGTCGTAGCCGACCGGCAGCGGCAGGCGGAAGGCCAGCATGCCGATGAAGTGCATGGCCCAGATGCCACTGCCCATCGCGAAGGCGCCACCCGCCATCCAGGCATGCGGTGCGTGGCCATGCGATTGCTTGACCCGGACCGCCAGGCTGAGGGCCGTGTAGGACGCGAACATCGCGACCAGGATCGAGAGGAGGACCAGCGTTGGTTCGTAGTGGCCGTTCAGCATAAGCAGGTGGGGTCCCGTTTCCCTTGTTGTCCGCACCAGCGCAGCGACGGCCCTGGCCCTGGCGAGTGTACACGACGGGTGCCGGACCCGGCGCTATCGATACTGCCAATCGGGCCAGGCCCAGGGCGGCAGGCGGACCGCAGGTGCGCCTCAGCGGACCAATGCCTGCCGCCGCTGGAATTCATTTCCGCAAAGCAATTTTACAGGATGGTTCTGGTTTTGCGCGCCGGCCGACGTGTGCGCGCCACAGGGCGCCTTTTGGGGCTGGCGCGGCGGCGGATTACATCGCGTCGCCGTCCACCACCACGCGGTCGCGCCCGCCTCGCTTGGCGGCATACAGGGCCTTGTCGGCCGCCTCGATCAGGGTGGCCGCATCGTTCAGGCGGTCCATGTCGAAGGTCGCCACGCCAATGCTCAGCGTGACGTGGGGGCGGACTGCCGCCGGCGCATGCGGCATGGCGAGCGCGGCCACATGGGCGCGGATCGCTTCGGCGTGCACGCGCGCCTGCAGCAAAGTGGTGTCGGGCAGGATGGCCGCGAATTCCTCGCCGCCGTAGCGGGCCGCCACGTCGCCGGCCCGCTTGAGCATGCCGGCCAGCGCCTGCGCCACCGCGCTCAGGCAGCTGTCGCCTTCCTGGTGGCCGAAATGGTCGTTGTAGGCCTTGAACGAATCGATGTCCATCAGCAGCAGCGAGAGCGCGCCCCCGTTGCGCTGGGCTCGGCGCAGTTCGCGGTCGAGCGCCACGTCGAAGTGCCGGCGGTTGGCAATGCCGGTCAGTCCGTCCACATAGGAACGCGCGCGCAGCGATTCCGCATGATCGAGCAGGCGGCGCTCGCGGTCCACGGCGCCGCTGACGTCGCGGATCTCGAGCAGGCAGTAGCGCTCGCCGTCCTCAAGGAACGGCGTCACGCTGACCGCCTGGTCGATGCGCTCCCCGTCGAAGCTGCCGGCCGCGCGCAGCGGGAACGGCGCGCGCCCGGTCGATGCGGGAACCGTGGTGGCTACCTCTTCGGTCAGCGCGGCCAGCACCGCGGCCTCGACACGCGAACCGCGCAGTTCGGGAAACACCTCGAACAGCGACCGCTCGCGCACCCGCGCCGCCGAATACCCCGAGCGCGGCACCATCCAGCCATTCCACAGCACGATCTCTTGTGCGGCATCGAGCACGACCAGGCCGGAGTTGGCCAGGTTGACGGCGCGGGCGGCGAAGGGGGTGGCAAGGTCGGTCTTTGGGTTCATTGCAGAATGATGTCGAAAAGAAACTTAACGATCATACCTGAGAATCGGGCGGCCAGGTCAGCTGAGACTACGGGCTCTTCACGTTTGCCCAAGTCGGCGAGCTTCGATCTGCCGCACATCGTAGGGTGGGCAGGTACCCTGCCCGCGCGTTCAAATCACCTTTGAGGACCACGAACGCGAATCGACATGTATGCGTTGGTTGGGCGCGTCTGCATTCGTCAATCGCGCTATTTGCGCAAATAACAGTCCATCCTGCGAGGTCGAACGAACAACGAGTAGATGTACGGGCAAATCGTATTGAGGTTGAACGCGCGGGCGGGAGACCCGCCCACCCTACCTTGAACGCATCGTCGTTAAGTCTGCACTGCTGCCAGGATCGCCGCCAACTCCTCCGGCGCCGCCGGCTTGAGCAAATGATGATCGAACCCCGCCTCGCGCGAGCGCGCCCGGTCTTCCTGCGCGCCCCACCCGGTCAGCGCAACCAGCCGCAGGCCCGCCAGCCCGGGCTCCGCGCGCATGGCGCGCGCCGTCGCGTACCCATCCATCCGGGGCATGCCGATGTCGAGGAAAGCCAGCTGCGGCGGGCAGGCACGCGCCGCACGTACTGCTTGCTCGCCGTCGTACACCGTGCGCACCCTGTGGCCGCCGGCCCGCAGCAGCGCGGCCAGCGAATCGGCCGCGTCGACATTGTCGTCCGCAACCAGGATCTCCAGGGCGCCCGTCACGACCGATGCCCCGCCGCCCGCAGCCCTGGCCTCCATCGCACTGCGCGCACCGGCGGCCGCCGGCAACCGGATCGTGAACGTGCTGCCCTGTCCCGGCCCGGCGCTGGCGGCCGCCACCGTCCCGCCGTGCAGCCCCACCAGGTGCCGCACCAGCGACAGGCCGATTCCCAGCCCGCCCTTCGAGCGGTCGAGGCTGCGCGAGACCTGGGTGAACATGTCGAAGATCGAGCCCATCGCTTCCTGCGGGATGCCGATGCCGGTGTCCCTCACCCGGATCACCACCTCGCTGCCCTCGAGGGCGCCCTCGACCGTGATGCGCCCGCCGCCTGGGGTGTACTTGGCTGCATTCGACAGCAGGTTGCTCAACACCTGGCTCATGCGCACCAGGTCGACGTCGAGCCAGACCGGCGCATCGGGCAGGCGCAGCTCGAGCCCATGCCCGGCCGCTTCGACCAGCGGCAGGCTGGTCTCGACCGCGCTGCCGACTACCGACTGCAGGTCGGTGCGCTCGAGCCGGAGCACCACCTTCCCGGTCGAGACGCGGGCGACGTCGAGCAGGTCGTTGACCAGGTGGACCATGTGCCCGACCTGGCGTTCCATCATCTGGCGCACGGTGGCCATGACCGCCGGCTTGTCCGCGCTCATGCGCAGCAGGTCCAGGCCGTTGCGGATCGGCGCCAGCGGGTTGCGCAGTTCGTGGGCCAGCGTGGCCAGGAATTCGGATTTGTGGCGGTCGGCGGCGCGCAGCGCTTCGGTGGAACGCACCCGCTCCACGTGCGCCCAGCAGCGCTCGACCACTGCATCGACCAGGGCCACGTCGCCAGGTGCCCAGGCGCGCGGGTCGCGCTGGTGCACCGCCATCATCGCCACCAGGCTGCCCTGCTTGACCAGCGGGCAGCAGATGATGGCCTTGATGCCGATCGCATTGAACATGGCGGCGCCATCGTCTTGCGCGATTTCGGTATCGACGTCGCCGATCAGGAGGGTGCGCCCGGCGCGCATGTTCGACGCCGCGCGCGAGCCGAACAGGTCGAGCGAATACACGCCCACCGTACTGGCTTCGCCCGGCGCCGTCCAGTCATGGCGGATCGTGAAACGGTCGTTGTCCGGTTCGAGGTCGGCATAGGCGACGCGGGTCGCGCCCAGGTGTTCGCCCAGCAGCCGGGTGGCGCCATCCAGGATGGCCTTCGGATCGGCCGCGATGCGCGTGGCCTCGCCGATGGCGTCCAGCAGGCGCAGGCGCTCGGCGGCGCGGCGCCGTTCAGTGGCGTCGGCGCCGATCGCGGACAGCATCGCGATGCTCCCGTCGGCCGCTCTCAGGGGAGAGATGACGACATCGGCAAACCGCCCGCCTTGTCCCGGCCTGTGGTACGGCAGGTGGCAGCGGAAGACCTCCCCGGCTGCAGCCTGGCCCGCCCCGGCCCGCACCGCGCCGGCCGCCGCCGGCTCGCCTTCCCACCACATGCAGTCCCAGAACTTGCGGCCCGCCACGTCGCTGGCCTCTGCATTCCAGGGCTCGAGCGCGCGCCGGTTGGCATCGAGCACGGTGCCGTCCGGCGCCAGGATCGCGGCAGAGTGGGTACCCTGGTCGAAGAAGGCGCGGAACATGGCGGCCGGTTCGAAGGCCGTTTCCGGCACAGTGCCGGGTTTCGGGGAGTCTGTGGGCATAGGGTCAAACAGGTCGTTCGGTGGCGACGGGGGTCGCCGGCCCGCCACCTTAGCATTCCTTGCAGCCCGGGGTCAGCAAAATAAGGAATTAGAGGAAACGCTCGGCAGTGACATTTCGAGAGCCTTGCGAAAATTCTTTCCTTTACGATCATGTCTTTACCGCGGTATCACGGGCGAAGTGCCCCGACCGCAAGCGAGAACACGATGGATCAACGGAAGGATGGCGCAATGGCTGGCAAGATGATGGAAGAAGAATTTGGCGTGGAAATGACGGTGCCGCCGTCGCAGGCTGCGCCATGGCCTGCTGCACCGCACGACCTGCGCCGCCTGCGCATCCGCAAGCGCGAGAGCCAGGAAAAGTTCTGGAGCCGCTTCGGCGTCACCCAGTCCAGCGGCAGCCGCTTCGAGACCGGCGTCGTGATTCCACCGCCGGTGGCCATCCTGCTGCGCCTCTACGCCAACGGCACCCTGACCGACGACGACCTGCACGGTTGATCGATGCGGCGGCGCGCCTGCGCCGCCTCAGCCTGCTTTCTGTATTTCCGAAGTAATGTTCCGGTATTATTCGCTTTTACCGGACGAGCCCTGTGCTTTATCCTTCAGCATCGGCGAATGCGCCCGCGCGGCCGCCCTGCACCTTTTGATAAAAGCACTTCGGAATCATGAAACGCATTGCACCCTCCAGCGCGGCCAGGTCCGCGCCACTGCCCCCGACCGCAGCGCCGCTGCCAGGCCGCCACCTTATCCGCGGGGCGCGCATCGCCCTCGCACGCGCCTGAATGCCGGACCAGGGAACCGGAGCCGGGATGCGCTACTCGTCACTTGTACTGCCGGTGCTGTTTGCCATTGCACTGGGCCTGCTGCTGCAGCACTTCCTCGGCTCGCTCGCCTGGGCGGGCCTGCTGGCAGTGATTACCTGGCCGCTGCGCGAACGCCTGGTCGCGCGCGGTTTCCCGCCGCTGGCCAGCGCCACCCTGCTGCTCATACTGCTGCTGGTCGGTTTCTTCGGGCCTTCTCTGCTCCTGATTAAAGCGCTCGGCCACGAACTGGTGGGCGTGCAGCGCCTGCTGGCGCGCCTGAACGAAGTCGGGGTTGCGGCGCCCGGCTGGCTGGAGCAGCTGCCGCTGGTGTCCGAACGCGTGATCGCCTGGTGGAACGAGCACCTGGCGATCCCGGGCGGCCTGAATGCCCTGATCCAGACCACGCTCGGCGACGTCCTGCCGCATTTGTCCGGCGCCGCGCGCTTCTGGGGCTCGACCATCCTCGCCAACGCGCTCTACCTGTTCCTGACCCTGCTGACCCTGTTCATCCTCTACCTGCACGGCCCAACCGTGGTGCGCTATGTCGACGGCGCCGGGATGCGCCTGCTGCCCGGGCATTACGGCAACCTGCGCCGCATCCTGCCGCTGTCGGTGCGCGGCACGGCGCTGGGCCTGTGCTCGATCGCGGTGCTGGAAGGGATCGTGCTCGGTATCGCGTATGCGATCGCGGGCGCGCCGGCGCCGGCGCTGCTCGGCGTGATCACCGGCTACCTGGCCCTGATCCCGGGCGGCGCGCCGCTGTCGTTCACGATGGTGTCGCTGCTGCTGCTGGGGCAAGGCCATGCCGGCGCGGCGCTCGGCCTGTTCACCTGGGGCGCGGTCGAGCTGTTCATGGTAGACAAATTCATCCGGCCGAAGCTGATCGGGCACCGGGTCAACCTGCCCTTCCTGGCCGTGCTGTTCGGCCTGCTGGGCGGCGTGTCGACCATGGGCGTGATCGGCCTGTTCGTCGGTCCGTTCATGATGGCGGTGCTGTATGGCTGGCTGCGCGCCTACCAGGCCAGGGCCTAACGGGGAGCGGCTGCCTCTCACGGGCAGGCGCCGAACGCCGCCAGCGGCGCAGCGCCAGGCAAGGACTACTGTGACCGAATCAGAGCGCCAAATGACAAAAGGGCTTGCTACCAAACGGTGCAAGCCCTTTCATGTCCAGCGAATCTTGGTGGGAAGTGCAAGTTTCGAACTTGCGACCCCTGCAGTGTGAATGCAGTGCTCTACCCCTGAGCTAACCTCCCGGTGGCCCGTATTATGCCTTAGCTATTGAGAATTATCAATATCTACCGGCTGGCCTATCGTCGATTCAGTTGAAGTGCCCCGTCGTGCCGCCGATGCTGTAGCTTCCCGCGCCCAGCAAGGCTACTACCAGCGCCGCGCCCAGGTACATGCCTTGCAGCTCGATTGCCCAGCCGCCGGTACTGTTCAGCGTGAAGATTTCGGCGCTGTGCACCAGCAGCAGCGCGACAACCATGTTGATGGCCACGACCACTGCCGCAGCGCGGGTGTAGAGGCCGACCAGGATCAGCAGCGGCGCCACCATTTCGCCGATGTACACGAGATAGCCGAATGCCCCGGGCAAGCCCATCTTCTCGAGCATTCCGGTGATGAAGCCGACGCCGCCGAAGAGCTTGGACACGCCGTGGAACAGCAGCAGGCTGGCGAGCAGCACGCGCAGCAGCAGCTTGCCCTGGTCGTCGCGGGCGGAATACAGGGTGGTGGTGGTGGTGGTGGTGGTGTTCGTGGTGTTCATGGGAAATCCTTTAGTTAGTCAGCTTGTATGTGGAATTATTCAAATGCGTAGGCGTCCATCGCCAGTATCCCGTGCTCGAAGCTGGCATGCAGCTGGACGGTTCTAGCCCCGGGGCCGGCCGCGCCCATTGCCACGTACAGGGGCAGCAAGTGTTCTTCGCTCGGATGGTTGCGCGCGCCCGACGGTGCAAGGCGGCGGTAGTCCAGCAGGGCCGCGTGGTCGTTTGCTTCCAGCCGGGCTTTCATCCAGGACCCGAATTCGCTGACCCACGGCGGGACCGGCGCATCGACTGGCTGCCCGCGGAATTCGGACAGGTTGTGCGTCAGCGCGCCGGAACCGATGACGAGCACGCCCTCCTCGCGCAGCGCCGCCAGGGCCTGGCCCAGCCTTTCGTGCTCCCGGGGTCCCGCGCCCTGCACCAGCGAGAGCTGGGTGACCGGGATGTCCGCATCCGGATACATCAGGCTGAGCGGCACCCAGGCGCCGTGGTCGAGGCCGCGGTCGGCATTGCACGTCACCGGCAGCCCGCTCGCCTCCAACAGTGCGGCGGCGCGTTCGGCGGTCCAGGGAGCGCCGGGCGCCGGGTACTGGATCTTGAACAGCGCGCGCGGGAAACCGCCGAAGTCGTGGATGGTTTCCGGCAGCGAGGCCAAGCTCACGCTGGCGCTGCCGCGGGTTTCCCAGTGCGCCGAGACGGCCAGGATGGCGCGTGGACGTTCCAGCGATTTGCCGAGGCCTTGCAGGAAGCGGCGGGCCGGGCTGTCCTGCAGGGCCAGCATGGGCGATCCGTGCGACAGGAAGATGGTGGGGAATGCAGGCATGTTGATGTCCTTTCAGGTGCGGCCTTTACCGCGATGACATGCCTCATCTTAATCTTGCCGGCGGACGAGATAAATAGCCTCAGCGGAGCAAGACTGTCTCACCAGCAGGGATAATCAATCAGTCCCATGCCGGGTCGGCGAATGCGTCAACGAGGAAGTCGATCAGCAGGCGCACCTTGGGCGAGACGAATTTGCGCGACGGGTAGACGGCGTACACGCCCAGTTCGCCCGCGCGCCATGGCTTCATGGTTTCGAGCAGCAGCCCTCGCGCAAGGTCGGTCCCGACGATGAAGCTCGGCTGGAGCACGATGCCCTGGTGCTGCAAGGCCGCGGCGCGGCAGGTGTCGCCGCTGTTGGTGCGCACCCGGGGCGCGACTTTCACCGTGGCCTCGCCGCCCGGGCCGGTAAACGTCCAGTGTTCGCCGCTCGAGAACAGGCTGTACGAGATCACATCGTGCTGCAGCAAGTCCGGTGGCCGTGCCGGTTCGCCGCGCCGTGCCAGGTAATCGGGCGAGGCGCACAGGACCATGCGGGTGGACGCGAGTTTGCGGCTGATCAGGGAGGAAGACGGCAGCTGGACGATCCGGACCGCGAGGTCGAAACCGTCCTCGACCAGGTCGACCACGCGGTCCGACAAGGTGATGTCGAGATCGAGCTTCGGGTGCAGCGCGAGGAAAGGCGGCCATAAGGGCGCGAGGTGCATCAACCCGAAGGTGACCGGCACGCTCACCTTCAGCAGGCCGCTGGCCTGGCCGCTGCGCGAGCTGATCTCGGCCTCGGCCTCGTCCAGGTTGTCCAGCAGTTCGCGGCAGCGCGCGTGGAAGATCTCGCCCTCGCCCGTTGCGGACAGCTTGCGCGTGGTCCGGTGCAGCAGGCGCACGCCGAGGCGCTCTTCGAGTTCGGCCACGTAGCGCGAGACCGCCGCTTTCGACATGTCCAGGGTACGCGCGGCGCCGGTGAAGCTGCCCGCTTCGACCACGGCCGAGAACACCTTCATTTCGAGGAATTTATCCATTGTTCCCACTCGTATGACAGTGACTCTTCTGGAGCAGAGTTTATCTCATCGCTAGCAACAGATCAAAAAGCGACCGCCAACGCAAAAAGGCCAGCATCTCTGCTGACCTTTCGCTTGTCCGACATGGTTCCGGACTGAATCCTGGTGGGAAGTGCAAGTTTCGAACTTGCGACCCCTGCAGTGTGAATGCAGTGCTCTACCCCTGAGCTAACCTCCCAAAACGAGGCGTATTATGGCACAGAATCAGGCCGCCGTCACCCCTGCCGGGGAAAAATTGCGCCAGATGCAGCTGCCTTTCACGTTCTTGTCGAGGCCTGCGAGGACCAGTTCGTGCGCGGCTTCCTCCTCATGGCTGGCCGCGACCACGATGATCTCGCCCAGCGGGCCCGCTTCGACGAGCTCGCCGCCGGCATTGGTTTCGGCCGCGACATCCATGGTCAGCGAATTCTGGCCGCGTGTCATCGACAGGTAGACGTCGGCCAGCAGCTCCGAGTCCAGCAGCGCGCCGTGCAGCTTGCGGTGGGCGTTCGAGACTTCGTAGCGGTCGCACAGCGCATCCAGCGAATTGCGCTTGCCTGGATGCAATTCCTTGGCCTGCACCAGGGTGTCGATCACGCCCGCGCAATAGGTGCTGAAGGGCGGCAGGCCCAGTCGCGTGAACTCGGCATTCAGGAAGCCAAGGTCGAAAGGCGCGTTATGGATGATCACTTGCGCGCCCTGCACGAACTCGCGCAATTCCTCGGCGATCTCGGCGAACTTCGGTTTGTCGCGCAGGAATTCGGTGGTCAAGCCGTGGACCGCCAGTGCCGCCTCGTCCGAGTCGCGCTCCGGATTGATATAGCGGTGGAAGTTATTTCCGGTCAGCTTGCGGTTGAAGATCTCAACGCAGCCGACCTCGATGACGCGGTCGCCGGTACGAGGGTTCAGGCCGGTGGTTTCGGTATCGAGGACAATCTGGCGCATGGGCAGCACTTAAGAGGGTGAATCGTGGATGAACAGTGAAGCAGGCGGGCGAAGTATATCAGTCCGCGCCCTGCTTCAGGCTGGCTTAGCGGCGCACCGAGGCCGCGCCGCGGTTGGCCAGCACGTCGGCCCGCTCGTTGCCCGGATGGCCGTTGTGGCCGCGTACCCAGCGCCATTCGACCGCATGCTGCTGCTGCGCCAGGTCGAGCGCTTTCCACAAATCGTCGTTCTTGACCGGTTCCTTGGCCGCGGTCTTCCACCCGCGCGCCTTCCAGCCGTGAATCCACTCGGAGATGCCCTTCTGGACATACTGGCTGTCGGTATGCAGCACGATCTCGCACGGGCGGTTGAGCACGCCCAACGCCTCGATCACGGCGCGCAATTCCATGCGGTTGTTGGTGGTGTTCGGCTCGCCGCCGAAGATTTCCTTCTCGTGGCCATTGGCGACCAGCAGCGCGCCCCAGCCGCCGGTGCCGGGATTGCCCTTGCAGGCGCCGTCGGTGAAGATTTCTACTTTTGTCGAGCCGTTTGCTGCGCTTGCTTCGTTGTCTTGCATGTCGCTCATTCCCTGTTCGCCGCCGGCACTGCTTGCGGCCGCTTGCTCGTTTTCTTGTTCCATGCAGGTCCGATGATGTGCATGCCCTTGACCCGCTTGATGGCGTGGACCACGTACACGGCGCCCAGATAGGGCCACCAGCGTTGTCCGGCCGATTCCATCATCGCGAACCGGCTCAGCCAATGGGCTGTCCGGCACGGCGGCGCATAGCAGCCGAAATGGCTGCGCGTCACGCCGAGATTCAGCAATTTTAGCCAGTCTTTCAGGCGCGGCATAGAAATGAATTCGCCCGATGCCGGCAGGTAGCCGTTGTTGGTGACCCGGCCGATCCCCTGGCGCATGCCCCACAGGCTGGCCGGATTGAAGCCGCAGATGATCACCTGCCCTTCCGGGATCAGGACCCGCTCGACTTCGCGCAACACCTGGTGCGGTTCGGTAGCGAACTCGAGCACGTGCGGCAGCACGACCAGGTCGATGCTGTGCGAAGCGAACGGCAGTTCGGCGAAATCGAGGGCGACGGCGATCTGCTTGCCGCTGGCTGCAAAGGCCAGCTCGTCGCTGGTCGAGGTGCGGGTCGCGGCCTGCCATTTGTTGGGCATGCGGTTGGCGGCCAGCGCATCGAGCTGGGGCACGCCAACTTGCAAGGCATTGAAGCCGAAGATGTCCGCGGTGAGCTCGTCCAGGCAGGACTGCTCGAAGGCGCGCACGTAGGCGCCCGCCGGCGATTGCAGCCAGTGGTCGAGCGCTATAATGGATTTCTCGGATACTGCGCTGTCCATGCCATCCCTTCGGTTCACTACCTATGACCAACACATCTCGCCCGGACCTGTCGGTCCTGACCGTCCCCGCCTTCAACGACAACTATCTCTGGATTATCCACGACGGCAGCCATGCAGCGGTAGTCGACCCGGGCGATGCCGGACCCGTCCGTGAAGCCCTGGCCGCGCACAAGCTGTCGCTTACCGCCATTTTACTCACCCATCACCATGCTGACCATATCGGCGGCGTGCCAAGCCTGCTGGCCGAGTGGCGGGTGCCGGTGTACGGGCCGCGCAACGATGGGATCGCCTTCGTCAGCGAGGCCCTCGGCGAAGGCGACCACGTCCGCATAGCCGGGCTCGACTTGGAACTCGACGTGCTCGAGGTGCCGGGGCACACGCTCGGGCATATCGCCTATGTACGGCGCGCGTCGGGGGCGAACTGGCTGTTCTGTGGCGACACGCTGTTCGCGGGCGGCTGCGGCCGGCTGTTCGAAGGCACGCCGGCGCAGATGGCAGGCTCGCTCGCCAAGCTGGCGGCGCTGCCGGACGACACGCTGGTGTATTGCGCGCACGAATATACGGTGGCGAATCTAAAGTTCGCGCAGGTGGTCGAGCCGGACAACCAGGGCCTGGCCTTGCGAATGCGGGATGCTGCGGAAAAACGCGGGACCAGGTTGCCGACGGTGCCGTCGACGATCGGGCTGGAGCGAGGGACGAATCCGTTTTTGCGGTATACGGAGCCGGGGGTGGTGCGGAGCCTGGTGGATGCGGGCAGGCTGGCTACGGATGCATCACCGCTGCAGGCCTTTGCGGCGCTAAGAGAATGGAAGAATACATTCTGAGGTGAATCGTAGGGTGGGCAGGTTTCCTGCCCACGCGTTCAACGAACAGGTTTAAACCACGGAGCATGCTCGCTAAGGTGATGTGAACGCGTGGGCAGAATCTGCCCACCCTACGGTCTACCTCAGTTCCGGTCGCTCAGATCTCTTCGTACAACGGCAAGGTCAGGAACTCCGCAAACGTCTCCGACGTCGACATCTCTTCGAAGATCTGCGCCGCGCGCGCATAGCTCGGGTTGTCGCCATTCGCCGCATCGCCCTTCACCTTCGCCAGCTCTTCCGGGATCATCGCGCGCACCATCTCGGCGGTCACCTTGCGGCCATCTTCCAGCACGCCTTTGGTCGAGCGAATCCACTGCCACACCTGCGAGCGGCTGATCTCGGCGGTGGCCGCGTCTTCCATCAGGTTATGGATAGGCACGCAGCCGTTACCGGCCAGCCAGGCGCCGAGATAATGAATACCGACGTTGATGTTATAGCGCAGGCCGGCCTCCGTAATCGGCGCTTCCGGCTTGAAGTCGAGCAGGTCTTTGGCACTGACCTGGATATCCGGACGCTGCTTGTCGATCTGGTTGGGTTTATCGCCCAGCACCTTGGTAAATTCCGTCATCGCCAGCTCGACCAGTCCCGGGTGCGCCACCCAGCCACCGTCGTAGCCATCCGTTGCATCGCGCGCCTTGTCGTTGCGCACGCCGCCCATCGCGACCTCGTTCTTTTCCGCGTCGTTCTTGATCGGGATGAGGGCCGCCATGCCGCCGATGGCCGGGGCGCCGCGCTTGTGGCAGGTCTGGAGCAGCAGCAGCGCATAGGCGCGCATGAAGGGCGCGGTCATCGTCACCTTGGCGCGGTCGGCCAGGCAGAAGTCCTTGTCGAGCTTGAACTTCTTGATGCACGAGAAGATGTAGTCCCAGCGGCCCGCGTTGAGGCCGGCGCTGTGCTCGCGCAGCTCGTACAGGATCTCGTCCATCTCGAAGGCGGCCAGGATGGTCTCGATCAGCACCGTCGCCTTGATGGTTCCGCGCGGCAGGCCGAGCTCTTCCTGGGTCATGATGAAGATGTCGTTCCACAGGCGCGCTTCCAGGTGCGATTCCATCTTCGGCAGGTAGAAGTAAGGCCCGGCGCCGCGCGCCAGCTGCTCTTTCGCGTTATGGACCATGAACAGGGCGAAGTCGAAGATGCCGCCGGAGACGCGCTTGCCGTCCACCAGCACATGCTTCTCGTCGAGGTGCCAGCCGCGCGGGCGCACGACCAGGGTCGCCACCTTGTCGTTCAGCTTGTAGCTCTTGCCATTCTGCTCGAGCGAAATGGTCTGGCGCACCGCGTCGACCATGTTGATTTGCCCGGTGATTTGATTGTCCCAGTTTGGCGTGTTCGAATCCTCGAAGTCGGTCATGTAGCTGTCGGCGCCGGAGTTCAGCGCATTGATCACCATCTTGCGCTCGACCGGGCCGGTGATCTCCACGCGGCGGCATTCGAGGGCCTTCGGGATCGGCGCGATCTTCCAGTCGCCCGCGCGGATATGCGCAGTCTCAGCCAGGAAGTCCGGACGCTCGCCCAGATCGAGGCGGCGCGCGCGCTCGGCACGGGCTGCCAGCAATTGCTGGCGGCGCGGCTCGAAGGCGCGCGTGAGTTTCGCGACCAGGGCGAGTGCTTCCGGTGTCAGGATCGTTTCGAAGCCGGGCTTGATCTCGCCCGTGATGTCCATGCCGGCGGGGGTGGCGATCGTCATTGCGCATTCTCCAGTAGAAGTAGAAAACCTGTGCTCGCCGGGCGGCCTGGGCCGCGCCTTGGCGTTTGTACAAGCATCAAGTATATTCACTTCCAGATAGCTAAACGATACATTTTCTCACTACATCTGTGCGTTTTTGTATGAAATGGAGAGCACGGATGGGCAATACGAATGGGTAAGTTCAGGCAAATCTCGACCTTCGTCGAAGTGGTGGCGCGCGGCAGCCTGTCGGCGGCGGCGCGGGCCGAAGGGATAGCGCCGGCCATGATCGGGCGCCGGCTCGATGCACTGGAAAGCAGGCTCGGGGTCAAGCTGCTGCAGCGGACCACGCGCCGGCTGGTGCTCACCGACGAAGGCGCGGCCTTCCTCGACGACTGCCAGCGCATCCTGGCCGAATTCGAAGCGGCCGAGGCCGCGGCGGCCGAACGCAGCGTGCGTGCAACCGGGCATTTGCTGGTGTCCGCGCCGGCCGGCTTCGGCCGCCAGCACGTGGCGCCGCTGCTGCCCTCCTTCCTCGCCGAGCACCGCGACGTGACCGTCAACCTGAACCTGACCGACCGCCTGGTCGACGTCGTGGGCGAAGGCGTGGACGTCGCGATCCGCATCGCCAGCCTGACCGATTCGACCCTGGTCGGTACCAAGCTGGCCGACAACCACCGCGTGGTGGTGGGAGCGCCCGCCTACCTCAAGCGGCACGGCGCCCCGCGCGTGCTGGCCGACCTGGCGAAGCACAACTGCCTGGCGATCAGCAGCGAAGGCAGCCAGCGCGGCTGGACCTTCCTCGACAAGGGCAAGCCGGTGGCGCTCAAGGTCGGCGGCAACATGGAGTGCAACGACGGCGCGGTGCTGCACGCCTGGGCCCTGGCCGGCAAGGGGCTGGCCTGGCGCTCGATGTGGGAAGTGGGCGCGCAGATCGCGACGGGCGAGCTGTGCACGGTGCTGGACGAGTTCGCGGCGCCGGGGAACGACATCTATGCGGTGTTCGCGCAGCGGCAGCACTTGCCGTTGCGGATACGGGCGTTCGTGGATTTTTTGCGGCGGAGTTATGCGCAGCCGGAGTATTGGCAGGTGCGCTAGCCTGCGGCGGCGGCCGGTCGAGACCCGTAGGGTGGGCAGATTCTGCCCACGCGTTCAACCAGAATCGCACAGTGGAAGTGCAACTCGACACGCCCACTGGTTGAACGCGTGGGCAAGGAACTTGCCCACCCTACCAGCCGCAAGCTCATCGGGCTCTGCGTCCCGAAGCGAATCAGGCGAACCGTGCAGAACCACCAGACGAAAAAAATCCCCGGCAGTCCGGGGATTTTGCTATCGCTTGAGAGCGATTACAGCGGCTGAATGTTCGCGGCCTGCTTGCCCTTAGGGCCAGTGGTCACATCGAACGAAACGCGCTGGTTCTCTTGCAGCGACTTGAAGCCATTGCTTTGGATCGCCGAGAAGTGAGCGAACAGATCTTCGCCGCCTTCATCAGGGGTGATGAAGCCAAAACCCTTCGAATCATTGAACCATTTTACGATGCCAGTTGCCATTACAATTTCCTATTTCAGTTAAGTTGGGCTTGCGCCCGTTTAAGATCGTTTGAAGAAGCAAGAAAGGAATGACAGACAGACTGCACTACTACCTACAACCCAACGATCCCGTATTATACCGAATAAAAACAAATAAAACCCATGTTCGCAAAATAAAAATTCTCGCGCTCGCAACAATCTCGATAAGAATTCCTAACTTCAACTTTTACGGTCGCGCTTTGCATTCGGCAGTACAGAAAATATAGGGCAATGAGTGAACGTAAGTTTGCGCGGTATCAAACGATCCTGCATTGGTTTATTGCGCCAGGGCATTATGCCCACGGCAAAACCAGCGTATGCCTAATTGAATCCGCGTGGATCGCGGCGCCCTGCCTCGACGAATTGCCCGAGCTCGGAGGTCCAGCTGGCCCAATCGCTTGCGGCGACTGCATCGAAGGTCATCAGCACGCGCAGGCGCTGCTCGAGCGCGCGCGCGTGGTGGCCGAGGCCGCGGTAGCCGAAGGTGGCGGCGGAGCCCGCCACGGTATGCAGCATGGCCTGCAATTCGTTTGCAGCGGCCGCGGGCGCACGCGGATCGAGTCCGGCGGCAACCGCCGCCATGCGCTCGAGCGTGGCGGGCAGGTTGCTGGCGAAGCTGTCGTTGAACGACGCCAGTCGCGAAAAGAATCCCTTGTCGGCCGCGTGCATGCTTACTTGGTGCCGAAGATGCGGTCGCCCGCATCGCCGAGGCCCGGCACGATATAGGCGTCTTCGTTCAGGTGCGAGTCGAGCGAGGCGACATACACCTTCACATCCGGATGCGATTTCTGGAACACCTCGATGCCTTCCGGCGCGGCCACCAGCGCGAGGAACATGATGTGCTCGCTCGGCACGCCGCGTTTCTTCAGTACGTCGACCGCGTGCACTGCCGAGTTACCGGTGGCGACCATCGGGTCGCACAGGATGAAGGTGCGCTCGTTGGTGTCCGGCAGGCGCACCAGGTATTCGACCGGCTCATGGGTATCGGGGTCGCGGTACACGCCGATGTGGCCGACGCGCGCCGACGGCACCAGTTCCAGCAGGCCGTCGCTCATGCCGATACCGGCGCGCAGGATCGGCACGATGGCCAGCTTCTTGCCGGCGATGACAGGCGCGTCGATCGTCATCAAGGGGGTCTGCACCTTCCGCGTGGTCAGCGGCAGGTCGCGCGTGATCTCATAGCCCATCAGCAGCGTGATCTCGCGCAGCAGCTCGCGGAAAGTGCGCGTCGAGGTGTCGTGCTCGCGCATGTGCGACAGCTTGTGCTGGATGAGCGGGTGGTTCAGGATGAACAGGTTCGGGAAACGCGGGTCTTGATTCATGGTCGGTATCAACGCAATAGGGGTGTGAAGCGGTAGACCGGCATTATCCCAGCCGCGCGGCCATTTGTCCCTCTTTTCTGCACATTTCGACAAGAAACATGCATTCTTAGCCAGCCAGCGCACGCGCCAGGATCGCGGCGCAGTCGCTCGACGCCGGCAGCCGGCCGAACGCGCCGCCCGGGGCCTCCGCGATGCGCGAAGCCACGAAGGCATCCGACACGAAGGCCGGCGCATGGCGCAGCAGCAGCGCGCCCTGCACCGCGAGCACGATGCGCTCGGCCAGCACGCGGGCGCCGCCCTCCTCTGCTACCTGCGCCGGGAGTTCGTGGAGCAGGCGGCTTGCGTAGTCGCCGAAGCGCGCGTCCAGGCCGGCCGCGGGCATCAGCTCCCGGGCCAGCGCCTCGTGCGCCTCCGGCAGCGATTTGCCGAGCGCGCGCAGCAGGTCGAGGCACATCACGTTGCCCGAACCTTCCCAGATCGAATTGACCGGAAGTTCGCGATAGATGCGCGCCAGCGGGCCATCCTCGACATAGCCGTTGCCGCCCATGACTTCCATCGCCTCGGCGCCGAAAGCCGGGCCGCGCTTGCAGATCCAGTACTTGCCGGCCGCGGTCAGGATGCGTCCGAGCAGGGCCTGGACCGGGTCGTCGGGAGCATCGAAACAGCGCGCCAGGCGCAGTGCGAACGCGGTGGCGGCCTCGGATTCGAGCGCGAGGTCGGCCAGCACGTTCTGCATCAGCGGCTGTTCGGAAAGAAGCCGCCCGAAAACCCTGCGTCCGCGCGCGTGGTGCAACGCGTGGCAGAGCGCCGCGCGCATGATGCCGGCGCTGCCCAGCACGCAGTCGAGGCGGGTGTAGCCGCCCATCTCGAGGATGGTCGGGATGCCGCGTCCCGGCGCGCCGATCATCCAGCCGGTCGCATCCTGGAACTCGACTTCCGACGAGGCGTTGGAGCGGTTGCCCAGCTTGTCCTTCAGGCGCTGGACCCGGATCGCGTTGCGGCTGCCGTCCGGCAGGTAGCGCGGCACGAAGAAGCAGGACAGTCCCGAGCTGCCCGCGTCATCGAGTTGCGCCAGGATCAGGTGCGCATCCGATTGCGGCACCGAGAAGAACCATTTGTGGCCGACGATGCGGTGCGCACCCTCGCCCGCCGCGCCGAAGCGTCCGGCAGCCTCCGACGGCAGCATCGCCGTGGCCCGCGTCGTGTTGGCGCGCACGTCGCTGCCGCCCTGTTTCTCGGTCATCCCCATGCCAATCAGGGCGCCGCGCTTCTGCGCCACCGGCAGCGAACGCGGGTCGTATTCCCTGGACAAGACCTTGGGCAGCCATTCGGCTGCGAGGACCGGGTGGCGGCGCAGGGCCGGCACCGAGGCGAAGGTCATGGTCACCGGGCACTGGGCGCCGTTTTCGACCTGGCCGAACAGCAGGTACTGGGCTGCGCGCGCCACCTGGGCGCCGGGCCGCGGGTCCTGCCATGGGGCCGAATGCGCGCCAGCGCCGATCAAGAGGGCCATCAGCGTGTGCCACGACGGGTGGAATTCGATCTCGTCGATCCGGCGGCCGGACCGGTCATGACTCACCAGGCGCGGCCCGGAGGCGTTGGCCAGGCGCGCGAGGTCGAGCACGTCCGCCCGGCCCAGGGTGGCGCCGAGCGCGTCCAGCTGCTCGCGGGCCCAGCCGGCGCCCTCGCGCTCGAGCGCTTCGCCCAGCGCCGGGTCGCAGCGAAACAGGTTGACGTCCGCAAAGGGAGCGGCCTGGTTGAGCACTTCATGGGTGTCGAAACCGTTCATTTCTCGAGCCTCTCATCGAATTATGTTGCAAGCGAGCATCAACTTGGCCTCATCCTGTAAGCAATAATTTGCTTTGTTGCAAGGATCGGCGACAATGGCAGGCGCCAGTATGCTTGTCTATGCAACAACGACGCAACAACAATGCCGCAAATATGGGGCAAATGTCGGGCAAATATCGGCAAGTGAGCCAGCGCAAAGGGCACATCAATACCAGCGGCTGCGCCAGCGCAAGGATGGACCCGGCGTGGCGCGCCATTGTGTTATCTAGTGCCTTTTGGAATCTTTCGATGCACCAGTCACTATTGGTTTGGTAGACTTGCATGGTTTACACATGGCCGGACGCGCGTGCCCGCAGTGCGCGTGACGGCGATAAGCAGGCAGAACCCAGGGCAGAACCCAAGAATGCACACTAGTTCCATTGCTGCTAACCAGTCAGATTCGCAAGGCCCGCGCACGCCCGCATCCAGCCTGCTCGACAGCCTGCTGGAAGCGGCCGGCGACGTGGCATTCCGCGTCACGCCCGGCGGCCAGTTGCGCGCCGCGAGCCGTCGCGCGCTGACCTTCGCCGGGGTCGAACTGGGCAGCCGTTCCCTGGTGTCGCTGGTGCATGACGTCGACCAGGCGGCACTGCGCGACGCCCTTGCGAGCGCCGGCGCCAGCGGCGAGCCCGAGATAGTCGAAGCGCGCTTCCGTTGCGGCGAGCGCGACACCTGGTTCGAGCTGCGGATCGCCCTGATCGCGAGCGGCGACGATGCGCCCCTGCTGGTGGTGGGCCGCGACATGTCGGGCCAGCACGCCACCGAAGAACGCCTGCACCACATGGCGACCCACGACGCCCTCACCGAACTGCCGAACCGGGTGCTGCTGTCCGACCGCATCCGCATGGTCATCGCCAATGCGCGGCGCTCCGGCCAGGGCTTCTCGGTCGCCACCATCGGCCTGGACGGCTTCAAGAAAGTCAACGATGGCCTCGGGCACGGGGTCGGCGACGAGGTGCTGCGCACCGCCGCCAGCCGCCTGCGCCGCACCCTGCGCGACAGCGACACGCTGGCGCGCGTCGGCGGCGACGAATTCGTCGCGGTCCTGCCGGGCACCGCCGGCGAGGCGCAGATCAAGCTGGTCACGGGGCGCCTGATGGCCACCTTGCAGTCGCCCTTCGAGATCGATGGCCACACGATCTACCTGGCCGGCTCGATCGGGGTCGCCACCTACCCGGAGCATGCCGAAGACGAAGTGCGGCTGGTGACGCTGGCCGACACCGCGATGTCGCGCGCCAAGGAAACCGGCAAGGCACGCGCGGTCACCTACAGCCCGAGCGACCAGGGCCCGCCGGAACACGACATTTCGCTCGAGGCCGCGATGTTCAACGCGGTGCGCGAAGGCGAGTTCCAGCTGTACTACCAGCCGATCGTCGATGCGCGCAGCCGCACCATCGAGGGCTTCGAGACCCTGATGCGCTGGAAGCACCCGACCCTGGGCATGGTGCCGCCGGTACGCTTCATCCCGATCGCCGAGACCAATGGGCTGATCAACCTGCTGGGCGCCTGGGCCCTGAAGGCGGCCTGCATGCAGATCCGCCAGTTCGAGGAAGTGGCCGGGCGCGAGCTGTATATCTCGGTGAACATCAGCCCGCGCCAGTTCAGGAGCGATAAATTCCTGACCGTACTGGACGATGCGCTGGCGCTGTCCGGAACCAAGGGCCGCCAGCTGGTGCTCGAGATCACCGAGGGCACGCTGATGGTCGACCCGGTGCACGCCGAAGCGGTGCTCGGCAAGATGGCCGAGCGCGGCGCCCGCATCGCGATCGACGACTTCGGCACCGGATATTCATCGCTCGCCTACCTGAAGCGCTTCCCGATCTCGGTGTTGAAGATCGACCGCGCCTTCGTGAAAGACCTGCCGCAAGCCGCCAAGGATGGCGCCATCTGCAGCGCGGTGCTCGACATCGCGCGGCACCTCGACCTGTTGGTGGTTGCCGAAGGCGTCGAGACCGAAGAGCAGCTGGCCTGGCTCGACAACCTGGGCTGCCACTACGTACAGGGCTACCTGACCGGCAAGCCGATGCCGGCGCACGTGGCGATGGCCGCCCTGAAAGAGAATCTCTATACCGAATTACTGCCGGCCGACATCCGTCCGGGCAAACCATGACGACACCAGCCGCTACCCTGCGCCCGAAATTGGCCGAGGCCACCCTCTCCCTGCTGTGGGAACGCATCCGCAGGCAGGGCGACATGCCGGGCTTCACCAAGGCCATCAACGCGATCCTCGCTTCCATGCGCGGCGAGGACGAACGCGAGTTCTCGATGACCCAGACGGTGCTGTCGGATCCTGTCCTGACCCAGAAGGTGCTGCGGCTGGCCAACAGCGGCATGTACTCGGCCTTCGGACAGCGCATCAACACGGTCTCGAAGGCGGTGCTGGTGCTGGGCACCGAAGCGATCGGCCACCTGGCGCTGGGCCTGAAACTGATCGAGGAACTGGCCAAGTCGACGCCCGACACCGAGATCGCCCACGTCGAGATGGAAAAAGCGGTGCTGGCCGGGATGGTGGCGCAGCAGGTGGCCGCCAGCGCCGTATCGCGCGACCCGGAGGAAGCCGTGGTCTGCTCGATCCTGCATTCGCTGGGGCGCATGATGATCACCTTCTACATGCCGGAACGCTGGACCCGGATGCGCGAGAGCGCAGGCGTCGGCCGCGAGGATGCCGCAGCCGAGGCGCATCTCGGCCTGTCGCTGGAGGCGGTCGGGCGCGCCACCGCCGAACACTGGGGCCTGCCGCGCAACCTGATCGCCGGCATGCGCCGGGTCGAGCCGGCCGAACGCGGCGAAGATTTCGGCCACGACGACTGGCTGGCCGCACTGGGCACCATGTCGACCCAGGCCGCCGAGGCGCTCTGGCACGACGACGACATCGGCGCTGCCCGGGTCGCGGAACTGGCCGAAAGCTTTGCGCCGATGCTGGGCGTGGAAGCGGCAAGCCTGCTCAGCGCCATCGACAAGGCGCGCGAAACCGCGGCGGCAGACCTGTCGATCGCACCATTGGCCAAACCGCTGGAAAAGCGCGAGCAGCTGGTGGCTGCGACCCGCGCCCGCAAGGCAGGCAACAAGATCCTGATGAGCGGCGTGGCCGACATGCGCGACGCCGGCCTTGCCGCGACGCCGGGCCAGATGATGTCGATGGCGCTGGAGACCATGCACAAGGGCCTGTCGTTCACGCGCTCGTTTGCTTTTCTCCGGAACCGCCGCGAAGGCAGGTACGCGGCCAGGCTGGGACTGGGCGAGGGCAGCAAGGCGCTGCTGCCGAACCTGGTGTTCGATGACGCCTACGAACCTGACGTCTTCCATGCGTCGCTGGGCAGCGATCGCGTGATCTTCATCGAGAATGCGCATGACATCAAGTTCGCGGCCAAGCTGCCGGGCTGGTGGAAAGGCACGCTGGGCGAGGCCACGTGCTTCGTCGTGATCCCGCTGTGCGCAAATGGGCAGCCGGCCGGCTTCATCTACGGCGAATGGGATGCCAGCTTCCCTTCGGTGACGCTGAGCCAGACCGAGTTTTCGCTGATGAACGACTTGCGCGGGCTGGTGGTGCGGACGGTGGAACGGCGGCACCAGCTGGAGGCGGTGGCGACGCGGGTGTGAGTTTAGCTGCAGGAGGCGCCTGAACCGCAGTGCAACCGCGACTCGTTCAGCACCCCTGCCCCCAAGACCGTCGTCGGGATGACGCTGGTTTAGGGTGGTGGGTGAACGCTTAGCTCACGACGTCGACGGCGCGAGGTCAGGTCACGCGAACCTGATCCCGGCAAATCACCGCAGCTTCGGCGTCCCCACCCTCACATCCCCACACTGCGCCCTGTGCATCAGCGCATGGTCAATCAGCACCAGGGCCAGCATCGCCTCGGCAATCGGCGTCGCCCTGATGCCCACACAGGGGTCGTGCCGGCCGAAGGTCTCGACCATCACCGGGTTGCCATCCTTGTCGATCGAGCGGCGCGGCGTGCGGATCGACGACGTCGGCTTGATCGCGATCGACACCGTGATGTCCTGCCCGGTCGAGATCCCGCCCAGCACACCGCCGGCGTTATTGCCCACAAAGCCCTGCGGCGTCAGTTCGTCGCCATGCTCCGAGCCTTTCTGCGCCACGGACGCGAAGCCGGCCCCGATCTCGACGCCCTTGACCGCATTAATCCCCATCATCGCGTAGGCGATGTCGGCATCGAGCTTGTCGTAGATCGGCTGGCCCCAGCCGACCGGCACCCCGCGCGCCACCACGTCGATGCGCGCGCCGATCGAGTCGCCGGCGCGGCGCAGCTCGTCCATTGCCGCTTCCATGCGCGCCAACAGGTCGGCGTCAAGCGTCGCGGCAAAGAAGGGATTGGCGTGCACGTGTTCAAAAGACTGGAAGGGCACGTCGATGTCGCCCAACTGGCGCATGCAGCCGAAGAACTCGGTGCCATGCTGCTCGCGCAGCCATTTTTTCGCGACCGCCCCTGCCCCGACCACGGGCGCGGTCAGGCGCGCCGACGAACGCCCGCCCCCGCGCGGGTCGCGCACGCCGTACTTGTGCCAGTAGGTGTAGTCGGCATGGCCCGGGCGGAAGGTCTCGACGATGTTGCCGTAGTCCTTGCTGCGCTGGTCTTCGTTCTGGATCAGGAGCGCAATCGGCGTGCCGGTGGTCACGCCCTGGTAGACGCCCGACAGGATCTGGACCCGGTCCGCTTCCTGGCGCTGCGTCACGTGGCGCGAGGTGCCCGGCTTGCGGCGGTCGAGTTCCAGCTGGATGTCGGCCTCGCCCAGGGCCATGCCGGGTGGGCAGCCGTCGATGACGCAGCCGATGGCGGGTCCATGCGACTCGCCGAAAGTGGTGACGGAGAACAGCTTGCCAAAGGAGTTGCCGGACATGGATCGCTCTGCATGCAAAATGGGGGAATTGGCATTCTACCAGCCCGGCCGCGGGGGCGAAGGAAGGGACTACTGTGGCTTCCGCGCCAATTTAATTGCCCTATGGACATAAATTTGACGCTTAAGCCAATCTCCCGGGGTTTTATATTAGCAATTGCATATATACTGACTTACATCAAAAGCCCAGCCCCACTAGAGACGTAGCACATGCCTGCCTCGATGACGCCACCAGGCACACAAACGGATGCGCGAGACTGCGACGACGAGCTGAGCTTCGTCGATGAAGCGGACGCGCCGCCCGCCGCCGGCCAGTTCCGGTCCGGTGCAGCCTTGCCGGGCGGCCCCGCGCGCCTGCCGTCCTGGCGCATCCTGGTCGTCGACGACGACGCCGACGTGCATTCGACCACCTTGTTCGCCCTGAAGAACGTCGAGATGCAGGGCCGCCCGCTGGAATTCCTGCATGCCTATACCGCCCACGAGGCACGCAGCATGCTCGAGCGGGAAGCCGACATCGCCGTGGTGCTGCTCGACGTGGTGATGGAGCGCCCCGACGCCGGCCTGCAGCTGGTGCGCCAGATCCGCGAAGAGCTGGGCATGGACGAAGTCCGCATCATCCTGCGCACCGGACAGCCGGGCTACGCGCCCGAACTCGAAGCGATCCGCGGCTACGACATCAACGATTACCGCACCAAGTCGGAACTGACCCGCACCAAGCTGTACACCGCGGTGGCGGCCGCCGTGCGCTCCTACCAGCAACTGCGCGCAGTCGAGGCCAGCCGCGCCGGACTCGAACACATCCTCTCGGCCGGCACCCAGCTCATGGCCCTGCACGGCGTAGGCGACGTGGCCCAGGGCGTGCTGCGGCAAATGGCCAGCCTGCTCGGCCAGCCGCCCGCAGGCGTGCTGTGCGTGCGCGACAGCGGCCACGCGCGCCCGGACGTGCTGCGCGTGGTCGCTGCGGCCGGCGAGCATGCCCACCTCGAAGGCGGCGAATTGAGCGCGCAGCGCGAAGCGTCGCTGGCGGGCGCGGTCGAACACTGCATGCGCGAGCGCTGCACCCTTGGCGGCGACGGCTGGCTATCGCTGCATTTCCCCGGCAAGGCGGGCCGCGATTTCGCCGCCTGCATCCCGTTCGGCCGCGAGGCCGGCGACATCGAGCGCCGCCTGCTCGACGTGTTCGCCAGCGTGGTCGCGGTCGGCCTCGAGAATGTCGAACTGGTCACCCACCTGAACCAGGCGGCCTTCCGCGACCAGCTCACCGGCCTGCCGAACCGCACCCGCGTGGTCGAACTGGTCGATGCGCTGCTGGCCGGGACCGAGCGTAACGGCACCACCCTGGCGCTGGTCGACCTCGACCATTTTGCCGAGACCAACGACGCGCTCGGCCACCATTTCGGCGACCTGCTGCTGGCGGCGGTCGGCAAGCGCCTTACCTCGCGCCTGCGCTCCGCCGGCAACCCGGGACTGGAAGTGGCGCGCATCGGCGGCGATATCTTCTGCGTGCTGGGCGACGCAGGCAGCGTGCAGCCGGCGCCGATCCAGGCCCTCTTCCGCGAGCCCTTCCATATCGACGGCCAGGACGTGCAGGTATCGGCCACGCTCGGCCTGGTGCGCCTGCTGGAGCACGACGGCACCGGCGCCGACGCCCTCAAGGATGCCGACATCGCCCTGAAGCGCGCCAAGTCGCAGCAGCGCGCCGGCCACTTCTATTTCTCGCGCAGCATGGGCGTCGAGATCCGCGAACGCGTGCGCATGATGCACGCGCTGCGCAGCGGTTTCCAGCGCGGCGAACTGTTCCTGGCCTACCAGCCGCAGGTCGACCTGGCCACCAACGCCGCCTTCGGCGCGGAAGCGCTGCTGCGCTGGCGCACCGAGGATGGGCGCCTGATCGGGCCGGACCGCTTCATCCCGATCGCCGAATACTCCGGCCTGATCGTCGACATCGGCGAATGGGTGCTGCGCCAGGCCCTGGCCGAGCTGGTGCGCCTGCATGCGGCCGGCCACTGCACGTTCACGATGTCGGTCAACGTCTCGCAGGTGCAGTTCCGCCATCCGCACTTCGTCGACATGCTGCGCCGCGCGCTGGACGACACCAGGGCGCCACCCGAATACGTGGAACTGGAAATCACCGAATCGATGGCGATGGAAGAACCGGCCCTGCTGGTGGAAAAGCTGGCCCAGGTCAAGCGCACCGGCGTGTCGATCGCCATCGACGATTTCGGCACCGGCTTCTCGTCGCTGTCGCATTTGCAGCGCCTGCAGGTGGACCGCCTCAAGATCGACCGCACGTTTGTGACCGAGATTACCGGCTCGGCGCGCGGCAGCAGCATTGCGGAAATGGTGATCCAGCTGGGCCGCAACCTGGGCCTGTCGGTGATTGCGGAAGGTGTCGAGGACGAGCGCCAGGCGCACATCCTGCGCAGCCTCGGCTGCCCGCTGGCGCAGGGCTTTTTGTTCTCGCGGCCCCTGACGCCGGAGGCGCTGGTGGAGTGGCTGGGGAACCAGGGCTTGATCGAGGCCGCATAAGCCAGAATATCCAGCTGCCCGTAGGGTGTGTAAGGGCAAAGTAGAAATGTCCGGTTTGGGCAAAGTAGAAATGTCTGCTTTTGCGATGTAGTTCATGCTGTCGACTCCGAAAAGTTTGGGGTCCAGCGTGAGCGAAACCG
>NZ_JABAIV010000017.1 GCF_013003915.1 Telluria aromaticivorans
CGGTTTCGCTCACGCTGGACCCCAAACTTTTCGGAGTCGACAGCATGAACTACATCGCAAAAGCAGACATTTCTACTTTGCCCAAACCGGACATTTCTACTTTGCCCTTACACACCCTACGGGGCACTGGCGGTTCCACGTGAGCGGCATGTCGCTGGTGCCACATCTTTCCTCCCGATTTTCCTGGCCGTTTCCTCACACGGGCCATCGCTTCGTCCTGCCTGTTGAGCTTTTAATGATAATGGCTTATCATTACCAAAAGCGGGCGTATCCAGCCCGCTGCGTGTTCAATCTTGACGAAGGAAGCTGCCCATGTCCCCGACCCTCCACCGTACGCCGCTTGCGCTGGCGATCCTGTTCGCCTTCAATGCGCCGCTGGCCCAGGCCCAGGCCAGCCGTGTGCACGCCGATCCTGACAGCGTTCCGACCGTGGTGATCTCGGCGTCCGCGCTCGGCCTGTTGGGCGACGACATGATCACGCCGGTGACCTCGCTTTCGGGCGGCGAACTGGTGCGCGCCCGCGAGTCGACCCTGGGCGAGACCCTGAACAACCAGCCTGGCATCACGTCGAGCCATTTCGGCGCCGGCGCCAGCCGCCCGGTCATTCGCGGCATGGACGGACCGCGCGTCAAGATCCTGTCGGATGGCGCGGAGATCCAGGATGCGTCCACGATCAGCCCGGACCACGCGGTCGCCTTCGAGCCCGTGCTGGCCGAACGCATCGAAGTGCTGCGTGGCCCATCGGCGCTGGCCTATGGCGGCGGGGCGGTGGGTGGCGTCGTGAATATCCTGGACCGCAAGATTCCTACGGCGATGCCAGCCAAGCCGGTCGAAGGCAGCATGGAACTGCGCGCCAACTCGGTGGCCCGCGAAAAGACCGGCGCCTTCGAATTGACCGGCGGCGCGGGCAATGTCGCGATCCACGCCGAGGGCGTCAAGCGCGATGCCGGCGAATACCGCGTCGGCAAGGGCTGGCCAGATGGCGACCGCGTGCACGGCAGCTTCAAGGACAGCGAGACCGGCAGCGTCGGCCTGTCCTGGGTGGGCGAACGCGGCTACCTGGGCGCGGCCTACACCAAGGAACGCACCGAATACGGCATCCCCGGCCACAACCACGAATTCGGCAGCTGCCATCCACATGGCGACCACCTGCATTGCGGCGGCCATGGCCACGAGGAAGAGGGCGAAGAGCACGACCACGAGCACGAGCACGGTGACGAGGCGGTGCCGGTCGTGAAGCTCGACAGCGACCGCTGGGACGTCCGCGGCGAGCTGCGCAACCCGATGGCCGGCATCACCAAGGCGCGCCTGCGCGCCTCGTTCACCGACTACCGCCACGACGAGCTGGAAGAGGGCGTGGTCGCCACCAGCTTCAACAACAAGGCGCACGACTTGCGCGTGGAGCTGGAACATGCACCGGTCAAAGGCCTGCGCGGCGTCATCGGCCTGCAAACCACGCGCCGCGATTTCCGTACCGATGGCGAAGAAGCCTATGTGCCGCCGAGCGTCACGAAAAAACACGCTGTCTTTGCCACCGAAGAATACAAGCTGGGCGACTGGCGCTTCGAGGCGGGCGCTCGCCACGAATGGCAGGACGTTGCAGTGGATAGCGCGACCCAGCGCGACACCAAGGCGCACGGCACCTCGGTGGCCCTGGGGGCGGTCTGGAAGTTCGCGCCTTCGTATTCGCTGCGCGCCGGCCTGTCCCGCAGCCACCGTCTGCCGACTGCCGAAGAACTGTATGCCGACGGTGTGCACCTGGCCACCGCGACCTATGAGATCGGCAATGCGGATCTCGGCAAGGAAACCTCGAACAACCTCGATGTCACCCTGCGCAAGTTCGAAGGCAATACGACCTATTCGCTGAGCGCCTTCCACAACCGCGTCGCCAACTACATCTACGCCAGTACGCTGGACAATCACGAAGGCTTCCAGCTGGTCGAATACGCACAGCGCGATGCGGTCTTCACCGGCCTCGAAGGAGAGCTGCGCCACAAGTTTTCCGGCAGCCTGGAAGGCACGCTGTTCGGCGACCTGGTGCGTGCCCGCTTCGACGAAGGGCAGGGAGCCCGCAACCTGCCGCGTATCCCGGCGCACCGCATCGGGGCGCGTCTCAATGCGCACTGGCAGGCCTGGCACGGCATGGTCGAACTGGTCCGGGTCGGCAAGCAGGACAGGGTAGCGGAATTCGAGGGAGCGACCGGTGGCTACAAGCTGCTCAACCTCGGCACGCACTACACGACGCGCATTGGCGGCATACCGGCCCAGCTCTATGCGCGAATCAACAACGTGACCGACGAGCTGGCGTTCAGCCATACCTCCTTCATCAAGTCGGCCGCGCCGCTCCCGGGCCGCAACCTGACGGCGGGCCTGCGCCTGATTTTCTGATGAAGACCCTGATCCGGTTCGCCGATTACGCGGGCATGGCGGCTTCCGCGCTGTGCCTGGTGCATTGCCTGGCGATGCCGCTGGTCCTGGCGGCGTTTCCGCTGCTGGGGCTGGGTGGCGAGCATCATGCCTTGCACGATGCGCTGCTGGTCGGGGTGACGGTGCCGGTGTTGCTGGCGCTGGTGCCGGGGTACCTGAAGCACCGCGATCCGGCGGCGCTGTTGCTGGGGGTGGCGGGGCTGGTGGTGTTTTTAGTGGCGGTGCTGGTGCTCGGGCCGAGGATCGGCGAGCTGGCGGAGACGGTGGGGGCGGTGATCAGCAGTGTGCTGCTGTTGGGAGCACATGTGCGTAACCACCGTCATTGTAGGGTGGGCGGGTCTCCCGCCCGCGCGTTCAACTCACCTATGAATTGATGCAACGCTTTTCATACACTGGTTGAACGCGCGGGCGGCGAAGCCGCCCACCCTACGAAAATCAGGATGCAATGGTTCGGCACGCGCTGCACAATCCATACAGCGTCAACTCATGCGACTCCAGCACAAACCCCTCCGGCGCCAGCTTCTGCATATCCCCCGGACAGGCATGCACCTCATACACCCGGTCGCAAACCCGGCAATGAAAGTGGTGATGATGCGCGTGCCCCGACAGTTCATACCGGTCGCCACCGCCCGGCAGCGACACCGCCGTGATCTCGCCGGCCTCCAGCATCGACTTGATGTTGCGGTAGATCGTCGCCAGCCCGATGCCCGGCACCACGCCCTGGGCGTGTTCCAGCAGTTCCTGGGGGCTCAGCGGACGGCCGGCGTCCTCGATGCACTGGTGGATGGCCTTGCGCTGTCGCGTATTGCGTTCCATGGCGGTGCTTACTTCTTGCCGCGCGCGGTTTCTAGCTCGGCGCGCAGCGAGCTGCGTTCGGCATAGGACTTGTCGAGCTGCCCGCGCAGGGTGCGCATTTCGGCTTCGAAGTTGTCGCGTGCGGTGGTGGCGCCGATCAGTTCCATCTCGGCGGCCAGGCGCGCATCGGATTCCGAGGCCTGCGCCGCCACGTTGCGCTCGAGCTGCGCACGCAGGTCGGCCAGCTGGCGGTCCTTGCCGTCGATCGCCAGCTGGTCCTTCGCCTTGCTCACCATGGCTTCGGTAGCCAGCTTGCGCGCATCGCGCAGTTCGACGCTCAAGCGTTCGATTTCGGCTTCATGCTCGCTCGATGCCGCCAGGGCCTGGTCGCGCGCGGCTTCCAGCTGGGCGCCGGTTTCGCGCAGCTCGGCCGCGTCGCTTTCCAGCTGTTCGAGCGCTTCGCGCACCGGGGCGGCGGCCTGCTCGGCCACCTGCTGCACCCAGCCGCTGAGGGCGGCGGCAACCGCTTCAGGAATTTCCAGCGCCGGCGTGGCTGCGCGCGATGTTTCGTGGTCCGACATTGGTGCGTTTTCCTTGGTTGTGGTTTTCTTCATGTGCTGCCCCGCGTCAAGCGTCGCCCGTGGCGACCGGCCGGGTGGTATCGGCCACCCATTCGCTCCACGATCCCGGATACAGCGCCGCGCCTGGCAGCCCGGCTACTTCCAGGGCCAGCAGGTTGTGGCAGGCGGTCACGCCCGAGCCGCACTGCATGACGGCGCGCTGCGGATCCTTGATGAGCGGCGCAAACTCGGCGCGCAGGCTTTCCGCATCCTTGAAGCGGCCATCCGGCTGCAGGTTGTCCTTGAAGAAGCGGTTCTTCGCACCGGGGATATGGCCGCCGACCGGGTCGATGGTCTCGTTCTCGCCGCGGAAGCGGTCGGCTGCGCGCGCATCGATGACGGTGCGCTCGCCTTTTTCGATATTGTTCATCACATCGACCACCGTCACGGTCGGCACGAAGGGTGCGCGCACGGTGATGGCGCCGGGCGCCTTGGCCGGCAGGTCGACGCTCAAGGGCTGGCCGATCGACTGCCAGGCCGCCATGCCGCCATCGAGCACCGCGACCGCCTCGTGGCCCAGCCAGCGCAGCAGCCACCACAGGCGCGCCGCGAACATGCCGCCGTGGGCGTCATAGGCCACTACTTGCGAGCCGTCGTTCACGCCCCAGCTGCGCAGGGTTTCGACCAGCGCGTCTTTCTCCGGCAGCGGATGACGGCCGCGGAACACGCCGTCCGGCCCCTGCCTGTCGCCCGACAGCTCGGTCTCGATGCTGCCGAACACCGCGCCCGGCAGGTGGCCGATGGCATAGCCTTCGCGGCCGGCCGCGGGGTTCATCAGGTCATGGCGGCAATCGACCACGACCCAGTCGGGGTTGGCGATGTGCGCAGCCAGTTCGCTGGCGCTGATCAGGGTCTTGTACATGTGGCTCCTCAGGTTTCGCTGGCGATCGGATCGGTATCCTTGACCACGGCGCCTTTGGCTATCGTGCCCCGGGCCGTGCTGCGCGTATTGTAGAACGTCGCGGCAACGCCCGACGCAAGGATCACGGCGATCCCCAGCCAGACATGCCAGCCGAAGCGGTCGCCCCACAGCGCCAGCCCCCACAGGCTGGAAAACACGATGCCGGTGTACTGCAAATTCGCCACCACCAGCACCTTGCCGACGCGGTAGGCGCGGGTCATGGCGATCTGGGCGAGGAGGGCGGAGATGCCGATCCCCAGCAGCAGCGCGCCGCTATACGGGGTGTGGCTGTGGAAGGCAGCGTCTTGCGGCCCGTCCCCGAGCAGGGTCCCGGCAAGGCCGACCAGGGTGGTGGTCAGCGAGAAGTAGAACACCACGCGGTATTCCGGCTCGCCCATCTGGCCGAGTTTGCGCACCTGCATGTAGGCCATGGCCGAGATCACCGACGAGCACAGCCCGGCAAGGCCGCCCAGCCACTGCTTGCTCTCGACCGCCGGCTGCAGCACCAGGGTCACGCCCAGGAAGCTCATGCCGATCGCCAGCACCAGCGGCCATTCGGCCACCTTGGTGCCGGTCCACCAGCCGGTGGCGAACATCCAGGCCGCGATCCAGATCGGCGCCATGTAGTTGAGGGTGACGGCAGTGGCCAGCGGCAGGCGCGTGATGGCAAAGAACCATAGCCACAGCGACACCACGCCCACAAAACTGCGCCACAGGTGGGCACGCGGGAAGGAAGTAGCGAAGGTGCCGCCGCGGTGGCGCACTGCCAGCACCAGCACCACCGTGCCGATGAGGCCACGGTACATCAGGAGTTCGGAGGTGGAATAAAACTCGGACGCCAGCTTCACGCCCGCGCCCATGGCGGCGAACGCGAAGCTGGCAAACAGCATCCAGAGTGACGGCATCGAGTCCTTAGAGCGCCAGCTTGCTGCGGTACCACTCGTGGAAATGCTGCATTCCGTCTTCCATCGGCGATTGATAAGGGCCGACTTCGTTGACGCCGCGCTCCACCAGGATCTTGCGGCCGGCGTCCATGCGCAGTGCGATCTCGTCGTCCTCGACCGCGGTTTCCATATAGGCGGCGCGCTCGGCTTCGACGAATTCGCGCTCGAACAGCACGATCTCTTCGGGATAGTAGAACTCGACCACGTTGCGGGTCTTCTGCGGGCCGATCGGCCACAGGGTCGACACCACCAGCACGTTCGGGTACCACTCGACCATGATGTTCGGGTACAGCGTCAGCCAGATGGCGCCGAATTTCGGCGGCTGGCCGTTGTTGAACTTCAGGATTTGTTCCTGCCACTTCTTATAGGCGGGCGAACCGGCCTTCTGCAGCGCGCGGTTCACGCCCACGGTCTGGACGCTGTAGTCGCGGCCGAATTCCCATTTCAGGTCGTCGCAGGAGACGAAATTACCCAGGCCCGGATGGAAGGGCTCGACGTGGTAATCCTCCAGGTAGACCTCGATGAAGGTCTTCCAGTTGTAGTCGCACTCGTGGATCTCGACGTGGTCGAACATATAGCCCGAGAAATCGAGGTCGCGGGTGGCTTCCATGTTCTTGAGCTTGTCCATCACGTCGTAGCCGTTCTGTTCGAACAGCAGGCCGTTCCAGTTCTGCAGCGGCGTCTTCGACAGGTTCAGGCAAGGCGTTTCGGCAAAATGCGGCGCGCCGATCAGCTGGCCCTTCAGGTCGTAGGTCCAGCGGTGCAGCGGGCACACGATGGTGTTCGCGTTGCCGCGCCCATTGAACATGAGCGCCTGGCGGTGACGGCAGACGTTGGAGAGCACCTCGATGCCGCTAGAATTGCGGACCAGCATGCGGCCTTCGTTTTCGGCGGGGAGGGTCGCGAAATCGCCTTGCTCCGGCACCATCAATTCGTGCCCGACATAACGCGGGCCGTTGCGAAACAGCTCTTGCTTCTCGCGCTGCATCAGCGCGTCGTCGAAGTAGACATTTACCGGAAGCTGCGCGCACGAAGCGGCCAGCTTGGCCTGGGTAGCCAGATCGGACATCCCAACCCCCCTTTAAATAAGCTTGGTGCCAAAGAAGAGAAAGAATCCAAAGACCAGTATCTTGGGAAAAGGAATACGGTATTTCGGACAGAACCGTCGATTATACCGTGGAACAAGCTCTACAGTCTCGGGCCGTCACGGGGATGTGGCGCCCGTGCGTACAGAAAATGTACAAACGGCATCGTTTTCATGGAGGGAGGGTGTCATGGGCTAGAATGTGGTCGTGCAGGCAAGTTGCGATTGGTGCAATGCGCGCCCCCCGTGGGGAAGGATTGATCTAAAATACGCGATTGGATTGCCCCGCGGCGCACCCTTGCGCCGTCCTCACGCTAGATAGCTATGTCAACGAATATGAACGCGCAAAGCGCAACCCCATCCGCGACCACTCCCCCCGACTCCTTCGAAGGCGCGATGGCCGAGCTGGCCCAGCTCGTCACGCAGATGGAATCCGGCCAGTTGCCGCTGGAAGCCTCGGTGGCCGCCTATGCGCGCGGTTCCGAACTGGTGAAATACTGCGCAGCCCAGCTGGAAAAGGTCGAATCCCAGGTCAAGGTGCTCGAGGGCGACATGCTCAGGCCGTTCTCGGCCGAGGGTGGCGACGAGGGCGGGCAATGACGGCAACGGCTTTCGAGAGCTGGATGCACGAGGTCCAGCAGGAAGTCGAGCGCGCCCTGGACGCCAACCTGCCCCAGGCCACGGCCCTGCCGCACAAGCTGCACGAAGCGATGCGCTACACTGCGCTGGGCGGCGGCAAGCGGGTGCGCCCGCTGCTGGCCTATGCCGCTGGCGACCTGTTCGGCGGCAACGCCTCGGTGCTGGCGCGCGTGGCCAGCGCGGTCGAGATGATCCACGTGTATTCGCTGGTGCACGACGACATGCCCTGCATGGACGACGACGACCTGCGCCGCGGCAAGCCGACCGTGCACGTGGCCTATGACGAAGCGACGGCGCTGCTGGTTGGCGATGCGCTGCAGGCCCAGGCCTTCCAGGTGCTGGCCGATATCGACACGCTGCCGCCTGCGCGCCAGGTATTGATGCTGCGCCTGCTGGCCGAAGCGGCTGGTTCGTCCGGCATGTGCGGCGGCCAGGCGATCGACCTGGACAGCGTTGGCCTGTCCCTGACCCGCGAAGAGCTCGAGCGCATGCACCAGCTGAAAACCGGCGCCATGCTGCGCGTCTCGGTGATCCTGGGCGCGCTGGCCGGCCGCGATTTGTCGGCCACCGAGATGGAAGCGCTGGGCGCCTATTCGAAGGCGATCGGCCTGGCCTTCCAGGTGGTGGACGACGTGTTAGATGCGACCGCCGATTCGGCTACCCTGGGCAAGACCGCGGGCAAGGACGCGGCAGACAACAAACCGACCTATGTGTCGATCCTTGGGCTGGAGCCATCGAAGGAGCTGGCCGAGCAATTGCGGCGTGAAGCGCACGAAGCGCTGGCGCCATTTGGAGAACAAGCACTGCGGCTGCGCGACCTCGCGGACCTGATCGTGCAGCGGAAGGCCTAAATGAAACTGTTAGAGACCATCAACGACCCTGCGGACCTGCGCCAGCTTGGCCGGACCCAACTGACCCCGCTCGCGACCGAGTTGCGCCAGTTCCTGCTCGACTCGGTGTCGAAAACCGGCGGCCACCTGTCGTCGAACCTCGGCACCGTGGAGCTCACCATCGCGCTGCACTACGTGTTCAATACCCCGCACGACCGCATCGTGTGGGACGTGGGCCACCAGACCTATTCGCACAAGATCCTCACCGGTCGCCGCGAGCGCATGCCCACCCTGCGCCAGCTGAACGGCCTGTCGGGCTTCCCGAAGCGCGATGAAAGCATCTACGACACCTTCGGCACCGCGCACTCGTCGACCTCGATCTCGGCCGCACTGGGCATGGCCACCGCCGCCAAGATCAAGGGTGAAGACCGCCACGCGATCGCCGTGATCGGCGACGGCTCGATGACCGCCGGCATGGCCTTCGAGGCCCTGAACAACGGCGGCATTGACGAAGACGTCAACCTGCTGGTGGTCCTGAACGACAACGACATGTCGATCTCGCCGCCGGTCGGCGCGCTCAACCGCTACCTGGCGCGTTTGATGTCCGGCCAGTTCTACGCCGCCGCCAAGAACGTGGGAAAAAGCGTGCTGCCCGGCCCCGTGCTCGACCTGGCGCGCAAGATCGAAGAACATGCGAAGGGCATGGTGGTCCCGGCCACGATGTTCGAGGAATTCGGCTTCAACTACATCGGCCCCATCGACGGCCATGACCTGGAGTCGCTGATCCCGACCCTGGAGAACATCAAGAAGCTCAAGGGCCCGCAATTCCTGCACGTGGTGACCAAGAAGGGCCAGGGCTACAAGCTGGCCGAGGCCGAGCCGATCCTGTACCACGGCACCGGCAAGTTCAACCCGACCGAGGGCATCAAACCACCTGGCGCGCCGGGCAAGATCACCTACACCGAAGTCTTCGGCAACTGGCTGTGCGACATGGCGGCCAGTGACAAGCGCCTGGTCGGCATTACGCCGGCGATGCGCGAAGGTTCGGGCATGGTGCGCTTCCACCAGCAATACCCGGAACGCTATTTCGACGTCGGTATCGCCGAGCAGCACGCGGTGACCTTCGGCGCGGGCATCGCGACCGAGGGCATGAAGCCGGTCGTGGCGATCTACTCGACTTTCCTGCAGCGCGCCTACGACCAGCTGATCCACGACGTGGCGCTGCAGAACCTGGACGTGACTTTCGCGCTCGACCGCGCAGGCCTGGTAGGCGCCGACGGCGCCACCCATGCCGGCAACTACGACCTGGCCTACCTGCGCTGCATTCCGAATATGGTCGTCATGGCCGCGTCCGACGAGAATGAATGCCGCCAGATGCTGACCACCGGCTACCACTACCCGGGCCCGGCCGCGATTCGCTATCCGCGCGGCGCCGGTGTCGGCGCGGCGATGTCGTCCGAACTGGGCTCGATCGAGATCGGCAAGGGCTTGGTGACCCGCGAAGGCAAGGGCGTCGCGATCCTTGCCTTCGGTTCGATGGTCGCGCCAAGCCTGGCCGCCGGCGCAGAGCTGGACGCCACGGTCGCCAACATGCGCTTCGTGAAGCCGCTCGACGTCGAACTGGTCAAGCGCCTGGCGAAGGACCACGACTATTTCGTGACGGTGGAAGAGGGCTGCGTGATGGGCGGCGCCGGTGCTGCAGTGGCGGAAGCGCTGGCTGCAGCGGGCTTGAACAAGCCGATGCTGATGCTGGGGCTGCCGGACAAGTTCATCGACCAGGGTGATCCTGCGGCGCTGCTGGCGTCGGTGGGGCTGGATGCCAAGGGGATTGCGGCGTCGATTCGGCAGCGGTTCGCTGTTGGCGAACCTCGCCTGGTCGTCAACAACACCTGATCCGGTCGACAACCACTATCTCGTAGGGTGGGCAGGTTTCCTGCCCACGCGGTGATAGTTTGCTGCTAGATCATCCGGCACGACAACGGAGTCGTTGGCTATCACCGCGTGGGCAAGGAACTTGCCCACCCTACGAACTACGACTGACCGAATAGCGCTTCCGCCCTCTGGAACAAAATCCACGAGGTCGCAATATACTTATCCCCACTGCGTGACACATGCCCCTTGTGGGTATGCGTAAACCCCGCCGGTGCAATGATCAGCCGCCCCTTGCGCGCCTCGACCTTGCGCCCCTGGTACAAAAACTCCGTCTCCCCGCCATCTTCCACATCGTTCAGGTAGAACTGCCACAGCAGCACCCGGTGCAGGGTCTCGCAGCTGGCGTTTTGCGGATAGATCTCGGAATGCCAGTGATGGTAGCCGCCTGAATCCTGCATGTACTTCTGCAGGTTGATGTGCCCGACGCGGTAGATCGACTGCAGCAGTTCCATCACGTTCGGCGTGCCGAGTTCGTCGAAGTTCGACAGCGACAGGGTCACCGCCTCGCCGGTCACCGGGTGCGCCACTGCCGGCGACAGCGCGCCGATCAGCAGCATCCGGTATTTATCCATGTACGCGGCCAGGTGCTTGGCCATGGCGCCGGTGAGGAGGGCGCCGACGTCGTTCCATTCCTGGTGCGCGTTGATGGTCAGGTCGTAGCTGTCCTTCTTGCTGACGTCCACCCCGTTGCCGGTGCGGCCGCGCGCCACCTTGCTGCTCGCGTCGAAGCGCGCGCGGATCGCGTCGCACTGCTCAGGGCTGAGGGCGTTGTCGTAGATGCCGATGAAATCGTCCATCCATCAGCCTCGCTTGCGCTCGTGCTGCCACAGCACATCGCTGCCGCCGGAAAACCGGTTCAGCACGCGCGCCAGCACGAACATCAGGTCCGACAGGCGGTTCACGTATTCACGCGGATGGGGACGGATCGACTCGGCATTCCCAAGCGCAACGATGCTACGCTCAGCGCGTCGGCAGACGGTGCGGCACACATGCGCCAGCGAGGCCGCGCGCGAGCCGGCCGGCAAGATGAATTCCTTCAGCACCGGCAGGTCGGCATTGTATTTTTCCAGCAGGCCGTCCAGGCGCGCCACGTGCTCGTCCTTGATCATCTCGTAGCCGGGAATGCACAGCTCGCCGCCGAGGTCGAACAGGTCGTGCTGGATCGAGACCAGCTCTTCACGCAAGTCGCCCGGCATTTCTTCGCACAGCAGCAGGCCCACGAACGAGTTGAGCTCGTCGACTTCGCCCAGGGAGTGGATACGTGCGCTGTCCTTGCCGGTGCGGCTGCCGTCGCCGAGGCCGGTGGTGCCGTCGTCGCCGGTGCGCGTGGCGATCTTCGAGAGTCGGTTGCCCATGATGTAACCTTATGCAATATATTAGAAAAACGATAGGGCGAGCATACGACAAAACACGGCAATTGTGCTTACAATCACAGCATGTCCGCGAGCGCAACCACTGCCACCATCGCCCCCGCTTCCGACCTCGCCGCGCGGCGCCGCCAGGTCGTCGCAGCCCTGCGCGCGCGGCTGCCCGAGCGCTGCGTCCTGTCCGACCCCGAAGACACCCGCCCCTACGAATGCGACGGCCTGGCGGCTTACCGCCAGCTGCCCATGATCGTGACCCTGCCCGACAGCGAAGAGCAGGTGCTGGCGATCCTGGACGTCTGCCGTGAACTGCAGGTGCCGATCGTGCCGCGCGGCGCCGGCACCGGCCTGTCGGGCGGCGCACTGCCGATTCATGACGGCGTGGTCATCTCCACCGCGCGCATGAACCGCATTGTCCGTGTCGATGCCTACGCGCGCACGGCGGTCGTGCAGCCGGGCGTGCGCAACCTGGCCATCTCGGAAGCCTCCGCGCAGTACGGCCTGTACTACGCGCCCGACCCGTCCTCGCAGATCGCCTGCACCATCGGCGGCAACGTGGCCGAGAATTCGGGCGGCGTGCACTGCCTCAAATACGGCCTGACGGTGCACAACGTGCTGCGCGTGCGGGTGGCCACCATCGACGGCGAGATCATTGAACTGGGCAGCGAGGCGCTGGATGCACCGGGCCTGGATTTGCTGGCAGTGTTCATCGGCTCGGAGGGCATGCTCGGCATCGTCACCGAGGTGACGGTCAAGCTGGTGCCCAAGCCGGCGGTGGCCCAGGTCATCATGGCCTCGTTCGGCGACGTGCTCACGGCCGGCAATGCGGTGGCCAATGTCATCGCCGCCGGCATCATCCCGGCCGGGCTGGAAATGATGGACCGCACCTCGGTGCGCATGGTCGAGCCCTTCGTCCACGCCGGCTACGATACCGACGCCGCAGCGATCCTGCTGTGCGAGGCCGACGGCACCGTGCTCGAAGTAGCGGAAGAAATCGAACGCATGAAAGCCGTATTCGAAGGCGCCGGTGCGACCGCGATTGCGGTGTCCGAAACAGAAAGCGAGCGCATGCGCTTCTGGTCGGGCCGCAAGAATGCCTTCCCGGCGGCCGGCCGCATCTCGCCCGACTATTACTGCATGGACGGCACCATCCCGCGCAAGAAGCTGGCGCAGGTATTGGGCGCGATCGAGGAAATGGAGACGACCTTCGGCCTGCGCTGCGCCAACGTCTTCCATGCCGGCGACGGCAACATGCATCCGCTGATCCTGTTCGATGCCAACCAGCCGGGCGAATTCGACCGCGCCGAAGCGTTCGGCGCCGCCATCCTGGCTCTGTGCGTCGAGGTAGGCGGCACCATCACCGGCGAGCATGGCGTGGGCATGGAGAAGATCAATTCGATGTGCGTGCAGTTCGGCCGCAAGGAGCTCGACGCCTTCTTCGCAGTCAAGCGCGCCTTCGATGCACCGATGCTGCTCAACCCGGACAAGGCCATCCCGACACCGCACCGCTGCGCCGAATTCGGCAAGCTGCACGTGCATGGCGGCGCCGTGCCCTTCCCGGACCTTCCGCGTTTCTGAACCATGACATCCATCGAACACTTCCAGCAGCGGGTGCAGGCTGCGGCAGCCGGCAAGCAGCCGGTACGCATTCGCGGGGGCGGCACCAAGGACTGGTACGGCCAGCGCCTCGAGGGCGAGATCCTCGATACTCGCGGCTACAGCGGCATCGTCGATTACGAGCCGACCGAGCTGGTGATCACGGCACGCTGCGGCACGCTACTCACCGAGATCGAGGCCGTGCTGGCCGAGCGCAAGCAGATGCTGGCTTTCGAGCCGCCGCATTTCGGGGCAGGAGCCACGCTGGGCGGCACCATCGCCGCCGGACTGGCCGGCCCGCGCCGCGCCAGCAGCGGCGGCGTGCGCGACTTCGTGCTGGGCGCAAAGCTGCTGGACGGGAAGGGCGATGTACTGACCTTCGGCGGCCAGGTGATGAAAAACGTGGCCGGCTACGACGTCTCGCGCATGCTGACTGGCTCAATGGGCACGCTCGGCCTGCTGCTCGAAGTGTCAGTGAAAGTGCTGCCGAAGCCGTTTGCAGAAACCACGCTGCGCCTCCAGATCGGCGAGATCGATGCCATCCGCAAGCTCAATGAATGGGGTGGCCAGCCGCTGCCGGCGTCAAGCAGCTGCTGGCACGACGGTGTCCTGTCGCTGCGCCTGTCGGGCGCGCAGGCGGCGGTCGACGCGGCCGTGCGCCTGATCGGCGGCGAGATCGTGCAGGACTGCGATGCCTTCTGGGCCGGCGTGCGCGAACAGCAGCATCCGTTCTTCGCGGGCGAGGGCGCGCTGTGGCGGCTGTCGGTACCGTCGACAACGGGTGCGATCGTGCTGGGAGGCGAGCAGCTGATCGAATGGGGCGGCGCCCAGCGCTGGCTACGCACGCAGCTCGATGGCGCGACCATCCGTCGTACTGTGTCGGCGCTGGGTGGCCACGCAACCCTGTTCCGGGGCGGCGATAAATCCGCCGGCGTGTTCCAGCCGCTGCAGCCGGCGATTGCCCGCATCCACGAACGGCTGAAGGCTTCCTTCGATCCGGCGAACATCTTCAATCCGGGACGGATGTACTGATATGCAAACCAATCTCGCCGATTTCATCAAGGGCACCGCCGACGGCGACGAAGCGGAAGCCATCCTGCGCGCCTGCGTGCACTGCGGCTTCTGCACCGCCACCTGCCCGACCTACCAGCTGCTGGGCGACGAACTCGATGGCCCGCGCGGGCGTATCTACCTGATCAAGCAGGTGCTGGAAGGCGCCGAACCGACCCGCAAGACCCAGCTGCACCTGGACCGCTGCCTGACTTGCCGCAACTGCGAAACCACCTGCCCGTCTGGCGTCAAGTATGGCCGGCTGGTGGACATCGGCCGCCGCGTGGTCGACGAGCGCGTGCCGCGTCCTTTAGGCGATCGCATCAAGCGCACGACCCTGAAGGAATTCCTGCCGCGTACCAGCCTGTTCAAGCCTGCCTTCAGGGCAGGGCAGTTGGCGCGTCCACTGCTGTCGACAGGGCTGCAGGACAAGCTGCAGCCGGCACGCAAGGCCGGCGCCTGGCCAACGCGCACGCACGCGCGCAAGATGCTGGTGCTGGAAGGCTGCGTGCAGCCGGCGATGGCGCCGAACATCAACGCGGCGACGGCGCGCGTGCTCGATGCCTGTGGCGTGCAGGTGATCGTGGCGCCGAAGGCCGGCTGCTGCGGCGCCGTGCGCTACCACCTGAACGATCAAAAAGCAGGCCTGATTGATATGCGCCGCAATATCGATGCGTGGTGGCCCTATGTCGAGCAAGGACAGGTCGAGGCCATCGTCATGACGGCATCCGGCTGCGGCGTCACGGTGAAGGAATACGGCCATTTGCTGGCGCACGACGAAGCCTATGCCGCAAAGGCCGGGCGCATTGCGATGCTCACGCGCGACCTGTCCGAGATCCTGCCCGAGTTCGAAGAGGAACTGGCTGCGCAGCTGAAGGGAAAAATCACCAAACGTATCGCATACCATCCGCCATGCACGCTGCAGCACGGCCAGCAAATCCGCGGCAAGGTCGAAGGCCTGCTGCGCGCCGCCGGCGTGGACGTGCGCCTGTGCGCCGACAGCCATCTGTGCTGCGGCTCGGCCGGCACCTATTCGGTGCTGCATCCCGAGATCGCCCACGAACTTCGCGACCGCAAGCTGGCCAACCTGGAAGCGACCGGGGCCGAGGAAATCGTCTCGGCGAATATCGGTTGCATGAGCCACTTGCAGTCGGGGACGCAGACGCCGGTCACGCACTGGATCGAGCTGATCGACCGGGCGCTGGCGTGAAAGATCCTCTGCTGCCCGTAGGGTGGGCGGCTCAATCCGCTGCCGCGGCTTTTTCCGTATTGCCGATGCCGCCCACGCGGTGATCGTTTGCAGCAAGATCATCCGGCGCGATAGCTTCACCGCCGGCGATCACCGCGCGGGCGGCGCGTGTGCGCAAGCCAATCCGGCATACCGGTGGAGCCGCCCACCCTACGCCTGGCTGGGCGGGCCCGTACGAGCCCAAGCGTGTGCGATCTTTTTCCAGTTTGTCTATAGTTGACCGAGAGCCGGATTTGGCGTGCAGTCCTGCGCCATGCGGCCTGCAGGGCGCCCACAAAAGACAACCAGACGGGAGAACACATGGAAGCAACCAAGATGCTGCAGGTAGCGACGTATTTGTTTGGGCTGACCGCCCTCGGCGGCATTCTCATGGGCTGGATTCGCTTGGCCAGGGGCACGAATCCGCCATCCTGGCTGGCCATGGCCCACGGTTTCCTGGCGGCGGCCGGCGTGACCATGCTGGCGTATGCGGTGTTCGCGCTGGAGGCATCCGGCACGGCGCTGTTGTCGCTGCTGTTGTTCCTAGCCGGCTCGCTGGGCGGCATCGTCCTGAACCTGTTCTATCACCTGCACGGCAAGCCGCTGCCGAAGGCCATCGTGGCGGCGCACGCCGTCATTTCGATCGTGGCCTTCGTCTTGCTGTACATGGCCGCGTTCCCAGGCTAGGCGCGCCTGGCCTATACTGGCGCCCTGTTTTCACACCAGAGGGTCGACCGTGAGTTTCGTGTTCCAGCTTATTCGCGACGACGAAGGCTTTCCCCCCGCCGTCGTCTTCGAAGATTCCACCACGCCCGGCCTGGTGCCGCTGTGGGAAGCCATCGGCGTCTATGATGCGCTCTACAACAGCGACGGCCGGCCGGCGCGGGAAGTGGCGCGCGCCATCGCCTATGGCCTCGACAAGGCCAGCCAGGACGCCGCGCTGGCGAAGTTGATGCCGCCGGGCGTATCGCAATCGGAGGCCATCCGATTCCTCGAGAACGTCAACCGCGGCTGCAACACACACGGCGCGGCCTGGATCCAGACCCGCTGAACCATTCCTTGGTAGTCGAATTACATCTTTTGTCATATCATCGGTGAGCTCAGCCGGAGCTAAAGTAGTAATGCTACCGTCCGTGTGATAAATACAAAGGAACCCGCATGACCATCCGCCGCTTCGCCATCGTCCTGACGGCGTCCTGTTTATTCAGCCTGCCCGCATGGGCACAGCAGGTCATCGCCAGCGCCGCGTCGCCCGGCAATGTCCTGAGCGTGGAAGTGCAGGTCGACGGCGGCGGCAAGCTCGCTTACGGCATCAAGCGCAGGGGCAAAGAGATCATCGGGCTGTCGCGCCTGGGCTTCAACCTGGCCAATGCGAGGAAGCTGGACGGCGGCTTCAGCCTGCGGAAACATACCAGCAGCGAGCATGACAGCACCTGGGAACAACCCTGGGGCGAGCGCCAGTTCGTGCGCAACCGCTACCGCGAGCTGCGCGTGGACGTCGAGCAAAAAAAGCACGACGGCCGCCAGCTCACCGTGGTCTTCCGCATCTACGACGATGGCATCGGCTTCCGTTACGAATTCCCGGCGCAGCCACAACTCAAATCCGTCGAGATTCTCGACGAGCTGACCGAGTTCGCGGTGACGCAGCCGGCGACCGCATGGTGGATTCCCGCCGGCGAGCTGCCGGGACTCGAAGAAGAGATCCGCAAAGCCCCCTTGCGCGAAATCGGCATCGCCAATACCCCGCTGACGGTGCGCCTGGACGACGGCACCCACATCGCCTTCCACGAGGCGGCGCTGGTCGATTACGCGACCATGTGGCTGCGCAAGGTAGATGGCCAGAAGCTGCGCGCCATGCTGGCACCATCGCCGAGTGGCCCGGCCGTGGTGCGCCAGGGTGCCTTCACGACACCGTGGCGCACGCTGCAGATAGCAAGCGACGCGGCCGGCCTGTACATGTCGGACCTGGTGCTCAACCTGAACGAGCCGAACAAGCTGGGCGACGTGTCGTGGGTGAAGCCGTCGAAATTCGTCGGCGTCTGGTGGCAGATGCACCTGAACAGCGGCACCTGGAACGCCGGACCGAAGCATGCCGCGACCACCGCCAACACCAAAAAGTACATCGACTTCGCCGCAAAGAACGGCTTCCGCGGCGTGCTGGTCGAAGGCTGGAACAAGGGCTGGGAGAGCGACTGGGGCCATGGCGGCGCCGACTTCAGCTTCACCCAGCCTTACCCGGACTTCGACCTGCCCGGCCTGGCGGCGTACGCCAAGTCGAAGGGCGTGCGCCTGATCGGCCACCACGAGACCGGGGCCAACATCGTCGCCTACGAAAAGCAGATGGACGCAGCCTATAAACTGTATGCGAAGCTGGGCGTGGACAGCATCAAGTCCGGCTATGTGCACGAAGCGGGGACCGCGCTGTTCACGGGCCGCGACGGCAAGCCGCGCTACGGCCATTACGATTCGCAGGAAGGCGTCCGCCACTTCCAGAAAGCCGTGACCGAGGCAGCGAAATACAAGCTCTCGATCGACACCCACGAGCCGGTCAAGGACACCGGCGTGCGCCGCACTTATCCGAACTGGCTCACGCGCGAAGGCGCGCGCGGCGTCGAGTACAACGCCTGGGGCAACCCGCCCAACAGCGTCGACCACGAAGCCAAGCTGGTGTTTACGCGCATGCTGAGCGGCCCGATGGATTACACGCCCGGCGTGCTGAGCCTGCAAGGCGCGGACGGCAAAGTCTTCAATTCCACGCAAGCCAAGCAGCTGGCGAATTATGTGGTCATCTACTCGCCGATCCAGATGGCGGCCGACCTGCCGGAGAACTACGAGAAATACCCGGCCGCCTTCAAGTTCATCCGCGACGTGCCGACCGATTGGGCCGATACGCGCGTAGTCAACGGTGTGATCGGCAAGTTCGCGACCATCGCCCGCAAGGACCGCGCCAGCCCCGACTGGTACGTGGGCGCCGTCACCGACGACCAGGGCCGCACGCTGCCGCTCGCGCTGGACTTCCTCGACAAGGGCAAGCGCTACACGGCCGAGATCTACCGCGACGGCGACGGCGCCGACTACCGCACGGCGCGCCGCTTCGACCTGGTGGTCGAGACGAAGACCGTCACGGCGAAGGACGTGCTGCAGCTGCGCCTCGCCCCCGGCGGGGGGCAGGCGATCCGCCTGGTGCCGCAGTTGTAGGGTGGGCGAATTCCGCCCGCGCGTTCAAATCACGTCAATGAACACGCTCCGTGGTGTGGCCACGTGCGTTGAACGCGCGGGCGGGAAGACCCGCCCACCCTACGCCAGCGCTTTGTCGATATCGTCCGCAATCTCGGCCGGCGCGGTCGCGGGCGCGTAGCGTTTCACCACCTCGCCATCGCGGCCGACCAGGAACTTGGTGAAGTTCCACTTGATGGCTTCCGTGCCCAGCACGCCGGGTTTCTCGCCCTTCAGGTGCTTGAACAATGGGTGCGCCTCGTCGCCGTTGACGTCGACCTTGGCAAACAGCGGGAAGCTCACGCCATAGTTCTTTTCGCAGAACTCGCCGATCTCGGCCTCGGTGCCGGGTTCCTGCTTGCCGAACTGGTTGCACGGGAAGCCCAGCACGGCCAGGCCACGCTGGCCGTATTGCTGGTGCAGCTCTTCCAGCCCCTTGTACTGTGGCGTGAAGCCGCAGGCGCTGGCAGTGTTGACGATCAGGAGCACCTTGCCGCGGTAGTGCTCCAGGCTGACGGGCTGGCCGTCGAGGCCATTGGCGGTGAAATCGAAGACGTTCATGGTGGCGTTCTTGGTGTGGGAAAAATGGAAAGTGTATGCCAAGGCCGCAAATGCTGCTGTCCCGCTGTCATTGTTTGTTACATCTGTAAACTTGCCTCCATGCGACAATCGCGCTCGCCCCAACTGTCGAGCAGCTACTATGTCCACCGCACGCACCACCGAATACCCTGCAGGTCCACGCCATCCCCGGATTTCCCTGATTGCCCACCTGGTCGCAGGCACGCTGCTGGCGCCGCTCGCGGCAAACGCCCAGCAGGTTCCGGCTGCCCCGGTGCAGGAACAAACGAAGCAGGGCCCGGCCAAGCCAGCGGCAGCAGCGGCGACGCCTGCGCCCGCCGCCCAGGCCGTGCCGGTGGAGTCGACCGTCACCGTCACCGCCACCAAAACCTCGAACCGCATCGACCGCCAGTCGTATGACGTCAAGGCCGACCCGGCCACCTCGAACGACACCGTGGCCGACACCCTGAACAAGGTGCCGTCGGTGGCTGTGGACGGGGAGGGCAACGTGACCCTGCGCGGCCGCAGCAATGTGCAGATCCTGGTGGATGGCAAACCGTCGGCGATGATGCAAGGCGAGAACCGCGCGGCGGCCATCAATGCGCTGCCGGCCGGCGACCTCGAGTCGGTGGAAGTCATCAACAATCCAGGCGCGCAGTTCGGCAACGAAGGCGGCGGCGGCCCGATCATCAACCTGGTGATGCGGCGCGACCGCATGCCCGGCGGCTTCGGCGTGGTCAACGCCAACCTTGGCCAGTCGGGGCGCTACAACACCTCGGCCTTCGGCAGCTATAACGCCGGCCGCATCAGCCTGCAGGGCGGCGTGTTCCGTCGCCATGACGGACGCGATTCGAGCGGCGAGACCGAGCGTGAACGGATCGATGCGCTGACCGGCGCCATCGCCCGCAGCACGCAGGTTTCCAGCGGCGAGAGCAAGACCGATGCAACCGGCTTCAACGGCGGCATGACCTATAACCTCGGCGACAAGGACGTGGTCGGCGTCAACGCCAGCTATTCGCAGAACGAGAACGGCTCGCGCTCGACCGAGCAGTATCGCAGCTTGAGCCCCGCCGGCGTGGTCGACAACGATTACCTGCGCACCAGCCTGCGCGACACTGACGGCCGCAACTACAGCCTGGGCGGACGGCTGGACCACAAGGGCGACCAGCCGGGCGAAGTCTTCAAGCTCGACCTGCGCCTGTCCGGCTCCGAGTCCGAGAGCGACGCGCGCTACGCCAGCGTCTACACGGTGCGCCCGCCAAGCGCCAGTGCGCCCAACAGCCGCCAGGACGGCCTGAATGAAACCCGCGTGGTCGATTTCACCGGCGACTACGAGCTGCCGGGCGAGCATGGCGTGATGAAGGTTGGCTACAAGGTGGCGCGCAACAAGAATGTATTCGACAACGCCTATTTCGACATCGACCCGGGAACAGGGGCCGAGCGCGTGAACGCCTCGCGCACCAACCGCTTCGAGCTGCTTGACACCACGGTGGCGCTGTACGGCACCTACCAGTGGCGCATCGACAGCAAATGGGGTGTGCTGGGCGGCCTGCGCGCCGAATACACGGACCTCGACATGAACCAGGTCACGACCGGCCAGCGCGCGACGAATCATTATTTCGACGCGATCCCGAGCGCCTTCGTCACCTACGGCCTGTCCGACGACACCACGCTGCGCCTGAGCTACGCGCACCGCATCCGCCGTCCCGGCGCGGGTGACCTGAATCCCTTCGTGGTCTACCGCGACGAGCTGAATGTCTCGTCGGGTAACCCCAACCTGAAACCCACCGATTCCGATTCGCTCGAGCTGGGCATCGAGACCAAGCTGGGCAAGGTGGACACCAACGTTCGCCTGTACGCGCGCCGCGACACCGACCTGATTTCGGAACGCCGCTTCCTGCTGGCCAACGACGTGCTGCTGACCACCCGCGAGAACGCCGGCAGCAGCCGCTCGGGCGGGCTGGAATTCAATTTCAGCGGACGCGCCAGCCCGAAGCTGATGCTCAACGTGAACGGCAACATCGGTTACACCGAGCAGACCGTGCTGGGCAGCGTGCTGGACGACAAGCGCAGCGCGACCTCGATCAGCGGACGCGCACGCATCAGCTACCAGATGGATGCGTCCAACAGCTTCCAGCTGATGCTCAACGCGCAGGGCAAGACCCTGTTCGGCGAAGGCTACCGCCAGCCGGTGCGCACGGCCGATTTCAACTACCGCCGCAACCTGACCCAGGCCCTGAGCCTGGTGGTGAACATCAACGACCTGTTCGACTCGCAGAAAATGGAGATGATCACCGAGACCGACCGCCTGCGCGAATACAGCATCCGCCGCACCGGGGGGCGCATGGCCTATGTGGGGCTGTCCTACCGCTTCGGCAGCTTCGGGGGGCCAGGTGGGCAGCGCCGGCCGATGATGTTTGGCGGGCCGGGTGGACATGGCGGGCCGGGTGGCCCTGGCCACTAACGCTTTTGTAGGGTGTGTAAGGGCAAAGTAGAAATGTCCGGTTTGGGCAAAGTAGAAATGTCTGCTTTTGCGATGTAGTTCATGCTGTCGACTCCGAAAAGTTTGGGGTCCAGCGTGAGCGAAACCG
>NZ_JABAIV010000018.1 GCF_013003915.1 Telluria aromaticivorans
GCCTGATGACCATAGCAAGTCGGTCCCACCCCTTCCCATCCCGAACAGGACCGTGAAACGACTTTGCGCCGATGATAGTGCTGCAACCAGTGTGAAAGTAGGTTATCGTCAGGCTAGTTATAAGAGAAAGCCCGTCCAGTGATCTGGACGGGCTTTTTTGCGTTTGACTTTGCTGTGCGCTTTATCCCTTTGTCAAATTATTCAACTCACAGTACAGTCATACGATACATCCACGGACATCGGAAGATGGACTATCACCAGCTCGTTCTCCAACGGCGTTCCCATCCCGCCTGGCGCCTCCTTGCGGCCGACCATGTACCCATGATCGCCAGTTTCCTGCACCGCAGCTTCGTCGCGCCGAACATCCGCACGATCCCGCGCCAGGCGCTCGCCTCCCAGCTCGACGATCACTTGTTCCAGATCCACCAGGTCGAAGGACAGGGCGCGTACCCGAAAAGCGCCGCCGCCTACCTGGACGACTGGGCCTCCGACGAGCGCGGCTGGCTTCGGAAATATTATCCCCAAGGCCAGGACGAACCGCACTATGACCTGACGTCGTCGGCGGAACAGGCGATCGAGTGGCTCGGCGCCCTGGGCCAGCGCGCCTTCATCGGTACCGAGTCGCGCCTGATGACCGTGTTTGACCTGCTTAAACAGATCGTCGACGGCACCGAACTGAATCCGCGCACGCGCATCGAAGAACTACAGAAGCGCAAAGCCGAGATTGATGCGGAGATTGCCCAGATCAGGGAAGGCCGCCTCGATCTCATGGAGCCGACCCAGGTGCGCGAGCGCTTCCTGCAGATGGCGAGCACCGCGCGCGAGCTGCTGTCCGATTTCCGCGCCCTGGACCAGAACTTCCGCAGCCTGGACCGGAGCGTACGCGAACAGATCGCGACCTGGGAAGGAGGCAAGGGTGAATTGCTGCAGCAGGTGTTCGGTTGGCGTGACCTCATCGCGGATTCCGACGAGGGCCGCAGTTTCCGCGCGTTCTGGGATCTCCTGATGTCGCCCTCGCGCCAGGATGAACTCAGCAAATTACTGGATCGCGTCATGCAGCTTGGGCCGATTCGCGAACTGGAGCCAGATGGCCGCCTCAGACGCATCCACTACGACTGGCTCGAGGCCGGCGAAGTCACTCAGCGCACCGTGGCGCGCCTGTCCGGGCAGCTGCGCCGCTACCTCGACGACCAGGCCTGGATCGAGAACCGCCGCATCATGGAACTGATTCGCGGCGTCGAACAAAAGGCGCTGGCCGTGCGCGCCCGGGTGCCGGAGGGAGCCTTCGCCGTCATCGACGAGCCTGCGCCCGAGATCGGCCTGCCGATGGAGCGCCTGCTCTACAACCCGCCCTTCAAGGCCGACATCCGCAACGTCATCATAGAAGACGCCGCGGCCGATATCGCCAGCGACGCCCTGTTCGAGCAAGTCCACGTCGACCAGGCGCGCCTGTTGTCCAACATCCGGCGCGCACTGCAGGCCCGCAGCCAGGTAACGCTGGCGGCGCTGGTGGCGGAACGCCCGATCGAGCAAGGCCTGGCCGAGCTGGCGACCTACCTGAAACTGGCCACGCAAGAGGTCGCTGCCGTGATCGACGACGAGCGCACCGAACTGGTGTCCTGGACCGACAGCGCCGGCCGCATGCGCCAGGCATCGCTGCCACTTGTCATCTTTACCCTGCGCGAGCATACATCCGATGAATGACGACGACCGCCTGGGCCCCATCCTGGTCCACCTGTTTCAGGGCGTGCTGTACCAAGAGTACGCCGCCGCGCAATGGCAGGCCCTGCTCGACCTGCAGGCACGCGTGCGCGACTATTGCGCTGTCATCGGCCTCGAGCTGATCTTCGACGAAGCCGAAGGCTACGCCTACCTGCGCCAGCGCCCCCGCTCGCTGGAAGAGGCCGACATGCCGCGCCTGGTGCAGCGGCGCCCTTTGAGTTTCCCCGTCAGCCTGATCCTGGTCCTGCTGCGCAAGAAACTGGCCGAATTCGACGCCACTGGCGGCGATACCCGGCTGGTGGTCAGCCGCGAAGACATCGCGGAACAGATGCGCCTGTTCCTGCCGGACACCGCGAACGAGGCGCGCCTGCTCGACCGCATGGAGACACACATGAACAAGGTCGTCGAGCTCGGATTCCTGCGTCGCCTGCGCGGCCAGGACAGCCAATACGAAGTACGCCGGATCCTGAAAGCCTTTGTCGACGCGCAATGGCTCGACGAATTCGACAAGCGCCTCGACGCCTACACCAGCCACGCCAGCTCGGCTATCGGAGAGGAAAGCACATGAACGCCCCATTCGGCGTCAATCCATCCGCACAGGCTGTCCAGGCGCAGTTCGACCTGGCCGGTCCGGGCGATTCGGCGCCCGATGTCCCGCCGGATGTCCAGCCTGGCCTACGGCTGGATGCCGCGCCACCCGAGCCCGCTGATGGCGCCGAACGTGCCGGCTTCCGCCTGCACCGCTTCGAGGTGTACAACTGGGGCACCTTCCACCAGCGCGTGTGGCGCATGCACCCGGGCGGCGACAACATGCTCCTGACCGGTGACATCGGTTCGGGCAAGTCGACCCTGGTGGATGCCTTGACCACCCTGCTTGTTCCGGCCAACAAGATTTCGTACAACAAGGCGGCCGGCGCCGAATCGCGCGAGCGCAGCCTGCGTACCTATGTGCTCGGCCACTATAAGTCCGAGCGCGGCGACACCGGCATGACGGCACGCGCCGTGCCGCTGCGCGACCACCACAGCTATTCTGTCCTGCTGGGCGAATTCCGCAACGAGGGCTTCGACCAGACCGTCACGCTGGCCCAGGTATTCTGGCTGAAAGATCCACGCGGCCAGCCGGAGCGTTTCTACGTCGTGTCCGACGCCAGCCTGTCGATTGCGGAGCACTTCGCAGGCTTCGGCACCGATATCACGCAGTTGCGCAAACGCCTGCGCGCCATTGCCGGCGTCACCCTGTTCGACAGCTTCCCGCCCTATGGCGCCGAGTTCCGGCGCCGCTTCGGCATCGGCTCCGAGCAGGCGATGGACCTGTTCAACCAGACCGTTTCCATGAAATCAGTCGGCAACCTGACCGAGTTCGTGCGCGAGCACATGCTCGAGCCCTTCCCGGTACAGTCACGCATCGACGCCCTGATCGCCCACTTCGACGACCTGAACCGTGCCCACGAAGCGGTCTTGAAGGCGCAGGCCCAGATCGATGCACTGTTGCCCCTGGTTGCCGATTGCGACCGCCATGCGGCGCTGGTGCAGAGCGTGGATGAACTGCGCAGCTGCCGCGATGCGCTGCGCCCCTGGTTCGCCGGGCTGAAGGCGGCACTGCTCGACAAGCGCATCGCCAACCTCGACGCCGAGGAAGAGCGGGCCGCAGGCAAGCTCGCACAGCTGCAGGAACTGCGGCGCGCCCAGCGCCGTACGCGCGACGAACTGACTGCCGCCATTTCCGCCAACGGCGGCAACCGCATCGAACAGATCAAGAGCGACATCGCCCGGCACGACGCCACCAGGCAGGAAAAAGCCAGGCGCGCCGAACAATACAAGATCATCGCGGGCGCCGTCGGCCTGCCCGGCGCGCTCGATACCGACACCTTCAACGCCAACCGCCGCGCCATTGCGCAAGGCCAGGCCGACTGCATCGCACAGCGCGACGAACGCAGCAACCGGCTCACCGAAGCCGGCGTAACGGTGCGCGAACTGCGGCGCCTGCACGGCGAACTCACCAGCGAACTCGAATCGCTGCGCCAGCGCCGCTCGAACATCCCGCGCCAGATGCTGATGGTGCGCGAGGCATTGTGCGAAGCCTTGGCGATCCCTGCGGACAAGCTGCCGTTTGCCGGCGAACTAATCCAGGTGCGCGAGGAAGAGGCAGCATGGGAGGGCGCAGCCGAGCGCCTGCTGCACGCATTCGGCCTGTCGCTGCTGGTGCCCGAAGCCTATTACGCCCAGGTTGCCGCCTGGGCCGACCGCACCCACCTGGGCGCGCGGCTGGTCTATTACCGGGTGCGTCCGGGTGTGGCAGCCGAGCGGCAGGGGACGCACCCGCAGTCGCTGGCGCGCAAGCTGGCGATCCAGCCCGATTCGCCTTTCTATGCCTGGATCGAGGCCGAGCTGGCGCGCCGGTTCGACTATGCCTGCTGCGACAGCATGGACCAGTTCCGCCGCGAGCAGCGGGCCATCACGCCCAATGGGCAGGTGAAGGCCGGCGGCGAGCGCCACGAGAAGGACGACCGCCACCAGATCGGCGACCGCACCCGCTACGTGCTCGGCTGGACCAATGAAGCCAAGATCGCCGCGCTCGCCAGGCAGGAGCGCGACCTCGCCACCCGCATCCACGCTCACGCGCAGCAGATTCTCGCCCTGAAGGGTGAGGTCGACGAGTGGAACAAGCTGCACGGCCTGTGGCAGCAGCTCGCGGTCTATACCGACTTCGCCGAGCTCGACTGGAAGCCGCTGGTCGCCGCGATCGACCAGCTCGAGCGCGAACGGCAGGAGCTGGCAGCATCGTCCGACGTGCTGCGCACGCTGCAGGCGCAGTTGCGCGAGCTCGACGTCGCCCTGGCCGACACCGAAACCCAGCACGATGCCGCCGCCAAGGTGGAGGCCACGGTCGTCGAAAAGCTGCGCCATGCGCGGCAACTGCGCGAAGAGGCCGGCGCACTGGCCGGCACGATCGACGCCGCGCGCCAAGGTTCGCTCGAACCGCGGCTGGAAGCCCTGCGCGCCGAAGCACTGGGCGAGCATGTGCTGACAGTCGAATCGTCCGATAACCGTGAGCGCGACATGCGCGAGTTCCTGCAGGCGCGTATCGACGCCGAAGGCAAGAAGATTGACCGGCTACGCGACGCAATCATTTCCGGCATGCAGAATTACACCTCCGCCTGGCCACTCGATGCACGCGAGGTCGACGTCAGCATCGAGGCGGCCGGTGAATTCCGGCGCATGCTGCAAGCCTTGCAGGCGGACGACTTGCCACGCTTCGCCAGCCGCTTCAAGGAGCTGCTGAACGAGAACACGATCCGCGAGATTGCCGGTTTCCAGTCTCAGCTCAAGCGCGAAAGGGAAACGATCCGCGAGCGGATCGACATCATCAACACCTCGCTGCATGCGATCGACTACAACCCCAACCGCTATATCGCGCTGGAGGCGGAGCCGAGCCTCGATGCCGACCTGCGCGACTTCCAGCACGACCTGCGCAGCTGCACCGAAGGCGCACTCACCGGCTCGCCCGACGAGGAATATACCGAGACTAAGTTCCTGCAGGTGCGGCGCATTATCGAACGTTTCCGTGGCCGCGAAGGCAGCGGCGAGATGGACAAGCGCTGGACCCGCAAAGTTACCGATGTGCGCAACTGGTTCGTCTTCTCGGCGTCGGAGCGCTGGCGCGAGGACGGCCGCGAACACGAGCACTATTCCGACGCCGGCGGCAAATCCGGTGGCCAGAAAGAAAAGCTTGCCTATACCGTGCTGGCCGCTAGCCTGGCCTACCAGTTCGGGCTGGAGTGGGGCGCGGTGCGGTCGCGCTCGTTCCGCTTCGTGGTGATCGATGAAGCCTTCGGCCGTGGTTCCGACGAGTCGGCGCGCTATGGGCTCGAGCTGTTCCGGCGCATGAACCTGCAACTGCTGATCGTGACCCCGCTCCAGAAGATCCACATCATCGAGCCCTATGTCTCCGGTCTTGGCTTCGTGCACAGCGAAGAAGGGCGCCTGTCGATGCTGCGCTACCTGAGCATCGAGGAATTCCGTGCCGAGCGCGAGGCGCGCGGCGGATGAGGGGCGTGCGCACGGCAAGGTGGACGACGCCAGAGGACATTGTCGCCAGCACCAGGCAACTGTGGGACAGCGGAGCCTTGCTGCGGGCACGCTTCGAAGGTGCGGCGCTGTTTCCCTATGAGCTGCGCCTTCGGCAGCCTGGCGTCGCCGACATGGGGGAACAGTTCGAGGCGGTGCGCGCATGGATCGGTGCGCTGGCCGTGGGGGACCGCGAGCGCAGGGGATATGGCTATGACCTGGTCTGGCGTGCGGTCAATCACCGCCAGCTCGGGCGCAACAACATCCCGGTAGCAGCAGTGATTCCGTCTGTAGAAGATGCGTTGCGCATGATCGGGCGCGCGGCGGATGCCCGGCTTTTCGACCGTCTCGCAGGCGCGACCCTGGAAGCTTTCCCCGCTTTGCGTGCCTGGTTAGGCAGCCAGCCACTCAAGCTGCTGGACCATGCCGACGCATGGGAGCGTGTCCTCGCGGTATTGCACTGGTTCGTCGCGCATCCGCTACCGGGTATCTATCTGCGCCAGCTCGACATCGAGGGCGTCGACACCAAGTTTATCGAATCGCGCAGGGGCCTGCTCACGGAACTGCTCGACCAGGTCTTGCCGGCTGGGGCAATGTTGGCGAATACCAGTGGCGTTGGCCAGTTCGAAACCCGGTTCGGATTGGTGTCCAAGCCCGCGCTGATCCGCTTTCGCATGCTTGATCCCGGCCATTTCATCGGAGGCCTGTCGGACCTGACTGTGCCGGTAGCCCAGTTCGCGACGCTCGATACCCGGGTAGAACGGGTATTCGTTACCGAGAACGAGGTCAATGCGCTCGCGTTCCCCCCGGTGCGGTCAGGGATGGTGGTATTTGGCGGCGGCTATGGAATCGACCGGCTTGCACAGACCGGCTGGCTGCACGACCGGGAGCTGCTGTATTGGGGCGATATCGACACCCACGGCTTTGCGATCCTGGACCGCCTGCGCGCGAACTTGCCGCACGTGCGCTCGCTGCTAATGGACGCCCAGACCTTGCATGTGCATGCGCGGCTATGGGGCCAGGAAGATCCCGACAAGCGCTATACCGGCGAGCTTGGTCGACTGACGGATGCGGAGCATCAGCTGTTTATTGAACTATGTGACAACATCCACGGAGAGCGGCTGCGCATGGAGCAGGAGCGCGTTGGTTACCGGTGGGCGCTGGCAGCAATCCGAAACGCCTGACCCGGTTATCGCTTTAGACGGCAGCGAATTGGCGTGTGCCCAGCGCATCCCACGCGCGGTCATGCAGCGGTAGCAGGATTACATTGCACACCGGTTCGAGGATCGCGGCGACGCCACCGAGCACCGCGGAGCCGGTCGCCGCGTACATGACAGCGAATGCAACCCCGGCGTGCAAGCTGGCCTGGCTCACTTTCTCCCCGGCGAGGAGCGCCAATCCGCCGTGCGCAGCCCCGCGATCAAGCCGGGCGCGGGCCCACATTTTCTCGTGGAAGGGCAGCAGGACCACATTGATCACCGGCTCGACAATGATCGCCAGTCCACCGAACACGATGGACCCTGTCACGCTGTAGGCGATGACGAACGCGATCGCCATGTGGGTTCCGACCTGACTCAGTTTCTTCGCTGCTGCTGCCATGACCCGCTCCCTTATCGATCTGGGTAAATGATACGGATTCATGTTCAATAGCATAAGTAAATTATTTCTAACAATTCGATAGAATTCCGCTATACCACTCCGTGAGCAAGAAGCCAGGACAACTAAATTTCACGGCTTGCGGCAATGGTGAGTATTTGTTATAGTTCTGCTCCTCCGACGCACAAGCAGCCTTCCAGGCAGCGCAGCGAAGGAAAAGAGGGAGTTGACGAGCAACGCGAAACACTGCATAATCGCTCTCCTGCTGCTGACGAACACAACGCTTCGTCAAGTGCAGCAAGGCAGTACCGAATACCGTTCTTTAAAAATTTACAGTCGATAAGTGTGGGCGTTTGATGAAGGTGCCAAGAGCTTCGGTTCTTGATTACTTAAATTATCAAATGTTCACAAAAA
>NZ_JABAIV010000019.1 GCF_013003915.1 Telluria aromaticivorans
ATTCGCGTTGCTCGTCAATCCTGTTTTTTGCTTCGTTGCAGATTTCTCTGCGGACTTCATTAGCGTAACTACTTGATTACGTTAACGTTTTCAGTCCCCACATCAGCACTTACTGCTGAGTGTTCGGAAGCGGAGGCGAACTATAGCAAACGCCGCGGGTCTTGTGCAAGGCCTTTCGTGCGGCCGCGCGCATCTGCGGAACGGCATCCCGGCAACGCTACGGTTATGATGGCAATCTGTCCATTTTGCTCAACAATCAATGTCCCTCCGCCTCCCCCCTGTGCCGCTCGTCGCCGGCCTGCTCGCCAGCGTCGCCTCCCCTGCGTTTGCCCAGACGATCGCATCGCCCCAAGCGGTAGTGGTGGTTACCGGCTCCCGCACCGAGCAGGAGAGTTTCGACCTCCCGGCAGCTGTCAGTGTCGTCGATGCGGAGCGCATCGGCGCGGGCCAGCCGCGTGTGAACCTGTCGGAATCGCTTGTAACGGTGCCGGGTATCGTTGTGCAGAACCGCCAGAATTATGCGCAGGATTTGCAGGTGTCCTCGCGCGGCTTCGGTGCGCGTTCGTCCTTCGGCGTGCGGGGCGTTCGCCTGGTGGCGGATGGCATTCCCGCGACGATGCCGGACGGCCAGGGCCAGGCTGCGACCTTCAACCTCGACATGGCCGAGCGTATCGAAGTGTTGCGCGGCCCGTTCTCGGCCTTGTATGGGAACCATTCGGGCGGCGTGATCCAGCTGTTTACACGGGACGGCGAAGGCGCCCCAAGGGTCGAGCTCGCGACCACTGCCGGCAGCGACGGCCTGCGCAAGACCGACGTTAATGCGCAGGGCAAGGCGGGAGCAATCGGATATGTGATCGATGCCTCGCGCTTCGAAACGGACGGCTACCGCGACCATAGCGCCGCGACGCGCGACCAGGCCTATGCCAAGCTGACGCTACCCACTGGTCGCGACGGCAAGCTGACCATCGTGGCGAATTCGCTCGAGCAAGATGACACCCAGGATCCGCTCGGCGTCACCTGGCAGACCTTTGAGCGTGATCCGCGCGCGGGCGAGATCGACACGACGGATGCACAAACGCCGCAGCGCACCTTCGCGGAACGCTATGACACCCGCAAGAGCATCGATCACCAGCAGCTCGGCCTGAACTGGCAGCAGCGCTTCGGTCCTCATCGCCTGCAGTTGACGGTGTATGGCGGCAACCGCCGCGTGATCCAGTACCAGTCGTTCTCGCGCGCCTTCCAGCAGCCCCCTACCCACTCGGGCGGCGTGATCGACTTCGACCGCGACTTCCGTGGCGTCGACGTCAACTGGCAGGACGTGCGCGCCCTGGGTGCAGGAACGCTGCGCACGACCTTCGGTGTCGAATATGCGGATTCGGAAGACGCGCGTCAGGGCTTCGAGAATTTCGACAGCACCGGTTTCGGCGTGAAAGGCCGGCTGCGCCGCGACGAGGACAATCGCCTCACGAGCATCGATCCTTATATCCAGGCGCAGTGGGAATCCGGCGCCTGGGTGCTGACCGGCGGCCTGCGTCACACGCGCCTGAAGGTCGGCGTGAGCGACCGCTTCGCTGCGAATGGCGACGACAGCGGCGGCACTTCCTACAACGGCACGGCGCCGGTGCTCGGCGTGCTGCGCAAGATTTCGCCTTCGCTGAACGTGTATGCGAGTGCGGCGCGCGGCTTCGAGACGCCGACGCTCAACGAACTGTTCTACTCGGCGACCGGTGCGGGATTCAATTTCGGCCTCACGCCGAGCCGCAGCGTCCATCTCGAAGTCGGCGCCAAGTCGATGTTCGGCGCCCATACGCGGGCGGATATCGCACTGTTCCAGGCCCGCACCCGCGACGAGCTGGTTGTCGATGCCTCGAGCGGCGGACGCACGAGCTACCGGAATGCAGGGCGCACCTTGCGCCAGGGCGTCGAGCTGTCGGTTGCCTCGACCTTCGCCGGCGGCTGGAACACGCTGGTCGCGGCCAACCTGCTGCGCGCCATCTACGACGACGGCTTCGGCGCCATCCCGCAGGGGAACCGCCTGCCCGGCGTGCCGCGCGCCAGCATGTTTTCTGAGCTGGGCTGGACTGCGCGGGACGGCCAGATCAATGCCGCGCTCGAAGCGCAGGCCAGCAGCAAGATCCATCCTGACGATGCCAACACGGCGGTACCTGCGCCGGGGTACGGCATGCTCAACGCGCGGCTTCAGGCGCGCCAGCAGGTCGGCCGCTGGAGGCTCAAGGAATACCTCCGCGTGAACAACCTGCTCGATCGCGATATCGTCGGCTCGGTGATCGTGGCGGAATCAAACCGGCGCTACTACGAAGCTGCGCCGGGCCGCAACTGGATGCTCGGCTTCAGCGCGCAGTACCAGTTTCAGTAACCGGTACCGGTTCCAGTGCAGGCGATGCCGGCACCGGTAGCGCCGCTGCCGGATACAGCTGCGCGAGCACCGCGTCCGCAGCCGGGGTGATGGCCCCTTCCGCCATCGCGACGGCGGCGCCCAGGTCCGGCGCCGCACGCAGCGCGCGCCATAGCGCCGGCAGGTCGCCCACATGCGCACCGACAGCCCGTTCGACTTCGGCCTGCCAGAACGGCGGCGCCTCGCTCTCGACATAATTGCCGCGGCCGCGCCCGAAATGCGCCACCGCGAGGTAGCGCAGCAGCCCGCCGGTCAGCAGGGTCTGGAGGAAGGCATCTGCAAACTGCACGGTGTGCTGGTTGCGGTCGGTGCCGACATTGAAACCCCAGGCGGCGCCCGCCATCGTCAGGGCGCCGACGATCGCCCCGAGCAGCGCGCCGCCGCCGAGCGTCAGGCCGCCCGCCATCAGGTCGGCCGACAGCCCGGTCGCGGCGCCCGACACGACGGCGCCCAGCAAGCCCGCTTGCGCCTTGTCGACCGGTGCGCGCACGGCGAAATTTTCCCGCACACGCGCGTTGATGGCGCCTGCCTCCCCGGGATCGAGCCGGTGCAGGACCAGCATGCGCGCCGTGGTCGTACCGATTTCATCGTTGAGGCGCTGCACCAGCGCGGCCATCGCCAATTCCTGCCGCTTCTGCTCGTCCTTGCCCAGTCCAACCGCTTTCAGGGCCGACTTCAGCAGGCCCTTGCCCTCGCCGGCGACCTCTTGCTGGTCGCGCGCCGCAACCGCCAGCAGTTCCGCCACCAGGCGCAGCGCGTTACGGTAACGCTGCTGGTTCGCAGCCTCCCACGCCGCCAGCACGCGCGCATAGCCCGCCTGTTTATCGGGCTCGATCAGCTTGCCGATCGCCTCGTAGAACACATGCTCGTGCACCCAGCAGCGGGCGAAGGCGTCCAGGGGCAGGACTTCCCGTACGGCCGGGAACTGCGCGAGGTGCTGTTTCCAGCGTCCCTGCTCGGCCGACTCCTCGGAACCGGGCCGCGGTGGCCCCATCTGGTTGAGCAGCACGGCCACCGGCTTGCCGAGCCACTCGAGGATCTTCATCTCCGGCGGCAGGTAGCCGGCATCTTGCGGCGACTCCGACGAGTTGACGAGATAAAGCACGACGTCGGCTTCTTCCTTGGCCGCGCGCAGCGCCTGCTGGCTGAGCCAGAACGGGCGGTCGCGGTAGCGGTCGAACACCTCGCGCAGGAACCAGCCGATCGGGTTGCCCGCCATCGACAGGCGCTTGAGCAGGCGCACCGAGTCGCCAAAACCCGGCGTATCCCACAGCACGAGGGTGTCGCCCGCTTCGCTCGACTGCAGCAGGTGGGCTTCGGAGAATTGGGTCACGTGGGCGGCGTCGCGCACTTCGCCGACATCGGTGCCCACGAGCGTGCGGGCCAGCGTGGTCTTGCCGTTGTTGGTGTGCGAGACGAGCGCGAACTGGATCTTGACGGGAGCTTCGTTCATCGCAGCTCCGGCAGGGCCAGCCCGGCGCCGAGTTCGACCGGGTATTTGTCGGGCTGGACCAGGTTGACGAAGGTGGCCGAGGTGCCGTGGAAGCTGCAGAACTGGCGCCATAAGGCGACCCGCTCGGCGAGGCGCGTCGCATGGTCGGGCTTCTCGCCGGCGCGCTCGATAAAGGCGGATTCGTCGACCAGCACGGCGACGCCGCGCCGTACCCGCTTGGCCAGGTAGTCGAGGATGGCGCCGTGGTTTTCGTTCTCGGGCGTGGCTGCGAGGCTGAACAGGACTGCGGTGACGGTGACGCCGGGTTCGTCGAGGACCGTGTCCTGCAGCGCCTCCTTTGCATCGATACCGTAGCTGATCGCCGGGCGTAACTGGACCCGCGCCTGGCCCCCGAGCGCTGCGGCGGCGATCGCCCACAGGCCACGGTCACGCGCCTCGTCGAGGGTATAACTGTAGGGGAAGACGCGCAGCAGCGCGGGACTGCCGGCGCCGATGCTGTCGGCCAGCTTGCGGTAGTACGGCTGGTCGAGGTCGAGCGGGAAGTCGCGCGACAGGCGGCGCGCACGCCATGCGGCGACTGCGGCCAGTAAAAGACGGGGCAACACGACAAGCAGCAGCAAGGTCGCGCCGTACAGGTGGACCCAGCGCTCGCCGCTCGCGGTCGACACCGCACGCCCGAACCGGAGCAGTTCGATTTCAGTCAGCGAGAAACCCTGCAGGAAGGGGAAGATGCTCATGGACGGCATGAAGAGCCAGGACAGCAGGGTGTGGACATCGCGGCCGGCGAGGAAAGTGCTCTCCCATCCGACCACATATTGGGTGAGCAGGCCGCGGGCATACAGCGAGGCGATGGCGCCAAGCGCGAAACATGCAGCTGCGAGATGGATGGTGCGGCTCAGGCGCGCGCGGGCAAGTGGTTCGCTCAGCGCGGCCCAATCGCCCATGAAGGCGGTGACGCCATTGGCCAGGGGTCCCGGCAGCTTGCGTGGCAGCACAGCCTTGCCGACGCTGAGGCGCCGCAGCAGGTTCGGCCCTGCCCAGCCGTGGCGTTTGCCGGGAACGAGCGCCCACACCAGCAGGAACAAATACACCAGCAGGTTCCATCCGATGATGACGAGGAAAGGCGCGGACAGCAGGTCGACGCGGTGCGGGTCGGCGATCCGGTCGATGGCGGCGCCGCTCACCAGTGCCAGGAATGGCAGGGCCAGCCAGATCCCGGACAGCCCGAGCTTGCGGCGGGCGAAGGCGCCAAACGCCGGAGTGCGTTCGCCAAGGCGTTTCAGGATCTGCTCGGAGCGCTGTTGCAGGAAATGGTGGGAGGTGACCGCAGTCTTGCTGTCAGCGGCCTGCCAGGCGGCCAGCTCTTTCGCACTGCGGCTTGCATACTTGCGGTCCTCGTCGCTCAGGACCTCGTGTTTCGCGTCCGCGGATTCGATGGCGCGTACCAGGACGACATCGCGTGCAACCTGTTCGTTCATTCTGTTCCCGTCGTGGTTGAAATGGCAAGGATCACAGCCGCATTGTGCCCCAGTTTTGCACGCAGGGCAGCGCCGGTGTGCCGTGGACTGCCTGCACAGGCTGTGCCTGCAGGGCCTGCGGTGCAAATTTCCTGTGCACGGGTGATTAGCAAGGCAAACGGACAGGCGTAAAAAAACCCGGAACGGGTCCGGGTTCAGATGCGCAAGGCGCCCGGGTCAGGAGCGCGGTGCTTTGCGGCTGGGCTTGCTAGCGTAGTCGGAGGCGGACTGATCGGCACCGTCCTGCGGCGCGGCCTCGAGGCCAGATTGCCGCGAACCGGAGTTGCCCGATGAGGACTGCAGGGAACCAGCGGACTGCTGCTGTTCCATGCCGTTAGACTGCTGGATCTGGCCAAGACGATCCTGTTCACCACGCGCCTGCATGCGCTGCGCCTGCTGGCGCGCACTCCATGCGCCGTGCTGGGTGCCCACGCCGTTGCGGGTGCCGCGGTTCAGGTCGGCCTGCATCGAGCCCAAATTCGCTTTCGGAAACAGCGTATCCGCGCCGCCAGGCATGACATAGCCGGGCGCCCTGCTCTGCAGGCTGCCCTCTGCAACCGTCATGACCTTCGGCTTGTGAATGCCCCGGGCACGATTGTCCCCGCCTTTGACCTTCTCTTTGGATTTCATGATCGCTCCTCTGCGTGCTGAACCAATGGGTCGATCATGCGCGCAGCTGGTGAAGGTCTGTATAGGAGAAGGTTTCGCGGAAATGTAGGAATGCCCTCACGCCCTGCTTGAGAGATCGGGACGGTCATCGCGCTGGTGTGGCGCCGGCTGTCATGTGCACATTTTTACAGTGGGGTCTTCGCCCAAACGCAAAAAATCGCACCCAGGTGAGGATCCACGGTGTGGATCCGAGCGAGTGGGCTCTGCTTTGCACAAAGCAAAAAACCCCACCGCCGGATCCGCGTTGCGGATTCGTGCCCTGGTGGGGTTTTGATCAAGACGAAAAAAAGCCCGCTAGTTCACTAGCGGGCTTTTTCTTTATAACTAGCCTGACGATAACCTACTTTCACACTGGTTGCAGCACTATCATCGGCGCAA
>NZ_JABAIV010000002.1 GCF_013003915.1 Telluria aromaticivorans
GCCAGGAAGCTAGCCCCACTAGCGCATATCGGAAACCTAAAGACGAGCTAGCTCAGCTTCAGCAGGTATAGTTTGTACTTAAATTCGGAAAGCTTATGTACAAGCCCGCCGATCTCACTCTTGCCAGAGAGTTTTTCAACACAATAGGCCGATTGCGGACAGTCGGGACGAGCAAGTGTATGAGGATGCGGGTGCAGGAGCAAGACCTGGGTTTGTGAACCGTGTTTCGCCTAGCCCACTACCGCTGACCACTCTTGAACGAACGCCGGCCCGGAGTCCCCCTGGAGGCGCTCCTCGCCCTTCAACAGTATCTTGTTTCCGTGCATGGTGATAAGCCGTGCTTCGAACAGCTGGGGAAAAGGGAGCCAGGGTCAGGTCTGACTTTAGACACGGCCTCAACGGAGTGGCTGTTCGCATCCATAAACGCGCAAGTTGTCGGAATCATCAAAATAGCGATAGAGCGCAGCCGACGCTTGGACATGATCGCTGACCTTGTATTCAGATGTCAGACCCGACCCTATCCCTCAGGAGCGCCCAGATTTGATCTGTCTGAAGCTGGCCGTTGACCCTTGCCAACTTATCTTAACCCAGCAGCCTAAAAATGACCTCCTTACATTGAGGAGGCATCATGGGATACTTCATCTATCGCGGGGATGTGGAACACTTGGAAGGGCGTGAGCCCTTCCGTGACGGCGAGTGCGTGACTCTGGTACAGGAGACGACGAGGGTTGGACACCAGCCATTGGCGTCCTGGTCCACGCGTTGTCGACTTGAGCTACCTCAATCCGCGCACCGTGATCGCCAACTTCGTTTTCGACCGCAACGGAAGAGCACGATTCCCGAACAAGCATGGCTATCACGCAGCGCTATTCATGGGCTTTGGTGGGCGCAGCGTTTCGACCGGGAAGGTAATGCGCATTCAGGTATGGATCAACGGGTAGGCCGGAAAGTTGGACAGCGGCCCATATTCGCGCTCGGCAAAAGTCATGCCGAGGGGAGTGCCTCTAAGGATGCAGATAATGCCGATCAATTCTATGTTGTAGTTCACGAATGAAGACGGCGATCCTGACGATTGCCTTGGCCGCAAGCACAGCGCATGCCGACCTTGTCGAGTGCCCAGCAACGCAACAAGGTGCACGCCTGACAAACGCAGGCGTGTATATGCGGGAGGAAAAAGTCGAGCTGATGGGCGCCCCCAGGAGGGTGCCCGGCGGGATAGACGCAGACTTCGGCTTCACCCGCGACGACGTAAAGTGGCTCGCATGCAAGTATGAGGCTGCGACAGTGCGCTGGTACCGGCTCAGTGCGAAGGCAACGCGGTGCGATCTTAAAAAGCGCGGGGACGCCGGTGGGAAGGTAACGGCCACGGTGCTATGCAAGTGAGCTGGACGCTCACGTAGCCGGCCAGAACTTATCGAGCTGCCGCTGCAGGAGCGGGCGCCGATATCTCCGTCCGACCACAAGTGGAACTTGAAACGAGCCGGCGCGCTCGTTTCGCCATCTGACGTCCTGCAATGGGACGTCAGATGGCTTTCACAGCTAAGCCACATATGCTGGCATAGATATCAATCATCTCAGCGACGCGATCGCGGTAAAATGACAAGTCCTGGCTTTGCACCCCGCCCTGCCGCACGACCATCGAAGAAATGACCACCGTTCCAGCTGAAATCAACGCCGCCGCCCTCAAGAACAGCACCGCGGAAAAGCTCACACCGATGATGCAGCAATACATGCGCATCAAAGCCGATTACCCGACCATGCTGGTGTTCTACCGCATGGGGGATTTCTACGAGCTGTTCCTCGAAGACGCCGAGAAGGCGTCACGCGTCCTAGGCATTACGCTGACCGCGCGCGGTTCCATGAACGGCAGCCCGATCAAGATGGCGGGCGTGCCCTTCCACTCGCTCGACGGCTATCTGGCCAAGCTGGTCAAGCTGGGCGAATCCTGTGCGATCTGCGAGCAGATCGGCGACCCGGCGCTCGCCAAGGGCCCGGTCGAGCGCAAGGTGGTGCGCGTGGTCACCCCGGGCACCCTGACCGACAGCGACCTGCTGCCGGAAAAAGCCGATCGCCCGCTGCTGGCGATGTGCATGCACAGCCAGCGCAAGACCGTCACGGTCGGCATGGCCTGGCTGTCGCTCGCGAGCGGCAACCTGCGCCTGATGGAATTCTCGGGTGATGCGCGTGTGGTCGAAGCGCGCCTGGCGCATGAACTCGAACGCATCGCGCCGGCCGAGATCCTGCGCGCAGACTGCGCCGACATGTTCGAATCCGAACCGGTGGCGCACACCCAGCGCATGCCGGAATGGCATTTCGATGTATTGAAGGGCCACCAGTCGCTGCTCGACCAGCTGGGCGTGGCCACCCTTACCGGCTTCGGCGCGGACGGCCTGGGCGCCGCCTTTGGCGCGGCCGGCGCGCTGCTGCGCTATGCGCAGTCGACGCAAGGGCGCGGCCTGCAGCACGTGAACAGCCTGGCCTGCGAACTCGAAAACGAATACATCGGCCTGGACGCTGCCACGCGCCGCAACCTGGAACTGACCGAGACCATCCGCGGCCAGGAAGCGCCGACCCTGTTCTCGCTGCTGGACGGCTGCCGCACCGCGATGGGCTCGCGCCTGCTGCGCCACTGGCTGCACCATGCAAAGCGTAACCAACGGGTGGCGCGCTCGCGCCACGAAGCGATCGAGGCGCTGGCCCAGCTTGACGCTACCGGCTCGCTCTCAAGCACGCTGGCGAATGTGCCGGACATCGAACGCATCACCACGCGCATCGCCCTGCTGTCGGCGCGTCCGCGCGATTTGTCTTGCCTGCGCGACGGCCTGAAGCAACTGCCGGCCCTGCGCCAGCAGGTCGCGCGCTGCTTCATCCCGGGCCCTACCAGCCTGCTGGGCGAGATCCACGAACTGCTGGCCACGCCGGAGGCCTGCGTGGACCTCCTGACGCGCGCGGTGATGGAAGAACCGAGCACGATGGTACGCGACGGCGGGGTGTTCGCGCGCGGCTTCGACGCCGAACTCGATGAGCTGCGCGCGCTGTCCGAGAACGCCGGCCAGTTCCTGGTCGACCTGGAAACGCGCGAGCGCGCCCGCACCGGCATCAGCAACCTGCGCGTCGAATACAATCGGGTACACGGCTTCTACATCGAAGTCACCAACGGCCAGACCGACAAGGTGCCGGACGACTACCGCCGCCGCCAGACGCTCAAGAACGCCGAGCGCTACATCACGCCGGAACTCAAGGCCTTCGAAGACAAGGCGCTGTCGGCGCAGGACCGCGCGCTGGCGCGCGAGAAGATGCTGTACGACCAGCTCCTGGCCGACCTGGCACCCTTCATCGGCTGCCTGCAGTCGATCGCGAATGGGCTGGCGCAGCTCGATACCCTGGTGGCGCTGACCAGCCACGCGGTGCGCAACAACTGGTGCGCGCCACAGCTGGTGGACGAGCCGTGCTTGAGCATCGTCGAAGGCCGCCACCCAGTGGTGGAAAACCAGATCGAGCGCTTCATCGCCAACGATTGCCGCTTGTCGAACGACCGCCGCCTGCTCCTGATCACCGGCCCGAACATGGGCGGTAAATCGACCTTCATGCGCCAGGTTGCCTTGATCACCCTACTCGCCTATGTCGGCAGCTATGTGCCGGCCACCAGTGCCACGATCGGCCCGATCGACCGCATTTTCACCCGCATCGGCGCCAGCGACGACCTGGCCAACGGCCGTTCGACCTTCATGGTCGAGATGACCGAATCGGCCGCGATCCTCAATGGCGCTACCGAGAATTCCCTGGTGCTGATGGACGAAGTCGGCCGCGGCACATCGACCTTCGACGGCCTGGCGCTGGCGTGGGCGATCGCGCGCCACCTGATCGACACCAGCCGCAGCTTCACGCTGTTCGCGACCCACTATTTCGAACTGACCCAGCTGCCGGAGACGCATCCGAGCGCGGTCAACGTGCACCTGTCGGCGGTCGAGCACAAGGACAACATCGTGTTCCTGCACGCGGTGCAGGACGGCCCGGCTTCGCAAAGCTATGGTTTGCAGGTGGCGCAGCTGGCCGGTGTCCCTCCTGCCGTGATCAAGGCCGCGCGCAAGCACCTGGCGCGCCTCGAATCGCAGGCGCTGGATGCGACACCGCAGCTCGACCTGTTCGCGATCGGGAGCGAGGCGCCGCATGATGAAGTCGATGAGGCTCCAGCGACCGGCGCAGCCTTCGACGACGGGCTGCGTGATGCCCTTGCCGCGATCGACCCGGATGCCCTCACGCCGCGCGAAGCGCTCGAACGGCTGTACGAGCTGAAACGGCTCGCCGCCTGATGCCGGCGCGCCGTCCCCTCCTCCTTGCTGTGCTGCTTGCGGCCGCCCTTGCCGCAGCGCCGGCCATGTCCGCCGGTGGGCGCGACAAGAAGAAGGAGAAGGAGAAGGAGAAGGACGAGCAGGCCCACCATTTCGCCGTGGTCGGCCACCGCGCCGCGATCGACGGCGAGGCGGCGCTGAAGGAAGTGCTGGATAATGCGAAGGACGAAGACCTTGCCTTCCTGGTCGTCACCGGCATCAAAGGTCCGCAGGAGCCCTGCGGCGACCGCGTATTCCAGAAACGGCGCGATTTGTTCGACAAGGCCAGCCGGCCGGTCATCGTCTCACTCACCGGCAGCGACTGGACCGGATGCCGCAACTCGCTGGGGCGCACCAATGCCATCGAGCGCCTGAACCGCCTGCGCGAACTGTTCTACGGCGAGCCGGAATCGCTCGGCAAGGAAAGGCTGCCGCTAACGCGCCTGTCGAGCAGCCCGCGCTTTCGCAGCTATGCCGAGAACACGCACTGGCAGGTCGACAAGGTGCTGTATGCCACCATCAACCTGCCGGCGGCGAACAACCACTACTTGCCGGCGGCGGGGCGCAACAGCGAATACGAAGACCGGGCGGTGGCCAACCGCTTCTGGCTGAACCGCCTGTTCGCGATCGCGAAGCAGGACAAGGTGCATGCGGTGGTGCTGTTCTCGGAGGGGAACATGCTGCCGCTGCTGCAGCCGGCCAATGGCCTGCGCGCCCTGCTGCAGCGCGCACCCTCCGGGCATGACGGGTTTGCGGACACGCGCCGCCAGGTGCAGATGCATGCAGCGAAGTTCAAGGGACAGGTGCTGCTGGTCGACAGCGCCGGGCTGCCAAAGGATGCGAAGCCGGCGATCGAGTGGCGCGGCAATGTGGGGCATTTGTCCGTCGGGGCGCACGCAGTGGAAGTGCGGGTGGCGGATGAGGGGAAGAATGTGTTCAGCCTTGGTGAAGGGCTGCGCTGATCAGCGTTTTCAGCTGCTCAACAAACTTGGGTCCCGGCCTGCGAGGCGATGACGTATCAAGGGCCAGTGGCCCAATGCCAGTCAATTAGTCTGAACCGTAGGGTGGGCGGCTTGTAATCTGGTCCACCGGACCAGATTACCCCACGCGGTGATAGTTGCAATATGAGCCGGCGCACGGGCTGCAGCACCGTAGTTTGAACGCGTGGGCAAGGTAATTCAGGGCAATGCCCTGAATTACAAATTGCCCACCCTACCAGTAACCGGCGGCTCTTAAGTGATCGGCATTAGGGCCAGTGGCCTCAAAACCGTCATCCCCGCGCAGGCGGGGACCCAATTTACACGCATACCCGCGGCGTCACAAAGCCGCAGGCGCAGACAAATTACTGCAGCGGCTGGCTACGGAAATGGTCGCCTTCGTCGCTGTCGTCCATCTCTTCATGATGGTGGCCATGCGCGCCATGCACGTGGCCGTGGGCGATTTCTTCGTCCGATGCGGCGCGCACTTCGACTACTTCGAGTTCGAAGCGCAGTGCCATGCCGGCCAGCGGGTGGTTGCCGTCGAGGACGACCTTGTCGTCGGCGATGTCGGTCACGGTGAAGATGGTCGGTTCTTCGTCCTCGCCATCTGCCACGCCTTCGAACTGCATGCCGACTTCGAGCGGCTCAGGCAGGCGCTTGCGGTCTTCGACCTTTACCAGGGCAGGATCGTAGTCGCCGAATGCGTCGTCCGGCTCGACCTGGATCGTCGACGAATAGCCAGCTTCCTTGCCGTCGAGTTCTTCTTCGATCTTGGGCAGCGTGTTCTCGTAGCCGCCGTGCAGGTAGACCATTGGCTGGGAACCTTCTTCGATCAGGTTGTTCTGGGCGTCCGACAGCTTGTAGTTCACCGTCACGACCGTATTCTTGGCAATCTTCATCGCGATTCCTTTCATTGTAAGGCTAGGATTATAACCTTTGCCCGGGCGTCGCCTCGGTCTGGCTGGTTATAATGACGCATGAAAAAATTACAGCTCCTAGGGAATATCACTCCCGCCCAGTTCCTGCGCGACTACTGGCACAAGAAGCCGCTGCTGATCCGCCAGGCCATCCCCGGCTTCAAGCCGCTGCTCAAATTCGAGAAACTGGCCGAGCTCGCGCGCGAGAATTACGTCGAGTCGCGCCTGGTCACGCAACGCGACGGCCAGTGGAACATGCAGCACGGTCCCCTCACCGAACTGCCGGCGCGCACCGAACGCGAATGGACCATGCTGGTCCAGGGCGCCAACCTCTACGACGAACGGGCCGAAGAACTGCTGCGCCAGTTCCGCTTCATCCCTGACGCCCGCCTCGACGACCTGATGATCAGCTACGCCACCGATGGCGCCGGCGTCGGCCCGCACTTCGATTCCTATGACGTGTTCCTGCTGCAGGCGCACGGCAAGCGGCGCTGGCGCATCAGCGCCCAGCAAAACCTGGACCTGGTCGAGGGCCTGCCGCTGAAGATCCTCGCCAACTTCGAGGCCGACGAAGAATACGTGCTGGAGCCAGGCGACATGCTCTACCTGCCGCCGCACTACGCGCACGACGGCATCGCCGAAGGTGAATGCATGACCTATTCGATCGGCTTCCGTTCGCCGGGCTACCAGGAAATCGGCGAAGCTTTCCTGCAGTTCATGGCCGACTCGATCGACCTGCCGGGCCGCTATGCCGATCCGGACCTGCAGCCGGCGAAAAATCCGGCCGAGATCCCGCGCGAGATGCTGTCGACCGTCCTCGAGGAACTGAACAAGGTACGCTGGGACGAAGAAGACGTCGCGATCTTCCTGGGCGAATACCTGTCCGAGCCGAAGCACAACGTGTTCTTCACCGCCCCGGCCAAGCCGCTAGTGGTCGGCCGCTTCATGGAACAGGCCGCGAAGAAGGGCTTGAAACTGTCGAGCAAGACCCTGATGCTCTACCGCGGCAAGAACGTCTTCATCAATGGCGAGTCGTTCGCCGTGGGCCGTGCCGACAAGGCCGTGCTGGACGTCCTGGCCAACGAGCGCCGGCTGGCCGGCGCTCAGCTCGAAGGCGCCACCGACGATGTGCTCGAAGCGCTGTACACCTGGTACCAGGACGGCTGGGTCGAGCTGGGCTAAGAAAATCCCCGGAGGAACCATGCAGGAAGCACGTACGCTGCGTTTCGATACCCGCGCCGAGTTCGACGCGCAGTGGCGCGCCTGCCTGGCGGCTGCGCGCATGCGCCTGGACCTGTTCGATCCGGACTTCGAGGTTTTTTCGTTGGGGTCGAGCGAGGCCGATGCGGCACTGCGCGCCTTCTTCGCGCGTGGCGGCGTGCTGCGCCTCGCGATGCACTCGCCTGCGCACATCGAGCGCCACTATGCGCGTTTCCTCCGCCTGCTACGCGATTTCAGCCACCGCGCCGAATGCCGGGTTACGCCAAGGGCGCTGCACAACCTGACAGATTCGTTCTGCATCGCGGACGACCTGCATGTCGTGCGGCGTTTTCATAGCGACCACATGCGTGGCGAGGCCGCTTTCGACGCACTCGGGGCAGTCGACCTGCCGCGCCATCGTTTTGATGCAATCTGGGACGAATCTCGTAGCACATTGCAGTCAACCAAAACGGGTCTCCAGGCGTTATAAGGCAGTTATCAGTAGTCGCTGGGCTTGCCGGTTGCAACTTGTAACAATATGAAGCTTATTAAAGCGCAAAATACTTTCGCCAGAGCATGAGTTCGCTATTGCGATTAAGTAAATTTGGCTATAATATCGGGTCAGGAAGGTTCCGTTGCCTATCTGGCAGTCTTGCTTTCTATGAAAGCACGAGAATTCCTCTGAGCAATAATTACCGGTAATTATTATTCAAACAAGCAGTACTTACTTTTGAAATATTAAGGAAAATCATGAAAAAATCCCTGCTGATCGTTTCCCTGATGGCTGTTGCTCTGGCTGCTTGCAGCAAGAAAGAAGAAGCTGCTCCAGTCGCTCCGGCTGCTGTTGAAGCGCCTGCTGCAACCACCGACACCACCGTCGTCGCTCCAGCTGCTACCGACGCAACCGTCGCTGCTCCTGCTGCTGACGCTGCTGCTGCTGCTTCGATGGCCGCTTCGAACGCTGCCGACGCTGCTGCTGCCGCTTCGAACGCTGCTTCGCAAGCTGCTGACGCTGCAACCAAGTAATCAGATTTATCTGGTTAAGAAGAACCGGCCTTCGGGCCGGTTTTTTTACGCCTGGGGGTTTTTGTGGATACCTTAACCGGCTGCTCCAGGGCGGACAAGGAGTAAATGCCGATCACCAAAGATCGGTCGCGTACTCGTAGGGTGGGCAGGGTAATTTCGGGCAATGCCCGGAATTACGCCCGCGCGTTCAACCAAGCGGTAGCACGGACGCGGTGCGGTTTTCCCGCGATACCTATCACCGCGTGGGCGGGAGACCCGCCCACGCTACGTTTCTCACTAATTGACGGGGTTCTGCAGCAGGTCCAGTTTTCTATATCGGGCGCGTAAAAAAACCGGCCACCAGGGCCGGTTTTCCGTTTCAGCGTGAAGCTGATTACTTCAGCTCATCCGCCAGCAGCTTCAGGATCTTCGCGCCGGTCGCGCCGGTATCCGACTTGCCGTCATTGGCCTGCACGGTGACTTCACTGGTCGAGGCGCCCTGCGCGCCCTTGACCAGCACGCGATAGCGCTGGGCTTCCTTGGCTTTTTCTTCCGCGCTGCCGAAGGTGAACAGCTTCTTGAAGAAGCCTTCCTTGTTGGCGGCATCCGGATCGACGTAGCGCACGAAGTACACGCCCTGCACGCGGTCGCGGTCTTCGACGGTGAAGCCGACGCGGTCGAGCGCCAGGCCGACACGGCGCCAGGCGCGGTCGAAGCCTTCGTCCAGTTGCACGGCCGAGCCCACCAGCGTGGCGTGCTGGGTTGCCACCGGTGCGTTGGCGACCATGCCTTCGGCAGCCTTGGTTTCCTTGACGCCGGTCAGCTGGGCCACCAGGCGGCCCAGGAACTGCGATTCCAGGCCCGGGTCGTTCGGACGGGTGGTCCAGACGGTGGTTTCCTTGGACGAGCCGCTCAGCACTTCTTCGGCGCCGCGATGGCTCACATAGATCTCGGTCGAGCCGTCTGGCAGGCGCTCGAGGCGGGTGCGGAACTTGTCCCGCTCGCCAGTCGAATAGGCGCGGTCAAAGACGCGGCCCAGCGCGTTGCGGATGAAGTCCTGCGGGATCTTCGAGCGGTTCTCGACCCAGTTGGTTTCCATGGTGCCGGTCGTTGCCGATTCGGTTTCGACGGCAAAGCCCTGGTTTTCCCAGAACTGGCGCAGCTGCGGCCACAGTTGTTCCGGGGTCTGCTTGACCACTAGCCAGCGCTGGTCGCCGTTACGCTGGATGCTGACGGCGTCGGTCGAGACCGGGCCGATCGTGTCCATCGAGCCGGCGACTGGGGTAACGCCCTGGGCGGCGACTGCGCCGCGCTGCTGTTGCTGGAAGCTGGAAGCGGTAGCGACGCCCTTGCCGTCAGGGACGGCGTAGCGGTTGTCGCGCTGCAGGGCGGTCAGGTCCGGCGGGACTTCCAGCGCGGCTGCCTTCTTGGCGCCGCGGTAGTCGACCTTGTCCGATTCGAAGACGGTGGTGCAGGCCGCCAGGCTCAGGGCGATCGCGGAAAGCGTCAGCACGCGGACGGCGGCAGGCGCGGAAACCAGTTGCGCCGGGTTCAAGTTCTTATTGGTGCGAATAGTCATGTCGTTCGATGTCAGTTGCTGGGAACCGGAACCCTTGCGGGATCAGGACTGGATGAGGCCCGCCTGGGCCAGTGCGGTGCGCACGGTATCGTGGAAAGGGCTGGAGAGCGGCGCCAGCGGCAGGCGCAGGCCGGACGGGATCTTGCCCATCTCGGCGAGTGCCCACTTGACCGGGACCGGATTCGGCTCGACGAACAACCTGGCATGCAGGTCGAGCACGCGGTTGTTGATCTCGACGGCGCGCGCGATGTCGCCTGCCATCGCAGCCGCGCACAGTTCGTGCATGGCGCGCGGGGCGACGTTGGCGGTGACGGAGATGTTGCCGGCGGCGCCGCAGAACATCAGCGCCATCGCGGTCGGGTCGTCGCCCGAATACACGGCGAACGACTTGTCCACCATGCGCAGCAGTTCGATGCCGCGGCCGACGTTGCCGGTCGCGTCCTTGATGCCGATGATGTTGTCGATCGCCGCCAGGCGCGCGACCGTCTCGTTGCTCATGTCGGCCACGGTGCGGCCCGGCACGTTGTACAGGATGACCGGCAGGTCCACCGCTTCGGCGATGGCCTTGAAGTGGCGGTACATGCCTTCCTGGGTCGGGCGGTTGTAGTAAGGGACCACCTGCAGGGTCGCATCGGCGCCGACTGCTTTCGCGTGGCGGGTCAATGCGATGGCCTCGACCGTCGAATTGGCGCCCGCGCCGGCGATGACGGGGATGCGGCCGGCGACGTGTTCCACCGCCAGCTTGATCAGTTCGCCATGCTCTTCGGGGGACACGGTGGCCGACTCGCCGGTGGTGCCGACGATGACGATGCCATCGGTGCCTTCCGCGATATGCCAGTCGAGCAGCTTGCGCAGGGAATCGCGGTCAAGACTGCCGTCCTCGAACATCGGGGTGACGATTGCTACGATACTTCCCTTAATCATATGCGTTGACCGTGCCACTGAGTAAATAAAAGTCTGATTGTAGCGGATCGCCCGCCAATATGGTTCATTTCACGGCCACATTATGGTCGAGCCTGGCTTCGGTTTTGGCGAAGGCCGGGCCCGCCGCGCACAGGCGCTGGACCTGGGCCGGATGCGGGCGCTCGACGTGGCCGTCTTCATAGGCCAGCACCTGCAGCCCGCCATTCGCCGCCAGCGCCAGCAGTTCGCCGGGCGCGAGCAGGAAATCCGGGTTCGACGGCTTGCCGAATACCTGGTTCCCCTGCGCGAAGGTTTCATAGATCAGGATGCCGTCCGGCCGCAGGCTGCGCGCCAGGTCGGCGAACAAGGGGCGGTGCAGGTAGTTGGTGACGACGATCGCGGCGAAGCGGCCGGCTGCGAAGGGCCACACGGCGTCTTCAAGCTCGAGGTCGTGCAGCAGCGTGGTGACGTTCGGGCCTGCGAGCGACGCAAGGTGCTCGCCATTGCGGTCCAGCGCCAGCACGGGCAGGCCGCGCGCGGCGAACAGGCGGGTATGGCGCCCGGCGCCGCAGGCCAGGTCGAGCACTTCGCCCTCTCGCACCAGGGGCGCGAAGCGCGCCACCCAGGGCGAGACCGGCAGCGAATCGGGCAACTTCATCATCGGGTTCACGTCAGCAGCAGCGTCAGTGGCGAAGCGATCAGCTGCAGCAGCATACGGCCCAGCATCATGACCGGGCCGACCCAGAAGGACAGCAGGTTGAAGAACAGCAGCCCCAGCACGATGAAGAAGCCATAGGGCTCGATCCGCGCGAACTTGTAGGCCAGCGCGTTGGGCAGCATGCTGGTCAGGACGCGGCCGCCGTCGAGGGGCGGGATCGGGAGCAGGTTAAAGGCGAACATCAGGAGGTTGGCGATCAGGCCGGCCTGCGCCACCTTGTGCAGGAATTCCTCGCTCACGTTGAAGGCCACCAGCAGCACCGCGAAGATCAGCCACATCAGCGCCATGATGAAGTTCGCAGCCGGTCCGGCCAGCGCCACCCAGGCCATGTCGCGCTTCGGATTGCGCAGATTGCCGAATTCGACCGGCACCGGCTTGGCATAGCCGAACACGAAACCGGTGGTCAGGTAGAGCGCGATCGGAATCACGATGGTGCCAAAGAGATCGACGTGCACCAGCGGATTCAGGGTCATGCGCCCGGCGGCATAGGCAGTGTTGTCGCCGAAATAGCGGGCGACATAGGCGTGGGCGGCTTCGTGCAGGGTAATCGCAAAAAGAACGGGCAGCGCGTAGACGGCAATGTTACGAATCAGTTCATCCATGGGGGGATTCTATCAGAGGCGGGAGGGCCGGCAGTTAGGGCAGGCTGAAGGAGGCAATCGCGCAGGCGGGCCGGTTGTGGCCCGCGCATCGAACTACAAGCCAAACGCGGCCGGGTCGCCCCTGCCCTCGCGCACCAGCACCGGCGCGTCGCCGGTCAGGTCGATCACGGTGGTCGCCTCCAGCGTGCCGGCGCCGCCGTCGATCACCAGCTCGATCAGCTTGTCGAGGCGCTCGCGCACTTCGTCGGGATCGGACAGCATGTGGTCGTCGCCCGGCAGCTGCAGGGTGGTGCCGATCAGCGGCTCGCCCAGCTCTTCGAGCAGCGCCAGCATGATCGGGTTCTCGGGCACGCGCAGGCCGATGGTCTTGCGCGACGGGTGCGACAGGCGGCGCGGCACTTCGCGCGTCGCCTCGAGGATCACGGTGTAGGGCCCCGGCATGGTGGCTTTCAGCAGCCGGTACTGCGTGTTGTCGACGCGCGCGAAGTGGGCCAGCGCGGACAGGTCGTGCACCAGCAGCGTGAGGTGGTGCTTGTCGTCGACCCCGCGGATGCGGCGCAGCTTGTCGACCGCGCTCTTGTCGTCGAGGCGGCACACCAGCGCATACGCCGAGTCGGTGGGTACGGCGACGATGCCGCCACTGCCGATGATCTGCGCGGCCTGCTTGATCAGCCGTACCTGCGGGTTCTCGGGGTGGATCTGGAAGTATTGGGCCATTCGGGAGCCTTCTTGTTAAGTTTGCGCCTGGCGCAGGGCCTGGAGCGCGGCGATGCGCTGCTCCATGGGCGGGTGGGTCGAGAACAGCGCGCCCCAGCCGCCACCGCTGCCGGAAATGCCGGAAGCGGCCATCGACGAGGGCAGCGCGCCCGGTTCGAGGCCGCCGAGGCGGGCCAGCGCGTGCTGCATCGGCACCGGGGTGCCCATCAGCTTCGCAGCGCCGGCGTCGGCGCGGAATTCGCGCTTGCGCGAGAACCAGGCCACGATGATCGAGGCGACGATGCCGAACAGGATCTCGCACACGAACACGGTGACCATATAGCCGATGCCCGGGCCGCGGCCTTCGTTGCGCAGCAAGACCTTGTCGACGAAGAAGCCGACCACGCGCGCCAGGAACACCACGAAGGTATTCACCACGCCCTGGATCAGGGTCAGCGTGATCATGTCGCCATTGGCGATGTGGGCGACTTCGTGGCCCAGCACGGCCTCGACTTCGTCCTGGTTCATGCTGGCCAGCAGGCCGGTGGACACCGCCACCAGCGCGGAATTCTTGAAGGCGCCGGTAGCAAAGGCATTCGGCTCGCCGTCGTACACTGCGACTTCCGGCATCCGGATGCCGGCCCGCCCGGACAGCTTGCCCACCGTCGTGAGCAGCCACTGCTCGGTGCTGTTGGCAGGCGTTTCGATGACGCGCGCGCCGGTGGACCATTTGGCCATCGGTTTGCTCAGCAGGAGCGAGATGAAAGAGCCGGTGAAGCCAACCACCAGCGAGAAGACGGCCAGGGAACCCACATCGATCCCCTGCCCCGTGACGGCGCGCCCCACCCCGAGCAGGTTCAGGACGAGCGACACCACCAGCACGACGGCCAGGTTGGTGGCGAGGAACAGCACAATGCGTTTCATGGACGAGCCTCTTGCAGCAGAAAGATATCAGGCTGCCAAGATTGGGCTATGGGGTGGGAAATTCAAGGGCTCGGCCATACGGTTTGGATTGTTGTAGGGTGGGCGGGTCTCCCGCCCGCGCGTTCAGCCAGCATCAGATCATTCGCTGCGTCTGCCCACACGTGATGTGAACGCGCGGGGTGATCTGGTCCAGTGGACCAGATCACGAGCCGCCCACCCTACGAAAACCAATCGTGCCACACCGGCGTCACCCCCGCCGGCAGCGGCGGCAATTCCGCGAACTCCACCCGCGCTTCGCCCGGCGCATGGAAATCGGTGCCGCGCGAGGCCAGGAAGCCATAACGCCGCGCCACTTCCGCATAGGTGCCGTACTGGTCCGGCGTGTGGCTGCCCGTCACCACCTCGATGGCGGCGCCGCCGAGCTGGCGGAATTCGTCGAACAGCGCGCCCTCCGCCGTATCGCTGAACTTGTAGCGGCCCGGGTGGGCGATCACCGGGATGCCGCCGGCGCCGCGGATCCAGCCGACCGCCTGCCCCAGGGTAGCCCAGCGGTGCGGCACGTAGCCGGGCTTGCCTTCGGTGAGGTATTTGCGGAAAACTTCCGAGGTCGCGCCGCACACGCCGATCTCGACCAGGTAACGCGCGAAGTGGGTGCGCGACATCAGGTCCGGGTTGGCGACATAGTTGAGCGCGCCCTCATAGGCGCCGGGGATGCCGGCCGTTGCTAACTGGGCCGCGATCTCGCGGGCGCGCGCCTGGCGCCCGTTGCGGGTGTCGGCCAGGCCTGCGAGCAGCCCTGCGTTGTCTTCGTCGACCTGCAGGCCGACGATGTGCACCGTCTCATTCGCCCAGGTGACCGAAATCTCGACCCCGGCCACAAAGCGCATCCCGAGCTCGCGCGCGGCGGCGCGGGCCGGCTTGATGCCGCCCACTTCGTCATGGTCGGTCAGCGCCCAGACGTCGACGCCGCTCTTGCGGGCGTAGGCGGCCACCGCGGCAGGTGCGAGCACGCCGTCGGAGACATTGGAATGGCAGTGGAGATCGACTTTCATGGCACGGCGGACGCGATGGCGGTGAAGGCGATGATTGTACGCGCCAACGGCCGGCCGTGCTTTAGTAAGACTGCAACATCGACCGGATCGTGCCCTCTTTCGCCAGCACGTAGTCATGCCCCGCCAGCACCAGGTTGGTCGACGGCTGGATCACCTTGACGTTGATGAAGATGGCGTCGCGGGTCTCCGCGTACGAGCCAACCACCACCGCCTGCGCGTTGTGGGTGTGGGCCACGTCGCCGATCTCGCGCGTGAGCATCAGTTCGCCCTGGCCGCGCTTGAGGTAGACGCTGTTACGCAGCTTCATTTCCAGCATCTTCATCCCGCCCTGCGCCAGGCGCGTGGACAGCTGTTCGGACACCAGGCGGCCCAGCATCGAGGTTTGCTCGAGCGAGTCGATGTTGACGACGGTTGCCATGATCAGCGGCTTGTCGTCGAGCAGCTTGCCGCGCAATTGCAGCGCCAGCGCGTCGGCGGCGCGGTAGTTGGCCGCGACAAACGCGTTGGCCGAGACCGAAGTGTAGTTGGTGTCTTCTTTCGACTGGCTGGCGCAGCCGGCCAGCAGCAGGGCCGAGGCCAGCGCCGCGGCGCGCAAGATCGTGGTTCGCATGGCGGGCCTTTAGTGGTTGCGGACCAAGAAGGTCTTCGATGGCTGGTGGGCGGCGTCATAGAGGGCGCGGTCGCTGTCCGTGGTGTAGTACACCGAGGTGGTGCGCGCGTAGTAGCGGTGGTCGTCGGCCAGCGACAGGTTGACGATGATCTCGGTCTTCGGGGTGGCGCCGGTGGCGAACTGGGAGCGGAACCAGGAATAGGCGTCCTGGCCGGCGATGGCGGCCGTGGCCAGCCATTCGACGCTATGCTCGATCCCGGTCAGCACCCACATGCTCGCCACCAGCGCGGTACGCTCGCCGGCGAACTTGTACTGCGGGCGGTTGGGCGAGAACGCCACCACCTGGGTATCGAGCTCGATCCGCAGCGTGTTCGCATCCGCGACCTTGACCACCGTGTAGCCGTCATTGACCAGGGCCGTGACCAGGTGGGCGCTGACGCCCTGCGCGAACGCCGACGACTGCTGGGACGACACGTAGAGCGGACGGCGCACGTTCACCTTGAGCGAGGGCGCAAGCTGGGTCGTCATGTGGCGTGCGATCACGCCCCAATGGGCGGCCGCCTGCAGCTTGGCCTGCTGGGTGCCCGGGAAATTGGTGGCTACCGGAGCCGGGCTGTGGCGCATGGCGCAGCCGGCCAGTAGCAGGGCGCCGGTGAGCGCGATGACGGCGCGAACTTGCATGGGAATCCTGTGGGTCGGTGACGGCCGCGGGTGGCCGCTAAAGCAGCGACTCTAGCATAGTCATTTCCACAGGGCAATTTTGTCAACGGTTCGTGAGGGGTGCTTACAACGTTCGTGGCAGGCGACGAACCTGGAGCACGCGATGCCAGTGGCATCGCGTGCTCCTTCGCCGGGATGACGGTTTTTTGGCTTATGGTGCGAACTGACGCCGCATCTCATTTAGATGAAGACATATGCACGTCGCCCCGGCGAAGGCCGGGGCCCAAGTTTGGCACGATCAACCCGGAACCTCCGCCCCAGTCAGAAACGCCTCGATCATGGCGGCCAGCATCTCGGGCTGGTCATGGTGCAGCATATGCCCCGCCCCCGGCACCATGCGTGCCGTGACCTGCCTGATGTGGTCGCGGCGCCGGTCGACCTCCGCGCGCGCCTGCTCCTTCGGGCCCATCCAGCGCCACATGTCGGTATCTTCCGCCTCGACCCACAGCACCGGCGCGGTGATCCCGGTCCAGCAGGCCAGCACTTCGTCCGCGTGGTAGAGCAGCGGGCCGGTCATCTTGTGCGCCGGGTCACCCAGGATGCGCCACTGGCCATCCAGATCCAGCGCCGACCAGTGCCCGGCCAGGAAGGCCGCGCGCTCGCCCGGCAGGCGCGGGTTGGTCTTCTGCAGCCGCGCCGCGACTTCTTCCAGGCTGGCATAGCCGCGCATTTCGGGCTTTACGCGCAGCTCATCGAGCCATCGGGCGAAGCGCTTCGGCGCCTGCGAGGGACTTGATGCGGGCAGGCCGAAGCCCTCCAGGTTGACCAGCTTCGCGATGCGCTGCGGGCGCACGCCGGCATACAGGCTGGCGATGTTCCCGCCCATGCTGTGGCCCACCAGGTTGACCGGCTCATCCGGTGCGTAGTGGTCGAGCACCGATTCGAGGTCAGCCAGGTAGTCCGGGAACCAGTAGGTGTCTGAGTGCGAGCGCTCGCTCAGGCCGAAACCGCGCCAGTCGAAGGCGATCACGTGCCAGTCGCCCTGCAGGCAATCGACCACGAACTGGAACGAGGCCGCGACGTCCATCCAGCCGTGCTGCATGAAGATCTTGGGCGCACCTTCGCGGCCCCAGTGGCGGACGTGGGTGCGCAGGCCGCGCACGGTGAGGAATTCGGAACGGGAGGGTTGCATGCGGCCTCGGACTAGAGAGAAGGAAGAAAAAAGTACGGTCGTTCGCATTATACCGCCGCGTTTATCCCCTTGCATGCAGGCGTGCTTGATTTCGCGTTGCCCGGCCCCATTTGCCCTCGACCGGACGATGGCGGGCGCAAGGTTTACAATAGCGGCAATTCCAGCTTCCGCGAGCACATCCATGGCGATTTACCAACTGGGCGAGGTTGCGCCCGAGATCGACGCATCGGCCTTCGTGGCGGATTCGGCAACCCTGATCGGCAAGGTCACGCTCGAGGCGAACGCCTCGGTGTGGTACGGCGCGAGCCTGCGCGGCGACAACGAACGCATCACCATCGGCGAAAACAGCAACGTGCAGGAAGGCACGGTGATGCATACCGACATGGGCTTCCCGCTTACGCTGGGCAAGAACGTGACGGTCGGCCACCAGGCGATGCTGCATGGCTGCACGGTCGGCGACGGCTCGCTGGTCGGCATCCAGGCCGTGATCCTGAACGGCGCAAAAATCGGCAAGGGCTGCCTGGTAGGCGCCGGCGCCCTGGTCACCGAGGGGAAGGAATTCCCCGACCACTCGCTGATCATTGGCTCGCCTGCCAAGGTGGTGCGCACCCTGACGGAAGAAGACCTGCTGCGCCTGCAGGCCAGCGCCGCGAGCTATGTGGCGCGCGGCCAGCTGTTCAAGGCGCAGCTCAAGAAAATTGGATAAAGAATGACGACCGACGCTATGACCGATGCTATGACTGACACGCGCGACACCCTGCAAAAATTCATCTTCGATAACGCTGCCGTGCGCGGCGAGCTGATCGAGATTTCCGACACCTGGCGCGAGGTGCAGGCCCGCCATGCCTACCCGAAGGCCGTGCGCTCCGCGCTGGGCGAGATGGTGGCGGCCAGCGCCCTGCTCTCGGCCAACCTCAAGTTCAATGGCGCAATCGTGATGCAGATCCACGGCGACGGGCCGGTGCGCCTGCTGGTGGTCGAATGCGACGCCGACCTGCGCATCCGCGCTACTGCAAAACTGGCGCCGGACGCCGAGATCGCGGACGACGCCAGCCTCACCTCGATGTTCAACGCGCACGGCAAGGGCCGCTTCGTCATCACGCTCGACCCGGCCGACAAGATGCCGGGCCAGCAGCCTTACCAGGGCATCGTGCCGCTCGACGGCGAAGACATGGCGACCGTCATCGAAAACTACATGCTGCGTTCCGAGCAGATGGACACGCGCCTGTGGCTGGCGGCCGACGACAAGGTCTCGCGCGGCATGCTGCTGCAAAAGCTGCCGCGCCACAGCGGCAAGGACGACCAGCAGAAGCAGGCGACCGAAGAGGAAGACCTGGAAACCTGGCACCGCGCCGTCATGCTGGGCCAGACCCTGAAGCGCGAGGAGCTGCTCAGCACCGGCATCGAGACCCTGCTCAAGCGCCTGTTCTGGGAGGAAACCATCCGCGTGTTCGATCCGCAGCACCCGCAGTTCCACTGCAGCTGCACGCGCGAGAAGGTCGGCAACATGCTCAAGATGCTGGGCAAGCCCGAAGTGGATTCGGCGCTTGCCGACTTGGGCGAACTGGGCATCAACTGCGACTTCTGCGGCAAGCACTATTCGTTCGACAAGGTGGATTGCGCGCAACTGTTCGCCAGCGACATCCCGGTGGAAACGATGTTGCCGCCGAGCGGCAGCATCAATTAATTCCAGCCTGCCGGGATCGAACACGCCCCGTAGCGAATCGTGCCAATTATGCGTGCTTTCAACACGCTTTGTGGACAATGACCGCTACGGGCATCTCCGTCGGCTCACCTTCAACCTGACCGCAGGGACCGAAGTGTCCTTCGATTCGTTGGTGTGCGAATGACCGGCGTCGACCTCAATGGCGATGGCCTGATCATACTTTCCTCCCCTCACTCCCCGCGCCCCAGCGCTTCCATGATCTTGCCGATGTCCGCCGCATACATGCGCGCAGTCATCTGGTAGGGCCTAGCACAAGCCAGCTCCAGCGATGCACCGGTTCTCAGGCCCAGCGTGACGGCCTGCCGGCTGGCACAGGCCGCGACCATGGCCGGCAAGGCCAGGTCCCCGCCGAACACGGGCTTTCCTTCGACCTGCACCACCTCGGCATCGGCACGCAGGCGCCGGCATCCGGGCAAGCTCTCAAACAGCACGCTGTCCGGCGTCGGCGTCATGCTGCGCCGGCCGCCGCAGTCTTCCTTCACCAGCGCGGTGAGCGCTTCCAGCATCATGGCATCGACCTGCGACCGGGTCGGCAGCGTGGGCGTCGCCAGCCCCGTGGTGTCCAGTAGCGCCGCCCAGCTTTCCCGCATCGGGGCCTGTCCGTCCAGGAGGGCCGGCAGCACCCGCGGGGTGCAGGGCTGCGCGCCGCATTCGAGCGCCTGCGCGAAATCCGGTGTGGCGCCGGTACCCAGCAGGCTGTAGAAGGCGTCCAGCCGCGCGTAGGGCGATCCCCTGCCCTGGCGCGCCGCCAGCGCATACACATAGGCGGGCAGGCCGCAACTGTATTCGAAGCGGTTGGTCGCGATCTCCTGCTGCGGCACGGCGCGCCAGCGGCGATTGGCTGTCCCCAGCATGCAGGCGGCCAGCGCATCGTCGAGTTCTTCCGCAGCCTGCTGCGGCGTGAGCCAGCCCTGGCGCAGCGATACCGACCAGCGCAGGAACTCGGCGCCGCCTTCGTGGATCAGGCGCGCATCGGGATAGCCGTCGACCGCGTCGCGCAGCTGGAACCGGTGGCTCATCTCGTGCGCCACCAGCTTGTTCATCTGGCGCTGGTAGTGCGGCGCCGGCGCGTCCGGCCAATTGAACAGCGACAGCAGCAAGACCTCGCCGGCACTGCCGCCGATATTCGGGCCGCCCGGCTCGCGCGCCAGGGTGGCGGCGACGATCGGGCGCCGGAACGCGGCCTTCGGCATGGCCGCCTGCAGGTAAGCGGCGGTGCCGGCGGCCACGCTGCGGATCTGGCTGACTGCGGCCGCGTCCAATGCCGGATCGAAGTAGTCGGCATCCCTGCCGTCGAATGCCTGGCGGGTCGGGAACAACAGGGCCGGTGCATCGGCATCGGCCGGCGCCTCGCCATCGAACTGGGTCCTGGCGGTCCTGATGCTGCCGGTCGAGGCGAAGCGGTAGGCTACCTGGCCGCAATCGGAGCCCACCGCATAGTTGGACATGTGGGCATAGATCGCCCGGCCGACCGGGAAGGAACCCGGATAGCCGCTGACCTTGTCGCTGGTGGCCGGCACCCGGAAACGCAGCGCCGGGCAGCTGGCACTGCTGCGCTGCAGGGTATCGCCACCGGCCGTGCCGCAATCGCCTTGCGCTTCCCAGCGCGACCGGATTTTCGCCGCATCCGGTCCGTCCTTCACGAACGGCAGGCGCTTGCATGCGGCGGGCAGCGCGTAGCTCACTTCGAGCGCGCCGGCCGCGGCCTGCCGCACCGTCACCACGACCTCACCGGCACGCGCGGCCTGCGCGGACAGGACGATGATCGCGGCCGGCAGGATGCGGCGCAGGGCGCCCCCCCTTTCGATGGATGCAAGCCGCCCGCTCACGGCGTACCTGCCGGCTTCGCTTCGGCATATTCGTACACGACCAGCGCGTCGTTGTCCCAGCTCTTGTCGCGCATCGGCACCATGTATCCCGCCCCGCCTTCATGCAGTGCCAGCCCGGCCTTGCGCCCGCCCGACACCACGGTGGCCGAGGCCAGGCGCTTCGGCGCGCGGAAAATATAGCCCACCATCGGCAACTGGCAAATGCCTCCGGCCGCTACCGCACCGGCGCGGTACAGCAGCGGGATCTCTTCCTTGCGGATTGCGTGGGTAATTTCACATTCCAGCCGCAGGTCGCCAAGCCGGCGCGCATGTTCGGGCACGCCGGGCGTGCGCACCTGGGGTCGCCAGCGGAACTGGTCTTTCTTGCGATTCAGGAGCAGGTCCGCTTCGTCGTCATAGGCTTCCTGGCTGCGCGGCAGCACGAAGGTCGCATCGGCATCGATCGGCAGCGGGATATCGACCTTGTCCCCGGCAATGCGCAGCGCCAACCCTTCGGGCTGGGCCGGCTTTCCATCCTGCGTCAACAGCTCGAAACGCAGGCGCGCGGCCGGCGCCAGCCCGCGCTTTTCATCCCAGGCATCGAGCCCACGCAGCATGCGCCGGTAGGGCCGCAGCGCCGGGTCCTTGATGGTGCTGACCGTCACGGTCTCGACCGGCTCGGCCGCTGCCGGCGCGGCGTCTTGTCCGAAGGCGGGCATGCCCGCCGCCAGCCCGGCAGCTATCACGATGAGTCGTTTCATGCGGATCCTTTAGGAAATGATCACATGATTGTAATGACAAGCCAGCTGTAAAGATGCGCATATTTCCACGCCCCGGGGTTGAACCGGAGCAGCGTGCCGCATGAAATTCGAGCGAGTGCTAAGCTGATGCATCTTTGACAGCGTTGCGAAATGATTACGACGCTGCCGCCTTTGACCACCAGGAGAATTTGCTATGCATATGGATACAGGCATCAATACCGAAGACCGCGCCAAGATCGTCGAGTCGCTGTCGACCGTCCTCGCGGACGCCTACATGCTTTACCTGAAGACGCACAATTTCCACTGGAACGTGACCGGCCCGATGTTCTCGTCCCTGCACGTGATGTTCGAGGAACAGTACACCGAACAGTGGACCGCGCTGGACGACATCGCCGAGCGTATCCGTTCGCTGGGCCATTTCGCGCCCGCCACCTACAAGCGTTATGCCGAGCTGTCGAACATCACCGAAGAGCCTGAAGTACTTTCGGCCAAGGAAATGATCCGCCAACTGGTAGAGGGCAACGAAATCCTGACCCGCACGCTGCGCGCGGGCGTGAAGGTCGCCGACGAGATCGACGACTTCCCGACCGCCGACATGCTGACCACCCGCATGGAAGTGCACGAGAAAAACGCGTGGATGCTGCGTTCCTTCCTCGAGCAGGGTGCGGGCGCGAAGCAGGGTGACGCGTCGTCGGATTAAGCAGGAAGAAGGAGCAATCAGCTGACATGAAGCTGAAGATCAGCTGAACTGCGCCCCCTGGGAGACCGGGGGGAAACCATGCGCCGGGCGGCGCAGGCGTCAAATCAGGCGCGGCCGCCCGACATATGCAAATCGACCACCTTCATGATCTCGAGGGTCAGGTCGAGATTGAACTCCTCGGCGCCCAAGGCCGCATGCAGCGCATCGCGCGACATGCCCACTGCGGCAGCCAGCTCGCCCAGGCCGGGCGCCTGCGCCACGGCCGCCATGGCGGCGGCGATCACGGCGCCCTCGCCGTCCTCGAAGGCTTCGGCCAGGCAGTCGGCGATCGCATCGAGCGAGTCGAGCTCCGCCGGATTCGGTGGGGTGATGGGTTCGGTCATGCAACACTCCTCTTGAAGCACGTTCAGCGCTTCGTCTTGTCTTTTGGCGCAGGCGGTGGCGGCGGCACGGTCATCGAGACCGCCGGCTGCTCGTCCTTGCGCAGCACCTGCACGAAGATTTCATTCTGCTTGATCATGCCCAGGTCGTAGCGGGCACGCTCTTCGACCGCGCCCGTGCCTTCGCGCAGGTCGCGTACTTCCGATTCGAGCTTGGCGTTGCGCGCCTTGAGCCCGTCGGTCTTGAGCCGGGTCGCTTCGACCTGGCCGCGCATGTCGGCAACCGACAGCCAGCCGCCCTTCCCCAGCCACAAGGGGTACTGGATCAGCAGCAGCAGGACGGCAAGCGCAATGGTGATGAGTCGCATGGGCGCGGGGTGAAGGCGATAATATGGCCGGACAGCCTGTAAGCAGCCCGGCCGTTTGCCTTACCTGAGGCTTATTTCAAATTATAGAACGCGTCGCGGCCCGGGTAGCTGGCGACGTCGCCCAGGTCTTCCTCGATGCGCAGCAGCTGGTTGTACTTGGCCATGCGGTCCGAACGCGACATCGAGCCGGTCTTGATCTGCAGGGCGTTCAAGCCCACCGCGATGTCGGCGATGGTCGAGTCTTCGGTCTCGCCCGAACGGTGCGAGATCACGGCGGTGTAGCCGGCGCGCTTGGCCATCTCGATGGCGGCGAAGGTCTCGGTCAGGGTGCCGATCTGGTTGATCTTGATAAGGATCGAGTTGGCGATGCCCTTCTGGATACCCTCTTTCAGGATCTTGGTGTTGGTGACGAACAGGTCGTCGCCCACCAGCTGCACGCGCTTGCCCAGTGCCGCGGTCAGGATTGCCCAGCCGTCCCAGTCGCCCTCATGCATCGCGTCTTCGATCGAGATGATCGGGTACTTGTCGCACCAGGTAGCCAGCATGTTGGTGAAGTCGGTCGCGGTGAGCGACAGGCCTTCGCCCTCCAGCACATACTTGCCGTCCTTGTAGAATTCGCTGGCGGCGCAATCCAGGCCCAGCGCGATCTGCGAACCGGCTTCGTAGCCGGCCTGCTCGATCGCCTGCATGATCAGCTTGATCGCTTCTTCATGGTTGGCTACTGACGGGGCAAAACCGCCTTCGTCGCCGACCGCGGTGGAGAGGCCCTTGGAGTGCAGGATCTTCTTCAGGGTGTGGAACACCTCGGCGCCCCAGCGGATCGCTTCCTTGAAGCTTGGCGCGCCGACCGGGATGATCATGAATTCCTGGATGTCCAGGTTGTTGTCCGCGTGCGCGCCGCCGTTGATGACGTTCATCATCGGCACCGGCATCTGCATGGCGCCCGAACCGCCGAAATAGCGGTACAGCGGCAGGCCGGCTTCTTCGGCGGCGGCCTTGGCCACGGCCATCGAGACGGCCAGCATGGCGTTGGCGCCCAGGCGGCTCTTGTTTTCGGTGCCGTCGAGATCGATCAGGGTACGGTCCAGGAAGGCCTGTTCATTGGCGTCCAGGCCCATGATCGCTTCGGAGATCTCGGTGTTGATATTTTCGCAGGCCTGCAGCACGCCCTTGCCGAAATAACGCTTCGGGTCGCCGTCGCGCAGTTCGATCGCTTCGCGCGAACCGGTCGATGCGCCCGAAGGCACGGCGGCACGGCCCATCACGCCCGATTCCAGCAGGACGTCGCATTCCACGGTCGGATTGCCGCGCGAGTCAATGATTTCGCGGCCGATAATATCAACGATAGCACTCATGTTTTACAGTCTCCGGAAGGGTAAGAATTCGGTAGGCAGCTCACACTGCGGCGCGCGCTATGCCGCAGGACGCGTGATTGAATCGGTTACTTGAAGTCCGCTTCGAGGAAGCCGGTCTTCTTGACGATGCGGTCGATCTCGACCAGGGTCGTGAGCAGTTCCTTCATGCGTCCCAGCGGCACCGCGTTCGGGCCGTCCGACATGGCCTTGGACGGATCCGGATGGGTTTCCATGAACAGGCCGGCGATGCCCGCGGCAACCGCCGCGCGCGACAGCACCGGGATGTGCTCGCGCTGGCCGCCGGACGAGGTGCCCTGGCCGCCCGGCAGCTGCACCGAGTGGGTCGCATCGAACACCACCGGGCAGTTCGATTCGCGCATGATGGCCAGGCTCCGCATGTCCGAGACCAGGTTGTTGTAGCCGAACGAGGCGCCACGCTCGCAGGCCATGAAGTTATCTTCCGGCAGGCCCGCCTCGCGTGCGGCGGCGCGTGCCTTGTCGATGACGTTCTTCATGTCGCCCGGAGCCAGGAACTGGCCCTTCTTGATGTTGACCGGCTTGCCCGAACGCGCACAGGCATTGATGAAATCGGTCTGGCGGCACAGGAAGGCCGGGGTCTGGAGCACGTCGACGACGCTCGCGACCATCGGGATCATCTCTTCGTCGTGCACGTCGGTGAGCACGGGAACGCCGATCTCGCGGCGCACGTCGGCCAGGATCTCCAGGCCTTTTTCGATGCCGGGGCCGCGGAACGAGGCGCCCGACGAGCGGTTGGCCTTGTCGAACGACGATTTATAGATGAACGGGATGCCCAGTGCCGAGGTAATTTCCTTCAGCATGCCGGCGGTGTCCATCGCCATCTGGCGCGATTCGATCACGCAGGTACCGGCGATCAGGAAGATTGGCTTGTCGAGGCCGACGTCGAATCCGGCGAGTTTCATGCTGCGTCTCCTTGCAGTGCGGGCGCACTGGTTTGAACCTCAGTTTGCACATTCGCGGCGACATTCGTGTTCGCCGCCTGGTGCGCCAGCGCGGCGCGGATGAAGGACGTGAACAGCGGATGGCCGTTACGCGGGGTCGACTTGAACTCGGGGTGGAACTGCACGCCCATGTACCACGGGTGCGCGTTGTCGCCGCTGCGCGGCAGTTCCATGATCTCGAGCAGGTCTTCGTTCGGGGTGCGCGCCGACACGATCAGGCCCGCAGCTTCCACCTTCGGCAGGTAGTAGTTATTGCCTTCGTAGCGGTGGCGGTGGCGCTCGGTGACCACGTTGCCGTAGATTTCGGCGGCCAGCGTGCCCGGGTTCACCGCGCAGGTCTGCGCGCCCAGGCGCATGGTGCCGCCCAGGTCGGAATTCTCGTCGCGGCGCTCGACCTTGCCGTCGTGGTTCTGCCACTCGTTGATCAGGGCGACGACCGGCTGGTCGGTGTCCTGGTCGAACTCGGTGGAGTTCGCGTTCGGGAAGCCGGCCATGTGGCGCGCGTATTCGATCAGCGCGACCTGCATGCCCAGGCAGATGCCGAGGTAAGGGATCTTGTTTTCACGGGCGTAGCGGGCAGCCATGATCTTGCCTTCCACGCCGCGCTTGCCGAAGCCGCCCGGGACCAGGATGGCGTCGTACTTGGCCAGGTGGTCGCAGCCCTTCGACTCGATCTCTTCCGAGTCGAGGTATTCGATGTTGACGCGGCTTTCGGTATGGATGCCGGCGTGGCGCAGCGCCTCGGTCAGCGACTTGTACGATTCGATCAGGTCGACGTACTTGCCCACCATGCCGATGGTGACTTCGTGCTTCGGATTCTCGAGCGTATGGATCAGTTTGGTCCACACCGACAGGTCGGCTTTTGGTGCTTCGAGGCCGAGGGCTTCGAGGATGATGTCGTCCAGGCCCTGGTCGTGCAGCACCTGCGGCACCTTGTAGATGGTGTCCACGTCCCAGACCGAAATCACGGCCTGCTCTTCGACGTTGGCGAACAGCGAGATCTTGGCGCGTTCGTCGTCCGGGATGCGGCGGTCGGCGCGGCACAGCAGCGCGTTCGGCGAAATGCCGATCTCGCGCAGCTTCTGCACCGAGTGCTGGGTAGGCTTGGTCTTGAGTTCGCCGGCCGAGGCGATCCACGGCACCAGGGTCAGGTGCACGAAGGCCGCGCCCTTGCGGCCCGAACGCAGCGACAGCTGGCGCGCGGCTTCCAGGAACGGCAGCGACTCGATGTCGCCGACGGTGCCGCCGATTTCGACCAGCGCCACGTCCACGCCTTCGGCGCCGCGGCGGATGTAATCCTGGATCTCGTTCGTGATGTGCGGGATCACCTGCACGGTCTTGCCGAGGTATTCGCCACGGCGCTCCTTGCGGATCACGGACTCATAGATCTGGCCGGTGGTGAAGTTGTTCACCTTCTTCATGCGGGTGCTGATGAAGCGCTCGTAGTGGCCCAGGTCCAGGTCGGTCTCGGCGCCGTCGTCGGTGACGAAGACTTCGCCGTGCTGGGTTGGACTCATGGTGCCCGGATCCACGTTGATATACGGGTCGAGCTTGAGCATGGTGACTTTGAGGCCGCGCGATTCGAGGATCGCAGCGAGAGAGGCGGCCGCAATCCCTTTGCCAAGGGAAGACACGACGCCGCCAGTGACGAATACAAATTTGGTCATTGTGCTGAAGGTGCCGAACGGCACACGCGGGAAATAGAAATTATACCTTAAACGGCGCAAATACTTCTGGTCACCTGGCCAACCTCAGCCCGAGAAGTTTGCGCAGAGCAACACCGTAGGGTGGGCAAGTCCCTTGCCCACGCGGTGATAGTTTGCAGCCAGATCATCCGGCACGACCACGGAGCCCGCATCTATCACCGCGTGGGCGTGGTTCAGTCCACTGGACTGAACCACGCTGCCCACCCTACGGGTTTCGACAGTTCTACATCTTTCTCAAAGAATATGCCTGAGCAATTGACCTGTTGGCATGGGGCAATCCTATTCTGCATCTTTTTGCGGCGCTGCCATGCATACACTCTCCGACCAACCCGTCACCCCCGGCATCGCCCCGCAAGAGGCCGCGCCGCGCACCCTCGCGGCCAGCGCCTGCGCGAAGCGGAGCTGGCCGCGCAGGAGAAAGACGAAAACTGAGCATCCGCGTTGTAAATTGTCTATACAAGGGCGGATGAACCGTGCATTCGAGTTTCGTTTGGGCAATAATAGTTACTTCGTGAACCAACCACTGTAACGCCTGGCGCCTCTATGGGGCGCTGGCCACACCGATACTCATGCGCACCTTGAACAACTTCCCGATCGGCATCCGCCTGGCTGCCGGATTCGCGCTGACCCTCCTCATGGCGGTCATGATCGCCGCCACCGGCATGTGGCGCCTCGACCAGGTCGCCACCTCCGCCCGTGACACCCTGGCCACGCCGCTGGCCAAGGAGCGCATGATCGCCGAGTGGTACACCCAGATCTTCGGCGCCGTGCGCCGCACCGCCGCCATCGTCAAGAGCAGCGACCCTGGCCTCACCGCCTACTTCAAGGAAGACGCCGCCGTCACGGCCAAGGCCGCGGCCGACCTGGTCAAGCAGATCGAACCGCTGATCGCCGGCGACAAGGAAACCGCCCTGTTCAAGCGCATCCAGGACCAGCGCAAGGCCTACGGCGCCGCGCGCGACAACGCGGTCAAGGCCAAGGCCGAGGGCAACCAGGAACTGGCGGACAAGATCCTCGACGAGGCCTTCACCCCGACCGCGAAGGTGTACCAGGAATCGATCCACGAACTGGTGGCGCTGCAGCGCGAGAACATCGCCGCCACGGCCGCAGACATCGACGCCACCGCGCGCCGCGGCAACTTCATCATCGGCGGGCTCACCACCGCCGCCGTCGTGCTGGGCGCCCTGTTCTCGTGGATGCTCACGCTCGGCATCACGCGCCCGATCCGCGAAGCCGTGCAGGCAGCGGAAACCGTGGCCGCGGGCGACCTGACCGTGCGCATCGGCGCCGGCCTGGACGCGACCCGCCGCGACGAAACCGGCGCCCTGCTGCGCGCGCTGGGCAATATGAACGATAGCCTGGCCAAGATCGTCAGCGAAGTGCGCAGCGGCACCGACACCATCGGCACCGCCTCGGGCGAGATCGCCGCGGGCAGCCTCGATTTGTCGAGCCGCACCGAACAGCAGGCCGCCTCGCTCGAAGAGACCGCGGCATCGATGGAAGAACTGACCGGCACCGTGCGCCAGAATGCCGACAATGCGCGCCAGGCCAACCAGCTGGCGGTCACCGCATCGAGCGTGGCGACCCAGGCCGGCGACGTGGTCGGCCAGGTGATTGCGACCATGGGCTCGATCAACGAGTCCTCGCGCAAGATCGTCGACATCATCGGCGTCATCGACGGCATCGCCTTCCAGACCAATATCCTGGCGCTGAACGCGGCAGTGGAAGCGGCGCGCGCCGGCGAACAGGGCCGCGGCTTCGCAGTCGTGGCCTCGGAAGTGCGCACGCTGGCCCAGCGCTCGGCTGCGGCGGCCAAGGAAATCAAGACCCTGATCGGCGATTCGGTCGCCAAGGTCGATGCCGGCACCAAGCTGGTCGACCAGACCGGCGAGACCATGGACCAGGTGGTCGCGTCGATCCGCCGCGTCACCGACATCGTGGCCGAGATCTCGTCGGCGAGCCAGGAGCAGATCCATGGCATCGACCAGGTCAACCAGGCGATCGGCCTGATGGACGAATCGACCCAGCAGAACGCCGCGCTGGTCGAGGAATCGGCGGCGGCGGCCGGCTCGCTGCAGGACCAGGCATCGCGCCTGGCGCAGCTGGTGAACGTGTTCAAGCTCGACGCACGCATGGCCGCGCCGGTCACGCCTGCCGCACCTGCGCTGTCGCGTTCCCTCGTGGCGCCGGCCAGGCCGGCGGCGCGCAAGCCGGCGAGCAAGAAACCAGCGCCGGCAGCGGGCAAGCCTGCGGCACCGGTTGCGGCCGGTGCGGACGAATGGGAAACCTTCTGATCGCGCAGCAGCGAATCCAGCAAAAAACGCCCGGTTTCATCCGGGCGTTTTTTCGTCCGCGTTCGCCGCGGGTGCTGCTTTTGTAGGTTGGGCGGGTCCTCCCGCCCGCGCGTTCAACGAACGCCAGGAAGCCACCGTGCGTCCACATCAACGTGATTTGAACGCGCGGCCGGCAAAGCCGGCCACCCTACGACAATCACTTCGCGCCACAGTACCGTCACCCGATCCCGATCAAGGCAGTTGGCGCTACCTTTCCTGTTCCGAATGCGTGTAGCTTGAGACGGCAGTACTATTCGCACCGCGTCGCGACTACAAACGCACTCCCGATTGACTCGACCGTACCGACATGACCACATCCAGCCGCCCCCGCCTTCTTCACCGCCTCGCCCTGTTCGCCGTGCTGCTCCCTGGCGCCGGCGCACCCGTCACTGCCGGCATCCTGGACGAGGTACCGGACATCGGCGCCGTGACCGACTACCGCCCGAAGATCCCGCTCCGCGTCTATTCGGCCGACAGGGTCCTGATCGGCGAATTCGGCACCGAGCGGCGCGACTTCGTCCCGATCGCGAAGATCCCTTCCCAGATGAAGGCGGCCGTGCTGTCCATCGAGGATGCGCGCTTCTACGAGCATGGCGGCATCGACTGGATCCGCGCGCTCGGCGCCGCCAAGGCCAACCTGGCCAGCCTGGGCGGCGGCTACCGCCAGGGCGGCTCGACCATCACCATGCAGGTCGCGCGCAACTTCTTCCTGTCGCGCGACAAGACCCTGCCGCGCAAACTGACCGAAGCGGCCCTCGCCTACAAGATCGAACAGGCGCTCACCAAGGACCAGATCCTCGAGGTCTACATGAACCAGATCTACCTGGGCCAACGCTCGTATGGTTTTTCCAGCGCGGCGCGCACCTATTTCGGCAAGCCGCTCGAGGCCTTGACGCTGGCCGAGACGGCGATGCTGGCGGGGCTGCCGCAGAACCCGTCGCGCCACAACCCGGTCGCCAATCCTGAACGCGCGCAGCAGCGCCAGCACACCGTGCTGCGGCGCATGTTCGAGTTGAAGCACATCACCGAGGCGCAGTACCGGCGCGCCCTGGCCGAACCCCTGAAGGTACGGCAGGACGGTGGCGGGCCGGGTGCGGGGGCGGAGTACGTCGCGGAACTGGCGCGCCAGGCTGCCTTCACCCGCTTCGGTCAGGCGGCCTACGAGCGCGGCTACAGCGTCATCACGACCATCAATGCAGCGGAACAAAGCGCAGCCTACGAGGCGGTGCGGCGCAATGCCATCGCCTACGACAAACGCCACGGGTACCGCGGCCCCGAAGCCCGCATCAAGCTGCCGGCGCAAACCGCAGGCCGCGAGGAAGCCATCGCCACAGCCCTGCAAGGGCGTCCCGCGATCGCGGGCTTCGCGCCGGCCGTCGTGCTGGCCGCTTCGCCGAAGCGGGTGCGCGTGGCGACCCGCGACGGCGACACCATCGAGATCACCGGCGCCGGACTCGGTTTCGCTGCTCCCGCCCTGTCGGCCACGGCAAAGGCAGGCCTGCGCCTGGCGCCGGGAGCCGTGGTGCGCATCAGCAGCGCCGGCAAGGGAACGTGGTCCATCAGCCAGGTGCCGCAGGTCGCTTCGGCCTTCGTCGCGCTCGATGCACAGACCGGCGCCTACCGCGCGCTGGTCGGCGGCTTCGACTACCAGCTGCAAAAGCTCAACCACGTCACGCAGGCATGGCGCCAGCCGGGGTCCAGCATCAAGCCTTTCGTGTATTCGGCCGGGCTGGAACAGGGCTTCTTCCCTGGCACGGCCATCCTCGACGAACCATTAGACTTTTCAGATGACAAGGCCTACGCTAACTGGGCACCGCGCAACGACGATGGCCTGTACCAGGGCGTCGTGACGGTGCGCCATGCGCTAACGCATTCGCGCAACGTGGCGACAGTGCGCATGCTGCGTTCGCTCGACATGAGCGATACGCGCAGCCACCTGGCGCGCTTCGGCTTCGACATGGCGCGCCATCCGTCCAACCTGACCCTGGCCCTCGGCACGGGCGCGGTGACACCGCTGCAGCTAGCCGGCGCCTATGCGGTGATCGCCAACGGCGGTTATCGCGTTGAACCGCTCCTGATCACCACGATCCAGGACCGCGACGGCAAGGTCCTGTTCGAGGCGCCACGGCCACGGCCACGCCAGGACAGTGCGCGCTTGCTGGATGCCCGCAACGCCTTCCTGGCCGACAGCATGCTGCGCGACGTTGCCCGCGTCGGCACCGGCGCGCAGGCCTCGCGCCAGCTGCAGCGCAGCGACCTCGCCGGCAAGACCGGCACCACCAGCAACGCGATCGACGGCTGGTTTGCCGGCTACGGCGGCAACGTCGTCGCCGTCGCCTGGATGGGCTACGACGAGCCGCGTTCGCTGGGCAGCCGCGAGTTCGGCTCCACGCTGGCGCTGCCGGTCTGGATCGACTACATGCGCGTCGCGCTGGCCAAGGTGCCGGAGCGCGCGCCGGTAGCGCCCGAAGGCGTGGTGCGCGCGGGGGATGACTGGATTTATGCGGAGTTTGCCGGGCAGGAGCCGCAGCCGTTGGCGGATCCGGCTGCGGGCGTAGCGCCGGTGGCGGATCCCTCGATGTGATTACCTCGGCGGCATCGGGAACTGGATGGCAGGCCCCTCGGCAACGCGGTCCGGCGGGACAAAGGCCGGCGCCGGTTTTCCGGCCGGCCCCAGGTGGCGTATGAAGCGGTAAATCGCACGCAGGTCGTCCTTGTGCATGTCGCGCAAGGTAAACCACGGCATCGGCGGGCGCGTCTTCATCGTGCGCGCCAGCTTGATCCAGTCGTTTTCGCCCATGGCGTTCATGGTCAGGCGCAGGTTGGATGGATAGGTCGTACCCCAGGGGCCGCGCCAGCCCAGCTGGTCACCGGTAAGCCATTCTTTTTCGGGGACTTGTCCGGCGCTCATGGCATAGCCGGCTGTATGGCAATCGTTGCAGCCGCCGATGCGGACGAGATAGCGGCCGCGTTCGATGTCCTTGCCCGGCGCGGCCGTTCCTGCCGCCAGCGCCGCCTTGGGATGGACGGCATCCTGCGCCGCGCTCGCCGCGTGCGGTAGAGCGAGGGCCGACAGCAGGGCTAGCTGGGTGGCCTTAGCGGCGCACGCCTTCTGGAGTGAATTGACCATGGCTGCTTTCCTCTCTGGAGACGGTTGTAACCGGTGCCCAATACCGCTGCCCGGCAGCGTAGTCCCCGGAGACCCGCCGCCGACGCAGGAAAAAGATAGCGTAAATGCGGCCTTGCGGACCTCTCGCATTGGGGATATGGGCTGGGCTTCGCGCAGCCTCGGCCAGGCCGGCTCACGGCAACTTCGGGGCCGGTGCCGGCCCATGCGTTCCCTGGCAGCGCCCATCCAATGCGCGATCAGCCTGCCGCAGAAAAAGCACCCGCTTTCGGGCGAACGGAGGCAGACAGCCCATCGCCGGCGAATGCTACTATTCCCAGTGTCAGGGAGCCCGCGTATCGGTGCTTTTTCATCGTGTACGCTGGTGTCGTGCCATGGCAGCCAGGCTAGCGCATTGGCCATGCGCAACATGCGCATCGTCACCACTGCCTGGCCCCAAGGAGAACAGTCATGGGGCACTGTTCTACGCCGCCGCCGTCTTCCCGTCCGATGCGGTGACGGTTGAAGGCGTGCCTCGCGAGTATGCGGGGCGGTTCTTCTGTCCCCGCTGCGGCTCGTCCCTGTTCGCAAGGAGCGAGGACGAAGTCGAAGTCCACCTGGGAGCACTGGATGAACCCAGCCAGCTGGCGCCCACTTACGAATGCTGGGTGATCCGGCGCGAAGCCTGGTTGCCGCCGTTTCCGCTCGCCAGGCAATACGAGCGCAATCGCGCGTCCACAAACCGCAGCGAGGAGTGAATGATGCGAACCCTGCCCGTCCGGCTGCACCCGCGACAAGACCTGCGCGGCGCGCTGGCATCGATTCTGGCCGACACCGGGGGCGGCGCTGCCTTTGTCTTGCAGGGAATCGGCAGCCTGAGCGTGGCGCGGATCCGGTTTGCCGGCAAGCCCGAGGCTACCGAACTGCGAGGCGACCTCGAAATCCTCACCCTGGCGGGGTCCTTGTCGTCCGACGGCTGGCATTTGCATATCACCGTGGCCGATGCACAGGGACGCGTCACGGGCGGCCATGTGGCGCCGGGGTGCATCGTTCGCACCACGGCCGAGATCCTGCTGGCGCTGCTGCCGGAAAATGCGTTCAGCCGCGAACCGGATGCGGAATCGGGCTGCAATGAGCTGGTGATCCGGCCGGTCGCGCCGCCGGGCGGCGCCTGAACTTCAGTCGGCCACCACGTGCCAGACGCCCTTCATCTTGTCGCCCTTGCGCTCGCCCGGCTTGGCATCGTTGGCGAACAGGTACAGCGGCTTGCCCTTGTAGGCCAGCTGTTTGCTGCCGTCGTCGCGCGTGACGATCGAGTACGGTGATTCGATCCGCTCGACGGTGAGCGGAACCGGTGGCCACATCTTCGCGCACTGGGCATTGCAGCTGCTCTTGCCGGAGCCGGCGATATCCTTGTCATAGGTATAGATCGTCATGCCCGCGCCGTTGACCAGGATGCCGTCGGCCACGTTGACGGGTTGTGCAATGGCGTCACCGGCGGCCAGCAGGAGCGCAGCGCCGAGGGCCGCAAGCAGGGGGTGAATCGCTTTCATGGCCATCTCCCGGAAAATGGACTGCATGTGTCCAGTATAGGCCGGGGATCGGGCGTTTGCGGCGAAGATGCATCGCATGCAGCGGCAAGCTTTCCGCGCGTGAAAGGAAGCAAGCCCGGCGGTTTCAGGCGCTCAGCTTGCGACCATACGGTGATCCCGCGCCCATTCACGCAATGCGTCGTTGAGACGGGTTTGCCAGCCCTCGCCCGTTCCCTTGAATGCCTCGACAAGGTCACGATCCAGGCGAATGTTGGTCGCCACTTTGGTTCCACTTCCGGCAGGCCGCCCGCGGCCACGAGTGGGCGTGACTGCTGCCCATTGCGCATCGGTGTAGGGGATCGCGTCGGGGTCCTGCATGGCCGCTTTGGTGATGGCAGCGTCCTCTGCTTGAGTAGGGAGAACCGTTCCCGGTTTAAGTTTCGGCATATCGTTGCACCTCTCTCAAATTTGCTTTACGCAGGCTGATAATGCGGCGTACTTCTTCACGGTCCACATACACCACGTAATAAAGACGGTCGCTGATATAGGCGATCGCGCACATGCGTGTTTCGCCGTAGTCGTAGCGCTCATCCTTCCACGTCAGTGCGTCCTCCCATTCGATCGCTGCGGCCGCCGCCAACGAAATACCGTGTTTCCCGGTATTGGCCTTGTCCTTCGTGGTATCGAATGCGATCTCCATAACATAATTGTAGATACATTAAATGGAGATGTCAAAATATTTGTATCTACAAATATTCATTCTTCAGACTGGCTACTACGTGCTCTACCAGCATGGACGGCGACTGGCGCAGGTCAAGCGTCATGCCGCCCTCGTCTCGCTGCAGTGGCTCGAGATCGCGCAATTGGCTGTCGAGCAGCGACTGCGGCATGAAGTGGCCCGCTCGCGCAGCCATCCGCTGCGCGATCAGCCCGCGCTCGCCGTGCAGATGGACGAAGCGGACAGCACCACTGTCGCCGCGTAAGATGTCGCGGTAAGCGCGCTTCAGGGCGGAGCATGCCAGCACTACCTGCTCGCCCGCGTCCCATGCGTGCTCGATCTCTGCACGCAGCGCCTGCAGCCATCCCTGCCGGTCCGCATCGCTCAGCGGCACACCGGCTGACATCTTCGCCACGTTTTCCATAGGATGAAAGCGGTCGCCCTCAATGAAACGAGCGCCCAGAGTTTGCGCCAGGCGCATGCCGACTTCGCTCTTGCCGCATCCGCTCACACCCATGACAACCCAAGCAATCGGCGCTTTCCTACGTGCATTCGTTTTCATCAACGTATTCTCGCGCATCCTAGGCAGGCTTAGGGCGCATCAGCAGAAATCCCGGCTCTGCGAGCTTAAGAATGCCTAACAAAACCACTTACTTGCCCTGATAGAAACGACCTCGTACACTGCGGCAATCCGACTGTCCGCTTTCGGCCCAGCCTGTGTAAAAATGTAAGGCCGCGTAAACGAAACCGCATCGGTAAACGTTGAGCCAGTATCTCATCACTACGGGTGCCACATGAAGCGCTTTATCGAAGGCGAAGATCGCGGACAGGGCACGCTGTTTCCGGAGCACCTGGACGACTATGTGACCGAGAATTATCCGGTTCGTGTTGTCGATGTATTTGTCGAAGAGCTTGATCTTGCCAGCCTCGGATTCGAGCGCGTACATCCGGCAAAGACGGGGCGACCGGCCTACCATCCCGCCGTGCTGCTCAAGCTCTACATTTACGGCTATCTCAACCGTATTCAATCGAGCCGGCGGCTGGAACGGGAAGCCCAGCGAAACGTCGAACTGATGTGGCTGACGGGTTGCCTGGCGCCGGACTTCAAGACGATAGCGAACTTCCGAAAAGATAAGGGCAAGGCGATCGGCAAGGTCTGCCGGCAGTTCGTCGTTCTGTTCCAGCAGCTGGATCTTTTCTCCGATGCAGTCGTCGCGATCGACGGAAGCAAATTCAAGGCCGTCAACAGCAGTGACCGCAACTTCACCGATGCGAAACTCAAGCGCCGGATGGCAGAGATCGAAGCGAATATCGGTCGCTACCTGGCGGAACTTGACACGGCTGACCGTCAGGAGCCAGCCACTTGGCGCTCAAGTTGCAAAGCCTGCCCACTCAAGGATAAGTGCACGCCGAGCTCGCAGCGGCGCGTGACCCGTTGGGAACATCAGGACGTGCTCGACGACATGCAGGCGCGTCTTGAACAGGCGCCAGACGCCATGCGAATCCGGCGTTCGACTGTCGAGCATCCGTACGCGACGATCAAGGCGTGGATGGGAGCAACGCACTTCCTGACAAAAGGCCTGGAGCGTGTGAAAGCCGAGATGAGCCTGCACGTGCTCGCCTATAACTTCAGGCGCTTGATGGCGATTCTGGGCATTGAAAAGATGCTGGCAGCAATCCGGGCGTATGCCCGTTTTCTGACGCTGCATGCCCTGCTTGAAGCGTTCTCTGTGCTGACATTGATGAAACTGCCCAATTGGGACTACGCGGCCTGGAACGCTTCGTTGTTTTCCAGGATGAGCGTTGGCGCGTACAAATCGGCCGCCAGTCCTTCAATTTGAGTTTTTACACAGGCTGGGCCAAGAGCGGACGTCCGCAGTTGTAGCGAGCTGCAGACGATGCAGCCAGCCACCGAAGTTTCTTTACGTGGCCGGTCGGCTAAGTCCCCAATCCCAAAGTATGATTGCCGACAGAGCACCTTGTAGCATGACACCTTGGATATGAGACCCGATTTATCCTGAAACTGGATCGCGAGGTGATATGGAAAAACGTCTTGTGTTCGCTGTTGCGGTTGTAGGTGTCGTCCTCGCGATCATCGTACCCCCATGGCTGGCCTGGAACGAAGCGCAGCGTCAGGCCTATCAGACCGAGAGCACACTCGCGCTCGGGTATGCGAAAGACGTCCTTCGCCGACTTGATGAAACTGGAGGTCAGTCCCTCCAAGGCATTGAACGGCTGGAGCGCATCGGTTCGGGGCCTTGCTCGCCTGAGGCGCAGGCACTGATGCGGCAGATCGATCTGACGTCGACCTATATTCAGGCGATTGGACACATCAGTAACGGCACGCTGATTTGTTCGTCGATGGGCTATGCGCCTGTATCACTCGGGGCGCAAGCATTCCGATCGTCCACCGGAGTTATCCTTTATACAGCCATACCAATCGGCGACAGCATAATGAGTCGGCTCGTTGGTTTTCAGCGCGGTAAATTCGTAGCGTTGTTTCACCGCGACCTGCCGCTCGACACCTGGACCGCCGTGCCAGGCGTATCGCTAGGCGTTGTGCATCTGGATTTACCGGTTACGGGGGATCCAATTATCCACCGCGGACATGTAGACGGTCGTTGGCGGCTGCGGTTGGAGAGGCGGTTTGACACGACGTTTGTCGCCGACGGTTACCTTGTTGCCGTCGTGCGGTCACGGCGATTTCCAATTGTCGGCATTGCCGCGGTGCCGGAAATTCATTTAAGCCACCAGACAATGAACCTGGCGAAGCGTCTGGTACCAGCGAGCATGTTGGCCGGACTGGCGTTGGCGGTTGCAATCGTATTGCTCGCAAGACGCCAGGTCTCGCTTGCGAATTCGTTGAGGCAAGGCTTGCGCCACCACGAATTTTTTCTGGCTTACCAGCCGGTCGTTGAGCTGACGAGCGGTCGCTGGGTAGGCGTGGAGGCGCTGTTGCGCTGGCGCCGTCCTACTGGCGAACTGATCGGCCCCGACGTGTTCATTGCCGTTGCCGAACAAACCGGTACTATCAACAGGCTGACTGAGCGAGTGCTAGAACTTTTGCAACACGATCTGGGCGACTTTCTAGTGCATCACCCGGAATTCCATATTGCACTGAACCTCTCGGCGCACGATCTGACCTGCGATAACATTGTCAGAATGCTCGAAAGGCTGCTCATGGAGACGGGCGCAAAGCCCGCGAACTTGATCGTTGAAGTAACCGAGCGGGCGTTACTCGACTTAGCGTCCGCCGGGCCGGTGCTCGCAGCCTTGCGAGCACGGGGAATCGAAGTAGCAATCGACGATTTCGGCACTGGCTACTCGAGTTTGTCGTACCTTGAGTCGCTTGAACTGGATTTCCTGAAGATCGACCGCTGCTTTATCGAGACAATTGGCACGCGGGCCCCGACCAGCCAAGTGGTACAACATATCATCGCGATAGCCCGTACCATGGGATTGCGGATGGTCGCCGAGGGCGTAGAAACCGAAGCGCAGGCACGTTACCTTGCCGAGCATGGGGTGCAATATGCCCAAGGATGGCTTTTTGCGAAAGCCATGTCCTTCAAGGAGCTTGTAAGCGCTTTAAACGAGCACGGGTCGACGGTGAACGTGACCGCAACCAATGACCGCTAGCGGCAGTTTGGTGTCGATGCAAACGGCGGATTCACAAACTCCAGATGGTGAGAAGGTAGGTCAGGTCAAACGTTCAGCGACGACCTCTACCAGCGATCAACAAGTAAGAGATAACCCGGCGTTAGGAGAAGGTCTGCAATGGGGTCGAGAGCTGTCGTGCACTGGACGGCAGCAACCGGCCCATCAGTGGACGTACACAGTCTTAGTCCACGCCTGAAGATTGGCGGCCGCGTTCGCAGACAGACTGATGCCATGGCGCGAGCACTTCTCCCAGAATACCTTTGGGCGCTTATAGCAATTTATCTCGCGACGCGCTGGCGACTATTGAAATCGGTATGCCCGGTGAGTATTACCGCGCCGAAGCATCAGCAGAAATCCCGGCTCTGCGAGCGCAACTTCCCCAGCAGATGCGACATGTCCACCAGCCGCTTGGCCACCAGGTGGCGCACCTCGCCCTGCTTCTGCCAGATCCCGTAGACGCCCAACAAGGGCGCGTTGAGCACCTCGCGCCGCTGCTGCTCGACCAGGGTCGGCCAGATGATGACGTTGATGTTCCCGGTTTCGTCTTCCAAGGTCATGAACAGCACGCCTTTCGCCGTGCCGGGGCGCTGGCGCACCGTGACCAGGCCGCAGGCGCGCGCCAGCTGGCCGTCCTGGAAATCCATCAACGTGGAAGCCGGCAGGAAGCGTTTCGCCAGCAGCTGCTCGCGCAGCAGCGCCAGTGGGTGGCGGCCCAGGGTCAGCCCTTGCGCGCGGTAGTCGCCGACGATCTCGTCGGCTTCGGACGGTGCGGCCAGCACCGGTACTTCTTCCAGCAGCGTAGTCGGGCGCAGCAAGTCCTTGTCCGGCACCGCGCCCACCGCCTGCCACAAGGCTTCGCGCCGGTGCCCGGCCAGCGACTGCAGCGCATTGGCGCCGGCCAGCACCTGCAGGTCGCCCCGGTCGAGGTTGGCGCGGCGCGCCAGGTCGGCCACGCTCTCGAAAGGCCGGATCGCGCGCGCATCCTCGATGCGGTTGGCCACCTCGTGTTTCAGGCCGCGCTGAAGCGAGAGCCCGAGGCGCACCGCCGGCTGGCGCGAACGGTCGAGCGGATCGAATTCTTCCAGTACCGAATCCCAGCCGCTGATGGCGACATCCGCCGGGCGCACCTCGATGCCGTGGCGGCGCGCGTCCTGTACCAGCTGCGAGGGGCTGTAGAAACCCATCGGCTGGCTGTTGAGCAGCGCGCACAGGAAGGCCGCCGGCTCGTGGCATTTGAGCCAGGAGCTTGCATAGGCCAGCAGTGCGAAGCTGGCCGCGTGCGATTCGGGAAAGCCGTATTCGCCGAAGCCCTGGATCTGGCTGAAGATCGCCTCGGCGAATTCGAGCGTGTAGCCGCGCTCGAGCATGCCGTGCACGATGCGTTCGTAATACTGTTCCAGCCCGCCCTTGCGCTTCCAGGCCGCCATCGCACGGCGCAGCTGGTCGGCCTCGCCCGGCGTGAAGCCGGCGCCTAAAATCGCCACCTGCATCACCTGCTCCTGGAAAATCGGCACGCCCAGCGTGCGCTCGAGCGCCACTTTCATCTCGGAGCTGGGGTAGACCACCTTTTCGAAGCCCTGGCGCCGCCGCAAATAGGGATGGACCATGCCGCCCTGGATCGGGCCGGGGCGCACCACCGCCACTTCGATCACGAGGTCGTAGAAGCGGCGCGGGCGCATGCGCGGCAGCATGCTCATTTGCGCGCGCGACTCGATCTGGAATACGCCCACGGTGTCGGCCGCGCAGATCATGTCGTAGGTCGCGACGTCGTCGGGCGGGATGTCCTGCATCTCGAACAAATTGCCGTGACGCTGTCCGACCAGCTCCAGCCCGCGCCGCAGCATCGACAGCATGCCCAGCGCCAGCACGTCGACCTTCATCAGGCCGAGTTCTTCGAGGTCGTTCTTGTCCCACTGGATCACACTGCGGTCCGCCATGGTGGCGTTCTCGATCGGCACCAGGCGCGAGAGCTTGCCGCGCGCGATGACGAAACCGCCCGGGTGCTGCGACAGGTGGCGCGGGAAGTTCAGCAGCTTGTCGGCAAGCGTGGCCCACTGCTGCGCCAGCCGCGACTCCGGATCGAGTCCCGCTTCCGCCAGGCGCGCCAGCAAATCGGCACGGCTGTCGAACCAGTGATGGGTCTTGGCCACCTTCTCGACGATGGCCAGGTCGATGCCGAGCGCGCGGCCGCTGTCGCGCAGCGCGCTCTTGGGACGGTAGCTGATCACGACCGCCGCCAGCGCGGCCCGGTCGCGCCCATATTTGTTGTAGATGTACTGGATGACTTCTTCGCGGCGCTGGTGCTCGAAGTCGACGTCGATGTCGGGCGGCTCGTTGCGCTCCTTGGAGATGAAGCGCTCGAACAGCAGGCTGGCGCGGGCCGGGTCGACTTCGGTGATGCCGAGGCAGTAGCACACCGCCGAGTTGGCGGCCGAGCCGCGTCCCTGGCACAGGATGTGCTGCGAGCGCGCGAAGCGCACGATGTCGTAGACGGTCAGGAAGTAGTGCTCGTAGCGCATCTCGGCAATCAAGGTGAGCTCATGCTCGATCTGGGCCTGCACCTTGGCCGGGATGCCGTCGCGGAAGCGCCGGTGCGCGCCGATATAGGTTTCCTCGCGCAGGAAGCTGCTGGCGTTGTGGCCGGGCGGGACCACTTCGTCCGGGTATTCGTAGCGCAGCTCGTCCAACGAGAAGGTGCACAGGCGCGCGATGCGCACCGTCTCGTCCAGCGCCTCGCGCGAATAGATGTTGGACAGGCGCAGGCGTGAACGCAGGTGCTGCTCGGCGTTCTGCGCCAGGCCGTAGCCGCATTCGGCCACCGGCTTTTTCAGGCGGGTGGCGGTGAGCGTGTCCTGCAGGGGCTTGCGCGAACGGACGTGCATCACCACGTGGCCGAGCGCCGTGATCGGCAAGCCGTGCTGCCAGCCCACCTCCTCCACCGTCATGCGGTGCGCCTCGTCGAAAGCGCGGTGCAGCAGCGTGAGACCCAGCCAGGCGCGTCCCGGGAAGGTGGTCGCCATCCAGGCGGCCTGCGCGTGCAGGCGGTCGACGTCTTCCGCTTCGTGCCCCGGATACTGCGGCAGCAGGATCGCCAGGCAGTCGGGCAGGTGCTTCAGGTGCTTGTACGCGGGCGCGGGATCGGCCAGGTCGCCCGGCGTGAGGAAGTAAGTCCCCTTCTCGCTGCGCGTGCGGCCCAGCGTAATGAATTCCGCCAGGTTGCCATAGCCGTTGCGGTTCTTGGCCAGCACCACCAGCGACAGCGCCGGGCTGCCGTCCGCGTTCGTGAGGTGGAAGTGGGCGCCGATCACCAAGGGAAGGCCGGCCTTCTTCGCCTCGGCATGGGCCCGTACCACGCCGGCCAGCGAGCATTCGTCGGTCAGCGCCAGTGCAAAATAATCGAGCTTCACCGCCCGCGCCACCAGTTCTTCCGCATGCGAGGCCCCCTCCAGGAAGGAGAAGTTCGACAGGCAGAACAGCTCTGCATAGGTTGGCAAAGCCTGGGGTGGCGGTGAAAATAAATCAGTCATCGGCATGCGGTCATCGAGCAGGCTACAATGCTGGATAAACCGATAGTACTGTATAAAAACACAGTATAACCGAGCCGGTCCCTGCTGCAAGGAAAACCCATGCAAGTTCGTGCGTTGAAATGTTTTGGTGAAGCGCCAGGGGGCGGCAACCCGGCCCTCGTGATCGAGGGCGACAGCTTGGATGAAGCGGCGCGCCGCGCCTTTGCGCAGGCACGCAATACCACCTGCGTCTTCCTCGATGGCGAGGTCGTCGATTTCTACTACCCGCACATGCGCAGCCCGCTCTGCCTGCACGCGACCCTGGCCGTAGCGCATGCCCTGTTCGCGCGCCACCCGGAGGCCCCGGTGCTGGCAGTGACGACCGCGATGCGCGGCCAGCGGCTGGAACTCAGGCGTGACGGTGCGGATTATTTCGTGCGCCTGCAGCCGCAGGAAGTCCCGCAGCCGCCGCTGGCGTCCGGCCTGCTGGAGCGCCTGTTGGCGGCGCCCTGCTTCGTGCCTGTGTCGCCGCCGCACGTGGCCTCGGTCGGCAGCCCCAAGCTGCTGGTCGAGCTGCCCGATGCAGCCGTACTGCATGGCCTGCGCCCTGGCCTGGACGCCATCACCGCCTGGGGCAAGGAACTTGGTGTGAATGGCATCTATGCCTGGTGCCGCCTGCCAGACGGCAGCTACGAGGGACGCAACTTCAACCACCTCGATCCGAAGCTGGAAGACAGCGCCACCGGCGTGGCGGCCGGCGCGCTCACCGCACTGCTCGGCCACGGCCTCACGCTGCGGCAGGGCCACGCCGCCAGCCAGCCATGCCTGATCAGGACAAGGATGGAGGACGGCGCGATCCTGGTCGGCGGCCGGGCAGAAGCTGCGGCCATCGTCGTCGCGTAGAACGTGGGTCCAGGCCTGATGCCGGCCACTCGAGAGCCGCCGCTGACTCGTAGGGTGGGCGGATTCCGCCCACGCGGTGATAGTTAGCGTAGAAAAGCCGCACCACGTCCGTGCAACCGCTGGTTGAACGCGCGGGCGGCGAAGCCGCCCACCCTACGGTTTTCCCTAGGCCGGCCGGTGCTCAGTGCCCGCACCGCGCGTCACATGCAGCATGCGGCTCGGCGCCCGCACTTTCGCGGTATGCCACACCCCACGCGGCACCACTGCCGCACCGCTGCCATCGAGCGCAATCGTCTCCACTACGCCGCCGCACTCCAGTTGCAGGTCGACGGCGCCTGCCAGCAGGTACACGAACTCGTCGCCGTGCGGATGCATTTCCCAGTTCGGCCAGTCTTCGGTGAAGGCGAATTCGCTAATGACCCAGTCCTGGCCGAGCTGCGCCATCACGGCCTCGGGCAGCTGCCAGAAACGGTCGCCAGGGATTTCCTGTGCCTTGCCGTCGGGCGCAAGATGAACGTAGGTGTGCTGGGGATTGAGGGACATCGCCGCTCCAGAGATGCTTCGGATACCAGCCATCCTAGCAGCCGGCGCTCCAAATTGTTATTACTACCATCAACAAATTAGCATACAAAATTCGGCAAATGCCAGATTTTTCGCTGAAACGTTTTGTAGCATTCCTTACCGGACTGGACCACCTGTGTGCGCCGATGTGCGGTGTAATGGGTCATCGACATTCCACCGTGCCACCAGGGAGAACCAAGCATGAAAACCAAATTGATCGCATCGGCACTTCTTGCCTTGAGCGTGGCCGCCAGCGGCAGCGCATTCGCCCAACGCGGTGACCATGGCAACGACAACCGCGACGGTTACGCGCAGCGCCAGGATAACGACCGCTACGATCGTGGACACAATGAGCGCGACCGCTATGATCGCGACCGTCATGATGCCCCACGCAGCAATGGCCGTGACTATCGCGGGAGCGATGCCCGCAACTACGATCGTCGCGACGCCCGTAACTACTATCGCGACGACCGCCGCGGCGGCGGCCCCCGTCACGACCTGCGCCGCGGCCAACGCCTGGGCAACGAGTACCGCGGCAACCGCTACGTCGTCAACGACTGGCGCGCCCGCCGCCTGAGCGCGCCGCCGCGGGGGCATCACTGGGTCCACGCCGGCAATGACTATGTGCTGGCCGCCATCGCCACCGGCCTGATTGCCCAGGTTTTGCTGAGCAATTAAGTCCTGCACTAAAACACAGGCCGCACCCCGCAACAGGGTGCGGCTTTTTTTCGTGCCTTACACGAGCTGCTTGTAGAACACCAGGGTGTCGACCAGGCCGCCGTCCGGCCATAAGGCGTAGTCGGGAATGCGCCCGCACAGCTGCCATCCCAGGCGCAGGTACAGCCGCTCGGCATCCGGGCTGGCGGTGTCGAGCACCAGCAGGGTCTTGCCGGCATCGCGGCCGGCCTCTTCGGCGGCACGCATCAGCGCCTCCCCGGCGCCGCTCCTGCGTGCCGCGCGGTGCACCAGCAGCTTGCTGATCTCGGCGCGGTGCGGCTGGTTGTCGGGCTGGGCCAGCACGAGCTGCACCGTGCCGACCACCGCTCCGCCGGTTTCGGCGACAAACAGCAGGCGTTCCCGCGCCGCCACGCCACGCGCAACGCCATGCCAGAAGTCCTGCACCCGCTCCGGCGTGAGCGGATTCATGAAGCCGACCGACGCGCCACCGTCCACGCAGTCTGCCAGCACGGCAGCCAGGGCGGCCAGCAGGGCCTCGTCGGGTTCATCGATGCGGCGTATCGTCAGGGACACGGCGACTCCTTCAGGCTGGGGTGGACAGGATCACGACGGCATAGCGGGCAGCCGTGGCGTGTGCATTGGTGTAGGCGACGGGCCGGTCGAGGTCGAACGCCAGGCAGTCGCCCTGTGCCAGGGCCCAGGATTGCTCCCCGACCACGAGCTCGATCGCGCCGTCCAGGACCCAAACCTGCTGGCGGATGGCGCGGGAATGCTGGGAGGTGTCATACGCCACGTGGGCGCCCGGCGGCAACTCGACCTCGACGATGCGCAGTGGCGTGACCGAGGGAGATGGCGAGACGTTACGCCGGACATACCCGGTTGCAGGATCGCGCCAGACCACCTGCTCGGCGCGGCGCGACAGCGGCGACGCGCGTGGTCCGGTATCGTCGAATAATGCGGCCAACGGCAGGCCCAGGCCCGTGGCGAGCTTTTCCAGCACGACTGCGGTCGCATTGCCTTCACCCCGCTCGATCAGGGAAATCGTCGAACGGCTGACGCCGCTGCGTGCAGCCAGGTCGTCCAGCGAGAACTGCTGCTCCTTGCGCAGCGCCTTCACGCGCGCTGCAATACGGGCACTAATATCCATCGCTACCTCCAATACAATGGACAAATATTCCAATATACTGGACAAATTGTCAAGCAGGGGGGCCGAAAAGCCGGAAAAGCGCGCCAAGCGCGGCTGGATTCCAGCCGGCAAAGCTGGTATACACTCCGGCACGCTATTCCAGCCTATCCATACTGTGCAAATGAAACCACAACTCCTTGCCTACGCCCTCCCCCTGATCCTGTTCGGCGCTGCTGCCACCGCGCGCGCCGACGTCGACTACCAGCTGCGCATCACCGACGCGGCCCAGCACCTGGCGGAAGTGCGCGCTACCTTCCCGGCCACCAACGGCACCACGCTGGACGTGCAGATGCCGAACTGGCGCACCGGCCGCTACAACATCCTGAACCTGGCCAACGGCGTGCGCATGTTCAAGGCCTTCGACGCCAAGGGCGCGCCGCTGGCAGTGGCCAAGACCGACAAGGGCACCTGGCAGGTCCGCACCAAACCGGGCGACGCGGTGACCGTGCAGTACGAGTTGTATGCCAATACCCTGGGCGAACGCACCCGCCACATCGACGACACCCACGCCTACCTCGATGCCAGCGGCGTCTTCGTCTATGCCGCGCCGTTCCGCAAGGAGCCGGTCAAGGTCAAGCTGGACGTGCCGCAGGGCTGGCAGTCGCGCTCGGGCATGGACGCGGGCAGCTGCGGCCACTGCTTCGTCGCGCCGAACTACGACGTGCTGGTCGACGCACCGATCGAGACCGGCATCCACGAGTTCTATACCGAGAAGGTCGACGGACGCACCATCGAGCTGGCGCTCTGGGGCCAGGGTAACCACGACGGCAAGCAGATGATGGTCGACCTGAAGAAGATCGTCGCCGAGACCGCGAAGCTCTACGGCGGCAAGTACCCGTTCCAGCGCTACCTGTTCATCGTCCACGCCACCGACGGCGTCGGCGGCGCCACCGAACATGCCAATTCCACCGTGATCCAGAAACCGCGCTGGACCTTCGCGCCGCGCAAGCAATACCTCGACTTCGTGCGCGTCGCCGCCCACGAGTTCTATCACACCTGGAACGTCAAGGCTTACCGTCCGAAAGAGATGGTGCCCTACGATTACCAGAACGAGAACTACAACCGCCTGCTGTGGATCGCCGAAGGCCATACCTCGTATTTCGAAGAGCTGATCGTGCTGCGCGCCGGCCTGGAAAAGCGCGACGAGTTCATGGAGGAATACGCGAAGCTGGTCGACGACTACCAGCACCAGCCCGGCCGCTTCCAGCAAAGCGCCGCCGATGCCAGCTTCGACGAGTGGATCGCGGTCGGCGGCGAGCGCGCGCGCAACGCCTCGGTGAACATCTATTCGAAGGGCCAGCTGCTGGCGCTGATGATGGACATCGAACTGCGCAAGCAAACCCGCGGCGCCAAAGGCCTGGAAGACGTGCACCGCATCCTGTTCGAGAAGCACTCGACCGCCCAGGGCGGCTACGACATCGGCAACGTACAGGCCGCGCTGCGCGCCGTGAGCGGCCAGGACTGGACCGGCTGGTGGAACCAGTACGTGGACGGCACTGCCGAGATCCCGCTCGATTCGCTGCTGGCCCAGGTCGGGATGCACAAGTTCATCGACGTGCCGAAGGACCAGGAACAGAAAACCGAATGGTGGTCCGGCTGGACCCTGCGCGAAGGCAGCGACCCGGCGGTGGTCACCGTCGTCGAGCGCGACGGCCCGGCGTGGAAAGCCGGCGTGGTCGCCGGGGACACCCTGCTGGCGGTGAACGGCCTGCGCGTGTCCGCCAAGGACATCGGCGACAAGATGTCGCTGTCCAAAGCCGGCCCGTTCAAGCTGCACCTGTTCCGCCGCGACGCGCTGGTGGAAATGCAGGTCTCGCCCGTGCTGCAGCCGAAAGGCAAGGCCAAGATCAAAGCGCTGGACAAGGCGAATGCCGCGCAGAAGACGATGAACGCGGCATGGCTCGGCGTGGCATGGCCGAAGGAAGACGCTGCAAAGGCCGACGCGCCGAAGAAGTAATTCCCTCCTCCGCCTGATGCTTGGGGCAAAGCCGCGGCCTTGGTCCAGTACCAAGGCCGCGGTTTTTTGGCGCTGCGCCCGGCCTTCAGGCGCGATTGATCGACAGGCCGCCATCGACCAGGCTGGCCGTGCCGGTGACGAAACTCGCGTCGTCCGATGCAAGGTAGAGCACCGAGCGCGCCAGTTCTTCCGGGGTCGCCACGCGCTTGAGCGCATGCAACTGGGTGACGAAGGACGTCTTGTCGGGCGTGTCGTTCATCTCGCGGTACATGGCGGTGTCCACGGCACCGGGCAGGATCGCATTGACGCGGATATTGTTCGGTCCGAACTCCGTGGCCAGGGCCTGGGTCAGTCCAATCAGGCCCGACTTGCTGGCCGCATAGGCGGCAAGGCCGGGAAAGGCCGCGGTATAGCCCACGAAGGTCGAGGTGAAGATGACCGAGCCACCGCCGTGCTTGAGCATCTCGGCGATCTGGTGCTTGGCCCCCAGGAAGGATCCAGTCAGGTTGATGGCAATGGCATCGTTCCAGCCGGCCTCCGAGATACCGGTGGAGGGACCGGCCTCGCCCATCACGCCGGCATTATTGAACGCGATATCGAGCCGGCCATAGGTCGCTACGGCCAGTTCGACCAGGGATTTCGCATAGTCTTCCGAGCGGACGTCGCCTGCCAGGCTGACCGCCTGTCCGCCGGCTTCGACGATCTCCGCCACCAGCCCGGCCAGTTCGTCGGCACGGCGGGCCCCGACCACCAGCAGCGCGCCTTCGGCGGCAAACAGCAGGGCGGACGCGCGGCCGATGCCTGCGCTGGCGCCGGTGATGATGGCGACTTTATTGTGTAAACGTTTCATGGCTATTTCCTATTAAATGAATGGGTGTATGGATCAATCGATAAAGGCGCGGATTGCGGCGATGGTGGCGGCGGGCGCCTCCTCCATCAGCCAGTGGCCGGCGTCGGGGATGACCACCTCGGTCACATCGGTAGCGGCGTGGCGCATGACCATCGCTTCGTTCGCGCCAAATGACTTGGCGCCACCGATCGCCAGGACCGGCATGCGGAGCTTTTTGCCGGCGAGGGCTTTGCGGTTGTCTTCGGCGTCCTGGGGAAAGCTGCGGAACTGTGCAAAGGCAGAGCGCATGGCGCCGGGACGGGCGTAGAGCCTGGCGTAGTAGACGCGGGTAGCCTCGTCGACTTTCGCGGGATTGCCGGCGAACTCGTTCCAGAAACGGTCGAGGTAGATGCGCTCACGGCCGGCAACCAGGCGTTCGGCATCCGGGCCGCCAAAGGAGAAATGCCACAGCAAGGGATTGCGCACGATCTCGTCCCATGGACCGATACCTGGCACCGGCGCATCCATGACGACCAGGCGCTCGGTTTTTTCTGGATAGCGGGCCGCATACGCGAACGCCACCATAGTGCCGATGTCATGGCCGACCACCGCTGCGCGGTCGATGCCCAGGCGCGACAGGACGGCGCGTACGTCGCCGGCCTGCGTCCATTTGTCGTAGCCCCCCTCGGGATGGGACGACAGGCCCATCCCGCGCAGGTCGGGAACCACGACCGTATGCCTGGCGGCCAGCTCGGCGGCCAGCGGCGACCACATGGCGCCGGTGTCGCCGAAGCCGTGCAGCAACACCACCGCAGGCCCTTTGCCTCCCACCATCACGTGCAGGGTGGCGCCCTCGGACTGGACCTGCTGCGCCCGGAAGGACGAAGGAAAAGGCTGGACTTCCGCAGAGGCCGGCATGGCCAGTGCCAGGGCGATCGCGGCGCTTGCAATAAACTTGAACATGGTGACCTCCTTTCCCTGGCATGGGTGGCCGGCTGGCCCTCGCACTGCCCTTGGGAATGGATCGAGTATGGTTTAGGATGCTTGCAGCGGGTAGCCACCACATGCCGCACCAGCTTTCCGGAAAAAGCGAACAATCATGAAACTCGAGGGCATCGCCACCTTTGTTAGCGTCGCCGAATGCGGCTCGCTGACCGAAGCCGCGCGCCGCATGCGCGTGTCGCGCTCGGTCGTCAGCGACCGCCTGGTGGAGTTGGAACGTTCGCTCGGCACCCGCCTGCTGCAGCGCTCCACGCGCAAGGTCAGCGTGACCGAGGATGGCGCCGCATTCCTCGAGCGCGCCGTGCGCATCGTGCGCGAGGTGCAGGACGCTGCCGCCGAGTTGACCGAGCGCCGCGGCTCCCTCAGCGGGCCGCTGCGCATCTCGGCCCCGGTCACCTTCGGGCGCATGCACCTCGGCCCTGCCCTGTATGCCTTCCTTGCCCTGCATCCTGACATCCGACTGACGCTGGACCTGAACGACCGCCGGGTCGACCCGACCTCGGACGGTTTCGACGCAATCGTCCGCCACGGCCCGATGTCCGACAGCTACCTTGTCGCCTGGCCGCTGGCCACCAGCCGCCGGGTGATGGTCGCGGCGCCGGACTATCTGGCCCGGCACGGCACGCCGGCCTCCCCGACCGAACTGGAAGGCCATCGCGGCATCTTCTACAGCAACCGCGGCAGCGACGACTGGCGCTTCCTGCACCAGGGCCAGACTCTTGTGGTCCAGGGCCGACAGGGCGTGGTACTGAACAACGGCGACATGATGCGCGATGCGGCAGTTGCCGGACTGGGCATCGCGCTGCTGCCCTCCTTCATCGTCAGCGAGGCCCTGCAGGCGGGCACGCTGCGCATCGTCGATATCGGCATCGAGGCCGACCAGGAACACATCTATATCGCCCATCCGGACGGCCGCAACCCGTCCGCCAAACTGCGGGAACTGGCGGCCTGGCTCAAGGAGTCATTCGGCAGTCCACCCTATTGGGATAAAGCGGCAGCGGCCGGAAACGGCGATAGGACTTAGTTAGACCTTTACAACGTTGTGTTAATACCACATCGCCTTGGTACTCCGGCAGGGATTGTTTAGTATTCAATTTTCCCCCGGAGAAATCTGTGCTTACACTCAAACGCCTTCCCCAGTCGGTCCTGCTCGCCCTGTACGGCGGCGCCGCATTCGCCGCCCTGATCCCAGCCGCCCACGCCCAGGACACCGCATCGACCACGCCGACGGCGCCGGTCGCCGCGCAAGCCGAAGCCGTGCAGAGCGTGAGCATCGTCGGCTCGCGCCGCGTCGGTAACGCTTCCTCCACCGACACCGCGGTGCCGGTCGACTTCATCCCGATGACCAAGGCCACCGAGCAAGGCGGCCAGTTCGACCTGGCCCAGGTGCTGAACAACGTCTCCCCTTCGTTCAACTCGACGCGCCAGACCGGCGCCGACGGCGCCGACCTGGTCGATTCCGCCGCGCTGCGCGGCCTGGGCTCGGACCAGACCCTGGTGCTGGTGAACGGCAAGCGCCGCCACACGACCGCGCTGGTCAACCTGTTCGGTGCGCGCAACCGCGGCAACACCGGCACCGACATGAACGCGCTCCCGCTGATGGCCATCCGTAACGTGCAGGTGCTGCGCGACGGCGCCGCCGCGCAATACGGCTCGGACGCGATCGCCGGCGTGATCAACATCGAATTGAAGAAATCCCTTGGCTGCGAATCGGTGCTGGGCTATGGCCAGTACAGCGAAGGCGACGGCGAAAACTGGCTGGCCTCGGCCTATTGCGGCGTGGCCGTGGCCGGCGGCGTGCTGGGCATCACCGGCGAATATTACGACCGCGGCCGCTCCAACCGTGCCGAAGAAGGCAACCCGCGCATCATCGGCGACACCAAGGCGCAAAATAAGACCCTGTACGTGAACGGCGAATTCCCTGCCGGTCCGGGCAAGCTGTACCTGGCCGCGGGCGTGCAGACGCGCGACGCCTCGTCGGCGGCATTCGCCCGCGGCGGCCTGGGTTCGGACGACATCCCGTCGCGCAATTCGGCAGCCATGTACCCGGACGGCTTCGTCCCCTTCATCAACGGCGACGTCGATGACCGCTGGGGCACGGTCGGCTACCGCTGGCGCGTGGGCGAATGGAATGCCGACCTGTCGCAGACCTATGGCTACAACCGCCTCATGTACAACATCGCGAACACGCTCAACGCGTCGATCGCGAACCTCGACCTGACGGGTGGCGGCCGTGGCGTGAGCGCCTCCGCCTTCGATGCGGGCGGCTTCTCGTTCCGCCAGGCGACCACCAATGTCGACGTCAGCCGCTTCTACGGCGGCGTGATGAACGGCATGAACGTCGCCTTCGGCCTCGAGCACCGCCGCGAGAACTACAAGATCTTCGCGGGCGAAACCGGCTCCTGGATCGACGCCGACGGCGTCGGCGAAGGCGGGAATGCCGGCAGCCAGGGCTTCCCGGGCTTCCAGCCGGGCGACGAGACCGATGCCGACCGCCACAGCAGCGCCGGCTACGTCGACATCGAAACCGACGTCACCGACCGCTTCAAGCTGCAGGCCGCGCTGCGCCACGAGCGCTATTCGGACTTCGGCTCGACCACCACCGGCAAGCTGGCCGGCGCCTACCGGATCAACCCGCAGGTACTGCTGCGCGGTTCGGTCAGCACCGGCTTCCGTGCGCCGTCGCTGCAGCAGGCTTACTTCTCGTCGACCTTCACCGACTTCGTCAGCGGCCAGCCGCTGGACGTGGTGCTGGCGCCGAACGGCGGCCCGGTGGCCAATGCCGCCGGCATCCCGCAGCTCAAGGACGAACAGTCGAAGAGCTATACGCTGGGCCTGACCTGGTCGCCAACCCAGGCCACCTCGGTCACGGCCGACCTGTACCGCATCAACATCGACGACCGCATCGTGCTGTCGGGGCGCTTCGACGCCGACAACTACCCTGCCCTCGGCGCCACCCTGCAGCAGCTGGGCGTGGGCCAGGCGCAGTTCTTCGTCAACTCGGTGGACACCAAGACCCAGGGCCTGGACGTGACGGTGTCGAACCGCATGGACCTCGGCCCCGGCAAGCTGAACACCTTCCTGGCCCTGAACTTCAGCAAGACCGAAGTCACCGGCGTGCATGCACCGAGCGCCCTGATCGGCTTCGAGGACGTGCTGCTGTCCGAGCGCGAACGCCTGTTCATCGAAGAAGGCGCACCGCGCCGCAAGGCCACGCTGGGATTCGAGTACGCACTCGGCAAGCTGGAAACCTCGCTGCGCGTCGTCCACTTCGGCCCGCAGACCCTGGGCACCTTCTCGGGCCCGCCGGTGGCGAACCAGTATTACGAGGCCAAGACCTCGGCCGACCTGTCCTTCACCTGGGCCTTCACCAACAAGACCAAGTTCACGGTCGGCGGCACCAACATTTTCAACGTCAAGCCGACGGTGCAGGATGCGAACGAGACCGACAACGGCTTCAAGTACGAGAGTGTGCAGTTCGGTCTGAATGGCGCGGCCCTGTTCGCGCGCCTGTCGCACCGGTTCTGATACCAGTCCTGGCCGGGCAGCAGCATGGAGGGTCCCGATGGGACCCTTTTTTTTGTCCCGGCCCCATGCATGGAATGAGTAGTGTTCGCTTGGGAACAGAGCGCGCGCACGCGGATGCGTATAATTCGCTGAACAATCCTCGTTGGGTCTCAAGCAACGATTTTGACCAAAGTCCCGCGCCTCGGCGAGGCACCGATAGGCTTTCCATGAACACTACTGTCACACCCCGCATCTCCACCGGCATCACCGGGCTCGATGACATCCTCGGAGGCGGCCTGACGCCCCAGCGTGTCTACCTGGTCGAGGGTTCGCCCGGCGCCGGCAAGACCACGCTTGGCCTCCAGTTCCTGCTCGACGGCGTGGCCAAGGGAGAGTCGGGCCTCTACATCACCCTGTCCGAGACGTCCGACGAGCTCAGGGCGGTCGCCGCCAGCCATGGCTGGACCATCGAGGCGCTGTCGCTGTTCGAGCTGGCCGACGACTCCGAGCTCGACCTGGATGCGCAGCAGTCGGTGTTTCATCCGTCCGAAGTCGAACTGGGCGAGACCACCCGCAAGGTCATGAACCAGGTCGACGAAGTCAAGCCGGTGCGCGTGGTATTCGACAGCCTGTCCGAGATGCGCCTGCTGGCGCAGAATCCGCTGCGCTACCGCCGCCAGATCCTGGCGCTCAAGCAGTTCTTCTCCGCGCGCGCCTGCACCGTGCTCCTGCTCGACGATAAAACCAGCCAGGCCGACCAGCACCTGCACAGCATCGCACACGGCGTCATCAGCCTGGAGCAGATCGCCAAGGACTTCGGCAAGGAACGCCGGCGCGTGAACATCATCAAAATGCGCGGCCTGCGCTTCCGCGGCGGTTACCACGACTATACGCTCGACACCGGCGGCATTACGATGTACCCGCGCCTGGTGGCGGCCGAGCACACCAGTGAGTTCACGCCCTCCATTCGCTCTACCGGATCTGCCGGTTTCGACGAACTGCTCGGCGGCGGCCTGGTGCGCGGTACCAACACCCTGATGGTCGGGCCTTCCGGGATCGGCAAGACCACCCTGTCGACCCGCTGCCTGATGTCGGCCCTGGAGCGCGGCGAGAAAGCCTCGCTCTACCTGTTCGACGAAGGGCTCGGCACCTTCTTCGTTCGCAGCGCCGCGCTTGGCATGGACATGAGGCCATATGTGGACAGTGGCCAGCTGCTAATCCACCACATCGATCCGGCCGAACTGTCGCCGGGCGAATTCGCGCAGATGCTGCGCGACGCGGTCGAGCTGAGGGGCGTCAGTTTCCTCATCATCGACAGCCTGAACGCCTACCTGCAGGCCATGCCGGGCGAGCAATTCCTGATCCTGCAGATGCACGAACTGCTGTCCTACCTGAACCAGCAGGGCGTCACCACGGTGCTGGTGCTTGGACAGCACGGCATGATCGGCGAAGTAAAATCGGACGTCGACCTGAGCTACCTGAGCGACAGCACCGTGCTGCTGCGCTTCTTCGAATCGAACGGGCGCCTGCGCCGCGCCATTACCGTCATCAAGTGCCGCGCGGCGGAACACGCGCAGACCATCCATGAACTGCAGCTCAACCGCGATGGCATCGGCATCGGTGCGCCGATGGAAGGCTTCGAAGGCGTCCTGACCGGCCTGCCGAGCTACCGTGGCACGACTCCGATGATGGCCGCGCTGCCGCATGCAGCAAGCTAGCCCGCACGAAGAACGGATCCTGATCCTGGCGCCGCGCGGACGCGACGCCGAGGTCATGTGCTCGGTGCTGACGCGCGACAGCGGCCGTTGCGAGGTCGTGCACAGCTTCGCCGAACTGTCCGCCGGTATCGAGCATGGGGCGGGCAGCGCGATCGTGGCCGAGGAAGCGCTGCACGGCATCGACCTGGCGCCGCTGCATGCCTGGCTCGCACGCCAGGAGCCCTGGTCGGACTTCCCCTTCGTGATCCTGCTCGCCAAGGCCATCGGCCTGCCGCAGGAAAGCGCGCGCGGAAGGGTGGAAGAGCTGGGCAACATCATCCTGCTCGAACGCCCGCTCAACGCCCAGACCCTGCGCAGCGCCGCCAATTCGGCACTGCGCGCGCGGCGCCGCCAGTACCAGGCACGCGACCTGCTGGCCGACCGCGAACGCACCGCGGCCAGCCTGCAGCAAAGCCAGCACGCCCTGCTCTCGCTGAACGAGACGCTCGAGTCGCGCATCGAGGAGCGCACCCGCGCGCTGGCCCAAGCCAATGACCGCCTGATGAATGAAGTGATCGAGCGCGAACGCGTGCAGCAGGCGATGGTGCAATTCCAGAAGATGGAAGCGATCGGCCGCCTTACCGGCGGCATCGCCCACGACTTCAACAACCTGCTCAACGTGGTCCAGGGCAGCATGGACCTGATCCTGCTGCTGTCGAAAGACGAGGTCGCGAAGGGGCGCGCCGAGATCGCGCGCCGCGCCTGCCAGCGCGGCGGCAAGCTCACCAGCCAGCTGCTGGCCTTTGCCCGCAACCAGAACCTCGACCTGCGCCAGTCCGAAGTCGAGGCCCTGTTCGACGGCGTGCGCGAGCTGGTGGCCACCTCGGTCGGTTCCGCGATCCGGCTGCATTTCGAGGTCACCCAGCCCTGCGCCAGCGTGCTGGCCGATGCCAACCAGATGGAGATGGCCTTGCTGAACCTGGCCATCAATGCGCGCGATGCGATGGACGGCCATGGCGAATTGTCTTTCCACGCGGGCGACGCGGCGCCGCCGGACGGGCTGCTGCCGCCGGGCGACTATGTCCGTATCGCGGTCACCGACAGCGGCCAGGGCATGACGCCGGACGTCATCGCCAAGGTGTTCGAGCCCTTCTTCACGACCAAGGCGGTCGGCAAGGGCACCGGCCTGGGCCTCTCGCAGGTGTACGGCATGGCGCGCCAGTCCGGCGGCGCGGCGCGCATCCTCAGCCAGCCTGGCGCCGGCACCACGGTCGAGATCTGGCTGCCGGCCGCGCGCGGCCTGCACGAGCCCGAGCTGGCGCTGCCGCCCGCGCTGCCTGAAGTCAGGCAGGGAGCGCGCATCCTGATCGTCGAGGACGACAATTTTGTGCGCGAATCGATGGTGTCGTCCCTCGAGGCCTTCGGCCACGTGGTGACCCAGGCCCCCGATGGAGAAGCTGGCCTGCGCGAGCTGCATCGCGCCCGCCCGGACCTGATCATCACCGACTACCTGATGCCGGGTATTACCGGAGCCGAACTCATGTTGCGCGCGCGCGAAGTCTTCCCGGGAATCCCGATGATCATCGCCACCGGCTATGCGGACATGCATGCGATCGACGAGGTGCTCGGCAATGACATCCTGCTGCGCAAGCCCTTCCAGCTGGCCGAGCTGGCGGTGAGCGTCGAACGCGCGCTCGAGCGCGCAGCCCAGTAAGCGCTGCCGCGCTGGGCGGCACCGGCCCTTTACCGCTCCAGCGGATTGCTGCGCACATAGGCGATACAGCGGCGCAGCTTGTCCACCTCCGCCAGCGCCCGCTCGCTCCACAGTGCCTTGACGCTGGTGCGTTCCAGCAGTTCGGTGCACAGGGCTTCGAGCTGCGGGTCGCGCGCATAGTAGGCGGCCAGCACGTTGCGGGTGCAGCCGGGGTAACCCGTGAAATAGAAGGAGCTCGATACCGGCCTCGGATTGAGCACGACATTCAATCCCCTGGCCGTCTTGAACAGCGCCAGGATTGGCAACAGGCGCCGCTTCATCTGCAGCGCCATGTCGGCTACCGTGCGCCCTGCGTCGCCCGCCGTCCTCACGACATAGGTCTTGCCGCGGCCGAGTTCCACGCCCGGCGGCGGATCCATCAGCCAGGCCTGTTGCTCCAGCACGAAGGCTTCGTCGCCGGCAGCATGGTCCGGCGCAGTCGACCCGTATTCGAAATAGGCCGCGACCCTGCCTATCTTGTCGAACCAGCTGGCGACATCGAGCTTCCACACCAGGTGGTCCCCTTGCGCGGCGACCGACAGCCGCAATTCATGCGCGCCGTTCGGGAACGCGTGGCGGTACTGCCTGCAGGCGTCGTCCTGCGGATGCGGTGACGGCATGGCGGGTTCGAAACCCTGCTCCTCCAGCAGCGGCCCAAGCTGCGCGGCAATCATGGCCAGCAAGGGCTCCGGTTCGGAAAACAGGAAAGCGTGGCCGGGCAAGCCGCCCGCGCCAGCCGGCAAGGGAGGTGCATCCGGCTGCTGCCTGGCCTGCATTACATGACTCATCTGACGTGATTCCGGCCCCGGTGTGTTGACAAGGGCGGAGCATAGCACCGGCATGTACGGGCTAAAGTCATCAATTCTCACATCCGCCCGATGCCGGTGCCTTTCATTTCCCTTGCATTGGCAAGGCGACCTGGACGCCGTCGAAAACGAGTCGGTGCCACACTTGGCTCACCCAACGACATGCACCGAGGAGCAACCATGAGTATCGATCCGCACACGCAGGACCACGACGACGACGTGCACGCCGACGCAGAACAGGCGCACGAAAGCAAGGCCGGGCCGAACGAGGTCGACGGCCTGAAAGACAAGAAACCGGAAGACCTGACGCCGGAGGAGCTCAGGCTGATGGCCGATACGATGCCGGGCGAAGGACCGGGCAACTGACATGTTCCTCTTCTTCTCGAACAAGCTCGGTTGCCTCGGTTCCATCGCGGTCTCGGTCGTGCTGACGCTGCTGGTGCTGCTGTTGATCGGCGTGTTTTAGGTTCTTCTGTATCCAGAACCTTCAAACTCCGGTTAACCACCGGACCGTAGGGTGGGCGGATTCCGCCCACGCGGTGATAGTTGGAAAATGAACAGCCGAGCGGGCTGCAGCACCGTGATTTGAACGCGTGGGCGGACGAGCCGCCCACCCTACGGTGCAGCGATTACCGGCTTTTCAGCGTCCGCACATGCGCCAGCACTTCTTCCTCGCGGCCCGCGGCCACCGCCTGCGCCGCGGACTGCCCGCCCAGCGCAGCTTGCGGCTGGTCCATCCAGGCACTGGCCGCATCATCGCTTCCCAGCACGCCGCGTACTTCGTGCATCACCGTGTAATAGGCCTGCGCCTTGCGCGACTGCTGCCCGAAGCGTTCGCGCAGCGCGGCAAATGCATCGGGGTTCAGTTGCTTGTCATCCGCCATGGCGAGGTGTCCTTATTTGGTGACGGCCAGCAGCGAACGCTTGCCGCCCTTGAAGGTGTACAGCGTGATGGTGCCGTCGCGGATGTCGCCGCGTGCATCGAACGCGATCGGCCCGGTCACGCCCTTGTACTGGATCCTGGCTAGCACCGGCAGGTAGCTGGCCGGCGCCGAGGAACCGGCTTTCACCATGGCCTCGGCCATCGTCATTACCGAGTCAAAGGCATAGGGCGCGTTGATCTGCACGTCGATGCCGAAGCGCTTTTTATAATCGGCGCGGAACTTGTCCATGCCGGCCCTGGCCTCGCCCTGCACGCCGCCCGCTTCCGCGCACACGACCTGGCCATCCGCCATGGTGCCGCCTGAGAGCTTGTGGGTTTCGTCCGAGCAGATGCCGTCGCCCCCCATCATGCGCACGTTCATGCCGAGCTGCTTCATCTGGCGCAGCATCGGGCCGGCGGTCGCGCTCATGCCGCCAAAGAACACCAGGTCCGGTTTGGTCGCGCGGATGCGCGTGATGATGGCGCTGAACTCAAGCGCGTGGTCGTTCGTGAACTCGCGCGCCACCACCGTGCCGCCCTGCTTCTGCAAGCTACGCGAGAATTCAGTGACCAGGCCCTGGCCGTAGGCGGTGCGGTCGTCGACCACCGCGACACGCTTGGCCTTCATGCTGCCAACGGCGTAGCGGCCCAGCGCCTGGCCCAGCTGCACGTCATTGGCCACCACGCGGAAAGCCGTGTTGAAGCCCTGCTGCGTGTACTTCGGGCTGGTGCTCGACGGCGACACCTGCGGGATGCCGGCCGCGTGGTAGATCTTCGAGGCGGGAATCGTGGTGCCCGAGGTCTCGTGGCCAACCATGCCGTGGATCTTCGCATCCACCAGTTTCTGCGCCACGCTGGTGGCCTGCTTCGGGTCGCCCGCGTCGTCTTCGGCACGCAGTTCGAAACGCACTTTTTTCCCGCCGATGCTCGTGCCCCTGGCGTTGAGCGCCTCGATCGCCATGCGGGCGCCGTTCTCGGTGTCTTTGCCGAAATAGGCCACTGGGCCGGTCACCGCGGCCGCGTGGCCGATCCTGACCACTTCCTGGGCCGAAGCCGGAAGGCTCACGGCAAGGGCCGACAGCACGGCCAACAGGACTGCTTGCTTCTTCATCGATTCCTCGTCAATTTATCCGCCAGGACCGGCAACATTGGCCGGCCCAAAAGAACATTTTAACGTCAGCGCGCCAGCCCTGCCGGCGAGCCCATGTACGCTTGGAAAATCGCGTGACAATTGGATAGAATTCAGCCGGGAAACTCTTGTATTCTGCCCAACTTGCATACAGAGAGGGCCGGCCCGGCCAGGACCCCTCCAAGCCCGCGGAGACCACCATCCTTACCCCATCCTTGCGACGTATTGCCCGTTTTGCGGCAAGCGTGCTGCCATTCCTTGCCCTTGTGCCGGCCCACGCCGGCCAGCTGTCCGCCGACCACCCGCCCTACCGCTGCGACGACGGAGGCCGGACGGTGGTATCGGCAACGCCCTGCCCCGGCGGTAAAAAGCCGGATGAGCCAGTGCGGCGGCAGCGGCTTGGCGCCGAGGCCAAGCGCGAATGCGGCCTCCTGCAGACGGCCATCCAGGAATCGGAAACTGCCGAACGGGGACCGCGTTCGCCGATGATGGAATCGGTGCAGCAGGACCTGTTCATCCTGCGCAAGCGTTATAAAAAGCTGGGCTGCCAGATTTAGTCAGGTAGGATTGCAGTCGTTTGCGCATGCATGCGGTCAAACCAGGTCTACCATTCCAGCGAGCAGGTTTGTCGAGTACGAGCTGATTCCGGATTACAAACAGGTCATCAATTAAGCGCCGGGTTCTTCAGGAGGGAAAGTGATTACTCGCATCGCGTCTTGTAGTTGCGGCCAGCTGACGGCCCAGGTTAGCGGCGAACCGGTCCGCAACTCGATCTGCCATTGCCTGGCTTGCCAGCGCCGTACGGGCAGCCCCTTCGCGCAGCAAGCCAGGTTCCCGCGCGAGAACGTGCGCTTCGCCGGCACCTCGACCGAGTACGTGCGCACCGGGGACGAAGGCACGCGCGCCCGCTTTCACTTCTGCCCGCAATGCGGCGCGACGGTCTGGTATGAACCAGAAGCCTTCGACGGATTCGTGGGCATTCCGGTCGGCGCCTTTGCGGACCCCGCCTTTCCCGCCCCGACGGTGTCGGTCTACGAGGAGCGCATGCATGCCTGGGTCGTCCCTCCCCGCGATGCAGAGCATTTTTCCTGAGTTCGCCCATGCGGCAACAGGCCGGCGCGAAAAACTGCAGCGGCATGTCGAAACCGGGACTGCTGCTTCGTCATAGCACCAGAGGGTCGTCCTCTACTTCCAGTCAAGGGAACCGATCATGTCCACCAATACCGTAGAACTGCACCGCGTCCTCAAATCCACGGCCGACCGCGTGTACCGCGCCTTCACCACGCGCGACGCCTTTGCAAAATGGCTGCCCCCGAATGGCTTCATCGGCACCGTGCACGAAATGGACAGCCGGGTCGGCGGCCGTTACCGGATGTCGTTCACCAATTTCACGACGCAGCACAGCCATGCCTTCGGCGGCGAATACCTGGAGCTCGAGCCGGGCAAGCGCCTGCGCTATACCTCTGCGTTCGAGGATCCGAACCTGCCGGGCCAGATGCAGACCACAGTCACGCTGCGCGAGGTATTTTGCGGTGTAGAAGTGAAGATCAAACAGGAAGGGATCCCCGCGATGATCCCGGCGGAAGCCTGCTATCTCGGCTGGCAGGAATCGCTCGAGCTGCTGGCGAAGCTGGTCGAAGCCGAGATCAGGGACTAGCCGAAGGGTGAGTACTCAAGCCTTGAAGGCCACAGTGGCCGACAGGCCGCCCAGGCGTTCCGACTGCCCCAGCACCAGGCTGGCCCCATGCCGCTCGGCGATGGCCTTGATGATCGCCAGCCCCAGCCCGCTGCCGGCGGCCTCGCTGCCGGCGACGCGGTAGAAGCGGTCGAACACGCGCTCGCGTTCGTCAAGCGGGATGCCGGGGCCGCTGTCCTCGACCGTGACCACGATTTTATTCGGCTCGTTGCGCACCGAGATATCGGCCGTGCCGCCACCCGGCGTGTACTTGATCGCATTGTCCACCAGGTTGCGCAGCAGGATCTGCAGCGCGTCCGGCTGCCCTTCCACGCTGGCCGGGTCGGCTTGCTGCACGCCGACGTCGACGCCCTTGGCCGCAGCCACGCCGGCCAGGTCGGCCACGGTGCGGCGCGCGAGGTCGGCCAGGTCGACCTGGCGGCACACCGCGCCGGTGGCGGCGCTGGCTTCCTGGCGCGCCAGCACCAGGAGCTGCTCGACCAGGCGGGTGGCGCGGTCGATGCCGGCGGTCAGGCGCGACACCGCGACTTTGCGCGCTTCTGGCGACTCGGCGCGGTCCAGGCTTTGCGCCTGCAGCCGCAAGGCGGCCAGCGGCGTGCGCAGTTCGTGCGCGGCGTCGGCCACGAAATTCTGCTGGGCGTCGAAGGCGGTCTGCACGCGCCCGAACAGCAAATTCAGTTCCTGCACCAGCGGGCGCACTTCGTCCGGCAGGCCGTTGTCGGAGACCGGCGACAAATCGTCGGCCTGGCGCGAAGCCACCTGCTTGCGCACGCGCGCCACCGGTTCGAGCGAGCCGCTCACCACCCACCAGACGACCAGCATCAGGATCGGCATCATCACCGCGATCGGCCCCAGCGTGCGCAAGGCCAGGTTACCGGCCATGTTGCGGCGCACGGCCAGGTCTTGCGCCACCTGCACGGTCTGGTTCTCGGTCTGGATCGAGAACACGCGGTAGACGGTGTTGTTGGCCTTGACGTTGGAGAAGCCCAGTACCGCGCGCTGCGGCAGCTGGGCGCGCGAGACGCTGTGGAACATCTGCACCCCGTCGGGGGACCACATCTGCACCACCATGTCATTGCTGCCGCCTTCGGCCTGGACCCGCGCCTTGGCCTCGGTGTTCGACAGCGGCGTGCCGGAACGCAGCGACAGCGCCATCTGCTGCATGTGGTAGTCGAAGATCTGGTCGGCGTCGTGCAGCGCGGTGCGGTAGGCGATGGAAGCCTGCGCCAGCGCGGCGATGGTGATCGCCGCCAGCAGGTACCACAACAGGCGCCCACGCAACGAGTGGGTAACCTTGGATTTGAACTTCATGCCTTCGGCACCATGTAGCCGACGCCGCGCACGTTCTGGATCACGTCGCTGCCCAGCTTCTTGCGCAGGCCGTGGATATACACTTCGACCGCGTTGCTCGAGACCTCGTCGCGCCAGCTGTACAGCTTTTCTTCGAGCTGGGCACGCGACAGCACGGCGCCGGGCCGGGCCACCAGCGATTCGAGCACAGCCCATTCGCGCGCCGACAGCGAAACCGGGACGCCGTCGACCAGCACTTCGCGGGTGGCGGGATTGACCGTGAGGTTCTTGTATTCGAAGATGGGTTCGGCGCGTCCGGCAGCGCGGCGCAGCAGTGCGCGGATGCGCGCCAGCATCTCATCTAAATCGTAGGGTTTGAGGACGTAGTCGTCCGCACCGGCGTCCAGCCCGGCAATGCGCTGGGCCACCGAGTCGCGCGCGGTGGCGACCAGTACCGGCGTGCGGTCCTTGCGGGCGCGCATGGTACGCAGCACCTCGAGGCCGTCCTTGCGCGGCAGTCCTAAATCGAGCAGCACCAGGTCATAGTTCTGGTTCTGCAGGAGGGCCGTGTCGGCCATTTCGCCGTCCTTGACCCAGTCGACGGCGTAGTGCTCGGCCCTTAACAGGTCGAGCACTACTTCGCCGATCATCGTATCGTCTTCTACCAACAGTAGCCGCATGAATTCCCCGTTCTTGAAACACCTGCGGGCAAAGGACGCTACGCTTCCTTAACCAATCCGCACAGGAATGAAGATTCTGTCACTCCCGCGCTGGATCAGCAAGGCCACTGACTTGGAGGCCTTCGCCACCACGTCGCGGACCTGGTCGAGCGAATTGACCGCCCGGCCGTTAACTGAAATAAGTACATCGCCCGGCTCGACGCCGGCAATCGCCGCCGCACCCGAGGTTTCCTCGATCACGAGGCCGGACGCGATACCGCTCTGGCGGCGCTCGATCGGCTCCAGCGGACGCAGGGCCAGGCCCAGGCGCGCGCTGTTGTCGGGCGCTGCCGCCAGTTCTTCTTGCGGGCGCCTGGTCTTCTCGGCCGCATCGCCCAGGGTCGCATCGACCCGTACCAGTTTGCCGTCGCGCCAGACATCCAGCGCCACGCGTTCGCCCGGACGGGCCAGCGCAATGATACTCGGCAGGTCGCCCGAGGAGACGATCATCGTGCCGTTGACGCGGCGGATCACGTCGCCCGACTTCAGGCCGGCGCGTTCGGCCGGGCCGCCGCGCTCGACGCTGGAGATGAGCGCGCCTTCCGGCGACTCGAGGCGGAAGGAATCGGCAAAGGCCTGGCCGACTTCCTGCACGCTGACACCGAGCTTGGCATGTTGCACCTTGCCGGTAGCGACGATCTGGTCCTTGATCTTGACCGCGACGTCGATCGGGATCGCGAACGACAGGCCCTGGTAGCCGCCGGTCTGGCTATAGATCTGCGAGTTGATGCCCACTACTTCGCCGCGGGTGTTGAACAGCGGGCCGCCCGAGTTGCCAGGGTTGACCGCGACGTCGGTCTGGATGAAGGGCACCACGCCATCCTGCAGCGAACGGCCGGTGGCGCTCACCACGCCGGCGGTGACGGTGCTTTCCAGGCCATAAGGCGAGCCGATGGCCAGCACCCATTCGCCGGCAAGCAGGGAGCGCGATTTGCCGACCGGGGCCACCGGCAGGTTCTTCGCATCGATCTTCAATACGGCCACGTCGGTGCGCGGGTCGGTGCCCAGGACCTTGGCGCGGAATTCGCGGCGGTCCTGCAGCTTGACGGTGACTTCGTCGGCGCCTTGCACCACGTGGGCGTTGGTCAGGATGACGCCGTCCGGGCTTACGATGAAGCCCGATCCGGCGCCGAAAGTGGGAGCTCCGCGGCCGCCGCCGAAGCGCGGATCCTGGAACTGTCGGAAAAAATCGTAGAGCGGATGGCCCGGCTCGACCTGCGGCGCGTTGCCGCGGTTCGCGGTCTTGGTGCCGCCCCTGACCTGGATGTTCACCACCGCCTTGCCATGGTTGGCGGCGATGCGGGTGAAATCAGGAAGGGTGACCGTGGCGGCAGGCGTGCCCGCAGCAGGGGCGGGTGCCGGCGCGACGGCCTGCAACGGTGCAGCGACAGCGGCTGGCGCAGTTTCGGCTGCAACGTTGTTGTGGTTGACGGCAAGCGCACCGACCGCTCCGCCGACGACGCCGGCGGCACACAGGGCCAGCGTGAGGCGTTTGGCAGTGATGGCTGTGACGGCACCTTCGTTACGCATGTATGTGCTCCTGATGAAAAATGGTTGACCGATGATGGTGTCCATCGATGGTTGTATCTTCCCAAAGCTGGCTTAGACCATGCTTAAGCTGGCCTTAGGTAAGTCTTAACGTAGGGTGGGCGGGTCTCCCGCCCGCGCGTTCAAATCACGGTGATGAACACGCTCCGTGGTTTATCCACGTTCGTTGAACGCGTGGGCGGCGAAGCCGCCCACCCTACGAACCCCAATCGTCAAAAAGGGCGCCCCTCGGGACGCCCTCTTTCACACTACTGCCCTGCCTTAAGCGGCGTCGCGCTGTTCCAGCGTCTGCACGTTGGAGACCGCGCCGCTGGCATCGCCAATGTTGATCTTGCGCGGCTTGAAGGCCTCAGGCACTTCGCGCACCAGTTCGATGGTGAGCATGCCGTTATCGAACGAGGCGCTGGTGACCTTCACGTGGTTCGCCAGCTGGAAGCGCTGCTCGAAATCGCGGGCGGCGATGCCGCGGTGCAGGAAGGTATGCTGGGTCTCGTCTTTCTGCTTGCGGCCGGTGACGTGCAGGGTGTCACGCTCGGTGATGATTTCCACTTCGTCGCGGGTGAAGCCGGCCAGCGCCATCACGATGCGGTATTGGTCTTCGCTCACCAGTTCGATGTTGTACGGAGGGTAGCTTGGCTCGCCGCGCTGCTCGAGCAATGTGGCCAGGCGATCGAAACCGATGGCGGAACGGTACAGGGGAGTCAGGTCGAAAGTACGCATGGTAAGTATCCTTGTGATTTAAGCGATAAGTTGCCGGACCTCATCGTGAGCATCCGGTGACTCCAATCTAGTGCCATGCCAGGCCAGTTTCAAGGCATACGAAATATCGATTTTTAGGCAATTTTGCAAATTTTATTTGCATCGATATCGCACGATGGATCCAGGCCCAATGCTGTCGCTGCCTTGCGCTGGTTGCGCCCGTTTCACACCCCACCCGCACGCGATTCGCGGATCTGCGCTACCGTGGCGGCCACAACCACGACCCTTGTTCCCATGTTCTCGATTGTCCTCAACATCATCGGCACCCTGCTCCACCTGTACGTCACTGCCCGCCTGTATTCGATCGACGCGATCCGCAGCCGCATCCCGGCGCGAGCGTGGATCGTGGGCGCGCTCCTTGTCTGGCTGGTGTATTTCGCCGGCGTGCGTATCGGCGACGAAGCCCTCGACTGGCGCTGGTGGCCGGGACAGTTCGCGCTGACCTGGCTCGGCATCCTGTTCGTGATGGCGCTGCCCCTGCTTGCCGCCGACCTGCTCACCGGCTTCGGCTTCTGGTGGCGCGCGCATGCGCAGAAAGTACGGGCGAGCGCCGCCATCGCCGGCCTGCTGCTGGCCGCCTTCGCCCTGTTCCAGGGCATGCGCGCCCCGGTCATCGTCGAGCAGGAAGTCGTGCTGAAGAACCTGCCGCAAGCGCTCGACGGCACCGTCATCGTGGCGGTCAGCGACATCCATCTCGGCGCCCAGCGCCGCTCGGCATGGCTGGCGCGGCGCGTGGAGCAGATCAATGCGCTGCAGCCCGCGGCGGTGCTGATGCTGGGCGACCAGGTCGAGGACAATCCGGTCGGCGAAGCGCAACTGGCCCCTACCCTGCGCGCCCTGGACGCGCCGCTCGGCGTGTGGGCGGTGACCGGCAACCACGAGTTTTACGGCGATGCCGAAACGACGGTGCGCGAGTTCGAGGAAGGCGGCGTGCGCTGGCTGCGCGACCGCCAGGTGGAGCTCGCCCCGGGCCTGGTGCTGGCGGGGATCGAGGATATCGGCGCGGCCATGCGCCGCGGCGGCAGCCTGACCGGCGGCCTGGCGCGCACGCTGTCCACGCCTGGCGGCACGGCGACCATCCTGATGTCGCACATCCCGGCCGGCGCCGTGATCGACGAAGCGCGCGCACGCGGCGTCGACCTGATGCTGTCCGGGCACACCCACGGCGGCCAGATCTGGCCATTCAGCTATGCGGTGCAGAGCCGCTTCCCGAAATACATCGGTGCGCATGACATCGCAGGAATGACCCTGTACGTCACGCGCGGCGCCGGCAGCTGGGGCCCGCGCATGCGCCTGTGGCAGCCGGGAGAGATCATCAAGCTGACGCTGCGCGCGCCGCGCTGAGGTGCCTCAGAGCTCCCACTGCAGCTTGACGGTCAGCGACTTGCTGCGCGTGGCGGCCAGCGGCGACTTGTCATCCACATAGCCGGCCGACACCGAGCGCCCGTGGCGCCACAGGTGGCGGTACAGCAGCGAGCGGTGTACCTGGCGCTCGCTCCAGGCCTCGAGCTGGGTGACGCCGTCGTCGCGCCGCGCCGCCCAGGTGTTCTGGGCCAGCAGCCGTAGCGAGTCGCGCGGGGTAAAGTGCAGCATCGCGAGCGAGCGCCAGGCGTTGTCGGCAAAGGCCGGGTGGCCCAGGGTGCCCTGCACCCAGGTGCGGTTCCAGTGCTGGTCGAGTTCCAGCGCCCAGCCGCGCTGCAGCGGAAAGCGCAGGCCGACGTCGAGCGCCAGGTTGCCGCCCGGGCCGACGCGGTCGGCATCCACATCCAGCTGGCGCCCGAGCGTGACTTCGGCTGCGATCTTCGACACCCACGGAAACGGCGCCGTCTCGACGCCGAAGTGCAGTGCGCGCGTGTCGTGCAGCCTGCCGCCGCGGCGCCCGCGCTGGTGGTCGAACCCGAGCTGGGTCCAGAACTTGGTCTGGTGGGGCGCCGATATCCAGAATCCCGGCCGCAGCTTGCGCTCGACCACTTCGTTGCCCGGCTGGCCGGAGAGCGCATCGCCGAGCGTGCGCGTCTCGTGCACTCCCAGGTGCGCCTCGAATTGGTACAGCTCCAGGCCCCCCACCCGCTGTTGCCCGAGGATCCGGTTCAGGTCGATATCCATCTTGACGATACCGGCCTGCGGCACGAAACCGTTATCGTTGACAAAGCCCGGCCCGATAGCTTCAATCGCGAATTCGTTCCACCAAGCTTCCGAACTGTGGAGGTATTTGGCCTGCAGGTAGGCGCCGCTGCGGCGCGCGCTGCGAACCGGCAGCATCGCCTCGTCGAAGCCGGACGTGGTCCGCGAATGCATCGCGGTGACCGTGACCTGGCGCTGCCCCTCCTCGCCGCCGCCGCGCCACTGGCCATCGGCGCCGACCACCTCGTTGGCACCGAGCCCGCCGTAGGCGCGCTGCGAGGCAAAGGCGCCCAGCAGCAGCCCTTCGCCGTGCCAGCGCGCCCGCCACAGGCTGGCCAGCGTGGAGCGCAGCTGCACATACTCGAGGGTTTCGTAAGGGCGGCCGCGCAGCACCAGCCCGCCCTCCTGGTCGCGCAGGCTCATGGCGGTGGCATCGGCGCCCGCCGACCGCCAGGTGGCGCGCAGGCCCCAGGCCGGATCGCTCACCGTGCGCGAATAAAAGGCCGGCAGCGGCAGGCCCAGCACGTCCGCACTCTCCAGGAAGAAGCCGCGCTTTTCGGGGAGGCTCAGGGCGATATTGCCGGCGCCCTGGGATACCGGCTGGTCGACCTCTACTTGCGAATAATCGGGGTTGATGGTGGCATTGAACACCCAGTCGGCACGCGGGCGGGCGTTGATCTCGAGGCCAAGGTCGGCCGAACGCCCCCGCTGGCGCAGGGCGCCGTTTGCAGTACGGTCGCCGCGCATCGTGAGTTCGGGACGCAGTTCGAAGAAGCGCCGGTCGCGCGCCGCGGCGACCGTGCCATCCATGCCCTCGACCGGCTGCAGGAAAGCCAGGTGGCTCAGCGCATCGGTGCGCAGGGGAGCGCTGACCAGCATGGAGCCGCCTGCATGCGGGATGCTGCGCTCGACCATGACACGCCACTGCTTGCCGCCGGCATAGGGAAAGCGCAGGTTCGACAGCGGCCAGCGCACTTCCATGCTATAGCCGTCCTGCAGCCGGATCACGGCGGCGTCGATGGGAAAGTCGGGCCCCAGGTCGGACTCGTCGTCGGCGGCGCGGTGCAGGCCGTCGCTGAGGACGCCGGCGAGGTTCACGCGCACGAACTGGGCGGCGCGCCCATGGCCGACCGGATCGATCCAGATGCCGATGAAGTCCTGGTCCACGTCCACCTTGTCGCGTCGCGCCAGCGAGCCGCGCATCGCGGCCGGCGCATCGTCCCAGGCGCGGATGCCGAAGACGAGGGCGTCATCGGTGGCCAGCAGCCTGGCCTCGGTGCGCACGCCTTCCGGCAGAGGCTTGCCGTCGCGCGGCGCGTGCTTATGGAAGGCCTGGTAGGCAGGCGCGCCCTGCCAGGCCGGTTCGTCGAGCCGGCCGTCGACCACGGGCGCAGGCATGCCGGCGATGCGCATGGCGCGCATGCGCTGGCGTGGTTCGCCGCTCTCGACGGGAAGCTGCGCGCCGGCGTCGGCCGCAGCTAGTACGCCTGACAGCAACAGGCCTGGGACTTTCAACAGAAGGGTGGGCACGCCGCAACAATGAACCGCTCAGCCAAGGGGAGCGGAGTGTAGCATGGTCATATTGCAAGATCTACACTGCGAAAGCGCTCAGTCCTGCAGCCGCGCCCCGCTGCAGACCATCTCCTGCAGCGTTTCCTGCGACAGCGCCGGACTGAAATAAAAGCCCTGCATCTGGTCGCAATCGTGGTCGCGCAGGAAGGCGAGCTGCTCGCGCGTCTCGACGCCTTCGGCGATCACCCTCATCTTCAGGTTGTGCCCGAGCGCGATGATGGCGCGGGTGATGACGGCATGTCCGTCATGGACGACGTCGCCCAGGAAGGAGCGGTCGATCTTGATGAAATCGACCGGGAATTTCTGCAGGTAGCTCAGGCTGGAGTAGCCGGTGCCGAAGTCGTCGATCGACAGGCGCACGCCGAGCGCCTTGAGTTGCGCCAGCGCTTCCATGGCGTCGTTGGGCTGGTCCATCAGCTGGCTTTCGGTCACTTCGAGCTCGAGGCTGCGCGGCTCCACCCCGTGGCGCTCCAGGGTGTGCGCCAGCCGCTCGGCGAAGTCGCGCTGGCGCAGCTGGCGCGCCGACAGGTTGACCGAGATGATGAAGTCCTCGGCACCCAGGGCGCGCAGCGCCTTGAGGGCCCCACAGGCCTCGTCGATCACCCATTCGCCCATCGGCACGATCAGCCCGGTCTCTTCGGCCACCGGGATGAAGCGGTCAGGCAGGATGGTGCCCTCGACCGGGTGCTTCCAGCGCACCAGCGCCTCGGCCCCGACCACCTTGCCGGTCTTGAGATCCACCTTCGGCTGGTAGCCCAGTACCAGCTCGTGTTCCCGGATTGCCCGGCCCAGGTTCGCTTCCAGCATCAGGTGCTCGTGCACGATCTGGTTCAGGCGGGCGGAATAGAACTGGAAGTTGTTCTTGCCGAGTGTTTTCGCGTGGTACATCGCGGCATCGGCGGCGCGCATGACTTTCTCGGCGCTGTCGCCGTCGTCGGGGAACACGCTCACGCCGATGCTGGCGCCGGGCCTGATTTCATGCCCGTCCCAGGTGATCGGTGCATTCACGCTGCGGCGCGCCCGCTCGACCAGGTCGGCGATGCGGTCGTGGCTGGGCTGGTTACAGATGACCAGCACGAACTCGTCCCCGCCGACCCGGGCGACGGTGTCGTCGTCGCGCATGTTCTCGCGCAGCCGGCCCGCCACCTCGCGCAGCACCAGGTCGCCCGCGTCGTGGCCGAAGTTGTCGTTGATATGCTTGAAGTTGTCCAGGTCGAGGAAGGCCAATGCGCCAAGCGTCTTGTTCTTGACCGCGAAATCGACCGCGGTTTTCAGGCGCTCGTGCAGCAGCGTGCGGTTGGCCAGCCCCGTGAGCGGGTCGTGGTGGGCCATGTGGTGCAGGCGGCGCTCGTAATGGCGCGCCTCGGTGATGTCGTTGATCACCCCGACGAAGTGGGTGACCTCGCCGTCGACATTGGCCACCGGGTCGATGCGCAGGTCGTTCCAGAAGATCTCGCCGTTCTTGCGCCGGTTGCGCAGCACCGAACGCACGCTTTCCTTGCGCTTGAGCGCTGCGCTGATGCGCTGGTGTTCATGCGTGTCGCAGTTCTCAACCCGCATGAAGCGCGGATCGCGCCCCTTGATCTCGGCCAGTTCGTAGCCGGTGAGCTGCTCGAAGGCCGGATTGACGTATTCGATGCGGTGCTCGCCTTCCTCGCAATGGGTGATGACGATGGCGTTGATGCTCGAATAGATGGCGCGTTCGCGCACCCGAAGGCCGTGCTCGGCATGCTTGCGCGCTGTGATGTCGAGCCCGGTGCCGACGACGGCGGCCAGGCTACCCAGGCTGGTGCGGGCACAATGGAACAGGAAGGTGGTGCGCTTGCCGTTTTTGCCGACCAGCTCGGCTTCGTGCGAGGACCCGCCATCTTCGAAGGCGCTGAGGATCTTGGCCAGGATGGCGGGACGGTCGACCTCGTCGAAAAAGAACTGGACGTCGGAGGTCGGCATTTCTTCGCTCGACATTTCCAGCGCATCTTCGAGCTGGTGGTTCCACAGCAGCAGGTGGCCGCTTTGGTCGATGACGTAGAACACGCACGGCAGCGCGTCGATGAATTCGGCAACCGGGAGATCCTGGATCAGCGCGTAGCGCGGCTGGGCCTGGCCGGGACGGGGAATCACGATGACGCTGAAGGTGCCAGGCTGGTCGGGGTCGAAGGACTGCTCGGCCACCAGCACGCGCACCGCCAGCCTGCGGCCGTCGGCGCATTTCAGGATGCCCTCGGTCTCGATGTCGGCACGCTGGGCGATCGTTGGCGCCGGCCCGGGCGGGTCGTCGAATTCGATGATCGAGTCGAGCGTGCCGCCGTTGATGTCCGCCACGCTATAGCCGGCGAGCTTCTCGCAAGCCTTGTTCCAGCTCGACAGCTTGCCCGCCGCATCGACCACGAATACTGCCAAGGGCATGGGTGAGAGGTTCACGGTTCCGCCTGTCTCGCCGCGCCGGCGCTTCCGCCATGGAACCGTCGGCCGGCAACACCATCATACCGCAGCCCGTAAATACGAGCATGTGACTGTGTCCTGCTGTGCGAGGGGTACATTGCCGCACCCTCAACTAGAATGGCGACATGGCGCCGCAGCCCGCGGCGCCGATGAAACGGGGAAGCAGGATGGAGGCGGTGATCGATCCGGGGGAAGTGCAATTCAGCGCCATCCGGGCCCAGGGGCCGGGCGGCCAGAACGTCAACAAGGTGTCGTGCGCGGTGCACGCGCGCTTCGACATCACGGCCTCGTCCTTGCCCGAGCACGTCAAGGCGCGCCTGCTGGAGATGCGCGACAGCCGCATCACGCGCGAAGGCGTGGTGGTGCTCAAGGCCCAGGCCTCGCGCAGCTTGGAGCAGAACAAGGAAGACGCCCTGCAGCGGCTGCAGGCGCTGGTGGACCAGGCCGCCATTGTGGAACTGGTGCGCCGCCCTACCCGGCCTACCCGCGGCTCGCAGCGGCGCCGGCTCGACGGCAAGACGCGCAGCGGGCTCGTCAAGGCTTTACGAGGCAAGGTCACCGAATAAGGCAGCCTTGCCCTGATGCCAGTCAGTTGAGAAGAATTTGTAGGGTGGGCGGGTTTCCCGCCCACGCGGTGATAGTTACGGTTGAACAGCCGCACGGGCTACAGCACCGTAATTTGAACGCGTGGGCAAGATAACTCAGGCCAATGGCCTTATGCCAGTCAATAAGAAGAATTTGTAGGGCGTGGGCGGGTTTCCCCGCCCACGCGGTGATAGTTACGGTTTGAACAGCCGCACGGGCTACAGCACCGTCAATTGAACGCGTGGGCAAGGTAAATCAGGGCAATGCCCTGATTTACGAATTGCCCACCCTACGGGTGACCAGCGGCTCTTAAGTGTGACTGGCATTAAGCCTTGCCCCTGCTTGATCAGGCGGCCGGTATGTCCTTGCGCGGTTCGCTGCCGGCGGGATCCGGCCCGGCCTTGGCGATGATCACGGCAACGTTCTGCAGTTCCCGCACCACGCCGATGACGGTGGGCTCGAAGCGTTCGAACATGTACCGGGTTGCCGCCTCGGGCGACAGGCCTTCGGGGGTTTCGTGCACCAGGCGTTTCATGGCCAGCTCACGCACATGGTAGGCAAACAGCAGCTCGGTATGGTCCATTCCAGGCTCATCGCGGTAATATGGAAAGCGCAACGATAGCACGCGCGCCCACCGTCACGCGTGGCGGTGGCAGTCCACGATTCAGCCATTCCGACCATTTTTATCCATTACCCCGCATGGACAATTTCAACCCTTCTGTTTCGATGCTGGCGGCGCTCGACCACCCGGTGTGGTCGGCGCTGGGCAGCGGCCATCAAGCCCTGGCGCTGGGCGATGGACTGGCCAGGCGCTACCCGCGCGACATCGGCCCCTTCGCCGCGCTGGCCGACGCCAGCCCGGCCGCCTGGGCGGCATTGGGCAGGCTGCTCGCAGCCGGCGAAGCGGCCATGCTGGTGACGGCCGCGCAGGTCAAGGCCCAGCCCGGCTTCACGGTCACGCCGCTCGATCCGGTCTGGCAGATGGTGGCCACGCGCGACCCCGGCCCCCCTGCCGCCACCTTTACGGTGCTCGGTGAGGCGGATGCGGCCGGGATGCACGCCCTGGCCACGCTGACCAATCCGGGCCCGTTCGGGCCGCGCACCCACCAGCTGGGGGAATTCCTGGGAGTGCGCGACGGCGGCAGGCTGGCCGCCATGACCGGCGAGCGCATGCGGCTGGAAGGCATGGTGGAAGTGAGCGCGGTCTGCGTGCATCCGGACCATCGCGGCAAAGCCTATGCGCGCGGCCTGATGGTCGACAAGATGCGCCGCATCATCGACCGCGGCAGCATCCCTTTCCTGCATGTCTACCCGAGCAACCACAGCGCGGTGGCGCTGTATGAATCGCTGGGCTTCGTGGTGCGCCGCCAGCTGCACCTGGCACGGGTGGCAGTGACGGGCTGAAGCACCGATCCATGCGACAATTTGCGGATGATGAAACTCAGCGACTACCAGGCACTGTTCCGCGCTTCTCCCTACCCCTACCTGGTGATGGCGCCGGATCTCACGATCATCGGCGCCAGCGGCGCCTACCTGCGCTCGGTCCAGCGCACCGAAGCAGACATCGTCGGGCGCTATGTCTTCGATGCCTTCCCGGAAGACCCTGACAATCCCGAGGCTACCGACATCACGGAAGTAAGAGCCTCGCTGCTGCGCGCGCTGGCCAAGGGCGAGCCGGACACGACCGCGTTCGTGCGGTATGCGGTGCCCATCGAGACGCCCGAAGGCATCAAGTTCGACGAGCGCTACTGGAGCACGGTGCATACGCCGGTGCTGGGCGAGGACGGCACGCCGATCATGGTGGTTCAGAACCCGGTGGACGTCACCGAGCTCTACCGCTTCGATGAGCAGTCGCAGGTGGCCACGCTCCAGCTGACGCCCCCGAGCAGCAACAATGCCGAGAATTTCAACCGCGCCCAGATGCACGAAGCCCTGTCGCGCATCCTGAACAACGAACGCGAACACCTGCGCAGCCTGTTCAACCAGGCGCCCGGCTTCGTGGCGGTGCTGATGGGGCCGAAGCACGTGTTCGAGATGGTGAACGAGGCGTATTACCAGCTGGTCGGGCACCGTGAACTGGTCGGGAAAGCCGTGTGGGAAGCGCTGCCGGAAGTGGCCGGCCAGGGCTTCGAGGAATTCCTCGACCGGGTCTACACGACCGGCGAACCCTGGGTCACGCGCGCCATGCCGATTGCAGTCCAGCGCGAACGCGACGGACCTATCCTCCAGCGCTACATCGACCTGGTCTACGAGCCTTACCGCGACGAGTAAGGCACCACCATCGGCATTTTCGCTCAGGGCTATGACGTCACCGATGCGGTCGAGGCCCAGGCCGCCAAGCGCGAAAGCGACGAGCGCCTGCGCGACGGCATGGATGCGACCAAGATGGTGGTGTGGGAGTGGAATCTGGTGACGGACGAGCTGGTGTATTCGGAAAATACCGCGGTGGTGCTGGGTTTCTCGCCTTCCTCGATGGGCAAGGCCTCGCAATACATCCACGCAGAAGACCGGGACAAGGTCGCCAGCGCGCACCGGGCCGCCCTGGACGGCGCCGGCGCCTACGAGGTGGTGGTGCGCTTCATCCGTCCCGACAACGGGCGCCAGATCTGGGCCGACAGCCGCGGCAAGCTGCGCTACGACAGCGAAGGCCGCCCTGCCCGCATGCGCGGCGTGACGGTGGACGTGACCGAGCGTTACCAGGCCGAACTGGAGCTGCGCGAAGCCAACCGCAAGAAGGACGAATTCCTGGCGATGCTGGCGCACGAGCTACGCAATCCGCTGGCGCCGATCAGCACGGCGGCGGAAATGCTGCGCATGACGGCCGGCGGCGACGCCCGCACCCGCAAGGCCAGCGAAGTGATCAGCCGCCAGGTCAAGCACATGACCTCGCTGGTGGACGACCTGCTGGACGTGTCGCGCGTGACGCGCGGCCTGGTGCACCTGGAAAAGGAGACCATCGACGTCAAGTCGGCGGTGGCGAGCGCCGTCGAGCAGTCGCGGCCTCTGATCGAAACGCGCCACCACTCGCTGACAGTGCGCACCGACGCCGCCCAATCCACTGTCCACGGCGACCGCACCCGGCTGGTGCAGGTGATCGTCAACCTGCTCAACAATGCCGCGAAATACACGCCCCAGGGCGGCGAGATCGCCCTGGCGGTGCATGCCGGGGCGGACATGGTCAGCATCAGCGTGGCCGACAACGGCATTGGCATCGACAGCCGCCTGCTGCCGCAGGTATTCGACCTGTTCACGCAGGCCGAGCGCACGCCGGACCGCGCCCAGGGCGGGCTCGGCATCGGCCTGGCCCTGGTGAAAACCATGGTGACCCTGCATGGCGGCACGGTGACGGCGGACAGTGCCGGGCCGGGCCTGGGCAGCACCTTTACCATTTCGCTGCCGGCCATCGCGCAGGGGCAAAATCGCCGGCCGGACGCGCCTGCTGGTGGCGATGCCGCCGGCGCGCCGGCGCGGCGCGTGATGATCGTCGACGACAATGTGGACGCCGCCGAGTCGCTGGCGGTTTTGCTGGAAGCGCAGGGGCACCAGGTAGCGGTACAGTCGCATCCGCACGATGCGATTGCCGCGGCGAAGCAGGATCCGCCGCAGGTCTTCATCCTCGATATCGGCTTGCCGGAAATGGACGGCTATGAACTGGCGCGGCGCCTGCGCGCCGACCCGGCGACCGGGCAGGCGCTGTTCGTCGCCCTGACCGGCTATGGCCAGGCCCACGACCGGATCCTGTCCAGGTCGGTCGGTTTCGACCACCATTTCGTCAAGCCGGTGGAACTGGAGAAGCTGAAGGGCATCTTCGCGACGCTGCGGGACTGAGGGGCAGGCGCGGGCGTAGCCGGGGCTGCACTCCTGCGGCCCGTTCGGCTTCAGGTCTGCAGCAGTTTGATGAGCTGGCCTATACGGTAGGGCTTGGCGATGAACAGCTGCTTCAAGGGCTGGCCCTGGGCCAGGGTGGGCGCCATATAGCCTGAGGCCAGCACAATCTTGACTTTCGGATAGCGCCTGCCGATCTGGTCCGCCAGTTCGAGACCGTTCATGCCGGGCATCATGACGTCGGACACGACGGCGTCGATGTCGGGATGCATGGCCAGCAGGTCGAGGGCCTCGGCAGCGGAATAGGCAACGAGCGTATCGAGCCCGTGCGCCGTCAACAGCACTTCGGTGAGGTCTGCCACGTCGGCTTCGTCGTCGACGACCAGTATCTTGCGGATGGTCCCGGTTTTCTCCCCTTCTTGCCCAAATGATTGCACGCCCCAGGATGAACTGGGCGGGCGCCCTGTGCCGCTAAACATGCGACTGTTCAGTGATCCGAACACGCGACCTCCACTGATGTCATTGTTTATCGCACATGCCGTGCGATCCGATGACTCTAGTATCGGCCAATGCTGGCCATGGCGGCGCTCGGTTTACGGATGGAATTGGTCCTGCCCTTCGGCAATGAAATAGTCGCGCGTCGGCTTGTCGCTTTACGATACGGAAGAATTGAAACATAGCTGGTCAAGGTAGTAGGGGCAACTGCTATAATTTCGCGACATTTTCCTGGTGATTCCCTTGCGTCGGATTGTCCACATCCTCCTGCTGCTGTGCTTGCCCCTGTATGGTTTCGCCATGCAAGGCAGCCTGCCGCCTGTCGCGGCCGCGGTCTCGCTCGTCCACGAGCTGGAGCACGATGAGGGCATCCACCACCACCATGAGGACGACGGTTCCGTTCACTATGACGAATCGGACGAGTCCCTCGATCACGCGCAGGAACATTCCTCGCCGTCACAACCCGTCAGCTTCGGTCTTTCGCGCCTGGTACTCCCTCCTGAACAGCCTGTGTCCGAGCTGGATCCGTATGTCCCCCACACGGTTCCTGAACCGTTCCTCGACGGACCACACAGGCCCCCTGCTTTCTCCCTCGGCCACGCTGCCGGGGGCACGCTGCACGCATAGTCGAAAGATGCAGGCGCAACGCAGGTTGCGCTGACGTGCTCGCCCTCGGTGATTCTGAATGTCACCCGATGGAGAACACATGCGCACCTGCCGCCTGTCCCTTTACCTTATCGGTGTTGCACTTGTCCTGCCATGCCAGGTCATAGCAGCACCGTCCGCGCCGACTGTAGTTGGCACCACATTGAAGCAAGCCGTCGAGAGCGCATGGCAGCGCGCACCCGCCGCCCGCACGGTCGAAGCGCGCCAGGACGAAGTGCTTGCTGCGCGCGACAATGCCCGGTCCTGGCTCGCTTCCAACCCGACGCTCGGCTTGTCCCAGCGTACGGACCAGGGTTCGTCCGAGCGCGACCAGCGAGAGTCAGAGATCTCGATATCGTCTTCGTTCTGGCTGCCAGGCCAGAAGAGCGCCCGCGAAGCGCTGGCCGCACGCAGCACGGAAGAAGTCACCGCTCACATCGGCGCCACGCGCCTGGCTGTGGCTGGGTTGGTACGCAACCGCATGTGGGAAGCCGCAGCCGCGCAGGTCAGGCTTGAGGAGAAGCAGGACCACCTGCATCATCTGGAGGGGCTTCTTGACGAGGTACAGCGTCGCGTCAAGGCTGGCGACTTGGCACGCAGCGACGGGCTGCTCGCGCAGCAGGAAGTCCTGGCTGCCCGGATCGATGTCGCGAATGCCCGCACTGCGGCCTTTGAAGCGCTGGCACGCTATCGCGCGCTGACCGGCCTGCCTGACTTGCCGGCGCTCGACCCCGAACCGCTCCCTGACGGCAACGCTCCTGCGAATCCGCGCCTGGCAGCCGCCCAGGCTTCCGAACAACGGGCGCGGGCGGCGCTGCGCCTGGCCGCTGCTTCCCGCTCGGCGCCGCCGACGATTGCCTTGTCGGTTCGCAGGGAAGATGAAAGGCTGCTGCGGGAGCCTGTCAACAGTATTGGCGTAGCCCTGCAGATCCCGATTGGCACCGCCGCACGCAATCGTACGAACGAAGCCCAGGCACAAACCGTGATCGCGACTGTAGCGGCGGAAGCAGCCGAGATCCAGGCAAATGCAGTGGCCGATATCGAGATCGCGAAAGAACGGCTTGCGAATGCACGCACTGCCCTGGAGACCGCTACGGCACGCGCTGCCGCCCTGCACGAACACACTGCGCTGTTCGAAAAAGCGTTTCGACAGGGCGAAAAGGGGCTTGCCGAACTACTCCGTTCGCGGGCACTCACCCACGAGGCCGACGTCGCCGTCGCCCAACAAAAGGTTGCACTCGGGCTCGCTCATGCCCAATTCAATCAAGCCTTAGGAATTCTTCCATGAAATACCTGCACCTCTTGTTTGCCGCCATGCTCGTCATGTCGCCGGCATTCGCCAGCCCCGGCGCACACGGGCCCGACGGGGAACACCTCGACGGCCAGGCGGCCGCCAGCGGCACCGCCTCGTCCGTTCCCCGCATCGAGACCTTCACAGAGGCGTTCGAACTGCTCGGCCATCTTTCCGGCGGCGAGTTGTCGATCATGATCGACCGCTACGAGACCAATGAACCTGTGCTGAACGGCGCACTTGAGGTCCAGTACAAAGACCTCAAGGCGAAGGCGAAATTCCACGCCGATCTCGGCGACTACGCAATCGACGATCCAAAGTTCCTTGCCGCCATTTCCAAGCCCGGTACGCATGCGCTGCTGTTCACCCTGGTTGTAGGCGAAGAGAGCGATCTGCTGGAAGGTAGGCTGACGGTGGCCCAAGCCGTCCGCGACCACGGGCACGATCATCCGCTCGATCGCCGCTGGCTGCTGGCGGCGGGGGCAGCCACCACACTGGCCGCTGCCGCAGTGTTCGTCGTGCGCCGCCGGCGTCAACGCAAGGAAGCTTGATATGAAAATGACCCAACGAATCGTTGCCGGCCTTGTCACCGGTATGCTTGCGACCTCCCTGTTCGCCTCACCCGGAGCGCACGGGCCAAACGGCGAGCACCTGGACGGCCAGGCCACCGCCACCGCCGGTGGCCTGGCGCGCCTGCCCGATGGCAGCGTCAACGTTCCCAAGTTGGCGCAGCGCCGCATGGGCGTGCGCACGCTGATGGTGAAGGAAGGAGAATATGCCCGCACCGTGGCATTGAACGGCCGCGTGAGCATCGACCCGAACGCGGGCGGGCGGGTGCAGGCGCCGTTCTCCGGCCAGATTGCGCCGGGGCCGAACGGCCTGCCCGTTGCCGGCCAGCGTGTTGTGAAAGGCCAGGTGCTGGCACGCCTTCGTCCCACCGGCGGCGCCATCGAGCGAGGTAATCAGGCGGCACAATTGGCAGGGCTGCGTGCCAATCGGGGGCTGCTGGCGAAGCGGGTGGAACGCCTCAAATCGCTCGAAGGCGTGGTGCCTGCCAAGGAAATCGAAGCCGCCCAGGCTGAACTGGCCGCCACCATCGGCCAGGAGCGGGCGGTCGCCGGTTCGATCAGCGGCGTCGAGGCGATCCTTGCCCCGGCCAGCGGCATCATCGCCAGCGCGTCGGTGCTGAACGGCCAGATCGTCGAGTCGCGCGACGTGCTGTTCGAGATCGTCGATCCGCAGCGCATGGTCATCGAGGCCTTGTCATCTGATGTGGGGATCGCGCGCAAGATCAGCGCGGCAAGCCTCGTCGATGTGCCGGATGCCGGGCTGACGCTCATCGGTGGCGGACGCAGCCTGCGTGACGGCGCCGTACCGATCAATTTCCGTGCGCGAGGAACTGCGCTCGACCTGGCAGTGGGCCAACCGGTGACGGTCCTGGCCAGGCTCGATACGAAGGTCAAGGGCATCGCCCTGCCGGCCGCGGCACTGGCCCGTAACCCCGCCAATGAAACGGTGGTCTGGATCAAGTCCGGCACCCAGCGCTTCATTGCCCTGCCGGTGGAGGCAACTGCCCTGGACGCGCGTACCGTCATCGTCACCAAGGGGCTCAGCCCTGACAACAGGGTGGTGGTCATCGGGACTTCCCTGATTAACCAAATTAGATAAGCTGATCAGGTGACCATCCATGTTTAATTCGATAGTTCGCTTCAGCCTGCGCAACCGCCTCTTTGTCCTGGCGGCAGCACTGATGCTGATGGTCTACGGCGCATTGAGCGCATTGCGCACGCCGGTAGATGTCTTCCCTGACCTGAACAAGCCGGTGGTCACGGTGCTGGCCGAAGCCGGCGGCATGGCCCCGGAAGAGGTCGAGCAGCTGGTATCGTTCCCGATCGAGACTTCGCTCAACGGCATGCCGGGCGTCACGCGCGTGCGCTCGGTGTCGGGCGTCGGTTTGTCCATCGTGTATGCCGAGTTCGACTGGGGAACCGACATCTACCGCAACCGGCAGCTGGTCTCCGAGCGGATCACGCTGGTCAAGGAACAGCTGCCCGGGAACATATCGCCGGTAATGGGACCGGTGTCCTCGATCATGGGCGAGATCATGCTGATCGCACTGCCGATCGATGTCGCCAAAACCGACCCGATGAAGGCGCGCGAGTATGCCGACTTCGTATTACGGCCGCGTTTGCTCTCGATCCCGGGAGTGTCGCAGGTCATTCCGATCGGTGGCGAGGTTCGCCAACTGCGCGTCGAGCCGGATACGGCGCGGATGGCGCAATTTAATGTGTCGTTGGAACAGGTGACAACGGCGCTGCGCGGCTTCGCGGCCAACACCAGTGGCGGTTTCGTCGACCTGAACAACCGCGAATACCTGATCCGGAACCTGGGCCGCACCAATCGACTGGACGACGTCAAGGGCCTGGCGATTACCTACCGCAACGGTACCCCTGTCCTGCTTGAACAGGTCGCCGGCGTGACCTACGCCCCGGCCTTCAAGCGCGGCGATGCTGGCCTGGACGGCAAGCCGGCTGTCATCGTGAGCGTGCAAAAGCAGCCTGCCGGCAACACCGTGCGCCTGACACGTGACATCGAGACCGCACTGGCGGAGCTGAAACAGGGCCTCCCGCCTGGCATCTCGCCGCCGGTCGTCCTGTTCCGGCAGGCCAATTTCATCGACGCTTCCATCGGCAACGTCGTCGAGGCCCTGCGCGACGGTGCGATCCTGGTCGCGATCGTCCTGTTCGCCTTCCTGCTCAGCGTGCGCACGACCCTGATCTCGCTGATCGCCATTCCCCTGTCGCTGGCAGTGACGGCACTTGCCTTCCACCTGCTCGGCCAGTCGATCAACGTGATGACGCTCGGCGGCCTGGCTATCGCCATCGGCGAACTCGTCGACGATGCGGTGGTGGACGTCGAGAACATTGTGCGCAGGCTCAAGCAGCGTAAAGAAGATGGCCAATCGGTGCTGGAAACCATCTGGCATGCATCGGTCGAGGTGCGCTCGGGCATCGTGTACGCCACCGTCATCGTTGTGCTCGTGTTCGTGCCGTTGTTCGCTTTGCCCGGCATCGAGGGCCGCCTGTTCGCGCCGCTGGGCATCGCCTACATCGCCTCGATCCTGGCCTCGATGCTGGTGTCGATGACCGTGACCCCGGTCCTGGCCTACTACCTGTTGCCGAAAATGAAGCGCCTCCACCGCGGCGACAGCCCCATCGTACGGCGCATGAAGCAATGGGATACGGCCGCGCTGAACTGGTCGTTCTCGCGTGTACGCCTGCTGCTGGCGACCGCCCTGATTATCGTGGTCGCGGCAGCGGCCTCCGTGCCGTTCTTCCCGCGCGCTTTCCTGCCAGCCTTTAACGAAGGCTCGCTGGTGATGGGCATGACCTTCACGCCCGGCACGTCGCTGGCGGAGGCGAACCGCATGGGATCGCTGGCCGAGACCCTGATCGCCCAGGTGCCGGAAGTGACCCGGGTCGGGCGCCGTACCGGCCGCGCCGAACTGGACGAGCATGCCGAAGGCGTCCACTCGTCCGAGATCGACGTCGACCTCAAGGCTTCAAGGCGCTCGCGCGAAGAGATCATGGCAAGCATCCGCAACCAGCTGTCCGTGATTCCAGCCTCGGTCGCAATCGGACAGCCGATCTCCCACCGGCTCGACCACCTGCTCTCCGGCGTGCGCGCGCAGATCGCACTGAAAATCTACGGCGACGACATCGACACCCTGCGCGGTCTCGCAGACGGCCTGCAGGGGCGCCTGCGCGCGGTGCCGGGCCTGGTCGACCTGTCGGTGGAGCGGCAGGTATTGATCCCGCAGATTAAGGTGCGGATCGACTACCGCAAGGCCGCGCAGTATGGCCTGGCGGCCGGCGATGTGCTGCAGGCGCTGCAGGCCCTGGCCGAAGGCACGCGCGTCACCCAGGTCATCGACGGCGCGCGCCGCTTCGACCTGGTCGTGCGCCTGGCCGACGTCGACCGTTCGCCGCAGGACCTGGCGCGGGTGATGCTCGCCAGTCCTGCAGGACAGATTCCGCTCTCGAGTGTCGCCACCGTCGAAGAAGGCGATGGCCCGAACCAGATCGGCCGGGAGAACGGGCGCCGCCGGATTGTTGTGTACGCAAATACGGACGGCTCCAATATGTCACGCATTATCGAAGACGTGCGCAAGACGGTCGCCGCCAGCCAGCTTCCGGGTGGCTACTTCGTCAGTGTCGAAGGACAGTTCCAGGCGCAGGAGCAGGCGCAGCAGCTGATCGCCGGCCTGTCGCTGGCTTCCCTCCTGCTGATTTTCCTTGTGCTCTATTCGCGCTATCGCTCGTCGACGCTGGCACTCGTCATCATGGGCAATATTCCCTTCGCCCTGGTGGGCAGCGTGGTCGCCATGTGGATTGCCGGCGTGTCGCTGTCGGTCGCCTCGATGGTCGGCTTCATCACTCTGGCCGGCATCGCAACCCGCAACGGCATTCTCAAGGTGAGCCATTACATCAACCTCTGCAAGTTCGAGGGCGAGACATTCGGCTGGCCGATGATCGTGCGCGGTTCGATCGAGCGCCTGACCCCGGTCCTGATGACGGCACTCGTCGCGGCCTTCGCATTGACGCCGCTGCTGCTGGCCGCGGACGCGCCGGGCAAGGAGATCCTGCACCCGGTCGCGGTCGTGATCTTCGGCGGCCTGATCAGTTCCACCTTGCTCGATTCGCTGCTCACGCCGCTTATTTTCTGGAAGGTAGGACGCCGCCCGCTGGAGAGGCTGCTGGCTGAAAAAGGCGGCGACGCATATTGATTCATCACGGGCCAAGTGGCGGCGCCCATTTTCAGCCGCCACAGTTTTCTGGAGCATGTAATGAAAAAGATTTTCGTAGCAGCGGCCCTCGCGGCCAGTATTGTCTTCTCAAGCAACGTCCTTGCGCACGGTGCCAAGCCCAAGCATGGCGGCATCGTACAGAGCGCGGGCGACCTGGCGTTCGAACTGGTCACCAAGGACGGCGGCACGACGATTTATGTCGACGACCATGGCAAGGACCTTTCAACCGCAGGCGCAACCGGCACCTTGACGGTATTGAAGGGTGCGAAAAAGACCGAGCTGCCGCTCGAGGCGGGTGGCAATAACACCCTGGTCGTCAAGGGCGGCGCCAAGCTGGCCCCGGGCAGCAAGGCAGTCGCTGCGATCACGTTTGCGGACAAGAAGGCAGTCAGCGTCCGCTTCTCCATCAAGTAATAGCCACTCCGGTGGCGGTTGCGGCGGTCACCGGAGAGCGAACTGGGTAGACTTTGCGCATACATGAAGCTTAAGGATAGATAATGAAGTGGCTCGTCACGAAATATTTGATTACTGCGGCGGTCGTCGTACTGGTGTCGGAGGCCGCAAAACGCAGTGATCGCTTCGGCGGGTTCGTCGCGGCCCTGCCGATGATCACATTACTTACCCTGGTGTGGCTGCATATCGAAAACCAGCCAGAGGCCAAGCTCGCGAATCACGCCTGGTACACGTTCTGGTATGTGGTGCCGACCCTTCCAATGTTCCTGGCATTCCCGTGGCTGCTTCAGCGTTTCGGGTTCTGGTGGACCTTGGGCTCTTGCGCACTGATCACGATGGCTTGTTTTGGAGCATTTGCACTCGTGGTGAAACGGTTCGGGATCACGCTGCTTTAAGGTCGGGCATTGGAAGGCGCTTCGAGCGGATTGATAAGCTTGCGCTGGAGGTGTCAGGCCGATAGCGTTTGAGCAGAGTTTGTCCTGCATCCGCCGCTCTTGCGCAACTGCTACCGCAGGCTGGCCAGCTGCACTCGCTACCCGAACAAGCCATGCAAATACCAGCGCGGCTCGGCATCCTCGCCGGCGCCGACCATGCGCTCGCAGTAGATCCAGTACAGCGCATGGTCTTGTCCTCGCACCTTTTGCTGCACTGGCACCCATTCGTTCCTTTTATCGCGATTCACTGCGATCTTTCCCAAAAGTGAAAATATTCACAGCGCATATTTTTGATGAAAAGTATTCAAATTTAGTTCAGACTGTGAATCGTATCGCCGGGAGTCAGCGATGAGCCGCAGCATTCTCGTACCGCAACGTTTATTCCGCATCCGCGTCAGCCGCTCGTGCGGCTGGTGCTCAGCTTTCGTTCTTGTAAAGCAGTGTCAGGAGCTCGCAATGAATATTCTGTTGGTACGCAGAAATGCATATTGCTTGATGTTTATCCTACTCGCCGGGTGGCTCCCCTTCATCGGCGGATGCGCTCGCAGCGACGCGACCACCGAGGGAGCCGATACGCCTCCGGCGGTATCGGTCGCGCCGGTGGTCCGTCGCACAGTGCAGGAATTCGATGAATTTACAGCGCGCCTCGAGGCGCCTGGCACCGTCGAGGTGCGTTCGCGGGTAGCCGGCATGCTGACCAGGGTGCACTTTCGCGAAGGGCAGCCGGTCAAGCAAGGTGACTTGCTCTTCACGATCGATCCACGTCCATTCGCCGCTGAGGTGGCGCGCGCCGACGCCCAGCGCGCAGCGGCGCGGACCCAGGTCGAACTGAACAAGAGCGAGCTCGCGCGCGCGGATAAGCTGGTGGCAATCCGGGGCGTCAGCGCCCAGGAGATCGACCAGCTGCGTTCGGCGCTGAAGACGGCGGAGTCGAACGTGAAAGCGGCCGGGGCGGCCGTCACGCAGGCTCGGCTTAACCTGGAATTCTCGCGCATCACCGCGCCCATCGCCGGCCGCACCTCGCGCGCCAACATCACTGAAGGAAACCTGGTCGGGTTGGGCGACCCGGTACTGACCACGGTAGTATCGAGCGATAAGGTCTACGCTTACTTCGACGCCAGTGAAGCGATCTACCTGAAATACATGCGCGCGGCCCGCGAGGGCAGCCGTCCATCCTCGCGTGAAACCCCGAACGAGGTGCGGCTGGGCCTGGCCAACGAGGAAGGCTACCCGCACACGGGGCGGATGGACTTCGTCGACAACCGGCTTAACCCGGCCACCGCGTCCATCCGCGGCCGCGCCGTATTCGACAACCGCGACGGCCTGTTCACGCCAGGATTGTTCGCCCGCATTAAGCTAGTAGGTAGCGGCAGCTACTCTGCATCCCTGGTGCTGGACCGTGCGATTAGCACCGACCAGACGCGAAAGGTGGTGCTGGTGGTCGGCAAGAACAACGTCGTCGAACAGCGCGAAGTCAGGACCGGCGCCCTGTTCGACGGAATGCGCGCCGTAACCGGTGTCAATCCCAATGAACTGGTTATCGTCGACGGCCTGCTGCGCGCCTTTCCCGGCGCGCCGGTCACGCCCCAGGTGCTCAAAGTCGATGCCCAGGGCCGGCCGATCCCGGCACCGCCGGGCATCCCTACCCTCCCCAAGAACTAGGAGCGCACATGGATATCTCGCGCTTCTTCATCGATCGTCCGCGCTTCGCGACGGTCCTGTCGCTGTTCATCTTCCTGTTCGGGCTGATCGCGATCTTCCAGCTGCCCATTTCCGAATACCCCGAAGTGGCGCCGCCACAGGTCGTGGTACGGGCCCAGTTCCCGGGTGCCAATCCACGGGTGATTTCGGAGACGGTCGCGGCGCCGCTGGAAGAACAGATCAATGGCCTGCAGAACATGCTTTATTTCGAAAGCCAGGCCACCGCCGACGGCAGCATGACCTTGACCGTCACCTTCCGCGTTGGCACCGTGCCGGAAGACGCAGAGACGGCCGTGCAGAACCGCATCAATCGCGCCCTGCCCCGCTTGCCTGACATCGTGCGCCAAATTGGCGTGACGACCGAGAAACAGGCTCCCAACCTGACTATGGTGGTGCACATGGTTAGTCCAGACAACAGCCGCGACGCGCTCTATCTCCGCAATTACGCCAACTTGAACGTGCGCGATGACCTGTTGCGCATTCCAGGCATGGGCTCGGTGCTCCTGTTCGGCGCTGGCGACTACGCCATGCGGATATGGTTGAATCCCCCGGCACTGGCGGCGCGCGGCATGACCGCGGCGGACGTGATCGGCGCCATTCGCGAACAGAATGCGCAAGTGGCGGCTGGAGTGGTGGGTTCCCCACCGGCACCCGACAACACCGATTTCCAGCTGCAGGTCAATGCCCAGGGCCGGCTGGCGCGCGAAGAAGACTTCGCCGAGGTCATCGTACGCAGCGATCCCGCCACCGGCGCCGTGGTGCGCGTGCGCGACGTCGGCCGGGTCGAGATGAGCGCCAACTCGTATTCGCTGCGCAGCCTGCTCAACAACAAGGAGGCGGCGGCCATCGCGATCTTCCAGTCGCCCGGCTCGAACGCGCTGCAGCTGTCGCAGGACGTGCGCGCCACCATGGAAAAGGCCAAGGCCAGCTTCCCCAAAGGGGTGTCCTACGACATCGTGTACGACCCCACGCGCTTCGTCCAGACCTCGATCGAAAAAGTGGTCACCACCCTGATCGAGGCGGTGCTGCTGGTGGTGCTGGTGGTCATCATCTTCCTGCAGACCTGGCGCGCCTCGGTGATCCCGCTGCTGGCGGTGCCGGTCTCGATCGTCGGTACTTTCGGCATGTTGCTGGTGCTCGGCTACTCGATCAACACCTTGACCCTGTTCGGGCTAGTGCTGGCCATCGGCATCGTGGTCGACGATGCCATCGTCGTCGTGGAGAACGTCGAGCGTAACATCCAGGACGGCCTGACACCCCACGAGGCGACCGTGCAGGCGATGCGCGAGGTGAGCGGGCCGATCGTGGCCATCGCGCTGGTCCTGTGCGCCGTGTTCGTGCCGCTGACGTTCGTGCCTGGCCTGTCGGGACAGTTCTACAAGCAGTTCGCGGCCACCATCGCGATCTCGACCGTCATCTCGGCGTTCAACTCGCTGACCCTGTCGCCGGCGCTGGCGGCCCTTCTGCTTCGCCCCCACGACGCGCCGAAAGACCGGGTGATGGTGGTGATGGACCGGCTGTTCGGCCGCTTTTTCCATTGGTTTAACTGCTTCTTCCAGCGCCGCAGCGGGCAGTACAGCCGTGGCGTGACCGGGCTGCTCGCCCGCAAATCCCTTGCCATGGCGGTCTACGGCCTGCTGCTGGCCGCAACCGTCCTGCTGTTCGCCCGCACCCCCACCGGCTTCGTGCCGGCGCCGGACAAGCAGTACCTTATCGGTATTGCCCAGCTCCCTGCGGGCTCGTCGCTGGCGCGTACCGAGAAGGTCATCCGCGACATGAGCGACATCGCCCGCAAGGTGCCCGGCATCGTCGATTCGATCGCCTTCCCCGGCCTGTCGATCGCCGGCTTTTCCGCCGCGCCTAACGAAGGGATCGTGTTCTTCGGACTCGCACCGTTCGAGAAGCGCACCGCCTCTTCCCTGTCCAAGGACGCCATCCTGGCGCGCGTCAACGGCGAGATCCAGGCGATCCAGGGGGCGCGCATGTTCGTCGTTCCGCCTCCCGCGGTCGATGGCCTGGGCAGTGCCGGCGGCTTCAAGCTGCAGATCCAGGACCGGGGCGGCCAGGGCGAGCAGGCGCTGTACGGCGCCGCATGGGGCCTGCTGGGGCCGATCTACGGCAATCCGAAGTCGACCATCGGCACGCCGTATTCCACTTACGACATCAACGTTCCCCAGCTGTTCGCCGATGTCGACCGCACCAAGGCCAAGCAGATGGGCGTGCCGCTGCAGGCCATCTACGACACCCTGCAGATCAACCTCGGCTCGCTCTACGTGAACGACTTCACCCGCTTCGGCAAGACCTACCAAGTGGTGGTGCAGGCCGACTCGCCGTTCCGCTCGCAGGCCGACAGCATCGCCCGCCTCGAGACCCGCAACGCCGCCGGACAGATGGTGCCGCTGGGCTCGGTGATGCAGGTGACGCCGACCTTCGGCCCGACCCGGGTGACACGCTACAACGGTTTCCCCTCGGCCGATATCAACGGCGCGCCCAAACCCGGCTTCTCGAGCGGGGAGGCGGAAGCCGAAATCGAGCGGCTGGTGCGCGGACTGCCACGCGGCATGTCCTACGAGTGGACCGACCTGACCTACCAGGACCGGCTGACCCGCTCGGTGACGCTGCCGGTGCTGGGCACCGAAGTGCCGACCCTGGCCGCAGTGCTGCTGCTGTCGGTGGTGCTGGTGGTTCTGGTGCTGACGGCGCAGTACGAAAGCTGGTCACTCCCGCTGGCCATCATCATGATCGTCCCGATGTGCATCCTGTCAGCCCTGTTCGGCGTCTGGATCTCGAGCCTGCCGCCCTTCTCGCAGACCGGCGACCTGAACCTCTTTACCCAGGTGGCGCTGGTAGTGCTGGTCGGCCTGGCCTGCAAGAACGCCATCCTGATCGTGGAATTCGCCAAGGAGCTTGAGGAGCGCGGCATGGCGATACGCGACGCCATCATCGAAGCCTGCCACCTGCGCCTGCGTCCGATCCTGATGACCTCGATCGCATTCTGCGCCGGGGTGATGCCGCTAATCCTCGGCAGCGGCGCAGGCAGCGAGATGCGCCGCGCGATGGGCATCGCGGTATTCTCGGGCATGGTCGGCGTCACCCTGTTCGGCATCTTCCTGACACCGGTGTTTTACTCGCTGCTGCGCAAGGGCACCGAGAAGCACCGCGAACACGCCGCTGCCGTGCGGCGCGAGGTCGACGCCTGCGCCCACCCCTTCCATCCCGGCGTTGACGATGCCGCGCAAGGCAAGGAGCAGACATGAACGCTTCTCCCAGCATCGGTCGCGCCAGCGCCCTGGCGCTCGGGGCGCTGGCGCTGACTGCCTGCTCGCATGCGCCCATGTTGCCCATGTTTTCCCCGCCCGCGCAGGAGCGTTTCGTGCACGCGCCGCAGGATGCGCAGGCCACGGAACCGGTAGGCGCATTCTGGAGCGGCTTTCAAGATCCGCTGCTCGACGACCTGGTGCGGCGCGCTCTCGCCGCCAACACCGATGTGCGCAGCGCCGCGGCTAGCCTGCGCGAAGCGCGCGCCATCAGCCGCGGCGCCGACGCCAACCTGCTGCCGAGCGCCGGTTTGGCGCTGGGCGCGGCGCGGGTGCGCGCCCAGGACGACCTGGGCGTGTCCTCAACCCGCAGCAACTACGCGGCCGGCCTGGACCTGCTGTGGGAAGCCGACCTGTTTGGCGGCCTGGGCGATGCCCGCCGCGCCGCGCAGGCCGGCGTACGCGCCGGTGCCGAGGGCGTGCGCGCGGCACGGGTGAGCGTGGTGGCCGAAGTGGCGCGCAACTACTTCGAACTGCGCGGCCTGCAACAGCAGCTGCGCGTGGCGACGGCCTCGCTCGACACCCAGCAGCAGGCGCTGCGCCTGGTGGAGGCGCGGCTCGACGCCGGGCGCGGCACCGCGCTCGACACCGAGCGCGCACGCGCACTGGTGCAGTCGACCGCGGCCAACGTGCCGGCGCTGGAAGCGGCCCTCATCCGCACCCGGCACCGCATCGCCGTACTGTGCGGTCGGCCGCCGTCCGCGTTCGACGCCGAGCTGGCGCCCGAACAGCCGCTGCCCGCGCTGCAGGCGATCGCCCTGTCCGGGATCGGCTCTCCGGCCTCGCTGCTGCGGCGCCGTCCGGACATCCTGGCGGCCGAGGCCCGGGCCGCCGCCGCCGCCGCCCAGGCCGGCGTGGCGCGCAGCGCGTTGTTCCCGCGCGTAATCCTCGGCGGTACCCTGGGCCAGAACGCGTCGCGCCTGAGCGCCTTGGGCGACGGCGCCTCGTATGTCTACAACCTGGGCGCGCAGCTGACCTGGAACCTGCTCGACTTCGGGCGCATTCGCGCGCGCATCGCCGCCGCCGATGCCCGCAATGAACTGGCGATCGTCGCCTACGAGCGGACGGTCCTGGCCGCACTCGAGGAAACCGAAGGCGCACTGGCTGCCTACACGCGCAGCCAGCGCCAGGCCGAGCTGCTGTTCGATGCGGCCCGCGCATCCGAGCAAGCGGCCCTGATCGCGCGCGAGCGTTTTTCGGCCGGCTCCACGGACTTCCTCACCGTGCTCGATGCCGAACGCGAGCTGCTGGCGGCGCGCGACCGCCTGGCGCAGTCCCAGACCGGGGCGGCAACAACGTTGGTTGCTGTCTACAAGGCGTTGGGCGGGGACTGGGAGGCGCCCGTCCCGGCAGCGGCTGCGCCGACGACGGCGCCTGTCCAGCCGGCCGGAGTGCCATGATGAGCGAGGACGCCACTTCGGTGATCGTGACGCGCCGCGCCCAGGCCTTTCCCAAGCTGGACGCGGGCGAGATCGCCAAGTTGCGCAGGTTCGGCGCCGTCCACAGCTGGAACGACGGCGACTGCCTGTTCGCCGCCGGCGCAGCGGGGCCAGGCATGTTTGTGGTGTTGTCGGGCATCGTCAGGGTGAGCCGGCGAGACGGCTTGGGCGGCACTGTCCCGGTGGTTGATCAGGGTCCTGGCGAGTTCCTTGCAGAAGTCGGTCAGTTATCGGGAGGTCCGGCGTTCGTCGACGGTCACGCTGCCGGCGCGGTCGACGCCCTGCTCATCCCGCCAGAACAGTTGCGCGCCTTGGTCGTGGCGGAGGCCGAACTCGGCGAGAAGATCATGCGCGCGCTGATCCTGCGCCGTGTCATCCTGATCGAACAGGGCAGCAGCACCGTGGTGGTTGGGGTCACCGGTGCGTCCGACACGGTCCGCCTGGCCGGATTCCTGACGCGCAACGGCCATCCCCACCAGGTCGTCGATCCGGGCGCTGAAGCTGCCCAGGCACTGGTCCAAGCGCATGCGGCCGGGCCCGCCGACCTGCCTCTCGTGCTGTGCCCGACTGGCCAGGTGCTCAAGAACCCACGCGAATCGGAGCTGGCACGCTGCATCGGCATGGTCGACCCCGCACGCGTGGTCGGGCGCCGCTTCGACCTTGCCGTTGTAGGCGCGGGCCCGGCTGGACTCGCGGCTGCGGTGTACGCGGCCTCGGAAGGCTTGTCGGTGGTGGTGCTGGACGCCCGGGCCTTTGGCGGCCAGGCGGGCTCGTCCGCGCGGATCGAGAACCTGCTCGGTTTCCCGACCGGCATCAGCGGCCAGGCGCTGTCGGGCCGGGCATTCGTGCAAGCCCAGAAGTTCGGCGCCGAGATCGCCATCCCAATGACCGTGTCCCGCCTCGACTGCAGTTCCGCCCACGCCGGCCTGCTGCGCCTCGAGCTCGGCGAGTACGGTGCGTTCGGAACGCTCGAGGCACGGACCGTGGTGCTCGCCACAGGTGCGCGCTACCGGCGCCTGGACCTGCCAGGACAGGAACGCTTCGAAGGCCGTGGCATCGCGTTCTGGGCCACGCCGCTCGAAGCGCGGCAGGTGCAGGGCCAGGAGGTGTTGCTTGTAGGCGGCGGCAACTCGGCCGGACAGGCTGCCGTCTACCTGGCTGGCCACGCCCGGCGCGTGCGTATCCTGGTCCGCCGTCCGCTGGTGGAAACGATGTCGCAATACCTCGTTGATCGCATTGCTGCGTCGCCGGCCATCGAGGTGGTCGTTGGCGCGAGGGTTGTCGCCCTGTCGGGGGACGAGGAACTGGAGCGCGTGCGCTGGAAAATGGCAGATGGGGAAACTGACGAGCCGGTCCGGCATTTGTTCCTGTTCATCGGCGCGGAACCGGCCACCGAATGGCTTCACGGCTGTGGCGTCGCGCTTGAGCGTGGCTTCGTCCTGACCGGCGGCTCGCTTCCCGTGGATGCGGCCGGCGCCCCTTCCGCCGTGCGCGCCCCCGCCCAGCACGAAACCAATGTGCCGGGCGTGTTTGCGATCGGTGACGTACGTGCCGGGTCGGTCAAGCGGGTGGGCGCCGCCATCGGCGAAGGCGCCGCGGTAGTGGCGCAACTGCATGCCTACCTGGCTTTGCTGCCTTGCGCCTGAAGCGACCGGGTCCACATACAGGACCAGCCCTCATGTGCTGATGTACCAGATAGCTTTCACCAAGACTGGATTGGGTCCTGCACGTCGAATTCGCGCTGCAGATGAGAGCGCCATCAGCGAAGGCGCGCCGCCGCGTTTGTACTTGCCCTTGACGCGCCTGTTTTGCGAACAAATCCCGGCCGAGCTCTGCGGACCTGCATTCATGACCGGCTCAACATGGCCCTCGGCAATTTCACCCCAGCCGAAACTTGCTCTTGCCGCCTGACATCTACTTTCAGCGTGCTCTGAAAATAGGGAATCAGCATGTTAGTTCTATCTATTTATTCTCAATCTCGTGGTTCCGAAATCGATAAATTTGCGCAGCTTGAGAGGCAACGCAGCAACGCGCCGCTTATGGCAGCCAAAAACACATTTATTCAAGGGTGAGTACTTAGTCAGGCAAGTACCATGCTCGTGCGCGAGATGGGACAAGCAGGCCTTCGCCACTGGCGGCCACGCATCATTTATTAAGCTACGAAGAGCATGCCAAGATCTATTTCATAGTCGTGTTGCTCAGAATGCGCGGGGGGGGTTGGTATTGATCAAAAGACTTTGACGTTGAGCCAGAATTTTTCTTTAGATGTGGACAACTTGCATGAGGCAACGCGCATCAATGTCGCTAACTGGCATACCGCAGATGGAAATTATATTTCTTTTATCAAAAAGGGAAATCCGATGCGGGCTTCACGGATTATTTTCGCAGCTTCCTCTGCTGTAATGAGTTCGTTGAGTCCAAAGAGCAGACAGGGCTGTTGATTCGGACGATCCGCGATTATTTCGTCGCGGAGAAGATGGACGCGGAGGAAGCAAAAAAATATTAAGGAAAAAGCCTTCAACTATTTTTTGGAACAGGCTCGCGATGGAAAAGGTGTTAGCCTATAGATTGCCATGCAAGGCATTACAAACCAGGGTGGCTGGCATGCTCTGCGCATCGCCCAGCCACGAACACTGTGCGGGAACAGGTCGAGCACGACGGCCAGGTACAGCCAGCTAAGGCCGGTGCGGATGTACGTGATATCCAATGCGTAATTCAAGTTCGGCGCTCATAACGAGAAGACAAGGGAAAGCGGAAGGAGCGGTAATCACCACCGCTATCTGAGCAACAACGTCAGCCCTTGGTTCAGCCATAGGATTCTTTAGGCGCGAATTCCCGTCCGTGGATGCGAATGGAATACCCATTTCATGGCGTTCGCCATTCGAACCAGACAGTTCCGCTTCATCACCCTAACTCTGTCCATATTGCCTATTCGGCTTTGGTATTAATATCACCAGATTGCCTGATGAAAACATGGCTTGAAAAAACGGAGTGGAAAAGGATGAGCAGCACATCCCAAAGAAATGCCGTCCAGTCTGAACTGAGCGGCATCACAGTGCAACGAGCGAAGTGCTTAATACTTCGATTTAACGACCAAGGTCGCCGTGGCTTCATGTTGGTTGCTGCCACAGACGGTCTGTAACGCACCTGGTTTCAGTCTGTTCACATAGATTCCCTTACGATACGAGGTTACCTTGACCGTTATCGTGCACGAGCCCATTGCCGGGATGGTGCCATTGTGCAAGGTCACTGTCGAGCCCCCGTTGGGCGCTGTCACTTTCCCCTGGCAAGTCGTTCTGGCGCCGCTGTAAGAGCTGCTGACGATCTGCACTCCGTATGGCAGCGTGTCAACGAGCTTCTTGATCAGGCTTGCGGCCATGTAGTTGGGATTAATCAACGTAATGGTCAGCACCGACAACTGACTTTCCTTGATAGTCGATGGGCTGAATGACTTCTTCACAATGGGCGGAATGTGTTTGACGATGACCGTCAAGGTCGCCACCGCCGGCGCGGTATTGCTGCCATTCGTAGTCTGCAAGGCACCGACACCCAAGGTGTTGGTAAAGTACCCTGCAACGTTCGAAGTGACCCGAACCGTTACTCTGCAGGAACTATTGGCAGGGATGATGCCTCCGGACAGGGTTACCGTCGACCCGCCGGGGGTGGCCGTGACGATCCCGCCGCAGGTAGTTGTTGTGTTCGCTGGCGAGGCAACGACAACACCGCTAGGCAAGGTGTCGACGAGCGGCACAGTCTGGATGGCGGGAAGAGCACCTGTGTTGCTCAACGTGAGGGTGAGCGTCGAGAACCCACCCTTGGCAATGGTCGCCGGGCTGAATGCTTTGCCCAGCGTTACGGAAGAGGTTGGGGTAACCGGGGTAACAGTGAGGGTCGCAGTAGCCGGGCCTGTGTTACTGCCATTGCTGGTTTGCAACGAACCAGCGGCCACGGTGTTGAGATACGCTCCCCCGGTGGTGGCAGTCACGTTCGCGCTTACAGTGCATGAGCCATTCGCGGGGATTGCGCCTCCAGTGAGGGTCACCGACGAGGTCGAGGTCGTGACCGCACCACCGCACGTGGTGGTGGCATTGGGTGTAGCCGCAACCGTCAAGCCAGTGGGCAAGTTGTCAGTAAATGGAGCGGTCAGGGTAGCGGCTGAGCTACCAGTGTTGCTCAATGTGAGGGTGAGGGTCGACGTTCCGCCGGCGGCGATGGTCGGCGGATTGAATGCCTTGCTCACCGAAACCGACGCAGCGACACAGGTGGCGGGAGTGACGATATTCGAGTCGAGCGTCACAGAACCATTTCGCGCCAGGGCTCTGCCCGCAAGGGTTGCATTGGTGGTCAGCGTAATGCTTGTGAGCGCAACGATATTACCGACGAAGTTCGTGCCCGTACCAATGACCGCGGAACTGCCGACCTGCCAGAACACGTTGCAGGCCTGAGCCCCGTTAATCAAGGCCACAGTCGCGTTGCTGCCGGTAATAAGAGTGCTCCCGGTTTTGAAGATAAATACCGCATTCGGATCGCCCTGCGCATCGAGGGTTACCGTGCCAGTCAACGACGCTGAGGACGCAAAGCAATAGACACCGGGGACCAGCGTCATGCCGCTGAGATCGGTTGGCACGCCGAACGTGGTGTTGCATGGCTGACTCGCGAGGCTGTTGTAGGCAATCGTCGTGTCCGCCTGCGCACCCTGCGCGACGGCATCGGCGGCATGTATCGCACCGTTCACGATCCCGGGTGGAAAACCCGTGATCGCACTCCCAGGGAAAACCCCCAGATCTCCATTGAGGATTGTCGGGCCAGTATTCGTGACCGTTTGGCCACCCAGAACTGCAAAACTGCCGGCAGTACCCAATGACGGTGCCACCTGAGCAAAAGCGGAATTAAAAGGAGCTGCCGCGCACAGCATAATCAGCATGACTAGCGCTAAACACTTTCGCGAGACCCACGAATTGATGGAATCTTTGGGCGTTCGCCATGTAGACGGAACCGCCAGCGTCCGAGCAAAATCTATTACATCGTGTTTCAATGTGCCATGCATGATTTTTCTCCTTTTTATCCTGAAAATAACCCAATCTTCCTGAAAAACAAAAGCCCGATAGCACGCAAGGCAAGCGTCGATGATTGTTTTCAATCGTCAAAAAAAGATAGGGAAACGAATTACTTTCCTCGATCACAATTCAGTTCATTTTTTCGTCGCCTCCTTCCGTTAATCTATTGATTTGCGTTAGCAGTATTATCTCAATGTTATCTGGGCAAAAAAAACGCACCGACGTAACTAATGGTGCATACAGATTTATACGAAATAACCTCCTACCGCAAGCGGCGCACGAATATTTAATTGAATGCGCTTCAATCGAAAAAAATTGGAGAAACTTATTTCGATTTGGCTAAGTAGTTATCCAAAATTTATTGTGAACTTGCTTTCGAAGCCACTCATCAAGGACTGAACCTCGTCAAGCAGGTCCGCCCCGCTTTTGGCGGCGAAGCGGCGCCAAAAATGCTTGGCGCGCTTCCACAGAATCTCGATACGATTAAGTTCTGGACTATAGGGCGGCAAATAATACAAGTACAGCCCGTGCCTCGCCCACTGGCGGCGCTTCTTTTCCATGGGCTTACCTTTGTGAATCCCTGCATTGTCGATCAGGACAACGCGTGGAACCGAGGGAGGGTGGGCTGCAATTTGATCGAAAAAAATGATCATATCGTTGCGTGTGGTCGGTCGCTGCTGAGTTGTCCAGGTCAATTGGCCGTCGTGGCGCAATGCCCCAGGCACATTGCCGCGCTGCCGATGCGCCAACGGTTCGACTGAGCGCGCCGATCCTGCTCCAGCCGTACAACGGTTCGACTGAGCGCGCCGATCCTGCTCCAGCCGTACTGCACCGGGGGATTCGGACTGAAGCCGGATTCGTCGAAATATAGCAGCTCGCATTGCTGCTCTTGATCGAGCCCGGCCAGCGCCCCCATCACTTTGCTGGCGTGCTCGAACGCCTCTTGATTCGCTTTTTTTTAAACTGTACCGATAGCGCTTGTACGTGAAATCCATCTCCTTGAGATACCGTTTGGCCGTGTTCTCGCTGATGGGTGCATGGTCTCGGCTTTGCTCGATCTGACGCAGCAAGGCGACCACGGTCCCGCCTTCGGATTGCGCCAGCTCGCCAAGAGCCTGTTGCTGCTGGGGCGTCCACTTCCTCGGCCGGCCGGTATGACGCCCTTCGTACAGTCCGGCCAGCCCAAGCTTGCCCCAGCGCTGACGCCAATGCTCCACGCTGTTCAAATGCACACCGAACTCGTCAGCAGTCTTTTGAAGGGTCAATCCCTCGCTTAACCGCAAAATCCCTTGAGCTCGCATCCGTGTCCTGGGGTGCGGGTGAAAAACGCCCATCTCACGCAGCGTGCGTCGCTCGTGCTCGGACAGTTCCAAGTGCTTCATCGCTCAGCTCCTGCTGCATTGCCAATTCGACTTTGACAGCAAAAAATGGGCGACTACTTAGTTTGGCTGAGGAATTCGAAATATTACGGATAAAACAAATTTCGTAATTAATTTAACGAGTTAATGCCGGTTTAATAACTTACCGGAAACCCATTGTCGTACAGGCGTCCCGGCAGCGGCACCGCAAGGCACGCTCCCGCAGCAGTTCTCTGTCAGGAAGGCAATCAGGCCAAGGCTGGGCCAGCTGCACTCGCTAGCCAAACAGACCATGGAGAAACCAGCGTGGTTCAGGGTCTTCGCCGGAACCACCCACCCGCTCTCGATAGACCCAGTACAAAGCGTGCTCCTGACCTTCTGCAATCCAGTAATCTCTAGCGGCCGTATCGCCCCACCACCCTGCTTCTACACGTTCCGGGCCTGACACCATTCGCAGCGGCGAACCATAGAATGGCCTGTGGTTTCGTACAAGCAGCAGGATGGGCTTCACTAGCAGCCACGTCGGTCGAAGAACGCTGCTCAGGTTCTGCGGTAGCTGGTCAGCAACCACCGCTTCGCGCACCTTCTCATGGATGGGTACCCACGTATTCGCAACCTCGGGTCGATAATCCGCCACAGGCCTCACCTGGCGAACCTTGTCCTCACCAAGGCGCGCTACGAGCAGTTCAATCATGCGTGCCTGGTCCTCCTCAGTGCCGCCGGGCTCAGGGAAAAGCGACTCGGTGGGAGGTTCCATTGGTTGCAGTTGGGTCGTCTGGAGCGCCAATCCGATCACTGGAGCTTCCAATACCAATTTCCCAAGTCGTTCCTTCAGCAAACGCACGATGTGATCGCTATGCCAGATCGGCTCGGCCAAGAGGATCTCGACTTCGGTCGGCGCGCGTGCAACCCGGCCGCGCTCATGTTCCAGCTTGAGCGTGAGACCCCTTACTGCGAACTGCATCGCACACAGCCAGCCGATCAGCTGTAGAACCAGGCGTTGCGCGCCTGCTAGCAGTAGATCGGCATTCTCGATGCGGTCAAAAAGCTCCATCTTTGCCTCGAACTTCGTGGGCGCCTCAATCCATTCAAACATCTCAGGCACGCTGCCGAAAGCGCAATCGAGGAGGTCGAGCAATGCACGGCCACATCGGCGTTGAAGGCCTGGGCGCGGTAGCCGTCGTAGGTCGTCGATCGTATCGCAGCCAATCCCCTCAAGCCAGCTAGCGAAAGGCCTCGCTTCTGGGAGAACCATTGCAGGAAGACGATACAACGCGCGGTCTGATGACTGTTGCTTTAACCTGCGACCGCCGCCAGCTCGAGCGAGCATCCACGCTGCCCGCGCGGTTGGAGCGCAGCTCAATTTCCCCGTGAATCCCAGGTCACGAAGATCGGCGCGAACGCGCCTGCATAACGATCGTATGCCACCGAACAAGCTCAAGCTCGCGCCGATATCCAGCAACAGCGTCGACTCTTCCGCGAGCGTTACTTGCGGCGTGTACTGCAACATTGCCATCGCGACGGCCTGTAATGCAGCTACTTCCCGTGCCGCAGTACGCTCGTAGAGTCGAGCATCTGGTATCAGCATTAACACACCACCGCGACGCATTGCGGGCATGACGCCGGCAATGCGTGCGCCGTGCGACATCGTCAGCACCTTTTCTCGCTCGAGAACAACCGTAACGCTGTTACTCGACCAGCTCGGTTCGAAGACCTCGAGCGGAAGTTGGGGTAGATATAGTCCGATCCACAGGCGCATGGCGATGAACAAAAGATGGGGACAAGGGCAAGAACAGCGCAGTTTCACGCTGCGGGCCCCGACGTTTCAGAAAGTCGATCTCGATACCGCCGAACGCTGGCCGGATCCCGAGTCGAAGCAGCGCAGGTGAAGCATCCTGTGATGCTGCAAACGGGCGGAACAAAAAGAAAAGGCTCTCTCCGTCTGCAGCCGCCAAACTCAAACGTCGCAGACTCTCGTTTCGAATATGGCCTGGCCAAAACAAAAGAGCGTGACACCCCCCACTTCGGAGGACTTGTTCTGCTGCCCAAAGGGCGTCGGCTGTACGATCAGGCTGCACCCAAGTGACTTGAGATGGGTTCAACCCCATCGCGGCCAGTGCAATCGAATTTGGGACATGTGGCGGCTGAATTAACATTACCCGGCGTTTTCCAGCTGCCGCCAAGGCGGGTTGCAGAAGCCTCAGCTCGCCTGTACCGGGCTGGCGTAAATGTAGCTCAACCATGCTGCTGGCCGGCCACCCCCCTCCCGGTAACTGGGCAGATAGAACAGGATAGCCAGTGTCAACACAGCGTGTGCCCGAACGACCGAGCTGCGAGGCGCGCCATAGCGACGGATGAATCAACTCCGGTGCCGAATGGATCTTAGGCAACATATCAACCTCATAATACTGTATATCCATACAGTATATGATCGATGAGGTTTTAGCAAGCCGTGGATGCTTGAAGCTCCATCGAGCGCCGCCTTTCCTCCGGCCCGCATTCTGCCTGTATCCACTGAGCAACATTGCGGTGCATGGGGCGGCTGTAGCAGGACAATGCAGCGCTCGGCGCAGGCTTGCAGGGCCGGGCGCGGCAGGCGCATTTCATCGATGCCTGGCTGCTGCTGTAACAGCTCGACGAGGGTGCCGGACGGCCAGCCGCCGCCGGGCAACTGGGACGAGAGCGCCGCATGCCCCGTGTCGATGCAGCGCGTGCCGGCATGCGCCAGTTGCGATGCGCGCCAAAGCGAAGGATGCAAGTTCAGCGCAGCCAGATGAGGTGAGCAGTTCATGATGATCTGGCAAAAATACTGCATAAACGTACAGTTCTAGTTCATTCCGGATTTGGCAAGATGTATTCATGTTGAACATACCAATCGGAGCATTGGTATTGACAGAAGGCAAACTCGCACCGCTCCTAAAAACCCGGCTGCAGCAGGGAAACATGGAATAATGATGGCTCGTCCATTTACATCCAGACAATGCTCCTTAAGTCCCCTGCTCCCCACGGAGCCCGCCCGTGACTTCGCTCCAGCTCGTCGGCGCCGTCCTGTTCGCGATTGCCCTGGTCCATACCTTTTCCACCAAACTGTTCCACTCGCTGGCCCGGCGCCATCCGCGCCACGCCGGCCTGTTCCACCTGCTGGGCGAGGTCGAGGTGGTGTTCGGCTTCTGGGCCTTCGTGCTGGTCCTCAGCATGGCCCTGCTGGCCGGCGGCGACGCGGCCATCGGCTATGCCGAATCGCGCCATTACACCGAGCCGCTGTTCGTGTTCGTCGTGATGGTGATCGCGGCCTCCCGGCCGGTGCTCGATGCCGTGCGTGACCTGCTGGTCTTCCTGGCCAACCTGGCCCCGGTGCGCACCGAGGTGGCGCTGTGCTGGCTTGGCCTGGCGCTGGTGCCCCTGAGCGGTTCCCTGATCACCGAACCGGCCGCCATGACCCTGGCCGCCCTGATGCTGGCGCCGCAGGTGTTCAGGCCAGGCATTCCGGAAGTGCTGAAATACGGTGCGCTCGGCGCGCTGTTCGTAAACGTCTCGATCGGCGGCACGCTCACCTCCTACGCGGCCCCGCCGGTGCTGATGGTGGCCGGCGCCTGGGGCTGGGACAGCGCCTTCATGGCGTCCACCTTCGGCTGGCGCGCGGCGGTCGCGGTGGCCTTCAACGCCACCATCATCACGGTGCTGCTGCGGCGCTACCTGACGCCCGCGGATACTGTGGCCGACGTGCGCATGCCCCTGGTGGTGTCCGGCGTCCACCTGGCCCTGCTGGCCGGCGTCGTCCTGTTCGCACACCACCCGGTGCTGTTCATCGGCCTGTTCCTGCTCTTCCTCGGCTATACCCAGGCCTACCCGAAACACCAGTCGCCGCTGATCCTGAAGGAAGGCCTGCTGGTGGGTTTCTTCCTGGCCGGGCTGGTAGTATTAGGCGGCATGCAGCAGTGGTGGCTGCAGCCGCTGGTATCAAGCCTGGAGCCGACCGCGCTGTTCTTCGGCGCGCTGGCCCTGACGGCAATCACCGATAATGCAGCCCTGACCTACCTCGGCTCGCTGATCGAGGGGCTGTCCGATCACGCGAAGTACATGCTGGTGGCCGGCGCGGTCGGCGGCGGCGGGCTGACCGTGATCGCCAACGCCCCCAACCCGGCCGGCGCCGCCCTGCTGCGCGCGGGCTTCGAGCACGGGTCGATCGGCATGGGCGGACTGTTCCTGGGAGCGCTCGCTCCCACCTGCGTGGCCGCGGCGATGTTCCTGATCTGAGACGAAGGAGACGCAATGGACGACGACATCCTGGTCAGCAAGGCCGGCACCATCGAACGCTGCTGCCGGCGCGCGCGCGACGAATACGAGAAGGACCCGGCCACCTTTTCCGGCGACCTCACGCGCCAGGATGCGGCCACCCTGAACGTGATCCGCGCCTGGGAAGCCGCCATCGAGATGGGCGACTACGTGATCGGCAACGCCCGCCTCGGCCTGCCGCAGGACGAACGCGAAGTCATCACCCTGCTGGCCGAACACGGCTGGATCGAAGCCACCCTGGCCGAAGACCTCAAGCGTACCGGCGAATTCTGCCGCGCTGAATGGGATTACCAGGAAGCGCCGCTGCCGGCGCTGGTCACCATCATCAAGCGCGGGCTGGACGACTTCACCGCCTATGCGGGGGCGCTGGTGAGCGGCGCCGCGACGGCCTAGGCGCCACTGTCTGTCGGGGCGCGATGAACAACCAGGAACCGCAGCAATATGCCTTGCAGGCCTTGCCCAGGTGGCATCCGATGGGCGGCGTCCGGCGCCGCCTGGTGCGCAAGGGCCAACCCCTGCCCGTCGTGGTGAACGGCGACGCCCTCGATTTGCAGGTGGCGCTCGGCCCGTTCACGCTGCTGGCGACCAGCTACGACTATTTCGACGGATGTCATCACTGGCTCTACCTGCTGCGCTGGGATGGCACCCTGGTGGACCAGCTGCGCATGCCCGACCAGTTCGGGTACATCCAGGACGTGCTGGTCCTGGCCGACAACGATCTGTCGTTCGGCTATCTCGGGACCAACGACCGCTGGCGCCTCGCCATCAGCGAACAGGGCTTCCGCTCGTTCTCGCCCAGGGCACTCCTGATGCGCCCGAACCGCTTCCTGTTCGCCAGGCGCCACCTGCTCACGCAACGGACGGCCGGTATTCCCTGGTCCTGTCCACCGGAGGACGCGTCGCCCGGGCAGCCGCCTGGCGCGTGACAAACCGCGCAGCTTGCAGCGCGCCGGCAATCAGGCGCACTTCCTCATGCGACGGCATGCGCCGCCAGGCGGCGCTGCCCGATACGCAGTACCAGGGCCTGCAGCGCGCCAACGAAGGCGGATGCTGCCCAATACAATCCCACGCCGGATGCCAGTTTCCACATGACGAATGCCGTGACCAGGACTTGCACGGCAACCATCCACACAGCCGTGCCGTTTGCCGATGGGAAGTACCAGGCCGAAACGGCCGTCAGCAGCAGCACCAACCCCGTCAGCAGGACATCGGGCGCTGCCAGGCTCCTGATCCACAGGAAGGAGCCCGCACCGGAACTGGCCTTGCTGATCGCCTGGTAGAGCAGTGCGAAGACCGGCAACTGGAGCAATCCTCCCAGCAGGCTGGAACGATCCAGCAGGTGGGCACCGTTTTCCTTGTACAGCACCGAGATCGCCTTGAACATTTCCTGGGGATGTGCCGCCAGGCGCTCCCTGATCGCCGTCACTTGCGGTTCCAGTGCTTTGATTTTCTGTTGGTTCGCCAGCATCTTGCGCGACAGGTGCAGCGTCAGTGGCAGCAGGGCCAGCCGTACCGCGAGCGCCAGCACCAGGATGGCCCAGCCCATGCTGCCATCGAACAGCTGGGCAAGGAAAGACATCGCAGACGCCAGGAATTCATTCATTTGCTCGCTCGCTTTCATTAATAAAGAATCAATGACAGCGATTGTATAGAGGAATTACTCAGGGAAAATATACCCTTTTCGATGTTTTACTTCCGTTTTCCAGAAGCATATGTAGATCGCGTCCAGGCGCGGCAGCCCGGACAGGGATGACAGCCCTGAAGCTTGCTGCCATGATAGTTCCATTCGAAAGGACATTCATGATCGACATCGACCCGAGGCAGCAGCAGGTCAGCACACTGAGTGACGAAGGCCGGCTCGGCGAGGCACTGGCCCTGCTGCAGGAGCTGTACGCCGAAGCCGAATGCGAGCCGGCGCCGGACAGGACGCGCTATTTCATGACGCTGTTCCAGTGGCAGCTGCTGACCGAGAAGTATCCACCGGCATGCACGGCCCTGGCCGCGGTACGTGACGAGCAGGCCGCGCGCCTGCTGGCCGGTGAACTACATGCCGGCCGTGAAGACAGCGAAGCCAGTCGCAAAGAGCCATGGCGGCGCGTGTCGCGTTTCGCGCTCATCATCGACATGAACCGCACGCTGGGCGATGCCCACGCGACCCGCGCACTGTTCCTGCAACTGGAAGCCTCGCAGCCGGAACTGGCGCGGCGCTATGCCTGGCAGGCGCTTCCCGACATCGTCGAGGCAGGCGATTTCCTGCTTGCAGACCGCTATCGCGGCAACCCGCTCGCGCTGCTCGATGAAGTCAACCAGACCGCCCTGCGCATGCCCTTGTTCCCGCCTGACGGCAAGGCGCCGCGCCTGGGCGCGGAGCTGATGAACCTGGCGGGCGAGGTGCGTGTCGGCATCGCTGTCCTGCGTGGCCTGGGCCATGAGGCGCAGGCCGCGGCACTGCGCACCGCACTGCTGGCTGGCCTGGCGGCCGGGCCGCTGCGCACGCTGGCGGAGCGCGAACTCGACGAGCCGGGAACGATCAGCCGCGAGCTCGGCGCGCACCAGATGGCCTGCGAAAACAAGGCACTGCCGGGCCAGGCAACTCCTGCCTGAGAGCTTGTGCGCTTCAGCCCTGCGGCTCGTGCACGTCGGATACTTCCACGTCCTCGGCAGCGATCTTTTCCTCGGCCAGCGCGTGGTCTTCTTCATCCGCCGCCAATCCCTCCTGCTCCACGCCACGTGCCATGTCATAGGTGAGCTCGACCAGCATCGGGAAATGGTCCGAGCCGAAGTGGGGAAGCCGCTGGATGTGGGACAGCGTAAAGTGCTCGCTGTGGAACAGGTGGTCGAGCGGCCAGCGCGCGAACCAGTAATCGGCATGGAAGGTATTGAACATGCCGCGCCCGATACGCGGATCGAGCAGGCCGCTGATCTTGCGGAACAGCCGGGTGGTGGTCGACCACGCCACGTCGTTCAGGTCGCCCGCAACGATCACCGGGGTGTCCAGCCCGGCCTCGCCCACGCTCTTGGCGACCACCAGCAGTTCGGCGTCGCGCTGGGTCGATTCCTCGTGCTCGGTCGGGCTGGGCGGGGTCGGGTGCAGGAAATGCATGCGCACCTTTTTCCCGCAAGGCAATATCACCAGCGTATGGATCGAGGGAATGTCGTCCTCGACCAGGAATTGCAGGGCGCTGTCTTCCAGCGGCAGCCGCGAATACACGTGCATGCCGTATAAATTCTCGAGCGGGCATTTGATTGCATGGGGGTAGTCTTTGTCGAGCACATCGAGCTTTTCCTGCCACCATGCATTCGTTTCCAGGGTGACGAAGATATCCGGCTGGTGCTCGCGGATCAGGGCGATCAGGCCATCGGCATTCCGGTTCGGCATCAGCACATTCGCCGTCAAGATACGGAACTGGCGCTGGGTCTCGGCGTTGACGGCTGCTTTCACCTCTCGGGGAAAGGCTTTGGTGTACGGAATGATCCACCAGGCCTGGTAGACCAGGCAGGCGGCATTGGCTACCAGGATCAGGTGATGGGTGGGGTCGTCCCATCCGAGGAAGACCAGCTGGCCTACCAGCACGGCAAGGGAAATAATGGCCAGCTGCAGGCGCGGGAAATCCCAATCACGAATCCACCACACGGGATTGCGTAGCAGCGGCAGTAGCGTCGCAAGCACGATCACGGCAACCAGGGTCGCGAAAACGGGTAGCAGCATGGCAGTCTCGAAGGCAGTTAATCAACTCATCACAAAATGCGATGGCCCGAGTATGCCGACGTCAGGTGCGCCAGTCTGTGCGCTAGCGTGCGTAAACGCATAGGATTATTAAAATACCAACTGAATCCGGCGCGCCAAACTCTTTCTTTATTACAGCTACTTACACAAAGCATTCGGGCCCGCCTTCTCAAGGGTGCACCGGGCTTGTACCATTAGCGCCATCGAAGTTTTTCCACGAAAGAAGTCCATGACCACCAGCACCCTCCCCCGCGCGCTGAGCCTGGCCGCCGTATTGGCCGCCTTCGCCGCCTGCGCCGTGCCCGGCCAAGCCAATGCCACCAGCTTCACCTCCTCGGCTTCCAGCGCGGGTTCGGCCTCGTCGGGCAGCGTCTCCGACTCCATCGGCAGCTCCAGCAACAGCTCGGGCGACGACAAGAAAGTGGCTGCCGGTGAATACCGGGTGATCGATGTCGCCCAGGCCCCGGCCAAGCCGAATACCACCCGCATGACCCTGCGCGCCGTCGCTGCTGGTGCGGCGCGCGAGTTCCACCTCGACGTGCCGAACCGCGCCCTGGCCCAGCGCCCGGTGAACGCTGGCGAACTGGTGCAGGTCAGCGAACGCGCCTACGGTTATGAGTTCGCCCACGCCGATACCAGGCGCTCCTTCTTCCTGGCGCTGCAGGACGACTGGTACCGCGACCTCGGCTCGCGCAAAGTCACGATCTGATGTTTCTCCGTTCGGCCGCCGCTGCGCTCCTGCTGGCCGCCAGCGCGGGCGCATCGGCGGGGCTGCCCACCTTCTGCGAAAGCTCGCTCGACATCAGCGCGGCCGACCAGGACCGCGTACTGCGCTTCGCCGCCGCCGTCAAGGGGGAGCTGGAGCGTTCCGGCGAAGGCGTCGCGCTGATCGCGCGCGCCGGCCTGGACCTGAGCCGCTTCGGCCAGCTGTATTCGCATGCCGGCATCGCCCTGCGCGACAATCCCGGCGGCCCCTGGGCCGTGCGCCAACTCTATTACGCCTGCGACGAATCGCGCCCGCGCCTGTTCGACCAGGGCATCGCCGGCTTCGCGCTTGGCGCCGATGCGCCCTCGCGCGGCCATATCTCGCTGCTGTTCCTGCCGCAAGAAGACGGCGCGCTCCTGGCGACCGCCGCACTGGACAAGCGCCTCGGGCTGTCCCTGCTCTCAAGCCAATACAGCGCCAACGCCTATGCCTACGGCACCCGCTACCAGAACTGCAACGGCTGGGTGGCCGAGCTGATTGCCAGCGCCTGGGGCCGCCTCGACGGCCGGGAGCACGCGCGTGAGGACGCACAGGCGTGGCTGCGTACCCAGGGCTATACCGCCGGGCCGGTCAGGATTCCTTCGCACTGGATGATGTTCGCCGGGCAGTTCGTGCCGCTGGTGCACATGAACGACCACCCGGTGGAAGATGCGCACGCCCTCGCGCTGCACGTGAGCGTGCCGGCCTCGATCGAGGGCTTCGTGCGCCGCCAGGCGCCGCAGGCGCGGCGCGTGGAGCTGTGCCACGACAGCAGCCGCATCGTCGTGCGCCGCGGTTGGGAGCCGATCGGCGCCGCCTGCGAGCCACAGCCGGGCGATGAGGTGATCAGCCTGGCGCAGTAAATGCCCGCGGCCGGCGTAATGGCGTTCAGTTAAACGCAGGGTGGCCGGGGTAACTCGGGCCAGTGGCCTGAGTTACGAACGGCCGCGCGTTCAACTTCGATGTGATCTGCCACAGCGCGTCGGTGATTTGAACGCGCGGCTGGCGAAGCCAGCCACCCTACATTTTCATGCTAACTGAACGGCATTACTGTAGCCGGCGGCTGTTTATTTGCCGGCGATATTCAGGATATTGCCATCCGGGTCTTTCAGCCATGCGACTTTCATCCCGCCGCCGACGTGGATGTCGCCTTCCAGCCGCATGCCGTCCATGTTGTAGTGCTCGAAGCTGGCACCCTTCGATTTCAGGTCGACCACGATTTCCTCGATCTGGTCGCCGACATCCCAGGTAATGGCGGTGGCCTGGTTGGTGCCTGCAAACTCGGACCGGTACACATAGATCTTCGAATTGCCGCTCTGGAAAGACAGCACCTCGCCTCCCGTGCAATCGGCCGCATCGCCTTCCTGCAGTCCCAGTACCGTGCTGTAGAACTCCCTTGCCTTCGCGATATCGCGTACACCGACCGTTGCAATTGCTTGCGCATTCGACAGCATGATCGCCTCCCTCGGGAAAGTATGCGGATAGCCTACTGCGATCCGGTCAGGCGCAGCGCACCACTGAGAGAACTTTTAGACAAGAAAAAACCCCACATCAAGCGGGGCTTTGGACTGGCGCCGGCACGCTGCTTACGCTGCGTGATCCGCCAGCTTGCTCAGCACGGCAGGCGAGACCGAATCGCGTCCGCGGCTCATGCTGTAAAGCGCCCAGACGTCGCCGGCATCGGCCTTGCGGAGGGCACCCGGCGACGGACGGCTGAACAGGCCCTGGATAAAATCGAGGGCGATACTGGCGATATTGGTCGAAGCTGGCAGGGTAAGCGACATGATATTCCTCACGGGCGAAAAATTTGATACCTCCAGTATGCGCTCTTTAAGATAGAAATCAAATTGCGATCCATGATGATCGTCATTCACAAATCAACTATCTTGCGGATGCCGTGCGTGCCCTGCTATAAGATGAACTGGTATCATGCGCGTTTTCCGGACGCCGGCCCCGACGCTGTCTGACAGCGCGCCCGTCCCTCACCCTACAGAAGATCAAGAATGAGCACACCATCCAACCTGCCCTCCTTCTGGAGCCGGCTCTCGATCGCTTTTGGCAGTTTTTTCAAGTCGCTGGGCGACGCGGAATTCGCCGCGCGCGTGCGCGATGACGGGGTCGGTCCTGTGGCCTCTCCTCCACCGTCACCGGCCCCTGCTCCGGCACCTGCACCGGCCGCACCAACGCTGCGCGTGCCGACCGCCGAATCGGCCCTGCAGCTCCTGAACCTGTTCCAGCGCGAAGCACGCCTGATCGACTTCGCCCACGAAAACCTGGGCGCCTATTCCGACGCCGATATCGGCGCCGCGGCCCGCGTTGTCCACGAAGGCTGCGCGCGCGTGCTGCGCGAGCATTTCACCATCGAACCGGTGCGCAGCGAAGCGGAAGGTTCCCGCATCACGCTGGAAGAGGGCTTCGACGCCGCCAGCGTGCGCCTGACCGGCAACGTCGTCGGCCAGGCCCCGTTCAAGGGCACGCTGTCCCACCGCGGCTGGCGCGCATCGAAGGTGCAGCTGCCGCAGTTGGCGGAAAAGCACGACGCACGCGTGCTGGCCCCGGCGGAGGTGGAACTGTGAGCGACGCACAAAACGCCCGCTACGCGATCGGCATCGACCTGGGCACCACCCACAGCGCCCTGTCGTATGTCGACCTGCAGGCCAGCGACGGCGAAAAGACGCTCGACGGCGTGCTGGCCATCCCGCAGCTGACCGCGCCGGGCACGGTCGAAGCGCTGCCGCTGCTGCCGTCCTTCCTCTATCTGCCGCACCCGGACGAACTGGCGCCGGGCGAACTGGCGCTGCCGTGGAGTGAGGATGGCGAAGCCACGATTGCAGGCGAGATGGCGCGCAGCCGCGGCGCCACCACGCCGATCCGCCTGGTGTCGTCGGCCAAGAGCTGGCTGAGCCACCCGAGCGTGGACCGCCGCGCCGCCATCCTGCCGCACGACGCGCCGGAAGAAGTCACCCGCGTCTCCCCACTCGAAGCGTCAACCCGCTACCTGGCGCACCTGGCCCAGGCCTGGAACGCGGCCTATCCGGATGCGCCCTTCGAGCAGCAGCAAGTCACCGTCACCATTCCCGCTTCCTTCGACCCGGGCGCGCGCGAACTCACCGCCGAAGCGGCGCGTCATGCCGGCTTCGTCCCGACCCTGCTGGAAGAGCCGCAGGCGGCCCTGTACAGCTGGATCCAGGGCAGTGGCGGCGCCTGGCGCAAGCAGGTCAAGGCCGGCGACATCGTGCTGGTGGTCGACGTTGGCGGCGGCACCAGCGACTTCTCGCTGATCGCCATCCTCGAACGCGACGGCAAGCTGGAACCGCACCGCGTGGCCGTGGGCGACCATATCCTGCTGGGCGGCGACAACATGGACCTGGCGCTGGCCCACCTGGTGGCGCGTAAACTCCAGGCGGGCGGCACCCAGCTGGACTCCTGGCAGATGCGCGCCCTCACCTATGGCTGCCGCAGCGCCAAGGAACACCTGCTGGCCGACGCCGAAGCCACGACATGGCCGATCGTCGTGCCGAGCCGCGGCTCGAAGCTCATCGGCGGCTCGATCCGCACCGAACTGACGCGCGACGAAGTCACTGCCTTCATTACCGATGGCTTCTTCCCGCGCGTGGAAGCATCCGCCCGCCCGGCGGTACGTACCCGCGCCGGCCTGACCCAGGTCGGCCTGCCCTATGCGCAGGACGCCGCCATCACACGCCACCTGGCCGCCTTCCTGGCACGCCAGGCCGGCGCCGCCGCCGAGCTGGAAGGCTTTGGCGGCCGCGATGGACACAGCTTCCTGCACCCGAGCGCGGTGCTGTTCAACGGCGGCGTGTTCAAGTCCGCCATCCTGTCGCAGCGCGTGATGGACACCATCAACGACTGGCTCTACATGGAAGGCGCGGAGCCTGCGCGCATGCTCGCAGGCGCGGACCTCGACCTGGCGGTGGCGCGCGGCGCCGCTTATTACAGCTACGCGCGGCGCGGCGGCGGTGTGCGCATCCGCGGCGGCACGGCCCGTTCCTATTACGTGGGCGTGGAGTCGTCCATGCCGGCCATTCCGGGATTGGCCCCGCCGATCGAGGCGCTGTGCGTAGCGCCCTTCGGCATGGAAGAAGGCAGCGAACTCGAATTGCCGGGCCAGGAATTCGGCCTGGTGGTGGGCGAGCCGGTCACCTTCCGCTTCTTCGGTTCCACCACGCGCCGCCAGGACCGCATCGGAGAGGTGCTGGAACTCTGGGGCCCGGACGACCTGCAGGAACTGAACGAAATCCAGGCTACGTTGCCGGCAGAAGGCCGCGTGTCGGGCGACGTGGTGCAGGTGAAGCTGCACGCACTGGCGAGCGAATCCGGTACGCTCGAACTGGCCGCCGTCGCAAGGGATGGCCAGCGCTGGAAGATCGAGTTCGACGTCCGCGGCGCGGCGGGCGTGCAGTGATCCCTCCATTGACTGCGCAGTGACCTACCTCGTCAGCATCGACCTGGGCACCACCAATACGGTGCTGGCCTATGCCGCCCCTGGGGCTGCGCAGGTTGAATTGCTGGCGATCGACCAGCTGGTGGCGCCCGGCGAAGTCGCCGGGGCGCCGCTGCTGCCGTCGATGCGCTATCACCTCGCCGAGGGGGAACTCGCCCTCGGCGAACTCCAGTTGCCGTGGCCGCCGCAAGACCCGGCCGGGGTCGAACGCGTTGCGCTCGGCCGGCTGGCGCGCGTGCTCGGTGCGCAGGCGCCGGGGCGGCTGGTGGCCAGCGCCAAGAGCTGGCTCTCGCATGCAGGCGTCGACCGCATGGCGCCGATCCTGCCCTGGGGCGCGGATGACGCCGACGTACCGAAGGTGTCGCCGGTCGTGGCCAGCGCCAGTTATCTAGCCCACCTGCGCGCCGCCTGGAATAAACGCTTCCCCAGGGCGCCGCTCGAACGCCAGCAGATCGTCCTCACCGTTCCCGCCTCTTTCGACGAAGGCGCGCGTGCACTCACGCTCGAGGCGGCGCGCATGGCGGGACTGCCGGAACTACGCCTGCTGGAAGAACCGCAGGCCGCGCTCTACGACTGGCTGTACCGGCACCGTGCCACGCTGGCCGAAGACCTCGCGCAGACGCGGCTGGTGCTGGTGGCCGACGTCGGTGGCGGCACCACCGATTTCAGCCTGGTCAAGGTGGAGTTGGGCGAAGACGGCCAGCCGAAACTCACCCGCATCGGCGTGGGCAACCACCTGATCCTCGGCGGCGACAACATGGACCTGGCGCTGGCCCACCTGGCCGAATCGCGCCTCGGTGGGCAGGATGCGCAGCAGGGGTCGCACCCACAGCGTTTATCCGCCGGCCGGCTGGCCCAGCTCACCGAACGCTGCCGCGCCGCGAAAGAACAACTCTTGGCCCCCGATGCGCCGGAACAGGTCAACGTCACCCTGCTCGGTGCCGGCTCGCGCCTGATCGGCGCCAGCCGATCGGCGGCGATCACGCGCGGGGATGTGCAGCGCATTGTCATGGACGGTTTCTTCCCGCCCAACGAAGCGCAGGAGCCGGCCAGGCGGGCGCGCGCCGGCATCGTCGAATTCGGTCTGCCGTACGCGAGCGACCCGGCCATCACCCGCCATCTGGCCGGCTTCCTGCGCCAGCATGCGCAGGCGGCGCGCGAAGCACTCGGCATCGAGGACGACGGCAGTTTGCCGGTGCCCGACACCCTGCTGCTCAACGGCGGCGTGTTCCGCGGAGCCACACTGGCGCAACGCCTTGGCGACGTCTTGTCCGGCTGGCGCGGCGCGCCGGTCCAGGTGCTGCACAACGACGACCCGGACGTGGCCGTCGCACGCGGCGGCGTCGCCAATTCGCTGGCGCGCGCGGGCCAGGCGCCCGGCATCGAGAGCGGCTCGGCGCGCAACTATTACCTGCTGCTGGATGCCGAACATTCGGGTGAGCTGCTCCGCGCCGTTTGCCTGTTGCCGCGCGGTGCGCCGGCCGGCGACGAGGTTCGTCTCGAGGGCCGCAGTTTCGCGCTGCGCCTGGGACGGCCGGTGCGTTTCCACCTGGTCTCATCGACGGCCGATCCGGGCGGGCGGCTGCCGCAGCCGGGCGAGCTGCTCGACCTGCCGGCCACCGATATCGTGCGCCTGCCGGCCATCTCCACCGTCCTGCGCGGCGGGGGCGCAACGCGCGCGGCGGAGATCCCGGTGCAGCTGGCCGCGACCCTGTCGGAAGTCGGCACGCTCGAGGTGTTCTGCGTGGCCGAAGACGACGCCTCCCGCCGCTGGCGCCTCGAATTCCAGCTGCGCGGCGAAGGCGACGAACCGGTGGAGGATGCTGCGCTGCCACCGCAACTGATTGATGCGATCGAGCGCATCGAGCGCATCTTCGGCAATCGTTCGCAGCAGGTCGACCCGCGCGAAGTGCGCCAGCTGCGCGCCTCGCTCGAACATCTGCTGGGCGCGCGCGAGCGCTGGACTACGCCGCTGCTGCGCCGCCTGTTCGACGCATTGCTGGCGCGCGCAAAGGGACGCCGCAGGTCGAGCGAACACGAACGCGCCTGGCTGAACCTCGCCGGCTACTGCCTGCGTCCGGGCTTCGGCCATCCGCTCGACGAATGGCGCATCGAGCAGCTATGGGCGCTGTTCGACACCGGCGTGCAATACCACAAGGACAGCCAGGTGCGCGCCGAATGGTGGACGCTGTGGCGGCGCGTGGCCGGCGGACTGTCCGTCGAGGCCCAATTGCGGCTGCTCGACGATTTCGCCTTCAATTTACAGGCCGATGCCTCGGAACGCGGCCGCCGCCCCGTCACGCTGGTGGACGGCACCGAGGACGACATGCTGCGCGTGGGGGCCTCGCTCGAACGTATCCCGTCCGCCTACAAGTCCGAGATCGGCGAATGGTTAATCAAGCAGATCATGGAGATGCCGCGTGGGGCCAGGATCGACGCCCGCGCCGCGGCCAGGTACGCCCGTTACTTGTGGGCGCTGGGCCGCGTCGGCGCGCGCCAGTCCTTCCATGGCGCCGCGCACGAGGTAGCGCCCGCTGCCTCGGCCGAAGCCTGGCTGGCCCGGCTTTTGACGCTCGACTGGAAGAAAATCGAACCGGCCGGCTTTGCCGCCGCCCATATCGCGCGCATGACCGGCGACCGCTCGCGCGACATCGGGCAGGCGGTACGCGACGAGGTGCTGCGGCGCCTGTCCTCCACCGGCGCGCCTCCAGCCTGGGCTGCGATGGTGCGCGAGGTGGTGGAACTCGACCAGGCCGTCGAGACCCGCATGCTGGGCGATGCGCTGCCGCCGGGCCTCAAGCTGCTACGCTGACGCACCAACGCTCGCTTCGGCTTTAACAGAACACGAAGTCTTCGTTGGATGCGGGGACACCGCGCACCACGTCACCGAACACGAACCAGGCAGACCCGGCAACCCCAACGACAGACAAGACCCACAACAAGAATGCAGACATGATCGACTCCTTGGCAAGCTCAAGTTTCGCACACATGTGCGAAATTACTTCAAAAAAATGGACGGACCTGTCCTGTTCCGCCCCGACCACGCGACCTATTCCAGGTCGCTGAAACTCTTGTACGTCGATATCAGCCGGTTGAACGCCCGCTGCGCCCTGCGCGGCACAGTGTCGTCGTGCAGGAAGCGCGCGTCGTGCATCACGCCGATCACCAGGCTGTAGATCTCGAACACCAACTGCTCCGGCTCGGTGTCCGGCCGCAGGTGCCCGGCTTCCATCGCCTGCAGCACGGTCTTGCGCAAGGAAGCCCGCCAACGCACGACTCCCTCTTCGATCCGGTCGCGCAGCGGGCCGGGCACGTCGTCGAATTCAAAGGCGCCTGCCGCATACAGGCAGCCGCCGCGCGCCGTCTCGCTGCCGATCTTCTTGAGCCACAGATTCACCTGCAGCGTCAGGCGCGACAAGCCCTTGGGCACCTGCAGCGAGGGCAGGAACACTTCGTCCGCAAAGCGCCGGTCGTATTCGTCCAGCACCGCACCTTGCAGCGACTCCAGCGAACCGACACGTGAAAACACGCCGCTCTTGCTGATGCCGGTGCGCTTGGACAGCTCGCCCAGCGACACCTTGCCGATACCCTCGGCTGCCGCCATGTCGACCGCAGCCTCGAGGATCGCGGCGTAGGTCGCTTCGCTTTTTGCGGTGATGGCGGCGGTGGTGTTCATGCGCTCACTTTAGCACACGTGTGCGAAACCACAAGAAGATTTTGAGGACGATTGCAGGATAAGTACACACAGGCAGCGGCAGGGGAAGTAGTCAGGCGGACAAAGCGGACGAGCTAGCCAGGGCATTCCCGGCTGACTTCGTCAATGGACATCGGACTATTGACGCCTCACCACCGGACACGATGACGGCGTACCCGGTGGCAGCGAACGGCGAGACAACTGAGACTGGCGCGCGGGCTGGGGCCAGCCCGCGCGCCAACGCCCCGGCTCAGCGGCGGCTAAGCCAGCCCAGACGGGCGAAAACGGTATCGAACAGCGAGATCACCGAGCGGGTCGGAATCAGTTTGCCCAGTGGGCCAGCATAGTTGCAGCGCGAGTTGACGGTCATTTGTTTTATCTCCGAAACATTACTTGGCACATTAACCATAGAGCAAATCGTTTTCTGTGCGCTAACTCGCTTAGCGGGCGAACTCGGCGTTTTCTGCCGCGCGCGGCAGCATACGATTGCGCCATATCATTCAACTAGCGAGGTCGCTCCCTACCCTTGATGGATAGCTTGGCTGGCTTTGCCGGTAACCCAACCGACCATGGAGGTAATGATGAGCTACGCAGATCGTGACAGGTATGGCATGTACAAGGACACTCGCAGCACCGGTCCCGGGCCGGCGCTGATGGGCGCGGACACACTGATCAGTGATAGTGTAGTCAATGCCGCAGAGGAAGATCTCGGCGACATCAAGGAAATCATGCTCGACATGCAGACTGGCCAGGTGGCCTATGTCGTGCTGGCTTTCGGCGGTTTCCTCGGGCTGGGCGAAAAGCTGTTCGCCGTGCCCTGGCAGGCGCTGCACCTCGATACCGTGAACAAGCGCATGGTGCTGAATATAGAGAAAGACCGGTTGAAAACCGCGCCCGGCTTCGACAAGGATGCCTGGCCGGACATGAGCGATGTCACCTGGGCCAGCAGCATCCACAGTTTCTATGGCACAGATATCAGCCGCCCGGGCGCGCCTTCGATGGGGCCGGGCTCGTCGGTGCGGGGCATGACGGGCAGCACCGGCGCCGGCTCGGCGATGGGCAGCGGCATGGGGTCGAGCATGGGTGCGGGGTCGGCCGGCACCAGCAGCGGTGCGGGCAGCAGCCTGGGGGTAAGCGTGGGCTCAGGCAGCGTGCACGGGGACTCCTATGGGGTGGGCGGCAGTGCCGATCCACGGCCGGGGCATGACGGGGATGACAAGGACCTGAGCCGGATTCGCGGCAGTAATATCGGGTGACCTTGTAGGGTGGGCGGGTCCTCCCGCCCGCGCGTTCAACCTACGTTTGAATGGCCACAATACGTGTATAAAATCGCGATTTGGACGTGATTAAACACGGATTGTGGTCATTCGTGGTTGGGATGTTTCATCATGCCGCGTCATCGCACATGTGATTTGAACGCGCGGGCGTTCGTAATTCCGGGCATTGCCCGAAATTACCCCGCCCACCCTAGGGGAATCGGCAAATCAATTACCCGCTCACCGGATCATCGATTCCCACACCTTCTGCAGCCGCTTGGCCGACACCGGCATCGGCGTGCGCAGCTCCTGCGCGAACAGCGACACCCGCAGCTCCTCCAGCATCCAGCGGAACTCCAGCATGCGCGGGTCGTTGTTCTTGCTGGAGAGATTCTTGAGCGTGCGCTGGAACTGGCTGGCCGCCGTCTGCCATTCCGCCATCAGCTGCGCATCGCGCGACGGGTTGCCGCGCAGTTTCTCCAGCCGCACGTTGATCCCCTTCAGGTAGCGCGGGAAGTGCGACAGCTGGCTGTACTCGTTGTCCGCGATGAAGCGCTTGTGCACCAGTCCTTGCAGCTGGGCCTGGATGTCCGCCGCCACTGCCGGGGCCAGGCTCTGGATGCGCTTGGGCATGCCGTGGAATTCCGCCAGCACCGAGCCCACCAGCCGCGCGGTCTCGTTGATCAACAGCCCGATGCGGGCCTTGCCTTCGTCCCGGCGATTGTTGAACGAGGCTGCATCCGTCGGCAATGGATCCTGCAGGCAGGCGATGTCGACCGCCTTGGCGATGATCTGGTCGCGCAGGTCTTCCTGCGAGCCCACGCTCATGAACTGCATGCCCATGTTCTGCAGGCCGGGGATGTTCTTCTCGGCGAACTTGAGCTGTTCCTTCAGTTGCAGCATGAACAGGCGGCGCAGGCCGACGCGGTGCGTGCGTGCCGCCACGTTCGGGTCGTCGAACACTTCCAGGTCGCAGTGCGTGGTCTTGTCCACCAGCGCAGGGAAGCCGATCAGCGTCAGCTTGCCTTGCGTGATTTCGAGCAGTTCCGGCAGCGGGCCGAAGCTCCAGGTGCTCAAGCCGGTGTGCTGGCTTGCGCCTGCCGGCGCCGCCGGTGCAGCCGCAGCGGCAACCGGCTTGGCGCCGGCCGAACCGACGGCGGGTGCCCCGCCCTTCCCCTTGGCGGCAACCGGCGCAGCAGCAGGTGCCGCGGCCGGCTGCAGCCGCGCAGGCGCTGCCGACGGCGTAGCCTCCGCCAGCTTCTGGAAGCTCTCGCGCGCCTGTCCGCCCAGCTCCGCCTGCAGCGTCGCCAGGTTGCGGCCCATGTCGAGCTGGCGCCCGTGCTCGTCGATCACCTTGAAATTCATCGACAGGTGCACTGGCAGCGTCTCCAGCTTGAAGTCGCCGGTCAGCACGTTGACCCCAGTCTGCTCGCGCACGTCCGCAATCAGGACGTCGACCAGGTCGCCCCGGCCGAACGTACCCGCGCGGTCGATGCGCTCGACGAAGCGCGCCGCGTAATCCGGCAGCGGCACGCAATGGCGGCGCAGCTTCTGCGGCAGCGATTTCAGCATCAGGTGCACCTTCTCCTTCAGCATGCCCGGCACCAACCAGCCCGCCCGCTCGTGCGGGATCTGGTTGAGCGCAAACAGCGGCACGGCGAGGGTCACGCCATCGCGCAGGCTGCCCGGCTCGAAGTGGTAGCCCAGTCCCATCTCGATGCCGGTGACGTTCATCGTCTTCGGGAACAGGTCGGTGGTGACGCCGGCCGCCTCGTGCCGCATCAGCTCTTCGCGGATCAGGTAGAGCAGCTTGGGGTTCTCGCGCGAAGCGTCCTTGTACCACTTCTCGAAACCGGCGCCATTCACGACCGCCTGCGGGATTTCCTTGTCGTAGAAGGCGGCGATCAGCTGCTCGTCCACCAGCACGTCCAGGCGGCGCGACTTGTGCTCGAGGTTCTCGATGTCCTTCACCAGCTTGTGGTTGTGGGCGAAGAAAGGCGCACGGGTCTCGTAGTCGCCCGCCACCAGCGCGTCGCGAATGAAGATCTCGCGCGCTTGGGTCGGGTTGTACTGGCTGTAGTTGATGCGGCGGTTGTTGTAGATGACGATGCCGTACATCGTCGCGCGCTCGAGCGCCGTCACTTGCGCCTGGCGCTTCTCCCAGCGCGGCTCGCCCCAGGACTTCTTCAGCAGGTGCGCGCCCACCTTCTCCACCCACTCGGGCTGGATCTGCGCGATCGTGCGCGCATACAGGCGCGTGGTCTCGACCAGCTCGGCCGCCATCACCCAGCGCCCCGGCTTCTTGGCCAGGTAGGAGCCTGGCCAGATATGGAACTTGATGCCGCGCGCACCCAGGAACACCGGCTCGTCCTCGGCCTTGAAGCCGATGTTCCCGAGCAGGCCGGTGAGCAGCGCCAGGTGCAGCTGGTCGTAGGTGGCAGGGGCCGTATTCAGGCGCCAGCCCTGTTCGCGCGCGACCGTCAGCAGCTGCGAATGCACGTCGCGCCACTCGCGCAGGCGCAGCTGCGACAGGAAGTTGGCGCGGCAGTTTTCCTGCAGCTGGCGGTTGGTCTTCTTGTGCTCGATGGCGTCTTCGAACCAGGCCCAGATCTTCAGGTAGCTGAGGAATTCGGACTTCTCGTCGGCGAATTTCTTGTGCTTCTCGTCGGCCTGCTGCTGGTATTCGATCGGGCGGTCGCGCGGGTCCTGCGTCGACAGTGCCGAGGCCACAATGAGCATCTCGGTGAGGCAGTCATTGTCGACCGCGGCCAGGATCATGCGGCCCACACGCGGGTCGAGCGGCAGCTTGGCCAGCTTCATGCCCAGCGGGGTCAGGTCGTTCAGCTCGTCGACCGCGCCGACTTCCTGCAGCAGCTGGTAGCCATCCGCGATCGCGCGGCCCTGTGGCGGCTCGATGAAGGGGAAAGTCTCGACGTCCGCCAGGTGCAGCGACTTCATGCGCAGGATGACCGAAGCCAGCGACGAGCGCAGGATCTCCGGGTCGGCGAATTTCGGGCGCTTGTTGAAATCGTCTTCTTCGTACAGGCGGATGCAAACGCCGTCGGCCACGCGGCCGCAACGGCCGGCACGCTGGTTGGCCGACGATTGCGCCACCGGCTCGACCTGCAGTTGCTCGACCTTGTTGCGGAAGCTGTAGCGCTTTACGCGCGCCAGGCCCGTGTCGACCACGTAGCGGATGCCCGGCACCGTCAGCGAGGTCTCGGCCACGTTGGTGGCCAGCACCACGCGGCGCGCATTGGTGGTCTTGAACACGCGGTCCTGGTCTTCCACCGACAGTCGGGCGAACAGCGGCAAGATCTCGACGTGCGGCGGATGGTGCTTGCGCAGCGCCTCGGCGCAATCGCGAATCTCGCGTTCACCCGGCAGGAACACCAGCACGTCGCCCGAACCGATCCGGCACAGCTCATCGACCGCGTCGACCACGGCTTCCATCAGGTCGCGCTTGTCGCGTGCCGCCTGGGCCTTGGTCGTGCCTTGCGGCGCCGGCTCGCCCGGCTTCGGATTGGTGGCCGTGACCGGGTCGCGGTCGACCGGGCGGTAGCGCACTTCCACCTTGTACAGGCGGCCCGACACCTCGATGACGGGCGCGGGTTTGCCCGGCGTGCCAAAGTGGCGCGAGAAGCGGTCGGCATCGATGGTCGCCGAGGTGATGATGATCTTCAGGTCCGGCCGGCGCGGCAACAGCTGCTTCAGGTAGCCGAGCAAAAAGTCGATGTTCAGGCTGCGTTCGTGCGCTTCATCGATGATGATGGTGTCGTAGTTGCGCAGCAGCGGGTCGGTCTGGGTCTCGGCCAGCAGGATACCGTCGGTCATCAGCTTGACCGAGGCGCCGCGCTGCAGCGTGTCGGTAAAGCGCACCTTGAAGCCCACGTGCTCGCCCAGCGGCGAGCCGAGTTCCTGCGCGATGCGCTTGGCCGTGCTCGATGCGGCGATCCGGCGCGGCTGGGTGTGGCCGATCAGGCCTTTCTGGCCGCGGCCCAGCTCCAGGCAGATTTTAGGGAGCTGGGTGGTCTTGCCGGAGCCGGTTTCGCCGGAGACGATGACCACCTGGTTCTCTGCGATCGCCTTGGCGATTTCGGCGCGGCGGCCGGAGACCGGCAGGTCTTCGGGATAGACGATCGGCGGCAGCGGCGTGCGGAAGGGCGCGGGACGCTCGCCTTTTTCGGGACGCGGTTTGGCTTCGCCGCGCGGCTCGGTACGCTGTTCGCCCTGCTGGCGCGGCGCGCGTTGCGGCTGCGGCGGGTTTGGCTTGCGCTCGCCTTGCTGCGCGGGCGGGCGCTGGCCCTGCTGGCGGGCGGGACGCGCTTCGCCCTCGGCACGCGGTGCGCGCGGTTCGTTGCGCGGCCTCTTGGTCTGCAGTTCACCATCGCGCGTCTGCGTCATCGGCGCACGCAGTTCACCCTCAGGGCTGCGCTTGCGCGGCTCTGGAGCGGAAGGATTCTGGGAAGCGGCACGCGCCGGTGGAGGCGAAGGCTTGTTACTCTGTTCAGACATTAGTTTTTACAAGGTATTTGGTGCGCACATCGCGCAGCGAATTATAATGCGGCAAATGGAAAATCCTACCCAATTCGTCCAGTGGCTGCGCTCTGTCGCGCCGTACATTCACGCCTTTGGCGGCAAGACCTTCGTTGTTGCATTCCCGGGTGAACTGGTCGCCTCCGGCGCCCTGCCGGTGCTGGCGCAAGACCTGTCCCTGCTGGTGGCGCTCGGCATCCGCGTCGTGCTGGTGCACGGTTCGCGTCCGCAGGTAGCCGAACAGCTCGGCCTGCGTAACGTCGAGGGCCGCTTCCATAACGGCGTGCGCATTACCGACACCGCCGCGCTCGAGTGCGCGAAGGAAGCCGCCGGCGAACTGCGCCTCGACATCGAAGCCGCCTTCAGCCAGGGCTTGCCGAACACCCCGATGTCGCACGCCCAGATCAGCATCGTATCGGGCAACTTCGTCGTTGCGCGCCCGCTTGGCGTGATCGACGGCGTCGACTTCGAACTCACCGGCGTCACCCGCAAGATCGCGGCCGAGAAAATCCACCCCATTTTGCAAACCGAAGACAGCCTGGTGCTGCTGTCGCCGCTAGGCTTCTCGCCAACGGGCGAGATCTTCAACCTGACCATGGAAGACGTGGCCGCATCGACCGCGATCGCCCTGCACGCCGACAAGCTGATCTTCATCACCGAAACCCCGATGATGGTCGATGCCGCCGGCACCGAAATCCGCGAACTGTCCTCGCACCAGGCCGAAGCCGTGCTGCAGGCGGGTTTCCTGCCGCCGGACGCCGCCTTCTACCTGCAGCACGCCGTCAAGGCCTGCAACAGCGGCGTCGACCGCGTGCACGTGGTGCCCTTCGAAATGGATGGCTCGGCCCTGCTCGAGCTGTTCACTCACGACGGCGTCGGCACCATGATCAGCCACGAGAACCTGGAAAGCCTGCGCCAGGCCACAATTGAGGACGTCGGCGGAATTATCAAGCTCATCGAGCCACTGGAAGCCGACGGCACCCTGGTGTACCGCGGCCGCGAGCTGATCGAGCGCGAAATCGACCAGTTCTCGGTGATCGACCACGACGGCGTGATCTTCGGCTGCGCCGCGCTCTACCCGTTCCCTGAATCGAAGATGGGCGAGATGGCCTGCCTGACCGTGAGCGCCGAGGCGCAAACCCAGGGCGACGGCGAACGCATCCTCAAGCACATGGAAAACCGCGCCCGGGCGGCCGGCCTGACCAAGCTGTTCGTACTGACCACCCGCACTTCGCACTGGTTCAAGAAGCGCGGCTTCGTCCCGGCCTCGGTGGACGACCTGCCGAAAGACCGCCAGCACATGTACAACTGGCAGCGCCGGTCACAGGTTCTGATCAAAACCTTATAATGCCGGTTTCGCACTGAACCGCGTTTAACACGATAACAGGAGTACACGATGGCCCGCACCGTCCAATGCATCAAACTGAACAAGGAAGCCGAAGGCCTGGACTTCCCGCCGGTCCCAGGCGAAATGGGCAAGAAGCTCTACCTGTCGGTGTCGAAAGAAGCCTGGCAGGCCTGGCTCAAGCACCAGACCATGCTGATCAACGAGAACCGCCTGAACCTGGCCGATGACCGCGCCCGCAAATACCTGGCGACGCAGATGGAGAAGCACTTCTTCGGTGACGGCGCCGATGCGGCCGTGGGTTACGTGCCGCCAACGGCCTGAGTTTCCACACACGCGGCTCAATCCCGGCCGCCGCCCAAAAAACGTCGCTCCGGCGACGTTTTTCGTAGGGTGGGCAGGTTTCCTGCCCACGCGGTGATAGTCACCCTGAGCAATCCACAGCGCGTCCGCGCTACCGCTGGTTGAACGCGCGGGCGGCGAAGCCGCCCACCCTACGTAAAGCGGGAAATTCGGATCCCCTACATCTTCACGCACTGCCTCAACTCGCAACGCGCCGTAAACACCTTCCCGCGCATCGCCCCATCTTCGCAGCGCATCCGGTAAACCTCCACCGGCCCCGCCTCGGTCATCAGCCCCGCGCCCTGCCCGCCCGTGCAGCCCTGCGCCTTCGCCATCTTTTCGACAGTCGCCGACGACACGCCGGTGCGGAACGGCACGCGCTCGATGGGCGCACCATGACCGTCGGTCAGCACAGGCGTGGCCGGCCTCGCAGCCGCCACAGCCACCGGCGCCGGCGGCATGGTGCTCCTGAACAGGGAACAGCCGCTCAACAACACGGCCGTCGATACAGCCACCAGCAGCGCATGCTTCATCGTGCGTTCTCCGGGTAGGAGTTAAAAGGTCAGGGTCTTGACGCCTTCGGCGGTGCCGAGCAGGCAGACATTGGCGCCGGCTTTAGCGAACAGGCCGACGGCAATCACGCCCACGATCTGGTTGATTCTCTCTTCCAGCGCTACCGGGTCGGCAATCGACAGGCCGACTACGTCGATCAGCTCACCGCCGTTGTCGGTAATGAAGGCGTCACTGCTGCCCGGCTTCGTGCGCAGGCGCGGCTCGCCGCCGAGTTCCGCCAGCTTGCGCATCACGGAGGCGCGCGCCATCGGGATGACTTCGACCGGCAGCGGGAATTTGCCCAGGGTCTCGACCAGCTTCGAGCCGTCGGCGATGCACACAAAACGCTTCGCTACCGAGGCCACGATCTTCTCGCGTGTCAGGGCCGCGCCGCCGCCCTTGATCATGGCGCCGCTGGCGGTGATCTCGTCCGCACCGTCGATATAGACCGCCATCGAGGTGACGTCGTTCAGGTCGAACACCGGAATACCATGGCCGCGCAGGCGCGCAGCGGTCGCTTCCGACGAGGCCACGGCGCCCTGGATGCGGTCCTTGATCTTGGCCAGCTCGTCGATGAAGAAGTTGGCGGTCGAGCCGGTGCCGACGCCGATGATCTCGCCTTCCACGACATATTGGATGGCGGCGCGGGCTACTTCTTGCTTGAGTTCGTCCTGGGTCATGATGCTTTTAAGGGTAGAGAAGAAAGACGCCATTTTAGCGGATCGTACCGTCCATACCGCGAAAACGTCGTTTCATCCCACCGGCTTGCCAGTCGATGCACTACGCATTGCAATGATTGCATCACTGCATCAAACTGGATTTTTTCCCGCTGGCTTAACGGAATCCCTGATGAAACTCTTGACGAAAAAACGCGTGGCGATTGCAGCCGGACTGATCGTGGTGGCCGGGTCGGCTTACGCCTGGCTGGCCCCGAAGGCAGAAGAGGTCGCGCCGCCGCCGAAATACCGCTTCACGGCGGTGGACGTAGGCAGCATCAACCAGACCGTGACCGCCACCGGCACCATCAACCCGGTCGCGCTGGTGAACGTCGGCTCGCAGGTGTCGGGCACCGTGGTCGAACTGAACGTGGACTTCAACGACCGCGTGACCCGGGGCCAGGTGCTGCTCAAGCTCGACCCGACCATCTTCAATGCCCAGGTGCGCCAGGCCCAGGCCAGCCTGGCGTCCGCCCAGGCATCGCAGCGCCTGGCCCAGGCCAACTTCCAGCGCAACGAGCAGCTGGTGAGCCGCAGCTTCGTCTCCAGCGTGGCGCTCGACCAGACCCGCCGCGAGCTGGACGTCGCCAAGGCGAACATCCAGCTGGCCCAGGCCCAGCTCGAGCGCGCCCAGGCGGACCTGAACAACAGCGTGATCCGCTCGCCGATCGACGGCGTCATCATCAAGCGCACCATCGACCTGGGCCAGACCGTGGCAGCTTCGTTTACCACGCCGAACCTGTTCCAGATCGCGCGCGACCTGACCAAGATGCAGATCGATACCAGCGTCTCGGAAGCCGACGTCGGCGCCCTGAAGGATGGCCTGCCAGCCCGCTTCGTGGTCGACGCCTATCCGGACCGCGAATTCCACGCGACCATGCGCCAGTTCCGCCTGGCCGCCAACGTGGTGCAGAACGTCGTCACCTACAACGTCGTGCTCGATGTCGACAACAAGGACGAGATGCTGAAACCCGGCATGACCGCCCAGGTGCGACTGGTCGTCGCCAATCGCGCCAACGTGATGCGCATCCCGACCACCGCGCTGCGCTTCACCCTGCCCGAGGAAGAGCTGGAAAAGCAGAAAAAGCTGGAAAAGGAAACGAACAAGGGAGCGGTCAAGACGGTGGCCCTGACGCCGGCATCGGTCCAGGACGACGATCTCGCTTTCCGCAGCGCGAACGAGACCGCGCGCATGTTCAAGGTCTACCGCCTCGATGCGAAGAACGAACCGCAGCCCGTGGACATCCGCGCCGGCCTGTCGAACTTCCGCTATACCGAAGTGGTGGGTGGTGGCCTGAAGGCGGGCGATCGGATCGTCACGCGCACGCTGGTGCAGAAACAGGACGATGACCTGTGATCGCGCACCCTGCCAGCGCACCGCTGATCGAAATCCGCGGCGTCACCAAGACCTATACCAGCGGCAGCGTCGACACCCAGGTGCTGTACGGGATCGACATGCAGGTGATGCGCGGCGACTTCGTCTCGGTCATGGGCCAGTCCGGATCGGGCAAATCGACGCTGATGAACATCCTCGGCTGCCTCGACCAGGCCACCGGCGGCAGCTATTCCCTCGACGGCGTCGACACGCGTTCGCTGTCGCGCGCCCAGCTGGCCGACATCCGCAACCGCAGCATCGGCTTCGTGTTCCAGAGCTTCAACCTGATCAAGCGGATGAACGTGGCCGAAAACGTGGCGCTGCCGCTCATCTACGCGGGCGTAAGCCGCGGCAAGGCGTATGCGCGCGCGGTGCAGGAACTCGAGCGCGTCGGATTGGGGGGACTGGCCAAGCGCACCCCGAGCCAGCTCTCGGGCGGCCAGCAGCAGCGCGTGGCGATCGCCCGCGCCCTCGCCACCGATCCGCCTATGCTGCTGGCGGATGAACCCACCGGTAACCTCGATACGCAAACGAGCGACGACATCATGTCGAGCTTCCGCCAACTGAACCAGGAGCGCGGCATCACCATCGTGCTGGTCACCCACGAGCCGGATGTCGCCGCTTACAGCCGGCGCCTGGTGCGCCTCAAGGATGGGCGGGTGATCTACGACGGGCCGGCGGCCGCGGGCCTCGGAGCAAGCGTCGTCCACGCGGAGGTGATGGCATGAACTTCGTCCAGGTATTGATCGAATCCTTCCGCTCGATGGCGGCCAACCGCCTGCGCACTGCCCTGACCATGCTCGGCATTATCATCGGCATCGCCTCGGTGGTGCTGCTGCTGGCGATCGGCGACAGCATGCAGCGCTTCATCGGCAAGGAACTGCAGGCGCTCGGCACCAACATGCTCTATGTGATGCCGGGCGGCGACCGCACCGCCGCGCAGCGGGCCCGTGCCGGCGCCGTGCCTTCGCTGTCGCTGTCCGACGCCGCCGCGCTCAACAAGCTGTCCAGCCTGGTCGCCGCAGCCCCTGCCCTGCAGGGCAACTTCAAGCTCAGCGCCGGCAACGAGACGGCGAACAGCATGGTGCTGGGCGTGACCCCGTCCATGTTCAAGATCCGCAACTGGAAGCTCGACCAGGGCAACAGCTTCAGCGAAGCCGACATCCGCGCGTCCGCGCGCATGGTCGTGATCGGCCAGAAAGTGGCGGACCAGTTCTTCTACAAGGCCGATCCGCTCGGGCGCTACATCCGCATCGAGAACGTCGCCTTCCAGGTGATCGGCGTGCTTGACGGCGAAGGCAAGCAGATCGACGGCTCGGACCTGGCCGAACTGGTGCTGGTGCCGATCACAGCGGCCAGCGCAAACCTGATCCGCACGCCCTTCCCGCAAAACGTGCACTACATCGCGACGCAAGGCCGTCCCGACATCGCGCTGAGCGACGCGATCGAGGACATCAAGGAAACGCTGCGCGACCGCCACCGCATCCGCCTCGACGATCCGGACGATTTCCGCGTACAGAATATCGCCTCGTTCGCGGAGACGGCCAACAAGATCAGCGCCGGCGTCGCCATGCTGCTCGGGCTCATTGGCGCGATTTCGCTGCTGGTGGGCGGAATCGGGATCATGAACATCATGCTGGTGTCGGTGACCGAGCGGACGCGCGAGATTGGTATTCGCATGGCGATTGGCGCGCGGCCGAGTGCCGTGCTGCTGCAGTTCCTCGCGGAGTCGGTGGTGATCTGCGTGGCTGGTGGCCTGGTGGGCGTGGCGATTGCGATGGGTGGGGCGGCGGCGATTACGTCGACCGGGAAGTTCGATGTTTACCTGACTTTCCAGGGGGTGCTGGTGGCATGCGGGTTTGCGACGGCGGTGGGGGTGTTCTTTGGCTTCTACCCGGCACGGCGGGCGTCAAAGTTGCTCCCTGTGGACTGCCTGCGCTATGAGTAAGAAAGGTACTCGGCCATGAAGCACCTGAAACCGGCGTCACGGCTCTGGATCGGCGTGGCGGCAGTGATCGCCGCGCTGGGCGTTGCGATCCACCTGGCCTGCATCGCGGGCGGGCCCTCCTGGTATGCCTTCTTCGGTGCGCCGCCGCGGATCGTGGCGTCTGCCCGTGATGGAACCTGGCTCGCGCCGGCTGGCACCGCGGGCATTGCAGTCCTGATGGGCATGTGCGCTGCCTATGCCTGCTCAGCACTCGGCCTGATCCAAAGGCTGCCTTTGCTGCGCCCGGCATTGGCGGGCATTGCCGCAGTTTGCCTGGCGCGTGCCCTCGTGCTGGTGCCATTCGCCTGGATCCATCCTGAACTGCGTACGCAATTCGAATTGATCGCCGCACTCACCTGGGGAGTGGCAGGGACTGGATTTTCCGTCGCATTCGCTACTGCACGCCTTCGCTGAGCTGAGCAGTCGCCAACTGCCTGGTATGCGTTCATGCGCGCCTTGCCAGCCAGCGTGCCGGCCCGCGATGCAGGTTGTGCCGGTCCCGAGGGTCAACAAGGAAGGACGCCAACACCTGCTCATACAAGACCAGGCTGTCGCAATAGTGCTGCTGGCGCATCGCGTGCGGCTTCTTCAAGTACTTGAGCACAAAGTAATCCGCCAGCAGGTCACCTTGCGCTTCCATGTTGTAGTCGCTCAGATCGGCATCTGCGCGCAGGGTATAGCCATAATGAAGACCGATCCGGACGGCCCCGCGCAGCCTTACCGGATACCCCAGCTGATGCTGCCAGACATGCACCATCTCATGCATGAACCAATGGATGGCGCCGGGATCGGCGCGGGTGTAATCGGGCAGGAAGCAGGAGCGGTGGAAGTACATGCTGCCGTTGGGCGTCATGCAGCAGTTCTTCGGCTGCAGGGGCATGTAGCGGCGGCCGTGGATACGGACGCGGCTGTAATCGATGGCGTCGCGGAACAGCAGCGACGCCATCGCGATCTCGGCCTCGGTCAGGGGACGGGATCGCGGTCGTTTCATGCGAACCTTAAGCAGCGCGCAGCGCGGCCGCCGCCTTGGCCAGCGCGGTGATCCCGGCCCAGTCGCCGGCAGCGATCAGGTCCTTCGGGGTCAGCCAGGAGCCGCCGACACAGGCCACGTTCTTACAGGCCAGGAAGGTCGGCGCGGTCTCGATCGAGATGCCGCCGGTCGGGCAGAAGGTCACGTCCGGCAGCGGGCCGCCGATCGCGTTGAGCATGCCGACGCCGCCCGCCGGCACCGCCGGGAACAGCTTGAGCTGGCGGAAGCCGGCTTCGCGCGCGGCCATCACTTCGGAAGGCGTCATCACGCCCGGCAGCAGCGGCAAGCCGCTCTTTTTCGCCGCCTCGATCAGCATCGGGGTCAGGCCCGGCGAAACGCCGAACACGGCGCCAGCGTCGCGCGACAGCGCGAATTCTTCCGCCTGGGTCAGGGTGCCGACGCCGACGATGGCGCCTTCGACCTGGCTCATGGCGCGGATCGCGTCCAGGCCGTGTTTGGTGCGCAGCGTCACTTCCAGCACGCGGATGCCGCCGGCCACAAGGGCCTTGGCCAGCGGTACGGCGTGCTCCGGATCGTCGATGGCGATGACAGGGATGACGCTCGCCGAGCGCATGATTTCAAGTAAGGTCATTTCTGCGTCCTAAAGAGAAAGTCTTCATCGGAACCTGGCACGACTTCATCGGCATTGATGCCTTCGTGCAGCGGTACGGTAGTCGGGATTGGGGACGGCATCGGGAAGGTGGCCGCGCCCTGCTCCGCCGGCGTGCTGGCGTTGCGGAACATGGCGAACAGCTCGCGCCCCATGCCGATGTGGCTCTTCGACAGGTCGGTGGTCGCCATGCTGCGCGAGGCCCAGACGTTGTCGGGCACCAGCGCTGCAAACGAACCGGTGGTGGCGTCGACGCGAATGAGGTCGCCGTCGCGCACCAGGCCGAGCGGGCCGCCTGCCAGAATTTCTGGCGACACGTGGATCGCGGCCGGCACCTTGCCGGAAGCGCCGGACATGCGGCCATCGGTCACCATCGCCACCTTGAAGCCGGCATCCTGCAGGTTCGACAGCGCCGGGGTCAGCGCGTGCAGTTCCGGCATGCCGTTGGCGCGCGGGCCCTGGAAGCGGATCACGGCCACGAAGTCGCGATTGAGCTTGCCGTCCTTATAGGCCTGCATGAAATCTTCCTGCGAATCGAAGGTCAGCGCGGGCGCCTCGACCACGTGGTATTCCTTCTTCACCGACGAGATCTTCATGATCGCGCGGCCCAGGTTACCCTGCACGAGCACCATGCCGCCGTTGTCGCTGAACGGGTTCGCCGCCCCACGCAGCACGCTGTCGTCGCCGCTTTGTTGCGGCACATCGCGCCACACGACCTTGCCGTCTTCACCAAGGAAAGGCTCCTTGCAATGGTTGCGCAAGCCGTGGCCGAGGATGGTGTTGACGTCTTCGTGCGCCAGGCCGGCGTCCAGCAGTTCGCGGATCACGAAGCCCGGGCCGCCGGCGGCCTGGAAGTGGTTCACGTCGGCTTCGCCGTTCGGATAGATGCGGGTCAGCGACGGCACCACCTTCGACAGCTCGTCGAAGTCGTTCCAGTCGATCACGATGCCGGCAGCACGGGCGATCGCCACCAGGTGCAGCGTGTGGTTGGTCGAGCCGCCGGTCGCGTGCAGCGCGACGATGGCGTTGACGATGCTTTTTTCGTCGACGATGCGGCCGATCGGCATGTAGCTGCTGCCCTGCTGGGAGATCGCAACCGCCTGGTGGCTTGCTGCGCGGGTCAGCGCATCGCGCAGCGGCGTGCCCGGGGTGATGAAGGCGGCGCCCGGCAGGTGCAGGCCCATCATCTCCATCAGCATCTGGTTGCTGTTGGCGGTGCCGTAGAAGGTGCAGGTGCCGGCGTCGTGGTAGGACTGCGCCTCGCATTCCATCAGCTCTTCGCGGGTGGCCTTGCCCTGCGCGTAGAGCTGGCGCACGCGCGCCTTTTCCTTGTTCGACAGGCCCGAGGTCATCGGGCCGCCCGGAACAAAAATGCCCGGGATATGGCCGAAGTGCAGCGCGCCGATCAACAGGCCCGGCACGATCTTGTCGCAGATGCCGAGGTAGAGCGAGGCGTCGAACATATTATGCGACAGCGCCACGGCGGTGGACATGGCGATGGTGTCGCGCGAGAACAGCGACAGCTCCATGCCCGGCTGGCCTTGCGTCACCCCGTCGCACATGGCCGGCACGCCGCCCGCGAACTGGGCCACGGCGCCGATCTCGCGCACCGCATCCTTGATCAGTTTCGGGAAGTATTCGAAGGGCTGGTGGGCCGACAGCATGTCGTTGTAGGAGGATACGATGGCGACCGAGGGCTGCTTGTACTCGCGCAGCTTCAGCTTGTCGTTGGCCGGGAAGGCGGCGAAGCCGTGCGCCAGGTTGGTGCACGACAGCGCGCCGCGCTGCACGCCCTGGATCCGGGCCGCTTCGAGATGCGCCAGGTAGGCCGCGCGCGACGGGCGGCTACGCTGGATGATCCGCTTGGTTACCTGTTCGACTACGGGGTGCAGCGCCATGATCGTTCCTTCTTAAATTTGGTATCTGAAATTTTACTACAGTTTTATTGAGGTTGTCTGGTAGGGTGGTCGGGTTTCCCGACCGCGCGTTCAAATCACGATGACTCTGCCCTTGCAGCTGCTCACAATCCACCTATCACCGCGCGGGCGGGGTACCCGCCCACCCTACGAATTCGGGCTGACCTTACGCTGCTGCCCTTGGCAGCCTCACAACACAATGCGAATACGACCACTTTATATGTAGTGAATTTACGCACGCATATTGTATTATTCGATAATCTGCTATTGACAACATTGTGCCATCGACACCGACCCCATGCGCCAGCTTTCCCTGACCTCTACCTCCAGCTTCCAGGCCCTTGAAACCCACGCCATCGAGGCTGAAGACTGGGAGATGCGCAGCCTGTTCGCCGCCGATCCCCAGCGCTTCGAGCGCTTGTCATGCGAGGCCGCAGGACTCTTCCTAGACTATTCAAAAAATCGCCTCGACGGGCGCACGCTTGAACTGCTCGCGGCGCTGTTGCGCGAGCGCGGCGTCGAGGCCCGCCGCGATGCGATGTTCGCCGGTGAACGCATCAACAACACCGAGAACCGCGCCGTATTGCACACGGCCCTGCGCGCGCCGCGTGGCGCGAAACTCGTCGTTGAAGGCCAGGACGTGAACGCCGACGTCCACGCAGTGCTCGACCGCGTCAAGCTGTTCAGCGACGCCGTGCGCAGCGGCGACTGGCTGGGTTATACCGGCAAGCCGATCCTTGATGTCGTCAACATCGGCATCGGCGGCTCCGACCTGGGCCCGAAGATGGTGGTGCTGGCGCTGCGCCACTATGCGCATCCGCGCCTGCGGATGCATTTCGTGTCGAACGTGGACGGCCACGACATGGATGCGGCGCTGATGCATGTCGACCCGGAAACCACGCTGTTCATCGTCGCCTCCAAGACGTTTACTACCGCCGAGACCATGATGAACGCGCAGACCGCGCGCAAGTGGTTCCTGCAGAATGCGCCCGAAGAAGCGCTGGCCAGGCACTTCGTCGCCGTCTCGACGAATACCGAGGCCATCAAGACCTTCGGCATCGACCCGGCCAACATGTTCCCGTTCTGGGACTGGGTTGGCGGCCGTTATTCGGTCTGGTCGGCCATCGGCCTGCCGGTCGCACTGGCCGTGGGCTTTGGTTATTTCACCGACTTCCTGGCCGGCGCGCACGAGCTGGACGAGCACTTCCGCACCGCCCCGGTGGAGGAAAACCTGCCGATGATCCTGGCCCTGGTCGGCTTCTGGAACCGCCAGTTCCTCGGCGCCAGCTCGGTCACCATCGCGCCCTACCACCAGGACCTGAACCGCTTCCCGGCCTATTTGCAGCAGCTCGACATGGAGAGCAACGGCAAGCGCGTCACGCGCGACGGCGAGCCGGTCGACACCCCGACCTGCCCGGCGATCTGGGGCGAACCCGGCACCAACGGCCAGCACGCCTATTTCCAGCTGCTGCACCAGGGCACCGACCTGACCCCGATCGACTTCATCGCCGCCCTGCGTCCTGCGCATGAAATGCAGAACCACCACACTGCCCTGCTGGCGAACTGCTTCGCGCAATCCGAAGCCTTCATGAAGGGCAAGACCCTCGACGAAGTGCGCGTCGACCTGCAGCAGCAAGGCCTGGCGCTGGGCGAAATCGAGCGCCTGGCGCCGCACAAGACCTTCCCTGGCAACCGCCCGAGCAATACGATCCTGATGGAGCGGCTCACGCCCGCGACGCTGGGCGCCCTGATCGCGCTATACGAGCACAAGACTTTCGTGCAGGGCGTGCTCTGGGATGTCAACAGTTTCGACCAGTGGGGCGTTGAACTGGGCAAGGTGCTGGCCAAGAAGATCGAAGCCGAGCTGGCTCTTGATGCGCAGCCCGAACTCCACGACAGTTCCACCAACGGCCTGATCGCGCGCGCCAAGGCCGCCGTCTGAACCCCAACTGAACGATTACATGGCAACCGATAAATTCGAAGTGGCGCACGACGCGCCGATGCTGGTCGGCGAATCCGCAACCTGGCACGAGGTCGAGTCGGCCCTGTACTGGGTCGACATCAACGGCCTGACCGTCAACCGCGTACACCCGGCCAGCGGCAAGTTCACGTCCTGGAAGATGGGCTCGGAACCGTCGGCACTGGCCATCGACGGCGACAACAACCTGATGGTCGCCACGCGGGCCGGCCTGGTTTGCCTGAACACGACCAGCGGCAAGGAAGTGCCGATTGCCGATGCGCCTTACGACACGTCGATCGTGCGATTCAATGACGGCCGCGTCGACCCGGCGGGCCGCTTCTGGATCGGCACCATGTACGAGCCGCGCGACAAGCCGGCTGCGGAGATGTACGTGCTGGAGCGCGGCCAGCTGCGCCGCGCCTGGCAAGGCGGCATGACCAACTCGAACGGCCTGGCCTGGAGCCTGGACGGCCGCACGATGTTCCACGCCGATACGACGACGCACCGCATCGACTGCTACGACTTCGACCCGGACACCGGCGTGCAGTCGAACGGGCGCACGATCAAGACCTTCTCGACTGATAAGGCAGCCGCGGATTATGGCGGCCGTCCGGATGGTGCGACGGTGGACAGCGAAGGCGCTTACTGGGTGGCGATGTTCGAAGGGGGGCGTGTGCTGCGGATTGCGCCAACCGGCGAGATCCTGCGCGAGATCGCGCTGCCGGTGCGCTGCCCGACCTCGGTGGCGTTCGGCGGCTCGGACCTGCGCACGCTGTATATCACCAGCGCCAGCCATGGGCGGTCGGCGGAAGAGCTGGCGAAATATCCGCTCAGCGGGAAGCTGCTGTCGATTCGGGTGGATGTGGCGGGGCGGGAAGAGCCGGAGTACCAATCGTAAACATTGCGATCGATCGAAACCGCTTAAATCAATGTCACCACTGAATCGTAGGGTGGGCGGCTCCACCCGGTAATGGGATCAATTCGCGCCGTATGTACACAGGTGAATCCGACAAAACGGTGGAGCCGCCCACCCTACGAAGCCCATCGGTTTCGTAGTATATTTTCTTGCTAACACGATATTCGTGTAGTAAATTTACATCCAAGTCCTCACTCTCTCCCAGATTCCTATGGCACTTTCCGATTTCGACCTCGTTTTCTTCGGCGGCAGCGGCGACCTTGCGATGCGCAAGCTGCTCCCCGCGATGTACTCGCGCGATGTCTGCAACGACTTGCCTGATACAGCCCGCATCATCTGCGTCGGCCGCGAGGAAGCGACGCAGGAAGAATTCCTGAACATGGTCGAGACCAACTCGAAGCAGCACATCAAGGAAGCGCCTGCCGAGGAAAGCTGGCAGCGCTTCCTGAAGCGCATCGTCTACGTGTCGCTCAACGCCACCGACCTCAAGACCTACGGCCCGCTGGTCGAGGCGCTGCGCAAGGACGAGTCGCTGACCCGCGTCTACTACCTCGCGACTCCGCCGCATTTGTTCGCCACCATCTGCGACAACCTGGCCGCAACAAGCCTGGTATCGCCGAACTCGCGCGTGGTGCTGGAAAAGCCGCTCGGGCGCGACCTGGCCTCGGCCAAGCAGATCAACCTGGACGTCGGCAAGGTATTCGCCGAGTCGCAGATCTACCGGATCGACCATTACCTGGGCAAGGAGACGGTGCAAAACCTGCTGGCCCTGCGCTTCGGGAACATCCTGTTCGAGCCGCTGTGGCGCCGCGAGTGGATCTCGGACGTGCAAATCACCATCGCCGAGAAGATCGGCGTGGGCAACCGCCTGGGCTATTACGACACCTCGGGCGCGCTGCGCGACATGCTGCAGAACCACCTGCTGCAGCTGCTGTGTATCGTCGCGATGGAGCCGCCGACCTCGATTTCGCCGGATGCCGTGCGCGACGCCAAGCTGCAGGTGCTGCGTTCATTGAAGCGCTTTACGCCGACCACGCTGTCGCAGAACATCGTGCGCGGCCAGTACCGCGGCGGCTATGTCGATGGCCAGGCGGTGCCGGGCTACCGCGACGAGCCGGAAGCGCCAAAGGGCTCGAAGACCGAGACCTTCGTGGCCGTGAAGGCCGAGATCGACACCTGGCGCTGGGCCGGCGTGCCCTTCTACCTGCGCACCGGCAAGCGCATGGCCGATCGCCTGGCAGAAATCGTGGTGCGCTTCAAGCCGATCCCGCATTCGATCTTCAACCAGCCGACGTCGAGCTTCCAGCCGAACAGCCTGGTGATCCGCCTGCAGCCGGACGAAGGCCTGTCGATGAACCTGATGGCCAAGACCCCGGGCGATTCCATGCGCCTGAAGCAGGCCGAGTTAGAGCTGGACTTCCGCGAGCAGTTCAAGAGCCCGCGCATGGAAGCCTACGAACGCCTGCTGGTCGACGTGCTGCGCGGCCAGCTCACCCTGTTCATGCGCGGCGACGAGCTCGAAGCGGCCTGGGAATGGGTCGAGCCGATCCTGGAACACTGGGAACAGGACGATTCGACCCCGGTCCCTTACACCTCGGGCACCTGGGGCCCGGCCGCCTCGAGCGCGCTGATCGGCCGCGACGGCCTGCAGTGGCGCGAAGAAGTGCTGCCGGAAGATTAAGGCGTATTCACCATGCTGCTCGATTCCATCCGCACCCAGCTCGACTCGCTCTCGAAATCCGAGCGCAAGGTGGCGCTCGCCGTGCTCGCCGCGCCCTCGAGCACGGTGAGCCAGAACATCACCGCGCTGGCCAAGAACGCGCAGGTGTCCGAGCCGACCGTGGTGCGTTTCTGCCGCACCCTTGGCTACGACGGCTGGCACGAGTTCAAGCTCAAGCTGGCACAGGGCCTGGCACTGGCGCTGCCTGGTGCGAACGAACAGCCGGCGCCGGACGACCTGGCGGCGGACCTGGTCAACAAGATCTGCAGCCGCTCGATCAACACCCTGCTCGACCTGCGCAACAACCTGAAACCGGAGCTGGTACAAAAGGCGCTCGATATCCTCTCGCGCGCCAACAAGATCGAGTTCTACGGCCAGGGCTCGTCGGGCTTCGTCGCCTGCGACGCCCAGCACAAATTCTTCCGCTCGGGCGTGCCCACTGTGGCCTATACCGACCCGGCCATCCATTCGATCGCCGCGGCGCTGCTGCGCGAAGGCGATGCGGTGGTGGCGATTTCGCAACGCGGTAACAATCCTGCCCTGACCCGCTCGGCCAAGCTGGCCCGGCGCGGCGGCGCCGACGTGATCGTGCTGGCGCCGTCCGGCACACCACTGGCGGAGATCGCGACCCTGTTCATCCCGATCGACCTGGTGTTTGCGATCGACCCCTACACGCCGATTTCGGCGCGCCTGGCTTACCTGGTGGTGATCGACGTGCTGGCGGTAGGGCTGGCGCTGCAGCGCGGACCTGAGTTTCGCAAGAAGATGCAGAACGCCCAGAAGGCGCTGCAGGAGTTTGATATGCAGTTTGACTCGTTTATTGGCTGAGGCGGTTAACGTCAACCTGGGCCCCGGCCTGCGCCGGGGCGACGGGCACATGTTGTTGGCCTCAAAACCGTCGCTCCCGCGCAGGCGGGAGCCCAATCTTGATTGAGCAGCCGCGGCGTTGAAAATGCCGCAGGTGTAAAATACCCGGTTTCCAAAGCATCCCGGGCTCCGCCATGCATATCAATCCAGAACGCAGCACCCGTCCCGACTACGCCCTGCTGGAGCGCCAGGTCGAGAGCGTCCTTGAAGGCGAGCGTAGCCTGATGGCGAACGCCGCACAGTTTTCCGCCCTCGTCTACGACACGCTGTCCGAGCTGAACTGGGCCGGTTTCTATTTCACCGTGCCGGCCCGCAAGGGCGACGGCCAGGACCTGCTGGTCGGCCCCTTCCAGGGCAAGCCGGCCTGCGCCCGCATTCCGTTTGGGCGCGGCGTCTGCGGCACGACCGCGGTGGAGCGCAAGACCATCGTGGTCGCCGACGTGCACGCCTTTCCCGGCCATATCGCCTGCGATTCGGCCTCGAATTCGGAGATCGTGATCCCGCTGATCAAGGATGGCGAAGTCGTTGGCGTGTTCGATATCGACAGCCCGGTGCTGGACCGGTTTTCGGACGAAGACCGTGAAGGGCTGGAGCGCATGATTGCCGCATTCCTCGACGGCACAGACTTCTCGTAACCCGTAGGGTGGGCAAGTCCCTTGCCCACGCGTGCAAATCACGGTGCTGCAGCCAGTGCGGCGGTTCATATTGAGCTATCACCGCGCGGGCGGGAGACCCGCCCACCCTACGAAAAACATTCACTCTTATAGTAGCCAAGCCATGAACCAACTCGAACAACTCAAGCAATACACCACCGTCGTCGCCGACACCGGCGACTTCCAGTCGATCAAGGCCTACACGCCGCAGGATGCGACCACCAACCCGTCGCTGATCCTGAAGGCCGTGCAGAAGCCGGAGTACCGCCCGCTGCTGGAAAAGGCGATCGCCGATGCGCCGCACGCGAGCATCGATGAAATCGTCGACAACCTCCTGATCGGTTTCGGCGTCGAGATCCTGAAGTTCGTGCCGGGCCGCGTCTCGACCGAGATCGATGCCGCGCTGTCGTTCGATACCGAAGCCACCGTGGCCAAGGGCCGCGAACTGATCGCCCTGTACGAAAAGGCCGGCGTCTCGCGCGAGCGCGTGCTGATCAAGATCGCCTCGACCTGGGAAGGCATCCGCGCCGCCGAGGTCCTGGAAAAGGAAGGCATCCACTGCAACCTGACCCTGCTGTTCTCGCTGTGCCAGGCGATCGCCTGCGCCGACGCCGGCGTGCAGCTGATCTCGCCGTTCGTGGGCCGCATCTATGACTGGTACAAGAAATCGACCGGCACCGACTACCAGGGCGCGGACGATCCGGGCGTACAGTCGGTCAAGCGTATTTACCAGTACTACCGCACTTTCGGCTACAAGACCGAAGTAATGGGCGCGAGCTTCCGCAACACCTCGCAGATCCAGGAACTGGCCGGCTGCGACCTCTTGACCATCTCGCCGGACCTGCTGCAGAAGCTGGCCGACAGCGATGCCCCGCTCGAGCGCAAGCTGGTCGCCGAGGCGCAGGCCGGCCTCGAGAAGATCACGATGGATGAAAAAACCTTCCGCTTCATGCTGAACGAAGACGCGATGGGCACCGAGAAGCTGGCCGAAGGCATCCGCGCTTTTGTTGCCGACTCGATCAAGCTCAAGCAGATGATCGCAACGATGCGTTAAGCAAAACGCATGCAGTAAATACAAAAGCGCGCCATGGGCGCGCTTTCTTTTTGGGGTTCGTAGGGTGGGCGGATTCCGCCCACGCGGTGATAGTTGTGACATGAACCGCCGCACGGGGTGCAGCACCGTCACTTGAACGCGCGGGCGGGAGGACCCGCCCACCCTACGAAACCATCAGCAGTTGCGCAACCCCGACAAATACGTATCCATCACCGCCCCGCCCAGTTCCACCAGGTCGTAGGCATCGGTATCGAACAGCCAGTTGCGGATCAGGCCATCCATGATGATCCACATGCCATTGGCCACCGTCACGGGATCGAGATCCTGCCGCACGCTGCCCAGCGCCTTGGCCTGCTTCAGGCGTGTTTCGACCCGCTGCATCCAGATCAGCTGCTTCTCGCGCCGCCCCTCGCGCATGACGACGGCATCGGCCACGAATTCCATCTTGAGCGTGACGATCTCGAACACGCGGCGTGCTTTCGGATCGCTGGCCGTGACCCGCAGCACCGTCATCACGTACTCGCGCAAATCCTGCATCGGATCGCCGCCTTCATTGGTATCGAGCAGCAGCATGGCTTCTTCCAGCGGCATCTTGGCCCGCTCCATCATGGCCTGCAGGAGGGCGCCCTTGTCGAGGAAATGCCAGTAAATCGCGCCGCGCGTCACGCCAGCTTCGCTGGCAATATGCTGTAAAGTTGTCCGTGAAACGCCTTGCTCGGCGAACAATTTTTCAGCGGCGTCCAGGATGCTGTCTCGGGTCGCGGCAGCTTCCGCCTTGGTTTTACGTGCCATTTTTTTCCTTGCCCTTCATTTGAAGGCTACCTCAAACATTAAACATACAACCGTGATAGTATATAAAACTGCTCGTAATAGCCAGTGACGATTCGTATGGTGTGGAAATGCCCGCATACGTTTGTCCAATCAACAAACCAGAATGAAAGCACACGTAATGCGCTCACACCACTCTACCCTGCCGCTCACCCGGATCGCCGCTGCCACCCTGGTGGCCGCCGCCCTGCTGTCGGCCTGCGGCAAGAAAGATGCAGCCCCGGCCGCCGGCGGCCCCGGGGGAGGCATGCCGGCGCCGGAAGTCGGCGTCATCACCACCAAATTCGAATCGGTCGCCCTGCAGACGGAATTGCCGGCCCGCGCCGAGCCGGTGCGTACCGCCCAGGTCCGTGCCCGCGTCAACGGCGTGGTGCTCAAGCGCCTGTTCACCGAGGGTAGCGAGGTCAGGGAAGGACAGTCGCTGTTCCAGATCGATCCGGCTCCTTACCAGGCGCAAGTGGCTGCGGCACAGGCCGATCTTGGCCGCGCCCAGGCCAGCCTGACCCAGGCCGCGTCGCTGGCCGAGCGCTACAAGCCGCTGGTCGAGGCCAACGCCATCAGCAAGCTGGAATACACCAACGCCGTCGCCGCGCAGAAGCAGGCCGAGGCTGCGGTGGCGGCCTCGCGCGCCCAGGTGCGCATCGCCCAGATCAACTCGGGCTACGCCAACGTCAATGCACCGATCTCGGGCCGCATCGGCCGTGCGCTGGTGACCGAAGGCGCACTCGTCTCCGCGGCTGAAGCGACCCAGATGGCGCTGATCCAGCAGAACAACCCGATGTACCTGAACATCACCCAGTCGGCCACCCAACTGCAGCGCCTGCGCAAGCAAGCGGGCGGCGGCGCCAAAGACGCGCCGGTCACCGTGATGCTCGACGACGGCACCGAATTGCCGACCCGCGGCCGCCTGCTGTTCTCGGACGTCACCGTCGACCCGGGAACCGGCCAGGTTACCTTGCGCGCGACGGTCCCGAATCCGGACAACGCCCTGCTGCCGGGCCAGTACGTGCGCGTGCGCCTGGCGCAGGCCCAGGTACCGAACGGCATCATCGTGCCGCAGCAGGCCGTCACCCGCGGCGGCGCCCAGGGCGACACCCTGATGGTGGTCGGCGCCGACAACAAGCCGACCCCGCGCACCGTCAAGATCGGTTCGCAGCAAGGCGCCAGCTGGGTCGTCACCGAAGGCCTGAAAGAAGGCGAACGCGTGATGGTCGACGGCTTCCAGAAACTCCAGATGCTTCCGCCGGGTACCCCGGTCAAGGTGGTGCCGTGGGCTCCGGGCACTGCCGCACCGGCCGCCGGCTCCGGCGCAACAGTATCCGCCGCCGCACGCTAAGCGCCAGCAACAAGAACAGGATTTAACATGGCACGTTTCTTTATTGACCGCCCAATTTTTGCCTGGGTGATCGCGCTGTTCATCATGGTGATCGGCGGCGTCTCGATCACCCAGCTCCCGATCGCACAGTATCCGAACGTGGCACCGCCATCGATCGTGATCAATGCCGCCTATCCGGGCGCATCGGCCCAGACCCTGGAAGACTCGGTCATCTCCGTCATCGAACGCGAGATGAACGGCTCCCCGGGCCTGATCTACATGGAATCGAGCAGCTCGGCCAACGGCAGCGGCTCGATTACCCTCACTTTCGAGACCGGCACCAACCCGGACCTGGCGCAGGTGGATGTCCAGAACCGCCTGGCGCGCGCCACCCCGCGCCTGCCGCAGGCGGTGAACCAGCAGGGCGTGCGCGTCGACAAGGTGCGCGCCAACTTCCTGCTGTTTACCATCCTGTCGTCCAGCGACCCGAAATGGGACCCGATCGCGCTGGGCGACTACGCTTCGCGCACGGTCCTGCCCGAGATCCAGCGCATCAAGGGCGTGGGCACCGCGCAGCTGTTCGGCACCGAGCGCGCGATGCGCATCTGGATCGACCCGGCCAAGCTGGTGGGCTTCCGCCTGTCGCCAGCCGACGTCAATAACGCGATCCGCAGCCAGAATGCCCAGGTGGCATCGGGCACCATCGGCGAACTGCCGCTGGCGCAGGGCCAGGAAATCAGCGCTACCGTGGTCGTCACCGGCCAGCTCACCACCGCCGAACAATTCGGCAACGTCGTGCTGCGCGCGAACCCGGATGGTTCCACCGTGCGCCTGAAGGACGTGGCCCGCATCGAGATCGGCGGCCAGAGCTATTCCACTTCGGCGCGCCTGAACGGCAAGCCGTCCACCGGCATCGGCGTGCAGCTGGCGCCTAGCGGCAATGCGCTGGAAACCGCGCGCCTGGTGCGCGAGCGCATGGAAGAACTGTCGAAGTTCTTCCCGCCCGGGATGAAGGCCACCGTGCCTTTCGACAGCTCGAAGTTCATCGACATCTCGATCGAGCAGGTGCTGCATACCCTGATCGAAGCGATCGTGCTGGTGTTCCTGGTGATGTATTTGTTCCTGCAGAACTTCCGCTACACGATCATCCCGACCATCGTGGTACCGGTGGCGCTTCTCGGCTCGCTGGCGACCCTGCTGGCGCTGGGCTATTCGATCAACGTGCTGACCATGTTCGGCATGGTGCTGGTGATCGGTATCGTGGTCGACGATGCCATCGTGGTGGTCGAGAACGTCGAGCGCATCATGAGCGAAGAAGGCTTGAGCCCATTGCTGGCGACCCGCAAAGCCATGGGCCAGATCTCGGGCGCCATCATCGGCGTGACCGTGGTGCTGATGTCGGTGTTCGTGCCGCTGGCCTTCTTCGGCGGCGCGGTGGGTAACATCTACCGCCAGTTCGCGGTGGTCATGGTGTCCTCGATCGCCTTCTCGGCCTTCCTCGCGCTGTCCCTGACCCCGGCGCTGTGCGCGCACCTGCTCAAGCCGGTCGAAGCGGGCCACCACCACGAGAAGAAAGGCTTCTTCGGCTGGTTCAACCGCCGCTTCAGCCGCACCGCCAAGGGCTATGAAGGCTGGGTCGGCAAGATCATCCGCGGATCAAGCCGTGCGCTGGTGGCCTTCGTCCTGATCGTCGGCGTGGTCGGCCTGCTGTTCGCCCGCATGCCGAATTCCTTCCTGCCGAACGAAGACCAGGGCTATGTGATCGCCAACATCCAGTTGCCGCCGGGCGCCACGCTCGAGCGCACCAACGAGGTGATGCGCACCGCCGAAACCTTCATCATGAAGCAACCGGAAGTGGCCAACATGGTCAGCGTGCTGGGCTTCTCGTTCTCGGGCGCCGGCCAGAACATGGCGCTGGCCTTCATCCCGCTGAAGGACTGGAGCGAGCGCAAGGGACCCGATTCAAGCGCCCAGTCAGTGGCCAACCGCATCATGGGCGGCCTGTCCGGCGTGCGTGACGCGTTCATCTTCGCCCTGTCGCCGCCGCCTATTCCCGAACTGGGACGCGGCACCGGCTTCACCTTCCGCCTGCAGGACCGCGGCGGCGCCGGCCACAATGCCCTGCTGGCGGCACGCAACCAGCTGCTCGGCATGGCCTCGCAAAGCCCGGTGCTGGCCGGCGTGCGTCCGGAAGGCCTGGAAGACGCGCCGCAGGTGATGCTCGACATCGACCGCGACAAGGCGCAAGCCCTGGGCGTGAGCTTCGAGTCGATCAACAGCGCGATCTCCACCGCCCTCGGTTCGTCGTACGTGAACGACTTCCCGAACGCCGGCCGCCTGCAGCGCGTCGTGGTGCAGGCCGAAGCCAGCGCCCGCATGCAGCCGGACGATTTGCTGGAGCTCAATGCGCTCAACACGCAAGGCCAGCCGGTACCGCTGTCGTCGTTCGCCTCCACCCGCTGGGTGACCGGCCCGATGCAGACCATCCGCTACAACGGCTATCCGGCGATGAGCATCGCGGGCGACGCCAAGCCTGGCTATTCGACCGGCGACGCGATGGCCGAGATGGAGAAGCTGGCAGCCAAGCTGCCGCAGGGCTTCGCCTTCGAGTGGACCGGCCAGTCGCGCGAAGAGGCGCAGTCCGGTTCGACCATGGGCATCCTGATGGCCTTCTCGATGCTGGCGATCTTCCTGGCGCTGGCGGCCCTGTACGAAAGCTGGTCGATCCCGGTGGCGGTGCTGCTGGTGGTGCCGCTCGGTATCCTGGGCGCGATCCTGGCGGCCATGATGCGCGGCTACCCGAACGACGTGTACTTCAAGATCGGCCTGGTGACCATCATCGGCCTGGCGGCGAAGAACGCGGTGCTGATCATCGAGTTCGCGAAAGACCTGCAGGCGCAGGGACGCTCGCCGATGGAAGCGGCAATCGAAGCGGCGCACCTGCGTTTCCGCCCGATCATCATGACCTCGCTGGCCTTCATCCTCGGCGTGCTGCCGCTGGTGATCGCAGGCGGCGCCGGCTCGGCATCGCAGCGCGCCATCGGTACCGGCGTGATGGGCGGTATGATTACGGCTACCACGCTGGGCGTGCTGTTCGTGCCGATGTTCTTCGTGGTGGTGCGCAAGCTGTTCAAGGGCAGCGAGCGCCAGCGCAAGAAGTACGCACATGAAGAAGAAGCTGCAGCCGTAGCGGCAGTTCACGAAAAAATATGATCGCCATGATGAAAAAAAATAATCGACTGGTACGGCTGGCGCCGATGGCGCTGGCACTGACGCTGGCAGGCTGCATGTCGCTGGCGCCGAAATACGAGCGCCCTGCGGCCCCGGTGGCCCAGGCCTTCCCCGAAATGCCGAAACCGGCCAACGCCCCTGCCGCCAGCCTGGCAAACGAGGCGCCGGTCAACCTGGCCTGGCAACGCTTCTTTAACGATGCCCGCCTGCGCGGCCTGATCGAGCAGGCGCTGACCAACAACCGCGACCTGCGCATCGCAGTCGCCAACATCGAGCAGGCGCGCGCGCAGTTCCGCATCACCCGCGCCGACCGCCTGCCGACCATCGGCGCCGCGATTACCGGACAGCGCCAGACCACCGGCGAAGATCAGCCGATCGACAGCATCTACCAGGCCGGCCTGTCCGTCTCGGCCTTCGAGCTCGATTTGTTCGGCCGCGTGCGCAACCTGTCCGATGCCGCGCTGGCGCAATACCTGGCCACCGAAGAAGCGCGCAAGACCACCCAGATCAGCCTAATCTCGTCGGTGGCCAACGCCTACCTGCAACTGCTGGCCGACGAGGAACTGCTGGCGATCACCCAGCAGGCGCTGGGCACGCGCCAGGAATCCATGCGCCTGACCCAGCTGCGCTTCGATAACGGCGTGGCCTCGCGCCTGGACCTGCAGCAGGCCCGCTCGCTGGTGGAAACCGCGCTGACCACCCTGGCTGCGCAACAGCGCCAGCGCGCCCAGGACATCAACCTGCTCACGCTGCTGGTGGGCGGATCGATCGACCCGAACCCGGCCGGCACCACCCTGGCAGCGACCGACCTGCCGGACCTGCCGGCCGGCCTGCCTTCGGACCTGCTGATCAACCGCCCGGACATCCGCTCGGCCGAACAGGGCCTGATCGCGGCCAACGCCAACATCGGCGCGGCGCGCGCGAACTTCTTCCCGCGCATCACGCTGACCGGCAGCGTCGGCAGCGCCAGCACCGAACTCTCCGGCCTGTTCAAGAGCGGCACCTTCGGCTGGACCTTCGCGCCGCAGGCGATCCTGCCGATCTTCGACTATGGCCGCAACGTCGCGGTGCTGGGCTCTGCCAGAGCCGGCCGCGACATCGCGGTGGCGCAGTACGAGCGCTCGATCCAGACCGCCTTCCGCGAAGTGGCCGATGCGCTGGCCGGGCAGTCGACCTTCAGCGAGCAGCTGCGCGCCCAGCGCGCGGTCGCCGAAGCCGAAGCCGACCGCTTCAACCTGGCCGACCTGCGCTACAAGAACGGCGCAGCCAGCTACCTCGACCTGCTGGACGCGCAGCGTTCGCTGTTCCAGGCACAGCAGGCGGCGGTGCAGGCGAATCTGCAGCGCTTGCAGAACCAGGTGACCCTGTACCGCGTGCTGGGTGGCGGGTGGAGTGAGCCGGGGACGCCGGTGGCGGCGCGCTGAGCGTTTCTCGATGATGAAAGGCCGGGCTGTTCGCAGTCCGGCTTTTTTTTGCCTGCATTATCGTGCGCTGCAAAATTGGGCGAGCAAACCCTTATCGCCGGATGGGGCAACATGGACTTCAACGCCCACATGCGCAACACCGCCTATCTCGACAAATCCGCCGACGTGCGCATGATGTCGTGACATCGACCGCGGGGCTGGTTCGACCTTCGCCAGCGCAAGCTGACGGTGCCGCCCGCGAACCTGGCCGAACCGCTGCGCGCACTCGACCACAGCGACGACTTCCAACTGCTGCCGTACAGCGCGCCCTAACCCTTCCATCGGGCGCGCTGAATTGAAGCGCGGAATTGACGCGGCGGGGCTTTGCCAATCTGGCTACACTGGATGCATCGAAGCCTGAAGGCTGCGTCACTGCCATGCGCAAATTCGCCCGCTCACACTGGAAGATCGTCATTGCGATCCTGCTTGCGGTCGCGCTGGCCACCCTGACGCTGGAGACCGATTCCGCCCCGCCGGTTCCCGACCTGTCCGCGCGCCTGCTCAGCCACGTGCAGGCGATCGCTGCCGAAGAGCACAATACCGCCCACCCGCGCCAGCTCGAGCAGGCGGCGCGCCACATCGAAACCACCCTGCAGGGCTATGGCTACCATCCGCGCCGGCAGGTATACGCTGCCGGCGGCCGGAAGGTGCGCAATATCGAAGTCTCGGTGTCGAACACGGCGCCGGGCGCCAGGCCCGAACGCATCTTCATCGTCGGCGCGCATTACGATTCCGCACGCGGCGCCCCCGGCGCCAACGACAATGGCAGCGGCACCGCGGCCGTGCTGGAACTGGCACGGCTGCTCAAGGCCATGCAGCCGAGCCGCGGCACCGAGGTGAAATTCGTCTTTTTCGTGAACGAAGAGCCGCGATGGTTCATGGGCGAAGAAATGGGCAGCATGCAGCATGCGCGCGAACTGAAACTGGCCGGACAGAAGGTGGAAGGCGCGCTGATACTGGAAACGATCGGCTGGTATTCGGAAGCGGAGAACAGCCAGGGCCTGCAGCCGGGACTCGAGAAACACTACCCTAGCACCGGCAACTTCATCGCCTTCGTCGGCACGCTGGAATCGTCTGCCCTGGTGCGCCAGGCGCTGGCGGCCTTCAAGGCGCAGTCCGATTTCCCCGCCGAGGGGCTGGCGGCCCCGGCCCACGTGATGGGGGTGACGCTGTCCGACCACGCCTCGTACAACGGGCAAGGCTATCCGGCGCTGATGATCACCGACACTGCCTTCCTGCGCTATCCCTACTACCATACTGCCCAGGACACGCCGGACAAGCTCGATTACGCCAGCATGGCGCGCGTGGTGAAGGGACTGGCGCGCACCATCGAATCGCTGGCGGGGGCGAAGTCGATCTGAACCCACGCCATGCCCAATGCCGGTCGACTAGTGAGGACCGTAGGGTGGGCGGGGTAATTTCGGGCAATGCCCGGAATTACGAACACCCACGCGGTGATAGTTGCAATATGAACCGACGCACAGGCTGCAGCACCGTAATTTGAACGCGTGGGCAGGAAACTTGCCCACCCTACGAGTTAGCGGGGTTCTCAGTGACCCGGTATTACGCCCTGTCTGACTTCTAGAGCGTCAACCGGCCAGGAACATCTCCTGCAAATCATTCAGGAAGCGCTGCCCCAGCTCAGTCGGCCGGATCAGCTTGTGGTCGCGGTACAGCAGGCCCTTGGCTTCGGCCTCGTTCAGCTGCTTGCCGATGGCGCTGATGTTCATGCCGGTACGCTCGCCGAACAGGTTCGGGTCGAAGCCGTCGACCAGGCGCAGGGTGTTGAGCATGAACTCGAAGCCCATGTCGGCGCGGGCGATCTCGTGCTCTTCCTGCACCGGGTTGCCGCGCCTGGCCGCCTCCATGAAGGAGTTCGGCTGCTTGTAGCGCGCCTGGCGCAGCACGCGGTGCGGGAACGAGATCTTCGAATGCGCGCCGGCGCCGATGCCGAGATAGTCGCCGAAGCCCCAGTAGTTCAGGTTGTGCTTCGCCTGCTTGCCGGCCTTGGCATAGGCCGAGACTTCGTAGTGCTGGTAGCCGCTGGCGCTTGTGGCTGCCAGGATCATGTCCTGCATGTCGGCGCTCAGGTCGTCGTCCGGCAGGGCCGGCGGATACTTCGCGAAGACCGTGTTCGGCTCCATCGTCAGGTGGTACATCGACAGGTGCGGCGGCGCGAACGACATTGCCGTTTGCAGGTCGCGCTGCGCCTGCTCGAGCGTCTGCCCGGGCAGTGCGAACATCAGGTCGAGATTGAAGTTGTCAAACGTCGAACGTGCGATCTCCACCGCGCGCAGGGCTTCGGTTTCGTCGTGGATGCGCCCCAGCGCCTTCAGGTGGGCGCCGTTGAAGCTCTGGATGCCGATCGACAGGCGGTTGATGCCGCTGTCGCGGTAGGATTTAAAACGCTCGGCCTCGAAGGTGCCGGGGTTGGCTTCCATCGTGATCTCGGCCCCGATCTCCAGCGGCAGCAGGGTGCGCACGTCCGACAGTAGCCGGTCCAGCCCCGCTGCCGACATCAGGCTTGGGGTGCCGCCGCCGATGAAGACGGTGTGGATCTTGCGGCCCCAGATCATCGGCAGCGACTGCTCCAGGTCGAGGCGCACGGCGTCGAGGTATTCTTTTTCGGGCAGCTCGCCCTTGGCCTCGTGCGAATTGAAATCGCAATAAGGGCATTTGCGCACGCACCACGGGAAGTGGATGTAGAGCGACAGCGGCGGCAAGGCCGTCAGGTTCAGCGCGCCCGGTTTCAAGTACTGCAGCGCAGTCGTGGCCGGTGAACGCGGCTCCGACGGCGTGGGGCCGGCGACTTTAATCGGGATCATCGCAGCTTCTCTACCAGCGCGCGCAGGGCCTGGCCGCGGTGCGAGTGGGCGTTCTTTACATCCGGTTCGAGTTCGGCGGTGGTCTTGCCGAGCAGCGGGATCAGGAAGTGCGGGTCGTAGCCGAAGCCATTGGCGCCGCGGGCCGTAGCGATGATCTCGCCGTTCCATCGCCCGTCGGCGATGACCGGCTGCGGGTCATCGGCGTGGCGCACGTAGACCAGCACGCAGTAGTAATACGCGGACTTGTCGCCTTGCTGCGCCAGGTCGGCGACCAGCTTGGCGTTGTTGCGGGCGTCGGATTTCGGTTCGCCGGCAAAGCGTGCCGAATACACGCCGGGAGCGCCGCCCAATGCGTTGACGCAGACGCCCGAGTCGTCCGCCAGGGCCGGCAGGCCGGTCAGGCGCGCCGCGTGGCGCGCTTTCGCCAGCGCATTTTCCACGAAGGTGCCGAACGGCTCTTCCGCTTCCGGGACGTCGAATTCGCCTTGCGGGTGCAGTTCGAAGCCGATGGGTTCGAGCAGTTGCGCGAATTCCTTGAGTTTGCCGGCGTTGTTGGAGGCGAGGATCAGGCGTTGGGTCATGGGGTGTCGAGGGTGGTTGCTGCGGAGGGTGGGTATTTTAGCGCGTTGGGCTAAAGGATGCTTTGGTAGCTGCGGTGCGGAATTGGATCCCGGCCTCCGCCGATGACGGTCTTTCAGGTAACGGTGAACTTAAGTGATCGCCATACTCAAACAACGTCGTACCGGCGAAGGCCGGTACCTAATTTTCTATCCGGAGTCGCACGACCAGATCAGCCAACAAGGCCCAATGACTGCTTCTGCAACCTGATCAACTCCGTGATTCCCAGTTGCCCCAGGTCGAGCAGCCGGTTCATCCCCGCCCGATCGAACGCCGCCCCTTCCGCCGTCCCCTGCACTTCAATAAAGTGCCCCTGCTCGTTCATCACCACGTTCATGTCGGTATCGCAGTCCGAATCCTCGATGTAGTCCAGGTCGAGCACCGGCATGCCCTTGTAGACGCCGACCGAGATCGCCGCCACGAAGTGCCTGACCGGCACCGTACTCAAGAGGCCCTGCCCCACCAGGGCATTGAAGGCGTCGTAGGCCGCGACCATGGCGCCGGTGATCGAGGCGGTGCGGGTGCCGCCGTCGGCCTGGATCACATCGCAGTCCAGGTGCAGGGTGCGCTCGCCGAAGGCTTCCAGGTCGAAGGCGGCGCGTAGCGAGCGGCCGATCAGGCGCTGGATCTCCTGCGTGCGGCCCGACTGCTTGCCGCGTGCGGCCTCGCGGTCCATGCGGGTGTGGGTCGAACGCGGCAGCATGCCGTATTCGGCGGTCATCCAGCCCTGGCCCTTCCCTTTCAGGAAGCCCGGCACCTTTTCTTCGATGCTGGCGGTGCAGATCACCTTGGTGTCGCCGCATTCGATCAGCACCGAGCCTTCGGCGTGTTTCGTGTACTGGCGGGTGATGCGGATGCTGCGCAGCTGGTCGACGCTGCGGCCGCTCGGGCGTTGTTCGAAGCTCATGGAAGGCCTTTTTTATTTAAGTAACTGGGAAGACTTTTCGATCGCCTCGCGGATCTCGGCAATCGCTTTTTCGATTTCGTTTTCGTCGAAGGCGTCTGCAAAGATGTCGGGAGCGGCGGCCAGGGGCTGGCCGGCCGTGATCGTCGAGCTGACGGCATCTTCGGCCAGCATCTGGGTCGAGATCATGTCGGGCGCGGTGCCGGCAGCGGCCTCCGCGCCCTGCCAGGTAATCGCCAGCGCCGTCGTGTTGTCGCCGCGCGCGCCGCCGATGGCGGCCGACATCGCCACCAGGTCGGGCACTGCCTGCACGATGGTGGAGGTGGACAGCCGGTGCACGATCTCGGTTTCCGGCAGCACTCCCCACAGGCCATCCGAACAAAGCAGCAGGGTGTCGCCCGGTTCCAGGCTGGCCTGGCGCGAGATGTCGATTTTCGGTTCCTGGCCGGCGCCCAGGCAGTTGTACAGCTTGTTGCGGTCGGGGTGGGTGTTGCGGTCGGCCTCGCTGGCCCTGCCCTTCTCGATCAGGTATTCGAGGTGCGAATGGTCGCGCGTGCGTGCCAGCACCTGGTTGCGCCGCACCCAGTACAGGCGAGAATCGCCGCAGTGGGCCCAGACGGCGCAGTTGTGCTGCACCAGGCAGGCCACGATGGTGGTGCGCGGCGTTTCTGGCAGCTTGTTGGCCTCGGCATAAGCCAGGATGTCCCAGTGCGCCTGCTGAAGCGCCTCTTCCAGGAAGCGCTCGGCCTTCTTGATGTACGGGCGGGCCTGCATGCGGAACATCATCGACAGCGTCTGCAGCGCGATAGTGGCGGCGATCTCGCCGCGCAGGTGGCCGCCCATGCCATCGGCCAGCACCAGCAGCAGCGCGTCGCGCGTGAAGCTGTAGCCCATGCGGTCCTGGTTGACCTTGCGCCCGCCGATGTGGGTCTGCTGGTAGACGGAAAACTGCATGCTGCCTCCTTCAATCCTGAGTACGGGCCTTGCGGCCGATGCCGCCAAGCCGTCCGACCAGCCCGCGCCAGCCCGCCGCGGGCGCTGCCGGCTCCTCGTCTTCCACTTGTGCCGCCACCGACGGCGCCGCCTGCAGCACCTTCTGCATCGCGAACACGCTTGGCAAGCGCGCGAGCGGATCGAGCGCCATGCACGACCCTACCATGTCCACCAGCTCCGGCGAATAGCTGCCTGCCAGTTTCGCCAGCTGCGCAGGGGTCTTGTCGCCCTGCTTGCGCGCCTCGACCGGCTGCGGCATCGAGCGCGTCATGCAGGCGTACATGGCGGCGCCGATGCTGTAGATGTCGGTCCAGGGCCCCAGCTGGGCGGCCTTGCTGTACAGCTCGGGCGCGGCGAAGCCCGGCGTGTACATCGGCGCCAGCATGGGCACGTCGATATTGATGGTCTGGCGCGCCGCGCCGAAGTCGAGCAGCAGCGGCGAACCGTCGCCGCGCAGGTAGATATTGGCCGGCTTCAGGTCGAGGTGCAGCAGCTTGTTGGCATGGACTTCGCGCACGCCGGCGCAGACCCCGTTGAACAGCTGGCGGATCGAGTCTTCGCCCATGCGGCTGCCCCTGGCATGCAGGCGCGCGATGTGGTCCTGCAGCGTGTGGCCGGATTCGTAGGCCATCACCATATAGACCGTCTCGTTGGCGCGGAAGAAATTGACCACCCGCACCACGTTCGGGTGGACGATGCGCGCCAGCGCCCGTCCCTCTTCGAAAAAGCACTTCAGGCCGATGCGGAAGACCGCCAGGTTGGGCTTGGAAACGCTGGGCGCGAGCTCACCCGGAGCGCGCAATGCGAGCTGGCTGGGCAGGTATTCCTTGATGGCGACGGCATTGCCTTCGGCGTCATATGCCAAATAAACAATACTGAACCCGCCGGACGCAATTTTCTTTACAATGCGATATCCAGCAATTTCCAGGCCATCAGGCAAGGGTGCGTTGTTCTGTGCGGCCATCCAGGAGATCCTTGCTTAACAGGACGATTGTGTGGGATAAATGTTCGCTTTGTAAAGGGCAGCTGCCCTATAGAATAAAACCGGGGACTTCTTTGAGCATTTCTAGCATGACAGGTTATGCGGTAGCCACCAGCGAAGGCGCTGCCGGCACCCTCACAATCGAGATCAAGAGCGTCAATTCACGCTTCCTGGACCTCCAGTTCCGCATCAACGACGACTTGCGCGCGCTCGAACCCGACCTGCGCTCCGCGATCATGGCCGCGATCACCCGCGGCAAAGTCGAAGTGCGCCTGTCGTTCGGCCGCAAGACCACGGGCGGCTCTCAGGCGCTGAACCAGGAACTGCTGGCCGACCTCGCCCGCCTGCAAGGCGAAATCGCCAGGCACTTCGCCGCGGCCGCGCCAATGAGCATCGCCGAACTGCTGCGCTGGCCCGGCGTGATCGAAGAATCGACCGTGGGCCAGGAGTCGCTCCAGCTCGACGTCGCTGCCCTCACCGCCACCACCGTCGCCGCTTTCGTGGACAGCCGCCGCCGCGAAGGCGCGGCGCTCGAAGCCATGCTGCAGTCGCGCATCGAAACGATGGAAGTGATCGTCAAGCGCATCACGCCGCTGATCCCGCAGGTGATCTCGCAGTTCCAGCAGAAGGCCATCGAACGCATGCAGGACGCGCTCGGCCTGGCCGGCCACGGCAACCCATCCACGCTCACGCGCCAGGAAGTACTCGAGCGCATCCGCCAGGAAGTGACACTGTACGGCATCCGCATCGACGTGTCCGAAGAGCTGTCGCGCCTGTCGGCCCACCTGAACGAAACCCGCCACATCCTGAAGAAGGGCGGCCAGGTCGGCAAGCGCCTGGACTTCATGATGCAGGAACTGAACCGCGAGGCGAATACGCTGGGCGCCAAGGCCTCGGTGAAGGAACTGGCCGATGCGTCGATGGAGCTGAAACTGCTGATCGAGCAGATGCGCGAGCAGGTGCAGAACCTGGAATAATTTGTTGTCGGGGCGCAACGCTGCGCGGCCGGCTTTGAACGCGCGGGCGGGGGACCCGCCCACCCTACGACAGGCGATACGCTTTACGTAGGGTGGGCAAGTCTCTTGCCCGCGCGTTCAAACTTATAATGACCACCACGCGGCCTCATCTCACCGCGAACACGTACTAAGGATAAACAAAATGATCACTCCCGCCCTCTCCGGCAGCCTGTTCGTCGTCGCCGCCCCGTCCGGCGCCGGCAAATCGACCCTGGTCAACGCCCTGCTGAAGCTGGAACCGGGCATCAAGCTGTCGATCTCGACCACCACGCGCGCCCCGCGCCCGGGCGAGCAGGATGGCCGCGAATACCATTTCACCTCGGCCGAAGACTTCGTCTCGCGCGCGGACCGCGGTGAATTCATGGAATGGGCGGAAGTACACGGCAACTACTACGGCACCAGCCGCCTGAGCGTGGAACAGGAAATGAAGCTGGGGACGGATATCTTGCTGGAGATCGACTGGCAGGGCGCGCGCCAGGTGCGCAAGCAGTTCCCCGACGCGGCCGGCATTTTCATCTTGCCGCCTTCGATCGAAGCGCTGGAAGAGCGCCTGCACAAGCGCGGCACCGACGAGCCCCACATCATCACCCGCCGCCTGCTGGCCGCCGGGGGGGAGATCGCTCACGCTCCGGACTTCGAATATGCTATCATCAACGAAGAGTTCAATGTCGCCCTCTCGCAGCTGCAAGCGATTGTCATCGCGACACGTTGCCGCTTCGCCCAACAGGCGGCCCGCAACGCCGACTTGTTTGCCCAGCTTGGAATCCACGCGCAACAACCAGCTTAGTATCCCGCAAGTGCGCGGCGCCGCAAGGTTCGCCGCAATATCGTCTATCTAGGAGTAACCATGGCCCGTATCACCATCGAAGATTGCCTCAAAAACATCCCGAACCGTTTCCAGCTGACCCTGGCCGCGACCTATCGCGCACGCCAGCTGCTGCAGGGCCACACCCCGAAAGTCGAAGCCAAGGACAAGCCGACCGTCGTCGCGCTGCGCGAAATCGCCGCCGGTAAAGTGGGCATCGAGATGCTCAAAAAGGTGCCGATGTAATACCCCGGGGTGGCTTGAATTCGGGAATCGTTGAATCTGTTATTCTGTGCCTACACTGGCTGATCGATATAACGCATGAAACTGACTTCCCCGGATTCGACCCATCCAGGCACGACCCCTACCCGCTCGCGACGATCGGGTAAACCGCAAGACGCCGAAGCACCGGCGCCCGCCCCGGGCGTTGCCTCGGTCACGCAGCTGATCAACAAGCTGTCCGACTACCTCACTCCCGCCGAACTCAAGAAAGTCAAGGAAGCCTACCGCTTCTCGGACGAGATGCATCTCGGCCAGGTGCGCAAGTCGGGCGAGCCGTATATCTCCCATCCGATTGCCGTCGCGGAAATCTGCGCCGAGTGGAAACTCGATGCCCAGGCCATCATGGCCGCGCTGCTGCACGACGTGATCGAAGACCAGGATGTGAAGAAAGACGACCTGGTCGAGCGCTTCGGCGCCCAGGTTGCCAACCTCGTCGACGGCCTGTCCAAGCTGGAAAAAATCGAGTTCCAGAGCCAGGTCGAGGCGCAGGCCGAGAACTTCCGCAAGATGCTGCTGGCGATGGCCTCGGACGTGCGCGTCATCCTGATCAAGCTCGCCGACCGCCTGCACAACATGCGCACGCTCGGCGTGATGGTCGCGGCCAAGAAGCGCCGCATCGCGCGCGAAACGATGGAAGTCTACGTGCCGATCGCGCACCGGCTCGGCCTGAACAACATCTACCGCGAGCTGCAAGACCTCTCGTTCTCGCACCTGTATCCCTTGCGTTACCAGACCCTGGCCAAGGCCATCAAGGCGGCGCGCGGCAACCGCCGCGAAGTGGTCAAGAAGATCCTCGAATCGGTCAAGGCGCAGCTGGCCACGGCCAGCATCACGGCCGAAGTCTACGGCCGCGAAAAGACGCTGTACGGCATCTACAAGAAGATGCGCGACAAGCACCTGTCGTTCTCGCAGGTGCTCGACGTGTACGGCTTTCGCGTCGTGGTCGATACGGTCCCGAACTGTTACGTGACCCTCGGCACCCTGCACGCGCTGTACAAGCCGATGCCGGGCAAGTTCAAGGACTACATCGCGATCCGCAAGATCAACGGCTACCAGTCGCTGCACACGACCCTGATCGGCCCTTACGGCACCCCGGTCGAATTCCAGATCCGCACCCAGGACATGCACCGCACCGCCGAAAGCGGCGTGGCGGCGCACTGGCTGTACAAGACCGGCGACTCGAACATGTCGGACCTGCAGCAGCGCACCCACGCCTGGCTGCAGTCGCTGCTCGACATCCAGCAACAGACCGGCGATTCGGCCGAGTTCCTCGAACACGTGAAAGTCGACCTGTTCCCGGATTCGGTCTACGTGTTCACGCCGAAATCGAAGATCATCGCGCTGCCGCGCGGCGCCACCGCGCTCGACTTCGCGTACTCGATCCACACCGGCATCGGCGACCATACGGTGTCGGTCAAGATCAACAACGAGACAGCGGCGCTGCGGAACGAATTGCACAACGGCGACATCGTCGAAATCGTCACCGACCCCGAATCTCGCCCGAGCCCGACCTGGCTGAGTTATGTCCGCACCGGCAAGGCGCGTTCGGCGATCCGCCACTACCTGCGCACGGTGAACGTGAACGAGTCGGTGGAGCTGGGCCAGGAACTGCTGGCCGGGGCCCTGGCCGCGCGCAACATCAATCCGGACCTGTCCCCAGGCGCCATCGAAAAACTGCTGGCCGAATCCTCGGCCAAGTCGATGGACGAGCTGTATGCCGACATCGGCATCGGCAAGCGCATGCCGGCCCTGGTGGCGCGCCATATCTCCAGCCTGATCGAAGCCGACCCCGACCACCCGCCTTCGTCCCAGGCGGTCCCTGGCAGCGACATCGACCCGGTCACGATCTACGGCAGCGAAGGCGTGTCGGTGCAGCTGGCGCCATGCTGCCTGCCGATCCCGGGCGACCAGATCCTGGGCCAGCTGCGGCGCGACCAGGGCCTCGTGGTGCACACCTACGACTGCCTCCCGGCCAAGCGCGTGCGCGCCAAGGAACCGGACCGCTGGATCGCCGTGCAGTGGGGCGAAGAGCTGAACCGCCGCTTCGACTGCCGCATCCGCCTGCTGATCAACAATGAAAAAGGCATCCTGGCGCGCGTCGCGGCCGAGATCGGCGAGTCCGACGCCAACATCACCTATGTGGGCATGGACGAGGACGACGAACACCTGATGACCCAGCTGCGCTTCACCATCCAGGTGAAGGACCGGGTGCACCTGGCGCAGCTGATCCGCAACCTGCGGCGGGTGGCGGGCGTGAACCGGGTCGAGCGCGAGCGCTCCTGAGCTGCTCGCCACCAGCCGCGATGCAGGAACCAGCCATGCCGGCGCCCGGGGACGAAATCCAGGCGCTCGCCAACGAAGCGATGCAGGCCGCGCTGCGCGAAGCCGAGGTGGGCCAGCTGCAACAGGCAGACGCGCTGTACCGCGCCGTCCTCGAGCTCCAGCCTGGCCACCCAGGCGCACACTTCGGCCTGGGATCGATCGAACTGCAGGCCGGGCGGCTGCTCGGGTCGCTCCCGCATTTCGCCAGTGCACTGCAGGGAGATCCGGGCGAAGAGCGCTACTGGCTGACCTATATCGATGCGCTGATGCAGGCGCGCCAGTTTGCCACCGCGCGCGAGCTGATCGGGCTTGGCCGGCGCCACGGCCTGCAGGGCCCGGCGGCGGATGCGTTCGAGCAGCAGCTGGCAACAACCGGCGCCCCGGATACGCAGGAGATCGACGCCGCCGCCGCCCTGTTTGCGCAAGGGCAGGACGAGGCGGCCGGCAACGCGGCGCGGGCGCTGGTCGAACGCTTCCCGCAGCATGCGTTCGGATGGAAGCTGCTTGGCGCCGTCCTCTACAAGAACCGCCTGCTCGCGCCGGCCATCGAAGCGATGCAAAAGTCAGTCAGATACGCGCCTGACGACGCGGAGACACTCAGCAACCTGGGCCTGGCACTGAAGCAGGCCGGCGTGCTGGCGGAGGCAAAGACCGTCCTCGAGCAGTCCATCGCACTGCGCCCGCGCAGCAGCCATGCGCACAACAACCTGGCCGCCACGCTGCAGGAGATGGGACGCCTGGCCGAAGCGCACGCCAGCGCCAATACCGCCCTGGCACTCGACCCCGATAACGTCGACGCCTGGAACACCCTCGCGGTCGTGCTCGGCAACCTGGGCCGGTCCTGTGAGGCAGTCGCAGCCTACCGCCGCGTGCTGGCGCGCAGTCCGAACGACACAGATGCGCATGGCAACATGTTGTTTTGCATGACGCACATGGAGAGCGTGACGCCGGACACCCTGTTCGACGAGCACCGCCGCTTTGGGCAGCGGCTCGAAGCGCGCCTGGAAACGCGGCGTGCATGGGACAATACCCCCGAGCCGCGGCGGCGCCTGCGCGTCGGGTTCGTATCGGGCGACCTGCGCAACCATGCGATTGCCAACTTCGTCGAACCGGTATTCAAGCGCCTTGCCATGCAGCCTGGCCTGGCCTTGCATGCGTATTACAATTACCCGCTCCACGACGACGTGACCGCACGCCTGCGCGGCACCATGGCGCAGTGGCGCGACGTCGCCGCGCTCGACGACGACGCGCTCGACGCACTGGTCCGCGCCGACGGTATCGACATCCTGATCGACCTCTCCGGCCATACCGGCCACAACCGCCTGCCCGTGTTCGCGCGCAAGCCGGCGCCCGTGCAGGCGTCCTGGATCGGCTATCCAGGCACCACCGGCCTGGCGGCGATGGATTATTACCTGGCCGACCGCCATGTCCTCCCGCCCGGGCAGTTCGACCACCTGTTCACGGAGAAGCTGGTGCACCTGCCGGTGGCCTGGGCGTTCGAGCCGGCTGCCACGGCGCCGGACCTGGCAGCACCACCCGCGCTGGCGAACGGCTACCTCACCTTCGGCAGCTTCAACCGGATCAGCAAGATCAGCCGCAACGTGGCCTCGGTGTGGGGAAAGCTGTTGCGCAGCCTGCCGGATGCGCGGCTGGTCGTGGCCGGTATGCCGGTCGCGGGGGGCGGCGACGAGCAGCTCCAGGCCTGGCTGCAGGAGGAAGGCATCGATCCTGGGCGCTTGCGCTTCCATCCGCGCGCCGGCATGCGCGAATACCTGGCTTTGCACAACCAGGTCGACATATGCCTCGACACCTTTCCTTACTCGGGCGGCACCACGACACTGCACGCGCTCTACATGGGCGTGCCGACGCTGACGCTGGAAGGCGCCACGATGGCGGGACGGCAATCACGATGCTTGCTTGCGCATTACGGCTTGATGGAATTCATAGCCAGCGATGCCGAGGATTTTGTCAGCAAGGGCGTGGCGGCAAGCAGGGACCTCGCGGCACTGGCGCAGGTGCGCTCCGCGCTGCGCGGCAGTTACCCTTTATGGACAGCGGATGGCGTCGACCGGATCGCCGCCAGCCTCGACAATGCGCTGCGCCTGATGTGGGAGCGCTGGTGCGCGGGCCTGCCGGCCGCGGCGTTCGAAGCGCCGGCGGCGCCGGGCGATGCCTGACCGTCCGCGGCCTGTCACAAGGCTCTGCCATTCGATCGAAGACCAGCCGCCCGTCCTGGTTTAAGCTGGGCACTCACCAGCCATCGGAGAAACCACATGGTCAGCAAGAACACGATTTGCCTCTGGTACAACGGCACTGCCCTCGACGCTGCGCAGTTCTACGCAGCGACCTTTCCTGACAGCACAGTCACGGCCGTCCATCGCGCACCCGGCGACTATCCTGCCGGCAAGCAGGGCGACGTGTTGACGGTGGAATTCACGGTGATGGGCATTCCCTGCCTGGGCCTCAACGGTGGCCCCGGCATGACCCACAACGAGTCGTTCTCGTTCCAGGTCGCGACCGACGACCAGGAAGAAACCGACCGCCTGTGGAATGCGATCGTCGGCAATGGCGGCCAGGAAAGCGCATGCGGCTGGTGCAAGGACAAGTGGGGCCTGTCGTGGCAGATCACGCCGCGCGTGCTGATCGAGGCGTATACCGACCCCGACCAGGCCGCGGCCAAGCGCGCCTTCGACGCGATGATGCAGATGACGAAGATCGACGTGGCGACGATCGAAGCGGCGCGGCGCGGCTGAGGCGTCCGGCATTGCACGAGGGGTACCAGGGCAGGCATGCCGGCGATGCGGATGGTCGGATGCTGTCGCGCCGGCACAGGATAACAAGGGCCGCATCCATCGATGCATAAAATTTCGCCAGGCGTTGACGGGACGATAAGTTCATCAATATAGTGTTATCTTTTTCTACACACTATGCCCACGAAAATCATCCTCGCACTGGTACTCGCCGTCTGCTCGGCCATGGCCCAGGCCTCGGTCGTCACGTATTCGTTCAGCGGGGTATTTGGCGCGCCGACACGCACCAATATGTCCGGCAAACCTGCACTGGAGCCGCTGTTCCAGGATCTCGTCAAGGAAGGCGATCGCTTTTCGGGAACATTCAGCTTCGACACCGCAGCTGTCGCGACCTCGTATGCAGAAGCGCCGTTCAACTGGGCACTCTATCCAGGGTTGGACTTCCAGCTGAAAGCGTCCGGCGCATTCAATGCGGCCGTACCGGCCTGGACCCCCTCGCACATCCAGGTCACGGACGACAATGCCCCCTTCGGCGGGACCGCCTATGACGAGTTGATCGCCAATGGCAGCGCCAGGCTGGACAGCCAGCACACACTGTCGGTCGTCCTGCGCCTGGCGCCGGTGGACAGCAGCGCATTCAATGATTTCCGGGTGCCACACGGCTTCGACAGCTTTGCCGACGCATTTATCGGACTGCGCCTGTTCCACTACGACCAGTTCATGTACGACTACGTGAGCGGCCACCTGCAGGTCACGCTGGTCGACACTGCCGCCATTCCGGAACCGGCTACCGGCCTGCTGATGCTGGCCGGCCTCGGCGCCCTGGGCCTGCGCCGCCGCCGCTGATTCAACAGCTGGCTCGCCGGCCAGCCTGCCGGCGAGCCGGCGGCTAGCCCGCCAGCGCCGCCCGCTGGCGCTCTTCCTGTTCGCGCAGTTCCGGCGTCATGGTGTCGCCGAAGTCTTCCATCTCGAAGATCTGGCGAATCTCGATCTCGGCTTCGCCGCTCAGCATCGGCATCGGCACCCGCTTGACCCAGTCGATCGCTTCCTGCTTCGAGTTCACGCGCCAGATCCAGAAACCGGCCAGCAGTTCCTTGGTCTCGACGAAGGGGCCGTCGAGTACGCGCACGCTGCCGTCCTTGCTAAAATGCACGCGCGCTCCCCGCGATGACGGCTGCAGGCCCTCGCCTGCCAGCATTACGCCCGCCTTGATCAGTTCGTCGTTGAAATTGCCCATCGCCGCCAGCAGGTCTCCGCCCGGCATCACGCCGGCTTCGGTGTCCTTGTCCGCTTTCAGCAAAATCATGAATCGCATCGCATCCTCCGTATAGTTGGGTTGAATACGGCCTCGGCTTGTACCTCCCTCGCCTGCCGTTTGACAAGTCGACGATCGGCGCGAAGCGATATCGACACGGGATCGGCATCGGCGCGGACTATTTTTGAATTATTTTTGCGGCACGAGTTCCAGGATGCTGTCGAAGGCCGCGCAAGCGCCGGCGCAGGCCTCTGCAATCTCTTCCGCGCTGCGCACGTTCGCGCGCAGCGCCAGCATGAAAGCACGCCAGCGCGGCCCCGGGCCACCCTGTTCGCCGCGCAGGTAGCGCAGCGGATGCGGTCCGAAGCGTTCCGCCAGGCGCGCATGCAGCACGGCGCCGCCCAGCTGCGACCCCTCGATCACATAGGCCACGCCCCAGCGGTAGGCGGCGCTGGCGCCGCGCGGCCACTCAGCGGCAGGGCGTACTGCCGGCGGCACCGGCATGCCGGGCTCGCGCAGGTCGGCGTCGATCAGGGACAGGCGGTGGGTCGGCGGCAGGCTTGCTTCGGCCTGCGGGCCGTCGGCATAACCGTCCAGCCAGGCCTGCAAGGGCAGCAGCCAGTCGCGCACCATCAATAAATGCCCGGCGTAGTCGGGCAGGGAGGGTGCGGGAGCGGACAGGGGCAGGCCGCTGTCGAGCCGCTCGTGGCGCGCGCCGGTGGCGGCCCGCAGCGCGGCCAAAGGGTCGGCCAATGCTGCAGCGCCGCGCGCGGTGTCGTTGGACCGGTTCATGGAAGAGGGGTAAAACGCCGAATTGCTCATCTTACCAGCCCTCCCCCTCTCAGTCGGCGATCGGCTCCGGATACTCAACAGAAAGAATCTCCAGCTCTTCGGCGCCGAGCGGGGTCTGCAGGGTGATGACGTCGCCCTCCCTGGCCTTGGTGAGTGCGCGCGCCACCGGCGAGACCCAGCTGATCTTGCCCTTGAGCGGGTCGAGCTCGTCGATGCCGACGATCGTGACGGTGTGCTCTTCGCCTGCCTTGTTCAGGTAGGCGACGGTGGCGCCGAAGAAGACCTGGTCGTTGCCATGGTGAACGCTTGGGTCGACCACGGCGGCCGAATCGAGGCGCTTGGTAAGGAAGCGGATGCGCCGGTCGATCTCGCGCAGGCGGCGCTTGCCGTAGATGTAGTCGCCGTTTTCCGAGCGGTCGCCGTTCGAGGCGGCCCAGTGCACGATGCGCACGACTTCAGGACGGTCGACGTCGATCAGCTGCAGCAACTCGTCCTTGATGGCCTGGTAGCCGGCGGGCGTGATGTAGTTCTTGGCCCCGGCAGGAATGGCCTGGGCGAGCGCCAGCGCTTCGCCGTCATCGTCGTCGTTGTCGGACTCTTTTACAAATGCCTTGTTCATGGTGGGTATTGTAACGGCACCTGTCTCCGGAGCGCCTTGTTGCCGTATCATGCGCTCATGAGCGGAAAAAATACGGGTGCCGATCGGGATGAAAAAACGCGCTTGCCCGCGCGGGTAACGCTACAGCGCGCCAGCGCCTTCTGGCGCCGCACCCGGGTGGCTGTCTATGCCGCGCGGCGCGGCCTGCGCCAGTTGCTGCGCCGTGCGGGGCGCCAGCCCAGCCACCTGTCGCGCGTCCTGCGGCGCTTGGGCATGCGGTTCAAGGTGCGCCAGCAGACCCTCGCCGACAAGAAGGCCGACACCGAACACTCATGAGTCCGAATCCGACCCTTGCCGCCGAAATGCAGGCGGCCGCCTCTGAAATTTACCTGCTCGACGCCGCCACCCTCGGCATCGTCGACGCCAACCAGGCCGCGCGCCTGAACCTGGGCCATGACGCCGCAAGCCTGGGCGCGATGGATGTGTACGCCATCGCGCCGGCGCTCGACCCGGCCGTGCTCTCAAGCCTGCTGGCCGGCCTGGGCGAGGAAGTCGGCGCCCAGGTGGGCCTGCGCACCCGGCTGCGGCGGCTCGATGGCAGCAGCTATCCAGTGAAACTGTGTTTCTTGCGCATCGTGCGCGACGGCCGCTCGCTGCTGCTGGCGATCGCCGACGACCTGACCCTCGAACAGGCGGCCGCCCAGGCGCTGGCGCAGTCGCAGGCGCGTTTCGACGCCATCGTGCGCAACACGCCGGGACTGGTGTTCCAACTCGCGCACTATGGCGACGGCCGCCTTGAATTCCCGTGGCTGAGCGACGGCTGCCAGGCCCTGCTCGGGCTATCGGTGCTCGAACTGCAGCGCGACGCCAGCCTGTTCGAAGGGCTGATCCTGCCGGAAGACCGCAAGGGCTACCTGGAATGCATGCAGGTTTCGCGCGACGAGTTGACTGCCTGGAACTGGGAAGGCCGGATCTGGATCGACGCCTGGAAGGACGTCAAGTGGATCAACCTGCGCGCCACCCCGCACCCCGTCGATGGCGGCGCGGTGCAGTGGGACGGCATCATGACCAATATCAGCGACAGCAAGCAGGAGCAGCACGAGGTAGTGCGCTCGCGCTCGCGGCTGGCCGAGCTCACCGATCACATCGAGCAGGTCAAGGAACAGGAACGGGCCCGCATCGCGCGCGAGATCCACGACGACCTCGGCGGCAACCTCACCGCCATCAAGATGGCGCTGGCCATGCTGGCCGCGCGCCTGCCCGAGCAGCCGGTGCTGCTGGAAAAGGCGAACTACCTCGACGACCTGGTCGATCGCACGATCGAGGCGGTGCACCGGATCTCGCTCGACCTGCGCCCGACCATGCTCGACCTGGGCATCGTGGCCGCGCTGGAATGGCAGGCCAGGGAATTCGAGAAGCAGATGGGCATTGCCTGCGTGTTCCGCAGCCCGGACAAGGACATTCTTCTCGACGATGACCACGCGACCGCACTGTTCCGTATCTTCCAGGAAGCGCTGACGAATATCGCCAAGCATGCCGCCGCCACCCGCGTGACGGTGTCGCTGCGGCAGCAGCGTGCCCACCTGACCCTGGTCATCTGCGACAACGGCCGCGGCATCGAACCCGCCGACCGCCTCAAGCCGCAATCCTTCGGGCTGCGCGGGATGAGCGAGCGGGCCAAGGCGCTGGGCGGTACGCTGGCCTTGTCGCCGGCGCCCGGAGGTGGCACGATGGTGACTATCAAGACTAGGCTGGCTGCCCCGCGACTTCCGCACGAGGCGCCAGCCCATGAGTTGAGCAACAGCGCAGGACAGAATGACTGACAAAGCAACCATCCGTGTATTCATCGCCGACGACCATGCCATCGTGCGCGAAGGCCTGAAGCAGATCCTGGCCGAGCAGGGCGACATCATCGTGGCCGGCGAAGCGGAAACCGGGCTCGACGCCATCAAGCTGGTCGGCAAGTCGCGCCCGCACGTGATGCTGCTCGACATCTCCCTGCCCGACCGCAACGGCATCGAAGTGCTGAAACAGGTGCGCAAGGACTGGCCCGACCTGGCCGTGCTGATGCTGTCGATGCACCGGGAAGACCAGTACGCGATCCGCTCGCTGAAAGCCGGGGCGTCGGGCTACATGACCAAGCAGAGCGCCCCGCGCGAGCTGGTTACGGCAATCCGCCAGGTGGCTGCCGGCCAGAAATATGTCAGCGCCGCGCTGGCCCAGACCCTGGCCGCCCAGGTCGGCGAAGACCACGACGCGCCGCCGCACGACGCTTTGTCCGACCGCGAATACCAGACCCTGACCATGATTGCCTCAGGGATGTCGGTGAGCGACATCGCCCGCGAACTGTCGCTGTCGGTGAAGACCGTCAGCGAGTACCGCGCCCGTTTACTGGTAAAGATGAAGCTTAAGAACAGTGCCGAGTTGACGCATTATGCGATTCGGAACCAGTTGGTGGGCTAGCTTGTCTGGGGTGGGGTGGGCGTTCCCGTACCGTTACCTACGAACCGCCGCTGACCCGTAGGGTGGGCAAGTTTCTTGCCCGCGCGTTCAACCAGCGGTAGCACGGACGCAGTGTGGTTTAGCTACGCTAACTATCGCCGCGCGGGCGCATATCAGGCCACTGGCCTGATATGCCCTGCCCACCCTACGGTTTAGCGGTGAATCACAGGTAATGGTACTAGGGAGCGCCGAACCCTTCAGAGTTGCGAATCTAGCCTCAGAAAGATTTGTTACTGTTTTTTAATTGATGGTTGGCAAGAAAGTTGCTTATCATTACGCCAAACAGCAATCCGCGTCATTACAGCCATGTCCACCACGTCGTCCCCCTCCCCTGTCGTCCCCGGCCAGAACCCTGCCGATATCGCCCGTGAAGCGTTCCGGCGCCTGGCGACGCGCCGCATTGCGCCGACCCCGGATGCCTACCGCGCCATCTATGATGAGATCGCGGGCGTTCCACCTGCCTCGCCGGCACCGGTCGCCAACCCGGCAGCCGACGTGCTGGAAGCGTTCGCGCGCCGGTTGGCCGATACGCCCGGCGAGGTCTCCGAATACGGCCGCCGCCTGCAGCGCGCCGCCAAGACCGCCGACTGGAGCACCTATACCCAGGCGCTGGGCCAGATGGCCGAACGCCACCTGCGCCGCAACACCCCGGTGATGGCAATGGGCGACGAAGACCCGGACATGCGCCACCTGCGCGACATGCTCGTCCGTTCTCTGGCCTTTGCCCTGGCTACCCTGCTGGCCGGCAGCAAGGATTTGGTAGTGGAGGCCGAAACGCTGGGCGGCGCCGTCAAGCAGGCGCGCGGCGAGGAACTCGGTGAACTTTCAAGCCGCCTCAAGCAGCTGTGCTACCAGGTGGAGCTGCACAGCGGCGACCAGTCCGAGCAGCGCGAACTATTGCTGCGCCTGTTCCGCCTTCTACTGGATAACGTCAACGAACTGCTCGACGACGACAGCTGGATGCGCGGCCAGATTGCCGCCGTGCAGGACCTGATTTCCGGCCCGCTCGACACCCGTTCGCTGGAAGACGCGACCCGCAGCCTGAAGGACGTGATCCTCAAGCAGGGCCAGCTCAAGCACAGCATCTCGGACGTGCGCGCGACCGTGAAGAACATGATGATGACCTTCATCGACCGCCTCGGTTCGGCGGCGGCCTCGAGCGGCGACTACCACGCCAAGCTGGGCGGTTTCTCGAAGCGCATCAGCGGGGCCGCCAACATCGACGAACTCAACGACGTGCTGGAAGAAGTGCTGCGCGAGACCCGCCTGGCGCAGGACGAAGCGCTGGCCTCGCGCGACCGCATGGTGGCGGTGCACCGCGAGGTGCAGGAAGCCGAGGAACGCATCCGCCTGCTGGAAGCGGAACTCCAGCATATGAGCGAGCTGGTGCGCGAAGACCAGCTGACCGGCAGCCTGAACCGGCGCGGCCTGGAAGAAGTGTACGAACGCGAGAGTGCACGCGCCGACCGCCGCAACACGCCGCTGTGCGCGGCGATCCTCGACCTCGACAATTTCAAGAAGCTGAACGATACCTACGGCCACCTGGCCGGCGACGGCGCCTTGAAGCACCTGGTGAAGGTGGTGCGCGACACGCTGCGCTCGATGGATGTGATCGCCCGCTTCGGCGGCGAGGAATTCCTGATCCTGCTGCCGGAGACCACGGTCGAGGCGGCGGCGGCGGCGATGGTGCGGGTGCAGCGCGAGCTGACACGCCATTTCTTCTTGTACGAAAACGAGAAGATGCTGATCACCTTCTCCTGCGGCGTCGCCCTGCGGGTACCGAACGAAGGCCAGGAGAGCCTGATGGCGCGGGCCGACCGCGCCATGTACCAGGCCAAGCAGACCGGGAAGAACCGGGTCGTGGTCGCTAATTAAGCTGCGCTAACCTGCCTGAGAGTAAGATTAACCGGTCTTATTGTACGAGCGCGCCCGGCCGTGGCGCGTTGCGCATCTCGTCCTTGGCGCCTTGTGCGCCCACCGCCTTGAGCATGCGGTCGGTCGAGGTACGCTTGGTCAGGCGGCTACCGGTCATCGTGTGTCCGTCCTGACCGGCCGTATTGAAGCTGTCGGCGGCGACTTCCGCCATCGTCGGCGTTGGATCGGTGTCGGGCGCCGAGGCGCATCCCGCCAGTGCCAGCGCCAACACGGCACATCCTGCTGCAATCGTCTTCATTTCTGTCTCCGGGCAAGAACTGCGGTTGTTCGTTTTATCGTCCATTGGGCAGCGCCCGACAAAATCGTAACATTTGTTCATCACACCGGCTCATCTGGAGAAAAATTATTCGCGGCGGGTCAGTCTTTCTTGCCAGGACGTCACGCTTCTCGGGCCGCCATGGGCTGGCGGATAGGTTTTTTTCGCGTCCTTGAGAGGAAAAATAAAAGTTTTTTTGCCCTAAAGTTCGGAAATTCACGGTCGTTTAGACGTATCGCCCAGAGGAACTTGAGAAAAAAAACGCGAAATTAATTGGGTGCCAGCCCTCAAGTTCTTGCCGCAAAGCACGTTACCAGCAACAACAGCGGTGTGATCGTCACGGAACAGCGTGGCGCACCAAAGTGAACAGGGCAAGGCAGCCCACCCCTGAAAGACCTAGTCTGGAGAAACACCATGGCATCCGTAATCAATACCAACGTCGCATCCCTGAACTCGCAGCGTAACCTGTCGACCTCGCAAGCTTCCCTGAACACCTCGATCCAGCGCCTGTCGTCGGGTCTGCGCATCAACAGCGCCAAGGACGACGCTGCTGGCCTGGCAATCTCGGACCGCATGAGCTCGCAGATCCGCGGCATGAATCAAGCAACCCGCAATGCGAACGACGGCGTGTCGATGGCCCAGACGGCTGAAGGCGCCCTGTCGAGCTCCGGCGACATCCTGCAACGTGTCCGCGAACTGGCAGTCCAGTCGTCGAACTCGTCGAACTCGGCCAGCGATCGTAAAGCACTGCAGACTGAAGTCACCCAGCTGACCTCGGAACTGAACCGCATCTCGAACACCACCGAATTCAACGGCCAGAAGCTGCTGGACGGCTCGATGGGCACCGCGAACTTCCAGGTTGGCGCCAATGCCGGCCAGCTGATCTCGATGACTGGTTCGAACTTCAGCACCTCGACCTACGGCAACAACCGCCTTGACGCCAGTGCAGTCCAGGCCGGCACCGCAGCCACCAATGGCGTCACTACCGGCGCCTTGGCCATCAATGGTTCGGAAGGTTCGAAAAGCATCACCGTGAACGCCGGCGACTCTGCCAAGACGACCGCAGCGGCCATCAACAATTCGAGCGGCGAAACCGGCGTCACCGCAAGCGCCAAGACCGAATCCCTGGTGATGGCCACCGCAAACAAGTCGTTCTCCTTCGAGCTGACTTCGGACAACAGCACCGCGGTCACGGTCTCGTTCTCGGTCGGCGCCGCCGACTCGAACGGCTACGCCGCCGCGGTCAGCGCCTTCAATGCCCAATCGGCCAAGACCGGCGTTACCGCATCGTACGATGCGGATAACGGCGGCCTGAAGCTGACCAACGCCCAAGGCAACGACATCAAGCTGAAGAACACCTCGGCCGATGCCGCTGCGGACGCGACCATGGGTACCTACGGTCCAACCGGCGCGCCAGTCGCTGCCCCAGCGGCCACGGAAGGCGCCGACGGCGCTACCGCCGTCGGTCGCCTGGTGCTGGACTCCGAGAAGAGCTTCTCGGTGACCGACGCCAGTGGTTTCAACCTGGACGGCGGCGGCACGACCGGCTCGTCGGAACTGAAGTCGGTCGCCAACCTCGACGTGAGCACCTTCGAAGGCGCACAGCTGGCCATCAAGGTTGCCGATGCAGCCCTGGGCGCAGTCAACGGCCAGCGCGCTGAATACGGCGCACTGCAGTCGCGTTTCGAATCGGCAATCTCGAACCTGTCGTCGACCACCGAGAACCTGTCGGCATCGCGTAGCCGCATCGTCGACACCGACTTCGCTGCTGAAACCGCGAAAATGACCCGCGGCCAGATCCTGCAACAGGCTGGCACCTCGATGCTGGCCCAGGCCAACTCGCTGCCGAACGGTGTCCTGTCGCTGCTGCGTGGTTAATTATCGACGGACTAACTAGTCCATCCGTGCTGTAAAACGGTTCCTCGGCTGAAGAAATTCAGCCGGGGAATTTTTGCTAGGGAGTCACATGAACATCCAATCTCTTGGTTCACCCGTGGCGGCGCGGCTGGAGGAGCGCACGCTCCCGGCGATCGAGCAGAAAAACGCGCAGCCGGCCAATACGGTGAAAGCCGCCGACGCCGACGCCGCCGGTGCCGTGACGCCGGCGCGCGAGCAGCCGTCGCGCGAGCAGGTCGACGATGCCGTCCGCAAGATCAACGAAGGCATGGCCGCCACCTTGCAAAGCCTGGAATTCGCGATCGACGACGAGAGCAAGGAAATCGTCGTCAAGATCATCGACCAGGGCACGCGCGAAGTCGTGCGCCAGATCCCGTCGGTCGAAGCGCTCGAGATCGCCAGGTCCATCGACAAGATGCGCGGCCTCCTGATCAGCCAGACCGCCTGAACTGGTTTCACCCGCTTTGCCCAAGCCGGCGTGCCTTCCTTTCCGGAACGCGCGCCGCGCTCCCACGCCTGCCGCCGGCACCCGAACCGGCGAATGATGTCTGCCTGTCATCCCTATCTTTAACTATTTGAATTGGGATACCTTTCCCGCTCTTAAGTCCGGTTTGCTTCTGCCGATAATGACTTACATTATCGCTTTCACGGGAGAAACAAAGTGGGCATCAGTTCATCCGGTATCGGTTCCGGCCTCGACGTCGACGGCATCATCGCCAAGCTGATGCAGGCCGAGGCGGCGCCGCTTGCCAACTTCGACAAGAAGGCAGGCGCGCTGCAGACCCGACTGGCCGCGCTGGCCAAGGTCAACGCCGCGGTCGGCAGCTTCCAGGGCGCCCTGACCTCGCTCAATTCTCCCTCGACCTTCAGCGCCCTCAATTCACTGTCGAGCAACAAGGACCTGTTGAGCGCCAGCGCCGGCACCGGCGCGGTGCCTGGCAAGTACAGCATCAACGTGTCGCAACTGGCCTCGGCCCAGAGCCTGACCACTGCCGGGCGCGCCAGCATGAGCGCCACCATCGGCAGCGGCGCCAAGACCACCCTGACCTTCCAGTTCGGCAGCATCGGCGGCGGCAGCTTTGGCGTGGCCGGCACGGCGCTGGGTCCATCGATCGCCACTGGCGGCATCAGCAACGGTTCGCTGTCGGTCAATGGCACCGTCATCGCCACCGGCGCGGCCACCCGCAGCGCGGCCCAGCTGGCCGAAGCGATCAATGCCAAGACCGAAACCACCGGCGTCACCGCCAAGGCCGGGACTGCCACCAGCGCGGCCAACCTGTTTGCCGGCTTTGGCCCGGTCACCACCGCCGCCAGCGCCAGCTATACCCTGTCGGTGGGCGGCGTCGCAATCGCGAGCCAGGCCGGCACCGGGGCCACGCTCGATGCCGCCGGTATCGATGCCGCGCTGGCAGGCGGCACCGTCAGCGCGGCGCTGGCGACGGCCAATATCACCTTCACCGGCAACGCCCAGGATGGCAGCCTGCAGTTCACCGCGGCCGACGGCTCCAACCTGACCGTGCTCGAGGCGATCGGCGGCAGCGGCGCCGTCACCGGCGGCCTCGAAGGCGCCGGCGTGGCCAACACGGGCACCAGCGTGACCACCACCGCCGGCGTGACCCTGAGCTCAAGCGAAGGCAAGCAGATCATGGTCGGCGGCAGCAATCCGGGAGCAGCGGGCCTGGTTGCCGGCAGTGCCGGCAGCTACCTCGGCGGCGCAGCGTTTGCCCAGGACGGCGCGCAGGCCAGCGGCACGGTGACCCTCGACGCCGGCAGCCAGTCGCTGCAAGGCATCCGCGACGCCATCAACAAGGCGAACATCGGCGTGACCGCCACCATCGTCTCGGACGGCGGCGACAACCCCTACCACCTGGTGCTGACCTCGAACAAGACCGGCGCCAAATCGTCGATGAAGATCGGCGTCGACGGCGCCGACGGCCAGCCGGCCGACCCGGCCATCGCCGCCCTGCTCGGCCACGATCCCTCCGGCGCCCAGGGCCTGACCCAGACCAGCGCCGCCCAGGATACCCTGCTCAACATGAACGGGATCGACATCCGCAGCAGCAGCACGACCGTCACCGATGCGGTGCAGGGCGTCTCGCTGGACATCACCGCGACCGGCAGCACCAACCTGAACGTGACCCGTGACACTGCCTCGATATCGACGGCGGTCAACAATTTCGTCAAGGCCTACAACGAACTGAACAAGACGATTTCCAGTCTCACGGACTACAACTCGGAAACCAAGAAAGCCGGCGCGCTACAGGGCGACGCGTCGGTGCGCTCGATCCAGAGCCAGCTGCGGCGCCAGCTCGGCGGCGCGGTCGAAGGCCTGGGAGGCAAGCTGACCACGCTCGGCCAGGTCGGCATCACCTTCCAGAGGGATGGCAGCCTGGCCGTCGATACGACCAAGTTGAACAAGGCCGTGAACGACAACTATGCGGAGATCGGCGGCCTGTTCGCGGCGGTGGGCAGCGCTACCGACGGCATGATCAAGTTCGACAAGTCGTCCGCGGCCACCAAGCCCGGCACCTATGGCATCAATATCACCAGCCTGGCCAGCCAGGGCACGCTCACCAGTGCCGCCGCCCTGAGCGGAGCGACCACGATCGGCGCGAACACGACCTGGCGCATCACGCTCAACCAGACCGACCCGGTCAGCGAAAAGAAGACCCAGGACATCACATTGGCCGCCGGCACCTACACCAATGCGCAGCTGGCAGCCATGCTGCGCGCGGCGGTGAATGGCAATACCACTTTCGCAGGCGCCGGCGACACGGTCGAGACCAAGGTCGATGGCGACGGGCGACTGTCGATCTCCTCGAGCAAATACGGCTCGACCTCGAACCTGGCGATCGCCAGCGTCAGCGGCAGCTCGCCCGACATCGTGTTCGGCAGCGCCACGCCAGAGGCCGGCAAGGATGTCGAAGGCACGATCGGGGGCGTCGCCGCAACCGGCAATGGCCAGGCGCTGACCGCTGCCGCGGGTTCGCCCGCAGACGGCATCCAGGTGTCGATCAATGGCGGCCTGGTTGGCGAACGCGGTACCGTCAATTTTTCCAAGGGCTTTGCGTTCGAGCTGACCAACCTGGCCACCGGCTTCGTCGGCAAGGACAGCCTTATCTCCAACAAAACCGACGGGTTGAACATCTCGATCAAGTCCATTGCTACGGCGCGCGACCGGTTCAGCGCGCGCCTGGAAACCATTGAAAAACGCTACCGGGCCCAGTTCACCGCGCTCGACAGCGCCCTGATGTCGATGCAATCGACCTCGGCATACCTGACCCAGCAGCTTGCGGCGCTCAGCGCGAACGCAGGCTAATCTCACAGTACCTGGAGAACAAGATGTTTGGAACCATGCAACGCGGCGTTGGCGCCTATGCGAAAGTCGGTCTCGAGACCGGCGTCGCGTCCGCCTCCCCGCACAAACTCATCGTCATGCTGTACGACGGCGCCCTGGTGTCGATCCTGGGCGGCATCAGCAACATGAAAGCCGGGAATGTCGCCGCCAAGGGCGCCGCCATCTCGAAAGCCATCAACATCGTCGACAACGGCCTGCGCGCCGCGCTCGACAAGAAGGTTGGCGGCGAGATCGCCGAGAACCTGGACGCCCTGTACGAATACATCAGCGCGCGCCTGCTCAAGGCCAACCTGTCCAACGACCCGGCGATCCTGGAAGAAGTGCACGCCCTGCTGTCCGACTTGCGCGACGCCTGGAATGCGATCGACCCGCTGGCCGCCGCGCCTGCCGCCGCCGCCGCCGCCCCTGCGCCAATGCGCGCACCGACCCTGATGAGTGCCTGAACCATGCCACAGATGACCAGCGAAGATATCGTCGACGTGTACGAGACCATGGCGGTGATCACCGACCAGATGCTGCGCGCTGCCAATGACAACGATTGGGACCGCCTGACCCAGCTCGAGCAGCAGTGCGCCCTGCACGTGCGCCAGCTGAAGGAACACGAGCCGCAGCCGCTGGCCGGCGCCGCACGCGTCAAGAAGGTCGATGCGATCCGCCGCATGCTTGCCGCCGACCGCCAGATCCGCGACCTCACCACCCCGTGGATGGCGCGCCTGTCGGCCCTGATCAGCAACACCTCGACCGAACGCCGCGTCGCCCGCGCCTACGGTATCTAGGGCCGCAAGGCCTTTTGTAGAGCATGCTTCCGCGCGACCTCGTCTCTGCCGTCGTGCGCACCGGCCCGGTCATCCCGGCCGATCAGGTAGCCAACCCGCGCGAGCAGCAAGCCTTCGCGCGCGCCCTCGCTCCACAATTGGGCAAGGCACTCCACGGTGAAGTCCTGGCCAAGCTGGCCGACGGCAGCTTCGTCGTCAAGGTCGCCAACATCGCCGCCCGCATGCAGTTGCCGCCAGGCGCCCAGGTCGGGGCAGACGTGCCGCTGACCCTGCTGTCGGTCTCCCCGCGCCCTACCTTCCAGGTCGGCACAGGCGCCACGCCGGTGTTTTCCGAAGCCGGCCCGCCGCTGCCGCAAGGCACCGACCCAGACAAGGCGCCGCTCGCCATGCGCGAAGGCGGCGCGGCCCAGGGCGCCGCCGCGGCCGGACGCACCGCCGCCCTGCTGCAGGCGACCGCGGCCGGCGCCGGTGCACTGCTCGGCAGCTTTGAGGCCAACACCACCACGCTGAGCCAGGCCGGCAAGACCATCGGCGGCGTGCTGGCCGCCGCCTTGAGTGCCGAGTCGCCGATGACGGCGCTGGTCGGCCGCGCCCCGCTGGTGGCGGCCAGCGGTGCCGATGCCGCCAGCATCGCGAAAGGACTGGAACAGGCGGTCGGCAAGAGCGGCCTGTTCTACGAATCGCATGTCGCCGAATGGGCGCAGGGCGCCCGCGGCCTCGCCGAACTCAATGCCGAACCGCAGCAGCAGCTGGCGCGCGAAGGCGTGCGCCAGTCGCCGCTCGACCCGGCCACCGCCCAGTTCATCAACCTGCAGCTGGCGACCCAGGAACAGGCTCATCTCGCGTGGCAGGGCAATTTGTGGCCGGGCCAGCCGATGCAGCTGGAAGTCGCCCGTGATACGCACGAAGGTCACGACGGCGCCGACGAAGCGGAAGCGTCCTGGCACAGCCGCCTGCGCCTGCATTTCCCGGAGCTCGGCGAACTCGACGCGCGCCTGAGCTTCAGCGGCGGGCGCCTGCAGGTGCAGTTTGCCGCCGGCAGCGAGGCCACCGCCGGCCTGCTGCGCCAGCACATGGGGAGCCTGGCCGGCGCGCTGGATGCGGCCGGCACCCAGCTGGCCGGCTTCGAGGTACGCGCGCCTGCATCCGATGCCGGACCCCGCCCCCAGGCGGACGAGCAGGCAGGATGACCGGCAAGGACACGAAGCGGCGCCAGAACGCCGTCGCGATCGCCTATGGCGCCGGCGACGCGGCGCCCAGGGTCGTGGCCAAGGGCCAGGGCCTGGTCGCCGAGCAGATCATGCGCCGCGCGAGCGAGGCCGGGGTCTTCGTGCACGAGTCGAAAGAGCTGGTCCAGCTGCTGATGGGCGTGGACCTCGACCGTGAGATCCCCCCTGCCCTGTATCGCGCAATTGCGGAACTGTTGGCATGGCTATATCATATTGAGTCGGCTCAAAAGCATGGGACCCCAATGTCCCCGCCGGATCCGACGCCCCACCTCAACCTGGACGACGCGGCGAACGCCGGTATAAGCAATGAATAATCAGGAACTGGAAAACTGGCACGACTACGAGGTGGAGTCGCGCCGTGAAATCGTGGCGCTGCTGCGCCAGATCGGCGAGAAGCACCAGCTGATCCGCATGCTGGTCAAGGGCGAGGCCGATGTCTGCGTCACCTCGATCCTCGAGGTCGATCCCGACACCAACACCATGGTGCTCGACCGCTCCATCGACCGCAGCCAGAACGACCGCATCGTCGCCGCTGGCGAGGTGCGCTGCGAGACCTCGCTCGACAAGATCCGCATCCTGTTCACGGCCGACGAGCTGCGCCCGACCCAGTTCGAGGGCAGGGACGCGCTGCGCGCGGATATCCCCGCGACCCTGATCCGCCTGCAGCGCCGCGAGTATTACCGGATGGAGACGCCGGTGTCGAACCCGGTGCGCGCGATCATCCCGCTGCCACCCGAGCTCGCCATCAGCACGGGCGCGAGTTCCGCCGTATTCCCGCTGCACGACATCAGCTGCGGCGGCATCGCCATCCTCGACAACAAGCTCCAGCTCGACACCACGATCGGCGCCGACTTCCCGAACTGCCGCATCGAACTGCCCGAGATCGGACCGGTCACCGTGACGCTGCAGGTGCGCAATTCGCTCGACATCACCCTGTTGAACAACAAATCCAACCGCCGTCTCGGCCTGCGATTCATCGACATCTCGCGTGGCGGCATGGCGGGCGTGCAGCGGTATATCACCAAGCTCGAACGCGAACGCAATGCGCGCCTGGCCGGCCTGGCCTGAGCTAGGCGCAGCATCATGGTGGTGACTTCCCTGCTGCGTCGAACCTGGTAGTTCTGATAGGTGATTTTTTATTAACGATCACTAATTCAGTTACACTAGCGGTACCTTATCCCAGGTATCGAGATGCCATGCATTCCCCGGCCGCCAACTTTTTTTTCAGCGCGTTTGCGCATTCCGCCGTTGGTATGGCGCTGGTTGGGCTGCATGGCGGCTGGCTGGAGGTTAACCCTGCGCTGTGCCGTATGCTGGGTTACGCGCGCGACGATTTGATGGCGCGGACCTTCCAGGACGTCACGCATCCTGACGACCTGCCGCGTGACCTGGGGCTGATGAACCAGGTCCTGGCCGAGAAAATCGACTGCTACCACCTCGAGAAACGCTATCGCCAAGCCAACGGGGACATCATGTGGGGCCTTCTCACTGTGTCACTCACCCGCGACGTTGCCGGCCGTCCTGAATGTTTCCTTGCGCAGGTCATCGATATTACGCAGGAAAAGCAGGCAGTGGCCGAACGCGAGGCCTTCTTTGCGCTGTCGCCTGACCTGCTTGCCATTGCTGACCGACGCGGCTTCCTGGTCCAGGTCAATCCATCGTGGACTGAAACCCTGGGGTGGACTGCGGAAGAACTGACTTCGCGCCCCTTCATCGACTACGTTCATCCCGACGATGTCGCCCGCACCCGGGCCGAAGCCGCGGCCGTGCGCCAGGGAGGACTGGCAAAAGGCTTCCGCAACCGCTCTCGCGACCGGCGAGGTGATTACCGCTGGCTCGAATGGAATACGCGCGAGGCGGGTAACAGCCTGCTGTACTGCACGGTACGGGACGTCACTTCCCAGATGGAGAACGAGGACAGGCTGCGCAGCCAGGAACAAAAAATCCGTCTTCTCATCGATAACGCCAACGACGCCTTCCTCGGCATGAACGAGCTAGGCATCATTACTGAATGGAACAAGCAGGCGGAGACCACCTTCGGCTGGTCGGCACAGGAAGCCATCGGGCAGCCGATGAGCGAGCTGCTGACACCCCCGCGGCTGCGCCAGCGCCATCTCGACGGAGTGAGCACCTTCCTGCGCGATGGCCGCGAACAGGCCCGGCAAAAGCGGGTCGAGGTGCCGGCCTTGCGCAAGGACGGCTCTGAAATCATGGTCGAAGTCACGGTCGGGGTGGTCCCCTTCGCGGGTGAACAGTATTTCCACGCCTTCCTGCGCGACGTGTCCGAACAGCGCCGAATGACCGAACAATTGCATTACCGTGCCACCCACGATTTTCTCACCGGCCTGCCAAACCGCTATGAATTCATGAGCCAGTTGCAGCATGCGATCGAGGCCGCAACGCGGGCTCCGCGCCCGCTGGTATTACTGTTCATCGACCTCGACGGCTTCAAGGCGGTGAATGACATGTTCGGCCATGAAACCGGCGACACCGTGCTGATCGAATTCGGCCGCCGCCTGGAACACGCGGTACGGCGCACCGACCTGGTGGCGCGGCTGGCAGGCGACGAATTCATGGTGGTGCTCGACCACGTCCCGGAGTTGTCCTACGACGCCATCGAGGTCAGCCGCAAGATCCTCGAGGCTGCCGGCCAGCCCTATGCCGGGGTCGCAGGCCGCCTTGAACTGGGCGCCAGCATCGGCGTCGCGCACTACCTGCAGGGCGATACCGCCGACACCCTGCTGTCGCGCGCCGACGCGGCCATGTATGTGGCGAAGAATGCGGGCAAGAGCCGGGTTGCGTACTTGCGCGAGGGTGAATGGGTGGTGAGTAGCTGATCGCCGCGTGAATAGGAGCATGCCGGACAATTCACAATTGCCCGTGAATTGCCGCGAATCGTAGGGTGGGCAGGTTTCCTGCCCACGCGGTGACAGGTTGACGATGATAAATCGCGGCAGTTCCGGCGGTGGTTGAACTGCCCGTGAATTGCCGCGAATCGTCGGTTCTAGGCCCCGGCACTTGCCCCGCCTCCCGGCCGGATCAGCCCCCGCTGGGTCGCCACCACCACCGCATGGGTGCGCGCCGTTGCATCGAGCTTGCTCATCACGCCCTTGACGTGGGTTTTCACGGTGCCGACCCCGATCCCCAGCTTGCGTGCGATCGACTTGTTGCAGCAGCCCTGCGCCAGCAGCTCCAGCACGTCGGTCTCGCGCCCGGTGAGCGCTTCGCGCGTGAGGCTGTCGGCGACGCTGCGCGTCATCGATTCGCTCAGGTAGCGCTGGCCGCGCGCCAGCAGGCCGACCGCGTGCGACAGTTCGTCCGGTGCGCAGGACTGCAGCAGGTAGCCCGACACCCCGGCATCCATCGCCAGGCGCACTTCCCACTCCTTGTCGAACTGCGTAACGACCAGCACCCCGGGCGGCGGCCCGGCTACCGCGGACTTGCCGGCGGGCTGGCGCGCCAAGGCGATGCCGGCGTCGTAGTCGGTAATGAGCACCCGCGCAACGCTCTGGGCCTCCGGCTGTCCCAGCTGGGTACTGACGCGCAGGCCGGGATTCCCGGACAAAACGGCATGCATACCAACGGTCATGATCGGGTCGGCGTGCATGATGTGGACGGCGAATAGATTCGGTTGCATGTGCATGCTCCTGCGTAGGGCAGCGGCAATGGCGCGGCTAGCTCCCATATTGAAACGACAACGCCGGCAAGGCAAGCAATGATATGTAAAAACTGGTTAAAGTGTCTCTCCGGCGTCAGGGGCCCCTCCGTATAAGGGCGTATGCGATATACTTGGCCGATCATGCGCCTGACTTCCTTCACCGATTACACCTTGCGGACCCTGCTCCACCTCGGCAGCAATCCCGGCCGGCTCGTGACGATCCAGGAAATCGCGGACCTGCACAGCATCTCCAAGAACCACCTCATGAAAGTGGTGCACGAGCTGGGCCGCAATGGCGTCATCGAGACCATTCGCGGTCGCAACGGCGGTTTCCGGCTGGCGCACCGGCCCGACGAAATCAATATCGGCGCCGTGGTGCGCCAGAGCGAGAGCGATTTCTACATGGCCGAGTGCTTCGACCCGGGCGGAAATCCCTGCGGCCTGGTCAAGGCCTGCGCGCTCAAAGGCGTGCTGACCAACGCCACCGCCGCCTACCTCGCCGAGCTCGACCGCCACACGCTCGCCATGCTGCTGCCGGAACCGGCGCCGCGCGATGGCAGCGTCCCGATGACCTTCCAGCGCAAGGAAGCGCAGGCGGCGTAGGTAAAAATTACTTTTCTGCAATCATGTATGGCGGTAGGCTTGGCCTTATTCGCCTTCGCCGCCGAATGCCATGCATGCTTTCAAACGTCTTGCCCTGCCCCTCCTTCTTCTCGCAACATGCATGGGCGCCGCCTGCGCCGCTCCTGCCACGCCAGGCTGGGAAGCCGCAGTGCGCAAGGCCGACGCCTCTTACTGGGACGCCTATAGCCGCCGTGATCCGGCTGCGATAAATGCCTTCCTTGCCGACGACGTCGAGTTCTACCACGACCGCGGCGGTACGCTGATGGGCAAGGCCGAGCTTGGCAAGGCCAACGATGGGATGAAAACCAGCAAGGCACACCTGCGCCGCGTCCTGGTTCCCGGCACCCTGCACGTGTGGACGAGCAGCGCAGCCTGGCAGCCGGCTTCAAGCGCCACTTGGTCAAGCCCATCGACGCCCAACTGCTGCTGGGCGCTGTCAACGCTGCCTGAGGCAAGCGTCGCCCTGGCCACGTTGCTGTTCCGCTTCCCCTGGCGGCAGGGTGGCCGGCTGCGCCGGCCGTGCGTTCAGGTCACCGATGCACAGCGGCAAATCACACCGGAGTTGAACGCGCGGCCGGAAAATCCGGCCACCCTACGTTTTCCAGCCGGTTTTGTCCCAAAAAGGCAACGCCTGCTATGTCCGTTTCCGCACAGAACGAACTCTTGGCCAGGGATATGCTTGAGGTGTGACGGGGCGCATCCATTGCCCGATTCCATGAGCTCGACCACTGGCCGATTACTGCAGCTTTACCGAAACTGAACCATGCCTACCCCTGCCAGCACCAACGCCGCGACGAACGACATTCCGGCCGCCACCAAGAACCGGCGCCGGGCGCCCTTGTCCCTCGCTGCATGGAAGCAATTCGTCAGTGTCGCTAAGCCCTACTGGCTGGAAGAAGAAAAAAAGAAGGCGTGGTTCCTGCTGTCGCTCCTGATCGTGCTGATGCTGGTCGAGACCAAGTTCGCCGTCATGCTCAACAACGAGGCCGGCGAGATGACCTCGGCGCTGGCCGGCAAGGACGGCGGCCGATTCTGGGGATCGGTGCGGGCCTGCCTGACCATCCTGGCCTTCGCGATCCCGATCTACGCCTTCTATTACTACATGCGCGACCTGTTCGCCAACCACTGGCGGCGCTGGCTCACCAGCCGTTTCCTCGACAGCTACCTGAAGGGGCGCAAATATTACGAGCTCGGCTCCAGCAGCGAGATCGACAACCCCGACCAGCGCATCAGCGAAGACATCAACACCTTCACCGGCAGGTCGATCCACTTCCTCTTGATTTTCCTCGGCTCGATCATGCAGCTGGTCGCCTTCAGCGCCGTGCTGTGGTCGATCTCGCACCTGCTGGTCGGCGTATTGGCGGTCTACGCGCTGGCAGGTACCGCGATCGCCCTCTACGTCTTCGGCAACCCGCTGATCCGCCTGAACTTCTGGCAGCTGCGGCTGGAAGCGGACTTCCGCTTCAGCCTGATGCGCGTGCGCGAAAACGCCGAGTCGATCGCCTTCTACCGCGGCGAGGAGCAAGAGCGCGCCCACATCGACAGCAAGTTCGACAAGGTAATCCAGAACTTCGCCCGCCTGATCAAGAAGCAACGCAACCTCAACCTGTTCCAGCGCACTTTCAGCCAGCTCACGCTGGTGCTGCCCTTCGTGATCCTGGCCCAGGGCGTCCTGTCCGGCGAACTCGAAGTGGGCCGGGCGATCCAGGCAGCCGGGGCATTTACTGCCGTGCTCGCTGCGGTGGGCGTCATCGTCGACAATTTCGAGAGCCTGAGCCGCTTCGTGGCGGGCATCGACCGCCTGCAGGGCTTGTCCAGGCTGGTGCTGCCCGACGCGGAACCCAAGCTTGATGCCGACATCAAGCATCCGCGCATCCAGCGCCATCCGGGCGAGCGTCTCGCGCTGGATGCCCTCACCCTGCATCCGCCACGCTCCGAGCGTGTGCTGATCAAGGAGCTGAGCCTGGCCCTGAGGCCGGGCGACGCGCTCCTGATCACCGGCGACAGCGGTTGCGGCAAGAGCTCGCTGCTGCGCGCAATCGCGGGGCTGTGGCATACCGGCAGCGGCGCGATCCACCATCCGCCTGCGGAAGATTTCTTCTTCCTGCCCCAGCAGCCCTACCTGCAGCACGGCACCCTGCGCAGCCAGCTGATCTACCCGAGCGCGCAGTCCGACCTGGGCGACGAGGAGCTGCTGGATATCCTGGAGCAGGTCCACCTGCCCCACCTGGCCGAGCGCGTCGGCGGCCTGGGCGCCGAGCAGGACTGGGAAAAGCTGTTGTCGGTCGGCGAACAGCAACGCCTGGCCTTCGGCCGCGTGCTGGTGCACGCACCGCGCATCGTGATCCTGGACGAAGCGACCAGTGCGCTCGACAGCAGCAACGAAGCCTCGCTGTATGCGCGCCTGCGTGAAAGCGGGACCACCCTGATCAGTATTGCGCACCGGCCGGCAGTACTGCGCCACCATACCCATGTGCTGCGCTTGCTGGGTGAAGGGGCGTGGGAGCTGCATGAGGCGAGTGGGTATCAGTTCGATGGGCAGCTGCCGGAATCGCGCGCCAGCGCTGCCGATGTGCCGACGACGCGGGAAGCGCGTGTGGTCGCGGTCGCGGGGTAGGCTGGCGGGAACGACCGGGACGGTCAGGCGTTAGCAAACGTAACTTCGATTGAAACCCAGCGGCGCAAGCCTAGACTGGGCTGAAGCCAAGCTAATGGGGGTGGAGATGACTATCCGAAGCGTACGAATGTTGACACGGTGTGCAGCGGGACTGCTGCTCGCTGCCGGGCTCGGGGGATGCGCCGTGTATGGGCCGCCCTCCGGCTACTCTGGCTATGATCCCTATTACGGGAACAGTGGCTACTCCGGCTATTACGGTTCGCCCGTGGAGCTGAACCTTGGCCTCGGCTACTACGGTGGCAACCGTCATGGAGACTATCGCCGCGATGGGCACAGGCATGACCGACGGCACCATGATGGTCGACGAGGCCGTGACCGGGGCCGCGATTAGGTAGATCCGGAGCCCGCTTCCCGTTGAGCGACAGCGTGATGCTTTCGACGGGCGGCGGCTGTCCGGCGGTCTGCTTTCGACCAAAGCAGACCTTCCGCGACTGCGTTTAATTTGTTCTCGATCAGAAGATCGGATCCATTGTTATTTACCAAATCTCACCATTTGGCCGACAGCAGAAGCAACAATCTATCGATCTGCCTACGAGCGACTTTCTGGATCAGTTCGTCGTTCAGGAGGAATGCCCTCCTCAAAGCCCGCTACGAACAGCATGAGCAAGTCGTTGGCAACTTTCTCATGTCCTGCTTCCAGCAAGTCATTTGCGATCTTTGTCAGCTCGACCGGGCTGGCCTTAGCGTCCATGTTATCGACTGCATGTCTTGTCACCTTGCCAAGCTGGAACGCTAACTCAGCAATCATAGTTTTTTCTGTGGCACTCATTCACACTCTTTCATCTTGGTCGCGCGCTTGTTCACGCTAAGGTCTGTCGCAGGCCGAACCTGCCCGCTCGGCGCAGCATATCAGGTTGCCGTTGAGGGAGGTCACGGTTGGTACGAACGGCAGGAAACGACCCGAAGCGGTCATAACACGCCAAGCCTTTCCAGCTATGTCTGCGATGCCCGATGGCGAATCTGCCGCTCTTGCGGATAAGGATCGTGATCAGCCGGATCACTCGGTATGTACTCACCGCGCTCATGCAAGCAATAGCAGTTCGTCATCGCGTCCACGTGGTATGACGCCTCGAATGTTGCAACCAAACGTGCGCCGTCACCAGGTTGTGCTCGAGCATCTTGCCCGGCCCAACGAGGCAGAGCGAGTCGAGCAACAGGTCAATGGGTTCATGGCCGCATGCGCTTTACCGACCGTCATCATTACTTTTCCTTGTTGATCATCTGCAGAAGCTTGAACGCTTCTCGCTCGATCGCCGGTTCGGCCTCCGCCAGTTGCTTGCTCGCCTGAACATAGGCAGCACGCTTGCGTTCCTTCTTTTCTTCCGGCGGGACGACCGGCTTCATGCCCGGCATCATGATCTGCGAGCCGCTGTTGTACTTCTGATGGATGACCTTCTTGCCGTAGGGAGTGCCATAGAAACGGGTCATCTCGGTGGCGGTATCGGCAGAAATGACGGACGCCAGTGGCGCCGCCATGCGCTGGTACACCACTGCCGGCGGCGTTTTGTCGAGCTTGGCAAACACGGCCTTGCGCTGCGCTTCGCTTTGATAGCGGCTGCGGGCGGCAACGCCGCGCACGACCTTTTCGGCCTGCATGGCGCCAAGCAGGTCGTGCACTGCCTTGATGTGGACGGGTGTCATCGCCGCAGCCTGGCTTGCGGGCGCCGGCGCGGCGGCGAAGGCGGGAGTGACGGAAAGCAGCGATACGCCGAGCAGGGCTTGAACTGCAAACTTCATGGTGTTCCTTTCGGATGAGGATGAGCTCGCCACTCGCGCGCGGGCGGGAATGACGCATGTCGAACGAGACAATGCATGCCTGTTTGCAGGCAGCCGATTTTAACCGGGAGACCGGCAGGCTGGTGACACGCCAGACCGCATGGAACCTATTTCGCGCTCGTGCGTGCAGCAGCGAGAGCCCGGCACTGATCGATATTGCGCTGCGCCTTGGGACCTTGCCGCTTCTCCCACAGCGCGAGCACCGCTTGCGCACGCTCGAGCGCGGGACCGAACCAGGCCCGGTCCTTCTCGGCCACGGCCTTGTCCATGTGTGGAAGTTCGCGATCGATTAGCGCGACAGTGTCAGCGGGAAAGGTAGCGGCCTGGTCTTGGGCATTTGCCGTCAGTGAACACAGCAGCAAGAAGGCGACAAAAGTACAACGCATCGGTTCCCTTGAAAAAGAAAAGATCGCACAGCAATAACTGGTCTCGCATTGCCCAGGCCACAATGCACAACCGGCCTTGCGGCCGGTTCGATGCTATCAGTTTGCCAGCAGAAACAGTCGCCTTACACCTGCATGTTCATGATGTCATGATAGGCTGACACGAGTTTGTTGCGTACTTGCACCGTACTCTGGAAAGCGATGCTCGATTTCTGCATGGCGATCATGGTGTCGGACAAACTCACGGTATCATCACCCATCGCAAACCGCTTGCCCAAATCGGATGCCTCCTTCTGGGTCGCGCTGACGCTTTCCAGCGTCGTCTTCAATGCATCAGCGAAGTCGAGCTTGGCAACCGCGGGGCTGGCGCCTGGTGCGCCGAGGCCGACGGGCGCAACCGGGCTCGCTGCCGGCTTGGTCGCCGCAGCTTTCAATTGCTCCATCATCGCCTGGATCCGGCCTGGATCGATACCGCCGATGCCGCCAATACTCATTGCTTTCTCCTGCTGGTCAAGGGCTGTCAAATACAACCGCTTTATTCAGGCTTCCAGAATATCAGCCTGCAGCCAAGTTCCTCCCTCGAAGAAGCACGGTTTTCCACCCCTATTTCAAGGTTTGAATGTTGCTCTGTGGCTTCATAATGCGTCTAATCCCTCCATCCCGGACACCAACCCACCATGGCAGCAGTTGCTGAAGACTTGATCGACACCCCGGCCGCAGGTCGCCAGGGCTTTTTCCAGAGCACGATGGGGCGCCGCGTCGCCCTTGGCGGCGGCATTGCGCTTGTCCTTGCCATCATGATCGCGCTGTGGATGTGGAGCCAGGCCCCGGAATACCGCGTGCTGTTCTCGAACTACAGCGACCGCGACGGCGGAGCGATTACCGCTTCGCTCGACCAGATGGGCGTGCAATACAAATTCTCCGAAGGCGGCACTGCGATCCTGGTCCCGGCCGAGCAGATCCACGATTTGCGCCTGAAGCTGGCCTCGCAAGGCCTGCCGAAGGGCGGCAACGTCGGTTTCGAGCTGATGGAAAACCAGAAGCTGGGCACCTCCCAGTTCCTCGAACAAGTGAATTACCAGCGCTCGCTGGAGGGCGAACTGGCGCGTTCGATCCAGTCGCTGGGCTCGGTCAGCGCCGCGCGCGTCCACCTGGCGCTGCCGAAACCGTCGGTCTTCGTGCGCGACCAGCAAAAGCCGACCGCCTCGGTGCTGCTGAACCTGCAGCCGGGCCGGGCCCTCGATCCGGGCCAGGTCAGCGCCATCGTCCACCTGGTCGCTTCCAGCGTGCCGGAACTGACGGTCGGGAATGTTACCGTGGTCGACCAGACCGGCAATTTGCTGTCGGATACCTCGAACAAGGGTCCGGGCGCCAAGGGCCTGGATGCAACCCAGCTCAAGTATGTCGAGCAGGTGCAGCAGAACATCATCAAGCAGGTCGAATCGATCATCGTGCCGCTGGTCGGCAAGGGCAACGTGCGCGCCGAAGCCACCGCCGAAGTCGACTTCGCCCAGGTCGATACGGCTGCCGAGATGTACAAGCCGAACTCGCCGCCGGAGCCGCAGGCCATCCGCAGCCAGCAGACGTCCGAGTCGAGCCAGCCGGGCCCAAGCGCCTCGGGCATCCCGGGCGCGCTGTCGAACCAGCCGCCGGGCGTGGCCACCGCGCCGATCGACGGCCAGCCGCCAGCCGCGGGCGCAGCGGCGGCTGGCGGCCCAACGCGCAAGGACGCCACCACCAATTACGAAGTCGACAAGACCATCCGCTACGAGCAGCGTCCGATGGGCGGCATCAAGCGCCTGACCGTGGGCGTGGTCGTGAACCACCGCCGCACCGTGGACCCGAAATCCGGCAAGATCATCGTGCGTCCGCTGGCCGCCGCCGAAGTGGCCCAGATCAACGAGCTGGTGAAGCAGGCGATGGGCTATTCGCAGGCACGCGGCGACACCCTGAACGTGACCAATGCCCCGTTCGAAGGCGTCGACCGCCCGGATGACACCATCCAGCAGCTCGACTGGTGGCGCGACCCGGCCAACCTGCCGCTGGCCAAGGAAATCGGCAAATACCTGCTGCTGTTCGCGATCCTCGGTTTCCTGTATTACCGTATCCTGTTGCCGCTGATGCGCCCGGCGATCAAGAAGTTCGATGAAGCCACGGCGCCGCCGCCGGAACCGGAACCGGAAAGCACCGAAGCCGCCGATGCCCAGGCCGTGGCGGTCGAGGAAGAGATGGAAGAACAGGAAGTGGAACGCCAGAACCAGGGTTACCGCGCCAACCTGGTGATGGCGCAGGAACTGGCCCGCAAGGATCCACGTATCGTGGCTAACGTCGTCAAAGCATGGTTGGGTACAAATGAGTGACAAGGATAAAGAAGGCATCCAGCAGGCAGCGATCCTGATGCTGGCCCTGGGCGAAGCGGAAGCTGCCGAAGTGATGAAATTCCTGGGCCCGCGCGAAGTGCTGAAACTCGGCGGCGCAATGGCGCAAATGAAGGCCGTGCAGCATGGCGAAGTGGTGAAGGTGCTGGAAGCCTTCGTCGTGGAGACCAACCTGCATTCGACCGTGGGCCTGGATTCCGACGAATATATCCGCCAGGTGCTGACCAAGGCGCTGGGCGACGACAAGGCCGCCGTGCTGCTCAACCGCATCCTGGGCGGCAAGGACGCCTCGGGCATTGAAAGCCTGAAGTGGATGGACTCGCCGTCGGTGGCCGAACTGATCCGCAACGAGCACCCGCAGATCATCGCCACCATCCTGGTCCACCTCGAGCGCGACCAGGCCTGCGAAATCCTGGCGAACTTTACCGAACGCCTGCGCAACGACGTGGTGCTGCGTATCGCCACGCTCGACGGCGTGCAGCCGGCCGCCTTGCGCGAGCTGAACGACGTGCTGACCAAGCTGCTGTCGGGTAACGAGAACATCAAGAAATCGTCGCTGGGCGGCGTGCGCACCGCTGCCGAGATCCTGAACTTCATGAGCGGCGAGCAGGAATCGGCCGTGATGGACAACATCAAGAACTACGACAACGACATGGCGCAGAAGATCATGGACGAGATGTTCGTGTTCGATAACATCATCGACATCGACGACCGTGGCATCCAGCTGCTGCTGCGCGAAGTGCAGTCCGAGATGCTGATCATTGCCCTGAAAGGCGCCTCGCAAGACCTGCGCGATAAGATCTTCAAGAACATGTCGCAGCGTGCGGGCGAGATGATGCGCGAAGACCTGGAGTCAAAAGGTCCAGTGCGCCTGTCCGAGGTCGAATCCCAGCAGAAGCAGATCCTGCAGATCGTGCGCCGCCTGTCCGACGAAGGCCAGATCGTGCTGGGTGGTAAAGGTGAGGATTCCTTCGTCTGATGATTCCTAAGGAACAGCAAAGCGCCTACCAGCGCTGGGAAATGACCTCGTTCGGCGACGAGCGCCCGAGCACGGTCGCGCGCCGCGCCGCGATGGCGCCGCCGGCCGCGCCGGCCGCCCCTGCGGTGAACGTGGATGCGGGTGAAATCGTGCGCAACGTGCCGATGCCGACCGCTGAAGAACTGGAAGCGATCCGCGAGCAGGCGCGCGCCGAAGGCTATGCCGAAGGCCTGCTTGAAGGCCAGGCTGCGGGCCAGGCCCAGGGCTATGCCGACGGCGCCGCCGCCGGCCAGCTGGAAGCCAGCGCCGAGCTGGAACACCTGCGCTCGATTGCCGCGACCTTCAGCGACGCCGTGGTGCAGGCCGACGAAACCATCGCCCACGACGTGCTGGAACTGGCCCTGCGCCTGGCGCGCGGCATGGTGCGCACGGCGTTCGAGGTGCGTCCCGAACTGATTTTGCCGGTGGTGCAGGAAGCGATCGGCTACCTGCCGGTGCTGGCCCAGCCGGCCGTGCTGACGCTCAACCCGCTGGACGCCGAGATCGTGCGCGACGCCATGGGGCAGGAGCTGATCAAGGGTGGCTGGCGGATTGCGGAAGATATCGGCATGGCGCGTGGCGGGTGCAAGGTGGATACGGCGAGCAACCAGATCGATGCGCAGGCTGCGGCGCGTTGGGGGCGGTTGACCCACTCTCTGCAATCCAATGTCGACTGGATGGGTTCGTAGGGTGGGCGGCTTCGCCGCCCGCGCGTTCAACCTCCGCCGGAACCACCGCGACATAATTAATTTCGGCGATCACCGCGTGGGCGTTTGTTATCCATGCCCCCGGCATGAATAACCCCGCCCACCCTACATTGATCAACCGATGACGAATCACACCGCCGACCGCCACACCGCCCGCTGGAAATCGTTCTTGAAAGACTGCGACTCGCTGGTAGGCTTCGCCGAACCCATGCAAGTCTCGGGCCGCATCACGCGCGTGGCCGGCCTGGTGATGGAATGCGTCGGCCTGAAGCTGGCCGTGGGCAGCGCCTGCACCATCCCGATGCCCAACGGCACCCGCATCGAGGCCGAGGTGGTCGGTTTCGAAGGCGAGCGCCTGTTCCTGATGCCGCAGAGCGACGTCGAAGGCGTGGTGCCCGGCGCGCGCGTGTTTCCGGTCGAATCGGCACTGCCGAAACCCGGCAGCGTGCAGCACCCGCGCCGTCGTCCGAGCGACCGTACGCGCCACCTGCCGGTGGGCATGCAGCTGCTGGGCCGCGTGGTCGACGGCGCCGGCCGCCCGCTCGACGGCAAGGGTCCGCTCAGCACCGACGAAGTCGGGCCGCTGAACGCCCGCCCGATCAATCCGCTCGACCGCGCGCCGATCACCGACACCCTGGACGTGGGCGTGCGCGCGATCAATGCCATGCTGACGGTCGGCCGCGGCCAGCGCCTGGGCCTGTTCGCGGGTACCGGTGTCGGTAAATCGGTCTTGCTGGGCATGATCGCGCGCTACACCACGGCCGACGTGATCGTGGTCGGCCTGATCGGCGAACGGGGCCGCGAGGTAAAGGAATTCATCGAGCAGATCCTGGGGCCGGAAGGCCGGGCCCGCTCGGCGGTGGTGGCCGCGCCGGCCGACTCCCCTCCCCTGCTGCGCCTGCAGGGCGCGGCCTATGCCACCGCCATTGCCGAACATTTCCGCGACCAGGGCAAGAGCGTATTGCTGATCATGGATTCGCTGACCCGCTACGCGATGGCGCAGCGCGAGATCGCCCTGGCGATCGGCGAGCCGCCGGCCACCAAGGGCTATCCGCCTTCGGTGTTCGCCAAGCTGCCGGTGCTGGTGGAACGCGCCGGCAACGGGCTGGAGGGCGGCGGGTCGATCACGGCCTTTTATACCGTGCTGTCCGAGGGCGATGACCAGCAGGATCCGATCGCCGATGCGGCGCGCGGTATCCTGGACGGCCACATCGTGCTGAACCGCCACCTGGCCGAGGCCGGCCACTATCCGGCGATCGACATCGAACAGTCGATCTCGCGCGCCATGCACGGCATCACCACCCACGAGCACCAGCTGGCCGCACGCAAGCTCAAGCAGCTGTACTCGCGCTTCCAGCGCTCGCGCGACCTGATCAGCGTCGGCGCCTACGCCGCCGGCAGCGACCCGGTGCTCGACCAGGCCATCGCCAAGAATGACCAGATCGAAAATTTCCTGTGCCAGGAAATCCACGACAACGCCACCATGCTGGAGAGTTTGGGGCAATTGACCTCTCTATTCTAAAGATGAAAGGATGCCGGGCGGAACTATACTGTGCTCATTAATTGTGAACCTTTATGGCCCAAGCATCCGCATTAACTACCCTGATCGACCTTGCGCAGCGCGACTCCGACGCGATTGCCAAGCGACTCGGTGCGGCCCTGAAGGCGGTCGAGGAAGGCGAGCAGAAGCTGGTGATGCTGGACGGCTACCGCGACGAATACGTGCGCAAGCTCGACGCGGCGCAGATGGCAGGCATCACCCCGTTCTCGTACCAGAACTTCGTGGCCTTCATCGGCAAGCTGGACAACGCTATTCAAGGCCAGCGCGAAGTGATCAAGCATGCGCAGTACAAGGCGGATACCGAGAAGAAAGCCTGGCAGGAAAGCGAGCGCAAGCGCCTGTCCTACCGCACCCTGAACGAACGCGCAGCAAGCGAAGCGCTGGCGATCGAGAACAAGCGCGACCAGAAACTGATGGACGACCACGCAGCCCGTGGCGCCCGCTACAAACAACGCTGATTCACCGCCGATTTAGGCCCAAACGCATATGACGATGCAGACGACACCCCTTCCGTTCCAGGTCTCCGGCGCCAACGCGCTGGCGCAGCCGCAGCGCAATGCCGCTGCCGGCGTGCAGGCGCCGAATGCGGGCCAGTTCGGCGCCACGCTGTCGCGCGAAATCGCCCAGCGCCAGCAAGCACCTAGCAAGATTACCGGCGCACCGATGCCGGCGCCGAGCCCTGCTTCCGCGAACAAGCCGGCTGCGCCCGCCAGGCAGCAGGCCGCCGAGAAGCCGGCCGCGCAAGGCCCGAAGGCCGCCGCGCGCGAACCTGCGAAACAGAACGAAGCCGTAGCCGATGCGCCTGCAACCGCCCAGTCGGGCGCGCCTGCGAAAGCCGAGGGCACGGAAGACGCGGCAGCTGCCGCTGAATCGGCCAGCGCGGCCGCTGTCGCCGCAGCCGAGGCCGCAGCCAGCCCGGTGACCGACATGCTCGCCTTCATGGCCAGCCTGGCGCAGCCGGCAGCTGCCGTCGCCGTACCGGTAGCCGCTGAAGCCACCGCTGCCGCCACCGGCGCCGACGTTCAGCTGGCTGCGCTGCAGTCCGCGTTTGCCAAGCTCGACACGCTTGAAGTCGCCGTGACCACGGGCGATCCGGCCCTGGCCACCGCCACCGAAGGTGATGCCGGCTTCTCGCTCGCCACCGGCGTGCAGCCGACGACGCAAGAATCGGCTGAACTGCGCGCCGACCTGCGCACCCTGCAGCAGACCGCCCAGGCCGCCGTGCAAGGCGACCCGAAGTCGCTGCAGGGCGGACGCGAGGCTGCGGTTGATGCCGCCGCCATCGTCGAAGCGCCGGCCCCGGCCGCCACCCAGCTGCAGGCCCAGGCCGCGAAGCTCGAGGCACTGGCCCCGGCTGCCGTGCCGGCCGACCGCATCCCGGCGCGCGTCGGCACCCAGGCCTGGGACAACCAGGTCAGCCAGCGCATCGTCTACATGGTCGGCAAGGAGCAGGCCGCGACCCTGACGCTCAACCCGCCGGACCTCGGCCCGGTGCAGGTGGTGCTGAACGTGAGCAACGAAGGCACCAGCGTGGCCTTCTCCTCGAATGAACTGCAAGTGCGCCAGGCCCTCGAAAACGCCCTTCCGCGCCTGCGCGAGATGATGAGCGAGAGCGGCATCATGCTGGGTAACGCGACGGTGGATGCGGGGACGCAGGAACAGCGGCAGGCCCAGGATGGCGAGCGGCGCAATGGGAATGGCAATGGCCGTGCAGGCGTCGACAATGGCGGCACGCTCGCTGCCGCCGATGACGCCAGTGCTCGCCCGGCTACACGGACCGTGATGCTCGGCGACAATGGCATGGTCGATACGTTTGCGTAAGCCGTAGGGTGGGCGGCTTCGCCGCCCGCGCGTTCAACGAACCCGGCCGAACCCACGGAGCGAGTTCATTGACGTGATTTGAACGCGCGGGCGGGAGACCCGCCCACCCTACGAGCAACTATCGCCGGGATTGCCGCCCGTTATCCCCTCTTTTCGGGGCTTGCCGGCCTACCCTTCCCACCGATAATGCCATAATGACGCACCCATTCTTTTAGGCAGTAAAGAGGCATCTTGAAAGCGAATCCGAAAATGAAGGCCGACCCGAAAGCAGACGCAGCCGTCGTAGTTCCGGCCGGCTCCAAGAAAAAGCTGATCGTCATTGCCGTGGCGGCCGTGCTGCTGCTCGGCGGCGGCGGCGCTGCGGGCTGGTATTTCCTGAGTGCGGGCGGCGACGAGGCTGCAAGCGCCACTGCCAAGGATGACAAGAAGAAGAAAAAGAAAGAATCCGGGGTCAAGCCCGAATACGTGCCGGTCGAGCAGTTCACCGTCAACCTGCAGCCGGAAAACGGCGAGCAATACCTGCAGGTGCAGTTCACGCTGCAGGTCGAGGGCACCGAACAGGGCACCCTGATCAAGGACAACATGGCGATCGTGCGCAACCGCGTGCTGCTGCTCCTGTCGGGCAAGAAGGCGTCGGAAATCAGCACCGTGCAGGGCAAGCAGCAGCTCGCCGCCGAGATCCAGGCCATCATCCGCGAGCCCTTCGAGAAAGAAGGCGACGAGCAGGAAGTAACGGACGTACTATTTACCTCGTTTATCATCCAGTAGGCTTGACGTACCATGGCCGATAATTTCCTCTCCCAGGAAGAAGTCGATGCCCTCCTCAAGGGGGTCAACGGCGACCAGGACGACATTGCCGCGCCTGAAGACACCTCGGGGGTACGCACCTATAACCTGGCGACGCAGGAGCGGATCGTCCGCGGCCGCATGCCGACGCTCGAGATCATCAACGAGCGTTTCGCCAGGTATTTGCGGGTGGGCCTGTTCAACTTCCTGCGCCGCAGCGCGGAAGTGTCGGTCGGCTCGGTGCGGGTCTCGAAGTACAGCGAGTTCATCCGCAACCTGGTGGTCCCGACCAACCTGAACCTGATCCACATGAAGCCGCTGCGCGGCACGGCGCTAATGGTGTTCGACCCGGGCCTCGTGTTCCTGCTGGTGGACAATTTGTTCGGCGGCGACGGCCGCTTCCACACCCGCGTGGAAGGCCGCGACTTTACCCAGACCGAGCAGCGCATCATCCTGCGCATCCTGGACATCGTGTTCGAGGCCTACGGCAAGTCGTGGGAACCGGTGTATCCGGTCGAGTTCGAATACATCCGTTCCGAGATGAACACGCAGTTCGCCAACATCGCGACCCCGAACGAGGTCGTGGTGTCGTGCACCTTCACCATCGAACTCGGTTCGGTGTCGGGCCAGATCCACTTCTGCATGCCGTATTCGATGATCGAGCCGATCCGCGATGCGCTGACCTCGAGCCTGCAGGGCGAGGCGCTGGAAGTCGACAAACGCTGGGTGCGCCTGATGACGCAGCAGATCCAGGTCGCCGAAGTCGAGCTGGTGGCGGTGCTGGGCGAAGGCCGCGCCAACTTCGACGAGATCCTGAACATGAAGATCGGCGACGTCATCCCGATCTCGGTGCCGGAAACCCTGCAGGCCACGGTAGACGGCGTGCCGGTGATGGAATGCAGCTATGGCGTCTTCAATGGCCAGTATTCGCTGAAGGTAGAGAAACTGCTGGCCAACAGCGACAGCTTCAACAAATAACACTAAGATATTGCAGTCATCAATAGCGGCAGCAATTAATAGCAGCACGTAATGAATTGACCGGCGGCGTGCCGGCAACAGGAGAGCAAGATGTCTGATACCCAGGATGACCAGGACGGCCTCGACGATTGGGGCGCGGCGATTGCCGAGCAGGCCGCAGCCGAAGCGGCGGCGCTCGAACGCCAGCAGCAGCAAGCAGCAAGCGCGCCGACCGCTGCCGTGTTCAAGGATTTCTCGAACAAGGGCACGCGCAACGAGACGCCCAACGATATCGACTTCATCCTCGACATCCCGGTCCAGCTGACGGTCGAACTTGGCCGCACCAAGATCGCGATCAAGAACCTGCTGCAACTGGCGCAAGGTTCCGTGGTCGAGCTCGACGGCCTGGCCGGCGAGCCGATGGACGTGCTCGTCAACGGCTGCCTGATCGCCCAGGGCGAGGTCGTCGTCGTGAACGACAAGTTTGGTATCCGTCTCACTGATATTATTACGCCATCGGAACGGATCAGAAAACTGAATAAATGACCTCTCGCAACGTCGCTTCACCGCATTCTCTCAATCCTGCTGTGCGACCGGTGGCGGACGACGTTGTAGGGCGGGCGGGGCAAAACAGTCCAGTGGACTGTTTTGCGCCCGCGCGTTCAATCTTGGCCAGATCTGCCCGTGCGTTTATGCCGCCGCTAACTATCACCGCGTGGGCAGGGAACCTGCCCACGCTACGGGTTGCGGCAGCGGCGCTGTTGCTGCCCTTGTCAGCGTGCGCGGCGCCGGTGGGCGCCGATCAAACGCCGGCGGCCCAGCAACAGGTCAGCGCGCCTGCAGCAGCGCCGGCAGTTGCGTCACAGCCTGCCCCCCGCGTTGCACCGACTGCTCAAGAAGTCACCGCGCCCATTCCAGTCACGCCTCCCGCCTCCGTCGAAACCCAACCCCTGCCCCGCGGCGCCACCACGGCCGGACGCCCGGCCACCCCGGCACGCCCTGCACCATCCGGCCCGATCTCGACGCCGGTACAAGGCCCGGGCCCGGATGCCCCGACCACCGCGACGCCAGCGGTCCCTGCTGCTGCCGACACCCCTGCCGCGACCACCACCGCCCCCGCCGCCACGCCGGCTCCCGGCCAGCGTCCGCCGCAAGTGGTCATGCCCGGCTCGGCCACGCCCGGCGCCGGCAGCCTGCTGCAGACCATCCTGGCCCTGGTGCTGGTGCTCGCGCTCCTGCTCGGCATGGCCTGGGTACTGAAGCGCTTCGGCCCGCGCGGCATGATGGGCGCGAGCGCGAACCTCAAGCTGGTGGGCGCCCTGAATATCGGCGGCCGCGAACGGATCATGGTGGTCGAAGTCGGCGACCAGTGGATCGTCGTCGGCGCCTCGCCCGGCCGCGTGAATGCGCTGGCCACCATGCCGCGCCAGGAAGGCGCGCAGGGACATGATGCGCAACTCGCCGCGCACACGACGCCGGCCGCCAGCTTCGGCGACTGGCTCAAGAACACGATAGACAAACGCAATGCGAAATAAACGACTCCTGCTGTGGGTGGGACTGGCGGGACTGGCGCTGCTGCCGCTCGCCGCCTTCGCCCAGTCCGGCATCCCGGCCTTCACCTCGCGCCCCGCCCCGGGCGGCGGCACTGCCTTCTCGCTGCCGGTCCAGACGCTGATCCTAATGACGGCGCTGACTTTCCTGCCCGCCGCGCTCTTGATGATGACTGCCTTCACCCGCATCATCATCGTGCTGTCGCTGCTGCGCCAGGCGCTCGGCACCCAGACCGCGCCACCCAACCAGGTGATGGTGGGCCTGGCCCTGTTCCTGACCTTCTTCGTGATGGGCCCTACTTTCGACCGCATCTACACCGAGGCCTACCTGCCGCTGCAGGAGAACCGGATGGAGATGAGCGAAGCGCTCGACAAGGGCGTGGTGCCGCTGAAGGAATTCATGATCAAGCAGACCCGCCAGTCGGACCTCGCCCTGTTCGTGAAGATCTCGCGCTCGCCGGCCCTGCAGGGCCCTGAAGACATCCCGCTGCGGGTCCTGATCCCGGCTTTCGTCACCAGTGAACTCAAGACCGCCTTCCAGATCGGCTTCGCCATCTTCATCCCCTTCCTGATCATCGACATGGTGGTGGCCTCGGTGCTGATGGCGATGGGTATGATGATGATGTCGCCGGCCGTGATATCGCTGCCCTTCAAGCTGATGCTGTTCGTGCTGGTCGATGGCTGGCAACTGCTGCTGGGCTCACTGTCCCAGAGCTTCTACTAGGAGGCCCGCATGACTCCCGAAACAGTCATGACGATGGGCCGCAACGCGATGGAAGTCACGCTGATGGTGTCCGCCCCGCTGCTGCTGGTGGCACTGATCATCGGCCTGATCATCAGCATCTTCCAGGCCGCGACCCAGATCAATGAAGCCACGCTCTCCTTTATCCCGAAACTGGTTGGCATCTTCGTTGCGCTGGTGGTGGCTGGCCCCTGGATGCTGTCGGTGATGCTCGACTACATGCGCCAGGTCTTTACCGGCATCCCCGGCATGATCGGCTAAGGGGACCTTGCGCCGATGCTGAGCCTGACCACGGGCGAGATGAATGCCTGGATCGCAGGGCTGCTCTGGCCGCTCACGCGTATCCTCGGCCTGGTCGCCTCGGCGCCGCTGTTCGGCAATACGGCCGTGCCGATGTCGATCAAGGTGGGCCTGGGCGTGCTGCTGGCCGCCGTCATCGCCCCCACCGTCCCCGAAGTGCCGGCGCTCGACCCGAGCTCGTGGGCCGGCCTGCTGATCCTGGTGAAGGAACTCCTGATCGGCGTGGCCATGGGCTTCGCGATGCGCATCGTGTTCGCCGCCATCGAGTACGCCGGCGAGGTCGCCAGCATGACCATGGGCCTGGGCTTCGCCATGTTCTTCGACCCGAATTCGCGCGGCCGCTCGTCGGCGGTCGGCCAGTTCCTGGCGCTGGTGGCGACCATGGCCTTCCTGGCCGTGAACGCCCACCTGGTGCTGCTGGCCGCACTGGCCGAAAGCTTCGTCACCCTGCCGATCGCCAGCACCCCGTTCTCGGGCAACGCCCCGCTGGAACTGGCGCGCTGGGGCGGCCGCATTTTCTCGGCCGGCCTGCAGCTGTCGCTGCCGATCGTCGCCGCCCTCCTGATCACCAACGTGGCGCTCGGCATCCTGACGCGCGCCGCGCCGCAGCTGAACATCTTCGGTATCGGCTTCCCGGTGACGCTGGGCGTGGGCTTCCTGACCCTGAGCCTGACCCTGCCCTACCTCGGCATGCCGATCGTGAACCTGTTCAACCAGGGGATCGAAGCCGGGCGCGCGGTGCCGCGCGCCGGAGCGCAGCGGCCGGCGCAGCCGGCGCCTGTATCGGCATCGACACCGGCGCCGGTTGCACCGATCCCCACGCCGGGATAACAATCCCGGGCATCAGCGCACCGCCACGGACTGCTTGCCGGCAGCCGAGATCACCTGCTGGATCGCCGCCTTCACGATCTCCGGCGAGGTCAGCGCCATCTGGTGGCTGGAATCGGCGACGACGATTTTCGCCTTCGGATAGAGCGCGCGCACCTGCTTGCGTGTGTCCTCGTCCATCCGGAAGGCACCAAAATCCACTGCAACGGCAGTCGAGGAAGTCGGCCGGTTAACCAGGCGCACGATCGGCTTGTCGTCGATGCCTTTCATGCCAAGTACCATGTCGCCGGTCTCGTCGATCTTTTCGATTTCGCGCCAGACCGAGCGCGAAAATCCCAGCTGCCCGGCCAGGCGCGACCACAGCGGAAACTCCTCCACCGGCTTGACCATGCGCGGATACAGCGAGTCGACCAGCACCAGGCCCTTTACTTCTTCCGGATAGGCGCGCGCGAACAGCTGCATGTACAGGCCGCCGAGCGAATGGCCAACCAGCACATAGGGCGGGCGCAGGCCCTTGTGGCGCAGGACCTCGCGCAGCTCCTCGACAATGGTGCGGCCGTCGCGCGGCGTGGCGGCGACGGAGCTGTTGCCATAGCCGGGACGGTTATAGGCGAAGACGGTGGCGTCCAGCCCGAGCTGTTCCGGCACCGTGCCCCACTTGTCGATCGTATTGCGCGAACCGCCTTCAAACACCACCACGTCCTTCGACGCGGGATGGCGGATCGTCAGGGACTCGACCTGGCGCCCGCCGATCGTGTCGACGACAGGTGCGGGTGCAGCGGCGCAGGCCTCGCCCGGAGCACCAAGCAAGGACAGGCAGAAGGTGGACAGGATCAGTGCAGGCTTGAACATGGGCGTCTCCATAACGAAAACGCCAGCATCGCCGCCGCGCGATCCCGGCGCACCCGCATTGCGACGGATCGACGGCACACGCGACGAATGGCAAGCTCCCAGTACCGGCTACATCGCCTTGAACAGGTGGACAAAGGCCCGGCTGACCGGCAGCTCGTCGGCATGGCCGCGCATGCGCAGGAACAGGCGGCTTGCCTCGTCGCGCCGGGTGCCCTCCAGCCAGGCCAGGTTGACCACGGTGGAACGGTGCACCTGCCAGAACCCGTCCGGGTCCAGCTGCGCGGCCAGGTCGGTGATCGTGGTGCGGATCAGGTATTCGCCATGGCTGCTCGCGACCACGGTGTATTTGTCGTCGGCGCGGAAAAAGCGGATATCGGCGACATCGAGATGGCGCGTGCGTTCACCCTGGCCGGCCAGGATGTAGCGCAGCCGCGGGCGGGCCGGCGCGGCCATCAGCTGCTGCAAGACCTTGGCCAGCGCCGGACCCGAGGTATCGGCATCCGGCGCGGAACCAGGCACCGTAACCCGCGCCGCACGCAGCCGCGCCACGGTGCGCGCCAGCCGCTCCGTGCTCACCGGCTTGAGCACGTAGTCGAGCGCCGCATGCTCGAAGGCCTGCAGCGCGAATTCGTCGAAGGCGGTCACGAACACCACCCGGGTATGGCCCTCGATCCCCTGCGCCACCTCCAGGCCGGACAGGCCCGGCATCTGGATGTCGAGGAAGGCCAGGTCGGGCTCGAGTTCGGCGATGCGGGCGGCGGCATCGATGCCGTTGCGCGCCAGGTGGACGATCTCGAGTTCGGGCCACAGCGCCAGCAGCTGGTCGCGCAGGTAATGCGCCAGGTGCGGCTCGTCGTCCGCGATCAACGCGCGCGTCATGCCGCCACCGCGGCCGCGACAGGTGCGCCGCTCTCGTCGCCACGGTAGGGCAGCTCCAGTACCGCCTCGGTGCCCGCCGTTCCCGCCTGCAGGACCAGGCTTGCGCCCGCGCCGTACTGGGTGTGCAGGCGCGAACGCAGGTTGGCCAGCGCCATCCCGGCCCCGGGACGCAGGCGGCGGCTCGGGGTGTCCAGGCCGATGCCGTCGTCCGCCACCTTGACCACCAGGCGGCCGCCGCGCACCTCGGCGCTGACGACAACCGTGCCGCCGTCGAGCGTCGGCTCGAGGCCGTGATGAATGGCGTTCTCCACCAGCGGCTGCAGCATCAGCGTCGGCATTCGCGCCGCGCGCGCCTCAGGGCTCGCCTCGATGCGGAACCGCAGGCGCTCCTCCATGCGGATCTGGAGCAGCGACAGGTAGCTGTGCACCATCTCGAGCTCGGACGCCAGGCTGCTGTCGGTCTGGCGCAGCTGGGACAGGCCGGCGCGCAGGTAGCCAGAGAAGGTCTCGAGCATCCGCTTGGCGCGCGGCGGGTCGGCATCCATCAGGCTCTGGATGTTGGCCAGGGTGTTGAACAGCAGGTGCGGCTCGATCTGCCCCTGCAGCAGGCGCAGGCGCGCCTCGTTCGCTTCGCGTTGCAGCTGCTGCTGGCGCAGGCGCGAGCGCCACCACGCCCAGTTAACCCCCATCACGAACAGCAGGAACACCGCGAACTTGGTCAGGGCTGCAGGCAGCGAGATGAACATGCCGCCCAGGTCGAAGCCGACCAGGATCGGCACGATGGTGAAACCGATGGTCATGCCGAGGATAATCGCCCCCAGTGCCAGCGCACTGAGCGCCATGCCGGCGCGGATGTCGCGCACGTCGGCCATGCGCTCGACGAGCAGCCCCGGGAGCCAGCGCGGCGCCAGGCGCAACACGCCGAACAGGGTGTGCACGATGCACAGGCAGATGCCGACATTGGGCAGCAGCGAGGCCCACCACCACCCGGGCCGGTCGACCCGGCCGAAAATGGCGACGAAGGACATCAGCCCCAGGGCCAGCGCCACCGCGACGAAGGAAGCGAGGAACAGGCGGGTGGCGAGGGGCACGTCGTAGTCCGGGCGCAGCTCCCACAGCGAGCGCCAGCCCTGCAGCAAACTTGTTTTTCTTGGCATGGCGCGAGTGTACCGATCAGTTGCCGCGCTGGCGAGCATTCGCGGCGCGACCGGCCATCTCATCGGCGGGCGGTGAGAATGTGCGAAGATTGACAGGCTTTTAAGAAATATACTGACTGGTTATCCGTAGCAAATATGTCATAACCAACAGGAGACAGGATGAATTCGACGACCATGTCGCGCCGCCGCTTTACGGCGCGCGCAGTAGCAGTTCTGGCAGCACTTCCACTGACCTGCGCGATGGCCGCGCCGTTTTCCTCGGAGCGCATTACCGTGCGCACCGAGGGCACCGGGCCGGACGTGGTGCTCATCCCCGGCCTGAATTCGTCGCCGCGCGTGTGGGCCTCGACCGTCAAGAAGCTTCCCGGCTACCGCTACCACCTGGTCCAGGTTTCCGGATTCGCCGGGCAGCCTGCCGCCGGCAACAAGGAAGGAACCGTGGCTGCGCCAGTCGCCGACGAAATCGCCCGCTACATCGAGGCGGCGGAACTCAAGCAGCCAGCGGTGATCGGCCACTCGATGGGCGGCACCATCGGCATGATGCTCGCCAGCCGCCATCCCACCCGCCTGTCGCGCTTGATGGTCGTGGACATGTTCCCCTTCCTCGGCACTTTCTTTGCCGGTCCGGGGGCGAGCCCGAGCCAGGTCGAAGCCGTGGCCGACCGCATCGGCGCCGGCATGCGCGCCGCCACGCCGGAGCAGCGGGCAAAGAGCACCAACGACACCATCGCCGGCATGATCGACACCGAGGCAATGCGCCCCGTCGCAATCAAGGATTCCACCACCAGCGACCCGGACGTCAGCGGCCGCGCCTATCGTGAACTCATCGTCACGAACCTGATTCCCGAACTCTCGAGGATCAGCGTACCGGTCACCGTGCTCTACGTCCAGCCAAAGACAGTGCCGCTGGCGCCCGCACAGTTCGATGGCGTCTACAAGGGCGCCTATGCACCAGTCAAGCAGCTGACCCTGAAGCGCATTCCGGACAGCGCCCACTTCATCATGTGGGACCAACCGCAGCGCTTCCAGAGCGAAGTGGCGTCGTTCCTGTCGCCGCGCTGAGTACGCAAACAGAGGGATAAGCGAGCATGCCCACCCGGGAAGACATCGTCCTGCTGGCGAGCTATAACGCGTCCATGAACAGCAGGCTGTATGCGGCGGCGGCCGCGTTGCCGAAGGACGCGTTGAGCGCGGACCGGGGCGCCTTTTTCGGCTCGGTGCTGGGCACCCTGAACCATATCGTGGCCGGAGACACCATCTGGCTGCGCCGGTTCATGGGGCATCCGTCGGATTTTTCGTCGTTGCAGGCCATGGCCGGGATTGCCGCTCCTGCCGGTCTTGCGTACCCCTACAGCGATGACCTGGATTCGCTCCGGGAACATCGCGTGCGGCTCGATGCGATCATCGAGGCGCTGGCGGCAGAGCTGTCGGATGGCGACCTGGTACAGCCGCTCTCGTACCGGAATTCGCGCGGCGAATCGCGGAAGCATTTCGGCAGCTTGCTGCTGCACCTGTTTAATCACCAGACACATCACCGGGGTCAGGCGAGTACCTTATTGTCGCAATTCGGCGTTGATATCGGGGTTACTGATTTGCTTGGATGGATACCCGAGACCAGTAGACACTAACGTAAGTAATTTTGCCTAGCATTGGCGGTTGAGTTTACAGTCGAGAGCGGACGGCTGCTGATTTCTGACAGCTCCGATTTCGGCCAATTGCGGACGCTGAAATGGCTTAGTGTACGGCCTTGTTAATCTCGCAACAAGACGGCAGGTTTTATTCGATGCTATAAGCCTAGCAAAATCTATGTGATGCGGGACCTCGTCGACATCGTCGCGTGATAGTAAAGAGTACTGCTAATCCATCTTGCGTGCGATTGCCGGAGGTCCGACCTGCACGAGTCGCCGAGCTCCGCTATTGCCCGCGAGCAGCCGACTCACGCGTTTTCATGAGGTATTTTGAATGTTCTCCCACACTACAGTACAGTATGGACAGGTTGCTTGTCTGAAGAATACGGGTCGTGGATTAACTTTGTGGAGCTCGATGCATAAAGCTCGCGAAGAAGATCTCTGCCGGTAGCGGCCGACCTGTGAGAAAGCCCTGGATACTGTCGCACTCTGTTCCTTCCAATACTGCACGCTGTTCTTCGGTTTCGATACCTTCACATATGACATGCAGGTTTAGAGACTTGGCCAAGGCAACAATGCCTTTGATTAGTGGCAACGCCAATTCATCTACAGCAAGTGCAGTAACAAATGAACGGTCGATCTTTATGGCAGTAACAGGTAGCCGGCTGAGGTAAGCCAAGTTTGAGTACCCGGTACCAAAATCGTCGAGTGCAATACGAAAGCCCTTCATTTTAAGAGCTGCCAAAACCTGCGATGTTGCGTCAAAATCCTGTGCAAGCATGCTTTCCGTTACCTCGAGCTTGATGCAGTCCGCACTAATTCCGTGATGCTTGGTCACTTGAGCCAGCATCTCCGGCAAGTCGCGGTTTGCGAGTTGACGCGCCGATACATTGACTGACATCTTGAGCGAGTGGCCCTTACTCTCCCATTCACGGAGCTGGCGACATGCTTCATTGAACACCCAAGCACCCATTTCGATAATCAGCGGCGATTCCTCGGCGATTTCAAGGAACGCAGCGGGACTGAGTAGCCCAAATTCTGGATGCTGCCACCTCACCAGTGCCTCTGCCCCAACGACGCTATTGTCTCGCAGGCTAAGTTGTGGCTGATAATACAAGAGAAACTCGCCGTTCTGAATTGCGTGCAGCATGTCGTTTCGCAAACGATGGCGCCGCATGTCCCAACTATTCGCCTCGCCGTTGTAAACGCTAAGTGAATGACGGCCGTTTACCTTGGTAAGATACATTGCGGTATCAGCCTGGTTGAGCAACTCGTCCGCAGTTTGCGTGCCGTCATGCGCTAGCGCAATTCCGATGCTCGCGCCGATGGTAATGTCGCGTCCGCGTAGCTCGATCGGGGTTGCGATTGCGGCTAGGAGCTGTGACGCAAGAGTGCGAATATGCCCCTCGTCACTGCCGGACACGATTACGACGAACTCGTCTCCGCTATTTCGGGATGGGTAGCAGGTCTCCGAAGAAAATTTCTGTAATCGGTTTCCGATTGCAACCAGAACCTCGTCGCCGGCAGCATGGCCAAAAGCATCGTTTATCTCCTTGAAGCGATCTAGATCGATGAAGATGGCCGCTACCTCATCTCCTGACGCGCTATTAGTGTGAAGCCGACGAGTAAGCGTTCTGAGACAAGCGGTGCGGTTAGGCAAACCTGTGAGAGCGTCATGGGTAGCCGCATATACGAGCGCAAACTCATATTCTTTGCGGTGCGAAATGTCTATGAAAAATATCCTCAATCCCTCTTCCGATGGATATGTTCTAGCTTCAAGCCAGCGCCCAACGGGTGCGTAGAACGCCTCACAATGACCAAACTGCTGAGTGCGCATCACACGCTGGTATGTCTCATGGAACACCGAACCTACTGCTTGGGGAAATTCATCCCATAAGTTTTTGCCGACAAGGTCGGTAGGCCGCCTGTCGAGCCAAACGCCAGCCTGAGCATTTATATAGGTAATGTTCCAATTATGGTCGACCGAAATACAGCCTTCGGTGATCCTGCTTAGGATTGACGCCACCTGCGCGTTGGCTCGCGTGACTTCATGCTCGGCCTTACGCCTTGCGGTGATGTCATGTTGAATGCCAACGAAATGGGTGACGTCGCCAAGCTCATCGGTAACCGGAAACATGTAAAGATGAGTCCAGAATAGTTGACCATTTTTGCGATAGTTCCGGAAGATTGCCTCGCACGAGGTGCCCGTGCGGATCGCTTCAGAAAGGACTGCGCGGCCAGGTTGCTCCCGGTCGTTTTGCTGAAGAAGTCGGCAATTGCGCCCAAGAACTTCATCAGCGCGGTAACCAGTGTAGATTTCGAAAGCGGGGTTCACGAAGACGATCGGATTATCAATACCCTTTGCATCAGTGATCAGGATTGCGGAACTGCTGAGCTTCAGCATCGCGCGAAGGAAGTGCTCACTGTTTCTTCCTATACTTCGGAATTCCATTGCTGCTCCTGACGAGTATCGTTCCAATCTTACTGTTCACGTCGATTCGCTAGCGTATGACGGGTATTGCCCCTCCAACAGATGAGAATCCGCTAGCGAAAGAACGGCATAATGAATGTTGGCTCGACACTCGTGGCCGACCTTGAGGCGGCGAAATCGGTTGAGCCAACTAGGGCTTCGCTCCAAGACCTGGCGCCATCAGCCAAGCCGTTCGTGCCGCCACGCCGAAACACGCAATCCCTGCTACGATTCCTTACCAATGCAGCAAAGCTCGATTGGCAAGTAGCTTTTCGGGACGCTTACGAGCTGAGCGTCACAGGCCTTTGACAGCCAAGATCGCGTCGTTAAGCGGTATGACTAGCGGCTAGCCATACACTTGCGCACGCGGCGTTCGGACAACTAGGGCACTCCCCATAGCTTAATATTTGAATAAACGTGTAAAGTCGATTGCTTTGCCTAAACCTACCATTTTTCATCCAGAGCATTGTAATGGATTGTAAAAATATTATGCTGAACGCATATTTTGATGTGAAGAGGTTTTACATATCAAATAAAATTTCTCTTGCGTAATATGTGTCCTATGATGGAGTCATTTTCTGAATAGATTGAATAGGGGTGGCATGCGCTAACGCTCGATGCGTTTGATAATAACGGTAATCCGTAAGTCGCTCTGTTTCAGCTGTAAGCATAGTAAGTTTAAGCGCCTACCTCGGGTCGTTGCTATGCCCGAATCCGAACCAGGGAGTCCCTGCAAAAGGCAGACAGCTTACACCTTCAAAAATCGACCATACTGACGAAATTTCGAAGGTCGTTGAACAGATCGGTTTCGAATTTGAGGTACGCGGCGACGTCCTTAGAATTTGGTATTACATGCCCAAATCTTACGAGGACTTACCGCATGCCTAATCGATGCCGAAGGTCTGCTTTGGGTAGAAACCTGCCATGCACTAGACGGCTGCAGTCGGCCATTTACGGCCGTTCTCTACTCAGCGCGCGCGAGTTTTCATTGTCAAATGGAACAAGAATACCGCGACGACCAGGCCAACGAACGTGCCGCCAATATCGTGGGGATCGTAAATCAATGTGCGACTCGTCCGCTGCATCATTTCCCAACCAATCAGGGCGGCCGCAGTCGCGAGCACGAGCCACATAAACACCTGCCGCGCCGCCAGGTACGTCGCAGCGGGGCGCTGGTCCAACCAGATGCTCAGAGCGATAAACGGGATCGCGATCGCGGCTGTAACATTAGGAAGCACGCCTAGTAGGTAGGCAACGGTCCCTGGATCAGGCTCGAACCGGCGCGCGAAATGGACCAGGCTTAGAGCCGCGAGTGCTGCGATTCCCACAAGTGAACAGCGGGTAGAAGGTTTCATATCAGAAAGGCTTAGTCAAATCCGTCGAGCAGGCAAATTACTTTTTTGTTATTGCGCAGTTGTCAAAAGCAGCGGCCCCTAACCCGGAAGACGATCGCCCTGTTGCGAACGTTAGCGTCGGGCCGAAGGCGGCCGTTCAGCTCAGCATAGCCTGTCGCCAGGGCGGAAAATCGCGGTCTGTCACGAAGGACTGGATACGACCCATAACGGGCGTTGCTTAAACCAGCACCCGGCTTTTGCGCAAAATCGAAAGCGAGATAAAAAAAGTCCAAAGTGCGAAAAGTGAGAAAAAAGCTCGCTGTGTAAATCCTCGAAGTGACTCAGGGTCATTGCCAGTCAAGTTGAGCCAAAGGTAGACGACGCCCGCCAAACTTGACAACGCGGTGATCTGACGGTGCCAGGGTTGGTCAAGCCAGCTCTCTAGTTCCATATGGGAGATTGCTGGTGCAATCAGATTAATTACCCCGGCTGCATATAGTCCATGCATCGGCGTCCCCATAGGCCAAATGCCGTTTGATACCATGGAGAGGCCGAATATAATCCAAGTCATCGCGGCCAGCGATAATTTTTGGCGAGACAATTTTCCAACGGCAAAACCAAACAGAATGAAGCCGATACCAGAGCCCATAGCTGCTACCCGCATAAAAACACTTGAGATTTCGCCGCTTGCCAGAAGCTCGCTCCCATGCTGGGCTAGCGCGCTGTACCCAGGCTGAGCGAGGCCAGCTGCCGAAAGCCATAGGATAAACCAAGGTAGTGGTAGTAACCCCGCGTGGAGCATTACTCGTACGCTTGTCTTTTGATTCGTGATTTCCATGGTGCTTGCTGTTCCTTCGAAACTGTTTTTATTTTTTTTGAACGGTGATTGTGAGCCGTCAGTGCCGTGCCTCATCATTTCCCCGGTGGGGCAGGCGTGGCGCTGACGAGGTGATTCGTCCAACAGTATTCGCGCGCAATAGCGCGCAGCAATTCCGCCAACAGCGCACCGCCAAGCGTGAGAATTTCGTAGTCTAGCGTGCAAATTCTATCCCGCCTACCATTTTCGGATAAACATGCGGTCCGCCAACCAGGTGCAGATCAAGAACCCAAAGTTTGGAAAAATTACATGGGAACTGGATTGAACTTCAACAAAAGTGAATTTACTCTAGTTCCGCTTGGACCATAAGCTATCAGCAGACTCGACACCGCCTAAGCGCCTATTAAGGACAATTAAGCTACGCGCCTCATTTCTAGCGATAGCGATTTCGCGAAACGGCCTGCACTCTCTATTACCGCCAGGCGGAAGTGATGTTGGTTGACTTACGAGCTCCTCCTGGACTAGAGGCAAAAACAAAATAGATCAAGTGAGGTCCGCTTTTGGCCGAACTCGGCCGTTCGACACAGCATAACAGGTAGCCGAAGCGGAGGACTCTCGAACGATTACGACCGACCGGAACCGACCCAAAGCAGACCTAGGACGCGCTGACGTTAGGCGAACTTCCGTAGAAGACAAACAGCCGGGAACTGTCTTCGCTCATCCTCACACAGCGGCTAGTACCGGAATTCTTGGTTTGAGCCATAAAATTCCCCTCTTCATCGGATTGATTGGATTGGCAACGACGTTATCGCATAACATTCTTGACAATCATTCATCCTGGAGAACCCATGAAATCACCGGCATCCGCCCTATTAGCCGCATTGCTGCTGGCAGGTTCTGTCTCCTTCGCCCAGGATACTAAGAAACTGTCAGAAGCCAAGGTGACTGGCGCATCCATTCATGCTAATGCATTGCTCGAACAGGCACGCATTGCGGGTAACCCCTTTAGACCAGCTCCTTGTGAGACGGGTATTTTCCAAATCAATAAGGCAACATTCGTCGCTGTTACAAGAGCAGAAAGTGGATTTAACTATACTTTTAGCGACGGGATTGTCGGCAACACGCAGCACGCCAATGCGCTGATCAAGTGTGGGCAAGGTGCGGTTCTCGTTGGCGCAAAGGAGACCTGGCCGAGAGTTGCCGTTGTCGAATCGAATACACGATTTGAGTCTAACGGCGTCACGCTCGCCGGCCGCTTGATGGAACTCCCGGGCGCGGGAAAGGACACGCCTCTGGTCGTCTACGCGCATGGTTCCGAAGATGACGGCTGGATTGATCGCGCGGGCGATCCTTACCAAATGGTGGGACGGGGCGTGTCGGTATTCGTCTATGATAAGCGCGGCACTGGGCTTTCCGAGGGAGAGTATACGCAGAATTTTCCACGCCTGTCCGATGACCTGGTAGCGGCGTCGCGCGAAGCCAAACGGCTGGCGCAGGGCCGCTTCGGTCGTTTCGGACTGCTCGGCTTGAGCCAAGGTGGATGGATCGCCCCGCTCGCGGCGGTGAGTGCCAAGGCAGAGTTTCTCGGCATCGGCTTCGGCTTGGTCGTTGACATCGCAGAACAAGATGCTGCTCAAGTCACGAAGGAACTGCGGGATCGCGGCTATGGCGACGATATCCTTGCCAAGGCCAAGGCGGCGACGGATATAACGCGAAGATTGGTGAAATCTGGATACAAAGAGGGTCTGGACGAACTTGCAGATTTCCAGAATAAATTCGGAAAAGAAGCTTGGTTTTCTCTTGTAAAGGGTGGGTACACCGGCGTGTACTTGAGTATGTCCGTGGATGATCTGCGCAAAAATGGCGTACCGCAATTAGATAAGCTGGGTGTCGACTGGTCGCAAAATCCCATGCAGGTCTTAAAAAAGGTCGATGTGCCGCACATGTGGGCATTGGCAGATGAAGACCGGCAAGCCCCTATTGCGCTGACCGTTGAGCGGCTCTCGAATTTGCGTAAAGAAGGTCAGGACATCTCAATGTATATATTCCCCGATACCGATCACGGCATGTGGAATTACGAGCAAGCGGCCGATTTTTCGCGCAAGCATACTCGAATTACTCCGGGCTTTTACGATCTGATGGCTGACTGGGCAAAAGGCAAACTCGGCGAAAAGTACGGGAAGGCGTATCGCAGATAGCGGCCGTAAGCGGGAGTCCCACGTTGGCCTGCTGAAGCAGGCCAACCGCACCCCAGGAGCATTCACCGACATCGAAGCGAGTCAGATGGCGACCGCGTATTGCGTGCAGCGGGCCGATCTTGTCGGGCTACCAGTCAGTGGCAGATAATGCTGGTTCGCGGCAATGGAATGCAGGCCGGCGCGGTTACATGTAGGTTCGTTTGCAGCTAGTTTCTGCCGCTCGTCGATACGATGGCCCGGAAACACAAGCGCCAAGTCGACGGCAGTTAGCCCATAGATGAGACCGATATCAAGGTCAGAATTCGCGAACGGTCGCTGTCGGCCGCGCAGTCGATCACTGACGGTCTGGTTTCGACCCAAAGCAGACGGATCGGAACACGGATCCGACGTTGCGTTTGCCGAGCTAAATATCATCATTTCGTCAACCCGATTGATCTCGAAGCACTTTCGAAAGTCCTCGCACTGTAGGTTGGCAGGACCGCCGCAACGCTTCACGGACCCACTGACAGGCTCGACTTGGTCAATAAATATAACGTTTCTTGCATGTAAGTTAAGTAATAGTCTCCTGATTGTTGGAAATGATGTCATACTGAATTTTCGTCTCGTGATTTTCAAGCTACCACTCTAACGTTCCGGCAGGAAAGTTCTAGCCTCACTTCATTAGCAATACTACTGGCACTCTGCCAGGGCACTTCGGCCCGCCTATCTTTCGATTTTTTACGCTCGTCACATCAAGTGATGAGCGCTCGGCCGTTCTCGGCCCGGTTTTTCTTCGTACTAGCCTCGCAAGTTGCGCATCAATTAACGTGCAAATGCCGGCTGGGTATGGCTGCTTCCCGACAAATCGGAATTGCAGCAACCAATAGGAGTTCATCATCGACGATATTTCAGGTTTTTCTTCATTGAGTCAGATCGATATTGACGTGATCGATCTAGCAGAATTAGGTAAGGGTGTTTTCGAGGGCAGTCCAGACTGCATCAAGCTGCTGGACGCCGACGGTCACATACTCGCGATGAATCGTAATGGCATATGTGCCATGGAGATCGATGACTTCAAGTCCGTGCGCGGGGCCATGTGGCCAACCCTTTGGACCGAAGAGAACCGCCACGCCATTGAAGCGGCGATCGTAGCCGCCCGCAGTGGGCGCAACTACAGCCTGAATCTGGCATGTCCGACTGCCAAAGGCTCGCCACGCTGGTGGGATGTAACGGTGTCACCGATTATCAGCGCCGATGGGCGGGTCAACAGAATCCTTTCCGTGTCACGCGACATCACAGAAGCGCGCTTTGCAATGGAAAAGGTGCGTGTGAGCGAAGCGAGGTTCCGCTCGCTCGTGACTGCAACAGCTGCAATCGTCTGGGGTATGCCTGGATCGGGCCAATTCGATGAAGAGCAACCTGGCTGGTCCTCGTTCACGGGCCAGCTTTTCGAGGCAATGAAAGGTCTTGGCTGGCTCGATGCCGTGCACCCTGACGATCGGCAGGAGACAGCCGTCTTGTGGGACCAGGCAGTCAGTACCGGCGGTCTGTTCGAGGGCGAACACCGGCTGCGTCGAGCCGATGGCCAGTTCCGTCACATGAGCATGCGTGCCATGCCGATCAAGGGGCATGACAACACCATTATCGAATGGATCGGCGTTCACACTGACATTCATGACCGAAAAAGCGGGGAAGCGATTCTTCGCGACAATGAAGAGCGCGTGCGGCTTGCAACTGAGTCGGCCGAACTCGGCTTGTGGGCATGGCTTCCCAGCACCGATGAGGTCGTTTGGGAAAACGACCGGCCCTATGAAATATTTGGCCTTGATAAACGCGAGCCTGCAGTGACAGCGCGCGAGTTTTTGACCAGGTTCGTTCATCCGGACCACATTGCCGAGTTTGGGCATGCCGTCACAAATACGATTGAGACCGGCGCGCGCCTGCATTTCACGGGAAGAATTCGACGCACGAACCAAGAGCTGCGCTGGGTGGAATTTTTTGGTAATCTGCAGCCGGACCTGGACGGCGACCCGTTGCGCATCATCGGCACGGTGGCCGATATCACCAGTGGTAGGGAGCGTGAGGAAGAGTTACGACGCCTTGCAGCCAACCTGTCTGAGGTTGACCGCCGGAAAACAGAGTTTCTAGCCGTTCTTGCCCACGAATTACGTAATCCGCTTGCACCGATACAACACGGGCTGCAACTTATTCGTACCCAGCCCGGAAATGCTGACGTATTGGATAAAGTACGCACCATGCTGGACCGGCAGGTGAATCAGATGGTTCGGCTCGTCAATGACCTGCTTGATGTCGCCCGTATAACCAGCGGAAAAGTCGAACTCAGGAAGCGCCGTGCTGAAATTAGCGACTTGGTGCAGATCGCCGTCGAGACGAGCATGCCGTTGATTAACTCCTCGAACCATAGTTTTTCGATCAAGGTTCCTACTGAATCGATGCCTGTTTATGTCGATCCGGAGCGCATCTCCCAAGTCATCAGTAATTTGCTGAACAATGCCGCCAAGTACACGCCGTCGGGAGGCGAGATCTCGCTCGACGTCAGTTGTCATCAACACGAAGTAATCATTTCGGTGACCGACAACGGCATCGGTATTGCACCGCAGTCGATCGGAGGCGTGTTCGACATGTTCCGTCAGGTTGGGCAGGACATCGAGCGGTCTCAAGGTGGGCTTGGCATTGGACTGTCCTTGGTTAGACAGCTCGTCGAGCTACACGGGGGAACGACATTTGCAACAAGTCCAGGCGAAGGCGGCGGCAGTACCTTTGTGATCCGTCTGACGATGATCGATGCACCGATGGCGACACTACTGCAGACTGAGACGCTACCGGTACTAATCGAGCCCAAGAAACTACGGATATTGGTTGCTGACGACAACATCGACGCGGCCGAGATTTTTTCGATGCTGTTACAGGTTTTAGGACACGATATCGAGATTGCCCATAATGGCCACGCAGCAGTAAAAATGATTCGCGAGCTTCATCCAGATATTGCCTTTCTTGACATCGGAATGCCGGGTCTGAACGGATATGAAGTTGCAAACGCTATCCGCAACAATGCAGAGTTGGCTGACGTAACGTTAGTCGCGCTTACTGGCTGGGGCAGCGAGCAAGATAAGAAACAATCCACAGCATCTGGCTTTGATTATCACTTCATCAAGCCTGTGGACATGAAGCTCATCGATAAATTGTTATTGCAGATTATCGCCTCGCATTGAGATTATGCGTCTCTAATTGAAATTTATGTCTGCCTGAATGTATGACAAACGGTGATTTTTAAGTCAGCGCAATATGCCCTGTTTCAGGGCGACTATTTTGCGGCAATACGTTGATCAACTCATCTAATAACCGACGTAAGAAGCATGACCGGAAATCAAACGAAGATCGGGTTTTCCCAGTAAGAGACCAGATATAAGTTAGCAGTCGTACTTTACAGCCTGGATACGGATTGTTTGCGAGGTGTTAGCTCGGCGGCGCCCGAAGGCCGTCCGGCGGCCCGATAGATTAGGCGTCATCTAGCCACGCGACGCCGGTGAACGAGCCAATAGTGATGAAGGCATGGCCAGCCGTGCGGCAAACAGCCTCAGAGCTTCTTCGGCCCCATCACTTTTACCGTGCGCCAGCGAAAGTTGTCGTTATCCGCCGGAATCCACTGCTGGCACCAGAAGTTGATGCATTCCTGCCCTTCTGTTCCGGGCGCGATCGCCAAGAAACTTTCCTCGTCGTAGTGCTGCACCTGGGACCGCTGCCAGGTCTGGCAGAACTTGCAGCGGATTTCTCCAAAGCCTTTCTTCATCGCGAGTTCCAGGGGCCAAGGTAAGCGGCGCCGGAACGTTCGAAGCAAGTTGAGGGCATCGACAAGGACCATAAGAATATCGAAGGCATGGCCCTTGTTCGCTTCCGCTTGGTCGACCAGTTAAGCTTGTAGACAGCGATCATCAACATTGAATGCAGTACGACCATGCCGAATGACATAAAGCGACAGCCTAGGTCCTTCTCGGTTCGGGCCCGTCTGTCGCAGGTCGCGTTCCATATTTTCATCTTGACTGGCTGCTATTGGCCGGCAGCAGACCTACCAAGACCGTTTGCTGCTCATTTGGCAGCAAGCGCTCCGGGTAGCCGCGTGAACCGCTGGCGGTCAGAAGTTCTTGGTAGGACTTAGGTGCGGAGATTAGATGCGGAAGTCAGCCAGCGTCTTACCGCCTGCGATGGCTTCGGCAATCCACTTCGGCTGCCGTCCACGGCCGGACCAAGTTTGAGCGTCGTCCGCCGGATTTTGATACTGCGCCTTCACCTTTTGACCTTTCCCTTTGTTCGACTTTTTCGTACCCGTAGCAAGCAGCTCATCTACAGATAAGCCGGCCTCTTGAGCAATCGAAAGAATCTGCTGCCGTGCTTTGGCCAGGTCACCCTGTTGGCGGCTCTTGATCTCTTTTTCGATGTCGTGCTGCAGGCCCTTCAGCTCGCTCAGGTTGTAGCTTGACAGGTCTATGTTCGCCATTGAAGTTTCCTTTTCGATGAGGGTTGAACGTACTTTCTTCGATTCTACTATGCGCTTGGGAATTCAAATCGCTATGAAGTGCCGATGGTGTCGTTTAGGAGGGCGAGACACAATGCTTGGAGCAAAATCAGCTTCCACCACCAAGGAGTAATCATGGACGAGCGCATCGACAAAGGAAAGCTTTTTGTGCCCTGGAATAAAGGACGGCTGGTAGGTCAAAAGCTGCCACTCAAACTACGAGAAATTTGGGCAATTAGAATACGGTTACAGCTAGCAGAACGCTTAAGAGATCTTGCCCTGTTCAACCTGGCGATCGACAGCAAGCTCCGCGGGTGCGACTTGGTGAACCTTCGGGTAAAGGACATCGCACAGGGCAGAAATGTTTCTCATCGCGCCATAGTCATGCAACAGAAGACTCAGCGGCCTGTACAGTTCGAAATCACCGATCTAACTCGTCAGTCTGTCCTTGGCTGGATCGACAACCAGGGCCTGAACCCTTCTCAGTTCCTGTTTCCAAGTCGAGTCTCAGCCGTGCCTCACCTCTCTACTCGCCAGTACGCTCGCATCGTTTCCAGATGGGTAAAGTAAACTCAATTGGTCTAGATTGCACTGCCTACGGCACACATTCAATGCGGCGGACTAAGCCGACGTTGATCTACAGGCGGACGAAAAATCTTCGGGCGGTTCAGCTGCTTCTTGGGCGTACTAAGCTTGAAAGCACTGTACGGTATCTTCGGATCAAGGTGGATGATGCCCTTGAGATTGCGGCGCAAACTGGCATTCCCCCATCGTCACGGAAAGACCGGGGTCAGGTCTGACATCCAGGCACGACCTCTGCCTTACTTGCCGAACAGGGTCGGGGTCAAGTCTGACGAGAGGTCTGGTAACTAAGCCCGGGGATCGCGATGATCTCCCCTGCTAGTTGAGGCCCCATCGTAGCCCCTCACCCAGCCGCGGAACGAGAAAAAGCGGCATGGAACAACGCAGGCTCCACGGATCCCGACTCACGCAGCAGCGCTTCTTCCCGACTTGGAGCCAGCATCGGCATGCGCTCCGTCAGCGGCCGCTTTGAACCGCCGGCACTGACGCCGTGCTCGGGCCAAGCCACCATTCGCCGGTATAGGCAGCCGCCTGCGGCTGTTCGCGGTAAGCAGGCAACGAGCCTACGGGCGCCGTGCCAGGTGCCGGCCATGCCGTGACGCCGCACTCCGGCGTGCAGACCCATGCTGTGCCGCTCGTTGTTGCCACCAAAACGGAGACTGGCGACAGGTCCGAGAGCAGCACGCCCATCGGAGTCGGCAGCCTTCGCCCATCAGGCATCGGGGGCATTGCTTGCAGGCGGTTATGAACATTGCCAGTCAGGGTCAACACGATTGCCTCGGGACGGCGCCTGCGCTCGGCGCGCACGCGCGCCGCCATGCGCTCGTCGCCCGTCATGCCAAACGCGGCCCCAGCTGCTACACCCTCCTCCAGCACGAAGACGTTCAGGTTTGGCGAGCGCTGTTTTGCGAGGCGGAGTTGTTCAATGACTGAGCATGGCCATACTCGAGCGGCCGTCCTGGAAGGCGCGCGTCCAGAACGGGGAATCCAGCAGCTTCGCGACTGCAGGCTTGCCGCCATCCGAGGCGAGATAGCCGGCGAGCGGTTCGACCTGGTCCGGGCCGAGTTCCAGTCCGACCGACACTGCGTGGCCACGCTCGAGTGCGTTACACACCGCGGCGTCGAATGCGGCCGGTGTTTCGGCGGTCCCGTGCACCTCGCCCATCAGGATCAGTTTCCCGGGCTGAAATAAGCTCGCGAGCCCCGCAGGCACCATGCAACCCGCGACGGCATGGGCGGACGCGATGACAGGCATCGCGAGGCCGACCAGGGCGGTGAATGCAATGCCAGTGGAAATACGGAGAAAGCGGGTTGGGATCGTCATACGTTCTCGTTCTGGACTGCCTCATGTCGGCGACATGAAGGAGAACATGGTACCGGTATCGAACGAAGGGAAATCCTCGCTTTCTATCAGCTGGGAACGGACATGCAGTCAATTCCGGCAGCGTCTCGCGAGTGTGCGGGAGCGACGAGTAAAAGCCGCCTCACACCAGCCAGCGCCAGATGCCAGCCGCCCACCCAGCCATCGGAATGTGCGCCCAGGTCGCCAGCAGCCAGAACACCAGCCCACCGCCAAGCGCATGCGCCCCGAAGCCGCCGAAGCGCGCCCGTCCCTGCGCGATGGCCGCAAACGGCCAGTAACTCGTGCGCCCTTCCCACGCTGTCCACCCCTGCGGATCGAGCCCGGCCTTCTTGCGGTCCTGGAGCGCGGCGCCGACTAGCGACAGCACGATGATGGCCACGGCCACGATGATATTTTTCGTCACCGGATACACCAGGATGTGCACGATTCCCCAGATGGCGAAGGCCCACATCATCGGATGCCGGGTGATGCCGAACACGCCGCGCGCCTCTGCGCTGGCGGCATTGCTGGCGCCGGGCATGGCCGGGTTGCGGATCAGCGATCCGAGCAGCATGACGGAAGCGGCCAGCATCAGGACAGTGGCCAGCGCCCACAGGCCATCGCCGACATTCCATAACGGGGCCGTTTCCGGAGCCTTTGGGTAGACCGAGGCCATTCCACCCAGGGTAGCGAAGGCAACCACGGAATACAGGGCCAGGAAGCCTTTTTCGCCCATGGCGGCAACCAGGGGACGGCGCAAGGGATGCGACAGGATGAAATGCGAGCCCACGAACGCGGCGGCAGATGCCAACAGCAAGATCGAACCGTCCATGCGCAGCTCCTCGTTGATTGATGAGTAGCGCAAACTATAGCACTTGCAATGCGGTCAACCTGGCCAATTCGATGCAAGATTCCGCAACGACTGGCGGATGGTCAAGGTGCGCTTCCGAATCGCGCGGCAGCGTGGCCCGGGCCTGACGTCTTGCTTCGTGGCGTGGGTGGCGACACGACAGTAAACAGCGTGTTTAAAATTGAACAAACCTGACAGGCAAAGGCCGCTCCAACGCGTGCGCAGGAAGCGCGCTCGATTGACTGGCCGGCCTCCGCTGCCGGAGCCCCCTGCCCCGGCAGTTCGAACCACGTCCACACGCATAGGAATCAAGAAGAATGAATACTCCCAGCCTGCTTTCCTCCGCCCTGATTGGCGCCGTCGCCAGCGCGCGCTCGATGACGCCCATGGCCACCCTCGCGGCGGCCCGCCTGGCCGGCCGCCGCACCTCGGGCGAGCTGTTCCTGCTGGATCGTCCCCTCTTTAAATATGGCGCGCTCGCCATGGGCGCCGGCGAACTGTACGGCGACAAGATGAAGTCGGCGCCCGACCGCACCGTCTTCCTGGGCCTGCTGGCGCGCGTCATGAGCGCCGGCATCGCCGGCGCAGCGCTGGCGCCGCGCGGCCGGGAAACGGCCGGAGCGGCAGTTGCAGTCGCCACCGCCGTGCCGCTCGCGTATTGCACGCTGGCCGCGCGCAAGCAAGCGATGGCGCGTATCGGCCAGACCAAGAGCGGGCTGATCGAAGACGCGCTGATCATCGCCGCGGGCATTGCGGTGGTGGCACTGGCGACGCGGCCGAGCCGCGGGTGAGCACGGTCCACTGGTAAGCGCCCACCAAAGCAAAAGAGCCGGCTCGCGCCGTAATGCGGATCACTTAAGCGCCGCTGGTCCCGTAGGGTGGGCAAGTCCCTTGCCCACGCGTTCAAACTACGGTGCTATAGCCCGTGCGGCTGTTCAAACCGTAACTATCACCGCGTGGGCGGGAAACCCGCCCACCCTACAAATTCTTCTTAACTGACTGACTTTACGGCTCGCGCCGGCTCTTTGTCCTTGCGCCCTGCCCCGCCGTTTACAGGTAGTTAAACAGCGACAGCCCCGACATTGTCTTGAACGACATCTGCGCCGCCTGCAGCGTCATCTGCTGCTGCGAGAAATCGGAAATGGCCTTGACCATGTCCAGGTCCTGCAGGTCCGACAGCGTGGCCGCGTACTGGATATCGAGGTCGTCGCCGGCGCTATCCAGGTAGTCGAGTTCCTTCATGTGCGCGCCCACCGATGCCTGCACGGTCAGCACGTTGTCGTGCGACGACTTCAGGTTGTCCAGCGCGGTAGCGATGTTGTTGGTCAGCGCAGCCTTGCCGGCCGAGCCATCGGCCGGGGCGCGCAGTGCCGCGATCAGGTTGGTCACGGTGGTGAAGACCGACTGCTTTTCGCTCGGTTTGGCGGTGAAGTTGTCGCCGTCGGCCGGCTGGCCCTTGATGTCGAAACTCAGGCCGCCGAAGGTGATCGCCTTGCCGGCCTCGTAGGCCTGCGCGGTCATGCCCGGTACCGCGACGTCGGTGCCGGTGGTGGTGTCGACCACGCTATAGGTGGTCACCGCCGGCGTACCGGTAACGGCGAAGGTCAGCTTGTAGTCGCGGCCGGCATCGGCCTGGACGCGGTCGACCACCGATCCTGACGAAATGATGGCGGCGCCCGTGTTGGCGGCCGCGGCCTGGGTCTGGAAGTTGCCGTTACCGGTCGGGTTGTTCTCGAACACTGCGCTGCCCGAAGCCGACAGCGGCATGCGGCGCGACGCGGCCACCTGCAGCTGGCGCTGGCCCTGGTCGCCCTTGTAGTCGGCGCCGCCGGGCGTCGTGGTAAACGGCTGGGTGGTGGCCATATAGCCGGAGAACAGGTAGCCGCCGGCGCCGTCGGTGGAATTGGCCACGCCCAGCAAGTCGGCCAGGCGCCCTTCCAGCTCCGTCGCCAGCAGCTGGCGGTCCTTGGTCAGCATGCTGCCATTGCCGGCGGTGACAGCCAGCTCCTGGATGTCCTGCAGCAGGTTGCCGGCGTTTTGCAGCGCGCCTTCGACGGTGGTCAGCGACGAGCGCGCGCTGGCGCGGTTGGTCGCGAACTGGAGGTTCATCTCCTTGGTCTGGCTCACTTCGAGCACGCGCGCCGAGGCCACCGGGTCGTCGGCCGGGGTCAGAATGCGGCGCTCGGTCGAGAGCTGCATCTGGGTGCGCGCAAGCGCGCTCTGCAGCGAATTGAGCTGGCTGGTCGCGTTGCCGTAGATGGACAGTGAACTGATGCGCATGGGTGCCTCGTGTTTTTTCTGTGACTGATGCGGTGTTTCGATCAACGGCCGATCGACAGCAGCGTATCGAAGATGCTGCCGGCGATCTGCATCACCTTGCCGGCGGCCTGGTAGGCCTGCTGGTACTTGATCAAATTGGTCGCTTCCTCGTCCAGGTTCACGCCCGAGACATCCTGGGCCGCGGCCTGGGCCTGGGTCAGCAAGGCTTCGCCGGCCTGGCCATTCACCTGCACTTCGCGGGTCTTGTTGCCGACCGTGCTCACCAGTTGGGCGTAGGACGATTGCAGGGTGGCGGTGCCGTTGTTGAAGATGTTCTTGGTCTGCAGGTCGCCCAGCAGGCCGATGTTGCGGGTGTCGCCGATGCCGCCGCCGTTGCTGGCAATCTTGAAGGTGTCGCCGTCGCCCGGCGCACCGCTCATGGTCACGCTGATGCCCCCAAACGTGTAGGTCGAACCAGCCTTGAATTGCACGCTGCCCGAGGGGACCGTGCTGGCGGCGCCGGTGCTGTCGACCACGCGTACGGTCCCGGCCGGGAAGCCGGTCAGGTTGCCGCTCGCCTTGTCGAAGCTGAGCGTCACCGGCAGCGCCGGGGCGCCGCCCAGGAAGTTCGCGTCGACCTTGCCTTCGCTGATCTTGGCAGTGCCGGTATTGCCCACCGGTGCGCTGGTGGCGATCGGCGCGGCCGCGGCAATGCCCGCCACATCCTTGACCAGCACGTTGAAATTGGCGGCGCCGCCGATGGTCGGGCGCACCAGGAAGTTGTCTTCTTTGGCCGCGGTGCCGGTGATCTTGAAATCGACGCCGTAGATGGTCTGGGCCGCACCGGCGCCGGTGTAGGCGGTTTTCTGGTTGTCCGACAGGCGGATCACCTGGTAATCGGTACCGTCGAATTCGACCTTGAAGTCGCTGTCCGCCAGGGCCGCCGGGTTGCTCACCACCGCCTCGACCTTGGTGGTGCTGGTCGACGCATTGTTGATGTTCTTGCCGACATAGGCCGGCGCCAGGCTGAAGAAGTCGCCGCCGGGTGCGCCGTTCTGGTCCAGGCCCAGCTTGTGCTGCTGGTTGAACTCGAAGGCCAGGCCGATCGCGACCTTGCCCAGCGCGCTTTGCGCCGGGTCCAGCGTCTTGCTGCGGAACTCCAGGGCGCCGCCCAGGGTGCCGCCGGACAGGGCGTTCTCGCCCAGTACCGAGACCTTGCTGCCGGTCACGTAACCGACTTCGAGGCGGGTCAGGTCGGTCGGCGACTTGGTGGCCGCCAGCTCGAAGGCGCGCTGGCCGACGACCAGCGGCTGGCCGCTGCCGATCGACACCGTCAGGCTGCCGTTGTCGCCCGGGCGCACGGTGGCTTTTACTTGCGTGTTCAGTTCCATCACCAGCTGGTCGCGCTTGTCGAGCAGGTCGTTCGGCGCGCGCTGCATGGCCGAGGCGAAGGTGCCGATCTTCTCGTTCAGGTCGGCGATCTGGCTGGCATAGGAATTGATCGTGGTGATGCTGCTCTCGATCGTGCTGTTGATGCCTTCGCGGATCTCGCCGAGGCGGCTATCGAGGGCCTGGAAGCGCGTGGCCAGGGTGTCGGCACTGGACAGCATCGACTGGCGCGACGGGACCGAGCCGCGGTTGGCGGCCATGTCCTGCACGCCCTTGAAGAAGCTCTGCAGCGACGGCGACAGGCCGGCGGTCTGGTCGGCCAGCATGTTGTCGATCTGGCTGATCTGGCTGTAGTACGAGTCCAGCCCGCTCTTGCTGGCCTGGGCGTTGCGCACCTGGGTGTTGAGGAATTCGTCGCTGTAGCGCTTGATCTGGTCGATCTGGGTGCCGGTGCCGATGAAACCGACGCCGGTCTCCATCATCGGGGCGGTCGACTGCACCACGGTCTGGCGGTTGTAGCCGGCCACGTTGGCGTTCGCGATGTTGTGGCCGGTCGTGGACAGGCCCGCCTGTGCGGCGAACAGGCCGCTCTTGCCAATGCTGAGGAGGTTACCGGACATGTTTGCTTTCTTTCTCTGACTATCTTATCTACGGCAACTTTTCAGAAAACTGTAGGGTGGGCGGGTTTTCCCGCCCACGCGGTGATCGCTATCGGCTCCGCTATCGTGCCGGATGATCTTGCTGCGAACTATCACCGCGTGGGCAAGGTAATTCAGGCCAGTGGCCTGAATTACGAATTGCCCACCCTACGGGGTTCGTGGTCATTTCGTTCGGCGGCGGGTCTTGAGTCTGTTTAAGCCAATGAATTCTTGATAACGCGGGTCAGCTTGGCGGCGTAATTCGGATCGGTCGCATAGCCGGCGCGCTGCAGGCCGTGGGCGAAGGCCGAGGCGTCGCCGCCGCTGGCCAGCACTTTTTCGTAGCGCGGGTTCTTGGCCAGCATGTTAGCGTAGTCCTTGAACGAATCGGCCGGCGTGTCGTAGGCGCGGAACTTTTCTACTTTCTGCTGCGGACGGCCGTTGACGTATTCGGTGGTGACTGCGGTGGCGACCTTGCCCTTCCAGCCCGGGCCGGCCTTGATGCCGAACAGGTTGTTGCTGTTGGTTCCGTCCGCATTGCGGATCATGCGCTTGCCCCAGCCGCTTTCCAGCGCGGCCTGGCCCAGCATGAACTTGGCCGGCACGCCGGTGGCGCGCTCGGCTTCGGCGGCATGGGCGTGCAGCTTTTCCTGGAAGGCGCGCACGTGTGGCGTCTGCACGCGGCCGGTGGCGGTGGTCAGGGGCAGCGGCGCGGCGCCCGGGGTGCTCAAGCCGGTCTTCATGATGGTGGCGGCATCCTTCCCCGGCGGCATGCCCTGCAGCGGCGCGACCGCGGTTGCGGCGGCGGCAGCCTTGCCGGCCGCCCCGGTATCCGACGTGCCGTCCGCGCCAATGGCCAGCGCCTGGGCGCCCATCTGGTTCGAGGTCAGCTGGCGGGTGAGCATGTCGGCCAGGCCGACGCCGCGCTTGGCCAGGTTCTGGCTCATCTGCTGGTCGAGCATGCCGGTGAACATCTTGGACTGCTGGTTGTCCATCATCCCCTCTTGCGGGGTGGCGTCGCGCATGCTCTTCATCATCATGTTGATGAACATGGCTTCGAACTGGGTAGCCGCCTCCTTCAGCGCGGCAGGCGAGCCGGCCTTGGCCGATTGCTTGAGATCGCCCAGGCCCTTGGTGTCGAGGGCGAACTTGCTGGTCAGGTCAGTGGAAGGAGAGCCGATCATATGAGTGCTTTCTTAGATGATCTCGAGTTCGGCGCGCAGCGAGCCGGCGGCCTTCAGGGCCTGCAGGATGGCCAGCAGGTCTTGCGGGGTGGTGCCGATCGAATTCATGGCTTTCACCACTTCGGCCAGCGAGGCGCCGCCCTTGACCATCAATACGCGGCCCGGGTCTTTCTTGACGTCGACCGAGTTCGACTGGGTCACCACGGTGGCGCCGCGCGAGCGCGGGGCCGGCTGGCTCACGTTGGTGTCCGCGCCGACCGTCACGGTCAGGTTGCCGTGCGAGATCGCGCAGTTGTCCAGCATCACGGCCTGGTTCATCACCACCGAGCCGGTGCGCGCATTCATGATCACCTTGGCCGCATCCTTGGCGCGGGCGATGTCGATGCTTTCCAGCTGGCCGATGAAGGCCACGCGCTGGTCGCTGGAGGACGGGGTGCGTACGCGGATCACGCGGCCGTCCAGCGCCGTGGCAATGCCCGCGCCGAACTGGTCGTTGATCGCTTCGGTCACGCGGGCGGCGGTCGAGAAATCGGTTTCCTTCAGCTCGAGGCGGATCTGGTTGTCCGCGCCGAGGGTCGAGGCGACGGCGCGTTCGACCGTCGCGCCGGCGGAGATCTTGCCCACCGACAGGTGATTCACCTGCACCTGCGCACCGCCCGACTGGGCGCCGACGCCGCCGACCAGCACATTGCCCTGGCCCATGGCATACACCTGGCCATCGGCGCCGTGCAGCGGGGTCATGAGCAGCGTACCGCCGCGCAGGCTTTTCGCGTTACCGATCGACGACACGGTGATGTCGATGGTCTGGCCCGGCTGGGCAAAGGCCGGCAGCGAGGTCGTGACCATGACGGCCGCGACGTTTTTCAGCTGCAGCTGGGTGCCCGGCGGCAGGTTCACGCCCTTCTGCTGCAGCATGGCCTGGATCGACTGCACGGTGAACGGGGTCTGGCTGGTCTGGTCGCCGGTGCCGTCCAGGCCCACGACGATGCCGTAGCCGGACAACTGGTTCTGGCGCACGCCGGCGATGCTGGCGAGGTCTTTCAGGCGCTCGGCCTGGGCCAGTGGAGCGGCGCCCAGCAAGGCGGCGCACAGCATGGCGATCGAGGTGATTTTCATCTGCATATCCTCAGAACGGCAGCATCGACTGGAAGAAGCGCGAGAACATGTTGCTCACCTCGGCGCGGTCGACGCGGCTGTTGGTGCGGTATTCGACGCGCGCGTCGGCGACCAGGGTCGACGAGACCATGTTGCCCGGCTGGATGGTGTCCGGAGCGACCATGCCCGAGAAGCGGATGTACTCGACGCCCTTGTTCATGGCGACCTGCTTCTCGCCGGCGACGATCAGGTTACCGTTCGGCAGCACTTCGGTGACGGTCACGCCCAGCGTGCCGCTGAAGTTGTTCGACGCGCTCTGGGTGTCGGCATCGGCAAACTTGTTCGCGCCTTCCAGCGCCACGCCGGTGCCGAGCTTGGCTTGTAGCGGGCCCGGGATCGAGAAACCTGCGCTGCCCGACTTGCTGCCGGTGCTGGCGCCGGACTTGCCGGCCGAGGTGCGCTCGGAAATGTTCACCGTCAGCAGGTCGCCGATATGGCGCGCGCGGCGGTCTTCGAACATCGGGCGGTAGCTGCCCGCGTTGTAGATGGCGCCGTCGTTGGCGGGCGCGGTCTGCACCAGCATCGGGCGGCTCGAGGTCGGGCCCTGCACGATGCTGCTCGGGGTGGTCGAGCAGCCGGCCAGCGCCAGCAAACCAGCAAGGATAAAGAGAGAAGCGAATTTAGAGCTCATGATCATAACTGCGACAGTTTCTGCAGCATCTGGTCGGACGTGGTGATCGCCTTGCTGTTGATCTCGTAGGCGCGCTGGGTCTGGATCATGTTGACCATTTCCTCGACCACGTTGACGTTGGAGGATTCGACATAGCCCTGCATCAGCACGCCGGAACCGTTGGTGCCCGGGACGTTCAGGTTCGGGTTGCCCGAAGCGCCGGTCTCGACGTACAGGTTCTCGCCGCGCGATTCCAGTCCGGCCGGGTTGATGAAGGTGGCCAGTTGCAGCGAGCCGACCTGGGTCGGGGCCGCGGTGCCCGGCAGCTTCACCGACACGGTGCCATCGCGGCCGACGGTGATCGATTCGGCATTGGCCGGGATGGTGATGGCAGGCTGGACGACGAAGCCGCTGGAAGTGACCAGCTGGCCGTTGGCATCGGTCTGGAAGGAGCCGTCGCGGGTATAGGCCTGGGTGCCGTCCGGCAGCAGCACCGGGAAGAAACCGGAGCCGTTGACCATGACGTCCTTCGAATTGCCGGTCAGCTGGGGATTACCCTGGGTGAAGATGCGCTCGGTAGCGACGGTGCGCACACCGGTACCGATCTGCAGGCCCGAAGGCAAATTCGTCTGCTGCGACGATTGCGCACCTGGCTGGCGCACGTTCTGGTACAGCAGGTCCTCGAACACCGCACGGGAACGCTTGAAGCCGTTCGTGCTGACGTTGGCGAGGTTGTTGGTGATGACGTCGAGGTTGGTCTGCTGCGCTTCGAGGCCGGTCTTGGCAATAAACAGCGATCGGATCATGGAATTCTCCTAAGTGCAGCGGACACGGTCCGCCACGTACAGGAGAATTATGCTGCAGCAACTATCAATTCAAAGCGAGGATCTGGGTGGCTTTCGCGGCGTTATTCTCGGCGTTCTTCAACAGGCTCATTTGGGTATCGAAGGAACGTGCCAATGCGATCATGTCGACCATCGAATCGACCGCGCTGACATTGCTGCCTTCCAGCGCGCCGCCGGCCACGCGTACCGCCGGGTCGGCCTGGGCGGCGGAACCGTCCTTCAGGCGGAACAGGCCGTCGTCGCCGCGCACCATGTTGCCCGTTGGCGGATTGACCAGCTTCAGGCGGCCGAGGATGTTGGCGGCTGCCGGCTGGTCGGTGGTGGAGACGGTCGAGATGGTGCCGTCGCCGCCCACCGTCACGATGACGTCAGGCGGGATCGTGATCGGGCCGCCCTCGCCGGCGATGGTGGCGCCGTTGGCGGTGGTGAGCAGGCCATTGGCGCTGGTCTGCAGCGAACCGTTGCGGGTATACGCTTCGGTGCCGTCGGCCATCTGCACCGCCAGCCAGCCTTCGCCCTTGACGGCGACGTCGAGGTCGCGCCCGGTGACCTGCAGCGCGCCCGAGGAGAAATCGGCGCCCGGTGTCGAATTGACCACGAAGGCGCGCGTCGGCAAGCCTTCGCCTTGCACCGGCACCGCACGGAACACGTCCATCTGGGCCCGGAAGCCCGTGGTGTTCACGTTGGCCAGGTTGTTCGAGGTCGTGGCCTGCTTTTCCAGGATGTGCTTGGCGCCGCTGCCGGCGGTGTAGATCAGGCGATCCATCGTATATTTTCCTCGTTGCGACTATTCGAATTCTTGCTGACCGCGTGGGCAGGAGACCTGCCCACCCTACGGGTTCGTGGCTTTTTTGCCGATGCGGCCATCGACCGGTTTTCGTTTTTGGTAGGGTGGGCGGGGTAATTTCGGGCAATGCCCGGAATTACAAACGCCCACGCGGTCAAATCACGCTGGCATTAACGCAAATTCACCAAGGTCTGCAACACCGAATCCTGCGTCTTGATCGTCTGCGCATTGGCCTGGTACACGCGCTGCGCGGTGATCATGTTGACCAGCTCGGCGGTCAGGTCGACGTTCGAGCTCTCGACGGCCGACGACTGCAGCACGCCCATGCTGCCCGAGTTCGGGGTGCCCATCAGCGGCACGCCCGAGTTGGCCGACTCGGCCCAGGCATTATTGCCGAGCGGCTCGAGGCCATTCGGGTTGGTGAAGTTCGCCAGCACCACCTGGCCCAGCGGCTTGGTCTGGCCGTTGCTGTACTGGCCCAGGATGATGCCGTCCTGGCCGGTGGTGAAGCGCTGCAGGTTGCCGGCGGCATAGCCATCCTGCACGATTTTCTTTTCGCTGGTGGCGGTGCCGTACTGGGTGGTGCCGTCGTAGTCGATCGTCATCGTCATGATCGCTTCGGCGCCGGTGGCCGGGAACACCGGCAGGCTCGCGGTCATCTTGCCGGCGCTGGTCGAGGTAACCTTGTTCAGGCCGCCATTCGTGTCGAACACCAGGGTGCCGATGCTCTTCGGCGGCACGTCGACGGCCTTCGCCATGGCTTCGTCGACTTCCGCCGGCGTGGTGCCCGGCACCAGTGCGGCATTGGTCGCGGCAGTGGTGATCGCGGTCTGGTTGGCAGCGGTGCCGCCGGCGGTGCCGGCAGCGGCCGACACCATGGCCGAGGCCGCAGTGGCGTAGCTGTTCAGGGCGGCAGCGATGGTGGCCGGCACCGGCGGCACGGCCTTGGTGGCGGCTTCCCAGTTGGCGCGGGCGGTGTTCACCGCGGTGAAGGCGCCGCCGGTACCCTGGGCCGCGCCGGCAACTGCCAGGTTGGTCACTTCGGTGCCGTCGTTGGCGGCGTACACGTCCCAGCCGCCGGTGGCATTGCGTGCGTAATAGGTCGACAGTACGTGCGGATTGCCCAGCGTGTCGTACACGCTCATCGGGGTCTGCTTGTTGTAGGTGGTCGGGTCGTCCGCGTTGAAGGGCGAATTGGCCGGGGCCTGGCTACGCGAGTCCAGGTTCAGTTCCATCTTGACTTCCGAGGTCTTGACCGGCTGCAGGTCGGCGGTGTCGATCTGCAGCGGCGCCGGGGCGCCTGCCGAGAGCTGGCCGTTGGCATTCAGGCCGTAGCCGGTCAGCTTGGCACCTTGCGCGTTGACCATGAAGCCGTTCTTGTCGAGGTCGAACTGGCCGTTGCGGCTGTACTGGACCAGGCCCGAGGTTTCGGTGCGGAAGAAACCGGCGCCGTTGATGGCGATGTCGAGCGGGTTGTTCGAGGCTTCGACGTTACCCTGGGTGAACTGCTGCGCAATGCCCGCCACCTTCACGCCGATACCGGCGGTGACGCCGCCCGAACCGTTGAGCGAGCTGGCGTAGACGTCGGCGAACCGGGTGGTCGAACCCTTGAAACCGACTGTGCTCGCGTTGGCGATATTGTTACCGATGACGTCGAGGGATTTGGCAGCGCCGTTCAAGCCGCTCAGGCCTTGTTGGAAAGACATGGTGTACTCCTAATAGGTTGGTAAGCGGCTGGCTTACAGGATTTGTTTGATATCGGCCATGCTGACGGAACCCTTCACCGGAAGGTTCAGCTTGATGCCGTCCTTGCCGCTGGTGGTCACGCTCGCGACGCTGTCGAAGGACAGCCCTTTTGCATCGGTCAGGGCCTCGCCGCCGCGGGTAGCAACGACGCGGAAACTGTAGTTGCCGTTGGGCAGCGTCACCGGCTTGCCGGCGGCATCGAGGTTTTTCGGGTCGGGTACACCGTCCCAGGCCAGCGGCAGCACGCCGGCGGCCTGGGGGCCGAGATCGATGGCCTGGACATCCTTGCCGGTGACCGGATCGGTGATCACCACCTGCACCTTGTCGGCCGCGCTGCCGAGCTCGACGCCGAGGATGGCCTTGCCCGACTGCAGCTGGACCTTGTTGCCCTCGACCAGCACGCCGTGGCCGATCAGGTTGGTCGCCTGCATCGCCTCGGCCGACTGGTAGCTGGTCTTCAGCGATTCCAGGGTGGTATTCAATTTGTTGACGCCGGTGACGGTGGACAGCTGGGCCAGCTGGCTGGTGATCTGTGCGTTGTCGAGCGGGTTCAGCGGATCCTGGTTCTTCAGCTGGGTGACCAGCAGGGTCATGAACTTGTCGGTGTCGGCCTGGACGCTGTCGGTCTCGACCTTCTTCTTGGCGTTCATGGTCGACATCAGGTCAGTGATGTTGGCGGCCGGGCTGTTGTTGGCGATGGTGGTCATGGTGTATTGGTGTCTGGTGTTACTGGCCGAGGGTCAGGGTCTTGAGCAGCATGGTCTTGGCCGCATTCATGGTCTCGACATTGGTCTGGTAGGAGCGCGAGGCCGACAGCATGTTGACCATCTCGTCGACCACGTTCACGTTCGGCATCGCCACATAGCCCTTCTCGTCGGCCATCGGGTGCTTGGGGTCGTAGACCTGCTTGAGCGGCGACGGGTCCTCGACCACTTCGCGCACCCGCACCCCGGTGGCGCCGGACTGCTGCGGCACCGCCTCGAACACGACGGCCTTGGCGCGGTAGGCTTCGCCGTTGGCGCTGGTGGCGCTGTCGGCATTGGCCAGGTTGCTGGCCACGGTGTTCAGGCGCTGCGCCTGGGCGCTCATGGCCGAACCGGAAACGTTGAAGATATTGAATAGCGACATGAGTTACTCCTTACTGGCCCTGGATGGCCGCGAGCAGGCCCTTGATCTGGCTGTTGATCATCGTGATGCCGGCTTCGTAGCGCAGCGCGTTGTCGGCAAACTGGTTGCGCTCCACGTCCATGTCGACCGTGTTGCCGTCGACCGCGCCCTGCACCACGCCGCGGTACATCACCGGGGTGCCGTTCGAGAGCATGTCGCCGGTCGGCTTGCCCTGGCCGATGTGGTTCCGGGCGGTGGTCGCCATCGGGCCGGAAGCGCCCTTGGCCGCCAGCGCACCCTGCAGCGCGGCGGTGAAATCGATGTCCCGCGCCTTGTAGTTGGGCGTGTCGGCGTTGGCGATGTTCGAGGCCAGCAGCTCCTGGCGCTGGGCGCGCAGGGACAGGGCCTTCTCGTTGAAACTCAGGTACTGGTCGACTTTGCCGATCATGCTGCCTCCGGGCTGGGACTTATTGGGACAGCACCGATCATACGGACGGGCAACAAACACCAATCGATGGAGAAAGGACGGCAAACCCCGGCTATTCAAAGTTTCGCCATGGAATCATGCTGCCTAAAATGGCAGCATTCGAGGTAACGCTTGCGTTGCCGCGGATCGTAGGGTGGGCAGATTCTGCCCACGCGTTCAACGCCGGGGTGATTTGCCGCGGCGCGTAAATGCATACGTGATTTGAACGCGTGGGCAGGAAACCTGCCCACCCTACGGACATCCTCTTACCGGAGTTAGCCTTTCATGAAACACCACATCGCTGCCCTGCTCCTGCTGATCGCGCCATTCGCCTCCGCGCAACAGCCTGTCGCCGCGCGCCAGAACCTCCCTGCCCTGCGCGCGGTGGTGGAACAATACCTGCAGACCCAGACCGCCGGCCTGCCGGGCCAGGTGAGCGTCAAGGTCGGCAACGTCGACCCGCGCACCAGCCTGGCCGCTTGCCCGGCGCCGGAAGCCTTCCAGCAGCCGGGCGCGCGGGCGTGGGGGAAAACAACGGTGGGCGTGCGTTGCACCGCGCCGGCGGCATGGACGGTGTATATTCAGGCGAGCGTGAACGTGGTGGCCGATTACGTTGCCGCGGCCGTGCCGCTGGCCCAGGGCCAGGCAATCGACGCCAGCCAGCTCGTCATGATGAAGGGCGATATTGCGGCGATGCCGAACGGCATCATCACCGACATGGCCCAGGCGATCGGCCGTACGCCGACCGCCTCGCTGCAGGCGGGAACGCCATTGCGGCTCGATACGCTGAAAAGCAAACCCGTGGTCCAGCAAGGCCAGGCAGTGCGGCTGGTCTCGAAAGGCGCGAATTTCTCGGTGTCCGCCGAAGCGCGCGCGCTCGGCAATGCCGGCGAAGGCCAGGTGGCGCAGGCGCGCACCCAGTCCGGCACCGTGGTGAGCGGCACCGCGCGTAGCGGCGGCGTTATCGAAATCGCTATCTGAGGCTGCAGCCAGCGACGGCGCCTAATTTCATTCAATGGCCTTTTCTGCACTAAAGTTTGTGAAATCCGCGCCGTTACCGGATGCAGATACCGGAGTTTCCGCTCCGAACAGAGAAGGATGATGCTGTGAAAATCAACGATACCATCAAGGGCAACCCAGGCCTTCAGCCGGCGACGACGCCGGCCAACAACACCCGTACCGACAAGGCCGCGACCACCGCAGCCACGCCGGCGGCGACCGATAGCGTACGCCTGTCCTCGCAGGGCCAGGCCATGGCGGCTGCGGTCGGCGGCAACAACCAGGTGTTCGACACCAAGAAAGTTGAACGCATCAAGATGGCCATCGCCGATGGCCAGTTCCAGGTCAATTCCGAGAAAGTCGCCGACGGCCTGCTCGACACCGTGCGCGACTTGCTCCATTCACGCAAGCGATAATTTTTCATGCCCACCAGCCCAATCTCGACCCTCGCCACTGAACAGCAACACGTCATCTCCCTGCTGGAGCTGATGAAGCAGGAACAAACGCTGCTGGTCGCAGCGGACGCCGATGGGCTGGCGGAACTTACTCCACGCAAGAATGCGCTGTTGCAGGCGCTGGCCGAGCTGTCGGCCGAACGCCACGCGGCGCTGCTTGCTGCCGGCTGCGAAGGATCGGAAGCGGGCATGGAACCGTGGCTGGCTGTCGGCGGCACCGCCGAAGCGCGCAGCCAATGGGAACAACTGTTAGAGCTCGCCCGCCAGGCCAAGGAACTCAACCGCGTCAACGGCATGCTGATCAACAAGCAGCTGGCCCACAACCAGGGCGTGCTCAACGCCCTGCGCATGCCGGCCGGCGCCGAAGCCGGCGGGGTGTATGGTTCCAGCGGGCAGACGGTGGGCAGCGGACCGTCGAAGCGCTTCGTGGTCGGCTGAGGATTCCCGCATCAAACAACAACGGTCGCCCAGGCGGCCGTTTTGCGTGAGTGAGAGACGCTGATCAAACCAGTCATCCAGATTGACGACGTTCCAGGCAATACTGCGCTGCTTTCCGCGCTCGATCTCAGCCGATGCGAGACTTGATGTGTGTTCCCGGGCGCACATCGGCCTTCGCCAAAACGCGTGCGATAACGCCTTCAGGAATCCTGACGCTTTCCAGGAACTCTCTGGTGTATTCACAGCTGAGTGAGCGGCGCAGCACTACACCGACATCAACCAGCATTTGTTGATGGGTGTTGGTGCGGCGTTCGAAGAGACATTCGCTGTTCGAATCATTCATACACCTGAGCCACTCCTGAAAATGCTTACTGTATGCTCGGGTCGCCGACCGATACGGGTTCTACCAGATCGCCGCACTGAAGTTCACAGCATGGGCGGACTGCGCCTGGCAAAAGTATTCGAGCAATCACGGCTTCCGAGGTTTTCACATCCTCCAGAAATCCGCGCGCGTAGGCAGAGCCGCAATCCCGCCGCAGAGCAACGCCAATGTCCACCAACGCCTGCCGATAAGTGTCGATACGGCTGTCAATCATGTCGTCCATACCAGCCTCCATCGGTTCACTATACGCCGCAAACGACTTGAGCTTGCCACCATATTTCGGTATCGACCAGGCATACAGGATAGGTCTTACGTCTATTGCATCCCAGGTTGAAGTCACGCTTCCAGGAATGAGTCATTCCGTCACGACGAATCGGTCGATGAGCCAGGCAGGGTCGATTCGGGATACAGGCGGCGCCTGGTTGGTCGTGTTAATACGCGGATGATCACATCGGGTGGTGTGTGCTGGTCAAGAAGTTCTTCCGCGGCGGAGAACACATCATGCGAACTCGCCGCATTGATTGCCGCATCGATCAGCAGCGACGTGCGGAAATCGGACCGGCGGTCTGTCGGGTAGTCCAGGCTATATCTCATGGCGGCCCCTGGTAGATGCTGATTCGCCCTTGTTAGATACCTGCGTTCACGAGACAGACTCGAACCAATCGAAAATTTACATAGATTGATGTATGGCTCCGGGACAAACCTGGAACGGCGAAGGCCATGCGCGAGTGTTGCGGTCAGGCGCCCACACTGCATGCAGCGGTCCGTCGAGCGCTTTCGCAGGTAGAATTCGCTCTCGATAAAATTAAGGAAAACAATGAAAAAGACCGACCTGGCAAAGAGCGACGCCAAGAAACTGATGAACCAGATGGGCCCGAAGGGTGGCGCCTTCGGCGCGGCCAGCACGCCTGGGCTTGATCGCCGCGAACAGCGCGAGCGTGAACGCGCGCTGGGACTGGTGCCGTTTGCCGTCAAGCTCAACAGCGAACTGGTGCAGCAGCTGCAGGCGCAGGCGACAGAGCGCGGCGTCGACATGAACGCGCTGGTGGCGGATTTGTTGCAGAAAGGCTTGTCCGCCTGAACATGGAGCCGCGAACCCGCCATGCGGGCTCGCGACCATCGTTATCAATGCCCCGTGCCGATGACGGTTCAGCGCCCTGGCGTCGCTGCGACGCTGGCCAGCACCTCCGTCAGCGCACCGACGTCGTACGGCTTGCCAAGCACGGCCGACCGCTCCAGGCCGCTCGTGCTGCTACGGCCGGAGGCGAACACCACTCCCAGCCCGGGAGCCTGCCTGCGCGCAGCCTGGGCGAGTTCCTCCCCGGACATGCCCGGCAGCTCCAGGTCCGTCATCAGGATATCGGCTACGGCCAGCGCGGGCAGCGCCAGCGCCGCCTCGCCGCTGGCCGCGCTGGAGACCATGTAGCCGAGCAGCTCCAGCAATTCCGTCGTGGTGGTGCGCAGCGACTCGTCGTCTTCGACCAGCACGATCCTCAGGGCGGCCATTGCCTTGGCTGAGGCGGCGGCTTGCGACCGGGCCTGGGCCAGGTCGCGCACCGAACCGGCGCGCTGGTCGCGGTTGGCCAGCACGTGGCGGATCTTGGAAGCCAGCGCGGCGCGGGTATAGGGCTTGCCCAGCAGTTCGACCCCGGCGTCGAGGCGCCCGCCGTGGACGATCGCGTTTTCGGTATAGCCCGATGTGAACAGCACGGCCAGGTTGGGAATGGCTTCGCGCGCCTTGCGCGCCAGGTCGGGACTGCGCAAGGGTCCCGGCATCACGACGTCGGTGAATAGCAGGTCGATCGGGATGCCGCTCGAGACGATCGCCATCGCACTGGCGGCGTCGGGTGCTTTCAGCACACGGTAGCCCAGCTCGCCCAGCATGTCGACCACGGTTTCGCGCACGCCCTCGTCGTCTTCGGCAACCAGGATGGTTTCCGTGCCGCCCTTGGGCTCGCGCAGGTCGACCGGGGCCAGCGCGTCCTCGGCCTCCAGGGAACGGGGCAAATACATCTTGACGGTGGTGCCGAAACCCATCTCGCTATAGATCTTGACATGGCCACCGGACTGCTTGGCGAAGCCGTATACCATCGAAAGCCCCAGCCCGCTGCCCTTTCCTTCGGCCTTGGTCGAGAAGAAGGGTTCGAACGCCTGCGCAACGACGTCAGGCGGCATGCCGCTGCCGGTGTCGCTGACGGCAATCATCACGTACTGGCCCGGCGTGACTTCCGGGTGCGTTTCGGCGTAGTGATCGTCGAGCTGGGCGTTACCGACCTCGATCGTCAGCTTGCCGGCGCCGTCCATGGCGTCGCGCGCATTGATGCACAGGTTGAGGATGGCGTTCTCGACCTGCGAAATATCGACGAAGGCATTCCACAGGCCGGCCTGGATCACGGTTTCGGTCTCGATCGCCTCGCCCAGCGCGCGCCTGAGCATGTCGTCCATGGCAGCCACGTTACGGCCGATACGCACCACCTTCGGCTCCAGCGCCTGGCGCCGGCCGAAGGCGAGCAGCTGGCTGGCCAGCTTGGCGCCGCGCAGCACGCCCCCCATGGCGTTGTCGATGCGGCGCTGCGCGCGGGGATTGCTGGCCACGTCCGTGCCGAGCAGTTGCAGGTTGCCGGCGATGACTTGCAGCAGGTTATTGAAATCGTGCGCGACGCCGCCGGTGAGCTTGCCGATGGTCTCCATCTTTTGCGATTGCTGCAAGGCCTGCTCGGTCCGGCGCATGGCGGCGGCCGCTTCGCGCTCGGCCGTGACATCGCGCGCTACCGCGTGGATGAAGCCGGCATCGGGCGAGGCCGACCAGGCCAGGATGCGGTAGCTGCCGTCGCGGTGGCGGTAGCGGTTCTCGAAGGTGAAGGTGGTGCGCCCCTCGCTCAGGCCGGCGACCTCGCGCAGGGTCGCGTCCAAGTCCTCAGGATGGACGAGGGACAGGAAAGCGGTGCCGACCAGGTCCGCTTCCGTCCATCCCAGGACCGTGGTGAACGCCGGATTGACGGCCACGATCGTCGAGCTGAAATCGGCCACCAGCATCAGTTCGGTCGAGAGCCGCCAGATGCGGTCACGCTCCGCGGTGCGCTGGCTGACCTGTGCGGCCAGGTTGTCGTTGAGCGTGGCGAGCGCGTGGGCCGCGGCCTTCTGGTCTTCGATGTCGGTATTGGTGCCGACCCAGCGCGTAATGGCGCCGGCCTCGTCGCGCACCGGCAAGGCGCGGCCCAGGTGCCAGCGGTAGTTGCCCTCGCGGTCGCGCAGGCGGAATTCGATTTCGTAGGTGCTGCCGGTGGCCAGGGCCTGGCTCCACGCGGCCACTGCGGTTCCGATGTCGTCGGGATGGACCAGCTCGGCCCAGCGCCCTGCGTCCAGCTGGCCGGGCTGGTGGCCGGAATAGCTGTAGACGCGGTCGTTGAACCAGTCCAGCAGGCCGTCCGGCGGCGCCGACCAGACCTGGTTCGGCAAGGCCTGGGCCAGGGTGCGGAACAGCGTTTCGCTGGCCCGCATGGACTGTTCCGCCACCACGCGGTCGGTGACATCCGCGCCCTGGACAAAAATGCCGTACACGGCGCCATGCTCGTCACGCACCGGCTGGTAGACGAAGTCGACAAATACTTCCTTCGCGGGCGCATGGTCGGTCGCAACGGTGGCAAACGGCGTCGCGACGCCCGAGAACGCCTCGCCGCTCGCGTACAGGCTGTCGAGCAGGGCCGCGAAGCCCTGCTCGACCGCTTCCGGCAGGGCCTCGGCGATGGTTTTGCCCATAACATCGCGGAAACCCACCAGCTCGCGGTAGGCCTCGTTGACCTGCACGAAACGGTGCTGCGGTCCTTCGAGCATGGCCATGAAGCCGGGCGCCTGGTTGAACATGGCTTGCAGGCGCGTCCGTTCGCCCTGCAGGAAGCGCTCCACGCGCACCTTGTCCGAAATGTCGGCCACCATCGCCATGACGCCGACCGGCAGGTGGGCTTCGCCAATGATGGGCGAATAATCCAGGTCGAACCAGATCTGCTCGTCGCGGCCGTTGCGGTTCAGCGTGAGCTCCTGGCCGGCGTAATGCAGGGTCTTGCCGCTCAGGCAAACGCGCATGACCTCGTCGTTGAAGTCGCGCGCTTCCGGCCACGCGGCGCGAACGTCGATGCCCAGCAGCGCCGGATGCTTGTCGCCCGCGATCTCGGCATAGCCACCGTTGTAGATCATGACGCCGGCCTCGCCCCACATGGTGGCGATCGGGAAGGTGGAATGCAGGATCAGCGAGACCGTGCTTTTCACGCTTTGCGGCCAGGACTCGATGGGGCCCAGCGAGGTCGCCGACCAGTCGAAACGGGCAATCAGTTCGCCGATGTCGCCTGTGTTATCGAGAAACGACATGGCTACAGGCAAAGGCAGGGCACCAGGATGATTCATGGGAGCGAGAAAATTGGGGCGGTGGGCGATTATACGTGAGCACGCCGGAGCACGGACGCGCGTGCGGCCTGGGCGGGTGCTCAGCCCCGCCCCGCCCGCAACATGGCCTCGATCCGCCCCGGCTCCACCGGCCGGCTGAAGTGGTAGCCCTGCATCTGGTCGCAGCCCTGCTTCGACAGATAGGCCAGTTGCTCGCCCGTCTCGACCCCTTCCGCAATCACGTTCAGCTTCATCGAGTGCGCCAGCGCGATTACCGCGTTGACGATGGCGGCGTCGTCGGCGTCCTGGGTCAGGTCCATCACGAAGGAGCGGTCGATCTTGAGGCTGTGGATCGGGAAGCGCTTCAGGCTGGCCAGGCTCGAATAGCCGGTGCCGAAATCGTCGATCGCCAGCTGCACGCCCATGGCGGCCAGCCGGCCCATGGTCTCGGCGGCGGCGATCGGGTTTTCCATCAGCACGCTCTCGGTGATCTCCAGGGTCAGGTAGCCTGGGTCGCAACCGGTGCGCGCCAGCAGCCCGGCCACGCACTGGGCCACGTCCTGGCCCAGGAACTGGCGCGCCGACAGGTTCACACTGATCCGCACCGGGGGCAAGCCGGACTGGCGCCAGGCCACCTGCTGCTCCATGGCCGTCAGCAGCACCCATTCGCCGATCGGCACGATCAGGCCGGTTTCCTCGGCCAGCGGGATGAAGTCGGCGGGCGACACCATGGCGCGGTCTTGCGGCTGCCAGCGCAGCAGCGCTTCGACGCCGGTGACCACGCCGCTGCCGATGTCGACCACCGGCTGGTAGTGCAGCAGGAATTCCTGGCGCTGCAGGGCGCGCTGCAGGGCGCCTTCCATGCGCAGGTGTTCGACCGCCTGGGCGCCCATCTCGGCGGTGTAGAACGAATAATGGTTGCCGCCCTGCCCTTTTGACCCATACATGGCGCTGTCGGCGCATTTAAGCAGGGTGGCGCTGTCCTCGCCGTCGCGCGGGTACATGGCGATGCCGATACTGCCCGACGGGAAGACTTCCTGGCCGCACAGCGTGGTCGGCTGGAACAGGTTGTCCAGCAGCTTGCGCGCGACCCGGGCCGCGTCTTCCTGCCCCGCCAGGTCGGGCAGCACCACCACGAATTCGTCGCCGCCCTGGCGCGCCACGGTGTCGCTCTCGCGCAGGCTGTTCGACAGGCGGCGCGCGATCTCGACGATCAGGCCATCGCCGGCGTCGTGCCCGAGGCTGTCGTTCACGTGCTTGAAGCGGTCGAGGTCGATGAACATCACCGCCACCTGCCGCCCTGCCCGGTGCGCATGCATGATGGCCTGGCCCAGGCGGTCCTGCATCAGGACCCGGTTCGGCAGGCCGGTCAGGGCGTCGTGGTTGGCCATGCGCAGCAGCGCTTCCTCGGCCTGTTTCTGGCGCTGGATGTCGTTGATGACGCAGATGAAGCGCTGGCTGCCGTTCACGTCGCGCATCGACGAGACGTTCACGCTGACCCAGACGCGGGCGCCGTCGCGCCGCAGCAGGCGTTTTTCCAACTGGTAGTCGCTGATCTGGCCGAGCTTCAGGCGTGTCATCAGCGCCTGTTCTTCCGCCATGTCTTCCGCGCAGGTGAGCTGCTGGAAAAAGCGCTGCAGCAGCTCGATCTCGGTATAGCCGAGGATTTGCGACATCTTGCTGTTGGTGCGAAGCACGCGCCCGTCGGCGCCCAGCAGCACGATGCCCACCGCGGCCTGGCTGAAGGTGAGCCGGAAGAATTCCTCGCTCTCCTGCAGGCGCAGGCGCGCCTTGCGGCGGAAGGTGATGTCCTGGCCGATCAGCAGCAGCATGTAGCTGCCGTCCTTGCGGGTGCGGCGGATGTTGAAGTCGACATAGCGCACGCCGTCGGCGCGGCCGTCGAGCGTCACCAGCACGTTGTCTTGCGGCGTGCCGGAAGCCAGCGCCTCGGCCGCGTGGCGCGCCAGTTCCGGGCAGGCGATCAGGTCGTCCAGCGCCAGTTCCTGCTCGAGCAGCAAATCGTCCGGCACGCCGAGCAGGTCGGCCATCATGCGGTTCATCGAGCAGGCGCGCAGCGCGGCATCGACCATCACCAGGCCGGCGGGCATGGCATCGATCACCTGTTCGAGGTAATTCTGGTTCTGCAGGTGGGGATCGACGAAAATTGAGCTCATGAGGAACCTGCAGCGGGTCAGGCAATATTTATGCTGGGATAGTGTCATTGCATCATAGCAATCGACGCTGCGAGAATCGAGTGAATAATCACGAATTATCACAGCTGTTGTGAATACACCATATTGCGAGTGTGGTTTTGTTGCCGACGGTCAATAAAGTCTTGGGATAGCGCAAGACATGGGCTCGATGGCGGCAGCACAGTAGGACGAATCCCATCCTGCCGAGGAGCCTGCCATGCTACGCCGCCTTCCCCTTTTCCTGTTGCTTGGCCTCGCTGCCGCCCCTGCCCTGGCCCAGGACGTGAGCGTCACCATCACACCCGTGCGCCAGAATTTCGCCCGCAGCGACGACGTGCGGGTCGAGGTCACGCTGTCCAACCATGGGCTGGCGCCGCAGTTCATCCTGAAATGGCATACCCCGGTCGAGGGCGTGGAAGCGCCGCTGTTCGACGTGCAGCGTGATGGCCAGCCGGTGCGCTACCTCGGCATCGAAGCCAAGCGGTCGGCGCCGGGCCCGAACGACTACGTCCGGCTGGAGCCGGGCGCCTCGATCTCGACGACCGTCGAGCTGTCGGCGCTGTACGAGATGAACGTGACCGGCGCCTACACGCTGCGCTACCGCACCGCTGCCGCCGGCCTGTTCGGCAGCGCCAGCGTGCGCCAGATGACGGGCGCGCTGGCCTCGAACACGGCCGGGATCTGGATCGAAGGGCGGCTGCCGCGCGGCGCAAGGGGGCCGGCCAAGCAGGCCGCCACCGGCAGCGGACTGGAATTCAGCAAGTGTTCGAATGCCCAGCAGGAGCAACTCGTGGCTGCCGTCGATGCGAGCCGTGCGATGACGGTCGACAGCCACGCTTACCTGAGCGCCGGCAAAGCCTACGGCGCACGCTACGGCACCTGGTTCGGCGCCATCGATCCCGAGCGCGGCGCGGCAGTGACCAGGAACTTCGCGGCGATCCGCGACGCCTTCGAGACCAAGCCGTTAAAAATCGACTGCGGCTGCACCGCCTCCTACTTCGCCTATGTCTACCCGGCCCAGCCCTACACGATCTATGTCTGCAAGGCCTTCTGGACGGCGCCGCTGACCGGCACCGATTCGCGTGGCGGCACCCTGCTGCACGAGCTGAGCCACTTCAACGTGGTGGCCGCCACCGACGACCATGTGTACGGGCAATCCGGCGCGTCGGACCTGGCGCGCAACGACCCGGCGCGTGCGGCGAACAATGCGGATTCGCACGAATATTTCGGGGAGAATTCGCCGCCACTACAGTAAGAGAATATTAATTTCTAGCACTTGTACATACGAATTCCCAGCGCACGATTGAAGATTTTGTCACTTGTTGACTTTCCACAAAAATTGTCACGTTCGACGCGAATCAACTTTACACATACTCATCATTCCGTGATTATTCACTTGAGTTAATTCCATATCACCGGAGTAACTCAATAAGGCTGAGGTAAGGCCACATAACTATTTTTCATACGGAGAAATGAATATGAGCTGGAACGGCATCTTGAAATCGGCAGTAGGCGCGGCGGCGCTGATGGTGGCATGTGGCGCGGTCGCGGCGCCCAAGGGCGTGACGGTCAGCGTCGTGCCCGACAAGAACGCGCTGGGCAAGGAAGACGACGTGGTGGTGAAGGTCACCTTCACCAACGCGTCCAGCACGCCGCAGTACATCCTCAAGTCGCGCACGCCGTTCAACGGCATCGAAGAAGCACTGTTCGACGTCAAGCGCGACGGCCAGCCAGTGCCTTACCTCGGCGCCCACATCAAGCGCGGCGCGCCCACCGCAGCCGACTACTTCGTGCTCAAGCCAGGCGCCTCGCACACCGTCAAGGTCGAGCTCTCAAGCCTGTACGACATGAGCGTGAGCGGCGACTACCAGATCAGCTACAAGCAGGCCTCGCCGCAGCTGTTCCTGGCAACGCCGGCGGCCAATGGCCGTTCGGGCGCCGCCGCTGCCGCCGATGCCGACTCGGCCAGCGCCGACAATGGCTCGCTGGTCTCGGCGCCGGCTTCGGTGTGGATCGACGGGCGCGTGGCGCGCGGCCAGAAATCGCAGGTGATGCTAGACATCGAAGCGATGAAGGCCGCCGCTGCCCAGCCGTCCGCGGCCAGCGTCAGCTACAGCAAGTGCACCACCTCGCAGCAGACCACGATCGCCTCGGCACTGGCGGCCGGCTCGACCATGGCCAACAACAGCGACGCCTACATGCAGGCCGGCGCCATCGGCACCCGCTACACCAAGTGGTTCGGCGCCAACAACGCCACCCGCGTTGCGACCGTGAAGGCGAACTTTGCCAAGATCAAGGATGCGTTCGCGAACAAGCCGGTGGTGGTCGATTGCGGGTGCAACCAGAACTACTACGCCTACGTGTACCCGACCCAGCCGTACAAGATCTGGGTCTGCAAGGCCTTCTGGACCGCGCCGATGACCGGTACCGACTCGAAGGGCGGCACGCTGGTGCACGAAATGAGCCACTTCAACGTGGTGGCCGGTACCGATGACCACGTGTATGGCCAGTCGGGCGCAGCAAGCTTGGCGATCAGCAACCCGGCGCAGGCCGTGGACAATGCTGACTCGCACGAGTACTTCGCCGAAAACACCCCGGCGTTGAACTAAGCGTTTGGGGCGGATCCGTCTTGAACGTTTGGGCAGATCCAACATGATCGTTTGGATTTGATCCGTCGCGGATCGTTCGGATCTGGTCGGTCCTGAGCGTTTGGGACTGATTCGTCGCGGACCGTTTTGGTCTGATCCGTCGCGGATCGTTTGGGGCTGATCCGTCGCGGATCGTTTGGGGCTGATCCGTCGCGGATCGTTTGGAGCTGATCCGTCGCGGATCGTTTGGGGCTGATCCGTCGCGGATCGTTTGGAGCTGATCCGTCGCGGATCGTTTGGGGCTGATCCGGCGCGCATCGTAGGGTGGGCAGATTCTGCCCACGCGTTCAAACCGTGCATGAGCAAAGGTATCGTTTATTCATGAGCTGGTTGAACGCGTGGGCAAGGAACTTGCCCACCCTACGGTGTGCGGCAATTCTCCTGTCAGCGGCTGAAACTGAACCGCACCGGCACCGCCGGGCTGTGCGTCACCGCATCCAGCTTCCCCACATCGGCCAGCCACGGCCCGTCGTAGCGGATCTCGTAGCTGCCCTTCCCCTTCTTGAATGCATAGGCCGGCGTGATGTCGATGGTGTTCATGTGCATCGTGTGCGGCGCGACCGGGTGGTAATCCTGCGCCGTGAGCGCACCGCGCTTGACCATCATGCCGGTGTAGTCGAGCGGCTTGCCGGCCTTGTCCAGCACCTCGAAGCGGCGGCCGGTCAGCTCGTCCCCGGCGGCCACTTCGCGCGGCACGTAGATCGTGCTCTCGCCATGGTTCTCGACCGTCAGGCGCACCCGCACCTTGCCTTCCGTGGTCTCGACTTCGAGTTGATGGCGGACAGTCGCGTCTTTTTCCACCGCGCCGACGGCGCTCACCAGGCCACCGAGCGTGAGGAAGAGCAGCGGAAGGATTCGTTTGACATGCATTCGTGCTCCTTGAAAGAATATTTCAAACAGACGGCAAAAACGTTATTTTATTTCACCCGCCTATTGCAGGCCCGCGGGCAGCGGCTCCGGCGTCGACGCCAGGATCATCACGGCAACGCGCCGGTTGCGCGCCTGGTTGACCGGGCTGTCGTTGCGCGCCACCGGCCGCGTCGAGCCATGCCCGATCGCGGCCAGCCGCGCCTCTTGCACGCCGCCCTCGATGAACAGGCGCACCACGCTGGCCGCGCGCACCGCAGACAGTTCCCAGTTCGACGCAAACTGCTTTGTTGCGATCGGCAGATTGTCGGTATGGCCCTCGACCTCGATCTGTTGCGGTGCGTTCTTCAGCAGCCCCGCGACCTGGCCCAGCACCTCACGCGCTTCGGACTGCAGCTCGACCTCGCCCTGGTCGAACAGCACGCTGGCATTGATCTCGACGCTGATGCCGCGCGCATTCTGCGTCACCCTCACCTGCCCCGATTTCACCAGCGGCAGGAGGGTCGCCGACAAGTCCCTGGCCAGGGTATCCATACGCTGGCGCTCGCGCCGCGCGGCCTCCAGGCGCTTGCGGTTGACGATATGCGACAGCGGCAGCACCGGCTCGACGCTGGTGGCAGCCTGCGGCGCCATGGTGCGTCCGCCGAAGGCGTCGCCCAGCGATTCGGACAGCACCGCGTACTTGCCTTCGTTGACGATGGAAATCGCGTACATCACCACGAAGAACGCGAACAGCAGCGTGATGAAGTCGGCGTAGGAAATCAGCCAGCGCTCGTGGTGCTCGCCGGAGGCGGAATGATCGTCGTAGCGTTTGCGCGCCATGGTCGAGGGCTTAGTGGCGCATCAGCAGGCTGGCCACCCGCTCGTCGACCACGCGCGTGTGGTCGCCGCTGGCGAGGTCGTGGAAGACTTCGGCGAGAATCTCGTACTGGGTCACCTTGTCGGTGACGATGGCTTTCAGCTTGTTCCCGACCGGGTAGAAAAACAAATTGGCCAGCCCCACGCCGTACACGGTGGAGACGAAGGCCACCGCGATACCGGAACCCAAGCGCGACGGATCCGACAAATTTTCCATCACGTGGATCAGGCCCAGCACCGCACCCAAAATGCCGATGGTCGGCGAATAGCCGGCGGCCGATTCCCAGATGCGCGCAGCCTGGCGCTGGGCGAATTCGTAGGCGCTGATTTCGCTCTCCAGCAGGCTACGGATTTTATCGGGGTTGATCCCGTCCACCACCAGGCGCAAGCCCTTCTGGATGAATTTGTCGGGCGTCGCCATGTACTGTTCGAGCGACAGCAGGCCGTCGCGGCGCGCCGTTAAACTCCACAGCGCGATCTCGCGCGAGAGCTTGTCGCGGCCGGACTTCGGCGGGAAGAACACCCAGCGCAGCATGCGCATGCCGTTCACGAAGCTGCGGGTTTCGCTTTGCAGCAGCACCGCACCGAAGGTGCCGACCACCACGATGGCGAAGGCGGCCGGCTGGACCAGCGAGGCGAACTTGCCGCCGTCGAGGGTGTGGCCGACCAGGATGCCCGCCAGCGCGAGCACCAGTCCGGCTACGCTGGCCCAGTCCATAACTGCTCCTTGAGTGCTGCGCGCAGCCGCGCCACCGCCTGGGTGTGCAACTGCGAGACGCGCGATTCGCTCACGCCCATGACCGCGCCGATCTCCTTCAAATTGAGTTCTTCCTCGTAGTAGAGGCCCATCAGCATCTTCTCGCGCGGCGGCAGCTTGTCGATGGCGTCGATGACGGCCTGGCGGAAGTCGGTATCGAGCAGCGCGCGCAGCGGGTCGGCATCGTCCACCGCATAGCGGTCGAGGAAGCCGGCGCTGCCGTCGCCGTCGTCGTCATGGAAATCTTCGTAATACAGCAGCTGGTGGCCGCCGCCGTCGCCCAGGATGTCCTGGTAGTCCTCGAGCGACATCTTGAGCGACTTGGCGATTTCGGATTCGCTGGCCGGGCGCCCCAGGCGCTGCTGCAGCGCTTCCATCGCGGCTTCGACCTTGCGCATGTTCTGGCGGGTGCTGCGCGGCATCCAGTCGCTGCTGCGCAGTTCGTCGAGCATGGCGCCGCGGATACGCAGCACCGCATAGGTCTCGAACTGGGCGCCGTGGTTGTCTTCGTAGCGGTTGATCGCATCGAGCAGGCCGATCATGCCCGCCTGTACCAGGTCGTCCACTTCCACCGAAGGCGGCAGCTTGGCCTTCATGTGGTGGGCAAGACGCTTCACCAACGGCATGTGCTCCGTCAGTAAATGGTTCTTGTCCGTTATGCCTTTGACCGTATACATGCTTTAGCTGTCTTCTCTTCTTCTCTACAGTCAGGACCCGAAATGTGCGCTGCCTCCCCGGCCCATCGCGTGCAGCGCGAACTTGCCCGCCAGCTGGCGGAAGGCAACCGATGCACCCGCAAGCGGGAAGGCATCGACCACGGCGCGGCCAAGGCGTGCGGCGCGCTGCAGGTATTCGTCGGCCGGTACCGAGCCCATCGAGTTCAGCGTCACTGCCAGGTAGCGTGTTGCCGCAGTAGACATATTATCGTATACAACCTTGGCTTCCGCCTCTGTCGCACCGGTAACCAGGATGCCGAAGGGACGGCGGCCGAGCTGGTGCGACAAATGCTTGATCAATGCGTAGGCATTCGTGATCGAGGCGGCCGAGGTGCCGACCTGCACCACGATCTCGGAACTGGCCATCAGCGGCAGCGGCAATTCGCCGTCCTGGCCGAGTTCGGCGTCCACCATCACGATGCCGGCCTGCTTGACCAGCACGTCGAAAGTCTTGGCCAGGCGGCGCGTATCTTCGGCGCGCTGCGAGGTGCCGAGCGAGGCCACCGAGAAGCCCTGCGGCACCGCGTGCAGCACCTGGTTCAGTCCGCATTCCTGGCGCGCCACATTGGCCAGCGAGGCCGCGCGGCTGATGCCGAGGCGGCGGGCCACGCCATATTCGCGATCGCAGGCGTCGACGATCAGCACGTCATTGCCGGTCTGGGCCAGCGAGGCGCCCAGGTTGACCAGCATGGCGCCCTTGTCGTCTTCGGGGGTGGCGGAAAGGAAGGTGACGATGCGCGGGCGCGGGCCCTGCAGCATCCGGCGCAGGCCTTCGGCCTGGTCGAAATCGAAACTAGCCAAGGGACACCTCGCGCAGGCTGCGGTCGTTGTGCAGGTTGCCCGCATTGGCGCCGGCGGCGGCCATCATCAGCGGCAGGTCGGCATCGGAGAAGCCGTTGCCGGCGCCCTTGCTGCGGAAGGCACGGTCGACCAGCATGGCGCGGTCGGCCAGGTGCAGGTCTTCCGGCACGCGCTGGCCGTTCGAGATGTAGTGCAGGTTCAGCTTCTGGCGGATGACGACGTCGAGCACGTTGCCGATCGCGGCGGCTTCGTCGAGCTTGGTCATGATGCAGCCGGCCAGGCCGCTGCCCTGGTAGGCGCGCACCACTTCGTTCAGGGTCTCGTTGGTCGAGGTCGCGTTCAGGCACAGCAGGCGCTTCACGTCGGCGCCGGATTCGCTCAGCATGGCCACTTGTTCCGTCACCATCTGGTCGCGCTGCGACATGCCGATGGTGTCGATCAGCACGGTGTGCTTGTTCTTGAGTTCTTTCAGTGCGATGCGCAGGTCGGCTTCATCCTTCACCGAGTGCACCATCACGCCCAGGATCTTGCCGTAGATGCGCAGCTGCTCGTGGCCGCCGATACGGTAGGCATCGGTGGTGATCAGGGCCAGCTTGTCGGCGCCGTGACGCATCACGCAGCGCGCTGCTAATTTTGCGGTGGTGGTGGTCTTGCCGACGCCGGTCGGGCCGACCAGGGCGAACACGCCGCCACGCGACAGCAGGTCGTCTTCGTTGGCGATGGTGGTCAGGTTACGGGCCAGCACGGTCTTGATCCAGCGCAGCGCTTCGGCGGCATCCTTGGTGGCCGGCATCTTGTCGATCAGGTAGCGCGCCAGCGTCGCAGAGAAACCGGCAGCCAGCATCTCGCGCAGCACGGCGTTCTTCTGCGGCTCGCGCTGCGAGCTGGCGTTCCACGACAGCTCGGCCAGCTGGGTTTCCATCATGCCGCGCATGGCGCGGATCTCGCTCATCATGCCGCTCATTTCAAGCGTGGCCGATTCCTTGGCCTGGGCAATGGCGGCGCTCATCATCGAGCTCATGGCAGCCATGTCGATCGTGGCTTCCTGGGCCGGGGCGCGGCGGTTGGCATAGGTCGGCGGGATTTCTTCGGCGGCCGGCGCTGCGCGGCGTTCCACATAGGGCCGGGCCACGCTTGGCTGGCCGGCGAACGGGTCCATCTGCGGCTGCGGTGCGGTGGCGCGCGGTGCGGGCTGGCGTGGTTCAGGGGCGGTAAAGGCAGGAGCGAAGGCGGCCGGGGCGCGGGCGAAGGCCGGTTCCGGGTCGAAATCGTTGTCGAAGGCGCCAAACTGCGGCGTTGATTCTTCGATGCTCGGGGCGGACAGCGAAGCGACGTCGTCGTTGTCCAGCGCCAGGATCTCGACCACGCCGTCGACCGGGCGGTTGGAGAGGATGACTGCGTCAGGGCCGAGCGCCTCGCGCACCTTGCGCAAGGCGTCACGGGAGGTAGCCGCTGTAAATTTCTTCACGTTCATCGTTGTTCTCCGCACTTCGCTTGTTTGTTCTATGTCTGCTGCAGGCGAAACCGCCCGTCCATAGGTCACATTATTGGCGATGCCGTGCGGAAACCATCGGGGGAGAAGGAAGGGGAAAAGGGTCTATTTCAAATGGCATCGCAGATTTGTAGGGTGGGCGGGTTCTCCCGCCCACGCGGTGATAGGTGGACGTGGATATGCCGCGGCGGTGTCGACAACCGTGGACCGCGTGGGCGTAATTCCGGGCACTGCCCGGAATTACCCCGCCCACCCTACAAAATCACATCGGCACACCCACCAAACTGGTCACCCGAATCGTCTTGGTCTCCGGAATCTCGTTATGCGACAGCACCTTCAGCTGCGGCACCGCGCGGCGCAGGAAACGCGACAACAGCACGCGCAGTGGCGCCGGCACCAGCAGCACCGGGGAGAGGCCAAGCTCTTCCTGCTGCTGGGCCGCATTCGCCGCCTGCTGGGCGATGGTGTCGGCCAGGCCCGGTTCGATGCCGGCGCCCTCGCCGCCCGTGCCCATGGCCTGCATCAGCAGCCGCTCGAGGCGGTTGTCGAGGGTCATGACCGACAGCTCGTTCATGCCCGGGAACAGCTGCTGCACGATGGCGCGGCCCAGCGCCACCCGCACCATCGCGGTCAGCTCGTTCGGGTCTTGCGTCTGCGTCGCATATTCCGACAGCGCCTCGATGATGGTGCGCATGTCGCGGATGTGGACGCCTTCCTGCAGCAGGTTCTGCAGCACTTTCTGCAGGGTCGACAGCGAGACGACCTTCGGCACCAGGTCTTCCACCAGCTTCGGGGTTTCCTTGCCCAGGTGGTCGAGCAGCGCCTGCACTTCCATGCGGCCCAGCAGCTCCGAGGCGTGGGTCGTGATCAGGTGGTTCAGGTGGGTTGCCACCACGGTGCCGGCGTCGACCACGGTATAGCCCATGCTCTGCGCTTCGTCGCGCAGGGTGGCGTCGATCCAGGTGGCCGGCAGGCCGAAAGCCGGGTCGACCGTCACGATGCCGGGCAGCGTGCCGCTGGCCATGCCCGGGTTGATCGCCAGGAACTGGCCGTTCATCGCCTCGCCGGTGCCCACTTCCACGCCCTTGAGCGTGATGCGGTAGGCCGAGGGCTTGAGTTCCAGGTTGTCGCGGATGTGCACCGGCGGCGCCAGGAAGCCGACTTCCTGGGCGAATTTCTTGCGGATGCCCTTGATACGCTTGAGCAGCTCGCCGCCCTGGGTCTTGTCGACCAGCGGGATCAGGCGGTAGCCCACTTCCAGGCCGAGGGTGTCTACCGCCATGACGTCCTGCCAGGTCGCTTCTTCCGATTCGCTTGGCGCCGCTGCACCGCCGGCGGCGCCGGCAGCAGCTGCCTCGGCTGCCGCGGCCGCTTCCTGGGCCGGCGCCTCCTTGCGGCGCTTGGCGATCATATAGCCGCCGCCGACCAGGGCGCCGCCCAGCAGCAGGAACACCAGGTTCGGCATGCCCGGGATCAGGCCCAGCGCCAGGATGATGCCGCCGGTGATGTACAGGGCTTCCGGGCGGGCGAACAGCTGGGTGGTGAGCTGGGTGCTGATATCGTCGTCGTTGGCCACGCGCGAGACCACCATACCGGCCGCGATCGAGATGATCAGCGACGGCAGCTGGGCCACCAGGCCGTCACCGATGGCCAGCAGGGTGTAGACCTCGGCCGCTTTGCCGAAGGCCATGTCGTGCTGCACCATACCGATGATCAGGCCACCGACAATGTTGATGACGGTGATCATGATGCCGGCGACGGCGTCACCCTTGACGTACTTCGAGGCACCGTCCATCGCGCCGTAGAATTCCGCTTCCTGGGACACTTCGCTGCGGCGCTTGCGGGCGTCGGCTTCGCCGATCAGGCCCGCATTCAGGTCGGCGTCGATCGCCATCTGCTTGCCCGGCATCGCGTCCAGGGCAAAGCGCGCGCCGACTTCGGCGATACGGCCCGCACCCTTGGTCACCACCGAGAAGTTAATGATGGTCAGGATGACGAACACCACGATACCGACCGTGTAGTTACCGCCGATCAGGAAGTGGCCAAAGGCCTCGATGACCTTGCCGGCGGCGGCGCCACCGGTATGGCCTTCGGTCAGCACGATACGAGTCGAGGCCACGTTGAGCGACAGGCGCAACATCGTGGAGACCAGCAGGATGGCCGGGAAGGCCATGAAATCGAGCGGCTTGACCGTGTACAGCGCAGTCAGCAGGACGATGACCGACAGCGCGATGTTAAAGCTGAAGAACACATCGAGGATGAAGGCCGGCAGCGGCAGGATCATCATCGCCAGCAGGACGATGATGAGCAGCGGCGCGGCCAGCGCGTTGCCGCCCCTGGCGCCGAGGCCGTTCATCCATGCTGGCAGTCTGATGCTGTTCATTAGTGCGTTGCTCCGTTATTGAGGCTGCCCGGACCCTTGTAGGCCGGATCGTTCGGGTCCATCTCTGCCGGCACCGCCAGTCTGGTCGGTCGATCCGGGTAATCGCCATCGCCAGTCTTGTAGGCGCGCAGCTGGTAGACATAGGCCAGCACTTCGGCAACGGCCGAGAACAGCTTTTCCGGGATCTCTTCGTCGATGTCGGTGTGCTTGTATAACGCACGGGCCAGGGCCGGGGCTTCCAGCAGGGTCACCTTGTGCTCGGCGCCGAGTTCGCGGATCTTGGCGGCGACATCGTCGATACCCTTGGCCACCACGCGCGGCGCGCCCTTCTGGCCATCGGCATACTTCAGCGCTACCGCATAGTGGGTCGGGTTAGTGACGATCACATCAGCAGTAGGCACATTCTGCATCATGCGGCCGCGTGCCATTTCGCGCTGGAGCTGGCGAATCCTGCCCTTCATCTGCGGATTGCCGTCCGATTCCTTGGATTCCTGGATCATTTCCTGGCGCGTCATCTTGAGCTTGTCGTTGTAGTGCCACAGCTGCCATGGGCCGTCGATGGCCGCGATCACGCCCAGCGCGCCGACGATGAACAGGAAGGCTTTGCCCATCAGCTCGCCCACGTGGGCGCTGCCGGCATTCAGCGGCTCGACCGCCAGGCCGAGCACCGCTTCCTTCTGGCCCATGATGACGACCCAGGCCACGGATCCGACCACCACGGTCTTGGCGATGGCCTTGAGCAGCTCGATCAGTGCATTGGTGGAGAACATGTTGCCGATGCCTTTGATCGGGTTCAGCTTCATGAAATTCGGCATGAACGCCTTGGACGAGAACAGCCAGCCGCCAATCAAGAGCGGCGAGGCCAGCGCGACCAGCATGATCAGGCCGGCGAGCGGCAGACAGGCGATCAGGACGCCCACGAGGTCGTTCGTGATGCGTTCGATCAGGATATTCGGGTTGTAGACCTGCTCGCGGCTCAGTGACAGGCCGGAATGCAGGGTCTCGCCGAGCTTGCCGGCAAGGGTGCCGCCGGTCGCGTACAGGCCGGCGCCGGCGGTCATCAGGACGGTGAAGGTAGCCAGTTCGCGCGAGCGGGGAACGTCGCCATCCTCACGGGCTTTCTCGAGCCTCCTGGGTGACGCTGGTTCGGTCTTCTCTGCATCGCTGTCTTCCGACATCCACTGCTCCTGTTAATTACTACCAAGAACAGGATTATCGCAGGTGTTGCCGTACGGCTAGAAGCGAAACAGGGTGGGAAAGGCCCTCTATTTGCTGTTATGTGCGTGGAAGCTACTCAGCAGTAAGTTGGACGGGGACAGACAATTGTCGAGACGGCAATAAATTCTCTCACCCGGGCTCGTCCCGGGCCTGGCTGCCGCAGCCCCGCGGCCCTTCACGCTCCTGCGCGCGCTGGTAGCTGCTCTCGAAAATCGACGCCGTCACCACGGCCAGGTCGCAGTCGCCATAATCGATGATGACGTCGCCAGCGTCCGCGCGCAGGGTGCCGCGCCCGCCGGACAATTCAATCTCGATGCTCGCGCTGCTGCGCCAGGCCCATACTGCCTTGTGGCGTTTGACATACGAGCCGTTATCACCCGCCTGCAGTGGCGCGACCGGATCGTAGGAGGCGAAAAAGCGTGCCCGCGGGACCGGCCAGCGCTCTTTTTCAATGCCTGACAATATGGCATCCCCGGCCTGGTAGCGCACCTCGCCCTCACGGGTCGTGACCCTGCCGTCCCGCCCGGCGAACTCGACGGTAACCGGCAGCGGGCGCTTCACGGCGAGGAAGGCCCCCGGCTGGCTGGCGATGTCGAACGCGCTCATACCAGCTCGAGCGGCTGGTCGGCCATCAGCTCGGCCCATGCATCGTGCTCGGCATACATGGTCGCGGCGGCTTGCACGGCAAGGGCGCGCAGGGCCAGCGGATCGCCACTGCCGCGCACCCCTTGGATCAGGCGCTGCAGCATGTCCAGCCGCTGGCACATGCGTCCCGAATTCTTGGCGAGGCGCTGCAATTCCGCCTTGGACGCAATCCCGTGCATGGCGGCGGCAAGCGCCGGGAGAAATGCGGTCAGGAAAAGCGGCCAGCGCGCCCCATGGAGCATATCCGTCGGCAGCAAGGCGCAGTTGGGACGCAGGATGCTGGGCGGTGCATGGCAGTATTCCATGATCATGTGAAAGCCCACCCACAGCACCACCACGCAGAATACGCATGCGATCGCGTCGCGCAGACGGTGGTGGGTCTGCTCGTAGCGGCCCCTGCTGCGTTGGTGATAGGTTTTCTGGTCCTCGATCAAGGCATCGAGGCTGTCCACGAGGTCGGGAAACCGCGTCTTGACACAATGCCGGCCCTCCTCGCCCGGTATGCCCGCGTCGCGCAGCAGCTGGATCACCAGCCAGTGGAAGGGCTTGTCGAGCACCGGCTGCGGCCTGTGGGTGGCGTCGTATTTCCAGACTCCGCGATGCAGCAGCGGCAGGCTGGCGAGCAGTGGATGTAATAGCGCGCTCAAGCGTAAGGCTTCCGCCGACTGGCGGAAATGGACCCACCGGTCGTGATTGGTCATTTGCCGGTGACGATTACCATAGACCGTCAAGCCGATCAGCGCCACCAGCAGCAACTCGAGCAGCGGCCAGGCAGTCCAGGACAGCCAAACTTGTCCCGCCACCGCGGCGAATACCGCCAGGCTGGCCGCCAGGTTGACTACCACGACCTGGTCGCGATGGCTGTACGCCGCATAGGTCGCCGCACGGTCGATCCGGTCGAACCATTCCCAGGTCGCTGCGCGCAACCGGCTCTGCTCCACCAGTTTGGCCGGCCCGCGCTGCTCTTGCACCGGGCTGAAAAACTTGACCTTCCAATTGCCGAACAGCGTGAGGAACAGTGTGTAAAACATGCCGTGCCAGGTTGCGCGCCGGCCGGGATCGCCGTAGCGGAGCCGCAGCATCGCATCGATCGCCGCGGTCTTCTCGAGATTCCAGTAGACAGCGAGCCGTTCCTCCATCCTGGCTCCCAGTGCGGCCGGTTCGACCTGGTCGACGAAGTCGTCGGCGATCCTCCGCACCTGCTCCTCGTCCTTGCCCAGGGTGGTGACGGCCCACTCGTCGAGTCCCCGGGGCCTGAGGATGTGGATCCCGCCGGCGTCCTCGGCACTGATGTCGATCCATACGATCGGCATGTGCCGGCAAATGGCTTCGACCAGGATGCCGTCGCGCTCCGCCGAGTAATCGCTCAGCGGAGCGCCATGGCAGAGCACCACCATCGCATCCGCGTAGCCAAGCTTGGCTTCGTCGGCGGCGTCCGCGGCGGTATCCGGGGAGGCACAGGTATTTTCCATGAGCAGTGCGACACGGTCCGGAGGCAAGCCGCTCTCGACCCAGGACGGGGCCAGGACATGCCGTTCGCACCCGTATTTTTTTGCAATCTCTGCCGAGCTGGCATCGATGTCGGCGGCGGCGCCGGTGATGAGCCGCAACTGCGCGCCTTGCTGCAAGGCCACGTGCAGGAAGCTGCGGATGACCTGGTCGAGCACGCCAAGGACGCGCTTCTTGTGGTCCGCATCGTCGGGTAGCCCGGTACCGCGCGCTGCCATCACCCAGACATTGCGGGCTTGCCGCCTGAACGGCGGTGTCGGCTTCTCATCCATCCCTGTACCCGTGCTCATGGAGGAACCGTTTGCCGTTCGGCAGTGATTTTTATCACGCCGCCGACCTTGCGCAACTGCAGGACTTCGCGCACCCGCCCCTGGCGTTCAGTTTCAGCATTGCTGGCGGTGATATCCACCGTAAAAGCAAGATAGGCAACCTGTCCGTTCTCGGCGAATTCGTGTTCGATTTCACTGCTTATTTGGAAGCGGATGTTCGGCCACGCTCTGTACAGGTCCTGCTTGTCCCTCGCCACGAACTGTGCTCCCCGTCCGACGTCGAGGTAGTCCACTCCATCGTCGTAGAGCGCGAGGATCTGCCCGATGTCGCGGCGGTTATGGGCGATGACGAACCGGATAGGAAACAGCTGGAGATCATCGATGTTGATCAGCTGCAGTGCAGGCGCCTGCGGCGCATCCGGAACAGCGGGCGGGACGGGATCGGCCTGTGCCTGCGTGGTGGACGGCTCGCTGGTGTTCGCCGGGCCAGTGTCGGAAGCGGCCCCGACGGGAGGCGGCGCGGAGGCAGGCGGCGTGCCGGCAGCAGCCTCGCCGCCGGGATTGGCCTGCACCGGCCCGGCCGTGGGCGGCTCCACCGCGGGCGCGGGATCCTGCTGGCTGGTTTTCTGTTCCGGTTCGACCTTGCCCGATTCGGACACCAACCCGACGATCAACAGGAAGAAAAACATCAGCGCCCCACCCAGCGCCACGTGGCGCCACTTGCCCCCGCGCCGGCCCGGACCGGCTTCATTCCAGCCCCCCACCGCAGCTCCAGCGCCCATCGAATCGATCACCGGTTCAGGTACAGCCGGTGGCGGTGGCGGTAGTGGCGGCGGCGCCGCGTGCGGCGGCGTGCGAGGCGCTGACCGCTTGGCCAGCGTGGCAAGGAGTTCCCCGTAGCCCTGCTGGTATCCGGCAGTAAAGTCGATGTACTGGATCCGCTTCAGGCGAAATGGAATTTCGCACGGATGCAGCAGGATCGGGACGACCCGCTTTTCCTCGCCCAGGGTGTAATACACCTCATCGAGGACGTTGAACGAATTGACCGAGGCCGGCGACAGCACCACCACCAGGCAGGAACAGCCCTTGAGCGCACCTTCGACCGATTGGTCCCAGCGCGCGCCCTTCGGAATGTCGAGCTGGTCGACCCATAGCTCGACGCCGTCCACGCGCAGTGAGCTGGCGATTTTGAGGACGAACTCGGCATCGCTGCGCGCGTAACTGAAGAAGACCCTGCCCTGTGCGCCAGGGGGCGCACCGCTTTCGTTGCCGGGGCTGGAAGCTTCATCGTTGCTGTCGTCAGACGTCATCGCTGCGACCGGCGATCAAGGCGTACCCTGCACAACGATGTCCGACACATCCGCTGCCATGTCGCCCCTCCGCATTGTAGTGAGCGCCGCTCTACCTGAGTTCGCTAACAGCAGGGTGAAACGCGTCAATGATCACATTACACTAGGCCAGAAACATGTAGACGCTTTGCGCCACCGCAAACGTGCGGTGCCGGACGCACAAAAAGCGGGATGCTTGATGGGATGTCCCGGATGCTGCGGCCTTCCCCGGTCAGCCGGCCAGTTCCGCCACCGCAAACGGCGTCCCGTGCCTGTCTCGGTCCGACAAGGATGGCGCACCCGCCAGCGGCCAGCGGATCGCCAGCTGCGGATCGTCCCAGGCAATGCAGCGCTCGTGCTCCGGGAAATAATAATCAGTCGACTTGTAAACGAACTCCGCCCCCTCCTCCAGCGCCAGGAAGCCATGCGCGAAGCCCGGCGGGATCCACATCTGCCGCTTGTTCTCCGCGCTCAGCACATTGCCTACCCACTGGCCGAAGGTCGGCGAGCTGCGCCGCAGGTCCACCGCCACGTCGAACACGCTGCCGGCGATCACGCGCACCAGCTTGCCCTGGGGGTGCCGGATTTGATAATGCAGGCCGCGCAAGACGTTCGCCGCGGACTTCGAATGGCTGTCCTGCACGAATTCCACCGGGCGCCCCAGCAGCTCCTCGAAACGGCGCGCATTGAAACTCTCGAAGAAGAAACCACGCTCGTCGCCGAACACGCGCGGCTCGAGCAGCAGCACGTCGGGGATCGGCTGAGGCGTGGCAATCATGGGATGAGGTTCGGCTCGCTGAGCACGCGCATCAGGTACTGGCCGTAGCCATTGTTCTGCATCGGCGCGGCCAGTTCGGCGAGCTGGGCGGCGCTGATCCAGCCCAGCCGGTACGCGATCTCTTCCGGGCAGGCCACCTTGAGGCCCTGGCGCCGCTCGATGGTGGCGATGAAATGGCTGGCGTCGAGCAGGGACTCGTGGGTGCCGGTGTCCAGCCAGGCATAGCCGCGGCGCAGGATCTCGACCTGCAGCCGGCCCAGTTCCATGTAGGTGCGGTTCATGTCCGTGATCTCGAGCTCGCCGCGTGCGGACGGCGTGAGCGCACGCGCGATCTCGACCGCCTCGCCGTCGTAGAAATACAGGCCGGTCACCGCGTAGTTCGAGCGCGGGGCGCGCGGCTTTTCTTCCAGGCTGATGGCGCGGCCCTGGGCATCGAATTCCACCACGCCGTAGCGTTCCGGGTCCTGCACGTGGTAGGCGAACACGCTGGCATCCTCGCGGCCGGCTGCGCGGTGCAGCATCTGGAACAGGTCGTGGCCGTAGAAGATGTTGTCGCCCAGGACCAGCGCCGACGGGCTGCCGGCCAGGAAGCCTGCACCGATCAAATAGGCCTGGGCGATGCCGTCCGGGGATGCCTGCACCGCATACGAGATGTCCAGCCCGAAGCGCGAGCCGTCGCCCAGCAGCTGCTCGAAGCGCGGGGTGTCCTGCGGGGTCGAGATGACGAGGATCTCCTGGATCCCGGCCAGCATCAGGGTGCTGAGCGGGTAATAGATCATCGGCTTGTCGAACACCGGCATCAGCTGCTTCGACACCGCCAGGGTGGCCGGGTACAGGCGGGTGCCGCTGCCGCCTGCCAGGATAATGCCTTTACGCTTCATGGGTTTCCTTGCTCCGCCAGTTCGGCGATCAAACGGTCGATATGGTAGCGCCAGTCCGGCAGCGCGAGGCCGAAGGTGTTGCGGAATTTGCCGGTATCGAGCAGCGAATTGGCGGGACGCGCGGCTGCAGCGCCCCAGTCGCTTGCCGCGACCGGCACAATGCGCCCGCGCGTGGCCTGCAGCCTGGCGCCGCGTGCCAGCGCCTGCCCGACAACATGCACTGCATAGGCGTGCCAGGTGGTGTGGCCGGCGGCCGTCAGGTGATAGGTGCCCGACAGCGAAGGCGCCGCGTCACCCGCCAAGGCGATGCGCTGCAGCGCCAGCGCGGTGGCGTCGGCCAGCAGTTCCGCGCTGGTCGGCGCCCCTGACTGGTCGGCGACGACGTCGAAGCCCGTGCGCTCCCGGGCCAGGCGCAGGATCGTCTTCGGAAAATTGGCGCCGTGCCGCCCGAATACCCAGCCGGTACGCAGGATCAGGTGACGCGCGCCGCTGGCGCGGACGCGCTCTTCGCCCTCGAATTTGCTGCGGCCATAAGCCGACAGCGGATTGGCGGCATCGGTTTCGATATACGTGCCCGGCTTGCGTCCATCGAATACGTAGTCGGTCGAGTAATGCACCAGCCAGGCGCCGCAGGCCGCGGCTTCTTCGGCCAGCAGGCCGGGCGCCAGCGCATTGATGCGGTGGGCCAGGGCTTCGTCGGTTTCGGCGCGGTCGACCGCCGTGTATGCGGCGGCATTGACGATGATGTCCGGCTCTAAGGCGCGCACGCAAGCGCGCAGCGCATCGAGGTCAAGCAGGTCGGCGTCACGGTGGCCGAGTGCGCGCAGCTCGCCGAGCGGGGCCAGCGAACGTCCCAGCTCCCGGCCGACCTGGCCATCCTTGCCGAACAGGAGGATCTTCATTCCCTGTAATGCCCGGAGACCCACTCGCGGTAGGCGCCGCTGGTAACATTCGCGACCCAGTCTTCGTGTTCGAGGTACCAAGCGACCGTCTTGCGGATGCCGGATTCGAAGGTCTCCGCCGGGCGCCAGCCGAGTTCGCGCTCGACCTTGCCCGCATCGATCGCATAGCGGCGGTCGTGGCCGGGACGGTCCTTCACAAACGTCACCTGGGCCGCGTACGAAGCGCCGTCCGCGCGTGGGCGCAGCTCGTCGAGGATCGCGCACACGGTGTGGACGACGTCGATGTTCGCCATCTCGCTGCAGCCGCCGATGTTATAGGTCTCCCCTACCCGGCCGGCGTCGAGCACGCGGCGGATCGCGCTGCAATGGTCGCGCACATAGAGCCAGTCGCGCACCTGGCGCCCGTCGCCGTATACCGGCAGCGGCTTGCCTTCGAGGGCGTTGTGGATTACCAGCGGGATCAGTTTTTCCGGGAAGTGGAAGGGCCCGTAGTTGTTCGAGCAGTTCGTCGTCAGCACGGGCAAGCCATAGGTATGGTGCCAGGCGCGCACCAGGTGGTCCGAGGCGGCCTTGCTGGCCGAGTAAGGGCTGTTCGGCTGGTAGGGGTGTTCTTCGGTAAAGGCCGGTGCCCCGGGATCGAGCGAGCCGTAGACCTCGTCGGTGGACACATGCAGGAAGCGAAAAGACGCGCGCTCGTCCTGCGGTAGCTCGGCCCAGTATCCGCGCACCGCTTCCAGCAGCTGGAAGCTGCCCGTCACATTGGTCGCGATGAAGGCGGCCGGGCCGGCGATCGAGCGGTCGACATGGCTTTCGGCGGCGAAGTTGAGCACCGCGCGCACCCGGTGCTCGCGCAGCAGGCGCGCGACCAGTGCGGCGTCGCCGATATCGCCGCGCACGAAGTGGTGGCGCCGGTCGCCTTCGAGGGCGGCCAGGTTGGCCGGGTTGCCGGCATAGGTCAGCTTGTCGAGGTTGACGACCGGCTCGTCGCTGGCGGCAAACCAGTCGAGCACGAAGTTCGAACCAATGAAGCCTGCGCCCCCGGTCACTAGGATGGTCATACGCTAACCCGTTTATTGAATCCGGGCATGCGCCCGCCAACCCGGATTATGGCGCGTTTTTGACGCTTCCGGGTTGGCGTGGGGACTTAGAGCCCGCGCTGGATGAAGGAGGAGTTCGGCTGCTCGAGCACGATATCGGCGACCCGCTCCGGGCGCTTCATGCGGCGGCGGCGCGCCCACCAGGCCGAAACCACGAAGGCATACACCGACAGGTACAGCAGGAAGCTGGCCAGCACGCCCTGCAGCAGCGCTTCGGGCATGTCGTAGAAGCGCACTGCCAGCATGGCAGGCACCACGGCGACCGCCCAGGAGAACGGCGACACGCAGGCATTGCGCAGCGAAGCCGGTAGCGCGCGGAAATAGCGCGCCGCGATCGCGGTTTTCACCAGGCTGTGCAGGTGCCAGCTGTCCGGATGACCCGGATGGCGGCGGCACCACAGGCGGCGCCCGATGGTGAACAGGGTCTCGAAGATGGGGTAGCCGCAGGCCAGCAGCGGCGCCCAGGGCGACACGCCCGGGTTGCGGTAGACCAGCATGACCGACAGCCAGGACAGCAGGAAGCCGAGCAGGTAGGCCCCGCCATCACCGAGGAATAGTTTACCGAAGGGGAAGTTCACGACGAAGAAGCCGGCGGTGACCGCGCACACGATGAAGCACAGCTGGGCCAGCTCGGCGTCGCCTGCGTTCTGGGCAATCAGGCCGACTGCCGCCATGCCGATCAGCACGGTGCCGCTGGCCAGGCCATTGAAGCCGTCGATGATGTTGACCGCATTGGCCACCCCGCCGACCGCGAAGGCAGTGAACAGCACCGAGAACGGCAGCCAGGCCAGCAGCGCGTCTAGCGGCGCTACCCCGCTGGATACCAGGCTGATGCCGGTCAGGCCCCAACAGCAGACGCCGCTGGCCATGGTGGCGAGCAGGCGCGCCCGCACCGACACATTGCCGGTCAGGTCTTCGGCCAGGCCGAATACGAAGGCGGGCATAGCGGCCACCAGCACCGGCAGCAGCAGCTCCTGCTGGCTTTCCGACAGCGCACCTAAAGTCAGCCACAGGCCGAGCATGATGGCGGCGCCACCGACGCGCGGCGTCGGGGTGATATGGAATTTCTGGACGCCTTGGGTTGCGTCGAGCGAATAGCGGCCATGCCAGCGCGTCGTCAGGACAAGCAGCAGCGAACAGAACAGCGTGATGGCGAAGCCCAGCTCAAGGCCGGCATAGGGAAGATTAAAAATACTCATAGAACCACTTTGTTAACTCGTCAATTCTATCGCATTTCAACATTATCACGGTCCGGAGGTGTTACAAGCTGTTTCAGAAGGACCGTCTGCAAGTCCTTGATTGTGAAAGAACAATTGGGCGATTCTAGTGAGTTTGATTATCCACAATCAACCTTCCTTGAACTTCTCCTACTATTTCTCCACAATTTGTTACACTTTTCTTGCGGAAATATTCGTAGTGAATAACATTCCGCGCCAACGAAAGCTGGTCCATGGCATCTTTCTTCCAGCGTCCTGCCGCGTCCCGTTGTTTCCTGCCCTTCTTTCTTCTTTTTGCGATGGCCAAGCCTGTCCACGCCCAGCCGTCCACCGAGCTGGCCGAACTGCGGGCGCGCCAGCTCGAGGCGGAAACGCGCCAGGCAGTGGCCGAAGCCGAACGCGCCGAACTGCTGGCGCGCCTGCCCCCGGCCCAGTCCAAAGCCCTGGCCGGCACGGTGGACACGCGCCAGTTCGGCACCGCCGGGCTGGTCCGCGCTTTCGACCTGGCACGCGAGCTCGCCGGTGAACTGTGCGCGCAGCTGCCCGCCGACCGCCAGGCCGCCCTCTACGACCCAACCACGGCCCAGGGCATGGTGGCGGCCCGTACCGTGGACAGCGCCCTCTCCCGCCTGTCGAGCGACATGGCCGCCAAGAACAAGGAACTCCAGCTTTACCTCGACACCAACCGCCCGCCCGGCTCCGGCGCGGCCGCGCTGCCACTGGCGGTGTTGGCCGTCGTGCCCGCGACCGTGCGCGCCGGCGCCGACATCGCCGCCTTGCTGCGCAGCGACGTGGCAGCAAGCGGCATCGGCTATGGCGAAGGTGCGCGCAGCCTGTTCGCCAGCGCCCTGGCGCAAGCCTGCCCGGGCCGCATCAGCGGGCTGGGCGCCGGCTATCTTGGCGAGCTCGACTGGGCGCGCTACGAGAAGCTGCTGGGCCGGGTCGGCGCACTTGCCGGGCACCGCGCCGCCTACGCCGGGCGCATCACCGAGCTGCAGGGCCTGGTCGATGCCGTCAAGGGCGAGCAGAAGAAGGAATTCGCCGCGGTGGCGCAGGCGGCGCTGGCGCAACTCAAGGTGGTCGATACCTTCGTCGATTCGCTCAAGGCGGGCGAAGCCAGCGAAAAAAGCCCGCTGTTCAACGCCGCCCGCTACCTTGGCTACAGCGAACGTACCGCCGGCAGCCTGGTGCTGGATGCCGACCTGCGGCTGGAAGGCTTGGCCATCGTGAAGGAAAACCTGTTCACGGGCCAGCACCTGCGCCTGTCCGGCGTGGCCTTTCTCTGGTACCGGCTGCACGAAGCGGACGGCCGCCTGCTGCGGGCCGAGGCGCTGCGCCGGATCACCCGGCCGGTGGAAGTCGACCTGCGCGGAACCGGCGCGCCGGATACCTTCTGGTCCGGTCCGTAGGGTGGGCGGCTACACCGTTCTGGGTGATTAACTGGCAGGTTCGAGCCGCCCGCGCGTTCAAACCACGGTGATAAGCATGCTCCGCGGTTTGCATACGTTCCTTGAACGCGCGGGCGGCGCACACGGTACGGGATAATCCCCTGCACAGGTGCAGCCGCCCACCCCACGGGTCAACGCTGCTTCACCGCCTGGTCGATCGCGCCGAACACCGACTTGCCCTTCTCGTCCAGCATCTCGATGCGGATCGTGTCGCCGAAGCGCATGAACGGCGTGCTGGCTTCGCCATCGGCGATCATCTCCAGGCAGCGCTGCTCGGCAATGCAGGAATAGCCCTTTTTTGTGTCCTTGTTCGAGACCGTGCCCGAGCCGACGATGCTGCCGGCGCGCACGTTGCGGCTCTTGGCCAGGTGGGCGACCAGCTGCGGGAAGTTGAACACCATGTCGGTGCCGGCATGCGGCTGGCCGACCAGGTGCCCGTTCCAGCTCGAGCGCAGGGGCAGGTGCACCTTGCCGCCGCGCCAGGCCTCGCCCAGTTCGTCGGGCGTGACGGCCACCGGCGAAAAACTCGTGGCAGGCTTCGACTGCAGGAAGCCGAAGCCTTTGGCCAGCTCGTCGGGGATCAGGTTGCGCAGCGAGACGTCGTTGGCCAGCATCAGCAGGCGGATCTGGCCGTGCGCCTCGTCGGGCGTGGCGCCCATCGGCACGTCGCCGGTCACCACCGCCACCTCGGCCTCGAAATCGATACCCCATTCCTCATGCGCCAGCACGATGTCGTCCATCGGCCCCAGGAAATCGTCGCTGCCGCCCTGGTACATCAGCGGGTCTTCCCAGAACGAGGCCGGCATCTCGGCCTTGCGCGCGCGCCGCACCAGTTCCACGTGGTTCACATAGGCCGAGCCGTCGGCCCACTGGTAGGCGCGCGGCAGTGGCGCCATGCAGTTAGCCGGGTCGAAGTCGAAGGGGCGGCGCGCGCGGCCTTCCGCCCTGCCCTCGTTCAGCAGCAGGTAGAGGTCTTGCAGTTGGGGCGCGATGTAGGCCCAGTCGTCGAGCGCGGCCTGCAGGGTGGGCGCGATACCGTCGGCGACGTGGGCAGTCTTCAGGTCGCGCGAGACGACCAGCAATTGGCCGTCGCGGCTACCGTCTTTGAGTGTGGCGAGTTTCATGGCGGGTTCCTTTGGCAACCCGCCATTTTAAACGCCCGGATTAATACTTGACCATGACGCCGGCGCCGATACTGCGCTGGAAATAGTTATAGTCGATCAGGCTCTGGCCATAGCCCGAGAACCAGTTGACATAGCCCTTGAGCGGTCCGGCCAGCGGGAAGCCCCAGCCGAGCTGGGTCGCGCCCTTGTTCGTATGCAGGTTACGGCGCAACATGGCCGAGAACTCATGCCCGTCCATGCGGTAGGTGCCGGTCAGCTCGGCGTGGCCCAGGTAGTCGAGGATGTCGGGGTTGTTGTCTTCCTCGAGTGACTCGTTGACGCGCTTCCAGACGCGCGCGCTCATGCTCAGCGGGCCACGTTCCAGCCCGACCTGGGCATAGAAACGGTTCCAGCTGCGCGAAAGGCTCGCCGACTGTCCATTCGACTGGTGGGTGAAGCCCAGGTTCAGGAATTTCACATTCGTGCCCAGCACGCTGAAGTTCAGCGGCGTCACCAGCATGATCTCCGGCTGGTAATTCGTCTCGCGGAAAGGACTCGACGATTCGCGGTTGGCCGCCTGCCAGAAACTGTTCTGGGTATAGCCGAACCACAAATCGACCGGCAGCTCGAACGCGGTCTCGACCACCTTCATCTTGAAACCGAGCTGGAATTCCAGTTCCGCGTGCGACAGCTTGCCGGTGAAATCCTTGGCGCGGAACGGCTCGTAAGGCGACTCGTTCGGGCGGTAGGTACGGTTGGCGATCAGGTAGTTCGGGTTATGCGGGCGGAACACGAAGGTGCCGCGGCGGTGCTTCTCGTTCAGTTCCCAGTGGCTGTCCGTGGTGTGTTCGGCGGCGGCTTCGACGGCCGGGTCGATCGAGGCGGCTTCGTCGGGCTGGGGCTTGGTCGGGAAGGCGGTCGGCTGCATGACGGGGGTCGCCGCGGCGTTCGCGTTTACAACAGGCACCGCGGGCGCATTGATCGCGCCATGGGCAGCGGCCAGGCGGTCGAAGCAGGCGAGGCGCTGGGCGGTGTCGGGGAGCTGGGCGCAGCCGGTGAGCTGGGCGGGGAGTTGCTGGGCGGTGGCGGGAAGGGCGAGCAGGAGCGGCAACAGTGCTGCGGGAATCGATTTCAAATGCATGGGACTTTCTTCGGAAACGGTGGTACGGCCGTGATGTCACCTGAGTGACATTACGGATTTTCAACAGTTTCGCGGAAAAAACGGATGCGTGTCGCACCGCTTGCGGCGGTGCAACATCGGCAAGGGGGTATGTTGCTTTGGTAGGGTGGGCGGGGTCATTGCGGGCAATGCCCGGAATGACGAACGCCCGCGCGTTCAACCAGTGGCAAGATCATCGTGCCAGGTATTTCAGCCACAAGCGATCACCGCGTGGGCGCACAGCAGGCCACCGGCCTGCTGTGCCCTGCCCACCCTACGGTGTGCGGCAATTCTTACGGCACCAACAAATCCAGCTGTTCCTTCTCCAGGAAGCACCATTCGCCTTCTTGCAGCCCCAGCGCTTCCAGCGTCAGCCCGCCGATCTGCGAGCGGTGCAGCGAACTGCAGTGATTCCCCGCCGCCGCCAGCATGCGCTTGACCTGGTGGTATTTGCCCTGCTCCAGCACGATCTCGAGCAGGTGCTCGCCGCGCTGCACGCAGGACAGGGCTTTCAGCGGCGCCGGCTCGTCGTGCAATTGCACGCCTGCCAGCAATTGCTCTACCAGTTCCGGCGTCACCGGCTCGGCGGTCGTGGCCTGGTATACCTTGGGCACGTGGCGCTTGGGCGAGGATTGCGCGTGGATGAAGGGGCCGTCATCCGACATCAGGAGCAGGCCCGTGGTGTCGTGGTCGAGCCGGCCGACCGGCTGCACTTCCCGCCAGGTAAATTGCTCGGGTAGCAGGGTCAGCACGCCCGGATGGTGGCTCGGCTTGCGCGAACATTCGAAATTGGCCGGCTTGTACAGCGCCACGTAGAGATGCTCGCGGTAGCGCCATTCCTCGTCGAATACCGTCAGCACCAGGTCGGCGGTGTCGAAGGTGGCCTTGTAATTGTCTTCGACCGTGCCGTTGACCGACACGTCGCCGTCCTCGATCAGGGCACGGCAGTATTTGCGGGTGCCGAATCCCTGCGATTGCAGGATCCGGTCCAGGGAAAGTTTGCTCATGGGGCGCCACTTTAACAGAACGGGCAGGCCCGAACTAGCTTGGACTCCTACCCGCCAGCAGCAGCTCCTACCCCACCAGGGTAGGAGCTGCCCCACCCCGCTGGAATGATCCTGCGAGCGGACGTTCAATGCATTCACTCATTTGACGAACGTCAAGCTTCGGAAATTTCCTATTGATAGACTTCAACGCGTTAGGAATCCGCCTAACGGCTCGAGGAAACCTTTAGAGTAGCGTTACCTCGCATCGAAGAATAGGACATGACCGTGCATACCGACGCGCAACTGACCGATGGACCATTCCAGCCACATAACAACACGGCGGAACGGCACAAGATTGCCCGATTTCACGCTTCCGGTTTTCCGGCCCAGTTGGCCTTGGCACGCTGGCAATATGGTGGGGAGGCGCCCCACCTGCACCCCGGCGTGCCGGCCCTGCGCGCCGCCTTCTATGAAGCTGCGCGGCACGACTTCCAGGCCTGGCTGGAGTGCGGCGGCTTCCACGCGGTCGAGCTCCCGGTGCCCGACGAAGCGCCCGTCCCCAGGAAATCCCAGCCCGTGCCCGGCGGCGATACGCAGCAGGTCGGTACCCTCAATTGAGCTGCGTGGCGCTGGAAATGAAAACGACGGCCGGAGCCGTCGTTTCCATTTCCTGAAAAGGAACACAACTGTGAGGAATTGAATTCTCTCGAAGCCGCACCCTTGGTGCAGTTGGGGGAGCGTCTTTCAGTTGGGATATTCACACCTCTGAGTGTGGCCTGCCCGTCCCGCAAGTCGCTACACACAATATAGAACAAGAAATGCGGGATGCAAGCAAAATGTCATCTTAATTGCGGCACCGCGCCGCGGTAGGCGGCATTCACGGCCCCATTGCCGACTGCCGCGCCGAACTTTTTCAGCACGCGTTCCGGCAATCCTTCGTGGGCGGTGTAGTCAACGATATCCTCGGCCTTGACGATGTCGCGCGCCACGGTATCTACCGTGCCGAAGCCATCGGCCAGGCCCATTTCCACGGCTTTCGCCCCGGTCCAGTACAGGCCCGAGAAGGTTTCCGCGGTTTCTTTCAGGCGCTTGCCGCGGCCGGCGCGCACCACTGAAATGAATTGCTGGTGGATTTCGTTGAGCATCGCCTGGGCGTGGGCCTTGTGCTTGTCCGACTGCGGGCTGAACGGGTCGAGGAAGCCCTTGTTCTCGCCGGCCGTCAGCAGGCGCCGCTCGACGCCGAGTTTTTCCATGGTGCCGGTAAAGCCGAAGCTGTCCATCAGCACGCCGACCGAGCCGACGATCGAGGCCTTGTTCACGTAGATGCGGTCGGCCGCCGAGGCGATGTAATAGCCGCCCGAGGCGCACATCTCGTCCACCACCACGTACAGGGGCTTGTCCGGGTAGCCGCGCTTGAGGCGCTGGATCTCGTCCACGATGATGCCGGCCTGCACCGGGCTGCCGCCGGGGCTGTCGATGCGCAGCACCACCGCGGCCGAGCCGGAATCGGAGAATGCCTTGTTCAGCGAAGGAATGACGGTATCCGCCGCGCCGCTGCCTTCTGCTTCGATCTCGCCGTTAATTTCGATCAACGCGGTATGCCGCCCCAGGTTTTCGTCGCCGCCCAAGCCGAAGGTGGAATCGTAATAGGTTAACAGGGCAATAATTCCCAGCAACAGAAAGCCAAGCTTGAAGAAAATGCCCCAGCGGCGCGCGGCGCGGCGTTCGCGCACGGTGGCGAACACCAGCTTTTCGAGGGTCTCGCGTTCCCAGTTGCCCGCGGTCGGGTTGGCGGCGAGCCGCTTTTCGGCTGGAAGCTCGGCTTGATGGTCGTGACTCGGTTGGTCGCTCATAGGTTCCAAAATCGGTTCCGGATTCTTAAACTGTCCCGCCAGCTGCCGGGACCTGCACCATGGCGTCGGGTTGCCACCAGATACCGCCGTCGTATTCGAGCACGGCGATCGGCCGCAGCCGCCCGCCCCGGCACGGGCCGCCGGCGCATCTGCCGGTGTCCGGTTCATACATGGCGCCGTGGGTCGAGCACATCAGGTACAGCCCGCTGGACTCGAAAAAATCGCCCTGCGACCAGTCGAGCTCGATCGGCACATGGGCACAACGGTTCAGGTAGGCAAATGGTTTACCGTCGTAACGTACCACAAAGCCCGTGGTGGGGTGCCCAAAGGCAATGACCGGGAAGCGCACGCCCTTGCCGCCGTCGAGCAGCGCGGCGGCTTCGCAGACATACATGCCGCGATCTTCCACGATTATCCCGTCATCCTCATGCATTCTCCAGCAACCAGGCATGCAGCTCGGGAATCGACTTGGCCGAGAACAGTGGCCGGCAAGCCTGCAACTGGTGCACTGGATGCGCGCCGAACTCGACCGCGATGCCGGAGGCGCCGGCATTGGTCGCCATCATCAGGTCGTGCGTGGTGTCGCCGATCATGGCGGTGCGGCGGAGAATCTGGCCCAGCTCGCGGGTGAGTTCCTGCAGCATCGCCGGGTGCGGCTTGGAGAAAGTCTCGTCGGCGCAGCGGGTGGCGTCGAAGGTCGACAGCAGCCCGGCCGCGTTCAGCGAACGGTTCAGGCCGACGCGGCTCTTGCCGGTTGCCACGGCCAGGAAATAGCCCTCCTGCTTCAGTTCGCGCAACATCTCGCGAACGCCCTTGAACAGCACCAGTTCGTGGTCCTTCGTCAGGTAATGGTAGCGGTAGCGCTCGACCATCCGCGGATACATGGCCGGCTCGATGTCCGGCATCACGGCCTGCATCGCCTCGGACAGGCCGAGGCCGATCACGTGCGCAGCCGAAGCGTCGCTCGGCACCGGCAGGCCGAGGTCGCGCGCCGCCGACTGGATGCAGCGGACGATGGTCGCCGTGCTGTCCATCAGCGTGCCGTCCCAATCGAAGACGATCAGGTCAAATTGCTTTCTTGGCATTATCGTAGGCAGCCTTGCTGCCGAATCCTTGGTTTGTAGGGTGGGCGGGTTTACCGCCCACGCGGTGATAGTTAACGGATGAATAGTCGTGCGGGATGATCTTGCGGCCGCTTGAACGCGCGGGCGGGAAAACCCGCCCACCCTACGAAAAACAAGCATGCAACATTATCGATCATGCCACGGCTTGCCCCAAGCTTACCAAGAATCGTTCGCATTCGGCAGGCAGCGGCGCGCGCAGGGTCATCGGCTCGCCGCTATCCGGATGCGTGAACGTGATCTGGTGCGCATGCAGGAACATGCGCTTGAGCGCGCCGCGGGTCGCGGTGCCCTTCTGCAAGGCCTTGTTGAACGGGAAATCGCCGTACTTGTCGTCGCCCAGGATCGGGAAGCCGCTCGAGGCCAGGTGCACGCGGATCTGGTGCGTGCGCCCGGTTTTCAGTTCGGCCTCGAGCAGGGCAAATTCCTGCCACTTGCGCTTCAGATTGAACACCGTATGCGATTCCATGCCGCCGGCCTGCACCACGACGCGCCGCTCGCCGTCCGCCGTCGTGTATTTATGTAAAGGAAGCTTTACATGCTGGCGTTTATTGATCCAGTCGCCGTGCACCATCGTGAGGTAGCGCTTGTCGGTATGGCCATCGCGCATCTGCTCGTGCAGGTTGGTCAATGCGGAACGTTTTTTCGCCAGCAGCAGCAGGCCCGAGGTTTCGCGGTCCAGCCGGTGCACCAGTTCCAGGAACTTGGCCTGCGGGCGCGAGGCGCGCAACTGCTCGATGACGCCATAGGACACGCCCGAGCCGCCATGCACGGCCACGCCGGCCGGCTTGTCGATGACGAGCAGGTGGGTGTCTTCGAACACGATGTCGAACTCGGCGCCGGGCGCCACCTGGCTGCTGCTTTTCTCGGCGATGCGGATCGGCGGGATGCGCACCACGTCGCCTTCGACCAGCCGGTACAGCTGGTCGATGCGGCCCTTGTTGACCCGCACTTCGCCGGAGCGCAGGATGCGGTAGACGTGGCTCTTCGGGACGCCTTTACAGATGCGCAACAGGTAATTGTCGATGCGCTGGCCGGCTTCTTCTTCGGCGATGGTAAGGAACTGCGCCTGTAGTGCTTGCTGTGATGAAGGGGGAACAACATCGTTTTGTATCGCCATTCGCATTGTCTTCCCAGAAATTCTCTCTAAGTCCTTCATTTTGAATATATAATCGACAGGCGGCGGTCAAACCTCTGCTGGTGTAAGAATTAAAACGATATTTTACACAGGGGCGCGCTCCATCGGCCCCGCCAGAGTGCAAATCGATGGAAAAAACGTGTACGCACATTCAGGCGCGAATCAGGGTTGCACCTGCAGTTGTAATCGGGTTGCGCGCGTGGGTGCAGGATTGGATTGTTTGGATTTATAAGGATAAGTACCGGCGAGCCGCCCCGTTTGGCGGCTCGCCGGTTGATGGTGTCGATAACGCTTGTCGTTGTGGCCCGACCCGATGGTGGCTTCACCTGAAGGCTTGAGAATATAGGCTGGTTGATCGCCTCGTATCAAGGTCCTGGTTGTTCGCTGGCTTCGGTCTGGCTCGTTGTTGCACACCGCCTCGCTGTTCCCGCCGTGCCCACCCCAACGTGGTGGCAGTCGGAAGCAGTTGCAGGTTGCGGCGTGCGTAGACAATGACGTTCGGCTCCATTTGCGCCCTGTGCGGCCGCGACGCTACGCGTCGCCGTGCCCCACACCCGGGTATTCCCCCCTCCAACATTCTTTCTCCGCGTACATCCCATGTACTTTCGCCGCGTCTTACAAACGCGGCATGACACGGCCCCCGGGCCGCGGAGTTAATAAAAATGAAACGCATGTTGTTTAACGCTACGCAGCAAGAAGAGCTGCGCGTAGCAATCGTCGATGGACAGAAACTGATCGACATCGACATCGAAACAGCCGGACGAGAGCAGCGCAAGTCCAATATCTACAAGGGTGTCATCACCCGCATCGAACCTTCCCTCGAAGCCTGCTTCGTCAGCTATGGCGAAGACCGCCACGGTTTCCTCCCCTTCAAAGAAGTCGCCCGCACGTATTTCCGTGACGGCGTCGACGTGCGCAACTGCACCATCAAGGAAGCGCTGCGCGAAGGCCAGGAAATCATGGTCCAGGTCGAGAAGGAAGAACGCGGCAACAAGGGCGCAGCCCTGACCTCGTTCATCTCGCTGGCGGGCCGCTACCTGGTCCTGATGCCGAACAACCCGCGCGGCGGCGGCGTGTCGCGCCGTGTCGAAGGCGAAGAACGCCAGGAACTGCGCGAGACGATGGACAAGCTCGACCTGCCGCAGGGCATGTCGGTAATCGCCCGCACAGCAGGCATCGGCCGCAACGTCGAAGAACTGCAGTGGGATTTGAACTACCTGATGCAGCTGTGGCGCGCGATCGAAGGCGCCGGCAAGTCGGCCGGCGGCGCCTTCCTGATCTACCAGGAATCCTCGCTCGTGATCCGCGCGATCCGCGACTACTTCCAGCCAGATATCGGCGAAGTCCTGATCGACACCGACGACATCTTCGACCAGGCCCAGCAGTTCATGAGCCACGTGATGCCCGACATGGCGCACCGCGTGAAGCGCTACAGCGACGACGTGCCGCTGTTCTCGCGCTTCCAGATCGAACACCAGATCGAAACCGCCTACGCGCGCACCGTGCCGCTGCCATCGGGCGGCGCGATCGTCATCGACCACACCGAAGCGCTGGTCTCCATCGACGTCAACTCGGCCCGCGCCACGCGCGGCTCGGACATCGAGAACACCGCCTTCAACACCAACTGCGAAGCGGCCGACGAAGTCGCCCGCCAGCTGCGCCTGCGCGACCTGGGCGGCCTGATCGTGATCGACTTCATCGACATGGAAGTGGCCAAGAACCAGCGCGAAGTCGAGACCCGCCTGAAAGACGCCCTGCACCACGACCGTGCACGCGTCCAGATGGGCAAGATCTCGCGCTTCGGCCTGATGGAACTGTCGCGCCAGCGCCTGCGTCCGTCGCTGTCGGAGGGCTCGCACGTGACCTGCCCGCGCTGCTCGGGCACCGGCCACATCCGCGATACCGAATCGTCCGCCCTGCAGGTGCTGCGCATCATCCAGGAAGAGGCGATGAAGGAAAATTCGGCCGCGATCCACGTGCAGGTGCCGGTCGATGTCGCCGCTTTCCTGCTCAACGAAAAGCGCGGCGAAGTGCTCAAGATCGAGAGCCGCCACCGCATCACCGTGATCCTGATCCCGAACAAGCACCTGGACACGCCGCACTACAAGCTCGAGCGCATCAAGCACGACGACCCGCGCCTGGAAGACGCCCACGCCAGCTACACGATGGCGGAATCGGCCGACACCGACATGGCCTACGCCAAGCGCCAGAAAGAAGAAGCCAAGCCGCGCCAGGAAGCCGTGGTCAAGACCATCACCCCGGCCCAGCCGGCACCGATGGTGGACCGCAGCGAAGCGGCCAAGCCGGCCAAGCCTGTTGCCGCCGCCCCGGCTGCCGCGCCAGTCGCCGCCCCGGCGCCTGCCGAAACCGGCTTCTTCGCCCGCATCCGCAACTTCTTCATGGGCGAGCCGGTTCCACCGGCGCCGGCCCCGGCCCCCGTCGTGGCTGAAAAGCCTGCTGCCCCGTCGACGGGCGAACGTGGCCAGCGTGGCCGCAACGGCAGCGGCCGTGGCGCCAAGGGCGGCCGTGACCGCAGCGAGCGTGACGCAACCGGCAAAACCGACGAGACCGTGAAAGCCGCAGAGCTCGAAGGCAAACCGGCACGTCCACCGCGTCCACCACGCGAACCACGTCCACCGCGCGAAGCGCGTGAGGGTGGCGAAGCCGCACAAGCCGCACCACGTGCCGAGCGTGGCGAGCGTCCGGAACCGGGCGAGCGCAAGGAACGCGCACCGCGCCAGCCGCGTGAGCGTGGCGAACGCGCCGCCCAGCCGGTCGAAGCCAAGGCAGAAGAACTGAAACTGCACGCGGTCCCGGTGCCGGTCGAGGCCGAACTGTCCACCAGCACCCCGCACGGCGATGTGCTCGAGCACGCGGTGAAAGTCGCCTCGACCGGCCCGGCCGGCGAGGAACTCGACGCCGACGGCGACGAGCCACGCCGCCGCCGCCGCCGCGGTGGCCGCAACCGCAACCGCCGCGACCGCGATGGTGTCGAGGGTAGCGAGGCCGTCGAAGGTGCAGAAGGCGCACCGGCCTTTACGCCGGTTGCCGACGAAGAAGCCGCTAAAGTCGCGGCCCAGGGCCGTCCGCCACGGGCCAAGCAGGCCGCGGCATCGGCCGAGCCGGCGCCATGGGCCTTCCCGACCTCGGCGTCGGTGGCTGCTGCCGCTGCTGCCAAGGCGCAAGCCGAGGCGCCTGCTGCTGTTGCTCCTGCTGTTGCTCCTGCTGCTGCTCCTGCTGCAGCACCGGTGGCGACTGCCGCCGGCGAAGCGGGCGCATGGGCCTTCCCGACCAGCGCGTCGGTGGCTGCTGCGCAAGCGGCGGCTGTTCCGATTGTCGAGGCTGCTCCTGCTCCGGTCGCTGCTGCTCCAGTTGCTGCTCCTGCTCCTGCCCCGGTCGCTGCAGCACCTGCGCCTGTGGAAGTTGCTGAGGCACCTGTGCCAACTGCCCCGGCACCGGTTGCGGCTCCTGCGCCTGTGGCCGCCGCACCGGCTCCGGTTGCGCCTGCACCAGCCCCGGCGCCTGTCGCCGTCCAGCCAGCGGTGAACATGGACGACGTGCTGTCCAAGGCCGGCCTGCAACTGGCATCGACCGATCCGGAAAAGCTGCGCGCCGCCCAGGAAGCCGCTGCCCAGGCCGCGTCGACCCAACGCGTTGGCCGTGCCCGCAAGCCGGTGGCCGCACCGGTGGACGAGCCGCTGATCCAGGTGGATACCTCGCGCCAGTAAGCCTTGGTGCTTAGATGGTGAAAAAGGGAAGCTTCGGCTTCCCTTTTTCGTTTGCGCTGGTGGTGTGCTGCGAACTTGGGTCCCGGCCTGCGCCGGGACGACGGTTTTTAAGTTAGAGGTACAAACAGCGCAAACTTTTTACCCGCTCCCCCGGCACGTCATCCCGGCGAAGGCGGAAGCAATGCCACCGGCCTTGCTTCCGCCAAGCTTCGCAACCGAAGTCCCTTCAGCAAGCCCCGCGACATATTGATGGGTTACGATCACACCATGCAAGCCCCCGACCCCATCCCCCTCCGCGTCGCCCTGCTCTACTGGCTCAAGCTCGGCTTCATCAGCTTCGGCGGCCCCGCCGGCCAGATCGCGCTGATGCACGCAGAACTGGTCGAGCGCCGCCGCTGGATTTCGGAGCAGCGCTTCCTGCACGCGCTGAACTACTGCATGCTGCTGCCCGGCCCGGAAGCGACCCAGCTGGCGGTCTATATCGGCTGGCTGCTGCACCGCACGCTGGGCGGTATCATGGCCGGGCTGCTCTTCATCCTGCCCTCGCTGCTCTTGCTCATCGGGCTGTCCTGGATCTACCTGGCCTGGGGCCACCTGCCGGCGGTCAGCGGGATCATGGCCGGGATCAAGCCGGCGGTGGTCGCCATCGTTATCGCAGCCGCCTGGCGCATCGGCACGCGCACCCTGCGCAACGGCGTGCTGTGCGCGATCGCCGCGCTGGCCTTCGTTGCGATCGCCGTGTTCGATATCCCCTTCCCGCTGATCGTGCTGCTGGCAGCCATGGCCGGCCTCATAGGCGGGCGCATCTGGCCGCACCGATTCCAGCCCGGCGGTGGCCATCCGCTAGAGCGCAAGCATTACGGCCCGGCGCTGATCGACGACGACACGCCAACGCCCGAACATGCCCGCTTCTCGCTGCGCCACCTGCTCAAGGTCGCGCTGATCGGCTGCGGGCTCGCGCTCGCCGCCTGGCTGGCCCTGGCCGCCGTCTACGGCGTGGACGGCACCCTGGCCCGGATGGGCTGGTTCTTCACCAAGGCAGCACTGATGACCTTCGGCGGCGCCTACGCGGTGCTGCCCTATGTGGTGCAGGGTGCGGTCGAGAAGTACGGGTGGCTGAGCGCGGCGCAGATGATCGACGGGCTGGCGCTGGGCGAAACCACGCCCGGGCCCCTGATCATGATCGTGGCCTTTGTCGGCTTCGTGGGCGGCTGGACCCATGCGCTGTTTGGTCCGGATTCGCTGCCGCTTGCCGGCGCGGCCGGCGCGCTGGTGGCGGCGCTGTTCACCTTCCTGCCGTCCTTCGTCTTCATCCTCGCCGGCGGCCCGCTGGTCGAGTCCGGGCGCGGCAACGTCCGGTTCACGGCGCCCCTCACCGCCATCTCGGCCGCCGTGGTCGGGGTGGTTGCCAGCCTGGCCGTATTCTTCGGGCAGCATGTGTTCTTTGCGGGCGGCACAGCGCAGCCGGCGGCGATCGTCATCGGCGCGGCCGCCAGTATCGCCCTGCTGGGCTTCAAGGTCGGGCCAATCCGCCTGATCGCCGCCTGTGCGCTGGCGGGCCTCGTGCTATCGTATTGGCATGTCTGAAAAAATCATCATGATCAACGACTTGCGCTCGCCGATGCTGACAGTGCCGGCAGAGGCGGACGCGCCCACCGGACGGCTTGTGGACGCCCTCGGCAGGCCGCTGCACGACCTGCGCATCTCGGTCACCGACCGCTGCAATTTCCGCTGCGTGTACTGCATGCCGAAGGAAGTGTTCGACAAGGACTACGCCTACCTGCCGCACAGCGAGCTGCTCTCGTTCGAAGAGATCACGCGGGTCGCCCGCATCTTCATTGCGCACGGCGTCGAGAAGATCCGCCTGACTGGCGGCGAACCGCTGCTGCGCAAGAACCTCGAACGCCTGGTCGGCATGCTGCGCGCCCTGCCCACGCCGAGCGGGCGTCCGCTCGACCTCACACTCACCACCAACGGCTCACTACTGGCGCGCAAGGCACAGGCCCTGAAAGAAGCGGGCCTGGACCGCGTGACGGTATCGCTCGACGCGCTCGACGAGGCCATGTTCCGCCGCATGAACGATGTCGATTTTTCGGTCGCCGACGTACTGCACGGCCTGGACGCCGCGCACGCGGCCGGGCTCGGGCCGATCAAGGTCAACATGGTCGTCAAGGGCGGCACCAACGACGGCCAGATTTTGCCGATGGCGCGCCACTTCAAGGGTTCGCCCTTCATCCTGCGCTTCATCGAGTACATGGACGTGGGCGCCTCGAATGGCTGGAACATGGACGAGGTCATTCCTTCCGCAGAGGTGATCCGGCGCATCGGGGCGGAGTTGCCGGTCGCACCGACCTCGGCCAACTACGCGGGCGAAACCGCCGCGCGCTGGCGCTACCTCGACGGCAGCGGCGAAGTCGGCGTGATCTCCAGCGTCACCCAGGCCTTCTGCCACGACTGCTCACGCCTGCGCCTTTCGACCGAGGGCAAGCTCTACACCTGCCTGTTCGCCACCCGCGGCAACGACCTGCGCGCCCTGCTGCGCACCGGCCGCGCGGACGAGGAGCTGTCGGCCGCCGTTGCCCAGCTCTGGCGCGGGCGCACCGACCGCTATTCGGAAACCCGCACCATCGATACGTCGGGTCTTGCGCCGGGCGCGAAGCGGGTCGAAATGTCTTACATCGGCGGTTAAAAAAAATGGACAAGAAACTCATTACAGGACTGGTCCTGGCGGGCGGGCGCGGCTCGCGCATGGGCAATGTGGACAAGGGCCTGCAGCCCTTCCGCGGCAGCACGATGGCCCAGCATGTGATCGACCGGCTCGTGCCACAGGTCGGCAGCGTCATGGTCAACGCCAACCGCAACCTGGAAGCCTGGCTGGAACTCGCTGCCCCCGTGTGGGCCGATGAAACGGCCGGTTTCGCGGGTCCGCTGGCCGGGCTGGAAGCCGGACTGCGCCACTGCGTCACTCCATGGCTGCTGGCCGTGCCCTGCGATTCGCCCTTCCTGCCGCAAGACCTGGCTGTCAGGCTGGCCGCCGCGGTCGAAGACGCGGACGCCGACCTCGCCTTCGCCGTGACCCAGGAGCCCGGCATGCGCCCGCAGGCGCATCCGGTGTTCTGCCTGGTGAAGGCGAGCCGGCTGCCGGTGTTGTCGCAGTATCTTGCCGAGGGCGGACGGCGCATGGATGGCTGGTACAAGGGCCTGAAGGCGGTCGAGGTATTGTTCGACGATGCCGATGCCTTCCGCAACATCAACACGCTCGAAGAGCTGCACGTGTTGGACGACACGCTGCCGCCGACGCTGGCCAAGGTAACCAGCTGCCTGGACGGCTACGACCCGGACGCGCTGCCGGTGCGCGACGCCCAGCGCATCATCCGAGACTTCGTCCAACCCGTGCGTTCGATCGAAAAGGTCGCGCTGCGCGCTGCGCTGGGCCGTGTGCTCGCTGTAGATGTCATCTCGCCGATCGACGTGCCTGCGCACGACAATTCGGCGATGGATGGCTTTGCGCTGCGTGGCGACGACCTGCTTGTCGATACGCCGGTGACGCTGCGGGTGATCGGCACGGCTTTCGCCGGCAATCCGTCCGGCCTCGTTCCGCAATCGGGCGAATGCGTGCGCATCATGACGGGCGGCGTCATGCCCCTTGGCTGCGACAGCGTGGTGCCGCAGGAATTCGTCAAGCAGGATGGCGACAGCATCAGCCTGGGCGCCGGCGTGATCCGCCCTGGCGACAACCGCCGCTTCGCCGGCGAAGACCTGAAAGCCGGCAGCGAAGCACTCAAGGCCGGCCGCATCGTGCGCCCGGCCGACCTGGGCCTGCTGGCATCGCTCGGCATGCCCGAAGTCGCGGTGCAGCGGCGCCTGCGTGTCGCTTTCTTCTCGACCGGCGACGAGCTGCGTTCCGTCGGCGAACCGCTTATTGAGGGCTGCGTCTACGACAGCAACCGCTACACGATCTACGGCATGCTGCAGCGCCTGGGCTGCGACTTCATCGATATGGGCGTGGTGCGCGACGACCCGCAAGCGCTGGAAGACGCCTTGCGCAGCGCCTGCGAGAACGCGGATGCCATCATCACCTCGGGCGGGGTCTCGGTCGGCGCGGCCGACTATACCAAGCAGGTCATGGGCAAACTCGGCGACGTGACTTTCTGGAAGATCGGCATGCGCCCCGGGCGCCCGCTGGCCTTTGGCCGCATCAAGTCGAACGGCCGCAGCGCTTTCCTGTTCGGCCTGCCGGGCAATCCGGTGGCGGTGATGGTGTCCTTCTACTTCTTCGCGCGCGAAGCGCTGCTGCGCATGATGGGCGCCGACGCCCCGCTGCCCCTGCTGCGCGCACGCTCGAGCGTAGCGATCCGCAAGAAGCCCGGCCGCACCGAATACCAGCGCGGTATCCTGTCGCAGGGTGCGGACGGCCAGCCAGAAGTGCGCATCACCGGCTCGCAAGGTTCGGGCATCCTGCGCTCGATGTCCGAGGCGAACTGCATGGTGGTGTTGCACGACGAGCAGGGCAATGTCGTGACGGGCGACATGGTCGATGTCTTAATATTTGAGGGTTTGATGTAGGGTGGGTGGCTCTGCCGCCCACGCGGTCAACGTTTGATCGGCCACACATCGCCTTTTGGATGCTGCCCTACGATGCGCCGATGTCCTCCTATCGCCGCGCCTTCACCGGCACTTCCTACTTTTTTACGGTCGTGACTCACGACCGGGGCCCCATCCTGTGCGATGAGCCTGTACGCCAAGCCCTACGCTCTGCGATCAAACGGGTTCGACTGCGCCTCCCGTTTCAGACCGATGCGATGGTGCTGATGCCGAATCATCTGCACTGCATCTGGACGCTACCAGATGGCGATACCAACTTCTCCACACGATGGTCGCAGATCAAGCACGACGTTTCCTACATGTGCCGCGACTTGTACCCCGCATCGTTGTCCAGATCGCGACAGCGCCAGCGCGAAGCGCCGATTTGGCAGCGCAGGTTTTGGGAACACCAGCTTCATGACGAGCACGATATGGAACGCCATATCGATTACATCCACTTCAATCCAGTGAAACATGGGTTGATCCAAGCGGCGTCGGCGTGGACGTATTCGACGTTTGCGAGATATGTTCGTGAGGGGATTTATGCGCCGGATTGGGGTGGCAATCCGGAGTGTGAAGACATGAGGTTCGAATAAGCAGCGCGAGGACGCATCCGTTCGACAGCGTGGGCGTTCGTAATTCCGGGCATTGCCCGGAATTACCCCGCCCACGCTACCGTCACTCATCAATATCCGATCTTTCCGAGCCGAGCAGTAGTTGCGCCGCTTCGGCCGGCAAGGCTTCCACCGACTTCAATTTTTTCGCCATGGCGCGGCTGCGCACTTCGGCGCCTTCGATGTTCCTGGCGGCCTTTTCCAGGGTTGCCTTGGTGGTCGCCAGCACATCACCGAACTTGGTGAACTCGGTCTTCACCGCGCCAAGCACCTGCCACACTTCGGACGAGCGCTTTTCCAGCGCCAGCGTGCGGAAGCCCATCTGCAGGCTGTTGAGCAGTGCGGACAGGGTCGACGGGCCGGCAATCGACACGCGCAGGGTGCGTTGCAGGTCGTCGGCCAGGCCGGGACGGCGCATCACTTCCGCATACAGGCCTTCGGTCGGCAGGAACAGGATCGCGAAGTCGGTGGTCTGGGGCGGCGACACGTATTTCTCGCAGATGGTCTTGGCTTCCAGGCGCACCGCGCGTTCCAGCTCGGCGCCGAAGCGTGCCACGCCGTCGGCGTCGGCCCGGTCGGCGGCTTCCAGCAGGCGTTCGTACTGCTCTTTCGGGAACTTGGCGTCGATCGGCAGCCACAGGGGCGCGCCGCCATCAAGCACACCCGGCAGCTTGATCGCGAATTCCACCCGCGCGCCGGTGCCGGCGACGGTCTCCACGTTCTTGGCATACTGGTCATTGGTGAGCACCTGCTCGAGCAGCATCTCGAGCTGCACTTCGCCCCAGGTGCCGCGGGTCTTGACGTTGGTGAGCACCCGCTTCAGGTCGCCCACGCCGATCGCCAGCTGCTGCATCTCGCCCAGGCCCTGGTGCACCTTGTCGAGCCGGTCGCTGACCTGTTTGAAGGATTCGGTCAGGCGCGTTTCCAGCGTGGCGTGCAGCTTTTCATCGACGGTCTGGCGCATCTCTTCCAGGCGCTTCGCATTGTCGTTCTGCAGGTCGCGGATCTTGGTTTCCAGCGTGCCGCGCACTTCCAGCATGCGTTGGGCGTTCGATTCGGTCAGGTTCGACAGGGTCTGCTGCAGCGTGTCGGCGAAGCGCTTGAGCGCGCGCGCCTGCTCTTCGCGGCCGCTGCTCGATTGCAGCTGCATCTGCTGGCGCATGCTGTCGAACTGCTGCACGCCGGCGGCATGGTACTGGCCCATGTGCCCTGCCATCTCCTGGCGCGTGGCCTGGGCGGTGGATTGCAGCTCCAGGCGCAGCTCGCGCTCCAGGCGTTCGATGTGGCGGCCGTCGCCTGCATTGCGGGCGCGGTGAAGTAACAGCAGCTGCAGGACGATGATGATGAGTGCAGCCAGCACGATCAGGAGTTCAATGAATCCCATGTCAGTCCGCCTTGTTCCGCATCCAGTCGGCAGTCTGGTAGAACGACTGCATCAGCCGCATCCGCAGTGCTTCGTCGTATCCGAGGTCTTCCATCGCCCAGGCCATCGCGCGCAGCCACTGGTCGCGCTCCTGGGTGCCGATCGCGAACGGCAGGTGGCGCGCGCGCAGGCGCGGGTGGCCGTGGCGCTCGACGAACAAATCGGGGCCGCCGGTCCAGCCGGACAGGAACATGAACAGCTTCTCGCGCGAGCTGTCGTTGGGGGTCGGGTGCATGGCGTGGATGACGGCGAATTCCGGCTCCAGCTCCATCAGGTCGTAGAAGCGGTCGACCAGTTCGCGCAGGCGGCTGGCGCCGCCCATCACGTCGTACAGCGTTTGGGATTCAGGGATAGACGATTGGGACATGGGCAGCATGATAGCGCAGCCGGGACGGCCCGTGGCCCTCCCGGCACACCCCTGTTGCAAACCTGCTTAAGCCTCGCGCAGGGTCTGCAGCGGCGGCTGGCGCAGCACGCTGCGCAGGCCCAGCCAGCCGCCCAGCAGCGCACACACCACGCCCACCGCCACACCGGCCAGCCACACGCCCGGCTCGAAACGCCACGGGAACTTGAAGACGTATTCCGCAAGCGCCCAGCCCATCGCTGCCGCACCGCTGGCGGCCAGTACGCCGGACAGGCTGCCCACCAAAATGAATTCGATGCGCTGGGCCGTCGCCAGCTGCCCCTTGGTGGCGCCGAGCGCGCGCAGCAGTCCCGCTTCGCGCGTGCGCTCTGACTGCGATCCCATCAGCGCCGCATACAGCACCAGCACGCCCGAGGCGAGCGTGAACACGAACAGGAATTCCACCGCCACCACGACCTGGTCGAGCACGTCCTGCAGCTGGCGGATGATGCCGGAGACGTCGATCACGGTCAGGTTCGGGTAGGCGCGCGTCAGGCTGTTGGTCAGCCCGCCCGCGCTGCCGGGAAGGTGGAAAGCCGTCATGTAGCTGCGCGGGGCATTGACCATCGCTTGCGGATTGATGATGACGAAGAAGTTGGCCCGCATCGAGCCCCATTCGAGCTTGCGCAGGCTGGTCACCTTCGATTCCACCACCAGGCCGCCCATGTCGAAACGCATCACGTCGCCCAGCTTCAGGCCCAGGGTCTGCGCCAGCTTCTGCTCGACCGAGGCTTCGCCCATCGCCGCGGCCGCGCCGGGGACGTCGGCGAACCACTTGCCGGCCACCACCTCGTTCGACTCCGGCAGCTCGCTTGTGGTCGACAGGTTGAATTCGCGTTCCGCCATGCGGCGCGCTTCGCCGTTCTGGAAGCTGTCGCGGGTGAGCTGCTTGCCGTTGATGGCGGTCAGGCGGCCGCGGATCATCGGGAACAGCGTCACATCCTTGACGGCGGCGCCCGCCAACTGGCGTTCGACGCCCGGCGCCTGTTCCGGCTGGATATTGATGATGAAGCGGTTCGGCGCATCCGGCGGCGTGGCCGTGCGCCAGGCCGACATCAAATCGCCGCGCACCACGGTGAGCAGGAGCAGCGCCATCAGGCCGAGCGACAGCGACACCACCTGCACCACGGTGGCGCCGGGACGCCGCTGCAGCGAGGTGATGGCGAAGCGCCAGCCCTGGTGCTTGAAGGCGCCGCGCAGGTGGCGCAGCAGGCGCAGGCCCAGCCAGGCCACCAGCGCGAACACGCCCAGGCCGCCGAGGAAGCCGCTAGCTGTCATCAGGGCCAGCTTGGTATCCCCGGCCTGCCACAGCAGCAGCGCCAGGAACACGCCGATGCCCAGGCCATAAGTGGCCAGCGCCAGCGGCTGCGGGGCCGCCGCTTCGCGCCGGATAACGCGGTTGTGCGGCACGTTGCGCAGCTGGAGCACCGGCGGCAGCGCGAAGCCGACCAGCAGCAGCAAACCGGTAGCGATGCCCTGCAGCGCCGGCAGCATCGACACCGGCGGCAGGTCAGGCGGCAGCAGGCTGCCGATCAGCTCCAGCAGGATGAAGTGGGCGCCGAAGCCCACCAGCACGCCCAGCACGCTGCCCGCCAGGCCGACCAGCGCAAATTCGATCAGGTAGAGCGCGCCCACTTCGTTCTGGGTCATGCCAAGGCAGCGCAGCATGGCGCAAGCATCCAGGTGGCGCTGCATGAAGCGGCGCGCCGCCATGGCTACCGCTACGGCCGCCAGCATGGCCGACAGCAGCCCGACCAGCGACAGGAAGCTGTCGGCGCGGTCGAGCGTAGCGCGCATCTCGGGGCGGCCGTTTTCCAGGGTTTCGATACGCACGCCGCGCACGTTGCGCGCCGCCAGGTCGGCACGCAGCCATTTTTCGAAGGCGGCGACGGTCGCCATGTCGTTCTTCGAGGTCGACGCCACTTGCAAGCGGTAGGTCACGCGCGAGAATTCGTCCACCAGTCTGGTGGCCGGCAGGTCTTGCAGCGACAGCATCACGCGCGGCGCAAAATTGGCGAACGAGGCGCCCTTGTCGGGTTCGGTGGCGATCAGCTGCGCGATGCGGAACGTCTTGTCCCCCAGCTGGATGTTGCTGCCTACACCGACGCGCAACGCCGGCAGCAGGTTGGCGTCGACCCAGACCGTGCCCGGCTCGGGCGTGGCGCGGGTCTTCCGGCCGATGGCGCCACTCGCCTCGTCGGGATTGGTGGTGATGCCGAGCTGTCCACGCAGCGGGTAGCCCGGCTCGACGGCCTTCACCGCGGCCAGCTGGGCGGCGGAGGCGTCGCCCTCGCCCGCCTGCGCCATGCTCTGGAAGGCCACGGTTTCCGCCACCAGCAGGCCGCGCCGGCGCGCTTCCTCGCGCCAGGTTTTCTGGATCGGGTCGTCGGCATTGACCAGCAGGTCGGCGCCGAGCAACTGGTGGGCGTCGCGGTTCAGGCCTGCGCGCATGCGGTCGATGAAGAAGCCGACCGAGGACAATGCTGCCACGGCCACGATCAGGGCCACCAGCAGGAAGCGCAGTTCGCCGGCGCGCCAGTCGCGCGCGGTCATGCGGAGGGACTGTCTGAACATGTGCTGCCCTTATGGGTTGGCGAAGGAAGGGGTGGCGAAGAAGGCGTCCACCTCGGCCAGGTAGGCGCGCTTGCGCTCCGGGTCGAGGAAGGAGGCGGCGAAGCTGTTGTGCGCCAGCTGGCGCGCGTGGCCTGCATCGAGCGGCAGCGCTTCGAAGGCGGCCAGAAAATTGTCGTTCATGTAGCCGCCGAAATAGGCCGGGTCGTCGGAATTGACGGTGGCCACCAGGCCCTGGTCGAGCAGCTCGCGCAGGTTGTGACTGCCCATGACGTCGAACACGCGCAGCTTGATGTTCGACAGCGGGCACACGGTCAGCGCCATTTTTTCGCGCACCAGGCGCGCCACCAGCTCCGGGCTTTCCAGGCTGCGCACGCCGTGGTCGATGCGTTCGACCTTGAGCACGTCGAGCGCGCTTTCGATATAGGCGGGAGGGCCCTCCTCGCCCGCATGCGCCACCAGCCGCAGGCCAAGCTGGCGGGCGCGCTCGAACACGCGTGCGAACTTCTCGGGCGGATGGCCGACCTCGGACGAATCGAGGCCAACCCCGATGAACTTGTCGCGGTAAGGCAGCGACTCGTCGAGCGTGGCCAGCGCTTCTTCTTCGGACAGGTGGCGCAGGAAGCACATGATCAGGCTGGCGCTGACAGGGCTGTCCTGGCAGGCGCGCCATATGCCCGTGATAACGGTCTCGAAGGGAACGCCGCGCGCGGTATGGGTCTGCGGATCAAAGAAGATCTCGGTGTGGCGAACGTTATCAAGCGCGGCGCGCGCCAGGTAGGCGGCCGTCATGTCGTAGAAATCCTGCTCGGTCAGGAGCACGCTGGCGCCGGCGTAATAAATGTCCAGGAAGGATTGCAGGTCGCTGAACGCGTAGGCCTCGCGCAACGCCTCGACCGAGGGATAGGGCAGCGAGACACCGTTTCTTTGTGCCAGCGCAAATATCAGCTCCGGCTCCAGCGAGCCTTCGATATGGATATGTAATTCGGCCTTTGGCATGGCAAGCAGAATGTGGCGCAGCTGGTCGTTCAACATAGTTTCTCCGGCGGGACAAGGCATGACGGACAAGTGTAACGCATGCGTGCCAAAGGCTTTCCGTCATAGGCAAAACCGGTACTTCCCGAGTGCTATTTGCGTGCGCCGCCGCTTGGGCATACAGTGCAGTATCGGCACGCGATCACGGAAAAGACGGCAGGCCGCACGCAGGCCCACAGGCATCGATCGACAGCCATGACGGGAAGACAATAACGTCGATTTGTAGCCTTTCCGCCACCCTGAAAAAACCTTCTTTCCTTATTCGATTCAAGCACTTACAGAACTTACATCAGCTTGCACGACACGCTTTGACTTCGGGAACTATTAGGCACATAATAAATTTCACAAACGCAAAAAATGACCCTCCCCAACAGCTGGGAGACCGGACGCCCTAGTCCGGGTCAATAACAATTCGCAGCATCCGCGGCGCCGGCCATCCCGGTTCTGCATGCGGGCGACCAATGAGGAGCAAGCCCAAGAAAACCCCGGGGCCCGAGGCTGCCTTTGAAATTTCTTCTGCCATGACAGTGATCGTTGCTAGCACACGCTGTTTGTACATAAAGGACATTCGAAATGAGCATCTTTGACAACTACGCAGCCCGCTACGAGCGCACCCGGGAAGAGGAATATTCGATGTCGGAGTTCCTCCAGTTGTGCAAACAAGACCCCCTGACCTACGCCACTGCCCCGGAACGCATGCTGGCCGCCATCGGCGAGCCGACCCTGGTCGACACCCGCCTCGACCCGCGTTTGTCACGCATATTTGCGAACAAGGTCATCAAGATCTATCCGGCCTTCCGCGAGTTCTACGGCATGGAAGAAGTAATCGAGCAGGTGGTCTCCTACTTCCGCCATGCGGCGCAAGGCCTGGAAGAGCGCAAGCAGATCCTGTACCTGCTGGGGCCGGTCGGTGGCGGCAAATCGTCGATCGCCGAAAAGCTCAAGAGCCTGATGGAGCACGTGCCCTTCTATGCGATCAAGGGTTCGCCCGTCAACGAGTCGCCGCTCGGCCTGTTCAACGAAGTCGAAGACGGCACCATCCTCGAAGAAGACTATGGCATCCCGCGCCGCTACCTGCGCGCGATCCCGAGCCCGTGGGCGGTCAAGCGCCTGCACGAGTTCGGTGGCGACATCAACAAGTTCCGCGTCGTGCGGCGCTATCCGTCGATCCTGAAGCAGGTCGCAATCTCCAAGACCGAGCCGGGCGACGAGAACAACCAGGATATTTCCTCGCTGGTCGGCAAGGTCGACATCCGCAAGCTCGAGGACTATGCCCAGGACGATCCGGACGCCTACAGCTATTCCGGCGGCCTGTGCCTGTCCAACCAGGGCCTGATGGAATTCGTCGAGATGTTCAAGGCGCCGATCAAGGTGCTGCACCCATTGCTCACGGCCACGCAGGAGGGCAACTACAAGGGCACCGAAGGCTTCGGCGCGATTCCATTCGAGGGCATCGTGCTGGCGCACTCGAACGAGTCCGAGTGGAAGACCTTCCGCAACAACCGCAACAACGAGGCTTTCCTCGACCGCATCTATATCGTCAAGGTGCCTTACTGCCTGCGCGTGTCGGACGAGATCAAGATCTACGACAAGCTGATGCACAACTCCTCGCTCGACAAGGCGCCCTGCGCCCCGGGCACGCTGCGCATGATGGCGCAGTTCGCGATCCTGTCGCGCCTGAAGGACCCGGAAAATTCCAGCGTCTATTCCAAGATGCTGGTCTACGACGGCGAGAACCTGAAGGACACCGACCCCAAGGCCAAGTCGCTGCACGAATACGTCGACTATGCCGGGGTGGACGAAGGCATGAACGGGCTGTCGACGCGCTTCGCCTTCAAGATCCTGTCCAAGGTCTTCAACTTCGACAATACCGAAGTGGCGGCGAATCCGGTGCACCTGCTCTACGTACTCGAACAGCAGATCGAGCGCGAGCAGTTCCCGCCGGAGACCGAGCAGCGCTACCTGTCGTATATCAAGGAGCACCTCGCGCAGCGCTATGTCGATTTCATCGGCAAGGAAATCCAGACCGCCTACCTGGAAAGCTATTCGGAATACGGCCAGAACATTTTTGATCGCTACGTGACCTTTGCCGACTTCTGGATCCAGGACCAGGAATTCCGCGATCCGGACACCGGGGAGAGCTTCGACCGCGAATCGCTGAATGCCGAACTCGAGAAGATCGAGAAACCGGCCGGCATCTCGAACCCGAAGGATTTCCGCAACGAGATCGTCAACTTCAGCCTGCGTGCGCGGGCCACGAATGCCGGCAAGAACCCGGCATGGACCAGCTACGAAAAATTCCGCAGCGTGATCGAGAAGAAGATGTTCTCGAATACCGAGGAACTGCTGCCGGTGATTTCCTTCAACGCCAAGGCGAGCGCCGAAGATGCCAACAAGCATGCCGACTTCGTGGCCCGCATGGTCGAGAAAGGCTATACGCCGAAACAGGTGCGCCTGCTCTGCGAATGGTACTTGCGTGTAAGGAAATCCTCCTGACAGGGCGCAGCGCACGCCGCAAAAATGGCGTGCGCCGCACACGCGATTGCGCTGCGTATTAAGATAGACGTATCGAGATTTCGCAGCCCGCCCGCATAGCATCGGCGGCTCGAAGAACCGTCGCGAGCGGCAGCAGTTGCGGTCGAGAAGCGCAACCGTACAAGCGTACGGTGAGCATCGCAGACCGCAACTGCAACGCGCAGCAGGTTCTTCGAGCCGCCACCACAGGAGGCCAGTTTTGACTTATCTCATCGACCGTCGCTTGCAGGGCAAGAACAAGTCCGCGGTCAACCGCGAACGCTTCCTGCGCCGCTACAAGGCGCAAATCAAGGATGCGGTCGGCCGCGCGATCAAGGGCCGCTCCATCACCGACATCGAGAACGGTGAAAAGGTCACGATTCCCGTCAAGGACGTGAGCGAACCCCATTTTGGCCATGCCCATGGCGGCGTCTGGGAAACGGTCAACCCCGGCAATACCGAATACCAGAAAGGCGACCAGTTCAATCGCCCCCGCAGCGGTGGCGGCGGCGCCGGGCGCGGACGCGCCGGCAACAGCGACCAGACCAACGACGACGATTTCATCTTCGAGCTGTCGCGCGAAGAATTCATGAACTATTTCTTCGAAGATCTTGAGCTGCCGAACATGGTCAAGACCCAGCTGGCCCAGACCATCGAGTTCAAGAGCCAGCGCGCCGGCTACAACGTGTCCGGCACCCCATCGAACATCCACGTGCTGCGCTCGTTGCGCGGCGCACTCGGCCGCCGCATCGCTGTCGGCGGCCCGGCCCGGCGCCAGCTCAAGGAGGCCGAAGAAGAATTGCAATTGCTGCTCGATGCCGGGGCCCCCGTCGACGACGAGATGGTGGTGGAACTGAAAGAGCGCATCCACCACCTGCACATCCGCCTGAATGCCATTCCTTTCATCGACCCCTTCGACCTGCGCTATTCGAACCGGATCAAGGTGCCCAAGCCGAGCACCCAGGCGGTGATGTTCTGCATCATGGACGTCTCCGGCTCGATGGACGAGACCCGCAAGGACACCGCCAAGCGCTTCTTCATCCTGCTCTACCTCTTCCTCAAGCGCGTCTACGAGAAGATCGAAGTGGTCTTCATCCGCCACCATACGGCGGCGGCCGAGGTCGACGAAAACGAATTCTTCCATTCGCGCGAATCCGGAGGCACGGTGGTGTCCTCGGCCCTGCACCTGCTGCAGAAGGTCATCGCCGAGCGCTACGGCAGCTCGGACTGGAACGCCTACGTGGCCCAGGCTTCGGACGGCGACAACTGGGACAACGATTCGGTGCTGTGCAAGCAGATCCTGAACAACGCCATCATGCCGCGGGTCCAGTACTACACCTATGTCGAGATCACCGACGGCCCGCCGCAGAACCTGTGGGAGCAATATTGCGAGGTGGCCGACCACCACAAGAATTTCGCCATGCAGAAGATCGTCACGCCGGCCGACATCTACCCGGTCTTCCGCGAGCTGTTCAAGAAGCAGCCGAAGTAACAGCGAAGCAAAAGACGATACGGAGGCACCCCATGCCACGAGACCCGAACAACCCGCGCGCCCTGCCCGAACAGTCGGAATGGACTTTCGACCTGATCGAGCAGGCGCACGACGAAATCAAGCGGGTAGCCAAGCGCTACAACCTGGACACCTATCCAAACCAGCTCGAGATCATCACCGCCGAGCAGATGATGGACGCCTACACTTCGGTCGGCATGCCGGTGTCCTATAACCACTGGTCCTTCGGCAAGCATTTCCTGTCAACCGAGAAGAGCTACAAGCGCGGGCAGATGGGCCTGGCCTACGAAATCGTCATCAATTCGAATCCCTGCATCGCCTACCTGATGGAAGAGAACAGCCTGACGATGCAGGCGTTGGTGATCGCCCATGCTGCTTACGGGCACAATTCCTTCTTCAAGGGCAACTACCTGTTCCGCACCTGGACCGATGCCGACGCGATCGTCGACTATATGGTGTTTGCCAAAAACTATATCGCCGAGTGCGAGCAGCGCTATGGCATCGACGCGGTCGAAGACCTGCTCGATTCATGCCATGCGCTGCAGAATTACGGGGTCGACCGCTACAAGCGCCCGGCTAAGCTCTCGGTGGCGCAAGAGAAAGCGCGCCTGAAAGAGCGCGAGGAATACGCCCAGACGCAGGTCAATTCCATCTGGCGCACCCTGCCGCTGCGCGAGGAACAGGTGCTTAACGCGGCGCCGGTGCGTTTCCCGCCCGAGCCGGAAGAAAACCTGCTCTACTTCATCGAGAAATACGCGCCCCTGCTGGAACCCTGGCAGCGCGAGCTGGTCCGCATCACGCGCAAGATCTCGCAGTATTTCTATCCGCAGCGCCAGACCCAGGTGATGAACGAAGGCTGGGCCACCTTCTGGCACTACACGATCCTGCAAGACCTGTACAAGGAAGGCATCGTCGGCGACGGCTTCATGCTGGAATTCCTGCAAAGCCATACGAACGTCGTCTACCAGCCGCCGGCCACCAGCCCCTACTACAGCGGCATCAACCCATACGCGCTCGGTTTTGCGATGATGACCGACATTCGGCGCATTTGCGAAGAGCCCACCGACGAAGACCGGGCCTGGTTTCCCGACATTGCGGGCAGCGACTGGCTCAAGACCCTGGATTTTGCGATGCGCAACTTCAAGGACGAGAGCTTTATCGCCCAATACCTGTCGCCCAAGTTGATCCGCGACTTCCACTTCTTCGCCGTACTCGACGACGACCGCAGCGACAAGCTGACAATTTCGGCGATCCACGACGAACAGGGTTATCGCTACGTGCGCCACAAGCTTGCTGAGCAGTACAACATCGGCAGCCGCGAACCGAATATCCAGGTCTGGCAGGTCAATACCCGGGACGACCGCGCCCTGACCCTGCGCCACACCCAGTTCAACCGGCGTCCGCTGAACCAGCAGGCGCAGGAAGTGCTGAAGCACGTGGCCCGCCTGTGGGGTTTCGACGTGCGCCTGGAAACCGTGGACCCGAGCGGACACGTGGTGAGTTTCCTTGAGTGCCGGCGCGAGAAGCGCGGCCGCTGACGGCTCAACCCCTTCCCCCTCGCCCACCCACGCCTGCGGGCCTGCGGATGGGCGATTCCGCCCCCCCCGCTCCATCGATGCCTCGCGCAAGGCGGGACGCGCCCTTGCCTGACCCCGGGACTCGGATTACCATGCATGCGGCATAAAGGTGCACTTGCGTGTTAGAAACCGTACTTACCGGTCAAGGTGCGTATCCAATTGCCGGTAGATACCGTTGCCCATTACACTTTTTTCCTCGGCATCCCCGGCTGGGTTGCCATCCCATCCCCACCCCGGCCTCCAGCTCCCCGCAAGTTTTTTTGCGCGTCAGTGCGCTAACACACTGTTCAAACCGCTCGGACTCATGTAGTTTTGCTATGCAGACGTCGCGATGGTGGAGCCAAATGCTTATTATTCGCACAACTGAAGCATATCAAGACGCGTTTCACCCATCACTTTCATTTATGGGTTATACGAGAAAGCGTGCGGTTTTTGGCAGGTCAACAGTACGCACGGGTTTCATAAAACTGGCTATAGTTTGCAGAAAGATCACAAATTGATCATATGAAATTTGCCAGATGCCGCTTTGGGCATGAAAAATTTGGTAAAACCGGCATTCCTGCCTGACGATCCACACCTGGAGGACAACCGCGACAAACAATTACAAATCATCCTTGCTTTCTGGACCACAAACACTCTGGCGCCAGGCACATATAGATGAGCTTGTTTGCCTGTTTTTACAGGCAGATAGGACTCTTTTGGGGATGCAAAAATGTATGCCCAAAAAAGAATTCGTAGGTATAATTCTTTGATGTCCCGCAAGCGGCCCTAGATTTTTGTCGTGTTGAGTGGGTTTAGTGGCAACAAAAAAGAGTTGGTATTGGAGAAAGATGGCATGAATTTTACGCATGAGAAGAACCCGGGAAAGAATTTCACAGGTCTCGCCATTGTCATCCTGTTGCACGTACTGGTAGCTTGGGCTGTAGTCAATGGCCTGGGCACCCGGATCGTTAACAAGGTAACCGAGGCTGTGGAAACGAAACTGATCGAAGAGGTGAAGCCGCCGCCACCGCCGGACACGCCGCCACCGCCGCCACCGCCGGAAATGAAGGCTCCGCCGCCGCCATTCATCCCGCCGGTCGAAGTGCAGGTGCAAACGCCTCCGCCGCCGCAGAATGCGATCACGACGGCAACTAACACGCCGCCGCCGACCACCTCGCTGGCACCGCCCGCACCACCAGCTCCGCCGGCACCACCGGCAGCAGGGCCACGTGGTCCGAGCCGTACCGAAGCAGTGGCCGACTTCAACACTTGCGCACGCCCGGAATACCCGCGTTCGTCGCAGCGTAACGAAGAGACCGGTACCACGACCCTGCAGTTCCTGATTGGTGCTGATGGTCGCGTGATGGATTCCAAACTGCAGAAGTCGAGTGGCTTCCGCGACCTGGACCGAGCCGCACAGTCGGCTCTGAGCAAATGCCGATTCAAGCCGGCCATGGTTGATGGCCAGCCGCAACAGGCGTGGACAGCGGTGCAGTACGTCTGGACGCTGGAATAAAACCGAGACAGAACACCGTCTCAACTCTTGATTTTCGTTGTTATAAGTTCAGCGAACTGTCTATTTTATATATTTGGAGGAAGCATGTTTAAGAATACCCGTTTGTCCGCTATGCTGGCGGCTGTCCTGTTCTCGGTAACGGCAGCATCGGCCCTGGTCTCCGCACCAGCCTTCGCTGACGCTCCTGCCGCAGGCGCCACCGCTCCGGCGGCTGACGCGGCTGCTCCGGCGGTCGACGCAGCTGCAGCACCAGCAGCCGACGCTGCCGATGCTGCTGCTGCTCCTGCTGGCGACGCAGCTGCTCCGGCTGCTGCCGGCAGCACCGAAGAAGTCCACAACCCATACGGCATCGGCGCCATGTGGGAAGAAGGCGACTTCGTCAACAAAGGCACCATCATCATCCTGGCCCTGATGTCGATCGGTTCGTGGTACATCATCATCACCAAGCTGATCGACCAGCAGAAGATCATGCGCCAGTCGAAGGAAGCTTCGGCCAAGTTCTGGAAAGCTCCATCGATCGCTGCCGGTTCGGCATCGCTGAAAGAAGGCTCGCCATTCCGCTTCATCGCTGAAACCGGCACCAAGGCTACCCAGCACCACGACGGCGCCCTGCTCGAGCAGATCGACCTGTCGACCTGGGTCACCATGCAGATCCAGCGCGCAGTGGACCGCGTCCAGTCGCGCCTGCAAGATGGCCTGTCGTTCCTGGCAACCGTCGGTTCGACCTCGCCGTTCATCGGCCTGTTCGGTACCGTCTGGGGCATCTACAACGCGCTGACCGCCATCGGTATGTCGGGTAACGCGTCGATCGACAAAGTCGCAGGCCCAGTGGGTGAAGCACTGATCATGACCGCATTCGGTCTGTTCGTTGCAGTTCCTGCGGTCCTGGGTTACAACTGGCTGGTGCGTCGTAACAAGTCGGTCATGGAAGACGTCCGTTCGTTCTCGGCTGACGTGCACTCGGTCCTGATCTCGGGCGCCATGTCGACCTCGAACGCAGCGACCGGCGCCAAGAAGGCTGGTTAAGTCATGTCGATGAGTGTCGGCTCCGATTCCGGAGATGAAGATGCCGTGATGTCAGAGATCAACACGACGCCGCTAGTCGACATCATGTTGGTTCTCCTGATCATCTTCCTGATCACCAGCCCGGTGGTTCTGAACCTGCAGAAGGTCGCCCTTCCGTCGGAAGCGAACCAGGTCACCAAGACCAAGCCGGAGGACGTCAACATCACCATCAATAAAGATGGCGAGATGTACTACAACCAGACGCGCATCGCGAATACGGACGAGCTGTTCAAGTTCCTCGCGGAGCAGTCGGTGAAGCAGCCGCAGCCGGCGGTGAAAGTTCGTGGCGACCAGCAAAGCCGCTATGAAGCCATCGGCCGGGTCATCTACACGGCTCAGCGTGCTGGGATTCAGAAGGTCGGTTTCGTGATCGAACCGCCTGACAAGGGCTAATACCCTGTCCGCGATATCAAGGCTCCACTGGAATCTTGATATCGCGTCCGTTGCCCCAACATTTGAAAAGGAAACACCATGAGCATGAACGTGGGTTCGGGCTCCGCACAAGGAGCCGATCCGGAACCGATGATGGAAATGAACATGACGCCGCTGATTGACGTCCTGCTCGTTCTGATCATCATGATGATTATCACGATTCCGAAGCAAAACCACTCGGTCAACCTGAACATGCCGGTCGGTACCCCGCCGCCATCGAATGTGAAGCCAGTGGTAGTAACGATCGACGTGGACTTCGACGGCACCATCCTCTGGGACGGTGAAGTCATTCCAGATCGCCCAGCCCTTGAAGCGAAGATGAACAGCGTCGCTGCAATGCCTGACCAGCCGGAAGTGCACCTGCGTCCGAACAAGCTGGTCGAGTACAAGGTGGTTGCCGGTGTCATGGCAACGGCCCAGCGTCTCGGCGTCACCAAGATCGGCATGGTCGGTAACGAGCAGTTCCAGTAATCGACACATGTATGACCAACACGGCAGGGTTTCCCTGCCGTGTCCATTTTGAAGAAGGATGTTTTCCGATGATTAAATTCCGTCTCGCACACCTTGGCCTCGCACTGGCCGCCCTCGGTTTCACCGCTGCCGTGCCGGTCGTTGGCCTGGCCCCTGTGCATGCCGCGGTCCTGCGCGCCGAAATCGGCAAGCCGATCCAGCAAGCCCAATCGCTGATGAAGCAAGGCAACCACAAGGGTGCCCTGGCAGCCCTGCGCGACGCGGACAAAGCGGCCAAGGACGACAACGAACGCTTCCTGATCGAGCGCGTACGCGCCTCGGCGGCCTCGTCTGCCGGCGACTGGAGCACCGCTGCCACCTCGTTCGAAAAGCTGCTCGATTCGGGCAAGCTGAACGCCGGCGAGCGCTCGCAGTTCTCGGAAGGCCTGGTCGGCATCTACATGCGCGCCGGCGACCTGAACAAGGCGAACGCCACCATCCAGAAGCTGCTCAAGAACGGCAACGATCCAAAGCTGCGCGCCTACCTGATGCAGAACTACTACAAGCAGGGTAATGTTGCCGCGCTCGAGCAGGAACTGCGCAATGCTGAAAAGAGCGGCCGCCTGAGCGAAGACGAACTCGGCATGCTGGCGAACATCCAGCTGAAGAAGAACGACAAGGCCGGCTACGTCAACACCATCGAAAAGCTGGCCTCGAACTACCCGAAGGCCCAGTACTGGACCGACCTGCTGAACCGCGTGCAGGGCAAGCCAGGCTTCTCGAGCAGCCGCCTGGCAGTCGACATCTACCGCCTGAAGCTGGCCAACAACCTGCTGAAGAAGCCGAGCGAATACATGGAAATGGCCCAGCTCGTCCTGCAGGCCAAGGCTCCGGCTGAAGCACTGAAGGTGATCGACAAGGGCTACAAGGCCGGCGCCCTGGGCACCGGCACCGACGCTCCTCGCCACCAGCGCCTGAAGGAACTGGCCGAGAAGAACCTGGCTGAGCAGAACAAGAACGTCGCTGCCCTGGAAGCCGAATATGTGGCCGCCAAGGACAACGACGCGCTGGTCGGCCTCGGTTATTCGCTGGTCCAGGCTGGCCAGGCCGACAAGGGCCTGAAGATGATGGAGAGCGCGATCAAGGCCGGTGGCCTGCGCTACGCTGACGAAGCCAAACTGCGCTTGGGCGAAGCCTATGCCGCAGCCGGCAAGAAGCAGCAAGCCATCAACACCCTGAAATCGGTGGGCGGCAAGGAAGGCACTGCCGACCTCGCCCGCTACTGGATCATGGCAATCAACCGCCCGATCGCTTAATCGGGCAGCAGTCATGAAACGCCGCCTGTTCGCAGGCGGCGTTTTTTTTGCTCGGGCCTTGGCCTGCGGCGTGTGCGCTGCCGGGATCCGTAGCGCGGGCAGGGCTGTTGAGTCCAGTGGACTCAACAGCGCCCGCGCGTTCAAATCACGATTGCGTTCACGCGCCACGGCAAATTACACGGACGTTGAACGCGCGGGGTGATCTGATCCAGTGGACCAGATCACGAGCCGCCCACCCTACGAGTGCAAGACCAACAGCAGTGACGCCGCCCCACGTTGCTGTGCAACATCCGAGTTACCGTATAATCAGCATTTCGCGCCGGAGCGGCCGGCTGCGCAACTGGAACCATTGATGAAGGTATTTCGCGGACTTCCCAACGACAGGGCGCGCGCACCCTGCGCCCTAACGATCGGTAACTTTGACGGTGTCCACCGCGGCCACCAGGCATTGTTGGCCCACGTGCGCGGCGCCGCCGCGACGCTGGGGATCGAAGCCGCCGTCATGACCTTCGAACCGCACCCGCGCGAATACTTTGCGCAGCGCGCAAACGACCTCTCCAAAGCCCCCGCTCGAATCGCCAACCTGCGCGACAAGCTCAGCGACCTGGCCGACTCCGGCATCGACCGCGTCATCGTCGAACACTTCAACGAACACTTCGCCGCCCAGGCGCCGCAGGACTTCGTCAAGCGCGTGCTGGTCGACGGCCTGCATGTGAAATGGCTGATGGTCGGCGACGACTTCCGCTACGGCGCCCGGCGCGCAGGCGATATCGCCATGCTCGAGGCGGCCGGCCGCGAATTCGGCTTCCAGGTCGAAACATTGAAAGCCGTGCTGCACGGCGAGCGCCGCATTTCATCCTCGGCCGTGCGCGAAGCGCTGGCCGCGGGCGACTTCGGCGCCACGCAAGAATTGCTGGGCCACCCCTACACCATGTCGGGCCACGTGATCCACGGCCAGAAGCTCGGCCGCACGCTCGGTTTCCCTACCCTGAACCTGCGCGTCGCGCACCGCCCTGCCCTGTGCGGCATTTTCGTGGTGCAGGTGCATGGCCTGGCCGACGGGCCCTTGCCGGCCGTCGCCAGCCTCGGCGTGCGCCCCACCGTCGAGGACGCCGGCCGCATGCTGCTCGAAGTCCACGTCTTCGACTACCAGGCCTCCGCCTACGGCAAGCTGGTGCGGGTGGAATTCCTCGCCAAGCTGCGCGACGAAGAAAAATACATCGACCTGCCCACCCTCACCGCCGCGATCGATCGCGACGCCGTGCAGGCGCGCGCCTGGTTCGCACACCGCAACGGCGCGCTGACCGCGACCGACCGAATTTGACGCCGCCTGGAACCCTCGAGCGCTGTCCGCGGCCCCGCCGCGACCTGACCTGAATCCCCTAGAGAAGAACCCTATGTCCGATACCAAACCTGTCCAGAATGCCGCGCCGAAAAGTGCGAAGAAGCCAGAGAGCAAATACCCGGTCAATATGACCGACACCCCGTTCCCGATGCGCGGCGACCTCGCCAAGCGCGAGCCGGGCTGGGTCAAGCAATGGCAGGAAAAAAAGCTTTACCACCGCATCCGCAAGGCATCCGCCGGCCGTCCGACATTCATCCTGCACGACGGTCCTCCGTATGCGAACGGCGACATCCACCTCGGCCACGCGGTCAACAAGATCCTGAAGGACATGGTGGTGAAATCGCGCACCATGGCCGGTTTCGACGCGCCCTATGTACCGGGTTGGGATTGCCACGGCATGCCGATCGAGATCCAGATCGAAAAACTGTACGGCAAGAACCTGCCGACCGCCGAAGTGCTGCAGAAGGCCCGCGCCTATGCGCTCGAGCAGATCGACCGCCAGCGCGCCGGCTTCATCCGCCTGGGCGTGCTCGGCGAGTGGGAAAACCCGTACATGACCATGGCCTACGGTAACGAAGCCGACGAACTGCGCGCGCTGGGCAAGCTGCTGGAAAAAGGCTATGTGTACCGCGGCCTGAAACCGGTCAACTGGTGCTTCGACTGCGGCTCGGCCCTGGCCGAAGCGGAAGTCGAATACCAGGACAAGCGCGACCCGGCGATCGACGTCGGCTTCCCGTTCGCGGAGCCGGAAAAAGTCGCCGCCGCCTTCGGCCTGGCCGAGCTGCCGACCGCCAACGGCTTCATCGTGATCTGGACCACCACCCCGTGGACCATCCCGTCGAACCAGGCCCTGAACGTCAATCCGGAAGTGACTTATTCGCTGGTGCAGACCGAGCGCGACGGCCTGCCGCTGCTGCTGATCCTGGCCTCCGACCTGGCCGAGTCGGTGCTGGCACGCTACAAGTTCGAAGGCACCACCATCGCCACCACACTCGGCGAAAAACTCGGCGGCCTGCAGTTCAAGCACCCGATGTATGCGGCCGATCCGTTCTATGACCGCAACTCGCCGGTCTACCTGGCCGACTACGTCACCACCGAAAGCGGCACCGGCGTGGTCCACTCGGCGCCGGCCTACGGCATCGAAGACTTCCAGTCGTGCAAGGCGCACGGCATGAAGGACGACGACATCCTCAAGCCTGTGATGGGCGATGGCCGCTTCGCCTTGAGCCTGCCGCTGTTCGGCGGCATGACGATCTGGGAAGCCTCCAAGCCGATCTGCGCCGCGCTGACGGATGCCGGCGCCCTGTTCGAACTGAAGATGTTCGACCACAGCTACATGCACTGCTGGCGCCACAAGACCCCGATCGTCTACCGCGCGACGTCCCAGTGGTTCGCCGGCATGGACACCATCCCGAAGGACGGCAGCAAGAGCCTGCGCGAGACCGCGCTTGCTGGCATCGCCGAGACCAAATTCTTCCCCGAGTGGGGCCAGGCGCGCCTGCACGGCATGATCGAGAACCGTCCGGACTGGACCCTGTCGCGCCAGCGCCAGTGGGGCGTCCCGATGGCCTTCTTCATCCACAAGGAAACCGGCGACCTGCACCCGCGCACCCCGGAACTGCTGGAGCAGGTGGCCAAGCTGATCGAAGCAAACGGCATCGATGCCTGGCAGAGCCTCGACCCTGCCTCCCTGCTGGGCGACGACGCCCACCACTACGAAAAGAACAAGGACACGCTGGACGTGTGGTTCGACTCGGGCGCGACGCACCAGACCGTGCTGCGCGGCTCGCACGCCGAACAATCCGCCTTCCCGGCCGACCTGTACCTGGAAGGCTCCGACCAGCACCGCGGCTGGTTCCATTCGTCGCTGCTGACCTCGTCGATGCTCAATGGCCGCCCGCCCTACAAGGCGCTGCTGACCCACGGCTTCACGGTGGACGAGCATGGCAAGAAGATGTCGAAGTCGCTCGGTAACACGCTGGCGCCGCAGAAGATCTCGGATACCCTCGGCGCCGACATCCTGCGCCTGTGGGTCGCTTCGACCGACTATACCGGCGAGCTGTCGATCAGCGAAGAGATCCTCAAGCGCGTGACCGAATCCTACCGCCGCATCCGCAACACGCTGCGCTTCCTGCTGGCCAATACCTCGGACTTCGATCCAAGCAAGCATGCCGTGCCGGTGGCCGACATGCTCGAGATCGACCGCTATGCGATCGCCGCAATGGCAGCACTGCAGAAGGACATCGGCGCGCACTTCGAGCGCTACGAATTCCATCCGGTGGTGTCGCGCCTGCAGAACTACTGCTCGGAAGACCTGGGCGGCTTCTACCTCGACATCCTGAAGGACCGCCTGTACACCACCGGCATCGACTCAAAGGCGCGCCGTTCGGCCCAGACCGCCCTGTGGCATATCGCCCAGTCGCTGCTGCGCGTGATGGCGCCGATCCTGTCGTTCACCGCCGAGGAAGCCTGGGCCGTGTTCGCCGACAGCCAAGCCTATGCAGACAGCGATGAAACCATCTTCACCCAGACCCAGTGGACCTTCCCCGAGTTGGCGGACGGCGAAGCGCTGCTGGCCAAGTACGCGGCGCTGCGCGACGTGCGTACCGACGTCACCAAGCAGCTGGAAGAAGTGCGCGCTTCCGGCGCCATCGGCTCCTCGCTGCAGGCGGAGCTGAGCATCAAGGCTGCCGGCGACAAGTACGCGCTGCTAGCGAGCCTGGACGATGACCTGAAGTTCGTCTTCATCACCTCGCAGGCCAGCGTCGAGCAGGTGGCCGATGCCGCCAACGAAGCGGTGGCCGTGACACCGTCGGAGGCAGCCAAGTGCGAGCGCTGCTGGCACTACCGCCGCGACGTTGGCCACGACCACGAGCGTGCGGGCCTGTGCGGCCGCTGTACCAGCAACCTGTTCGGCAGCGGCGAGCAGCGCCGGTTCGCATAACAGAACCCCAGTCCCCTCGCGGGGTCCACCGCCATGCCGTTCTTGAGAACGGCATGGCGGGTATCGACACATTCATCATGGCTACCAAAAAGAAAACCGCACCCCTGGGCGCCAAGCCCGTCTACAAGAGTTCGGCCAGCCTGCTGCCGTGGTTCGGCATCGCCCTGGTCATCGTCCTGCTCGACCAAGTCACCAAGCTCACCGTCGAACGCAGCTTCGCCTACGGCGAAACGCTGCCGATCACCGGCTTCTTTAACCTGATCAAGGTGTACAACCCAGGCGCGGCGTTCAGCTTCCTGGGCGATGCCGGCGGCTGGCAACGCTATTTCTTCACCGGCATCGCGGTTGTCGCCGTCGGCTTCATGCTCTACCTGATGAAGAAGCATTCCAGCCAGCGCCTGTTCTGCTTCGCGCTGGCCCTGATCATGGGCGGCGCCATCGGCAACGTGATCGACCGCCTGGCCTATGGCCACGTGATCGACTTCCTCGATTTCTACTGGAAGGGCGTCGGCCACTTCCCGGCGTTTAACATCGCCGACATCGGCATTTCGATCGGCGCCGTCCTGTTCATCATGGATGAACTGCGCCGCGTGAACAAATCGTGATGCGCAAATCCTGATTCTGGAGGCAGCATGAACATGGACCTCAGGGGCAAGAAGATCGTCCTCGGCCTGACCGGCGGGGTGGCCTGCTACAAGGCGGCGGAACTATGCCGCGCCCTGGTCAAGCAGGGCGCCAGCGTGCAGGTGGTGATGAGCGAAGCAGCCACCCACTTCATCGGCGCGGTGACCATGCAGGCGCTGTCCGGCCAGCCGGTCTTCACCGACCAGTGGGACCCACGCATGGCCAACAACATGGCCCACATCGACCTGACCCGCAACGCGGACGCGGTGCTGGTGGCGCCCTGCTCGGCCGACTTCATGCGCAAACTGGCGCATGGGGCCTGCGACGACCTGCTCTCGACCCTGTGCGTGGCGCGCCCGCGCCATGTGCCGCTCCTGGTAGCACCGGCCATGAACGTCGAGATGTGGGAAAACCCGGCGACCCAGCGCAACGTCGCGCAGTTGCGCGAGGACGGCGTCGAGCTGTTCGGCCCAGCAGCGGGCTCGCAGGCCTGCGGCGAAACGGGCCTGGGGCGCATGCTCGAGGCTGAGGAACTGGTCGAGGAACTGATCGCTTCCTTCCAGCACAAGGTGCTCGCGGGCCGGCGCGTGCTGATCACGGCCGGACCGACGTTCGAGCCAATCGACCCGGTGCGCGGCATCACCAATCTCTCGTCCGGCAAGATGGGCTACGCGGTGGCGCGCGCCGCGCGCGAAGCCGGCGCCGAGGTCACGCTGGTGTCCGGCCCTACCGCCCTGCCGACCCCGCACGGGGTGCGCCGCATCGACGTGCTCACCGCGCAGCAGATGCACGATGCGGTCATGGCCGGCGTCGAGGGACAGCATGTCTTCATCGGCGTGGCGGCGGTGGCCGACTGGCGCGTGGCGAATGCGAGCGGCCAGAAAATGAAGAAAACAGACGATGGCGCCGCACCGCAGCTGGAATTCGTGCAGAACGCCGACATCCTGGCGTCGGTTGCCGCCACCACCTCTCTGTCGGGCTGGCCCTATTGCGTGGGCTTTGCCGCCGAATCCGAGAACCTGGTGGAATTCGGCGCGGCCAAGCGCCTGAAAAAAGGTATTCCCCTGCTGGTGGGCAATATCGGTCCCCAGACCTTCGGGCAGGATGAGAACACGATCATCCTGTTCGACGACAGCGGCCACACCCTGCTGGAGCGCGCCGACAAGCTCACGCTGGCGCGCCAGCTGGTATCCGAAATCGCGAAGCGCCTGGAACGGCGATCGCTGCTGACCTGAACCAACACAAGAAGAACATGAAGAACATCGACCTGAAGATCCTCGACCCGCGCATGAAGGAGCTGCTCCCAAGCTACGGCACGCCCGGCAGCGCGGGCCTCGACCTGCGCGCCTGCGTCGACGCGCCGCTCACGATCGAGCCCGGCCAGACCGTGCTGGTGCCGACCGGCCTGGCCATCCACATCGGCGATCCGGGCTATGCCGCCATGATCCTGCCACGCAGTGGACTCGGCCATAAGAACGGCATCGTTCTCGGCAATCTGGTAGGCTTGATCGACTCCGATTACCAGGGACAGCTGATGGTCTCGACCTGGAACCGCAGCCATACGACCTTCACGCTGCAGCCGATGGACCGGCTTGCCCAGCTCGTGATCGTGCCGGTGCTGCAGGTAGGCTTCAACGTGGTAGACGAGTTCGCATCCAGCGAACGGGGCGCCGGAGGATTCGGCAGCACCGGCAAACAGTAGGGAGTTCGAAAAACCGTCGCGAGCGGCAGCAACCCGGCCCGAGAAGCGCAGCTGTACGAAAGTTCAGTGAGCATCGCAGGCCTGGAGTGCAAGGCGCAGCAGGTTTGTCGACGCTTCCGATAACAAGAATAATTTGAGGAGGACCATGAACCGCATCCATCGCCTGCGCCAGGCTGCGCTGGGCGTCACACTCGCCGCATTGCTGTCGGCCTGCGCCACGCAAGGCCCAATGCAACCGGGGCAACCCCGTCCCACCGCTCCCGGCGAACCGGCCGCCCCGCAAGTGACTCCGGAAATGACGGCGGCAGCCGACACGCTGACGAAAATGGCGGCGCTGCAGGACCGCCTGTACAAGGTCGCGGCTCCGCTCCTCATCGACAATGCGGAACTGTGCACGCGCCATGCGCGCAACCTGCTCGGCTTCACCGCCAAGAACCGCTACACCTATCCTGGCCAGTACAACGAAGCCGCGCACCTGGTGCTCGGCATGGGCGAGCGCCTGCGCGTGACCAATGTGCTGGCCGGCAGCGGCGCTGCCAAGGCCGGCCTGCGCCAAGGCGACGAACTGCTGGCCGCCGGCGGCACGCCGCTGCCGCCCGGCCCGAATGCGCTGACCCAGGCAGGCGCCGTGTTCCGCCCGATCGTGGCCAAGCAGGCCTCGCTGCCGCTGACGATCGAGCGCAATGGCAAGCCGCGTGACCTGACCGTCCCGGTCACGCGCGCCTGCGCCTTCGGCATCGAACTGGGCAACGCGGACAACGTCAACGCCTACGCCGACGGCCAGCGCGTCATGCTCACGCGCGGCATGATGGGCTTTACCCAGAGCGACGACGAGCTGGCCTATGTGATCGCACGCACGATGGCGCACAACATGCTGGGCCACGCGGCCACGCAGCGCAATGCGGCCACCATCGGCGGCATCATCGAGAACCTCACGAACATCTCGCCGGACACCTCGATGCTGATCGGCAGCGGCGGCATCAAGGCCATGCCGGCTGCGCTCGACGCGGCCGCCGACCGGCTGGCGGTCTACCTGCTGGCGCGCGCCGACTACCGCATCGACGGCGTGGCGACGTTCTGGAAGCGCTTCCTCGGCACCTATCCGGCATCGGTCCTGAATGGCCACACGGCCAACCACCCGTCGATGGCACAGCGTATCGCCGCCATCGACAAGGCGGTGGCCGAGGTCAAGGCCAAGAAGTCGGCCAAGCAGCCGCTGACGCCGTAGGGAGTGCAGTTGTAGCGTGGGCGGGGTAATTTCGGGCGATGCCCGGAATTACAAACGCCCACGCGGTGATAGCGAACGCTTCAGCAGCCGCACGGGCAGTGCCACCGTGATTTGACCGCGTGGGCGGGAGGCCCGCCCACGCTACATATGCCCTCTTCGGCAGACCACTCCCATTTTTTGTATCATGGTCCATCTCCACCACTTGTGCCGTGCACACGGCCGGCATTCATGGACAGCATCGACCTCGACGTACTGAAGACCTGCGACGCCTGGCTGGCCTCTGGGCACCGCTGCCAGCTGGTCACGGTCATCAAGACCTGGGGATCGAGCCCGCGCCCGATCGGCGCCACTCTCGGTATCCGCGACGACGGCACAGTGGTCGGTTCGGTGTCCGGCGGCTGCATCGAGGACGACCTGATCGACCGGGTGCGCAACAAGGGCATCGAACTGGCGCGTCCCGAGATCGTCAGCTACGGCATCAGCGCCGACGAGGCGCACCGCTTCGGCCTGCCCTGCGGCGGCACCATCGAGCTGGCCATCGAGCCTTTATCCAGCGACAGCCGCATCCGTGAACTCCTGGGGCGCCTGCTCGAGGGCGAACTGGTCGAACGGCGCGTGAACCTGGACACCGGCGCGGTCACGTTGGAGCGCGCCGCGGCCAGCGCCATCCAGCGCGTCGAGGACGGCGTACTGGCTACCATCCACGGCCCTCGCTGGCGTTTGTTCATCATCGGCGCCGGGCCGCTGTCGCGCTTCCTGGCCCAGGTGGCAAGCGGCATGGATTACCGCGTGACCGTCTGCGACCCGCGCGAGGAATACCGCAGCGGCTGGAACCTGCCCGGCGTGGAGCTGGTGCACGCCATGCCCGACGATCTCGTGATCGAGGCGCGGCTGGATGCACGCAGCGCCGTGGTCGCCCTCACCCACGATCCCAAGCTGGATGACCTGGCGCTGATGGAGGCGCTCAAGTCCGACGCTTTCTACGTCGGTGCGATCGGCTCGCGTCTGAACAACGAGAAGCGGCGCGAACGCCTCAAGCTGTTCGACCTCGACGACGCCCAGTTGGCGCGCCTGCACGGGCCGGTCGGCATCTACATCGGCAGCAAGACGCCAAGCGAGATCGCGATATCGATCATGGCGCAGATGACCGCCGTGAAGAACGGCGTGCCGGCGGATTTGCTGGTACCGCATGCGGCGGCACCGGCGCCACCGACGACCGCCGCCTGCGCGCGCGACACCTGAATGCCCTTGCAAACAATTTGAATGCAATAAACGGATGGCGCAACGGTGGGCGCGCCGCCATAATCGCAGCTTCGCCCCGAACCTTCCTTCCATGAACACCGTCAACATGCTGCGCCTCGTGGCGCTGGCCGCCATCTGGGGCGGTTCCTTCCTTTTCATGCGCATCGCGGCACCCGTGCTCGGGCCTGCGGTTCTGATCGAATACCGGGTCCTGTTCGCGGCCCTGTTCCTGGCCGGCGTCGCCTGGTTCATGCGCTTGCGCGGCAAGGGCGCGCCGCTCGAGCTGCGCCAGCACTGGAAGCATTACCTGATCCTGGGCTTCTTCAACTCCGCCCTGCCCTTCCTGCTGTTCGCCTTTGCCGCGCGCACGCTGTCGGCCTCGGTGCTGTCGGTGCTGAACGCGACCGCGCCGATGTGGGGCGCCCTGGTTGGCGTGGTCTGGGCGCGCCAGTCGCTGGGCGGACGGGCGGCGCTTGGCCTGCTGCTGGGCACCGCGGGCGTGGCGCTGCTGGTCGGCTTCGACCACGTCTCGGAGCGCCCGGGCGCCTTTGTCGCCATCGGCGCCGCGCTGGTGGCGGCCTTCAGCTACAGCATCGCCAGCCAGTACGCCAAGTCGGCCAAGGCCGTGGCGCCCTTCGCGAATGCGCACGGCTCGATGTGGGCCGCGACGCTGTGCACCATCCCGGCGCTGGCCTTCTTCCCGCCGCCGGGCGAACCGACGGTCGGCATCATGGCTGCCGTGCTGGCGCTGGGCGTGGTCTGCAGCGGGATCGCCTACATCCTCTACTTCAAGCTGATTGAGGAAGTCGGCACCACGTCGGCGCTGACGGTGACCTTCCTGAACCCGATGTTCGGCATCTTGTGGGGCGCACTGTTCCTGCATGAGGTGATCGGCTGGCATACCCTGGTGGGTTCGGCCATCGTGCTGGCCGGTACGGCGCTGGTGACCGGCTTCCGGCCCTCCTTCCTGCGCACGCCCGGCGCCGTGCAGAGCAAGTGATGGGAGCGCAGCGCGACATCGCCCTGCCCCCTGGGTACCGCATCCAGGACGTGCTTGCCTTCCACAGCCGCGATGCCGAAGGGGTCGCGGAACAGGTGGGGCCGCAAGGCTTGCGCAAGGGTGTGCTGCTGGATGGCGTGCCGGTCGTGCTGGAGGTGACTTTCGACGCCGGTGCCGCGCGCTGCACGGTCGATGCCGATGGCGGGCTGACGCCGGCGCTGCTGGCACGTGCGAATGAAGCACTGCTGAATATCCTCGGCCTGCGCATCGACCCCGCCGCGTTCGCTGCCTTCGTGCGCAACGACCCGCTGCTCGCGCCGCTGGTGGCGCGCCAGCCGGGCCTGCGCATCGTCCAGTCGGCAACTGTGTTCGAAGCCCTGACCTGGGCCATCATCGGCCAACAGATCAACCTGCCGTTTGCGATCTCGCTGCGGCGCAGCTTCATCCAGGTGGCCGGACGCCCGCACACGAGCGGCCTGTGGTGCTATCCGGAAGCGCAGGACGTGGCGAGCCTTGCCTTGGAGGACCTGACTAGCCGCAAGTTCTCGCGCTCGAAAGCCGAGACCCTGCTGCGGCTGGCCCAACTCGTCAGTGACGGCGCCGTCGTGCTCGACCGCGAGCGGCCGGTTGCGGAGGTGATGCAGGAACTGCTGGCGATCAAAGGCATCGGCCCCTGGACCGTGAACTACGCGCTGCTGCGCGGCTATGGCTATCCCGATTGTTCATTGCATGGCGACGTGGCGATCCGCACCGCCTTCCACCGCTTGCTGGGTGGCGATGAACGTCCGGATATACCGGCGACGGAGCGCCTGCTGGAACCCTATGCGCCGCACCGCACGATGGCGGCTGCCTACCTGTGGGCCAGCCTCAGCGATGCAGGCAATTAAGCCAGGTAATCAAGCCGGTCGCACCAGCCCGGCAGGCTTCGTATCATTAGTTCCATCGCGGCAGTACATCGAACTGCTGCGCGCCCTCCCCTGAAAAACGTATCAGCTCAGGTAAGGGAACCGTAGCAAGATTGTCGCGTCCGTAATGGCCCCCGAGGGCACTCGGGATCCGGAGGCAATACTTGCGGTCGTCGGTGAGCGGTCCCAGCGTCGCTTCGGCAAGGTGCACGACTTCCGGCATATACCAGTCGTTCAGGAAATCCTGGTTATAGGACAGCGCATCGAGCGCGTCGCGGCTGTCGGCCAGCGGTTCGCAGCACAGGTCTTGCGGCCGCAGGCGCCAGTAGCGCCCCTCGTCGTCGCGGATGATGAGATTGCCGAATGCATTGGCCCCGAGGACCTCGACGGCGGTCAAGCCAACCCAGCCCCAGGCCTCGTTGATGTCGTCTACGTTGATCATGCTGTTGTCTGCCCTTTAGCGTCATCGACCGGGATGGCACCGGCCGTCAGGTGTTCGACTGGGCTGGGCAGGCAAGATTGCGGGCACACGCCCGGGGTTTGACCTGCGTCGCAAGAGTGGAAAGAAGCATGGGGAAAGACCAAAGAAAAAGCCGCCGACTCTTGCGAATCAGCGGCTTTTGAATTTGGTTGCGGGGACAGGATTTGAACCTGTGACCTTCGGGTTATGAGCCCGACGAGCTGCCAGACTGCTCCACCCCGCGGAATGAATTATACGCCGGCCGACCGGATTACGCAAATGCAATTCCTTAAAAGACTGAATTTGCAGTACAAGCCCGCTCCGGCCACCGGCGGCGACACAGTGCGCCGGGCTGCGCGGCACCTCATGCACGCGGGATTTCAGTGTAAAGTAAGCACAATTCCACACTCCCGACGCCCTATGAAATTCTGTTCCGAGTGCGCCCACCCGGTTGCCCTGGCCATCCCCGAAGGCGACAACCGGCCGCGCTATGTCTGCCCGCAGTGCCAGGCCATCCACTACCAGAATCCCAAGCTGGTGATCGGCACGCTTCCCGTCTGGGAACAGGATGGCAAGCTGCAAGTGTTGCTGTGCAAGCGCGCGATCGAACCGCGCTATGGCTACTGGACCTTGCCGGCGGGCTTCATGGAGAACGAGGAAACGACCGAGCAGGCCGCCATCCGCGAGACCGAAGAAGAAGCCGGCGCCGACATCGAACTCGGCAAGCTGTTCACCCTGCTGAACGTGGCCCACGTCCACCAGGTGCATTTGTTCTACCTGGCGCGCCTGCGCAGCCTCGACTTTGCTCCGGGCGAGGAAAGCCTCGAGGTGCAGATGTTCACGCAAGACGAGATCCCCTGGGACGACCTGGCCTTCCCGACGGTGCGCAACACGCTTGAACTGTTCTTCGCCGACCGCGTCAAAATTCGCGAGGGCGGCAGCTACGGATTCCATAGCCGGGACATCGTGCGCCCGATGCTGGCCCCCCGCGAACCCGATTGACCCATTGAAGGCCGCATGATCCCCTGGCTCGAGCCGACTTCGCCGTTTCCCGACGTGTCCGAGGCATTGACCATGGACGCGCCGGGCCTGCTCGCGGCCGGCGCCGACCTGTCGCCGCAGCGCCTGCTGCTGGCCTACCAGAACGGCATCTTCCCCTGGTTCTCGGAAGGCCAGCCCATCCTCTGGTGGAGCACCGACCCGCGCATGGTGCTGCATACCGACCGCTTCAAGGTGAGCGACAGCCTCAAGAAAACGCTGCGCCGCATCGAGCGCAGCCGCACTGAGACCGCGGGTGGCGACGAGCCCCGCTGGGATGTCCGCTTCGACAGCGCCTTCGAGGACGTGATGCGCGCCTGCGCCGAGCCGCGCCGGGATGGGCCGGGCACCTGGATTTCCGAAGACATCATCGACGGCTATACCGGCCTGCACGCCATGGGCTATGCCCATTCGTCCGAAGTCTGGCTCGATGGCGAACTGGTGGGGGGAGCCTATGGCGTCTGCATCGGCCGCATGTTCTACGGCGAATCGATGTTCGCGCGCGTGCCGGATGCCTCCAAGGTGGCGCTCGCTTACCTGGTCGCCTTCCTGCGCAAGCATGGCGTGCGCATGATCGACTGCCAGCAGGAGACCGGCCACCTGGCTTCGCTGGGTGCGGCGCCGATCCCACGCAGCGCCTTCCTCGCGCACCTGCGCGAAGCCATTCGTGAGCCCGCCATCCCGCGCTGGGAGGTAGCGGCACCGTTGACTCCTTAACGGTTGCACGGCCCCGAATTCGCTAAAATAGGTGCACCACGTCGTCCCGAGAGCTTTGCATGACGCACCTAAATGACCTGCCCTTCGCCACGCTGCAGTTCTATACGACGGCGCCCTATCCGTGCAGCTATCTCGATGCACGGCAGGCTCGTTCGCAGGTCGCGACGCCTTCGCACCTCATCAACGCCGACGTGTATTCCGAACTGGTGCGCAACGGCTTTCGCCGCAGCGGCATCTTCACCTACCGCCCTTACTGCGACGGCTGCCAGGCCTGCATCCCGGTGCGTGTGAAATGCGACGACTTCACGCCCAACCGCACCCAGCGCCGCGCCTGGAAGCGCCATGGCGACCTGGTTGCCATGGTGGCCAACCTGGCCTTCTCGGACGAGCATTACGCGCTCTACTTGCGCTACCAGACCACCCGCCACGTCGGCGGCGGCATGGACCAGGACAGCCGCGACCAGTACGCCCAGTTCCTGCTGCAAAGCCGCGTCAACACCCGCCTGGTCGAGTTCCGCGAACCGGACGGCACCCTGCGCATGGTGTCGATCATCGACGTGCTGTCCGACGGCCTGTCCTCGGTCTACACCTTCTTCGACCCGGACCTGCCGGGCGCCTCCTTCGGCACCTATAACGTGATGTGGCAAGTGAACCAGGCGCGCGAACTCGGCCTGCAGTATGTCTACCTGGGCTACTGGATCGAGCAGAGCCCCAAGATGGCCTACAAGATCAATTTCCGGCCGCTGGAGGCGCGCATCAGCGGCGAATGGGGCGTGCTCGACCGCTGAGGGCAAGACCGCCTTCTCCGCGCGTCTGCGCGCCCCGGGTAAAATAGCGGGAGTCACATTCTTGAGTCCCCCATGTCCCTGTACACCCTCGCCCGCCCGCTCCTTTTCTCACTCGATGCCGAGACCGCCCACCACCTGACCCTGCCGCTGCTGCGCAGCGCCGCTTCGCTCGGCCTGACCAAGCTCGCCGGCAAGCCCGCGCCAGACCCGCGCACGGTCATGGGGATCAGCTTCCCGAACCCGGTCGGCCTCGCCGCCGGCCTGGACAAGGATGGCGCCTATATCGACGGCCTCGCCTCGCTCGGTTTCGGCTCGATCGAAATCGGCACCGTGACCCCGCGCGGCCAGGCCGGCAACCCGAAGCCGCGCATCTTCCGCCTGCCGCAGGCCCAGGGCATCATCAACCGCATGGGTTTCAATAACGGCGGCGTGGATGCCTTCGTGGCCAATGTGCAGGCTTCCCGCTTCTACCAGGACAAGCAGGGCGTACTCGGCCTGAACATCGGCAAGAACGCCGACACCCCGATTGAGCGCGCGGCCGACGATTACCTGCACTGCCTGCGCAAGGTCTACCCTTACGCCAGCTACGTGACGGTGAACATCTCCTCGCCGAATACCAAGAACCTGCGCCAGCTGCAGGGAGAATCCGAGCTCGATTCCCTGCTGGCGCAGTTGAAGGAAGAACAGTTGCGCCTGGCCGACCAGCACAAGCGCTATGTGCCGGTAACGCTGAAGATCGCACCCGACATCGACGGCGACCAGGTCCGCAACATCGCCGGTGCCCTGCTGCGCCACAAGATCGACGGCGTCATCGCCACCAACACCACGCTCAGCCGCACTGCAGTGCAAGGCATGCAGCATGGCGAGGAGACCGGCGGCCTGTCGGGCGCGCCGGTGTTCGAGTTGTCGAACACCGTGATCCGCTTGCTGAAGGCGGAGCTGGGCGACGCGCTGCCGATCATCGGCGTGGGCGGCATCATGCGCGGCGAGGATGCGCGCGCCAAGATCGCCGCCGGCGCCCAGCTGGTGCAGCTCTACAGCGGTTTGATCTACGGCGGCCCGGCGCTGGTGCGCGAGTGCGCCGCCGCACTGCGCCGTTAAACAAGGAAGCCCATGGACCGCAGGCAGCTGGGACAAAGCGAGTTGATGGTGTCGAAGGCCTGCCTCGGCAGCATGACCTTCGGCGAGCAGAATCTTGAAACCGAGGCGCACAGCCAGCTCGACTACGCGCTCGAGCGCGGCATCAATTTCATCGACACCGCCGAGATGTACCCGGTGATGGCGCGCGCCGAGACGCAAGGCGTGACCGAGCGCTTCATCGGCAGCTGGCTCAAGAAAACCGGCCGCCGCAGCGAGGTGGTGCTGGCCACCAAGATCGCCGGGCCGAACACCAACATGCCGTGGATCCGCGGCGCCCGCCACAACCTCGACGCCACGAATATCCGCACGGCCGTCGAAGACAGCCTGCGCCGCCTGAACACCGATTACATCGACCTCTACCAGGTCCATTGGCCGAGCCGCAATTTGCCGATCTTCGGCGCCAACAGTTTTAATCCCAAGGCCGAACGGGCCGCCGTGCCGATCGAGGACACGTTGGAAGCGCTGGGCGAGATGGTCAAGGCAGGCACGATCCGCCACATCGGCATTTCGAACGAAAGCGCCTGGGGCGTGTGCGAGTACGTCAAGCAGGCGGAGGCGCGTGGGCTGCCGCGCATCGCGACGGTGCAGAACCTGTACAACCTGACGGCGCGTGCGTTCGAGACCAGTTTGATGGACGAGGCCTGCTACCGCGAAGGGGTGAGTTTGCTGGCTTACAGCCCGCTGGCGTTCGGGCAGCTCACGGCTAAATACCTGGACGATCCGCAAGCGCGCGGGCGGCTGACGATCTTCCCGCCGAACTGGAGCCCGCGTTATGTGCGGCCTGGCGTGCTGGCTGCGACTGCGGAGTATGCAGCGCTGGCGCGTTCACACGGATTGAAACCGTCGCAGATGGCGCTGGCGTGGTGTTATTCACGCTGGTTCGTGGGGTCGACGATAATCGGGGCCACGAATCTGGAACAGCTGAAGGAGAACATCGATGCGGCGGACGTGGTGCTGCCGGCGGAGGTGGTGGAGGGAATTGAGGGGATTCATGCGAGGTACACGAATCCGGGGCAGTGAGGGGCTGATTGAGACTACGACTTCGGAGAAAAACTTGGATCCCGGCCTGCGCCGGGATGACGGTTTTTAGGTTGGCAACTTACGACAGCATCTTCGCCCTGCGTCCCTAGCACGTCGTCCCGGCGCAGGCCGGGACCCAAGTTCGCATGGCACCTACTAGTTCATGCGCTGGTCACCATCATCAGCGCCAACAACCTCACTCCGCCGTCTGCAACGCCTTCTCGATATCCGCCCTCGTATACCCCTGCGCAAACCGCTCGATGAAGTGGAAAGCATACGCGCGCAGGTAAGACCCGCGCCTTACCGCCAGCCGGGTCACGTTCGGCGCAAACAGGTGCGAGGCCTCGATCGCACGCATGCCCTTGTCGCGTCCATGATCGAAAGCCATCGAAGCCACGATTCCCACGCCCATCCCCAGCGACACGTACTGCTTGATGACGTCCGAATCCATCGCGGTCAGCACGATGTCCGGCGCCAGCCCGGCTTCGCGGAAGGCGGCGTCGATGTGGCTGCGGCCGGTGAAGCCCTGGTCGTAGGTGATCAGCGGATACTCTGCCAGGTCGTCCAGCCGCAGCGGCGTGGCGGACGAAAAGATCGGGTGGCCTTCAGGCGCCACCACCAGGTGGCTCCAGCGGTAGCAGGGGAAGGACACCAGGTCCGGAAAGGCCGACAGCCCTTCGGTGGCGATGCCGATGTCGGCTTTGCCCGACAGGACCCATTCCGCGATATGTTCCGGGGCGCTCTGCTGCAGGGCGATGCGTACGCCCGGGAAGGCGTTGCGGAAGGATTGCACCACCTGCGGCAGCGCATAGCGCGCCTGGGTGTGCGTCACCGCCACCGTGAGGGTGCCGCTGTCCTGCGCGGCGAATTCTGCACTGGCCTGCTGCAGGTTTTCGGCTTCCACCAGCAGGCGTTCGACGATCTTGAGGATGCCCTTGCCCGGCGGCGTGAGGCCGGTCAGGCGCTTGCCGTTGCGCTCGAAGATCACGACCCCGAGTTCGTCCTCGAGCTCGCGGATCTGGCGCGAGACGCCCGGCTGCGAGGTGAACAGCGCATTGGCGACGTCGGTCAGGTTGAAGTCGCGGCGCGCGGCTTCGCGCACGGAGCGCAGTTGTTGGAAATTCATAGGCCCGCCATTCAGATTCCGTCGCCTGCATCCACGAAGACTTCCATCCGGCGCGGCTTGACCACCAGCGTGTCGCCTTCCTTGAAGCCGTGGCGCGAGAACAGCTCGTTCGGCATCACCGCTTCGATCAGCTGCTGGTTGTCGGCGCGTTCCAGGTCGAGCTGGGCCAGCGGGCCGATGGCATGCGCGCGGCGCAGTTTGGCGACCACGCCGCCGGTGTCGCCGGCGCCGGGGATGTAGCGTTCGACGTCGAGGTCGTGCGGGCGAACATAGCCGATGCCGTTGCCGTTGCGCGCGCCCGCTTCGCCGGGCACCTCGAACTGCACGGCGCCGCTGGCCAGCACGCCATCCTGCACGCGGCCGTGGAACAAATTCACGTTGCCGAGGAAGCCGTAGACGAAGGGCGAGGCCGGGTGGTTATAGACGGCGTCCGGCGTGCCGAGCTGCTCGATGCGGCCCTTGTTCATCAAGACCACCTGGTCGGCCACTTCCAGCGCTTCTTCCTGGTCGTGGGTGACGAAGATCGAAGTCACGTGCAGGTCGTCGTGCAGGCGGCGCAGCCAGCGGCGCAGCTCCTTGCGTACCTTGGCGTCGAGTGCGCCGAAGGGCTCGTCGAGCAGCAGCACGCGCGGCTCCACCGCGAGTGCACGTGCCAGGGCGATGCGCTGGCGCTGGCCGCCCGAGAGCTGGGGCGGATAGCGATCGGCGATCCAGTCGAGCTGCACCAGCTCGAGCAGCTGGCGCACCTTGTCGCGGATCTGCTGTTCGGACGGGCGATCCTTGCGTGGCTTGACGCGCAGGCCGAAGGCGACGTTCTCGAACACGGTCATGTGCTTGAACAGCGCGTAGTGCTGGAACACGAAGCCGACCTGGCGCTCGCGCACGTGGCGGTGCGAGGCGTCCTCGCCGTCGAGCAGCACGGCGCCAGAGTCCGGATGTTCCAGGCCCGCGATGATGCGCAGCAGGGTCGTCTTGCCGCAGCCCGAAGGCCCGAGCAAGGCGGTCAGCTGTCCGTCCGGGAACTGCAGCGAGACGTCGTCGAGCGCGGTGAACTGGCCGAACTGCTTGCGGATGTGTTGGACTTCGATCGTCATGCTAGCGCTTCCTTCTGTCGTTCGTCGGCGGCGGCCTTGCGGGCTTGATGCAGGCGCCATTCGATAAAGCTCTTCACCGCCAGGGTCACCAGCGCGAGCAGCGCCAGCAGCGATGCGATCGCAAACGCGGCCGTGAAGTTGTATTCGTTGTAGAGGATCTCGACTTGCAGCGGCATGGTGTTGGTCTCGCCGCGGATATGGCCCGAGACCACCGACACCGCGCCGAACTCGCCCATCGCGCGGGCATTACACAGGATCACGCCGTACAGCAGGCCCCACTTGATGTTCGGGAGCGTCACCCGCATGAAGGTCGACCACCCGGAGGCGCCCAGCACCAGCGCCGCTTCTTCTTCTTCGGTGCCCTGCTGCTGCATCAGCGGGATCAACTCGCGCGCGACAAACGGGAAGGTGATGAACACGGTGGCCAGCACGATGCCCGGCACGGCGAACAGGATCTTGATGTCGTGTTCCATCAGCCACTCGCCGAACCAGCCCTGGGCGCCGAACATCAGCACGTAGATCAGGCCCGCGATCACCGGCGACACCGAGAACGGCAGGTCGATCAGGGTCAGCAGGATGCTCTTGCCGCGGAACTCGAACTTGGCGATGCACCACGCAGCCGCGACCCCGAACACCAGGTTGAGCGGCACCGAGATACCGGCCGCGATCAGGGTCAGCTTGATGGCCGACAGCGCGTCCGGGTCGGTGATCGACTCGACATAGGTGCCCCAGCCCTTCTTCATGGCTTCGGTGAAGACTGCCGCCAGCGGCACGAACAGGAACAGGGTCAGGAAGCCCAGCGCCACCGCGATCAGGAGGTAGCGCACCCAGTCCGGTTCCAGCACATTGGTCGACGGGCGCCGCACTGGTGCAGCCGCTTTTGGCGCGGCCTTGATGTTGTCGAGGACTGCGCTCATTTCTTTCCTGCCCGTTTGCGTGTCCAGGCCTGCAGCAGGTTAATCGTGAGCAGCAGGATGAAGGAGATGAGCAGCATGACCACGGCGATGGCGGTGGCGCCCGCGTAATCGTACTGCTCGAGTTTGGTGATGATGAACAGCGGCGTGATCTCGGAGACCATCGGCAGGTTGCCCGCGATGAAGATCACCGAGCCGTATTCGCCGGTGGCGCGCGCGAAGGCCAGCGCGAAGCCGGTCAGCAGCGCCGGCGTAATCGTCGGCAGCACCACGCGAACGAAGGTGTGGAGCGGCGAGGCGCCGAGGCTGGCTGCCGCTTCTTCGAGTTCGCGCTCGGCTTCTTCCAGCACCGGCTGCACCGTGCGCACCACGAAAGGCAGGCCGATGAAGGTCAGCGCGACCAATATGCCAAGCGGGGTGAAGGCCACCTTGATGCCGAACTTGGCGAGCTGCTCGCCGATCAGGCCGTTGTGCGAGTACAAGGCGGTGAGCGTGATGCCGGCCACCGCGGTCGGCAGTGCGAACGGCAGGTCGACCAGGGCGTCGATGATGCGCTTGCCGGGGAAGGTATAGCGCACCAGGACCCAGGCGACGATGCCCCCGAAGATGACGTTGATGAAGGCTGCGATCAGGGAGGTGCCGAAGCTGAGGCGGTAGGAAGCCATCACGCGCTCGGAGGTGACCGCGGTCCAGAACGCCTCCCAGGTCATGGTGAAGGTCTTGAGGAAGACCGCCGACAAAGGGATCAGCACGATCAGCGCGAGGTAGAACAGCGTGAAGCCGAGCGAGATCCCGAAGCCGGGGATGACCCGACCCGGTGACTTGCGTGGCTGAGCGAGCGATGTCATGGAGGAGCCCTTATTACATATTCTTCTAACGGGCTGCCATATTCCCACACAGCCCTCATATTACAAACGAAGCAATCCTTATTTGCATAGACAGATCAGCTATTAGCTTTGGCGAAATGCGTCACAGCACCAGCTTGGCTGCGACGCCGGTGAGGGTCATGGCCAGCAAGGCGCGCAGGAAGCGCTCCGGCACCTTGCGCGCCATCATGGCGCCCAGCGTGATACCCGGCACCGAGCCGATGAGCAGGGTCGCCAGCAGCATCCAGTTGATCGAGCCCAGCCACCAATGGCCGAGCGCGGCGATCGCGGTCAGCGGCACGGCATAGGCGATGTCGGTGCCGGCTACCTCGGCGGAGGTGAGCCGTGGGTAGAGCATGACCAGCAGCGTGGCGCCGATCGCGCCGGCGCCAATCGAGGAGACAGTGACCAGCACGCCCAGCACGGCGCCCGAGATGATGGTGGCCGCGGCCAGCTTGCGTCCCTGCAGCTGGCGCCCGGGATGGGCATTGATCCAGCGCAGCATGCGCGCGCGGAACAGCAGCGCGACCACGGTGAGCATGACGGAGACGGCGATCGAATAGCGGATCACCTGCCCCACCTGCGGGTTGACGGTGCCGAACTGGCTCAGGGCCAGCGTGGTCAGCAGCGCGGCCGGCAAGGCGCCCAGGCAGAGGTGGCGCACGATCGGCCACTGGACGGTGCGGTTGAAGCGATGGGTGATGGTGCCGACGCCCTTGGTGATCGAGGCGAAGGCCAGGTCAGTGCCGACCGCGACCGAGGGCGAGACGCCGAACAGCAGCGTGAGCAGCGGCGTCATGAGCGAGCCGCCGCCGACGCCGGTCATGCCGACCAGCAGCCCTACCGCGAAACCCGCTATTACATAAGTCATCGACATGCCAGTGCCCTCATTTAAGGCACAGCGTAAGGGGACTCAGCGGTAATGGGAAGGACAGGTTTCTTATTTGCTTATGCAGGAAGGATCTGGCCGTTGTAGGGTGGGCGGGGTAATTCTGGGCAATGCCCCAATGCCAGTCAAGTAGTGAGAACGTAGGGTGGGCAGGTTTCCTGCCCACGCGGTGATAGTTGCAATGTAAGCAGCCGCACGGGCTGCAGCAAAGTGGTTTTAACGCGTGGGCAAGGAACTTGCCCACCCTACGAGTCACGGGCAGCTCTTAAGTGACTGGCATTAGGGCAATGCCCGAAATTACAAACGCCCGCGCGTTCAAATCACGGTACTGCAGCCTGTGCGGCTATTCAAATCGCAACGATCACCGCGCGGTCGGCGAAGCCGACCACCCTACGGATCACTTGTTTGGCTGAGGCGTCAGGCGCAGGTAAGGACGCGGCGAGGTATAGCCCTTCGGATACTTCTGCTCGATAACGGCAGGATCTTGCACGGTCAGCGGAATGATCACGTCGTCGCCATCCTTCCAGTTGCCCGGCGTGGCCACGGTATAGCCGTCGGTCAGTTGCAGGGCGTCGATCACGCGCAGCACTTCGTCGAAATTGCGGCCAGTGCTCATCGGATAGGTGATGGTCAGGCGCACCTTCTTGGCCGGGTCGATCACGAACAGCGAACGCACCGTGGCCGTGGCCGAGGCTTCCGGGTGGATCATGTCGTACAGGGTAGACACCGAACGGTCGGCGTCGGCGATGATCGGGAAGCCGACCACGGTCTGCTGGGTTTCCTCGATGTCCTTGATCCAGTCGCGGTGCGTGCTGGCCGGATCGACCGACAAGGCGATGGCCTTGACATTGCGCTTGTCGAATTCAGGCTTGAGCTTGGCGGTCAGGCCCAGTTCGGTGGTGCAGACCGGGGTGAAGTCGGCCGGGTGCGAGAACAGTACTACCCAGGAATCGCCCGCCCACTCGTGGAAGCGGATCTTGCCGGCACTGGAATCCTGCTCGAAGTCAGGGGCGGTATCGCCGAGGCGTAAGGTCATTATTAACTCTCCATGGTGATGGGACTGCGGGGCATATGAGCGGTCGATTAAGGGTCGTACCGGGCGCGCCAGACTCCCTAGTCTAAGGAAACCCGGCGCTTACGCAAACGACAAGTTTGTTATTTGCTTGTGCGCCGGCGGTGCTGAAGGATATGCAGTTCTTGCTGGAGCCACCTTGATCTTGCCAAGGTGGCTGGCTGACCTATCCGCTACAGGTAGCGGGTATACAGGACGACAGCCCAGGTCGCCACCGCCAGCAGCAGGGTGAGCGCCACTGCGGCGCTGCCCATGTCCTTGGCCACTTTCGACAGCGGGTGGCGTTCCAGCGAGATGCGGTCGACGATGGCCTCGATGGCCGAGTTGATGATCTCGACGATCAGCACCAGCACCAGCACCCCGACCAGGGCCAGCTTCTGGAACCCGGATACCGGCAGCAGGAGCGCGACCACGGTCGCCACGGCGATCACCATGATCTCCTGGCGGAAGGCCGCCTCGCTGCGCCAGGCCCAGGCCACGCCGTCCCAGGTATTGCGGAAGGCGGCGGCAATGCGTGCCATGCCGCGCTTGGTCTTGAATTCGCTGATCGGTTGTTCCATCGTAGGTAGGCGCAGGCTCGGTTGGTTGATGACAATATCGAACTGTCATTATGCCGTGCCGGTGGAATGTTGCCCATCGAAGCCCGCCGGTTTGCGTCCGCGTTTCACATCATGGTATAAAGAGGCTCGATACTGCACCGCACCAACCACATCATGAAAATGGAAACCCCAGAATCGGCAGCAGCCGGCCCGGCCAAGACGTCGATCCAGGTGATCGACCGCATGATGGCCCTGCTCGACGCCCTGGCCAGCTATTCCGACCCGGTGAGCCTGAAGGAATTGTCCAAGGTATCGGGCCTGCACCCTTCCACCGCGCACCGCATCCTGAACGATATGGTGGTGACGCGCTTCGTGGACCGGGTCGAGCCGGGCACCTACCGCCTCGGCATGCGCCTGCTGGAACTGGGGAATGTGGTCAAGAGCCGTTTGTCGGTGCGCGAAGCGGCGCTCGATTTCATGCGCGCCCTGCACAAGAAGACGCAGCAGACGGTGAACCTGTCGGTGCGCCAGGGTGACGAGATTGTCTACATCGACCGCGCGTTTTCCGAGCGCTCGGGCATGCAGGTGGTGCGCGCGATCGGCGGGCGCGGCCCGCTGCACCTGACCTCGACCGGCAAGCTGTTCCTGTCGGTCGACGATCCGAAGGGCGTGCGCGCCTATGCGACCCGTACCGGCCTGGCCGGCCACAACAAGAATTCGATCACTGAGCTGGCGCGCCTCGAGCGCGAGCTGAGCCTGGTGCGTTCGCGCGGCTATGCGCGCGACAACGAAGAGCTTGAACTGGGTGTGCGCTGCATGGCCGCCGGCATTTTTGACGACAGCGGCAAGCTGGTGGCCGGCCTGTCGATCTCGGCGCCGGCCGACCGCCTGCAGGAAGAATGGCTGGAAGACCTGGTGCAGACGGCGTCCAGCATTTCCTCAACGCTGGGTTACCGCCCTGCTCTGCAGATATAAGAGCGCCCGACAACCCACCATGACTTTGTTGCATCGTCTCGCCGTACTAGCGTACTGTCCTCGACGATGCGCCTTGTCCTGGCGGGTTGTCAGCCGCTCTTGTTAATGCAGGGCGCCTGTCCCGCTGGCCGCGCTCATCACCGGATTCGGCACCGGCCCACCCAGGGTGCCGGGCGCCAGTACCTGGATCTTGTCCGGCGCCATGGCTTCCAGGAAGCGGCGCACCCGGCCCGCGTCCGCGGTACGCGACATCTTTCCCTTTGAATCCAGGAAGACCATGATCACACTGCGGCCGTGAATCGCCGCCTGCATCACCAGGCAGCGACCGGCTTCGTTGATGAAACCGGTTTTCTGCAGGCCGATGTTCCAGTCCGGCAGCGCCACCAGGTAATTGGTGTTCGCATAGCGCATCGGCCGGCCGCTGGCCCTGACGATTGAATTCGGCGTGGTGGAATATTCGCGCAGCAGCGGTTCGCCGTAGGCCTTGGCCACGAGCCGCGCCAGGTCGCGCGCGCTCGACACGTTACGGCTCGACAGGCCACTGGCATCGACATACCGCGTGTCCGTCATGCCCAGTTCGCGCGCTTTCGCGTTCATCGCGGCAATGAAGGCGTCGGTGCCACCCGGATAGTTGCGGCCGAGCGCAGAGGCGGCGCGGTTTTCCGAACTCATCAGGGCAATATGCAGCAGTTCGCGGCGCGTCATGCGCGAGCCTACCGGCAGGCGCGAGCTCGAATATTTGTGGCGGTCGACGTCGGCATCGGTGATGCGCAGGACTTCCTCGAGGTCCAAGTTGGCCTGCACGACCACGAGCCCGGTCATGAGCTTGGTGATCGAGGCGATCGGCAGCGCGACGTTGGCATTCTTCTCGAACAGGACTTCCGAGCTGTCCTGGTCGAGCACCAGCGCTACGTTGGAGCGCAGCGACAGCGAATCGGCGGTGCGGCTCAGGCCGGCGACGTCGCCGAAAGTGCGGGGAGCGTAGGCGGCGACGCGCGGCGTGGACTTGCCCGCCCGGCGCACCAGCTGGTAAGTGACCTTGCGCTTGCCGCGCACCATTTCCACGCGGCGCACCATGCGCTCGCGGTTATCGGCAGCGATGACGTGCGCCAGGTCCTGGCGCTTGCCGCGTGCAGCCTTGCCACGTACGGCTTTCTTTCGCACTGCCTTCTTGGCGACGGCCGTGCGCTTCTGCTTCTTCTTGACGCCCTGGCTTTTTTCGGCGCCGGCTCCGGCTCCGGCTCCAGCGGCCTGGACAGGCTGAAACGCAAACAGCAGCGACACGATGGCAGCCAATGCAACTTTGAACATCTGGAAACCCTTCGACGCAAACTGATGAGGTACAAAATGCAGTTTAGCCGATCAAGACGCCATCGCAAGTGAAATGTAAATTCCGTGCGGCAACACAACGAAATATTCCTGCCGCCTCCGATAGCTTACCGCCTTTAGTCGAAGAACCGGGCGAATTTGCTTGCCGGCTCGCGTTCCGTCACCAGCGAATTCTCGATTTTTTCGGGATCCGCCCAGCCCAGGGCCATCCCGCACACGACCATTTCATTTTCCGGCAACTGCAGCTGTTCTGCAATCACGCGGTGATATTGGGTGAACGCGGCTTGCGGACAGGTATCGAGCCCGCGTCCGCGCGCCACCACCATGATGCTCTGCAAGAACATGCCGTAGTCAAGCCAGGAACCCTGCTCCAGGATGCGGTCGATGGTAAAGACCAGGCCGACTGGCGCGCCGAAGAACTCGTAGTTGCGCGCATGCTGGGCGGCCATGCCCGCCTTGTTGTCGCGCGTCAAGCCCAGCAGCGAGTACAGGTCCCAGCCCACCTTGCGGCGGCGGTCCACGAAGGGCGACACCCATTCGCGCGGATAGTAGGCGTACTCCTCGGTGTGCTGGCGCGCCTGCTCGGGGTCGGCGTTGACGGCCTGGATCGCGGCGCACAGGTCCTGGCGGGCCTGCCCCGTCACGACATAGACCTTCCATGGCTGGGTGTTGGTGCCGGAGGGCGCGCGTGCCGCCACGTCGAGGATGCGCTCGACGTCAAGCCGGTCAACCGGCCTGTCCAGGAAAGCGCGGATCGAACGGCGCGACGTGATGGCCGCATCGACGGCTTCCTGCTGGGGGGTCTTGATCATGGGGTCTCCTTATTTTTTGACAACGAATGCAACGCCGAGCACGGCAAGCGCCATGCCGGCCAATGCGAGGGCGCTGAACGACTCGCCGAACAGCAGCCAGGCCATGATGGCGGTGGTGGGCGGCGTCAGGTACAACAGGCTGGTCACCTCAAGCGCCTGGCTGCGGCGAATCAGCGTGAACAGCAAAAAGATGGCGCCGATCGACAGCGCGAAAATCGACCACAGCCAGGCCAGGATGAAATCGAGGCTCCAGTCGACCGTCGACAGCTCCCAATCCAGTCCTTCCAGCACGATGGCCAGTGGCAGCAGCGCCGCCACGGTGGCGGCGAACTGGATGACGGTGCCGGTGCGCAGGTCGAAAGCCGGGCAATAACGGCGCTGGTACATGGTGCCGGCCGTGATGCACAGCAGCGCCAACACACACAGCGCGAGGCCGGCCGCGCTCAAGCCGGCCAGATGGAACTTGGCCACCACGACCAATGCCACACCAGACAAGCCGAGCGCCAGCCCGAGCCACTGGCGCGGCCGGACCCGTTCGCCGATCAGCGGCGCGGCGGCGGCGGTGAGGATGGGCTGCATGCCGACAATCAGTGCGGTGAGCCCGGCAGGCATGCCGAGCTTGATGGCGGCCCAGACGCCTCCGAGGTAGCCCGCCTGCAGCAGCAGGCCCGCCACGGCCACATGCAGCAGCCGGCCACGCGGCCAGGGCGCACGAAAAAACAGCACCACCGGCAGCAGCACGGCCAGCACGCCGAGGCTGCGCAGGATCAGGAAAGTGAGCGGCGGCGCATACGGCAACCCCAGCTTGGCGACGATGAAGCCGGTACTCCAGAGGAAGACGAAGAACAGCGGGACTGGCGACAGCCAGGAAGAAGATGCGACAGCGGGCGCATTGGTAGGGGTGCCGGGCGACATGGCAGGCGCTGCTGGGCAGCTTGAGAAAATCACAAGTAGGCAGTCTAACATGGGGCACGGCAGCCGTTTGGCCGACGAGCCAAACGCCGATTTGTTGCTATAAATCAAACAAAAGCGGTTGAAATTTCTTGCAAACAATGCATTCCAGAAAATTATGCACATCGGATGGTGCAGTGCGTCAAAATCGCTTGACTCGCCTGTCCACTTGGTTCAAAATTCGCTCTGTTGCGGTGCACAAAAAAGAGTTTCGTCGAAACCAAACGAATAAAACCTGCCTCACCGGTCCAAGCAACATTTCATCCACTTGAACTTTTTGAATTTTGGAGATCCACATGTTTGCAATCCCTGAGCAGTTCTCGAACGCCACCAAAGCCAACCTGGAATCGCAGTTTGCGCTGTTTTCCTCGCTGACCGCCAAGACCTTCGAAGGCATGGAGAAACTGGTCGAGCTGAACATCAACGCCGCCCGTACTTCGCTGGAATCGTCGCAGAACGTCACCCGTCAGCTGCTGAGCGCGAAAGACCCGCAAGAATTCTTCTCGGTCACCACCTCGCAAGCCCAGCCAACCGCTGAAAAAGCGATGTCGTACAGCCGCCAGCTGGCCTCGATCGCCAGCGGCACCGGCGCCGAGTTCTCGAAAGTCGCTGAAACCCAGATCGTCGAAACGAATCGCAAGGTCATCGCACTGGTCGACGAAGTGAGCAAGAACGCCCCGGCCGGTTCGGAAAACTTCGTCGCCGCCGTCAAGACCGCGATCAGCAACGCCAACGCTGGCTACGAACAGTTCAGCAAGACCAGCAAGCAAGCTGCTGAAGCCATCGAAACCAACGTGAGCGCCGCCGTGAACCAGTTTTCGGCAACTGCTAGCAAGGCTACTGCGACCGCTACGGGCGCTGCAGCCGCCGCCTAAGCTGCGACTCGTTAAGTGAAAAAGCCGGAACGGTGACGTTCCGGCTTTTTGTTTTTTGTGGGTGGCCGTCCACTGCCGCATATTTTCACCACGTCCCGATGAGCCCTCATCCCGGCGCAGGCCGGGATCCAATCTTGTGTGCGCGCCGCTATCGTTTGAAGCAAGAGGTACGCAACGAACCTGGATCGCGGCCTTCGCCGGGATGACGGTCTTACGGTTGGTGGGCGGAAACGCGTTAGCGTGCAGTGTTGCGCTGACCCGGTGAAGCAGGAAGCAGTAAGGCGGCAGAACCGCCCGGCCTCACTCCCCCAGATACGCCGCCTGCACCCTTGGATCATTCAGCATATCAGCCGCATTCCCCGTCATCGTCACCTGCCCCGACTCCATCACATAGCCGCGGTGCGCGGCCTGCAGAGCCAGCTTGGCGTTTTGCTCGACCAGCAGGACCGTGATCCCCTGCTGCGACACGTCGCGGATCACTTCGAAGATTTTCTCGACCATGATCGGCGATAGGCCCATCGACGGTTCGTCGAGCAGCAGCAGGGTCGGATGGCTCATCAATGCGCGCGCCATGGCCAGCATCTGTTGCTCGCCGCCCGACAGGGTGCCCGCCAGCTGGCTTGACCGCTCCTTCAGCCGCGGGAACACACCGTACCACTTCTCGATATCCAGCGCGATTCCCGCCGCATCATCGCGTGTGAACGCCCCCATCTGGAGGTTCTCATGGATGGTCATACGGGTGAACACGCCCCGCCCTTCCGGCACCATGGCCAGCTTCTGCTGCACCATCCGGAACGACTGCGTGCCCTTGAGCGACTTGCCCAGGTAGGAAATCTCGCCTTCGACCTTGCAGGGCGGAAGGGTTCCGGTAATCGCCTTGAGGGTGGTGGTCTTGCCGGCGCCGTTGGCGCCGATCAGGGTCACCAGTTCGCCCTTGTTCACTTCCAGGTCCACGCCCTTGACCGCCTTGATGCCGCCATAAGCGACCTTCAGGCCGGACACTTTCAGGATATTTTCGCCCATCGCTTTTTCGTTCATCAGTGGGCTCCGCCCAGGTAAGCCTTGATCACGGCCTCGTTCTTCTGGATCTCGGCGGGCAGGCCTTCCGCGATCTGCTTGCCGTATTCCAGCACCGTCATGCGGTCGCACAGGCCCATCATCAGCTTGACGTCGTGCTCGATCAGCAGCACGGTTTTGCCCTGCGCCTTGATCTTCACCAGCAGCTCGCGCAGCCCCAGCTTTTCGGTGGCGTTCATGCCGGCCGCGGGTTCATCGAGCGCCAGCAGCTGCGGATCGGTGGCCAGTGCGCGTGCGATCTCGAGGCGGCGCTGGTCGCCGTAGGACAGGTATTTGGCCGTGCGGCTGCCAAACTGGCCGATGCCCACGAAATCGAGCAGCTCTTGCGCACGCACGCGGATCGCCGCTTCTTCTTCGCGCGCCGCCTTGTGGCGGAAGATCGCACCGAACACGCCCTGGCGGGTGCGCACGTGGCGGCCCACCATCACGTTTTCGAGTGCGCTCATTTCGCCGAACAGGCGGATGTTCTGGAAGGTGCGGGCGATACCGGCCCTGGCCACTTCGTGCGGGGCCGAGGGCGAATAGGGTTTGCCGCCCAATTCGAAGCTGCCGCTGTCCGGCTGGTACAGGCCCGTGATCACGTTGAAAAAGGTGGTCTTGCCGGCGCCGTTCGGACCGATCAGGCCATATATCTGGCCGCGCTCGATGCGGATGCCGACATCGGTCAGCGCCTGCAGGCCGCCGAAGCGTTTGTTCACGCCGGCGATGTTGAGAATGAGGTCGCTCATGCTTTCGCCCCCTCTTCCTCGTCATGCACCAGCGCCGCGTTCGGGCGCTCTTCCTTGTTTGGCGACGGCCACAGGCCGGCCGGGTTGACCAGCATGATCAGCACCAGCGCCAGGCCGTACAGCAGCTGGCGCAGCACTTCCGCTTCGATCACGACGGTACCGAACAGCGCCTGCTGCGCGGGCTCCACCACGTGGCGCAGCACTTCCGGCAAGGCCGCCAGCAGCACGCCGCCCAGCACCACGCCGGGAATGTGGCCGATCCCGCCCAGCACCACCATCGCCAGCACGGCGATCGATTCGGTCAGCGAGAACGATTCCGGCGACACGAAGCCCTGGAAGGCGCCGAACATCGCGCCGGCCACGCCGCCGAAACTGGCGCCCATCGCAAAGGCAAGCAGCTTGACGTTGCGGGTATTGATGCCCATTGCCTTGGCTGCGATCTCGTCTTCGCGGATCGCCACCCAGGCCCGGCCCAGGCGCGAATGCTGCAGCCTCGAGGTGATGAAGATGGTCGCAATGGTCAGGCCCAGGAACAGGAAGTAATACGCGTTCACCGAGGGCATCGAGAAGCTGCCGATGTGCACCGTGGCCTGCGAGCCCGCCTCACCGGCGAGCGACACCCCGAACACGCGGATCGGGTCGATCATGTTGATCCCCTGGGGCCCGTTGGTGAAGTTGATCGGGTCGTTCAGGTTGTTCATGAAGATGCGGATGATCTCGCCGAAGCCCAGCGTCACGATGGCCAGGTAATCGCCGCGCAGCTTCAGGGTCGGGGCGCCCAGCAGCGCACCGGCCAGGCCCGCGACGATGCCTGCCAGCGGCACGATCGCCCACACCGACAGGTGGATACCGTTCTGCTGGATCTCGGGCCCGAAGAAGGCCACCAAAGCCTCGCCTAGCGCGGGCGAATAATAGATCACCGATTCGAGCAGGGCCGCGAACTGGGGCGAGGAGAACAAGCCGACCAGGTAGGCGCCGACTGCGAAGAAGGCGATATAACCCAGGTCGAGCAGGCCGGCAAAGCCGACCACGATGTTCAGGCCCAGCGCCAGCATGATGTACAGCAGCGCGATGTCGATGATGCGCACCCAGGAGTTGCCGAACTGGGCGGCGACAAAGGGGAAGACCAGCATCAGCACCAGCACCGCGGCCATGCTGAGACGAGCCCGGCGCGGCTTGTGCTGGAGGTCGAAAGTCAGGAGTGCCATGGTGTTTGTCTCCTTGCTTTTTAAGCGCGGTCGGCCACGCGCTCGCCCATGATGCCGGACGGGCGCAGGGTCAGCACGAGGATCAGCACGACGAAGGCGAAGATGTCCTGGTAGTGGCTGCCCAGGAAGCCGCCGGTCAGGTCGCCGATATAGCCGGCGCCCAGCGCTTCGATAATGCCCAGCAGGATGCCGCCGATCATGGCGCCGTAAATATTCCCGATCCCGCCCAGCACCGCGGCGCAGAAGGCCTTCATCCCCGGCAGCACGCCCATAGTAAAGGTGATCGAGGCGTAGTTCGCGCCCCACATCACGCCGGCCACCGCCGCCAGCGCGGCGCCAATCGCAAAGGTGGCGACGATGACGCGGTTCGAATCCACGCCCATCAGGCCCGCCACACGCGGGTTCTCGGCCACCGCGCGCATCGCGCGGCCCATCCGGGTGCGCTCGACCAGCAGCACCAGGCTGAACATCGCGATCGCGGCCAGCACCAGCAGCAGCACCTGAGTCTGAGATATCAATGCGCCGCCGATCGAGATCGGTTCCGGCGACAGCAGTTGTGGGAACGGCAGCGGGCTGCGGCCCCAGATCATCATGGCGAAGGTCTGCAGCAGGATCGACACGCCGATCGCGGTGATCAGGGGCGCCAGTCGCGGCGCATTGCGCAGGCGCCGGTAGGCGACCCGCTCGATCAGGATATTCACCAGCATCGCCACCGGAATTGCACCGAGGATGGCGATGGCCAGCTGCAGGTAGCCCGGCAGGCCGGGAGCGTATGCGTCGAGCAGCTTCAGCAGGCTCAGGCCGACCATCGCGCCGATCATCAGGACGTCGCCGTGGGCGAAGTTGATCAGGTTGAGCACCCCGTACACCATGGTGTAGCCGAGGGCGACCAGGGCATACATGCTGCCCAATACCAGGCCGTTGAGAATTTGTTGGATGAAGGTTTCCATCGTTTCGCTTGTCTAGTTTCCAAAAAACCGGGCCGGCTAACAAAAAGCGGCACTCCGGGAAACCCGCAGTGCCGCTCATGGCCGTGCTATCGCATGCTTGCTTTGTCTATGACGACGATTCCGAGCGCTGTCATCATAACTTGGCAGACGGAAAACTAATACCCGAAACAGTACCGTTCCAGCAAATTCATCGCGAAATCGTAGGGTGGGCAGGGCACAGCAGGCCGGTGGCCTGCTGTGCCCTCACGCGGTGATCGCTGACGGCTTCGCTCTCGTGCGGGGGATCTTGCAGCTAACTATCACCGCGTGGGGCAGAATCTGCCCACCCTACGAGATCCGGCTTACCTTATACCCTACGAAACCCGCGCCCCGTCCAGGCCTTTCGGCAGCGGGAACACGACATTCTCTTCCACGCCTTCGAGCGCACGGACGCTGGCCGCGCCCAATTCCTTGAGGCGGTCGATCACGGCCTGCACCAGCACTTCCGGGGCCGAGGCGCCGGCGGTCACGCCGATGCGCTTCTTTCCGGCGATCCACTGCGGATCGATGGCGGCGGCATTGTCGACCATATAGGCCGGCGTGCCCATCTTGTCTGCCACTTCGCGCAGGCGGTTCGAGTTCGAGCTGTTCGGGCTGCCGACCACGATCACGACTTCCACCTGGGGCGCGAGGAATTTCACGGCTTCCTGGCGGTTGGTGGTGGCGTAGCAGATGTCGCCCTTCTTCGGCTCGATGATGTTCGGGAAGCGTGCTTTCAGCGCCTCGATGATCTCGGCGGTATCGTCGACCGACAGCGTGGTCTGCGAGACGTAGGCCAGCTGGTCCGGGTTGTTGACATGAAGCGTGGCGACGTCGCCCACCGTTTCAACCAGGTGCATGCCCTCTTCGGCCTGGCCCATGGTGCCCTCGACTTCCGGGTGGCCGTCGTGGCCGATCATGATGATTTCGCAGCCCTGCTTGCGCATCTTTGCCACTTCGACGTGGACCTTGGTCACCAGCGGGCAGGTCGCATCGAAAATCGTCAGGCCGCGCGATTCCGCCTCGAGGCGGACGGCTTTCGAGACACCGTGTGCCGAGAAGACCAGCGTATTGCCGGGCGGGACGTCGTCGAGGTCTTCAATGAAAATCGCGCCTTTGTTGCGCAGGTCTTCGACCACATACGCGTTGTGCACGATCTCGTGGCGCACATAGATCGGGGCGCCGAACTGGCGCAGAGCGCGCTCGACGATCTCGATGGCGCGGTCCACGCCGGCGCAGAAGCCGCGCGGCTGGGCTAGCAGAATTTCGTTTTCCATGGAGGGTCCTGTTTTACAACACCGAAATCAGTTTCACTTCGAACTGCAGGGCCTGGCCGGCCAGCGGGTGGTTGAAGTCGAACAGCGCCGAGGTCTCGCGCAGTTCCAGCAGCATGCCGGCAAAGCGTCCGCCCTTGGGCGCATTGAACTCGACCAGCTCGCCCACCTTGTAGTCCGCATCCGGCACCGAATTCTCGGCCAGCGTGGCCTTCGACACCGACTGCACCAGCTCGGGGTTGCGCTCGCCAAAGGCCTCAAGCGCGCTCAGCTCGAAAGTCTGGTGCGCGCCTTCCGCCAGGCCGATCAGGCGTTGCTCGAGGAACGGTGCCAACTGGCCCTGTCCCAGCATCAAGGTGGCCGGATTGCCCGCAAAGGTAGTGATCAGATCAGTACCGTCGGCGGTAGCCAAACGATAATGCAGGGTCAGGTAGGACGCGTCGTTGACGACAGCAGCAGACGGGGTGGACGACGGGACGTTGGACATGTTCGTTTGTTATGACAGGCAAGCCTGTTGCAGGCAATCCGCTATTTTACCGCTACTAAGCCACGGCCGGGCTCCCGCGCCGCAGGACGCTCTTTTTTATGGCAAGGATCAGACATGGGAATTTGTGACTGGCCGGAGCAGCAACGCCCGCGCGAACGCCTGATGAGCGCCGGCGCGGGCGCGCTCTCGGATACCGAACTGCTGGCGATCTTCCTGCGCGTCGGCGTGGCGGGAAAAAGCGCCGTGGCGCTGGCGCGCGACACCTTAGAGCATTTCGGCTCGCTGCACCGGCTGCTGCATGCGACTGCGGGCGAGTTCGGCGAGCTGCACGGCCTCGGCCCCGCCAAGTATGCCCAGCTGCAGGCGGCCGTCGAGCTGACGCGGCGCGCCGTGGCCGAGAATTTCGAGCGCACCGGAATGTGCTCGCCGGACGCAGTCAGGGAATACCTGCGCAGCCAGTTCGCGCTGCAGGCGCATGAGTCCTTCGTCGTGCTTTTCCTCGACGTCAAGAACCGGCTCATCAGTTATGAAGAAATGTTCCGCGGCACACTAACGCATACCAGCGTCTACCCGCGCGAGGTCGTCAAGGCCGCCCTGCGGCGCAATGCCGCGGCCGTCATCCTGGCGCACAACCATCCTTCCGGCGCACCGGAACCCAGCGAAGCGGACCTGCGCCTGACATCAAGCCTGGTCCAGGCGCTGGGGCTTGTGGATATCCGGGTGCTCGACCATTTCGTGGTGGCCGGCATACAGGTGCATTCGTTTGCCGAGCACGGACAGCTGTAAGGCTTACTTGCCGAGGACTTCTTCCACCTACTTCTTGTCGACAAATTCCGCATCGGCGCTCACCGCCTCATTGACCTGCTGGTTCGACATCAGTTCCATCATGGCGACTTCGCCCAGCGACTTGAATGCCGAGGCCATGCCTTGTCCACCGGCTGCCTGGATTGCCACGCGCGTCTGTGCGGCACAGTTGACGGTCAGCAGGCGGGTCACGAGGGCGCCCATCTGCTTGTTGGCGTCGATACGAGCGGTGTCGATGACAGCTTGGGGGCGCCGACTCTAGCATGCCTGTCTTGTGAGCAACGAGCTACGGGCTCAAGGATGAGAGTCGAAGGCGATCCGCAACAATGGCTGGCATGGATGCAAATACGACGCCGCCAGCTGTACGAACTGTCCGGGCGGGGCGTGAAAATCCCGCCATATCGAGCTCATCTACAATTGTTAAATTTATGTATCATCGAAAGTCACAATTGTTTTCTGCAAGTGATTGATTTGCTGTCTGTTTTCACGCTATACTCTCGTTTTTCCAGTCCTGGAACATTATTTAAGGAGTGCACTATGGCACGTGTCTGCCAAGTTACTGGCAAGGGCCCGATGGTTGGTAACAACGTCTCCCACGCTAACAACAAAACCAAGCGTCGCTTCCTGCCGAACCTGCAGAACCGTCGCATCTATGTGGAATCGGAAAACCGCTGGGTCTCCCTGCGTCTGTCCAACGCCGGTCTGCGCGTGATCGACAAGCTCGGCATCGATGCCGTGCTGACCGACATGCGTGCCCGTGGCGAAAAAGTTTAATTAGGGAGCTATCATGGCAAAAACTGGCCGCGACAAAATCAAGCTGGAATCGACCGCAGGTACCGGTCACTTCTACACCACCACCAAGAACAAGCGCACGATGCCGGCGAAAATGGAAATCACCAAATTCGACCCAAAAGCACGTAAGCACGTGATCTACAAGGAAACCAAGATCAAGTAATCGATCTTGCTTCTCCCGAAAAGCCGCCCGTTTCGACTGGCGGCTTTTTTATTTTTCCATCTGTAAAAATTTCTGCCCTGCCGGCCAGCGTTGGCATGACCGTAGGCTGGCCGGCTCCGCCGGCCGCGCTTTCAACTCACTGGCGCGCTGTGGCAGATGAATTCGGCGCCAGACTGCTCCGCACGCCAGGCCACAAACAGTGAGTATCCAGCGCACGTAAAAAAAGCTCCCGAAGGAGCTTTTTTGGTATGCAGTTTGAAGCTTGCTTATGCGTAGCTGCGCAGGCGCAGCGAGAACTCCTGCAGCGACTTGATGCCCGAGGCTTCGGCGCGTGCACACCAGTCCTGCAACTGCTGCAGCAGCTGGTCGCGGGTCGCATGCGAACGTTCCCAGATCGCGCCCAGTTCCACGCGCATCTGGTGCATCGTTTCCAGCGCCTTGCTGTGCTCGAACAGTTCGACCAGTTGCTGCTTCTGCGACGATTCCAGCTTGGCCGGCTCGCGCTGCATCAGCTTGCGCGAGCTCTTCAGGAAGCGCGTCTCCAGCTCGGCCTTGTGCTTCAGGTGCTCGAATTCCTCGCGGAAAGCATGGCGCACCGACAGGGCGTACTTCGCCATCACGTCGTAGCGGTTGGCGATCACCGACTGCAGGGTGTCGAGGTCGGCCACCAGCTTGTCCTTGGCGAACTCCGGCTTTGGCGCGACTTTCTTCACCTTGGCCAGGCGCAGGGTTTCCAGGATGCGGATATAGCCCCAGCCCAGGTCGAACTCGTACCACTTGCTCGACAATTTGGCCGAGGTGGCAAAGGTGTGGTGGTTGTTGTGCAGCTCTTCGCCACCGATCAGGATGCCGAACGGGATGATGTTGGTTGCCGCATCGCTGCAGTCGTAGTTGCGGTAGCCCCAGTAGTGGCCGATGCCGTTGATGATGCCGGCGGCAGTAATCGGGATCCACATCATCTGCACGGCCCAGACCGAAATGCCGACGATGCCGAACAGCGCAACGTTAATGAACAGCATCAGCACGACGCCCATGGCGCTGTGCCTGGTGTACAGGTTGCGCTCGATCCAGTCGTCCGGCGTACCGTGGCCATACTTCTCCATGGTTTCCTTGACCTTGCTCTCGGCACGGTACAGCTCGGCGCCCTCGAACAGCACCTTGCGGATGCCGCGGGTCTGTGGGCTGTGCGGGTCTTCCTCGGTATCGCATTTGGCGTGGTGCTTGCGGTGGATCGAGGCCCACTCCTTGGTCACCTGGCCAGTGGTCAGCCACAGCCAGAAGCGGAAGAAATGGCTCGGGATCGGGTGCAGGTCGAGCGCCCGGTGCGCCTGGTGGCGATGCAGGTAGATCGTCACAGCGGCGATCGTGATGTGCGTCAGCCCCAGCGTGGCGAAGAATACTTCCCAGCCGGTGAAGTCAAGCAGGCCGGTGGACATGAATTGCAGCACGGCTTGCACTGGTTCGCTACTAAAGAAATCCATTGAGTCTCCAAGAAGTTGCCTGGGCCACCTTGACGCGGCAGCCTGCAACCATGCATTTTACGCGGTTCTAATGACGCACGGCACGCGTGCGTGCCTTAATTCACCTTAAACCGGGGTGCGTGCCACAAGCGATGTTATATGCGCATCGAGTAAGCGGGTATCAATAGTCGGATGACCAAGTTTTATCGTCCCAGCCTTCACCAGGGCGTAAATTTTCTGGTTGACGTCCGAAATCGGACCGCCCTGCCCGTTCTCCGGATCGCCCAGCCAGAAGCCGACTTCCAGTTCGTAACCGTCCGCCGCGAAGGCATTGAGCAGCACGTTCGGGGCCGGATCTTCCAGCACGCGGGCGACGCCGCTCGGCTGTGCTTCCAGCAGCGGCATGACGACCGACAGGTCGCTGTCATAGGACACGGTCAGCCTGGTGGTGGCGCGCACGTTGCGGTTGAAGGCAGACTGGTTCAGCACCACGCCGGTGATCAGCATCTCGTTCGGCAACAGGGTCTGGGTGCCGTCCGCGCCGCGCAGCACGGTATAGCGCGTGTTGATGCGCGCCACCTTGCCCGAGTATTTGTCGATCGTGATCGGGTCGCCGATGGTCAGGCTGCGTTCCAGCAAAATGATGAAGCCGGACACGTAGTTACTCGCTATACGCTGCATGCCCAGGCCAAGGCCGACGCCGAGGGCGCCGCCAAACACCGACAGCACGGTCAGGTCTAGCCCCGCCAGCGACAGGCTGAACAGCACGGCAACGAGGATCAGCACGGCGCGGCTCATGCGCGCCAGCACCACCTTCAGCGAGCTGTGCATGCGGTCGACCCGCATCAGGCGCTCTTCCAGCGCGGCGCCGGCCCATAGCGCCAGCATCATCAGCACCACGATCGAGACGATGCCTTCGACCAGGTCGGACAACTTGATGCCGTTTTTACCCAAGGGCAGATAAGTACGCTCGAAGAAGCGCATTACATCCGGCAGCACGCCCGTGATATGCAGGGCCACGCCGAGCCAGACGACCAGTGCGAAGATCTTTTCGAAGGTTTTCAGCGCTTCGCCCAACTGGCCGCGCCGTGCAAAGATGCGGCGCAGCAAGTAGAAGAAGGTGCGGATGACTGCCAGCGAGGATGCCAGAGGCACCGCAACGTCGAGCAGGTGCACGCTCTGGTAGCCGGCCATGACAGCGCGGGTTGCCGCCAGCAGGCCGAGGGTCAAGAGCGGCCCCAGCACGCGGCCAAAGCTGCCCATGCCGACACCGATCAGGCCCGTGTGCTGGTGATTCTGCAGCCACGAGCGGTGGATCAGCCGCGCCAGGCCCCAGCCGGCGGCCACGCACAGGACGATCGCAAGCGCCTGCCACAGGATGGCAGGCTTGGGGATGTCGCCGAGCAGGTCGGCCAGCAGTTGCTGGAGCGGCATGCCCGCGGCCTCAGGCGTCGGTGCTACCGGATGCGTCCTCGGTAGCGTCGTCCGCGTCGGCGGCGGCCTTCTCTACTGGCTCCGCCTTGGCCTTGGCCTTGCGCTCCAGCACGGCAGCGAAGAAGCCGTCGGTCTGGTGCTTGTGCGGCAGCATTTTGAGGTAATCGCCCATCTCGAGCGGGATCTTCTGCTCGGCCAGGACTTTGCTCATCGGGACCAGCTCGAAGTCCGGATGCGTGCCCAGGAATTGCTCGACGATGAAGTCGTTCTCTTCATTCAGGAGGCTGCAGGTGGCATACACCAGGCGGCCGCCGCCCTTGAGCAGGCGCGCCGCGCCGTCCAGGATCGCGGCCTGCTTTTCCTGCATCTCGCCGATGGCTTCAGGGCGCTGGCGCCACTTCACGTCCGGATTGCGGCGCAGGGTGCCCATGCCGCTGCACGGTGCGTCGACCAGCACGCGGTCGATCTTGCCGGCCAGGCGCTTGATCTTGGCATCGCGCTCGTGCGCGATCAGCACCGGATGCACGTTCGACAGGCCGCTGCGCGCCATGCGCGGCTTCAGCTTGGCCAGGCGTTTTTCGGATACGTCGAAGGCATACAGGCGGCCGGTATTGCGCATGGTGGCGCCCAGTGCCAGCGTCTTGCCGCCGGCGCCGGCGCAGAAGTCGACCACCATCTCGCCGCGGCGCGCGCCGACGATCTGGGACAGCACCTGGCTGCCCTCGTCCTGTACTTCGATGGCGCCGTCCTTGAACAGCGGCAGGTTCTGCAGCGCAGGTTTTTTCAGCACGCGCAGGCCCAGCGGAGCGTAAGGCATCGGCTCGGCGGCGATCGGCGCCTTGGCCAGTTCGGCCATCACGTCGTCGCGGTTGGACTTGATCGAATTCACACGCAGGTCGAGCGGCGCCGGGGTATTCAGCGCAGCGGCCAGTTCCAGTGTTTCCTTCTCGCCGTATTGGGCGACGAACTTGTCGTACAGCCAGGTCGGCAGGTTGGCCTGCATCTGTGGCGGCAGCAGGGTACGGTCGACTTCCTTGATGCGGGTGAGGAAATGGGTCTCGTCCTCGCTCAGGCCGCCGAGGGCGTCGATGCCCGCGGTTTCAGCCAGGCCCAGCAGGGCCAGCTTGCGCATCGACGGCGTGTTGCCGGCGCCGGCGAAATCGGTGAAGAAGGATTTATTGCGCAGCACCGCATAGACTGCTTCGGCGATGACGCCGCGCTCGCGGCCACCGAAACGCGGGTGGTCCTTGAAGTAACGCGACAGGGTAACGTCGGCCGGCGACATAAAGCGCAGGACCTCGCGCAATACCTCTTCCGTATTGCCGAGGATTGCTGGTGGCAATCTCATGAATTTCCTTAGTTAAATGCTTGTGGTTTCGGCGGGCGCAGCATTCGTGATGCGCACTTCGCCGTCTGTAATACTGAGCCTGTCTTCAACGAACAGGCGCACCGCATGGGGATACAACTTGTGTTCCTCGACGAGAACGCGGGCAGACAGCGTGTCTTCGGTGTCGTCCGGCAGCACCGGCACGCGTGCCTGCGCCACCACCGGGCCATGATCGAGCTCGGCCGTGACGAAATGGACGGTCGCGCCATGCTCGGTTTCACCGGCATCGAGTGCCTGCTGGTGCGTGCCCAGCCCCGGGAACAGCGGCAGCAGCGACGGATGGATGTTCAGCATGCGCCCTTCGTAATGCGCCACGAAAGGCGCTGTCAGGATGCGCATGAAGCCGGCGAGCACCACGAGGTCGGGGGCAAAGCGATCGATCGATTCCTGCAAGGCCGCGTCGAACTCGGCCCGGCTGGAAAAGTCCTTGTTGGCCACGACGGCTGTCGGGATGCCGCGGGCCTTGGCAAATTCCAGGCCTTTTGCTTCCGGTTTGTTGCTGATGACCGCTGCGATACGGGCCGGCCATCCTTCGTTTTCGGCTGCACGTACGACCGCTTCCATGTTGCTGCCGCGGCCGGAAATGAGGATCACAATATTTTTCATACCCCGCATTGTACCGTAAGGCACGGGGGCAACCCCGGGAACCGGGGGAGGCTTCGGTTCTTACGCCGGAATGGCGAAAGAGTAAAATACTCTAAATGGGACCTTCTTTTCGGCCCAGAACTCGGCCGCGTCGCGGAAGACGTCGAGCAGGTTCTCGCGTGCTTCCTTGTCGAATTTCTGGGCGCTCGGCAGTTGTTCCAGCACCACAAGAAAGCCTGGCTGAGGGCCGGCTTCGGCCACGGTCTCTGTCAGGCAGCGGCGCAGCGCGTCGAAATTCTTGCTGCAAGGTTTGGGGAAATAAAAGTTTTCGCCGATGCGGGAGCAGACCTGTTGCTTGGTCAAGGTATTGGCGCAATGCGCATACAGGAAGTGCTGACCCAGGCGCGCAGCCTCCTGCTGCAGCTCGGCCACGCGGAAGGCGCGGATCGATTGCACAAGATTGGGCGGCACTCTCATCAACAAACTCATTTTGTCCTCAAATTGACCATGTGGGTAGCACGTATTCGCCAAAGCGCCACGCCGCGACGGTTGGCATACGTCGCTGTTCTCTCCTGCTTTCGTTTCCAAACGCCAATAAAAGTCCCTGATTTGTGTAAGGGTAACGTTTTGTGGTATTGGAAGCAACCCAAATGTGATTCCAGGAATCGACTTTGTAAGAATTGGTAGGAGCAAATACGGGGCTTCCGGGCTCTCTGCACGAGCCCTGTCATTCTGGCGATAAGCAGAAATGCCTCGCACCCCTGTTACATTTTGTTGCCACGCGGATCCGGTGCACCCTGCCAGCGGGATTACCATATGAAGTATGAAAGTCCAGGGGATGTTCTCCCTCCGGACTCCTTGATTCCCACTATGAGGTAGAACATGAACATCCAAGCCAAACTGATGATTGCCGCCATGGGTTTTGCCGCTCTGCCGCTGGCCCAGGCCCAGGGCACCGACTTCGAAGACTTCGGCCGCGTGGTGCGGGTGCAGCCGCGCGTGGAACAGATCCGCATGCCGCGCCAGGAATGCCGCACCGATTACGTGCAGGTGCCGGTCCAGCAGGAACGCGGCGCCGGAGGCGGTATCGTCGGCGGTATCGTCGGCGGCTTGCTGGGTAACCAGGTCGGCAGCGGCAGCGGCCGCGTAGCCGCCACGGCGGCGGGCGCCATCGCTGGCGCCATGGTCGGCGACCGTGCGGAAAATAATAACCGGCCGCAAGGCGTGCAGGAACAGGCCGTGCGCCAGTGCCGCAACGTCGATGCGTACGAATCGCGCACCGCCGGCTACGACGTAACCTACGAATACCGTGGCCAGTCCTACACCACGCTGATGAACCGCGATCCGGGCAACCGCGTGCGCCTGCGCGTGTCGGTCCAGCCGATCGACGGATATTGATCCGCTGCCGGCGCCGCTGCCGGCACTGATTGGCAGCACCGGGGCTAACGTGCTTGCGCTGCGGGAACCCCTCCCCCGATAATAGGGCGATTCAACCAGGTCGCCCTATGCTCATCAAACGCAAATCCATCGAACAGGCCGAATCCTCGCGCCGCCCCACGCGCAAGCCCAAGTTCGCCCCCGTCACCTTGTCCGAACAGGACGGCGTCCGCTACCTGCACTTCGGCACCGAATGGGTGCAAGGCGCGATGCGCCTGCGCAAACCAGACTGGCCGGAGCTCGAGTACGCCCAGCAGATGATGGCCTGGATGCTGTTCATCGAATCGCCGCGCGCCATCGCCCAATTGGGACTCGGTGCTGGTACCTTGACCAAATTCTGCTATCGCCAGTTCCCGCAAGCGAGCGTCACCGCCGTCGAGCTCAATGAATCGGTGATCGGCATCTGCGCATCGATGTTCAAGCTACCCGAGAACGACGAACGGCTGGCGGTGTTGACGGCCGACGCCATGGACTTCGTGCACGACCCAAGCAACCATGGCGCTTTCGATGTCCTGCAATGCGACCTGTATGACGCAACGGCGCGCGGGCCGGTGCTGGATACTCCAGAGTTCTACCAGGCCTGCAACGACTGCCTGGTTGAGGGTGGCATCATGACGGTCAACCTGTTCGGCGACCACCCGAGTTTTGCCAAGAATCTAAAAGCCATGAAGTTCGCCTTCGACCATGTGATCTGCCTGCCGGAAGTCCATGACGGCAATGTCGTGGCGCTGTGCTTCCGCGACCGGCCGCAACTCGATAAAGAAGTATTGGCTGCCCGGGCCGCGCAGATCGTAGCCGCCACCAAGTTGCCGGCCAAGTCCTGGGTCAAGGGCATCTTCGCCGCCGACTGAACGTTTACTGCCGGGAGCCGAACGTGAACACGCATGCCGTCCCATCGACCGCCAAGCCGCCGCGCCTGCGCGCGCTCGACCTGCAATCGATCTTCTCCTGGCTGCTGGCTGACGGCATCGTCACCAAGGAAGCGGTCAAGGCGCAATTCGCCCAGGCCCAGGGCATCCTGAAGAATGCGGTCGGCTCCATGCATCCGCTTACGGCCGTGGCCCAGTGCAAGCTGGTGTCCGCGCAACCGCCGCACCGGCTGCTGACCCTGGACGTGCTGACCGAATGGTGCGCGACCAAGGTCGGCCTGCCCTTCATCCGTATCGATCCTTTAAAGATCGACTTCACCAAGGTGGCGGACGTGATGTCCGCCAGCTATGCGGCGCGCTTCAATATCCTGCCGGTGGAAATGACCGGGTCAACGTTGGTTGTGGCGACAGCCGACCCGGCGAATATCGAGTGGGAAGCGGAGATCGCCAAGGTCTCGCGCCGCAAGATCGAACTGGTGCTGGCCAGCCCGCTCGATATCGCCCAGTACATCTCGCAGTTCTTCAGCCTGGCCAAGACGATCCGCGATGCCAACCGCCACACCGGGCAGGACCTGGCGATGCGGAACAACTTCGAACAGCTGGTCGAACTGGGGAAATCGAACAAGCAGTTCGATGCGAATGACCAGCACATCGTCAACATCGTCGACTGGTTATGGAGTTATGCCTTCGAGCAGCGGGCCTCGGATATCCATCTGGAGCCAAAGCGCGAAATGGCGGTGATCCGTTTTCGCATCGACGGCGTGCTGCACCAGGTCTACCAGGTGCCCGCAGTCGTCATGATTGCGATGACGGCGCGGATCAAGCTGCTGGGACGGATGGACGTCATCGAAAAACGCCGTCCGCAGGATGGCCGCATCAAGACGCGTACCGCTGGCGGCCAGGAAGTCGAATTGCGCTTATCGACGCTGCCGACGGCATTTGGCGAAAAGCTGGTGATGCGTATTTTCGATCCGGAGGTGGTAGTCAAGACCCTGCCGGAGCTGGGATTCCCGCCTGAAGATGCGCAGCGCTGGGATGCGCTGACCAGCCGCCCGCACGGGATCATCCTTGTCACGGGGCCAACCGGGTCGGGCAAGACCACTACCTTGTATACAACGCTCAAGGCGCTGGCCACAAGTGAGGTGAATGTCTGCACGGTCGAAGATCCGATCGAGATGGTCGAGGCAGCGTTTAACCAGATGCAGGTACAGCCGGGGATCGACTTGTCTTTTGCGGATGGCGTGCGTGCGTTGATGCGGCAGGATCCTGACATCATCATGGTCGGCGAGATTCGCGATTTGCAGACGGCCGAGATGGCGATCCAGGCGGCGCTGACCGGGCACCTGGTGTTCTCGACACTGCATACGAATGATGCGCCGGCGGCTGTGGTGCGTTTGCTGGAGCTGGGAGTGCCGGATTATCTGCTGGAAGCGACGCTGATTGGCGTGATGGCGCAGCGGCTTGTGCGCACGCTCTGCCCTGATTGCAAGGCGCCGGGCGGCGAGATCAGCGACGAAGTGTGGCAGAGCATTGGTGGGGCCTGGAATATTCCGAAGCCTGCCGTTGTGTATCGGCCGATCGGCTGTCCAGAATGCCGCCAGACCGGGTACCGGGGCAGGATTGGTATCTATGAATTGCTGACGGTCAGCGAAGGGTTCGCGCACATCGTTCGGGAGTCGGGCGATATCCAGAAGCTGCGCCAGCAAAGCGTGGCGGATGGGATGAAACCGCTGCGGATCGCGGGGGCGATGAAGGTGGTCGAGGGCGTCACGACTGTGGACGAGGTGTTGAAGGTGACTGCGGCGCTGGCATCAGCGTGAGTTGCACAATGGACACTAGCGCAAACCGGAACACCCGGCTATAATGCTGCCTCTTTCGGGTCGTTAGCTCAGCTGGTAGAGCAGCGGACTTTTAATCCGTTGGTCGCAGGTTCGAATCCCGCACGGCCTACCACGAATTACCAAGAAGCCCACGAATTCACGTTCGTGGGCTTTTTGCGTTCTGGTCGCTCTCTGGTCGCTTCGGAAAGCGTGCAGCCTCGTTTGGCCCTCAGCATCAACAGCGACTTTCTCTGACTACGCAAGTCGAAACCGACTTCAACACGTGAACGATAGTGCACTTTTGTTGGACAACCTCTGGTCACAAGGGGTCCGGCAATCCAATCGACATTTCCCCGCTTCGTCAACTGTGACCACAGCCATTCAATCGCGTCCAATTAGGCGATATTATTAATATTGCGTACAATTGGCATCGTCCAGTTCCTCATAAAATGGCCCCATCCATAACGATTAGCGATAATTACGGAAAGATCGAAACGACCAATCTCACTAGACGCGAGTTAGTCGGGAAATGGTGATTTTTAAACGTCTATTTACGTGGAGACAAACACAATGGAACACCCCGAAGCGGATAAGCGGTTAAACATAGAAGAATTTTTTGGGCAAGCACGGTTTGACATTGAACATGCATTGAGCATGTATGCATTGAGCTATTGCACAATTCCCGCTGAAGCGATATATGACAAAGATGCTCTGGCGCCTTTCATGAGCGTTATAGAAAAATGTCATATCTATCTCATTGGATATACTCCAATAATTGAACTTACCAGCGTCGAACAGAAAGAAAGTACCCTAGAGCTTAAATTCGAAGTTCTAGGAAAACAGTACAGCATTTCTTATCCTATACCAGCCGGTTTTTCGCTAAAAACAGATGAGAACCGGTCTTATTTGCAAAATAGTGCTGGCGAAAAGATATGGCCGAAAGATGACGACATCCAGCAGAAGGTTAGTGCAGAGTCAAAGGATATTCTCTTCGAGGTTAAATATGTGGGACAGGCTTACGGCCAGGATGGATCACGGAATGCTATCGACCGCCTACTTAAGCACGAGACACTCCAGAAAATTTCGTTAAAAGGCGTGCCGAAAGGTTATAAAATAACCTTACTACTCTTGGCGGTTCAGCCAAATAATCAGATTATCACTTCCATGAATCCATTTGCTAAAACGCAAGAGGATGGTGCAGCGAGAATCGAGTCCGGCTTGACAAAATTGTTTAACACGACTGAGGCCGAACGTATTTCTTTGTATGAGGCCGCACTGATTCGATATTTCTATCCTGAGTTCAATAGGGAATTCAAAGATAGTTTCCCATCAACAAACCTAAAAATCCTTCAGGATTGTTACAAGAAAGATTTTTGCTCAATAATTGCTGAAATATGTTTTGATGAACTTCCATTTCAGCTATGGTCAAATTCAATCGACCCTTCGCTGTACCATGCAGCGAAATTCGATATACATAAGGATGAAGATCGAAGGATGTTCTTTGGATTATGATGTATTCTAAGTGTGCAAAACATTTTCGCGCACCTCGAAATCGAAATTCTTCTGATTAGCCTAGTGTAGACAGCCCCCTCGCACGAAAATTAGGGCACTTCGAGGAGCCTCGCGAATGCGCTGAATGGGGGGGCAGTCATCTATCCAAGCCTTCCCCCGACGTTCCCTGACTATAACCGCTACAGGGCACTTGTAGAGAAACGCTATAGGCTGGGAAGAACGTCGTTCGTCTTCCAGATTTGCTAACGCTCACGCTCGGCCATGCTAGTGATCCGATTGAACAGCGCCACTGTACTGCTTCAGCACCGCCAAGTCGGAGCGGATTGAATAAAATCTGTACATCCGACAGTGATTGGGGTCCAACCGCTAAAGCGGAAGCAATAAGTACATCACCGCATTAATTCTTTCTGGAACCTCTTCCACAATGGGCGCAATTGTTTCCTTATTTCCTTGGAATCCAGATATTGTGCAGCTCTATATCCATAGCTAATGAAATTACGTCGACCGAAATAAGTGTACTTCCTCAACAAGCTCTTCATAAATAAGGGCCGCGGCTCCCCTCCTCGATCGATTCGCAGTTGATTCCTCTTGCGCATCGTCGCCTTGGCTAATTTTACTCCACGACGGAGGCGATCTGAGTATCGTGCCAAAGACGCAGACCGTAACAGCACGCGCTGCCCATCAAATAAGAAGCCTAAATATTGGAGTGGCTTTTCTGAGCGCAAACAACCGTTAATTGTTTGAAAGTGCCTTCGCTCAGTTTTCGAAGGCTGGATTCCCAGCTTAATACCTGATATATAATCGGTAGCGAATTTTTCGCAATTCGACGCCTCATTAGGCGGAACTATAAATAACATATCATCACAATAGCGGAAATATTTCCCGCCAACACTTCCTACATAACGCGCAATTCGCTCATCAAACTCAAGCATGTAAATATTCGACAAGAGAGCGCTTATTGATGATCCTTGAGGTATGCCCTTTACATCACTGTGTTTGCGTATGATTTTGGCCGAACGAATCTTTTCGCGGAAATCCTCAGGACTGCACAGCCTGAGACCAGCAGCGCGTTGATTGTGCTTAGAAAGTCCAAGGATGTCCAAAGTGGCATCCAGGTTCACCATCGAATAACGGGTCAACGCGCGAAATACCGCGTAGTGATCATGCGGCAGAACGTTCATACCGAGAACGGAAGCCCACTGGGACTTGAGGATTGCGTGATCAAGATTATCAAAGAACCCCTTGATATCCAATCCTAGAACATGGCATTCACTGTGTTCCGCAATAGAAGAAAATGCCTCCGCAGCAAAATTTATATTGCTTTTGCCCAAGGTACGGAACGCCAATACATTAGTATTTAGCCCTCGCTTATTGAGTTCGCCCTCATACTTCGAGGTTAGAAGATGGCAATAATAGGAAAATATGTGGCTGTCTATGTGCGATGCATACGCCACTTTGCGGGGCTTTGATTTGCGTACTAACCTTCGTAAGTCATCACACCACTTCACTTTAGAAGTGACAATGTCAAAATCAATGAAGGGAAGGAAACCGCGTTTAGCAACCCGCTGGGGGTCGGTCACAATTTTTGATGCAGTTAAACAAGAAACAGGACGATCGAAATGGGTGTACCCACGCCTGCGAAACCAAGGTTCCTTTTTGGATAGCATTCTGATTCCAGTCTAGCAAACCGAGAGAGCGAAGATGGCGGCAATCTGAAAACCGCTCTCCCGGATAGACCAAGTAATCCTCTTACCTTTACACCCGTAGGGGCCAAACCGCGTATGTTAGAAATGTCGTACCATGCTCACATGCAACTGGAGGTGTCCTTGCGGAATCCCGTCGTCACTCTGTTATCACTTGTCCTGGCTTGGCTGCAGCTGGGCGAAGTTGACAACTTGTAACACTCCTCCATGTCAATACATGGAGCAGTGTTACTATAGCACTATTTCCCAAACAATACTCATGTCATCTCACCATCAGGTAGTGATGTTGCTGGAATGTAGCACATCAGCATCACCATGAACTAGTCGGCTTTAAGCTAGATCTCGTTTTAGAATGCGCAAGCCTGTCGTAACTATACAAGATAGCTGCACGGAGATCGTAACTTTCCTCGTGCCTGTGTGCAAGCCGTGCAGAGCGCACTGAGTCGGTTTTGAGTTGCCGATCGCTATTGAACGGGTGTGCAACATGTGCAACGTGTGCAACATCGTCGCGTACATGGACATTGAAAATCGTCGACCTAGTAGGGTATAGATGAGCCGATTTACAGGCAAATTGGTCCACTTCGACAAGCTTAGCGAATGCGCTGAGTGGGGGGCAGTCATCTATCCAACCTTTCCCCGGACTTTCCCCAGCTATAACTGCTATAAGCGCTAGTCGATATTGGACCTCAAAGCACCTAGTTTGATGCTTCACTGTGGCGAAAGTACAAATATGCCAAGCCGATCGGTCCAACGGAAATGGCGAAACTCCAGCGCATCACCACCGTCATCAACTTCACAGCAAGCATAAGCAGCGCGTTTGCGAGAAAAGTTTGTCGCACGATGAAGTCCATGACGCTTAGCATCACGAAGATGAATATCGGCGCGCCATTCCGAAGATGAAGTGACGGAAATGGTAAAGAGCGGACAATCCGCCAAACGTCTTGGCGATTACACGGGCGCATCGGATCCGCATTGTCGTGATTAAGTGCCCGAGCGTACGGTAGGCCCGCCCGCCCTGCTACCGGCCCTCACAAATCTCAGTCAACGCCACCCCGGCGTTTAGGCAGGTGCAGCAGACGGCAACGCTGGCCCCTACCAAATCTCGCAATCTCCCTCAACCAGTGTGCAAGGTGTGCAGGCCAGCTCTGTACGCCCTGCACAGTCACGTCAACAGACCATGAAAACCAAGAAGACAAACGCGCCCTTTTCCCCTTGGCGATAGCCACATCGCCAAGGGCGCACAACCCGCGGTAGGCGGTCTTGTCGTCAGCCCGACAACATTACTGGACCGGTATGTTACCGGTGACTGATCAAGCTTGGCGGAAGACATCAGGGCGGATCAAGCTGCCATTCATGATGGCGGTCAAATGCTTTCCTCTTACCGCATCGCGCCCACCGTCCCCCTTTGGCTCATCAACGAGGCTAACCGCGCCAGCACGACGATCCTGCTGCCCGACAAATACTGACTCCTGCGGGTTTCGCCGAATCGCACTGGTCTGCCGCCACCACGACCGGAAATGGACCGGAGACCGCAACAGCAGCCGAGCTGAGATAGGACACCGTGCGATGACACAAGCGTAGCAACCACCATCTGACCGTGAGCGTCGACGCTGTGCGCCGCTCCACGGATTCGAACTTCCCGGAACGCTTTCCACGGTCCGATCAACCCACCAACCCACCATCAAGGACAGTCAATGCATGAACAGACAATTTCGCTTCAACAAAAAACTCATCGATGCACTCCCTCCCCACCCAGGCGACGCCAAGGCGAAGGAGAGCGAGTATTCCGATACGGAGGTTGCCGGACTGCGTATCATCGTCAATCGCCGTGGCCGCAAGTATTTCCTTTTTCGCTATTCATTTCGCGGTGCCAAGCGCAGCATGAAGCTGGGAGATTATCCGCAGATGGACGTGGCGGATGCCAGACACCGCACGCTGGACTATCGCGCCCAGATCGCTACCGGAACTGACCCACAGGCGGCGGCAACGGTCGCGTCGTCATCACAGTTAACGCTTCGCACTTTCGTGACCGACGACTATCTACCGCACGCGTATGCCACCAAGCGCAGCGCCAAGGACGACGAAAGCAGGCTCCGCAACATCCTGCCCGAATTCGGCGACCTTCCGCTTGGCCAAATCAGCAGCCATTCGATCCAGCAATTCCATGACCGCTTACGTTTGCAGAAGTGTGCAGCCACCGCTAACCGCCACCTCGCCTTGCTCAAGCGATGCTTCAACCTGGCCATCATCTGGGGCAAGCTGGTTGGGGCCAACCCGGTCCGTGGAATACGAATGCATCAGGAAAACAACCAGCGTCAGCGCTACCTATCCGGCGACGAACTCCGTTCATTTCTGAACGCCCTGGACGAGGAAGCGAGCCGCCCGCTTGCTGACGCGCTGCGCTTCCTGCTCATGACCGGCGCACGCCGTAACGAGGTACTGCTGGCCCGGTGGGACGCAATCGACATCGACAAGCGGCAGTGGTTCCTGCCGAACACGAAGAGCGGCAAGAGCAGGTTTGTCTTGCTCAACGATGGCGCGATCGAGCTGCTTCGCCAGCGCGATCGGCAGGCTGGGAATGTTTATGTGTTCCCCGGCAAAAACGCGGGGGAAGCCATCTGCAACCCGTACAAGGGCTTCAGGCGCGTCCTGAAACGTGCAGGGATCAGCGATCTACGGATTCATGACCTGCGGCACAGCTTCGCCAGCCTCGCGATCAACAACGGGGCCACACTCTACGAAGTGCAGCACTTGCTGGGCCACTCCGACAGCAAGACCTCGCAACGGTACGCCCACATGGCCTCGGACAACCTGCGCAAGGCCAGTGCGCATGTGTCTGCCGTAATCGCCAAGGCCCAGCCAAAAGCAATACCGGTGGCGTAAACGAAGAATCGCTCAAGGGTCACTTGAGCGATTTTTTTTCGTGGGGGGGGGAGGAAGCAGACTAGGCCGCAATGCAGTCCAGATCAGGCCAGATCCGTTTGGTAAGGATCGCATAGCCGCGCACGCGGTTATTGCAGAACCGACATACACGCCGTCCCGGCTGCTCGATCTTGAGGGCATTCAAACCCGCCAAGTCATTGAGCATGCGCGTTGCTTCACCTTCACCGCCGAACTCCCGGTTAAACACATCGACCGGGATGACCGTAATGTCGTCGGCCACAAACGCGACCGCCTCGCAGTCAAGCTCGGGCTTACCCATCTGAATGTCCGCCGTGTTTTCATCAAGGAATTGGCGAACGCGGTCCAACGCCCGCGACCGTGCGCCCCACCACAGGGAAACGACCAACTTGATTGCCGCATCAATCTTGTCCAGCGCGTCTTCATCGAAGACACCGGCCATGACCGCGATCCGACCGGCCACAACTGCGCCCGCGAAGCGCTTGACCACCCGACGCTCGCCAGGCCCGCAGTCCGGCGGCAGCAGTTCGTTCTCGATATCCGGCGCCATCGCCAACAAGTCGTTCACCACGTCCGGGTTATCGCAGCAGTACTGGATGATGGCTTCCCCTGCCGTACCGTACTGCTCGCCACATGCGCGCTTGAGATGACTGGTCGCGGCGTTGAACGAGTCGAACGAACTGAAGCAGTTCAGCACGCCAACATCACCGATTGGAATATCGATAGCCCGGTCCGACTGACCGCCATGCATGGGCTTCCCACTGGCCGCGATAGTATCGGCAATCGACACTTCGGCCGACACAATAACGTTCGACTGCCAGCGCTCGCGTGCCGCCGCCTCACCGGTCGAAGTCATGCGATGCTTGCCTTCGCCCGAAGCCATCATGTAGCACGCCTGATAGACAATCGACGCACTGCCCTCGGTCAATTCATCGAGCAGCACCGGCAAGGGGCTGTACCTGCCCAAGAGCACCTCGAAGCCATTGAGGGTGCCGTTGAATCGGGCGATATACGCGACATCCTGCACCTGCGCACCCTGCGCTGGATCAACCGCATTTCCAAAGATGCTGGCGGCGCATTGTTGCACGAGGGTCTTGCCAAGTCCCTTCGGCCCACAGAGATTATAGAGACTCGAACTGAGACCAAGACGGTCCAGGAAAGGGCTGCCGATCGAAATACAGGTCATCGCCAACATGATCGGGTTCGCGACAATGAGCGTACCGATCTGCGTGCGCCAGCCCTCCGGCGTCCCGCGCGATTGCATTGCACTGTCGCGGGAACACTCGACCCAAAAGCTGTCCACATCGATGCCGCTGCTGGCGATCAGCTTCTTCCCGGTGAAGAATGCGCGATGGCCGGCGACCCAGCGTGGACTCTTCACCAGCTCGCGTGCTGCGAGCTTGCCCGCAGTCACCGCCGACGCGAGCAGGTACTTCGACGCATGCTGTGCATGACAGACGACAATACCGCGCGCGCCGAGGATTTCGCAGATTGCCTTGGGATTGGACAGCTTCGCCATTTCGACCCTCACCATGCAGGGCTTCGCCCCCTTGACGAACGGTGAAATTGCAATTGCGCAGGTGGTGGTGTTGGTCGCAGGATCGAACACGAACCCTTCCACGTAAGCTTCGCCCATCATGACGGTCAGGTAACGATCCTTACCTTCATCGAACTGGACCGAACCATTCTGGGTAATATAGTTGCCGACCTTGCCGGTGGCCGCGGTCGAAATGCTGGGCTTATTCATACTCTCTTCCTTACACGTTTCTCTTCGATTCGGTCCATGCGTACACGTCACCGCGCGCGTAGCGCACCGACCTGCCCACCTTGACGAAAGGGATCTGGGGGCCCAACCCGGTGGACCGAGCCTTCTCCAGGGTCTGCGGCGCGATGCGTAACAGCGTGGCTACTTCTTTCGTGGTCAAAAAACTGCTCAGTTCGTGCATCTGATTCTCCTGTGGGATTGCGCTTAAAAAATTCAGCGTTCTCATCTTAATTCGGCCACACGATCAAAGAAAGACCTTTTAAAACAGTGACTTAACGTCGCGAAGGTGGTGCGCCGGGTCGGTTCCCTGGCCGTCCTAACGGGCGGAAAGGACTTCGACCAGCCGCGTCCTAGCAAGTCGTTCAGGCCCCGAAAAATCGGCTGCATCCCGTTACTTCCGCCAGCCAAGGTGAATTTCGCACTGTTTTTTCGCCCGTTCCGGCACGGCACCTGCCGGTGCTCAGCCATAAAATATTTTTTAGCTGTTGTCGATAAGCGACAAATTAGGCCGCATCCCGTCACACCAGCCCGCCAACCAAATTGTTTGCATCGATCAATGCTTGGTCTTGCAGGTGTGCGTAGCGTGCAGCGGTCACGTTCGGCGACGAATGACGAAGCGCCTTCGAGACCGTAAACAGCGGCACGCCCGCGTTGACGGCGATCGATGCCCAGGTTCTGCGGAGGTCATGGATGGTGAATGCGTTAATACCCGCACTCGCGCAGATGCGCTCGAACGCTTTCGCGGGACGGGTCATGGGTTTGGTGGGATCCTTGCCCGGAAACAGGTAGCCATTCTTACGATTACCGATCACGTCACGCAGCAGTTGCACAACAGCCGAACTAAGGCAGATATGCGCGGCCTTGCCCGACTTGGTCATGGGCAGATACCACACGCCACTATCGAGGTTGATGTCCGCCACCTTCGCGCCCAGCGCTTCCCCGAGTCGAGCCGCCGTCAGGAAGAGCAGCATAAACAGCGAAGCAGCAGCCCGGTTACTCTCGCCCTTGCACGCCGCCTTAAACGCAAGGCGTTCGGCGGAGTCAAGCACGCGGGTGCGGATATTCAGTTCCAACAGCGGGCGAATGTGTTTGGCGGGACTTTTCGGGCACAGGTCGTTCTCAACGGCGTGACGCCAGATCGCCTTAAGCAAGGCGAGGTAGCGATTTACAGTAGCGGGCGACAGCTCTTCCTGCTCGCGCAGCATATCGAGGAAGGCGACGATGTTCGACGACTTGATTGCCGCCAGCGGCATGTGGCCAAACTCGCTCGACAGCCAACGCTCGAATTTTTGAACGTCGTCCTTGATGCTGCGCTTACGGTTCTTCACGGCTGGATAGTAGTGATCGGACCACAGCTGGCCAAACGTTATGCCGTTGCGGCTGGCGGAACGCGGGTCAATCCCCTGCCCTGCCTGGATGCGAATAGCCGCGCATGCCGAACGGGCCTGCTCGACCGTGAACTGAGGGCTGTAGTCCCCGAGTGCCAACGACAGGCGTTGTCCGTGGAGGATGGGGCGCGAGCGGAAATTGATGCGTCCGCCGCGATACAGAACCGCGATAAGACCGACGCATTTCGTGTCGTAGCAGTCGAGCTGATCCTTATCGCTATAGGCGAGAAACCAAGTCAGGGCGGCGTTAAGGCTCGCTTTCGTGAAGCAAAACTTGGTCGAGAAATTGTTGGCATTCGTCTCTGGTGGCATGCTGATAGTCCTCTACTAGAACTACCGGGATCAATCATACCGGCTGACTATCTGGAGCGCATCCCACACCGTCAAGTTCGATCAAGGAACGGGCGCGAATAGCGTGGCAATTTCCAACATGCGGCTACTTGGTTGGCCAATTCGTAACCCGAGGGCACGAACACGCTACCCATGCGCACTGTGCAATCAGGTCGAATAGCACGGGCGATTCGCCGCACTGGTTGACCTGCCGGGCTAAATATAAATCAGGAACTGTCCTGGGCCGCCCTCCAATCCGCATAGCGTCTACAATGCTCTTGCCGCAGTGACCCAACTGGGCAAATTCCCATCCGGGCCATCGCGAACAATATCGGGAGAGGCTGGCTTCGCTTAAACTCCACGCGGCTCGACGTGTTGCTGCTCTATGGGGTGCAAATGTGCAGGTAGAGCTGTGATAGCGATACTTCATTCACCCGCTCGAAATTGCTGTGCAGGTGTGCAGCGCGCACACGGCGATTTCTTATCGATAGTCGCCCGACGTCTGCTCGTCAAATTATATGGACAGTCCGCCTCGTCCTTCTTCGGAGGAAGCTCGCGAATGCTATATTGATACAGGCGAAAAGACCTTATTAAGGACCGGCATGCATCCAGTATGTTCGATATGCGTGTTCAACCACGTGCGCTCGACCTTATTAATGTCCGCGCATGCGTACCAATAGAATAAAATCGCTCTTCCCGCTGAAGTAACATTAACTTTTTCAGGAGTATCCAAATGATTGCGCATTCGTTTGCGCAAATTTTTGGCAAGCCCGACATACAATACAACGCCTGAAAAAGTGGTTAGGACATAACAGCCTGCCTTATTAGGAATGAAGGCTTCGCGGCTAAGACGAAAAGCCTCCTTGTTTTTTGGCGAGGGCGAAAGCTGCTCTACGTTCATATTTCAATCGTTGCGTTCATCGACGTAGCATGTAGTGCTTTCGTCATTGCATGGAAAACTTGGTTAATTGCGCCAGCATTCAGGCCACTACCCTGGCCGCCCTTCTTCCACCAGTCTGGATGGCTAACCCCGGCATATTCACCATCGACATTTTCCAAACAGCGCTTCATCAGCGCATCCATAGAAGCGACAGTATACTTACCCGTATCCTGAAGTTTGGTGAAAAATGGTATCGAAAACTTGCAAAATAGTTCTACACCATTATATTTATACAGGGTACTAGAGTTGCCATCATCTAAATTATTGGCAATAGCAGTCCAATAATTCAAAAATATGCGCTTCTCTTTATCAAAATCGTTAAGGACCGACAAAGGGTTATTTGCTGTAAGCAAGTACTTTACGATAGCCTTAACAAAGGAGTGTTGGTTCACGGTGGACTTGTCGCCGTCGGCATTAGCCATATGAATTTTTTTGAACCAAGGGGAGTCGGCAGTATCGTTGAGATAATCCACGTACTTTACTGCCTTATCGACTTCACCTTTTTGCACGGTGTTAAGAATCCATTTCGGCAAACTCGGCAAGTCTTCTTCAACCTCGAATGCAGCACTGAGCCTCGCCAATATGCGCTGCTCGACCGATTTATCCACGCTCTTTTGAGTAGTATTAACGATTAGAAAATGGCACATTTGGGCGATTTTTGGCAAACTTACCGCAATATTCACCGGAACTTCAAAATCTAAAACCCGGTCGTCCTTTTCCATGGCCAGCCTAAGCCCTTCGAGCCGGTGCTGTCCATCCACAACACTAAAAGGCCCGGTTGCGGCACTATCAATTTCCAGCGTATTATTTTTTTCATCGAACTGGATATCATTGTGAGTAGCAAGAAAAATCGAGGTAGGGAGAAACACGTCGTTACTATCCTGACCTTTAAGAATATAGTCGGCTAACTTCTTAGCACGGGCACGGTTCAGCAAACGCTGATAACCCTTGCTTTCGGTATCTTCCGGGTCCAATGTTTCTACACTATAGAAACCCTCGGACATGAGATCGCATACTTTCATGGAAGTGGTATAGAGCAAGAGGTCGCCTTGACGAACACGGGCAGCAGCAATATTCAACTTAGTCATAGGGATGAACTTTGTGGTTGATGGTTGGGAGTTGACGAGCAGGTTTTCGCCCAACGCGGCATCGGGGTCATGAGCGGCCATTCGTATGACGACAGGTTTTTTGGTTTTATCGAGAATAAACGCCCGGTTTAACCGGGTTGCCCCGTAGACCTGCGCTAAGAGCGCGTGTTCAAGGTCAGCGTAATTTCCTCGCTCAACGTGCATTTTATGACGTTCAGTTGCATAAAATTCAGGATAGTAGCTCTTGATCACTTCGCGGATTCCTTGCGGGGTGATCCCGGTGCTGGCGGCTGCGACTATTTCCTTAACAACGTCCGAGAAACCCATATTGTGCCTATTGTTCGAGTGAATATTTCCTCTCTGAAATTATAGCGGAAAAGGACTTATGTGACTGACTGTCCAGTACTTTTTATGAGAGCCCCTTCCCTTGCTCGCTGTGCAGGATGGGCGGGGGTATACGGAGCCAGGGACCTCACCGGCCACTGTCCGACGTACCGAATTTAACGGGATGGCGCAGATATATTATTGATTGGTAGTACCCATCGAAGCCCCAAGCCCGACTGCGGACTTGGGGCTTTTTCCATTGGCGTAACATCACGAAAGCTCTGAGGAATAATGAAAATCACCGCAAGCCCGACCTGGCAATGGTCAAGCACTAAACCCATCGGATCGCCCACGACCACCCGATCGAGCAATGTTCCTACCTCGCTCCCAGACATTAAGCAGGCGCTGCTACCGCGCAGTCTCGATGTGTCGTTCGCACTGAGCTACCGCCGCTAGTAGCCCACATCGACAACAGGCGGCGTCACCGCGCCGCTGTGGAGGCTGTGCAAGCGAAGACCCGAAGCCCCGCACTGACTATCGGTGCGGGGCTTTGTCGTATCCCATCCATTTAAGAACACTACACGAACCCTATGAATCGCACAGATACCCAATACACCGGTCACGGCTCCGAAGAAGCAACCGTAACCCCTGCCGCACAGCCCTGCTGGCTGCTCAAGACGGCGAAGGCTCCGAAGCTGGGCAAGCACGCCGAAGGCGGGATTGCCTACCAGATCGCGACCGGTAGCGATCGTCAAGAGCCAATGATTCAGATTGCCGGCAACGATGGGGGCGGCTACTTCAGTAAAGAGGCTATCTGCTTCAGCCGCGTTGTGGCGTGTCTCGTTCAGCATCCGAAGGGCGAGCCGTTCCCTTCCAAGTTGTTCCAAGGCGCGTTCGCAGGGCGGTCGAGCAATAACGCAGGATTTCTCGCCGCTATCCTCCGTGCCGAAGGGTTGCTTGCCGCCGCACCCGAAACCGAAGGTCGTCACCTCATATCCGGTGATTGGATGGCTTGGAAGGCCGCGCTACTCGCCGAACCGGGCCAGGCCATTAATACCCCTCCAGTAGCACAGCCAGACAGTTCACCTGAAAGCGAAATCGCTGCAAGTGCTACTGAGGAAGAGAAAGCACCACCTCGACGCGGCAAGAAGTAGACCATCAATTACCGCCAAGGCCCATGAGAGTGAACAGCAACGATCCAACTGGGCGACAAACCGGGCTGCTGGTGAGCTACTTGATGCGCACACCGAACATCTACATTTTCGGCGGCATGTTGAAGCACATCGTCTGCCCGGTCACGCATCCCAACTTCACAGACATAGACTTGATCGCCATCGATGTGGCCGAACTTGACCGCATCCGGGATGCCTTCGCATACATGTTCAGAGAGCTTCCAAGAATCGGAACCGGCCCGCGCTATTTCATCGGCAAGTCAAAGCAGAGCGCCAAACCAATCCAGCTCGTCCTAATGCGCTGCCATCGCCACGCGATGCAGTTCGTGATCGAAGGTCCGCAATACGACATTGACCGGGCCGCCTACTGCAACGGCCAGTTTTACTTCGATCCGGCCCTTGGAGAAGAAGCCATCAGAGCTGCCATCACGGCCAAGCGGGCAACGCGTAAACAAGGCCACCGCAACATGACGCACTTCGCGCCGCATCGCCAGCAGATCGAGCAGCGGCACAGGCTCAAGCTCATGCGAAAGGGCTTTACGATCATCGACTAACCCATCCACTTTATCCACAGAAAGATAACCAGATGACCACCACGATTTACACGACCGCAGAGGCATTGGCAACAGTCCTTGCTATCAAGGACCTCGATTACTACGACCGGTGCAACCTCGCCGACAACGATACAACTGACCTAACTCACAATCCGGGCTATTACCTCAAGAACGCCAATAAACTCAACTGGGCCGCGCTCCATGACGACGCCTCCGTCGTTACGCGCATCCTCGCCAAGGACCAAGGCATGTACGCGGCCCACGTCAGCATCCCAGCGAATCTGCGCGGCTGCCTCTTCGAGAATGCGCCCAACCTCCCGCCGCTCTACAAGCAAATCATCGAATACTGGTCGGGCGAGCCGCTGAATACGAACGCTGGTGGCGCAGCCTATTACCAGAATCCGATGAACGCCTACGAGATCGATCTATCGCCCCTCGACGCCGAGCACGAGGCAGGAAACTATGGCGGTAACGTGGCCGCGATTGATGCCTTACTGTCGGAAGGGGTTGTCGTCAGCATCAACGGCTTGGGCAGCCTAACCAGGCACGCAGGCGATGACGATTTTGTGGAAGTAGAAATCCCGATCGACGGGGCGATGCTGTTTCTGGATAACCCGGATTTCCGTACCCAACGGGCCTACAATCAGCCGCCCAGCGAACGCACTGAACGCATCTTTTTGAAGATCGTCGACATCCGTAACTCGCCTGACCCCGACCGTATATTCGTTGACGCACTGCGGTATGAGGAACTGGACTACGGCTTCTTCTACTGAGTATCGCTGGATCAAAGTGCAGGGTGTGCAGACCATACTTTTTCGTACCTTCCAGCTAATTCTGCGCGCGGCACAGCAATATCTGGCGACGCATTCCTCACCCCTCCGGCGCAACCGCGCCAGCGCTCCTTCAAGCGGTCGTGACGTGTGCAAGGGAATAGCGACTTGCTTTGGAGGGGAAGTGAATATTCAACCAAAATGTTGCATCTAGGCTATCATCTGGGATGCTGCAAAAACCCGATTAAGGCAGCACGCACAAGGATTGCCAGCCCCGATGACTAACAAGAAAAGCCTGTCCGAACGCGACATCTGCACGAAATACATCACCCCGGCCATTACCGCAGCTGGCTGGGATCTCCACACGCAGATTCGCGAAGAAGTGAGCTTCACCAAGGGCCGTGTCATCGTTCGTGGAAAGCTTCATACGCGCGGCGTACAGAAGCGCGCGGACTACATCCTGTACTACAAGTCCAACATCCCGGTCGCCGTCATCGAAGCCAAGGAAAACGGCCATAGCGTTGGGGCCGGTATGCAGCAAGCGCTGAACTATGCTGAAACGCTGGGCGTACCGTTTGTGTTCAGCTCCAACGGCGATGCCTTCCTAATTCATGACCGTACCGGCTTTGCTGGCGAGGTCGAACGGGAACTGGCACTGGACGCCTTCCCCTCGCCTACTGAACTTTGGCAACGCTATTGCCAGTGGAAGGGACTGGAAACTGCAGAAGCGCGCCATACGGTTGAGATGCCGTACTACGACGATGGCAGCGGGCGCGCCCCGCGCTACTACCAAGCCAACGCCATCAACAACACCGTGGAAGCGGTCGCCAAAGGTCAGCAGCGCATCCTGCTGGTCATGGCTACCGGCACAGGCAAGACCTACACCGCGTTCCAAATCATCTGGCGCTTGTGGAAGTCCGGCACCAAGAAACGCATCTTGTTCTTGGCTGACCGCAACATCTTGGTGGATCAAACTAAGAACAACGACTTCAAGCCGTTCGGCGCGGCAATGACCAAAATCAGCAAGCGCCAAATCGACAAGAGCTATGAAATCTACCTGTCCCTGTATCAGGCCGTCACTGGCAGCGAGGAAGAGCAAAACATCTACAAGCAGTTCTCGCCGGATTTTTTCGATCTGATCGTGATCGACGAGTGCCATCGCGGCAGCGCTGCGGAAGACTCGGCTTGGCGAGAAATTCTGGCTTATTTTTCCTCGGCCACGCACGTCGGCTTGACGGCGACACCAAAGGAAACGAAGGATGTGTCGAGCATCGTCTATTTTGGTGAGCCAGTCTACAGCTACACGCTCAAGCAGGGTATCGAGGACGGCTTCCTCGCTCCGTACAAAGTTGTGCGTATTGACATCGACAGGGACGTACAGGGCTGGCGTCCCAGCAAGGGCCAGGTTGACGACAAAGGCCAAGCGATAGAAGACCGCGTGTACAACCAGATCGACATGGACCGCACGCTGATCCTGAAGCAGCGCACCGAGTTGGTCGCCAAGAAGATCACCGAGTTTCTAACCGCAACTGATCCCTACGCCAAGACCATCGTATTCTGTGACGACATCGACCACGCCGAGCGCATGCGCCAAGCCTTGGTCAACCTAAATCCGGAACGGGTCAAGGAAAGCCGAAAATACGTCATGCGCATCACCGGTGACGAAATCGAAGGCAAGGCAGAGCTGGACAATTTCATCAATCCTGAAGAGCGCTACCCGGTGATCGCCACCACTTCCAAGCTGATGACAACCGGTGTCGATGCGCAGACCTGCAAGCTGGTGGTGCTGGACCAGCACATCAAGTCGATGACCGAGTTCAAGCAGATGATCGGGCGCGGCACGCGCATCAACGAGGACTACGGCAAGTTCTGGTTCACCATCATGGACTTCAAGAAGGCCACCGAGCTATTTGCCGATCCCGCGTTCGATGGCGAACCCGTGATCATCTACGAGCCCAAGGGCGATGAATCGCCCGTGCCACCGGAGAACGATCCAGAAGAAGTAGTCATAGGCGAAGACGGCAAGCCAATACCACTGGGTGGCACCGATACCGGCACCGGCGGTCCAGGCGACGACGGCGAACCTGGCCCCGGACGCGTCAAATATGTGCTCGGCGATGTGACGGTATACATCGTCGCAGAGCGTGTCCAGTATTACGGCCCAGAAGGCAAGCTAATCACCGAATCGCTCAAGGACTACACGCGCCAGACCGTTCGCAAGAATTACTCATCCCTCGATGACTTCCTGCGCCGCTGGGACAAGACCGAACGCAAGGCCGCGATCCTGCGTGAACTGGAAGAACATGGCGTCCTGCTCGAACCGCTGGCCGAAGAAGTCGGCAAGCATTTCGACGCCTTCGATCTGATCTGCCACGTTGCCTTCGACCAACCGCCGCTGACTCGCCGCGAGCGCGCCGACAACGTCAAGAAACGCAACTACTTTGCCAAATACGGCGAGCAGGCGCGCAAGGTGCTCGAAACACTGCTCGAAAAATATGCCGACACCGGTATCGCGAACATTGAAGACATCAAGATCCTCACGCTCGATCCCTTCAAGAACATGGGCACCGCCAGCGAGCTGGTATCGGCCTTCGGCGGCAAGCAGGGCTATACTACCGCCCTGCACGAGCTAGAGAAGCACCTCTACGCATAGTTGTCAGTTTTTCCTCATTACCCGTTACAGTAAAGCCGTCCACTTCATGAGTATTTCCAGCACCATCAAATCCATCCAAGACATCATGCGCAAGGACGTCGGTGTCGATGGCGACGCCCAACGCCTTAGCCAGTTGGTCTGGATGCTTTTCCTGAAAATCTTTGACGACCGCGAGAGCGAATGGGAACTGCTGCAAGACAATTACAAATCGCCGCTGCCTGAAAAATACCGCTGGCGTAACTGGGCGGCCGACGCCGAAGGTATGACCGGCGAAGCGCTCAAACAGTTTCTCGACAACGACATGTTCCCCGCCCTGCAACAACTGGAAGCAAAAGGTGGCGACCAGCGCGCCTACGTGATCCGCTCCGTATTCGAGGATGCCTACAACTACATGAAATCCGGCCAGCTAATCCGGCAGGTCGTGAACAAGATTCAAGAAGGCGTTGACTTCAACAAGGCGCAAGAGCGCCATCTGTTTGGCGACATGTACGAACAATTGCTGCGCGACCTGCAGGCCGCAGGCAACGCGGGCGAGTTCTACACGCCACGCGCCGTGACCGAATTCATGGTACGCATGGTGAACCCGCGCCTTGGTGAAAAGGTGATGGACCCGGCTTGTGGCACGGGCGGTTTCCTGACCTGCTCGATTGAGCACATCCGCAAGCAAGATGTGAAGACCGTCGAAGATGAAGACCGACTGCAAGCGGGCATTCATGGCATCGAGAAGAAGCCAATGCCGCACCTGCTCTGCACCACCAACATGATCCTGCACGGCATCGACGTACCGATCAATATCCGCCACGACAATACCTTATCCTACCCGCTGATCAGCTGGGGACCACAGCAGCGCGTCGATGTCATCGTCACCAATCCACCGTTCGGCGGCATGGAAGAAGACGGCATCGAAACAAACTTCCCCGCCGCTTTCCGTACCCGCGAAACTGCCGATCTGTTCCTGGTGCTGATCATGCAAATGCTCAAAGCCGGTGGCCGCGCGGCACTGGTTTTGCCCGACGGCTTCTTGTTCGGCGAAGGCATCAAGACCCGCATCAAGGAAAAGCTGCTGGAAGAGTGCAACCTGCACACCATCGTCCGCCTGCCAAATGGCGTATTCGCCCCGTACACGGGCATCAAAACCAACCTGCTGTTCTTCAGCAAAGGCACGCCAACCCAGCACATCTGGTTCTACGAGCACCCTTACCCGCCCGGCGTAAAAAGCTACAACAAAACCAAACCGATGAAGATCGAAGAATTCGATACCGAGGCAGCGTGGTGGGGCACGGAGGCGGACGGCTTCAAGCACCGGGTCGAGAACGAACAGGCGTGGAAGGTCAGCCTGGACGAAATCAAGGCACGCAACTACAACCTCGATTGCAAGAACCCGCACATCGGCGAGCAGGAAATCCACGACCCCGATCTGCTACTGGCGCAATACAAGGCCATGCAGGATGATATCGCCACGCTACGCGGACAACTTAAAGACGTACTGACCGAGGCGCTTCAGCGCGAGGTCAAGGCATGAGCGCGATTCAGCAATTGCTGACCGATCATATCGACATCTGGACAGCAGCAGAAACCGAAAAAAAATCCGGACGGGGCCGCGCGTCCGGTAGCGCTGCAGGCGTTTATGGCATAAAAAAAATGCGCGAGTTGATTCTTGAACTCGCTGTGCGCGGCAAGTTAGTTCCACAGGACGTTAACGACGAACCGGCCAGCGAGTTGCTCAAACGAATACAGATTGAAAAGGCCAAACTCCTTGATGAAGGCAAAATTAAGAATGGCAAATTGCTTGATCAAGATGTCGTTGAAGAAATGCCATTCACCTTGCCAACTGGCTGGGCTTATTCACGATTAGGCAATGTCGTCGACATAATTCGGGGCATCACCTTCCCAGGCAGTGAAAAAACCAAGGTGCCTGCAGATGGGCGAGTCGCATGTTTAAGGACGTCTAATGTTCAAGATCAAATTGAATGGCACGATATTTTGTATATCCGCGAAGAATTTGTTTCCCGCGACGACCAAATACTAATGCCCAGAGATATTGTGATGTCCATGGCGAATAGCAGGGAGTTAGTCGGAAAAGTCGCATTGGTTGGCTCAACGATTAACCAAAGGACTTCGTTCGGCGGCTTTTTGGGAGTCCTGAGGCCATATCTAATTGAACCTCGTTTTGTAATGGCACTCCTAAGAACACCTCACACACGAGAAGCCCTTATTGACAGTGCAAGTCAGACGACCAATATTGCCAATATTTCTCTTGCAAAACTAAGACCTCTTTTCTTTGCCATTCCGCCACTCGCTGAACAGCATCGCATCGTCGCCAAAGTCGATGAACTGATGGCCCTGTGCGACCAACTGGAAGCCCAGCACAGCGACGCCGCCGACGCCCACGAACAACTCGTCAGCTACCTGCTAGGCACGATCACACAATCGCAAAGCGCAGCTGACTTCAACGCCAACTGGCAACGCATCGCAGCGCATTTCGGCACCTTGTTCACCACTGAAGCAAGCATCGACGCGCTCAAACAAGCCTTGCTGCAACTGGCGGTCATGGGGAAACTGGTAGCACAAGACGCCAACGATGAACCAGCCAGCGAATTACTCAAACGCATACAGGCTGAAAAATCTAAATTGGTTGCGGAAGGCAAGATTAGGAAGGACAAACCGCAGGTTGCGACTCCTGAGGATCAAGAGCCATTTGAGTTGCCACCTGGATGGGCATGGAGTCGTTTATCCAACATCGCCACGATACTCTCTGGGCATGGCTTCAATAGCGAGGATTTCAACAACGAATCAGGAGCAAAAGTAATAAAAATCACAAACGCTGGAGTTTATGAATTTATAGAATCGAGCGATTACCTACCTGAAAATTTTAAAATTGAGTATCCTCGATATATTGTAAATGAGGGTGATTTAATATTAGCTCTAACGCGACCCTACATCTCAACCGGACTAAAAATAAGTCAATGCCCGCCAAGCTACAATAATTCACTCCTAAATCAGCGAGTTGCCGCAATAAAACCAAATTGCGAAATATTGAATAGATATTTATTTACATTCCTAAAGAGTCCTCATGTTTTAAAGATATATCAAGATAAATTTGGGAATTCAGGATTACAACCAAATTTGAAGGTATCAGATGTATCAGAGTTGATAGTCGCCATTCCGCCTCAAAAAGAACAACCGCGCATAGTCGCCAAGATGCAAGAATTTTTGGAAATATGCGACCAACTAATGTCTCGCATCACAACTGCTGACCAACACCAAAAAAAGCTGGCGGATGCGCTAGTTGAACAAGCAGTGGCGACATGAAGTAGATCTGGAATTTCGGCAGGTCGAAATCTGTTCTGAGATAGATAGCAAACCTGCGTTCATCTTCCGATTCTGGTGTGCAGGGTGTGCAAATTGTCGGCGAACACGTCATCAACAACATCGCTCATCGGCAAACTGGATGCGCCCAGCAGCATTGAAGACGGCGTCTGGTCGCTCTCTGGTCGAAGCAAGATACATCAGGGTCAAGCGGCATCCATCACCGTCAAGGTCGGGTCGAACTGAATAAAAACGAGACATTCGGCAATGAATCAGGCGCGGCAAGGAAGTCCTTACAGCAACGGATACGGGAACGCCTAGGAACCACAACGCAATAGGGGCTGCTTCAGGAACTTTTAATCCGTTGGTCGCAGGTTCGAATCCCGCACGGCCTACCACGAATTTAGCAGTAGCCAAGAAGGCGTTACGAGTGATCGTAGCGCCTTTTTTTTTGAAAACATGATCTGGGGAGTTACGCAAATTTCCGATCGCTATCTAGGTTCTCCGTTACAGATCCGAGTAATACCTCATCAGAACCCCCATAAATTTTTCGAAATCTAAGATAGCCTGCATAAACTGGGTAAACCATCGGCTCGCGGCCGCTATTAACCATACGGGGAATCTTCCCAGTTTTACTAAAATCGTCAGCAGCCTTCCGCTTCGCAGGATCTAAACCATCGAGGTTTGCCATAGCTCTCTCGCCTCGAGGATCATTTTGACTTTGAGCAAACTTCTTCCTTTTCAGCCACTCGCTTAAATCGCGACGCAAGTCATTAGCATTATCTGCGCCATCAAGCTTGAATGAAGCGCGGGAATCATGGATATATTCATCAAAGAATTGAATAACCGGTGTCGTAGGCATAGCGTTTTCATTCCACCATCTAGCGATCTCTTTCCATTCGGATTTTTCTTCATTGTCAAAGCCGGGCTTCTGCACATGCGAGAAATAGCGCGCGCCCCTTTCCTTGAACCATTGAACAAATGCCCCGAGCTCTTGCTCAAACTCAATACTCGCGCTATGAATATCGTTTTGATGTAACGTTGACGCGCGGGCGAAGCTCGGAATCTTCACTATCGATCCCTTTCCACTGAGCTTTCGAAAAGTTCTCCACTCAATGTACTTTCTTCCATGTTCGCGCATGATTTTATGAATTGGACCCTGCTTCTCGACACATGTCGCAATATATGCATTGAAATCAGAAATTGTTTTGGGCGTGACTCGAAAGCCTTTCTTCGCTTCTTCATTAGCATGCTCGAGCTTCAATGGTACACCGCTCAAACGTGCTGTTTTATACATCATTAGAAGCGGAATTCTCGACATCATGTCGGCACCTTTCGCCTCTACTCCCTTACCCTGCTCACTTGGCCCATACCCGCCACCGACATCAGAATGGGCCCCGGGCAAAACAATTTCCTGGCAACCCGTTGAGATTACACCGCCTACGGAGATCGAATCCAACGGGAAGCTTCTCCTAACCTCATGTGCAGCTACAAGATGCAAACACTGGAGTCCTGAAGGTATGCGCAAACTGTCCTCTGAGTCTGCCCACGCGCTGTGCCCATCGAGCTGTCGACCAAAAATACTATTTCCCAGTGTATTACCTGCGCCGATGGAAGCCACCGTATCAAATACTCCTAGAAAATCAAACTGTACATTGAACCCGCCGAGCGTGAGGCCGTTCTTCTTCCCTAGAATATGAGAATCCAATGCGCAGATGGAATGTAACCAGTTAGTAAACGCTCGAGCTTGGGTCGCGCCGCGCGAAAATCCAAAAATCGATATGTGTATAGTCTTAACAATTGCAGGGTCGATTTTTTTCGGAATGCCAGTGCGATTATCTTGCCAGTGTTGTGACACGGCCGAATGCAGCCTTTGCAAGAGATACTGGAAATAAATGAATGCCGTAGTGTCGCGATCTGGCGCGGCGGACCTGACATTATTAATCGGCTTTGATAATGGCGTTGATTCGCTCAACAAGCGTCGAGCATTTTTGTTGAGCACAACTCGCTTATACATATCATCAAGATCAGATTTCTCAACGAGAGTTTTCTTATGGAAGTAGCGGTGTACGTTATTTATCGCTTGAACTAGTGCCCAGATTATACGTCGCTCGCCAAATCTGCCAAATGCTGCCCCTAATGTCAAATCGTCGCCCACTCCTGTGTCATTGACAAGTGAGAATGGAGAAGCTACACCGGGAATGTATATCTTGAAAAAATGTTCATGCTGGGCGGGTTCATGCCTCCAGTCGGAATCCTCGCCAAGAACTCCTTTTACGCTTTCTCCCGGATAACAATTGTATAGATGCGCAACGTTTGAGAAGTCATTTCCCGCTACCGCATTCCGGTAATTGTTCTTGGTTCCATCAAAAAAGAAACCAAAAAATAGATTCGTATCGCATGATTTTTTAGGATCGGTGCGCCCCAGCATCTCGCGTGACTCCCATTTACGCTTGATATAATAAGCACCAGCATCTCCGAAAAACTTTTTAAAATCTTCGGCTTGAGTGAATTCAGGGGGAACTAAATCACATAAAGACGCTGTCATGGCCGAGCTTCCATAATTTCATTAAGTCGCTGCCTTGTCTCGGCTAGTCCCTGTTCAATTCTCTTTTTTACAGCTGCAATGTATTTTGGATCGCTCGGCCCGGTGAAACCCGCCACATCTTCTGGACTGTATTGTTTTTCGGTTTTCCATATTCTCCCAGCAGTCGCAATAGGAGATTTTTGTAGCCCATTTAACAATGAAACGGCAGCATTAACCCCTGCCTCCTCATGCTTCTTGGAAATTGCCCATCTCTCTCGCCTATGTTCAAGCGAAGGAATTGGCCAACCTTTTATTTCACCAGGCCAGTTTGGATGATTAGGCTCGAAATCACTTGAGACTGCACTAATCTTTCCATCAGCTCTACGCAATATCCAAAGCTCTCCAGGTTTTCCGCTTGCGTAACGAGGAACGTCCACTTGGTGAACTTGATGAATTTCCTGGCTTTCACCATTACGGCTAGTCTTTAGCCAATGGATTGTTCTTATCTCCAATTTTGTACCAGGCCGCCAATTCTTTGGGAGCGTCGCACAGCAAGTTATGCCTCCAGCGCCAAACGGGTCAACCAACTCCCCCCCGCTGCTTGACGTCGGGACTGTAGGGTCCATGACAAAGAATCGAAACGTGTTTTCGCTATAATTAACTCCATGCAGATTCACCCCTACTGTTTTTTGCTCAGCAGCCGACAGCAGTGAGATATGCAGCATGCAAACACATAGAACAGATAGTTTTTTCATCTAGCAATCCTGAGTCAAATATCTCGAAATCAAAAATTTAAATGCTGCTTTTAAAGAATGACACAGATATCTCTAGCCAGATAAGGGTTCCGAAGCACATTCGCCATCGCGTTCAATTATGCAGTGCATATTCACCCACTCTTGCAGCATGATCGGCAATTTCGCCTCGACTTCATCATGATGATTATTTGCATACCAAATCGCCCATTCGACCGTATCGACATCGGTCAAATTAGCTCTCACCGAGATTTTTAGCGCGGCCACTATCGAGCCCCATATCCGTCCAGAGGCTCTGCCGGGCTTTTCGCCGCGATATGCCATCACGGCAAGTATCTCATCAGCACGGCTATCCTCTATCAACGCATTGAACTGTGATATTTCGAGGCAGGGATCGGAGATTGGAGGGTGAGGCTGATAAGACTGCTCCCTTATAACGATAATTTCCCACTCACCATCTCTGCGGATAAAGGACCAATTGGCGGCAGGACCTAAGAAACTGGCCTTTTGTTTGGAAGTAAGAACTCTGAAAATTGCAGGAATTCTACGCGTGTCAGCGAATCTAAAATTGAATCGGCTGCTATCTGCTTCAACAATACACCATGCAGCCAATCGAATTGATAGTACGGACAAACTTTCTGTAGTCTCTATAGCGCTAACCATAGGCCAGCCGCTACAGCGCCCCAATAGGACACCAATCCTTTTATCAAGGGGATTGAATCCGATCAAGAAAGGAGAAACGTCTCGTGTTTTCGTACTGCAACTTGGCAACAAATCGAATAGAATTCTTTTTTCTTCGTCGGGAAAGATCTTATGAATTCCTTCTCTAAATGCACCATCTACCAACATATAGATCGAGTATGCGGGCGGAAGGTTAGATGCGCGACTGCGAAGTTTCTCAATACAATCTAGGGAAAAACTATCAATGAGCATACTTATTCAACCATTGAAAATGCAGGTCCTGCAGCGAGGGATTTTTTTAGACACTCAACGCATACACTGCGTGGCAAAACGGGAATCGGATAGCTTATGTCGCCCGAATTGACAAAACTCTTCTTTCCTGCATGTACCTTAATTTTTCCGGAACAGCTCACCACGATATTTCCGGCGTCAATCGTGACGTTGGCTCCGCCCGCAGTAGTAAGGCTGATCTTTTTAACAGCTGCAAAGTCGACATTAGCGCTGACGCTGACGACACTCAACTCGTTTTTGGCATTTACCTTTAACTCATCAGCCTGCGACTGAACATCGACTGCATCCTTTGCCGTGATAAGTTGCAGTCCCATGCCGATCTCACCCGGCTTCACTGCACCACCTAGTATTCCAATGGCTTGCTTCGATTGAAGCCGCATTTGTGCCCCCGTCACTAGCTGAGTATCCTGGCCGCTGATGACGACAGTGGCTTCACCGTTCGCCAATTGCACACTCTGCCCAGCGTTCGCAGCAAAACCTTCGATTGCCGAGATCGCGACCAACGGGTCCGTCGAACCCGGAACCTTCTCATCGCCCGCCCGGGTATTTTTTGCAGTGGCGTCAGCAAGCGCAGCGTCAAGATCTATTGTCGCGGTCATTCCAGACAAACCCGTCGACATCGCCTTCAGCGGCGCGGCCTTGGTATCCAGCACGCTTTCGTTTGCCTTCGCCGTCCCTAGATGAGCCGCCAGCCCCACGGTTTGATGAGTCTTGCCAGCCGAGCTAAACGCGTCTGCTAAGGCTACTGCTTGCTTCAACAATGCCGCCCCAGCAGCGTTCTCACCGATTGGATCCCGAGCCGCCGATCCATGCTTGATCTTGTAACTCGACACCAGCAACCCCGCCCCGGCCCGCACTGCCCCATACGCATCCGTCCGAAGCTCCGCCCCAAGCCCCCGCACGCTCCCTCGATAATTGTCGGCAGCGTGAATCAAATGACCAAGGTTCAACTCACTCCCCGCATACGTACTCCTGAGCTGCACCCGCCCCTGCCCATCCGTATCGTCGAACAGCAACTGCGAATACCCATACCCCCCACCAAACTCCTTGCTGCGTATCCCCCACTGCGCCGTTGCATTCCGATGCCCCGCACTATCCGCCGACGCGCCATGCCACACCGGGCTGTTCCCACCCGCGAGATTCCCCTGCCCCGACGTCGCGTGATCGTGTGCAGCCTCGAAACAGGAGATATCTGCCTCGCCGTCGCGCCGTCCACCCGGCGTAGGCAAAACACCACCCTCCCCCTGCCCGTTGTACAGCGCCCCGACAATCAGCGGCCGGTCGATATCCCCCTCCAGGAACTGCACCAATACCTCCTGCCCAATACGGGGAAGAAAATGGTGACCCATCCCCCCGCCAGCCGAACGCTGCGCAACGCGTACCCAGCAGGTCGCATCCCCGCTGTCCTGCCAGTGGAACCGGATACGAATCCGTCCCAGCCGGTCGCAATACAGCTCGTCCGCACCGTCGGCCTGGTCACTGCCCCCGGCGCCAACGACAATCGCGCTCTGCGCACCAAATGCAGTAGGTTTCGACGACATATGTCCGACGCCGCCGGCCAAGGAAGGACGCCAGATAAGCCCGGAAGAAAGCGCATCGAAGCAGTTCGCATAGCCAGTCTCGCGGGCTTGGGCAATCGCCAGCGCAAGCTCCGGCGACACATCCGCGCCGACGACGTCTTCAAGCAACTCCGGAATCGGCCCGAACAGCTCGGCGAGGGCATGCTGCGCAGCCGGCGGCATGTTGTTGACGCCGATGCTTACTACCCGCAGCACCGTGAACGACGCCGACTCGCCCAGCTGCTGGAGCGGCGCGCCAATTACCTGCATTTGCGTCCCCGCCCGCAGCGTGCGCACCGTCGAGCGGCCCTGCCAGAGCTGGCCGCGCGCTTCCTGTCCCTGCATCTGCAAGTCGGCATAGCGCTGCGCCTGCTGCCAGTCGGCGTAGGCGTACTGGCCAGGCACGTCAGAGGATTCGAGCTCAGGCAGCTTGCTGCCGCCGGGATAGTGAGACGGCGAACTGGCGCCAACGACCTGCCTGGCCTTGTAGTCGTAGCTGAGCACGCTCGTCAGAGAAGCATGCAAACGCCGTTGCGCCGTCAGGGACTGGATGGTGTCGGACTCCTCCATTGCTCGCGCTCCGTGAAAGCGAATGCCCACATTGGCCGCGCTGCTGGCGTCTTCCGGTATGGCGCTGGCCTGGCTGCTGTCGGCGAACAGCACCAGCCCCGGACCATCCACGGTCTGCTCGACACGCCAGCACAGGCCTTCTTCAGCCAGCAACCTCTGCACGAAGGCGAGGTCGGATTCGCGGTATTGGCAGCAATAGCTGCGCGGTACGGCATCCGCCATGAAGGACGCGGTGTCCTTGCTCCAGCGCCAGCGTGCGGCCGGCAGGTAGGCATCGAATACCGCGTCGATGATCTCGATGACGCTTTTGTCCTGCCAGACCCGGCTATTGCGCACATGCTCCAGCCGCCATAGCCATGACGACATCCGCACGCGGTAGCGGGCAAGGCCGCCATCGCTGCCGAGCATGGCGGCTTCGCTGATGTCGCCGGCAAAGCGCTCGCGCGTCCCGTCGGCCAGGCTGATCTCGAGCGCCGCAGCCTGGCCGAGCAGCGTCGCGGGGTCAAGGTAGGCGTCAGTTGAAAGCGCGATCACGTCGCGCGTGCCGACTTCCTGTATCCCGTCTTCGGCAACGAAGGCTTCGACCAGCAGGCTGGTGTCGTCGTCATCGCCGATCCTGAGCGCGTACAAGCGGCTCGCACTGCTGAACTCCGCCAACGCAGCAACAATCTGGTCCGTCAGCGCAGTGCTCATGAGCGGTGCAACTCCTTGTGGGAATGGTGCCCGGCGCACCGGACGGCGGCCGAAGGCATCACGATATAAGCAGTCTCGACAGCAATTCTTGCGTCGTGTCATCCGCCGGACGCTTAAGACAGCGCACCGCCTACCGGACGCAGCCAAAGCGCAGAAAACAGTTAAAATTATTGCAACTTACATCTCGGTATCGGGCTATGAAATACATCCAGAACATTTTCCTTGTCGGCTACATGCTGATCGTCGGCCTGTTTTTCATCTGCGGCCTTGGCCTGATCATCATGGCCGGGGTGGAGACTTGGGGCGCCCTCGATCCCCGCGCGGAGTTCAAGGTCCGCGACCGCTTCGAACTCATCCTCGAGTGCATCGGCCTGCTGACCATTGCGGTCGCCTCGCTCGAGCTTGGCCAGACGGTGCTCGAGGAAGAAGTCCAGCGCTCGGTCAACATCAGTTCCCCTACCCGCGTGCGGCGCTTCCTGTCGCGTTTCCTGATCGTGGTGGTGGTATCGCTGTCGATCGAATGCCTGATCGGGGTGTTCCAGTTCATGCACAGCAAGCCGGAATACCTGCTGCATTCGGCATCGGTCGGCCTGGCAGCCGCTGCGATCCTCGCAACCTGGGGCCTGTTCATCCGCAATAATGTGGAAGCGGAAAAGCTGGAACCGCACTCGATGCGCGAGGTGCAGGCAGAAGACAAGGAAGTTGCGACCTGAACGAAAAGCCGAGGTAAATCACGCGAATTTTCATAACAATGAAACGAAGCACTTGGATATTCGCGCAAACGCCGCTATAATCTTGGCTTCCTTGGGTCGTTAGCTCAGCTGGTAGAGCAGCGGACTTTTAATCCGTTGGTCGCAGGTTCGAATCCCGCACGGCCTACCAAGATTCTGCAATGAAGGCGTCATGAGAAATCGTGACGCCTTTTTTGTTTTTATCTTGCCGATCACTGTCCCGTCACGGCGTCGGCATGTCGCCGCGCGACACCGATAACCGTCCATGCCCTACGCCATCGCCGTTCCCGTCCACTTCGAACTCGTCATCAAGAAGAGCCGCTTCCTCGCTTGCGTCCAGCCGATGCCCGACCGTGCCGGCGCCCAGCAGGTCGTGGCCGGCCTGCGCGCCCAGCATCCGGGCGCCGCGCACGTCTGCTGGGCGTTGCTGGCAGGCGGCCAGTCGGCCGCAGTCGACGATGGCGAGCCGAGCGGCACGGCGGGCCGCCCGATGCTCGACGTGCTGCGCCACCAGGACCTGGAAGGCGTACTGGCCACCGTGGTCCGCTATTTCGGCGGCGTAAAGCTGGGTGCAGGCGGATTGGTGCGTGCCTATACGGACAGCGTGGCGCAAGCCTTGCTGCAAGCGCAGAAGGTGCCGATCATCAAGCTGCAGCAGCTGCGCTGCACGGCGCCCTATGCGCTGGAAGGCATGGTGCGCAGGGAACTCGACGCGGCCGGCGCCAGCCTCGACCAGGTCGCCCACGGCGACGAGGTACTGTTCGACTTCAGCCTGCCTGTGCAGGACGCCGCCGCGCTGCGCCTGCGGCTCGACAACGCCGGCCATGGCCGCATCGCCTGGCCAAGGATGGACGAGCAAGCAGGCGAGTAGCTACCCGCTCATCTCCCCACGCTATACCTGTCATCACGACAGGAAAGCGGACTGCACGCGCGCCAGCCGCTATAGTGCCGCTCCAGCCTGCCCTTCCCCCCCCCTTATTTTGATCAAGAAAAGCCTCGTTCCCCTCGCCCTCGGTGGTTTCGGCATCGGCATGACCGAATTCGTCATCATGGGCATCCTTCCCGACATCGCCAACGGCCTGCAGATCAGCATCCCGCAAGCGGGTTACCTCATCACCGCCTACGCACTGGGCGTCGTGGTCGGCGCGCCGACCTTGGTCAGCCTGCTGGCGCACCGGCCGCCGCGCAGCGTGCTGGTCTGGTTCATGCTGATGTTCACGGTGTTCAATGCGATGTCGGCCTTTGCGCCGAACTTCGAGGTGATGATGCTGTCGCGCTTCATGGCGGGCTTGCCGCATGGCGCCTTCTTTGGCGTCGGGGCAGTCGTGGCGAGCCGCCTGGCCGATGAAGGCAAGGTTGCGGCGGCGATGGCGACCATGTTTACCGGCCTGACCCTGGCGAACGTCATCGGGGTGCCGGCCGGGACCTGGCTGGGGCATAACCTGAGCTGGCGGGCGGTGTTCCTGGTGGTGGCGGCAATCGGCGTGATCACCGTCCTGAGGCTGCGCCAATGGGTGCCGCACATCGCGCCCAAGCCGCGTACCCGCCTGATGCAGGATTTGCGGATCTTCCGCAGCCGCGCCCTGTGGCTGGCGCTGGCCATTACCTCGATCGGTACTGGCGGTTTCTTTGCCTTCTTCAGCTATATCGCGCCGCTGCTGACCGAGGTCACGCGGTTCCAGCCATCGACCATTCCGATGGTGATGACGGTGGTGGGGGTCGGCATGACGGTGGGCGTGCTGCTGGGCGGCCAACTGGCCGACCGGGTGGCGCCGCTGCCGGCGATCGTGATGCTCCTGGCGAGCATGACCGCCCTGCTGCTGTGTAATGGCTTGTTTGCCACATCGCAGACGGCCATGCTGGTGCTGGCCTTTGCCACCGGCGCCAATGCGCTGGCGCTGGGTCCGCCGATCCAGATGCTGCTGATCGAGCATTCGCGCGAGGCAGAAATGCTGGGCTCGTCGCTGGGCCAGTCGGGATTCAATGTCGGCAACGCCCTGGGCGCCTTCCTTGGCGGGATTCCGCTGACTCTCGGCTATTCGTATGCGTCGCCGCAGTGGGTGGCGGCCGGGCTGGCGCTGTCCGGCGTGCTGCTGGCGCTGCTCATGCTGGTGCAGGGGCGCGCTCCGGCACCAGCCGCTGCCTGACATACCGCGAATCTCAGACCAGGGTCGCGTCGCCCAGTGCCTGGGCCGTGTCCGCCGCCTCGTCGAGCAGCGCACGCACGATGGCGGCGTCGAGCGGACCGGCATCCAGTCGATCCTCGCCTGCGCCCAGCGGCGACGCGACCGTCGCATAGCGGTTCGCCAGCAGCAAGGTGTCGAGCAGCGTATGCGGCTCAGGGTTCAGGACGCCGTCGCGTAGCGCGGCAATGGCCCCTGCCACGTCGGCCGGGATCGACAGCTTGCGGATGACTTCGGCGCTGACCACGTCTTCGCATAGCGCGCCCCAGTTCTCAGGGTCGTCCTCCAGCAGGCCGGGGAATTCGTCGGCGCGCGACAGCAAATAAAAGCCGCCGACTTCATGCACGATGCCGGCGAACAGCGCGGTATCCGGATCGACACGGGTGACGCGGCGCGCCAGCACCTGGGCCAGGGCCGCGACATAGGCCGTGTGCGCCCACAGCTGCTCGGCCTTGGCGCGCAGCACCGGATCGGCAATGCGGTGGCCGAACTGGCGCACCATCAGGGCGGCGACCAGCCCGCGCAGGCGGCGGTAGCCGATGCGCAGCACGGCCGCGCGCACATTGGTCACCTGCACGCCACCGGCGCCGAAGGCGGCGGTGTTTGCCATGGCCACGGTACGTGCCGCCAGCTGCGGTTCGGACAGCACCAGCCGGATCGCTTCCTCCACATGGCAATCGGGATCCTCCAGCGCCAGCTGCAGGCGCAGCACGGCGTTCACGCTGGTGGGAAAGGTGATTTCCCCACGCGCGGCCTGGGCGGCAATGTATCCGAAAGCTTCGAGTTTGTTCACGCGGGCATTATACCCCCGGTATCAGACGGGCCCGGCCGTTCTCGGTACCACCTTGCGCAAACGAAAAAGCCCGAACGGCAATCGTTCGGGCTTGGATCCTGCAGGCTTCGGGGAGCGGACCGGAAAGCGGCCCGCCTACCCGATTACTTGACCTTGATCGAGTTCTTGACGCGGGTCACGCCTTCGACGCCCTTGGCGACTTGCTCGGCACGCTCGACTTCCGCTTTCGACTCGGCAAAGCCGCTCAGCATGACCACGCCTTTTTCGGTCTCGACCTTGATGGCCAATGCGCTGGTGTTCGGCGCCTTGACCAGGCCGGCCTTGACCTTGGTGGTGATCATGGCATCGGACACGTTGGCGACGCCACGCTCGCCTGCACGCTCGGTCTTGGCGGCGGCAGTGGCTGCTGCTGCTTCGGTACGGTCGCCGGCATCGGCGGCTGCCATGCGGGTCTTGTCGCCGGCGCGTTCGGCCGAGGTGGCCACTTTGCGGCTGTCGTTTTCAACGACGCAGGCGGTCTTGCTGCCCTGCTGTTCGCATTTCTCGACGGCAGCGGCTTTCACCGGATCCTTGGTGTCGGTGCTGGCGATCAGGCCGCCATCGGTATCGGCCTTCGTATCTGCTTTAGTAGCGGCTGCAGCGCCTGCAGCGGTGGCGCCGGCGGCGCTACGGCCCATGGCGGTGTCGCGGCTGGCTTTGGTGTTGGCCAGCGCGGCGGTACGCGCCGACTTGGCGGTGGCCATGCAGCTGTCCTTCTGGTTGCCCTTCATGGTGTCGCATTTTTCTTCGGCCAGTTCATACTCGGCTTCGGCCAGCTTGCGGCGGGCGGCATCGCGGTTGGCCGGGGTGTTGTCGTACTTGGCGACGGCATCGGCTTCGGCGCGCGCGCGCATCACGTCGGCCTGCTCTTCGCAGACGTCTTCATCCTTGAGCGCGTCGCATTTCTGTTTGGCTGCCTTGTGGTCGGCCGCGATCTTGTCCATCGCAGTGCGATAGCCTGCGGTATCAGATTTCTGGGCAAAAGCAGGGGCTGCGGCGATCGTTGCGCCAACGGCGGTGGCCAGCAGGGTGGCGAGGAGCTTGTTCATGATGGTGTCCCTTTATAGTCGGTTGTTGTGACAGCGTCCATTAAACGCCCCCTACCCGACACCATCTGTGCGACAACGTACACTTGTCGATAAAACATCAATTTGTACGTACGCCAGCCCAGCCGTATTGGCCGGCACCGGCGCTCATTCGTCGTCGAGCAAGCCTTCGCGCCAGAGGCCGGCGGCATCGTCGAAAGGCGCGGTTGCGGCGCCGAAACCGCTGCCGTCTTTGGCCAGGCGCACCCAGACACGGGTGTCATGGCCGCTGCGCGGCACGGTCACCCGGTCACGCACGCCGGACAGCCAGCGATAGACCCGCGCGTACTCGTCCGGGTTGCTGCGGCGCGTCCAGGCCAGTGCGACCAGGTCGGCATAGCCTTCTTCGCGGCGCGTTTCGCGCATCGCCCTGGCGGCCTTCAGCATCGACACATCGGCCGCCGTTTCCTCGCCCACTTCCTCGAAACCGGCCGGCAGCGCATGCCAGACGCCTTGGGCATAACGCCAGCAGTGCGCGATCTCGTGCGCCGCCATTGCTTCGATCAGGGCGCCCTGCGCGGCCTCCGGGATGCCGGCCAGCACGGTCTCGGCGTCCGGGTTGTTACGCAGCGACAGGACCAGCTTGCACCGTCCCTTGTCGAAGCCCATCGCCAGCGGCACGTCGCCGGGACGGGGCTGCGGTTGCACGGTGATGTCGAGCGGCAGCTTCATCTTCTGGGAATAGGCCAGCACCGGACCGGCGGCGCTGAGCCAGCGCTGTTCCAGTGCGGTCAGCTCGGCCGCTTGAATCGACGGCGCATGGATGGATGCAGCCAGCAGGACAGTAACGAGCAGCGGCAGCAGGGGCTTGGACATGATGATTCTCCCAGGGATAATGAAATGCCTAACGGCAATTCTAGACCGAGGTTAAGCCCTGCCTGGAGGAATATATTGCGCTGTGTCCAAAAGCATAAGGGCCGCGGAAGCGGCCCTTATCAATCACATATTCAGGCCACGGAAGCGAGCCTTATCGGTCAATCATTGTTGCTCAGCAATCGGAGAGTCCGACCAGGGCGGGCCGTGGTTCCGGCTGTTGCGCCTTATCCACCCGGAGCTCGCCCACCGACTGCGCCAGCCGATCGGCTTCCGCCTCCAGAGCGGTCGCGGCGGCGGTCGCCTGCTGCACCAGCACCGCGTTGTGGCAGACAGCTTCATTCATGTGCCCGATGGCGCCGCCAACCTGGCCGGCATGCATGCCTTCGCCCGCAGCGGCATGCCCCGTCTCACCCATGAGCTCGATAAGACGGCGCATCGCGGCGGCGATATCGTCCATCCTCGATCCGGCTTCGTCGACCAGCCGGGCGCCCGCCTCGACGTGTTCGGCCGAGCTGCCGACCAGTTCGCGGATGTCCCTTGCCGCGGCGGCGGAGCGCTGGGCAAGCTGGCGCACTTCCGTTGCCACGGTCTGGGAAACCTTGCCCTGCCCGCCCGCCCTGGCTGCTTCGACCGCCGCATTCAAGGCGAGGATATTGGCCTGGAACGCGAGGCCATCGGCCACGCCGATGATGTCGACGATCTTGCTTGACGATGCACTGAGCGCCGCCATCGTCTCGATCACCTGGGACACTGGCGCATCGGTGCGGCGCGTTGCCAACGCTTCCCGGACGAACTGGCGCCTCAGGCCGCGCGCGATATACCAGGCGGCGAAAGCGCCGGTCACGAGGGCGCACAGGCACAGCAACACCATCCATGCGGAGAACCCGGACGCCAGGCGGCGCGCTCCCGCGGCATGTTCATTGTTGAGCTTCTCCTGCAGCTCGATGAAACCATTGATGCTGGCAAGCCAGTCGACGAAGGCAGGCGCGGCCTGTTGCGACAGCAGCGCCGTCGCTTCCGCCACCTGGCCGGCGGCGTGCAGCGCCACCACGCGGTCGATCAGCGGCCGGGTGCGGCGTTCCTGTTCCTTGATGGCTGCCAGCGCGTCCTTTTCGGCCGGCAAGATATCCGGCAGCTCATGGAACAGCGCGTCCATCGGCGAGGCCGAACGGGCGTAATTATCGTCCAGGGTCTTGATCAGGCCGATCGGCGCGGCGGTGTGCGCCGCGTTGGGCGCCAGGACCACGTCGCGCAATGCGATCGCGCGGTCACGCACGCTGGCGCGGAGGTTGACCGCATAGCGCTGCTTGACGCTGGTGACGTCGTTGATGTGGTTGAGGGCGCGGTCGATCTCCACGACGCGGCCGGCGGCCAGCACCGACAGGACGATCATCAGGAGGAAAAAGGCGCCGTAGCCGAGAGCCAGGCGGGCGCCGATGGTCAGGGGCTTGTTTGTCATGTCTATACTCGAAGTCAACTACCGGGATCGGCGCACACAGGCGCAATAATTTCCCAGTAGCAATATCTCGACTATATCATGGCGTATGTACCAATTGTCCTGGCGACCACATCAACTTAGGTAAATCCGGCAGCACTGTTGCGCGGTTTCCAACAACACTGCCGAAAAGACCACAGGCGCCTTATTTCGTTAACGCTGCTGCTGTTGTGAAGGCCGGGCGGATATCGTTCGGCACCGAGGTTTTCAGGCGGTCGAGCGCCTTCTGCACTTCGGGGCGGATCACCACGTACTTGTCCATCATCGCCTTCGCGCGGGCATAGTCGCCGGTCGCTTCGATGGTCAGGAACTCGCGGTCGAGGTCGATGACGGCCCCCTTGATCTTCTTGAAGTCCACCGCGAAAGTGCCGTCGCTTTTCGCCACGAAGGCGCCCTTGTCGAGCAGGTAGTTCACCTGGATCGCCATGCCGCGCGCGTGCGACGAAGTCAGGCCGAAGTGCAGCGTGCGGAAGCTCGAGGCCAGGAAAGTGTTGTACAGCTTGCGCTCCGCAAGCACGCCCTGCCCCAGCCCGTCCTTCAGCAGTCCCTTGTCCATCATATATCCCAGCGCCCACAGGCCGGTGATGTCGGCCTTGGCTTCCTCGATGGTCGAATAGGTGTCCTTCAGGTCCTGGCGCGGGGTCGATTCCTTGCCGTCCTTCTTCGTATGGTGCGGGCCGAGGCCGTGCATGATCTCGTGCGCCAGGATGTGGGTGAAGAAGGAATCGAAATCGAGGTCCTTCTGGTCCGCGGGGCTCAGCACCAGCTTCGAGATCGGCTGCAGCGTCGATTTGAACTTGGCTTCCTGGACGTTCTTGAGCATCACGCGCTTGGAGCCGCGCTCGCGGATCACGCGCTCGTCGTTCGGCAAGTTGTAGGCGGCGGTCTGCACGCCCATGTTGCCGTCGCCGGCGCCATACACCTGGTTGACCACCACCATCGGGGCAATCGCGCCGACCTTCGGGTTGCGGTACTGCTTGTCGACCGGCAGGTTGTTTTCCAGCTCCTGCAGGTGCTTGCCGAAGAAGTCGAGCTTCTGCGTTTCCTTCTGGTCGCGGATGCTGACATAGGCCTCGAAGGCAGCCTTGTAGCCGAACAGCTCGTCGTTATAGGTTTCATACGGGCCGATGGTGATGTCGACCGGCGAATCGAGGTCCATCCAGGCGAAGTCCGAGGCCAGGTAATCGTTGCTCAGGAAGGCATCGGCGCGCAGCGTCAGGAATTTCTTGAGCGAGGCGTTGTCGGTGGATGCGGCGGCTTCACGCAGCAGCTTGGCGAGCTTTTCCAGGTCGGCGCGGTATTCGTCCGAATACTTCACGGTCGTGAACTTGCCGTCAGGGCCGGTGCGGATCACGGTGAAGAACCACTGCGCGTCCGATTTATGCGCGGCCGGGAGCGCGTTCATCCAGCTTTCCAGTGCGGCCTTGGAGGCGTTCTCCGGGTAGAAATTGGCGCCGGCCGGCTTCCTGGCCGGGATCTTGATGCCGGCGTACTCCGCAGGCATGAAGGACTGGTTGTCGTCGAGACCCGACCACGGGCCCTTGTTCAGCCAGAACGCGTTCTGGCGCGCGCGGCCCAAGTCGGTGGTGTCTTTCTGCAGGGCGGCCCACAGCGCTTCGTTGCCGGACCAGCGCTGGCGCAGCTGCAGGGTGTCGATGATCTTCGCCGCTTCGATCAGCTTGACGACGGCGGCGCGGTCGCCTTTCGACAGCTTCGACGTATCGGCACGCAGCTCGACCGGCGCGAAGCGCTTGGACATGGCCTGGAGCTGGGCGACATTGGCTGGTTCGGCCTGCGCGACGCCGACGGCCGCGAACAGCATGAGAGGAGCGAGGATGTTCTTCATGGGTCTCTTTATTTTAGGAATGACAACGCAATATTGTAATCCTGGGGAGAGCCCGGTGCCGTTGAGATTTCGATATGTATGAGCCGTCGAATCCCGTAGGGTGGTGCGGCTCCACCCGGCAGCTGATTGCCAGCCGGTGTGTGCGCCGCCCACGCGTTCAACCAGCATACGAATTGCCGCGCGGGCGGCATCACCGAGGTTTGAACGCGTGGGCAAGGGACTTGCCCACCCTACGATGTCGCGGGTGTCTTAGGGTGCGGCCAATCGTATGTGCAAATCCATGTCAGCGGGTTTCGTAGGGTGGGCGGCCCCCACGCGGTCAAGTCAACGCACGGTCGGCAACGCCGGCCCCTGCTCCCACCCCCCGCCCAGCGCCCGCGCCACGGCCACGGTCGCCAGCAGCCGCTGCGTGCGGATCTGTGCCGCCGCCCGGTCTGCCGCCAGCGAATTACGCTGCGCATCCGTCACGTCGAGATAGGTCGACACACCGCGCTCGTAGCGCGCTTTCGCCACCAGCAGCGCGCGGGCCGCGGCCTGTTGCGACTGCGCCTGCACCTCGCCCTGCTGCCGGCGCTGCTGCACGTCCGACAGCGCATCTTCGACTTCGCGCAGCGCGATCAAGAGGCGTGTTTCGTGATTGGCCACTGCTTCGTCGTAGCGCGCTTTTGAGAGCGCCAGGTTGGCGCGGTTGCGGCCCGCATCGAATACCGGCAGCGACAGCGCAAGCGGCCCGGCCGAGAACTGGCGCGCACCGCCGCTGGCCAGGTCGCGCAGGTGTTCCGAGGCGAAGCCGAAGTTCGATGTCAGCGACAGCGACGGATAGAACCCACCTTCGGCCACGCCCACCTGGGCATTGGCCGCGCGCAGTTGCGCCACGCTGGCCGCCAGGTCCGGCCGCTGCTTCAGCAGGCTGGCCGGCAGGCCGACAGGAATACTTGGCGGCAGCGGCAGCGCGCTACTCGCACCACCGGCCAGCAACGGCGCGCTCGGCGAGGCGCCGACCAGCGTCGCCAGTGCATGCTCCACCGCGTTGCGCTGGCGCTGGGCCTCGTGCAGGTCGGCTTGTGCATTCGCGCGTTCGATGCGGGCGCGCGAGACATCCAGCTCGTTCGACAGCCCGGCCTTGAAACGCGCCTCGACGAGTTCCTGCGCTTCGCGCCGTGCACCCAGCGCGTCGCGCAGGATCGCCATGTCGGCATCCAGCCCGCGCAGCTGCCAGTAGGATGCCGCCACCTGGCCGGACAGCAGCAGGATCACGCCGTCGCGATCATCCTGCGCCGCCAGCGCCTGTGCATCGGCCGCTTCGACCACGCGCCGCACGCGGCCCCACAGGTCGAGTTCATACGACAGCGAAGCGCCAACGCTGAAGTTGTTGCCCTCGATCGAACGCCCGCCGAGCGCGATGCCCTGCGCGGTCTCGGCCGAGCTGCGCGTATTCGAGATGCCGGCGCCCAGCGCCACGTTCGGCGCCTGCCCCGCGCGCACCACGCCCAGTTGGGCCTGGGCCTGCAGCAGGCGCTGCGCGGCCGCCTTCACGCCGGGGTTGTCGCGCAGCGCACGCTGCTCCAGGCTGTCGAGGGTGGCGTCGCCGAAGACGGTCCACCAGGCCGCCGGCAGCCGCGCTGCCTCATTCGTTTCCGCGCTGTGGCGGTAAGCAGGTGCAGCGGCACCCGCCGGCTCGGTGAATTCCGGACCAACTGTCGCGCAGCCGGCCAGCGCCGCAGCCAGCGCGGACACCAATGCAAGATTCTTCAGCATGTCTGTTCCCTACTTTCGTTATCAGTGCGCACCTGAGGCGCCACCCGGCGACTTCACCTTGTCGGCCAGCCAGATCACGGCGATGCAGCCGATCAGCACCAGGCCGACGATCCAGAAGCCGTCGTTGTAGGCCATCACATAAGACTCGCGCCGCACGATGCGGTCGATCACGGCGAGGGCCTGGTTGGCCGCGGTGGCCGGATCCATGCCGCCGGCGATGAAGCCCTGGGTCAGCCCTTCCAGGCGCTGCTGGGTAGCCAGCGAATAATTCGACACCGCTTCGCCCAGGCGCGCCGAATGGAGCGCGTGCTCAAGGCCGTGGCCAGCAGGGCGATGCCGATCGAGCCGCCCAGGTTGCGAGTCATGTTGAACAGGCTGGAGGCCGAGGGCATGTCCTTTGGCGCGATGCCGGCCATGGCGAAGTTCGACAGGGTCAGCATCACGAAGGGCTGGCCGATCGCGCGCACGACCTGGGTCACCATCAGCTGGTCGTAGCCGGTGCTGGCATCCATGAAGGCATTCATCAGGCAGGAGCCGCCGAACAGCAGCAAGCCGAACGAGCACAGGATGCGGTTATCCACCTTCGAGGACAGCGCCGCCGCGAAGGGCATCACCAGCAGCTGCGGCAGGCCGACCCAGGCGATCACTTCGCCGATCTGCATCGGCGTGTAGCCGGCGATCTGGCCCAGGTAGAGCGGCAGCAGGAACGACGATCCATATAGGCCCATGCCGGTCACCGCCGACAGCACGGTCGCCACCAAGAAGTTGCGCTGGCCGTAGAGGCGCAGGTTCACGAACGGATCCGGGCGGGTGACGCTCAGCGCGATCCAGCCCAGGATGCCCACCAGCGACAGCGAAGCAAAGGTGATGATGAAGGACGACTCGAACCAGTCCTTCGAATTGCCTTCTTCCAAAAAGATCGTCAGGCAGGCCAGGCCCATCGCCATCAGGCCGATGCCGAGCCAGTCGGCATTGAGCAGCGTGCGCAGGTTCGGCTTTTCCGGGTTGAGCCCGTAGACCATGCCGGCGATGAGCAGCACGCCCGGCACCCAGTTGATATAGAAGATCGACGGCCAGCCGTACAGCTCCGACAAATAGCCGCCCAGGGTCGGGCCCATGGCCGGCGCCAGCGTGGCGGTCAGGCCGAAGATCGCCATGCCGGCCGCGCGCTTGGATGCCGGCAAGCGCGTCATCACCAGCGTCATCGCCATCGGGATCAGGGCGCCGCCGGTAAAGCCCTGCAGCATGCGGAACACGATCATGCTTTCCAGGTTCCAGGCCGCCCCGCACAGGGTCGAGAACACCAGGAACAGCGCGGTGGTGCCGATCATGTAGAAGCGCGCACCGAAGGCGCGCGTGAACAGCGCGGTCATCGGGATCACGACGATCTCGGCGCACAGGTAGGCGGTCGAGATCCACGAGCCCTCTTCCTGCGTGGCGTTCAGGGTGCCGAGGATGTCGCGCAGCGACGAATTGGTGATCTGGATGTCGAGGACGGCCATGAAGGCGCCCAGCATGCCGGCGGCCACCGCGATCCAGGTGCGGAGGTCAACCCGCGCCCCGTTGGCCGGCGCTCCAGGCATCACGCCGGCGTGGGCGTCCTTGGTGAGGCTGGTCATGGCAGGGCCTTAGTGCGCGGCCGCGGTCTGGGTGTGGCGGGTGTCCTGCCCAAGTTCGACTTCGGCCACCACCGACATGCCCGGCACCAGGCGGCCGGCGTATTTCTTTACGTCGGCCGGGTCGAGCACGATCTTGACCGGCACGCGCTGGACGATCTTGGTGAAGTTGCCGGTCGCGTTATCGGCCGGCAGCAGCGCGAACTGGTTGCCCGAGGCAGGCGAGAAGCTGTGCACGCGGCCCGCCAGGTGCTTGCCCGGCAGCGCATCGACTTCGAGCGCGACCTGCTGGCCGGGCTCCAGCCCGCCCAGCTGGGTTTCCTTGAAATTGGCGGTGACCCAGACTTCGTCTTCGACCACGGCCAGCAGCTGCTGGCCCGGCTGCACGCGCGCGCCGACTTCGACGCTGCGCTTGCCGATGCGGCCGGCCACCGGCGCCAGGATGCGGTTGTAGGCAAGCTGCTGGCGCGCATCCTTGAGCTGGGCCTGCAGCACCTTGACCTGGGCCTTGAGCACGTCGCGGCCGGCGCCGGCTGCAGCGATCTGCGCCTGCGCCGCGGCGGCGTTGTCGCGCCGTGCGGCGACATCGGCGACCGCGCCGGCGCGCGCGGCGTTTGAAGCATCCACTTCCGACTTCGACACCGCCTTCATGGTCTCGGTGTAGAGCTGGCCGAAGCGCTCGGCATCCTGGCGCGCACGCACCAGCTGGGCCTCGGCCTGGCGTACTTGGGCGCCGGCGGCGGAGGCCTGCGCTGTCACCTGCATCACCTGGGCATCGGCCTGGCCGATTTGCTGTTCCACCGAGGCGATCTGCGCCTCGATCTGCTCCACGCGCACGCCGTGGTCGGCGGGGTCGAGCTCGGCGATCACGTCGCCGGCCTTGACTAGCTGGTTGTCGTCGACCAGCACGCGCGTCACCACGCCGGGCACGCGGCTCGATACCGGGTGCACGCGCCCGGTGACATAGGCATTCTCGGTCTCGACGTAATGGTGGCTGCGGTACCACATGCGTCCACCCGCGCCGAGGGCGACCAGGGCGATCAGCCCCACCACGCCGAGCACGCGCTTGTTGGGCGGGGTCTTGCCCGGCGCAGCCGCCGGGGTCGCGGCCTGGGTCGGAGGGGTTTGCGCTGCCTGGGTATGCGAATCTGCCATGGGAACGACCTTGATAAATGAAATGGACTCATCGCATTATTCGCCAAGCCTTAGTTGAAGTCAAGAAATGAAACGGTTGCGTTTCATTCTTGATTTCAGTAGAGTGGCCGTATGAGCAAACCGACGCCAGACACCACCCCGCCCGCCAAGGCCGCCGGCCGCCCCAAGGCGTCCGAGGTCGAAGCGCGCACCCAGGACTTGATCGAGGCGGCGGCCGGGCTGTTCCTGAAACACGGCTATACGGGCACCAGCCTCGAAACGATCGCGCGCGAAGCGCACGTCGCGGTGCGCACCATCTACGTGAAATTCGGCGGCAAGGCCGGGTTGCTGAAAGCGGTGTTGCAGGCACGCCGCGAGCGCTTTTTTGCGATCGGTGGGATGGACCATGACGCGCGACCGCTGCGCGAGGTCATCGGCGAATTCGCCGTTCACTTCTACGACATGCTGTGCGAGCCCGATGCGGTGGCCCTGCAGCGCGTGGTCATGGCCGAGTCCGGCACCAATCCGGAGCTGGCGGAAGCTTTCTATGAGGCCGGGCCGCGTATGACCCGCGACATGCTCGAGCGTTACTTCGCCCGCCCGGACATCCGCGCGCAGCTGCGTCCGGACGTGCCGCTTGCCCTGCTGCCCTCGCACCTGATCGCCTGTATCAATGGCGACCCGGTGATCCGTTTCCTGTTCCCGGACCGGAAGCAGGGCCATGAGGAAGCGCGCCGGCTGCTTGCCGAGCGTCTAGAACTGTTTTACCGCAGCATTTTGTAAGGTCAATCTGTGCGTCATCGCACCGACCTGGTGCGAGGATTTGTGACAATCTGACCTCCTTTACAGGAGGATGTCATGAATAATAAAACGACAGCGGCGCTTGGCCGCGAGGAGGCAGTATGAGCAAGTCGTCCCGATACGAATGGCGCGATCAGCAGGCGTCGCTGCAGGAGCGCATGAAAGGATTCATGGCGAATCCGGGCACGGAACAGCTGGAAGCAGTCCTGGCCGAGATGCGTGCGTACGCAGCCGCAGCACAGAATGGCTCGATCGAGATTCCGGAACGGTTTATCGCTTTCAGCTGATCGACCGACACCCCTCAACAATGCCGCCCCGCGCAAGCCGGGCGGCATTGTTCATTGCGGGTTGGTTAATTGACTGTTGCCGGTGTAGGGCTACCGTTGGAACTGGTCTCGAAATCGAACACCCGGGTCAGGCAAAAGACCTTGCGCGGTGCGCGGTGGCGTTCGTGGATTTCTCGGGTCATCACCTCGACCCGCCGCGGCTGCAGCGACACCTGGCGCGGATCGATGAAGTCGGCTGTTCCCTGGCTGAAGCGGGCCGCCAACTGCTGGGAGATGGTGCCGTGCACGACCGACGGCTCGCCGTGGAGCGTGGTGCGGAGCTCGAAGGCGCGCGATTCGGGAAGGACAAAGACGGTACCGACGTATTCATTGCCGTGTTCGTACATAGCAGTCTCCTGTGGCATTACACGACTGGCGACAAGTGGGCTTGCCGCCGCACGCGACCATCATAGCCTGTCAATACGGAGGCAGGCGCTTGTCACGATTGACATTTGCAACCGTAATAAAACTACGGAAAACACGGTTGACTTCGCTATGCGGCAGGAGTAGCGTCACCTCGGTGTATGGATGAGCTACCCACACGAGGTAGGGAAAGTACACGAAAGCTGCAAGAACAGGATCAGAGACCGGCCGGAGCGCCCGCCTGCCCTGGACCAGCAGCGCACATAAAACAGATAAACATCGGAGACAACAATGAAATTGCATCAACGAATGCTGGCCGCCTGCATTGCCGGCGCCCTGCTCGCCGCGCCTGCCTCGGCCGCCATCAACCCGACCAAGCTCGGCGCCGCCTACGACGCCACCAAGGCCAACGTCACCTTCAAGGTCTATTCCAGCAAGGCCACCCGCATCGAACTCTACCTGTACAGCACCGCTACCGGCACTGCCGAAAAGGCGCGCTACGTGCTGGCGAACACGAGCGGCACCTGGAGCGTGACCATCCCGACCGCGACGCTGAGCAGCCAGGGCCTGGGCGGTACCCTGTACTACGGCTACCGCGCATGGGGCCCGAACTGGCCGTACAGCGCCAGCTGGACCAAGGGTTCCGGCACCGGTTTCGTGAGCGACGTCGACGCCGCCGGCAACCGTTTCAACCCGAACAAGCTGCTGTCCGATCCGTATGCGCTGGAGCTGAGCCACGATCCGACGACGGCCACGATGACCAACGGCACCATCTATGCCAGCGGCGCCACCTACCGCAACATCGACAGCGGCACCTCGGCCCCAAAAGGCATCGTGCTGGCCGGCGACACCCAGTCCTTCGGCACCAAGCCGACCCGCGCATTGAAGGACGACGTCGTCTACGAGGCGCACGTGCGCGGGCTGACCATGAACGACACCGGTATCAGCGCCGCCTACCGCGGCACCTACAAGGGCGCGGGCCTGAAGGCGGCCTGGCTGGCCAGCCTGGGCGTGACCGCCATCGAATTCCTGCCGGTGCAGGAAACCCAGAACGACACCAACGACAACGACCCCAACAGCAACAGCGGCGACAATTACTGGGGCTACATGACCCTGAACTATTTCGCCCCGGATCGCCGCTATGCCTACGACAAGACGCCGGGCGGTCCCACGCGCGAGTTCAAGGAGATGGTCAAGGCCTTCCACGACAACGGCATCAAGGTGCTGGTCGACGTGGTCTACAACCATACCGGCGAAGGCGGCGCCTGGAGCCCGACCGACAAGACCACCTACAACATCACCAGCTTCCGCGGCCTGGACAACCCGACCTATTACAGCCTGACCTCGGACATGCAGAATTCCTGGGACAACACCGGCGTCGGCGGCAACTACAACACCCGCAACACGATCGCCCAGAACCTGATCGTCGATTCGCTCGCCTACTGGCGCGACAAGCTGGGCGTGGACGGCTACCGCTTCGACCTCGCTTCGGTGCTCGGCAACACCTGCCAGCACGGCTGCTTCAACTTCGACAAGATGGATGCAGGAAACGCACTGAACCGCATCGTGGCGGAACTGCCGCCACGCCCTGCCCTCGGCGGCACTGGTGTCGACCTGATCGCCGAACCATGGGCCATCGGCGGCAACTCCTACCAGGTCGGCGGCTTCCCGAGCGGCTGGGCCGAATGGAACGGCGGCTACCGCGACGTCGTGCGCCAGGCGCAGAACAAGCTGGGCAGCGTGGCGATCACGACCGGGCAGATGGCCAGCCGCTTCGCCGGCTCCAGCGACCTGTACGGCGACGACGGCCGCAAGCCCTGGCACTCGGTCAACTTCGTCACCGCTCACGACGGCTTCACGCTCAAGGATTTGTACAGCTGTAACAGCAAGAACAACAACCAGGCCTGGCCATGGGGCCCGAGCGACGGCGGCGAGGACAATAACAACAGCTGGGACCAGGGCGGCATCGCAGCCGACCAGCGCAAGGCGGCGCGCAACGGCATGGCGCTGATGATGCTGTCGGCTGGCGTGCCAATGATCGTCGGCGGCGACGAAGCCCTGCGCACGCTGAACTGCAACAACAACCCGTACAACCTGGATTCGTCGGCCAACTGGCTCGGCTGGACCCGCACCACGGACCAGGCCAACTTCCAGGCCTTCTCGAAAGCGATGATGGCCTTCCGCAAGGCGCATCCGGCGCTGCGTCCGGCGAACTTCTACTCCAGCGTGGACAACAACGGCAACGTGATGGAGCAACTGCGCTGGTTCAAGCCGGATGGCGGGGTGGCGGATGCGGCCTATTTCAACAATAGCGCCAACCACGCGATTGCCTGGCGCATCGATGGCACGGAGCTTGGCGATCCGGCATCGGCGATTTATATCGCCCACAATGCGTGGAGTGCGCAGGTCGACTTTACGCTGCCATGGGCGGGGACGGGCAAGACCTGGTATCGGGTGACGGATACGTGTAGCTGGGCTGAGGGTGCGTCGCAGGTACGCGCGCCTGGCGCGGAGGACCTGGTGGGTGGGGAGAATTTTTCCTACGGCCTTTGCGGGCGTGGCACGCTGGTGTTGATTGCGAAGTGAGGGGGGAGCGGCGGACTAATACCGGTCAATCAAGAGTCGCTCGTCAATCGTAGGGTGGGCAAGTTCCTTGCCCACGCGTTCAAATCACGGTGCTGCTGCCTGCGCAGTTGCTCAGGCTCAAACTATCACCGCGCGGGCGGCGCACACTCCGCTGTAGAATCGCCGGTCGAGTGGAGCCGCCCACCCTACGGTTCTCATTGGTTGACCGGCAGTTGGCAGCGGGTAGGCCATGGCTGCCAGCAATCGCGTAAAAGAGACGGGACCCTCGAGGGTCCCGTTTCTTCTACATCGCCATCAAGGCGATCACTTCTTCTTCACCGGCGGCAAATCAGTACACACGCCCTTGTACGCCTCCGCCGCCATCCCGATCGACTCACCCAGCGTCGGGTGCGGGTGAATGGTCTTGCCGATATCCACCCCATCCGCGCCCATCTCGATGGCCAGCGCCACTTCGCCGATCATGTCGCCGGCATTGGTGCCGACGATGGTGCCGCCGATGATGCGCTTGGTCTCGGCATCGAACAGCAGCTTGGTGAAGCCTTCGTCGCGGCCGTTGGCGACCGCGCGGCCGCTGGCGTTCCACGGAAAGTGGCCCTTCTCGACCTTGATGCCCTTCTGCTTGGCTTCGTCTTCGGTCAGGCCGACCCATGCCACTTCCGGATCGGTGTAGGCCACCGACGGGATCACCTTGGCGTCGAAGTAGGCCTTTTCGCCGTGCGCGGCTTCGGCTGCGACGTGCGCCTCGTGCACCGCCTTGTGCGCCAGCATCGGCTGGCCCACCAGGTCGCCGATGGCGAAGATGTGCGGCACGTTGGTGCGCATCTGGCCATCCACGCCGATGAAGCCGCGGTCGCTTACCACCACGCCGGCCTTCTCGGCGGCGATCTTCTTGCCGTTCGGGCTGCGGCCGACGGCCACCAGCACCAGGTCGTAGACCTGGGCTTCCGGCGCGGTGGCGCCGGCTTCGGCGGCTTCAAACGTGACCTTGATCCCTTCCGGCAGCGCTTCCACGCCGACGGTCTTGGTCTTCAACATGATGTTGTCGAAGCGGTGGGCGTTGAACTTCTGCCAGACCTTGACGGCCTCGCGGTCCGCGCCCTGCATCAGGCCGTCCATCATCTCGACCACGTCGATGCGCGCACCCAGGGTCGAGTACACGGTCGCCATTTCCAGGCCGATGATGCCGCCGCCGATGACCAGCATGCGCTTCGGTACCTGGCGCAGTTCCAGCGCGCCGGTCGAATCGACGATGCGCGGGTCTTCCGGCACGAAAGGCAGCTTCACCACGGCGGAACCGGCGGCGATGATCGCCTTCGCGAACTTGACGACTTTTTTGGCGCCATCGGCACCGGTGACTTCGACGTGGTTCGGGCTCAGGAACTGGCCCACGCCCTGCACCACATTGACCTTGCGCGCCTTGGCCATGAAATTCAGGCCGCCGGTCATCTTCTTGATGACGCCGTCTTTATAGGCGCGCAGCTTGTCGATGTCGACGTCGGGCTTGGCGAAGCTCACGCCGAGATCCGCCATGTGCGCGGTCTCGTCCATGATGTGCGCCACGTGCAGCAGCGCCTTGGACGGGATGCAGCCGACGTTCAGGCACACGCCGCCCAGCGTCGCATACTTCTCGACCAGCACCACGTTAAGCCCCAAGTCGGCCGCGCGGAAGGCAGCCGAATAGCCACCGGGACCGGCGCCCAGCACCATCAGTTCGCATTCGATGTCGACCTGGCCGCTGTAGCTGGCCGCACCCGGCGCCGGGGCCGACGCGACACTTGCCGCCGGCGCCGGATGGGCCGGTGCATAGGAATCGGTCGGCATCGACGCGGCGGTTGGCGCCACTGCCTGCGCCGCAGGCTTGGCTTCGGCCGAAGGGGCGGCAGCAGGTGCAGCGGCAGATGCCGCGCCCTCTTCGAGCGTCAACAGCATCGTGCCTTCGTTGACCTTGTCGCCCACTTTAACGGTGATGTCCTTGACGACACCCGCATGCGTCGACGGGATCTCCATGCTGGCCTTGTCCGATTCGACGGTGATCAAGGACTGGTCGACCTTGATGGTGTCGCCAGGCTTGACCAGCAGCTCGATCACTTCGACGTCCTTGAAGTCGCCGATATTCGGGACCTTCACTTCAACAGTGCTCATACTCGGCGCTCCTTACAGAAGGGTCTTGCGCAGGTCGGCCAGCACCTCCGCGAGATAGGCTGCGAAGCGCGCGGCACCGGCGCCGTCGATCACGCGGTGGTCGTAGGACAGCGACAGCGGCAGCATCAGGCGCGGCTGGAAGGCCGAACCGTCCCACACCGGCTTCATCGCCGACTTCGACAGGCCCAGGATTGCCAGCTCGGGTGCATTGATGATCGGTGTGAAGGCCGTACCACCGATGCCGCCCAGCGACGAAATGGTGAAGGTCGCGCCCTGCATCGCGGTCGGCGGCAGCTTGCCGTCGCGCGCCTGCGCAGAGAGCTCGCCCATTTCAGTGGCGATCTGCGACACCGTCTTCTTGTCGGCATCCTTCACGACCGGGACCACCAGGCCATTCGGGGTGTCGGCGGCGAAGCCGATGTTGTAGTACTGCTTCAGGATCAGGTTCGCACCGTCTTCGCTGAGCGACGCATTAAATTGCGGGAATTTTTTGAGCGCAGCGACGCTCGCCTTGATGACGAAGGCCAGCATGGTCAGCTTGACGGCCGACTTCTGCTTGGCCAGCGCGGCGTTCGAATCGACACGGAACTGTTCCAGGTCGGTGACGTCGGCTTCGTCGAAGGTCGTGACGTGCGGGATCATCACCCAGTTGCGGTGCAGGTTCGGGCCGGAGATCTTCTTGATGCGCGACAGCGGCAGCAGTTCGGTCGGGCCGAACTTCGAGAAGTCGAGCGACGGCCATGGCAGCAGGTCGAGGCCGACGCCCGAGCCGCCGGCTTTCGTCGGTGCGGCGGCAGGTGCAGCCATCACGCCCTTGACGAAGTTCTGCACGTCGAGCTGGGTGATGCGGCTCTTCGGGCCGGTGCCCGGCACGCGCCCCAGGTCCACGCCCAGTTCGCGGGCGAACTTGCGGATCGACGGCGAGGCGTGGGCTTTCGAGCCGGTGACGCCTGGCGCCTGGGCTGCGGCGGCCGGAGCCGATGCAGCCGGTGCCGGCGCGGCAGCCGGGGCCGGCGCTGCAGCAGGGGCAGCTGCGGATGCCGCAGCAGGAGCCGCAGCAGCAGGCGCGCCGCCAGTGGCTTCGATCATCAGCACCAGCGTTCCCTTGGCCACCTTGTCGCCGACCTTGACCTTTACTTCCTTGACGACGCCAGCGTGGCTGGAAGGAATCTCCATGCTCGCCTTGTCCGATTCGACCGTCATCAGCGACTGGTCGACCTTGATCGTGTCGCCCGGCTTGACCATCATTTCGATGACTTCGACTTCCTTGAAGTCGCCGATGTCCGGCACGGTGACTTCGACGATGCCGCCCGAGGCTGCCGGGGCAGCGGCTGGTGCCGGTGCAGCTTCGGCAGCCGGTGCGGCGGCAGGCGCCGGGGCAGCATCAGCCGTAGCAGGTGCGGCGGCAGGCGCGGCAGCGCCGCCCGCTTCTTCCAGCAGCAGCACCAGCGAACCCTCGGCAACCTTGTCGCCGACCTTGATCTTGATTTCTTTCACGACGCCGGCATGGCTCGATGGGATTTCCATGCTCGCCTTGTCCGACTCGACCGTGACCAGCGACTGGTCGACCTTGATCGTGTCGCCCGGCTTGACCATTAGTTCGATCACTTCCACTTCCTTGAAGTCGCCGATGTCCGGGACTTTGACTTCCACAATGCTCATAGTGTTAGCTCCGTTTTTATTTGAGTTAGCTGTGAAACCGTCGTCCCGGCGCAGGCCGGGACCAAGTTCAGTGTGCAGGCCACACACGCAAACTTGGGCTCCGGCCTTCGCCGGAGCTTGTTTCCGCCAGTGGCGGAAACGACGGTAACGAGCATTTACTGGGTCACAGGATTCGGCTTGTTCTGGTCAATACCGTACTTGGCGATCGCCTGCGACACGATCGAGCGTTCGATCTTGCCTTCGTCGGCCAGCGCGCGCAGGGCGGCGATGGTGACGTAATAGCGGTTCACCTCGAAGAACTCGCGCAGCTTGACGCGCGAGTCCGAGCGGCCGAAGCCGTCGGTGCCCAGCACTTTATAGGTGCGGTCCTTCGGCATGAAGGCGCGGATCTGCTCGGCGAACATGCGCATGTAGTCGGTGGTCGCGATGATCGGGCCCTGGGTATTCTGCAGCAGCGAAGTCACGTAAGGCACGCGCTGTTCAAGCTCAGGGTTGACCATGTTCCAGCGCTCGCAATCCTGGCCGTCACGGGCCAGCAGGGTCAGCGAAGGCGCCGACCACACGTCGGCGTCGACGCCCCAGTCGTTCTTGAGCAGCTCGGCGGCGAAGATCGACTCGCGCAGGATGGTGCCGCAGCCGACCAGCTGGACGCGCGGTGCAGCCTTCTCGGCGACCGGTGCGCCTTCCTGCAGCAGGTACATGCCCTTCAGGATGCCCGCTTCCTGGCCGGCTTTCAGGCCCGGGTGCGCGTAGTTCTCGTTCATGATGGTGATGTAATAGAACACGTCTTCCTGTTCCGTCACCATGCGGCGCAGGCCGTCCTGGATGATCACCGCCACTTCATGCCCAAAGGTCGGGTCGTACGGCAGGCAGTTCGGGACGGTCGCAGCGATGATGTGGCTGTGGCCATCTTCGTGCTGCAGGCCTTCGCCGTTGAGCGTGGTGCGGCCGGCAGTACCGCCCATCAGGAAGCCGCGTGCGCGGATGTCGCCCGCCAGCCACACCAGGTCGCCGACGCGCTGCATGCCGAACATCGAGTAGAAGGTGTAGAACGGGATCATCTGGCGATTGTTCGACGAGTACGAGGTCGCCGCGGCGATCCACGAGCTCATGCCGCCCGCTTCGTTGATACCCTCTTGCAGGATCTGGCCGGCCTTGTCTTCGCGGTAGTACATGACCTGGTCGCGGTCGACCGGCTCGTAGAGCTGGCCCTGCTGGTTGAAGATGCCGATCTGGCGGAACAGGCCTTCCATGCCGAAGGTGCGCGATTCGTCGACCAGGATCGGGACGATGCGCTGGCCGAGGCTCGGGTCTTTCAGCAGGCTGGTGATCACGCGCACGTAGGCCTGGGTCGAGGAGATCTCGCGGCCTTCCGGGGTCGGGTCGAGCACGGCCTTGAACGATTCCAGCGGCGGCACCACCAGGGCTTCGTCGGCCTTGGAACGGCGCTGCGGCAGGTAGCCGCCCAGGGCCTTGCGGCGCTCGTGCAGGTATTGCATTTCAGGCGAATCGTCGGACGGCTTGAAGAACGGGATCTCGGCCAGCTTGTCGTCCGGGATCGGGATATTGAAGCGGTCGCGCATCTCGCGGATCGCGGCGTCGTCCAGCTTCTTGGTCTGGTGCGCGGTGTTGCGCGCCTCGCCCGACTTGCCCATGCCGAAGCCCTTGACGGTCTTCACCAGCAGCACGGTCGGCGAACCCTTGTTCTCCTGCGCGTTCTTGAACGCCGCATAGATCTTGTGCGGGTCATGGCCGCCGCGGGTCAGGCGCCAGATGTCGTCGTCGCTCATGTTGGCAACCATCTTCAGCAGCTCCGGGTGCTTGCCGAAGAAATGCTTGCGCACGTAGGCGCCGTCCTTGGCCTTGTAGTTCTGGTATTCGCCGTCGACCGATTCCATCATCACGCGCTGCAGGATGCCGTCCTTGTCCTTGGCGAGCAGCGGATCCCACTGCGAGCCCCAGATGACCTTGACGACGTTCCAGCCGGCGCCGCGGAAGTCGGCCTCCAGCTCCTGGATGATCTTGCCGTTGCCGCGCACCGGGCCGTCCAGGCGCTGCAGGTTGCAGTTCACGACCATCACCAGGTTGTCGAGGCGTTCGCGTGCGGCCATGCCGATCGCGCCCATCGATTCCGGCTCGTCCATCTCGCCGTCGCCGCAGAAGACCCAGACTTTACGGGCTTCGGTATCGGCGATGCCGCGTGCGTGCAGGTATTTCAGGAAGCGCGCCTGGTAGATCGCCATGAGTGGGCCCAGGCCCATCGACACGGTCGGGAACTGCCAGAAGTCCGGCATCAGTTTCGGGTGCGGGTACGACGACAGGCCCTTGCCGTCGACTTCGCGGCGGAAGTTCAGCAGTTGCTCTTCGGTGATGCGTCCCTCCAGGTACGCACGCGCATAGATGCCCGGGGACGAGTGGCCCTGGATATACAGCAGGTCGCCGCCATGCTCTTCGGTCGGGGCGTGCCAGAAGTGGTTGAAGCCGATCCCCAGCATGTTCGCCAGCGAGGCGAACGAGGAGATGTGGCCACCCAGGTCGCCGTCGGCGCGGTTGGCCTTGACCACCATCGCCATCGCGTTCCAGCGCATCCACGAGCGCAGGCGCTCTTCGTATTCCAGGTTGCCCGGGCAGTTCACGTTCAGGTGGGCCGGGATCGTGTTGACATAGGCCGTGTTGCTCGAGAACGGAATGTGGGCGCCGCGGCGGCGTGCCAGGTCGACCATGCGCTCCATCAGGTAGTGCGCGCGCTCGGTGCCTTCGTGTTCGATCACCGCTTCCAGCGCGTCCAGCCATTCCTGGGTTTCGAGCGTGTCCGGGTCATTGGCGGCTTGCGCCGTCAACTGGTCGAGTTGAGCTGACATTAATGCGTCTCCTTAGAATTGCGCCCCACCCGATCAGTCGAAATGGCTGGCGGCGATTTGGTGAAATTTCAAATGTCTGAAAATAAACCCTTCGATTCTACCAGCGGGTCTATTATTTTTCAAATTGCGATATGCTATTTCATATAGTGAAATCTCGTGCTGCGACCGCACATTTTCGGAGGGCGGGCGGCTGCGCCGACCGCGCGTTCAAATTACGTATCCTGGCCTGCTCCGTGGCTTGCATCCGTGCGTTGAACGCGCGGGCGGGAGACCCGCCCACCCTACGATGTCAGGCTTATCAAGCTTACAACGAAGGGGGCGCAAAATACCACCAGCCGCTCTCTTACCTTTGGCGGAGCACGAAACGCATCTGCCTGCAAATATGACAATGCTTCGCCATGGGCGGCGCGCGATATAGGTGCGGGCCGTATAATTTCGTTTTTGCCTAGCCACGAGCCCGAACATGCCTGCCCAATTGATCGACGGAGTCCTCCTTTCCCAACAACTGCGCGGTGAAATCGCCGAACGCGCCGCCAGGCTTACCGCCGCCGGCAAGCAGCCCGGCCTGGCCGTGATCCTGGTCGGCGAGGACCCGGCCAGCCACGTCTACGTGCGCAACAAGGTCAAGGCCTGCGGCGACGTCGGGTTCCATTCGGTGCTGGAAAAATACGAGGCCGACCTGAGCGAGGCAGCCCTGCTCGAGCGCATCGCGGCCCTGAACTGCGACCCGGCCATCCACGGCATCCTGGTGCAGATGCCCCTGCCCAAGCACATCGACCCGAGCAAGGTCATCGAAGCGATCGCCACCAGCAAGGACGTCGATGGCTATTCCGTGCTGTCGGCCGGCGAACTGGTCGCCAACCTGCCGGGCTTCCGCCCGTGCACGCCTTACGGCTGCATGAAGCTGATCGAAAGCACCGGCGTCGACCTGCGCGGCAAGCACGCGGTCGTGATCGGCCGCTCGAACACTGTCGGCAAGCCGATGGCCCTGCTGCTCTTGCAAGCCAATGCCACCGTCACCATCTGCCATAGCGCGACGCCGGACCTCGGCCTGTACACACGCCAGGCCGACGTGGTGGTTGCCGCCGTGGGCCGCCGCAATACATTGAAGGCCGACATGGTGAAACCGGGCGCGATCGTGATCGACGTCGGCATGAACCGCGACGATGCGGGCAAACTGTGCGGCGACGTGGACTTTGCCGGCGTCCGCGAGGTAGCCTCGCACATCACCCCGGTGCCGGGCGGCGTCGGCCCGATGACGATCACGATGCTCTTGATGAATACCGTCGAGTCCGCGGAACGCGTGCACTCGAGCAGCCAGGAATGCCCCAGCCAGGCAACGGGAATGGAACCGAAGCCCGGCGTGGCCTAACATTAGAAGGAACACCATGACCATCGCAGCCAGCAATCCCCTTCTCGATTTTTCCGGCCTGACCCGTTTCGATGCGGTCAAGCCCGAGCACGTCACGCCGGCCATCGAACAGCTGATCGAGGAAGCATCCGAGGTCGTGACCCGGTTGGAAGCACCCGTCGACACGGTCACCTGGGACAGCTTCGTGGTGCCGCTGGAAGAAGCCACCGAACGCCTGGGCCGCGCCTGGGGCGTGGTCAACCACCTGAACAACGTGATGGACACGCCCGAACTGCGCGCGGTCTACAACGAGAACCAGCCGAAGGTCACCGAGTTCTGGACCTCGCTCGGCCAGAACGAGGCGCTGTTCGCCAAGTACAAGCTGCTGCGCGCCGGCAGCGATTACGACAGCTTGAACCCGGCGCGCAAGAAGATCGTCGAAAACGCGCTGCGCGACTTCCGCCTGGGCGGCGCCGAGCTGCCGGAAGAGCGCAAGCAGCGCTTTGCAGAGATCCAGGAACTGCAGGCCGCGACCTCCACCCGCTTCTCGGAAAACGTGCTGGACGCGACCAACGACTACAAGCTGGTGGTCGAGAGCGAAGCGGAACTCGCCGGCGTGCCGGATGACGTGAAGGCGGCCGCCCGCGCCGCCGCCGAAAAGGACGGCAAGGCCGGCTGGCAGTTCACCCTGCACTTCCCGTCCTACTACCCGGTGCTGCAGTTCTGCGACAACCGCTCCTTACGCGAAACGGTCTACCGCGCCAGTGCCACCAAGGCCTCGGACGCCGGCCTGATGTTCAGCGAGCTGGAAAAGTGGGACAACTCGTCCAACATCGTGAACCTGCTGCGCCTGCGCAACGAAGAAGCCAAGCTGCTCGACTACGGCAACTTCGCCGAGGTCTCGCTGGTGCCCAAGATGGCGCAAAGCCCGCAGCACGTCATTGAATTCCTGGAAGATTTGGCCAAGCGCGCGCGCCCGTTCGCCGAGAAAGACCTGGAAGAGCTGCGCGCGTTTGCCCGCGACGAGCTGGGCATCGACGACATGCAGTCCTGGGACGTGGCCTACGCCTCCGAAAAACTGCGCGAGAAGCGCTACGCCTTCTCCGAAAAGGAAGTGAAGGAATACTTCCCCGAGCCGAAGGTGGTGGGCGGCCTGTTCACCATCATCCAGGACCTGTTCGGGGTCGTGATCAACACGGACGAAGCGCCGGTCTGGCACCCGGACGTGCGCTTCTTCCGCATCGAGCGTGACGGCGACCTTATTGGCCAGTTCTACCTGGACCTGTACGCACGCCAGGGCAAGGGCCAGGGCGCCTGGATGGACGACGCGCGCGGCCGCCGCCTGGCCACGGGCGGCATCCTGCAGACGCCGATCGCCTACCTGACCTGCAACTTCACCCCGCCCGCTACGGTGGACGGCAAGCTGCAGCCGTCGCTGTTCACCCACGACGAAGTCATCACCCTGTTCCACGAATTCGGCCACGGCCTGCACCACATGCTGACCGAAGTCGAGGAACTGTCGGTGTCCGGCATCTCGGGCGTGGAATGGGATGCGGTGGAACTGCCGTCCCAGTTCATGGAGAACTTCTGCTGGGAGTGGGACAAGCTGCAGCAGATGACCGCCCATGTGAAGACGGGGGAGCCGCTGCCGCGTTTGCTGTTCGACAAGATGCTGGCCGCGAAAAACTTCCAGTCCGGTATGGTGACGCTGCGCCAGGTCGAGTTCTCGCTGATCGACATGCACCTGCACTACGACTTCGATCCGGAGAGCCAGCGCACCGTGCAAGACCTGATCAACGACGTGCGCGAGAAATTCTCGGTCCTGGTCCCGCCCGCCTTCAACCGCTTCCAGCATTCGTTCGGCCACATCTTCTCGGGCGGCTATGCGGCCGGCTACTACAGCTACAAGTGGGCCGAAGTGCTGTCGGCGGATGCGTATGCGGCCTTCGAAGAAGCGCTGGAGCGCGGCAACCTGGCGGAAACCGGCAAGCGCTTCCAGCGCGAGATCCTCGCCATGGGCGGCTCGCGCCCGGCGCTGGAATCGTTCAAGGCCTTCCGCGGCCGCGAGCCCTCGATCGATGCACTGCTGCGCCACAGCGGCATGAACGGTTAAGCTATTGTTGACCTAAACCCGGGGCGGCCATGTGCCGCCCTGTATATTTCTACCCATCATGACGCGCATCGACTTCCATACCAATATCCCCGACAAGCTGGCCTACGCCTGCCGCCTGGCGCGCAAGGCCTATGCGGCCAAGGCGAAAGTCGTCGTGCTGGTGGACAGCGCCGCCCAGGCCGAAGCGCTCGATGCGGCGCTGTGGACGGTATCGGATACCGATTTCATCCCGCACGTATTCGCGGACGACCCGCTGGCAGCCGTCACGCCCATCATCGTCACCTTCGACGAAGCGGTAGCGCTGCCGCACCACGACATGCTGGTCAACCTCACACGCCGCACGCCCGCCAGGCTGGACGAATTCGCGCGCGTATTCGAGATCATCTCGCTCGACGAAGACGATGCGGCGGCCGGCCGCCAGCGCTACTCGGCCTACAAGAAGCAGTCCTATCCCCTGACCCACTTCGTCGCAGGACAGTCATGAACGAGAACCCCGCATTCGACCCGAGCATCCCGGTGCTGACTGAAGTCGTGAGCGAGCCGGCGCCTGCGCCGGTCGCTGCCGCGTCGGCTACCGAGCCTGTGGCCGAACAGCTCGAACGCCGCGCCCTTGAGCGCTGGACCGGCGAGGAATGGAGCGTGCTGGAACGCCGCGTGACCGAGCGCGTGCTGCAGCAGCTGCAGGGGCGGATCGATTTCGTCCTCGAGCAGCGCGTGCGCGATGCGATGGCGGATGCGATGCAAAGGTCGCTGGAGCGGTTCAGTGCGGATTTGCGGGAGGGCTTGCAGGAGGCGCTGGGGGAGATTGTCAGCAAGGCGGTGGCGCAGGAAATCACGCATTTGCAGACACTAGGTCAGTAAGGCCTGAACACTCGCACCTCGTAGGGTGGGCAGATTCTGCCCACGCGTTCAACGCACGTTGGAAAATCCGCGTTGCGTCCATCCACGCGATAGTTGAACGCGCGGGCGGGAGACCCGCCCACCCTACGTGCAACACGACCCAAACACTTCCGCTAAGATTGCATCCTCTGCAATCACCCTAGCGGCTCCTGTGAACCGAAAGATCCTCATCGCAGCGCTCGCGGGCGCGGGCATCGTATTGACGGGCACCGCCCTCTATTTCACCGACCTCGTCGAGCGCCAGCCGGGCGCCCCCATCGTGCTCACGCCGAAGGTCGCAAAGACGGCCCCGTTCTGGCCGGCCCGCGTCGCCCCTATTGCCGGCGACGGCATCCCCGGCACCGTGGACGGCCCGGCAGCAAGCAGCCGCTTCAGCGACCCCTTCGGCGTTGCCCTCGACAGCCGCGGCAAGATCTACGTCGCCGATGGCGGCGACAGCAACCGCATCCGCACGATCGCGCCGGACGGCACGGTGGCCACCTTCGCCGGCGGTCGCGAAGGTTTCGCGGACGGCGCCGGCACGGCAGCCAGCTTCCACACCCCGTCGGCCCTGGCCTTCGACCATGCGGGCAACCTCTACGTGGCCGACACCGGCAACCACGCCATCCGCAAGATCGCACCCGACGGCACGGTGACCACGCTGGCCGGCAGTGGCGCACGCGGTGACCTGGACGGAATCGGGCGCGCCGCTGGGTTCAACGGCCCGGTCGGCATCGCCGTCGACGCCGCCGGCATCGTCTACGTGGCCGACACCTATAACGACCGCATCCGCCGCATCGCCAGGGACGGCAGCGTGACCACGATCGCAGGCGGCGCCAAGCCCGGCATGGCCGACGGCCTTGGCTCTCTAGCCGCCTTCGACACCCCGAGCGCCATCGCGGTGGCCCTCGACGGCACACTCTACGTGGCCGACACCGGCAACCACGCGATCCGGAAAATCGCCCCGGACGGCATGGTGACGACGATCGCCATGCCTCCCGAAGGCGAACGCCGCCCCGTGCTGCGCCGCCCGGTCGGCCTGGCGCTCACGCGCGACGGCTACCTGTACATCGCCGCCGGCTCGGGCGGGCGCATCCTGCAGCTCACGCCACAAGGCGAATACCGCGCCCTGCTCGACGCCGACGTCCCGGCGTCCGTTGACGGCTTCGGCCCCGACGGCACCGTGCAGCTCTACGGCCCGCGCGGCATCGCGGTCGAACCCGCCGGCAGCCTGGTGGTCGCCGATGCCCAGTCGCACCGTGTGGAGCGCCTGGCGGTGCCACGGACCAGCGAAGCAGCCCCTGCCAGGCCGCAACCGGTGGCGGTGCGGCGATCGGCGCCGATGCCGTGGCCGGTCGGGCCGCAGGACATGGCGCACGAGGTCGTGGGCGTGATGGGCGAAGTGCGCGGCAGCTATAACGGCGACAGCCGCGACCACTTCCACGCCGGCCTCGATGTGCGCGCGGACGTCGGCGCCCGGGTGCTGGCCGTCGTGCCCTCGAAAGTATCGGACCCGTTTGCGAACTGGGGTTTCGATTCGCTCAGCGAAGGCATCAGCCTCGGTCCGCTGTCCTATATCCACATGCGGGTCGGGCGCGACACCCGCGGCAAGCCGCTCGACCCGCGCTTCCAGGTGCAGCTCGGTGAGCGCGGCAAGGCCGAGCGCGTGCGGGTGCCGCGCGGCACCCGCTTTGCCGTGGGCGATCCGATCGGCACCATCAATGCGATGGCCCACGTGCACCTCGACTATTACCAGGGCGGCGCGGTGGTCAATCCGCTGACGCTCCCCTTCATCGGCTTCACGGATACGGTGGCGCCGCAGATCAACAGCATCGCGCTGTTCGACAGCAGCGGCAAGCGCTTGCGGGCAAAGAAGCGCGAACCGCTGCGCGTGCCGCGCTCGCTGGGTGAAGTCAACGTGGTGGTCGATGCTTACGACCAGGTGAACGGGAACCTGGCCCGGCGTCGCCTCGGCCTGTACAAGCTCGGCTACCAGCTGCTGCGGGCCGATGGCTCGCCGGTGGCCGGCTACGAACGCCCATTGATCACCCAGGTGTACGACCGCCTGCCGCGCAATCCGGACGCGGTCAAGCTGGTGTACGCACCCAACAGCGGGATCACGGTTTACGGTAGCAAGGCCACGCATTTCGCCTATGCTGTAAACAACCGCCTGCAGGATGGTGAAGTGACGGCCGGCAGCTGGCAAATCGGTGCGCTGGCGCCGGGCGACTACATCCTGCGCATCCATGCGGCCGACTACGCCGGCCAGGTGGCGCTCGAAGGACGCGACCTGCCGCTGAGTATCGAATAGGCCGCGCGGAACATATCGCCCGATTCGGCGTCTATCGTAGAGAGCCGAGGGGCTGGAGGAAGCGCCATGGACCGATACGACGTACTCATCGCGGGGGCCGGGCCGACCGGCCTGGTGCTGGCGCTGGCGCTGGCCAAGCAGGGCATCAAGGTCTGCATCGTCGACAAGACCGCCGGGCCGGGTACCACCTCGCGCGCCATGGCCGTGCATGCACGCACCCTCGAACTCTACCGCTCGCTCGGGCTGGCCGACGAAGTCGTCGCGGCCGGCAGGCCGAACACCGCCATCAACCTGTGGGTCAAGGGAAAGCGCCGTGCCCAGCTGGCCTTCCAGTCCGCCGGCGAGCGCCTGACGGCCTTTCCCTACGTGCTGATCTATCCGCAGGACGCGCACGAAGCGCTGCTGGTACGCCACCTGGAAGAGATGGGCATCTCGGTCCAGCGCCATACCGAACTGGCCGACTTCGAGGAACAGGGCGACTCCGTGGTCGCGCGCCTGCGCCGCAACGGCGGCAACGACGTGCAGGTCGAGGCGCGCTACCTGGCCGGCTGCGACGGTGCGCGCTCGACCGTCCGGCGCAGCCTTGGCACCGGCTTCGCGGGCGGCACCTACGACCACCTGTTCTACGTGGCCGACGTGCAGGTGCATGGCGCCGCCGTCAACGGCGAAATCCATGCCTCGCTCGACACCGCCGATTTCTGCATCCTGCTCTCGTACAGCGACACCGGCCGCGCGCGCCTGATCGGCACCGTGCGCGACGAGCGCGCCCAGCATCCAGAGAGCCTCACCTTCAACGACGTCAGCCACCGCGCGCTCACCAGCCTCGGCATCGAAGTCGATGCGGTGCACTGGTTCTCGACCTACCGGGTGCACCACCGGGTCACCGACCACTACCGGCGCGGCCGCGCCTTCCTGCTCGGCGACGCCGCCCACGTACACAGCCCGGCCGGCGGCCAGGGCATGAACACCGGGATCGGCGACGCCATCAACCTGGCCTGGAAGCTGGCCGCGGTGGTGCGCGGCGACGCGCCCGACAGCCTGCTCGACACCTATGAGCCCGAGCGGATCGCCTTCGCACGCAAGCTGGTCGAGACCACCGACCGCATGTTCACCTTCATCACGGCCGAGGGCAATTTCGCCGATTTCGTGCGCATGCGCATCGCACCGATCTTCGCCGGCGCCCTCTACAGCGTGGGCACGGCACGCGAACAGATCTTCCGCATCCTGTCGCAGACCATGATCAGCTACCACGACAGCCCCTTGAGCAGCGGTACCGCCGGCCGCATCCATGGCGGCGACCGGGTGCCCTGGGTGGTGCGCGACGGCAAGGACAACCATGCGCCGGCCGAAGCCATCGACTGGCAGGTGCAGGTCTACGGCAAGGCCTACGACGACCTGCGCGCGTGGTGTGACCGCCACTGCATGCTGCTGCGCGAATTCGACTGGGGCAAGGAAGCCGTAGACGCCGGGTTCGCGCGCAATGCCAGCTACCTGGTGCGTCCCGACGGCTATGTGGCCCTGTGCGACCCGGGCGCCTCGGCGCAGGCACTGGAAGACTATTTCTGCGACCTCGACTACCACCGCTTCCGCGTCTGCCCGCCTAGACAGGCTGCTCTATGATCGGCGCATAAACAGGGTTCTTGATGGGGGATTTGATAGACATATATGTCTAGATGGTCTATTGTCGAGGCATTCCCTCATCGACAAGGACTCTCACTCATGCTGAAACGATACGCCGCGACCCTGCTGCTGGCGGCCACCGCTCTCCCCGGCCTGGCCGCCGACCTGCCCACCCATCCCTTCATCCACATCAGCGCCGCCGCCAGCATCGGCATGCTGCCCGACACCGGCGAGATCGACTTCGAGATCGTGTCCGCCGACACCGATGCCGCCACCGCGTGGCAGCAGGTGAACGAACGACTGGAGGCCGGCCGGGCGCTGTTCGCCAGCCACGGCATCGCGCCTGGAGACGTCACCGTGCAGGACATCCTGCGCCGCCCGCGCAAGACGGAAGTGGCCGGCGACGCGCCGCCGCAGATGGACACCCGGGTTGCCGTCAACGTCACGGTGCGCAACATGGCGGCGTGGTCCGCCATGGTCCGCGCGCTGATGACGATGCAGAATGTCGAGTCGCTGGCCGTCGCCTTCAGCCGCAGCGACCGCGACAAGATCGAAGCCGAACTGGTGACCCAGGCCCTGGCCAATGCCAAGGGCAAGGCGCAGAACATGGCGCGCGGCATCGGCGCAAAGCTGGGGCCGGCGACGGGCGTCTCGCTGGGCGCACTGAAGAATTTGTCGAATGCGATGGGGATGGCGACGGATCCGAACGGGCGCTATTCGGACGGCGGCTCCGAAGCGCCGCGCGACCTGACGCTGGTGGCGGCCATGACGCTGGTGCAGGGTGTGGATGTGATCTACCGCATCGCGCGCTAGGGTTTGGCGCAGACACCATGTCGCACCGTAGGGTGGTCGGCTCTGCCGACCGCGCGTTCAAGCAGACCGTGCGCCGCCACAGTGCATGCCGGAGTTGAACGCGCGGTCGGGAGGACCCGACCACCCTACCTGTCGGGCACCCGTGCACTCCGGTGGTGCGCTGGCGCAAATGACTGCCAATATCCCTTTGCGAAGGCGAAAAACTGTTGTACCTTTTACTGTGGAAATCTTGATCGCCGCGACGGCGGCCCAGCTTCATCACCCACGGAGAACACCACATGCAGCTCAGTCTCAAGCTCATCGCGCTGGCCGCCGCACTGGCAGCCGCAGGCAGCGCCCAGGCGCAGCAAGTCGTCAAGATCGGCCACGTCGGCCCGGTCTCGGGACCGAACGCCCACCTCGGCAAGGACAACGAGAACGCGGCGCGCATGGCGATCGACGAACTTAATGCCAGGGGCGTCATGCTGGGCGGCCAGAAGGTGAAGCTGCAGCTGCTGGCCGAAGACGACGGCAGCGATCCGAAGCAAGGCACGGCGGTGGCGCAGAAGCTGGTCGACGCCAAGGTGAATGGCATCATCGGCCACCTCAATTCCGGCACCACCGTGCCGGCCTCGAAGATCTACCACGACGCCGGGCTGGTGCAGATCTCGCCGGCCACCACCGCCACCCAGTACACGCGCCAGAAATTCCCGGGCGCTTTCCGCGTGGTGGCGAGCGACGCCAAGCTGGGCGGCACGCTGGCCAAGTACGCGGTCGAGACGCTCAAGGCGAAGAACATCGCCATCATCGATGACCGCACCACCTACGGCCAGGGCGTCGCGGCCGAATTCGCCAGGGGCATCAAGGGCCCGGGCGTGAAGATCGTCGCCAAGGAATTCACCAGCGCCACGGCCACCGACTACACCGCCATCCTGACCTCGATCCGCGCCAAGAAGCCCGACCTGGTGTTCTTTGGCGGGATGGATTCGGTGGCCGGCCCGATGCTGCGCCAGCTGAAGGCGCTCGGCATCGAAGCCAGGTTCATGGGCGGCGACGGCATCTGCACCGAGGCCCTGGGCCGCCTGGCCGGCCAGGCCATCGGCGAAGGCAAGGTGGTGTGCGCCGAAGCGGGCGGCGTCAAGGGCCCGCAGGAACAGACCATGGCCGACTTCCGCGCCCGCTTCAAGCAGAAGACCGGCGCCGAGGTGCAGCTGTATGCGCCGTATGTGTACGACTCGGTGATGGTGATGGCCGCCGCGATGCAGAATGCGAAATCGGCAGAGCCGGCGAAATACCTGCCGGAGCTGAAGAAGATCCGGTATGAGGGCGTGACCGGGACCATCCAGTTCGACCAGTCGGGCGATATCCTGAATGGGGCGTTGACCTTGTTCACCTACAAGGGTGGCAAGCGGACGCGGATCGACGTGATCCGTTGATGTTGCATTTGTAGGGTGGGCGGGTTTTCCCGCCCACGCGGTCCGCCAAAGCCAGCACTGTCGCGGCATTTCACAGTTCACCTATCACCGCGTGGGCGGGAGACCCGCCCACCCTACGAAACCCGAACCGTTCCAACAATAAAAAAGCGCGCCATGCTTACGCAGGCGCGCTTTTTGTATTCCAGCAGACGCGAATTACTTCTGCGCCATCACCCATTTCACCAGGCTACGGGCTTCGGCCTCGCTCACCTGCGGGTTGGCCGGCATCGGCACCGGGCCCCAGACGCCTGCGCCGCCCTTCATGACCTTCTGCACCAGCTTGTCCTCGGCAGCTTTCTGGCCGGCGTACTTGGCGGCGACGTCCTTGTAGGACGGCCCGACCAGCTTGTTGGCGACCGCGTGGCAAGCCATGCAGTTCTTGGCCTTCGCCAGGTCTGCCTGGGCGAAGGCGCTGGTGGACGCGAAGGCCGACATCACCACACACAACAACAAAGACCGTTTCATTTGTTTCTCCTGGTTCATGACAATCTTATTCTACCGTGATTCCTGACAAGGTCACGCAGGGATACACTCTGTAACGAGAGCGCAACGGACGAGCTTGACTAACCCGCAACTCTCGGCTGAATTTTTCCACACAGCATCATTTTGTTTGTACTATGGGAAGAGAAGGAGTTTCCCATGCCACTGATCTTGCTGATTGCCGCCCTCTGCGGGCTGCGTTTTTTTGAAGTATGGCGTTTTGCCGACCTGTCCTGGTGGTACATCGTCGGGCTGATGGTGTTCGCCTTTATCTGGTTCGAATTCATCGAAAAGCTGCTCGGGCTCGACAAGAAGAAGGAACACAATGTCCAGTCCAAGCACCGTGCGGCGCGCGTGAAGCAGGCCTTCGACAAGCGCCGCTGAGCATTTCCCGATCAACGCAGGATGGTGTGTGATATGTTCCGCATATCACCGGACCCAACCCATACATCCTGCGTATCAATGACACCCGAACTCCGCCAGCTCCGCTATTTTCTGACGGTCGCCGAAGAACTGCATTTCGGCCGCGCCGCCGACCGGCTGCACATGACCCAGCCTCCCCTGTCCCAAAGCATCGCGAACCTCGAAGAGCTGCTCGGCGCCCCGCTGTTCCTGCGCAACCGGCGCCAGGTGGCGCTCACCCCCGCCGGCACTGCCCTGCTGCCCGAAGCGCGGCGCATCCTCGACGATGCCGCCCGGCTGCCCGAACTGGTGCGGCGCGTGGCCGGCGGCGAAGCCGGGCGCCTGACCCTGGCCTTCGTCTCGACCGCCGACTACAGCGTGCTGCCCGCCATCCTGCAGCGCTACCGCGCCGCCTTCCCGGGGGTAGCGCTGGTGCTGCGCGAAGCGACTTCCGACGTGCAGGCCGATGAATTGCTGCACGACCGTATCGACGCCGGCTTCGTCATCCCCCCCCTGCCCGGCAAGATGGACGCGGCCATCGACTACCTGAAGCTGCTGGAAGAACCGCTGATCCTGTGCGCGCCCGCGGGCCTGCCTGCGCTCCAGGCAAAGGGCCCGGTGCGCCTGCGCGACCTGCCGCCGCTGCCGCTGGTGATCTTCCCGCGCGCGGTGGCGCCAGGCCTGCACGACGCCATCCTTGGATGCTTCCACGCGGCCGGCATTACCCCCGTGATCGGCCAGGAAGCGATCCAAATGCAGACCATCGTCAGCCTGGTGTCCGGAGGCATGGGATTGGCACTTGTGCCACAATCGGTGTCGAACCTGATGCGCGCCGGCGTAGAATACCGTGCCCTGGTCGACCCCACGCCGCTCGCCGAACTAGGGCTGGCCTGGCGCCGCGACAACCCCTCGCCGGTCTTGCAGGGGTTTTTGGATTTAATAAGGAAGAACTGATTATGCTAGTACACCCGAACCCGGACCCGGTCGCCTTTTCGATCGGGCCGGTGGACATCCACTGGTACGGCCTGATGTACGTGCTGGCCTTCGGCCTGTTCCTGGCGCTGGGCCGCCTGCGCATCCGCCAGCCGCACATCGCCGCACAGGGATGGAAAGCCGAAGACCTCGACGACATGCTGTTCTACGGGATGCTGGGCGTGGTGCTGGGCGGGCGCCTGGGCGAAGTGCTGTTCTACCAGCCCGCCCATTTCTTCGCCAATCCGCTCGAGATCTTCAAGGTCTGGCAAGGCGGCATGTCCTTCCACGGCGGCTTCCTGGGCGTGCTGGTCGCGATGGCGCTGTGGGCGCGCAAATCGAAGCGCAACCTGCTCGACGTCTACGATTTCATCGCACCCATGGTGCCGCTCGGGTATGCGGCCGGGCGCCTGGGCAACTTCATCAACCACGAGCTGCCGGGCCGCATCGCCGACCCGAGCCTGCCCTGGGCCATGCTGTGGCCGGGCGTCGAAGGCCCGCGCCATCCGTCGCCGCTGTACCAGATGCTGCTCGACGGGATCGTCGTCTTCATCATCCTGTGGCCGTATGCGCGCAAGCAGCGCCCGCGCCTTGCGGTCGGCGCCATGTTCACGCTGCTGTACGGGTGCGCGCGCTTCACCACCGAATACTTCCGCGTGCCGGACTGGGAAATCACGGTCGCCGGCATCCCGGTCACCTCGGGCCAGGTGCTGTCGCTGCCGATGATCGTCGGCGCCCTGGTCATGCTGGCCTGGGCGTATCGCCAGGCGCCCGGGCGCCCGGTGCACGCCTGAGTCATCAAGCGGGTGTGAGCGCCCGCTGCAGGTCTTCCAGCGTGGCCGGCTTGGTCAGGTGCAGGTCGAAGCCGGCGCCGGCCGCCTGCGCCACGTCGGCCTTCTGGCCATAGCCCGTCAGCGCCACCAGCCGTAGCGCCGGCGCACCTTCGCGCAGGCGGGCGGCCAGCGCGTAGCCGTCCATGTCGGGCAGGCCGATATCCAGCACGGCCACATCGGGCGCATGCCGTCCGGCCTCCACGATCGCCTGCGCCCCAGTCCCTGCGACCCACACCACATGTCCCATGTGCTCCAGCAGCGCGCCCGTCACCGCCGCCGCGTCGGCATTGTCGTCCACCAGCAGCACGCGCAGGCGCCCCGGCTCCGGCGCGCGCTCGCTATCCTGGTCAAGCGTGGCCATGGCCCCGAGCGGCAGCACGACCTCGAAGCGGCTGCCCTTGCCCTCTCCTTCGCTGGTGGCCGCCACCGTGCCGCCATGCAGCTCGACGATCCGGCGCACGATGGCCAGGCCCAGTCCCAGCCCGCCGGTATGGCGCGCCAGCGGCTGCGGCGCCTGGAAGAAGGGATCGAACACGCGCTCGAGCATCGCGCGGCTCATGCCGACGCCGCGGTCGATCACTTCCAGCCTTGCCGTGCCACCTGCCACTGACAGCACGACACGCGTGCTGCCCTTGCCGAAGCGCGCCGCATTCGACAGCAGGTTGTTGAGCACCTGCGTCAACCGGCTTTCGTCGCCCTGCACCCAGGCCGCCTCGGGGGTGCTGGCATCGATCGGGACACCCGGGAAACTGGCCACCACGTGGCGCACCACCTCGGCCAGGTTCACCGGCCGCAAATCGATCTGCAGCTTGCCGCTGGTGATGCGCGAGACGTCGAGCAGGTCGTCCACCAGCCGTTTCAGGTGATTCACCTGGCGCCGCAGGATGCTGCGTTCGCGCTGGCTGGAAGCCTCGTTGCGCAGGTCCATCAGGTCGAGCGAGGTGACGATGGGGCTGAGCGGGTTCCGCAGTTCGTGCCCCAGCATGGCGAGGAATTCGTCCTTGACCCGGCTGGCGTCGCGGCTGTCGTCCAGTGCGCGCTCGAGCGAGGCCAGCAGCTGCGAGCGCTCGTCCTCGTGCGCGTCGCGCTGGGCGGCGGCGGCCTGCAGCGCCGCTTCCATCTGGTCGATCTCGGTGATGCGCGAGGGCGACACCACGACCGGCAGGCCCGCGCCCAGCGCCGTGGTGCCCTGCTGCAGGCTGCGGAAAGAGCGCACGATGCGCCCCGAAAGGAAGGTGGCGATGAGGGTGCAGGCCAGCAGCGAGGCGGCCAGTCCGGATGCATAGAACACGATGCCCTGCAACGAAGCCGGCGCCAGCACCGCGGTGGGCACGCCGATCGCCACCGCCCATCCGTAGCGCGAGCGGGTGAAGGCGGTGACCACCGGCTCGCCTTCGAGCGAACTGGTTTCCCCCACGGCTTCGGCCCCGCCCTCGCGGATCAGGCGCACCAGCGAAGGGTGCGGCGATTTGCCGACTGCCCGTGCCTGCCCCTTGGAGCGGGCCACGATGGTGTCGCCGCCGTCGATGATGGCGATCACGGAATTGGGCGGCACGTTCTGGCGCTCGATCACGCGCAGCATGCGGCCGGGCTGGATGACGGCGGTCAGGATATAGGCGCGGCCGGCTTTGTCCTTGATGGGCACCCGCACCGGGAAGGCGGGACGGCCACCCTTGCCCACGGCGATCCGCCCGGCGACCGGCGTGCGGCTGTTCTGCGCCTGCCTCAGACTGGCGGGATCGGCGATGCCGCCGCCGGTGCTGCCGAAAGGCGCGGCGGTACGGAACAGGATGGCGCCACTGGCGTCAGTGAGGATCACGGTCAGCCATTCCGGCTGGGCCGCCACCTGGGCACGGGCGATGTCGTAGAAGCCGCGCAGGTCGCCGACTTCCATCGCGGGCGTGCGCGCCATGCTGGTCAGGGTGGACGCCGCGCCATCGAGTTCGGCGTCGACGGCGCTCGACAGCGCGCGCGCCAGGTCGAGCAGCGAGCGTTGCTGCTCGCGCTGCTGGTAGTCGCTGACCAGGTGCAGGCCCCACACGCCCATCAGCGCCAGCGGCAGCAGGCCGGCCGCAGTCAGCAGCACCAGCAGGCGCCGGAGCGAAACGGTAGAGGCCTGGCGCAGCAGCATGGAGTGCCCGTATGTCAAAGAGACATTATAGGCATGGAGGGGCTGGAAACGCCGGAGATGACGGGCTTGCCGGACGCCGTGGCGCCGGCCGCCAGCTTACTCGTCGAATTCTTCGGCCAGGTTCTTCCAGCCGCGGCTCTTGGCGAAGGCTGCGAATTCTTCCGGCGCTTCGAGCACGATCAGGCGGCTTTCCTGCAGGCCCGGGTCGCTGTGGCCGAAATCCGGCCCCTTGTACCCGAGCGAACGCAGGCGCTCGACGATCTGCTTTGTGAGCACGGTGTCTTTATAGGCGCCGGGGTCGAGCTGGGCCTTGAAGTCCACGTATACGTCGATGATCCCGTAGCCCTCGTCGAAGATGCGGATCGCCTTGACGTCCAGGGTACGGCCGTTACTGTCCTTGGCCTGGAAGGCGCCGGACAGTTCAATGTCGGAATCGGTAGTCATGGTGGAAGCATACCATTCCCGGTGCAGGCTGCGCTCAGGCGCCGCGTGCGGCGAGATGGTGGGCGACCAGGGCGTTGGCGTGGCCATGCCCCAGTCCGTGCTCGGCCTTGAGCCAGCCGACCAGCTCCATATGCTTCAAGCCGGGCTTGCCGGACAGGAGGCCCAGCCAGTGCGCCACGGGCTGCCCGTATTTTTTCTCGATCGACGGGAAATAGGAAGCGGGTCCTTTGGGTGTTGTCTTTTCAGTCATGATATTCTCCGTTCGTTATTGAAGCTGCTGACTTCCACGACGATCGGCGGAACCGGGAATCGACATGCGCAGCGCGGGTTTCGCAAATTTATCGATGAAAGAAGCAGGGAGATGAGCGCACTCGCGCACGCACGAAGGTTCGGATGGTGGCTGGCACTGGCGGCGCTGGTGCTGCTGGCGCTCGCCGCCTTCTTCCTCATGTGGCGCCCGGCGCTCGAACCACAGGCGGCGCCTGCACGTATCGACACCGCCCTGGTCGAACGCGGCGCCAATTTGTCGCGGCTCGGCATGTGCGCCGCCTGCCACACCGCCGACCCGGCACGACCCTTCGCGGGCGGCCTGGCGCTGAACACCCCGTTCGGCACCGTCCATAGCACCAACATTACCCCGGATGCCCGCACCGGCATCGGGCTCTGGAGCGAAGAAGCGTTCACGCGCGCGATGCGCCAGGGCGTGTCGCGCGACGGGCGCCTGCTCTACCCGGCCTTCCCCTACAACCACTACGCGCAGCTGGCGCAGGACGACATCCGCGCGCTGTATGCCTATGTGATGACGCGGCCGGCGCTGAGCGTACCGGCCCGCGAGAACGACATGGCCTTCCCGTTCGGCTTCCGGCCGCTGGTGGCGTTCTGGAACCTGCTGTACCTCGACGACGCGCCATGGCAGGCCGACCGGCGCCAGTCGGCCCAATGGAACCGCGGCGCCTATGTGGCGAACGCGCTGGCCCACTGCACGGCATGCCACACGCCGCGCACGATGCTGGGCGGCCCTGACCTGACGCGCCAGCTCGATGGCGGCGATGCCGAAGACTGGTACGCGCCCGCGCTGAATGCGAACTCGCCCTCGCCCCTGCCGTGGACGCGCGAGCAGCTGCTGCACTACCTGCGCAGCGGCATTGCACCCGACCATGCGATCGCGGCCGGGCCGATGCAGGATGTCGTCGTCAACCTGGGACAGGCGGATCCGAACGACCTTGCCGCCGTCGCCACCTATATCCATAGCTTTCTTGCCCAGGCTCCTGCGCGCGCGACGCCGGCGAACAGGCCGGGCAGCCTGCCCGTTCCGGCTGCCGGCGATCCCGATGGGCAGCAGATGCGTGTCGGCTACGAGATCTATGCGATGGCCTGCGCACGCTGCCACGATGCCGGCCGGGATGCCAGTTCGGGCAGCGCGCTGCCGTTGCAAAAAGCGGTGGCGTTGTACGACCCGAACCCGCGCAATTTGATACACCTGATCCGGGAAGGCGTCGCGCCGCCAGCCGGCGAGCCGGGACGCTCCATGCCGGGCTTTGCCACGATGCTGGACGATGCACAGGTGACGGCGCTGGCCGCCTACCTGCGCCGCTACGGCGCCGGGGCCGCAGCCTGGCCGGACCTCGAGGACAGCATCCAGAAAGTGCGGCAACCATGACCTCCTACCGCCTGCAAGTCAACGGCAAGCCGCACACGGTCGACGTCGATCCGGATACGCCGCTGCTCTACGTGCTGCGCAATGACCTGAAGCTCAACGGCGCCAAGTTCGGCTGCGGCCTCGGGCAGTGCGGCTCCTGCACGGTCATGCTCGACAAGGCGCCGGTGATGTCCTGCGTGCTGCCGGTGTCGCTGGTCGGCACGCGCGCGGTGCGCACGGTGGAGTCGCCGGGCACGCGCTGGGTGCCGGGCGTGGTGCTGCAGCAGGCCTTCATCGACGAGCAGGCCGCGCAGTGCGGCTACTGCATCGCCGGCATGATCATGCGCGCCACCGCCCTGTTCGAGCGGGAGTCCACACCGACCGATGAGCAGATCCGCAACTGGATGCAGCCCAACCTGTGCCGCTGCGGCACCCACATGCGCATCCTGCGCGCGGTGCGCCGCGCCGCCGACGTGCTGGCGACGCAACCGGTGCGGAAGAAGCGATGACGACCGCGCCTCCGAACCGCGGCCGGCGCCGCTTCCTGGCCGCGAATGGTGGCCTGGTGCTGTCGTTTGCGCTGCCCGCGCATGCCGCGGCGCAGGGCAGCAAACTGCCCGGGAGCCTGGACAAGACGCCCTGGCTCGATGCCTGGATCCGGGTCGGCGCCGACAACCGCGTCACGGTCTTCACCGGCAAGGTGGAGCTGGGCCAGGGCATCCGGACCGCGCTGCTGCAGGTGGCAGCGCACGAACTGCAGATCGACCCCGGGCGCCTGGTGCTGGTCACCGCCGACACCGACCGCACGCCGGACGAAGGCTATACCGCGGGCAGCCATTCGATGCAGGACAGCGGCACCGCGCTACGCCATGCGGCAGCCCAGGTGCGCGCCCTGCTGCTGGGGCGAGCGGCCGCGCGCCTGGCCGTGCCGGCGGCAGCGCTGGTGCAAACCAACAGCGTGTTCCGCGCTCCGGATGGACGGCGCGTGAGCTTCGGCGAGCTGGTGGCCGATGGCGAGCAGCATGTGCGCGCCACCGGCGTCCTGCCCCCGCGTCAGCTTGGTGCGCCACGCTATGCCGGGGTGACGCTGCCGCGGGTCGACATTCCCGGCAAGCTGAAGGGAGAACTCGCCTACGTGCACGACCTGCGCCTGCCCGCCATGGTGCATGCGCGCGTGGTGCGCCCGCCCTCGCAGGCGGCAAGGCTGCTCGGTGTCGACACGGCGCAGGTCGCGCGCCTGCCCGGCGTGCTCGAGATCGTGCGCGACGGCCGCTTCCTGGCCGTGGTCGCCGACGAGGAGTGGCGCGCGGTAAAGGCGGCGGCGGCGCTGGCGCGGGCCACGCGCTGGGAAGTGCCGGCCACGCTGCCAGTGGGCCAGGAGCTGGCATCGCTGGTGCGCAGCCTGCCATCGCAGCCGCAGCAGGTGCTGGCACGCGGCGCCGCAGGCAGCGCCGGCCAGACCCTGCGCGCCACCTACACCCGCCCCTTCCAGCTGCACGCCTCGCTGGGGCCTTCCTGCGCCGTCGCGCAACTCGAAGAAGGCCGCTACACGGTGTGGACCCATTCCCAGGGCGTATTCCCGCTGCGTGCCGCGCTGGCCGAACTGCTCGGGGCGCCCGAGGAAGCGATCCGCTGCGTGCATATGGAGGGTTCCGGCTGCTATGGCCATAATGGCGCCGACGACGTGGCGGCCGACGCGGTGCTATTGGCGCGCGCCTTCCCCGGCAGCCCGGTGCGGGTGCAGTGGATGCGCGAAGAAGAGCACTGCTGGGAGCCTTATGGCCCGGCGATGGTGGCGGACGTGCAGGCCACCCTGGATGCGGGCGGCCGAATCGTCGACTGGCAGTACGAGGTCTGGAGCGGGTCGCACAACACCCGCCCCGGCAAGGCCGGCAACCTGCTGGCCGCCACCCACCTGGCGCGGCCCTTCGCGCCGCCGCCGCCGAAGCCGATCCCGCAGCCGCAAGGCAGCGGCGACCGCAACGCGATTCCGTATTACACCCTGGCGAATGCGCGCGTCACGCACCGGCACCAAGTGGCCGGCCTATTGCGCACCTCGGCCCTGCGTTCCCTGGGCGCCTATTGCAATGTGTTCGCCATCGAGAGCTTCATGGACGAACTGGCGCGCGCAGCAAAAAACGACCCTGTGGTCTTCCGCCTGCGCCATTTGCAGGATGCGCGCGCGATCGAGGTGGTGAAGCTGGCGGCCGCGAAATTCGGCTGGGATGGCTACAAGAAAACGGCAAGGCGTGGCCGCGGATTTGCTTTTGCCCGCTACAAGAACCTGGCAGCATATTGTGCGATCGCGCTGGAAGTCGAGGTGGCATTGGACACCGGCTTCGTGCGCATCACGCGCGCGGTGGCCGCAGTCGATTGCGGCGAGATCGTCAGCCCGGACGGGGTGCGCAACCAGGTCGAAGGCGGCATCATCCAGTCGGCCAGCTGGTCGCTGCTGGAGGCGGTGCGCTTCGACGCCAGCCGCGTGCTGACGCAGGACTGGGCCAGTTATCCGATCCTGCGTTTCGATGGCGTGCCGGACCGGGTGGACGTGCACCTGCTCGATCGTCCCGGCCAGCCCTATCTCGGCACCGGCGAAGCGGCGCAAGGGCCGGCAGCGGCGGCGCTGGCCAATGCGGTGGCGGACGCCTGCGGCGTGCGCGTGCGCGACTTGCCGCTGGACCGCGCCCGCATGCGCGGGTTTGCCACCTAGGGTGGGCGGCTCCACCTCGGTGGTGGATCAGCCTTCGGTTCATGGGCCGCCCACGCGGTGATCGTTATCGGCTCCGTGAGCGTGCCGTATGATCTCGCTGCGAACTATCACCGCGTGGGCGGCGCAGACAGCCCGACATACGCCATGCCAGGGTGGAGCCGCCCACCCTACGGGTTGATGCCCTTCCAGAACATGTACGCCGCCAGCGCATACAGGATCACTGCGAAGATCTTCTGCAGCCGCCGCACCGGCATCTTGTGCGCGGTGCGTGCGCCGAGCGGCGCCATGCTCACGCTGGCCAGCGCGATGATCGCCAGCGCCGGCAGGTAAATAAAACCGAGCGAATACGCCGGCAACCCGGCCTCGCCCCAGCCATGATAGATGTTCGAAAGGGTGCCCGAGAGCGCGATCGGGAAGCCCAGCGCCGCGCTGGTGGCCACCGCATTATGAATGCGCACGCCGCACCAGGTCATGAAGGGCACCGACACGAAGCCCCCGCCCGCGCCGACGATGCCCGACAGGGTGCCGATGACGCCGCCCGCCGCGAACATGCCCGGTGCGCCCGGCAGCTCGCGCGTGGCCGCCGGCTTTTTTCCGACCAGCATCTGGGTCGCCGAGAAGGCGACGAACACGCCGAAGAACAGCGCCAATACGGAAGCATCCATCTGCTTGCCGATCCAGGGCCCGATCCAGGAACCGACCAGGATACCCGGCGCCAGCAGCTTCACGACGGGCCACAGCACCGCGCCATGCTGGTGGTGGGCGCGCACCGAGGACAGCGAGGTAAACAGGATGGTGGCGAGCGAGGTGGCGATCGCCATGTGGATGACCAGTTCCGGGGCAATGCCGCGCGCCGTGAAGATCATCGTGATGAAGGGGACCAGCACCATGCCGCCGCCGATGCCGAGCAGGCCGGCCGCAAAGCCGCCGAACGCGCCCATCGCCAGCAGCGCCAAAATCAAGCCGATGTCCATCAGCGCTTCCCTTCCTTCAGTAGCGCGACGACGGTGTTCCACTGCGCCTGGGTCACGGGCGAGATCGAGAGGCGGCTGCCCTTCTGCAGCAGCACCATGTCTTCCAGTGCCGGGATGCTGCGCATCTCGGCGAGCGGCAGGTAGCGCCCCGCTTCGATGGCGCGCACGTCGACCGAGATCCAGCGCGGCTGCTCGAGGGTCGCTTTCGGGTCGTGATAATGCGAGGCGGCGTCGAACTGGGTCGCATCCGGGTAAGGGCTGCTGGCCACTTCGGCGATGCCGGCCACGCCGGGCACCGCGCAGCTGGAGTGATAGAACAGGATGCCGTCGCCGACCGACATCGCGTCGCGCATGAAATTGCGCGCCTGGTAGTTACGCACGCCGAACCATGCCAGCGTCTGCGCGGGCGCCGCCAGCACGTCGTCGAAACTGACTTCGTCCGGCTCGGATTTCATCAACCAATAGCGCACCGCGCCTCCATCCATACAAACTGCGCTAACTGCGCAAACTGCGGCGGGTCGGGACCGACGCGCGCAAAAAAAAGCGGCTGCGTACCAAAGTGCGCAACCGCTCGTGTGTGTAGCCCCGCCTGTGCCGTTATTGCCGGCATCCCGAACCAAAAGGCTCAAGGTGGTCGCAGTCAGCTCAATTTCGGGTTCGTCAAACTAGTGACGATCGCGCCCACCAAGCATTGTTCCACAACCTATGCGAAAGAATGGTTCAAGGAATATATGGCAAATCTCGAACACCGCAGGGTAGCCGCCAGTTTACTACGCTGGACGCCCATGTCAAACGAATTCAGGCACTCACGACAGATTTTCCTGCGGCGACAACGCGCCGTCGAGGACCGTGTGCATCGCTTCGAGTTTTTGCTTGACTTCGAGGATGGACATGTCCGACAGCGGCCCTTGCGGCGACTTCACCGACAGGAATTCGGCGGCGACGCTGAGCGCAGCCATCACTGCGATGCGGTCGGTGCCCTTGACCTTGCCCGAGTCGCGCAGCGCGCACATCTTGCCGTCCAGGTAATGGACGGCTTCGCGCAGCGTGCGTTCTTCGCCGTCGCGGCAAGCCAGGCGGTAGGACTGGCCCATGATGCTGCAATCGAGATGGATCATTGGGTGGCCTCGCTGTCGTGTGGAGTAGTGGACTCGGCGCCATCATCGGCAGCGGCAAGGTCCTCGGCATCGTCGGGCGTGGCCTGGGCCTCGGGCGCAGGGAACTGCTCGAGCAGCGCCTCGACCCGGCTCTGGGCCAGCAGCATGCGCTCCTTGAAGGCGAGGTTTTCGGCGCTCAGCAGGCTGTTGGCCTGGCGCAGCAGGTAGTTCTCGGCACGCAATGACTGGGTCAATTGCGCGAGCCGGTCAATTTTGTCTGAGAGGTCTTGGAATTCGGAAATCATTCAACACTATAGGTCTGAGAGGGTTTTTCAGTCAACCGTATTGCACGCACCCTGATGGGGCGCGAAGGGCGATCGCAAGGCGTGCGGCAGCGGCGCACCATCCAGTGTAACCTGCCCGCCTGTTGTCTGCGACACCACATCCGCCAAGGGTTGAGCCCCCTCATATTGCGATTTCGCAAAAAAGTCGGTTAGCACCTTCACATTGAGCCTTGAAATAGGGGGTTATCGTCCCTATAATTAGCTCTCGTTAGCACTCGTTAGTAGAGAGTGCTAACAACTGCAGTGACCAATTCCAGCCGACGCACCGTGTGCGGCGGCGCCAACAGCTAGTCAAACCACTGAAAAACAAGGAGTTTTGCATGAACCTTCGTCCTCTGCACGATCGCGTAATCGTGAAGCGTCTCGACCAGGAAACCAAGACCGCATCCGGCCTGATCATCCCTGATGCAGCCGCCGAGAAGCCGGACCAGGGCGAAATCCTCGCCGTCGGCAACGGCAAGGTGCAGGACAACGGCCAACTGCGCGCGCTGGAAGTGAAAGTCGGCGACCGCGTCCTGTTCGGCAAGTACTCGGGCCAGGCCGTCAAGGTCGATGGCCAGGAACTGCTGGTCATGCGCGAAGAAGACATCATGGCCGTCGTGGCCCTGTAATCGTCCGTACCCCTTATACAAAATCATTCGGAGCAATACACATGGCAGCTAAAGAAGTAATCTTCGGCGACGCAGCGCGCGCCAAAATGGTCGAAGGCGTCAACATCCTCGCCAACGCAGTCAAGGTCACCCTGGGCCCGAAAGGCCGCAACGTCGTGCTGGAGCGCTCGTTCGGCTCGCCGACCGTGACCAAGGACGGCGTCTCGGTCGCCAAAGAGATCGAACTCAAAGACAAGCTCATGAACATGGGCGCGCAGATGGTCAAGGAAGTCGCTTCGAAGACCAGCGACAACGCCGGTGACGGCACCACCACCGCGACCGTGCTGGCACAAGCCATCGTCCGCGAAGGCATGAAGTTCGTTGCCGCCGGCATGAACCCGATGGACCTGAAGCGCGGCATCGACAAGGCAGTTGCTGCCACCGTCGAAGAGCTGGCGAAGATCGCCCGTCCATGCACCACCACCAAGGAAATCGCCCAGGTCGGCGCGATCTCGGCCAACTCGGACTACTCGATCGGCGAGCGTATCGCTGAAGCGATGGACAAAGTCGGCAAGGAAGGCGTCATCACCGTGGAAGACGGCAAGTCGCTGAACGACGAGCTGGATATCGTGGAAGGCATGCAGTTCGACCGCGGCTACCTGTCGCCGTACTTCATCAACAACCCGGACAAGCAAGTCGCCGTTCACGAGAGCCCGTTCATCCTGCTGTGCGACAAGAAGATCTCGAACATCCGTGACCTGCTGCCAATCCTGGAACAAGTCGCGAAAGCCGGCCGTCCGCTGGTGATCGTCGCCGAAGACATCGAAGGCGAAGCGCTGGCGACCCTGGTCGTCAACAACATCCGTGGCATCCTGAAGACCGTCGCCGTCAAGGCGCCAGGCTTCGGCGACCGCCGCAAGGCCATGCTGGAAGACATCGCTGTCCTGACCGGCGGCCAGGTCATCGCCGAAGAAGTCGGCCTGACCCTGGAAAAGGTCACGCTGGCGGAACTGGGCCAGGCCAAGCGCGTCGAAGTGGGCAAGGAAAATACCATCATCATCGACGGCGCCGGCGCCGCTGAAAACATCGAGGCACGCGTCAAGATGGTGCGTATCCAGATCGAAGAAGCGACCTCGGACTACGACCGCGAAAAGCTGCAAGAGCGCGTGGCCAAGCTGGCCGGCGGCGTTGCCGTGATCCGCGTCGGTGCAGCCACCGAAGTCGAGATGAAAGAGAAGAAGGCCCGCGTCGAAGACGCACTGCACGCCACCCGCGCTGCGGTCGAAGAAGGCATCGTGCCAGGCGGCGGCGTTGCCCTGCTGCGCGCACGCTCGTCGATCAACATCAAGGGCGACAACCCGGACCAGGACGCAGGCATCAAGATCGTCCTGCGCGCCATGGAAGAGCCGCTGCGCATGATCGTCCAGAACGCCGGTGACGAGCCATCGGTCGTGGTCGCAGCTGTGATCGCCGGCACCGGCAACTACGGCTACAACGCCGCCAACGGCACCTACGGCGACATGGTCGAAATGGGCGTGCTGGATCCAGCCAAGGTCACCCGTTCGGCACTGCAGAATGCAGCGTCGATCGCCGGCCTGATGCTGACCACCGACTGCATGGTCTCGGAAGCGGCTGAAGACAAGCCAGCCGGCGGCATGGGCGGCATGGGCGGCATGGGTGGCATGGGCGGCATGGACGGCATGATGTAATTGCCACGCCCGGTATGGGTGGCGCCGGTTGATCCGGCGCTACCCTGTTCTGTCGAAAAGCCTGCAAGGTTTGCGCCTTGCAGGCTTTTTTCATTGTTGATCGAGGAAGGCAGGAGCGGCGGCGGTAGCGTCGTCGCGCACAGTAGGGTGGGCAGGTTTTCCTGCCCACGCGGTGATAGTTACAGGTTAAACAGCCGCGCAGGCAGCATCACCGCGGTTTGAACGCGCGGGCGGGAGACCCGCCCACCCTACGATCCAACGGCGACGCGGCCGTCCGCCTGTACGAACCGAGCAGGACCAGCACGCTTGTTACCAACTCCGCCAGCCCAACGGGCAACCCCTGTATCGGCATGCCCTGCGCTTCCAATGCCGCCCCGAATGCCGGCACACCCAGAGCCACCAGCCCCAGGAAGGCATGCGACATCAACAGCGCCCCAATCATCAGGCGCAGCAGCAGGACAGAGGTAATAAACTTGAGTTGGGTGTTCATGGCATGCCCTTTCAGGGATTGGTTGAGAAGTCCCCACTCTACCTAGGCAAAAATGCAAGTAAAATAGGCGCCCATGCAAGCACCCTATGCAAAAATGCAATCAGCCCTCGACCTGCAGGACCTGGAGACCATCCTGGCCCTGCACCGCGGCCGCACGCTTGCCGGGGCGGCCGAGCGCCTGAAGGTCGATACGTCGACCGTCTTCCGCGCGATCAAGCGCGTCGAGAAGGAGGTCGGCGAATTGCTGTTCGAGCGCGGCCGCCAGGGCTATACCGCCACCGAACTCGGGCGCGAACTGGCCGGCCACGCCGAACGCATCGAAACCCAGCTCGAGGAGGCGCGCGAAGCTGCCTTCAACCAGGCGGCGCAACCTTCGGGCACCTTGCGCATCACGCTCACCGACACCCTGCTGCACAGCGTGCTGCTGCCGGTGCTGGCGCGTTTCACTGCCGCCTACCCGCAGATCGCCCTGGAGCTGGTCACCACCAATGTGCTGGCCAACCTGAGCCAGCGCGAAGCCGACATCGCCATCCGCGTTACAAGCAGCCCGCCCGAGCACCTGGTCGGCATCCGGCTCGGCACCATGCGTTCGGCCATCTATGCCGGCAAGGATTACCTGGCCACGCAGCCCGCGGGCCGGCACTATGGCGAGATGGACTGGGTCGCGCTCGACGACAGCCTGCCGGATCATCCGTCGCAGCGCTGGCGCCGCGCGGCCTTCCCGAAGCTGGCGCCGCGCCATAAGGCGGGCAACCTGCTGGCGGTGGCCGGGGCCGTCGTGAACAACCTGGGCGTCGCCATCGCCCCGCTTGCGGTGCTGCGCGAGCACCCGCAAGTCGTGATGCTCGATGGCCCGCTGCCGGAACTGGACATCGGCCTGTGGCTGCTGGCCCACCCCGATACCCGCTACCTGGGACGGATGAAAGCCATGTTCGACTTCCTGCGTGCGAACATCGACCTGCCGGCGTAAGCCGGCGCCTTCCTACCTGAGCCCCTCGTGATGACCCCCACCTTCTTCGCCGACGCATCCGCCTTCCGCAGCTGGCTCGCAGCCAACGCTCCAGGTGCCACCGAACTGCTGGTCGGTTTCTACAAGGTCGGCTCCGCCCAGCCCTGCATGTCGTGGTCCGAATCGGTCGACGAAGCCCTGTGCTTCGGCTGGATCGACGGCCGCCGCAAGCGCATCGACGACGAGAGCTACGTGATCCGCTTCACGCCGCGCAAGCCGACCTCGACCTGGAGTGTGGTGAACATCGCCAAGATGGACAGGCTGCGTGCCGAGGGCAAGATGCTGCCGGCCGGCGAGGCGGCCTTCGCACATCGCCTTGAAGCAAAATCCGGCATCTATTCGCACGAACGCACCGATACACCGTCGCTGTCCGACGCGGAACTGGCCCTGTTCGCCGATGATCCTGCTGCCTGGGACTATTTCAGTGCCGCGCCGCCCGGCTACCGCAAGACCGTCCTGCACTGGATCACCGGCGCGAAACAGGACAAGACCCGCGCGAGCCGGCTGGCAAAACTCATGACCGCCTGCGCGGCCCACACGCGCCTCGCATAAGCCAGCATCAGGGCTGGCGCTTTGCTCAAGGCAGCCCTCGGGAAGTGATATTGCCGGGAGAACATGCAAAGTGTAGACTGCCCTGTCACCCAACGAGGCTTTCCATGTTCCCACGCGCTGCATCCCGTCCTTCCCTGTCCCTGCTGGCCGCCGCATTCGCCCTGGCCCTGGCGCTCGGGGGCTGCAAGCGCGCCGAACGCGAGGCGCCCAAGCCCGCCCCGGCCCCGGTCAAGGAAGCGCCGGCGCGCAGCAAGGAACAGGCCATGGCCGCCCTGCTCGCGGTGCCGGAACTGAAGGCGTGGTCGGAACAGATCGAGAAGCGCTCGAAGGGCAAGGCCCATGGCGCGGTCATCGAAGACAACCCGGCCCCGCGCGAGATCAACGGCAGGAAGTACTACCAGCTGACCTTCGTCGAGAACCGCGCCAACGAAGTACGCCGCCGCGAAAGCTTCCTGGTGGCCCAGCAGGGCGACGACATCCTGGTGGACGACACCGAGACCGATACCCTGCTCACGCTGCAGGAATGGCGCCGCGACATCAAGCGCGTGGACCTCAAGAGCGCCGACTGAACCGCCGCGCAGGGCAGGCCATGACGCGGACCCCGCTGTCCATCCTGCTGGTGGAAGACCATCCGACGATTGCCCGCCAGGTGGTGGCCTTCCTGGAAGGCCTGGGCTGGCAGCTCGACCATGCCGGCACCGGCGCCCTGGCCATCGACCTCGCCACGCGCGAAGCCTATGACCTCGTCCTGCTCGACCTGAACCTGCCGGACATGGACGGCCTCGCGGTCTGCCGCGCGATCAAGGCGCGGGCCCCGCGCAACGTGCCGGTGCTGATGCTGACGGCGCGCGATGCCTTCGAGGACAAGGCGCGCGGTTTCGGCGACGGGGCCGACGACTATCTCACCAAACCCTTCGACCTGCGCGAGCTGGCCTTGCGCTGCGAGGCGCTGGCGCGGCGCGGCCGGCTGCATGTCGAGCAGGAGCTGCGCGTCGGCCCCCTGCTCCTGCGGCCGCGCGAGCTGCGCGCCCTGTACGGCGGCGAGCCGCTGGCGCTGACCCAGGTCGGCTTCCAGGTCCTGCTCATGCTGTGCATGGAGTATCCACTTGCGGTGTCGCGCTCGGCGCTGGTGCAGCAGGTCTGGGGCGCCAATCCGCCCGACAGCGATGCCCTCAAATCGCATATCTATGCGCTGCGCAAGCAACTGGAACGCGCCAGCGGCCAGAAGATGGTGGCGACGATCCCCCACCTCGGTTACCGGCTCGACCTCGGAGCCGCGGCCGATGTTTAGGTCGATCCGGCATGGCCTGTTTGCCGCGCTGGCCGGCTTCACGATCCTGATCTGCGTCTGCTATACCGGGCTTGCGGTGGTCATTTCCTATGTCACCGAAGACATGCTGGTCGACCGCCTGATGGAACGCGAGGCAGCGGCGATCGCGGCGCACGTCCGCGCCCACGGCGAACTGCCACCGGCACGCAGCGATTTGATCCGGGTCCACGACAGGGTCGATGCGCTGCCCGAGCCCGTGCGCCGCCGGGTGGCCCTGGGTGCCGCACGCGCAGAAGTCTTCACCGGAACCGGCCAGCACTATCACCTGCGCACGCTCGACCTGGACGCCGCCGGCATGCCGCGGCGCCTGTACCTGCTGGCCGACGCCGGCCCGATCCTGGTGGTCTCGAAGCTGGTCCAGGACGTGGGCGGCGTGCTGGTCTTCGTTGCCCTTGGCCTGATCGGGCTCGCGCTGCTGCTGGCCTGGTTCCTGTCCCGGCGCCTGGTCGAGCCGCTCCAGCTGCTGGCGGACGAGGTCAGGAAAGTGCAGCCGGGCGGGCCGGTCGCGTTCAGCGCCAGCCGCCGCCCGGACGAAATCGGCTACCTCGCCGGGCGCCTTGGCAGCACCATCGCCGAACTGCACACGGCACTGCAGCGCGAACACGCATTCACCCGCGACGTCAGCCACGAACTGCGCACACCGCTGACCGTCATGAACAATACGCTCGTCCTGGCGCAATCGCGCACTTTGGGCAAGGATGACTTCGCGCAGCTGCAGGAGGGCCTCGATGAGGTCCGCGATGTCATCGAGGTCCTGTTCGCACTGGCGCGCGCCGAACACGTCGCGATGGATGTGCTGGACCTGCGCGCCTGTATCGAGCGGAGCCTGCTGCGGCTCATGGACAACGGCTGGGACAACGGCTGGGACAGCGAAGGCTTGCAGCTCGACCTGCCCGAGCGCCTGGAGGTGACCGGCAACCGGCACCTGGCCACGCTGCTGGTCGATAACTGCCTCGGCAACGCGCTGTTCCACGGCGGCCCCCGTACCCGGCTGACGCTCGGCTGGGCCGATGGCGTCCTGACTATCTCCAATACCGTCGACGCCAGGCAGCCAGGCCGCGTGCAGGGCTTCATGCATGGCCAGAACCTGCTCGAGCGTATTGCACAGGCGATGCGCTGGGAACTGCGCTTCCACGCCGATGGGACAAGCTACCGGGTCGAACTGGTGCCGACGCGCACAGGCTGAAAAAGCCGCAGGATTTCACCGCGATTTCACCAGCAGCTTCCTATGCTGTGTGCTTTTCCACTTCCCGAGCACGCATCATGAAACTCCCGATCATCCTTGCCGTCCTGGCCTGCGCCTCGTTCCCGGCGCTGGCGCAAATGAAGTCCGTCGTCCACAAGGAAGAAAAGCGCCGCTATATCGTCTACACGCCGCCGTCCTATGCCAGCCAGCCGCAGAAGGCCTTCCCGGTGGTCTTCAACTTCCACGGCAGCGGCATGAGCATGGCCGAACAGATGCTCTACACGCAAATGAACCGCGCCGCCGACCGCCACGGCTTCATCGTGGTCTACCCCCTGGGCATCAAGCAGGACTGGAACGTGGGCTTCGACATGTCCTATCTCGACGGCCCGGACGACATCGGCTTTACCGAAGCGCTGCTCGGGAAGCTCAAGGGGGATTACCGCATCGACAGCGGGCGCGTGTACGCCACCGGCCTGTCGCGCGGCGGCTTCTTCGCCCTGCGCATCGCGGCCGAGCTGCCGCAGCTGTTCGCGGCGGTGGCCTCGGTGGGCGGACCGATGCCGCTGCCCGTGGTCCAACACCATAAAGCCCCTGGCAAGGTCGGCGTGCTGCTGGTGCACGGCACCGCGGACAAGGTCGTCGCCTATGGCGGCAAGCCGGGCGGCTACCTGTCGGCGGAAGACACCTACGGCTACTGGCTGAAGCAGAACGGCCTGGAAGCTGCCGGCGCCACCCGCCGCACCATCGATGGCGACCCGGGAGACGGCACCGAGGTGACCTGGATTGAACAGGGAAATGGCGCGCAGGGCGTGGCGCTCGCCACCGTCCGGGAAGGCGGCCACACCTGGCCGGGTGCCGATCCCTTCAACCTTGGCCTGCCGATCGGGAAGACGACCCGCGATATCGATGGCAACGAGATGATCTGGCAGTTTTTGGCCAGGCACCGCCGCTAGCGCGGGCGCGGTTTCGGCGCGCACGACAGCAGCACGATTGAGCCGGCGCAAACTGTGCGCAGCCGTGCTATCTATCTTGAAAGGGCCGCTGGCCTTAGCCGGTTCACCTTCCGTTCCGGTGTCCGGCCGCTCCCCTTCTCCCTGGGCCAGCGGCCCCCTCGTGGATCTCTCCAGCCAGAGCGACATCGGCAGCCTGAAAGCGGACATCCTCTGTCGGTCTTCGTTGGCGCCTTTATCTTCGCCATTGCCGCGCTGAGCGCAACGACGAACGACCATGTCGGCAAGACCGGCCGCTTCACCCTGTTCGTGCTGACCTTGCTGACAGTGGTCGCCGTCGTCACGGTGTTCGTACGCTGGGTCGACAGCATCGCCCGCCTCGGGCGCTTGAGCGGCGTCATAGCCAAGGTAGAGGCGGCAACCGCCAAGGCCATGCAGCGGCGTCAACAGCGGCCCTTCCTGGGCGGGCTGGCCGCCTCCAGCCCGCCCGCCGGCCTGTCCTTCCACAGCGAGGAGAGCGGCTACCTGCAATGGGTCGACATGGCGGCACTCCAGGGCATCGCTACCCGATACAAGCTGCGCATCACGCTGGCCGGGGTGCCCGGTTCGATGGTCATGCCGACTCGCCCGCTCGGCTATATACTGCCCGACTCGAGCGACAGCGGGCCGCTCGACCCCGGCCTCTTGCGCAAAGCGTTCGTGGTCGGGCCGGTTCGCCGGTTCGACGACGACCCGCGTTTCGGCCTGGTCGTACTCGCCGAGATTGCCTGCCGCGCCCTGTCTCCGGGAATCAATGACCCAGGCACCGCCATCGGCATACTCGGTTCGCTGCACCGCCTGTTCGCCACCCTGGCCAAGCCCGGCGAGCAGCTTGCGCCGGAATACGGCCGGATCGAACTGCCCCCGTTATGCCTCCGGGACATGTTTGACGATTTCTTTCCTGCCATCGCGCGCGACGGGGCCGGCCTGATCGAAGTAGCAATGCGTCTGCAGCGAGTACTGGGCGAGCTCGGGCACTCCGGTGATGCCCATATGCGCCTCGTCGCCAGGGAGGATGCCGCGCTGGCGCTGCGACGGGCCGGACAACTGGACGGATTTGCGCCAGACCTTGCATTACTGCGCCTTCAGCATGCAAACTATTGGGAGCAGGCAGCAGCAACACGCGGGGGAGGTTTTCCTCCATCGGTTGGCAAGACATGAATGCCGCACTGTCGATCAATCAGCTTTTACCTGGAGCACCGATATGCATCAACAAATCTCAGGCGGATGCGCATGCGGAGCGATCCGCTACACCTCGGCGCGCGAACCGCTCGCCATGATCAACTGCCATTGCAGCGACTGCCAGCTCTCGAGCGGGGCGCCGTTCGCGTCGGGCATTGTCGTCATGACTGACGACCTCGAGGTCAGCGGTACGCCGAAGAACCATGCCGTCGGCGCAAGCAGCGGCGGGCTCGTCACGCGCGGTTTCTGCGGCGACTGCGGCACGCCGCTGTTCACCCGGAGCGCCGTCAACGCACAGTTCACCTCGATCCGCTTCCCGACGCTCGACGACGCCTCGGGGTTCAAGCCCATGCTCGACATTTATACGGCAAGCGCGCAGCAATGGGTGTGCCTCGACCCGGCCATTCCACACTTTCCGCAGTCGCCGGCCTGACCCTTTCTTGCTGCAGCCCCTGGCCCGTGACGACGGGCGGCGTCTTGCATCAACCGCAGGTTTCCACATAGGCCACCGCCGGCTGCAGGCCGGCGCGCACCTTGGTGACCTTGCCGCCGGTTGCTTCCAGGATGAGTGCGCCACGTCCGCCGGCGCTCGGGAAGGCCAGGTAATGGCCGTTTGCATCGTATTTGTGCGGGGTGAGCACCCCTTCCGGATAGCTGGCGCGGATGCCGTCCAACGGGTCGCCGATGGCGATGCCCATGACGTTGCCCGTGCCCGGCTCGGCATCGGCACGCGTCACGATGCCCTGCTCGACCATGAAGCGCAGGCCGGGCAAGGCCGGGAAGCGCACCATGCTGCAGGCCGGATCGAAGGGCGCTGGCAGCACGGCCTGCGCTCCCGTGGCCTGCTCCGCCTGCGCCAGGCTCATGCCGAAGCGGACGGCGCCCACCCCGCTGGCGCTGAGCAAGCCCGGCGCGGACGGCGCCGGGGCCGCCGTGGCAGGCGCCTGCGCGCCGGCCTGCACTCCGGCGGTGCTGGTGCCCGCCGTTGGCACGGCTGGTGTCTCCACCGGTTTCGAGCAGGCGCCCAGCAGGGCAATGGTACCGAGTATGAATAGTTGCCGCATCGATGTCCTTATCGTTATGCGATGCAAACTGCATCGCCGCCTCGACTATAAATGCCAGGCAAAATCCCTGACGCACAGCCCAGTGGCGAATGGCAGCAGCAAGATCGAGAGGGAATAAACGACAGGTAGACACTCCGCTCATCTTGAAAGAGCCGCTGGCCGCAGCCGGTCCACCTACCGTTCCGGTGTCCGGCTGCTCCCCTTCTCACGGGCCAGCGGCGCCCTCGCCCTCATCGCTCCAGCCCAGCTATCCAGTTCAGCTGTCCAGATGAGAGATCAATAGCCTGCGCGCATCGTCGCCCTGGGCTTCGCCATGCTGGCCATCCACCGACAGCCCCACCGCCACGATATCGATCAGCAGGAGCTGCAGGATGCGCGAGATCATCGACAAAAAGTCCGTGCTGTCCTCGGCATGGTCGACCGCCAGGCAGACCGTGGCCTTGCGCGCCAACGGCGACTGGCTGTTGCTGATGGCGATCACGTCGGCGCCGGCGGCGCGGGCGATGTCCACCGCCTCCAGCAATTCGTTCAGGCTGCCCGAATTCGACACCGCGATCACCACGTCGCCCGCCTGCAGCAATTCGGCCGCCAGCTTGAACAGGTGCGAGTCGCCGTAGAGCGAGGTCGGGATGCGGAAGCGGAAGAACTTGTGCTGCCCGTCCAGCGCCACCGCGCGCGAATTCCCCATCGCGAAGAATTCGACGCGGCGCGCGCGGCTCACCAGTTCGATCGCGCGCTCTAACGAGCGCACGTCGAGCTGGTCGCGGAAGCGCAAAATCGCCGACACCGTGTTGTCGATCACCTTGGCCGACAAGTCATGCGTGCTGTCGCTGGTGCGCACCTGGCTGTGGCGCACCGGAATCGATCCGGTCAGGCTGCTGGCGAATTTCAGCTTGAAGTCGGCCAGCCCCTGGAAGCCGAGCGAGCGGCAGAAGCGGATCACGGTCGGCTGGCTCACATCCGCCAGGCGCGCCAGCTCGGCGATCGGTTCGTTCAGCACGAGGCGCGGCTGTTCCAGCACCAGGGCGGCGACCCGCTGTTCGGCCGGGCTCAAGCCGTGGCGCAGTTGGCCGATGCGCTCCATCAGCGTATTGGCGCCGCTGCGCCCGCGCAGGTGTTCCGCGAGGATGGTTGCCACGCCATGGAAGGCCGGATTCGGCGCGGTGATGACATAGGTCGGGATCTCGGCCAGGTAGCTGGAAAAGCGTCCCTTGGCCTCAAAGCGCGCACGGAAAGGCGAGGCGGCGAACCACTCGCCCATGCGCGGCACGATGCCGCCGCCAATGAAGATGCCCCCGAAGGCCCCCAGGGTCACCGCCAGGTTGGCGGCGGCGGCGCCCAGCATGCCGCAAAAGCATTCCAGTACTTCGAGGCAGAGCGGGTCCTGCGATTCGAGTGCGGCGGCGATGATGTCGGCGGCCTTGCGCGCCGGGGCCTCGACGCCGTTGCGAGCGGCCAGCGCGCGGTGGATGATTTCCATGCCCGGGCCGGAAATCAGGCGCTCGTTCGACACGTGCTGCCATTCGCGCCAGGCCACTTGCAAAATGGCGAATTCGCGCTCGTCGCTCGGGGCGAAGTTGACGTGGCCGCCCTCGCTGCCCAAGGTGACGAAGCCGTCGGCGGTCGGGATCAGGCCCGATACACCCAGGCCGGTGCCGGGGCCGAGTACCCCGACCACTGCGTTCGGGGCGGCCCTGCCCTGTCCCACCTGCATCAAATCTTCCTGCCCGAAGCCGGGAATGGCCATGGCCAGCGCGGTGAAATCGTTGACGATCAGGAGCGTGCCCAGGCCCAGCTCGCGCCGCACCGCATCGGTCGAAAATTGCCAGTCGCGGTTGGTCATGCGTACCAGGTCGCCGCTGACCGGATTGGCCACGGCCAGCGCCGCATGCTGGAGCTTGACTCCGGCGTGGTCGGCCAGGTAATGGCGCAGCAGCGGCACGATGCCGTCGAAGTCTTCGCACTTCAGCACGCGCACCGCGCTGAACACGCCCGGCGCGGCCTGCAGCGCGAAGCGCGCATGGGTGGCGCCGATGTCGGCCAGCAGGCGCGGTCCGTCCGCAAAAGCCGTGCGGGCGGATTTTTCCGCAGATTTGTCCGCGAGCGTATCGAGCGCCGGCTGGCTGCCCATTATTCGGCGTTGGCCGGAACGCTGCCCAGCCAGGCGCCGTAAGGCGGCAAGGTGACGCGGCTGGCCGCGGCGCTGCCCGGCAGGCCGAGGGTGTCGAGTGCCCTAGCCTGGGCAGCCTCTGCCCAGTCGAAGCTGACCGGCTCGGGCCCCAGGTTGAACGCGGCCAGCACCCCGTCCATGCCGTCCACGTCGCGGCGCAGCGCCAGCACCGGTTCCGGCGCATCGAAGAAGACGATCTCGCCGCGGGTCAGCTGCGGCATCGTGCGGCGCCAGGCGATGAAGCGGCGCGCAAAGTTCAGGGGCGAATCGGGGTCGCTGTCCTGGCGGTCGACCGCAACCGCCGCGTGCGGCCCTGCCACTGGCAGCCATGGCTGGCCGCTGGTGAAACCGGCCTGCGGCGCGCTTGCCTGCCACGGCATCGGCGTGCGGCAGCCGTCGCGGCCCTTGAACTCGGGCCAGAAAGTGATGCCATACGGGTCTTGCAGCAGCTCGAAAGGCACGTCCGCTTCTTCCAGGCCCAGTTCTTCGCCCTGGTACAGGCAAGGCGTGCCCTTGAGCGTGAGCTGCATGGCCAGCACCAGTTTGGCCAGGGCGGGCGTCGGCTTGCCGTCGCTCCAGCGGGTCGCCACGCGGATGGCATCGTGGTTGCTCACCGACCAGGAGGCCCAGCCGTCCTTCACGCGCTCGTTGAACTCTTCGACCTGGGTGCGGATATGCGCTGCCGTGTGCACAGGCGTGAGCAGGTTGAAGCTGTAGGCCATGTGCAGCTTGTCGCCGCCTTCGGTGTACTCGGCCATTTGCTCGAGCGCGTCGTCGGAGCTGACTTCGCCGATCGAGACCGCGCCGAACTCGTCGAGCTGGGCGCGCACCCGCTGCAGGAAGGCGATGTTTTCGGGCTGGGTCTTGTCGTAGAGGTGGGCCTGCATGCCGTAGGGGTTGACGTCGGTGACGGTCGAGGTGTCGCGCACCAGCGCCGGCGGGTTGCTGCGCAGCTGGCGGTCGTGGAAGTGGAAGACGCAGGCATCCATGCGCACGCCGTCCACGCCGCGCTCGAGCCAGAAACGCTGGGCGTCCAGGTGGGCCTGCTGCACTTCCGGATTGTGGAAGTTCAGTTGCGGCTGGCTCACCAGGAAGTTATGCATGTAGTACTGCTTGCGGCGGGTATCCCACTGCCATGCCGAGCCGCCGAACACCGACAGCCAGTTGTTGGGCGGGCAGCCGTCCGGCAGCGGGTCGGCCCACACATACCAGTCGGACTTCGGGTTGTCGCGGCTCTTGCGGCTCTCATTGAACCAGGCATGGGTGTCGGCGGTGTGCGACATCACCTGGTCGATCATGATCTTCAGGCCCAGGCTGTGCGCTTTCGCGACCAGCCTGTCGAAGTCGCCCAGGTTCCCGAACAGCGGGTCGACGTCGCAGTAGTCCTCGATGTCGTAGCCGAAGTCCTTCATCGGCGACTTGAAGAAAGGCGACAGCCAGACGATGTCCACACCCAGGCCCGCGATGTAGTCGAGCCGGTCGGTGATGCCCGCCAGGTCGCCCACGCCGTCGCCGTTGGTGTCGAGGAAGCTGCGCGGATAGACCTGGTAGATGATGGCTTCGCGCCACCAGTTCGGGTTGTCGTTCTTCGAAGTCTGGTTCATGGCTGGTCCGTCCGGAATTTTTGAGAATTCTAGGCAATATACAGCAGGAGAATTAACTTTACAATCACTCCAGCCGCTCAGGAAAATCCGCTTAATCCTTTCAATTCATAGACTTATAGAAGATTATCACTTTCGGACGAAACGCAAAAAGTAGCTAAACTACGGCAGTTTTGTAACTCCTTTGTTTCGCTGCAATATTTTTATTGCAAGTAGCCCGGCCTCGTCATAGGATCGCACCTGTTTCGATTTTCCGAGAGCACCATGACTTCTCCAGCAACGACGCACATCACCGACACCGGGCGCATGCCGCGGCAGATTCCCTACATCATCGCCAACGAAGGCTGCGAGCGTTTCAGCTTCTACGGGATGCGCAACATCCTGACGCCTTTCCTGATCTCCACCCTGCTGCTGTTCGTGGCCGAGTCCGAGCGCACCGGCGAAGCCAAGCACGTCTTCCACACCTTCATGATGGGCGTGTATTTCTTCCCGCTGCTGGGCGGCTGGCTGGCCGACCGCTACTACGGCAAGTACAACACCATCTTCTGGTTCAGCCTGATCTACTGCGCCGGCCACGCCTGCCTGGCCATCTTCGAGGACAGCGTCAAGGGCTTTTATTTCGGCCTGTTCCTGATCGCCTTCGGCTCGGGCGGCATCAAGCCCTTAGTAGCCAGTTTTGTCGGCGACCAGTTCGACAAGACCAACAAGAGCAAGGCAAAAGTCGTGTTCGACGCGTTCTACTGGATCATCAACTTCGGCTCCTTCTTTGCGTCGCTGCTGATGCCGCTGTTCCTGCGCGACTACGGTCCCTCGGTCGCCTTCGGCATCCCGGGCATCCTGATGTTCATCGCCACCATGATCCTGTGGAGCGGCAAGAAGAAATACGTCCACGTGCCCCCTAGCCAGAGCGACCCGCATTCCTTCCTGCGCGTGGTGAAAACGGCCGTGCTGGCGCAGCGTCCAGGCGCGGGCCGTCCCGGCTTGATCGTCGCGATCCTGGGCATGATCGGCGCCGTGTACTCGCTGGCGCGCACCCCCGACTGGGGCTTCGTCATCGCCGCCTGCCTGGCGCTGGTGCTCCTGATCGCCTTCGTCGGCACGGGCGCATCGATGCAACTCGATCGCGCCCGCGGCGTGCACCCCGACATTGCCGTGGACGGCGTGCGCGCCGTGCTGCGCATCCTGATCGTGTTCGCGCTGGTGACCCCGTTCTGGTCGCTGTTCGACCAGAAGGCCTCGACCTGGATCGTGCAGGCCAACACCATGTCCACCGACGTCAATTTGCTGGGCTGGAGCTTCAGCGTGCTGCCGGCCCAGATGCAGGCGCTCAATCCGCTGCTGGTGATGATCCTGATCCCGTTCAACAACCTGGTGCTGTTCCCCCTGCTGGCCAAGATGGGTTTCGAGCCGACCGCGCTGCGCCGCATGACCGCCGGCATCGCCTTCTCGGCGCTGGCCTGGATCGTGGTCGGCAACCTGCAGGTGCAGCTCGATGCCGGCGACCCGGTCTCGATCGCCTGGCAGATCCTGCCCTACGCATTGCTGACCCTGGGTGAGGTGCTGGTCTCGGCCACTGGCCTGGAATTCGCGTACAGCCAGGCGCCGGCCGCGATGAAGGGCGTGATCATGGCCCTGTGGTACCTGGCGGTCACCGTCGGCAACCTGTGGGTGCTGATCGTGAATTCGGGCGTCAAGAACGAAGCCGTCATCGCCCAGATCGAAAGCTCGGGCGTGGGCGTGATGGCCTTCCAGATGTATTTCTTCGCCGGCTTCGCGCTGCTGGCGGCGCTGGTATTTGGGCTATACGCTCGGCGCTACAAGATGGTCGATAACTACCGCGGGTAAACGACGCTTCTATCACCACGTACGTACGAACAGCGATAACCGTAGGGTGGGCAGGTCTTCCTGCCCACGCAGTCAACCATCGCTGATTTATCCACTTTATTGCTGGGTCACCGCCGCATAACCGCGTGGGCGGGAAACCCGCCCACCCTACATGACCCAACTCCGATACGCCGCCCTCGCCCTCGCCGCTGCCGCCCTCGCCTCCTCCGCCCACGCCGCGGTTCCTGTTGACGCCTGCAATAACGAAGGCTTTCAAATTGTCCTGAACGCTTCCAGCGCCACGCTGGAAGCGCGCGCTGTCTGGCTCGACAAGCGCCTGGTCAAATGGCCGGGCGCCGAGGCTGGCGGCATCTACCGACTGTACCACTCGGCCAAGGCATCCATCGTCGCCAAACCGGGTGCGAAGGTGGAAGGCTTTGACGGCGCACTGGCGCTGGACGCATTCACCGGCCAGGTGCCCACCGCCGCCGCCACGCGCTTCAAATGGGTCGGAGCCGGCCCGGTGCTGTCGCTGCGCGCAGCCGACCTGGCGCGCATGAACGACCTGCACCGCGGCCAGCTGGTGCTGGTGCAGGAAACGCCCGACGGACTGGCGCGCGCCGTAACGCGCATCCAGGTGGCCGGCGCGCTGGACGACATGTATGCCGCGGCCGACGGCATCGCAGACCTCGGCGCCACCCCGAAGAAAGGACGCACGGGCTTCCGGTTGTGGGCCCCGACCGCCCGCACCGCTGCCGTCTGCACCTACGACAGCGGCACCGGCCGCGCCACCGCCGTCCACGCGATGAGTTTCGACGGACGCACGGGCGCCTGGGAAGCCAGGGTAGCCAAAGACCTGTCCGGCAGCTATTACAAGTACGCGGTCGACGTCGCGGTCGACGGCATGGGCCTGGTGCGCAACCTCGTCACCGACCCGTATTCGGTCAGCCTGACGACGGACTCGAAGCGCAGCTATATCGCCGACCTGGATGCGCCGAAGCTGAAGCCGAAGGGCTGGGACGCTACCCGTCCGCCGAACACGGTAAAAGCCCAGACCGACATGGTCATCTACGAGCTGCACGTGCGCGACTTCTCGCTCAACGACCCGAGCGTGCCGGCGAACAAACGCGGCAAGTACGCGGCCTTCGGCGAAGCCGGTTCGAACGGCATGCGCCACCTGAAGGCGCTGGCGAAGGCCGGCATGACCGACATCCACCTGCTGCCGGTCTACGACCTGGGCAGCGTGCCGGAAAAGGATTGCGCCCTGCCCCTGCCTTCTGGTACGCCGGATGGCGAGACCCAGCAGGCATTGATGCGCAAGACCGCCGACACCGACTGCTTCAACTGGGGCTACGACCCCTACCACTACAACGCGCCGGAAGGCAGCTACGCCAGCGACCCATCGGACGGCGCACGCCGCATCGTCGAGATGCGCCAGATGGTGATGGACCTGCACCGCGCCGGCCTGCGCGTCGGTACCGACGTGGTCTATAACCACACCTTCATCGCCGGCCAGAACGAGAAATCGGTGCTCGACCGCGTGGTGCCGGGCTATTACCACCGCCTGAATGCGCTGGGCGCCATCGAGCGCTCCACCTGCTGCGACAACACGGCCACCGAGAACACGATGATGGCCAAGCTGATGATCGATTCAGCCGAGCTCTGGACCCGCCACTACAAGATCGATTCCTTCCGCTTCGACCTGATGGGCCACCAGCCGAGAGAAGCGATGGAGCGCCTGCAAAAACGCGTGGACAAGGCCGCTGGCCGCCACGTGCAGCTGATTGGCGAAGGCTGGAACTTCGGCGAGGTAGCCGACGGCGCCCGCTTCGTGCAGGCGTCGCAGCTGTCGCTCAACGGCTCCGGTATCGGCACCTTCAGCGACCGCGCGCGCGACGCCGTGCGCGGCGGCTCGGCCGGCGACTCGGGCGAAGCGATGGTCCGCCAGCAGGGCTATATCAACGGATTGGTGTACGACCCGAATGCTTCAAAAGCCGGCCTCAAGGCGGCCGACCTGCTGCGCGCCGCGGACCTGATCCGCGTCGGCCTGGCCGGTTCGGTGCGCAGCTACCCGCTCCAGACCGTGGACGGCCAGGTGCGCAAACTGGAAGACATCGCCTACGGCAACCAGCCGGCCGGCTATGCGAGCCAGCCCGGCGAAGTGGTGAACTATGTCGAGAACCACGACAACCAGACCCTGTACGACATCAACGTGCTGAAGCTGCCGGTAGCGACCAGTACCGCCGACCGTGCGCGCGTGCAGGTGCTGGGCATGGCGATCAATGCCTTCAGCCAGGGCGTGGCCTATTACCATGCGGGCATCGACACCCTGCGCTCCAAGTCGCTTGACCGCAACAGCTTCAATTCGGGCGACTGGTTCAACCGCATCGACTGGACCTACCAGGACAACTACTACGGCACCGGCCTGCCGCAATCGGACGACAACGGCAAGGACTGGGCGCTGCTCAAGCCCTACCTGGCCAATGCCGCGCTCAAGCCGCAGCCCGCCGACATCGCCTTCGCACGCGACGCCTTCCGCGACCTGCTCGCGATCCGCGCCAGCTCGACCCTGTTCCGCATGCGCACGGCGGAAGATATCGTCCAACGCCTGCGCTTCTTCAATACCGGGCCGGGCCAGGAGGCGACCGTGCTGGCGGCCTCGATCGACGGCAAGGGCTATCCTGGCGCGAAGTTCGCCGCCATCAGCTACCTGGTGAACGTGGACAAGGTGGAGAAACGCGTCAGCGACCCGCTGCTGCGCGGCAAGCGGCTGACGCTGCATCCGGTGCACAAGGCGGCCGGCGCCGCCGACAAGCGCGCCGCGCAGGCACGCTTCGACAGCGCCAGCGGCACGTTTACCGTGCCGGCGCGGACTGCCGTAGTCTTCGTCGCCGAGTAGGGTTCAGGAGGACGCCTGGCCTGCCGCCATGCGCAGGCGGGCGATCTCCACCGAGCCATTCTCGTCGAAGACCGGGCATTCCTCGGCCAGGCTGACCGCTTCGTTGAAGTCGCTTGCTGCAATGATGGAATAGCCCGACAGCGAAGCACTGCTCAGTTTCGGGCCGACCAGCCGGCTCGGGACCTCGACGCTGTTGTGCGCCAGGCTGCCGCGGTCCACCAGCGCGGAACCCAGCATCTCGAACCACGCCTCCCAGCGCTGGGGGTCGTGCGGCGGGCCTTCCGCCTCGTCGACGGTCGATCCGCGGTAAACGATCAGGTAGCGTTCCATGCAGGCTCCTAGGGTGAATGTTTAGCAAAACCATAACAGAAGCCCCCACCCGGCGACGCACAGCTTGGCTTCCCCTTCATCCTTGCGCAGCTGGCCAAGTCCCGGCTCGGCTACTACACTGGATCGACGGGGCATGTCGCCAGCGACGCCTTCCCGGCAGTGGCGCCTCAGGCGAATTGCCTAGTCGCATGTTAAGCTGGCCACCTTATATAAAGGGCATGTGACATGAGCGCATTGGTGAGGACCGGGATAGTCGGTCTCGACGAAGTGATGCACGGCGGTATTCCGCGCAATAACAACCTGCTCGTCGAGGGCCCGCCGGGCTCCGGCAAGACCACGCTGGGCCTGGGTTTCATTTACCACGGCGCACTGGACCATGACGAGCCGGGCGCGATCGTTTCGTTCGAACTCGACCCTGCCAAGCTGCTGCGCGATGCCGTCGGCTTCAACTGGGACCTGCAGGGCCTGATCGACCAGGGCAAGATCAAGATCATCCAGACCAGCCCGGCCGTGCTGCTGAGCGAATTCCGCAGCGAGGATGGCGCCTTTGCCGCATCGCTCGTGGCCATGGGAGCCAGGCGCCTGCTGATCGATGGCCTGACGCCCCTGCGCCTGTATGCCGAAGCGCACGACATGCCCTTCCGCGAAGACGTGCACCTCCTGATCGAAGGCCTGACCCGGCTGGGCGTGACCACCATGGTCACCGCCGAGAAGGACGAGTCGATGACCGGGGTGCTGGCGCACGAGCGCTTCGTGTTCGATACCATCATTTCGCTGACGCGCGAGGAGAACCGCCGGCGCGTGCAGCGCCGCCTGACGGTGCTGAAATCGCGCGGCCAGGACTTCATCGGCGGCAGCCACACCATGCGCATCGAGCCGGGAATGGGCGTGCATGTCTATCGCCGCGCCCAGTCGCGCCCCCTCGGCTCGGTCCACCAGCCGACCTCGGAAGAACGCCTGTCGACCGGGTCGCTGGCCATCGACAAGATGATGGACGGCGGCATCTACAAGGGATCGGTCACGCTGGTGAGCGGCATTTCCGGCACCGGCAAGACGGTGCTGAGCGTGCAGTTCCTGACCAACGCGATCAAGGATGGGCACAAGACCCTGCTGGTGAGCCTGGACGAGCACCCGGCCCAACTGATGCGCAACGCGAGGTCGCTCGGCTTCGAGCTGCAACCACTGGTCGATGCGGGCGACATGTTCATCCATTACGAATCGCCGCTGGAGCTGGACCTCGACGTGCACTTCGACCACATCGTCAAGCTGGTCGAAGAGCACGGGATCGACTGCGTGGTGTTCGATTCGATCGCCGTGTACGAGATGACCAGCCGCGGCGAAGTGGCCGACTACTTGTATGCGCTGGCGACTTACTTCAAGAACCGCCTGGCCACGACGCTGTTCAACTACGAAAGCCCGGAACTGCTGGGCGTATCGCAGATCAGCGAAGAACTCAAGGGCTCTCACCTGGTCGACAACATCATCTTGCTGAACTATGTCGAGGTATCCACCGTCCTGCGCCGCGCGATCATGGTGCCGAAAGTACGCGGCAGCCGCAACATGCAGGTGACGCGCGAATACACCATCGGCACCGGCGGCCTGCTGCTGGTCGACGAAAGCGACAGCGAAACCCAGGCCAGCGCAGTGCCGCAACTGCCGTTTTCCTCGTATTACGGCCTGCTGTCGCGTTCGCCTTCACGGCAAAGTCCGGTCATCGAGGAGGCATTGGCGCGGGGCGCGGAGATGCCGGAATCGGCAGATTTGCCGACCGAACGGCCATAGTGATCACGGCGAAGCTCCCGGGCAGTGCGCCGGTCGACTGGGACGACTGGGACACGCCATTGCGCCAGTTCACCGAGGCAACCGGGCTGGTGACCTCGGCCTACGACCCGGACGGCGTGCGCCGCATCGGGCCGAAGACCGGCTCGCGCCTGTCTGCGCTGCTGCTGCGCTCGCGCCTGTGGGCCGAGGACGGCCCCGGGACGGCGCTCGAGCGCACGCTGGTCGAGGCCGCGTGCGCCGATGGCCAGCCGGCGTCGGCCCAGTTCGACGGGCTGCGCATCTGCTCGCTACCCCTGCTCCTGCGTGGCAAGGTGTACGGCGTGCTGGTGTTCGGCTGGCGCTTCGCCGATTTCAGCTCGCCGCTCGAGTGCGAACGCATCGCCAAGCAGGTGGGCCTGCCCGGCCACCTGCTGTGGAACGAGGTGCGCCTGGACGCGCCGGTGTCGGAGCAGCGCATGGGCACCTATGCGGCGCTGCTGGGCACCCTGGCCGCCACGCTCGACCGCCAGCGCGAGACCATCGACGACCTGACCCGCGTGAACCGCACGCGCGAACTGTTCCTGGCCACCGTCTCGCACGAAATGCGCACCCCGCTGTCGGCCTTGTCGATGCGCATCGAACTGATGCTGCGCACCGTGCCCGACCTGCCGCCCAAGGTCGTCAGCGGCCTGGAATCGATGCGCGTGCACGTGCGCCAGGAGGCCGGCATGGTCGACGACCTGATCGACGCCGCCCGCACGCTCACCGGCCAGATGTCGATCACGCGTTCGCAGGTGAAGCTGGGACAGGTGCTGCGCGACGCCATCTCGACGGTGGAAACCTTTGCTCACACGAAACGCATCCTGATGCAGGTCACGCCCAGCGATTACGGCGACCACATCGGGCTCGAGGCGGACGGCCGCCGCCTGCAGCAGGTGATCTGGAACCTGCTGTTCAATGCCACCAAATTCACCCCCGAGGGTGGCGCCATCCGCATCGAGGTCAAGCGCAGCAGCGACATGGTGGCGATCGACATCACCGACTCCGGCCAGGGCATCGAGCCCGAAGACCTCCCGCACGTCTTCGGCGCGTTCACGCTGCAGCAGCACGACAACGCCACCGGCCTCGGGCTGGGCCTGTACATCGCGCGCCGCATCGTCGAGCTGCACGAGGGCAGCCTGAGCGTCAGCAGCGAAGGCCGCGGCAAGGGAGCGACCTTCGCCATCCGGCTGCCGCTGGCCGACTTCCCGCATCCCGCGTCCTGACGCTTCCTTCCGTGTTTTCCGTCCCGCACTGTATAGTGGGGTGGAAGGCGCACGCCCTATCCACCGTAGTTCCTCACCGACCGGAGCAATACCATGAGTAAAAGCCAGGATGCCAAGAAAACCACCAAGAAAGAACCGGCCAAAACGATGAAGGAGAAAAAGGAGGCGAAGAAGGTCAAGAAAGAGGAACGCGCGCGCCAGCAATAAAATCCAGCGGCCGTCACGCCGTGCGGCACCTCGAGTGGCTATACTGTCGTCCTTCCGCCATGCCCGTGGCAGGCAGCTCCTGCCGCAGCGGCATGTGGCCGGATCGACAAACCGACAGACCACGACGAATAGAAGCCCAATGCACGCCGAACCCGTTTCCCGAAGAATCCGCGCGCTGGTCCGCGCCCTGCCACGCACGGGCATCACGCTGAGCGAATTGGTGCAGCGCGTAGGCGACGATGGCTTGCTGATCCTGGCCGCCCTGCTGACCCTGGTGTTCCTGCTGCCGGTATCGATACCGGGCGTGAGCACCGTGTTCGGCGCGGCCATCCTGCTGATCGGCATGAGCCGCCTGTTCCGGCGCGCGCTGTGGATTCCGTCGAGCATGAAGCACCGGATGATCGCTACCCGCAAGCTGCGTCCGGTGCTGCGCAAGGCGCTGCCGTGGCTGCAGAAGATCGAACGCGTGAGCCGCCCCAACCGAATCCAGTGGCTGGTGGCGGACGGCGCCATGGAGCGCCTGAACAACCTGTCCCTGATCCTCGGCGCCGTATTGCTGATGATGCCCTTCGGCCTGATACCGTTCAGCAACACCTTCCCTGCGGTGGCGCTGCTGTTCCTCGCCATTGGCCTGCTGCAGCGGGACGGCGTATGCGTATTGCTGGGTTACATCGGCAACCTTGCCACCATCGTGTATTTCACCCTGCTGATCGGCGGCGGCGGGCTTGCTGTGCGCGAAGCATTCCAGCGCCTGGCGACCTGAGGCCGGGCAGCCTGGCGGGGACGCGACCGGCCGGACCTGCGTTACAGCCCGAGCTGCCCCAGGATCGCCTCTTTGACCGCCTGCAGTTCCGGCTGCGACACTTTGCGCGGATGGGGCTGTCCGATCGGGAAGACCGACGCGATGCGGGTCGGGCGCGGGGACAGCACCACCACGCGGTCGGCCAGGTAGATCGCCTCTTCCACGTCGTGGGTGATCAGGATGACCGTATGGCGCTCCTCGCGCAGGATGCGCAGCAGTTCGTTGCGCATCTTCAGCGCCGTCAGGGCGTCCAGCGCGGAAAACGGCTCGTCCATGAACAGGATGTCCGGCTTGACCGCCAGTGCGCGCGCAATCTCCACCCGCTTGAGCATGCCGCCTGAGAGCTCGTGCGGGTAGGCTTTTTCAAAACCCTTCAGTCCCACCACGTCGGCGTAATGGTCGGCGGTCGCCGCCCTGGCGGCATCGTCGGTGCTGGAAAGGCCGAACATCAGGTTCTCCTGCACCGTCAGCCACGGGAAGACCGAGCCATGCTGCGAGATCACAATGGCGTTCGGCGTCGGCCGCGTTACCGGCTGGCCGTCGATCATGACGGAACCGCTGTCCGGATGCTCGAAGCCGGCCAGCAGCTTCAGCAAGGTCGACTTGCCGCAGCCGGAAGGCCCGACAATGGCCACGAATTCGCCGGGCGCCACGGCCAGGTCGATGCCGTCCACCACCGGCAGCGATTTGAAGCCCTTGCGCGCGCCGCTCACCAGAATCTTAGCGTCCATAGCGCCACCTTACCCCTTTGAGTCCTTCGAGTCGGCGCATCAGGGCGTCGATGCCCAGGCCGATCAGTCCGATGATGATCATCGCCGCCACCACCAGGTCGTAGCGGTTGCCGGCATTGCGCGAGTCCATGATCAGGTAGCCCAGGCCCGAGCGCAGCGCGATCATTTCCGCCGCCACCACCACCAGCCAGGCCACGCCCAGGCCAATGCGCATGCCGGTCAGGATTTCCGGCAGCACGGCCGGCACGATCACCTGGCGAAACAGCTTGGCGCGCGAGACGCCGAAGTTCTCGGCCGCGCGCAGGTAGCGGCCCTCGATGGTGTGCACGCCTGCTGCCGTCTGCACGATCATCGGGAACACCGAGGCCAGGAAGATCAGGAAGATCGGCGACATGTCGCCCACCCCGAACCACAGGATCGCGATCGGGATCCAGGCGATCGGCGAGATCGGGCGCAGGATCTGGAACACCGGGTTGAGCGTGCGGTAGGCGGCGTCGACCCGCCCCATCCACAAGCCGAGCGGCACCGCGCAGACCAGCGCGATCAGGAAGCCCGTCGCGACCCGGCCGAGCGAAGCGCCGATGTGCTCCCACAGCGTGCCGTCGTCGACCAGCTCCATGGTCCCGGTGACCACCTGCAGCGGCGTCGGGAAGATCACGCTCTCGGTCTGCACCACCACCGCCCACCAGATCGCCACGATGGCGGCGAGCACCAGCAGCGGGGGCCCTATCCTGTTCAGTCTATCCATAGTCTATGCGTTGTCGTTCATAAGGGACCTGGCGCGCCAGCGCAGCCGCGCGAGGCCTGCGGCAGGCGCTTCCCGGACGAGGACGGTCATCTTGCCGCTGGCATGCGCCGTGCAGTCGAAGGGATGCTCGCCGGCCTGGGCAAAGGGCAGGCGGAAGTCCTGACCCGGCATAATGAGCACCGGCCCGAACATCTGCGGTACGGTATCGCTGTTGCGCAGCAGGAGCACGTCGCGCACGCCGAGCGTGAGGGTGATCTGCTCGGGCAGGATGGATGTCTTGTCGCCCTGCATGCGGCGTTCCCAGGTGCCTTTGGGGATCTCGAATAGCTGGTCGCGCGAAGCAACGTGCAAGGGCGCGAAGGCGGCCCAGGCAAGCAGCGCGGCCAGCAGCGCCATGGCTGCCGCAAGTCCGATGCGCCGCTTCATTCAGCGGCGAGCACGTTCACGTCGTGCACGATCTCGTCCGCAGGGCGGCCAAAGGGCATCAGGGCGCGCAGCATGCCCTTCTTGTCGATGAAGTACAGGTAGGACGAGTGTCCCATCTGGTACCCGGTCTTGCCGCCCGCCGTGTGCTTCGTGGCCGTGATGCCGTAGTCCTTGCGAATAGCCGCCATCTGCTCGGGCGTGCCGGTGATGCCGACGAAGCCCTTGTCGAATTGCGCCAGGTAAGTCTTCAGGCGCGCGGGCGTATCGCGTTCCGGGTCGACCGAAATGAACACCACCTGCAGCCGGTCGGAATGAGCCCCGAGCTTCTGGCGCGCGGCGGCCAGCGAGGCCAGCGAAGCCGGGCACACCGCCGCGCAATGGGTGAAGCCGAATTCGAGCACCACGACCTTGCCGCGCAGCGCGGACAGGCGGAAGGCGCTCCCATCAGCCGCATCCTGCGCGATTTCCGGCGCCATGCGGGCGGGCGAAAACACGCCGGATTTCAGCGCCGGCGCCGCCTGCACGGTGGAGGCGCACAGCAACAGCGCCGCCAGCAGGGCGCGCTTCACAGCGCCACCTTTACCGGGCGGATGTTCTTCACGAAGCTCTCGTCCACGTACTGTTCATAGGCCACCGGGCGCTTGAGCGTGCCGGCCTCGATCGACAGCTTCATCAGCTCGTCGAACTCGGGGCGGATCATGCGCAGATCGCCGTAGGTCACGCGGTCGGCCGGGTTCTCCATCACGAACTTGATGATGTTCGGGTCCTGGTTGAAGAACTTGCGCCCGGAGGCGATCATGGCCGCCTTGCCGCGGTTGACGGGCGTGGCGTCGAGCCAGTTGCCGGCGGCCTGGACGTAATTAACCAATTCCTGCACCAGCGGGCGGTTAGTCTTGATCAGTTCTTCGCGCACGGTCAGCACGCAGCAGATGTAGTTGCGCCATTCGTTGCGCGTCATCGACAGCGGACGCGCATAGCCGGCGCGCTGGGCGGCGGCGCCGAACGGCTCGCCAGTGCAATAGCCGTCCACCGCTTTCGCATACAGCGCGGCCGGCATGTCGGGCGGGGCCATCTCGATGATCTGCAGGTCTTTCGGCGACATGCCTTCGCGCGCCAGCATCTTGCGCAGGAAAAGGAAGTCGACCGCGAAGCGGCTCGGGATGGCGATGCGCTTGCCGCGCAGGTCGGCGAATTTTTTATAGGGCGAATCGGTGCGCACCATGATCACGGCGCCGGAGCGGTGGCCGAGCGAGACGATCTTGAGCGGAATGCGCTTGTCGGTCAGGTCCATGACCAGGGGAGCCAGCATGTAGGCGGCCTGGATGCGGCCCGTCATCAGGGATTCCTTGATCTCGGGCCAGCCCGAATACTTGCTGTATTCGAAGGCCGTGAAGGGCGCGTCCGGCTTGCCGTCGGCCGCCGCCTTGGCCTTGCAGGCGATCGGCAGGGTCAGGTTGCAGGTGACGGGCAGGCCGCCGACGACCAGCGGGGCCGGGGCGGCGCTGGCGCTGCCCATGCCTACCAGCGGCAGGCTCAATGCGCCGCCTATCAATTGGCGCCGGCGCAGGGAATGCTCAAGCATGGAAACGCTTCCAAAATCGTGGTTCGGCCAATTCTAGCACTGGAGGGCTGCCTTCGCGAGCATTAGCTGTCGAGGTGGGAAATCAGCAGGCGGCGCTGGTCGCGCTGTTCCATATCGCCCTCGCCCGCCGCCTCGCCCTGGTTGCCGAGCGAAATCCCGACCGACATGATGTCGATGAGGAGTAGCTGCAGGATGCGCGAGATCATCGACAGGAAGGTGGTGCTGTCTTCGCTGTGGTCCACCGCAAGGCAGACGCTGGCCTTCTTGGCAAGCAGGGACTTGCTGCTGGTGATGGCGATGACGTCGGCCCCGCCCGCACGCGCGATGTCGACGGCCTCCAGCAGCTCCGGCAGCTGGCCGGCGGTGGAGATCGCGATCACCACGTCGCCCGGCCCCAGCAGGCCGGCGGCCAGCGTGAACAGGTGCGAATCGCCGTACAGCGCGGCCGGGATGCGGAAGCGGAAGAACTTGTGCTGGCCGTCCAGCGCCACCGCGCGCGCATTTCCCATCGCGTAGAACTCGACGCGGCGGGCGCGGCGCAGCAATTCGATGGCGCGGTCGATCCCGTGCACATCCAGCTGGTCGCGAAATTTCAGGATCGCCGACACCGTGTTGTCGATCACCTTGGCCGACAAATCGTGGGTGCTGTCGCTCATGCGCACCTGGCTGTGGCGCACCGGGATGGTGCCGGTCAGGCTACCGGCGAACTTCAGCTTGAACTCGGCCAGGCCCTGGAAGCCCAGCGAGCGGCAGAAACGGATCACGGTCGGCTGGCTCACATCCGCCAGGCGCGCGATTTCGGCGATCGGCTCGCCCAATATCTTGCGCGGGTGTTCCAGCACCAGTGCGGCGACGCGCTGCTCGGCCGGCGAGAGTTCGTGGCGCAGCTGCTGCACGCGGTCCATCAGGGTGTTAGCGCCGCTGCGCCCGCGCAGGTGTTCGGACAAGATCGTCGACACGCCATGCAGCGCCGGGTTCGGCGTCATGATGATATAGGTCGGGATCTGCGCGATGTAGTCGGTGAAGCGGCCCTTGGCCTCGAAGCGGGCGCGGAAGGGCGAGGTGGCGAACCATTCGGCGATGCGCGGCACGATGCCGCCGCCGATGAAGATGCCGCCAAAGGCGCCCAGCGTCACCGCCAGGTTGGCCGCCGCGCCGCCCAGCATGCCGGCGAAGACCTCGAGTGTCTCGAGGCAGAGCGGGTCGCGCGCATCGAGCGCACTGCCCACGATGTCGGCGGTGCTGCGGCTCGGGGCCTCGACGCCGTTGCGCTGAGCCAGCGCGCGGTACATCAGTTCGATGCCGGGGCCGGAAATCAGGCGCTCGTTCGACACGTGCTGCCATTCCTGCCAGGCGTACTGCAGGATCGCGAATTCGCGTTCGTCGCTCGGGGCGAAGTTGACGTGGCCGCCCTCGCTGCCGAGGGTGATGAAACCATCGATGGTCGGGATCACGCCCGAGACGCCCAGGCCGGTGCCCGGCCCGAGCACGCCCGCCACCGCATGGCTTTGCGGCGCGCCGCCGCCGACCTGCATCAGGTCCTGCGGCTTGAAGCCCGGCAGCGCCATGGCCAGCGCTGTGAAGTCGTTGACGATCAGCAGCGTCGACAGGCCGAGCGTGCGGCGCACCTCGTCGGTCGAGAACTGCCAGTCGCGGTTGGTCATGCGGATGGTGTCGCCGCTGATCGGATTGGCCAGCGCGAAGGCGCCGTGGTTGATGCGCACGCCGCCCGTCTGCGCCAGGTAGGCATGCAGCAGCGGCACGATGCCGGTGTAGTCGTCGCAGCGCAGCACCGCGACCTGGCGCAGCACGCCGGGTGCAGTCTCGAGGCCGAAGCGCGCATGCGTGGCGCCGATGTCCGCGAGCAGGCGCGGGCCATCGGCAAACGCGGCGCGGGAGGGTTTCTGTTCGGTGTCGGGTTCAACAGTCATTACATAAGGATACCATTGATCGACGGAAAAACCGAAGGGTCGAGGCCCGACCCCGCCCGTTCAGGCCTGCCGTTTCTAATGCAGCAAGGCGCGCAGTTCGCCAACCGACAACTGCCTTTCCTGCGCATCGTGGAAACGCAGCAGCAGGTGCTCGATGTCCCTCGCCGTACGCGCGCGGCTGAACAGCCAGCCCTGCACGCAATGCACGCCCCGGCTCGTGAGCCAGGCGAGATCGGCCTCGTCCTCTAGTCCCTCGCAGATGAGCTCCGCGTCGAAGACCCGGGCCGCGCCGTGGATCAGGGAAAACAGTCCCGCCTTCTTGTGGTCGGATGCAACACCATGCACGAACTGGCGATCCGCCTTGAGGCGATCGAAGGTGAAATCGGCAAGGGCATCGAGGTTGGACGAACCGGTGCCGAAGTCGTCGATCGCGATGTGCACGCCAAGCGAACGCAGTGCCGCGATCCGTGGATACAGCGGCTGCAGCGAGTCGAGCAGCACGCTTTCGGTCACCTCGAGCTCGATCAGCCTGCCCGGCACGCCGGTTTCGCGCAGTATCGTTTCCAGGCGTGCGAACAGCTCAGGATGCATCAGCGACACACGCGAAAAATTAAGCGCCACCGGGACCGGGTCCAGGCCCTTGGCCAGCCAGCGTTTCAGGTCTTCGCAAACGAGCCGGGCGACGTGTGCATCGAGTTCGAAGATGCGTCCGGACTGCTCGGCCTGGGGCACGAACATGGCAGGAGCGACCAGGCCGAACTCCGGATGGCACCAGCGCACCAGCGCTTCCAGACCGATCAGCTTGCCGGCTTCGACATCGATCTGGGGCTGGTAATGCACCTCGAGCCGGCCGTGGCGGCGGTCGCCGCGCAGGGCGTGGCGCAATTCGTAGCGCAAGCGCGCACGCGCGGCCAGCGCGCTGTCGTACTCGGCCACGACGCTGCGGTCGAGGTTGCGGCGAATCGAGGATGCCGCGCCGTCGGCGGCATCGAGTGCGTCCACTGCGCTGCCGCGCTGCGATGCGCCCTGGCGCCAGATGCCGATGCGGCCGTGCAAGGGCTGCACATAGCCGTTCCCGACCTCGAAGGGCAGGTCGATCAGGTCGCGTAGCTGGGCAAGGCAGGTATCGAGTTGGTCTGGCGGGAGGTCGAGTGCGAAGGCAAAACGGTCGCCGCCGAGATGGCCCAGCAGCGCGCCGTCGCCGCCCCATGACGCCAGCCGGTCGCCGAGCTGGCCCAGGATGCGGTCGCCGGACAGCCTGCCGAACAATTCGTTGACCTGGCGAAAACCAGTAAGGTCGATGAAGCCGACCGTCACCCTGGCCTCCTCGCGCGCCAGCATGTAGTCGAGGTGATGCAGGAAAACGGTGCGGTTGAACATCCCGGTCGACAGTTCGAAATAGCGGTGCTCGAGCAGGTCGACCACGATACGTGCCATCAGCCGGAGCTGGGTGACCTGTTCGTCGTCGAGATGATGCGGGTCCCTCCTCATCACCCACAATGTGCCCAGCAGGCGGGCCGCGCTGCCATCCAGCGGGATACCCGCATAGTGGAGGTAGTGCGGCGGCTCGGTAACGAGCGGATTGTCGGCAAACCGTGCGTCGAGACGGGCGTCGGCGACCTCGAACAGCGGCGCATTCTCGCGCACTGCACAGTGGCAGAAGGAGCCGGCGAGCGGCAGCAGGCGGGCGTCGGCGCCGACCCGCGAGGGCAGCCAGATCTGCGAACGGAATACCAGGCTGATGCCGCCGATGTCGGAGCCTGTCAGGCTGACGGCCAAGCGGGCGATGTAGTCGAGCTTCGGATCGGAGGGCTCGAGCAGCACCCGGTCGCCGCGTCCATGCCCGGGCGCATGGGCGATACTTCCCGCGTCCAGGATTCCGTCCATCGACGGAATCCTGCTGTATGTCCATCCCTCTGGCCAGTTCGCGCGCATTGCTTAGCCATCCATGCAGGTTGACGCGCCCGAATCGCATTTTCGCCGATTCGGATGCAAGTATTTACGCGCCCCAGAATACCAGCAATGGAGGCCGGCGTGTGTGCCGCGGGAGGGCTCAGTCCAGCGCGATCAGGGCGACCGGCGCTGCCGTACCGAACTGCACCTTGCCGCCGCTGACCACGGCCGACTTGCCCGAATACCAATCGCGCACGGTCTGGCCGTCGTTGAAGACGCCGGCCACCGAAATCGGCAGCGCCTTGTCGGCCGGCAGGTCGAGCGCCACGACCACGCGGTCGCTCGCGCCGTCCTGCTGCCAGGTACGCTTGAAGGTGTAGGGGCTGGACGCGATCATCTGGTGCCTGCCTGCGCCGACGGCAGGGTGGGCAGACCGGAAGCGGCCCAGGCGGGCCCAGTGCTCGCGCACTTCGGCCACGCGGTTGCTGCCGCGCTGCGCGTTGGCCGCCAGCTCGTCCCAGTTCATGAACGAGCGCAAGCTAGCATCGCCTTCGGCGCCCTCGACCTTCAAGAGGCGCGCGGTCTCGTCACCGTAATAAATCTGGGCCGAGCCCGGCGCCAGCATCAGCTTGTTGGCGGATTCGAAGGGGCGCTGGCGCAGCGGGTCGAAGGGGCTCCCATCGTCGTGCGAGCTGATGTAGTTCAGGACCGAATAACCCTTCATCGGACCGTGCAGCGCGTTCGAATAATCCGAGAACAGCTTTTCATAGCCCTGCGCGGCGTCGGTCTTCATGCTGAAGTTGATCATGCTGTCGAAGCCATTGGCCAGGTAGTCGACCTTCACGCCGCCGCCCATGTCGAAGCTGCGGCCATGGTTGATGGCATAGCCGTAGACTTCCGAGGTCATGAAGAACGGCAGGTCGCCGAGCTTCCTGGCCGGGTTGGCGCGCTTCCAGTCTTCATAGGCCAGGCTGGCTTCCTGTTTGAGTTCCTTCCACACGCCGGGTTCGGTGTGCTTGACGGTGTCGGCGCGGAAGCCGTCGACGCCGTACTTGCGCACCCAGTCGGCATGCCATTTCACCAGGTAGAAGCGCGGCGCGCGCGGATAGCCGGTGCGCTTGAAGAAGGCGTCCAGCTCCTTCACTTCGCGCTCGTAGCGCCCTTCCTTCTTCCATTTCGCGACAAGTGCGGGCGGCAAGGCGACGTCCGCGTTGCTGTTGGTGAGGAAGTCCGGCAGGTTGTCCACCAGGGTGCAGTCGATGGTGGTCGGCGCGTCCTTGTAGGTGCATTTCGGCTTGGTGCGTACCCAGTCCGCAGGCCATACCGGGTCGGCTTGCGTGACCGGGCCGGTATGGTTCATCACCACGTCGAGGATCACGCGGATGCCGTTGACGTGCGCGGTGTCCACGAAGGTGCGGAAGTCTTTTTCACTGCCCAGGTTGGCGTCTACCGCCGTGAAGTCCTTCGCCCAGTAGCCGTGGAAGCCATAGGTCTTGCCGGTGCCTTCGTCGGTCGGCGCGTGGATCTGCTCGACCGGTGGGGTGAGCCAGATCGCATTCACTCCCAGGTCCTTGAAATAGCCTTCGCGGATCTTGGCCGTGATGCCGGCCAGGTCGCCGCCCATGAAGCCGCGCAGCTTGGCGCCGTCATCCTTGCGGCCGTATGCGTGGTCGTTCGACTTGTCGCCGTTGTTGAAACGGTCCGTCAGCAGGAAGTAGACGGTCGCGTTCTCCCAGACGAAAGGCTTGCCCGCGGGCTGGGCGCGGGCGGTCTGGGCAGCAACGCTGGAGGCGGCGCCGAAGGCGAGCAGCATGGCGCAAGCAAGGACGGGAAGTTTCATGCGGGTTCCTGTGGTGGTGGAGGGGTCAGGTGATCACGGTCGGGCTCTCCCGGCCGGTGTGGTGGCGCAGTCCCGAGATATTCCCGGCGATGGCGACCAGGTCGGAGAGTGCAACCTGGGTGTCGATGTCGTGGCGCGCCGGGTCGGCCTCGAAGCGTTCGAGGTAGAGCCGCACGGTGGCGCCTTCGGTGCCGGTGCCGGACAGGCGCAGCACGATGCGCGAGCCGTCCACCATGGCGATGCGGATGCCCTGGCGCGTGGCGACCGAGTGGTCGACCGGGTCGGTATAAACGAAATCGTCGGCCAGTGCCACGCGGTAATGGCCGAAGCTCTGGCCCGCCAGCTCGGGAAGTCTTTCGCGCAGGGCGGTCATCATGGCGTCGGCGGCGGCGGCATCCACCGCTTCGTAGTCGTGGCGCGAATAATAGTTGCGGCCGAAGCGCGCCCAGTGCCCGCGCACGACCTGCTCGACGGACTGCCCGCGCACAGCGAGCAGGTTGAGCCAGAACAGCACGGCCCACAGGCCATCCTTTTCGCGGATATGGTGCGAGCCGGTGCCATAGCTCTCCTCGCCGCACAGGGTCACGAGGTTGGCGTCCATCAGGTTGCCGAAATACTTCCAGCCGGTCGGGGTCTCGAAGCAGGAGATGCCCAGCGCGGCGGCCACGCGGTCCGCGGCCTGCGAAGTCGGCATCGAGCGCGCGATGCCCTTGATGCCGCCCTTGTAACCCGGCGCTACGGTGGCATTGGCCGCGATGATGGCCAGGCTGTCCGAGGGCGTGACGGCAATGCCGCGGCCGACGATCATGTTGCGGTCGCCGTCGCCATCCGACGCCGCGCCAAAGTCGGGCGCGTCAAGGCCTTCCATGTGGGCGATCAGTTCGGCCGCATTGACCGGGTTCGGGTCCGGGTGCCCGCCGCCGAAGTCTTCCAGCGGTTCGCAGTTGACCACTGTGCCCGCGGGTGCGCCGAGCATGCCCTCGAGGATGGTTTTCGCATATGGGCCCGATACGGCGTGCATGGCGTCGAAGCGCATGCGGAAGCCGCCGGCGAATAGGGCTTCAATCGCCTTGAAGTCGAACAGACGCGCCATCAGTTCGGCATAGTCGGCGACCGGGTCGATGATCTCGACCACCATGTTCTCGATGCGGGTTTTGCCGACCTGGTCGAGGTCGACCGGGCCGGCGTCGCTGATGCGGTAGGACGTGAGCGCCTGGGTGTGCGCGAACATCGCGTCGGTGATCTTTTCGGGGGCCGGTCCGCCGTTCTCGATGTTGTACTTGATGCCGAAGTCACCAGTCGGGCCGCCTGGATTGTGGCTGGCCGACAGCACGATGCCCCCGAAGGCCGCGTGCTTGCGGATGGTGCAGCTCACGGCCGGCGTGGAGAGGATGCCGCCGCGCCCGACCAGCACGCGCGCCACGCCGTGGGCGGCGGCCATGCGCAGGATGGTCTGGATCGCGTCGCGGTTGAAATAGCGGCCATCGCCGCCGACGACGATGGTGCGGCCCTCCCCCTCACCCGGATCGCCCAGGGTGAGGAAGATCGCTTCGACAAAATTCTCGAGATAGCCCGGTTGCTGGAACTCGGTTACCTTCTTGCGCAGGCCCGAGGTGCCGGGCCGCTGTCCGGCGAACGGTGTGGTCGGGACGGTCTGGATGCTCATGCTTCGCTCCTGTCGTTATAACGTGATGCAACATCGCGGCAGGACGCACGGGATGTTGGCAAAACGTTACGATACGACAGGCGCGAAATCACTGGCGCGAGCCTTAGATGGCTGCCTTGACCGGCGCGGCCCGGTCCGTGACGAACAGCGTCAGCACGGCTGCGATCAGCATGCAGGCGCCGCCCAGCACCAGGGTCTGCACCGTGTGGCCGCCGAAGAAATGCTTGGTCACGCCGCCCAGCAGCAGGCCGCTGCAGATCTGCGGGATGACGACGAAGAAGTTAAACAGGCCCATGAAATAACCCATGCGCTTGGCCGGCAGCGAGCCTGCCAGGATCGCGTAGGGCATGGTCAGGATCGATGCCCAGGCCAGGCCGACGCCGATCATCGGCAGCATCAGCATCTGCTTGTCGGTGATGAAATAGATGCTGGCCAGGCTCAGGCCACCAATGGCGAGGCAGGTGGCGTGCACGGTCTTGCGGCTGGTGGCGCGCGCGAAAATCGGCAGGATGAAGGCGGCCAGCGCCGAGACGCCGCTGTAGACCGCGAACATGATGCCGACCCAGCTGCCGGCCGACTGGAACTCCGAAGATTGGGCATCGACCGTGCCGAAGACGTTGTCGGCGATCGCCGAACCGGTATAGATCCACATCGCGAACAGCGCGATCCAGGTGAAGAACTGCACGAAGGCCAGTTGCACCATGGTCTTCGGCATCTTGGCGAAACCACCGACGATTTCCTTCAAGGCCACGCCAAAGCTGCGGGCGTGCTTGCGCTCGGCGTTGAAGGCCTCGAGGTCGGCCGGCGGCTGTTCGCTGGCGGTGAGCACGGTCCACAGCACGGCCAGGAAGAAGATGGCGCCGCCGGCATAGAAGGAATAGCGCACGGTGTCGGGAATCAGGCCGCCCACCGCCTCGTTCGACACGCCCATCGATTCGAAGAAGGTCGGCAGCAGCGAGGCGATCACCGCGCCGCAGCCGATGAAGAAGGTCTGCATCGCATAGCCGGCGGTCTGCTGCGAAACGTCCAGCTTGTCGCCCACGAAGGCGCGGAACGGCTCCATCGACACGTTGATGGCGGCGTCCATCAGCCACAGCACGGCCACGGCCATCCACAATACCGAGGAATTCGGCATCAGGAACAATGCAATGGCGGCCAGCACGGCGCCGATGAAGAAGAACGGGCGGCGGCGGCCCCACTTCGGGTGCCAGGTGTTGTCGCTCAGGTAGCCGATGATCGGCTGCACCAGCAGGCCGGTGACCGGTGCGGCCAGCCAGTACAGGGCCAGGTTGTCGGGGTCGGCGCCGAGCGTCGAGAAGATGCGGCTGGTGTTGGCGTTCTGCAGTGCGAAGCCGAACTGGATGCCGAAGAAGCCGAAGCTCATGTTCCAGAGCTGCCAGAACGACAGGCGCGGCTTGATCACGCCGGTGTGCATATCCATGTGTGTCCCCAATCTGGCCCGAAAGGATGCCGGGCTCTCGTGTGATGTCGGCAGGCTGAAGTGGTACAGCCTGCGCGCTAGCTTAGCTAAAGCTGTAGCAAAATAACATGGGGATTTATGGGTGTCAATCGAAGAGCTCTCATAGTAGAATCGCCACAACACCGAGGCTGAAATAGCCCGTTTCTGTAGTCAAACAACAGAAGATTTTTCCAAGGAGACCCCGCATGCCATCGCTTCGCCACCCTGCCCTTCCCCTCCTGTTCGCCGCCGCCCTGTGCCTGCCGGCCGCTGCCGCCGACAAGGTCGAGACGCCGAAAGCCTCGACCGCCCTGCCCGGCGTGAGCCTGCTGGGGGAACCGCTGGAGATGGCGGGCCTGAACCGCAAGCGCCAGGTGCGGCTGTACCTGCCGCCCGGCTATGCGACATCTGGCAAGCGCTACCCGGTGCTCTACATGCACGACGGCCAGAACCTGTTCGACACCGCCACCGCCTATGCCGGCGAATGGAAAGTGGACGAGACCCTGGACGCGCTGGCGAAGGAAGGCAAGCTGGAACTGATCGTGGTCGGCATCGACAACGGCGGCGAGAAGCGCATGACGGAGCTGAACGCCTGGAGCAGCGAACGCTTTGGCGCCGCCGAGGGGCGCGAGTACACCGACTTCATCGTCAAGACCCTCAAGCCCTTGGTCGACACGCGTTACCGCACCTTGAGCGGACGCGAGCACACCGCCATCATGGGCAGCTCGATGGGCGGCCTGGCCTCGCATTATGCGCTGGCGCAGTATCCGCAGGTGTTCAGCAAGGCGGGCGTATTCTCGCCGGCCTACTGGACGGCCCAGCCCTCGTTCGGCTTCGTGCAGGCCAAGCCGGTGCCGAAGGACGCGCGGGTCTACATGCTGATGGGCGAAAAAGAAGGCCCTGGGATGGTGGAGGACGTGAAGCGCATGGCGGAAGTGGTGCAGAAGACCGGGCATCCGGCGGCCAACACGGTACTGAAAATCGTGCCGGGGGCGGAGCACAACGAGGCGTTCTGGTCGGGGGAGTTGCGCGAGGCGCTGCTGTGGATGTTTGCGCCTGAAACGACGAAGGTCGCGAGCAGCCGTTAAATATAGGGTGGGCGGGGTAATTTCGGGCAATGCCCGGAATTACGAACGCCCACGCGGTGATCGTTATCGGCTCCGTCGTCGTGCGGGCTGATCTCGCTGCAAACTATCACCGCGTGGGCAAGGTAACTCAGGCCAATGGCCTGAGTTACGAATTGCCCACCCTACGGTGTAACTTAGCCTTTACGATGCGGCTTCTTCGTGCCCGCCTTGGTGAACGACTTCTTCTTTTCCGACGGTGCCGACGGCGTTTCACCATCGCGCGTGATGTTCAGCTGCTGCCCCGCCACCCACACGGTCTTCAGGTGGCTGACCAAATCCGGCGGCATGTCGTCCGGCAGGTCGAGCGTACTGAAGTCGTCATAGATCTCGATGCGGCCGATGTACTTGGACGGGATGTTGGCTTCGTTGGCAATCGCGCCGACGATGTTGCCCGGCTTGACGCCATGCTGGTGGCCGACTTCGATGCGGAAGGTGGCCATGCCCGGTTCCGACTCGCGTGCAACGCGTTCCTTCTTGAACGCGCCAGGACCATTCGATTCGCGCGGCTCGCGTGCTTCACGCGGCGCACGCGCAGGACGGTCTTCCCAGGTGCTGGATGCTTCGCGCGATGCGAATTCGGCACGCGGTTCGCGGTCAGGACGCTCGATCAGCAGCGGCACGTCGCCGCGGCCCAGCTTTGCCAGTGCGGCGGCGATGTCGACCGCCGGCACGTTCTGCTCGCGCTCGTATTCCTCGATCAGCGAACGGAACTGCTCCAAGCCGCCTGCAGCCAGCACCTCGGTGATCTGGTCCTTGAACTTGGCGATGCGCACGTCGTTCACCGCCTTCACGGTCGGCAGCGTCAGCTGCGCCACCGGCTGGCGCGTGGCGCGTTCGATGGCTTTGAGCAGGCTGCGCTCGCGCGGGGTGATGAACAGGATCGCGTCGCCGCTGCGGCCCGCGCGGCCGGTGCGGCCGATGCGGTGGGTGTAGCTTTCAGGGTCCGACGGCACGTCGTAGTTGATCACGTGGCTGATGCGCTCGACGTCGAGGCCGCGCGCGGCGACGTCGGTCGCCACCAGGATGTCGATCTTGCCGTTCTTGAGCTGCTCGATGGTGCGTTCGCGCGCCTGCTGGGCCATGTCGCCGTTGATGGCAACCGCGGCGAAACCGCGCGCCTGCAGCTTGGTCGCCAGTTCTTCGGTGCCGAGCTTGGTGCGGGCGAAGATGATCATGCCGTCGAACGGTTCTGCTTCGAGGATGCGGGTCAGCGCTTCCAACTTCTGCATGCCCGACACCAGCCAGTAGCGCTGGGTGATGTTCTCGGCGGTGCCGGTCTTGGCGGCCACGGTGACTTCCTGCGGGTCGCGCAGGTAGGTCTTGGCGATGCGCTTGATCGCCGGCGGCATGGTGGCCGAGAACAGCGTGGTCTGGCGCTCGGCCGGGGTCTTTTTCAGGATCTGCTCGACGTCGTCGATGAAGCCCATGCGCAGCATTTCGTCGGCTTCGTCCAGCACCAGCGTCTTGAGCTTCGAGAGGTCGAGCGAGCCTTTCTCGAGGTGGTCGATCACGCGGCCCGGGGTGCCGACGATGACGTGCACGCCGCGGCGCAGCGCCTGCAGCTGCGGGCCGTAGCTCTGGCCGCCGTAGATCGGCAGCACGTGGAAGCCCTTGATGTGGTTGGCGTAGCTCTGGAAGGCTTCGGCCACCTGGATCGCCAGCTCGCGCGTCGGCGCCAGCACCAGCGCCTGCGGCGTCATTTGCTTGATGTCGATGTTCGACAGGATCGGCAGCGCGAAGGCCGCGGTCTTGCCGGTGCCGGTCTGGGCCTGCCCGAGCACGTCACGGTTGGCCAGCAGCAGCGGGATGGTTGCAGCCTGGATCGGCGACGGCGTTTCGTAGCCGACGTCCTTCAGCGCCTTGAGGACGGGCGCGGAGAGTTCGAGGTCGGAAAACGACGGGAGGGGAGTGTCTGACATAGAAAACTTTCAAAAACGGAACTAAACCGCCAGTTTACTCTCTTGGAGCACGGGGGCGGGCACAATTTGGAACAGATCGGGGTTGGTAGGGTGGGCGGGTCTCCCGCCCGCGCGTTCAACCAGCGTTTGCACGGACGTGCTGCGATATTCTTGGGCTAACTATCACCGCGTGGGCGGGAGGACCCGCCCACCCTACGAAAAACGGCCCCATCGGCTATTCGCACATGGGGCCGCGAATGATACAGGTAAACACTACATCTTTTTGGCCGGACACATCTTCGCAATGTACTCGTCATGCGTCGGCATCACCTTGACGCACTGGGCGATCACGCTGCGCACGCTCTCCAGGTAGTCGGCGATGTCCGCTTCCGATTGCGTATCGGCCAGCGGATGGTAGCCGTCGATCGGCATGTTCTGCCCTTCCAGCACCTGGATCCAGCCGACCTCCGAGAACAACTCGTTGTCGACCCGGACCACGCGCCCGTGCGAGCGGTACATGTCCATCTTGCGCTGCAGGGTCTCCGGAATCGCCATGTTGGCGCACTCGGTCCAGTAGCTTGAGTCGCTGCGCTGGTTCAGCTTGTAGTGCAGGACGATGAAGTCGCGGATGCGCTCGTACTCGAAGCGCGACTGGCGGTTGAATTCGTCGCGGTCCACCTCGCTGAAACGGCGGTCCGGGAAGAAATCGACCAGGCGCTGGATGGTCGACTGGATCAGGTGGATGCTGGTCGATTCGATCGGCTCCAGGAAGCCGCCGGCCAGGCCGACGGCAACCACGTTGCGGTTCCAGGCCTGCTTGCGCATGCCGGTCTGGAACTTGATGAGGCGCGGCTCGGCCAGCGCCTTGCCGTCCAGGTTCGCCAGCAGGGTCGATGCGGCTTCGTCGTCGCTGATGAAACGGCTGCAGTAGACGTGGCCGTTGCCGGTGCGGTGCTGCAGCGGGATGCGCCACTGCCAGCCCGATTGGTGCGCGGTGGCGCGCGTATAGGGCGTCATGGCGGCGACTGATTCGCAGGGCACGGCCAGCGCGCGGTCGGCGGGCAGCCAGCCGCTCCAGTCTTCGTAGCCGGTGTGCAGGGTCTGTTCGATCAAGAGGCCGCGGAAACCCGAGCAGTCGATGAACAATTCGCCCTCGACCCGCTGGCCGCTTTCGAGCACCACGGCGTCGATGTGGCCATCGCCTTCACGCTGGGTCGCGCGGGTGATCTTGCCCTCGATGCGGATCACGCCGCGCGCTTCGGCCAGCTTGCGCAGGTAGCGCGCATACAGGCTGGCGTCGAAGTGGTAGGCGTAGGCGATGTCGCGCAGCGGCGAATTCGGCACGTCGTGCCGGGCCGGCATGAATTTGTTGGCCTTGGCGGCCATGCGCGAGATCGAGTATTCCTCGAGCGGCGCGGCCTTGCCGATACGGCGCATCTTCTGCCAGTACTGGTCGAAGGGCACGGTGGCCAGGTCCTGGCCAAGGCGGCCGAAGCCGTGCATGTAGCGCTCGCCCAGCTTGCCCCAGTTGACGAATTCCACCCCGAGCTTGAAGCTGCCCTGGGTCTCGCGCATGAATTCGTGCTCGTCGATGCCCAGCACGCGGTTGAAGCGCTGGATCATCGGGATGGTCGCTTCGCCGACGCCGACGATACCGATCTCGTCGGATTCGACGAGGCGGATGTTATAGCGGCCGTTGAGCATGGTCGACAGCGCCGCCGCGGTCATCCAGCCGGCGGTGCCGCCGCCGACGATGACGATGTCTTTGAGTGGTTCAGTGTTCATGTGCGTGTTCCCGGATTTTGTAGGGTGGGCGGGTCTCCCGCCCACGCGGTGATCGTTATCGGCTCCGCTTTCGCGCCGCATGATCTTGCTGCTAACTATCAGATTGTTATCGGCTCCGCTTTCGCGCCGCATGATCTTGCTGCCAACAATCACCGCGTGGGCGGCACAGCCGCCCACCCTACGAAAAACAACCCCTGGCAGGCGGTGCCTGGCAGGGGTTGATACTGTACCGCAGTTCAGCTCAGCTTAGAACTTGTAGCTGGCGCCGAAGTGGTAGGTGCGGCCGTAGGCGCGGCGGTTCGACGGATTTTCTTCGTCGGTGGTGTACTCCAGGAACGGTGCGTTGTTCCAGTTCTGCGCCTGGGCATACAGACTCACACCCTTGAGCCAGCCGCGCTGGATCTCGTACGATGCCTGCAGGTCGACGATGGTCTCGCCCTTGATGAAGGTGAGCTGCGCGTTGTCCTGGAAGTCCGACACCTGGCCCAGGAAGCTCGAGCGCTTGCGCGCCGCGGCGGCGACCTGGAAGCCGTTCTTCTCGTAGTACAGGCGCAGGTTGGTCACCTTGCGCGACAGTCCAGGCAGCGGGATGCTGAGCGGATCGCCGTTCACGTTGGCGAAACCGCTTTCCGGCAGGTTCACGTTGCTCTTGGTATCCGAGTGGTTGACCATCACGCCGAAGCCATCGAGGTACTCGGTCAGCATCGAGAACGGCACGTTCACGGCCACTTCGAAGCCCTTCAGGTTGCCGCCGTCGCCGTTGACCGGCTGGTTCAGCAGGCCGATGGTCGAACCGGCATACGGGCCGGACAGCGGCAGCGGGGTGGTCGGCGTCACGAAGGGCGCGAAGTCGAACACGCGCGGCACGCGCAGGATATAGGTGTCCAGCTTCTTGTAGAAATAGGCGGCGCTGATGTAGCCCTTGTTGCCGAAGTACTTTTCGTACGACAGGTCGAAGGCCTTGGCGCGGAACGGCTTGAGCTGCGGATTGCCCGAGCCGCCGGTCAGGATTGGCACGCCCTGGCTGGCGATGCCGAAGCCGCTACCGGCGCGCAGATCGTCCAGGTTGGCGCGCGACACCACCTTGGCCAGGCCCAGACGCAGCTTCTGCTCGTTCTTCAGGTCGAAGCTCATGTTCAGGCTCGGCAGCACATCCCAATAGCTGTCTCCGTCGCTCACGCGCTGCGCCGGGCAGGTCTGGGCGGTATTGCCAGTGCAGCGCGAACGGTCGACGACGAAGCCGCCACCGCGCTGGTTGGTATGGATCGCCTGCACGCCGGCATTACCCGTGTAGTTCAGGCCGAACAGCTCGCCTTCCAGGTCGCCCATCACGTAGGCGGTGTTGATGCGCTCGCTCACGTCCCAATACTTGTTGAGGATGTCGGCGTCGACCTTCGGCGCCAGCTCGTAGACCGAGCCGAGCGAGCCGCGCGGATCCCACGACACGACGTTGAAGCCCGAATTGCCTGCCTGGGCGATCTCGCTGCCCGGCACCGTTACCGCGGCGTAGGGACCGGCGCCACCCTTGATTATCAGGCGGCCTTCGGGGCCGGTGCGCGACTTGTCGCGCGAGGTATGGTTGTAGCCGAAGCTGGTGGCGACCAGCGGGCCGAATTCGACGGCGCGCTTGGCGGTCAGGCGAATGGCCTTGACGGTGTCTTCGACATACGGCTGCGCCAGGTAACCGGCCTGCGGCGAGGATTCGCCGCCGGACCAGCCCATCACGTCGGTCAGGCGCGCAACCGAGCGGTCGGCGTAGTTGCTGCCCGGGGTGTACTGCACCTGGGTCACGTTCGAACCGTTGAAGTTGGCGTAGCGCAGGGTGTCCTGGGCGCGACCGGCGAGACCGGCGGTGGTCTCGTAGCGCGAGGACAGCTTGGTGGCCTTCGACCAGGTCAGGTCGGCCGCGGTGGTCCAGTCGGCGATCTTCAGTTCGGAATTCCAGCCGACGGTCTTCAGATCGTCCTCGGCGCCTTCGTAGTGGTTACGCACCACGCCCTTCCAGTTGCTGATGGTGCCGCTGGTGGCGACGCCGTTCGACACGGTGGCGCTGCTCAGCACGTGCGGCAGCTCGTAGGCGCCTCCGGCGTTGAAGGCCACGCCGCCTTCGAAACCGGTCTTCTTCTGGCCGGTTTCGCCGGCCGAGTAGAACAAGTCGACGGTCGACTTGAAGTTCTTGTTAGGACGGAACTGCAGCGAAGCGAAAGCGCCGTCGCGTTCGTTCGAATCGACCACGGTGTCGTAGCCGAAGCCGCCCGGGGTGGTCACGTTGGCGCCGTTGAACGGCATGGTGGTGGTGCCCCAGGAATTGAAGGTGGTCTGGCCGCCGCCGGTTTCTTCGTAGCGGGTGAAGCCCACTGCCACGCCGATGGTGCGGTTCGCGAACTGGTCGACGTAGGACAGGGTCGCGCGCTTGCCGTCACCTTCCGGCAGGCCGTCGGGGTGCTTCACGCCCAGGCGCGTCTTCTTGTAGCTGACGGCGACGGTGCGCTTGCCGAAGTCCAGCGGCTGCACGGTGCGCAGGTCGATGGTCGAGGCCAGGCCCTGGCCGATGACGCTCGCGTCCGGGGTCTTGTAGATGACAATGGAACCCATCAGTTCGGCCGGGAACAGGTCGAACTCGGGCGAGCGGGCATTGCCGGTCGAGGCCATTTCGCGGCCGTTGAGCAGGGTGCCGTTGAAGCTTGGCGACAGGCCGCGCACCGAGATGTCCGCGGCGCGTCCCGAACCACGGCTACGCTGGGCCGATACGCCCGGCAGGCGCGAGATAGACTCGGCGACGCTCTGGTCAGGCAGCTTGCCGATGTCTTCGGCCGAGATGGCTTCGACGATCGAACTGGAATTCTTCTTGATCGAGATGGCCGCTTCGATACCGCGGCGGATACCGGTGACCTGGACCGTGGCGACGCCCGGCTGGGCAGTCGAGCCCGGCGGCGTCGGCTCGGCGGCGGCGGCTGCCTGCTCGGCCGAAGCCGGTGCGGTCGCGACGCTCGAGGTGGCGTTGGTCGTGGTGGTGGTGTTGTCCTGCGTGGTCGCTTGCGCGTAGGCACTGCCTGCGAACACCGACAGGAAGACGGCGCAGCCTGCGGCGACCGGGCTCAGTTGGAATGCAAGGCGGGCCGGAGCGACGCGCTTGGTTGCGAAGATGTTCATGTGTCCCCTCAAAAAGACAGATTTTATTTTCTCGAAACTACGGCGCAACAGGCAGCACAGCAGCCCCAAGCAAACGGTTTAGACGTTCTGCTGAGAATTCTGTACTAAAACTAGATGCACTGTCAACGAGAGTTGCTTGTAACTACGATAATGGCATGTTTTTCTAAAAGCAGGCTGGAACGCACGTGTTTTGCGTTGTATTTGGGCTACAACGAAGGTGGGGAGGCGTTGTAGTCAGACTACAAATGTCATTTCTTGATGCATATTCCCAATATGGTGCACCAGCATGGTGCGAACCAGCGGCGCGGAGTTAGAAGTCGAGCTAATAATTCGCAATGGAAATGAAGATTTCCTTATAGTAAGCTGTACTTTGACTAGATTGGCAGCGGCGTAGGATGTGTTCACCATCCTTCTTCTGTAGTACTCTTCGTGCAACATAACTAAGCACGGCAGTCCTCACGGCATCAGGCCTGGCACATAAGCTGTAGTCTGACTACGCAGTACGGTCATTGTGTCATCCTGACAGTGGGGACGCCCAAGATCCCATGAGACAGCTCCTCGCCAGCCTCCTGATCGGCGCCGCATTCGCTCCCGCCGCATTCGCCCAATCCCCCGCCATCGCCCACATGGAGCCGCCCTTCTGGTGGGCCGGCATGCAGCACAAGGGCCTGCAGCTGATGGTGCACGGCGAGCGCATCGCCGAGCTGGAGCCCTCGCTCACCTACCCCGGCGTGCGGATTGCCAGCGTCACCCGGGTGCCCAGCAAGAACTACCTGTTCATCGACCTGGCGATCGGCGCCGAGGCCAAACCGGGCAAGTTCGACATCCTGTTCAAGGGCGCCCAGCGCCAGGCCAGCTATACCTACGAGCTGCTGGCGCGCGAGCAGGGTTCGGCACAGCGCATCGGTTTCAACAGCAGCGACGCGATCTACCAGGTGATGCCGGACCGCTTCGCCAACGGCGATATGAAGAACGACAGCACCCCGGATACCCTGGAAAAGGCCAACCGCGCCAACGGCTCCGGGCGCCATGGCGGCGACATCCAGGGCATCATCGACCGCCTCGATTATGTGAAGGACATGGGCTTCACCCAGCTGTGGCCGACGCCGCTGGTCGAGAACAACATGCCGGCCTATTCCTACCACGGCTATGCCGCCACCGACCATTACCGCATCGACCCGCGCTACGGCAGCAATGCCGATTTCCGGCGCCTGTCGCAGGAGGCGAAAGGGCGCGGCATTGGGCTGATCCAGGACGTGGTGCTGTCGCACATCGGCAAATCGCACTGGTGGATGAAAGACCTGCCGACGCCGGACTGGGTCAACTACGGCAAGTTCGTGCCGACCCAGCACCACCGCACCGCCGTGCAGGACCCCTACGCATCGAAGGAAGACGCCGACAACTTCACGCGCGGCTGGTTCGTCGAGAGCATGCCCGACCTGAACCAGTCCAACCCGCTGGTGGCGAATTACCTCATCCAGAACAATATCTGGTGGATCGAGTACGCAGGCCTCTCGGGCCTGCGCATCGACACCTTCGGCTATTCGGACGGCGCTTTCCTGTCCGAGTACACGCAGCGCATCATGGCGGAATACCCGAAGCTGAACATGGTGGGCGAGGAATGGAGCAAGCTGGTGCCGGTGGTGGCGCGCTGGCAGCGCGGCAAGGACAATTTCGACGGCTACCGCGCATCGACCCCGAGCCTGATGGACTTCCCGGTAGCCGAAGCGATGCGCACGGCGCTGGCTGACAAACAGGGAAATAACATCTTCGGCGAGATCTACGAGACGCTGTCGCTGGATTACCTCTATCCCGAGCCGGGCAACCTGGTGCTGTTCGCGGACAACCACGACATGTCGCGCATCTGGAGCGTCGTGGGCGAGGACATGGACCGCTACCGCATGGCCATGGTGCTCCTGATGACGCTGCCGCGCATCCCGCAGTTCTACGTTGGCGACGAGATCCTGATGACCAGCGCCACCAGGGAACGCAACGACGTCAGCTACCGCAGCGACTTCCCGGGCGGCTGGGCCGGCGACAAGACTGATGCCTTCGCCGGCAAAGGCCTCGGCGCCCAGCAAAGGGCAGCGCAGGACTTCGTGCGCAAGCTGGCCAACTGGCGCAAGGGCCAGCCGGTCATCCACCACGGCAAGCTGATGCACTTCGGCCCGCAAGCCAACACCTATGTCTATTTCCGCTACGACGGCAAGAAGAAGGTGCTGGTCGCTTTCAACGCCAATGCGAAAGAAATGGTGCTGGATGTTGCGCGCTTCCGCGAAATGCTGGCGGGGGTGGCGGGCGGGGTGGATGTATTGAGCGGCAAGCGCTTCGATTTGCGCAGCGAACTGCGGTTGCCGGCAAAGGCGAGCGTGATCCTGGAGCTGGATCCGGCCAATTAAACCAGGTCACTCCCCTGAGCGCAATCGCATGAGCGTCGGGTGGGCGGGGTGATTTCGGCCTGGCCGGAATTACGAACGCCCACACGGTGATAGTTAGGGGTTAAACAGCCGCACGGGCTTCAGCACCGTGATTTGAACGCGTGGGCAAGGAACTTGCCCACCCTACGATTGACCAGCGACTCTGATCAGCCGACCGGGTTCGCGCCAAGTCAGGCCGTCTCGAACCCAGTCCGAGCGTCATCGCATGACCGTAGCGTGGGCGGGGTGATTTCGGCCAATGGCCGGAATTACGAACGCCCACGCGGTGATAGTCAGGGCTTGAACAGCCGCACGGGCTACAGCACCGTGATGTGAACGCGCGGGCAAGGTAATTCAGGGCAATGCCCTGAATTACGAATTGCCCACCCTACGATTGACCAGCGACTCGGATCAGCCGACCGGGTTCGCGCCAAGTCAGGCCGACTCGAACCCAGTCGGAGCGTCATCGCATGACCGTAGGGTGGGCGGGGTGATTTCGGCCAATGGCCGGAATTACGAACGCCCACGCGGTGATAGTCAGGGCTTGAACAGCCGCACGGGCTACAGCACCGTGATGTGAACGCGCGGGCAAGGAACTTGCCCACCCTATGATTGACCAGCGACTCGGATCAGCCGACCGGGTTCGCGCCAAGTCAGGCCGTCTCGAACCCGGTACCGGGCGCCGGCCGCGCTTCCTTGCGCGACGGGCCATGCACCATCAGGTAGAGCCGTCCCTCGAGCACGCGAAATTCAAGCGGCATCGCCATCGGCTCCACTTCGCCATCGGCCGCCACCTTCATTCGCTTGCGGCCATACACGGCCGGCGTGCGCACGGTCAGGCGCTTGAAGGCGAAGGCTTCGACGTCGGCCTCGCCGAGGCGGCCGAGCGCCCCGCGCACCAGCAAACCAAGCAAACCAAGCCGCCCCATCGGCCGCGGCGCGATGGCCACCAGCTGCCCTTCTTCGACCGCCTCGGTCAGTCCATCCATGCCGACCTGCTCGAGCTGCAGCCGGTTGTTCCCGATGAACAGCGTGGTGGTGCGCAGGCGGCGCTCCTTGCCGTCGAGCTCGAGCGTGATGCGCAGGTGGCGCGCAGGCCGCAAGACGATCTTGAGTGCGGAGAAAAACGCGACTACCCGGCTGCGCCCGTACTGCGCCTTGTCGATCTCGCGTTCTTCCAGCAGCTTCGGGTAAAGCCCGACGCTGGCGTTGACGAGGAAGACCTTGTTGTTGACCACGCCGACCTGCACCGGCCGCACATGGGCGCGCAGCAGCGCATACACGGCTTCTTCCAGGTCTTCCGGGATGCCGTGGGTGCGGCCGAAATAATTGAAGGTGCCTTGCGGGAGCACGCCGAAGGTGCAGCCGGCCAGCACCGCTTCGTGGGCCACCGTGTTGATGGTGCCGTCGCCGCCCGCCGCCACCAGGATGCCGCCACCGGCAATGGCGCGGGCCGCCATGCTGCGCGCCATCGCCTGCAATTCCGCGGGGTCGTCGACCAGCTCGAGATGGCAGGGTCGGCCGGCGGCGGCCAGCACGGCTTCAATGGTCGAGCGGCGCAACTCGGTCTCGGAGTGGCCCGATCCTGCATTCAGGACAATGAAAAACGGCGCGTCTGGACTCGGCTCTGTGGTTGGCATCGATGGTTTTGGGTGAATAGCGTGTGGACGATTCGACAAGACCATCGTATCACCTGCCCGTGCTAGAGCGTGTTCCGCTTCCTTTTTCCAACTACCTATTCCTGCGCCGCCAGCTCCATCAGGTAAACATTGACCCCGGGCTGGCCCGGGTTCAGCACCGCGAAGCGCTCGAAGCGCAGGCCCAGCTTGAGCAGCAGCCCGATCGAGGCAGCATTTTCTGGGTCGGTGATGGCCGCCAGGCGGGCAATGCCCAGGGTGCGCGCATGCCCTGCGACGGCCTGCGCCGCCTCGAAGGCATAGCCTTGCCCGCGGTGGCGCGCCAGGAAGGCGTAGCCGATGTCCACGTCCTCGAGCGCCTCGCGCTTGACCAGGCCCGACAAGCCGATCGGCGTACCGCCATCGAGCAGTTCCACCACGTAGAGCGAATGGCCGCGCGAACGCTGCATCGCCACCGGCCCTTCTTCGATCGCGCGCTCCGCCGCGTCGAGCGTGCGCAGGCCGCGGTCGCCGATGTGGGCGATGAAGGCGGGGTCGTTGACGAGTTCGAGGTAGAAGGCGGCGTCGCCAGGCGCGGCGAGGCGCAGGCGCAGGCGTGCGGTACGCAGGACCTCGGCGCGACCGGGCATCGAGGGTTCCGCCATCATGCAGCAGCGATCATGAATCCACCGTCGGCCAGTGGTCGGGGTCCTGCAGCAGCTGGTACATCACATAGGCATCCACATAACCTAGCGCCTTGTGGCGGTAGGCCTTGGGCAGGGTGCCGACGATCGAGAAGCCGAGTTTTTTCCAGAGCCGCACCGCGGCGGTATTGGTGCTGACCACATAATTGAACTGCATGGCGAGATAGCCCTGGCGGCGCGCCTCGCCCAGGCTATGCTCGCCCAGCATGCGGCCGATGCCGGCGCCTTGCGCCGACGGGCTGACCATGTAGGAAGCGTTGGCCACATGATGGCCGCGTCCGACCTGGTTGCGGGTCAGGCGGTACATGCCGAGTACCCGCGCGCTGCCGGAGGTCGCGATGAAGCTCGCCACGTCGGGGCCGAGCCAATAGGCATGGCCCGCCTCGCGTGAGGTCGCAGTGGTGAACGGGTAGGTCTCGCCGGCGGCAACGTGGGCACTGAAAATGCTCCATATCGCCTCGAAATCATGGTCGCCGGCGGGGCGGATCTGGATGTCTTTCACGGAGTTTGGGGGTGCTGCACTTGAATGCGCGAAACCTGAAAGCGGTCTATTCTAGCCCGGATTGCCGGTATTTTCACGTATTGTGCGCAAACTGCGGGACGTGGCGGAAGCCGGTGCCGGCGGGCCGCTCGGGCAGGTGCAGCGTGGCCTGGGCCGATGGAGCCTCGGCGATGACCGTCCCGCGCCGGATCACCAGCCTGCGCGCTGCGCGCAGGCGGATCGCCTCCACCGTCGACCCGGCATCGAGCAGCACCAGGTCGGCCTTGCAGCCCGGCGCCAGGCCATAGCCCTCGAGGCCGAGGATGCGCGCCGGGGTCTCGGTCACCGCCAGGAAGCACTGGTGCATCGCCTCCACGCCGGTCATCTGCGCCACGTGTAGTCCCATGTGCGCCACTTCCAGCATGTCGCCCGAGCCCATCCCGTACCACGGATCCAGCACGCAGTCGTGGCCGAAGGCGACATCCACGCCTGCCCCCAGCAGTTCCGGCACCCGCGTCATGCCGCGCCGCTTCGGGTAGCTGTCGTGGCGGCCCTGGAGCGTGATGTTGATGAGCGGGTTGGCAATCGCCGCCACCCCGCTCTCGGCGATCAGGGGCAGCAGTTTGCTCACATAGTAGTTGTCCATCGAATGCATCGAGGTCAGGTGCGATCCGGCCACCCGCCCCTGCAGGCCGAGGCGCTGGGTTTCATAGGCCAGGGTTTCGATGTGGCGCGACATCGGGTCGTCGGTCTCGTCGCAATGCATGTCGACCCGCAGTCCCTGCTCCGCCGCGAATTCGCACAGCAGGCGCACCGACTCGGCGCCTTGCGCCATCGTGCGTTCGAAATGCGGGATGCCGCCCACCACGTCCACGCCCATCGCGATGGCGCGTTTCAGGTTGGCGAAGGCGCCCGGGCTGCGCAGGATGCCGTCCTGTGGGAAGGCGACCAGCTGCAGGTCGAGGTAAGGCGCGACGCGCCGTTTCACTTCCAGCAGCGCCTCGACGGCCAGCAGGCGGTCGTCGCAGATGTCGACGTGGCTGCGGATCGCCAGCAGCCCGCGCGCCACCGCCCAGTCGCAATACTGCAAGGCGCGCCCGATCAGCGCCTCCTGCGCCAGCAGCGGCTTGAGTTCGCCCCACAAGCGGATTCCTTCCAGCAGGGTGCCGCTCTGATTCACGCGCGGCAGGCCATGGCTGAGCACGGAATCCATGTGGAAATGCGCGTCGACGAAAGGCGGGGTGACCAGGTCGCCGCCGGCGTCGATCTCGCGTGCGCCCTGGGCCGCTAGCCGCGCTTCCACGGCGGCTACCAGGCCGTCCTTGATGCCGATGTCGATGCCGCGGCTGCCGTCCGGCAGGGTGGCGTTGCGAATCACGAGATCCATGCGCGCTCTCCTTTGGTTTTTCCTGATTGTAGCGATGAATTGGCGCTTCGAGCTTGCCACGGTGCACCGGTAACTCATGCAGGCTGCATCGGTAATGCTGCATCGCAATATTTCTGCTCAAGAATACGGCAATAATTGCTTTGCAAGCTGTGCCAATCATGGCTACACTAGCCGATATTGCAGCGCGCCATAAATGACTAAAGGAAATCCTATGACTTCACTTGCAGAACAATTTTTCGCAGCAGCAGGCAAGACTCCATTTTCAGCGCCATTTTCGGCACCGTTCGCAGGCCAACTGGCGCCGCAGCTTCCCGTGCAGATTCCAGCCCAGCTCCGGACCCAGTTCGAAACCCAGGTCGATTTCTTCCAGTCGTTCACCAAGCAGGCTTTCGACAGCGCCAGCCGCGTCGTCGCCCTGAACCTGGCCACTTCGCGTGCTTCCGTCGAGCGTTCGACCCGCGCGGCACAGGCCCTGATCGCTTCGCGCGATCCACGCGACGTCCTGAGCCTGGGCGGCGCCGCCGAGGAACAGATGCACAGCCTGTTCGACTACAGCCGTGAACTGATGAGCATTGCGAGCAGCGTGCAGCCGTATGCCTTGGGCGTCAAGGCACCGGCAGCGGCAACCCAGCTGGCAGCGCCAATCGAAAATGCCGTCGAGGCGGTTGAAGCCGCTACTGCACCAGTTGCACCGGTTGCACCAGTCCACACTGCATCGGCCGAGCCGGTCGTCGTCGCGGAACCGGAGCAGGAGCCTGTTGCCGAACAGCTCGCCGTCGAGGAGGAACCGGCGCCGGTTGCCGACCAGACCGAGATCGTCATGGCCGCCGGCCAGGGCGAGCCGCAGGCCGGCGTCGCCCCGCATCCTGCGTCGGCCCCGATGCCTGCCGAAGAAGCCAGCATCCAGATCCAGGTGCAGAAGGTCGCCCCGGCATCGACTTCGTCCAAGCGCAGGAAGTAAACAGCACCACGCAAGCTGGCCTCGGGCGCTGCGCCCGATTGGCAAAGCGTCTACACTAGCGGGCTTCGGCCCGCTTTGTCGTTTTTCGGGCACACAATCTCCAAGGAAGAACATGAGTCTCGCAAGGCTGATCGGCGGCTTTGTCCGCCGGCATTGGCATGCCTATGTCTCGTCGGCCTTCATGCTGGCAGGCGTCGCCATCTGCACGGTCTTGATCCCGCGCAAGGTCGGCGCCCTCATCGACGGCCTCGCCGCGCACCGGCTCGACCAGGACGCGCTGCTGCTGGGACTGGCCCAGCTGCTCGGGCTCGGCCTGGCCATCTATGTGCTGCGCGTGGGCTGGCGCATCCGCCTGTATTCGGCCGCCTACAACCTGGGCGTCGAGCTGCGCACCCGCCTGTACGCGCGCCTGGCCGCCCAGGGCCCCGCCTTCTACGGGCGCCAGCGCACCGGCGACCTGATGGCGCTGGCCACCAACGACATCGACGCCATCGAGATGGCGGCCGGCGAGGCAATGCTGGCAGGCTTCGACGGCACCCTGACCCTGCTCATGGTGCTCGGCATCATGACGCTCGGCGTCGACTGGCGCCTGGCCAGCATCGCCCTGCTGCCCTTCCCGCTGATGGCGCTGGCCTTCTGGCGCATCTCGTCGCACATCCACAAGGCGGAAGGCGATGCCCTCAAACGCTTCTCGGCACTGAACGACCACGTGCAGGAATCGCTCACCGGCGTGCGCACCCTGCGCGCGCTGGGCCTGGAAGACCGCAGCGCGGCCCAGTTCAGCGAACTGGCAGGCAACGCGGCCGACGCGAGCCTGTCGGCGCAGCGCTGGGAGGCCGCCTACGAGCCGGCGGTCGGCCTGACCTTGAGCGCCGCCACCGGGCTGACCCTGGGACTGGGCGGCTACCTGGTCTGGAACAACGAGCTGACCGTCGGCGCGCTGACCAGCTTCTCGATGTACCTGGGCCAGCTGATCTGGCCGATGTTCGCGGCCGGCTGGGTGCTGTCGCTGATCGAGCGTGGGCGCGCGGGCCTGGCCCGGCTGCAGCCGCTGCTCGACACGCCGCTGACGGTGGACGACAAGGGCACCCTCGAACAGGTCGGACGCGGTCCCTTGGTCGTCAAGGACGTCACGTTCGCCTATGGTGAAGCGGACCGCCCGGCCCTGAGCGAGGTATCGGTCGCGATGCAGCCGGGCCAGACACTCGGTCTGGTCGGCCCCACCGGCGCCGGCAAGTCGACCCTGCTGCGCGTGCTGCTGCGCCAGGCCACGCCGCAGCAGGGCGCGGTCAGCTGGGCCGGGCATCGCCTGGAAGACTACCGCTTGAGCGCCCTGCGCGCCGCCCTGAGCTGGGTGCCGCAGGAGTCTTTCCTGTTCTCCGCCACCATCGCGGAAAACATCGCGCTGGCGCGCCCGGGCGCCTCGCGCCTGGACGTCGAAGAAGCCGCGCGCATGGCCTCGATCCACGACGACATCCTGCGCTTCCCACAGGGCTACGACACGCCGGTGGGCGAAAAAGGTATCACCCTGTCGGGCGGCCAGCGCCAGCGCGTGGCGATCGCGCGCGCCCTGCTGGCCGACAGCTCGCTGCTGCTGCTCGACGACGCGCTGTCGGCGGTGGACACCGGCACCGAGACGCGCATCCTCGAACACCTGGCCGAACTGCGCGCAGCGCGGCCCGAGCGCGCGGCGATCATCGCCAGCCACCGCTTGTCGAGTGTCGCCGGTGCCGACCGCATCGTGGTGCTGCGCGATGGCCGCATCACCGAATCCGGCACCCACGATGAACTGCTGGCGCTGGATGGCTGGTATGCCAGCCAATGGCGCTATCAACAACTGGAGGCCAGTATCGATGCAGAGTGATGCCATTGCACGGACCAAGCCCGACACCTCCGCCAGCGCCATGAAGGTGCAGGCAAAGCACGCTGCGCGCCTGCTGCGCCGCGCCGCCCATCCGGACCGCCGCCACCTGTACTGGGCCACGCTGTGGCTGGGGGTGGCCGCCGCCCTGGAAGTGGTGGGGCCGCTGCTTGGGAAGATGCTGATCGACGACCACCTCTTGACGCGCAACCTGGATTGGACCCGGATCTGGCTGCTGCTCGGCGGCCTGGTGCTCACCGGCTGGGCTTCATCGTGGATCCGCTACCTGCAGCTGATCCGCCTGTCGGGCCTCGCCATGCGGTCGGTGCGCCGCCTGCGCGAATGGGTGTATGGCCACGTACTGCGCCTGCCGATGGCTTTTTTTGACCGCGCCATCACCGGCCAGCTGGTCAGCCGCGTCACCAACGATACCGAGGCGGTCAAGACCCTGTACATCCAGGTGCTGTTCGTGATGCTCGATTCGACCATCGTGCTGGTCGGGACCCTGGTGGCGATGGCCTGGCTCGACTGGCGCCTGATGCTGGTGGTGCTGGCGCTGGTGCCGGCGGTGGTCGGCATCGTCTGGCTTTACCAGCGCCTGTCGGCGCCGGCGGTGACGCGCGCCCGCGCCCTGCGCAGCGACATCAATGGCCAGATGGCGGAATCGATCGGCGGCATGAGCGTGCTCCAGGCCAGCAATGCCGAAGGACGTTTCGGCGAGCGCTTCCTGGCGACCAACCGCGCCCACCGCACCGCGCGCCTGGCCGAACTCAAGGCCAACGCCTTCCTGCTGCGCCCCGCGCTGGACCTGCTGAACGTGGTGCTGCTCACCATCGTGATCTACGGCTTCGGCCGGCGCGAAATGAATGCGATCGAGGTCGGCGTGCTGTACGCCTTCATCAGCTATATCGCACGGGTGGTCGAGCCGCTCATCCAGATCACCATGCAGTTCAGCGGCCTGCAGCAGGCGGTGGTCGCGACCGCGCGCGTGGAAGCGCTGCTGGATGAAACCGGCGCGGCAGAACATACGCTGGGGCGCATCGGGAACGAAGCGGCCTTCGACCCGCAAGCGCCGGCGGTGCGGGTGCGCGGCCTGAACTTCGGCTATATCGAAGGCCAGCGCGTGCTGCACGAGCTGTCGCTCGACGTGCCCCAGGGCGCTTTCTTCGGCATCGTCGGCCACACCGGCAGCGGCAAGTCGACCCTGCTCTCGCTGCTGCTGCGCTACTACACGGCGGATGACGGCAGCATCGACATCGGCGGCCTGCCGCTAGCCTCGATCGGCAACGAGCGCTTCCGCAACGAAGTGGGCCTGGTGCCGCAAGACCCCTTCATCCTGGCCGCGACGGCGCGCGAGAACATCGACATGGGGCGCGGCCTGCCCTTAGAGCGCATCGAGGCGGCGGCGCGGGCGGCGCATGCGCACAGCTTCATCTCCAGGCTGGAACAGGGTTACGAGACCCAGCTCGGCGAAGGTGGCTCGCGCCTGTCCTCGGGCCAGAAGCAGCTGGTGGCGATCGCCCGCGCACTTGCCGGCGAGCCGCGCATCCTGCTGCTGGACGAAGCAACCTCGCGTATCGACAGCGCCACCGAACAGATCGTGCAGGAAGCGCTGGAAGAACTGCGCGGCAAGGTGACCATTATCGCGATCGCGCACCGGCTGTCGACGATCCGCGCGGCCGACCGCATCATCGTGCTGAACCACGGCCGCATCACGGAAGCCGGCGCGCATGAGGACCTGATGCGGATCGAGGGTGGTTTGTACCAGCGGCTGTATTTGCTGCAGCAGATTGCGGTGTAGTGAGCCGGCCTAAGGTCTGTCTGACTGACGCGATGTGTGGAAAAGTGGATGTTCGTAGGGTGGTCGGGTCCTCCCGACCGCGCGTTCAACTCTGGCATGCACTGCGGCGACGCACGATCTGGCTGAACGCGCGCTCGGCGGAGCCGACCACCCGACGGTGTCGTGGTGGGCATGATGTAACGGTTCCTCCAGACTAGGTCTAGCCCCGGCTCCAGTTGAAGCACCCGGCCGGCACCCCCGCCCCGCTCACCAGCAGGGCCCCGTGCCGGTAGAAATCCCAGCGCCGTTCTGCGGGCACGGCAACCACCACCACACCCATCGCCCGGTCGCTCCACACCAGGCGCGCATCCACCGCATCGAGCGCGGCGAAGACCTCGCGCGGGCCGGCGCCGGGCGCGAATACCACCGTGGCAAAGCCGGTTTGCGCCGGCGGCAGCAGCGCCCAGGCGCCGGCGCCGGAGGTGACGGCCGCCAGCACCAGCATGGCCGCGGTGCTGGTCAATCCAGTACCGCCGCCCTTGCCCCGCAAACGCAGTCCCAGCGCGAGCGGCAGGAGGCCGAACAGGGCCAGCCACAGCAATTCCCACAGTAGCGGCGCATCGCTGTCGATGCGGATGCGGTGGATCTGCAGCAGCCAGTGCGACAGCACCGAATCGACGATGTGCCACACCCCGAAGCCTACCAGTACCGCTCCGACAAGAGGCCAGCCCCAGGCGCCGGCGCCGCGCCGGTGCAGGCGCCACAGTCCGGCCAGCGCAGCCAGGGCAATCACATACATCAGCGCGTGGAAATACCCGTCCCACAGCACCTGCAGCCGCAGGTCGTCCATGCCCGGAACCAGGCTGAGCAGGTGGTGCCACTGGAGGATCTGGTGCAGCAGGATGCCGTCGAAAAAGCCGCCAAGCGCGAAACCCAGCGCAGCGGCCCAGCGGGCCCACGGTGTTTTCCACATCACAATCACCTCGCGTCGAAGCAGGACCGGCCCAGTATAGCCGGGCCGGTTTCAACGCAAAGGCACCGTTCGCAAAGGAACGATCAGGTCCGCCGGCTCCAGGCAATACCGGCCGCAAGCGCAGCGAGACCGGCGACCATGAAGGTCGTGGCCGAGCGCAGGTTGGCAGCGCCGTGGAAGCCCACGACGTCCAGCATCGGCATTCCCGTGGCATTGATGACGACATAGAGCCCGAACAGGAACAGGCCGAGGAACAGGCGCGGCGTACGGCTCAGCTGGCCGAGCAGGGCGGCGAAGCCGGACAGTGCCAACACGCCGGCGGCGACGGCACATGCACGCACCGGTTCGTCGCTGCTCCAGCGCAGGGCGACGGTCCCGGTGAACAGGGCGCCGAGCAGTGCGGAGGCGGCCCATTGGCGCACGAAGCGCCGCCCTGCGCCACCCGGCACGGCGGCGGTGAGGCCGTCGCAATTGGCACTGAAGTCGCGCGTGGTGCTTTCGCTGCACAGGATGCCCCACCAGGCGACCGCACCGGCCAGTAATCCCGGCAGCACCGCGGCAGGCAGCACCAAAGCGCCGACGATGCTGGCAGCGATGGCGAGGATGGCGCTGGGGGCAGTCGTCAAGACCAGGCCGGCGTCGGCCAGCACCTGTCCCGGGGTGCCAGGGACGCGCGCGGCCAGGCGCATCAGGGGTTGCACGATGCGGGTCAGCGGCCGCAGCCAGCCATTGAGTACGCCCAGCGGCGAGCGGCGCTGGCGTGCCTTGCCGGCCTTGACGCGGTCCGGCGAGAAGCGGTGGAACAGCAGGACCGCCGGCAGCAGCGGCGCCAGCGCCAGCAGGCAGGAGAACAGGCGCCCGGCGACCTGCGAACCGCTCCACAGCCATTGCGGCAAGGTATGCGTCGGCAGCGCCGCATTGAAGGTCATGGCGCCGATGCCGACGCTGTCGGTGCTCAGGTAAAGCCGCATGGCTTCCATGGCCTGGGCCATGCCGGTGAAGTCGAGGATGGCCAGCGCGGGTGACGCCCCGGCCTCCTCGATCATCCCGCCGAGCGACAGCATCGCGGTCCAGACGAAGAAATACAGGATGTCGCCACGCTTTCCCATCAGCGGCGCCCAGCTGTCGCACAGCACCGCACAACTGGCGGCGAACAGCACCATCGGCAGCAGCAGCACACAATAGGTTTGCAGGTAGACGAGGGGCTGGACCGGTCCTTCGCCGCGCAGCAGGTGCAGCGCGAGGATGGTCAGCATGAAGGCGCCGAGCAGGGTCAAGAGGCCGCCGACGGCCCCGAGCCAGCGGCTGCCCACCAGTACCAGGTTGCCGGCGGGCGTGGCGCCCACCACCCCGCCGATGCCGCTGCGCAGGTCTTCGCCGGTGCGCCCGCGCGCGAGATAGAAACCGGCCAGCGAGAACAGCAGGCCGGCCAGCGTGGCGCTGCCCAGCGCCAGCGCGGAACTGGTGTACAGCACCCGTGCGTCCTCCACGATCAGGAGGGTCCTGCCGCTGGACGGGTCTTCGATCATGGCCCAGCTGATGGCGGCGATCGCCAGCACCGCGGCCAGGGTCGACATGCGGCGCATGCGCAGCCGCACTTCGCTCGCGGCCAGCACGGCCAGGATGCGCCAGGGGATGTGCCGCGTCATGCCGCCTCCGCCTGCAGCGCGTAGCGCTGCGCCATCAGCGCTTCTTCCAGGCTCGGTTCGGCCTCGCGCGCGCCGAGGCAAGGCAGCTCGGGGTGCGCGATGCGCAGCGCCATGCGCTCGCCCTGGCGCTGGGCCTGCAGCACGTGCACGCGTTCGCGCAGTGCTGCGTAGTCATGCTCGGCCACGTTGGCGGTCCAGACCTGGCCGCGCGCGCGCTGCAGGATCGCTTCGGGCGTTTCGTGCGCCACCAGCCGGCCCGAGCGCATGATCGCCAGTTCGGTCGCGATGCTCTCGACGTCGGACACGATATGGGTGGACAGCAGCACCAGCTTGCCGTAGCCCAGCTCCGCCAGCAGGTTGCGAAAGCGCAGCCGCTCTTCCGGGTCGAGGCCGGCGGTGGGTTCATCCACCACCAGGATGTCGGGGTCGTTCAGCAGCGCCTGCGCAATCCCGAGGCGGCGCTTCATGCCGCCCGAGAACGAGGCTGCCGGCCGGTGGGCCTGGTCGTGCAGGTTGACCAGCTCGAGCAGGCGCCGGATGCGCGCAGGGTCGCGCACACCCTTGAGTGCGGCGAAGTACTGCATGAACTCGAGCGCGCTCAGGTTCGGGTAGACGCCGAAATCCTGCGGCAGGTAGCCCAGGCGGTGGCGGATCGCATCCGGTTTGGCGGCAATGTCGACGCCGTCGAACAGGATCTGGCCTCGCGTCGGCCGGGTCAGGGTGGCGATCATCTGCATCAGCGTCGACTTGCCGGCGCCGTTGTGGCCGATCAGCCCCACCACGCCATGCCCGAGGGACAGCGACACCTCCTCTACCGCCCTGACTTCCTTGCCAAAGTGCTTGGTGACGCCGCGCAGTTCGAGCATGCCGTTCTCCTATTAGGTTGTTGCTGTAACTATAAGAAGACGACCTCCGGGTGACGAGCGGTTTGAGACAGAAGGTCGTAAATGCGGGATGAGTGCGCCGTGGAGAAGCGTTTGGGGGGCAGCCGAGGCAGTAACTATCGGTGAGCACCATGTGTCTTTTTGGTGACAACAAGATAGAAATTGAATTTCCATGTTGCAACAGGAATATAATGTTTCAATCATCACCTATTACTTTTTGTCGGTAAACCCGAGACCTTTCATGCTCCCTAGCCTGTCACGCGCCTTGGTGCGCTCCCGACGCATCGCGAATGTCGCAGCGCTGTGCATTGCGTCGGCGGCAGCTGGTGCGGGCGACACGGCCCCGTTGGCGCAGCGGCTGGCGGAAATCCGCGAGATTAACAAGTATGCCGGGCAGCGCGCCTTGCCGATCCTGCTGGCCATGGAGGCCGAGGGCCGCGCCGCGCCACTGGCCGAGCGCATCGAATTCCTGAACCAGCTGTCGAATGCCTATGACGAAGTCGGCAAGCTTGACGAAGCCAACGCCGTCGCAGACGAGCTGGTGGCGCTGGGCCGCAAGAACAACAACAACATCGCACTCGCCAAGGGTTTGCTGCGCAAGGCCTATATGGCCTTCCGCCGCTCCGAGCTGGCCGAATCGCACCGCCTGGTGTGGGAAGCGGAAACGCTGGCTTACACCACCAACGACGCCGAACTGAAAGTGCGCGCGACCATCTCCTCGGGCGATTCCTGGGCCGAGGAAGGCAACTTCCCCAAGGCGCTCGAACGCCTGCAGGCAGCCGCCGCGATGGCGCGCCAGAACAACGACCCGACCCAGGTGGTCATGTCGCTCAATGCGCTGATCGACCTGTACGGGCAGATGCGCGAATACGACAAGGGCTTCGAAGCCCTGGCCGAAGCCGTCGAGGCAGCGGAGAAAACGAATTCGCCCGGCCGCATGGCGACGCTCAAGCATGCGGAATACGGTTTGTCGGTGTCCACCGGCCAGTACCAGCGCGGCCTCAAGGCCTTGCTCGACAGCCTGGCGATCGAACGCCGCATCGGCGCCGAATCGCTGGCTGCCTACACGCTGGTGAACCTGTCCGATTGCTACCTGAAGCTGCGCGACTACCGGAATGCCGCCACCTATGCCGAGCAGGCCGTTACCGCCGCCCGCACGCTCAACGATGCCGGGCTCGAGGCGACGGCCCGCCTGAACCTGGGACAGGCCTATCTCGCCCTCGGGCGACCGGCCGAGGGCAAGCGCCATATCGAAGCCGGCATGACGGCCTACGAAAACCTGGGCGACCAGCCGGAACTGCAGCAGGTCCTGGTCGAATACGGCCAGGCGCTCGAACGCGTCGGCGACCTGCCGGGCGCCTTGCGCGCCTATCACCGCGAGCGCAAGATCTCGAACGAGCTGTTCGAAAAACGCCGCCAGCGCGCCGTCCTCGACCTGCAGGAAAAATACGAAACCGAGAAGAAGCAGCGCCAGATCGAGCTGCTGCGCAGCGAGAACGAAGTCAACCGCCTGCAGCACCGCGTCATGTGGCTGCTGGCGGCCGTGTTCGCGCTGGCCGCGGTCGTCGTCGGCCTGCTGTACCGCAAGGTGCGCCATGCCAACGCCCAGCTCTACGAAAAAAACAAGGAGCTCAAGCAGCAAAGCGTGCGCGATCCGCTGACCGGGCTGTACAACCGCCGCCACTTCCTGGACTACATGCGCACCACGCCGCAGCCGGAAGTACGCGAAGGCAGCGACCAGTGCGGCGGTCTGTTCCTGCTCGACGTCGACCACTTCAAGCACATCAACGACACCTATGGCCACGCTGCCGGCGATGCCGTGCTGACGGCTATCTCGGCCAGCCTGCGCGACATCCTGCGCGAAACCGACATGATCGTGCGTTGGGGCGGCGAAGAATTCCTGGCCTTCCTGCCGACCGTCCCGCGCGGCAGCCTGGACGAAGTGGCCGAGCGCATCCTGACTGGTATTTCAGCGGTGACGATTGCGCACGCCGGCCATGCCCTGACCGTGAACGTCTCGATTGGCTTCGCGCCCTTCCCGCTCGCATGCGGCGGCGAAGTGCTGCCGTGGGAGCGTGCGGTGAACGTGGTCGACATGGCGCTGTATCTCGCCAAGGCACATGGCCGCAACCGCGCCTATTGCGTGCGCGGCTTCGGCGACCCGTCCCAGGTCTGCCTCGAAGACATCGAGCAGAATCTGGAACGCGCCTGGCGCAACGGGCAGGTGAATTTGTCGGTCGTGCATGGCGCCGTGCAGGGCCAGCGGGTCAGCGCCTGACCAGGTTCTCGTTGGGTGGGCGGGTTTCCCGCCCGCGCGTTCAAACCGTCGTTGTTCCGTCGATATTTAATTCTACGCGTGCACTGGTTGAACGCGCGGGCGGCGGAGCCGCCCACCCTACGGGTTCCCGGCTAATCCGCCGCGTCCTGGATCTTCTCGCCGGCGTCCTCCACCTTCTTGCCGACTTCCTCGGTGGCGCGTTCCAGACCGCCCTTGGCGTCCTTGGTCGCATCCTTGATCTTGTCGCGGGCTTCGGCGGCGGCGCGGTCGGCCTTGGCCAGTTCATCCTCGACCTGGCGCGAAACCCGCACGCCGGCATCATCGAGCGCCTTGCCGGCCTTCTGGGCCGGCCCGAGCGCGTCTTCATCACGGCTGCAGCCTGCCAGCACGGCAAGGGCCAGCAGCGTTCCCAGCATGGTGGTTTTCATGGTTGACTCCTGCTATCTAGTTGCCAAATAGCATACACCTGTCAGGAAAAAGCTGGCTGACCGTTGGACGGGGTGAGTAGTCACTCCTGCGCTTACTCCCCACGGGTCGGGTCGGCCAGCGGATGCTCGCGCTCATCAATGATCTCCTGCCTCAGCGCGCGGGTGGCGTCGTCCTCGCCCCAGCGCCTGGTGAACACGGCCAGCCGGGCCAGCGCCTTGTCGTAGGTGCGCGCCCGCCGCAGCTTCTGCACCGCGCCGTTGGTGTCGGTCCAGGCCCGGGCGCGCTGCTCGGCGCGGGTGCAGTCGGCCGCCGCCTTGTTCAGCGACGACTGCACCTGGCGCAGCTGCTCCGGCGTGGCGCTGCTGCCGCGCAGGGCGATCAGTTCATCCTGCGCCTCGCGCGCCTTGCACTCGACGGCCAGCGCCACCGCGCGGTCCATGCGGCGCTCGACCCGGCTGCCGTCGGGTTTCACGACCATCCAGATCACCCACAGCATGACCAGCGCAGCGATCCACCAGCGCAGGCGCACCGGCGCCCGCTGCGGCGGGCGTGCCGGCATCGGCGCCCCACGGATGCCGGGCGGCGGAGGGATGCCCCGTCCTGGTCCTGTTCCTGCATCGCCGGCGGGCGGCGGCGTGGCGGAGGCGGCGGCTCGTGCGGAGGGAGGCGGTACCGGCGCCGGCGACGGCGGCGGCACCGCAGCGGCAGCTGCTGCGGCAGCGGCGGCCGGCTGGACCACCGGCGGCGCAGGAGGAGGCGCAGGCACCGGGCGCGGCGGCGTCACCGGCGCCTTGGCCAGCACCGGCGGCGGGCTCACGCCCGGCTGCACCACCTGCTGGGCCGTGCCGCACCAGGGGCAGAAATTCACCCGCCTCGGCGTCAAGCGCCCGCACGAGAGGCCAATGCAGCGGTAGACCGCGTCGTCTTGCACCATACCGTCTTTCATTCGGGATCCGGGATGGCGTCATCCACGTCGTCCGGATCGGGAATCACCTTGTCCAGCACCGCCGCCAGTTCCGGTAACGCGCCGACCGTGCTCCACTTGTCCGCCTTCGGGTTCCAGGCCATGTTCCAGGCGCGCGTGCTTGCGTCGACCTCGCCGCGCGCAGCCTGCTGGGCGATCTCTTCGACCGTGAACGGGCCGCGCTGGGCGCCCTGCACGAACAGCTTGTAGCGCGGCTGGCTGGTTTGCCCGCTGCCCTGCTCCACACCCTGCTGCGTGTCGTAAGCGGGCAGCGCCTTGGCCAGTTCGACCGCCGGGCGCCGCGCCAGCGCCTGGGCCGCGCGTTCGTCGTTCACTAAATATTCGGACAGGATCACCCGCTTGTCCACCGGCCGCTCGACTTCCCAGCTGTAGGCGTCGCCGGCGGAATCGGGTACGGATTCGGTCCACTGCCCGATACCGGCCAGCGCGGTCTCGATCTGCGCCGGCGAGAGCGAAGGGTCGAGCGCGGCGGCGCGGCGGATCCACTGGTCGTACAGGCGCCGCGCCGTGATATTGGGCAGCGATGGCGACGGCAGCTGGGCGCCAGTCTCGTCGACCTCCAGGCGCGGCTCGTAGACGCGCAGCTGGTAGTGGCGCATCAGCGCCGCCAGCAGCGTGAGCTGGTGCGGCCCGACATTGGCCAGGCGGTGGCGCACGGCGCCGATCACCCCGTCACGGTAATACGGCGGCAGGCCGTTGGAGCGGATCGCAAACTCGTTGCCGATCTGGAGCCACTCGCCCGAACCCGGCTCCACCTCGAACAGGTATTGCCCGCGCGGCTGGAAGCTGGCCTCGCGGTCGCCGAGGTCGGGCTTGCGGCGGATGACGCCGAGCGCGATCGCCTGCAGGAACCATTCGTAGTCGTCGGCGAGGCGATTGAGTTCGTCCATCGACGGCGACAACGGATGGCGGAAGCGCGTGGCGTCGAAATGCAGGTGGGTCGGGATCTTCGGGTTCTCGATCTGGTACGAGGCGCGCCAGGTCGGCAAGCCGCGCAGCACCGTCATCGGGTAGCCCGACAGCTCGATATAGCAGACCGCCTTGCCGGAGATGCCGGTGTTGACCACCGAGAGCAGGTCGCCATGGAAGTACCCGGTCGGCACCGCAGCACGGAGCTCGGCTTCCATCTTGCGCCAGCTTGCTGCATCGCCGACGCCGATGAAGCACTTGAACTGGTCGGCCGCGGGTGTGAACTCGGCCGAGAAGCGCGCGTTCACCCAGGGCATGGCACTGCGGATCCATTCGGCGAACACGCGCTGGCGCTCCGGCGGGCTCATGCTTGATAAGCGTTCCAGCAGCGGGTCGACCGGCTCCGGCTGCTCGAGCTCCTGGCTGGAGAGCTGCAGCTGCGCCCGGCGGAATAGCTTGAGCAGCAGGTCGGCGCGCAGGCGCTCGTCGCCCAGTTGCGGGAACAGCCGCGCCGAGCCGCCGAATTCCAGCAGCACTTCTTCGCTCCAGGCGCTGACGTCGCCGGTGAGCCGCACCGGTGGCGGCAGCACGTCGGCGGCCAGCTTGATATAGGTGGCATGCTCCTGGCGCGCATCGGCGCGCAGTTGGCTGATGCGCTGGTCGGCTGCATGCAACATGGCCTGCACCTGGCGGCGGCCATCCTGGAATTCGCCGGCAATGCCGCTCCACTGGGCCTGGCCCTGCTCGTCGGTGCTTTGGGGGTCGCCCAGCCAGGCCGACATGTTGCGCATGACTTCGATCGACTGCCCGGCCGCCACCGCCAGCAGGTGGAAGCGCAGGTAGTCGGCGATGTCGCGCTTGAGGTGGTTCATCACTTCGCGCGCCTGCGGCTCCTTGCCGAACATGCGGCTTGATGCCTGCGACAGGTTGTTGAGCGACTCCTCGACCTGGCGGGTGCGCAGCGCATCGCGGATGTCGCGGTAGCGGCGGCCATTGCGCTCGGCATTGGCCAGGTCGCGCTGCGACAGGCGCGCCTTGACCTGCTCCAGCAGCGACAGCACGAATTCCAGCCCGCCCTGCTTGCGGTCGTCCAGCAGCGCGTACAGGCGCTCGCGCACGCGCGATTTCAGGCGCCCGCTCAATTCACCGGTGTGGCGTTTGATGCGGTCTTCGCTGGTCTCGGCAGTGGCGCCGGCTTCGCGGATCGCATCGCGCTCCAGGTGCGGCAGCAGTTCGGCCACTTTCTCGCGCCACTGCTTGATGTCGTAGGAGGCCATGATGCGGTCGACTTCGAGCTGCACCTTGCTTTCCACGCGTTCCAGCAGCGAGCGCCCGTCCTTGTCGAGCAGGAGCGTGCCGGTGAGCGCGTATTCCGGGAACGGCGTGATGTCCACCGTACCCTTGCGGAAGTCCGGGAAGGCGTCGAAGGGACGCTCGCCCATCTCCATCTGTTCGCGCATGAAGGTGTCGCGTTCGCCGTCGCCGGCACGGCGCGCCATGGAGCCGTCTGTTCCCACCAGTCCAAAGAAAGCCTTCACCATCAGCCCGGCCAGCTCGTAGGCGCGGATGTCGTCGCGCAGGCTTTGCTGGGTGTCCAGCACGGCCTGGCCAAAGGCCGAGTACACCTTGGAATAGGACAGGCGCATGTCGCCGAAGCGCTGTTCCGGCACGCGCGGGTTGTAGGGTCCCAGCTTGTGCTGCTGCTGGTTGACCGCCACCGAGCGCTTGCGGTTGGCGAAATCGGCCGACGCGAAATCTTCGAACAGGGTATCGGCGACCATCTGGTAGACGTCCTTGACGTCGAGCGTGGCCTTGTTGGCGAGGTTGGCGGTGTCGACGAAATACACGTCGTCGAAAGGCGCGCCCTTGCCCGAGATGCTGTCCGGGTCCATCCATGCTACCCGTGCATTCATGTCGCGCATCGCCGTTTCCAGTTCCATCAAGGTAGCGTAGGCATTGGCCTCGGTGCGCTCCTTGTTGGCCTTGGCGAAGCCGCCCGGCATGAACATCACCAGGTCGACCTGGCTGTCCGACACCTCTTGCCGGGCGATGGCTTTCGACAGCCAGCCCAGGTCGATGGCGCTGCCGGCGCCGGTCCCGCCCGCGCACGAGGCGATGACGACGATGCGGAATTTCGAGGTATCCACCTGCAGGCCGAGGCGCTGGTAGTTCTCCTTGCGCTCGATGCCGGCATTGCTGCTCAGGAAATTCAGCGCGCCCTTGATGCGGCCGCGCAGCTTGGGATATTTGTCGAACAGGTAGAGCCGCGCCAGCGCACGGATCTGGCCCGCGCCCTTCGAGGGGTCGATGCCGAGCGAGCGCAGTTTCTTGGGGCGCAGCGGCATCCAGCTTTCGATCAGCGGAAAGCGCGCCAGGCTGTCGTCGGACTCGTGGTATTGCGGCAGGTCGAGCGGCTCGACCAGGCGTTCTTCGTCGGTGAGCTTCACCAGTTCGTACCAGGGGTCGGTGCGCTGCGACTTGCCTTCGTCGATGACGGCGTTGTTGTCGAGGTCGAAGTGCAGGAAACGCGCCACAGGGAAGTCGCCGATCGATTCGACGCGGGTCGGGCTGTGCCGGTTCCAGACGGCCGACAGGATGCGGCGGCGGATGCGCATCATCACTTCCATGCCGGTGCCGCCCGCGCCGATGAACAGCGTTGGGCGCAGGTCGACCTTGAGCTCCGATTTGGCGTTCAGGCTTGCTGGGTTGGGAAAATCTGCCATATCGTGTTCTTTCGAGTGTTTACTTTACGCTTAGCGGCGGCCGACGAACAGCGCCGCGACCAGCGCGATCACGCCCACTGCCACCAGCGGGCCGGTGACGGCGAAGGTCAGGAATTTGCTGGCATTGATGATCGCCAGTACGGCGGCGGCCGATAAAAAGGCCAGGCCCACGAACAGCATCCAGCCGGCGCTGCCCGCCGACGAAGGCGCCACGCGCCGCACCACCAGGTGGTGCACGTAGGCGTTGCGCACGAAGAAATACACCACCAGCAGCACCACGAACACCACCGCACCGATGGCCAGGTCGCGCGTCGAGGTGTCGGTCGCGGGAATCGGCGCATTCGTCGTTCCGGGCACGACTTCGACCGGACGCCCGGCAGTGTCCGGAGAAGTCTGCGGCAGCGAATCCTGGGGCGAGCTTGATTCGTCGGGCAGCTTGAAGCCCGGATCGGCCTGGGACGGTGCGGAAGGTGACTGGGTTCCTTGCATGGAGCGGTTTCCTTTTTTGTTTTTGTCAGCGGCCAAGCCGTACCTGCGCACCTTCGCGCAAATCAAACAGCTCGTGGCCGAACAGGGTGGTTTTCAGCTGCGCCACCTGGGCGCCTGCCTTGTCGTAAATCGGTTGGACCGTGCCGGGACGGGCGCGCATGGTACGCAGCTCGTCCTCGACGGTGACCTGGGCCACGCGCGGCCGGCCATAGGCCCAGGCGCCGGCACCAAGCGCCGCCAGCAGGGCCGCGGCGATGCCGCCGAGCGCCGCCAGCGGTCCCATGCCGTAATGCACGCGCACCTCCAGCGGCAGCACGGCGTTCGAGGCCTGCACCGTGGCCGGCGGCGTGAAGATCTCGGGCAGCGGGTCGCCCGGGAACAGCGCGGCCATGCGCTGGCGGAAGGCCTGCGACAATTCCAGCTTCTGGTTCGCCAGGTGCAGCTCGATCCGGCCCGGCAGCACATAGGCCGAACCGGCGGACTTCATCGCTTCCATCGACCATTTGTCGGGCAGCTGGGCCACCGGCAGCTGCATGACCGAGCCGAGCGGCACCGGCTTGCCCGGCGCCAGGTTGTCCACGCGGCTGCTGGCCAGCTCGATCTTGCGGTCTTCGCCGGCCAGCATCGAGCGCGCGCTGAGCGTGGCCGAGGCGATGGTGTACGGGTACATCGTGTTCTCGAGGTGCCAAAGGATGCTGGCTTTTGGCGTGCGCGCATCAGGGTCGACGTCGGCGCGCAGCGCCCCGCCCTGCGCCTGCGAGAAGGCCACGCCGGGCGCGTCCTCCACTTGCGCGGGGCTGAGGCGCACCGTGTCACGGTCGAGCGGCTTCAGGCGCGCCGGCTGCTCGGTGATCACGCTGGCGATGCGGCCGGACGCCAGCAGCGCGTCGAGCGCGCGGCTGCCGGGCGCGCCGACGGCGAAGGCATACACCATCAGGCCATTGGCCTGGTAATGCTTGCCCTGGACTGGCATGCGCAGCGGGAAGGCCACGACCTTGTCGATCGCCGCGCCGCGGTGGATCAGCTCATAGAATTCGCGATTGCGTGCGGCGGTGGCCTGGTCGTTGTTCGGACTGTTGCGGTTGTTCGTCACCAGCCAGACGATGCCGGGCTTGCCGCCGAGCGCCGTGCCGATGGCGGCCTGCACCGCTTCACCCAGGTCGGTGTCGGCCAGTGCGGCACTGCCCGGCTTGCGCGCCACCTCGAGGCCGGAGAGTGCAGCATTGACGCGGCTGCGCACGACCTTCGGGTCGGCCTTGAGCGAGAGCAGCGCCTTGGGCGAGGGCGCGCCCGGCAAGGATTGGTTGAAGGCAGCCAGCACCATGGCGTCGCCTGGCTGCACGACGGCGCCGGCCAGCGCACCAATCAGGGGCTTGAACTGGGATTGCGGGTCGGTGTAGAAAGGCTCCATCCAGCCGGAGTTCTGCACCAGGAAGACGTGTGGGGTCGCAGCCGCGGGGGAAGCGGCGGAGAGCAGCAACAGCAGCGCTGCAGCGCATTGGTGGAAAGTGACCCGCATCACGCCGGATCTTCCAGGCGCCAGCCACGGATCTCGTTCCAGTCCGGATGGTGCAGCCACAGGCAGCCCGCGTACACGAAGGGCACGCAGTCCAGCGGCCGCGACAGGCGCACCACTTCGTCGAGGATCACGTTGCGCCGGCCGATCCATTCGACCGTGGTGCGGGGAAGCACTCGCGCTTCCAGCGCTTCCTCGGCGCGGCCGGTGTATTTATGGAAGCGCAGCACCAGCCCGCTTGGCTGGCTGCGGTTGTTGTTGAAGGCGCGCAGCAGCGGCAGCACCAGGGTGTCGTCCTGGTTCAGGTCTTCGATGTGCTCGCCGGACCAGGGCTCGTCGACGACCGGGTGCCCGCGCCGGAACAGGAAGTTGGCAAAGCCCAGGCGCGCGCCGTCGATCGGCGCGCTCTCGGGACGGTCGGTACCCAGTTCGAGGAAGGAATACCCCTGGCCATCGTGGCCGATATGCCAGAGGCGGCCGTCGCGGCTCTGGGTCGGGCCGCCGAAATCGAGGCGCGGCAGCCAGCCCGGCGGCCAGGGGGTGAACAGCGGCGGCTGGCCCGGACGCCAGGCCAGCTGGCCCTGATCGTGCAGCCAGAACAGGCGGCCGTCGTAGCCGATCGGGCGCGACCAGCCGGCACGGGGAATATCCGGGCAGGCAAATTCTTCGACTTCGAGCAGGTCGCTGCGCGCGCTCCACAGGCGCACCGTGCCGCCGGCGTCGGCGTCCGGGCAGACCAGGCAGGCGATGTGGCGGCGCATGGCGCCGGGCGCGGCGACCAGCGGTGCTTCCAGTACGGGCTCGGTGCGATAGGTTTCGCTCACGGGATTGATCCACAGCCGATGCAGGCCGCTGCTGGTGGGGACAATCGCCACCTCGCCGCGGCGCGGCTCGAGCACCGGCAGCCAGGCATAGCACGAGGCGGTGAAGGCCAGGCCGGCGGCGCCGTCGTCCGGCGCCATCACATGCCACAGGCCGGCGACCGGGTCCCAGTACTGCAGCACGCCGCGCGTGTGGGCCAGCGCCAGCAGGCGCTGCTCGGGAAAACCGTAGTGGGATGCCGCGAACACGCACTGCGCATTCGGCGGCACCGGCATCGCCAGGTCATGGCGGCCGACGTGGGGCGCGGCTGGACGCTCTTCCAGACTGTCGCCCAGCGGCAGCGAGGTGACCGGCAAACCGTGCGGAACGTGGCGCGGCAGCGTGGCATCCACGCCGGGGCCCCACCAGCCAGCCTGGCGCGCAGGTGTCCCCGGCAGCCGCAGCAAGCTGCGGCCGCAGTTCGGGCAAAAGGCGAAACCTTCCGGATAGATGGGCGCGCAGGCGCAGGCGTCCGGCAGCGAGGCGCCGAGCAGGCGGGCGACATCGGGCAGGCGGCTGTGGGCGTGGGCCTGCCAGTCGATGCGGCCCAGGCCCTCGGTTGCCAGCAGTTCGAACTCCCCGCTACGCTCGTCTTCCTGCCAGACACTGGCAGGCGTTTCCCATCTGTATCTCATGCCGTCACCTTGGTGCCCCTTATTCGTATATAAAACCCAGCGTGTCGAGACTATTCGTTCCCTCTTGTTGTTGCTCAAATCATAGCGCTCAGGACTGTCGCGCGGCGCGCCGTACACGGGGTAGCGTGCCATGACCCTTTTGGGATCAACAAATGGGCTGATTGGCAGGTGGTGCGGGGAACTTTTGGCTGACGTACGTATAATGGCGGCCCGGCTTCCGCTCCCAATTTGCCAGACATGCATACCCCCGAATCACCTGACGACCAGCACCCTGGCGACCTGCCGCCACACGCCGTCGATGCCGCCGAGGCGCACTTGCGCGACGTGCTCGCGCATGCGCTCGAATACGGTCCAGCCCACGCCGCGCTGGTCGTCTACGACACCCGCACCGCCCTGGCGCGCGCGCTGCTCGAGGGCTACCGCCGCAACCTGCCCGGCGCGGTCTTCATCGATTTCGATTCCGCCACGCCCGAGGCGGTGCTGGCGGCCTTCCGCGCGATGGCGCCGCAAGACCTGGTGGTGCTGGTGCAGTCGACCAACTTCCGGCTGGATGGCTTCCGTATCCGCGTCGAGCTGTTCAAGCTGGGGCTGAAGGTGGTCGAGCACGTGCACCTGTCGCGCATGCCGGGAGCGCAGTCGGAGCATTACATCGAGGCGCTGGCCTATGACCCGGCCTATTTCCGCGGCGTTGGGCGCGCACTAAAAGCGCGGATCGACGCGGCGCCGCATGCGCGCGTGCTGGGCGGCGGCGAGACCTTGACCTTCGCCTCGGCGCTGGAGCCGGCCAAGCTGAACGTGGGCGACTACAGCGAGATGAACAATGTCGGCGGCCAGTTCCCGATCGGCGAAGTGTTTACCGAAGCGCTCGACCTGGAAGCGGTGCACGGCCGGGTGCAGGTGCACGTCTTCGGCGATACGAATTACCGTTCGAACCGGCCCGAGGTCCCGGTGACCCTGGTCATCGAGCGTGGCCGCGTGGTGGGCACCGAGAACGCCACGCCGGCATTCCAGCAGGTACTGGACAACATCACCGAGATCGAGGGCGAAGTCTGGGTGCGCGAGCTGGGATTCGGCATGAACCGCGCCTTCACGCGCGAGCGCCGCGTCGACGATATCGGCACCTACGAGCGCATGTGCGGCATCCACCTGTCGCTCGGCGCCAAGCATGGCGTGTACACGAAGCCCGGTTTCAAGCGCAAGGACGCGCGCTTCCACATCGACGTATTCGCGGTCACCGATGCGGTCTACCTGGGCGAGGAAAGGGTGTACGCCGACGGCCGCTGGATGTGTAACACCTGAGCAGCGGTCACAATATCGGTGTTACCATGACGGTCTACCATCCCTCCGTAGAGCGTTCCATGGCAGACGACGTCCCTTCTTACGTCAGCGAAATCCAGGCCATCGGCGCTGTCCCCAAGATCCTCGAAACGGTCGCCGCCATGACCGGGCTGCGCTTCGTCTGCATCGCCCACGTGACCCAGGATTCCTGGACCGCCTGCGCCGTGCTCGACGGGCTCGAATTCGGCCTCAAGCCGGGCGGCGCACTCGACGTCACCACGACCCTGTGCGAACAGGTGCGCGACACTGAAGAAGCGGTGATCATCGACAGCGTGCGCGACAGCGCCCGCTACCACGACCACCACACGCCGCGCATCTACGGTTTCCAGAGCTATTTTTCGATTCCGGTGTTCCGCCCCGGCGGCCAGTATTTCGGCACCTTGTGCGGGCTCGATCCCGAACCGGCGCGCCTGACGGGCGAGACCACCGTCTCGACCCTGACCCTGTTCGCCGAACTCATCTCCAAGCAGCTCGAAGCCGAACATGCACGTGGACAGGCCCAGAACGAGTTGCTGACCGAACGCGAAACGGCGGAACTGCGCGAGCAGTTCATCGCCGTCCTCGGGCACGACCTGCGCACGCCGCTCAGTGCGATCCAGTCGGGCGCCGAAATCCTGCTGCTCAAGCACCAGGATTCGGTAACGCGCGAGGTGGCGCAACGCATCCGGCGCTGCGCGTCTCGCATGGCGGCGCTGGTGGGCGACGTGGTCGACTTCACGCGCGGGCGAATGGGCAGCGGGATTGCCCTGGACCTGCGCGACACCCCGAACGCAGACCTGTTCCTGCGCCAGGTCGTCGACGAACTATGCGACGTCTATCCCGAGCGCCAGATCGACAGCAGCATCGAGGCGCCCATGCAGTTCCGCTGCGATCCCGACCGCCTGTCGCAGCTGCTCTCCAATCTCCTGAAAAATGCCGTGGTTCACGGCGACGAGGCCCAACCCATTGTGGTCGACGCCCATATCGACAAGGGCATGTTCGCGCTGCACGTCGTCAACGGCGGCCCCGGGCTCCCGGCGGACGTGGTGACGCAGCTGTTCAAGCCTTACTGGCGCGCAGCCTCGCGCCAGGGCAGCGAAGGACTCGGCCTGGGTCTGTACATCGTCGACCGGATCGCCCGCGGCCACCACGGGACGGTCGCGGTCAATTCCGCCGATGGCGTGACGGAATTCATTTTCACGATGCCCGCGGCCTGAGCGCCGCCTTTACATCACCCTGATCCAGCCGCCCTTGTAGAGGATCGGTCCGCTCGGGCCGTTCGGGTCGGGCGAGCCGCCCTGCGGTTCCAGGCTGACCGCCAGCAGCGCCACGTCGGCGCCGATCGCCTGCGCCGTAAGCGGTAGCGCGAGCTGCCGGCTGCCATCGAGCACGCCGAGCGAACGCGGTGTGCCCTGCTGCGGCACAGCCCACAACTGCAGCACTTGCCCGGGGCTTAAGGGCTGGGTTGCCACCAAACGTACCGTGAGCAGCCTGCGCTCGCGATCGGCCGTGACCAGCAGCGCGGTTTGCGCCTTCTCGTCGAGCAGGGTCGCGATATCGCTGACCGCCGGCTGCTGCGGTTCCCGCTGCATCACAGTCACCAGCAGCAACGCCGCCGCCATGCTCGAGGCAACACCCAGTCGGCGCCAGAAACCGAGCGAACCGTGACGCCAGAATTGCCATGCCGGCGCAGGCAGCTCCAGGCCCAGCCGGGTTCTGATCGCGCGCCAGACCTGCGCGGGCGGCGCCACCGGCGGCACAAATTCGGCCATCGCCCCGATACGGTCGGCCCATGCTGCCACCGTGCGGCGCAGCGCCGCATCGCCATGCATCAGGCCTTCGAAGCGCCGCCGCGCCCGTCCCCGCAGGGTCCCCAGCACATACTCGGCCGCCAGCCGCTCTCGCAAGGGCTCGTTGTCGCGCAGCTTCATCCCGTCCTCCTTCCGGTCAGGCAGTCATGCAGCCGTACCAGGCTGCGGCGTATCCAGGTCTTCACCGTCCCCAGCGGCAGCGCCAGCCGGCGCGCCACTTCGCTGTGCGACAAGTCATGGAAAAAGGCCAGTCCCACGGCATGCCGGTGCTGTTCGTCGAGGGCGGCCATGCAGGCAGCCAGCGCTTTGGCCTCACTGCTCAGCTGGTGCAGGTCGGCCGGGCTCGCCACCGGGTCGCGCAGGGTCGCCATCACCGCGTCGTCGAACTCCACGCCGTCGAGCTCCGCCTCGTGCCGGTGCCGGCGCAGTACGTCGAAGGACTTGTTGCGCACGATGGTCGACATCCAGGTCATCGGCGCCGCCAGCCCTTCCTGATAATCGCGCGCATGGTCCCAGATCGCTACGAAACTCTCCTGCAGCGCTTCCTCGGCCAGCTCGCGGCGGCGCAGGATGCGCAAGGCCAGTCCGTACAGACGGGGCGAACTGGCTTCGTACAACTTCCGGAAAGCAACAGCATCTTTCAGCGCTGCGCCACGAATCCAATTGTTGAGTTCTAATGAATTTGGCAAATTTGTTGACTGAACCACGAAAATCTTTCGAATCAGCGAAAAAAGCGCCGGATTTACCAGCTGTGCATGCTTGAATTATCACATCTACAGAGCAACGATGTACTAAAAATAATTTGAATCCGATAAGGTGCGGGCCGCGTATACGCTAGTGGAGACGTATTCCGCACACTGTCGCCCCCTTCGTGGGGAACAACAATACAGAGGAGATTTACATGCAATTCGGCAACAAGAAACCACTCTGGGCTGCGGCCCTTGCTTCGGGCGCAGCCCTGGCCATGCTCTCCATGCCCGCCGCGGCATCGAGCCACCGCGAAGCCCCATTCCTGACCAACGCCCCGAAAGTGGACGGCACCGACTTCTACATGTTCCGCAGCTATGCGCCTGGCCGCGAAGGCTTCGTGACCATGATTGCGAACTTCATCCCCTTCCAGGATCCGCAGGGCGGCCCGAACTTCTACCAGTTCGATAACAACGCCCTGTACGAAATCCACGTCGACAACAACGGCGACGCGAAAGAAGACATCTCCTTCCAGTTCCGCTTCAAGAGCACCTCGAAACGCACCGCCCTGACCGTCGGCGGCAAGCAGGTCCTGATCCCGCTGATCAACTCCTCGACCATCAGCGGCGTCAACCCAGGCTCGCTCAATGTGCGCGAAACCTATACCATCGACATGGTCAAGGGCGACCGCCGCGCCGGCGCCCGCACCCGCCTGGCGGGCGCCAGCGGCGTCACCGAATTCGACAAACCGGTCGACAATATCGGCGACAAAACCTTCGGCAGCGCCACCGGCTACGAGACCTATGCCAACCAGCATATCTACGACGTGGCCATCCCCGGCTGCGGCACCGGCCGCGTGTTCGTCGGCCAGCGCAAGGAGTCGTTCTATATCGCCGTCGGCAAGATCTTCGACCTGGTCAACCTGAACCCGCTGGGCGCCGAGGTCAACGGCAACAAGAACGACCTCGAGAACAAGAACGTCAGCGCCATCGCCATCGAAGTGCCGATCGCCTGCGTGGCTGCCGCCGGCGAACCGGTGATCGGCGCCTACGCCACTGCCAGCATGCGCCAGGGCCGCCTGCTCAACCCAACTCCTGCCAGCGGCATCAACAACGCGACCAAGGAAGGCGGCGCCTGGACCCAGGTCTCGCGCCTCGGCATGCCGCTCGTGAACGAAGTCATCATCGGCATGGACCTGAAGGACCGCTTCAACAGCTCCAAGCCGCAGAATGACGGCCAGTTCATCGACTTCGTCACCAATCCGACCCTGCCGGCGATCATCGAGACCCTGTTCCCGTCTGCGAAAGCCCCAACCAACTTCCCGCGCAACGACCTGGTCACCGCCTTCCTCAAGGGCATCCCGGGCGTGAACCAGCCGAAGAACGTGGTGGCCTCGGAAATGCTGCGCCTGAACACCAGCATCGCGCCGACCGCGCTGGCCGCGCAGAACGCGATGGGCGTGGCAGGCGGCGACAATGCCGGCTTCCCGAACGGCCGCCGTCCGGCCGACGACGTCACCGACATCGCCCTGCGCGTGTCGATGGGCGCGCTGTGCGCGCTGACCGGCGCCAACGATGCCCTGGGCGTGGGCTGCAAGCCTTCCGACGCACCGGCCGGCGGCCTGGCCCTGACCGACGGCGTGCGCAAGACCGCGGCATCGTACAAGCCGGCATTCCCGTACCTGAACACGCCGCTGCCGGGCAACCAGTAAGCGCGAGGAGAAAGCCATGACTTCCATGACTCCGCACATGCGCAACGCTGCGCTGCTGCTGTCGGCGGCCCTGCTGTTGACGGCCTGCGGCGGCAGCAACGACCGCGACCCCGTCGCGACCACGCCACCGCCGACCGGCACCACGCCGCCTCCGGTGTCCACCGACACCTTCTTCCAGACGGTACTGGCGCGGGTGGCCTCGCTGCTCGACAACGACGAACCGGTGGCGATCGACGCAATCCCCGTCACCGTGCCTGAAACCACGGAGCCGGAGCCGGTACCATCGGCCTGACGCACCCTGAAGGCGGGAATGGGGACGAAAGTCCCCTTCCCGTCTTTTCTCATGGAGAACCGATGATCGCGTTTGTTTATCCGCTGGTGCTGCTGGCGGCCTTGCATTCCGGCGCGGCGCAGGCTGCGCCTTATATTCCGGCCAGCGGCCAGCAGGTGCTGGAGCGCCTGCCGGGACGCCTCGAACCGGCGCAGCGCGAACTGGCGCGCCTGCGCGCCGAACTCACTGCCAATCCGAATGACCTTCCCCGCGCGACCTTTCTTGCGCGGCGCTACATCGAACAGGCACGCCGCGATGGCGATCCGCGTTACCTCGGCTATGCGCAAGCAGCGCTGGCGCCGTGGTGGAACACCGCGCGCGCCAAAGCGCCACCCGATGTGCTGGTGCTGCGTGCGACCCTCAACCAGAGCACCCATTCCTTCGATGCCGCCCTCGCCGACCTGGACGAAGTGGTGCGGCGCGATGCCGGTAATGCGCAAGCCTGGCTGACGCGCGCGACCATCCAGCTCGTTACCGGCGACTACGCCGGCGCACGCACCAGCTGCGCGCGGCTCTTCAGCCGTACGGCCGACCTGGTGGTGCAGACCTGCCTGGCCTCGGTGGGCAGCGTCAGCGGCAGCGCCGGCGCCAGCTACGAGCGTTTGCGCCGGGTGCTGGCGGCGCGTCTTGATTCCCCGGCGCCCCTGCGTGCCTGGGCCGCGACCCTGCTCGGCGAAATGGCCGAGCGCCTGGGCAAGCACGCTGCCGCGGAAAGCCATTTCCGCGAGGCGCTGGCGGCCGATCCGCAGGACAGCTATTTACTGGCCGCCTACGCCGACTTCCTGCTTGAACGCGGCCGTGCGAAAGAAGTGCTGCGCCTGCTGGCCGACCGCACGCTGGCCGACGCCCTGCTGCTGCGTTATGCGATTGCCCTGAAGACGGTCGGGTCGCCCGACGCCGTGCGCCACACCGCCGCATTGCGCGCGCGCTTCGAAGCGGCCCAGCGGCGCGGCGATGTCGTGCACCGGCGCGAGGAAGCGCGCTTCGCCCTCGCCCTGGACGGCAATCCCGCGGGCGCCGTGCGCCTGGCTAAGCTCAACTGGGCGGTACAGAAAGAGCCGGCCGACCTGCGCATCCTGGCGCAGGCCGCGGCCGGCAGCGGCGACGCCGAAGCGGCGCGCCTGGTGCAAGACTGGGTGCGCCGCCACGCGCTGGAAGACCGCTCGCTCGATGCCAGCTTGCGCAGCCTGGGAGCGGCGACATGAAGGGCAGCTGGTGCGTCCTGCTCGCGCTACTGGCCCTGCTGTCCGGCCAGCCGGCTTACGCCCACAAGGCCAGCGACAGCTACCTGAACCTGGAAGTACGCGGCCAGCAGGTCGAAGGCCGCTGGGACATTGCGCTGCGCGACCTGGAGATGGCAGTTGGACTGGACGGGAATGGCGACGGTGAGCTCACCTGGGACGAAGTGCGCGGCCGCCATGCGGCGATCGCCGCCTATGCGCTGGCGCGCCTGAAGCTGAACAGCGATGGCAGTGCCTGCCCGCTGCAGGTGACCCAACAGCTGGTCGACTCGCATACCGATGGCGCCTACACGGTCCTGATGCTGCGAGGGAGCTGCAGCGCTGCGGTGACGCGGCTGGATATCGACTACAGCCTGCTGGCCGATATTGACCCACAGCACAAGGGCTTGCTCGCGCTGCGCCATGGCAGCACGACTTCCACGGCGATCTTCAGTCCCGAACAGCCGCACCAGAAATTGCAGCTGGCCGATCCTTCGGCTGGCCGCCAGTTCCTCGACTACCTGAAGCACGGCGTCTGGCATATCTGGATCGGCTTCGACCACATCCTGTTCCTGCTGTCGCTGCTGCTGCCGGCGGTACTGGTGTGGCGCGACAAGGCCTGGCATGGGCGCGACAGCCTGCGCGGCGGCGCCATCGAGGTGGTGCGCATCGTCACCGCATTCACGCTGGCCCACTCGATTACGCTGACCCTGGCCTCGCTCGGCATCGTCACCCTGCCTTCACGCCTGGTGGAGTCGGCGATTGCGGCTTCGGTGATCGTGGCCGCACTGAACAACGTCTGGCCGATCGTGCATCGGGGCCGCGCATGGTTCGCCTTCGGCTTCGGCCTGCTGCACGGTTTCGGCTTCGCCAGCGTGCTGGCCGGCCTCGGCCTGCCGCAGGATGCCCTGCTACTGTCGCTGGTGGGCTTTAACGTTGGCGTCGAACTGGGCCAGCTGGCCATCGTCGCGGCCTTCCTGCCGGTCGCCTACCTGCTACGCAACGGACTGTTCTACCGGCGCGCCATCATGGTCGGCGGGTCAAGCGTGATCGCGCTGCTGGCCGGCGTCTGGCTGGCCGAACGGGTCTTCGACTTGAGCTTGTTGGCCTGAAAACGGCAGCTTGCGCTCCCTGTCCGGTATCCGGATACTCCCTGTAGAGCTACTAACAACTACAAGGAGACAGAATGGTCGGACGCAAGAACACGGTGGCACTCGCGGCTTATGCAGTGGGCATGACAATGGCCGCGGCATCGGCACCAACAGCGGCACAGGCACAGGATGCGGACGCCATCGCCCGCATCGAACGCGGCCTGCGGCCGGCGGTGGCGATCCAGGGAGTCAAGATCGACGCGCGCACGCTGGCCGGCGAGATGCAGCGCCTGCATGTGCCGGGACTGAGCGTGGCCGTGATCAGGGGCGGCAAGATCGCCTGGGCCAAGGGCTATGGCGTCACGCAGGCGGGCGGCGCGCCGGTCACGCCGCAGACCCTGTTCCAGGCTGCGTCGATCAGTAAACCCATCACCGCGATGGGCGCGCTGAAAATGGCCGAAGCGGGCCAGTTTGACCTCGACGCCGACATCAACAGCATCCTCACCAGCTGGAAACTGCCCGCAGGTGCCGCCAGGCGGCCAGTCAGCATGCGCCAGCTGCTCTCGCATACGGCTGGGACGACGGTGTCGGGTTTCCGCGGCTATGCGGCGGGCGCCCAGGTGCCGACCCTGCTCCAGGTACTGGAGGGCCAGGCGCCCGCCAACAACGGGCCGGTGCGGAACGAGACGGCGCCCGGCGACGCATGGAACTATTCCGGCGGCGGCTACAGCGTGGTGCAGCAGGCCATGGTCGACCGCTCGGGCCGGCCCTTCGATGCGCTGATGGACGAAACGGTGCTCAAGCCGCTCGGCATGGCGGACAGCAGCTTTGCCCAGCCCTTGCCAGGCGCCCTGCTGGCGCGCGCGGCCCTGCCGCACGACGGCGCCGGCACCGCGATTGCCGGCGGTCCCCATACCCACCCTGAAATGGCGGCCGCCGGCATGTGGACCACCCCGACCGACCTCGCGAAATTCGCGCTGGCGGTACAGCGTGGCGCTGCCGGCGCCGATGGCGCCCTGTCCGCCACCATGACGCGCACGATGCTGCGCCCTGTGATGAACAACTACGCGCTCGGCCTCGAAATCGACGGCAAGGCGCCGCAGCACGCCTTTGGCCACGGCGGCCGCAACGTGGGCTACGAGAATTCGCTGTACGCCTACGTGCAGCGCGGCGACGGCGCAGTGGTCATGACCAATGGCGACCGCGGGGGCGAAGTGGCGCAAGGCCTGATCCGTGCGATCGCTGCCGAATACCGCTGGCCGACCTACCAGACCATGCAGCGCAAGGCGATCGCCTTGCCGGCGGCAACCCGCGCGATGCTGGCGGGCCGCTACGCGATCAAGGGCGAGACCGCGTTCGAGATCGCCGATCGCGCGGGCAAACTGATGATCGCGCTGCGTGAGAACCAGTGGGAGCCGCTCTATGCGGAATCGGCGCGCAGGCTGTTCGTGCTGTCGCGCGAGCTGGACCTGCACATGGCCGGCAAAGGCGGCCGCCTGGTGAGCGGGTCATTCCAAGTCGAGGTGACGCGCGTACCTTGAGGACGCAGCGCCGGGAGCACCCTGCCAATGCACCCGGCGCTACAATATGTTTTTTCCCTGGGCTGCCCAACCATGCTTACGCCAGAACAGCGCGAACGCTACCAGCGCGACGGTTTCCTCGTCATCCCCGGTTTCAAGAATCCGGGCGAGATCGCTGTGCTGCGCCGCCGCGCGGAAGAGATCGTCGACGCCTTCGACCCGACCGAGTCGCGGGCCATCTTCACGACGAAAGACCAGGCCCGCGCCAGCGACGACTGGTTCCTCGGCTCGGACAACACGGTGCGCTGCTTCTTCGAAGAAGAAGCCTTCGGCGAGGACGGCCAACTGCGCCAGGCCAAGGCGCTGTCGATCAACAAGATCGGCCATGCCATGCACGACCTGGATCCGGTGTTCGAGGCCTTTACCCGCGACCCCAAACTGGCCGCGGTGGCACGCGGCCTCGGGATGGAACAGCCGCAGGTGTGGCAGTCGATGTATATCTTCAAGCAGCCGGGCATCGGCGGCGAGGTGCGCTGGCACCAGGACGCCACCTTCTTCGACAGCGACCCGATCACCGTCACCACCTTCTGGTTCGCGCTGGAAGATGCGACCGTCGACAACGGCTGCCTTTGGGCCGAGCCGGGCGGCCACCGCGGCCCGCTGCGCGAACGCTTCTTGCGCGACGGCGACCGCATCACGATGGAAAAGCTCGATGCCACGCCCTGGCCGGATGACAGCACCGCGGTGCCGCTCGAGGCGAAGGCCGGCACGCTGGTCTGCTTCCACGGCTTGCTGCCGCACTACAGCGCTCCCAACCGCTCGCCGGTGTCGCGCCATGCATTCACGCTGCACGCAACCGATGCGTCCTCGACCTACTCGCCGCGGAACTGGATCCAGCGCGATGCAGGATTCCCAGTACGCGGGTTCTGGAAGGATTCGGAATAGCACTCGGCATTCGTAGGATTACTCCTACAAACCCTATTGGGGGTATCTTACATTAATGCTATTAAAAAATACGTATCATCAGGCTGTCTCGCTTTTGACCCGCAATATTGAAAGCTTATTTCGCTGCCCTGGACGATCACTTTGGACTCACATCCCGCTCACGCCATGAACCTGATGCACGAAGTCGCGTCGGTTGCGACCTTGCAGGGCTCCGGCTCGATCAGTGTCCGTCTTGTCGACGTCAGCGTTGGCCGCATCAGCTTCGTCAGCTCGGAAAAGTTGGAAAGCGGCCCGTCGGACCAGCTCAGCATGCGATTCACCTTGCCGGGTGACCCCAGGCTGCATTTCGCCATGGTGCAGCTGTCAGGGGCAGTCACCCATGAGCCGACCGCTACCTCCTACGAAGCCGAATTCGTGCGGACCGACCCCAAGACCGTCGACCACATCATGGCCTTTCTCGACTCCTCCGGGACAGGGAAAGACCGCAGCCAATACTCAGTTGCTTTCCAAACGCCGTCCGCGAACATCGGCTCGTAATCCCCCCTCCTGCAGCCTTGCATCCCCGCCAGTTCCTGGCTCGGTCTTCCTCGACTCTTCGTATCGTCCCCTGCCGGCCCGGCACCATCCGCATGCCGGGATACATATGCATCATGTATCAGGTTTTTTACAAATCCTCTGAGCAATGCATAAGTGGTAAAGCTAGAATACTTTTTCTTAGAGCGCCTAACAATTCCCCCCATGGCCGCGTTGCACCGCCTTGCCGTACTAGCGTACTGTCTTCGGCGATGCGCCTTGCCCTGGGGGTTTTGCTAGACGCTCTTATTCTAAATAAAATATCAGGGGAATCATGATACGTTTGCCCATCGGGCTGGCCGCGCTATGCCTCAGCGCCTCCGTTTTCGCCGCCGCGCCTTTCGACGACAAATTCCGCCAGCTCGACGAGCTGCTACCCACGCCGGGTAGCGTGCGCACCGCCTCGGGCGCGCCGGGCCAGGCCTACTGGCAGCAGCGCGCCGACTACACGATGCGCGCCACGCTCGACGAAGCCAGGCGCGCGATCACCGGGTCGGGCACGGTCACGTACCACAACAATTCCCCCGATACGCTGAAATACCTCTGGCTGCAGCTCGACCAGAACATCTACAACCGCAATTCCGACGCCCGCACCTCGGCCGCCCTGCCCTCGCGCGACGCCTGGGCCCAGGCCAAGACGCCTGAAACGGGCGTGAAGTTCGACGCCCTGCGCACCCTGCTCGAAGCCAGCACCTTCGACGGAGGCTTCAGGGTAAGCAATGTGCGCGACAGCAGCGGCCGCCCGCTCAAGCACGTCATCAACCGCACCATGATGCGGATCGACCTGCCGCAGCCCCTGAAACCCGGCGCGCGCGTATCGTTCAGCCTCGACTGGAACTACAACATCAACGAGCAGAAGGTGCTGGGCGGGCGTTCGGGCTACGAGAAGTTCGACGACAAGAACGACCTGTTCGAGATCGCCCAGTGGTTCCCGCGCATGGCGGCCTACTACGACGTCTACGGCTGGCAGCACAAGCAGTTCCTGGGCGCCGGAGAGTTCACGCTGGAATTCGGCGACTACGACGTGCAGATCACCGTCCCGGCCGACCACATCGTCGCCTCCACCGGCGAGCTGCAGAACCCGGGCGACGTGCTCACCAGCGCACAGCGCGACCGCCTGCGCCAGGCGCGCACCGCGAAGAAGCCGGTCATCATCGTGACCCAGGCGGAAGCCGAAGCCGCAGAAAAGCAGCGCGCCACCAAGTCCAAGACCTGGCATTTCAAGGCGAAGAACGTACGCGATTTCGCTTTCGCCTCGAGCCGCAAGTTCATCTGGGACGCGCAGGGCATCAAGTCGGGCGATACCGATGTGATGGCGATGTCCTACTACCCGAAGGAAGGCAATCCGCTGTGGGAGCGTTATTCGACCCAGGCGATCATCCACACCATCGAGCAGTACAACAAGTATTCGTTCGACTACCCGTACCCGACCTCGATCTCGGTGAACGGCCCGGTGGGCGGCATGGAATACCCGATGATCACGTTCAACGGTCCGCGTCCGGTCAAGGACAAGAAGACCGGTGAACTGACCTATTCGAAGCGCACCAAGTACGGCCTGATCGGCGTGATCATCCACGAAGTGGGCCACAACTACTTCCCGATGATCGTCAACTCGGACGAGCGCCAGTGGACCTGGATGGACGAAGGCCTGAACTCCTTCGTGCAGTCGATGGCCCAGGAAGCATGGGAAGAGAACTGGGACGAGATGCGCGGCGACCCGCGCATGATCGTCAACTACATGCGCAGCCAGAACCAGGTGCCGATCATGACGAACTCGGAGTCGCTGCTCCAGTTCGGGAACAATGCCTATGCCAAGCCGGCCGCCGCACTGAACATCCTGCGCGAGACGGTGCTGGGCCGTGAGCTGTTCGATTTCGCCTTCCGCGAATACTCGCAGCGCTGGAAATTCAAGCGCCCTACCCCGGCCGATTTCTTCCGAACAATGGAAGATGCTTCGGGCACGGACCTCGACTGGTTCTGGCGCGGCTGGTTCTACACGACCGATGCGGTCGACGTGAGCGTGGACGGCATCAGCGAATACACCGTCAGCAGCAAGGACCCGGAAATCGAAAAGGCCTGGCAGCGCGCCCGCAAACAGGCCGAGCCGATCTCGATCACCGACCAGCGCAATAAAGGCATGCCGCGCCGCGTCGATGCGCATCCCGAGCTGAAGGACTTCTATAACGCGAACGACGACTTCACCGTCACCAACAAGGACCGCAACAAGTTCGTTGAGGCGGTCGAAGGACTGGAAGATTGGGAAAAGGCGCTGCTCAAGGAAGGCAAGCACCTGTACCTGGTGGACTTCTCGAACAAGGGCGGGCTGGTGACGCCGCTGGTGGTCGAGATCGAAACCAAGAGCGGCAAGAAAACCATCGAACGCATCCCGGCCGAAGTGTGGCGCTACTCCCCGAAGCAGGTGACCAAGCTGTTCATCACCGACGAGCCGATCGTCAGCCTGGTGCAGGACCCGTACTGGGAGACCGCCGACATCGACGTTAACAACAACGCCTGGCCACGTAAGGCAACGCCGTCGCGCCTGGAGCTGTTCAAGACCGAGCGTGATCCGGCTACGGGTAACCTGATGCGTGACTTCAATACCAAGCTCAAGACGCCAGGCCAGAAGGAAGAAGCGCCGAAGTCCGAGTAAGCCCTGACTCAATGCGTGGGGGGATGCCATATCGTAGGGTGGGCAGATTCTGCCCACGCGTTCAAATCGTCTTCGCTCCGTTGGAAGGCGGCTATTTTCAGGCACTGATTGAACGAGTGGGCAAGAAACTTGCCCACCCTACGGGTTTACCGATGACTCTCCCCTCCGTACCAAATTCCGCATGAAAATCAAACACCTGCAGGCGAGCTTCGCCGCCCTCTTCCTCGCAAGCGCTGCAAACGCTGCGCCGGCCTTCGACGACAAGTTCCGCCAGTTAGAGGAGCTGCTGCCGACGCCGAACGAGACCCGCACCGCCTCCGGCGCGCCGGGACACCGCTACTGGCAGCAACGCGCCGACTACCGCCTGCGCGCCACGTTGGATGAGGCCAAGCGCAGCGTCACTGGTTCGGGCACGGTCACCTACACGAATAACTCGCCGGACACGCTTTCCTACTTGTGGGTGCAGCTCGACCAGAACATGTTCCGTGCCGATTCGGACAACCGCCGCATCTCCACCCTGCCCTCGCGCGAAGCCTGGCAAGTACGTGGCAACAACGGCGGCAACGACGGCGTCAAGTTCGACACCCTGAAAGCCACGCTCGAACAGCAGCGCTTCGACGGAGGCATCAACATCATCAGCGTCACCGGCGCCGATGGCCGCGCGCTGCGCCATACGGTCAACAAGACCATGATGCGGATCGACCTGCCACAGCCGCTCAAGCCCGGCGCGCGCGTGTCCTTCAATCTGGCGTGGACCATCAACATCCCCGAAGCGAACGTCGTCGGCCGCCGTACCGGCTACGAGAAGTTCGACGACGGCAACGACATCTACCTGGCTGCCCAGTGGTTCCCGCGCATGGCGGCCTACTACGACATCAAGGGTTGGCAGAACAAGCAATACATGGGCGACGGCGAGTTCACACTGGAGTTCGGCGATTACGATGTGCAGCTGACCGTGCCGGCCGACCACGTGGTCGCCTCGACCGGCGAGCTGCAGAACCCGGATGCGGTGCTCACTGCCGCCCAGCGCGACCGCCTGCGCCAGGCACGCGACGCGAAGAAACCGGTCGTCATCGTCACCCAGCGTGAAGCCGAAGCCGCCGAGAAGGGGCGCTCGAAGGCGACCAAGACCTGGCATTTCAAGGCCAGGGACGTGCGCGACTTCGCATTTGCCTCGAGTCGCAAGTTCATCTGGGACGCCCAGGCCATCAAGAGCGGCGACAAGGACGTGCTGGCGATGTCCTACTACCCGAAGGAAGGCAACCCGTTGTGGGAGCGCTATTCGACAGCCGCCGTTATCCACACCATCGAGCAGTACAACAAGTATTCCTTCGACTATCCCTACCCGACTGCGATTTCCGTGAACGGCTCGATCGGCGGCATGGAATACCCGATGATCTCGTTTAACGCGGGGCGTCCGGTCAAGGACAAGAAGACCGGCGAACTCACCTATGCGAAGGGCATCAAGTACGGCCTGATCAGCGTGATCATCCATGAAGTGGGCCACAACTACTTCCCGATGATCGTCAACTCGGACGAGCGCCAGTGGACCTGGATGGACGAGGGCATGAACAGCTTCCTGCAGTTCCTGGCCGAGGAAGCCTGGGAAGAGGATTACCCTTCGCGCCGCGGCGAAGCGCGCAACATCGTCGACTACATGCGCAGCACCAACCAGGTGCCGGTCATGACGAATGCCGAATCGACCCTCCAGCGCGGCAACAACGCCTATGCCAAGCCGGCCACCGCGCTGAACGTGCTGCGCGAAACCATCCTGGGACGCGAACTGTTCGACTTCGCGTTCAAGGAATACGCAGACCGCTGGAAGTTCAAGCGCCCGACCCCGGCCGACTTCTTCCGCACCATGGAAGATGCTTCGGGCACGGATTTGGACTGGTTCTGGCGCGGCTGGTTCTACACGACCGATGCGGTCGACGTGAGCGTGGACGGCATCAGCGAATACACCGTCAGCAGCAAGGACCCGGAAATCGAAAAGGCGTGGCAGCGCGCCCGCAAACAGGCCGAGCCGATCTCGATCACCGACCAGCGCAACAAGGGCATGCCGCGCCGCGTCGATGCGCATCCCGAGCTGAAGGACTTCTATAACGCGAACGACGACTTCACCGTCACCAACAAGGACCGCAACAAGTTCGTTGAGGCGGTCGAGGGACTGGAAAATTGGGAAAAGGCGCTGCTCAAGGAAGGCAAGCACCTGTACCTGGTGGACTTCTCGAACAAGGGCGGGCTGGTGACGCCGCTGGTGGTCGAGATCGAAACCAAGAGCGGCAAGAAAACCATCGAGCGCATCCCGGCCGAAGTGTGGCGCTACTCGCCGAAGCAGGTGACCAAGCTGTTCATCACCGACGAGCCGATCGTCAGCCTGGTGCAGGACCCGTACTGGGAAACCGCCGACATCGACGTCAACAACAACGCCTGGCCGCGCAAGGCAACGCCATCGCGCCTGGAGCTGTTCAAGACCGAACGTGATCCGGCCACGGGCAATTTGATGCGCGACTTCCGCACGCCGCTGAAGAAGCCCGCTGAAAAATCAGCTGAAAAGAAGGCTGGAGAATGATCATGTGTCGTGTCAAAGCCGTGCTGGCCGTCCTGCTGCTGTGCCTGAGCGCGGCGGCGGGCGCGCACCGCTTCCATACCGGGATCACCGAGCTCGCGTTCAATCCGCGCACCGGCAGCACCGAGATCGTCCACACCTATATGGCGCACGACATCGAAGCACTGCTGATGAACACCTACGGGCGCCAGTTCGACCTCACCGATCCGGAAGACCAGGCCGTGCTGCGCAAGTATGTCGAGACCCAGTTCGTGCTCAAGGGCGCGGACAAGGCGCGCCTGCCGGTGCGCTGGGTCGGCATGACGGCCGACTCGCAAAGCGTCGTCATTTACCAGGAACTCGAGAACGCGCCGCTGTCGAAGACCGTGACGGTCCGCCAGGGCGTGCTGATCGATTTCCTGCCGGATCAATTGAACACCGTCAATTTCAACAATTTGGGTACAATCCGCTCATTGACATTTTCACAATCTTCGCTGGAACAACCGGCTCATACGACCATCCAATGACCCTTCGCCCGCTGCCCTTCGCCATCGCCGCCCTCTGTTTCCAGACCCCGGCCATGGCCGACGATTTCGTGCTGCAGCGCGTGCTGGTGGAAGGCGCGCGCGCCAACCAGATCGGGCTGAGCGACTCGGCCAGTTCCGGCAGCGTCGGCGCCAGGGAACTCGACAAGCTGACCGTGTACCGGCCGGGCGAACTGCTGGAGGCCACGCCGGGCCTGATCGCGAGCCAGCACAGCGGCGAAGGCAAGGCCAACCAGTTCTACCTGCGCGGTTTCAACCTGGACCATGGCACCGACCTCGCCACCTGGGTCGACGGCATGCCGGTCAACCAGCGCAGCCATGCGCATGGCCAGGGCTGGACCGATCTGAATTTCCTGATCCCGGAACTGGTCACCCGCCTCGACTACCGCAAGGGGCCGTATTCGGCGGCGGAAGGGGATTTTTCTTCGGCCGGCAAGGCATCGGTCGCCTACGCGAACCGGCTGGTGGCGCCGCTCGCCTCGGTGACGCTGGGCCAGGACAATTTTGCGCGCAGCGTCATCGCCGGCTCACCGGAAGCGGCGGGCGGCAACCTGCTGTACGCGCTGGAGCTGATGAAGAACGACGGCCCGTGGACCCGGCCGGACGGCTACCGCAAGATCAATGCGGTGCTGCGCTACAGCCGCGGCTACGAGAACAACGGTTGGCACGTCGCCGCCATGCATTACCGCGGCCACTGGAACGCCACCGACCAGGTGCCGCTGCGCGCGGTCGCAAGCGGCCGGCTGGGACGCTTCGACGCGCTCGACCTGAGCGACGGTGGCGAAGCACAGCGCAGCAGCTTGTCTGGCGCCTGGCGCCGCACGACCCAGGAGACGGCGACCAGCCTGAGTGCCTATGTCATCCGCAACCGGCTCGACCTGTATTCGAACTTCACCTATTTTCTGAACGACCCGGTCAACGGCGACCAGTTCAGCCAGCCGGACCGCCGCGTGACCACGGGCCTGGACGCCAGCCATACCTGGCACCTGCTGAGCAAGGGCGCGCTCACCTCGGACATGACGGTGGGCCTGCAGGCGCAGCATGACAATATCTTCAACGGCCTGTACGACACCCGTGCGCGCCAAAGGCTGGCGACCACACGCGAAGACCATATCGTGGAAACCAGCGCCGCCTTGTACGCGGAGAACGCCACCAAATGGAGCGAGGCCCTGCGCACCGTGGTCGGGGTACGCGCGAACGCCTACCGCTTCCGCGTGGATGGCGACCGTCCGGAGAATGCCGGACGCGCCAGCGATTCGCTGCTCACGCCATCGCTGAGCGTCGCCTACGGGCCGTGGAAGTCGACCGAGTTGTACTTCAATTATGGCCACGGCTTCCACAGCAACGATGCGCGCGGCACCGTGGCGAGCGTCGATCCAAAAACGCTCGATCCGGTCGAGCGTACGCCGGGACTGGTGCGCTCGCGCGGCATGGAACTGGGCCTGCGCACGGTGGCGATCCCGAAGATGGAAACGACGCTGTCGCTGTACCATCTCGAGTTCGACTCGGAGCTGACCTATATCGGCGACGCCGGCAATACCGAAGCGGGCGACCCGAGCCGCCGCGTCGGCATCGAACTGTCGAACAGCTACCGCATCAACAAATGGGTAACGGCGAACGTCGACGCTGCCTATGCGCATGCGCGCTCGCGCGGCGGCAACCCCGCCGGCGACCGTATTCCCGGCGCAGTCGAAGGCGTAGCCCAGCTGGGCCTGAGCGTGGACCGCGCGGGGCCGTGGTCGGGGGCGCTGCGCCTGCGCTATTTCGGCCCGCGTCCGCTGATCGAAGACGACAGCGTGCGCTCGCAGGCCAGCGTCACGCTCAATGGCCGGATTGGCTACCGGATCGGCAAGGACCTGCGGCTGGAGCTGGAAGGCTTCAACCTGGGCAACCGGCGCGACTCGGCCATCGACTATTACTATGCCTCGCGCCTGGCGGGCGAAACCGAGGCCACCGACGACATCCATTTCCACCCGATCGAGCCGCGTTCCTTCCGCATTACCCTGGTCAAGAATTGGTAAGCCTCAGGTCCGCGGCGTGGAAAAATGCTACGCTAACCGGATGACGATACGTGAACTCCCCTATACCGCCCCGGCCGACCTGGCCGATGCCGTGCGCAGCGAGGGCTATGCCCTGCTGCGTCCCCTCGATGTGGCCCGCCTTGCCGGCTGCACCCTGATTGAGCTCCAGGCGCTCGTACCGAGCTGGGACCGGCTCGAACTCGACAACTACCTGAAAGACGGCGGCCGCTACCGCCGGCGCCGCCATTCCTGCTTCATTGACAACGGCGAGACGCTGGCGCAGACGCCGCACCGCGCGCACTGGCAGCCGGTCGAGTACAACGCCCTGCACGGCGGCATGCACCGCCTGTTCGAACCGATCGAGCCTGGCACCGTCGCGCTGCCTTCCTGGGAGCGCCTGCTGCACGCGCTGGGCGAGGTCTGTTCGAACGTCGCCGGCCGCCACACCTGGCATGTCGAAGCGCACCAGTTCCGCATCGATACCGCCGACGGCATCGGCCGCCCGACCCCCGAGGGTGCTCACCGCGACGGCGTCGACTTCGTCGCCGTCATCCTGATCGGGCGCACCGGCATCAAGGGCGGCGAAACGCGGGTATTCGAGGCCGAAGGTTCGATGGGCAAGCGCTTCACCATGGAGGAGCCCTGGACCCTGCTGCTGCTCGACGACGCAGCCGTGATCCACGAATCGACCCCGATCCAGCCGCTCGGCGAGCATGGGCACCGCGACACGCTGGTGCTGACCTGGCGCGCGGGGTCGTTCCAGGGCGAGGGCGCCTAGATCTGATAGTGGAAGGTTTGGTAGGGTGGGCGGGGTCATTTGGGCCAATGGCCCGAATGACGAACGCCCACGCGGTGATAGTCGTGACACGAATAAGCGCACGGGCTTCAGCACCGTGATCTGAACGCGTGGGCAGAATCTGCCCACCCTACGGGTCAGCGGCGGCGCTCAAGTGATCGGCATTGCGCCATCGCCCAAATACCCGCCGCCTTACAAGCTCGCAACCCGATACGATAAAAAAACGCCCGCGAACCTTGCGGCTGGCGGGCGAGAATCCAATTTTCGGAGAAAACTGGAGGAGACGGTTTCAATATAACCCAGTTTTTTGTGCACTGCAATACCGTACAACTACTGTGCTTATTGCCATAAGGAACCGTTTCCAATTTCAGACAATATTGAGGCGTTTGCTGCACCGCGCAAACCGATTTCTGCCCTCTCAATAGCGCAGGAAGGCTTCTCCCAACAGCGCCTCTTTCAACCCATCGGCATCCGCCGGCCGGTTGCGCGCAGCCGCCATTGCCGCAGCCGCGGGCGTGGGCGCTTCCATCAATACCGGCCCGGGCTGGGCGACCTCGCCCTGCGGCGCGGCGCCCTCCACTGTCGCCCGCAGCGGCGGCGCCATCGAGGCCTGTTCGTGCGCGCGCGGCGCCGGCGCTGCCAGCAGCACACGGCCCTCTGCCAGGCGCGTCACGAAATCCGTACGCTCCCTGCTATCCATCGGCACCATCCGTCCGTACACCGGCGAACCGGCTTGCGCCAGCACCTCGGCCAGCGCGACCGTATCGGTTACTGCAATGCCGCTCGCCCGCACCGCCGACACCACGAAACGCAGGGCGTCCTTGCGCTTGCTGCCCGCCTCCGCCTGCGCCAGGAAGGCCGGGCTGGTGAACAGCGTACGCAAGACGGCGCGCTGGTCGGCGCCGGTCTGCCGCCATACCCCCGCCAGTGAGCGCACCAGCGCGGCCGGTGGGGCAGAGACGAAATGCGCCGCGAGTGCGCGCACGGCATCGTGTTCGCTGCGCCCGCCGAGGCGCCGGCCCTGCATGCCCGGATGCCGGGCCACGGCGCTCCGCAGCGCGGCATAGCTGCCGAAGACATGGGGGCGCACCGCCTCGCGTGCAATCGCGCCGATGCCGGCCGCGCCGAGTCCCTTCCCTTCCATAATGCCGAAATGCGCCAGCCAGAATGCGCACAGGACTTCCTCGAGCTGGCGCGGGCTGGCGATGGCGCGCAGCAGGCGTTCCTCGCGCGCCCCGGCGTCGGTGGCGGCAGGCTGGCGCAGCTGCGCCTCGATATACGCAGGCAAAGCGGGCGGTGCGAGCTGGCTGTCGACATAGACACGCAGCCCCATGGCGCGCACGCGGGCCAGGTCGCCGGGTGCGGGGCCGTAGCCCAGGCGGTTGAGCAGGTGCAGCGCGGTGGCCTCGTCGATGGCCTCGTCGGCGCGTGCGCCTGGTGCGCACAGCAGCGCCACGGCCAGCAGGGCTGGCACGGCGAAACGAAGGAAGCTCGGACAGGATCGCATGAACACTGTTATATCCTCGCGGAAGGCAAGCCACGAATCGGATTGGTAAATTTTTGTAAGCGCCCGGATTTACCGGGCGAACCCGGCCCATTGCGCGCTCAGGACATTGCATTTTTGCTACACTTCACAGCTTAACCGAAAGCCCGCCAAACACTATGCCTACCCTTCGCCACCTTCCCCCGGCCGCCCTGGCTTCCGTCGCCGGCGCCGCCCTGTGCTTTGCCGCCGCGCTGGCCGTACCGAACCGCGCTGCGGCCAAGGACGAGAAGCCCACCGCGCCGACGCCGGCCCTGACCGTCACCACCACCCAGCCCTCGAGCACGTCCCTGCCCCTGGGCCTGAACGCCAACGGCAGCGTCGCGGCCTGGCAGGAAGCGGTGATCGGCAGCGAGTCGAACGGCCTGCGCCTGCTTGATGTGCGTGTCAATGTCGGTGACGTCGTGAAGAAGGGCGACACCCTTGCGGTGTTCGCGAGCGAGACCGTGCGCGCCGACGTCGAGCAGGCGCGCGCCGCGCTGCAGGAAGCACAGGCCAACGCCTCCGAGGCAAAGGCCAACGCAGACCGCGCCCGCGCCCTGCGCAGCTCCGGCGCGCTGAGCGAGCAGCAAATCACCCAGTACTTCACCGCCGAGCGCACTGCAGCGGCACGCGTGAACGCAGCCAAGGCCACGCTGGAGCAGCAGAACCTGCGCCTGCGCTTTGCCACCGTCACCGCGCCCGATAGCGGCATCATTTCGGCGCGCAGCGCCACGGTCGGCGCCGTGATCGGCGGCGGCACGGAACTGTTCCGCATGATCCGCCAGGGCCGCCTCGAGTGGCGCGCCGAAATTACCTCGGCTGACCTGGGCCGCATCAAGCCGGGCATGCGCGCCGCAGTGCGCGCCGCCAGCGGCTCCGAGATCAGCGGCAAGGTGCGCGCCGTGGCGCCGACCGTGGATCCGCAGACCCGCCTCGCGCTAGTGTATGTCGACCTGCCGCCGTCGCTGTCCGCCAACGCACCGCTCAAGGCCGGCATGTTTGCCAGCGGCCGCTTCGAGCTGGGCAAATCGAATGCCCTCACCGTGCCGCAGCAGGCGGTCGCCGTGCGCGACGGCTTCAGCTATGTATTCCGCCTCAACCGCGACAGCCGCGTGAGCCAGCTGAAGGTCAGCACCGGCCGCCGCCTCGGCGACCAGGTCGAGATCGTCGGCGGCCTGGCGGCTGGTACGCCGATCGTGGTCAGCGGCGCCGGCTTCCTGAACGACGGCGACCTGGTACGTAATGTGCCAACTCCGATCCCCGCGAAGCCGGCGCCGCGTCAAACCGCGGCACGCTGAACAAGGCGCCATCATGAATTTTTCCGCACTGTCGATCCGGAACCCGATTCCGGCCATCATGCTGTTCACCCTGCTCACGCTGGCAGGGCTGCTGGCCTTCAAGGCCAACAAGATCCAGGACTTCCCGGACATCGAGCTGCCGATCGTCACCGTTGCCGCCACGCTGGAAGGCGCTGCGCCGGCCCAGCTGGAAACCGAAGTCGCGCGCAAGATCGAGGATTCGGTCGCCACCCTGCAAGGGGTGAAGAACATCTATACCAAGGTGCTCGACGGCGTGGCCACCGTCACCGTCGAATTCGTGCTCGAGAAAGACCTGGCCGAGGCGGTGAACGACGTGCGTGACGCGGTTGCGCGCGTGCGCGCCGACCTGCCACCCGAGATGCGCGACCCGAGCGTGACCAAGGCCGCCACCTCGGGCCGCGTGATCGCCACCTTCACGGCGACCCCGAGCCCGACTGCGGGCAGCGCCATGGACGACCAGGAACTGAGCTGGTTCGTCGACAACGACGTCGCCAAGCGCCTGCTGAGCGTGCCGGGCCTGGGTGCGGTCAAGCGCGTCGGCGGCGTGACGCGCGAGGTTCGCGTGGAACTCGACGACGAGCGCATGGCGGCGCTGCAGGTGTCGGCGCTGGACGTGTCGCGCCAGCTGCGCAACGTGCAGCGCGAAGCGCCGGGCGGACGCGGCGACGTGAACGGCGCCGAACAATCGGTGCGCACCATCGCCACCGTGCAGTCGGCGCAGGCGCTGGGCGAGATGGAGATCCCGCTGCCGGGCGGGCGCCATGTGCGCCTCGACCAGGTGGCCACCGTGACGGATACCGTGGCCGAGCCGCGCTCGATTGCCGAGCAGGATGGCCGCAAAGTGGTGGGCTTCGAGATCTTCCGCACCCGCGGCGCGGGCGAGGTGGACGTGGCCGTAGGCGCGCGCGAGGCCATGGCCCAGCTGCAGAAAGAGCATCCGAACGTCGTGCTGCGCGAAGTGGTCGACAATGCAGAACCGGTCCAGGAAAACTTCGACGCCTCGATGGAGATGCTGTACGAAGGCGCCGTGCTGGCGGTGCTGGTGGTGTGGTGGTTCCTGCGCGACTGGCGCGCCACCCTGGTAGCGGCGGCGGCCCTGCCGCTGTCGGTGATTCCGGCCTTCCTCGGGCAGTACCTGTTCGGCTACACGCTGAACATGGTGACGCTGCTGTCGCTCGCGCTCGTCATCGGGGTGCTGGTCGACGATGCGATCGTCGAGATCGAGAACATCGCGCGCCACCTGCGAATGGGGAAATCACCCATGCAGGCGGCGCTGGAAGCGGCCGACGAGATCGGGATGGCGGTGATCGCCACGACCTTTTCGCTGGTGGCGGTATTCCTGCCGACCGCTTTCATGGGCGGCATCGCCGGCAAGTTCTTCAAGCAGTTCGGCTGGACCGCGGTGATTGCGATCCTGGCCTCGCTGGTGGTGGCGCGCCTGCTCACGCCAATGATGGCGGCCTACCTCCTCAAGCCGGCCAAGCACATCGGCGAGGAAAAGGACGGCCGCATCATGAGCCTGTACATGCGCACGATGCAGTGGTGCCTGCGCCACCGGCTGGTGACCGCGATCGCATCGGCGCTGTTCTTCATTGGTTCGATCCTGCTGGTGCCGCTGCTGCCGACCGGCTTCGTGCCGCCGGCCGACCGTTCGCAGACCCTGGTGACCCTGGAACTGCCGCCCGGCTCGACGCTCAAGGAAACCCACGCCGTGGCCGAACAGGCGCGCCTGGCGGCGATGCAGGTCCCCGGTGTGAAGGGCGTGTTCAGCTCGATCGGCGGCGGCTCCAGCGGCGACGCCTTTGCACCCGGCGCGGCAGCGGAAGCGCGCCGCGCCGTGCTGACCGTGACGACCGCGCACCGCGACGAGCGCGACACGGGGCTGTCCGACATCGAGCGCGCGCTGCGCGAGAAGGTCGCCCAGATCCCGGGCGCGCGTTTCAACGTCGGCGCCAACGACACCGGCACCAAGATGCAGCTGGTGCTGCGCAGCGAAGACCCGGAAGCGCTGAGCGCCGCCGCGCGCCAGGCCGAGCGCGAACTGCGCACGCTCAAGGGCATCGGCAACGTCAGTTCCAGCGCCTCGCTGGTGCGTCCCGAAATCATCGTTCGCCCGGACTTTGCGCGTGCCGCCGATCTCGGCGTGACCGCTGCCGCGATCGGCGAAACGGTGCGCGTGGCGACGGCCGGCGACTACGACATCTCGCTGGCGAAGATGAACCTGGCCGAGCGCCAGGTGCCGATCCGCGTCAAGCTACCGGACGCGGTGCGCGCCGATCTCGATGCGCTGGGACGCTTGACCGTGCCGGGCGCAAACGGCCCGGTGCTGCTGGCGAACGTCGCCACCATCACGATGGAAAGCGGCCCGGCACAGATCGACCGCCTCAACCGCAGCCGCAACGTCACGCTCGACGTCGAGCTGCAGGGCCGCTCGCTGGGTGACGTGAATACCGAGGCGCGCGCCCTTCCGGCCTTCCAGAAGCTGCCGCCATCGGTGCAGATCGCGGAACTGGGCGACGCCCAGGAAATGCAGGCGCTGTTCGCCAGCTTTGGCGTAGCGATGCTCATCGGCGTGCTCTGCATCTATGGCGTGCTGGTGCTGCTGTTTAACGACTTCATGCAACCGGTGACGATCCTGGCCGCGCTGCCGCTGTCGATCGGCGGCGCCTTCGTGGCGCTGCTCATCACCAGCAGTGCGCTGTCGATGCCGAGCATGATCGGCCTGATCATGCTGATGGGGATCGTGACCAAGAACTCGATCCTGCTGGTGGATTACGCGATCCTGGCGCGCAAGGCCGGCATGAACCGGTTCGATGCGCTGGTCGACGCCTGCCACAAGCGCAGCCGCCCGATCGTCATGACCACCATCGCCATGGGCGCCGGCATGCTGCCGCTGGCGCTCGGCCTGTCGGGCGACCCGAGCTTCCGGGCGCCGATGGCGATTGCCGTCATCGGCGGGCTGATCACCTCGACCTTGCTGAGTTTGCTGGTGGTGCCGGCGGTGTTTACGTATGTGGACGACTTCGAGCACCTGATGAAGCGCGGGATGGGCAAGTTGCGGCGCAAGCCGAAACAGGCCGTCGTGCCGGTGGTGGCGACGGATATGGTCAAGTAATCGCTGGAGCCGGGGTTCACGTAGGGTGGGCGGGTCTCCCGCCCGCGCGTTCAATCAGTGCGGAATGGCCCGACCGTTTTTAGGGCTGAGCTTCGCATGGCTAGACGCGCTTTGCGGCTGAGCTTCGTGACGTTGAACGCGCGGCCGGCAAAGCCGGCCACCCTATATAAACCAAACAGCCAATAAAAAAAACCCGACAGGCTTGGCGCCTGCCGGGTTTTTTAATAAACGCTAAACCGATCAGTCGCGGTAGTAGCGATTCTCTTTGCGCTCGGTGCTGCTGCCACCCAGCAGCTTGGCCAGCAGGAAGCCGACGCCGGCTGCGACCAGCAGGGCGGTGCCTGGATTGGTCTTCACGTACTCGGTGCTCTTGACCGAGTAGTTCTGGTAGGTTTCGTTCAGCTGGCCCTTGCGCGCGCCCAGGGTTTCACCCGCGCCGCTCAGCATGCCCGACAGGCGATCGACGCCTGCGTGTGCGGTGCCAACCAGGCGATCGACCAACGGCTGCGCACCTTGCGCGACCTGGTCGATTTTCTCGTGCAGCTTGTCAGGCGACACCGATGCCGACACCGACGCCATGGCGCCTTTGATGCCGCCGGTTGCGGACGACTTGTCGCTGTCCGACGACTGGGAGCTTGCGCCGCCCATGCTGCCACCGGTGCTGCCGGTGCTGCTGCCGCTGGTGCCCAGTGCGCTGTTGGTGCTGTTGGAGTTGCTCAGGCTGCCGCTGCTGCCGGCTGCGCTCGAAGGCGACGAACCGCTCTGCAGGCTGCTGCCCGACAGGCTCGACGAGCTCGATGGGCTCGACGAAGACGACGAGCCGCTTTGCTGGCTACCGCTGCTGCTCGAAGGGCTCGACGACGAACCGCTCAGGCTGCTGCTGCCCATGTTGCCCGAACCTTGTGAGCCGCTTTGCTGGCTGCCTGCATTGCTGGTGCCACCGACGGAACCCGAGCTGCTTGGCGAAGCGTTGGCGCTGCCAAGGCTGCTGCCCGACGAGCTGCTCTGGCTACTGCCCGACAAGCTGCTGCTCTGGCTCGAGCCAGGAGTCTGGTTCTTGCCAATGTTCGAACCCAAACCCTCGCGGCTTGCGTCGCTGCCTTTTCCCTCGGTAGATTTCTGATTATCCATGATGTATCCCTCGTTTAAATGTAGACCAACGCGAAGTAGACCGAAACTCGACTATCACCACATTCTTCCTCGATTCCGCCAAAAACAGAACGAAGGGACGAGACTGGCGTGCGCTATATCAATCGGCACTTTGCTCTTTTGCCCAAGGTCACGATTAATGTCAGTGACCCAAAGCCAGCGCAAAAGTTCCATGTCTAGCGCCGACGTATTCGTCGTCGCTCGTGGGCGGTCGCTGTGGCGGTCCGAAATTGCGCGCAGTATCAGGCGCTGCGACACGATACAAAAAATACAATGGATCAGGTTCAGCGACCGTGCGTTGACTAACAGAGTCAGGAGATCGCCTGGCACTAGCTCGCCGTCCGCTAGGCGCCACGGGCAGCATGAGCCGACATGTTGGTTTTGACTATCAGGGTCAGTTATTTGATGTAGATCAAATCTTTTGATGGCGGAGCAAACATACAATCGTGCGTTTGTAATTTGCCGCAGGGCAACAGGAGAAGTCAGTGCGCAACAATTTGCCCGTCACCAGCAATGAATACAGAATGCAGGAAGGCCAGTCGATCGTGTCGAAAACCGACACCCGGGGCCGCATCACCTATGTCAACCCGAGCTTCATCGAGGTCAGCGGCTTTTCCGAACACGAGCTGCTCGGCAAGGCCCACAACCTCGTGCGGCACCCCGACATGCCGCCCGAAGCCTTTGCCGACCTCTGGAAGACGCTCGGTGCCGGCCAGCCCTGGACCGGGCTGGTCAAGAATCGCCGCAAGAATGGCGATTTCTACTGGGTCGTCGCGAACGTGGTGCCGGTCAAGGAAGCGGGGCATGTAGTCGGCTACATGTCCGTGCGCACCGCGCCGACGCGCGAGCAGGTTGCCGCAGCGAGCGAACTCTACCGAAAATTCCGCCACGGCCAACAGGGCGCACTGGCCATCCGCGGCGGGGTTGCCGTGCACACGGGCATGCGCGCGCGCCTGGCTACGATGCGCCGCTTGCCGCTGGGCCGCAGCCTGGGCCTGGCCTTGGGCATGCAGGCGCTGCTGCTCGCCGCGCTTGGCCTGGCCGCGCACGGCGCCGTGTGGCGCGGTGTGGCCGCGTTCGGCGTGCTTGCCAGCCTCGCGGCCTGGGCCAGCCTGCGCGCTGCGATCGTGGCGCCCCTGCGTTCGGCCCTCGACGCGGTGCATGCGCTGGCCGGCGGCGACCTGTCGCACCTGCCCGACCCATCCGGCCCGGACGACATCGCCCATCTGCTGCGCGCGCTGCGCCAGCTCAACATCAACCTGCAGGCGATCGTCGGCGACGTGCGCGGCAACGTGCATTCGATTGAGCACGCCACGCGTGACATCGCCGCCGGCAACCTCGAGCTGGCAGCACGGACAGAATCGCAGGCGGCAAGCCTGGAGCAGACCGCCGCCAGCCTCGGCCAGATCGCCGCCGCGGTCCAGCAGAACACGGCCGGCGCCATGCGCGCGGACGAGCTCGTCGGCGCCGCCGCCAGGGTTGCCGGGCGCGGCGGCGAGGCCGTCGACAGCGTCGGCACGACAATGGCGCAAATCAGCACCTCGGCCACGCGCATCGTGGATATCATCGGCCTGATCGACGGCATCGCCTTCCAGACAAATATCCTGGCGCTCAATGCTGCCGTCGAGGCCGCGCGCGCGGGCGAACAGGGCCGCGGTTTCGCTGTCGTGGCCGGAGAAGTGCGCAGCCTGGCCCAGCGCTCGGCCGGCGCCGCCAAGGAAATCAAGCTGCTGATCGAAGACTCGGTGCGCCAGGTGGGCGCGGGCGACGCATTGGTCGGCGAAGCCGGCCACACCATGCAGCAGGTGGTGGGCTCGGTCCGTGGCGCGGCCACGATCATGCACGAGATCACGCTGGCCAGCCGCGAGCAGGGCAGCGGCATTGCCCAGCTCAACGAGGCGATGGCCGGGCTGGATGTGATGACGCGCCAGAATGCAGCGCTGGTCGAGGAATCGGCTGCGGCCTCGCACAGCGTTGCCCAGCAGGCGGCGCAGCTGGCGCAGGCCTTGTCGGTATTCAAATTGGGGCGCCGAACCTGAAAGAATCTGTCGTTTCAGGGCGCTAAATGAAAGAATATTTCATACAGTGAGAATTCTGCACCAGCAGCTCAACCGGCCAAATTTGATGCAAGTCAAGGATTTTGCTCGGTCGCATCAATACACTCCTCACATCAAGTCGCGCCGCAGCCCGCGGCCCGGCAGGTAGCAGGAGTGGTCTACATGTTTCACCAGCAAATTCCCGTCAGTACAATCCGCAACGCGCCGGCACCCTTCGCGAATAGCGTCGGCTTCGACGCCGAACTCATCCGGCGCCTGAGCAAGAACGGGCCGCGCTACACCTCCTATCCCACGGCCGATCGCTTCGACGACAGCTTCAACTACCGGGACTACCTGCACGCCGTTGCCTCGGTGCGCACGCGCGGCGCGCCGCGCTCGCTGTCACTGTACCTGCACATTCCGTTTTGCGAGTCCATCTGCTATTACTGCGCCTGCAACAAGATCGTCACCAGAAACCGTGACAAGGCGGCCACCTACCTGGCCTACCTGAAACGCGAGATCGCGATGCAAGGCGCGCTGTTCGCGGGCCTGAACGACATCGAACAGCTGCACTTCGGCGGTGGCACGCCGACCTACCTGTCGGACGCACAGATGGGCGAACTGATGGCCCACCTGCGCCGCCATTTCAGGTTCGCACCGGACCAGACCGGCGAGTATTCGATCGAGGTCGATCCGCGTACCGTATCGACGGAGCGCGTACACAGCCTGCGGCGCCAAGGCTTCAACCGGATCAGCCTCGGCGTGCAGGATTTCGACACCGGAGTGCAGCAAGCGGTCAACCGCGTCCAGCCTGAAGCCGAAACGCGCGCCATCATCGCGGCGGCGCGCGAGGCGGGCTTCCGCTCGGTGAGCATCGACCTGATCTACGGCCTGCCGAAGCAGAGCCTGTCGACGATGGCTGCCACCATCGACAAGGTGATCGACGCCAGTCCCGACCGCATCTCGATCTACCACTATGCCCACCTGCCGCACGTGTTCAAGCCGCAGCGCCGCATACTCGAGGCGGACATGCCCGCCAGCGAAGAGAAGCTCGCCATGCTGGGCCTGTGCATCGAGCGCCTGAGCAGCGCCGGCTATGTGTACATCGGCATGGACCATTTCGCCAAACCGGACGACGACCTCGCCGTCGCCCAGCGCCAGGGCCGCCTGCAGCGCAATTTCCAGGGCTATTCGACGCATGCCGACAGCGACCTGATTGCCTGTGGCGTCTCGGCCATCGGCGCGGTCGGCGCGACCTACAGCCAGAACGCGAAGACGCTCGTGGCCTATTACGAGGCGCTCGACAACAACGAGTTGCCGGTCGTGCGCGGCCTGGCGCTCGACCTGGACGACCTCCTCCGCCGCAGCGTCATCGGAAAACTGATGTGCCAGTTCGAGCTCTCGGTGTCCGCGATCGAGCAGGCCTTTCCGATCAGCTTCGCCCGCCATTTCGCACCCGAACTGGCGCAGCTGCGCACGCTCGAAGCGGATGGCCTGGTCACCTTCGACGGCGACTGGATCACGGTGACGATGCGCGGGCGGCTCCTGATCCGCAATGTCTGCATGGTGTTCGACCGCTACCTGGCCGCACCCGGCAAGGCGCCGCGCCATTCGCGCACCGTTTAACGATGAGCGCGAGCCTCTTTCCCGTGTTCCTGGTGGGGCTGCTCGGCAGCGTCCACTGCGCCGGCATGTGCGGCGGTATCGTCGGCGCCCTGTCGCTGGCCCCGCCGCGTGCGCGCGGCAATGGCATCGTCATCCGGTTGCGCACCGTCGCTGCGGCGCCCGCTGGCCTGCAGGCGGCTTCCTACAATGCCGGTCGCATCGCGAGCTACACCAGCGCCGGCCTGCTGGCCGGCGGGCTGGCCCAGGGCGCCTCGAACCTGTCCGCGCTGCCGGCGCTGCAGGGGGGCGCCTATGTGCTGGCCAACCTGCTGCTGGCGGCGCTCGGCCTGCACCTGATGGGGGCCTGGTCCGGCATCGCCCGGCTCGAACACGGCGGGCAGCTGGTGTGGCGGCATGTGCGACCGCTGCTCGCGCGCATCGGCCCGCCCGACACGCCGGGCCGGATGTTCGCCGCCGGTGCGCTGTGGGGCTGGCTGCCTTGTGCCATGGTCTACAGCGTGCTGGTGACGGCGATGCTGAGCGGCTCGGCCGTTTCCGGCGCGCTGGTGATGCTGGCTTTCGGACTCGGGACGCTGCCGATGATGCTGGCGCTCGGCCTGGCCGGGGCGCGGCTGCGCGGCTGGCTGCGCCTGGCAGCCGTACGCGTGGCCTGCGGCGCGACCGTGCTCGCCTTTGGCCTGCTCGGCCTGGCGCGCGCGGCTGGCAGCCTGCCGGCCAGCTGGCTGCAGGTGCTGTGCGTGACGCCCGGGATGGCGCCATGAGGGACGAGGCCGGCGCCGCGCAGGCCTGCTTCCACTGCGGCCTGGCGCTCGCCGGCCAGCGCTGGTCGGCGAGCGTCGGCGGCATCGATCGCCCGATGTGCTGTCCCGGCTGCGCGGCCGCGGCCCAGCTGATCGTCGATGCGGGCTGCGCGGACTACTACGACACCCGCACCGCCTACGGCGCCACCGTCGCGGGCGACGATGCGCCCGAACTCGACCTGTTCGATGCGAACGGCAATACCGGCGAAGGCAGTTTCACGATCGAGGGCCTGCGCTGCGCGGCTTGCGCCTGGCTGATCGAGCGCCGGGTCCAGGCAGTACCGGGCGTGTCCGAAGCAGCACTCAATGTCAGCAGCGAGCGCCTTCGGGTGAGCTGGGATCCGGCCCTGTGCAAGGCCAGCACCATCGTGCGCGCGCTGCGCGCCGTCGGCTACACGGCCTACCCCTACGATCCGCAGCGCCACGGCGAGCAGCTGGAACAGGCCCGCCGCAAGCTGTTTCGCCAGCTCTTCATCGCCGGCCTGTCGATGATGCAGGTGATGATGTACGCGGTCCCGGTGTATATGGCGACCGACGGCACGATGGACGCCGGCATGCGGGCGCTGATGGGCTGGGCCTCGCTGCTGCTGACCCTGCCCGCCGTGCTGTATTCCGCCCAGCCTTTTTTCGCCGGCGCCTGGCGCGACCTGCGCCGCGGCATGCCCGGCATGGATGTGCCGGTCGCGCTCGGGATCGGCGCCGCTTTCGCGGGCAGCACGGCGGCCCTGGCGCGCGGGCACGGCGAGGTGTACTTCGATTCGGTGACGATGTTCGTGTTCCTGCTGCTGGCCAGCCGCTACCTCGAACTGACGGCACGCCGGCATGCGGCCGGCGCGCTCGAGTCGCTGCAGGCGGGCTTGCCGGCTTCGGCGCAGCGCATGCGGGATTATCCGGCCACGCGCACGGTCGAACTGGTCGCCGCGGCCGCGCTGCGGCCAGGCGACATGGTACTGGTGGCGCCGGGACAGGCGGCGCCTGCCGACGGCGTGATCGTCGAAGGCGAGACCGAGGCCGACCTGGCCCTGCTCACCGGTGAAAGCCGCACGCGGCGCATGGGGCCGGGCGACAGCCTGCCCGGCGGCGCCGTCAACGTGACCCAGGCGATCGTGCTGCGGGTCGGCGCCGCGGCCTGCGACAGCACGCTCGCGATGCTGGTGCGCCTGGCCGAACGCGCGGGGACGGGCAAGCCGCAGCTTGCCTTGTGGGCCGACCGCGTCGCCGCCTGGTCGGTCGCGGCGCTGCTGGTGCTGACGGTGCTGGTCTTCGCGGCATGGCAGGCCATCGACCCGGCCCGCGCCTGGCCCGCGGCGATCGCGGTGCTGGTCGTGACTTGTCCATGCGCGCTGTCGCTGGCCACCCCGACGGCGCTGGCGGCGGCGACCGACAGCCTGCTGAGGCGCGGCGTGCTGGCGCTCGGCCCGCACACGCTCGAGACCTTAGAACGGTCCACCCACGTGGTGTTCGACAAGACCGGCACCTTGAGCATGGGCCGGCCGCGGGTACGCGCCACGCAGGTGTTCGCACCAGGCGCCGCCGCTGCCGCATTGAAGGCTGCGGCGGCGCTGGAAGCGGACAGCGCGCATCCGCTGGCGCAGGCGATACGGGCTGCCGCGCCCGCAGGTCCCCTCCCCCAGGCCACCAAGCTGCATGCCACGGTCGGGCGCGGCATCGAAGGCGAGATCGGCGGGCTGCGCTACCGGCTCGGCAGCGCAGCCTTCGTGGCGGGCCTTGCCGGCTGCGCCCCGCCGCCGATCGAGGCGGCCGAGGGCAGCGCCGTCTGGCTCGGGCAGGCCGGCAGCTGGCTCGCGCGCTTCGATATCGCGGACGCCTTGCGTCCGGAAGCGCAGGAACTGGTGCGACGCTTCGAGGCAGCCGGCAAGACCGTGGTGCTCCTGAGCGGCGACGAGGAGCGCGCCGTCGCGGCGTCCGCTCCGCGGCTCGGCATCCGGCAGGCCGCCGGCGCCCAGCTGCCTGAACAAAAGCTCGCTTACGTACGTGGCTTGCAGGAAGGGGGCGCGGTGGTGGCGATGGTGGGCGACGGCATCAACGACGCGGCCGTACTGCGCGGCGCCGATGTGTCGTTCGCCATGGGAGGCGGCGCAGCGCTGGCGCAGCTGCACGCCGATGCCGTCCTGCTGGGCGACAGCCTGGCGCCGCTGCAGGCCGCCGCCGACACCGCGCGCCGCAGCCTGCGCATCATCCGCCAGAACCTGGCGTGGGCCAGCGCCTATAACCTGGTCGCGATTCCCGCCGCGGCAACCGGCCTGCTCAACCCCTGGGTATCGAGCATCGGCATGGCAGCGAGCTCGGCCATCGTCGTGCTCAACGCACTGCGCCTGAGGAACTAGCATGGAAGCCTTGTATCTCCTGATTCCGCTGAGCCTGGTGCTGGTCGCGCTGGCAGTCTGGATCTTCTTTGGCGCTGCCGACAGCGGGCAGTTCGAGGACCTCGAAGGCCCCGGACTGCGCATCCTGCGCGACGACGACAGCGCCGGCAGCTGAAGTCCGTCATGGCGCCGGCGCCCGCCCGCGAGCGTGAGCATCGCCCGGTCACGCATCGCATCCATATTTCAGGCGTAACTGAACAATTTGATTCACATCAAGGATTTTTAAGGTTCAGAAAATTACTCTCCTGCTGTCAACTAAGGGAATCCATCAGGAGAGAATCGTGGAACGCAGTCTTCACTATAACTACAAGGTCGTGCGCCAGTTTGCCGTCGCCACTGTCGTCTGGGGCGTGATCGGCATGGCCGCAGGCGTCTTCATTGCGGCCCAGCTGGCCTGGCCCGCGCTCAATTTCGATATCGCCTGGCTGTCGTATGGGCGCCTGCGTCCGCTGCACACCAATGCGGTCATTTTTGCCTTCGGTATCTGCGGCCTGTTCGCCACCTCGTACTATGTGGTGCAGCGTACCTGCCAGGTACGGCTGTTTTCCGACAGGCTGGCCGCCTTTACCTTCTGGGGCTGGCAGGCGGTGCTGGTGGCGGCCGCGGTCACGCTGCCGATGGGTCTCACGCGCGGCAAGGAATACGCCGAGCTCGAATGGCCGATCGCGATCCTGATCACGGTCGTCTGGATTGCCTACGCGGTCGTGTTCTTCGGCACCATCGTCAAGCGCAAGGTGCAGCACATCTATGTCGCGAACTGGTTCTTCGGCGCCTACATCATCGCCGTGGCCGTGCTGCACGTGGTCAATGGCGCGGTGATTCCGGTCTCCGCCTTCAAGTCCTATCCGGTGTATGCGGGCGTGCAGGACGCCATGATCCAGTGGTGGTACGGCCATAACGCGGTGGGCTTCATCCTGACCGCCGGCTACCTGGGCATGGTCTATTACTTCATCCCCAAGCAGGCGCAGCGCCCGGTGTATTCGTACCGCCTGTCGATCGTGCACTTCTGGGCCCTGATTTTCACATACATGTGGGCCGGCCCCCACCATCTGCACTACACCGCCCTGCCCGACTGGACCCAGTCGCTGGGCATGGTGTTCTCGCTGATCCTGCTGGCGCCGTCGTGGGGCGGCATGATCAATGGCGTGATGACGCTCTCGGGCGCCTGGCACAAGCTGCGTTCCGACCCGATCCTGAAGTTCCTGATCGTTTCGCTGTCGTTCTACGGCATGGCCACCTTCGAGGGGCCGATGATGTCGATCAAGACCATCAATTCGCTGTCGCACTACACCGACTGGACCGTCGCCCACGTGCACGCCGGCGCCCTGGGCTGGGTCGGCTTCATCACGATGGGATCGATCTACTACCTGGTCCCGCGCCTGGCCGGCAAGAAGCAGATGGCCAGCCTGGTCCTGGTCGAGACCCACTTCTGGGTCGCCACCATCGGCATCGTGCTCTACATCGCATCGATGTGGATCGCCGGCGTCATGCAGGGCCTCATGTGGCGCGCCGTGAATGCCGACGGCACCCTGACCTACACCTTCGCCGAAAGCGTGAAGGCGACCTATCCCTACTACGTAATCCGCTTCACGGGCGGACTGCTCTACCTGTCGGGCATGGCACTGATGGCCTTCAATACCTGGAAGACGCTGGCCGGCACGGTAACGGTCGATCCGCCCGTCGCGCAGCCGCGCAAACACCGCGCCAGCGATGAAGCCGGCGCAGCCGCATCCCATGTGCCGTCGCACGCCTGATATCGAAAGACCAAGCAAATGAAAAACTTCACCCACGAATGGATCGAGAAGAGCCCGTGGCTCCTGATCGGGCTGGTGCTCCTGGTGATCTCGGTTGGCGGCCTGGTCGAGATCGTGCCGCTGTTCTTCCAGAAGTCGACGACCGAGCCGGTGGCGGGCCTGCAGCCGTATTCTCCGCTGAGGCTGGCGGGCCGCGACATCTATATCCGCGAGGGCTGCTACAACTGCCACTCGCAGATGATCCGGCCCCTGCGCGCCGAGACCGAGCGTTACGGCCACTATTCGGTCGCCGGCGAGTTTGTCTACGACCACCCGTTCCAGTGGGGCAGCAAGCGCACCGGGCCCGATCTTGCGCGGGTCGGTGGGCGCTACAGCGACGAATGGCACCGCACCCACCTCGACAACCCGCGCGACCTGGTGCCGGAATCGAACATGCCCGGCTACCCGTGGCTGGCTAACACCATGATCGATCCGGCCACGATCGTGCCGAAGCTGCGCGTTATGCAAATGCTGGGCGTTCCGTACAGCGAGCAGCAGGTGAAGAGCGCGCCTAGCGAGCTCGCAGGCAAGACCGAGCAGGACGCGCTCGTCGCCTACCTGCAAGGCCTCGGCACCCAGATCAAGACAAGGAACTGATATGTCCATCGACACGCTTTTCGACCGCGCCAGCAGCGTGATGACGGTCCTCTCCTTTGCCACTTTCATCGGTATCCTGCTATGGACTTTCCTGTTGCGCCGCGGCGCCGATTTCGATGGCGCCGCCGCACTGCCCTTCGCCGACGAGGAGGCGCACCATGGCTGATTTCACGAGCAGCTTCTGGGACGGGTACATCGCCCTCGTCACGCTACTTTCCATCGCCGGTTGCGCGGTCCTGTTGTGGTCGCAGTCGAAGCACCGGGTGACGCTCGATGCCGATGGCCAACCGCAACAAACCACGGGCCACGTATGGGACGAGGACCTGACCGAGCTGAATACGCCAATGCCGCGCTGGTGGATGTGGCTGTTCTACCTGACGATCGTGTTCGCCGTGGTGTACCTGGTCCTGTACCCGGGGCTGGGCAGTCATGCCGGCAAGCTCGGCTGGCACTCGACGGGTGAATACCAGGCGGAGCTGAAGAAGGCCGCCCAGGATTTCGGGCCGGTGTTCGCCCGCTATGCTGGCCAGGACCTCAAGGCGGTCGCGGCCGATCCGCAAGCGCAGGCTATCGGCGAACGCATGTTCATGAACTACTGCGCCCAGTGCCATGGCTCGGACGCGCGCGGCAACAAGGGTTACCCCAACCTGACCGACCGCGATTGGCTGCACGGCGGGGACCCGGGCACGATCAAGGCCACCATCATGGCCGGGCGCGTCGGACAGATGCCGCCGATGGGCGCCGCGCTGGGTTCGGACAAGGATGTCGAGGCAGTCGTGCACTATGTGCGCAACCTGTCCGGCCTGACGGCCGACCCGATCAAGGTGGCGTTCGGCAAGCCCAAGTATGCTGCCTGCATCGCTTGCCACGGCGCCACCGGTACGGGCAACCAGGCGCTGGGAGCGCCCAACCTGGCGGACAAGACCTGGCTCTACGGGAGCAGCCGGGAAACGGTGATGGAGACGATCCGCAAGGGCCGGACCAATACCATGCCGGCGTTCGGCGAGTTCCTGGGCGAGGCCAAGGTGCACGTGCTGGCAGCCTATGTCTGGAGCCTGTCGAATCCACCGGGCGCCGGATCGCCGGCCGCCGGATCGCCGGCCGCCGGATCGCCGGGCGATGTGAAACAGGTCGCCGCCAAATGAATGCGCCGAAGGAAGCGGTCATCAAGATGTACGCCGCGCGCGAGGAAATCTACCCGCGCGAGGTGAAAGGCCGCTATGCAACGCTGCGCTGGGCCTGCGTTTGGCTGACCCAGCTGCTGTTCTATGGCCTGCCATGGATCGGCTTCAACGGGCGCCAGGCAGTGCTGTTCGACCTCGGCGCGCGCAAATTCCACCTGTTTGAGCTCGTGCTGTGGCCACAGGACTTCATCTATCTCGCGGCCCTGCTGATTGTCTGTGCTTATGGATTATTTCTTGTCACGACGGTGGCGGGGCGCGTCTGGTGCGGCTTCGCCTGCCCGCAAACGGTCTACACGGAACTCTTCCTCTGGATCGAACGCCGGATCGAAGGGGCGCGCAGCGCGCGCATCCGGCTCGACCGCCAGCCCTGGAGTCTCGACAAGATCGGAAAAAAAACCGCCAAGCACGCCGCCTGGCTGCTGGTGGCGCTGTGGACGGGTTTCAGCTTTGTCGGCTACTTCACGCCGGTGCGCTCCCTGATGGGCGAAATCCTCGCCTTGGACCTCGGTCCGTGGGAAGCGTTCTGGGTGCTGCTCTATGGCTTTGCCACCTACGGCAACGCCGGCTGGATGCGCGAGCAGGTCTGCAAGTACATGTGCCCTTACGCGCGCTTCCAGAGCGCCATGTTCGACAAGGACACCCTCATCGTGACCTATGACCGCGGCCGCGGCGAGCCATGCGCACCGCTCGGCCATGCAGCGCAAGCGCCTGCGGGCGACTGCATCGGCTGCAACCTGTGCGTGCAGGTCTGCCCGACCGGCATCGACATCCGGCGCGGCCTGCAGTACGAATGCATTGGCTGCGCTGCGTGTATCGACGCCTGCGATGGCGTGATGGAAAAAACAGGAAAGCCTGCCGGCCTGATCCGCTACGCGACCGAGAACGCGCTGGTGCAGGGCTGGGGACCGGAGAAGATGCGCCAGCGCCTGCTGCGTCCGCGCGTGCTGGCCTACACGGCGGTGCTGGTGCTCATGCTGGCGGCGATGACGGCGTCGCTGGCACTGCGCGTTCCGCTCAAGGTCGACGTGATCCGCGACCGCGGATCGATGGGCCGCGAAGTGGACGGCGGCTGGATCGAGAATGTCTACCGCTTGCAGCTCATGAATACCAGCGAAGTGCCGCGCCGGCTGCACCTGCGGGTCGACGGGCTGGCCGGAGCGGTGATCGTGGAGCAGGCAGTCGTCGCGCTCGACGGCGCCAGCACGCGCGCGCTGCCGGTCCGGGTGCGTATTCCTCCGGAGACGGGCAAACCCGGGTCGAACCGGATCGAATTCACCATCACCGCGCTCGACGACGCAGCAGTCGCCGTGCGCGAAGAAGCGGCCTTCATCGTGCCGCGCTAGGAGCCACATCATGCCAACACTGCCACCCGTGTTTCCGCAGCCTTCCATGCCGCCATGGTACCGCCATCGCTGGCCTTGGTTCATCATGCTCGGCCCGGCCGCCGTGATGCTGGCCACCGCCGTCACCGTCTGGCTGGCGGTCAAGCAGCCAGACGCGGTGGTGGTCGATGATTATTACAAGCGCGGCAAGGCGATCAACCAGGACCTGCGGCGCGACCGCGCGGCCACGGCGTTGCGCCTGGCCTTCACGGCGCGCTACGACGCGAAGAATGGCGTGCTCGAAGGCCAGCTCGAAAGCTTCGGCCGTCCCATGCGTGCGCCTTACCGGATTCTGTTCGCGCATCCGACGCTGCCCGGGAAAGACCTGGTACTGGTGGCGCGGCCTGATGCGCGTGGCGTGGCCGCGGTTCGGCTGCCGGCGCTGGAGATGACGCATTGGCGCGTGGTCATCGAGGACGAAGGCCGCGCCTGGCGCCTGGCGCGCGGCTGGAGCCCGGCCTCGTCGGGAACGCTGGAGATTGCCGCCGATCCGGGGTAGTGAGGGCCTGCGTTACGCCCTGCCATGGTTCAGGCCATTGGACTGCACTGTTCGGTGCCGGCGGCAATGGCCTTCAGCCTGGCCGGTTCGACCAAGTGCACTTCACGCTTGTCGACCGCGATCAGGCCCTGTTTCTTGAAACGCGACAGCAAGCGGCTGATGCTCTCGATGGTCAGCCCGAGGTAGTTGCCGATGTCCTCGCGCGACATGCGCAAGCCGAAGTCGGTCGACGAGTAGCCGCGCGCCGCATAGCGCGCCGACAGGTTGACCAGGAAGACTGCGAAGCGCTGCTCGGCCCGCATGTTACCCAGCAGGAGCATCACGTTTTGTTCGCGCGTGATCTCCTGGCCCATGATGCGGTGGAAGTGGCGCAGCAGTGCCGGAACCTCGCCGAACAATTCTTCCAGCCGCGCGAACGGAATCTCGCACACTTCGCTGTCTTCGAGCGCAACGGCATCACAGTGGTGGCGGTCGCCGCTGATGGCGTCCATGCCGAGCAGTTCGCCGGCCATCTGGAAGCCCGTGATCTGCTGTTCGCCAGAAGCGTTGATCTGGTAGGTCTTGAAATGCCCGTAGCGCACCGCGTACAGGCTGCGAAACGGTTCGCCCATGCCATACAGGCGCTCGTCGCGCATGAGGCGCCGGCGCTGGCCGATGATCTGGTCGAGCCGGTTGATGTCGGCGTCGTCCAGCCCCATCGGCAGGCACAGCTGGTGCATGCTGCATGCCCTGCAGCTGGCCTTGATTGCCCCGAGGCTTATCGGTGCCGGATTGGGAAACGGGATTCCTTGGCTCATCTGGTAGGAAAGTGGTAGGTGTAACAGATTATAGACCGGTGAATCAGCTCCTACGCACTTTCGCCCGCAGCATGCACGCCGGACCATTTGCCGTGCAAGGCCGAAAAATGGCATCAGGCCGACAAAAGAAAAAGGGTTACACGCGATAGCATGTAACCCTTGATCTGACGAACATATCCTGGTGCCGCTGACCAACATCGAACCAGCATTCCAACCCCTGCACGAATGGGACTAAGTGTCCTACAAAACCTAATCATATCAATGACTTACTGTTGAGTGCAAGCGATATTGAGGCTGTACTGAAGATGCCTTGTGTTACCCGATGTGGTCCCAATGTGATACCTGAGACGTGGACTACCCTGTAATGCCCGCCCATACAGGGGGGCCACCTGAGGCATCAAGGTCGGGGCCTACTGCGCGGCTACACGGGGGCCATAGGTCCGGGGGGGGGTATCCTGTGCCTGTGTACAGAAAACGTCCCCACTTATCAAAAGCCCAACAACAACGAATAGAAATCGACCCTTTAGCGTCTTTTGAAATTGCGATCTCGGTTAAAGGGAGGGGGGTACACGGCTGACTCTAGCTATCTGCTTCCAGCGTTCGGAGGGCGACTTCAATTCCTTCACGCGCACTGAGACCATACGGCACATTCCTAAGCGCAGTAGCGGCCTCCTCTGCTCCATATCCTAAGGCTAACAGGGCATTTAAGGTATCTTCGCGTCCTTCATCGTACGCTCGACTAGGACGGGGCTTTGCATCGGCAGAAACAGGATACTTAATCACTGGAAGAGTCCGACTGGCAGCTTCGGTAGCGTTGGTCCTTTGGTAGATAGAGTCTTGCACCAGTTCGTGTACAGAAACGAGCCTGTTACCAACTGAGACAATGTAGGTAATGTCTGCGTCTGCGGTCTCTTTATCAATCCGTTTGTACCGATGGAGAATACCGCTTCTACTCGACCTAGTTTTAACCTTGATGTATGCATCAGCGCGGAGACCGGACCAATCAGCATGTGCATACCCGTTGCGGATCGTCGCAGCTAAGCTTAAGTCCTTTTCAAGTTCCACAACTTCGCCTTCAGGCAAATGCACTGCCCCATGCGCAACTGCTTGGCCGTATAGGTGCATTAAAGCGCGTGCCTTAGCCATGTAGCCCATTTCTGCTAGGAATACGTCAAGCCGTTCGTCCTGATACGGGTCGCGCAACATCATTTCCCGTAAGAAGTTGGCGATTGAATCCTCTAGCGAGTTAAAACAGATGACGATCCAGCCTATTTCCTCTGCGATTCCAGCAAGGTAGTCATTTAATTCGTCATCGTCGACGGTTTCGGGATGGGCATCGTAGTCCGAATGCGGAATTTCCTTGTTCATTTTTACGATCCTTACCTGTGTTCTAAGGGTTCTACGCTTGACCTCAGCGTTGCTCAAAATGTACTTCTTACGGAGTTGCCCTAGCTTTGTCAACTCAACGTAAGTTTCTTCGCGTATCCCTGGACTTTCCTATTGGTCTCAATGTGTTCTCTACCACAGGACCCTGCCCTAGTGAGAGCATGACAACGTCTGAATAGAGTCTATCAATAGGATTGCGTTTCCTGTTTTGATAGGCTATTATCCCTACATCTTAGGCTCATCTGATAGGGAACAAGCATGTTGATCGGGTACGCACGGACTTCCACTGTGGAGCAGGTAGCAGGGTTTGACTCTCAAGTGTCGGCGCTGACGGCTGAGGGATGCGAACGGGTGTTCAAGGAACAGGTTTCCTCAGTGGCCGAGCGGGAGCAGCTTGAGGAAGCCATACGCTTCGCAAGGTCAGGCGATGTGTTCACGGTAACGAAGCTTGATCGCCTTGCGCGTAACACTCAACACCTGCTAGAGATTGTCCAGCGCCTAGAGGCCAAGGGTGTATCCCTGAGGGTTTTGAACCTTGGTCTGGATACCTCTACCCCTACCGGCAAACTGATGCTTACCATGCTTGGTGCTGTAGGCCAGTTTGAGAGGGAAATTATGCTAGAGCGTCAGAAGGAAGGCGTAGCCAAAGCAAAGGCTGAGGGCAAGTACAAAGGCAGGAAGCCTACCGCGCAGGCCAAGAAGGCCGATGTGCTGGCACTGGTGGCCTCAGGGGCAACCAAGGAAGCCGTAGCGAAGCAGCTTGGTATTGGTGTTGCGAGTGTCTACCGGATGCTTAAGAGCGGCTGAAAATACCTCTTATTTGCTCTGAAAGCCACTGGTCTACACTAGGCTATTCGACCTCCTGCTTTCGGCCAAGAGAGGACATGCTTCGCGAAACACCGAGAACGCCAATGGTGCACTTTCACTGACGATTGAACGGCTGACTAACGATAAATGCGCCCAATGGCAACCGTTTTGCCGCTGTAATAGTTACCTAGTTTGGGACTTCTAGAGGGTGTTTCGCGGATCGCTCCGGTTGAATGAGAAGTAGGTCCAATCAAGCCGCTTGTCAATAATGTACCGATTGTCATAGTAACCCGCTCGTTGGTGAGTACGATCATACGGGTCTTCACGCGGGTACTTCTTTTCAACCAGATTCCGCAACTCGACCAACTGAGCCTTGGCGATTTTGTAGTACTTATTGAAGTCGTCAAAGGCTTCGTGGCGCTTTCGTTTGATGAGTACGCCTTCTGCATTTAGGGAATAGAACTGGCTGTACCCGGTTGTTTCTGCATCAGTCCTACCAAATACGATCACTGGGTGGGCGTCAGTTCGGTGGTGGGCAAACGAGTTGCGTAGCTGAATCACCATCACGAGCGGGTTCTTCTGTAGCTTGAAGCCCATCTCGTTAGCGATTGCCATGACGACCTTCTGTTTCGCAGCGAGAGCCATGACAGAGGTATCCAGAAGGATGTGCCACACGAACGACCACTGATCCTGACGCGTACCGATGTAGTGCGAGATGATCTGGTTGAACAGGTTCTCGACCATGTCTGCACGGTTGATGACGGTCACCAAGTCCGGTTGTGGCTGCTGTTCTACGTCGCTCATGAATTTGTCCCTCATTGACAAAAGTGCATCCTAGCACGACAGGTAGGCGTCGCCCGCCATGGCGACGACAGCGGTTATTAGCATAAGCACTGCTGCCCTGGGAGGGCATTCCTCGCGCTGCTTGCTCTCTCATTTGCTGGAGGTGCGTTGAGAGGTAAAGTCTGGCCCTCTAAAGCGTACGATGAGACCTAGACGACGATCCCTGAGTCGCGCCGATGTAAATACATCGAGTATATAGGGTGGGCAAGAATGGTCTGTTTTGAAAGGTCTCCCTCATAGGGGAAAACCTAATACACACACCTAAAGAGAAGCTATAACCCACAGCTAAGAGAACAGGGTTACCGATTTGGGGGGGTAGGGGGGAAACCTAAGGATACTAGAGATAACCTAAAGACAACTAATGATGCCTAAGTATCCCCTGTAGTGCAATCCAAAAGGAAAAAACCTAATGGTCTTTCTCCTATGATTTGTACTTACAGCCTACCTATGCCGACTTAGGCTATCCAAAGGTATCTATAGGGATGATGGTCTTCCCTGTAGGGGTAGATAGTCTCCCCTTTATTGGGGGCGTATGGTCTCCCTAACCAGTCAGGTGCAATGATCCTGATTGGTGTTTTTTTCTCCCCTACAGCGGGAACGACAGAACCCCTTAGGGAGGCCGTAGAAGGCCGTAGGGGCGTTTTAAGTGGTGAAGGGCAACAACCCACAGGTGAAGCCTGAAAACGCCGTATGCGGCTTCCTAGTGCATTTTGGAGTGCCTCAACTCATACGCGTGTGTGGCTTCGGTATGAATGCCCCTAGGAGGGCCGTACAGCCCCTGCAAGGTGTTTTCAGGAGCAGGTGTATACAACCTAAGGGTTGAGCCTGAAAGCAGCGTATACGGCTTCCTGATGCGGCTGCTTTTGCACAGGGATAACTGTTTCGCAATTCAGCACCAGGTACGCAATACATTAGGCATGGCAGATTACTGTCATCCTATGCCCATACAGCGGCCATGGCCTTTTTGACCCACTCAGCTAATACTGCCAACGGATACCCTTGCCCGTATCCAGCGCCAACCCCACGCGTCGTATGACCAAGGATTTGGTCCTGAATGGAATCAGGGCACTGGACGGCCCGCAAACGGTCTTTCATCGAATGACGCAGGCTATGATTATCCACCTTTGCGTTTTCAAAGCCATTACGACTACGAAGCCACTTAATCAAGGTAGCTGAGACCGTATTAATGTTGCATTTGTCTACCGTCGTGTACCGAGGAAACAGGAACTTGGAACCTTTAGACAGCCCCTGAGCGGCTTTGATAGCCTCAATTGCCCTAGGCGTCAACGGAACCTTGCGAACGCTTGCTTTGTCATTCTTCAATGAGCGCCAAGGGTGTTCCATGAGGTCAATATAAGGGGGTTCGGTATCCAGATGAACATCGGCTGATGCCAAGCCCGTGACTTCTGCCAACCTACAGCCGGTTTCGGCCAAAACCGTGATAATACAGCGGGGCTGGTCCCAACCTTTAGCAGAGACCCACTCATCCACTACGCGATGCAGGGTCTTTAACTGTGATAATTCAAAAGGAAGACGCTCTTGAGCATCCTTACCGGCATTGGGAATCTCAACGCTGGAAAACTGGTTCTTGATGTCGAGTTCGTTTTCCTTGATAGCGCGGCCAACCGCAGCAATGATGCTGTTCAAGTAACGGGCAACGGTCGTCGTCGTGATCGTCTTACCGTCTTTATTGTGTTCACCAGCAAGCAGCCATTTCACGAAGTCATTCACGTCTTGGCGACGGATTGAAGCAAGCCCGCGATCTTCCTTGAAGAAGTCCCTCAGGTAGCCAAAGGCAATCTTTGCCGTCTTAGCGGCCTTCTCAGAGCGCGAAGTAACGTACTGGTCAAGACAATCGCTCAGGGTAAATTCCCGGCGTCCTTGGACGATTTGCAGCGCCGTAGCCACCACAGGGGATAGATGCAGATCAATATCCCGCTTGGGACTAGTCGCGTAATCCTGTTCATAGGCTTCTTGCAAGTTGTCCTTTACCCTACGGGGCAGACTGTCCTCAACAATGTCGAAAAAATGGCTTAGCGCCTGTTCGTCCTCATTGGGTGCAGCAGGGTCAATACCTCTATTCCGAAGTAACGTCTCTGCCTGTGCCAGCGTCCCGACCTTGGACGGATTGCGCAACTCTTCCCATTCCTTGTCATGCTGTGCGGTCAGCTTGACAATCTTGGGCGCTGCGGTCTTGGGGTCGGAGGTTTGAAGGCTAATTACGATTTGCGATTTACCTGCCCACTCGGAACCCGCTGCTTCCAGCAAGGGCTTGAGGTCCTCAGGGATGCGGCGGCGGTAGTACAGAAGGGAACTGTTGGGCTTCTTCCAGATGTGTTTCAGCTTGAGGGACACGATTGGGGAGAGGGAAAATAGGGGCATGTGTCAGCATGAGTGATACGGGTGTGATACCCATTTGTGATACCACTCGTGCTAGGGACTCTAACTAAATCCCAACCAAATCAATGACTTGGAAGGGTTTAGGTATTCAAACTTGGTGCCGCTGACCGGAATCGAACTGGTGACCTTCGCATTACGAATGCGCTGCTCTACCGACTGAGCTACAGCGGCTCTACGTGGGCGAACCCGACGAAGAACCGTATTCTAGCAAACAACCCAGCACACTTGCTAGTCCGACTCGGCAATTCGCTCCAGAATTGCTACAAAGTCATTATTCGTCGTGGTAGGCGGTGACCAGCTCCACTTCCGATTTCGAGCCCAGGAACACCGGCACGCGCTGGTGCAGCTTGGTCGGCGGGATCTCCATGATGCGGCCACGGCCGTCGGTGGCGGCGCCGCCGGCCTGTTCGACGATCATCGCCATCGGGTTGGCTTCGTACATCAGGCGCAGCTTGCCCGGCGACGCAGGGTCGCGCATGTCGGCCGGGTACATGAAGACGCCGCCGCGGTTCAGGATGCGGTGCACGTCGGCGACCATCGAGGCGATCCAGCGCATGTTGAAGTCCTTGCCGCGCGGGCCGGTGGTGCCGAGCAGCATCTCGTCCACGTAGCGCTGCACCGGCGGGTGCCAGTGCCGCTTGTTCGACATGTTGATGGCGAACTCCTTGGTGGTTTCCGGGATCATCATGTTGCTCTCGGTCAGCACCCAGGAACCCATCTCGCGGTCGAGCGTGAAGCAGTGCACGCCGTTGCCGGTGGTGAGTACCAGCATGGTTTGCGGGCCGTACACGGCGTAACCTGCCGCCACCTGCTGGGTGCCCGGCTGCAGGAAGTCCTGCTCGGTCGGTTCGGCCATGCCTTCCGGCGCCTTCAGCACGGAGAAGATGGTGCCGATCGAGACGTTGACGTCGATGTTCGAGGAGCCGTCGAGCGGGTCGAACAGCAGCAGGAATTCGCCCTTCGGATAGCGGCTCGGGATCTGGCGGATGGTTTCCATCTCTTCCGATGCCATGGCCGCCAGGTGGCCGCCCCACTCGTTCGCCTCAAGCAGGATTTCGTTCGAGATCACGTCGAGCTTTTTCTGCACTTCGCCCTGGATGTTTTCGGTGTCGGCGCTGCCCAGCACTTCGCCGAGCGCGCCCTTGCTGACCGAATAGCTGATGCGCTTGCAGGCACGGGCGACGACCTCGATCAGGAGGCGCAGCTCGGCATTGATGGTCTGGTGCTGGCGTTGTTCTTCGACCAGGTATTGGGTGAGGCTGACGCGTTTCATGAATTCCCTTTGGTTTGGATGTTGTAGGGTGGGCGGCTTCGCCGCCCGCGCGTTCAATCCAAACATGCGTTGTGGCTCGGCATGATCTGGTTGAACGCGCGGGCGGGAAACCCGCCCACCCTACGGGTTATTGTTAATTTGCGAGCGCCTTGGTGACCACTTCGCGTACGTCGTTCGACAGGCGCTGCTGCCCCGCGACCTGCTGCAGCGCGGTCTTCATGTGCACCTGCAGGCTCGGGGTGAAACGGCGCCAGCGGTCCATCGCGCGTGCCAGGCGGGCGGCAACCTGGGGGTTGAGCCCGTCGAGCAATGTCACGTGCTCGGCCCAGAACAGGTAGCCGCTGCCATTCGGGGCATGGAACTGCACCGCATTGTTCATGCAATAGTTCGCGACCAGGCTGCGGGCGCGGTTCGGGTTGCGCAGGTTGAAGGCCGGGTGGCGCATCAGCTCGCGCACCTTGGCGATGTCGGTGGTCGGGGCCGAGGCCTGCATGGCGAACCATTTGTCCACCACCAGCGCCTCGCCCTGGAATTCGTCGTAGAAGCGGGCCAGCTCGGCCTCGGCTTCCGGCGCGCGCGCATGGATCAGGGTGCTGAGCGCGGCGGCGCGGTCGGTCATGTTGTCGGCATCAACGCACTGGCGCGCCGCCAGCGCGATGGTTTCCTCGTCCGGCGCGGCGTTCAGGTAGGACAGCGCCAGGTTCTTCAGGGCGCGCTTGCCGGCGGATGCGGCGTCCGGGCTGTACGGTCCGGGCGTCAGGTTGGCCTGGTACTGCGCCATCAGCTCGGTGCGCAGGGCTGCCCCGATATTGGCGCGCATGAATTGGCGCGCCACGTGCACGGACAGCGGGTCGACCTCCGACAGCTGCTCGGCGATCATGGTTTCCGATGGCAGCAGCAAGGCCTGTTCGCGGAAGGCCGGGTCGAGCGATTCGTCGACCAGCATCCGGCGCATCGCCTCGATGAAGGTGTCGTCGAGGCTGAGTTTCGCGTCCACCGCCGTTTCGCCGGTGAGCTTGAGCAGGCGGCCCATCGCCAGGCGCTGGCCGGCCTCCCAGCGGTTGACCGGGTCGCTGTCGTGGTTGAACAGGTGCAGCAGGTCGGCGTCGGTATAGCCGCCCTGCAGGATCACGGGCGCCGAAAAGTCGCGCAGCACCGACGCCACCGGCTGTTCGGTCACGCCGGTGAAGACGAAGGTCTGCCGTTCTTCCAGCAGCTCGAGCACGGCCGTGGTGCCCATGTCCTTGCCGTCCACGGTGAGCGGCATGTCGCGCCCTGCGCGATCGAGCAGGCCGACCGCGACCGGGATGTGGAAGGGCAGCTTGGTCGGCTGGCCGGGAGTGGCCGGGCAGCTCTGGAACAGCGTGATGTCATAGGTCTGCGCCGCTTCGTCATAGCGGGTTTCGAAGCGCAGCTGCGGGGTGCCTGCCTGGCTGTACCAGCGTTCGAACTGGGTAAAATCGCGCCCGCCCGCATCGGCCATCGCCAGGCGGAAGTCGTCGCAGGTGACGGCCTGCTCGTCATGGCGCTCGAAATACAGGTCCATGCCCTTGCGGAAGCCTTCACGTCCCAGCAGGGTCTGGTACATGCGCACGACTTCGGCGCCTTTTTCGTAGACGGTGACGGTATAGAAGTTGTTGATCTCGACGAACGAGTCCGGGCGCACCGGGTGGGCCATCGGGCCGGCATCCTCGGGGAACTGGGCCTGGCGCAGCGTGCGCACCTGGTCGATGCGGGTGACGGCGCGCCCTAGCTCGGTGCCGATCATGTCCGAGGTGAATTCCTGGTCGCGGAAGACCGTCAGGCCTTCTTTCAGCGACAGCTGGAACCAGTCGCGGCAGGTCACGCGGTTGCCGGTCCAGTTATGGAAGTATTCGTGCGCCACCACCGCCTCGATGCCCTGGAAATCGATGTCGGTCGCCACACGCGGGTTGGCCAGCACGAACTTGGTGTTGAAGATGTTCAGGCCCTTGTTTTCCATCGCGCCCATGTTGAAGTCGCTGGTGGCGACGATCATGAAGCGGTCGAGGTCGAGCTCGAGCCCGTAGCGCTCTTCGTCCCAGCGGATGCTGTGCTTGAGCGACTGCATCGCATAGTCGGTCTTGTCGAGGTTGCCCTCTTCGACCCACACCTGCAGCAGCGCGTCGCGCCCGTCTGCAAGGCGGAAGGTCTCTTCCTGGCAGACCAGCTGTGCGGCGACCAGGGCGAACAGGTAGGACGGCTTCTTGAACGGGTCTTCCCATTTGGCGTAGTGGCGGCCATCTGCGAGGTCGCCCTCTTCCAGCAAATTGCCGTTGGACAGCAGCACCGGATAGCGCTCCTTGTTGGCACGCAACATCACCGTGTAGGTCGCCATCACGTCGGGGCGGTCCGGGAAATAGGTGATGCGGCGGAAACCCTCGGCCTCGCACTGGGTGAAGAAATTTCCGTTCGACGTGTACAGGCCGCTCAGCGTGGTGTTCTGCTCGGGCACGCACAGCGTTTCGATCTCGAGCGTGGCTTCTTCCGGCGTGTTCGGGATCGTGAGCAGGGAGCCGTTGACCGCGTAGTCTCCCTCCTGCAATAGCCGGCCATTCAGGCGCAGCGCCACCAGTTCGATGTCTTCGCCGTAGAGCTCGATCTCGCGCTGGGCGCTGTCCGGGTTGCGGCGCAGGGTCAGCCGGTTGGCCACGACGGTGCGCGTGGGGTCGAGGTCGAAACCGAGTTCCACGGTGTCCACCAGGTAGCTCGGCGGAGTGTAGTCACTCCGGTAAATCGTCTGGGGCGTATCGGTGCGCATAGGGAGGGTCCGCTAAGACAGAAGTTGAAGTGCTTATTTTACCAACAAGATTTTCCGGCGCCCGCACCATTTGGCATATGTATCGGAATGTACGCCTAGTAACCGCGAGTAAATTATTCTGCGAGAATGTGGAAGGAGTCCTACGCTAGACGCTCGCACAAGTCCGTATTGACCAGGGAGAGAGTAATGAAACGCCTGATGACCGCCGCCGTGGCGGCCAGCGCGCTGCTGCTGGCCGGCTGCGCCACCACGATCCGCAGCGATGTGACCACCTTCCACCAGTGGCCCGCGCAGATCGACGACAAGACCTACGTATTCGAAGCACCGCCGATGCAGGACGACACGCTGGAATGGCGCGCCTACCAGGACCTGGTGCGCGGCCAGCTGGCGCGCCTCGGTTTCCGCGACGCCGACCAGGGCAAGCCGGCGCTGTCGGTATCGATGCGCTTCGTCACCACCGACGTGCCGGTGCGCGTGATCGAACCGATGATGTCGCCGTTCTACCATCCGATGGTGCACCCGCTGCGCTATTCCTACCGCGGCCGCTACCGGGGCTTCCACAATCCGTATTGGGGTGGCTGGTACAGCCCCGTCCACGATCCGTTCTGGAGCCCGGCCTACCAGGTCTCGGTCGAGCACCAGTACCGCCGCGAGCTGCAGGTTGGCATCAAGGCGGCAGACGGCAAGCGCCTGTTCGACGTCACCGTGCACAACACCAGCCGGCAGATGTCGACGCCGGCGGTGATGCCGGCCCTGGTGCAGAGTGCCTTCGAAGGTTTTCCGGGGCCGTCGGGGGTGGCACGGCGGGTGGAGTTGAAGCAGCAGAATGGTTGATTGTTAGTCAGTTCGGGAAAAATGGGGCCGCGAGGTCCCATTTTTTTATGACCGTGGAGTACGCTCCGCCAGTGACCCGCAGGGTGGGCAAGTTCCTTGCCCACGCGTTCAACCAGTGGAAGAAAAGCCGCGCGGGCAGCAGCGCCGTGATCTGAACGCGTGGGCGTTCGTAATTTCGGGCATTGCCCGAAATTACCCCGCCCACCCTACGATGAGCGTCAATTCTCATGAAGGTAGCCCCAGCCTAGGTCGACATCAGGTGAAGTAAGCCTCGGACCCAATCGTAATCGCCACCACCAGCAAAACCGCCAGCACCAGCACGATCAGCAGGCGCCCGAACTTCGGCGTGCCGTCGCCTTCCGGCCCCGGGCTGGGCGCCGGGCGGTGGTCGTCGGTATCCCTCATGGCAGCAGCACCGTGGAACCGGTCGTGCGGCGGCCTTCCAGCGCGCGGTGCGCCTCGGCAGCATCGGCCAGCGCAAAGGTCTGGTTGACGTCGATCTTCACCTTGCCGCTCTCCACCATCCCGAACAGCTCAAGCGCCATCGCTTCCAGGTCCGGGCGCTTGGCGGCATACGCGAACAGCGTCGGGCGCGTGATGTAGAGCGAGCCGCGCGAAGCCAGTTCGCTCAATGCGAACGGCGGCACCGCGCCGGAGGCATTTCCGAAGCTGACCATCAGGCCGCGTGGCTGCAGGCAGTCGAGCGAGCGGATGAAGGTGTCCTTGCCGACCGAGTCGTACACCACCGGCACCTTGGCGCCGCCAGTGATTTCCAGCACGCGCTGCACGACGTCTTCAGTGTTGTAGTTGATGACGTGGGCGGCGCCGTGCGCCCTGGCCAGCGCCGCTTTTTCTTCCGAGCCCACGGTGCCGATCAGGTTGACGCCGAGCGCACGCGCCCACTGGCAGGCGATCAGCCCGACGCCGCCCCCGGCCGCATGGAACAGGATGGTCTGGCCCGGCTGCAGCTTGTACGTGCTGGTGAACAGGTACTGGACCGTCAGCCCCTGCAGCATCATGGCGGCGCCGGTCTCGAACGAGATCGCGTCTGGCAGGCGCACCAGCACGTGGGCAGGCATGACGCGTGCCTGGCCGTAGGCGCCCGCCGGGCCGCCTGCATATACCACGCGGTCGCCCGGCGCCACGTGGGTTACGCCCTCGCCCACCGCCTCGACCACGCCGGCCGCTTCCTGGCCCAGGCCGGACGGCAGCGCCAGCGGGTACAGGCCGCTGCGGAAATAGGTATCGATGAAATTCAGGCCGATCGCATGGTGGCGCACGCGCGCCTCGCCCGGCCCCGGTTCGCCGACTTCGACATCGACATACTCCAGCACCTCCGGACCTCCGGTGGCGGCAATGCGGATTGCTTTTACCATCATGTGTGACTCCTTCAGGCTTGGTTCGATGCAGCCAGCTGCGACAGCACCAGGCGCGCGGTCGAGACATTGGTCGCGCACGGGATGTTGTGCACGTCGCAGGCGCGCACCAGGGCATTGATATCGGGTTCGTGCGGCTGCGGCGTCATCGGGTCGCGCAGGAAGATCACGCAATCGATCCCGCCTTCGACCAGCATCGCGCCAATCTGCAGGTCGCCGCCCACCGGGCCGGAGTGCTTGCGGTCGACCGCCAGTCCCAGCTCGTTGATCAGGCGCCCGCCGGTGGTGCCGGTGGCCGACAGCGTGCAGCCCTTGAGGAAGTCAAGGTATTCGCCCGCGAGCGTGATCATGTCGTCCTTCTTCTTGTCGTGCGCGATGAGTGCAAGGCGTGGCTTCACCAATGGTTTCTCCAGGAGTGGGGTTGCAGAAGTCATTTTTTGAGCGAGAGCAGGTAGATCCCCACGAGCACGAGGCCGGTGCCGGCCAGCTGCACGCTAGTGACCGGCTCGCCGAGGATCAGCGCGCCGAGGAAGAGCGTGGAGACCGGGCCGATCATCCCGGCCTGCGAGGCGGTCGCGGCGCCGATGCGCTGCACCGCGGCCATGGTCATGAACACGGGAAAGATCGTACAGAATACCCCATTCACGAGGGACAACCAGTATACCTCCGGCGACTGCACCAGCATGCTGGCGGGCCGCAGCAGGAAGAACTGGGCGATGCACGCCACACTCGACACGCACATGGCGTAGGCCACCAGCCGCAGCGAGCCGATGCGGCGCACCATCTCGCCGGTGCCGAGCAGGTAGAGGGCGTAGGCGACGGCCGAGCCCAGCACCAGCAGCGAGCCGAGGATGGTGCTGCCCGAGCCTCCGGCCAGGTCGTGCACGAACACCAGCACGATGCCGCAGTAGGCCAGTCCCAGCGCCGCCCATTCCATCGGCTTGACGCGCCGCTTGAAGATCGCCACGTTGGCGAGCAGGACGAAGGTCGGGGTCAGGAACAGGATCAGCCGCTCGAGCCCGACGGAGATGTGCTGCAGGCCCAGGAAGTCGAGGTAGCTCGACAGGTAATAGCCGAGCAGGCCCAGCCCGGCGATGCGCCAGCGGTCGCGGCTGTCCAGTGGCGGCTGGGTCCGCATCTTCCAGAGCGCCACCGCGGCAAACACCGGAAACGAGAACAACATCCTGAACGCGATCAAAGTAACTGCATCGATGTGGTAGCGATACAGCAGTTTGGCGACTACGGCCTTCGTAGAGAACAGGATGGCGCCACCGATGGCGATCGACAATCCGGCGAGGAGGGCCGCGCGTGGTAAAGGAGCAGCAGCGTCGGCGGTGGCACTTGGTTTCATCCGACGATTGTACGAGCGAACAGCCGTGTTTGCTGGAGGCAGGCTGGAGGGGGCCGGAGAACGGCGGCGCCGGCAGGCTGTCGAACATCGCACAGCAATCACAACGAGGAGAGATCGCATGACGACCCCGATGGCAAAGTGGAATATTGAGCCGAGCACCGACCTGACCGACTCCCGGCTCCCCGCGCCCGCGGCGGAACGGCGGCCGGTGCGGCAGCGCAGGCGCGGTGGAGGTTCGCGATGAGCCTGTTCGTCGTCACTGAGCGCCCGGGCCCGCAGGCCGCGCTGGTGCTGGCCTGGCTCACGCTGCTGGTATGCGCCTGCTGGGCATGGTTCGCTTTCCAGGGCATGCATCCGTCCCCGGGCGGCGCCCTGCGCGACTTCATCGGCTCCTCGCCTGCCCCGCTGCGCGCCGGGCAGCTGGTGCTGGTGTTCGCGATGTGGACCGGGCTGTGCGTGGGGCTGATGCTGCCTGCCGCCGCCGGCGCGGTCTTCGTGTATGCCCGCCTTGCCGAAGACTGCCAAGCACTGCGCTGGCCGCGCCTTGCTGCCGCACTGTATGCGGGCGGCTGCCTGCTGGCGTGGTGCGGCTTCGCGGCGCTGGTCACGCTCATCCACTGGACCCTGCACGACGCAGGCATGCTCGATGCCACGCTGGCGGTGCGGCATCCGGCCGGCGCCGGGCTGGCCATGGTCGCCGCCGGCGTCTACCAGTGGACCCCGGCCAAGCACGAATGCCTGGACTATTGCCGCACGCCGCTGCCGGGCGTGCTGGCCGAGTGGCGCGGCGGCATGGCGGGCGCGCTGTGGCAGGGTGCGGAACACGGGCGCATCTGCCTGGGCTGCTGCTGGCTGCTGCTCCTGCTGCCCCTCGCGGGTGGCCCGGGCGACCCGGGCGTGGTGGCGGCCGTCGGCCTGCTGATGCTGTCGGAACTGCGGCTGAAGGAGGGCTCGCTGGCGGGCTGGGTGTCCGGGCTGGTGCTCGTGGCATGGGGCACGTGGAGGATGTTCCCCTGAGCTTTTCGTGCTGTCGCTGTGGCATCGGGAGACGATTTTGCAGGAGGGCCCTATGTTAGAATGTCGGCCACTCTTGCAATATCGTCTAAGGAATTTTCGACATGGCTGGACACAGCAAATGGGCCAACATCAAGCATAAGAAAGCTGCCACCGATGCCAAGCGCGGCAAGATCTGGACGCGCCTGATCAAGGAAATCACCGTGGCCGCACGCATGGGCGGGAGCGACATTGCTTCCAACCCGCGCCTGCGCCTGGCGGTCGAGAAGGCCGCTGACGCCAATATGCCGAAGGATAACGTCAGCCGCGCGGTCCAGCGCGGTTCGGGCGAGCTCGAAGGCGTGAACTACGAAGAAGTGCGCTACGAAGGCTATGGCATTGGCGGCGCGGCGATCATCGTCGACTGCATGACCGACAACCGCGTACGCACCGTGGCCGAAGTGCGCCACGCCTTCAGCAAAAACGGCGGCAACATGGGCACCGAAGGTTCGGTCGCCTTCATGTTCCAGCACACCGGCCAGTTCCTGTTCGCGCCGGGCGTGGATGAGGACAAGCTGATGGAATCGGCCCTCGAAGCCGGCGCCGACGACGTGGTGCAGGACGAGGAAGGCGGTTTCGAAGTACTGTGCGACCCGTTCGCCTTCTCCAGCGTGAAAGAAGCGCTGGAAGCTGCCGGTTTCAAGGCCGAGGTGGCGGAAGTCATCATGAAGCCTGCAACCGAAACCGTCTTCACGGGCGACGACGCCCTCAAGATGCAGAAACTCCTCGACGCGCTGGAGAACCTGGACGACGTCCAGGAAGTCTTCACCAACGCCGTCATTGAAGAATAAGCTGTAAAACCAAGCTGGAATTCGCCCGTATGAAAATCCTCGTAGTCGGCTCTGGCGGCCGTGAACACGCCCTGTCCTGGAAGCTGGCCCAATCGGAACGCGTCCAGACCATCTTCGTCGCACCGGGCAATGGCGGCACCGCGCTCGACCCGCGCCTGGTGAACATTGATATTACCGAACCGGCCGCGCTGGCCGACTTCGTGGTGGCCGAAGGCATTGCCCTGACCCTGGTGGGGCCGGAAGCGCCACTTGCCGCCGGCATCGTCAATTTGTTCCGCTCGCGCGGCCTGAAGATCTTCGGACCGACGCGCGAAGCCGCGCAACTCGAAAGCTCGAAAGACTTCGCCAAGGCCTTCATGGAGCGCCATGGCATCCCGACCGCGAAGTACCAGAGCTTTTCCGACGCCGCCGCCGCGCACACGTACATCGACGCCAACGGCGCACCGATCGTGATCAAGGCCGACGGCCTGGCCGCCGGCAAGGGCGTGGTGGTCGCGATGTCCCTGGATGAAGCGCATGCCGCGGTCGACCACATGCTGTCCGATAACGCCTTCGGCGACGCCGGCGCGCGCATCGTGATCGAGGAATTCCTGGCCGGCGAAGAAGCCAGCTTCATCGTCATGTGCGACGGCAAGAACGTGCTGGCGCTGGCCACCAGCCAGGACCACAAGCGCCTGCTGGACGCCGATGCCGGCCCGAATACCGGCGGCATGGGCGCCTATTCCCCTGCCCCGATCGTCACGCCGTCGATGCATGCGCGCGTGATGCGCGAGATCATCAACCCGACCATCCAGGGCATGGCGAAGGACGGCATCGTCTTCACCGGCTTCCTGTATGCCGGCCTGATGATCGATGCCGAGGGCAACCCGCGCACGCTCGAATTCAACTGCCGCATGGGCGACCCGGAAACCCAGCCGATCATGGCGCGCTTGAAGAGCGACCTGCTGACGGTACTCGACCATGCCTGCAGCGGCACGCTCGATGCAGTCGAACTGGAATGGGACCGCCGCACCGCGGTGGGCGTCGTGATGGCCGCTGCCGGCTACCCTGACAGCCCGCGCAAGGGCGACACCATCGTCGGGATCCCGGCCGAGACGCCGGAATGCGTGACCTTCCACGCCGGCACCACGCAGGCCGGCGGCACCCTGCAATCGAACGGCGGCCGCGTGCTGTGCGTCGTGGGGCTGGGCGACAGCGTCAAGATGGCGCAGAAGCAGGCCTATGAAACGGTGGAGAAGATCCACTTCAATGGCGCGCAGTACCGGCGCGATATTGGGTGGCGTGGGGTGAAGTGAAGTAATGTTCCGCTGACGGCCGCGTGGACGTTAGCGGTACTTTTAAAGAATTGGGTTCCCGCCTTCGCGGGAACGACGGTTTTAAAGCTAACAATACAAGCATCGCCAGCTTATATCTGTCGGGTCCTAAAACAACGTCATTCCCGCGAAGGCGTGACCAATGCCACTGGCATTGGTCACTCCAAGTTCGTAGCGCAACGCCAGCCTCACCCTCGTTGCAACAGCCAGAACACCGCGCTCGACGAGCGTTATGTTCACCACAATAATAAGAACACCCCCGCAGGTGTACAATCTGCCCCTTCCTTTTCCCCGACACCACCCCGAACGCATGTCCGCCCCCGATCCTATCGCCGTCAAAGCCTGGCTGCTCGATCTCCAGTCCCGCATCGTGCAGGCCCTCGAAGACATCGACGGCAAGCCCTTCCTGCGCGATACCTGGGAACGCCCTGAAGGCGGTGGCGGCATCTCGCGCCTGATTGAAGAAGGCAATGTGTTCGAGCGCGGCGGCGTGAACTTCTCGCACGTCACCGGCGCCAGCCTGCCGCCGTCGGCTGCGGCCGCGCGTCCGGAGCTGGCCGGCCGTGCCTGGGAAGCGATGGGCGTGTCGCTGGTACTGCACCCGCGCAATCCGTATGCGCCGACCGTGCACATGAACGTGCGCTTTTTCGAGGCGACTGCGGAGGGCAAGGATCCGGTCTGGTGGTTCGGCGGCGGCATGGACCTGACGCCCTACTACGGCAACCAGGAAGATGCGCGCCACTTCCACCAGGTTTGCCATGACGCGCTGGCGCCGTACGGCCAGGACCTGCATCCACGCTTCAAGAAGTGGTGCGACGAGTATTTCTACCTGAAGCACCGCAAGGAGCCGCGCGGCGTAGGCGGGATCTTCTTCGACGACTTCAACGAAGCGGGTTTCGACGCTTCGTTCGCGATGCTGCAGAGCGTCGGCAATGGCTTCCTGGATGCCTACCTGCCGATCCTCCAGCGCCGCAAGGACCTGCCTTACGGCGAACGCGAACGCGACTTCCAGGCCTATCGGCGCGGACGCTATGTCGAGTTCAACCTGGTATGGGACCGCGGCACCCTGTTCGGCCTGCAGTCGGGCGGGCGCACCGAGGCGATCCTGATGTCGATGCCGCCGGTCGTGAAATGGCGCTACGACTGGCATCCGGAACCGGGCAGTCCCGAGGCTGCGCTGTACAGCGACTTCCTCGTGCACCGGGACTGGCTGGCGCCGTGACATGTTGCGTCGCCCTGTTGGGCGGTAGTTTTGACCCGGTACACCACGGCCACGTCGCCATGGCGGCGCTGTTCGCCGAGCTGCTCGAGCCGGACGAACTACGCATCCTGCCGGCCAGGCCGTGGCAGAAAAGCGCCCTGCACGCAAGCGACGCCCAGCGCATTGCCATGCTCGAACTGGCGTTTGGCGGGCAGCCGTTCGCGGGATCGAGGACCAGCGTGACCATCGACTTGCAGGAGATCGAACGCGGCAGCGCGACGTATACCGTCGACACCCTGCGCGGATTGCGTGCCGAGCTTGGCGCAGCAGCCTCGATCGTCTTCCTGATGGGAGCCGACCAGCTGCAAAAGCTCGACACCTGGCGCGACTGGCATGAGCTGTTCGCGCTGTGCAACCTCGGCGTGGCTGCACGCCCGGGTTATGACCTGGACCAGGACAAATTGCCTCCAGCGGTGGCACAGGAACTTTCGCAGCGTCTGGCGACGCCCGCGGAAGTACGCACTGCCCCATACGGCAAGGTGTGCCTCGCAAAGACATTGGCGGTAGATATTTCCGCCACACAAGTTAGAAACGCCTTGCGCATGGGGATGAAAACGGGCGCCGACATAAGCGCGCGCCTTCCCTCGCAAGTGCTAGACTATATTCAACAACATAACTTATATAAAAGCTAATGGATATCAAGAAACTACAAACCCTCGTCGTCGACGCACTCGAAGACGTCAAAGGCCAGGAAATCGCCGTGTTCGACACGATGCACCTGACCAGCCTGTTCGACCGCATCGCCGTCGTCTCGGGTACCTCGAACCGCCAGACCAAGGCGCTGGCCGCTTCGGTGCGCGACAAGGTCAAGGCTGCCGGTGGCGACGTGGTCGGCATGGAAGGCGAAGACACCGGCGAATGGGTGCTGGTCGACCTGGGCGACATGATCGTCCACATCATGCAGCCTGCCATCCGCCAGTACTACCGCCTGGAAGAAATCTGGGGCGAGAAGCCGGTCAAGCTGGGCGCGGCCAAGCGCAAGTCGACGGCCGAAGCCGAAGCGGCCGAACCGAAAGCCAAGTCGAAGCACCTGGCGGCCACCCAGGAGCAGCCGGAAGTCAAGCCGATCCGCGAGCGCAAGCCTGCCGCGAAGCGGGCTTCGGCAGTGCCGAAGACGAGTGCAGCCGCTGGTACTTCCGCCGCCAAGAAGCCGGCCGCCAAGAAGGCCCCGGTCGGCAAGACCATCAAGGTCGCGCCAAGCAAGACCGAGATCGCCGCCGTCGAAGCAACCAAGGCCAAGCCGCCGAAGCGCGTGGCCAAGGCCGCTGCGGCACCCGCCGACGCAGCGCCAGTGAAAAAAGTGATCCGCCGTGTGAAGAAGGCTGAAGAGTAAGCCTTTCCGACCATATGCAACTGATCATTGCCGCAGTCGGGCACAAGATGCCGGCCTGGATCGAATCCGGGTTCGGCGAGTACACGAAGCGCATGCCGCCCGAGCTGCGCATCGTGCTCAAGGAAATCAAGCCGGTCGAGCGCTCCGGCAGCAAGACTGCGGCCACCGCGATGGCGCTCGAACGCGAGCGTATCGAGGCGGTGCTGCCGAAGAACGTGCGCATCATTGCGCTCGACGAACGCGGCAAGGACCTGACTAGTGTCGGCCTGTCGCAGATGCTCGAGGCCTGGCAGCAGGATGGGCGCGACACCGCCTTCCTGATCGGCGGCGCCGACGGGCTCGACCCTGAACTGAAAGCCCGTGCCGAAGGCATGATCCGCATTTCAAGCATGACACTGCCGCACGGAATCGTGCGGGTCATGCTCGCGGAACAGTTGTACCGTGCCTGGTCAATTACCCAGAACCATCCGTACCACCGCGTGTGACTTCGATGAAACTCACTGACAAGAAAATCTATCTCGCCTCCAAGAGCCCGCGCAGGCGCGAACTGCTGCGCCAGGTCGGCGTGGAATTCGAACTGTTGATGCTGCGCGGCGATCCGGCACGCGGCATCGACCTCAGCGAGGACGTCCTGCCGGGCGAGGACCCGCACACCTATGTGGCGCGCGTGGCCAAGGAAAAAGGCGCGTTTGCCTGGAATATCCTGCAAATGCGCCGCCAGCCGCTGCGCCCCATTCTTACCGCCGACACCACCGTCACGGTCGACGGCGAGATCCTTGGCAAGCCGGCCGACAATGCGGAAGCGGTCGCCATGCTCGAGCGCCTGTCCGGCCGCACTCACCAGGTGCTGACCTCGGTGGCAATCCAGGCCGAGCGCATCACCGACCAGATCACCCAGGTGTCGGAAGTACGCTTCGCCAAGCTCACCCCGGCCCAGATCAAGGCCTACTGCGCCACGACGGAGCCTTACGACAAGGCCGGCGGCTATGGCATCCAGGGCCTGGCCGCGCTGTTCGTCGAGCATATCGAAGGCAGCCACTCGGGCATCATGGGGCTGCCGCTGTTCGAGACGGCGATTTTGCTGCGCAAGGCCGGGTATCAGATCTGAGGCAGTTCGTAGGGTGGGCAAGTTCCTTGCCCGCGCGTTCAAATTACGCATGCATGGCGGCGACGCATCGACCGGTTGAACGCGCGGTCGGCGGAGCCGACCACCCTACGGTTCGCATCCCGGCGAATCACCCCACCGTGTATCATGGCACCCTGATCCATACCGCGCGACTGGTCCCATGAACGAAGACATCCTCATTAACATCACTCCGCAGGAAACGCGCGTTGCGCTGGTCCTGCAGGGCGCGGTGCAGGAACTGCACATCGAACGCACCCTGACGCGCGGGCTGGCGGGGAATGTCTACCTGGGCAAGGTCGTGCGCGTGCTGCCGGGCATGCAGTCGGCCTTCATCGACATCGGCCTGGAACGCGCGGCCTTCCTGCACGTGGCCGACATCTGGGAAGCGCGCAGCCACGATGGCGCCGCAGCGGCTACGCCCACCCCGATCGAAAAGATGCTGTTCGACGGCCAGGTGCTGACCGTGCAGGTCATCAAGGACCCGATCGGCACCAAGGGCGCGCGCCTGTCGACCCAGATCTCGATCGCCGGCCGCATGCTGGTCTACCTGCCGCAAGACCAGCACATCGGCATCTCGCAGAAGATCGAGAAGGAAGCCGACCGCGACCAGCTGCGCACCCGCCTGCAGAACCTGCTGCCGAAGGAAGAAAAAGGCGGCTACATCGTGCGCACCCAGGCCGAGGAAGCCTCGGACGTGGACATCGCGGCCGACGTCGACTACCTGCGCAAGACCTGGGGCTCGATCGTGCAGGGCGCGCGCACCCGCCCGCCGACTTCCCTGCTCTACCAGGACCTGAACCTGGCCCAGCGCGTGCTGCGCGACTTCGTGCACGACGAGACTGCCGCCATCCAGATCGACTCGCGCGAGAACTTCAACATGCTGGTCGAGTTCGCGCAAGTCTACACGCCGAGCGTGCTGGCGCGCCTGGCCCACTACACCGGCGAGCGCCCGCTGTTCGACCTGTACGGCGTCGAAGAAGAAATCCTGCGCGCGCTGGGCCGCCGCGTGGACCTGAAGAGCGGCGGCTACCTGATCGTCGACCAGACCGAGGCGATGACGACGATCGACGTCAACACCGGCGGCTATGTCGGCGGGCGCAACTTCGCCGACACCATCTTCAAGACCAACCTCGAAGCCGCGCACGCCATCGCGCGCCAGTTGCGCCTGCGCAACCTGGGCGGGATCATCATCCTCGACTTCATCGACATGGAAAACAACGAGCACCGCAACCAGGTGCTGGCCGAGTTGAAGAAGACCCTGGCGCGCGACCGCACCAAGGTGTCGGTGAGCGGCTTCTCGGCGCTGGGCCTGGTGGAGATGACGCGCAAGCGCACCCGCGAATCGCTGGCCCACATCTTGTGCGAACCCTGCCCGGCCTGCAGCGGCAAGGGACAGGTCAAGACCTCGCGCACGATATGCTACGAGATCCTGCGCGAGCTGCTGCGCGAAGCCAAACAGTTCAACCCGCGCGAATTCCGCATCGTCGCCTCGCAGGAAGTCATCGACCTGTTTTTAGAGGAAGAATCGCAGCACCTGGCGATGCTGGGCGACTTCATCGGCAAGCGCATCTCGCTGCAGGTCGAAAAGGGCTATCACCAGGAGCAGTACGACGTCATCCTGATGTGATTCCGCGCGCGCTCAATGCAGCGCGGGAATGCGGCACTTAGTCGGGCACCGGATGCGCCGGCAGCGCATCCAGGAGCTCATTCAGCCGCGCCGGCGCCACCGGCTTCGTGAAATGCTTGTCGAACCCGGCTTCCTTCGAGCGCGCCAAGTCATCCTTCGCGCCCCATCCCGACACCGCCACGATGGTGCTGCGCTCCAGGCCCCCGATCTTCCTGAGCCGGTGGGCCACTTCATATCCCGACATATCCGGCATGCCGATATCCAGGAACACGACATGCGGCTGGAATTCCCCGGCAATCTTCAGCGCCTTCTGTCCGTCGTGCGCAATCCGGAGATCGTGGCCCTTAAGCTCGAGCAGCGAGGCCAGGGTCAGGGCCGCATCCACGTTATCGTCCGTCACCAGGATGCGGAAGCGTTTCCCCGCCCCGGTGGCGGCGCCGGATGCATCCAGCGTGGGGCCGCGGGCGTTCTTGCCGGAGTCGAGCGGCAACCTGACGGTGAAGGTGCTGCCCTTGCCTGCGCCTTCGCTGCAGGCTGCTACCGTGCCGTCGTGCAGGCTGACAAGCTGGCGCACCAACGCCAGGCCGATCCCCAGGCCACCCTGAGAATGATGCATGTTGCGGCCGACCTGGCTGAACATGTCGAACACCGATTCCAGGGATTCGGCCGGAATGCCGATGCCGTTATCGGTCACCGAAATAATCGCTTCGCTACCGTCCCGCACGACGCTCAAGGCGATCTGGCCGCCTGGCGGCGTGTACTTCGCCGCGTTCGTCAGCAGGTTGCCGACCACCTGGGCAATGCGGGTGGCGTCGGCGTGCACCGGCAGCGGCGCATCGTGCAGCGTCATGCTGAACGCATGGCGGCCTTTCTCGATCAGCGGCAGGCTGGTTTCCACGGCGTTGGCGACGATGACCTTCAGGTCGACCGCTTCCTTCTTGATCTCGACTTTCCCGTTGGTGACGCGGGCGATGTCCAGCAGGTCGTTGATCAGGTGCGACAGCTGCTTGACCTGTCGTTCGATGATGCCGCGCACGTTGCTGACGGTGTCCAGGCTGTCTGCGCGCATGCGCATGATTTCCAGGCCGGTCAGGATCGGGGCCAGCGGATTGCGCAACTCGTGCGCAAGCACCGCCAGGAACTCGCTGAGGTTGCGGTTCGATTTGGCGACCTCGTCGAACAGGGCGCGCTGCCGGGTTTCGGCCTGGCGCAGCGCCGCTTCGGTTCGCTTGAAGGCATCGATGTTGGTCACGATCGAGACCTGGCCCTTGGGCAGGTCGGCGCTGTCCTTCAGCGGCACCGCGGCAATCTGGGTCCAGATCTCGCTGCCGTCGTCCTGCGTGTAGCGCGCTTCGATACCCGGCACCACCCGCTCGCCACGCAGGGCGCGCGCACCCGGGAAGTCCTGGGGCGAATAAGGGCGGCCGTCTTCATGGAAGGCCTGCCAGCGGCCATAGCGCGCCTCGTCGAGGGTTGGCGAGACCCTGGCGGGCAGGTATTGGTGCATCTCCTGGTTGGACAGCAGCAAAGCGCCTGCGTGGTCGATCACGGCCACGCCGACCGGCAGCGCCTCGAACACTGCGGACAGCATGTTCCGCGTGTCGTGCAGTGCCTGCTCCGTCTGCTTGCGGTCGCTGATGTCGAGGACATTGCCGACGAATCCCAGAAAGTTGCCGGCGGCAGCGAACCGCGGGCGCCCCGCATCGATGACCCAGCGGTAGCTGCCATCCACGTGCAAGACCCGGTGCTCGAGGCTGAATTCGGCCTTGCGCTCGTTGGCGTCCTGAAAGGCCAGTGTCGCCGCTGTGCGGTCGTCCGGGTGGATGGCCGAGGTCCAGCCGATCCCCAGGCCCTCTTCCTCGCTTTGCCCGGTGAATTCATACCATCCGCGCGACAGGAAGGAGCAGTTGCCGTCCGGCTCCGTGACCCAGAGCATCGCGGGCGCCGCGTCCGCCAGGTCGAGGAAGCGCGACTCGCTGCGTCTGAGTGCGCGCTCGGCCTGGTGGCGCTGCAGCACGACGGTCGCCTGGTTGGCGCCGACGCCCAGCAGCAGGCGCTCGTTCTCGGACGGGAAACCGGGCCGTGGGGAAGCGACGAGGATCGTGCCGATCTCGCCCGAGATCCCGAACCGGGTCACGCTCACGCGCAGGACTTGTCCACCGGCGGGGTCGGGCATCGTCGCCGTCGCCTGTTCTCCCCGCGCAGCCTGTGCGCCCTCCAGCATGGTACGCGCCGCCGGCAGGAACTGCGCCTCGGCACCCTTGTGCCTGCTGCGCACCACCTCGATCTCGCCGATGTCGCCGCGGCCGCACAAGCGGATGTAGGCCAGGTCCAGGTCCAGTGTTTTCAGCAGGACGCCGGCCAGGCTCTCGACCACGCCGGCGGGCGGGAGATCGCCCCAGATGGCGGGCAGCGTCGTCATGGCGACGAGGTCGCGCGTGGTTTGCCGCAGGCTGTCGGCCTCTGGGTCGTGCTTTCCTTGAGTGTTCATACCGGTCGTGCAGTGTCAGCTGGCCGCACCAGGCTGGGCAGTACCCGCTGCCTTGCGCGCTTCCAGCTCCGCAATCATTTGTTCAGGCGGAATGAAGAACGGATTTTCCTGGAGGATGCCGCCAATGATGACCATCGGGTGCGTGCGCAGGATGTCGATCACGACCGTGGCATCGAACTGGGACAGGTCATAGGTGCAGACCACCGGATCGTGCTGCGCGGGGAGCGCCTGGTTCAGGCGCGCTTCGTATTCGACGATGTCGCCGGCGCCGGGCCGGTCTTCCAGTGCCCACGACATGCTGGCGATATTGCGCGATATTTTTCCGGGCGGGGAATTTTCTGGTGCAATCAGTTTGAGCAAGGTCTCGATCATGCGGTGCTGGTTGAAATGGCCATCCTGCAGGTAGGTTTCGTCCCAGGTCCGGACTTCGAGCTGCCCCTGCATTTCCGCCGCGGCGGTATCGATACCCGCCGCCTGCAGGCGCTCCATATGGGCGCCACGCTGCGCCTGGCTCACGATGTGGAAGGCGCGGTCGCCGTTCTCGAACCCTTCCTGGATGAAAGGCATGAGCACGCCGTACTCTTCTTCCTTGCTATGGAAAAAGGCACAGGCGTGGCAGGAATGCGTGAGGGTGGAACCGGCCAGGTTCACGGGCTTGCGGACGAATGACATGAAGAGTGGGCACCGATATAGGGACGACGGAAGTATGCCATGCCGACTATATTTACTCACCAACAATTAACCAAAAGTAATTAACTGTGGCGAAAATATAGCCGTTCAGGCGGGGCAAAAACCATACTGGGCCAGCGTGCGCCTGAGGTTTGCGTTGAACTCGGCGTAGTCCATGGCCTTCTCCACGAATTCGCAGGCGCCGAGCATCCGGGTGCGCATCCGGTCTGTTTCGTCCCTGGTGTCCGACAGGACGATCACGGGTATATCGGACAGGAAGGGTTTGGAAGAGATTTCTTTCAGGACTTCGAAGCCGTCGACCTTCGGCAGTTTCAGGTCGAGCAGGACGACATCGAAATCGTGGGCCTGGTTCAGTTCGCGCAGCGCTTCTTCCCCATCCGACGCCACCACGATTTCATGTTCCCCGCCGCAACTTTGCAATACCCGCCGCGTCAATTCCACGTCGAGCGGCATATCATCGACAATCAGGGCTTTTTTGACCATGCCGGCATCTTACATCAGTAGCAGCATTGTGTCTTCGCCGATAACTGTAGGTAACATGCGCACCACGACGCAGTGCTGTAGATGCCATTTTTGCCACTTTCATGCATACCGCATGAACCACACCGACGCTTATGGCTGTGCTTGACTTGGCATCCCATTACGCCTAGGGTCAGGGAGCGGTACTCGATTTCGTCAGTTTATGTTTTGCGGTTGATCAGCTAGCTCATCCACATGCGCACACAACTTTCTGGCCGCGACACCCCTGCGCAAGGCCAGCGCAATACTGTCGAGCAAGAGCACAACGAGAGCAACCACGATGCTGCCACGGCTGCGCTCGAAGCGGCGGTGGCGCATCTCACCCAGGACCAGATGATGGTCAACCAGGCCCTGGTCGAAAAAATCCTCTCCAGCGAACATACGGAAAATGCCTTGCGCGTTTCCGAGCAAAAGCTGCATGACTTTCTGGCCCACCAGCTCGCCAACCGCGAAGCCGAGCGCAAGCGGATCGCAGGCGAAATCCACGACACCCTCGCCCAGAACCTGCTGGCGCTGCGCATCGACATCGTCATGCTGTACCAGCATACGGCCAGCCGCCACGGGCGCCTGCATGACTGGGTCGGCGCCGCGCTCGACAATGTCGACACGACGCTGCGGACGGTCAAGCAGTTGATGGGAGACCTGCGACCCACCGGCCTCGAGCTGGGACTGCAGGCCACGCTGGCCATGGAAGTACGCAAATTCATCCGGGCCAGCGGCATTGACTGCCAGCTGGAGGCCTCGGCAATCGCCAACCTGGAGCTCGACGAGGAAACCGTGCTCACCGTCTGCCGCGTGCTGCAGGAATGCCTGAACAATGTGTTTCGCCATTCCCTGGCCAGCCGCGTCACGGTGGTGCTGGGCGTCACGGACGGCGCGCTCGAGATGGTCGTGTCCGACAACGGCATCGGCTTCGACCCGTCCGCGCCGCGCCGGTCCAGCAGCTACGGCCTGTTCGAGCTGGAAGAACGCCTCGCGCCCCACGGCGGCAGCTTGTCCGTCACCAGCGACAGGACGCATGGTACGGCGGTGTCCATGCACCTTCCCATCATTTCGCCGCCCGCCGATGCCTCCGCCGCCCCTGCGAGCGGATAAAATCCTGTCCTGAACACATCTTTCACCGGACCGGACGGGAAAGCTTCATCGTCATCGGGCCTTAGCAGCCGTTGCGTGACATCATGCCGATAAGGGACGAGCTGCTTGCCAAGATGATCAACCTGCTGGCGCCGGACGGTGGACCACCGACGGCCTTCCACGCCGTTGATGTCTGGACAAGGTATGCGGCAGCAAGCACAGCCGGCAGATCCGCCGCTTCGGGATCACCGACGCGGCATCGTCATCGGCGACAAGGCGGCCCCCTATAACGGCGTGCTGCCCGGGAATCCGCGGCTGTGCGAATGAATCGACTCTGTCGCAGCCGCGGCCAGGTTCAGCGGCTGGCAGACGGGAAGAACAGCTGCTCGCCTTCCGGCCGGAAGGCGGCGATGCGCGCCTGTCCGTCCGCCGAGGTGATCCAGTCGATCAGGGCCTTCGCGCCCTTGTAGTTCACGCCCTTGTGCTTCGCCGGATTGACCGCGATGATCCCGTAGGGGTTGAACATGCGCTTGTCGCCTTCCACCAGCACCGCCAGGCCGGTTTTCGCGCGGTAGGCGCCATAGGTGGCGCGGTCGGTCAGCGTATAGGCGCGCATTTCGGCGGCCATGTTGAGTACTTCGCCCATGCCCAGGCCGGCCGACACGTAGCTGGCGCCCGCCGGTTTGCTTGCCGCTGCTTGCCAGTAGCCCTTCTCCATTACGTCGGTGCCGGAATTGTCGCCGCGCGAAATGAAGCGGGTGCCGCTGGCGGCGATCTTCCGGAATGCGGCAATGACGTCCTTGCCGCCCTTGATTGCGGCCGGGTCGTTCGCAGGGCCGACCACGATGAAGTCGTTGTACATCACGTCGCGCCGGTCCACGCCCCAACCCTCCTCCACGAATTTATCCTCGAGCGCGCGCGCATGCACCAGCGTCACGTCGACGTCGCCGTTCTTGCCCAGTTCGAGCGCCTTGCCGGTGCCAACCGAGATCACGTGCACCTTGCTGCCCGTCTTCGCTTCGAAGGCCGGCAGCAGGACCTTGAGCAGGCCGGAGTTCTCGGTACTGGTGGTGGTCGACAGCTTGATGACGTCCTGGGCCTGCGCCAGCGGCGCGGACAGGAAGAGGCTTGAGAGGACGATGGTAAAGATGCGGCGTTGCATGGTGTTCTCCTGGTTGGTCGGCAAATCGTTTAACGAAGTTCGAGGCGTCCGTCGCGCAGCTTCAGGCGCTGGATGCCGGGCAGCCCGATCAGGTCGCGGTCGTGGCAGGCCATCACCACGCTGCTGCCTGCATCGAGCAGGGTCGGGATCAGGGCCATCACCTGTTCGCGCGCCGGGCCATCGAGGTTGGCGGTGGGCTCGTCCAGCAGCAGCAGGCGCGGTTGCAACACGCGCGCCCGGGCCAGCGCCACGCGCTGCTTTTCGCCGCCCGACAGGCGGGCCGGGTCGGTATCGCGCAGGTGCGCCACGCCGGCCCATTCCATCGCTTCTTCCACCGCGGGCGCCACGCTGCGCCGGCTTTCGCCGCGCGCCAGCAGGCCGTAGGCGATGTTGTGAAACACGCTGGTCGAGAACAGGATCGGGTGCTGGTGCACGAAGACGATGGCGCGGCGCAGCGCCGGCGGGTACGGGTAGAGCGGGAGGTGCCGGCCATCGAATTCGACCGAGCAGGCATCGCAGCGTTCCAGGCCCGCAAGGGTGCGCAGCAGGGTCGACTTGCCGGCCCCATTTACGCCGGTCAGCACATAGGCGCTGGCCGTTTGAATGGCGAGCGTGTCGATGTCGAACAGGGTGCGCTCGCCATGGCGCTTGCGCAGCCCGTGCACGGTCAGGAGCGCGCCCGCAGCCGGCTTCAGAGCGTGGTTCACAGCCTGGTTCACAGCCTCCCTCCGGCCGCATGCGCTTCGCCCTGCAGCAGCACCAGCGCGCCATTCATCACGAGCGCCAGCGCCACCAGCACGATGCCCAGCGCGATGCCTTGCGCGAACTCGCCCTTGCTGGTCTCGAGTGCGATCGCGGTGGTGATGGTGCGGGTCTGGCCTTCGATATTCCCGCCTACCATCAAGGCGCAGCCCACTTCGGAAATCACGCGCCCGAAGCCGCTGATCACCGCCGCCATGACACCGTAGCGCGCTTCGTGCAGCACGGTCATCATCACGCGCCAGCGCGAGGCGCCCAGCGCGACGGCGGTTTCGGCATAGCGCGGATCGGCTGCCTGCACCGCCGCCAGCGTGAAGGCCAGCAGCACCGGCAGGCCGATGATCATCTGGCCCAGGATCACGCCCTGCTGGGTGAACAGCCATTCCAGCCCGCCCATCGGCCCGCGCCGCGACAGCAGCAAATACAGCAGCAGGCCGATCAGGACGGTCGGCAGCGAGAGCGCGGCCTGCGCCAGCCAGATCGCCAGGCGGCGGCCCGGGAAACGGTGCAGCGCGATCACGTAGCCGAGGAAGACGGCCGGCGGCGCCGCCAGCAGCAGGCCGATGATGCTGGTCTTGAGCGAGACCCAGACGATATGCCACAAGGCCGCGTCGCCCGAGAACAGCAGCGCGAACGCGTGCGAGGTGGCTTCCAGCACGGTCAGGCCATCCGGGGGGCGTGGATGGGGGCGTTGAGGGGTTCCAGCAGCTCCGGCTCGAATACGAGCCGTTCGTGCCCCGCCAGCAGCAGGAAGTGCTTGCCGGAGCAGCGCGCCAGCAGCGACATGCCGACCTTTTCCGCCACCATGTGGCCCATCTGGGTCGTGCCGGAGCGCGACAGCAGGAAGGGAATGCCCATCTGGGCGCCCTTGATGACCATCTCGGAAGTCAGGCGGCCGGTGGTATAGAACACCTTGTCGCCGCCGCTCATGCCGTCAAGCCACATCAGGCCGGCGATGGCGTCCACCGCGTTGTGGCGGCCGACGTCCTCGACGAAGTACAGCAGCGTGCCGTCACTTGAGAACAGCGCGCAGCCGTGCACCGAGCCGGCCTGCTTGTAGATCGATTGCTGGGTGCGGATGGTCTCGACGATGCGGTAGACGACCGACTGCGCCAGGCGCGCGTCATGAGGGAGCGCGATCTGGTCGACTTCGTCCATCAGGCCGCCGAAGACCGAACCCTGGCCGCAGCCGGTGGTGACGACCTTCTTCGCGGTGCGCTCTTCCACGTCCGCGATGCCGTTACGGGTGCTGACGGCCACCGCATCGACCGCCCAGTCGACCTGGATCGAGACGATGTCCTCGATCGCGCGCACCAGGCGCTGGTTGCGCAGGTAGCCGAGGGTGAGCGCTTCCGGCGCGCCGCCCAAGGTCATCAGGGTGACGATCTCGCGCTTGTCGACATACACCGTGAGCGGGCGTTCGGCGGGAATCGCGATGGTCGAAGGTCGGCCGCGCTCGTCCAGCGCGCTCACCTCGTGCGTGAGGGGCGCGCTGGTGCTTGACAGTTCAGGTCGGTAGCGTGGCAGATCGGTATGGTTCATCTTGCCAATTGTGCCATGCCGGCCAGGATTTGGCCGCCACCGTAGCTCCCTTGCTGCGCAACCTCCCCGCCCGGCGTGACCTTGATCGCGCAATATTTGAACTCCGGGATCTTGCCGAAGGGGTCGAGCGCCGCATTCGTCAGGCGGTTGATCGCCGCCTCGTAGTAGCAGAACGGTACGAAGATGGCCCCGACCGGCGAGCTGTCGTCGGCCCGCGCATACAGCACCACTTCGCCGCGGCGCGAAGCGATCGTGATCGGCTGGCCGGGCTGGATGCCCATGCTTTCCATGTCGAGCGGGTGCACCAGCGCCACCGGATCGGGTTCGATCGCATCCAGCACCGTGGCGCGGCGCGTCATGCTGCCCGTGTGCCAGTGCTCGAGCTGGCGGCCGGTAATCAAGACCAGCGGGTACTCGGCATCCGGGCGTTCGTCGGCCGGGATGATATCGGCCGGCACGAAGCGCGCCTTGCCGCCCTCGCGCGGGAAGATCTCGGTGAAGACCACCGGCTGGCCGACGTCGCCCTCGTTCATGCACGGGTAGACCACGGCGCCATTGCGCTCCAGGCGTTCCCAGGTGATGCCGCCGATGCTGGCCATCGTGTGGCGCATCTCGTCGAACACTTCCGACACGTGCCCATAATTCCACGGCAGGCCGAGGCGGTTGGCCATCTGCTGGATGATCCACAGGTCCTGCTTGGCGTCGCCCGGCGGGTCGATCGCCTGGCGGCCCAGCTGCACCAGGCGGTCGGTATTCGTAAACGTGCCGGTCTTTTCCGGGAAGGCGGACGCCGGCAGGATCACGTCGGCCAGGTAGGCTGTCTCGGTCAGGAAGATGTCCTGCACCACCAGGTGCTCGAGCGCGGCCAGCGCGGCGCGCGCGTGGTTGGCGTCCGGGTCGGACATGGCCGGGTTCTCGCCCATTATGTACATGCCCTTGATCTGGCCATGATCGATCGCGTCCATGATCTCGACCACGGTCAGGCCCGGGTTCGGGTCGAGCGTGGCGCCCCAGGCGGCCTCAAAACGAGCACGCGCGACCGGATTGTCGACGCGCTGGTAATCGGGCAGCATCATCGGGATCAGGCCGGCGTCCGACGCCCCCTGCACGTTGTTCTGGCCGCGCAGCGGATGCAGGCCGGTGCCGGGACGGCCGATCTGGCCGGTCATCAGCGCCAGCGCGATCAGGCAGCGGGCGTTATCCGTGCCGTGCACGTGCTGCGACACGCCCATGCCCCACAGGATCATCGATCCCTTCGAAGTCGCGTACAGGCGCGCGACATAGCGGATGGTCTCTGCATCGATGCCGCAGATCGGCGCCATTGCTTCCGGGCTGTACTCGGCCACGTTCGCTTCGAGCTGCTCGTAGCCGATGGTGCGGCTGGCGATGAAGCCGGCATCGACCAGGCCTTCGGTGACGATCACGTGCATCATGGCGTTGAGCAGCGCCACGTCGGTATCCGGCTTGAACTGCAGGTAGCGGTGTGCGTGGCGTGCCAGCTCGGAGCGGCGCGGGTCGAGCACGACCAGTTTCGCGCCGAGCTTTACCGCGTTCTTGATCCAGGTGGCGGCCACCGGGTGGTTCACGGTCGGGTTGGCGCCGATGATGACGATCACCTCGGCGCGGGTCACGTCCATCACCGGGTTCGAGACGGCGCCCGAACCGATCCCTTCCAGCAGGGCCGACACCGAAGAGGCGTGGCACAGGCGGGTGCAGTGGTCGACGTTGTTGGTGCCAAAGCCCGTGCGCACCAGCTTCTGGAACAAATAAGCTTCTTCGTTGCTGCCCTTGGCCGAGCCGAAGCCGGCCAGCGCATTGCCGCCATGGGTGTCGCGGATGCGCGCCAGCTTGCCGCCGGCCAGCGCCAGCGCTTCTTCCCAGCTGGCTTCGCGGAACACTTCCAGCACGCGGTCCGGGTCCATCGTGAAGTCGCCGGTCTTCGGCATGCCTTCGCGGCGGATCAGCGGTTTCGTGAGGCGGTGCGGGTGGTGCGCATAGTCGAAACCATAGCGGCCCTTCACGCACAGGCGCCCCAGGTTGGCCGGGCCGTTGCGCCCTTCCACGAACAGGATCTTGTTGTCCTTGATGTTATAGGTCAGCTGGCAGCCGACGCCGCAGTAAGGGCAGACCGAGTCGACCTGCTTGTCGGGGATGTTCAGCGCCACTTCGCGCGCCGGCATCAGGGCGCCGGTCGGGCAGGCCTGCACGCATTCGCCGCAGGCCACGCAGGTGGAGGCGCCCAGCGCGTCGTCCTGGTCGAACACGATCTTGGCATTCTCGCCGCGGAAGGCCAGGCCGATCACGTCGTTCACCTGCTCGTCGCGGCAGGCGCGCACACAGCGGGTGCACTGGATGCAGGCATCCAGGTTGACGGTGATGGCGGCATGGGTGGCGTCGATCTGCGGCTGCGCGCGGGTCGCGGCAAAGCGCGGCTTGCCCACGCCGAGCTTGCCGGCCCAGATGTCGACTTCGTTCTTGCGGGTGTATTCGGCTTCCGGCATGTCGGACATGAGGAGCTCGAGCACCATCTTCTGGGCCGCAAGGGCGCGCGGGCTGTCGGTGCGGACCTTCATGCCGGCGACCGGGGCACGGCAGCAGGATGGCGCCAGCACGCGTTCGCCGTCGATCTCGACCATGCAGGAGCGGCAGTTGCCGACGGCTTCGTAACCTTCCTTGTAGCACAGGCGCGGGATCTCGACGCCTTCGCGCGCCGCGACCTCGATCAGGGACTCGTGCTGCAGGGCCGCCACCTGGCGGCCATTGAGTTCGAATGTAACGGTAGGGGTCATCGCGTTCATGGTTGCACCAATGGGTTCGTCACGGGCTGCGCGAGCTCGTGCGGGAAGTATTTGATGACGCAGTCGAAGGGATTCGGCGCCGCCTGGCCGAGGCCGCAGATCGATGCATCGCGCATCACCTGCGACAGCTCGCCCAGCAGCGGCACGTCCCATACCGGCTTGCGGATGATGTCGAGTGCCTTGGCGGTGCCGTTGCGGCAGGGCGTGCACTGGCCGCAGGATTCGTCCTTGAAGAAGGCCAGCGTGTTGCGCGCGGCGGCCGTCGCGCTGTCGTGGTTGGACAGCACCACCACCGCGGCCGAGCCGATGAAGCAGCCATAGGGCTGAAGCGTGTCGAAGTCGAGCGGGATGTCGCCCATCGATGCCGGCAAGATGCCGCCGGAGGCGCCGCCCGGCAAGTAGGCGTAGAACTCGTGGCCGTCCTGCATGCCGCCGCAGAACTCCTCGATGAGTTCAACAATCGTGATGCCGGCCGGGGCCAGTTTCACGCCCGGCTGCTTCACGCGGCCCGAGACCGAGAACGAGCGCAGGCCACGGCGGCCGTTGCGGCCGAAGCCGGCGAACCAGTCGCCGCCGCGCTCCAGGATCTCGCGCACCCAGTGCAGCGACTCGAAATTGTGTTCCAGCGTCGGCCGGCCGAACAGGCCCACTTGCGCCACGTAGGGTGGACGCAGGCGCGGCATGCCGCGTTTGCCCTCGATCGATTCGATCATGGCCGACTCTTCGCCGCAGATATAGGCGCCCGCGCCGCGGCGCAGGATAATCGGCGGCATGCCCTGCACCGGCGGATCCGCGCGCAGCTGTTCCAGTTCGGCTTCCAGCATGCTGCGGCAGCCGTGGTACTCGTCGCGCAGGTAGATATAGATGGCCTCGATGCCGACCGCCCAGGCGGCGATCAGCGCGCCTTCCAGGAAGCGGTGCGGGTCTCCTTCGAGGTAGACGCGGTCCTTGAAGGTGCCCGGCTCGCCTTCGTCGATGTTAATCGCCATCAGGCGCGGGCCTGCCTCGTTGCGCACGATGCGCCATTTGCGTCCCAGCGGGAAGCCGGCGCCGCCCAGGCCGCGCAGGCCGGAACTTTCCAGCGTGCCGATCACTTGTTCGACGTCGTGCTGCCCCGCGATGCAGGCGCGCAGCAGCGCATAGCCGCCGCCCTCGCGGTAGGCGGCGTAGTCGACGTGGCCCCCTGGCGCGTCGCGCGTTTCGCCGCGCGCCACCTTGGCCACCAATTTTTCCACGCTCGCATGCGGCACCGCATGCTGTCCCACGGTCGCCGCCGGCGCCTGTTCGCAGCGCCCGATACAGGGTGCTTCCAGCACGCGCACTTCGCGGCCCAGCAACGCCGGCAGTTTCTCCAGCAGCGCCGCGGCGCCCGCCATCTCGCACGACAGCCCGGCGCACACGCGCACGGTCAGCGCGGCAGGCGCGGCCTCGCCCTCTTTCACCACGTCGAAGTGGTGGTAGAAGGTGGCGACCTCGTAGACCTCGGTCTGCGCCAGGCGCATCTCCTGCGCGAGTGCGGCCAGGTGCCGGCTCGACAGGCAGCCGAAATGGTCCTGGATCTTGTGCAGGTGCTCGATCAGGAGGTCGGGCTGGCGCGATTCGGTGCCGAGCAGGGCCTGGACCTCGCTCAAGGCTTGCGGATCGACGCGGCGGCCCTTGGGGGCTTCGCGCTTGCGCTGGCGGGTCGCGCCGGAGATGGCGATGGGGATGATGGGGTGGTTCATGGGGTGTCCCAATTGTTCGATGTTGCGTTAATTCAATTGTTCGATGTTGCGTTAATTCGTTTGTTGCCAGCGTCGCGGCAATTCATACGATGGTTGAACGCGTGGGTAGGTAAAACAGTCCAGTGGCCTGTTTTACGCCCACCCTACGAGTTGCGGCGACTCGTAGGGTGGGCAGGTTTCCTGCCCACGCGTTCAAATCACGCCTGAGCAGACGTCAATTAAACATCGCCGACGCCTTCTGCAGCGTCACCCAGATACCGAACATCAGGGGAATGCCAACCGCCATCCAGGCAAACGCCGTCACGGCCGGCTTGTTGGCGGCGGCGACCGCGCTGCGGCCGGCGGCGCGCACACCGCTGGTGGCGGTGACTTCCTTCTCGCGCGCCAGCTTCTTTTCGGCGGCCAGTTCATCGTCGGTCATGAAGTGGCGGTTGTCCAGCGGACGGATCATCGCATTGAGCCCGATACCGATCACGACCAGCCCGGTCAGCACATACATCGTCACGTCGTAGGCCTGCGCCTTCGGCACGCCGTTGGCGATCTGGTACTCGCGGATGTAGTTGATCAGGAGCGGACCGACCACGCCGGCTACCGCCCAGGCGGTCAGGAGGCGGCCGTGGATCGCGCCGACCATCTGGGTGCCGAACAGGTCGGCCAGGTAGGCCGGCACCGTGGCGAAGCCGCCGCCGTACATCGACAGGATGATGCAGGTGCAGGCCACGAACAGCGCCAGCTGGCCGGCATGCCCCGCCGAAGGAATCGTCACATACAGGATGGCCCCGAGGATCAGGAAGATGAAGTAGGTCGCCTTGCGGCCGATGTAGTCGGAGCACGATGCCCAGCCGAAGCGGCCGACGATGTTAAACAGCGACAGCAGGCCGGTAAAGCCGGCGGCAATCGCCGCGATCTGGCTCTTCTGCGCCGCATCGAGGTCGTTGATGCCCAGGTCGACGCCGATCAGGCGTCCGCCGAACACTTCCTGCAGCAGTGGCGAGGCCATGCCCAGGATGCCGATGCCGGCCGAGACGTTCAGGAACAGCACGCCCCAGATCAGCCAGAACTGCGGGATGCCCCAGACGCGGCTGGCGTGTACGTGGCGCGTGGTGATCATGGTGTTGGCGTTCGGGGCCGGCGGGGTCCAGCCTTCCGGCTTCCAGCCGGTGGCGGGCACGCGGTAGGTCATCGCGCCGGCCACCATGAAGACGAAATAGATCGCAGCCAGGGCCAGGAAGGTTTCCCAGACGCCGACCGAGTTGGCGGTAGCGAAATGCTTCATCAGCTTGTCGGCCAGCGGTGCGCCGATCACGGCGCCGCCGCCGAAGCCCATGATGGCCATGCCGGTCGCCATACCGCGGCGGTCCGGGAACCATTTGATCAGGGTCGACACCGGCGAGATGTAGCCCAGGCCGAGGCCGATGCCGCCGATGACGCCGGAACCGAGCCACATCAGCCAGATCTGGTGGGTATAGACACCCAGCGCCGAAATGACCAGGCCGCCGCACCAGCACAGCGCCGACACCAGGCCGGCCTTGCGTGGACCCGCGTGCTCGAGCCAGCCGCCGAACAGCCAGGCCGCCAGGCCCAGGAAGACGAAGAACAGCGTATACATCCAGCCCAGCATCGAGATCTTCCAGTCGCAGCTGGTCGCGAAGACTTGCGCCATGAAGCCCATATCGGCCGGGCAGGCCAGCGATTCGCTGATGCCGAGCGCTTTCGACAGCGGCAGCCAGAACACCGAGAAGCCGTAGGCCATGCCGATGCAGAGGTGGATCGCAAGCGCCGCAGGGGGCACTAGCCAGCGGTTGAAGCCCGGCCCCGCGATAGTGTGTTCTTTGTCAAGAAAACTCAGTACAGACATGTTGTCTCCAGATTTTTATAGTATCGGAATATGCTTTTTAAAGCATATTATTTCGTCAAATTTTGTTATTTCGGCGAGACTAACATGATGTTTTCTAGCTAGAAATAGGTTATTTTGAGCATATGCTTAACATTCACATCCGCCCGCACTGGGAAATCAGCATCAAGGGAGAGGCGCCGCTGGACACGGGCGACCTGCTGGGCTTGCTGCTGTCGATCCAGGACACCGGCTCGATCGCGCAGGCAGCCAAGTCGGTGAAGCTGTCCTACCGCTATGCCTGGGGACTCCTGCGCGCGGCCGAACAGCTGTTCGGCCAGCAGCTGCTGCAAACCGGGCGCGGACGCGGCACGGTGCTCACGCCGCTGGCGCAAAAGCTGGTCTGGGCCGACCGCCGCATTGCCGCGCGCCTGTCGCCCACGCTGCAAAGCCTGGCCTCGGAACTGGAAGCGGAACTGGTGCGCATCACGGCTGGCCGGATGCGCGCGCTGCGGCTCGACGCCAGCCACGGCTTCGCGGTGGCAGCCCTGATGGGCTGCGTCGACCGCGACGCCCTGGCGATCGATTCGCGCTACCGCACCAGTACCGATGCGGTGGTGGCGCTGGCCCGGCGCGAATGCGACCTGGCCGGTTTCCACGTCCCGATTGGCCGCTTCCAGGAACAGACCGCGGCCTGGTACCTGCGCTGGCTCGACCCGAACCAGCATTGCCTGCTGCGGGTAGCGGGCCGCGAGCAGGGCCTGATCACGGCACGCGACAACCCGCTCGGGCTGCGCGGCCTGGCCGACCTGGCCGGCCCCGGCGTGCGCTTCGTGAACCGCCAGGCCGGCTCCGGTACCCGCATGCTGCTCGAGATGATGCTGGCGGACGAGGGCTTGCCGGTCGATGCCATCCAGGGCTTCCACAGCGCCGAGTTCACCCATTCCGCGGTGGCGGCCTATATCGCCAGCGGCATGGCCGACGCCGGCGTCGGCATGCGCGCGGCAGCCGCCCAGTTCAAGCTCGATTTCATCCCGCTGGTGCGCGAGGTCTATTATTTCGCGGTGCGCCGCGAAGCGCTCGACGAACCGGCCATGGGGCAGCTGCTGGAGCTGATGCGGGCGCCGTCGTATCACAAGCAGGTGGCGGCGCTGCCTGGGTATGATGCCAACGGGACGGGGGAGGTGGTGTCGATTGCCGAGGCGTTTGGGTTGCCGGCGTAACGGCGCGGGTTTTCGTCGGTTGCGGCAATGCGGGCAAGCAGCTAGCGTAGCCACGATACCGTAGGGTGGGCAGATTCTGCCCACGCGTTCAATCAAAGCAAGAACAGCCGCACAGGCAGCATTAGCCAGGTTTGAACGCGTGGGCAAGGAACTTGCCCACCCTACGGGTTGCGGCATGCGAACAAGCAGCCACAAAGCAGGCCGCCGGCCTGACACCGGCGACCAGTCAGCGGCGCCGCTTCTTCCAGTTGTAATCGGCGCCGGTGACGTCCACGCCGGGATGGCCGACCAGGTCCGGGTGCTCGGACGCCATCGTGATGAAGCGCACGCCCTCGCCATCGCGCTGGCGCTTGCGCAGCACTTCCATCTGCTGCATCGCCGCCACCATGTCCGCAGTGTCGAACAATTTCTCGTGCGGCGTGCACTTGTCGCCTTCGACGACAGTCCAATACACCATATACATTGCTTCCTCCTGTGACCGTATTCTCGCCCAAACCCACTGCCACGTGGCGCACCCCGGCATTTCCCGATGCCAGTAGAAATTTCCAGATAGCAGAATTTAGCCCCAAAAACTGAGATATTGCCTACAGAAAGTAGGACTTGTCCGAAATAGCCTTTATATGTGCGCTATTTCACACAACCCGTCGCACTCGCCAATTAGGCTGGTGCCTGTCTCAATAAACGCGGGTCAGAACATGAACACACAGATGAATTCCCAACCGGCAGGCACGGCAACGAATAATACCGAGCTGGCGCTTTGGGGCGGACTGGAATGCACGGTCAACCGCGTACGCGACAATTACTTCAGCCAAATGGAACGCAATGGACACGCTGAACGCCTGCAGGACATCGAGCGCTTCGCTTCGCTGGGTATCAAGGCGATCCGCTACCCGGTACTCTGGGAACGCACTGCACCCGATGGCATCGATTCAGCCGACTGGTCCTGGCCCGACGAGCGCCTGCCGGCACTGCAGCAACTGGGGGTCACCCCGATCGTCGGCCTGATCCACCATGGCAGCGGACCGAGGCATACCAGCCTGGTCGATCCCGCCTTTCCCGAAAAGCTCGCCGAGTACGCCGGTGCGGTAGCCCAACGCTACCCCTGGGTCGAGTACTACACCCCGGTCAATGAACCACTGACCACGGCGCGCTTTTCCGGCCTGGCAGGCGTCTGGTACCCCCATGGCGGCGACGAAGCCACCTTCGTGCGCGCCCTCCTCAACCAGTGCCGCGCTACCGTGCTCTGCATGCGCGCGATCCGCGCCGTCAATCCGGATGCGAAGCTGGTGCAGACCGACGACCTCTCCAAGACCTATGGCACCCCGGAGATGGAAGAGATCGCGACCTTCTTCAACGACCGCCGCTGGCTGGCCTGGGACCTGCTGTGCGGGATGGTCGACGAGCAGCACGCGCTCTGGAACTACCTGCTCGAGTCGGATGCGACGGCCGAAGAACTGCTCTGGTTTCGCGACAACCCCTGCCCGCCCGACATCATGGGCGTCAACTATTACGCGACCAGCGAACGCTGGCTCGACCACCGGCCGGAACGCTATCCCGAATCGCGCCGCCACGTGTACCGCGGCGTGCCGCATGCCGACATCGAAACCCCGCGCGCGCTGGCCACGCCGACGCCCGGCATCGCACCGCTGCTGATGGAAACCTGGGAGCGCTACCGCCTGCCGATCGCCATCACCGAAGCCCACATCGACGCCAACCGCGAAGACCAGCTGCGCTGGCTGGTGGAGATCTGGAATGCCGCACGCAAGGCGCGCCAGCAGGGCGCCGACATGCGCGCCGTCACCGTCTGGGCCCTGCTCGGCTCCTACGACTGGAACTGCCTGGTGACCGAATGCCGCGGCTATTACGAACCGGGCCCGTTCGACGTGCGCGGCGGCGAGCCGCGCCCGACGGCGCTCGCCACCCTGATGCGCGAACTCGCCACCAACCGCCCGCTCACCAGCCCCGTGCTGCAGGGCGAAGGCTGGTGGCGCCGTCCCGGACGCTTCCTGTGCAAACCCGTGGCGACCCGCACCGCGGTGGCCGACATTGCGATCCGCAGCCAGTTCAAATCGCACGTGGTGCAGCCTATCCTGATCACCGGCGCGACCGGCACCCTCGGTTCGGCCTTCGCCCGCATCTGCGACAAGCGCAACCTGTCCTACCACGTGCTGACGCGCCAGGAAATGGACATCACCGACCCGCAGTCGGTGGAAGCGGCTGTCAATCGCTTCCGGCCCTGGGCCATCATCAATGCGGGCGGCTACGTCCGAGTCGATGACGCCGAGGGCGACGCCGAGCGCTGCATGCGCGAGAACACGCTGGGGCCGACCGTGCTGGCGCTGGCCTGCATCCGCCACCAGCTGCGCTTCATGACCTATTCCACCGACCTGGTGTTCGACGGCAGCAAGGGGGCGGCGTATGTCGAGTCGGACGCGCTCAACCCGCTGGGCGTGTACGGGCGCAGCAAGATGGAAGCGGAGCAGCGGGTGCTCGACGCCGACCCGCAGGCCCTGGTAATCCGCACCAGCGCCTTCTTCGGCCCCTGGGACCGCCACAACTTCGTGACCCAGGCGCTGAATGCGCTGGAAGCCGGGCAGTCGTTCCAGGCAGCGGGCGACATGGTGGTCTCGCCGACCTATGTGCCGGACCTGGTGAACGTCTCGCTCGACCTGCTGATCGACCGCGATCGCGGCGTGTGGCACCTGACCAATGCCGAGGCCATCAGCTGGGCCGACCTGGCGCGGCGCGCCTGCGATGCGGCCGGGGTGGATGCATCGAGGCTGGAGGTGGTGTCGGTTGACGACTGCGGCTTCGCCGCGCGACGGCCGGCGTTCAGCGCGCTGTCGAGCGAGCGGGCGCTGATGCTGCCGTCGCTGGACGATGCGCTGCGGCGCTACCTGGAGGCGATGCAGGACCGGGCGCATGGCCGGGATGCGGAGCGGCCGGGGGAGGCGGCGCATTACGCGAGTTGAGGGTTGCGTAGGGTGGGCGGGTCTTCCCGCCCACGCGGTGATAGTTGGGGCATGAATAACCGCGCGGGCGGAAGCACCGTAATTTGAACGCGCGGGCGGGGAACCCGCCGACCCTACGATTCGGCCACGAATTGAAGTCGATACAAATTCGCATACATCCCATTCGCATCGAGCAGCTCGGCATGCGTGCCCTGCTCGACGATCCGTCCGTGCTCCATCACCACGATGCGGTCCGCCCGTTCGATGGTCGACAGGCGGTGCGCGATCACGATCGTGGTGCGGCCTGCCATCAGCGTTTCCAGGGCAGCCTGCACGGCGCGCTCGGATTCGTTGTCGAGCGCGGAAGTCGCTTCGTCCAGGATCAGGATTGGCGCATCCTTGTAGATTGCGCGCGCGATCGCCACGCGCTGGCGCTGGCCGCCGGACAGGCGCATGCCGTTTTCGCCGATGCGCGTGTCCACGCCCTCTTCCAGCTTGGCCACCACGCTTGTGAGGTGCGCCGCCTTCACTGCCGCAGCCAACCGTTCGTAGTCGATGGTCTCGAAGCCGTAGGCGATGTTCGCCGCCAGCGTGTCGTCGAACAGCACCACGTTCTGGCTCACCATCGCCAGCTGGCCGCGCAGGCTGGCCAGGCGGATGTCCTGGTAGGGCACGCCGTCCAGGGTCAGGCGTCCCTCTTGCGGATCGTAGAAGCGCGTGACGAGGTTGACGAAGGTCGACTTGCCGCCGCCGGAGATGCCGACCAGCGCCACGGTTTGCCCGGGCTTTACCTCGAGCGTCACGTCGTTCAGCGCCAGGTTCATCGCGTTAGGGTAGCGGAACGAGACGTTCTCGAAACGCAGGTGGCCCTGGGCCCGCCCCAGCTCGCGGGTGCCGGTGTCGACTTCGGCCGGGGCATCGATCAGGCCGAATACCGTCTCGGCCGCCGCGATCCCGCGCTGCATCGGGCCGTTCACCTCTGCCAGCGACTTCAGTGGCGTAAGCAGCATCAGCATCATCGTGACGAACTGGACGAACTGGCCCTGGGTCATGTCGGCCTGGATCGCCAGCACGATCACCAGCGACAGCGCCATCGCGGTGGCGATCTGGGTAATCGGCGTGGTGGCGGCAAAGGCCACCGTCATGCGCTGCGAGAAACCGCGCAGGGCTTCACTGCGCGCATGGAAACGCGCGCGCTCGTAGCGTTCGCCAGAGAACACGCGGATCACCTGGTGGCCGCGGGTGGCTTCCTCGACCACTTGCGTCATCTCGGCGGTCACGCGCTGGTTGTCGCGGTTCAAGCGGCGCAGGCGCCCGGTGGTGGTGCGCACGATGACGGCGGTCAGCGGGATCACGACGATTGCCACCAGGGTCAGTTTCCAGTTCAGGTAAAGCAGCGTTGCCAGCAGGCCGATCACGACCAGGGTGTCGCGCACGCAGGCCACGAACACCGACTGCAGCATGTCCACCACCTGGCGCACGTCGCCCACCACGGTGTTGATGATCTTGCCGGTCGACTCTTCGTGGAAGCGCGCTACCGGCAGGCGCAGCACGCGGTCAAACACCATCGCGCGCAGGTCGTTGAGCACGCGGCTGGTGACCCAGTTGTTCAGGTAGGCCGTGGAGAAGGTGCCGATGCCGCGCAACACGAAGATCGACACCAGCACGCCCGGAATCCACCACAGGCTGAACGGCACCTTGTCCTTGAAGCCGAGGTCGATCAGCAGTTGTAGCGCCCAGCCCAGCAAGGGCTGGGTGGCGGCGGTGAGCGCCATCGACAGCAGCGCCAGCCAGGAGCGCGTCTGGTAAGGCTTGACGATCGCCAGCAGGCGTTTGACGATTACTTTATTTTCCAATTGGTTTATCCGATCCGTCTTTCACGTTCAGGCAGAAGCCCATGAGCAGGAACACCATCAGCGTATAGAACATGCTGCCCTTCAAAGACCAGAAGATCACTTCGGTCAGGCCGAAGCTGAAGTAACTGAGCACCACCAGCATGCCCGCGAGGGCCGGCGCAAACTGTGGCTTGTCCATCTGCGCCTCGCGCCCGAGCACGCGCGCAAAGAAGGCAAAAGGCATGGCCAGGATGCCGATCCAGGCCAGCAGGCCGAATATGCCGCCGGTGGCCAGCGCCTGCAGGGCGTCATTGTGCAGGTGCTCGGCCGGCAGGATCACGTCCTGGATCTTGCCCTCCGAGGCCAGCTGGCGCAATCCGGCGCGCACCGCCTCCGGGTCGCGCCCGAACAGCGGGCGCTCCTCGATCAGGTAGCCGGCGGCCTTCCACAGCTCCAGGCGCACGCCGACATTGGTAAACGCGCTGCCGCCGTCGAGCCAGGTGCGCACGTCATCGATGCCCTGCCCGACCCGCGCCTGCACCCCGGCCGCCGGGATGAAGAAGGTGGAGGCGAACAGGGCGAAGCTGCCGACCAGCAGCAGGCGCACGCGCCGGCTGCGCAGCAGGTGCGCGTAGGTGAGGAACAGGATGGCGGCCAGCGCCAGGGCGATCCAGCCGCCGCGGGTGCCGGTCATGACGGTGCCTGCCAGCCCGGCCACGGCGCCGAGCGCCGGCAGGATGGCCTTGCGGGTGCTGTGGCGGTAGTCGATGGCCGCGGCCAGCGCCACCAGCGCCAGGCACAGGGCGATGTCGCCGAAGGTGATGGCGTTGAGCCAGCCGCCGGGCCGGTCGATGCCGAGCACGATGCGCTGGTAGCCTACGAAGGGCAGCGCGCAGGCCGCGCCCAGCACCACGCCCGACCACAGCGTGGCACGCGGCGGGCGCGCCAGCACCACCAGGGCGGCCGCGCTCAGGCCAAACAGCATGCGCGAGGGATTATCGAGGTATTCAAGGCGCGCTTCCGGGCGCGCCAGTACGCACACGAGCGCAAACAGCAAATTGAAGCCGAATGCCACCACCACCCAGCGAATGTCGCGCCAGTGCGGCGCCAGCGCGGCCCACGCCTGGCGCGGCACGCAGAGCGCGGTGAGCAGGAAAACGAGGCTGCTGAAGCCGATACCGGAAGGGGTGATGAGGCTGAGGAAAGGGAACAGGAAAACCAGGAAACCGACCCAGCGCTGCATCGGTACCCCGATTTTCGTCTGATTATTGTTCATTCATGTTCTTGTAGGATAATCTTGCCGACCCTGAGTGCTTGAATAATTTGTGACCTGAGCGGATACCCATGCAGCAAGACCAAACCATTTCTGTCGTCATCACCACCTATAACCGCCCGGACGCCCTGGCGGCGGTCGTGGAAGCCTGCTTCATGCAGGACGACAGGAATTTCGAAATCATTATCGCTGATGACGGCTCCACTGCCAACACGCGGGAGACCCTCGACCGCCTGCGTGCGCGGGCGCCGGTGCCCCTGAAACACGTGTGGCAGCCCGACGACGGCTTTCGCGCCGCGATGGCGCGCAACCGCGGCACGCTGGCGGCAACCGGCGACTATATCATCTTCCTCGACGGCGACTGCATCCCGCAACGCGACTTCGTCTCGCGCCACCGGCTGCTTGCGCGGCCGGGCTTCCTGGTGTCGGGCAGCCGCATCCTGCTCAGCGCCGCGCTGACGCAGAAGGCGCTGGCGGAACACATCGACCTGCCGGCGATGGGATTGGCGGACAAGCTGCGCTACCGCCTGCGCGGCGACATGAACAAGGTGCTGCAGCTGCTGTTCCACTTGCCGGACGCCGGGCGCGAGCGGCGCAGCTTCAGCTGGCGCCGCATCAAGAGCTGCAACCTGGCGGTGTGGCGCGCGGACCTGAACAAGGTCAACGGCTTCGACGAGAGTTTCGTCGGCTGGGGCCACGAGGATTCGGACCTGGTGGTGCGCCTGTTCCATGCCGGCGTGCTGCGCAAGGACGGCGCCTTCGCGACCGAAGTGCTGCACCTGTGGCACCGCGAGGCCAAGCGCGACGAGGAATCGAGTAACCGCCAGCTGGTGCTGGAGCGCGCTGCGAACAAGACCACGCAGGCGGCGCGCGGGCTGCGCGAGCATGTGGGCGAGGATTTCGCCGCCCCACGCTGAGCCGATTCGTGGCATGCGCGGCGCATTGACCCTCTCCTGCCTGCGTGGAAGTATCGGACTATCGTCAAACCAACAACAGAAAGAGAGTCCCCGGTGCGCCAATTGATCGCCATGCTCGTCGCCGCAGTCGTCTCCAGCGCAGCTGCTGCGCAGGGCTACCAGCCCGGGTTCAATCCCGCCGCGCTGAAAGGCCCGGCCGCGGGACCGGCGAACGAGGTACTGGTACTGGGCTCGCCGCACCTGTCCAACCTGCCGCCGTCCTTCGACCCCGCCAACCTGCGCCTGCTGAACGAGCGGCTGGCCGGCTGGCGCCCGCAGGCGATCGCCGTCGAAGACCTGTCGGGAGCCCAGTGCGATTTCCTGCGCCGCCATCCGCAGCGCTACCAGGACACGGTCAAGTCGTATTGCTGGGACCCGGCGCCGGCCAAGGCGGCCACCGGGCTGGACGTTCCCGCGGCCACGGCAGAGGCGGAGCGCCTGCTGGCTGCCTGGCCGGCAGCGCCCTCCCCGTCGCAGCGCCGCCGGCTGGCGGCCGTGTTCCTGGCCGGAGGCGAGCGCGCTTCGGCCCTGGTGCAGTGGCTGCGCCTGCCGGAAGCCGAGCGCCGCGCCGGCGACGGGCTCGACGCGGCACTGGTCGAACGCCTGAACAAGCAGGCCAGCCAGCGCAACGAAAGCTACCTGATCGCCGCCCACCTGGCGGCGCGCTTGGGCCATGAGCGGGTCTACCCAATGGACGACCATACCGCGGACAGCGAAAGCCCAGACAAGAAAGCGGCGGGCGAAGCGATGATGAAGGCCTGGGACAACCCCGCAACCGCGCAGCACAGGCGCAGCGACGACGCGCTGCGGGCGCGGCTCGGCACACCGGAAGACATACTGGCGCTGTACCGCGCCAACAATGCGCCGGGCCAGGCAAAGCTGACCTTCGACAGCGATTTCGGCGCGGCGCTCGAAGAGCCGTCGCCCCAGCAATTCGGCCGCGACTACGTCGGCTACTGGGAGACCCGCAACCTGCGCATGGCGGCGAATATCCGCGAAGTCCTGGGCGCCCGGCCCGGCATCCGCATGCTCGTCATCGTCGGCGCCTCGCACAAGGGCTATCTGGAAGCCTACCTGCATCAGATGCATGACGTGCACATCGCGGACACGACACCCCTGCTGCGCTGACGATGGAGGTTCGACGCTTGCAACGCTGGGTACGCGGCACCCACAAATGGATCTCGCTGGCCATCGGCCTGCAGGCGCTGCTGTGGTGGCTGCTGGTCGTCAGCCTCCTACCCCGGCTTCGAGCTATCTCGTAGGGTGGGCAGATTCTGCCCACGCGTTCAACCTGCTGCGGAGTATTCGAAACGCGAGCTTTAGTTGAACGCGTGGGCAAGGAACTTGCCCACCCTACGAGGCGCGGCGGAGCAAAGCTCACGAAGCGCGGTCAGGAAAAAATCAGTACTCCACCGCCACATCCTTCGCCCCCACCACCAGCTCCAGCTGCTGCTTGAGCGTATCGGACGGCGCCACGCGCCACTCATCGCCCAGTTGCAACACGGCCTCGATCCCCTGCGGCTTGATGCGCAGGCTGACCGGCATGCCGTCCTGCTGGCGGTGCGGCTGCAGCACCTCGGCCAGCTTGGCCAGGTTCAGGTTCGTATCCACATCCATCTCCAGCTTGAAGCCATACTGGATGCGGGCCGCGGCGATGTCGTAGGCTTTTTCGGCGGTGATGCGCAGGCCGCCGTTGAAGCGGTCTTCCGAGACCTTGCCGACCACCAGCAGGAACTCGTCTTCCTTGAAGATGTTCTTGTTCTGCTCCAGCAGCTCGCTGTACACGGTGACTTCGACCACGCCGGTCTTGTCGTCGAGCGACACGATCAGGAGCTTGCCACGCTGGGTCATCTGGGTGCGCACGCCGGTGATCACGCCGCACAGCATGCGCGGGTCGCGCGAGGGCTCCAGGTCTTTCAGCTTGGTCTTGGCAAAGCGCCGCACTTCGCCCGCGTACGAGTCGAACATGTGGCCCGACAGGTAGTAGCCGAGCGCGATCTTTTCTTCGGCCAGCTTCTGGCGGTCGGTCCAGGGCGTGGCTTTCACGTATTCCGGCGGGGCCACCAGGTCGGAATCGTCGCCGCCGAACAGGCTGACCTGGTTGGCGGCGGCCGCGGCCTGGCCGGCCGCCTCCATGGCGAAGCCTACCGAGGCCAGCAAAATCGCGCGGTCGACGCCGAAGCAGTCCATGGCGCCGGCGCGAATCAGGGATTCGATGGTGCGGCGGTTGATCTGCTTGCGGTCCACGCGCAGGCAGAAGTCGAACAGGTCCTTGAATTTTCCATCAAGGCGCGCGGCGATGATCGCTTCGATCGCGCCCTGCCCCGCACCCTTCACGCCGCCCAGGCCGTAGCGGATATTGGTGACCTGCTTGCCGGTGACCGACTTCGGCTGGCCTTCCGGCGTGAAGCGGAACTGCGATTCGTTGACGTCCGGCGGCAGCAGCGTGAGCTTGCAGACGTCCAGCGCGTCCTCGACCAGGATCTTGATCTTGTCGGTGTCTTCCATCGCCGACATGTTGGCCGCCATGAACGCGGCGGTGTGGTGCACCTTCAAATATGCGGTGTGATAGGACAGCAGCGCGTAGGCGGCCGCGTGCGACTTGTTGAAGCCGTAGCCCGCGAACTTCTCCATCAAGTCGAAGATCTCGTCGGCCTTGGCGGTGCTCAAGCCGTCCTTGGCGGCGCCGGCGCGGAAGATCTCGCGGTGCTCGGCCATCTCTTCGGCCTTCTTCTTGCCCATCGCGCGGCGCAGCATGTCGGCGCCGCCCAGCGAATAGCCGCCGACGATCTGCGCCATCTGCATGACCTGCTCCTGGTAGACCATGATGCCGTAGGTCTCGGACAGGATCGACTCGGTGCGCGGGTCCGGGTAATCGAACTTCTCGCCGTGCTTGCGCTTGCAGAAGTCGGGAATCAGGTCCATCGGGCCCGGACGGTAGAGCGCGACCAGCGCAATGATGTCCTCGAAGCGGTCGGGACGCGCGTCTTTCAGCATGCCCTGCATGCCGCGCGACTCCAGCTGGAAGATCGCGACGGTCTTCGCATCCGACAGCAGCTTGTACGAGGGCCGGTCGTTCAGCGGCAGGGTTTCTAAGTTGAAGCCGGCGTCCACCGGATCGAGCGCGCGGATATAGTTCACCGCGCGGTCCAGGATGGTCAGCGTGGTCAGACCCAAGAAGTCGAACTTGACCAGGCCGACGGCCTCCACGTCGTCCTTGTCGTATTGCGAGACCACGCCGGTGTCGCCGCTTTGCGAATACAGCGGGCAGAAATCGGTGAGCTTGCCCGGCGCGATCAGGACGCCACCCGCGTGCATGCCGATGTTGCGGGTGATGCCCTCGACCTGCTGCGCCAGGTCCAGCAGCTGCTTGACCTCTTCCTCGTTTTCCAGGCGTTCCTTGAGCAGCGGTTCTTCTTCGATCGCCTCGGCGATCGACACCTGCTTGCCCGGCTTGAATGGGATGAGTTTCGAGATGCCGTCGCAGAAGTTGTAGCCGAAATCGAGCACGCGGCCGACGTCGCGGATCGCGCCTTTCGCGGCCATGGTACCGAAGGTGGCGATCTGCGAGACCGCGTCGCGGCCGTACAGGTCCTTGACGTGCTGGATGACCAGTTCGCGCTTTTCCTGGCAGAAGTCGATGTCGAAGTCGGGCATCGAGACGCGCTCAGGGTTCAGGAAACGCTCGAACAGCAGGTTGTATTTCAGCGGATCGAGGTCGGTGATCTTCAGCGCATACGCCACCAGCGAGCCCGCACCCGAGCCGCGGCCCGGGCCGATCGGCACGCCGTTGTTCTTGCCCCACTGGATGAACTCCGCCACGATCAGGAAGTAGCCCGGGAACTTCATGTTGATGATGGTGTTGTTCTCGAACTCCAGGCGCGCCTCGTAGCGCGCACGCTCCGCCTCGCGCTTGGCCGGATCGGGGTATAGCTGGACCAGGCGTTCTTCCAGGCCCTTTTTGGTCTCGGCGATCAGGAAGTCGCCGATGCTCATGCCGTCGGGCGTCGGGAAGTCCGGCAGCTGCGGCTTGCCCAGTGTGAGGGTCACGTTGCAGCGCTTGGCGATTTCCACCGAATTGGCGAGCGCGCCCGGCAAGTCGGCGAACAGGGCCGCCATCTCGTCCTGCGACTTGAAGCACATCTCTTCGTTGAAGCGGCGCACGCGCTTGGCGTTGGCCAGCATCTCGCCTTCGGCGATACAGGTGCGCGCCTCGTGGGCGATGAATTCGTCCTTGCTGATGAACTGCACCGGGTGGGTCGCCACCACCGGCAGGCCCAGGCGAGAAGCCAGCGCCACCGAATGGCGCACCTGCTGTTCCTGGTTCGGCTGGCCGGCGCGCTGGATCTCGATGTAGAAGTGGCCCGGGAACATGGTGGCCCAGCGCTCGGCGGCGCGTTCGGCGCGCACGATGTCGCCCTGGTCGATCGCCTGGCCAATGTCGCCGAAGCCCGCGCCGGACAGCACGATCAGCGCATTGTCCTGCGGTGCGTCGGGTTCGAGGACAGAGGTGCTGGTGGCCAGGGCCTCCAGCCACTCGGCGCGGATCTCGGCGCGGCCCTTCCACTGGTTGGTGAGCCAGGCTTTCGAGAGCAGGTCGCACAGCTGCAGGTAGCCGGTGTGGTTCTTGGCCAGGATCAGCAGGCGCGAAGGCTTGTCGCGGTTGTCGTCGTTGGTGATCCAGGCGTCGACGCCGACGATCGGCTTGATCCCCTTCCCGCGCGCCGCCTTGTAGAAGCGCACCAGGCAGAACATGTTGGCCAGGTCGGTCACGGCCAGCGCCGGCTGCTTGTCCTTCGCAGCCGCCCCGACCAGGTCGTCAATACGGACCAGGCCGTCGACGATCGAGTATTCGGAGTGGATGCGGAGGTGGGTAAAAGTCGGGGAAGTCATGCCGACATTTTACCCCGTCGGGGCGCTCGGCTGGCGAGGAAGCCGTTGCATTTAAGCATCGTAGGGTGGTCGGCTCTGCCGACCACGCGTTCAACGAACGGGGGCGAACCACGGCGTGTCCAGATTGACGTGATTTGAACGCGCGGGCGGGAGGACCCGCCCACCCTACGACATCAGCCTTCCGGGTAATCCTGCTTGTACTTGACCATCGCCGGATCCTTGTCCGAGCAGACAAAGTCCTTGTTCGGGATGGACGAACCGGTGAACTGGAAGGTGCCGTTGGACCCGTTCGTGGTCGACCACGTCTGCGTCTTGCCCTTGTCGATGCCTGCCGCGCCACAGTCGTTGGTGCCGGTGGCCCGCTTGTTACAGAACCGTGCGAACACATGCGCCTGGCAATTGTTGGTGTAGGTGACCGTGTACCGGCCGTTTTCCAATTTTGCAGTGTGCGCCAGGCAGGACGGATTACGCTGCGGGATATAGCAGCCGTCCTTGTCGGGCACTCCGCCCGACGGTGGCGGCGGAGTCGGCGTCGGGGTGGGCGTCGGCGTTGGCGTCGGCGTCGGGGTCGGCGTCGGATTGGGCGACGGCGTCGGGTCCGGATACGGCACGAACGGGGCCGCCGAGGTCCGGAAACTCCACTTGAATTCGCCCGACAACGGCGTGCCGCTGGCCGAACGCACGCCCGTGGTCAAGGTGACTTCGTACCAGGTGTACGAGGCCATCATATCGGGACGGAAACGAACCTGGTCCGGACGGATCTCGAACCTGCCGGTCACCTGGGCGTTGTTGTTCAGGTTGACCACTTTCATCGTGTTCGCGTTGATCGAATTCGGATCGACCGAAATACCTTCGTTGAACACGACCGAGACCGGCGATTCGGGCGGGACGTCGACGATGCCCGGTTGCGGATACACGGTCAGGTCGCCCCGCACCCCGAAATACACGGTCAGCGAGGGCACCGGCAGCGAACGGCCGCCGGTATCCTTGATCTGGCTGTTCAGCGTGATGGTGTAGCTGTCCGGCGGGAATCCGGTGGTCGAGGTCGTGGTGAAGCTCACGGTGCGTCCCGACACCGCGATCGTGCCCTGGAACTGCCGTCCCATCGACTCGTTCCTCACGACGAAAGCGGTCGAGCCCACGGTGGCCGGATTGACGTCCTTGTCGAAGGTGATCGACACGGTGCGGGCCACGCCGGCGCCGAAGGCCGGGGCGCTGCGCAGCACGGTGCCGTAGGCGGGGCTGGTGGACACGATATTCAGGTAGTTCGCCGGGGTGCTGCCCTTGGTGCAGACGTTGCCCACGACGGTCAGCGGATACGGGCAGCCGCTCGGCGCCGGGCCGGTGTATGGTGGCGACGGGGTCGGGTTCGGGGTTGGCGTCGGGTTCGGCGTCCCACTCGACGGTACGCAGGCGCCATTGCTCAGCACCTGGCCCGAGGGGCAACTGGTCGGCGGCGCCACGCATACGCCGTTCTGCAGCGTGCCGGTCGAACAGGTGGCACCGGTCGTGAACGACCAGGTGACCGGCGCATCGAGCGTGGCGCCGGATGCGGCCTGCAGGCCCTGTTGCAGGGTGATGGTATAGCGGGTGCCCGGGCGCAGTTGCAGGCTTTCGGCCTGTCCCTGCGGCCAGCCATAGCTCCACACGTTGCCGCTCACCTGCTCCATGCGCCCCGGCAGCGCCGGCGAGATCGTGATCTTGCCGTTGTTGAGATGGGAGACGGCCGCCAGCGGCGCATTGAAGGCGGCCATCAGGCGCGTCAGCGTGGCGACATTGGTCGCGCCATTCGGCGGGTCCATCGACACCACGGCCAGCTTGGCCACGCAGGTGTTATTGGCCAGCACTTCGCCGGCCTTGCACGAGGCGGCGGGCAGCTTGTAGGCGATGCCGCGCTGGATCAGCGGCAGCACCTGGTCCTTGTTCTCCTTCGATTCCGAGAACGAGGTCATGACCGCAGTGCGCGTCATCGCGCGCGAATCCAGGTGGCCGACGAAGAAGCCCAGGCCGGCCGCATCGGGCAGGCGGTGCAGCACGTTCTGGTAGACGCGTTCGACGAAGGCCTTGTTGTCCAGGCTGCCGTAGCGGTCGCGGAACTCGGTGCTGCCGACGAAGCCGCCGGCCACCGCGTCCAGCGACAGCGGTGCGCGCTCGGCCAGGTCGATCCAGTAGCCCAGGCCTTCCATGTCGGGCTGCCGGTTGAAGGCGGCCTGGTAGATGCGGTAGACCTGGCCGGGCACGCCGTCGAGGTCCAGCGCCACGGTCGAATCCAGGAAATTGAGGCGCTTGGTGCCGGCGATCGGCGACTGGGTGCGGCCCGCGCTGTCCACGATCAGGATCTGGCCATTGACCGACAAATCGATGCGGTAGGCGCTGCGGTTGGTCGGGAACGTCATGGACTGCGCCGCGCCGGGTGCAGGTGTGGGTGCGGGCGCGGGGCCGGCCGGCACGGCCGCGGTCAGGGTCACGTCGTCCAGCAGGATATGGCTGACGCCCGCCGCATCGCTGGTGCCGGTGAAACGCAGGCGGATGGTCTTGCCCTGGTAAGCGGCGAGCTCGATCTCCTGGCTCTGGGTCCACGAGGTGTTCAGCACGGCGTTGCTGTGCACGGCCAGCGCCGCCAGCACGCGTCCGGTGGCCGGATCGACGGCTTCCACCGTCATCTTGTCGCCGCCCGGGGCCAGGTTGGCCGCGTCGCTGGCCGTCACGCCATACCAGTAGCGCAGGATCGCCGAGGTGGCGCCGGCCGGGATGGCGACGTCCTGGTACAGCACGTCGTTCGCATTGTTATAGCCGGCCAGGTAGGCGAAGCCAGTGCCCTGGAACGAGAATTCGGGGTCCATCGTCAGCACGTCGGCCGTGGCCTGCCAGCCGGAGCTGCCCTCGAAACCCGGATTCGCCACCAGCTGGGTGGTGGGTACGGTCGATGAGCCCCCGCCTCCCGCCATCCTGCCCGTTCCCGGCGCGCCGAGCGACACACCGGACAGGTCGGAGCGGTCGGCCTTGCTGGTAACGGTATCGGGACCTCCGCATCCTGCCAGCAGGAGGGAAAGGAGTAAGGCAGCACTACGGGGGATCAGGTTCATCGAGAAAGACCGGTAAGGATTCGCAAAACTCTTTTTATCAAAAGAGCAAAGGGCGAATTTTAATTTACCGCAACTTTCAACGCAGCATTAAATCCTTGAAGACAGAATGTGAATGCATTTTTACAACATATGTTAAATATTGGAAACCTTACCCTTTCCGCAATGTCACATCTTAGCCAACCGACTTCACCAGCACAGGCTGTTCCCGCCCGGCGCCGTAGCTGCGCCGCATCCGCAGGAAGGGCTCTTCGACGATGTGGTAGCACAGCGTCGACAGCGCCCAGGTAGCGCCATAGGCGAATGCCAGCATGATGGCGACGTCGGCCCAAGGCGTGCCGGTGGGGCTGACGATGCCGATGCGGGTGGCGACGATGTGCAGCAGCGCCATGTGCAGCAAATAGAACGAGAAGCTGATCTTGCCGCCCTGGCTGAGCGCGCGCTCGATGACGCCGGGCAGGCGCGGCTGGAACGAAACCCAGGCCAGGATCAGCGCGGCCCAGCCGGCGCTTTCCAGCATCGACCAGAACACCCAGAACCCCGACTTCGGGGTGGCGCCGAAGGGGGCGACGCGGTGCATCCAGGCGGTGTCCCACATGACCAGGGCGACGGCCGCCACCAGCAACAGCGGCGCAAAACGCGCCAGCGTCGCACGCCAGCGCGCATAGAGCATCGCCGCTGCCATGCCGATCAGGAACTGGTCGAAGCGGCCGACCCAGGTGCTGAAATACATCAGCGTGCTGTTGGGGTTGACCGTGTACGCGGCGACCTTGAAGAAGGCCAGCAGCACCAGCCAGCCGCCGAGGTAGACGATGCCGCGCTCCATGGTGAAGCGCGCCAGGAACGGGAACACCATATAAAACAGGAATTCCAGCGAAATGGTCCAGGCCGCGCCGGTAATCACCGTGCCGGAGGTCGGCGCCAGGCCCAGGTTCGAGGCGAACAGGTAGAGCAGGTCTTGCGGCGCGAACTTGTCGCGGCCGATCGAGGTCGCCAGCAGGAAGATCACGAGGTAGAGCGGGACGATGCGCAACAGGCGGTTGCGCAGGAAATCGCGGTAGACGATGTGCTGCTGGTGCAGCGCGATCTGCATGAACAGGAAGCCCGACAGCGTGAAGAACAGGCCGACGCCGGTATGCCCTTCCGTGACCAGCGCCCACCACGGGCCGGACAGTCCGGCGCCGCCGAGGCCGCGGTATTCGAGGTGGAAATGGAACAGGAAGACCAGGGTAGCGGCAAGCCAGCGCAGCTGGTCGATGCGCGGGTTGTACTGGATGTTCAGCGAGTGCATGGTGAGTCCTGCTTGAAGTGCCCCAATGCCGGTTATTTAGTTGCCCCTCGCACGTCATCCCCGCGCAGGCGGGGATCCAAGTTCTCGTCGCGTTATCGAAACGCATGCAAAATTGGGTTCCCGCCTTCGCGGGAACGACGTTCATAGGCTGGCAATGAAAGGAAATTCGGCTTAAGTGCTGGTGGTATACGGCCCGGCCTTCATAGCCCGCCTTGTTGTACAAAACCACGTATTGTAATGCCAATCCCGCCCAATTCCCCTCAGCAACCGTCGTGAAAGGCCGCGGCTGGCTTATAATATCGGCCTGTCTTTATCAGCCCTCCTGCCATGTCCTCCGCAGCCCAATTCGTCAATATCGCCGCCTACAAATTCGTCACCCTCGAGCAACTCGAAGACCTGCGCCCGCAATACCAGGCGCTGTGCAACGAGCTCGGGCTGAAGGGTACCGTCCTGCTGACGCCGGAAGGCATCAATATGTTCCTGTCGGGTTCGCGCGAGCATATCGACCAGTACCTAGCCTGGGTACGCAGCGATGCGCGCCTGGCAGACCTGGAGTGGAAGGAAAGCTTGTCCAGCGAGCAGTCGCACAAGCGCATGCTGGTGAAGATCAAGAAGGAAATCATCACGATGCGCATGCCGCTGATCAAGCCGGAACTCGGCCGCGCGCCATCGGTCGACCCGAAGACGCTCAAGCGCTGGCTGGATGCGGGCCATGACGACGACGGCGTGCCGGTGGTGATGATGGAAACGCGCAATGCCTTCGAAGTGGACGTCGGCACCTTTACCAACACGCTCGACTACCGCATCGACAAGTTCACGGAATTCCCGGAAGTGGCGGCCAAACACAAGGATGAGCTGGCCGGGAAGACGGTCGTGACCTTCTGCACCGGCGGTATCCGCTGCGAAAAGGCGGCCATCCACATGAAGGAAATCGGCTACGACCGCGTGTTCCAGCTCGACGGCGGCATTTTGAAGTATTTCGAGGAAGTCGGCGGCGATCACTACAGCGGCGATTGCTTCGTGTTCGACTACCGCACCGCGCTCAACCCGAAACTCGAGCCGACCGAAACCGTGCAGTGCTTCGCTTGCCGCGCCGTGGTCACGCCACGGCAGCAATTGTCGCCGGACTATGTGTATGAAGTATCGTGCCCACACTGCACATGCGCGTCCGCGACGCCGGCCCTGCGTTCAGCGAACGCAACGACCGACAGCACAGCAGCGGCAGACCAATCCTGAAATATTATTTCAACGCGACGCTGCGTTTGAAATAATATTTCAGTTTGCGCGGACGCCAGGTCCGAGCGTGTTCTTATACGAAGAAACCTGCGTCGTCGATTCCCGACGTTCCGCTACCCACGATCCTCGCGATCACGCCGTCCACGACGCCGATGTCCTGGGCCGCTGCACCCGTCATCAGGTCCTTGATGCCTGCAATCCAGTCGAGCGCGATCTTGTTTGCTGCCGCGCCCGAGTAGGCCGTCTTTTCGTTCGGCAGATCGAGGCGGGCAGTGAACACGTCGGCGGCGGCTACTTTGCCGTTGAAGGCAACTCGGTCGTTGCCCTGTGCGCCAGCGGCGATCTGGGTCACCATGTTGTCGACGGTGATCTGGTTGTTGTTGAGCAGGTTGGCCCAGTAGTCGATGCCTGCGGTTTCCGCCGCACGGCTGAACAGGTTGTCGTAGACCTCGGCCACCTTGGCGCGGTTGTCCATGCCGGCATAGGTCGTGACATATTCCTGCGACAGCGAGAACTGGCGCGACATCTCTTGCAGGGCGTTTGGATTCGCGGACAGGGCGCCTGTCCAGTAGGTAAGACCCGCGGCGTCAGCCGGGCGGCTGAAGTAGGAAATATAGAGTTTCTGTACCGCGGTGGTGTTAGCGTCTGCCATGTCGACCTCCATGTGGTTGGAAAATCGATCCTACAACAGGACGAAAATCTGCGGCGCAGATTACTGAACAGTGCGCAGTTACTTGCTTTTAGGAGATATTTCCTGAAAGATAAATGAACTTGGGCGACGATGACGATCAGCAAGTATCGGTGGGGTCGATACTTGCTGCCGTTTAACGGAAATAGGCCGCGATCTCGCGTACTGAATCGGATTGCAGCGTACCAGCTGCAGCGCGCAGGCGCATCAATCCTACGAGGTAGGAGTAGCGGGCCTGCGCCAGGTCGCGCTGGCTGGTGAACAACTGTTGCTGGGCATTGAGCAGGTCGAGGTTGATGCGCACACCACCTTTAATAGATTGCTCGGTGGCAGTCATCAGGAGCTTGCCCGAGTCCACCGCCTTAATCAGCGCGTCTATCTTGCGGGCACTGCTCGCCACCAGGCTGTGGGCTTTTCGCAACTCGACCGTGATTTCATTGGTGCGCGCATCGAGCTCGGCCTGAGCGCGCCCGTAACCGGCGGCAGCCTGACGCGTGGACGCGTTGATCGCCCCGCCCTGGTAGATCGGAATATTCACCTGCAGGCCAAGCTGGCGGTTCGTGTTCTGCTGGGTGAGGGTCGTAAGCGTTTCGCTGTCGCTCTTGCTGTAGACCCCGACGAAATCCACGCGCGGATAATGACCGGCGCGATTGCGGCCGATGTCCAGGCGTGCGTTTTCGACCGCCAAGCGCGAAGCGGCAAGCGTGTTGTTGCGCTCGAGCGCCAGCTTGCGCCAGTCCTCGAACGAAGACGGGTTCAGTTCGGGAGGGCGGAAATTATCGCCCAACCGGTCCAGCTCGCCCGGATCCATGCCGATCACGCCTTGCAGCGTGTTGCGGGTGGCGACCAGGTTGTCCTGCGATTCGATCAGTTGTGCTTCGGCCAGGTCGAGCCGGGCTTGGGTTTCGAGCATGTCCGTCTTGGTGCCCTCGCCTTTTTCGAACAGGCGCTGGTTGACTTTCTGGCTCTCGACATTGGCATCGCGCTGGACCCGCGCCAGTTCGAGCTGGTCCTGGGCGAACAACACGTCTAGATAGGCGCTGACCACGCGCACCGAGACCTCGTCGATGCCGGCCTCGTAGGCCTCTTCGCTCTGGGCGGTCTGCACCTTGCCTTGGCGGTAGCGCGCGATGGCCTCTATGTTAAGCAGCGGCTGGCGCAGCTGGACGACGGCGGAGCGGCTCGTGTACTTAGGGTGGTCGGTCGTCGGGATTACTCCCAAGCGCAGGTATTCCTGGTCAGCCACATTCTTGCCGTAGGAATAGTTAGCCGAGACTTGGGGCAGCAACTGCGCGCGGCCCAGGATGCGGTTTTCCTTGCCCGACTCGTTCTCGTAGAAGCGCATGCGGAAGACCGGATCATGCTTGATGGCAGCGTCATACGCCTGCTGCAGCGTGACCGCGCCAGCGCTGCCAGCAGCAGCCAGCAGCACACCTAGTACGATCGCGCGCAAGCTAGCCTTGCCCTGCAGGGTTGTCATGGATGCGTGCATATCAATCCTCGCTCATCGACGACTGGGCACGGTCCATGAGCGGCTTGAGCAGGTAGTTCATCATCGTGCGCTCGCCGGTCTTGACAAACAGCTCCACCGGCATGCCGGGGCGGATGTCCATCTTGTTCTCGGCAATCTTCTTGGCGCCAGCCGGGGTCACCTTCACGTGCACCACGTAGTACGGCATGCCAGTGCGCTCCTCGACGTTGCGGTCCGCCGCCACGCTTACGACCTCGCCTTCGATATGGGGCGTGCGGTTGGTATTGAATGCCGAGAACATCAGCTCGACCTTCAGGCCCGCATGTACCTTGTCGACCAGGTTGGTCGGCAGCTGGCCTTCGACGACCAGCGCGTCGTTAGTCGGCACGATGTCCATCATCTTGAAGCCGGGCGCGACCACGCCGCCGTTGGTAAAGACTGCCAGGTTCACGACGGTGCCGTCGGCCGGTGACTTGACTTCGACGTTCGACAGTTCGAAGCTTTGCGCCTGCAGGCGGGCACCCTGGCCCTGGGCCTCGCGCTGGACATCGGACAGCTGGGTGCGCACTTCTTTCTGGTAGTCCTGCATGCGCTGCGATTTACGCAACACCAGCTCGGTGACTTGGCGCTGGGAACGACCGATGTTGCCGATGTCCTCCGAGATTTCGCCGCCCAGCTGCGCATAGGTACGCTCCAGGTCGAGCAGGCGGTTACGCGCGACATAGCCATCCTTGGCCAGGTCGCGCATGCCGCCCAGCTGCTCCTTCAGGAAGGTGACCTGCTCCTTCTTGCTGTTGCGCGACTCTTCGAGGCCGCGGATCTGCAGCTTGAGGCCGGTGATATTCTCGTCCAGCGCGCCCAGCTCGCTTTGCAGCGAGGCCTGGCGCGACGACAGCAGCGAGTTCTGCAGGCTGATCAGGTCGGCCACGAGCGGCTCGTTACGGCGCTTTTCCAGCTCAGGCGGGAATGTGATCTGTTTGCGACCATCGCGCTCGGCAGACAGTCGCGCTTCGGCAGCCAGCGCCGCCAGGTACTGGCTCTCGGTCGCTTGGACGCCCGACTGGGCCATCACCGAATTCATGCGCACCAGCACCTGGCCGGCCTTGACGACGTCGCCATTACGCACCAGCAGTTCCTGCACGGTGCCACCGGACTGGTGCTGCACGGCCTGGCGGTTCGATTCCTTGGCCACGGTGCCGCTCAGGGGCACGCCCTTGTCCAGCGGGGCCAGCAGCGCCCACAACAGGAAACCGCCAACACCGAACAGGACGATGATCCAGCCGAGCCGGCTATATGAGCTGGCATCGGTGTTGACTTCCAGCGGCGTCGCGTCGTGGGTGACGACGTCTGTCGTTTCATTCTTCAACAACTTCATTATTTGGTCTCTCCGCTAGTGACAGGGGCCTCTGGGGTGCCTTCATGCTGGGCCTTTCCAGCAGCGGCGGCCTGCGCAGCTTGGGCAGCTTGTATCTGCGCCGCCTGCAGCGCTTTGGCATTGGCCTCCTGCAGGGCTGCCAGCACCTGCTGCGTCGGGCCAAACATGTGAACGGTGCCCTCTCGCATCAAGAGTAGCTTGGTGGTGATGCCGATCGCACTCGGGCGGTGAGTGATCAGGATAATCGTCTTGCCGCGCTGGCGCAGGTCGTTCACGGCCGCAGTCAGCGCCGCCTCGCCGGCTTCGTCGAGGTTCGAGTTCGGCTCGTCCAGCACGATCAGCGAGGGGTCGCCGTACATCGCGCGTGCCAGGCCGAGACGCTGCTTCTGGCCGCCCGACAGGCCGGCGCCGCCGTCACCCAGGCGGGTGTCGTAGCCTTCCGGGAAATGCAGGATCATGTCGTGCACGCCGGCACGCTTGGCAGCCTGCACGACCTTCTCGGAATCAATTTCGCCAAAACGGGCGATGTTTTCGCTCACGGTACCGCTGAACAGCTCGATATCCTGGGGAAGGTAGCCCATAAAGGGGCCCAGCTCGGCCTTGTTCCAGCTGTAAATGTCGGCGCCATCAAGGCGCACCTTGCCCATCATTGCCGGCCAGACACCGACCAGCAAACGTGCCAGGGTCGACTTGCCGGATCCGCTCGGGCCGATCACGCCCAGCACGTCGCCCGGCACGATGCCGAAGGATACGTTCTTGACGATCGGATTACGTGTACCCGGCGGCGCGGCGGTGACGCCTTCCAGGACCAGCTTGCCCTGCGGCGCTGGCAGCGCCATGCCGGCCGGGCGCGGGGGATTCGCTTCCAGCAGTTTGGTCAGGCGGTCGTAAGCACTGCGGGTGCTAGACCAGCTCTTCCAGACGCCGATCACCTGCTGCACCGGCGCCAGCGTACGGCCGACCAGGATCGAGGCGGCGATCATCATGCCGGGAGTAATTTTGTTCTCAAGCACCAGCAAGGCACCGAAGCCGAGCACCAGCGACTGCAGCGCGGTCTGGACGAACTTGGTGACCGCGCCAATCGTGCCTGCCTTTTGGCTGGCATCGGCCTGCAAATTCAGGAACTTGCCGTGCAGTTTGAACCAGCGGCCGATCAGGTTGGGCAGCATGCCCATCGACTCGATCACTTCGGCGTTACGCAGGTTGTTGGTGGCCAGGGTGCTGGCCGAGATGGCCATGGTATTGGCCTCGGACAGCGGCTCCTTGGTAACGCGTTCGTTCACATAAGCCAGGATCACCAGCACGATCGTGCCGCCCAGTGCGAACAGGCCGAGCGACGGCTCGAACATGAAGATGACGAACAGGTAAATCGGGAACCACGGTGCATCGAAGAAGGCGAATAAGGCGTTCCCGGTGAGGAACTGGCGCAGGTTGGTCAGGTCGTTCAGGGTCTGGCCGGCATTGCCGCCGGCCTGCTTCAGGTTCTGCTCGAACGACGCCGTGTACACGCGCTTGTTGAGCATCATGTCGAAGCGCGCGCCGACGCGCACCAGCACGAAGGAACGGATCAGCTCCAGCCCGCCCATGAACAGGTAGGCCCCGAGCATCAGCAGGGTCAGCATCAGCAGCGTAATCTCGTTGCGGCTAGCCAGCACCCGGTCATAGACCTGGAGCATGTACAGGGACGGCACCAGCATCATCAGGTTGATGATGGCGCTGAAGACACCGATCGTCCAGAACGTGCGCTTGAACGCGAGCAGGGCACGGCCGATTTCAGTTTTTGCGTCTAAGAATTTCGTCATGTGTGGGTGCGTGGCGCTCAGGTGCGCGGTTGGTAGTTCGCTGAGTACTTCTTACGGGAAATTGTATCGTCGCATATTATGACCGAAAATTCAGGAATTTTGTGATGCACGTCACATTTAATTGTTACAGTAGCAACTGAATTGTGGCAAAGCTGCGTCGGAATGTAAAAACCCCGCCTTCTCGCGAAAGCGGGGTTTTGTTCTCGGTAATCAGCCTGGTTGCCCAGGCAGGTTACTTAGACGGTCGGAGCGACCGAGGTGATGATGCCGTTGTTCAGCTGGATGGTGGTTGCGTCGACACCGACCAGGGTGATGACCACAACTTCAGCGTCAGCAGCGCTCGAACCGAACTTCGAGGTTTCCAGCGAGATCACGGTGTTGCCGTTCAGCGAGGTCACGAAGGCTTCCAGGACTGCATCGTTACCGGTGGTCAGGGCGCCTTTGACTAGGGTGTAGTCGGAACCGATGAACAGCGAGTCAACGCCTTGCAGGTTGAACAGCTCAATGCTCGAATTGGCCTCGCCGGCGATGAAGATGTCCGACTTCGACGAACCGAACTCGGTAGCATCTACCACGTTGTTGATAGCGTAGCCGTTGTCGCCGAACACTTTGGTTGCGGCAGCAACAGTTGCGTCCAGTGCTTTGCCTTCGGCAACCAGGGCTTGAGCTTTCACCAGGGCAGCTTGTGCCTTGGTGAAGTTCTCGATGTTCTTGGCAGCAGTCGAAGCAGCTGCTTCAGCGTCAGCCAAGGCCTTGGTCAGTGGGTTTTCGATTGCAGTCTGATCGTAGAAAGCGTCAACCAGTCCTTTGAGTTCCAGATACTTAGCGTTATCCGTAGCCTTGTAGATTGCCAGTTGCTCGGCGATCTGGGCTTCAGTTGGGACGTTACCTTCAGCAACGGTAGTCATCTTGGCACGAATAGCTTCCAGGTCGATCTTTTCAGCAGCGCTGGTGTCGATGTAATCGACAGTGTTCTGCGTAGCGACCGCAGCGGCGGTTGCCTTGGTTGCGGCGACTTGCGCGGCTTCCAGAGCGGTCGACGAGGCCAGCAGCGCGGTGATGCCTGGATTGGTGGTCTCAGTGACGCCGGTTGCCAGCACCAGTGCAGTACCAGCTTCGTTCAGGGCGATCAGAGGCTTGGCTGGAACAGCAGGAACGACCGGAGGACCTGGCTGTTCTGCAACGCCTGGGATGGTTACGGTGCCATCAACAGCAACGGTCACCTGGGTGGTGTTGCTTGCATTGTAGAAGGCCAGCTTCGCAGCCAGGTCAGCAGCAGCAACGCCTTGAGCCTTGGTTGCGTTAGCGTCAGCGGTCTTGGCAGCAGCAGCGGTGCTGATGGCGCTTTGCAGGCCAGCAATTTTAGCGACGTCGGCCGCCTTGGTAGCGACAGCAGCTTGTGCGTCGGTCAGTGCCTTGGTGTTGGCAGCGATCTGGTCAGCGATCAGAGCAGCTTTGACAGCAGCCGAACCGGTGGTGTAGGTGGTTTCGACAGCGTCGCCAGCTTCGATGGTGCCCAGCAGCTTGACGACAGCGGCTTCAGTAGTGGTGACCGCGGTTGCCAGCTTGGCGTCGGTGGTGCTGGTGGTTGCCTTGCCGTCGCCGTCAGCGGTGACCAGGAAAGCAGCTTTAGCATCGGCAGCAACTTCGAGGGACTGCAGGGCGCCAACGACGGTGAATGGGGTGCCAGCGGCGACAACGTTGCCGACGGTAGTAGCCAGGGCGGCAGGAGCGACAGCAACGGTCAGCGATGCGTCGGTGGTGATGCTGGTGATGAATGCCTTAGCAGCCGTGTTCGCAGCGGCGCCGCGGTAGCCGTCTTGCTCAGCCTTGGTGTCCAGTTGTGCGGTGAACGCGGTTGCGCCCGAAACTTTGTTTTCGTACGACTCTGCATCGGTGGTCTGTGCACCTTTAGCGATTTCAGCCACGACTTTGTCGATGGTGATCTTGCCCGAGGTCAGCAGGTCAGCCCAGTAGGTCTGGCCAGCGGTTTCAGCAGCGCGGCCGAACAGGTTCAGGTACACCTGATTGACGACTTGTGCGTTGGTCATGCCAGCGTAGGCGGTCTTGTATTCTGCTTCAGCAGCAAAAGCAGCCGACACAGCGGTGGTCGAACCCTTCTGGGCTTCGACGACGTTGGTCCAGTAATCCAGGCCAGCGTGGTCAGCTGGACGGTTGAAGTAAGCGACGTACAGCTTCTGAACTGCTTCGACGTGGGTGTTGACGATTGCCATGTATAGCTCCAAAAAGAAAGATCGATCGATCAAAGTTGAATCAGTTAGTGCAAGAGTGCTGATGCACATCTGTAAGCCCAACGAGCCGCATCATGACAGATGCCTTGCCGCTCGAGATGTGATGACCATCACAAATTCCGGAAAGTTTTCTGAAAATCGACAAAATTTATACAAATACGGCGGGTATTACGCGTGATGAATAGATTCTGTTAAATTCTTGGCAAAACTTATCTAGCGAGGAATAACTTTATGCTTACATCTTGTTACAGCATATGTATTAGCGGAGTAATTGTTTTATCTGCCAGCTTATTAAAAAAATGATCATTGAATGAAAAACCCCGGCATCGCCGGGGTTTTTATCGAAGAGATCGAACTGCTCAACGCCAAGTTGCGGCGCCGTTCACCGTACGCTTGTCGTCCAGCCGTCCTTCGAAGATATAGGCTGCAGAACCGCCACGCTCGTTAGTGAGCAGGCCCTGCACATTCAGGATGCCATGACGCCCCTCGGCCGCATTGCTGAACAAACGGCCATCGTCCCTCACCGCGCCTTCGGCGCTGATGCGCACGACATCGGTCGCGGTCGTGACATCCATTCCGGTGCTGAAGCTGCGCTTGCCGAAATCAACCGTCAGGCTGCCGTTGGATAAAGTGGCAGGCGCGGCAACGGTATTTCCGAAGCCATATTCCGTTGTCACCACTGCTTCGCTGCCACGCAATGCGAAACCGACGGTCCCGTTATTCGGAGCGACATAATCTTTTCCTGGCGAGCGGAACAGTGCGAAATATCCGGACAGTGCCAATAATTCATTCTTTTTACGCTCTTCGGCCAAATCGAGATTGGCATGGCTTCCCAGCAGCGGCTGCCAGCGTCCCCAGACCGCAACCCGCTTGGGCAGGGCCGGCACCTCGACCACAGGCGGCGGCATGGTCACCACCGGCGGGGTCGGCTCCGGTACCGGCACAGGTACCGGGGCAGGCGGCACCGTTGTCACCAGCTTTTCGATGACCTGATTCAAGCCGGCATTTTTCCTGGCTTCCACGCCTGCATTGACTTGGGTCGACGCGGCCCCGCCACTCTTGGCCAGCGGCTCGTCCCCACGCGGCGGCGACACCTGGTCCGGCGACAGCGGGCTGCTCTGCAAGACCTGCGCCGCCTGACCGCGCTGGACCTGCACCAGCTGGCCGCGCTGGGCGGCACTCAGTTCACGGCTCGCGCTGCCCTCGCACGGGCCGGCGCCATCAGGACGGCAGCCAGGGGTAAAGCCACTGACCACCACGCCGCCGGAAATCACGGCCACGCGCGAGGTGTCGTCATTGGTAAAGACGGTAAAGTCGGTGCCGCGCACGCCGATCGCCGCCACCGGGGTATTGAAACGGAAGTTCTGGCGCGCCAGTTTCACCGCCTCGCCCGACTTGCTGCGCGCGACGCCGCTGAGCAGCTCGAGCTTGATGCGGGTGTTGGCCGGGTTCTTCTGGTCGATATGGTAGGTGACGATCCGCGCCCTGGTATTCGGGCGCAGGATGAACAGGCCGTTGTCGACCGTCTTCACATAGATGAAGCCGTCGGTACCGGTGCTCAGCATCTGGCCTTCGGCCACGGGCGCACCTTCGCGCGCGGAGGCCTCGCCTGCCTTGGCATTGCCGGCAACGAAGATGATCTTGCCCGCATCGGCCGCATGGGCAGCATGCGCCGCGCTCACGAGCAGCGCAGTAAGTAATAGTTTTTGCAAGATGATTCCCCTTTTCCTTCCAATGTACCGTGCCGGCAATAGACGGTTCTGTGATGTCTGTCACATTTTATCGGAAAGGATGGGTTCGCTCCCCAAGTATTACATTTCGTAATCTTCCCAGTTAACCAATGCGCGGCAGCAACTGCGCGCGTTATACTCACTTATTCGTTTAACTGAAAGTACGCCTGTACACTGCTGCGCGTGGCTGAATCCCGATCACAAGCCCGACCCCATGGACGCTGGGTCATTGCTGCGCTGGCCTTCCTGGTGACCTTGTGGTCGCAGTATGGAAACCTGGCGCAACTGTCGTTCGCCAGCAACGCGCCGGCCGGCGCCGCCGGCACGCGGGCAGACTTGTTGTTTTTGCCCAACGAGCGCTTGCGCGACGCCTTCCTCCGCATGCAGGCCAGCAGCGCGCCCGAGCCGCGCATCCTGGTGGTGGACATCGACGAAGCCTCGCTGACCGAACTTGGCCCCTGGCCCTGGCCGCGCGAGCGCCTGGCCCACCTGGTCGAGATCCTCCTGACTGAATACGGTGCGCGCGGCGTCGCCCTCGACATCGTGCTGCCCTCCGCCAGCGGCACGCCAGGGGACATGCGTCTGGCGCTGCTGGCCCGGCATGGCCCGGTGGTGCCGGCACAGGCCTTCGACTTCGATCTGGCCGGAACCCGGCCGCAGCAACTGCGCGACGGCCACCTGGGCGGCGCTACCCCTCTATATAAAGAAGGCATTCCGGCCAGCGGCTATGTCGGCAACTACCCTGCTCTGGCAGCGGCGCCGCAGATCGGCGCCATCGGCTTCATTCCCGACCCCGACGGCGCGCTGCGCAGGGTGCCGCTGCTCACCCAGTTCGAAGGCCGCCACTATCCGGCCCTGGCGCTGGCGCTGGTGAACTGCTGCGCCGGTAACGGGCCCCTGGAACTCGACAACACCGGGCTGATGCGCGTGCCCTACCGGCGCGACTGGTCGGCCTATACCGTGGTGAGCGCCGCCGACATCCTGGCCCAGCGCATCGTGCCGTCCAGCGCCGCCAGGCGCCTGGTTGTGGTCGGTTCGTCGTCGCTGGGCATGGCCGACCGGGTCGAGACCCCGCTGGCCGCCAGCCGGCCCGGCCTGGGCGTGCAGGCGACGATCCTCTCGGCCCTGCTCGACCGCCAGCAAGGCAAGACGCCCGCCCCCTGGCCCGGCCGCCTGATTGCCTGCCTGTTTGCGCTGGCCTCGGTGGTGGGCTGCATGCTGCTGTTCCCGCGCCTGTCGGCGGCCGCCAGCGTCGGGCTGCTCGCTGCCGGTTCGGCCGTGTGGCTGGGGCTCGCCTATGTGGTGAGCGCCCACGACCCTGATTTCGCGCCGGTGGGACCGCTCGCCACCAACCTGTTCCTGCTGGCGGTGGCGGTGCCCTACCAGTGGCAGGTGGCCCAGGGCCGTTCGCGCCACCTGCTGCAGACCTTGCGCCAGTACGTGGCCCCGGCCGTGGTCGAGGAACTGCTGCGCAGCGAAGAAGACGACCCGCTGTGCCCGCGCCAGCGCGACGTCACCACCCTGGTGGCCGACATGGAAGGCTATACCGGCCAGGTCGAGACCCTGCCGGTGGCCGAGGCGGCGCAACTGACGCGCGACTTCCTCGACTGCCTGACCGGGCCGGTGATCGACCACCAGGGTACGCTCGACAAATATACCGGCGACGGCATGATGGCCTTCTGGGGCGCGCCGCTGCCGCTGGAACAGCATGCCGACCTCGCGCTCGATGCCGCCCACGCCATCACGCGCCGGGTGGCGAACCTGAGCCGCCAGCGCGAACGCGCCGGTTTCAAGCCGCTGCGTGTGCGGATCGGCATCGAAAGCGGCGTCGCAATGGCCGGCGATTTTGGCACTTCGTTCCGAAGCATCTATACTGCGGTTGGCGACAGCGTCAACACCGCGGCCCGGCTCGAGCAGGTCGCCCGCGATTTCCCCCACAACGTCATCATCGGCCCCGGCGCCGTCGCACGCGCGCGCCGGCACCGTTTCGTCGCCCTGGGCGAGCGCCTGCTGCGCGGTAAAGAAAAACCAACGCCTTTGTATACTTTCGACACCAGCATGAACCATCCGGGCACGCCCCTTGCGGCCACCCAGCCGGCAGTGCCGGCCGATACGAGGCCGCACGCATGATGCGCCGGGTTTTCGTTCATCTCTTCGCCGGCCTGCTGGCCTGGCCGGCGGCGTTTGCGCAGGCCCAGGACATCGCCCCAGACACGCCGCCTGCAAGCGTCCCCGGCGCCCAGGACGCGCTGTACCAGAACGCGCTGCAGTCGCTGGCCGAAGGGCGCAAGAACGACGCCTCGGAAACCCTGGCGCGCCTGATCGAGCAGGCGCCCCAGCACGCCGGCGCCCTGATCGACCTGGCGCTGATCCAGTGCAGCCTGGGCAATGCGGACGAGGCCGAGCGCCTGTTCGCCACCATCGAGACCCGTTTTTCGCCGACCCGCGAAATCCTCGAGCTGATTGGCGAAGCGCGCGACAGCGGCTGCAAGCCGACCGCCCCGGCCAGTTCGGCCAGCGTCAACATCGGCCGCGGCGTCGATGACAACGTCAACCAGGGCGCCAGCAACTCCACCTTCATCGTCACCGGCCCGGATGGCGACATCGAACTGCCGCTGCTGGAAGACTTCCTGCCCAAGCGCGACGGCTACACGACGGTGGGCGCGGACTACGTACGCTCGCTCGGCAGCAACGGCAGCCTCGGTTTCATGCAATTCCAGCAGCGCCGCTACGACAGCATGCGCGCCTACGATACCGGCGCGCTGTATGGCGGAATCGAATCGCCATGGCGTTTCGGCGCCTGGACCCTGCGCACCACCGGTTCGCTGGGCGTGACGACCATGGGCGGCCGCGCCTACCAGAAGCAGGCCCAGGTCCAGGCCCGGGTCGCGCCGCCGCTGCCGCTGCCGGCCAATACCCAGCTCTACCTCACCGCCAGTGCGACCCACACCAAATACCTGACCCTGCGCACGTTTGACTCCGACGTGCTCGAAGCGCGCGCGCTGCTGGCCCACCAGGCCGGGACGCTGGCCGCCAGCGCCACTGCCGGCTTGTTGAGCGACCGCGCGCGCAGCGACCGCCCGGGCGGCAACCGCCATGGCAACTACCTGACGCTGTCCGTGCGCCGGCCGCTCGGCTGGGACACCAGCGGCGAGCTGGCATGGACGCGCCAGCAATGGGACAGCGCCTCGCCCTACTCGCCTGAGCTGCTGATCGACCAGGTGCGCGCCCAGCGCACCCAGGTGTTGCGCGCGACCCTGACTTACCAGGTCGCCAAGAACCAGACTGTTGCGCTGGAGGGAAGAATGGTGCGCAACCGCGAGAACATCAGCATCTTTCAGTACAATAACCGGCAGCTACAGCTGAGCTGGCAATGGCAGTACCCTTGACGCCGGCGCTACAATCGCAGGGCTCAATTAGGGGAAAGACTTGCCGATGGCGCCAGATGTGATGTTGTTTGCCTGCGCTGCAGCCGGGCTCGGGGCCGGTTGCCTGGTGCCGAACCGCTGGCTGCCGCCCCTGCCCAACGACAAGCTGCTGCATTTCGCCGGGTTCGCCCTGCTGACCGTACTGGCGCTGCGGGTCGCGCAAGGACGTCTCGAGACCGCCTGGTGGCTGGCCGGCTTGCTGCTCGGTGGCTGGCTGGTCGAATGCCTGCAGGGCCTGGTGCCCGACCGGCGCTTCTGCTGGCGCGACCTGGCCGCCAACGCGGCCGGTATCTCCTTTGTTGCCCTCCCCGCCTACGCCACCGGGCATTTTTGACGAGACCTGACCCTTCGATGAGTTCTTCCGCCAAGCTTCCCCAGCGCCGTGACCAGCCTGAACCGCCCGCACCGCAGGAGGTACAGGAACGCCAGGTCCAAATCCACCTGCGCAAGATCCCGCTGCTGTCCGAACTGACGGATGAGGAGATCCTGCAGGTCCGGGGCGAACTGCGCTTCCGCCATTACCCGAAACGTTCGGTGGTGCTGCACAAGGGCGGCAGCGGCGACGGCCTGCTGTTCCTGCTGTCGGGCCACCTGCAAGTGGTCGACGTGACCGAAGACGGCCGCTCGGTCGGCCTGCGCATGCTGTCGGCCGGCGACTTCTTCGGCGAAATCGCCCTGATCAACGATTCGACCCGCTCGGCGTCGGTGGTGGCGACCACCGAAGTGCTGGTGGCGTTTTTGCCGGCCACGGTCGCCCTGCACCTGTTCTCGCATTCGCCCTCGGTGGCGCGCAAGATGCTGGGCCACCTGGCGCAGAAGATCCAGCGCGACTCCGAATTCCGCGCCCTGCTCAGCATTAACAACACGACGCGCCGCATCTTTACCTATATCGCGCTGATGCAGCAGACCGACGGTCCCGACGGCACGCGGGTGGTCGAGAATTTGCCGACCCACCAGGACATCGCGAATATGATCAATACCAGCCGCGAGACGGTGACACGGGCGCTGCTGACCTTGGTGCAGCAGGGAGTGGTGCAGAAGGAGGCGCACCGGTTGATCATCCTGGATCCGGTGGCTTTGCAGAGGCTGGTGCAGGGGGGGTGATCGTCACTGGCTGTGATTTGAGGACACATGAGCTATCTACGGAATGAATTCGCTTATCGTGACCTTATGCAGCAGTTCATCCGCATGTCACTGGATGCGGATGAGTTCACATGTCAATTTCTGCAACAATGGCGCTCTGACCGGGACGCGCAATGGGCTGCGATCTCGCAAGGCATCAAGGTCAGCACTGAAGAGCGCGCATTTTCCGACATAGTAGACCGGGCCTTTATCGCTGTTGATTGCTATTCGCCCACTCCGTCGCACACGCTCCACCTTTCGGCAGTACGCCTTCGCGTGGAAATTTCCGAGCTGTTCAAACGACAATGGCAAACCGGCGACTAGGCTTGCGGCCACGTCCCAATTCACTTTGTCGCTGATGTGCGCCAGGTTCCGGTCGCCGGCAGAACACGCGGCCACCGGTAGCGATACCCGCAAGGCCGTGATACATTTCTGGCATGACCGGCGCCCTGCCGGCTTCATCGCATTTTCATCCCAGGAGACCCACCATGAGCACCCTGACCGGCAACAGCCTCGACTCGAAGCACAGCCTCGGCAAAAGCATCTCGTGTGTGGTGGCGGTGACTGCTGCCGTGCTGATGATTCCGCTGGTGGCGATGCAGTTCACGGGTGAAGTGGACTGGACGGGGTCGGATTTTGTCGTTGCGGGAATCCTGCTGATGGTGACCGGGCTGGGGTTCGTGTTTGCGTCGCGCAAGGTGAAGACGGCGACGCAGCGCGTGCTGGTGGGCGGGGTGATTGCGCTGGCGTTCGTGTATGTGTGGGCGGAGCTGGCAGTGGGGATTTTTACCAATTTGGGTAGTTAGGATTTTTTAGCGCGTTTCGATGACGCGACGGTGCGTTGAACGCGTGGGCGGGAGACCCGCCCACGCTACGTATAGACGAGCGCTGTGGGCGCGTATGCCTGCGATCGCCACTACACCTCCGTGACAATTTCTTATTGACTTAAGACAAGATGTTACATCTGTAACAACGGAGCGGCTGTTGGATGAAGTATAATTTCGGGCTCATCCGGCTCAGCCATTCCACATGACCAACACCCTGACGCACCCGACCGGGGCGCTGCCAGCACGGGCCGCCTCATGATCTCGCCCCTGATGCTGCGAGGCCTGTGGGCCTACCGCGGTTTCGTGCTGGGCAGCGTCAAACGCGAATTCCAGTCGAAATACGTGAACGCCATGCTCGGCGCCGTCTGGTCGGTGCTGAGCCCGCTCGCAATGATTCTCGTCTACACCGTGATCTTTTCCGAGGTCATGCGTGCCAAGCTGCCCGGCAACGATTCGGGCGCGGCCTATTCGATCTACCTGTGCGCCGGCATCCTGACCTGGGGCCTCTTCGCCGAGATCGTCGCCCGTGGCCAGAACATGTTCCTCGAGCAGGCCAACCTGATCAAGAAGATCAGCTTCCCGCGTATCTGCCTGCCGCTGATCGTCGTGTTCAATGCGCTGGTCAATTTCGGCATCATCTTCGGGCTGTTCACAGTCTTCCTGGTCGCGACCGGCAATTTCCCGGGCCTGGTGTTCTTCGCCATCGTCCCGGTGCTGCTGCTGCAGGTCCTGCTGGCCATTGGCCTCGGCATGGTCAGCGGCATCCTGAACGTGTTCTTCCGCGACGTCGGCCAGTTCGTGACCATCGCCATGCAGTTCTGGTTCTGGCTCACGCCGATCGTCTACCCGGCCAGCATCCTGCCGGAAGAAGTGCGGCCGGTGCTGGTCTATAACCCGATGGCGGCGGTGGTGCAGGCGCACCAGCAGATCCTGGTCGAAGGCCGGTTGCCCGACTGGAATTCGCTGATCCCCGCAGCGCTGATGGCGCTGCTGCTGTGCATCCTCGGCATGCGCCTGTTCCGCAAGCGCTCGGGCGAAATGGTGGACGAACTCTGATGGGCACGATCGCCGTTTCGAACCTGGGCAAGGCCTACAAGCAGTACCCGACGCGCTGGTCGCGCCTGGGCGAATGGCTGCTGCCGATGCGCGGCCCGCGCCACAAGCTCAAATGGGTGCTGACCGATATCAGCTTCCGGGTCTCGCCCGGCGAAGCCGTGGGCCTGATCGGCATCAACGGTGCAGGAAAAAGCACGCTGCTCAAACTCATCACCGGCACCACCCAGCCGACCACCGGGGCGGTCGCCATGGAGGGCCGCGTGGCGGCCCTGCTGGAGCTGGGCATGGGCTTCCATCCCGACTTCACCGGCCGCCAGAACGTCTATATGGCGGGCCAGCTGCTGGGCATGACGGTGCCCGAGATCACGGCGCTGATGCCGCAGATCGAAGACTTCGCCGGCATCGGCGAGTACATGGACCAGCCGGTGCGCGTCTACTCGAGCGGCATGCAGATGCGGGTGGCCTTCTCGGTCGCCACCGCGCGCCGCCCGGACATCCTGATCGTGGACGAAGCGCTGTCTGTGGGCGACGCCTATTTCCAGCACAAGAGTTTCGACCGCATCCGCCAGTTCCGCAAGGAGGGCACTACCCTGCTGCTGGTCTCGCACGACAAGCAGGCGATCCAGTCAGTGTGCGACCGCGCCATTTTGCTCGACGGCGGGCGCCTGGCGAAAGAAGGCAAGCCGGAAGAAATCATGGACTACTACAACGCCATGATCGCCGAGCGCGAAAACGAAACGGTGCGCCTGAACGGCACCAGCGGCGGCAAGGTGCAGACGGTTTCCGGCACCGGCGAAGCGACCGTCTCCGACATCGCCCTGATCGACGAGACGGGCGCGCGGGTCGAGGTGGTCGACGTGGGCGCGGCCGTGACCCTGGAAGTGCGGGTGCAGGCAAAGGCCGCGATCCCGCGCATGGTGCTCGGCTACATGATCAAGGACCGCCTCGGCCAGCCGATGTACGGCACCAATACCCACCTCAAGGGGCTGCCGCTGGAAGCGGTCGGCCCCGGCGAAGAAGTGGTCTACCGCTTCGCCTTCCCGATGAACCTCGGCCCCGGCACCTATTCGGTCGCGACCGCGATCGTCAGCACCGAGACCCACCTGGTGAACAACTACGAGTGGCGCGACCTGGCCCTGGTGTTCACCGTGATGAACATGCGCCGCCCGCACTTCGAGGGTTCGGCCTGGCTCGACCCGGCCATCGACATACAACGCACATGACTTTAATCTCCTACGCCCAGAACCTCGAGGACGTGCTGCTGTGGCGCGTGCTCGGGCACGTGAAAAACGGCTTCTACATCGACGTCGGCGCCAACGATCCCGAAGAGCATTCGGTGACCAAGGCCTTCTATGACGCCGGCTGGCGCGGCATCAGCATCGAGCCCCTGCCCAGCTTCCACCAGGCCTTCCTCGACCAGCGCCCGCGCGACGTCAACCTGGCGGTGGCCGCAGGCAGCTCGGACGGCGAACTGACCCTGTACGACGTGCCGGCCGTGCGCGGCTGGGCCTCGCCCGACCAAATGGTGGCCGAACTGCACCGTTCCGAAGGGCACGAAGTCGCCGAACTGACCGTCCCGGTGCGCACCCTCGCTTCGGTCTGCGAAGAACACGTGCAGGGTGAGATCCACTTCCTGAAGGTCGACGTCGAAGGCTTCGAAGGCGAAGTGCTGCGCGGGATGGACTTCGTGCGCTGGCGCCCGTGGGTGCTGGTCATCGAGGCGACCCTGCCGAACAGCCGCGCCACCAACCACGCGAGCTGGGAGCACCTGGTGACCGGGCAGCGCTACCGCTTCGCCTGGTTCGATGGCCTGAACCGCTATTACGTGGCAGAGGAACACACGGACCTGATGGCGCATTTCGGCATCCAGCCGAACGTGTTCGACGACTATATTTCGCACCACCTCGACAAGGCCTGGGCCTCGTCGAAGGCACTCACGCATTCCCTGCGCGAATCCGAGCGCCACGCCGCCGAGACCGGCCAGCGTGCGGACGCCATTGCCCGCGAAGCGGCCGAGCTGCACGACCGGCTCGATACCGCCTGGGCGCGCGCCGAGCAGCTGGCCCAGGAAAAGATGCATGCCGACGCCAGCATCGCCGCCCTCCAGCAGGCAGTGGCAGCCGAGCAGGCGAACGCCGAAAAGCTGCTGGCCTGGGCGAAAAGCCTGGAAGCGACCGTCATTGCCACCCACAACAGCACCTCGTGGAAGATCACCCGTCCGGTGCGCGCGCTCGGCAACCTGGTTCATTCGCTGCGCCGGCCGGAACTGGTGCGCCGCATCCTCACACGCCTGACCCGCAACGAAGCGCTGCGGCGCCTGCTCATCCCGGTGCTGCTGCGTTTCCCGCCGCTGGGCCGGCGCGTGCAGGCCTCGCTGGCCGCCCTCAAGCAGTTGCCGCCCGAGCCGCTGCCGGAAGGCGTCAAGCCGGTGCCGGATGCCTTGCGCGGCGTGCCGGCCTCGGTGCGCGGCGTGCTGGCCGACCTGGAACGGGCGCGCCACCACCATACCAGCCGCTGACCCATTCAAGGTTAGCGCCAAAGGCTTACTGAACTATGCGTATCGTTATCGACCTTCTTGACAACCACGGCCGCGTGGACCCCGCCGCGCTGGCGCTGACGCAGGAATTGCTGCGCCAGGCCGGTGACCGTGAGGTGCATGTCGCCGTCCCGCTGCTCGATCCGCTTACACTGGAGATCCTGCGTGCCGGCGGCCTACTGCCGCCCGACCGCGTGCGGGCCTTCGACCTGCCGGCCGGGGGCCGGGTGCGCGCCCTGGTGCGCCAGCATGCGCTGGCCAGCCTGGCCCCAGGCGTGGTGCTGGCGCCGGTGCGCGCGGCCGGCAAGCGCGCCGCCACGGCAGGGACTGCACCCTACCCGGTGCTGGAAACCGAATGCCGCGGCGTGAACGTCGCCACCCTGCTCACCGCGCTCGACGCCACCGCGGCAGAACCGCTGTCGCCGGTAACTGGCGCCCGGCCGCGCCTGGCCTACGTGTCGCCGCTGCCGCCGGAAAAATCGGGCATCGCCGACTACAGCGCCGAACTGGTGCCGGAACTGGCGCAGTACTACGACATCGAACTGGTGGTGGACCAGGACCCGGAACTGGTCCTCGATGCGCGCCTGGCCGGTCTCCCCCTGCGCAGCGCGGACTGGCTGCGCGAGCACGCGCATGATTTCGAGCGCGTGGTCTACCACTTCGGCAATTCGCACGCCCACAAGCACATGTTCGGGCTGGTGCGCGAGGTGCCCGGCATCGTCGTGCTGCACGACTTCTACCTGTCCGGCGTGCTCGACAACCTCGAGCGCGAGGAATACCTCGACAAGGGCTTCCTGCAGGCGCTGTACGAGTCGCACGGCTATACCGGCCTGCTCGGGCACCGTAGGGAAGGCCGCAACCCGTCGATCTGGAAATACCCGCTCAACAAGGGCGTGCTCGACAAGGCCAGCGGTGTCATCGTCCATTCCGACTTCTCGCGCGAACTCGCGGAGCAGTGGTACGGAAAAGGTGCCGCCGACGGCTGGCGCACCATCCCGCTGCTGCGCGGCCGCCAGGGGGGCAGCGCAACGCAGGATGCACGCAATGCAGCGCGTGCGGCCCTGGGGCTGGAGGGCGACGCTTTTGTTGTCGCCACCTTCGGCATGCTGGGCCGCACCAAGCTCAACGCCGAACTGCTGGAAGCCTACCTGGCCTCGCCGCTCGCGCTCGACCCCAACTGCCACCTGGTCTTCATCGGCGAGAACGATCCCGGTCCGTATGGCGAAGAGCTGCGCGAACAGATCCTCGCCAGCCCCGCAGCCGGCCGCATCCGCATCACCGGTTTCGTCGATGCCGCGGTCTATGCCCACTACCTGGCCGCCGCCGACGTCGCGGTGCAGCTGCGTTCGTCCACCCGCGGCGAGACCTCGGCAGCGGTGCTCGACTGCCTGCTGTACGGCCTGCCGACCATCGTCAACGCCCACGGCTCGACGGCTTCGCTGCCCGATACGCTGCTGGTGAAACTGCCCGACGAATTCACGGTGGGCCAACTGGTCGGCGCTCTGTCCAGCCTGCGCGGAGATGCCGCGCTGCGCGCCCGCTTGTCGGCGCGCGCGCTCGGGCACATGGCCGAACACCATGCGCCGGCCCACGTCGGCGCCCTGTACCGCGACGCCATCGAAGATTTTGCCCGGCACGGCGAGCATGCCGCCTACCAGCAGCTGGTACGCGCGGTGGCGCCGCTATGCCCGGCCCAGGAACTGCAGGACCTGGCGGCGGCCATCGCCTTCAACCGCGCCCCGGCCCAGCCGCGCCAATTGCTGGTGGACGTCTCGGCGGTGGTGCAGTCCGACCTCAAGACCGGCATCCAGCGCGTGGTGCGCAGCATCCTGCTGGCGATGATCGCCGACCCGCCGCCGGGCTTCCGGATCGAGCCGGTGTACTCGCATGGCGGCAACCGCAGTTACCATTATGCGCGCCGCTTCGGCCTCGGCATGGTGGGTGAAACCGAGCTGGCGCTGGAAGACGCGCCGGTCGACCTGCGCCCCGGCGACATCTTCTTCGGCCTCGACCTGTTCACCACCGGCACCTCGCAGAACGAGCAGCTGCTGCTGTCGATGCGCGACCGCGGCGTCGGCGTTTATTTCGTCGTGTTCGACATCCTGCCGATGCTGCGCCCGGACGTCTTCCCCTTCGGCACCGAACAGTATTTCGGCGACTTCCTGCGCACGGTGCACAAGGTGTCGGACGGCGTGCTGTGCATCTCGCGCGCGGTGGCCGACGAACTGGCGGCCTGGATCGAGCGCGAAGGCTTGAAACGCCGCACGCCGCTGCAGCTCGGCCACTTCCACCTTGGCGCCGACATCAACGCCAGCGCGCCGAGTTTTGGTTTGCCGCCGGATGCCGACCAGGTGCTGGCGGCGCTGGGCGAACGCCCGAGCTTCCTGATGGTGGGCACGGTCGAGCCGCGCAAGGGCCACACGCAGGCGCTGGCCGCCTTCGAACTGCTGTGGGAGCGCGGCGAGGACGTCAACCTCGTGGTGGTGGGCAAGCAGGGCTGGATGATGGAGAAGCTGTGCGAGCGCATGGCCGCGCATCCGGAAAAATCGAAGCGCCTGTTCTGGCTGCCGGGCATCTCGGACGAGATGCTGCTCAAGCTGTACGCCGGCTCGGCCGCCCTGCTGGCGCCGTCGGAAGGCGAAGGCTTCGGCCTGCCGCTGATCGAAGCGGCCCAGAAGGGCATCCCGATCCTGGCGCGCAGCCTGCCGGTGTTCCGCGAAGTGGCGGGCGAGCACGCCTATTATTTCGACGGCCTGGCCCCGCAAGACCTGGCGGCTGCCGTGAGCGCATGGCTGGCCCTGCAGCGCGAGGGCAAGGCGCCGCAATCGACCGGCATGCCCTGGCTGACCTGGGACGGCGCCGCGCAGCAGGTGCTGGACGCGCTGGTGCGCCGGCAGTGGTACCGCACGCTGCCCGGGACGGACGACCGCCATGCTTGAACGCGACATCGCCGGCGACCGCGCCGGCGACCTGCAGCGACCGCTGGTCGTCGACCTGGACGGCACGCTGATCCATTCCGACCTGTTGTGGGAATCGATCGTGCTGTTCCTGAAGACGAACCTCCTGCGCGCCTGGCTGCTGCCGTTCTGGCTGTTGGCGGGCAAGGCCGGTTTCAAGGAGCGCCTGGCGAACGCGGTCGAACTCGACCCCGCCGCCCTGCCCTATGACCGCACGGTGCTGGCCATGGTCGGCACGGAGCGGGCACGCGGGCGCACCGTGGTGCTGGCCACCGGCGCCCAGCGCCGTTTCGCCGAGCAGGTAGCAAGGCACCTGGGCCTGTTCGACCTGGTGCTCGCCACCGGCGACGGCATCAACCTGACTTCGCATAACAAGGCACGCCGCCTGGCCGAGCTGTATGGCGCACAAGGCTACGACTACATCGGCAACTCGCGCGCCGACCTGCCGGTATGGCTGGGCTGCGCGCATCCGCTGTCGGTCACGCATAAACCTTTTCGCCTGGCGGACGGCCGCGCCACGGTCCATTCGGGCAGCGTGCGCGGCGGGGTTGCCCACGCCCTGTTCAAGGCGCTGCGCCCGCGCCAGTGGCTGAAGAACCTGCTGGTGTTCGTGCCGATGCTGGCGGGCCATGCGCTCGACCTGCCGACCTTCATGGCCTCGCTGGTCGCCTTCGTGGCGTTCTCGCTGTGCGCCTCCAGCGCCTACCTGCTCAACGACGCGCTGGACGCCCAGGACGACCGCGTCCACCCGACCAAGCACACGCGCCCGATCGCTTCGGGCGCCTTGCCGCTGCCGCTGGCGCTGGCGGCCAGCCCGCTGCTGGCCTTGGGCGCCATCGCGCTGTGCGCAACGTATAACCCGCTGCTGCTGGCGGCAGTCGGCGTGTATTTTGCTACTACCGTGGCCTATTCGGCCTGGCTCAAGCGCCTGCTGATGATCGACATCGTCACGTTGGCCATGTTGTACAGCCTGCGCGTGCTGGGCGGCGCCGCCGCGACCGGCATCCCGCCCTCGTTCTGGCTGCTGGCCTTCTCGTTCTTCATTTTCCTGAGCCTGGCGCTGCTCAAGCGCCACAGCGAATTGATCAACCTGCACAACCAGGGCAAGGACAAGACCCGCGGGCGCGGCTACACCACCGCCGACAAGACGCCGGTGGGCATCATGGGCATCAACAGCGCTTTCGTCTCGGTGCTGATCTTCATGCTCTATTTTAATTCCGACAACGTGCTGGACCAGTACCGCACTCCCGAATGGCTGGCCGGGATCCTGCCCTTGCTGGTGTTCTGGCTCGGCCGCCTGTGGGTGCTGTCCTTCCGCGGCCAGGTCAACGAAGACCCGGTGCTGTACGTCAGCAAGGACAAGGTCAGCCTGGTGGTCGTGGCCTGCTGCCTGGCGCTCGCCACCCTCGCTTCGTACGGAGCATGACGATGAAGACACGCCGCCCTCCCAACGCCCGATCGCGCCACCTTTCGCAACTTGCCTTCGTTGTGCTGCTGGCACTCGCCCTGCTGGCCCTGTTCATGGCGCGCCCGGTGTCGATCAGCGGCGACGCCCTCGAGTACACGGTCGATGCGGTCGCCATCGCCACCCATGGCACGCCGGAGATCCGCAGCAGCGACATCGACCGCACCATGGCGATCCTGCCGGGGCGCTTCGACGGCCTGTTCCGCATGCTGCAGGACGAGATGCGGCGCGGCGTGCAGGACGTGTATCCGGCATTCGCGCGCGGGCGCGGCGGCGAGGTATATCCGGTCCACTTCTTCGGCTATCCGCTGATGGCTGCCCTGCCGCTGCGCCTGCTCGAAGCGCTCGGCCAGCCGCCCTTCAAGGCTTTCCAGGCAGTGAACCTGGCCTTCGTCTTCGTGCTGGGCCTGGCCCTGCGCCGCTTCTTCGCTTCAAGCGCGCGCGCAGCCTTCGGGTTGCTGCTGTTCATGCTGTGCTGCGGGGTGCTGTACTGGACCTGGACCAGCCCGGAATGCGCCAGCGCCGCAGCCCTGCTGGCGGCATTGCTGCTGTTCACCAGCGGCATGCCGGTGGCCGGCGCGCTGCTGGCCGGCCTGGCCGCGCAGCAGAACCCGACCATCGTGTTCTTCTTCGTGTTTGCGCCGCTGATCCGCATGGCGCTGGGCTGGGACCGCAGCCGCGGCCTGACCGGCAACCTGCGCGCGCAGGTGACCTTGCGCACCATGGCGGCGCTGGCCGCAGGCGCCGCCGTGGCGGCGCTGCCCATCCTGTTCAACCTCTACCACTACGGCGTGCCGAACCTGATCGTCGCCCGCTTCTCCGATCCCGGCCTGATCGGCAGCACCCGCTTGCTCTCCTTCTTCGCCGACCTGAACCAGGGCATGGTCATCGGTATCCCCGGCGTGCTGGCGGCCCTGCTGCTGGTGGGCGCGCGCGGGTTGCGCCTGCTGGCCCTGTGCCTGCTGTTCACGCTGGCGCTGGTGCTGCCGGCGCTGGCCGTGATCAACTGGAATTCCGGCGCCGCCGGGCCGATGCGCTACGTGGCCTGGGCCTCGATGCCGCTGCTGTTCACCCTGCTGGCCATGCTGCGTGAACTGCCTACCTGGCGCCCCGCGGCCCTGGCGGGCGTGCTGGCGCTGCAGGCGGCGGCGATGGTGCATGCCACGCGCTACGAGTACATCGAGTTCAGCCCGCTCGCTGCCCTGGTGCTGAAGCATGCCCCAGCCTGGTACCACCCCGAGCCGGAAATCTTTGTCGAGCGCATGGGCCACAACGATAACTGGGTCGAGCCGGAAAAAATCTATACTTACCAGGTCGACGGCGTGCGCATCAAGACACTGGTGCACGCGTCGAATGCCGGGCTTGACGCCGCCCTGTGCCGAGCGGGCGCCAGGCTGGCGCCGGGCAATGCGGTCACAGTGAGCGCGCGCGGCTGGCGCTACCTCGACGGCCCGCTGCGGTGCACCCCGGCCGGACCGCAAGGAGCCATGGGTTCATCGACCGCAACATCGACTGAAGCATCGACCGCACTACCGACTGGAAGCACCCCATGAACGCACCCAACACCACCAGCATGACCGTCCCGGCCGGCGCCGCCCTGGCGCTTGCCAACGCGATCGCGGTCGTGATCCCGAGCTACAAGGTTACCCGCCACATCCTTGGCGTGATCGAGGGCATCGGCCCCGAAGCCACGCGCATCTACGTGGTCGACGACAAGTGTCCGGACGGCAGCGGCGCCTTCGTGCGCGAGCACTGCCGCGACCCGCGCGTGGTCGTGCTCGAGCATGCCGAGAACCAGGGCGTCGGCGGCGCCGTCATGACCGGCTACCGCGCGGCGATCGCCGACGGCGCCAAGGTGATCGTGAAGATCGACGGCGACGGCCAGATGGATGGCAGCCTGCTGCCGAATTTCGTGGCGCCGATCCTGGCCGGCGAAGCCGACTACACCAAGGGCAACCGCTTCTTCAACCTCGAGCGCATCGGTGCGATGCCGCCGATGCGCCTGTTCGGCAATGCGATACTGTCGCTGATGGCCAAGCTGTCCTCGGGCTACTGGGACCTGTTCGACCCGACCAACGGCTATACCGCGATCCATGCCGACGCGGCGCGCTTCCTGCCTTTCGACAAGATCAGCAAGCGCTATTTCTTCGAGTCGGACATGCTGTTCCGCCTGAATATCCTGGGCGCCGTCGTGGTCGACGTGCCGATGGACGCCGTCTATGGCGACGAGGTGAGCAACCTGAAGATCTCGAAGATCGTCACCGAATTCTTCTCCAAGCACGTGCGCAATTTCGGCAAGCGCCTGTTCTACAACTACTACCTGCGCAACATGTCGGTCGCCTCGATCGAGCTGCCGTTGGGGATCTTCCTGACCTGCTTCGGCGCCGGCTACGGCATCTCGCACTGGATCGCCTCGGCGCGCTCGGGCATCTCCACGCCGGCCGGCACCGTCATGCTGGCAGCGCTGCCGGTGATCATGGGCGTGCAGCTGATCCTGGCCTTCCTGGCGCACGACGTCGCCTCGGTGCCGCGCCGCCCGCTGCACAAGAAGACGCTGTACCGCAGCAGCAATAGCGGCAGCAAATGAGTTTGTCGCAGCTCGCTTCGCTCATCCTGTCGCGCCAGTTCGCCGTGTTTGTGACCGGCGGGCTGGTTTGCGCGCTGGCCGATGTCGGCCTGATGCAGCTGCTGCTGGCCAATGGCGTGGCTACCACCGCGGCCGCCAGCGCGGGCTTTGGCGCTGGCCTGCTGGTCAACTATGCCTTCCACAGCCGTGTTACCTTCAACAGTGCCGCCAGCCCGGCGAACTTCACGCGCTACCTGTGCGTCGTCGGGGTGAACTACCTATTGACCATCGGCTGCGTGGCGCTGGCCGACGCCAACCTCGACAACCCGCTGCTGGGTAAGCTGCTGTCGCTGCCGCTGGTGGCGGTCAACGGCTACCTGCTCAGCAAATACTGGATCTTCAAGTGATGCAGCCCATGCGTTTTGCGCCCGTCCGGAACGACCCCGCCACCCTCGCGCAGTACGGCGCGCTGTTCGCCGCCTGCTTCCCCGGCACCGGCAAGTTCACGCCCGCCTATCTCGACTGGCTGTACGTGGCCAATCCGGACGGCGCGGCGGTCGGCTACGATGCCTGGGACGGCGAGCGCCTCGCCGCGCACTATGTGTGCGTACCGGCGCGCGCCTGGGTCGAGGGCGCGGAGGTGCTGGTGCTGCTGTCGCTGAACACGGCCACCCATCCCGACTACCAGGGCAAGGGCCTGTTCACGAAGCTGGCGGCGATGACCTACGAGGCCGGGGCGCAGGCAGGCTTCGACGGCGTATACGGCGTGGCCAATGCCAACAGCACGCCCGGCTTCGTGCGCAAGCTCGGTTTCCAGCTGGTGCGCCCGCTGGAGGCGCGCGTGGGCCTGGGCCGGCTGCAGCACGCCGCCAAGCCCGCGGCCGCCGCGCTCTCCTTCGAGCGCAGCTGGACCCCGGCCTCGCTGGCCTGGCGCTGCGCCAACCCGCACAACCGCGTGCACACCGTATCCACCCACGGCGGCAAGCGCCTGCAGTTCCACGCCGCGTCGATGGGCAAGCACCTGCCGGCCTATGCCGAGCTGGATACGCAATCCGCCCTGGTCCCGGCAGGCGGCGTGGCGCCGTCAATGCTGCGCCTGTTCATCGGCCTGGCCCCCGACGCCACCAGCCGCTACTGGAATTACGCCAGCATCCCGATGCGGCTGCGCCCTTCGCCGCTGAACCTGATCTGGCGCCCGTTCACGCCGCGCGTGCCCCTGCTGGACGCCTCGCGCATCCAGTTCACCTTCCTCGACTTCGATGCCTACTGAGACCGGCCAAGCGCGGGGTGAAGGCGCTGTCGCGCTGTTCCTGTTCGCCCACCAGGACGACGAGTTCGGCGTCTTGCAGCGCATCCTCGACTGCCGCGCGCGCGGCCTGCGCGTGGCCTGCGCCTACCTCACCGACGGCCGCACCGCCAGCGCCAGTGCCGGGCAGCGCAACCGCGAATCGCTGGCGGTGCTCTCTGGCCTCGGCGTGGCGCCGGACGACGTGTTTTTTGCCGGCCTCGAACTGGGCATTGGCGATGCCCAGCTGCCGCTGCACCTCGAGCGCGCCGCCGCCTGGATCGCGCGCTGGCTCGAGCGCTACCCGCAGGTCGAGGCGCTGCACGTGACCGCCTGGGAAGGCGGCCACCATGACCACGACGCGCTGCACGCGCTGGCGGTGACCCTGGCCTTCGAGCGCGGCCTGCTGGCGCGCACCTGGCAGTTTTCGCTCTACCAGGCCAGTGGCTTGCCCGGCCCGCTGTTCCGGGTGCTGGCGCCGCTGCCCCGGAATGGCCCGGTGCAGGCGCTGCCGATCCCGTGGCGCCTGCGCCTGCGCCATCTGAAGGCCTGCCTGTCCTACCCGTCGCAGCGCACCACCTGGATCGGGCTGTTCCCCTTCGTTGCGCTGCACTACCTGCTGCGCGGCGTCGAGCAGCTGCAGCCGGTGGCGCCCGAGCGCCTTGGCGAACGCCCGCACGATGGCGCCCTGTACTACGAAAAGCGCAAATTCTTTACCTGGCCCCAGATGGCCCAGGCGATCGCCGCATGGCGCGGCGCATCCCATTCCCTCGACAATACCTTATGATCAAGACCGATAAGCTCGCAGACACTTCCGCCGATACCCGCTTCGATACCGGTTCCCAGCGGCTGGTCCTGTGCGCGGCGCTCGCCGCCGTGCTGGCCTGGCTGCTCTACCGTAACCTGGGCCTGTATCCGGCCATCTTTGCCGACGAGTGGTACTACAGCAAGATGGCGCGCCTGATGCCGCTGGGCGAAGCCATCGTGCCTTCCTACCTCTACCTGTGGCTGTTCCGCGGTTCGCTCGCTTGCGGCGACGGCTTCCTCGACTGCGTGCGCATTGCCAACGGCCTGCTCTTCGCCGGCGCCGGCGCCTTCTTTTATTTCGTCGCGCGCGTTTACATGCGCCCCCTGCTGGCGATCGCCGTCGTGGTGCTGTCCCTGCTGGCGCCGACCAATATCTACACTGCGTATTTCATGCCGGAGGCGACCTATTACTTCGGGTTCGCTGCCCTGAGCTGGGTGGCGCTCACGCCCCGGCCCTGGTCGCTGCCGCGCCGCGCACTGCTGCTGGGGGTCGTGCTTGGCATGATGAGCCTGGTGAAAGTGCATGCGCTGTTCCTGATTCCGGCCACCAGCCTGTTCCTGGCCGCCAGCGCCTGGCTGGGTGCGCACGAGCAGCACGACCAGCGCGTGCGCACCGCGCTGCTGGCGGCGGCGATCGCTCCCCTGGTCGCGCTGGGCATCAAGTTCGGCCTGGGCTTCCTGATCGCCGGCGAGCCCGCACTCAGCCTGTTTGGCAGCTTCTATGCGAACGCCGCCGCCGGCACGCGCCCGCGCTCGCTGCTGGAGCTGCTCGCACCCGCCTTCATCAACGGCCGCGGCCACCTGATGGCGCTTACCGTCTTGATGAGCCTGCCATTGGCGCTGCTGCTGCACGCCGTGGTCAGCCGCACTGCGCGCCAGCAGGCCGGCAGCGCGCTCAACCGCCTGCAATTGTTCGCCTTCCTGATGCTGGGCTCGGCTGCGGGCATGACGATCGCCTATACCGCCTCGATCGCACCGCTCGGTCCCCTGGAGGTGGTGCGCCTGCACCTGCGCTACTACACCTTCGTGTTCCCGCTGCTGCTGATCCTGGTGGCAAGCGCGATGGAGCGGCCCGCCGCCGGCGCCCGCCCCCCGCTGGGCTGGCTGGTTGCGCTGGGGCTGGTGACGGTGCTGCTGTTCGCGCTGGTCAGGCTGCCCAATTTCTCGCTCAACCCGGTGGACGGCCCAGAGATTTCCGGCATCAACCTGCGCCTGTGGACCGGCTGGCTGGTGGTCGGGCTCGACGTGCTGGCCCTTGGCCTGTGGGCTTTCGGCAGCCGCCTGGGCGCGCCGCTGTTCCTGTTCGGCGCGATGCCGGTGATGCTGGCGCTGGGCACCCTGGAAACTAATGCCTACCTGGCCCAGCTGGTGCCGGGCTGGGGTCCGGATCATGGCGGCAAATACGCGCATGCCCATGTGCCCAAGCAGGAGCACAACCAGATCACGGTGGCGTCGACCGGCGCCCAGGAAATCATGCGCGCGCAATTCCACATCGATGCACCGGACACCGCCATGCTCGACCTGCCGCCGAACTCGCCGATCGCCGAGTACCAGCTTCCGGTGCGCAAGAAATGGCTGCTGGTGATCGGCAACCATCCGCTGCCGCCTGGGCTCACGCCGGTCAAGAAGACGGCGGACTATGCGCTGGTGCAACTGCCGCTCGACGACAGCCGCACGCTTGGAACGGCCGAGCTGTCCAAGCCCTACGGCACCGGACTGCTCGCCGACGCCCAGGGCCTGTCGCATGCCGAGCAATGGGGCCGCTGGTCGGACGCCAAGCAGGTCGTGCTGCACTTTAACGCGCCCTTGCCGAAGAACGTGCAGGTGATCCTGACGGCCAGGGCCTTCGACGTCAACGCCACGCTGCCGTTCACGATGCGCATCGGCGCCGAGAGCACGCGGTTCCAGCTCTCGCCTTCGCTGCAGGAGCTGGGCCTGCGCTTCGTCACCGACGGCAAGCAACGGAGCCTCAGCATCGAGGTCCCCCGGCCGATTTCGCCTGCCGACCTCGGCAATCCGGCCGATGCGCGCAAGCTCGGCATCGGCATTGCCGACATCACCATCACCGATACCAGCCGCCGGGTTCAGACCCAAGCCCGGACCCAGGTCCTGAGCGTTCCTTGACCTTGATCGGGCGCAAACGGCTGGCGTGCTGTGTGAGGTTCCGAACGGAGCAGCCTGGCCCTCGCGGGTAAAGTGATTCCATCCCCGGTCCGCTCCTGTGGCCGGGCAAGCCGCGCTTTTCGGCGCGCTGCCAGGAACTCGCTCAATGGTAACCGGATCAGGCAAGGACGATCACGCTGGGAAGCCGCTCGATATCCAGGGCGGAGGACAAAGCGCTGGCGTGCCCGCCAGCGGCGAGGTCGAAGGCAATGCCGTTTCCACGCTCGGCAATCCGGGCGTGAAGCACTGGCAGGCGGGATATATCGGCCGCGCCGGGCTGGGCGACCGCGCCAACGTCTTTTTCGCGGCCGTCGAAATGACGCGCATGCCCATGGTCGTGACCGACCCCAACCAGCCCGATAATCCCATCGTCTTCACCAACGGCGCCTTCCTCGACCTGACCGGGTACGAAGAGAAAGACGTGCTGGGTCGCAACTGCCGCTTCCTGCAGGGCCCGGACACCGACTGCGCCACCATTGCCGAGGTACGCCATGCCGTGGCCGAGCAGCGTGCGGTCGCGGTTGACGTGCTCAACTACAAGGCCGACGGCGAGCCCTTCTGGAACGCCCTGTTCATCGGTCCGATCTTCGACCACGAAGGCAAGCTGCTTTACTTCTTCGCCTCGCAGATGGACATCTCCGAGCGCCGGGGGATGCAGGAAGCTAACCTGCAGGCGCAGAAAATGGAAGCCATCGGCCAATCGTCCGCCGGCATGGCGCACGATTTCAACAACCTGCTGCAGGTCATCAACGGCAACCTCGAGCTGGCCCTGCTCACCAGCGGCGCCAGCCCGAAGGCGGCCGAACCGATCCGCCGCGCCCAGCGCGCGACCATGCAGGCCGGCAAGCTGACCCAGCAACTGCTGAGCTTTGCCCGCAAGCAGAGGCTCGAACAGAAAGACATCAACCTCAACAGCCTGGTGGTCGACTTCTCCGACATGCTGGTGCGCACCCTCGGCGACAAGGTGGAGTTGCGCCTCGACCTCAAGCCCGGCCTGCCGCCCTGCACGCTCGATACCACCTACCTGGAAATGGCGCTGCTCAATGTGGTGATCAATGCGCGCGACGCCATGCCCGACGGCGGCGTGGTCACCGTCGGCACCGCCCTCACCAGCCAGCAGCGCCGCAGCGCCGCAGCGCCAGCAAGCTGCCGCCGGGCGATTACGTGTCGATCTGCGTGAACGACGAAGGCATCGGCATGCCGCCCGAGGTAGTGCGGCGCGCCACCGAGCCCTTCTTCACCACCAAGGGACTGGGTACCGGACTGGGCCTTGCGATGGTGCACGGCTTCGTGCAGCAGTCGCATGGCCGGCTCGAGATCGACAGCGAACCAGGCCGCGGCACCAAGGTGCGCATGACCTTCCCGGTAACGCAGGCAAAAGTGGAGGAGCCTGCCGGCACGCTGCCCGACGAGGGGCGCAAATGCCGCATCCTGGTGGTGGACGACAACGACGACGTGCGCGAGCTGGCCGAAGCGATGCTGGCGGCTGCGGATTACGAGGTGCTGTCGGCGCCGAACGGCGAACAGGCGCTGGCGGTGCTGGAAACCCAGCCGGTGGATTTGCTGTTCACCGACGTGATCATGCCGGGCGGGATGAACGGGCTGCAGCTGATCGAGAAGGTACATGCCAGGCGGCCGGAGATACCGGTGCTGGTGACCACGGGTTATATGGATGAGCTGCCGTCGCGCGGGCAGTCGCTGGATGTGCTGGCGAAGCCGTATCATCACCAGGCGTTGCTGGAGCGGGTGCAGGCGGCGCTGCACGCGAAGCGTGCGGCTTGATTGGTGGAGAACCGTAGGGTGGGCAATTCGTAATTCAGGCCACTGGCCTAAATTACCTTGCCCACGCGGTGATTGTTATCGGCTCGGAAATCGGGGACGGGCCGGCTAACGTCGGTTGAACGCGTGGGCAGGTAAAACAGTCCAGTGGACTGTTTTACGCCCACCCTACGGGTTTCAACGGCGGTAACGGCGCGGGACGCTGCTGGAGCGGATGCAGACGGCGCTGCACGCGAAGCGTGCGGCTTGACGGTTGAAAGAGTCACGGACTAAGAGCGGCAGAGAACCGTAGGGTGGGCAAGTTCCTTGCCCACGCGGTGATCGTTATCGGCGTCGTATTCGCGACCGGGCCGGCGGACACTGACTGAACGCGTGGGCAGGTAAAACAGTCCAGTGGACTGTTTTACGCCCACCCTACGGTTTTCGACGGTGCTAACGGAGCGGAGCTCCGCTGATCTTTACGGCCGTGGGCCGCCACCCAGCAAGTAAGCCAGCTTCTGCTTGCCCGACTTGACGCCATTCGACACCGGCGTCACGGTTTCCTTGCGCGCGGCGCTCGACGGCTCGTACGGCTTCAGGAACCACGGGTCGACCTTCTCGCGGCGCGGGGCGCTGCCGTAGGCAGGGCGCGGCGGGCGTTCGCTGCGCTCGGCGCCACGCGGGGCGGCGCCGGATTCTTCCGGCGTGCGGCGGCTACGGCGTTCGCCTTCGCGGGCGAAATCGCGCGCGCCTTCACGGCCGCCTTCGCGGCCGGCTTCGCGCGGACGGCTTGAAGGCGCCACGAAGCCCGTCAGCTCGCCACGCGTGATGGTCTGCTTGATCAGCTTTTCGATGTCGACCAGCAGGCGCTCGTCCTTGTCGGTGAACACCGACAGCGCGTCGCCCGAGGCGCCGGCGCGGCCGGTGCGGCCGATGCGGTGCACGTAGTCTTCGGCGTTGTACGGCAGGTCGTAGTTGATCACGCACGGCAGGTCGGTGATGTCGAGGCCGCGTGCGGCGACGTCGGTCGCCACCAGCACTTCGATCTCGCCCTGCTTGAAGGCGTCGAGTGCGGCCATGCGTTCCTGCTGGGTCTTGTCGCCGTGGATCGCCGAGGCCTTGATGCCCTTCTTCTCGAGGTGGGTCGACAGGCGCGAGGCGCCGATCTTGGTGTTCGAGAAGATGATCACCTGCTTCAGGTTGCGCTCGCGGATCAGGTGCTCGACCACGTCGCGCTTGAGTTCTTCTTCGACCTTGTAGACGATTTGCGTGACCTTGTCGGCGGTGGCATTGCTGCGCGCCACTTCGATCAGCACGGGTTTATCCAGGAAGCTGTTGGCCAGCTTCTTGATCTCTTGCGAGAAGGTGGCCGAGAACATCAGGTTCTGGCGCTTCTTCGGCAGCAGGTTGATGATGCGCTGCAGGTCCGGCAGGAAGCCCATGTCGAGCATGCGGTCGGCTTCGTCCATGACCAGCATCTGCACCTGCGACAGGCTGACGTTCTTCTGTTCGATGTGGTCGAGCAGGCGGCCAGGGGTGGCGATGACGATCTCGACGCCGCCCTTCAGGATGATGGTTTGGCCCTTCATGTCCATGCCGCCGAACACGACGGTGGAACGCAGCGGGGTGTGCTTGGCGTAGGCCTTGACGTTCTCGGCCACCTGCACCGCCAGCTCGCGGGTCGGGGTCAGGATCAGTGCGCGCACCGGGTGGCGCGCCGGCGACATGCTGCTGCTGGCATGCGCCATCAGGAGCTGGATGATCGGCAGCGAGAAGCCGGCGGTCTTGCCAGTACCGGTCTGGGCAGCGCCCATGACGTCGCGGCCCTGCAGCACCAGCGGGATCGCCTTGGCCTGGATCGGGGTCGGGTGGACATAGCCCTGGTCGTTCAGCGCGCGCAGGATTTCCGGCGCCAGGCCGAGGTCGGCGAAACGCACGGTCGGCTGCTCGTCGGCGGCAACCTGCACCACCGGCACATCGAGATCCAATGCGGCCGGGTCTGGTTCCGGAAGCGTATCCGGTGCGGCCGTTGCCGGGATATCGGCTGCGGCAACCGGCGCGGTCGCGGCCAGCACCAGGTCGGACGCGGTCATCGGATCGGTGGCGAGCGGCTCGGCGCCGGCTGGAGTGTTCTGGGTATCAGACATATTCTTGTTGGACAGTATTTCGTTAGCTCTACGGCTGCGCCTGCGGGCACGACATGGCCTGCGGAAAGCTTCCTGATGGGACGGAAGGTCGGGGGACCGGTGCCGCGGAGGGCGCCGGAACACGGGCGCGCGGACGTAGACGCACTTTAGCGGCCTACACGATACCTGAAATCGCCCCCTCTGTATATAAGGTCCTGTTTCCGGGGAAGTTTTTCATGGGTATGGGGCGGCCCGGGCTGGCCGTTCAGGGTTGCCAGCCGCGCTGCTGGGCGGCGCGTTCGGCCACAGGGTCGAGCGTGGCGCCGACGATGCGTGCGTCGATGGCTGCCTGGACCGCAGGCGGCAGCACGCTGCCATCGACCCAGGCCGCGCCGGCGCCGGCCTGGGCCACCACGGGAATGGTCCAGCGTCCGCCGGCGCGGCAGGCCAGGCCGGCGGTGGTGTCGACCACGAAGCTGCGGCAATAGCTGCCGTCTTTTGAGACAAAGGTGACACCGATGCGCACCCCGGTTTCGGATGGCCCGGGGCTCGCCAGTTGCCCTCCGAGCGCATCGGTGAGCTTGCCGCGCGCCACCAGCGCGCCGTCGCTCGCCATCAGGCTCACCAGGTCGGGGTCGGGCCGCAGCGCCTGCCAGCCGAACGCGCCAGCGGCGGCACCCACCGCGAGCGCCGCACCGAGCGCCGCCCAGTGGCGCGGCGTCCAGGATGGACGGGGCGGGGTTGCCGGCGGCGGAGCGCGGCCGGGACGGAGGGTGTCGAGATGGACGATCTTGGCGCCGCGCGCTGGCGGATGGCGCTGGGCGTGGCTGTTGCCGTCGTGGCCATTGGCCGAGACGCTGAAGATGTGCGAGCGCCCGAGGCCGGCCTGCTCCTTGCGGTGCTGGGAGAGGCGCGCCTCCAGCACCGGGTCGGCGCGGACGGCCCGCTCGACCGCCGCGCGCGCCGGCTCGGCCAACTCACCGTTGATGTATGCAATCAGGAGGTCGTCCGAGAATTTCATGCCAGCACGCCAAGTTGTCAGCCAGTGAGAAACTAAGAGGTAATCAGCCCATGTTCGTCGAGGACATCGTGCAGCACTTCGAGCCGGATCACGGGATTGTCGAGCATGAGCATCTGGTGTTTCTGCTGGTTGGGCAGCGGCAGCAGTTCGCACCAGCGGTTCGCCACCCAGCCGCAGTCGTCGAGCCGGAACGGCGGCTGCACCGGCCAGCGGTCCTGGGGCACGTCGTGCAGCGAAGACAGCACGCGGTCGAGCGCATCGGACGCGCCCTGCAGTTCGGACGGCACGCGCACCGTATGGTCGTCTTCGACCAGTTCGGCCTCGGCCACCCACAGCCCGTTCAGGCGCTGTTCGGCGGTGACCACCGTGAAGCGCGAGCCGCCGCGGCACATCACCTGCAGCAGGCCCGGCGTGGTGCTCGTGGTTTCGGTGACGGAAGCAATGGTACCGGAGGCAACGAAACGTTCCGGGTCGCCCTCGGGCTGGCGCACTTCATGTCCCTGCGTGAGCAATACCACCCCGAACGGCGTGTCTTCGGTGAGGCAGCGGCTGATCATGTCGAGGTAACGCACCTCGAACACCTGCAGCGGCAATACCCCGTCCGGGAACAGTACCGTACTGAGCGGGAAAAGCGGCATGGAAATCGTGGACATGATCCCATCATGACAGAATCACAGCGGGGACCGGAGCACGATTGAGGGTGGATTTCCGTAGCGTGGGCGGCTTCGCCGCCCACGCGGTCAACCAACGCCCGCTCGGCCGCGACTTGTTTACCTTCGGCGATCACCGCGTGGGCGGGAAACCCGCCCACCCTACGCGTCCGGGGCCTTCAAGGGCATCGTACGGATGGCATTGCCGAAGTTCGCCAGCCGCCAGCGCAGGCGCTCCAGCCCCGGATCGGGTATCGGCACGGTGCGCACCCGCAGCATCCCTCCCGGCAATACCGGACAGGGAATGTCCTGCTCGCCCGCCTCCTCGACCGGCAGGCGGAAGGCGGCGCCCGGCGCCAGCTGCACCGGGCCGAAGACCAGCGGCTTGCCGGTAGCGTTCCGCAGCAGCAGCACGTCCTGCACGCCGAGCGTCAGGCGCACCGCCGACTGCCGGCTGCCGGGCGCGATCTCCAGCAGCAGTTCATGGCTGCCGCCGCGCAGCGGCGCCAGCGTGCTCCACAGCAGGGCCAGCAGCGCGCCTCCCGCAAGGACGGTCAGCGGCCAGTGGCGGCGCCAGGCCGGGGCGGGCGTCATGCGGCGTGCGGCGCGCGGACGCCGTTCAGGAAGGAAGAGCTCAGGTCAGAATCTTGCATCAAGTAATTTTTTATCGATAAGCGGTTGCCAAACGCGACAACTGGCGTGCGCCTCAACCCAACAAGGATGCGTATCCTACTGCTTTTCGCGCGATTCCGATCAACCTGCCCCCACGGCGCCCGCCGCGCGTACGACCACATGCCGCAGTCTTCTCCCGCCGACACCAGCCGCATTCCCCTGCCCGGTTCCGGACAGGTGCCCCTGCTGCTGGCGCTGCTGGTCCTGCTGGTGACGCTCATCGTGACCTTCAGCGCCTGGAGCGGCGCCCAGCGTACCGCCCAGGCCCAGCTGCTGGAAACCTTCGACTACCGCACCCGCGACATGGCCGTCAGCATCAGCCGCCGCATGGCGGTGTACGAACAGGTGCTGCGCGGCGCGCGCGGCTACCTGCGCGGCTCGGTCGACGTCTCGCGGCGCGAGTGGGAAGAATACTACCGGGTGCTGCGGCTGGACCAGTCCTTCCCCGGCCTGGAAGCGCTCGGCATCAGCGTGATCGTGCCGCCCGGCGCGCTGGATGCCCACGTGGCCGCCATGCGGCGCGAGGGTTTCGCCGGCTACGCGGTGCACCCGGCGGTGCAGGTCGCGGGACCGCGCCCAGTCTATACGGCCATTAAGCGCATCGAGCCTTTCACCGGGCGCAACCTGCGCGCTTTCGGCTACGACATGTTCAGCGAGCCGGTACGGCGCGCCGCCATGGTGCGTGCGCGCGACAGCGGGCAAGCGGCCCTGAGCGGCAAGGTAGTGCTGATCCAGGACGGCAAGGGAGCCCCGCAGGCCAGCGTCGTCATGTACCTGCCGGTGTACCGCGCAGGCGAGCTGGCCGGCACCGTCGAGCAGCGCCGCAACGCCATCGCCGGCTGGGTCTATGCCCCTTTCCGCATGAACGACCTGATGCAGGGCCTGGGCGGCGCCCATTCGACCGACCTCGACATCGAGATTCACGACGGCGAACCGATCGACGGCGCCACCCTGATCTACCGCTCCACGCCTGCCGCCGTGCACGCTCCGCGCGCCGCAGGGCTCAAGGCGAGCGCCCAGATCATGCCGGGCGGACGCACCTGGACCATCAGCATGCGTTCCAGCGCCGCCCTCGAAAACAGTGTCGATTCCACGCGTCCGCTCCTGATCGCCATCACCGGGACCAGCCTGGGCGTCCTGCTCAGCATCGTGGTGTGGCTGCTGGCGCGGCAACGGCGCGGTGCGCTGCAGCTGGCGCAGGGCATGACGCTGGAGCTGCGCGAATCGCACGACCAAGTGGCCGCCGAACAAAAGCGCATGCAGGTGATCCTGGAGAATGCGCCGGACGCCTTCCTGGCCCTCGACAGCCGCGGCCGGATCACCGACTGGAATGCCCAGGCCACCCGGCTGTTCGGCTGGAGCGTGAGTGAAGCCATCGGGCGCGAGGCCGGGCAATTGCTGCCCGAGGACAGGCGCGCCGCATTCCGCAGCGGCTTCGAGGCCTTCGCGTCCAGCGGGCAGAGCGGCATGCTGGGCAAGGTGACCGAACTGACCGTGCTCGACCGCCACGGCCGCCCCATCCCGGCCGAGCTGACCGTGGCGAAGCTCGCGGTAGGAAACGGTTTCGGCGCCACCGCCTTCGTGCGCGATATCACGCCGAGGAAAGAAACCGAAGCGCGCGAGCAGCAGCGCCAGCAGCGGCTCGACGAAGCGCGCCAGGCCCTCAGCCGTTCGCAGAAGCTGGAGGCGGTGGGAAAACTGACGGGTGGCGTCGCCCACGACTTCAACAATATCCTGCACATCATCAGCGCCAACGTGCAACTGATGCTGCGCGCGGACGGCGCCAACCGCAAGCGCCTGCTCAGCATCCTCGATGCGGTCGACCGCGGTTCGAAACTGGCCGGGCAGCTGCTCGCCTTTGCACGGCGCCAGCCGCTGCACCCGACCAGTGTCGATATCGGCGAGCTGCTCGAGCGCATGGACAGCCTGGTGCTGCGCGCGGCAGGCGACAGCATCCGGCTGGAAAAAAGCGTCCCGCCCGGCCTGTGGCCGACCCTGGTGGACCCGAACCAGCTCGAGAACGTGCTGCTCAACCTGGTGATCAATGCGCGCGACGCGATGGACGGCAGCGGCCGCATCACCCTGGCGCTCAGCAATGTCACCATCGATCACGATTCCGAGTTGGCCCCGGGCGACTACGTGGCCGTGGCCATAGCCGATTCCGGCCACGGCATGCCCGTGGAAGTGATGGAGCGCGCCTTCGAACCCTTCTTCACCACCAAGCCCGAGGGCAAGGGCACCGGGCTGGGACTGTCGATGGCGCATGGCTTCGCACGCCAGAGCGGCGGCGACATCCGCCTCGCGAGCGAACCTGGCAAGGGCACGACGGTGACCATCTACCTGCCACGCCACGTGGTGGCGGCGCGCCCGGCTCTTGACGCGGGCGTGGCCGCGCCGTACTGAGTATCGCGTGATTGCCGGGGCCGGCAGGAATGCCGACGCCGGTTAGATCTAGCTCCAATCCGCACAATCGTGCGTGCGCAGGCCGGGTGCTACATTGGGTTCGCCCTTCCCGTCCCGGCGGCTCTTAAGTGATCGGCATTCGCCACCAGGGGAATTGTCAGGCGCTCTTAGGCGGCTTCGCCGCGGTAGCGGCTGGAAACGCGGTTGCGCCCATGCGACTTGGCGTCGTACATCGCCAGGTCGGCGCTGCGCAGCAGCGCGTCGGCGTCGAGGCCTTGGCCGGGGAACATGGCGCAGCCCAGGCTGCCGGAGATGCGGTGCACCAGCTCGCCATCTTCGAACGGTTCGTTCAGCTGCACCAGGATGTTCTCGGCCACCCGGGCCGCGTCTTCCTGGCCGTCGCAGCGCGGCAGCAGCACGACGAATTCGTCGCCGCCGATGCGCTGAGCGATGGTATTGAAGGCTAGCTGGCTGACGCCAGGCAGGGAAAGGTGGATGTTCGTAGGGTGGTCGGCTGTGCCGACCGCGCGTTCAGCCAGATCGTGCGTCGCCACAGTGCATGCCACAGTTGAACGCGCGGTCGTTCGTAACTCAGGCCACTGGCCTGAGTTACCCCGACCACCCTACATATCATGGCCGCATGATGCAATGGCGCCTTCAGGCGTGGCCAGACAGACCCTAGGCAGCTTCGCCCCGGTAGCGGCTGGAAACGCGGTTGCGCCCATGCGACTTGGCGTCGTACATCGCCAGGTCGGCGCTGCGCAGCAGTGCGTCGGCGTCGAGGCCGTGGTCGGGGAACATGGCGCAGCCCAGGCTGCCGGAGATGCGGTGCACCAGTTCGCCATCCTCGAAGGGTTCGTTCAGCTGCACCAGGATGTTGTCGGCCACCCTGGCGGCGTCTTCCTGGCCGTCGCAGCGCGGCAGCAGCACGACGAATTCGTCGCCGCCGATGCGGGCCAGGGTGTCGGCATCGCGCAGGCCAGCGCGCAGGCGGCGCGCCACCAGTTGCAGCAAGCGGTCGCCGGCGGCGTGGCCGTGGGTGTCGTTGACCGGCTTGAACTTGTCCAGGTCGAAATAGATTACCGCAACCTTGTGGCCGTCGCGGCTGGCAAGGCGGATCGCCTGGCGCAGGCGGTCGCCCAGCAGCACGCGGTTGGGCAGGCCGGTGAGCGCGTCTTCGTGCGCCATGCGGCGCATGCGCGCTTCCTCGTGCTTGCGGGCGTCGATGTTCGAGAAGGTGCCGACCATGCGCAGCGGTTGGCCGAGCTCGTCGCGCTCGCCCACGGTGCCGTGCGCGTCGATCCAGCTCCAGTCGCCATTGCGCAGGCGCACCCGGAACTCGGCGGCGAAGTCCGGCGCGTGCCCGGCCAGGTGGCTGCGCAACTGGGTGCGCAGCTGCGGCAGGTCTTCAGGATGAACGATGGCGTCGAGCGCGCTGCCGTACCACGAGATCACCGAGCGCTCGGTATCGAGGATCATCTGCGCGCGCGGCGACAGCGTCGCCAGGCCAGTGACGACGTCGCAGTCCCAGACGCCGTCGCCGGCCGCGTTCAGCGCCAGCTTCCAGCGCGCCTCGGCGGCGGCCAGGGCCTTCAGGGCGCGGCGGCGGCGCTCGGCGGCGGCGAGCAGGGCCCAGCCCACCAGGGAGAGCACCAGCGACACTGCGCCGCCAACCCAGGCCAGCACCGCGCGCTGCTGCGCGAACTGCGCGTTGGCGTCCTTCACGGCCTGCCCGACCGTCACCACCATGCCGTAATCGGGAATCTTGTGCCAGGCATAGAAGCGCTCGACCCCGTCGATCTGCCCGGCGCGGCGGAAGCTCCCGGTGACCGGGCTTTGCTCGGTATGCGGATTGTTCTTCAGGACCGTGCCGATACCGTGGTGGCGGTCGGCGTGGGTGCTGCGCGCAATGATGGCGCCATCAAGCGCGCGGATCAGCGACACCGAGCTGCTCGGGCCGAGGTCGATGTCGTCGTAGAAGCGGACGAAATAGTCGGGCGACACGGCCGCGATGAGCACGCCCTGCAGGCGTCCGTCCGCATCGCGGATCGACCGGCTGAATTGCACCACCCACGAACTGGTCAGCGGCGAAATCACGGGACGGTTGACGTAGAAACGATCGTCGTTGGTTTGCAGGTGGACGCTGTAGGCGGCCGTGCCGCTCATGTCCAGTCCTTCGCGCGACGGCCCCACGTTGGTGTAGACCAGCTTGCCGCTTGCATCGAGCACATTGACCAGCATCGGCACCCGATAGCGCAGGTGGCGCGAATGTTCGCCGACGGTCTGGGCGAAACCGTCGCGGTCGCGCTGCCAGGTGGCGCGCAACTGCAGCAGCGACAGGTCGACGATGCCGACCGTGGCGCGGACTTCCTCGGTAAAGGCGCGGGCATAGTTGCGCAGGTCGCGGTTGCTGCCGGCCGCGGCCAATGCGGTGAAACGCGATTGCTCCACCGCCACCAGGCCCCAGACGATGGGCAGCATGATGGCCAGGTAGATGGCCAGGTCGCGCAGCACGCGCGGCCGGAAGAAATGCCCGATGCGCGTTCCCGATGGGGACGACGGGGGCAATGACGATGACGAGAATGAAGGCGAAAGCATGGACGGCAACGCGGCAATCTGGTGGCACATCAAGGCGAAGCCGGGCGTCCTGCTCGCGCCCGAAACTGTCCTGGATGCGCCCGTCGGGAATACATTCATTATACCTACTGTTTATTACCAGAACTTATCGTACGGGCCACATTTGTTGAATTTTCTTACCGCATCTGTTGATGAAATTTTGTTCCATATTCTGCCGATTCGTGAAATATTCTTTCACCGCCAGGAAATGTTGGTGCGCAGGGACGCATGCTAGAGTGGCAGCATGAAACTGTTCTATAACGCGATGGGGGCGCTGTGCGTGGTGCTGGGAATTATCGGCATCTTCCTGCCGCTGCTGCCCACCACGCCTTTCCTGCTGCTGGCATCCTGGTGCTTCGCACGGGGCTCGGATCGCCTGCACCGCTGGCTGCTGTCGCACCGCGTGTTCGGCAACTACCTGCGCAATTTCGAGGCCGGCCGCGGCATCCCGCTGCGCGCGAAGATCGTCGCCACCGTGCTGTTGTGGGGGTCGCTGCTGATGGCGATGGGGCGTTTCGACAGCCCCGTCGTGCCTGCCATGCTGGTGCTGGTGGGGAGCTGCGTCAGTATCTACATGTGGCGCTTCCTGCCGACGCTGCGCGTCGAGCGCAGCTGAACCGCGGCGCCCGCCTGTTGGCGAGCGGCGCCACGGTGCGACAAGAGTCCAGCTTGTTCGCGGACAGCGCACCACTCGCGCCGCCCGCACAAGACCCGGCTAGCAGCTGCGCTTGAGCTCTCCCCTGCCATTGCCCGGGTAGCTCAGCAGGATGCTGTCGGTACGCTGTCCCGGTACCCAGGTCATCTGGATATCGCCTTCGCGCGACGCGACGCGGTGGGTGCCGACTTCTTCGAGCCGGACGCGCTGCCAGCGCTCGAAGTCGGCGTAGATGGCCTGGTCGAGATGGAGCAGCGCCAGCCTGCGCCCGTTGGACAGGGCATAGGCGCCTTCGACTTCGTTGGCAAGCTGGGTGCCGGTCACCTTAAATGCGCCGCCGGTGCCCGGTCCGCCGCGCTGCCCCGTGACGTTCGCCGTTCCCTGCCCGCACTGGGCGGTGGAAGCGAGGGGTGCGGCCAGCAGGCAGGCTGCCGCAACCAGCGTATAAAGTGTGCGCATGACATCTCCTCATGAATGATCGAGTTGGCAGCCGCACCCAATGGCGGCCGTCCTGCAAGCTCAGACAACAAGGTTCCAGTCAAGTGCGAAGCCGGGCTCACACTGCGCGAGAGCCTTGAGCGCGATCAAACAATCGATTTTTAATCGCCGCCGTCCAGGCCAGCGGCGCACACGTCGCAATTCCGGATAATGGAGTTTCAATATTGCGCTAGGGACGCTTATGGAAATCCAGTTTCTCGGAACATCAGCCGGCACGCCGACCCGGTCCCGCAACATGACGGCATGCGCGATCCGCACCCGTGGCGCCAGGCACTGGGCCCTGGTCGATTGTGCCGAAGGCACGCAGTACCGGCTGCAGCGCACGAATTTGTCGCCGATGAGCCTGCGCGCCATCTTCATCACTCACCTGCACGGCGACCATTGCTACGGCTTGCCGGGCCTGCTGGCCACTGCCGGCATGCTGGGCCGTACCGAGCCGATGACCATCGTCGGCCCGGCACCCTTGCGCGGCATGATCGAGGCCATCATGGACGCGACCCAGCTGGCCCTGCCCTATCCGCTCACCTGGATGACGCCCGCTGACCTGCCCGGCGCGGCGGTCCTGCCCGACCTGACGGTAGCCGCCACGCCGCTGTCGCACCGGATCGCCACCCATGCCTACAGCTTTACCGAGGCAAGGGTCGAGCGCAAACTCGATATCGACAAGTTGAAGCTTGGGGGCATCGCCTCCGGCCCGGCCTGGGGCGAGCTCCAGCAGGGACGGGATGTGCTCCTGCCGGACGGAGGGCGCGTAGTGGCCGAAGATTTTCTCCTGCCGCCACGCAGGTCGCGCAAGATCATCATCGCCGGCGACAACGACCGCCCCGAACTGCTGGCGCATGAGGCGGAGAATGCCGACCTGCTGGTACACGAGGCGACCTTTACGGAAGAAATCCTGCGCAAGGTCGGTCCCGGCCCGCAGCACAGCTCGGCGGCGATGGTGGCCCGCTTCGCGCAGCAGGCCGGCCTGCCCAACCTGGTCCTGACCCATTTCAGCCCGCGCTACCAGGACCGCAACAAGGGTCTGGCTACCGGCCTGACCCTGGACGACATCGAGCGCGAGGCAAGCGAACACTACACCGGCACGCTGGCCCTGGCGCGCGACCTCGACCGCTACGAACTCGGGAAGGACGGCACGGTGCAGGCTTGCAGGTAAGCGTCCAGCTACAATCGCCCCATGCCGAAAAAAACACCCATCTTCCCCGGACCCCTGACCGCCCGCGGCGCAGTGCTCGCGGTGCTGCTGTCCAACGCAGACCAGACCGGCGCCGAGCCGATGCGCGGCCGCATCACCCTGGCCGCCATCGTGCGCGCCCTCAAGCGCAAATACCACTGGCCGATCGAGACCGAAAGCTTCCCTTCCAACGATATCGACGGCCGCGCGACCTGGGCGACGGTGTACAGCCTGCCGCCCGACGTCATCACCAAAGCGCTGAAGGCGGGCGGCAACGACTGGCTGAAAAGCCGCAGGACCAGCAAGGGCCAGACAGCGCCAGGCCGGATTGAAACGGATACCGACGATTAATCGGCCACCGGTTCGCCGAAATCCGGCGTGCCGTCCGGCTTCCAGCGGATCGCCTGCGCACGTGTATGGCGGTTCGGATCCTTGAGCGAGTCGCCCACGATGTCACGGTACTGGCGGGCGTGGTACAGCAGGATGTCGGTCTTGCCATCGAGCGTGGTCGTGAAGGCGTTGTGCCCGGGCCCCCATTGCCGGTTCCGGTCGCTGCTCCGGAACACCGGCAGCGCCGACTTGACCCACGATGCCGGGTCCAGCAAATCGGCATCGGCACGCGCGGTCAGCATGCCCATCGCGTAGTTGGCATCCGTCGCACTGGCCGAATAAGTCATGAACAGCCTGCCGTTCTTGATCAGCACCGCAGGCGCTTCGTTCACCGCGAACTTCATCTTTTCCCAGTCATGCTCGGGTGTGGTCAGCATGACCGCCTTGCCCGCGATCGTGAGCGGCGAGTCCATCTTCGCGATATAGATCCTGGTCCCCGGCGGTTCCTTGTGCGGGCCCGCCTGGGTCCAGACGAAATAGCGCTGCCCCTTGTGCGCGAAGGTGGTCGCATCCAGCGAAAAGCTGTCCCACCCGGTCTTGACCTGGCCGCGCTCGATCCATTCGCCCTCGAGCGGATTGGGCGAACTGTTCTCGAGCGCGTACAGCCGGATCGCCCAATGGTCGTCGGCACGGCCCGCCGTCACATAGATAAACCATTTGCCGTCGATATGGTGCAGTTCCGGCGCCCAGATATGCCAGCTCATCGGCCCCGTCGCATGCTTGCGCCAGACCACCCTGGTCTCGGCTGTCGCGAGCTCGTTCAGGGACCGGGTACGGCGCAATTCGATGCGGTCGTATTCCGGCGCGGTGGCGGTGAAATAATAGTAGCCGTCCGCATGCAGCAGCGCATGCGGGTCGGCCCGCTGGCGCACCAGCGGATTGCCGAACACGGGTTCCAGCGCCTGCGCAACAGGAGCAGCGGCGCACAGGCACAGCGCTGCCCCAGCTAGACGGAGCCCCACTTACATCCTCCAGCGCAGCGACAGCCCCACCACCCGGTCGTAGCGGCGCACATCGCGTGGATTGCTCGGGATCCCGTGGTAGTCGTGGTAGGTACGGTCCGTGATGTTCTCGACGTCCAGGGTCACGCCCACGTTCTCGCTGATGCGGTAGGACAGCGAGGCATCGGCCGTCTTGATCGGGTCGACGATCATGTCGAAGCCCAGTGCGCGGTAGTTGTAGGCATCGACGAACTGGCTGCGGTAGTTGTAGGCCAGGCGGGCCGACCACGGGCCGCGCTCGTACAGGCCGACGATGTTGTAGGCGTTCTTCGACATGCCGACGAACGGGTTCTTCACGCCGTCCTCGAGCAGGTAGCCCTTCATGTAGGTGTAGTTCGCTTCCAGGCCGAAGCCGCCCAGCCAGCCGGGCAGGAAATCGTAGAATTGGCGGTAGCCGACCTCGATGCCTTTGAGCTGGCCTTCGTTCACGTTGCGCGGACGGTCCATGCGGTAAGGCAGCCCGTCGATGGTCTCCATCCCGAGGCGGCGGATGATGTAGTTCTCGAAGTCGTGCTTGAACACGGTCGCGGTGATGCTGCCGGTCGGCGCGAAATACCATTCGAGCGCGGCGTCGTAGTTCTTGCCCACCACGGGTTTCAGGTCCGGGTTGCCGCCGCCGCCTTCGTAGATGCCCTGGCCGTTCGGGGTCGCTCCCAGCGATACACCCGGATTGAAGTCGCCGAAGTTCGGGCGCTGGATCGCCTTGCCGGCGTTGAAGCGGGCAATCAGGTCTTTCGTGAGCAGGGCCTTCAGGGTCAGGTTGGGCAGTACGTCGTTGTCCGAGGTCTGGCGGTTGACCGCGACCGGCTGGCCATTCACATTCGAGAAGCCATTCACGTCCAGTTCCGTCCTGACCATGCGCGCGCCGGCCGTGCCCTGGATCGGGATGCCGCCCAGCTCGAAGCCGAACTTGGTCTTGAGATAGAAGGCCGCCGTGTCTTCTTCGTTGCGGAACAGCGAGTACGGATCGGGCGCGGTCCGGCCGTCGCGGCCATACAGCTTGCGCACCGCGTCGATATTCGCGTGCTGGTAGTTGTTGCACACGACCAGCCACTGGTTCATGCCGTAGTCGTTCGCCAGCGGCATGGATGGGCACAGCAGCCCCGGCACCGAACCCACCGCCGGCAGGTTGGCGTTCGGCGGCAGGAAGTTCATGCTTTCGTGCTGGTAGGACGCCTTGCGCGCCGCCACCCGCACGCCGGCGGAGAATTCGCGGAACAGGCTGGTGTCGCCATTGTCGTAGTTGGCATCCACGCGCCAGTCGGTCGACTGCCCGTTTGATGCCGACCAGTTGTCGATGAAGGCGCCCAGGCGGTAGCTGCTGGGGCTCATCATATCGGTGCCCGGATAGTCGAACCATGCGCCGCCATTGACATAGGTGCGGCCCGTTACGGTCTGCGGGTCGGCCAGCAATTCCATGATCGGGAAGTCCTGCTTCCAGCGGCTGGTGGTGCGCGCCAGTTCGGTGGTGAGGCGCAGGTTGCGCGTCACGTCCCAGCGCGCGCCTACCGCGCCCTGGTGGCCTTCCGAATCGTCGCGCGGCGACTGGTTCGAGCTCAAGGTGAAGATGTGGGCGTTCCCGGCCGGCTTGGTCGCGGTCACGGTATCGATCTGGTTGGTGCCCGGGATCAGCGTATACACCGGATTGGTATAGCGCCCGCCGCCCCAGTCGACGTCGCCCGTGGCGGTCCAGGGCTGGGCGTTCCAGCCAAGGTGCCCGACAAAGAACTGGCGCTCGGCGTCATGGTCGATGCGGGTCGACCAGCCTTCGGCATACAGTTCGACTTCGCGCACCGGACGCCATTGCACCGCCCAGTTGGCGGCGTAGCGCATGCGCTCGCCCTGGTAGTTCACGTGGCCCAGGTCGAAGGGGCCGGTGACGGTGGAGTTGCCGGCCACCGGACGCTCCGGCGGCGAATTCCAGGTCACTTCGTCATGGTAATTCCCCTTCTGGTAGGACAGGCCGGCCAGCACGCCGACTTCGCCATAGGCGCCCTTCCAGCGGTTGGACAGCATGCCCGAGAGTTGAGGATCATTGGTGTTGGATTTATCGCGGTGCTCGACGCGCCCGGCCAGGTTGGCAGTAAAGCCCTTGAAGTCGAAGGGACGCGAGGTGCGCACGTCGATCACGCCGGCGGTGCCGCCTTCGACCATCTCGGCGCCTTGCGTCTTGTAGACGTCGATCCGCTGCAGCATGGTGGTCGGGATGTCGGCCAGGTAGAGGTTGCGGCCGTTCGAGGTATAGACTTCGCGCCCGTTCAGCAAGGTGGTCAGGCCCGGCAGGCCGCGCACGATCACCGAATTGGCCTCGCCGAATTCGCGGCGGATCTGCACGCCTGTGACCCGTCCCAGGATCTCGGCCACGTTCTTGTCCGGGAATTTGCCTGCCTCTTCGGCGACGATCGAATCCACGACCTCGTCGGAATTCTTCTTGATCGCCTGCGCGCTCTGGGCAGCCCGGCGCACGCCGGTCACCACCACCGAGTTGATGGGTTCCTTGGCCTGCTCTTCCTGCGCGGCGACCTGGGCGTCCTGGGCGGCGGCCGGTGCGCTGCCCAGCAAGCCGGCGCTGCCGAGGGCAGCCGCCATGAGCGTGAGGATGAAGGGATTGTTGCGGGCAATGCAGCGGCTTCCCGAACCTGGGTGTCTCATGGCGTCTGTCTCCTTGTTGTATTTGTATGGTCCACTGCCGGGCGTGACCTGGGGCCATACTATTCGGGGAGTCAAAAGGAAATCCAATTCAATTTTCCGGCCTTCCGATACCGATATGGGTATCCCGCCGCCGACGCCGCCGACCCGTGCGCGTTTGCCTTGGGCGAAGTGGCAAAATCAAGCGCCAGTCACAACGCCAGGCCAGGGGCAGCCGCCCGCCGCAGCTCCCTGCCTGGAAGCACACAAGGAATCCCATGTTCAATCCCTCAGACCATCCCCACCGCCGCTACAACCCGCTCATGGACGAATGGGTGCTGGTGTCGCCCCACCGCGCCAAGCGCCCATGGCAGGGCCAGCAGGAAGCGGTCGACCGCGCCGCCAAGCCGGCCCACGACCCCGACTGCTACCTGTGCGCCGGCAATACCCGCGTCAACGGCGAACACAACCCGCCGTACGAAGGCACCTATGTCTTCACCAACGATTTCGCGGCCCTGACCTCCGACACGCCCGAAGCCGCGCCCGGCGACGATCCACTGTTCCAGACCATGAGCGCGCGCGGCACCAGCCGCGTCATCTGCTTCTCGCCGGACCACAGCAAGTCGCTGCCGCTGCTTGAACTGCCGGCCATCGAAGGCGTGATCAACGCCTGGTGCGAACAGTCCGAAGAACTCGGCGCGAAACACCGCTGGGTGCAGGTCTTCGAGAACAAGGGCGCCGTGATGGGCTGCTCGAACCCGCACCCGCACGGGCAGATCTGGGCCACCAGCTTCCTGCCCGTGTTGCCCGCCACCGAAGACACCCGGCAGCGCGCCTATTTCGCGGAGCATGGCAAACCGCTCCTGCTCGACTATGTGGAGCGCGAAGCGGCCGATGGCGAGCGGGTCGTGGTCGCGACCGAATACTGGCTGGCCGTCGTCCCGTACTGGGCCAGCTGGCCGTTCGAAACCGTCCTGCTGCCGCGCTTCCCGGTCAAGCGCCTGGAAGACCTGGACACAGCGCAGCGCGCCGACCTGGCGCTGGCCCTGCAACAGCTGACGATCCGCTACGACAATTTGTTCCAGTCGTCCTTCCCGTATTCGATGGGCTGGCACGGCGCGCCCTACGACTCGAACGACGCCACCCCGTGGCAGCTGCATGCCCACTTCTACCCGCCCCTGCTGCGCTCGGCCTCGGTGCGCAAGTTCATGGTCGGGTTCGAGATGCTGGCGGAAACCCAGCGTGACCTGACGCCGGAGCAGGCGGCAGCGCAATTGCGCGCGGTATCGGGCGTGCACTACCTGAACGACCCGGCACTGGGCAGCCAGGGCGCCTGAACACCTCCGGCAAGGATCGGGTGGGTAGCCAAGCTGCCCACCCAGCCTGGGGCGCAGCGCCGGCCTGCCGGCGTGTGCCCCTCCACCTCCAGCGCGGAATTGGAAAAAATCGCTTGACGCCAAAATATGATGGCCATAATATGACGCTCATCATATATGGAGCAGCCATGCACAGCGACCGCCGATCCAGCCGCCACCAACTTTCCCACGACCGCATCCTCGACGCGGCTGCACGGTCAGTGCGCCGCCACGGCTATGCCGGCGTTGGTGTGGCCGACGTCATGAAAGAGGCGGGCTTGACCCACGGCGGCTTCTACGCCCATTTCAAGTCGCGCGATGCGCTGCTGGCAGCGGCCGTCGGCCATGCCGGCGCCGAAAGCGGCAAGGCGCTGAGCCAGCGCATGGCTGCCCTGCGAGAGGGTGGCGCCAGCCCGGTTGCTGCCCTGGTCGAAGCGTATTTCGCACCGCTGCATGTGCAGGCCATCGAGACCGGCTGCCCGGTCGCCGCGCTCGGCGCCGAGATGCCGCGCCAGGCCGACGAAGTGCGGATGGTTTCGTGCCAGAGCGTCAGCGCACTGGTCGAGCTTGCGCGCAGCGCCCTGCCTCCGGATAGCCCGAAAGAGCGCGCTTTTGCGCTGGCCAGCAGCCTGGTCGGCGCCGTGCAACTGGCGCGGGCGCTCGGCGAGCCGGGCCACGACATGCTGCAAGCGACCGGCGCTGCCCTCATCGCGCAGTACGACCCGACAAGTTGAATATTCCCGGGCCGCAGCCCCGGATGTAGTCTTTGTTTTGCGCCAAAATATGATGAGCATCATATACAGCATTCTCTTCAAAACTTGCAAAGGATTGCCATGAAACTCAAGGACAGCACCATCTTCATCACCGGCGCCAACCGCGGCCTCGGACTCGAATTCGCGCGCCAGGCGCTGGCAGGCGGCGCCCGCAAGGTGTATGCAGGCGCACGCGATCCGTCGCAGGTCACGCTGCCGGGCGTGATCCCGGTGGCGCTCGACGTCAATGACCCGGCCCAGGTCGCGGCCGCGGCGGCTGCCTGCGGCGACGTCACGCTGGTGATCAACAATGCCGGCATTGCCAACCCCAAGGGCCTGTTAGCCGAGGACAGCATCGACGCGATGCAGCGCATGTTGGACACCAACCTGTTCGGCGTGCTGCGCGTGAGCCAGGCCTTTGCCCCGGTACTGGCGGCCAACGGCGGCGGCGCGCTGCTCAACGTGCTGTCGGTGGCGAGCTGGGTGAGCGCACCGGTGCTGGCAGGGTATTCGGTATCGAAGGCAGCAGCCTGGAGCCTGACCAACGGCCTGCGCAACGAGTTGCGGGAGCAGCGCACGCAGGTACTCGGGCTGCATGTCGGCTTTATCGATACCGACCTGACCCAGGGGTTCGACGCGCCCAAGCTCGCGCCCGGATTTGTCGTGCAGCGCACGTTCGAGGCGCTCGAAGCCGGGGCCAGCGAAGTCATGGTCGGCGACCTGACGCAAGCGGTCAAGCGCGGCCTGTCGGACGAACCGGGCGTCTACATCGACCAGGTGCGCTGATCGATCGCCCTGCGGTACCGGCGTGGCCGGTTAGAACCCGGTCAGGCCGCCGCTGCACAGCAGCGTCTGGCCGCTGACGTAATCCGACTCCGGGATGCAGAACAAATAGACCGCGCCGGCCGCTTCATCGGGGGTGCCGCCGCGGCCCAGCGGGATGGCGCGTTCCATGGCGGCCAGCGCGTCGGGAGGCACGCCGAGCTTGATGTCGCGCCCGTCGATGCTGGCGTTCTCGCTGTCGGCGGTCAGGCGTGTCTTGATCAGCCCGAAGGCGACGCAGTTGACGGTGACGTTCATGCGGCCCCACTCCTTGGCCAGGGTCTGGGTCATGCCGACGATGCCTGCCTTGGCCGTCGCATAATTGGCCTGGCCCGCATTGCCGAACATGCCTGCGATCGACGAAATGTTCACCACCTTGCGCACCCGTGGTGCGCCCGCTTCCGCTTCAAGCTTGCTGTAGGCGCGGATCAAGGGCTGGGCCGCGCGCAGCAGCCGGAACGGCGCCGTCAGGTGCACGTCGAGCATCGCCTCCCACTGCTCGTCGCTCATCTTCTGGATCACGTTGTCCCAGGTATAGCCGGCATTGTTGACGATGATGTCGAGGCCCTGGTATTCCGAGACTGCCGTCTCCAGGAACCGCGCCGCGAAGTCGGGCGCCGTGACGTTGCCCGCGCAGGCAGTGGCCACGCCGCCCGCATCGCGGATCGCCTGCACGGTTTCCTGGGCAGGTTCTTCGTCGAGGTCATTGACGACGATGCGCGCGCCTTCGCCGGCCAGCTTGAGGGCGATGGAGCGGCCGATGCCGCGGCCCGCGCCGGTGATCACGGCAACCTTGCCGTCGAGTTTCAATGTCATTGCCAGTCTCCTGATAGATGAAGAAAAAGGCGCACGCCGGCTACTGGCCGGTCGTGCGCGCCAGCGCCACGAAGGCATGCAGGAAGTCGACGTTCCAGTCGGCCTCGCGTGCGCCCAAATGAATATGCTTCTGGATGCCCCCGGGCCCGAGCCGCAGGGTGCGCAGCTGCAGCTGCGGCGCGTAGTCGGTGACCAGCCACTTGGGCAAGGCGGCCACGCCGCGGCCGCTGGCGACCATCTGCAGCATGATGTCGGTCGTCTCGATGGTTTTGTGCTTGCCCGGCACGCAGTTCGCGGGCGCCAGGAACATCGTGTAGATGTCGAGCCGGTCGACCGGCACCGGATAGGTAATCAGGGTTTCCTCGGCCAGCTGCTCCGGCCTCACCTCTTCCTGCGATGCCCAGCGATGGTCCTTGTGCACCACCAGCACCTGCTCGTAGCCGAACACCGGCTCGAAGCGCAGGCCCGGCCGCAACATGGGATCGGGCGTCACCAGCAAGTCGATCTCGTGCCCGAGCAGCGCGCCAAGGCCGCCGAACTGGAATTTCTGCTTCACGTCCACGTCGACCAGCGGCCAGTCCGCCAGGTAGGGCGACACCACCTTCAGCAGCCACTGGTAGCAGGGATGGCATTCCATGCCGATGCGCAGCGTGCCGCGCTGGCCCTGCGCGAATTGCAGCAACTGCTCTTCTGCCAGGACCAGTTGCGGCAGCAGGCGCTGGGCGACGGCGTACAGGTAGTCACCCGCCTGCGTCAGGCGCAGCGAACGCCCTTCGCGCACCCAGATCTCGGTGCCGGCCTGCAGCTCGAGCTTGCGCATGCTGTGGCTGAGCGCCGACTGGGTCACGCACAGCGCTCCGGCAGCGGCCGTGACCGAGCCGGTCCGCTTGAGTTCGCAGAGGATCTTCAGGTGGATACGCTCTAGCATGACATGAATGAAATCGATGGATGTGTGAGAAATGACCATTTTACTTCATCACCCCTGGGCCCTAGCATGGCCGGATTGATAACGTAAAGGACCACGGCATGACGACCATCCACAACCTCGGCTTTCCGCGCATCGGCGCCCGGCGCGAGCTGAAATTCGCCCTCGAATCTTACTGGAAAGGCGAGTCCTCGCGCGATGCCCTCAATGCGCTCGGCGCAAGCCTGCGCCAGCGCCATTGGGAGAGCCAGCAAGGGCTCGACCTGGTGCCGGTGGGCGAGTTCTCGTTCTACGACCAGGTGCTCGACATGAGCTGCACTCTGGGCAACCTGCCGCAGCGCGTGCACGGCTTCCATGGCGACCCGCTCGACAATTACTTCCGGGTCGCGCGCGGCCGGTCGACCGAATCGGCCGAACGCCACCAGGGCTGTTGCGGCGGCGTGGCAGCTGGCGAGATGACCAAATGGTTCGATACCAACTACCACTACATCGTGCCGGAATTTACCTCCACGACCACCTTCACACTCGACCCCTCGCGCCTGCTCGAGCAGCTTGCCGAAGCCCGGCAGCAAGGCGTGAAGGCCAAGCCGGTGATCATCGGCCCGGTGACTTACCTGGCGCTGGGCAAGGCGAAAGACGATTCCGACAAACTGGCTCTGCTGCCGGCGCTGCTCGACGTCTACGCGCAGTTGCTGGACACGCTGGCAGGGCAAGGCGTGGAATGGGTGCAGGTCGACGAACCAATTTTGGTGACCGAACTCGACCAGGACTGGCAGCACGCCTTCAACCTGGCCTATCACCAGCTGAAGGCCGCCCGCGTCAAGCTGCTGGTCGCCACCTATTTCGGGCAGTTGCAGGAAAACCGCTACCTGGCGGCGAACCTGCCGGTCGCGGGCCTGCATGTGGACGCCGTCGGTGGCCAGGAAGATGTGCTCGCGCTGCTGAACCTGTTCCCGGACCACAAAGTGCTGTCGCTGGGCGTGATCGACGGCCGCAACATCTGGAAAACCGACCTGGTGGCGGTGCTGGACTGGCTGGAGCCGATCGCTGCGCGCCGTGGCGACAAGCTCTGGCTGGCGCCTTCGTGCTCGCTGTTGCATGTGCCGGTGGACCTGGGCAGCGAACAGCAGCTCGATGCCGAGATCAAGTCGTGGCTGGCCTTCGCGCTGCAGAAGCTGGACGAGCTGCAGGTACTGGCCCATGCCTTGCGCGGCGGACGCGCCTCCGTGCAGGATGCGCTGGCGTCGAACGCGGCGTCCCTCGCATCGCGCCGTGCATCGACGCGCGTCACCAATCCCGCCGTGCAGCAAGCCGTGGCAGCGATCGATGCCGGCCTGGGCGCGCGCAAGAGCGGGTATGTGCAGCGCGCCGCAGAACAGGCAGCCTTACTGAAACTGCCTGCCTACCCCACCACCACCATCGGCTCCTTCCCGCAAACCGCGCAGATCCGCCAGGCCAGGGGCGCCTTCAAGGCCGGCACGCTCGACCCCGACGACTACAAGCGCGCGATGCAGGAGGAGATCGCCCGCAGCGTGTGCGAGCAGGAAGCGCTGGGCCTGGATGTGCTGGTGCACGGCGAAGCCGAGCGCAACGACATGGTCGAATACTTCGGCGAACAGCTCGAGGGCTACGCTTTCAGCCAGTTTGGCTGGGTGCAATCCTACGGTTCGCGCTGCGTGAAGCCGCCGATCCTGTTCGGCGACATCAGCCGGCCGAAAGCCATGACTGTGGAGTGGATCGCCTATGCCCAATCGCTGACGGACAAACCAATGAAGGGCATGCTGACCGGACCGGTAACGATCCTGAACTGGTCTTTCGTGCGCGACGACCAGCCGCGCTCCTTGACTTGCAAGCAGCTGGCACTGGCGATCCGCGCGGAAGTGCTCGATCTCGAACAGGCCGGCGTGCGCGTCATCCAGATCGACGAAGCCGCGCTGCGCGAAGGCCTGCCCCTGCGCAAATCGCAATGGAAGACTTACCTCGACTGGGCGGTCGACTCCTTCCGCATCGCGGCCAACGGCGTGCAGGACCAGACCCAGATCCACACGCACATGTGCTACTCGGAGTTCAACGACATCATCGCCTCGATCGCCGGCATGGATGCGGACGTGATCACCATCGAGACCTCGCGCTCGGATATGGAGCTGCTCGACGCTTTTGACGATTTCAATTATCCGAACGAGATCGGGCCGGGGGTGTATGACATTCATTCGCCGAACATTCCGAGCCAGGCGCACATCGTGGAATTGATGACAAAGGCGGCGCAGCGGATTCCGGCGGCGCGCTTGTGGATCAATCCGGACTGCGGATTGAAGACGCGGCAGTGGGAGGAAGTGCTTCCTGCGCTCAGCAATATGGTGGCGGCAGCCAGGGAGTTGCGCCAGGCAGCCTAAGTCTGTTTCCTGCAGGCCTTTCGGTGACCTGCAGAACGGCTTGTGTTTGACCGGTGTCTGCATACAATGAAAACTTGGGACCAGTCCTCCGGAGTCCGTCATGCCGGCTGATGCAGACAGCACCGTCCACCGCAACTGTCCTGGGGGATGGCAGCAGCTTGCGTCCCTGCCCGCCGGCCCGATGCCGCCCGGTCGCTTCCTTCCCCTCGCGCTGGCCTTGTGCGACGCCCTCGAGTCGCTGCAGCAGGCTGAAGCCTGCTATGGCCAGCTCAGTCCGGACACCATCTTCGTCTGCCTGCCCGACCTGCAGGTACGCCTGCTCGACAGCGGCGCGCCTGGGCAGTTGCTGGGCGAGGGCACCCACGTGATCCGCAGCACCCATGCCCTGCCCTACATGGCGCCGGAACAGAGCGGCCGGATCGGCCAGCGCCTGGACGCGCGCTCGGACTGCTACGCGCTGGGCGTCGTGTTCTACCAGCTGTTGGGCGGAACACTGCCGTTCGAGGCCAGCGATGCGCTCGAATGGGTCCATGCCCACCTGGCGCGGGTGCCGCCGCTGGCTCCCCTCCGGAAGGCCGGCGTGCCCGACCCGTTGCCAGACATCGTCATGAAGATGCTCGAGAAATCCCCGGACCGGCGTTACCAGAAGCTGGCCGGCCTGCGGGCCGACCTGGCGCAGTGCTGGCACCAGTGGCAGGCCGCCGGCGCGCTCCTTCCCTTTGCCGTCGGGCGCCACGATACCGGGGGCAGGTTCAGGACCATGCGCAGGCTGTACGGCCGCGACAGCGAAGTCGGTGCGATGCGCGCCGCCTACGGGCGGGTACTCCAGCGGGGGGCATCCGAACTGCTCCTCTTGTGCGGGCCGGCCGGCGTCGGCAAGTCGGCCGTGGTCAAGGAGCTGGAACAGGACGTCAACGCACGGGGCGGAGTTTTCGTGGCCGGCAAGTTCGACCAGTACAAGCGGCAGATGCCGTATTCCACCCTGGGCGTGGCCTTGTCGCAGCTGGTCGACGCCTTGCTGGGCAGTGATGAAGCAACGCTGCAGGCACGCCGCGAGCAGCTCGAGCATGCCGTCGGCGCCAATGCCGCCCTGCTGCTCGACCTGCTGCCGCATGCGCGCCTGCTGCTGGACGGATCGCGACCGCCGCCGGCCCTGCCGCCGAGGGAAGCACAGCGGCGCCTGTTCGGGGTGCTGCGCGGCTTTATCACCACTTTCGCCGGCGCGGCACGTCCGCTGGCCCTGTTCCTCGACGACCTGCAATGGGCCGATGCCGACACGCTCGCCTTCCTCCACTACCTGCTGGTCGAGACCGACACCCCGGGACTGCTCGTGATCGGGGCCTACCGCGACAATGAAATCGGCGCCGGGCATCCGCTGGCCGGGGCGCTGGCGCGCGCCCGCGCCGCCAGCCTGCCCCTGACCGAGGTACGCCTGGCTGCGCTGTCGGCCGGCGATTTCGCCGCCATGATTGCCGACGCGCTGGGCATCGCAGCCGGCGAGGCGCAGCCCCTGGCGGCGCTGGTGCACCGCAAGACGGCTGGGATTCCCCTGTTCGCCCTGCACTTGCTCAACCGGCTCGAGCGCGAGGGCCACCTGCGCCGCGATCCAGGCGACGCGGCCTGGCAGTGGGACATCGATGCCATCCACGCGCAGGGCTATAGCGACAATGTGGTCGACCTGATGCTCGATGCGATCAAGGACCAGCTCTCGAGCGAGGCCCTGGAACTGCTGCAGCTTGCGGCCTGCATCGGCTACCTGGTCGACCTCGACCTGCTGGCCAGGGTCCGCGGCGGCACCCAGCAATCCGTGCGCAGCCTGCTGCGTGAACCCCTGCACGCGGGCTTCGTCGACCTGGTCGACCGCACCGCCCTGCGCTTCGCCCACGATCGCCTCCGCCAGACGGTGTACGCCCTGATTCCACGCGCCCGGCGCAGCGCCATCCACCTGGAGGTGGCACGCTGCCTGGGCGAGTCCCTGCGCCCCGGCGTGCCCGATGGGGGCGAGCGCGTATACGACATTGCCGACCAGTTCAACCTGGGCAGCGCCGATATCGCCACCGAGGACGAGCGCCGCGAACTCATGGCCATCAACCTGCAGGCGGGGCTGAAGGCGAAAGCGGCGGGCGCCCACGCAACGGCCGCGCATTACCTGGAAACGGGCCTGCGCAGCCTGCACCCGGCAGACTTCGAGACCGACTACCACACAGCCTGGACGCTCGGTTTCGAGCAAGCCGGCTGCTGCTACCTGCTCAATCGAACCGACGAAGCGGCCGCACTGCTCGACCTGGCACTGGAACAGGCACGCGGGATCGTCGACCGCGCGCGCGCCCTGCACCTGAAAGTCGAGCTGCGCTCGGCGCTGGCGGACAATGCGGGCGCGCTGGCGGCCATGAGGGAATGCACCGGCCTGTTCGGCATCACCGTGCCGATCGCGCCGTCCGCGCAAGAGGCCCTCGACGAAGAAGCGCGGTTCTGGGAGGCGCTCGGCACCCGTCCCATCGCCTCGCTGGCCGCCATGCCGGTGCGGAAAGGGGACGACGCCCACGAATTCCTGCTCGACGCGATCCTGATCGCCATGCCGCAGGCCAATATGCACAGCGCGGCGCTGTTCCACCTGCTGGTAGGACATGCCGCCAACATGAGCCTGCACCACGGCAGCAAGGGCGAAGCGGCGCTGTCGTATGCCCTGCTCGGGATCGTCTGCTGCCTGCGCGACGAGATCGACAGGGTGCGCCAGCTCGAGGAGGTCGCGCTGGCGCTGGTGCATTCCACCGATCCGCCGGTGCCAGAACGCCATCGGGCGCCGGTCCTGCTGGCGGTCGGCGGCTACCTGGCGCCGTTCACCCGGCCCCTGCAGGCGGCGCTGGCCGAGCTGCATGGCGCGTTCGAGGCCGCGCGGCGTGGCGACGAGCCGGTGGCGGGCAACCTCGCCTGCGAATATATTGCCGAGCTGCGCTGCGGTGCGGGCGATCCGGTGGCCGAGGTATTGCAGGACGTTGAAACGCGCATCGATTTTGCCGAACGCACGGCTTACACGCTGTCCAGGCCGGTGCTGGAAGCCTGGCGCGCCTGGCTGCGGCTGCTGCGCGGCCAGACCAGGCATGCCTTGAGCTTCGACGCCGACGGCTTCGACGAACTCCGCTTCGAGCAGCAGCTGGCGGCCGGCCCGACCGCCCCGGTGCACTTCGTCTATTACAGCCTGAAGCTGCAGGCGCGCTACCTGTTTGGCGACCATGCCGGCGCACTGGACGCCGCCGCGCAGGCGCATGCCTGCTACCGCTTCGCGGCGAGCAGCTTCCAGCGTGCGGAATTTCATTTTTACCGAGCCCTGGCTGCCGCTGCCATGTGCCGGACCATGGCCCCGGACAGCACCGAACGGCAGCACTACCTTGGCATGGTCGAGGAAGCCTGCAGCCGCCTCGCTGCCTGGAACGGGCATTGTCCAGACAATTTCGCCGTGCGCCACCTACTCCTCGGCGCGGAACGCAGCGCGCTCGCAGGCGAGCGCGATGCCGCCATCGGTGCCTATGTCCGCGCGATCGAGGCGACGCAGCAGGCCACCTGCCTGGGCGCTTTGGCGCGTGAACTGGCCGCAGGGTTTTGCTACGGCCACGCGGCCCCTGGCCTGGGCGACACGCTGCTGGCCGCCGCCACTGGCGCCTATGCCCGCTGGGGCGCCGACGCGAAAGCGGCCCAGCTGCGCGCACGCCTGCCGCCCGGAGCCGCGTCCGGGCCTGGCGCCGGCACAGACAGCGGCATCGTGCAGGCGGCACCATTGGCGAACGACGCCTACATCGACCTGCTGGCCATGGCCAGGGCAGCGCAAGGCATCGCCCATGAAGTGACGACCGGCCGGCTGCACGACACCCTGCTGCGCACCCTGGTCGAACTGGTCGGGGCCGGGTGCGCCCACCTGCTGGTCTGCCGCGGCGATGCGCTGGTGTTGAAGGAGAGCGCCCGCTACCACGACAACCGCTTCGAGCTCGAACATCACCAGGACCTGCCCGCGCTGCCTGGCTGCCTGCCCGCCGCCATCGTCCACTATGTGGCGCGGGCGCGGGCCCCGCTGGTGCTCGACGATGCCTGCGCCGCCGGGGCGTTCGCCCAGGATCCCTACCTGCGCAACCAGCGCCTGTGCGCCGTGCTGTGCCTGCCCATCCTCAGGCAGCAGGAGATGGCCGGCGTGCTCTACCTGGAAAACACCGAGCTGGCCGGCGCCTTCGCCCGCGTCAACCTGCAGGTGCTGGAATGGCTGCTGGCCCAGGTCGCCATCTCGATGGAAAACGCCTCGCTGTACGAAGAACTCCAGGAAAGCGAAGCGCGCCTCGCCACCGTGATGGAACACGTGCCGGCATGCGTTTACATGAAAGACCTGGAGGCGCGCTACCTGTTCGTCAACCGCGAATTCGAAAAAACCTTCGGCGTCGCGCTTGCCGACACCCTGCACACGAACGATTTCGACCATTTTGCCGACACGCCCCACCTGGCCGAAGCAATCCGCAGGACCGACATGGCGGCCATGCGCGAAGGCACCATCACGATCGAGGAAAGCCTGGTGGCGGCCGATGGCCTGCCGCATACCTTCCTGTCCGTAAAAACGCCCTTGTACCGGAATAACGAAGTGAATGGCCTGTGCGGCATCAGCATGGATATCAGCGAACAGAAGCGCGCCCGCGAGCGCATCGAGTACCTGGCGCACTACGACATGCTGACCGGCCTGCCCAACCGGCACCTGCTGGCAGACCGGCTCGACCAGGCCCTGGCCGACGCCCGCCGCACCAAGAGCCCGGTCGGCGTGCTGGTGCTGGACCTGGACCGCTTCAAGGTGATCAACGATTCGCTGGGACACCGCGCCGGCGACTGGCTGCTGCGCGAGGTCGCGGCCCGGCTCAAGGCCTGCGTGCGCGAAGCCGATACCGTGGCCCGCATCGGTGGCGACGAGTTCGCCGTGATCGCGACCGGACTGGCCGACAGCGCCTCCGTGCGCCTGGTGGCGGCCAAGATCATCGACAGCCTGTCGCAGCCCTTCCTGATCGACGGCCACCAGGCCTCGACCGGCGCCTGCATCGGCATCAGCCTGTTCCCGCAAGACGGCCTGACCGGCGACACGCTGCTGCAATACGCCGACCTGGCCATGTACGACGCCAAGGAGCGCGGCCACAAGCTGCTGCAGTTCTACGACCAGGCGATGGACGCCCGGGCCCAGGAACGCATGACCCTCGAGACCGAACTGCGCAACGCCATCGACAGGCATGAACTGTTCCTGTTGTACCAGCCCCAGGTGAACCTGCGCGACCACCACATTACCGGCGCGGAGGCGCTGGTACGCTGGCAGCACCCGCTCAAGGGCGTCGTTTCGCCGGCGCTGTTCATTCCGCTGGCCGAGGAATGCGGGCTCATTTCCGAGATTACCCAATGGGCGATCGCGCAGGCCTGCTCCCAGCTGCGCAAGTGGAAGGAAGCCGGCTTGCCGGCGGTATCGCTGGCGGTGAACGTATCGGCACTGAATATCCAGCAGGACGACTTGTACGGGTCGGTGGAAAGCGCGCTGGCCACCGAGGGCCTGGCCGGCAGCTGCCTCGAACTCGAAGTCACTGAAGGCACGCTGATGAAGGACATGGACGCGTCGATCCGCAAGCTGGTGGACCTCAAGCGGCTGGGCATCGGCATCTCGATCGACGATTTCGGCACCGGCTACTCGAGCCTGAGCTACCTGAAGCAGCTGCCGGTCGACAAGCTCAAGATCGACCAGTCCTTCGTGCGCGACATCGCACACGACCCGGACGGTGCGGCAATCTCGGGCGCCATCATCGCCATGGGCCGCCAGCTGAAACTGCGGGTGATCGCGGAAGGCGTGGAAGACACCGCGACCGAGCGCTTCCTGCTGAAGCACCGCTGCGACCAGATGCAGGGCTACCTGTTCAGCCCACCGATCTCGGCGGATGCCTTCACCATCATGCTCGCCTGAACGTGTCGGACCGGCGGCAAGGGCACCGGCTCTTCTTTCGGCGCGCCGGCCAGGTCGGCGCGCAGGCGCTGGAACTCGGGCGAGGCGCGCAAGGCCGCACTACCTGCCTCCTGCAGTCGCCGCACCTGCCACGGCAGGATCGTGAGCGCCGTGGGGACCTGCAGCAGCTGCCCGCGCAGCCCGTCATCTTCGAGGTCCCGCAGGCTGACGCTGATCACGTGGATCTGGGCGTCGGCGGCAAACGGGCTGCCCTGCTTGCCCCGCACCGCCGCCAGTTCATCGCTCCAGTGGCGGGCGCTGTCGCTCATCGCTGCCAGCGTTTCGCCGGTCGCGCGTGCGCCGGCGCCAAAGATCAGTGCATTGAGCACCTGGCCCAGCCCGGGCACGGCATCGCTCTGGTCGATACGCGCGCCGATATCGCGTTCGGAGTTCACGCTGACCAGCACGATCTTGCGCACCGAGCCGGCCGGCAGGTGCTGGAAGGTCGCGTCCAGCGTGCCCGCGGCCACCGCGCGCACCAGCAGGCCGCGCACGCCCAGGTTGTCGACCAGGCCGCCGTCCACCAGGTGCAGGTAAGGGCGTTCTTCGCGGTCGAGGTAGCTCTGCGCGCTGGCCTTGAGCAGCCGCGCCTGCAAGTTGCTGTCGTCGAGCGCCGCTGCCGCCACCTGGCGCGACTCGGGGCAGGTTCCCGCGTAATTGCGCATGGTAACGGGGCTCAGCAACAGCGGTACCGCGGACGAGGCGGCCACCGCGTACGACAGGGGCACGCTGTCCAGGTCGGAGCAGATCAGGGCAAATTGCTGGGGGCTGAACTCGAATGGCGCGCCGGTGGTCAGGTCGGTGGCCGTCACCAGCAGGCGCGGCCCGTCCGGCCGGGCCCGGAGGTCGGCGAAGGTCCGGCCCCGGTACAGCGTGTCGAGTTTGTCGGCCAGCACATTCGAGCGGCCGTACCAGGGAGAACTGGTACGGTACAGGGAACGTGGCGAGAATGCCTGCGCGATCAGGCCGGCCTGGAAATCCTGCAGCAGGAAGTCGTGCTCGAAGCGGGTAAAAGTCTCATCGCCGAACGCCGCGTAGTAAGTCGCCAGCACGCTGCCGCCCGACACGCCGCTAATCAGCCCGACCTCGTCCAGCAAGGTCGTGTCGCGCCCTTCCCATTCGAACCCGGTCGCCTTGAGTTCCCTGAGCACGCCCAGGCCGAAGGCGGCCGCGCGCGCGCCGCCGCCGGACAGCGTAACGGCGGCAACCAAGGATGGCGCAGCTTCGCCTGACGCCACCTGAACCAGCTGCACCGTCTGCGCCGAAGACGCTTGCGAGGGCACGCCGTCGCCGATCGGACTGTTGATCCAGGGTCGCGCCGTCGAGCAGGCGGAAACCAGCAAGGCCATGCCCGCCGCCAGCGCCGCCGAGCGCAGGCGGCGGGCGCCTGCAGGCATCAGCGTGCGCAGCCGGCGCAGGTCTGTCCATAAAGATTGCGTCCGCACGCCGGCCTCCTTACAGCGCCAGCCAGGTGCCGAGCGCACGCAGGCTGCTTTCATCGAGCTCACCGGCGGCTGCCGACAGGCGCAGGCGCCCCAGCAGGTAGTCGGCGCGTCCCTGTACCAGGTCCAGTTCAGCGGAATACAAGCGCTGCTGGGCATCGAGCACGTCCAGTTCGGTGCGGGTGCCGACGTCGCGCCCGCGAGTGGTCGCTTCCAGCGCGCTGCGTGCGGACACCAGCGCCTGCTCCTGGGCCGCGACCCGCGACACGCCGGTGGTGACGGCCAGGTAGCCTTCCTGCACCTTCAGGCGCACCTCGCGCCGCGCCGCGGCCAGTTCCTGCTCGGCCTGGCCCAGCCGCGCCGCCGCTTCGCGCTGGCGCGAATTGATGGCGCCGCCTGCGTACAGGGGAACGTTCAGCATCAGGCCGATCGAACCGGTGCGGTCGCCGTCCGGGGCAACCAGCGGCGACAGGCCGCCGCTCTGGTACTTGCCGCCGTAGCTGGCCACCAGGTCGAGCGTCGGCCGGCTGCCCAGGTGGTGCTTGCCCATCTCGGAGCGGGCGATCTCCATCTCGGACTGCTTGGCCAGCACCAGCGTGCTGCGCGATTCTCCGCGCGCGTGCCACGGACCAAGGGCTGCCGGCTCGGGCGGACGCGGCTGGACCTTGGCGGCCAGCGGCGCCAGCCCGGCCGGGGCCGCGCCCGTGGTCTCGCGGAACTCTTCGCGCCGCAGGTCGAGCGTGGCCTGGATCGCCACCTGCTTGGTGGTGACGGCATCCATCCGGGCCTGGGCCTCGCGCACGTCGGTGATATTGCCCTGGCCAACGTCGAAGCGGGCCTGGGCGCGGTCGCGCTGGCGGCGCACCGCCGCCAGTTCGGCTTCGGCCACGCGCACCGCTTCTTCCGCCACCAGCACGCCGAAGTAGTCCTTCGCCACCCGTAGCGCCAGGTCCTGGCGCGCGGCGTCGAAGCGGACCTGGGCCAGCACCGACTGCTCGCGCAGCTGCTCACGGCCGGCGTGGGCGGCGCGGTTGTAGAGCGGCTGCACCAGCTGCACGCTGACCTGGCTCGAGGTGCCGGAACTGCTGGAAGCAAGCAGGCCAGCGATTTGCGGCGGCAGCTCGCCGCCCTGGCTGTGGTGGATGCGGCTGACTCCCGCCTGCAGGTTGACGCGCGGCTTGAGCAGCGCATCGCCCTGTACCGCCATTTCACGTCCGGCCAGCAGGGCCTGGTTGGCCCCCAGGCTGGTCGGTTCGTGGGCAAGGGCCAGGCGGTAGGCCTCGGCCACGTCCATGGCGCTTGCGGCGCCGCCTTGGAGGGACATCAGGAGCGCCGCGGCGCCTGCGAAAATTTTTAGCTTGTTCATCGTTTTACAACCTCATCAAGCGCGGGTGGGACGCTGTGCGCGATACCACGCCGCATACAGGGCCGGCAGGAAAATCAGGGTCAGCAGGGTCGCCACGAACAGGCCGCCCATGATGGCCCAGGCCATCGGGCCCCAGAACACGGAACCGGTCAGCGGCACCATCGCCAGGATCGCGGCAAGCGCCGTCAGGACGATCGGGCGCAGGCGCCGCACCGCGGCTTCGACGATCGCATCCCACAGCGGCACGCCGGCGACGACGTCCTGGTCGATCTGCACCACCAGGATCACCGAGTTCCGGATGATCATCCCGGCCAGTGCGATCACGCCCAGCATCGCCACGAACCCGAAGGGGATCTGGAAGGCCGCCATGATGATCGACACGCCGATCAGGCCCAGCGGCGCAGTCAGCAGCACCAGCGCCATTTTCTTCATGTCCTGCAACTGGAGCATCAGCAGCACCAGCACGACGATGATGGTGATCGGCATGACCTGGAACACCGAGCGCTGCGCCTTGGCGCTCGATTCGGTCGCGCCGCCAGCCTCGATGCCATAGCCGAGCGGCAGTTTCTTGGACAGGGCATCCAGCTTGACCTGGAGGGCAGCCGTGACGTCCGGTGCCTGGGCCCCGGTCACGTCGGCCCGCACGGTCAGGGTCGGGATGCGGTTGCGGCGCCACATTTCGCTCTCCTCGCTGTCGAGGCTGATGCGCGCCACTTGCGAGACCGGCACGAACTTGCCTTCGCGCAGATAGATCCTGGCGTCCTTCAGGTTGTTCAGGTCGGTGCGTTCGGCCGCCACCAGGCGCGCCACCACGGCAATCGCCTGGTCATCCTCGCGGTACTGGGTAATCGGGGTTCCCGACAGCGAAGCCTCGAGCGTGGTCTTGATCTGGTAGGAACTGACGCCGAGGGCACGCGCCTTGTCCTGGTCGACGTCGACGCGCACGCGCTTGACGCGCTCGCCCCAGTCTGCGTTCACGGCGCGTACATGCGGGTCGCTGCGCACGGTGGCAGCCACCTGTGCGCCAATCTCGCGCACCTTCGCCGGATCGTTGCCGAACACCCGGAACTGCACCGGATAGCCGACCGGGGGGCCATTCTCGAGGCGGTTGACGCGGCCCCGCACGTTGGGGAAGCGCTCCTCGAACAGCTTGCGCACGCGTGCCACCACGCGTTCGCGCGCTTCACCGCCCTTGGTCATCACCAGCATCTCGCCCAGGTTCAGGTTCGGCGTCTGCACGTCCAGCGGCAGGTAGAAGCGCGGCGCGCCGTCACCGACGAAGCTGGTCACGGCTTCGACGTCCGGGTCGCCCTTGAGCAGGCCTTCCAGTTCGCGCACTTCGCGCTCGCTGGCCTCGAAGGTGGCCGCCTTCGGCATCCACAGGTCCACCATGAGTTCTGGGCGGTCGGAAGCCGGGAAGAACTGCTGCGGGACCGTCTTGAACAGCATCAGCGAACCGACGAAGGCTGCCAGCGTAATCGCGATCACCCAGCCGCGGCGCTGCAGGCACAGATCGACGAAGCGGCGGAACTTGACATAGAAGCCTCGCTGGTACACCGCGTCCTCGTCGTGCGACGCATCCTTGTGCTCCTTGAGCAGCTTGAAGCCGATATATGGGGTGAACAGCACCGCCACCACCCAGGACAGGACCAGCGAGATGCCCACTACCTGGAACAGCGAGTACACGTATTCGCCGGTACCGGATTTGGCAAAGCCCACCGGAAGGAAGCCGGCCGCCGTGATCAGGGTGCCCGTCAGCATCGGAAACGCGGTCGCCGTATAGGCATAGGTCGCGGCGCGGAACTTGTCCCAGCCTTGCTCCAGCTTGAGCTGCATCATTTCCACCGCGATGATGGCATCGTCCACCAGCAGGCCAAGGGCGATGATCAGGGCCCCCAGCGAGATGCGCTGCAGCTCGATGCCCATGAGGTACATGACCAGGAAGGTCGAAGCCAGCACCAGCGGGATGCACAGCGCCACCACCAATCCGGGGCGCACGCCCAGCGAAAAGAAGCTCACGGCCAGCACGATCAGCACGGCTTCGGCAAGGCTCTTCTTGAATTCATGCACCGATTCCTCGACCACGCGAGGCTGGTCGCTGACGGCATGTATCTCGACCCCGACCGGCAGGCTGGCGCGAATGCGCTTGACTGCCGCGTCGAGTTCCTCGCCGAGATGGATCACGTCGCCGCCCTTGCGCATGCTCACTGCCAGGCCAAGCGCTTCCTGTCCGTTGTAACGCATGCGCGCCACTGCCGGCTCGACGAAGCCGCGCTTCACGTCGGCGATGTCGCCGAGGCGGAAGGTGCGCTCGCCGGCGCGGATGCCGATGGCGCGGATACCCTCGACCGAATCGAATTCGCCGCTGACCGTCAGGCGCACCTGCTCCGCCCTGGTCTGCACCGTACCGGCCGCGGCGACCGCATTGGTCTGTGCCAGCGTGCTTGCGATCAGGGCCGGGTCCAGGCCCAGCGACGCAAGTTTGGCGGTCGACATCTCGACATAGATCTTTTCTTCCTGCTTGCCGACGAGCTCAACCTTGTTGACGTCGGACACGCGCAGGAATTCGTTGCGCGCCGCGTCGGCCATCTTGCGCAGGTCGGCGTAGTCGAAGCCGTCGCCCGTGACCGCATACATGTTGCCGTAGGTATCGCCGAATTCATCGTTGAAGAACGGCCCCTGCACGCCCTGCGGGAGGGTGTGGCGGATATCGGCGACCTTCTTGCGCACCTGGTACCACACGTCCGGCACGCGCGACGGCGGAACTTCCTCGCGCAGGTTGATCTTGATCTGGGTTTCTCCCGGCTTGACATAGGTCGAGGTGTAGTCGATCTCGGCCACGCCCTGCAGCGTGCGCTCGACCCGGTCGGTCACCTGGTCGGCCATCTGCTGGGCCGAGCTACCCGGCCAGTAGGCCTGCACCACCATGGTCTTGATGGTGAAATCCGGGTCTTCCTTCTGGCCCAGGCTGGAATACGCCAGGATCCCGGTGACCGTCATCAGCAGCAGCAGGAAGGCGATCATCTGCTGGTGCTTGAGTGCCCATTCGGACAGGTTAATGCCTTTCACTTGCCACCTCCGCCCAACAGGACCTTCTGGTTGGGCTGCAGCATGTGCACGCCTGCGCTGACGACGATCTCGCCGCCCTCCAGGCCGCTCGTCACCAGCACGCTGTCGTCCTGGGCGCTTCCCAGTTTCACTTCGCGCGCGGCGACACGGCCGCTCTTCGGATCCACGATCCACACGGTGCGCTTCGCGCCATGGTCGACCACGGAGGTCAGCGGCAGCCGGATTGCCCGCTTGCCGTCGACATCGGGGGCCAGCACCGAGGCGGTCATGCCGAGGCGCAGCAGTTGCGGGTCGGGGTCGGCGATGGCGATGCGGGCCGAATAGGTGCGCGTGACGCTATCCGTATCCGGCGCCAGCTCGCGCAGGCTGCCGCTCCAGGTGCGGCCCGGGTAGGCCCAGACCGACACCTGCAGCTTGCTCGATGTGCGCAGTTCACCCACGCGTGATTCGGGAATGCTGATGGCGACTTCGCGTTCGCCGTCGGCCGCCAGTGTGACTACCACTTGTCCGGCGGCCACTACCTGCCCGGTTTCCACGGCCAGCGCGCTGACCACGCCGTCGCGGTCCGCGACCAGGGTCGTGTAGCCGCGCTGGTTGACAGTCAGCTGCTGCTGCGCCAGCGCGGCGCGCAGTTGTGCTTCGGCCTGCTGCAGCGCCAGGCGCTGGTGGTCGAGCTCGGCGCGCGATGCAAACTGGCGGTCCAGCAATTGCTCGGTACGCTGTACGTCCACCTTCGCCTGCGCTACCCGGCTGCGCGCCGCATCCACCCCGGCGCCGGCCGAGGCCAGCTGCAGGGTTTCCTGCGCTGCATCCAGTTGCAGCAGCGGCTGGCCGCGCTTGACGTGGCTACCGACGTCGACCATGCGGGCCACGATCTTGCCGCCCGTCCGGAAGCCCAGGCGGCTCTCGTAGCGGGCGCGGATCTCGCCCGAATAGCTTGCGCCGACCGTCCCGGCGCTTTGCCCGGCCACGACGGCACGCACCGGGCGCACTTCTTCATGCTTGGCGGACGGCGCGGGGGAGCAGCCGGTCATGACGGCGGCTGCGCTCATGACATAGGCAGCAGTACGAATATATTGGTTCACTTGGAGTCCTCCAGAATCAGGAAAACGGAATATACATCATTCCGACAGAAATGTCATCCTGACGTTTTCTTCATCCTGACATTAGTGGCATTTTGCCGACAGGCGTGGCGAAGCCGGCGCCGGATGGGCATCCGGCGCCGGCTGGCAGATAATGAAGGGAGGGGGGTAAGCGGGGGGACGTGCGGGCGAAACGGGAAACGCGGAGGGGTTCGGGCCCTGGCTCAGGCCCCGGCTTGCGCCCCGGCGGCGGCGCGCAGCTGGACGCGGGCCAGCAGCGAGTCTTCGGCAGGGACCAGCCGCGGCAAGGGCTGCGCGGCCAGGCGTTCGGCTTCGCCTGCCGGCATGCCGAGCGCACGCAGGATGCCGGCCACGATGGTGTCGGGGTAGTTCTTCGCAACCCGGCTGTGCGCCATGCGGTCGATGGCGACCAGGGACGCGCCCTTGATGAGGTCGACCAGGGTCTCGACCGGTGCGGCGATGAAGTCGCCGCGCTTCTGCCCTTCTTCCAGGTCGGCCGGCAGGAAGTGATAAACGGCGCTCTGCTGGCGCGCTTCCTTTCCCGCGCCAGCCAGGCGCAGTCCGGCCCCGGCCAGGAAACAGGCCAGCAGGCGGTGCGAACGGGTCAGGTGCAGGTAGGAGCGCAGTGCCAGCGCGACCCGCAGGGGCGGATCGGCCACCTCGCCGACCACGCTTTCGATCAGCACGATCATTTCGCTGCTGAGCTCATTGCTGACGGCGGCCAGCAGGTCTTCGTTGGTGCGGAAATAGTTATAGAAGGAGCCCTGCGACACCTCCGCCGCCGCCACCACGTCCGGGATCACGCTGGCGCCGACGCCTTTGTCGGCAAACACGATCATGGCGCTTTCTACCAGGCGCTTGCGCATGCGTTCGCGCCGTTCGGCGGCGACGCGGGGACGGTGGTCATTCGGGTTGGCGGCGGTCGGCATGGGCGTTGTCATGTTGTGGGAGTCGTCAGGATGATACCAGAAGCAGGCGCGACGGCACCAAGCTCCGGCACTACCTCGGTGCGGCGCAGGATCGAGCTGGCCGGCAGCTCGAAGGCAGGCAAGGGCAGCGTGGCGACCCGCGCCGCCTCGGCGTCGCCCATGCCGAGCGCCCGCAGCAGCGCGCGTGCACTGGCATCGACATAGTTGCGCTCCACCGGCCCGCAGGCCGCCGCATAGGCGGCGCTGAGCACGACCCCGATCGTGACATCGGCGGCCAGCGGCTGGCTGATGTTGCGGAAGCGCCTGGCGCGGATGCCCAGCGCCAGGTCGCGCCCCATGTACTGCAGGCCGAGCAGGCTGCTGTTCGCGGTCGGGAAAGGCAGGCGTGCCATGAAGGTGCCGACCAGGGGAAAGCGCACGACCGCCTGCAGCTGCATCCGCATGCCGCAGGCGATCCGCTCGGCCGGATCGGCGCAGCGCTGCACCGCCGGGTCGATGGCGCGTACCAGTTCGTCGTTGATTTCGCTGGCCACTGCTGCCAGCAACTCCTCATTGGTGCGGAAGTAGTTGTAAAAGGACCCGCGCGCCATGCCGGCGTGGGCGATGACGTCTTCGATGACTGCATGCGGTCCTTTTTGCGCGAAGACCAGCAAGGCGCTTTCCAGCAGCCTTGCGCGGGTCTTTTCTCGCCGGCTCGCGGCGACACGGGTGCGGTGGTTGATTGTCTCTTCTTTGCTCATATCCATTCGTCCTGGGGGCATTCTATCCAGTTTCGTCTTGACAGTCCAGTCATTATGACGCTACTGTCATTTTATCGAATTTCGGCTATCGAATTTCGGCTATCGAATTTCGGCTATCGAATTTCGGCTATCGAATCCCGGCCGTCCAGGCCTGGCGGCGATGCCAGGCAATACCTGCCTTCCCTTACCACCCACAAGGAGTTCCCGTGTCTTCCGCAGTACCCTCCAGCGGCCGGCTGACGTCCAGCACGATCATTGCCGCAAGCTGCGTGCTTGCCCTTCTCTATTTCGGCCGCGACGTGCTGCAGCCGCCTGCGCTGGCGATCATCGCCAGCCTGGTGGTCGCGCCCATGATCCGCGGCCTTGGCCGCATGGGCCTGGCGCGCCTGCCCGCCATGCTGCTGTCGCTGGCGGGCATCGCCGCCTGCGCGACCGGCGCCGGCCTGCTGCTGGCCTCGCAGCTGGCCGGGCTTGCAGCCGAATTGCCGCACTATCACGAGGCCATCCGCAAGAAGACCGGCGAAGTGCGCGCCCTGGCCGAACGCCCGCTGGCCCGCCTCGAGGCCGGCTTCAATGCGCTGGCCGACGCGCCTGCGCGCACCGGCGGACCTGTCGCACCGGCGGCCCAGGCAGTTGCGGCGCCACAGCTCCCGGCCGGGCCTTCGTTGTCGCAGCTACTCGCCATGGCCTGGCGTCCGGCCGGCGCCGCGGGCCTGGTGCTGGTCCTGCTGCTGTTTATCCTGCTCGAACAGGAAACGCTGCAGGACCGCCTGATACGCCTGGCCGGGCAGCGTGAAATCAGCCGCACCCTCGGGGCGCTGGCCGATGCCACCCGCGGCGTCTCCCGCTTCTTCTTTTCCCAGTTCCTGGTCAATGCTGCCTTTGCCATTTGCGCCGGCCTGGCCCTGTGGATGGCCGGGCTTCCCCATGCGCCGCTATGGGGAGCGCTCAGCGGCGTGCTGCGTTACGTGCCCTATCTCGGCGTGCTCGGTGCGGGCATGGGAATCGGCCTGTTCGCTGCCGCGGTCGATCCCGGCTGGAGCCTGGGCCTGACCTGCCTGGCGCTGTTCGCCCTGCTCGAACTGCTGGTGGCCCATGTGATCGAGCCCAAGGTCTATGGCCACAGTACCGGGCTGTCGCCGCTGGCGGTGGTGAGTTCTGCGCTGTTCTGGGGCGTGATCTGGGGGCCGGTGGGACTGCTGGTATCGACGCCGCTGACCGTGTGCCTGGTCGTCGCCGGCCGCTACGTGCGCGCCCTCGAGCCCCTGGCGATCCTGCTGGGACAGGCGCCCAGCGTGACGGCGGCGCAGCGCTTCTACCAGCGCTGCCTGTCGGGCGAGACCGGGGCCATCCTGTGCGATGCCGGCGCTTTCCTGCGCCGCGCGGGCTTCGCCCGCTATTGCGACCACATCCTGCTGCCCGGCCTGGCGCTCGCCGCCGCCGACCTGCAGGCCGGGCGGATCGACGCGCTGCAGCAGGCCCTGATCCGCCGCACGGTGGCCGAGCTGGCCGAAGCCATGGCGCCGAGCGCAGGTGCGCCGGCGCCGCGACTGCGCAGCCGCCGCACCTCGCTGCTCGATGCCAGTATCGGCGCCCACCTGCGCAAGCTGCGCGAGGCGCGCCTGGGGCGCTGGCAAGGCCCGCTCGACGTTCCCCGCCATTCGATCGTCCTGTGCGCCGGGCTCGCGCTCGAACGCGACGAGCTGCTGGGCGAACTGCTGGCGCGCGCCCTGCGCGAAGCCGGAATCGACGCACGCAGCCTGACGCTGCCACTCCCCCACGAGGAACACGATCCGGCCAGGGCGGACCTGGTTTCGACGGTATTCCTGCCTTATCCGCTGGAGGGCACGGTCGGCGCGTGGCTGGAGGCCGTGTCCCGCCTGCGCGCCCTGCTGCCCCATGCGCTGGTGCTCACGATCCGCCACCCGGCCGATGGCCCGGACAGCCAGCACGGCGCCATCGCCCCGCATGTCGACATGGTCCTGCGCTCGTTCGAAGAAGGCCTGGCCTTCGTCTCGCCAGCGCGCCCGCTTTCCGGATGACGAGTCCCTACATTTTAATTGACACGTCTCTCATTATGACGATAATGTCAGTTTAATAGAGTGGCCGCTATCCGGCGGTCCGACTACCTCGGAGACATCGTGTCGCATGCAATCCCAGGCGCCCTGCGCGCTCCCGTCGCCTATCCGGAAAGCCAGCGCCCCGGCTTTGTGCAAAAGCTTGCGCGCCCGCCGGCCCTGCTCAAGGCCCAGTCGCTGGCTTTCCTCATGTTTGAAAAGCCCGACCTCGAGGCCTGCCAGGCCTTCCTGGAAGATTTCGGCATGCGTCCCGCCAGGCGCCTGGCGGACGTATTGTCGATGCGCGGCAGCGGCAGCGAACCCTGCCTCTACCTTGCCCGGCGCGGCAAGCATGCGCGCTACCGCGGTGCCGCCTTCACCGTGCCCGGCCTGGCCTGCCTGCACCGCATGGTGAGCGAAGCCGGGGCGCGGCCGCTGCGGCCTTCGGAAGTCCCGGGCGGCGGCGAAGGCGTCGAACTGGTCGACCCGGCCGGCAACCTGGTGTGGCTGGTCGCGGGCCAGGACCAGCTCGACCCGCTGCCGCTGCGCGCGCCCCTGCACCTGCAGGCCAACACCCTGGTTTCCACACCCCGCATCAACCAGGCCATCCGGCCGCCGCTCGAGCCGGCCCATGTCGCACGGCTCGGCCACGTGGTGCTCCAGACCGTCGATTTCGCCACCATGGCCGACTGGTACATGCGCCACCTGGGGCTGATTCCCACCGACGTCCAGTACCTGGAAGACGGGTCACCCAACCTGTGCTTCTTCCGGCTCGACCTGGGCGAGCGGCCGGCCGACCACCATTCGCTGGTGCTGGCCGGCGGCCTCGAAGAGAAATACGAACACAGCGCCTACGAAGTGGTCGACCTCGACGCCCTCGGCCAGGGCCAGAACGTGCTGCGCGCAGCAGGCCACCGGCACATGTGGGGCATCGGCCGCCACGTGCTGGGCAGCCAGCTGTTCGACTACTGGTACGACCCGGACGGCATGGAGTTCGAACACTACACCGATGGCGACCTGTTCACCGCCGACCACGAAACCCATTACGTGCCGCTCGAGCTTTCAGGCATCTGGGCCTGGGGCGACGACGTCCCCGCGTCGATGGGCGTGAAGCGCGATGCCGCCACGCTCTACAAGATCGCCAGGCTGCTGGCAGGGGGACGGCTGTCGCTGTCCCGCCTCAAGCTGCTCGGCCGCGCCATGGCCCGGCCGCGGCCGTGGCTGTAGGCGCCCTGTCATTTTTCAATCAATTGCAACACAAGGAGAAGCACCATGACCGTCAAGATCGTCCGCTACGAGCATGAAGGGGATGCCGCCTGGGGCGTGGTCCATGGACGGCGCATCGCGCCGCTGCCCGGCCGTTATGCCAGCACCGCCGACTTTATCGAGCAGGGGCTCGACGAGGCCTGGAGCAGCCGTCCGGAGCAGGCCAGCCTGCCGCTCGACGGCGTGGTGCTGCTGTCGCCCGTCACCGGCGGCCAGCAGTTCGTCTGCCAGGGCATCAACTATGCCAGCCATGTGCGCGAGTCGGGCATGGATCCAGCCCGGATCGGTTTCAATACGCTGTTTACCAAGGCGCCGTCGAGCCTGACCTCGGCCCGCGCCGACATCGCCCGTCCGCCCCACGTGCGCCTGCTCGACTACGAAGTCGAACTCGGCCTGGTGATGCGCCGCCCGCTCAAGGAGGCGGCCAGCATCGGCCCCGACCAGCTGCACGAATGGCTTGCAGGGGTCACGATCGTCAACGACATCTCCGCACGCGACGTGCAGCTCCCGCAAACCCAGTTCTACAAAGGCAAGAGCTACCGCGGCTTCGGTCCGACCGGCCCCTTCCTGGTCTTGCTCAGCCCGGACGAATGGAAGCGCTGGCCCGAACTGCGCATGCAGCTGTCGGTGAACGGCAGGGCGCGCCAGGACGCCTTCTGCGGCGACATGATCTTCAGGCCGCACCAGACCCTGACGGAATTGTCGAACCTGCACGACCTGGGGCCGGGCGACCTGATCGCCACCGGCACCCCGGCCGGCTGCGCCGCGCGCGCGCCCGGCAAGCTGGTGCTGTGGGTCATGAAGCACCTGCTGTCGGAGCAGGCCAAGTGGAAGCTCTTCATTAAAAAGGGGCTGGTGAATCCCGCCTACCTCCAGCCGGGCGACCTGATCCAGGCCACCATCGCCACCGAAGACGGCGCGATCGACCTCGGCGAGCAGCTCAACCGCGTGGTGGCAGCATGAGCCGCTCCAGCTTTGCCGCCACCATCGGCCAGTTCGGCGGCCCCAGCCAGCTGGCCGTCGGCGCCCTGCCACGGCCGCAGGCACGCGCCGGCGAGATCGTGGTCGAGGTCGAAGCCGCCTCGGTCAATCCGATCGACGTGCGGCGCCGCGCCGGCTATGGCCGGCGCCTGATGTCCCTGCTCGGGGCCGCACGGCTCCCGCTCGTGCTGGGCAACGACTTCGTCGGGAAAGTCGCCGCGGTGGGACGCGGCGTGAGCGGCCTGCGCGAAGGCGACGCGGTGTTCGGCGCCATCCCGCCATCGAGCCGCGGCACCCATGCCACCCATGTGGCGCTGAAGGCCGTGCATGCGGCGCTGCGCCCGCCCGCTATCGAAGCCGCCACGCTGGCGGCCCTGCCCTACAACTACCTGACCGTGATGCGCGCCTTCGAGGGGGCCGGCATCACACCCAGGAATGCCGCCGGGCGCGAAGTGCTGGTGCACGGCGCCACCGGCGGCCTGGGACGCATCGCCGTCGCGCTGCTGCAGCAGATGGGCGCGCGCATCACTGCCAGCGGCGGACGCCGCAGCGCGGGCCCGGGGCAGCTGTTCGACCAGCGCAGCCCGCCCCTGGCCGCACTGGCCCCGCATTTTGCCGCCACCCTGAATTTCGCCAGTTGGGACGACGAGCCCGCACTGCTGCGCCTGCTGGCGGAAGACGCCATTGGCCACGCCACCACCGTCCACCCGATGCTGGGCTTGCTCGACAGTGCCGGCGTGGTGCGCGGGGGCCTGGCCGCGCTGCGGGCCAAGCGCAGGATGGCGGCCCTCGCGCCGCCGGGCGCGCGCTATGCCTGGAGCGTGTTCCGCCCGGATCCAGCGGCCCTGTCGGCCCTGGCCGGATCGGCCGCCACGCTGCTGCCGGCACTGGTGGAAACCTTCCGCCTCGACCAGGTGGCCGAGGCCCACCGCCACGTCGAACGGCGCGACCCGGGACGCGCCATCCTCCTGCCACAAGAACACATCGACCTGAACTAAGGAGACACCATGTTCCAGACCGACTACGGCGCCAACCCCGGCCAGGGCATCGCCACGCTTGCCGACATCGAGCGGGTGGAGGCAACCCCGTGGGGCGAACTGCTGCCAGCGCGCACCACGTATGCGCTGCTGCGCCTGGCCAGCGAGCGCCATCCGCAGCGCACCGCACTGCGCTTCCTGCTGCATGCCGATCCCGGCGCGCGCGACTTTGCGCTCAGCTACGAGGGACTGGCCGAGCGCGTCACGCAGGCCGCCAACGCCTTCTACCGGGTCGGGGTCACGGCCGGCCAGGCCGTCGCCCTGCTGCTGCCCAACCTGCCCGAGATGCAGTTTTCCCTGTTGGGCGCGCAGGCCGCCGGCATCGCCAATCCCATCAACCCGATGCTGGAAATCGACCACATCGCGGCCATCATCGATGCGACCGGTGCCCGCGTGCTGGTGACATTGGCGCCGCAGCCGGATAATGCGCTGTTGTGGGACAAGGCGCTGGCGCTGGCCGAACGCTGCCCGTCGATCACCTCGATCTTCGCCGTCGACCTGTGCAGCTATGTCGACGCCCGCAGCGCGCAGCAGCTCGAGGCGCTGCGCGTCCAGGCGCCGCGGCCGGCCCGGCCGGAGGTGCGCGTGCTGGGATTCAGCGCCGCGCTGGCGGCCGAGCGCAGCGACCGGCTGGTGTCCGGACGCACCATCCTCGAGTCCGACCTGTGCTCCTACTTCCACACCGGCGGCACCACCGGCCTGCCAAAAGTGGCGGCGCACACCCACCTGAACGAGAGCTTCGTCGCCTGCATGCTCGCGCTGCTGCAGCCGGGACCCAACGTGGTGCTGTGCGGCCTGCCGCTGTTCCATGTCAACGGGGCGATGGCGACCGGGCTCGGCGCCTTCCACGCGGGATGGGAAGTAGTCATGCTGACGCCGCAAGGCTATCGCGGCGAGGGCGTGCTGAAGCATTTCTGGGCGCTGGCCGAACGCTTCCGCGCCAGCAGCTTCAGCGCCGTCCCGACCATCCTTGCAGCCCTCGCCGCCGAGGGCCCGGGCACGGCCGACATCCGCTCGCTGCGCCAGGTCTTCTGCGGCGCCGCGCCGCTGCCGGCCGAAACCGCCCACCGCTTCGAGCAGGTCACCGGCGTACCCGTCTGCGAAGGCTACGGCCTGACCGAAACCGCCTGTCTCGCCACCCTCAACCCGCCCAGCCGTGCGCGCCGCACCGGCAGCGTCGGGCTGCGCCTGCCGCACCAGCAGGTCCGGATCTGGAAGGTCGATGCGGCCGGCCGCGCCGCCGGCGAATGCGCCCCGGGCGAGGTCGGCGTGATCGGGGTGTGCGGCCCGAACGTGTTCCCTGGCTATCTGCGGGCGCACGACAACGAGGGCATCTGGCTCGCACCCGGCTGGCTCAACACGGGCGACCTGGGCTATCTCGATCTTGATGGCTTCCTGCGCCTGACCGGTCGTGCCAAGGATTTGATCATCCGCGGCGGCCACAACATCGATCCGGCGCTGATCGAGGAAGCGCTGCTCAAGCACCCGGATGTGGCGCTGGCGGCCGCGGTCGGCCAGCCCGACGAGCATGCGGGCGAGCTGCCGGTCGCCTTCCTCACCCTGAAACCGGGCAGCACCGCAGGGCCGCAGGAACTGCTGGAGGCGGCGCGCGCCCTGGTGCCGGAACGCGCCGCAGTGCCGGTGCGGATCGAGGTGCTGGCGCAGATGCCGCTGACGCCGATCGGCAAGCTGGCCAAGGCCGAGCTGCGCATGCGCGCCGCCCGCTTCGTGCTGGGCGAGCGCCTGGCCCGGCACGGTATCCCGGCAAGGGTCGAGGTGGCAGCCGATGCGCGCCATGGCGTGCTGGCCACGCTGCACGGCGCCCCCGCGGCCTGCGAGGAAGCACGGCGCGTGCTGGGCGCCTTTGCCATTGCACTTGCCACCGCAGCGGACCCGGACGCGACCGCATGACAACAATAAAGGAGGAGACACCCGTGGATACATTCATACCGCAACAGGTCGACGTGCTGCTGGTGGGCCTGGGGCCGGTGGGCGCAGCCGCCGCCAACCTGCTCGGCCGCCATGGCGTGCGTACGCTGGCGATCGACAAGGCGAAAGAGATCTACACCGCGCCCCGCGCGATCGTGCTGGACAACGAAGCGCTGCGCATCCTGCAGATGGCCGGGCTGGAAGACGGCGCCTTCGCCACGCTGGCGGTGCCGAAAGTGGAAATGCATTCGCCGCTGTTCGGGAATTACGCGCGCGCCTACACCGCCGGCCACGTCGACTGCCATCCGCGGCTGGTGACCTTCTTCCAGCCCGAACTCGAACGCGTCCTGCGCGAGCGCCTCGCCCGGCACGCATGCGTGGACACCGCGCTCGGCGTCGAGCTGACCGGCTTCGAGGAACACGCCGGCGGCGTGCGTGCCACCCTGCTCCTGGAAGACGGCCGTACGCAACAGGTGGAGGCACGCTACCTGGTCGGCGCCGACGGCGCCCATTCGCGCGTGCGGCGACTCGCCGGGATTGCCTTCGACGGCAAGACCTTCAGCCAGGACTGGCTGGTGGTCGATGCCGTCGACGTGCCTGTCCCGATCGACCACGTCGAATTCATCTGCGACCCGCGCCGCCCATCGCCGCACATGGCGGCGCCCGGCAACCGGCAGCGCTGGGAATTCATGCTGCACCCGGGCGAAACGCACGAGCAGATGGAACGGCCGGAACAGATCCGCCGCCTGCTCGCTCCCTGGTGCGATGCCGACCGCGCCACCATCGAGCGCACCGCTGTATACCGCTTCCACGCGCGCATCGTCGACCGCTTTTCGGCAGGCCGCGTGTTCCTGGCCGGCGACGCCGCCCACATCACCCCGCCCTTCGTCGGCCAGGGACTGGTGGCCGGACTGCGCGACGTGGCCAACCTGTGCTGGAAGCTGGCCTGGGTCGTGCAGGACCGCGCCGCGCCGGCGATCCTGGACAGCTACGACGCCGAGCGCCGCCCGCACGCCAAATCGATCATCCAGATGGCCTTGTGGATGGGGCGCCTGGTGATGCCGCGCAACCGCCTGGCCGCCTTCGGCGTGCATGGCCTGATGGCCTTGCTGCAGGCGATTCCCTTCACGCGTTCCTACTTCCAGGACCTCAAGTTCACCCCACCGAACCGGTTCCGCCGCGGCCTGTTCCGCCCGGGCCGGGGCGGCTCCCGCCTGGTGCGCGGCGCACCGCTGCCGCAAGGCCTGGTACGGCGCAGCGTGGACACGCCCTGCGTCCCCAGCGACGACGTGTTCGGGCAGGCGCTGGCGCTGGTCGGCTTCGGCTGCGACCCGGCGCTACAGCTGTCGCCCGGCCTGTCGGCGCAGTGGGAAGCCGCCGGCGGCCGCATCCTGCACCTGCGCCATCGCGGCCAGCCAGGAGATGTCGCGCGCTCATGGGAAGACATGACCGACGCCCTGGTGCCGGACGCCGCCCCGGTGGGCTGGGTGGCGGTGCTGCGTCCGGACCGCACGGTCATGCACGACGGCCCGCTCGACCAGCTCGACCGCCTGGTGAGCGAAGCATTGACGCTGCTCGGCGGGCCGGACCCGGCGGCGCGGCCCGCAGCCGCCCGCGCCGAAGCCGGGCCGCAGCTGGCGGCCTAGCACCACGCCGCAACCAGCCGGCAGGACAAATGAATCGCAGTTCATCAACCCAGAAGAGGAGACAAAGATGTCCGGTTTCATCCGCTACGCCGCATTCCCGCTTTGCCTGTACGCCGCCCAAGGCGGCATCCAAGCAGCCCGCGCCGCCGAGGGCTTCGAGCCGCGCTATAACCTTGCCGGCAGTCTCGGCGGCGAAATCTTCGCCCCGCCCGACCAGGCCGGCTGGGTCTTCGGCACGGCCGCCACCCATGTCCGTGTCGACCGGGTGACCGGGGGCGACGGCGAAACTCTCACCCAGCCCATCGCCGGCGGCACGGTAGCGCTGCCTGCCGGGCTTCCAGCGGCCATGGCGCCCAGCTTTGGCGCGAACGTCGCGACCATCCCAGCCCACGGCAGCCTGGACCGCCTGGACCTGGCGCTCGCGTATTTCTCGCGCGACGTGTATGCCGGCGGCCGGCTGCTCTTCATCGCCGACCTTCCGCTGGCCCGCAAGAAGCAGACCATCCTGCCCCATGCGAAGACGCCGCTGCTGGAATGGAGCCCGCAGGCCCCGGCAACGCTGAGCGGCGCCGTGCAGGCCGGTTTCCATGAGCAGTACCAGGGAGCGCTGGCGGCCCAGGGCAGCGCCATGACCGGCGAAGTGCGCGGCATCGGGGACGTCGAGCTGGCCGCGGCCTGGCAATACATCGGGGAAAAATGGCGGGTACTCGGCGGCGCTTCGCTTGTGCTCCCGACCGGCAAATACGACACCGGTCCGGCACCGGACATCGGCACCGGCACCTTCAAGACCCTGCGGCCCGGCGTGCAGGTCGGCTACCTGCCCACGCCCAAGGTGGCGCTGGCGGCCAAGGTCTCGCTCGGCCTGAACACGCGCAACCGCGACAACGATCTGCGCAGCGGCAACTGGGCCGGGCTTGAACTCGCCGCAGGCTACATGACGCCGGTCGGGGTGGTCGGCGTGCACGCGGTGCGCGTGCAACAGTACCAGGACGACGACAACAATCCGTTCGGTCCAAGCCGGTTCCGCTCCACGAATGCGGGCGCGTTCTTCACGACCAAGGTGCCCGGCCTTGACGCGGCGCTGACCATCCAGTCGATCTCGACCAGGTCGTCGCGCTACGCCAAGGCGGGAACCATGACCCAGGTCCGCCTGATCAAGGGATTCTGACCGGCACGGCGCGCATGCCCTGCTGCTCGCCACGTGGAGGCTGGTGCGGCCAGCAGCAGTCCTCGACGATTCAGGCTTTCCCGTAGTAGGCCAGGAAGATGTCGACGGCCTGCGCCGCGTGGACGGCAAGGTCGACCCCCTCCAGGCCTTTCAAGTCGCCGAGCAGGTGCCGCTCCACGATGCCGGCTTCGTACAGCGCCTTCAGGCTCTCTGCCATCTGCCGCGGATCGCCCGGACGGAGCTCGTCCCGGGCGATCGACGCCGCCAGGAATGCGGCCAGGTTCTCGATCATGACAAGCGGGCCGCGGGTGTAGAACTCACGGCCCAGGGTCGAGCGCTCTCCTGCGGTAATGGCCAGCCGGGCCAGCGCCACGGCTTCCGCCGTCGAAATGAAGCTGAGATGCGCCTCGCCGATCCGGCGCAGGCCTGTCACCACGTCGCCCAGCGCCAGCACCTCGCTGAAAACGGTCACGCTGCGCGTTTCGGCTGCCGACAGGATCACTTCCATCAGCAAGGCTTCCTTTGAAGGGAAATACGAATAGATCGTGGCCTTGGATCCGCCGACCCGCGCAGCGATGTCGGACACCGAGCTGGTTTCGAAACCGTGTTCGCGAAATACCGCGCCGGCGGCGGCAAGGATGGCCTGGCGCTTGGCTTCTGTTTTTTGTCGCATGGTTTGCCCTAGTTGTGATGCGCGCAGTGTAGTTGACAGCGCGGCAAAGTACAGCACGATCCGGACGGCGGCAGGAGCGCCTTCGCCGCTGCATCTGTTCGTCCCCCTGCCCTACCTGGCAGCACGCAGACCTGCCATGTAGGTGGCCAACGTCGACTCCCCCTGCGCGACGAGATCGAAGCGCCTGTCCATCAGCAACCACGTGCGCACCAAGCCATCGATCATGATCCAGATAGCGAGTGCTATCGCGTGTGGAGCGGCTGCCGGCCCGAGCAGCCCCGCTTCCCTGGCCAGCGTCAGGCGCCGCTCCGCATACGACATCCAGCCGCGCCGGATTTCTTGCCAGCGCCGCTGGGCGGCATCGCCATGGTCGAGGATCGTGGCGTTCAGCATCGCGATGCGAAATATGCGTTGCAAGCGCTCGTCGCCGGCGCTGCGGCGTAATGCGGCCAGCACGTGCGCATGCAGGGCGTCGAGCGGGTCAGCCGCACTCACCGGTTCGGACGGGTACTTGCCGACGTCCAGCGGCAGCGAAGCGCGTTCGCACATGAAAGCATCGAACACCGCCGCCTTGTCCTGGAAATGCCAGTAAATGGCGCCTCGTGTCACACCCGCAGCAATGGCGATGTCGTGCAGCGTGGCGCCGGCCACTCCAATGCCCGCAAATACGCGTTCAGCGGCGTCGAGTATGCCTTCGCGCGTCGCTGCCGCGTCCTCCTTGCATCTTCGGGCCATGGATGTCTCTTCTCGCTGTCGATGTTTCAGGGGCGCAGCTCGCTATCGCACCCTCCGCCAATGAGCTCCTGACCTGCTTTCTTGACATGACGGACCACGGTCGGCGCCGCTTCACTTACCGGCACCCTCCGCTTTAACTAAACTATACCGTTTGGTTTAGTTATGTTAGACAGTCTGGCCGTTCGCGTCAAGTACCTTGTGACGGATCTTGTGGCCCTTGTGGCTGCACGCGTCTCGCGTTTTGGCTTGCAAACTTCTCCCGGAGCCGACCACTGGACCGGGGGAGCGGCACCATTTCTTTATGCCGCCTGCGCCACGATACGCTCGCTGAAGATGTTTTCACCGAGAAAATCCAGGAAACGCCGCACGGCAGGCACCATCCCGCGGCGGGAAGGAAATACTGCCAGCACTTGCATCGAGGATGGCGCCCAACCCGGAAGTACCGGCCTGAGCAGACCCCGGCGTACTTCGTCGATGCACATGTAGTCCGGCAGCGCGGTCATGCCGGTGCCCTGCAAAACGGCCAGTTTCAGCATGAGCAAATCGTCGGCCGTGTACACGGGGCGGTGCTGCAGCTCGAAGTCACTGCCGCCCGGACCGGCCAGGGGCCAACTGGTACGCCCATCCAGTGCCGACATCGCGACCGTCGGCACCCGGTGCAGGTCTTCCGGCGACACCGGAGTGCCAACGCGTTCAAGCAGCTCGGGACTCGCGACCAATACAAACGATGTCCGCCCCAGGTTCTTTACCACCAGGCTACCGCTGTCGTCGGGGTTGAAGCGTACGCGCAACGCGACGTCGACTCCCTCTTGCACAAGGTCGACCACGCGATTGGTCACCTGCATTTCCAGGCGTACCTGCGGATGCGCCGCGATGAAACGAGGCAGGATGGGGCCGAGGGTTGTTTGTGCCAGGTTCACTGGGCAGGTAACGCGTACGGTCCCCCTCGGCTCGCTCTGCACGCGTGCGACTGCCTCGTTGGCAGCCTCTGCTTCCTCGCGCACGGCGATGCAATGGCGGTGATAGATTTCGCCCGCCTCGGTGAGCGACAGCTTGCGGGTTGTCCTTTGCAGCAGCCGCACACCCAAGCGGGCCTCGAGTTCGCTGATACGCCGCGACAACCTGGACTTGGGCACACCGAGACTACGGCCAGCCGGCGCGAACCCACCCCGATCCACCACTTCGGCGAAGAAAACCATGTCGTTCAAATCGTGCATCGTTCCACCAGTAGAACAGTCAAATTGTTTTCAGCCATCTTATCAGCGCATTGAGTCGGCTACACAATCTATTCGATGAGCGAGGAAACCGTCCTTGCCCGACAGGAGAAACCATGAAGCTGCTACACATCGATTCGAGCCCGCTGGGCTCCGCCTCCATTTCGCGTGCTCTCAGCAGCAAGACCGTCGCCGCATGGAGCGCCAGCCACCCGGGGACCATTGTGGAGTACCTGGACCTGGCGCTGGACGCCCCTTCGCACCTGAACATGGACTCATTGGGCTTTAAGCTCGGCATCGATGCAGCGCAGCTCACGCCGGCCCAGAAACGGGAAAATGCGCTGTCCGAACTCCTCGTGAGCCAGTTTCTCGCCGCTGATGTCCTCGTGATCGGTGCGCCGATGTACAACTTCACCATCCCTAGCCAGCTGAAAGCCTGGATCGACCGCATCGCGCAGGCTGGCCGCACCTTCCGGTACACGCCGAACGGGCCTGAAGGGCTCGCCAAGGGCAAGACACTGATTGTGGTATCGACCCGCGGCAGCATGTATGCCGGCCTGCCTGTCGAAGTGGTGGATCATCAGGAAAGCTACCTCAAGACGGTATTTGGCTTCGTAGGCATCACCGATGTACGCTTCGTGCGCGCCGAGGGGCTGGCCATGGGCGAGCAGGGCAAGGCCAGGGCGCTCGCCGCGGCCGAAGCAGACATCAGCGCCCAAACGGGCCAGTCCGCCAACAACGCAATGGCAGAAGTCGTCGCCTGAGACGGTAGCGGCGCCATAAAACAGCCCTATTCAGGTGTGACACATGTCTACCATTAACAGACAAGTTCAGCGGGACGTGGCACGGATCGATCGTCCCGAGATCCAAATCGGGATGTCCGATAAGCATCGGCTGCGTCCCCTCGTTCCGCCTGGGGACTGGGTTGGAAGCGATCCGTTTCTTCTCTTGGTGGAGGACTGGTTCCTTGAGAACGTCTTTGACCGTCACCCGCACCGGGGCATCGAGACGGTGACGTACGTGATTGCGGGTGCGATCGAGCACTACGACAACCATGGAAACAAAGGACGTCTCAACCCTGGCGACGTCCAGTGGCTGACGGCGGGGCGCGGCCTGATTCACAACGAACAGCCCGCCGACGGCCAGCTTGCTCATATCCTCCAGCTATGGGTCAACCTGCCCAGTGCGGACAAGCTCGTGCCCGCGCGTCATCAACATCTCCAGGCTGACACCGTCCCAGTGCGACGTGAGCACGGTGCCGAGGTGCGCGTCTTTTCCGGGAGCTCAGCCGGTGTGACTTCGCCCACCAAAAATTACGCCCCAGTGACGATGGTCGAGATCCGCCTCCAGCCTGGTGCTCGCATCGAGCAGGATCTTGCGGCCGGCTACAACGGCTTCGTCGTCGTGGTCGAGGGCAGTGGTGCCCTTGGGATATCGGGGGCTCACACCGGGAAAGGTGACCTTGCCTGGCTGACGCCCTGTGTCGAGCCGAGCAGGCTCACGCTGACCGGCGGCGACCAAGGCCTGCTGGCGCTGCTTTATGCCGGCAAGCCTCTTGGCGAGCCCGTCGCCGCACGGGGACCGTTCGTGATGAACACCGACGCGGAGCTGATTGCGGGTTTTGCCGAGTTCCGCGCCCAAGGTGAGCATTTCGGCCTGTGAGGTAATACCAGCATCCGCCTCGGTCAGATCAGCTATGGACTGACCGCAAAGCTCGATATCTCTCCGATCGAGTCGGTTGGCGCTGGCAGGCTTTTCTCTGGGAAGCGCTGCCGCTCGGTCCGTTCAATGCGAAAAATTTCCTGACCACGATATCCCTTGGATCGTCACGCTAGAAGCCTTGGCGCCGTTCCGTTGCACGCCGTTGCGGGAAGACGGCGACCCGGAAACCCTTGCCTATCGCCGCCCCGCCCGATGCCCCCGAGCACGGTGGTTTCGATATCCAGCTGGAAGTGTGGCTGACCACTAAAAGAGCGGCAACGAGGCGATGCGGCTGAGCCGTTCCAGCTGCCGGCATTCCTACAGGACGCTGGCGCAGATGGTGATCCACCATGCGCAGAGCGGCTGCAACCTGCGTCCGGCCGACCTGCTCGGCACAGGCACGCAGTCCGGCCCGACGCTTGGCGAGGAAGGCTGCCTGCTCGAACTGAGCCAAGGCGGTAGGAAAGCCTGTGATACTGCCGAACGGTGAATCACGCACCTTCCTGGAAGACGGCGACACGGCGGTCATGTATGGGTGGTGCGAGCGCGACGGATACGCGCGCATCGGCTTCGGCGAATGCCGGGGGCAGGTGCTGCTGGCCACCTCGTATGGGTATGCTGACGAACTCGAGCCAGACCGGTAGCTGGGCCGCTGTCAGAGGCATGATCTCGCCTGCGCCGTACCTCCCACGGGCCGAGGAGTGCGGCCTTGCGAGATTACTGTTGGGCGATGGGCCGCGTTTCGAAATGCCACCGCGACCGCACAACATTTATAACTAAACTGTACCGTTCGGTTTCGTTGTGATATTATCTGTCCATCGCAATCGATTGAGCATTGCGAAAAAAGCGTAGAAAACGAAAGGAATTGGTAATGAAAAAGGTCATTCACACCCTGATCGCAGGCGCTGCGGTCGTGAGCGCAACGCAAGCCCAGGCAGGCAACACCGGACGTCCCTATATCGGCTTCGGCGCAGCAAGCGCGGACCATGTTTATTCGGTGGGCAATATTGCAGGAACGAAGCTGGACAGCGATGGCTGGAAGGCATCGGGAAAGGTGTTCGGCGGCTTTGAATTCACCCCGAATCTGGGTGTGGAAGCAGGTTATACAGATTTCCGCAGCGCGGACTTCAGCTACCGGGTCAATGGAAGTACTGTCAACGGCAGTTCCAAGGGCTATGGCGCGTACGTGGCGGCCAAGTACAACGTTCCGGTGAACCAGCAGTTCTCGGCTTACGGCAAGCTGGGTGTGGGCTACAGCGAACGCGAGATCGAGGCGAACCTCGGCCTGAACATCAAGGACCACGACACGGGCGCATATGCGGCCTTGGGTGTCGAGTACAAGCTGAACCCGCACATCGCTGCTGTCGCTGAATATGAGCGCTACGGCAAGAGCAAAAACTATGGCGCCAAGGCCAACGTCGTCACCGTCGGCGTAAAATACAGTTTCTGATCACGCATGAATGATCCGGCTGGATGGGCGCCATGCCTGGCCTGCCCCCGTACCTGCTGCCGCAGGTACGGCAATTCCCCTGCCCTTCCAAGTTACTGCCTTCGAGGCTGTCAATCCCTGCCTGAAAACGCGGTCACCAACCTCATATCGCACATCACGCTGACGTTGCAGCGGCATTCTCAGCACAAACAAAAAAGGGGTTACGACATATCGTAACCCCTTGATCTTGCGGTATTTGGTAGGCCTCCCGTGAGTCGAACACGGCACCAACGGATTATGAGTCCGCTGCTCTAACCAAGCATGAGCTAGAGGCCCAGAAATCGGGACTGTGGCAGAAACAACACTCGCCACTTGCGTCCTGCGGTGCGGAACCGTGGAGCAGAGTGGCGAGAGGATATTGCCATTAGTACAGGTACGTCAAGCCTCAGTTACCAGCATGTGCAGCCAAGCCTCAGCTGCTCCCCTCGAGGAAGCTCTTCAGCTTGTCCGAACGCGACGGGTGGCGCAGCTTGCGCAGCGCCTTCGCTTCGATCTGGCGAATCCGCTCGCGGGTCACGTCGAACTGCTTACCCACCTCTTCCAGCGTGTGATCGGTCGACATCTCGATACCGAAGCGCATGCGCAGCACCTTGGCTTCGCGCGGGGTCAGCGAATCGAGCACGTCCTTCACCACGCCACGCATCGAGGCGTGCAGCGCGGCGTCCGACGGCGCCAGCGTGTTGTTGTCCTCGATGAAGTCACCCAGGTGCGAATCGTCGTCGTCGCCGATTGGCGTCTCCATCGAAATCGGTTCCTTCGCGATCTTCATGATCTTGCGAATCTTATCTTCCGGCATCTCCATCTTGATGGCGAGGGTGGCCGGATCCGGTTCGGCGCCGGTCTCTTGCAGGATCTGGCGCGAGATGCGGTTCATCTTGTTGATCGTCTCGATCATGTGCACCGGAATACGGATCGTGCGCGCCTGGTCCGCGATCGAACGGGTGATGGCCTGACGGATCCACCACGTCGCATAGGTCGAGAACTTGTAGCCGCGGCGGTATTCGAATTTGTCCACCGCCTTCATCAGGCCGATATTGCCTTCCTGGATCAGATCGAGGAACTGCAGGCCGCGGTTGGTGTACTTCTTGGCGATCGAGATCACCAGGCGCAGGTTGGCCTCGGTCATCTCGCGCTTTGCCTTGCGCGCCTTCATCTCGCCGGCCGCCATCTGACGGTTGATGTTGCGCAGGTCCGGCAGCGGAAGCACCACGCGCGCTTGCAGGTCGATCAGGCGTTGCTGCAGTTCCTTGATCGTCGGGATATTGCGGCCCAGGATGGCGCTGTAGGCGTGGCCGGCGTTGACTTCGCCGTCGACCCATTCCAGGTTTGTTTCATTGCCCGGGAAGACCTTGATGAAGTGGGCGCGCGGCATGCCGCAGCGGTTCACGGCAACATCTAAAATCTGCTTCTCGATGTGGCGCACTTCGTCGACCTGGCCGCGCAGCGTGTCGCACAGCTTCTCGACCACCTTGGCGGTGAAGCGGATGCCCAGCAGCTCGTCGGAGATCGCATCCTGCGCCTTGACGTAGGCCTTCGAGTTGTAGCCATCCTTCTCGAAGGCCTTGCGCATCTTGTCGAATTGCTGGGCGATGTGGTTGAACTTGGCCAGCGCCGATTGCTTCAGCGCTTCTAACTGTTCGGCCGAATAGCCGGCGGCGCCGGAGGCGCTGGCGGCTTCTTCTTCCTCTTCCTCGGCGGCTTCTTCTTCGTCTTCTTCTTCGTCGTCGTCGTCGCTCGCGGCCGGAGGCGGGGCGACCGGCGGGGTCTGCTCGTCGCCGTCCGGGTCGACCAGGCCGTCGACGATCTCGTCGATCTTGATTTCGTCTTTTTCGATCTTGCTGGCGGCGTCGATGATTTCGGCGATCGTCACCGGGCAGGCCGAGATGGCCTGGATCATGTCCTTCAGGCCGTCTTCGATGCGCTTGGCGATCTCGATTTCGCCTTCGCGGGTCAGCAGCTCGACCGAGCCCATTTCGCGCATGTACATGCGGACCGGGTCGGTGGTGCGGCCGAAATCGGAGTCGACGGTGGAGAGTGCCGCTTCGGCGGCCGCTTCGGCTTCGTCGTCGCTGGTGACGGTGGCGACATTGTCGGACAGCAGCAGGGTCTCGGCATCGGGGGCGTGCTCGTAGACGGCGATGCCCATGTCGTTGAAGGTGCCGATGATGCCTTCGATCGCTTCCGGATCGACGATGTTTTCCGGCAGGTGGTCGTTGATCTCGGAATAGGTGAGGAAGCCGCGCTCCTTGCCTGACTTGATCAGGGCCTTGAGCTTGTTGCGGCGAATCTCGAGCTCTTCTTCGCTCGCTTCGGTGTCCGACGAGAAGGCGTCTTTCAGCAGCGCTTTTTCCTTGGCCTTGCGGTCCTTGGCCTTGGCTTTGTCGGCGGCTTTCAGTTCGGCGCGCTCGACCGCGTTGAGGGCGGCGATCTCCTCGTTCTCGGGCGTGAATTCCTTCGGCTTGCGACCACGGCGTCCCGGGACCTTGACGGATGGCAGGACATAGCCGGACGTGTCGATCGCGGCCAGGGCGGCCGCATCGGTCGTCTGGCTGACCGGTGCCGGGCTCGCCGTACGAACCTCGGCCGTGTCTTGACCTTTGTCCACCGTGGCGGACGCTCTCGTGGTTTTTACAGCCACTTTGGTTTCGGGTTTCTTGGTTGGCACAGGCGCTTTCGAAGTCACGGACGACTCACACTTTACGATGGTTAAAGATAAACTTTCTTGTTACCTTACATCACCCTGCAAGCAACTTCCGTTGCCTTGCTAACCTTAAATCCACACCCCCTTGAAACGTAAAAGGGTTTCAAAGGTTGCAATAGTTAGCGTTTTATTATAGCACGCACCCCTAGTTTTTCCAGTCGTGAAACCTGCCCTCCAGCACTATGTGGCGCAGGGTCAGCGAGGCGCCCTTTCCGCTACGGCTTCGCGGTCCAGGGCGTCCAGTTCGGCGGCGATTTCACGGTAGCGCGTTATCTGATCTGGGGTCATGCCGGAAGAAGACAACTGGTTAAGCTCCTTCTTTAAGGTGTCAACCTTAATTTGGCGCACAGCACTCATCAGGCAGATTCGATCGGCATCGAGATCCGATTCCGGTTCTGAGGCGATTTCCGAAATGATGCTGTCGTACTCCCCTGTCACTTCCTTGAGTTGTTGCGACAGTGCAGCAAAATTTCCGTGTTCTCCAAGCGCTTGCGCCACGCTCGCAAGGTAACGCAAGCTGTCGGCATCGTCCTGCCCCAGGAAGTCGAATGACTGCAGGATGGTCTCGTCCAGCAGCAAGGCCAGGTGCGGATGCGACACGAGAATGCGCAGCATTTGCAAGGGCAAGCCCACTGGCTGGGGCCGGCCCTGGCGCGGCGGCGCCTTGCGGATGACCGATACCGGCTTGGATAATTCGAACAACGCCTCGAGCTCCGCCGGGGTTGACTCCGTCAGGCTGGCCAGCCCGCGCACGATCTGCAGGCGCAGCGCGGTCGGCGTCATCGATTGCAGCAGCGGCTTGGCCTCGAACTGGGCATGGGCGCGGCCTTCCGGTGTGCTCAGGTCGTGCTCGGTGGTGACTTCGCGCAGCAGGAATTGCGACAGCGGCATCGCCTCGTTGATTTCCTGGGCGAAGGCGTCGCCGCCGCGCTCGCGCACGAAACTGTCCGGGTCGTGCTCTTGCGGCAGGAACAGGAATTTGATGGTCTTGTCGTCGGTTACTTGCGGCAGGCAGGCTTCCAGCGCGCGGCGCGCAGCGCGGCGGCCGGCCTTGTCGCCGTCGAAGCTGAAGACCACGGTGTCGGTCTGGCGCAGCAGCTTTTGCACGTGGGTGCTGGTGCAGGCGGTGCCGAGCGTGGCGACGGCCTGCGGGAAGCCGAGCTGGGCAAGTGCGACAACGTCCATATAGCCTTCGGTCACCAGTACATAGCCGGTGTCGCGGATGGACTGGCGCGCCTCGAACAGGCCGTACAGTTCCAGGCCCTTCTGGAACAGCGGGGTTTCCGGCGAGTTCAGGTATTTCGGTTCACCGCTGTCGAGCACGCGCCCGCCGAAGCCGATCACCTGCCCCTTGGTGTTACGGATCGGGAACATGATGCGCTCGCGGAAGCGGTCGTAGCGCTTCTTGTTGCCGCCGTCTTCATCGACCTTGTCGATCACCAGGCCGGACTCGACCAGCGCCAGCGCGTCGTAGTCGGGGAAGACCGAGCGCAGGTTGTCCCAGCCCGAAGGTGCGTAACCCATGCCGAAGCGGGCCGCGACCTCACCGGTCAGGCCGCGGTTCTTCAGGTAGGCGATGGCGTTGGGCGCCTCGCGCAGCTGGGCGCGGTAGAAAGTGCAGGCCTGGGTCAGCGCGTCGGTCATGGCCAGCGACTGGGCCTGCTGGGCGGCGCGCTGCTGCGGCGGGATCTTGTCGTCGGCCTCCGGCACCACCATGCCCACGCCCTGGGCCAGGTCCTTGACGGCATCGACGAAGCCCATGCCGGAATATTCGATCAGGAAGCCGATCGAGGTGCCGTGGGCGCCGCAGCCGAAGCAATGGTAGAACTGCTTGGTCGGGCTGACGGTGAAGCTGGGGGATTTTTCGTTGTGGAACGGGCACAGCCCCATGTAATTGGCGCCGCCCTTTTTCAGCTGGACGTAACGGCCCACGATATCGACGATATCGACACGGTTGAGCAAATCGGTAATGAAGGATTGCGGAATCACTAGAGGTACTCAGTGTTTGTCTAAGCTCAGATCAGACTATACCGCAGCGCTGACTGCAAATTGATTTATGACAAGGCAATTGCCACGGTGGAGTTGGCGTGTGGCGTGGATGCACAGTGCGAAAAATCACGCGGTGGAGCAAAGCATGAGCCGGTTGAACGCGCGGGCGGGAGACCCGCCCACCCTACGAAAAGCCGCACTCCGTAGGGTGGGCAATGCGTAATTCACGCCATTGGCGTGAATTACCTTGCCCACGCGGTCAACGAACGCTGGCAAACCGATCAGGCGCCAGTCAGCGCCTTCTTCACCAGCCCCGACACCACGGTCATGTCGGCCCGCCCGGCCAGCTTCGGCTTGAGCACGCCCATCACCTTGCCCATGTCCTGCGGGCCGGCAGCGCCAGTGGCGGCCACGGCGGCGGCGACTTCGGTTGCCACTTCTTCGTCCGACAGGCCGGCCGGCATGTAGGCCGACAGGATCACCAGCTCGGCTTTTTCGATATCGGCCAGGTCGGCACGGCCGCCCGCTTCAAACTGCGAAATCGAATCCTTGCGCTGCTTGATCATCTTTTCGATGATGGCCAGCACCTGGGTGTCGTCCAGCTCGATCTGCTCGTCCACTTCCTTGCGCTTGATGTCGGCAAGCATGAGGCGGATGGTGTTCAGGCGGCCGCTTTCCTTGGCGCGCATGGCGGCCTTCATGTCCTCGGTCAGTTGTGCTTTCAGGCTCATGGGATCTCCGTCAGGGATAGGTAATAACGATGGGTATAAACGAACAAAACCCGCCGCGGTAACAACCGGAGCGGGCTTGCGGACGCTCAGCGACTCGCCGGGACAGCGTCTGTCACCGGATCAAGCCGGCAGTGCCGTCTTAGTACAGTTTCTTAGGCAGTTGCTGGCTGCGGATGCGCTTGTAGTGGCGCTTCACGGCAGCGGCCAGCTTACGCTTGCGCTCTGCGGTTGGCTTTTCGTAGAACTCGCGTGCGCGCAGTTCGGTCAGCAGACCAGTTTTTTCGATAGTGCGCTTGAAGCGACGCATTGCGACTTCGAACGGCTCGTTTTCTTTAAGGCGGATAGTGGTCATGTAAAAATGAAACCGTTGGATTTATGAAGAACGAAAGTTTAGCATTGTTTGCGGATCAGTGGAAGGGTTTATCAACGTGTTCCGCAATTGCCACATGAGATCGGAGCCTCAGACGCTGCTGCCGGCGACGAAGCCGGAGGCCCAGGCCCACTGGAAGTTGTAGCCGCCCAGCCAGCCGGTCACGTCGACGCTTTCGCCGATGAAATACAGGCCCGGAACCTTGTTGGCCATCATGGTCTGCTGGGACAGTTCGCGGGTATCTACGCCGCCCAGCGTCACTTCGGCCTTCTTGTAGCCTTCCGAGCCGGCCGGGATGATTTCCCAGCGGTTGATGGCGTCGCCCAGCTTGCGCAGCCTGGCGTCGGGCATGTCGGCCAGGCGGGCGTCCGCTGCGAAGCCGTTGGCCGCGAGCAGGCCCTCGACCAGGCGCGCCGGCAGCCAGCCGGACAGCACGTTGCCGAGCTGCTTCTTCACCGTGGTCTTGGCGCCGATCAGTTCCTCGGCCACGTCCAGGTCGGGCAGCAAGTTCAGAACGATCGGGGTGTCCGGCTGCCAGTAACTCGAAATCTGCAGGATCGCCGGGCCGGACAGGCCGCGGTGGGTGAACAGCAGGTCTTCGCGGAAATGGCCGCCAGCCTTCGCCTTGCCGCCCTTCCCTTTTCCCTCGCTGCCGGTGCTCACTTCGACTTCCAGCGCGATGCCCGCCAAGGGAACAAACGCTTCCCAGCTCGGGCCATCGAAGGTCAACGGCACCAGGCCCGGGCGCGGCTCGATGATCCCAAGGCCGAACTGGGTGGCGATGCGGTAGCCGAAATCGGTCGCGCCGATTTTCGGGATCGACAGGCCGCCGGTAGCGATCACCACGCTGTGGCATTCGATGTCGCCACCTTCCGCGGTAATGTGGAAACCGCTCTCGGTCTTCTCGATGCTGCCGACCTTGCACGGCATGCGCCAGCTGACCTCGCCCGCATCGCATTCGGCGCGCAGCATCGCGATGATGTGCTCGGACGACTCGGTGCAGAACAGCTGGCCCTTGTGCTTCTCGTGGTGGGGAATGCGGTATTTCTTGACCAGGTCGAGGAAATCCTGCGCCGTGTAGCGCGACAGGGCGCTACGGCAGAAATGCGGGTTCTGCGACAGGAAATTGGCCGGGCCGGCGTTGATATTAGTGAAATTGCAACGACCGCCGCCCGAGATGCGGATCTTCTCGGCCAGCTTTGTTGCATGGTCGAGCAGCACCACGCTTTTGCCGCGCCGGGCGGCGACCGCCGCACACATCATGCCGGCCGCGCCTGCACCGATTACTGCCACATCATATTGTTTTGCCATGCTTGCCGTGTCCTTGCGCTGGCGGGGAAATCGCCAAACCGGGCATTGTATCTGACCAGGTCGGGAGGCGCCTTGGCATGTAGGGTGGTCGGCTCTGCCGACCGCGCGTTCAACCAGATCGTGCGTCGCCACAGTGCATGCCAGATTGAACGCGCGGTCGGGAGGACCCGACCACCCTACGAAAATTCGCCGCGCCGTACAGGGCGCCGCTCTGATAGTAGCTACACTCCATCTCCGGCGCGCACGTCGAGGTCGCGCCCGTTGAGCACCGTCCCATCCTTTCCGATGGTGATCATGTGCATGCCCGTATCCGTTAGCCCCAGGCGCTTGAGCTGCTCGGGCGACACGCGCAGGAAATAGTCGCCCGGGAAAATGCCGCTGATGACGAAATAGCCGTCGGCCGCGCTGGTGATGGTGGCCACCACCTTGCGCGCGGCGTCCACCACTTCGAGGCGGAGGTCGCCGATGGCGCGCCGGGCGCCGTTGGCATACAAATAGGTGGTGCCGTCGACCTCGCCCGTCATGTTCACCGCGAACTCGACCTGGCTTACCTTGCCCGGCCGCGGCACGATGCGCACGCCGGGCACCCGCGGCTGCCATTGCGGGTCGTCGAGCGTGTCCGGGTCGAGGCTGATGTCGGTGTTCTGGTGCGTGGGCAGGCGCGGCAGGTAGGCAATGCCGCCGGTGCCGGTGCGGGCCGCGTAATTGGCGCCGTTGACGGTGAAGCCGGCATTGGCGATGGCTTCGTCGGTGCCGTCCATGATGCCGTTCAGGTCCTTGTCGAAGAACACGCGGATCGAGGCGGCGCCCATGTTGGCCATCGGCTGGGCGTCGAGCATCAGGCGGCTGCTGCGCGGCTCCAGGCCCATCGCCATGAAGAACTGCAGGCCGAGCCCGTATTCGCGGCGGTTGGAATAAAAACCGTTGATGCCGAGCCCGTAGCTGCCCAGGCTCTTGTTGAGGGCGCCGGTGGCGCGCAGTTCGCGGTTCTGGAAGCTGCGCATCAGGCCCAGGTTCAGCAGGTAGCCGTCGTTCAGGTAATAGTCGGCTGAAACGGCCGCGCTGCCCAGCGCGGTATCGGGCGACAGCGTGTACTGCAGCTGTCCGGACAGGCCGATGCCGGCCACCCTGCGGCTGACCTGGAACAGGCCGTCAGCGAGTTCGTGGCTGCCGACCTTCTGCCAGCGCAGCGCATTGGTCAGCGCCACGCCGTTGCGATAGGCCGAGATCCTGCCCTGCACATCGAGGTGGCGGACGCCGGAGGCCAGCCGGTCGTGCCGCACCTGCAGCGCGACCGGGAAGAACTGGGTGCCGCCTGGCGCAATGACGCCTTCGACGCGCAGTTCGTCGCGGGTGCGCACCGGGTCGGCGGCCTGGTTGAAGAAGTCGCTGGTGAATTTATTCAATTGCGCGTGGCTGGCCGACACGGCGACGTTGCCCAGCCGGGTCTTGACGCCCAGCTGGGCCAGCGTGCCGCCGTCGTCGGCCCGCGCAGCATCGGCGGTGGCGATGAAGCTGTTCCAGTAGCCGCGCAGGCCCAGGTTGGCATAGGTGCGCGCCGTGCCGTCGAACATCGGCACGCGTTGCCAGCCGCCCAGGGCGTTGATGCTGTCGTTCACGCCCCATTCGAATTGCGCCAGCGCGCGGCCGCGCCCTGCCAGGTCGCGGTGCGCGCCGACGTCATAGTAGAGCGCGCCGCGCGGCACCGCCGACTGCTCCAGCAAAAAACTCTGGCGCTCGACGCGCAGCTGTCCCAGCGGACCGTGGAACACCAGCCGGAACTCGTTGGGGCCATAGGCCAGCGGCATGTCTTCGAAGCTGTACTTGCCGTCCGGGCGTGATTGCTGGAAGCCGACCAGGGCCTCGTTGTAGAACAGTTCGACGTCCCAGCCGGGCGGGAGCGCGCCCTGCAGGGTGTGGCGGTCGAAACTGGTGGGCTGGTTGAGCGGCCGGTTGCTGACCAGGACGCCGTTGCCGGTCGCGCTGCTCGGCGAGATATTGGGTACGCCCGGCAAGGGCACGCTGCCGAACAGCGCCGTGCGCGCGTGCAGCGGACCGAGCAGGCCGGCGTCGGGGTCGTTGCGCCCCAGCGTCAGGCGCAGGCCGGAGGACGGGTCTTGCCGGTTGCGGCCGGCATACAGGGCCGCTTCCATCCCGAGCAGGTCGGTCGTCAGGTAGGCGGTGTAGGCCGCTTCCGTTTGGCGCCGCCCATTCGTATTACTGGTGGACACCCCGATGGTCTGGTCGATGAAGGGCACGTCGGCCAGCCGGTAAGGCGTGGCCAGGCGCGGGTAGCCGGGGTCGACATAGCCGCCCGGCGCGCCCGGCATGCTGCCATGCTTGCGCCGTTCCAGCCTTGCCTGCAAGGGCAGCTGCTCGCGGGGGCGCACCTTCAGGGCGAGGCTCGACATGTCGAGCTCGAGGTCCACCGGCAGCCAGCGTTGCAGCAGGCTGCCGGCAACATAGATCTCATCGGGCTGCAGCTTGAATTGCGCGCGGTCGAGTTCTTCGCGGCGGCCGGCGATCTCGATCACCCGGCCGGGCACGTCGAGGCTGAACCCGCGCTCTTCGCTGAGGATGAAGCCGCTGGCGCGGCCTTCGCCCGGCGACACCCGGATGGCCAGGGTCAGCAGGCGCGACAGTTCACCGAGCGGGAGGAAGACCTCGCGGCCGATCTCGTAGCCGGTGACGGCGTCGGACAGGAGCTGGTTGCCCAGCCGGACTTCGAGAAGGACGAGGTTGGCTTCGGATTGTTGCGACGTCGCCGCCGCCGCCCCCGGCGGCAAAGCCGGCAGCAACATCAATCCTGCAACAAGAAATCCCGTTCGAAAACCCTGCATGGTGCCTGCGCGCGTGCGTACACGTGTTCGCGGCTGACCGGCGGTCAGCCCGACAACACGATTATTGCTCAAAAAACATTGTCCGAGGAAGCTCTTGTGCGATCAGGCAGGAATCAAGAGAGGGAAGATGGCAGGCACCGCATTACGGCAGGCTCATTGGCGACATCATGGCAAATTCAGGCCGGCTTTCGCCAGCAGCTTGCCGCCCGCTTCCGGACGCTCGTGGTAAGCGACCTCGATGGTGCCTCCGGCCAGCGTCACCCCGTCCGGCACCTGCAGCGGCAGCGCGGCCTGGCGCATGCGGTTCGGCGTGTAGACCGCAATGCCGCCGACCTGGCCCAGGCTCACCGGCTTGCCGCCGCGTGGCGTAAAGCTGACGCTGACGTCGCCGTACAGCGAGCTGGACCCTTCACGCTCGAAGCGCAGGGTCAGGACCGGGCGCCTGGCGGCGTCCTTCTGCAGCGCCAGCCCGGCCAGGCCGGCGCTGGCGCCGACGTTCCCGTGGCGCACGATCAGCGGCACCGAAGCGCCCACCATGGCATTGATCGTCACGCCAATCTGGGCCTCTCCTGCGCCACGGTTCTCGATGCTGGCATTGCCTTCGACATCCGGCAGCTTGTCGAACAGCAGGTGCGAGCGGTACTCGCCTTCCGCCAGGTCGGCCGGCTTGCGCAGCATGACGCGCACGGTCTGCGCGGTACCCGGCTGCAGCGTGACCTGGCGCGGCGAATAGCGCAGCATGCTGTCTGCAAAGCGCTCGCCGTCCTGGGCGGTATCGGCCGCCTCGAACTGGCCGGCCTCAGTCATGCGGCGATTGACCAGCGAAATGCGATAGCTGGCCGGCTTGCTGCCGTTGTTGATCAGTTCGATCTGGGCCGCGCGGGTGTTCTTGTCGAACACGAGGCGCGTCGGGTGCAGCATCAATTCGGCAAACGCAGGCGAACACGTCGCCAGCAGCAGGCAGGCGAGGAAAAGGGACAGTGCCCGGCGCAGGGAGCCAAGGTGTGCGGATGCGAAAAACATGATGGAGTCCTACTGGAAATTGACGGTCAGTGGAAACGAACCGGTGTAATTGCCGGGTGGCTGGTTGGGAGCGACGACCAGGGTCGCGCCGACCGACAGGGTGGTGCCGCCACTGGGCACCGAAGCCAGCGATCCCGGGTTGTTGACGAAGGTATTCACGGCCATGCTGTTGGCCCCGCTGTTAAGCCGGGTGCTCCCATTGGCGGGTAGCGAAATGATGACGGCCTTGTTGTTGCCCCCATTGCTGCTTTTCCCCACGTTGAACATGGCCTGGCCGGCCGTGGAGGAATTGAGCAGGATGACGCCGCCGGTGCGCGAACGCACGCCGGTGGGGCTGAGGATGACCGTGCCGCCGGTACCGGCAACGAAACGCCCGAAATCCAGGCCGCGCGCATTGCTGAGCACGATTTGCTGGGCCTGGGCCTCATGCTGGCAGGACAGGATCAGGGCCGCCAGCACCAGGGTGCCGGCGGCGAGAAGTGCGTGGTAGCGACGTACCTGCATGATTCTGGAAGGCTGCGCCGCTGCCGTACCGCCCTCAGTTGTAGTCGACGGTTGCGGTGACGGTGCCGGAATAGCTTCCAGGCGCCTGGTTCGCGCCCACGGTCAGGACGCCGCCGACGAAGATAGTCTGGGTGCCGCCGGTCAGGGCGCCGGCCGTCACAGTGCCGGTGGTGATGGCGCTGGCGGTCAGGTCGGTGATCGGGGTGAAGGCCATCGAGTTGCCGCCCGAGGTCAGTGCGGTGCCCACGACGTTGATCGAATAGGTCGAGGTGCCCTGGCCGGTCACGGTGAACTGGGCCGCGGTGCTGCCGCCCGCCATGCCGGTAACGCCGCCGGTCACGCCGCGCGAGTTGTTCGGGCTGACGGTCACGGTGCCGGGAGCGCCGCCCGATGCGAAGTTGCCGAACGACAGGTCGGCAGCCTGGACGATGTTGATTGGGGTGATCACAGTGCTGCTGGTGGCAGCCTGGGTGCTGGCGGCATGTGCGCTACCGGCGGCAACGGCGACTGCCACTGCCAGGGCTGCAAGCGGAAGGTGGGTCGAAGTAAAACGGGCGTGCTTGGTCATTCTGGTCTTCCTTCAGATAGTGATGGAGCGGCAGATTCTCGCCGGACTGTTCTTACGAACCTTTCACAACGATGTTCGCTAAGAAACATTAAACGTTGCTGCTCGGTATCGTTTTGCTATGTTGCAAGAAAATAATAACGGCTTTTTGTGATAAATCACTATTTCAGCAAGTTCAAACCTGTAAATATCTTGTCAATTTCATCAATAATTGTTAAGAAAATATTCGTCTATACAAGTGGAGCGATAACTATCACCTAAATTTGCCCGCATATAAGGTAAGTTCATGGGAGATTCCCACCATTTTGTAGATGATGTGTGTCTCACAAAAACACGCTGTCAATACGCATAAACATATGTTTTGGCAACACAAATGTTGTTGCGATCCAACGTAATCGAGTCATTAAACGGACAAAAGGCCATCCGTCACGGATGGCCTTTTGGTCAGGTAGCAGAAAATCGGGGGGTGGGCCACCGGCTCAGCGGCGCAGGGCGCGGGCTACCTGCAGGCATTGCGCCAGCTGCGCAGTGATCGGACGGGGAATCGGCACCTCGCCGCGCAAGGCAGCGGCGATCCAGGCTGCCGTGGTGGCAGCGTCGCGCGCCTCCGGCAGCTCGGCCAGCTCGTCGGCCGGCGCATCACGCTCGACCAGCAGGCTGCGCTCGCCCCCATGGAACCAGTCGATCTGCTGTGCCCGGTGCGGGTTGGCGACCGTTTCGCCTTCGGTGCCGCGCATCAGGAAGGCATCGCCCCGCTCCGGCGGCGCGGCCGTGGTGAAATAAGCGCCAAGGGTTTCCAGGTATTCGGGGTGAGTGTATGACACCAGTCGCAGCGCCGGGCAGGTAAATGGCTGCAGGATCTTGACCAGGGTGTGGGTGGAATTGCGTACGCCCAGGATGCGCCGCAGCGCCAGCATGTGCGCCAGCTCGGGCGCCAGGCGCTCGATCGGCATGAAGGCCGGACGGCCTGCTGCTGCCGCCTCGAGGATATCGCTGCTGGAGCCGGCTTCGGCCAGGCCGAGCTCGGCCAGGATCTCGGCCGTGGTGATGCGGCCCGGATCGGTGCGCACCCCATGCACCAGGGTCGGCACGCCTTCGCGCGCCAGCAGCAGCGCCAGCAGCGGCGTCAGGTTGGCCAGCTTGCGCGCGCCGTTATAGCTCGGGATCAGGACCGGGCCATACTCCCCCGGCGGGGCCGGCAGCGGCGCGAACGAATGTTCGGCCGCATCCATGAAGCCGGCCAGCTCCTCGACCGACTCGCCCTTGATGCGCATCGCCAGCAGGATGGCGCCCAGTTCCAGGTCGGAGACGCGGCGTTCGAGCATGGCCGCGTAGAGCGCCCGCGCGTCCAGGCGCGACATGCTGCGCGCGCCTTTCACGCCGCGTCCTATCTCTTTAATGAAGGGTGCGGCGGCAAATCGTTCAGTGGTCTTGTCCATATGGTGGAGCATACAACGCCTTGGCGCGGCCGTGCCGCCTGGAGATTTCGCCGCCCTCTTGTGCAAGTGCAGCATTTTCGGTCTACACTGGTTATTCCCTCCAGACACCACAGCGCCATGATCAATACGCCTGCCATTGAAAATACCAACGTCAGCTCGTTCGCGCAGATGCCGACGCCGAACGAACTCCACGCCTCGCTGCCGCTGAGCGACAGCGCCTTCGCCACCGTGATGGGTGGCCGCGAAACGCTGCGCAATATCCTCGACCGCAAGGACAAGCGCCTGTTCGTGGTCGTCGGCCCCTGCTCGATCCACGACCCGGAAGCCGGCCTGGACTATGCGCGCCGGCTCAAGGCCTTGCAGGCGGAAGTGGCCGACACCATGGTGCTGGTGATGCGGGTGTATTTCGAGAAGCCGCGCACGACCACCGGCTGGAAGGGCTATATCAATGACCCCTTCATGGACGACTCCTTCCGCGTCGATGTCGGCATGGAACGCGCGCGCCGCTTCCTGCTCGACGTCTGCGAACTGGGCCTGCCGACCGCCACCGAAGCGCTGGACCCGATCTCGCCGCAATACCTGGGCGACCTGATTGCCTGGACCGCCATTGGCGCGCGTACCACCGAATCGCAAACCCACCGCGAGATGTCGTCGGGCCTGTCGACTCCGGTCGGCTTCAAGAACGGCACCGACGGGGATGTGAGCATCGCGGTGAACGCGGTGCAGTCCTCGGCCAGCCCGCACGCCTTTTTGGGTATCAATGGCCAGGGCACGGTCTCGATCGTGCGCACCAGCGGCAACGCCTACGGCCACGTAGTGCTGCGCGGCGGCGGCGGCCGTCCCAACTACGATTCGGTGTCGGTGGCGATTGCGGAACAGGCGCTGGCCAAGGCCAGGCTGCCAGCCAACCTGGTGGTGGATTGTTCGCATGCCAACAGCTACAAGAAGCCGGATTTGCAGCCGCTGGTGATGTCGGACGTGATCCAGCAGATCAGGCATGGCAACCGCTCGCTGGTGGGCGTGATGATCGAATCGAACATCGTCAGCGGGGCGCAGGCAATTCCGGAAGATTTGTCGCAGCTGAAGTATGGCTGCTCGGTGACGGATGGGTGCATCGGGTGGGAAGAGACGGAGGAGATGTTGCGCAGCGCGCATCGGGAGCTCCTTCAGCGCCCGTAATATTGTTTGCTGGACGCCGCTTTTGTAGGGTGGGCGGTTTGTAATTCAAGCCACTGGCTTGAATCACTCCCGCCCGCGCGTTCAAACACATCATGAAAACCGGCGCGCGTCATTTCAGGCGTGATTTGAACGCGCGGTCGGCGAAGCCGACCACCCTACGGTAAAATCCTGCTTTTCCTCCTGCTGTTCCCCTCTCCATGATCGTTCTCGGCGTCGAATCCTCCTGCGATGAAACCGGCCTGGCTCTGTATGACACCGAGCGCGGCCTGCTGTCCCATGCCCTGCATTCACAGGTGGCGATGCACGAAGAATACGGCGGCGTCGTGCCCGAACTCGCGTCGCGCGACCACATCCGCCGCGCCTTGCCGCTGCTGGACGAAGTCCTGAAGCGTGCCGATATCCCGATGTCAGCCATCGACGCCATCGCCTATACCCAGGGCCCCGGCCTGGCCGGTGCGCTGCTGGTCGGCTCGTCGGTCGCCTGCAGCCTGGCGCTGGCGCTCGACAAGCCGGTGCTCGGCGTGCACCACCTGGAAGGCCACCTGCTGTCGCCGCTGCTGGCCAGCGAGCGCCCGGATTTTCCTTTTCTTGCGCTGCTGGTCTCGGGCGGCCACACCCAGTTGATGCGGGTGGACGGCGTCGGTCGCTACACGCTGCTGGGCGAGACCTTAGATGATGCCGCCGGCGAAGCCTTCGACAAGTCGGCCAAGCTGCTGGGCCTGGGTTATCCGGGCGGGCCGGCGATTTCGCGCCTGGCCGAATTCGGCGACCCGACCGCCTACACCCTGCCGCGCCCGATGCTGCATTCGAAGGACTTCAATTTCAGCTTCTCGGGCCTGAAGACCGCGGTGCTGACGGTGGTGAAGAACCACGAACAGAAGGTTGTGGCGAATATCTGCGAGCAGGACAAGGCCAATATCGCGCGCGGCTTCGTCGATGCGATCGTGGACGTCTTGACTGCGAAATGCGTGAATGCGCTGCGCCACACGGGCTTGAACCGCCTGGTGATCGCCGGCGGGGTCGGCGCCAACAAGCAGCTGCGCGCCTCGCTGGACGCAGCGGCCGTCAAGCGCCGCTTCAAGGTGTATTACCCGGAGCTCGAATTCTGCACCGACAACGGCGCCATGATCGCGTTTGCCGGCGCCCTGCGCCTGGCCCGCAACCCGGCGCTGGCCCAGCGCGACTACGCCTTCAACGTGCGCCCGCGCTGGCCGCTGGACGAGCTGGAGGCAGCGTAAACGCAAGCAAAAGCGGCCAAAGCGCGGCACCCGAATGGTGCACGCGTGGTGCGCGCGATATTGAACTTGCAAGGCTGACATCGATCCTACGGTGTGACCGCCCCTCGCCAAACGATGGCAATATCCGACGGTTAAGATTTACGGAGGGTTTGCGATGCGCGTAGTAAGTTGGAACATTCATTGGGGCTGTGGCAAGGACGGACGGATCCGTATTCACGCGATCATCGACGTCCTGCGGCGGCTGAATCCGGATGTGGTGTGCCTGCAAGAAGTGGCGGCCAACCATCCGGAACTGAATGGCGGCGCCACCGCGAACCAGTTCAAGCAGCTCGGCGGCGCTTTTGGGGGCTACCACATGATGGAACACGCCCCGAGTGAGCTCTACAAGAACAATTCGCCTCGCCTGTTCGGCAACCTGATCCTTTCGAAATACCGTATCTCGCAGGTCCACCGCCATTTACTGCCGTGGCCGGCCGACCCGGGCAATCCGGCAGGCATGCCGCGCGGCCTGATCGAAGCGGTGCTCGACGCGCCCAACGGCAAGCTGCGCCTGATGACCACCCATCTCGAGTACTACTCGCCGCTGCAGCGCATGGCGCAGGTGCAGCGCATCCGCGAGCTGCATGCCGAGGCCAGCGCCCGCTCGCGCATCTTCCAGCCAGACCCGAACCTCGACGCGCCTTACCAGCTGGGCTTCCGCCCGGCCTCAAGCATCCTGTGCGGCGATTTCAATTTCGCCCCGGATGCCGAGGATTACCAGGCCCTGCTGGCGCCCCTGGATGGCGGCGCCCCGCCCTTCCTCGACGCCTGGCGTGTCGCCAACGGCAATGTCGCCCGCGCGCCGACCACCGGCCTGCATGGCTATCCGTGGCCGGAGCGGCCGGAATGCTACGACCATTTCTTCGTCACCGACGATTTGGCGCCGCGCGTGGCGGCAGTCGAGGTGCAGTCGGAAACGGCGGCCTCGGACCACCAGCCGGTGGTCCTGGATCTCAAATAACGCCTGGAGTAACGCTTACTGCTGCGCCGGCTCGGCCGGCGCGGCATCGAGCTTGGCGGAGATGTCGCGCAGCGCCTGCTCGAACACTTCCGGCGGCTGGCCGCCGGAGATGAGGTGGCGCTGGTTGATGATCACGGCCGGCACCGACTGGATGCCTGCACGCTGGAAGAACTTCTCGCGCTCGCGCACTTCATCGGCATAGTCGGCCGACTGCAGGATGCGGGCAGCCGTTTCCACATCCATGCCGATGCGTTCGACGGCGCGCAGCAGCGCATCGTGGTTACTGGGGTCTTCGCAATGGGTGAAATAGGCTTCGAACAGCGCCATCTTGAGGTCGCGCTGGCGGCCGGATTCCTCGGCCCAGGCCAGCAGGCGGTGGGCATCGAAGGTATTATAGATGCGGCCGCGCCGCTCCATCTCGAACACGAAGCCAACGTCAGATCCACGCTGGCGGATCATCTCGCGGCTGTTCGCCTGCTGCTCGGCGGTAGCGCCGTATTTCTCGGTGATGTGCTCGACGATGTCCTGGCCGTCCGGGCCCATGTCCGGGTTCAGCTCGAAGGGCTGGAAATGCAGGTCGGCCGCGATCTCGCCGTCGACGCGTTCGAGCGCCTGCTCCAGCGATTTGAGGCCGATCGCGCACCACGGGCACGAGACGTCCGATACGAAATCGATCCTGAGTTGCTTGGTCATGAATGCCACCTTTCCTGTTCAATGCGGCACGGTGCGTGCCAGGTGGCGGTATGGTAACGCGATGTGGGGATAGACGTGATGCGAGGGGGATGTTTGACTGCGGAACGCAACTTGGACGAAACGATGCCAGGGGCATCGTTTCCGCCTGCGCCGGGATGACGGTTTTTAAGCTAGTGATGCGAGGTCAAGCCAGCTTTTAGCCCGCTCTCTCGGCAGGTCATCCCGGCGAAGGCCGGGATCCCATTTCTGCAAGCAGCCGCAAGCCTTATTTCTTCTTCGCCCCCGCCGACTTGCTCCCGATCTTCGACTCCTTGCCGGCCATCAGGTTGGCGATATTCCCGCTATGCCGATACAGCAGCAGCGCACTCATCGCGGCCACCGCAAACAGGATCTCGTCGGCGCCGAACAGCAGCCCGTAGTAAAACGGCGCGAACACCGAGGCGACCAGTGCCGCCAGCGACGAATAGCGGAAGGCGTAGGCCACGATCAGCCAGGTCGCCAGCGTCGCCAGTCCCAGCCAGACGTTAATGCCGAGCAGCACACCCAGCGCCGTCGCCACGCCCTTGCCGCCGACGAAGCGGAAGAACACTGGCCATAGGTGGCCCAGGAAGACCGCGATGGCGACCAGCGCCACGCCGGCGTCGTCGATGCCGTATTGCGGACCGTATTTGATCGCCAGCCATACCGCCAGCCAGCCCTTGAAGCCGTCGCCGATCAGGGTGGCGATCGCCGCCTTCTTGTTACCGCTGCGCAGCACGTTGGTGGCGCCCGGGTTCTTGGAACCGTAGGTGCGCGGGTCAGACAGGCCGAACACGCGGCTCATCACGACCGCGAAGGAAATCGAGCCGATCAGGTAAGCGGCAATGGTGGCAATCAGGGTATTCATCTGGTCTCTTGTCTTTGTTGTCGGTTCGGGACTGCGGTATCCCGTGGGGCGCACGGAATATACACCATCGGCTGTGCTGCCTGGAAGCTCACTCCAGCGCGCATTGCACCGGCCGTGCGCCGAGCACCTCGGCCAGCACGGCTGGTGCGATGCCGACCAGGTAGCCGCGGCGGCCGCCGTTGATGTAGATCCGGTCCAGCGCCAGCACGCTTTCTTCGACAAACACCGGCATCGGCTTGCGCAGGCCGAAGGGCGAGGTGCCGCCCACCAGGTAGCCCGAATGGCGCTGCGCCACGTCGGGCTTGCAGGGCTCGACCGACTTGCAGGGAATCGCCCGCGCCAGGTTTTTGGTGGAGACCTTGCAGTCGCCGTGCATCAGCACGATCAGCGGCCGCGCCGCTTCGTCCTGCATTACCAGGGTCTTCACAACATTGTGTTCTGGCACGCCGAGTGCACGCGAGGAAACGGCGGTGCCGCCATGTTCTTCGTAGTCGTAAGGATGTTCGGAAAATGTGACGCCATGCTTGCGCAGGAACTGCGTCGCAGGGGTCTCAGACACGTGCTCTTTCTTGGCCATGCGTGGTACGCTAAAGACGAACATAAGGGGTTTCTATTATGCAGCAAGAAATTCGCTTTGCCACCTTCAATGCCTTCAACCTGGCTCCGCCGGGGGTACGCTGCTACGACAACCTCGAGCCCTGCACCCCGGAACTATACGAAGCCAAGCTGGACTGGACGGCACAGCAACTGGACCTGTTGAACGCCGACGTGATCGGCTTCCAGGAAATCTTTTCGCAGGCTTGCCTGCGCGAGGTACTGGCGCGTACCCGCAACTACCGCGAGGCGACCCACCTGGGCTTCGACCCGGACCCGGAGGCGCCGCGCCTGACGCCGAGCGTGGCACTGGTGTCGCGCCTGCCGCTGGCAAGCCCGGGCCGTGCGCTGTCGCTATTCCCGGAAAGCGTGACCATGCCGCCCGGCAGCCGCGATCCCGACCGCTTCACGCGCGCGCCGCTGCACGCCGAGGTCGAGCTGGCGCCGGGCACGTTTGTTGACGTGGTGGTGGTGCACCTGAAGTCGCGCCGGCCCGACTACCGCAGCAGCGACACCGGCGAAGACCCGAATTTATACGCCCTCGCCTGCCTGCGCTCGCTGATCCGGCGCGGCACCGAAGCCGCCGCGCTGCGGGTGCTGCTTACCGACATGGCGCGCGACCGCCAGCGCCCGCGCGTGGTGCTGGGCGACTTCAACGACGTCGCCGATTCGGTGACCACCGAGATCGTGCTGGGCGAAGGTTCGCCGCTGGCCGAACGGATGTTCGATGCGGCCCGGCTGCGGCGTCACCAGGACGGCCAGCGCAATGTGGGTTTCTCGATCGTGCACGAAAGCCGCCACTCGACCATCGACCATATTTTGGTCTCGCACGAATTCAATCCGCTGGTGCCGAATGCGATCGGCGAGGTGATGGACGTGGTGTATCTCAACGATCACCTCGACCTGGGGCTGGCGCCGGCGTCGGACCATGGGCAAGTGCTGGCGCGGGTGCTGCTGTATCCGCAGGATGGGCAGTTTCATGGCGGGCTGGATTGAAGGGGTAGTGACGCCCCTTCGGCCGCACCATCAATGATTCCGCGACCCGTAGGGTGGGCAGATTCTGCCCACGCGTTCAACCAGTAGCAAGATCATCGCGCCGGGATTTTCCCCACCAGCTAACGCTCCTGACGCGTTCAGCCAGCGGCAAGATCATCGCGCCGGGCATTTCACCTGCTACCTATCACCGCGTGGGCAGGATCTGCCCACCCTACGGTCTAACTCTAGCGGAACCGGATCACCTGGGCGTCAAGCCAAAATCCGGCCGGCTACTCGCCCCCGCCGCATAAAACCCCTGGTACTCGTCGCACCCATGCTCGCGCAAGAAGCGCAGCTGTTCCCCGGTCTCCACGCCTTCCGCCACCACCCGCAGCCGCAAGCTGCGCGCCACCGCAATGATCGCCGGGATCAGCGCCGCATCGTCCGGGTCGTGCTCGATGTCGTTCACGAAGCTGCGGTCGATCTTGAGCTTGGATAGGGGGAAGCGCCGCAGCGAGGACAGGCTGGCCATGCCGGTGCCGAAGCGATCCACCGCCAGCTGCACGCCCCGGGCGCGCAGTGCCGCCACGGTGCCGTCCAGCCCGCCATCGCCCTGCATCAGCGCGCCCTCGGTGATTTCGAGGTGCAGGAAGGCCGGGTCCAGTCCGGACCGGCCCAGCGCCGCGTCGACAGTATCGAACAACTCGTCGTGCAGGAACTGGCCGTCCGACAAATTCACTGCCAGGGTGACTTCGTGTCCCTCGCCGCGCCAGCTGCGCACCTGGCGGCAGGCTTCGTCCAGCACCCATTCGCCGATCGGCACGATCAGGCCGCATTCCTCCGCCACCGGCAGGAATTCGTGCGGCAGCAACAGGCCGCGCTGCGGATGGTGCCAGCGGATCAGGGCCTCGACGCCGATCACCCGGCCGCTGCCGACATCGAGCCCGGGCTGGTATTCGAGCAGGAACTCGCCGTTGTCGAGCGCCTGGCGCAGGCCCTGTTCGAGCTCGCCGCGTTCGACCACGCGGGCGTTTATTTCCGGGCTGAAGAAGCGGAAGCTGTTGCGGCCGTTGTGCTTGGCGTGGTACATCGCCACGTCGGCATGGTGCATCAGGGTGTCGACGTCCTGGCCATCGGTGGGGCAGATGGCGATGCCGATCGAAACCGACAGCCCGAGCACCTGCCCGCCGACGTCGATGGGATGTGAAATCGCCTGCATCACCGAGGCGGCCACGTGCGCGGCCTGGTCGGCGCCGCCGATATCGGCCAGCAGCACCACGAACTCGTCGCCGCCGAGGCGGCTGATGGTGTCGACCCGGCGCACGCATCCGCGCAGGCGCGCGGCGACCTCGCGCAGCACGGCGTCGCCGGCCTGATGGCCATTGTTGTCGTTGATGGACTTGAAACGGTCGAGGTCGAGGAATAGCACGGCGAAGCTGTCGCGCTGGCGGCGCCAGGTGGCCAGCGCCTGGTGCATGCGGTCGAGGAAGAGCGTGCGGTTCGGCAGGCCGGTGAGCGGGTCGTGCTCGGCCTGGTGCCGCACCTGCTCTTCGACCCGCTTGCGTTCGGTGATGTCGGACATCATCGCCATATAGCTGCTGGCCTGGCCGTGCGGGTCGCAGATGGTGGTCAGGGCCACCCAGGAAGTGTAGCGCTCGCCGTTCTTGCGCACCGCCGGCATTTCGCCCTGCCAGTGGTCGTTGCCGTCGAGCTGCGACCAGATGCTTTCGTAAAAGCCGGTTTCGTCCTCGCCCCAAGGCAGGCTGGCCAGGGTCGAGCCGACGATGTCGGCCGCATCGAAACCGGTGATCGCCGTGAAGGCTCCGTTGACCATCTGCACGCGGTATTCGGCATCCATCACGATCATCGCCTCGTGCGCGTTCTGGAACACGCGCGCTGCCTGCATGAGCTTGTCTTCGGCCTGCTTGCGCGCCGTGATGTCCACCTCCATGCAGAACACCTGCTGGGCGGCGCCGTTGCGCTTGACCGGGAAATGGTTGGAGTGCAGCCACAGGCGCCGGCCTCCGGCGGTCTGGACCTTCCAGTCGCGCGGCGCCGGCGCGACGCCGTCGTGCCAGATGCCGGCGATGGTGTCGTCGAACTCGGCCTGGCGCTCGAGGTGCGAGACGATCTCGCGGAAGGGCCGGCCCAGCGCGCGGCTGGCCGGAATGCCGAACAACTGTGCGCAGGCATGATTCCAGAAGCGAATGATGCCGCCGGCATCGACCGAATGCACGGCAACCGCCGGCGCCAGCTCGATCGCCGTCACGAAACGGTAGAGCCAGTCGAGCGCTTCGCGCCCGGGACCGTCGACGTCAAAGCCGTCGAGCGGTCCATCGGGGCGCGGCTGCGGGCCAGGACCGTCGGGGCCGCGCAGGTGGTCGGTGGGGGCCGGAATGTCACGGGACGTAGCAGGGTTTCCGGTCCCTTCGCGTCCCGGATGAGCGCCACCAGCCTGGCCGTCACCGGCCGGCCGATCGTGTTTTGGCTCGCTCACGGGAAAGATCCTTTACAGACGGAAAAAGTCATGACGCCCATGACAATCCCACCATCTTCCACGCTCCCTGCGTATGCCGTTTGCGTAGGCGCAAAAGCATCGCCCTGGCATCAGTTCATCGCGTTTTTCTGCGTTCCAGACCCGCCGCCCGGCGGCCTGTCGCATCCCGCTGGAAGCGGGTGGCCGTGTTCCTTATAGTTTCACCGTGCGCAAGGAGCTCCATCTTGTCACCAAGACGGAGCCCGAGCGCGAACCCATGTCAGCTGGCGTTTTGCGACACCGTCTCTGCGGATTCCCCTTCGGGGGCGTCCGCCGAGACGTCGGACGCTTCGCCCTCAGTGCCGTTCGGCTCGTCACGCTTGGCTTCCTGCTTGCGGCGCGCTTTTTCTTCCGCCTTGCGCTTCTTCTCGAGTTCCCGCTGCCGTTTTTCGTACCCGAAATTTGTCTTTGCCATGTTGTCCTCGTTGCGGTGAAAAAAGATGGTCGTGCGACCGTGCCATGGGCATTATGGACTAGCCGGCCCGTCCCGGCTTAATTTAACCCCTTGGATGATGCTGGGCATGCAGGTGCTTGAGGCGCTCGCGCGCAACATGCGTATAGATCTGTGTGGTCGAAATATCGGCGTGTCCCAGCAGCAGTTGCACTACCCGCAGGTCGGCGCCGTGGTTCAGCAGATGGGTGGCGAACGCATGGCGCAGCGTGTGGGGCGACAGCGGCCCCTTGATCCCGGCCTTGAGGGCGTGCTTCTTGACCAGGATCCAGAACATCTGGCGCGTCATCGGTCCCCCACGGCCAGTCACGAACAGCGCGTCATCCACCTGGCCGTTCAGGATGATACCGCGGGCATCCTTCAGGTAGCGCTCCATCCAGACCCGGGCTTCCTGGCCGAAGGGCACCAGCCGGGTCTTGCTGCCCTTGCCGGTGACGCGCAGCACGCCGTCGTTCAGGCTGACTTCGACCAGTTTCAGGGCCACCAGTTCCGATACCCGCAGTCCGCTCGCATACATCAGTTCGAGCATCGTGCGTTCGCGCAGGCCTAGTGGCGTCGCCACGTCGGGCGCGGCCAGCAGCGCTTCGACCTGGCTTTCGCTCAGGGTATGGACGAAGCGCAACGGCTGCTTGGCCGAGGCCATCTGCAGGCAGGGATCGATCGCAATCTGGTTGCGGCGCAAGGCCAGGGCGTAGAAGCGCTTGAGCACCGACAGGCGGCGGTTGGCGGAACTGGGTAATGTGTCGGCGTGGCGCTCGGCGAAATAGGCGGCGATGTCTTCCGGCCCCACGGCCAGCAGGCTGGCGCGTTCCGGCCGCCTGGCTTCCAGCCAGCCGGCGAACAGCCGCAGGTCGCGGCGGTAGGCATCGAGCGAATTCTTGGCCAGCCCCTGTTCCAGCCAGAGCGTGTCGCAGAATTCGTCGATCAGTCCCAGATCGATTGCTGCTGCCATGGAGATGCGGTGGCGCCTTCGTGCTGCAGCAGCCAGCGCTTGACCGACAGGTGGAAGCCGTTTTCGTCGTCCTGGTTCGAGAAGCCGCCCAGGCCGCCGGACGCCGTCACGCGGTGGCAGGGAATGATCAAGGGGAACCAGTTGGCGCCGCAGGCCTGGCCGACGGCGCGCGGCGCCGAGCCGATCAGCTTGGCGACCTGGCCATAGGTCTTGACGTTGCCGCGCGGGATGGCGGAAATCTCGCTCCAGACGCGGCGCTGGAAGTCGGTGCCGGCTTCGAACAGCGGCAGGTCGAAGCGGAAATCGGGATCCTGCAGGTAGCTTGCCACCTGTCCTGCGGCCTGGGCTGCGACTTCGTTGTCGGCGGCCTTCTCGTCGAACGAGGGCGGCAGGTAGACCAGTTCGCGCACGCGGCCGTCCTGGGTGCGGATGCCGATCGCGCCGAAGGTGGTCGGCACGATGGCGTTGAACAAGGCGGTTCCCTGGTCTGTTTTCATTCTCGCATCTTAACCGCTGGACTCCTCCCCGGCCACCCCCTTTTGCCCCGGCAGGCGGGGAAATAGGGACAAAAAAAAGCGCACCCTGGGTGCGCTCCAATTCGGATCACGTTTCCGGCCGTTTAGCTGTGCCAACGGCTTCTGTAAAACGTGTGTCTCCTCGAATGTCTCCGGTACTAAGACCGTGTTTTATTTAGTACTCCCCAAAACCTTGCTGTGTTCTGTACGCCTACGCACCAAGCTAGTGCGTGAAGGCCCCATCATAACGCAAGCTTTCTGCTCAGGCGTATCTTTTTGGCCACATTACTTTAATTATTTTACTTATGAAGAATTCGCATGAGCGTTCGCTTCGTGCGTGTCATATCCATGTCATCCAGCCGCGATGGCAGGCCGCTCAGCGGGCCACCTCCTGGCGGATCGCGCCGACCACGTCCTTGCCGATCCGCCCTTCCATTTGCGTGTATACCGGCGCCATCGCCCGGCGCCAGGCCGCCTCCTGCGCCGGGGTCAGCGTATGGATGGTGGTCTTGCCCGAGCGCCGGATCGCTTCCAGCGCCTCGTCATTGGTGCGCTGGGCGATGGTTTTCTCGTAGGTAGTGGCATCGACCATCGCCCGCTCCAGGGTCGAGCGGATGTCACGAGGCAAGCCGTCCCAGAACTTCTTGTTGACGATGACGGCGTAGCCGAGATAGCCGTGGTTCGACACCGTCAGGTGCGCCTGCGATTCGTGCATACGCTGGGTAAACATGTTCGAGGGCGTGTTCTCGGTGCCTTCCACCACGCCGTCGCGCAGGGCCGGGGCGGTTTCCGAAAAGGCCAGGGCCAGCGGCTGGGCACCGAGGGCGCGCATCTGCGCGTCCAGTACTTTCGAGGCCTGGATGCGCATGCGCAGGCCGCGGAAATCCCGTGGTTCCAGCAGCGGCTTGTTGGCCGACATGATCTTGAAACCATTGTCCCAATAGGCCAGGCCGGTGATGCCTTTCGGCTCGAGCTTGCGCAGCAGGTTGCGGCCGATACGGCCTTCCAGCACCGCGTACAAGGCCTTCTTGGATGGGAAGATATACGGCAGGTCGAAGGCTTCGAATTCCTTCACGCCCAGCGGCGAGAACTTGGCCAGCGAAGGCGCCAGCATCTGCACCGCGCCGAGCTGCAGGGCTTCGAGCTCCTCGCGGTCCCTGTAGAGCTGGCTGTTCGGGTAGACTTCGACTTTCACCCGGCCCTCCGTGCGCTGCTCGGCCAGCGCCCTGAAGCGCTCGGCGGCCCGCCCTTTCGGCGTATCGGGCGCGACCACGTGGCTGAACTTGATGACGATCGGCGCCTGGGCCCGGGCGCACGGATGGGCGCAGGCAAGAAGTGCGGCGAGGAGCGCGGCAGCCAGGGCGTTCATGTACATGACGGTGTCGGTTCTTCCTGGTGAGGACATTAGAATGCATCCAGTCTGCGCGGCCTTGGCCTGGGCCGCCATCGTGGACTTCCACAATCGCCCGACAGTGTAACGGAGGCCGGAGCCCTTGAAGACTTTCCCCCATGATTAAGCAGCCTGAGCAGCCTCCCTTCCCGCCGCCCGCCGCGCCGAGGGCCACCGAGCGCGTACGCTCGTGGCGCTGGCTGGTGCCGGTGCTGCTGGTGCTGCTGTTCCTGGCGGTGCTGATCTGGCTGCCATGGCAGGCGCGCCAGATGGAAGCCACCGAGCGCCAAGAGCAATTGATCGCGGACACGCTGTGGGTCGAGCAGACCCTGCGCTTCGAACTGGCGCGCAGCGAAGAGGCGCTGACCAACCTCGGCGCCGACCTGGTCAACCGTCCGCCCTCACCGACTGCCCTGCAGGCGCGCTTCAAGCAGATGTTCAACAACGGCCACGAACTGGTGCGCGTGGTCTGGTACGGCCCCGATGGCAAGGTGAGGGCCAGCCACGGCCTGGAGCCGTCCACGCTACTCCCCGCGCCGACCCGGCTCGCGGCCGACGTGGCCGCCGCCACCCGGCGCGCCCGCTACAGCGAGCCCTACGGCGCCACGCCCACCTCACCGGGTCTGCTCGATTTCTACCTGCCGCTGTATGCGGATGGCCAGCCGGCCGGCAGCCTGGTCGCCACCTACAGCCTGCAGGTGCTGCTCGACGAAACCGTGCCCTGGTGGTTCGCCCAGGACAATGCCCTTAGCCTGCTCGACCGCGAGGACCGCACCGTTGCCCGACGCGCGGCCGGCGGCCCGGGACGCGGCGTCTACACGCACCGGCGCGAGCTCGACTTGCCGGGCGCACTCGTCGTGCTGTCCACCGACAGCGTGAAACGCGCGCCGCAACTGCTGCCGAATTTGCTGGTGGGCTCGGTGATCGTGCTGGCGCTCGGCCTGGTGCTGAGCCTGGGGGCGCTGTGGCGCCACATCTCGCGCACCCTGGCGGCCGAGGCCGCGCTGCGCCAGCAGATGGCCTTCCGCACCGCGATGGAAAACTCCCTGATCACCGGCCTGCGGGCGCGCGACCTGGAAGGCCGCGTCACTTATGTGAACCGCGCCTTCTGCGAGATCGTCGGCCTGCCGCAAGAAGAACTGGTCGGCAAGAAGCCGCCCATGGCCTATTGGGCGCCGGAAGTGATGGCCGAATACGAGGAGCGCTTCCGCGGCGTGCTCGCAGGGAATATCACGCCCCAGTTCGAGACCGTGTTCCAGCGCCCGGATGGCGTACGGGTGCCGGTGCTGGTGTTCGAAGCGCCGCTGGTGGACGCCAACGGCCGCCAGTCGGGCTGGATGAGTTCGGTGCAGGACATCACCGACCGCAAGCGCGCCGAAGAACTCAACCGCCAGCAGCAGGAAAAGCTCGAAGCCAGCGCGCGCCTGGCGACCATGGGCGAGATCTCGTCGATGCTGGCGCACGAGCTGAACCAGCCGCTGGCGGCGATTTCGAGCTATACGGCCGGCGCGCTCAACGTGCTCGAGCGCTCCACCCAGGCGGGCGAGCCGGTCAATCCGGGCATGCTCAGGCATGCGCTGGACCAGGCCCGCCAGCAGGCCCAGCGGGCCGGCCAGATCATCCGCAGCGTGCATGAATTCGTGAAGAAGCGCGAACCGCGGCGCGAGCTGGTGACTATCCGCAGCGTGATCGACGGCGTGCATGCGCTGGTCGAGCTGCAGGCGCGCCAGGCCAATGTCGTGCTGCGTATCGAGCAGGCCCCGCAATTGCCGCCGGTGCTGGCCGACCGCGTGCTGCTGGAACAGGTGCTGCTCAACCTGACGCGCAATGCGATCGAGGCGATGCAGGACACGCGACTAGAGATGCGCGTGCTGCGCATTGCTGCGGCCCAGGCCGATGGGCAGGTGACGGTGTCGGTGATCGACCGCGGCCACGGCATCGCGCCGGAAGTGGCGGCCGGCCTGTTCTCGCCCTTCTATTCGACCAAGGCCGAAGGCATGGGCATGGGCCTGTCGATCTGCCGCACCGCGATCGAGTTCCATGGCGGCACCTTGAGCCATGCGCCGAACCCGGGCGGCGGCACCATCTTCACCTTCGCATTGCCGGCGCAAGCGGCGGGCGGGGCGCTGGGCTAAAATCCGCCATGCGGCGTTTGCCGCCATGACAACAACAAGGGCCACGCCCGACCAGGAGACACCACATGCTGCACATCGTCGACGACGAAGACGTCATTCGCGACGCACTGGCCTGGCTGGCGCAGTCGCGCGGCCTGCCGGCGCGCGGCTATGCGAGCGGCGAGGAATTCCTCGACGCCGCCAAGGCGCCCGGTCTCGAGGGCGACTGCGTGCTGCTCGACGTGCGCATGCCCGGCATGAACGGCATCGCGGTTTTTGACCAGTTGTCAAAACTTGGCCTGATTGCGCGCCTGCCGGTGATTTTCCTGACCGGCCACGGCGACGTGCCGATGGCGGTGGATTCCCTCAAGCGCGGCGCCTTCGACTTCTTCGAGAAACCGTTCAACGACAATGTGCTGATGGACCGGGTGGAAGAAGCCATGGCCGCATCGCGCAAGGCGGCTGCGGCGGCCGTGGTGCAGGCGCGTTTGGCCACGCTGTCGGCGCGCGAGCGCGAAGTGCTCGACCTGATCCTGGCCGGGATGATGAACAAGGTCGTGGCGGACAAGCTCGGGATCAGCATGCGTACGGTGGAAGTGCACCGGGCGCATATTTTTGACAAGATGCAGGTGAAGACGGCGGTGGAGCTGGCGGGCCTGCTCAAGTAGCGCGGGCGGCTTCGCCGCCCGCGCGTTCAAACCGTCGTGGCTCCGTCGAACGGTGATTATATTCGGGCACTGGTTGAACGCGCGGGCGCAGGACAGTCCACAGGACTGTCCTGCGCTGCCCACCCTACGGGCCGGCGACGGATTCCAGTGAACCTTCCTACTCTCTATTTCCTCCCGAAAACGCATCCCAAGCGTCCCGGCTATTTGAACGAAGCCTTGTAAAATGCACGCGAACGCGCCGCAGCCTTACCTGCCGCAGCGCACTTGCATCGAGGAATAGCCATGAGCGAAAAGACAGTTGCAGACAAGATGTTTTTGAAGACGGCGAAGTCGATCCAGGTCATCAACGGCCAGGTTCATCCGACCGTGGTGGCCCAGCTGCCCACCGAACTCATCAAGGAAGGCGACGGCCCCTTCGACGTCATCCTGCTGTTCGCCCTGAACCGCAAGGAGCTCGAGCAGTATCTGCCCGCCGCCAAGGAACGCCTCGGCGACAAGGGCTCGCTGTGGATCGCCTACCTCAAGCAGACCGCCTCCAAGGCCACCGACATCAACCGCGATTCGATCAACGCCTATGCCAAGGAAAACGGCATCACCGGCGTGGCGATGATTTCCATCGATCTTGACTGGTCGGCGCTGCGCCTGAAGCGCATCGAGTTATGAAGCGTGGCGGCTGAGCGCCCAGGCCACGTGTTCGCGCACCAGTTCCGACGGATGAGCGGCGCGTGAATGCAGCGCGGCCACGATGGCCGCGTCGCCCTTGCCGGCCGGGCTGGCGGCTGCATTGCCCAGTCCCACCGCCAGGTTGCGCAGCCAGCGCTCGTGGCCGATGCGCCGGATCGGGCTGCCTTCGGTGCGGCGGTTGAATTCCTCTTCTTCCCACGCGAACAGCGCGACCAGGCTGGATTCGCCCAGGCCGTTGCGCTCGTCGAAATCCGGCAACGACGCCCGTTGCGCGAACTTGTTCCATGGACAGACGAGCTGGCAGTCGTCGCAACCATAGATGCGGTTGCCGATCAGCGGGCGCAGCTCTTCCGGGATGCTGCCCTTGAGTTCAATGGTGAGATAGGAAATGCAGCGCCGCGCATCGAGCCGGCCGGGGCCGAGGATGGCCTGGGTCGGGCAGACCTCGATACAGGCCTGGCAGCCGCCGCAGTGGGCGCCGGTCGGCGGGTCCACGGGCAGCGGAATATCCACCAGGATTTCGCCGATGAAGAAGGTCGAGCCGGCCGCGCGCGACAGCAGCAGGGTGTGCTTGCCGCGCCAGCCCAGGCCCGCTTTTTCGGCGAGGGGCAATTCCATCACCGGCGCCGAGTCGGTGAACACGCGGTAGCCCAGCTCGCCCACCGCCGTTTTCACCCGTTCGGCCAGCGCCGCCAGCCGGTTGCGCAGCACCTTGTGGTAGTCGCGGCCCCGCGCATACACCGAGACCACGGCGGCGCCGGGTTCGCGCTGGCGCGCGGCCTCTTCGCCACGCCACTCTTCGCCGCGGGTCATCGGCAGATAATCCATGCGCGCCACGATGGCGCGCACCGTGCCGGGCACCAGTTCGCCCGGGCGCGCACGCTTCATGCCGTGGCTTGCCATATAATCCATCTCGCCATGGCAGCCCGCATCCAGCCAGGCCTGCAGCCCGGCTTCCGCATGCGCCAGGTCGATGTCGGCGATGCGCACGTCGGCAAAACCGAGCTCAAGGCCCCAGGCCTTGATGGCGCGTGCGAGTTCGGGCAGGTCTGGGGAAGTGGTCGGCATGGCAGGATCAACAACACGGCGCGGTGTGCGCTCAACTCGCTATTTTATTCGATGCAGTCTTTCAAAGCCTACCTCCCCGACGAAACCGCCACCGCCGCACTGGGCGCGGCCTTGGCACGCGCGCTCCAGCCCGGCCTGGTGATCTACCTGCACGGCGACCTCGGCGCCGGCAAGACCGCCCTCACCCGCGCCCTGATCCAGGCCGCCGGCCATACCGGTACCGTCAAGAGCCCGACCTATACCTTGTCGGAACCCTATCGCGTGACGGTCGACGGCGAGCCGGTCAACGTGATCCATTACGACCTGTACCGGATGTCGAGCCCGGAAGAATTCCTGGATGCGGGTTTTCGCGAAGATTTCGACGGCAAGAACGTCTGCATCGTCGAATGGCCGGAAAAAGGCGAGCCCGTGTTGCCGCCACCCGACGTACGCGTGTTGCTGGAAGTCAGGGGACACGGCCGTGAGGTAGAATTGAAGGCGTTGTCCCAACCAGGCCTGCTATGCCTCAATCGTCTCGCCTACTCCCCGTCCTGACTCCCGGATCTCCACGCCGCCGCACCCTGCTCAAGGCCGGCGGTACGCTGCTGCTGTCGGTGATGTCGCCGCTGCCCGCCAGCGCCGCCCAGATCCTGGCCGTGCGTGTCTGGCCCGCGCCCGACTACACCCGCGTGACGCTGGAAAACGACAGCAACCTCAAGACCGAGCATTTCCTGGTGCCCGATCCGCCGCGGCTGGTCGTCGACATCGAAGGCCTGGGCTTGAGCAGCACCCTGAAAAGCCTGGTCGCCAAGGTCGAGGCGAACGACCCCTATATCAAGCAGGTGCGCGTCGGCCAGAACCGGCCGAACGTGGTGCGCCTGGTGTTCGACCTGAAGGAAGAAGTCAAGCCGCAGGTGTTCACCCTGGAGCCGGTGGCCGGCTACCAGCACCGCCTGATCTTCGACCTGTACCCGACCAAGCCGGTCGACCCGATCGCGGCCATGATCGAAAAAGGCGAGTGGACCGTGGACGGTACGCCCGCCGCCCCTACCGCCAGCGCTGCCGTCAGCGCCAACCCGTCTTCGCCACTGCCGGCCTCCCCGCCGGCCCAGACCGAAGCGGCGCCGGACGCCATCGCCAAGCTCGAGGCCGAGATGTCGGCCTTGGGCGGCACCCCGCCGCCGCAGGCGGTGCAGCCGACCCCGGCCCCGGCTAGATCCCACCCCAAGGCTGCGCAACTGCCGCAGAAGGTGGTGCGCATGGTGACGATCGCGCTCGACCCCGGCCACGGCGGCGAAGATCCGGGCGCCATCGGCGCCACCGGCGCCTATGAGAAGGACATCGTGCTGTCGGTCGCCAAGCGCCTGAAGGCCAAGCTGGAACAGCTGCCGAACACCCGCGTCATGCTCACCCGCGACGGCGACTATTTCGTGCCGCTCGGCCAGCGCGTGCAAAAGGCGCGCAAGGTGCAGGCCGACCTGTTCGTGTCGATCCATGCGGATGCCTTCGTGTCGCCCACCGCGCGCGGCTCGTCGGTGTTCGTGCTGTCCGAAAAAGGCGCCAGCTCGAGCGCGGCGCGCTGGCTGGCGAACGACCAGAACAAGGCCGACCTGATCGGCGGCACCAATATCGCGACCCAGGACAAGCAGCTCGCCAGCGTGCTGTTCGACCTGTCGACGACGGCCCAGATCAACGACAGCCTGAAGCTCGGCAAGGCCGTGCTGCGCGAGATCGGCAGCATCAACCGGCTGCACAAGAACGCGGTCGAGCAGGCCGGGTTCGCGGTGCTGAAAGCCCCGGACATCCCGTCGATCCTGGTCGAAACCGCCTTCATCTCGAACCGCGAAGAAGAAGCCAAGCTCCGCGACGAGGGTTACCAGAACCAGCTCGCCGAGGCCATCACGAACGGCATCAAGCGCTATTTCGCCGATAATCCGCCCATGGCCAAGAGCCGCATCACCTGACACGGAGCCTTCCATGACCCTCGCCATCCACACCGCCGTCGGGCAGCTGCCAGCGATCCGCCTCTGCGCGCCGGACGGCGCCGAGGCCACCGTGACGCTGTACGGCGCCCACCTGGTGTCGTGGAAGGGCGCGGACGGCAAGGAACGCCTGTTCTGCAGCGCCAAGTCGGCGCTGGACGCTAGCCGCGCCATCCGCGGCGGCGTGCCGGTAATCTTTCCCCAGTTCGCCGAACAGGGCAGCGGCATGCGCCACGGCTTCGCGCGCGTCTCCAACTGGCGTCTGGAAGACAGCGGCCTGGAAGATGGCGCGGCCTGGGCCAGCTTCGGCCTCGCGCTGGGCGACCTGCCGACCACCATCGCCGACGCCTGGCCGCACCAGTTCATGCTCTGCCTGCGCGTGGCCGTGCGCGACAACACGCTGGCAATGGAGCTCACCGTGCGCAACCTCGGCGCCGCGCCCTTCCCCTTCGCGGCGGCGCTGCACACCTATCACCTGGTGCCGGACGTCTGCGAGGTGCGCATCGAAGGCGTGTCGTCGGACGAGATCTCGATGGTTGAGAAGCTGGACAAGATCTACCCGGGCGTCTCGGGGCGCGCGACCATGGCGACCAGCGAAGGAAGCATGGTTATCGAGCAGACCGGATTCACGGATGCCGTCGTGTGGAATCCGGGGCAGGTGGATGCGGCGGCGCTGTCGGACATGGAGAACGACGAGTACAAGCGCTTCGTGTGCATCGAGCCGGCCTTGCTGGATCCGTTCATGCTGGAGCCGGGGGAAGCTTGGACGGGGACGTATCGGGTCAGCTGAATGACGAAGCTCGGCGATACCAGTCACGCTTGAATGGTGAGAACCGTAGGGTGGGCAATTCGTAATTCAGGCCATTGGCCTGAATTACCTTGCCCACGCGTTCAACCAGCGGTAGCACGGACGTGGTGCGGTTTTGCCGCGCTAACTATCACCGCGTCGGCAGGAAAACCTGCCCACCCTACGGGTTAGTGGCAGCGCTGAGCGACACCCTCAATTCGACTCTTTAATCATCCGCCCATTACTCTGCTGCACCGGCCTTGCATTCAGCGGATACAGCCGCGAGAACAGCGCCATCTGCGTCGGCGACGCCTGCATCGGCTGCTTCATGACGATCCACAGCACGTCTTCGGTACACGGCGGCTCGGTCAGCGAACCCATATAAGTGAAGTATTCGCGCTTTTCCGGCAGCGCCTCGTTCACGTCGAGCAGGATCGACGGCGACACCGACTGCTTCTTCTCCAGCGGCAGGTTGTTCCACACAGTCTGGATCAGCGAATTGGCCTTACCACGCTCGAGCAGCACCGCCAGCACCAGCAGCTTGCCTTCGACGCTGCGGTGCACCAGGTGGATCACCATCTCGGTGCCCTTGCCGTTGATGCGCTCTTCCGACGGGCGGTGGAAGTGGAACTGCTGCAGTTCGTAGGCCTGGTTGCCGACCGTGAGGAAGTTGCCGCCGCCGACCGTCACCTGGATGGTGTGGCCGTTGTCGACTTCGCTGAACGAACTCGGATGGTAGTCGAAGGCGATCTGCTCCAGGTCGACCTTCATGCCGTCGCGCAGGTCGATCGGCGACTGGCGGTTGCCGGTGCCGCACCTGGCCCAGGCGGTGTTGATGTTCGACCAGTTGGCCGGGCCGTATTCGCCTTCATAGCTCCAGTGGGTGCCGTTCTTCGGCTTGGCTGCAACCGCAATCGCGGCTTCGGCTTCCTTGCGGCGCCGGGCGTCCGCGGCCCGCTTGGCGCTTGCCGCCTTGGCGGCGCGCACCTGCTGCTGCGCGCGCAGTTCGGCCAGGCGCTCGGCGATGCGCACCGACAGGTCGACTTCGGCCTGGTCTTCGCTGGCAGCGGAAGGCGCAGGCGCAGCGGCAGGCTTGGCGGCCGCGGTGGCGGCATCGGCGGCGGCGGCCATGGCCTTCAGGTCCGGCTTGAGCATGGGCTTGCCTGCGACCGTTGGCTTGCCTTCGAGGATAGCCTTGACGGTGGCCGACTTGGCATCGACCGCAGGTTTCGCGGATTTCGGAGCGGGGTCGCTCGCGCTTGCCGTTGCCATGACAAGGCTGCAAGCGAACAGGGCGATAAGGTGGCGCATGGGATTCCAGGTGTGTGCTGTCTTAATGCTTATCGGCAATTGGACCCTGAAACTTGAGTACGCAGAAGCAACAACGCCCCGAAATATCGGGGCGCTGGCAGGATGACAATGGAGCTTAACGATCGATTAATTATCTGCTCATCACGCGACGGCCGAACTTGTACAGGCCGCCAATGGCCAGTGGCACGATTGCAGCCGACACGCCGACCAGCACGATTTCGGTCAGGTGGTCGCGCACGATCGGGATGTTGCCGAAGAACAAACCGGCCGTCACCAGGCTGGCCACCCACAGCACCGCACCGCTGACGTTGTACATCTGGAAGCGTGCATGGGTCATTTCCGACACGCCGGCCACGAAAGGCGCAAAGGTGCGCACCACCGGCACGAAGCGCGCCAGGATGATGGTCTTGCCGCCATGCTTCTCGAAGAAGTCGTGGGTCTTCTGCAAGGCATCCTTGTTGATCCAGCGGTAATTATGCGTGAACACCCGGTGGCCGACGGCCTGCCCGATGTAATAGTTCAGGGTATTGCCCGTGATTGCCGCAATGATGAGCAGCGCCATCAAGAGCGGATAGCTCATCTGGCCGGTGGCGCAGAAGGCGCCGGCAATGAACAGCAAGGTGTCGCCGGGGAAGAAAAACAGGAGCACCAGGCCGGTCTCGCAGAACACGATCAGGAACAGCACGATGTACACGTAGGTTCCGTACTGGGCCAGCAGCGTGCCCAGCGTCTTATCGACATGGAGAATCATGTCGAAAAATTGCATCAGATCCATAATTTTCCTAAAAGGTAGCGGCGAATCATACCACCGCTCTGCCCCCCGGCAGCCCGGCCTGCGCAGTCCTCCGCAGGATGTTTTCGCCGTCCATGACTTTACGTTTTGGCTATATTCCCGATTACAATCGCTGCACTCAAAACAATGCAATGGAGACCCGATGACCGCTTCGTTCACCACCCACGCACTGGCAACGGCCGCGCTGGCGCTGCTGGCTGCCGCCAGCGTCCATGCTGCCCCCGCTCTTGCCCCTACTTCGGCCGCCAAGGCCGCGGCCAAGGAACTGGCGCCCAAGCCCTCGCTGGCCGACGTGGTCAAGGCCTCCAAGCCATCCGACTGGCGCCCGCTCGACCCGGAAAACACGCTGTACATGGAACTGCCGACCGGCCGCGTGATCCTCGAACTGGCCCCCAGCTTTGCGCCGAAGACCGCCGCCAATATCCGCGCCCTGGTGCGCGAAAACTACTTCGACGGCCTGTTCATCATCCGCTCGCAGGATGGCTTCGTGGTGCAGTGGGGCGACCCGGACGAAGAGAACCCGAAGCCGTTCAAGGCCGCCAAGACGGTCAAGGCCGAGTTCACCGTGCCCATCAAGGGCACCGGAACCTTCACCCGCCTGAAGGATGGCGACGTCTACGCGCCGCAGGTCGGCCATGTGAATGGTTTCCCGGCCGCGCGCGACCCGGCCAAGGGCAACACCTGGCTGGTCCACTGCCCGGCCATGGTCGGCGTGGCGCGCGATGCCGAAGCCGATACCGGCAACGGCTCGCAGCTCTATGCCGTCACCGGCCACGCGCCGCGCCAGCTCGACCGCAACATCACCGTAGTGGGACGCATCGTCTCGGGCATGCCCTTGCTGTCGGTGCAGCCGCGCGGCACCGCCGCCTCGGGCTTCTACGAGAAGCCGGAACAGCGCATGCCGATCAAGGCGGTACGCATCGCGGCCGATGTGCCGGAAGCCGAACGCAGCAAGTTTGAAGTGATGCGCACCGAGAGCGCCACCTACCAGGCGGCGGTCGACGCGCAGCGCAACCGCGGCGGCCCGTGGACCAAGGTCGCGGCCGGCAAGATCGACCTGTGCAGTGCGCCGATCCCGGTCCGCGAGCAGAAATAAGTACATGGGGCGGGATATAATCCGGACATGAACGCGCCCGTCCCCACAACCCGTCCGATCCAGCAGCTGCCTGACCAGCTCATCTCCCAGATAGCCGCCGGCGAGGTCGTCGAGCGGCCCTCGGCGGTGGTCAAGGAGCTGCTCGAGAACGCCCTCGATGCCGGCTCCACGCAAATCACCGTGCGCCTGGAAGAAGGCGGCGTCAAGCGCATCGCCATCACCGACAACGGCCGCGGCATCGCCCCGGAGGAACTGCCGCTGGCGCTGGCCCGCCACGCCACCTCGAAGATCGCTTCCCTGAACGACCTGGAGAACGTCGGCACGCTGGGCTTTCGCGGCGAGGCGCTGGCCTCGATCGCCTCGGTCGCCGCGGTGCGCATCACCTCGCGCACGCCGAACGCGGCGCATGCCTTTGAGATCGTCGGCTCGCACGAAGGCACGGTCGCTCCATCGTCGGGCGCCTTCGGCACCACCATCGACGTGCAGGACCTGTATTTCAATACGCCCGCGCGCCGCAAGTTCCTGAAATCCGAGCAGACCGAATACGGCCATTGCGCGGAAATCGTGCGCCGCATCGCGCTGTCGCGCCCGGACGTCTCGTTCAGCCTGACGCACAACGGCCGCACCATCGACCACTGGAACGTGAGCGAAGCGGCCAAGCGCAGCGCCCAGATCCTCGGCAACGACTTCGCCGAAGCGCGCCTGGAGCTGGAGGAAGGCGCCGGGCCATTACGCCTGTACGGCTACGTCGGCCTGCCGACCGCCTCGAAGGCGCGCGCCGACGGCCAGTTCTTCTACGTGAACGGCCGCTACGTGCGCGACAAGCTCTTGGTACACGCGGTGCGCGCGGCCTACCAGGACGTGCTGCATGGCGACCGCTTCCCGTCCTACGTGCTGTCGCTCGACCTGGATCCGGCGCTGGTCGACGTGAACGTCCACCCGTCGAAAATCGAAGTGCGCTTCCGCGACAGCCGAGCGGTGCACCAGTTCGTGTTCCACGCGGTGCAGCGCACGCTGGCGCAAACGTCGGCCACCGCGCACGGCAGCGCGCCGGCGCCGGTGTCCGCTGCCGAATTCGGGGCGATGCGGCCAAGCGGCACGCCGGCATGGGCGCCGCGCCCGCACGAGCAGACTTCCTTCGGCTCCCAACTGACCTCGACCTTCTCGCCCTCGCCCTTCGCGCCGGGCAGCCGCTGGGACGAGGGACGTCCGCAGGCGTCGAACGGCGGCGTGGCGCAGAGTACCGAAGCGTACGGTGCGCTGTTCTCCCCGGGCGAATCGACGCGGGTGCAGTTCGCATCCGGGCCCGTGGGCGTACCGCTTTCGAGTTCCGATCGCCCGCTGACAAACGAGGATTTCCCCCTCGGCTTCGCACTGGCCCAGCTGCACGGCATCTACATCCTGGCGCAAAACACCAAGGGCCTGGTGCTGGTGGACATGCACGCGGCCCACGAGCGCATCCTCTACGAACAAATCAAGAACGCGCTCGACGCGCGCGCTGAAGGCGAGGAACTGCAGGTGCAGCAGATGCTGATCCCGGTGACCTTCTACGCCGACGCCGTCGAGGTGGCGACCGCGCAAGACCACGCCGAGACCCTGAAGACCCTCGGCTTCGATATCGCCGCGCTGTCGCCGACCACGCTGGCGGTGCGCACCGTCCCGACCATCCTGCGCAATGCCGACGCCCAGACACTGGCGCGCGACGTGCTGCGCGACGTGCGCGAATACGGCGGTTCGCGGGTGCTGATCGAGCGCCGCAACGAGCTGCTCGGCACCCTCGCCTGCCACACGGCGGTGCGCGCCAACCGCGTGCTGTCGATCCAGGAAATGAACGCCCTGCTGCGCCAGATGGAAATCACCGAACGCTCCGACCAGTGCAACCACGGCCGCCCCACCTGGGTCCAGCTCGAGATCAACGCGCTCGACAAGCTGTTCCTGCGCGGTCAATGATGGGTTCCAGCCGCAGCAAGCCGATGGCGGTGGCCATCATGGGCCCGACCGCGTCGGGCAAGACCGCGGCCGCACTGGCGATCGCGCGCACCCGTCCCGTGGAAATCATCTCTGTCGATTCCGCGCTGGTCTACCGCGAGATGGACATCGGCACCGCCAAGCCCTCCGCCGAAGAACTGGCGAGCGTGCCGCACCACCTGATCGACATCATCGACCCCTTGGAGAGCTATTCGGTCATGCAGTTCAGGACCGATACCCTCCGCCTGGTCGCCGAGATCAGCGCGCGCGGCGCCCTGCCGCTGCTGGTGGGCGGCACGATGATGTATTTCAAGGGCCTCACCGACAGCCTGGACGACCTGCCGACCGCCGATGCGGCGGTGCGCGCGGCAATCGAGCTCGAAGCTTCCAGAATCGGCTGGCCCGGCATGCACGCGAAGCTGCGCGCGCTCGACCCCATCACCGCCGACCGGCTGGCGCCGAACGACGCCCAGCGCATCAACCGCGCCCTCGAGATCATTGAGCTCACCGGCAAGCCGATGTCCGAACTGCTGGGCAAGCGCGAGAAGCCCGAGCTGCCCTTCGAACTGGTCTCGTTCGCGCTGGAGCCATCAAGCCGCGCGGTGCTGCACCAGCGGATCGCGCTGCGCTTCGACCAAATGCTGGGCAAGCGTGACGACGAAGGACTGGTGGCGGAAGTGGCGCGCCTGCGCGCGCGCGGCGACCTGACGCCCACGCTGCCGTCGATGCGCTGCGTCGGCTACCGCCAGGCCTGGGACTACCTCGACGGCACGATCGACCGCGCCGGGCTGCGCGAGCTGGGTATCATCGCCACCCGCCAGCTGGCCAAGCGCCAGCTCACCTGGCTGCGCGCGATGCCGGACCGGATCGTGTTAGACTGCCTCGGTAGTGATCCAACGCAGGCCATGTTGGAGCAGCTTGAGAGCTTGGAAAAATGACATCGCTTCCAAGATTTTTGTTGCGATGCGGCGTCCAGCCTTGACAGGCCGCGCCCCAGCTTGGATAATGCCTGCCGTTGCGGTGATATAGCTCAGTTGGTTAGAGCACAGCACTCATAATGCTGGGGTCGGTGGTTCAAGTCCACCTATCACCACCAAGAATTCCGCACAGATGGCTTGGCTCGCTGAGGGTCAAGCCATTTTGTTTTACCGCCTTATGTACCAGTTTCGGTGATATAGCTCAGTTGGTTAGAGCACAGCACTCATAATGCTGGGGTCGGTGGTTCAAGTCCACCTATCACCACCAGTAAAAGAGTCGGCCCGGTTCTCGCGAACCGGGCCGTTTTCTTTGGATCTTCACTTCAGTGCTTCTTGCCGCCGCCCGAGATCTTGTTCTCGGTGGCCCAGGCGCGCCGCTTGGCTTCTTCCTTCGACACACCCTTCTTCTCGTAGCCCTGCTCGATGTGCTTGGCCTGCCGCTTTTGCTTGTCCGTATAGGACGACTTATCACCCTGAGGCATGATCGTTCTCCTTCCGACGGTTGATCACTGCCGGCCCATGATCAAAAGCCTACGCTTTCACCTCATATTAATACGTTAAGCACTTCACGCACGGCCGCGATCTACTCAGCAGTCGACCGGCGAATCCTGGATAGGCATGTCCTCATCCAGCGCATAGTCCCCGCGCGCCAGTCCCTCCAGCACCTCCGCGGCCTGCTGCAGGTATTCCGACGGCACCAGGATGCGCACGCCGCCCAGCGCGGGCGCCAGCAGCAGGTCGGTCTGCATCAGGTGCGCGTCGGCCAGCACGGCGGGGATCCCGGACGCCACCAGGCAGCCCTGCGCCAGCGTGGCTTCCATCGGGATCAGGTATTTGGCGATGACGAACAGGTCGCGGCCCGGGATCTGCTCGGCGTCCGGGTTGGCCGCGAGCCAGGCATTCAATGCGGGTGCTTCCATGTGCGCCTCCTGGGTGATGACACGAGATGAGCGTTCACTGCAACAGCAGCGGCACTTGCGACAGCAGGTAGAGCGTGACGCCAATCAGGCCGCCGACGATGGTGCCATTGATGCGGATGTATTGCAGGTCCTTGCCGATATTGAGTTCGATCTGTTCCGACATCTCGCGATCGTCCCACTGCTTGACGGTGTCCGCGATGTGCCGCGTCAGGTAGCCTGCAAGTTCGGGCGCCATGCCGCGCGCGGCCGCTTCCAGGTTGTCCTGCAGCGACTGGCGCAACTGCGGGTCTTCGGCCAATACCTTGCCGACCCAGGCGCCGGTGGCGATCACGCGCTTGCGCAGGCTTGAGTCCTCGCTATGCAGGTCTTTCTTGAGCCAGCCCTTGAGCTCTTCCCACAGCGCAGCGAGATAGCCGTTCAGGGTCTCGTCGCCCAGCAGATAGGCCTTGATTTCGTCAGCCTTGCCGGCGAACGAAGGATCGGCTTTCAGGCGCTCGATGAACTCCTGGGTGAACACGTCGAAACGCTGGCGCAGCGGGTGCCGCGGGTCGGCTGCCACCTTGTTCAGGATGCCGGCAGCGAGGCGCACGGCCAGGTCGGCGCCCTTGCGGCCGATGAGTTCCGAGGGCAGCATGCGCTCGATGAAGGCATAGTCTTCTTTCAGCCAGTCGACGATGCCCTGCGAGATCGTGGCCTGGGTGTCGGCGTTGTCGAGCAGGTGGGCGAGCTGGGTAATGCCCTCGTTGAGCAGTTCCTGGTGGCGCCCGTCGCGGGTCAGGCTTTCCAGGATGGTGCCGGCGGATTTCGACAGGTCGACGCTGTTCACCATCTCATGCACGGCGCGGCGAATGAAGCCCTGCACCGCGCTGTCCTCGATGAAGTCGAGCATGAAGGAGCCCACCCGCACCAGTTGCTGCCCCAGCAGCTCGGTATTGGCCGGCTTGACCAGCCACTCGGCCACCTTTTGCACCGGGTCGTGGCGCCGGATCAGGGCGATGATCGATTCGGTGTCGAGGAATTTCTCGCGCACGAACAGCGCCAGGTTGTCGGCGATGCGTTCCTTGTTCTTGGGGATGATCTCGGTGTGGCGCGACACGATAGGAATCGGCACGCGCTTGAACAGCGCGACGACCGCGAACCAGTCGGCTAGCGCGCCCACCATGGCGGCTTCGGAAAAGGCGCGCAGCAGGCCGGTCCACCAGTTTTGCGGCAGGAACAGGGTCAATACGAACAGCGACGCCGCGCCGGCGAAGAACGCGAGCGCGAGCATTTTGGATTGCCGCAGTTCGGCTTCTTTGGTCATGGCTCCTGGGTTTCGTAGGGTGGGCGGGTCTTCCGCCCACGCGGTCAAATCACCGCAATGCAGCCCGTGCGGCTATTCAAACCCCAACTATCACCGCGTGGGCAGAATCTGCCCACGCTACGGGCTGGCTCGATGCATGCTGTGGCGCCTATGCTATATGACTTCGCTCGCCTTCAGCGCTTCGATTGACTCTGCCGTAAAGCCCCAGTCGGCCAGAATCGCATCGCTGTCCTGCCCCGGGCTGGAGGGTGCCAGTGGCGTGGCCGGCGCGGTGCGGGAAAAGCGCGGCGCAGGCGCCGGCTGGGTGACGCCGTCGATCTCCACAAAGGTGCGGCGCGCGGCATTGTGCGGGTGGTGCGGCGCTTCCGCCATGTCGAGCACCGGGGCGAAGCAGACGTCGGTGCCTTCCAGCAGCCGGCACCATTCGTCGCGGCTGCGGGTGGCGAACAGCGCGGCGAACTTCGCCTTCAGGTCGGGCCAATGCGCCTTGTTCCAGCGCTTCGTGAACACGGGATCGTCGGCCCCGATCAAGGCCAGCAGCTGGGCATAGAACTGCGGCTCGATCGCGCCGATCGAGATGAACTTGCCATCGAGGCAGGCATAGGTATCGTAGAAAGGCGCGCCGCCGTCCAGAAGGTTGGCTTCGCGATGGTCGCTCCAGCTGCCTGCGCCGCGCAGGCCGTACATCATGGCCCCCAGCAGCGACGCGCCGTCGGTCATGGCGGCATCCACCACTTGCCCCTTGCCGGAGCTGCGCGCTTCCAGCACGGCGCAAACGACGCCAAAGGCCAGCATCATGGCGCCGCCGCCGAAGTCGCCGACAAGATTGAGTGGTGGCGCCGGCGGCGCGCCAAGCCTGCCCATCGCGTGCAGCATGCCCGACATTGCGACATAGTTCAGGTCATGCCCGGCCGCCTGCGCCAGCGGTCCGTCCTGGCCCCAGCCGGTCACGCGGCCGTACACCAGCTTCGGGTTACGTTCCAGGCAAACTTCCGGGCCCAGCCCCAGGCGTTCCATCACGCCGGGCCGGAAGCCTTCCAGCAGCACGTCGGCCTGCGACAGCAGCTGCAGCACGGTGACGCGGCCGGCCGCTTTCTTGATGTCGACCGCCAGCGAACGGCGCCCGCGCGCCATGACGTCGTGACGCGTGCCGAGCACCGGATAGGGACTCTCCTCGCCTGCCTTGGCCTTGCGGTCGATGCGGATCACTTCCGCGCCCATATCGGACAGCATCATGGCGGCGAAGGGACACGGGCCGATCCCCACCATCTCGACGACCCGCACGCCTGCCAATGGTCCTGCCATCGGGGTCTCCTTTGCCGTCACAGCGAACGGGCGATGATCTCTTTCATGATCTCATTGGCGCCCCCATAGATGCGCTGCACGCGCGCGTCGACATACATCTGGGCGATCGGGTATTCCAGCATGTAGCCGTAGCCGCCGAACAGCTGCACGCACTGGTCCACCACCTTGCATTGCAGGTCAGAGATCCAGTACTTGGCCATCGAGGCGCGCACGGTGTCCATGCGCCCGGCCAGCATGTCTTCGATGCAGCGGTCGATGAAGATGCGGGCGATGGTCGCCTCGGTCTTGATCTCGGCCAGCACGAAGCGGGTGTTCTGCATCTCGATCAGGGCCTGGCCGAAGGCCTTGCGCTCGCGCGTGTGGTCGACGGTGAGCTGCAGCGCGCGCTCGATGGCGGCCACGCCGCAGACCCCTAAAATGGTGCGCTCGTAGGGCAGCTCTGTCATCAGCTGGGCGAAGCCCTTGCCTTCTTCGCCGCCCAGCACGTTCGCCAGCGGGACATGGGCGTCGTCGAAGAACAGTTCGCAGGTGTCCTGGCCCTTCTGCCCGACTTTTTCCAGGATGCGGCCGACGCGGAAGCCCGGGTTGTCCTTGGTCTCGAGCAGCAGCAGCGACACGCCCTTCGAGCCCGCAGCCGGGTCGGTCTTGGCCACCACCAGGATCAGGTCGGCCATGAAGCCGTTCGAAATGAAGGTCTTGGAGCCGCTCACGCGGTAACCGTCGCCGCCGCGCACGGCCGTGGTGCGGATGCCCTTCAGGTCGGAGCCGGCGCCCGGTTCGCTCATGGCGATCGCCGCGATCATCTCGCCGCTGGCCAGGCGCGGCAGGTATTTCTGTTTCTGCTCTTCGGTGCCCTGGTTCAGCAGGTAGTGGGCGACGATGGCGTGGACGTGGATGCCGAAGGAGGTATCGCCTGCATAGGATAGCTCCTCGAACACCACCGCCATGTGGGCGAAGCTGCCGCCGGCGCCGCCGTATTCGTCCGGGATGTCGGCCAGCAGCAGGCCCATCTCGCCCGCTTTCGTCCACAGGTCGCGGTCGACGTGCTGCTGCTCCCGCCAGGCTTCCTGGTGCGGGGTGATTTCTCCGGCCACGAAACGGCGTACCGCGTCGCGGAAGGCGCCCAGTTCTTCATTCATCCATGGGGAGGATGGGTCAATGCGCATTTCCATTGCCGGGCCTTTCAAGCGTTACGGTACATGGTGACGACGCAGGCGCCGCCCAGGCCCAGGTTGTGCTGCAGCGCCACGCGTGCGCCCTGGACCTGGCGCGCGTCGGCGCTGCCGCGCAGCTGGTGGGTCAACTCGTAGCACTGCGCCAGGCCGGTCGCGCCCAAGGGGTGCCCTTTCGACAGCAGCCCGCCGGACGGGTTGGTGACCACGCGTCCACCGTAGGTGTTGTCGCCCTCCAGAATGAACTTGTCGGCGCCGCCTTCCGGGCACAGGCCCAGGGCTTCGTAGGTAATCAGTTCGTTGTGGGCGAAGCAGTCGTGCAGCTCCACCACATCGAGGTCTTCCGGGCCGATGCCGGACTGCTCGTAGACCTTCTGCGCGGCGGCGCGGCTCATGTCATAGCCGACCAGGCGCATCATGTCCTTGCTGTCAAAGGTCTCCGGGCGGTCGGTCGTCATAGCCTGGGCGGCGATGTGGACATCAAGGCGCAGGCCGTGGCGCTTGGCGAAATCTTCGGATACCAGCAAGGCGGCCGCCGCGCCGCAGGTCGGCGGGCAAGCCATCAGGCGCGTCATCACGCCGGGCCAGATTTCGGGCGCGTCCAGCACGTCCTGCATCGTGACTTCCTTGCGGAACAGCGCGAGCGGGTTGTTCACTGCGTGGCGGCTGGCCTTGGCGCGGATGCGGGCAAAGGCGGCCAGCGGGGTGCCATATTTGTTCATGTGGGCCAGCCCGGCGCCGCCGAAATAGCGCAGCGCCAGCGGAATCTCGGGCTTGCCGACCAGGCGGTCGGTGACGGCATCGAAGTCGTCGAAGGGGGTCGGGCGGTCGGTGAAGATCGACCCGAGGGCGCCGGGGCTCATCTGCTCGAAGCCGAGCACCAGCACGCATTCCGCGGCGCCGCTGGCAATCGCCTGGCGGCCGAGGAACAATGCGGTCGAGCCGGTGGAGCAGTTGTTGTTGACGTTGACGATCGGGATGCCGGTCATGCCGACCGCGTACAGCGCCTTCTGGCCGCTGGTGGAGTCGCCGTAAACGTAGCCGGCATAGGCCTGCTCGACCAGGTCGTAGGCAATGCCGGCGTCATTCAGCGCGGCCCTGGCAGCCTGCGCGCCCATCTCGTGGTACGGGCTGCTGGCGCCCGGCTTGGCAAAGGGGATCATCCCGACGCCGCTTACATATACCTTGTTCATGCTGTCTCCTGGATTCGATGAGGTCGCGCCGCTTGTTATCGGCTAATTATAGGTCAGCCGACCTATTTTATGTATACCTCTGCGATAATCTCGGCATGACGCTCCTTCCCGACACCGCCCTGCGCAACAAAGCCTCGATCACCACCGAAAAAGGACGCGGGCGGGCGCACGATATCTTGCTGGCGGCGCGCGGGCTGCTCGCGCAGGAGGGCTATGCCGGGCTGTCGATGCGGCGTGTGGCGCAGGCTGTGGGCATGAGCCTGTCCAACGTCCAGCACTACTACGGCAGCAAGGAGCAGTTGCTGGAAGCGCTGCTGCTGTACACGATGGACGACTTCCAGGCCAAGATGGACCGCATCGCGGTCGCGATGGCGGGACGGCCGCAGGTCGAGCGCTTTCTTACCACCGTCGACATGTTCCTGGACGAGATCACCGACCCGGTAACGCATGCGATCTTCTTCGAGATCTGGGCGCTGGCCTCGCGCCACCCGTTCGCATCAAGCTTGATGGGCAAGATGATGGGACGCGAGCGCAAGGCGATCTATGGCCTGATCCGCGGCCTGAACCCGGCCATCGGCGACGAGGACTACATGGCCCGGGCGGTGCTGATGGTGGCGCAGGTCGAGGGCCTGATGCTGTTCCGCCTCGACCGCCAGGCGCGCCCGGCGCAGTTCGAGGCCGTGCGCGCATCGGTGCGCAAAGTGCTGCTAACGCTCGCGACCGTGCCATGAACGGCATGTAATTCGCATATAAGCCGCATTTAATTCGGGGCTCGAGCCCATCCGTCGCTTATACTCTTGGGGTTAACAACCTGCCACGGAGGCCGCACGGATGCACCATGACCTCAGCCTGATCACCACCATCGCAGCCGCACTGGGCTTCGGCCTGCTGTTCGGCATGCTCGCCATTCGCCTGAAACTGCCCGCCCTGGTCGGCTATCTCGCCGCCGGCGTATTGATTGGCCCGGCCACGCCGGGCTTCGTCGCCGACGTGGCGCTGGCCTCGCAACTGGCCGAGATCGGGGTGATGCTGCTGATGTTCGGCGTCGGCCTGCACTTTTCGATGCACGACCTGCTCGAGGTGAAGGGCATCGCCCTCCCCGGCGCGCTGCTGCAGATCGGGGTGGCGACGGCGATGGGCATGGGGATGGCGCACTTCCTGGGATGGAGCATGGGTGCGGGCCTGGTGTTTGGGCTGGCGCTGTCGGTGGCCAGCACGGTGGTGCTGCTGCGCGCACTCGAGGCGCGCGGGGTGCTCGACTCCATGAATGGACGGATCGCGGTGGGCTGGCTGGTGGTGGAAGACCTGGTGACGGTGCTCGTGCTGGTAATGCTGCCTGCCCTGGCAGGACCGCTCGGCGGCAAGGGCGATGCCGGCGCCGAGCTGTGGCCGGCGCTGGGCAAGACCCTGCTCCAGGTCGGCGCTTTTGTGGCCTTCATGCTGGTCATCGGCCGCAAGATTTTCCCGTGGTTCCTGTGGCGGGTCGCCAAGACCGGCTCGCGCGAGCTGTTCACACTGGCCGTGATCGCGGCGGCAGTCGGCATCGCCTACGGCTCCTCGGCGCTGTTCGGCGTGTCCTTCGCGCTGGGCGCCTTCTTCGCCGGCATGGTGCTGCGCGAGTCGGAACTGAGCCACCGCGCCGCTGAAGAATCGCTGCCGCTGCGCGACGCGTTCTCGGTGCTGTTCTTCGTGTCGGTCGGCATGCTGTTCGATCCGATGGTGCTGGTCGAATACCCGCTGGAAGTGCTGGCGACGGTCGCCATCATCCTGTTCGGCAAATCGCTGGCCGCCTTCCTGCTGGTACTGGTGCTGCGCTATCCGCTCAATACCGCGCTGACCGTATCGGCCAGCCTGGCGCAGATCGGCGAGTTCTCGTTCATCCTGGCTGCGCTGGGCATGTCGCTCGGCCTGCTGCCGGAGCTCGGCCAGAACCTGATCCTGGCCGGCGCCATCATTTCGATCGCGGTCAATCCGCTACTGTTCACGGCGACCGAGCCGCTGCAGCGCTGGATGCGCGAGCGCTCCGAACTGGCGCGCAAGCTGGAGAGCCGCGACGACCCGCTGGCCACGCTGCCGATGGAGACCGCCCACGAAAAACTCAGTGGGCAGGTGGTGCTGGTCGGCTACGGCCGCGTGGGCCGCCGCATCGCCAGCGACCTGACGGCACGCGGCGTGCACTTCGTGGTGGCGGAACAGAACCGCGAACTGGTCGAGCGCCTGCGCGCCGATGGCATTCCCGCAGTGGCCGGCAATGCGGCCGAACCGGCGGTGCTGATCCAGGCCCACATCACGCACGCGGCGCTCCTGGTGATCGCCACGCCGGACACCTTCCACGTGCGGCGCATGGTGGAGATCGCGCGCATGCTCAACCCGTCGATCAAGGCGGTGGTGCGCACGCATAACGAGAGCGAGGCGGTGCTGCTGCGCGAGGATACCGGCGGCAAGGTGTTCGTGGGCGAGGATGAACTGGCGGCCAGCATGACGCGGCATGTGGTGGAGACACTCAGGGAGCAGGCGACGGTGCATTGAGATTTTGTAGGGCGGGCGGGTCCTTCCGCCCGCGCGTTCAACAGGCGGCAAGATCATCGCAAACGATTATTCAACCGCTAACTATCACCGCGTGGGCGCTTGTAATTCCGGGCACTGCCCGGCCTTACCCCGCCCACCCTACGTACACCTGGCCCCGCCCCGCATACAGCTCGCAAAAAAACCCGCCGGCTTGCGCCATGCGGGTTTTTTTACAACCGGTAAAACTTCAGGCTTACGCGGCGACTTCTTCCACGCACAGCTTGAGGTTCGCATGCCGCCCATGCAGTTGCGAAGCGATCATCTCGCTGCGCTCTTCGAGCAGCGCGAACACGGCGTCTTTTGAGAGCACATACTCTTCCATCAGCGTGTCCTTGAGCGACTCGATCACCAGCTTGTAGTCGCGGATCGCGTTCAGGGTGTAGCTGTACAGCTCATCGGCCTTTTCTTCCACAAGGCGGATGGTGTGCTCGCCGCCCACATCCTGGTTCAGCTGCGAGTAATCGAGCTTGGAGCGCGAATACATCGACAGGCGGCTCACCATCAGGTTCAGCATCTTGGTGATCTTCTCGATGTCGTTCTGGCTGCCCACCGAGATACCGCGCGCGCCGTAGAACAGCTCTTCGGCCGCGACGCCGCCGTACAGGCCGACAACGTCACGCTCCAGCTCTTCCAGGGTGCGCAGCGACATGTCTTCGCCCGACTGCAGCACATAACCCAGCGCGCCGATCTTCGAGACCGCTTCGGTGCTGATCTTGAGCAGGTGCGACTTTTCCTTCACCTCGGCCAGGCTCAGGCCCTGGCGCAGGTAAGGGTCGATCTGCATGAAGAAGTGACCCAGCTCGTGCAGGGCGATGCGCTCGCGCTGCTTGTGCTTGTCGAGCGTCGTCGCGCGGTCGGTCAGGCCGATGGTGGCGCGCTCGTAGGCCCGGAACAGCAGGTTGGTGTTGATGATCGTCTTTTCCTGGATCGACAGCATCGAAGCACGCTCGACGACGGTTTCCAGCAGCGCCGGGCTCAGGTTCTGGGTGATTTCCGCGACCTGGTCCAGGTTGGTGTCGGTCCAGTCGACCAGGCCGTCTTTCTTGCGCGACAGGAAGCTGCGCAGCAATTCCTTGCGCTCGCCCTTGTTCGGCAGGCGGAAATTGATCTTCACCGAGAAGCGGCGCAGCATTGCTTCGTCCATGTCGGTCGAGGAATCGTCGAAATTCGAGGCGACGATCCAGATCACACCCTGGCCCTTGTCGCTCTTCACGCCGTCCAGCAGGCCCAGCAGGGTGTTGGCGGTATCGTCTTCCCATTTCTTTTCGCTGCGGCCACGCGGCATGAACAGCGATTGCGCCTCGTCCAGGAAAATGATGCACTTGCCCTTGGCGCAAGCCTTGCGGTACAGAGCGTTCAGCGCCTTCGAGCCGCCGCCGACATAGCCCGATTCCAGGGCCGAACCCGAGGCCGAGATCAGCGGCAGGTTCAGGCGCTTGGCCAGGTAGCCGACCAGCTTGGTCTTGCCGGTACCGGCAGGCCCGGTCAGCATGACATTGAATGGCTTGTCGATATTGTGCGACTGGTATTCGTCGCGGTTGCGGATCATGTCTTCCAGGTGCAGCACTTCCTGCTTGATGTCTTCCATGCCGATCAGGTCGTCCATGCTGCCCTTGAGCTTGTCCGGGGTGATCACCGAAGCGCTCATGCCCATGCCCGGCACGCCGAATTTCAGCAGGTACAGCACCAGCAGCACGACACCGATGGTCAGCCCGTAGTTCTTCAGGAAGGTACCAGTCTTCTCGAGCGCGGTCTCGCCCTCGTCCATCACCGCCTGGTGGCTGGCCAGGTAGTCGTCCCTGGCGATCGAATACGGGATCCCGTTCTTGAGCAGCACTTCGCGCTCGAGCGACAGGTGCGAGGTGCTCGGCACCTTGACCACGTGCAGTGCGCTCTCGTCCTTGAACTTGTAGACATAGCGCGGCGACTCCGACAGCGGCCTGGCGATCAAGAGGTAGTCCAGGCGGCCCTTCTTCATAGCCAGCTCGGTGATCTCGGCAATGTTCTGCGAGTGCACCACCGGGCTCGGGTCCTGGGGCACATTCGATTTCCAGATTGCCACCGCCGCGATCGCGCCAAGCAGCGCCGCGATGGCGACGCGCACGTAAAGGTTCTTGAAAGCAATTTGAAGTCGGGCGAAATTCGGCATCGTTTGATCTCTTGCAAAGTTGGGTCGGACATCGACGGTACTTCGAGGGTGCCGTGCCGGCGTGGTCTCGCGGGATCGGCTGCGGCGCGCGAGGGCCGCGCAAGCTCCAAACGTGTACGTTTGGTATTGTTTTGATGCCCGAAGGCAATGGGATACGAAGACTATACCTGTAAAAAAAACTGAGGTGTATACCGCGCGTCGAAAAAAATCGTGAATTCGACGATTATAGAAAGTGTGCCAATAGAATATATTGCAAAGCTGATAGCGAAACTTATCTAATGCTCAAAATTACCGCCTGCCTTTGCATAAACGACATTACAAAGCAGGCTCAATATTGCAATAATGATAGGGTTACACGAGGCAAATTCGCGACAGCCAGGAATTCGATTGATTGAGCTCAACAGTATCCATCTTTCAGCATTCTGATGACTTCTTTCTGCAACTCATCAGACCCAATTGAACGCAACGGTTTATGTGTTTTTGGTATGCTGATTATGTAATTCGAGGATTGTACTGTCCCGTTTATATGGGGCTGCACAGGCCGCATGCAAGTAACAGCAAGAGGAACGGCTATGAAAAGATACGCATTGGCAGCAGCGCTGATGATCTGCCTCGGCAGTCCCGCGCAAGCCGCCGTTATCGATCTCGCTGCAAATAATGCTGACGCAGCACGCGCCCAGCAGCCGGTACGCAATTTGTCCGTGACCCAGCGCCAGGACATCGTGACGCCACCCGCCCACATGTCGGAACTGCCCGAGCCGGAAGTGTTCGCCATGATGCTGCTGGGCCTGATCCTCATCGGCGTCAAGGCGAGCCGCGGCAGCAGCGAGAAGTTCAAATAGCCGTTAGTAGCGGCCGTGTGGCCGGGCGCCCTGCCCGGCTTGCCTGAAGGCGGATGACGTAGCCGTGACGCGGCGCGTCAGGCTGCACTGCACAGGGCGTGCAATTTCATTAATGTGTTCCAGTTGCGCGACGTGGTCGTGTCCCCCAGCTGTTTCCCCAGCGCGGTCGCCGCAGCGCTATCGAGCATCCCTTCCGGACACCAGACATAGACGGCGCGCGCGCCCAGCGCCAGCCGGTCGCAGCCCCAGTCCTTGCCGTCGAGTGCCGCCAGCTTGTTGCGTTGGGAGGGGTCGCCCAGCAGGAACACGATCAAGCGTGCGTGATCATTCGCCACGTCGAGCAAGGGGTTGCCGTCGATGACCTCGGACAGCTCGCTGTGCGCCAGCACGAAGACGCGCGCCGCCACGCCCAGCTTGAGCACGAGGGCTTCCTCGATTGCCGCGGCGGCCTCGCCGGCCGTGGTGCCCGGCGCCTGGAAGACGACGTTGCCGCTGTTCAGGACACTGCGCACGCCGGTATAGCCCAGCCCTTCGACCAGCGTGCACAGGTCGGCCATGGCGATCCGCTTGGCGCGCCCAACATTGATTCCCCGCAAAAATGCGGCGTAGCAGTGGCTGGTCATGGGCGCGATGTTACCTGAGGCGATAGCAGCATGGCGCTTCGTTTACGCCAGGCTATCAGGCCAGCCCTTCGGCGCGCAGCGCTTGCTGGACGGCCGGGAGCGCGGCCACGCGCGCCTGGTAGGCTTGCAGGGTCGGCCAGTCAGCCAGGCTGAACCTGGCGAAGCCGACCCAATTCAACACCGTGAACAAATAAGCGTCGGCGATGGTGAACTGGCTGCCCATCAGGAATTCGCCGCCGTCCAGCTTGCCAGCGATGTAGTTAAGCGGACGCGCCAGGCCGGCCCAGGCGGCGGCGCGGCCTTCCTCGCTGCAGCCAGGGGTAAAGATGGGCGTGAAGCGCTTGTGCAATTCGCTCGCCAGGTAATTGAGCCATTCCATCAGCTGGTAGCGCTCGAAGGAACCCAGGGCTGGGGCAAGTTGCGCCGCTGGCGCTTGGTCGGCGATGTATTGCAGCAGCACGGCCGCTTCGGTCAGCACCTTGCCGTCGTCCAGCTGCAAGGCCGGGACCGAACCCTTTGCGTTGATATCGCGGAAGTCGCCGCCGCTCGCAATGGCCTTCGTCTTCAGGCTGACGCGTTCGACCGTGAACGGCAGGCCGGCGGCGTTGAGGGCGATATGCGGGGCAAGCGAACAGGCGCCCGGGCTGACGTAGAGTTTCATGGATGTCCTTGATGAGAGGCGACACGGATCGCGAACCTGAAAGCGTACAACATTTTTTTTGTTGCATTTAAATATAGCGCGGCGGGAACGCGACTTTGCCGCGACCAAGCGACCAGCCGGGCGGGCCGGTGATAAGATCACCCGGCTGATAACAGGAGGAACAATGAGCGATACCTATGAACTCGTGCCCATGGCGCACCTGTTCCCCGGCATGGTGCTGGCCGACGTGCTGCTCGACGAGCACGGCCATGTGCTGCTGGCCCAGGGTGCAGTCCTGAGCGAAGCGACGATCGCCTCGCTGGCGCGGCATGGCGTCGCCGCGGTGCCGGTGGCGCGCGCGGTTCCCCTGGAGCAGCCGAGCGCGGAGTCGGTCCAGCAGCGCCTCGACCACCTGTTCCGCCGCAACGACCGCGACGACCACGGCGACTGGGCCACCGGCCTGCTGCGGGGTTATATCGAGGATTACCGCCTCAAGCGCGGGGTGGCGCCATGAGCGCGCCGCTCGATGCGGTGCGTACCGAAGAGTTGATCGGCAATGTCGAGGACCTGCCCTCGCTGCCGGCCGTGGTCATGGAACTGCTGGGCAGCATCGACCAGGAAGACGTCGACATTGCCGTGCTGGCAAAGAAGGTGGCGAACGATCCGGCGCTGACCGCCAAGACGCTGCGCCTGGCCAATTCCTCGGCCTTCGGGCTGCAGGTGAAAGCCACGACCATCCAGCAGGCCATGACCTTCCTGGGCTTCCAGACCACGCGCAACCTGATCACGGCGGCGGCGCTGACCGGGTGTTTCCCGGCCGGTCTCTGCCCCGGCTTCAACGACAAGGCCTTCTGGCGCCATTCGATTGCCACCGCCGCCTGCGCGCGGGTGCTGGCGCGGCGCGTGCGCTTCAATCCGGATTACGCCTTCACGGCCGGCCTGCTCCACGATATCGGACGGCTGGTACTGGTGGCGCGCTTCCCGGAACGCTACCAGGCGGTGCTGGCGCTGCGCGACAAGAACGATTGCGAGCTGATCGAGGCCGAACGCGCGCTGCTGGGTATCGATCACGTCGATGCGGGCGTGGCCCTGGCCGGGCACTGGAATTTTTCCGACACCATGCGCCAGGCGATTGCCTTCCACCACACGCCGGACGCGCAGGGAGCCGGGTTCCTGGCGACGATCGTGCACGTGGCGAGCGCGGTCGTGCATGCGCTGGACCTGGCCGGCAATCCGGACGAGCTGGTGCCGCGCATTTCGGCGGTGGCCTGGACGGCATTGGGCATGACGGAAGACGCGTGGCTGCAGGCTTTCCATGACACGGAGCTGCAGTACGAGGAGATGACGGCCATCCTGATGGCCTGAAGACGGGCGCCGGCGGGGTCGCCAGTCAGGGATGCTGATCGGAAACGCCGATCGCAGGCGTCGACAAGACGCTAAAGGGAAAGACGAAAAGGCGCCGAATTAGACGCCGGAAGGAACCGGCGCGGCACTGCGCTCAATGCGCGGTGCCGCAGCTCGCTGACACCGTAGGCATGACAGTCGCGGCTGTCATGCCTGCGGCATTAGTGAGCATAATTGCCGGACGAGGACGACGGAGTCGTTTCGTTGTTCTGTTGCGGTTGTTGCTGCTGGGCGGCTGCGGCTGCGGCGGCCTGTGCTGCTTTCTCTTCTGGCTTAGGACGGCCTTGTGCGTCCGACAGGCGGTATTTGGTGCGGCGATCGCCCATCAGGTCACGCAGGTCGCGGATGCTCATGCCGGTCACTTCGTGCATGCGGATCAGCAGCGAGGCGCCGACTGGCAGGCGGTGGTGGCGGATTTTGCTGATGACCGGCGGCGCAACTTCGAGCATGCGCGACAGCGCAGCGTCGTTCTTCAGTTGCATCTTGCCGAGCAGGATATCCAGCAGGTGGTTTGGATTGTAGCTTTCTTGCGAAGACAGAGCATGATGCTGTTGTGCCATGATGTTTACCTCTTTAGTTGGTTAAAATAGTTCCCTTACGAACTTTTGTTAAAGCTAGATCTCCTTAACATCAGTTCCCGGACTACCTTGCAGAGATTTAACAGGCTGAACCTGAAGATCCCCTTAAGAAACGTACCGGACCGCATGCCCCCGCGTTACCTCCCCGCATACGAACTTGTATTTCAAACAAATTATCAGGCTCATCCACTACCAGTACATCCGAGCAGCGCATGTGACTCATTGTCTCAAATCAAGCTATCGTGCGGAAAGCTTATCACATAGACATTTCAGCACATGGGGATAATTTGTGGCGCACGCAAGAGATTTCTTCAATAAATTTTCCTATCAGAAGTCAGACCGAACTCATTGATTTACATAGGGAAATAAATTTATCCGGACAGATTCAAGTAGACGATTTCTCGCCCAGAAACATCATCGCACATTTAACAATCTGAGCATAATTATAATTACTTTAGGTTAAGAAAGTAATCATTCCCAGCGGCATAAACCGTCGATGCACACTTGCCTGTTTCGAGGGCAGCAGCGGATTTACGCTAAACTGGACGCCTTGTATTGCCCCGGCACCAGCTCCTTTCCTTACACAGCACTCCATGCAGAAAAAAGTATTCATCAAAACCTTCGGCTGCCAGATGAACGAGTACGACTCGGACAAGATGGCGGACGTCCTCGGCGCCTCCGATGGACTGGTCCGTACCGACACGCCGGAAGACGCCGACGTCATCCTGCTGAACACCTGTTCGGTGCGCGAAAAGGCGCAAGAGAAAGTGTTTTCGGACCTGGGCCGCTTCAAGGCGCTCAAGCGCGCCAAGCCGGACCTGGTCATCGGCGTAGGGGGCTGCGTGGCATCGCAGGAGGGGCAGGCCATCGTCCGCCGGGCGCCGCACGTGGACGTCGTGTTCGGCCCGCAGACCCTGCACCGCCTGCCGCAACTGATCCGCGAACGCCGCAGCAGCGGCAATGCGCAGGTCGACATCAGCTTCCCGGAAATTGAAAAGTTCGATCACTTGCCGCCTGCCAAGGTCGACGGCGCGGTCGCCTATGTGTCGATCATGGAAGGCTGCAGTAAATATTGCAGCTATTGCGTGGTGCCTTACACCCGCGGCGAGGAAGTGTCGCGCCCATTTGAGGACGTGCTGACCGAATGCGCCGGCCTGGCCGCCCAGGGCGTGAAGGAAATCATGCTGCTGGGCCAGAACGTGAATGCCTATTGCGGCGCCATGGCCGGCAGTGAGATGGCCGACTTTGCCCTGCTGCTGGAATATATCGCCGACATCCCCGGCGTCGAGCGCCTGCGCTACGTGACCAGCCACCCGAAGGAATTCACCCAGCGCCTGATCGACGCCTACGCGAAGATCCCGCAGTTGGTGAACCATATATATCTACCGGTACAGCACGGTTCCGACCGCATCCTCGGCGCCATGAAGCGCGGCTATACCGGGCTCGAGTACAAATCGATCATCCGCCGCATCCGTGCGGTGCGCCCAAGCATGACCTTTTCTTCCGACTTCATCGTTGGCTTCCCCGGCGAGACCGAAGCCGATTTCGAGGCCATGATGAAGCTGGTGGCGGACGTCGGTTTCGATAACAGTTTCAGTTTTATCTTCAGCAAGCGTCCGGGCACCCCGGCCGCCAACCTCGACGACGATACGCCGCATGAGGTCAAGCTCGCGCGCTTGCAGCGCCTGCAGGCCCTGATCGACGCCAACACCCGCAAGTACAGCGCGGCCATGGTCGGCACCGTCCAGCGCGTGCTGGTCGAAGGCCCGTCGAAGAAAGACGCGGGCCAGTTGCAGGGCCGCTGCGAGAACAACCGCGTGGTCCATTTTGCGCCAGACGCGATCGGCCCGTCCCTGGTGGGCCAGCTGGTCGACCTGCGGATCACCGCGAGCCATGACTACTTCCTGCGCGGCGAACTCGTCGCTGACTCACATACGATAGCCAAAGCCAGTTGAAAAATACCCCCTCCCAGCCTTCTTATTTCATCCCCGAGCCGCTCGACAACACGCGGCTTGCCCACCTGTGCGGTCCGCTCGACGAGAACCTGCGCCAGATTTCGGCCGCGCTTGACGTGACGGTCTTCCGGCGTGGCGAGAAATTCATCGTCAGCGGCGCCAATGCCGACCGCGCGGTCGAACTGCTCGAACGTTTCTATGCGGTGGCCAACAAGGTCGTGCCGATCGAAGAAGTGCAATTGGCCCTGGTGGAACAGCGTGTCGGCTTGAAACCGCGCACCGCCGCGGCAACGGACGAACCAGCCTCTGCCAGTGCCAGGAGCGGGCGACCGGACGGCGCGGAAGATGCCGGTGACACCGGGGACGGCGCCACGCCCGAGCTGGTCAGCCCCCTGCTCAAGACCCGCCGCAGCGATTTGCGCGGCCGTACCCCACACCAGATCGAATACCTGAACGCCGTGCTCGAACACGACATCAGCTTCGGCGTCGGCCCGGCCGGCACCGGCAAGACCTATCTCGCCGTGGCCTGCGCGGTGGATGCGCTCGAGCGCGATGCGGTCAAGCGCATCATCCTGACCCGTCCGGCCGTGGAAGCCGGCGAGCGCCTCGGCTTCCTGCCGGGTGACCTGAGCCAGAAGGTCGATCCCTACCTGCGCCCGCTGTACGACGCGCTGTACGACCTGCTCGGTTTCGACCGCACCCAGAAGATGTTCGAGAAACAGGTCATCGAGATCGCCCCGCTGGCCTACATGCGCGGCCGCACGCTGAACCACGCTTTCGTGATCCTGGACGAAGCGCAGAACACGACGGTCGAGCAGATGAAGATGTTCCTGACCCGGATCGGCTTCGGCAGCAAGGCCGTGATCACGGGCGACGTGACCCAGGTCGACCTGCACAAGACGCAGCGCTCGGGCCTGATCGATGCCATGCACGTGCTCAAGAACGTGCGCGGCATCAAATTCACCCAGTTCGCCAGCGTGGACGTGGTGCGCCACCCGCTGGTGGGCCGTATCATCGACGCCTACGAGAGCAATGCCTCGATCGAGGAACTGGCCGCCCTCCCCAAATCGCTACCTACGAAAAATGCAAGAAAAAAAACATAATCTCGACCTCGAAGTCCAGTACGCCGACACGCGCCTCGAGAAAGAGCTGACCGAAGAGATGCTGCAGCGCTGGGTGCAGGCGGCGCTGCTCGGCCCCGCCGAGCTGACCATCCGCTTCGTCGACGCGGAAGAAGGCCAGACCCTGAACCGCACCTACCGTGGCAAGGACTACGCGACCAATGTCCTCACCTTCGCCTATAACGAAGGCGAAGAGCTGGGCGCCGAGGACCCGACCCAGGCCGACATCATCCTGTGCACCGACGTGCTGCAGCGCGAAGCCGACGAGCAGAAGAAGACGGTGGAGGAGCATGCGGCCCACCTGGTGGTGCACGGCGTGCTGCACGCCCAGGGCTATGACCACGACCACGACGAAGAAGCCGAGGAAATGGAACAGTTCGAGCGCGACATCATGGAAGTGCTGGGGTATCCGGATCCGTATTCGGATTGACCTCTGCTTTTGTAGGGTGGGCAGGTTTCCTGCCCACGCGGTCAAACGGCGTTAGCACGGACGCGATGCGGGTTCTCCTGCGCTAACTATCACCGCGTGGGGTAACCGGGGCCAGTGGGCCGGGTTACAAGCCGCCCACCCTACGAAAACCAGCTCAGCAGCGGCACCCGAATTCAGCCCTACGCCCTTTTGGTGTATCCTATACCCATCGCAACAACGGCTTCACGCCAACTATGCCCGAGTATCCCAGTGACGTCCGATCGGACGCCAAACCCCACCGGTCGCTGTTTGAACGGCTGACCGCACTGATTTCCCCCGAACCTGAAAATCGCGCAGAACTCCTCGAAGTGCTGCACGAAGCCCACGAACGCAACCTGATCGATGCCGACGCACTCTCGATGATCGAGGGCGTGTTCCAGGTATCCGACCTGTCCGTGCGCGACATCATGGTCCCGCGTTCCCAGATGGACGTCATCGACATCACCAAACCCATCGAGGAATGGCTGCCGATCGTGATGGAGACGCAACACTCGCGCTTTCCTGCCATCGAGGGCGAACGCGACAAGGTGGTCGGCATCCTGCTGGCCAAGGACCTGCTGCGCTACTACGCCGAAGAATCCTTCGACGTGCGCGCCATGCTGCGCCCTGCCATCTTCATCCCGGAATCGAAGCGCCTGAACGTGCTGCTGCGCGATTTCCGCGCCAACCACAACCACATGGCCATCGTCGTCGACGAGTACAGCGGCGTGGCCGGCCTGATCACCATCGAGGACGTGCTCGAGCAGATCGTCGGCGACATCGAGGACGAATACGACTTCGACGAAGAAGAAGACAACGTCCTGTCGATCAAGGAAGGCCAGCTCGGCCTGCGCTGGCGCGTCAAGGCGCTGACCGAGATCGAGCAGTTCAATGAAGAGATCGGCGCCAACCTGTCCGAGGACGACGCCGACACCATCGGCGGCCTGGTGGCCAGCCACCTGGGCCGCATGCCGCACAAGGGTGAAGTCTTCGACCTGGAGGGCCTGCGCTTCGAGGTGCTGCGCGCCGACGCGCGCCAGATCCACGTTTTACTCGTCGAAAAGCTGCCTTACGCCCAGGACGACCGCGACTGATTAGGCCCTCTAATGCTGCGCCAACGTACCAAACCCCTTATTGCTGATCCGGTCGCACGTCCCGCCACGCCCTCGCCCAAAGCGCTGGTACTGATGGCGCTTGCCGGCGCCCTCTCCCTGTTCTCGTTCGAACCCTTCGGCTGGTGGCCGGTGCAGTTCCTGGCGCTCGCCTATTTCTTCTACCGGGTCGGCGTCGAGAACTCGCCGCGCCATGGCCTGTTCCTCGGCTGGGCGTTCGGCTTCGGCTGGTCGGTGGCCGGCATGCACTGGCTGTACATTGCCGTGACCCGTTTCGGCGGCCTGCCCGCCATCCTCGGCGCGATTTCCATCGCCCTGCTGGGCCTGTACATGGGCCTGTTCGGCGCCTTTGCCGGCGGCGCCGCGAGCTGGCTGCGCCGCAAATGGTCGCTGCCGGTGACTGCCTTCGTGCTGCTGGCACTGCCCGCCACCTGGGGCGTGTCGGAATGGCTGCGCGGCTGGGTGTTTACCGGCTTCCCGTGGGCTTCCTCGGGCTACGCCCACAACGTCTCGCCCCTTGGTGGCTATGCGCCTTTGGTGGGCGTGTACGGCGTCGGCGTCGCCGCCGCCGTGTGCGCGGGCTGCCTGGCCATGCTCACCCAGCGCAAACGGCGCTGGCATGTCCTTGGCCTGCTCGCCACGGTCATGGCGGCCGGATTCGGCCTGAAGCAAATCCACTGGACCCAGGACGTCGGCCAGCCCGTGACGGTACGCCTGCTGCAGGGCGACGTGCGCCAGGACCAGAAATTCGACGCCGCCTACCTGGTGGACATCATCGAACGCTACCGCGGCATGATCACGGCGGCGCCGGCCGACCTGATCGCCACGCCGGAAACCGCGATCCCGGTCACGCCCTACCAGCTTCCCGACGACTACCTGGCTGCGCTGCAGGGCTTCGCAGTCCAGACCCGCAGCCACCTGATGCTCGGCATCCCGATGATGGACAGCCCGACCCAGTATGCGAACAGCGTCATCGCCTTCGGTCCGGGAGCCGCACCTTACCGATACGACAAGCATCACCTTGTGCCCTTCGGCGAATTCATCCCGCCAGGCTTCCGCTGGTTTACCGATTTGATGAACATCCCGCTGGGCGACCAGACCCGCGGCAAGGCCCTGCAGGCGCCCTTCCCGGTCAAGGACCAGCTGGTGCTGCCGAATGTCTGCTACGAGGACGCCTTCGGCGAAGAGATCGCGGCCCAGCTGCGCAATGCGCCGAAGCCGGCGACACTGCTGCTGAACGTGTCGAACCTGGCCTGGTATGGCGAATCGGTGGCGATCCCGCAGCACCTGCAAATTTCGCAGATGCGTTCGATCGAAACCGGCCGCCCGATGCTGCGCTCGACGAATAACGGCGCCACCGCCATCATCGACGCACGCGGGAACATCGTGCAGCAGCTGCCCTTCTACGGCCGCGGCGTACTGACCGCCACGGTGCGCGGCACCGAAGGGTTCACGCCGTATATCCGCTTCGGTAACCTGGCTTTCCTGCTGCTCGGCGCACTGATGCTGGGTGGCGCGTGGTTCGCCGGCCGGCGTTTCCGCAGTCGTAAACCGTAGCGTGGGCGGCTTCGCCGCCCACGCGGTGATTGTTGGCAGCAGGATCATCGAGCCCGTGATCGGAGCCGATAACGATCACCGCGTGGGCGGGATACCCGCCCACCCTACGAAAAACTCCCTTATTCGAACGGCTGAGCTGAATCGCTCCCCAGCGTCCCGCCAAAATTCAGTAGAATTAGTCATTTGGCAAATTAACCGTGTCTGCGGCTTCATCCCCGCGCCGCCCCCTACAAGATGCTCACATTCCAACAAATCATCCTGACCCTGCAATCCTATTGGGACAAGCAGGGCTGCGCACTGCTGCAGCCTTACGACATGGAAGTCGGCGCCGGCACCTTCCACACCGGTACCTTCCTGCGCGCGATCGGCCCCGAGCCGTGGCGCGCCGCCTACGTGCAGCCGTCGCGCCGCCCGAAGGACGGCCGCTATGGCGAGAACCCGAACCGCCTGCAGCACTACTACCAGTTCCAGGTGGTGCTGAAACCGGCGCCGGAAAACATCCTCGAGCTCTACCTCGGTTCGCTCGAGGCGCTGGGCCTGGACCTGAAGAAGAACGACGTGCGCTTCGTCGAGGACGACTGGGAAAGCCCGACCCTGGGCGCCTGGGGCCTGGGCTGGGAAGTCTGGCTCAACGGCATGGAGGTCACGCAGTTCACCTATTTCCAGCAGGTCGGCGGCCTCGATTGCAAGCCCGTGCTGGGCGAGATCACCTATGGCGTCGAGCGCCTGGCGATGTACCTGCAGGGCGTCGAGAACGTGTATGACCTGGTCTGGACTACGTGGGAAGAGAACGGTGCGGCCGGCGAACCGGAGACCAAGACGCTGAAATACGGCGACGTCTTCCACCAGAACGAAGTCGAGCAGTCGACCTACAACTTCGAGCACGCCAATACCGAGCTGCTGTTCCAGGCCTTCGCCAATCACGAATCCGAGGCCAAGCGCCTGGTCGAACTGGCGCTGACCCTGCCGGCCTACGAGCAGATCATGAAGGCTTCGCACAGCTTCAACATGCTCGACGCACGCGGCGCCATTTCCGTGACCGAGCGCGCCGCCTATATCGGCCGCGTGCGCACGCTGTCGCGCCTCGTGGCGCAGGCCTATTACGACTCGCGCGAGAAGCTCGGCTTCCCGATGCTGCCGACCGTACCCGCCGACCAAGCCGCCGCTTAAGCCGACCGGAATAGAACAGAACACACCATGAACCAGACTCTCCTCGTCGAAATCCAGACCGAAGAACTGCCGCCGAAAGCGCTCGTCAAACTCGGCGCCGCTTTTGCGAACGGCATTGCCAACGGCCTGAAGGCGCGCGATTTCCTCGCGCTTGATAGCGTCGTCACGCCTCACGCCACCCCGCGCCGCCTGGCGGTGACCATCACGAATGTAGCAGCCACCTCGCCCGACAAATCCATGCGCGAAAAGGTGCTGCCGGTGAGCGTCGCGCTGGACAAGGACGGCAACCCGAGCGCGCCGCTGGCCAAGAAGCTGGCAGCGCTGGGCTTCCCGGACCTAGGAGTAGCCGACCTCGAACGCGCCCAGGACGGCAAGGCAGAATCCTTCTTCTATACCTACACCGCAAGCGGCAGCGCCCTTGCCGGCGGCCTGCAAGACGTGCTGCTTGACGCGGTCGCCAAGCTGCCGATCCCGAAGCTCATGAGCTACCAGCGCCCTGACGGCGCCACCGTGCAGTTCGTGCGCCCGGTGCACCTGCTGCTCGCCCTGCACGGCGAACAGGTGCTGCCGCTCACGCTGCTGGGCCTCGACGCCGGCCGCCAGACCATGGGCCACCGCTTCCTGTCGCATGGCCAGGCCATCGCCATCCCGCACGCCGACAACTATGGCGCCGTGCTGGAAAGCGAAGGCAAGGTGATTTCAAGTGCCGAAGGCCGCAAGGAAAGCATCCGCCGCCAGCTGCTGGACAAAGCCGGCCTTGATAAGGTCCTGATGCCGGAATCGCTGCTGGATGAAGTGGCCGCGCTGGTCGAATGGCCGGTGGTCTACGAATGCCGCTTCGAGGACGAATTCCTGGCCGTGCCGCAGGAATGCCTGATCCTGACGATGCAAACCAATCAAAAGTATTTTGCGCTGACCGATGCCGCGGGCAAGCTGCGTTCGCGCTTCCTGATCGTCTCGAACATCGAGACAAGCGACCCGACCGCGATCGTCGGCGGCAACGAGCGTGTGGTGCGCCCGCGCCTGTCGGACGCCAAGTTCTTCTTCGAGCAGGACAAGAAGAAGACCCTGGAATCGCGCCTGCCGCTGCTGGCGAGCGTGGTCTACCACAACAAGCTGGGCACCCAGCTCGACCGCACCGAGCGCGTCACCATCCTGGCCACCAGCATCGCGCGCCGCCTTGGCTACGACGTGCCGCTGGCCGAACGCGGTGCACGCCTGGCCAAGGCCGACCTCCTGACCGACATGGTGGGCGAGTTCCCTGAGCTGCAAGGCATCATGGGCACCTATTACGCGCGCCACGATGGCGAGCACGAGGAAGTCGCCCTGGCCGCGTCCGAGCACTACCAGCCGCGCTTCGCCGGAGACACCCTGCCGTCGACCAACACCGGCCTCACCGCCGCGCTGGCCGACAAGCTCGAGACCCTGGTCGGCATCTGGGCCATCGGCCTGCAGCCGACCGGCGAGAAGGATCCGTTCGCACTGCGCCGCCACGCCCTGGGCGTGATGCGCATGCTGGTCGAGAAGCGCCTGCCGCTGTCGATTTCCGACTTGCTGGGTGAAGCGGTGGCCGTGTTCGAAGGACAAAGCGCTTTCAAGGATCCACGTGCGGAAGTCACAGCCTTCATGCTCGACCGCCTGCGCGGCATGCTGCGCGAGCGCGGCTTCTCGCCGAACGAAGTCGAAGCCGTGCTGGCCCAGAACCCGGACCGCGTCGACGACGTCGTCCAGCGCCTGGAAGCGGTGCAGGCCTTTGCCGCGCTGCCGGAATCCGCATCGCTGGCAGCCGCCAACAAGCGCATCACCAACATCCTGAAGAAGACCGAGGCCGCCATTGGCGAGGTCAAGCCGGAGCTGCTGAAGGAACAGGCCGAGAAGAACCTGGCCGCGGCGATTGCGCGCGTGCGCCCTGACGTCGATGCGGCGTTTGCGCGCGGCGACTTCACCGGCACGCTCAAGACCCTGGCCCAGTTGCGCGACGACGTCGACGCCTTCTTCAACGACGTGATGGTGATGGCCGACGACCTCCTGCTCCGCAACAATCGCCTGGCGCTGTTGTCGCAGTTGCACGGCATGATGAATGGTGTCGCCGATATCTCGAAATTGGCGACGTAAGCTGATAAGGTACGGGCCATGAAGCTCATCATCCTGGACCGGGACGGGGTCATCAACCACGATTCGCCGGACTTCATCAAGTCGCCGGCGGAATGGATCCCCATTCCCGGCTCGCTTGAAGCGATCGCCCGCCTGAACCAGGCGGGCTACCGGGTCGTCGTCGCCTCGAACCAGTCCGGCATCGCCCGCGAGCTGTTCGACATGCCGACCCTGAACGCGATCCATCAAAAGCTGCATGCCAGCGCCCAGCTGGTGGGCGCCGACATCGACGCCATTTTCTTCTGTCCGCATGCCGCGATCGACAACTGCGACTGCCGCAAGCCCAAGGCCGGCATGTTCGAAGAGATCAGCAAGCGCTTCAAGATGAACCTGAAGGGCGTTCCCACCGTGGGCGACTCGCTGCGCGATTTGCAGGCCGGCTTCATCATGGGCTGCGTGCCCTACCTGGTCCTGACCGGTAAGGGCGAGAAGACCCAGGCCACCGGCGGCCTGCCACCTGGCACCCAGGTCTTCCCCGACCTGGCCTCGATGGTGAATGCCTTCCTCAAGACCGCGGTACAGCGGCCAGAATAACCAATACCGAATTCCGTCCGGAGCCCCTTTGCAAACCTTCACCCTGTTCCTGCGTTCCCTGCTCTTCAAGATCGTCATGATCGTGGCCACCGTCGTGTGGGCCTGTGTATGCTTCCTGGCCGCGCCGCTGCCCTACAACAAACGCTTCTGGGTGACCTCGCGCTGGAATGTCTTCATGATCTGGTGTGCGAAGGTGATCTGCGGGATCCGCTACGAATTCAAGGGCTACGACAACCTGCCGGACAGCCCGGCCATCGTCCTGTCGAAGCACCAGTCGGCATGGGAAACGATCGCCCTGCTGCCGAACCTCACGCGCCCGCTGGTATTCGTCTTCAAGAAGGAGATCCTGTACATCCCCTTTTTCGGCTGGGCCATGGCGCTGCTGCGCATGATCCCGATCGACCGCAAGCAGGGCAAGAACGCCTTCGCCCACGTGGTCCGTCATGGCAAGCGCCGCCTCGCCGATGGCCAGTGGATCATCATGTTCCCCGAAGGGACCCGCATCCCGGTCGGCCAGAAGGGCAAGTACAAAAGCGGCGGTACGCGGCTGGCTGTCGAAACCCAAACCGTTGTCGTGCCGATCGCGCATAATTCAGGTGAATGCTGGCCGAAGAACTCGTTCATCAAACGCCCGGGACTGATTACGGTCTCGATCGGCAAACCGATTTCGCCAGACAGTCACACCCCCGAGAGCATGATGCAAGAGGTCGAAAATTGGATAGAATCGGAAATGCGCGTCATTTCGCCCCACGTCTACAAAGGTGGCTGAGCGAGGTCAGCGCCCAGATCAGGGATTTGCAAGCGCAGCAAGCCATGACCTCCCCGAAGATCGACGGCCACCAGCTCGAGCTGTTTGCCCAGGAATTCTTCGCCGCGCTCAAGCCGGCGGATAAACCTGCGCCGCCGGCCCAGCACCTGTTCAAGGCGCCGCCCCCGGCGCCGCGCAACCTGCTTCCTTCCCCGCCCGTAGGGATGGACGAGCCGCCGCTCAAGCGCATCGTCCTCGGCGCCCACACCGTCGATTACGCCCTGCGCCGCTCCGCCCGCCGCTCGATCGGCTTCATGATCGACGACGACGGCCTGCGCGTGACCGCGCCCCGCCGCTGCGCCCAAGCCGACATCGACAACGCAATCCGCGCCAAGGGCCGCTGGATCCTCACCAAACTGCTCGAACGCGGCGAGCGCCGCGCCCAGCGCCAGGAACGCCTGCCGGTGGAATGGAAGGATGGCGCCCGCCTGCCCTATCTCGGTGGCGAGATCACCCTGCGCCTGGAAGAAGCCACGCGCAGCCACTGCGAATTCGACGCGGTGAATAACGAGCTGTGGATCGGCGTGGTGCCGGGGCTGTCGGAATGGCAGCTCAAGGAACGCGTCAAGCTGTGGTTCCAGGCCGAGTCCAGGCGCCTGTTCAAGGAGCGCCTCGACCACTTCGCGCCGCGCCTGGGCGTGAGCTATACCGCGTTTGCGCTGTCCTCGGCAGGTACGCGCTGGGGTTCATGCACGATTGAAGGGAATATCCGCCTGAACTGGCGGCTGGTGCACTATCCGCTGTCGCTGGTCGACTACGTCGTGGCGCACGAACTGGCGCACCTGCGCGAGATGAACCACAGCCCCGCGTTCTGGGCCACGGTGGGCGAGGTGTATCCGGATTATGACGGGGCGCGGCTGGCGCTGCGCAAGCGCTCGCATGAGATGCCGGTGTTGTTTACCGACTAGCCGATCCATCGGGGAAAGCCGGTGCCATTAACGGATTAATGGGATCTGTCGTGACCCGTAGGGTGGGCAGGGTAATTTCGGGCAATGCCCGGAATTACGCCCACGCGTTCAAATTACGGTACTGCAGCCCGTGCGGCTATTCAACCGCTAGCTATCACCGCGTGGGCAGAATCTGCCCACCCTACAACAGCGAATCCCGCCTCGCTGCCGCCAACTCCTTCATCGCCTCCAGCTGCACCTCCGACAGACACCGGTACGGAATCGGCAGCGTCCCGCGCTTCAGCACCATCATGAACCCGCGCGAATACGTACGCACCCCGATCACGTCTTCCCAGCCGATCAGCGTGACGCCACCGCTGGTGCGCACGATGCCGTGCTGGTCGATGGTGAATTCATAGGTGCGGCGGCCGCGGCCGAGCAGGACGAAATGCAGGGCCGCACTCAGGGTGCTCTTGAAGCGCAGGTAGAGGCTGGCTGGCCAGCGGATGCGGCGGCGGCGGATCAGGAAGCCGCCGTGCTGCCACATGAAGCTGAGGTATTCGCCCAGCGTGTAGCGCACGAAAAAATGCAGTTCGGATAAGGGGACTGGTAGAGCAGCGGAAAGCGGAACCGGCAGGTCCACAGGGCCGTCACTCACGGGCACGTGCAGCAGCTTGTCGTCGGCCTGCTGTTGTACCAGCATGGCGACAGGCTTGTTGCTGTTGACGGGCCTCGGGTGATTAAACGACAACATACGCATCCCCTTGTTATATCCGAGCTCGAACCCGGAATGGTAGCAAAACCTAGCTGATTAATTGTCGCAGGAGTTCAACAGTGCGCAGGGTGGCGCCGCGGTGGCGGCCAGCGAACGCGAGTGCGTGCGCGCCCATGCGTGCGCGCGCCGCATCGTCCTCCAGCAGGCGCATGGCGGCCGCCATCAGGGCGTCGGCGTCCGGCACCCGCAGCGCAGCGCCATCAAGCACTGCCTCATCGGTCGCCTGCGCGAAATTGAACGTGTGTTCGCCAACCAGTACCGGCTTGCCGAGCGCGCAGGCTTCGATCAGGTTCTGGCCGCCCAGCGGCATCAGGCTGCCGCCGATGAAGGCGCAATCGCAGGCAGCGAAGTAGGCGAACATCTCGCCCATCGAATCGCCCAGCAGCACCTTGGCATTGCCGATGCCCTTGTCGATCTTCGAGCGCCGCATCACGCTCAAGCCGCGCGCCCCGATCATCTTCTCGACCTCGTCGAAACGCTGCGGATGGCGCGGTACAATCGCCAGCAGCGCATTGGCCGGCTTGTCCACCGCGCGCTGCCACGCATCGAGGATCAGGGCTTCCTCGCCCTCGCGCGTGCTGGCGCACAGGAATACCGGGCGGGCGCCGATTTGCTCGCGCAACCATGCGCCCTTCTCCAGCGCTGCGCTTGGTGGCACCACGTCGAACTTGATGCTGCCGGTGACCGCCACCTGCGGGGCGCCAAGCGAGCGGATGCGTTCGGCGTCCAATTCGGTCTGCGCCGCAACCAGGGTAATGGCCTGGGCAGCATCGGTCATCAAGGTTCCCATCTTGCGGCCGCTGCGCAGCGAACGCTCGGACAGGCGCGCATTCACCAGCGCCACCGGCACGCCCGCTTTCGCGCAGCCGGCGACCAGGTTCGGCCACACCTCGGTCTCCATCAGGATGCACACGCGCGGTGCAAAGCGGCGCAGGAAGCGCGCGACCATGAAGCCGGTGTCGTAAGGCAGGTAGGACTGCACGACGCGCTCGCCATGGTGGCCAAACAGCGAGCGGCCGGTGGCGCGGCCGGTCGGCGTCATGTGGGTGAGCAGGATGCGGGAATCGGGGTAAGCGGCAAGCAGCGCTTCGACCAGCGGTTCGGCGGCGCGGGTTTCGCCCACCGAGACGGCATGCACCCACAGCGTCTGCCCGGTCGATGGCGCGGCGCCAGGAAAGCCGAGGCGCTCGCGCCAGTGGGCGCGATAGCCGGGCTCCTGGCGCCCGCGCCACCACAGGCGGCCCAGCACGACCGGCAGCGCCAGCCACCAGGCCAGCGAATACAGGAGCCGGATCAACTCGTCTCCAGCAGCCGGCGTGCGGCCGCGATGACTTCCGGCGCGGATGGTGGCATGCCCATGTCGCCCAGGTTGACGATACGGTCCGACCAGTTGCCCTCGGTCTTCCACTTGGGCGAATCGCAATAGATTTCCACGGTCGGGCGCACGAAAGCGGCCGCGATGTGGGTCAGGCCGGTATCGACGCCGACGGCAAGCCGCGCATGCTGGGCCACGCCCACCGCATCCATCATCGACAGCTTGGGCAGCACGCGCGCATTCGGCAGCGCGCTGGCGAGCGATTGCGCATCCTCCAGTTCGGACTGCGAGCCCCAGGGCAGCAGCACCGGCATCGGGGCCAGCGCCTGCCCCAGCGCGATCCAGTCCGCGTGCGGCCACTTTTTGGCGTCGCGCGCGGTACCGTGGAAGAACACGGCGTAGTCGTCAGGCGGCAGGAAGGCCGGACGCTGGGCGCCCTGGGGCGCCGGCAGCCCGAAGTCTGGTGCGGTGTTTATCGGATAGCCCAGCGCGGCGCCGGCCACCATGCGGCCGCGCGCTACCGCATGGGTGCGCGGGTCGAGCGGGATGCTGTCGGTGTGAAAAAAGCGCGAGATGCCTTCGTAGCCCGAGCCTTCGCTGCCATTGGCCAGGCCGACCTTCTTGCCGCCGCGGCGTACGCGTGCGGCGCCCATGATGATGCCGGTCTTGAGCAGGCCCTGGGTATCGAACACGTAGTCGTATTCTTCCTCGCGCAGAGTGCGGAAGAAGCCCTTGATCTCGGCCCGGGTCTCAAGCTTGCCGAGGCTCTTGCGCCAGCGGCGCAGTGCCCACGGGATGATCTTGCGCACCTGCGGGTGCAGGCGCACCAGGCTCTGATAGCCCTCTTCCACCACCCAGTCGATCGTCGCGCCTGGATGGCGGCGCAGGATGTCGGCCACCATCGGCAGGTTGTGCAGCACGTCGCCCAGCGACGACACGCGCACCAGCAGGATCTTCAAGCGCTTTTCCTCACCCATTCGCTCAGAAAGGCAGTTGAGCGTCCGGCTTGGCGGCCAGGATCACGCGCCGGAATTCAAGCTGGATACGCGCCAGGGCTTCCGGGGTCTCGCCTTCGAAGCGCAGCACCACGACCGGGGTCGTGTTCGACGAGCGCGCCAGGCCGAAGCCGTCCGGGTATTCGACACGCAGGCCGTCGATGTCGTTGACGCTGTCCGAGCCAGGGAAAGTGGCGTTGGCGCGCAGGCTGTCGATCAGCGTGAAGTTCTCGCCCTCTTTCAGGTGCAGGTGCAGTTCCGGGGTGCTGCTGGCGATCGGCAGGCTGTTGAGCAGCGTCGACGGATCCTGTTCCTTGGTCAGGATCTCGAGCATGCGCGCGCCGGCGTACAGGCCGTCGTCGAAGCCGTACCAGCGGTCCTTGAAGAAGATATGGCCGCTCATTTCGCCGCCCAGCGGGGCGCCGGTTTCTTTCAGCTTGGCCTTGACCAGCGAGTGGCCGGTCTTCCACATCAGGGGCTTGCCGCCGTGCTGCTCGATCCACGGGCCGAGGTGGCGCGTGCACTTGACGTCGTACAGGATTTCGCCGCCCGGGTTGCGCGACAGGACGTCGGCTGCGAACAGCATCATCTGGCGGTCCGGGAAGATGATCTGGCCGTCCTTGGTGACGATGCCGAGGCGGTCGCCGTCGCCGTCGAAAGCCAGGCCGATTTCGGCGTCGGTGTCCTGAAGGGCCTTGATGAGGTCCTGCAGGTTTTCTGGGTGCGCCGGGTCCGGGTGGTGGTTCGGGAAGGTGCCGTCCACTTCGCAGAACAGTTCGACGACTTCGCAGCCCATGCCGCGGTACAGGTCCCCGGCGAAGGCGCCGGCCACGCCATTGCCGCAGTCGACCGCGATCTTGATCGGGCGCGACACCTTGACGTCGCCAATGATGCGCTCGAGGTAGGCGGCGCGGATGTCGTGGGTGCTGTAGCCGCCACGCTGCGCGGCGATGCTGCCGTCGTAGGCTGCGATGCTGTCGTGCAGGCCGGTGATGGCCTCGCCGTGGATCGCTTCGCCGGCCAGGACCATCTTGAAGCCGTTGTAATCCGGCGGGTTGTGGCTGCCGGTGACCATGATGCCCGAACGGGTGCCGAGCACATTGGTGGCGAAGTACACCATCGGGGTGGCGACCATGCCCAGGTCGATCACGTCCGCGCCGGCATCGCGCAGGCCTTCGCTAAGGGCAGCCGTCAGGCTTGGGCCCGACAGGCGGCCGTCGCGGCCGATCACGACAGTGCGCTCGCCCTTGGCCAGGGCGGCGGCGCCGAAGGCGCGGCCGATGTGGCGTGCGATACCTTCGTCCAGCGTCTTGTCGATGACGCCACGGATGTCATAAGCCTTGAAGATCGTTTTGGAGAGAGCAACCATGATTTCCTGGGATAAGAGTCGCGTGGGGTCAGCAGCAATCGCAACTGCAGCCTGTGACGGCAAGGCGTCGACGCGGGAATGAGTGAAAAGATAATAACCGCTATTGTAGCGGCAAGCGGCGCCCTTTGGGAATCGGGCGGACCGCCTGCTACATATTACGAGCGCTAAGGCTCTTGGCCGGCAATGCCGGCCGGGACTACACGCGCAGCTTGTCGATCGACTTGCCGCCTTCGACCCATTCCTTGACCCATTTCGGCTGGCGGCCACGGCCGGTCCACTGCTGCGATGCATTGTCAGGGTGACGGAAACGCACGGCCACGGAATTACCCTTGGTCGCATTGCTACGGCCGCCGGTCGCCAGCAGGTCCTTGAGGGGCACGCCGACGCTCTGCGCGATTGCCAGGATTTGTTCACGTGCCTTTTGCACTTCCTGCACTTCGCGCTTCTTCATTTCCTGCTTGATTTGTTCTTGCAGGTTGCGCATATCGCCTACCGACATATTAGACAGATCCATCTTCGTTCCCTCAATAGGTAAAGGTTGATACAGAGGTTGATGCAAGTACGGTGAAACTCACCAATTGTCGCAATATACTACATGAAGTGTTATTTACCGTCTTTCTTGTGTAAAAAAAGCCAGCGTGGCGACTTAAATCGAACGATACGCGCATATAACCACAGGTAACTGATTATAAACAACAAGCTGAAGAAGATCAGTACGCTTGTATTTTTCCAGAACACGGTAGCGGGAATTACGGCCATCAGTGAAAACAGCCATAGATAAGGCGAAGTGCGCGCGTTCCGTTTCATCAATGCGCGCGCTTCACGCGGACCCACCGTCCATTGCACGATACGCCGGAATATTAAACTGTGCAGGTGAATTCCGTCCGGAAGCGCGGGTGATTTACCGCGCACGAACATGCGCCGGTATGCGGAGAATATGGTTTCGAATGCGGGATAAATCAGCAGCAGCGCGGCATACCAGGTGGATACTTCCGGATTGCGCATCACCAGCAGCAGCGCCAGTTCGCCCAGCATGAAGCCGATGAAATACGCGCCGCCGTCGCCGAGGAAAATCAGACCCACCGGATAATTCCAGATCAGGAAACCGGCGGTGGCGCCTGCCACCATCAGCGCCGTCACCAGCACGAACATGTCGTCCACCTGCAGCGCCACATAGGCCAGCGACATCAGCATGCAAATACTGACCACGCTGGCCAGGCCATTGAATCCATCGATGATGTTGACGGCATTGGCGATGCCCGCCACCGCCAGCACGGTAAGCGGCACGACGATCCAGTCGAGCTGCAGCGACAACACGCCCCAGGGTAAATCGATGCGCACGAGTTTTGCACCGAGCAGGTAATACGCAAGCAGCGCGGCGAGCATCGTGAGCAGAAGCCGGCGCGCCGGCGACACCTTGCCCGTATAGTCTTCGACGATACCGCCCGCCATTGCAATGCAGGCGCATCCAAGCAAAGGAGCGAGCCACGGCCCGAGCGACGGCTGGCGCATCACCGACACGGCGCCCGTGATGACGGTGGCGAGATAGATCGGCACGCCGCCAATGCGCGCGACCGCATGGGAATGGAATTTCTGTACGCCGCCATAATCGTTGTCGAGCGCCGCGCCATTGCGCTTCGCAAGCTTAATCACAAGCAGGGTCAGCAGCGCACAGGAGACGAAACTGACAAAAAAGGAGAACATTTATTATTCTTTCGGTGCAATCAGGTGAGTCGTTTCCGCTTCGACTCCGCGAAAAAACCACGGCACTCTTATCAATGGATGTGGTCGCATTGTACCGGAATAGATGAGCCGCTCCGGCGCCGGAATGGATTCCGTGGCGCGCGCTTCGATTCGATCAAATTCGCGCACTGTTTGACGGTGAAACCGGAACGATGCCGTGCGCACCGCGATATCCGCTGCAGGGGGTGTCGAAATCATTTAGTATCCGCAAAAGCATGCGGCTTCCGCACCAATGCAGCGCTGCCTCACCATCGATAAGAACAACATGAGAACCTACGCCATCGGCGACCTGCAAGGCTGTGCCCACGAAGCCCAACTCCTGATCGAACGCATCCACGAGGATGCGCGCAGCCACGGGCCGGCGCAGTCGCGCATCCTGTTCGTCGGCGACCTGATCAACCGGGGCCCGGAATCGCTGACTGCCCTGCGCCGCATGAAGGCGCTGGCGGATGCGCATCCCGGCCTGGTGGAAGCCCTGCTGGGCAACCACGATTTGCACCTGATCGCGGTGGCGGTCGGCGCGCAGCGCGCCAGCCGTTCCGATACGCTCGACGAGATCCTGGCCGCCCCCGACTGCGACGCGCTGATCGACTGGCTGCGCCGGCGCCCGCTGGCGATGTTTGTCGATGCCCACCTGCTGGTGCACGCCGGCGTCGCGCCCGAGTGGACCGCGGCGCAGACGATGGCGCTGGCGCACGAGGTCGAGGCCACGCTGCGCGGCGACGGCTGGGTCGATTTCCTGCGCGAGATGTACGGCAACGAGCCGGCTCAGTGGGACGACAGTTTGAGCGGCATCGCGCGGCTGCGCTGCATCGTCAATGCACTCACGCGCATGCGCCTGTGCACGCCGGATGGGCGCATGGACTTCCTGCACAAGGAAAGCGAGAGCGGACCGGAAGGCTCGGGGCTGGTGCCGTGGTTCGATTTGCCGCAGAGGCGCACGGCTGACGTGACGGTGGTGTTCGGGCACTGGTCGGCGCTGGGGCTGGTGTTACGACCGAACCTCGTGGGGCTGGACAGCGGCTGCGTGTGGGGTGGGAAGCTGACCGCGGTGTGCCTGGATGACCGGTCGCTGTTGCAGGTGGATTGTCCGGAGTATCGGGAGCATGGGGGCAAAAAGTAGGCAGTGCCCCGCTTTTCGTAGGGTGGGCGGCTTTGCCGCCCGCGCGTTCAACTATCGGGTGAAATGGCGTCGCGTTTGATCGCCCACTGGTTGAACACGTGAGCAGTTCCACCAGTAGGAGAGCAGCCGCGCAGGCGGCATCACCGTGATTTGAACGCGCGGGCGGGAGACCCGCCCACCCTACGGTTCAGCGGCGGAGCTGAGTGATGTCCCGCACTGCCCCGCGATCCGCCGACGTCGTCAAGGCCGCATACGCCTGCAACGCCTGCGACACATAGCGCTCGCGCCCGATCGGCATCCAGGCGTCCGCCCCGCGGTCTTCCATCTTGCCGCGCCGGTGCGCCAGCTCCTCGAAGCTCACGCGCAAATTGATCGTGCGCGCCGGGATATCGATATCGATGAGGTCCCCCTCCTCCACCAGCCCGATCGCCCCGCCCTCGGCCGCTTCCGGCGAGGCGTGGCCGATCACCAGCCCCGACGAGCCGCCCGAGAAGCGCCCGTCCGTGAACAGCGCGCAGGCTTTACCTAATCCCTTGGACTTGATGTACGAGGTCGGATACAGCATCTCCTGCATGCCCGGGCCGCCTTTCGGGCCTTCGTAGCGGATGATGACGACGTCGCCGGCGGCAACCAGATCGCCCAGGATCGCTTCCACCGCCGCGTCCTGGCTCTCGAACACGCGCGCCTTGCCGGAGAAGACCAGGATGCTCTCGTCCACGCCGGCGGTCTTCACGATGCAGCCCTTCTCGGCGATGTTCCCGTACAAAACCGCCAGGCCGCCGTCCTGCGAATACGCGTGCTCGCGGTCGCGGATGCAGCCCAGGCTGCGATCGAGGTCGTTGCCGGCGAAGCGTTCGGACTGCGAGAAGGCCACCTGGGTCGGCACGCCGCCCGGTGCGGCGCGAAACATCTGATGCACGGATTGATCGTCGCTGCGCTTGATGTCGTATTTTTCGATCGCCTCGCCCATGGTCGCGCTGTGTACGGTCGGCAGCGAGGTGTCCAGCAGGCCGGCGCGCGCCAGCTCGCCCAGGATCGAGAAAATACCGCCGGCGCGGTGCACGTCCTCGATATGGTATTTGTCGGTCATCGGCGCCACCTTGCACAGGCAGGGCACCTTGCGCGAGATGCGGTCGATGTCGGCCATGGTGAATTCCACCTGGGCCTCGTGCGCCGCCGCCAGCAGGTGCAGCACGGTGTTGGTGGAGCCACCCATCGACACGTCCAGCGCCATCGCGTTCTCGAAGGCGGCCTTGCTGGCGATCGAGCGCGGCAGCACCGAATAATCGTCCTGCTCGTAATGGCGCTTGGCGATGTCCACGATCAGGCGGCCGGCGCGCAGGAACAGCTCCTTGCGATCAAGGTGCGTCGCGACGATGGTGCCGTTGCCCGGCAGCGCCAGGCCGAGCGCCTCGGTCAGGCAGTTCATCGAATTGGCCGTGAACATGCCCGAGCACGAACCGCAGGTCGGGCAGGCCGAGCGCTCGATCTCGAGCACGTCGGCATCCGACACGCTGCTGTCGCCGGCCTTGATCATGGCGTCGATCAGGTCCAGCTTGATGATCTTCTGGCCGTTGTCGACCGTCTTGACCACCTTGCCCGCTTCCATCGGGCCGCCCGAGACGAACACCACCGGGATGTTCAGGCGCATCGCGGCCATCAGCATGCCCGGCGTGATCTTGTCGCAGTTCGAGATGCACACCATCGCGTCGGCGCAGTGGGCATTGACCATGTACTCGACCGAGTCGGCGATCAGGTCGCGCGAAGGCAGCGAATACAGCATGCCGCCGTGGCCCATGGCGATGCCGTCGTCGACCGCAATCGTGTTGAATTCTTTCGCGACGCCGCCCGAGGCTTCGATCTCGCGTGCGACCATCTGGCCAAGGTCTTTCAGGTGCACGTGGCCGGGCACGAACTGGGTGAAGGAATTGACCACCGCGATGATCGGTTTCTCGAAGTCGCCATCCTTCATGCCGGTGGCGCGCCACAGCGCGCGCGCGCCTGCCATGTTGCGGCCCTGGGTGGTGGTGCGGGAACGATAAACAGGCATGCTGGTCTCCTCAATCCTGGCAATGGTGCAAAGCACCAGCGTGACGCGCTTGCTGTGAGTTGTCCAATATATGATTTATTGCTCTGTGATTCTTTTTATGAATCACAGCTATGACTAGCGGCGCAGCGCCTCGGCCACGGCGTCATGCGCGGCCTGGGCCAGTTCGCGCCGGTGGGCGCCTGCGCCTTCGATCGGCGCCAGCGCCTGCAGGCGCGCGCGCACCGGTTCGCCTTCCAGGATCCGGAACATGCTGTCCACAAACGTCGTGTCGCCGGTGTAGTCGACCGAGGGGTGGCTGCGGCCTGCCGCGTCGACATACGACAGCGCGTAGGGCTGCACGGCGACCCTGGCATCGATCGCGGCCTCGAACAAATTGGCGTGGAAGGGCAGCACCTCGCCCTGCCTTGATGTCGTCCCTTCGGGGAAGAAAGCCACGCGCTGGCCCTGCGCCAGCACCGTGACGATGCCCTTGAAGATGTGGCGCAGCTCGCGCCGGTTGCCGCGCGCAATGAAGACCGTGCCGGCGGCCGCGGCCAGCCAGCCCAGCACCGGCCAGGCGCGGATCTCGGCCTTGGCCACGAAACGGCAGGGATACAGGGCGTTGATGACGAAGATGTCGAGCCAGGAGACGTGGTTGGCGACCACCAGCGCATGCTCGAGCACGGGCGCGCCCGGCGCCATTTCGACAGTGACGCGGCAGATGCCCACCAGCTTGCGCGACCAGCGCCGCGTGAGGCGCTCGCGCAGGGCCTTGGAGGCCAGCGGGAAGACGATGGCGCAAGTCGCCAGGCCCGCCACCAGGTGGACCATGACGCGCGCGAGGCGCAGGGCAAGGCGGAGCTTCACGATGCGGTGTTCAAGATTGCAGCGGGCGGCGCCAGCCGCCCGTCCCGCTCAACGCTGGTAGGCAAGGCGGCCGCGCACGATGGTCGCCCTCACCTGCCCGGCCAGCTCGTAGCCGAGGAAAGGCGTGTGCTTGCCCTGGCTGGCGAGTGCCTTGCGCTCGACCTTCCAGCGCGCGTCCGGATCGAACAGCACCACGTCGGCCGCGGCGCCGACCGACAGGGTCCCCGCCGGCAGGCCGGCGATGCGCGCCGCTTCAATCGTGACCTTGCCGATCGCCTTCGACAGGGCGCCGCTGTTGCCGTGCTGGTCGTCGGACCACTTCAGGACCAGGGACAGCAGCAGTTCCAGGCCGGTCGCACCCGGCGAAGCTTCGGCGAACGGCAGCAGCTTCTCGTCGTCGTCCACCGGCGTGTGGTCCGAGCAGACCGCATCCACGGTGCCATCGAGCAGGCCGCTGCGGATCGCGTCGCGGTCGCGCTGGCTGCGCAGCGGCGGGTTGAAGCGCGCATTCGGGTCGAAGAAGCCGATGTCGGCATCGGTCATGTGCAGGTGGTGGGCACCGACGTCGCAGGTGACCGGCAGGCCTTCCTTCTTGGCGCTTGCTACCAGGGCCAGGCCCTCGCTCGAGGACATGCGGCACAGGTGCACGCGCGCGCCGCTGGCGCGCATCAGCTCGAAAATCGTGTGCAGGGCGATGGTCTCGGACATGGTCGGCACGCCCGACAGGCCCAGGCGCGATGCCAGCGGGCCGCTGTGGGCCACGCCGCCGCGGCCGATGTGGGCGTCCTGGGGGCGCAGCCACACGGTGAAGCCGAAGGTCTTCGCATACTGCATGGCGCGCAGCAGCACGGTGGTATCCAGCACAGGTTCCTCGGCCTGCGAGAAGCCGATGCAGCCGGCCTCGGTCAGTTCGGCCATTTCGGTCAGCGCCTTGCCCTTCAGGCCCATGGTCAGCGCGCCCAGCGGGTGCACATTGGCCTGGTTCAGGATGCGCGCGCGGTGCTTGAGCATCTCGACCAGGCCCGGCTCGTCCAGCACCGGGTCGGTGTCCGGTGGGCAGACCAGGGTGGTCACGCCGCCCTGCATCGCCGCCTGCATTTCCGATTCCAGCGTGGCCTTGTATTCGTAGCCCGGCTCGCGCAGGCGTGCCGACAGGTCGACCAGTCCTGGTGCGACCACCAGGCCGCTGGCGTCGATGGTGTTATCGGCCACGAAGCCGGCAGGTGGCGCGCCGATGGCGGCAATCACGCCGTCGGCAATGAACAAATCCGTTACCTGGTCGATGCCGTTCGCCGGGTCGATCACGCGCCCGTTCTTGATATGGTGTTTCATCCGTGGGTTCCCGCCAAAATGCTCATCACTGCCATGCGTACTGCAATCCCGAAGGTCACCTGCGGCAGGATCACTGCCTGGCTGCCGTCCGCCACCGCCGAGTCGATCTCGACGCCGCGGTTCATCGGGCCCGGGTGCATCACGATCGCATCCGGCTTGGCCAGCGCGAGGCGCTCCGGGGTCAGGCCGTAGCTCTTGAAGTATTCCTGGGCCGAAGGCAGCAGCGCGCCGCTCATGCGCTCGCTCTGCAGGCGCAGCATGATGATCACGTCGACGTCCTTCAGGCCTTCGTTCATGTCGGTGAAGGTGCGCACGCCCATCTGGTCCAGGCCACCCGGCAGCAGGGTGTGCGGGCCGATGGCGCGCACTTCCGGCACGCCCAGCGTGGTCAGGGCGTGGATGTCCGAACGCGCCACGCGGCTGTGCAGGATGTCGCCGACGATCGCCACCCGCAGGTTGGTGAAGTCCTTCTTGTAGTGGCGGATCGTGTACATGTCGAGCAAGCCCTGGGTCGGGTGCGCGTGGCGGCCGTCGCCGGCGTTCACGACGTGCACGTGCGACTGCCCGGTCTCGACCAGGTGCTTGGCGATCAGGTAGGGCGCGCCCGACTGCGCATGGCGCACCACGAACATGTCGGCGTGCATGGCCGACAAATTGTCGATGGTGTCGAGCAGCGACTCGCCCTTGCTGGCCGACGAGGCCTGGATATTCAGGTTGATGACGTCGGCCGACAGGCGCTTGGCGGCGATCTCGAAGGTGGTGCGGGTGCGGGTGCTGTTCTCGAAGAACAGGTTGAACACGCTCTTGCCGCGCATGAGCGGCACCTTCTTTACCTCGCGGTCGGAAATGCCCACGAAGCTCGACGCGGTGTCGAGGATGTGGTTGACGATGGACTTGGGCAGGCCCTCGATGCTGAGCAGGTGTTGCAGCTCGCCGTTCTTGTTCAGTTGCGGATTATTGTGCAGGATTTTCGGCATGGCTAGTCGTCGGGGCAGGATCTTCTTCAATGGTCAGCGAAAGTTGGCCGGCATCGCCGCGCTGCAGGCACAGCGACTGGTGCGACGGCAGCGAGGTGCGCACGCCGGCATAGTCGGCGGCCACCGGCAGCTCGCGCCCATCGCGGTCGGCCAGCGTGGCCAGGCGGATGCAGGCTGGCCTGCCGTAGTCGAACAGCACGTTGATCGCGGCGCGCACGGTGCGGCCGGTTTCCAGCACGTCGTCGACCAGCACGATGGTCGCGCCATCGACCGGGAACCGGATATGGGTCGGTTTCACGTCCGGGTGCAGGCCCTTTTTCGCATAGTCGTCGCGGTAGAACGAGACGTCGATAGTGCCGAAGCGCCCCAGCAGGTCGAGGTCGCGCGCAAGGCGTTCGGCCAGCCAGGCGCCGCCCGAATGGATGCCGACAATGGCGGCGTCCGGCACGCCGGCCAGGCCTGCGCGGACCTGGCCCAGCAGCTCGCGGTACAGCGCCTCCGCGTCGTACTCTAGATTAGATGTTGGCATGGTCGTCAAAGTATTGTTGCAAAATGATGGCAGCCGCCTGGGCGTCGATGACCTCGCCGCGTTTCTGCGGGATGACGGCGGAAGAATAGCGTTCGTCGACGAGGTCGACGGGCAGGCTGTAGCGGCCGTGGAGCTGGTTGGCGAAGCGCCGCGCGCGCATCGTCATGTCGTGCTCGGCGCCGTCGGGATGGCGCGGCTCGCCCACGATGAGGCGAGCCGGCTTCCATTCGTTGATGAGGTCGCCAATGACCTGGAAACGGGTGGCGTTGTCGATGGCCTTGATGACCGTCAACGGCTGCGCCTGCCCAGTCAGGGTGTTGCCCATGGCAATGCCAATGCGCTTCACCCCGAAATCAAATCCAAATACGATATCAACCATTACAGCATTTCATGCGTGACCAGCCTCTGTAGCAAGCATGAGTGGATCGATTCCCAGCAGTTTGATGGCGGCCGTATAGCGCTCTTCGATCGGCAGGTCGAACAGCACGCGGGCGTCGGCCGCGACGGTCAGCCAGCCGTTGCGCGAGAGTTCTTCTTCCAGCTGGCCCGGGCTCCAGCCGGCATAGCCGATCGACACCAGCATGCGGGCCGGGCCGGTGCCGCTGGCGACGGCCTCGAGCACGTCGATCGAGGTGGTGAAGGCGACCTCGTCGGTAACGGTGAGCGAAGACGAGTAGCGCCCGCTGGGGGTGTGCAGCACGAAGCCGCGATCATCCTGGACCGGGCCGCCGAACATGATCGGCTCGTCCACGACCGGGGAGCGCAGGCCTTCGCCCAGCTTCAGGTCGACGCGGTCGAACAACACTTCCATGGTCATGTCGGTGGGTTTGTTGATCACCACGCCGAGCACGCCCTTCTCGTTGTGCTCGCAGACATAGACCACCGTGCCGCCGAAGATCGGATCCTGGATCGACGGCATCGCGATCAGGAAATGGTTGGCGAGGTTCAGTCCGGAAGGAGCAGGGCCGATGTTCCCCAGCGTATCGTCGTGTTCCGGTGGCATGCCGGGCATCGGTAGAGTCTTGCCAACTTTGCTTTTTTTCATACGCTTACTCTCACATGGGCTCACTCTGGTTAGCGACCGCCTGGGATACCGTGGGCGACCGGGAAGTGTCCACAAAACAACGTTACGCTTTTCGATAGTTTACACCGAATCCGCCCGGCGCCTCTGGAAGCGCCATGACACGCACCGTCCGCAGCCCGTGAGACGCCATCCGCAACGTCCCACAACTGACCCGTCCTCTTTCTCTGACGGCTGCTTAGGAAGAATCCTACCCAGTAAAATCGGCCGCCACCTTGACCCCGCACACGATGATGAATATGAGCAACTCTTTGGTTTGGTTCCGCCGTGATCTGCGCGCATTCGACCATGCAGCCCTGCACCGGGCCTTGACCTCGTCCAAGCGTGTGTACTGCGTCTTCGTGTATGACAGCGAGATCCTCGACGAGCTGCCCCGCGACGACCGGCGCGTGCGTTTCATCCACGCGAGCCTGGCCAGCCTCGACGCCGAACTGCGACGGCTCGGCGGATACCTGATTGTGCGGCAAGGCCGCCCGCTTGAAGTGATTCCCGCGCTCGCCGCCGAATTGCAGGTCGACGCGGTCCATGTATGTGCCGATTATGAACCCGACGCGGTCGAACGCGACGCACGGATGAAAGCCGCCCTTGAAGCTGAAGGCAGGCAATTTCTCAGCTTTAAGGATCAGGTAATCTTCGAGAAGGAAGAAGTGCTGACCCTGGCAAAGGGGCCGTTCTCGGTGTTCACGCCCTACAAGAATGCCTGGCTCAAGCGGCTGGCGGCCATGCCGGAGACCCTGGCCAGCTACCCGGTCGACGCCTACGCGCATGCCTTCGCGCCGCCCACCCTGCCGCCTGCCCTGCCGTCGCTGGAAGACATCGGTTTCGAGCCGGGCGAGCCGCCGCTGCCGGCCGGGATGGAGGGCGCGGAGGAGTTGTTCGAGCGCTTCGTGGCGCACATGGCGGACTACGGCCGGGCGCGCGATTTCCCATCCGAGGACGGCACCTCGAGGCTGTCGACCCACCTGCGCTTCGGCACCACCTCGATCCGCCATCTCGTGCGCACTGCGCAGCAGATGGCGCTGAGCGGCGCGGGCGGCACGGGCGCCTCGGTCTGGCTGTCGGAACTCATCTGGCGCGATTTCTATTCGATGATCTTGGCGCGCAACCCGCAAATCGTGACGCGCTCGTTCAAGCCGGCTTTCGACGTGCTGGCGTGGGAGACGGGTGAGGAAGCCGACGCCATGTTCGCGGCCTGGTGCGAGGGACGCACCGGCTATCCGCTGGTGGATGCGGCGATGGCGCAGCTGAACCAGAGCGGCTTCATGCACAACCGGCTGCGCATGGTGACGGCCAGCTTTCTTACCAAGGATTTGGGGATCGACTGGCGCCGCGGCGAGCGTTATTTTGCGCTCAAGCTGAACGATTACGACCTGGCTTCCAACAACGGCGGCTGGCAATGGGCGGCGTCGACCGGGTGCGATGCGCAGCCGTGGTTCAGGATTTTCAATCCGGTGTCGCAGTCGACGCGTTTCGATGCGCAGGGCGATTTTATTCGCGAGTGGGTGCCTGCGCTGGCAAGGCTGGGCGCGAAGGAGATTCATGCGCCGTGGCTGGTGGCGGGCGAGGTGCTGGCGGAGAAAGGGGTGGTGCTGGGGAGGGATTATCCGCTGCCTATCGTGGAGCACGATGTGGCGCGGAAGCGGACGCTGGAGCGGTTTGCGGTGGTGAAGAAGGCTGCGGGCTGATCGACAAACTTGGGTTCCGGCCTTCGCCGGAACAACGGTTTCTGGGCTCATACTAAAAGCGTTTGTACGTCTACCCTAAAGACCGTCATACGCGCCACTGGCGCCTATGACTCCCGGCGCCGGCGGAAGCAATGCCACTGGCATCGCTTCCTCCAATTTCGTACCGCAGTCGCTCGCGCAACCGTCAGCCTTGTCCCTTATTCAGCAAGCTATCGATCGCCGCCAGCAACACCGCCTCCTGGTACGGCTTTCCGAAGAACGCATTCACCCCCAAGCCCAGCGCCACGTTGCGGTGCTTGTCGGCCGTGCGCGAGGTGATCATGATGATCGGGACGCCACTGGTGGCTGGGTTCTCGCGCAGCTGGCGCGTCAAATCAAAACCGTCCATGCGCGGCATCTCGATATCGACCAGCATCAGGTCGGGCCGCGCGTGTTCGATCTGTTCGAGCGCGTCGACGCCGTCCTTGGCCAGCATCACCCCATAAGCTTCGCGCTCGAGCAGGCGCTGGGTCACGCGGCGCACGGTGATCGAATCGTCGACCACCATGATGGTCGCGCGCTGCGCCGGCTGCGCATTGCCGGCGCCGGAGGCAGCAGGCGCGGCAGGCAGCTGCGCCAGCGCCACCGGATCGAGGATCAGCACGATCTCGCCGGTGCCCAGCACCGTGGCGCCGGCGATGCCCGGCATGCGCGACAGCTGCGGGCCGATGTTCTTGACCACTACTTCGCGGTTGCCCAGCACCTCGTCCACGCGCAGCGCGATGCGTCCGCCCGCGCCGTGCACCACCAGCACCGGGTTCAGGCGCTGCATGGCCGGTCCATGCCCAGCCTCACCCAGCAGCGCATCGAGTGCATGCAATGTGTGCGGCTGGCCCGCCACCGGCATCGATCCGGAGGCCTGCGCAGCCGCCAGTTCGGTATCGCGCACCTGCATCACCTGCTCGACCAGGGTCGAGGGCAGCGCCCAGGTGCGGCCGGCGCTGGCAACCAGTACTACCTGCGCCACCGCCAGGGTCAGCGGTAGGTGGATCGAGAAGCGCGTGCCCTTGCCCGGCTCGGTGGTGACCACCACGCGGCCGCCCAGCGCCTGCGCTTCGGAACGCACCACGTCCATGCCGACGCCGCGGCCGGCCAGTTCGCTCAAGGCCTCGGCGGTCGAAAAGCCCGGCTCGAAAATCAGCTCGGCCGCATCCTGGTCGGACACGGCTTCGTTTCCGCCGACCAGGCCCATCGCGCGCGCCTTGCTGCGGATACGCTCCAGGTCCAGGCCGGCGCCGTCGTCGCTGAATTGAATGGCGACTTCATTGCCGTGCTGATCGACCTGCACCAGGATCTCGCCGGTCTCCGCCTTGCCCGCATCAAGGCGCGCGCTGCGCGCTTCGATGCCATGCACGATGGCGTTGCGCAGCAGGTGTTCGAAAGGCGCGGCCATCTGTTCCAGCACGCTGCGGTCAATTTCCACCGCGCCCCCGCGGATGTCGAGGTTGACACGTTTATCGGTTTCTTTCGCGGTCTGGCGCGCCACGCGGAACAGACGCTCGGACAAACTCGCAAACGGCACCATGCGCACTCGCATCAGGTCGCGCTGCAGGTCGCGCGTCATGCGCGACTGGGCGGCCAGGTCGTCCGCCGCGCTGTCCACGGTGCGCGACAGGCTGTCGTGGAAGGCTTCCACGTCGTCGACGCTCTCGGCCATCATGCGCGTGAGTTCCTGCAGGCGGGTGAAGCGGTCGAATTCGAGCGGGTCGAATTCGCGCTCGCCGGCGATCGACAGGCGGGACGCAATCTGCGATTCGGCCTGCATCTCGATCTCGCGCATCTGGCGGCGCAGGCGGTCGAGGTTTTCCGAGAAATCGGACAGCGCGCCCTTGAGCGAGCCGACCTGGTTTTCCAGGCGCGAACGCGAGATCGATACTTCGCCGGCCTGGTTGACCACGCGGTCCAGGATGTCGGCACGCACCCGCACCAGCGGCGTCCGCGCGCCCTGCTGCCCGGCAGGGACTTCCAACGCTGCGGCCTGCGCCGGCGGTGTGGACGGCGACTGGGGCTGCTGCAGCTGCTCGAACAGCAGCAGCGCCGCGTCGTAGCTGGCCAGCAGTTCGTCGAAGGCGGCCGGCGTGGTGGTGCCGGCATGCACCATGTTCTCGACCTGGGTTTCCAGTTCGTGGGTGTGCTGGCCGAGACGCATCGCGCCGGCCATGCGGGCGCTGCCCTTGACGGTATGCAGCGCGCGCTGCAGGCCCTGGGCGGCGGCGCCGTCTTGCGGGTTCTGCTGCCACTGGCGCAGGCTATTCCCGATCTGCGGGAACAGGTCGGCGCCTTCTTCGAGGAAGACCGGCAGCAGGTCGGGATCGAGTTCGTCGCCGAAGACCGGGACGGCGGCCAGCGCGCTGTCTTCCAGCGCCGGCAGCGGCACGGCCGGCAGCAGCGGCGCCGGCTCGGTGTGAACATGTGGCTCCGGCTCCGGCTCCAGCTCCGGTTCCGAGGCCAGCACCGCGGCCACCGCTTCCGGCGCCTCGTCTAGCCCGGCCTCGTCCGGCGTCACCGGCACGAAAGCCGGCGTGTCGTCGCCAGGAGCGGCCGGGGCCAGGTCCGGGGCCGCGAAGGCCGAAGCGGCAAACGGGTCGTCGAGGAAGGTGTCGAACAAATCGTCGATCTCGCTGAGCGCGTTCGACTGCGCTTCTTCATCGCGCACCGCCTGCGGCGCGGCGGCCGTTGCAGTATCACGGGGAGTGTCGGGCGACGCCAGCAGCTCGTCGTAGGCGGTGGCAAACAAGGTATCGAGCTTGCCTGCCAATACCGGGTCGGCTTCGCCATACAGGTTGGCAGCCTGCTGGCTGGCGAGGCGTTCCAGCAAGGCGCCGAGCTGGGCGACCAGGTCGGGCTGGCCAGGAGCCAGTTCGCCCAGGCCGAACACCTGCAGCATCGTGCGCACGCGCGACAGGGTCGCGTCCAACAGCTCGCGCCCGCCCTCGTCGAGCAGCGGGCCGGGCGCCGCCAGCTTTTCCAGCACCAGTTCCAGCGCGTGGGCGATGTCCTGCAAGGCGGCATAGCCGACCGTGGCCGAGGTGCCGGCCAGCGTGTGCGCAGCCTTCAGGGCTTCTAGCGAGGCGCGCCGCTGGGGTTCCGCGTGCCAGGCTGCGAATTCATCGGCCAGCACGCCCACCAGCGACCCGGTCTCGTCGAGATAGACCGCGTACAGGCCAGGCGGAATTTCCAGGTCGCCGATGCGCTTGATCTCCGGCGCGGCAGCCGCCGTCTCTGGTTCAGCCAGTTCGACCAGCACCGGCAGCTCGGTCAGCGCCGGCTCCCCACCCTCCTGCACCCGCGCGGCCGCTTCCACGATGGAGCCGCTTTCGCGCGCCGACCAGCCATTGGCCACCAGGTCGGCCACCCAGTCGGACAGTTCCCGGTGCGCGTGCTTGAGCAGCGCCATCAGCTCCGGCGTGGCGTCGCGCGCTTCGGACAGCCAGACGTTCATGACCCGTTCGATCGCTGCGGCCGCTTCGGCGAAGCGCTCCAGGCTCACCATACGGCTGCTGCCCTTGAGCGTATGGAAGGAGCGGCGCAGCAGGGCCAGGACTTCCTGGCTGGCCGGATTGCTTTCCGCCTGCGGCAGCGCTTCGGCGACAAACCCCAGCACTTCCTGCGCTTCGAGGATGAAGATCTCAAGCAGTTCGGATTCGATCGAGGCTTCCTGGGGCGACTGCTCCGGCGCCGGCGCTTCTGGTGCCGCTGCTTCAGTTGCAGCCGCTTCCGGCGCCGCCTCGACGAACTCGAAAGGCAGCTCGCGCAGCAGGCGTTTCTCCAGGTCGAAAGTGAAGCGGCCCTTGGCCACTTCGCTGTTCTGGCCCAGCAGGTCGGTAAAGAAGCCGAGCGCGCCGATGTTCTGGGCGATGTTGTGCAGCACGCTCGATTGCGCCGTCACGTCGCCGTCGCTGCCGGCCAGCACCCGTACCTGGCCGGCAACGTGGCGCGCGGCTTGTACTGCCTGTTCCTGGTCGAGGATGCTGAGTGCGCCCTGCAGCTGGTGCAGCACCGGCTCGGCTTTTTCCAGCACCTCGCGTTTCGACGGGTCGTCGTAGTAATCGTCGAGCAGCTTCTCGACCTGGCGCAGGCCGGCCTTGATCTCGCCAGCCAGCACCGCCACGGTCTGCCCCTGCTGGATCTGGCGCGCCAGCTCGCCCTGCCATTGCGGCGCATCCGGCGGGGTTTCGCCGGCGGCCAGCGCCAGCAGGCGTGCGCCGACCGCTTCCGCGTTCTCGGCGAAATCGTCCGGCAACTGACGCAGCTGGTCCAGGCCATTCTCGACGAACAGCATGGCGGTCGCCATTTCCAGCCCCAGGCCGTCGCTGCGGCCGGCCGCCATGGCGTCGGTCGCGGCGCGTCCCAGCTCGCGCATCAGTTGCGCCAGGGCCGGCGCGCCCAGCTTTTCGCTGGCGCCGGCAAGGCGCGACAGTGCGTCGTTGAAATCCTCCTTGACCTCCGTCTCGGCCGCGCCCTCGGTGGCGATGCGGTCCCAGTCCGACTTGCTGCGCGCCAGTGCCTCGCGCGCTTCCTGCAAGGTGGCCGGGTCGATTCGGCCATAGCGGCGCGCCGCATAGTCTGCCGGCACCAGCCCGTCCAGGCCGCAGGCCTGGCGCAGGCGCTGCGCGTCTTCATCCGGCTGCCGCGCAGCCGCCACGAAGAACAGCGCGTCGCGCAGCATCGTGTCCGGGGTGCCGCCCTGCCCCTGCGCCAGGCGGCGCAGCTGCATGTTGACCTGCCCGAGCAGCTGTTTGACATACAGGTCGCTCTCGACCTGGCCGTCGGCCACCACGCCGATGAAGGCATGGATCGCTTCCCAGAACAGGCGTGGGCGTGGTTCGGCCTGCGCCAGCGCGATCGGTGCGATCGCATCGCGCATCCCGGCCGCATATTGGGGATCGCCGCTCTTCAGGTAAGGCAGCAGCGACTTTTCGAAGCGGGTGCGGCAGGCCGCGACATCGGCGGCCACGGAGGCCTGCGCACCGGCCAGCTCGACCCCCTGGCCCAGGTTGGGGGGCAGCAGGTCGGACGGGTGGATGCGCTCGGCGCCGAGCTTTTCCTGCAGGTCGCGGTAATAGGGGAACAGGCGCGCCGGCTGCTGCGCCGCGCCGCCCAGGAGTTCATCGAGGTATTCGACCAGCGCCTGGTAGGCGTCCTGCACGATCTTGACCGACTCCGGCGTACAGGCCTGGCGGCCATCCTTGAAAGCGTCGATCAAGGCTTCGGCCGCAGCCCCCAGCGCGCCGATGCCATCGACGTCCACCAGCTGCAGCGCGCCGTGGGCCTGGTGCAAGTGGCTCTTGGCGTGCAGCAGCAGGGTTGGCTGGGCTTCCGCGCTGCGGTTGGCCGCATCGCGCAGGGCCGTGCCCGAGCGCCCCAGCGCATCGCGGATCTCGCCGATCACCCATGACAGGGGTCCGGTGTCGAAGGCGGGGATGCGGCTGGAAGGTGCGTTGGTCATGGGCTCGATAATGGTTAGGCGGCCACGCGGAAGCGCGACACCGAATCTTTCAGTTCCTGGGCCAGCAGCGCCAGCTCACGGATCGACTGCGCCGTCTGGCGCGTGCCGCCCTGGGTGTGCTCGGTGACCGACAGGATGTGCTGCATATTATGGGCCACACCGTTGGCGGACGTCGCCTGCTGTGTCGCCGCGCTCGAGATTCCCTGGATTAGCTCCGCCAGGCGGTTCGAGACCCGCGAAATATCTGCCAGCGCGGCGCCGGCCGCATCCGACAGGCGCGCGCCCTCGACCACGCCCTGGGTCGACTTTTCCATGGCCGCCACGGCGTCGTGGGTATCGGCCTGGATGGTGCGCACCAGCGCGCCGATGCCCTTGGCCGCTTCGCCCGAGCGTTCCGCCAGGCGCTGCACTTCTTCCGCCACCACCGAGAAGCCGCGCCCGGCCTCGCCGGCCGATGCGGCCTGGATCGCCGCGTTCAGCGCCAGCACGTTGGTCTGTTCCGTAATGTCCGAGATCAGGTCGGTGATCTCGCCGATCTCCTGCGAGGATTCGCCCAGGCGCTTGATGCGCTTCGAGGTTTCCTGGATCTGCTCGCGGATCTCGTTCATGCCGAGGATCGCATTCTGCACCGCCAGCGCGCCCTGCTCGGCCGCGTCGACCGACTGGCGCGCCACCTCGGCCGATTCGTTCGCCGAGCGCGACACGTCGGCGATCTGGGTCGCCATGCGCAGCACCGTGCTGGATGCTTCCTGGATCTCGCGCGACTGGGCTTCGGCTGCGCCCAACAGCTCGGTCGAGACGGCCTGGGCGCCGCTTGAAGCGCGCGTGACCTGCTCGGTGGTGCGGATCACGCGCAGCACCAGTTCGCGCAGTTCTTCCACCGTATAGTTGACCGAGTCGGCGATCGCGCCGGTGATGTCTTCCGACACCGTCGCATGCACGGTCAGGTCGCCGTCCGCGACTTCCTGCAATTCGTTCATCAAGCGCAGGATCGCCGCCTGGTTCTGGTCGTTGGTGGCCTTGGCTTCTTCTTCCTTGGCCTGGGCCAGCTGGCGCATCGCCTCGGCTTCCTGCCTTCGCGCTTCGGCGCCCTGGGTGCGGTTGCGCGAGTCCTGCAGCATGACGCGGCTGATACTGCCGCCCATCGCCAGCGTGAAGATCGAGGCGCCGACCAGCAGCCAGAACCAGCTGCTGCGCGTGCCCAGCAGCCGGCGGTATTCCGCCTGCACCCGCTCGAGCGTCGAGCGCAGGCCCTCGTTGTCGCGCGCGATGACCTGCTCGGCAACGCGTGCGGCCTCGAAATTGTGGAGATTGGTCTTCAGCGGCGCCATGCCCTGCTGCCAGCTGCGGAACGAGGTGCGTGCGGCAGCGATCCGCTCGCGCAGCTCGATGTCGGCGACCGGCGCCAGTCCCAGGGCCGGATTAAGGCCGACCAGGGCGTCCAGCAGCGCACCCAGTTCGGCGCTGTCGCGCGCGATGGTGTTGGCGGCCTCGCGGTGTGCGGCGCCGGGTGCGGTGAAGGCATGGGCCGATGCCGGCAGGCGTTCCGAAATCGCCACCAGGCGCTCGAGCGCGGCATCCTGGCGCGCGCTGGCGCCGCGCAGCCGGTCGGCCAGGCTGCGCAGCTCGGGAGCGAGCACGTCGAGCCGGGCCACGCTGGCGCCAAAACCGACCAGGTGGCGCTTGTTGCCGGCGATGGTAGTGGCAGCGGCATTCGAGGCCGACCAGGCCGCGCGTGCCTTGGCCAGCAGGGGCGCCAGCTCGCTGGACGCCGGCGGGATCGCGTTCGGGCCCGCTTTGCCGCCTCGCGCCAGCAGCGCCAGCAGGCGTCCCAGTTCGGCGCGGCTGTTGTCCAGCTGGCTGAAGGCGCTCACGTCGCCGCGCAGCGCATTCGGCGCCGACTTGGCGACCCGCTGCGAATGCATCAGGGCGTCGGCAGCCACCTGGCCCTGGGTCGACACCACGCCGTTGTGGGCGGCGTTCTGCCACATGGCCAGCACGGTCAGCAGGATGCCGATCGCAAAGGCCGCCAGCACCAGGCGCAGCTGGCTGGCCAGCGACAGGTGGCCGATCAGCGGCAGGCGCAGGTCTTCGCCTTCGCTTGGTGCGGCAGCCAGGGGCTTGCGCGGGCGCGTGTTGCCGAGGCGGCGGGCGGCCGCTTCGGCCGAGCCGTGCTGCGGGGCCTGCTGGTGCGACGGGACGTCGTTCGAGGGCTGCTGCGGCAGCATGCCCGGGCCGAACTGGGTGTCGGGCGAGACCAGGGCGGTATCGTCGTCCGCGCTCGCGGCATTGTCTTTCAAGAAGGCGTTCATGCTGATCTTCGAGGCAAATCCCATACCGGCTCCTGGTGCGGCTTACTGAATGTCTGGTTGTTGTGCGATGAGCAGGAAGCGCGCTTCCCGCACCAGCGCCGCCAGCGAGAGCGGCGTCCAGAGGATGTTGTCGGCATCGCGCAGGGCGTCGCCCTCGCGCTGCATGCTGCTGGCCTGGCGCAGTCCATACACGCGGTCGGCCAGCAGGGCGCAGTTGAAGCCGAGCGAAGGCGCGAAGGTCACCAGGCGGGCGCCCGGTGCAGGCGCGGACGGCTGTGCATCGGCGCCGAGGTAGCGCGCCAGGTCGATCACGCCGACCAGGGTGCCGCGCACGTTGGCCAGGCCCAGGTACCAGGGCTGGGCCAGCGGCACCCGCGCCAGCGGTACCGGTGCGACGATTTCGCCGGCTTCGAGCAGGTCGAGCAGGTAGCGGGTGGCGCCGACCTGCATTCCCAGCTGGCGGATCGGCGCGCCGCTGCCGCTTTTGGCGGCCTGCATGCGTTCGAGGAGCTGTTCCTGGTATTCGCGCAGGCGGGTGCTGCGCGCGTCGGCGTCCTGCCGCGGCTCGCCCGCGGTCATGCCGCGGCGGCGGCCGGGGCTGCGGCCGATGCAGCTTTCTCGTCCAGGGTCGCGATACTGGCCAGCAGCAGCGCTGGATTCACCGGCTTGACCAGGTAATCCTTCGCGCCCTGGCGCATGCCCCAGATGCGGTCGGTTTCCTGGTTCTTGCTGCTGCAGATGATGATGGGGATCGCGGCCAGTTCCGGGTCGCGCCCGATCGAGCGCGTCACCTGGAAACCGTTCGCGCCGGGCATGACGACATCCATCAGGATCAGGTGCGGACGCTCGGCGCGGATCTTGCCGATCGCTTCCTCGCCGTTGACGGCGGTGGTGACGCTATAGCCATGCTTGACCAGGACATCGGTCAGGTAAAAGCGCTCGGTCGGGGAATCGTCGACGATCAGGATCTTGTGTATGGCCACGTGGGGCTCCGGAATTTCGGTCAATATCAGGCTTTGGCAGCCGTGTGTTCGCGCACGGCAGCCAGCAGGCTGTCTTTGGAAAAGGGTTTGGTGAGGTAGGCGGAAGCGCCGACCATCGCGCCGCGCGCGCGGTCGAACAGGCCGTCCTTGGACGACAGCATCAGCACCGGCGTCGCATGGAAGCGCGCGCTCTTCTTGATCAGGGCGCAGGTCTGGTACCCATCCAGGCGCGGCATCAGGATGTCGCAAAACACCAGTGCGGGATGGTGGTCGTTGATCTTGGCGAGCGCGTCGAAACCATCGTCGGCCAGCACGACCTGGTAGCCTGCCTGGGTCAGGAAAATCTCGGCGGAGCGGCGGATCGTGCTGCTGTCGTCGATCACCATGATGGTCAGGCCGGTCGGTTGCGGCGATGTCGTCATTTTCGTTTCACTTCAGCATGAAGCGCCACGATAGCACAGCGCTTATCCCTTGTGCGTGAAGTGTTGCAGCGGGTCAACTAGGCAAAATGGCACGCTGCGGCTCCCTTGAGAGCCATCGCCGACTCGTAGGGTGGGCAAGTTCCTTGCCCACGCGTTCAACCAGCGGTAGCACGGCCGCGGTGCGGTTCTCCTGCGCTAACCATCACCGCGTGGGCGGAATCCGCCCACCCTACGATTTCTCACTGATCTACCGCCTCAAATGGCGGTCATCTCGAAATCGTCCTTGCGCGCCCCGCACTCCGGGCAGGTCCAGTTCATTGGCACATCGGCCCAGCGGGTGCCCGGCGCAATCCCATCCTCCGGCGCACCCGTTTCCTCGTCGTAGACCCAGCCGCAGATCAGGCACATCCAGGTCTGGAAAGCGACGGTTGTTTCAGTACTCACGGTGATTCCTTGTATATAGATAAATTAAATAAAGCCGCAGGAACGTCGAAGAACCGTAGCGAGCGGCAGCAATGGTGGCTAAGCCCCCAAGGGGATAATGCTCGCTGTACGCTAGTACAGCGAGCAGCGCAACCAGCGTGGTCCGGGCCGCCAGTGCAACGGGCAGTAGGTTATTCGACGTTCCGTCTAGTAAAATGGGAGAGTGAGCATCTTAATCTAAGCCGTCGTGCAAAGCCAACCGCTACCCCTCATCATGACTTTCGGCGTGTCCGACCCGGTCGGCGCACTTGGTGTCCAGTCCGACCTGGCTGCCTTTGCCGTGCACGGATGCCATGGCCTGTCGGTGGTCGCCGGCATCCTGGTGGCCGACAGCGCCAAGGTCGAAAACCTGCATGAAGTCGACAGCGACTGGATGGCCGACCAGGCCAGGGTCCTGCTTGAGGACATGCCGGTCGCCGCCTTCAAGGTCGGCGCCGTCGCCACCGTGCTGCAGCTGGCCGCGATCGCCGAGATCGTCTCGGACTACCCGGACGCGCCCCTGATCCTCGATCCCTTCCTCACCGCCCTGCCCGACTCGGGCCTGGCCGACGAAGAGATGCTGTCGGCGATCCGCTCGATCCTGGCGCCCCAGACCACGGTGCTGATGCTGTCGCAATCGGAACTGGGCCGCATGGCCGAGACCTGGCGCGAGGGCCATGTCAACGGCGAAGACACGCTGCTCGAAGACGTTGCCGAACTGACCACGGCCGGTTGCCAGTACGTGCTGGTGATGGGCACCCGCGACGACATCGGCACCTGCTCCAACACCCTGTTCGACGCCGACGGCGAAGTCGCGCGCGTGGAATGGAAACACCTGCCGGGCCCCTTCATCGGCGCCGGCAATACCTATTCGGCCGCGTTCACGGCCCTGATGGCGCGCGGCATGGATGCGAAACAGGCCTTGTTCGCCGCCCAGGAATACACGACCGGCACGCTCGAACACGCCCAGCGCTTCGGCATGGGCAAGTTCATCCCCAATAAATTCTACCGGCGCCAGCACGGCCCAGCATCCATCAATGACCACTGATAAAAGCACCTCGAAGAACGACATCCTGTTCGCCCGCGCCCAGCAAACGACCCCGGGCGGCGTCAACTCGCCGGTGCGCGCCTTCCGCTCGGTGGGCGGCACCCCGCGCTTCATCACCCGCGCCGAAGGCCCGTATTTCTGGGACGCGGACGGCAAGCGCTACATCGACTACATCGGTTCCTGGGGCCCGGCCATCGTCGGCCACGCCCATCCCAAAGTCATCAAGGCGGTGCAGGATGCTGCGGCCAATGGCCTGTCCTTCGGAGCGCCCACCGAAGGCGAGATCGAGATCGCCGAAGAAATATGCAAGCTGGTGCCGTCGATCGAACAGGTGCGCCTGGTCTCGTCGGGCACCGAAGCGACCATGAGCGCACTGCGCCTCGCGCGCGGCGCCACCGGGCGTGACAAGATCGTCAAGTTCGAAGGCTGCTACCACGGCCACGCCGATTCGCTGCTGGTAAAAGCCGGCAGCGGCCTGCTCACCTTCGGCAACCCGACCTCGGCCGGGGTGCCGGAAGACTTCGTGAAGCACACCCTGGTCCTCGATTACAACAACGTCCCGCAACTCGAAGACGCGTTCGAGTCGATGGGCGACACCATCGCCTGCGTGATCGTGGAGCCGGTGGCCGGCAACATGAACCTGATCCGCGCCGCGCCGGAATTCCTGCAGCGCATGCGCGAGCTGTGCACCGAGCATGGCGCCGTGCTGATCTTCGACGAAGTGATGTGCGGCTTCCGCGTCGGCTTGGGCGGCGCCCAGGAAATGTACGGCATCACCCCGGACCTGACCGCACTGGGCAAGGTGATCGGCGGCGGCCTGCCGGTGGCAGCATTCGGCGGGCGCGCGGACCTGATGCAGAAGATGGCGCCGCTGGGCCCCGTCTACCAGGCCGGCACCCTGTCGGGCAACCCGGTGGCGGTGGCGGCGGGCATGACCACCTTGAAGCTGGTGCAGGAGCCGGGCTTCTACGAGAAGCTCGGTGCGGCGGCCGAACGCCTCGTGAAGGGCTTGACGGAAGCGGCGCAGGAAGCCGACATCCCGTTCTGCGGCGATGCGGTTGGCGGCATGTTCGGTTTCTACTTCTCGAACAGCGTGCCGTCGACCTATGCCCAGATGATGGCCGGCGACAAGGAGCGCTTCAACCGCTTCTTCCACGGCATGCTCGATGAAGGCGTGTATTTTGCGCCGGCGATGTTCGAGGCGGGTTTCGTCTCGGCCCAGCATGATGATGCGGTGATCGACGAGACCATTGAGGCGGCGCGCCGCGTTTTCAAACGCATCGCCTAGCCATGATTTGACGAGACCCGTAGGGTGGGCAGATTCTGCCCACGCGTTCAACCAGTGCGTGAATAGCCGCGGCGTTTGGTATTCAGGCGAAAGTTGAACGCGCGGTCGGCGAAGCCGACCACCCTACGAAAACGGCTGGTGAAATTTAATTTCACCAGCCGTTTCTATTTGAAATATTCTTTCACTCAGCGCAACCAGCCCCGCCGGTAGAAATACCACAGCGGCGCCGCACTGCAAATCACCATCAGCCCGATCGCGAATGGATAACCAAACGTCCAGTTCAGCTCCGGCAGGCGCCGGAAGTTCATGCCGTAAACGCTGGCGATCAGGGTCGGCGGCAGGAAGGCGACCGAAGCCACCGAGAACATCTTGATGATCTTGTTCTGGTTAATGTTGATGAAACCGACGGTGGCATCCATCAGGAAGTTCACTTTGTCGAACAGGAAGGACGTGTGGCCGTCCAGCGATTCGATGTCGCGCAAAATCTGGCGCGCCTCCTCGAACTGGTCGGCATTGAGCAGGCGGCCGCGCATCAGGAAGCTGACCGCGCGGCGCGTGTCCATCATGTTGCGGCGGATGCGGCCGTTCAAGTCTTCCTCGTGCGCGATCGAGTTCAGCGCGGCGGCCGCGTCCTGGTCGGTGAATTCTTTCTGCAGCACGCGGGTCGAGACTTCTTCCAGCGCTTCGTAGATGCCCTCCAGCGCATCGGCCGAATACTCGGCGTCGGTCGCGTACAAATCGAGCAGCACGTCCATGTAGTCTTCGATCGAGCCGGGACGCGAGCGCGCGCGCAGGCGCACCAGGCGGAACACCGGCAGGTCGTCGTTATGGACCGAAAACAGGATTTTCCCGGACAGGATGAAAGCCACCGTCACCACGCGCGACGGGCCGTCTTCTTCTTCCAGCAAAAAGTCGGTGCGCAGGTGCAGGTCGCCGTTCTCGGCTTCGTAGTAGCGGGCCGAGGCCTCGATATCCTGGACTTCGTCCTCGCCCGGCAAGGTCACGCCATAAGTCGCCTTGACCAGGGTGCGCTCTTCCTCGGTCGGATCGGTCAGGTCGACCCAGACCGGGACCACGTTTTCCAGGTCTTCGCGCGTGTCGACGCCTACCTGGTTGAGTCGGCCATTCTGGAGGACAAATACGTTGATCATGCGCTTTTCTCGGCCGGGATTCGAAAATTTCCGCAAGTGTAACCGACAGGCCTAGCCGCGGCCACCCCGTCACGACATTTTCATGCCGTGCTGGCCCGGGCGGGGCTCAAGGCAGGTCGGCGAAGCGCATCCGTCGCTGGATCAGCGCGGTGCGGCGCACCAGGTAGCCGGTGGAGCGGTGCTTGTCGTAGTAGCGCGGGTTCGGCAGCATCACCGCCAGGCGCGCGGCCTGCGACGCCGACAGGTTGGCCGCCGAGGTGCGGAAGTAGTAACGCGCGGCGGCTTCGGCGCCGAACACGCCGCGGCCGTACTCCACCACGTTGAGGTAGACCTCGAGGATGCGGCGCTTGCTCATCACGGTTTCCAGCATGAAGGCGATGATCATTTCCTGGCCCTTGCGCAGGTAGCTGCGCGAGCCGGACAGGAACAAATTCTTGGCCAGCTGCTGGGTGATGGTGGAGCCGCCGCCGACCACCTTGCTGCGGCGGTTGTTGCGTTCATAGGCTTTTTCCAGCGCCTCCCAATCCACGCCGCCGTGCGCCGCGAAGCCCGAATCTTCCGATGCCACCACCGCCCGTTTCAAATTGGTCGAGATGCGCTCGTAGGGCACCCACTGGTGCTTGAGCTTCGCGTCCGGATTCTTTTCGCGCAGTTCCGACAGCTGCTGGCGCATGAAGCTGGTCGATCCCGGATCGACATAGGCGTACCAGCAGACCATGATGAAGAAGTAAAGCTGGACCAGGAAGACCAGCAGGATCGGGCCGAGGATGATCCACTTGACCCAGCGGCGCGGCGCCGCCTTTCGTGGCCCGGCCGTCTTACGTGTTTTGCTCATTATTCTTATGGTCGCATCTGGTTCAGGACGTCCGCCGTGTCGGGCCGCACGCCGCGCCACAGGGCGAAGGCTTCGGCCGCCTGCTCCACCAGCATGCCCAGGCCGTCGCGGGTGGCGGCGCCCTGGCTTGCCGCGAACTCCATGAACACGGTCGGTTTATTTCCGTACATCATATCCAAAGCCAGCGTGGATGGGCAAAAAACACTCGCTGGTATGGGCGGCAAATCCGACGACAGGCTGGCGGAGGTGGCGTTGACGACGATGTCGAAGCTGCCGGTGATCCCTGCAAAACCGGTCGCGCTGACCGGAATGCCGTACGCGCCAAAATCCCGGGCCAGCGCTTGCGCCGTGGCCAGCGTGCGGTTGGCGATCACGATCTCGCGCGGGCCTTCTTGTAAAAATGGCAGCAGCACGCCGCGCGCCGCGCCGCCGGCGCCGAGCAGCAGAACGCGCTTGTCCTTGAGCGGCACGCCCGCGTTGCGGGTGATGTCGGCCACCAGGCCCGGGCCGTCGGTGTTGTCGCCGACGATCTCGCCATCTGCGAACACCAGCGTGTTGACGGCGCCGGCCGCACGCGCACGCTCGTTCAGGCGCGTGGCAAGCTGCGCCGCCTCGATCTTGAAAGGCACGGTGACGTTGGCGCCTTTGTAGCCCTCGTGCACCAAACGCTGCACGGTGGCCGCGAAACCATCCAGGGGCGCCAGGCAGCGTTCGTAATTCAGGTCCTGGCCGGTCGCGTGCGCGAAAGCGGCGTGGATCCCGGGTGATTTACTGTGCGCGATGGGGTGGCCAATGACACAGTATTTGTCGGTCACTGCGCGCCCCCGCGCAATTCGGCCTGCATCTTGTCCTCGCGCGTGAAGCGGAAGCGCGTGATCACTTCCCACAAATCGTCCTTGCCCTGGGTGCGCATGTTGGCCGGGAAGCCGCCGAAAGGCGCCGCCTGGCGCACGATCTGCAGCGCCGCCTTGTCGAGCGCCGGATTGCCGGAACCCTGCTCGATGCGCGGGCCGCCGTCCTTCATATAGATGGAGCCGTCCTGGAAGATCGGGATGTAGACCACCAGCTCGCCGTACAGCTTGCGCCCGCCCTGCTGCGGGAAATTGAGCGTGCCGATTTCCTCGATCCGCTTCTGCATTTCCTTGTAATAGATGGCGTAGCCGACCTGGCGCGTGCTCGGCGTGATCTGGGTGCGCTTGGGACGCTTGTTCTGGTCTTCGATGCGCTCGATGACTTCGGCCGCCGCGCGCGAGATGGCGCGGCTGGTATCGAAGGCGTCGGCCCCCGTGCGGGTGGGATCGGGCTTGTCCTGCTCCGTTTTCGGGGAGGCAGTAAAGCTGGTGCGCTGCACGCGGGTCAGGACGTTCTGCTGCTGCAGTTCGAGGTCGGCGATGCGGCGCTGCAGGGCCTTGACGCTTTCGCCGTTCTCGATTCTCCGCAGGTCCGGCAGCGGGGAGCGGGCGCGGCCCGCATCGGCCGTGCCGCCGCCGTCGAGGTTGGCCTGGGCCAGGGCATCGGCCTTGGCCGGGGCATTGGCATGCTTGGCGTTCACCAGGATGACTTCCAGCCCCGGATCGGCCGGCTGGTGCCGGAACGCATCCGGCGCGGCAAAACGCACCGCCAGCAGCGCCGCGTGCAGGAGCACGGACACGCCGAGGGCAATCGTCAAGGGTCGGTTGTTCTGCAAATACTTCACGCGCTGCACTCGCCCGGGAGGGCTGTTGGATCAGGGACTGATCATTCTAACCCGCAACGGGTGGCGTGGGGGGAATGTGGAAGGGGTGTAACAACGGTGATATTGGCCGCTAACCGGGAGATAGTCGCGCTCCGTAGGGTGGGCAGATTCTGCCCACGCGGTCAACAGGCGGCGAGACCATCGTGCTCGCTTATTCATCCGCTAACTATCACCGCGTGGGCTGGAGACCCGCCCACCCTACGAATTTCACTCTGTTCCAGCGTCCGTGGGAAGTTCCCCACCATCTTCCGTGGTCACAACAGCAACGACGCCTTCAGCTTCGACCACCTCCGCCACCGCAGCCTCCCCCGTATCGCCCTCTTCCTCTTCTTCCAGGCCGATCGACTCGTCCGGAGCGGCAGCCGCCACTTCCAGCAGGCGCGCCTCCAGCACCAGGTCGACCTCGTCCCAGCGCACGATGTCGAGCTTCACTTGCGCACCGCGCGCCACCGAGCTCATGCCGGCCAGGCGCACCACCAGCGGCACGTCGACCAGGCGCACGATCTCGTCCTTCAGCACCACGGCGTCGACGTGCTTGGCATCGGTCTGGCCCAGCCAGCGCAGGCACCAGTAGCGTTCCATGTTCTGCTGGAAGTCGTTGTACGCGGCATAGGCCGCGTCGAACGCGGAGACAATCGAGAACAGGGTCGCGTCGCGCGGCTTGAACGGCGCCACCAGCGGCGCGGTCACGCCATGCTCGGCGCAGGCGATGATCTGCCACTGGTTCACCAGGTCGGTGTAGCGGCGCAGCGGCGAGGTGCTCCATGCGTACTGGTCCACGCCCAGGCCCTGGTGCGGTGCGGCGTGCGTGACCATGCGCACCTGGATCTTGGCGCCCCAGCCGCCGGCGCCCGGCCCCTGCGAGCGGTAGATGCCCGGCACGTCCGAGTCGTGCAGCAGCTTGCCCCAGGTGCTGTTCGCGAAGATCATCAGTTCGGCCACGATCTTGTCGAGCGGCGCGCCGCGCTTGCGGCGCACGATCGAGACCACGTCGTCTTCCACGTAAAAGTTGAAGTCGACGCGGTTGGCCTGTTCCGGTTTCAATCCGAAGGCTTCGCGCTTCTTCATGCGGCCGGCTTCCAGCTGCAGCGCCCACTTCCACAGCAGGCCCAGCTCGTCCTTGTGCGGGTACTCGCCCTCGCCGCTCGCCAGCGTCTCTTCATTCACCAGCGCATCGAGGTCGTTGTGGCGCAGGTTGCTCCGGATCGGCACGCGTTCGGCGCGGGTCGTGGTCGAGACCAGGCTCCAGTCTTCCGGATTGATCACGGCGTACAGCGACAGCGCCGGGCAGTCCTTGCCTTCGGCCAGGGTGAAGGCTTCCACCACTTCGTCCGGCAGCATGGTGATCTTATCGCCCGGCATATACACGGTCGACATGCGCGCACGCGCGATCTTGTCGATGGCGTCGTCCGGGCGGATCGCCAGGCCGGGCGCGGCGATGTGGATACCCACGCGCACCGTGCCATCATCGAGCTTCACCACCGAGAAGGCGTCGTCGATTTCGGTCGTGGTGACGTCGTCGATCGAGAAGGCGGCCACGTCGGCCAGCGGCAGCTCGAGCGGCGCCGCCGGCAGCGGAACGCCGCCCGCGCCCACCGGCGCGAAGCCGGCGCCGCGCGGGAAATACTCGAACAGGAAGCGCGCCATGTGCAGTTCCTTGGGCGAGCCCAGGCCGCGGGTCGCCAGCATCAGGCGCGGGGCCGTGGTGTGCAGCTCGTTGGCGGCAGCTTCCAACGCCTTGTATTCGATGGTGTTCTTGTCCGGCTTGAACAGCAGCTGCTGCACGATGGGCTGCATCGAGGCTGGCAGCGTGCCCGCCTTGAGCTCTTCCACATAGCCGGCCTGCACGATGGCCTGCTGCTTCTTCTTTTCGATGCCGGCCAGCGCCGCCTTGAGCGTCTGCTCCGGCGCCGCCTTGTAGCGTCCGCGGCCCTTCTTGTGGAAATAGACCGGGGCGCCGTGCAGCGCCAGCACCAGGCCGGCCGCTTCGCTTGGCAGCGGCGCATGGCCGAAGTACTCAAGGCCCAGCTCGGGAATGCCGAATTCGTCCTGGCCCGCGACCTCCCACAGGAAGTCGAGGTCCACTTCCGCGGCGATGCCCCTGGCATTGGCCAGCAGCGTTTCCGGATCGGGCTTCTCGAACTGGATCAGCACGTCCTTGGCCTTGACCTTGGTGCGCTTGCCGCTGGCCAGCTCCACCTGGTAGGCCTCGCCGGCCTGCGACAGTACGGTGCCGACCTTGAAGTCGCCCGATTCTTCAAAAAATAGATTCATCTTGTTTCGTATTCTCTCGTCGTATCTTGCAGTGCGCCTGCCAGGCCCAGTACCGCAGGCAGGAATACCTCGGTGACCAGCAGCAGGCCTTGACGGCGGCGGTAGACGCAGCGCCGTGCATAATAAAGTGTGTCGGACTCCCCACCGAGGGCGTCGCGCACGCGCCCCATCAGGGGATGGCCGGCGCGAATGCGCGCATATTCCAGCTGGCCACGGCGCACCAGCGGGTCGTAAAAGAGCGTGGTGCCGAGCGAGCGTTCGCCCAGCGCCGAAAACAGCGGCCAGTCGGCCGCCGTGCAATTCATGGGCACCACCGTGTGGCCGAACACCACCGGCTTGCCGTCGCATTCGAGCAGCACTTCGCGCTCCCATACCCGCCCCGGACGCGCCAGGCCGATCGCCCCCGCCTCGTCGGCCAGGCAGGTGGCGGAGCGCTGGTGCAGCCGGCGCACGCGGAAGGAGGAGCTAGCGGCCACCAGGCGCGCGGTCAGCGAGCCTTCGGTGGTGAGCCAGCTGCGCATCGCCTCCGGGGCCCGCACGGCGCCGGCATGCCCGCGCCAGGCCGCCTGTCGCAGCGACGCTCCCTTCACTGCGCCATATCCAATGGCGCCGAGCAGAAGGCGAGCACTTCCTCCACATACTGCGGGAATTCGGAAATCGCGTGGTCGCTGCCCCGGATCACGTGCTGGCGCGCGCCGGGATAGTGGGCGACCATGTCGCGGTAGTCGAGCACTTCGTCGCCGGTCGCAGCGACCAGGAAATAGCGTTCCGGCCGGGTGATTTCCCCGACGCGCAGGTCGGCCAGCTCGCCGATGTATTCGGGGCGGAATTCGAACGGCTCGTTCGAATGCCAGGCGGTGGTGATGCCGACGTGGTGCTCCAGGTTCCGGGTCGGGTCCACGGACGGGTTGAGCAGCACGGCGCGCACGCCCAGGCGCTCGGCCAGCCAGGTGGCGTAGAAGCCGCCCAGCGAGGACCCGATGATCGACAAATTGTCGGGCGCATGGCGTTCGGCCAGCAGCAAGCTGAGGGCCATCGCTTCCTTCGGCGAAGCCGGCAGCTGCGGGCAGATCAGCTCATGCGCGCGGCCGGCGTCTTCCAGCGCCTTTTGCACTACCCGCGCCTTGAACGACTTGGGCGACGAGCGGAACCCGTGCAAATAAAGAATCATGGAGCCAGCGCGTCCAGCAGTTTCTGGTGTACGCCGCCGAAGCCGCCGTTGCTCATGACCAGGATGTGGTCGCCCGGCTGGGCCGCCTGCACGATGGCCTGCACCATGTAGTCGATCTGGTCGAAGCTGTGCGCGATGGCGCCCAGCGGTTTCAGTGCGTCGGCCAGCGACCAGCCGAGCGCCTGCTGGCTGCCGAAACCGAAGACCAGGTCGGCGTCCTTCAGGCTGCCCGGCAGCGCATCCTTCATGGCGCCCAGCTTCATGGTGTTCGAGCGCGGCTCCAGCACGGCCAGGATGCGCCCCGTCGTGCCCAGCTTCTGGCGCAGGCCGCCGACGGTGGTGGCGATCGCGGTCGGGTGGTGGGCGAAGTCGTCGTACACGGTGATGTCGTTGACGGTGCCGCGCACTTCCATGCGGCGCTTGACGTTCTGGAAGCGCGACAGCGCATCGATGGCCTGCGAGGTCGGCACGCCCACGTGGCGCGCGGCGGCGATCGCGGCCAGCGCGTTCGAGCGGTTATGATGGCCGGTCAGGCCCCAGTGCACGGTGCCCTGCATGTCGCCTGGTCCGTCACCACGGTTGAACAGCACATCGAAGCTGCCGCCGCCCGGATGCTCGACCAGGCTCCAGTTCGCGCCTTCGCTCGATCCGAACAGTTCCTTCTCGCTCCAGCAGCCGCGCTTGATCACACGGGTGAGCGAGGCTTCGTCGCCGTTCACCACCAGGCGGCCCACGCCCGGCACGGTGCGCACCAGGTGGTGGAACTGGGTCTCGATGGCGCCGATGTCCGGGAAGATGTCGGCGTGGTCGTATTCCAGGTTGTTCAGCACCGCGGTCTTGGCGTGGTAGTGCACGAACTTGCTGCGCTTGTCGAAGAAGGCGGTGTCGTATTCGTCGGCTTCGATCACGAAGAAGTCGGACGGCTTGTCGCCGTGCAGGCGCGCCGAAATCCCGAAGTTCATCGGCACGCCGCCGATCAGGAAGCCGGGCGCATAGCCCGCGTCTTCCAGGATCCAGGCCAGCATCGAGGTGGTCGTGGTCTTGCCGTGGGTCCCGGCCACGGCCAGCACCCATTTGTCGCGCAGGATGTGCTCGCCGATCCACTGCGGGCCCGATACATATTTCAGGCCGCGGTTCAGGATTTCCTCGATCAGCGGATTCCCACGCGTCATGACGTTGCCGATCACGTACAGGTCCGGGTTCAGCGACACCTGCTCCGGGCCATAGCCCTGGATCAGCTCGATTCCCTGGGCTTCCAGCTGGGTGCTCATCGGGGGATAGACGTTGGCGTCGCAGCCGGTAACGCGATGGCCGGCTTCCTTGGCCAGGACTGCCAGGCCTCCCATGAAGGTGCCGCAAATGCCGAGTATATGAATGTGCATGATCGTGGGAGAAATAGCAGGGTGAAAAATCGAATACGCGATTCTACCCGACCCGCTGCCATTTTCCGTTCAAGAGTATGATTCGGTCATCATGCCGACACCGAACACAGACGTACTCCAGTTGCGTGCCCAGATCGCTGTAAACGCGGCGCGCATGATCGCCCAGGATGGCGCCGACTATGCCACCGCCCGCCGCAAGGCCGCCCGCCAGCTGCTCGGGGTGGACCAGCCGGCGCCCAACCTGATGCCCGACAATAGCCAGATAGAAGACGAAGTCCGCAAATACCTGTCCCTGTTCGGCGTGGCCGGCCAACCCGAGCGCCTGGCCGCCTTGCGCGATACCGCGCTGCAGGTGATGGACGCCCTTGGCGAATTCCATCCCTACCTGACAGGCGCGGTCCTTAACGGCACCGCCGGCGCACACGATGACATCCACCTGCAACTGTTCGCCGACAGCGCCAAGGAAGTCGAGATTTTTCTCCTCAACCGCAACGTCAATATAGAGATCTCGGAAACGCCCCATTTCCGCGGCGGCCGGCACGACCCGGTTGAAACTGTCAGCTTCTTGTGGCATAAGGAAACTATTCACGCCGAGTTATACGATTACCATGACTTGCGCGGCGCACTCAAGCCACGCGCCGACGGCCGCCCGCAGCGCATCGACGCGAACGGGCTGCGCGCGCTGATGGCGAACGATGAAGCAATGGAAAAGGACGAATGAACAAGAAACATGTGGCCGCGTACGCGGCCGTTGCCGCCATGTTCGGCATCATGGGCGCACTGGTCGCGATCAACAAGAAAGACCCTGCCCCGATCACCACTGCCATTGCCCCGACCGGCGGCAAGCCGCACACGGCCGTGGACACCCTGTTCGGGCAGTCGCTCAACGATTTGGCCGGTGCGCCGCAGCCCTTGGCCAAATGGCGCGGCAAGCCGCTGGTGGTGAATTTCTGGGCGACCTGGTGCGGGCCCTGCGTACAGGAGATGCCGGAGCTGTCCGAACTGGCCGGCCATGACGGCGGCAAGAATTTCAACGTCATCGGCATCGGCATCGATTCGCCTTCGAACATGAGCGAATTCGCCACCAAGCTGAAGATTGCCTACCCGCTTTATGTGGGCGGCATGGGCGGGACCGAACTGTCGCGCGCGTTTGGCAACAACAATGGCGGCTTGCCGTATACCGTGCTGATCGGGGCGGATGGGCAGGTGAAGAAGACGTATCTGGGGAAATTGAAGTTTGATGAATTGAGGGCGGATCTGGCCAAGTTGAATGGTTGACCCGTAGGGTGGGCGGCTATGCCGCCCGCGCGTTCAACCACCAATGGAATAATCGCGCAGGCAGCATCTGTCAAGTTTGAACGCGCGGGCGTTTGTAATTCCGGGCATTGCCCGAAATTACAAACGCCCACCCTACAAAGTCGGGGCTCAGCGAACGATCGTTCTATTCGAAATTCCGGCGAATATGCTCTTATCCCCCGACAATTTTACCGCTTGCCAATAGCCGAGCTTGGCGGCACAATGCCTTCCTTTCGGGCGTTCAGACACTTCAATATGGCGAAAAAGCTACTGCTGCTTAACGGCCCCAACCTCAATTTATTGGGGACCCGGGAGCCTGCGGTGTACGGCGCGACGACGCTGGCCGACATCGAACAAGCGGCAATGGCCCAGGCGGCAGCGGCAGGTGCAAGCCTGTCCTGCTTCCAGAGTAACCATGAAGGAGCCCTGATCGACCGACTCCATGCCGCGCGCGGCGAAGGCGTGGACGCGATCGTCATCAATCCTGGCGGCCTGACCCATACCAGTGTGGCATTGCGCGATGCGCTTTCCGCGGTGGCCATTCCGTTCGTGGAAGTGCACATCTCGAATGTGCATGCGCGCGAGCCGTTCCGGCATCACTCCTACCTCTCTGCAGTCGCGCAAGGCGTGATTTGCGGACTGGGGCCGGACGGATACCGGTTTGCCATCGACTTTGCGCTTAAATCGCGTTAATCTACGTCAACTTCATGTATCAGCGGCTGCGCGGCTAATTACTTGCCGCGCTACCAGCTCTCTTAAAAACGAATAATTCCAAGGGGTTTCACATGGATCTCAGAAAACTCAAGACCTTGATCGACCTGGTCGCCGAATCCGACATCGCTGAACTCGAAGTGACCGAAGGCGAAAGCAAGGTCCGCATCGTCAAGTCGTCCGCCATCCCGCAAAACCAGATGATGATGATGCCGCAGCAGGGCGTGCAGCACTACGCTGCCCCGGCCCAGCATGCACCGGCACCAGCCGCTGCACCGGCTCCGGCCGTCGCCGCCGAGCCAACCGGCCACGTCGTCAAGTCGCCGATGGTCGGCACCTTTTACCGTTCGTCGGCGCCGGGCGCCGCTGCTTTCGTCGAAGTCGGCCAGAACGTCAAGGAAGGCGACACCCTGTGCATCATCGAAGCGATGAAGCTCCTGAATGAAATCGACGCCGATGCTACTGGCGTTGTCACCAAGATCCTCGTGGAAAACGGCCAACCGGTCGAATTTGGCCAGCCGCTGTTCATCATCGGCTAAGCAGGTCCCGGCCCGGCGGCGTCCTGCCGCCAGCTCATCCATGTCGTGTCCGGCGCGCTAGCCCGCTTGTATAGCTTGTAAGCTTGCTGCGCCGGTCTTCACAGAAACATCGAACCTACCATGTTTGAAAAAATCCTCATCGCCAACCGTGGTGAAATCGCGCTGCGTATCCAGCGCGCCTGCCGCGAACTGGGCATCAAGACGGTTGTCGTGCACTCCGAAGCGGACAAGGACGCCAAGTACGTGAAGCTGGCCGACGAATCCGTCTGCATCGGCCCGGCCCAGTCGGCACTCAGCTACCTGAACATGCCGGCGATTATCAGCGCCGCCGAAGTGACGGACGCCGAGGCGATCCACCCGGGCTATGGCTTCCTGTCCGAGAACCCCGACTTTGCCGAGCGCGTCGAGAAATCGGGCTTCGTCTTCATCGGCCCGCGTTCCGAGTCGATCCGCCTGATGGGCGACAAGGTCTCGGCCAAGCAGGCCATGATCAGGGCCGGCGTGCCCTGCGTGCCAGGCTCGGAAGGCGCCCTGAGCGACGACCCGAAAGAGATCATCCAGACTGCGCGCAAGGTCGGCTACCCGGTCATCATCAAGGCGGCAGGCGGCGGCGGTGGCCGCGGCATGCGCGTGGTGCATACCGAAGCGGCCCTGCTGGGCGCGGTGCAGATGACCAAGACCGAAGCCGGCAGCGCCTTCGGCAATCCGGAAGTCTATATGGAGAAGTTCCTGGAAAATCCACGCCACGTGGAAATCCAGATCCTCGCCGACGAACACAAGAACGCCGTCTGGCTGGGTGAGCGCGACTGCTCGATGCAGCGCCGCCACCAGAAGGTCATCGAAGAAGCGCCGGCGCCGGGCATCCCGCGCAAACTCATCGAAAAGATCGGCGACCGCTGCGCCGAAGCCTGCCGCAAGATCGGCTACCGCGGCGCGGGCACCTTCGAATTCCTGTACGAGAACGGCGAGTTCTATTTCATCGAGATGAACACCCGCGTCCAGGTCGAGCATCCGGTCACCGAGATGATCACCGGGATCGACATCGTCCAGGAACAGATCCGCATCGCCTTTGGCGAAAAGCTGCGCTTCAAGCAGCGCGACATCATGTTGTCGGGCCACGCGATCGAATGCCGCATCAATGCCGAAGACCCGTTCAAGTTCACGCCTTCGCCTGGCCGCATCACCGGCTGGCACCCGCCGGGCGGCCCTGGCATCCGTGTCGATTCGCACTCGTATGCCGGATACTATGTTCCACCTCATTACGACTCGATGATCGGCAAGGTAATTTCCTACGGTGCGACGCGCGATCAGGCCATTCGCCGCATGCAAATCGCGCTCTCGGAAATGGTGGTTGAAGGTATTCTCACCAATATCCCGCTGCACCGCGAGCTGATGGTGGATGCGCGCTTCATCGAAGGCGGCACCAACATCCACTACCTGGAGCACAAGCTGGCCTCGAAGCCAGACCTGCCGAAGGAAGGCGGTATCGGCGCCAAATCGGAAGTCAAGGTAGACGCATGAGCTGGACGGAAGTAGTTATCGAGGTCGCACGCGACCATGCAGAGGCCCTGTCGGACGCCCTGATGGAAGCGGGCGCCCTGTCGGTGTCGGTCGAAGATGCCGACGAAGGCACGGATGCCGAACGCCCGCTGTTCGGCGAGCCGGGCATGGAACCGAAAGAAGCGGCCTGGGACCACTCGCGCGTGGTCGCCCTCACCGACGTCGATGCCGACCAGTTCGCGATCGTCCAGGAAGCCGCCAACGCCATCAGGCTGCCGGTCGTCCCCTCGTTTACCACCCGCGCGGTGGCGGATGCCGACTGGGTGCGCCTGACGCAGTCGCAGTTCGAGCCGATCCACATCGGCACCAATATCTGGGTCGTGCCGAGCTGGCACGAAGCCCCGGACCCGAATGGCCTGATCCTCGAGCTCGACCCGGGCCTGGCCTTCGGTACCGGCAGCCACCCGACCACCCGCCTGTGCATGGAATGGCTGGAAGCCCACCCTGCCCCGGGCAAGTCGGTGCTGGACTACGGCTGCGGCTCGGGCATCCTGGCGATGGTTGCCAAGAAACTGGGCGCTGAAGACGTCGCCGGTGTCGACATCGACCCGCAGGCGATCGAATCGGCCCGCGCCAACGCCGAACGCAACAACTGCGTCATCGACTTCTACGTGCCGAACGACCTGGCCGTGGCCGCGAATACGCGCCACGCCAGGGGCCAGTTCGACACCGTCGTCGCCAACATCCTGTCGAGCCCATTGAAGCTGATGGCGCCGATGCTGGCCGGCCGCGTCGCTCCCGGCGGCTCGCTGGTGCTGTCGGGCGTGCTGGCGCGCCAGGCCGACGAAGTGGCCGCCGCCTACGCGCCTTTCATCAAGCTGGGTGTCTGGGCCGAGCAGGACGGCTGGGTTGCCCTTCACGGCACGCTCGGCCAGGAGAACGCACCGCCGCCGCGCCAAGCTGCCGCCGGCTGACGCATGGCGCTCGCCACCCAATGCCCCCACTGCGGCACCATGTTCCGCGTCGCCGCGGACCAGCTCAAGCTGCGTGGGGGCATCGTCCGTTGCGGCGCCTGCACCCAGGTATTTGACGGCAGTGCCGCGCTTAGCGACCTGGCCGCGGCGCCTGCCGCACCTCCTTCAGTACGACCTCCCGCAGCGCCTGCGCCGCTGCCCGCCGCACCTGCCCCTGTTCCTGTTCCTGTCCCTGTTCCTGCCGCCGCTGCCGTCGAGGAAGCGGCCGAGGAGCCGATCTATACCCTCGAATTCGACCATACCTTCTCGCCCTTCGGCATCCTGCCGCAGGTGAGCAGCGAGGCCGATGCGGCCGAAGCCGAAGCCGAAGCCGAAGCGCAGCAGGGAACGCTGCCCGAGCCGCAGCCCGATGCGGCGCCGGAACCGCAGCCAGAACCTGTGCCGGAACCGCAGCCGGAAGCGGTACCAGAGCCCCAGCCGGAACCTGTTCCCGAACCTGCTCGCGACGTGCCGGCTGCGCCGATGCTCGAGCTGTCGGTGGACGAAGAACTGGTCGCCGCGCCGGCGCCGTATGATGGCCAGGCCTTCGCAGAGGTGGCGGAGTCCGCGCCTGCCGCCGAACCTCCCAGGGCGGCTGCAAAAGCCGCTGCCAGGGCGTCGAACATGTCCGTGCCCTCACTGCTGCTGCGCGAATCCGGCCCGTCCACGGTCACCATGCAGGCGGCGCCGATCGCGCCGCCGGTCGCGCCCCGCACGCCCCGCACCCGCGCGCTTGACGCGCGCGCCGCGCGCCGTTCCAAGCTCACGCCCACCAAGATCGAAGCGCCCAAGCTGCGCGTACCGGAGTCCGATGAACCGGAATTCGTGCGCCGCGGCCGCCAGCGCGAACGTTCCAGCAAGGCGGTGCGCATCGCCATGGCCCTGGGCAGCCTGCTGCTGCTGCTCGGGCTGGGCGCGCAGGCGGTCTACTCCTTCCGCGACACGCTGGCCGCCCGCTACCCGGGCATGAAGCCGGCGCTGGAGTCGGTATGTGGCCTGCTCGGCTGCCGCGTCGCGCTGCCGGCGCAGATCGACCAGATGGCGGTCGAGACCGGCGAACTGACCACCCTGGGCGGCACCGCCTATTCGTTCACCACGCTGCTGCGCAACCAGGGCGATTCAGTGCAGGCATGGCCGAGCATTGAGCTGACCCTGTCCGATGCGGACGACAAGCCGCTGGTTCGCAGGGTGTTCGGCCCGCGCGACTACCTGCCGGCAGGGCCCCTGCTGGCCGCCGGCTTCGCCGCGCGCGCCGAACAGCCCATCAAGCTGAACTTCCGCGTGGAAGAACCGGCGCCGTCCGGTTACCATATCGCCGTCTTCTATCCCTAATATCCCTGAAGGTTCATCCATGACCAAGACCGCCCTGATCTGCGGATCGATTGCATTCGACAAGATCATGCAGTACCACGGCCGCTTCGCCGACACCCTGCTCGCCGACCAGTTGCACCGCGTGAACGTCTCGTTCCTGGTGCCGACCCTGCGCACCGAGTACGGCGGCTGCTCGGTCAACATCGCCTACAACCTCAAGCTGCTCGGCGGCGCGCCGCTGGTGATGGGCACGATCGGCCAGGACGGCGGCGACTACCTCGAGCGCATGACCAAACAGGGCATCGAGACGCGTGCGATCCGCACCATTGCCGACGCCTACACCGCGCAATGCTTCGTCACGGCTGACCAGGACAACAACCAGATCAACGCCTTCCACCCGGGCGCGATGCAGTACTCGCACGAGAACAACGTGGCCGATTGTGGCGCGCTGCGCGTGGCGATCATCTCGCCCGACGGGCGCGAAGGCATGCTCAAGCACGCAGCCGACTGCGCGGAGCAGGAGATCCCGTTCATGTTCGACCCGGGCCAGCAGCTGCCGATGTTCTCGGGCGAAGAACTGATCCGCTTCATCGACCAGGCCAGCTACCTGGCGTCGAACGACTATGAATTCGAAATGGTGATGGACCGCACCGGCCTGAGCCAGGCAGACATCGCCGCGCGCCTGGACGCGCTGGTCATCACGCGCGGCGGCGAAGGCTCGGACATCTACGCGGGTGGCGAGCACTATCGCATCCCGGCGGTAAAGGCCGAAAACATCGTCGACCCGACCGGCTGCGGCGACGCCTACCGCGCCGGCCTGCTGTACGGGATCACCGAAGGCTTCGACTGGCCCACCACCGGCCGCATCGCCAGCCTGCTCGGCGCCATCAAGATCGCCAGCCAGGGCGGGCAGAACCACACGTTCACGCCGGCACAGATCGAGCAGCAGTTCGAGGCGGCCTTCGGGTACAAGTTCCGCTAAGTGCCCGCGCGAAGCTTGCGCATATAAAAAGGGGCCACGTGAAAGCGTGGCCCCTTTTACATTCACGACGCCGATACAGCGTCAGCCGAAAAACACCTGCCTCAGAACGAACTGGATAATCTGGATCAGCACCAGCGCCACCAGCACCGATAAATCCATCCCGCCGATTGGCGGCACCACGCGCCGGATTGGCCGCAGGATCGGCGTATTCATCGCGTGCACGAAAGGTGCCAGCGGCGCGTTCGGATTCACCCAGCTGAATACCGCATCGATGATCAGGAGCGCCATGAACCCGTACAGGACCCAGTTCAGGAAGCGGAACAGTGCCCCCAGCAGCACCGTCTCCCAGGGCGCCCCCACCAGCAACAGCAGCGAGCTGGCCAGCAGGACCACCAGGAAGGCGCCGATCAGGCTCGCCCAGTCGTAGCCACCCATGCCCGGCACCAGGCGCCGTAGCGGCAGCACCAGCCAGTCGGTGAGCGTGAAGGTGAACTGCCCGATCTGCGCCGGCGGACGCACGCGGATCGCCTGCATCCAGAAACGCAGCAGGAGCAGCCCGCCCAGCAGGCCGGCAGCAATATCGACAATAAACTGGAGAATGGACAGCACGTAGGCTCCTCAAAAAAAAACCGCTGTGTGAACGATCACACAGCGGCATTTTGCCTGATCCAGGCAAGACTTGCTATTGAGCCGCGCTCTACAGCTGCGATTTGCAGCTGATTACGGACGGCTGCTGGTCGGGAACGGCCAGGCGGCTGCCGGCGACAGCGCGGTCTTGGCTGCCGGAGCAGTCGTCGAGGCTGCCTTGCTATCGGCTTTGCTATCCGATTTCGAATCCGATTTCGATTCGGCTTTCGATTCCGCTTTGGTATCGGCTTTCGACTCGGTTTTCGCTTCCGGTTTGGCTTCCGCTTTGGTTTCCGCCTTCGATTCAGCTTTCACTTCCGGCTTGGCTTCCGCTTTTGCGGCCGGCTTTGCAGCAGGCTTGGCGGCGGTTTTGGTAGCAGCGGCTTTAGCTGGAGCTGCAGCTTTTGCCGGAGTAGCGGCTTTAGCAGGGGTAGCAGCTTTGGCTGGAGTCGCGGCTTTTGCCGGAGCAGCAGCTTTAGCTGGAGCAGCAGCTTTTGCAGGAGCGGCGGCTTTCGCTGGTGCAGCGGTCTTTTTAGCAGCTGGAGCAGCGGGTTTCTTTGCAGCAGGCTTAGCGGCGGCTTTAGTCGCGGTCGCTTTCTTTGCTGCCGGCTTGGCTACCGATTTGGTGGCTGCCGTTTTGGTAGCGGCCGCTTTCTTTGCAGCTGGCTTTGCTGCGGCTTTCTTCGCTACCGGTTTTGCAGCGGTTTTCTTTGCTGCCGGCTTGGCTGCCGATTTAGCTGCCGACTTGGCTGCTGGTTTAGCAGCGGCCTTCTTGGCAGCTGGTTTTGCAGCGGATTTCTTGGCTGCCGGCTTGGCTGCCGATTTAGCCGCCGACTTGGCTGGCGCCTTGGCTGCCGACTTTGCAGTTGCTTTCTTTGCAGCAGGTTTAGCGGCTGCTTTCTTTGCTGCCGGCTTTGCAGCGGCTTTCTTTGCTGCTGGCTTTGCTGCAGCTTTTTTAGCTGCTGGCTTTGCAGCGGCTTTCTTAGCAGCTGGCTTTGCAGCGGCTTTCTTGGCTGCCGGCTTTGCTGCGGCTTTCTTTGCTGCTGGCTTGGCTGCCGACTTGGTTGCCGATTTAGCAGCCGACTTGGCTGCTGGCTTTGCTGCCGCTTTCTTTGCAGCGGGCTTCGCTGCTGGTTTAGCAGCGGCTTTCTTTGCTGCAGGCTTTGCAGCAGCTTTCTTGGCTGCCGGTTTTGCTGCCGATTTAGCAACAGCTTTCTTTGCTGCAGGCTTAGCTGCCGGCTTTGCTGCCGATTTCGCTGCAGCTTTCTTTGCTGCCGGCTTTGCCGCTGCTTTGGTGGCAGTGGTCTTGCTTGCTGCAGCTTTCTTTGCAACAGGCTTAGCTGCCGACTTGGTTGCCGACTTCGCTACTGGCTTGGCTGCAGACTTGGTCGCGCTCGCCTTTGCTGCCGGTTTAGCGGCTGCAGCTTTCTTTGCTGCCGGTTTCTCGGCTGCGGCTTTCGCTGCTGGTTTCGCCTTCGTCACGGACGAAGGGGTGCTCTTTGCTGCTGCTTTTGCTGCTGGTTTTTTAGCGGTTGCCATTGTAGTTCTCCTTCATCTGCGATGAAATAAGCTCAAGGTTAAAACCCGCTCTGCCATCTCTGGCGAGCGAATTATTCATCGGACCAAACCCGAATGGTGTGGGCCAATGAATCCGGCACCAGCTGAACTGCTGCAACTCCTCACAATTGCAGCACTTCAGCCAAGGTCAACAGGCAACCGACTCAACATGTTTTCACTTCGCTACCCTCTCGGGCGCGAAAAGAAAAAGCCGCCATGCCTGAACTCAGGTCAGGCAGTGCGGCTTGTTCTTTTCGCTTCGCTTGCGTGCATACTAAATGAATCAGTGTCCTATTATTCGATCGATTACTGCCCGGATGGACGCGACAATATCACATGTTCACGTTTTGACAAATTCAATCACGTAAAGTACACGAAAACTTTGTGAGTGCGCAAGCCGAACGCCGCAAACAAAACGTGTTTTGCACACTTAAACATGCGCTCGCGCATTCGTCGGTTAACCAACACACCGCTGGCGCACCAAATCGCATTCCCGGTGATCGCCAAACCGTCTTCCGGCAGGTAATCGAAACCCGCCATTCAAGCAGAGCGCCTGCAAGGACAAGCGATACGGCAATCGGATTGGTTCGCCTCCAAACATGGTTTCGGCCGTAAAGATAATGCTGCGAACCCGTAACAGCGAACCCGCCTGCACTACTCGACCACGCGCAACAGATCCATCTTGCACAGCCATGCCAATCCGCGCAGCAGCGTCGCGCGGTCGCAAGGCCCGAGCGTGTCGATCAGTTCTTCCACCTCCACCGGACGCGGGCCGATCGCCCCGAACATCTGTCCAAAATCTTCAAGGGTCGGCAGCGAGGCGGCGGCAAACCGGTTGATGGCCAGCTCACGGTACTGGTTCACCAGCGCCAGCGACGCATCCGGCGTCAGTTCCACCAGCGAGGCCGCGGTCAGCGGCCGGGTGGGATAGCAAGCGAACAATTTGAATGGGTCGGGGCGATCCGGCGCACGTGCCGGCAGCGCGGGCGCCAGCACCGGGTCGGCGCGGCGGCGTTCCGCGAGCTCGTCCCACAGCGCGCTGTAGCGGCCGAACACCACCTGCCAGTCGAATTCGGACTGCGCACGCCGGCGCGCCTGCTCTCCCATCATGCGGCGCAAGCCGGTATCGCACACCAGCCGGCCATAGGCCTGCGCCAGCAGCGCGCCGTCGAGCGCCACCGCCTGGCTGGCGTGGCCGCAATACATGTCGAAGCTGTCCACGCCGTCGTCGTAGCGCTGCGCCAGGTCGAGCCCCGCGCCCGGCCCCGGCATCAGGGTGGGGATGCGATAGCCGTCGATACCGTCGCGCACCGAGTCGCGGTAGCCGTTCCAGTCCGAGACCACGCAGGGCAGGCCGGCCGCCATGGCTTCGACCGGCGTCAGCCCGAAGGTTTCCTGGACGTTGTCGGCGAGCGAAGTGAAGACGTCGGCCGCAGCCCAGGCGTCACGCTGGTTGGCGGGCAGGCGCCCGTCCAGCTCCACCAGCCGCACCGAAGGACACAGCAGGGCTGCCGCTTCGCGGAAAGCCGTTTCGATGGCTTCTCCCGCATACCAGCCGGCCATGACCAGGTGCACCCGGCGGCCGCCCTTCTCGGCGCGCTCGAGCGCGGTGAACATCTGCTGCGGATGCGACTTGGCATGCACCGACATGCGGCCGAGGTAAAGAAAGGCCACGTCTTCTTCGCCGATGCCGAAGCGGGCCCGCGCCTCCATGCGCTGTCCCGCTTCCTGCTGCAGGCCGGCGCAGTGCACGCCGAGCGGGATCAGGGGCAGTTGCGGCAGCTCGAAGCGCTGCGCACCGAGGCGGGTGCGCAGGTAGTCGGCCTGCGCCTCGACCAGCACGCGCACGCTGTCGCGCACCACGCGCGAGGTGCAGACGATGGCGTCCCAGCTGCGCACCGGCGCCACCAGCAGGTTGGTCACCATGCTCATCATCTCGTGCGAAGCGGTGGCATGCGCGATGCCGCACAGGCTGTAGCGATGCTCGCCGGCCTCGAGCCGGCGCCAGGCCAGCCGCTCGATGCCCGGCCCCGGGTGGTACAGGCAGCCAAAGTGCTCCAGCGCCTGCGGCGTCGATTGCGGCACCCAGGCGATCTCGCCCTGGTAGCCATCTTCGCGCAGCGTGGCGCCGAAGGCGTCGGCGTGGCTGCGGTCGGCGGCGAAGCATCCGACCTGCGCCGCATCGGAGTGATGGGCAATGGCGCGCAGCAGGCCGACGCCGGCGGACTGGCGGCCCATTAGCTTCTGGCCGGCGATGGAAAAGGCTTCGGGAACGTAGTGCAGGGCAAAGCTGTCTGGCATGCGGTCTCCTGCGGCCAGCGCATGCCGGCGGAACGCGGCGAAAGGCTGGCCTGTCGAAACCATGATAGCGAGCGCCCGTGAAGGACGGCGCAGGCCTGCCGGGTGGTCGTGCCGGGCCTGCGGGCTAGCTGCCGCCGCAGCCCCCGCCGCCGCAGCCGCCGCCACACGAACCGCCGCCGCTGCACGAGGCGGCGCCGTCGCCTGCCCCGCCGTCGCCGCCCGCTTCGATATCGGCCCCGATGTGGTCGACGAAGCTGTCTTCGCCTTCGAAGCGCAAGGCATGGATGCCGCTCAGGCGCGCGCCTTCGTCGTACTCGGCGGCGCTGATCAAGCCGGCCTGGAACAGGCCAAACGAGGTCAGCCCATCCGGGAAGGACAGCTTCTTCCCGGGATTCCCGAACGCGTCCAGGCTTGAGCAGGCAACCAGGCCACCGACGATCCGGTAGCCGAAACCATGCGGCATGCCGAGGCGCGCATCCAGCGAAAACAGCCGCGGCAGGCTGGGACCGGCGACCGGGCGCGATGCGCGGCGGCGTGCCTGCACCAGGCAGGCCCCGAGGGCCTTGTTCATGTCTTCCTGCATCTGGGCGCGCTCGACGTGCGGGATGACGCGCCCGAAGTGGCGGATGCAGAAAGCCTCGAGGCCCGGCGCATCCATGCGCGTCCACGCATGCCAGACCGAGTCGGCGGCGCGCGAAGGCAGGCCGCAGGGCTTGCCGGCCGCCGCCATGCAATCGAAGAACATCATCAGCCCTTCGGCCGCCTGCGCGTAGAAGGCGGCGGCGCGGGGAATGCGGGGAAACTCGTCGCGCGAGGTCTCTGACCAATATGGAAACAGCGTTGCCGGCACATCGGCCAGCACGGCGGCATAGGTCGAATGGGCGAACTCGCGTTCAACCGTGCGGGTTTCCGATTCCCAGACTGCCCTGACATTCATGGCCATCCCCTGTCGTGGATCCTCCGGTTACGTTAGTTCACGGAAACTGAACAGATACCGATAAATATCAAACTAAACTGGCTAGGCTTGCGCTCACGTAAGGAAAAAAACCGTCGTGCGACGGGTTTGTTGTTTGCTGATCCAGCACTGCGGGCCCGTCAGCCTCCGCTGCAAGGGCCAGGGCGCGCGGCTTCCTCATATTCGGCTTCGCTGACCAGGCCGGCCACGTAAAGGCCATGGGGTGTCAGCGCTTCCGGGAAGGACACGCGGTCTTGCGCGTTCCCGAATTCGTCCAGGGCAGAACAGGCCACCAGTCCACGGATGATCCTGTAGCCGTAGCCCTGGGGCATGCCAAACCGGCTATCCAGCGAAAACAGGGGGGCAGGCAGGCGCCTGCGGCCGGCTGAGACGCGCGGCGGCGTGCGACGACCAGGCAGGTGGCCAGTGCCCTGTCCATGCCCGCCATCATCCCCGCTTGTCCGGGATGCGGGATCACCCGGCCGACATGGCGGACGCTGAAACGGTGGAGACCCGATTCATCCAGGAACGTCCATGCATGCCACACCGAGCCGGCCGCAAGCGAAGGCAGCGCACAGGCCTGGCCGGCGGCGGCCACGCAGTCGAAGAACATCATCAGTCCGTCGAGCGACTGGGTGTAGAAGGACGCGTCGCGGGGAATGCCGGGGAACTCGTGGTGCGCGGTAGCGGCCCAGTAGGGAAACAGCGTTGCCGGCACCTCGGCCAGCATCCGCGCATAGGCGGCCTGCGAGAGCGCCCCCGCGTGTTTCACTACAATCGGCTTCTTCGTCGCATTCATCGCCTCTTCTCCCTGGCCTATCCTTCGGTTACCTTAGTTCACCGAAGGACTGTGGACGATGCGGGAGCTCAAGCGACCGTGGCCAGGCTACGACCCGACGGCGATAAAAAACCCGTCTTGCGACGGGCTCTAGTGGACTTCTCAGCGCTGCGGCGCGATGCGCCAGACGACGCCACCGGCATCGTCGACGACCAGCAGCGCGCCATCCGCAGCCACCGCGACACCCGCAGGCCGACCCCAGACCTCGCGGTCGCTCAACACCATCCCCGACATGAAGTCCTGGTATTGGCCGGTGGGCACGCCGTTCCTCATGAAGGCGCGCACCACCTTGTAGCCGGTGCGCACGCCGCGGTTCCAGGAACCATGCAGCGCCACGAAGACCTCACCCTCGTACTCCTTCGGGAAGGCGTTCCGTGCGCCCTTGGGCGCGTGGTAGACCGCCATGCCGAGCGGCGCGGAATGCGACTGGATCAGCACATCCGGGACGATGCTCTTGCCCTTCAGGTCCGGGCGCTGGCCCTGCAGGCGCGGGTCTTCGTTGTCGCCGATGTAGTACCACGGCCAGCCGTAGAAACCGCCCTGCTTCACGCGGGTCAGGTAGTCGGGCGGCAGGTTGTCGCCCAGCGCGTCGCGCTCGTTCACGTTGCACATCACGTCGCCGGTACTTGGGTAGACCAGCATGCCGACGCAGTTGCGCAGGCCGGTGGCATAGGTGCGGCGGTTCTTGCCGTCCACATCAAAAGCCATCACCGTGGCACGGTCGGTCTCCACACCCCAGGCGCCGCCGACGCCATGCTTGGCTTCCCATTGCGCCAGCGGCTCGGGCGGTTTGGGGCCGATATCGGCCGCCACGTTGGTGGCGGAACCGATCGACAGCAGCAGGGTCTTGTCGTCCTTCGAGAACGCCAGCGTGCGGGTCGTGTGGCCGCCGCTGGTGTCGGACAATTGCGGCACGATCGTCTCGGCTTCGCCGCGCGCCTTCAGGTCGCCGTTGCGGTAAGGGATGCGGACGATGGCGTTGACGTTGGCGACATATAAGTACTGTGGGTTCGCCGTCGAGGGCCAGAAGGCCATGCCGTAGGGACGGCTCAAACCGCTCGCGAACACCTCAAGGGTGTCGGCCTTGTCGCCGTTTTTCGAGCGCAGCACCTTGATTTCGCCCTTGCCGGTCGCCGCCAGGAAGATGTCGCCGTTCGGCGCACGCAGCGGCAGGCGTGGCTTGTCGGTATCCACGGCGAAGACGCTGACGGTAAAACCTTTCGGGACCGTCGGCAGGCTGCCGTTCGGACGCGCCTCGACGCGCGGGCCGTTGCCGGCGCTGGTGGTGGCGAAAGGCGGCGGCAGGTCGCTGAGCTTGATGTGGTGGATCTTGCCGGGCTGGTTGTCGTCCCAGGAGCCGCTGCGCTCTCCAGGCGCGGCAGCCGTGGCTGGCGCAGATGCTGCCGTTGTGGCGCCCTGCAGGGTGGCGAGGTAGTCGATCAGTGCGGCGCGCGTCTGCTTGTCGGGGACGCCGACCGGCATCGTGGTGCCGGGCACATTCTTCGTCGGGTCGGCCAGGAAGACATCCAGCTCGGCCTGGGTCCAGGTCTTGCCGGCGGCGCCGGCTTTAGCCAGCGCAGTCGAATAGTTGAACCCGGGGACGGCGGCGGCCTTGCGATCAAGCACGCGGAACAGGCCGGGGCCGGCGCGCGAGGACAGGGCCGGGTCGACGCTGTGGCAGCTGGCGCAGTTGTTCTGGAAGGTGGTCTGGCCGGCGACGGGCTGGGGCGCGGCGTGGGCGCTGGATGCCGCTGCCAGGCTGGCGAGCAGCGCTGCACGCAGCGGCAGGGATTGAAGGTTCAAAGGAATTCTCCTGACGGGATAGATGATGGCAATCCGGCATCATAGGCGAACTCTCCCCTGCATGCCGGCCGGCAGGCGCTGCGCTGCGCTCAGACTGACAGCGTGCCGCGGAAACCCCGCGCGGCATAGTACGACTCGGCGCCATTGTGGTACACGAAGACCCGGCCATAGCGGCGGTCGCAGAACAGCGCGCCGCCCAAGGCCCGCACGTCTTCAGGCGTCGCGATCCAGCTGGAGGTTTTTTTATCGAATTCGCCCAGCTGCTGGAGTGCCCGGTACTGCGCTTCGGTCACCAGGTCGATGCCCATTTCGGTAGCCATCTCGGCCGCACTGGCGCGCGGCTTGTTTTCCTTGCGTGCATTTAGGGCTGCGCGGTCGTAGCAGATGCTCCTGCGGCCTGCCGGGCTCTCGGGAGCGCAATCGCAGAAGATCACTTGCCCCGTTTCGCTGCCCTGCCCGATGACGTCCGGCTCGCCGCCGGTGGCTTCCATCGCCAGCAATGCCTTCAGTGCGCTGGCATCCTGCTCCAACCTGGCCTGCACCGTAGGCCAGGCAAGGCCTTCGTGACGGCGCATGTTCTTCTCGAAACGGGACTGCAGTGTCTTGAGCAGGTCGGCGGATTGTTCTGGGCTCATGGGGGCATCGTCCTTTCCTAATGGTGGCGTGACGTCGGTCGTGAACGCCAAATTATCACGACAGCGATGCAGGCCGCGAAAAAGACAAGGCCCGGCTGCCATCACGGGCAGCCGGGCCTTCCTGGTTCGGTCGCTGATACTTAATCCCAGTTCAGCGCACCACCGGTCTGGTACTCCGTTACACGCGTCTCGAAGAAGTTACGCTCCTTCTTCATGTCGATCATCTCGCTCATCCACGGGAACGGGTTTTCTTCGTTCGGGAACAGCGGATCCAGGCCGATCTGCACAGAGCGGCGGTTGGCGATGAAGCGGAGGTAGCCCTTGAACATCGGGGCGTTCAGGCCCAGCACGCCGCGCGGCATGGTGTCTTCGGCGTAGCGGTATTCGAGTTCGACCGCTTCCAGGAACAGCACCTTGATCTCTTCGCGGAAGGCCGGGGTCCACAGCAGCGGGTTTTCCATCTTGATCGTGTTGATCAGGTCGATGCCGAAGTTCACGTGCATCGACTCGTCGCGCAGGATGTACTGGTACTGCTCGGCGGCGCCGGTCATCTTGTTCTGGCGGCCCAGCGCCAGGATCTGGGTGAAGCCGACGTAGAAGAACAGGCCTTCCATCAGGCAGGCGAAGACGATGATCGACTTCAGCAGCTTCTGGTCGTTTTCCAGGGTGCCGGTCTTGAATTCAGGGTCGGTCAGGGTGTTGATGAACGGGATCAGGAACTGGTCCTTGTCGTGGATCGACTCGATCTCGTTGTAGGCGTTGAAGATTTCCTTCTCGTCCAGGCCCAGCGACTCGACGATGTACTGGTAGGCGTGGGTATGGATCGCCTCTTCGAAGGCCTGGCGCAGCAGGTACTGGCGGCATTCCGGCGCGGTGATGTGGCGGTAGGTGCCCAGCACGATGTTGTTCGCGGCCAGCGAGTCGGCGGTCACGAAGAAGCCGAGGTTACGCTTGACCAGGCGGCGCTCGTCTTCCGACAGGCCGTTCGGGCTCTTCCACAGCTCGATGTCGCGCTGCATGTTCACTTCTTGCGGCATCCAGTGGTTGGCGCAGCCGGCCAGGTATTTGTCCCAGGCCCATTTGTACTTGAACGGCACCAGCTGGTTGACGTCGGTCTGGCCGTTGATGATGCGCTTGTCGTCGGCGTTGACGCGCTTGGCGACCAGTGCGGCGTCGACGGTTTCGGTGGCGTCGGCGGCTTGTGGCGCGCGCGGCGCGGTGCTTGGTTCGTCGTCCCAGGAGAGCATGGTTTTTTTCCTTCTTTCGTGGCTGCGTCCGCGCGGGGCGGACGGCCATTGTCGTTTCGGTTGTTCGTCGTTCCTGGAGGAACCGATACGCTAGCGAGGCGCCGCGAAATTAGGTTCCGGCCTTCGCCGGAACGACGGTTTTAAGGGTAACGGGGCAAGGACACTGTGGAGTGTGCTTGCCCTTCTTTTTACTGGATTACTGGCAGGCTTCGCATTCCTCGAAACCGTCGTCGCCAGGACGCAGGTAGCAAGCCGCGCCATCCGCCTCGTCCGCTGCTGCGGCGACCGGTGCTGCCGATGCTGCCGGCGCTGCCGCTGGCGTTGCAGGTGCGGCGTGGCCACCCGACAGGGCGCCCGAGACCGACACCGCGTTCAGCGCGCCGGTGCGGCTGGTGGATTTCTCCATGTGCGTCGCGGCGATGGTGCGCAGGTAGTAGGTGGTCTTCAGGCCACGCAGCCAGGCCAGCTTGTAGGTCTCGTCCAGCTTCTTGCCCGATGCGCCGGCCATGTAGATGTTCAGCGACTGGGCCTGGTCGATCCACTTCTGGCGGCGCGAAGCCTGCTCTACCAGCCACTTCGGCTCGACTTCGAAGGCGGTGGCGTAGATGTCGCGCAGGTCTTGCGGCACGCGGTCGATCTTGGAGAGCGAACCGTCGAAATACTTCAGGTCGGCGATCATGACTTCGTCCCACAGGTCGCGTGCCTTCAGGTCGCGCACCAGGTAGGCATTGATCTCGGTAAATTCGCCCGACAGGTTCGACTTCACGTACAGATTCTGGAAGGTCGGCTCGATGCAGGCCGACACGCCGATGATGTTCGAGATCGTCGCGGTCGGGGCGATCGCCACGCAGTTCGAGTTGCGCATGCCGAATTCCTTGATGCGGCTACGCACCAGGGTCCAGTCCATCGACTCGCTTGTGTCCTGCTCGAGGTAGCCGCCGCGCTCTTCCGCCAGCAGCTTGATCGAGTCCTGCGGCAGGATGCCGCGGTCCCACAGCGAACCTTCGTAGGAACCGTAGCGGCCGCGTTCTTCGGCCAGCTCGGTCGAGGCCAGGTAGGCGAAGTAGCAGACGGCTTCCATCGACTTGTCGGCGAATTCCACCGCTTTATCCGAGGCGAACGGGATGCGCATCATGTGCAGGCAATCCTGGTGGCCCATCACCCCCATGCCGACCGGACGGTGGCGCATGTTCGAGTTGCGCGCCTTTTCCACGGCGTAGTAATTGATGTCGATGACGTTGTCCAGCATGCGCATGGCGATGCGGATGGTCTTCTGCAGCTTGACGTGGTCGAGGCTGTCGCCCTTCATGTGCTGCGGCAGGTTGACCGAGCCCAGGTTGCAGACGGCGATTTCGTCGGCGCTGGTGTTCAGCGTGATCTCGGTGCACAGGTTCGACGAGTGCACGACGCCGATGTGCTGCTGCGGCGAACGGATGTTGCACGGATCCTTGAAGGTGATCCATGGGTGGCCGGTTTCGAACAGCATCGACAGCATCTTGCGCCACAGGTCGAGCGCTTCGATTTTCTTGTACACGGTCATTTCGCCGCGTTCCGCCTTGGCTTCATAGGCGGTATAGGCTTCTTCGAAGGCCTTGCCGACCAGGTCGTGCAGGTCTGGCGTCTCGCTTGGCGAGAACAGGCTCCAGTAGCCCTTTTCCATCACGCGCTTCATGAACAGGTCGGGAATCCAGTTCGCGGTGTTCATGTCGTGGGTGCGGCGGCGGTCGTCGCCGGTGTTCTTGCGCAGGTCGAGGAATTCCTCGATGTCCATGTGCCAGGTTTCCAGGTAGGCGCAGACCGCGCCCTTGCGCTTGCCGCCCTGGTTGACCGCCACGGCAGTGTCGTTGACCACTTTCAGGAACGGGACCACGCCTTGCGACTTGCCATTGGTGCCCTTGATGCGCGAGCCCAGTGCACGGACCGGGGTCCAGTCGTTGCCCAGGCCGCCGGCGAACTTCGACAGCAGCGCGTTTTCTTTAATAGCGTCGTAAATGCCTTCCAGGTCGTCGCCGACGGTGGTCAGGTAGCACGAGGACAGCTGCGAACGGCGGGTACCCGAGTTGAACAGGGTCGGGGTCGAGCTCATGAAGTCGAACGACGACAGCAGGTTATAGAACTCGATCGCGCGCGCTTCGCGGTCGGCTTCGCGCAGGGCCAGGCCCATGGCGACGCGCATGTAGAAGGCCTGCGGCATTTCGATGCGGGTTTCGCGCACGTGCAGGAAGTAGCGGTCGTACAGGGTCTGCAGGCCGATGTAGCCGAACTGCAGGTCGCGGTCGGCGACAATGGCCTTGGCCAGGCGCTCGAGGTCGTACTTGCCCAGTTCTTCGTCCAGCAGCTCGTTATGGATGCCCTTGGCGATGTACTGCGGGAAGTAGGTGATGTACTCAAGAGCGGCGCCGGCTTGCGCGACTTCGTGGCCGAACACTTCCTTGCGGATGGTGTGCAGCAAGATGCGCGCGGTGACCTGGCTGTAGGCCGGGTCTTTTTCCATCAGGGCGCGGGCCGCCAGGATGGCCGACTTGTGCAGCTCTTCGACCGGCACGCCGTCGTACAGGTTCTTCAGGGTCTCGGCGACGATTGCGTCGGCGTCGACGTGCTTTTCCAGGCCGGCGCAGGCAGCGTTGACCAGGCCGTAGACGGCATTCATGTCGAGCGGCAGGCGCTGGCCGCCGTCGATCACGTGGATCTGCGGCGCGGCCACGGCGTTGCCGCCGGCGGCTTCCTTGGCGGCGCGGCGTTCTTCCATGCGCTTGGCGCGGTACAGCACGTATTCGCGCGCGACGTCATGCTCGCCCGAGCGCATCAGCGACAGTTCGACCTGGTCCTGCACGTCTTCGATGTGGAAGGTGCCGCCGTTCGGCTGGCGGCGCACCAATGCAGCTACGACATTTCCGGTCATCTGTTCCACCAGATCACGGATGCGGGCCGAAGCAGCACCCTGCCCGCCGGCGATGGCGAGGAAGGCCTTGGTCATCGCGACCGAGATCTTGTGCGGCTCGAAGGCCACCACGGCGCCGTTGCGGCGGATCACGCGGTAGTCGCCGCGTGCCACGATCTCTGCCGGCGAGGCATTGGCCGCCGCGCCTGGGGTGAGGTGAGGATTGATCGAAATGTCTTGTGCTGTTTGCATTGAGCCTCCAGGGTGGGCAGATGCCTGCCGCCATTTGTTGTTACCAGGACCGTGGTCCTACGGAATTCATAGCAAAGCGATGCCCCGCCAGCCGGAACGCCGTGCTGGCAACCAGATATGCAGGGTAGAAAATCGCTGTGGAATCAGTCGCTTGCAGAGCAAGCCTCAAGTCGGTCGTGAACTTGTTTCTTTCAGTTCACTACCACTACATCTAGTGTTCGACCTTGATATGAGACTAATTGTAGTACCTGACCCAGGTCACGGCAAGTAAAGAACTTCGCAATATTTTGCGTTTTTTTTGGTGCATGGGCTTGACAATGAACCAGGGCTGGAAGGACGGGGAGTATGCGGTGAGTGAGCACTAACCTTGGTCAATGGGGCTGCTTAAAGCGTAATCAGCCCGATGCGCGGCGCATCATTCTTGTGCGTTTTGCACTGGCGAAAAGACAACAAAGAGATGCAGCAGTTGTAGGGTGGTCGGCTTCGCCGACCACGCGTTCAAATCACCATGATGACGACGCACCGTGGTTCTTCCGTGTTCGTTGAACGCGCGGGCGGGAGACCCGCCCACCCTACGAAAACCGTTCAGGCGTTGTCGTCCGGAGCCGAAATCTCGAGCTTCTGCATCTGGTACCGCAACTGCCGCACGCTGATCCCGAGCAGCGCCGCAGCCTGCGTGCGGTTGAACTGGGTCTGCTGAAGGGCGCGCCCGATGATGTCGCGCTCCACCTGGATCAGGTATTCCGGCAGGTTGCCGGGCAAGCCGCCCGGGCCGAGCATGGCCGGCCCCGGCGCTGCCCCGACTGGCGCGGTAGCCGCTTCCGGTTCGGCCACCGGCGCCGGCACGGGTGCCTGGACCGGTGCCGGCGCCGCCGCTGCCGCTTCGCGCCCCGCCTCGCTCGGGCGCGCCGCCTTCAGCGACAAATCCCCCACTTCGATCACGCCATCGTTGGCAAACGCCAGCGCCCGCTCCAGCACGTTCTCCAGTTCGCGGATATTCCCCGGGAAGGAGTAGGCGCGCAGTGCATCGAGTACGCCCGGCCCGAGCGCCGCCTGTCCCGGCCCGGCCAGCCGCGCCAGCACGGCGTCCACCAGGGGCGGCAAATCATCCAAGCGCTCGCGCAGCGGCGGCAGCGACAGTTCGATCACGTTCAGCCGGTAGAACAAATCCTGCCTGAACCGGCCCTGCTCCACGCAACGCGCCAGGTCCTGGTGGGTGGCGCTGATGATGCGCACGTCCACCGGCTCTTCGCTAGTCGCGCCGATCTTGCGCACGCGCCGTTCCTGGATCGCGCGCAGCAGCTTGACCTGCATCGCCAGCGGCAGGTCGGCCACTTCGTCGAGCATCAGGGTGCCGCCGTTGGCCGCCTGGAAGAAGCCGTCGCGCTCCTCGGCCGCGCCGGTGAAGGCGCCCTTGCGGTAGCCGAAGAATTCCGCTTCCATCAGGGTTTCGGGAATCGCGCCGCAGTTCACCGCGACGAACGGCTTGCTTGCTCTCGAACTCTGGGCGTGGATCTCGCGGGCGGCGAGCTCCTTGCCGCTGCCCGATTCGCCGGTGATCGAGATCGGCGCGTTCGAGCGCGCCAGGCGGCCGATCTGGGCGCGCAGCGACTGCATCGCCGTGGAGGTGCCGATCATGCGCGAGCCGGGCACGCTGCCGTCCGGCTGGGCGGGCGCTGCGTCAAGCAGGCGCAGGGCCGAGCGCACCATCACGCGCAGCGCATCGAGCGCCACCGGCTTGGAGATGTAGTCGAAAGCGCCCGCCTTGAGCGCGACCACCGCGTTCTCGGCGCTGCCGTAGGCGGTGATGACGGCGATCGGGGTCGCCTTGGGCGAGGCATGCACTTCGCGCACCAGCTCCAGCCCGAGGCCGTCGGGCAGGCGCATGTCGGTCAGGACCAGGGCGTAGTCGTGTTCCTCGAGCAGCCCGCGGGCCTGGCGCAGCGTGGCCGCGCTGTCGACGTCCAGCCCCATCTTGAGCAGGGTGATCTCGAGCAGTTCACGCAGGTCGGCTTCGTCGTCGACCACGAGGATGCGGGGTGCGGTCATGGTTTTTTCACTCTATATATATAGCGGTGCGAATCCGGATCCATCTCAGGCCGGCTGCGCGAAGCTGATCACGAAGCGCCCGCTGGCCTTGCGCTCCCCGGTCGGCGCGGCGTCGAAGCGGTATTCGTAGTCGAGCTTCGCATCGTTGTTCAGGCACAGCTCGCGCGCCAGGTACAGGCCCAGGCCGGTGCCCTTGCTCGAGGTAGTATAGAAGGGCTCGAACAGGTGGGCGCGCACTTCCGGGGTGATGCCGGGGCCGTCGTCCTGCACGTGCAGCTCGATGCGCCCGGCGGCGTCGCGCGCCGGGAAAATGCGGATGCTGCCAGGGGCCTTGCTGGCATAGCGCACCGCATTGCCCAGCAGGTTGAGCAGCACTTCGTGCAGGTGCAGCGGGTCGAAGCGCACCGCACTGCGCCCAGGGTCGCCTATATAGACTATATCACCGGCGAGCCCGTGGGTTTCGCAGAATTCCAGCTTCAGCTCGGCCAGGAACCCGCTCAGCTGCAGCGGTTCGCCGTTCGGCTGCACCTTGCGCGAGAGCTGCAGGATGTCTTCCACCATGCGGTTCACGCGGGTGACGTTATCGCCGATGATCTTCAGCAGCCGCAGCTCGGCCGGGCCGTGCAGGTCTTCGGCCAGCAGCGCGGTGGCATGGCCGATGGCCGATAGCGGGTTGCGCACCTCGTGCGCGATGCTGGCGGTCAGGCGCCCCATCGAGGCCAGCTTGAGTTGCTGCGCCTGGTTTTCGATGGCGCTCACGTCCTGCATGAACACCACGCTGCGACCCAGGGCGACGCCGACGGTATCGACCCGCGCGAAGCGCAGCTTCAGGTGCACCGGCTGGTCGCGCCGGCCGCGTAGCGGGCCCACATCTTCCTGGTAGGGCTTGACGGTGACAAACGCTGCGCCCTCCACCGGCGCACGCAGCCAGGCGGCGAAGGTCTGCGCCACCGGCTCCAGTCCGGGCGCCTCGCCGAGCCGGAAGCCGGCCGCATCGCCTTCGACGCCGAGGGTCTGGCGGGCGGCCGGGTTGCCGGTGAAGACCAGGCCGTCGTCACCGACGACCAGGATGCCGTCGCCGACGTCGGCGATGACGATCCCGTTGATCAGCTGCTGGATACGCAGGTCGGTACCGCGCTGGGCGGCCAGTTCTTCCTGCTTGATCAGGCGCGCCGCCAGCCGGTTCACCAGCAGCACGCCGGCGAAGAAGGCGCCGCCGTACAGGCCGGCCTGCATCAGCGGCGCCTGGCGGTCCAGCATCACCACCTGCCAGGTGCTTTCGGCGAGCAGGAACAGCGTCGCGACCGAGGCTGCGAACAGGGCCAGCACCAGCGGCGCCAGGATCGCCGCGCCGGCCAGCGGGAACAGGTAGAGGATCGCCAGCCCGCTGCGCATGCCGCCGGCGGCGAGGTAGAGCAGCGAAATGACGGCCAAATCCACCGCGATCTGGCAGCCCAGCTGCACCACGAAGCGGCGCTTCCACCAGGTGCCGAAGCCGGCGAAGGCCAGCGCCGCCAAAAAATAGAAGACGCAGGCTTCGGTATTGACGGCATCGGTGCGCAGGCCGTTGTCGGTGATGCTCACGCCCAGGTAGAGCAGCAGCACCAGGGCGATGACGATGCGGGTGATGTTGAAGGTCTGGAGCGAGCGCCACATGGTCGCGCGCGCTTCCCGTGAAAGCGGCAGCATCCGCCGGTTTACCGCGGCGGCAGGCGCACGTGGCCCGGCGAGCAGTAGTCGTGGCCGTCGGCGTGCACCGCTTCGGAGGCCGGGAAATGCAGGCCGCAATGCGCGCACTGGGTCATGGTCTCGATCTGCGCCACCGGCTCCGGCGGCGGTTGCTGCCGGGGTGGCACCTGGTGGCGCCCGCTGGAGCCCTTCAGCTTGGCGCGCACGGCCATCACCACCAGGATGACCAGGGCGATCCAGAACAGGATACGCATCATGCGACTCCCCTGTGCAGGACGACTTCGAGCACGAAGCGGCTGCCAACATAGGCCAGTGCCAGCGTGGCGAAGCCTGCCAGCGTGAAGCGCAGCGCGGTCTTGCCGCGCCAGCCCTGCCAGCGGCGCCCGGCCAGCAGCGCGGCAAACAGCAGCCATGACAGCAGCGCGAACACGCTCTTGTGGTCGAGGCGCAGCGCACGGCCGAACAGCTGCTCGGAGAACACGACGCCCGACAGCACCGTGAGGCTGAGCAGGACGAAACCGATCCAGATCACGCGGAACAGCAGCTTTTCCATGGTCAGCAGCGCCGGCAGCTGGTCGAGCGCGCCGGCGAACCAGCCGCCGTTGCTGCCGCGCGTGTGCAGCCGCGCTTCCTGCAGCGCCATCAGCACCGCGTGGAAGGCGGCGATGGTCAGGGTGCTGTAGGCCAGCACCGCGACCGCGACATGCCAGCCGAAGGCAGGCGACTGGTCCTGGAGCTCGAGCACGCTGCCCGGAAAGACCAGCGGCAGCAGCGCCGCGACAAACGCGAAGGGCATCACCAGGCGGCGCATGCCGTCAAGGGCGAAATTGCGGTTCTCGAGCCAGTAGGCGGCCACCGAGACCCATAGCGCGCTTGACAGCATGATGGCGAAGCCGACCCGCAATTGACCGGGCGAGACGATGTCGAGCGCAAGCGCGGCGCCATGCACCGCCCAGGCCAGGGCGGTGACGCCAGAAATAAGCGCGCCCCGGCGCGACGGCAGCAGGGCGCACACCGCGTACAGCAGGGCCGCGGCGAGGAAGAGGGAGTTCTGCATAGTGGAAGGATACACCATCGATTGATGGTGGGGGCGGAGGGGCTGCTCTGCGGTTACTGCATATTCAAGAGCCGTAGGCTGCTCGCAAAACTTGGAGGGAGCAATGCCACCGGCATTGCTCCCTCCAAGTTCGTGCTGCCGCCACCTGCTCCTTCAGTACACGGCAGCTACCTGCTCGACTAATCCACCGCCGCCATCCTCAACTCATCCGAATGATGCCGCTCCTGCTCCTCCATCACCAGCAAACCCAGCTCGCGCTTGAGGGCATTGAACTCCGGCGCCGCCGGGTCGCGCATGCGGGGAATGTGTACCAGCAGGTCGCGCTTGACAGTGCCAGGGCGGTAGGTCATCACCACGATGCGGTCGGCCAGGTAGATCGCCTCCTCGATGCTGTGGGTGACGAACAGGATGGTCTTTTTCAGCTCGGACCAGATGCGCAGCAGTTCGTCCTGCAGGTTGCGGCGGGTGAGTGCGTCGAGGGCGCCGAAAGGCTCGTCCATCAGCATGATCGGCGAATCGAGGGCGAGCACGCGGGCGATCGCCACGCGCTGGCGCATGCCGCCCGACAGGTCCTTGGGGAAGCGCTGGCGGAAATCCGTCAGCGACAGCATGCCCAGCAAATCGCCCACGCGCTTGCGGATGGTCGTCTTCGACATCCCCTTGATATGCAGGCCGAAGGCGATGTTGTCCTCCACCGTCATCCAGGGGAAGAGCGCGTACTCCTGGAACACCATGCCGCGGTCCGGCCCCGGCGCGCTGACCGGGACGCTGTCGACCAGGATCGTGCCCTTGCTCGGCAGCGAGAAGCCCGCCACCGCGTTGAGCAGCGTGGACTTGCCGCAGCCGGAAGGCCCGAGCAGGCAGGTGAACTGCCCGCGCGGGATCTCGAGCGAGATGTCCTTCAGCGCTACCACCTGCCGGTCGTGGCTGGCGAAGATCTTGTTGACGCCATCGACACGGATATGCGGCGCCTGCAGCACCTGCGATGAGTAGGGTGCGTTCATGTCACTGCTCCAGGCCGCGGTGCCAGCGCAGCAGATAGTTGTTGAGGCGGTTCATGGCAAGGTCGATCGCCAGGCCGAGCATGCCGATGGTGATCATCCCGGCGATGATCTTGTCGGACCAGAAGTATTCGCGCGCTTCCAGGATGCGGAAGCCCAGGCCGTTGTTGACGGCGATCATCTCGGAGACGATCACCACGATGAAGGCGGTGCCGATGCCGATCCGCACGCCGGACAGGATGTAGGGCACGGCGGCCGGCAGGATCACGCGCAGGAACATGGTGGCGCGTCCGGCGCCGAGGTTGCGCGCGGCGCGCAGGTAGATGCCGTCCACGTGGCGCACTCCGGCGATGGTATTCATCAGCACCGGGAAGAAGGCGCCCAGCGCGATCAGGAACACGGCCGGCGGGTTGCCCAGCCCGAACCACAGGATCGCCAGCGGGATGTAGGCGATCGGCGGGATCGGGCGCAGGATCTGCACGAAGGGGTTCATCCACGCATACACCACGCGGCTGGCGCCCATCGCCAGGCCGAGCGGCAGCGCCAGGCCGGCGCCGAGGGCGAAGCCCACCACCACCCGGACCATGCTGGTGGTGACGTCGACCGGCAGCTCGCCCGACAGCGCCCACGACCACCAGCCGCCCTCGGTGTACGCCTCAAAAGGCACCAGCGGCAGCAGGTAGGCCACCCATTTGCGCCAGACGTCGAGCGGCGCCGGCAGCACCAGCGGATCGACCCAGCCATTCGCGGCCACCCACTGCCAGAGCAGGATGGCCGCGACCGGCACCACCATGCCGACCGCGCGCTCATACCAGGGATTGCTCCAGAACGAGCGCGAGGAGCGGCGCCGGTTGCGCGGGATTGCTTGCGTCGTCATGTGGGCTCCTTTAGCGCAGTTTCAGGTCGGCCATGGCGGCGTCGAGCAGGTCGGTCCGCACCCAGTCCTTCGCCAGCGGCGGGCGCGCCATGCGCCCTACCCCGGTTTTCACCATGGTGTCGGTGGTGACCTGGATGTGCTGCGGCGTGATCTCGTAGGAGTATGGCGAATTGCGGATCGCGTCCTGGAAGTCGTCGCTGGTGATCTGGTTCTTGAAGATCACCTCGCGCACGTATTTCTCGGCCACCGCCGGGTGGTCGATGAAGGTCCGGGTGGCCTCCACAAAACAACGCATGAATTTCTCGGCCACCGGGCGGCGCTCGCGGTAGAACTTCTCGGTCATGACCATGGTGCGCACCGGCTCGCCGATCGGCGTGTCATAGGGTTTGAGCACTTCGGCGCCATAGCCCTTGTTGATCGCCTGCGAAGACTGCGGCTCGGACTGCATCATGGCGTCGATCTGCTTGCCCAGCAGCGCGCCGTTCAGGTCGGCGTAGGGCAGGAAGACCAGCTGCACGTCCTTGCCCGGCGCCGGGTCGCTTGTCAAGCCGTGCTTGGCCAGTTGGGCCATGAGCAGCACTTCCTGGATCGCACCGCGCGTCACGCCCACCCTTTTGCCCTTGAGCTGGGCCACGCTGCGGATGTTCAGCTCGGGCCGCGCCACCAGCCGCGCACCGCCGCGGGCGAAGCCGGCCACCGCCACGATCGGGGCGCCGCCGGCGCGGCCCGAGATGGCCGCTTCCGATGCGGTGGCGCCCACGTCGAGTTCGCCGGCGATGATCGCCTGCATCACGTCCAGCCCTTTCGGGAACACCTTTTCTTCCACCCGGATGCCGCACTTCGGTGCGATCTCCTTGATGTACGACACCGCACCGAAGTGCGCGAACTTGAGGTTGCCGAGCCGGACGACTTCATTGGCCGTGGCGGTCACACCGGCGCCTGTTGCCAGCAGGCTCGCCGCGATGAGGATGTTATTGAATAGTTTGGTCATGCCTTTCTCCCTTGAATGCCGCACGACAAAACGGCGCGGCACAGAGGACGATGCTGACGGGAAACGGCCTGACGGCACGTGAGGTGTGTCAAATTAAGCAAGCTTGCGGCGTGATCGAACACATCACGGCTGCTTAAAAAAAATGCGGTATATCCTGCCCCCGGCTGAACTCGACCGCTTGCGCAGGGTAAAATAGTGGATTATCGAATGCGCCAATCCGTAGGGTGGGCGGCTTCGCCGCCCACGCGGTGATCGTTATCGGCTCCGTTATTGTGCTCGACGATCTCGCCCTTACCGATCACCGCGTGGGCAGGGCCATTTCGGGCAATGCCCGAAATGGCGCCCACCCTACGAGATACAGGCAGATCGAACGCCGTCACATATATATAGTCAGGTAGAACATGCTAGATAACCTTACCCAACGCCTTGCCAAGGTCGTCAAGACCATGCGCGGCGAGGCGCGCCTTACCGAGGCGAATACCGCCGAGATGCTGCGCGAAGTGCGCATGGCCCTGTTGGAAGCCGACGTCGCGCTGCCGGCGGTGCGTGAATTCATCGCCAAAGTGAAGGAAAAAGCACTCGGCGAAGAAGTCATCGGCTCGCTCAGCCCGGGCCAGGCCCTGGTCGGCGTGGTGCAGCGCGAGCTGGCGGCCCTGATGGGTGCCGACCTCGGTCCCGATGCCACCCAGCTCTCGTTCGCCCAGCAGCCGCCGGCGATCATCCTGATGGCCGGTTTGCAGGGCGTGGGTAAAACCACCACCGTCGGCAAGCTCGCCAAGTACCTGAAAGAGCAGAAGAAAAAGAAGGTCCTGACCGTTTCGGCCGACGTCTACCGCCCTGCCGCAATCGCGCAGCTGGAGTCCGTCACCAAGCAGGTCGGCGCCGACTTCTTCCCGAGTACCTCGTCGGACAAGCCGGTCGACATCGCGCTCAACGCGCTGGACTGGGCCAGGAAGCACTACCACGACGTCCTGATCATCGACACCGCCGGCCGCCTCGGTATCGACGAAGCGATGATGCAGGAAATCGCCGCGGTGCACGCCGCCGTCAACCCGGTCGAGACCCTGTTCGTGGTCGACGCCATGCTCGGCCAGGATGCGATCAATACCGCCAAGGCCTTCAACGACACGCTGCCGCTGACCGGCATCGTGCTGACCAAGCTCGATGGCGACTCGCGCGGCGGCGCCGCACTGTCGGTGCGCCACGTGACCGGCAAGCCGATCAAGTTCGCCGGCGTGTCCGAGAAGCTCGATGGCCTGGAAGCCTTCGATCCATCGCGCATGGCCAACCGCGTGCTGGGGATGGGCGACATCCTGGCGCTGGTCGAAGAAGCGCGCAAAGGCGTGGATGCCGAAGCGGCGACCGAACTGGCGAACAAGATCAAGGGCGGCGGCCGGTTCGACATGAACGACTTCAAGGCGCAGCTGACGCAGATGAAAAAAATGGGCGGCATGGCCGGCCTGCTCGACAAACTGCCGGCGCAGTTCCAGCAGGCTGCCGGCAATGCGAACATGGACCAGGCCGAAAAGCAGGTGCGCCGCATGGTCGGCATCATCGACTCGATGACCCCTGGCGAGCGCGCCAAGCCGGATTTGATCAAGGCCAACCGCAAGCGCCGCATCGCGGCCGGCGCCGGCGTGCAGGTGCAGGAAGTCAATCGCATGCTGAACCAGTACGACCAGATGCAGACCATGATGAAGAAGCTCAAAGGCGGCGGCCTGATGAAGATGATGCGCGGTATGAAAGGCATGATGCCTGGCATGCGCTGATCGTCGCGGCAGCTTGCCGGGAACTTCAAGGAAACCGCGCGGGCACTGGCCTTGCGCGGTTTTTTAACTTCTGGAGAGCCCGATTTTTCATTTGCGGCGCACCGAGCGTGCGATAGCTCGCATTTCGGGGCTTACAAGAATGAAAAAATCTTGAAAAAGACTTGCACGAACAGTAAAAGGCCACCAATATAAGCCCGTGCGTCAATAACGCAACTTTCCCCGTGATCGTTTTAGGAGGCTCGAAGATGGCAACAGCCAAAAAATCCACCGCAGCACCAGCCAAGAAAGCAGCGGCCAAGCCAGCTGCAGCGGCCAAGCCTGCAGCAAAAAAAGCAGCTCCAGCAAAAGCAGCCGCAAAACCAGCCGCCAAGCCTGCAGCAGCACGCAAGCCGAACGCCGCTTTCATGAAAGCGATGACGCCGTCGGGCGAACTGGCCGCAGTCGTGGGCAACGCACCGCTGCCACGCACTGAAGTCACCAAGAAAGTCTGGGACTACATCAAGAAAGAAAACCTGCAGGATCCAGAGAACCGCCGCATGATCAATGCCGATGCCAAGCTGAAAGCTGTCTTCGGCGGCAAAGCGCAGGTCTCGATGTTTGAAATGACCAAACTCATTTCGGATCACCTGAAGTAAGCATTGCCGGCTGTCCAAAAGCCTTGAATGCAGAAAGCCCCGGATTCCGGGGCTTTTTGTTTTTGGGGCGCGCAGTACAGGGTTTAGCGTTCGCGGTCCGCGATCTACATTTCGTCTACATACTTATGAACCGTCATTCCCGCCACTGGCGGAAATGACTCCCGGCGCCGGGATCCAATTCCCACGAATAGCCACGAAGCATCCGCGCAGCGCTAACGAGGTGCAACGAACTTGGATCCCGGCCTTCGCCGGGATGACGTCGATTGAGGATGACGTTTATTCGTAGTCTGCGACTCCGGAGAAGCGGCTGCGCTTACGCGACTTCGGTCACGCTGCTGCAGTTGCGCGACTCCGCCCAACGCCTCGAAGCGGCGCCAATCACAAGCCCGCCGCGGCCTTCATCAGGTGGAACACCCGCGTATTCTCCATCGTCCCCTTGAACGGCGCCGAGCCCGCCCCTACCGCATACAGCTTGACGTCACCGCCGCCGTGCGACTCGTAGACCGTGCGCACGCCCGCCTCCTGCTGGTAGCGGTTGCCCTGGGCCGTGGCGCTGTCGACGTCCGCGCGTACATCCGGGCGCACCTTGCCGTTGCCGAAGACGAGCGCGGTGAAGGTCTTGCCGTCGGCGTCCTTCTTCGGCTCGCCGGTGGCGTAATCATGGACGATGTCCAGCACCTTGCTGCCGCGCTTCGGATAGCCGTTCAGCACCATGGTGTGGTCATGGTCGGCGGTGATGACGATCAGCGTGTTCTCCAGGCCCGGGTCGATGGTGCGCATGCGCTCTAACGAGGCCTGGATCGCTTCATCGAAAGCGACCGTGTCGGCCAGCGCGTTCTTCGCATTGGTGTCGTGCAGGGCGTGGTCGATCTTGCCGCCTTCGACCATCAGGAAGAAGCCATCCGGGTCTTTCGACAGCAGCTCGATCGCCTTCAGCGCCATTTCGCTCAAGGTCGGCTGCTCCGGGCGGCGCTCCAGGGAATAATCCATGTGGTCGTCGGCGCTGTAGATGCCGACGAACTTGCGGCCGGGTGTCGCCGACATCATGCCAGCGCGGGTGCCGGCCACGTAGTAGCCTTGCCCCGCCAGTTCCGCCATCAGGTCGCGGCCGTCGGCGCGGCCCTTCGGGTTGGCAGCCTTGTCCCAGGGCGTGAAATGGTGGCGCCCGCCGCCCATCAGGACGTCCACGCCGTCTTTCAACGCCGGGTTGTAGCCGGCGCCGCCAGGCACGAGCTGGCGCGCGATGGTGTAGGCCGCGTCGCGGTGGCAGACGTGCGAGAAGGTCGACGCCGGCGTCGCGTGGGTCAGTTCGGTGGTGGTCACCGCGCCCACGGCCCGGCCAGCAGCCTTGGCCAGTTCCAGGATAGTCGGCGCCACATAGCCGTTGTTCTCGCCGCACTTGTCGACGGTGCGGTTGCCGTTGGCGTCCTTCTCCGGGTCGATGGCCTGCGCATCCTTCATCGAGATGCCGTCCTGGTTGATCTTCACGCCGGTCATGTAGGCGCCCATCGAGGGCGCGCTGTCGGTGGTCTGGAAGTCGTTCGAATAGGTCTTGATGCGCGCGGTGCGCTCGAGCTTTTCGAAGTTCAGCAGGCCGTCTTCGCCGTGCTTGTAGATGCGCGCGGCGGTGATCGTGGTCGGGCCCATGCCGTCGCCAAGGAAGAAGATGATGTTTTTCGCTTGTGGCGCGGCGATGGCGCTGGCGCTGAACAGGCTGGCCGCTAGCAGCATTGGAAGTTGTCGTTTCATGGTGGTGTCCAGTTCAAGGCTCACAGGCCGGCAGCGGTCTTGATCAGGCTGAAGACGCGGGTGTTGTCGATGGTCCCGCGGAACAGTTCCGCGCCGGCGCCGGCGGCGCCCAGGTAGACGTCCGAGCCGCCATGCGTTTCGGCGCCGGTGCGCGTGCGCACCACGGCTTCCTGGTGATAGTCGTCGCGCGTCACGACTTCGTCGGTCAAGGCGGGCTGGGTATTGCGGTTGCCGTTGATGCGGTTCTCGCCGGTGCCGAAGCCGATGATCGTGAACGGTCGGCCTTCCTTGTCCAGCTTCGGAGTGCCGTCAAGATTGCGCACCAGGCCCAGCACGCCCGGATTGGATGGTGTCGTCTTGCCGGTGCGGACCGTATAGCCGTTCAGGAGCAGCGTGTGGTCATGGTCGGCGGTCGACACCACCAGGGTGTTCTTCAGGCCCGGGTCGAGCGCTTCCATCTTGTCCAGTGCCTCCTGCATGGCGTGGTTGAACGACACGGTCTCTTGCAACGCGCGCTTGCCCAGTGTGGCATGCAGCGCATGGTCGATCAGGCCACCCTCGACCACCAGGAAGAAGCCGGCTCCCTGGCTGCCTGCGTGCGGCGCCAGCAGCTCGATGGCCTTGCGCGTCATCTCGCTCAGGCTCGGCTGGCTGGCCGGATTGCGCACGGCGTCGTAGTCCATGTGGTTGGTGGCGAACAGGCCGATGGCGGGCTGCCCTGCGTTGGGCGCCAGTGCATTGAAGCCGGCGCTGTCGGACACGACACGCATGCCCTGGGCGCGCATCTCGGCCAGCAGGTCGCGGCCGTCGGCACGCTTGCCGCCGTGCGTGAAGGGCGTGAAGAACTGGGTCCCGCCGCCGAACATCACGTCGATGCCGCGGGCGCCCAGCGCGATGTTGTAACCGGCGCCGCCCGGCACCAGGGAAGCCGCGAAATCGGTTTCCAGCTTGCGGTGGCAGGCGTGGCCATAGGTCGATGCGGGAGTCGCATCGGTGACGCTGGTATTCGTGACGACACCCGTCGCCATGCCGCGGCGCCTGGCCAGCTCCAGCAGCGTGACCGCGGGAGTGCCGTTCTCGCAGCTGCTCACCAGGGCGTTGCCGTTGACGTCCTTGCCTGGTGCGACCGAACGGGTGCCGGCCGACATCGAGATCACGCCGTTATCGTGCTTCACGCCCGTCATGTAGGCTGCCATGCCGGCGGCGCTGTCGGTTACCATCGCATTGTTCGAGAAAGTCTTCACGAAGGCCGATTCCGGCATGCGGTCGATGGTGAGCTCGCCGTCTTCACCCGCATGGAAGATGCGCGCGGCGGTCAGCGTGTTGATGCCCAGGCCATCGCCCAGGAAGAAGATCACGTTCTTGGCGCGCTGGGCGGCGGGTGCTTGCGTGGCAAGGGATGCTGGCGGAGCGGACGCGCAGCCGGCCAGCACGGCCAGGCAGGCGGCGCCGGCGAGGGTGGACAATCGCATGGAAACCTCTACGTCGGGAAAGCGTGAAGTTTACACCTTTGCCATGCAGGGATGGCGGATTGATATGTTGCGGGATTGTTGATGGGTGCGTTGCCGCGTACCGTAGGGTGGGCAGATTCTGCCCACGCGTTCAACGATCTCTTGCAAACCGCAACACGATTTTTCACCCGGTGTTTGAACGCGCGGGCGGGAAACCCGCCCACCCTACGGTCGCGATATATTCCGCGTTACCGTCCAAGTTCACGTGCGGTCGCGAAGCATTCCGCGTTACCGTCCACGTTCACGTCGATTCGCGGAATATTCCACGCCAGCTTGAACGTTCAAACCGCCGGCTTGAACTCCCACTTCTTCCACGCCGACAGCACCGCATTCGGATACTGTGGCTTGCCGCGGCTGCCGTTGTAGCGGCCCAGCGCCAGATAAAGGTTGCCCTTTTCCATGTCGATATACATGCGCAGGATCGAGCAGCCGTAGCGCAAATTGGTTTGCATGTGGAACAGCTTGCGGCGGTCGGAGTCGCCGATCACCTTGGTCCAGAACGGCATCACCTGCATGTAGCCGCGCGCGCCGGCGATCGAGATCGCGTACTTGCGGTAGGCCGACTCCACCTGGATCAGTCCCAGCACCAGGCCCGGGTCGAGCCCGGCGCGGGTGGATTCGTACCAGGCTACTTCGAGGAATTCGGTGCGCGAGCGTTCGTCGGGCAGGCGCTTGGCCAGGCGGCTCGACATCTCGTTGAACCATGCCTGGTAGCGCGCCCGCGCCGCCTCGTCGCGCAGCACCGGCTTGGGCGGCCGGCTGTCGCGGATGGCATTGGCCATGGCCAGGCGCACGCCGTCGGCCATGGCTTCTTCTTTCTGGTTTCCGGCGTGCGCAGGCCCGCCGAATACCAGTCCGGCGACCAGCAGCACACTTCCAACCCAGGAAACCAGCGTCACAAACGTCACTTGCCGAGCTTGCCCTTGATGAAGGCGACCATCTCGTCGACCGGCACGCTGGTGGCAGCGTCGTCGCGGCGGCCCTGGTATTCCAGGTTGCCTTCCTTCAGGCCGCGCTCGCCGATCACGACACGGTGGGGCACGCCGATCAGTTCCCAGTCGGCGAACATTGCGCCCGGACGCAGGCCGCGGTCGTCGACGATCACGTCGATACCGGCCGCCTGCAGGTCTGCGTACAGCTTCTCGACCTGTTCCTTGACCATCTCGCTGCGGTCCATGCCCATCGGGCACAGCACCAGCTCGAACGGCGCGATGGAATCGGGCCAGACGATGCCCTTGTCGTCGAAGTTCTGCTCGATCGCCGCGCCCAGGATGCGGGTCACGCCGATGCCGTAGCAGCCCATCTGCAGCGGGGCCGGCTTGCCGTTTTCGTCGAGGAAGGTCGCGCCCATGGCTTCCGAATAGGCGGTACCGAGCTGGAACACGTGGCCCACTTCGATGCCGCGTTCGATCGCCAGCACGCCCTTGCCGTCGGGCGAAGCATCGCCTTCGACCACGTTGCGCAGGTCGGCAACCAGGGGTTCAGCCACGTCGCGGCCCCAGTTGGCGCCCGTGTAGTGATAGTCGGCTTCGTTGGCACCGCAGATGAAATCGGCCATATTGGCGACGGTGCGGTCGGCCACCACGACCACCGGCGCCCTGGTATTGATCGGGCCGAGGTAGCCCGGCACGGTGCCGTAGACTTCCTGGATCTCGGCTTCGGTCGAGAAGCGGAAGTCCTTCAGGCCCTCGACTTTCGAGACCTTGATCTCGTTGAGCTCATGGTCGGCGCGCAGCAGCAGCAGGAAGTAGGTCTTCTTTCCTTCGTGCTCGACGGTCAGGGCGATGCTCTTGACGTGCTGCTGGAGCGGCACGTTCAGCAGTTCGGCCACGGCTTCGCACTTGGTCTTGCCGGGGGTCGAGGTCTTGGCCAGCGGCTGGTTGGCCGCGCCGCGCTCGCCGATGCTGAGGGCTTCGGCCGCTTCCATGTTGGCCGCGAAATCGGAGTCCGGGCAGTAGACCAGCGCGTCTTCGCCGGTGCTGGCGATGACGTGGAATTCGTGCGAGCCGGTGCCGCCGATGGCGCCGTTGTCGGCCGCCACCGCGCGGAACTTCAGGCCGAAGCGCGTGAAGATCTTCGAATACGCGTCGAACATGGTCTGGTAGGACTGCTGCATGCCGGCCACGTCGCGGTCGAACGAGTACGCATCTTTCATGGTGAATTCGCGGCCGCGCATCAGGCCGAAGCGCGGACGGCGCTCGTCGCGGAACTTGGTCTGGATGTGATAGAAGTTGACCGGCAGCTGGCGGTAGGACTTGAGCTCGCTGCGCACGACGTCGGTAATGACTTCTTCCGAGGTCGGCTGGATCGCGAATTCACGGCCGTGGCGGTCTTTGACGCGCATCAGTTCCGGGCCCATCTTGTCCCAGCGGCCGGTTTCCTGCCACAGTTCGGCCGGCTGCACGAGCGGCATCAGGAGTTCGATTGCGCCGGCACGGTTCATTTCTTCGCGGATGATGCCCTCGACCTTGCGGATGACGCGCAGGCCCGTCGGCATATAGGTGTAGATGCCCGAGCCAAGCCGCTTGATCATCCCGGCACGCATCATCAGCTGGTGGCTGACGATTTCGGCGTCGGAAGGCGCTTCTTTCAGAGTTGAAATAAAAAATCGTGAGGCACGCATATCGATGAATTCTTTTTAAAAAGAGAGAGTTATAATCGACCTAATTTTAAAGGATTAGCTGGCTGATGCGTCCAATCTTTCTACAAATGGGTCCGGAACACGCAGTACCTGCCTCGCCGGCAACTTGCCGGCACAGTGGGCACGGCAATTTGTGGGTAAAAATATAAGGATCGTACGGCTGGCAGAAAGTTTCGAGGTGCACTTATGCTCGATCGTGAAGGGTTTCGCCCCAACGTCGGCATCATCCTGCTGAACGCCAATAACGAGGTGTGGTGGGGCAAGCGGGTGCGCGAGCACTCATGGCAATTTCCGCAAGGGGGGATCAAATACGGCGAGACGCCGGAACAGGCGATGTACCGCGAGCTCGAGGAAGAAATCGGCTTGCGCCAGGAGCATGTCAAGATCGTGGGCCGCACCCGCGACTGGCTGCGCTATGAGGTGCCAGATCACTTCATCAAGCGCGAGATCCGCGGCCACTACCGTGGCCAGAAGCAGATCTGGTTCCTGTTACGGATGGTGGCGCGCGATAACGACGTCAACCTTCGCCTGACCGACCATCCCGAGTTTGACGCCTGGCGCTGGCACGACTACTGGGTGCCGCTGGACGTGGTCATCGAATTCAAGCGCGATGTCTACCAGCGGGCGCTGCAGGAGTTGTCGCGTTTCATCACGTGGCCAGCCAAGACCAGTGGCCCGCATGGCGAACGCCGCCATAGCGCGCGCTACCTGCGCCAGCCGCACGGCCGCGCGCAGGGTGGCGCCAAGCCGGTCCAGCCGACCACGCTGGCGGCGGCGACAACCGTAGTTGCCCCGGTGGCTGCGGAACCGCTGGTGCTGGTGCCGAACAAGTAAGACCCGCATGGAGACCGGCCCCGGCCGGTTTCCATTCACTTTCCTGTGCCCAGTCCTGCGGCGCAGGCACCCCTATGCGCCACGCATTAACAGCGCCTGCAATATCACTTCTGCAATACTCTCCGCGGCCTTCCCGCCGCGGCTGCACGAACGAAACCGCATCGCGCTACAATGCCGGCTTCCTCCTTTCTTGCCCCTCCCCCGACATGTTTACACCGTCTTCGCACGACGTCCGCCGCTTCTTTTGCGAAGCCCTGCGCAAGCAGCGCAACGGCGAGATCCTGACGCCGATGGACGCCATCGCGGCCGACTGGATCGCCCAGCACCCTGAATACCATGAACAGCTCGACGACGTCGAGGCGGCGATCGCGCGCGATTACTCGGTCGAAGGCGGCCAGTCGAACCCCTTCCTGCACCTGTCGATGCACCTGTCGATCGCCGAGCAGGTAGCAGTCGACCAGCCGCGCGGCATCAAGGCCGCGCACGACCTGCTGGTCTCCCGGCGCGGCGAGCACGACGCCCACCACGAGATCATGGAATGCCTGGGCGAGATGATCTGGGCGTCGCAGCGCAACGGCGTGCCGCCGGATACCGAGGCGTATATCGATTGCGTGCGCAGGCGCGCCGCGCGCTGAGTTGGCGATGCCGGGGTGCGATATGCATGGGAGATTGAAAAACTGCTAACGCTTCACTAGAATCGGGTCTGCCCGGAGCCTGGCTCCATTACCGTTCCTCCCTACGACGATGGGACCGATGAAGCTGACCCTCCTTCCGACACTGGGCGCCCTGGCGCTTGCAGCAAGCCTGGCCTCGGGCGCATCGTCCGCGCAAACGCGCTGCCAGTATGCGACGATCGCGGCGCTTCCCCTCAGCTACAGCGGTCCTGGCCTTGAAATGACGACGGTCGGCAGCATCAACGGCAAGCCGGCCGTGATGCTGGTCGATACGGGCGCGGTCTCGGTCATGCTGACCGAACACGGCGCACGTCGTCACAAGCTCGCCTTGACCTCCACCTCGCGCACGCTCAGCGCCGTCGGCGGCGAGGTCCCGGTCTACAAGACCGTCGTCAATGAAGTGTCAATCGGTGCTTCGCGTGCAGGCAAGACTTCCCTGCAAGTGATTGGGGAAATGGGCGACCCGAGCGTCTACGACGCGGCCATCGGCGCGCCCTTCCTGCTGCAGGCCGACCTCGAGCTGTTCCTCGCAAATAAAGAGCTGCGCATGTTCCGCGCGCTCGACTGCAGCAGCGATGCCTTCCTCGCGTACTGGAATCCGTCGGCCTCGGTCGTTCCTTTCCACTGGGGCTTCGACGGCCATCTCAATCCGCGCTTTACCGTGCAAATCAACGGCAAGAATGCCTCGGCGATGATCGACACCGGTGCCAATCTCACTTCGATCAGCCTCTCGACCGCCAAGCGCCTGGGCATCCATCCGGACAAGGCCAGGATCGACCGGATCGAAGACGCCCGCGGTTGGGGCAAGGCGCCGGCGGCCCGTTGGCGCGGCGCTTTCAAGACCTTCCAGGTCGGGCAAGAGCTGATCGAGAATGCGCCCATCGGCATCATCGACCATGACTCGGGGATGGCCGAGGTCATTCTCGGCACCGACTTCCTGCGTGCTTACCGCGTGCTGCTGTCCATGAGCCAGAAAAAACTGTACCTCAGCTATGTGGGCGGGCTGCCCTTCTCGACCGGACAAATGGTCGAGCCGTGGATCGAGGCCGAGGCGCAGGGCGGCAATACCGACGCGCAAATGCGGCTGGCCAGGGCATATGGCGCCGGAGTGGGCGTGGCGAAGGACGAAGGCGCGGCGAACGCCTGGTTCGAGCGGGCAGCACTCGCGGGCAACGGCCACGCGCTCCTGCTGACCGGGCGCAGGCTCGCCACCGAAGGCCAGCCCAAGGCTGCCGCGCAGCGCCTGCGCGCAGGGCTGGACAAGCTGCCGGGCCTGCGCGACGCCGCGCTATGGCTCTACATCGCCCGGGTGCGCAGCGGGGAAGCCGGGTTGGCCAAGACCGAACTCGCTGCCAGCGCCCCGGCCGACACCCTCACACTGGAGTCCCTTCCACTAACCGGCTTCTACCTCGGCAAGTTCAGTGCGGACGAGGTGATCAAGGAATATTCGCTGCCTTCCGTCGACGAAGCAGCGCGCTGCTACGCGTCCAGCACCCTGAACGAATGGTACGACGCACATGGTATCGCCGAACGCCCCGCTGGGCTGGCAGCGCTGGCCCGCCAATGCACGGCCGGCGCGGACGGCGCCAAGCCGGCGGCGGCAGCCGGTCCCTAGTCGCGTCGAGCCTGGCCCAGCGTGCCGCAGATCGCGCGGGTGGCGGCAACCTCAAAAACAAATCCCCCCGCCGGCTGCCCGGTCGGGGGGATTTTTTAACTGGCCTGCGTATGCTTACGTGCAGATGCTTATTTGCTGACGACGAGCTGCGACGGCAGCTTCGCCAGGTAGGCGCCGATATCGGCCATGTCCTGGTTCGACAGCGGCTGCACCTGGGCCGACATGATCGGGTTGGTGCGGCCGTTGGCGCCGGCGCCGCGCTTGTAGGCGTGCAGTGCATGCGTCAGGTATTCGGCGTGCTGGCCGGCCAGCTTCGGATAGCTCGGGTCGATCGGCTTGTTGTAGTCGGCGCCGTGGCAGGATGCGCAGTTGTACTTCTTGGCCAGGGCTTCGCCCTTCGTGACGTCGGCGGCCGAGGCAAAGCTGGTGGCGCCGAGGCTGAAAGCGCCGAACACCAGCGCGGAAACGAGTTTCTTCATGGCTGTCCTTAGCGCTTGGCGTTGGCTGGGGTCTGCTGCGCGTAGTACGCGGCGACGTCGGCGATGTCCTGGTCGCTCAGGCTGGCGGCGATGCCGCGCATCGACGGGTGCTTGCGGTCGCCCTTTTTATAGGCGTGCAGTGCCGATTCGATGTATTTGGCGGACTGGCCGCCGATCATCGGCACCCGGTAGACCTCGGGGAAGGACGCCTTGTAGCCAGGGATGCCGTGGCAGCCGATGCACATTTCGATCTTGCTTGCGGCTGCCTTCGGGTTGCCGACGACTTCCGCTGCTGCTGCGGTACCGGCAAACGCCGCCAGTACCAGTAGTGCCAAAGATGTTTTCATGGTGTGGCTCGTTAGTTGTAATTCGAATACCGCAAACGCACAAAAAGTTAGCAAATGATCCACCAACCTGTCGATTCTATCTGAAGAGTTGTCCACAGTCTACAAACGCACGCACCCGTGGGTCGTCCTCGGTGGGCGCCATTCTGGCATATACTCGGCCTCATTTCATACTTACTTCCAACCGCACATGCACGCTTCCCAACGCTTCGAAGGCAGCGACAACTATGTCGCCACCGATGACCTGAAACTGGCAGTCAATGCCGCGCTGACGCTCGGCCGCCCGCTGCTGATCAAGGGCGAGCCCGGCACAGGCAAGACCATGCTGGCAGAAGAAGTGGCGGCGGCGCTCGACATGCCGCTGATGCAGTGGCACGTGAAATCGACCACCAAGGCCCAGCAGGGCCTGTACGAATACGACGCCGTCTCGCGCCTGCGCGATTCGCAGCTGGGCGACGAACGCGTGCGCGACATCCATAACTACATCGTCAAGGGCGTGCTGTGGCAGGCCTTTACCGCGCCGGAACCGGTGGTGTTGCTGATCGACGAGATCGACAAGGCCGACATCGAGTTCCCGAACGACCTGCTGCGCGAGCTGGACCGCATGGAGTTCTACGTCTACGAGACGCGCGAGATGGTGGTGGCGACGCACCGCCCGATGGTGATCATCACCTCGAACAACGAGAAGGAGCTGCCGGACGCCTTCCTGCGCCGCTGCTTCTTCCATTACATTAAATTCCCCGACCGCGAGACCATGACCGACATCGTCAAGGTCCACTTCCCGGCCCTCAAGCAGGACCTGCTGGCGGCCGCGCTGCACAGCTTCTATGAGCTGCGCGAGGTCGCCGGCATCAAGAAGAAACCGTCGACCTCGGAATTCCTGGACTGGCTCAAGCTGCTGCTGGCCGAGGACATCCCGGCGGAAGCGCTGCGCAGCCAGGACCACAAGGCGATCGTCCCTCCGCTGCACGGCGCGCTGCTCAAGAACGAGCAGGACGTGCACCTGTTCGAGCGCCTGATCCAGATGTCGAGGAACAACCGATGATCCATGTCGCGCCTGTCACGCTCGAATTCAACGGCCTGCGCCTGGAGCCGCTGGCGGCGCACCACGAAGAAGGCCTGCGCGCCGCCGCCGGCGACGGCGAACTGTGGAACCTGCGCGTGACCAGCGTGCCGGAGCCGCACAATGCGGGCCAATACATCGGCACCGCGCTCGAGATGCGCGACCGCGTGGCGTTTGCCGTGATCGATGCGCGCGAGGGAAAGAGCGGCGGCACCCTGCTGGGCAGCACCAGCTACCACGACATCGTCCCGGGCGCAGACCGCGTCGAGATCGGCTACACCTGGTATGCGAAACGTGCCCAGCGCACCCACGTGAATACCAGCTGCAAGCTGCTCCTGCTCTCGCATGCCTTCGATACGTTGGGCTGCGCCGTGGTCGGCCTGCGCACCGACGGCGAGAACTTCGCCTCGCAGGCGGCGATCGAACGCCTGGGCGCGAAGAAGGATGGCGTCATCCGCCACCACGCCCTGCGGCGCGATGGCACCCCGCGCGACACGGTCATGTACAGCATCCTGCGCAGCGAATGGCCGGCGATCAAGAGCGCCCTGCACGAGCGCCTGGGGCAGCACGCGCGAGCCTGAGCCCATGCTGATCGATTTCTTCTACACGCTGCGCGACGCCAAGGTCCCGGTCTCGATCAAGGAATTCCTGACGCTGCTGGAAGCCTTGCAGCGCGGCGTGATCGCGCCTTCGCTGGATGAGTTCTATTACCTGGCGCGCCTGACGCTGGTGAAGGACGAAGCCCATTTCGACAAGTTCGACCGTGCCTTCGGCGCGTATTTCAAGGGTGTCGCCGCGGTGTTCGACACCAAGGCCGAGATCCCGCTCGACTGGCTGCTCAAGCGCTTCGAGCGCGAGCTCACGCCCGAACAGAAGGCGGCGCTGGAAAAGCTCGGCTACGACAAGCTGCAGCAGCGCCTGGAAGAACTGCTGAAAGAACAGCACGGCCGCCACGAAGGCGGCAGCAAGTGGATCGGCACCGGCGGCACTTCGCCTTTCGGCAATGGCGGCACCAACCCGGAAGGCATCCGCATCGGCGGGCAAAGCCGCAACCGCACGGCAGTCAAGGTGTGGGAGCAGCGCAGCTACCGCGACTACGACGACGAGCGCGAACTCGGCACCCGCAACCTCAAGGTCGCGCTGCGCCGCCTGCGCCGCTTCGCGCGCAGCGGGGCCGCCGACGAACTGGCGCTGGACGACACCATCCGGGCGACGGCCAGCAATGCCGGCTGGCTCGACATCCGCATGCAGCCCGAGCGCAAGAATCGCATCAAGGTGGTGATGCTGTTAGATGTCGGCGGCTCGATGGACGACCACATCGAACGCGCCGAAGAGCTGTTCTCGGCGGCGAAAAGCGAATTCAAGAACATGGAGTTCTACTACTTCCACAACTGCGTCTACGACTACCTGTGGAAGAACAACCGGCGCCGCCACAGCGAGCGCTTCCCGACCTGGGACGTGCTGCGCAAGTATCCAAACGATACCCGCGTCATTTTCGTCGGAGACGCCACCATGAGTCCCTACGAGGTGCTGGCTCCCGGCGGCTCGGTCGAATACAACAACGAGGAAGCCGGCGCGGCCTGGCTGGCGCGCTTCACCAATGCCTTCCCCAAATTCGCCTGGCTCAATCCGGAGCCCGAGAACCTGTGGCAGTACCGCCAGTCGATTTCCGTCATCCGGCAAATCATGAACAACCGCATGTTCCCGATTACGCTCGAGGGGCTCGAACGGGCGATGCGGTTGTTGAGCAAATAGGTCTGTTCCTGCACCACGCGCCCGTCAATCGTGCGCGCTCCCCTCTCTTGTAGAATTGCCAACAACTCGTAAGGTGGGCGGCTGTGCCGCCCACGCGGTGATCGTTTGCGCAAACAAGGTCGTACATCGTCCGTGCAAACGCTGGTTGAACGCGTGGGCGGGAAACCCGCCCACCCTACGATGTACAGCTGCTCCGCCTGCCCGTCCAGAGAGGAACCATGCCCGACCTGCTGCCCATCCTGACCAGCCTCGCATGGCCCATCGCCATCGCCATCGCCTGGCTGGCCGGCGAGTTCGGCCAGCGCTGGACCGGCCTGCCGCGCATCAGCTTCTATGGCCTGGTCGGCTTCGCGCTGGCCGGCCCGCAAATCGGCATCCTGCCGCCGCCGGACAGCGGACCGGTCGCGCTGCTGGCCGACATCGCCTTCGGCCTGATCCTGTTCGAACTCGGCTACCGCATCAACCTGCGCTGGCTGCATGCCAACCCGTGGCTGGGCGTGGCCGGGCTCACCGAATCCCTGCTCACCTTCGCCGTGGTCTACCTGGTCGCCATCGCCTTCGGCAGCCCGCAGCTGATCGCGCTGATGATGGCGGCGCTGTCGATGGGCACCTCGCCAGCCACCGTGGTCCGCGTCATCAACGAGCAGCGCAGCTCGGGCCAGGTGACCGAGCGCGTGCTGCACCTGACGGCGCTGAACTGCGTGCTCGCGGTGTTTGCCTTCAACGTCATCATCGGCTTCTGGATCTTCCGCACCTTCGACGCGGTGGGCGAAGCGCTGTGGCAGAGCCTCGTGATGCTGGCCGGGTCGGTGCTGCTGGGCGCGGTGTTCGGCGTAGTGGTGCCGGCCCTGCTGCGCGCGATCCACAACCCGCGCCAGGATGCGACCGTGGCCTTCGCGATCGCCGTGTTGCTGCTGGTGGCGATCTGCGATGCCGGCGCGCTGTCGCCCTATATCGCCGCGCTGGCCTTCGGCCTGACGGCGCGGCACCGGCGCGTCGCTTTCAGCGCGGCGCAGCGCAATTTCGGGGCGCTGGGCGAACTGCTGACGGTGCTGCTGTTCGTGTTCGCCGCGTCCACGCTCGACTGGCGCCAGATCGCCGCCGGCAGCGCGCTGGCGGTGGTCGTGGTGTTCGCGCGCCTGGTGACCAAGACCGCCGGGGTGACCGCCTTCGCGCATTTGTCCGGCATCTCGTGGCGCAAGGGCGCGCTCACCGGCGTGGGCCTGGCGCCGCTGTCGGTGTTCGTGATCCTGCTGATCGAGCATGCGCGCCAGGCCGGCGTGCACGTGGTCGAGGAATTGCGCGCGATGGCGGCCGTGACCATGCTGCTGGAAGTGTTCGGCCCCGTGATCATCCAGCGCGCCCTGGTCTGGGCCCACGAAGCCCCGGAGCATCCCGATGCCGCTTGAAGCGTTTACCTCATCCCAGCCGCTCACCTTCGGGGTCGAGCTGGAACTGCAGCTGGTCAGCCTGTCGGATTTCGACCTGACGGCGGCCAGCCCCGACCTGCTGCACCTGCTAAAGCGCAAGCCCTTCCCCGGCAACGTGACGCCCGAGATCACCGAGAGCATGATCGAGATTAATTCGAACGTGCACACGGCTTATGCGCCGCTGCTGGCCGAGTTGCGCGATATCCGCGACACGCTGGTGGCGGCCAGCGACGTGCTCAATATCGGCATAGCCGGCGGCGGCACCCACCCGTTCCAGCACTGGTCGGAACAGAAGATTTCAAGCCGGCCGCGCTACGAATACCTGTCGCAGCTGTACGGCTACCTGGCCAAGCAGTTCACGGTATTCGGGCAGCACGTGCACATCGGCTGCGCCAACGGCGACGATGCGCTCTACCTGCTGCATGCACTGAACCGCTACCTGCCGCATTTCATCGCCTTATCAAGCTCGTCGCCCTTCGTGCAGGGTCATGACAGCGGTTTCGATTCGGCGCGCCTGAATTCCGTATTCGCCTTCCCGATGAGCGGGCGTGCGCCCTTTGTCCAGACCTGGCAGGAGTTCACCGAGGTCTATTTCGCCAAGATGGAACGCACCAACATCATCAAGAGCATGAAGGACTTTTACTGGGACCTGCGGCCGAAACCCGAATTCGGCACAATCGAGCTGCGCGTCTGCGACACGCCGCTGACAGTGGAACGTGCCGCGGCCATCGCCGCCTACCTGCAGGCGCTGTGCCGCTACCTGCTCACGCGCCCCGAAGAAGCGCCCAGCGAAGACGATTACCTTGTCTATAACTACAACCGCTTCCAGGCCTGCCGCTTCGGCATGGAGGGCTCGCTCACGCATCCGAAGACCTATGAAACGGTGCCGATGCGCGACGACATCCTGGCCACGCTGGAAAAGATGATGCCGCATGCGGAGGCGCTGGGCAGCGTCGAGGCGCTGCAGCACCTGGCCTCGGCCGCGCACGGCGGCAGCGATGCGGCGCAGCTGCGCCACGTGTTCGCGTTGGAGGGCAGCGTCGAGGGGATGGTGCAGGCGGCGATTCAGCGCTTCCGCGGCGACCGGCGGATGCGCTGGCAGCGCGGCTGAGGGCTTGTTACCCGTGCGCGACGCGGGCGTCGGCGGGCGCCTCGGCACGTTCGTGCAAACCATAGTCGCGCACGACCTCGGCTACCCGCAGCCGATAGCCGCGAAACACACCGGCCCGTCCGCGCGCCTGCGCCATCCGGTGCGACTCCAGCTGGCGCCAGCGCGCTACCGCATCTTCGTCGCGCCAGAACGACAGCGACAGGATGCGGCCCGGCTGCGACAACGACTCGAAACGCTCCACCGACACGAAGCCGTCTATGGCTTCCAGCTGCGCGCGCAGGCCGGCCGCGAGGTCAAGATATTCCTGCCGGTGCGCCGGCTCCGGCTCGACCTCAAAGATCACGGCGATCATGGATGGCCTCGCGCTGCAGGGTGCCGTCGACGACTTCGGTAAAGCTGCGCTCCTCGCGCAGGATGAAGCGCTGTTCCTGGGCCAGCGCGAAGTTGGCGCGCGCCTCGTCATCCAGCTTCAGGCGCGTCCGGTAAGCCTCATAGGCGGCCAGGCTGTCGAAGGAGACCAGTCCCCAGGCTTCGTCATTCGTGCCTTCGTGCGGCAGGAAGTAGCCAATCAGGTTCCCGCCGCAGCGCGGGATGATGCGGCCCCAGTTTTCGGCGTAGCGCCGGAAGCCCTCGCGTTGGAAGGGGTCGATACGGTAGCGGATGAAACAGGTGATGGCCATGCGTGCTCCTTGTCTGGTCGGGAGCAGCCACTCTAGGCCTTCCTGCCGGCGAACGCTTCGGCTAAGATCGAAGCATGACCGACGGACCGAACATCACCACCATCGCCGCGCTGATCGGCGACCATGCGCGCGCCCAGGTGCTGACGGTGCTCATGGCCGGCAAGGCCCTCACGGCGACGGAGCTGGCCGATGCGGCCAGCGTCACGCGCCAGACCATCAGCTCGCACCTGGCGCGCCTGGTCGATGCAGGGCTGCTCGCGGTCGACCCGCAGGGCCGCCACCGCTACTTCCGCATCGCCGACGCCGAGGTAGCCGGGATGCTGGAGACCCTGATGGGTGCAGCAAGCGGCGCCGATATGCCGCAGCGTCGCACCGGCCCACGCGAACCGGCCCTGCGCAAGGCGCGTGTCTGCTACGACCACCTGGCCGGTGAACTCGGGGTGCTGGTGTACGACAGGTTGGTGGAGCGCGGCGCATTCGCCCTGGGACCGGAAGGAATCGCCCTCACGCCGCAGGGCGCGGCCCTGGTCGCGGAACTGGGCATCGAGGGTGCTGCCGGCGCCGGCGGACGCCGTCCGTTCTGTCGCACTTGCCTCGACTGGAGCGAGCGCCGCCACCATCTTGCCGGCATGCTTGGCGCCACGCTGCTAGGCCGCTTCGAAGGCCTGGGATGGGCCAGGCGCGTGCCGGAATCACGCGTGCTGGCATTCAGCCCCGCCGGGGAAGCGGCGTTGCGTACCTGGCTGGGCTGACATCAGCCGACGGCAGCCACCTTCCCGCTCCATGCTCCTTTCATGAAGCGCGCCAGCAAGGGCTGCCTGGCGCGCTGCGGCTGCGGCAGTTGTTCATCGACCAGTCCCGCCCAGCGGTCCGCCAGCTGCTCGCAGGTGGCCCGCAGCACCGGATCGATGTCCGGCAGACGCGACAGTGCGGACAGGTGGCGCTCGATCACCGAAGCCAGCTTCACGCAGGGCTGCTCGCCGTCGCCGCGCGCGGTGTAGTGCGACATCAGGTGCAGCAGCGACGCCACCAGCACCACGTCCTGGCTGCGCGCTTCCTGCGAACTCACTGCGGGGTCTGCAAACGGACTATTCATGCACGCCTCTCCTCAAGCTCGTTCGATCCAATGAATGCGAATGATTCTCATTTATTATTGATCGCTCAAGGGGTGAATGCAAGCGTTTTCCGCAGGACATGGAGCAAGCAGGATGCCGCCGGCGCGAGGCAGCGCCCAGAAGCTTAAAGCCTGGAGCCTGGAGCCTAGAGCCGGGTCTCGCGCGCGGCGCGCAGGAATTCGTCCAGCACCGGCGTGCAGTCGAGCAGCTCGGTGCCGCCGGCCCGGTGGAATTCCGGATGCCATTGCAGGCCCATGACGAAATCGGCGCGCTGGTAGCGGATTGCCTCGACAATGCCGTCCGGGTCGGAATAGGCTTCCACCCGGATGTCGCGGCCCAGTTCCTTGACGGCCTGGTGGTGGATCGAATTGACGATCGGCCGCTGCACGCCGCTGAACATGCGGCCCAGCGAGGAGCCCGGCGGGAAACGCACCGCGTGGCGGTGGGCGTCATATAAATCGTGCACGTGGGCCAGCGCCTCGGGGACATTGGTGGCGACGTCCTGGTAGAGCGTGCCGCCGAAGGCAACATTGATCAGCTGGCAACCGCGGCATACGCCCAGTACCGGTTTGCCGGCGTCGACGAATTCATGCAGCAGTTCGAGTTCGTACACGTCGCGCGCGCGGTCGCCGCTCCATTCGGGCCTGGTCGGCACTTCGGAATACGTCTGCGGCGCCACGTCCGCCCCGCCCTGCAGCACCAGCCCGTCGAGGTGGCGCGCGTAATGGCGCAGGGTGATGTTGCTGGGGTGGAGCAGCCCGTTGGTGTTCACCGTAGGGATCATGAACACCAGCACATCGCGCGACATCACCCACTGGGCGATCGATTCTTCGAGATACTGGAGATTCTTGCTGAGCAGGCCTTTGGCGCCGGCTTCAGGGTGGAAGATGCGCGCCGACACCCCGATATGGAGGGTCCGGTGCATGAAGTCGCGGCTGAAGCGCTCGCGCATGGCGCGCCAGCGCGAGCTCAGCACCCGTCCGGCCAGCGCAAAGGGCGTGTCGCCGTCGCGCTGGTAGCGGGCGGCGCCGGGTTCGGACGGTCCACGCGTGCCACGCCGGTCCGGCACCCGGATCGGGCTTTTCAGGCGCGTTTCGACCGGGGGACCGGGGACTTCTTCGGGAGGTTTCTGTTCGTCTTCCGCCATGACAGTCAATATAACGTTGCCATGGCCGCGCACGATCCGAAGTTGTTACAAAATCCCGATACTGACACTGCGCCGGCACTGCGGCTCGCCGGCCACGCCGGCATGCACATCATCGCAAGCGTACAACGCCAGCTTGCACGATTTCGTTTTTCGGTTAATACTGTATGCAATTACAGTAGTTTTCAGGCGGGCAGGGACAGCAGCTTCTGGAAGGTCGCCACGATGTGGCGGTCGGCCACCGGTTTGTCGAGCAGGCCGCGCACCCCTGCATCGCGGGCACGGTTGCTGTCGTACCTGAAAGATGGTCCAACTAAAAAGAGGACGGCGGTGCGGCTCGCGCCATCCTGGGCCTTGATCTTGCTGCACAATTCGTAGGGCTCGATGCCGGGCGCCGCGGTATTGATCATCACCAGCGACACCGGTGTTTCATCGCACAGGCGCACGGCTGCCCTGCCGCTGTCGGTCCATTCGACCGGCCGCCCCTGGGTGCCCACTACCTGCGCCACATGGTCGCGGAAAGCACCGCCCTTGTCGATGATGAGTACGGCGCCATCGTGCGGTCCGTGGCGCATGCTGGCGTAATGGGCCGGGGCCTCGGTATCCGGCCCCAGCCTCGGCCTTCGTCGCCGCTCCGGCAAGCTGCTTTCGCCGCGCGCCCGGCGGGCGGCCAGCGCCTGCACGCGTGCATCGAGCAACTCGGCCAGGGCATCGTAGAGATGGACGGCATCGACCGGGCGCGTTAGGGTACGGTGGCAACTGGCGCCGTGGCCGCCGATGACGAGCGTCGGCTGCAGGGCGCCAGGCGGCAGGCAGCGCAGCCGGGCCAGTGCCGCCGGGCTGTCGCCGGCGGCGATGTACAGGTCGGGCTCCTGCAAACTGTCGTCGTGCAGGCAGAAATAAGCCGGCCCCGTGCGTGGGGCTTGCGCCAGCAGGTTTTCCAGCTGTGCGCATTCAGCAGGCGCAAACCCAACGAGTCGGACGGTGAATGGGTATCTGGGTGCGTTCATCGCTTTTCCAGCCTTTCCTGGGGCACTTCCGGGTTTGTCGTCTTAATCTAGCACAAAGGTACGAACGAACAAGCACGTTTGATATCTATAAAAGCTTAATTTTTTCCCGGTCGACAAGATAGAATGCGCAAGCATTAATTTAAGAAAATAAGCATGGCTTCCAAGAAACCCGCATCCGACTACAGCGAATCATCCATCCGCGTCCTCAAGGGACTCGAGCCCGTCAAGCAGCGTCCGGGCATGTACACCCGCACCGAAAACCCGCTGCACATCATCCAGGAAGTGATCGACAATGCCTCCGACGAGGCCTTGGGCGGACACTGCAATAACATCGCCGTGACCATGAACACGGACGGCTCGATCACGGTCGATGACGACGGCCGCGGCATCCCGGTTGGACTGCATCCGGAAGAAAACGTGCCGACCGTGGAAATCGTGTTCACGCGCCTGCACGCGGGCGGCAAGTTCGACAAGGGCTCGGGCGGCGCCTATGCGTTCTCGGGCGGCCTGCACGGTGTCGGCGTGTCTGTCACCAATGCGCTGTCGACGCGCCTCGAGATCACTGTCTGGCGCAAGGAAGAAAACGGCAACGGCGTGCACGAGCTGGCCTTCTCCGCCGGCGACGTGATCGAACCGCTCACCTCGCGTCCGGCTGAGCGTGGCGGCAAGAAGAACGGTACCCGCGTCACCGCCTGGCCCGACCCGAAGTATTTTGATTCGCCGAATATCCCCTTCAGCGAAATGCAGCGCCTGCTGCGCTCGAAAGCCGTGCTGCTGCCGGGAGTGACAGTCACGCTCACCAACCAGAAGACCGGCGACGTCCAGACCTGGCGCTACGACGAAGGCCTGCGCGGCTACCTGACCGAGGCCCTGGCCCAGGGTTCGGGCGGCCAGACCGTGATCCCGCTGTTCGAAGGCGCGCAGTACGCACCAAGCGGCGACGAAGGCTTTGCCGAAGGCGAAGGCGCGGCCTGGGTCGTGGCCTGGACCGAAGAAGGCTCGGTGGTGCGCGAATCCTATGTCAACCTGATCCCGACGGTCAGCGGCGGCACCCACGAATCCGGCCTGCGCGACGGCCTGTTCGGCGCGGTCAAGAGCTTTGTCGAGATGCACTCGCTGCTGCCGAAAGGCGTCAAGCTGCTGCCGGAAGACGTGTTCGCACGCGTCTCCTTCGTGCTGTCGGCCAAGGTGCTCGACCCGCAATTCCAGGGCCAGACCAAGGAACGCCTGAACTCGCGCGACGCGGTCAAGCTCGTCTCCTTCTTTACCCGGCCACCGCTCGAGCTGTGGCTGAACCAGCACGTCGAATACGGCAAGAAGCTGGCCGAACTCGTCATCAAGCAGGCCCAGTCCCGCCTACGTTCGCTGCAAAAGGTCGAGAAGAAGAAATCGTCCGGCGTGGCGGTCTTGCCGGGCAAGCTGACCGACTGCGAATCGACCGACCTGACCCGCAACGAATTGTTCCTGGTCGAGGGCGACTCGGCCGGCGGATCGGCCAAGATGGGCCGCGACAAGGAATTCCAGGCCATCCTGCCGCTGCGCGGCAAGGTGCTGAACTCCTGGGAGACCGACCGCGACCGCCTGTTCGCGAACAACGAGATCCATGACATCGCAGTCGCCATCGGCGTCGACCCGCACGGTTCGGACGACAACCCGGACCTGAGCGGCCTGCGCTACGGGAAGATCTGCATCCTGTCCGATGCCGACGTGGACGGCTCGCACATCCAGGTGCTGCTGCTGACGCTGTTCTTCAAGCACTTCCCTGCCCTGTTCCGCAATGGCCACATCTGCGTTGCGCGTCCACCTTTGTTCCGCGTCGATGTACCGGCACGCGGCAAGAAGCCGCTGCAGAAGGTGTATGCGCTCGACGACGGCGAACTGCTGGCGATCGAGGACAAGCTGAAGAAAGAAGGCATGAAGGAAGGCGCGTGGAGCATCTCGCGCTTCAAGGGCCTGGGCGAGATGAACGCCGAACAGCTGTGGGAAACCACCATGAATCCCGACACCCGCCGCCTGCTGCCGGTTTCCTTCGGCCAGTTCAACCTGGCCGAATCGGCTTCGCGCTTCAATATGCTGATGGGCAAAGGCGAAGCTGCGGCGCGCAGGGCCTGGCTCGAGGAACATGGGAATGAAACTGAGGCGGATATTTAAGTGACGCTGGCGTCACGCACGCTTCACTTGGGCGTAACAATGCCAGTGGCATTGTTCCGGCCTGCGCCGGGACGACGGGCTACTGCTAACGCAGAAACACCGGAACGAGATTCCATCGTTAGTTTAAAAACCGTCGTTCCGGCGAAGGCCGGAACCTAATTTCGCACTGCCGCCACCAGCACCCGCAAAGAATTGAACACGCAATCATGACGACGCAAGCAAACCTCTTCGAACAACAAAACGAGCCGGCCGACGACGTCGAAACGCTCACCCTCTCCACCTTCGCCGAGCGCGCCTACCTCGACTACGCCGTCTCGGTGGTCAAGGGCCGCGCGCTGCCGGACGTTGCCGACGGCCAGAAGCCGGTCCAGCGCCGCATCATGTACTCGATGCACGAGCTGGGCCTGGGCCATACCGCCAAGCCGCGTAAATCCGCGACCGTGGTCGGCGATGTGCTGGGTAAGCTCCACCCGCACGGCGACCAGTCGGTGTACGACGCGCTGGTGCGCATGGCGCAGGACTTCTCACTGCGCTACCCGCTGATCGACGGCCAGGGCAATTTCGGCTCGCGCGACGGCGACGGCGCCGCGGCGATGCGCTACACCGAAGCGCGCCTGACGCCAGTATCGCGCCTGCTGCTCGATGAACTCGACATGGGCACGGTCGACTTCCAGCCGAACTACGACGGCTCCTTCACCGAACCGCGCCAGCTGCCGGCACGCCTGCCGATGGTGCTGCTCAACGGCGCCTCGGGCATCGCGGTCGGCATGGCCACCGAGATCCCTTCGCACAACCTGCGCGAAGTGGCGCTGGCGGCAGTCGCCCTGATCCGCAACCCGAAGATGTCGCATGCCGAACTGATGGCGCTGATGCCGGGTCCGGACTTCCCGGGCGGCGGCCAGATCATCACCCCGGCTTCGACCGTGGCCGACATGTATGCCACCGGCCGCGGCTCGATGAAGGTGCGCGCGCGCTGGAAGATCGAAGAACTGGCGCGTGGCCAGTGGCAGGCGGTGGTCACCGAACTGCCGCCGGGTACGTCAAGCCAGCGCGTGCTGGAAGAGATCGAGGAGCTGACCAACCCGAAGATCAAGATGGGCAAGAAGACGCTGCTGCCCGACCAGCTGGCGCTGAAGCAGACCATCCTCGGCGCGCTCGACACGGTGCGCGACGAATCCGGCCGTGAAGCGGCGGTGCGCCTGGTGTTCGAGCCGAAGTCAAAGAACCAGGACCAGAACGAGTTCATGCTGATGCTGCTCGCGCATACCTCGCTGGAGACCTCGAGCCCGATGAACCTGGTGATGATCGGCGGCGATGGCCGCCCGCGCCAGAAGGGCCTGACGGACATCCTGCAGGAATGGATCGACTTCCGCTTCGTCACCGTGCGCCGCCGGACCGAATTCAAGCTGGGCAAGGTCAACGACCGCATCCATATCCTGGAAGGCCGCGAGATCGTCCTGCTGAACATCGACAAGGTGATCGCGATCATCCGCAATTCGGATGAACCGAAGGCTGCGCTGATCGAGGAATTCGCTTTGAGCGACCGCCAGGCCGAGGACATCCTCGAGATCCGCCTGCGCCAGCTGGCGCGCCTGGAAGCGATCAAGATCCAGCAGGAGCTGGCCGAGCTGCGCCTTGACAAGGAAAAGCTCGAAGACATCCTCGAGAACCCGTCGACCATGAAGCGCCTGATCATCCGCGAGATCGAAGCGGATGCGAAACAGTATGGCGACGACCGCCGCACGCTGATCGAAGAAGCCGAACGCGCGGTGGCCGAGCAGAAGATCATCGACGAACCGGTGACGGTGATCGTGTCGGAAAAAGGCTGGGTGCGCGCGCGCACCGGTATCGGCCACGACCCGGCGCAGTTCACCTTCAAGGCCGGCGACTCGCTGTACAAGGCCTTCGAGTGCCGCACCGTCGACTCGCTGCTGGGCATCGGCAGCAACGGCAAGGCGTATTCGGTGCCGGTGGCAGCACTGCCTGGCGCGCGCGGCGACGGCGTGCCGATCACGACCCTGGTCGATCTGTCGGGCGGCGTACGTATCCTGCACTATTTTGCGGGCACGCCGGATACGCGCCTGCTGCTGGCCTCGTCGAACGGCTTCGGCTTCATCGCCAAGGCGGGCGACATGGTCAGCCGCCTGAAGGGGGGCAAGTCCTTCATTACGTTAGATGACGGCGCCGTACCGCTGCCGCCGCGGGTCGTGCCCGATGCCACCGGCGCCATCGCCTGCCTGTCCGAAAAGGGCCGCGTGCTGGTATTCGGCATCGACGAGATGAAGGTGCTGACCAATGGCGGCCGCGGCGTGATCCTGATGGAGCTCGATCCGAAGGAAACCCTGCTGGCGGCGCAGCCGATCAACCAGAAAGGCGTCAACGTCATCGGCACCTGGGCCGGCTCGAAACCGCGCACGGTGGAGCTGTTCGCTTCCGGCCTGGAGCCGCACTTCGGCAAGCGGGCGCGCAAGGGCAAGCCACTGTCGGCCAAGCTCAAAGCGCAGGATTTGGCGATGCGGATGACGGAAGGGGAAGCGGCGAAGGCCGTGTAAATGAAGCGCCGGCTGGATACCGGCGTTTTTTTTCGTGTCACTGACGGTAGCATCCGGGTGTTCGCTAAAATTAGGTTCCCGCCTGCGCGGGAACGACGTGCTTAAGCTAACCCTTGTAGCGTTTGTGCCATTAGCTCAGAGACCGTCATTCCCGCCACTGGCGGAAATGACTTCCCGCGAAGGCGGGAACCCAAGTCCGCAGCAACCCAGTAGCACCAGCAAACAAAAACGCCGGCTCGCAAGCCGGCGTTCTCATTCAAACAGCAGTACTTAGTGCTTCGCAGCCGCCTTGTGCACTTCGGCAGTCGCTTCCGCGCGGACCTGTTCGGTCTTGGCTGCAGCAGTTGCCTTGTCGGCTGCTGCCTCGACCTGGGTCTTGAGCAGCTTTTCGTCGGCCTTGATCATTTTCTTGCTGGCCTTCAGGTTGGCATCGGCCATCTTTTCCTGGCCCTTGGCGACTGCCTTGGCACGGTCTTCCGGATCGGCTTCAGCGATCTTCTCGGCCACGTCGGCCTGCTTCTCGACTGCATCGGCGTGGGCCTTGGACTTCTTCTCGTTGGCGTTGGCAGCTGCCTTGTTCACTTTCTCGTCCGCCTTGGTGGCGACCTTCATTTCCTTCGACTCCGCCTTGGCGATGTCCTTCTCGGCGCCCGCTTCGGCTTTGACGACGGCCTTGGTGGCAGGGGCGGTGGTGGTGACCTGGGCGGTGGCTGCGGTAGCGAACAGGCCGGCGATGAGGGTGGCGATCAGTTTGTTCATGGTGGATCCTTTCAGTGGTTCTATAAGCAGATCAGTTCGTCTGCGAAATCGTTTTTCTGTGCTGATGAGTTCAGAATACGCATTCGCCACGTCTGGGTCTGTTGCCCAGCCCACTTAGCCCCGTCCAAGTTGTAAGCAAACTTTACTGTCGAGCTGGCCCCGCATACAGGTCGATGATGTCGGTGATGCCGTCCTGGCACACCGGGCAGAACGCCTCGCTGCGGTCGAACATCAGGCATTGCATGGCCGGACGGTAGTAGCCGCTGGCTTCGTAGTTCGCGCCTTCGAAGGCGCCGACCGCGTGGCGGTGCGGCTTGCCCGCGAACAGCGCCTGGGTGGCGCGCAGGTCTTCGCGGAACAGTGCATTCATCTCGGACTCGGGCCGATTGGCCGCACGCAGGGCTGCGCGCTTCTTCTGGTAGGCGCGCGAGGCTTCCTCGTATTCGGCCTTGGGCCAGGCGGTCGGCAGCGGCGTGCCGGTTTTCACGTGGCGCTTCCATTTGACGCTGGCCGGGTCGCGCAGCGCCGTGACGTTCGGCTCCCAAGGTTCCATGCGCGTGCTTGCAGCCGCATAGGCGACCGGCGAGGTGTAGTACTCGTCGGCCAGGCCCGCGAAATGGTGGCCGAATTCGTGCACGAACAGGTAATTTGCCCATTCGTTGCCGGCAGCCACGGTGCTGAACTGGCCAAAGATGCCGCCGCCGCCATACGTCTCGTTGTTCACCAGGATCTCGATGAATTCATAAGGCGCGTGCTGGGCGATGTCGCGCAGCGCGCGGTTATCCAGGGTGAGCACATAGCGCTCGCTGCCGAAGATGTCGTAGCGCGTGCCCAACGGGGAGGCACGGTGCACGCCGGTGGAGGGGCGGCTGATGCCCGACTCGCTGGTCGGCACCGCCAGTGCCCAGACATTGAAGCTGGTGGCGCGTTCGCGGAAGGGCGAGACCGAGAACAGGTGTTTGGTGAGACGGCGCGCATCGAGCTCGAATTTCTTCATGTCGCCAGCCGTGTAGCCGTCACCCATGATCAGGAGGTCGACCTTGTCGGCCGAGGGGCCGCTGGTGTGGATCGCGATCGGTGTCGCCGGCGCAGCAGGCTGCTTCTTCACGACCTCTTGCGCGTCAGTGTCGACGTCGACGCTCCAGGCGACCGAGAACTGGTTGCGCTCGTCGCGCTTGAGGATGCGCACGCGCACCGGGCGGTCGGGTTTGGGGAAGCGCACCGATTCCTGGAAGCTGCGGCTGATCTTGTTTGCCTCTTCCGTCGTGCGCCATTCGCCGAAGATGGTCGAGAAGCCGCGCGAGTACAGCAGGTCGCCGGTCTTCGCGTCCACCACCTCGACCCGGTTCTGGCCGCGGTCGGTCGCGTCGATATTGCGCGCGGTACTGCCTGGCCATGGCAGCGGTTCGATGACGACGCGCTCCAGCGCGTAGCCGTCTTGCAGCGCATTGCCGCTGTGGGCGTAGTCGACGCGGACGGTGGCCGGCTGGGCTGCACAGGCTGCGCCGGCGGCCAGCGCCAGTGCGGCAGCAAGGAAGTGGAAAGCGAAACGGTTCATGGATGCCCTCGTACAGGAAGATCATCCATTGTACTGCCGGCCCGCGGCGGTTTTTACGAAAGCCGGGATAATGCGGGATACGAGATCATGGCGCGCATGCGCTACCGGACCAGGAGGAATATGACGGTCGAGAATCCACACGTCGTCGATTTCATCAGCATCGATGGTGGCTCGGGCGACATCGTGCTGACGATGACCGACGACTTGCCATGGGAAGGCGACCACGGGCATTTGATGGCGCTGCAGGAAAAGCTGAACGGCTACCTGTCCTTCATCGAAAGCGGCGAATTGCTGGCCTCACGGCCTGAAGCGGCAGGCCGACGTGTGCGCATCACCCTCGTGCACCGTGAACCGCTTACCAGCATTGCCCTGCGCTTCCTCGGGAGCGCGGAGGAGATCATCCTTGACGCCGGCTTCGGGTTTACCTGGCGGCATCTGCCCGGCTAGCATCGGAGGCGGATGCCGCCACGGTATCGGCCTGCCGGTACTGGTAGAGCGGGCGCTGCACCACGATCGGCCGGATATCCAGGCGCAGCTTGTAGACCGAGTACTGCTCGGTAAGCGCGGACATGTAGCCGACACTCTCGCCCGTGCGGGTCAGCTTGAATTCGAACCCCAGGTCGGGCTGGATGCCGTGCGCGCTGTCGAACGACAAACCGATGGCCTCGGGCTGGTCGCTGTCGATCAGCCGGGCCATCAGGTCGACCACCGTGCTGTTGCCGAGGATGTCGGCCGAGAACAGTGGTTCTCGGTAATAGGGTTTGGCCGGATCGATGCGGTTCTCCGCCTTGTCTGGCGAGGGCGTGAACGACTGGCTGGCGAGGCTGAAACGGTCGCCGTTGTCCAGGTAGCTCAGGCGCACGTTGCTGACGTGGAGCGGCCCGTACTGCGCCACCGCCTTCGACAAATCGACCAGCAGCGCGCCGCGATAGCCGATCACTTCGACCTCGCGGTTCGGCCCCACGACGATCGCGGTGTTCTCGTCGACGCCGAGGCCGATCTTGTATCCCTTCTTGAGCATGGCCGGCACCATGCGCGCGAAGCGGCCGCGCACCAAGAGGTGCTGGTCGATGAAGACGTCTTCGCCGATAAAACCCAGGCCCGGCGTGATTTCCTTGCCGTCGTCGAGGCCGAGCTTGAGCGTGGCCAGCACCGTCTTGGGATGGCCGAACATGGTGCTGCTCATGATGGCGGCGCCGGCACTGGTACCGGCGATGAGGCCGCCGCGCCGGTACATCTCCCATAGCGCGTCGAGCATGCGGGTATTGCTGCCGTCCGCGCGGCGCAGGGCGCGCGTGATGCGGCCCTGGTCGCCGCCGGCAAAGAAGGCGCCGCTGGCCGAGCGCACAGAGGCTGCCAGGGCCGGATCGTCGGCGGCGGCCTGGTAGTCGGTACCGGCAAGGTGGGTTGCGACCGGCACGAAAAAGGCTTTCGCACCGTAGTGGTTGAAACGCTCGACCAGGGCTTTGCCGGCTTTGTCGGGATTGGCGGAAGCCGAGGCGAAGACGGCAATGCGGGCGCCCTTGCCGCCCGCGAGCTGGACCATGCGTTCCCATACGGCTGCGTTATCGCTGCGAAGCGCGCCGCCGATGATGACGAGCGAGCCCTTGGGTTGCGGCGCTTCTGAAGCACCAAGGGATTGGCTCGTCAGTAAGGCGATCGCGAGCAGTGCACGGGCGACAAGATGGACGGCGGCCTGGAACATACAGCTTCCTTCTCGATTGAAACCATCCTAAGCCTGATTCGAGAAGGGTGTCGCCGTGTTGCGACTGCTCAGGACAAATAAATGTTCGGGAAGTAACGTTCCATCAGGGTCTCGGGCTGCTTGGGCGCGGTGAAGCCGAAGCGCTCGTAGAGGCCATGCGCGTCATTGGTGGCGAGCGTGAAGCGGCGCAGCTTTTGCAGGCTGGGATGGCGCAGCACAACGCCGACCAGCTGCTTTCCATAACCCTGGCCGCGGTATTCCGGCAGCACGAACAGGTCGACGAGGTTGGCGAAGGTGGCGAAATCGGTGATGACCCGCGCGAACCCGATCTGGCGTCCGTCGAGGTAGGCGCCGAAACAGAGCGAGTTTTCGATGGCGCGCTCGACGACCGGGCGCGAAATGCCGATGGCCCAGGTTGCCTGCTCGCTCAGGAAGCGGTAGATCATCGGAATGTCGAGCTGCGTCTGGTCGGTACTGACCTGGAAGCTGGAATCGTTGGTAATCATGGGAACCGTTCTAGCGAAAAAATCAATTCTAGCGCTGTTTGCATGATGCATAACATTCAATTGAACGCTCGGGGCAATGCCTGGCGGGCGTCCATCGCACAGCTCATCCGTTGCGCAGGTAGCGCTCCGGCAGCTGCAGTGCCGCGTCTTCCGCCCGCCATAGCAGGCTCAGCACGTACCAGCGCTTGCCATCATGGACCAGCTGAATGCTGTTGACGCCGCGCATGAACGGCTTGGCATCGTTCGCCGCGTGCCGCGCTTCATAGGTGCTGAAGACGTGGGCGACCTGGCCAAAGGTCTCGACCCTGCGCGCCAGTTCGGTCTCGAAGAAACCCGTCGTCGCGAAGGCCTTGGTGTTGCGGGCGATGTAGTCGTCGGGCGTCATCATCCGCAGCGGATAGCTGCCGTCGGGACGCATGCCGATCGCGGCCATGCGGCCTTCCGGGGCAAACAGGGAACGCATGCGGTTCCAGTCGCGCGGCGCGCCGGCCGGGCCGGAAATGACCTCGTAGACCGCGGCGACGATGGCATCGATCGAGGCGACGTCGGCCGGGCGGGCTGCGGGCATGGCGGGTGTTGCTGGTGCAACGGGAGCCGCCGGTGCCGCTAGCGCGGCTGGCGCCGTGGGTGCCGCCTGTTGCGCCATTGCCGGCACGCAGGCCGCCATCGTCAACGCTGCCGCCAGGCCGAGCTGGGCCAATCGATGCATGTCTCCCCCTGCTTTATTGTCTTTTGATGAATCCGTAACGACATCATTACGCATTTCCGGAGGCTTGTCACCCACTACGGATAGGGCTTCGGCGAGCCAGTTATAATCGTGGGATACCACACTGGGACCCCACCATGAACGAACAATTCTCCAAGAAAGCCGAAGCCTGGTCGGCGCGTTTCTCCGAACCCGTTTCCGATCTCGTCAAACGCTATACCGCGTCCGTCTTCTTCGACAAGCGCTTGGCGCAGTTCGACATCCAGGGTTCCCTCGCGCATGCCGAGATGCTGGCCGCGCAAGGCATCATCGGCCAGGAAGACCGCACGGAAATCGAGCGCGGCATGGCGCAGATCAAGGGCGAGATCGAAGCCGGCAGCTTCGAGTGGCTGCTGGACCTGGAAGACGTCCACCTGAACATCGAAAAGCGCCTGACCGAACTGGTGGGCGACGCCGGCAAGCGTTTGCATACCGGCCGTTCGCGCAACGACCAGGTGGCGACCGACATCCGTTTGTACGTGCGTGCGGCGATCGACGACATCCTGGTGCTGCTGGCTGGCCTACGCAGCGCATTGACGGACCTCGCCGAGCGCCACGTCGACACCATCATGCCGGGCTTTACCCACCTGCAGGTGGCCCAACCCATCACGTTTGGGCACCACATGCTGGCCTATGTCGAGATGTTCGGCCGCGACGCCGAGCGCATGCAGGATGCGCGCCGCCGCGTGAACCGCCTGCCGCTGGGCGCCGCCGCCCTGGCCGGCACCACCTTCCCGATCGACCGCCTGCGCGTGGCCAAGACGCTCGGCTTCGACGACGTCTGCCACAACTCGCTCGACGCAGTGTCGGACCGCGATTTTGCCATCGAGTTCACCGCCGCAGCTTCCCTGATCATGATGCACGTCTCGCGCTTTTCGGAAGAGCTGGTCATGTGGATGAGCCCGCGCATCGGCTTCATCGACATCGCCGACCGCTTCTGCACCGGCTCGTCGATCATGCCGCAGAAAAAGAACCCGGACGTGCCGGAACTGGCGCGTGGCAAGACCGGCCGCGTCTACGGCCACCTGAACGGCCTGCTGGTCCTGATGAAAGGCCAGCCGCTGGCCTACAACAAGGACAACCAGGAAGACAAGGAGCCGCTGTTCGACACCGTCGACACGGTTACTGACACGCTGCGTATCTTCGCCGACATGGCGGGCGGCATCACGGTCAAGGCCGAGAACATGCGCGCCGCCGCGCTGCAGGGCTATGCGACCGCGACCGACCTGGCCGACTACCTGGTCAAGAAGGGCCTGCCCTTCCGCGATGCGCACGAAGCGGTGGCGCATGCGGTGCGCGCCTGCGATGTGGCGAAGGTGGATTTGTCCGAGATGTCGCTGGAAACCCTGCGTGAATTTTCGCCGCTGATCGAGCAGGATGTGTTTGCGGTGCTGACGCTGGAAGGTTCGGTGGCGGCGCGTGATCACGTCGGTGGGACCGCGCCGGACCAGGTGCGCAAGGCGATTGAACGGGTGCGTAGTCAATTAGCCGAATGATTTTGTAGGGTGGGCGGGTCTCCCGCCCACCCTACGCAAACCCGGAGAACTCCCATGTCACCCACCAACCCCTCCATCCTCCCCGCCCGCGAATACGCCGCCTTCCTGTTCGACATGGACGGCACCATCCTCACCTCGATCAAGTCCGCCGAGCGGGTCTGGAGCGCCTGGGCGCTCAGCCATGGGCTCGACCCGGTTGCCTTCGTACCGACCATCCACGGCAAGCGCACCGAAGACACCATCCGCAACCTCGGCCTGCCCGGCGTCGACCCGGTGGCCCAGGCCATGTACATCGCGCTGGCGGAGATCGAGGACGTGGGTGACATCGAAGAAATTCGCGGCGTGGGCGCCTTCCTGGCCAGCCTGCCGCTTGACCGCTGGGCGATCGTCACCTCGGCCTCGCGTGCGCTGGCCACGGCGCGCATCGCCGCCGCCGGCCTGCCCCTGCCGCCCCTGTTGATCTCGGCCGAAGACGTCCGGCACGGCAAGCCGGCGCCGGATCCTTTCCTGCTGGGCGCGAAGATGCTGGGCGTGAACCCGCAGGATTGCCTGGTGTTCGAGGACACGCCGATCGGCCTGCAGGCTGCAGAGTCGGCAGGCATGGACAGCATCGTCGTCACTGCCACCCATACGCATCCGGTCGAGACGCGCTCGGCCGGCGTGGCCGACTATGCCCACCTGCAGGCAGTGCTGACCGAGAACGGCATGCTGCGGGTACGGCGCAAGATCCTGTAAGCGCACTTCCCCGGGGCAAGCTCGCCCCCTTACTTGTGGGGGCGCGGACCAAACCCAATATACATGGTTCGGACACACAGAATGGGGGAGCGACATCCATCGCTACAGGAACCAGAGCGGGGAATCCGGCGTCACCGCCTATGAGCTGGGCGACGATTCGATCACTATCCAGTTCACAGGAGGCGACCGCTATCTCTACACCGGGCGCAGTGCCGGTCCCGAAAATATTGCAAAGATGCAGGAACTGGCGCGCGAAGGCCGGGGGCTGTCGACCTTCGTCAGCCAGCACATCCGGCAACGCTATGCGCGCAAGCTGAACTGACGCACAGCGCTTGACGGCTCGGCCACTTAGCCGCGCGGCGGATAGGGCGTGCCGTCCTTGTGCGCGTATGAATCGGTGGCGCCGTCATAGCGCAGGTCCACGTCCGGATAGGTCGCCACGTCTTCCTTCACCCGCGTTCCCGCTACCAGAAACACGCCCGCACCCCAGCTGCGGTTGAGCAGGTGATGGCCGTTCGGCCGACCCGCCGGGAAGGCCGCGCAGTCGCCGGCCCGCATCAGGGTTTCCCCTTCGTCGGTCACCAGCACCAGTTCCCCCGACACCACCATCACGAATTCTTCCTCGTGCGAATGCCAGTGGCGCTGCGACGAAGCCGCGCCGGGCTGGAGCTCGACCAGGTTCACGCCGAGCTGGCTCAAGCCACCGGCCTCGCCCAGCGCCTGCCTGGTGCGTCCGTCCACCAACTCGGCGAAGGGCTCAGGATAGCCGGTGCTCTTCAGTACGGGAATGCTGCTCAGGTCCAGTCTCGACATGCAAGGTCTCCGATGGTTGTTGTACTTAGTGACAGCAATATACAAGAGATATCGACAACATGGCATCCGCGGTGACACATGCCTTCGACACGCAATGATCTACTTTAACTTGAGCTTGATATGACGGCTCGGCATCTCTAACCCTGCCTTCGCGAGCATACGCGCCTCTTTGCTCTGTGCGGTGATGCGGTTATCGCCCGTCTGCGTTACTTGCCACCGATAAGGATTGACTCCCAGCCTGCCAGCTGCATCGCGCAAGTCTCGCAATTCGGAAAAAGACGGCGAATCTAATTTTTTCTTTAACCAGCCCAACTTCGCCAACATGCTGTTAACTTCTCCCGTGCTCGATGCAGGATGCGGCTCAATCCAGACCGCCACCTCAACACCGTTGGAGAACCTAACACCTAAGCCGTAATCCCACCTTGGACTTTCCGGCTCAGATGGTTTGAAATGCTTGTCGAGATCAACGCTATGTGTGAATTTTCCATTGATTGCGTCGATGTGGCTTGAATAGGCAGCTTCGACCGCTTGTTTTCCAACCTCATGTGTTATTCCTGCCTTTTTGCATCCCGTCTCAAATTGCGATACAGGATCGGCAGCCTTCTTACGCGGACCAGTAGCTTTTGTCGCCATCATCAGCTCTCTGCCGAGCTTGAGCGGCGCGACCGCAAGGATGCGCGGTTGACGGCCTCGGCAATCGCCGAATTCGTCCTGCTCGAAAAGCCGGAGAGACCGCCCCATTCAGCTTCAGCGTCGTCTTCTGCACCCGGACTAAGGTGAGAAATATCGCGAACCGCCTTGTCCCTGTCAAAGAAATAAACGCGGTAGTCCTTAGTTAGCGCGGTCGCTCCTAGCTCCTTTGCCTTTGGTGATGCGGACAGGTCAAACAAGGTCCTCACATCGGCCTCCGTACCCTTGAGCTTCTTGAATTCCTGCAGAGCCCACACCATTTCAAGTACGACGGTCGAATGAGTCGACAACACGACGCGATAATTCTTTCGCAGCAACTCCAACACCAAGAGAAGCACTGCCGCAACACCTTGCGGATGTAAGCCCATCTCCGGCTCTTCGATCACGACCCATTCGATCGTCTCGGCTATGGTCGCCCCGGTTCGGCGTTTCGTAGGTCCCGAGCACAGCCAATACACTCCCATCAACATGGGAGTAAATTCGCGTTGCCCTGCTGACCATGACAAAAAGCCGAGTGAGTTCTTCTGTCCAGGCACGCTGAGCGCTAAGCGTTTGGTAAAGTCCTTGTCGTCAACAATCAGCGTGTTGCCTCCAAACAGGTGGTCACTGATCGGTTTTCGAAGAGTATCGTTGAGCTTGTTCGATGCCGGGAATAGCTCGCCACGCGCACCGAATTCATTTTGGATAAGGTCGTGAACGGCATCGCTGAAAGCTCGTAATGCATAGGGATCGCCATAATTGAACTGGCCGAAGTTCTGCGATACACCGCTAGGCAAACTCATAACCCGCTGCGCGGGGATATAGAAAAGCCGTTCATGCCTGACCTTAGATCTGGTTGGCGCGGCGTACTCGTGAAACGTCGCCGGTTTTCCATTCCAAGATATAGCAGATTGCTTTGCCCAGGCTCCAGCCATGCCTCGCCCGAAATACCCTTCGAGGAACGCATCAGGACTGCCGTTGAATGACATGCTGTGATGCTGGAACATATCGTGGATATGTTCCCTGTCGATTAAAAGTTTGAGCGTTTGAAGGAAGATGCTCTTGCCGGTGGCCTGCGGGCCGACGATCACGGTGAGGTCTCCGAACTCCACATCCGCATGCTTGATCGGGCCAATATGATCGACCACCAACCTGCAGCTTTTCTTGCGTAACTTGCGGGGGGCCGGAGTAGTTGCAGGTTTTTCGGATTTAGTGCGTGGCATAAGATTTCCTGTGACGAGGGAGCTTGAAGATTTTACATGCGACAACGTCTGAGTAAAAGCCCTCCGCTCCCCGTCACTGAGGACGTTAGCTCGCGCTCACGGCTTATGTATTAATGACCCGTTTTTGTACCAGCGTCAGGATATCGTAACTCGCCACCAGTTCGTCGTGTTGATTCGTCACCTGCACGTCCCAGGCCACCACGCCCTGGCCGCGGCCCTGCTCGTCCGTGCGGTTGCGGTCGACCTTGCGCTTGCAGGTCAGGCGCGCGCGGATGGTGTCGCCGATGGCCACCGGCGCCACGAAGCGCAGGTTGTCCAGGCCGTAGTTGGCCAGCACCGGGCCCGGCGCCGGCGACACGAACAGGCCGGCCGCTGCCGACAGCACGAAATAGCCGTGCGCAATGCGCTTGCCGAACTGGGTGTCCTTGGCCGCGATGTCGTCGAAGTGCATGTAGAAATAGTCGCCCGAGACGCCGCCGAAGTTGACGATGTCGGCCTCGCTCACGGTGCGGCGGTGGGTCAGCAGCGAGTGGCCCACTTCGAGCTCTTCGAAATGACGGCGGAACGGGTGCAGGTCGCTTTCCTTGACGGCGCCACCGCGCACGTATTCGCCGGTGACGGCAGCCAGCATGGTCGGCGAGCCTTGCACTGCGGCGCGCTGCAGGAAGTGCTTGACGGCGCGGATGCCGCCCAGCTCTTCGCCCCCGCCGGCGCGGCCCGGACCGCCATGCTTGAGCTGCGGCAGCGGCGAGCCGTGGCCGGTGGAGTCCACCGCCGATTCGCGGTCGAGGATGTGGACGCGGCCGTGCGAGGCAGCCGCCATCGGCACTGCGTACGCGGCGATCGCCGGGTCTTTCGTGACCAGCGTGCTCACCAGACTGCCCTTGCCGCGCGCGGCCAGGGCCAGGCCTTCGTCGATGTCGCGGTAGGTCATCAAGGTGGACACCGGGCCGAAGGCTTCGACGTCGTGCACCGCATCGTTGACCATCGCGTTACGGCACAGGATCAGGGTTGGGGAGAAGAAGGCGCCATTCGCGCAATTCTCGCCCACCGGGTTGAAACCATCGCGCGCGCTGAACAAGAACTCATTGCCGCGCGCGAGCATCTCGACGCGTTCCGACACGTCGCGGTGCTGGTCCATCGAGGCCAGCGCGCCCATGCGCACGCCTTCCATCTTCGGGTTGCCGACCGTGATCCTGGCCAGGCGCTCGCGCAGGCGTTCGCCAACCGCGTCGACATGCTGCTCGGGCACGATGACGCGGCGGATCGCGGTGCACTTCTGGCCGGCCTTGCCGGTCATCTCGCGCGCGACTTCCTTCACGAACAGGTCGAATTCCGGATCGTCGGGCGTGACGTCCGGCGCCAGGATCGCGCAGTTGAGCGAGTCGGCTTCGGCCGTGAACGGAACCGAATTGCGGATCAGGTTCGGGTTGGCGCGCAGCTTGGCGGCGGTGTCGGCCGAGCCGGTGAAGGTGACGGCGTCGAAGCCGCCCATGCGGTCCAGCAGGTCGCCAGTGCTGCCGATGACCAGCTGCAGCGCGCCTTCCGGCAGCAGGCTTGATTCCATCATCATCTTGACGGTGGCATGGGTCAGGTAGCTGGTCGCCGTGGCCGGCTTGACGATGCAGGGCATCGCGGCCAGGAAGCTCGGTGCGAATTTTTCGAGCATGCCCCAGATCGGGAAATTGAAGGCGTTGATGTGCACCGCCACGCCGCCGCGCGGCACCAGGATGTGGGTGCCGGCGAAGCCGCCGCGCTTGCCCAGGGCAATCGCCGGGCCTTCGTGCAGCACGTTCGAGGACGGCAGCTCGCGCCCGCCCATGCTGGCGTAGGCGAACAGGGTGCCGATGCCGCCTTCGACGTCGACCCAGCTGTCCGCGCGGGTGGCGCCGGTCAGGTGCGAGATCTCGTACAGCTCTTCCTTACGCTCCATCATGTAGAGCGCCAGGGCTTTCAGGCACTGGGCGCGCTTCTGGAAGTCGAGCGCCATCATTCCCTTCACGCCGGTCTTGCGGGCGTAGACCAGGGCTTCGTCGAAATCGATCTTCTCAGCGTGCGTGTGGAAGATCAGTTCGTTGTCCAGCGCGCTATGCAGCGGGGTGAGTGCCTCAAGGCCGTGCCAGCGGCCGGCGATCAGGCTTTGCAGGGTTGCGATGTTGCCCATGTTCTTAGTCTCCGTTCAGTTGTCTTTTCAATGCATCCGGTTTGTTCAGGCCTTCGGCTTGTGCCGCTCCGCCATATCGAAGTCGATGCCGCGGCGGCCGGGCTCCACTTCGCTGAAGGCGTCGACCTCGCGCATCGTCTGCAGCGAGCGCACGTTCAGCTCGTGGTATTGCCGCGTGCCGAAGCTTTTCCACTTCACGTCCTCGTCGGTCAGCTCGCGCATGATCTTCGCGGGCGCGCCCATCACCATGCTGCGCGGCGGGATGATCATCCCCGCCTTCACGAAACTCATGGCCGCCACGATCGATTCTTCGCCGACCACGGCCTTGTCCATCACCACCGCATTCATGCCCACCATCGCGTTGCGCATGACGCGGCAGCCGTGCAGCACCGCGCCGTGGCCGATGTGGCCGTCGACTTCGACCACGGTGTCTTCGCCCGGGAAGCCATGCATCACGCAGGTGTCCTGCAGGTTGGCGCCCTCTTCCAGGATCAGGCGCCCGAAGTCGCCGCGCATCGAGGCCAGCGGGCCGATATAGCAGCGCGGGCCGACGATCACGTCGCCGATCAGCACCGCCGACGGGTGCACGTAGGCGGTCGGATGCACCACCGGCCGCACGCCATTGATCTCGTACACCTTGACCATGCTTATACCCGCTCGACGATGATGGCGATGCCCTGCCCCACGCCAATGCACATGGTGCACAGCGCGTAGCGGCCGCCGGTGCGGTGCAACTGGTTGACCGCGGTGGTCACCAGGCGGGCGCCGGAAGCGCCGAGCGGGTGGCCGAGCGCGATCGCGCCGCCGTTCGGGTTTACGTGGGCCGCATCGTCCGGCAGGCCGAGGTCGCGCGTTACGGCCAGGCCTTGTGCAGCAAACGCTTCGTTCAGTTCGATCACGTCCATCTGGTCGAGCCGCAGGCCGGTCTGGGCCAGCAACTTCTTCACCGCCGGCGCCGGGCCGAAGCCCATGATGCGCGGCGCCAGGCCGGCGGTGGCCATGCCGACGACGCGCGCGCGTGGCGTCAAACCATAGCGTGCGGCAGCATCGCCTGAGGCCAGCAGCAGTGCGCAGGCGCCGTCGTTCAGGCTCGACGCGTTGCCGGCGCTGACCGAGCCGTCCGGCGCGACCACGCCCTTTAGTTTGCCCAGTGCTTCCAGGCTGGTCTCGCGCGGCTGCTCGTCGGTGTCGAAGACGCGCGATTCACCGCCGCCGCTGCGCGAAGGCTTCCCGTGAATCGTGACCGGCACGATCTCTTCCTTGAAGAAGCCGGCGGCATGGGCCTGCGCCCAGCGCTGCTGGCTGCGCAGTGCGAATGCGTCCTGGTCCGCGCGGCTGATGTTGAATTCGCGCGCCACGTTCTCGGCAGTCTCCGGCATCGAATCGATGCCGTACTTCGCCTTCATCAGCGGATTGACGAAGCGCCAGCCCAAGGTGGTGTCCTCGATCTTGGCGGCGCGCGAGAAGGCGCTGTCGGCCTTGGCCATCACGAACGGTGCGCGGGTCATGCTCTCGACGCCGCCGGCGATAATCAGGTTCGCTTCGCCGGCGCGGATCGCACGCGCGGCGGTGCCGACGGCGTCCATGCCGGAACCGCACAGGCGGTTGATGGTATTGCCCGGAACTTCCTGCGGCAGCCCGGCCAGCAGCGCGGCCATGCGGCCGACATTGCGGTTGTCTTCGCCGGCCTGGTTGGCGCAGCCGTAGAACAGGTCATCGATGGCCGCCCAGTCAACGTCCTTGTTGCGGGCGATGAGGGCGGCGATCGGCAGCGCGCCCAGGTCGTCGGCGCGGACCGTCGACAGCGAACCGCCGTAGCGTCCGAATGGGGTGCGGATGGCGTCGCAGATGAAGGCGTCGTTCATGGAATCTCCTGGTTATTTAGTGTTTGGGACGCTTGTCGACCACCCGCCGGGCCTTGCCGGTCAGCGTGCGCTCGATGCCTTGCGGCGGCACCAGGGTCACGCGCGTGGTCACGCCCACATAGGTCTTGATACTGTGCTGGAGTTCGCGGGACAGCAGCTCCACGTCGCTCGATGACAGCGCACCGTCACGCAGTTCGCCCAGCACTTCGAGCGTATCGAGGTGGCCGTCGCGCGCCACCACCAGCTGGTATTGCGGTGCCAGCGCCGGTATTTTTAAAATGATCTCTTCGATCTGGCTCGGGAACACGTTCACGCCGCGGATGATCAGCATGTCGTCCGAGCGGCCCGTGATGCGCGCCATGCGGCGCATCGAGCGCGAGCTTGGCGGCAGCAGGCGGGTCAGGTCACGGGTGCGGTAGCGGATGACCGGCAGCGCTTCCTTGGACAGCGAGGTGAATACCAGCTCGCCTTCCGCGCCGTCCGGCAGCACTTCGCCGGTGTCCGGGACAATGATCTCGGGGTAGAAATGGTCTTCCCAGATCACCGGGCCATCCTTGCTCTCGATGCATTCGCTGGCCACGCCCGGGCCCATCACTTCGGACAGGCCGTAGATGTCGACCGCATCGATGCCGGCGCGGGTTTCGATTTCGCTGCGCATCGCATCGGTCCAGGGCTCGGCCCCAAAAATGCCGACCTTGAGCGAAGACTGAGCAGGGTCGATCCCCTGGCGCGTGAATTCCTCGATGATGTTCAGCATGTACGAGGGCGTGACCATGATGATCGAGGGCTTGAAATCCTGGATCAGCTGCACCTGCTTTTCGGTCTGGCCGCCCGACATCGGGATCACCGTGCAGCCGAGTTTTTCGGCGCCGTAGTGCGCGCCCAGGCCGCCGGTGAACAGGCCGTAGCCGTAGGAGATATGCACCATGTCGCCGGCACGGCCGCCGGCGGCGCGGATCGAGCGCGCGACCACGCCGGCCCAGGTGTCGATATCGCGCTGGGTGTAGCCGACCACGGTGGCCTTGCCGGTGGTACCGCTCGATGCGTGGATGCGCACCACCTGCTCGCGCGGCACCGCGAACAGGCCGAACGGGTAGTTGTCGCGCAGGGTCTTCTTGTCGGTGAACGGGAATTTCGCAAGGTCGCCCAGGGACTTGAGGTCTTCCGGATGCACGCCCGCCGCGTCGAAGGCGGCGCGGTAGTGCGGCACGTTTTCGTAGGCGTGATGCAGCGACCACTTCAGGCGCTCGAGCTGCAAGGCCTGCAGTTCGTCGCGGCTGGCGCGTTCGATCGGTTCCAGCTCGCCGGGAGCAGGGATTTTCTGGACCATCTCGACCTCCTGATTGTCTTGCGAAATGCTTATAGCTGGACTTCGGCCACCATGCCGCTGACGCGGTGCGACTTCCCACGGAACAGCGCCACCGTGCGGCCGTGCTGGTTGGTCACGGCGATGTCGTAGACGCCGGTCTTGCCCTGCAAGGCCTGCTCGACGCCTTCGGCCACCAGCACGTCGCCTTCGCGCCCCGGGGACAGGTAATCGATGGTGCAGCCGGCCCCCACGGTATTGTAGTTATGCGAGTTGCAGGCGAAGGCGAAGGCGCTGTCTGCCAGCATGAAGATATAGCCGCCGTGGCAGGTCGCATGCCCGTTGAGCATGTCGGCGCGTACCGGCATCGACATGCGCGCATATCCCGGGCGGATCTCATCGAGCGTCATGCCCAGCGCCTGCGTGGCCTGGTCGCGCTCGTACATGGTCTTGCCGGCCAGTTCGGCCAGCGCTTGCGCATTGCTATGCATGGAAGCGTGCTCCGTCGGGATTCGCGGCCAGCTTGCGGCGTAGCAGCGGCGACACGCGGTAGCGGTCTTCGCCATAGGTGGCGGCAAGGTTGGCCAGCACGGTGACGACCTGCTGCAGGCCGACGCTGTCGGCCCAGGCCAGCGGGCCGCGCGGGTAGTTGACGCCCTTCTGCATGGCGATATCGACGGCGCTGGCGCTGCACACGCCCTGGTTCACTGCATCGGCTGCCTCGTTGGCCAGCATGGCGACGGTGCGCATCACCAGCATGCCGGGCACGTCGTCGAAACGCGTGACGGCGAAACCGGCGGCCTGGAACATGCCGACGACCGCCTTGTAGGCTTCATCGCTGCACTGGTCGGCGCGCGCCAGCGCGACGCGGGTGGCCTTGGAGGCGTCAAGCAGCAGGTCATAGGTGACGGTGTCCGGATGCCAGCTTTCGGCGGCGCGCTCGGTGGCGCTGCGGCCGTCGCTCAGGTAAACGGCAGCGCCCTGGCATACGAAGCCCGGCGTGCAGTCCAGCGTTTCTTCACGCGGCAGGTCGAAGCCCGCGCTTGCCAGGCGTGCAGCCAGCGGTGCCAGCTGCGAGGATTCATTGCCGACAATAGACACCGACGCGGGCCGGGCTTGCGGCGCTTCCGTTTGCACGGCCGGCTTTTCGACGTTATCGCCGTAGCGGTAGAAGCCACGGCCCGTCTTGCGGCCGAGGAAGCCGGCGTTCACCAGCTCCTGCTGCAGGATCGAGGGCGTGAAGCGCGGGTCGCCGAAATAGGCGGCGTACACCGAATTCGTCACCGAGAAGTTCACGTCGTGGCCGATCAGGTCCATCAGCTCGAAAGGCCCCATGCGGAAGCCGCCGCAGTCACGCATCACGGCGTCCAGCGTGGCGTGGTCCGACGCGCCCTCCAGCAGGAGGCGCAGCGCTTCGGCGTAGTATGGGCGGGCGACGCGGTTGACGATGAAGCCGGGCGTGGATTTCGCATGCACCGGGTTCTTGCCCCAGGCTTGCGAGGTAGCGTAGACGGTGTCCGCGACGGCTTTGTCGGTGGCGATGCCGCTGATGACTTCGACCAACGCCATGAGCGGCACCGGGTTAAAGAAGTGCATGCCGACCAGCCGTTCCGGGCGGCGCAGCGGTGCGGCGATGGCGGTGACGGAGATCGACGAGGTGTTCGTCGCCAGGATGCAGTCGTCGCCGACGATGGCTTCCAGCTCAAGGAACAGCGCGCGCTTGGCATCGAGGTTCTCGACGATGGCTTCGACCACCAGCGCGGCTCCTTTCGCTTCCTGCAGCGTGGCGATGCGTTTCAAGCGCGCATGCGCCGCATCGGCGTCCGCCGCGCTCATGCGGCCTTTTTCCACCAGCTTGGCGTAGGTCTTGCCGATCTCCGCCACGGCCTTGTCGGCCGCCTCGATACGGGTATCGAACAGCAGCACCTCGTGACCGGCGCTGGCCGCCACCTGCGCAATGCCGGAGCCCATGGCGCCGCTGCCGACCACGGCGACGATGCTTCCCTTAGGGAGTGCCTGCATATCCTTACTCTCCCTTGAAGTGCGCCGGGCGCTTGGCGATGAAGGCGGCCACGCCTTCGCGGTAGTCGTGGGTGTAGCCCAGTTCGCGCATCATCTCGCCTTCCAGCTTGAGCTGTTCCGGCAGGGTGTTGGCATAGCTCGCGTTCAGCGCCTTCTTGGTAAAGGCCAGGCCGCGGGTTGCAGCGGCGGCGAAATGCTCGGCCATGGCCATGGCCTGGTCCATCAGCGCTTCGTCCGGGACGCAGGCCCAGATCAGGCCCCACTGCTCGGCCTTCTCGGCGCTGAGTTTATCGCCCAGCATGGCCAGGCCCGTGGCGCGTGCATGGCCGATCAGGCGCGGCAAATGCCAGGTGCCGCCGGTGTCCGGGATCAGACCGAGTTTGCAGAAGGCTTCGATGAAGCTGGCCGATTTCGCGGCCAGCACGATGTCGCAGGCCAGCGCCAGGTTGGCGCCGGCGCCGGCGGCCACGCCGTTGACGGCGCAGATGACCGGCATGGGTAGAGATTTAAGCGTCAGGACCAGCGGGGCGTAGAACTTCTCGACCGACTCACCGAGGTCGACGCCCCGGGCGCCCGGTTCGACGGCGCGATCCGACAGGTCTTGCCCGGCGCAGAAGCCGCGGCCGGCGCCGGTCAGGACCAGTACGCGGACCGATTTATCGGCCTGCAGTTTTTCCAGCGCGTCGCGCACTTCGAGGTGCATGGCCTGGGTGAAGCTGTTCAGGCGATCGGGGCGGTTCAGGGTCAGCAGGGCGATGCCGGCCTTGATGCTGAACTGGATGGATTCGTAGGTCATGGGTGTCTCCAAGGTCTTATTGTTTTTTGTTCGGCGAGCGAAAAAGACGAACGCGCAATCGAGAAGAAAATTCTATTGTTACCCTTAAAACCGTCGTTCCGGCGAAGGCCGGAACCCAATTTGACGTTCGTAGCAGACCAACGAAATTGGATCCCGGCCTTCGCCGGGATGACGGTCTTCAGGCGAGTGGTGCTAACGAAAGCTGCGGCTATTCAGCGATATCAAAATCGACGACCACCTTGTCGGTGATCGGAAAACTCTGGCAGCTCAACACGAACCCGCGTGCGACTTCGTAGTCTTCCAGCGCGTAGTTCACGTCCATCTCCACCTGGCCGTCGAGCACCTTGCAGCGGCAGGTCGAGCACACGCCGCCCTTGCACGAGTAGCGCATGTCGATGCCGGCGCGCAGGCCGGCGTCCAGCAGCGACTCCTTGTCCTTGTCCATCGTGAAGCTGGCGGCGCTGCCGTCCATGATCACGGTGACTTCGGTCAGGTGCTGCACCCCTGCCTCGATCTTGCGCGGCTTGTGCTCGTGCTTGGGGATGCTGGCGGCGAACAGCTCGATGCGGATCTTTTCTTTCGCCAGGCCGGCTTCCTGCAGCGAGCGCGAGACGCCGTGCATCATGTCTTCGGGGCCGCAGATGAAGGCGACGTCGATGTCGCGGATGTCGATCCAGTGGCGCAGGAAGTGGCCGCATTTTTCTTCGGTGATGCGGCCGTTGAACAGTTCGATGTCCTGCTGCTCGCGGCTCATCACATACACCAGCTTGAGCCGGTCCATGTAGCTGTCCTTGAGGTCAGTCAGCTCGTCGCGGAAGATCACGCTCGACGAGGCGCGGTTGCCGTAGACGATGGTGAAGCGGCTCTTCGGCTCGGCCAGCAAGGTGGTCTTCACGATCGACAGGATCGGCGTGATGCCGCTGCCGGCAGCAAAGGCCAGGTAGTGGCGCTCGCTCTCGGCATCTAACGGCACGTTGAAGTGGCCCATCGGCGGCATCACTTCCAGCGTGGCGCCGGGCTCGAGGTTTTCATTGGCCCAGGTCGAGAACAGGCCGCCGGTGGTGCGCTTGATCGCCACGCGCAGGCTGTCGTCCTGCACCGCGGAGCAGATCGAATAGGAACGGCGCACGTCTTCGCCGCCGATCATGGCGCGCAGGGTCAGGTGCTGGCCCTGCTGGTAGGCGAACTGCTGTTTCAGCTCGGGCGGCACGTCGAAGGTGACGGCGATGGCGTCGCGGGTCTCGTGCTTCACCTTGGCCACGGTGAGTGGGTAGAATTTGCTCATGATTCCTTCGGTGCTCTCAGTGGCACTTGAAATAATCGAAAGGCTCGCGGCAGTCGAGGCACTTGTACAGCGCCTTGCATGGCGTCGAGCCGAATTCGCTCGTCAATTGGGTATGCGGCGAGCCGCAATTCGGGCAGGAGACCTCGGGCGCGGCGCGGCGGCGGATGCCGGCATGCAGGCCGCTGATGTCGATCGCCTGCTGCACCGGCGGCGCGATGCCGTAGCCTTTCAGGGCGGCCTTGCCGGCTTCGCTCATCCAGTCGGTGGTCCAGGCGGGCGCCAGGCGGCTGACGATGCGCACGTTTTCGATGCCCTTCGCCAGCAGCGCTTCCTTCACCGAATCCGAAATCACCTGCATCGCCGGGCAGCCGGAATAGGTCGGCGTGATCGTCACCACGCAGGCGTCGCCGTCGAAAGCGACGTCACGCACGATGCCGAGGTCCACCACCGAGATGACCGGGATCTCCGGGTCGGCGACTTCGCCGAGCCAGCTCCAGACCTGTGCGGTGGTGACGCCCGGTGCGTTCATTACCACTGCGCTCCCGGATAGGCGCGCTGCAGGAACTGCATCTCGGCCAGGATGAAACCGAGGCGCTCGGTGTGCCGGCCTTGCTTGCCGCCGCGCTGCATCCAGGCATCCGGCGAAGGCATGACCAGGGTGGCTTCAGCAAGCACGTCGGCCAGGTGATCGAAGAACTGCTTGCGCAAAGCTTCCGCAGCCGGGGCGACGCCCTGCTCCACCATCGCGTTGTCGATGTCGTCGTAGAGGAACATCTCGCCGCTGTACATCCACAGCTCGTCCAGCGCGGTTTGCATCCTGGCGTGGCTGACATCGGTGCCGTCGCCCAGGCGCACCACCAGGTCGCCGGAGCGGCGCAGGTGGTAAGTGACTTCCTTGATCGACTTCTGGGCGATTTCCGCGATGCGCGGGTCGCTCGAACGGGTCAGGCCATCCATCAGGAAGTAGTGCCAGGTATCGAACAGGAACTGGCGCATCATGACGTCGGCATAGCTGCCGCCCGGCTGCTCCACCAGCTGGCAGTTGCGGTACTCGATCGCGTCGCGGTGGAAGGCCAGGCGGTCTTCGTCGCGGCCCTTGCCTTCCAGTTCGCCGGCATAGGTGAGCCACATGCGGGTCTGGCCCAGCAGGTCGAGCGCGACGTTGGACAGCGCCATGTCTTCTTCGAGGGCCGGGCCCTTGCCGCACAGCTGGCACAGCTGCTGGGACAGGATCAGGGCGTTGTCACCCTGGCGCAGCAGGTAGTCGATTTTTGCGTCCACGGCTGCGCTCACAGGTTCTTGACTTCTTCCGGCATCGGGAAGAAGGTCGGGTGGCGGTATACCTTGCTGTTGGCCGGCTCGAACAGCGCCTCTTTGTCGTTCGGGCTGCTGGCGACGATGTCGATGGCGCGCACGACCCAGATCGAGACGCCTTCGTTGCGGCGGGTGTAGACGTCGCGCGCGTTATTCACAGCCATCTCGGCGTCGGGTGCGTGCAGGCTGCCCACGTGCTTGTGGGCCAGGCCGTGCTGGCTGCGGATGAAGACTTCCCACAGGGGCCATTCTTTGCTCATTATTTTGTCTCCGTGTTGCGTGTGCGGTGGTGCGGGCGTGAGTTGAACGCGCGGTCGGCGGAGCCGACCACCCTACGCAACCCGCTTTGCAGCTTTCTTGTCGGCGTGAGCAACCAAAGCATCGCGGAACCACTCGCCGTCTTCATAGGCCTTGACGCGGGTGCGCAGGCGCTCGCGGTTGCAGGGGCCGTTGCCCTTCAGGACGTTCTGGAACTCGCTCCAGTCGATCGCGCCGAAGTCATACGACCCGCGTTCTGCGTTCCATTTCAGGTCGGGATCGGGCACCGTGAGGCCCAGGTATTCGATCTGCGGCACGGTCTGGTCGACCATGCGCTGGCGCAGTTCGTCGTTCGAGAACAGCTTGATGCGCCAGGCAGCGGACTGCGCGCTGTTCACCGATTCGGCGTCCGACGGGCCGAACATCATCAGGGAAGGCCACCACCAGCGGTTCAGCGCATCCTGCGCCATCGCCTTCTGCTCGGGCGAGCCTTTGGCGAGGCTCATCATGATGTCGTAGCCCTGGCGCGCATGGAAGGACTCTTCCTTGCAGACGCGGATCATGGCGCGCGCGTACGGACCGTACGAGCAGCGGCACAGCGGGATCTGGTTGATGATGGCCGAGCCGTCCACCAGCCAGCCGATGGCGCCCATATCGGCCCAGCTCAGGGTCGGGTAATTGAAGATGCTCGAATATTTCGCCTTGCCCGAATGGAGATTGGCGAGCAGCTCGTCGCGCGACACGCCCAGGGTTTCGGCGGCGCTGTACAGGTAGAGGCCGTGGCCGGCTTCGTCCTGGATCTTGGCCAGCAGGACCGACTTGCGCTTGAGCGTCGGCGCGCGCGTGACCCAGTTGCCCTCGGGGAGCTGGCCGACGATCTCGCTGTGCGCGTGCTGCGAAATCTGGCGGATCAGGGTCTTGCGGTAGGCGTCGGGCATCCAGTCCTTGGCCTCGATCTTGATGCCGGCATCGATGCGCGCCTGGAACGCCGCTTCTTCGGCGCTCATGTCCTCTTCGGTACGGACTTTCTTGAGTCCGGTCTCCACCATCTGTGCGTACATGTTGGTTCTCCGTTTGCAAACCTATCGAATCCATAATACGATACAAAAAATCAGATGTACACCGAAATTTTGAATCATATTGCGAAGAATCCCATGCAACCAGGCTCAAGCGGCGAATGGATCGCCCACCTCCTCGCGAGCGACCCGCCGCGCCATAAATCGCTGGTGATGACGCTGTGCGGCGACGCCATCGCCCCGCACGGCGGCGCCTTCTGGCTGGGCAGCATGATCGAGCTGCTTAGCCCGCTCGGCGTGTCCGACCGGCTGGTGCGCACCAGCGTGTTCCGCCTGGTGCAGGAAGGCTGGCTGATTGCCAGCCGCGAGGGTCGGCGCAGCCGCTACGTGCTGGCGCCGCAAGCCCTGCCGCGCTTCGAGCGCGCCAACCGCCGCATCTATGCGGCGCCGGGCCTGCACTGGGACGGCCGCTGGAGCTTCGTGCTGGCCCCGAACGGCAGCATCGACGCCGACCTGCGCACCCTGCTGCGCAAGGAACTGGAATGGGAAGGCTTCGCCATGCTGGCCACCGGCGTAATGGCGCACCCGGCGCCCGACCGCGACACCCTGCGCGAGATCCTGGCGCGCACCGGGGCCACCGGCAAGGTATTCGTGTTCGAGGCGGCCGAGCTGCCCGGCGCCGGTTCGCGCCCGCTGCCCGAGCTGGTGGGCGACGGCTGGGACCTGTCCGGCGTCATCGCCAGCTACCGCCAGTTCATCGACACTTTCACGCCGGTGCTGGCGCGGCTGGCTGAAAACCCCGGCATCAAGCCGCAGGACGCCTTCGCCATCCGCTCGCCGCTGATCCACGCCTACCGCCGCGTGCAGCTGCACGATCCGATGCTGCCGGTGGAGCTGCTGCCTGACCCATGGCCGGGCTCGGATGCCTATGAGCTCGCCAGGAACATCTACCGGCTCACCTACGCGCAGGCCGAGCTGCACATCATGGCCAAACTGTTGGAGGAAGATGACACTACCCCGGGCGCCAGCAGCGATTTCCATGACCGCTTCGGCGGCTTGGACTGAGCCTTGCGGTATCATCACCGTTTTCGACATCACCCAACAACAGGACATACCATGTCTATCAAGATCAGCAGCCAGTTCGACGGCGGCGCCATCGAGATCGTGAACGCCACGAGCGCGAACGCCATCGACCTGAACATCCGCAAGGACTCGCACGCCGAGATCATCCAGTGGTTCTATTTCCGCCTGCAAGGCGCCCAGGGTGAAGCGTGCACGATCCGCTTCCTGAACGCCGGCCAGGCCGCCTATCCGGCCGGCTGGGAAGGCTACCAGGCCATGGCCAGCTACGACCGCGTGAACTGGTTCCGCGTGCCGACCAGCTTCGACGGCGACGTCATGACGATCGAGCACACCCCGGGCATGGACAGCGTCTACTACGCCTATTTCGAGCCGTATTCGTGGGAACGCCACCTGGAGCTGCTCGACCGCGCCCAGATGTCCGAGAACGTGCGCATGCTCGACCTGGGCTCGACTGTCGACGGCCGCGACCTGAACATGCTGGTCATCGGCGAATCCTCCCCTGAAAAGAAAAAAGTCTGGGTCATCGCACGCCAGCACCCGGGAGAGACGATGGCCGAATGGTTCGTCGAAGGCATGCTCGATGCCCTGCTCGACCCGGCCCACCCGTTCGGCCGCCAGCTGCTGAACGAAGCGGTGTTCTACGTGGTGCCGAACATGAACCCGGACGGCTCGGTGCGCGGCAACCTGCGCACCAACGCGGCCGGCGCCAACCTGAACCGCGAGTGGATGAACCCGACCATGGAGCGCAGCCCGGAAGTCTTCCTGGTGCGGCAGAAGATGCACGAGGTCGGCGTTGACATGTGCCTGGACGTGCACGGCGACGAAGGCCTGCCTTACGTGTTCGTGGCCGGCAGCGAATCCCTGCCGACCTTCAGCGCCCTGCAAGCCGCGGCGCAGCAGCGCTTCATCGACGATTTCAAGATCGCCAGCCCGGACTTCCAGGATGTGCACGGCTACGGCCAGACCCCGTACACCGAAGAGACCCTGACCATGGGTTCGCCGCATATCACCCACACTTTCGGCTGCCTGTCGCTTACGCTGGAACTGCCGTTCAAGGACAACGCCAACGACCCGGACCCGCTGGTGGGCTGGGACGGCGCCCGCAGCGCACGCCTGGGCGCCTCGGTGCTGCAGCCGGTGCTCAATACCGTGCGCTCGCTGCGCAACAAGTAAAGGACGGGCCACCATGACCGTATTCGCCGCATCCGTGTTCGACGCCACCGTCGTGTTCGAGGGCCAGGAACTGTTCAAGGGCCAGGGCTCGGCCAAGGCCTGGGCCGAGAAGGTCGCCAAGGAGCTCGAGACCGAGGTCACTGTGGAAAAGGTCGGCACCGGCTGGGTCTTGAAGGCCACGGTGGATGGCGAGCCGCGCACCTGGGGGATTTTCGGGCAGCGGCTCAGCAGGATCGAGCAGGTGGGCTGAGGCCCGGCCACTGCGCACCGCCCTCCATAGCCCCGGTCTTCCGGGGCTTTTTTTCGTACAAACAACACCGGGTGGCCGGGCGCATATGCAAAGAGCATGGTTACAACGGCGGGTGCATTATTTTCTAGACAATTATTGTTGATTCGGAGATAGTTCCGAGCTCATTTATTGACGAATTATCATGCGCGACCTGCCCAGCCCCCCGACCTATTCCACGTTTGCTTCCTCCGGCACGATGTCCGGCTCGGCGGCCTCCGCAGTCGACACCACCGAACCCGTCCTCATCGGCCGGCCGGAGGGCAATTCCCATCTGGTCGATGGCAAGCTCGTGTTCACCTTCAGCGAAGATGTTCGCGCAGGCTCGGGCTACCTGAACGTGCTGGCGGGGATGAATTCTGTTTTCTCGGGTCCGACCTACATGAACATGGGGATCTGGATAACCGGAAATACCCTGACCCTGACGCCCGAAAGCCCCTTGCAATACGCAACCACCTATCGGGTGACCTTCAGTATCGACGCCATTCAGGATGTCGCGGGCAATAAACTCGGCGGCGAAAATCACCCTGGGCTGACCTTCGAGTTCACCACCGGAGCCAGTCCGGCCGCCATCGACCGTACCGGCACCGCCGGCGGCGAAATCCTGTACGGCAGCGACTTCGCCGACAAGCTCGACGGCGGCGCAGGCAGCGACGTGCTGTACGGCCTCGCGGGCGACGACGTGCTCGATGGCGGCCACGTGCAGGCCTCGTACGACGGCGACAGGCTCGATGGCGGGGCCGGCAACGACATCCTGCGTGGCGGCACCGGAAGCGACCAGCTCAACGGGGGTAGCGGCAATGACCAGCTCGACGGCGGCGCTGGCGATGATTTCCTGTCCGACTACGAGGGCCACAACACGCTTGCCGGCGGTGATGGCGACGACAATCTCTTGACCGGATCTGGCACGACCGGCACGCTCGACGGCGGCGAAGGTAAGGACCGACTGTCGGGCCAGGACGGCGTGGTCATGAAGGGCGGCAATGGCGATGACACGATCAGCATTTACCTGGGGCCGACCAACTTGTCCAGCCAGGTCGACGGCGGCGCCGGCAACGACCAGCTGGAGATTCATTTCAAGGCGGGCAGCAACGCACAGGTCGAGCTCGTCGGCGGCGCTGGCATTGACACGTATACCTTCACCGAATACGGCACATCGGAGGCCGGCACGCAGACGCGCATCCTCGATTTTACAGCTGGCACAGGTGGAGACCGCCTGAACATCCAAGGACTGCTGCCGCCCGGCTACGCGATCAATCCGTTTGCCGAAGGCAGCCTGCGCCTAATCGCGCAAGGCGACGACACGCTGCTGCAACGGCGCTTGCCGGGCGAAGGCGCCGGCTACCAGACCATGCTCGCACTGGCCGGGGTCCAGCCCAACGCGTTCAATTCCGCCAATTTTGTGGGCGATCTCGACCCGAATGGCTCGACGCAGGGGCTGACCCTGGTCGGCAACGCGTTGGCCGATACGCTGCAGGGCGGCATCCTGGACGACACGCTCCAGGGCATGGGTGGCGACGACCGCCTGTACGGCAACAGCGGCAACGACCTGCTCGAGGGCGGCGCTGGCAAGGACGAACTGCGTGGCGACGAAGGAAATGACTGGCTCGACGGCGGTGACCAGGACGACACGCTCACCGGCGGCAATGGCAGCGATCGGCTGATCGGCGGTCTGGGCAATGACATGCTCAACGAAGTCTATACATCTGCCGGCCATAACGTTCTCGAGGGCGGCGCTGGCAACGACCGCCTGCATGTCGCGAGCCGCGGCACCAATATGCTCGACGGCGGGAGCGGCGATGACGAACTGCTGAGCGAGGGCGGCAACAACACCCTGCTCGGGGGCGAAGGCAACGATACGCTGCGCGTGTCCGGGGCCTTGAACGAGCAGCTGGTGCTCGACGGCGGCGCCGGCAAGGATATCCTGGCCATCGTGGTGTCCGATTTGTCCACAGACGTGGTCGCGCGCGGCGGCATCGACGCCGATATCTTCCGCATCGAAGCCGTCGGCAGCACCGTGAAGATCGTCGATTTCAACATTGCCGAGGGTGACCAGCTGGATTTGCGTGCATTCGCGCCCTTCGATGGGGAAGGCAATCCCTTTGGCAGCGCCGGCATGCTGAAACTGGAGCAGGTGGGCCTCGATACCTTGCTCTATGCCGACACCGATGGCGCGGCGTTCGCCTGGCAACCCTTCAGGCTGGCCGCCACGCTGGTCGGCGTCGACGCCGCGTCACTGACGGCAGCCAGTTTCGTGGGCGGCTACCGTCCAGATGGCAGCAATGTCGGCCAGGTCATGACGGGGTCGGAAGGGATCGACAGCCTGCGCGGCAGCATGCTGGACGACGTGATAGGCGGCCTGGGCGGCGCCGACACCATCGACGGCGACAAAGGCAACGACCTGATCGAGGGCGGCGACGAGGAAGGAACCGCGGGCGATACGCTGTACGGCGGCACCGGGAACGACACAATCCGCGGCGGCAAGGGCTGGGACAATCTGCAGGGCGGCGCAGGCGACGACCTGCTCGAAGGCGGCGACGGCAACGACACCCTTGCCGGGGGCGCCGGTGCCAACACGCTGCGCGGCGGCGCCGGAGACGACATCCTGAGCGCACTGGCCGGCTCGACCGGCTCGTTCAATGGCGGCGAGGGCAACGACCGCCTGTTCGTCATCGGCGCGATCGACCTCACCGGCGGCGCCGGGGCCGATACCTTCATGGTCTCGGCCGACGCCATGCTGCCCGGCACGGGGCCGGCCGCGCGTGTCACCGACTTCAAGACCGGCTTCGGGGGGGACCTGATCGACGTCACGGCACTGCTGCCCTTTGGCTATCAGGGCAATCCCTTCGTGGACGGCAGCCTGCGCCTGCTTCCCCAAGCCATGGACACCCTGCTGCAGATCCGCAAGGCGGGCGAGCCTGGCGTTTACCAGACCCTGCTGCAACTCGCTAGTGTCCGGCCGGACCAGCTCAAATCCGCCAACTTTGTCGGCGGATTCGATCCATCGACCGCGACCAAGGGCATCACGCTCACCGGCACCGGTAATGCCGACATCCTGGCCGGCGCCGCGCTCGACGACACCTTGTACGGCCTCGCAGGCAGCGACCGGCTCGAAGGCCTCGACGGCAGCGACCTACTCGACGGCGGTGACGGCGACGATTTCCTGTATGGCGGCGCCGGTGGCGACCGTTTGATCGGAGGCGCGGGCAATGACTGGATCAACGAGGCGTCGTTCCCGGGAGGCGACGACATCCTGGAAGGCGGCGCGGGCAACGATCACCTGTCCGTGGCGGGCGCTGGCACCAACCAGCTCGACGGCGGCAGCGGCGATGACGACTTGAGCAGCAGCGGCGGCAACGATACCCTGCTCGGCGGCGAAGGCAACGACCTGCTGCTCGCTTGGGACCTCGGCGCCGGTGTCCATTCCGTCCAGCTCGATGGAGGCGCCGGCAAAGACCAGCTGCGCATATACAGTTCGAATCCCAAGGCCAGCATCACTGCCTTGGGCGGCGCCGGTGCCGACCTGTTCCAGTTGTACGTGACCGGTGCCAGCGTGCGCATCGCCGACTTCAGCACTACCGATGGCGACCAGCTCGACCTCGGCAAACTGTTCCCTGAACAATTGAGCGGCAATCCCTTCGGCGCCGCGGGCTACCTGAAACTGGAACAGTCGGGGAGCGATACCCTACTTCTGCTTGACAGCGACGGCGCGGCCGGGACCGTTGATGCTTTCCGCCTGATTGCCACGCTCGCGGGAGTCGACGCCGCCTCATTAAGCCGGTCCAATATCGTCGGATCCTATCATCCTGGGGGCAGCAACCTCGGCGACACCATCACCGGCACTGCAGGGCGGGACACGCTCAGCGGTGGCGGCCTCGACGACATCCTACGCGGCCTCGGCGATACCGATCAGATCCAGGGGAATGGAGGTGACGACCTGATCGAGGGAGGCGACGAACTTGTTTACGGCGACTATTTGCTTGGTGGATCGGGAAACGACACCATCCACGGCGGCATGGGCAATGACACCCTGATTGGCGGCACCGGCAACGATACGCTCGAGGGCGGCGAAGGCGATGACACGCTGGAAGGAGATGCTCCGGATACCCATGGAGGCGACGACACCCTCTCTGGCGGCGAAGGCAAGGACAGGTTGGTCGACGAGTTCGGCGGCGGGATCATGGACGGCGGCGCCGACGATGATGTCATCATGGCCGGCGCCTTGGGGTTCAGCATTTACGCGGGGACTGGCCGCATGGCCGTTTTCGGTGGCAGCGGCAATGACGTCATCAATGCCGCGCTCAGCGTAGAGCGCATCGATGCTGGCAGCGGCAACGATACGATCGGCTTGTATGCGTATTACGATGGCGGGAACACGCAAACCTTGCTGGTCAGCGCCGGTGACGGCGACGACCGGCTGACCCTGGGGGCGGCGCAGGCCAACATCCTTCGCCCGGTCGAGGCCACCGGCGGCGCCGGCCGGGATACCTATGGCTTTGCCCATGCCTTCCACCTGCCCTTGTTGACCGTCACCGATTTCCAGGCTGGCGCCGCCGGCGACATCCTCGACGTGTACTCGCTGGTTGCCTATCCTTTCAGCGACGCTAACCCGTTCGGCGCAATCGGCATGCTGCAGATGATCCAGCGCGGCGCCGACGCCGTGCTGCAACGTGACATGGACGGCGCGGACGGCCCGCAGGGCTGGATCGACACCGCCGTGCTGCGCAACACGGCGATCGAAGCGCTAACCGGCGACAACTTCAGCGAAGGCGCGCGACCCGACGGCTCGCTCGAGGGCCTGGCGCTTACTGGCACGCGGGTGCATGACGAGATGCGCGGCGGGCGCCTGCATGACCGTCTCTACGGGGCCGACGGCAGCGACTGGATATTTGGAGAGGGAGGCAGCGATCTCCTGTACGGAGATGGAGGCAACGACTTCATGTCTGGGGGCCGTGGCGACGACCAGATGTGGGGCGGGGATGGCAACGACGAGATGTCGGGCGATTACGGCAGCGACCGGCTCGACGGCGGCGCCGGCGACGACCGGCTGTTCACCTCCGAGGGTGCAGGCAGCATCCTGCTCGGAGGGGATGGCAACGACCTCCTGGCGAGTCATGGCACCGGCTCGACCTTGGACGGCGGCGCCGGCGACGACACGATCCGGGTGCATACGCCCTACGGCGGCACCAATAGCCCCAGCACCGTGACGGTCCACGGTGGTGCAGGCAACGACCACATCGCGATCTGGGCCTCCGCGCTTGCGTACATCAAGGTGGTCGCGGACGGCGGCGACGGCAGCGACACCTATGTTGTCGACCAGCGCCAGCCAGGCGGCTTGACCATCCTGGATTTCCAGGCCGGCGAAGGCGGCGACGTGTTCGACCTGAACAATCTGCTCGGCTCGTCCTGGGATGCGGTCAAGCCGAATCCCTTCTCTGCAGGAGGCCTGCTCAAGGTTGTACAGCGCGGCGCGGACACGGTGGTGCAGCTGCGTGTGGATAACGCAGGCAATTACGAAGACCTGGTCACCCTGGCCGGCGTCGACAAGACGCTCTTGGGTGCGGCGAACGTCGCCATGGGCTTCAACCCGGACGGCAGCACGAATGGCCGCTCGATGCAGGGCACCGCGCAAGCAGACCGCCTCACTGGCGGCTGGCTCAACGATGTCATCAACGGCGGCGCCGGCGACGACATCCTGCAGGACGGCGTCGGCAACGACAACCTGCTCGGGGGCGACGGCAACGACACGCTAGACGCCGACCTGCTGGGCGACTTCCCCTACGGTTTTTACACCGCGGCGACGGGCGACGACATCCTTGAGGGCGGAGCCGGCAACGACGAACTCTCCAGCCACTGGGGGAACGACGTGCTGCGCGGTGGCGACGGCAACGACACCCTGCGCCTGGACTGGCATTTCATCGAGGGCGTACGCCACGAGCGCGTCGCCCTGTACGGCGATGCCGGCGACGACCTGTTCGCCATCCGCCACGACGCCGGTGCCGACGTGCGCGTTACGGTCGAAGGCGGCGCGGGCAGGGATACCTTCTCGTCGAGCTGGCTGCCATCCGTGGGCTCGCTCACCATCCTCGATTTCAAGGCCGGCGCCGGCGGCGACCGGATTGCCGTGGAACCGCTGGGTATCGACCTGAAGACGGTGGCGGACCCCTTCGGCAGGGGCTACCTGCGCCTGTTCCAGAGCGGCGCCAACACGCTGCTGCAGGTCGACGGCGACGGCGCCGGCAACCAGCAGGGCTTCAAGACGGCCATGGTCCTGCAAGGCATCAACGCTGCAACGATCACGGCGGACAACTTCGTCGAAGCGGTGACGCCTGGGGTGTACGTCGCGCCGCCCCCACCGCCACCGCCACCGCCATCTCCGCCTCCGCCGCCGCCGCCCCCTCCTCCTCCACCGCCGCCAGTGGTGACGGCCCCGCCGGTCACCAGCGTCGGCAGCGCCGGCGACGAAACGCTCACCGGCGGCGCGGGCAACGATCGCCTCGACGGTGGTGCCGGCAACGACGTGCTGGTCGGCGGCGCGGGCAGCGATACGCTGATCGGCGGCGACGGCATGGACAGCGCCCGCTACAGCGGCGCCGCCAGCAACTACACGGTCACGCGCGATGCCGGCGGCTTCAAGGTGGTCGACAAGCGCACCACGGGCGACGGCAGCGACACCCTGCAAGGCGTCGAACGCCTGGCATTTGCCGACGGCGCCATGGCCCTCGACATCGACGGCGTCGCCGGCCAGGCCTTCCGCATCTACCGCGCTGCGTTCGATCGCACACCCGACCTGGGCGGCATGGGCTTCTGGCTCTCCAGTATGGACAAGGGCGCCACGGTCTACGACCTGGCCGTCGGCTTCGTCGCCTCGAAGGAGTTCGCCGACCTGTACGGCGCGGCGCCCACCAATGCGGAACTGGTCACGCGCCTGTACACCAACATCCTGCACCGCGCGCCGGAAGCGGCGGGCTACGCCTACTGGCTGGATATCCTGGACAGCAAGAAGGCCGACCTAGTGGGGGTGCTGGCGATGATCAGCGAGAGCGGCGAGAACGTGGATGGGGTGGCAGAACTGATCGCGAACGGGATTCCGTTCACGCCTTACGGCTGACGGGAAGAACGCGACATCGTGCAGACGAACGCCCCGTTTGCCGGGACGTTTTTTAGCCCGGCGAGGTGCAGGGATGCACCGCGCATAATCTGGAAACCGTTGCAGTAATTGCTAGACTTGTATTGTTGGGTGGGGGATAGTGGCCCGTCACCTTTTGCCTGCCTGCGCCATGACCAACCATCCAGAAGACCTGCCCGCCCACACCTCCGGATACGGCACCATGTCCGGCTCCTCGGGCGACGTCGCCGACACCACGCCACCGACGCTGGTCTCTGGGCCCGCCGACGGCCACGACGCGAGCGCCGACCTGGTGTTCACCTTCAGCGAGCCAGTGAAACTGGGCAGCGGGACGCTGGTCATCTGGACCAACATGGGCACGCAGTATTCCGCCGCCGTCGCCGGCAACCCGCACCTGACAGTGTCCGGCAACACCATCGTTTTCAATCCTCCCGCGGCGCTGGAACTGAAGGCCAACCACTGTATACAGTTTACCCAAGGCGCCATCCTCGACCTGGCCGGCAATGCGCTGAGCGGATCGAACGGTGTGTTGGTGTACTTCACGACAGGCATCAGCACCACGCCGGTCAACCGGACAGGTACGGCGGGCCGCGACATCCTGCATGGCAGCGATTTCGCCGATACCCTCCTTGGTGCAGGCGGAGAGGACGATCTGTATGGCTACGGCGGCGACGACATCCTCGACGGCGGTGAAGGCAAGGGCAGCGATTGGTTCGCCAGCGACTATATCTCCGGCGGCAGCGGCAACGATACGCTGTATGGCAACGACGGCTACGACTATCTGCTCGGTGGCGACGGCAACGACAAAGTCTACGGTGGAGATGATGCCGACCGCCTGTTTGGCGGCGCGGGCGACGACTTGCTCGATGGCGGCAGCGGAAACGACGAACTGAAGGATGACGCGGGCGAGAACGTGCTGCTCGGCGGCGGCGGCGACGACTGGCTGGTGGCCAGCAGCGCCTCGACCGGCAGGCTCGATGGCGGCGAAGGCAACGACCGGCTGGCCGCCTACAGCGGCGCCGACATCAGTGGCGGCAACGGGAACGATCAACTGGTCCTAACGCTCGCTGGCGGCGCAAGCGTCTCGGCGGTCGATGCCGGCGCCGGAGACGACGCCATCGAGCTGGTGTTCAACCACCCTGCCGGCGCGCAGGTAAGCCTTACGGGGGGGATTGGCACCGATACCTATGCCCTGCGGGTGACCGCCATGGCGGCCGACGCCACCACGCGCGTGCGCATCGCGGACTTCACCGCGGGCGCCAGTGGCGACCGCATCGACCTGTTCCCCATCCTGGGGACGGGCTACAACGGCAATCCGTTCGGTAACGGACTGCTGCGCCTGGTCGCCGAGGGCGGCGCAACGCTGCTCCAGCTGCGTACGGCGGAGGGCAGCTACCAGACCCTGGTGGAACTGGCCGGCATCGCCCCTGCCAGCCTGGCGCGCGCGAATTTTACCGGCGATATCGATCCGGCCGGCTCGCAAACCGGCCTGGCCATCGGAGGCACCGACGGGTGGGACGCCCTGGCCGGCACGGTGATGAACGACACCATCGATGGCTATAGCGGCTCCGACCAGTTGCATGGCAACGGGGGCGACGACTTGCTGCGCGGCGGCGAGCACCAGGACACCCTGGTGGGCGGCACCGGCAACGACATCCTGCTGGGCGGGAACGGCGACGACTGGCTCGACGAACGCAGCGACCCCACCGGCAACGACCGCCTCGAAGGAGGCGCCGGCAACGACACCCTGCTGACCGCATCGAGCGGCACCAACCTGCTCGACGGCGGCGCCGGCGACGACATGCTGTCCGCCGGTAACGGCGCCGATACCCTGCTGGGCGGCGATGGCAACGATACCTTGACCGTGGCTGCCGCGGGCAACGGCGCGGCGCGCACCGTCAGCCTGCAGGGCGGCGCCGGCAACGACCTGCTGAAACTCGGCGCCATGTCCGGCGCGGCTGTCGTGAGCGCGCAAGGCGGCGCCGGTGCCGACACCTTTGCGGTGCTGGCACTCGGCGCCCGGGCGCGCGTGACCGATTTCAACGCGGGCGAAGGCGACCGCCTGGACCTGCGCGCCCTGCTCCCTGCCAGCCTGGAAGACAATCCTTTCGGACCGGCCGGATACCTGAAGGCCGAGCAGGTGGGCAGCGACACCCTGGTCTATATCGACAGCGACGGCGCAGCAGGAAACGCCCACCAGTTCCAGCTGGCGGTCACCCTGGCCGGCGTCTCCCCGACAGCCCTGTCGCGCGCCAGCCTGACCGGCGGCTATGACCGCTTGGGCAGCGAAGTCGGCTTCACCATCGTCGGCACCAGCAAGGACGAGACGCTGCAGGGTGAGGACATGGACGACACGATCCGCGGCAATGGCGGCGACGACACCCTGTTTGGCGGCAAAGGCAACGACCTGCTCGAAGCGGGCGACACACTCGGGTATGGGGCCCGCCTGATTGGCGGCACCGGCAACGACACGCTGCGCGGCGGGGCCGGCCGCGACGACCTCGAAGGCGAAACCGGCAACGACACGCTCGAGGGCGGTGCAGGCGAGGACCAGCTCGACGGCGGCGCTGGCGACGACCTGCTGCGCGGCGGCGATGGCAACGACTGGCTCGATGACGTATCGGGCAACAATGTGTTCGAGGGCGGCAATGGCAACGACACCATCCGCACCTCGACTTTTTACGATACCGAAGTTCTCACGCCGTTTTTCATCTCAGTCGATGGCGGCGCCGGCGACGACAAGATCCAGGCCTCGCTGGACACCGATACCGTTCTCGGTGGTACCGGCAACGACAACATCGTGGTGACAGGGTCCGGCAAGGATGTGACTGGACAACCAGCGATGCGGATCGATGCCGGCGCCGGGGACGACATCATCGGCATCGAAACCTGGAATGCAACAACACGGTCGGTCGAAGCGGCAGGCGGTGCGGGCCGCGACACTTATCTTTTCCTGCAAGGCGATCCGCGGCTGGTCCTGACGATCACCGACTTCGGAGCAGGAGCCGGTGGCGACGTGCTCGACATTTTTTCGCTGCTGGACTACGTTGATAACAGCGGCAATCCATTCGGCGCCATGAACAAGCTGCGCCTGCAGCAGCGTGGCAGCGACACCGTCCTGCAGCGCGAATCCGACACGGCAGCCGTCGCCTGGCAGGATGCCGCCATCCTGCGCAATGTCGCACTGAGCGCGCTTACCGCCGACAATTTCACCGATGGCGCGCGTCCGGACGGCTCGTCCATTGGGTACGAGCGTAGCGGCACAGCAGACTACGAAAGGATGGTTGGCGGGCGCCTCGACGATACCCTGCGCGGCGCCGGCGGCGACGACAGGCTCTACGGAGGTGCCGGCGCGGACAGCCTGTATGGCGACGCCGGCAGCGACCAGCTCGACGGGGACGCCGGCGACGACCGCCTGTTTGGCGGCGCCGACTCCGACAGCCTGGTCGACGATGAAGGCAATAACCTTCTCGATGGGGGCGATGGTAACGATACCCTCGCGACGTCGTCGTCCGCGGGCGGCCAGCTCTTGGGAGGCGCGGGTAACGACAGGCTGTATACCAGGGGCGCCGGCGGTAATCTCGTACTCGACGGCGGCATGGGCAACGACGAGATCGAGCTTGGCTACTCAAGCTCGACGATCACGGCGAACGCGGTGATTCGTGGGGGCGAGGGAAACGACCTGATCACGGCAGACCTGAGCGGCACCCAGAAGGTCGTCGCCCTTGCCGAAGGCGGCGCCGGCCAGGACACTTACCGGATACTCGGCGCGTCGCGCCAAGGTCCCCTCACCATCCTCGACTTCCAGACTGGAGAAGGTGGCGACCTCGTCGAACTTCTCAGGATGATCAATTATGTCGATGGACCGAACCCGTTCAGCGCCGGGAACGGCATGCGTATGGAACAACGCGGTGCAGACGCGGTACTGCAGGTACGGGTACTCGAAGCCGGCCAGACCGTTTACCGGGACGTGGTCGTTTTCGCCGGAATCGACAAGAGCGCCATCGGCGCCGCAAATATCGTGTGGGGCTTCAATCCGGATGGCACCAATTCGGGCCGCACGATCACCGGCACGAGTGCCGCCGATCAGCTCCTGGGCGGCTGGCTGGACGACAGCATGATGGGTGGGGACGGCGCCGATACGCTGATGGGACAGGCCGGCGACGACCACCTCATGGGTGGCGGCGGCAACGACCTGCTGCTGGGCGATACCTCGTCTCCCAATCCGCCCGGCTCCGATAGTTCGGCATTCACCGGCAATGATCACCTCGAAGGCGGCGCCGGCGACGACCAGTTAATCAGCACCCGCGGTAACGACGTCCTGCGCGGAGGCGACGGCAACGACAGCTTGCTGCTTGAATTCAGCTATTACCCGGTTACATCGCGCTACCGCGTGGAGATGCATGGCGATGCCGGTGACGACCTGCTCCGCGTCAAACCCACACTCGACACACCTTTCGATATCGAGATGGAAGGCGGCGCGGGCAAGGACACGTATTCGTTCTACTGGATGCCGACACAGGGATCCTTGACCATCACCGATTTCCAGGTCGGCGTTGGTGGAGACGTGCTCGATGCATTTGGCCTGGAAAGGCTCGTCGACATCGGGGAGACCTCTCCATTTGCCACGGGCCAATACCGCTTCGTCCAGCGCGGCGCTGACGCCGTGCTGCAGATCGACGCCGGCAGCGGCCACCTGGATTTTGTCACGCTCAAGAATGTCGACAGAACCCAGCTCGTCAGCGCCAACATGATGCATGGCCTGGATCCAACCGGTTCGACGACCGGCCTGACGTGGACCGGCACCGCCGCCGACGAGATGAAGACCGGCGAATGGCTCGATGACGTCCTGCGAGGCGGCGGCGGCAACGACACCCTGCAGGGATCGCGCGGCAACGACCTGCTCGACGGCGGCGACGGCAACGACAGCCTGTACGACTCCTACGGCAAGGACACCCTGCTGGGCGGCGCCGGCAATGACATCCTGCGCGGCTCTGGGGACGACCTCTTGCGCGGCGGGGATGGCAACGACGACCTCATGGTCTTCGCACGCGGCGCCACCCTCGACGGAGGCGACGGCGATGACCGTCTCTGGCTCCGCGGCGACGATACCGATCCGCTGACCGCGACGCTGATCGCCACCATGCTCGGCGGCGCTGGCGACGACGTCTTCGAGGTTGATTCGTACGTCGACGCCAGCATTGCCAACGCGACCGGCGGCGCCGGCCGCGACACCTTCGAGGCAGGGTCCCACTACACCGTTACCGACTTCCAGCCGGGCGTGGGTGGCGACCGGATCTCTGTCGGCATGCTGATTAACTGGAGCATCCACAATCCATTCGCCTTCAACGTCATGCGCCTGGTGCAAGATGGCGCCGACACTCGCCTGGTCTTCGACCGCGACGGGAACGATATCGGAAACTATTACGTTGCCAAGACGGTCATGACGCTGGTCGGTGTCAACGCTGCCAGCATCACCGTGGACAACATCCTGGAAAAATTCAGTCCGCAACCCGGCACACCTGTCACACCGCCGCCACCACCGCCTCCCCCGCCGCCGCCGGTCGTCACGGCCCCACCGGTCATCAGCGTCGGCGGCACCGGTAGCGAAACCCTGACAGGCGGCACCGGCAACGACCGCCTCGATGGCGGCGCCGGCAACGACGTGCTGGTCGGCGGCGCCGGCAGCGATACGCTGATCGGCGGCGCCGGCCTGGACAGCGCCCGCTACGGCGGCGCCGCCAGCAACTACACGGTGGTGCGCACGGCAGATGGGTTCAAGGTAAGCGACAAGCGCACCACGGGTGGCGACGGCAGCGACACCCTGCAAGGTGTCGAACGCATCACCTTCGCCGACGGCGCCATGGCGTTGGACATCGACGGCGTCGCCGGCCAGGCCTTCCGCATCTACCGTGCCGCCTTCGATCGCACACCGGACCTCGGCGGCATGGGCTTCTGGCTCGCCAGCATGGACAAGGGCGCCACGGTGTACGACCTGGCCGTCGGCTTCGTCGCCTCGAAGGAGTTCGCCGACCTGTACGGCGCCGCGCCCACCAATGCTGAACTGGTCACGCGCCTGTACACCAACATCCTGCACCGCGCGCCGGAAGCGGCGGGCTACGCCTACTGGCTGGATATCCTCGACAGCAAGAAGGCCGACCTGGTCGGCGTGCTGGCATTGATCAGCGAGAGCGGAGAAAACGTGGAGGGAGTGGCCGAACTGATCGCGAACGGCATCCCGTTCACGCCTTACGGCTGACAGTAAACTGGATCAGCCAGGGTAGCGTGCGCGCGTGATGGCCACCGACGCCGCTACCATCTGTTCCAGCACAGCGCTGTCGATCTCGTCGAGGCGGCGCACATACAGGCAAGCCTTGCCCATCTTGTGCCGACCAAGGGTGTCGCGAAAGGCCTGCAGCGCCGGCGCGTCACAATCGAGGTAGATGCTGATGTCGCCCTTGCGCGAGGCGAAGCCGGCCAGCGGGGCATCGCCCTCGCGGCCGCTCTCGTAGATGTAGTGGTAACTGCCGAAGCCGACGATGCCGGGGCCCCACATGACGGGCAGCGCGCCGGTCACCTGCTGCATGATGGCGGCGATCCCCTCGCAATCGCGGCGGCGCGCGTCGTCGGGAATGGCGTCCAGGTAGGCGCGTACGCTGGCATCGTTCGGGACAGTCTTGTTGCCGGCCATGGGCGGCTTACAGTTTGACGTCGAGGTGGGTTGCGACCCAGGCATGGGCATCTTCGACGCTGTCGAAATGCACGGTGGCCAGGGTGGTCTTGTCGCCGGACAGCAGGTTGGCGTACATGCGCTTCTCGTCGTTGTTCGAGCTGAGCAGGTCGGACTGCGGCGCCAGCTCGACCGTGGCCACCAGGTCGAGATTGAGCAGGACCGCCTTTTTCGGGGTGTTGTCCTTGTCGATGCGAATGAATTTGCTCATGGCCTGCTCCTTGTCAGCTGCCGGCAATGACCATCTTCTCGATCAGGATCGAGCCGGTGGACTTGTTGCCGCGGGTAAGGACATCGTTGCCGATGGCCACGATTTGCTGGAACATTTCTCGCATGTTGCCGGCGATGGTGATTTCTTCGACCGGGTATTGGATGACGCCGTTTTCGACCCAGTAGCCGGATGCGCCGCGCGAATAATCGCCGGTGACGTAGTTCACGCCCTGCCCCATCAGCTCGGTGACCAGCAGGCCGGTGCCCATCTTGCGCAGCATGCCTTCGAAGTCGTCGGCGCGCTTGGTCTGGGTCGACACCAGGTCGAGGTTGTGCGAACCGCCGGCATTACCGGTGGTCTGCATGCCGAGCTTGCGTGCCGAATACGACGACAGGAAATAACCCTGCAGCACGCCATTGTCGACGACCTTGCGGCGCACGGTTTTCACGCCTTCTTCATCGAAGGGCGCCGAGCCGACCGCGCCGATCAGGTGCGGGTCTTCGACCACGTTGATGTGGTCCGGGAAGACCTGCTTGCCGAGGGTGTCGAGCAGGAAGGTGGACTTGCGGTAGAGCGCGCCGCCCGAGACGGCTTGCACGAAGGCGCCGAGCAGGCCGGCGGCCAGCGGCGCCTCGAACAGCACCGGGCAGGTGCGGGTGTCCAGCTTGCGCGCGTTCAGGCGGGCCAATGCGCGTTCGGCGGCGTAGCGGCCGACCGCTTCGGGCTTGCCCAGGTTCTTCGGGTCGCGCGCCGAGGTGTACCAGTCGTCGCGCTGCATCTTGTTGCCCTTGCCCGCGATCGGGGCCACCGAGATGGTGTGGCGCGAGAACGGGTAGCCGCCGATGAAGCCGCGGCTGTTGGCGCCGACGAAATGCGACTGCTGCACATAGACGCTGGCGCCTTCGCTGTTGGTCACGCGCGGGTCGACCTCGAAGGCCGCGTTCTCGCAGCGCTGGGCCAGTACGACGGCTTCTTCGGTGGAGATCTTCCACGGGTAGAACAGGCGCAAATCGCGCGGTGCCATTTCCAGCAGGTCGGCGTCCGGCAGGCCGGAGCAGTCGTCTTCGGCGGTGAAGCGGGCGATGTTCCAGGCCGCTTCGACGGTGGCCTTGAGCGAGGCGGTGGAAAAATCGGAGGTATTGGCATTGCCACGGCACTGGCCAACGTAGACGGTGACGCCGATGCCCTTGTCGCGGTTTTGCTCGATCGTCTCGATTTTTCCTTTACGTACAGAAACTGATAATCCGCTTCCCTCGCTGATTTCCACCGAGGCGTCGGTAGCGCCCTGCTCTTTCGCGTACGCCAGAACGTCGCGGGCGAGCTGTTTCAGCTGGTCCTGGGTGTGGGTGAAAGCGGAGTCGTTCATATAGTGTTTTTCGTGGCGAGCCCTAAAACAGTTATCATAGCAGCCGTTTACAGTTTTCACTGATCGGCCCAGTGCCAATCGGATCAATCCGGAATTTCCCCAAACTATGCCTAATCCAAACCGCGGCTCCGTCGGCTTCCAGTCCAACGAATTCGAGCAAGAATACGAACGCCCATCGAAGTCCGAGGCCAAGCGCCACTCGAACGAGTTGCAAAAGCTTGGCGAACAGCTCGTCGACGCCGCGCGTGACCGGGTCAAGCGCATCGAGATGCCGGAAGACGTGCGCGAGGCCATCCTCACCTGCCAATCCATCACCAACCACGAAGGCCGCCGCCGCGCCCTGCAGTTCGTGGGCAAGAAGATGCGCACCCTCGATGAAGAAGAAATCGCCGTCATCCAGCGCACCATCGACAGCTGGAAAGGCGCCTCCAAGGCCGAAACGGCCTCGCTGCACGCCCTCGAGCGCCGCCGCGAGAAGCTGCTCACTGACGATGCGGCCCTGACCAAGCTGCTGGAAGAAGCGCCGGAACTGGACGTGCAGCACCTGCGCACCCTGATCCGCAACGCGCGCAAGGAGCAGGCGGAGAACAAGCCGCCGAAGGCCTACCGCGAGATCTTCCAGATCCTGAAGGACTTGAACAAGAAATCGAAGCAGGCCGAATCGGAAGAAGGCGACGAGGAAGCGGCCGATGACGAGTCCGGCGACGAGTAATCCGGCCATGGCGGATCAGGAACTGGTGATTGGACTGGTGTCGGTGTCGGACCGCGCCAGCGGCGGGGTCTACGAAGACAAGGGCATTCCGGCGCTCAGCGACTGGCTGGCTGCTGCAATCACCACGCCTTATCGGCTGGAGACCCGCTTGATCCCGGACGAACGTGCGGAGATCGAGCGCACCCTCGTCGACCTGGTCGACAATGTGCGCTGCCACCTGGTGTTGACCACCGGCGGCACCGGTCCGGCACGGCGCGACGTTACGCCAGAGGCCACGCTGGCGGTCGCCACAAAAGAGATGCCCGGCTTCGGCGAGCAGATGCGCCAGGTCAGCCTGCGCTTCGTGCCGACCGCGATCCTGTCGCGCCAGACCGCGGTGATCCGCGAAACGGCAACCCACGCGGCGCTGATCATGAACCTGCCGGGCCAGCCGAAATCGATCAAGGAAACGCTCGAAGGGCTCAAGGACGACGCCGGCAACACGGTCGTCGGCGGCATTTTTGCCGCGGTCCCTTATTGCATCGACCTGATCGGCGGGCCGTACATGGAAACCGATCCACTGGTGAGCAAGACCTTCCGCCCGAAATCGGCGCTGCGTCCTGCCACGCCATCGTAAAAAACATCTTAGGAAAAGCATGAGCCAGCTGCTGGAAAACATCGAGATCGACACCGCACCGAACCCGGAAATCGCCGTCATCTGGCTGCACGGCCTCGGCGCCGACGGTAACGACTTCGTGCCGATGGTGCAGGAGCTCGACCTGGCCGGTTTGCCTGGCATCCGCTTCGTGTTCCCGCATGCGAAGACCATGCCGGTAACGATCAACAACGGCTACGTGATGCGCTCGTGGTACGACATCGTCGCCACCGACCTGACCCGCCGCGAAGACGAAGGCGGCCTGCGCGCCTCGCAGCTGGACGTGGAAGCGCTGATCGCGCGCGAGAAGGCACGCGGCATTCCCGCTTCGCGCATCATCCTGGCCGGCTTCTCCCAGGGCTGCGCCATGACACTGCAGACCGGCATGCGCCATCCGGAGAAACTGGCGGGCATGCTCTGCCTGTCGGGTTACCTGCCACTGGCAACTGTGGCCGGCGCCGAGCGCACCGAGGAAAGCCTGGCCACGCCGATCTTCATGGCCCACGGCCGCCAGGACGGCGTGGTGCCTTTCGCCCGCGCGCAGGAGTCGGCGGAAGTACTCAAGAAGCTGGGCTACCAGGTGGAGTGGCACGAGTACATGATGCAGCACTCGCTGTGCCTGGAAGAGGTGCAGGATATCTCGAAGTGGTTCAGGAAGGTGCTGGCCTAAGCCCAGTCGAAAACCGTAGGGTGGGCGGCTCCACCCGACGGCGTGTTCATCCTGCGCCGTAACTGCCGCCCGCGCGTTCAAGCTGCCTTCGAGCAGACCGAGCGGCTATTCATGTCGTCGTTGAACGCGCGGGCGGCATCGCCCGCACAGGCTGATCACCATCCAGGGTGGAGCCGCCCACCCTACGTGTGGAGGGCCGCCTCCACCGCATCCGACAGCCTTGACACAATCTCCGACAAATCCGCCGCCGTCGCAATGAACGGCGGCGCCAGCAGCACGTGGTCGCCGCGCTGCCCGTCGATCGTCCCGCCCATCGGGTACACCATCAGCCCGCATTCCATCGCCTTGGCCTTGATCGCCGCGTGCAGCTTGCGCTCGGGGGCGAATGGCGCCTTGGTGGCGCGGTCCTGCACGAATTCCAGCGCCAGGAACAGGCCGCGGCCGCGGATGTCGCCCACGTGCTCGTGGGTCCCGAAGACGTCGCCCAGCATGCGCCGCAGGGTGGCGCCGCGGCTGCGCACCCGCCCCAGCAGATCGTCGCGCTCGATCACCTTCTGCACCTCCAGCGCCGCCGCTGCCGCCACCGGGTGACCGATATAGGTGTGCCCGTGCTGGAACACCCCGCTGCCGCCCCGCAGGCAGTCGACGATGGTCTGGTGCGCCAGCACCGCGCCGATCGGCTGGTAGCCGGCGCCCAGGCCCTTGGCGATGGCGATGATGTCCGGCGCCACGCCGTCCTGCTCGATCGCATACATGCTGCCGGTGCGGCCCATCCCGCACATCACTTCGTCGGCGATGAACAGGATGCGGTAGCGGTCGCAGATGTCGCGCACGCCCTGGAAGTAGCCGGGCGTCGGCGGGATCGCGCCGCCGGTGGCGCCAACCACCGGTTCGGCGACAAAAGCGATGATGTTGTCCGGGCCCGCCTCCAGGATCCGGGTTTCCAGTTCGTCCAGCAGGCCGGCGGTGTAGTCATCCACGCTCTGGTGCGCGGCGCGGCCGCGGTATTCGTAGCAGGCGCCTACCCGCACCGTGTCCATCAGCAGCGGCGCGAAGGCCTTGCGGCGCCACTCGTTGCCGCCCACGGCCAGCGCGCCCAGCGTGTTGCCGTGATAGCTCTGGCGCCGTGCGACGAACAGCGTGCGTTTCGGCTCGCCCGCCTCGACCCAGTACTGGCGCGCCAGCTTGAGCGCGGTCTCCATCGCCTCCGAGCCGCCCGAGACCAGGTAGACGCCGCCGATGTCCTGTGGCGCACCCTGGACCAGGCGGTCGGCCAGTTCCTCGGCCACGTCGGTGGTGAAGAAGGCGGTATGGGCATAGGCGCAGCGGTCGATCTGGCGGTGCATGGCCGCGATCACATCCGGATGACCGTGGCCGAGCGAGGAGACGGCCGCGCCGCCACTGGCATCGATATAGGTGCGGCCGACGCTGTCGTGCATGTGGATGCCGCTGGCTGCCACCGCGAGCGGCGGCACCTGGCGCAGGTTGCGGTGGAGGATATGGCTCATTGCGACTCCCATCGTAAGAAGAACGACTTTGACAATAAGCGTGCCGCGCGCCGGTTCTTTTGATTTTTACCGGACGCTATGCAATTATTTTCCAGTTACAACATTTTCGCCTTCCCATGACCGACCGACTTGGACCGATCGCACCCGGCGACATGACGCCGGCCCAGCGCGCCGCGGCGCAAGCCATCATCGACGGTCCGCGCGGGGCGGTTTATGGGCCCTTCGTGCCCTTGCTGCGCAGCCCCGAGCTGATGGAGTACGCCCAGCGCATGGGCGAATACCTGCGCTACCGCAGCGCGATCGGGGTGCGGCTGTCGGAGCTGGCGATCCTGGTCACGGCGCGGCAGTGGAACCAGCAGGTGGAATGGGCGATCCATGCCCCGATCGCGGCGCAGGTGGGCATCCCCGCCTCGGTGATCGTGGCGATCGCCGAGCGGCGCAGGCCCGACGACATGCTGGTGGACGAAGCGGTGGTGCACGACTTCTGCGTCGAGCTGCACGAGGGGAAATCGGTGTCGGACCGGGTGTATGCCGATGCGCTGGCGCTGTTCGGCGAGCAGGGCGTGGTCGACCTGATGGGGGTGAACGGGTACTACACATTCCTGGCCATGATCATGAATACGGCCAGGACGGCGGTGCCGGCATCAAGCGTGGAGGCGATGCCGGACTAGGGTTTTATGAGCTAGTGGCTGCTCATGCAAACTTGGGTTCCGGCCTTCGCCGGAACGACGTTGTTTAAGGGTTCGATGATCATAAAGATAGCGATTTTCCAACCGTTAGCTTAAAGACCGTCATTCCCGGCACTGCCGGAAATGACTCCCGGCGAAGGCCGGGATCCAAGTTAACAGCGCACCACTAACACACGCTTACTTCGGAAACGCGATTACTTCCTGCTGCTGCTCCCCGATCCCCGCAATCCCCAGGCGCAGCTTGTCGCCCTTTTTCAGGAAGCGCTGCGGCGTGCGGCCCATGCCCACGCCCGGCGGGGTGCCGGTGGTGATGATGTCGCCCGGTTCGAGCGTCATGAAGCGCGACACGTAGCTGACGATCTGCGCCACGGTAAACACCATGGTCGAGGTATTCCCGGTCTGCATGCGCTTGCCGTTGAGTTCCAGGTAGAGGTCGAGGTCCTGCACGTCGAACACTTCGTCGCGCGTCACCAGGAAGGGGCCGACCGGGCCGAAGGTATCGCAGCCCTTGCCCTTGTCCCACTGCGAGCCCATCTCGAACTGGAAGGCGCGCTCGGACACGTCGTTGACCACGCAGTAGCCGGCCACGAAATTCAACGCTTCTTCTTCGCTCACGTACTGCGCGCGCGTGCCGATCACTACGCCCAGCTCGACTTCCCAGTCGGTCTTCTTCGAGCCTTTCGGCAGCTGGATCGGGTCGTCCGGGCCGGACAGCGAGCTGGTGGCCTTGGTGAAGAACACCGGCTCCGACGGTACCGCGGAACCGGTCTCCGCCGCGTGGTCGGCATAGTTCATGCCAATGCCGATGAACTTGCCGATGCGGTTGACCGGCACGCCCAGGCGCGGGTTGCCGCGCACCAGCGGCAGCGTTTTCCAGTCGAGCTTCGCCAGCTTGCGCAAGGCCTTGTCGGACAATACCGCGCCATCGATATCGTCGATTACCTTGGACAGGTCGCGCAGGCGGCCCTCTTCGTCGAACATGCCCGGCTTTTCCTTGCCTGGGCGGCCATAGCGCACCAATCTCATTCTTGTCTTCCCGTGAGTAGTCAGGCCCACACAGGGCCGAGGCGGCGATGATACCAAGGATCGCCAGGGCGTACCGGCTTAGCGGCTGAGGAGATAGGCGCTCATGTCGAGCGCATCGCGCTCGGTCACGCCCATGTTGGGCATGGCGGTGTGCGGGTCGATCGCCTGCGGGTCGCGGATCCAGCGCACCATGTTGGCCTGGCTGGTCTCCAGCGTACCGACCAGCACCTTGCGCTTGTCCAGGTCGGACAGCGGCCGGCCCACATACACCCTGGAGCCGGGCACGCCCGGGATCATGTGGCAGGACTGGCAGGCATATTGAGTGAGCGCGATCTTGCCGCGCACCGGGTCGCCCTGCACGCCGGGGCGTTCGGGCGGCGCGCAGCCGGCCAGCACGCCTACTGTCGACAGCATCGCGACGAAACGCAGCAGCTTCATGGCGCCACCTCTTTCGCCGTCGCGGCGCGGTAGTCGTCGGCGCTCATCGCCGGCAGGGTTTTCACGAAGGCCACCACGGCCCATATGTCGTCGTCGGCCAGGTGGTATTCCCAGGCCGGCATGCCGCTCATCTTGATGCCGTGCTTGGTGACCCAGTACAGCTCGCGCGGCTGCCAGCGCTGGGTCGCATCGACCAGCGGGCCGGGGATCGGCTGCATGCTCATGCCGATGGTCGACTGCGCGACCCCGGGCCCGCCGTGGCATTGCACGCAGTTGTCGCGGTAGACCTGGGCGCCGCGCCGCAGCTGCTGTGCACCGCCGGAGGGCGGCACCTTCACGTCCTGCGCATGGTTTTGCACCGACTGCTTCATGCCTTCTTCCAGCACCGTGTACACGAAGGGGAAGTGCTGGGCGGTGGCGCCGATGTTGTACCAGCCGCCGTACAGCACGGCCAGGCCGGCCGCGCCCGCGGTGACGCCGGCCGCGAGCAGCGTAAGTACAGCGGTCCTGGCGATCAGCCGGTGGCGGTTGGAGAGCATGCGAGAGGGGCGTCCGATTGGATTAGTTAAAAAAATTACATCATTCTTTGTGTATTATAAAAGCCACTCCACAATTGTGATTTCCAAGCGTGCGCACCATCTCTTCCCACGAATTCGTCCCCCAAACCATACGCTGCGCCGGCCTGTTGCTGGCCTGCGCAGCGATGCTGGCCGGCTGCAAGGAAGAACCCGCAGCGGTCCGGGTACCCGGCGGCGACGTGCAGCAGGGACTGCGCCTGGTGACCCAGTACCAGTGCGGCGCCTGCCACACCATCCCCGGGGTGCAGGGCGCGGCCGGTGAACAGGCCCCGGCGCTCGACCACATCGGGCGCCTCAGCTATATCGCGGGCGGCATCCCCAACCAGCCTGCCAACATGGTGCAGTGGCTGCGCGTGCCGCACGCCGTCAAACCCGGCACCGAGATGCCGCCGATGGGCCTGACCGAACAGGAGGCGCGCCACATGGCGGCCTTCCTGTACACGCTCCGATAGGGTTGGCCATGAACGACAACCTGCAATCGGTACTGCATCCGGCCGGCTGGGATGCCACCATCATCAGCCATTTCGCCTGGGTGCTGTTCGGCGCCGGCGCCTTGATCTTCGTGGCCGTGATGCTGCTGCTGGCCCTGAGCCTGCGGCCCCAGGGACGGCCTGCGCGCGCGGCCTTGTGGATCGGCGGCGGGGGCATCGCCTTCCCCATCGTGGTGCTCAGCGCGCTGCTCGGGTGGAGCACCTGGCGCAGCACCCAGCTGGCGCCGCAAACTTCGCGCGATGCCTTGAGCATCTCGGTAACGGCCAAGATGTGGTGGTGGGAAGTGCGCTACCACGACCCGGTGAGCGGGCGCGAGATCGTCAGCGCCAACGAAATCCATATCCCGGTCGGGCGCCCGGTCTACCTCGGCCTGAATGCGGCCGACGTGATCCACAGCCTGTGGATACCGGCGCTGGCCGGCAAGCGCGACATGGTGCCGGGACGCGTCACCGGCCTGACCCTGCGCGCCGACAAGCCCGGCATCTACCGCGGCCAGTGCGCCGAATACTGCGGCGCCCAGCACGCGAAGATGGCGCTGCACGTGATCGCGTCGACGCCGGACGAATTCAATGCCTGGCTGGCGCGCCAGGCCCTGCCCGCGGCGCCGGCCGATAACCAGGTGCTGGAACGAGGCCGCAGTGCCTTCCTGGAGCAGCGCTGCCAGGCCTGCCATACCATCCGCGGCGTGTCCGAAGACACGCGCCTGGGACCGGACCTGACCCACGTCGGCAGCCGCACCCACATCGGCGCCGGCACCCTGCGCACCCACCGCGACAGCTTGACAAGCTGGATCGCCAACCCGCAGGCGGCCAAGCCGGGCGTCTTCATGCCTGGCTCGCAAGACCTCGACCGCGACACCCTGGACGCGCTGGCCACTTACCTCGAGCACCTGAAATGACCGACGCAGAAGTCCACGCCCCTTTGCCATCGTCCCTGCCGCGCCCGGAGGGCGAGTTCGAACGCCTGGTGGAAACCTGGCGCACGCCGACCGGCTGGCGCTTCATGACCTCGGTGAACAACACCAGCATCGGCCTGCTCTACATCGGCACGGCGCTGCTGTTTTTTGTGTTGGCCGGCATCCTCGGGCTGCTGATGCGGGCGCAATTGGCAGTACCCGACAACACCCTGCTCAGCCCCGGCACCTATAACCAGATCTTCACCATGCATGGCACGGTGATGATGTTCCTGTTCGCGATTCCGGTGGTCGAGGCGATCGCGGTCTACCTGCTGCCCAACATGCTGGGTGCGCGCGACCTGCCCTTCCCGCGCCTGTCGGCCTATGCCTACTGGGCCTACGCGTTCGGCGGCCTGGCCTTCTTCTGCACCCTGTTCTTCGGGCTGGCGCCGGATGGCGGCTGGTTCATGTACCCGCCGCTCACCGGCGAAAAATATTCGCCCGGCCTGAACGCCGACTTCTGGCTGCTGGGGATCGGCTTCATCGAGATCTCGGCCATCGCCGGCGCCATCGAACTGATCGTCGGCATCCTGTTTACGCGCGCGCCGGGCATGACGCTGCGCCGCATGCCAATCTATGCCTGGGCCATGCTGGTGGTGGGCGTGATGATCGTGTTCGCCTTCCCGGCGGTGATCGCCGGCACCGCCCTGCTGGAGCTGGAGCGCGCGTTCGACTGGCCTTTCTTCATCCAGGAGCGCGGCGGCGACCCGATCCTGTGGCAGCACCTGTTCTGGTTCTTCGGCCACCCCGAGGTCTACATCATCTTCCTGCCCGCCGCCGGCATGGTGTCGATGATGATCCCGACCATCGCCGGCACCCCGCTGGTGGGCCAGCGCGCGGTGGTGGTGGCGCTGGTGGGCGTCGGCTTCTTCAGCTTCGGGCTGTGGGCCCACCACATGTTCACCGCCGGCCTGGGCGTGCTGGAAATGAGCTTCATCTCGGCGGCCAGCATGGCGGTCGCGATCCCGACCGGCATCCAGGTCTTCGCCTGGATTGCCACCCTGTGGAACGGCCGCGTGAAGATGAGCCCACCGACGATGTTCCTGCTCGGCTTCATGTTCATCTTCGTGCTGGGCGGCCTGACCGGGGTGATGGTGGCCGTGATCCCGTTCGACTGGCAGGTGCACGACACCTATTTCATCGTGGCCCACCTGCACTATGTGCTGATCGGCGGCATGGTGTTCCCGGTGTTCGCGGCGATGTATTACTGGACCCCGCTCATCAACGGCAACCGCCTGTCGGAGACGCTGTCGCGCTGGGTGTTCTGGCTGATGTTCGGCGGCTTCAACCTGGCTTTCTTCCCGATGCACATCACCGGTTTGCAAGGCATGCCGCGCCGGGTCTATACCTATGATGCGAACCTCGGCTGGAACCTGCTGAACATGCTCTCCACGATCGGCGCCTTCATATTCGCCTCTGGCGTCGTGCTGTTCTTCGTCGACCTGGTGCGCACCCTGCGCCGGCCCGAGAAGGAAGTCGGCAACCCGTGGAACGCGCCGACGCTCGAATGGCTCACCTCCGAATCCTACGGCAACCGCAGCATCCCGCGCGTCACCTCCGTCAACCCGCTGTGGGAGCAGCCGACCCTGTCCGAAGAAGTCGACCGCGGCCAGCACTACCTGCCGAATACCGCCACCGGCCTGCGCGAGACCATCGCCACCAGCCCGGTCAACGCCGAACCGCGCTACCTGATGATACTGCCGGGCGACAGCTGGCTGCCGGTGATCGCGGCGCTCGGCACGGCGGGCTTCTTCCTGCTGCTGACCGTGAAGATGATCCTGCTGGCCTGGATCTTCGGCTTCATGGCGGTGGCCGGCACCCTGGGCTGGTTGTGGCAGTCCGACCGCAAGCCGAGCATCGACGAGGCCCGCGTGTCCGACGACCTCGTTCTACCCGTGAATGCCAGGGGCACGGCTTCGCAGTCGTGGTGGGGCACGATGATCATGCTGATCGTCGACGCCAGCATCTTCGCCTCCTTCGGTTTTACTTATATCCACGTGTCGATGCGGCTGCAGGTCTGCCCGCCGCCGGGCGCCGCCCTGCCCGCCCTGCCTTGGCAGTTCGCATCGGGCGGCCTGCTGCTGGCCAGTTCCGCCCTGATGCTGCTCGCCGTGCGCGGGCTCGGCAAGCGCCGCCTGCCATGGCTGGTGCTGGCGGCGCTGGGCTGCGCGGCGGCCTCCTTCATGCTCGACCTGCGCGGCCACCAGTTCGCGGGCCTGGAGCCGACCGCCAGCGCCTGGGGTGCGGCGATCGCCACGCTGCTGGGCTACCAGGGCCTGCACATCGTACTGCTGGCGATCGCCGGGCCCTACCTGTGCCTGCGCGCCTGGCGCGGCCACCTGGGTGAGCGCAGCCGCGCGACGCTCGACAACGTCGCCCTCATCTGGCACTACACGACGCTGCAGGGCATCGCCGGCATGGTGCTGGTGCATATCCTGCCGCTGCTGATGGAGTAACGCATGCACGACCATTTCTGGCGCCAGCTCACGCGCGGCACCCTTCCCCTCTTGGTGTGGGCGGCGCATTTCACCTTCTGCTATTTGCTGGCAGCGGCGCAGTGCACGCCGGCGGCGATGCGCGCGGGTGGGCCGGACCGGGTGCTGTTGGGGGGGGTGAGCCTGGTGGCGCTGGCGGTGTGCGGGTGGCTGGTGTGGCGCGAGCGGGGGATGCTAAGCGACGATGTTCGTGAAGGAGCGGGCCTGCTGGACTGGGCGGCGGCGCTGAGTGCGGTGATGGCGTTTGTCGCGGTTGTGTGGACGGGGTTGCCGATTTTGCTGGTGGAAGGCTGCGCCTGATTTGCCGGGAATCGTAGGGTGGGCAGGTTTTCCTTCCCACGCGTTCAAATCACGGTTGAACAATCGGCGCAGCTGCTCGCCGGCTGGTTGAACGCGTGGGCAAGGTAAATCAGGGCAATGCCCTGATTTACGAATTGCCCACGCTACGATGTTCGACCAGTCGACGTCACAGGCCAGATCACCGGTGATTAACGCCCTGCCGGCGTCACCCGCCAGATCACATTCCCCACATCGTCCGCCACCAGGATCGCCCCCGCCTTGTCCACCGCCACGCCCACGGGACGCCCGAGCGCATCGCCATTCTTGTCGACGAAGCCGGTGAGCACTTGCACCGGCTTGCCCGATGGCTTGCCGTCTGTGAACGGGACGAACACCACGTTATAGCCCGACAGCGGCTTGCGGTTCCACGAGCCATGTTGGCCAATCAGGACGCCATTGGCGAACTGCGGCAGCAGCGCACCGCTGTAGAAGGCCATCCCGAGCGGGGCCACGTGGGAGCCCAGCGCGTAATCCGGCACCAGGGCCTTGTCCACCAGGTCCGGGCGTGGCGGCTTGACGCGCTCGTCGACGTGCTTGCCGAAGTAGCTGTATGGCCAGCCGTAGAAGCCGCCGTCCTTCACCGAAGTCAGGTAATCGGGCACCAGGTCGCTTCCCAGCTCGTCGCGCTCGTTGACGACGGTCCAGAGCGCGCCGGTCTGCGGGTTCCAGCCCATGCCGTTCGGGTTGCGCAGGCCGGAGGCAAACAGGCGGGTCTTGCCGGTGGCGATGTCGACTTCCAGGATGGCAGCGCGGTCGACTTCCTTGTCCATGCCGTTCTCGGCAACATTGCTGTTCGAGCCCGAGGTGGCGTACAGCTTGCGGCCGTCCTGGCTGGCGATGATGTTCTTGGTCCAGTGGTGGTTCAGCGGGCCGCCCGGCAGCGGCGCCACCGGTTGCGCAGTCGCCGTGATTTCGAGGTCGCCGCTGCGGTAGGGGAAGCGCACGATGCCGTCGGTATTCGCGATGTACAGCATGTCGCCGACCAGCGCCATGCCGAAGGGCGAGTTCAGGCCCTTGAGGAAGACCTGTTTCGTTTCGGCGACGCCGTCGCCGTCGGCGTCGCGCAGTAGCGTGATGCGGTTCGCGCTCGGCACGGCGGCGCCGGCCCTGGCCATCACCTTGCCCATGATGTAACCCTTGATGCCCTTCATGCCGTCCGGGCGCTCGGGCGCATTGGTTTCGGCCACCAGCACGTCGCCGTTGGGCAGCACGTGCAGCCAGCGTGGATGGTCGAGGCTTGAAGCGAATGCTTTCACCGCCAGCCCGGATGCCGTACTTGGCACAACGCCTTGCGGCCAGCCCTTGGCAGGCGCGATGTCGACGGTCGGGATCACGCGTTTGACCGGCGCCTTGATGGTCGGCTGCAAACCGACGTCGGCGCCGACCGGCAGGGTGGATTTGTCGCCGCAGGCGGCGAGCAGCAGGAGCATCGCGCCCGCCGACAGGCGAGGCAAGGTGTGGTCACGCATGGTTGTTCTCTCTCTGGTTACGGACGGCATCCATTGTGCTGCGATGCTAGCTAGATTGGCAATATGATGCCGCCCGTTACCGCAGGGAAAACTCGACCATTACGTAGGGGTAGCCGGCGGCTCCTCCTCGTCCGCAGCAAGCGCTGCCGGCAGCGGCGCTGCGCTCGCCGCAGCCTGGCGCCGGCGCCGCAGCACGAAGCCGACCAGTCCCGGCAACTGCACCAGCAGCAGCACGGCGAAGGCGGCGCGGTAGGCCACGGCCGGTGCATGGCCCGCGGCGTCCGGCGTCCACCATCCCACCATCAGCCCGAACCCGGCCTGCACCACGAAGGCGGCGATAAAGATCAGGAGGTTCAGGCAGGTCGCGGCGCGCCCGGTCAGCTCCTTCGGCATCGACTGCGCGATGATCGCGTATTCGATCCCGGTGATGGTCCCGACCAGCGTGAACAGCACCGACAGCAGCTGGAAGCTGGGCTGGTAGCTGACCACGAAGGCCAGCTGCACCAGCAGGAACACGCCGATGCCGGCGGCTGCCATGTCGAGCGGGGCGATGCCGCGCCGCCCTGCCCATTCGGTGATCATGCCGACCGCAATCGCCCCGAAGATCACCGCTGCCATGCCCATGTAGAGCAGGTAGGCGACCGCGTCGTCCGGGAACAGCGCGACGTCAAGCAGCCAGCGCCCGATCCACAGGCCCTGGATCCCGAAGAACACCGCATGCGGGATCAGCACCAGCGAGGCCGTGGTGCGGAACACGGGTGCGCGGAAGACCTCGCGCAGCGCCTGTCCCAGCGGGCCCCTCTTCGGCGCCGGCCCCGTGGTGCGCGGACAGAGCAGCCAGATCAGCAAACCGCAGCAGGCGGTCAGCGCCGCCAGCATCACGAACAGGCCGCGCCAGTCGGTGTATTCGAGTGCCTGGCGCACCGGCATGGTGGCGGTGGCGGCGCCCAGGCCCCCGACGGCGATCAGGTAGCCGTGCACCGAGGGCAGCCGGCTCGGTGTGATCCAGGTCGAGACGGCCTTCACCGCCGCCATGAAGCAGCCGCCCAGGCCGAAGCCCATGATGGCGCGCGCCACCACCAGCTGGGCAAAGTCATGGCCACGCGAGAACAGCAGCGCGCCCAGCGCGCCTACCAGCATCATCACCAGCTGCACCTTGCGTGGCCCATAGCGGTCGAGGGCAATCCCGGCCGGCAGCTGGACCAGGGCGAAGGCGAAGAAGAAGGCGCTGGTGAGCAGTCCCAGCTCGCCCGGCGTGAGCGCGAGCGCTCCCACCAGGTGCGAGGCCAGCACCGCGTTCACGTTGCGCAGCAGCGAGGACAGGTAGTGTCCCAGCGCGAACGGCAGGAACACGTAGAAAAATACCGCCACGCCGGACAGGCGTGGCGTGGTGGCCTGGTCCGGCATGGTGCAGGTCCCCGGGGTGTCAGGCGGCGTCTGGCTGGGTTCCGCCATGCAGGACCGGGCTGCAGCCGGTGTCGCTGCGTTGCTGCCCCGCCGGCACCAGCGGGATTACGCGGCCGCCCGCTGCCCGCGGCGCACCGCCGCCCTCTTGCTCGAAGAAGAACTTGTCGCGCCCGAAGGCCGGCTTGAGGTGGTCGAGCCAGGTGGCGTCCGGGTCGTACTTTGCAAAGAACGGGCGGCGCACCCATTCAGGATTGCGGGCCTGCAGGAACTGCAGTGCGAACAACTTCTCGTCATTGATGGTCACGACGCCGTCGATCACCACCTTGCCCGGGAAAGCGCTCATCGACGGACCGCGCACCGTGCGCGACAGCCCCGACACCATCGAATACGCTTCCTGGAAGATCTGGTGCGCACGCGCCAGCGGCAGCGAGAAGTAGTCGCGCGGGCCGGTGTCGCGCTCGACGAACATATAGTAGGGAATCGCGCCCAGGCGCACGCCGGTGGTCCACAGTTCGGCCCAGCTCTTCGGGTCTTCGTTGATATGGCGGATCAGCGGGCCCTGCATGCGCAGCGTGGCGCCGGTGCCGACGATGCGCTTGACGGCCTGCTGGGCTACGGGCGCGCGCAGTTCGACGGCATGATTATAGTGGCCCATGATCGCGAGATTTTTACCCGAGCTGACCACCTTCTCGAACAGGCGCAGCAAGTCATCGCTGTCCTTGTCGGACACGAAGCGCTGCGGCCAGTAGGCGACCGACTTGGTGCCGATGCGGATGTTCTGGATGTGGGCCAGCTCCGGCGCCAGCAAGGGTTCCAGGAATTCGGCCAGCGAACGGGTATTCATGATCATCGGGTCGCCGCCGGTAATCAAGACGTCGGTGACGTCCGGGTGCGTCTTCAGGTAGGCCACCAGCTCGGAGCACTCGCGCGCGTCAAACTTCATGTCGTCCATGCCGACGAACTGCGGCCAGCGGAAGCAGAAGGTGCAGTAGGCGTGGCAGGTCTGGCCCGAGCTCGGGAAGAACAGCACCGTTTCCTTGTACTTGTGCTGCAGGCCCTTGAGCGGCGCGTCGTTTACGCGCGGGACATTGTGGGTCATCTGGCCGGCCGGATGCGGGTTCATGCGCATGCGGATGCCATGCACCAGGCGCGCGACGGCCGCGTCGTCTTTCTTGTACAGCACCAGGTCGCGCAGCTGTTCGTATTCAGCAGCCGGCAGCATGTCGCGGTGCGGGAAGGTCAGGCGGTAGATCGGGTCGTCCGGCACCTTGTCCCAGTCGATCAGCTCTTCCAGCACGTAGGCGTTAACGCGGAACGGCAACACGTGCGACACCACCTGCACCGCTTCCTGCAGGTCCGGCGACATCCATTGCCACTGGCGCGCCAGGTGGATCGTTTGCCGGGTATAGGGCTTGAACTTGGATGGCATCGGTTCGGTCATGATCACGGAAGTTCTCCAGGAAACGTTGGACGAAAGACCGGCAGAGGAAAAAATCGTTGCCGGGAAGAATTCATCTTACGTTACGGAAATTAATGGAGAATTGCCGTCAATCAATCAGATTGGTCCTACGGCCAGGCTTAAAACAAGGGTGAAGCCGATCGGTTCGAAACCTGGACGCGGTGTTTGCTAGCCCAATCTTATGAGCTTCTCCTGACACCGATACGCAACGTTCCCGCGCGCCCCTGTCCAGCGATTGCGCTACCGCAATCCACCTCCCTCACACCCCGGTACATTTGGCAATGCACTTTAGAAATGTTGGCCCCGGAACATTCACCAAAGGAGTTACACCATGAAGCTGCTCGCTACTGCCGCCGCCCTGTCCCTCGCCCTCGTCGCCGCCCCTGCCCTGGCCAATGCACCGACCGAGAAAGACGCCATCGCCATGGTCGAGCGCGGCGTCGCACTCGTGAAGGCCAAGGGCAAGGACGAGATGATGAAAAAAATTAACGCGAAGGATGCCGACTACGTCCAGGGCGAGCTGTATATCGACATGCGCGACCTCAAGACCGGCATCGTGCTGGCCCACCCGTACAACCCGTCGATCGTCGGCAAGGACCTGACCGACGTGCCGGATGCCAATGGCAAGAAATACCGCCGCGAGATCATCGACGTCGCCGCCGCCAAGGGCAAGGGCTGGGTCGACTACCAGTACAAGAACCCGACCAGCGGCAAGATCGAGCCGAAAACCACCTACATCCAGCGCGTTGACGACGTGGTACTGGAAGCCGGTATCTACAAGAAATAAGCCGGCCTAACCCGTCCTGCCCTCCCCGGAGTCAAGCATGCTGAATAAATTGCGGATCGGTCCCAAACTCCTGCTGGCCCCGGGGCTCGTGCTGGTGCTGCTGACGATGCTTTCGGCAGCCGCCTATTACGGCATGGTGCGCCAGAACGCCTCGCTCGAGCACATGGTGCAGGTACGCGCCGCGCGCCTGCAGTCGGTGGCCGACGTGGCGGGCGACGCGCGCTTTGCGCACGCGAATATCTACCAGCTGCTGGCCTGGGTGAACGGCAGCTTCGCGCAGAACCGGCTTACGGCCCTGACCGCCGACATCCACAAGAAGCACGCGGCGATCGGGACCAAACTGGGCGAGCTGGCCAAAGTGGCCGAGCCATCCGAGCGTACCGCGCTGGAAGGGTCGCTGGCGGCGCTGGCGAGCTACCGCAAGCTGGTATCGGAGACGATCGAGCTGGCCGCAGTGGACCAGTCGATCGCCACCAATTCGATGCAGAAGGCAGAAAAGCAGTTCGTCGCGCTCGATACCGAACTGCAGCGCCTCGCCTCGCTCGAGAAAAAACTCAGCATGGAAGCGCACGCCGCCGCCAAGGCGGAGTTCCGCACCCTCGGCATGAGCATGGCGGGGCTGGTGCTGCTGTCGATCGCGCTGTCGCTGATCGTGACGATGCTGGTGCGGCGCGCCATGCTGGCCGACATCCGGTCGATCGCCACGGTGGTGAACGACCTGGCCGACGGCCGCCTGCAGCCGTCCGGCACGCCCGGCGCCGGGCGCGATGAAATCGCCGACACCTCGCGCGCGCTGGATCACACCATCGGCCGCCTGAACGGCGCCCTGCAAAGCATCATGACCGCAGTGCGCTCGATCGACACGGCCTCGAAGGAAATCGCCAGCGGCAACCTCGACCTGTCGACCCGCACCGAAATGCAGGCCGGCTCGCTCGAGCAGACCGCCAGCACCATGGAAGAACTGACTACGGCGGTCAAGGAAAATGCCAACAACGCCCGCCTTGCCTCGGACCTGGCGGCGGAGGCAGCGCAACTGGCCTCGACCGGCGGCCAGTCGGTGGGACTCGCGGTGGCGACCATGGAATCGATCCAGGCCAGCTCGCGCAAGATCGTCGAGATCACCGGCGTCATCGACGGCATCTCGTTCCAGACCAACCTGCTGGCGCTGAACGCGGCGGTGGAAGCGGCGCGCGCCGGCGAGCAGGGACGCGGCTTCGCCGTCGTCGCGGCCGAAGTGCGTACGCTGGCCCAGCGCTCGGCGGCGGCGGCGCGCGAGATCAAGGCCCTGATCGCCGACTCGGTAAAGATCATCGAGGACGGCAGCGCCTCGGTCAGCCAGGCCGGCGCCAGCATGGGCGACATCGTCGCCTCGGTGCGCCAGGTGAACGACATCATCGGCCGCATCAGCATCGCCAGCACCGAGCAGGCCGACGGCATCGCCGAAGTGAACAAGGCGGTCGGCCAGATGGACGGCATGACCCAGCAGAATGCGGCCCTGGTCGAAGAAGCCGCGGCGGCCGCCGAAAGCCTGCACGAGCAGACCGTCAACCTGGCCAAGGCCGTCTCGATCTTCAAGTTCACCGATAGCGGGGACGGTCCGGGAACCGGCGAGGCGGACACCGATGCCGAAGAAGCGCACGAAGACGATTCAGGTTTCCACGGCCTGGAAGAACGGCGTGGGCTTGGGAGCGCGATGCGCGGAGGTCCGGTGCGCGCCCTGCCCGCGGCCAAGCCGCAGCGCCAGCGCCGTACCTGACATCAGCGGAAGGGCCGGCTGACGAAACGCGAGCCGGCCAGCCCGAACCGCCACGGCACATCCATCGCCTTCGAGATGCCGATGCGCGGTCCGGCCACGATCTTCAGGCCGGGAGCCCCGGGCAGCAGCTCGAACGGGGCGCCCGACAAGGCCATGCCGTTGTGGGCGCGGGTCACGCCCAGTGCCTGGCACAGCTTGCCCGGGCCGGAGCACAGCAGCCAGTCCTTGTCGCTGCTGCCGGTATCGCGCCGCACGCGCATCTGCTCGAGCCCTGCCACCGGTTCGAGCGCACGGATCAGGACCCCGGCCCCATGGCCTTCTTCGCGGCAGACGAAATTGAGGCACCAGTGGATGCCGTAGGAGCGGTAGACATAGGCATGGGCGGGCGGCCCGAACATCGCGGCATTGCGCTCGGTCGGACCGGAAAAGGCGTGCGAAGCCGGGTCTTCGCGGTCGTAGGCTTCGGTCTCGACGATGCGTCCACCAACACCGTCGACCAGTACCGTCATGCCGATCAGCCGGCGCGCCACGGTCTCTGCCGGCGCAGTGAAATCGATTCCTGCTATTGTCGAAAGTACCATGGGCCAATTTTATCGCGGGCTCAGGCAGGGCGCCGTTTTGGTGGAATCACCACAGTTTACGCAAAGTTAGAGTATTGCCTCAGCGCAAGATAACCGCAGCTGGGGTATAGTTACTGCTGACCTCGCTGCCCCCGGAGCGCCCGCTTCCCTGCCCTTGCCCATGAATACCCTCGCCGATCCCATCCCGCATCTCGCGCACCTCGACCAGGTCGATGCCCTGATCAAGTCGATCCGCATCCCGCCGCGTCCGAGCCTGCTCGCCGACATGCAGCGCGAACTGGCGTCGGAAGATCCGTCTCCCGAGGCGATCGGCAAGATCGTCGCGAGTGATGTGGGCATGTCGGGCGCGCTGCTCAAGCTGGCGAACTCGTCGATCTACGGCGGCCGCCGCAAGGCCAAGTCGATCGAGCAGGCGATCCTATTCCTCGGCATCAACCAGGTGGCGGCCCTGATGACCGGCCTGCTGGCGCGCCAGGCGATTCCCGCCAACAGCGCGAGCCTCGCCAGCTTCTGGGACATCTCGACCCGCCGCGCCCACGCGATGGTCTTCCTGTCGCGCCGCCTGCGCATCGGCGAGGCCGACGTGGCGCATACCTTCGGCCTGTTCTGCGATACCGGCGTGCCGCTGCTGATCGACCGTTTTGCCGATTACGCCGATACCTACGCTGCCGCCTCCCTGGACGCGGAGCGCCCGGTCACCGCGCTCGAAGACGAACGCCACAGCACCAGCCATTCCGCGGTCGGCTGCCTGCTGGCACGCAACTGGGGCCTCTCCAGCGACGTGGGCTGGGCCATCCTGCACCACCATGATTTTGCCGTCATCGACGACGCCGCGACTTCCGGCACGGTGCGCTCGCTGGTCGCGCTGTCGCTGCTGGCCGAAGCTGCCATCAGCCGCTACCAGGGCCATGGCGAATCGCTCGAATGGGCCAAGGGTGGCGAGGCCGCCCGCGCCTACCTCGGCCTGTCGATTGAGGAAACCGCCGAACTGCTGGACGAGCTGGCGGAAGCCTTCCACGAGGACTGAACAAGCTTTGACAAGCCCCGGGCACAGGCAGATACTCCGCTTGTAGGAACCTATGCTGGTAGGCAGGAGGAAGCGGATGGCGATGTCTGGCGAGTGCGGGCAAGGCGCGAGGAGGCCGCATGGCTAGCCATGCAACGACGAGCAACACCGCCCCCGCTTGTCAGGCGCGCCAGCAGCGACTCCAGCCTGCCGGGATAGGTTCCCAGTACGTCTTGGAGGGAGCCATGAAGCGCTTTGCGGTCCTGTTGTCGTTCTCGCTATCTTTGTCCTTGCTGTCCGGTTGCACCAGCATGCAGCCCCCGGCGGCCCCTCCCCTGTTTGCCGATGCGCGTTTCGCGCCCCCTCGCGAGAAAGTGGGCGCCGACGACCTGTTCACCCTCAGCCCGGCCATGCGGGCTTACCTGCACAGCCAGCCCTTCACCCTGCAGCTGCGCCAGCAGGGCCAGCGCCACGGCCTGGTCGCCGCGCTCTACAGCAAGAGCGACCTCAAGCTCGAATACGAATCCTCGAAAACCCGCACTGCCGCGGAAACCTACGCCGACCGTTCCGGCAACTGCCTGTCGCTGGTGATCATGACCGCGGCCTTTGCCAAGGAACTGGGCATGCCGGTACGCTACCGCAGTGTCGACGTGGACGACACCTGGAGCCGTACCGCCGGGCTCTACCTGGCCAGCGCGCACGTGAACATCAGCCTCGGCAACCGCGTCGAAAGCGGGGTGCGCAGCAGCGACCAGGACGCCATGCTGCTGGTCGATTTCATTCCGCAGAAAGAAGCCGCGCGCCTGCGTGCGCGTGAGCTGGACGAAGAAGACATCGTCGCCCTCTACCTCAACAACCGCGCGGCCGAGATGCTGGTGCAGGACCGCATCGACGATGCCTACTGGTGGGCGCGTGCTGCGGTGGAGAAGCGCCCGGGCATGATCCGCGCCCTGAATACGCTCGGCGTAATCTACGAAAAACACGGCGACATGCAACTCGCCGAACAGACCTACCGCGCGGCGCTCGAGCGCGAGCCGGAGAACATGGCCGTCATGCGCAACCTGCAGCCGGTGCTGGCGACGCTGGGCAAGCGCGACGAAGCCGCGGCGCTGGCCAGGCGGATCGCCAGCATCGAGCCCTTCCCGCCCTATCACCACTTCGACAAGGGCATGATCGCCCTGCGCGCCGGGAAATACGACACGGCCAGGGAGCTGTTCGAACTTGAAGTCAAACGCGCGCCCTACAACGACGAGTTCCGCTTCTGGCTGGGCGTGTCGCACCTGCAGCTGGGCGACCTGACCCACGCGCGCGAGCAGATCGCCAAGGCGGTCGACACCAGCACCCGGCAAGAGATGCGGCAGGTGTATTCGGCCAAGCTGGCGCACCTGCGCAGGGTGGGTGCGGTGGGGACGCACATCCGCTGAGCAGCGCGAAATCCTTGATCGCGGCGGCACTCAGAGCAACATTGCAGGCTGCGCCAGTTGGCGCCAGATGGCCAGCTTCTGCCCGAAGCTCAACGCCTGATGCGCAGGTGAACTCGATGGCAACACCACGGTGCGGTAACCGGCGGCGGCGAACTGCGGCGCGAACTTGCCCGATGCCTGGCCGTTGAAGCTCACCGTTTCCAGTTCTGGACACAAGGCACGCAGGCGCTCGAAATCGTTGGCGGCAGGCTTGCGGATGCGTGGGTCCAGGCTGCCTTCGCGCTCGCAGCCGTCCAGCAGGCCCGACAGGCCGAAGCGGTGCGCCAGCAGGCGCGGCAGGCGCTCTTCATAGAGCAGCGCCGCCAGGTCTCCCTGGACGACGACCGAGACGAGGGGCCAGAACTGGTTGAAGTTTTCGTTAATTTGACATCGCGAAGAAGTCGACTGCATCGCTGGTCGCATGCTCATTCAGAAGCTTGCTTGCTTTCACAACAGCACTTCCTCTACACCGGGCTTTACCATAAGTCTGCAACCGGCCAAAAGCAGTCTATGAACACCATTCAAACATTTAAGGCCTGAGCATAAGTGAAATAGCTACGATCGGCGAAGTGCCGATCACGCCGGACGTCAGCGGATTTCAGCTACGGAAGAGAGAAAAAGGACAGTGAACGGCGGCCGTTGTAGCGCGGACTGCCGGGAACAATTCGAAATACCGCTTTCGCACGCAGCACTGGCAGACCGGTGGCAACCGGGCTGAAGTCTCCATGCTTGGAGGTGTGACGGAAATAGCGCACCACCTGTCGATCAGCGACGAACGCCAGCGACATTTCGCCGTCATCGGACGACTCGAAAGGGACTATGCGCTCACACTGATTTGTTGCGACGCTCAACGTTCGGCACAAGGCGCTGCGTTGCACATATGGCCCGAATACGTATACGTGATCCCACTTTCCAGAAACTGCATCGGCCAAGCGCAGTTGCCCATCCTTCGACGCCAACGCTACACGCCAGATTTCCTGGCTGTCGTCGTCCTCGACGGAGTAAATCAGGAAAGCCACGCCGGCGCACGCAAGACAGATCAGCAAAATTATGCCAGCACAGCTGACGATAATAGCCTTGCGTACAATCTCATTCGTCTTGCTCATCAATGCTCCTGTACGAGAAAAAGCGGCGTTTCTGGCTACCACGGTGACCGCAACGTTAGCACGCTGCCGTCCGGCTCTCTAGCCAATTTCGAACGACTGTTCCACGCGGGTCGGTTTCAGTCCTTCGTGACAGTCTACGATTTTTAAACCTTGGCAACCTGCTACGCTGAGCTCAACGACCGGGTTCGGCCAGAAGCAGCCGTTCGCTGAACCGACATGCGACTTGCGGTAGTGGCAAGGAGCGGACAAGCAAATTAAAGACGAAGTTTCATATGCCATTTAACATGCGCCTATCGTAATTCTGGCGCGATATCGCACGCGCCCCTCCAAAACATGAGCCTAGTTGCAACATTAGAGGGCCAACACCGCATTCTTCTTGTTGGCTTTCCTCCCGCACAGATGCTCGACATTAGCGGCCCACTCGATGTATTCACGATCGCCAATGAGTTGAGTGAAGCGGCGGGTCGCCGTGCTCCTTACCATATCAGCCTCGCGGGTCCCACCACCGGCGCGCTGATGACAACTTCTGGCGTTCCGTTGCAGGCCGCATTCAGCCTGTTTGACACGACGCTGAGGCCGGATACCTTGCTGATCTGTGGTGGGCGTGGCGCGCGAATTTCGTCGCGCGATGCAAGACAGGTCAGTGCGCTTGGAACGCTCTGCAACCGCGCAAACCGGGTAGCTGCGATCTGTACGGGTGCTTTTCCGCTGGCTGCCACAGGCGCGCTTGACGGGCACCGCGCAACCACGCATTGGGCGCATTTCGACGAATTCTCAAATCAATTTCCCCGAGTTGAAATTGACCGGGATGCGCTGTTTCTCAGTGCAGGAAAATGCCACACATCCGCTGGAATTACTGCCGGCATTGACTTTTGCCTGTCGCTCGTCGAGCGGGATCTCGGCCGCGCATTAGCACTGCTGGTGGCTCGCGAATTGGTGGTCTTCATGAAGCGGCCAGGTGGTCAATCCCAGTTCAGCACATTGTTGATTCACGATGCCACCGGAGCCGATGAGGCTCCATTTGGCGAGCTCATCAGTTGGATGGCAGAACACTTGACCGATGATCTGTCGGTTGATGTTCTTGCAGCGCGGGTAGCAATGAGCCCCCGAAACTTTGCCCGTCGTTTCAATCTGGCGCTGAAAATTGCACCAGGCAGATATGTGCAAATGCTGCGCCTCGAGGCCGCACGCTGCTTGCTGACGGAAAGTACCTTGTCCATCAAACAGATCGCCGACCGTTGTGGGTTCCAATCGGCCGAGACAATGCGCATCGCCTTTCAGCGAAGTCTGAATACGTCGCCGTCCAACTTTCGCGACCGGTTCCAGAGTGATGAATACTCTGCACCGTAACTTCCACCTATGGCAGGATTCTTGGCATGGATGTCATTGTGGCCAGATAAGTGCTCACCTACACTTGTGGCACTTTTTTCGGGAACAACATGAAATCAATTTTGACTCCTATCGTCCTGACTATTTCTAAAATTATCTTTAAACCGGTTTTATCGCAGTTGATGGTCCTGGCGGTGTTTGTGATGTCCGGCCTTGTACCAGCCGCTGCCCGGGCCCAGGCGGACAGTAAGTTTCCCGAGCAGGCGGATATGCTGATGAAGGAGTATGTTCACGACAAGCTGTTTACCGGCACGGTGTTGGTCGCGCGCGATGGCAAACCGATTTTCCGCCGGGCCTACGGCGCGGCCAACCGCGAGTGGATGATCCCGAATACCGTCAATACCAGGTATCGCATTGGTTCCATCACCAAGCAATTTACTGCCGCAGCCATTTTGCGGCTGGCCGATGAGAACAAGCTTGGACTGGACGATCCGATCAAAAAAATTTTGCCAGGCCTGCCGGCCAATTGGGAACAGGCCACCATCCGCCAGCTCCTTTCGCACACGTCAGGCATTCCAAGCCATACGTCGCAGGAGGATTCCAACGCCAAACTGATGCCTGTAAAGCATACCCCGCAGGAGCTGGTCGACTTGCTCAAGGACTTGCCCCTGAATTATGAGCACGGTACGAAATTCAGGTACAACAACATGGCCTATGTCCTGTTGGGTCGCATCATCGAGACGGTGAGCGGCATGAGCTATGCGGATTATCTCGAGAAAAAGCTGCTCAAGGCGCTCAATCTGCGCAATTCGGGCTATGACGACGGCAGTGTCGTAGTGCGCCAGATGTCTCAGGATTACACGGATGGCGTGGACAACGTGATGAAGGGCCGGCTCGTTAATATGAGCAATGTGTACGCGGCGGGCGCCATGTATTCCACCGTCGACGACCTGTTAGCGTGGCAGCAGGTGCTGCTCAATGGGAAAGTGCTGAGCCCGCTCAGTCTGAAGGCGATGTTTGCCGATGCCGGTCATCGTTATGGGCTGGGCTGGTTCGTCAGCGAAAGCCTTTCGCGCAAACGGTATTCGCACGGTGGCTCCATCGGCGCTTATAGTTCCTTGCTGGCTTTTTATCCGGACGACAAGCTCACAATCATCATCCTGAGCAATTATGGTGAAGAAGTGGTCAGCAAGATCACCGACGAGCTGGCGCGCCTGGCACTGGGCGTGGCCCCGGCGCACCGCAAGGTCAAGGTCGACCCGCGTCTCTACGCGGGCTTCGTGGGCCGCTACCAGCTGGAATCGGTGATCTTCGATATTACCGCGAAAGGCGACCGCCTGTTTGCCAAGCTAACGGGACAGCGGCAGTTGGAGATATTTCCTGAAAGCGAATACCGTTACTTCTACAAGGCGGCCGATGCCGTGCTGACGTTCGAAAAGGACGCTGTCGGGAAAATCGACGCCCTCACGCTACACCAGGACGGCAGCAAACTCAGGGCCAAGCGCCTCGATTAGCACTGTGGCGCAACACTGATCAACCGGCGAATTGGAGTGACGATGAAGCAGTTCATTACGGAAGGCGAGAACCTCCCGGCCTGGTCGGCGCCGATCAGCCATGCGGTGGTCGTCGGCGACACCTGCTATCTGAGCGGGCAACTGGCCATTGGCCGCGATGGCAACTATATTTCGGGGACGGGCCAGGAGGAGGCGCGGCGCGCATTCCAGAATATTGCGCATGTCCTGGAAACGTCAGGTTTCGCGCTGCAGGACATGGTGATCGTTGATATTGCCTTCATCGACCTGGCGGATCTGCCGGAGGTTGATGCCCTGTTTACCGAACTGTTCCCCGTAGGGCGACGTCCGGCCCGCACCATCTACCAGGCAGCACGATTGCCTTACGACGCCCGCATTAAGGTTGCCGGTACAGCGGTCCACGCTGCCGCAGGCCGGGTCGATGCCGGCTGGCTGCGGTCTTAATAAATGTCCGGAATGGGTCTATTGTGTTGAAAAACTCCCTTGATCATAACGTTTTCACCGCCTACCGTGATGTGAGTACTTGCGGATACGGAGGTTGCGATGATGGGGCGCCAAGCAACGAAGCGGGAGCTTTTTGTCTCGATCAGTTTAGACGAGTACGTTCCTGAAGACCACCTGCTCAGGGCGGTGGATCGCTACCTCGACCTGAGCGAATTCCGCGGAAGTCTAGCGGCATCGTACAGCCACACTGGTCGCCCATCGATCGATCCTGAACTGATCGCCAGGATGCTGATCATCGGTTACTGCTACGGGATCCGTTCTGAACGGCGACTGTGCGAGGAAGTGAGCATGAACCTGGCGTACCGCTGGTTTTGCCGTCTCGGGCTGAAGGACAAGGCGCCCGATCACTCAAGCTTTTCCAAAAACCGACACGGCCGTTTCCGCGATCACGACGCTTTTCGCCAACTGTTCGATTCAGTTCTTCGTCGTTGCATGGCTGAAGGTTTGGTGCGCGGCGAAGGCTTTGCTACCGACGCCAGCATTATCAAGGCCGATGCGCAACGGCAGCGCAGTCAGGCTGGTGACGAGCAGATCGACTGG
>NZ_JABAIV010000020.1 GCF_013003915.1 Telluria aromaticivorans
GTAAAGCATGCCGCCAGCGTTCAATCTGAGCCAGGATCAAACTCTTCAGTTTAATCTCTGTTGCTGACATTTCTGTCACCCTTGTTTTACCAAGGGGTCGCTCACTCAAAATACTGACCGTTACTCATTGCTGAGCAACGTATTTCTTTTTTGTGAACATTTGATAATTTAAGTAATCAAGAACCGAAGATCTTGGCACCTTCATCAAACGCCCACACTTATCGACTGTAAATTTTTAAAGAACTTTGTTTGGTACTGCCTTGCTGCACTTGACGAAGCGTTGTGTTCGTCAGCAGCAGAGAAGCGAGAGTATGCGGCGTTTTGCGTTTCTCGTCAACCCCTTCGTTTCCTTCGCTGTCGCTGCCGTGAAGCTGCGTGTGCGTCGGAGGAGCAGAACTATATCAAATGATCACGACGCTGGCAATGCCTGCAATCGAAGTATCCACATGTTTTTCTATCTTGGTTTCAGGAAATAACTTGCCGGTCTACAGCAGCGGACTTTGGGGGCCGATGTGATTCAGCTGCTCGCCCACCCTCCATTGTCTGTAGGCTCATCGGCAAAGCAATAACTGCATCACCGTATAATGAGAACGTTTTGGTGCACGCGCCCGTACTCACTGGCGCAGTTAAACGGGAAACGCGAAACCTCTTGTCAAGGCCAACGCGTGCTGCCCCCGCAACGGTAAGCAAGTGCCGCGATAACGCGGCAAGCCGTCTTCCATGACCACTGTGCGATTCGCATGGGAAGGTTGGACGGTCCGACTTGCCAGCCCGGATACCGGCCAAAAGGTGGAAGTGCGCCAGCGGTGCGCTTCGGTTCAATCTGGCCTACGGGGACGTCGGCCGGTTGTCATTGTGCGTGCGACGTCGCGCACCCGACCAGGAAACGCATGCATCATCCAGTCCGTCCGCCACGCCGGCATGCCATGTCCGTCATCGGCATGCTGCTGCTGTGCGCCCTTGCGAGCCTGCTATTCGCCGGCATGACGGGATCCATCTATATTCCAGCCGGCGAGCTGCCGGACGCCATACTCCAGCTTGCGCGTGGCGAGGGCGGTTCGCTCGCCGCCTCGCTGCTCGAACTGCGCGCCGGCCGTGCGCTGACGGCGTTTGTTACCGGCGGCGCGCTCGCACTGGCCGGCGTGATGATGCAGGCACTGCTGCGCAATCCGCTGGCCGACCCTTACGTGCTCGGCATCTCGGCAGGAGCCTCGGTTGGGGCTTTGCTCGCCCTGCTGCTGATGGCTGCAGCCATCGTGGTCGACCTGGCGGCGCTCGGTGGTGCGGTCGCGGTGTCGATGCTGCTCTACGTGCTGGCGCGGCGCGACCTGCGCGGTGGCCTGGCGGCGGAGGGCGGCACCTCGACGCTGCTGCTGACCGGGGTGATCCTCTCGTCCGCTTGCATGGCACTGGTGACGCTGATGCTGTCGCTCGCACCGGAAGGCCGCCTGCGCAACATGGTCTTCTGGATGATCGGCGACCTGTCCGGCGCACCGGTGCGACTGGCTTCCTGGGTGGTGCTTGGCGCGGCGCTGCTATATGCGCTGCGCAGTGCACGCGCCATGAACGTGGTCGCACTGCATGCGGAAAGCGCAGCCACCCTTGGCATTCGCGTCGGCAGGCTGCGCAAGGGCCTGTTCCTGGTGTCGGGAGTGCTGACGGCCAGTGCCGTGACCAGCGCAGGTTCGATCGGTTTCGTCGGGTTGATCGTCCCGCATGCCTGCCGCTACGCGTTTGGACCGGACCACCGCGTCCTGGTTCCAGCCGCGGTGCTGGCCGGCGGCAGCTTCCTGGTGCTGTGCGATACGGTCGCGCGTACCGTCATCGCGCCGCAGCAGCTGCCGGTGGGTGCGATCACGGCCATCATCGGCGCGCCGGTCTTCCTCTACCAACTGCACCGCCTGCGGAGATAAGATGATCCAGACCGAGCACCTCGACCTGCGCATCGCCGGCCGCATCCTGGTCCAGCAGCTCGACTGGGCTGCCCGCCAGGGCGAATGCTGGAGCATCATCGGCCGTAACGGCGCCGGCAAGAGCACCCTGCTGCGCACACTCGCCGGCCTGCACCCACCGAGTGCCGGCTCCGTGCTGGTGCGCGGGCGCGCGCTGGAGCATTGGGCGCCCGAAGAGCTGGCGCGCGAACGCGCCTTCCTCGCGCAGTCGCGCCACGACGCCTTTGCCTATAGCGTGATCGAGACCGTGCTGTCGGCGCGCCATCCCTATCACGACAACCGATATTGGGAAGGCAGCGACGACCACCAGGCCGCCATGCGCGCGCTGGCCTCGATGGAGGTGGCAGACCTGGCCGGCCGCGACGTGCGCACGCTGTCCGGGGGCGAGCGGCAACGGGTCGCCATCGCCGCGCTGCTGGCTCAGGAAACGCCCTTGCTGCTGCTGGACGAGCCGGCCAACGCGCTCGACCTGGCGCACCAGGTGGGTGTGATGGGGCTGCTGGCCCGCCTGTGCCGCGAGCAGGGCAAGGCCGTGGTCATGATCGGCCACGACCTGAACCTCGCCTATCGGATTTCCACCCATGCGCTACTCTTGAAGGGCGATGGACGCTGGCAGGCAGGCCCCGTCGAGCAGACCATGCAGCCCGCGCTGCTGGGCGATTACCTGGGCCATCCGATCGAGATGCTGGAACACGGCGGCCGACGCATTTTTATTCCGCTCGAGGCGGCTGCATGACAGGCCCGCAGGCAGGGACGGAGGAATGATGAACAGGGATGCAGGAGCCCGCGCCGTACTGGTCGCGGCGATGGCCTCGGGCCAGGGCAAGACCAGCGTGACCGCCGCGCTGGCGCGCAAGCTGCTGCGCCAGGGGCTGCGCGTGCGGGTCTTCAAGTGCGGGCCAGACTTCATCGACCCGATGCTGCTCGAGCGTGCCTCGGGCGCGCCGGTGCATACGCTCGACCTGTGGATGGTCGGCCTCGACGAATGCCGGCGCCGCCTGCACGACGCCGCGCGCGAGACCGATGCGATCCTCATCGAAGGCGTGATGGGCCTGTACGACGGCGCACCGTCAGCGGCCGACCTGTCGCATGAATTCGGCGTGCCGGTGCTGGCGGTGATCGATGCCTCGGCGATGGCCCAGACCGCAGGCGCGGTGGCGCGCGGGCTGCGCGACTACGGGCCGGTGCAACTGGCCGGCGTGGTCGCCAACCGCGTTGCCGGCGAAGGCCATGCCGGCATGGTGGCAGCCTCCCTGCGCGACATTCCCTTGATCGGCTGGCTGCCGCAACAAGACAGCGCGCTGCCGGAGCGTCAACTTGGCCTGGTCCTGCCCGGCGAAGTCGATGGCCTGGACGCGCTGCTCGACAAGCTGGCGGATGAGCTGCACTTCGACGAAGACGCCTGGAAGGCGCTGCCCGTCCTGCCGCAATCGCCGCCCGAGTGGCAGGATGTCGGGCGCCCGCTCGAGCACCATACCATCGCCATCGCGCGCGATGCCGCCTTCTGCTTCCTCTATCCCGCGAATCTCGACCTGCTCGAAACGATGGGCGCGCGGCTGCGTTATTTTTCGCCCTTGAGGGATGAACCCGTGCCTGCCGATGCCGCTGCGGTCTTCCTGCCGGGTGGCTATCCGGAACTGCATGGCGAAGCGCTGTCGAAGGCGGCCAAGTGGCAGTCGTCGATCCGCGCGGCGCATGCGCACGGCGTACCGATCCTGGCCGAATGCGGAGGCATGATGGCGGTCGTCGATGGCCTGACCGACAAGGAAGGCAGGCGCTGGCCGATGGCCGGACTGATGCCGGGAGAAGTGTTGATGCAGGAGCGGCTCGGCGGACTTGGCTCGCAGGCGATGCCGACGCCGCAGGGTCCTTTGCGCGGCCATACTTTCCACTATTCGCGGCTGGAGACGCCGGCGCCGCCGCAGGCGCACGCGGTCAACACCGGCACCGGGACGCAGGGCGAAGCGGTGTTCCGTATCGGGTCACTTACTGCGTCCTACTTCCACGCTTACTTCCCGTCGAACCCACCCGCCACGTCCGCGCTGTTCGGGGCAGATTCGTCCTGATCGCTCAGTAGGGGACCGGGATGCGCTACAGCGCGTAGTTCGAGGAGATCACCCCCTTCAGCATTGCCATGTCTTCGCTGGCAAACAGGCTGAAAGGACGGGTCGGCGGCGGCCCGCCTTGTGCTCATCGAGCTGCCTGGAGGCCCCGGCTGCAACGACGAGCGGCTCGCCATTCCGGATCATGAGGGCTTCGGGCCTCGCGGTATTGCTGTTGACGTCCATGGCCCACACCTTGTCCTGGTGAAGGGCGGTGACGCCGTCGACCAGGGTATGCCCGACGACGATCCGGCGCGCGCCGAAATGCGCAAGCACGTCGCCGACCTGGCTGGTGGTCGCGGCGGCGTAGCGGTCCTCGCCATCCATCAGGTAGCCGCGGTACTGCGTGACCCCGGCAGGGCCGACCACCGCGTCCAGTTCACCCTTGCCGGGCATGTCGCCGGACCAGTAGCGCCGCATCGCGCTATTCAGGGTGCTGACGGTAAGGCCGGAATCGGCGACCGTCGGACTGACTCCGCCATGGGTAATCACCGTCTTACCGCTCTTGATGATGACCGGCTGCTGGCGTAGCCAGTGGCCGATCAGCGTATCGGGCGCAAAGGCGCCGGCCTGCCCTCCCATGCGGGCGAGCGCATACAAGTGTCGCGGTTCGCCCGAGAGGTATTCCCGCGCAAGAGGTACTGCTACTGGTTCCCGAGCAGGACATGCACGGCGCCGCCGGCATCCTGCGCCTGCAGGCTGAGCGCATACAACCGCCACAGCACCGCCAATACGTCGCGGCCCCGGTCGACCGCATCGCCGGCAATCACCAGGTGCTTGCGGCCATGGCGCCAGTTGCCATCAACATCCGTGACCTCGAGCGCAGCGAGGGCTGCATCGAGGAAACGGGTATTGCCCTCGATGTCGCTCATGATCACCGTGTCCTCAGGTGTCTCGAATACGGCGTTGGGGACGGATGGGGAACGCGAAACGGGGAACTGCCGGCTCTGGCCCGCGCAGTCGATCGACAGTTCAGCGCTCTTGCCAGCCAGCTGCTGCACTTTGTCTTCGCAATACCAGGTGGTGGTCCAGCCGCCGTCCGCTTTTCTCCTGACGATAGGGCCGTCGAGGAAGCCGGCCATCTTCACCTTGTCTCCGGTGCCCGCATACGTATGGATGCCGGCGCTTGCAAAACCGAGAGGGATCAGAAGACGTTGATGGACACCCGCTTCCGTGAGTTCGATACGCGCATTGGATAGCGCGACTCCGGCCAGGATGAGAAACAGGGTACCAGCGATGACGATCCCGCGAAGCAGATAAATGCGCGTCTTCTTCGTTGTTGTTTTGCCTAGGCAATAAAACAAGAAGTGTCGCCGCGCGCTGGGAGGGGAAGCGTAAATATTGGCTGGAGGGGTGAATTCTATTAGCTGAGCATACAGATCAGCGCTCGGAATCGCCAAATGGAAGGTAGAAAGCAAAAAACCCCACCGCCGGATCCGCATTGCGGATCCTTGCCCTGGTGGGGTTTTGATCAAGACGAAAAAAAGCCCGCTAGTTCACTAGCGGGCTTTTTCTTTATAACTAGCCTGACGATAACCTACTTTCACACTGGTTG
>NZ_JABAIV010000021.1 GCF_013003915.1 Telluria aromaticivorans
CGCCAGGTTGCCCCGCGCTGCCGTTCGACTTGCATGTGTAAAGCATGCCGCCAGCGTTCAATCTGAGCCAGGATCAAACTCTTCAGTTTAATCTCTGTTGCTGACATTTCTGTCACCCTTATTGCTAAGGGGTCGCTCACTCAAAATACTGACCGTCATCCCATTGCTGGGACAACGCTATTTCTTTTTTGTGAACATTTGATAATTTAAGTAATCAAGAACCGAAGTCCCTGGCACCTTCATCAAACGCCCACACTTATCGACTGTAAATTTTTAAAGAACTTTGTTTGGTACTGCCTTGCTGCACTCGACGAAGCGTTGTGTTCGTCAGCAGCAGGAAAGAGAGTATGCAGTAATTCGCGTTGCTCGTCAATCCCGATTTTTGCTTCGTTGCAGATTTCTCTGCACCTCATGCCTCCGTAACCATTTGATTACGTTAACATTTCCGGCCTTCACATCGGCGTTTGCCGTAGTGTGTTCCGAAGCGGAGGCGAACTATAACAAAGCGCGAGCTGCCTTGCAAGGCCCACGCGTTAAGGTACTGGCACCAGCTGGATGACCTGGCGCGCAGCCTTCTCCACCGCTTGCCGCGAATATAGCAGCGGAAAGTATTTCCCTTCCGACCAGCTCGTCGCCAAGTCACGGTAATGCGGGCTGGACGGATTGCCGGACTGACCGGGAGTGTTGATCGCACGCGAGTTATCCCAGTTCCCTACATCGAGTACCACCCGGAACGAGGGACCGTGCGCCTGCCAGAAACTGTCCGGATGATAGCTCGACACGTTCACTGTGAAGGCCCCGCCCCCGCGGGGCAGCGGCCCCACGTTGACCTGCGCGCGTGCAGCGTGATCGAGGATCGGCGTCATCGGGTGCGCAAAATAGCTGAAATGAAGTTTGCCCCACTGCCAGCTTGCAGGATCCGCTCCCTGCAGCGTTTCCATTTCGGCCCATGCCGCACCAAGACTGGTGAGCAGGACTTCGTTACGCCTGCGGATCGCATCGGCGCCGAATCGTTGGCCTGGCTTCTCGAGCGACGCGATCAGGACGCTGGGGTTCGGCGCATCCATTGCGAGTGTCGCGGCTGGCGACAGCACCGCCGACTTGAATGCACGACCCAGGTGTCGCGACCACCACACTTCGTACAAGGCCGCGGCCGCGGAGCCGGCGCGCTCCTCGCCATCCCATGCCGACAGCAGGCGCAGTGCGGACCGCGCTTCTTGCGCCTGCGAAGACAGCGGCTTGAGCAAGGCAATGAGCCGCCGCGCATTCAGCGAGACCACGTCGTTCTGCAGCCGCTGCATGTCCTCCATGCTGGCCTTCGGCGTCTTTGAGAGCACGCCGGCGATGCGCCTTGCACGTGCGTTGTCGGGCCACTCGAAGCCGAGCTTGTGCTCCTTGTACGGGAAGCCGGCAGGCAGGTTCATTTCGTTCGCCGACGCATACCAGCCTTGCTTCGGATTGAGCACGAAGGGCAGCTTGGCGCCGTCGAGGAACCCCTTCCACTCGTAGCGGCCATCGCCCGGCACCGGCATCAGGCCATCCCAGTTCGGGCGTACCGGCGCAAGGCCACCCGCAACCCAGCCGATGTTCCCCGCCGTATCGGCGTACACCTGGTTTTCGGTCGGCGCGCCCCAGCGTTCCATCGCGCGCCGGAACTGCGGGAAGTCCTGTGCTTTCATGTAGTCGATGCTGCCGAAGTAAGGCGCCATGCCGGGTGCGGTCCAGGCAGTGCGCACGGCGAGCGCACGGTGCTTGATGCCGTCCTGGTAAATCACCGGTCCGTGGCGGGTAAAGCGCAGCTCGACGTTCGCGGCGGGCCGGCCGCGCACCTGGACCGCCTCCCTCACCACGCGAAAATTCTCCCACCGGTCCTGGTAGCGATACTGCTGCGGGTTGGCGGGATTGGTTTCGTAGACGTAGAGGTCTTCCTGGTCGATGCTGAAGATGGTGAGCCCGAAAGCGACCTTGCCGTTATGGCCGATCGACACGCCGGGCAGTGCCGGCTCCCCTGCCCCGATGACGTCCAGGCCCGGCGCGCTGAGGTGCACGATGTAGCGCAGCGAGGGCGCACCGTAGGCGCGGTGCGGATCGTTGGCGAGGATCGGCCGGCCGGTGGCCGTGCGCGACGGAGCGACCACCCAGTTATTGCTGCCTTCGAGCGTTTCCTCATTCAGCATCGCACGCGAGGCCTGCACCGGTCGGCGGCCGAAGCGCACGTTCTCGGTCGCGCGCGTGAAGACATCGAGTGCGTCGTCGGGCAGGCAGGGATCGAGTCCTTCCGGCACACGGGTGGTCCAGCTTGGGGACAGCTGGGCGCGGACCGCATCTGCCGCCAGGCCGGCGCGGCAGACCACACGCGCGCGGGCGAATTCCTGCGTCAGGTTGCGCGTCAGGCCATGGCTGCGGATGCGCACCACGTCTTCCGGCAGCCACTTCGCAGGCGTGTAGCCGAGCTGGCGGAATTCGAAGGGCAGCAGTTCCGGCTTGCGCGCAATGTGGTCGATATAGGCATTGATGCCGGCGACGAAACGCGCGCTGGTGCGCTGGGCATCCTGGCCGTAAGCGGCCCATTCGGCGTCCATCCGCCCGCGGTACAGGAACAGGCGCGCCGCCTGGTCCTGCTCGATGTAGGCCGGCCCGAACACGGAGGCCAGCTCGCCCAGGCCGCGGCGGCGCCACAGGTCGATCTGGAACAGGCGGTCGCGCGCGGCATTGAAGCCCTGGACGAAGAAGGCGTCGTCCTGGCTGGCGGCGTAGATGTGCGGGACGCCCCAGGTATCGACCAGGATGCGCGCCGGCTGGCTCAAGCCGGCCACCTTCAGCGGCTGGGCCGCCGAAGGCAAGGCGACGCCCACCAGCAGCGCCGCACCGATGCGGGCAAGCGCCGTCACGCGGGCGTGACCACTGCGGGCATGATCGCAGGGGTCTTGATGCGCATCGGAGGGACCTGCCAATAAGTGACCGCGCGCCACAGCCACTCCATCGGGCCGTAACGGAAGCGCGACAGCCACACGTGGCTGAACACAATCTGGGCCGCCGCCAGCACCACCACGAACAGCATCTGCTCGACGCGCGACATGCCCCAGTTGCCGAAGCCGTAACCGAAGAAGAAGGTGGATGCGACCACTGACTGCGTCAGGTAATTCGTGAGGGCCATGCGGCCGAACGGCGCAAGCACGCGCACCTTGTTCAGTGGCGATGCGCTGTGCAGCATCAGGATCACCACGCTGACATACCCGAGCGAGGCCGGCAGGTTACCGAGCATTTGCAGGCCCATCGCCAGTTGCCAGCCGTCGGCACCGCGCGAACCCGGCACCGGATGCATGGCGATGGCCGAACCGAGCAGGCCCATGCCGATACCAAACGGAAGGCCGTACAAGGCCAGCTTGCGGAACAGCGGCAGGTGAGCGGAAGCTTTTTCCATGATGCCGGCGCGGACGAACCAGGTACCGATCAAGAACATGCCGATCAGGATGGTCGCGAATCCGACTTCACCCGCCGCGTGTTCGCCGAAGCGTCCGGTACGCAGCGTGACCGCATGGGTATAGCTTCCCTTGCTGAGCACAGCGGTTTCTTCGCGAATGCGCGCCTCGCGCTCTCGCCGCGCTTTCGCCCGCTCCGCGGCCGCCTCTTTTTCTTTCTTCGCTTCGGCCGTGGTCATGACGGCTGCAGGCTTTTCAGGGAAAAAGTACATCGATGCGCCGGCGCCGGTCATCATGAAGAAGGCGAAGCAGTAGATGCCCACACCAAGGCGCCATGGGCGGCCCGCCTTGTCGGCGTGGTAGCGCATGGTCAGGTAACCGAGCGTCAGCAAGGCAAATCCCAGCAGGGCCAGGCCGAAGCGGGCCTCCGGCGGCGTGTCGGGCACTGCCCAGGAAACGGCGCCGGCGATCGCCGCGATTGCACCGGCCAGCATGTGCACGAACGCGATCACCGGCGGCTTGCCGAAACGTTTCATGCGCTGTTCGCCGCGCAGCCACCAGGCCGCGAGCCCGAAGAAGGCCAGGCCGCCGGCGATCCCGAACAACCAATCCATGTGGGGAATGAAGCCGCCGCCGATGCATAAGGCCATTGCCAGCACGATCCACTTGAACCGGCCGTACAACACGACCAGCAGCGCCGTCGCGGCGACTGCGTAGCTGAACAGGATATCGCCGGCGAACAGGAAAACATGGTGGAGTGCCCCGAACACGGCAAGGGCGGCGATGCGGCGCATGTAGGGAACGAGGAAACTGCGGCCGGCGCGCTCGGCGCGCATCAGCATGACGGCGAAGCCCATGCCGAACAGCAGGGAGAAAATAGTCCAGAATTTACCGGTGACGAAATATTGGACAAAATAGCTTACCCAGTAGTTGGCCCCGGTGAGGCCGGTTTGCATGCCTGAGCCGATCGCGGCAGTGGCACGATTGAAGAATTCCACGTTCATCAGCAGGATGCCGATCAGGGCAAAGCCGCGCACCACGTCGAGTGACTGGATGCGTTCGTCGCTTGTTACGGGTGTCAAGGCCACCGGAGCTAGTGTCTGGTCCATCGCCATCCCCATTATGTTTTGATCCGGTGATCGTAGCGCAGGCGGATGCAGGTAGCGGTTGGGATGCGACAAAGTGCAGGAAGCCATGGACGAGTTGCGGTTTCAGCGCCTCTGTCGAAAATTGATGAACTTATGGAGCGCAAAACGCAAAAAACCCCACCAGAAGTGAAGATGCGCAGTGCGCATCTGAACGGGTGGGGTAGGCGTATGGAAGCAGAAAAGCCCACCCAGGTGAGGATCCACGGTGTGGATCCGAGCGAGTGGGCTCTGCTTTGCACAAAGCAAAAACCCCACCGCCGGATCCGCATTGCGGATCCTTGCCCTGGTGGGATTCTGATCAAGACGCAAAAAAGCCCGCTAGTTCACTAGCGGGCTTTTTCTTTATAACTAGCCTGACGATAACCTACTTTCACACTGGTTGCAGCACTATCATCGGCGCAAAGTCGTTTCACGGTCCTGTTCGGGATGG
>NZ_JABAIV010000022.1 GCF_013003915.1 Telluria aromaticivorans
AAGGGAGTTTTTCAACACAATAGACCCAATGTGGACGTTCCCATACTCGAACCGGGCTTCGCATCAGGACATTCTTCGACACTGCAAAAACGAGCTTAAGGCGTCGCGTTCTGTCGGCACCAGGCAACTATGGAAGACCGATAACCTTGTGGAAGATTAGCGGGAAGCCTATCAGGCGGAAACGTACCGATTCGCTTATGCTCGTCACTTATTCTGGGATTAAATGGACCATTGAGACTGCAACCGTAAGTGACGATGAACACGTGTTTCTCTGGGACGACCTCGAAAAGATAAGTGTCGAGTAAAGCCTCAGCGTTCACTGACAAGCTCAATTCTTCACTGATTTCCCGTACAACACATTCCGCAGTGGTTTCCCCAAGTTCGATACGCCCCCCAGGGAGTTCCCATTCGTCACGCTCGTTCATAAGCAATCCAACCTCGCCCGAGGGAGTGTGGAATACACCTTTGATTGATACCGTAAACATTATTGCCTTTGCAGGATTCGTTTGCACATCAATAAACCTGACGCAGGTTATTTCCTATGTCCGCTTGTGGCCGACAGCAGTCCTGGGTCGACCGTCCGCCTTCGACCCGAAGCGGCCGTCCAATCTTGAGCAGGTATCGTATATGTCGGTTCGATGCTGCTGAGCGTTAAGGGCGCGCGATCGCCGACATCTCGAAAGTAATCCGTGGTGACTGCGGGTCGTTCGAGTACATCGTATAGGTTCCGGTATAGATGCCGTAGTTACGTCTCGAAGCAAGTCCGTCGATCTCGGGTTCGAAACCCAGTTTCAATTGGAGTGAGCTGCCAGGTGCCACAACATGGACGATGTCACCGACATTGCCGACGCCGCTACGCGCGTTCGCTGCCGGCTCCATCCTGTCGAAGCCGAATCCGCCCCGCGACCATCCCGTTGGATTGGGAATGCGGCCGGTCGAGGTCACGTATTCAGGCGCACTGCTCAGGCGAATCCGTAGCTCGCTCGCTCCGGGATTAGTGATGGACAACGTCCGCGTGGTCCTGGAGTCACTAGTCGAATCGCCAAGTGCCAATCGTACAACCGCAGGATGTACGTTGTAGTGTAGACCGTCGATGACCAGCTTCGGTTGCGGTCCCGACGGCTTGGGCCGCAGGGAGATAAACGGATCACCCTGGATGCCAGTAGCGGGCGTGTTCATCTTGCCGGTGAAGACCTCCGCAAAGGTAGCGCCATAGGAAAGCCACTGGTACATTTCTTGAATGTAGTGCTTGTCCAGGTCAGACGCAGCCCAAGCGACGGAGGTAGAGCCCATCACAAGGAGCGTCTCGCCCGCCATCAACATTGTCGATCCGAACGAATCCGGATGCAGAAAATTTTGGGTCGAGCAGGATTCCAGACTCACAAACTTTGCACGCAAGGTCATTTCGCGCAACTGGCCAATCGTGAAAGCCACCGCATCGGAGGAGCGGAATTCACTGTCAGGATCAGGTCCTTCCGCAACGATCAAGTCACGGCTACCATGCCCGTTGAACGTGCACATTTCGGTCGAGTTTGTCAGGCACGATTTGAACGCTGCGAGCCGGTCCGCCGCTCTGCCTTCGTTAGCGATGCTCAGTTCGCTGGTTTCATACAAAGGGATGTCATCCCACCACCTGATGTCAGCGGGCTGTGGATCAAGCTTGAGCCATAATGCGTTGACATAAGTGTAGCCGCGCGACCAGCGGGCGTTCTCGCGGTCGCTCGCACCGTGGTAGGTGATCATTTGATCGAGTTTTGCCTTGAGCTCGGCGTCCTGGCGCAGGGGGGCGCTACCGCGCAAGAGCGAGACTGTCATACCGTGCCGGCAGGCAGGATCCTCATTATGATCGAATATATGGCTATCCCATTGGCCGGGTTCGACTGCTAAGGGCCCGTTCGGAAACTGGTAGCGGGTACAAAATGGATTACGATATGGCTCAAGGTTGGGCACTTCTTCTCCATAGTAGCCGTCTACACGTCGTGGTACCACGACGTCGCCGATCAGGATCGCTGCAGTCATCCCCTTGAGTTGTTCGCGTACTAACGGGACCGTTGCTGAGGCTTGCCGAACCATGATCTTCCACACCGGCCCATGCTTGCCAGATCGTCCGTTCAGATCGGTGGCGAGTACACGCTCCAACGCATCGAGTCGAGGACGTAATGTAGCGTGCTGCTCTGCGGCGACCAGTAGAGCGATTGTTCTTCCTCCTGCAGGCACTTCAGCAAAATCGTCCTGCATGACATACGCATGGCCGGTACCAAGGGCGTCAATGCTTGCGGCTACGTCCTTTTTGATATCGGCATCATCCGAGGCGCTGAACACGGTTCCGAGCATACTGCGCACCAATGCATTGCTTCCCAAGCCGGAATACAAGGAACGGCCCGCGGGAGTGTCAACCGACGATGTGAAAATTTTGGACGCATCGACCTTGCGCCGGAAAGTAGCCAAGTCGCTGCCCTGCGCGCCGGCAAGGATCGATAGAACTGCTTCAGCAGGATCCAAACGCTCTTTCTGAATGGCCTGCAGCCAATAGGCAAGGCCTTCGGGCTCCGCGTCCCGGTTGAAGCCGTGCCTATATAGGGCGGCAATCAAGCGGGTCGGGTCGTCGCCATACAGCGCTCGTGCCTCGGGGCTGCCAGAAAGCCCGTTAACCAGTGCCCGAACGAAGGAATCGCGGCCATACGCGTCGGCCAGGGCCAGCAGGTCGTCTGGCGCTCCCGACTTGGCCATAGCATTGACGTAAAATGCAAGGCCAGCAGGGTCAGCAGGCCGACCGAAAAATGCAAGATACAGTTGCTGGACCAGCTCTGCATGACCGTCCGGCTTGAACTCGGCCCGGCGCTCCGCAGCGAAGGACTCCTGCGTGACGGCGGGGGCACTACCTACACTGCCGGACCAAAGCAGGAACATAGTTAGCAAGAGAGTTGTGCGATCGAATATCGCCATGGAGATTATCTCCCGAATGGAATGACGGTATCCTCGCACTGATGAGTTGGCGTGACAACGCGCACGATTCGATTTTGGAAAAACTTGAACCTTTGGTAGAGCCGATCCAGCTTAAGCCAGATCCTGCTTAGGCTTAAAGACGAGCTGCAATTCAGTCTGTTCGTTGAGTAGACGTGTTCCAAGGCCTATG
>NZ_JABAIV010000023.1 GCF_013003915.1 Telluria aromaticivorans
CCGAACAGGACCGTGAAACGACTTTGCGCCGATGATAGTGCTGCAACCAGTGTGAAAGTAGGTTATCGTCAGGCTAGTTATAAGAGAAAGCCCGTCCAGTGATCTGGACGGGCTTTTTTGCGTCTAAGTTCAGACGTGGCCCGTGAATGCGCACTGCGCATTCTTACTCCGGGTGGGTTTTTTTTGCGATTACGTCGCTTGTATAGCGCACGAACCAGGCTAGTTAATCATTGGCCGGTTCCAGCTTTGGGCCCCTTCATCGGTTGCGCCGCAATTCCCCTGAAAGCTCCACCATATAAGCCGCAGCCAGGCGTGCGAACTTCAGCGCGTGCGCAGTCTGCCCGCCCGAGTTGGCAAAGGTATCCCTGGCAGTGTGGATGTACGGATTATCGCGCGCAAACGACGACTCGAACGGCATCGATGCCGGGTAGCCCTGGGCGTGCCAGCTTGCGTGGTCCGAGCATCCATAGCCGCATTTGTCATAGCCGACCTTCAATCCAGGCAGATAGACGCTGGCAAGCTGGGCGATGAAGGCATTCTGCTGGGCGTTCGTGTAATCGGTGAACAAATAGATGTCATTGGCCGCGCCCTTGTAATTGGTCATATCGAGTTGCAGCACACCCGCAACCTGTCGCCCGGCCTGTTTGAACTGGCGCGCGATGTCCTCGGATCCCCGTAGTCCTACTTCTTCCGCTGCATACGCAATGACCTGAATTGTCCTGCGCGGCCGGTAGCCAGTTTCAATGATCGCCCGCAGCGCTTCGGTCATGCTTGCAACGCCGGATGCATCGTCATCCGCTCCTGGTGCCCGCGCCGTGTCGCTCATGCCGAAGCCAAGAATGGAATCGAGATGCGCGCCGACCACCACGGTTTCATAGGCCAGGTCCGTGCCTGCGATGGTCAAAGTCACGGACTGCTGCGGGTAGCCTTTGTGGGCAACCTGGGCAACCGAGATATCTTCCCTGCCGGCGCCCAACTCGCGCCATGCCGACAGGAGCCAGTTCGACGCGTCGACGCCGGACCGGCTCGCGTAATAGCGATTGATAAAAGCGCTCAGGGTCAATACAGTCGCCTCAATATTCTTCTCCTGCATGTTCGCCAGCATGGGCTCGACCAGTTCACGCTGGCTGATTACATACGAACGCAGCGCCGGTTCCACCTGGCGCCAGGCGAGGGCGGCACGCGCTTCGGCCTCGGTCGCGTGATACATGAAGCCGCCGCATTGGCCTATCCGCTGGTGGATGGCTCCGGCAACCGCCGTAAGCCGGCCTTCGTCCATCACGACCGCATTTACCTTTTCCGACGTATCGCCCGAACTGAGCTGGCGGGTGGCGATCGACACCATATCGGGAGCGAAGCTCTTCGCCTGCCGAAAGGCAGCGTCGCCGATCGTGATCCACGCCCGCTTCTTCGCCGGCGGTCCCGCGGCCGCGCCAAGATGGGAAAAAAGCGTCAAGAAAAGGCAGAGCTTGAGCAGGCCGGTTGTATTCATGATTCCCTCTGGGCTGGGCAGATAAAAATGCTAGCAGTCCGTACTGAGCTGTCGTTTGCCGCAACTCAATATCTTCAGATAAATCCGACCGGGACGCAGCCATCGCTCTACAGCTTTGATTAAGTCGCTGCGTGATCAGTGCGGGGGGCCACCGAGGCCGGGCTAGAATTTTCAAACCGCACTATTGCGAGAGGAATATCACGCGGCCCCTTGCGGCGAGCGTATGACTTTGTTATAGTTCGCCTCCGCTTCGGCACCGACCGAAAACGTTAAGGTAATCAAGTGCTTACCAAGACGAGGTCCGCAGGAAAATCTGCAACGAAGCGAAACGAAGGGGTTGACGAGTTAGGCGAAACACTGCATACTCTCGCTTCTCTGCTGCTGACGAACACAACGCTTCGTCAAGTGCAGCAAGGCAGTACCAAACAAAGTTCTTTAAAAATTTACAGTCGATAAGTGTGGGCGTTTGATGAAGGTGCCAA
>NZ_JABAIV010000024.1 GCF_013003915.1 Telluria aromaticivorans
TAAGCTTTCCGAATTTAAGTACAAACTATACCTGCTGAAGCTGAGCTAGCTCGTCTTTAGGTTTCCGATATGCGCTAGTGGGGCTAGCTTCCTGGCCATTCGCCTTAGATTTTGCGCTACCGCCGCTAACAAGAACTCATCATGAGCGCCGCTTGGGCCGCGCAGGCGCAGCTGTCCCAACTTCAAGATGCGTTTGAGGTGGGCGAACAGCATTTCAACTTTCTTCCGCTCTCGCCGCGACTGCCGATAGGCTTCCGTCTTCCCAATGGCTCTAGCCAGGTCGCGTGCAGGTTCGTGTGGACTGCGATCGATTTTCCGATTGCGGACGTTCGGGCAGCACTTCGGTTTTAGCTGGCAGATCTGGCAGTCGTACACACTGGCGCGATATCGAAATGGATTCTTCTTCTGACCGCGCTGAGCGGGCTTCATGATTTTTCCAGCCGGGCAGATATATCGATCGTTCTCGACATCGAAAACAAAATCGGTGCGGCTGAAAGTACCGTCGTAATGCTCGGACTTGTCCCAAACCGGAACGTGCGGCGCGATCCCTTTCTCGTCGACTAACCACCCCAGCATTGCGGCTACTCCGTAGTTGGTATCGCCGACCAGACGCTGCGGTTTCATAGCGAACTTTTCTTCTACCCTCTCGATCATCGTTTTGGTCGCCTCGACTTCGGCTGTCTTGTTCACTGTCGATGCTTCAACGTCGAGAATCACACCTGCTTTCAGATCGATCAGATAGTTCGTCGAGTACGCAAAAACTGCCGGTCCACCGGCAGCAGTCCAGGTTGCGCTGGGGTCGGTCAGGGAGATCCGTTTAGGCGGCGGGGGCAGCGGATTCGCTAGATCGAGTGCTGCCAAATATTCGCGTACCGGACGGCTCGCCTGCTCAGGATCGCCCCAGTCGATCTGCTCGTCACCAGCCTGACTGCGCTGCCGTTGCGCATCGGCCTTGATAATGCTGGCGTCGGTAGCAAAGCCTTCGCCGCGCACCAAACCTTCAGCCATGCAACGACGAAGAAC
>NZ_JABAIV010000003.1 GCF_013003915.1 Telluria aromaticivorans
AGGTCGAGGTAGCGATCCACCGCCCTGAGCAGGTGGTCTTCAGGAACGTACTCGTCTAAACTGATCGAGACAAACAGCTCCCGCTTCGTTGCTTGGCGCCCCATCATCGCAACCTCCGTATCCTCAAGTACTCACATCACGGTAGGCGGTGAAAACGTTATGATCAAGGGAGTTTTTCAACACAATAGACCCAACGCAGACCTTCGCCCTATACACCATTGAGTGGATATGGACGAGATTAACTTGATCGTTAGATGGTTGATGTTAATCAAACTCCGTTCGTTAACTCTGCAAAAATTTCTTTCGATCTAAAAAACAACAAGGTTTCTTATAATTTACGTGGTAGCACAGAGAGAGAGAGTACTCTAGAGCGTTACGCTAATTCTGGCGTTGATCAATTCAATACTATTTCCCATCCTCAAGTCGTACGCGATGTACGCAACTATGAGAACGCCCCGTACGATGCTGTGCCTTTACTTTCGTGAGGTATTCATGAAATTCGAAAACGTTTACTGGGATGAAGGATCGATGAAAGTAGATGGCGTGTACCCATCGATTCTTGCTGTAGGAGATTCTTGGTTCTGGTACCCGTTTCCTGGCGGTTCTTTAATTAACCACCTCGGACGTCTTGTGGCTACACGCGAACATATAATTCTTGCTCTAGGAGCGAACGGCGCCGAAGCGTTTGACTATACTCACGGCAAGTACAACAAAATGATCCGAACCGCCCTTAGAATGCATGGCGCCAGCCTGTCAGCCGTTTTTATTAGCGGCGGCGGGAATGACTTTGCGGGAGTCAACGATCTTCGCCCTATGCTCCGTGACGACTGTTCGGGCGCTCAAGATTCGTCATCATGTTTCAGAGATGGAAACGGAGAACTAACTCTAGAATGGTTAATGGGGAAGATTTCTGAGAGTTATCGATCCCTTATTGGTCAGATACTAGTGGCGTCGCGCCCAGGGGCGAAGATTGTCGTGCACAATTACGATTATGCGATACCCAACGGCAAGGGAATATTTGGAAGAAAGGCGACATGGTTACGCCAAGCATTAGAGGACGCGGGCGTGCCCGCTACATTGCAAGCTGATTGCGTTAAGACTGTGATTAACCGGCTGAGCATTGAGCTTGAAGAAATAACGAAAATCGACCCATCACGTATTCATTTTGTTGATAGCCGTGGCAGTTTAGATGCAAGTCATTGGGCAAACGAATTGCATCCGAAGCCATCAGGATTTAGACTGATAGCAATGGAAAAATGGAATCCAGTTTTAGTTCGCCTCGGCCTGTCCGCTTAAGTTAACACGACGAACGCTACATTTTTGAGGGTTACTATGGGCGAAACGGAGATTATAAGAAGATATGGCGTGAATATTGGTTGCAGCCACTTTGGTCAAATAGACAGCCATGCTAATGATCGCTGCGTCATTGGCGTCGGCATTAAGGCTACAAGGACTCGGATTGAAAATCCCCTTTTAGCGCCTAATGTCACTATATAACTCGTGCTACGACATCAACGCATCGATTTCATCGTAGCATACACCCGCACGATACGCAAGAAAGAACAGAATGAAAAAATAGAAAGGGATGGTTATTAGAATGCCATAATTTTTATTCTCTAATCCACGACTAACTGGGGTTCATCATGGACGCTGTTGTTCAAAGAGAGAAGGAACCGGTTCCAGACGAAATACTCAAGGCGGGGGAAATCTATTACCGCTTGGGCGTATTGATTCAGGCGCTACTAGTCTTGCTTGGAATTATCGCTTCAGTAGCGTCACTTGTAGTCGCCACTTTTAGTGAATCTTTCACTGGCGACGATAAATGGATGCTCAAAGCGTTTGCCTTTGTCGCTGCCCTTGCCTCCGGTCTTCTTACCACATTCAGTCTTTCGAAAAAAAACCAAGAAACATGGGCCGCATGGAGGATGATGAACGCAGCTATTCTTCGTTACCAATATGATCCCAGTTTCACACGCATCCAGCTCGTCGATACATGGGAGAGAGCTGAAAAGACCCTCGGCAATGCTACAATTAATGAGAAAACTTAAACCTATAAACAGGCAAATCCGCCAACGCGTCGATTAGGGAGATGATATGCGAAGTATTGTCTACGTAATATCCGATCTGCATCTTGGCGGAGCGGCCGCAGGGAGTAACCGGCCCGATTTTCAGATGTGCTCATTGCACACGCAAGCTTTGCTTGGGCAATTTATCGAGCAGCTTCCTGGGCGGACCGGCAATGCCGACTCGCAACTAATAATTGCTGGGGATATTGTCGATTTTCTTGCAGAAGAGCCTTTCGAGGCGTTCACAAGCGACCCAGCCAGCGCCGAGCGCAAATTGAACACAATTCTCGAGCGCACATCGCCAATATGGGACGCACTGCAGGAATATGTGAACAAGCGGCACGGTGCTTTGACTCTACTGCTCGGCAATCATGATGTTGAACTAGCCATGCCAACGGTGCGGCAGGTGTTGCTGAATCGTCTGGGAGAAGGGCGAGTGCATCTCATTTACGACAACGAAGCATTCACCCTAGGCCCTTTGTTAATTGAGCATGGGAATCGCTACGACGAGTGGAATGCGGTACCGCATGACGCGCTACGGCGCGTTCGATCGCAGCTCTCGCGCAGACAGCCTATTAATCCACCATTCCCCGCAATGCCGGGAAGCCGCATGGTTGAGGAACTAGTAAATCCGCTCAAACAGCAGTACGCATTTGTCGATTTGCTCAAGCCTGAAGATGCTGCCTTGCTCCCGGTCCTGATAGCCTTGGGGGCGGGAGGAATCAAGGAAGCCTGGACCTTTTTTAGAAATTTCGTGAAGACGCGTGCGGTCGATTATGACGAAAACCGGGAACCGGTCGTACCGGGCTTTATCGCGGCACAGACAGTAAGTGATGAGTCCATGTTTTTGCTCGCGCAGTCGATTGCAAGCGATGGAGCTCCAGGGCAGATTAGCGCTGGCGCACCGAAGTTGTTCGATCGCGAAGCCCGGCGGGCAGCTTTATATAAGTGCTTTCGTGCCCAGTCTGATTTGCACCGAAAAGCATTTAATATGCACACTGAAAAGGAAATTTACCTAATGCCAGCCCATGCAGCTGCAAGCGCAGGATTCCAGGTAGTCGTTTATGGCCATACCCATCACGTTAAAAAGGTCGCATTAGGTGACTCGCCTAATGGATTGCCAGTCTACCTTAATACGGGAACTTGGGCTGATCTCATCTGTGTGCCGACTGCGGTATGGGCGGTGGAAGAAAACATTGCACGAGATGCGCTCCAAGCTTTTATTGACGATCTTGAGGGCAACCATCTCACTAGTTGGCGCCGTAGCCTCCCAACTTATGCAAAAATCGAGATTGACGGCGAACTCGTCATATCCGCAGACGTGTACTTCGCAGACGACCATGCGCAAGTAACTGCCGACGCTCTTGCACACAGACTCGCGGGAGAGCATGTTTATGTCAGCGCTTGACGAGGACATTTTAGCCCGGATAAAAGAGGTCTGTGTCTATATCGACGTAGCCGGTGTTAGGGGAACAGGGTATCTGATCGGTCCCAGGCATGTGGCAACAGCATGGCATGTAGTGCAAGCCTGGGTGCCGGGTGAAGCCCATCCGGTCATTATTGGAGAACGCCGCGACGGCATACACCGGCGTGCGGTCTTATATCAGAATAAGAGTGATGCCAAGCACGATGCGGCAGTGCTCGAGCTAGATGAAGAAGTTTCTGTAGTACCGCTGCCAGTGGCTCAAGATCTGAGAGACCGTGTAGCTTGGGACAGTTTTGGATTTCCTGCGGTGATGGACAATGCGGGGAAAATTCTACGCATGACTGGGGTGGAGTCGCCCCCTCCCGGGGGGATTCCCTTCGATGGCATGGTGAAAGATATACGGGCGATCAATGATCTGGGCCAGCAGGCCATCCTGCTCGCTTCGGCGCGAATTGGGGGTGCACCACTCCAAGGATTTTCGGGCTCAGCGGTGGTCGTGGACGGCGCAGTAATTGGGCATTTGACTAGGTTTATTCCAGCTCTGGACGATTTCGAGAAAGGAGTAATGGACTACGTTTATGCATGCCCGATCAGCACGGTCGTCGCCCTACTGGATTTTCAGCCTGCCATTCTGCCGATTGCTGGAAAGGATGAAAAGACGTTTGGAAGCGAGGCGTATTTCAATCGCTTTTTTCGAATGATGGATTGGCCGGCCGAGGAACAGGCGCAACTGCCATGCAACTTATGCACCGGGATAGACAGTGCCTTGCTAACATTGGCGCTTGAACAGTCGGCTTCGGACACTGTGCGCGATCAATTCGCCGGTACAGCGGTTGCCGCAGCGCAGGTCGCCGTTGCGGAGGCTATAGATGCCGGGAACCGCGAATTCGCTATACTCTCAAGGCGCGTTGCGCTTGCTGAAGACGGGATCAAGAAAAGTGAAGCACAAATTCGTCGGATTGAGCAACAGGTTATGCCAGCACCCCCAGTTTACGCCGCGTTATCGGATGAAATTAGTACCGAACAGCGGAATCTGTATCATCAGCGCTATCTGAGCGAAACTCGACAATACGAACAAAACAAAAAACGCCACCAAGAGGAAAAAGCGACTTTGCCAATGTTGCGAAACGACCTCCAGCACTTCCAGCAAACCTTTAGCCAAGAACGTATCGCGCTTGAGCGCCGCCAGATCGACATCGCTGAAAACCTGGAGCGATTGCACGCAGCAGTTGAAACTGCTAGGGGGTGGGATATCGAAACCCTTTTGAGCAGGCTGCTTCGCCAAGTTCCGGAACGTGAATCCGAGCATGCAGCGATTCGGTGCTTTCTGAGTTTTCTACTTGTCTGCTCGCTCGGCAACGTAGCGCATTCTTGGCTGGGCACTGCACGCGACGCAGTTGAGCAAGTGATAAAAACTGCCGAAAGCAACATAGAAATGTGGATTAGCCGCGCCTACAAGTCAATCGGAGCTGATTTGGTGGCGCGTCTGGCTTCCGTTGTATCATGCCACACAGCGAACCGACGAGCGCTTGACTTACTGAACTCAACATTAAACGCTGCCTCAGGTTACGCGTTGGATCAAGCTCTAGCGCAATCTGGAGGCGTGTTGTGCGAGCCTGTCATTGCGCCGCCCGGCAGCGAAGCGCTGGTCGATCCGCAGGAAATTGACCGGAAGGTCGCAGAGTACGGGGTTGCCCTCCATGAAATTGACTTAGCCTGTACCCGTTGCGCCAAGTGGATCGAAGACAGCGAAACTGTACTCATCCGGTCAAGAGAGGCGCTCAACCGCGCCGTCTCCCAGCGCGATGAGATGTCTGAGGCGGCCAGTGCGATGGCAGCACCGCTCACAAATTTAAGTAAATACTATTTCTTGTTACACAGGGTCTTGCACCAAAGTGCGGCAATGGAAATGGCATCAAATTTCTTGGCTGCCTACGACCATGAAGTCCGGCGCCGCTTGAGTACGACAGTAGAGGACCTAATGGCCGACTGCAGCTCTACATTCTTCTTGACACACACGGCGGATGAACTGATCAGCCACCATAGTACCAGCAGGCTTATTCGTGCAGAAACAGCGATACTGGATAGATCAGAGGTTTTACGGGGGCGACGCGAAGATTATAAGCACGCCGCATCGCGCCTAACTGATTTGCCGCGCCAATATTGGCTAAAGTACAGCGTACGCTGGCGGTGGTATCTAGGCGTGGCGGTAATACCTCTCCTGAACCTCTACTGCGCTCTGCGTTTCTTTTTTGATGTCGGGCGGTTCAATCCCGGATTGGCAAGTGCCAACAAATTCTACGAAAAACTTCGCAACTGTGGGCGCCAGGTATCGGTCTTTGGGACAGGCTTTAGCATTGCTTTCGCTGCCGCGTGGGCTTCGCTGCCGTTTTCCAGCATCGCGGCGAATCTATTAATTAGCGAAGTGGATTCTAGGTGGTTTTGGGCTGCTTGCGGCACACATGTCCTAGCCGCATTAATTTATGCCATCTCCCTAATTCGGATCAGAGCACTCGTCAGCAGCACTTAGGAACTTCCGGCTCGTGTTAGCAATCCTAACGGAAACCGCTTAAACCCTGAGTTGCCGTTTAATATTTGCCTGTTGGGGCATACGAGTTGCTCGTGAATCGCCCGATCTTCTGGACAGGATAGTCTTAATCCCGCGACGTGAGCGTCAGTAGCGGCCCTCTTTAAGCAACTCCCAAGGGTTAGTGTCGGAATGACCTTTGTTTATCGTTTTTCTTTTCACGTGTCATATTAGTTACATGGTAGGGGCCACTTTCCGCGTGTACCGGGTGCTATGTCTGCTTTTGGCCGACTGCATACCTTTGCACCTCGCGCTCCTAAGCGCACGCCCCCAACCTTAGCGGCATTGATCTACATCATGGTCGCGACAGACGAGTTCTTTATCATGGACCGATGACTACGCAACTTGAACCCAACCTCCACCGCAACGCTAGGTTGCTAGTCGCTGCAGTCCAGTTACGGAAGACGCATGGGCTGCTTTACGCCATGCGATTCCTCGAGGATCACGACTTCAGCAATGTAGTCATCTGGGAAGTACTGAACCTCATCCCACCTAGAACAGTGGGAGACGTCCCTCAGTACTAAGCGGCGTGAAACCGCGCAGTCGGTTGGAGTGAGGTCAGTGCGGTGCTCTTAGATTCGGAAGTCGTCAATCGACTTTCCGCCAGCGATGCCTTCTGCAATCCACTTTGGCTGACGCCCGCGCCCTGTCCATGTTTGAGTATTGTTTCCTGGATTTTGGTAGCGTGCCTGGACCTTCTGCCCTTTCCCTTTTTCTTGTTTCAGCTTCTTGTCGCCAGTAGCTAGCAATTCCTGAACCGATACACCAGCCTCTTGGGCAATCGCCAAAATCTGCTCGCGCGCCTTCTGCAAGTCTTGGTGTTGGCGACTCTTGATTTCCTTTTCAATGTCGTGTTGAAGGCCCTTCAGTTCGCTGAGGTTGTAGCCCGACAGATCGATGTTTGCCATTGATTAGATCCTTTTTAAAGTTAGTATATGTTTTCCAGTACTGTTTCATTCTACTATGCGACCTATATTGGCACTGCGTATGTAACGTCCTGGACTGGCTAGCGTCAAAATCGGACCTTGCTCACTGAGGAGGTCATCATGAACACAACTAGCGCCACCACTTGCCGTCGCGTTCCATGGAATAAAGGGCGTCTGATCGGTCAGAAGCTTCCCTTGAAGCTGAAGGAAATTTGGGCCATTAGGATTCGACTACAGCTCGCCGAACGTTTGAGAGATCTTGCGCTGTTTAATATAGCGATCGACAGCAAGCTCCGCGGTTGCGACCTGGTCAGTTTGAAGGTCAACGACATCGCTCAAGGTGGCAACATATTTCACCGTGCGATTGTCATGCAGCAGAAGACCCATCGGCCTGTTCAGTTCGAAATCACAGAGCAGACTCGTCAGGCACTTCAAGGCTGGATCGCAAGCCATCAGCTCGCATCAAGCCACCATCTATTCCCAAGCAGATCGATGAATACCCTTCACATGTCGACTCGTCAGTACGCACGTATTGTCGTCAAGTGGGTGAGATCCATTGGTTTAGATCCAACGGCGTACGGGACGCATACGATGCGACGAACGAAGGCAACATTGATCTACCGTCGCACGAAAAATCTTCGTGCTGTACAGCTGCTTCTCGGCCATACTAAGCTAGAGAACACAGTGCGATATCTCGGCATTGAAGTTGACGATGCACTCGATATCGCTGATCAGACCGAGGTCTGACTTACGCTAGAGAGACTGCTGCTCAGGACGGTTTGGTAGCGGTTCTCAGTGAGGGCCGCTTTCGGGCCAGAAGCGGACCTTCATTGTACGTATGGTGCCATCGAGGGCGGGAATGGCGTTGCACAACAATTGGTGAAAATTGCTTGCGGGTTCATGCAGCTCAGGTAAAAGTTCCGTTGACTTGGTGATGGCAGACAGGGCAGTTAAAGCTAATCGTGCTTCCCCGCACCGGAGATGAAGAGTCCGGTGAGTTTGGGGGAATTGGGTTCGGTCCAGCTCCAGCCGTGATGCTGGCGGCATTGTAAATATAAATTTCAATTGACCTGAATAGTTGGTCCTTCAGTGCTTGTGGAGCGTCCGCGCTATCTAATAATTTTAGCTGACTATAGATTGCGTCCAAAGATTTTTGATATGCCATCATGCCTTCTCCTTATAGGCCCTTGAGACCTGGCCACCATGACCACGCAGATTGCAGCTCTTGGTGACGCGTCATCGCGACAGTGAGGTTTTGGCTAAACCGTTGAATCGAATTCATGATTCCGATGTTGTCTAGCACGGGGTTGATGTAATTGTTGGCCTTCAAATTCGCGACATAGTGAAAATAATCGCCGATTTTCCGAATGTTCGATAATTGCTGAGGAGTCAATTCGTCAGGTTGCATTTGCAGCGCGCCAAGCGCCAAACCAATCTCACCATATAGTGAAAAGAAATCCTTCGCAACGCTCAGCGTTACTTCCATTTTCTGTTTCCGTGACGTAACGAATGCATTGACTGCAGCACCTGCAACGCCACCAGTTACAAGTGATACCAAGAAACCAGGAAGATCAGTCATGATATAAACACTCCATTTTTTGTTTTTTTAACCAGTTAAAGGATGACAGCGCAAATCCAGAGGAGCGGTTTAATTTCCATGGACATTCCCCTTGTTGTTCATTTTAGGCAATGGTCTCGCGGCGGCATTCAGCGCGACGGCGTTCTACGACTTTGAATAGCTTTTTAAGCGACGTCCATACATCGTCGCGCGTAACTCGTTGGTTAGCAAGGGGTAAGCAAAAAAACAACGTTGAACCGATTTGCGCGTTTAGTAGCTACGAACTATTCCTGGAGGAACGGGATCCGCCACTGCATCAGGCAAAACAGGGGGCTCGACAAGTGACAGAAATAATGCGCGATGCCACGTGAAAAACACGATGCCGTTCGTGCAACAACCGCGTTACGCTGTCTCCGCTTTTGTGGTTTCGCTCGTCGCCGCCGGCCTTCCAGCAGTGCAGGACGCTGATGCATGAAATCGGGCGTTTGGAAAGCGTGACCGGGTGCCCAGTCCTAGATATCTCCTGACGGCGCTTGGCCGCGCATGTCGTGCGTGACGGTCACTGTGAGGCCATGCCTAGACCGCATTAAGACGTCTGCTGTGGGTCGGTTGCGGAACTTCGCTGGTAGACTGCAATCGGCCAAAAGCGGAAGTTCGGCATTTTGGAAATTCACGTATTTCTAAGATGCCGCGCCTGCTAGGATGCAAATTTTTCAATGTCCGAATGACTATGAACCTCCTTGCTTGCAGCCGCACAGCCGTTCTCCTTGCTGGAGCCATTCTGCATCTCACCGCCTCGGCCGCTGACGTCGTTCCGCTAACGTTCGTCAATGGGCTACCTTTCCCGACGGTTAAGATCGGAGCAGTTGCTTCACGACTAATGATTGACTCAGGTGGTTCACTCAGCATCTCGATTCCGGAAAAAACAATAAAGGAGTCTGGCGCAATTAGGCTACTTGAGCAAAAAACCAAGTTTAGGGACCTGAAGGGCCAGGTGTATGAGGTTCAGAATTTCGTCGCAGACCAAGTCACGCTCGGGGCCACTAAACTTGGTCCGATTAACGGCCAAGTCCATGTTCAGTGGGGTGGAGCGCCAGAGGGGCCAGAAGCAGAGCTGACCAAAGCACGGCAGGCTGGAGCAATAGGCCTTGCGGCATTCGGAAAACGGCCAGTAATGTTCGACTACCAACTCGCCACGCTTTCGGTTTACGAGCCGGGAGAACGCCCGCAAGCAGGTCAACAAGGTTGGCAAGCTTTGCGTCTAGAGTCTGGAAAAATAGGCCCTAACGTCACTCTCATCGTGAACGGCAAACCTCTTAAGTTCGTTCTAGACACTGGAGCGCAGGTGAATCTAGTCAACAGCAAAAGTCTTGTGCCTGTCGCTGCGGAATCTTTGTGTCAGCCTGCACCTAAGGGGGCTATTAACTGTGATCTCCGAGAACTAGGAGCAGTCCAGGACAGCAGTGGCCAGTCTCTGGGGAAGCTGAGAGCTGAGCGGATTGACTTGAATGGAGCACCCTTTGACGGCATTCTCGGCGCGCCGTTCTTTCAAAGCCATAAAGTGCTGTTCGACCTAGCGGCAGATCGCTTGCTGATTTCGCCTTTCAACGCGAAAGTCAGCAACCCGAATTGATATTGCCGCCGCCGCGTTTCATGTTCGAACGTCTGCTATGGGTCGGATCCGGTCCTTCGTGACAGTCTGCGATTTTTCGGCCTTGGTGACCTGTTATTCTAAGCTCAAGGGCCGAGATCGGGCCAAATGCAGCCGCTCGAATTGTCGGCCCTGCCAGTCGCAAGGCGGTGGGTGCCACCCATAACGCCCAGGTTATAAAGCGAAAAGCGGCCTCTCAATGAAATTGAGCGAGTTCACAAGGCTATGCCCTTGAGCGAAAGGTATACAGCACTGACCTTCGCCCCCGAACCAGCGAGTTCGAAACGAAGAAATCGGAGCTTCTTTGGACAACTATACATAGGTTATGTCGACATGGAACTTATTCCAACCGCCTTGCTCTTACCAGTCATGTACGAGCGGATATCACGGATATTTCCGGATAAGCCATGGTTGAAGGTTGTGCGAAAGTACGAGGAGGCACAGCGAGGCTTTTCGCTAAGAACAGGGCAACTGGAGGTGGAAAACTGGTTTGCCTTCGGGCTTACGCGATGGGACCGTCAGGAGTGCATGGCCGACTCTGATGCCAATTGGATAAGGACTGTCGAAGCGATCTTGCTCGCCAATCGCATTGCCGCGTGGTGTGAAAAGCTGAGGGGTGGCCTGTCTGGCCCACATGGTCTCGAAAAGAGATTTCAAGGGGCCTTGAAGAATCCTGCTGACATGCAGGCCCTTCATTTTGAACTTTATGTCGCCGAGACACTTCTAAAAAAACAGTGCCAAATCCACTGGCCGGAAAGTGCCGGTGCCGATGGGACCTTTGACCTGTTGGTGACCCGTCACAAGGACTCCCTACGTTCGAGCTTGAATGCAAGTCGTTTGCCGGTGACAAAGGCGCACGCGCTACCCTGTATGACGGCCAGCGACTGCTAGAGGTGTGTATGAAGTCCTCTGACATTTTCTCGTACATCCCTACTCGTCCGGGGGAAGCAAACATTCTCAGCATCAACGTTTCTAAAGCCATTCCAACCGACGAGCGAAAGCTTTTGAATTTTGTAGGGCAGATTGTTGACGTCCTTGAAGACCGGTCAAACGGCGTCTTTGATGGATTTGAAATTGTGCGCTCGAGCATTACTGTACCTTCGGGTCCGGCAAATGAAGATGCTTGCTTCGATGCTGCCCCCAGCCTTCCCGGGGCGACCTTAGCATTCATCAGCCCAAAAGAGTCTGCGCAAGGTTGGAGAGGGCTCCGCGTTGCATGGACTGGGGAGCTCACGTTGTGGGATAAGGCTGAGGACGTCGCAAAGGACGCGATTGATCGTCAGCTTACCAAGCGGCGTCCCAGTGCTTTAGCACTCCAATTCATGAATGACTCCTCCGCTTGTGTAACTATGGCAAACGACCCAGGCAATTCGTTCGCGAGCCTCTGCGAAATGCTGTTTGAGCGAGAAAAAGAGCTTGCTATGGTGGTCTTCTCAGGACCCATTGAGGCGAAACCTTTACCCCTGCCTATCCCTTTCCGGCATGATTTGATTCTATCCGAGAACTGTAAGTTCGCTACGTTCGTCAGCGGTCGGCCGAAGCACCACGATTGGAAAGGTTACAAGCTTTTCGCCTGAGATAGGCTGGCGCTCTTTAGGGTACCTCGAAAAAGACCCTTCCCAGTCTGGCATGATCATATCAACGCGAAGGTCTAAGATGGGACGGCTCTTGCCGGTCGTGTCAGGCCATGGATTTGCAGGTAGGCAACATACTATGATGACTTCAACGGCCGGGTTCGGCGAGATGCCGTCCTTCGTAGTCAACTAGGCGGCGCATTTCATCCGCTTGGAAATCCACCACCTTGCGCTCCTCTTCAGGCACACCGTAGCGCTTTGTTGGTGACGAGCCGGTTCTGCAGGTCGACCTTCACATCCCCGAAACTGAGTGGTCGGTGGCGTCCGCGCCAGGCGCACGCTACCGCCGCTACGAATCCCTTACCCGCGCGAGCAGTTCGCCGACACCGAAAGGGGAACCAAGTGGTACCGACCAGCGGCCCGGGGCCCGGAAGCTAAAAATGGGTGAATAGATACACAAGAACCACTCGACGGAAGACGGCCAAATCCTTTTCTGTCGAGTCTTGCAGCGCTCGACGGGATCCTAACCCATTGACTCTAAAACGTATTAGGATACTCGTCTAGTGTTCCGTTCCGTATAGACCGCGAGCACATGGTGTTCGACGGCGAACGCCACGAATCGGTGGCGCGCCACCCGGTATTGGCCGAACGCGCCTTCGTGATCTCGAGTTTCGGCAAGACCTACCACGTCACCGGCTGGAAGGTCGGCTACGTGGCGGCGCCCGCAGCCCTGATGGCCGAATTCCGCAAGGTCCACCAGTACAACGTGTTCACGGTGAATACGCCGATGCAGCACGGGATCGCCGCCTACATGGCCGATCCGCAGCCCTATCTCGACTTGCCCACCTTCTACCAGAACAAGCGCGACCTGTTCCGCGCCGGGCTGGCCGGTTCGCGTTTCGAGCTGCTGCCGTCGGATGGGACGTATTTCCAGTGCGTGCGCTACGGAGCGATCTCGGACATGCCGGAAGCGGAGTTTGCGAAGTGGCTGACGATCGAGGCCAAGGTGGCGGCGATTCCGGTGTCGGCGTTTTATAGCGAGCCGACGGATTCAAGGATTGTGCGGTTTTGTTTTGCGAAGAAGGACGAGACGCTGGAGCAGGCGCTGGAAAGCCTCTCGAAGCTGTAAAAGCAGCTTCGCGTTATCCCGTAGGGTGGGCAGGGTAATTCAGGCCAGTGGCCTGGATTACGCCCGCGCGGTGATAATTAGCGTTATAGCCGCCGCACGGGATGATCGACGGCAGGTTGAACGCGCGGGCGGGAGACCCGCCCACCCTACGTTTACCGCGCCTGCAGCTTGAGCTTGCGCTCAACAAACGCCTGCAATTCAGCTGACAGCGTCCCGCTGTTACGCGCCTTCGTGAACGCCTCCGCCGCCTCGGCATTGCGCTTCTCACCCTGCAGCGAAATCCCCAGTCCCATCCACCACACGCCGTTCTGCGGCGCGGTCCGCAGCGCCGCCTGGTAATGCTCGACCGCTTCACGATGCCGCTGCTCGCGCTGCAGCGCGCCGGCGAGGAAGGCGTGATACTCGCCATTGCCAGCAGCAGACGGCAAGGTACGCAGCAAGGTGTCGATGGCCGGCCCGCCGCGTTCGATCTGCAGGCGCGCCAGGAGCATCGCCAGCGCCGGCTGGCGTGCATCCAGCGCCAGTGCGGCCTGCAGCTGGCGCATCGCCTCGTCCGGACGCTTGGCTTCGATCAGCAGGCTGACCAGGGTCTGGCGCGAGGCCTCGTGGCGCGGATCGGCGCGCAGCGCACCCTGCAGGTGGCCAATGGCTTCGCTCACGCGGCCCTCGTCCAGGCTCGCGAGCGCACGGCGGTAGCCGTTCTCGGCGCGCTGCGGGGTCGTTTCCACGCGCCCGACAGCTGCCTTGGCTGGGACGGCGGGTTTCGCAACCGTCTTCGCGGGCGCCTCCGCTTTTGCAGGCACCTTGGCAGCCGGCTCCGCCTTGACCGGCTCGCGCTTGCGCGCCGGCGCTTCCTTCTTCACCGGCTTCGGTTCGGCTTTCGGCGGCTTGGCCTCCGCCGCTTTCTTCGGCTCCGGCGGCGCTGCAACAACGGGTTCAGGTTCGGACGGCACGGGCGCCTGCTCAACGACCGGCGCCTGTTCGACTACCGGCGCGGCGATCGGCGGAGGAGCAGCGAGCGGCGGCGTTCCCGACTGCACCGGCGCGATGACTTCTGGAGCCGGAGCAGGCGCAGCCACCGGGAACCCAACCGGCGCCGCCACAGGCTTCACCGGCACGGCTGCAGGCACCGCCCCACCCTGCTGCATGCGCCAGACCACATACCCCGACCCGCCCAGCACCGCCACCAGCCCCCCGAGCAGCGCCACGCGCAGCCACGGAAAGCTACGCTCCGGGGGCAGCACGGTCTTGATCTCGTGCGACACGGCCGCGGGGCCGGGATGGCCGCCACGCGCATCGAGGTCCTGAAGCATCTTGTTGATCAGGCTCATCGTACGAATGCCCATGCAATGCCGGCGGCCGCGCCGGCCAGCACGCCGCTGGCGGCCAGCCAGGGCCAGTAGCGGCGCTTGGCGCCGACGGTGTCGATCACCGCCGTCATGACGTGGCCGCCGCCCACCTGCTGCTTGCCCTGCCCGTAGGCCAGCATCAGCGACTTGTGCGCGAGGATGTTCACCAGGCGCGGCACCCCGCGGCTATACGTAAACAGCCGGCGGATCGCGCTTGGTGAAAACAGGCGCGCGCCAGTAAAGCCGGCCACGCGCAGCCGGTGCGCCACGTAATAATCCAGGTCGTCGCGCGAGAGCGGGCCAAGGTGGTAATGGAAGGTGATGCGCTGGGCCAGCTGGCGGATCTGGTCCAGTTCCAGCTTGCGGTTCAGTTCCGGCTGGCCGAACAGCACGATCTGCAGCAGCTTGCGCTTCTCGGTCTCGAGGTTCGTCAAGAGCCGCAGCGCTTCCAGGCTCTCCACCGGAATCGCCTGCGCTTCGTCCAGGCACAGCACCACCTGCAGGCCGTGTCCGGCCAGCGCCAGCAGGCGGCCATTGATCGCCTTGAGCAGCTGGTGCTGGTCGACGTCGCGTTCGAGTGCGATTTCGAGTTCGTCGGCCAGCGCCAGCATCAGGGTGCGCGGCTCGAGGTATGGGTTCGGGATGTAGGCCGTCACGAAGCCGTCGCCCAGCGTCGCCATGAACTTGCGGCACAGGAGCGTCTTGCCGGTGCCGACTTCGCCGGTGATCTTGATGAAGCCTTCGCCGCTGCGGGCCGCGACCAGCAGCGTGTTCAGGGCTTCCTGCGAGCGCGGGCTGCCGAAGAAGAAGCTGGTGTCCGGGGTGATCCCGAAGGGCGGCTCGCGCAGGCCGAAATGTGCTGCGTACATTACTTGCGGCCCGATGGCGAGGTGGTGGAACGGGTCACGCCCTGGCCGGCCGGATTCAGGCTGTCGATGCGGCGGCTGGTGTCCAGCAAATCCTGGCTCCAGTCATTGGCGCCTTCGACGATGGTCGGCTTGATCAGCACCACCAGCTCGCGCTTCTGGTTCACCCGGTTCTTGTTGCGGAACAGCGCGCCAAGCACCGGCACCCGGTCGGCGCCCGGCAGCTGGTCGGTATCGCCGCTCGAGGACTGGCGCATCAGGCCGCCGATCGCGACCACGCGGCCGTTCTGGCCGCGCACGATGCTGTCCAGTTCCGATGTGCTCGAAGAGGCCAGCGGCAGGTTGAGCGTACCGGCGCTGCCCAGGTTGACGCCCTTGTTCACGGTGGTCACCTGGCTCACCGACGGATGCACGTGCAGCAGGATGTTGCCCTTGTCGTCGATCTGCGGCGTCACGTCCAGCACCACGCCCGAGAAGAAAGGCTGCAGCGTGACGCTCGGCGTGGTGCTGCTGCCCGCGGCGGTATTGTCGGTGGTGGTCGTGATGCCGGTGACGAAGAATTCGTCGGTGCCGATCTTCAGCACGGCCTTCTGGTTGTTCATCGCTGCCACCCGAGGGCTCGACAGCACGTGCACGGTGCCCTGCGATTCGAGGAAGGTGATCAGGGCCGCGAAATTATTGGTCTGGAAGGCGAAGCCGAACAGCGAGCCGGCGGCATTCGCGGCCTGCGACAGCGAGAAGCCGGTGCTCGCGCTCAGGCCGTTGCCGTTGTTGATGACGGCCGGCTGGCCGCCATCGAAGGGCAGCGGGGCAAGGTTCGCGCCCGGCCCGATCATGCCGGTCGAGACCCGGTTGGCGTGCGAGCCGCGGAACGAGGCGAACGAGGCCCAGTTGATGCCGCTCTGGAAGCGGTCGTTCAGCTCGACTTCGAGGATCTTCGCTTCCAGGATCACCTGGCGGTCGACCGACAGCTGGGTCGCCTTGAGGTACATGTCGACGTTGCGCAGTTCGTCCGGCATGGCGCGGATCACCAGCACGCCCGACTGCGGGCTGATCACGACGCTGCGCCCGCCGTCCTTGGAGCCGACGATGGCTTCGACCGACGCCTTCAGGTCGCCCCAGAAGTCGTTGACCGATGTGGTGCTGACGTCGGTGCTCTGGGCCTGGCTCTGGGCGCCATTCTGGGGCCCGTTGCCGGTAGTGCCCTGGTTCTGCTGGCCGCTGCCTGTGTCCCCGGCGCCGCCGCTGCTGCTGGTGCCGGCGCTCTGCACCGAGGTCGAGGTCACGCGCAGGTTGGAGCTGCCGCGGCGCTGCGAGGTCAGGTAGTTCACATGGAACATCCGGGTCTGCATGGTGAGCGGGCGGATGGTGATGCGGGTGCCGTCGATGCGGTAGTCGTAGCCGTACATCTCCTTCACCGCCTCGAGCGTCTCGAGCAGGGTGACGTCCTTCAGGTTGGCGCTGATGCTGCCGCCGACGTCAGGATGCACCAGCATGTTGTAGCGGGTGCCGGCCACGATCGAGCGGAAGAACTGCTGCGCCGGGACGTTGTTGAACGAGACGTTGAAGCGTTCCTCCAGCGCGGGGCGGGCCTTGGGCAGGGTGCTGGCCAGCGCGGCGGCCGGCGGCAGCAGCGCATTGGCCACGGCGTCGTCCATCGCAGGCGCGGCGCCCTGCTGGCTGCTGGCGCGCGCCATCTCGCGGCCGATCGCGTCATAGGTGTCGTGCCGGGGCGTGCTCTGGCAGCCGGCCAGCAGCAGCGCGCCAAGGACGGCGCCAGGGATCAGCAGGAAGGTCCGCATCGTTTGTTCCTCAGTTCAGCTGTGGTGCGGATGCGCCCGCGGTCGCGGGCAGCACTGCGGCCGGCACGGTGTCCGGCACCCGGTCAAGGTCCAGGCGCAGCACCTGGCGCTCGCGCCCGCGCACCAGTTCGACCTCGGTCTGGGTCATGCGCGCCACGCGCGCGCCCTTGTATCTTCCGCCCAGGCGCACGGTCTCGCCGTCGATCACGGCGACGTGGCGGCCACCCTGGCGCGGCGAGATCAGCACCGACTGCAGGCGCGGCAAGCCATCGCCGGCAGTGCCGTCGCCGGCGCGTGCTCCAGGCGTGGCGCCTGGACGGGTCGGGTCGGCCAGCGCCTGCGCGCCTGCATTCATGGAGGCCAGCATCAAGGTGGCCAGGGTCAGTGCGGTCAGTGTCTTCACAGCTTCATCCAATTCCGGTCGAGGCTCAGGGTATAGAGCGTCAGCGTCAGGCGGGAGGCCGGATATTCCTCCACGTCGAGCTGTGCCTTGCCCCAGAACAGCCGGGTCGGCATCGCTTCGAGTGCGCTCATGTAGTTAACCATGTCAAGGTAATTGCCGCGGACGGTCACTTCGACCCCGTGGCGGTACAGCATGTCGGCAGGCTTGCCGGTATCGGCGTCTGGAACCGCCGTGGGCGCCGCGGCGTCGGGCGCCGCGGCCGCAGCGGAAGCTGCCGCAGGAGCGGCGCCAGCGGCGGCCGGGCGTCCCGAAATCGCCTCCACCCGCAGCGTGCGCATGGAGACGAGCTGCAGGCGGCCGTTGGCGCGCAGGATGGCGTCGACCAGCGGCGCCATGCGCTCCGGCGGCACCAGCCCGTGCTGCATCGCCAGCAGCGATTCGCCCAGTCGCGCGGTTTCCTGCTTGACCGATTCAAGCCGGGTGCGGGCCGGCACGTCCGGGTCCACCTGGTAGGCTTCGACTTTCGCGATGATTTCGGCATCGATGCCCATCATGTTGTTGCGCTGCTGGAGGATCTGCTCGAGCAAGGCATCCTGCTCGCGGTAGATCGGCGACAGCACCAGCTCGAAGCCCACAAAGGCAATCACCGTCACCGCGGCGGCGAAGCTCAAGGCCCGCTCGCGCAGGGTCAGCGCCTCGATGCGGGCGGCGAGCTGGATCAGGCGCTGTTTCATGGACGCGTCGCTTCCGGCGTTGCCGTCGTCGACTGCAGGCTGAATTCCACATACGGCGCCGGCGTCTTCACCTGCTTGCCGTCGGCGTCGGTCCGGGTCAGCGCCTCGGCTTGGCCGATCTGGAGGCTGGCGAACGACTTGCCCTGCAATAGCGGTTCCCGGGTCAGGCGGCCGATATAGCCGGGCACCAGGGCCGGGTCGGTCGTGCGGCCCTTGAGGCCGATGTCCTTGCCGGCAATGCTCACGCTGGTGAGCCACAGGCCCGGCACGCTCTGGCGGGCAAAAGCCTGGAAATAGCCGGCGAAGCCGCTGGTGTCGCCGAGCTCACCGCGCTGGAGTACACCGGACACCTTGCGCAAGGCCGCCAGCTGGGCTTCGGCCTCGAGCACCTGGGCATCCATGTCGGCGGTCTTCTGGCGCGGCGCGAACTGGGCGTTCACCGTGGCCAGGCGCGCCTGCTTGCGCGCCAGCTCGGTGGCGCCGGCGTCGGCCTCCGCCTGCATCCGCACCGTCTGCGCGCGCAGCACCACGCCCAGGCCCGCGATACCGGCAACCAGCACCAGCAGCGCGGCGCCCATCATCGGCGCGGTAAGAACCTTCTTCTGCGGCAGGAAGGCCGGGTTGAACAGGTTGACTTGCTGGCGCAGCTGCCCGCTCATGCCGCAGCCTCCGTGCGCAGGGCCGCGCCCAGCGGCAGGAAGAAGCGCGCCTGCTGCGCCGTTTCGGCAAGTTCCGGGGTGTCGGTGAAATCGAAGACGCTGGCCAGGTCGAGCGTCTCGACCGGCATGTACATGTTGCTCGACAGGTATTCGTCGAGGCCGGTCACCGGGGACGGCGCCAGCAGCAGCTTCGACACGCTGATGAAGGAAAACTGGCGCTCGAAGTTGTCGAGCGAGCGTTGCAGCTCGAGCGTGATGCGGTCGAAGGACGCATGCTTGCGCTCGTGGTCCTGCTCGAGCAGCTGGTCGAGCGTGACGTCGAAGCGGCGCGAGAGGTAGAGCTCGCCACGGAACGAGACCGTCAGCAGCCCGCCGTCGGGGCCGAAGGACAGCATCGCCACCCCGCGTCCTTCGGGTTCCAGCATGGCCGAGATATTACGCTGTGCCATTTCGGGAATGTCGATCACGCCCAGGTCGATCCTGGCGTCGAGGAACAGCTTCTGGCGCGGGGCGATGACGCTGTTGCGCGCAGCGATGGCGAAGGTCGATTGCTGGGCGCGCGCGCCCTGCTCCACCGGGATGTCCAGCACGTCGACCGTGGCCTCGGCCACCGGGAAGTCGAGCATGTCCTTCAGGCGCCAGCGGATGGCCGTGCGCATCTCTTCTTTCGGCACATTGGGAGACTCGACGCTAATGACCTGATATTCGCCGCCGGCCAGCAGGGTGGCGCAGCGGTAGGCATTGGCCTGCCCTTCGCGGCCGGCCTTGTCCAGCACGGCATCAGGCTGGCCGGGAAGAAAGCGCGCAAAGCGCACGAACGGCTTGCCCTCGCCGGCGTGCTTGACGCTGGTTACGGCGACGCCATCGCGCTGGACGGCGAAGATCATCCACCCTTCCTTCTTTTTGGCTTTCTTAAAAAAACGCATCAAGCGGCAACTGTCCTGTCGGCGAAGAAATGATTTAGTCTCAAAGACTTGATTATATTCAAGACCAGCGCCAACCGATCAAAAAAAGGCGCAAAACGACGGAAAACAAACGCCTTTCTCGCTCTTGACCCGGCTTTTCGTTGTCAATACGCGGCCGGGACGGCGAACTGGCATCTTCCGGGGGAAAAGAACGCAAGGTTGGCTGGCGTATCCGCAAGCATTTGGCTGGATTGTGCAGTCGCAGGGCGGCGGCTGCAAACGATCAGGACGATCAGGTTGCCCAACGTGAAACCACCCTGGCGACCGGTGCCGAAACCGTATCGGGTTCCGCATGGTGTCCAGGGTGGTGGCAGGTCCGGCTCCGGGGCCGGACCTGTACAGCATATCGCAGCCGCTTCGTCAGCTTATTCGCAGATGAAGTTGCCGTTGGCTGGCAGCGTGGTGAAAACCGGCGCGGTGTTCGGCACGGTCGACGGGGTGTAGATGACGCTGCAATTCGCCACGTTTGCAGCAGCGACGCCCGCCGGGGTGACCTGCAGGCGGCCAGCGGCCGGCATCGTGATCGTGTAGTCGTTTGCGCCAAGACCAGCGGCGGTAGCGAAGAGGCGTGCCTGGGCCAGCGTACCCACTGCCGGGTAGCCGTTGGCCAGAGTCACGTTAGAACCTTCAAGAACCACGTTACCGACAAGAATACCGTTCACCAGGGCTTCCGAGTGCACCATGGCCGAGGTCGAAGCCAGTGCACCGCGGGCTGCGCGCAGGCTGGCTTCGCGGGCGTCGCCCCCCAGGTTGGCGAAACGCGGCAGCGCGGTCGCGGCCAGGATGCCGAGGATAACGATCACGACGATCAGTTCGATCAGGGTGAAACCGCCCTGCTTACCGGCCTTGAAATTCTTGTTCATTAAGCTCTCTCCGTTGAAGAAAATGGTGCGGACGACCCGCGTTTTTTAGTGGTTATTGGAGGCCACCCGGTCGACTACCTGACCAAGCACCAGCCCGAGAATCGCTACGTTCCGTCCATCCCTGCCGGCCGGAGCAAGCTCACGCAACAATTCTACCTTGAACTTAAGCAATTTTGATGTCCTTGGAGAAAAAGTGTCGTTACTTTGCAAAAAGTTGATGCTCTTATCAGAAGGGTCAAAATACCAGTGCCCGGGCTTGATGGTGCCGGGGTCCGGGCGGTAGTACTCGCCCTGGTAATTCTTTGGCGGCTGGGCCAGCCAAGTCACCGGATTTTCCTGCGCCAGCGCTTCGAGCGCCCCCGCCCCGCCGCTGCCGGCCATGCGTGCCACCCGCACCGCCATGGCCGTGCGGGCAGCCGACACCACCTGCATCGCCGCGGCACGCTCCAGCAACGCGCGGTATTCGAGCAGACTGGCCAGCATCCACCCCGCCACCAGCAGCGCCAGCACAGCCAGGACGGCGCATTCGATGCGGCTCAGTCCGCGCCTGAGCCCTGCGCCTTTTGCCGGCTGCGGTCCCCGCCTCATTTCGGATGCAGGGCCGCTTTGCCCAGGTCCCAGATCGGCAGGAAGATGCCGAGCGCCAGCACCAGCACCATGGCACCGAGGAAGGTGATCAGGATCGGCTCGATCTGGCTCGACAGGGTCTTGAGTTCGTAATCGACCTCGCGCTCGTACATCTGGGCGATTTCGTCCATCAGCTCGTCGAGCGAACCGGATTCCTCGCCGACCGCGATCATCTGCAGCACGATCGGGGTGAACACGTTGGCGGCGGTCGCAGTGCGCGTGATGCTCTCGCCGCGCTCGACGCCGTCGCGCATCTGCTCGATGCGCGAACTCAGGTACGCGTTGTCGGAGGTCTGCGACACCACCGTCAGCGCCTGCACGATCGGCACGCCGCTGCGCATCGACAGCGCGAAGCTGCGGGCGAAGCGCGCCATCGTTGCCTTGTGGATGATCTTGCCCGCGATCGGCAGGCGCAGCTTGTAGCGGTCCCAGGCCAGCAGGCCTTTCGCGGTACGGGTCCATTTGTGGAAGCCCAGCACCGCGCCGGCCGCGACGCCTGCCATCAGCGGCCAGTAATCGACGGTGAATTTGGATGTCCCGACCAGGACCCGCGTCATCAACGGCAACTCGGCCCCGAACTGCTTGAACACTGAGGTAAAACTCGGGATCACGAAGATGTTCACGATGACCATGGCGATGACCATCGCGGCGATCACGAAGCTCGGGTAGCGCAGCGCGGTCTTGACGCGCTCGCGCATGTCGCGGTCGAATTCGAGGTGGTCGAACAGGCGCAGGAAGATCTCTTCCAGGCGGCCGGTCATCTCGCCCACCCGCACCATCGACAGGTAGAAGGTATTGAACACGGCCGGGTGGCGCGCCATCGAGCTAGAAAGCTCGCGGCCGGCATCGAGCGATTCGCGCAGGTCTTTGATGACCCGGCCGAAGGTCTTGTTGACGCAGGACTCCTGCAGCCCCGCCAGCCCGCGCATGATCGGCACACCGGACTTGAGCAGGGTGTAGATCTGGCGGCTGAACAGCTGCACGTCCATCGACGTGACCTTCTTTTCGGTCAGGCGCGCCCATGCGCCCCCTTCCTTCGACGCCGGCCCCTTGCGGCTCGGGTTGATCTCGATTGGCGTGGCGCCGCTGCCGAACAGCTGGTCGGCAACTGCCCCGCTGTCGGCGCCTTCCAGGATGCCCTGCAGGAGTTCGCCGCGCGCATCGCGCGCCTTGTAGGCAAAGAAGGCCATCAGTCGTCGAGCTGGTTACTGATGCGCATCGCTTCGGCGATGGTCGTGCGGCCCTGCACCGCCAGCTGCACGCCGTGGCGGCGCAGGGTCTCGCCTTCCATCGCGGCATGCGCGACTTTCAAAAAGTGCGCCGGGTCCGGGTGGTTGGCGGCATCGGTCACGGCGCGCGTCATTTCGAGCAGCTCGTAGACGCCGGTACGGCCGCGGAAGCCCGTGCCATTGCAGTGCGAGCAGCCCTTCCCGTGGAAGAACTGGGTGGTGGCGGCATGCTGGCCCAGCTCGGGCTGCAGCCAGGTAACTTCGTTTGGAGTGGGCTGGTAAGGCGTGCTGCAGCTTTCGCAGATCACCCGCACCAGGCGCTGCGCCAGCACGGCCTGCAGCGAGCCGCCCACCATGTAGCGCGGCACGCCCATGTCCATCAGGCGCAGCGGCGTGCTGGCCGCATCGTTGGTGTGCAGGGTCGACAGCACCAGGTGGCCGGTCATGGCGGCGCGCAGGCCGATCTGGGCGGTTTCCTGGTCGCGCATCTCGCCCACCAGCACGATGTCGGGATCCTGGCGCAGCGCGGAACGCAGCACGCGCGCAAACGACAGCTCGATCTTGTCGTTCACCTGCACCTGGTTGATGCCGGCCAGCCGGTATTCCACAGGGTCTTCAACCGTGATCAGCTTCTTCTCGACCGAGTTCAGTTCGGACAAGGCACTATATAAAGTGGTGGTCTTGCCGCTACCCGTCGGGCCGGTGACCAGCACCAGGCCATTCGGGCGCTGGACCAGCGCGCGGAAGCGCTCGACGATCCGCGGCGGCATCCCGATCGCATCCAGGCGCAGGGTGGTGCCGCCCTGGTTCAGCAAACGCATGACCACCGATTCGCCGTACTGGGTCGGCATGGTCGAGATACGCACGTCGATACGCTGGTTGCGCACTTTCACGGCGAAGCGGCCATCCTGGGGCAGGCGCTTTTCCGAGATGTCGAGGTCGGCCATCAGCTTCAGGCGCAGCGCCAGAGGCGTGGCGACCTTGATGTCGGCTTCGGTCTGCAGGTGCAGCACGCCGTCGATACGGAAGCGGATCTGCAGGCGGCCGTCCTGCGGCTCGATGTGGATGTCGGAGGCGCGCACCTGCGCGGCATCGTCGAACACCGATTGCAGCAGCTTGACGATCGGAGCTTCTTCCAGCCCCGGGTTGGCGGCCAGCGCGCCGAAGTCGATCGAGGTGTCGCCCAGGTCGGCCTCGACCTCGCGCGCGAAGTCGGTGATCTCGCCGGTGCGGCGGTAGATGCGGTCGATCGCGGCCAGCACTTCGGTCTCGTTGACCACCGCCAGCTCGACGCCTTTTTTCAGCAGGCGCGCGATCTCGTCGTAGGCAAACAGGTCGGTCGGGTCGGACACGCCCACCAGCATGGTCTCGCGGCGCTCTTCCAGCACCAGCGCGCGAAAGCGCCGCGCCGCCGTTTCCGGCAGCAGGCGCACCAGCTCGGCGTTGATGTTGTAGAACTTGAGGTGGATGTAAGGGATGTTCAGCTGGCGTGCCAGTGCGCCCGAGATCTGCTCTTCGGTCACGAAGCCGCTCTCGACGAACACGCGGCCCAGCTTGCGCCCGGTGCGCTTCTGGTCCGCCAGCGCCTGCATCAACTGCTCTTCGGACAGCAGCTTTTGCTGGATCAGCACCTCGCCCAGGCGAATTTTTTCCGGCCTTGCCATGAACATCCCTTGTTTTATATCTTGCGACGAACATTTTATGCCAGAACCGGAATAAATTGACTGTTGGAATTAGTGGTCGGCCGACAAAGTGTCGCCGTTTCGCCTCGCCGCCAGGGCATGGCGTGTAAGATCGCTGGACAAGCTGACAATGACCGCAGGCTTCCCGGCCTGCCATGAGCATTCAAGGAGACTCCATGACCGACCCCGGCGCCCGTGCGCAACGCCGCCGCATCTACCTGATGCGGCACGGCAGCGTGACCTATTTCGACGACAGCGGCAAACCCTACCTGCCCGAATCCGTGGCGCTCAACGAAACCGGCCAGGCCCAGGCCGACGCCGCCGGCCATGCCTTCTTCGACGCCGGGGTGCGTTTCGATCGCGTGATTGTGTCCGGACTGCCGCGCACCGTGGAGACGGCGCAGCGGGTGTTGGCTGCTTCGCAACAGGACCTCGTGCCGGAAGTATGGAGCGAACTGCACGAGATCCGCGGCGGGCGCCTGTCGACCATCCCCACCGACGAATTGCGGCGCGCCTTCACCGGCGCCTTCGAGGGCGTGGTGGACGAAGACCAGCGCTTCCTCGGCGGCGAGTCGGTCGGCGAGATGATGGAACGAGTGCACCCGGCAATCGACCGCCTGCGCGCCAGGGACGACTGGGACACCATCCTGCTGGTGCTGCATGGCGGCGTGAACTGCGCGATCCTGTCGCTGGCCCTCACGGGGCAGCGCCGGTTCCTCGGCGGCCTGTCGCAAGCCGCCGGCTGCATCAATGCGCTCGACGTCGGCGAGGACCGGCGCGACTGGGTGGTCCGCTTCGTGAATTACGTGCCGCCGGGGCCGCTTCAGCCGGGCGCGCGCACCACCACGATGGAGCAATTGTTCGAGCAATACCGCAAGGGGCGTTAAGTTTTTTATTCAAAATAGCACGCCCGTACACATTGCTGCCCAACCGGGCTAGAATGAAGGACAACCCTAACAACGGAGACGCGATGTTCGAGGAAATGATGGGCACCATGCAGGTAGCAGAACGCCAGAAATTCGATGTCGATGCGCTGGACGCCTACCTGCGCGCCCAGGTGGAAGGCTATCCCGGCGGCCAGGGTGTCACCCTGGAGGTCGAGCAGTTCAAGGGCGGCCAGTCGAATCCCACTTTCAAGCTGTCCTGCGGGGGCAAGCAGTATGTGCTGCGCACCAAGCCCGGTCCGGCGGCCAAGCTGCTGCCTTCGGCCCACGCCATCGACCGCGAGTTCCGCGTGATGGGAGCGCTGCATGGCGCCGGCTTCCCGGTGCCGCGCCAGCTGGCCCTGTGCCTGGACGAAGCCGTGATCGGCCGCGCATTCTTTGTCATGGAATTCGTCGAAGGCAGGGTGCTGTGGGACCAGTCGCTGCCGGGCATGACGCCTTCTGAACGCGCCGCCATCTACGACGAACAGAACCGCGTGATCGCCCTGCTCCATACCACCGACTATACCGCCATCGGGCTGGGGGACTACGGCAAGCCGGGCAATTATTTTGCGCGCCAGATCGAGCGCTGGACAAGGCAGTACCAGGCGTCCGCCACCGAATCCATCGAGGCGATGGACCGCCTGATCGAATGGCTGCCGCAGAATATCCCGCCCGGCGAAGACACCAGCATCGTGCACGGCGACTACCGGCTCGACAACCTGATCTTCCACCCGCTTGAACCGCGCATCATCGGCGTGCTCGACTGGGAGTTGTCGACCCTGGGCCATCCGCTGGCGGATTTCTCCTATCACTGCATGAGCTGGCACATCCCGCCCGGCAAATTCCGCGGCATCGCGGGACTGGACCTGGAAGGGCTCGGCATCCCGTCGCTCGATGACTACGTGGCCCGGTATTGCGAGCGCACCGGCAAGACCATCCGCGCCGAAGATTTCGATTTCTACCTGGCCTACAACATGTTCCGCCTGGCCGGCATCATGCAGGGCATCATGAAGCGCTACACCGACGGCACCGCCTCCAGCGCCCAGGCCCTGGAGAACGGCAAGGCCGCCCGGCCAATGGCCGAGATGGCATGGCAGTTCGCAACGCGCAGCCGTAGCTGACCGTTGCAGCTGACACCTGAACCGATTACAAGGACACGCACATGGATTTTGCCTACTCTGCACGCTGCCAGGAACTGCAGGCGCGCCTGCTCGCCTTCATGGACGAGCACATTTATCCGAACGAAAGCGCCTTCCTTGATGAAATCGCGGCCAACGCGCGCGACAAGGGCACGCGCTGGCTGCCCCTTGGCCTGATCGAGCGCCTCAAGCCGCTGGCGCGCGAAGCCGGATTGTGGAATTTGTTCCTTCCTAAGTCGGCCCGCGCGCCGGAAGGCCTGTCCAACCTCGACTACGCCCCGCTGTGCGAGATCATGGGCCGGGTGCCGTGGGCGCCGGAAGTCTTCAACTGCTCCGCGCCCGACACCGGGAACATGGAAACGCTGGAGCGCTACGCATCGGAAGACCTCAAGCGCGAGTGGCTGGAACCGCTGCTGCGCGGCGAGATGCGCTCGGCCTTTGCCATGACCGAGCCGGACGTCGCGTCCTCGGATGCGACCAATATCGCCACCCGCATCGAGCGTATTGGTGACGACTACGTGATCAACGGCCACAAGTGGTGGATCTCGGGCGCCGGCGACCCGCGCTGCAAGGTCTTCATCGTGATGGGCAAGACCGATCCGGGTGCCGCCCGCCACCAGCAGCAGTCGATGATCGTGGTCCCGGCCGACACCCCGGGCATTACCATCCTGCGCCCGCTGCCGGTGTTCGGCTACGACGACGCCCCGCACGGCCACTGCGAGATCCTGTTCGAGAACGTGCGGGTGCCGGCCGCGAACATGCTGCTGGGCGAAGGCCGCGGCTTCGAGATCGCCCAGGGCCGCCTCGGCCCGGGCCGCATCCACCACTGCATGCGCGCCATCGGCGTGGCCGAGCGCGCGCTCGAACTGATGTGCAAACGCCTGGAGGCGCGCGTGGCCTTCGGACGCAAGATTTCAGAGCAAGGTGTCTGGCGCGAGCGCATCGCCGAATCGCGCATCCGCATCGATACTGCCCGCTTGCTGACCCTGAAAGCCGCCTACATGATGGACACGGTTGGTAACAAGCACTCCGCCGCCGAGATCGCGATGATCAAGGTGCTGGCGCCGACGGTGGCCCAGGACGTGCTGGACTGGGCGATCCAGGCCCACGGCGCGGCCGGCGTGTCGGACGACTTCCCTCTCGCCTATCAATGGGCCGGCAACCGCACGCTGCGCCTGGCCGACGGGCCGGATGAAGTGCACCGGAATGCCGTGGCCAAGCTCGAACTGGCGAAGTACGCAGCGCCGAAAGCCTAGCAAGCAAGGCTGGGGCATGGGGTGACCCACGCCCCAACGCGGGTTACCCGTTGCCTCAGCCTGCCGATCAGTGAAGAGTCGCTCGTTACTCGTAGCGTCGGCAGGGTTATTTTGGGCAATACCCTAATGCCGATCACATAAGAGCCGCCGGTTACTCTTAGGGTGGGCAATTCGTAATTCAGGGCATTGCCTAATGCCGGTCACTTAAGAGCCGAGCCGCCGGTGACTCGTAGGGTGGGCAATTCGTAATTCAGGGCATTGCCCTGAATTACCTTGCCCACGCGTTCAAACTATGGTGCTGCAGCCAGTGCGCTGGCTCATATTGCAACTGCCACCGCGTGGGGTAACCGGGGCCAGTGGCCCGGGTTACAAGCCGCCCACCCTACGGTTCTCACTAGTTGACTGGCATTAGGGCATTGGCCTGATTTACCTTGCCCACGCGTTCAAACTACGGTGCTGCAGCCCGCGCGTCGGCTCATATTGCAACTATCACTGCGTGGGGTAACCGGGTCCAGTGGCCCGGGTTACAAGCCGCCCACGCTACGGTTCTCACTAATTGACTGGCATTAGGGCAATGCCCGGAATTACGCCCACGCGTTCAAATCACAGCGCGACTGCCCGTGCGGCAGATCCCGCCCAAACGATCACCGCGTGGGCGTTCGTGATTCCGGGCATTGCCCGAAATCACCCTGCCCACCCTGCAAGTTCAGCTGGATTGACAGACATGCGGCCCTAGCCCGCGTTCTGCCCCACCTCGACCGAGTCGATCACCCCACCGAGGCTACCCCAGTTGCTCCAGCCGTTGTTCGGCGCCGTTTGCCAGCGGTGCCACAAGGCCTTGTCGGCGCCGCGCGCGAACAACTCCATCCGGCCGTCTGCATTATTGCTGACGAACAGCCGGTCGACCCAGCCGCCCAGCGAGTTCCAGTTGCTCCAGCCGTTATTGGGCGCGGTCTGCCAGCGGTGCCACACGGCCTTGTCGGAACCGCGTGCGAACACCTCCAGCCGTCCATCGAGGTTCTGGCCGACCGCGATCTGGTCGATCCAGCCTCCCAGCGAGTTCCAGCTGCTCCAGCCATTGTTCGGGGCGGTCTGCCAGATGTGCCAGAGTGCGGCGTCGGAGCCGCGGGCGAACACTTCGAGCCGTCCGTCCTGGTTGCGCCCGACGTCGATCATGTCGATCCAGCCGCCCATCGAGGCCCAGCCGCTCCAGCCATTGTTGGGCGCGGTCTGCCAGTTGTGCCACAGGGCGCCGTCGCCGCCGCGCGCAAAGACCTCGATGCGGCCATCCTGGTTCTGGCCAATGGAGAGCCGGTCGATCCAGCCGCCCATCGAGGCCCACTCGCTCCAGCCATTGCTTGGCGCGGTCTGCCAGCGGTGCCACAGGGCCCTGTCGGATCCGCGCGCGAAGATCTCCAGCCGGCCGTCCTGGTTCTGGCCGACCTCGATCAGGTCGACCCAGCCGCCCAGCGAATGCCAGTCGCTCCAGCCATTGTTGGGCGCGGTCTGCCAGCGGTGCCAGACGGCCTTGTCGGCGCCGCGGGCAAACACTTCCAGGCGGCCGTCGGCATTGCGCGCGCTGCGGATGATGTCGACCCAGCCGCCAAGCGAGGCCCAGCCGCTCCAGCCATTGCTGGGCGCGGTCTGCCACAGGTGCCAGACCGCCTTGTCGGTGCCGCGCGCGAACACTTCCATGCGGCCGGTGACGCCGGAACGTGCCGCCCGCACGGCCGCTTCGGCGTTGAGGAACCGGCCCAGGGGCTTGCCGGCCGTGGTCGTCACCAATGAGCCGGTGGAGTTGAGCAGGTCGCGCACCTGGGCGTGCGTCAGGGAGGGATTCGCCGACAGCATCAGCGCCGCCACGCCTGCCACTTTCGGCGTGGCGCCGGAGGTGCCGCCGAAATGGTTGCTGTAGCTGGAATCGGAGGCGCTGTGGCAGGTCACGTCGTGGTCCGAGTCTCCGGGCGCGGCGACGACGATGTTGGGGCCGAAATTGCTGAACCAGGCGCGCGGGTTGGTGACCGGGTCGTAGGCGGTGGCGCCGACCAGGATGGAGCCGGTTGCCGGGATCGGGTTGCCGGCATCGTCGATGCCGGCGTCGCGGTCGCCATTACCGGCCGCGACGCAGACCACCACGCCGGCCGCGATCGCGGTCTTGATTGCCGCATTGACCGACGGAACCTGCTCGTAGTTGCCGAAGGCGCCGGTCTGCACCTCGAGGATGACGATCTTGCGCTTGCCGCCGCTGTTGGTGGTGCGGACCCAGTCGATCCCGCGCGCCCAGGCATTGCCGCCGAGCGGAGCGCCGGGGCCGGTGTCGCCCTGGATGCCCCAGAGTTCGGAATCGAAGCCGAAGCCCGCCATGCCCTTGCCGTTGGCCACGGCGCCGGTGAGCCCGAGCACGCCGGTGCCGTGGTAGATCGAGCCGCCGGTATTCACGGTGCCGGAGCCGTCGACCGCGTTATAGGTCTTGGCCAGGTGCGGCGCCAGGTCTTCGTGGCCGGTCCGGTAGCCCCAGTCGACGTCGGCGATGACGACGTTCGCACCCGAAGACATGCTCCAGGCGTGGTTGGCGCGGCAGCGGAAGATATACCACTGGTTCTCGAGCCCGGTGTTCGGGTCGATGACGGCCTGGTCGCTGGAACCGACCAGCGGTTCGGACAGCGGCCCGGCCGGCGCGCCCTCACGGTCGCGTGGACGCTCGGAGAGTTCGCCACCGGCGCCCTCGCGCAGCGGATCGTCCTGGCGCGCGGCGCGCGGCGGCGCTTCGTCGAGCACGTCGATGGGCGGACGGGCCGTCGGCACCGGGACCGCGCGCGCCACCTGCGGCGAGCTGCAGAGTTCAGCGGCGATCTCGGTGACGTCGGCGTCCGGCGGGAAGCGCAGGGTGACGAAATCGGCCAGGTGCGGTACGTCGATGCCCTGCTGGAGGGCGGTGGCGCGCGCGCTGTCGCCTTCTTCGAGCGTGCGGTTGAAGGTCGGCTCGGCGCTGACCAGGCAGTAGCGCTGCAGGATCTGGTTGACCGCATCCAGCCCGACGCCATCCGGCCCCGCCGACCGCGCCTGCAGCGACAGGGCCACGCTGGTGCCGTCGTGGGAAAGGCTGGGCTGGACGCCGTCGCGGAACTGGACCTCGACCACGCCGGGTTCGTATTGAGGCCCGGATGGCCGGCCCGGCTGCACGAAGCGCGGGATGTCCCCGCCGCCGCCGCCCCCGCCGCCCATGCCCGCGGGCCGCGGCATTCCGCCCCCGCCGCCCCCCTGTGCACCGGGACGCGGCATGGAATCCGCCGCTCCCGTTCCGCCCGTGGCGCCCCCGGTCTGGCCGGGACGCGGCATCGTGTCGCCGCCTGCCGCGCCCATCGATGGCGTGGGCATGCCGCCGCCCATTGCCCCGCCTTTCGGCATTGCGCCCGGTTGGGTATGTTGCTGGCTGCCTTTCTCGCTCATGGTTCACCCCTGTAGTTGCGCTGTGTGGAAAATTCCGAAACCAGCGGACCGGCGGGCAGCGCCCACCCCGATGGCCAGTGTGCAGCTTAGGAGCTCAGCCGAATCGATTCGTTTGCGTTTGCGCAAACATGCGCCGTGGCGGGGACCACGGGCAAACGGGAATGGAAGAGAACGGACAGGTGAGGCCGGCAAGCCCGCGAAGGACTCGCCGGCTGCCGGTGGCTGGCGTCAGCCCTGGCCGCCAGGGGGACGGCGGCCGAACAGGCCCATTCCGTCGATGGTGCAGATTTCTTCGCCATGCTGGTTGGTCGCGGTCCAGGTCGACCAGACCACGCCGCGGTCGGGCCTCGAGGCCGAGGCCTTGACGGCGGTGGTCAGGTAGCGCGCCTTGAGGGTATCGCCACCGCGCAGCGGGTGCCGCCAGCGCACGCCGTCCAGGCCGGGCGAGCCCATGCTCGACGCCGAGCACATCATGCCGTCGACCACCATCCGCATCATCAGGCTGCAGGTATGCCAGCCGCTGGCGATGACGCCGCCGTAGATCGAGCCGGCAGCTGTCTGCCTGTCCACGTGGAAAGGCTGCGGATCGAATTCGCGGGCGAAGGCGATGATCTCCGCTTCGCTGACATTGCGCTCACCGAGGTCGAGCTCCTGGCCGACATGGAAATCCTCGAAGTACCACTGCGTGCGCACTGCGCTCACGCGGCCTCCTGGAAGCCCGGCTGGGCGATGAAACGCGCCAGGTGGTGGTCGCGGTCGCCGAGGCTCAGGTCGATGGTGGTGAGGCGCTTGAAATAATGCGCCGCCGCCAGCTCGTCGGTCACGCCCATGCCGCCGTGCAGTTGCACCGCCTGCTGGCCGATGAAGCGCGCCGCCTCGCCGACCCGGTACTTGGCTGCGGAGACCACGCGGCGGCGCTCGGCAGGATCGCCGCCGTCCAGCCTGACTGCTGCAAGCAGCGCCATCGAGCGCGCCTGCTCCAGGTGGATATACATGTCGGCCATGCGGTGCTGCAGCGCCTGGAATTTTCCGATCGGCACGCCGAACTGCTGGCGCGTCTTGAGGTAGTCCAGCGTGGCGTCGAACAGCGCTTCCATCGCGCCGAGCGCCTCGAAGCACAGCAGGCCAGCGCCGTAATCGGCCGCATGTTCCAGGATGTCCCAGCCGCTGCCTGGCGAGCCGATGACGGCGCCCGACGGCAGCAGGGCGCCGTCGAAGCGCACATTTGCCGCGCGCAGGCCGTCGAGGCTGCGGTAGCCGGTGACCTGCACGCCCGGCGCGTCAAACGGCACCGCGAACAGGGTGATGCCAGCTTCGTCGCGCTGGACGCCGCTGCTGCGCGCGGACACCACCAGCACACCGGCCTCCAAGCCATGGATCACCACCGTTTTTTCGCCCGACAGGCGCCATCCGCCTTCCACTTCCTCGGCACGGGTGGCGATGTCGCGAAGGTCGTGGCGCGACTGGCGCTCGCCCAGCGCGCAAGCCAGCTTCAGCTCGCCTGTCGCAACCGCCTCCAGCAGCGCCCCATGCGCACCGCCCAGGGCCAGGAATTTCGCCCCCAGCACGGTCGCGAAATACGGTTCCACCACCAGGCCGCGCCCGAGTTCGCGCATCACGACAAACATGTCGGTGGCGCCCCCGCTGAAGCCGCCCTGCTCTTCCGGCACCGGCAGCGCCGTCATGCCGAGTTCCACCAGCGTGGCCCAGGCTTCGTTCGAGCAGCCCTGCGGGGACGCGATGATGGCGCGGCGCTGCTCGAAGCTGTAGTCGCGGCCGATCCAGCGTTTCAGTGCGTCGGCAAACTGGACCTGTTCTTCCTTGGGATTGAAGTTCATCTGGCTCTCCTTACAGGCCCAGGATCATCTGGGTGATGATACCGCGCTGGATTTCGTTCGACCCCCCATAGATGGAGGTCTTGCGGTAGTTGAAGTAGTACGGCGCCAGCGGCGCGGCATCGTCGTCGCCGGCGATGCTGTGTTCATTCTCGCCTTCGAGATAGGCCGCGTCGAAGGGCAGCGCCATCGGGCCGGCCGCTTCCAGCATCAGCTCAGTGAGCGCCTGCTGGATATCGGTGCCGCGCACCTTCAGCACCGACGCCTCGGGCCCTGGCGCCTTGTTCGCTTGCGCCAGCACCCGCAGCACCGTCATTTCGAGCGCCATCAGTTCGATCTCGATCGCGGCCACCTTGGCGGCGAACAGCGGGTCTTCGAGCAGCGGACGGCCATTCTTTTGTTCGCGCCGGGCCAGGCGCTTGAGGAAGGCCAGTTCGCGCTTGCTGCGGCCGACCGCCGCGATGCCGGTGCGCTCGTGGCCCAGCAAATACTTGGCATAGGTCCAGCCGCGGTTTTCCTCGCCCACAAGGTTGGCCGCAGGCACGCGCACGTTGTCGAAGAAGACTTCGTTCACTTCGTGGTCTTCGTCGAGCATGATGATCGGGCGCACGGTAACGCCCGGCGCATGCATGTCGACCAGCAGGAAGGAGATGCCCTCCTGCTTGCGCACGCCGCTGTCGGTGCGCACCAGGCAGAAGATCATGTCTGCATGCTGGGCCAGCGTGGTCCAGGTCTTCTGGCCGTTGACGATGTAATGGTCGCCCTCGGCATCGGTGTGGCGGGTGGCGGTGGTCTTGAGCGAAGCGAGGTCGGAGCCCGCGCCGGGTTCGGAATAGCCCTGGCACCACCAGTCGGTGCAGGACAGGATGCGCGGCAGGAAATGGTCTTTCTGCTGCTGCGAACCGAAGGCCATGATCACCGGCGCCACCATGTCGATCCCGAAGGGCATGATGCGCGGCGTACCCGCCCGTGCGCATTCTTCCTCGAAAATATGGCGCTGGATCGGTGTCCAGCCGGGACCGCCGAACTCGGCCGGCCAACCAGGGGCTACCCAGCCCTGCTGCGCAAGGATCCGGTGCCAGCGGACGAAGTCGTCCTTGGTCAGGCGCAGGTGAGTGAGCACCTTGGCTTGCAGGTCTTTTGGCAGGTGGGAATCGAGAAAGGAACGGACCTGGTCGCGAAAGGCCAGGTCGTCGTCCGAGTAGTGCAGGTCCATGTGGTCTCCTTGTTATTAGGCCGCCTGGAAAAGCACGACCGTTCACAAGGATTGTACCGCAATCGGACCGGGCGCCAAGTGGAAACACCTGGGCTTATGCAGGACGGGCAGCGCCGCCCTGCGCTGGGTCAATCAGCGGGTGCGGCGGCGGGCTGCGCCAACGCCCAGCATACCTGCCAGCATCAGTGCCAGGCTTGCCGGTTCCGGCACGTCGACAGCATCGGCTCCTGCCGCTGGGCTCACGATGATGCCGGCGCCAGCCTGGCCCGAACCGTTGCCAATGCCCGGGATCGACACGTTGGTCGAGCCGCCGGCCGACACGCCTGTGCCGCCACCGGAACCGGTCGAGCCGGACGAACCCGAAGGGCCGCTCGCTGCGCCGCCACCCGAAGTCGCGCCACTGGCTGGAACGCCGGCAACGCCTTCCTGGACCACGGCGCCGTTGGCCGAGCCTACCAGCGAAACGCCGGTGCCCATCGATGCCGCCATGATCGCCATGTTCGAGCCCAGCAGGTAGTCGCCTGCGATGCCGCGCTTGAAGAACATCGTCGTCTGGCCATTGTCCTGGGCGATGGTGGCGGATGCCTTGCCGTCCAGGATGTCGGCCAGCGAGGCTTCCGACGAAGAGCCAGCCGAGTGCGCGACACCACCGATCAGCTTCAGGTTACCCTGGAGCACGCCGGAACCGAGGACATCAACCCCGTTGCCGGCGGTCCAGCCGGACAGGAAGGTCGGTGGCGCGGAAGTGCTCGACGAAATCGTATCTGCTTGGGCGGCACCTGCACCGACGAGCAGCGCAGCAACAACGAGGTGACGGATTGCCATGGGAATAACTCCTAAGTTAAAAATCAATTATTTTTATTACAACGTAGGTTTATCCTAACATAAATAAAAAAAACACAATGCAAGAGGTATCTCAACCGTGCGCGGGGTATGAAAACTAGATAAATTCCCGTTTCGGAGTAGGAATCATCTTACATGGTATGTGAGCCAGATAACATAACTCGCTGCAATTATTGCCGCAAAGAAAACAATCGTGTTCGGTGCCCGGAATGAAAAATGGCCGGCCCTGCATTGCAGGACCGGCCATCTGGAGGGGAGCACCAGGGAACCTGGCAGCCTTCAGTTACCGCGCGGCGACGCCATATAAGGCATGGCACGCGAGGCCATGCGGGAGTCGGTACGCAGCATCCCGACTTCGTCGGCCAGGATGTTGGCGGCTTCCTGCAGCAGGATATCCTTGGCATCCTTGGCCGCCTTCTCGGCAGCCAGTTCGGCCTTCAGGTCGCGCTCGTCGAATTGCAGGCCGTCGTCCTGGCGTGGCGCACCGCGCAGCGCGACTGTGGTTTTCTCGGGCTTGGTCGGGGCCGGCACCTTGCCGCGCGCTTCCTTGCCGGCCGGACCGGTGGCCGGCTCGTCGGTTGCGGTACCGGCGGCGCCGGCCAGGCGTGCTTCGCGCAGCTTGGCGCGGGCGTTCTGGCTGTCGCGCTCCTTGCGGCGCACGGCCTCGTTCAACGAGATCGCGTTTTCCTTGCGCACTTTCATTACTTCGGCGATGTCTTCCTGCAGGAACTGGAATTCCTTGTCCTTGGCGATGCGCGCCTCGTGGCGCTTCTGCAGTGGCGCGATCAGTTCCTTCAGGTCGCCGGCAGCAGCGAAGCTCGCCGGCTTGATCGCCACCCATGGCAGCGCGTTGTCGTACGACGACTCGCCGAAGTTGTCGACGTCGGACAGCACCGGCAGCTTGATGTCCGGCGTCACGCCGCGCAGCTGGGTGGTGCCGCCGTTGATGCGGAAGAACTGGGCGATCGTCATCTTCAGTTCGCCGTAGCGCACTTTCTCGCCCGGCGAGAAGCGGTCGAGGTCGATCAGGGTCTGGACTGTCCCCTTGCCGAAGCTCGGCTCGCCGATGACCAGGCCGCGGCCATAGTCCTGGATCGCCGCCGCGAAGATTTCCGAGGCCGAAGCCGAACCGCGGTTGATCAGCACGCCCACCGGGCCATCCCAGGCCAGGCCGGCATTGGTGTCGGATTCGACTTCGATACGTCCCTGGGCATCGCGCTGCTGCACCACCGGGCCCTTGTCGATGAACAGGCCGGTCAGTTCGATGGCTTCGGTCAGCGAACCGCCGCCGTTGTTGCGCAGGTCGATCAGCACGTTGTCGACTTTGTCCTTCTTGAGCTCGGCAAGGATGCGGGCCACGTCGCGGGTGGCGCTGCGGAAGTCCTTGTCGCCGCGGCGGCGCGCCTCGAAGTCGAGGTAGAAGGTCGGCAGGGAGATGACGCCGACCCTGCGCTTGACGCCGCCATCCTTGACTTCGATGATCGATTTCTTGGCAGCCTGCTCTTCCATGCTGATCTTCTTGCGCACCATCGACACAGTCACCGGCTTGGCGTCGGGACCGGCGTCGCCCGGCAGCACGTCGAGGCGCACGGTGGTGCCCTTCTCGCCGCGCACCAGCTGGACCACGTCGTCGATGCGCCAGCCGAGCACGTCGGTCAGCGGACCGGCGCCCTGGGCCACGCCGGTGATGCGGTCGCCCACCTTCAGCTTGCCCGACAGCGCAGCTGGGCTGCCCGGCACGATCTCGCGGATGATGGTGTATTCGTCGCGGGTCTGCAGCACGGCGCCGATGCCTTCCAGCGACAGGCGCATGGCGATGTCGAAGTTGTCGGCCGAGCGCGGGCCAAGGTAGTTGGTGTGCGGCTCGATCGCGGTGGCATACGCGTTCATGAACATCTGGAACACGTCTTCGTTGTTGAGCTTGCGGATACGGCCGACGTAGTTGTCGTAGCGCTTGTCGAGCGTCTCGCGGATGCCCTTGTCGCTCTTGCCCGCCAGCTTCAGGCGCAGCCAGTCGTTCTTGACGCGCTTGCGCCACAGGTCGCGGATTTCTTCTTCGGACCTGGCGTACGGCGCTTTCTCGCGGTCGAGCTGGAGGGTCTCGTTGAGCGTGAAGTCGGGCGTGGTCTTGAGTAGCTGGCGTGCATAGGCCATGCGCTCGCCGAAGCGCTGCTGGTAGAGGTTGTAGATCGCGAACGGGACCGTGAGGTTTTCGTTGTTGATGGCGTCATCCATCTTGGTGCGCATCGGGGCGAACTGGTCGACGTCCGACTGGGTGAAGTACAGCTTCTCGCTGTCCAGCCCTTCGAAGTAATTGTCGAAGATCTTTTGCGACATCGCGTCGTCGAGCGGCACCGCCTTGTAGTGGTAGCGCCCGAGCACGCGCGACGCCCACACTGCCGCCTGGGTCTGCTCGGCGAGCGGCTTCATCTGGGTGGCGCCGATGGTGGCCGGCGATCTGGAAGGCTGGACCGACGCGGTCTTTTCCGGCTGCGCGGTGACCACATGGGCCGACATGGCGAAGGCCACTGCGGCCATGATCAGATGGTGCTTTTTCATTCTTCGTTTCTCCGAAACGTATGGTGCCTCGGCGCGTCCGGCAAGGCATGCCGGTCAGTACGCCCTTTGCAGCCCATTCTACAGGAAGGCGCAAGCGTGCAGAGCCAGCTTGTATGCTTTTGCGGCGCGCCTTTAAGGCTGGCATAAGCCATGTGTTCACCCTTTGACAAGAGCGAGCAGCAAGGCGCCGTATTTCGTGGCCAGCCCGGCAACAAGGAGCAGCGGAATCCATGGCCACGAGCGCGCCGCCAGCCGCCAGTCCACCGGGGATGGCCAGAACGACAGGAATTGCGGGGCCAAGAGCACCGCCAGCAGCAGGTCGACCGGCTCGAATACCCAGCCCTGGCGGGTGCGCCACCAGGCCACCGCGAACGGCAGGCCCAGCACCAGCAGGGGCGCGAGTGCCGCAGGGGCCGCGTTATACCAGCGCAGGTTGGCGAAGGTGACCGAGCCCAGCTCCCAGTTGTGTCCCTTTCCAGCGCGCTTGATGCGGCGCGGGATGACGCTCAGCCCGACCGGCTCGGCATTGGTCAGCAGGCCGGCCGAGAAATGGGCCAGCTCGTGGCAGAGCGTACCGGCCGCGGTGAACACGAAGAAGAAAGGATGGGCGCCCGAGCCGATCCACAGCAGCAGGGCCAGCGCCGCCGAGGGCAGCAGGTAGAGCAGCATGTCGATGGCGCCGGCGCCGTGGGCGCAGGCGAGCGCGGGCAGCCAGGCGGCGCAGCCGGAGGCAAGCCCCATCGCGGCTCAGCGCGCGTAGAAGCAGCGGCCGCAGGCCTGGCGGTAGCTTTCGTTGCCGCCAATGCTGACCTGCTCGCCTTCGCGGATGCGGCGGCCCTCGCCATCCACGCGGATGTTCATGGTCGCCTTCTTGCCGCAGCTGCAGATGTTCTTGATTTCCTCGATGTCGTCGGCCAGCGCCAGCAAATAGGCCGATCCCGGGAAGGGCTCGCCGCGGAAGTCGCTGCGCAGGCCATAGCAGATCACCGGGACGCCGCGCACCTGGGCCACCTGGTGCAACTGCTGCACTTGCAGCGTGGTCAGGAACTGCGCTTCATCGACCAGGATGCAGGACACGTCCGGTGCGGCAGCCAGGAAATCGGTATCGCGCTCGAAGGTGTCGACTTCGCGCTGCGGACCCAGGCGCGAGGTGATCACGCCGACGCCATAGCGGTTGTCGATCGCCGCCGTATAGAGCTTGACGCGCTGGCCCTGCTCTTCGTAGTTGTGCGCGACCTGCAACAGGGCGGTCGATTTGCCGGCGTTCATCGCCGAATACCTGAAATAAAGTTTTGCCACTGCCCTGCCCCGTAAGCTGGTGAGAATTCGCCGCTAGAAAATTGCCGGATTATAGCAAGCAGGCAGGAGGCAGCGCCAGCAGCCCGGAGGCGGGAAAGGGCCAGGCCGCGGCGACAGGCGGCCTGGCCGATAGTGGCTGACTCAGGTGCGCCTGCGGCGCGCCAGCCATCCGAGCACTCCGATGCCCGCCAGCATCATGCCGTAGCTGCCGGGCTCGGGGACAGCGGCGAGCACCAGGTTGTTGGCCGTCGGCCAGTAGCCTTCACCAAAGGTGCCGACCACGACCGAGTTCAGTGGCGAGGAGAACACGAAGCCGACGAAGCTGCCGGTTTCGCTTTCCGGCAGGACATAGGTGGCCGAGGTGCCGTTCAGCGCCGTCAGAATGATGGTGGTGCCGGGCGTGAACCGGCCGAGGAGATTGCTGCCGAAAAACTCGCCGCCGAGCGCGTACACCACCGACGAGAAGTTGTTAAAGGCAATCCTGTCATAGGGGGAATTGGTGGACAGCCAGCCATCGCCGCCCTCGCCGGCGCCGTAGATGCCTTCTCCTGCGGACACAGTGTAGTTATACGCGCCCGCGGTCCGATTCAGGGAGGGCGCGTACATTTCCACCAGCAGGTCGTCGTAGGTATCCACGCCGGGGTTGACGACTGCGCCCAGGAAGGCGTCGCAGTTGGTATAGACGGTGATCTGGGCGTGGGCGCTGGTATGGGCGGCCATGGCGCAGCACAGCAGCGCGGCCAGCGTACAGGTTTTCAGGCGGGTGTTCATGGTTGCACTCCGGAAGAGGATGTCGGTCGGGGATGGTGGTCCTGCCGCCCAAGTAGACATGGTTCCCGCGGGAGTTGCAGTGTTGCTAATCTTGATTTTCCGCCATCTTGAGCTGGCTAAAAGAAGCGTCAGCTTGTGGCGATCCGGGCCGGGTTTCCGGCAACGATAGCGCCGGCCGGCACGTCATGGGTCACCACGCTGCCCGCCCCCACGACGGCATCGTCGCCGATCGTCACGCCCGGCAGGATGATGGCGCCGCCGCCGATCCAGACATTGTTGCCGATGACCACCGGCCGGCCCGACTCTACCCCGCTGCGGCGCAGCGCCGGGTCGAGCGGGTGCTCGGCGGTATACACCTGCACCGCCGGGCCGATGCGCGTGTCGTCGCCGATCGTCACCGGGACCACGTCCAGGATGATGCAATTGAAATTAACGAACACGCCCTTGCCAAGCCGGATGTTCCAGCCGTAGTCGCAATGAAAAGGCGGACGCACGATGCTGCCCTCGCCCACCGCGCCCAGGAGCTCGGCCAGCAGGGTGCGCCATACGGCGACCGGCGCGCCGAGTGCGGCGTTGTAGCGTGCCAGCCAGGCGGCATTGGCCGCCTGCTCTCCAACCAGCCCGGGATCGTCCGCGTGATAGGGCTGTCCCGCCAGCATCTTGTGGCGCTCGCTCATGCGCAGCTTATTCTCCCGGATGGTAGCTGCGCTCGAGGTTCTTCTCGATGTCTTCTTTATAGAACAGGACATCCTTGAACTCCCCGCGGCTGTACATTTCAGCCTGGTCGGCGAAATGCTTCGAGGCCGGGTTGTTGCTGTTGCCGCCCGCCAGGATGCTCTTGGCGCGCACGCGCGGGCCGAACTCCACGACGGCAACAAAACTGTTGCCGCGGTCGCCGTAGATGCGCTTGGTCTTTTGCTTGGCCACCATGCCGAACGAGGCCAGCGAACCCCAGTTGGCCGAGGCAAAGCCCACCGGCCAGCTCGGCTTGCTGTCGTCGTACTGCTGGTCGACGTCGCCGCTGACGCGCTGGAAGCGGTTGATCTCGCCCCACGGGGTCTGCCAGGTGCCAAAGTCGGCAGTGAGCTTGTCGGTGGCGCGCTGCAGCGAGGCCAGGCGCTCTTCCGGGCTCAGGCTGCTGGTGATGAAATCGACGGTCGGCAAACCGGCGGCGCGGGCCCGCGCGGCGTGCTGGGCCACCATGTCCTGGCCCCAGTAGATGGCGAGAGAAGCCGGCCTTGAATCGACGCCCGCGCGCAGGTCCCAGCCGCGCAACGCGGCGACCTGGGCGCCGAGCCCGGCCTTGCGCGGGTCGTTCGCCGGCAGCGCGTCGTAGTCCTTCAGCAGTTGCGGGACCAGCGGCTCGAAGGCGGTCAGGTGGCTGTCGTAGGCGGCCGCGATCAGGCTGTCGAGCGTGAAGCCCCTGGCGTTCTTCAGCACCCGCTCGGCGTGGCGGCCGCGCGCATTCTCCGGCAGCGACCACATATAGTCCGGGTAATCCTGGCGGCGCGGGCTGTTCGCACCCGACGCGCTGAATGGCCAGTTATTCGTGTTCGAGATATAGCCGCTGGCCGGATTGAACAGCGTGATGGTGTCCTTGATGGCGTGCAGTCCCTGCCATTCGGTGGCCGGCAGGCTGCCGTCGACCGGCTTGTTCCAGTTGAAGCGCGGGTCGCGCTTCGGGATGAAATTGCCGTGGAAGTAGGCGATATTGCCCCTGGCATCGGCATACACCGTGTTGTTCGAGGAATTGGTGCGCAGCTCCATGGCCTTGTAGAAGGACTCGTAGTCGCGCGCTTTGGTGCGGGTGTATGACTGGGTCAGCGCCTTCAGCGGCTCGTCCATCATTTTCACGGACACCCATTTACCATCGAGCTCGCGCACGACCGGGCCGTGGTGGGTGAAATAGGCGGTGACCGTCTTGCTTGCCATCGCGCCGGACGGCGTCTTGTAGGGCAGCGTGATCGGCCTTGCTTCTACCTGCCGCTCTTGCTGCCCATACTTGTAGAAGAACTTGCCGTCGCGTTCGATGACGGTTTCCAGGTATTCGTCGATGACGTCGCCTCCGCCCGAGGTATGCATCCAGCCGGTCTTGTCGTTGAAGCCCTGGTAGATGAAGAACTGGCCCCAGGTCACGGCGCCATAGGCGTTCAGGCCCTGCTCGCTGACCATGTGCACTTCCGGGCGGAAGTAGAACGAGGTGTGCGGGTTAATCAAGAGCAGTGCCTTGCCGGAGGCCGACAGCTTGGGGGAAATCGCAAAGCCATTGGAACCGCGCGGTTCGGCGTCCAGGTTCCTGCCGATCGATGCCATGGCCAGGGCTGGCTGCGGCGCCTTGCCGTAAAAGCGCTCCAGGTCTTTCAGGTCGATCGACTCGATGTCGCCGCCGATGCTGCCTTCGCTGAAGCTCAGCGCCATCCACGGCTCGAACCGGGTGATCAGCTTCGGTTTGACTTCGGGGTGGGTATGCAGGTAATAGTTCAGGCCATCGGCGAACCCGACCATGAGCTCCTTCAGCCAGGCCGGGCTGGCGGCATACTTCGCCTGCATGCTCGCTGGCGTGATGTACATCTTCATGCGCAGGTCGCGCCAGAGCGCCGATTCGCCCTCGACTTCGGCCAGGCGCCCCATCGCATTGATGTAATTGAGCTCCACCCGGTTGAAGTCGTCCTCGGCCTGCGCATACAGCAGGCCGAAGACGGCATCGGCATCGCGCTTGCCGAAGACATGGGGAATGCCCCATTTGTCGCGCATGATCGTTACCCGCCCCGCCGTCTTCTTCCAGCGCGCCAGCTCGGCGGCGCTGTGGGCCGGCCTCGCCATCGGCGTGGGGTCGCCCTGGAACGCTGCTACCGGCGCTGCCGCACCGAGCGAGGTGAAACCGAGGATGGCCGTGACGATCAGGCGGATTGCGGGCATGGACATGGGCATGCGTTGTCTCCTGTGGTGTTGGTCCTGCGAGTCTTTATTACTTACTTATGGTGCTCAAGCCACGCCGGCGTGCACCAGCATGGTGCTCAAGCCACGCCGGCGTGCACCAGCCGCTGCTTCAGCACTTCATTCTCGGTCAGCAAGGTCGCGACCCGGTCCTTCAGCGATGCCACTTCGGCCTTCAGGGCAGCCATCTGGTCGGCAGGATCCACCGGCACGGTTTCCTTCTTCGGGCGGGTGGCCATCTTCTGCTCGCGCACCTGGCGCGCGGCCTGCTGCAATTCCTTGCGGCCACCGGCCACGGCGGCGATCTGGAGCTCGTCCGGCAGCTGGGCCACGTTGGCGGCGGCATTGATCGAGATGGTGCCGGCACGTACCGCCTCGCGCAGCTGCGGCGTCGCGGCCTTCTGGATGCGTTCGATCTGGCTGATGGTATTGCTCGACACGCGGGCCGCCTTGGCGACATCCTCGCGGGTATTCCATGGCGGCGGCGGGCGCGCCTCCATGTCGTCGGCTTCCGGCTGCGGCGGCTTCGATGCCAGCTCCTCGGCCATGCGGGCGGTGACAATCTCTTTCTTCTTGAGCGCCAGCACGCCGCGCTGGAAGTCCGATACGCTGCGGCGCGCCAGGTGGTTGTCGATCATCCAGAGCATGACGTCGTCGATCGACGCGAAGCTGTTGTTCTGGACGGTGCGGAATTCGATCCCGTGCTTGCGGCAGATCTCGTAGCGGTTGTGGCCGTCGATCAGGGTTTCGCCCCAGAGCACGAGCGCGTCGCGGCAGCCCTCGGCCAGCAGGCTGCGTTCGAGCGCGGTGTATTCAATGGGGGTCAGCGGGTCGACAAAGGCGCGCAGGTCGTCGTTCAGTGTGATGTTCAATTGGTGTCCTCTTGCTGCGGCGCCGCCAACATGAGGCGCCGTCCGGCATGCTACACCATACGGGCGGGAGGGCCAATCGATGAGCCGGGGGAAACGTTGAAAGTGTTCTGAAGAAATTCGAGAGAGTCGGGCGGACGTTCCCCACTCGTCGCAGGCCGCAGAACCTGAAGGACGTTGCTGCTATTGAGGTGTGTGGTGGTGCGGGCAGCCGGAATCGAACCGGCACGCCTCACGGCGGCAGATTTTAAGTCTGATGCGTCTACCAATTTCGCCATGCCCGCGCCGGGCGGGATTGTACTACGGGCAGCAAGGACGGTGTGAATAGTTGAGCCCGCATCGGGGATCCACGTGCCTGTAGCCAGCCTCGAGAATCGATGAGCGCGACCTCCCGAACGGCCAAAAAAAATCCGCTGCCCGTCTGGAGCAGCGGAGAATAACTCAGTCTGTACTGAGCTGGAGACACACGGAGAGGTAGAACTATCCAAAAGAGGATGGAATAAAGATAGGGACGATGCCCCCTTCCATCAAGCTCCAATCCGGCTCGCCGTTTTGTCAGTGTATTCGCACATACCGGGTGCATTTTCCCGTTGGCAGCGGCTTGGCTCGGCTACCCGGCAGCTTGCAGGCTGTGGTAAGCCAGCGCCAGGCAGGCGATCGCCACGAACACCAGCAACCCATAGACGAAGATCCGCATCGACGAAGCTAGCCCGGCAACGGCGCGGTTCGCATTGTCATTGAGCTTGCCGCGCCGCCGGGCCCCGTTCAGCAGCATCGAGATGAAGACGAATAGCGTTGCAAGGATCAGTACGACTTTCATGCCAGGGCCCTGGGTGCGCGCACTAGGTGCGTCCGATGACCAGCGCCAGCGCCACCAGCGAGAACACGCCCGAGACGCCGACCGCCACGCCCAGCCACAGCAGCCGGCTGCGCGCCAGTTCCATCTTGGCGATCAGCTGGGCGTTCTGGTCGGCCAGGTTGGCGATGATCTCGGAGGCCTGCAGCATCTGGTTGCGCAGGTCGGCCACGGTCGATTCATTTTTTTCGACCCGCAGCACCAGGGTGCCGAACAGGTCTTCCCCGGGCTCGGCGTCCATGACCGGCCCCGGGGCCATGCCCGCGGTATTGCCGGACTTGCGCGCCACCGTATCCCACAGCCGGCGCGCGCCGGTCGCCACCTGCGGCGCGGCATTGATCACTTCACTCCAGGGCACGGTCTTCAAGACGCTCCACCAGCCAGTTGCCATACCGTTTTCTCCCGTTATCAATTCAGCCACGAGCATACCACTGCGCGCGCGTGGGCAAGTGTCAGCATCCTGCCCTACCGTGCCGCACCCTGCCCGGGCCTGCGCTACCATGTGTGCCATGTGTGGACGATTTGACCAGAGCCAGACGGCTCGATATTACGCCAGCGTGTTCGGCTGGGCCGACGCTGTCTACGACAGCGAGGCCGGCCCTGCCTGGAATGTTTCCCCGGGCAGCTACCGCCCCGTGATGCACGTGCAGGATGGCGAGCACCGCGTCGACGACGTGTTCTGGAGCTATCGCGCCAAATGGGCCGAGGGCAAGGTGCCGATCGTCGTCAACGCACGCATGGACAAGCTGACCAACCGCTATTGGAAACCCCTGCTCAAGTCCGGGCGCGCCATCGTGCCGGCCGAGGGCTGGTACGAATGGACCGGCGAGAAAGGCGCGAAGCAGCCCTGGCACATCCACCGTAAGGACCACGCGCCGCTATTCCTGCTGGCGCTGGCGAACTTCGGCGGCTTTATCGAGAACCGGGCCGAAGCCGGCTTCGTGCTGGTGACCGACGACGCGGCGGACGGCATGCTCGACATCCACGACCGCCGCCCGGTGGTGCTCGATGCGGCCGACGCCGAACTCTGGCTCGACCCTTCGCGCTCGCCCGAGGAAGCGCTCGACCTGGCGCGCCGCGCCGCCCTGGCCGCGGAGGCTTTCGAGTGGTACAGGGTCACGACGGCGGTGAACCGCGCGGGTTCCCAGGACCCGCAGATGGCCCTGCCCCTGCCCGGCTGAATTTTTTGCCAGTTGTAAAAAAACCCGCCCGATGTCCCGTGCGGGTTTTTTCATGGGCAGACCATTTACCGGCAGGCGCTGCCCGCGCCGGATGCGGTCGTCAGTGCGAGGTGGCAGGCGCAGGCATGCCCGCAGTCGGCATCCCGGTCTCGGGATCGATGGTCGAGGGCACGGCAGGCGTCGCAGCCGTGGCCGGGGACGCGTTGGCCGGAGCCGCTGCGTTCGCGCCGGGAGCGACGGGAGCTTCCGATGGGGTCTCGTAACCGGTCAGATTGACGGCCGGAGCCGGTGCGGCTGCCGATGGGCTGACGCCAGCAATGGACGCGGGTGCCGGGGCGCTCGCGGCCACCGTCGTGGAGGTGGCAGTTGCGGGGGTGGTTGCGGCAGCAGTTGCGGCAGGAGCCGCCGTGCTGGCCAGGTCGGCCCTCGGGCTGGCCGGCGCAGGAGCGGCTACCGCTTCCGGCGCCGGGGCCGGGACGGCCGCGCTGTCCGCCGGGATCGCTTCCAGCGGATCGATGGCGGCCACGGCCGTCGCATCGGCGTCGCCGACGCCCGTCACTTCGGCTGCGGTCGCCGACTGCGGGATGGCCCGGCCATCGTTGATGTCGCCGCCGCAGGCCGTCACCAATACCGCTGCGGCACAGCACAGCGCCGTAGTGAGCCGGAAGCCCGAAGCAAAGCTTGGGAATTGTTTCATGGAAGTTCCTCGCGTCATCAATGAGTGAGTAGCTTTGAGCAGTGGAAACTTCCTTAGTTCAACTTTCCTTAAAAAAACCTGCTTGTCGTAGTTAATCGACAAACCAGGTTTCCTTAGTGAAATTATGCATTTGTATGCGCCAGATCGAACGGTGGACGCAACCAAAGGCTGAACCGGACGGTCTTAATGGAACGCTACCAATCACGAGGAAATGTTATATGGGCGAGTTCATGCAAGTGCGGGCCATGCTGCAAGACGGCGAGGCCTATGCGGGTCTGATCCTGGGCAAGGATGACTCCGACTACCACCTGATCCTGCTGCCAGGCGAAGCCGCCGACGTCAGCTGGCCATCCGCCGCCGACTGGGCCGGCGCGCGCGGCGGCGCCTTGCCGACGCGGCGCGAGCTGGCTTTGCTGTTCGCCAACCAGCGCGAAGGCTTCGAGCGCAACTGGTACTGGTCCAGCGAACCGCACGAAACACGGTCACAACTGGTCTGGGGCCAGAACTTCGCCAGCGGTATCCAGACCATCTATGGGCGGCCATACCGGGGCCATGCGCGGGCGGTGCGGCGCATCCCGGTGCCCTGATGCGCCGCGGCGCGCCGGGGCCGCTGCAGCGTTGACCTAGACTGGCTTAATTCACGCCCGGGACGTTCGCGCGGCCGATCGGCTGCTCGATATTCGCCAGGAACCAGGTAGTCGCGGCCATCAGCGCCACATGCCGGCGCAGGTGGTCGGGATCGACCTTGTCCAGCGTATCGGCCGGGGTGTGGTGATAGTCGAAATAGCTGGAGGTATCGAGCAGCGGCGCGAAGCTCGGCACGCCCGCGCGCTCGAGGCCGGACAAGTCGCCTGTCGAGAGCGCGTCCTGGCGCTGGAACACGCCGGCGCCGATCGGCAGCAAGGCGGCCTGCAGCGGCGCGAACAGCTTGCTCGACGCGGCCGGGACGCTGGCGCGCAGGCCGAAGGGGCGGCCGGCGCCGTTGTCGCTTTCGATGGCGCCGAAATGCTTGTCGGCGTTGGCCTGCTCTGCCGCCAGGTAGCCGCGCGCACCGCGGGTGCCGTTCTCTTCGTTCATCCAGGCGATCATGCGGATGGTGCGGCGCGGGCGGTAGTCGAGCTTCTTCAGGGTCTCGAGCACGGCCATGGCGCTGGCGACGCCGGCGGCATCGTCGTGCGCGCCGGTGGCCAGGTCCCAGGAATCCAGGTGGCCGGAGACGATCACGATTTCGTCCGGCTTGTCGCTTCCCGGCAGGTCGGCGATCACGTTATAGCTGTCGGCATCCGGCAGGTTTTGCGGGGTCAGCAGCAGTCGCATGCTGACCGGGCCGCGCTTTGCCAGGCGGCTCATCAGCATGGCGTCTTCCGCGGTGACGGCCGCTGCCGGGATCCGTGCGCCATCGACCAGCCCGGTACTGCCCGTGTGCGGCAGGCGGTAGCTCGCGCCCCCAACCGAGCGCACCAGCGCTGCGGCCGCGCCCAGCTCCGCCGCCAGGCGCGGGCCGTCGCGGCGGTAGGCGGAACCCTGGCCATAGGCCTGGCCCGCCAGGCCGCGGTCGGCCATGTGCTGGTCGAAAGCGACGTCGAACAGGACGATCTTGCCCTTCACCTCGGCGCCGCGCGCCTTGAGCTCGTCGAAATTCTTCACCACCAGCACGGGCGCGCTCAAGCCGCTGGCCGGCGTTGCACCGGAGCCGCCGAGCGCGGTCACCACGACACGCTGGCTGATGCCGGAGGGGCGTCCCTGGTACTCGACCAGTTCGGCGCTTTCCAGGCCGCGCACCCAGTGCGGCACCTTGACCGGCTGCAGCGTCACTCGCGCGCCCAGCTTGCGCATCGCCTCGGCCACCTGGGTCACCGCCGCCGCCGCGCCCGCCGAGCCGGACAGGCGCGGGCCGATCAGGTCGGTCATGTCCGCCGTGCGTTCCCACGCGTAGTCGCTGGCCATGGCCGTGTCGCGGATCTTGGCGAGCGCCGCCGGATCGTTGCCGGGGCTGGCGGCCTGGGCCGGGTAAGCGAGCAGTGCTGCAGCGAGGACGGCCAGGACAGGGAGACTGCGGATGCGACGGTTCATGCGTTGAATCCTTGAGGTGAAAGCGAGGGAGTCAAAGCTTAGCGCATCCGGGGTTTTCTGGCTGCGAATTATTGCCGTCTTTACACTGCTACCGGCGCAGCAACCAGCCGCAGCAGTGTGATCTCGGACGGCGCGCCAAAGCGCTTCGGCGGCCCCCAGTAACCGGTGCCGCGGCTGATATACACCCACATGTCGCGCACCCGGTGCAGGCCGGCCACGAAAGGCTGCTGCAGCGGCACGAACAAGTTCCACGGGAAGAACTGGCCGCCGTGGGTATGGCCGGACAATTGCAGGTGGAAGCCCGCCTTCTCCGCTTCCGGCGCGCTGCGCGGCTGGTGCGCCAGCAGCACCCGCACATCGACGCCTGCCGGTGCGCCGGCGGCCGCCGCGCGCGCATCGCTTTTATGCGCCGGATGGAACTGGTGGGCGCCGTAGTCGGCCACGCCGGCGATCATCAGGGAAGCATCCTGGCGGCGCCGGATCACGTGCTGGTTCATCAGTACGGTGATGCCGAGACGGCGCACTTCAGCGATCCACTCTTCCGCACCCGAATAATACTCATGGTTGCCGGTCACGAAGAACACGCCGTCCGGGGCCGCCAGGCGCGCCAGCGGTTGGGTATGCGGCGCCAGCCGGTGCACGCTGCCGTCCACCAGGTCGCCGGTGATGGCAATCGCGTCGGCACCGAGCTTGTTGACGCGCTCGACGATGGCCTCCAGGTAGGGTCGGCGGATGGTCGGGCCGACGTGGATGTCCGACACCTGGGCGATCGAATACCCCTGCAGCGCCAGGGGCAGGCCGGCGATCGGTACATCGACCTTCACCACCCGCGCCAGGCGGCGCGCGTTGACGAAGCCGAGCGCCGTGACGCCGAAGGCCAGCAGCGGCACCGCCACCGCACTGCCGTGGAGGAAGCCCGGCGTGAGCATGCCGGCCAGGCGCAGGGCCAGCAGCACCAGGTCACGCGCCAGCGTCGCCACCAGCAGCGAAGAAAAGAAGCCCATCGACAACAGACCGGCCCAGGCCACCGCCTCGGACCAGCGCCGCCGGCGCAGCGACGCCGACAACAACCCGACCGGCACCAATATGGCCAAACCGAGCAGCAGCAATACCGCGAACAGGGTGGGCAGCAGGTCCAGCGCCAGGTCCGGCAGCAGGCGCATGCCGACATATACCTGCAGCAAGAAGAGAAGGAAGAGGACGGTGGCGAAGGATCTGTTCACTTGAGGAGCCCGGGGCAGGCATAAACGGTAACAATTGTTAGATGGGGCAGCCCGGTCCCACTGCAAGGGTGGTGTTCCCCATGTTACGGTCACATGTCCACTTGTAATAATCTGTATTAGCAAGTGGTAGGTCCATTCGCTGGGCCTATAGTTCGTTCCATGCCTGGCGTCGACATGATCATCCTGATCCCCGCTGAGGCAATAAGGAAAAGCCATGTGGAAATCTAAATGCTTTGGTGCGGTGGTGCTGGCCGCAGTTGCCGTTTCGCCTGCTGCTATGGCGGACGACCGTGGCGTGAATACTGCTCTCGGCGCCGTGGTTGGCGCAGCAATCGGCCACAGTGCCGGCGGGTCGAACGGCGCGCTGGTGGGTGGCGTGATCGGTGCGGCGCTGGGCAATTCTGTGTCGGGTCACAACAACCGCGGCTATTACGACAATCGCGGCTATTACGACAATCGCGGCTATTACGACAATCGCGGCTATTACGACAACCGAGGTTATGCATCGGTCGGCTACAGCTCCGGGGGTTATTACCAGCAGCGCCCCGTGTACGTGCAGCCGCGCGCTGTCTATGTCCAGCCACGCCCGGTGTATGTGCAGCCGCGTGCAGTCTACATCGACAACCATCGTGGCTGGGATCGTAACGACCGCCATGACCGCCGCGATCGCCGCGACTGGGACCGCGATGGGCGTCACGACCGTCGTGACGGGGACCGCCACGATCGCTACGACCGCTACGACCGCTACGACCGTCACGGTCGCTGATCCAGGAAACCGCGCACTGCGCGGTTTTTTTTGTCCTCGTTTTGACAACGCAGTTGTCTTTGGCGCTGTCACCGCAACGTGTAGAAATTGAACTGCCGAGTTCTAATCAGGTCCAACGATGATCTGATCGCGTAAATGGACCGGGGCATGAACCGAGCTGGTTTTACGAGGTGGCTGAGGAAACTTCCATCGCTAACGCAACGCCAGCGCACACAGGTGCTGGACGCCTTGCGGCCTGCAATCGGGTTCGAACGAGTCTGTGCGGCAATCGCTGACGCGAAGCCTTTACCCTGTTGCCCCACCTGCCGGGCCGAGCGTCCATATCGGCATGGCCAGGACCGCGGCGTGCAACGTTACCGCTGCCGGGCATGCGGCAAGACCTTCAGCGCCCTGAGCGGGACGCCCCTGTCGCGCTTGCGCCATCGCGCCAAGTGGCTCGATTACCTGGAGAAGATGCTCGATACAAAAAGCGTGCGCGCATCTGCCGACGCGGTCGGCGTTCACCGGAACACAAGCTTTCGCTGGCGCCATCGCTTCCTGACACTAGCCAAACACGATCGCCCGGAGCGCCTGGCCGGCATTGCCGAGGCCGACGAAATGTTCCTGCTGGAGTCGCAAAAGGGTTCGCGGTCGCTCGACCGGCCCGCTCGCCGGCGCGGCGGGGTCGCGGCCACGCGCGGCATCACGCATGAGCACGTCTGCATCCTGGTGGCGCGCGACCGGACCCGCCAGACCCGCGACTTCGTCACCGGGCGCGCTGCAGTTACAAAGGAACAGTTGCAGCGCCATTTGCTTCCGGTGCTCGACAAGGACGTGCTGCTGGTCACTGACGGGCACGCGGCATACCGGGCCTTCGCACGCGAAGCGGGGATTGCACATGCTTTCGTCAACCTGCGTCTTGGGGAGCGGGTGCGCGGTGCTGTCCACGTGCAGAACGTCAATGCCTATCACCAACGCTTCCGCCAATGGCTGGCGCGCTTCCATGGCGTCGCCTCACACTACCTGCCCAATTACCTGGGCTGGCGCTGGGCGCTCGACGGCGAACGTATTGCCTCGCCAGAAAGGCTGCTCAGGGCGGCGCTGGGCAGCTTCAACACATAACGGGCACAGCGCCTTTCTTTCTCCCCCCGCTTGGTCACCGCATGGGCGCCCGGCGCCGGCAGCGGAGGCAGGCATGACCCAGCAAGGCAACATCGTTTCCCTGGCGCGCGGCCAATACCGCCTGCGCGAACAGCTTGGCGGCTCGGCCTATGGCGTGGTCTGGCGCGCCGAGACGCCGGGCGCCGCAGGCTGCGTCGCCATCAAGCTGGTCAACCAGGAGCAGATGGGCCGCGCACCCGCCGCGCTGCACGGGCACTGGATCGAGAGCGCCCGCAACGAAAACCGCTTCCTGTCCGGTCTCGCGCCCTGGGACGGGCGCCACATCGTCCGCCTGCTCGACAGCGGCAGCCATGCCGGCCTGCCGGCGATGGCGCTCGAACTGCTCGATGGCGACCTGGCAGGCTTCCTCAATGCCGAACGCGCCGCCGGACGGCCTACCGCCCCTGCCCAGGCGCTGGCCTGGATCATCCAGGTCAACCAGGCCCTGGCCAAGGTCCATGCGGCCGGCTTCCGCTACCTCGATCTCAAGCCCGGCAACCTGCTGCTCGACCGCCGCACGCTAGGCCTGAAGCTGGCCGATTTCGGCACCAGCCGTGCGCTGGCCGAGGCCTCGCTGCATCCGTATGCTGGCACCGCGAACTGGCAGGCGCCAGAGCAGTTCTTCCCGCAAGCCGGCGGCCTGTATGCAAGCGACGCCCGCAGCGACTATTTTGCGCTCGGCGCCCTGCTCTATTTTCTCGCTTGCGGGCAGGTGCTGCGCTACGGCGCCGCCTGCGCCCAGGCCTACGCGGCGCACGGGCGCGAAGGCGGTGCCGTCCTCCGCGAGCAGCACTCCGGACTGCCGCCGGTACTGCAGCCGGATGAAGCGGCATCCTTCGCCGATCGGTTCAGCGGCGCCCAGGTGCAGGCGCTGGCGTTGCTGCGCACCCTGCTGGCGCCCCTGCCGGCTGGCCGGCCCTGCCATGCCCTCGAGATCAGCCGCATGCTCGGCGCCGTGCGCGACCGATTGCACCAGTTACCGTTGCCGAGGGCCGCATGAAGGCGCGCCTGGCCTGCGCCGCCCTGGCCCTCGGCCTGGTCTGCGCGCTGCATCTCGCTGCGCTATTGAACTCGCCGCAGCGCTGGCTGCCGGCGGCGGTCACGCTCCAGCTCAAGCCTGGCCAATCCGCAACGCTGGGCCAGGCGGAACTCGCCGCCCCGCGCGCCGGCACCCACCAGTTCACGGTCCGGCGCGACGCGCGCGGGCAATGGTGGCTGCAGAACGCCAACCCGGCGCAGGCCGCCGTGCTGCGCCGCGGCGATGAGCGCCGCCATACCGGCAGCACCGTCCTCGCCAACGGCCAGCGCCTGCACATCGGCGCCGCGCTGTTCCAGGTGACTGCCGCGCAAGACGGACGCGTCATCCTGCGCGGCGGCGGCCACACCTGGACCTACGACGGCGCCCTGCTGCTGCGCGACGATGCCGTGCAGCCGGCCTGCCCGGACGCAGGCGCCGGCGCGCGCCTGGCCACATACTGGAACCGGATCGCACCGCGCGCCCTCGGATTCGCACACCCGCTCGCCTTCGGCGGACATCTCCACTGCGGCAACCGGCTGGCCACGCCTGGCCTCGAGATCGGCAAGGTCACGCTGGCGCAGGACAGCACCGGCGGCATCGCCATGACCGTTCGCGGATCGCAGCCGGTGCTGGTGCAGGACGGCGGCCGGTGGAGCGATGCGGCCCAGCGCGAACATGGCCTGGCCGGCTTGACCGGCATCGCAGTCGGGCGCAGCGCCTACGCCGTCTCTATCGCGGACGACGCCTTGCGCTTGATGCCGTCGGCGCAGGTAGCGCTTTCCCCGGAGCCGAACACCGAATTGCCGCCCGGCGTCAGCTGGACCTGGAAGGAGCGTTCGCTGTGGCAGTTCGCGGCGCCACCAGGCACGGCGTGGGTCGCGGCGCTGGCGGCGGCCCTGTTCGCCGGCCTGGCCGGCTGGCGCCTGGCCGGGCCCACGCGCGGCGCGGGCCCGGTCGCCAGACTGGCTGCTGCCGTCGCCATCGTGGCCCTGGCGGTGCTGGTGCTGGCGATGCAGCGCAAGGGTGCTGCACCGGGCGCCGCACCAGGCGCCGGCTGGCCATTGCTGCTGGCGTGGGCCGCGCTCTGGCATGCCTTGCTGTGGCCGCGCCGTGTGCCGGTGCTGGGCGTGGTCGCGGTGCTGCTGCTCGGCGTTGGCCTGCTGGTGCAGCTTGAACTCGGCCTCGGGGCGCGCGACACGGCCTGGCTGCGCCACGTGGAAAACAGCTGCGTGCTGCTGGCAATCGGGCTGCCACTCGGCCTGTTGCTGCTCCAGGGCGTGGCCCGTAACCGGGTGTCGCGTCCCGCTACCGAATGGCTGCTGGTGGCGCTGGCCGTGGCCGCGCTGGCAGGCCTGGTACTGCAGGTCGGCTTCGGCAACGAGACCGGCGTGTTCGATGTCCAGCCGGTGGAATTCGCCAAGCTCGCCCTGGCGGCCCTCAGCGCCCACTGCCTGGCGCTAGCGACCGGCGGCGGCGCGCCCGGCCAGCGCCCCTGGCGCACCTGGCTGCGCATGATCGCGCCGGCCCTGCTGTTCGTGCTGCTGCTGGCGGTGGCCCTGGTCCAGGTCGACGATTTTTCGCCGCTGATCCTGCTGCTGGTCTGGGCCGCGGCGAGTTTCCTGGCCTGGTGCCTGGCGAGCGGCCGCCGGCGCTGGGCAGCCAGCTTCGGCGCCTTCAGCATCACCGTGCTGCTCGGCGCCGCGGCGTTGCAGCAGGCCGCGCCCAGCCTCGGCGGCTTCTACACCGAGCGCTTCCAGGTCTGGTCCGACCCGACTGCCCACCCGCATACCGGCCAGCAGATGCTGATGGGTGCGCGCGCCGTGGCCGACGGCGGCTGGCTCGGCGCCGATGGATTGTTCGGGCTTGCCACGCTCGGTCAGGCGGCCGGCGACGCGCTGCGCATCCCGGCCGTGCAGGACGATTTCGCGCCCTCCTTCCTGATCAATCGCCACGGCCTGCTGGGCGGCCTGCTGGTGTGGCTGCTGCAGGCGGCATTGCTCGCCGCCCTGCTGCATGCGGCCGGCAGCGCCTGGCAGGCGGCGCTCCGGGCCGGGGACTTCCGGCGCGCCTGGCTGGGCCGTTTCCAGTGCTTCGCCCTGTGCGGTGGCGCCGCCTTCCTGGCCGGGCATTTCCTGCTGTCCTGGGGAACCAACCTGGCGCTGTTTCCCATCATGGGCCAGCCGATGAGTTTCCTCTCGAGCGGCGGTTCGCACCTGCTGTTTTTCATCTGCCCCCTGCTAGCGTTCGGCATGGCGAGCGTTCAATCTTTCGAGGAGAGTCAATCATGCCGGTCTACGTCCAACACGAAGTCCTAGCCAGGGTCAGCGACGTGTTCAATGCCGAGGCGCTGTGGCAGCCCCCCGGCCTGGCGCTGTTCTCGCGCCGTCCCCTGCTGCGCGACCTGCTGGAGCGCTCGCCGCGCGAACAGCGTGGACGCGCCGCCACCCGCTGCTTCTCGCACGTCACGCTGATGCTGCCGCAGGACGAGGTCGACGACGACCGCCACCTGAGCCGCGGCGCGCGCGTGCGCGACCTCGCGCAGTCGCTGGCGGCGCTGCACCAGAAGGATTTCGGCGACCTGCTCGGTGGCGACGAAGTGCGCTACCACGTGGTCGGCGCCGACGAGGTGGCCCAAGGCGAGGTCAAGGTGAAGTTCGGCCACGCGGTCTACCTGCCGGCGCCGGGCGAGCAGGTGCTGTACACCGTCACTGCCTCGCGCGACAGCGCAATCTGGCAGCCGGTGTGCGCGGTCTTCCCGAACCAGCGCCTCACGGTGGTCGGCCAGGACGCCGCCAATGCCACCTTCGGCGTGCCTGGCTGGCCCTTCGGGCTGGAGGGCGGCATCCTCCTGATCAACGACGGTGCGGATGCCCCGATCGAGGTGCAGGTGCGGCCCAAGGATGCCCTCGACTGCCAGTTCGACGAGGCCAACGGCTACTACGTCATCCGCAGCAAGCGCGGCACGGGCGATACCGCCGGCCAGCGCCTGCTGCTGCGGATCAGCCGCACCGGCAGCGCTGCGCCGGCGACGCCTGCAAAGGCGGAAAGCGCCGCTCCGGCACGCGCTCCATCGGTCTGGAAGGCACGCGCCGTCGTCCCGGAAGACAGCGACAGCGAGATGACCGCCATGCCGCTCGCGACCGAGCCGCCGGCCGCGCTCCCGCTTGCACCGGAAAACGATGCCACCTACGCCCCGGTCGCACGCCACCGCATCACGCTGGCTGCCCTGGCCCTGCCGCGCCTGAGCCGCTACCGCGACACCGGCGCCCAGGCGCTGGAAATCGGCCTGGGCGCCACCCTGGCGCCGTCGGCGCCGGCCAAGGAAAATGTGATCCGCTTCGCGGTCGACGAGGCCGACGAAGTGCATGCGATCACCAGCGCCGGGCGCCAGCGCGTCAGCGTCCCGTCCAGCTTCGCACCCTTCGACGGCGGCAGCGTCCAGCTGCATGCGGCGCCGCCGCAGATGGCGGACCGCTACTGCGCCCTGCTAGTCCTGGCCCAGGGCCCGTGCCAGCCTGCCGCTGGCGGCACCCGTCTCGTGTTCGGGCGCGGCATGCCCGCGCTGGCCGGGCTGCGCGTGCTCGATGCGCCGCAATTCCTGCGCCAGCTCGATGGCAGCTCGGCCGCCAGCGCCGACCGCCTGGGCCTGTCGCGCAATGCCTTCAGCTGGGAAGCGGGGAGCGACGGGATGCGCATCGTGCGCCTGTCCGAGACCCAGGCCCTGTTCCACCTGGATGCGGAGCTGCGCCTGGTAGCGCAGGTCGACGCCGCCACGGCGGAGCAGCCCTACCTGGTCCCTCCTGGCCACCACCTCGTGGCCGGCCATTACGTGCTGCGCTTCGACGCCTGAGGCGCACCATGTCGTCCACCACCTCGATTGCCCTGTATGCCGCAGGCCTGCTGCTGACGCTCTGCCTGGCGGCCTGGCTGACCCCGCGTACGTGGTGGCGCCGTCCGAACGCGCGTGCGCTCACGGTGCTGGCCTGCGGCACGGCACTGCTCGGCGCCTTGCTGCACGGGCTGTTCGGCCCACCGGCGATCGTGCATGCCGCCGCGCCCGCGGAACCGGAACGGGCCGCGGACACCCCGGTTGCCGGTGAACGCTACCGAGTCCGCGATGACCTGAACCTGCGCGCCGCCGCCGGCGTCAATGCAGCGCGTCTCGCCGTAGTCCCCGCAGGCACGCAGGTGACGGCGACCGGCCACCACGAAGGTGACTGGTGGAAGGTGAGCGCTGACGTGGAGGGGAAAAAGCGGGAAGGCTGGGCCAGCAGCCTGTGGCTGCGCCGGCGCCAGGAAGGGAGCTAATCCGGGCCGCCAAGCCGCATCGGGTTGAAGTACAGGCCCTTGACGCACTGGGTCGGGCCCACCCGCACGAAGCCGAAGGCCTCGTACACCGGCACCGCGAAATTCGAAGAGTTGACGGTGAAGCTGCCGTCGCCTCCAGCGGCCAGCGCCGCCTCGCGCGCCACATCCCACAAGACGCGCGCGACCCCGCGCCGGTGCCAGCGCTTGCCGACGAACAGGTGGAACAGGTGGCTGCGGTCGCGCATGGCAACGAAACCGGCCAGCTCGCCGTCGATGACGGCCACGTGATAGACATGCCCGCGTGCCAGGAAGCCGCGCACGCCCATCTCGTCATTCTCCGCGAGGAAGGTGGATGCCCCCTCAAGCGTCGACTCGTGCACGATGAATTCGCGCGCCAGCTCACGCAGCAGCGCAGCCACGGCCGGGATATCCATGAGCGCCAAAGGTCGGATCAGCATGTCATTCGTGGCTGAAATGTTTTGGGAACGCCACAATATCATGGAAAATTCTTTCCTAAAGGCACTTTAATTGACCTGCGACAGGGAAGCCTTCTACACTGTATCGACCATGTCCAACCCCAGCACCAGCGTCCCGCGCTCTCCTGCCGCCGCCGCCCCTGCCGCCACCGCCCGCCGCAAAGTGCCCCTGACCCGGCCGCTGCGGCACAAGCGTTACCGCAACATCTGGCTGGCCAACATGGTCTCCAACCTCGGCACCTGGATCCAGACCTTCGCCTCGGCCTGGCTGGTGGCGTCGATGACGCAGTCGGCCTCGATCACGTCGATGGTGCAGACCGCGACCTATGTGCCGGTCTTCCTGTTCGCCCTGCTGGCCGGCGTGGTGGCCGACGCCGTCCACCGGCCCAAGTTCCTGTTCTTCTGCAACCTTTACCTCGCCTTGTGCGCCACCGCGATGGCGCTGCTGGTGACGACCGGGCTGGTCTCGAGCAACGCGGTACTGGCCATCACCTTCTGCCTGGGCATCGGCACCGCCTTCGTCTGGCCGGCCTGGCAGGCGGCGATGTCCGGCCTGGTCGATCCCGACGAAGTCGAGGCGGCCGCCACCCTGAACAATTTGTCGTACAACCTCTCGGCCATCATCGGGCCGGCGCTGGGCGGCCTGCTGTTCGGCTGGATCGGCGCCAGCGCCCTGTTCCTGGCCAATGCATTGTCCTTCGCCGGCCTGCTCGGGGTCTACTGGGCCTGGTGGCAGGAGCGCACGCCCCAGGCGACCGTGCGCGAGAGTTTTACGCAGCGCTTCCGGCTCGGCATGCGCACCGCCTTCGGCTGCGCGCGCTACCGGCGCATCCTGCGCAACGTGTGTTCGGTGTTCTTCGCCACCATCGCCTTTGCCGGCCTGCTGCCGGTGTTCGTGCGCGACGTGCTGCACAAGCAGTCCAGCACCTACGGCCTGCTGATGGGCTGTTTGGGCGGCGGCGCCGTGATCGCCGCCTTTTTCCTGCCGCAGGTACGCGCGCGTGTCGACAAGACCGGCGTGCTGGTCGGCGCCCTGCTGGTATATGGCCTGATGCTGGTGACCATGGCCAGCACCCGTTCGCTCGCCCTGCTGGTGCCGCTGATCGTGTGCGGCGGCATGGCCTGGTCGGCCACGGTCTCGACGCTGAACGCGGCGGCCCAGCTGTCTTTCCCGGCCGAGGTGCGGGCCCGCACCCTGTCGATCTATTTGTTCGTCATGTCCGGCGGCTATGTGGCCGGCAGCCTGTTCTGGGGGCAGGTCGCGGATTACTGGGGCGTGCAGGCGGCCCTGGGTGCGGCGGGCGCCTGCGTGCTGGCCAATGCGCTCATCCTGGCGACCGGAAACCGGAAATACCCCATCTAATCGTGGCTTCGGCCGGTCTTGTTCAGGTGTAAAGTGGCAGGATCGCACACACGGACCACCGCCGCCCGACCCATGCCGCCCGCCTTTCCCGCCCTCCTGTCCGCCTTCCAGTTTGCGCCGCGTTACGACGTGGCCGTTGCCAGCCGGCGCGGCGCCGGAGCTGTCCAGCGTGCGGAAAACCAGGACAATTTCGTCGTCATCGACTTTGCCGGCAAGGCCTGTCATTTGCTGGGGCAGGAACCCCGCCACATCCAGCTCGCTGGCTGGCCGGCCGGGCACGGGCGCGTCGCCGTGCTGGACGGGATGGGTGGCCATGGCCATGGACGCGAGGCGGCCGAAGCGGTGGCGGCCGGACTGCTGACGGTCCCGCCCTGCCACAGCGCGGCCGAGCTGACGCGCCATCTCGACGTGCTGCACGCCGAACTGCAGCGTCATTTCGCCTTCGACACGGGCGCCCGGCCCGGCACCACATTGACCTTGCTCGAATTGCCGGCCAGCGGCCAGCCGCTGCTCTACCACGTGGGCGATTCGCGCCTGTACGAGATCGGCTTGACGCGCGCCATGCCGCTGACCGTGGACCACGTGCCCGCCACCGCGGCCGCCATGAGCGGACGCATCGACGAGCGCAGCTGGTGGCGGCAGGTGCACGGCGCGCATTCGCCCCAGATCGCGCAGGCTTTCATCCTCGGCAACACCTTCAGCAACCCGGCGCAGCTGTCCGACCCGCTGTACGAACTGACGCCGCTCAAGCTGCCATCCTGGCTGTGCCGCTTGCCGGACCGCCGCGTCCTGCCACTGCGCGAAGACGCCGTCTACCTGCTGGCCACCGACGGCTTCTGGTCCTGCGCCGCGCCCGACAGTTTTGTAAGCCGCTGGCCCGGGCTGCTGGCGGGTGCGCCGGATGCAGCGGCGATGGTTGCCCGGCTGTTCACGGCACTCGATGCGACGCCGCCGGAGGGGCTGCAGGCCGACAATCTCACGGCGCTGGTGCTGCGTCCGCTGGCAGGAATGGCCAATGCGCATGCCGACGAGACCGCCCTGCCGGACGCTGCCCGCAGCGGTGCCGGTCGTGGTGACCGCAGTTAAAAAATTCCCAACAGTAAATAATGTTGCTAATCAATGAATGTGGCGCGCCGCTGGGTTCCAAAAACGCATAAACTTGCACATGCGCTTGCCACCGCGCTTGTCAACCCGTCGAAAGCCCGATCCGGACCATGAACCGCTGCCGCAATCCCGACCATCCGCACTGCACCGTCTGGGTCATGCCCGGCGACGGCGTGTGCGCACACGGGCATGCGCAGCCGGCTGAAGCAGCGGTCGCCACCGCCGTAACCGTCCCCGCGGTCCCGACGGCCGGGCTGCCCTCGAGTTTCGAGGCCATCAGCGCCTTGCGCGCCGGCCGCGGCCCGGTGGCCGCAACGGTCTTTGCGCCGCAGCAGGCGCCGGCCAGGGCCCAGTTGCAGCGCCCGCAATTGCATATCAGCGGTTTCGACCCGCGCGCCGCAGGCGGGCGCCAGGCCATCAAGCTGGAACTGCGCGGCATGCCCATGGATTGCGCGCCCGAGGTGCGCATGCTGGTGCATTCCGGCCTGCGCCTGCGCGACGGCGACAGCCATGCCTTCCAGCGCACCTCGCGCGGCGACTGGCGCCCGGTCTTCCTCGAATTTTCCTCGCGCGGCCTGGAGCACGGTCAGTACCGGGTCGAGATCGAGCTGCACAGCCGCCACGCGCACCGTCCCGAGGCCAGCCGCACCTGGACCTGCACCCCGGTGATCCTGGTGCCGCGCCAGGACGCCAGCCTGGGCGACATCCACCAGGCCTTCCTTGCCACCTGCAAGAACGTGCGCGTGACGGCCGACGATGCCGGCATCGCGCGGGTCCATGCGCCGGGCGGCGGCCGGGTCGATATCGACGTCTCCGCCCGCAACGCCTCGATCGCACAGGTGAACCTGGGCGAAGAGGGCGGCAAGATCGACCTCGGCTTTTCCACGATCGCCTGGGACGAAGACCTGATCGAGATCGACGTGCCGCCCGAGGCCGAAGACCACCCTTGCCCTGCCAGCGCTGCCTGCCTGGTGCATGCCGAGCCGGACTCGGCCGCGCAGCGCCACCTGCGCCTGTTTGCGCTCGACGAATGCGTGCTGGGACGGTTTGAAGAATCCGCCCCGGAAGCCGACCTGCTGCTGGCCCACCACGGCGAACATGGCGAAGAGCGCTGCGGCCTGACGCGCCGCCTGTCCGGCCGCCACGCGCTCATCCGCCAGAGCCGCCATGGTTTCGAGATCGAAGACGTATCGCGCTATGGGCTGCTGCTCGACGGCGTGTGGCCCGGCAAACACGCACCGGTCCCACTGCGCCTGGGCATGCGCATCGCGCTGACGGCCAGCATCCGCGGCGTGGTCGAACTCGAAGTCACCGCCCTGCTGCCGCACGGGGTCATCCTGCACCGCGTCGATGCGGGCGCACGGGCCGAAGCCTTCTACATCGTGGCGCCGGACACCGACCCGGGCAAGACCAATGTCGCCGCACAGGAACGTGCTGTCCAGCCACGCGCCGCCGCCATGCCGCTGCTGTTCCACCGCGACGGCGGCTTCTGGCACCGCGACCCGGTCTCCGGCCAGGACACGCCCTTGGCCCCGGGCACGGCGCTGGAGCGTTTGCGCGGCCTCGGGCAACAGCTCCGCTTCGCAGCGCTTCCGTATCCGGAAGCGCGCGACCAGACGGCGCGCAGCGGCGAACGCCGGCGCGCCCAGCCTGCCTGGCTCGATGCCTGAGTCTGCCCAGGCCTTGCGTTGGCCTTAATTCGGGCGCAGCACCAGGAAGACCAATGCGGCACCGGCCAGCAACGCGGCCTGCAGCCCAAAAACGACGGCGGGAATACGGAGGTGTTCAGGAATTTTCATGGCGCGTCCTCGCGTTTGCATGAGATGACAACCTGTATTGGACACCGGCCGGCGCCCGCAGGTTTCCCGTTGCGCCTCATGCATGACAAGTATTTTCGCTAACCGTGACGGTTTGCCGAACCGGCGTCAATCGTGGCGCCATGCCGCCGGCCATGCCGGCAGCGGGATGCGCTCGTCGTCGCCCGGCACCGGCGTGAAGGCGCCCGCTTCCCAGTCGCGCGCCGCCTGCTCGATCCGCTCGCGGCTCGAGGACACGAAATTCCAGAAGATGTAGCGGCGCCCGTCAAGCGGCGCGCCACCGATCAGCACGAAGCGCGCGCCGGCGGCTGACGATACCCGCACCGGCAGGCCAGGCTCGACCATCGCCATCGTATTCGCCGGAATCGCTTCGCCGTCGACCTCGATCGCGCCCATTGGCGCGTACACGGCGCTTTCTTCCGGCAGGCCGCCCAGGTCGATCGACGCGCCGGGCGCCAGCTGGACGTCGAGGTAGAGCGTGTGGCTGAAGGTCGGCACCGGCGAAGTGTGGCCGAAGGCCGTCCCCACCAGCACGCGTACGGTGGCGCCCTCGAATTCGACTTCCGGGATCTGGTGTGCGGGCGTGTGCGAGAACGCGGCCGGCGCCTCTTCGTGCTCGCGCGGCAGCGCGGCCCACAATTGCAGGCCGTGGGTGCGGCGCAGCTTGCCGATCAGGTCTTCCGGCGTGCGCTCGGAATGCACGATGCCGCTGCCGCCGGTCATCCAGTTGATCGCGCCCGGCTCGATGCGCTGCTCGGTGCCCAGGCTGTCGCGGTGCATGATGGCGCCTTCGAACAGGTAGGTGACGGTAGCCAGGCCGATGTGCGGATGCGGCCGCACGTCGTGGCGCGCGCCCGGCTGGGCTTCCACCGGTCCCATGTGGTCGAAGAACAGGAAGGGTCCGACCGACTGGCGCGCGGCGGCCGGCAGGATGCGCCTTACCGTGAAGCCGCCGCCGAGATCCTTGTCATGCGATTTGAGCAGGTGCGCGATGGGCATGGCGATTCCTCCGGTGGTGAAAAGGTGGTTTTACTGTACACCATCCGCGGCCGGGCCCCGCCCTGCCGCAGGACAGGCAAATGCGGGACGGCCGCCGGGCCCGGGCGCCAGGAAGGCGATGACGGCGGCCAGGATGCGGCTCCTGAGTTCGGCCGGGCCGCCATCGAACATGTCGTTGTGGCGGGCGTTATCCAGTTGCACGATGCAGGATCGGTAGCGCAGCTGTTCGCCGGCCGTCGGCAGCACGCCCGGGTCGGCGCCGGTGTCGGATGCGCGCAGGCTCAGCACCCGCACGCCGTTCCTCGGCAGCGCGGCGCGCCGGTTGTCCAGCGTGACCACGGCCGCGATGCCGTCCGGGTGGGTGCTTGCCAGCCATGCCGAACTGTCGCCGCCCATCGAATGGCCGACCAGCACGGTACGCCCCCAATCGTAGCCCGGGTAGGCCTGGGCCAGCGCGGCATGTGCGAAGCGGATGTTGGCGACGCCGCGGCGCGCGATCCCGGCACGCTGGCGCGGCATGTCGCCGGCCGGGTCCATCTTCGCGTCGCCCGCGACTTCGTGGCCGATGCTGGCCACCAGGTAGCCCTCGGCGTTCAAGGCCTCGGCCAGGAAGCCGTATTCGCGGCTGCCGATGCCATAGCCGTGGTTCAGGAGCGCGACCGGGCAAGGACGCGCGACTGTGCAGGCGGATGCACGCGCGGGGAAATACAGTTCGACCGGCACCGGCCGCGCGCGTGCGGCGTCGACCAGCTGCAGGGTCGTGGGTGCGGCCTGAACGCTGGAAGCGGCCAGCAGGCTTGCGGCGGCCAGCAGCCGCCAGGTGATTCTCGTCATGGAATGAATCCGTCGCAAAGGGTCACATCAGCTCGCGCACCACGCGAAAGCCGATGATGTCGTTCGACAGCGCGCTGGAAAACGCATTGCGCAGCGCCGAACGCAGGTAACGCGGATTGTACTGCCAGGAACCGCCACGCAGGATGCGGCGCGTCGGGTCGCCCGCGCTCTCCCAGGCGCTGCCGTCCAGCGGCGCGCCTTCGTAATTCGCATGCAGGGCATCCTGCACCCATTCCCAGACGTTGCCGTGCATGTCGTACATTCCCCAGGGGTTGGGCGGGAACATGCCGCCGGGGGTGGTGCCGCGCCGGAAGGCGCCGAGCGGCCCGCCGTGATAGCTGAAGCGGCCGTCGTAGTTGGCCTGATCGGGGCTGATGGTATCGCCGAAGCTGAAGGCAGTCCTGGTACCGGCACGGCAGGCGTATTCCCATTCCGCTTCGCTCGGCAGGCGGTAGCGCATGCCGGTGGCCGTCGACAGCCAGGCGATGTACTGCTGCGCATCGTCCCAGCTCACCCCGACCACCGGGTGCGCATCGGTCTGCGCAAAGCCAGGGGCGTCCCAGTGCACCTCGCCCTTCGGCTCCCACCCGGTTGCCGCCGCGAACACGCGCCAGTCGCCCACCGTCACCGGATAACGTCCCATGGCGAAAGGCCGCTCGATGCCGACCCAGCGCTGCGGGGTCTCGCGCTGCAGCCACTTTTCCTGCGCGCCCGCCTCCATCGCGATCTTGCGTTCGTGTTCGTGCGATCCCATCTGGAAGCGGCCGGTCGGGACCAGCACCAGCGCCGGGCCACTGCCGGCGCCATCGAGGAAAGCGTCGCGCAGCACGCCCTCGCCATCGGCCACCGGGCTGGCGGCGGTCGGCATCAGCCTGGCGAGATCGTCGGCGGTGCGCGCCGCCTGCAGTTCCCGGGCGCGCTTCTGCTCGGCGAGATAGCTGGCCGCGGCGCGCGCCTGCACCAGCTTGCGCTGGGCCTCTTCCTGCGCAAGCCGCGTCTTGGCGGCTTCTTCCTCGCGCTTGGCCAGCAGCTGCTGGCGCAGCGCATCCTTGCGCGCCGCCCGTGCTTCTTCCGCGACAGCGCGTTCCAGGCGCTGCTGCTCGCGGCGCTGGCGGTCGATCTCCGCACGCGCGGCCAGCTTGGCCTGCTCTTCGAGCTGGCGCCGCGCCGCCAGCTCGCGTTCGCGCTGCTCCTCTCCGGCCCGCGCCGCCGCTTCGCTGGCAGCGATTTCCTCCGGGGTCGGGCCGCTGGCGCGACGCAAGGCCTCCAGCAGGGCCCGCACGCTGGCCGGGCGCGCCGCCGCGTCGCGCGCGAAGCCGGTGCGCAGCACCTGCCACTGGTGCGGCTTCATACCCACGGGCGCGACACCGGGGTCCAGCGGCAAGGCGCCGTCGAGCATCTGGTAGACCATCATCGCTACCGCGTACACGTCCAGCGCCGGCGACGGCTGGCCCTGCGGCTTGCCCGCTTCCGGCGCGCGGTAGCCGGCGGTGCCGGAGGTTCCCGGGGCATCCGGCGGCAAGGCGGCGGCACCGCCGGTGGCACGGGCGCGCGCCGCGATACCGAAGTCGAGCAGTTTCACGTCGCCGCGCTCCGTGACGAAGACATTGCCCGGCTTGATGTCGCGGTGGACCAGGCCATGCTTGTCCCAGGCGTAGTCGAGGGCGGCGGCCACCGGGTCGAGCAGGGCCAGCACGCGTTCGAACGGCAGCCGCCCTTCGCGCGCCAGCAGGCCGTCGAGGTCTTCGCCTTCCAGGCATTCCATGATGATGAAATAGCTCGATGTCGCCGGGTCCTGCGCCCATTCGTAGACGCGCACGATGTTCTCGTGCGCCAGGCGCCGCGCACGCGTGGCCTCCTGGATCAGCAGCTTGGCATGGCTGGCCGATTCGGTGAGCTGGGGCGGCAGGATCTTGAGCGCCACCTGGGCGCTGTGGCCCAGCTCCGCGTGGGTGGCAAGATCGGTGGCCTGCCAGACCTGCCCCATGCCGCCATGCGCAATCAGGCGCTCCAGCCGGTAGCGCCGGTTCTGGGGCCCGAGTTCCTGGCCCGCCATCAGGCCGATCTCGGTGCCGGGACGTGCAGGCGCCTGCGCCGCCTCGTGGGAAACGTCATCGCCCACCGCCGCCGGCGCATAGACCGCATCGAGGATCGCGTTCTTGCGCTGGTCGAACTCGTGACGGCTCAACAGTCCATCCTCGTGCAGCGCACGCAGTTCACGGATCTTGTCGATGGCTGTCTGCATTGCTTCCGTCAGCCCGGGACGGGCGCGCCGCAGGATGCGCAGAAGCGGTCGCCTTCGCGCGCCGGATGGCCGTGGGCGCACTGGCGCACGGCGGCCACGATGCCGGTGCCGAACCTGGCCTGGGTCGCCAGCAGTTCCACCTGATGGCGGCGGTCCTTGTCCACTTCGACTTCACGGCGCGCCTGTTCCTGCCGCACCTGCTCCAGCGCCTCCGCCGGCGTGAGCTGGCCGGCGCCGACCACGCCCGCCAGTGCCGACAGCTGGCCGGCATCCATGGTGGCGTGCACGCGGGTCTTCATGAAGTCGTTCAGTGCAGCGGCATTCGGCGCGGCAGCCAGCGCCAGCTTGGCGGTGTCATCCATCGCGGCAAAGGCATCCATGCGGCGCAGTTCGCGCTGCGACTGGGCGTCGCCCTCGGCCAGGTGCAGCGCGTGGCGGCGCTCCTCGGCTTCGAGCTGGACCGCCTGCTGCTCGCGCGACTGGCGCGCATCGAGCTCGATGGTGCGCTGCAGCTTGTCCTGCTGGAGGCTGGTGCGCGTGGCCTCGACCTGCTGCCTGGCCTGCTCGTCTTCCCATTCCTGCAGCCGTTCGGCCTCGCGCCGCCGCGCCGCGTTGGCCAAAGCCAGCGCCTGATGGCGCGCCACATGCTCTTCTTCGTCGATCGCGCGCGCGCGGCGGGCCGCGTCCTCTTCGCTGGCGCGCAGGCGCACGAGTTCAGCATGCTGGCGGCTGGCGTCCTCGATCAGGTTCGCCTGCTCGATCTTGTTGCGGATCTGCTGCTGCAGCAAGGCTTGCGAGAAGCGCTGGCGTGCGACCTGGCGCGCCTGCTGGGTTTCCTGCTGCGCGACCTCGAGTTCCGTGCGCATGCGCACCTGGGCCAGCGCGCGCAGGTGCTTCCACTCCTGGGCTTCATCGAGGCGCGCAGCGCCCTTCTTGGCCAGCTCGTGTTCCAGCTCGGCCAGTACCTCGCCGGCGCCGCGCTCGAGCGCCTGCTTGCGCGACTCGGCGTCGAGGATGCGCGCATACAGCTCGATCTGGCGCGAACGCACGGCATGGGCGCGGTCGGCGCCCGTCAATGACAGTTCGGCGCGCGCGATCGCATCATCCTGGCGCAGCTCGGCCTCGCGCTGGCGCACGCGTGCCTGCTGCTCGCTGCGGCGCAGGCGCTGCCATTCCTCGGCATCGTACAAATCGTCGAGGTGCTTGCGGTGCTCGACCTGCACGTGGCGCTCGTCCGCTGCCAGCCACAGGCTGCCGACTTTGGCGCGGTTGGCGTCGTATTTGTCGTGGCGCAGCTCGACCGTGTCGACCTTCACCACCGCCAGCCCGTACTCGGCCAGCAGCAGTTTCAGCCCCCCCTGCAGGCGCTCGTCCAGCTGCTCGCGCAGTTCGCGATTGCCCGCCATCTCGCGGATCGAGCGCGCACCAACGAATTCTTCGGCCAGCTGGCGCACCGGTGCGGCCAGCAGCTCGGACAGCTCCTTGCTGCCGATGGTGCCGGGCATGGTCATGAAGTGGCGCGCAAAGGCGGGCACGTTCTCGATGCGCAGGCTGACCATGAGGCGTGTGCTGACGGCGAGCTGCTCGGAGGTCAACACGTCGTCGAAGCGGAACTCGACCGGCAGCGCGCCGGTGCGGGTGACCAGGATCTCGGCATGCTGGTCGCGCAGCAGGTGGTTCAGGCGGGTGAAGAAGCCTTCGATCTCGTATTCGCCCTGCGGCACTTCGGTGGTCTTGTCGCCCTGCAGGATGAAGGCGCGCGCCGTCGCCGGCACGCGCAGGGTCTTGACGAACACGCCGGACAATTCGCGCACGCCGAAGAACACGGCCAGTTCGTCCGGCCCGGCCACCCAGCGGTTCTCGCGCAGCACCGGCGCATTGCGCGGGGCGCCGAGGATCATGCCGCAGCCGGCGCAATAGCGCGCATCGCCACCCTGCTTGCGCTCGCAGCGCGGGCAGCTGGCGCCTTTCACTCCGAACATCTCGAACATTTCCGACTCCGTTTCATTACTTGCAACTGACCGCTTCAATCGATTTTAACAGGCGCGCCAACGGTGTAGAGCGTCTGAGAAAGTCCCCAGGACACGGCGCATCGTCGAAGACAGTACGCTAGTACGGCGAGACGAATGCAAGGCCGTCATGGGGGATTTATCAAGCGCTCTCAAATGATGCCGATCCGCTCCACGCAAGCGAGGCTTGCGCCGCGTTCGCGCAAGGCTTCGCGCCATCCCGGCGGCAAATCCGGCTCCCAGGCACGCGGCACCAGGATGCGGTCGCCGGGCGCCGCTTCGCGCAACATCAGGGCGCATTTCGGCGCCACGCCATCGACCGTCTCGACGCGGCCGGCATGCCAGCTCGACGACTGTCCCGTGGCCAGAACTCGCCCGCGGGCCAGGAAGTCGCGCCCGCGCGCCATGCGGTCGGCCATCACCAGGGCCAGTTCGAAGGATCCGCCCTGGAAGCGTTCTTCGCCGAACCGCACCGTGGTGCGCCATTGGCCCGTGCCACGGCCGTCGTGGTGGCGCGCGCCGGCCAGCACCGCGCGCACGCGCGCCTGCAGGGCCGCATCCACGCCGGGCGCGGCGATGCTCGATTCCTCGTCTTCCTGGTGCGCCGCGGGGCGCACGCTGGCCTCGACCCAGCACAGCGCGTCGCCGGCGCCGCCACTGTAGAGCGGGAACCAGGCGCGCGCCGTGGAGACGCCCGCCGCAGGATCGGGATGCCCGCTCAAGGCGCCGAGATGCGGCAGGCCTTCGCCGCCGGCCAGCACGCCAACAGGCACCTGGCGCAGGCAATGGCCATCGATGCGGCCGAGGTGCCAGGCGTCGGACCAGCCGTTGGCGACCACCGGCCGCTGCGGCGCCCACAGGCTGCGCACGATGCGGTCGGCCAGCACCGCAGCCAATTCCCAGTCGCGGCTGCTTGACAGCGGGGCGCGGTCGAGACTGAGCACGACCTGGTCGCGGCTGTCGAAACGCGGCTCGGTATGGCGCGCCAGGCGCACCACCTGCTGCATCCGCTGCGCCACTTCCGGCGCATCGGGCACGCTGCATTTGACTTCGGCCCGGCCGCCGCGCGGGCGCACGGTAGCGGTGACAGTCAAGAGCGAGCCGTCGGGCGCAATGCTGCGGCAGGTAACAAGCGGCGCGTTCATGCGGCCACCTCGCTGGTCGCACGGCGCGCCGCGCAATCGCATTCGAGATTGGCGACGATCCGGTCGGCCTCGTCCAGCAGTAGGGCCACCATCGCGCCCCCGCAATTCTTGATCCGCGCCAGCAGGGCCCAGGCCTCGTCGAGCGCGGCGGCAGCGCGGCGGCTATGGCGCGCACGGCGCAGCTGTTCGGTGGCGGCCAATGGTTCGTTGGGCGCAGCCAGGGCCAAGGCCGGCATGGTGCCGACCGACAGGCTCACCAGGTCGAGACGGCGCAGCAGCTCCTGGTGGCGGCGGAAGGTCGCGCAATCGGGCGGGAACACGGCCAGGCGCAGGCCGCACAGGACGCAGGGCAGCTCCAGGAACAGGCGGCGCAGCGCCGTGCGGTCTTCCGCTGCCGCATCGAAGGTTTCCTGCGGCAGGCTTGCCACGGCCGGCGCGGGCTGCATCGCCAGGCGCGCCGTCAACAAGGCGGCCAGGTCGCGCGAGGCGCCCAGGTCGACCGGCACGCAATCGTCGACCATCACACCGTAGCGGGTATACAGCAGCTGGTTGAAGCCGGTGCGGAAGGCGTTCCACTCCTCGAAACTGGTGCAGGGCGGCAGGTCCAGGTTGCCCTGGGCCAGTTCGCGCTGCAGTGCGGCCTGGAGCGCCGCCACGAAGCCATCCAGGGCCACCCGTTCGCCGCCTTCGCTGGCCAGGAAAAGGTCGAAGCGCTGCTGGGCTTCGCGCGGGTCGGCGCTGTCGATGGCGAAACTCACGCGCAGGCCGATTTCAGGCGCGGCCGCGAACGGCACCAGGTCGCAGCCGTAGGGGCCGGGGTGAATGCACCAGGCGCTCTCGCCGTCGAGGATGGCCAGGCGCGCGCCTTCGCTCAGGCGGCGGGTACGCCCCTCTTTATTGGCCAGCACCGCGAAGCAGCCGTCCGGCACCGTCCCGCCCTTGGGAACCGGCAGCGCGATGAAGGCCGCGCCCAGGCCGGAAAGGTCCGCGGGCGGCTGCCGGAACGGCCTTTTGAACAGGTTCAGCATCTCACTTCCCGTCGGGCTCCACGCTGAAGCGGGCGCCATGCCGCTGGAAATGCCGTGCAGGGGCCTCCGCAAAGGGCCAGGGGCCTTCGCATTCGCCGTCGCTGTCGAGTTGCCCCTGCAGCACCGTGGCGCCGGCGCCATCGAGCACGCGCAGCGGCTGGGGTTCGGGCTGGAGCCCGCGCAGCAAGGTGGCTGCCAGCCGGGATTGCGGGTCGAGCTGCAGGATCACGCGGTCTTGCACGAAGTGCAGGCGCCAGGCGCCGTCGTCGGTGACGAGGGTGTCCAGCGCCGCCCCGCCGTCGGCCGCGCGCAGCATGCCGGCGCTGCCGCTCCAGGTTGCCGGCGCCGCTGCGGCACGTCGCTGGCCGGCCAGCACCTGCAGTCGGCGCGTGGTCAAAGGTGAAGCCTGCAGCGCCGCGCGCTCGCCGGCCGTCAGTGGCCTGCTGCCGTCAAGCGCCCCCAGGAGCACCGTATCGGCCAGCACCAGCCGGTCGCCCTCCACGCGGCGTCCCGCCAGCAACTGCGCCTGCAGCCTGCGGTCCAGTCCTGTCATGTCCATCGATTCTCCTCCTCCATGCCTGCTGCACTTACACCTGCTGATGCGCCCAGTTTGGCAATCGCAGCGTCGCGCCGCTTGCGCAGCGTCGGCAACGAGACGCCGTCGAGCAGCGCGAATTGCTGCATTGTCGGCAGTTCGCCCGTTGCCGGGTCCAGCCAATCGGACGGATAACTGTCGTCGAAAGGCCCCAGCAGCTTCAGGTAGACCGCCAGGCGCACCGGCAGCGACTCCTCCGCCATCATGCGCATCGCCCAGCTGCCGCGCTCCTGCGCCGCCGCTGCCATCTCCAGGTAGCGGGGGGGCAGTGAAACGCGTTCCGCCAGGCTGGCGTCCAGCAGTGTCAATGGCTCTGCCGGCGGCGCCGGGAGCTCTTCCCCGGCGTCGGCAAGGTCGAGTTCCTCCTGCTGCGCTTCCAGTATCTGGTCCGGTCCCGGCGTGCTGCCGCTTTCCGATTCACCCAGCACGCGCCAGTAATCGTCGAGCCAGGCGCCGGCATCACTGGCATCCTGCAGCCAGTCGCGGTCCTGGTTCGAGGACAGCGCTTCGTACTCGCCGATCTCGCGCAGCATGGCGCCGATCTTGCCAGGATTGTCCTTGAGGCTGGCGAAGCGCTTGGAACGGGTATGCAGCGGGCCGGGTGCGCCACCGAAGGCTTCCAGGGTCTCGCTCCAGCGCATGATCCACTCCGGCCGGCAACCGGCGATCGAGCGCAGCTGGCGCGCCTCGATCGGTTCCGCATCGAGCGTGCGCCCGAGGATGGCGCCGACCTGCCCGCGGTGCTCGCGCCAGGACGCGAACAGGCGCGCCACTTCGCCGTAGGCGGTATCGAGCATGCGGTAGGCGTAGATGCGGTTCGGGCTGCACGGGCGGCCGCAGGCGGCCTGGTAGTTGTCGCTGTCGACCTTGTCGCGCAGGACGGCATACAAGTCGTTGAATTTCTTGCGCAGCGGCGCGTCGCCGCCTGGCGCGGCCCAGAAGGCGCTAATGCGGGCGTGTTCGCTTGCGACCGCGGAGCACAGGGCGGCCCAGTCGGCGGGACGGGCCTGCAACTCATACACCAGGGTCAGGGCCAGTTCGTGGGCGGTATCGCCGTAGCTGTTGCCGGGCGCGGCGCCGAGGCTGCCGCGCCTGCCCAGCAGTTCCGCGACGGCATCGACATACTCCGTGAGGCCGGCGTCGCGGCCCGGTTCGAGCAGCAGCATCGGATCGATGCGGGCGAACGCCGCCAGCGAGCACTGTCCCAGCAATTTGCGGACCTGCTCCCAACCGTGCTCCTGGTACCGGGTTCCCGGCAAACGCATGCTTTCCTCATCCTCGATGGCCATCCGCAAGCGAGCGGATTGTCAACAGATGATGCCATACAAACACATATTCGAGGCGCGCAGCAGAAGGCTAATCCGGCTTCTGTTCGAGGGACCGGGATTGCATGGAGCGCAAGATTCCGGCGACGATGGGCGCGGCATGCGCACCGCCCGTCAGCCTCGACTGGCTGACGAATGCGGCAAAGGCGAGCCGGCGGGTCTGGCCGGGCAAGCTGCCGGGCTCCAGCCAGCCCAGGAACCAGACCGTCGCCATGCCGTCATCGCCGGTCGGCGCGGTACCGGTCTTGCCGAACAGGCCGGCGCGCAGCCGGTCGAACTCCCTGCCGCGGAAGGCCCCGGTGGCCGTGCCGCCGTCGATCACGCCCTTCATCCCGGCACGGATGCGGTCCAGCCGCACCCCGAGCTCCGGCCCCGGATCGCTCGCCGCCTCGCGCCCGTCGAGTTCCTGCAAGAGGCGCGGCGCCACCAGCCTGCCCTGCCCGACCGCGGCTGCCACCAGCGCCATCTGCAGCGGGGTCGCCTGCATGCGCAGCCCGATGGCCATCTGGCGTACCTCGTGGCGGGTCTGGATCGGGTCGAGCAGCGAGGCGCTGCCCTGCAGGGCGTCCCAGCTTGACCAGCGAAAATCTGCCGGCAGCAGGCCGCCGTCGAGCCGCAGCGGGGCGCCGAAACCGAGCTTGCGGGCCATGCCGGCCACCGGGCGCACTGCGTCGAGCGCTCCCGGTTCGAGCTCGCGCACGCCGGGCGCGCCGCCCTGCGCTGCGCCGCCAAGGCTGCGGTCGCCCAGTTCTGCGGTCCAGGCGAACCAGGTATTCACGCTGTGCGTCATCGCCTGCGCCAGCCCGAGCCGGCCGTCGACGGCCCGGGTGCCGGCAAGCTGCTCGCGGAAATTCGTGATGCGGGCACCATTCGCGCCCGCCGTGTCTGGATAGGCCGGCGCACCGGTCCGGAAGCCATAGCCGCCGTCACGGGCCATCCGGTCGATGTCGGCCAGCGGCATGCCCTGCAGCAGCCGGTCGAGCCGCTTGTCGTTGCGCGCTGCCTGCTCCGCCCCGAGCGCGCTGACCACCTTGAAGGTCGAGCCGGGCGCCCGCTGCGCGCCGCCGTCGTGCTGGAAGGCCGGCAGGCGCAAGGGGCTGCGCGCCGGGTCGGCGCGGTCGAAGTCGCGCATTTCCGGCCAGCGCGCCGCCTCGACGCCGCCCGTGCCGCCACCGGCCGCCGCAAGGACCTCGCCGCTGCCGGCGTCCAGCAGCACCAGCCCGGCCTGGCGTCCGGCTGGCAGCGCGCCCGCGCCACTACACTGCTTTCCATCCCATTTCCCTTCGCGCAGGCCGATGCAGTCGAGCGCCGCCTGGGCCGCCGCCTGCAGGCGCAGGTCGAGCGTGAGCCGGGCCGTGTGCGCCGGGCCCGGCACCCGCGCCAGCATGCCGGCCACGCTGGACGCGTGGTCGCGGTGCACGCCCAGCAGCGTCCCCAGCCCGGCCGCCTGGGCCGCCGTGCTGGCCCGCCCGTCCGACCACAGGGCTTCGCCGTTGCGGTCGGCCAGCCGCACCTCGGCCAGCGCGGTCCGTCCCGGCGCATCGGGGGCCGGCAAGGCCTGCCATGCCAGCCGCCCGCCTTCCAACCGCAGATGGCGGTAGGAGGCATCGGCGCCGCCGGACAGCGAGCCCAGGTCCAGCGGTTCGAGCTCGAGCACGATACGCCCGGCGCCGGGCTGCGGCACCAGGCCGACACGCTGCACCGCATCGCGGCCAGGGCAGGCCCGTCCATCGCACTCGCCGCGGATGGTGACAGTGGCCCCCAGCACCTTGCGCACCCGGCCGGCCAGCAACAGCTCGACCGGCCCGGCGGCGTCCAGGGCCAGCTCGGCCGTCCCGCCGGCGCCGCCGTTGTCCCATGCCGCAACGCGGCGCCATGGCGCCCAGCCTTCCGGCAGGCGCGCGAACAGGCGCATGGCAGCCACCGGCAAGGCGTCCAGCTGCGCCACCGGCACCCCGCCGACGCTGGCCTGCCACTGTGCGTGATGGCCGGGCCGGACCCGCCAGGCCAGCAGGCGGCGCTCGCTGTTATAAACCCGCAGCTGCTCGCGCACGAAAGCGCCGTCGGCGCGGTAGTACAACCGGTCGAGCAGCTTGCGGCCATCCTCGTCGAGCCGGATGCCTTCCCAGCCCCGCAGTGGCGCACGTCCTTCCGGTGCTGCGGCAAGCCATGCAGCCAGGTCGCGCGGTGCGACCTCGACCAGGCCATCAGGCGCCAGCCGGATGAGTCCCCGCTCCTGCAGGCGTTCGAACAGCAGCGCGTCTTCCAGTCCACGCGGGGCGGCGGCCGGCACCACGTATTCGCCCGGCGCAAGGCGCAGCGCCGGCAAGGCCGCGCCGGCGCCGAAGGCCTGCACCAGGCCCGTGCCCTCAACGCCCGGCGCATAGCGCTGCAATACCAGCTCGCCCGCCTGCGGGCAGGCGTTACTGGAGCGGCGCGTAAAACGCAGGGCGCCCTCCTTCCACACCAGCCAGCCGGCCTGGCCAAGCGTGCCCTGGCCGCGCGCCGCGCGCGACACCAGGCCATTGCCGGCGTCGCTGATCCATGCCGCCTTCGCTGCGCCGGCATTCCACCCCATCCGCAGAGGGCCGCGCGCATCGCCGCGCAGTTCGATGCGCGGCATGGTGGAACCCGGAGCGGCCAGCAGTACGGTGCGTGCCGATGCGCCCGCGACCAGCGCCTCGCTGAAGGGATAGCCGATCCGCAGCGGCAGCAGCACCGGGCTCTGCGGATCGGAGAGCTGCTTGCACAGGTCGACCCGCACCGGCGCTCCTGCCTGCATGCTGGAGGCCACCACCACGGCAGCGCCACCGTGCTGGGTGACCGCGATACCGGGTTCGGCCGGCACCCGGATGGTCACGCCAGCAAGCCACGGCTGCAGTCCTGCCAGCGCCGACTCGCCAGCAGAAACCGTGCCGCCGGCCGTTGCCGGGAGCGAGCGCGCCGCCTGCGCCAGCACGACAGCACAGAGCAACACGGCCGCGCCGGCGAGCACGACCCACAGGTTCAGCCTGACGTGCGGCATGCTCGCCTGGCGGCTACCGCTGCGCAGGTTGCGCGCCCGGCGCCAGGCGGTGCGGGTCGCGGCGATCTGTCCGGCTAGTTGGGCAAGGGTGGCTGTCATCAAGGGTCCGCATCAACGGAGCAGCCACAGATGGGCCGCCTCGCCAATGCCTAGCGGGGGGACGCCGAAACCCATCCATTGCGCCCTGGCGCGCGCACGTTCGCGCAGGCTTTTCGACAGCTTGTTCCGCGTTTTCCGCGTCTCGTCGCAATCGGCTCGCGCGGCAACCGGGCCTGGCCTACATTGCATACATCGACAAGCCGTCGACCACCCATCCACCAAGGAGAAATACCATGAACGTCATGAAGCATATGGAAGCCGTCTTCGTCGTCGCCATCAGCCTCGCCGTCTCCAGCAGCTACCTGCTCGACAGCATTCCCGAAGCCCAGGCCCGCAGCTACGCCGCCGATACCGCCCTGGTTGCGAGCGGCGACAAGATGGCCGTGGTCACAGTGACCGCCAAACGCCTCACTGACGAAGAAAAACAGGCTGCAGGGAGCCGTGGATGAGTGCCGCAGGCTCGCCCGCTGTCGCGTAGTGGCGACAGCGGGAGCCTGGCAGCACAGCCGTTTGTATCAGCCGCCCCGCAATTCCCATCCCCATCTGTTTCAGATGTAAGCATCTGCTTCAAGCCTCCCTTTCCAGCACCCCTGGCGATATAGTGGGTCATCCATTTTGGATCTGGAGACCGACATGAAACGCACTCTTACCCTAGCAGCCCTGATCGCCATTGGCGCCGCCTTCGCGCCGCTGCCGGCCCTGGCGCAAACCGACTTCCAACTGTATATCGGCTCGGCCCCGCCGGCGCCCATGTACGAACGCATTCCGGTTGCACGCCACGGCCACGTCTGGGCGCCTGGCTACTGGGAATGGCGTCGCCACCGCCACCACTGGGTGCCGGGCCATTACATCGTCGCCCGTCCCGGCTATGTGTATGCGCCGCCGAGCTGGCACCAGCGCCAGGGCCGCTGGTACATGGAACCGTCCCGCTGGAGCCAGCATGGCGGCCGTGACCGCGACCGCGACGGCGTGCCTGACCGCTTCGAACGCCGCGGCTACGAGCCGGTGTATGCCGGTGGCTACCGCGATGGCCGCGACGGTTACCGCGATGGCCGTGACGGTTACCGCGATGGCCGTGACGGTTACCGCGACGGACGCGATGGCTACCGCGACGGACACCGTCACCACGGCCGCCGTGACACCGACCGTGACGGCATCCCGAACCGCTACGACCGCGACCTCGACAACGACGGCATCCGCAACGAGCATGACCGCGATCGCGACGGTGACGGCGTCCGCAACCGCCGCGACGACAGCCCGAACAACCCGTACCGCCGTTAATCCGCTCTCCCGCGGGTCCGGAATGGAACCAGCCGCCTTCGGGCGGCTTTTTGTTATCCTCTCGCCATGCATGACAATGACCTTGACTTTGCCAACCTGCTTGCCGCCGCCTCCAAGGGGGAACTCGCCGCCAGCCGCAAGCTGGCCGAACGCGCCGGCATCCCGGAATCGGCAGCATTGCGCGCCACCCTGAGCCTGCGCGCCGGCACGGCCGGACTTGAGCATTTACTCAGCATGCGCGCTGCGGCCCGCGAGCGCAGCGATGTGAACGCGGCGGTACGGCAGGCACGCGCCGCCGCCTCGGTATCGCGGCGCCGGCAGACCTCCGTCGCACCAGCGTGGAGCGCATGGTTCGACGGCTCAGCCCACCCCAATCCAGGCCGCTGCACCATCGGCGCCGTACTGGAGGGCCCTGGCGGCGTGCTGGTCGAACTGTCTTGCGGCGCCGGCTACGGCAACAGCAGCGAAGCCGAATACCTGGCGCTGATCGCGGTGCTTGAAGCCGCCCTCGAACATGGCGCCGGGCCGCTCGCAATCCACGGCGACAGCCAGGTGGTGATCGACGACGTCAATGCGCCCGACTGTGCCGGGGCGGCGAGCCTGGGCGCCTACCGCGCGCGCGCGCGCGCCCTGCTCGCCCAACTGCCCGGCGCCACGCTGCGCTGGATCCCGCGCCACAAGAACACCCGCGCCGACGCGCTGTCGCAGCGCGCCGCCCTGATCCTCCCTTCTGAACAAGCCCATGAATGACCCCTTGACCAAGCCCCTCGAACCCGACACCGGCCTCGCGACCTGGCGTCCGCGTTTTGCCGCCCTTGCCGCCTCCGGCACCGGGGGCGACGGCGCCCATGACGCCAACCACCTCGAACGCGTCTGGCGCAACGCCCAGGCCCTGCTCGAACACCACCCCGAGGCCGACGCCCTGGTCGTGATGGCCGCCTGCTACCTGCACGACCTGGTCAATTTGCCGAAGGACGACCCGGACCGCGCGCAGGCCTCCAGGCGCTCGGCCAAGCTGGCACGCCACCAGCTGGCGTGGATGAACTTCCCGCCCGAGCGCCTTGGCGCGGTGGCGCATGCCATCGAAGCGCACAGCTTTTCGGCCAACATCCCGGCCGAGTCGCTGGAAGCGCGGATCGTGCAGGACGCCGACCGGCTCGATGCCCTGGGCGCCGTCGGCCTGGCGCGCATGTTCTATACGGCCGGGCGCATGGGCAGCAGCCTGGCCCACCCCGGCGACCCGCTGGCCGCAAGCCGCCCGCTCGACGACCGCGCCTATTCGCTCGACCATATCGCCGCCAAACTGGCTACGCTTCCCGGCAAGATGCAGACCGAGGCAGGCCGCAAGCTGGGGCAGGAACGCCTTGCCATGCTGGAATCCTTCCGCACTGCCTTCGCCGCCGAGTGGGGAGATGCAAAAGATTCCTGAACGCATATTGCGGTGCTAAGATTGACCACCGATCCCTGCCAGAGGCCCGCATGTCCAGCACCACCGCGCTTCAGAAGTCCACCACCGGCAAACTCAATTTCGTCCTGGTCTGCATCTTCATCGACATGCTGGGGATCGGGCTGATCGTCCCGGTGATGCCGCTGCTGGTCGGCCAGTTCGTGCCGGCGCGCGAAGACCACGCCTTGTGGTTCGGAGTGCTGGCGGCCACCTTCGGGGTGCTGCAATTCCTGTTCATGCCGGCGCTGGGTGCGCTCAGCGACCGCATCGGGCGCCGCCCGGTGCTGCTGTATTCGATGGCCGGCATGTGCCTGAATTTCCTGATCACGGCCTGGGCGCCGACCCTGGCCTGGCTGTTCGTCGGCCGCATCATCGGCGGCATGTCCTCGGCCAGCATGTCGGTCGCCTCGGCCTATGCCTCGGACATCTCGACCAAGGAAAACCGCGCCAAGAGCTTCGGAAAGATCGGCGCCGCCTTCGGCCTGGGCTTCATCTGCGGCCCGATGCTGGGGGGCCTGCTGGGCAACAACGACCTGCACTTGCCCTTCTACGTGGCGGCCCTGCTGGGCGCCGCCAACCTGGTCTACGGTTATTTCTTCGTGCCCGAGTCGCTGCCGCCGGGCGAGCGCGCGCCCTTCGCTTGGGCACGCCTGAATCCCCTGGCGGCGCTGCTGCGCCTGGTGCGGCGCAAGGATATCCGCGGGCTGGTCATCGTCATTGCCCTGGTCACGTTCGGCCAGATGATGCTGCAATCGACCTGGGTGCTGTACACCACCTTCCGCTTCGGCTGGACCCCGCGCGACAATGGCATCGCGATGTTCTGCGTGGGCCTGGTCTCGGCAGTGGTGCAGGCCGGCCTGCTGGCGGTGCTGATCCGGCGCTTCGGCGAAGTGCGGCTGTCGCTGCTGGGCATCGTCTCGGGCTCGTTCGCTTTCCTCGGTTACGGCCTGGCGACCCAGGGCTGGATGATGTACGCGATCATCCTGTGCAATGTGCTGGCCTTCGCCGCGGCGCCGGCCCTGCAGGCGATCATCTCGAAAACCACGCCGTCCAACCAGCAGGGTGAGCTCATGGGTTCGCTCCAGTCGATCAGCAGCCTGGGCGTCATCATCACGCCGCTGGTCGGCACCGCGATCCTGGCCAGTGTCAGCGACCTGCCGCCCGGCGACTGGCGCATCGGCAGCCACTTCCTGCTGTGCGCCGCGCTGCAGGCGGCGGCCATCTTCGTGGCCTGGCACTATTTCCGCAAACATCACGCCCACGATAGCACGCAGGAGAGCAAGCGTCCCGTCGACAGCAACGCCGCCTGAAGCCTCAGAACTTCATTTCCAGCGTGGTGCGCAGCTTGACGCCGCCCGGGTAGTTCCAGCCGCGTTTTTCCAGGCCGCGCACCGGATCCAGGTAGGACACTTCGAAGCCGCCGTCCTCGCCGAGCAGGTTGGAGAGGGCGACCCGCCACTGCAGTTTCGGGTTGAAGGTCCATAGCGCATACGCATCCAGGTCGGTGCGCGCGTAGTTGTAGAAGCCGCGGTTGACGTCCACCCGGATCGCGCCGCCGCGCCGGTGCGCGACGCTGGCGCCGGCGGCCAATGCGCCGGATTTATAGTCGAAGCCCGCGTTGGCCGTCAACGGCGCCTGCTGCTCCATCCGGTTGTTCGGGCCGGGCACCGATTCGACCCGCGACCAGTTGCGGCTCACGCTGGCGCGCAGGTCGATCGCCGGGGCGCCAGCGAACAGGGACTTGAGCGGGAACCTGGTCTCGACCTCGAGGGTGCGCAGCATCGCGCGGTCGTCGTTGACCGGCGTGAAAATCCAGCGCAGGCCGTCGAAGTAGATGTGGTTGCTCATATAGTCGTCGATGCGCTTGACCGTGCCGCTGACCGACACCATCGCGCCTTCGGCCCAGTAATGTTCATAGGCCGCGTCGATGCCCCATGCCTGTTCCGGCTTCAGCTTCGGGTTGCCCACGAAGTCCGCTTCGGTGGCGCTGTTGTTCTCCCAGGCCGACCGGCGCGGCACGAGGCTGTACAGGCCGGGCGGCTTGTAGGTGCGGCTCAGCGCCAGGCGCAGCTGGTCGCCGCTTTTCTTGCCGTCCGCACCGGCGAACTTGTACAGGGTCTGCAGGATCGGGCTCAGGATGCTGGAATCCACCCTCGCCGCTTCGAAGCCGCTGCCCGACACGCGCGTGCGGCTGCCTTCCCAGCGTGTGCCGAGGTAGACCGACCATAGCGGAGTGACGGTCCACTCGTCCTGCGCGTAGAAGGCGGCGCGGGTCGCCGTCGCGCGGAACTGCTCGTCCAGCGGCGTGCCAAGCGGCAGCCCGGGCGCCAGCAGTCGGATGCGGTCGCGCTCGACGCGGATGTCGGAACTCGCGTTGACGCCGATGTCCCAGCCGAGCGACAGCGCATGGCCGCCATCCAGCGCGCGCGTCGCTTTGCCGGTGGAGTTCGCGCCCCGGGCGTGGGTGTCAAGCAGGGTCGAGCCGTCCGACTCGGGCAGTCCGGCGCCGTCGAATCCCACGCGCCGCACGAACATCTTGCGCGACGACCATTCGAAGCCCAGCTTCGCATCGAGCTTGGCGCCGGCGGGCAGCTCCCTGGCCCAGCGCAGGTCGGACTTGAGCATGCGGTCGTCGAATTCGCCGAAGATCTGGAGGTCGGGTGTCGGCGGCGGATTGCCGGCCAGGGTCGTCACCCGGGGTTGCGGATTGTTGCGGAAACTGCTGCTGTTGAACGTCGTCTCCCAGGCCAGCTTGTCGCCATTGTCCAGGGTCCAGTTCAGGGTAGGCCCCAGGTTCAGGCGGTTCATGTGGCCGCGCTCGGGCGCGAAAGTGGTGCGGCGCAGGTCCACCACCCCGTCCGGGCGGGTGTTCTCCTCATGACCGCTCCACTCGCGCGCCAGGGTGTCGTGGTTGCCGCTGGCGGAGAGCGACCAGGACGAAGCCTCGCCGCGCTCGGCCAGCTGGGTGCTGAAGGTCGGCCCGCGGAAGTCGCTCGAGAGCAGGTAGCCCAGCTTGGCCTCGCGCTCGCGCTTGCGGATCGTCTTGCGCAGCACGATGTTGATGGTGCCGGCCACCGCCGCGGCCGGGAACTCGGCGCTGGCCACGCGCAGCACCTCGATGCGTTCGATGGTGTCGGGCGACAGGTTGTCGAGGCTGAAGCCGGCGGGCGTGCGTTCGCCGTTCACGAGGACCTGGGTATAGCCCGCCCCCAGGCCCCGCATCCGCACCTGGGTGCTGCGCCCGGAGCCGGTGGTCACCGTCACGCCGGGAATGCGCTTGAAGACATCGAGCACGCTGGTGTCGCCGTAGCGGGCGATTTCCTCGCGGCCGACGACGATGCGGGAAGCGGTATCGTCGCGGCGCGGGTCGTAGGCCGCGCTGGTCCCTTTCACTTCCACCTGCTGGACGGCGCCGTCCTTGGCGGACAGCTGGGCGAATGCCGGGGCGGACAGCCCGGCGAGGATGAGGGCCAGGTGACGCGGGCGCAGCAAGTTCATATTCCAGTCTCCAGAATTAGTTATTCGGCTTGTGCGAATGACTATATGCTAGTACTGAGCAATATGTAAACTCTCTTGAGTATCATTTATTGCTAGTTCATAGCAATTGCAGCTTCCATGCGAAATAAAACCGCTCTGCGGCGATCCTGCCGGTCGCTTAAGATTCGCCTGTCGATCGTAGGGTGGGCGGGGTAATTTCGGGCAATGCCCGGAATTACAAACGCCCACGCAGTGATAGTCAGCGCTTAAAAACCGCATCGCGTCCGTGCTACTGCTGGTTGAACGCGTGGGCAAGGAACTTGCCCACCCTACGGGAAGCTGGCGGCTCTAAAGTACCCCCTCGCGGAAGAGTCAGAACTTCAGTGATAGTTTGCGCATGAAAACCGCATCGCGTCCGTGCTACCTCTGGTCGAACGCGTGGGCAAGGTAATTCAGGCCAATGGCCTGAATTACGAATTACCCACCCTACGAGAAACTGGCGGCTCTTAAATACCCTCTCTCGAAGAGTTAGAACTTCAGCTCATACGTCGCGCGCATGCGCACCGGGCCTGGATACAGGAAGCTGCGGGTCTGCGCGCCGATGCTGTCGTCCATGTAGGTATTCTCGGCCAGGAAGTCCTGTTTCAACACGTTCGACAGGGCCAGGCGCAGCTGCTGCTTGGCGTCGAACTTCCACAGCGCATACAGGTCGAGGTCGCGGCGCGGGCGGAAGTAGGAGCGCTGGTTCAGCGAGACCCGCACCGGGCCGCCGCTGCGGTAGGCGAAGCTGGCGCCCGTGGTGAGCGCGCCCGCTTTGTAGTCGACGCCCAGGGTCAGGCTCAGGGGCGTCTGCTGGTCGAGTCGGTTGTACGGCCCCGGCACCGATTCGACGCGCGACCAGTTGCGGCTGACGCTGGCGCGCACATCCACGGCCGGCGCATCCTGCATCACCGCCTTGAGCGGGAACTTGGTTTCCACCTCGAGCGAACGGGTGACCGCGCTGTCCTGGTTGGATGGTGTCGTGATCCAGCGCCGGCCATCGAAATAGGTCAGGAAGCGGGTGAAGTCGCTGATCCGGCGCGAGGAGGCGCTGATCGAGAACAGCGCGCCTTCGGCCCAGTAATGTTCATAGGCCGCGTCGATGCCGAAGGCCAACTCGGGCTTGAGGTTCGGGTTGCCCTGGTAGTCGGGCTGGGTCGAGCTGTTGTTCTCGCTGCTCTGGCGCCGCGGGCTCAGGTTGCCCACGCCGGGCGCCTTGTAGGTGCGGGTCAGGGCAAAGCGCAGCTGGTCGCCCTTCTTCCCCGGGATCTTGTAGAGGGTCTGCATGATCGGGCTCCACACGCTGGAGCTGGCGCGCACGCTCCCAAAAGCATTGCCCTCGACTGCCGTGCGGATGCCTTCCCAGCGCGCGCCCAGGTACATCGACCACGAAGGAAGGATGTTCCATTCGTCCTGCGCGAACACGGCCAGCCGCTCGACCCGTGCTTCCGAATTTTCCTCGGGCAGCGGCGGTGCGCTGCGCAGGGCATCGCGCTCGATGCGCGCATCGTCGCGAGTATCGACGCCGCCGTCCCAGCCGGCCGTGAAGGCATGGCCCTTGCCCAAAGTCCGGGCGTATTTGCCGGTGGAGTTGATGCCGCGGTCCTCGCCCTCGGCGCGGATATGCTTGTCGAGGATCGGATTGGTGCCGTTGGTGGCAGAGCGCAGCATGATGCTTGTCACCTCGCCGGCGGATACGCCGAGTTTCAGGTCCAGCTTCGCGCCGGACGCGAGCTTGCGCGCCCACGACAGGTCGGAGCGCAGCTGGTTGCCCTCATTGTCGACCGCATTGGACTCGTCCGGGTAGAACGGCGGGCTGCCGATGACGGTGGTCGTGACCTCACGGAAGCGGTTGCGGAAGCGGTTGGCATTGACCCAGGTCTGCCAGGTGACGGTATTGTCTGGAGCAAGGGTCCAGTTCAGGCGCGGGTTCAGGTTCAGGGCACGGAACCAGCCCTTCTGCGGCAGTTCCAGGGACTGCAGTTCGGTCACCGTGCCGTCGGGCGCCACGGTGGTCTCGAGTCCCGCGGCATCGAAGTCGAAGCGGTCCTGCATCGCGTTGGCCGTGAACGAATACGAGAAGCTGCCGTCGCGGTCCGACATCTGCAGGTTGGCATTGGGGCCGAAGCCGTTGCTCGAGCCCTGCATGGCGAGCTTCAGTTCGCGCAGGCGGTTCTTCACCGTGCGTTTGAGGATGATGTTGATGGTGCCGGCCACCGACTGGGTCGAGAACTCGGCGCTGGCCGCGCGCAGCACTTCGATGCGCTCAATGGAATCCGGCGCCAGCGCCTCCATCGAGAAGCCGGCCGGCGCGCGCTCGCCGTTCACCAGTATCTGCGTATAGCCGCTACCGAGGCCGCGCATGCGGATCTCGCCGCCGCGGCCATTGGCGCTGTTGACGGTAATGCCGGGCACGCGCTTGAGCACGTCGAGGGCATTGGTGTCGCCGAATCTGGTGATCTCTTCGCTGGTGACGACGATCTTGGTGGCGGTGTCGTCGCGGCGCGGGTCGTAGCTGTCGGCCGTCCCCTTGACTTGCACCTGCTGGATCTTTTTGCCGTCTTCCGACTTGACCGGTTCGGCCTTGGCCGGGGTGGCCGGCGCCTCCTGCGCAAACACGGGAAGGCAGAGGCTGACGGCGGCGGCAAGCGCGCTGAGGCGGATCGGGCAGTAAATACGAGACATGGTCAGGCTTCGTGGGTGCAGGGGCCAACATTGTCCCAGAAGCAATTCCCATTGTCGCGGGAAATCGTGTATGCATGGAAGGTCGATGCAGGGCGCATGCGCCATGCACGCCTGCCAGATCCCCTGCCCCAGCCTGCTGGAGTACACTGCGGCCATAAAGATGCAATTCAGGCCATCATCGCCGTTATAATTCGCCATCGATTCGAAACCTAGAGGCCCATCAAAGTGTCCCGTTTAAAAGTCTTGCCCCAGTATGTGATGCCGAAGACGGCGCTGACCAACTTCGCCGGCCGGGTAGCCGGCGCCAAGGGAGGCGCGATGACGACGCGCCTGATCCGCTGGTTCGTGGGCAAGTACGGGGTCAACATGGACGAGGCTGCGAACCCGGACATCGCGAGCTACAGCAGCTTCAACGAATTCTTCACGCGCCCGCTACGTGACGATGCGCGTCCGCTGGCGCAGGCTGATTTCGTCTGCCCGGTGGATGGCGCCATCAGCCAGTACGGCGACATCGACGACCACCATATCTTCCAGGCCAAGGGACATAAATTCACGTCGGCGGAACTGGTGGGCGGCGACGACAAGCTGGCCGCGCACTTCCAGCACGGCCTCTTCGCCAACCTTTACCTGAGCCCGAAGGACTACCACCGCATCCACATGCCTTGCGATGGCCGCTTGAGCCGCATGATCTATGTGCCGGGCAAGCTGTTCTCGGTGAACCCGACCACGGCGCGCGGCGTGCCGGGCCTGTTCGCCCGCAACGAGCGCGTGGTCTGCGTGTTCGACTCAAGCGAACACGGGCCTTTCGTGATGACCCTGGTCGGCGCGACCATCGTCGGCAGCATGGCGACCGCCTGGCATGGCGTGGTGAACCCGCCGCGCATGACCCGCATCTGCGAATGGAATTACGAACCCGGCCAGGTCACTTTGAAAAAAGGCGAAGAGATGGGCCGCTTCCTGCTCGGCTCCACCGTGGTCATGCTGTTCAAGAAGGGCGCGATCTCCTTCAATGGCGAGTGGGCGCCGGAGCGCTCGGTGCGCCTGGGCGAGACCATGGGCAACCGTCCCCGCTAAGCGCACTGCGTTATCTACCCGGTGCGTCGTCCTGGCCGCGTTCCCGGCATACTTCTGCCATCAAGTCGAGGAAAGCCCGGGTCTTGGCCGGCATCAGGCGCCGCCCCGGGAACACCGCCCAGCCGCTGGCTGTCGGCAGATCCCATTCGGGCAGCACCCGCACCAGTTCTCCGGTCGCCAGGTAGGGACTCGCGAACGTCTGCGAGCTGCCCGCAATGCCGGCACCGCGCGAGGCGATCCGCGCCAGCAGGTCGGGCGAATTCGCGGTCAGCCTCGCCACCAGCTGCCGTTCCCATCTCAGCTTGCCGCGCGTGAGCAGCCAGGAAGGCGCGGCGCCGCTGCGGTTCAGCATGCACAGCACATCGTGCTTCAGCAAGTCATCCGGGTGTTCCGGCAGCCCATGGCGGGCCAGGTAGGCGGGCGACGCATACAGTCCGAAGTATTCGAGGTTGATCGGGCGCGCATTGAGCGAGGAGTCGTCGGGCAGGTCTCCCATGCGGATCGCGATATCGAAATTCTCGGCGATCAGGTCGACCCGGCGCGGCGACAAATCCATCTCCAGCGACACTTGCGGATAGCGTGCAATGAAGCGCGCGATCACCTCGTGCAGGCTGCTGTTGGCGAAGTCGCCCGGCACCGACAGGCGCAGCTTGCCGCTCGGCGCGGCCTGGCGGTGCTGGGCCAGGGCGCCGGCCGCCTCCACTTCTTCGGCCACCTTGCGCGCGTGCTCGAGCAGGCTGGCTCCGAATTCGGTCACCATCAGCTTGCGGGTGGTCCGCTGCAGCAGGCGCTCTCCCAGCTTCTGTTCCAGCAGCGCGATGCGGCGCGAGACGGTCGATTTCGGCAGCTGCACGCGCTCGGCGGCGCGGCTGAAGCTGCCCGCCTCGACGATGCGGGCAAACAGCAGCAGGTCATTCGGTTCGAGATTCATGATTGTGCCACCACTGGGATAATGTTATCCATTCTACTGGCTTCCGTATTGTTTATGGAACCTTTACAGTGGGTCCATCAACTCATTCTTCGGACAAAGGGACCCACCATGAACATCCTGCAAATTACCTCCAGCGTGCGCGGCAAGGATTCGGAAACGACCCGCGTTACTAATCTCGTCATCGACAAGCTGGTCGCCGCCAATCCGGATGCGACCGTGGTGCGCCGCGACTTCGGCGCCCAGCCGCACCCGCTGCTGGACGGCGCCGCCGTCGGCGCCCTGTTCACCCCGGCGGACCAGCGTTCGTCCGAGCAGGCGGCGCGCGTGGCCCTGGACGACGCCCTGATCGCGGAAGCGCAGGCTGCCGACGTGATCGTGATCGGCGCCCCGATGTACAACTTCGGCATGCCAGCCCAGCTCAAGGGCTGGTTCGATGCGATCGCCCGTTCCGGCGTGACCTTCCGCTATACCGAGACCGGACCTGTAGGCCTGCTGGCGAACAAGAAGGTGTACGTGGCGACGGCGCGCGGCGGCGTCTATCCGGCTGAAGCCGACCCGCAGGTGCCGCACATCCGCATGCTGCTGAACTTCCTGGGCCTGAGCGACCATACGTTTATTTACTCGCACGGCCTGAACATGGGTCCGGAAGCGGCGGCGAAAGGCCAGCAGGCGGCCAACGAGGCAGTGGAAGCGGCACTGGCTTAAGCTGTCCCGGTTACGGGGCGGCGCAATCCGAACAATCGACAGGAGAACAGCATGACCCAGCAAGCTGGTTTATCGACGATCGTGACGTCGCGCGGCATCGAACGCCTGGTGAACGGCCAGTTCGTGATGGATGGCGCGGGCGTGAAGATCAACCGTGTGCTCACCGGTCACCTGCAGCGCCGCCTCGATCCATTTTTGATGCTCGATGCCTTCGGCAGCGACAAGGCCGGCGACTATATCGCCGGCTTCCCGGAGCACCCGCACCGCGGCTTCGAGACGGTCACCTACATGCTCAACGGCCGCATGCGCCACCGCGACAGCGCCGGCAACGAAGGCCTGGTGACGAATGGCGGCGTGCAGTGGATGACGGCGGGCCGCGGCGTGATCCATTCGGAGATGCCGGAGCAGGACGAAGGCCTGATGGAAGGCTTCCAGTTATGGCTCAACCTGCCCGCCAAGGACAAGATGATGGCGCCCTGGTACCGCGACATCCCGACCGGGGAAGTGCCGCGCTTTACCAACGACGATGGCGTGACGGTGCAGGTGATCGCCGGGGAGACCTTCGGCGTGAAGGGTGCGGTGCAGCGCGACACGACACTGCCGCTCTACCTCGACCTGGAGATCCCGGCCGGCGTCACCTTCGAGCAGCCGATCCCGCAGGGGCATAATGCCTTTTTCTACGTCTACCGCGGAGAGGTTGTCGTTGACGGCAAGGGCGTGGGCAAGACGCGCATGGCGATCCTCGACAATGCCGCCGGCGCAGATGGCGTGCGCATCAAGGCGGTCGAACCGACGCGTTTGATCCTGCTGGCGGGGCGGCCGCTGAACGAGCCGATCGCGCAGCACGGGCCCTTCGTGATGAACACGACCGAGCAGCTGCACCAGGCCTTCGACGACTTCCGCGCCGGGCGCTTCGCCTGACGATCCTGCGGGGAGGCTGCATGCACGCAGCCTCCCCGCTTGCGCTACACTGCCGGCATGACGTCTTCGCACTTCCTCCCACCATGCCGCTGATCGATACCGTTTCGGATTTACTTTCGCGCGCCAGCCGCGCGCTCGGCCTCGAGACGGTCGATTCCTTCCCGCCCGGCCATGCCTACGCGCGCACACGCTGGAACAAGGCTTACTTCGATATTGCCTCGGACATGAAGCCCGATGCGATCGAGGGTACGCTGTGCGAAGCCATCGCCAATACGCCGCTCGTGTTCGGCGAAATCCTCAACCCGACCCCGCGCATGCAGCGCGCGCTGCTGGCCATCATCGAGCAGCGGCTGCGGCGTGGGCATGGGGCGCCGCTGGATTTGGCGCAGCTCTTGGCGGCGGCTTACCGGAGTCCGCATACGGTGGAGACGGTGCCGGGTTTGAGGCAGGCGATTATCGAGACGGCGAGGTTCGAGCCGCAGGTGCAGGCGAATGCCTTGCTGGCGTTCCTGGCGGATGCGCCGGCGGCGTTCGGGGTGATCGAGGCGCGGGCTTGAGTGTGATCAGCGAGGGATTTGCGGCTGGTTGAACGCGCGGGCGGGAGACCCGCGCACCCTACAACCGCATCCGTAGGGTGGCAGGGGTAATTTCGGGCAGTGCCCGGAATTACAAACGGCCGCGCGTTCAACTACACGATGCGATGCGCCGATGCTGGATACAACGCATTACTTGGCACATACCGCTCCCGCAGCCACATGAACGGCGTCTCCACCAGCTTATACAGCAGCCACCCCGTCCCCACCGACAGCGCCAGCATCGCCACGATGGTCTCCAAAGACTCTGTCCCATACCCCTGCCCCGCCATCCACTTCGCCCCCAGCACGCACACCTGCTTGTGCAGCAGGTAGATCGCATACGACCACAAGGCCAGCGCCCCCGCCCCCGGCACGCGCAGGCTGCGCAGCAGCGATCCTTCGGCCACCGCCGACACAATCAAGAGAGAAAACCCCAGCGCCAGCAGCGGAAACCCGTACACGGTCACGAAGAAGCCGTACCGGTCTGCGAGGAACCACCAGAACGTCGCCCCGCACACGACCAGCCCGGCCAGCCCCACCAGGTTGCCATGCCGCGTCAGAGCACGCCAGGCGCCTGGATGGTGGTTGCGCAGCAGCGCCAGCGCCACCCCGGCCAGCAGCTCGTCGACGCGGCATAAGCTAGAGTAATAAATGAACTTGAAATAGTAGTAAAGCTTATAGTTCCGCCCCTCGACCAGCTCCTGCCACAGGTCGGCGCGGACCAGCATCCCCGCGACGAAGGCCAGGGCGATCGCCACCCAGGCCAGCCGCACCGAACCCTTGAATGCCGCGCCGAGCAGGGCCAGCGCCGGCAGCACCAGATAGAACTGCTCCTCGATCGCCAGCGACCAGCTATGCGAAAACGCACTGCCCGGCTCCAGCCCGATGTTCTGGATAAAGCTGAGGTATTCCAAGAGCGGCAGCAGCGGCGACTGGCCGCGAAAGGCCGGCCACAGGAAGTACAGCGCCAGCACCACCCAGTAATTCGGCAAGGTGCGCAGCAACCGGCGTGCATAGAAGTGCCTCAGCGAGAAGCCGCCCGGGCTCTTCATCGCCGCGAAGATCTGGTTGCCGATCAGGTAGCCCGAAAGCGCGAAAAACAGGTCGACGCCGACCCAGCCGACGTCACCGATCCAGCCGAAGGTCGGCGCGTGGCTGACGAACAGCACGTAGTGGTGCAGCACGACCAGCGTGACGGCGAGCGCGCGCAGGGTGTCGAGGCCATGGACGCGAATGGTGGAAGTAGCATGCTGCATGCGGCGGCTGCGGGATAGCGAAGTTGCGGATCATGCCACGGCGCCCCGCCGCATGCCAGCTTTGTCCGCTAAAATACCGGCACCCGAAACGTCCCTGGCACGCCACCGCAATGACCTCCACCAGCAATCACCAGCACAACTACCAGTTCAAATCCGTCAACTACACCGGCCTGCTCCCCGGCCCGCGCGTCATCATCATGGGCGCGACCCATGGCAACGAGACCTGCGGCACCAAGGGCATCCTGCGCGTGATGGACGACATCGACAGCGGCCGCCTGCAGGTCACGGCCGGCAGCGTGACCTTCGTGCCGGTGGTGAACCCGAAGGCCTACGAGCAGAACACCCGCAACGGCGACCGCAACCTGAACCGCAACCTGTTCCCGAAGGACGAGCCGCAAGACTTCGAAGACCACATCGCCAACTGGCTCTGCCCCCTGCTCGGCCAGCACGACGTGCTGCTCGACCTGCATTCGTTCAATGCGACCGGCGGCCAGCCCTTCGTGATGGTCGGCCCGCTCGACAACGAGGGCCCGCTGCAGCCGTTCAAACACGCGGCCAAAGAACGGGCATGGGCGCGCCGCCTGGGCGTGAAGCGCTTCGTGGATGGCTGGCTGGCGTCCTATGGCGACGGCGTCAAGCGCCGCAGCCGCGGCAACGCGTCCGAACTGGAAACCGTGCTGCGCTACGGCGTCGGCACCACCGAATACATGCGCACCACCGGCGGTTATGCGCTGACGCTCGAATGCGGCCAGCACGACGACCCAGGCGCGCCGGAAGTCGCCTACCGCGCAATCATGAACACGCTCGCGCACCTGCAACTGATCGAGGCGCCGGATCCGGAGCCGGTGCCGTTCGAGGAGATGGAAGCGCTGTCGATGGTCGTGGTCCACGACAAGCTCGATGCGGCCGACCGCTTCACCCGCAGCTGGGCGAGCTTTGATGCGGTGGCCGAAGGCGACGAGATCGGCGTACGCGCGGACGGCACGCGGGTCACCGCGGAATTCAGCGGCCGCATCCTGTTTCCGGACGCGAAGGCGAATGCCAACTCCGAGTGGTATTACCTGACCCGCCCGAACCCGACGTTCGGACGGGAATGAAGCACGCCTGCGCTTAACCGGGCGACAGGAACTTCAGCGCGACGATGCCGGTGACGATCAGCGCAATCGCGCCCAGGCGCATGGCGCCGGCCGGCTCGCCCAGCATCACCATGCCGGCGATCGCCGTGCCGACGGTGCCGATGCCGGTCCAGACCGCGTAGGCGGTACCCAGCGGCAGCTGGCGCAGTGCCAGTCCCAGCATGCCGATACTGCCCAGCATCGCCAGCAGCGTCCACAGCGACGGCATCAGTTTGGTGAAGCCCTCGGTGTACTTGAGGCCGACCGCCCAGGCGATTTCCAGCAGCCCGGCTATGAAGAGATAGAACCAGCTCATGCATTACCCTTTCGCGGCGCGTGCGCCCCAGTGTCGAAGGGCGCCGAGTATACCACCGGGCCCGGCCGTGCCCTGCTCCGTAAAACGGCCGGCCGCCAGCAAGGATTTTCTGAATATCGTAAGATGACGATACTCGGATCGAAAGAACCCGATACAAGGAAGAATTCATGGACATCGACGCGATCCACAAGGCCCTGGCCAACCCGGTACGGCGCCAGATCCTGCAGTGGCTGAAGGATCCGCACCAGCATTTCGCCGAGCAGGAGCACCCGCTCGATTTCGGCGTCTGCTGCAAGCTGATCGATAAGCAGACGGGCCTGTCGCAATCGACGGTCTCGGCCCACCTGGCAACGCTGCAGCGCGCCGGGCTCGTGAGCACACGGCGCGTCGGACAGTTCATCTTCTTCCAACGTAACGAGGAAACCATCAAGACCTTCCTCGACCAACTGAATGACGGATTGTAGGAGTATTTCAATGACGACCATGTTTGACCCACTGCGCGTAGGCGCGCTCGAACTCCCGAACCGCATCATCATGGCGCCGCTGACCCGCGCCCGCGCCATCGGCGGCGACCGCGTCCCGAATGCGATGATGGCCGAATACTATGTGCAGCGCGCCTCGGCAGGCCTGATCCTGTCGGAAGCAACCGCCGTCAGCCCGATGGGCGTGGGCTATGCCGACACCCCGGGCATCTGGTCCGACGAGCAGGTGGCAGGCTGGAAGATCGTCACCGAGGCCGTGCACAAGGCCGGTGGCCGCATCGTCCTGCAACTGTGGCACGTGGGCCGCATTTCGGACCCACATTTCCTCGATGGCCAGCTGCCGGTGGCGCCGTCCGCGATCGCACCGAAAGGCCATGTGAGCCTGCTGCGCCCGATGCGCGACTTCACCACCCCGCGCGCGCTCGAGCTGTCCGAGATCCCGGGCATCGTCGCGGCCTACCGCAAGGGCGCCGAGAACGCCAAGCTGGCCGGCTTCGACGGCGTGGAAGTCCACGGCGCCAACGGCTACCTGCTCGACCAGTTCCTGCAGGATTCCACCAACCAGCGCAGCGACCAGTACGGCGGCTCGGTCGAGAACCGCGCCCGCCTGATGCTGGAAGTGACCGATGCCTGCATCGAAGTGTGGGGCGCCGACCGCGTCGGCATGCACCTGGCGCCGCGCCGCGATTCGCACGACATGGGCGACTCAAACCCGGCGGACACCTTCGGCTACGTCGCGCGTGAACTCGGCAAGCGCGGCATCGCGTTTATCTGCGCCCGTGAAGCCATCGGCGACGACAGCCTGCGCGCGTATTTAAAGAAGGAATTCGGCGGCGTGTACATCGCCAACGAGAAGCTGACCAAGGACAGCGCCGAGGCCCTGATCGCTTCAGGCGAAGCCGATGCGGTGGCGTTCGGCGTGTGGTTCATTGCGAATCCGGATTTGCCGAAGCGCTTCAAGGTGGATGCGTCGCTGAATGCGCCGAAGCCGGAGCTGTTTTATGGCTCGGGGCCGGAAGGCTACATCGACTATCCGGCGCTGGCATAAGTTAGCGGTAGATTACTCACTTGGATCCCGGCCTACGCCGGGATGACGGTCTTAAAGCTAAAGGCCGGAACAACGTATCGATCAGCCCCTTCCCTAAAGACCGTCGTTCCGGCGAAGGCCGGAACCCAAGTTCCGCGAGCACGGCCAACGTCTCTCCGCCCATACATACGTCCCACAAACCGATATGTATGTGGTGTAAACCACAGCCCTCCCATGCTATTCTTGCGCGATTATTTTTAATGCGCACCTAGCCTGCGCTGTCCGGGAGACTGTAGTGAACAACTTCGCACCACGCGTGATGGCGCTCGCCATCGCGTCCGCCTTCGCCTTCAACACCGCCACCGCAGCGCCGGCCCCGGCCCGCGCCGAGAACGCCTACCTGTCGCAGCTTGATGCCATGGCCCGCTCCGCGCGCGTGTCGAATGTGGATTACGTGCTGGACTTCACCCTCACGGGCAAGGAAAGCTTCGCCGGCACCACCACCGTCAGCTTCGACCTGGCCGACCTGGACTCCGCCGTCACGCTCGACCTGGACAAGGCCACCGTCAAGTCGCTCACCGTCAACGGCAAGCAGGTCACGCCGCAGTACAACAAGTGGTTCATCACGCTGGCGCCGCAGGATCTGTCCAAGGGCCGCAACACCGTCACCGTCAGCTACGAGCGCCTGCACAGCACCAATGGCGAAGGCCTGCACCGCATGGTCGACCCGGTCGACGGCCGCGTCTACACCTATTCCCATTTCGAGCCGGCCGCCGCGCACCAGATGTTCGCGGTCTTCGACCAGCCCGACCTGAAGGCCACCTACACCGTCACCGTCAACGCGCCGAACGACTGGCATGTGGTCACCACCACCCGCGAATCCGGCATTGCCGACGCCACCGGCGGCAAGCGCTGGACCTTCCCGAAGACGAAGAAACTCAGCCCCTACAACTTCTCGCTGCACGCCGGCCCGTACAAGGTCTGGGAAGACAACAGCGGCAAATACCCGATGCGCCTGTTCGCGCGCCAGTCGGTGGCGGCGCAGGTCACCCCGGCCGACTGGTTCCGCTACACCAAGAGCGGCATCGGCTTCTTCGAGAACTACTTCGGCATCCCTTACCAGTTCGAGAAATACGATCAGCTGCTGGTGCCGGACTTCCTGTACGGCGCGATGGAAAACGCCGCGGCGATTACCTTCGCCGAAGGCGGCTTCCTGTACAAGGCCGAGATGACCGCCGCCCAGAAGGCGCGCCTGGCCGAAGTCATCATGCACGAGATGGCGCACCAGTGGTTCGGCGACCTGGTCACCATGAAGTGGTGGAACGGCCTGTGGCTGAACGAAAGCTTCGCCGCCTTCATGGCGACGCTCGCCACCGCCGAAGCGACCGAATTCAAGGATGCCTGGCAGTCCTTCTTCCAGGACGACAAGCAGGCCGCCTACGCGCAGGACCAGAAGGTCTCGACCCACCCGATCGAAGTGCCGGTGCCCTCCTCGGCCAATGCTTTCGACAACATCGACGCGATCACCTATTCGAAAGGCGCCTCGACCCTCAAGCAGCTGCGCCACATGCTGGGCGAAGAAGTGTTCCGCAAGGGCGTGCATAACTACCTCGTCAAATACTCGTGGCAGAACGCGAAGCTGGAAGACTTCATCGGCAGCCTGGGCGAAGCGGCGGGCCGCGATTTGTCGAAGTGGACCCAGGACTGGCTGTACCAGGCCGGCGTGAACACCATCGCCGCCAACTACACCTGCGCCAATGGCAAGATCAAGGCCTTCTCGCTGCAGCAGGCGGCGGCTAGCCGCGCCCTGCCGACGCTGCGCGAACAGCGCGTGCAGGTGGCCGCCTTCAAGCTGGAGAGCGGCAAGCTGGTGCTGGCCAAGAACGTCCCGGTCACCTATTCCGGCGCCAAGACCAATGTGCCGGGCATGGTGGGCGCCGCCTGCCCCGACCTGGTCTACCCGAACTACCAGGACTGGGGCTTCGTGAAAGTCCAGCTGGACAAGCGTTCCTTCGACACCGCCCGCACCACACTGGCCGGCGTGGACGACCCGCTGCTGCGCGCCATGCTGTGGCAAAGCCTGTGGGACGGCGTGCGCGACGCCAAGCTGCCGTTGAACGATTTCATCAAGGTGGCCCTGGCCAACGCGCCGCAGGAAAAGGATTACACGCTGCTGGGCGATGTGCTGGGCAAGGTCAGCACGTCAAAATACTACCTCGATGCGATGGCCCTCGATAATGCCTGGAGCCGCGAGACCGGCAAGCAGCTGGAAGACATGGCGTGGAATGGCGTCGTCGCGCATAAGGGCAACGACAACTTCCAGCGCCGCTGGTTTGCGACTTACCTGAATGTGGCAAGCAGCCCGGAGGCGCTGGCGCGCCTGGCCGGCATGCTCGAGGGACGCGGCACCGAAGGCCTGAACATCGGCCAGGATCAGCGCTGGGCCATTATCGGGCGCCTGAACCGCTACAACGCGAGCGGCGCCGCGGCACTGGTCGAAGCCGAGCAGGCACGCGACAAGTCCGACACCGGCCAGGGCGCGGCGCTGGCCGCCACCGTGGCGCGCCCGGACCCGAAGGTCAAGGCCGAATGGCTGGCAACCATTCAGAACCTCCAGACGGAGCTGCCGTTCTCGAAGGTGCGTACGGCAATGGGCAGCCTGTACCCGGCCGAGCAGGCGAAACTCGCCGAGCAGACCGCGGAGGCGCGCCTGGCCAAACTGCCGGCGATCGACAAGGCGGCCGGCCCGGTCTTCATGCGTTCCTATGCCGGCGCCATGATTCCGGCCAGCTGCACCCCGGCCAGCGTGCAGCGACTTAGCCGTGCGGCAGGCAGCATGAAGGAACTGTCGGCCGGCACCCGCCGCGCGCTGCTCGACACGCTGCAGGAAGACCAGCGCTGCGTGGCGATCGAGAAGGCCATGACGGCACCGAAGTCCTGACTCCTTGACCGACCCTGGCGACGCGGCCTGGCCGCGCCGCAGGCCCGGCTGGCCGCTCGCGGCCACGCTGGGCCTGCACCTGCTGCTGGCCTGGAGCTGGCGGACTGCGCATCCGCCGGCCCAGGACACGCTCGAGGAACGCGTTTTCAATGTGATCCCGGTCCCGCCGCCGGCGCCGGAGCTGGCTTCCGTGCGCCGGGAGACGGAGCCCGTGCGCACGGAGGCGCCGCGCACGCTTGATCCAGCACTGCCTGCGCTGCCGGATGCAGTGCGCGCAGCGGAGCCAATCACACCATCGGCCGCCACACCGGCACCAGCCGCCGACCCGCTTGCCATTACCGCTGCGCCAGCGGAATCGCCGCTCGACGCGATGGTGGGCCGTGCGCGCCGCGAGGCCGGCGTGATCGACCGCGAACTGCGCAAGGGGAAGTCCGGCGTGCCGGCCGTTGCGGGCACGCCCTGGGGACGCTTCACGCGCGCGTTAGATGCCGCCCATATCGACAACAGCCGCACGCTGGTCAGCGAATCCTATACCGCGCCCGATGGTGCAATCATCTACCGTTTCCGCCAAGGCGGCAGGGTCCTTTGCCGCATCAGCGGCGGGGTCAAGCCGGGCATCGGCAACGCCATTGTTCCAAGCGCCTTCGATGTACAAGGCGGCAATGGCACTGCGGGCTTGATCAGCTGCCCGAGCCATGCCACCTGGAAGCGCGATTAGCTGTTCCGGCGCATTCGCATGTGTTAATGTTTTGCCTCTTTTTCCAGATCGGAGATTCACATGAAACGCGTTACTGGTATCGGCGGCATCTTCTTCCACGCAAAAGACCCGGTCGCGCTGCGCGCCTGGTACAAGCGGCACCTGGGCATCGACGTGCTGGAATGGGGAGGCGCGGCCTTTACCTGGACCGACGATGCGGGCAAACCGGCCAAGGGCACGACCATCTGGTCGGTCGGCGCTGAAGACAACGGGCATTTCGCCCCGGGCAAGGCGTCCTTCATGATCAACTACCGCGTTGCCGACCTGGACGCCCTGCTCGCCGTGCTGCGCGAGGAAGGCTGCAACGTTCTGGAGAAACCGGAAGACTCGGAATACGGCAAGTTCGGCTGGGTCATGGACCCGGAAAACAACAAGGTCGAATTGTGGGAACCGCCTGCCGGGCAATAAGGTTTCGCACCGGCAGCGCTCCTAATCCGCGCCGCCCTCGCCCTTGCCCTCGCGCGCGGCCGGTACGCACAATTCGGCCACCCGGCGCCAGGCACCGGTACCTTCGCATACGATGGGCGGACGCCCCTGCAGGAGTTTACCCAGGTCGACCGGCTTGCCCTCCCTCACTTCCACGTTGCGGTTGATCGGGATGCACACCGCGTCGTGCCAGGCCGCGGCATGGCCGTCGGGCGTCGGCAAGGGCCCACGCAGGCGCAGGGCCGCCGCTTCGCAGGCCTTCTTCGTTTTGTAGCTGCCGCGCAGGCTGCTGCTTTCCAGCGTCACGTCGCGGTGCTGCTGCAGGTAGAGCAAGAGGATCATCGTAAACATCTACTCTCCAGGCATGGGTCCTGCGCCATCATCGCATGTCCGGCTGGCTTTGCAGTACGGCGCCAGCCCGTAGAATAGCGGTATAGCGGCAGCGCGCCGCCCACCGCATCACGAGGTAACAGCTTGGACTGGGATTATCCGCAACCCTTCACACTGCCCGTCACGCCCTGCGCCGGCGACATCGACGGCCTGGACCACACCAACAATGCCGTCTACGTGCGCTGGTGCGAGCAGGCCGGCTGGGCCCACTCGGAACAGCTCGGCCTGTCGCTGCCTGACTACCGGCGCCTGGACCGTGCGATGGCGATCCGGCGCGGCGAATACGATTACCTGCTGCCGACCTTCGCCGGCGAAGCCTTGACCTTGGCCACCTGGCTGGTGGCGGGCGACGGCAAGCTGGCGATGGAGCGCCGCTTCCAGCTGGTGCGCGACAGCGACGGCGCCACCGTGCTGCGCGGCCGCTGGGACCTGGTCTGCATCGAGATCAGCAGCGGCCGGGTGCGCCGCATGCCGGCGGAGTTCGTCGACACCTATATGCCGGCGATGGCGCAGGCCGTGGACGCAGCCGCGCCGTAAGCCAGGCCGGGGCGCCGGGGCAGCCGCCACGGCCTCGCCCCGTGTTGAGCGCGCTCAAGGAATACATTGAGCCAACCGGCCCCGTTCCGGCTTGTGCTGCGTCAAACTGGCCAAGTCACATCCGCTGCCACGGGGGAACGATGCTGCGCCGACTATCCAATCATGTCCTTGCCTTGCTTCTTCCGCTGCCGGCGGCGCTGGCGCTGTGCGTCCTCCTCTCCGGCTGCCGCCTGCGCGAGGCCGGGCAGGAAGACCTCGTCATCCCCGAGCTGGTGCGCACCCACCTGTATGTCGCCCCGTCCGGCTCGGACAGCAATCCCGGCACCCGCGACGAACCCTTCCGCACGCTCACGCGCGCCGCGCAGGCCGCCACGCCGGGCACCACGGTGCATGTCGCACCTGGCACCTATTTCGGCGGCATCCGCACCAATACCCATGGCACGGCGGAGGCGCGCATCGTGTTCCAGTCCACCGAGCGCTGGGGCGCGCGGCTGGTCCCGCCGCTCGATTCGCGCCGGCCGGCGGCCTGGGACAACCGCGCCAACTACCTCGACATCGTCGGCTTCGAGATCGACGGCAACCAGTACCAGAGCGGCATGAAATGGCTGAGCGGCATCTACAACGCCGCCTCGCACAACGGCGTCCATCACAACCGCATCCACCACATCGGCAACGACGTGCCCTGCGAAACCAAGGGCGGCGCCGGCATCGGCATCGACAGCTATTACAAGGGCAACGACGCCGAGGTGGTGGGCAACCAGGTGCACGATATCGGCCCGCCGGAATGCCGCACCATGCACGGCATCTATATCAGTACCCGCGCGAGCGTGCGCGACAACATCATCTACCGCGCCTCGGGCAGCGGCATCCACCTGTGGCATGACGCCACCAATGTCAGCATCCGCGGCAATACCGTGGTGGCCTCCGGGTCGGGCATCGTGGTCGGCGGCGGCGACTACTATCACGGCAAGGGGCCGAACGACAATACGCACACGATCAACAACATCGTGGTCGACAATGGCCAGGGCGTCGTGGAACAGGGCGAGACCGGCCCAAATGTCAGCTACCGCAACAACCTGGTCTACCAGAATGGCGGCAGCGACTGGAAGCTGCCGGCTGGCCGGGAGCACGTCGGCACGATCAGCGCCGGGCCCCTGTTCGTCGACTACACCCGAGGGGGTGCCGAGCCGGACTTCCGGCTGCAGCCCGGGTCGCCGGCGATCGGCAAGGGGATGGCGGCAGGCCCGCCCCCCGAAACGGCCGGGGCCCGGCCAAGGCGCCCGACCGACATCGGCGCCGTTCCCTACACGCCGCCGGAGCTGGCCAGCCCGATGTCGACCGCTACCGAGTAGTCAGAGGATTTCCTTGACCAGCTCGTACGGCCGGCACAGGCGCGTCCCCTTCGGCGTCACCACGAAGGGCCGGTTCAGCAGGACAGGATGGGCCGCCATCGCATCGAGCAGCGCCTCGTCGCCCGTGCCCGGCGCGTCGAGCCCGAGCTCGGCAAATGCGGCTTCCTTGCTCCGGATCGCCTCGCGCACCGGCAAGCCGACGGCGGCGATCAGCTCGCGCAACTGCTCGCGCGACAGCGGGGTCGCCAGGTAGTCCACCACCTGTGGTTCGTGTCCCGCTTCGCGGATCGCCGCCAGTGCGTTGCGCGAGGTGCCGCAGCGCGCGTTATGGTAAATCGTGATGTCCATCTGCTGTTTGCCCATGGCTGTTCAATATGAGTGGGTGGTGGCTTGCCATTTTTTCCAGCGGCATGATAACCACAGCTCATGGCGTGCACCAGCTTTTTTGCTTGTTGCCCTCCCCGCCGCACTATAGAATTCGTCGCTTATTTTTCTGCAGTAACATTGATTGTAGAAAAATAGCCTTTCGTATAGCGACGGAGATTCGATGAGCGATTACATGCTGCGCGCCGCAGACCTTCCCACCTGGAGCCAGCGGCTCGCGTTGCGCCTGCTGAACCTGGCTGGCTGGAACCTGCGTTTCAAACCGCTGCCGGGGCCGCATGGCATCGCCGTGGTCTACCCGCACACCTCGAACTGGGATTTCCCGGTTGGCCTGCTCGGCAAATGGGCCATTGGCCTGAAGTTCCGCTGGGTTGCCAAGGATTCGCTATTCCGCGGCCCGATGGGCGCGATTATGCGTTACTGGGGCGGTATCGCCGTCGACCGGCGCGCCTCGATGGGCGCCACCCGCCAGTTGACCGACACCATGCTGAAATCTGAATGGTGCTGGATCGGGATCACCCCCGAAGGCACGCGCAGCTACCGCCCGCACTGGAAGAGCGGCTTCTACCACCTCGCCACGATGGCCAAGGTGCCCCTGCTGCTGGTGTATATCGATTACCGCACCAAGGTGCTCAGCGTGGTGGATACGCTCGACCTGACCGGCGACACCGGGCAGGACATGGCAGCCATCGCCGCCATCTACCAGGACCGCCAGGCCCTGTATCCGGACAAGGCCGCGCCCATCAAGCTCGCGCCTCCGCGCGACGCCTCGGAACCGCAGCGCCGCCGCGCCTGACAGCACCCGGCAGCGCGGCCGGCTGCCTGCACGTCCCTTGGCGCGACCGGGGCACCGCTCAGAAGCGCACCCCAACTGCCACCGAGGCCGTATCGCGGTCGGCGGCCTGGTGGTAATCCCCGCCCCAGGTCGGCTGGTAGCCCAGCTCCGCCAGGTAGCGCTCGCGATATTCGAAACGCAGCGCCATGCTGACCGACTTGCGTCCTTCATTGAGCAGCAGGTCGCCCGACCAGCCCTTGACGTCGTGGACGAACAGCACGCTGGCGCTGGTGACCAGCTGCGGCGCCATGGCAGGCAGCCGGGCATCGGCCCGCAACCGGTAACCCCAGGAATTCGGCGTGGCATAGCCGCGCAGGCTGCACTGGCGCGCCGCATCGCCCGTATGCACCGAGCAGGCACCAAAGACCGCACCGGCCCCAAAAATGTCGGCCCGCCCATAGCGCATGACCGACGGCTCGGGCAAGCCGCGCGCATGTTTGCCGACTGCCTCGACGCTGGCCACCACCGCCATGCCGGCCAGCGTCCATTGGCCGCGCACGCCGAACTGCGCCTGCCACATCGCATACAGGTCGAAGCCGCGGAACAGCCCACCCGGCGGCACCGCATTGGCGCGCGCGCGCAGCAGCGAGGGCGCAGTCGCGCTCAGGAAAGGCGGCATCACGTCGCCCGGCGCCAGCATGAAGGGCACGCCGTCGCGGTAGGACAGTTCGCCGTACAGCGTTGCAGGGCCCCGTTTGTGGGACAGGGTCGCGGCGCTGATGCGCAGCCCTTCGGGATATTCGGAGTAATAAGCCTGGTTGCGGCCGTCCGGGTCGCCGGCAATCAGCGCCGGCCCATTTGGCCGGGTCGAGCGCCGCAGCCCGGGCATGGCCATGCGCCCGTTATAGCGGGCGTGGTACAGGCCGAACTCGGTGCCGGCCAGGCCGTCCGGTCGCCAGGTGAACCCTGCGCCGAATTCCTTGGCCTCGGGTTTCGGGGTCGGCAGCCGCTTCTTGAACGAACCCACCACCAGCCGCGAACGGTCGCTCACCACGGGCTGGCCCGACATGATGATGTCGCAGCCATCCACGATGTAGTCGCTCATCGACCATATGGTGCCGCATTGGTCGAGCGCGGCTGGCCGGAAGGCGGTCTGGTAATAGGCTTCGATGGCCAGGTTGGGTGTGGGTTGGACGCGGCCGAACAGCATCGGCCGCGGCACCACGGTTTCAAGGGCGACCGGACCGGCGCGGTGCTGGCCGGGCATGTCGCGCGGATCGAGCGCTTCCAGCCCGCCGGGCGTGAGCGACTGGCTGCCCCAGCCCAGCGTCTGCTGGCCAAGGCGCAGCACCACGGGCGTTCCGCCTGGGATGAACCTGCGCTCCACCCAGGCGTCGAGCAGGGCAACACCGGAAAAGCGCGAGAGGCGCGGCGCGCCGCTGTCCGACAGGGGCGCTCCCGCCGCATACCGGTTCGGGACATTGCCCCAGGGCCGGCCGTCATGCGACAAGCCGCGATCGTGCCAGGCTTTCACGCGCACCAGCCCGGCCCAGTCGCCCTCCTGCGCCGAGACCTCGAGCACCGCCTTGACCATGCGCGATACCGCGTCGCCCTTCGCGTAATTGGTGCTGGCGTCGTCCGCATTACCGCCGCTGCCATAGCCCGGAAGGCCGAGGGTGGCGGCGTTGACGCCGGTGAGGAGCTGCGGGTCGCGGTCCTGCACCCGATAGATATTGCCCGCCATGAGGCGGCCACTGGCCGTGATCCCGGCTGCCAGTGACGGAGCAGCGGCCGCCGCGGCAAGCGCCACGGCAATCGCTGTCCGGAGAATGGCGACACCGGTCGCCGCGGTCGCTTCTCGGGTCATCCCTACCCTTTTTTTTTAGTACGTCGTGTGCGCCGTGCGGCTGTCAGCTCGCCGCATCGTCAATACGCATCGAAGGAATCCTAGAGGCGGGGATGATTCCGGTCAACAAAAGAATGCGCGATCAGCGCGTTTTATGCCGCCGGAATAGGCGTTTCCAGAACACGATTTCGAACAGGATACCGCCCACAATCAACAGTACCGCGTCGTCGCGCAGGCCGAAGAACCACAGGGTGGCGGCGGCGGCGAGAAAGGCCAGGGTCAGCAGGTGGTGGCGCATCGTAGTCTCCGGTAAGTACAGGAACATTATCAGGCAGGAATTAGAACAGCCTTAGCAGGCAAGCTCATCCCACGCCATTGCTGCGCTCAGGAACAAGCGTCCGTTCAAGGCCTGCAGCAGGCTGCTCTGCTTGAGGCGATCCATTACCGGCCCCTTGACCTCGGCCAGGTGCAGCAGCACGCCACGCTGGCTCAGCGAGGTATTCAGTTCGCCCAGCCCGAACAGCGCCGAGGTATCGATCGAGTTCACCGCCGACAGCACCAGTACCAGGTGGCGCGTGCCGGCATGCGCCTTCAGCTCGTCCTCGATGCGCTCGTTCACCGCTTCGACGTTCCCGAAGAACAGGCCGGCATCCACGCGCAGCATCAGCAGGCCCGGTGCGGTCTCGGTTGAATAACGGTCGACGTTGCGGAAATGCTCGCTGCCGGCAATCCGCCCCAGCACCGCGATGTGCGGGCGGCTGGCGCGCCAGATCAGGGCGCCCATCGAGAGCGCCACGCCCACAACCACGCCGGCCTCGACGCCGAGCACCAGCACCCCGGCGGCAGTCGCCAGCAGCGCGGCCGCGTCGGCGCGGTCATAGCGCCAGGCCGTGTGGAGTAGCGAGAGGTCGAGCATGCCAAGTACCGCGACGATGATGGTCGCCGCCAACGCAGGAAGCGGCAGCAGTGCCAGCCAGCCGGTCGGCGCCACCAGCGCCAGCGCCAGCAGCGCTGCGGTAATGATGCTCGCCAGCTGGCTGTTGGCGCCGGCCGCGAAATTCACCGCCGAGCGCGAGATGCTGCCGGTGACCGGAAAGCCACCCGACAGCGCGCTGCCGATGTTGGCCGCGCCCAGTCCCACCAGTTCGCGGTTGCTGCCCAGCTTTTCGCCGCGCTTGAGCGCCAGCGCCTGGGCGCCCGACATGCTGATCAGGAAAACCATGAAGCCGACCAGCAGCGCCGGCTGCAGCAAGGGCTGCCAGTGCGCGCTTGACGTTGCCAAGTTCAGGCCGGGCAGCCCCGCCGGCACTGCGCCCGTGGTGGCCACGCCGCGTGCATCGAGCCCCATGGCGGCGACCAGGATCGTGGCGCCGATCACGACCACCATCGGCGCCAGCTTGCTGCCGATGTCGGCGGCGACCGGCGACAGTCCGGTGCGGCGCAGGGTCCCGGCCATCCAGCTGCGCGCCCACAGCAGCAGCGCCAGCGCGCCCAGGCCCATCGCGGCGCTCGGCCAGTGCACCGCAGGCGGCATGCCGCCCAGCAGCGGACGCACCTGTCCCCAGGCGATCAGGATCGCCGAGCCGATGGTGAAGCCGCTCATCACGGGACGGGAAAAGAAGTTGGCGACGAAGCCGATGCGCAGCAGGCCGCAGGCCAGCAATACCGCGCCTGACAGCAAGGCCAGCTGCGCGGCCAGCACGCCGTACAGCGCGCTGCCGGGGAGCGCCAGCGGCGCCAGCGCGGATGCCACCATGAGCGAAGTGATCGCCATCGGCCCGACCGATTGCGTGCTGCTGGTGCCGAACAGCGCATACAGCAGCGGCGGCACGATGCTCGCGTAGATGCCGGCCACCGGCGGCAGTCCGGCCACCAGCGCATAGGCCATGCCCTGCGGGATCATCATCATCGCCACGACGATGCCGGCGCTGATGTCGCCGGGCAGCATGGCGCGCCGGTAGTGCTGCAACCAGGAGAGCATGGGTATTGCCTGAAAGAAAAGCCGCTAGCCTACCACAGGGCCAGCCGGCGATGAGCGCCTTACTGCATGGCCAGTTCGACGCAGTTGCGCCCCGCCCGCTTGGCGCGCGCCAGCGCCGCATTCACCCGCACCGCCAGCGAATCGCCCGATTCGGTTTCGCCCAACTGGGCCACGCCGAGGCTGACCGTGACGTGGTCGCAGCCGGGGATCTCGGCCGCTTCGATCGCGGCGCGCAGCTTCTCGGCCATCTTGAGGCCGTCGATCGCGCTGGTATGGGGCGCGATCACCTGGAATTCCTCGCCGCCCGAGCGCACCAGCACGTCGCTCGAACGCAGCAGGCTGCGCGCGGTATCGGCCACCACCCGCAAGGCCATGTCGCCCACCGGATGGCCGAAGCTGTCGTTGATGGCGCGGAAACGGTCGATGTCGAAGGCGATCAGGGCCAGCGGCAGGCGGTAGCGGCGCGCGCGCTTGATCTCCTGTTCCATCAGGTATTCGCCATGGCGCCGGTTGGCCACGTTGGTCAATGCGTCGGTGGTTGCCAGGTGGGTTACCCGCCCCAGCAGCTCTTCGCTTTCGCGCATCAGGTCCGCCATGCGCAGGCCGAAGGCGGCCAGCTGCGCCAGGTCGTCGCAGGCCGTGAGCTGGGCGCGCGAGAACGGCCGCGCGTGATCGAAGAGCAGGCACAGGGCGCCGCGCGGCGCGCCGGGGCCGGGCGCCGGGATCGGCAGCCCGAGCACCATCTGCACGCCCTGCTCGCGCAATACCGCGGCCAGGGCCGGCTCGCCGGCTTTGTCGAGCGCGTCGAGCAGGGCCGCCTCGCCGCTGCTTGCTGCCAGCAGTCCAGGGAAGGCATGGCGCAGCGGCGACTGCAGCAGGCGCTCGCGGCGCTGCAGGACGGCGGCCAGGTCCAGGCCCGGTTTGCCGTGCTGGGCATCGAGGCGCAGGTCGCCGCCTTCGTGCAGCCCGAATACTGCCGCATGCACCAGGCCTGGCCAGCGCAACAATGCCGCGCACAGGCGCTCGGCAAAGCGGATGCCGTCGTCGGCCTCTTGCAGCGCCGCCTGCGCTTCGGTGCGCACCGCCAGCAGGGCTGCCAGTTCGGCTTCTGCCGCGGTCGGCTCGAGCGGCGCCTCAAATCCTGCCTGCAGGCGTGCTTCGACCTGCCGCCGGGTCTCGTCCGCCGGAAGCGGGCCGATGACATAGTCCAGTGGCCCGTGCTGCATCAGCGCCGGCAGCCAGCGCGCATTCGTGAATGGGCACAGGACCAGTACCGGCGCCCCATTGCGGGAAGCGACGAGCTCGCCCAGCGCTGGCAGGTCGATGCCCAGCTCGAAGCGTTCCAGGTCGAGCACCAGCACCGCGCTTGGTCCCTGCGCCAGCATGGCGGCGGCCTGCTCGGCGCCATCGGCCACGCGCAGGCCGTCGAACAGGGCAGCACAGGCATGCTGGAAATCCGCACGGCGCTGGCCGACCGGATTGACGTACAGGCCGGTTGGAGGGACGGGCGCGCTTTCCTGCTGAGACATCGTTTTCTCCCTGATAATTGTTACAGAACGCTGGCAAGTTTGCCATAAAGCCACCCGGCCCGATAGCGGATTTGTCCGTGAATGTACGTGAGCGCACGGTCGCCACAGGCTCCGGGCCCCGATACTCATGCGGTTGATTGAACGTTCATGGGAGCATGTGATGGCAAATCAGGACGAAGCGGGGAACAAAGCGGCAAACAAAGTGGCGGACAAGCAGAAAACGATCCAGCAGCAGCAGGACCAGAAGGACGCCAAGACTCAGAAGCAGGAAAGCGACGAGGCCGTGCAGACCGGTGTCGACCAGCCGGCCCCGCCATTCCCCCAGCAGCACCTTGCCAAACCCGGCATCGAAGCCGAGATGGAGCTGAAACCGAAGTTCATGGCCGAGCAGTACAAGGGCAGCGGCAAGCTCGAAGGCCAGGCCGCAATTGTCACCGGCGCCGACTCGGGCATCGGCCGCGCGGTCGCCGTGCTGTTCGCGCGCGAAGGCGCCGACGTCGCGGTGATGTACCTGAACGAGCACGAAGACGCCGAAGAGACCAAACGCTGCATCGAGGCCGAGGGCCGGCGCTGCATTACCATCCCCGGCGACGTCAAGGACCCGGCCTTCTGCAAAGACGCGGTGGCCAAGGTCGTGGCCGGGTTCGGGCGCCTGGACGTGCTGGTGAATAACGCCGCCTTCCAGGAGCATGCCGGCTCGCTGCTCGACATCACCGACGAGCGCCTGGACGAGACCTTCCGCACCAATATCTACGGATACTTCCACATGGCGCGCGCCGCCCTGCCGCACCTGAAGCGCGGGGCCGCGATCGTCAATACCGGCTCGGTGACCGGCCTGAAAGGCTCGGGCAAGCTGCTCGACTATTCGAGCACCAAGGGCGCGATCCACGCCTTCACCATGTCGCTGGCGGCCAGCCTGATCGAACAGGGCATCCGCGTGAATGCGGTGGCCCCGGGCCCGGTATGGACGCCGCTGAACCCGGCCGACCAATCGCCCGACAAGATCAAGGAGTTCGGCGCCAGCACCACCTACAAGCGCCCGGCCCAGCCGGAAGAACTCTCGCCGGCCTATGTGTTCCTGGCCTCCAGCGTGTGCTCGGGCTATATCACGGGCATCGTCCTGCCGGTCACCGGCGTGGTCGGCGAGTAGCGCGAAAAAAACCAATAAGGAGAACCGCTATGCCGCGCAGCATGTGGAAAGGTGCGATCAGCTTCGGGCTGGTGCACATCCCCGTCGACATGTACCCCGCCGTCGCCAACAAGGGCCTCGACCTCACCATGCTCGACCGCCGCGATTTCTCGCCGGTGGGTTTCAAGCGCTACAACAAGGGCAACAACAAGGAAGTCTCCTGGGACGACATCGTCAAGGGCTACGAATACTCCAGCGGCGAGTATGTGGTGCTGTCCGACGAAGACCTGCGGCGCGCCAATCCGGAAGCAACCCAGAGCATCGACATCGTCGGCTTCGTCGACGCCGAGGACGTCTCGCTCCTGTATTTCGAGCAGCCCTATTACCTCGCGCCCGGCAAGGGCGGCGACAAGGTCTACGCCCTGCTGCGCGAAACCCTGCGCAAGGCCGGCAAGATCGGCATCGCGCGCGTCGTCATCCGCGTCAAGCAGCACCTGTGCGCGCTGGTCTGCGTGGGCGACACCATTGTCCTCAACACCCTGCGCTATGCCGACGAGATCCGCGATTCGGGCGAGCTCAAGATCCCGTCCGCGGGCGACAAGAAGGCCGCCGTCACCGACAAGGAACTCAAGATGGCAATGGCCCTGGTGCAGGGCATGGCGGAGGACTGGGACCCGGAGGAATACCACGACACCTACCGCGAAGACATCATGGCGCTGATCGAAATGAAGGTGAAGGCGCACCAGACCAAGACCATCACCATGCCCGAGCCGGGCGAGAAGAAGCGCGAGACCGGCAAGGTCATCGACCTGGTGTCGCTGCTGCAGGCCAGCCTGGGCAAGAAGCCCTCGAAGGCCGCCGCGGACGATGACGACGAACCGCCGCCGCCAAAGAAGCGCAAGGCGCCCGCCGAAGACGACGACGAGGAAGAGGCGCCGGCCCCGCGCGCACGCAAGACGCCCGGCCACAGCATCGACCGGGTCGCGGCCAGCGGCGCCGCACCCAAGCGTTCGAGTGCGAAAGTGGCCGCCAAGCCGGCAGCAAAAAAGACGGCCGCCAAGTCGGCCGGCGCACCATCGACGGCGCCCGCGCGCCGCAAGAAGGCAGCCTGACGGATGGATGAATTCATCGACTTCCTCCAATGGCCGGCAATGCTGGTCACCCTGTTTGCTGCCTACCTGATCGGCTCCCAGCGCGCCGAGCGCCGCGTGTTCGGCTTCTGCATGTTCATCCTCAGTAACCTGCTGTGGATCGCCTGGGGCTGGCACGACGAAGCCTGGGCGCTGATCGCGCTGCAGGTGGCCCTGATGGTGACCAACGTGCGCGGCATCTTCAAGAACGAGTCCTGAAGCGCCAGCCCGCCTGGACGAAACCCGGGGTACCCGGCGCTTCGCTACCAAGAGTGCGACACCGGCGCCGGCGCTATGGTAGAGTTTGCTCGACCGTAGCGCCGGCTGCTTCACCTGCCGGTTTCATGGCTGCTGCTCCCGCGGCGCAGGGCCAGGTGAGCCTTCGCCAACCGCCTGCACGCAGGTCCGGCACCGGGCAAGCAGCCAGGCGTGCAATCCAGCCGTTCCTCCACACTAGATGAGGTTCCCATGCGCATGTTAGGTCCAGCTATCCTTGCCCTCCTGATGGCCTTGCCCTTGCCCGGCCGCTCCGCTCCGATCACCTATACCGTCGAGGGCGTCCTTGGCCTACCGTGGGATCCGCTCACACCGGAGGCGCTGGCGCCCTACTATTCTCCCGGCACCGTGGTCAGGGGCAATTTCACGCTCGACGACGAGGTCGGCTTGACCCGCTTCCCGGATGCGAACTGGTTTTTTGGCGCCTTCAGCGGCGAGTTCGCGTTCGGCAGCAACCTGGTCAAGGCCAGAAACAGCTTCGCCGCCAATACCGTGCTGCCTTACGGGACAGAACTGACGATGCTCGGCGGCAACCGCTGGAATACCGGCGGCGTGGTCGAGGAAAGCCTGCAGATACCGGGCCTCACCCTGGCCGGCGTCCAGCTGCGGTTTTCGCGGCCGGAGATCCTGCCGCTCGATACGCCGGTCCGGGAGCTGCTCGCTTCGGCTACACCGGAAAGCGGCAGCTTCGCCCTGGTGTATTCGGATGGGACCGATGCAAGCCTCGTCACCTGGTGGCAAGTGACGCAACTGCGCGCCGTGGAATCGGAGATTCCCGAGCCCGGGTCGGGCATGCTGGTCGCCACCGGCGTCCTGCTGGTCGCCGCCCGCCGGCGCCGCGCGCCGTCCCGCTAAACGGGCAGTTCCGGGAAAGGAAGGCGGACGGCAAGCGTGCGTTGCCTTCCGCCAGCATGGAGGATACTTGGCACATCGACAAGCTCTCCCGTATGCCATGACCGCCAATCCCATGCCCTTCCTCGTCCTCACCCGCGCAGGTTTCGACGATATTTCCCAGCGGGTCGACCTGGGCCGCGCTACCCTCTTCCTCAACCCCGGCCTGGTGTCGGAAGACGACATCGCGCGCCTGCGCGAAAGCGGCGCCGCCGTGCACGTCATGGGCACCGCAGTCGATCCCCTCAAGCCGCAGGAAGTCCAGCAGGCGCTGCTCCTGACGCGCAAGGAAGCCGGCAGCGTCTGGGTCGAGCGCGGCGCGCCACGCGCCGGCATTCCGGTGGCGACAGGCCAGCGCGCGCAGGACGACATCGTCCCCGAGACACCGCTGCGCCACCGCCTGGCGCGCACCGCCGGCGCCTTCGCTTCCAATGCATGGCGCCTGCTGCGCCGGCCCGAATCCGGACGCGCGCTGATGGCCGTGCCCTACCTGGGCTTCGGCAACGCCAACCGCATCTGGCTCAAGGGCCGGCTGCTCGACGAATATGCCTTCCGCGAACAGTCTGGCGAGGATAGCGGCTGGAACAACCTGGTCGCGCTCTACCAGCGCCTCGAATCCGACGAAGTCGCCGACTCGCGCGTGCTGGCGCATTTCGGCGGAACGACCCATGAAGCGACGACTGACCGGGGCGGCTATTTTTCCTTCGATATCACCGTCGGCGCCCCCCTGGCCGGCGGCCGGCACCGGGTCGAACTCGAATTCCCCGACAATGCCCAGCCCGACGGCCGGCCGCTGCGCGCCGTGGCCGACGTGATCGTGCCGGCGGAAACCGCGCGCTTCGGCATCATCAGCGACATCGACGACACGGTCCTGTGGACCAACGTCACCAACAAACTGAACATGGCGCTGATGCTGGCGCGGACCAACTCGCACACCCGCAAACCTTTCAAGGGCGTTGCCGCCTTCTACCGCGCGCTGGGCGACGGCGTGGGCGGGGCCGAGAACAACCCGCTGTTCTACGTGTCGAGCAGCCCCTGGCATTTGTACGGGCCCCTGGTCCACTTCCTGAAGCTGCAGGGCATCCCGGTCGGCCCGCTGATGCTGCGCGAACTGAGCGTGCGCCACGTGCTCAAGCTCAATGAGCACGGCAACCACAAGCTCGAACAGATCGAGCGCATCCTGGATTTTTATCCGGACATGCAATTCGTGCTGGTCGGCGACAGCGGCGAACAGGATCCCGAGATTTATACCGAAGTGGTGCGGCGCCATCCGAAGGCGGTGCGCATGATCTACATCCGCAACGTCAATCCGGATCCGTCGCGGATCGATGCGCTGGACAAGCTGATCGACGAGGTCAGTACCACGGGCACGCAGCTGATCCTGTCGCCGGACAGCGTGTTCGCGGCGTCGCACGCGGCGGCGGAGGGGCTGATCGCGGTGGATCGCTTGCCGTCGGTGCGCTCGGACATGCGGCAGGATGAGACGGCGAAGGCGGTGGCGACCGGGGTGGCTGCGGGTGGCGTAGAAGATACGAGTACCGTGAACGAACCCTAATCACTGCCAGAGGACGCGCTACGGGTGCGTTGCGAACTTGGGGGGAACGATGCCAGTGGCATCGTTACCGCCTTCGCCGGGACGACGGCTTTCAGGGTGGCGACGACGTTCGCTGCGCCACTGACCACGTACTCGTAAACGTCATCCCGGCGCAGGCCGGGATAATGCCACTGGCAATATCCCGTCCAAGTTACCATGCGCTGCCGCTAACGCCCCTTAATCCTCGAACCCCAACACCTTCATCGCCCTGGTAATTCCCTTGGCCGCCTTGTCATACCCCGCCCAGGGATCATTCCCCTTGTCGAGCCGCGTGTGCACGTTGGCCACCGTCCACTGCGTGCTCGACTTGAGCTTCATGAGTTCATCCCATTCGAGCGGCACCGAAATCCCCATGCCCGGCCGGGCCCGCGCCGACCAGGCGCACACGGTGGTGGCGCCGCGGCCGTTGCGCAGGTAGTCGATGAAGATCTTTCCGACCCGGTTCCTGGGGCCGCTCTTGAACGCGAGGCGGTCCGGGAAGGTGGCGGCAAGGTGGCGCACAATGGCCTGCGAAAAGGCTTTCACCGTATCCCAGCCGTACTCTCCCTTGATCGGCACCACCACGTGCAGGCCCTTGCCGCCGCTGGTCTTCAGGTAGGACGGCAATCCCAGCTCGTCGAGAAAGGCGTGCATGATCTGCGTCGCTTCCTGTATCGCAGGCCATTCCACGCCTTCGCCCGGGTCGAGGTCGAACACCATGCGGTCGGGCTTTTCATAGCTCCTGGCCACGGCATTTTGCGTATGCAGCTCGATCGCATTCCACTGCGCCACCGACAGGATGCCTTCGACGCCCACGATCTCGAGCATCGGCGGATTGCTCGGGTCGAGCGCCGCATCCATCTGCTTCACGCCCGGCAGCTTCTTGACGTCGGCATGCTTCTGGAACACCAGTTCGGCGCCGATGCCGCTTGGGGCCCGCACCAGGGTCAGCGGACGGCGCTTGAGGTGTTCCATCATCAGCTCGCCGACCAGCGCGTAGTAGCGGATGACATCGAGCTTGGTGATGCCGGTGGACGGATCGACGATGCGGTCCGGATTGGTCACCCGCAGCGATTCCGGCAGCTTGCCGTGCAGGCCGGGCGGCGGCGGCGCCACCGGCGCATCTGGCGTCACGGGCTTCTCGCTGTCTTCGATGTGGCGCGGTTCCTCGCGCGTGATGCCGCGCGCAGGCTTGTCGGCGCGCAGGCCCTGGAAAACCGGATGGCGCACCGCGCCGGCGCTGGTCCATTCCGAGAAGCTCACTTCCGCCACCAGCACCGGCTTGACCCAGTGGTGCTGGCGCCCCGGCACCGCGCGCGGCGGGAACGGGCTCTCGTCGGTGCGCAAGGCCTCGAGCTGCTTCTTGACGTCCATCAGGGTCGCGTGCTTGAAGCCCGAGCCGACGTTGCCCGCGTAGCGCAGCACGCCCTCGCGGTCGTAGGTGCCCAGCAGCAGCGAGCCGACGCCCTTGCGCGAGCCCTTCGGGTCGGTGAAGCCGCCGATGACGAATTCCTGGCGCAGCCCGCATTTGAGCTTGATCCATTCGGGCGAACGGCGCGAGACATAGCGCGAGTCGCGCCGCTTGCCGATCACGCCCTCCAGGCCGATCTTGCAGGCGGCCACCACCAGCTCGTCCGGATTGCCGCCGAATTCGCCTGAAAAGCGCACCTTGTCCGACTTGGCCTTTTTCAGTACCGCTTCCAGTACGGCGCGGCGCTCCACCAGCGGCACGTCGCGCAGGTCGTAGCCGCCGCAGTAGGGCACGTCGAACAGGAAGTATTCGATGTCGGCCCGGCGCTGGCCGTCGAAGGCCAGTTGCAGCAGCCCGAAATTCGGCTTGCCATGTTCGTCGTGCACGACGATTTCGCCGTCGTACCAGCCATCGGGCAGCCCCATGCGTTCGAGTTCCTCGCGCATCGGGGCCAGCTTGTCGGTCCAGTCGTTGTCGTTGCGCGTGACGAGGCGCACCTCGCCGTTCTCCACCCGCGCCAGCATGCGGTAGCCGTCGAACTTGACCTCGAATACCCATTCGGCCGGGTCGTGCGGCGGTGCGTCCACCAGCGTGGCCAGTTCGGGGGTGAATTTCTCCGGCAGCGCGGCTTCGACGGCGCCTTCCGGCACGCCTTTGATTGCGGACTTCGTGGACCTGGTGGATTTGGCGGCAGGCCTGGCCGCTGCCTTGGCAGCCTTCTTCGCTGCTGGTTTCGCTGCCGCCTTCGCTGCCGATTTTGCCGCAGGCTTGGCCGCGGCGGCGCGCTTGCGGGCCGGCTTCGGCGCTTCCTCCGACTCTGCTTCGGCCTTCAAGGCCGCAACTTTGCCGCGCGCGGGCTTCGGCATCGGCAGCGCCTTGACGCTGTCGGGCAGTTCGTCCACCACCGAGAATTCTTCCGCCGGACGGGCGTACTCGTCCTTCTCCTTGATCAGCAGCCATGCCTCCTGCTTCTCGCCGCGGCCTTTCATGCGGATCAGTGCCCAGCGCCCCTGCATCTTGTGCCCGTGGATGGCGAACTTCAGGTTGCCCTGGCGGTAGCCCTCGTGCGGATCGCCGATCGGTTCCCAGATGCCCTTGTCCCAGATGATGACTTTGCCAGCGCCATACTGCTTCGGAGGAATCGTGCCTTCGAAATCCGAATAGGAAATCGGATGGTCTTCGACATGCACCGCCATGCGCTTGTCGCGCGTATCGTAGCTCGGACCTTTCGGCACCGCCCAGCTTTTCATGGTGCCGTCGAGTTCCAGGCGGAGATCGTAGTGCAGCCGCGTCGCCCAGTGCTTCTGGATGACGAAGGTCAAGGTGTCAAGGCCGGCGACGCCGCCCTCGGCCGGCTCAGACGTGATATCGAAATTACGCTTGGCTTTGTAGAGTTTTAGCGCGTCTGGCATGGGGCCTCCCGGCAACTGTCCAAGGAAAGTGTATGCCCGGGCACCTGAGGCGACTGTACGCCACCTAACCCTGTAAGCCGGCGTCGTGCAAATCCGGCAACTTGTAAGTGGATATAAATACGGTCAACGACCGCTTTTGCGGCCACGTTGACTGCCCACGCAGATGCCCTACCCCCTCAACCACAGTCGAGCCGCATATGCCAGAAGACAGGGTTCGCCCTAATGCCAGTCAATTAGCGGGAACCCCAGGGTGGGCGGCTTGTAACCCGGACCACTGGCCCAGGTTACCCCACGCGGTGATAGTTGCCATATTAGCCGGCGCGCGGGCCGCAGCGCCGTAGTTTGAACGCGTGGGCAAGGTAACTCAGGCCAGTGGCATGAGTTACGGATTGCCCACCCTACGAGTAAGCGGCGGCTCTTAAGTGGTCGGCATGAGGATTCGCCCTGTCTTTGCCGCTTCCAGCTGGCATTGGCGACTACAATGCGTTTTTCACTTCCGCGAGGCCGCCATGCAAAAAATCGTCTTCCTCGATCGCGACAGCCTGCAGGCCCGCGTGCGTGCGCCCGGCTTCGCCCATGAATGGCAAGACCACGGCGGCACCCGGGAAGGCGAGGTCGTGGAACGCCTGCTTGGCGCTACGGTCGCCGTCACCAACAAGGTCCCACTGCGCGCGGCGAGCCTGGAGCGCTTGCCCGACCTGAAGATGGTGGCGATTGCCGCTACCGGCACCGACAACGTCGACCTCGACGCCTGCCGCGCGCGCGGCATCGTGGTCTCGAACATCCGCGACTACTCCCTGGTGTCGGTGCCCGAACACTGCTTCGCGCTGCTGCTCGCACTGCGCCGCAACCTGCGCGCCTACATGGCCGATGTCGAAGCCGGACGCTGGGAACAATCCAGCCGCTTCTGCCTGCTCGACCATCCGATCGGCGACCTGGCCGGCAGCCGGCTGGGCATCGTCGGCTACGGCGCGCTGGGACACAAGGTGGCGCAACTGGGCCGCGCTTTCGGCATGGAGATCGCCGCGACTTCGCGCTCGCCCATCCTCGAGGATGGCGTCGTGCAGCTGCCGCTCGATGAGCTGCTGGCCACCTCCGACGTCGTCAGCCTGCACCTGCCGCTCACCGACCAGACCCGCCACCTGGTCGGCGCCCGCGAGCTGGGGCTGATGAAGAAAACCGCCCTGTTGATCAATACCGCGCGCGGCGGCCTGGTGGACGAAGCCGCGCTGGCCGCTGCCTTGAAAGCGAACGCCATCGGCGGCGCCGGCTTCGACGTATTGAGCAAGGAGCCGCCGCTGCCCGGCAATCCCCTCCTGGCGCTGCGCCTGCCGAACTTCATCCTCACCCCGCACGTGGCCTGGGCCAGCGCCGGCGCGATGCAGATCCTGGCCGACATGCTGGTCGATAACATCGAAGCCTGGGCAAGCGGCGCACCACGCAACGTGGTGGCCTGAGCGCTTCGCTTACTCCTGCCCTGCGGCTTCGGGTTCCGGCTGCGCGGGTTGTGCAGGCTGTGAGTCCGGGGCGCGCAGCGGCAGGTCGAGGATGAAGGCGGCGCCCTGTCCCGGCGCGCTCTCCACCCGCACCGTGCCGCCCAGCAGCGACGTGACGATGTTCCAGCTGATGTTCAGGCCCAGCCCCGTTCCACCCTGCCCCATGCGGGTCGTGAAGAAGGGGTCGAAGATGCGCGCCAGGTGTTCGGGCGGTATGCCGCGCCCGTCGTCGCGGAACTCGATGCGCACGGCGCCGTCGATGCGGGTTGCGCTTAGCACCATGATGCCGCCGGGTGCGTCGAAGGCGTGCAGCAGCGCGTTGTTGACGAAGTTGATGACGACCTGGCCGAGCGGACCGGGGAAGCTGTCCATCATGATCCCGGCCGGCACCCTGAGCTCGAGCCGGTGCCCGGACAGGCGCACCGTGTTCATCAGGGTGGCCGCGATTTCCTGGCAGGCCTGGGCCAGGTCGAAGCGGCGGCGCTGGGCGCTGGCCTGGTCGACCGAGACCTGGCGGAAGCTGTTCACCAGTTCCGCGGCATTGTTCAGGCTGCGCATGATCAGGTTCGACGCCTCGCGCGAGGCCGCCATGTAGTCGGCCAGGTCGGAACGGCGCAAGGTCGCCGCATCGAAGCGGGTGGCGACTTCGGTGGTCTTTTCCTGCAGCGTGCTGGCCATCAGGAGGCTGTTGCCGATCGGGGTATTCAGCTCGTGCGCCACGCCCGCCACCAGCGAACCGAGCGAGGCCAGTTTTTCCTGGGCCGCCAGCTGCGCCTGGGTTTCTTTCAGTTGGTGGTAGGCCTCGGCATTGTCGATCGCCACCCCGACATAGGCCGCGAGGGTTTCCAGCATGTCGAGATGGACCTGGCCATAGGCTTGCGCAACAGGGCTTTGCACCGTCAGCGCCCCGAGCACCCGCTCTCCGACCATGACAGGCACCATCAGCAGCGAACGCGGCGACAGGCCATGGCGCCAGGCATAGGGCAGCGCGGCCTGGATCGCGCGTTCCGGGGGCAGCGAGGGCAGGTAGTCCGCCAGGCCTTGCGGCAGGTCGCCGGCCAGTACTTCGCGCCCGTTGGCGATCGACCAGGCTGCCAGGTGCGAGGTTGCGTCTTCCGGCAGCTCGAAGGCGGGGCGCCGCTCGCCCTCGACCACCGTGTAGACGTATTCCAGCACCCCGCGTTCGGGGTGGCGCAGCACCACCGCGAACAGTGCGGCATCCATCAGCGCGCGCACGTGTTCGTACAGGGTACGCATGATCGCTTCGGTGTCGAGGTTCGCCGTCAGGGTGCGGCCGATGTCCGACAGTAGCGCGATGTTGCGGTGCGCCTGCTCCACCACTTCCTTCTGTTCCTCGACTTCCTGCTTGCGCCGTTCGGCCGATTCCTTCTGGCGCCGCAGTTCCTCGGTGCGGGTGCCGACCTCGCGTTCCAGCAGCAGCTTCTGCGCCACCAGCGCGCGGATGCGCAGCCGGTAGCCGGCCGTGAACAGCGCCGCGGTCGCCAGCACGGCCAGCGTGCGGAACCACCAGGTTTTCCAGAACGGCGGCGTGATGTGGATGGTGAGCGCCGTGGCCTGCGGGCTCCACACCCCGTCCTTGTTGCTGGCGCGGACCCGGAATACATAGGTGCCGGGATCGAGGTTGGTATACGTCGCATAGCGCCGGCGGGAGTCGGTGTCGACCCAGCTCGCATCGAAGCCTTCGAGCTGGTAGGCGTAGCGGTTGCCGTCCGGGTCGGCGTAATGCAGGGCTGCGAATTCGAGCGCGAACACGGAATCGCGGTGCGACAGGGTCAGCTCGCGCTGTTCGTGGAAATTGGGGGTGGCGCGCGAGCGGTTCAGCACCAGCAGGTCGGTCAGTACCACCGGCGGCGGGTAGGGATTGTCGCGCACGGCGTCCGGCTCGAAGGCAGTCATGCCGTTGATGCCGCCGAAGTAGAGCCGCCCGTCGGCGGCGCGCAGGGCGGCGCCGACGAAATACGAGCCGTCCACCAGGCCATCCTTCGAAGTGTAGTTCTTCACCTGCCCGTTGGCCGGGTCGAGCCGGGTGATGCCGGCGGTCGTGCTGGCCCAGATGAAGCCGTGGCTGTCTTCGAGCATGGCGCCGATCGGCAGCGCATCGCGGCTGCTGGCGAATGGATAGAAGCGGAAACCCGCACCGTCCTTGCCCTGCTCCATGCGGTGCAGGCCGCCGGCCGTGCCGACCCACAGCGCACCGCGCGCCGACTCCATCAGGTAGTAGACGCGGTTGTGGCGCAGCGAGTCCGGCTTGGCCGGGTCGCGCCGGTAGTGCGTGAAGCGGCCGCTGGCCGGGTCGAAGCGTTCCAGCCCGGTCTCGGTGCCGATCCAGACGATGCCCTGGCGGTCTTCGAGCACGGCGAAGCCGTAGTTCTCGCCCAGGCTGGACGGGTCGTCGGGGTCGTGCCGCCAGCTGCGAACAGCAAGGCCACCCGCATCCGTCCCGGCCGCGCCGGGCGCCAGCGCCGACAGGCCCCCGCGCGTCACGATCCACAGCGTGCCGCTGCGCGCGGCGTGGATCGCATGCACATAGTTCGCGCCCGGGCTGGTCCCGAGCGACAGCTGCCCGAAGCGCCCGGCCGGGTCGCGCCAAACCAGCCCGGTCGGAGTGCCGATCCAGGTGCGGCCGTGCGACAGGGCCAGCGAGGTGACGACGTCGCCCGGCACGCCGCCATGGCCGATGCGCTCGACCTGCCCGCTGGCCGCATCCATCCGCATCATGCCGTCGCCCGTGGTGCCCATCAACAGGCCGCCACCTGGCGCCTCCAGGATGGCGCGCACCTTGGCCCGGCCCAGGCCGTCGTTGCCGCCATAGCGCAGGAAGCCGCCGCTCGCCAGGTCGGTGCGGCTGACGCCACCGAACAGCGTGCCCGCCCACAGGGTGCCGGTACGGTCCACCAGGACCGAGCTGACCTGGTTGTCGGACAGCGAATGCTGGTCGGCCGGATCGTTGCGGTAGCTGGTGAAACGGCCGCTGGCCGGGTCCAGCCACTTCAGGCCGTCCATGTCGGTGCCGACCCATAGCGTAGCCCCGCTGTCGTGGTACAGCGACAGGATGCGCGGATCGCCCGAGCCGGCGCCGGTGCCCCCGCCCAGTCCTTCGGCGGTGCCCAGGCGCCGGCGTTCCGGCGCGCCCTCGCCAAGGCGCCATGCCTCCAGCCCGGCGCCGGTGCCGATATACAGGGTGTCGCGCGGCCCCATCGACAGGGCCGAGATCGTGTTGCGCTGCGGGTCGCCGGCATCGATCGTGAAATGCTCGAAGCGGGTGCCGCCGGGCGCGAGGCGGTCGAGCCCCGCCGCGGTGCCGACCCACAACTGGCCCTTGGTGTCGAGCGCGAGCGCGCTGACGCGGTTGTCGCGCAGGCTGGCAGGATCCGCGGGGTCATGGCGGTAGCTGCGGAAACGCCCGCTGGCGGTATCGACATGGAACAGGCCGTCGCCGGTAGCGAGCCACAGCCCCCCGCCGGGGGCGGCGAGCATCGCGAGCACGCTGCGGTTGCCCGCGCGGCGCGTGCTGTCCGTGGGCGGCGCATAACGGATGAACTTGCCGGTCGCGTGGTCGAAACGTGTGAGGCCGCCCTTGGTGGCGAACCACATCCGGCCCTGCGGATCTTCGTGCGCCGCCATCACATAGTTGTCGGGAATGCTGTCCGGGTTGTCCGGGTCGTTGCGGTAGACCGTCATGCGGTAGCCGTCGTAGCGGTTCAGGCCGGCCTGGGTGCCGAACCACATGAAGCCGCGCCGGTCCTGCAGGATCGCCAGCACCGACTGCTGCGACAGGCCCTGCTCGATCGACAGGCGCTCGAAACGCAGGCTGCGCGGTGCGGCCGCGGCGCTCGCCGCCCATAGCGACCACGACAGGCAAAGGAATAAGGCAGTCAGGGCAAGGCGCGGTCCCGGCTTGAAGGCAAACATACGTGTCCAATGAGATCAACCCGGCTAATCTACCAGAGCAGCTTTGCCCGCGGAAAAAAATGAGGCTTCCGGAAACAAAATCGGGCTGCTATAATGCGTGCATCGGGCGGCTGTAGCTCAGCTGGATAGAGTACTTGGCTACGAACCAAGGGGTCGTGGGTTCGATTCCTGCCAGCCGCACCAGAAGATATGAAGGACCAGATCGAAAGATCTGGTCCTTTTTTCGTTGTGCCTGCCCTCCTGGCTTCGGCCATGCTCCGCGGACGCAGGAAAGCCGGGCGCCGTGCCAATGCCGATCACTCAAGCGCCGTTGATTGCTTGTAGGCGGGCAGGGCATGACAGGCCAGTGGCCTGTCATGCGCCCGCGCGTTCAAATTACGGTGCTGCAGCCCGTGCGCCGGTTCATATTGCAACTATCACCGCGCGGGGTAATCTGGTCCAGTGGACCAGATTACAAGCCGCCCACCCTACGGCTCTCACTAATTGACTGGCATTAGACGCGACGCAGGTTTTTCCGGGCCGGCGCCGATGAGGCTTTGCCAACAGGCGAACCCCTGCTATAATGCGTGCATCGGGCGGCTGTAGCTCAGCTGGATAGAGTACTTGGCTACGAACCAAGGGGTCGTGGGTTCGATTCCTGCCAGCCGCACCAGAAGACATGAGGGACCAGATTGAAAAATCTGGTCCCTTTTTTCTTTGTGCGTTCCGAGGCAGGTGCGGGCAAGCTGGCCAGGCTGCGGGTATGTGCGGACTGCCCTGCCCCCGCGTCGGGTGTGCGCCGGGTCCGTGAACGAGAGGAGCCTGCGCCGTTCGCGCAGGGGGTTTGCCAATCATTCATGTGCTGCTATAATGCGTGCCTCGGGCGGCTGTAGCTCAGCTGGATAGAGTACTTGGCTACGAACCAAGGGGTCGTGGGTTCGATTCCTGCCAGCCGCACCAATTTTTTTAAAATGGTCCAGAAGCGATTCTGGGCCATTTTTCTTTTCCGCACCTGGTCTGGTGCCGGCGCTTTTCAAAGTCCACTTTCTTTCGTCCTACAAGCGCGCACGCCGCTACGCCGTCGGGCTAACTCAGCAAGAACCTTGATTTCACACGAACTTTTGCCCTTCGTTCAATAAAATTGTGTCAATTCGCGTGTACTCAGCACAGGACACGCTCTTCTCTTTGCGTAGGAAAATGCTGACACATTTTGTGCAACTGAACGAGATTTTGCTACCCAACAACCTCGTATCAAGGGCTTCTCCTATGGGGGAGCCTTGTTTGGTATGGCTTTTCGGAAATTGGTTGATTTTTAGAATGTGGCGTTCGCGTCAGCGCTCAATCATGAATCCGCGTGCATTTCCATGTTGTTTTGATAGCATGAAGTTCCCCGATTCTTGAAACCCAAGCTGCAGGACGCGGCTGATTCTATGCGAGGAAAGAAATGAAAAAATCATTGATTGCTGCAATTGTGTTGGCTTCCGCTTCGTTCGGTTCGTCGGCCGTCATGGCGCAGGACGTGGTCGGAAATTCTCCACAAGCACTGGACCTGATTGATGACAGCGCCTTCTTCGGCGATACATTCGAAGCAGGTAACGAAGGCAACACCTTCGCTGACCGTTTCACCTTCACTGTTGATGGTGACATGGGCATGAATCTGGACGCGATCATCTCGTCGATCAGCCGCACAGCCGACACCGGTCTCGACATCACCGGCCTGGCACTGTATGGCGAAGGAGACACCCTGATCACCACCGGCTCCTCGCTGATGAGCGGTGAAATGGACGTGTGGTCGATCTCCAGCGACAACCTGGCTGCCGGTAACTACTACCTGCAAGTCAGCGGTAGCCTGGTCTCGGATGCCGGCGCCTCATTCGGCGGCGCTGTCATGCTGGCCCCGGTTCCAGAACCAGAGACCTACGGCATGATGCTGGGCGGACTTGGCGTGCTGGGCTTCCTGGCACGTCGGCGCAAAGCCAAACAGGCTTGAAGCAGCCTGGTGTGTGAATCGACGGAAGCGTGCAATGCGCTTCCGTTTTTTTCCCCCGCCGTCAGCGGGAGGCCTGTCTTTGTAGGGTGGGCGGCTTCGCCGCCCGCGCGTTCAACTAACGCGTGCACAGAGACGTTGCCCAAAATAACCGATCCGATGATGTTTAACAAGAGAGCAGGCTACGCGCACGACTCGCACTGAAGAACGCGGCTACCCAACCCTGGGCATAACGCCAATGCGTCAGCTCACATGTAATTTGAACGCGCGGGCGTTTGTGTTTCCGGGCATTGCCCAAAATCACCCCGCCCGCCCTACGAAAAACCAAGCCTGCCGCCCTACCCCTCAAGTCCGCAGCTTCTTGATCACCGCCCGATTACTCAGGATTTCCTCGATCTGCTCGAAGCGCACCGGCTTGACCATGTGGTGGTCGAAGCCGGCCTCGAAGGCGAGCTGGCGGTCTTTTTCCTGGCCCCAGCCGGTGACGGCGATTAATACCGTCATCGCGCCGGATTGCAGCTTGCGGATGCCGCGCGCCAGGTCGTAGCCCGACATGTGCGGCAGGCCGATGTCGAGGAAAGCGTAATCCGGACAGAAGCGCGCCGCCGCGGCCAGCGCGTCCGGGCCGTTGTGGGTGATCACCACGCTGTGCCCCATGGCCGTGAGCAGTGCGCCGATGCTGTTGACGAAGTCGACGTTGTCGTCGGCCAGCAGGATGCGGTAGGTCTCGGTGCTGATGAAGGCGGCCGGCGTGGGCTTGGTCAGCGGCTCGGGCTCGACTACGATCGGCAGGCGCACCACGAACTGGCTGCCATGGCCCAGGCCTTCGCTGCGCGCCTCGATGGTGCCGCCATGCAGTTCGACCAGCTTGCGCGCCAGCGACAGGCCGACGCCCAGGCCCGCATTGCTGCGCTCGAGCGTGGAATCGACCTGCACGAACATCTCGAATACCGAGTCGAGCATGCTTGGGTCCAGGCCGATGCCGCTGTCGGCCACCTCCAGCACCAGGGTCTTGTCTTCGACGGTGGCGCTCAGGCCCACGCGCCCGCCGCGGTTGGTGTACTTGGCGGCGTTGTTCAGCAGGTTGGAGAGGATCTGCGCCAGGCGCGTGGCGTCGCCATGCAGGAAGACCGGGCGGTCCGGCAGGTCGATTTCCAGCTCGTGGCCATGCAGCTCGATGTAGGAGCGCACCACTTCGAGCGCGTCGTTGACGACGGCCTTGAGTTCGACCCGGCCCATCTTGATCGTGAACTTCCCGGTATTGATGCGCGAGACGTCCAGCAGGTCGTCCACCAGGCGCACCATCTGGCGCAGCTGGCGCTCCATGATGTCGGTGGCGCGCTGGGTGGCCTGGGCGTCGCCGCTGCGGATACGCAGGATGTCCAGCCCGGTGCGGATCGGCGCCAAGGGGTTGCGCAGTTCGTGCGCCAGCGTCGCCAGGAATTCGTCCTTGCGGCGGTCGGCCAGGATCAGGGCCTGCTCGGCGCGCTCGCGCACCGTCATTTCGTGTTCGAGCGTGCGGTTGGCCGCCTGCAGCGCGTCCGAGCGGCGCCCGATTTCCGCCAGCATGTCGTTGAAGGCCTCGACCAGCACCCCGATCTCGCCCTTCTCGTTGCCCGGCACCCGCAGGGTAAAGTCGCGCCTCAGCATCACCTGGCGCGCCACGTTGGTGACGGCTTCGAGGGGACGCGTGATCGAGGCCTGCAGGCGCGAAGCCACCAGCGCCGCGATCACCAGCGCACCCAGCATCACGCCGCCGAGGATGGCGCCATAGCTGATCACGCGCTCCAACAGCCCGTAGCGCGAACGCAGGTAGACGGTGCCGAGCGGCTCGCCGTTCTCGACGATCGGGCGGAACACCACCAGTTCGCCGCGCTCGATGCGGAAGCCTGCCGCCTCGGGCCGGGACGGGAAGGCCTGCTGCGTGCCCGGCGCGCCATAGGTGGCGAAACGCTGGCCGCTGTTGGTATAGATCGCGCCTGCCACGATTTGCGGGCGCACCCGCAGCACGCTCAGGTTGCGGGTGGCCGCGGCCGCGTCGTTGAACGAGACGGCCGGCGCGGTGACGTCGGCGATGATGTCGGCCTGGGTGGTCAGGTCGTCGACCCAGACCTTCTGGAAGGTGCGCACGTCGACCACCAGCATGGCGATGGAGGCCGACAGCAGCGCGACGATGGTGGTCGCGATCGCCATCAGGATCAGTTTGCTGCGGACGGAATTGGTATCGTGCATGCCCATCACGATCCCCCCTTCTGCACCCGGTTCGCCACGGTCAGCAGGCGCGAACTGAGTTTTACGTTCTTCTTTTCGGCGGCGTCGAGCGACACGTCGAAGCGCACGCGCTCGTCGACGATGCGGAAGTTGATCACGCTGCCGTAACGCAGCCCGAGATCGCATTCGGTCACCGTCAGCAAGGCGCCCGGCGCCCCGCGCAGCACGCGCCCGGCGCGTTCGCTGTCGGACCCCGACACGAACAGAAGGTGCATCGCCGGCGGCGTCTCGTTCTCGCGAACCTGGCGCACCGCGATCGGGCGTCCGGCGATCACGCGGCCGGCGGCAATGCGCGCCAGCTCGTGCGCCATGTCGTCGGACCCGACCACGCCGATCGTGAGCGGCGCGCCGGCATCGGCAAAGGCGCTGGACGGGAAATCGGCATAGCCGAGGAATTTATACAGGAAGGCCGCCTTGACCCGGCGTTCGAGCGCCTGCGTGCCGGCCGGCTGGGCCAGGGCGCGCGGCGCCGTTACCGTGGCAGCGGCCAGCAGCAGCGGCAAGGCGAGCGCCCGGCAGGCCAGGCGGCGCTGCGGTCGATCGGGAGGTGGATTCGTCTTTGTCATTATGGGCACTTGGGTCCGCACTCAGAAGTGCAGCATAGCGCTGGCGAACAGGTTGCGTTCGGCCAGTTGGCGCAAGTCCGCCGCCCCGAATTCGGGATGGCGGGCATGCAGTAAATTCCGGCCCACGAGGGACAGTTCAAGTTCGGGCCGCGCCTGCCACGCAATCCGTGCATCCAGCTCATGATAGCCCGGCACGGCCGGTTGCGGCAGCCGCGCGACGCGCCGCAGCATCAGGTCCGCGCCCAGGCCCGGCCGCAGCTCGTGCGACGAGCGCAGGGTCCAGTAGCTGCGCGGGTCGTTGGTCGCCAGTCCGGCGCGCGCCGACACGTCGGTGCTGGCCGGCGCCGCGCCGGTGGCGACATCCTGCAGCACCGCGCCTGCCGACAGGCGCCAGCCGCGTGCGGCCTGCCAGCTGCCCCAGAATTCGAGGCCGCGCACTTGTCCATGGCCGAGGTTGCCGAACATCGCCGGCGCACCCGCGCCCTGCAGCTCCAGTGTGCGCAGGTGCGCGTAGTCGCTGTAGAACAGGGTGGCAGAATACGACAGCGCGGTCGTCGGCTGGGCGCGCCAGCCCAGCTCCAGCACGCGCGCGGTTTCCGAGCGCATACCGGGCGAAGGGGCGATCAGGTAGCGCTGCCCGTTCGAGGCCGGGTCGACCAGCAGCAGGTCGCGGTCGATCCGGGACGGGGCCCGCACCGTGCGCGAGGCGGCAGCCCACAGCATGGCGTCCGCGCCATTGTCCGACCCGGCATCCCAGGCCAGGCGCAGGTTGGGCAGCAGCTCCATGCCGGTGTAGTCATTGTGCTCCAGCCGCAGCCCGGCTGTCGCGCGCAGCCGCGGCGTGATGCTGGCCTCGTCCTGCACGAACAGGTTGGTCCAGCCCAGGTGGCGGTGGTCCGGCGCGAATTGCAGCACCGGGCCGTTGGCGAAGCGGTCGCGCCCATGGCGGTAGCCGCCGCCCCAGGTCAGCGCGTGGCGCTCGCCCAGGCGCTTGCTGTACTGCGCCTCGAGATCGAAGATATCCAGTTCACTACGGCCGACGCCGCGCTGCTCGCGCCGGGCCTGCTCGACATACACCTGCAGCCGCAGTTCGGCGTCGCCGGCCAGCCGGGCGTTGAAGCGTGCGGCCAGGTTGGCGCCGGAAAAACTGGTGCGCGGCTCACGCGACGCACGCAATGCGCCGTCCATCATGTCGCCGCTGATGCTCAAGCCCTGGTCGGCGCCTTCCCAGTCGAGGAGGAAGCCCGCCTGGCGCCGGCCGGCGCTGCCGCCATCCATGCCGGGCGCTTCGCCAGGTGCGCCCTCGAGCTCGTCGCGCTTGCCGTAGACGCGCACGTGCGCGCCATTGGCCAGGCGCTTGCCGTAGCGGACCGTGGCGCCGGCCTGGCGGTTGCCGGCATGGACGGTCGCCAGCCCGCCCTGGGTATCGGCTGCGCTACGCGTGATGATGTTGATGACGCCGTTGACGGCATTGGTGCCCCAGATGGTCCCGCCGGGGCCGCTGATCACTTCGATGCGCTCGATATCCATCATCGGCACGTCCTGGGCTTCCCAGAACACGCCGGAAAACAAGGGCGAATACACGCTGCGGCCATCGACCAGCACCAGCAGCTTGTTGGCCAGCTGCGAGGAGAAACCGCGCGCACTGATGGCGTATTCCTGGCTGCCGGTCATCGCCACCTGCAGGTTGGGCGCCAGCCGCAGGGCTTCGGGAATGGTGGTGGCGCCGGCCCGTGCGATGTCGGCGCCGCTGATGACATACAGCGAAGCCGCGGCGCTGCCGAGGCGGCCCGGCTGGCGCGACACCGAGGTGACGACGATTTCGGCCAGCTGCTCGAGCGAATAGTCGGCCAGCGCGAGCTCGGCATCCTTCTCCGGCATTGCCTGTCCAGTTTCCTCGCCGTCCGTCCGGACGGCTGCCTGCCCCGCGCCGATCGGCAGCAGGCACAGTGCCGTAAATACGCAGGCGAACACAGGAAGTCGTAACATAGTTGCCATCGTAGAACATTTTCTCTTCTGCACCAAGGGCGCACGATAGGCCTGTGGTATCTCCGTCGCGCGTATAACGCAGAGCTTGACAAACCAGTCGACCCCAAACCGGCCATCAATAAAATTGATACCAGTCATTAGTAATATAAATTGGACGAATTTGCGGCAATGCAGCATCATGCATTTGTCTCCTCTATTCTCCTCCAAGGAAATAGATTCAGCCCGCTTCGCAGGAAGCGGGCTTTTTTTTTGTCCCAGCATAAGTGGCGTCCGTATGGATGGACGCACGGCTTGAAGCAACAGCAGCACGCCATTTGGTGTAGGATTGCCGCCATGTTTTCGTTCCTACAACACTTCGCCCATGCCTGAATACGATCCGTCGCCGCGTCCCGCCGCCCGCACTGCCCTTTCCTATGACTGGTCGGCGAGCGCACTGGGTGATCCTGCAGGCTGGCCGGCCCCGCTGCGCGCGGCCGCCGACCTGCTGCTCAACTCGCCCCTGCCGGGCCTGCTGGTCTGGGGACGCCAGACCATCCTTGTCTTCAACGAAGCGTATGCGGCGCTGGCCGGCCTCGGCTGCGGCCGCGTGCCGGGCGGCTCGGTGCCTTCGGTGCTGCCGCCGCCACTCTCGAGCGCCGGCAGCGCGCTGCAAGGTGCCTGGGACGGCCAACCGGGCCTGGTCGCCGGCGCCACGCCCTCGTTCCGGCGCGCCGAGGGTCCGCTCGACTACCGTTGCGACCTGTGGCTGACGCCGGTCCTGAATGGCAGCGGCGGCGTCGGCGGCGTCCACGTGCTGCTGGCTCCACCGTCCCAGGCCGCTGCCGCGCCCGAGCAGGATGCCGGCAACGGCAGCCTGCGCATCCTGGTGGTCGAAGACAATATCGATTCGCAATACCTGGTGTGCGAGATGCTCAAGGCCTTCGGCCACGAGGCCGACGGCGTGGCCCACCCGAACGATGCGCTCGACCTACTGGGGCGGCAGCGCTACGACGTGCTGTTCTCGGACGTCAGCCTGCCCGGCATGTCCGGCGTCGACCTGGCGCGCAAGGCGGTCGGCGACGACTCGGGCCTGAAGGTAATCTTCGCTTCCGGCTACGGCGACTCGCTGCTGCGCCATCTCGAATTTCCCTACCTGTCGCTGCAAAAGCCCTATGAGCTCGACCAGCTCCAGGACGCCCTTGCCAAAGTGGCGCGCCTGCCGGCGCACGGCGGCTGAGGTTTGGCGCTGACGCCCTGCCGCCCCGGCCTGGTCCCGGCTGGGCTACAATGGCTGGAATTGGAACAGCCTTCCGCCCACCTGAGCGGCGCCCCCGGTGGCGCCGCACCCGGCCAGCGATGATGATCCCGACTGAACCTATCGGCAGCATTCCCCGTCCACCCGAGCTGGTCGCCGCAGTGCGCGCCGGCATGGCGGCGCGCGAGCTCGCGCCGCTGGTCGACGCGGCGGTGCGCGCCACCGTGGCCGCTTTCGAGGCGACCGGCGCGCCGGTCATCACGGACGGCGAACAGGGCAAGTTCGAGAACTTCTGGAGCTATCCGGTGCATGGCGCCGCCAATACCGCGCCCGATGGCTTCCGCATTCCGGTGGGGAACGGCGGACGCCACCGCATGCCGCGCCTGACCCACGGCCCGTTCCGCTACCAGCGCTACGCCGACGAGTTCGTGCGCGCCGCGCGCGCCTACGCCACGCTACCGCTCAAGCAGGCCATCATCTCTCCGTCCGCACTGTCGCTGCTCTACCCCGCCGACGGTATCAACGGCTATTCACGCGAGCAGTTCCTGGAAGACCTCGTGCGCGAACACGAAACCGAAATCCGGCGCTGCCTCGAAGCCGGCGCGCACAAGGTACAGGTCGATTTCGCCGAGGGCCCGCTGGCCATGCGGCTCGACCCGAGCGGCGCCCTGCTGGCCAGCTTCGTCCACCTGAACAACATGGCCCTCGATCGCTTTTCGAGCGACCAGCGGGCGCTGATCGGCCTGCATGCGTCGCCTGCCGGCGTGCACGGCGCCGGCGACGCCCAGGTCGACTATGCCGAGCTGCTGCCGACCCTGTTCGAGATCCGTGCCGGCAGCTTCTATATCGCCGTGGCCGGCCAGCCCGACCCGGAACGCGTGCTGCGGATCGCGCGCGACTATGCGCGCCCGGATCAGCGCGTGTTCGTCGGCGTGACCGATCCAGCCAACCCGACCGTCGAGACCGCCGGACAGGTGTGCGACCGGGTGCTGCTGGCCGCCACCTACCTGCCGCCGCAGCGGCTCGGCACCACCGACGATGCCGGCTTTGCCCCCTTCTACGATGACGAGGGCATCAGCCGAAACGCCGCCTTCGCCAAGATGCAGGCGCGGGTCGACGGCACGCGCCTGGCCGCCAGCCTGCTGGAAGGAGCGGCATGAGCGACGACCACGAACTCGAACGGATGCGCTCGGCCGCGCTGCGCAACGCGCAAAGCGTGCTGGCGGCGCGCCAGCGCGCCGAAGAAGAACTCATCAGCGCGCAGGACGCCCTGCGCCGCGCCAGCGAGCGCATGGAGAACATGCTCGAGAGCCTGAGCGACGGCTTCTGCGCGGTGGACCGCGACTGGCGCATCACCTATATCAACGGGCGTGCCCTCGACATGATCGCGCCGCTCGACAAGAGCCGCGCCGGCCTGGTGGGCCGCAACCTGTGGGACGAATTCGAAGACCTGCACGGCACCTCGGTGGCCCATGACTGCCTGCGCGCGATGGAGCAGCGCGAGACCGTGGTGCGCGACTTCTATTACGCCCGCCTGCAGTGCTGGGTCGAGATGCGGCTGCACCCGTCGCCGGACGGGCTCACGCTCTACTTCCAGGACATCACCCAGCGTAAACTCGACCAGCAGGCGCTAGTGGAGAACAACACCCGCCTGCAGGTGGCGCTGGCGGCAGGCCGCCTGGGCGACTGGCGCTGGGATGCCGCACCGGACCGGGTGCAGCTCGGCGTGCGCGCCGCCGGCATCCTGGGCCTGCCGGCCGGTGCGCCGTTGCGCTGGCCACAGCTGCGCGCGCGCCTGCATCCGGAACACAGGCGCCAGGTGCGGCGCGCCGTGCTGGCCGCGTTCAAGGCGCGCGCCGACCTGAACATCGAATGCCGGATCAAGGGCGACGAACAGGGCGGGGCATCGCCGCCGCGTTGGGTAGCCCTGGTCGGGCGCCCCGATTACGTCGAACTCAAGGGCCAGCAAACCCTGGTCGGCATGACCGGCGTGGTGCAGGACATCACCGCCCGCAAGGGCGCCGAAGACACCCTGCGCCAAAGTGAAGAGCTGCTGCGCGCGCTGGCCAACTCGATCCCGCAACTGGCCTGGATGGCCGGCACCGATGGCGCCATCGTCTGGTTCAACGACCGCTGGTACGACTACACCGGCCGCACGCCGGAACAGAGCGTCGGCTGGAACTGGCAGGACGCGGTCGAGCCAGGCGCCATGCCCGGTGTGATGGCGCGCTGGCAGGACACCATCCGCAGCGGCGAGCCGTTCGAGATGGAATTCCCGCTGCGCGGGGCAGACGGCCGCTACCGCTGGCACCTGACCCGCATCCGCGCCGTGCGCGATGCCGAAGGCCGCGTGCTGCGCTGGTTCGGCACGAATACCGACGTCGACGGGGTCAAGCGCACCGAACAAGCACTGCGCGACGAGTCGCACGTGCTCGAACTGCTCAACAGCACCGGCAGCATCCTGGCCTCGACGCGCGACCTGCGCTCGCTGCTGCGAGCCGCCACCGAGGCCGCTACCGGTGTCAGCGGCGCCCATTTCGGCGCCTTCTTCCATGTCGGGCAGGAAGGCGACGGCAACCAGCAAGATGCGGCTGACGGCACCCTGTTCTCGCTGTACACGCTGGCGGGCGCCACCTCGGCCGAGTTCCGCAGCATCGGCGCGGCGCGCGCCGGCGCGCTGTTTGGCCCCGTATTGCGCGCGCAGGGACTGGTGCGGGTCGACGACATCGCGCGCGACGAACGCTATGCCGGCAGCGCGCCGCAATTCGGGCTGCCGGAAGGCCATCCGCCGGTGCGCAGCTACATGGCGGTGCCGGTGGTGGCGCGCTCGGGCGAGCTGCTCGGCACCATGCTGTTCGGCGACCCGGAGCCTGGCGTGTTCACCGAGCGCAGCGAACGCATCGTCACCGGCATCGCGCTGCAGGCGGCGATCGCGGTCGACAACACCCGCCTGTATGAAGCCACCAGCCGCGCCGCCGAGGAACGCAAGGTGCTGCTCGAGAACGAGCGCGAGGCGCGCGCCGAGGCCGAGCGCAGCAGCCAGATGAAGGACGAATTCCTGGCCACGCTGTCGCACGAACTGCGCACGCCGCTGTCGGCCATCCTCGGCTGGTCGCAGGTGCTGCGCCGCGGCAGCCGCGACGGCGCCGACCTGCAGCGCGGGCTGCAGACCATCGAGCGCAATGCGCGCGCCCAGGCCCAGCTGATCGAAGACTTGCTCGACATGAGCCGCATCACCTCCGGCAAGGTGCTGCTCGAGATGCAGGCGATCGGGCCCGCCTCGTTCATCGACGCCGCCATCGAAACGGTGCGCCCGGCCGCCGAGGCCAAGCAGATCACGCTAGAAAAACGCTATGGCGGGCCAGGAACCGCCGGCCTGCTGGTTGCCGGCGACACCGGCCGCCTGCAGCAGGTAGTCTGGAACCTGCTGTCGAACGCCATCAAGTTCACGCCGCGCGACGGCATCGTCGCGATCGAGGTGGCGCAGCACGAGCAGTCGGTGGCGATCACGGTGCGCGACAACGGCGCCGGGATCCGCCCGGAATTCATTACCCACGTGTTCGAACGCTTCCGCCAGGAAGACGCCTCCATGACGCGCCGCCACGGCGGACTGGGTTTGGGGCTGTCGATCGTCAAGCATCTGGTCGAGCAGCACGGCGGCACGGTGCGCGCCGAGAGCCCCGGCGAAGGCCTGGGCGCCAGTTTTACCATCGAGCTGCCGCTGGCCAAGGCGCCGGGCGGCGCGGCGCGGCGCGGCGCCGACACGCCTTCCCTGCCAACCCCTGAAGCCGGCGAGATCGCGGTGCATGACCTGGCCGGGGTCACGGTGCTGGTGGTCGACGACGATCGCGACTCGCGCGAACTCATCGCCCGCATCCTGACCGACTGCCATGCGCGGGTGCGGGTGGCCGCGAGCGCGCGCGAAGCTTTCGAGGCGCTGCAGGAAAACCGGCCGGATATCCTGATCAGCGACGTCGGCATGCCCGAGGTCGACGGTTTCGAGTTCATCGGCTGGGTGCGCGGCTTGCCGCGCGAGGCAGGTGGACAGGTTCCAGCCATCGCCCTGACCGCCTTCGCGCGTTCGGAAGACCGTCTGAAGGCGCTGGAAGCCGGATTCTCGGCACATATTTCCAAGCCGGTAGAGCCGAGCGAACTGATTGCGACGGTCGCTTCGGTGACCTTGCCGGCGGCGCCGATGGTGGCCGCCAGCCCGCGCGGACACGTTCGTTGATGCTCCTACCGCCTCACGCGGCGCTGTCCTACAAGAAATTTTGTAGGCTTTGCTAGACTATGCAGAGATGGGATAAGCCCATTCCAGAAAGAAATGGAACAGGCCCTCCAGACCGAGTAGAAGAGACCAAGCATGCCGAGCAGACAAGACATTTTGAACGCAAAAATCCTGGTGGTAGATGACTCGCCGGACAATATCGAATTGATGGAAGAGATATTGCGCGAAGAGGGCTACACCTGCGTCAGTTCGACCATGTTCCCGGACCAGGTGTGCCCGCTGCATCGCGAGCATAACTACGACATCATCCTGCTCGACCTCCAGATGCCTGGCATGAACGGTTTCCAGGTCATGAAGGGCCTGAAGGAAATCGAACAGGGCGGCTACCTGCCGGTGCTGGCCCTGACCGCCCAGCCGAGCTTCAAGATCGCCGCGCTCGAAGCCGGTGCGCGCGACTTCATCAGCAAGCCCTTCGACCTGCTCGAAGTGCACAAGCGCATCCACAACATGCTCGAGGTACGCCTGCTCTATAAAGAGCTGGCCCAGTACAGCCGCGCGCAGCAGGAACTGGCGCTGCACGACGCCCTCACCGGCCTGCCGAACCGCCGCCTGCTGGAAGACCGCATCGAAACCGCCCTCCAGCACGCGAACCGCAGCCACGCGAAGGCCGCGATCATGTACCTGGACCTGGACGGCTTCAAGGCGATCAACGACACCTATGGCCACGCCTACGGCGACGAGATCCTGAAGATGGTCTCGCAGCGCCTGCTGGCCGGTTCGCGCAAGGAAGACACGGTCGCTCGCCTCGGCGGCGACGAATTCATGGTGGTGCTGGGCGATATCCATTGCCTGGCCGACGCGCAAGGCCCGGCCGCCAAGCTGGTCGAAGCCCTGTCGGAGCCCTTCTTCATCAAGGACCTGAGCTTGCGCCTGTCGACCTCGATCGGCATCAGCATTTATCCGGACGATGCGGAATCGGTCGACTCCCTGATCAGCATCGCCGACTACGCCCTGTACGAAGCCAAGCGCGCCGGCAAGAACCGCTTCTGCTCGCCGGCCGCGAATCGCCAGTCGGCGACCAAGATGCCGCTGCCGAGCGCAGCGTCCGTGGCCGAACTGGCGCCGCACCGCTAGCGCCACGCGCATCCGCTCACGACCGGGCCCCATTGGGGCCCAATTGCATTGCACATTACACATACGTGCGAGACGGCATGGAACTGCTTCCCGAATACAAACGGGCCACCAGCAGCTTGCGCCGCCGGTGGCCCGTCACGAAACGATCAGGCTGGTGAACCGGTCAGCGGTTTCCGCCCTCATCCTTCTGCAGGTAGCCGCTACGCACCTCGGCGTTGCGCAGCGCCTCTTCGTTATGCGCTTCCATTGCCTGCGCACCCTGGTGGTCGCGCGCGGCATCGACCCTGTCCGGCGCCACTTCGATGCGCGTGATGCCGGAGTCGACCGAGATCGGGTCGCTGGCCGGGAAGGTCATCTCGACTGCGTCATCGAGCAGGCATTCTTCGGCCTGTTCCTTGCTGGAAGCGCCTTCGCAGGTCGCCAGCGCGCGGATGGCCACTGCATAGTTCACGACCGGCATCTTCGCCAGGTCGCCAACGGTGTGCACGCCGGCAGCGGCAAATGCTGCGGCCTGCTGTTCGGTAATGCCGCTCAGGCAGCTCAATGGTGCGTTGACCAGCTCGCTAAACGACTTGCCGTGGAATTGTTGGTTTACGATGTTATCAATATTCATGATTGTCCTTTCAAGTTGGGGCCCCGGTCCTCCATCGATACGGCTGAACTGGACGGTTCCACTATCGCACACAGGAGCTGTGGCGTATGTGCGGCACCGTACGGGTAATAGCGCACACAATTGAGTTTTTTGCTCTGGTGCACTTTATTCGCCGTGCTATGATTCCGTGTTAATACGTAGGCTTTCTTTGATGTAACAATTGGCTCTGGTATTCTTCATCTCCGAAGGCAAACCCCCAAGCCGAACTTGGGCGACATTAGCGCATACACCGTGGCACATACTGACAAACCGAAGATCCTGGTCGTGAACGACGACGCGGCAAGCCTGCTTGCGCTGACAAGCCTGCTCGACCAATGGGCGGATGAAAGCAACTACACGGTTCATTCGGCCCGGTCCGGCCAGGAAGCGCTGCGCCAGGTGCTGCTGCATGATTTCGCCGTGATCCTGCTTGACGTGAACATGCCGGGCATGGACGGTTTCGAGACCGCCGAAGCGATCCACCAGCGCGCGCGCTCGGCGGACATCCCGATCATTTTCGTTACCGCCTTCCTGGCCGACGAGATCGACCGCCTCAAGGCTTACCAGCGCGGCGCCGCCGACTTCATGTTCACGCCGGTGATCCCGCAGGTGCTGCATGCCAAGGTGTCGGTATTCGTGGCCCTGGCCATGAAGAACGAACAGCTCAAGCGCCAGGCCGAGAAGCTGTCGCAGCGCACCACCGAGCTGACCGCGACCAACCGCCGCCTCGTGCGCGAGATGGAAGAACGCCGCGACGCCGAGCGCAAGAGCCACGCCAAGGACGAATTCCTCGCCATGCTCGGCCACGAGCTGCGCAATCCGCTGTCGGCGATCAGCAGCGCCTCGTCGCTGATCGGCCTGGCCGGCGCCAACAGCGAAACCGTGGTCCGCGCCAAGCAGATCATCCAGCGCCAGAGCCAGCATTTGTCGCGCATCGTCGACGACCTGCTCGACCTGTCGCGTGCGATGTCGGGCAAGATCCTGCTGGCGCGCAAACCGATCGACCTGGCCACCCTGGTTGCCGGCTGCCTGGAAACCTTCCGCGCCACCGGCCGCACCGCCGGCTACCGCTTCAGCGTCGACCTCGCTCCCGGCTGGGTCGACGGCGACCCGACCCGCCTCGAACAGATCACCTCGAACCTGCTGGACAACGCGATCAAGTACACGCCGGCCGGCGGCAATATCGACATCCACCTCGAGCAGACCGCCGACGAAGTGGTGCTGACCGTGCGCGACAGCGGCGTGGGCATCCCGGCCGAACTGCTGCCGCATGTATTCGACGTCTTCGTGCAGGGCGCGATCTCGATCGACCGCTCGCAGGGCGGCCTGGGCATCGGCCTGTCGCTGGTGCGCCGCCTGGTAGAACTGCATGGCGGCAGCGTCAGCGCGCAGAGCGAAGGCAGCGGCAACGGCTCTACCTTCATGATCCGCATGCCGCGCACCGAACCCGCCGTGGCGCCGCAGGCGCCCCAGCATTCGCCGGGCGACAACACGGGCAAGCCATCGGTGCTGCTGATCGAAGACAATGAAGACGGGCGCGAAATGATGGCGACCATGCTGGCGGCCCACGGCTTCCCGGTGGCCCAGGCGGCCGACGGCCTGCAGGGCGTGGCGGCTGCGGTCAGCGGATTGCCGGCTGCGGCCCTGGTGGACATCGGCCTGCCCGGCATCGACGGTTATGAAGTGGCGCGCCGCCTGCGGCGCGACCCGGCCACGGCCGGCATCCGGCTGATCGCACTGACCGGCTATGGGCTGGCGGAAGACCAGCGCCGGGTGCTGGAAGCCGGCTTCGACCAGCACCTGGTTAAGCCGGTCAGCATGGACCAGCTGCTGGAAGCGCTGGCGTCGGCAAGCATGCCGGCGGCCGACGCGGCCTGAGCCGCTTTGCCCGGACCTTGGCGTCCGGGCAGGTAAAAACTACTCCGCTCACTTGCTCCTGCTACTTACTGCAGTCAGTTACTGCAGTTCAGCGGCACGCGCCGCCATTTCCTGTCCCAGTCCCGCGAGGTCGAGCTTCAGCTCGCGCATTTTAGGGAACATTTCTTCCTCTTCTTCCTCGACGTGGTGCTCGACCAGTTCGCCCAGTACCTTCACCTTGGCGTCGTACAGGTCGTCGCCCGGGTCCATTTCCTGGATCTGGGCGATCAGGTCCTTGGCCGACGCGTGCTCGACAACGGCTTCGTCGACCATGTCTTCGGTTTCTTCGGTTGCTTCACGCACGGCCGGATACAGGATTTCTTCCTCGATCGTGGTGTGCATGATCAGCGCATCGCAGATCTTGTCGGCGAGTTTTTTCTTGCTGACCTTGGCGCGGTCGGTCATGTTCTCGAATTCATCGAACATGGCTTTCACTTCGCGGTGCTGCGCGGTGAGCAGCGTGATGGCATCCTGCGGTTTGGCTGCGGTCGTCATTTGTGTTAACCCCCGGTTATGTTAATAAAGTGGCATCTCCCACACCCCCAGCATCGCGCGAAACCGCCGGGCGCACTGTACGGCACCGCACGCTGTTCCCTGTTGCAGCCGGCAATCGGGTCTTCCGCCTTGCGCGCCGCCATCCCTCCAACTGTTGTATGATTTGGGAAACATTTAACCGAGCTTACGATGACCGAACCGGCACATCCGCAGTCTGAACCGGCCCCTGGCGCATCCAATGCGCCGGCCACTGACCGCACCGCTGAACTCACCGAGATGCTGGCCTACGTGTCCGGCTGCTGGGACGAGGAGCGCCGCCTGCTGGCGCGCCAGTTGCACGACAGCCTCGGCTCGTCGATGACGGCGCTGACCATGCACCTGGCGTTGCTGAGCCAGCACATCCCTGCCGAGAACAAATCGATGCGCGACCGCAGCGCGCAGATGAAGACCCTGCTCGCAAACATCATCGAGACCAACCGCAAGATGCAGCTCGAGCTGTGGAACGACAAGCTCGAATTCCTCGGCCTGAAAGCCGCGCTGGCCGAACTGGTGCCCGAATTCGGCGCCGAACACGGCCTCACTGCGCGCGCCAGCCTGCCCGACGAAGACGGATCCTACAGCCGCAACCAGGGCGTGGTGCTGTTGCGCTGTGCCGAGGAAGGCCTGCGCAACGTGGCCGCGCATGCGCGCGCCACCGAAGTCGACGTGGTGCTGGACGACGATGGCGAGCAGCTGATGCTGACCGTGCGCGACAACGGCGCCGGCCTGCCTGAGGGCGCCAGGGTCATGGAGGCCAACAGCAGCCACGGCCTGCGCCTGCTGCGCGAGCGCGCCCGTTTCCTGGGCGGCACGCTGGAACTGTCTGCAGCAGACGGCGGCGGCGCCCTGCTGCGCATGACGCTGCCGAAGGCCGCGCCGGCCGCCTGAACTGCCGGCCTGGCTGTAATGCCGTTCAGTCAGGCGGTGCCGAAGCGGTTGCTGGGTGAGCGTAAGTCCGGGAAATGCCCCGACGCCGGACATTCAGGAGCCGTCGCTGACCCGGCCAATGCCCGTCACTTGAGAGCCGCCTGCGACTCGTGGGGTGGGCAGATTCTGCCCACCCATTCACACCGTCTCGGCTGTGTCGTACATCGACTCTATTCACGCACTGATTGAACGCGCGGGCAAGGAACTTGCCCACCCTACGATTAAGTGGCAACGCTTAGTCGACCGGCATTTAGCAACTGGCGCGAATTGCCCTGCCACGCTAGGCCCGCAGACTTGAGAGCCGCCGGCGACTCGTAGGGTGGGCAGATTCTGCCCACGCGTTCAAACCGTCTCCGCTCCGTCGGGCAACGACAATATTCACGGACTGATTGAACGCGTGGGCAAGGTAATTTCGGGCAATGCCCTGAATGACGAATTGCCCACCCTACGATTGAATAGCAACGCTCACGTGACCGGCATTTAGCAACTGGCGCCGCTCAGTGCAGCTTTACCAGCGGCGTCGCCCGCCGCACCAGGAAACGCGCCAGTGCCAGCACGCCGGTGCGCAAGGTGCCGAGCACCGCGCGGTGGTGCATCAGGTGCAGGCTGGTGTACATCAGGCGCGCCATCCAGCCCTGCACGAACCAGCTGGCCCCGCGTAGCGAGCCCATCAGGCTGCCCACGCTGGTGCTGCGGCCGACCGACACCAGGGACCCATAGTCGCGGTATTCATACGGCTTGCTTTGCGGCGCCTCGCCTTTGGACTGGCGCAGGAAGGTCGCGACCAGGTAATCCGCCTGCTGGTGCGCGGCCTGGGCGCGTGGCGGCACCACGTTGCCATTGCCGTCAGTGCAGGCGGCGCAGTCGCCCAGCGCATACAGGTCCGGCATGCCCTTGACCCGCAGCTGCGCATCCACGTCGACCTGCCCGCCCTTGGCGAGCGGCAGGCCGAAGGTCTCGAGCAGCTCCGGCGCGCGGATGCCTGCAGCCCAGACGCACAGCTTGGACGGATAGACCTTACCGTCCTTGTCGATCACCCGGTCCTTTTCGATCGCGGTCACGCGGCAGTTGGCAACCACCCGGATGCCGCGCTTCTCCAGCAACTTCGTCGCGGCATCGGATACCTTTTCCGGCAAGGGCGCCAGCACGCGCGCCGCGCCCTCCAGGATGGTGATGCGCACGTCGCGCCGGACGTCGAGCTGGTCGAAGCCGTAGGTGACATAGGCGCCGGAGGCTTCGCGCAGCTCGGCCGCCAGTTCGACGCCTGTCGCGCCGCCGCCGATGATGACCACATCCAGCCCCCCGCCCTGCCCGTGTCCATTCCCGTCCTGCTCCTCCTGGTCCTGTTCGGCCGCCAGCATCAGGCGCAGCATGCGCAGGCGGAAGCGCTCGGCATCTTCGGTGGCGTTCAGGGAGATGGTGTTTTCGCGCGCGCCCGGCACGCCGAAGTAATTCGAGGTGCTGCCGATCGCCAGCACCAGTGAGCCGTAAGCGAGGCGCCGTTCCGGCAGGACCTCGTCATTGTCGGAGGCTGCGACGATCGCCCCGACTGTCATGGTTTTAGTGGCGGCGTCGAGCGCCGTCATCGGGCCGAACACGAAATTGAAGCCATTGTCGTGCGCCAGCATCTGGTACGACAGGCCCTCCTGGTGGATGTCGAGGGTGCCGGCCGCAACTTCGTGCAGCGACGGCTTCCAGATATGGTAGAGCCGGCTGTCCACCAGCGTCACCTTCGACGGCCCGAGCTTCCGGCCAAGTTTGCAGGCCAGCTCCAGGCCGCCTGCCCCACCACCCACGATCACGATATCGCTACGCAAAGCAAGCTCCTTCATGGCGCCCGTCCGGCAATGCCAGCACATGGGCGATGTGGCAATCTTACTACGTTTGCATCCCCTTAGCGCTGAGGCTGCAGCGCGTGCATCGCTGGGCCGGGGCGGCATCCGGTACCGTGCTCCCTGCGCCCTCCGCCCGTGTAGCATGGACCAGGGGCTGGCCTTGCCATCGACCCGGCCCTTCCGCCTGACGACATGGAGAGGAGACCACGTGAACCAGCGCTATCGACCGATCACGCACCTGGGCCTGGGCGGCACCGGCTTGGGTGACATGTACCACGCCACGAGCGACGAGGCGGCGCATGCCACCGTGGATGCCGCATGGGATGCGGGCATCCGCTATTTCGACACCGCGCCGCATTACGGCACCGGGCTGTCCGAACACCGCTTCGGCCAGGCGCTGCGCCGGCGCGAGCGCGGCAGCTACACGCTGTCGACCAAGGTCGGGCGCCTGCTGGTGCCCGATGTGGCGGGCGACATTGCCGCGCCCTTCGTATCCTCGATGCCGTTCCGGCGCGTGATCGACTTCACGGCCGATGGCGCCCGCCGTGCGGTCGAGGACAGCCTGCAGCGGCTCGCACTGGGGAGCATCGACATCGTCTACGTGCACGATTTGTCGCCGGACGCCTTCGGCGACGCGTTCGAACAGTATTTCAGGATTGCGGCCGGCCCGGGCGGTGCCTTCGAGGGCCTGGTGCGGATGCGCGAGGAAGGGATGATCAAGGGCTGGGGCCTGGGCGTGAACACGGTCGAGCCCTGCCTGCGCGCGCTGCAGCAGTCCGATCCCGACATCTTCCTGCTGGCCGGGCGCTACACGCTGATGGAGACCACGCCGCTCGAGGCCTTGTTCCCGCGGTGCACCGAACGCGGCGCCGGGGTGGTGCTGGGCGGCCCGTACAACTCGGGCTTCCTGGCGGGGGGCGACCATTACGATTACCAGCCTGCCAGCCAGGAGAAATATGCGCGGCGCGAGCACCTGCGCCGGGTCGCGGCGCGCCATGGCGTCGACTTGCCCGCCGCCGCGCTGCAGTTCGGCGCCGCCCACCCGGTGGTGGTGGCGACCATCCCGGGCGCGAGCAGCGCCCACCACCTGCGCCGCAATGCAGGGCTGATGGAGGCGCCGATCCCGGCCGCGTTCTGGGAAGAGCTGGTGTACGAGGGCCTGCTGCCGCGCGAAGCGCCGCTGCCGGGCTAGCCGGCCGGCGGCTCCTTAGTCGTGACCGCGGCCGTGGCCCTTGCCATGGCCTTTGTCGTGGTGCTTGTCCTTGTGCTTGCCATGCCCGCGGTCGTCGTAACGGTCGTTGCGGTCATCGCGGCGGTCGTCGCCGCGACCATGGCGGTCGTTGCGGTCATACCCGCCGTGGCTCTCGCGGAAACGCGGCGCATACACGTCCGAATACCAGCGGTCCTGCACGAACATCACCGGCTGGCCGCAGGCGCCGTATTTGCGGCAGTGCTTCCGCCAGTTCTTGCGGTGGCCCGGCGGCACGCGCAGGTAGACCGGCTGGACGTTCGAACGGTAGTGGCGCTCGATGATGACCGGCTGCGCCAGGTAGACCGGCGGCGGACCGTAGTCGCCGATGTCGAGGCGGCCGTAGAAGCCCGGCTGGCCGATGTTGATGCTGACATTGGTCTGGGCCAGCGCCGGGAAGGTAGCCGCCGCCAGGGCTGCGCAAAGGATCAGGGATTTCATGGGTGCCTCTCAAGAGTTGATGTAAACACGTTACCACCGGCAACGTTAGTTGGATGTACGGTAGCGAACATTCCTCTCTTGGGGGCACCCTTTCACACTCGCTTACATATTGCGGAACAGCGCCATGAAGGGCTGGCTCACCGCCAGGGTCTCGGGCCGGTTCTTCAGCCGCACCGTGCCGCGCCCCGTTTCATCGCGCGTCACGCCCGCGACTGCGCGCAGGTTGACGATGGTCGAGCGGTGCACCTGCTTGAACATCGACGGGTCGAGCACTTCCAGCAAATCGCGGATCGGTTTACGCAGCAGCGCTTCGCCGTCGGCGGTCATCACCACCGTGTACTTGCTGTCGGCCTGGAAGTAGGACACGTCGTCGACCAGGATCAGGCGCGTCTCCTGCCCCCGGCTTGCAGTGAGCCAGACCAGCGGTGGCGCCTTGGGTTGCGGCGGCGCGACCGTGGCCAGCTGCTGCAGGAGCGCCTGCAGCTGGCTCACATCCTGCCCGCCGCGCGCCAGCCTTTCCTTCACCCGCCCCACCGTCCCGGCCAGCCGCTCGCGCGCCACCGGCTTGAGCAGGTAGTCGACCGCGCCGCGCTCGAAGGCATCGACCGCGTACTGGTCGTAGGCGGTGACGAACACGACTTCGGTTTTGATATTGGAAGCCAGCATGGCGGAGGCGACTTCCAGCCCGCTCAGGCCCGGCATGCGGATATCCAGGAAGGCCACTTCCGGCTGGTAAGCCGCAATCGCTTCGAGCGCGCTGCCGCCGTCTTCACAGGCGGCGACGATCTCCAGCTCCGGCCACACCTGCCCGAGCAGCTGCACCAGCGATTCGCGCAGCAGGGCTTCGTCTTCGGCGATCACACATTTAGGCATGATGGACTCCTTCTGGAACCGTGCTGTTGACGGCATTCGGCACCGTGATGGTGGCCGCGACGCCGCTCGGGAAGTTGGCCACGATCGAGAACGAGGCCGCGCTGCCATAGGCCAGGCGCAGACGTTCGCGCACATTGCGCAGGCCGACCCCGGTGCCGCCGCCCTCGGCGGTGAAGCCGCGCCCGTCGTCGGCCACCGTCACCGCGACAGCGTTGTCGACCTGGCGCGCCAGGATCCATACGGTGCCGCCGCCCGGTTTCGGTTCCAGCCCATGCTTGATTGCGTTCTCGACCAGGGTCTGCAGCATCATGGTCGGGAACAGCACGCCGCGCAGCGCATCCGGGATATCGACCTGCAGCTGCAGGCGCGGGCCCATGCGGATTTTCAGGATGTCGAGGTAGGCGCGCGCCCGTTCGAGTTCTTCGCCGATGGTCGAGGGGGCATCTTCGGTGCGCGGCAGCGAGTGGCGCAGGTACTGGATCAGGTTGCCCAGCATTTCGTCGGCGCGCGCCGGGTCGGTGCGCGTCAGCACCTGGGCGCTGGCCAGGGTGTTGTACAGGAAGTGCGGCTCGACCTGGGCGTGCAGCAGGTTCAGCTTGGCGACCGTCAACTCCTTCTCGGTGGCGGTCTGGCGCACCCTGGCTTTTTCCCCGCGGCGGCGCTCGGCCACGCGGCGGGTGATGGCGCGCACGATGGCCTCGGCGTTTTCCAGGTTGGTGCCGTGGTCGACCAGGAACCAGTCGGTCCAGGCCGCGCCTTCCGGTTCGCAGATCAGGGTCACGCTGCCGGCTTCGTCGCCGTTGGGCGTGACGGTGGCCAGGATCTGGTTGCGGCGCGAACCGAAATGGTCGAGCGCCCAGTTGGAGACCCGGCCCTCGCCACGCTCGCTGTTCCCGTAGGGGTCGATCCGGGCCACCTTGGCGCGCACCTGCAGGCTGTCGCGGGCACTTTCGGAGATGACCGCACCCGGCAGTTCGCGGATCGCGGCGTCGATCAGGTCGAAGGCTTCGCCGGCCTCGAACGGGATCTCGATCTGGCGCCGCTGGCGGTTCGACAGCGTGCTGGAATTGACTGCGCCCGACACCAGGCGCACCCGGCGGATGTGCGAGAACACGCCCGACAGCACCCACAGCCCCAGCACGAAGCCGAGCAGCACGAAATAGCCGCCGAGGTCGCGCTCGCCGAACTCGGTATGCTCGAAAATCGACTCGACCAGGAAAATGCAGAAAGCAATGTAGACGACGAGCCAGGCGGCGAGCAGCCGGCCGAAGTGGAAGGTACTTGAAATCATGATGTTCTCTCAGTAGTCAGGGCAGCGCCAGATTAGTCCCGGTCTCCATTGCCGGGTGACATTATGCGACGGAGCCGGGATAAGGGCGACGAAACCGGGGAGCCCGGCCCTAAATAATCCGTTGCGCATCCGTCTCATCCGGCCTGCGGCGCTCGCGTAGTCACGTGCCATGCGGCTACAATGCCTGCGCTGATCGACACTGAAAGGTTTTCCGCATGACCCTGAAACATACCGTCCTTGCTTGTGCCGCCTTGCTGGCCGGCGCTTCCGCCCACGCCCAGGTCGGCGTCGCCCTCACGGCCGACATCGGCACCACCGGTGCCGGCTTCCACATCGTGGTCCCGATGGAGACCTACCTGAACGGCCGCTTCGGCGCCAACTATTTCAAGCACGACTTCGACAAGCGCTCGGGCCTGGTCGACTACCAGTTCGACGGCAAGCTGCAGACCTTCGACGTGCTGTTCGACTGGTACCTGCGTCCGCAAGGCAATTTCCGCCTGACGGGCGGCATCCTGTACAACGGCACCCGTTTCAATGCGCGTGGTAAGCCAGGCGTGGGCGGCAGCTTCACTTTCAACGGCAATACCTATGCGTCAACCGACATCGGCACGCTCGAAGGCGACGTCACCTTTCGCCGCGCCGCGCCTTATCTCGGCATCGGCTGGGGCAATGCCCTGAGCCCGAACAAGCGCTGGAACTTCAGCGCCGACCTCGGCGCCTTCTACCAGGGCAAGGCGGTCGTGAACCTGATCCCGCGCGGCTGCGTCACCTCCAACGCCCTGTGCGGGCAGCTGGCGCGCGACGTGGCGGTCGAGGAACTTCGCCTGACCGAGGATGCGTCGGACTTCAAGGTGTATCCGGTGCTGCGCGCCAGCGTGTCGTACAGCTTCTGATGCGCAGTTTCTAAAAAAACTACAGGCATATGCATTTTCGGCGCGGACCGGCGTATGATGGACACTCCCTTGGGAGATCCTCCATGCCACCGCGCCTTCTGTTCGCTACCGCCTTCGCCCTCGCCTGCCTGGTCCTTGCAGGCTGCAAAGACCAGCGCGAACCCGCCAAGCCCATCGTCGACCTCTCGCACACCGTCGTCGACCGCTGAGGCGGTATCTGCCACCAGCCTCTGCATGCCCGCGTGGGCAGGCGCCGCGGCTCGTGCCTCGATGTGAGACACTAGCGGCTGTTCATTTATTTCCGCAACCACCCCATGCCGTTTGCTTCCCTCGGGCTGATCGATCACATCAATCAGACCCTCGCTTCGCTCGACTACACCACCCCGACCACCGTACAGGAGCAGGCGATTCCCGCCGTGCTTGCCGGCAAGGACGTCATGGCCGCGGCCCAGACCGGCACCGGCAAGACCGCCAGCTTTGCGCTGCCGCTGCTGCAGCGCCTGGCCAGGAAGAGCACGCCGGTCAGCAGCAACGCCGCGCGCGTGCTGGTGCTGGTGCCGACCCGCGAGCTGGCCGAGCAGGTGCACGAGAGTTTCAAGACCTATGGCGCCGGCCTGCAACTGCGCACGATGGTCGCCTATGGCGGCGTCAGCATCAATCCGCAAATGATGAGCCTGCGCAAGGGCGTGGACGTGCTGGTGGCCACGCCTGGCCGTTTGCTCGATCTGCACCGCCAGAACGCGGTGACCTTCAATCTGGTAGAAACCCTGGTGCTCGACGAGGCCGACCGCATGCTCGACCTCGGTTTCTCCCGCGAGCTCGACCAGGTGTTCGCGGCCCTGCCGAAAAAACGCCAGACCCTGCTGTTCTCGGCCACCTTCTCCGACCAGATCCGCGCCATGGCCAACCGCCTGCTGCGCGAGCCGGTGCGCATCGAGGCGGCGCCGCGCAACTCGACCGTCACCGCGATCAAGCAGTGGCTGGTGACGGTCGACAAGAAGCGCAAGTCCGAACTGTTCCTGCACCTGCTGAAGAAACACGACTGGCCGCAGGTGCTGGCTTTTTGCAAGACGCGCAAGGGCGTCGACGAACTGGTCGCGCTGCTCGATGCCAAACGTATTTCGGCCGACTCGATCCATGGCGACAAGCCGCAACCTGCGCGACTGCGCGCGCTGGAGCGCTTCAAGGCTGGTGAAGTGCGGGTGCTGGTGGCCACCGACGTCGCGGCGCGCGGGCTGGATATCGAGGATTTGCCGGTGGTGGTGAACGTCGACCTGCCGATCGTGGCCGAGGATTACGTGCACCGCACCGGCCGCACCGGGCGTGCCGGCGCGTCGGGCGAGGCGGTGTCGCTGGTGTGCGCCGACGAGGTCGAGCAGCTGGCGGCGATCGAGGCGCTGACGCGGCAGACACTGGAGCGGATCGAAGAGAACGGGTTCGTGCCGGATCACCGGGTGCCGGTGACCCAGGCGGGTGGGCAGATCGTGAAAAAGCCCAAGAAGCCCAAGAAGCCGAAGGGGAATGCGCCGGTGGTGACGGAGGATGTGCGGTTCAGGCGGTGAAATATTATTTCAACTAAGCTTGCTGGGTGAAATTTTCTTTCACCAAACATGGCCGATTTGACGATACCCGTAGGGTGGGCAAGTTCCTTGCCCACGCGCTCAAATCACGTATCCCGGCCCGCTCCGTGGCACGCACCCGTGCGTTGGTTCAAATCACGTATCCCGGCCCGCTCCGTGGCACGCACCCGTGCGTTGAACGCGCGGGCGGGAGAACCCGCCCACCCTACAAAATCAAGCGCATCTCGCGCATGCCCTCAAGCCCGGTCGACGTCACCGTAAACCCCAGCTTCTTCACCATTCCCGTAATGCGCGAATTCTGCGGCAGGGCCTCGCCCACGATCTCCCTGGTCCCGCGCGAACGGCAATAGGCAATCAGCTTCTCCATCATCATCTTCCCCAGCCCCATGCCTTTCAGATCCGAGCGCACCGTCACCGCGAACTCCGCCGTGATGTTGTCCGGATCCGCCACCACCCTGCCCACCGCCAGCGTCTCGGGCACGCCATCGGCATTCTTGCGCGTCGCGATAAACGCCATCTCGCGGTCGTAATCGATCTGCGTAAACCGCGCCAGCTGCGAGGGCTGAAGCTCGCGGATGCGCACGAACATCCGGTAGCGCACGTCGTCCGGCGTCAGTGCATCGAAAAAGGCCAGGTGCGCCGGCCCGTCCTCGGGACGGATCGGCCGCAGCAGCAGCGGACCGCCGTTCCAGTCGACCGTCTCTTCCAGCTCGCGCGGATAGGGCCGGATCGCCAGCCGGTCCAGGGTGCTGCCCGAGCGGTCGGCCAGCGCCAGCCGCATGCGGGCGTCGAGCACGACCGCGCCCTTGGCGTCGGCCAGCAGCGGGTTCAGGTCCAGCTCCACGATTTCGGGAATGTCCGACACCATGCGCGAGACCTGCACCAGCGCCGCCAGCACCGCGTCCATGTTCACCGCCGGCCGGCTGCGGTAGCCCGCCAGCAGGCGCGCCACGCGGGTGCGGTCGACCAGGTCGCGCGCCAGCACCAGGTTCAGCGGCGGCAGGCCGACCGAATGGTCGTCGGCCACCTCCACCGTCACCCCGCCCTGCCCGAACACGATCACCGGCCCGAATACCGGGTCAGTGGCCGCACCTGCGATCAGCTCGTGCGCATTGCTGCGCCTGACCATGGCCTGCACCGCGAAGCCCTCGAAGCGGGCCTCCGGGAACAGCTCCCCGAGCCGGCGCCGCATGCGCGCCGCCGCCGCACGCACGGCTTCCTCCGTGTCGAGGTCGAGCGCCACGCCGCCGAAATCGGACTTGTGCATCACGTCCGGCGTCAGGATCTTGACCGCCACCGGATAGCCGATATTCTGCGCCGCATGCACCGCCGCTTCGACATCCCGCGCGGCGCGGGTCTCGACCACCGCCATGCCGTAGGTGCGCAGGATGGCCTTGGTCTCGGGATCGGACAGCAGGTAGCGGCCATTGCCGATGGCTTCACGCACCAGCGCGCGCGCGGCGGCGCGGTCGGGCGCCACCGTGCCGGCCATCGAGGGCGGCACCTCCATCAGCAGGTTCTGGTTGCGCCGGTAGTGCACCAGCTGCATGAAGCCGGCCACCGCGTCTTCCGGCGTGCGGTAGGCCGGCAGCCGCGCGCTTGATGCGATGGCACGGGCATCAAGGACCGAAGCCCCGCCCAGCCAGCAGGACAGGATTGTCTTCGAGGCCGTGCGCACCAGCGGCGCAATGGCGTTGGCGACGTCGCGGCTGGCCACCGTGGCGGTGGGAGACTGGATCACCAGCACCGCATCGACCTGCGGGTCCTGCAACAGGATGTCCATGGCTTCGCGGTAAACCTCGGGTAGCGCCCCGCCCTGCAGGTTGACCACGTTCCCGCGCCGCCAGCCGGGGGCCAGCAAGGTATCGAGCCGTGCGCTTGACGCTTCCGAGAACTGCGCTTCCACGCCGCCGCCGTAGGCCAATGCGTCGCGCGCCAGCACGCCGGGCCCGGCGCCATTGCTGACGATGGCGAGGCGCTCGCCATGCAGCGGGCGCGCATAGGCCAGGGTTTCGGCGGCCGAGAACAGCTGGTCGGTGGTGTACACCCGCAGCATGCCTGCGCGCCGGATCGCGGCGTCGAACACGTCGTCGGGATGGGCCAGCGCCCCGCTTTCGCTGGCGGCTGCGGGCAAGGAGTCGTCTTCGCGGCCGGCCTTGAGCACCAGCACCGGCTTGCTGCGCGCGGCTGCGCGCGCCGCCGACATGAACTTGCGCGCATAGCGCAGGTCCTGCACGTAGAGCAAGATGGCGGAGGTAGACCCGTCGCTGGCGAGGTAATCGAGCACGTCGCCCAGATCGACATCAAACGCGTCGCCCAGCGCGATGAAATGCGAAAAACCGATGCCGCGCGTGCGCGCCCAGTCCAGCACCCCGGCCATCAGCGCGCCCGACTGCGACACGAAGGCGATGCGTCCCGGCAGCGCGCCGCTGTGCGCCACGCTCGCGTTCAGTCCCAGGCCGGGCGCCAGCAGCCCGGCGCTGTTCGGTCCCAGCAGGCGCAGCAAATAAGGATGGGCGGCGTCGAGCATCGCCTGGCGCAGGCTGCGTCCCTTGGCGTCGCGCGCTCCCTGCAGGTTCGAGGTCAGCACCACGGCCGCCCTGGTGCCGCGCTCGCCGAGCTGGCGCACGATGGCGGGGATGGTCGCCGCCGGCGTGCAGATCACCGCCAGCGCAGGCGCCCGCGGCAGCTCGGCCACACTGGCGTAGCAGTGCCGCCCGTCGAGCTCCTGGTATTTGGGATTGACCGGCCATATCTCGCCTTTGAAGCCGCCCGCCAGCAGGTTATGCAGCAGGGTCGCGCCCAGGCTGCCGGGGCGCGCGGACGCGCCAACCAGCGCCACCGAACCGGGTGCGAACAGGTGCCCGAGGTTGCGCACGCTCATGCCGGGCTCCCGGCTGGGCGCTTGGCCGCAAGTCTGGCAGGCGATCGGGCGGCGGGCATGGTCGCGATGTTTCCTCGTGAGCAGGCCCGGACAGGCCTGATGAGGAGAGCATAGCGCCGCTTCGCAAGGCGGCGCGCACCGGACCGTTCAGCCGTCCCAGGCCGCGACAGGCTTGCGGCTGCGCGCCGCAGGCAGTGCGCACAAGGCGGGCGAACGGGCGCGCAATTCGCGCATCAGGCCGTCGACCAGGAAAGGCGCGTGGCGGCCCACGGTGGCGGTATCGAGCCGGGCACCCTGGACATGGGCGCGGAATACGCGCGCCTCGTCCAGTTCGACCAGGGGCAGCGTGGCAAGGGTGTCAGTCGTGGCGTGCGGCGGCACGGCGTAGAAGCGCAGGCGGAACTGGCGGTCGAGCCGGATGCTGCCGTTGAGGAAGCGGTCGGCGCCTACGTCGAACAGCACTTGCACGACGATGTGCGCGGCGCGGCCGGCGATCTCATCCTGGTTCTTCCTGCGGCGTGGCCCGAACAGGCGGGAGAGCATCTCCATCGCTTCGCTCCTGGTTTTTGTTCTTGTCGACATCCCATAAAACATACTAACAGTACGTTTCTTCGCTGGCAATTTATGGGGCCGGGAGTGTTGTAAAAACCCATGCTAGAATGGCCCGGTGAAGACGCTCGCCCGTACCCTCCTCGTCTGGTTCGTCCTGCTCGCCATTCCCTTCCAGGGATTCGCTGCGGCGGCGACGGCCTGCGCGCACGGGATGGCGCCGGGCGCCGCGACCCCATCGACGATTCCGAAGCACGAAGGCCACGACGGGCACGCAGCCAAGCCGCCCTGCCACCAGCAGGCGGCGCAGGCCGGCAGCCAGCACGACGCGGGCGGCGGCGACGCACAGCCCCACCAGGAGAAATGCGGCAACTGCTCCGCATGCTCGGTCGGCGCCGCCATGGCGCCTGCTTCATCGGGTCCGTCCCCGGATTGCTGTCCATGCAGTTGCTGCCCCTGCGCCGCACCCGCCCGGGTCGCAGCGATCGATCCCGAGCTGCCGGAACGGCCTCCCCGCACCCTCCTCGCCTGATCCGCCCGGCCGCCATTGCATGCGGCCGCTCCGTATTCGACCGAACGAGGATTGCATGTTCCACCCCTTACTTACCGCCTGCGCCGCCGCGTTGGCGCTCGCCAGTTTTCACGCCGCTGCCGCTCCTGCCCGCCCCGACGATGCGGCGGCCGTCGTGCCGGAGACACGCTACCGCTCCCCTGGCGCGTACAAGCGTCCCGAACCGCGGGCCGCCACGCCCGACCGCCACTGGATCGAGGCCAACCGCACGGTAGCCGGCTACAACTCCATGATGCTGACGATGCCGGAACGCCCGGCGCCACGGCCATCCGAGCCTCCCCAGCCTGCGGCAAAGCCGGCCCATGACCCTGGCGCGCACGCCGGCCACGACAAGAAAGGACACCACTGATGCGCGGATCCACGCTCTCGCTGGCCTGCCTTGCATTCCTGCTGTCCGGCTGCGCAACGACCAGCCCCGATGACGCTGCCGCCGCCGTCGCCGGCCTGGTGCAGCAGCGCACCGGCGCCACGCCGCGCCTGACCGGCGCCGACGGCGAGCTACTTGCCCAGGAAATCGACGCGCTGCTCAAGGACCCGGTGTCGATGGACACGGCGGTGCAGATCGGCGTGCTCAACCATTCCGGACTGCAGGCCACCTATTGGGAAGTCGGCGTCGCCCAGGCCGACCTGGCCCAGGCGGCGCGCCTGCGCAACCCTTCGATCGGCTTCTCGCGCCTGTCGGGCGGTGGCGAAGTCGAGATCGAGCGCTCGATTACGCTCGACCTGGCGGGCCTGCTCACCATGCCGCTGCGCCAGCGCATGGAGAGCCGCCGCTTCGAGTCGGCCAGGCTGACGGTTGCCGGCGCCATCGAGCGCCATGCGATCGACACCCGCAAGGCCTGGGTCGAGGCCGTGGCGGCGCAGCAGGCCTTGGCCTATGCACGCCAGGTCAATGCCTCGGCCGAGGCCGCGGCCGAACTGATGGGCCGCATGGTCAAGGCAGGCAATGCCAGCGCGCGGACACGGGCATTGAGCGCGCCCCCTTTTCTTGATCACCTGGGTAAAGCATGAAGAACGGATCGAACAGCGGCCTGGTGTATTCCACCGAGAGCGGGCGTATGTGCCCGGACTGCCGGCAGCCCCTTGCGCAGTGTGCGTGCAAGGCCAGGGCCGTTTCGGCAGGCGATGGCGTGGTGCGGGTATCGCGCCAGACCAAGGGCCGGGGCGGCAAGAGCGTCACGCTGGTCAAGGGGCTGGCGCTCGATGCGGCCGCACTGGCCCTGCTGGGCAAGCAGCTGCGCACGGCTTGCGGTTCGGGCGGCACGGTCAAGGATGGCGTGATCGAGGTGCAGGGCGACCATTGCGACCTGGTGATGGCGGCGCTCGAGAAGCTGGGACATCATCCGAAACGTGCCGGCGGCTGAAGCGACGAGACGGTGCATTGCAACGAACCCGCCACCTTCCCCATGAAGGTCGGGGCGGCTTAGCGCCCTTGCACATCCGCCATGCCCGGCGCCGCTCTCCTCGGGTGCCAGAGTAAGCTGCTGTTACGCGGCCGGCCCCGGCCCGCTTTCCTTGCCGCGCACGTCAACCCGCAAAGGAGCATCGCATGGCCCGTCATCCAGGCATCTTCCCGACCTTCTTCCTGTCCGGCTTCGAATGCTCGAATTTCTTGTGGAACAACGGCGTGCGGCGCAACCTGGTGGCGGAAACCGGGCATGACCGCCATGCGGCCGAGGATTACCGCGTCCTGAGCGAACTGGGCATCGCGGTGGCGCGGGAAGGCATTCCGTGGCCCACCGTGGACAAGGGTGGCGCGTACGACTTCTCGTGCGTCGATCCGTTTATCCAGGCCATGAACGCATCGAAGGTCCTGCCGATCTGGGACCTCTGCCACTATGGCTATCCGGACGACCTCGACCCGTTTTCAGACGCTTTTGTCAGCCGTTTCGCTGCCTATTGCCGCGCTTGCGCCGAGTACGTGGTGCCGAAGGTGCGCGGCCCGCACTTCTTCACGCCGATCAACGAGATCACCTTCTTTTCCTTCTGCGGCGGCGAATGGGGCTGGGCCGCACCCTACCAGTGCAGCCGGGAAGACCGCACGCGCCTGCTGCTGGCGCTATCGCGAGCGGCGATCGCCGGCGTCAAGGCGATCCGGGAAGTCGATCCGGAAGCGCGCATGGTGCACGTCGATCCGCTGGTGTGGGTGGTGGCGCCGCGCGACCGCCCGGACCAAATCGAGGCCGCGCGCCACGAGACCCATGTCGACACCTTCCTGGCCTGGGACATCCTGTGCGGGCGCGAGCATCCCGAATTCGGCGGCTCGCCCGAGATCCTCGATATCGTCGGCGCCAACGCCTATTCCTTCGGTCAGATGGAATACCGCGAGTCGGGTCCGCACGCGCCTCTCAAGCCCGGCGACGACCGCATTGCGCCGCTGTGCGACATGCTGGAGCTGGTCTGGAAACGCTACCGGCGGCCGATCGTCATTGGCGAGACCAGCGGCCTTGGGCATGGGCGCGCCAGCTGGCTCAGGGACGTGATGGAGGAATCGCTGGCCGCGGTGCGCCGGGGCATCGACCTGCAGGGGATTTGCCTGTTCCCGGCGGTCGACATGCCCGACTGGCATACCGGCGAGTGGGTGAACAACGGCATCTGCGACGTGTTTGCGGAGGACGGGGACCTGAAGCGGGTTCCTCACCAGGGCTATGTCGATGAATTGCGTCGCTGGCAAAAGGAGCTGAACCGGGTTACCCGGCTGGATGAAGACCCCTTCAGCGACCCGGTGGAACTGCAGGACGTGATCGACGCGGCGCACCGGCTCGACCACCAGCCGGACAAGGACTGGTCCTGAGGGCTTCCGCGCCAGGCGCCAATCCGCATCATCCCCGCTGCATCACAGCCTGCGCAGCAGGTCGATCAGCTCCTGCGGCGCCACCGGCTTGGTGAAATGCTCGTCGAAGCCCGCCGCCAGCGAGGCGGCGCGGTCTTCCTTGCGACCGCGCCCGGTCACCGCGACCATGTAGGGGCGCGGCGAGCGGTGCGACAGCGCAGCCGCCACTTCGAGCCCGTCCATCTCCGGCATCCCCAGGTCGAGCACCGCGATATCGGCCGGCCGCTCGTTATACATCCGCAAGGCGGCGGCGCCGTCGTGCACGACGTCGACGGTCGCGCCCTCCGAGCGCAGCAGCCAGGCCAGCGAATCGGCGGCGTCGACATTGTCGTCCGCGATCAGGATGGTCTTGGACAGGCCGGGCACGCCGCCGCTTCCGGCTTCGACCGCGCCAATTCCCTCGGGCGGGCGGATCGTCGGCAGGCGCACCGTGAAGCTCGATCCGTGGCCGGGACCGGCGCTGTGCGCATCGATGCGGCCGCCGTGCAGTTCGACCAGGCCCTTGGCCAGCGACAGCCCGATCCCCAGCCCGCCCTGGGCCAGGTGGCTGGCACTGCTCACCTGCACGAAGGCGTCGAACACGCGGGCCAGCATGCTTGGCTCGATGCCGATGCCGTTGTCGCGCACGCGCACCAGCGCTTCCCCGCCCTCCTGTTTGAGGGTGAGTTCGATCTGGCCGGCGGGCGGCGTGTACTTGGCGGCGTTGTTGATCAGGTTGGCCAGCACCTGGGTCATGCGCAGCGCGTCGGCCTCGACCCACAGCGGCTCGTCGCACAGCTTGAGCGCCACCTGGTGGCGGCCGGCTTCGATCAGGGGCATGCTGGTCTGCAGGGTGTCGCGCAGCAGGCGCCCGAGCTCGAGCGGCGCGCGGCGCAGGTCGATCTTGCCGCGGCTGATGCGCGATACGTCGAGCAGGTCGTCGAGCAGGCGCGACATCTGGGCGGTCTGGCGGCCTATCATGGCGGCGATCCATTCGATGCGGTCCGGGGCCAGGTGCTTGCTGCGCAGGAGCGAGGCGGCGTTGGCGATCGGCGCCAGCGGGTTGCGCAACTCGTGCGCCAGCGTGGCGATGTAGATGTCCTTGCGGCGGTCGGCTTCGGTCAGGCCGTCCATCGCTTCCTCGCGTTCGCTCACGTCCAGCACCAGCGAGAACACCTTGTCGATATCGCCCTGCTCGTCGTACAGCACCGAGTTGTACCATTCGCAGCGCAGGGTGCGCCCGTCGCGGGTGCGGTTGCGGTTGCACGACTTGACGTATTTGGTGGCCGAATCGATCAGGCGTCCCATCGTCATCGCCACCTTGCCGGCGTCGTCTTCGTGGATCACCGGCAGGCCGTCGATGCGCTGGCCGATCGCTTCCTGCGCGGTCCAGCCGAACAGTTCTTCGGCGCGCCGGTTCCACAGGCGGATCACGAAGTTGCGGTCCCACTCGATCACGGCCAGCGGCGTGTTTTCGATCAGGTACCTGGCCTGGTCGAGTGCGCTCGCCAGCGCCACGCTGGCCGCGGTGCGCTCGGTGATGTCGTCGAGGACGATGACGGCCGCCGCCAGGTCGGCCGCGCCGTCGCGCAGGGGCGCACCGCTGACCGTGAACATGCGGCGTCCGTCGCCTGCCACGCTTTCGAGCATCGCATCGCGGAACGGCAGGCCTGCAATCGCGCGCCGCACCGGCTCGCCGATCAGCGACAGCATGGCCTCGGGGCCGGGCTTGCTGCCCTTCCCGGTATGGGCAAAGCGCGCCGCCATGCGTTCGGCCTGGTCGTTCGCCATTACGCAATGGCCTTCGCTGTCGACGATCAGGACCCCGTCCGGCAGTTGCTGCAGCACGGAGCCGAGCAGGCTTTGCCACTGGGCGCGCGAGCGCGTCTCGATCATCTCTTCGAAGGTGTCGCGCAGGCGCGCATGGAGCGCGATGTTGTCGATGGCGACGGCGCCGAGCACGAACAGCGAGGCAGCGAGGCCGTACAAGCGGCCGGTGTAGTAGCCGAGATCATAACTCCCGCTGTTGAACAGGCAGGACAGCAGTATTTCGAACACCCATGCGGTCATCGCGACGATCAGCCAGACGTCCAGCACGGCGCGCGGACGCTTGGAGCCCAGCTTCCACAAGGCCAGCAGCGGCAGCGCCAGCACCCCCAGGCTGATCCAGCGATAGGCGCCCAGGAAGCTGTGGTCCGCGACCACGTCCGGCAGGTAGCGCACGCCGGCAGTGCAGGCCAGCACCAGCAGCACCACGAACAGGCCGGTCAGCAGCGTCCCGAACCGCATGAAATGCGGCGGCAGCGGACGCCGGTAGCTACGGGTGTAGGCGAGGACGAAGATGGGGAACAGCGCATGCCACAGCAGGAACAGCCAGGGAGTCGTCTGGCTGCTCCCGCCCAGCACGCCGTGGGCCGAGAACAGGCCCGGGTAGGTCAGCATGTGCGCCAGGGCGATCAGCGCGGTGAACAGGTAGCCCAGGGTGAGGATGCCGAGCGACCAGGAGCGGCTGGTATGTACGTGGCCGAGCAGGAGGACGCCGGTCAACAGGTTGCTGCCAATGAGGATAGCCTGGTACACCGGAAGGAATGCCGGGGCCGCGGGCATCGTCATGCCGGCAACCGGCGCCAGTAGCGCGAAGATCATCGACAGGAAAACGAGGACGCCAAGGACAGTACGAAGCTGTCGCCGTGTGGGGGGGTGTTTCGCGAGATCAGCTGGTTCTGCCAGAACACCGTATCGCATGGATCATCCCGATGGAATGCTACTGAGGAGGTCGTGCCCCGCTTCTCTTTATGACTCTGCATCGATATCGTGCAGTTATTGAATCTCCATCAAAAATATAGCTCATAAATACATTTTGGGGACAGTTATTTTCTTGGCACGATAAAAAGGCGACACAGCGACTCTTTTTCTTGTCAGCGTAGTGCGCCTGCTGTATCGGATGCCTACGCGACCTTCGCCGGATAACCGGCCGCGCCGATGGCGGCAACCAGCAGCCCGGTCGCCGCGCCACTGTCGATCGTCACCCGCTTCGAAGGCAAGTCGACGTTGACCTTCGCCGCCGCGTCGATACCCTGCACCGCCTGGGTGACCCGCCCCACGCAATGCCCGCAGCTCATGCCGTCCACCGTCAGTTCAATCATCGTGCTTCCTCCTGGTATTGCGGGCGCTTCGGCCCAACTGGTTGAAAGGCCTGGCGCCGGGCGCCAGCGGCGCAGCAGCAGCGCATTCGCGACCACGCTCACCGAACTTAGCGCCATCGCAGCGCCGGCCAGCACCGGGTCGAGCCGCCCGAAAGCAGCAAGCGGGATGCCGACCAGGTTGTAGACGAAGGCCCAGCCCAGGTTCTGGCGTATCTTGGCATAGGTCCGCTGCGACACCGCGACCGCATCGGCCACCAGGCCAGGGTCGCCGCGCATCAGCGTGATGCCGGCCGCGTGCATGGCGGCGTCGAGGCCGGCCATGGCGATGCCGACATCGGCAGCGGCCAGCGCCGGCGCGTCGTTGATACCGTCGCCGACCATCGCCACCTTGCGCCCGCCCTGCTTGAATTCTCCCACCAGCCGCGCCTTGTCGGCGGGCAGGACGCCGGCGTGGTAGCGCGCGATCCCGACCTGGCCTGCGACCGCGCGCGCCGCGCCTTCGTTGTCGCCGGTGAGCATGACCGACTCGATGCCCATCGCCTGCAGGCGCGCCACCGCGGCCGCGGCGCCCGGCTTGACCGCGTCACCGAAGGCCAGCAGGCCCACGGCGCGGGCCTCACCCCTGGCGCCCACGGCCAGCCAGGACACGGTGCGCCCCAGGTCTTCGTGCGCCTGCGCAGCGGCCTGCAAGGAGCCGGTACCGGCGCCCAGTTCCGCCATCAGGCGCGCGTTCCCGAGATGGACCGTGGCGCCGCCGACATCGGCGTGCGCGCCGCGTCCCGGCAGAGCACCAGCTGCGGTCGCCGGCAGCAAGGCCATGCCGCGCTCCTGTGCGGCCCGCACGACCGCCGCTGCCAGCGGGTGGGCGCTGTATTGCTGCACGGCGCAGGCCAGCGCCAGCACGCGATCCGGATCGCCGCCCTCGACCGCCACAACGCGCGGCCGGCCCTCGGTCAGGGTGCCGGTCTTGTCGAACACCACCACGTCCAGCGCATGCGCGGTCTCGAGCGCCTCGGCGTCCTTGACCAGGATGCCGAGGCGCGCCGCCACACCGGTGCCGACCATGATCGAAGTGGGCGTGGCCAGGCCGAGCGCGCAGGGACAGGCGATCACCAGCACTGCGACTGCATTGAGCAGCGCCGCCTGCCAGTCGCCGGTCCACAGGCCCCAGCCCAGCAGCGTCGCGAATGCCGCCAGCAGCACGGCCGGCACGAACACCGCGCTGACGCGGTCGACCAGGCGCTGGATCGGCGCCTTGACCGCCTGTGCCTGTTCCACCAGCCGGATGATCTGCGCCAGCATGGTCGCGCTGCCCACCGCCGTCGCCCGCACCAGCAGCAGCCCGTCCGCGTTGACCGCACCGCCCGTGACGTGCTCGCCCACGCCCTTCGCCACCGGCATGCTTTCGCCGGTGAGCAGGGATTCATCGAGGTGGCTGCGCCCTGCTTCGACGATGCCGTCGGCTGGCACGCGCTGGCCGGGCCGCACCACCATCAGGTCGCCCTCGCGCAGTGCCTCGAGCGCGATGCTCATGTCCACGCCGTCGCGCCGCACCAGTGCTTCACTGGGCCGCAGCGCTTCCAGCGCCCGGATCGCCGCCACCGCCCCGTGCTTGGCGCGGCCCTCCAGCCATTTGCCCAGCAGGACCAGGGTGATGATGATGGCCGAGGATTCGAAATACAGGTGGGGCGTCCCGTGCCGGCCGTGCCGCAGGAGCAGGTAGAGCGACAGGCCGTAGGCGGCGCTGGTGCCGAGGGCCACCAGCAGGTCCATGTTGCCGCTGCCCGCGCGCAGCGCCTTCCAGCCGGCGCGGTAGAAGCGCGCGCCGAGCCAGAACTGCACCGGGGTGGCCAGGACCAGCTGCAGCCATCCCGGCAGCATCCAATGCAACCCGAAGAGTTGCGCGATCATCGGCGCGCCCAGGGGCACGCTCAGGAGTCCCGCGGCGGCTACCGGCCACCAGGGCGGCAGGCGGTCGGCGGCGCGAAGCGCAGCTGGAACTGAGGCGTCGGAGGCGTCATAGCCGGCCTGGCGCACTGCCGCGACCAGGGCCGCGGGTGTCGCGTTGCCGCGTACGGTGGCGGTGTCAAGCGCCAGGTTCACGGCCGCGTCGACCACGCCGGGTACGGCCAGCAAGGCTTTCTCCACCCGCCCCACGCAGGATGCGCAGGTCATGCCGCCGATGCGCAGGACCGCGTCGCCGCCCCTGCTGGAAATGGTGTTCATGTGAGCTTCTCGTTCCATACCCGACGCATATCCCTTCCCACGGTGGGAAGGTCAAGCGGCCCTTTGTCGAGCCGCCAGGGTGCGCCGCTCAGCAGGGACAATCAGCAAGGATACTTGGCCGAGCACACCCGGCCGCGGCCGGCCTTCTTGGCCCGGTACATGAACCCGTCGGCTTCCTTGAGCAGCTCGTCGGGGTGGCGCACGGCGCCGGCGCCAGCCACATCGAGGGCGATGCCAATGCTGGCGCGCACCCGCACCGCGCGGCCCGGCAGCTCCACCGGTTCGGAGATGCTGGAGATGAGCTTCTCGGCCACGGTGTGGGCATCGTCGAAGGTGTCGGCCATATCCTCCAGCAGCACCGTGAATTCGTCGCCCGACAGGCGGAATACGCTGTCGGTCTTGCGCACGCCCTGGCGCAGCCGTTCGGCGATCACGCCAAGCAGGATGTCGCCGGCCTCGTGGCCCTGCGAATCGTTGACGGCCTTGAAGCCGTCCAGGTCGATGAACAGCATGCCGACCGTCTTGCCGCTGCGGCCCGCACGCGCTTGCGCCAGCGGCACCGACTCCATCAGCGCGCGCCGGTTCAGCAGGCCGGTGAGCATGTCGTGGCGGCTTTCGTATTCGCGCTTGGCCTGTTCCTGCTTGCGCTCGGTGATGTCGTGCAGGAAGGCGCTGAACATGATGCGGCCGTTGACCTCGAGGGCGCGTATACGTACCTCCACGGTCAGGGTGCTGCCGTCGCGCCGCACGGCCGGCAGTTCCAGGCGCTGGTCGACCACGGTGGCGGTGCGGGTGGAGAGGTAGCGCTGCATGCCGTTGCGGTGGCGCTCGTGGAATTCCGGCGGGATGATCAGCTCTTCCAGCGCCCGGCCCAGCGCCTCGGCGCGCGACCAGCCGAAGGTTTCCTCGGCCTGGCGGTTCCAGGCGGTGACGATACCCGCTTCGTCCAGGCCGATGTAGGCATCGTTCGCGTTCTCGACCACGCTCCTGATCTCGGCCTCACGCGCGCGCAGTTCCTGCTCCGCGACGCGCTGGCGTTCGGCGGCATCGAGCAGCAGGCGGTTGGCTTCCTGCAGCTCGGCGGTGCGTTCGGCCACCCGGCGTTCGAGATCGGTATTGAGCGCGCCGATATCCTGCTGCGCACGTTTTTGTGCGTCGATGTCCTTGATGACCGCGACGTTGTACTCGACCCGGCCCTGCGCATTGCGCTTGGGCGAGACGTTCAGGTTGATCCAGACCGTGCTGCCGTCCTTGCGGATATAGCGCTTCTCCATCTGGTGCTGGGCGATGTCGCCGCGCGCCAGCGCCTGGAGCTGGTCGACGTCGCGGCTGATGTCGTCCGGATGGGTGATCTGCTGGAAGGTCAGACCCCACAGTTCTTCTTCGGTGTAGCCGACGATGTCGCACAAGGCCTTGTTGACGCTGATCCAGCCGCCATCGGGCGCCACCAGGGCGATGCCGACGCTGGCGATATCGAAGATGGTGCGGAAGCGCGCCTCGCTCGCGCCCAGCACGTCGCTGGAGCGCTCGAGATGGTCGCGCGCCACCGCCATGCGTTCGCGGGACTGCACTTCCTTGGTCAGGATCGCAGCCAGGTCGTCCAGCACCTCGGCCTGGTCCTGGCTCAGTTCACGCGGCCGCGAATCGATCGCGCACAGCGTACCGATCGCCAGGCCCGCCGTGGTGCGGATCGGCACGCCGGCATAGAAACGGACGTTCGGCGCATCCTTGACCAGCGGATTGTCGCTGAAGCGCGGGTCCAGGGAGGCATCGTTCACCACCAGCGGCTCGCTCATCCCGATCGCATGGGCGCAGAAGGCATGCTCGCGCGGCGTTTCCGGCGCATCCAGGCCAACCCGCGACTTGAACCACTGGCGGTCGGCATCGACCAGCGAAAACAGGGCGATCGGCACGCCCAGCAAGCGGCTGGCCAGCCTTGTGACGCGGTCGAACACGGGTTCGGGGGGCGTATCGAGCAGTTTGAGCGCGTCGAGCAGCGACAGTCGGTCAAGTTCGTCCGGTGGCAATGGGGCAGCAGGCATAAGCGTCCGTCAGGGTCAGGGGAGCAGCATATGCACTGCCCATAGCTTAGACTTTAACAGAAGCGCAATTGCCGACACAAAATTACTGTGTTCCGGAGACCAAGAATGTGTCGTAAATGAGCATATGCGTGACAATTAAACCCTTGCCGCGTGCCTATAATAAGAAACAGACCGTTTCAGGGAACCATCATGCGAATCTTGCCCCGGCTTTTGCTGCTGCCCGCAGTATGCTGCGCCTTCCTGCCCGTGCCCGTCATGGCGGCGGAAGCTGGTGCCGACGAGCCGGTGCGCACCGTCTCCGCCACTGCCGGCGTGCGCGAAGCCGAGCGCCTGCGCGCCGTGGCGCTCGGGCAGCGCGACATCGACGTGTTGCGGCGCCTGATCAGCGGCGACTATTACCACGTCGAGAGCAACGGCCGGGTGCGCAGCAAGACCGAGTTCCTGCAGGCGCTGGCGCGCAACGAGTTCCGCCTGCGCGACTATGGCGTGGACGATATGGAAATCAATATGGTGGACCAGGGTGGCACCGCCATCGTGACCGGGACCTACCGCGTCACCGTGGAAGAGCGCCAGGCGGCCCAGCCGAAGCGCGGCCGCTATGTACGCATCTGGACCCGGCATCCCGAAGGCTGGCGCAACGCGCTGCACCAGAGCACCGAGATCCGGCCGGTCGCTCCCTGAGCTTCACGCGCCCGGGACCGTCGTTCGGCGCCGGCATCAGGCCATGCTGACGGCGCCGCGCAGGAGCGCGTCCATCCGGTCGATCTGGTAGGGCTTCGGCAGGCTCAGGTAAGGATGCCCGCCCTCGGGCGCCGCCACCTCGCCGGAGCCGGAGGCGATCACCACGTTCAGCGACGGCTCCAGCCTGCGCAGCGCGCCGGCCAGTTCCAGGCCCGACATGCCGGGCAAATGAACATCGGTCACCAGCGCGTCGAAGCAACCCGGCTGGAATGCCGCCGCCGCTTCTTCGGCGCTGCCTACTGCCCTTACCTGGTGCCCGAGCATGCCGAGGAGTTCCTGCAGCAGCATGCGGTTATCCGGGTCGTCCTCGACCACCAGCAGCCGCAGTCCATCGGCGCGCTGCGCCTCCGCTCTGGTGCCCATGGCGCCGATGGCGCCATCGGCTGCAGGCTGCGCGACCGATGCGCTGGCCTGGCGCAGGCCTTCGACCTGGCGCGTATTCGCAAAGACGTGCCTGATCTTGCGGGCCAGGTCGTCCGCGCGGTAAGGCTTGCTGATGAGTTCAACGCCCGGGTCGAGCCGTCCACCGTGCACGATCGCATTGCGCGTGTAGCCCGAGGTAAACAGCACCGAAATGGCCGGATGCAAATCTTTAGCGATGCGCGCCAGTTCGGGACTGCGCACCGCGCCCGGCATCACGACGTCGGTAAACAGCATGTCGATGCGTGCGTGCTCCTCCAGCACGGCCACCGCCGCATCGCCGTTGTCGGCGCGCAGCACGCGGTAGCCCAGCGCCGTCAGCATGTCGACCGCGGTAGCCTGCACCGCCAGGTCGTCCTCGACCACCAGCACGATTTCGCTACCGCCGACGACCTCGCCGACCGCCATGTTGAATTGCTGCTCTTCGGCCTGGTGCGAGCGTGGCAGGTAGATCTTGATGGTGGTGCCGGAACCGACTTCGCTGTAGATCTTGATGTGGCCACTGCTTTGCTTGACGAAGCCGAAGGCCATCGAGAGGCCCAGGCCAGTGCCCTCGCCTTCGCGCTTGGTCGTGAAGAAGGGCTCGAAGGCGCGCGCCACCACGTCGGGCGGCATGCCGCAGCCGGTATCGGAGATCGCCAGCATCACGTACTGGCCGGCCACCACTTCCTGCTCGTTGGCGGCGTAGTGCTCGTCCAGCATCGCATTGCCCAGTTCGAGCGTCAGCTTGCCGTGGCCTTTCATTGCGTCGCGCGCATTGATGGCCAGGTTGAGCACGACATTTTCCAGCTGGTTCGGGTCGACCAGCGTATTCCACAGGCCGCCGGTCACCGCGGTTTCGACTTCCACGGTTTCGCCCAGGGCGCGGCGCAGCATGTCGTCCATGTCGCGCAGCACGCGGCCAAGGTCGGTCGGCGCAGGCTGCAGGGGCTGGCGCCGCGCGAAGGCCAGCAGCTGGGAGGCCAGCTTGGCGCCGCGCTCGGTCGCATACCTGGCTGTTTCCAGGCGCCGCTGGGCGGCCGCGTCTTCCGGCAGCGTCATGCCCAGCAGTTGCAGGTTGCCGTTGATGACCTGCAGGACGTTATTGAAGTCGTGCGCGACCCCGCCGGTGAGCTGGCCGATGGCTTCCATCTTCTGCGACTGGTGCAGCTGCTCGTTGGCTTTGGCGAGTTCCAGCGAACGTGCCGCAATGCGCTCTTCGAGCGAGGCATTCAGCTCGTTCAGGGCCTGCTCGACCTTGGCGCGCTCGGCGATCTCGTGGGTGAGCGATACGTTGCTCTGCTCAAGCCGCGCGGCATGCTGGCCGATCTCGGCCAGCATCGAATTGAAGGCGTCCACCAGCATGCCGGTTTCGTCCTCGGTGGTCTTGCTCACGCGCTGGGAAAAATCGCGCCGCGTGATCAGTTCGCGTACCGCCCGGGTCATGGCCTTCACCGGCATGGTGACGGCGGCCTGCAGCCAGCCCGCAGCCAGCGCGGCCACCGCCAGGCTGACCGCCAGCGCCGCGCCAAACATTTTCAGGCCGCGTTCGACGCGCACGTCCAGCGGATAGGCCGAACGCAGGTAAATCGTACCGACCTTGTCCTTCCCGCGCAGGATCGGGCGGAAGATGTGCAGGTCGTTTCCGTCGATGATGTGGCCGGTGGCGCTGGGCCGGCCCGGCGGCGACAGTGCCTGCGGCTGGTCGGCGCTGGTATACGACACGAACAGCGTTCCGTCGGCGCGGTAGATCGCCGCCGCGTGCACGTTGGGCCGCGCCCCAAGGCGGGCCAGCGTGGCTTCGGCGCTCGGCTTGTCTTCGAATTCCAGCGCGGCGGTGCTCACCTGGGCCAGGATGTCGGCCTGCGAACCCAGTTCTTCCAGCACGCTGGTGCGGAAATCGTTGATGTCGTAGGCCAGGTTGGCCAGGCCGGAGACGAAGACGGCGGTGAAGGTGGTGGCCATGACGGCCACCATGAATTTGCGCGAGATGGAGCGCCGGATCGAGCTGAACATGGTTGTTATTTTTCCCGGACGACGTTCGCCGCCAGTGCCAGCAGTTGGGAGCTGATTTTCAGGCCGCTTTTTGCGGCCGACTCCAGCGAGATATCGAAGCGGATACGCTCGTCGGCGACGTGGAAATTGATGACGCTGCCGCGCGCGAGCGCGCCCTCGGTTTCGCTCACGACCAGGATCGAGCGCGCGCCCGCCTGCCCCACCATGGCGCTTGATCGCGCGAACCAGGCGTCGCCGACGTACAGGATGTGGATGCCGTCGAGCGAGTCGCCTCCGCGCAAGCGGCGCACGGCCAGCGTGGCCTTGGCCGGGTCGCGCACGCTCGAGAGCTTCATCAGGTTGTCGGCCACCTCGTCGGCGCCGATGATGCCGATCACGGTGAGTGTCCCGGCGGGCGGCGCCGCGCGCGCCGGCCATTCGACGTAATGGCGCAGCTTCGACAAATAGGCGGCCTTGACCGCTTCTTCGGTCGGCGCGCCGAACTGCGCCTGGGCTGCGCCCGCAGCCAGCCAGGCCAGCGCGAACAACACCGGCACCAGCAGCGGCACGAGCAGCTTCGCCATGCGCATCGCGAACAGCTTGTCTCCAGGGCGGTTCATGGCTAGAGGCGCCACACCAGCTTCGCGCCGAGGCTGCGTTCGTACACGCTGCGATTTACGCCGCCGCCGTATTCCGGATGGGCCGCATCCAGCAGGTTGCGGCCGCTGATGGACAGGTCGAGCCCCTTGTTGACGCGCCAGGTGTAGTTCAGGTCGAGCGACTCGTAGGACGGCACTTCCGGGCGGCTCAGCTTGCCGTGATGGCGCAGCAGCGCGTCGAACGCGTGGCCGGGGACGATGTCGTACGAGGCACGCAGCGTCCAGTAGTTGCTTGGGTCGCTGGTGGCCAGGCCAGTGGCCGCGCTCGAGTCGCGGCTGCCGGGATCCGTTGCGGTGCGCACGTTCTGCACCACCAGGCCTGCAGACAGGCGCAGCGCGGCGCTGGCTTCCCAGGTCGACCACATCTCGACGCCCTTGGTGCGGCCGTGCGCCTTGTTACTGAAGACCGAGCCGGAACCGTTCGGGTTTGGCTCGAGCGTGCGCAGACGGTCATAGTCGCTCAGGAAGGCAGTAGCCGAATACGACAGGCCAGGCGTCAGCGCGATGCGGTAGCCCAGTTCGAACACATTCGCCACTTCCGACTTGAAGTCGGGGCCGCCCGCCAGGGCGAACTGCGGCACGCCGTTCACCACGGCCGGCCGGGTCGGGCTGTAGAAATCGCGGTCGATGCGCGACGGCGCGCGCACGGTGCGCGAGGCCGAGGCCCAGGCCAGGCTCTCGCCCGATGGTTTCCAGGCCAGGCGCAGGGTCGGCAGGAATTCCCAGCCGGTGTAGTTGTTATGTTCGAACTTGGCGCCGGCGATCACGCGTACGTTATCGGTAAGGTCCATCTCGTCCTGCACGAACACGTTACCCCAATGCAGGTTCAAACTGCCCGGCAGGAAGCCGAAGGCCGCGCCGTTCTCGAGGCGGTCGAAGGACTTGCGGTAGCCCGCGCCCCAGACCAGGCGGTGGCGCTCGGCCAGGGTGACCGTGGATTGCAGCTGCAGGTCGAGGGTATTGAGGTGCTCGATGAAGGCGCCGGGCTGGTTACGCTCGGTGAAATCCCAGTAGGCCTGGGCCATCAGTTCGGAACCGCCCGCCAGGCGCATGGTCTTGCGGCCCAGCAGGTTGGCGCCGGCGATATAAATGTCGCGCGTGCCCTGCTGGTGCAGCGCGCCCTTGTAGGCGTCGCCCTGGAAGGTCGCGGTCTCGGTACCCTGCCCCCAGTCGGCGCGGAAGCCGGCCTGGGCGCGGCGGTAGCCGGTCAGGCTGTCCAGCCCGTTCTGGCGTTCGATGTCGTCCTGCTCGAGTGCCTTGGCATACACGCGGTAGCGCCCGCCATTGGCGAGTGCCCCGCCATGGCGTACCGAGCCGGTACGCAGGTCGGGCTGGCCCGCGGCACTGAGCTGCGTGCCCTGGGTGGCGCCGGCGGCCTTGGTGATGATGTTGATGACGCCGTTGACGGCGTTGGCGCCCCACATGGTGGCGCCGGCGCCGCTGATGACTTCGATGCGTTCGACATCTTCCAGCAGCACGTCCTGGGCATCCCAGAACACGCCCGAGAACAGCGGGGTGTAGACGCTGCGGCCATCGATCAGCACCAGCAGTTTATTTTCGAAGGCGCTGTTGAAGCCGCGCGCGGTGACGGCATAGTTGCGCGCATCAACCCGCGCTACCTGCAGGTTGGGCGCCAGGCGCAGCGCTTCCGGCAGCGTGGTATAGCCCGAGCGGCGGATGCTGTCGCTGCTGATGACGAACACGGAGGCGGCGGCATCGGCCACCGGCTCGGAACGGCGCGAGACCGAGGTGACGCGCAGGTTCGACAAGGCTTCGATGCTCAGCGCTTCGAGTTCTTCCGGCTGGGAGTCAGCATGGGCCGGCAGTGCGAGCATGCCGGCGGCGAGGCAGGCGGCCTGGGCGATGCGGGTCAGGGGAAGGCATGGCAGACAGGCGGGCAGCGAATGACGCAAGATCATGGCAACGTGGTGACGTGGATTGGACAGGCCGTGCTGGAGCACGGTGGAGCGGGACAGCAAGCTGGGCCCGCCGCGCAAATCATTGCAAACGGGGAAGTTTATCAGAAGAGCATACCGATTGGTTCCAGATTTGCAAGCGGCGCCGGATCGCCCGCTCAGTGCACGCCCGGCCCGGGCTGGGCCTTGTTCCAGGAGGTCTTCCAGTTGTTAAATTGGGAAACCGGCATGGGCTTGGCCACAAAATAGCCCTGGGCCACGTCGCAACCCTGGGCCGCCAGGCAGGACCATGCCGCCTGGTCCTCGACGCCCTCGGCCACGACATACAGGCCAAGGTGGTGCCCGAGGTCGATGGTGGCGTGGACAATGGCGCTAGAGCCGCTGCTCACGCTCATGAGGCGCACGAAGGACTGGTCGATCTTGATAGCATGAATCGGAAACCGTTGCAGGTAGCTCAGGCTCGAGTAGCCGGTGCCGAAATCGTCGATCCAGATCTCGAAACCCATGTCGCTCAGCCGCGCCAGCGACTGCATGGCCGTGTCCGGATCGTCCATCAGCGCGCTCTCGGTCAACTCGAACTGAATCGAATTGTCGGGAATCGCCAGGGCCAGGGCCAGGCGATGGATGCGGTCGATGAAGGCGGGGTTCTGGATGTCGTGCGCAGACAGGTTGACCGATAGCGACGCGGGGTTGCCATCCCGCTGCCAGTCATGCACCTGGCGGAAGGCCGCGTGCACCATCCACTCTGTAATCGCGGAAATCATGCCGCCCTGCTCGGCCAGTGGAATAAAGACGCTTGGTGCGATCGCACCAAGCTGCGGGTCACGCCAGCGGACCAGCGCTTCGGCGCCGAATGCGCTGCGCGTACGCATGTCGACCTTCGGCTGGCAAACCATCTCCAACTGGCCTTGCTCGATCGCCTGCCGCAGCCGGCCCATCATCGCAAGGCGCCCGGAAATCTCCTGCTCATGGCCGGCCGGGTACACGGCGATCCCCTCTGCCGAGCGCTGCGCCAGGCGCATGGCGGCGCTGGCGCGGCGTGCCAAGCTCTCCGCCGATACCGCATGGTCCGGAAACAGGGAGATCCCCGCCGCCAGGTGGGGCGCGATCAGCGCGCACGAGGCCTCCACCGGCTCGGCATGCACGGCCAGGGCAGTACGGGCGCAGGTCACGGCGGCATCGAGGCCGGCGTCGTCGAGCACGATCGCAAACTCTCCTTCGCCCGGCATCACGACCGGCGTGCCCTGCGGCATGCTTGCCACCAGGCGGACGGCCAGGGTCTTCATCAGGCATTCGACAGCGTCCATCCCGAGCGCATTGCCGATCTCGTGGAACTTCTCGACCCCGATATGCACGATGGCGAGCCCCCGTCCGGCGGCGTGCGCGGCCGCGATCCGCTCGCGCAGCAGCTGGAACATGCCCGCCCGGTTGGGCAAGCCGGTCAGGGTATCGAACAGCGTCAGGCGCCTGATTGTCTCTTGCGCCAGCTCGTGCTCGCGCCGCAGGCGCAGCGTAAGGATCCCAAAGGCAAGGTCGTCGGCGAGCTCGCCCAGCAGGCTGATTTCCTGCTCGTCGAAGGCGTCCGGCTCGGCCGCCGCCATGAACAGCGCGCCGATCACCTCGTCGCCACAGGCCAGCGGAAAGGCGGTCAGCGATCGGTAGCCTTCCTGCTCGACGCGCCTTCGCAGCGCCTCGTAGCCTGGCTCCTGGAATACCGGCCCTTCATTGACGTCGCGGCGCGTGAATGGCTTGCCGGTGCGGATCGCGATCGCGGTGGCATCCTGTCCCAGCGGGGTGTCGGCCCAGGTATACCCTGCCTCGTTGAGATCGTGGACATCGATCGCGGTGGCCCTGCCGTTTTCGCAACCCATCCACACCATCCAGTGCAGGCGCCGGTCGGGTCCGGGGCCGGCATAGTTCACACCGGCGCGCACATAGCCTCCCTGCTCGACCGCCACCGTGCACATGTCGCACAGCAACCGGGTTTCGTCGGTTGCGCGCAATAACGTCCGGTTGCTGGCGCTCAGCGTCCGGTGCGCGCGCAAGGCGCGCTGCAACGAGAGCCCGTCGCCGGTGCTGCCCGCGGGTTCCCTGCTCGGCGGTTCGGACATGGCTGCTCCACGTCATGCGCAATGCATGAAGTATAGCCCCGAAAGCGCATCCGCTTGCGGCTTAGGGCCCATATCCCGGCACGATGCGACGCCACTACGGGAGGGCGCCGCAGCGGGCGACGAACCGCGCGCAGGCAGCCTCAGGCCACCCGGGTCACAACCTGCAGGTTGGCATGCAGCGCCTTGGAGTAGGGGCAGGTAGCATGCGCACGCTCGGTCAGCTGCCCGGCAAGGCCGGCGTCCACGCCGGGCAGTTCGACCAGGAAGCGCGCCTGCAGGCGATAGTCATTCCCCGGGTTGACGCCCAGGTCGACCTCGACGTCGATTGCGGCATCCGCCGGAAACGCCAGGCTGGCTTCGCGGAACGCGCCCTGCAGCGCCCCCAGGTAGCAGGCGCCCCAGCCGGCCGCAAGCAGCTGCTCGGGATTGGTGCCTGGCGCACGCGAGTTGAAATGCGCAAGCGGCACGTCGAGGCGCCCGTCCGGACTGCGCGCCGCGCCGTCGCGGCCGCCGGTGACGCGGGTCTTGCCTGTGTAGAGGATGTTGTCGATGCTGGTCATAATGATTTCCTTGATAAATGTAGCGATGCCGATTGCATCGCATGCGAAGTATCATACCGGATTATTCAAGGTGTTGCCCGTCGTCTTTGAAAATTTCCCGTCGAGCATCCCTGGGCAGAAGCGCCGCCCAAGGCACCCAATCCGTCAGCGCGACGGAACATGGGTAGCTGAGCAAGCGCAAGGCCGCGCAGACACTGGAAGCACTGATGGAAAAAGATATACCTCGCGTGCGATTGTCTCGCCCGCGCTTGACATGTGCATCGGCATGTTCTAGAGTTCAATTCATTCCTGTCGCATCCGATACATCTAACACTTCAGGATTACCCGGCTCCAGGCGCCACATGCATGTTGCGCGCGTAGCCAGCCTTGAACGCAGCCGTCTGCCCCGGTCTGGTCCGCCGTGCCGCCAACCTATTTCATCGAAGGAGCTTTCCCCATGGATCGACGTTTACTCGTGCTGGCTTCCGGCATGTTTGCAGTCGGCACCGACAGTTTCGTCGTCGCCGGCATCCTGCCCCAGGTTGCCGCCTCGCTCGGGGTCTCGATCCCGCTTGCCGGGCAGATGGTGACCCTGTATGCGCTGAGCTACGCCCTGCTCTCGCCCACGGTTGCGGCGATGCTGGCGCACTGGCCGCGCAAGCGCCTGCTGCTGGCCGGCCTGGGCGTGTTCGTCGCCGGCAACGCGATGACGGCGCTGGCCCCCTCGATCGGATGGGTGCTGGCCAGCCGCGTGATCGCCGGGCTGGGCGCGGCGATGTACAGCCCGACCGCCACCGCCACCGGCGCTGCGCTGGTCCCGCCGGAGCGGCGCGCGACGGCCCTGGCCATCGTGATCGCCGGATTGTCGAGTGCCACCGCCCTCGGCGCGCCCCTTGGCACCCTGATCGCCGGCCTGGACGACTGGCGCAGCACGATGTGGTTCGTCAGCATCCTCGGCACCCTGGCCGGCCTTGGGGTCTGGCTCCTGCTGCCGGCGATCCCGCCGCTGCCGGCCGCCACCCTGCGCCAGCGCCTGGCGCCGCTCAAGGACACCCGCATCGCCCTGGTGCTGCTGACCACCCTGGTTGCCTATGCGGGCATGTTCTCGGTCTACACCTATATCGGCGTGATCTTCGACCGCGTCACCGCCGGCGCCCCCGGCGTACTGGCCGGCCTGCTGCTGATCTGGGGTGTTGCCGCCACCGCCGGCAACCTGGTCGCGGGACGCCTGACCGACCGCCTCGGCAGCCGCCGCATCATCTTCGGCGCCTTGCTGGTGGGCGCCGTCAACTTCGCCCTGACCCCGTGGACCTCGGCACACCTGTGGAGCGCGTTGCCGGCCATCGTAGTCTGGGCAGTTTGCGGCTGGGGCCTGCTGGTGCCGCAGCAGCACCGCCTGATCGGGCTGGCGCCGGCCGCCGCGCCGCTGCTGATGGGCCTGAATTCCGCCGCGCTCTACGCCGGCGTGTCGTCGGCCGGCGTGCTGGGCGGCGCCGCAATCGCCCTGTTCGAGCGCCACGACATCGGGCTGCTGGCCGGCGCGCTGCTGGCGCTCGCTTTCGGCGTCGCCGTGCTGGCCGACCGCCGCATCCGCGCCACCAGCGCGCCTGGCGCCGCCGGCGCCACCGCCCAGGCAGGATAAGCCATGGACCGTATATTGAAAAAATCGGGCGCGATATATAATCGCCATGACCATGCAACCAAGGAGAACGGCAATGAAAACGGCAGCGCGCGTGAAACCCGGCGACCCGGGTGTCAAGAGGCTGGACGAGTTCCTGTGCTTCGCGATCTATTCGACCAACCTGGCGCTGGGCAAGGCCTACAAGCCGGTCCTGGAGCAACTCGGCCTGACCTATACCCAGTACATCGCCATCATCGCGCTGTGGGAAGAGGACGACCAGACCGTGACGGGCCTGGGGGAAAAGCTGTTCCTGGAATCGAATACCCTGACCCCCATCCTCAAGAAACTCGAGGCGATGGGTTATGTGCGGCGCCAGCGCGACCCCAGGGACGAACGCCAGGTGCGGGTCGGGCTGACCGAGGCTGGGCACCGGCTGCGCCTGAGCGCACTGGGCAAGGGCGTGGTGTCGGAAACCCGCTTCACGCCGGAGCAGTCGGCCGAACTTCACCGCACCCTGGTCACCCTGCGCGCCAACCTGCTGGAGAACGCCGGCAGGTACGAGAAGGCGCCGGCAGCGGATTAAGCCCCGCGCTGCGTGCCCCGGCAGCCCACGTTCAGGGAGGCTGCCATGCGCGATACTGACCACGTGCTGGTGGTGGACGACGACCGCGGCATCCGCGAGCTGGTCTGCGCCTACCTCGAAAAACAGGGCCTGCGTACCACTGCGGCCGCGGACGGGCGCGAAATGCGCGCCGTGCTGCAGCGCTTCACCCCGGACGCCATCGTGCTCGACCTGATGCTGCCCGGCGACGACGGCCTGGTGCTGTGCCGCGAACTGCGGGCCGGCAAGCACCGCACGGTGCCGATCCTGATGCTGACTGCGCGCGACGAGGAATTCGACCGCGTGGTCGGGCTCGAAATCGGCGCCGACGACTACATGCCCAAACCGTTCTCGGTGCGCGAACTACTGGCGCGCATCCGCGCCGTGCTGCGCCGCACCCGCATGCTGCCGCCCAACATGCAGCTGACCCAGGCCGCCACCCTGCTCGGTTTCGGCGAGTGGCGGGTCGACACCGTGGCGCGCCACCTGCTCGACGCCGACGGCGTCGCGGTGCCGGTCAGCGGCGCCGAATACCGCCTGCTGCGCGTCTTCCTCGACCATCCGCAGCGCGTGTTGACGCGCGACCAGTTGCTGGAACTGACCCACGGCCACGACGCCGACCAGTTCGACCGCTCGATCGACATCTTGGTCAGCCGCCTGCGCCAGCGCCTGCGCGACGGGGCGCGCGAGCCGCGCTACATCAAGACCCTGCGCAACGAGGGCTATGTCTTTGCCAGCCCGGTCGAGCTGCTCGAAAGCGCATCATGAAGCCGCTGCGCGCGCTGCTGGCCCGCCTGGCGCCGCCCAGCCTGTTCGCGCGCCTGTCGCTGATCCTGGTGGCCGGGCTGACCGCGGCCCAGCTGTTGTCGGCCACACTCGCCATCGGCGAGCGCGACGAGGTGAACATGGGCGCGATGATCGATACCGTCGAGGTCGACCTGCGCGCTGCCGTCGCCCTGCTCGACCGCCTGCCGCGCGCCGAGCGCGCCGCCTGGCTGCCGCAACTCGAACGCAGCGGCTACCGTTTCCTGCCTGGCACCGGCCAGTCCGGCCCGCCGGTAGAAGCGGCGCTGTCCACCCGCCTGCTGCGCTCGGCCACACGGGCGCTGACCCCCGGTTATGCTTTCAGCGCGCATGCGCTGGCCGGTCCGCGCGAACGTTTCCAGCTGCACCTGCAGCTGGCCGACGGAGATCCGCTCACGATCGAGTTCCGGCCGCGCCCCGGCCTGCCATTGTCGCCCTGGCTGCCCTATGTGCTGGGAGCGCAGCTGGCGCTGGTGGCGCTGAGCTGCTGGCTGGCCGTGCGCCTCGCCACCGCCCCGCTGCGCGCGCTGGCCGAAGCCGCCGACGCGCTGGGCCCCGACCTGCGCCCGGCCGAGCTGCCGGAACACGGGCCGTCCGAAGTGCTGCGTGCCACCCGCGCGCTGAACGCCATGCAGCGCCGTATCGCCGGCTATGTCGACGAGCGCCTGCGCATCCTGGCTGCGATCTCGCACGACCTGCAAACCCCGATCACCCGCATGCGCCTGCGCATCGACCTGGCCGACGACCCGGCACTGCAGCAGAAACTCGGCGCTGACCTGTCGGAGCTGCAGCACCTGGTGCGCGAAGGCCTGGACTATGCCCGCGCGATGCACGGCAAGCTGGAACCGGCCTGTCCCCTGGACCTGGCCAGCCTGCTCGACAGCATCGCGCTCGACTACCGCGACGGCGGGGCCGCCCTGTGCCTTGCCGCCCCGCCCGGGGCCATCGTCCACACCCGGCCGAAGGCCCTGCGCCGCATCGTCTGCAACCTGGTCGACAACGCCCTCAAGTATGCCGGCCAGGCAGAGCTGGTACTCGATTGCGGGGTGCCGGGAGCGCCCGTGATCCGCGTGCTCGACCGCGGGCAGGGCATCCCCGAAGACATGCTGGAAGCCGTGTTCGAGCCCTTCTACCGGCTCGAAAGCTCGCGCAACCGCGAGACCGGCGGCACCGGACTGGGACTGGCCATCGCGCGCCAGCTGGCCGCCGCGCTACCGGCCGAACTGACCCTGCACAACCGCCCCGGCGGCGGACTCGAGGCCCGCCTGGTGCTGCGCGCCGCCTGATGCGCGCGGCGCCGCGGGCGGCGCCTTTGTTTCCGAATATGTCCAGTCCGGGCGCCGACACACAAGCGCCCCCTTCCGACACATGCCGGAGATACCCGCGACATATCGCGGGCGCCTAATGGTTCCTGTCGCGACGCCGTCGCTCACCACCCGGAGAACCATCATGCACAAGATCACCACCAGCCTCTTCCTGCTGGCGCTCGCCCTCGGCGGCGCCGCCCAGGCCGCACCCGCCGCCACCGGTCCCGACGTCGGCCCGGTCGGCACCGGCGCCATTGCAGAACGCGTCCTCGAGGTCAAGGCCAACACCCGCTACCTCAACGTCAGGAACGGCGAGACCGTCGCCATCCGCCAGGGAGAACGCAGCGTCACCTGGTTCGTGCAGGCCGCGCCAAACGTCACCGTCGTCCCCCTGTCGCGCATCCTGCCGCGCGACGGGAGCGGCCAGGAGGTCCTGGTCTACATCGCCGCGGGCCCGCAATACCTCGATTTCTGACAGCCGATCCGCCCCGGGCAGTTTTTTTCTACATTCCCACCTTCAGGAGAACACCATGCACCCTACCCGCGCCGCCTTTGCCGCCGCCTTTGCCCTGAGCCTGTGCGCCGCCGGCGCCCATGCCGCCGACGTCAAGAAACCGATGGAGAAATGCTACGGCGTCTCGCTCGCCGGCCATAACGACTGCGCCGCCGGCGAAGGCACGTCCTGCGCCGCCACCTCGGTGTCCGACTACCAGGGCGATGCCTGGACGCTGGTCGAAAAAGGCAGCTGCACCACCATCAAGACCCCCAAGGGCTACGGCTCGCTGACCCCGCGCAAGTAAGGACGCCGCATGAACGCTTTTGCTTCCCTGATGCTGGCCGCCGCCGTGTTCGCGCCGGCCCTGGCCCAGGCCGCGCCGGCCGACACGAAGAACGTCGTGATCGTCCCCGGCACTTTCATCGACGGCGCCAGCTGGCGCGTGGTGCACGACATCCTCCGCCACAAGGGTTTCCAGGTAACCGTTGTGCCGCTCTCCCACGACACGCTCGAGGAAGACATCGCCGCCACCCGGCGCGTGCTGTTCAACCAGTTCGGCAAGGTCGTCCTGGTCGGCAGCGGCATGGGCGGCACGGTGATCGGCCATGCCGGCGAAGGCGCCAAGGTCAAGGCCCTGGTGTACGTAGCCGCGCTGGCGCCGCAGGTCGGCGAAAACAGCGGCCAGCTGCTCGGCGCAATCCCCGCGGAGCCGGTGGCCAGGCCCGACTGGGCAGGCTATTACTGGGCCGACCGCGCGCGCTTCCACCAGAACTTCGCGGCCGACCTCACGCCCAACCGGGCCGCCTTCCTGGCAGCCTCGCAAGTGCCGACCACCCAGGCCTTCGTGTATGCACCGGCCTACGCCGCGGCGTGGCGCGACAAGCCCAGTTACGCGGTGGTCGCGACCAATGACCGGTTCCTGCACCCGGACACGCAACGCATGATGTACAAGCGGGCCCGCGCCCGCACCATCGAGATCGCATCCAGCCACGCGGTGCAGCTGTCGAACCCGGAAAAGGTGGCCGCGCTGATCGAGCAGGCCGCCGTTGACACCCTCTGATCTCCCCGGTGCCGCCTGGCGGCGCCAACCACCCACCTGAAAGGAACAACACCATGAATATTTCCACCTCTTCGCGCGTCGGCAAGGCCGGCGCCATCGCCCTGCTGGCCCTGGCCGCCCTCGGCATGTCCAATCCGTCCGTCTCGGCAGAGAAGGAAAAGCCGGGCCGCTGCTATGGCATCAACAACTGCAAGGGCGAAAGCCTGTGCGCCACTGCCAAGAACGACTGCAAGGGCCTGAACGACTGCAAGGCCCAGGGCGTGCTGGTCAAGACCCCGACCGAGTGCAAGGCGCTGGGCGGCACCGTCACCGAGAAGGAATAAGCAAGCCAGGCCCGCCTGGCAAGCAGGCGGGCCTGTTCGCAACCGCATTTTTCGCGAGGCACCCATGCCGGCATTTCCCTCCCCTCCGGTCTTCTCCGGCTTCGGCCTCGGCCTGCGCCGCGAGCACTATCCGGATTTCCTCGATACCGACGTCGCGGTCGACTTCGTCGAAGTCACCTCCGAAAACTTCATGGTGGCGGGCGGCCAGCCGCGCCACATCCTGCGCCAGGTACGCGCGCGCCATCCGGTGGTGCTGCACGGCGTGTCGATGTCGATCGGCTCCAGCGACGGCCTGCGCCGGGATTACCTGGAGCGCCTGCGCGCCCTGGCCGACGAGATCGAGCCGCTGTACGTCACCGACCACCTGAGCTGGTCGCGCATCGACGGCTTCAATTCGCACGACCTGCTGCCGCTGCCGTATACCGCGGAAGCACTCAGCCTGGTCTGCAGCAATATCAACATGGCCCAGGACGCGCTGGGGCGCGCCATGCTGTTCGAAAATCCTTCCAGCTACCTGCAGTTTCCCGGCGCGATGAGCGAATGGGAATTCCTCGCCGCGATGTGCCGGCGCACCGGCTGCGGCCTGCTGCTGGACGTGAACAACCTGGCCGTGAGCGCCGCCAACCACGGCTTCGACCCGTTCGCCTTTCTCGACGGGATCCCGGCCGGGCAGGTGCACCAGATCCACCTTGCGGGTCACAGCAGGAGCGGCGACTTGCTGGTCGATACCCATGACGGCCCGGTGTCCGCCGCGGTGTGGGCGCTGTACGCGGAAGCGCGCACGCGCTGCGGCCCGGTGGCGACCATGATCGAGCGCGACGCGGCAATCCCGCCGCTCGGCGAGCTGCTGGCCGAGCTCGATATAGCCCGCGCCCTGGAGCGCGCCGCACCCCTCGCGTGGGAGGCATGATGCTGCGCGACCTGCAACGCGACTTCCGCCTGTGGCTGGTCACCGGCGAGGCTGCCGCGGCGGCGCGCCTGCCCGCAGCGCACAGTGCCGGGCTCACGGTTTACCAGAACAATTACCGGGCCCAGCTCGTGGGCTGCCTGCGGGCCTCGTATCCGCTGCTGCGCGCCCGCATGGGCGAGGACGCCTTCCTGCACGCGGTCATCAAGCACATCGGCGCCTTTCCGCCGTACGAATGGACGCTGGACGCCTATGCGCAGGATTTCGGCGCCACGCTCCAGAAGCTGTTTCCCGATAACCCCGACCTGCACGAACTGGCCTGGATCGAACTGGCGCTCGGTTCGGCCTTCGTGGCAGCCGATGCCGCCCCGCTGACCCCGGCCGCCCTGGCCGCACTCGACTGGGACGGCATGCGCCTGGGACTCACGCCCAGCCTGCGCCTGGCGCGGGCCCTGACCAATGCCGCCGATGTCTGGCACGCCATGTCGGACGCCGGCGCAGCGCCGGAAGCGGCCATGCTGGCCGAGCCAGGATGGCATGTGGTCTGGCGCAGCGGTTTTGTGTCCTGCCTGAGGGCGGCTGACGCGCTCGAGGGCCAGGCGCTGGCCGCGCTTGCGGCACAGGGCAGCTTCGCCGGCATCTGCGACTTGCTGGCCGAACGCCTGGGCGAAGACGCGGGCGTGGCGCGCGCCGGCGCCTTGCTGGCCGACTGGATCGGGGCGGGACTGGTCACGGACGCGTCAAGCACGCCGTGAACGCACGCCTCTTCACTTCGCATCGAGGACCCACCATGCACGAATCTTTTCTCCTGCGGCGTCATTTCCTGCGCCAGGCGGCCAGCCTGGCGGCCTTCGCCTTGCCGGCACTGCCTTCGGTCGCCGCCCTGCCCGGCGCCGGCGGTGCGCCCGTGGCCGCCGAACGGGTATCGACCGGGCTGCTGGAAATGGCCTATTTCGCCGCCGGCCCCGCTGACGGGCGCCCGGTGGTGCTGGTGCACGACTTCGGCTACGGCATCGACAGCTTCGCCACAAGCGCGCCGCTGCTGGCCGCTGCCGGCTTGCGGGTGCTGGTCCCGCAGCTGCGCGGCCATGGCGCCACCCGCTTCATCGATGCCGGCACGCCGCGCTCGGGTCAGCAGGCTGCGCTCGGCAAGGACCTGCTTGACTTCATCGACGCCCTGCACATTCCGGAAGCCGTCTTCGCCGGCTCCGGCTGGGGCGCCCATGCCGCCTGGGCGGCCTCGCGGGTGCGCCCGACGCGCTGCGTCGGCCTGGTACTGGCCGGCGCCGGACGCATCGACCATACCGGCCCGCGCGAGCGCTACCTGTATGCCAGCGCGGCCGGCCGGCGCGCATTGGAACGCAGCGCGCCAGGCCGGGACAACCCGGATTACGCCCGCGTCGTCGCGCACGCCTGGCTGTCGCGCCACGCGCCGGCCAATCCGGACGCGGCTCCCGATCCGCGCTACGCCGCGCTGGAGCGCCGCTTCACCCAGCCGCCGGCCAGCGCCACGGCGGCCATCGTGCTGGAAGGCGGCGCCATCGCGGCGCCGCCTGCCTTCGCCGACGCCGTGCTCGCCCTGGTGCGGATCGGCACATGGCGCACCTGATCCATCCATCTTTGCACAAGGAGAACACCCACATGAACGCCATTTCAATGCAGCGCGCCGCGCGCCTGCTTCCACCCTCGGTCCTGCTGCTGCTGGCGCGCACCGCGGCGGCCACGACTTTCTGGCGCGCCGGACGCGCCAAGGTCGACGGCCTGTTTACCATCAAGGACGCCACCTACCAGCTGTTCGAGTACGAATACCAGTTGCCCCTGCTCCCGCCGGAGACGGCGGCCCAGCTGGCGACCGTGTCGGAACACCTGTTCCCGCTGCTGTTGCTGCTCGGCCTGTCCACGCGCCTGTCGGCCCTGGCCCTGCTGGGGATGACGGCGGTGATTCAGGTATTCGTCTACCCGGCTGCCTGGCCGACCCACCTGGGCTGGGCGGCGCTGCTGCTGGCGCTGGTGGCACGTGGCGGCGGGGCCATCTCGCTCGACCATGCTTTCGCGCGCGCTCCGGCGCCGGCTAACGAACGCAGGAGTGCGCGATGAGCCGCCCCCCTCGCCGCCACCTGGGGCGCAGTTGGACGGCAGGGCTGGTGCTGGCCCTGTCCGGGACGGCGCAAGCCGGCGAGGAGGTCTGTGGCGGGGGCCAGTGCGGCGCCACCGCCATCGCACCGGCGCTGCTGCGCAAAGCCGTGACCGGCGCCCTGCAAGAGGCGCCGGTGACGCCACAACCTGCGCGCAAGCTGGCGCAGCCGGCCGCCACCGCGTGGAATAGCCGCTTCACCCCGGTGGCCGGGCAAGAAGCCTATGACTGCGCGCTCAGTTTCGGCATCGGCGCCAGCCTGGGCGACAACTTCCTGGCTACCCGCCTGCTGGGACGCACCCGGGTGTGGCGCGAAGGCGCCAAGGGCCAGATGTCCTCCGATTGAGCCGCACGCAGGCAGCAAAAAAGGCGGCGATACCAGATCGCCGCCTTTTTTTCATGTGCCTGCCCGGCGCCCGGGACTCAGCCGAAGGTAAAGGCGTAGGCCTCGGCGCCGCGGTCGAGGAAACGGATCTCGAAGCGGCGCTGGCGCACGCCGCTTTGGCGCACCAGCTGGTACAGGCGGGTGCCGTCGATCACGCCCTCGCCGGCGGCATCGATGTCGCTGCCGTGGTCGGCGCCGGGCGCCTTGCCATCCAGGGTGACTCGGATGCGCAGCTTGCGTCCCGGCTCGCCTGGGCCAAGCACAAGGTGCAGGTCGCGCGCGCTGAACTGGTGCGCGATCGCAGCGCCCGCTTCCAGCGCCTGCGCGCTTTCCGCGCCGACCTGCCAGCGCCCGGCCAGGCCCCACTCGTTGAGCGCCAGCCGCCCCACGGTGTAGGACTGGGCCACGCCGGCGCGCAACCGTTCCGGCGAGCGGAAATTGTCGGCCTTGCGGTAGCCGACATAGGTTTCCCCGGATGCGATGCTGCCGGCGTCGGGCGCCATCTGTTCGCCGCGGGCAATTGGCGCGACCAGGCTGGTGTCGCTAAGGGGCGCGCCGCGCTGTTCGGCCAGCAGTGCCTGGATCGCGCGCTCCATCTTGTCGAAGTCGCCCTCACCGAACTGGTGGTAGCGGATCCGGCCTGCGCCGTCGACCAGGTAATAGGCCGGCCAGTAGCGGTTGCCCCAGGCGCGCCAGATCGCGTGCCGGCTGTCGACCGCCACCGGAAAATCGATCTGGAAGCGCTTCAGCGCCGCATTCACGTTGGCCAGGTCCTCTTCGAACCGGAACTCGGGCGTGTGCACGCCGACCACCGCCAGGCCCTGGTCACGGTATTTCTGCGCCCAGGCGCGCACATAGGGAATGGTGCGGATGCAGTTGATGCACGAGTAGGTCCAGAAGTCGACCAGCACCACCTTGCCGCGCAACTGCGCGGGGCCGAGGGGCGCAGAGTTGAGCCAGGTGGTGGCGCCTGCGAAACCGGGCGCCTTGCCTTCGACCTGCAGGGCGCCGGGGCCGTCGGCGGCGCTGGTCGGGCTGGTGGCAGCCACCAGCGCCGCCAGGGCGCAGGCCGTGGCGAAGGTCCAAACCGCGGCGCGTATGCGTCGTTTCATGTGTCCCTCCTGTGCGCTTATTTCGAGGGCTGGTCGAGGACCAGCACCGGCTTGTGCTTGTCGACCACATAGGTCGCCAGTTCCGATGCAATGCCGCCGCCCAGGTTCCTGGCCGAGTGGACTGCGCCGGCCGGGATATACAGCGACTGGCCCGCCTTGAGGGTGATGGGCTTGCCGTCGACGACGTATTCGATCGCCCCTTCCAGCACGTAGGCGATTTCCACGCCCGGATGGGAGTGCTTCGGGAAGGCCACGTGCGGCCCGAAGTCGACCTTCACCTGGAGCGCCTCGCGGCCGCCATCGAAGGCGTGCCGCACCACCTCGGTGCGGCCGATACCGTTGGCGTCGAGCTGCTGCGCCATCGCGGCGAGCGGGCATGCGATCCCCGCTGCCAGTGCGAGCGCCAGTGCGCCCTTCAATCCATATGCGTTCATGTGTGTTCCCCTTGGGTGGATGCTGATGCGCCGCGGCCGGGATGGCGTCGTGGCTGTTTCAGCGGTAAGTCCATTACACCGCGCCCCGGTGTCTGGCGCATGTCGGGATTGTGTCTGCACCGGCCGCTCATGTGTCGGCAAGTCCCCAGACACATTGCGCAACAATCGCGGGCGCGCGCTGCTCAGGAGTGTTGCCGGAACAACTGCAGCACCCGGTCCAGCACCTCGGCGGCCTGCTTGACAAGCGCGCGGCTGCGGCCGATATTGAAGCGGTGGCCGCCATTGTCCTGAAAGGACGCACCATGCCAGCACACCCCACCCCACTGTCCAGGCGCGTTGCCGCGGCGCTGTTTGCCGTTTTGCTTGGCATGCCCTGCCCTGCCGCCCTGGCCCAGGCCGGACGCGCGCCTCCCGTGCTGCCGCTCGCGTCCGAGCCGCCGCCCAGGCTGGCGGTCCATCCGCCGGTTCCAGAGGCGCTGGCGCGCGGCGTCATCATCCTGCAATTCCGTACCGAGAACCTGCGCACCATGGCGGTAGTCGGGCCCAAGGCCGCAGAGGTATCGCCGCGGCTGGGACACCTGCACGTCACCGTCGACCAGGGGCCGCCGACCTGGGCCCATACCAGCACCGACCCGATCATTATCGTCGGCCTGCCCCCCGGCCGGCACAAGCTCAAGCTGGAGATGGCCGACCCGACCCATCGGATCCTCGGCGGCGAAACCGTCGAGGTGACCGTGCCCGGGGCGGGCGGCGCCAGCCACGGGCACTGAACCGTCAGGACGCCAGATTCAGCTGGCAGGCACGAGCGCGCGGTAGCGGCTGGCCGGGATCGACGTCGACAGCTCCGGATGCATGGCCAGGCGCGCCGCCTCGTAGGCCGCATACTTGGCGCCATCTTCCAGGCCCGGGATGGTCACCAGCTCGCCGGCATCCAGGCCGGCCAGCGCCGCATCGACCATGCTGTCGGCGCGCATCACGATTTCCTGCGGCAAGTGCTCGACCGGGGTCCCGGCCGTGCTCCAGAAGTCCGTGGCGGTGGCGCCAGGCAAGACCGCCTGCACGCGCACGCCCTTGTCCTGCAATTCGTGCTGGAGCGACTGGCTCAGCGCCAGCACATAGGCTTTGCTGGCACCGTAGACGCCGTTCAGGATTTCCGGGGCGAGCGCCACGATCGAGGCGATGTTGACGATGGTCCCCTGGCCGCGCGCGACAAAGCCGGGCGCCGCTGCATAGCTCAGGCGGGTCAGCGCAGTGACGTTCAGGGCGATCATCGCTTCCATCCGGTCGATGCTTGACGCCAGCAGCGGCGCGGTCGCTCCGACACCGGCGTTATTGACCAGCATGGTGATCGCGCTGTCTTCCCGCAGCAAGGTTTCGATACGGGCCAGGTCTGCGCGATCGCCGAGGTCGGCGCTGATGGCGCGCACGCTGCGGCCGGTCTGCGCCTGCAGGCGCGCCGACAGTTCCAACAGGCGCACGCCGTTGCGTGCAACCAGGACCAGGTCGTATCCGCGCGCCGCCAGGCGCTCCGCGTACAGGGCGCCAATGCCGGTCGAGGCGCCGGTAACCACGGCGGTACCGAGGTGGGATGGGTTCATGCTGCTCTCCTTCAGGTGGGTAGGCCCGGCTGGTGTGTATATGCACAGCTTCGGGCACGTTTGACTACAAATTGGTGTGCATATGCACACGTCGGGTTAAAAAAATTCAGGGCTCCAGGCTGCGCACCGAGTCGCGCATCTGCTGTGCCAGGCTGCTGCCGTAGCGGCGTTCAAATTCGGCTTGCGCTGCCTGCCACAGCGGGATGGCTTGTCGCAGGCGGGCACGCCCTGCCGCGCTCAGGCTGATCACGTTGCGGCGCGCGTCGTCACGGTCGGGCGCCTGGGCCGCGAGGCCCTCGCGTTCGAGCGGCTGCAAGGCGCGCACGATGCTGGTGCGCTCCATCGCCAGCGCCTCTACCAGGTCGCGCAGCGGGGCCTTGCCTACTTCGTCGAGGTGGGCAAGTAGCGCAAATTGCGAGCTGGTCAGGCCGGCAGGCGCCAAGTGATCCTCGTACAGCTTGGTGATCAGGCGCGCCGCCTTGCGCGAGGCAAAGCAGTTGCAGGAATCGAGTCGGTCCGTGGTAGCCATGGACCGATCTTGAGGTGTGTGCCCACACATGTCAAGCACAATCAACGATCGCGGGTTAGCCGCCGCGGCGCTCGCGCTGGCGCCGTAGCGTGACCATCTCGCCTCCGTGGCCCCAGTTGTCGGTCTTGACTTCGTCGATGAGGACGAAGGTGGACTCGGGGTCCTTGCCGAGCACCTCGACCATGAGGTCGGTGGCGCCGGCGATGATCCGGGCTTTCTGTTCGCGGGTGACGCCTTCGTCGGTCACTTGCACGAGGATGTAGGGCATGGGGTTTCTCCTGTTGGGCTGTGGGTGAAGTTGCTTACCAGACGCCGGCAGTGGCGCCGCCGTCGACGCTGAGCACCACGCCGGTGGTGAAGCTGGCATCGGTCATGTACAGCACGGCGTCGACAATGTCCTTCACCTGGCCATAGGCGCCGCTTGGCTGCAGGCCCTTGAGGAATTCGTGCGCCCCGTCCGGGTGCAACGGGGTATCGATGATCCCGGGGGCCACGGCGGTCACCTTGACGCCATGCGGGGCCAGTTCCAGCGCCAGGGCGCGCGTCGCGCTGTTCAGGCCGCCCTTGACCAGCACCGGCAGCACTGCGGGCGCCTTGCCGTTCGGCTGCAGAGCGACGCTGGCCGTAATGTTCACGATGTGGCCGGCGCCGTTTGCCGCCATGTGCGTGGCCGCCAGCTGCGAAGGATAGAAGAAGCCCATCAGGTTGGTGGCGACCAGGCGCTGAACGTCCTCGGGCGTGTAATCCGCGAAGGGCTTGGCGATGAAGATGCCGGCGTTGTTAATCAGGACGTCGATCCGGCCGAAACGCTCGATGGCGGTGCGGAACAGGGCCTGCGCGGTGGCCGGCTCGGCGATGTCGCCGGCCACGCCGACGAAACTGCCGGGATGGCCCAGGGCGGCAGCGGCTGCCTCCAGGCGTTCGCTGCTGCGGGCATTGCCGACGACCCGGTCGCCGCGTTTCAGGTAGGCCTCGGCTAGGGCCAGGCCGATGCCGCTCGAGGCGCCGGTGATGATGATAGTGCGGGGCTGCTGGTTCATGGTATTTCCTTTTCCCTGAAGTGGTGGGGTGGAAAGCGCCGTCTCGGATCCAGCGCGTCGTCCATGGGAACCACTATAGGCAGGGATCAGGAAAGGAAAAAGATGGTTGGGTGCAAGACAATCGATACACCGTGTAATGAATAGCGCTATCGCGGTGCCGTTCAGCCGACGTCCCGGCGTGCCGGGGACGCAGGTACGCGCAGCTTTTCGACCAGGAAGTCCACGAAGACGCGCACCCGCAGGGCGACGTGGCGCGCATGCGGATAGAGCAGGCAGAACGGCCGCGTGCGTCCGCCATGCCGGGCCAGCAGTTCCACCATGCGCCCCGCGCGCAGGTCGTCCTCGACAACGAATCGGTAGGTCTGGAACAGGCCGCCGCCGGCGCGCGCCAGCGTGACCGCACCCAGGATGTCCTCGGCGCAGCCGTAGGTGCCGGACGTCGCCAGTTCAAGTTCGCGTCCTTCGTCCGTGAACACCCAGGGGATGTTGCGGCCGCTGCTGGGCAGTGCGAACTGGATGCAGTTATGACTGCCCAGGTCCGCGAGCGTCTCCGGCCTGCCTCTGTCGGCCAGGTAGCCGGGCGAGGCCACCACGACCAGCTCCGCGTCCTCCAGGTGGCGCGCGATCATGGTGGAATCAAGCGGGGCACGGCCGCGGATCGCCAGGTCGAATCCTTCCTCGGCGAAGTCGACGTTCCGATTACTCAGGTGGAACTCGACCCGACCCTCGGGATAGCGGCGAGAGAATGCCGGCAACAGCGGCAGCAGGCGGTAATGACCGTACGGTGTCGGCATGCTGATGCGAAGCAGGCCCATCGGCGCGCTCTGGCCTCCAGTGACCACGCGTTCGGCCTCCACCAACTGGTCGAGGGCGGCGCGGCACCGCAGGTAGTATTCCCGGCCGGCCTCGCTCAGGGCCAGCGTGCGTGTCGTGCGCACGAACAGCCGCACGCCGAGGCGCGCCTCGAGCCGCGAAACCGCCCGGCTGACCGCGGCCGGCGTGACTGCGGCAGCCGTGGCGGCGGCGGTGAAACTGCCGAGCTAGGCGGTTGAGCAGAAGAGTTCGATGCTGCCGAGCAGGATGTCGTCGAATTGGCGGGTCATTGACGTGCTTCAGTGCGGGGTTGGGGGGCGTTTAATGGTGACGCAACTGCGTTGGCGGGATACCTTGAAGTCGCGATTAAGGCAGCAAAAATATACGGAACAATGCCCGCGGTCCGCTCACTGGCCATCCGCGGCATCCCGATGGAGACCGCGTTGCGCGCGTTGACCAAGCCAGGGCGACGCTCCTCCTTGCTGTTTGACAGACGGAAGCACCCGAGGCTCTACAGCGTGAAGGACTACGACAATCTGGCCGCATCGTCTTAGAACGCAAGCTATCAGGACTGTCTGGTCGGCCTTTCAGCAAGCGCACGGACGACCGGACAGCCTTATACATCGAGGCAGAGAGCAACATCAAGACCCCATGGGCAGTCGGCTGCGGCCCGGTCCGTGGCGGAATACGACATTCCGCTCGTGACCGTTATTCGCTTACCAACGCGGCCCATGCATAAGATGCTACTCCTGCCGATCCAATCGCAAGAACACTGCAGCCATCATCCTGGCAATGTCCTTCCTGACCACGCTTAGCCCTATGATCCCTGGCACGTCAAACTTCGGTTCGATCGTCGCGTTGTACACCACCTTGGTGCCAGCCGCCCCAGCCAAAGGACTCAGCTCCCAGCTGGCGCGGTAAGCTTTCATGTCGCCGTCAATCATGCTGATGTCGATGCGATTTGGCGCCCGTTCGTGCACCTGCACCACCAAACGGATGTCCCGGCTGAAGTATAGAAAGCGTGCGATGCCCAGTTGTTCGACGATGACCCTGTCGCCATTGCGAGAAACCACACGAGCGCTTTTCATGTTTGGCAGGTAATCAGCCAAATGGTTGTAATCGGTGAGAATACGCCAGACAACGGTCGGAGTGGCTGCCACCGTGCCGCTCGAAGTGATCTGGTAGACCTTACCTCCATCGGAGCCAACGACACGTTCCACGTCAAGTTCAAACCTGGGTTCGCCCGGCTGTGCTGCCACTGCGGCAGTGCCCCAGGCCGACACGGCGCACACGGCGCACACGGCGCACGCCCGCAATAGTACGATTGAGATGCGATGTAGCATTCGCCGAGCGTAACATGCGGGTGCGCTTGCGTCACAAGCCTCAGCACACTCTGATCAGCCGTTGGCTGTGGCAGGCTTCGCAGGTGGAGTTTGGTCCTCCCCTATGGGCCAACGAACGGACTCCAGCGCCGCGCGACGATGTGGTAGCGCACCTCCAGCTCGTCCTGTACCGATAGCAGTCCGCCTCCTATTGAAAACGGCGTGATGCCAAAATCGGTCTGCTTCACGCGTGCCGTTCCGCTCGCGATCACCTGTGCCGCGTCGGCCCGGACTGTGGCCGGTAGCGCCAGCCAGCGCGTGACGCCGTGCAGCGTAACGGCGACGCGCAGCCTGCTGTCGGCCTGCCGTTCCGCACGTAGCGCCACCATGGGAAAGCGCTGCGCCTCGAGCACCGGACCGAGCATGTTCGCGCGCGTGCCTTCGACCGCTTGCGACGACGGCTGTTTGAGGATGCCCGCTTCGCGCAGCAGCTGCGGCTCGTCGACGGTCATCTGGTCGACACGGAACGAGACGTCTGCCTTGCCCGCGCCAGGCGCGACATAGCCCGACAGCGTGCGGCTGGCCACCACGTGGTCGTGCCCGAGTCGCGCCATCAGGCCCGCGCGGCGCACCGTGATGGCCAGCAGCGAGGCACGCGGGTCGACTTCATAAACGGCGGTACCAGTAGTCGCCCATGCACGATACGAACCTGGCGCCTCTCCTGGCCCCGGCACTGGCGGCGCCAGCTGGGATCCACAGGCGGCCAGTAGCGAAAGCAAGGGAAGGAAGCACTTCATGGCGGCTGGCCGGGACGGCTTGGGCTCAGGAACCGTTCTTCCTGGTGCAGTCATATTCGCCGCTCCACGATCACGCAGCCGCGATCAGATTGCTATCCAGTTCATTTAAACAGTAACCACGGGCCTTCGCTACACCCCGTACGACGTCCAGGATCTGATCAATCTGGACGGGCTTGAGCAGAAACCTGTCAAACCCGGCGGCCCATGCCTGTCTTGCAATGCCCTGATAATAGAGGCCGGTTAGCGCGACAAGGAAGGTATCCTTGGCGCAAGGCATCGAGCGAATCCGGCTGCCGAAATCAAGACCCGTCGCACCGCCCAGAAAAAGCTCAGTGAAAATAAGGTCAGGCGGGTTTGCGTCGATCAACGCAATGGCTTCCCCCCAGTTTTTTGCAGTCCTGACTCGGCAGCCAGTCATCTGAAGTAAAGTCTTTAAAAGGAGCCGCAAGTCATCATCAGGATCGACCAACATCAGTTGCAAACCGATTTTTGTGGGCATGGTGTTTGGAAAGGGCAAAGTATTAATTCTTCGGGGAACGAAGTGACAGTCTTGCGCTGTCGTACTTTCACGTAGCAATACTATTGCATATATTGCAAGCCTGCTCACTACCTATTATGGTAGATTGCGCCGTGTCCACGCTTAACTACCAGTATCACGCAGCACAAGAACTCGCCCATATGTTTGTGCGAATCGAACTACACGAAACCCTTGGAATCTACCGCCTTAGCGACACGCGGAGAGCGCGTGTTGCAGGGCGCCCCACGCCCTGCAACACCTCGCCTCTGCCGAGTTGCAAAAAGAAAAAGCCACCTGCGGTGGCTTCCCGTTTTGCAACTTGGCGGAGACGGTAGAACTACCTCTCCCTTAACTACATCTCCTGCCTACCCTAACGCGTACCCTCAAAGACTTCGTTACCTCATGAGTGCGAGCCGCTCTCACCTGGCCAGGATCTCTACTTCGTCACGATCAATGATCCGACTGGATCGAATCGAGGTGCCGCTAAGGCACGAGTGCGCGCTGTTTTACTCCGACAGGAGAGCAGTGTCGTTGTTCCGCTTTCTAAACTGAGCTGCTTTATAACGATTCCCACAGATGGCCATGCTGCACCAACGGCGCTTATGGGCTTTCGTTCGGTCATAAAACCAGAGGACGCACTCAGGATGCTCGCACTGCCTGACCAGGTCAAAGTTACCTTCGACAAGCAACTCTGCCACCGCCTGAGCGACCGGGCCGAGCAAGGAAGGAATGATCCCACCTCGCGGCATGCGGACCAGCACGCACTTTCCCTCGTTAGAGCGCAGCAGCTTTGGCGAAGTGAGATACGCGTCAAGATAGGCATTTAATCCGCTGACATCAAAGGTTTCACCACGTTTGCATCGAGTGATCACCTCGCGCGCAACTGCCCGAAGTGCGTGTATTTGAGCAACTAAAACCTGCTCGTCGGAACCCTCACACCCTGCAGGCGGCACGATGCCGTAACGCGCTAGCCATCCGAGTACATCCGCCCCGGTATTCCAATGCTCAATAAGCGCGTTACCGCTTCGCACCTGCGTATTAAGCATATCCATTGCCAAGTGATCACCTAGCGTCGGCGCTCCTTCCTGGATGGACCCACCCAGATTCCTGATCTCTACCATGCACTTCTCTCTTTCCCAGCAATGCGGCAGCCTACAAACTAACCGTTCATATCTTATGATACCAGTTATTTTTCGGATGTTCACATACCCCTCGGAGCGTCAGCCATGGGCATTCTGCCACCTCCAGCCTGTAGAAAGCTGGCTGTGGATAAAACACTCTAGTAACCGCTAAAAAAGTGCTTGACGGGTTATCCTGTCGTGCGTAACCTGATCGTGCAATTTTGCAGGTTACTATGGAGATCATCAGATGAACACTTCGACTACCATTGCCACTGCTGCTGCGGCAGCGCTTATCGCAGGAATCGTCGGCGACGCAGATGCAGCCAACTCGACAGAGGTACGCTACCGCTTTGAGAAAGTTGGCGACGTCAACGTCTTCTACCGCGAGGCGGGCAATCCTACCGCGCCTACCGTGCTTCTCTTGCACGGTTTTGCAGCCTCGTCGTACATGTATCGAGACCTGATCGCGGCATTAAGCGATCGATACCATGTTGTGGCGCCCGACCTTCCGTCCTTCGGTTACACGGAAGCGCCCGATCGCAGCAAATATTCCTACACATTCGACAATATCGCGAACACGATGAATAAGTTCACGGAGCAGCTCAAGCTGAATCGCTACGCGATCGTGGTCCATGACTATGGCGCTCCTGTCGGATGGCGCTTGGCAACAGCGCATCCCTCCCGAATCAGTGCGATTGTTTCCCAGAATGGGAATGCTTATGAAGAGGGCTTGGCTAAAGGCTGGGACGACATCAAGCGATACTGGCAAGCCCCAACAGCGGAAAACCGTGCGGCTCTGCGTGATTTCCCCACCGCTGCTTCTGTTAAATGGCAATATCTCGAAGGGGTCAGCGACACGAGCAAGGTCTCGCCCGATGGGTACACGCTCGAGGGACTGCACGTATCGCGCCCTGGCAATGCCGATATCCAGCTCGACCTCATCCTTGATTACGCGTCAAACGTGCGCATGTACCCGCAATTCCAAGCGTACTTCCGCAAGCATCAGCCTCCACTGCTTGCGGTTTGGGGAAAGAATGATCCGTACTTCCTTCCTGCCGGCGCTCAGGCTTGGAAACGGGACATTCCCAAGGCCGAGGTGCACTTCTACGATACGGGACATTTCGCGCTGGAGACTCATGCCGCAGAAATCATCCCGGTCGTCCATGCCTTCCTACAGAAAAACGTCAGCAACTGACATCGCTGGCGTGGTTTGCGACGCGATCGTCCATACCAGAAGTAGTCCGACACATTTTTGTCAGACCATAAAGGGAATACTGGAGCGCGCAGTGCGACGTCAGGTAATGACTTACGTTGCAGGCAAGTCTAGCTTGCCTGCTGTTGCGCCCCAAACCGCAGTCCGGCAATTAGTAAACTGATCATCCATTCAGTATGCATTACCGCATCGTCATCAGACAAAAATGAAAGGTTGCCAATGGCACGCAGCAAATCATAAGGGGCAATGTCCCCGCGAGTTACTCCTGCATTGGCAGCGGAAGTCAGGAGCATGGCCAGCGCCGGCTCAAAGCGGCTACGGAAATAGTCGGGCAAGCTATCGTACTTCGCATCGCCCGAACGAAGCGCTGCAGCAAACCCTGTTTGGTGGCGAGGAAGCGCGTGTAACACATCAGCCAGGCAAGCGCTTCGAGCAGTTCAATCGTTACGTAAAAAACCGCCAGCCAGGCTGGCGAAAACATGCCGGGAAGGATGGACAGAGTTCAGCAAGTTAATTGAGGGCATTTGCGGCTTCATGAAGTGCTTGAAACCAGACGGCTCAATCCTCGCGGATCGGGATGCACGTAAGCTTTTCCGTCCAGTGCCCTGTTCGCGTCCATATGCAAGGGTGGTCGCGCTTATAGTGCAGGTACTTGTTTCCAGGCAGACTGCCGTTCGTCTGGCGCTACGCCGAGCTGCGAGAATTGCCGTCGCCGTCGTCTTCGTGCCAACTTCCTCTTCGAGGCAGTCGCTTAAAGCAGCTTTCAATGGACGGTCATGCAAACGTATAGACCGCTTGAGACAAATGCGCCTGAGCTGGGGCCGGCGTGGCCCCGCCTCAGGCACATGCCTACTTCGCTCCGTAGTATCCGCCGAAGTATTTGACCGGGGACCACGATGGAAGCACATATCGAAATTATATGCCGCAAGACTCGCCTCGTCTCACATTAACACGCAAGCAGTGCTCGCAGCCCGGATCACTTCCGCGCGCTTTGCGACGTTCCGAATGCACTGGTGTTCGAAGTAGGCATGTGCAAGTAAAGCGCCTACGTTCCGCAGGCCGCCCGCGCGCAAGTATGCGCGCGGCTTCGAATTCCACACGCAGGGCGAATTGTCGCCCTGCTCGTCTGCACTGCCGTAGAATGACAAAAGCCACCTTGCGGTGGCTTTTGTCATGATACTTGGCGGAGACGGTGGGATTCGAACCCACGATACAGGTATAAGCCGTATGCATCCTTAGCAGGGATGTGCCTTCGGCCACTCGGCCACGTCTCCAGTCAGGACCGACTTCGCAGTCAGCGCTGAGTGCAGGCATCTTAAGGTCTGGACCTCATTTGGTCAAGATTGCACGGCAAAATTTCTAAAAATAATTATGCCTGTTCGAGGTTGAATGCCTTGTGCAGCGCGCGCACGGCGAGCTCCATGTATTTCTCGTCGATCAGCACCGAAATCTTGATTTCCGAGGTCGAGATCATCAGGATGTTGATGCCCTCTTCCGACAGCGTGCGGAACATCTGCGAGGCGACGCCGACGTGGCTGCGCATGCCCACGCCCACCGCCGACACCTTCGACACCTTGGCGTCGCCCAGCACCTTGGCCGCACCCAGCGATTCGCGCTGGCCTTCCAGCACGCTCATCGCCTTCACGTAGTCGTTGCGCGACACGGTGAAGGTGAAGTCGGTCTTGCCGTCCACCGACTGGTTCTGGATGATCATGTCAACTTCAACGTTGGCCTCGGCGATAGGGCCGAGGATATGGAAGGCGACGCCCGGCTTGTCCGGCACGCCCAGGACGGTGATCTTGGCTTCATCGCGGTTAAAGGCGATACCGGAGATGACGGCTTGTTCCATATTGCTTTCTTCCTCAAACGAAATCAGGGTGCCGGACTTCGCTTCTTCGTCCAGCGGCATCAGGGGATCGGTCAGCGACGATAGCACGCGCGTCGGGACCTGGTAGTTACCGGCAAACTCGACCGAGCGGGTCTGCAGCACTTTCGAGCCCAGCGAGGCAAGCTCGAGCATCTCTTCGAAGGTGATCTTCGACAGGCGGCGCGCTTCGTCCACCACGCGCGGGTCGGTCGTATAGACGCCGTCGACATCAGTGTAGATCAGGCATTCGTCGGCTTTCAGCGCTGCCGCAATCGCGACTGCAGAAGTGTCCGAGCCGCCGCGGCCCAGGGTGGAGATATTGCCGTCTTCGTCCATGCCTTGGAAACCCGTGATGATCACGATCTTGCCTGCGCTCAGGTCGCCGCGCACGCGGGTGTCGTCGATCGACTGGATGCGCGCCTTGGTGAACGAGGAGTCGGTGCGGATGCCCGCCTGCCAGCCGGTGTAGGAGACTGCGTCCTTGCCGATCGCCAGCAGCGCCATCGCCAGCAGGCCGACCGAGACCTGCTCGCCGGTCGAGGCGATCATGTCGAGTTCGCGCGGGTCCGGCTGCGCCATGATTTCCTTGGCCAGCCCAATCAGGCGGTTGGTTTCGCCGGACATCGCCGACGGTACGACCACGACCTGGTGGCCCGCGTCGTGCCACTTGGCCACGCGGGTGGCGACATTCTTGATACGGTCCGTCGAGCCCATCGACGTCCCGCCATATTTGTGGACAATTAAAGCCATATCAGGAGGGTTCCAGCTTGTTGAAGGATCAAAAGGGGACCCTCACTCTAGCATGCTGCAGCGCAGTATCACAAGGCAGGGAATAGAAAAAGCTATACGAAAAGAAAATAAAGTAATACGTTTTTCGTAGAGAAACTATTCAGCTCCAGCGACCCAGCGCAGCACGATATGGCCGCCCCGCCCTGCGGTGATGTGATGGCAATCCATGCCGATGCCCGTAGCGAACAGCAGCTCGCGGCCGGCGCTGACGACCGGTGCACGCTCGCGCTCCCAGGCCGGCACGCCGAGCGACTGGTAATGAGCCTTCAGGCCGCGCGTTGGACGGTTGGCGGCCAGCTTGAGGCGCTCGCCACCCTTGCGGAAATCGATGGTGAGGGTTTGCGCGCGTAGCCAGGCCGGATCGATGCCTTCCGCTGCCTGCTCGAAATGCAGCACGCCGCCATAGGCCGGAAAGGCCAGCGATGGCTCGCCGCGCCAAACAAAGGTCTCGCCGAATTTTTCGATGACGCCTTCGTCGTCCGGGTCGCGCATGCCGGCCAAATCGGGCAGCCGCGGCGTGATGTGCAGCTTGCCGCGGTGGCGGCGGATATGGCAGGCCGGGTGCGTGACCTTGAGCTGGGCATCTTCGCGTGCAGAAAAGAGTTGGGACACCATCTCGGCCAGCCAGGCCGTCGACGGCATGGCAAGGCCGCGCAGGGCAAACAGGTGGCGCAGGAGGTTATCGACCCGGTCGCGGCTGAGCAATTGCAGACGCGCGAGATCCACGGTGTCGCCATCGAGGCAGGCAGCGAGGTCTTGCGCGGCCAGCTCGTCCAGCATGCGCTGGGCCGATTGCACGTGCGCGGCGCCGCGGGCGAGGCGCTGCTGGAAGCCTGGGAAAGCGGCGCCCAGCGCCGGCATCACGCTATGGCGCAGGGCATTGCGCGCATAGCGCGGGTCGCTGTTGGATTCGTCTTCCACCCATGCCAGGTTCTCAAGCTGCGCATACGCTTCCAGCTCCGCGCGCGACAGCGGCAGCAAGGGCCGCGCCATGACGAGATCGGGATCGTCCAGCAGCTCGGGCGCATGGTTGGAAGTGTCCATGCCAGACAGGCCGGCCGGGCCCGAGCCGCGCAGCAATTGCAGCAGCACGGTTTCGGCCTGGTCGTCGAGGTGGTGGGCAGTGAGCAGGAGCGGCACGCCGTGCGTGACGCACATCTCGCCCAGCGCCCGGTAGCGCAGCTTGCGTGCAGCTGCTTCGGTACCGTCCTTGCCCTTGACGACGTCCACGCGGCGGTGGTCGAAGGCGATGCCCAGTGTTGCGCAGGCTTGCTCGCAATGCGCCAACCAGGCATCGGCATTCGGGCTCAGCCCGTGGTGGACGTGGAAGACGTGCAGTGCAATGCCCTGGCCGGCTGCCCAGTCGTGGGCGAGCCGCAGCAGCGCCATCGAATCGAGGCCGCCGCTGCAGGCGATTGCAATGGGTGTGGGGGAAGATGCGGTGCGCAGGCCGGCCATGGCCTGCGCAAAGGCTGCCGGAACCTGTCCGGCTTTGGTGCGGCTCAAGGTTTGAAGCTCAGTCTTCGCGCGGCAGCGTTTCCTTGAACTTGCCGTAGCTCATCAGCTTCTGGTGACGGGCTTCGAGCAGGTCCTTGGTCTTGACGCCTGTGAACTGGCGCAGGGTATCGGCCAGTGCGCGCTTGAGCATCTGCGCCATGCCTTTCGGATCGCGGTGCGCGCCGCCCAGCGGCTCGCTGACGATCTTGTCGATCAGGCCGTTGGCTTTCAGGCGATGCGCGGTTAGGCCCAGTGCGTCGGCAGCGTCGGAGGCGCGCTCCGAGGTCTTCCACAGGATCGAGGCGCAGCCTTCCGGCGAGATCACCGAATAGGTGGCGTATTGCAGCATCAGCACCGCGTCGCCCACGGCAATCGCCAGCGCGCCGCCGGAACCGCCTTCGCCGATGATGGTGGCGATCAGCGGCACTTTCAGTTCGGCCATGACATACAGGTTGTGGCCGATCGCTTCCGATTGGCCACGCTCTTCGGCGTCGATGCCGGGGAAGGCGCCCGGGGTGTCGACGAAGGTGAAGATCGGCAGGCCGAATTTCTCGGCGACCTTCATCAGGCGCATGGCCTTGCGGTAGCCTTCCGGACGCGGCATGCCGAAGTTGCGCATCGCGCGCTCCTTGGTGTCGCGGCCCTTCTGGTGGCCGATGACCATGCAGGCCTGGCCGTTGAAACGGGCCAGGCCGCCGATGATCGACTGGTCGTCGGCGAAGCTGCGGTCGCCGTGCAGTTCGTGGAAGTCGGTGAAGATCTCGTTCACGTAGTCCATGGTGTATGGACGTTGCGGGTGACGCGCGATCTGCGACACCTGCCACGGCGTCAGCTTGGCGTAGATGTCCTTGGTGAGCTGCTGGCTCTTCTTGGCCAGGCGGTCGATCTCTTCGGAGATGTCGACGGCGGAATCGTCCTGCACGAAGCGCAGCTCTTCAATCTTGGAATCGAGCTCGGCGATTGGCTGCTCAAAATTGAGGAAAGTTGTTTTAGTCATTGTACCTCCGGATTATTTCGTGGCCACAGCGTCCGTCTGCGCGGCACGCTCCTGGCCTGCTTTAGCCTGATTTTGGGCGCTATTCTACCGTACCCGTGCCCGGCGAGGAACGCCTAAACCGGGTCTAGGCTGCGCCACAGGTACCAGGTGGCGACCGTGCGCCATGGTTCCCAGTTGGCGGCGACCTCGCGTGCATCGCTGCGCGAAACAGGTTCGCCAGAGAAATAATTCTGGCTGATGCCCTGGATCAGGCCGGCGTCGTCGAGCGGCAGGACGTTTGGCCGGAGCAGATTAAATATCAAAAACATCTCCGCTGTCCAGCGGCTGATGCCGCGGATCTGGACCAGTTCGGCGATCACGGCCTCGTCGTCCATCTGCGACCACAGGTCGGCATGGACGCGCTTGGCCTTGAAATGGTCGGCCAGGTCGAGGATGTATTCGGTCTTGCGCTTGGACAGCCCGCAACCGGCCAGCTCCGGCGCGCCGGCCTTCAGCACCTGGGCCGGGGACAGCTTCGGGCAGATCGCCAGCAGCTTGCCCCAGGCCAGGTCGGCCGCCTTGGGCGTGACCTGCTGGCCGACGATCGAGCGCGCCAGTGTCGTGAACGGGTCGGGATGGCCGCGCAGGTGCAGGTCACCGAACTGCGGGATCAGCTTGTTCATGATGCGGTCGCGCGCCATCAGGGCGGCCTTGGCTTCCGCCCAATAGGCGGGCACCGACAGCTCCCCCGACAGTTCGCCGGGCGACTCAGGAGCCGCCACCGGCTTGTCCTTGTCTGCCATTATGCGCGGCGCCAGGTCGTCGTTCCGTCCGGCTTGTCTTCCAGGATGATCCCGGCGGCAGTCAGTTCGGCGCGGATGGCATCCGCTTCGGCAAAATTGCGGGCTTTCTTGGCGGCGGCGCGGCGGGAAATGGCGTCGTCGACACCGGCATCGTCACCACCCTTGCTGCCGCCCTGCAGGTAAGCCTGCGGCGAACGCTCGAGCAGGCCCAGCACACCGGCCAGGGCTTTCAATTGACGCGCGGCCTCGATCGACTTGGTGCGGTTGACTTCGCTCGCCAGGTCGAACAGCTCTGCCACTGCGAGCGCGGTATTGAAATCGTCGTCCATCGCTTCGCGGAAACGCAGGGCATGGGCTTCGTCCCAGTCCACTGCCGGGGTTTCGTCACCCAGGTCGACCATCGACAGCGCCGTGTACAGGCGCGTCAGCGCGCCCTTGGCATCGTCGATGTGCGCGTCGGAATAGTTCAGCGGGCTGCGGTAATGTGCGCGCACGATGAAGAAGCGGATCACTTCGGCATCGTACTGCTTGAGCACGTCGCGGATGGTGAAGAAATTGCCCAGCGATTTGGACATCTTCTCGTTGTCCACGCGCACGAAGCCGTTGTGGATCCAGTAATTAACCATGTTGCCGCCGAAGGCGCCTTCGGACTGGGCGATCTCGTTCTCGTGGTGCGGGAACTGCAGGTCGGCGCCGCCGCCATGGATGTCGAAATGCTCGCCGAGCGTGGCGCAGGACATGGCCGAGCATTCGATATGCCAGCCCGGACGGCCCTTGCCCCATTTCGAATCCCATTTGGCTTCGGCGGGTTCGGATTCCTTGGCGGCTTTCCACAGCACGAAGTCGAGCGGGTCGCGCTTGCCGCTGTTGACGTCGACGCGCTCGCCGGCGCGCAGGTCGTCGAGCGATTTGCCGGACAGCTTGCCGTAACCTTCGAAGCCGCGCACGGCGTAGTTCACGTCGCCATCAATACTGCGGTAGGCCAGGCCCTTGGCTTCCAGCTGCTCGATGATCGACAGCATCTGCGGCACGTATTCGGTGGCGCGCGGGACGACGGTCGGTGGCAGCATGTTGAGCGCGGCGATGTCTTCGTCCATATAGGTGACATTGCGCGCGACCAGCTGGCTGATGGTCTCGCCGTTTTCCACGGCGCGCCGGATGATCTTGTCATCGATGTCAGTGATGTTGCGGACGTACTCCACTTCATAGCCCGACGCCATGAGCCAGCGATAAATCACATCGAAGGCCATCATCATCCGCGCATGCCCGATATGGCAGTAGTCGTAGACGGTCATGCCGCAGACATACATGCCGACCTTGCCGGCTTCCATCGGGACAAATACCTGCTTGTCACGCGCGAGCGTGTTGTAGATCTTGAGTTGGCTCATGGGTGTGTTCTAACGGGACGAGAAATCGGGCAATGCGGTAGCGGGACGCACGCTGGGTAAAGCGTGCGCCGGCACGGCGGGATTGCGTCGAGATCGTCTGAACCCTTGGTGTTGTTCTTCTTTGATAGAATGGGACGTTCCACGCAAAGTATAGCATTGTTAAAATCCCGGCTGGCCGCATATGGTTCAGCTTTATTTTTCGGGAAAAGACTTGACATCGCCTTGCGCGATGTCCACCAGAGGAGACCCCAGACAATGACCGCATCGTACCGCACCTTCCTGCTGCGCCGCATGGCACTGGGCGCGGGCGGCCTGCTCCTCTCTGGCGCCGCACTGGCCGATGCGCCCGTCGAAGCCGCAGCCGTGCCCGCCGCTGCTCCAGTCAATGGGCCGCAGGTGTCGATCAAGACCTCGAAGGGCGAGATCGTGCTGCAGCTCGACCAGGACAAGGCGCCGAAGACCGTGGCCAACTTCATGCAGTACGTGAAGCAGGACTTTTATAAAGGCACGATCTTCCATCGTGTGATCGAGGGCTTCATGATCCAGGCCGGTGGCATGAACGAGAAGTTCGAGGGCCGCAAGACCAACAAGCCAATCAAGAACGAATCGAACAACGGCCTGTCGAACCAGCCGTACACCGTATCCATGGCGCGCGAAGACCACCCGGATTCGGCCACCTCGCAATTCTTCATCAACGTGGCGGACAATTCCGGCATCGATTTCCCGAACTACAAAGGCTCTGGCTACACCGTGTTCGGCAAGGTCGTACGGGGCCAGGAAGTCGTGGACAAGATCAAGGGCGTGCTGGTGGACGACATCAAGGGCATGCAGAACGTGCCGGTCACCCCGGTCTTCATTAAGTCGGTGACCGTGCTCAAGGGCGACAAGCTTGTAAAATAGCGCGCCGTGAAGATGAATGCCGTTTTCGCACTCTTAACAAAAACTAACTCAAAGGATTTTCGATGACCAGCGTACGCATGACTACCAACATGGGCAACATCACCCTCGAACTGGACGCCGAAAAAGCGCCGAAGACGGTTGCCAACTTTATTGACTACGTCAACAAGGGCCACTTCACCAACACCATCTTCCACCGCGTGATCAAGGACTTCATGGTCCAGGGCGGCGGTTTCGAGCCGGGCATGGCGCAGAAGGCCACCGACGTCACCGTCGAAAACGAAGGCAAGAACGGCCTGAAGAACGACAAGTACACCGTCGCCATGGCCCGCACCTCGGCGCCGCACTCGGCATCGGCCCAGTTCTTCATCAACACCAAGGACAACGCCTTCCTGAACTACCCAGGCCAGGACGGCTGGGGCTATGCCGTGTTCGGCAAGGTCACCGAAGGCCAGGACATCGTCGACCAGATGAACGCCGTCAAGACCAGCCGCACGGGCATGCATTCGGACGTGCCGGTCGACCCGATCATCATCGAAAAAGCCGAAGTCGTTTGATGGTCGCAGTGCGCCGGGCATTGAAGCACCCATCGGTCCGATGACCACGCCCGCGCGCATTGCCGCGCTCTTCGTTTCCGACCTGCACCTGCAGGCGGCGCATCCGCGCACGGCCGAAGCCTTTTTCCGCTTCCTGGCCGACCGCGCGGTGCATGCCGAACAGTTGTACCTGCTCGGCGATATCTTCGAATACTGGGCCGGCGACGACGATCTCGCCGAGCCTTTCCACCAGACTGTAATCGACGCGCTGCGCGCTGTCAGCGATGCGGGCGTGCGCGTCTATTGGCTGGCGGGGAATCGCGATTTTCTGGTTGGCCAGGGTTTTGCCGACGCCGCGGGCCTGGGCCTGCTGGCCGAACCGCATGTCATCGAGCTTGGGGGCAAGCGCATCGCGCTCGTGCACGGCGACGCCCAGTGCACCGCCGACCTCAAATACATGGCATTCCGCGCCCAGGTGCGCGACCGCGAATGGCAGCGGCATTTCCTCGGCATGCCCCTTAGCCAGCGCAAGGCGATCATCGCCGGCCTGCGCGAAGGCAGCCGCGAGGCGCAGGCGGGGCAGTCTTACGAAATCATGGATGTGACCCCAAGCGCGGTGGATGCGCTGTTTGATGCGACCGGCGCGGACGTCATTGTTCATGGGCATACGCATAGGCCGGGGATGCACGAGGTCGACGGCAAGGTGCGCTATGTGCTGCCGGACTGGGAGCTGGATGGGGAGCCATTGCGGGGTGGGTGGCTCGAGCTGGATGACCGGGGGCGTTTTACGCCGCGCGTAGTCGACTGATTCGTAGGGTGGGCGGCTTCGCCGCCCGCGCGTTCAAATTACGGCATCGCCATACGCGGGCGCATTGGTGCGCATACACTGGTTGAACGCGTGGGCAGAATCTGCCCACCCTACGGGGCGTGTCAATTCATGGGCCGCGACCGAGATCAGCGCACTTCGTCCAGCAATTGCGGATGCCGGCCCAGCAGCTGCAACAGCTTCACCAGCGCTACCGGCGCCTCCGCCTTCCCCGCTTCATAGCGCGCGAACTCCCCCTCCCCCTCGCCGAACATCGCATCTGCCTTGCGCTGGGTCAGCCCCAGCGCCTTGCGCATGTTGCGGATCTCGGCTGGCCCGGCTTCGTCGACCTGGCGGCGGAACTCCTTGATCAGCTCGCCATAATGCTCATGCTCGCCCATGGTGAAGATCACCTCGTCGCAGCCGGCGCAGCAGTCCGCCATGACCTCGGGGATCGTGGTGTTTTTCCCCCTGTAGCTATAGACCATCTCGCGGGTCGCATGGACCAGTGGCGACACGCCACAGTTCGGGCAATTCAACATCGTGCTTCTCCTTGTTCCTTTGCCACGCATCCTACCAAAGACCGCGGAAAAACCGCGCCCGCCGGGTATCCGGAAAAATCTCGCGTCTGTATGTTGACACTCACCCAACCGCTGTTATACTTCACTACAACACCACCTCAATCAGCATCAACCGGAGGCAGCGATGCACCACAACGCGTTACGACAAAGGAGGGCTGGACATGACAGTCGGCTGGAATGACAACACCCCCATCTACCGCCAGCTCAAGGAGCGGGTGGTGGGCATGATGCTCGATGGTTTGCTCAAGGCAGGCGACGCCCTGCCCTCGGTGCGCCAGATCGCGGCTGAATATCAACTCAACCCGATCACCGTATCAAAGGCTTACCAGGAACTGGTCGACGAGAACTTAGTGGAAAAGCGAAGGGGAATTGGCATGTACGTCACCGAAGGAGCAAGCGAGAAACTCTTGACCACCGAACGCGAGCGCTTCGTCCGCGAGGAGTGGCCTGCCATGGTCGAACGCATCCGCCGCCTTGGCCTCGACCTCGAACAGCTGCTGCGCGCTGCCAGCCCGGCGAATGGAAACGGACTGGCGCCGGGAAGCACAGCATGAGTGCCGTTATCGAAGCACGCGGCCTGACCAAGCGCTACGGCAAGCGTACCGCCGTCGACGGCATCGATTTCGACATTCCCGCCGGCCGCATCGTCGGCCTGATCGGTCCCAACGGCTCGGGCAAGACCACCACGCTGAAAGCCGCCCTCGGCCTGATTCCCTTCGACGGCCAGCTCTCGGTGCTGGGCTTCGACCCGCGCACCCAGCGTGACGACCTGATGAAGGAAGTCTGCTTCATCGCCGACGTCGCGATCCTGCCGCGCTGGCTGCGGGTAGCAGACGCGATCGACTTCGTGGCCGGCGTGCACCCGCGCTTCGACCGCAGCAAGGCCGAGCGCTACATCGCCAATACCAAGCTCGTCCCTGGCATGAAGGTCAAGGAGATGTCGAAGGGGATGATCGTCCAGCTGCACCTGGCGCTGGTGATGGCGATCGACGCCAGGCTGCTGGTGCTCGATGAGCCGACCCTCGGCCTGGACATCATCTACCGCAAGCAGTTCTACCAGAACCTGCTGGAAGACTACTTCGACGAAGAGAAGACCATCGTCATCACCACCCACCAGGTCGAAGAAGTCGAGCACATTCTCACTGACCTGATGTTCATCCGCGACGGCAAGATCGTGCTGGCCGCGTCGATGGAAGAAGTCGGCGAGCGCTATACCGAAGTGATGGTCTCGGCCGACAAGCTCACCGCGGCCAATGCGCTGCAGCCGATCGACCAGCGCACGGTGTTCGGCAAGTCGGTGATGTTGTTCGACTCGGCCCGGTCGGGCGGCGTCGCACGCAGCCAGCTTGCCCTGCTGGGCGAAACCCGTAACCCCAGCGTTGCCGACCTGTTCGTCGCGACCATGAAAGGAACCTACGCATGAAAACGATGAAATGGTTGCTCCAGCGCGAGTTCTGGGAGCACAAGGGCGCGTTCTTCTGGGCGCCGATCGCGGTGGCCGTCGCGATGGTGGTCTTCATCGGCGGCGGCTTCATGTACAGCATGGCCTTCGGTGGGAACGAAATGATCCGGATCGACGGCCAGAGCGTGGTCTCGATCCAGGGCTTCCCGCAGGCGCTGCGCTACAAGATCGCGCACATCGCGGCTTCGAGCTACATGGGCATCGCGGCCCCGCTGTTCGTCGTGCTGCCGGTGGTGGTGTTCTTCTACTGCCTGTCTGCGCTGTATGACGACCGCCGCGACCGCAGCATCCTGTTCTGGAAGTCGCTGCCACTGTCGGACCGCGATACCGTGCTCTCGAAAGTGGTCACCGCCCTGGTAGTGGCGCCGCTGGTCACGATTGCCGTCGCCATCGCCGCTTCCCTGGTGCTGCTGGTGCTCGGCATGATCAGCGCGGCCGGCAAGGGCCTGAACCTGTTCGCACCGGTGCTGTCGGAGCCGAACCTCTACCTGAGCCCTCTCTACCTGCTGGCTTTCCTGCCGCTGTACATCCTGTGGGCGCTGCCGACCGTGGGCTGGCTGCTGATGGTGTCGAGCTGGGCGCGTTCCAAGGTCTTCCTGTGGGCGGTCGGCATTCCATTGATCACTGTGGTGCTGCTCAAGTGGTTCAACTTCCTGCTCAGCCAGGTGTCGAGCACGCTGGTCGACGTCGACTGGTTCATCGAGCAGGTGGTGGTGCGCGGCCTGGGCGGCCTGCTGCCGGGGATCTGGCTGGGCGCCGCCGACATGTCGGTCTTCGACAACGCCGAAACCGGCATCGATCCGGCCCTGCTGCTGACGCAGTCCTACCTGACCCTGGCGACGCCGGGCGTGTGGCTGGGCGTGGTAGCCGGCGTGGCGATGCTGTACGCGGCGATCCGCCTGCGCCGCTTCCGCGACGAGGGTTGATGATGCGGGCACTGAAAGCCATCGTTGCCGGCAGCCTGCTTCTCTGCGGCGCCGCCGGCGCCGCACCCGGTGCGCAGGTGAAGGAACTCGACCCGGTGCATGTAAATGCAATGCGCAACCCGGAAGTAAAGAAATACAAGGCGATCCTGGCCGGACTGGATACCTTCGACAAGTTCCACAAGCTGTCGCCTGCAGTCGAGAAGCTGGAATTTCGTTTGAGCCCGCGTGGCAAGGATGCGATGCCGGAGCCGCTTGCAGTGCGCCTGGCAGGGGACGACGGCTTCAGGCTGCCGCTGGCCCTCGACGCCAACATGCGTTTCGTGGTGCCGCGCAGCGAGGCGGCGCTGGATGCCAAAAGCGAGCTGGAACTGAACCGGAAACGCCGTGCCTACCGCATCGAACCCGACATCCGCACGCCGGGCCTGGGCGCCAACCAGCGCCGGCTGGGCGACCTGCGGCTGGAATGCAAGGTCATGATCGCGATCGGCAAGGAAGAGATGCCGCTCTGGGGCGTCATCCTCGTCAACGGCATCCTGTTCACGACCGACTGGTGCAGCTTCTTCGGCGATGAAAAGGATGGCGTCTACGAAGGCGTGAAAAAGGATGCGCATTTCGGCTACCGGGCCGGCCGCCCGCTCACCAGGGCGCTGCTGGTCGAGGCCAACCGCTCGGCACTCCTGAGGATCGACGGGGAAACCTTCGAAGTCCCGATCGGTAACTCGACCTGGAGCGACGACGCGATCGTCGAGCTGAGTTTCGACGAACCGCTTACTGGAACTGCTGCCGGAACGCCTCGAACTGCACCTTGAGGTCCTCGAGTTCGCCGCGCAAGGCGGCGACTTCCTGCTCCAGCTGGCCGACACGGCTGCCGCCACCGCCCGAGGAGCCGGCGACGGGTTCGTAGGCATTCGCTGCGATCTCGCCGCCCAGCAGGTGGCCATAGCGCGGCTCCTTGGTGCCGGGGGCGCGTTCAAGCCGTGCTACCAGCGGCGGGTATTTATCGACCAGGAACTGCAGCGCGGTTTCCACCTCGGGCACGCTCTTGAATTCGTGCAGGCGGCCGCTGCGGGTGCGGATTTCGCCCGCGGTCTGCAGGCCGCGCAGCATCAGGATGCTGAGGACGGCCACCTTGTCCTGTTCCAGCGTCCACTTGATGCGCATGCGGTGTTCGTATTTCACGACGCGCGCGCCGGCCTGGGAAATCGCGCTGGCCAGCTTGCGCTCGATGAGGCGCTGCAGCGTGTCCTGCACGGTCTCGTCGGTCATCTGCATGATCGGATCGCGGCTCGACAACTGGTTGCAGCCGTTGACGATGGCGTTCAGCGACATTGGGTAGTTATCGGGCGTCAGCGCTTCTTTCTCGGCCAGCACCGCGAGCACGCGGATTTCAAGGGGATTGAGCACTGCGGGATCCGGCACCGCGGCGGTATCGCCGTCCTGCGCGCCAGTGGCTTCATTCGTCATGCGTGTCCTTAATCGACCAGTCGGTTCAGTTGTTCCGAGTCGAGTTTATCACCCTCCTCCACCTTCGGACAGCACAGGCCGGCTTCGCGCATGGTGTTGGTGAGGCGCTCGATCTGCTCGTCCTGGCGTGCCACGTGGTCGATCAGCCCGCGCAGGGCTTTCGACAGCGGGTCGTCGCCGTTGGGCGTGACGCCATAGGCGGCGAACAGGTGGGCGCTGCGCGACTGGTCTTCTTTCCGGATGATGTGGGCCGGGTTGCCGACGGCGGTGGCGCCGCCCGGCACCGGCTTGATGACCACGGCGTTGGAGCCGATCTTGGCGTATTCGCCGACGGTGAAGGCGCCCAGCACCTGGGCGCCGGCGCCGACGATGACGCCGCGCTCGAGGGTCGGGTGGCGCTTGGTGCCGGCCACCAGCGTTGTGCCGCCTAAAGTAACGCCCTGGTAGATGGTGCAGTCGTCGCCGACCACCGCGGTCTCGCCGATCACCACGCCGAAACCATGGTCGATGAACACCCGGCGGCCGATCACGGCGCCGGGGTGGATCTCGATGCCGGTGATGACGCGCGCGACATAGGAAATGAAGCGGCCGATCCACTTCAGGTTGAGCTTCCAGCACGCGTGTGCCCAGCTGTGCATGATCACGGCATGCAGGCCGGGGTAGCAGGTCAGGACTTCCCAGCCGTTACGGGCGGCAGGGTCGCGCTGGAGGATGTTGCGGATATCGTCGCGTAAGTTGGAAAACATAATAAGGATGATCGCAAACCAACTTGGATGGTAGCGTATTGTTACGAGGTTTGCTTGGGGCTGCGGGGGATGTTGATGCTGGAGGGTGCGGAACGAAATTGGCGCGAACAGTGCCAGTGGCATTGTTCGCGCCTTCGCCGGGAGTCATAGGCGCCAGTGGCGCGTATGACGGTTCTTCGTGTGCCGGCAAGGTATTGGCGCTAGCGTTGTGCTGGCCTACCTTACACCGCTACTCTGAAGACCGTCGTCCCGGCGAAGGCCGATATGATGCCACTGGCATCATATCGGCCAAGTTTGCGTGCGGAGGAGTTAAGCTTCGCGCGCGATGCGCTGGCGGCGAGCCTCATACAGGCAGACGCCCGAGGCCACCGACACGTTCAGGCTCTCGACCGAACCGAACATCGGGATGCCGACCAGCACGTCGCAGGTTTCGCGCGTCAGGCGGCGCATGCCCTCGCCTTCCGAACCCATGACCAGCGCAGCCGGGCCGGTGAAGTCGGCTTCGTACAGGCCCTTGTCGGCGTCATCGGTGGTGCCGATGAGGAGGATGTCGCGTTCCTTCAGCTCGCGCATGGTGCGCGCCAGGTTGGTGACGGTGATGTAGGGAACCGTCTCGGCTGCCCCGCTGGCGACCTTGGCGGCGGTGGCGTTCAGGCCAACCGCGCGGTCTTTCGGGACGATGACGGCATGCGCGCCGACGCCATCGGCCACGCGCAGGCAGGCGCCGAGGTTGTGCGGGTCGGTGATGCCGTCGAGGATCAGCAGCAGCGGCGGGCCTTCGATGGCATCGAGCAGCTCGTCCAGGTTGCGCGCCAGCGCCAGCTGGCTGGCGAAGGCGATCACGCCCTGGTGGCGGCGGGTACCGGTGATCTTGTCGAGGCGCGCGGCATCGACCGGCATCACGCGCACGCCGACCGATTTGGCGTTGGCGATCAGGTCGTGCATGCGGCGATCCTGGCGCGACGCGTCCACGAAGATTTCTTCCACCGACTGCGCCTCGTGGCGCAGGCGCGAAGTCACTGCGTGGAACCCGAATAACATTTTATTTTTCATTGCTTACTTCTTCCGGCTAGTTTTGGCAGCGGGGGTCTTGGCCTCCGCCTTGGTTTTCGGTGCGCTTGGTTTGGCGGCACTCTTGGTTGGGGTCTTGGCAGGCGCTTTGGCTGCAGTCTTGGCCGGAGCCTTGGCCTCGGTCTTCGCCGGGGCCTTCGCTGCCGTCTTGGCCGGGGCCGCGGCGGTCTTGGCCGGAGCCTTGGCGGCGGTCTTGGCCGGGGCCTTGGCGGCGGTTTTGGCCGGGGCCTTGGCGGCGGTTTTGGCCGGGGCCTTGGCGGCGGTTTTGGCCGGAGCCTTCTCGACCGGGGCCTTGGCCGGCGCCTTGGCTTTGGCCACCTTGGCCTTGACTGGCGCCTCGACCGGAGGCGCGGCCTCGGCCGGAGCCCTGGCCGGAGCCTTCGCCTTGGCCGGTGCCTTGGCTGGCTTGGCGGCCGGCGCAGCAACAGGCGTCACCGCCGTCACGGCAGGCGTGTCCGCGGCCCTGGCGGCACGGTTATCGTTGCCGGCGCCCTTGTCCGCGCTGGTGCTGGTCCTGTGATCGGCACCGTTACCAGCGCCGGCATTGGCGTTCCGGGCGGCGGCAGCGGCCTTGCGGGCGCTGCGCGACAAGCGCTTCGATGGCGCGGCCACGGTTTGTTCGTTTCCGGTCTCGGTGTCGGTGCTCATGAAACGCGACGGCACAGCGGCAGCAGCGGCTTCAGGCGCGCGGCCCTCGCCCCTGCCTTTATTCCGGCCCCGGTCCTTGTCCCTGCCGCGGCGCGAACCCGACGACTTGTCCGATTTCTGTCCCCTCGGCTCCACGGCGTCGATGCCGGCCTGGCGGGCGCGCTCCATCGGCGCCGCGGTGTTGCCGGCACTGCCTGCACTGCCGACGTTGTCGGCCAGGACCAGGTCGATCTTGCGCGACTCGAGGTCGACCTTCGCGACCTTGACGCTGACCTTGCTGGTCAGGCCGTAGCGCTGGCCGCTACGCTCGCCGCGCAGTTCGTGGCGCGCCTCGTCGTACTGGAAATAATCGGTGCCGAGGGCGCTGATGTGCACCAGGCCTTCGACATACAGCTCGTCAAGCGTCACGAAGATGCCGAAGGCGGTCACGCCGGACACGGTGCCGGTAAAGTCTTCACCGAGCTTGTCCTGCATGAAGAAGCACTTGAGCCAGTTCTCGACGTCGCGCGAAGCTTCGTCGGCGCGGCGTTCGTTGGCCGAGCAGTGCACGCCCAGTGCGTCCCAGATGGTCAGGTCTTTCTCGCCCTTCTTCGGCTTGCCTTCCGCCTTGTCCTTGGCCGCCTGCTTGCGCGCCGAATTCGACATGGTCGTATTCAGCTTGCCCAGTTCGATGCCCTTCGGCTCGTACTTCTTGCCTTGCAGGATAGCCTTGATGGCGCGGTGGGTCAGCAGGTCGGGATAGCGGCGGATCGGGCTGGTGAAGTGGGCATAGGCCTCGTAGGCCAGGCCGAAGTGGCCGACGTTGTCCGGGCTGTAGACCGCCTGCTGCATCGAGCGCAGCAGCATGGTCTGCAGCAGCGCGGCGTCCGGGCGCTCCTTGATCTTCTGCATCGTCTCTGCATAGTCGCGCGCGGTAGGCTTGTTGCCGCCGCCGAGGTTCAGGCCGACCAGCTTCAGGAAAGTGCGCAGCTGGTTCAGCTTTTCCTCGGTCGGGGTCGCATGGATGCGGAAGGTGCCCGGATGTTTGTGGTGGATCAGCAGGTCGGCGGCGCAGACGTTCGCGGCCAGCATGCACTCCTCGATCAGGCGGTGCGCATCGTTGCGGGTGCGCGGGATGATCTTCTCGATCTTGCCGACCGGATTACAGACGATATAGGTCTCGGTGGTCTCGAAGTCGATCGCACCGCGCTCCTGGCGCGCCTTGAGCAGCGCACGGAACACTTCGTTCAGGTGCAGCAGGTGCGGCACGATGCCCGGGCGGCGGGCGGCTTCCGGGCCGCTGGTGTTGCCGAGGATGTCGGCCACTTCGTTATAGGTCAGGCGCGCAGCCGAGTGCATCACGGCCGGATAGAACTGGTAGGCCGTGACTTCGCCGTCGAGGGTGACGACCATGTCGCATACCAGGGTGCAGCGGTCGACCGCCGGGTTCAGCGAACACAGGCCGTTGGACAGCTTCTCGGGCAGCATCGGGATCACGCGGCGTGGGAAGTAGACCGAGGTGCTGCGCTCGATCGCGTCTTCGTCCAGGGCGTCGTTCGGCTTTACGTAATGACTGACGTCGGCGATCGCCACCAGCAGGCGGTAGCCGCGGCCGGAACCAAGCTTGACCGGCTCGCAATACACCGCATCGTCGAAGTCGCGCGCGTCTTCGCCGTCGATGGTCACCAGCGGCACGTCGCGCAGGTCGACGCGATCAAGCAGGTCGGCATCGACTACTTCGTTCGGCAGGCGGTTGGCCTGCTTCAGCGCGGCCGCGGAAAACACGTGCGGCACGCCGAATTTACGAACGGCGATTTCGATTTCCATGCCCGGGTCATCCAGTTCGCCGAGCACTTCGTGGATCCTGCCGGTCGGCTGCTGGAAGCGCGACGGCTGTTCGATGACTTCGACGCTGACGACCTGGCCGGCCTTGGCCTTGCCCGGGCCGCCCGACACCAGGATGTCCTGGCTCATGCGGTTGTCTTCAGGCGAGACGATCCAGACGCCGCCTTCGTTCATCAGGCGCCCGATGATATGGGTATTGGCGCGCTGGATGACTTCGACGATCGTGCCCTCTAAACGCCCGCGGCGGTCGGTGCCGGTGACGCGTGCGCGCACGCGGTCGCCGTTCAGGACCTTGTTCATTTCCTTGTCGTTCAGGAACAGGTCGTCGCCGCCCTCATCCGGAATGACGAAGCCGTAGCCGTCGCGGTGCGCGCTGACGCGGCCGGTAATGAAGCTGGACTGGTCGGCCAGTGAATAGGTGCCGCTGCTATCGGAGCGAATCTGGCCATCGCGCTCCATCGCGTTCAGCCGGCGGCCGAGCACTTCCTGGGCGGCTGGCTTGACCTTCAGGCTACGCGCCAATTCGGCCGCATCGAGCGGGCCGGTGGCAGTACGAAAGACGGCGAGGATTTCCTCGCGGCTCGGAATGGTATGAGTAGGTTGCTTCAAATCGTTTTCTTATTTCTCTTGATTGTGGGCGCCGCCATTTGCGAAGCCGGGGAATTGTGTCTGATTGACACCTTGACAGGCGTAGTGTAACGGAGGACGCGGGGATTCGCCTAACAGTTGGAGCCAAGCGTGCCCGGGGAAACTCGCCGCGGCAGGTCTTTGACTTTTGCAATCCTTCCGCTATAATCTCGGTCTCTTCAGCAAGGGGCGCAAGCCGCAGCGGGAGAGCAGGCAGTAGCAGGAGGTGGGTTTGACGCGATGACCGGCGAAAGTTGATCTAGCGAAAAATGACAAAGCCTGCTATTGTAGCAGAGTAAGCAGTTCAGTGCCCACGTGGCGGAATTGGTAGACGCGCATGGTTCAGGTCCATGTGCCGCGAGGTGTGGGGGTTCGAGTCCCTCCGTGGGCACCACTCTACCGGCAGTTGTCCGTAGCAGTATCGTAGGCCCGGCGGGTTTCCGCCGGAGCGACAAAAGCAGCACCGTAGTAGCAATTGCAGCACCAATGCCCACGTGGCGGAATTGGTAGACGCGCATGGTTCAGGTCCATGTGCCGCGAGGTGTGGGGGTTCGAGTCCCTCCGTGGGCACCACTCTACCGGAGATGTTTTCCGCAGAAGTTTGCAGTTGAATAAATCTTTACCGTTGTTTGTGTTTGCAGTAGCAGTAGCAGCATCAGTGCCCACGTGGCGGAATTGGTAGACGCGCATGGTTCAGGTCCATGTGCCGCGAGGTGTGGGGGTTCGAGTCCCTCCGTGGGCACCAAACTCTACCTGGATGTAAATCCCGCAAAACGCCGTAAGCTTTGAAAAAGGCTTACGGCGTTTTGCGTTGTGCATCTCCTTTTCTAGTTCGCCGCGAGGTCGTCCAGGATCGGGCAACTCGAGCGCGCATCGCCATGGCAGGAAGCGGCCAACGCCACCAAGGCACGCCGCATCGCTTCCATCTCCGCGATCTTTCTATCCAGTTCGGCGATATGGCTGCGCGCCAGCGCACGCACGTCGGCGCTGGCGCGGTCCTGGTCGCGCCACAGGCCAAGCAGCTTGCCGATCTGGTCGAGGGAGAAGCCGAGCGCGCGCCCGCGGTGCACGAACTGCAGCACGCGCACGTCCTGTCCGGTGTACAGCCGGTAGCCGGCCTCGGTGCGCCTGGCTTGTTCGACCAGCCCGATTGATTCGTAGTGGCGGATCATCTTGGCCGATACGCCCGAGGCTTTGGCGGCATCCCCGATGTTTCGCAACGTTTCTCCCTGGCGCATGGTGATCTCCTGTCGTTTCCTCCAGAAGATACACCTCCCCATCATGGGAAGCTCAATGCGCCGCTTGACTTGCGGCACCATCGGGGTAAGCTCGACTAGCCATGAAATACATTGTCCCTAGTCTCCTGATCCTCGTTCTCGCGGCGAATACCGCGCTGGCGGGCCCGGCGCCCTGGTTCCAGTGGCGCAGCAAACTCAACGGCGCGTTCGCGTGTTCGCAGACCCCGCTCGGACCGGGTTGGGAAAAATCTGCCGGCCCGTATCGGGACGCGCGTTGCGAAAAACTCATTGTTGCTAAATAATGGGGTAGCAAGCGCAGCTCAAACGATCCATTCCAATCATACGGAGGAGACACCGATGTTCACCAGTCCGGAGCAGTTCGCCAACGCCACCAAGACCCTGTTCGACCTGCAGATGCAGACCTTTAACGCCCTCGCCAGCAAGACGGTGAAAGGCGTGGAACAGGTAGTGGCGCTGAACATGAATGTAGCGAAGAGCTCGATGGAAGGCTCGATTGCCGCCAGCCAGGAGATGGCCAGGGCCAGCGACCCGAAAGCGGCGATCGCGGCACTGCATGCCCGCATGCAGCCGGGCGCCGCGGGCGCCACCGAGTACCGCGAGCAGATGAAGACCATCATCGACGAGATGCACCAGGAATTCCGCCAGGCCGCCGACACCCATGTGGCCGAAGCCAGGAGCACCCTGTCGGCGCTGATCTACGACGTCACCCAGAACGTGAAACCGGGTTCCGAAAACGCCGTCGAAATCATCAAGACGGCGATCGACAATGCCTTCAAGGGCTATGAGCAGGTGACACAAGCCACCCGCCAGGCCGTCCAGACGGTCGAAGAGCAGATCGCCAAGGCCAGCTCGATGGTCCAGCCGGGAATGGAAAAAAAGGCGGAATAGCCGTCGGCTAGTCCGCCTGCCCGTGAAAGAAAATTTCATTTTTTACGCTACATGAAATTTTCTTTCACATTCCTGCCTCGGTTCTCTGCTTCATCCTTCAGCTTCAATCCCCAGTAAATCCTCCAGCCGCGCCAGCGACGCGTCGTCCTTGATGACCGAGCGCAGCCATGCGTGCAGAGGCTGTTCGCCCCAGCGCGCGGCTCTTTCTGCCAGGTAGGCGACCGGGCTGTGCGGCTCGGTGCGGCGGAAGAATTCGGCCACGCCGCGCAGCTGCGCGAGGGCCTGTTCGCGGCTTTGCAGCGGGCCATCCAGCACCCGCATGGATATGCCAGGCGCCATCGCGACCGCAGTTCCCTGCGCTGCCGGCTGCACCTGGATCGCCGCCGCCGGGGCTGACGGCGGCGCCACCATGTCGGCCAGGTCGCGCAGGGCCGCCCTGCCCGCGCCGAAACTCGGGCCATCCGCGCCGAGCCGCTCGTCGACCACGCGTTCGAGTTCGGCCAGCGCAGCAATGCAGTCCTCGGCGTCGAGCAGCAGCGCCTGGCGCGCAGCAGCCGGGGCCCGCGAGCGCGCCGCCTCGAGCTCGGCCACCGCGTCCAGCCCGCGCGCGCGCGCCGCTTCCCAGGCGATCATGGTGACGCCGTCGGCCACCGGGACCTCCTTGACCAGCGGCGCAATGCGCGCCGCGATCCAGGCCAGGTTGCCGATGCGGCGCTCGTGGCCATCTTCGTCCGGCAGCGGATGCGCGCCGTCCCAATAGCGTTCGCACAGGCCGGCCACCAGCCGCAGGCTGCCGGCCAGGCCGCGCAGCCCGGCCGTCCTGGCGCTCGCCTCGGCCAGCCAGACCGCCAGTTGCAGGTGCTTGCTGCGCGCCTCCAGCAGTTCGATGCAGCGCTTCGAGACGAACTTCCAGTCGGCTTCCTTCAGCGTGGTGACCCAGGCGCCCTGCTCGATCGACGGATCGTCGGCCTGGCGCGCACGGTTGATGGCGTCGACATCGGGCGAGAACGCGAGGTCCTCGCCGCAGGGCCGGTCCATGCTGATCGGGACCAGCAGTTTATCCACATTCAACATGCTGTCTCCTGGGTGACGTTAGCCGCATCGATCGCATACTTGAACTTCCCGGCCTTGGTCGCGCTGACCTTCACCCGTGAGATGGCGCCACCGTCCGCCATCTGCGCCAGCACGCTGTCGGCGATCTCGGGCAGCAGGGTGCCGTTCAGGATGTTGTCGACATTGCGCGCGCCCGAATCGACTTCGGTGCAGCGGCTCAGCACCGCCGACACCAGCGCCTCGTCATATTCAAAACGTGCGCGGTGGTTGTCCAGCACGCGCGCCTTGATGCGGTCCAGCTTGAGCCGGATGATCCGGGTCAAGACCTCGTCGCGGATCGGGTAGAACGGCACCACGGTCAGGCGTCCCAGGAAGGCCGGCTTGAAATGCTTCATCAACTGCGGGCGGATCAGCTCTGCCAGCTGCCCGGGGTCCGGCACTTCACTCGAGGGCTTGTTCAGGCAGGCCCCCATCATCTGGCTTGAACCCACGTTCGAGGTCAGGATGATGATGGTGTTGCGGAAGTCGATCTGGCGTCCTTCGGCATCGTCCAGCACACCCTTGTCGAAGACCTGGAAGAAAAGCTCCAGCACGTCGGCATGGGCCTTCTCCACCTCGTCGAGCAGCACCACGCTGTAGGGATTGCGCCGCACCGCCTCGGTCAGCACCCCGCCCTCGCCATAGCCGACATAACCCGGCGGCGAGCCTTTCAGGCTTGATACGCTGTGCGCTTCCTGGTATTCGCTCATGTTGATGGTGATGAGCTTGCGCTCGCCGCCGTACAGGATGTCGGCCAGCGCCAGCGCGGTCTCGGTCTTGCCCACGCCCGAGGTGCCGACGAACAGGAATACGCCCTTCGGCTTGTTCGGGTCGTCCAGGTTGGCGCGCGCCGTACGCACCCGCTGGGCCACCGCGCCGCTGGCCTGCGACTGGCCCAGGATGCGCTCGTCCAGCAGCGACTGCAGGTTGACCACGGTGCGCAGTTCGTCCTTGACCATGCGGCCCAGTGGGATGCCGGTCCAGCTGGCGACGATTTCCGCGACCGTGTGGCCGTCCACCTGCACCGGCACCAGCGGGGACTCGCCCTGCAGGCCGCGCAGGGTTTCAAGGCGGGCGCGCAGTGCGGTGGCGTCTTGGGTCCTGCCCTCCTCCAGCGCGGTGCGCATCTCGCCGATTTCGGCGGCGATGCGCTGCTCCTCGTCCCAGCGGCGCTGCAGGCCGATGCGTTCGTCGTCCAGGCCAGCGCGCTGCTGGCGCAAGCCCGCGATCTTTGCCTCGTGGCAGGCGCCGGCACTGGCTTCGCGCACCAGCGACGCTACCTGCGCGTCGATGCGCTCGATCTGGCGCGTGCAGTCTTCCAGTGCCGCCGGGGTCGCGCTCTGGCCCAGTGCGACCTTGGCGCAGGCGGTGTCCAGCACGCTGATTGCCTTGTCCGGCAGCTGGCGGCCGCTGATATAACGGTGCGACAGGCGCACGGCCTCAATCACGGCCTCGTCCAGGATGCGCACGCCGAAATGGCTTTCCATCAGCGGCGCCATGGCGCGCAGCATGGCGCTGGCGGTCGGCTCGTCCGGCTCCTCGACCTTGATCACCTGGAAGCGGCGCGCCAGCGCGGCGTCCTTCTCGAAATACTTTTTGTATTCGCTCCAGGTGGTGGCGGCGATGGTGCGCAGCTCGCCGCGTGCCAGCGCGGGTTTCAGCAAATTGGCCGCATCGTTCTGGCCGGCCGCGCCGCCCGCCCCGATCATGGTGTGGGCCTCGTCGATGAACAGGATGATCGCGTGCGGGCTGCGTTTCAGCTCGTCGATCACGTTCTTGAGGCGGTTCTCGAACTCGCCCTTGACGCTGGCGCCGGCCTGCAGCAGGCCCATGTCAAGGGTATGGATCTCGACACCGCGCAGCACTTCCGGCACGTCGCCCAGGGCGATGCGCAGGGCCAGGCCCTCGACCACGGCGGTCTTGCCCACGCCTGCCTCGCCGGTCAGGATCGGGTTGTTCTGGCGCCGGCGCATCAGGATGTCGATGGCCTGGCGGATCTCGGGATCGCGCCCGATCACCGGATCGACCCGGCCGTCGCGTGCGCGCTGGGTCAGGCAAGTGGTGTACTGGTCGAGCGCGGGCGTGCTGCGCGCCGGTCCCGCCGCGATCTCGCCGGCCGCGTCGCCCGCGGTCTCCTGCACCTCGATGGCAACGAGCTGCGCTTCCTGCGAGCCGCGCGTGATCTTCTGGAAATCGTGCTTGAGGCGGTCGATCGGGAATTTGCGGAACAGCGGCGAAGCGCGTTGCGCGAGCTGGGCCAGCGAAGGCTCGGTGAGCAGCGCCAGCAGCATGTGGCCGCTGCGGATCTGGTGGGGCGGCGTTCCCAGGGAGGCAATCAACCAGCCATGCTCGAACAATGCGGGCAGGTGGCGCGAGAACACCGGCGTGCGCGCGCTGCCGGTGGCGAAGCGCGCAACCTCGTTGCGCAAATCGGTCTCCAGGCCGGTCAGGCTGATGTCGCAGGCCTGGGCGATGGTGGCCAGGTCGCTGCCCGGCTGCTCGATCAGACCCAGGAACAGGTGTTCGATCTCGACTTCGTACTGTCCCAGGCCGACGCAGATGGACGCGGCGCGCGTGGCGGCGGCGCGGGTGGTGTCGTTCAGCTTGCCGATCAGGGTCTTGAGATTGATGTCCATCGTATGGTGTCCTTGGAATGATGGGTGAGCCGAAGGGTCGTCCCCTCGCGCCCTAACGGTTGCGCTTGACGGCGTAATGCAGCGACGACGGCTGCAGCACCGCATTGAAGTTCACCGGTTCGGCCGCAGGAGACACGGCGAGCCGGGCGTGGATGGCGAAATTGAGCCGGTTGACGCTGCCCTGGTCGAGTTCGAGCGTGGCAGTGACGTCGCGCAGGCGCGGTTCGTGGGCTTCGATCGCGTCCTGGATGCTGGCGCAGACGGCGGCGCGGTCGATGCTGCTGGTCAGGCAGTAGCCGGCGACATCCGCCAGGCCGTAGTGCAGGAGCGAGCCGCGCGCTTCCGGATAGCCGCTCAGGATCGCCGGGTCAAAAGCCAGCCGCGTATTGAGCAGCGCCTCCAGGTCGCGTGCCACGCTGTCCTTGAGCTGCTCGCAGCCGACCGGGGCGCCGGCGGATTCAGGCGGGCGCTCGTCCATCAGGCGATCCAGCAGGCCCGGGGTAAAGCCCTTCATGCTCCCTCCCAAAAAGAAGCGCGGCGCCGCGCTGTGAGCTGCGTGGCGCCGCGCGCAGGCGTGCTGCCGCCCGGTCAGACGACCTTGTTGGCCGCCAGGTCCCAGCCGCCCGAGGTATTACCGCCGGCGCCGCCGGTGATCTTCTGCTGGGTGTACTTCCACTTGATCTTCGAGAACTTCAGGCCCACTTCTTCCTGGATGATGCTGCCCTCCTTGACGCTCGGCTGCACAGCGCCGATCAGGACGTTTTCCAGTTCGATCTCGAAGTACTTGATGCGCTCGCCCTGGCCATCTGCGCGCATGAATTCCAGCTTGGCCTTCGGGATGGTCTTGCCGGCCGAGCAGGTTTGCAGCAGGATCGGCGAAGCCAGGTCGGCCAGCTTCTTCAGCTTGATCTCTTCGTGTTCGCAACGCTCGGCGGTGTGGCCACCGCCGGTCGAGGCAGTCGCCGAACGCGGCTGCGTCACGCCCCAGTCCACGGCAATGCACTCGATCCAGTCCTTGTGCCGGTCGTCCATCGATTCGCCCTTGATACCATCGATCTGCAGATATACGTCAATTGCCATGTTCTACTCCATTCACGTTGAGAAAACTGCTTAAGCCTTGGTCGATTGGGGAAGCTCCGCGACCAGTCGGAGCGAAACGGACAGCTCGTCGAGCTGGAAGTGCGGACGCAGGAAGGACACCGCGCGGAAGACACCCGGGCGGCCCGGCACTTCCGACACCTGCACGCTGGCTTCGCGCAGCGGGAACTGGGCCTTCTGGTCCTGGCTCGCGTTGTCGTCCAGGAGCACGTACTGGGTCAGCCAGCGGTTCAGGTAGTCCTCGACGTTGGAGGCGGCGGCGAAGCTGCCGATCTTGTCGCGCATCATGGCCTTCATGTAGTGGGCGATGCGCGAGACCGCGAAGATGTACTGCAGCTGCGACGACAGCACGGCATTCGCATTGGCGGCCTCGTTGTTGTACTTCTTGGCCTTCTGGGCCGACTGCGCGCCGAAGAACGCCGCATACGAGGTGTTCTTGCAATGGACCATGGAGATGAAGCCCAGGTCCGACAGCTCCTTTTCGCGGCGGTCGGTGATCGCCAGCTCGGTCGGGCATTTGAGCGCGACTTCGCCCTCGTCGGTCTTGAAGGTATGGGCCGGCAGGTTTTCCACCAGGCCGCCGCCCTCGACCCCGCGGATCGCCGCGCACCAGCCATAGTCTTCGAAGGCCTTGGTCAGCTTCGAGGCAAACGCATAGGCGGCGTTACACCACAGGTATTTCTGGTGGTCGCTGCCATCCACGTCTTCCACATAGTTGAAGCCCTCGGTGGCCATGCCGTCGGCCGGGTGGTAGGGCAGCCGGCCGAGGAAGCGCGGCAGGGTCAGGCCGACGTAGCGCGCGTCTTCGGATTCGCGGAAGGTCTTCCACTTGGCGTATTCGACGGTGTCGAACACCTTGGCCAGGTCGCGCGGCTTGCCCAGGTCGCCGAAGCTGTCGACGCCGAACAGCTCGGGCGAGGCCGAGGTGATGAAAGGCGCATGGCTGGCGGCGGCCACGTGCGACATCTGCTCGAGGAAGTAGATGTCTTCGGGCTGGCGCGAGATCTCGAAGTCGCCGATCAGGGTGCCGTAGGGGGCGCCGCCGAAGGTGCCGAATTCTTCTTCATACACCTTCTTGAACATGGTGCTCTGGTCGAACTCCATCGCCGTCTGGAAGTCCTTCACCAGCTCGCGCTTGCTGGCGTTGAGCATGCGCACCTGCAGGTTGGCTCCCGTGGCGCTGTTCTTGACCAGGTAATTCAGGCCGGTCCAGCTGCGCTCGAGCTTCTGGAATTCGGGGGCATGCATCACCGCCGAGAGCTGTTCGGAGATCATGCGGTCGAGTTCCGCCAGGCGCGCATCGATGGTGGCCGACAGGTTGTTCGACATGATCATCGTGCCCTGCATGACCTGGGTCACCAGCTCCGAGATGATGTCGCGCGCGCGTTCGTGCTCGCTGCTGGATTTCGCCACCCGGCTCTGCTCGACGATCTGGTCGAGCAGCGAGGTTTCCAGCTCCAGCGAAGGTAGGGCCTTGCCGCTTGCGTTTTCGAGGACGGCCGCCATCTCAGGCCTCCTTGTCTTCAGTCGCCTGCTTGCGCAGGCCATCGAGTTTCTCGGTATTGCCCAGCACCTCGCTGAGGATGTCCTCGAGCTTGTCGTTCCCTGCCAGCTTGTTGCGCAGGTCGGCCAGCTTGGTGCGGGCGTCCAGCAGGCCGCTCAGCGGTTTCACCTGCCGCACCACCGACTCCGGACGGAAATCGTCCATCGACTTGAACTGCAGTTCCACCCCGAACTGGCTGCCGTCCTGGGACAGGTGGTTGTCCACCTTGAAGCTGGCCACCGGGGCGACCGCGCCCAGCACTTCGTCGAAATTGCCGGCATCAACATTCACGAACTTGCGGTCCTTCAGGCGCTTCTTCTCGGCTGCCGGGTCGTTGCCGAAGTCACCCACCACGCCGACGACGAAGGGCAGTTCCTTGTTTTCGGTCGCGTCGCCGATCTCGACGTCGTACGTCATTTGCACGCGCGGCGCGCGCACCTTCTGCAAGCGTTTCTGGACGCTTTCACTCTTGGCCATGTCGACTCCAGGTTGCGGGGGATGGTGATGGGCCGGCGGCGCCGGCCGTGGGATTATTTGAGACCGCTGAATGGGTCCTTGTCGTTGCTGCTGCTGGTGGTATTGCTGGCGGCCTTGGTTGGGGTCACGGAGGAGTCCCGTTGGGCGCGCACACGCACCGGGGTGGTCTTCGCAGCGTCACCCTTCTTGAAGAGTTCCTGTTCGCCCAAGCTGGTGCGCAGCAGCTTGGCCAAGTCCTGCGCTTCGCTCTTCACATCGCCGTTCAGGTTGTTCTTGCGGGTCAGGTCGGCCAGCGCCTTGCTCGCCACGCGCAAGCCGCTGACGGCGACGATGCTATGCGCTACGTGATCATCCGGATCGCGCTCCAGCGCTTCGTGCGCATTCGTGATCGCTTCGCCATAGACGCCGGCATTGAAGCGGATCTGCGCCATCTTCACCCATGGCCGCTTGTCGACCGGGTGGGCGTCGCTGGCGGCCTTCAGCATGGCATAGGCTTTCTCTTCCTGTTTGGCCGCGATGGCCTTGTCGGCTTCGGTGAAAACCTGTTCCCCGACGGGAGCATTCGACCGGCTGCTAGCAATTTCCGGGCCGCTGGCGCACCCGGCCAGGGCGACGACTCCCACGATCAACGGCATCAAGCGTTTCAACATCATGCTGATTCTCCACGACAGTTAAACCAGCCACCATTATTCTCATCGGCGCTTGCGCGAAATTGCGCACTGTCAATCAATGCCGAGTTCGCCTCAAAGCGGCGCGCCTTGCCTTGAGCTTGCGCGGGATCACGGCAGGCCCGCGCCAGTCCGGTTCAATCCGAGCTTGACCTCGCAGATTTGATTAAAGGAAACGGCGATGAGAACAGGTTTTCTGCTGGCGACGCTGGTGTCGAGCGCGCTCCTGGCCGGCTGCGGCAGCAACACTCTAGCCAATGCGGCGCTCGAGGCCACCGGCTTGCGCAAGCCGCCCGAGCTGCCGGATGCACAAAAGCCGCCGCGCACCGTGTCGCTGCGCCTGCACGCGTCGAGCAAGCTGAACGTCGACAAGAACGGCCAGCCGCTGGCATTGACCGTGCGGCTGTACAAGCTGCGCCACAAGGAGGCTTTCGAGCAGGCGCCCTATGCCGCTTTCCTGAGCCCGCAGGCCGAGCGCGAGAGCCTGGGCGGCGACCTGGTCGAGGTGCGCGAAATCATGCTGGTGCCCGGCCAGCGCTACGAAGTGACGGAGAAGGTCAGCCGCGAAGCCGCCCACCTGGCCGTGGTGGCCCTGTTCCAGCGCCCGGCCGAGCGGCGCTGGCGCACCAGCTTCCCCGCGGCCGAGGCCGAACGCAATGGTCTGACGCTTGGTATGCATGCCTGCGCCATGACGGTGGGTGGCAGTTCCGAGGCATCGACGCTTTCTTCTGTGCGCTGTCAATGAAGCGGTTGTTGTTTCCGCCAATCTAGGAATTTCAGGGTGCATCTTGAGCACTGAAGGCGAGGTCGATGTGAGCATGCCGGCGAAACTACTCTGGGGCGAAGGCCTCTTCCTGCGGCCGCAGCATTTCCAGCAGCAGGACCGCTACCATGAGGCGCGCCTGAACCAGACCGCCTGCGCCTTGCACCCCTATGCCTGGGGGGTGCGCAAGCTGACCGTCGACCATGACGCGCTGCGCCACGACGTGCTGCGCGTCGAGGAGTTGTCGATCCTGTTCCCCGACGGCGAAGTCTACCGGGCGCCGAGCGGCGATCCCCTGCCCCTGCAGGTGCGCCTGGGCGAACTGCCGGCCGGGCTGCAGACCGTCACCTTCCATGCCGCCCTGCCCTCGCTGAAGGCGTATGGCGAAAACTGCCAGCACGGCAGCGCGGCGGATGGCCCGGGCGAGATACATCCCGATGCGCGCTTCTCCAGCATTGATCGCGACACCCAGGACCTGTACACCGCCGCCGCCGAGGCGCCGATTACCTACCTGCGCAAGTCGCTCAAGCTGGTGGCCGATACCGAGCCGCTCGAAGCCTACGACAGCTTCCCGCTGGTGCGGCTGCGGCGCATGGCGACCGGCGGCTTCGAGGCCGATCCGTCCTTCGTGCCGCCCAGCCTGTCGATCGACGCCGCTCCCGGCCTGCACCTGAACCTGGCGCGGCTGATGGAGAAGCTGCTGGCCAAGGTCAACGCCCTGTACGGGCATTTGCGCGAGCCGAGCAAGAACGTGATCGAGATCCGCGGCGGCGACGTCTCGGCCTTCTGGCTACTGCATACCGCCAGCACCGGCTATGCGGCGCTGTCGCACTACCTGGGCCACCGCGACCTGCATCCGGAACGCCTGTTCGGCGAGCTGCTGTCGCTAGCGGGCGGCCTGATGACGTATTCGCGCAGCTACCGGCTGGAAGACCTCCCCGCCTACGTGCACGCTGATCCCGGCCCGCAGTTTGCGAAGCTCGATGGCATCATCCGCGACCTGCTGGACACCGTGATCTCGTCGCGCTATTTCACGATCGTCCTGAACCGCGAACGGCCTTCGTACTACCTCGGCGCGCTCGATTCTGGGCGCATCAACCTGCAGACCACGCTCTACCTGGCGGTGGCGGCCGACATGCCGGCCCTGCAGCTGGTGGACGTGGTGCCCCTGCAGTTCAAGGTGGGCGCGCCGGAAGACGTCGACAAGTTCGTCCTGTCGGCCCTGCCCGGCGTGAAGCTGGTGCATGCGCCGCAGGTGCCTGCAGCGGTGCCGGTGCGGCCCGATACCTATTACTTCATCCTGGAGAACCGCGGCATGCTGTATGAAACGATGCTCAAAGCGCAGGCGATCTCGGTCTACGTCCCGAACGGGCATGTCCCGAACGGGATCCGCGACCTGCGCGTCGAACTGATTGCGGTGGCGGCATGAACGCCTTCGTCGAACGGCGCGTCGCGCCCCAGCCCGGCCAGCAGCAGGCGCGCCCGCCCCAGCGCCTGTCCGACATCATGTACGAGGGCTTCTACGCCCTGTTCCTGCTCAAGAACGGCTGCGGCCCGCAGGACAAGGTGGCCTTTGCCGACAACATGACGGCCTTCCTGGCCGACGTCGACCGCAACGCCAAGGCGCTCGGCATCTCGGCCGATGACGTGACCGCCGCCAAGTACGCATTCTGCTCGGCGGTAGACGAAATCATCCTGCGCTCGACCTTCGAGGTGCGCGAAGCCTGGGAAACCCGCCCGCTGCAGTTGCGCGTGTTCGGCGACCAGCTCGCCGGCGAGCATTTTTTCCACCGGCTGGAAGACCTGCGCGCCAAGGGCCAGGTGCACGTGGAAGCGCTGGAAGTCTTCCATATGTGCCTGCTGCTCGGTTTCCAGGGCCGCTATGCGCTCGATGGCCGCGACAAGCTGGACTACCTGGTGGCGCGCCTGGGCGACGAGATCGCCCGCATGCGCGGCCGCACCCGCGGTTTCGCACCGCATGCGGAACGGCCCGACCAGGTGGTAAACCGGCTGCAGAGCGACTTGTCGCTGTGGGTACTGGGGGCGGTGTTCATGGTGGCGGGACTGGGCGCCTATCTCGGCTTCCGGACGGCGCTGTCGAACGAAACCGGGACGGCGATGGCGCAGTACAACGATTTGGTGAAGCTGCCGCCGAAGGCGGCGCATGTGACGATTACCTTGCCGTAGTCAGTGTCGGTTGCATGCGATGCACTTGGTCCCGGCCTGCGCCGGGACGACGGTTTCCAGGTCAACATAAGAACAGCGCTAAGCTTGTTTCTACCTGGGCCGGTAGTCCGTCGCTCCGGCGCAGGCCGGAACCCAAGTTCGTTGAACAGCCTACTGAATCACCTTGAACTCGATCCGCCGGTTCCTGTCCTTCCCCTCCGCCGTCCGGTTATCCGCCACCGGCCGGTCCGGCCCCTCCCCCGACACCGCGATCGAGTCCGCGGCAATGCCCTTGCCGACGATGTAGGTCTTTACGGCCTCCGCGCGCGCCTGGCTGAGCGACAGGTTGCCGGCGCGCGAGCCGGCGTTGTCGGTATGCCCGATGACCTCGACCTTCACCCCTTTAAGCTTCTGCATCGCGGTGCTCATCTGGTCGAGCACCGTCATGCCGGCTTCGGTCAGCGTCGCCTTGCCAGACTCGAACTCGATGATCCGGTCCGCCAGCGCCGCGTCGAGCACGCCCTGCTGCGAGGCGGCCACGCGCAGCCCGTTGTTGACGGTGTAGGTCGGGTTCAGGGTGGAGGCGATGTCGGTGGCGATCTGCTGGCGTTGCTCCTCGTTGACGACGTCGCCGCGCAGGCTGACGCTGTTGCCGTCGACCTTCAGCTGGCCGCGGCTGACCAGCTTCAGGTTGGGGTTGATCAGCTTGGCCACATACTCGCCCCAAGCGGCCGGCGTGGCCACGGTGCCGACCGAGAGCTGGTCGACTACCCGCGCGGCCCCGTAGACGATGCGCAGGCGCTCGAGCAGCGCGGCCTTGGTCGGTTCGTCGGCCACGGTGCCGCTGACGACAATCGGTGGCTCCTGGGCGTGGGCGGCGCCGGCGGAGAACAGGGCAGCAAGCAGCAGTGCTGCTGGTTTCACGGGTGGTCTCACGGCGCGGCTCCAATGAAGGTCTTCATGAACATGTCGCTCGCCAGCCCCAGCGGCAGGTCAGACTGCGCCAGGTAGCTGGCCAGCGAGCGCACATCGGTATCGATATAGAGCTGCTCGTCGATCCAGCCGGTATCGGTCAGGCGCACCTGCTGCTCGGCCCCGACCAGCGGATCGACCAGCCCGCGCAGCGTCTCGGCCAGCGCGGCGCAAAAGCCGATCACCAGCACCGGCCTGCCCTCCTGGCGGGTAATAAAAATCGCCAGGTCGAAGCTGGCGCGGCGCAGGAAAGGCGCCACCAGCTGCAGCCAGAAAGCCGACACTGGATAGCGCGCTTGCGCATCGTTCGGCAGCGGCAGCACCAGGCTCTTGTGCAACTCGGTCGGCTGGCTGTGCATCACCGGCTGCAGCAGCAGCCCGAGTGCCAGCAGCATGCGCGCGAACTGGCGCTCGCCCAGCAGCGCGCCGAGCGAGCCGACCGTGCCGTTGGCCAGCAGGTGCGACAGGGTCGGCTCGGCATCGCCCAGCGTGATGGCGGCGTCCGCGATCGCCTGCAGGTGCGGTACGGGATCGGCTTCGCACAGCACGCGCGGGCACATCGTCTCGAGAAAAGACCACAGCGGCCCGAAGGCCAGCGGACAGCGCGTGACGAAAGCCGCAGGGTCGGTGACCTCGTGGGTGCGGGCGGCCAGGAAAGGAAAGCGCCGCCCGGATTGGTCGTGGCTGGCCAGCAGGTGCCCGGCCACCGCATGCCGGCGCGCCGGGCCCACCAGGGCGAAGCTCACCGGCGGCATGGCGTCGTAGTTGATGCGCCAGCGTGCGTCCTCGGCTAGCTGTGTCATCACCTGGGCCAGCCAGCGGTCCAGCATCGCGATCGCGGCCGGGTCGTCGGCCAGTTTGACGAAGTCGGCGCGGGCCGGGACCTTGCCGAAATAGCCGATCCGTTCCGAAGCAGGGCCGCGCATCACTGGCCCCCACTGGTGGCAGCCAGCGCCGGCTGGTTCGGCGCCAGCTCGGGCGCGCGGCCGACGATGGTCGGCGGAAGGCGCAAGCCGCGGAAACCCGCGCCCTGCTCGCCGCTGCCATTGGCCGCGGCGCTGCTGACGATTTTCAGGTCGACCGACACCGCCACGTTCTGCGCGCTCCAGCGCAGCTCGAACACGCCGCCATCCTTGCGCTTCTTCTGGGCCGCGTCGATCATGCGCTTCAGGCCCGACTGGCCAGGTTCGTTGAACAGTTCCACCGTGCGCCCGTCAAATGTGACCGCTGTGATGCGCACGCCCGCCATGCCCTGTGGCCCCGGATGGACCATGTTGGTCCAGCTGGGGGGCGTATTCTTATAGCGCAGCTGCTGGCCATCGATGTCGAGCGTGTACTCCAGCGTGCCCGGTGCAGCCTGCGGCAGGATCTGGAACACGGTCTGCGGGCCGCTGTCGGTCGCCACGCCTTTCGACGACAGCGGCGCAACCCAGCCCGGGAAGCCCGAGACGGCCTGCGGCGCCAGCGTGATGCCGATGTCGGCCCAGGTGCGGGCCGCCAGCACGTCGCCACGGCGCACCACCAGCGGGCCCATGGCGGTATTCACGAACTTCGCCACCTCGCCCTGCGGTCCGAAGATCTGGCCGATCTCGTCCGGGGTCGCCTCGACGCTGGCGCCGGCCGCGAACGGGTATTTGCCGGCCAGGGAGCGCTGGAAGGGCTCGACGACCTGCACCTGCCAGGTCTTGTTGATCTCGGCCTCGGAGGGCAGCACGATCATGGCGAAGGTCTGCATCAGCGGACGCACCAGCAGCGGTCGCAGGGCCCCTTTCTGCGAATCGCTCATCCCGGTCAGCATTTGCTCATCCACGTAGCGCAGCGCATCGGCCAGTTCGGAGCCGCTGCCCTCTAAAGTCTGCTGCATGAACTGCTTGGCGCCCGGTCCCGGGTCGCCCTGGTTTTTCAGCGCATTCAGGCGGGTGCGCAGTTTCGACAGGGCGTCGAGGTAGCCGGTCATCAGGGAGGCGTCCTTCTCCTTGGCGCCGACCAGGCGCGCGACGCCGGCGAACTCGCGCCCGATCGGACCCGCGCCCTGCTGCTGCCCGAGCAGCGCCGCCGGGTCGACCACGTTGGCCAGGGTGCGCGCGTCCGAGGGCGCGCGGCGCAGGATCTTCTCCTTGAACCAGTCGGCGAAGCCACGCTCGGTCTTGCTCAGGCCTGCGCCGAGCGCGCCCGGATTGTCCCAGATGGTTTCATCGTAGATCGTCTTCAACAGCTTGGCGATCGGCGAGGACTGCGGATCGCCCAGGCGGTTCATGGCCTGCACGCTGGCGTCGAAGCCCTTCAGGTCGGCGATGGCCACGCCCTGCACGAATTTCAGCCACTCGCGCGCATACTCGGCCTTGTACAGGTCGATCAGCGCCTTCTGGATCTGCTCCGGGCTGCCTTCCAGCGTGAGGTCGTCCTTGGACACGGTTTTCAGCACCCAGTCGGCGCTCGATGCTTCGCTGTTGGACGCGTCCTTGATGGCCCCCAGCACGAACTTGTTCCAGGCTTCGCGGGTAAAGGCGCCGCTGACCGCATGACTGCCGGCGACCAGGGCGTGGTCCTGTTCGCCCACGATGCGCGCGACGGTCACCGCCGGATACCGTGTGGCGGCGCGGGTCTTGATGTCGTTGTAGACCCGCTCGCGCGCCGGCGTGCCGCGCACCACCCGGCGCAGGTGCTCGCGGGTGCTGTCGAGCAGGCCGAGCTTGAGCGTCATCTGCGGCCAGGCCTGGTCATTGATCTGCGAGAGGTGGAAGGTCAGCAGCCGTTCGGCGCTGCGGATCATCTGCTCGCGCGGCATGTTGCCGCGGTTGGCTTCGAGCCAGGTGCGCCAGTAGCGCGTCAGCTGGTCGTTCAGGTGGCCCGGCTCGGCGTGATTCTTGTCGCCCAACATGAGATAGGTCTTGAGGGCGTTATAGGCGTCGGCGACGCTGGTGGCCGAGACGCTCTGGTACGGCTGGCCGGCAGCCGGCGCCGTTTGTCCTGCCGTTGCCGGAGCGCCGGCCGCCGGTCCATCCAGCTGCGCCACCGGCGCCAGCTGGGCGGCATTCGCGTTGACCTCGGCCAGCATGGCTTCCAGCGAGGTCGTCACCGGCTCCACCATCACCGCCCGCACGCCGGCAAAGTATTCGTCGCGCAGCTTGCGTTCGAGCGTCTCGCCCTGGTACAGGCCGAAGGCCAGCGCCCACGGCTTCTCCTTGCGGTATTTGTCGAGCTGCTCGATGCGGTCCTGCAGGATGTCGAGCGCTTCCAGGCGCGACTGCAGGTCGATACGCCCGGCCTGCAGCTTCGCTACCTTGGCCAGGTCCTGCTCGACGTTCGCCACCAGCTGCCGGTTGCCCATATAGGACCAGCTCCAGCCACCCAGCGCACAGCCGAGCAGGATGGTCGCCCCGAAGAAGGCCGCCACCCTCCAGCGCGCGCTGGAAGGGTTGGTATAGCGCTTGACCAGCTCGCGGTCGGCGAAGATCACCTTGCGGAACAAATCCAACAGGAAGAAGCCGGATTGCTCGGCCACTTCCCCGCCCTGCTGCTCGCGCAGCGCCAGGTCGAAGCGGCTGGCCACGCGCTTGCTCGACAAATCCTGCACGATGCCTTCCTGCAGCGCGCTGGTGAAGTAGAACCCGCGGAAAACGGGCTTGAACTGGTAGGTGTTTTCCTCGAACAGCGTGGAGAGGAAGGCGCGCAGCGGCGTCTTGATGGCCGCGAACTCCAGCGGGAAGGTAAACACCCCGGGACGCATCTGGGTGCTGCGATTGGCGCCCATGTTAGCCAGGCTCATTTCCTTGAGTCCGTCGTACAGTTCGTCGAAATGCTCGTCGAAGAAGCCCAGCACGTCCTGGGGCGCACTGCGGCGGTTGTAGCGCAGCGTAGCGCCCCAGATCCGGTCGCGCTCGAGGCGCTCGGTGCCGGCGAAGAAGTCGGTGAAGCCGGCCACCAGGTCGGCCTTGGTGAACACCACATAGACCGGCGCGTGCACGCCCAGGCGTTCGGTCAGTTCCTGCACGCGGGTGCGCAGGCTCTTGGCCAGTTCGTGCGAGGCGCTGGTGGGGCCGGCCACCAGTTCGGCCACGCTGACGGCAATCAGGATGCCGTTGATCGGCGCCTTGTTGCGGTGTCTCTTGAGCAGGTCGAGGAAGCTGAACCACTCTTCGCGGTCGTCATCCTGCACCGAATAGCGGCCGGCGGTGTCCAGCAGGATGCCATCGGTCGTGAAGAACCAGTCGCAGTTGCGGGTCCCGCCCACGCCTTGCAGCGCCTTGTTGCCGGGAATCGGGAAGCTCAGGCCGGAGCGGGCAATCGCGCTGCTTTTGCCCGCCGCCGGGTTCCCGATGATCATGTACCAGGGCAGCTCGTAGAGCGCCGAAGCGCCGCGCGTGAGCCCGAGCTTGGAGGTCTTGATGGTGGAAATCGCCTCCAGCATGTTCTTGCGCAGGATGGCGACTTCGCCGCCGCCGGGCCCGGCCGCGGTCTTGTCTTCGCCCGGAACGATGGCGTCCCCGAGCTGCTGCGCGGCGCGGCCGCGGATATGGCGCCGGATGGCCCAGGCGATGCCCCAGCAGGCCAGCAGCGCGAGCCCTGCGATCAGGGCCCATATCAGGTCGATGCCGATCAGGTCGGCGCCGATGAGGAGGCAAGCCGCTAGCGCGGCGATGCCGATCACGACCAGCACGCGGCTGTCGGTCAGTAACTGCCAGATTCTTGCCATGGGGGACCAGGAGGGTGGGTTGGAGGAGTGTTCTAAAGGAAATGCTCGCACGGCAGTGCCCTAGAACTTTTGCGACGCCTCAATAGTTGCCCGGCCAAGCGCGGCGGGGCCGAAGGGCAGCCCCTCAGCGCTGCATGACGCCACGCATGCGCAGCTCGGTGTGGCCAAAATCCATCATCTTCCAGCGCCCGCCCCAGGTCAGGCCCAGCGATTCGGCCACTTCCCCATACAGCTGGTAGCCGCGCATGGCCCAAGGATCCTTTTCCGAAATCACCAGCTTGCCGTCACGCCAGAATGCGCAGTCGGCGGCCAGGCCATACTGATGCCAGCTCTGGAAGGCGCGCGCATTGGTGACGTGGCTGCCAGCACTAGCCAGTTCGTCCTGGCGCGCCGGGCTGCGGTAGCCTTCGAGCAGCGCCATTTCGTAGCCATGCTTTTCCTTCATGATCTTGAAGGCCAGCAGCAGGCGCTGGCTGTAGTCTGGATGCAGCAGGCCCCAGTTGCGGCTGGCATTGACCAGAGTCGGCCGAACCAGCGTGACCTCGACGGTACTGAAGACGCTTGGGGGCAAGGCCACCGGCGGCACCAGGCGCTCGCCCTGCAGCAGGGCTGCCACTTGGGCATCCGGCATGGCGCTTCCCCCTTCGTACACCGGCAGCATGGCCGGGCTGCTCAAGGCCAGTGCCAGCAGCGAGGGGATCAGGACTGCCGGCACGCCGATGGCGCAGGCGATGCGGTGGCGCCGGACAAAGCGCACCAGGTTGCCGCGCGGGTCGCCCGGCATCCCGTCGCGCACGTTCCCGGCATAGCGGCTGCCCGCGACCTGCCAGCCGAGCGCGCGCTGCGACAGGCGCTGGCGCAACGCGAACAAGCCACGCGCGACAAAGGCACGGCCGTTCGGGAACAGGGCAAGCCAGATTGCACCGGATGCGAGACAAAAGTACAGAAGGGCGAGAAAAATCATCATCGCTATCCCCAAGATTGTTTCTAATCAGAATTGGAAGAACCAATCTTAGGAGTATCGCCGTGCGGCCTACAGACGAAAATCAATCACCGTCCATGCGTCCGAACCTGATGTCGCCTCGCCGCACCTCCGGGGAGGACAGCATCCTGGCGATGCTGGAGCGCGATCCCATGCGCAAGCGCGGGACCGGCGCCGCTTCGGGCGGGCGGCTGGCATGGTATGGCGCCAGCGGCGCCGTGGCGTTCGCCCTGACCGGGATGCTGGTGTGGCTGGCGGCAGGCAATGATGGCGTGAACCTGGACGCGTCCGGGCTGCCGCTGGACCAGCCGGTGCTGGCGGGCGCGGCCCCGCCTGCCGCAGCAGGCGGCCGCAGCGATCCCCCGCCCCCCGCATTGCCCGAGGCGGCTCCTGCACTGCGCCAGGTCGCCATGGCCGCGACCACGGCGCCGCCCGTGCCGCGACCAGGCGGCGCGGCGGTCATCGTCGACCAGGAGCCTGCACATGACGTGCCCCCGATGCGCGTGCTGAAACCGGCGCCGGCCAAGCCGGCCACGCTGCCGCCGGTGCGGGTACCAGTGCCGGTCGCAGCGCCGCGCCCGATGGCCCGGACACCGGCGTCCAAACCCGCGACACTGGCCACCGGCGAGCCGCGCCAGGCTGCCCGGCCGCTAGCCTCCCCCGCCCGTCCGCGCCCGGTAGCGGTCGCCCGCAATGCGGTCCGCCCCGCGCAGGCCAAGGCGCAGCGCCCGGCCAGCCCGGCCAAGGGCGCCGACGGCCATGTGGATGCCGACGTCGCACTGATTTCCGCGGTGATCGTGCACGCCAACGGCCACGCCCCCGAAGGTTCGCAGATGACCGAACTGCTGTGCCCGAACGGTGCCTGCAAGGCCAAACCTCAGAATCAATAACGTGGCGAAAAGCCACCACTGCCGGCAAAAAATGGGGATATTGCTGGGTGGTTGATGCCCCGTGGAGCTATACTGTACATAAGCACAGTATGGCAGCACGAAATGATCAGGGTTCTGGAAAACGAGTTTTATTATCTGGACAATTTCCAGCGCGTCCTCGACTGGATCGGCGAGCGTTATCGCGACCTGCTCAGTGATGACGAGCTCGCCTTCCTGTCCGCCTTCCCCGCACTGCCCCGGAATGCGCGCGCCCTGTTCGTACGCATGGTCATGCGCAAGGGGAATTTGTTCCGCTCCAGCAAACTGATCTATGCGGAAATCGGCTGTCCAGTCGAAGCTTCCAGCCACCTTCTCGCCACCGGCTGGGTCGACACCAACCCGAGCCTCACGCTCGACGAACTGTTCGACCTGCTCTCCAAGCCGGAAGTCGCCACCGCCTTCCGCGAGCATCTGCAGCAGAAGAACGCGCGCAAGGGCGAGCAGCTCGAAGCCCTGCGCCCGGTATTCAGCGAGAACCGCCCCTTCGCCGACTGGTACCGCGACTGCACCGACGTGGCCCTGCGCATCCTGGTCAAGCCGCTGTGCGACCGCCTGCGCCTGATCTTCTTCGGCAACCTGCGCCAGGACTGGACCGAGTTCGTGCTGTCCGACCTGGGCATGTTCCGCTACGAGCAGGTCGAGATCTCGCAGGCCTCGCGCGGCTTCCGTTCGCGCGGCGACATCGACCATTACATCGTCCTGCACGGCTGCAAGGAACGCTTCTATGCCGGAGAACCGCTCGACGAGGTGGTGCGCGACCTGCCCTCGCATGCCTTCGATAACGACTGGCTGACCAGCCGGCGCGAGAAGCTGCTGTTCCAGATCGGCCAGCAGTACGAAAAGGCCAAGGACTGGGACAATGCCCATGCCGTGTATGCGCGCTGCCGCTTCCCCGGCGCGCGCGGGCGCGCGATCCGGGTGCTGGAAAAGCACGAGCGCTTCGACGAGGCCTATGCGCTGCTCACCCTCGCCCAGGCCGTTCCCGAGAGCGAGGCCGAACGCCAGCACCTGCTGCGCGTCGCCCCGCGCCTGGCGCGCCGCCTCGGCCACGCCAAGCTGTCGCCACGCCGCGCTCGGCTCCCCAACCGCCTCGACCTGTGCCTGCCGATGCCCGGTGGCGACTGGTGGGTCGAGGGAGTCGTGCGCGACCACCTGGCCGGCGAGGACGCACCGGTGTTCTATGTCGAGAACGCGCTGGCCAATTCCCTGTTCGGCCTGTTGTGCTGGCCTGCGATCTTCGCCGCGATTCCCGGCGCCTTCTTCCATCCCTTCCATCGCGGCCCTGCCGACCTGTACAGCCCTGACTTCCAGCACCGCCGCGAAGCGGAGTTCTCAGCCTGCCTGGCCGGCCTGGACGACGACAGCTACCGCGACACCATCCGCCGCACTGTCCTAGAAAAGGCCGGTATCGCTTCGCCCTTCGTGCACTGGGAAGCGCTCAGCCCCGAGCTGCTCGAGCTGGCGCTGGAATGCATCCCGGCCGCGCACCTGCGCAAGTGGTGCGAGCGCATCCTGGCCGACGTCAAGTCCAACCGCACCGGCTTCCCTGACCTGATCCAGTTCTGGCCTGGCGAAAAGCGCTACACCATGATCGAAGTGAAAGGTCCGGGCGACCGGCTGCAGGACAACCAGCTGCGCTGGATCGACTACTGCGCGGCGCACGGGATGCCTGTGTCGGTGTGCTACCTGCAGTGGGAGCAAGCTGCTTGACTGAAGTCGGCCTGAAATACAGTGTCGCGGTACGCGCCCTGTGCGAGTTCACCGCCAAGCAGGGAGACCTCGACCTGCGCTTTACGCCCTCGCCCACCGCCCAGGAAGGCATCGCCGGGCACACCGTCGTGCAGGGCCGCCGCGGCGGCAACTACCGCACCGAAGTGTCGCTGTCCGGCGACTGGGGCGACCTGCACGTGCGTGGCCGCGCCGATGGCTACGACCCGGACGAGAACCTGGTCGAAGAGATCAAGACGCACCGCGGCAAGTTCAGCTCCATCCCCGACAACCACCGCCACCTGCACTGGGCCCAGGTACGGGTCTACGGCCACCTGCTATGCCGGCAACTGGGCCTGGCCCAGGTGAACCTGGCCCTGGTCTATTACGACATCGGCAGCGGGATTGAGACCGTGCTGCGCGAGAGCCGCGACGCGGCCGACCTGGCGTTACTGTTTGCGCAGCTGTGCGAGGGTTTCTCGAGCTGGGCGGAGCAGGAAGCGGCGCACCGCGCCGCGCGCGATGCGGGCCTGGGCACGTTGCGCTTTCCCCACGCGGACTTCCGCCCGGGCCAGCGCGAGCTGGCTGAAAACGTCTACCGCGCGAATGCCAGCGGACGCTGCCTGCTGGCGCAGGCCCCGACCGGCATCGGCAAGACCATCGGTAGCCTGTTCCCTGTGCTGAAGGCGATGCCGCAGCAAAGCCTCGACAAGGTGTTCTTCCTGGCTGCGAAAACACCGGGCCGCCGCCTGGCGCTGGACGCGACCGCCAGCCTGACCAGCAGGGCGGGCATCCCGCTGCGCGTGCTCGAACTGACGGCGCGCGACAAGGCCTGCGAACATCCCGACAAGGCCTGCCAGGGCGACGCCTGCCCGCTTGCAAAAGGCTTCTACGACCGCCTGCCTGCCGCCCGTTCGGCGGCAGCCCATGTTCCGGTCCTTGACCGCGAGGCCTTGCGCGAGGTAGCGCTCGCACACGATGTCTGCCCCTATTACCTCGGCAGCGAAATGGCGCGCTGGGCCGACGTGGTGGTGGGCGACTACAACTACTACTTCGACGGCGGTGCGATGCTGTATGCGCTCACCCTGAACAATGGCTGGCGCACCAGCGTACTGGTCGACGAAGCCCACAACATGGTGTCGCGTGCGCGCTCGATGTACAGCGCGGAGCTGGACCGCGCCAACCTGCGCATCGCGCGCGCCAACGCGCCGGAAATCGTCAGGAAGGCGCTGGAACGCGTCGGCCGCGCCTGGACCGGCGTCGACAAGGAAGCCCCGGCGCCCTACCAGGTACTGCACGAAGTCCCGCCCAAGCTGATCGACGCGCTGCAGAACGCGACCAGCACCGTCAACGACTTCCTGCTTGATGCACCCGGGCCGCTCGAACCCGACCTGCAGCGTTTCCATTTTGACGCGCTCGGTTTCCTGCGGCTGGCCGAATCCTTCGGCGAGCATTCGCTATGCGACCTGGCGCGCGCCGGCGTGCGCGATTCCATCATCAGCATCCGCAACGTGGTGCCGGCGCCCTTCCTCAAGCCGCGCTTCGCCATGGCGCATTCGGTCACCCTGTTCTCGGCCACGCTCAGTCCCTGGTATTATTTCTGCGACCTGCTCGGCATGCCGGCGGATACCGCCTGGGCCGACGTTGCCTCGCCGTTTACCGCCTGCCAACTGGAAGTGCACATCGCCGGCGGCATCTCGACGCGCTACCAGCATCGCGCCGCCTCGCTCGCCCCCATCGCCGACCTGATCGCGCGCCAGTACGCTTCCCGCGAAGGCAACTACCTGGCCTTCTTCAGCAGTTTCGACTACATGGAGCAAGTGCTGGCGCAGCTCGAGCAGCGCCACCCGGGCTTTCCGGCCTGGCGCCAGGAGCGGCGCATGAGCGAGCCTGAGCGCGCCGCCTTCCTCGAGCGCTTCACCCTTGGCGGGCGCGGAGTCGGTTTCGCGGTGCTCGGCGGGTCCTTCGGCGAAGGTATCGACTTACCGGGCGACCGCCTGATCGGCGCCTTTGTCGCTACGCTCGGCCTGCCGCAGGTGAACCCGGTGAACGAGCAGCTGCGCGAGCGGATGGGCGCGATGTTCGGGGCCGGCTACGACTACACCTATTTATATCCCGGCATGCAGAAGGTGGTGCAGGCGGCGGGGCGCGTGATCCGCACCGAACAGGATCGCGGCGTGGTCTGGCTGATCGACGACCGTTTCGGCAAGCCGGACGTGCGCGCCCTGCTGCCCGCATGGTGGGACGTTGATGGCCGTACCAACGCTCAGGCCTAGCGCATCAGTTCGCGCACCTTCTGGTAGCCGCTGCGGCTGATCGGCAGCTTGACACCATCCTTCAGCACGGCGCAGTAGTTATCCTTGCTGGTGGGTTCGATGCGCGCGATCGAACCGACATTCACGATATACGAGCGGTGGATGCGGATGAACACCTGCGGGTCGAGCTGGGCTTCAAGCTCGGACATGCGCTGGTTCTTGAGCCAGGCCTTGCCGGCGCTTGTGACCTGCACGTAGTCGTCCTGGGCCTCGATGTAGTCGATGCTTAACGCCGGCACCACGTGCACACGGGTTCCGTCCTTGATCAGCACGCGTTCCAGGTAGCCGTGGCGCTGGGCCGCTTCGGCCACCGCTGCCTGCAACTGCGCCGGCGGGGTCTGGCGGCTGCGCGCATGCTCGAGCGCCTGGCCGAGGCGTTCGCGCGAGAAGGGCTTGAGCAGGTAATCGATCGCATGCACTTCGAAGGCGCGCAGCGCGAACTGGTCGTAGGCGGTGGCAAAAATATAGTGCGGCTTGCTGCCCGCCAGCTCGACCACTTCGAAGCCATCGAGCTTGGGCATCTGGATGTCCAGGAAGACGACCTCCGGATCGAGCTCGCCGATGGCCTTCACCGCTTCGAAGCCGTTGGCGCACTCGCCGACGATCTCGACGTCGGGATGTGCGCCGAGGAATTCGCGCAGCAGTGCGCGCGCCAGGTATTCATCGTCGACGATCAGCACGCGCATCTGTTTCCCCTCATTTTTCACTCATTTTCGTCTCTGCGGGCAGCACCAGGTCTACCCTGAATTTGTCGCCTTCGCGTGCCCAGTGCACGCTGCCTTCCCTGCCGTAGGCCGCTGCCAGCCGCTGGCGCACGTTGACCAGGCCGATGCCCTTGCCGCCTGCATGCGATCCCGCCTCGTCCGGATCGATGTCGTTCTCGACCCGGATGCGCAGCAGCGAACCCGCGCGTTCGGCCAATACTGCAATGGTACCGCCATCGAGCAGCTGGCCGATCCCATGCTTGACCGCATTCTCCACCAGCGGCTGCAGGATCATCGGCGGCAGCAGGCATTCGCTGGCGCCTTCGCCCACGTGATGGGCAAAGACCAGCCGCGGGCCGAAGCGCACCTGCTCGATCGCCAGGAAGCGTTCGAGCAGCGCCACTTCGTCGCTGAGTGCGACCTTGCGGTGGACTTCGAGGCCGAGCGTCTGGCGGAAGAAGCCGGCCAGCTGCAAGGTCATGTCGCGGGCCCGTCCCGGGTCGATGCCGGTGAGCGCGCTGATCGAGTTCAGGCTGTTGAACAGGAAGTGCGGGTCGATCTGGGTGCGCAGCATGCGCAGCTCCGCGTCCTGCGCCAGCAGGCGCGATTCCAGTTCGCGGGTCTCGGCGCGGCGGGCGCGCTCGAACTCCAGCACCAGGTAGTGCGCGACCGCGGTCATCCAGTACAGCAGCATCCCGATCCCGAGCATGACTGCCACGAAGGGGCGCGTCACCTCCACCGCTTCCGCCATCAGCAACGTGCACAGCGAAGCCCAGGCGCTGGCCGCCGCGCACCACAGCACCGCCGCGCTCAAGGCGCTGAAGAAGAACACCGACAACACCGCTCCCAGCCTGCGCTGTCCCAGCGGATAGGCGCGGCACAGGTAGTAGGCGGAGAAGCCGCAGGCGCTGGCATAGAACAGCGTCAACGGCAGCGTGAACACCAGGCTGGCGGCCGGGCCGGCGCCGGTGCCGGCGTTGACCAGGCCGGCCAGCAGCACGCCGAGCATCAGCCAGGCCAGCAGGTAGAGCGCAACGCTGCGCCGCGCCCAGGAACCGCCGTTCATCGGGTCGCTGCCATCAGTTGCGAATCTCCACGCCACCCATGATCGCGTAGCCGCGGACGACCAGGCGCTTGCTGTTATCCGGCGGTGCGATGGTCTTTTCCTCGAAGCCGCCCATGATCGGCGTGCCGTCCAGGATCACCGTCCAGTCGGGCGGAACCTTGAGCGTGACGCCGCCCCAGAAGGCGAACACGTTGACCACCGCCTCGCCCTGGATCGACGAATTGCGCAGGTCGAGGGCGCAGCCCCCCATTACCGCCGTGATCTCTCCGCCGCGGAAATTCGGGGTGAAGACACGCCGGTCGAAGCCGCCCAGGATGGCGGTGATGTCCACCACGCCGTCGCCGCCGAGGTCCGCCTCGCCCTTGGCGCCGTCGATCGACATCATGCGGCGCCCGGTGCGCGCCCTGTACAGGGTGTACACACCGAAGCCGATGAAGAACAGCGGCCACAGGACGCGCCAGTTGAAATCGATGATGTCCATCCGGTCCAGCATGATGAGCACACCAAGCCCGATGAAGCCGGTGCCCATCAGCTGGCCGCCGCGGGTCTGGGTGTCGCACAGCTTGACGGTGCCGACAATGATGAACAGCATCGGCCAGAACGAGACGGCGCGGCGCGTGTCGAGGATGTCGAGGTTATCGAGCAGGAACAGCAGGCCTACGAAGATGACCATCAGGCCAAGCACCACCTGGCTGGTCACGCCCTTCGGCTGGAATTTATTTTGCATGCTGGTTCTCCGTATGGTTGTGGGCGAGGCGGCGGACGACGAATGGTTCGGCCACCATCTTCACGCCCCAGGCGAGGATGAACAGCGGCCAGCTGTTACGGAAGGTCAGGCCAAACACGTGCTCGAAGCAGGCGAACAGCCACAGGCCGATGAAGACGGTCCAGAGGCCGTTGCCGAATTCGCGCGGGCTCGGGTAGCCGATGGTCTGGTTGATGCCGACGACGACCAGCAGCAGCGGCCAGTAATGCCACAGCGAGCCGGCGTCGATATAGTACAGGCGGTCGAGCAGGACGACCGTGCCCACGACAATCAGCAGCAGGCCCCAGACCACCTGCTTGCGCCAGCGGTATGCATCTTCGTTGTACATGGTTGCGACTCCTCGTGTGTGATCGGTATGGACACACGATACCCGGGCTGCAGGCAGGTCGAAAAGCGCCATTCGGTGAATGGCGGCGCCGGGGCGGCGAATGGCGAAGAATTCGGCGGATTGCCGGCGGCGGCGCTGGAAGGCGGCGAGCGGCGACGAAGGTCGCAAGGATGAATGGGCAAACGAAACCCGGGACGAAAAAAAGCCCGCCTACAAGGAGGCGGGCCGTGCGTTCAGTGTCGCTATCAGGCAGAAGCCGATTGGTCCATCTGTGGACGGCCCTTGACCTGGTTGCGGTATTTGCCGCGGGCCTCGGCCATTTTCACGGCTTCGCGCGCGATATTGGTGCGGCGGATTTCCAGGCGTTCCTGTTTGCCGCGATGTTGTGCTTCATGTTTGTTGCCGATTTTGTTGGTCATAAACGTCTCCTGGTGAGCACCGTCTTGCGGTGATGGCCGCCCCGTCCTGGCGCGGTATGGAATTACGAGCGGTTGCTGCCCATCTTGAGATCGGCCGGCATCAGCATGCCCCAGCCAAGCTGGCGCCGGATTTCTTCCGGCGACGGTGGCGGTGCGGTATCCCGCGAGCGACGCTCGAGGTATTCGCGCACCAAGTGCTTGGGTGGGTAGGTGATCTCGGACATGGCAACCTCCGCTGCTGTTTGGGGCCCTCGCCTGCGCGCCGGCCCGGATCTGGTGCCGGTCCTCGAGGCGACCGGCTAACCTGTTGAGCTGTTGGCGCCGCGGGTTTATTTCGCAGTCCCTCACTCACACAGCTTCATCATAACGATGACCCGGAAAAGCAACCGTTAGATGGCACACACTTTTCGATAGGTGCGCTCCTACACGGCGAATGGCGGCATTGGAAGGCAGGCCGCATGCGCACGAAAAAAAGGGAGCCGAAGCTCCCTTTGCAAAACGGACCTGCAGGTGATCAGAAGCGATACTTCAGGTTCAGGTAGTAGATGCGGCCTGAAACATCCAGCTTCTGCTGCTCTTCTTCGCTGTAGCGGTAGTAAGCGCGCTTCACGTTGGTCAGGTTGGTCGCGTTGAAGGACAGCTGCAGGTTCGGCATCAGGTTGTAGCTGGCGTTGAAGGCCAGCGTGGTCACCGGTGCCGCGATGGTCGGTGCGACCGGCATCAGGATGCCGTTGATGGTCGACAGGCCCTGGCTGTTGGCGTTCGGCGCCGGCGCAGTCGAGGTGTTGATGTACTCGCTGCGGTAGTTGGCGACCAGGCGGGCCGAAAGCTTGTCGTTCTCGAAGTACAGGCCCAGGTTGGCCGCGTATTCCGACGCGCCCACCATAGGACGGCCGTCGTCGACGCGGGTCCTGGACTTGCTGGCGTTCGAAGTGAAGCCGAAGCCGGTGTCGCCGAACGGCTGCTCGTACATCACTTCGATGCCGCGGATGCGGGCGCCCTGCTGCGAGGCCGAATTGACCGCGAAGTTCTTGATCTGCGAATCACGCGGGTCGAGCAGCTGCACCTGGTCCTGGCCGGCGACGCCGGTCTTCGGATAGCCGGTGATGTTCGACGCGAACAGGTTGAAGCCAAACATCGAACGGCTTCCCAGGTACCACGAATAGGACAGGTCGAGGTTCTTGGAGAACAGCGGCTCCAGGTTCGGGTTCGGGCCGGTGACCTGGCAGACGCCGTCGGTACAGGCCGGCGAGCCGTAGCCGGCGCCGAGCAGGTTGTAATTCTGGCGCGCTATGGTCTTGCTGGCGCCGAAACGCAGGATATGGTCCTTCATCAGCTCGTAGCGGATGTTCATGCTAGGCAGCAGGTTGTTGAAGGTGCTTTCCTTGGCTTCCTTGAAATACATCACCCCCGAGTTGACCACGAATGGCACGCCGTCGTAGTACTGCACGCCGTCGCTGGCGGTGGTGATCGCGCCCGGCACCGCGGCGCAGGTGGTCACCGGCTTGCCTGGCTCGGTACGTGGGCACAAGCCGGCCGGGATCGGCGACGGCACCGCGGCATTGATCTTGGTGCGCACATAGCGCAGGCCAAGGTCGCCCGACCAGCGGTCGCCTTCGAGGTTGGCCATGACATAGGCAGCGCTCTGGCGCTCGCGCATGTCCAGTTCGGTCGAGACGCGGCGTTCCCATTCCGCGTTGGTCGGCTTGTAGTTGGCCGTGAAGTAGGCCTTCAGCGCCTCCGGGGTCAGGGTCCAGCTGGTGTTGTCCCAGCCTGCCGGGCCGTCCAGGTCGGCGCCGAAGTCGGCCGGATACGGGATGAAGTTCGAACCGGCGACCGGCTCGTTCGCCGACAGGGCGCCGGTGCGCAGCTGCGGGAAGCGGCGCGCGCTGTCGCGACGGTGGTCGGCATGGCGTGCGCCGAAGTCGAGCGACTTCAGCAGTCCGTGGTCGAGCTTGTATTCGGCATCGAGGTTGAGGCTGGTTTCCTTGTCGGTGGTCTTCACGCCCGAGGCGGCGCGGCCGCTCAGCACGAAACCGCTGCCGTCGGCATTGCGTCCCGGGACATTGGGGCCGGTGCCGAAATACTGGACAAACGGCGCGTCACGCAGGTCGCCCAGCGCATAGCGCACGCCGGTGCCGTAGCGGGTGTAGGTCAGGCCCTGGTCGAGGCCGGTCTGGCCGGTGCCCTTGGTGCTCGACAGCAGGCCCTTGACGGTCAGGTCCTGGCTGACGCGGTACTTGACGTCGAGGTCGAGGAAGGCGCTGGTGGCCTTGGCGCCTTCACGGTAGGCGCCCTCGGTCTCGCCGATGTACTGCGGCGTGGTGCCGGCCGGGTAGACGATGTCGGCAGACTTCAGCACCTTCAGGTCGTGGCCGTAGATGGTGCGCTCGTTGACGATGACCGGGTTCCTGATCTGCGCGTAGACGCGCTGGCCGTTCGACAGGGTTGGCGCGGCGCCGCCCTGTATGCCGCCCTGGCCGCGCAGCATGCTGAACATGGCGCCGGCGTTGAGGCGGCCGAAGTTATCGGCCTTCATCTCCGAATGGAAGCCGGTCATGATCATGTCGAGATCGGCGTTCGGCTTGAACTGGGCCGAGAACATGCCGCCCTTGCGGTCACGCACGCTCTCGACGAATTCGGTGCTCATCGAGCCCGGGATGCGCACGCCGTTCAGGTCCGAGGCCTTGTAGCCGGTGCCGGCCAGCGAGGCGTCGGTAATGCCAAGCATGGTCGAGGTATTGATCACATCCCAGCCGCTGCCGCCCGCGTAGGCGAAGCGCGAGGCCGAATCGCGGCGCACGTGGCGCTTTTCGGCGAAGCCCTGCAGGATGAAGCCAAAGGTATTCGACTCGTTCTTCCAGTTCATCGACGCGTTGGTATCGTGCGCCGCCTTGCCCGGCAGTTCCGAGTAGACGGCGCCGAGGTTGACGACGCCGGTCAGGCGCTCTTTCTGGGCCAGCGGCTTGCGGGTGCTGACGTTGATCGTGCCGGCCATGCCGCCGTCGACGATGTTGGCCTGCGAGGTCTTGTACACGATGGCCTGGTTCAGCACCGAGGAAGGCATCAGCGAGAGGCTGGTCGAGCGGCTGCTCGAGAGCTGGTCGGCGACATACCAGTCGCCGCCCGAGACGGTGTGGCCGTTGAACAGGATCAGGGTGTGGTCCGGGTTGGAGCCGCGCATGGCGACCTTCTCGGCTTCATCGTAGTCGGTACGCACGGCGACGCCGGCGAGGCGCTGCAGCGAATCGGCCAGGTTCTTGTCCGGCATCTTGCCGACGTCTTCGGCGGTGATCACTTCGACGTTGGCGCCCGCATCGCGCTTGACGGCCAGCGATTTCGCCATCGAGGCACGGATGCCCGTGACTTCGACGGTCTGGATCTGGCCCGCGGGTGCATCCTGCGCCATGGCCGGCACGGCTGCCAGGCTCCATACCGCCATCGATACGGCCGCGGCGAGCGGCTTCTGCTTGAACATTGTGGTGTCTCCTGATGATTTTGCTTTAGTTGGGTGCTGTCGGTCTGCCAAGGCAGGCGCCATCGCTGCCATTCTCGGAGTATTGATGAACTAGGCCCTTGCTGAATAATCACTTGTTTTAGACGCTATATAACTTTGAGGAATGTACATATTCAGGACATGTAAAAGTTATACTGCCTGCATAAAATTTCATTACCCGTGGCCGCGCGCGCGGGAGTAGCGTGGGCCACTCTTTACTACTTCTCCTTACTTCTTTTCGATGACCATGCGCCTCGCCCTCCTGCTGCTTGCAGGCGCCGCCCTCACCGGCTGCGCCAGCGCCCCACCCCGGCATCCTGCCACGCCACCCGCCGAGCCTCCGCTCGCGGCGGTGCTGCAAAAGCAGGTCTACCAGATGACGCCGCAGGAAGCCGGCCGCTACATCGCCCACGTCCAGGCCACAGAGCCGGATTTGCGCAAGCGGATCGCCGCGATCGGTCGCAAGAACCTCGGCCAGCCCTATTCGCTGCACCTGCTGGGCGAGTTCCCGTATGAAATCCACGACAATTTGCCGCTTTTCAGCCTGAAGGAAAGCGACTGCGTGGTATTCGCCGAGCATACCTATGCGATGGCGCTCTCCGGATCGTGGGAAGAATTCTTCTGGATGCTGCAGCGGATCCGCTACCACGATGGCGTGATCGGCGTGGCCACCCGCAACCACTACACCGAGATGGACTGGAACGTGGCCAACCGCTGGCTGGTGACCGACATCAGCGCGGAGCTTGCGGGCCCGAATGGCCCGTCCTATGCGATGACGGTGGACCGGGCGCGATTCCTGCGCAGCCGGCACAACACCGTGCGCGACATCCCGGTGGAGAGCAGCCGCCAGGCCTTCGTATCCAAAGAGGGCGTGGCGGACATCGCCGCGCAGCTGCAGGAAGGCGACTTCGTCAACGTGATCTCCACCCGCGACGGCGAATACTGGGCCTCGCACGTCGGACTGGTGGTACTAGGGTCGAACGGCGAACGCCACTTCCTGCACTCGCAGGCGCCGCAGGTGCGCGAAGAAACCTTCGACTCCTTCATCGCGCGCGCCGCCGAGCGCGAGGCGCGCAATGCCCGCGAGGGCAGGCGCGGCCAGGTGCTGGCCGGTTTCAAGTTCCTGCGCCTGAACGAACCGGTCACGGTGCCGCCGATGGCGCCGCAACCTCGTCCCGGGCGCCCTCACCGCGGCTGATCCCCCTTTCTTGCCGCGGCCCGCACGGTCCGGCGGCAGCTGCACCTCCCCTCCCCCTCCCGCACCCACGCCTTTTCGACGCGTGGCGCGCCCGCATCCGCCTTCCTCGCTTTTCTTCTTGTCTTATTCGAACGCAGGGCTCCTGCGGCTTAGACAACTTCACAACAGTTAAATAATTTAGGGAAATTAAATAGGCCATCTATTTCCCAATTACATTTCTCATATTTAATTCTAGCCGGTTTCGTTTTAATTCACTCTTTGCCGTTGAGTCAAGTCAAGCTCCTCACTTAGTGGACGCCAGATAATAAATTTACAAAATTTATTGAATGCCCAGCTGAACGACATTGCGGCGAGCCGATTAATTATTCCCGAATAATCTCCACGCACCAATTCATTTGCAGCGCCACTAATTTTCTTAACCACCAGCGGATCGCCATGTCGAATTTTAGCTTCGATCTTTTCAGCCAGTTGTGCACCAGGATGGTGTCAATGAGCCGCACAAGCAAGATTGCCCTGATGGTCACGACCGACCTGCTGGCATTGCCGGTGTGTTTTCTGATCGCCATGATATTGCGCGGGGGAGATTTAAAACTCGCAATGAATTACGGGCCAGCGTCTTATGTACTCGTCGCCGTGGTGACAATAGCGGCATTTTCCATATCCGATCTTTATCGCGCGGTCATCCGCTTTATCGACCAGCGTTTATTGAGCATGACCGGTGCGGCATTAGCATTCGCCATATTATGCGTTTATGTTGTATTAATCGTGATGAACGAACCGCGTTTTCCTCGTAGCGCACTCGCTATTTACTGGTTTGTGGTTTTTTCGTATGTGGTCATGTCGCGCATCGGCTTGCGCAACCTGCTGCGGGCCCGCAGCGGGCGCACCACCAGCAAATCCGATGCAGTGGCCGTCTACGGTGCCGGCGAGGCTGGCGCCCGCCTGGTGCAGGCGATGCGCCATAGCGACGAATACCGCCCGGTCTGCTTTTTCGACGACAAGCGCGCCCTGAATGAACGCACCATCGCCGGCCTGCGGGTATTTAATACCACCCGCCTCGCTGAACTGGTAGCTGCCCAGGGCATCCGTACCATCGTCATCGCCCTGCCGTCGGTTCCCGCGGAGCGGTTGCGCGACATCATGCAGCGCCTTGGCCAGGCCGGCATTCCCACCAAGATCCTGAGCCGCGTGGTCGACCTGGCCGACGACCGCCCACCGGCGCGCGGCACCATCCGCGAACTCAAGTTCGAAGACCTGCTGGGCCGGCCGGCAGTGCCGCCGCGGCTCGACCTGTTCGCCCGCTGCGTGCGTGGCAAGAGCGTGCTCGTGACCGGTGCCGGCGGCTCGATCGGCAGCGAACTGTGCCGCCAGATCGTCACGCTCACCCCGAGCGAACTGCACCTGCTCGACCACTCCGAGTATGCGCTGTACACCGTGCGCCAGGAGCTCACCACGCGCTTCCCTGCCCTGACCATCCACGCCCACCTGGGCTCGGTCTGCAACAGCGACCTGGTCGAACGGGTCCTGCGTGAAGGCAAGGTCAACACCATCTACCATGCGGCGGCCTACAAGCACGTGCCGCTGGTAGAGAAGAATATCGTCGAAGGATTGCGCAACAACGTAGTCGGCGCCCAGGTGGTGGCCAGTGCCGCCGCCAAGCAGCAGGTCGAAACCTGCGTCCTGATTTCCAGCGACAAGGCGGTGCGGCCCACCAATATCATGGGCGCCAGCAAGCGCATCGCAGAACTGATCTTCCAGGCCGCAGCCGTGCGCCACGGCGCCCACACCACCTTCTGCATGGTCCGCTTCGGCAACGTGCTCGGTTCGTCCGGCTCGGTGATCCCGCTGTTCCAGCGCCAGATCGCCCGCGGCGGCCCGCTGACCATCACCCATCCCGAAGTGTCGCGCTACTTCATGCTCATCGCCGAAGCGGCGCAGCTGGTGATCCAGGCCGGCGCCATGGCCAAGGGCGGCGACGTGTTCGTGCTCGACATGGGTGAACCGGTCAAGATCGTCGACCTGGCGCGCACCATGATCGCCATGTCGGGCCTGACCGAGCGCACGCCGCAGAACCCGCGCGGCGACATCGAGGTCCAGTTCGTCGGACTGTTCCCGGGCGAGAAGCTGCACGAAGAACTGCTCACCGACGGCACGGTCTTCCCCAGCGAGCACCCGCGCATCATGCGAATGAAGGAGAGCGCACTGCGCCCGAGCGTGCTCGAGACCTGCATCACCTGCCTGATGATGGCCTGCGAAACCCACGAGCGCGGCACGATCGAATCGATGGTCAAGGCCATCGTCGCCGAATACGTGCCGACCTCGCCCGACCTGGCGCCACCCCTGGTGGCCGACATGGCCGACACCCCGCGACCGAGCCTGATCAAGAAGTTCGTACCGTTCCGAATTTAAAGCCTGTCTTTGAAGCCTGAACCCCGCCCTACCACTGTCACTGACTGACGAGGATACCCATGCGCGACGAGAACACCTCCCCTCAACTGGAGCAGCTGCTGGCCAAGCTGCAGGACCGCACCGCCGTCATCGGCATCGTCGGCCTCGGCTAAACCTGGCGCGCGTCGCCGCTCAGGGGACTGATGCCGCCGGTCTCGCCAAGCGCCTCGTTGAGCGTCAGGCGGCCGTTGTGCATGGTGAGCGCTTTCGGGGTGATCACCTCGCCCGAGACGAATACCTTGCTTTCGTCACGCGAATGGACGCGGACCACGTCGCCATGCCCCAGCAGGATGGTGCCGGGGTTCACGCCCTTCTGCACCAGTTCGCGCAGGTTGACGGTGTAGCGCCGCTCTCCACGCTCGAGGACGATGCGGCTCTGGTCGGCGCTGGGCAACATACCGCCGGCCCGGTTGAGCGCTTCCACGAGTGTCATGGGAATGTCGTCGATCGCCTGCAGTCCGGGCGTGCGCACCTCGCCGTCGACGTAGACGCGCCTGCTGCGGTAGGACTGGACGCGCAAGGTGACATTCGGTTGAGCAAGGTAGCGCGCCAGCTTTTTGGCCAGCAGTTCGCGCGCCTGCTCTTCGGTCAGGCCTTCCATGGTGAGCAGGCCGATGAGTGGGAACTGGATGCGTCCAAGGTGGTCCACCGCGAAGCCGGGCGTCGCCACATTTGGGGGCGCCGCGCTGCCGGTGGCCAGCGCGGCGGCTGTATTCATGCCGCCCGAAGCCAGTTCGGGGTGGTCCCAGACCACGATTGACAGGATGTCGCCACGGCCGATCGTATACGGTGGCGGCTTCGCCACGAACAGGGGCGTAAGATCCTGGCGTGCGCTGCCGGCAGTGGCAGCGCGCTCGGCAGCGATCAGCCTGTCGGTAATGAGCTCGGTAGGCGGCGCGGCGCTGCCGTCCGCGCTGTCCGCTCCCACTGGGGAGTCGAAGCCGATACCGGTGGCGCATCCGGCCAGCGCCAGTACCAGCGCAGCCATGCAGCAAGCTTTTATTGCACCCGAACAAAACAAAGCCATGATTGTTGCCTATCAAAAATGGACCGTTACTTGAGCCGTTCAGCTCAGCGTACGGGGTCCATCAGGCTTGGCTTTGCACCGCATCAAAAGTCAGGCCTTGGCGGCCTTGCTAAGTGCTGATAGGGAAATCAGCGCAGCTCTTCCATGAGCTTCAGGCCGTCGGCAAAGGCCCAGACCCGGCGGATTTCGATCACGTCGAAGCGTGCGGCGACGTTCGGGGGAAAGGCCGAGTAGCGGGCATTCAGGCGCACGAAGCGGCGCACCGCGTCGTCCATATCGGGCCGGCCGCTCGAGCGCACGATGGTGACCTCGTCGATGCTGCCGTCGCTGCGCAGCGACAGGCTGACCAGCGGATCGATGCGCACCTCGCGCGACGCGAAGCGTGCGCCGCCCAGCACCGCATTGCGCTCGAGCTTCTGGCGCACGCTGTCGACATACAGGCGCAGCGGCGCGTCCCGCTCGGCGCCGCCGGCGACCACGCGGCGCGGATCCGCTTGCTGGTGGACCCGGGCCGGTGGCTCGACGCTGGGGATCGTGACTCCGCGCAGCAGTTCTCGCGCGCGGCTGCCGACGCCGCCAGCCAGCGCGCCGGCCGCGGGACGCCGAGGGCCTGCCCCGGTGCCGGGACCGGCGCCCGGGCCGGCGCCCTGACCGATAGCCGGGCCCGGCCCGCCCTGCCCATCCGGTCCGGGCAGCGCCGCGTCGGAGCGTGCAGGCGCTACGGCAGCCTGGCGCGCCGCTTCACGGGCGCGCTGCTGGGCAAGACGCTCCGCCTCGGCACGCTCATCCGCGTCGCGGCGCGCGCGCTCTTCGGCCAGGCGGCGCCGGGCAAGTTCTTCGAGCCGCTCGCGCTCTCCCTGCTCTTGCGCCAGCCGCAGGGCTTCCTCGCGCTCGCGCTGTGCGAGCTGTTCGGCGATCCGCCGCTGGAATTCCTCCAGGTGCTGGCGCTCGAGCAACTGGGCTTCTCGCGCAGCGGTTTCCTCCACCCGGCGCTGTTCCGCGTGGCGCGCGAGCGCCTCCTGTTCCCGCCGGCGCTGTGCCGCCGCCTCGTTGGTTGAGAGCTGGCGCTCGTTTTCTGCCCGCAGCCGGGCAGGTTCTTGCTCGACACGCGCCTGTTGGGCGAGCTGTTGCTCACCCTGCTGCGCAGCCAGCCGCTCCCTTGCCAGCAGCTCCTCAGTGGCTCGCTTCTCGAGTTGCTGCCGGGCTTGCTGCTCGGCCTGTTGCTGTGTCAGGCGCTCCTGCGCGCGCCGCGCTTCGGCCGCGCCTTGCTCCGCTGCGAGGCGCTCGCGTTCCCGCGCCAAGCGTAGTTCCGCTGCCTCGGCGGCCAGTCGCGATGCTTCGGCCTGCAAGCGATCAGCTTCCCGGATCAACGCAGCCGGGGCCGAATTTTGCGGCTCCTGTGCCTGCTCCTCCTCGTGCAGGCTGGCTTCGGCCTCGGGTTCCGTGGCGGCATCCGCGAGCAGCCGCTCCAGCGGCGGGTCGACCTCGGGAAGCGGCACGGTGAATGCGGAGTCGGGACGCGCCTCGGCCGCGATCACCGGGGTCGTCACCGATGGCATGCGCCGCTTCGGGGTGGCCGGGCGGCTGCGCTTGGGAGGCTTGGACCTGGCCGGCTTGCTCGCTGCCGCCAATGCAGCAGCGGGCTCTGGAGCAATGGGATCGACCAGCCGAAGGCCGCCGGCCGTTGGGGCCGCAATGGGAGGTGCAGCCGGAGGCGCGACAGGCGCAGGCACAGGCGGCAATGGTGCCTGCCCAACCGGGGGCACGGGCAGCGGTTCAGCAGCAGGCGGCAGCGGCGGCGCCAGGACCACTGATAGAGGACCGCCGCTCCCGGTATCGATCCCGGGCATGCCGAACTGCAGCGACAGCAGCAAGGCGTGCAGCAGCACCGACACGGCCACCCCGGCCCCGAGGCGCCGATCCGTATGGCCGCGCGGCGGTTGTCGACTGCTTGCGTTGGCTGGAGCCATGCCCGTCCCGGTGCAACATTGTCAAGCTGGCATCTTAGCGTTTACTCAGCATTATGGCGAGGCGCGCACGATAAGAATCGCAGCGGGCGGCACGCTGCATCAATAGTCGGCCGATCAACGCTGGACGGGGGCGAATTCGTAAGTTTGCCCATGCGACAGGTAGATAACGTCCTTGTCGAGGCCCGCGGCCTTGACCTCGCGGGCGAAGTCCTCGAGCGGCGACTTGAATACGTCATAATCGTTGTAATGGATCGGCACGGTCTTTTTGGGCCTGACCACCTGCATCATGCGCACGCCGTCCTTGCCGTCCATCGTCACTGTGACCACGCCGAGGATGCGCGTGCCACCAAGGTGGAGCAGCGCCAGGTCGATGCCAGGGAAGCGTTGCGGGATGGCGCTGATATCGTCGTAGACCAGCGTGTCGCCGCTGATATACATGCGGTAGTCGGGCAGCGCCGCATTGGCGCCGAAGTCGAGCACCGAACCCATGGTTTTCGGCAGCAGCACGGCAACAGCCGCAGGGCCGTGCCGGCCAGGAGCGGCAGTGATGCGCAGGCGCGCTGGCCCCTTGCTCACGTCGACGCGGTCCCAGGTACTCAGGCCGAAAGTGCGCGTGAACCCCATGCGCTTGAGCCGTTCACCCGCTTCCTTCGTGCTGATGACGGGGGTCGACCGCTTGAGGCGCTCCTGCACTTTCTTGTCGAAATGGTCGTCATGGAAGTGCGACAGCACGACCAGGTCGATCGGCGGCAGGTCTTCAAAGCGGATGGCCGGGTTGGTCTGCCGTTCGGATGTCAGGCCATAGCCAAGATGCACGTGCTCACCCTTGTGCAGGAAGTTCGGGTCGGTCAGGATGGTAAAGCCCTGGAAGCGGATGATCACCGTCGCGGTGCCGATGAACTGCACCGTGCCCGCGTCGTGGGCCAGTGCGTCCTGGGACGGCGCGCCCGCTGCCAGTTGCAGCGTGAAGGTTTCTCCCTGCGCCGGAGTCGCGGTGGCGTCGGCCTGCGCTGCACCCGTCCACCCGTACAGCGCGGCAATCAGGAAACAGGTCTTGAACAATCGTGCGAAACGCATGGAACGGTCTCCGGGCCGGGCGCGGCCGGGGCGGTCCGCGCTGCCGAAACGTTAACACGTCAGGTCGGAATACGCCGTCCGCTTGCCTGCCTGCGGGATCAGGGCCTGCTAGAGCTTGGCGACTACCCCTACAAGGTGCTGGCGCGCCTTCTCCCACGGCGTGCCGGCCAGCGTCGCGCTGCATTGGGCACAAGGCTCGAACGGATTACAGCCGTGTTCCAGCGCGACATAGTTCGTCCCGACCACGGTCTTGCCCTGGTAACTGTCGACCCGTCCGCCAGATGCCGGCGCAGCCGTATCGCCACCCTGCCCGGCCCATTTTTCGAACGCGGCAGTAGCGACGCCATCGGGAACATACCAGCGGCGTTTGGTGGGATTCCAGCGGGCGCCGAGCGCTTTCGCTTCGTCCTTTTCGGCATAGGGAACAGTCAGGAAAAGCATGGTGTCGGAAAGCGTCCAGGATGAGCGACCGCGGCGGGGCGCCGGGTCCGGGACCGTGATCTTACTGCAAGGAGAAGGATTCGCGAAGCCTTGGCCGGTTCCACAAGTTGTGAATGGCGCGCATGGGCGTGACGGGGATGGCCTGCCCAGCTGGGTTCGAACCAGCGACCCTCAGCTTAGAAGGCTGATGCTCTATCCAACTGAGCTATGGGCAGATGATGGAACGCCGCTAGGCGCGCCGGTGCGGCGGTCCGACAAAATAAAACGGGCTGTCAAAAGACAGCCCGCAGGGAAAACTTTGGTCGGAGTACAAGGATTCGAACCTTGGACCCCCTGGTCCCAAACCAGGTGCGCTACCGGGCTGCGCTACACTCCGAATAAGACGCATAATACTCCCCCGGAAGGGCTACGTCAAATCGCCTTGCAGCTCGGTGCCTCCTCAGGCCGCCAGCTTGTCGGCGATGCGGCGCGCCATGCTCTCGGCAAGCTCGGCTTCCTTGGCTTCGACCATGACGCGGATCAGGGGCTCGGTGCCCGATGCGCGGATCAGCACGCGGCCGGTATCGCCCAGCTCGCGCTCGACGGCCTCTTTTTCGGCCACGACGGCGCTGTTGCTGGTCCAGTCGAAGCCCGGGGCGACCTTCTTGTTGATCAGCGTCTGCGGGTACAGGGTCAGCTCGCTGCAGCATTCGGCCAGCGACTTGTTGCTGCGCTTGAGCGCCGACAGGACCTGCAGCGCCGAGACGATGCCGTCGCCGGTCGAGTGCTTGTCGAGCGCCAGCAGGTGGCCCGAACTTTCGCCACCGAACAGCCAGCCGCGTTCCTGCATGACTTCCAGCACGTAGCGGTCGCCGACCTTGGCGCGCGCAAAGCCGACGCCCATTTCCTTGAAGGCCACTTCCAGCGCCATATTGGTCATCAGGGTGCCGACGGCGCCGGCCACCGGGCCGGTCGACATGCGGTCGCGCACCATCAGGTAGAGCAACTCGTCGCCGTTATAGACGCGGCCGGTGGCGTCGACCATGATCAGCCGGTCGGCATCGCCATCGAGTGCGATGCCGAGGTCGGCCTTGTTGGTGACGACGGCCTCCGACAAGGCTTTCGGCGCCGTGGCGCCGACGCCGGCGTTAATATTGAAGCCGTCCGGCTGGTTGCCGATCGAGATCACCTCGGCGCCGAGTTCGTGGAACACGTGCGAGGCGATGTTATAGGCTGCGCCGTGGGCGCTGTCGACCACGATCTTCAGGCCGCGCAGGTCGAGTTCGTTCGGGAAAGTGCTCTTGCAGAATTCGATGTAGCGGCCCTGGGCGTCGCGCAGGCGGGAGGCACGGCCCAGCTTGTCGGAAGACACGCAGCCCATTGGCTGGTCGATGGCCTCTTCGATTTCCATTTCCACCGCATCGGGGAGCTTGGTGCCGTGTCCCGAGAAGAACTTGATGCCATTGTCCTGGAACGGGTTGTGCGAGGCCGAGATGACGACGCCGGCCTGCAGGCGCAGCGCGCGGGTCAGGTAGGCAATGGCCGGTGTCGGCATCGGGCCGGCCAGCATCACGTCCACGCCGGCGGCCGAAAAGCCCGCTTCCAGTGCGGCTTCCAGCATATAGCCCGAGATGCGCGTGTCCTTGCCGATCAGGACGACCGGACGGCCGCTGGTCGATTTTCCGCCCTTGGCCAGCACCGTGCCGGCCGCATAGCCGAGGCGCATGACGAAGTCGGGAGTAATCGGCGCGGTGCCCACTAAACCGCGAATGCCATCCGTACCGAAATATTTACGTGCCATTCTTATTCTCTTTTCTTTTCCGTGATTATTCGCTTAGTTATTCGTGCTTGCTTGTGCTTGCACGTGCTAACTCTTGATTATTCGTAATTGGCCGCATGCCATACCTTCAAGGCATCGACCGTATCTGCTACATCATGCACACGCACGATTCTAGCGCCATGCGCTGCCGCAGCCAATGCCCCAGCGACACTGCCTGCAATACGTTGTTCAACCGGACGGCCCGTCACGGCCCCGATCATCGACTTGCGCGACAGGCCGGCCAGCACCGGCAGGCCGACCTCGTCGCGGATGCGCTGCAAGCCGCGCAGCAAGGCAAAATTATGTTCGACGGTCTTGCCGAAACCAAAGCCCGGGTCGATGCAGATGCGCTCGCGTGCAATGCCCTCGCGCACCATCGCCTCGACGCGAGCCTGGAGGAAGCCGATCACCTCCCCCACCACGTCGGCATAGCGGGGCGCCTGCTGCATGGTTTGCGGCGTCGCCTGCATGTGCATGACGCACAGGCCGCTATCGCTGTCGCGCACGGCATCAAGCGCGCCCGGCGCCTGGAAGGCATTGATGTCGTTGATCATGTCGGCGCCGGCAATGAGTGCTTCGCGCATCACCTCGGGCTTGCAGGTATCGACCGACAGCGCGACGTCGAGCGTGCGCAACGCATACAGCGCCGGCATCACCCGCGCCAACTCTTCGCCAAGGGGCACGCCGGGCGAACCGGGGCGCGTGGATTCGCCGCCGATGTCGATCATGGTGGCGCCCTCGCGCATCATTTCTTCCGCGTGCGACAGCGCGAATTCAAGGCCCTGGTAGCGGCCCCCATCGGAAAAGGAATCGGGGGTGACGTTCAGGATCCCCATCACGACTGGATGGGCTGAGGCCGGGCCGTCCAGCGCGAAGCTGAACTGGCCGCATTGCAGGTTCTTTGGCATGGCTGGAAAAAACGGGCGGCAGCGTTAACAAACAAAAGGCATCCGGAAGGATGCCTTTCGTAGGGGGTGATTCAGGCGATCAAATCAAGGATTGAATCAAGGCTCGAATCGCGCGCTCAAGCCGGCGCCGTGGCGTTTGGCGCCACGCCACCCGAACCGCCGTCGCCCGGAGGCGTGCGCTTGGTCAGGATGCTGGTCGGCGACTGGCGCGGCTCGCGGCCGGCCATGATGTCGTTGATCTGCTCGGCGTCGATGGTTTCCCAATCGAGTAGCGCCTTGGTCATGGCTTCAACCTTGTCGCGGTTTTCTTCGAGCAGGCGGCGCGACAGCGCATACTGGGTGTCGAGGATCGCGCGGATCTCGGCGTCGACCTTTTGCTGTGTCGCTTCCGAGATGGTCTTGGTGGCGCCGCCGAAGAAGCCTTCGTTCTCGCTGTCTTCGTAGACCATCACGCCCATGCTCTCGGACATGCCGAAGCGGGTCACCATCGAACGCGCCAGTTTGGTGGCACGGGCGAAGTCGTTCGAGGCGCCGGTCGACATCTGGCCGACGAAGATCTCTTCGGCGATACGCCCGCCGAACAGGATCGAAATTTCCTCGAGCATCTTGTCTTTGTAGCCGGACAGCGCGTCGTGCTCCGGCAGCTGCCAGGTCAGGCCGAGCGCATAGCCGCGCGGCATGATCGTGACCTTGTGCACGGGATCAGCCTTCGGCAACAGCTTGGCGATCACCGCATGGCCCGACTCGTGGTAGGCCGTATTGCGGCGCTCTTCCTCGCGGATGATCATCGACTTGCGCTCAGGACCCATATAGATCTTGTCCTTGGCGTCTTCGAAATCGATCATCTCGACCAGGCGCTTGCTGCGACGCGCTGCGAACAGAGCAGCCTCGTTGACCAGGTTGGCCAGGTCGGCGCCCGAGAAGCCCGGGGTGCCGCGCGCCAGGATGTCGGCCTTGACGTCGGTGCCGATAGGTACTTTACGCATGTGCACGTTCAGGATCTGCTCGCGGCCGCGGATATCCGGCAGGCCCACCGTCACCTGGCGGTCGAAACGGCCCGGACGCAGCAGCGCCTTGTCGAGCACGTCGGCGCGGTTGGTGGCGGCGATGACGATCACGCCGGACGAGGCTTCGAAGCCGTCCATCTCGACCAGCAGCTGGTTCAGCGTCTGTTCGCGTTCGTCGTTACCGCCGCCCATGCCGGCGCCACGGTGGCGGCCGACGGCGTCGATCTCGTCGATGAAAATGATGCAAGGCGAATGCTTCTTGGCGTTCTCGAACATGTCACGGACACGGGATGCACCCACGCCGACGAACATCTCGACGAAGTCGGAACCCGAGATCGAGAAGAACGGCACCTTGGCTTCGCCGGCGATGGCGCGCGCCAGCAGGGTTTTACCCGTGCCCGGAGGACCGACCATCAGCACGCCACGCGGGATACGACCGCCCAGTTTCTGGAACTTGGTCGGGTCTTTCAGGAAGTCGACGATCTCGCTGACTTCTTCTTTCGCTTCGTCGCAACCGGCGACGTCGGCGAAGGTGACGGTGTTATTGGTTTCATCGAGCATGCGCGCCTTCGATTTGCCGAAGGAGAAAGCGCCGCCCTTGCCGCCGCCCTGCATCTGGCGCATGAAGAACACCCACACGCCGATCAGCAGCAGCATCGGGAACCACGAGATGAAGACCTGCTGCAGGAACGATGGTTCTTCTGGCGGCTTGACGTCGAAGCGCACGCCGTTTTCGCGCAGGTCGCCGATCAGGCCCTTGTCGAGGATGGTGGCGGTGGCGCGTACCTTGCTGTCGTCCTGGCGGGTCGCGGTGATATTCGACCCTTCGATGACCACGTCCTTGATACGACGGGCCTTCACATCGTCAAGCAGTTCGGAATAAGCAATGGTCTTGCTCCCGCCTGCGACGCTGTGGTTGTCGAACTGCTTGAACAGCATGAACAACAGCAGTGCAACGACCACCCAGATGGCGGATTTGGAAAACATATTATTCACGAAAACTCCTCCGATGCGCTTGCATCTCTACCGATATCAGTATCGCGATTTTAACCGCAATAAGCCGACGCTGCCACGCAACGTACGGCACTAGTGCCAAAATGCCATATTTGCATGCTCAGCAAGCAGCGCGAACCTTCGCGATGCCGGCCTTACGCGGCAAATGTGCGGTTGCCCCGCCGAATATCAAGGGCTAAAACGGCGTCATGCGTTGCTTTTTACGCAGCAGGATTCTTCAGGCCACGCCCAAGCAGGAAAATTTCGGACGACTTGTCGCGGCTGGCCTTGGGTTTGACCTGCTTGACCGTCTTGAATTCCTGCTTGAATTTCTCCAGTATCTGGGTAAATCCCATGTCTTTGAAGCTTTTCACCAGCAATCCGCCGGTCGGTTTCAAGTGATGTTGAGAAAACTCAATAGCAAGGTCAATCAAGTGTTCCATCCGCGCAGCATCGGCGGTCGGAATGCCGGATAGGTTGGGCGCCATGTCCGACAGCACGAGGTCGACCTGGCGCCCGTGCAGCACGACGGCGAGCTGGTCCAGCACTTCTTCCTCGCGAAAGTCGCCCTGGATGAACATCACGTCGGCAATCGGCTCCATCGGCAGCATGTCGAGCCCGATGATGGTGCCGTGGATACCGCCGCCATCCTTGCCCGCCAGCTTGCGCCGGGTGTACTGCGCCCAGCTGCCCGGCGTGCAGCCGAGGTCGACAATGACCTGGCCCGGCTTGATCAGCTTTTCGCTTTCGTCGATTTCCTTCAGCTTGAACGCCGCGCGAGCGCGGTAGCCTTCTTTCTGGGCCAGTTTGACGTACGGATCGTTAATATGGTCGTGTAACCAGTTTTTGTTTAATTTGTTCTTGGCCATTCGCGTAGAATACTGCTTTTAAAGGTACATCTAAATATTATTATGCTTAAACTCACCCCGGCCGAGCGTAGCGCACTGCGCGCTGAAGCCCACGGACTGAATCCCGTTGTCATGATTGGCGAATCCGGCCTGACCGAATCCGTCATGAAAGAAATTGCTGGCAGCCTCGATTCGCACGGCCTGATCAAGGTCCGCGTGTTCGGCGACGACCGCGAAGCCCGCATCGCCATGTACGAGCAGATCTGCACCGAGCTCGAGGCCGCGCCGGTCCAGCACATTGGCAAGCTGCTGGTGGTCTACCGCCCGAAAAAGGAAGTCGTCAAGGAACGCAGCAGCAAGTCCGGCAAGGGCATGCGCGAAGTCACCATCGTCAAGGCCAGCGCCAGCGGCACCAAGAAGCCGAGCGTCACCAAGGTCATGATCAAGGGGAACGAGCGCGTGACGGCAGGCGGCAACATCAAGCGCGCCAAACCGCGCCAGGCCAGCACCAAGAAGAATGCACTGAACAAGTGATCGCGCCGCGCAAGGCCAAAACCGGGGCGACCCGGTTTTTTTTCGCCTGTCGCATGCGTTTTCGGATTTCGTAGGGTGGGCAGATTCTGCCCACGCGTTCAACTAGTACATGAACAGGATGACAGCTCCACAAAGCCTACACTGGTTGAACGCGTGGGCGAGGAACTTGCCCACCCTACCGGTCAACGGCTTTTCAGCACCAGAAAAGCCGCCAGCACGCTCTCGATCACGTGAAACAGCTGCGACACCCCGTGCAGGACGGCGAACTGCGTCCAGTACGGCGACGCCCTCACACCGCCCTGCCCGGCCAGCTCGCGCATCTGGGCCATGGCCGGCTGCAGGCCGACATACATCACCAGCGCGCAGGCCAGCATCGCCAGCACCAGCAGGTAGAGCGAACGGCGGCGTGCGGGATCGAGATCCCCGGCAAAGCGCACCAGCGCCAGCATCAGCGCGGCGCACCCGAACGACACCCAGGCCAAACGCGCCAGCAGGCTGGCGACGACGTCGCCCGCGACCGTGCTCGGCACCGAGGCAAAGACGGCAGGCGCCGCGATGTAACCGAGCGCCCACAGCGCACCCGCCCACAGCACCGCCACCAGCAGCCGGGCGCCCGCCAGCCGGGACGCCAGGCGTGAAGGCGCGGCTGCCCCCATCAGATGTAGCGCACTTCCAGGATTTCGTATTCGCGCGGGCCGGACGGCGCCTGCACTTCCACCACGTCGCCGGCATACTTGCCGATCAGGGCGCGGGCGATCGGCGAGGTCACCGATACCTTGTTCAGTTTCAGGTCGGCTTCGTCGAGGCCGACGATCTGGTAGGTGACCTTCTGGCCGTTATCCAGGTCTTCGAGGTCGACGGTCGAGGCGAAGACGACGCGGCCTTCGGCATCGAGCGTGGTCGGATCGATGATCTGCGCGGCGCTCAGCTTGCTTTCCAGTTCGGCGATGCGGCCTTCCACGAAGGCCTGGCGCTCTTTCGCGGCATCGTATTCGGCGTTTTCCGACAGGTCGCCATGCGAGCGCGCTTCGGCGATCGCGTCGATCACGATACGGCGCTCCTTGGTCTTGAGCTGGTGCAGCTCTTCCTTCAGGAGTTGGGCGCCGTATTTGGTCAATGGGACGGTATTGTTCATGTCTGTCTATGGTGTTCGTTTGTCGACGTACCAAGTGAAAACCACAGAGTACGCGCGCCCTAGGGCGCACGAGCTCTGTGGTTTGACGGGGTACTGCTTCCAGCTTACTGCATTGCTGCTTTCACGCCTAGTTTAAGGTGTTATGCAGGCCTTGTAAATCGTACACCTGGAGTTCGTCGATATGACGCATGCCTTCGATCGCCGCTTCCGCGCCGGCAATCGTCGTATAGGTGACGACGCGCGACTGCAGGGCCGAGGTGCGGATCGTGCGCGAGTCGGTTACCGCCGAGCGCTTTTCCTCGACCGTATTGACGACCATGACGATCTCGCGGTTTTTGATCATGTCGACCACGTGCGGGCGCCCTTCCATGACCTTGTTCACCGCGCGCACCGGGATGCCTGCGGCCGAGATCACGGCAGCGGTGCCCTTGGTCGCCACCAGCGAGAAGCCCAGCGCCACCAGCTCGCGCGCCACGCCGACTGCGCGCGGCTTGTCCGAGGCCTTCACCGACAGGAAGACGGTGCCCTTGGTCGGCAGGATGATGCCGGCCGCCAGCTGCGACTTCACGAAGGCTTCGCCGAAGGTCATGCCGACACCCATGACTTCACCGGTCGATTTCATCTCCGGCCCGAGGATGGTATCGACGCCGGGGAATTTCACGAACGGGAAGACGACTTCCTTCACGCTGTAGAACGGCGGGACGATTTCTTTCGTGATGCCCTGGCTGGCCAGGGTCTGGCCTACCATGCAGCGCGCCGCGATCTTGGCCAGCTGCAGGCCGGTGGCTTTCGATACGAACGGCACGGTGCGCGATGCACGCGGGTTCACTTCCAGCACGAACACGGTATCGACCGTCTTGCCGTCGACTTCCGACTGCTGGATCGCGAACTGCACGTTCATCAGGCCGACCACGTTCAGGGCTTTCGCCATCAAGGACGTCTGGTGCTTGAGTTCCGCAATGGTTTCCTGCGACAGCGAGTACGGCGGCAGCGAGCAGGCCGAATCGCCCGAGTGCACGCCGGCCTGTTCGATGTGTTCCATCACGCCGCCGATGAAGGTGGCTTCGCCATCCGAGATGCAGTCGACGTCGACTTCGATGGCGTCGTTCAGGAAGCGGTCCAGCAGCACCGGGGAATCATGCGAGACCTTGACCGCTTCGCGCATGTAGCGCTCGAGGTCGCGCTGCTCGTGGACGATTTCCATCGCGCGGCCACCCAGCACATAGGATGGGCGCACCACCAGCGGGTAGCCGATTTCCTGGGCCAGCTCGAGCGCCTGGCTTTCCGTGCGCGCGGTGCGGTTCGGCGGCTGGCGCAGGCCGAGCTTTTGCAGCAGCTGCTGGAAACGCTCGCGGTCTTCGGCCGCATCGATCATGTCCGGCGAAGTGCCGATGATCGGCACGCCGTTGGCTTCCAGGTCGAGTGCGAGCTTGAGTGGAGTCTGGCCGCCGTACTGCACGATCACGCCGACCGGCTTTTCCAGCTCGACGATTTCCAGCACGTCTTCCAGGGTCAGCGACTCAAAGTACAGGCGGTCCGAGGTGTCGTAGTCGGTCGACACGGTCTCCGGGTTACAGTTGACCATGATGGTCTCGTAGCCGTCTTCGCGCATGGCGAGGGCCGCGTGCACGCAGCAGTAGTCGAACTCGATGCCCTGGCCGATGCGGTTCGGGCCACCGCCCAGCACCATGATCTTCTTCTTGTCGGTCGGGTTGGACTCGCACTCTTCGTCGTACGTGGAATACATGTAGGCGGTATTGGTCGCGAACTCCGCCGCGCAGGTGTCGACCCGCTTGTACACCGGGCGGATGCCCAGCGCGTGGCGCTGCTTGCGCACCGCTTCCGGCGTGGTCTGCATCAGGAAGGCCAGGCGGCGGTCCGAGAATCCTTTTTGCTTGAGCTTGTAGAAGGTCGGCTTGTCCAGGCTATCGAGCTTCTGGTGGTCGAGCCACAGTTCGATGTCGACGATCTCCTTGATCTGCACCAGGAACCACGGGTCGATCTTGGTGAGGTTGTGCACCTCGTCCAGGGTGAAGCCCTGGGCGAAGGCGTCGCCCACGTACCAGATGCGGTCCGGGCCCGGCTCGCCGAGTTCCTCTTCGATCTTCTCGCGGTCGCGGGTCTTTTCGTTCAGTCCGTCGACGCCCACTTCCAGGCCGCGCAGCGCCTTCTGGAACGACTCCTGGAAGGTGCGGCCCATCGCCATCACCTCGCCCACCGATTTCATTTGCGTGGTCAGGTGCTTGTCGGCGGTCGGGAATTTCTCGAAAGTGAAGCGCGGGATCTTGACGACCACATAATCGATCGACGGCTCGAACGAGGCCGGGGTCGCGCCGCCGGTGATCTCGTTGCGCAGTTCGTCGAGCGTAAAGCCCACCGCCAGCTTGGCCGCCACCTTGGCGATCGGGAAGCCGGTGGCTTTCGATGCCAGCGCCGACGAACGCGACACGCGCGGGTTCATCTCGATGACGATCATGCGGCCATCTTTCGGGTTGATCGCGAACTGCACGTTCGAGCCGCCGGTATCGACGCCGATCTCGCGCAGCACGTCGATCGACGCGTTGCGCATGATCTGGTATTCCTTGTCGGTCAGCGTCTGCGCCGGCGCCACCGTGATCGAGTCACCGGTGTGCACGCCCATCGGATCCAGGTTCTCGATCGAGCAGATGATGATGCAGTTGTCGTTCTTGTCGCGGACAACCTCCATCTCGTACTCTTTCCAGCCGAGCAGCGACTCTTCGATCAAGAGCTCGTTGGTCGGCGAAGCTTCCAGGCCACGCTTGCAGATCGCTTCGAATTCTTCTTCGTTGTAGGCGATGCCGCCACCGCTGCCGCCCATCGTGAACGAAGGACGGATGATGGTCGGGAAGCCCAGCTCGCGCTGCACGGTCCAGGATTCTTCCATCGAGTGCGCCACGCCCGAGCGTGCCGAACCCAGGCCGATCTTGGTCATCGCGTCCTTGAACTTGGAGCGGTCCTCGGCCTTGTCGATGGCTTCCGGCGTGGCGCCGATCAGCTCGACATTGTATTTCTCGAGCACGCCGTTGTGGTGCAGGTCGAGCGCGCAGTTCAGCGCGGTCTGGCCGCCCATGGTCGGCAGGATTGCGTCCGGGCGCTCCTTGGCGATGATGGTCTCGACGACCTTCCAGGTGATCGGCTCGATATAGGTGACGTCGGCCGTTTCCGGGTCGGTCATGATGGTCGCCGGGTTCGAATTCACCAGGATGACCTTGTAGCCTTCTTCGCGCAAGGCCTTGCAGGCCTGGGCGCCCGAGTAATCGAATTCGACCGCCTGGCCGATGACGATCGGACCGGCGCCGATGATCAGGATGCTTTTGATATCACTACGTTTTGGCATGTTATTTTTTCTCCGCAGCTTGCATCAGGGCGATGAAGCGGTCAAACAGGTAGGCGACGTCGGTCGGGCCGGGCGAGGCTTCCGGGTGGCCCTGGAAGCAGAAGGCCGGCTTGTCGGTGCGCTCGAAGCCCTGCAGCGAACCGTCGAACAGCGACACGTGGGTGACGCGGCAGTTGGACGGCAGCGTGTCCGGATCGACCGCGAAACCGTGGTTCTGCGACGTGATCAAGACCTTCTTCGAATCCAGGTCCTGCACCGGGTGGTTGGCGCCGTGGTGGCCGAACTTCATCTTCATCGTCTTGGCGCCGGAAGCCAGCGCCATGATCTGGTGGCCGAGGCAGATGCCGAAGGTCGGGATGCCCTTCTCGATCAGCTCCGCGCTGGCCTTGATCGCGTAATCGCAGGGTTCGGGATCGCCCGGGCCGTTGGCCAGGAAGATGCCGTCCGGGTTCAGCGCCAGCGCATCGGCCGCGGTCGATTCGGCCGGGAGCACGGTCACTTTGCAGCCGCGCTCGGCGAGCATGCGCAGGATGTTGCGCTTGACGCCGTAATCAAAAGCGACCACGTGGTATCGCGGGTTCTCCTGCTTGCCGAAGCCCTCGCCCAGCTTCCACTCGGTTTCGGTGAACACATACGATTCCTTCACCGACACGACCTTGGCCAGGTCCATACCCGACAGGCCAGGGAAGGAGCGTGCCAGTTCCAGCGCCTGCGCTTCCGATGGCTGGTTGCCTTGCGTACCGGTGAGGATGGCGCCGCCCTGGGCGCCCTTCTCGCGCAGGATACGGGTCAGCTTGCGGGTATCGATGCCGGCGATGGCGACCACGTTCTCGAGCTTCAGGTAGTCCGCCAGCGACATGGTGGAACGGAAATTCGATGCCAGCAGCGGCAGGTCACGGATGATCAGGCCGGCGGCGTGAACCTTTGAGGCCTCGACGTCCGACGGGTTGACGCCGTAGTTGCCGATGTGCGGGTAGGTCAGGGTGACGATCTGACGCGAATAGCTGGGGTCGGTGAGGATTTCCTGGTAGCCGGTGATTGCAGTGTTAAACACCACTTCGCCGGTCGTATGGCCGGCAGCGCCAATGGAATGTCCTCTGAAAATCGTTCCGTCTGCGAGGGCCAGGATGGCCGGGACGGCTGGGCCAGAAAAAAATGGCGGCAAGGGTAACTCCCAATAAAGTTACCGTAGCTGCGCCACGTCAGACCGACATCCAAAGTGCCCGGGCGGACTATGCGTGCCGGGAAATGGATATCAAGTTGAATGAGGGATGATGGGTAGGCGCTACGGCTGATGTGTGAATGGCTAAACTTCCAAATTATAGCGCGAAAGCGCCCTATTCGGCAATGCAGCAATTCTATAGAAGTGCCGCTATTTTTGCCGGGACAGGTGGGGAAGTCGGCGCGGAAACACTGGGTGCGGGTGGCAGGCTATTGAGAAAAGGCGCTGCGCGGGTATGACAGTCGAATAGTGAGAATCGTAGGGTGGGCAAGTTTCTTGCCCACGCGTTCAATCAGTGTCTGAATAAAGTCGCCGTTCTACGGAGGGAAGACAAGTTGAACGCGTGGGCAGAATCTGCCCACCCTACGGGTCTCCAGCGGCTCTCAAGTGGCCGGCCTTCGCCACGCGGGCGCCTGCATGCCCGCAGCGCCAGCTCAGCTCAGCCGTCGGTCAGGGCGGCGATACCGGCCTTGGCGACCTGCGCATCCTCGGTCGACTTGACTCCGGAGACGCCGACGGCGCCGATGACGTGGCCGTCGACGATGACCGGCACGCCGCCTTCGAGCATGCCTTCGATTTCAGGCGCCGACAGGAAGGAGGTACGGCCGTTATTGATCAGGTCTTCATAGATCTTCGATTCGCGGCGGCCCAGCGCGGCCGTTTTCGCCTTGGCCGGCGCGATATGCGACGAAATCGGCGCCGCGCCATCGAGGCGCTGGAACCAGAGCTGGTGGCCGCCGTCGTCGACGATGGCGATCGACACCGCCCAGTTGTTGCGCACGGCTTCGCTTTCCGCGGCTGCGGCGATTTTCTTGACGTCGCCGAGGGTGAGGTAAGGCTTCGATTGCATGTCGGTTCCCATGGGTGTCTGCGCAGGTTTCAATTCAAGCGCGTTAATGAGCTTGCTGCTTGGCCTTGAGCTTGGCCTTAATCTGCGGCATCACGCTTGCCGCCGCCTGCTCGCCGGCCAGGATTGCCAGGTTGCGGCTGCCGAAGTCGCTGCTGCCCATGTTGCCGAGCGCCGGCGTGATGACGATGTCGGCTTCCTTCAGCTCGAAATAGTTCAGGCGCTGGCCCATGATGCTGAAAGTCTGCATCAGTACGTCAAGCGAGCTGGCGGTGGCCGCGCCTTCGGTCGCGCTGGAAATGTTCACGGCAATGATGAAATCAGCGCCCATGTCCTTGACGAACTTGACCGGCACCGGCGCCACCAGGCCGCCATCGACATAGGAGTTGGCGCCGATCTTCACCGGCTGGAACACGCTGGGGACTGCCGACGAGGCGCGCACGGCCATGCCGGTATTGCCCTTGTTGAACAGGATTGGCTGGCCGGTGCGCAGGTCGGTGGCCACCGCGCCGAAGCGGATCTTCAGGCGCTCCATCGGCACGTTGTTGACGGCCTTGTTGACATAGCTCTGCAAGGCCTCGCCTTTCAGCACGCCGGTCGACTTGCCGAACAGCGGCAAGGCCCAGTCGGAAATGGTGGCCTCGTCCATGGCCATGGCCGTCTTCTGCAGCGCAAAGCCGTTCAGGCCGGATGCGTACAGCGAGCCGACCACCGAGCCGGCGCTGGTGCCCACGATGATCTCGGGCACGATGCCCTGGGCTTCCAGTGCCTTGATGACGCCGATATGGGCAAAACCACGCGCGGCGCCGCCGCCCAGGGCCAGGCCGATGCGGACCTTGCGCGGCGGTGAAGGCGGCGTCGCCTGCTGGGCAACCGGAGTGACGGGAGGCGGAGTCGGGGTGCTGCCGCAAGCGCTCAAGAGCAGCGCGGCGCAGGCGATCAGGGACAGACGGCGAGAGAACATAGACGGTGAGAAAGAGAGCGAGGCACGATTGTACCCCGACTGCCGGGCGAACCGTTCAGTGCGGCTAAACCGGCGCGCTGGCTCATACTTTCGTGTTGAGAGAAACAACACGCGGCCTTGCAATCACAAACGCGCCCTGGCTACACAATGCGGTCTTGCGCCAGCGCTGATTGCGCCGAGGAATTTATCGCTAGCATTGCTCTTCGATACGAGATTCGGAGGCGGCCATGGCCAACACCCGTACTGCAGTCAATTCACTTCCTGTCGCCCTAGCGCTGATCAGTGCCGCACACCGAACCGCCGTCCTGGCCCATCCACAATGGATCGACATGGCGCGCGACCCTGACCCTGCCCGCCAGCTGGCCTGGATGGTCGAACAAGGCCTGCTCACTTATGACGAGCTCGACGATTTGCAGACCTTTGACCCCGAGTCGTCCGAGCAAGACCGGATCGTCGAGGAAGCGTACGCAATGCTTGGGCAGTACAACGCGCTGGCAAACTGCGGGCTGCTCCACCATCTTTGCCCATGAATGCCGCTCAGCGGCCCGAGTGAGCTTGAACGTCCACCCGCCGATCACAAGAAAAAATGGGGTCAGAGTCGAATAAACCGGAAGATTTCATGAATGCACAATTTTTAATTAGGGTCAGAGTCGAATTGTTGAGCAACTTTCAAAAATTTCCTGCAATTCGACTCTGACCCCAATTAATTTACGGCGTTTTCCATGCCCTCTTGGAAGAGAAACGGTCTCTGAGCACTTGATCTGTTCTGAGAAGCAAACTTCGGCCAGAATTCGAAGCCCTCAAGAAAATATTTCCTACAATTTGACTCTGACCCTAATTAAGTTGCAACACCAGTGCGGTAAAGGTAATGAGGGTCAGAGTCGAATTATTCGGAAATTTAACAATCTTTCCGATTAATTCGACTCTGACCCCAATTGTCTTGGTGCGTCAGCCCGGCAGGGACGTATTCGGCAACACCGCCGTAAAACTACTCCCCTGCCCCGGCACCGAACTGATCACCAAGCGCCCGCCGTGGCGCAGCAGCACGTGCTTGACGATCGCCAGCCCGAGTCCCGTGCCCTGGGTCTCGCGCGAGCGGCTCTTGTCGACGCGGTAGAAGCGTTCGGTCAGGCGCGAAATGTGGATCGGTTCGATGCCGATCCCGCAATCCATCACCGAGAAACGCAGGTCGTCCGCACCGCGGGTCCATTTCAGGCGGATGGTGCCGCCCTGCGGCGAGTAGCGCACTGCATTCGAGGCCAGGTTGGCGAAAGCGCTGCGCAGCTCTTCGGCACTGCCCATCACGTCCGGGCCGTCGACCTCGACGTCGATCGTGTGGCGCCCGCCCGACAGGGCATTCGCTTCTGCCGCCACCGATTGCACCAGCGCCCGCACGTCGACCCGCTCGCGCTTGAGCGGGAACTCGTCCGACTCCAGGCGCGACAGGGTCAGCATGTCGCCGATCAGGCGCTGCATGCGCTGCGCCTGTTCCGTCATCAGGGCCAGGTGGGCGGTGCGGGTCGCGACGTCCAGGCCCGGGTCGGACATGGCGATTTCGAGGAAACCGACGATCACGGTCAGCGGCGTGCGCAGTTCGTGCGAGGCGTTGGCGATGAAATCGCGCCGCATCGCTTCGATCCGTTCCGTATCGGTGGCGTCGTGCGTGACCAGGATCTGGCGCCGGTTCTCGAACGGGATGATGCGGCATTCCAGCTTGCGGCCACGGAAGGACAGCGTCAGCGGCGTCTCATAGCGCCCCAGGATCACGTAGTCGATGAATTCGGGATGGCGCACCAGGTTGGTCACGCGCAGGCCCTTGTCGCGCGCCAGACTCAGACCCAGGTGGCGCTCGGCCGCTTCGTTGCACCATTCGAGGAACAGCACGTCGTCCATGATGGCCACGCCTTCCGGCAGCATCTGCATGGCCTGGCGGAAGCGCGCCAGCCATTCGGCCATCTCGGCCTGGTGGCGCTCGTCCTCGCGGCGCAGGCGGTACAGGCGCGCGAACACGTCGGTCCAGGCGCCCCACCCGTCCGGCAGGCGGCTGCTGTGCGGGTTGTTCAGCCATTCGCCCAGCTCGTGCAGGTAGCGCAGCTGGACGAACAGCGCGATGATCACCGCCGCCAGCGCGAACACCAGCGCCTCGACCACGCCGGACATCCACCAGACCACCAGCGCCGCCACGAACACCAGGCACAGGCGCAGCAGCGCCGGCACCCAGAACAGTACCTTCGGATTCATCGAGCCCATTTACTTCTCGGACAGCATGTAGCCGACGCTGCGCACCGTCCGGATCAGGCCATCCGCGCCCTTGAGCGCCTTGCGCAGCCGTAACACGTGCACGTCGACCGTGCGTTCCTCGATGACGGCATGGTCGCCCCATACCTTGTCGAGCAGCTGGGCGCGCGAGAACACGCGCTCGCGGTGCGCCATCAGGAATTTCAGCAACTTGTATTCGGCATTGCCGATGTCGATCTGCGCGTTCTCGACCGAGACCGTGCAGCTGTTCGGGTCGAGCACCACGCTGCCGGCGCGCAGCGGCGCCTCCGACAGGTGCGGGCTCTTGCGGCGCAACAGGGCGCGGCTCCTGGCCAGCAGCTCGCGCGGCGAGAACGGCTTGGTCACGTAATCGTCCGCGCCCGTATTCAGGCCTGCGAGCTTGTCTTCTTCCATGCTCTTGGCGGTCAGCATGATCACCGGGATGTCCTGGAAATCGCGGTCGCCCCGCAGGCGCGCCAGCAGGCGCAGGCCGCTCTGGTCGGGCAGCATCCAGTCCAGCAGCAGCAAATCGGGCTTGCCGTGCGTGATGCTGTCCCAGGCGCGGGCGACGGTGTCGGCAGTGCAGATGTCCCAGCCCGCTTCGCGCAGCGAATACTTCACCAGCTCGACGATCGCGGGTTCGTCTTCGACCACCAGCACGCGCGTGTTGTCCGCCATGTTTAAATCGCCGGCTGCTCGATGACCGCCGGCTTGCTGTGGCGGATGTCGCGGCCTTCGACCACATAGATCACGTATTCGGCAATGTTCTTGGCGTGGTCGCCGACGCGCTCGATCGCCTTGGCCACCCACAGCGTATCCAGCGCCGACGAGATCGTGCGCGGGTCTTCCATCATGAAGGTGATCAGGTTGCGCAGGATGGTGCGGAACTCGTGGTCGATGCTTTCGTCGGCCGCGATCAGTTCCAGTGCCTGCTTGCCGTCCAGGCGCGCGAAGGCATCCAGCGCGTTGTGCAGGAGCTCGCCGGTCGCTCTGGCAATGGTGCGGATCATGTCGTAGTGCGCGAAGCTGGTGCTGCCGCGCTCGTACAGGCTCTTGGAGGTGCGTGCGATCTTCGAAGCTTCGTCGCCGATGCGCTCGAGGTCGGTGATGACCTTGATGCTGGCCATCACGGTGCGCAGGTCGTTGGCGGTCGGCTGGCGGCGCACGATCAGGTGGCTGCAGGCGTCGTCGAGCTGCACTTCGAGCTGGTTGACGGCCTGGTCCTCGGCCATCACGCGGTCGGCGCGCGCGGTGTCGCCCGTGCGGAAGCATTCGAGTGCTTCGTCGAACTGGGTTTCCACCATACCGCCCATCAAGAGGACCTTGGAACGAATCGCTTCCAGCTCCTGGTCGTACTGCTTGGATGAATGCTCGCCCGTCATGTAACTCTCCGTCTATTGTTTGTGTTTTCGTGATCAGCCAAAACGACCGGTGATGTAATCCTGGGTTTCCTTGCGTGCAGGATTCATGAAGATCTGGTCGGTTTCGCCGAATTCCACGAGTTCGCCCAGGTACATGTAGGCGGTGTAATCGGAACAGCGCGCCGCCTGCTGCATGTTGTGGGTCACGATGGTGATCGTGTAGTCCTTTTTGAGCTCGCTGATCAGTTCCTCGATCTTCGCGGTCGAGATCGGGTCCAGCGCCGAGGTCGGCTCGTCCAGCAGCAGCACGTCCGGTTTCACCGCCACGCCGCGCGCGATGCACAGGCGCTGCTGCTGGCCGCCCGACAGCGACAGGCCGCTCTTGTTGAGCTTGTCCTTGGCTTCCTCCCACAGCGCCGCCTTCTTGAGTGCCCATTCCACGCGCTCGTCCATCTCGCCCTTCGACAGGTTCTCGTACAGGCGCACGCCGAAGGCGATGTTGTCGTAGATCGACATCGGGAACGGGGTCGGTTTCTGGAAGACCATGCCGATCTTGGCGCGCAGCATGTTGACGTCGACGCCAGGCTCCAGGATGTTGCGGCCGTGGTACATGATCGAACCTTCGGCACGCTGGCCGGGGTACAGGTCGTACATCCGGTTCAGGGTGCGCAGCAGGGTCGACTTGCCGCAGCCCGACGGGCCGATGAAGGCCGTCACCCGCTTGTCGTGGATGTCGAGGCTGACGTCCTTCAGGCTGTGCGCTTTACCGTAAAAGAAGTTCAGGCCTTCGATCTCGATCGTCTTCGCTTTGGCAGCGGCCGGCGACTGGTTTGGCATAAGTTGGGTCATCACGTTTTTCAAGAATGGTTAGCGAGTGCGCAGTCGGTCAGCTTGGCGTCTTCTGGCTGAACACGGTGCGCGACAGGATGTTCAGCAGCAGCACGGTAAAGGTCACCAGCAGCGCGCCGCCCCAGGCCAGCGAACGCCAGTCGTCGTACGGGCTCATGGCGAACTGATAGATCACGACCGGCAGGTTGGCCATCGGCGCGTTCATGTCGGCGCTGAAGAACTGGTTGTTCAGCGCGGTGAACAGCAGCGGCGCGGTCTCGCCAGAGATGCGGGCCAGCGCCAGCAGCGCGCCGGTGATCACGCCGGCCTTCACGGCGCGCAGGCGCACTTGCGTGGCGACCTTCCAGTGCGGCGCGCCCAGGGCGTAGGCCGCTTCGAGCAGGCTGGTCGGCACCAGGCGCAGCATGTTGTCGGTGGTGCGCACCACCACCGGCACCGCGATCAGCGACAGCGCGATGGTGCCGGCGTAACCGGAGAAGTGCTGGACGTTGGCGACATAGATGGCGTACACGAACAGGCCGATCACGATCGACGGGGCCGACAGCATGATGTCGGTCACGAAGCGCGTCACCTGGGCAAACTTGTTACCTTCGCCGTATTCGGCCAGGTAGATGCCGGCCAGGATGCCGATCGGGGTGCTGATCGCGGTCGACAGGCCGACCATCATCAGGCTGCCCAGGATGGCGTTGCGCAGGCCACCGCCTTCGCTGCCCGGCGCCGGGGTATCGGCCGTGAACATGTTGATCGACAGCGCGCCCAGGCCGTTGATCAGGAGCGTGGCCAGGATCCAGGCCAGGAAGGCCAGGCCGATGCCCATCGCGATCACGGACAGCACGATACCGAAGCGGTGCGCCATCAGGCGCTTGCGGTAGACGGGGTTTTTCGCAGCGGTGTTCATTATTTGGTGCCTTCCTTGCGGGACATCCCGACCAGCATCAGTTTGGCTGCCGACAGCACGATGAAGGTGATGGCGAACAGGATCAGGGCCAGCGCGAACAGCGAAGACACGTGCAGCGGCGAGGCGGCTTCGGCGAATTCGTTGGCCAGGGTCGAGGAAATTGAATTACCGGCCGAGAACAGCGACCACGACAGGTCGTGCGCATTGCCGATCACGAAGGTCACGGCCATGGTCTCGCCCAGGGCGCGGCCCAGGCCCAGCATCACGCCGCCGACCACGCCGTTGCGGGTGTAGGGCAGCACGACCTTGCGCACCACTTCCCACTTGGTGCAACCGAGTCCATACGCGGATTCCTTCAGCACGGTCGGGACGATCTCGAACACGTCGCGCATCACGGAGGCAATGAAAGGGATGATCATGATCGCCAGGATCAGTCCGGCGGTCAGGATGCCGATGCCCATGGTCGGGCCCTGGAACAGCTGGCCGATCACCGGCAACTGGCCGAGGGTGCTTTTCAGCAGCGGCTGGACGTGGTCGGCGAACAGGGGCGCGAACACGAACAGGCCCCACATGCCGTAGATGATCGAAGGCACGCCGGCAAGCAGCTCGACCGCGGTGCCCATCGGGCGGCGCAGCCAGACCGGGCAGATCTCGGTGAGGAACAGCGCAATGCCGAAGCTGATCGGGAAGGCCACGGCCAGTGCGATCAGCGAGGTGGCGAGGGTGCCCCAGATCGCGATCATGGCGCCGAACTGGTCGCCCACCGGATCCCATTCGACCCGCGTCACGAAGCCCGGTCCGAACTCCTTGAGGGCCGGCCAGGCGCCGATCACCAGCGAAACGATGATGCCGACCAGGACCAGCAGCACCGAGGCCGCGAACAGCAGCGTGATCTTGTGGAAGAAGAAGTCCTGGATGCGCTGGTTGCGCATCGTATTGCGCAGGGCGACGGAGTGGAAACCGTTATCCAGAGCCTGCTTGGGCAGGTCGGGCATCGCGGCGGAGGGTTGTACGCTCATAACTTTTTGTCAATCTTGCTGGCGAACGAAAGGGCTGACGGTCTTGGGGACCCTGCCAGCCCTTCCCTGCGCTGTGAAAGGGAAATTACCAGATCGCCTTGCCCGCAGCGTCCTTCACATTGGCGCGCCAGGCGTCCTGCACCAGCTTGGTGACGGCGTCCGGCATCGGCACGTAGTCCAGCTCGGCTGCAGCGGCGTCGCCGTTCTTGTAGGCCCAGTCGAAGAACTTCAGCACTTCCTTGCCCTTGGCAGCGTCGGCCTGGCTCTTGTGCACCAGGATGTAGGACGCGCCGGTGATCGGCCAGCTGGCCTTGCCGGCCTGGTTGGTCAGCACCACGGCGAAGCCCGGGGTCCCGGCCCAGTTGGCGCCGGCGGCGGCGGCCTTGAAGCCGTCGTCATCCGGCTGCAGGTAGGCGCCGTCCTTGTTCTGCAGCTGGGTGTGCTGCATGCGGTTCTTCTTGGCATAGGCCCATTCGACATAGCCGATCGAGCCCTTAATGCGCTGCACGTTGGCGGCCACGCCTTCATTGCCCTTGCCGCCCACGCCCACGGCCCACTTCACCGCGGTGCCGGCGCCGACCTTGGTTTTCCATTCGGCGCTGGTCTGCGACAGGTAGTCGGTCCAGAGGAAGGACGTGCCCGAGCTGTCGGCGCGGTGCACGACGGTAATGTCGTCGTCCGGCAGCTTGACGCCCGGGTTCAGCGCGGCGATCTGCGGCGCATTCCACTTGGTGATCTTGCCAAGGAAGATGTCGGCGATGACGGCGCCGGTCAGCTTGAGCTGGCCCGGGGTGGTGCCCGGCAGGTTCACGACCGGCACCACGCCGCCCATGATGGCCGGGAACTGGAACAGGCCTGCCTCGTTCAAATCAGCGGCCGACAGCGGCATGTCCGAGGCGCCGAAATCGACGGTCTTGGCCTTGATCTGCTTGATGCCGGCGCCCGAGCCGACCGACTGGTAATTCAGGCCGTTGCCCGAGGTGGCCTTGTACATTTCGGCCCATTTTGCGTAGATCGGGTACGGGAAGGTCGCACCGGCGCCGGTGATGTTGGCAGCCTGGGCGGCTGCAGCGAAGCTCGATGCGGCGATCGCGACGGAGATGAACAGATGCTTCATACGCATGGTGGTTCCTTTCGAGGAGGCCCGGGCGAACCCGTTGAGTGACGCTGCGAAGTCTACTGCGCGATTATGACAAGTTCATGACAGATGTAATAATTGAGCGCGCCGGCCGTAGCTTGCCCCGGTTTCCGGCTGTGGCGCACACGGTTGCCGGGGCAGTCCGACGTCGCTGGTCCAGGCGGCCCCGACTAGTGCAAAAATATTATCGCCATGCCCCCTCCGCCCGCCTTGTAAAGACAGCGCCTTCTGCTAACCTGAATTCAGGTTCTTCACAGGGAGGGAATGCTGAAAGGCGTTTAGATTTATGTTCAGTATTATGGTATTTGGTATTCTCAGCGGGTTGGCTGGACTGGTTGCCTTCGAGATTTTCCAAGAAGTGAAAGGCAGCAAGGAAAGCCTGACCGATCACTATCACGAATAGTGTGGATCCGGCTTTCCGGATCATGTCATAAAGCGACAGAACGGCGAGGCCCAATGGGCACTCGCCGTTTTGCTATGGAGCGCCTGAGCGCCGGCGCCAGATGGGCGCCCGCGTCAACGCAGGTAGCGCGCTACCGCCGTCATCGCCGCCAGTTCCAGGTTCAGGAACTGGAAGCCGACCTTGAACTCGCCATTGCTGAAGATGCAGTAGAGAGCCCGCGCCCGCGCGCTGATGGCGACCTGTTTGCCGTCGATGAGCAGTTCGAAGCTGACCTGCCCCGTCTGGCCAACCGGCAGCGGGTCCGGGAAGTGGATGCAGACGCCATTCGCGCCAAGGTCGCTGGTGCGGCCGCTGACCATGGCCGCGCCTTCCATGGCGACGCGGGCGCGGGTGCGCAGCAGCTTGCGTTCGGATGTCCTTTGTTCTGAAAACACGTTATACCAAACCTGTCAGACTGTGAGTGGATGGGCCAGGAAGGATTATAGAAGCGCAGGCGTGCTCAGTCGAGCTCGCGCAGCTTGGTAAAAGCCTGGTCGATGCGTTCCACCGCGATGATGGTCATGCCCTCGATTTTCTGCTTCGGCACATTCCCTTTCGGGATCAGGGCGTGCGAAAACCCGAGCTTGGCCGCTTCCTTCAGGCGCTCCTGGCCACGCGGGGCCGGGCGGATCTCGCCGGCCAGGCCGACTTCGCCGAACACCACCAGGCCGCGCGGCAGCGGTTTGTTGCGCATCGATGAGTTAATCGCCAGCAGCACGGCCAGGTCGGCCGCGGGTTCGGCAATCTTGACGCCGCCGACCGCGTTGATGAAGACATCCTGGTCGAAGGCGGCGATGCCGGCATGGCGGTGCAGCACGGCGAGCAGCATCGCCAGCCGGTTCTGTTCCAGGCCCACCGACAGGCGGCGCGCATTCGGCAGGTGGCTGGCGTCGACCAGGGCCTGGATCTCGACCAGCAGCGGGCGCGTGCCCTCTTGCGTGACCATCACGCAGGATCCCGGCACCTGGCTGTCGTGCTGCGACAGGAACAGCGCCGACGGGTTCGAGACGCCTTTGAGGCCCTTCTCGGTCATCGCGAACACGCCCAGCTCGTTCACGGCGCCGAAGCGGTTCTTGATCGCCCGCACCAGGCGGAAGCTCGACTGGGTGTCTCCTTCGAAATACAGCACGGTGTCGACGATGTGTTCGAGCACGCGCGGGCCGGCCAGCGCGCCCTCTTTCGTCACGTGGCCCACCAGGATGATGGTCACCCCGGTCTGCTTGGCCATGCGCGTGAGCTGGGCCGCGCATTCGCGCACCTGGGCCACCGAGCCGGGGGCCGAGGTCAGCGCGTCCGAATACAGGGTCTGGATCGAATCGATCACCGCCACTTCCGGCTTGAGGTCGCTGAGTGTGCCGAGGATTTTCTCGAGCTGGATCTCGGCCTGGAAATTCAGCTCGGACGAATCGACCGACAGCCGGCGTGCGCGCAGCGCGATCTGGGAGCCGGATTCCTCGCCGCTGACATACAAGGTGTTGCGGGTCGCTGCCAGGTTGGCCAGCGCCTGCAGCAGCAGGGTCGACTTGCCGATGCCCGGGTCGCCGCCGATCAGCACCACGCCGCCGGCCACCAGGCCGCCGCCCAGCACGCGGTCGAATTCCTCGATGCCGGTGCCGAAGCGGGGCACATCGAGCGCATCGATGTCCTTCAGCGACAGCACCGGCGCGGTCTGCGCCAAGCTCTTATGCTGGACCTGCGACATGCGGTTCACGCCCGGCGCCTCGACCACGCTCTCGACCAGGGTGTTCCAGGCCTTGCAGTCCGGGCATTGGCCGGCCCAGCGGCTGGCGGTGGCGCCGCATTCGCTGCAGACAAAGGCGGTTCGTGATTTAGCCATCGGTTCCCATCCGTCCCTCTTGTACGCGCACCCGCCCGGCGAGTGCGCACATCAATTCATAGCCGATCGTGCCGGCGGCTTGCGCCACCTCGTCGATCGGCAGACCGTCACCCCACAAGGTCACCTTGCTGCCGACGCGCGCATTCCGGATCGGCGTCAGGTCGACCGTCATCATGTCCATCGAGACCCGCCCGACCAGGGTGGTACGCACGCCGTCGACCACTACCGGAGTGCCGTGCGGCGCATGGCGCGGGTAGCCGTCGGCATAGCCGCAGGCCACCACGCCCACCGTCATCGGGCCGCTGGCCTCGAAGCGGCTGCCGTAGCCGACGGTGTCGCCAGCGACGAGTTCCTGAATGCCGATGATTTCCGAGCGCAGGGTCATGGTCGGGCGCAGGCCGTAATCGAGCGCGCTACGCCCGCCCGGGGTCCCGCCGTAGAGCATGACGCCGGGGCGGACCCAGTCGTTCGACAAGGCGTCGCCGAGGTCGGCCTGGTGCAGCACGCCGCCGGAATTCGACAGGCTGCGTTCGCCCGCCAGCCCCTGGACCCCATGCTGGAAGCGGCGCACCTGCTCGGCGATGGTCAGGCGCGGGTGTTCCAGCTCGTCTGCATTCGCGAAGTGGGTCATGTGGGTGATGTTGCGGATGCCCGGGATCGCGCGCAGCCGCTTGAAGGCGGCCGCGTAGTCGCCGGGCTGGAAGCCCAGGCGGTTCATCCCGGTGTTCATCTTCAGGTGCACGTCGATCGGGCGATACAGCTGGGTGTACTCGAGCATCTTGATCTGCTCGATGCAGTGCACCGTACTATTGATATTGTGTTCGGCCAGCAGCGGCACGTCCGAAGCGTCGAAGATCCCCTCCAGCAGCAGCACCGGCTTGATCCAGCCGCCCTCGCGCAGGCGCACCGCGTATTCAAGCTCGATCAGGGCCAGGCCGTCGGCCAGGGCGAAGCCGCGCATGGCGCGCTCCAGGCCGTGGCCATAGGCGTTGGCCTTGACGACGGCCCAGATCTTCGCGTGCGGCGCGCAGCTGCGCGCGCGCGACAGGTTGTGTTGCATGGAGTCGAGATGGATGGTGGCGGAGAGCGGACGTGGCATCGTCAATACCGGCGTTTTCGGGCCGGCGTTCAAGGTCTGGGAAAGGGTCTATTTTACCGGAGTGGGCAATGGCGTGCCGAACGGCAGAGTGCCGGCAAGGCGGGTTTTCTTTTGGAGCGGGGATCATTCATGGTATAAAGCAACTCGGACCAGCTTTTACTCTTTTAGAATGAACCGTGGTTTTTATACCATCATGGCGGCGCAGTTTTTCTCGTCGCTGGCAGACAATGCGCTCCTGTTTGTTGCGATCAGTCTGTTGACGTCGATGAATGCCCCGGCTTCGCTGACTCCGCTGCTGAAGCTCTCATTCGTGCTCTTTTACGTGCTGCTGGCCGCCTTCGTGGGCGCCTTCGCCGACTCGCTGCCCAAGGGCCGCGTGATGTTCATCGCCAACCTGATCAAGGTGTTCGGCTGTGCGCTAATGTTCCTGAGCGTGCACCCGCTGCTGGCCTATGCCGTCGTCGGCTTCGGCGCGGCCGTCTACTCCCCCGCCAAATACGGCATCCTCACCGAACTGCTGCCGCCCGAGAAACTCGTGCCGGCCAATGGCTGGATCGAAGGCCTCACCGTGATGTCGATCATCTTCGGCACCGTGCTGGGCGGCACCCTGGTCAGCACGCACGGCAGCGCCTGGCTGCTGAGCTTCGATATCCCCGGCTTCGAGAGCGGCATCGACACCGGCGCGGAAGCCGCCATGTCGGTGGTGGTAGTGATCTACGTGCTGGCGACCCTGTTCAACCTGCGCATCCCGGATACCGGCGCGCGCTACGAGCACCAGGAACGCAACCCGGCCAAACTGATCGCCGATTTCGCCAACTGCTCGGCGACCCTGTGGCGCGACAAGCTGGGCCAGATTTCGCTGGCCGTGACCACCCTGTTCTGGGGCGCCGGCGCGACCCTGCAGTTCATCGTGCTGAAATGGGCCGAGCGCTCGCTGCACATGCCGCTCGATAAGGCGACCAACCTGATCGGCGTGGTCGCGATCGGCGTGGCGCTGGGCGCGGTCATGGCGGCGCGCATCATCCCGCTGCGCAAATCCCTGACTGTGATCCCGCTCGGGATCATCATGGGCCTGGTGGTCTGCAGCATGGTGTTCGTCACCTCGGTGAACTTCGCCTACCCGCTGCTGACGCTGATCGGCTTCCTGTCCGGCTTCTTCGTGGTGCCGATGAACGCCCTGCTCCAGCACCGCGGCCACGTCCTGATGAGCGCCGGCCACTCGATCGCGGTCCAGAACTTCAACGAAAACCTGTCGATCCTGACCATGCTGGCGCTGTACGCGATCATGATCACGCTGAACCTGGACCTGGACATCATCGTCGTCATGTTCGGCCTGTCGGTCGCCGGCATCATGTATTTCATCGGCCGCAAGCATGCGGCCAACCAGCGCGAGCATGATTCGCTGGCGCTGATCGGCGAGCATAAGCACTAACAGCGGCTTAGTCGCTCACCGTAGGGTGGGCAAGTTCCTTGCCCACGCGTTCAAATCACGTATGAATTGTCGTCTCGGCTAATCGCCAGCTGGTTGAACGCGTGGGCAGAATCTGCCCACCCTACGGGCGTCGGGCTGCGGCGCGTTCGCGCCAATCGTTGGGTACGATGAAACCACGGTCGACTTCCTCGATCATTCCCGCCAGGTTCCGCACCACCGCCACCAGCACCGGCGTCGGGTTGGTCTCGAACTGCGCCTCGAGTTCTGCCCGCAGTTGCGCGCCATTCATCATCCGCTCGGCTGAACTGGCGCGGAATGGCGCGAGCCATTGCAGCTTCGGCAGGACCAGGAATGCTTCGCCGCTCAGGGTCTCGATCTCGTCGAGCGCACACCAGAAGCCGCGGCAATGGCCGGCAGCGATACCCTGCATGTCCGGCCAGCTGCCTGCCGGGTAAAACAGCCAGCCCTTGACCAGCGCCCGCGCCTTGGCGACAGGGCGCGGCAGGATCGGCTGGGCGGCGGGATGCTCGCCCAGGCTGAGCTGGCGCTCGAACACCTTGCGCATCTTCGCGCCCAGGCTGTCGGCCAGGTTGGGACCGACCAGGGCATCGAATTGCCGCGGACTGTCGCCACCATCACCGTCGAGCAAATAGAACTTGGTAGCGAATTCGATGTGCTCGACCGCATCCGGCCCGTCTTCCAGCAGGAAGTCGAATTCGCCGATGGTAGCGTTGCGGTTGGCGCGCACCTGCAGGCCGTGGGCGACCAAGCGGCCCTGCTGCTCGTAATAGAAGGCCATCAGCTTCTCGGCGTAGAGGCCGAGGCGCGTGTACACGCGCGGGCCGAGCGCGGCATCCAGGGGGGCGGGATCGTGGTCGAGGCGGGCCAGCCATGCGGCCACTTCGGGCGTGATGGGGCCCAGCCTGGCGATGCGCCCAAGCCACAGGGGTTCGTCCGCATCCAGTAAATCAGGCGCATCGAGCAGCCAGGCCAGGGCCCGCACCCGGGCCCGCCGCAGGTGGCCCAAGCGGCGGTGGAAACCTTGCTGGTAGCTCTCAGCCAGCTTGTCCATTGGCCGCCTTCGCCCGGCACAGATCGGCCCAGGCCAGCGCCTTGTCGGCGCCGCGCCGCAGCAGTTCGCCGGGGTGCAGGGTGGCGACCATCGGCACCGCGCCCAGGCGGTGGGTGGCGCCGCGCGAACCGGCCAGAGGCTCTTGCAGCGGCTTGCCGAGCAGGCCGTTGGCGGCCACCTGGCCCAGGGTCAGGATGGCAGAAGCGCCGCACAGTTCGCGCTCGCGCTCCAGGAAGGGACGGCAGGCCGCCACTTCATCGAGCGTCGGCGCACGGTCGCCGCCATTGCGGTTGGCGGGCCGGCATTTCACCAGGCTGGTGATGTACACGTCGGTCTCGCGCGACATGCCGGCGGCCAGCAGCATGTTGTCGAGCAGCTTGCCGGGGTCGCCCGTCATCGGCTCGCCGGCCTGTTCGTCAAGAACGCTGGCAGTGCCCGCAGCGACCAGCCAGCGCGCCTGTCGGGCGCCGGTGCCGAACACCGGCTTGCGGCCTTCGCTGCAGGCGTTGCAATGCCGGCAGTTGGCCACAGCCTGGCGCAGGCCGTCCCAGTCGAGCGCGGAGACGTCGACCTGCTCCGGCACGGGGATCGGCTCGACGACCGGCGGGGTCCAGGTGCGCGCCGCGGCCGGCTCGGCGACCTGGCGCGGCATCGGCGGCGGCGCCAGCGCAGCTGCCGGCGCGGGTGCGGGTACAACGGGCGCTGCCGCGACAGCTTCGGGGACGGCGTCGGCTGCAGCCTCGGATGCTGCACGCACGCTCCACAACGGGCCGATGCCCATCTCGGCCAGGAAGGCCGCGTCGCGGCTGGTCATTCGGTTCACAGGTCCAGCCTCATCACAATGGCATCTTCGCGCAGGCCGGCATGGGCCGGATAATAGCCTTTGCGGCGGCCGATTTCACGGTAGCCGTAGCGGCGGTAGACAGCGACAGCGCGTTCGTTCGACGGGCGCACTTCGAGCAGGATCGAGTCCATGCCCTGCGCCTTCGCACGCGCGCCGATGCGGTCGAGCAGGTAACGCCCCAGCCCCTGGCGCTGGCGGCCGGCAGCGACCGCGACGTCGAGCAGGTGCGCCTCGTCGACCGCATACATCAAGAGGTAGTAGCCGGCAAGCAGGCCACCAGGGTCGCGCACGGTCCAGGCATCGTAGCCGCTGGCCAGCGAATCGGTGAAATTCGTCCGGCTCCACGGATGCGGGAACACGCTGCATTCGAGCGCATGCACCTCGTCGACATCGAACGCCGTCATCGGCGCGAACGCCAGCCGGCCGACCGCGTCCAAACCCGTCATGCCCCGGCCTTTGCCGCATTGATCGCCAGGCGCTCGGCGCTGGTGAAGGCGATCTTGTTGCGCAGGTAGAGCGGCTGGGCCTGGGCCGCAGGCACACCCAGGCCGGCCGCCAGGGCCGGCGCGGCGAGCAGCGCCATCTCGCGCGCATGCGGCAGGATGTCGTCGATGGCGCCGGCGGCGAAGTCCTTCCCGGCAAATGCCTCGGCGTAGACCGCGAAGCCGTTTCCGCAGGCAGCCAGTCCGTCCACAGGCAGCGGCTGCACGGCCTCCGGTGCACTCAAGGCCGGCGCCACCATTTCGGTCCAGCCGGCGCCGTCATGGCGGTACTGCGCCCAGTACACCTCGTTCATGCGCGCATCCAGCACCGCCAGCACCTCGCTGGCGCCGGTGCGGGCGCGGCAGGCTTCGGCCATCGCCGCCAGGGTCACCATCGGCACTACCGGCAGGCCGGCGCCGAAGCCCAGGCCCTGGGCCACGCCGCAGGCGGTGCGCACGCCGGTAAAGGAGCCGGGGCCGGCGCCAAAGGCCACGGCATCGCAATCGGCGAGCCGGATGCCGGCTTCGGCCAGCAATTCCTGCACCATCGGCAAAATCGATTGCGAATGGGTGCGCACGCCGGAAGTGGAACGGGCGAAGACGGTGTCCCCGGCCAGCAGCGCGCAGGATGCGAGCTCGGACGAGGTTTCAATGGCGAGGATGTATGACATGCCGACATTTTACCCGCTCGGCCGCCCATCTACCACGGCGGCGCCGCCGGCACATCCGGGATGCACAAGAACCGGGCAACACGCGGTAGAATTCGGCTCATGCAAAGCCTGACCCTGGATTCCGCCAACCGCGAAGCCGTCGCCGCCGCCATCGAAGGAGACGCCCTGACGGTCGCCTGCCTGTGCGCCGCCTGGTGCGGCACCTGCGCGACCTACCGCGCCACCTTCGAGCTGCTCGCCACGCGCCACCCGGACAAGACCTTCGTCTGGATCGACATCGAAGACCAGGCCGACATCGTGGGCGACCTCGACGTCGACAACTTCCCGACCCTGCTGGTGCAGCGCGGCGATACCGTCGGCTTCTTCGGCACCATGCTGCCGGATGCGATCGTGGCCGACCGGCTGGTGCAGGCCCAGGCCGCCCAGACGCCGGCAGAAATGGCTAGCTGGGCCAACTCGAGCGAAGAGCGGCGCGCCTGGCAGCGCGACTGCAACCTGCGCGCGCTGCTGGCGGCCTAGATTAACTTCCGCTTATTCTTTGCCGGCTTGGGTTAATTCTTCTTAACTCAACCGCAGCGGCAGGCTGCGCAGCCGCTGCCCGGTCAGCGTGAACACGGCTGCCGCCACCGCCGGCGCGATCGGCGGCGTGGCCGGCTCGCCCACCCCTTCCGGATGCGCTGCGCTCGGCATGATGATGGTTTCCACTTGCGGCGCCTCGCTCATGCGCAGCACCGGGTAGTCGCCGAAATTCGACTGCTGCACCCGCCCGTCCTTCAGCGTGATCTCGCCGTGCAGCGCCGCCGACAGGCCAAACAGCACGCCCGACTCCACCTGCTGCGCGACGATGTTCGGGTTCACCACGATGCCGCAATCGATCGCGCACCAGACCCGGTGCACGCGAATCTGCTTTCCTTCGACCGACACCTCGGCCACCTGGGCCACGGTGCTGCCGAAGGAGCGGTGCAGCGCGACGCCGTGGGCACGCCCCTTTTCCGGTTGGCCGGCCCGGGCCACCGCGGCATCGAGCACCGCCAGCGCACGCGGGTGCGACTTGAGCATCGCGCGCCGGAATTCGACCCCATCGCGCTTGCCTGCATGCGCCAGCTCGTCGATGAAACCCTCCTTGAAGAAGGCATTGTGCGAATGCCCCACCGAGCGCCAGTAGCCGATCGGCACCGGGCTGTCGACGGTGACGTGGGCGATGCGCTGGTTCGCGACCGCGTACTGCATGTCGTATTCGCCTTCGGCCGTGGTCTTGTCCGGCCCCACGCCCGGCAAGCCGAGGTTACGGGCGAAATACTGGTGGCCGATGGCGCCGCTGGCGGATTTGTTATCCCAGGCCAGGATGTTCCCCCCGGCGTCGAGGTGGGCGCGGAAGCGCGCCAGCGCCGCCGGACGGTAGACGTCGTGGGTGGTGTCGTCTTCGCGGGTCCAGATCAGCTGCACCGGCTTGCCGCCAGCGGCCAGCGCCACCGTGACTGCCTGGGCCACCATGTCGGCCTCGAGCCGGCGGCCGAAGCCGCCGCCCAGCAGCATCACCTCGATAGCCACGTCCTCGCGCGCCACGCCGGCCACGCGCGCGGCCACGTCGACGGCGACGCTCGGCACCTGGGTCGAGGCCCACAGGCGCACCTTGCCGCCTTCGACCTGGGCGGTGCAGTTCACCGGTTCCATCGTCGCATGCGCCAGGTAGGGCGCGCGGTATTCGGCCGTGACAGTCAGGGCCGCGCCGCGCACGTCCTGGGTGCCCGCCTCGTGGTAGACATAGCCGCTTTCTTCATCGAGTGCGCGCGCGAATTGCTCGAACACGACCTCGGTCGACAACCGTGCCGACAGGCCCTCGTCCCAGGTCACCGGCAAGGCCGCCACCCCCTGGCGCGCCTGCCACCAGCTGGCGGCGACCACAGCCACGCCGGCCCCGGCGCCAGTACGGTCGCCCGGCACGCCAGGAATCGCGACCACCTGCAGCACGCCCGGCATCGCGGCCACGGCGGCGGCGTCGAAGGAGGCCACCGTGCCCCCGACCACGGGCGACATCTTCACCGCGGCATACACCATGCCGGGCACGCGCGCATCGATGCCGAAGCGCGCGGCGCCCGTCACCTTGGCGCGGCTGTCCAGGCGCGGCACCGGCTTGCCGATCAGGCGGAATTCGGCTGCTTCCTTCAGGCGCACGTCGCTGCTATCGATGCCGGCGCCGACACGGGCGGCATCCTGCGCCAGTGCGCCGTAGGCCAGGCGTGCGCCGCGCGCGTGGACCACGAAACCGTCTTCGGTCCGGCATTGCGCCAGCGGCACCCGCCAGCGCTCGGCGGCCGCCTTGACCAGCATGGCGCGCGCCACGGCGCCCGCTTCGCGCATCGGCAGCCAGGCGTCCTTGACGCTGGTGGAACCGCCGGTGAACATGATGCCCAGTTCGCGTCCCAGCTTGGCCGCCAGCCACTGCGCACCCTGGCGCGTGCGGCCATCGTCGTCCGGATGGAAGGGCAGAGTCTCGCGCAGGACGGTGAGATTGGCGTAGATCTTGTCGATCGGCGCCTGCACGATGCGCACTGCTGCCAGCGGCACGTCGAGCTCCTCGGCCACCAGCATCGGCAGGGCGGTATGCACGCCCTGCCCCATCTCGCTGCGCGGCACCACCACCGAGACCGTGCCGTCCGGCGCGATCGCGACCCAGCCATTCAGGCCGACCGCCCCGCCATCGAGCGGCAGCGGTTCGGCCGCATGCAGGCGCTGGCGCGGCGGCTGGAAGCCCCAGCCGACCAGCAGGGCGCCGGTGGCGAGCAGGCCGCCGGCGAGGAAACGCCGGCGCCCGCGCTTTGGCCTGGTGTCAGGTGTTGTCGGTGTTGCTTGCTGCGGCCTCGTTCGCGTCATGTTGTTCTTTGTCTTGTCCCTGGCCCCAGCGTGCCAGTATTTCCGCCGGCAGCACCGGCCGGCTATACAGGTAACCCTGCGCGTGGCTGCAGCCATGGCGCAGCAGGAAGGCCGCCTGCTCTTCCGACTCCACGCCTTCCGCAATCACCGACAAATTCAGGCTCTTGCCGAGCTGGATGATCGCCACCGCGATCGCTTCCGCATTGGCATCGGCCCCGGCGTCGGCCGAGATATCCTTGATGAAGCTGCGGTCGATCTTCAGGGTCTGCACCGGCAGCTGCTTCAAATAGGCCAGCGACGAATAACCGGTGCCGAAATCGTCGATCGCCAGCCCCACGCCGATCGCGCGCAGGTCGTTGATGTATTCCAGCGCATCGCCGGTGTTCATGATGACCGACTCGGTCACCTCGAGCTGCAGGCGCGCCGGCGCCAAGCCAGCGCCGTGCAGTACCGCCGCCACCGTCGGCGCGATGCTGCCGCGGTCGAACTGGCGCACCGACAGGTTGACGGCCATCTTCGGCACCCGCAGCCCATCGGTATCCCAGCATACCATCTGGCGGCAGGCCTCGGCCAGCACCCACTGCCCCAGCTGGCCGATGAAACCGGTGTCCTCGGCCACCGGGATGAAGCGCGTCGGCTCTACCCGCCCCAGCTCCGGGCTCTGCCAGCGCACCAGGGCCTCGACGCCGACCAGGCGGCCGCTGTCGATGTCGACCTGCGGCTGGTAGTGGAGGAAGATCTCGTTTTTCTCGATCGCGCGGCGCAGCATGGTTTCCAGGCGCAGGCGCTCGACGCCCTCGCCGCTCATCGACGGCGCATAGAACTGGTAGCCGTTGCGGCCGCGCGCCTTGGCCTGGTACATCGCCACGTCGGCATTCCGAATGAGCATGTTCAGGTCGACGCCGTCCTGTGGGAACAGGCTGATGCCGACGCTGGCGGTGACGAACAGTTCGTAGCCCGACACCGTGAACGGCTGCTCGAACAGGGTCATCAGCTTGCCGGCTACGTGGACCGCACCGAATGCACCCTTGACGTCTTCCAGCAGCACGATGAATTCGTCGCCGCCCAGGCGCGCCAGCGTATCGCCTTCGCGCAGGCACTTGGTGAGCGCGCCGGCAACCTGCTTGAGCAGCTCGTCGCCGACGTGGTGGCCGAGCGTGTCGTTGACGTTCTTGAAGCGGTCCAGGTCGATGAACAGCACCGCCAGCTGCTCGTCGGCGCGCGCCGCGCGGACCATCGCGTGCTGCAGGCGGTCGTGGAACAGCAGCCGGTTGGGCAGCGCGGTCAGGGGGTCGTGGTGAGCAAGGTGGTCGAGCTTGTCCTGCGATTCCTTGACCCGGGTGATGTCGCTGAACACGCAGACATAGTGGGTGACCGCGTCTTCGTCGTCGCCGTCCTCGTCGTTGCGCACCGCCGACACCGTGAGCGACTCGAGGTAGACTTCGCCATTCTTGCGGGTGTCCCAGATCTCGCCGCGCCAGAAGCCGGTGTCGGCCAGGTCGCCCCACAGCTGCTGGTAGAAGCCGTCGTCGTGGCGGGTCGAGCGGGTCAGGCTAGAGTGCTGGCCCAGCGCTTCGCGTTCGGTATAGCCGGTGATCTGGGTGAAGGCCGGGTTGGTGGCGATGATCTTGCCGAACACGTCGAGCACCATCACGCCGTCGGCGATGTGTTCGAGCACGGTGGCGGACAGGCGCAGCTTTTCCTCGGCCTGCTTGCGTTCGGTGATGTCGGCAAACACCCAGATACTGCCGTCGTTGGGCCGCGCCGGATCGAGCGCGCTGCCGCTGACCAGCAGCCAGAACGGGGTGCCGTCGCGGTGCCGGAACTGGATTTCCTCGCCGGTGTCAGGGCTCCCGGCACGGCCGGGGTAGCTCTCGATCCAGCGCTGCTCGACCTCGGCGCGGCCGGGGAAGAGGATCTCGGTCGAACTGCCGACCATGCCGCCGTCGGCATAACCGAACAGCTCTTCGCCGCGGCGGTTGGCCGAGACGATGCGGCGCTGGCGCACGAACAGCACGCCGAACATCACGTTGTCCAGGATCGCACCCTGCTCGGTCAGCAGCGCCTCGATGCGCATTTCGTCATGCTTGCGCGCGCTGATGTCGTAGATGATGCCGTCCACCCGGAATCCGTCGCTGCCCCACTCGCCCTGCGGCTGGCCGCTTTCCAGCACCCAGCGTTCGATGCCGCCTGCGTCGATGATGCGGTATTCGACTTCGTAGGGGCTGCCCGCCGTTAGCGCGTCCTTGGCCAGGTGGCGCTGCAGGCGCCGGTCTTCGGGATGGATGATGTTGGCCCAGTCGTCGGTCGTGGCCAGCATGAAGCGCTCGGCCGGATAGCCGGTGATGTCCTCGATGGCGTCGCTGACGAAATCGATCGCGCCGCCGGGACGGGCGCGGAACACGGCGCCCGGCACCTGGGTGACGATGGTGCGGAACTGTTCCTCGCGCCGGCCGATGTCGGCGAACAGTTCGCCGATCGCCATGCGCATGCGCTCCATCTGCCCGCCCAGGCGTCCCAGCTCGTCGCCGGCATCCAGCACCAGCGGGGTATCGAAGTCGCCGCGCGCCAGGCGGTCGGAAAAACCGGTGAGCGTGCGCAGCGGCGAGAGCAGGCGGCGCCTGAGCAGCAGCGCGATCAGCAGCAGCGAGATGCCGAGCTGGATCGCCAGCACCAGCGCATAATTGCGCTGCTTGGCACGCAGTTCCTGCTCGCTGCGGTAATCGCCCATCTCGAGCACCACCCGGCCGATCTTCTGGCCCTGCACCACGATGTCGCGCTCGGCGCGGTAGGCGCGCGCGCCCGGCGCCAGCACGGCGCGCCGGCTGATGATTTCTTCCTGCGACAGGCCGCGCACCTCGACATGCACCACGGCCGGGTCGCGCATGAAGGAATCGACCAGCGACCGCGCCGCTTCCAGGTTCATGTCCCACAGCGACTCCTGCATGCCGAGGGCCAGGATATCGGCATTGCGCTGCAGCGCATCGTTCAGGCTGCGCACGGCCGCTTCGCGTTCCTGCACGCCGATCAGGAACACACCCCCGACGACGGCGGGCACGGCCAGGCTGCCGAACACAACCAGCAGCAGCGCGCCATAGATCGAGCGGCCATACAGTTTGCGCAGCCGGGCCGGCAATCCGCGGAAAGTGAAACGTGACAGGGGCATGGGGCAGTCGGCGCGGCCCTTGCGCTCGCGCAAGGAAACACCCATTTATTTATGGCAAGAGAATACCTTGATTATGCATGCTAGATTGCAACGAGTCACGCAATTGCGGGCACCGCCGGACCAGCCTGCCTGCGCCTGTCGGCAGGACGCGACAAGACTTGTTATGATTGAATCTTTCAGAGGAGACTCGATGAGCCTGACCATGTATTCCGCCTCGGTCCCGGTGTTCCGCCGCACGCTGGGCAGCCTCGCCGCCGTGCTGGAAACCGCCGAAACGCACGCCCAGCAGCACAAGATCGAACCGGTGGCCCTGCTGCAGGCCCGCCTGTTCCCCGACATGTTCCCTCTTATCAAGCAGGTGCAGGTCGCCACCGACTTCGCCAAGGGCGCAAGTGCGCGCCTTGCCGGCCAGGAAGTGCCGCGCTACGAGGACAATGAGCAGACCTTCGCCGAACTCCAGCAGCGCATCACCAAGACCCTCGGCTATATCGAGTCGCTGCCCGAGGAAGACATCGCGGCGTCGGGCGAGCGCCCGGTCACCCACGGCGCCGGCGAACGCGCACGCCATTTCGACAGCGGCGACGCCTACCTGGTCGGCTTCGTGCTGCCGAACTTCTACTTCCATGTCACGACTGCCTACGCGATCCTGCGCCACAACGGCGTGCCGATCGGCAAGCGCGACTTTTTGGGTGTGAGCTGATCGCGACCGTGGAATAGCCACCAACCCGTAGGGTGGGCAATCCGTAATTCAGGGCATTGCCCTGAATTACCTTGCCCACGCGGTGAAAGTTATCGGATGAAAACCGCACTGCGTCCGTGCTACCGCTGGTTGAACGCGCGGGCGGCAAAGCCGCCCACCCTACGTATTTCGCCGTGGATATCCCTCAGACAGGATCCGCACCCACACCTTCTCTTTATCCTCGGCGCTCATCGAGACCCAGTGCGCCACCTCGGCCACGGTCCGCCCGCAGCCCCGGCACACGTCATCGAAGGTCGTCGAGCACACCGCCACGCAAGGCGTGTCCGGCCGCTCCGGCACCTTGCCCGGCCCGGCGGGATTACTGGGCTGGGCCGACATCGAGCTTGTCCCAGCCGTCATGACCCAGCTTTTCCATGGTATCGATATTCTTCTCGAAGATCTCGGCCGCTTCCGGGAAGGCCTCGACCGCGCGGTCGATGCTGTCCTCGCGCAGCAGGTGCAGGATCGGGTAAGGCGCGCGGTTGGTGTAGTTGGCGATGTCGTTCGGGTCGGTATCGGCGAACTGGTAGTCCGGGTGGAAGCTGGCCACCTGCAGTTCGCCGTCCAGCTGCATGTCCTCGACCGCCGCATCGGCCACATCCAGGAACTCGTTGTAGTCCTCGAAACTGGTCAGCACGAAAGGATGGACCAGCAGGGTTGTGTCGACCTCTTCGGCCGGGGTGTCCGACAGGCGCTGCAGTTCGTCCATGAGCTGCTCGAGCAGCGCTTCAGGCGTAGTCGCATTCGACACCACATAGCGCACCTGCTCCTTTATATAGACAGCCTTGGCAAAGGGACAGAGGTTCAGGCCAATGACGGCCCGTTCCAGCCAGCGGCGGGTGGCGGCAATGACTGCGTCGTCGTCGGCGTTCAGGTTCGGTTTCGTAGTGCTCATGGGTGACGGCTCATTCAGGAATGCGGGATGCGGAAGCCGGATTGTACGCACTCTTTGCGTGCCCTCATAGATCGGTACCCCGGCAGGACTAGGCTAGCCCTGAAGGCATAGGATTCATGCCGCATGCATGCGGGTTCCAGCGTCCTTATCAACGCACAGGCAGAGCCAAGTTTCGTTCGCTTGTTACCGCGATCCCCTGCCAATTTGCACCCATCTTTCGTGTTCAGGATGGCAATTTACGAAGATAACAACTGGAGAATAATTTGTAACGAGCAGGACTTACTTCTTGACGCGTAAGAGCATGCCTACGTACACTGCCCCCTTACCTAGTCCGTTCGTTCCTGGACGCAACACTGGAAAGCGATGCACGATATGATCCGCAAGACCTTAGCGACTGCCGCGCTGGCCCTGTTGGCCGCCCCGATGACTTACGCGATGGAGACCGCGCCCGCTGCCCCTGTGGCCAGCACAGCGACTGCCTCCGCGTCGACCCTCCGCCCTGCCCTGTTGACCGCACCTGGCCTGCTCAAGGCGGACGAATTCAAGGAAACCGACGTCTGGGGCCGAATCCGCAGCGGTTACGCGATCCCGGATATCGACAACAGCCTGGTCGCCCGCCACACCCAGGCCTACAGCGTCCGTCCGGACAGCCTCAAGCGCATATCGGGCCGCGCCTCGCCCTATCTCTACCATATCGTGCAGGAACTCGAAAAGCGCGGCATGCCGACCGAACTGGCGCTGCTGCCGGTAATCGAATCCGCCTTCAACCCGCAAGCCCTGTCCACCGCCAGCGCCGCCGGCCTGTGGCAGTTCGTGCCGGGCACCGGCAAGGACTACGACCTCAAGCAGAACATGTTCAAGGACGAGCGCCGCGGCGTGCTGGCCTCGACCGATGCTGCCCTGACCTACCTGCAGCGCCTGTACACGATGTTCGGCGACTGGCAGCTGGCCCTGGCAGCGTATAACTGGGGCGAAGGCAATGTCCAGCGCGCCATCAAGAAGAACCAGGCGCTCGGCAAGGGCACCGACTTCGAAAGCCTGGCCGAGCTGATGCCGGCCGAGACCCGCAACTACGTACCGAAGCTGCAGGCCGTCAAGAACATCGTCGCCAACCCGGCCCAGTACAACGTGGCACTGCCGGCGATCGACAACCAGCCTTATTTCACCGCAATCGACAAGACCAGCGACATCGATGTCGCCGTCGCCGCCCAGCTGGCGGAAATGTCGCTCGACGAATTCCGCGCCCTGAACCCGCAGTTCAAGAAGCCGGTCATCACCGGCGGCGAAAAGACCAAGATCCTGCTGCCGAAGGAAAACGCCGAGAAGTTCCACCTGAACCTGGCGCAGTGGGGCCGCAACCTGTCCACCTGGACCACCCACAAGATCACCGGCGCCCGCGTGTCCATCGCCTCGCTGGCCTCGAAGTTCGGCACCACCCCGGAAATCATCCGCCAGGCCAACAACATCCCGGCCAAATCCACCGTATCGGCCGGCTCGACCATCCTGGTGCCGAAGGTGTCCGCATCGAATGCCGGCGACATCGCCGACAACATCATCGAGAACGCCGTGGTGGCCTTTGAAGCCGAACGCAGCGCCAGCAAGCGCGTCAAGGCATCAAGCGGCTCGCGCTACAAGTCCAAGGCCGAAGCCCGTACGTCCAAGAACCGCATCGCCCGCAATACCTCCTCGAAGCGCAAGCATCGCTGATCCCCGCCGGGGCCGGCCCTGCGCCGGCCCCGCACCCCATTTGCACACCTGAACAGGTGCGTGCAGAGTTTTCCAATCTGTTGTATAGTGTCGTTTGTGCGCTGCAATAGAACGTCCGAACAGACTGGACGCAGCAGTTGCCGAGGCAAAGTCTCAGGCAACGAAGCAAGCGGCATCACAAGTAACACAACAAGCAGCATCGCAACCCTTGGCGACAAATTGGTCGCCCCCCATAAAGCCCTCCCGCCCTGTGTGTCAGCAACAAGACACCGTCCCGGCGCAAAGCTTTTGTGCCGAAATTTCTTTCAATTCTGAGTCATTTCGTAGTGTTGGTTCGCGTTGCTATTTTGCGCTCGTCGTTTCGACACGCGCGATCATGATTTAATTCGAAAGTAAAAATCCACATGAGTTTTGAAGCCCTAGGTTTACACGCATCCCTCGTCAACGCAGTCGCTGCCGCCGGCTACACCCAGCCGACCCCGGTGCAGGCACAGGCTATCCCTGCTGCCATCGCCGGCCGTGACCTGCTGGTGTCGTCGCAAACCGGTTCAGGCAAGACCGCAGCCTTCATGCTGCCGGCCCTGAACAAACTGGCCAATGCCGAGCAGCTTGACGCCGGCCGCACCACTGCGCAGAGCGCGCAGTCGGCCCGTGCCCGCGGCGAAAAAGTCCGCTTCACCGCAGCCCAGCCAAAAATGCTGGTCCTGACCCCGACCCGCGAACTGGCACTGCAAGTGACCAGCGCGACCGAGCAGTTGACCGTCGAAATGCGCCGCATCCGTTGCGTCTCGATTTTGGGCGGCATGCCTTACCCGAAGCAGATGCAACTGCTGGCCAAGAATCCTGAAATCCTGGTGGCGACTCCTGGCCGCCTGATCGATCACATGGAATCGGGCAAGATCGACTTCTCGCAGCTGGAAATCCTGGTGCTGGACGAAGCCGACCGCATGCTGGACATGGGTTTCATCGACGACATCGAGAAGATCGTCGCCGCTACCCCATCGTCGCGCCAGACCATGCTGTTCTCGGCAACGCTGGATGGCGTCGTCGGCAACATGGCACGCCGCATCACCAAGGATCCGCAGACGATCCAGATCATGAGCGCGGCCAACCGCCACGAAAACATCACCCAGCGCGTGCACTTCGTCGACGACCTGTCGCACAAGAACCGCCTGCTGGACCACCTGCTGCGCGACGAATCGGTCGACCAGGCTGTCGTGTTCACCGCTACCAAGCGTGACGCCGACACCATCGCCGACCGCCTGAACATCGCCGGCTTCGCAGCCGCTGCGCTGCACGGCGACATGCATCAGGGCGCGCGTAACCGCACCCTGGACAGCATGCGCCGCGGCCAGGTGCGCGTGCTGGTGGCGACCGACGTCGCCGCCCGCGGCATCGACGTCCCGACCATCACCCATGTGGTGAACTACGACCTGCCGAAGTTCCCTGAAGACTATGTGCACCGTATCGGCCGTACCGGCCGTGCCGGCCGCAATGGCCTGGCGATCTCGCTGGTCAACCACGCCGAAGGCATGAACGTGAAGCGCATCGAGCGTTTCACCAAGCAGCTGATCCCGGTCGATGTCGTGGAAGGCTTTGAACCAAAGCGTTCGGCCCCTGCCCGCAGCGGTCCACGCCCAGGCTGGAAACCAGGCGACGGCCGCAGCGCCGCCAAGCCGGGCCAGCGCAGCTTCGCCAAGCCGGGCGCACCACGTGAAGGCGGTTACGCCGACCGTGCTGCGCGTCCAGCCGACAGCCGTTACGCAGACCGTGGCCCACGTGAAGGTTTCGGCGGTGCACCGCGCGAAGCCGGCCGTGCTCCAGCAGCCGGCGCACCGCGCGAAGGCGGCTACCGTGGCACCCGCACGGAAGGCGCACCACGCCGCGACAGCGGCTTCGCCAAGCCATCGGCGCATCCGCGTTCGGGTGACGGCGTGCGCCGCACTTTCGGCGAGTATTAATCGCTGAACTGGGGAGCAGCTGCTCCCCCCCATGGAAAATGGCTGCCTCGGCAGCCATTTTTTTCGCCTGCTGATTCCAGCAAACGCCTCATCCCCGTCCATGCTGCCGAATCCATCTTTCGATGGTATCGATGCGCACACGATAGCATGCGTTCGAATGGAAGCTCCCCGTCCGCGTCATGGACCTAATGTCCACCTGCCGGCGTATAATCGCGCTCTTTCTTCGTCGGGGAAGCCAAGCAGTGCGCAAACGTATCCTCATCGTCAGCCCCGCCAGTGCGCGGGAAAACAATGGCAACTGGCAGACCGCGAGCCGCTGGGCGCGCTTCCTGCGCGTGGCGCATGACGTGCACATCGCGGGCGACTGGTCCCCGGACGACGAGCCGCCGGACCTGATGGTGGCCCTGCACGCGCGCCGCTCCGCCGCGCCGCTGGCAGCCTTCACCGATGCGCATTCCGGCCGGCCTGCGGTCCTGGTACTGACGGGCACCGACCTGTACCGCGACATCGACACGATTCCAGAAGCCGGCGCTTCGCTGGGACGCGCGCAGGCCCTGGTGTTGCTGCAGCCTGCAGGGCTGGAGCAGCTGCCGTGCGCCTTGCGCGCCAAAGCACACGTGATCTACCAGTCGGCACCGCCCCTGCGCCCTTATCCGCGCACGGGGACGGAACGCTTCGCCGACATCTGCATGGTCGGCCACCTGCGCGACGAAAAAGACCCGCTCACCTTCATCCGCGCCGCCTGCCTCGCGACCGCGCCACGCGCGCGCTTCGTCCACGTCGGCGGCGCGCTCGACCCGGCGCTGGGGGCTGCGGCCGAAGCCGCGCAACGGGAAAACCCGCGCTACCGCTGGCTCGGCGCCCTGCCCCATGCCAGGGCGCGCCAGCGCCTGAAGCGCTGCCGGGCGATGGCGATCACCTCCCGCATGGAAGGCGGCGCCAACGTCATCATCGAAGCCGTCACCAGTGGCGTGCCGGTACTCGCATCCGACATCAACGGCAACCGCGGCATGCTGGGCGAGGACTACGCGGGCTATTTCGCGCCGGGCGATGCGGCGGCGCTGGCGCGCCTGGTCGACCGCTGCATCCTCGATGCGGCCTTCGACGCCCTGCTGCGGCGCCAGTGCGCGGCCCGTGCCGTGCTGTTCGCCCCCGCCGCGGAACGAGCGGCACTGCGCGAACTGGTGGATAATCTCTTTCTTGCAGCGCCCGGCGCGCACCTACCAACGACTGGACACCCCCATGAGCACGACGCCTGACCAACCCATCAAACTCACCTCCTTCTCCCATGGCGGCGGCTGCGGCTGCAAGATCGCGCCCGGCGTGCTGGCCGAAATCCTGGGCAAGTCGAAAGGCTTCCCGATCCCCAAGGAGCTGATGGTCGGCATCGAGACCGCCGACGATGCGGCCGTCTATAAACTCAACGACGAGCAGGCGCTGATCGCCACCACCGATTTCTTCATGCCGATCGTGGACGACCCGTTCGACTTCGGCCGCATCGCCGCGACCAATGCGATCTCGGACGTGTATGCGATGGGCGGCACCCCGATCATGGCGCTGGCCCTGGTCGGCATGCCGGTGAATAAACTCCCGCTCGAGACCATCGGCGAGATCATCCGCGGCGGCGAATCGATCTGCGCCGAAGCCGGCATCCCGATCGCAGGCGGCCACACCATCGACTCGGTCGAGCCGATCTACGGCCTGGTAGTGCTGGGCCTGGTGCATCCGTCAAAAGTAAAGCGCAATGCCGACGCGCGCGCCGGCGACGTCCTCATCCTCGGCAAGCCGCTAGGCGTTGGCGTGCTGTCGGCCGCGCTCAAGAAGGATGCGCTGGGCCCGGAGGGCTATGCGGCCATGATCGCCAACACCACCAAGTTGAACAAGCCGGGCAAGGCCCTGGCCGAGATGGAGGGGGTGCACGCGCTGACCGACGTCACCGGCTTCGGCCTGCTCGGCCACCTGCTGGAACTGGCGCGCGGCGCCAAACTGTCGGCATGGCTCGAGATGGGCCGGGTGCCGCTGCTGCCGAACGTGCTGCGCCTGGCCCAGGACGGCTTCTTTACCGGGGCGTCCGGCCGCAACTGGGATGCCTACGGTAAGGACGTGACGTTCCGTGCCGCCGTCACGCCGGCGCAGCAGGCGCTGCTGACCGACCCGCAGACCTCGGGCGGGCTGCTGGTGGCCTGCGACCCGGCCAGCGTCGACGAGGTGATGGCGCTGTTCGCGCGCGAAGGCTTCGGCGATGCCGCCATCATCGGCAGCATGGGCAACACAGCCGAAGGCGAAGCGCGCATCACCGTCATCTAAGACTGGCCGGCGGGCGCCCGCCCTAGCCAGGCTGGAACAGCCCCGCGTCGCCTGCCGGGTTGGTGGTGTCCGGATCGACCTCCAGGGTGCCGCCGTCGACGCTGATGGTCGACGGCAGCGCCTGGATCAGGTCATAGCGCCGCGCACTGGCAAAGGCCTTCGAGCCCGCGAAACCGGTCGACTGCGACAGCCAGCTGCAGGATGCGGCCTTGCGCTCGAGCAGGCTGGCGCAGCACAGCCCCGAGCCATATACGCCGATGCGGTAGCCGCCCCCCAGCGCGGCGGCGACGCCGGCGAAGTAGTCGGCCACCGGACCATCGATATCGGCCTGCGACGGGTCGTAATCCACCGCAAAATAAATCGCCGACCCGGCCGGCTGCCCGACCGTGCGCGCCTCCTGCAAGGCACTGGCGCCATCGAGCTGGCCCTGGGCGCGGCTGAAGAAGCCGGCGTGGGTGCCGGCGCTTTCCCACACGGCGCCAAGCTGCAGCCCGGCCGCGCCAAGTGCGCGCGCTTCAATCGCGCCAAGGTTCTTGGCGGCGTTGTGGCTGTAGTAGCGCATCACGAAGTCGATCCCCTGGCGCCGAAGGGCCTGCGCGTGGCGGGTCATCTGCTGTGCGGTGTCGAAGCCTGTCAAAGCGGCCATGTTGTCTCCCCTCCCCATGATGAACCAGATGTCGTGGCTTCAGGCGTGCGGCGCCGGGATCGGCTGCGGCGAATTAACGGTGATCGGCTTCATCGTCATGTTATCGCCGAACATTTTCAGCAGCATCTTGATGCCCTCGGGGATGGGCTGCTGCTCGGCCTTCACCTCGACGTGGTATTTGGCGTCATTGCTCTTCTGGTAGGTCTGCTTGTCCGAGTTCGACTGCGAGGAGTCGTGCGACACCGAGCCCTTGACCTCGACCGAGAAGCAGCCCCAGCCCGCCTTGGCGTCGAACGAACCCTGCTCCTGGGTCTTGGACGAGGTCTCGGCGTCGGTCTCGTGGCTGTAGCTCGACTTCACTTCCATGTCGAAGCTGATGTCGACCGAAGTGACCGACAGCGAGGGGATTGGCACCATGGTGATGATCGGGAAGTCCACGCTCAGGTGCGAGTTGGCCGTGGAAACGCTGCCATCCGTGCCGATCACGGGCTGGCTCTGGCCCATCGCAATGCTGGCCGTGATCGGGGTATAAGTGATTTGCCCCGCGGAGTCCTTGGTCTGGTTGAAACCGGTGTTCAGGATGTACTGGGTCTGGGTCATTGCCAGGCCCTGCTGGGCGCTGGCTGCCGCCTGCAGCGGTCCGCCGATCAGCGTGTCCATCGGTAAGCCGGAGAACTGCTGGGTCATGCTTACCAGGCCGCCATCGATGCTGTCTGCCATTGTCACTCTCCTAGGTGTGATTGCGGGATGCGTTCATCCCGTGGTGATGCGCGCCGCCTCAGGTCGGCAGCTGCGCGTTAAGGACTTTTTCGTAGGCGCCCACCAGGCGGGCGTAGCCGGGCGGCAGGTCGGCCGCATGCACGATGATCTTGACCTCGGCGCTGTGCGGGCCCTTGTGGCCCAGGTTGACGATGATCTCGGGCGGCAGATCGGCCTCGCCGCGCGCCACGTCGGGGGGCAGCAGCGGCGCCAGCGAGAAGTCGAGCGTGGTGAGCAGCTCGACGCGGTCGATCACGTGGCTGCGCAGCGGCAGCAGGGTAATCAGGGGCACCTGGACATTGTGCGGCTCGACGCCGACCTTGCCGTTGCGGCTGACTTCGCGCGGCACCTGCATGACGACGCTGCGCGCTTCCCATGCGCCGTCCGGGAACTGCACGCCGGGCGCCTGTCCGGCCGCCGGCACGAAATACTGCGCCAGCTCTTCCATGTGCTGCTCGGCGACGCTGCGGTGCGCATCGACGACAGCGCGCTTGATGCCGGCGATGAGCCCGCCCAGTTTGATCGACATGAGGGAATGGTCCTTGGCTCAGCGGGTCAGCGCACGCGGCGCTGCGGGGCCGACAGCTCGCCGATGCCGTCGATCTGCAGGCGCCCGAGCCGGAAAAATTCTTCATCGCCGCCCTCGCCTGTTCCTTCCGGATGGCGCACCGGCAGCGGTTGGCGGAGCGAGAGCGCGACTACGCTCAGGGCCACCAGCACCAGCAAAAGCAAGACCAGCGCGAGGGCCACCGGCAGGGGCAGGACGAAGGCGACAGTTTGGCTCATGACATCTCCCGATGAGGTTGATCTCGCGCTCAATTAACCTAGCGCAAGTGCCTACTGTGCCATCGCAACAAACGGGAGAAATTGATGAAGCGCAACCAGTTGCAAACGGGAAGTTCAGGCGGCCGGATGGGTGATCAGGGGTTCGGGCGGCTGGTTGACCTGTCCATGGCCGACACGCTCGTATTCGGCGATCACCTGGGCCCCGAGCAGCAGCAGGGTGGCCGCGATCTCGAGGCTGAACATGACCACGATGGCCGTCGTCATCGAGCCGTATACGACGTTCACCTGCGACAGGGTCGAGAAATACCATACCAGCACGTGGCGCGCGACTTCCCACAGCAAGGTCGCGGTGACGCCGCCGATCAGCGCGTGCCAGACCGACAGCCGGCCCACCGGCATCACCAGGTAGATCGAGGTCAGCACCAGGATCTCGCCAACCAGCCCGAGCAGGTAGAGCAGCACGCCGGAGATGCCGTTCAGCGACCACTCATAGCCGAACAGCCAGACGCTTTCCTCGCCCATCACTTCCAGGGTGCCTGCCACCAAGGTGACGATCATGACGCCAAGGCCCAGCGCCAGGATATAGCAGTAAGGAAGCACGGCCGAGACCAGGAAGTGGCGGCGCGTGATCTCGACCCGGTGCTTGAAGATCACGCTCATCGCGTTCTCCAGCACGGTGAAGGCAAAAGAGCTGAAGAACAGCATGGTCCCGCCCAGCAGCCAGGTGATGAGGTCGCGGTTCTCGAGGAAGTTCGCCACCTCGGCAACGATCGAATCGGACTGGCCGGGCATCAAGAGTTTCAGGTAGCGGTGCAGGGTCTCGAGCAGCTCGGCCTGGTGGATGAAGTGCGACAGCGCCACCACCACCAGCATCAGGAAGGGCACGATCGACAGCAACGCGTAATAGGCCACGGCGCCGGCCAGCAGCAGGCCCTGGTTGGCACGGAAACCACGGAGTACCTGCAGGGTGAATGCGAGGGGGTGGGCGAGGATATGCGCGTTCGCACGCTGGTCCAGCAGGCGCTCGCGCCAACTGCGGCGGTTCATCGGACCAAGCTCATCGGGCCAACCTGACCCCGGTAAACTGCCAGCGGGCACCTGCCGGGAAAAAGTTGCGGTAACTGGCGCGTGCATGGCCATCGGGGGTGGCGCAGGACGACCCGCGCAGCACGTATTGGTTGACCATGAATTTTCCGTTGTATTCGCCGATCGCGCCGGGCGCCGGGGCATAGCCCGGGTAAGGCGCATAGCTGCTGCTGGTCCACTGCCAGCAGGCGCCGAACATCTGCTGGATGCCGTCGCCGTTGGCGGCAGCCGGATGCAGCGCGCCGCCGGCAAGGGTAGCCTGGCGTGCGGCGAATTCCCATTCGGCTTCGGTCGGCAGGCGGGCGCCCCGCCAGCGTGCATAGGCATCGGCCTCGTACAGAGACAGGTGGGTGACCGGGCGTTCGGCATCGAGCGGCTGCACGCCGTGCAGGGTGAACTCGTCCCAGGCTCCATTGCCAGCGTCGATCCAGTACAGCGGATGCAGCAGCTCGCCCGTGCACACGCGGTCCCAGCCTTCGGCCAGCCACAGCGCCGGGTCGCGGTAGCCGCCGGCCTCGATGAATTCGCGGTACTCGCCGTTCGTGACCAGGCGCGAGGCCAGCTCGAAGGGCGCGATATAGGTACTGTGGCGCGGCAGTTCGTTGTCGAAGCAGAAGCCATTGCCGCCGTAACCGATTTCCGCCAGGCCGCCGTCGAATTCGATCCACGACGAAGCCCCTTGCGGCGCGCCTGCTTCCAGGTCTTGTGGCAGGTGTTGCGACGAATAGGCCGGGAACAGGGGATTCTGGGCCAGCAGGTGCTTGACGTCGGTGAGCATCAGCTCCTGGTGCTGCTGTTCGTGCTGCAGGCCGAGTTCGACCAATGCCGCGATTTCCGGTGCTGGATTGCCCGCTACCAGTTGCGCGATGCGGCGGTCGACGTCGGCGCGGTAGGCGCGCACTTCATCCAGCGAAGGCCGCGTGAGCAGGCCGCGCTGCGGGCGCGGGTGCTTGGCGCCGACCCCGTTGTAATAGGAATTGAACAGCACCCGGAAGGCCGGGTGGAAAGGTGCAAACCCCGCCTCGTGCGGCTCGAGGATGAAGGTCTCGAAGAACCAGGTCGTGTGCGCCAGGTGCCATTTGATGGGGCTGGCGTCGGGCATCGACTGCGCGCAGCAGTCTTCGTCCGAGAGCGGCCCCGCGATCTCGAGCGAGCGCCCGCGCACCCTTGCGTAAGCGTGCTGGATGTCTTCGCGCTGCCCGATGCCCATCAGTGGACCACCTTTGCCTGCGTTCGTGCGTGCGCCTGTGCATGGATCACCGCGAACCAGCGCTGCGGATCGGTCCACACATGCGTGGCCTCGAACCCGGAACGCTCCAGCAGCGCGATCGCGTCGGCCTGATGGTATTTGTAGCTGTTCTCGGTGTGGATGCGGTCGCCGGCCGCGAAATGACGGCCGCCGCCAGTCCAGTGCACCTGCTGGTTGCGGGTGGCTTCCAGGTGCATTTCGACCCGGCCACGTGCTTCGTTATAGAAGCCGTGGTGGCGCCAGGCCTTGACGTCGAAGTCGGCGCCGATCAGGTGGTTCACGTGGCGCAATGCATTCAGGTTGAAGGCGGCGGTGACGCCGAGCGCGTCGTCATAGGCGGCATCGAGCGTGGCCTTGTCTTTCACCAGGTCGATGCCGATCAGCACCGCGCCATCGTCGCCGCACTGCCCGCGCAGGCGGCGCAGGAAGCCCTGCGCTTCCTCGGGCGTGAAATTGCCGAGCGAAGAGCCGGGATAGAAGAACAGCCGGCGTTCCGCGCGGACCTGCGGCGGCAGTTCGAAGCGCGTCGAGAAATCCATGCCCAGCCCCTCCATGGCGATCTGCGGGAAGCGCTGGCGCAGGCGCAGCAGGGCGTCGCCCAGGAATTCGGCGGAGATGTCGATCGCGACATACTGGCTGGGGGCCAGCAGCGGGAACAGCGAGGCTGCCTTGGCGCAGTTGCCGGCGCCGAGGTCAACCAGGGTGGTGCCGGAGCCGGCCACGCGCGCGATCTCGGCGCCGTGGCGCGCGAAGATCGCGGCCTCGGTGCGGGTCGGGTAGTACTCGGGCAGTTCGCAGATGGCTTCGAACAGCCTGGAGCCGAGTGCGTCGTACAGGAATTTGGGCGAGATCCACGCATCGGGAGCGTCAAGCCCGGCATGCAGTTCGTCGGCGACGTGGGCATTGGCGGCGCGTGGCGGATCTTGCGTGCAGGAGGTGTGCATAAGCGTTATCATTCGTGCCGCCACTCCGCACCATGCGTCATGGCAAAGGGGTTACCGCTTCAAAGTTGCCGATTTGGCTATCATAGCGGATTACGGCTTTTTGCCGCTTTCGCGTGGCGCGCAAACGTGACGTGCAGCGTGACGCCTCCGGTTCATCCGTTTCCAATACTCAATAAGCTCACTAAAGAAAGCCCGACATGACTTCGTTCTCGCCTTCGCGTGTCCTGAAAACCCTGTTCGCCGCCACCGCTACGGCCGGCCTGATGTTCGCCGCCGGGGCTGCCATCGCCCAGAACACCCCGGGCGTGCTGCGTGTGTCGGCGATTCCCGACGAAGCGCCGACCGAACTGCAGCGCAAGTTCAAGCCGCTGGGCGACTACCTGGCCAAGGCAACCGGCCTGAAGGTCGAGTTCACCCCGGTGACCGACTACGCGGCCTCGGTCGAGGGCCTGGTCAACCGCAAGATCGACATGGTCTGGTTCGGCGGCTTCACCTTCGTCCAGGCCCACGAACGCAGCAAGGGCCAGGTCACGCCGCTGGTGCAGCGCGTCGAAGATGAAAAATTCCGCTCGGTCTTCATCACCACCAACCCGGCCATCACCAAGCTGGAAGACCTGAAGGGCAAGACCCTGTCCTTCGGTTCGGAATCGTCGACCTCGGGCCACCTGATGCCGCGCTCCTTCCTGCTGGCTGCCCGCGTCAACCCGGACACCGACCTCAAGCGCATCGCCTTCTCGGGCGCGCATGACGCCACCGTCGCCGCGGTCGCCGGCGGCAAGGTCGATGCGGGCGCGCTGAACATCTCGGTCTGGGACAAGCTGGTCGACGCCAAGAAGGTCGATCCGAAAGTCGTGCGCGTGTTCTACACCACCCCCGGCTATTTCGACTACAACTGGACCGTGCGCAGCGACATGAATGCCGCGCTGAAGAAGAAAATTACCGACGCCTTCCTGGCGCTGGATGCATCGACTCCTGAAGGCAAGGAAATCCTGGAACTGCAGCGCGCCACCAGGTTCATCCCGACCAAGGTATCGAACTATGCGGAAATCGAAGCCGCGGCGCGCAACGCCGGCCTGCTGAAGTAATCGCGTTCAGGCAGCCCTGACGATGACCTACCGGCTCGAGCAACTCACGGTACGCCACCTGGTGGCGGGGCTTGATGCGCCCCCTGCCCTGCATGCGCTCGACCTGGTCATCGAACCCGGCGAGCAGCTGGCCCTGATCGGCCCCTCGGGGGCCGGCAAGACCACCCTGCTCGCCACCCTCGCCTGCGCCCACAAGCCAGCCGAAGGACGCTTTTCCGTCTTCGGGCAAGACCCGTGGGCGCTGTCGCAAGCTGCCCGCCACCGCCTGCGTGCGCGCCTGTTCCTGGCGCCCCAAGCGCCGCCGCTGCCGCCGCGCCAGCGCGTGGTGACCACGGTGCTGGCCGCGCGCCTGCCCCACATGAGCTTCTGGCGGGCCTTCGCCTCGCTGGTGAAGCCGGTCGACCCCGACGCCGCCCACGCTGCCCTGGCGCGCTTCGGCCTGGGCGACAAGCTGTATTCCCGCGTCGACCGCCTCTCCGGCGGCGAACGCCAGCGCTGCGGCCTGGCGCGCCTGATGCTATCGAACGCAGAAGCCTTCCTGGTTGACGAACCGATCTCCGCGCTCGACCCGGCCCTGTCGCAGCACACCCTGGCCACGCTGCAGCAGGAAGCCAGCGAGCGCAAGGCCACCCTGGTGTGCAGCCTGCACCAGGTCGAGATGGCCCGCGCCCACTTCCCGCGCCTGGTCGGGCTGCGCGACGGCCGCATCGTGTTCGACCGGCCGCGCGAAGCCGTGACCGATGCCATGATCGCGGCACTCTACGAGAACGAACACGTGCAGCCTCCGGCGCCGCATCCGCACGATACGCCGGACCGGATCGCGGTCGGCGCCTGCTTCTGATGACGCTGCCACGCAGCGAGACGGCAAGCGCGTCCGCACACCCGGACCCGGCCTGGCGCGGCCGCGTCATGGCCGCCATCGTCTGCCTGGCCTTGCTGTGGCCGATGCTGGTGGCGAGCGAATTCAAGCCCTGGATCCTGTTCGACCCGCAAAGCCTGGCGGCCGCCGGCATGTTCTTGTCCGATTTCCTGCGCCCGGCGCACGGGAGCGAGTTCCTGGCGATGGTGTTGCGCGAAACCTGGCAGACCGTGGCCATTGCAACCGCCGGCCTGAGCCTGGCCCTGTTGGGCGCGATTCCCGCCACCCTGGTCATTACGCAGCGCCTGTCGGTTTCGACCCTTGGTACCGGCCGCATGCGCCCTGCCGCAATGATCGTCCGCCAGCTGCTGCGCTGGGTGCTGGTGCTGCTGCGCAGCGTGCCGGAACTGGTGTGGGCGCTGCTGTTCGTGCGCATCGTCGGCCTGGGGCCGACCGCCGGCGTGCTGGCCATCGCCCTCACCTATTGCGGCATGCTGGCCAAGGTGTATGCCGAAATCCTCGAGTCCGGTGACGCGCACGCCACTGACGCCCTGCTCACGAATGGCGCGGGGCGCCTGCCGGCGCTGCTGTATGGCGCGCTGCCCGAATCCTCGGCCGAACTGGTGTCCTATACCGTCTACCGCTGGGAGTGCGCGATCCGCGGCTCGGCGGTGATGGGTTTCGTCGGCGCCGGCGGCCTGGGCCAGCGCATGGATGAATCGACCAAGATGATGGCCGGCGGCGAAGTGTCCACCATGCTGATCATGTTCGTGCTGCTGGTGGCGCTGGCCGACCTGGTCTCGAAGCTGCTGCGCCGGAGGCTTGGATGACGCCGCACTCACCATCCTTGCCACCGCCGCCGCCACGCTCGCCGGGCAAGATCCTGCTGCTGGCCGCACTGGTGGCGCTGGTCGTGGCCAGCTTCGCCTCGCTGCCGCTGCAATGGTCGGCCTTCTTCGCGCCCGAAGCCCTGGACTCGGCCGCCGAATTCCTGGACGGCTTCTCGCCGCCCGACACCGCGCCCGCTTTTCTTGATAAAACCTTTGGGGCGCTGTGGGAGACGCTCGCCATGTCCCTGATGGGCACCCTGCTGGCCGTGGCCGGCGGCCTGGCGCTGGCGCTTCCGGCGTCTGGCCGCATGGGTGGCGCCCTGCGCGGCGCCGTGCGCGCCCTGCTCAATGTGCTGCGCTCGATCCCGGAACTGGTGTGGGCCTCGCTGCTGCTGGTCGCGGCCGGCCTGGGGCCGTTTGCCGGCACGCTGGCGCTGGCCGCGCACACCACCGGCGTGCTGGGGCGCCTGTTCGCCGACGCCCTCGAGAACGTCGAGCCGCTGCCGGAACAAACCCTGCGCACCAATGGCGCGGCGCCGCTGGCAGCCTTCCTGTACGCGACCCTGCCGCAGGCGCTGCCGCAGATGCTGTCGTATGCGCTGTATCGCTGGGAAAACAATATCCGCGCGGCGGCCGTGCTGGGCGTGGTCGGGGCCGGCGGCCTGGGCCAGATGCTCAAATACCACCTGTCGCTGTTCCAGATGCAGAGCGCCGCCACGGTGGTGATCGCCATGCTGCTGCTGGTGGCGCTGGTCGACGCGGCCAGCTACGCGCTGCGGCGCGCCCTGACCCGCTAACCCTTCGCTGAACCTTTCGTCACGCCGGAAAGCCCATGCTCGTCCTCGACAACCTGAACAAATCCTATGGCGGCCGCGCAGTGCTGTCGAACCTGTCGCATACCTTCCAGGGCGGCGAGTTCGTGGCCATCATGGGCGAGTCGGGCGTCGGCAAGTCGACCCTGCTGAACCTGGTCGCAGGGCTGGATGCGCCGGACAGCGGCCAGGTGATCGTCGACGGCACCCCGATGTCGGCGCTGGACGACGCGGCCGCCACGCGCCTGCGCCGCAGCCGCATGGGCTTCATCTTCCAGGCCTTCCACGTGCTGCCGCACCTGAGCTTGCGCCAGAACGTGGCGCTGCCGCTGCTGCTGAACCGCCAACCGGTGGATCGCGCCGACGCCCTGCTGGCGGCGGTCGGCCTGGCCGGACGCGGCGACGATTTCCCGCGCCAGCTCTCGGGCGGGGAATTGCAGCGCGTCGCGATCGCACGAGCCCTGGTGCACCGCCCCGCCCTGCTGCTGGCCGATGAACCGACCGGCAACCTCGATCCCGAGACCGCCGCCACCATCCTCGGCCTGCTGCGCCAGGAAACCCGCGCCAGCGGCGCCGGCGCCATCATGGTCACCCACTCCCACGCCGCGGCCGCCATGGCCGACAAGGTGCTGTTACTGACTCGTTCCGGATTGAAATTAGCGTAAATTCCTCGAAGAAAGACGCAGATTCAGCATTTTTACGTTCTACTCGTGAATCGTGCGTGACACAATCGTAGTAATATCACAACGACCCGCCACCGACCAAGTCAACATAACAGGGGGGCTTTTTCCAGAACAGTCGATCTGTCCCGAATCCATGTTTTCAAAAATTCGGAGAAGCAACATGAGCGTACGACAGAAAAAACAGGAAATGCTCGCCGCAATGCAACGAGCCCGTGCCATGGAGCCGTCGAGCTTCGTGCCCAACAAGCTGCTCGATACGCTGATCGAACGGATGCAGCTCAAGAACGACGCGGAGCTGTGCCGCGTGCTCGAGGTGCAGCCGCCGATCATCAGCAAGATCCGCCACCGCAAGCTCAATGTCGGCGCCACGATCCTGCTGCGCATGCACGAGAAATCGAATATCCCGATCCGCGAACTGAAGGAGCTGACCAGCGCTTCCATCCACTGATCCCGCGATCTTCCAATGCCTTAGGTTCCTGCCGGCGGGCGCCCTGTCTTGAGCTGGGGCAGCGCCGCCAGCACCGCCCTGAGCGTGGCGATGTCGACCTGTCCCAGCAGGGCCACGCCCACGCGCAACAGTTCACTCTTCTTGACGTCGATGCCGGCGCGCAGGCAGGCGCTCTTCACGTCCGCCAATACCGCGTATTCATGTTCCGGCATGGTGAAGCTGTCGCGCACCAGGACCGGGCGTGCCACGGTAGCGGGCTGGGCAGACGATGCCGGCGCCTTGCGCGCAGCCCTCGTTGGCGAGGGCCTGGCCAGCGCCTTCGCCGCGACTCGCACGGCGGTCTTGACGCCGGTTTTGGCGGCAGTCTTTGCAGCCGGTTTTGCGGTCTTCGCTACTGCGGCCCTGGCGGCCCGCGCCGGGGCTTTCACTGTCTTTGCCGGCGCCGCTTTCGCGCGCACGGTTCGCTTTGCTGCCACTGTCACGGCGGCCGACTTCCTGGGCATTACTGACTCCATCATTCAACAAGCTAAACAATATAGTCGATTTGGCCGGGGACTGCCAAAACGCCGCGCAGGCTCAGCCCATGCGCGCGAACGCGGGCAGCGCCGGCGGCAAGGCCACGCTGCGCCAATGCAGGTCCCACAGCGCGCCCACGCGCAGGCCCGCATGCACCGGCAAGACCTCGGTGATGCCGTATTCCTCCATCAGTGCGAGCAGCAGGGCCAGTCCGCCTGCCAGGTGCGGCGCGCGCGCGGCCGCCGGCCAGGCCAGCCGCACCCGTGCCACGTGGCCGGCCTCGATGAAGCGCCGCCGCAGCTCGCACAGGCCTTCCATCGTCAGGCGCCCATCCGCGATCCCGTCTTCCAGTGCGATCTCGGCCAGCGCGCGCACCGTGCCGCAGGCGCCGTAGGCGAGCGGCGGGTGGCGCCCGGCCACGGTGGACTCGGCGAAGCGGCTGCGCCCGGAACGCACCGCGGCGTCGAAGCAGGCAGCATCGATGCGGCCGTCGGCGAAAAAGCTCAGGCTCTGGCGCACTGCGCCGACCGCGAAGGATTCGATGCGTTCGATCGACGGGCCGCGGCCCAGCACCAGTTCGGTCGAGCCGCTGCCGATGTCGAGCACCAGGCGGCGGCGCCCATCGTCGCCGCCCAGCGTGCTGGTCACGCCCATGTAGACCAGGCGCCCGGCCTCGTCGCCGGCAATCAGTTCGATCGGGCGGCGCAGGGCCGTTTCGGCGGCGGGCAGGAAGACCTGCGCATTGCGCGCCATGCGCAGGGCCGAGGTGGCCACCACGCGCACGGCCTGCGGGCGCCAGGCGTCGAGCAGCTGGGCGAATTCGCGCAGGCTGGCCAGCGCGCGGCGCATGGCCGCCTCGCACAGGCTGCCGTCTTCCTCGAAAGAGGCGGCCAGGCGTACCGGCTCGCACAGGCTTGCCTCCAGCAGCAGCTCGCCCCGCTCGACCCGGCCGACGTGCAGGCGGAAGCTGTCGGAGCCGAGTTCGACGGCGGCGTAGCGTGGGAAATGCTGGGCTTGGGATGTCATGGGCGCTCCTGCTGCGGGGATGCCGCAGGATACGTCCGCGATATGACAGCGATGTGACCCGCCGACGGCGCGCCGCGAGGCGCGAGCGCCAGCTGGGGCTTCAGGCCTCGACCGGGCTGGCAACCGCCTGGCTGACGCGGTTGCGTCCGGCGCCCTTGGCCGCCTGCAGGGCGTCGTCGGCGCGCTGGAACAGGGTGACGGTACTGTCTTCGGGGCGCAGGATGGTGACGCCGAAACTGGCCGTCATGGCGATCAGCGCGCGTTCGCTCTTGACCGGGGTGCTGGCAATCGCCGCGCGGATGCGCTCGGCCACCAGGAGCGCTTCGTCGAGGTTGGTGCGCGGCAGCAAGATCGCGAATTCAACCCCCACCAGGCGGCCGACCAGGTCGGAATCGCGCAACTGGCGCCGGCACAGCTCCACCACGTTGCGCAGCACGGCGTCGCCCGCCGGGTGGCCATAGCTGTCGTTGACGCGCTTGAAACCGTCGAGGTCGAGCACCACCAGCGCGGTCGGCAGGCCGGGCCGGCGCGCCAGCGCCATCCACGGGGCCAGGGCATTGAAGAAGCCGCGCCGGTTCGGCACGTTGGTAAGCGGGTCGACCAGTTCGAGGCGCGCCAGTTCGCGCCCGGCGCGCTCGCGGCCCAGCAGCAGCATGCCGAAGCCGTTGGACAGCATCAGGACGTAGAGCGCGGCGCTGGACAGCTGGCGCAGCAGTTCGCTGGACAGCCAGCGCCAACCACCCGGCAGCACCAGCACCGACAGCCCGCGCAGCGCCACTACCAGGGCCAGCACCGCGGTCAGCAGCGCCAGGAAGCGCTGCAGCAGGCTGGCCTTGCCCCAACCCGAGGCCAGGGCGATCGCGCCGATCAGGTAAAAAGCGCCGAGCAGCAGCGACGAGGCCACGCTGCGCAGGCCCTGTTCGTCGATCAGGTAGCAGACGAAGAAAGTGAGGATCGAAAGCAGGGCCGCCAGCAGCATCGGGCGGCGCCAGCCTTCTCGGCCGTTGGTTTCCCAGGCGGCGCCGGCTTCCACGGCGACGCCGGCAAACAGCAGCGCATAGCCGCCCGGCAGCGCGAGCGGCTCCGGCACCACCCCGAAACCGCCCAGCGCCAGCAGGGTCCAGGCGCCGGCCTGCACCTGTTTCGACAGTGCCCATGCAGCCAGCGCCGGCGGGCGCACCGGGCCATGGTCGTAGAAGGTCAGTACGGCGCACAGGGCCAGGTTACCCAGGGCCAGCACCAGGACCATCGTGGTCGCGTCGAGGTTCGTCATCGTGGCGGTCGGATCACAGCCGGCTCAGAACTCGTGCTCGACACGCTGGGTGCCGTCGCCGATCTTGCTGGCCCAGGCAATGGCAAAATAGTCCTGCTCCTCCGGGCTGGGCGCCGAATGCCAGAACACGATCAGGGTGCCCTTGTGGTCGTGGAGCTGGGTCAGCTTGTCGACAAAACCGGCATTCCCGGCGCGGTCGGCCATGGCCATCGCGTAGCCGTACACGCGCTGCAGGCGCTCGATCCGGTCGGGCTCAGTCAGGGCGTTGGTGGCGGTAATCGAGGGATGGTCCAGGAACATGGGGATCTTCCAGTTGTTCGAATGGTCAGCTTATCAGAAAGCGATGCCGTACAACAAGCTACCCGGACGGTCTCCCTGCCCATTCGCCATTCACCTCCGTCCCTGCCCTCATCCCTTACACTGGCAAGATGGCCGAACCACGCGACAAACCCTCCGTTTCCCTGGCTGCCCCGATCGTCTCGACCAGGGGCGACCGCCGCACGCTCGAGTTCACGCCCGGCGACATCCAGAGCGAGATGCTGCTGTCCCGGCCCAGCGCGCTGGTGCTGGCCTATGCGCGCGCCATGATGTGCTTCGCGCTGCTGGTGCCGCGCCCGCGCCACATCGTCATGGTCGGGCTGGGCGGCGGCTCGTTCGCCAAGTTCTGCCACCGCCATTTTCCGTGGGCGCGCATCACGGTGCTGGAGGTGCGCGCCGACGTGATCGCCCTGCGCGAACAATTCCACGTGCCGCCCGACGATGCCCGCCTGCGCGTGCTACACTGCGATGCCGCCGCCTGGCTGACGCAGCAGGGCGGCGTCGCCGACGTGCTGCTGGTCGACGGTTTCGACGAAGCCGGCCTGCCTCCTGCCCTGTCGAGCGCCGGCTTCTATGCCGACTGCCGGCGCGCCCTGCGTCCGGGCGGCGTGATGGTGGCGAATATCTTTACGTATGATCCCGGCTATGTGACTGCGCTGCAACGGCTGCAGGCGGCATTTGGCGGCGAGGTGTGTTGGCTGTCTGGCATCGCCGGCAACAACCAGATCCTGTTCGCGCAGCGCCCGCCGCCTGCAGGCGCCGAGCCCGGGCACGCCCTGCGCGTCCTGCGCGATACCCTCGGCAACCGCGGCCTCGGCGCGGGCGCGCTCAACCGCCTGCTGGCGCGGCTGGTGGTGGCCTGGCTGGGCCGGCGCGCCTGATTCCAGCTGCCTGACCCGCCGCTTGACCCGCTGGTGCGCGCACATGCGTGCCATGCAAGCGACATTTCGTTTGCGGAAAACCACGCGCTTGTGACACACTTCATGTATTGATGCCTGTTGGCAAGCCTCCCCTCGTTATCACCCGGATTATTCCATGCCGCGTCGCCTGCCTTTGTCGCTTACCCTTGCGGCGGCCCTTACACTTGGGGGCGGCCTTGCCGTGTCTGGGGCCCTGTTCCTGGGCGTGAGCCACCTCGAATACGACAACATGGCGCTGGCCTTTGCCCAGCGCTCGGACGAGCGTGTCGCGGCTGTGCGCCAGGGCGTCAACCAGGCGGTGGAAGTGCTGACCGTCACCAACCAGCTGTTTGCACGCGGCGAGCCGGTCAGCCGCGAAGGCTTCCGCGACTTCACGGCGGCGCTGCTCGAGCGCCATCGCTATATCCAGGCGTTCAATTTCCACCGTTCGGTGCCGGGCGAGGCGCGCGCCGCCGTCGAAGCCGAATTGCAGCGCATCCGGCCGGGCACTGTGTTTACCGAACTGACGCCCGCAGGGCTCAAGCCCGCACCGATCCGCGTCCGCTACCACATCGTCGACTTTATCGAACCGATGGCCGGCAACGAGCGCGCCTTCGGCCTGAACATCACCGAGAACCTGCAGGTGATGAGCGCGCTCGAGATCGCCCGCGGCGAAGGGCGCGCCGCCGCCACCGACCTGTTCCAGCTGGCGCAGGATCCACTCCACCAACCGGCCTTCCAGCTGATCATACCGGTGCTCGACCGCGAGGGCGTGCTGGCCGGCGACACCTCGGTGGTCATCCGCGGCCCCGAACTGGTACGGGCCTCGCTGGCCAGCGCCGGCCTGCTCGATTCGCGCGACATCTTCGTCTCGGTGTATGCGGGCGAACGCACCGGGGCCGAGGCCCTGCTGTTTTCCACCGGCGACACCCGCAAGCAGCCGGAGAGCTGGCTGACCGGGTTTGTCGCCTCCGTGCACACCGGCCACAGCGTCGACGTGCTGCGCATCGCCGGCAAGCCATGGCGGATCGAAGTAGCGGCCGCGCCACGTCCCTTCCTGCCCGACCACATGGCTTCGTCCGCTTTGCTGGTGGGCGGCATCCTGATGACCTTGATGAGCACGGCCTTCGTGCAGGCCTCGGGCCGGCGTGCGCGCAAGGTACAGCAACTGGTACGCCAGCGCACTGCCGACCTGCGCCGCACCAACCGCCGCCTGGTCGAAGACATGGCCGCACGCGAACGCGCCGAGCGCGCCCTGCAGCAGAGCGAGCAGCGCTTCCGCCAGCTGGTGTCGATGTCCTCCGACTGGTACTGGGAACAGGACCGCGAGCTGCGCTTCACGATGGTCACCGGCGGCTTCACCGAAAAAGCCGGCGTGTCGGTAGAGAGCCTGCTCGGCAAGACGCGCTGGGAGTACGTGCCGGCCCTGCTTGAGTCCGAACTGGGGCGCGCCCACCTCGCCCAGGTGCGGGCCCACGAGCCCTTCGCCAACCTCGAATACCAGGTGGTCGACCAGCACGGCGACACCCGCTGGTTCTGCGTCCACGGCCAGCCGGTGTTCGACGACGGCGGCGCCCTGCTGGGCTACCGCGGCACCGGCAGCGACATCACCGCGCGCAAGCTCACCGAGCAGCGCGTGCACCACGTGGCCCAGCACGACGTGCTGACCGGCCTGCCGAACCGCTCGCTGCTGCAGGACCGCCTGGGCCAGGCGATTGCCCATGCCAACCGCAGCGGACGCGCGATCTGGGTCATGCTGATCGACCTCGACCGCTTCAAGTTCGTCAACGATTCGATGGGCCACAAGGCCGGCGACGTGCTCCTGATGACGGTGGCCGCGCGCTTGAGCGGCTCGCTGCGCGACACCGATACCGTGGCGCGCCTGTCGGGCGACGAATTCGTCGTGATCCTGTCCGAGCAGCACGACGCGCCGCTGAGCGCCGACATCGTGCAGCGCGTGATGGATTCGGTGGCCCAGCCGGTCATGCTCGGCCCCAAGGAATTCTTCGTCACCTGCTCGATCGGCGTGGCGGTCTACCCGAGCGAAGGCACGCCGGCCGACAGCCTGATCGAACACGCCGACATCGCGATGTACTGCGCCAAGAAACTGGGCCGCAACAACTTCCAGTTCTATACCCCGGTCATGAACGAGGAGTCGATGGAACGGGTGCGCATCGAAAGCGCGCTGCGTAACGCCCTGGAACGCAACGAATTCGTACTGCACTACCAGCCGCAGGTGGACCTGAAAACCGGCAAGATCGTCGGCATGGAGGCCCTGATCCGCTGGCAGCACCCGGAAATGGGCATGGTGCCGCCGATCCGCTTCATCGGCATCGCCGAAGAGACCGGCCTGATTGTCCAGATCGGCGCCTGGGTGATGCGCACCGCCTGCGCCCAGAACAAGGCCTGGCAGGATGCCGGCCTGGGCAAGCTGCGGGTCGCGGTGAATTTGTCGGCCCGCCAGTTCGGCGCGCCCGACCTGATCGCCGGCCTCGAGTCGGTGCTGCTCGACACGATGCTCGACCCGGACTGCCTCGAGATCGAACTGACCGAGAGCCTGTTCATGAGCGACGTGACGCCGGCCGTGGAATTGCTGCACCGGATGAAGTCGCTGGGCGTGAACCTGTCGATCGACGATTTCGGCACCGGTTTCTCGAGCCTGTCCTACCTGTCGCGCTTCCCGATCGACGTGCTGAAGATCGACCGCTCTTTTGTCGCCGATATCACCATTGACGCCAACGATGCGGCGATCGTCACCTCGATCATCGGGCTGGCCCACAACCTGAAGCTGGCGGTGATCGCGGAAGGCGTCGAGACCCTCGAACAGCTCGACTACCTGCGCAGCCATGGTTGCGACGAAATCCAGGGCTATTTCTTCAGCAAACCGCTGCCGGCCGGCGAGTTCGAAGCGATGCTGCGCGAAGGCCGTTGCCTGCCGGCTCCACAGCAAACCGAGCCGGAAGCCGATGCCGATCACCCAAGGGTCGCTGCTTATTCGTAGGATGGGCGGGTCTCCCGGCCGCGCGTTCAGATTACGGTGCTGCAGCCCATGCGCCGGATCAAACTGTAACGATTACCGCGTGGGCTAACCTGGGCCAGTGGCGTAATGCCGATCACTTAAGAGCCGCCGGTTTCTCGTAGGGTGGGCAATTCGTAATTCAGGGCATTGCCCTGAATTACCTTGCCCACGCGTTCAAACCACGGTGCTGCAGCCCGTGCGGCTGTTCACATCGCAACTATCACCGCGTGGGCAGGAAACCTGCCCACCCTACGGTTCTCACTAACTGAAGGCATTAGGCCGGTGGCCTAGGTTACAAGCCGCCCACGCTACAAATTCCTCTCTTGATCGACCGGCATGAAGCCGAAACCGGCATTGGCTTGATCCAGATCGGCCAAAACTTGATAAATATCTAGTGTAATTACGCAAATAACTATTTATTTATAGCTAATTCACGATCGTTCGTCTTAGAATACCTGTGTCTCTTTGGCAATCTTAGACTACGGATATATATGATGATGAATGAAACGGGTGACCTGGCCGTCGCGGCAGACCCAGCGGTACGCCGGCAGCGCACCGACGACCGCACGCGCGACCTGATCAACCAGGCCGTGGCGTCCGTTCCTACCCTTGGGCTGCAGCGCGCGGCCGAATTCCTGGCGACGATGAACGTGCCGGCCGAAGTGGCGGTGCGGGTGCTCGTGTATCCGAACCGGCGCCGCGCCAACTAAGAGCCTGTCCAGGCTCCGCGCGCGGTCCGGCTGCGATGACAGCGCCTAGCGGCGCTGTTGTTCTTGCTGCTGGTTGATATCGGCCAGCGATTCGCGGCCGCGCTCGGTCAGCGCATGGCCGCCGCCTTCTACCGGTGCGATATGCGACTTGGCGCTCAGGAAGCGGGCCACGTCGTTGTCGATGGTGGCCGCAGGATCTGCCGCCAGCGCGGTCAGCGCCTGCACGCAGCGGCGCAGGAACAGGACGGTCTGTCCCTTTTCCGTCAGGGCAATGCGCCCGTCGCGGGTGTACTCCAGCATTTTCAGTCCCGACAGGCGCTTGGCATTGCGTCCCACGCATGCACCTGGGGAATCGCGGTTCACGCCACGGCGCACCAATTCGAGTGCGTCGTATTCGTCCGTCGTCAGTTGTTCGTTCTTCATTCCTGCTTTCATCGATCTTGGCGCGCCATGGTACCTGCCGCGCCGACCGAGGGCAAGCCTCAGTGCTATGCGCGCAGTGCCAGCCAGCCCAGGGCGGCGCTTGCGGCCAGCCCGATCGCCAGCGCAACAGTCAGTGCGACGCGGGCGCGGCGCGAGTAATACAGCGGGTGGCGGCCCAGGTGAATCGTATCGTACAAGGTATGGCCCATCGTCTCCTCCGGCGTCACAGGACAGGCTCCATTATAGGTAGCGCATCGTGTCAGGAACATGACATGGGTTGATCAGGCAAGGCGCGCGCCCGCGACGGGGTGGGACTGTTACGATCATACGACATCGACAACCCCACCGGAGCACAGCATGAATGAACCGACCCCTAAAGTCGATCCCGCGGCAACTGGCCGCCCCCTGTATGACGAAGCCGACATCGGCAGCGGCGAAAAGTCCCCGGGCGAGAAGGAAACCGAGGAAATGATCCGCGAGATCCCACCGCTGCCCGCTTCCGGCGGCCAATCGGAAACGCCTTCGAAGGAAGCGCGCCAGCCAGGCGCCTGAGCCTTTCCCCCGCGCCGCGTGCCCGCATGCGGCGCGGCCGCGCTCCGGCAGGCGTCCGCTTGCACTGCGCGCGTTTCGTCCTAAGCTGAATGGGCGGCCATGGAAGGCTGCGATATGCCTGCGCTTCGGCGCACCGGCATTCCATTGACAGGGAGGGAGGAAAACATGAACCACCGCAGTATCCTGAAGAGTGCCGCGGTCGTCTCGGCACTCTACGGCATCATCCTGGTCTTTGCTCCGAACACACTGATGTCCATGTATGGCTCGCAAGCCGTCGAGGCCTCGGGCATGTATTTCGCCATGCTGTCAGGCGCCATGCTGCTCGGGTGGGCCGTCATGAACTGGGCCGCCAGCAACGCGCCCGACATCGTCGAAATCCACTACGTCTTGCTGGGGAACCTGGCTTCGCTGGCGTTGTCCTTCGTGGTCACCCTGGTCCGGCAGCTGACGCATGCCGGCGCACCAGACTCGGGCTGGATTAACGTGGGGATTTTCCTGGTGTTTTCGGCGCTGTTCGGCTACCTGTACAAGGCCAGCCCGGCCGGCTACAGGCTGCATGCCCGGAGCCGGCCGGCCTGAAGCGGCGAAAGAGGCCGCGCGTAGATCCTAGCTGGCCTTGATCGGCGGCTCGGGGAAGCGCGGCTCCTGCACCGGCGCGTTGACCGGGTCGGGAACGTCGTCAGGCACCGGCGGCCGTGGATCGGGCGTCGGGTTGCCGTTGGGCGAGTCGGGATCGGGGGTACTGTGGGCATGCACGGGGGTTGAGCCGTGCAGCTTGGTGTCGTCAAGCATGCTCATGGTCAGCCTCTCGGAAAGGCGGGCAAGCTGCTGCTGGAACCCGCGTGAATGGCGGACGGCGTGCGCCGTCCGCCAACAGAGCCTTGCTAAAGCTTAGTGGCGCTCTTGCTGCTTGGCGCCGCCGCCCGCACCCTCGTTCTTGCCCGCTTTTTCGCGCGACATGTGATCATGGCTGCTCTTGTCGGCCTTGCCTGCGCGCTGCTTGGCCAGGTCTTCTTCGGACATGTGGTCCGACTGCTTGTTGTCCTGGGTACCGCCGGATTTGGATTGGGTCATCGTCATTTCCTCCTTGGTATACATGGTTCGGAAGGCCGGGTTCGGCCGGTTCTGCGTTGGACACAGCCTAGCATGAATGACAATGCCGGGACTTCAATCGTGCGCGGCGGATTTCCTCCAGTACACTGTTTCCTCGGCTATAGTGATGACTCTTTTCCACTCCTCGCCGACCATGAAACTGCACCGATTCCTGCTGGCCGCCCTCCTCGCCGGCGGCATGGCCGGCGCCAACGCCGCCACCCCGATGATACTTGCCGACTACCTGGCCCTGACCGGCCCCGCCCCCACCACGCGCTACCCGTATGGCGAGGCGCCTTCGCAATATGCCGAGTTGTTCGTACCCGCGGGAGCGGGACCCTTCCCGGTGGCGGTACTGGTGCACGGCGGCTGCTGGACCAGCAAGTTTGGCGGCATCACCCAGCTGCGCAACATGGCCGGCGCGCTGGCGGCGCGCGGCATCGCGGTGTGGAATGTGGAATATCGCCGCAGCGACGAGCCGGGCGGCGGCTATCCCGGCACCTACCAGGACATGCATGCCGCGCTCGAGCTGCTGGCAAAGCAGGCCGGGCCTAACCGGCTCGACATGACTCGCCTGGTCGCGGTCGGCCACTCGGCCGGCGGCCAGCTGGTGCAGTGGATAGCCGGGCGCGCCAGGATTCCCGCAAGCAGCCCGCTCTACCGCGCCAACACGCTGCCGGTGCGCGCGGTCGTCAGCCTTGGCGGACTGGCCGACCTGCGCGGCGAAGCGGCCCTGATCAAGGCCAGCTGCGGCCGCGACACCGTCGAGCTGGCGGGCCTGCCCGGGCCGGGGCGCCCGGACGTGTTTGTCGATACCAACGCGGCGGAACTGATGCCCAACGGTAGCCTTACCTTCCTCGTCACAGGGGAACTCGACACCATTTCGCCGCCGCGCGTGGCGCACGACTACGCAGCGAAAGCGCGCAAGGCCGGGGATGCGGCGGAAGTCGTGATCCTGCCGCGCGCCAGTCATTACGACGAGGTCGCGGCGAGTTCGCCGGCCTGGCCACAGGTGCTGGAAGTAATCGAACGCGCACTCGGCCAGCCGGCGCGCTAGTGTTAAACGATGCGCCGCGCCAGCGGCGCATCGAGCTCCAGGTGTCCCTGAGCCACCGCGACGCATGGGAGAATATAGCCTTCGCGTTTCTCGTCGAGGGACAGGCCCGGCCACTCGATCGTGTGCAGCGCCTGCCCCTTGAGCACCCGGCAGATGCAGGTGCGGCAGGTGCCGTTGCGGCAGGAATTCGGCAGTTCGACACCGGCAGCTTCGGCCGCCTCCAGGAGACTGGCGCCTGCCTCCGCCGTGAAGGCGATGCCGCCGGGCTGCAGCGTGATGGTAAGTCTTGTCATGCCCTAATGCCAATCACTTAAGAGCCGCCGGTTACTCGTAGCGTGGGCAATTCGTAATTCACGGCATTGCCCTGAATTACCTTGCCCACGCGTTCAAACTACGGTGCTACAGCCCGTGCGCCAGCTCATATTGCAACTATCACCGCGTGGGGCACCGGGGCCAGTGGCCCGGGTGACAAGCCGCCCACCCTACGGTTCTCACTAATCGACTGGCATCAGGTCATGCCCGCAATTGTAGCGCCACCGGCCTCGCCCTGTTGAGTACGGTGACGCACAGACCCGCCCCCACCGCCGCACTACTCTGAGGTTTCCAAAAGCAAGCATTGCAGGAAATCAAATGAAAAAATCGCATACCCTCCCCTTCCTCGTCGCCGCATTGCTGGCCGCGCTTCCTGCCGCCCAGGCCCAGCAGGCAGCACCAGCTCCGGCTCCAGCTGCGCCACCGCAGGCCGCGCCCGCCGTCGCCGCAACGGCCGCACCGCAGGCAGCGGCCGCCCGCGCGACTCCCGCCAGCCCCAAGCAGGCCGAATTCGAACGCAATCTGCGCGCCCAGGTGCTGCTCGACCGCGCACGCTTCTCGCCGGGCGAGATCGACGGCGCCTACGGCTCCAACATGCGCCAGGCGCTGAGCGGCTTCCAGGCCAGGAACAAGCTGCCGGTGACCGGCAAGCTCGACCAGGCCACCTGGAACGCGCTGAATACCGACAGCAGCCCGACCCTGGCCACCTATGCGCTGGCCGAATCCGACGTGTCCGGACCTTTCGAGCCGATCCCGGCAGAAATGATGGACAAGGCGTCGCTGAAGGCGCTCGGCTATGAAAACGTGCTCGAGGGCCTGGGCGAGAAATTCCATGCCAAGCCGGCCATGCTGGAACGCCTGAACGGGGGCAAGGACCTCAAGAGCGCCGGCACCCAGATCCTGGTGCCGAACGTGATCGGCAAGCCGCCACTGGCGAAAGCATCGAAGGTCGTGGTCGATGGCAGCTCCCGCGTGCTGCAGCTGTTCGACGCAGCGGGCTCCCTGCTCGCCCAATACCCGGTCTCGACCGGCAGCGGCAACGACCCCCTTCCGATCGGGAACTGGAAGATCGAAGGCGTGCACGCCAACCCGACCTACCACTACAATCCAAAGCTGTTCTGGGATGCCGAACCGGGCGACAAGAAGGCCAAGATTGCGCCGGGCCCGAACAATCCGGTCGGCGTGGTCTGGATCGACCTGTCCAAGCCGCACTACGGCATCCACGGCACCCCGGTGCCTGGCCACGTCGGCAAGACCGAATCGCACGGCTGCATCCGCCTGACCAACTGGAGCGCCGCTGAAGTCGCCGGTGCGGTGGCAGCGGGCCTGGAAGTCGTGCTGCAGGAATAGTTCCGTAGTCTTCCTTAACAAAGTGATCGGAGAACAAGAATGAAGTGGCTGATGACTTTCCTGCTGGGCGCGCTCGTGGGCGCCAGTGGCCTGTTCCTGTGGTTGCGCGAGATCCCGGACGATCCCGCGCCGGTCGTGGTGACTGCCCCGCCGGCGCCGGTGGCCGCTCCCGCGCCGCCGGTGGATGCCGCGGCACCCGGCACGGTGGTGCAGACCGACCTGGCCGAAGCCGACCTGCCGCTGCGTCCATCGAGCGCGCAGTCGTCGGCCACCGCCACGGCCCCGGCCGACGCGGTCGTGGCGCAGGCCAAGCTGTTGGTGCCGGTGCAGGGAATCAAGGCCCCCACCCTGACCGATACCTTCGACCAGCCGCGCGGCAACCAGCGCCATCATGAAGCGCTCGACATCATCGCGCCGAAGGGCACGCCGGTACTGGCGGCGGCCGACGGCAAGGTGGAGAAGCTGTTCCAGAGCAAACCGGGCGGGACCACCCTGTACCAGTTCGACCCGAGCGGCAAGTACGCCTATTACTACGCGCACCTGGACCGCTACGCCGACGGCATCAAGGAAGGCATGGAACTCAAGCGCGGCGACGTGCTCGGCTATGTCGGCGTGACCGGCAATTCCGACCCGAACGCGCCGCACCTGCACTTCTCGGTGGTCGAATTGACGCCCGAGAAGCAGTGGTGGAAAGGTACGCCGCTCAATCCGTATCCCTTGATGGCGAATTGAGCGACCGGCAAGCTTTCTCAGGTGCCGGGGGGCGGCGCCGGCTCTTCCACGTCCGCCCCGACATTGATCGCCGCATAGGCGCGCTGCACGGCGACCGCTTCCTTGCTGTCCTTGCCGTACAGCTCGCTAGCGGCCTCGATCATCTTGGCGCGCGCATCGGCATAGTTGGTGCTGGAGGTGAACTTGGTCGTGTTCGCATGGAACCAGATCCGGAAAGCTTTGTCGGTACCGATCCCGGTCATGGCCTGAGGCTGCTTCACCAGGTATTTGCTGTAATAGTCGCCCGCACTGTCGGCGCGCGAGCCCTTCGCCAGGAAATAGAACATGCGGTTGTTCGGCCCGCTGCTGTAGTGCACGTCCAGCCGGCGCAGCGAGCTGCTCCATGCATCAGGGCTGCTGCCGTCCTTGCTCGGACGGTACATCCAGCGCAGCGGCGTCGCGTTGCGGCTGATTTCCGTACCCAGCTGCCAGTCGTTGCCGTCTTCCGGGAAGCTGTCGCCCTTGCCGCCCGCACGCGCATAGGCTTCGACGATCTCGCCGGTGATGTCCGACGACGATTCATTGAGCCCGCCAGATTCCCCTGAATACACCAGGCTTGATGTCGCTGCGGTAATCCCGTGCCCCATCTCGTGGCCGATCACGTCGATCGACCCCAGGCTGGTGAAATAGGTGCCGTCGCCGATGAACATGCAGCGGCAGGTATCGCTGTAATAGGCGTTGTCGTAGCCGCGGTTCACATGCGCCGCGATATAGGTCGAGGTGTCGCGGCCGTCGAGCGACAGCCACCCCAGCACGTTCTTGTGCGCGTCATAGGTATTCATCAGGCCCCACATCGCATTCACCGCCGCGGTCTGGCCATTGACGCCCGTGGTGCTGCTGCCCTCGACGAACTGCTTGCCGTCGCCCCAAATGTTCGTGGCATTCGTATACACCTTGCCGGCGCTGCTGCCGTTGTTCGCGTTGGTGATCGCCATGGCGCCGAAGGTGCCGCCCGTGCCGCGCTCCGGGTCGAGCATCTGATAGCTGCCCTTGGCCAGCGTGGTGCTGATCGGCACCTCGCCGTTGTACTGGCTCTTGCCGGTGCCAAGTACGGTCTGCAGCATGTTCCACTGGTCGAGCACGGCGGCGTCGCGCGCGCTGATCACGGTGTCGAAATAGACCGGCTGCTCGTTCAATCGCATGCGGGTGCTTACCAGGTAGGCCAGTTCGTAGCGCTCGACCGCATCCTCGACATCGAGGGCATTCAGTTCAGCTTCCTCCTTGGCGCCGGCGCCGACCACGCGCTGCATCCGCATCACCGGGTAGATCAGCAATTCTGCGCGCGGCGGCACCAGGTGCACCGTGCCCGCTACCTGCGTCGCGAGCGCCGCCTCGATCGCGGCCTTGGTCGAAATCTGCGGCTGCACGCTGAAGCTGGCAGTCAGCGCACCAAGGCGGTTGGAGCTGCCCTTGCCCAGGTGCAGGCGGCGTTCGGACGCGGATTCGGACAGGATCTTCGCACTCTTGTCGAGCACCACCACCGATTCGGAACCGAACACGCGCAATCCTTTGTAGGTATGCGCGGCGCGCAGCACCTGGGTGCCGTTCGCGCCCGGATGCTGGGCGGTCAGTTTGTAATGGTGGTCCGGATCGAGCCCCTTGGCCTGGCGCCGCCCCGCCAGCTGGCCGAGCACCGAGGCCTCGGCCTTGGCACTGAGCGTCGTCGGGGGACTCATGGTGGGCGCCGCGGCCAGCGGCAGGTGCGCAAGCAGCAAGGCAGCGCCGAGCAGCGCGGCCGGGAAAGTGGTGTGCGGGGTCATCTCGTCTCCGTCCGTGGAAGCACGGTGCCAAGATGGGCCGTGCATCGGACAGTGTGGACGAGCTCGGGAAGAAAGATTTGCTCAGGCGCAATAGTCGCGCTCGTAGGGTGGCCGGCTTTGCCGGCCGCGCGTTCAAATCACGGTGGTGCTGCCTGTGCGACTGTTCACCAGCTGGTTGAACGCGCGGGCGGGAGACCCGCCCACCCTACGGTTAACGATAAGTGCTGTCGCGTTCGTAACGAACGTAGCGATCATCGTCATCGCGGTCACGGCGGTTCATCAGATACACCGCCGTCCCCACCACCGCAGCGGCAATCGCCACCTTCTTGGCCAGCCCGGCCGGATTGTGCTTCATCTCGGCCTTGATGCCCATCTCGCCCAGCACGTTCGGGATGTGCCCGCGCGCCAGGTCTTCGGCGAGGCCTTCGACCACGTTCACGCGGTCGGCCAGCAGCAGGAGCAGCCAGTGGCGCAGGTCGTTTTCGCTGGCCTTGAAGGCTGCGCGCCGGAGCATGCCGGACAGGCCCGACGGCGGCTGCACGGTGCCGAACAGCTGGGTGATGCCCGGCCGTTCGCTCGAGACGAGAACCTCGACCTTTTCCTGCTGTTGCTGCGGGTCGCCCTTGGGCTGGTTGATGAAGCGCGGCGGGGTGCGTTCCATCGGCACGCCGGGACGGTCCTTGCGGTCAAGGTCGGCGCCCCAGCCATTGATGTGCTGCAGCTCGTCGCGCGACGGGCGGCGCGGCGCGATGTGGCCCTGGCTGGGGTGCTGCTGGATGTGGCCGTGATCGTGGTCGTGATCGCGCTTTTGCTCACCCGTGTGCTTGTGTTCGACGATATCGCGTGATTCCATGGTCGCTCCTTAATTCGTTAGGCTGGCCGCAACCTTGCGCACCTGGTTGGCGTTCGGCGGGATCAGGACGGTCTTGATGCACTCATCGAGCTTCTCCGAGAAGATGTGATACGCATCCGACACTTCTTCCAGCGGCACCCGGTGGGTGATGATTTCCTTCGGATTCAGGCGACCTGCACGAATGTGCTCGATCAGGCGCGGCAGGTGGCGCCGCACGCTGGCCTGGTTCATGCGCAGGGTGAGGCCTTTGTTCAGCGCATTGCCGATCGGGACCGCATTGAAGGTCGGTCCATACACGCCGACGATCGACACATTGCCGCCCTTGCGTACCGAGTTGATGCACCAGTGCAGCGCCGTGGCCGAGCCCGCCTGCGCCATCATGTAGCGGCCGGTAAGCGTCTGCATGGCATTGCCCGAAGCTTCGCAGCCGACCGCGTCGATGCAGACGTCGGCACCCATCCAGTCGGTCATCTTCTTGATGTGCTCGGCCATGTCGCGCACTTCCTTGAAGTTCACGATCTCGCACTGGGCGTAGCGCTTGACGAATTCGAGGCGGTATTCGACGTGATCGACCACGATCACGCGTCCCGCGCCCATCAGCCAGGCCGACTTGGCGGCGAAGATGCCGACCGGGCCGGCGCCGAACACGACGACCGTATCGCCTTCCTTGATGTCGCCCATTTCGGCGGCCTGGTAGCCGGTCGGGACCGCGTCGGTGAGCAGCACCGCATCGTCGTCGTGGATGTCGTCCGGGATGATCATCGGGCCGACGTCGGCCATCGGCACGCGCACCAGTTCGGCCTGGCCGCCGTCATAGCCGCCTGCCGTGTGCGAATAGCCGTAGATGGAGCCGACCGCGGTGGACTGCGCATTCATGTTGTGGCAATTGCCGTAGAGTTCGCGGTCGCAGAAGAAGCAGGACCCGCAGAACACGTTGAAGGGCACCAGCACCTTGTCGCCGATCTTCAGCTTCTGGACTCCGGGGCCGATTTCTTCCACCACGCCGATGAACTCGTGGCCGAAGGTGTGGCCGACACGGGTGTCGGGCACCAGGCCATGGTACAAGTGCAGGTCCGAGCCGCAGATGCACGAACGGGTGACGCGGACGATGGCGTCGCCGGGGTGCTCGATGACAGGATCTGGCTTGTGTTCGGCGCGGACGCGGTAGGGCCCGCGGTAGTTCATTGCCAGCATAACTCCTCCTCGATAAGGTTCTCGGTAGCTTCATTGCGCCGGCCAGCTCGGCGGGCTTGTGAAACCAAGTTATGTCAAAACGCCAAGGATGGCGATACGCGCACGGAAACGAACGCGGCATTTTCACGTCAAAACGGGCGCCAAGGGCGCCCGTCGGGAACTAGTCCTACAGCGGACGACTTACAGCTGCCGGGCGTCGAAGGTATTGCACTGCTCGACCTTGCCGCTGTCCAGGCCACGGGTGAACCAGCGCACCCGCTGGGCCGAGCTGCCGTGGGTGAACGAGTCCGGCACCACCTGGCCCTGCGACTGGCGCTGCAGTGCATCGTCGCCGATCGCGGTGGCCGCGGCCAGTGCGGTTTCGACGTCGCCCTTCTCCAGGATCTGCTCGCGCTGGTTGGTGCGGTTGGCCCAGACGCCGGCGAAGCAGTCGGCCTGCAGTTCCAGGCGCACCGACAGCGCATTGCCTTCCTTCTCGGAGGCGCGCTGCTGGGCGTTATGCACCTGTCCGGAAACCCCCAGCAGGTTCTGGACGTGGTGGCCCACTTCGTGCGCGATGACATAGGCCTGGGCGAACTCGCCTTCCACCTTGAAACGCTGCTGCATCAGGCGGAAGAAACTCAGGTCGATATACACCTGGCGGTCGGCCGGGCAATAGAACGGGCCGGTGGCGCTGCGCCCGGTACCGCAGGCGGTATCGGTGGCCTGCTCGAACAGGACCAACCGGGCCGGCTGGTATTGCGCGCCCTGCTCCTTGAAGATTTGCTGCCAGACGTCTTCCGTATAGGCCAGCGTGGTCTTGACGAACTGGGTCTCCCGGTCGTTCGCGGGAGCTGCGGCCGGTCCCTGCGGTCCCTGCTGGACCGGCACCGGCTCACCTCCGCCAAGGAAGACACTCGGATCGATGCCGAAGAAGGCGCTGCCGATCAGGGCGATCACGAGGGTGCCGATCCCGACCGATTTCCCGCCGAGGCCGCCGAAGCGCCCTCCACCACCGCCGCCGCCGCGGCGGTCCTCTACATTGTCACTTTGTCGGTCGCCTTCCCATTTCATCGTCTTGCCTCCTCGTGTTCGTTCTTGATCAGCGTCCCGGATGGCGCTTGAGCGTGCCCGTATCGCCGCGCTCGCGCGCATCCTTGGTACGGAAATCATCCGGCGTTGCCATCCCTGATTTCGCTTCGTCCTGCAGTTCGCGTTCGTGGCGCTCGCGCGCGACTTCGCGCTCGATCCTGCCGGTTGGTGTATCGATGCCGCCCCTGTTGCCCATGCTGTTTCCCCGGTTGCGAGTTGAATAGTTGCCTGTTCGAGTATGGACAAGGGGCCCGGTTCAGTATGTTCGAGTGCTCACATAGCGGGGGAAATATCTCGGCGTCCAATGGGGGCCGGGGCCTAATGCCGATCACTTAAGAGCCGCCGGTTATTCGTAGGGTGGGCAATGCGTAATTCAGGGCATTGCCCTGAATTACCTTGCCCACGCGTTCAAACTACGGTGCTACAGCCCGTGCGCCAGCTCATATTGCAACTATCACCGCGTGGGGTAACCGGGGCCAGTGGCCCGGGTGACAAGCCGCCAACCCTACGGTTCTTACTAATTGACTGGCGTTAGGCCAAAGCCTAAGTTAGGCTGCGCACGGTGCCCATGCCCGTTGCGTGCGACCCTAGCAACATGACAACTCCCCATGCCAATGCACTGGTCGCCCTCGGTCGCTACCTGCGCGACAAGGACTACCGTTTCGTCACGGTCACGCCCGCCACCCACCGCCGCATCAACCGCCGCACCGGCAACGAACACAGCGCCGAGTTGCGCGGGATCTTCGGCTGGAGCCGCCCGTTTGCGGAAAACGACGTAGCTCCAGAACTGGTGGGGTTGATGCGAGATGCCGGCATCCTCGAGCAGGAGGGTGGCCTGCTGCGTTCGACGCTGCGCGCCTCGACGCTCGGCGAATTGCTGGTGTTCCATTCGGCCTACCCAACCGACGACGATGACGCCGTCTTCTTCGGGCCCGATACCTATCGCTTTGTCGGCACCATGGAGCGCGCCTTTGCCTGGCTCGGCTCGGGCCCGGTGCGGGCGATCGACCTCGGCTGCGGCAGCGGCGCCGGTGCGCTGGCGATCGCCAGGGCCTTCCCGCATGCCGAAGTCGTGGCGGCCGACATCAATACCAAAGCACTGGCCTTGACGATGGTGAACACGCAGCTGGCCGAAGTGCACAACCTCACGGCCTGCCGCAGCGACCTGCTCAATGACGTAGGAGGGGATTTCGACCTGGTGGTATCGAACCCGCCCTATATGCTGGACCCGTCCGAACTACCCTACCGCCATGGCGGCGGCATGCGCGGCGCCGGGCTGTCGGTGCGCATCGTCAAGGAAAGCCTGGCGCGGCTGCGCCCGGGCGGCTGCCTGATGCTGTACACCGGCGTGGCGATCGCCGGCCCGGTCGACGAATTCCTGGAAGCGATCAGGCCAAGCCTGGACGCCCTGTGCGACCACTGGAAATACGACGAGCTCGATCCGGACATCTTCGGCGGGCAGCTCGGCGAGCCAGGCTACGAAGACGTGGAACGGATCGCGGCAGTCTGGCTGCACGCGATCCGGCGTTAAGCGGAGCCACGGCTGCGAAACCAGTGAGAACCGTAGGGTGGGCAATTCGTAATCCAGGGCATTGCCCTGAATTACCTTGCCCACGCGTTCAAATTATGGTGCTGCAGCCCGTGCGCTGGTTCCTTACTTGCCGGCCTGCTCCAGGAAGAAGTTCAGCATCTCGGTCGAGGCGCAGGGGCCATTCGCATCCGTGTGCGAACCCGAGGCCTTGCCGCCCATCCAGGCGTGCGCCGCGCCATGCACCACCCACTGTTCCGCATGGCGGCGCCCACCTGCATCGCGCCAGCTGGTTTTCGTATAGGTGCGTCCCGCCTCGCCACGGCTCGATTCCTTTGTCAGGGCGCCATCGCCCGACCTTGGGTGGGCGTCGGCAAACTGGCGCAGCACCGCATCGCCATTGCCCGGATTCACCAAATGATCGGCGTCGCCGTGGAAGACGATAATCGGCACGGCCTTACCCAGGGTCGCCGCCTTGCCCGGCTTCTTCATGGCGTGCAGGCCGGAAATCATGTCCTTGCCGCTGCCGGCCGCCAGGCCCGAGTGCACGCCGACCGCCGCATACAGGTCGGGATATTCGGCGCCCAGGATGGCCGCCATCGCACCGCCCGCCGACAGGCCGGCCACGAACACGCGCTTCGCATCGGCGCCCTGCTCGACCACGACTTTCCGCGTCATGCCGGCGATGATGGCCGGCTCGCCCTGGTCACGCTGCTGCTGGGCCGCGTCGAACCAGTTCCAGCAGCCGTTATGGTTGGCGCTGCGGTCCTGCTCGGGATACAGCACCAGGCAGCCCTGTTCTTCGGCGACCATGTTCATGGCCGTGCCGGCCGCGAAATCGGCGGCGTCCTGGGTGCAGCCATGCAGCATCACGACCAGCGGACGCGGGCCTTGCGCGGCCTTGGCCGGGATGTAGAGCTTGTAGCGGCGCTGGCCGGCGCTGCAGGCGAAGCTGCCGTCGATGACGGTGCCTGGAGCGAGCTCTTCAGGGGCTGCCGGTGGGCGCTGCTTCCAGAAATCGGCGGTCTTCGGCAGCGGGCTCTTGCGGGCCGTTTTGCGCGGCATCGAGGCACGCTGGAAAGCCGGCGGCGGATTCAGGTCGACGAAGGCAGGTTCGCCATCCGCGCCGGACCCGGCCTGCGCGGTGTCGCGCATGGCGTCCATCTGCGGCGCCACCAGGCCCGCCTGCTTCAGGGCGCGCTGGATGACATCGGCGGCGCCGCCAGGGTTGTTGGAACGGACCAGCTTTGCTGATTCCATCATTTGCTGGACGAACTGGTCGAGTTGTTTCATGGAAATTCCTTTGTGACGTAACTGTTTACGTGTGAATGCGGTCTGCCAGTACCTGCCGGGTGGCAGGTGCTGCAATGAATGCGCCGAGCACCTGGACCGAGGCAATGGCCTGGTCGGCAAGTTCCGGCGTAACGTCGTCTTCGATCACGGCCAGGCCCAGCACGTGGATCTCGAGGCGCTGGCCCGAGGCGATCACTTCTTCGAGTTCCCGGCGCGAATAGCGGTGCTGCCCAAGCACATAACGCTTGCGCACGACGGTTTGCCGGATCGACTCGGCGTGTACCTGGAGCTGGTTACGGATGGCCGTCCGCACGAAGTCGGTGCGGTTCGAATAAAAGCCTTCGTTGACCAAGAGGTCCATCTGGGCCAGGTCGACCAGGCCCACGTTGACGGTGACTTTATCGCTGTCGGGCAGGCGCTGCGGGGATGTGACGAGTTTCATGTTTTGGCTCCTTATACTCCAAATGGAGTATATCGGGAGTATTTCAAGCCCACCAGCGAAGTTAATTGCTGCGTTGTCTCTTCGTCACTGAGCCGCCGCCGTGTTGGTGGGCAACGGTGCGCGGGGTCTGGAGCCGCCACGTAGAATGGACGTCCATCGTCATCAGGAGAACCCCATGAAACGCACGGCACTCATCGCAGGCATTACCGGCATCGGCGGTAACCACGTGGCCCGCGAACTGCTGGCGGACGGATGGGAAGTGATCGGCCTGTCGCGCCGCGCGCCGCAAGACCTGCCCGGAGTCCGCCACGTCGCCGCCGACCTGCTCGACCGGGACGGCCTGGCGCAAGCCCTGGCCGGCATCAACCCGACCCACGTCTTCATCACCACCTGGATGCGCCAGGATACCGAGGCCGACAACATCCGCGTGAATGCGGCGCTGGTGCGCAACCTGCTCGACGCGCTCTCGCCCCAAAAAAGCCTGCGCCATGTCGCGCTGGTCACCGGCCTGAAGCACTACCTCGGTCCTTTCGAGGCCTATGCCAGCTCGGGCACCCTGCCCGACACCCCGCTGCGCGAAAGCCAGCCGCGCCTGCCGCTGGAGAATTTCTACTATGCGCAGGAAGACGAGGTTTATGCCGCGGCCGAACGCGACCGCTTTACCTGGTCGGTGCACCGCCCGCATACGATCATCGGCCTGGCCGTGGGCAATGCCATGAACCTCGGCACCACCCTCGCCGTCTACGCCACGATCTGCAAGGAAACCGGGCGCCCCTTCCAGTTCCCCGGTTCGGAAGCGCAGTGGAAGGGCCTGTCGGACGTGACCGACGCGCGCATGCTGGCCAAGCAGCTGGTCTGGGCCGCCGACACCGACGCTGCGCGCAACGAAGCCTTCAATATCGTCAACGGCGACGTGTTCCGCTGGAGCTGGCTGTGGCCGAAACTGGCTGGGTGGTTCGGCGTACAGGCCGCGGGTTTCAACGGCACTGTGCAGCCGCTCGAAACGGCGATGGCGAACGACGCCGGGCTATGGCGCGAGATCGCCGGGCGCCATGGGCTGGTCGAGCCCAATCTCGACCGGCTGGCGTCAAGCTGGCATACCGACCTCGACCTGGGACGGCCGCTGGAAGTGATGACCGATATGGCCAACAGCCGCCGGCTGGGCTTTACGGCTTACCAGGCGACCGATGCATCGTTCTTCGATTTGTTCGAAAGGCTGCGGGCGGAGCGCTTGATTCCCTGAGCTGCTTACCGTTACGAGTGCGCGCGGCCGCTACGCGCCGCGAGCACGGCGAACACTGCAGCGACGACAAGCAGCCCCGCCCCCAGGCTGAAAGTGGCACGGTAGCCGCTGGCGTCGAACAGCAGCCCGCCCACCAGCGCGCCGAGCATGATCGCCAGCTGCACCACCGCGACCATCAGGCCGCCGCCCGCCTCGGCATCCTTCGGCAGCGTTCTGGCCAGCCAGGTCCACCACCCGACCGGGGCCGCGGTGCCGACCAGTCCCCAGATGCCCAGCAGGATGGCGACCACCGGCAGCATGCCGCCCAGGCCGATCAAGGCCACCGCGATCAGCGCCATCAGCGCCGGGATCAGCACGAGGGTCCGGTACAGGTGCTGCTTGAGCAGGCTCCCGATCAGGATCGTCCCCGTGAAGCCGGCGAGGCCGATGACCAGCAGGAGCAGCGACAGCGTAGCAGTGTCGACCCGGGTTACCTGCTCGAGGAAGGGCCGCAGGTAGGTGAACAGCGCGAACTGCCCCATGAAGAAGAAGCTGGCGCCCGCCATGCCGAAGGCGACGTCCGGGCGCCTCAATAGCGTCCACGCGCTCGAGGGAACCTGCCCGCGCTGGACCGGCATCGACGGCAGGCTGGCCAGCTTCCATGCAAAGGCCAGCGCCGCCACGGGAACGACGCAAAAGAAGGCGCCGCGCCAGCCAACCGCCGCACCGAGGAAGCTGCCCAGGGGCGCCGCCACTACCGTGGCCAGCGCATTGCCGCCGTTGACGATCGCGAGCGCCTTCGGCACCTGGTGGAGCGGCACCAGGCGCATCGCGGTTGCCGCCGACATCGACCAGAAGCCGCCGATGGCCACGCCGATCAGGGCGCGGCCGACCATGAACCAGAAATAACTGGGCGCGAATGCGGCGAGGGTCCCGGACGCCATCATCAGCACCGTCAGCGACAGGAGCAGCAGCCGGCGGTCGAAGCGGCCGGCGAGCCGCGCGATGAACAGGCTGGTGACCAGGGCAAAGGCGCCGGAGATGGCGATCGCCTGCCCCGCCTGTCCCTCGGTGATGCCCAGATCGGCGGCGATCGGCGTCAGCAGGCTGACCGGCATGAACTCGGATGCGACCAGCACGAAGGCGCCGAGCGCCAGGGCAAAGACCGCGCCCCATGCGGCCGGGCGCGCGCCCTCGAGCGCCGCGGAATGGGGGCTGGCAGTGAGGTTCGGATTCATGCGGTGTCGCTTTCCGCTCAGGCGGCCAGCGTGCTGCTGTCGATCACGAAGCGGTATTTCACGTCGCCCTCGAACATGCGTTCGTAGGCCGCGTTGATCTGGTCGGCTCGGATCATTTCGATGTCCGCGACGATGCCGTGCTCCGCGCAGAAGTCGAGCATCTCCTGGGTTTCCGGGATCCCGCCGATCATCGAGCCGGCCAGCGACCGGCGCTTGCCGACCAATGTGAAGACGGCCGGCGACGGATGCGGCTCGGCCGGCACGCCCACCAGGGTCATGGTGCCGTCGCGCTTGAGCAGCGCCATGAAGACGTCGAGGTCGTGCGGGGCCGCCACGGTATTGATGATCAGGTCCAGGCTTTGCGCATGCGCTGACATCGCCGCCGGGTCGCGCGACACCACCACTTCGTCGGCGCCCAGCAGCCCGGCATCCTTGCGCTTCGATTCCGAGGTGGTGAAGGCCACCACGTGGGCGCCCATCGCGTGCGCCAGCTTGATGCCCATGTGGCCGAGGCCACCGATGCCGACGATGCCGACCTTCTTGCCCGGGCCGGCCTGCCAGTGGCGCAGCGGCGAATACGTGGTGATGCCGGCGCACAGCAGCGGCGCCACGGCGGCCAGCTGGGCTTCCGGATGGCGCACGCGCAGCACGTAGCGCTCGTGCACGACGATCTGCTCCGAATAGCCCCCCAGCGTATGGCCCGGCGCGTCGGCGGTCGGGAAGTTGTAGGTGCCGGTCATGTTGTCGCAGTAGTTCTCCAGCCCCTCTTCGCAGTCCGCGCACTGCCGGCAGCTGTCGACCAGGCAGCCGACGCCCACCAGGTCGCCCGGCCGGAAGCTTGATACTTGGGCGCCGACGCTGGCGACGCGGCCGACGATCTCGTGGCCGGGCACGCAGGGGAAGACGGTACCGGCCCATTCGCCGCGCACCTGTTGCAGGTCGGAGTGGCAGACGCCGCAGAAGGCGATGTCGATCTGGACGTCGTGTGCGCCGGGTGCGCGGCGGGTGATGGCGATCGGTTCGAGTGGCTGGTCGCCGGCGTAGGCGCCGTAGGCGTGGACGGTCATGGGGTTTACCTTTCTGTTCTGTGGTGCACAGGCGCAGCAGCGCGCCCGGGAGTCGAGCATGGTAGCTGCAAAGCGGCGGCACGAACGGTTGCCTGTTTGCATGGGCTTATGAATTCAATTCATCAATCACTGCTAGAATTAAATACCTCCAATCATGAACCGCAGTCCCTACAGGATCCCCATGGCCCGCGAAAACATCAACGACATCCTCGTCTTCATCGCCGTGGCGCGCGAACGTAGCTTCACGCGGGCGGCGGCGAAACTGGGCATGACCCAGTCGGCGCTCAGCCACATCGTGCGCTCGCTCGAAGCGCGCCTCGGCGTGCGCCTGCTCACGCGCACCACGCGCAGCGTCTCGCCCACCGAGGCCGGCGAGCGTCTGCTGCTGAACGTGGCGCCGCGCATCGACGAGATCGAAGCCGAGATCGCGGCCGTGAGCGACCTGGGCGACAAGCCGGCCGGCACCATCCGCATCACCGCCATCGACAACGTCATCGACAACGTGCTGTGGCCGCGGCTGGCGCCCCTGCTCCCGCAATACCCCGACCTGCACGTCGAGATCACCGCCGACTACCGCATGGTCGACATCGCGGCCGACCGCTACGACATCGGCGTACGCTATGGCGACCAGGTGGAAAAGGACATGGTCGCGGTGCGCCTGACGCCCGACGTGCAGACCATGATCGTCGCCTCCCCCGCCTATTTCGCCTGGCATGCGGTTCCCGTTTCGCCGCAAGACCTGATGAAGCAGAACTGCATCACCCTGCGCCTGGCCAGCAGCGGCGGCATCTACGCCTGGGAGCTCGAACGCGAGGGCCAGGCGCAGGAACTGCGGGTGCGCGGCCAGGCGATGTTCACCACCGGCTACCACATGCTGAACGCCGCCCTGAGCGGCTGCGGCATCGCCTATCTCACCGAAGACCTGGCCGCAAGCCACGTGCGCGAAGGCCGCCTGGTCAGCGTGATGCAGGACTGGTGCCCGAAATTCCCTGGCCTGCACGCCTATTACCCGAGCCGGCGGCACGCGTCGCGCGCGCTGGCGCTGGTGATCGACGCGATCCGTCACAAGGGCTGAGCCGAGTGGCGGGCCCACGCCGGCGCGCATGGGGACAGCGTAAATACGAAGCGACGCCAACAGTTGGCTGGCGTACAATGAATCGAAGCTTCATTTCGAGCTTCCCAGCCGTCCCAAAGGAGCACAGATAGTCATGACGGCCCCCGATCTCCTGCGCGCCATCCTCACCAGCGCTTCCAGCGTGGCCATCATCGTCACCGACCGCGACGGCCTTCTCCTGCATTGCAACGCCGGGGCGCAATCCCTGTTCGGCCTGTCGGACGCCATGCCCGGCATGGATTGCGCGGCGATCTTCACGCCGAAAGACCAGGCTGCCGGCATACCCCTGCAGGAGATGCTCGCTGCGCTGGCCCAGGGCGAGATCACCGCGACCCGTGCGCATCGCCAGCCCGGCAGCGCGCCAGACCTGTGGGTCGAAAGCCACGTCAGCCCGATGTTCGACCGCGCCGGCGCGCATCTCGGCTTCATGCGCATTGCCCAGGACGTGAGCGAGCGTCACCGGCGCGAACAGGCGGCCGCGCGCGAGGCCGGCACCGACGCCGTGTCGGGCCTGAGCAACCGGCGTGCCTTCGACGAGCGCTTCGACGAAGCCGTGGCGCTGAGCATCCGCACCAATGGATCGCTGGCCCTGCACCTGATCGACCTCGACCTGTTCAAGCAGGTCAACGATACCCTGGGCCACAGTGCCGGCGACGAAGTGCTGCGGGTGGTGGCCGGGCGCATCTCCAGCGTGACGCGCGACTCCGACACGGTCGCCCGCTTCGGCGGCGACGAGTTCGCCGTGCTGCAGACCGGGGCCGGCTCGCCGGTCGATGCCGCAGTGCTGGCCGACAAGCTGGTCGCCGTGCTGCGCCAGCCGATCGCGGTCATGGGCCACGAAGTCCATGTCACGGCCAGCATCGGCATTGCCGTCGCACCGATAGACGGCTGGATTGCGGGCGAATTGCTGCGCAAGGCCGATGTGGCGCTCTACCGCGTCAAGCGCAGCGGGCGCAATCACTACGGCTACTTCACCCACGAGCTGGACCTCGAATCACGCAACTACAGCCGCGACATGGCGGCAGTGCGCCAGGCGGTATCCGAAGAACGCTTCTACCTGCTGTACCAGCCGATCATCGCCACCGACAGCGGCAGGGTCAGGTCGGTGGAAGCGCTGCTGCGCTGCGACCATCCAGCGCTGGCGGGACGCCCGATCCCGGAGGTGATCGACCTGATTCGCAAATGCGGCCTGATCACCGACATGAGCCGCTGGATCGTGCGCCGTGCCTGCGAAGACGCGATCGGCTGCAACGAGACCGGGGTGCGGCATCCGGTGGCGCTCAACCTGTGCGCGCGCGAACTGTCCGACTTCCACATGGTGGCCCTGATCGACGCCGCCATGGACCTTGCCGGCCTGGCGCCGGACGACATCTCGGTCGAGCTGACCGAACACGCGCTGTTCGAAAGCCACGACGTCGGCCGCGGGGTGCTCGAGGCCTTCAGCCAGCGCGGCCTGTCGATCGCACTGGACGATTTCGGCACCGGCTATTCGTCCCTGAGCCACCTGACCACCCTGCCCATCAATGTCCTGAAACTGGACATCTCCTTCGTCCGCCCGCTGGCGTACAGCCCGGAGATGCGCACGGTCGTCAGCGCCATCATCACCCTGGCGCATACGCTGGGCATTGCCGTGGTGGCCGAAGGGGTGGAAACCGTGGAGCAGCTCGACTTCTTGCGCGAACAGCGCTGCGATGCCGTGCAGGGCTATTATTTTTCGCACCCCTTGTCGGCCGCCGAGATGTGCGTGTACGTGAACGAACGCCGGCTGTCCTGACTACGGCCGCGCGCACGCTTGCAGCGTGGGGTTCCGGTATAGTGGCCCGATGAAGCCATCCACCACCGCCGACCAGCACGAAGTCCGCGTCAACGACCGCGAACAGCTCATCTACCTGCTGACCGAAGCGGCCGAAATCGAGCATGGCCTGATGTGCAGCTACCTGTACGCCGGCTGGAGCCTGAAGCAGTCGACCGTTGAATCGGTGACGCCCGCGCAGTTCGAAGCGATCGACCGCTGGCGCAAGGAGATCCGCAGCGTCGCCATGGAAGAAATGGCCCACCTGGCCAGCGTGAACAATCTCCTGATGAGCATCGGCTCGCCGCCGCATTTCCGGCGCCAGAATTTCCCGGTGCCGGCGGGCTACCACCCGGCCAGCCTGGTGGTGCGCCTGGCGCCGCTGGGGCGCGACACCCTGGCCCATTTCGTCTACCTGGAGCGTCCCGAAGGCATGGAGATGGCGCAGGCCAGCGGCTTTGAATCTCCCGCAGACTACCAGCGCCGCCCACATGCCACCCGGCTTACGCCGACGGCAGAAGACTACGACACCGTGGGCCACCTGTACCGCGGCATCCAGCAGGGCTTCGAGACCCTGGCCGAACGCCTGGGCGAGTCCACCCTGTTCGTGGGCAGCCCTGAAGCCCAGCTCGGCCCCGACATCATGGACCTGCCCGGACTGGTGACGGTCACGGACCTGCGCAGCGCCATGCAGGCGATCGAAGTCATCATCGAACAGGGTGAAGGCGGTCGGCGCGACAGCGAGGAGTCGCACTACGCACGCTTCGTCGCAATGGCCGCGGAATACGATGCCTTCCTGCGTGACGCCCCTTCGTTCGTGCCGCACCGCCCCATCGTGCCGGACCCCGTCATGTTCGCGCCGATCGGCGACGCCCCCGGTTGCCAGGTCAGTGCCCCCGGCAGCGCGCGCGTCCTGGACCTGGCCAATGCCACCTACGGCCTCATGCTGCGGCTGCTGGCGAGCGGCACCGGCACACCCCAGTCCACTGCTGCGCGCCGCATGGAAATCGACGGCGCAGTGAGCCTGATGCATGTGGTGCACGCGCTCAGCGTGCTCCTGACCACGCTACCGGCAGGCAGCGAGCCCCTGCTTTGCGCGGGCATGAATTTCCACCTGCCGCGCAGCGGCCTGGCCCTGCCCCAGCGCGAAGCAGGCAGGGCGCTGCTGGCAGAACGCGCCAACGAAATCGCATTGGCGCTCGACGCGCTGGCGGTCTCGGTTCCCGGTCTGGACGCGAAGCTGGCCGGCGCCCTGCGCGACCTGGCAGCCTCGCTGGTGATGCCGGCTGCCGCCGGCTAAGCGCTGCCGGCACCCTGCCGGCTGGCCCCGCCAGTGCGGAACGCCTAGATGGGCTGGCGCGCCCCCGCCGGCGCCGGATGCAAGACCATGACGGGCACGGCGCAATGGGCCAGCACCGCCTGGGTCACGCTGCCTGCGAACAGCCGGCTCAGGCCACGCCGCCCGTGCGAGCCCATGATGACCAGGTCGCAGCCATGCTCGCGGGCCGCATCCACGATCGCCTCGCCCGGATCCAGCGAAAACCGGGGAATGGGCACACAGTGCACGCCGGCCGCCTGCGCGCGTACGGCGACCGCGCTGGCCAGTTCGTTGGCCCGCTCGAGCAGGACATCGACCTGCTGGCCGGGATCGAGCACCATGGCGCCGTCGAGCGACTGCAGCATGGGCTCCGGGACGGCGATCGACAGCGCGACGATCTCGCTGCCGAGCGCGCGGGCAAGCTCGATGGCCGAGGCGACCGCGCTGTCGGAGATGGGGGAGCCGTCGGTCGGCACCAGGATGCGCTTGTACATGGCTGTTCCTCGTATGGCGCCGGCTAGCGGTGCACCAGCACCGGTATGGCGCTGTGCACCAGCACCTTCTGGGTCTCGCTTCCAAGCAGCATGCCCTTGATCCCGCGGTAGCCATGCGAGGCCATCACGATCAGGTCGCAGCCGCGGTCGCGCGCAGCGCCGATAATCGCGTCATAGGGATCGTCGGAGACGCTCTGTACGCAGCTGCAGGGCACGCCCGCATCGCGCGCCGCGGCGGCCACCTCGTCCAGCAGGCGCTGGCCACGGGCCTTGCTGGCTACCTCGTAGGATTCCGGGGTCTGCTCGAGCATCTCGACATCGGTCGTCAGGGTGTGGAACGGCCGGGTAGCCGTCATGCCCACCACCTCGGCGCCCACGCTCCTGGCGAAATCGACACCGGACAGGATGGCGCGCCGGGACGCCTCGGAACCGTCGGTCGGCAGCAGGATACGCTTGTACATGGCAACCTCCAGCAAGGGCGCGGCAGCGGATATCCATTCGATCCCTAAGCGACGCACTCTGTTCCGGCTGATCCGCTGGCTGTTTGATTTAAATCATAGATCGTTCACGGCCAAGTGCACACTCAACCCTGTAGGCCTGCGGACGACCATTTACCTGGGGCGTTCCGCATCCTGGCCCGGGTAAAAGATTCCCGGATCCTTTCCTGCATGGAGCAACTCGACCAGGGCTGCACGGTGGCCCAGGACCGCGCACTGGTTGACCGAACCCTTGTCGGTGACTTCGCCGCGCTCGGCCGAGGGCGGCTCGACCAGCAGGAATGCGCGTGCTACACGGCTTGCGCTGCCGCTGGCCTGGCCAAGGCCTTGGACCAGTCCATCGAAAAACCTGCGCACCGCCTTGTCCGCCAGCACCTCGGCCGCAGTCGCTGCAGGGCCCAATCCGGCAAGCGTGCGGCATTGCGCCAGGTTGGGGACGATCAGCAGGCCAATGTCGGAGCGATCATGACCGGTAATGACGGCATCCTGCACATACGGTGCGCCTTCTTGCACGACGCGGTTGCGCAAGGGCCCGACGCTGACCCAGGTGCCGGTGACGAGCTTGAAATCTTCTGCCACGCGGCCATCGAATACGAAGCCAAGGCGCGGCTCCCCGGGGTCGAGCCACCTGACGGCGTCGCCCGAGCGGAAAAAACCTTCCTCGTCGAACATTGCGGCGGTCTCAAGCGGCGCCTTCCAGTAGCCGGGCGTAACACTGGGACCGCGATAGCGCAGTTCGAGCTTGTCGCCGCAAGGAACCAGCTTGACCTCCATGCCGGGCCCGGGAATACCCAGTTCGCCCGCCTGCGCGTCCTCGCTCATCGCGAACAGGGCGCAGGGCGAGGTCTCGGTCATGCCCAGCCCCGAGCTGATGCGGACCCGTTCGCCACAAGCAGATTCGGCGCCGGCGTGCAGCTGGTCCAGCACCGGCTGGGCCAGCGCGGCGCCGGCATAGAACTGCAGTTTCAGGCGGCTGTAGAAGGTGTCGCGCAGCGCGGGATCGTGCGCCAGCGCCTGCGCCAGGTCATCCCAGCCCTTGGGCACGTTGAAGTAAATGGTCGGTGCAATCTCGCGCAGGTTGGCAAGCGTTTGTTCGAACAGTTGCGGGGTCGGCTTGCCGTCGTCGATGTACAGGGTGCCGCCGTTGAACAGCACCAGGTTGACGTTCTTGTTGCCGCCGAACGTGTGGTTCCATGGTAGCCAGTCGAGCAGCACCGGCGGCGCTTCCGCCAGGAAGGGCCAGGCCTGCAGCAGCAGCTGCATGTTGCTGCACAACATACGGTGGGTGTTCACCACCGCTTTCGGCAGCCCCGTCGAGCCGGAGGTGAACAAAAACTTGGCGATGGTGTCGGGACCAACGGCCAGCATGGCCTCGTCCACTGCGCCGGTAGGCACCGTGCGTTCCAGCGCCGCAAAGAGCGTGGCCTCGCGCCCGGCCGGCCTCCCGCCGACGACCACGAATTCGACATCGGCGCCGCAGGTCGCCGCCACCGCGCGGCCAAAGGCTGCGCCATCGCTGGCAAACACCAGGCCGGGGTTCAGCAATTCAATGATGTGGCGTAGCTTGCCGAAGTCCTGCGACAGCGTCGAATAGGCAGGGGAAATCGGCGCATACGGCACGCCGACGTACTGGCAGGCCAGCGCCAGCATGGCGTGCTCGAGGTCGTTGCCGGACAGGATCACCACCGGGCGTCCGGACGACAGGCCGCGCTGCAGGAGCGCCTGGCCGATCGCCCGGGCCTGCTGCAGCGCCTCGGCATAGCTGATGTGGCGCCAGGCGCCGTCGGCGCCGCGGCGGGCGATGAAGCTGCGGCCTGGCGCTTCCTGCGCCCAGTGGCGCAGTCGGTCCGTCGTGCGCACCGCATAGCTGCCGAGCGGCGCGACGGCCGTCACATAGCTTGCGCCATCGGCCTGCCGGACCTGTACTGCGTCGTCGCCGAATGCCACCGGGCGGTAGCGCACGTTTGCGACCATGCTCATGTCTCCGTTCATTCTTTCATCACGCCGCCAGCTTGCCACACTTACGACGGTTCCACCCCCGGTTCGCACTCAGTCGCCTGCGGTCGGCGGCCCGCGTGCGGGGGGCAGTAAACTACCGGGAACTATGGACCATGCCTGAGGTGTCAAACGGGCTTGATACTCATCGCCCAGCCGCCCAGGGAAGGGTCCGCCATGCCCGCCGTGCAGGAACATCGACACGCACCGGTTCCAGGTTCGCAGGACTGCCCTCGATGGCAGGGACTCGTGCGCACCTGCGCCGCGCTGCCGCTGTTGCTGTTGCTGCTGGCCGTACTCCTGCCGCGCCCCGCCTTCGGCGCCGCCAGGGTCGGCCTGCTGACGATCGACGGCGCGCTCGGCCCGGCCAACGCCGACCACATCGGGCGCAGCATCGAACGCTCGGCCGGGCAAGGGCAGCAATTGCTCATCCTTAAAATGGACACGCCTGGCGGACTCGACACCTCGATGCGCACGGTGATCAAGGCAATCCTGGCGTCGCCGGTGCCGGTCGCCGCCTATGTGGCGCCGGGCGGTGCACGCGCCGCCAGTGCCGGCACCTACCTGCTGTATGCGAGCCATATCGCCGCCATGGCGCCGGGCACGAACGTGGGCGCGGCCACGCCGGTTGAGATCGGGATCGGGCCCCAGCAGCCGGGCCCCGGCGGGCCGGTCCCGGGCGCCCCGCCGAAACAAGACGGGCCAGGCGAGGCCGGCGCCGGCAAGGCCGATACGCCGTCCGCCATGAAGGCCAAGCTCGTGAACGACGCCGCCGCCTACCTGCGTGGACTGGCGCAACTACGCGGCCGCAATGCCGACTGGGCCGAGCGCACGGTGCGCGAATCCGTCAGCCTGAGCGCCGACGAAGCCCTGCAACAAAATGTCATCGAATATGTCGCCGCCGACGTCCCCGCCCTGCTGGCCCAACTGGACGGACGCACGGTCGTGGTGTTGGGCCAGCAGCGGCGCCTGGCATTGAAGGGCGCCGTGCTGGTCGAGTTCCTGCCGGACTGGCGCACCGACGTGCTGGCGGCGATCACCAATCCCGGGGTCGCCCTGCTCCTGATGACCATCGGCATCTACGGGCTGGTGTTCGAATTCATGAGCCCGGGCGCGGTGGCCCCGGGCGTGATCGGCGCCATCTGCCTGCTGCTGGGGCTGTATGCCCTGCAGCTGCTGCCGGTGAATTACGTGGGCCTGGCCCTCATCGTGCTCGGGCTGGCCTTCATGATCGGCGAAGCCTATTTGCCCAGCTTCGGCATCCTCGGGCTGGGCGGGATCGCCGCCTTCGTTGCCGGCGCCCTCATGCTCATTGATACAGAGTTGCCCGGCTATGGCGTGCCGCCAGGCCTGGTCGGCACGCTCGCCGTGGCCAGCGCGCTGATCCTGTTCGGCACGGCGCGCCTGGCATTGCGAACGCGCCGGCGCCCGGTAACCAGCGGCGCGGCCAGCCTCATCGGGTCATTGTGCGCCGTCGAGAACGTCGCTGCCAGGAATGTCCGGGAAGGATGGGTCCGCATCGAAGGCGAGCTGTGGCGGGCCGTCAGCGTCGAGCCGCTGCATCCGTCCCAGACCGTGCGGGTCGTCGGCCGGGCCGGACTGACCCTGGAAGTCGTCCCCGTGGTTCAACCTTGAGGAGTGTGACGATGTTTTCCGGTATCGGTATCGGCCTTGGCGGCCTGTTCTTCCTGCTGCTGGCGCTGCTCGCCTCGGCGATCCGGGTGCTGCGCGAATACGAACGCGGCGTCGTGTTCCAGCTGGGGCGCTTCTGGGGCGTGAAGGGGCCGGGGCTGGTGATCATCATCCCTGTGCTGCAGCAGATGGTGCGGGTCGACCTGCGCACCATCGTGCTCGACGTGCCCACCCAGGACGTGATCTCGCGCGACAACGTGTCGGTGAAGGTCAACGCGGTGCTGTATTTCCGGGTGGTCGACCCCGAGCGCGCCATCATCCAGGTCGCCAACTTCATGGAAGCGACCAGCCAGCTGGCGCAGACCACCCTGCGCGCCGTGCTCGGCAAGCACGAACTCGACGAAATGCTGGCCGAACGCGAGCGGCTGAACCTGGACATCCAGCAGGTGCTCGATGCCCAGACCGACGCCTGGGGCATCAAGGTGGCCAATGTCGAGATCAAGCATGTCGACCTCGACGAGTCGATGATCCGCGCCATCGCCCGCCAGGCCGAGGCCGAGCGCGAACGGCGCGCCAAGGTGATCCATGCGGAGGGCGAGCTGCAGGCGTCGGAAAAGCTGCAGCAGGCCGCCTTCGTGCTGGCCCAGCAGCCGGGGGCGATGCAGCTGCGCTACATGCAGACGCTCGGTGCGATTGCGGGCGACAAGTCCTCGACGATCGTGTTCCCGCTGCCGATCGAATTGCTTGACGTGGTGGCGGCGCAGGCGCGCAGCAAGTCCGGCTGATGCGGGATCCGGCGACGTGAATGCAGAATCCTGGTGGCCGCGCTTGCACGCGGGCGCCGCAAGGCCCCCGGCGCCGGTAAGTCCGCGGGCATTGGCTCCATTACTACCAAGATATTTGTTTGACATTTGATCTGCGTCATTCGCGCGCCTGACATGGGCCCGGCCCCGGCGTAAAGTTGGCAGGACGGCCCCCCTGCCCACCCGAGCGAACTACGAACGAAAGGACCAGCCATGTACAAGACGATCGTCGTGCATGTCGATGACAGCCCGTCAATGGACACCCGGCTGCAGGCCGCCGCCTGGCTGGCCAACGCGCACGAGGCGCACCTGGTGGGCAGCGCCGCCACCGGCCTGTCATGGCCGGCCTTCGTCCTGCTGGCCGGTTCGATGCGGCTAGCGCCGCGCGAAGACTTCGATGCCATGCGCAAGGCCGCGCACACCAGCCTGCAGGGGTTTGCCACGCAGGCGCGCAGGCTGGGCGTTCAATCCCACGAAGAGCGCATGATCGAGGACGAGCAGCGCCTGGCGCTGCTGCTGCAGTCACGCTACGCCGACCTGGTCGTGCTCAGCCAGGACGCGGGCGAGTCCGCCACGTCGCGCGGGCTGCCGCAATACCTCGTCCTGCACGGCCCCAGGCCCGTGCTGGTGGTGCCGCCCGCCTACGACGGCGCAACCATTGCCGACAGTGTCGTCGTCGGCTGGGACGGCAGCGTGCCGGCGATCCGCGCGATCCAGGCCGCCCTCCCCATACTGGTGCGCGCCAGCACGGTGATCCTGGCGCTGGTTAATTCCGACCGCGAATCAGGCCTCCACGGCGACGAGCCCGGCGCCGACATGGCGCTGTTCCTGGCCCGGCACGGCGTCCGCGTCGACGTCGTCAACGAGCGCACGCAAGCCGCGGCGGGCGACGCCCTGCTGGACATCGCTCGCGCCGGTGGCGCCGGGCTGCTGGTCGCCGGAGCGTTCGGCCACAGCCGCTACCGCGAGATCCTGCTGGGCGGCGTCACCCGGGTGCTGCTCGAGCGTGCGCCGATGCCGGTGCTGCTGGCGCACTGATGCCATGCCTGGAGCAGCGATGAACCAGCCCGGATTCCCGCCCCATGGCGTGCACGAGCGCGATGCCAGCGCCTGGCAGGGCACGCACCATGATTACCCTGAATCCGACGTCGGCCATGCCGCGATCGACCTTCCCCTGCACGCCTGGCTGGGCCGCTTCAGCGGCAATGTGTCGCCGGCCGCGCTGGCCATGGCCTGGTTCGACTGGAGCAGCCACCTTCTGTTGTCGCCCGACAAGCAGGCCGAACTGGCGATCCACGCGGCCTCGGCGTCGCTGCGCTGGCTCCGGTATTGCGCCGGCGCCGCTGCGCCCAGCCTGGCCGAACCGGTGACGCCGCTGGCGCAGGACAAGCGCTTCGCCGAGCCCGACTGGCACCGCTGGCCCTACAACGTGCTGAGCCAGGGCTTCCTGCTGCAGCAGCAATGGTGGCACCGCGCTACCCATAGCGTGCGCGGTATGTCGCGCCATCACGCCGATGTCGCCACCTTCGTCGCGCGCCAGCTGCTCGACTGCGTCGCACCGTCGAACTTCGTCGCAACCAACCCGGTGGTGTTGCGCACCACCTGCGAGCGCGGCGGCATGAACCTGGTGGCAGGCGCCCTGCGCGCCGCCGGCGACACCTGGCGCAGCGCGAACGGCGAAACCGAACTGCCCAGCTTCCAGCCCGGCCGCGACGTGGCGTGCACGCCTGGCAAGGTGGTACTGCGCAACCGCCTGGCCGAGCTGCTGCGCTACGACCCGGTCACGCCCGAGGTGCACGCGGCGCCGCTGCTGATCGTACCTGCATGGATCATGAAGTACTACATCCTCGACCTGTCGCCCCAGAATTCGCTGGTGCGCTACCTGGTCGCCCATGGGCACACCGTCTACGTCGTTTCGTGGAAGAACCCCGATGCAGGCGACCGCGACCTTGGCCTGGACGACTACCGCCGGCTCGGCATCATGGACGCGCTCGACGCGATCGTGCGCGACACCGGCGCGTCCCAGGTCAATGCCTGCGGTTATTGCCTGGGGGGCAGCCTGCTGGCGATCGCCGCCGCCGCCATGGCGCGCGACCACGACCGGCGCCTAGCCAGCCTGAGCCTGCTGGCGGCCCAGGTCGACTTCACCGAACCGGGCGAGCTGTCGCTGTTCATCGACGACAGCGAAGTCAGCTTCCTGGAAGCGTCGATGTGGAGCCAGGGCTACCTCGACACCCGCCAGATGGCCGGCGCCTTCCAGCTGCTGCGCTCGAACGACCTGATCTGGTCGCGGCGGCTGCGCCACTACCTGCTCGACGTGCCGGACCGGCATACCGACCTGATGTCCTGGAACGCCGATGCCACCCGCATGCCCTACCGGATGCATTCCGAATACCTGCGGCGCCTGTTCCTCAACAACGACCTCGCCAGCGCCCGTTACCAGGTCGACGGCAAGCCGGTCGCGCTGACCGACATCGAGGTGCCGATCTTCGCGGTCGGCACGCGCACCGACCATGTCGCACCGTGGCGCTCGGTCTACAAGATCGGCCTGCTGACGGATTCCGAAGTCAGCTTCCTGCTGACCTCGGGCGGGCACAATGCCGGCGTGGTCGCGCCACCCGGCGATGCCGGTCGCAGCTACCAACTGGCCACCGCAGCGGCGGATGACCCGTATATGGATCCGGAGCGCTGGCTACAGGATGCGCCGCAGTTCCAGGGCAGCTGGTGGCCGGCCTGGGAGGCATGGCTGGCGGCGCGCGCCGGCCCACCCGCCCGGCCGCCGCAGGGTGGGCCCGACCTGGGCCCGGCGCCAGGGCAATACGTGCTCGCGCCCTGAAAGCTTGTGAAAAATTCCTCCATGGCTGCGTTGCCTCGTTTCGCCGTACTAGCGCACTGTCTTCGACTCAGCGGCGGATTGCCGCCCCACTTGCCCTGGAGGTTTTTTCGCAAGCCCTGAGGCCGGGGCGTCCTCGCGCCTGGCCCTGCCGTGAAGCCGGATGTCCTCAGCCCAGGTACTGGCCGCCGTTCACGTCGAAAGTCGCGCCGGTAACGAATGCGCTGCCTTCTGAAGCCAGGAAGGCCACCATCCGGCCGATATCCTCCGGGGTGCCAAGGCGGCCGACCGGTATGGTGGCGAGGATCCCCTGCAAGACCTCGGGCGGCACCGCCGCCATCATCGCCGTATCGCAATAACCCGGCGCCACTGCGTTGACGGTGATGCCGTGTCCGGCGTTTTCCAGCGCCAGCGCCTTGGTGAAGCCGAGCATGCCGGCTTTCGCGGCAGCATAATTGGCTTGCCCTGCCTGCCCCTTGCGGCCATTGACCGAGCTGATGTTGACGATGCGTCCGTAATGGCGCGCGCGCATGCCGCCGATGACCTGGCGCGTCACGTTGAACACCGAGCCGAGATTGGTGTGTATCACCTGCCACCATTGTTCCGGGCTCATCTTGTGGAACATGGCATCCGCCGTGATGCCGGCGTTGTTGACGAGGATGTCGGCCGGACCGAGCAGCTCCTCGACCCGGGCCACGCCATCGCGGCAGGCGTCGAGGTCGGCCACGTCCCAGCGCAGGGCCAGGATGCCGGTGTCGTCCTGCATGCGGCGCGCCACCGCATCGTCGCTGTGATAAGTGGCGACGACCCGGCAGCCGGCGTCGCGCAGGGCGATGGCGATTGCCCTGCCCAGCCCGCGCGTGCCCCCAGTGACCAATGCGATCTTGTCCATGTCATCTCCTCGGTAGTGTCGGTGGCGAACAGGCGGCGGCCAGCAGGGCCGCCAGCGCCAGCCCGGGTGAGCACTTATGAACCGGTCTCATGGCAGCTGGGCGGCGCCGGCATGGCCGCAGGCTTGCCGCGTTCATGCAAGGGAAAGTCGTGCCCACCGGTTAATGCCGGTCAGTTAAGAGCCGCCGGTGACTCGTAGGGTGGGCAATTCGTAAATCAGGGCATTGGCCTAATGCCGATCAACTAAGCGCCGCCGGTATCTCGTAGGGTGGGCAATTCGTAATTCAGGGCATTGCCCTGAATTACCTTGCCCACGCGTTCAAACTACGGTGCTGCAGCCCGTGCGCCGGCTCGTATTGCAACTATCACCGCGTGGGGTAACCGGGGCCAGTGGCCCGGGTTACAAGCCGCCCACCCTACGGTTCTCACCAATTGACTGGCATTAGGGCATTGGCCTGATTTACCTTGCCCACGCGTTCAAACCACCATACTGCAGCCCGTGCGGTTGTTCACATCGCAACTATCACCGCGTGGGCGTAGTTCAGTCCACTGGACTGAACTACGCCCACCCTGCGTTTCTCACTAATTGACTGGCATTGCGCCCACCGGTAGCATTGTTCACATTCGGCTCCCGCCTGTATCAGCGGATCAGGCCAGCATAGGCGTCGCGCAGGTCGGGCGTCTGATCCAGCTTAATGCCGCGAACGGAACTTTAGCCCAGGCAGATTCCAAGCTCGAGCGCGGTGCGGATTGTGTCGCCGTCCAGCGGGACCCGCCGGCTGCGGCCGGCCAACTGGGCCAGCGGCACGGTGCCGATGTCCTGCCCGCCCAGGGTCACCATGACGCCGGACTCGCCGCGCGCCAGCGCGCGTACGGCGGCCGCGCCGAAACGCGCGGCGACGACGCGGTCGAAGGCCGACGGGCTGCCGCCGCGCAACAGGTGGCCCAGCACCACGCTGCGGCATTCCTTGCCGCAGCGTTCGGCCAGCCGCGCCTCGACCCAGGCGCCGATGCCGCCCAGGCGTTCGGCCTGGCCGATCCCGGCTGTGGCCTGCACCGCGCGCGCGCCGCCGCGCGGCTGCGCGCCCTCGGCCGCCACCACGATGGCATGGCGGTGGCCGGCCGCGTCGCGCCGGGCAATGGCAGCGGCGACCGCATCGATGTCGAAATCGATTTCAGGCAGCACGATTGCATGGGCGCCGGCCGCGATCCCCGCGTGCAGGGCGATCCAGCCGGCGTAGCGGCCCATCACCTCGACCACCATGACGCGGTGCTGGCTGTGAGCGGTGGTGTGGAGGCGGTCGATACATTCGGTCGCGAAGCCGACGGCGCTGTCGAAGCCGAAGGTCTGGATGGTGTGGTCGAGGTCGTTGTCGATGGTCTTGGGCACGCCCACCACTACCAGCCCGTGCCGGTGCAGGCGCTCGGCAATCTCCATCGAGCCGTCGCCGCCGATGGCGACCAGCGCATCGAAGCCGCGCTTTCGCAACAGCGTGGCCAGTTCGCCGCAGCGGTCCTGTTCGGCCATGCTGCCGTCGGCCTGGCGCACCGGGAAGCGCAAGGGGTTGCCACGGTTGGTGCTGCCGAGGATGGTGCCGCCGAGATGGCCGATGCCCTGCACCGCGTCGGCCGATAGCGGCACGACCGGCTCGCCCAGGCAGCCGGCCGGCGCCAGCAGGCCATTGAAACCGTCGCGGATGCCGTGGCATTCCCAGCCCAGCCGGCCGGCTGCGAGTACCACGGCGCGTATCACGGCGTTCAGGCCGGGCGCATCCCCGCCGCCGGTGGTGATCGCGATGCGGTTAGGGGGTGGATCCATGGGACCTCGCTGTGCTGCCCTCGATGCCGTATTTGGAAAATATAGCATGCGCCGGTAGCGCCGCGTGCCGCGCGCACGGCGCCAGGTTCCAGGAACGACAGTCCCGGGCGGCAGGCATCGGGACATCGGCCACGGTGCATGCAGGAATTGCACGCGCGCCCGGGTGGACCCGGCCACCCTACGCCGGCACGGCCGCGGGCAGCATCAGCCGCAAGGTGCCTGCCAGGATCGCCAGCGCGAAGCCGAGCATCACGATCGGCGCAGGATGAGTGACCGCTTTCATCGGCGGTCCCGGGCGCTAGCGCACACTTGGCGGGTCCGCTTCGAAGTCCATGCTGTCGGGGTCGGTATCAATGGCGGTCGGCGCACCCTTCACCGTGAGCCAGGCAAAGCCGAGCACGCCGGCCGCCAGCGACGCCAGCAGGATCGCCATCTTCGACGCATTGATGAGCTCCGGCTGCCCGGCAAAGGCCAGGTTGGTGATGAAGATCGACATCGTGAAGCCGATCCCGCCGAGCAGGCCGGCGCCGGCTACATGACGCCAGGCCAGGTCGAGCGGCAGGCGGCACAGGCCTAGCCGCACGGCCGCGAAGGTGAACAGGACGATCCCGGCCGGCTTGCCCGCCACCAGGCCCAGGAAAATGCCCAGGCTGTTGGCCGACAGCAGCTCGCCGGCCCAGCCGGAGGCGGCCACGATCCCGGTATTGGCCAAAGCAAACACCGGCAGGATCAGGAAGGCCACCGGCTTGTGCAGCGCGTGCTCGAGGCGGTGCGACGGCGAGGCGCCATCGTCCTGGCTGGACGAATACGGGATCGCGAACGCCAGCAGCACCCCGGCGATGGTCGCATGCACGCCCGACTTGAGCATCAGGAACCACATCAGCGCCCCGCCCAGCAGGTAGGGCCACAGTGCCATCACGCGCAGGCGCCGGTTCATCATCACCAAGCTGCCGAACACCGCGGCGGCGCCCGCCAGGTAAATGACCGACAGCTGGGCCGTGTAGAACACGGCAATGACGATGATCGCCCCCAGGTCGTCCATCACCGCCAGCGCCGTGAGGAAGATCTTGAGCGAGGCCGGCACCCGGCTGCCGAGCAGCGCCAGCACGCCCAGCGCGAACGCGATATCGGTCGCCATCGGGATGCCCATGCCGGGCTGGGTGGGCGTGCCGCCGTTGAGCCAGAAGTGGACCAGCGCGGGCAGCGCGATGCCGCCCGCCGCCGCCACGATCGGCAGCAGTGCATTGCGCAGGTCGGACAGCTCGCCGTTCTGCAACTCGCGCTCGAGCTCGAGCCCGATCAGCAGGAAGAACACCGCCATCAGGGCGTCGTTGATCCATTGCTCGACGCTCAGCCCGGCAACGTTCACGTGCCAGAAACCAAGGTAGGACGGGCCCAGCGGCGAATTGGCGACCGCCAGCGACACGAGCGTGCACAGGATCAAGACGACGCCGCCGGCCTTGCCGGATGCGGCGAATTCCTTGAAGCTGCTGGACAGGCGCTGTTCAATGCGCATGATGGCGCCCGTGCAGCACCGGGGCCGTCGAGGAGGAAGCGGAAAGCGATGGAGTGGCTGGATGGCGGGAGGGTAGGCTGGTGTGCATTCTGGATGGCCGTGATCAGGCCGCGTGGCGGCCCGACCGGCGCGAATCCTGTCGTACCCCTTTTGGTACGATCACCCTTGATAAATTATAACTCTGCCGGCATGCCGCGGGCGCAGCATTGGATGCCGGCTTGCACTGCCCGACCGGCGCGCCCTCCTGGTCGAATTCGGGCGTGCGGGCCTGAAAGCGCGTAAGCTGGACCCCGACCAATCCAGACGGAGTCCGTATGTTCCTCGAGAGAGTATGTGTCGCCACGGATGGCTCCGACCTGGCCGTCAGGGCCGCCCAGATGGGCGCCCTGCTTGCGCATGCAGGCGCCGGGCGCATGGTCGCGGTCTCGGTCGCGCAACCGCATTTCTCGACAAGCGGGGCCGGTGCCGCGCTGCCCGATGCACAGGCCGAGTTCGAGCGCGCCCGCCAGGCCGCCCAGGCGCACGTCGAGACGGTCGAACGTATCGCCCGCGCCAGCGGGGTCAGCTGCGAAACCGCCACGCCGCTGTCCTCGACGCCCGGGCCCGCCATTCTCGAACTGGCTGAAGAAAACGGCTGCGACCTGATCGTGATCGGCACCCATGGCCCGAACGACGCCAACCGGCTGTTCGCGGGCAGCGTCGCCCAGTACGTACTCGCCAATTCCACGATCCCGGTCCTGCTCCTGCGCGATCCGCGCGAAGCCGCGCCGCCCGATTTCATCGAAGACGGCCAGGCCTGAGCGGGCGCCCCCTGCCGGCGACCGGCACCGGCTTGCGGTCGAGCACGATACGGCCGGGCCCGGCGAACACTGCGGCATTCATCATCTGCATACGGCCTCCTGCGGGTGGCGTGCGCTGCGGCGCTCAGCGAGCCATCAAGACCGGCACTGCAGCGCTGCGCAAGACGGTGCTGCTGGTGCCGCCAAGAATCAGTTCACGGAATTGCGAATGGCCGTAGCAGCCCATCACGATCAGGTCGTCGGCCTCCTGCGCCGCATAGGCCAGCAAGGCATGGCCGTCGTCCACGCTACGGCCCAGGGCGATAACATCGGCGCGCACGCCGTGGCGCGCAAGGAATGCCGACAGGTCTGCCTGCTGGCGCGCGTCGGCCAGGTCGATGTCGTCCGTCGTGTGGAAGGACACGACGCGCACACGGGCGGCGCCTTGCAGCAGCGGGATGCAGGCGCGCAGTGCGGCCGAGGCTTCGCGGCTGCCGTTCCAGGCTACCAGGACATGCTGTCCGGGCGCGCGCGCGACCGGCGTGCACGGCACCACCAGTACCGGCCTGGCACAGGTGAACACCACGTATTCAGGAATCCGCCCGATTGTCTCGCTCAGGGCCTCGCCCACATCATCCTGGCTGACCACCACCAGGTCGCTGAACCGGGCCAGCCTGGCCAGCGCATCGCTGACGAGGTCGCATACCAGGCGCGTGTCGAACGACACGCCGGCCGCCTGTGCGAGCGCACTGAACTGCTCGAGCGCACGGCTGGCCTTCTGCTGCAACGGATCGAAATAGCTGGCCTCCAGGCTGCCGGCGGCGGCATGGTAACCATGCGGGAACACTTCGCGCGAGACACCGGTGGCGGCGACGCCGACCAGGTGCGCATCGTGCGCCTTGGCCAGCTGGGCGGCGATGCCGATGCGTGCAGGAGCATGGCGCGACAGGTCGGCGTGCACGACGATCGTCTTGTAGCTCATCGCACGCGCTCCCTGCCTGTCCCGGCGCGCGCGGCGCCGGCGGCGCGTCCGTGCCGGTGCGCGAGCAAGGTGCGCTGCGCCGTCGCCAGCACGCGCAGGGCGCTGAACCGGTGCAGCGACAACAGGGGACGCAGCGCCGCGACTGCGGCGCGCGCGGTGGCAGGCTCTCCCGCCTCGACCTGCGGCAAAGTGTGGTGCAGGGCCGCCAGCAGCAATGCATTGTCGCGGCGCTGCTCGCGCAGGCCGGGGTAGCCGGCCGCTTCCATCAGGGTTTCCTCGTGCCGGAAAGCCGTTTCGATCTCCGCGACCAGCAGCGTGAACAGGGTCGGAAACACCTGGTCCGACGCTGCGGCGGCCTCGCCCACCCGGGACAGCAGCCGCTTGCGCGCATGCGCCAGCGCGCGCACCGCACTGTGGGGGCCGTGCGCCATTGATGAATAGAGAGCATACGCGGCACCTGCATTTGACAATGATCGAAGTCTGTGCAGACTCCCCGTTTAATAGCTCCGTGTGTTTGATCCTGGATCAAAGATTCACCCGTCCCTGCCGAATTTTTCATTATATTGAAAAATATATTGTATATCGATATAATGTACTGCACCAGATCGAAAGGGCATCCATGTCTACTCCACTCCACCTCGACCTGCACGACATGCGGGCCGCCGCATCGCAGGCCTGCGCTCTGCTCAAAGTGCTGGGCAACCCCGACCGGCTCATGCTGCTGTGCCAGTTGACCCAAGGGGAATATTGCGTCAGCGACCTCGAAACCCTGCTCGGGATTGGCCAGCCCACGCTGTCCCAGCAACTCGGCGTCCTGCGCGAGGAGCGGCTGGTCAGCACCCGGCGCGAAGGCAAGCAGATCTACTACCGTATCGACAGTCCCGAAGCGCTGGCCGTGATGCAGGTGCTGTACGAACAATTTTGCCTGCCATCGAAAGGAGTACACGCATGAGTATCGACTGGATCCATTTCACGCCATGGCGCTCGCTCGCCGGCGGCCTGCTCATCGGCGCCGCCGCCGCGGCCTTCATCCTGTTCAACGGCAGGATCGCCGGCATCAGCGGCATCCTCGGAGGCCTGCTGCGCCCCGTACGCGGGGACACCGGGTGGCGAGTCGCCTTCCTGCTCGGCCTGGCCGGCGCACCGCTTGCCTATGGCCTGGTGGCGGCACTGCCGGCGGCCAACGTCGCGGCCGATGTCCCGACACTGGTTGCGGCGGGCCTGCTGGTCGGCCTCGGCACCCGTTATGGCGCAGGCTGCACCAGCGGGCATGGGGTATGCGGGCTGTCGCGCCAGTCGCCGCGCTCGCTGGCAGCGACTGCGGCCTTCATGCTGGCCGGCTTCGCCACCGTCTTCGTCGTACGTCACCTGCCCGGATAAGGAAACCATCATGCAGATCTTCATGGCACTCATCATCGGCCTGGTGTTTGGCGTCGGCCTGATCGTCGCCGGCATGACCGATCCCGCCAAAGTCATCGGCTTCCTCGACCTCGCAGGATCCTGGGATCCGTCGCTCGGCCTGGTGATGGGCGGCGCGATCCTGGTCGGCGCCGTCGCCTTCCGCTTTGCAGCCAGGCGCGAACGCTCGCTGCTCGGCGAACCCATGCGCCTGCCGGCGGCGACCCGGATCGACCGCCGCCTCGTGCTCGGCTCGCTCGTCTTCGGCGCCGGCTGGGGCCTGGCAGGCTATTGCCCCGGCCCGGCGCTGGCCTCCCTGGCAAGCGGCGCACGCGAACCGCTGGTGTTCAGCGCCGCCATGCTGGCCGGGATGGGCTTGTTCGAGCTGCTCGAACGGCTCGCTGCGACCCGCTCGCGCCAGCCGGCCTGAGCATGGTGGAGGGCGCGATGCTGACGGTTTCCTTGCTCGGCCTGCTGGTTGGCCTGGTGCTCGCGTTGACCGGCGCGGGCGGCGGCATCCTGGCCGTTCCGCTGCTGGTGTTCGGCACCGGCATGGGTATTGCCGATGCCGGCCCGATCGGCCTGCTGGCGGTCGGGATGGCGGCCGCGCTCGGCGCCGCGCTGGGCCTGCGCGCGGGCCAGGTCCGCTATCGCGCCGCCCTCCTGGTCGCCGCCGCCGGCATGCTGCTCTCGCCGCTCGGCCTGTGGGCGGCGCGCCTGGCCGACGCCCGCTGGCTGGGCCTGTTGTTTGCCCTGGTCCTGCTGTATGTAGCCGTCAAGACTTACCGCCTGGCTGCCCGCAATGCCACGGCGGCGCAGGCGCCGCGCGCACCGGTCTGCGTACGCATGGCGTCGACCGGCCGCTTCGGCTGGACCCGCCCCTGCGCCCGCGCGCTGGCCCTGTCGGGCGGCGCTGCCGGGCTCCTGTCGGGGCTGCTGGGGGTCGGGGGCGGCTTCGTGATGCTGCCCGCCCTGCAGCGCTACACCGACCTGCCGGTCAAGTCGGCGGTGGCGACCTCGCTGGCCGTGATTGCCCTGATTTCCGCGAGCGGTGTCGCTGCGGCCGCGGCGCAGGGCGGGATCGAATGGCACATGGCGGCGCCGTTCGCGGCGGGCGCCCTGGCCGGCATGCTGGGCGGCCGCGCGCTCGCCGCCCGGGCAGCCGGGCCCGCGCTCCAGAAGGCGTTCGCGCTCGTGTCGGCCGTGGTTGCAGCGGGCATGATCGCCAAGGCCTTGCTGTGAATTGCAGGGACAACGCAGTGCATTTTTGGGGAACGCAATGACGACCAATCCGATCCAGCTGTTCGACACCGAATCGTCGACCTTTACTTATATCCTGGCTGCCCCGGGAGACACCGACGCCGTCATCATCGACCCGGTCGCACGCCACTGGGAGCGCGACCTGCGCCATCTCGAGCGCCTGGGCTTGAAGCTGCGGCTGGTGCTGGAAACCCACGCGCATGCCGACCATGTCACCTCGGCCGGCAAGCTGTGCGAGATGACCGGCGCCCTCGCCGCAGTCCCCGGCGGCTGCGGCATCGCACCGGCCGAGCTGCAACTGCAGGATGGCGAGGTGCTGCGCTTCGGCCCCGGCGAAGAGATCCGGGTGCTGCACACGCCGGGACACACTGCGGGCAGCATGAGCTATGCGTGGCGCCGCAACGTGTTCACCGGCGACGCCCTGCTGATCGACGGCTGCGGGCGCACCGACTTCCAGGGCGGCAGCGCGCAGGCGCTGTACGACAGCGTCACCGGCAAGTTGTTCACGCTGCCGGACGACACCCGCGTGTGGCCGGGCCACGACTACCAGGGCCAGTCGGTATCGACCATCGGCTGGGAAAAGCGCCATAACGCGCGACTGGCCGGCCGCAGCCGTGCCGATTTCGCCAGGCTCATGGACCAGCTCGACCTGCCCCGCCCGAAACTGATCGACGTGGCCGTGCCGGCCAACCGCAATCTTGGGCTGCCGCACGGCGGATGAACCGCGCCGCGGCCTTGCCCGCGGCTTGCCGGATCACTCCACGGCCGCCGCAGCCAGCGCCGTCATGTTGACGATCCGCCGCACCGTCGCACTCGGGCTGAGGATGTGCACCGGCCTGGCCGCACCGAGCAGGATCGGCCCGACGGTGACGCCCTTGCCCGCCGCAACCTTGAGCACGTTGAACAGGATATTGGCGGCATCCAGCGACGGCATCACCAGCAGGTTGGCGCTGCCGGCGAAGCCGTCCTCGATCTTGTAGATGTCGCGGATCTCTTCGGACAGCGCGGCGTCGCCATGGATCTCGCCGATCACCGACAGGTCCGGCGCGGATGCCTTCAGCAATTCGCGCGCTTCGCGCATGCGGCGCGCCGAGGGCCGCTGCGACGAGCCGAGCGAGGAATGCGACAGCAGCGCCACCCGTGGCTCGAGCCCGAACTGGCGCAGCATGGCCGCGCCGAGGCGCGCGATTTCCGCCAGCTCCGGCGCAGTCGGCTGGTCATTCACATAGGTATCGGTGATGAACAGCGTGTACTTGTCGAGCACCAGCGCATTCATCGCCGCCAGCACCCCGACACCCGGTGCGGTGCCGATTTCCTCCTGCACATGCACCAGGTGACTGTCATAGCTGCCCTGCATGCCGCAGATGAGGGCATCGACCTCGCCGGATTTCAGCAGGCGCGCGCCCTGCAGCGTCGCGTCGCCCTCGAGCTCGACCAGCGTGTAGTCGCTGTCCGCCTGCAGCCGCAGGCCTGCGTCCTTGATGGCTCGCTCGACCTTGGCCCGCTCGCCGATCAGGACCGGCCGCGCAATGCCTTCGTCGACCACGGTCTGCACCGCGCGCAGCACGCGGCGGTCGCTGCCCTCCGCATAGGCGACCCGGCGCGCCCTGGCCTTGGCCTTGGTGAAGACCGGCTTCATGAAGAAGCCGGTGTGGTAGATCATCTGGGCCAGCTTGTCGCGGTAGGCCGCCATATCAAGTATCGGGCGCGCCGCGACGCCGGAGTCCGCGGCCGCTTGTGCCACGCGCGGCGCAATCGCCGCCAGCAGGCGCGGGTCGAAGGGTTTCGGGATGATGTATTCGGGCCCGAAGTTCAGGTCCTGGCCTTCGTAGGCCGAGGCCACGACGTCGCTGGCTTCGGCTTCGGCCAGTTCGGCGATCGCCGTCACGCAGGCCAGCTTCATCTCGTCGGTGATGCGGGTTGCGCCGCAATCCAGGGCGCCGCGGAAGATGTAGGGGAAGCACAGCACGTTGTTCACCTGGTTCGGGTAATCCGAACGGCCGGTGGCGATGATGCAGTCGGGCCGCGCGGCGCGCGCCACTTCCGGGCGGATTTCCGGCTCCGGGTTGGCCAGCGCCAGGATCACCGGCTGGTTCGCCATGGACTTGACCATCTCGCCGGTGAGCACGCCCGCGGTCGAACACCCGAGGAAGACGTCGGCGCCGTGCATGATGTCGGAAAGCGTGCGCGCATCGGTGGCCTGGGCATAGCGCGCCTTGTTGGCTTCCATGTTGGCCTCGCGACCAAGGTAGATGACGCCCCTGGAATCGGTGACGAAGATGTTCTCGCGCTTCACGCCGAGCAGCACCATCATGTCGAGGCAGGCAATCGCAGCCGCGCCGGCGCCGGAAGCGCACAGCTTGATCTGGCCGATGTCCTTCCTGACGACCTTGAGCGCATTCAGGAGCGCCGCGGTGGAGATGATCGCGGTGCCGTGCTGGTCGTCGTGGAAGACCGGGATGTTCATGCGCTCGCGCAGCTTCTTCTCGATGTAGAAGCATTCGGGCGCCTTGATGTCTTCCAGGTTGATGCCGCCGACGGTGGGTTCCAGCATGGCGATCGCGTCGACCAGCTTGTCCGGATCCATCTCGTCCAGCTCCAGGTCGAACACGTCGACCCCGGCGAATTTCTTGAACAGGCAGCCCTTGCCTTCCATGACGGGCTTGGAGGCCAGCGGCCCGATGTTACCGAGGCCCAGCACGGCGGTGCCGTTGGTGATCACGGCCACCAGGTTGGCGCGCGAGGTGTACTCGGCGGCCATGTTCGGATCGGCGGCGATTTCTTCGCAGGCATAGGCCACACCCGGCGAATAGGCCAGCGACAGGTCGCGCTGGTTCGACAGCGGCTTGGTGGCAACCACCTCGATCTTGCCGCGGGTCGGGCTGCGGTGGTACTCGAGCGCGTCTGCGCGCAGCTGGGTGTCGCGGGATTCGTCGTTGCTGGATTCCGTGCTCATCTTGTCTCCTTTTGTTCTCGTGTGCGGCAGCGGCCTGGCGCCTGCATGCAAGCCTACCTGTCGGAAAGCCATCATTGCAACACGAAACGGGAAAAGCCATCACATCGGATGGTTTTTTGTATGTGTAGCGAAAGGTGAGATGTGTCCGGAAACGAAAAAGGCTCCCGGTGGGAGCCTTTTCGTTACGACTTGGCGGAGAGGGTGGGATTCGCCTACGTTCCGCAGGCCACCCGTGCGCAAGTATGCGCACGGCTTCGAATTCCACTCGGAAGCCATGCAGACGGCTCCCTCCTTCCGCGTACGCAATAAAAAAGCTCCCATGCGGGAGCTTTTTTATTACTACTGGCGGAGAGGGTGGGATTCGAACCCACGGTACGATTTAACGTACGCCTGATTTCGAGTCAGGTACATTCGACCACTCTGCCACCTCTCCTGAAACGGTGTTGCGGTCGCTGTAAGCGAGGCCGAATTATAGCGAAGGATCGAATTTCATGGAAGAGGAAAAAGTACGAGAAGTAAATTTTCTCGAAAGCTGACTTGCACATGAGGGTGAAAGAAAATTTCACCTGAGTGCGACATATGAAAGGATATTTCAGGCCTCTACTGCAAGAGCCAGAATGAGGCTCCCTGCGGGAGTCTGGGGAGGGTGGGATTCGCCTACGTGCCGCAGGCCGCCCGTGCGCAAGTATGCGCACGGCTTCGAATCCCACGCGTAAGCCGCGCAGGCGGCTTACTCCTCTCCGCCAGTAAACAAAAAGGGCTCCCGAGGGAGCCCTTTTTGTTTACTGGCGGAGAGGGTGGGATTCGAACCCACGGTACGATTTAACGTACGCCTGATTTCGAGTCAGGTACATTCGACCACTCTGCCACCTCTCCAAAATCGGTGTTGCGGTCGCTGCAAGACACGCATTATAGCGAGCCCCTTGCAAAAACGGAAGAGCAAATTCAGCTGCCACGCAAAACTTGCCCTGTCCGCGTCAGGCCGCCGAGAGACGCTCCAGCCCACCCATATACGGCCGCAGCACTTCCGGAATCACCACGCTGCCATCCGCCTGCTGGTAATTCTCCAGCACTGCCACCAGCGTACGCCCCACCGCCAGGCCCGAACCGTTCAGCGTATGCACCAGCTCCGGCTTGCCGGCCGCGTTGCGGAACCTGGCCTGCATGCGGCGCGACTGGAAGGCTTCGCAGTTCGACAGCGACGAAATCTCGCGATAGGTGTTCTGTGCCGGCAGCCACACTTCCAGGTCATAGGTCTTGGCGGCCGAGAAGCCCATGTCGCCGGTGCACAGCAGCATGACGCGGTAAGGCAGGCCGAGCGAGGTCAGGATGAATTCGGCCTGGCCGACCATCTCTTCCAGCGCCACGTACGACTGTTCCGGATGCACCACCTGTACCAGCTCGACCTTGTCGAACTGGTGCTGGCGGATCATGCCGCGGGTGTCGCGGCCGTAACTGCCGGCTTCCGAGCGGAAGCATGGGGTGTGCGCGGTCATCTTCAGCGGCAGCTCGTCCAGCGCCACGATCTCGTCGCGCACGACGTTGGTCAGCGAAACTTCCGAGGTCGGGATCAGGTAGAAGGTCTCGCCTTCGCCCTCGACGCCGCCCTTCTTCACCGAGAACAAATCGGCTTCGAATTTCGGCAGCTGGCCGGTGCCGCGCAGCGAATCGGCGTTGACCATGTAGGGGGTGTAGCACTCGGTATAACCGTGCCGGCTAGTGTGGGTGTCCAGCATGTACTGGGCCAGCGCACGGTGCAGGCGCGCCATGCCGCCCTTCATCATCGAGAAGCGCGAGCCGGTCAGCTTGGTCGCGGTCTCGAAGTCCAGGCCCAGCTTTTCGCCGATGTCGACGTGGTCTTTTACTTCGAAGTCGAAGCTGCCCGGGGTACCGACCTTGCGCACTTCGACATTGCCCGTTTCATCAAGGCCCTGCGGCGCGCTCTCGTGCGGCAGGTTCGGCACGGCTTCGATGAAACGCGCCATCTTCGCCTGCACTTCGGCGAGGGCCGCTTCGTTGGCCTTGAGCTCATCGCCCAGGCCGGCCACGTCCGCCATCACGGCCGTGGTGTCCTCGCCCTTGCCCTTCATCATGCCGATCTGCTTGGACAGCGAGTTGCGCTTGCCCTGCAGTTCTTCGGTGCGCGTCTGGATCGCCTTGCGTTCGGCTTCGAGGGCGTTGAAGGCAGCCACGTCGAGCTGGAACTTGCGGGTCGCCAGTCGCGCGGCGACCTTGTCGATGTCTTTGCGGAGAAGTTGGATGTCAATCATGTCGGGTTGGGCTTGCGTATGTCGAAAACACAATTGTACCAAGCCGACAGCCTTTACCAACGAGATTTGGCGAACGATTCCAGATCCGTTCTGCCGGGCCGCCCGCCAGCCCTTTGCTGCATTAGTTCAGGCCGGCTTTCTGGGCGACGGTGAGGCGCGGCGCCTTGACGACAACCACGTGCATCGTCGAATCCACCAGGATCGCGGTCGGCGCTTTCACGATCTCGACCGGACGTGCAGCGGCGGTGGCGTAGCTGGCGGCCAGGCCCAGTGCGGCGGCGCTCAGGAAGATGGCTTCGAAGTTTTTACGGATGTTCATGGTGTGCTCCTGGGGTTGATTGATGCGATAAGTGGTTCGGTATGCTTGAACTTTATCGATCGCCCCAGTCAGGCGCCACCGGCTTGCGACGAAGCGCGGAAAACATGGCCCAGAATGCACTAATCGCGGACCGGCCGACGAAGCCCGCATGTACGCCGACGTTCGCCGGCATACGGCCAGGGCAGCGGCTGCCGGCGGCCCTCGCCGGGTGCTGGCAGCCGCTTTATACCGGACGCTTAGAAGGCCAGGTCGACCGCTTTCGAATCGGCCTTCGGGGTCGGCACGTCGATCTTGGCGCCCTGCGCCAGCTTGATCACGCCGGCCATGAAGCCACCCGAATCGGTCACGACCTTGCCCAGCAGCGGCAGCGAATCCTTGACCGGCAGGATCTGCGGCAGGGTCATCGGGTTGGCGCTGGCCTTGGCGATCAGCGACTGGCCGGTCCTGGTCAACGCGACCGCCTGCAGGGCGCCGATGCCGTAGTTCAGCAGCGCGTCGCCGACCTGCTTCTTGCTGGCGCTGTCGAGCGTGGTCATCTTGTTCTTCATCTCGCCCGAATCGTAGAGGCGCTTGGCTTCGGCCGATGCCGACTCGACCAGCTTGGCGCGGCGTGCGTCGCGCTCCTTGGTGTCGGTCAGCTTCTCGATGGCGTCCAGCTCGGCCTTGGTCAGGGCGCGCTGCTCGGCATTGTCGAAGGCCAGCTTGATCGCAATGACCGAACGGCCGGTGAGCTGGCTCAGCGCCGCGCTCTGGGTCACGAAGGTGCTCACATCCGCGCTGATGTCGCCGCCACCGCCACCGCCCTTGGCTGCGCTCAGCAGGCCGCCGAGGCCACCCAGCTGCGCGTGCGCCGCGCCGGCGCTAGTCAGGCATGCCGCCACCATCACCGCTTGTGCAATTTTTTTCATTTTTCAGGACTTTCTGTTTTAGTTATCGAGTTTCTTGAGCAGGTCGGGCTGCATCGACAGTCCATTACCCAGCTCCTTGTATCCGTAGTACGCCGCCTTGCTTGATGCGGGCATGCCACTGAATTCGGTCCGCAGGCCCGAGGTCACGGTTTTCGTGACGTCGGCGCCGCTCTTGAAGCGCGCCACCAGGCCGAGCGTGACGGTCGCCTTGCAGGCTTCGCCTTCGCAACTAGCAGCTTCCTCGCGGATCACATAGCCCGGCTGCACGCATTGCGCAATCGCCGGCGGCTGCAGGCGGGTGTCGAACATGCCCGCCTCGAGCAGCACGTTCGCATCGCCATAGAAGGCCGGGTCGCCCAGGTGTCCCGCATGCTTGCGCGAGCGGTACAGCGCATGGCGCACCAGCGGCGCCGCATACGCGGCTTCGGCCACGCTGTTCTGGCCGACGTAGACCGGTTCGGCGCAATCGATCACCGGCGCCGCGCCCGGCAGGGGCTGGTCGAGTACCCGCAGGATGTCGCCGCGCTGGGGTTTCGGCAGCGCCGGGTTGGTGGCGGAGTACGACAAGCCCACCAAGGCGCCCTCGCCTACCGGATCGAGGCTGCCGCTGGCCACGTCGAGGTCGAGCAGCGCGGGCTTGCCGTGCACCTTGGCCGCTAGCTGGTGCAGCACGTTGAAGCTCGGGCGCTGGCCTGGCGTGCCGCCCATGCCTTCGACCCAGATGCGGCCTGCATCGACCTTCGCGATGCGCAGGTCGCGCGGCGTGAAGCGCACGTTGGCCAGGAAGTTCTGCGCCAGCTTCGCCGTAGCGTTCTTCAGGGAGATCTCACGCGCCTGGGTCGCATCCAGGCCGCTGCCCTTTACGCGCTCGATGCTGTAGTCGTCGTCGCCCAGCTCCGAGAACACCACCTTGCCGAAGCGGTCCACCACCTGGGCGCTGACCAGGGTATGGAAGCGCTCTTCGGTCTTGGTCCCAAGCGTGCCGCTCAGCGTGACGCTCGGCGTGGCCACCGGCGTGAAGCGCAGGAAGAAGTCCGGCGGGTCGGTGCGGATACCGGAGGCTTCGGCCATGCTCGGCAGCTTGTTCCAGTCGACGCAATTGGCCGAGCGCGTGATCAGCTGCCTGGTTTGCCTGAAGTGCACGTCCACGGGGCTGAGCTGGAACGAGGCCTTGAAGCCGATCGCGCGCCCGAAGATATCGGCCACCGCGTTCGACGCTGCATCGTCCTTGCCAACCACCGGCAGCAGGCGCGGCTTGCGGCTGTCGTCGCCGGTGCCTTCGAAGGTGAATTGCAGGGTGTCGCCGGCGGAAGCGCTGCCCATCGCGGTGCGCAGCACGGCATAGCCGCTGTCGGCGTACAGCACGTCGAAGATGCTGGTCTTGCCGTCTGGCGCCTGGGCTTCGACCTGTTCGCCCTTGACGAAGCCGGCTTCCACGCCGCGGTCGGCCACCAGGAACTTGCCGTCCCTGTCGACCAGTTTCACGGCCGTGGCCTTCGGGTCGAAGGCGGCGCTGGCAGCGGCGACCAGGGTGTCGACCTGGGCTGCGATATTCCTGAGGACCTCCGCGCGCATGGTCGCGTCCATCGCGCCGGAGGCGTATTCGGCGCGGCTGAAGCGAAACGGCGTGTACACGGTTTCGCTCATCGTGTAGACCACCTTGGCCAGGCTTGGCCTCACGAATTGCAGGCTCAGGGTCACCGGCACCAGCACTTCGACATTGTCGCCGCGCGCCACCTCGTACAGCGAGGCGCGGGTGATGCCCAGCAGGACCGCATAGGTGTCGGCCACGGCAAACGAGGGCGCCGTCTTGCACTGCAGGCTGCTGTCGTTGATGAAGCGGTGGCCGCTGCCGACCTTGATGTCGGCGACCTGCCTGGCATGGATGATCGACGCCGGGTAGGCTTGCCCGAGCTGGCCGACGAAGCGCGCGATCAACGCGGCCTGTGCGGCCTGGCCGGCCGTGTCGTCGAACAGGCGCGCCATCAGCTTCGGGTCTAGCAGCGAACGGGCCTGGCGCCCCTCCGGCGACATGCCTTCGATTTCCTGCACGGGGAACAGGTAGAACGAGGCGGCCTGGGTAGGCAGCGCCGCACCGAGGCCCGCCACCATGGCTGCGATCAGCAAACGCCGCATCAGATCTGCTCCGGGCACTTGCCGTCGAGGCAGAACAGCAGGCGGTTACCGCGGCGCTCATAACGTCCGCCACGGAAGGCGCTGTTGTCCGCTTCGATGTATTCGTCCACCAGGTCGTTGACCTGGGTGCCGAAATTGCCCTTGGCGGTCACCTTCCAGCTGTACAGCTCGGCCGACGCATTGTCGCCCTCGCCGAATTCCACGACGCCGGTCATCTCCTTGATGCGCGCCTCGAAATCGCGGCGCAGCTTGCCCGGGATGCGCTGGGCGCTGTATACCGAGACCACGTAGGGACTGCCCTGCGCGCTGGCCTGCTGCAGGTCGCGCCGCGCCTTGGTGCCGATGGTTTCGGCCAGCGAGCGCGCCAGGGCATCGGCCAGGTTGGCGCGGCAGTTCTGGTCGCTCGAACCGGAAGCGCGCTTGCCGATGGTGCCCTTCGCGAAGCTGTCGCCGGTGTCGACGTCGGCCGAACTCAGGGCCAGCTGGCCCGAGCACAGCACCTCGCCGCTCGGCGAGCTGCCTTCGGACTGCATCACGGCCTGGCCGTAGACCAGGTATTTGGCCTTGTAGCTGCCGCTCGATGCTTTCTTCAGGTAGCTGTCGAATTTCTGCATGCGGGTGATGTCGGAGACGGTCAGGCGGCGGCCGTTCTCGACGCGGAAGTCGCGTTCGTCGGTGACCGCCAGGTCGAACTCGCCCACCACCTGCTGCAGCTTCTGGTTGATCAGCGAGGCTTCAAGGTCGGCCGGCTTGGCGTTGTCGATGCCGGCGAAGACCTGCTTCACTTTCAGGTTGACCACGTCGTTCTGGCGCTGGACGTCGTTGTTCTTCTCGGCATAGCTGGCCGCGCTGCTGGACTTGGCGGCGCTGGCGCTGGAATGGCTGGCGCTGACGGCGGCCTGCGACGACGAGCTGCCGGCGGCGGACGACTTCTGGGCAGCCGCGAACTGGGTGTCGCGGGCGCCGGCCACCTGGGTGTCGCGCGAGCCGCTGGCCTGCACGTTGCGCGCGGCGGCAGCCGAGCCGCCGTAGCCGTCCTGCATGGCGGCCGCGCCGCGGTCGGAGCCGCTGAACGAGGCTTTGTCGGAACCGGAGAAGGAAGCGCGGTCGCGCCCGGCGCTTGATGCAGCCGAGCTGGCGGCAAAGGCCGATTTGTCGCTCGATGCGGCGGCGAAGCTGCCCTTGGCCGCGCTGGCCGAGCTGCTGGCGGCGCTGCGCGAGCTCGAGACCGAAGACGAACGGTCCGACATCGAGCTCTTGTCGTGCGAGTAGTCGATCTCGGTGACCAGCGGCTGCGACGGGTCTAGTTTGGTGCCGACGCCGTAGTATTCGTCGATCAGGAACAGCACCTTGGCGCTGCTGACGGCCATCTTCGAGCCCAGCTCCAGCGAGCGGGTCATGTCGAGGAAGACGCTAGAATCGACCTGCAGGGTGGAGCGCGCGGTCAGGATGTCGCCTTCGGCATTGAAGCTGGTGCGCAGGTTGTCGGCCAGCTGGGTACGCAGTTCGGCCAGCGCATTCTTCACCTTCGGGTCGTTCGGGTTGGCGCTGAGTTTCAGGCGCAGGACGCTGGCGACGGCTGCCAGTTCGGCCTGTTCGCGTGCGATGCGGCGCGCGTTGACCAGGTCGCCGCTGGCCTTGATGCTGAGTTCCTTGACGCCGTTGGCGGAGAAGGTTTCGGCCGCGGCGGTGCCGGTGGCGCCGATAGAGCCGAGCGCAAGCAGCGCCGACAGCAGGAGAGTCTTTTTCATGTTATCTGGAGTGAAGTGAAGCGGGATTTACTCGGGAAGCTGGACCGACACGTCGCCGGCGCTGGCCTTGACGCCGGACGCGTCGATGCTGGCTTCGGCCGCGGCCGAAGGGGTGGCTGAAGCGGCCGCAGGCGCTTGGACCGCGCCATCCGCGCCGCCGGCGGCGAGCGCCACGAAACGGATATCGGTGCGCACCGGGTCGAGCAGCGGCTCGGCCATCAGGTCGACGCCGGAGACCGTGCCGCCCTTGACCGCCAAGCCTGCATAGCGGATGGCGTCGTCGGCCTTGCCGGCCTGGGCACTGGCCTTGGCCGTCTCCCAGGCCACTACCCCGGCCGTATCCTGCTTGTCTTCCAGGAAGCGCGCGCCCTGGGCGCTGGCTTCGGCAAATTTCCCTTGCGCGATCTGCTGGCGCAGTGCGGTCGCGACCTCAGCTGCGCCGGCAGGCTTGATGGCCGAGGCCAGGCTTTCGCGCGCGTCCTCGCAGCCGGACAGCAAGGGCATGGCGGCGCACAGCGCCAGCAGCCCGCCCGTGAGGAAGATTGATCTCGAGTGCATGGAACATCCTTTATCGTTATGATTTCTAGAACGTTGCAAAAACGAGATCAGATCCTACCGAGCTTTTATTTTTCTGTAAAGAAATATTGCCTACTCAGCAGCAAAGTTATTGCTGGCGCATGGAAAGGATGAGTTTTGCGGTGTACAGCACGACGATCGTGCCGATCAGGTCGCCGCTGGCCATGACGAAAAAGCCGTGCAGCAAGCCTTCACGCTGGCCCTGCAGGGCGAACCAGATGTGATGCAACAGCGGGCTGGCGATCGAAAAGGCCAGTGCGCAGCCGAGCAGGCGCCACGGCCCGAGTCCGGCCAGCGAAGGGCCGACGCGACCGGCAACCAGCAGGCGATAGGTGAGGTAGGGCGCGAGTGCGGCGAGGATGCCGCCGGCGAAGGAACGGATCGGGTCGTTCGGGAAGAAATGGAAAAAGCAGATCAGCCAGGAGGCAACCAGGATGCCGATCGCGCCCGCTTCCGCAAACAGCAGGATGCACAACAGGCGCACCCCGGCAGGCAGGTAAATCCAGCTGATGCCATGGGCGAATTCCAGCCACTTGAACAGGAGTTCGTTAAGGGCGATCGTGCCAAGGAAAAGCAGCGCAGTGCCGGCACTCATGGCAAATTTCAAAGGGAAGCCGGACATGACAGGGTAGAATAAGCCTATCTAATATATCAAAGCATTATATCAGTTACTCTTATTTATCGAGCAATAAGCTATGTCTATCGATACGCCGCTGCCATGAGCAAGTCGCCCCGTCCAGCCGACATCTACCTGCGCTTCCTGAATTTGATGGACGCCTTGCGCGCCCTGCCCGCGCTACCGCCGCTCGACCCGCTCGAGGAGCGCATCCTGGCCGTGGTCGGCCGCGCGCGCCAGCTCGAAGAACGCCTGAGCGTGCGCGACCTGATGGGCCAGGACGGATTGGGTGCGCCGGCGACGATCCACGCGCGCATCACCTCGATGCGCAAGAAGGGCTGGCTGGTGCTGGGCGATACCGAAGACAGCCGCCGCAAGCAGGTCGACCTGACCCCGGCGGCGCTGGCCTATTTCGATGAATTATCCGGCCTCATGCTCAAGGCCGCCAAGGGAAGCTAAGAGCGCCCGACAATTCCCCCGATGGCCGCGTTGCATCGTCTCGCCGTACTCGCGTACTGTCTTCGACGATGCGTCGGGGGGCCGCATCCCTTGCCCTCAGGGTTTTGTCGGGCGCTCTAGGCTTCGTCATCGAGGCTGCGCAGGAAGGCCAGCTTCTCCGCAATCTTCGCTTCCACCCCGCGCGGCACAGGCTGGTACCAGCCCGGTTCGCGCATCCCGTCCGGCAAATAGGTTTCGCCCGCCGCATACGCATGCGGCTCGTCGTGGGCGTAGCGGTATTCGTGGCCGTAGCCGAGCTCCTTCATCAGCTTGGTCGGCGCATTGCGCAGGTGGACCGGCACCTCGCGCGACTTGTCCTTCTTGATGAAGGCCATCGCCGCATTGAAGGCGTTATAGCCGGCATTGCTCTTGGCCGCAATCGCCAGGTAGACCACCGCCTGCCCCAGCGCCAGCTCCCCTTCCGGCGAGCCGAGGCGCTCGTAGGTGGTGGCCGCATCGTTGGCCACCTGCAGCGCGCGCGGGTCGGCCAGGCCGATGTCTTCCCAGGCCATGCGCACGATGCGGCGCGACAGGTATTTGGCGTCGGCGCCGCCATCGAGCATGCGGCACAGCCAGTACAGCGCCGCATCCGGATGCGAGCCGCGCACCGACTTGTGCAGGGCCGAGATCTGGTCGTAGAAATTGTCGCCGCCCTTGTCGAAGCGGCGCGCATTCAGCGTCAGCGCGTTCTCGACGAATTCGGCGGTGATCGTGGTGATGCTTGACGTCTCGGCCGAGGTCTTGGTCTGCTCCAGTAAATTCAGGAAGCGGCGCGCATCGCCGTCGGCATAGCCGACCAGCGTGTCGATCGCGACCTCGTCGAACTTCAGGTGCTGCAGCACGCGCTCCTGGGCGCGCCCCAGCAGCAGGCGCATCTCGTCGTCGCTGAGGGCCTTGAGCACATACACCTGGGAGCGCGACAGCAGCGCGGAATTCACTTCGAACGAAGGATTCTCGGTGGTCGCGCCGATCAGCGTCACCAGGCCCGATTCCACGAAAGGCAGCAAGGCGTCCTGCTGCGACTTGTTGAAGCGGTGGATCTCGTCGATGAACAGGATCGTGTGCTTGCCCTGCTGGAGGTAATGTTCGGCCTGTTCGACCGAGGCGCGGATGTCCTTCACGCCTGAAAGCACCGCCGACAGCGCAATGAATTCGCACTCGAAGGCGTAGGCGGTCAGGCGCGCCAGCGTGGTCTTGCCCACGCCGGGCGGCCCCCACAGGATCATCGAATGCGGCTTGCCCGACTTGAACACCAGGTTCAGCGGCTTGCCTGGGCCGAGCAGGTGGCTCTGGCCGATGACTTCATCGATGGTGCGCGGGCGCAGGGCTTCGGCCAGCGGCGGCGAAGGTTCGGTCTTGAACAGGTCATCCATGACGCGCTCCGGCAGTCAGTTGGAAGGGTGTGAGGAGCTGGTGAGTGTGCATGCGCCTAGTGTAAACGATAGGCGTTTGGAGGGCGGTACGAGGTGCAAGGACGCGTTCGCGGTTTACGCGCAACTTAGGTTCCGGCCTTCGCCGGAAGTCGTAGGCGCCAATGGCGCGTACGACGGATTAGAAGTCGCAGTTTACGATTACCTCTATCTCTTATCGACGTCATCCCGGCGAAGGCGCAAATCATGCCACCGGCATGATTTCCTCCAAGTTGGCGCCGCAGCCGCTAACCTTACTGCTTTACGACGTCAGCGCCTTTAGGCACCTCGAACTTGAACTGCTGCGCCCCCAGCGCCGGGTTGCGCTGGAAGTTCGAGAACTTCAGCACCGACACCTGGCCAAACTGGTCCTTCAGCTCCATCGCCACTGGCACCCCGCCCCTCAATCCGATGCCGATCTGCTCGAAGGTCGTGTCCTTCGTCTTCGGTACCGCGTTCAGCCATTCGGCGCCGTCACGCTCGCCCGCCTCCGACAGCGTGAAGTTCTTCTCCAGGTCGTTACTGCCGAACAGGATCGCGGCCGGGGACGAACCCAGGGCGTTGCCGAGTTTGCGCACGGTGACCTGGTTCAGGTCCTTGTCGTAGATGTAGAGCTGGTCGCCGTCGGCCTGCAGCAGCTGGTCGTAGGGCTTCTGGTAGGTCCAGATGAATTTGCCGGGACGGGCGAACACGAAGCTGCCGCTGGAGACCGGGGCGGCCTTGCCGGTTTTGGATTTCGTCAGCTGTTGCTGGGTGAATTCGCCTTTGGCGGATTTAGTGGTGGAGACGAAGGATTTGAATTGGTCGAGGGCGCTGGCCTGGGCGGCGCCCGGCAGGGCCAGGGTAGCGGCGGCGATGAATGCGGCGATGTGATGCGTCGTGAATTTCATGTGAATTCCTCTTGTTGTGGTCCGCCGCCGTGCGTTGAACGCGCGGGCGGGAGACCCGCCCACCCTACGAAAAGCGGTGGAGCAGATTATTCGGCGGCGGTGGCGGGCACGAGGATGTCGCGGTTGCCGTTGCTCTGCATCGGCGACACCATCCCGGCCTGCTCCATCTGCTCGATGAGGCGCGCGGCGCGGTTGTAGCCGATGCGCAGGTGGCGCTGGACCAGCGAGATCGAGGCCTTGCGGTTCTTGAGCACCACGGCCACGGCCTGGTCGTAGAGCGCGTCGGACTCGCCGCCGCCCTCGCCCGCAGGCACACCCTCGGCATTGCCCTCTTCCAGCGTACCGCCTTCGAGAATGCCTTCAATATAATTCGGGGCGCCCAGCGATTGCAGATGTTTTACAACTCGATGCACTTCTTCGTCCGAGACGAAGGCGCCGTGCACGCGGATCGGCAGGCCGGTCCCGGGCGGCATGTAGAGCATGTCGCCCATGCCCAGCAGCGCTTCGGCGCCCATCTGGTCGAGAATGGTGCGCGAGTCGATCTTCGAGGACACCTGGAAGGCGATCCGGGTCGGGATGTTGGCCTTGATCAGGCCCGTGATCACGTCCACCGACGGACGCTGGGTGGCCAGGATCAGGTGGATGCCGGCCGCGCGCGCCTTCTGGGCGATACGGGCGATCAGTTCTTCCACCTTTTTACCGACGACCATCATCAGGTCGGCCAGCTCGTCGATGATGATGACGATGGTCGGCAGCTTCTCGAGCGCCTCCGGGTTGTCCGGCATGATCGAGAACGGATTCGGGATGTGCTCTTCGCGCTTGGCCGCATCGAGGATCTTGGTGTTGTAGCCGGCCAGGTTACGCACGCCCAGCTTGGACATCAGCTTGTAGCGGCGCTCCATCTCGTTGACCGCCCAGTTCAGCGCGTGGCCGGCCTGGCGCATGTCGGTGACCACCGGCGCCAGCAGGTGCGGGATGCCCTCGTAGACCGACATCTCCAGCATCTTCGGGTCGATCAGTATCAGGCGCACGTCGGCCGGATCGGACTTGTACAGCAGCGACAGGATGGTGGCGTTGATGCCCACCGATTTACCCGAACCGGTGGTACCCGCCACCAGCAGGTGGGGCATCTTGGCCAGGTCGGCGCAGACCGGCTTGCCGGCGATGTCCTTGCCCAGGGCGACCGTCAGGCTCGACGCGCTGTCGCCATAGACCTTCGAGCCGACGATTTCCGACAGGCGCACGATCTGGCGCTTCGGGTTCGGCAGTTCGAGGGCCATGTAGTTCTTGCCCGGGATGGTCTCGACCACGCGGATAGAAGTGAGCGAGAGCGAACGCGCCAGGTCGCGCGCCAGGTTGACGATCTGGCTGCCCTTGACGCCGGTGGCCGGCTCGATTTCGTAGCGCGTGACGACCGGGCCCGGATAGGCGGCGACCACCTTGGCTTCGACGCCGAAGTCGGACAGCTTCTTTTCGATCAGGCGGCTGGTGAATTCGAGGGTCTCGACCGATACGGTCTCCTGGGCCGGCGGCGCTTCGTCCAGCAGCGCCAGCGGCGGCAGCGGCGAATCGGCATCGAGCTCGCGGAACAGCGGCGTCTGCATTTCCTTCTGGGCGCGCTCGGACTTCGGCACGTTCACCATCTGCGGCTCGATCTTGATCGACGAAGCCGCGCTGGCCATTGGCGACGGCGCTCCCAGCGCGGCTGCCGACGGCATCGATGGCGGCAGGATCACAGGTTCGGCCCGTGGCGCGGCATGCGGCGCAACCCGCGGCGCGTCATCGTAATCGTCGCGCATCTCGAGCTGCGGCTCGGCCTTCACGATCGGCGTCGGGGCCGGGTGCTTCTCGGTGTATTTCTGGCGCTCGTGGACCACCACTTCGTCGCGCTTGACGGCGGCGGCTTCGCCCTGCTTGCGGTCTTCGTGGTCTTCGATGCGCAGGCGGAACCAGTCGACACTGGCTTCGACCGCGGCACCGATGCGCTCGGCCACGGCCAGCCAGGACACCTGGAAGAACAGCGAGAAGCCCAGGCCGAACAGCAGCAGGAGCAGCAGCGTGGCGCCGGTGAAGCCGAAGGCGACGTGGCTGGCGTGGCCGATCAGCTGGCCCAGCACGCCGCCGGCGGCGCGCGGGAGCTCGACGTTCCAGGACCACATGCGCAGGTATTCCAGGCCCAGGCTGCCGGCGAACATGATGGCGAAACCGGTCCAGCGCACGTACATTTCGCCGGCATGCGGCGCTTCTTCCGGCGGGGCGAGGCGGTCGGTCAGGCGGCGCCAGCCCTGCCAGACGCCGCGCAGGAAGATCACGCCCCACCACCAGGCCGAGAAGCCGAAGATAAACAGCAGCAGGTCGGACAGCCAGGCGCCGGCGCGGCCGCCCAGGTTGGCGATCCTGGCGACCGCGTTGGCGTGCGACCAGCCCGGGTCTGCCTTGTTATAGCTGATTAAAATAAGGACGAAGTACAGGAAGGCGACGGCCATGGCGATCCAGCGCGCTTCTGACAGAAGGCGCGAGAGCCGGCCCGGCAGGGGCTGGCGGGCGGTGGCCGGGGTGCGGGTGTATCCTGACGTGCTGGCTTGGCTATTCTTGCTCATGCGAGGGTAGTGCTGAAGTGTTCTGCTGAAGTGTCCGCTATCGGCGATCCGGACATTCTAAGCCATATACGCCCGGGCCGACCACGATTCATGCTTGGCTGCATCATCGCTTATAATCGCAGGCTGCACGACTAGCCTTGATTCCTGCGGCAGCCGCCCCCAGTTTCCGTCTGTTCATATCTTAAGAAGCCCCTCGATGACTACTACCAAACACGCCAAAGTCCTGATTCTCGGTTCCGGTCCTGCCGGCTACAGCGCAGCCGTCTATGCCGCGCGCGCCAACCTGAAGCCGATGCTGGTGACGGGCGTCGAGCAAGGCGGCCAGCTGATGACCACGACCGACGTCGAAAACTGGCCGGGCGACCCGCTGGGCGTGCAGGGTCCGGAGCTGATGCAGCGCCTGCTGCAGCACGCGGAGCGTTTCAATACCGAGATCGTGTTCGACCACATCCACACGACGTATTTGAACGAGAAGCCGATCCGCCTGGTCGGCGATTCGCATGAATTCACTTGCGACGCCCTGATCATCGCCACCGGCGCCTCGGCCCAGTACCTCGGCCTGCCGTCGGAACAGGCCTTCATGGGCAAGGGCGTGTCGGCCTGCGCCACCTGCGATGGCTTCTTCTACCGTAACCAGGAAGTCGCGGTCATCGGCGGCGGCAATACCGCGGTCGAAGAAGCCCTGTACCTGTCCGGCATCGCCAACAAGGTCACCCTGATCCACCGCCGCGACAAGTTCCGCGCCGAGCCGATCCTGGTCGACCGCCTGCTGAACAAGGTCGAAGAAGGCAAGATCGTGTTGGAATATAACCACACTCTCGAAGAAGTCGTCGGCGACCAGAGCGGCGTGACCGGGCTGCGCATCAAATCGACCGAGACCGGCGCTACCCGCGACCTGAGCGTGCATGGCGTGTTCGTGGCGATCGGCCACAAGCCGAACACCGGCATCTTCGAAGGCCAGCTCGAGATGCACAACGGCTATATCAAGACCCGTTCGGGCCTGGAAGGCATGGCTACCGCCACCAGCGCGCCGGGCGTCTTCGCCGCCGGCGACGTGCAGGACCACGTCTACCGCCAGGCAATCACTAGTTCGGGCACCGGCTGCATGGCCGCGCTCGACGCCCAGCGCTACCTGGATGAGCTGGAAGGCTAAGGAGCACCACCTACGATGGCGGGCATGAAGGACTTTTCCGAGTTGAAGGGCTTGCGCGACAAGCTCAAGGAAGACGAGCGCGTGCGCGCCATCGAGCAGGCCGCGCGCGAAAAGCGGGAACGCATCGCGCGCGAACGCGCCGTGGAATTCCGCGGCGCGATGGAAGGCGTGCGCAAGATCCCCGAATCCGACCGCTACGTCTACCGCCCGGTGTACGTGGCGTCCGAACGCGCCTTCCAGGACCGCAAGCCGTTGACGGAAGAAGAAGAAACCGAAGCCGTGCTGCGCGAATCGCTGTCCGACGGCTTCGACGTCGACGGCCTGCTCGACGAAGATCCCTCGCTCAGCTACGCCCAGGTCGGCGTCGGCCCGGACGTGGTGCGCAAGCTGCGCAAGCGCCACTGGCCGGTGCAGGACGAACTCGACCTGCACGGCATGAACCGCGATCAGGCGCGTGACGCCGTGGTCGACTTCCTGCATCGCGCCAACCGGCGCGGCGTGCGCTGCGTGCGCATCGTCCACGGCATCGGCTACGGCTCGCCCGGCGGCGAACCGGTGCTGCGCGGGATCGTGCACAGCTGGCTGGTGCAGATGGGCGAAGTCATCGCCTTCTGCGTGGCCAGCAAGAAAGACGGCGGGCATGGGGCGCTGATCGTCCTGCTGCGCCCCGCCCTCGATAGCTGAGCTCCCCCGCCACGCATCACTTCTTGCGGCCAAAAAAAGCTATTCGATGTAGAATTTGCAAGTCCGGCAATGGCTGGGGTTGATCGGAAGGGTGCACGTGAAGGGAACTACCGCGATTCCGATGGAGCACGGCCGCCCGGTCGACCTGCTCTCGTGTGCCGACGAACCGATCCACTTACCCGGATCCATCCAGCCGCACGGCGCCGTGCTCTTCTTTACCCCTGGAGGCACGCTCGAAGGCTGGAGCGCGAATGCCCCTGCCCTGCTGTTCATCGAAGCGCAGCTCGGCACGCCCTATGCGGCGCTGGCCCTGCCCTCGGCCGCACTCGAACTGCTGGGCGAGTTCACCGGCCAGCAGGATGACGACATCGCGCCTTCCGTCGTCCCGGTATCCATCGGCGGCGCCGACTACGACTGTATCGTGCACGCCGCCTACGGCCGCATCATCGCGGAATTCGAGCGGCGCGACGTGGCATCAAGCGAGGTGGCGCTGTTCGCGGTCAAGGCGCATGGCTCGATCGACCGCCTGCGGCGCCAGAAGACCATCGACGGCCTCTTGGCCAGCGCGGTGCAGCAGGTACGCGAGTTCACCGGCTTCGACCGCGTCATGGCCTACCGATTCCGCGCCGACGACAGCGGCGACGTGGTCGCCGAAAGCCGGCGCGACGACCTCACGCCCTACCTCGGGCAGCGCTACCCGGCCTCGGACATCCCGGTACAGGCGCGCCGCCTCTACCTGCTCAATACCCTGCGCATCATCGTCGACACCGGCTATGGCGCCGTGCCGATGCTGGGCGAACCCGGCGCCACGCCGCTGGACATGAGCCACGCGGTGCTGCGCAGCGTCTCGCCGGTGCACATCGAATACCTGAAGAACATGGGCGTGGGCGCCTCGATGAGCGTGTCGATCGTGATCAACGGCCGCCTGTGGGGGCTGATCGCCTGCCACCACATGTCACCCAAGCTGGTGCCCTACGCGATCCGCATGTCGGCCGACGTGCTGGCCCAGGTGATGGCCTCGACCATCCACAGCATCGAAGCGCGCCAGCAGTCCGAGCTGGTGGAACGCTCCTCCAGCACCCGCACCGCCCTGATCGAAGACCTGCTGCTCGACGAAGAGCCGCTCGACGTCCTGAAGCGCCACGCGCAGGCGCTGATGGACTCGTCCGCCGCCCAGGGCCTGGTCGCAAGCCAGTACGGCAAGCTGCTGGTGCGCGGCGACCTGCCACCCGGCCTGGCCGAAGCCGTCATTGCCTCGCTGCCGGAGGGCGGCCACGACCTTGTGCTGCGCGAATCGCTCGACGGCTGGCCATCGCACCTGCATGCGCAGCTGGGCAAATGGGTCGGCCTGCTGGCCTTGCCCTTCGAGCCGGCGGCCGGCGGCTGGGTGATCCTGCTGCGCGTCGAACAGATCGAACAGGTGGCCTGGGCCGGCAGGCCTGAGAAAACCACCGCGACCGGGCCGCTGGGCCCGCGCCTGACCCCGCGCGGCTCGTTCGATGCCTGGTACGAAACCGTGCGCGGGCGCGCGATCGGGTGGGAACAGACCGTGCTGGCCAATGCCAGGTTGACGCTGGCCGAACTGGTGCGCGTGATGAATTCGCGCCGCGCGCAAACCGAGGCGACGCGCGCCCAGCTGCTGGCCATGCTGGGGCACGACCTGCGCGACCCGCTCCATTCGATCAACATGGCCGGCATGGTGCTCGAGAAAGGCAACAGCCAGCCGACGCTGGGGCGGCGCATCCAGTCTTCCACCAACCGCATGCAGAAAATGATCGGCCAGGTGCTGGACATGAGCCGCATCGACGGCGGCATTGGCCTGGGCGTCGCGCTCGATGCGGTCGACCTGAGCGCGCTGGTGGAAGACGTGATGGACGAAGCGCGCCTGGCCTATCCGGATATCGCCTTCGAGCTGGAATGCTCCACTCCTGCGACGGTGAGCGCCGACAGCGGACGCATCGCGCAGGTGCTGTCGAATTTGCTCAGCAATGCACGCCACCATGGCGAGGTGGGCAAGCCGGTGCGCGTGTGCGTATCCACCTCCGGGGTTGACGCCGTGGTCGAAGTCAGCAACGCCGGCGCGCCGATCGCGCCGGAGGTGGTTGCAACCCTGTTCAACCCCTTCAAGCGCACCTCGCTGCACAACCCGCGCAACCGCACCGGCATGGGGCTGGGACTGTACATCGCCCAGCAGATCGTGCGCGAGCACCAGGGGGAGCTGGTGTATCGCCATGCGGATGGACAGGTGGTGTTTGCCTTGCGCTTGCCGCTGCGGGCATAAGCTTCTGATCTGTCGAAAACCGTAGGGTGGGCAGATCCTGCCCACGCGTTCAAATCACGGTGCTGCCGCCCGCGCGGTTGTTCGACTCCTGGCTATCACCGCGTGGGCGCATGACAGGCCACTGGCCTGGCATGCCCTGCCCACCCTACGAGTGTCGACAATTCAGAATTTCGCAGGTCCCGCGCCGCCTACCCCCCCGCCTTGCGCACCGTCGCCACCAGTACCGGCAAATGCCAGGCCCCACCCGGCGCCACCAGCCGGCACTTGCCGCTGGTGCTCGATGCCGTGTGCACGAAGCGCCGCCCGTCCCACACCCATTCGTCCGACGAGCGGCAATCGCCGAGGCCGCGGCCCTTGTGCGAGGCGCTGATGACGCCGTCCAGGTAACCGGTGCCCTGCGTCGTCACCAGCACCGGCGCATAGGGCGGCGCGGTATTGGTTACCCAGTAGCCGGAACCGGCATTGTAGGCGCCCATCCAGCAGCGCGCCGACACCAGCAGCTTGTCGTGCGACAGCCGCACCACCGCGAGCGCATTGCTGCCCTTGGCGACATCGGCCAGGTCCTCGCATTCGGCGCCGCCCGGGGCGGCGTGCAGCTCGCCGAGCAGCAGGCGCACCTGCTCGCGCGGCAGCTTGCGTGGCGTGGCGGGCGGCACCGGCGCCGCGTCGACGACCGGCGCCGTCAGGGGCGGCGGCACGGACGCTTCCGGCCGGGCGCCCTTGCGCACCAGCGCGCCCGGGGTGCCCAGCCGGCCCTGGAATTCGTCCATCTTGAGCAGCACCGCGGCCGCCCCCTTGCCGGAAACGGTCCAGTGCATGCCGCCGCCCTCCCAGTCGAGGGTGGCCTTGCCGGCGAGCGCCGCCACCAGCGCATCGGCCTGCTTGCGGCTGAGGTCCGCGATCATGGTGTCGCGGTCGACCGCGACCGTACCCGCCACGCGCCCGTTGATGCGCATGGTCAGCAAATTCGATTTCGACAGCCGGGCCGCGGTTTCATCTTCGCCGTAGGTGCCGACCTGGAAGCGGGCCGTCACCGGCACGCCCGGACCGGCCTTGCGCACCAGCAGCACCGAGGCGGCCGCCGGCTCGCCCTCTTCCATGTGGTAGCCGGCCGCATAGCAGGTACGCGTGTTATCGCAGGCCAGTTCCCAGTCGAGGTGCTGGTACCTGACCTGCGGCGAAGCGGCCACGGCAGGCCCGGCGAGCGAGGCGGCAAGGGAAACGGCGGCAGCGAGGGCAAGGTGGATGCAGGCACAGGTTCTGGCCATATTGGCTCCAACGACAGTAACGTATAGCAATTAACGTGGACGAATGCCCTTACGTTAATGTAGAGCCGCATGGTAGTCTAATAAAAGTTCCGGCTAACCCTCTGCGCATGACCCTAATCAAGTTTATTGAAATCATGGCGATCCTGGTGGGCGCTTTTTCCGGCTTCATCGAGGCCCGGCGCAAGCGCATGGACCTGGTGGGGGTGTTCACGGTGGCCTTCATCACGGCTTTCGGCGGCGGCACCCTGCGCGACATCCTGTTGGACAAGCGGCCGCTGTTCTGGGTGACGCATCAGGAATACGCGATCCTGATCTTCGTGCTGGCCCTGGTGGCCTCTCCCCTGATCCGCACGCTGCGCCAGATGGTGTCCGAACGCCTGATCGTGATCGCCGATGCGGTCGGCCTGGGCCTGTTCTCGATCGCCGGCGTGTCGGCGGCGCTGGACGCCAACATGCCGATCTTCATCGCCTCGATGATGGGGGTGATCACAGGTATCTTCGGCGGGGTCCTGCGCGACATCGTCTGCAACGAGGTGCCGATGGTCTTCCGCGACGGCAAACCGTACGCGATCTGCGCCTTCCTCGGCAACTGGCTGTTCCTCTTGATGGGCAAATACGGCGTCGGCCACGACTTCGCCCTGTGGTCGAGCGCCCTGTTCATCAGCGGGCTGCGCCTGATTACCTGGAAGTTCGATCTGCGGATGGGGCGCTAGCAGCCATCCCGCCACACCACCCGTCGCTTTTGCGACAAGCTACATCGGCGGTGCTAATATCGGCTTATCTCCCAGGTGAGTTTCAAGCGAACCCAATGAAAAAGGCAAGGATAGCGTTCAGCGCAGTCGTTTTATATCTGGCTGCCGGCGTTTTTCTTTACCCCTTCTGGTGATACAGAACCATATCGGAACTAAATCACGAGATTTTGTTTGACTACATGTTCGGCCACACCTTTGTTGCCAACGTGGTGTTTATTAGCGCCCTCGTCTTCCTGTTCCGGGCCTACGACCAGGATCAAGCCAGTTCAAAACGATGGGTCCTGGTCCTGAATTCGGTTTTCTCCCGAAACCATTTCCCGCTGTTCGCGGTCCTGTTGCTGACCCTGGCCTGGACCCGGGCGAATTACATGAAAATCGAAAATGGACCATGGGAAGTGGAAGTATCGACGATTGCGCCTGATTCGACCGCGGAAACCCCCTTCTCGATTGCCTCGCCCATTGAGCTGATCTATTCCGACAGCGAACGCCTGACCGAGGTGTATTCGCAGATTCGGGGCGACATGAAAATCACCGAGAAAAAATTCTCCCGGAAAGCAACAGGAGAGGCGAAAGCCGGGGGCAATGCAGGCGTCGTCGACTTCGAAGGAAAAGTGGGTGGCGAAAGCGAACAATCATCCACCTTCGCTGCGGTCGATCCGAGCAACGCGCAAAATGTCATCAGGATCATTGAACACCTGTACAAGGAAAAGCGCCTGCTTCCGGTGCGCAGCATCGAAATCCAGAGTCCCGAACTGAATGAACTCGATCGCGCCGTGCGCTTGCTGGACAATACCTACAAGATTCCCCTCTCGGCAAACCTGATCGAGGCGCGGCGGCGAGCGATCATCGAGCAAAACCTGAAAGTGTCGGCACCTAACGAATTCACCCAGGGGAGCTGGGTCGTGGTGCAAGGCATGAACCATATCAGCCGGCCGGCCAAGAATATCTCGCTGTCCTTCGATTACGTCCCGTCGCTCCCCGGACGTGCCAGATTCCGATGCGACATTCCGACGCCGCTTTCCGGTGCAGGCAGCGTGCTGAAAAACGAGAAAACGCTGGAAGCGAAAATATTCGGCAAGATCCGGCATGTCAAGAGTACACCGGCGGGTATCGAATACACATTGAGCTGCTATGCGATTTACGTCTGAGGCCGGACCACCGGCCTGCAAGCGCTTCTACGCGCTGCGCGCACCCGCTTGCTGCACTTCTGCCCGCAGCCGCGCCAGCGCCGTACCCAGGGTTTCCTGCGTATGGGGCTTGGCCAGCACGCCGCCGCGCGGCATGGTTTCCTTCGCGTTGGCAGCCAGATGCAGCAGCGCCACTTCGAGCTGGGTCGGGTCGGCATCGGCCGGCCACAGGTCCGGCTCGATGGGTACCTTTAATCGGATCTGCTCGCGCAGGGACTGCTGCAGCAGCTCGTGCATCTCGTCGAGCGGACGCCCGACGTCGACGGCGCCGGCGGCGAGCGCAGGCGACGGCCGAAAGCCAGCGGTTGGTGGGTGAGCTTGGCGCCGCGCGATGCCGAATGCTGGATCGCATGCAGCGCACGCTGGAAGCGTCCGCCGCCCGGTTCGACCAGCGGCAGCAGCGTCACCGAGCCCCGGATCACCTGCAGCAGGGTGTTGAAATCGTGAGCCACGCCACCGGTGAGGCGCCGATCGCCTCGAGCTTGCGCGATTCGTTCAGCGCGAGACTACAAGACTGCCCTACTAGGCGGCCTGGACGGTAACGATCAGACCGCGTCGGGACCTGTCTCGCCGGTGCGGATGCGGATCACCTGCTCGACGTTCTGCACGAAGATCTTGCCGTCGCCGATCTTGCCGGTGCGGGCGGCCTTGATGATGGCGTCGACCACGCCTTCGGCCATCGCATCATCGACCACCACCTCGATCTTGACCTTCGGCAGGAAGTCGACCACGTATTCGGCGCCGCGGTACAGCTCGGTATGGCCCTTCTGGCGGCCGAAGCCTTTTACTTCGGTCACGGTCAGGCCGGTGACATTGACGTCGGCCAGCGCCTCGCGCACTTCGTCGAGCTTGAAGGGCTTGATCACACAGGTAATCTGTTTCATTGTCTTTTCCTTGTTATTAGTCGGGAATATTGTTCAGGTCATCCATCCACACGGTGGCCTCGGAATCGGATGGGGCGCGCCAGTCGCCGCGCGGCGACAGAGAACCGCCATTGCCGACTTTCGGCCCGTTCGGCACGCAGGAGCGCTTGAACTGGCTGGTCTTGAAGAAGCGCCACAGGAAGATGCCCAGGTTCTTCTTGATCTCGGCCAGCGCGTATTGGTTGCGCGCGCTGGCCGCGTTCGGCCACTTGCCCTGTTCCCGGTCATGCCAGGCCGACCAGGAAAGGAAGGCCACCTTGCTCGGCTTGAAGCCGAAGCGGAGCGTGTAATAGAGGTTGAAGTCCTGCAGCTCGTAGGGGCCGATGACGTCCTGGGTAGACTGCGCCGGCTTGCTGTCGTTGGCGCCGCCCGGCACCAGCTCGGGGCTGATCTCGGTATCCAGGATCTTGAGCAGCACCTCGGCGCCGTTTTCCACCACCGCGCCGGTCTCGGCGACCCAGCGCACCAGGTAGGAAATCAGGGTCTTCGGCACGCTGGCGTTGACGTTGTAGTGCGACATGTGGTCGCCCACGCCATAAGTGCACCAGCCCAGCGCCAGCTCGGACAAGTCGCCGGTGCCGATCACGATCGCATTGTGGAAGTTCGCCAGCCGGAACAGGTGGTTGGTGCGCTCGCCCGCCTGCACGTTTTCAAACGTGATGTCGTAGTCCGGCTTGCCCTCGCTGTACGGGTGGCCGAGGTCCTTGAGCATCTGGATGCAGCTCGGGCGGATGTCGATCAGCTGGGCGCTGCAGCCGACCACCGCCATCAGGTCGTTGGCCTGCTGCAGGGTGCGCTCGCTGGTGGCAAAGCCCGGCATGGTGTAGGCCAGGATGTTCGTGCGCGGCAGCCCGAGGCGATCCATCGCTCGGGCGCAGACCAGCAGCGCATGGGTCGAATCGAGGCCGCCCGACACGCCGATCACTACCTTCTTGATGCCGCTCGAAGACAGGCGCTGGATCAGGGCCTGCACCTGGATGTTGTAGACTTCAAGACAGCGCTCGTCGCGGCGCGCGGCGTCGGCCGGCACGTAGGGGAAGCGTTCGACCGTCCGCGCCAGTGGCAGGTCCTGCTGGAGGGGCAGTTCGAGTGTGAACCGCACCAGCCGGAACTTCGATACTTCCCCGGCATGGCGGCGTACCGACTGCGCGAAGGTGGTGGCGTGCATGCGCTCGTTGGACAAACGGTCCAAGTCGACGTCGGCGAAGATCACGTGCGAATCGTCGCTGAAGCGTTCCGACTCGGCCAGCAAATCGCCCTTCTCGTAGATGAGCGACTGGCCGTCCCAGGCCATGTCGGTGGTCGATTCGCCGCGCCCGGCCGAGGTGTAGAGATAAGCCGCCAGGCAGCGCGCCGACTGCTGGCTCACCAGCTGGTGGCGGTAGCCGCTCTTGCCGACCACGACGTTCGAGGCCGACAAATTGACCAGCACCGTGGCGCCGGCCATGGCGGCGAACGAGGACGGCGGGATCGGCACCCAGACGTCTTCGCAGATCTCGACGTGGAAGCGCAGCAGCGGCAGGTTCTCGACCTCGAACAGCAGCGCCGGGCCGAAAGCTACCGTAGCGCCGAACAGGTCGATCTGGTCGACGGCCGCGCAATCGGCTGCACTGAACTGCCGGGATTCGTAAAACTCGCCATAATTAGGCAGGAAGCTCTTGGGCACCACACCGAGCACCCGGCCGCCAGCCACGACGACGGCGCAATTGAAGAGCTGGTGGTTGACCTTCAAGGGCATGCCGACGACCAGCGCCAGCGGCAGCGACTTCGAAGCCTCGATGATCTTCGCCAGGCCGTCGAGGCAGGCGTCTAACAGCGCGCGCTGGTGGAATAAATCGTCGCAGCTGTAGGCGGACAGTCCGAGCTCGGGGAAGGCCACCAGCACGGCGCCCTCGCCGGCGGCCTGGCGCGCGAGCGCGAGGGTCTGCTCGACATTGAAGGCCGGGTCGGCGATGCGGCAGCGCGGGATGGCCACCGCGACGCGGGCAAAGTGGTGCGTATAGAGGTTGAAGAATCGCTTGGTCATGGTGGGGTCTTTCGCGTGCCGGCCGGCGCTGGACTGCTTGAAAACAGCGGCCTGCAGGGTCGCAATGTATCCATTCGTTTTGCTACGGAAGTCATTTTGAATTATCGCACGCATATCGTTTCTTCTCTCCCCGAGCTGGGGCAGGCCCGCTGGGATGCGCTGGTGGCGGCGCAGGAGAATGCCAACCCCTTCCTGTCGTATGCCTTCCTGCATGCACTGCACGCGTCAAGCAGCGCGGCGCCGGAGACCGGCTGGCAGCCGCAGTACATCGCGCTGTTCGACGGCGAGGAACTGGCCGCCGCCCTGCCCCTGTACGTCAAGGACCACTCCTATGGCGAATACGTGTTCGACTGGGCCTGGGCCGATGCCTACCACCGGCATGGGCTGGATTACTACCCGAAGCTGCTCTCGGCGATCCCGTTCACGCCGGTGGCCGGGCCGCGCCTGCTGGCGCGCGACGATGCCGCGCGCGCCGCGCTGATCGAGGTGCTGGTGGCGACGCAGCGCGCGACCGAGGTCTCGTCCACCCACATCCTGTTCCCGCCCGAGGCGCATGCGCGCCAGCTGCACGATGCCGGCTTCATGCTGCGCAGCGGCGTGCAGTTCCACTGGCTGAACCAGGGGTATGCCGACTTCGAAGAATTCCTGGCCACGCTGGAGCAAAAGAAGCGCAAGAACATCCGCGCCGAACGGCGCAAGGTTCGCGAGGCTGGGGTGACGATGCGCCGGGTGCGCGGGCGCGATGCGCAGGAGAGCGACTGGGTGCTGTTCAATCGCTGCTACCGCCACACCTACCAGGCGCACCATTCGACGCCCTACCTGAACCTGGACTTTTTCCGCCGCATCGGCGAGTCCATGCCGGACAATATTCTGCTGGTGATCGCCGAACGCGATGGGCGCGACATCGCGGCCTCGCTGGTGATCCACAACGAGACCACGCTGTTCGGGCGCTACTGGGGCGAGCTGGAACACGTGCCCTGCCTGCATTTCGAAGCGGCCTATTACCAGCCGCTCGAGTTCTGCATCGAACAAGGCATCCAGGCTTTCGAAGGCGGCGCCCAGGGCGAGCACAAGATGGCGCGCGGCTTCCTGCCGACCCGTACCTGGTCGGCGCACTGGCTGGCGCATCCCTCGTTTGCGGATGCGATCGAGCGCTTCCTGGAGCGGGAAAGCGGCGGGATCGACGATTACATGGATGAGCTGAACGAGCGTAATCCGTTTCGCTCAGCTACCTAGCAAGCCGGTCGAGCGCAGCCTGCAATTCGCTCGCGGGAAGCACGTAGCGGCCATAGGGCACGCCGCGAATCGGATCGAGGTCGCGGTTGCGGGTGAATCCGAGGCTGGTGTAGAGACGCAGCGCCGAGGTCATGATGGGACTGGTGTGCAGGCCAATTGCCGGCGCGTCGTCACGGATGGCGCAGCGCAGGCAAGCCGCTACCAGATCACCGCCGATGCCCAGGCCTCGGTGCGCCGGGTCGACTACCAGCATGCGGATCACCGACCAGTCATCCGGGAAGATTGCGCTCCTGGGCTTGCCGGGGCCGACGTGCACGATCGCACCCACGACCTGACCGTCCAGTTCGGCTACCAGCAGGTCGGCCTGGACGGCGAGATCCGCCATCCGGCCGATGCCTTCGCTGAATGCGGGCCAATCCTCGTATTCGTGTTGGTACTGGCCGAAGGCGGCCAGCGCCACGCGATTGACACCATCGCGGTCGGCTGCCTCGTAGGGGCGGATGAGATAGCTCATCGCCCAAGTATAAGGTGGTTCTCCCGCAAACGAGCGAAGGGCCGGGTGCGCTCGATGCGGACCCGGCCCTTCTCGTTTCAGGCGCCGCGCTGGTAGACGCGGGCGCTCTGCAGCCAGCCTTGCTTAGTTCCAGCCGCCTGCGTTCGAGCGAAACTCGACGTGGAAAGGCTTGGCAAGTTCAGCCTGCTTGCGCAGGACGTTCAGGGCGCGGCCATTGGCGGCGGCCAGCAGCAGGCGGGCAACGGTGTTCAGGAAATTCTTCATAGCGACTCCTCTTTTACCTTGTCAACATCGGCAAGGCTGACGGTAAGCATGCGATCACGAATGCGATGCGATACAACCGTTATATAGGCGAGTCAGTCAAACTTCCAATTCCCATTAGCAATACCAGACATCATCCTCGTGAATGTTATTCGAGTTGCCTCCCCAGCCAGGAGCATACGCCTCCGAGGGAGCGGAATTCGGTAATGGAACGGCAAGCGATGTCCGGGTGGCGTGCCTGCAACATGCGCGACAAGGCCGCGCCCGGTCCCAGTTCGAGCGCGACAGTCACGCCGGCCTCGACGCAGGCGTCCATGCAGTCTTTCCAGCGGATCGGTTCCGCAAGCTGGCGTGCCAGGTGGTCAACTGCCCGGCTGGCATCCTGCAGCGGTTCGGCGGAGATGCCGGACAGGACCGGGAAGGCCGGCGCCGACCAGCGCTGGGCGTGCAGCAGTGCCGCGAAAGGCGCCACCGCAGCCCCCATTAGCGGCGTGTGGGAGGCGACTTCAACCGGCAGCACCGCGGCGCGGCCGCCCGCTGCGACGGCCGCCTCGGCCAGTGCTTCACGCTGCCTGGCAAGCCCGCCGGCCACCAGCGTGTCGTCGCCGGTCACGATGGCAGCATGGAAGCCGAAACGCTGCAGCAGTTCGTCGGCGCTGCCGATCGGCATATCGGACAGGGCGACCATGCCCTGGGGCGGCCCGCTGGCCATACAGGCATCCATCAGGCGGGCGCGCTCGACGGCAAGTTTCACGGCATCAAGGGGGTCGAGGGCGCCGGCGACGCCCCAGGCGGCCAGCTCGCCGATGCTGTAGCCCGCAACCAGCGCAGGCGCGGGCGCCAGCTCGCCCAGGGCGGTCCACGTGGCCAGGGTGGCGGCCACGATCGATGGCTGGGCCACCCGGTTGGAAAAGCGCGCCGGGCCCTCGAGGGACTCACGCAGCGGCCCTGCCAGTGCCGGGTCGTCGAACCAGGCGTCGAGCAGGCGGCCGGCCGCCGGATTATCCCGCGCCATGTCGAACATGGCTGGATGCTGGGCACCCTGGCCCGGACACAGGATAAGAAGCCGTCCCGCCATGTCAGCCCTGCCCTGCGCACACGGCGTGCAGCAGGCAGGCGGCGCCCAGCAGGTCGGCCGCGCCGCCCGGCGACAGACGTGCGACGACGAAGGCGCGGTGGCAGGCCAACGCGCGTTCCTCCCAGTCCGGGGCGGCGGTCCCGCCACGCGCGACGAAGGCGCGTGCCTGGCGCCGCACCGCCTGCGCGCCTTCGATGCCGCCGCGGTGATAGACGTTGGTGTCACTGATGTGGGCCATCAGCGCGAACAGTGCGTCGACGCGGGCCTGCCGCATGCCACGTTTGGCGCCGAGCGCGCGCTGCAAGGCCGGCAAGCCGATGCCGAATACCGAGGGGAAGCCGCGCGCACCCTCCTCGCGTGCGCCGCTGGCGGCGTAGCGCTGCAGGGCCTCGGCGCCGTGCGACTGCGTGCCGCTGCCGATACCGGCGTCGCCGCTATGGGCGCCGAGCGCCCCTCCCCATTGCCGCAAGAGCGTGGACTGGATTACTGCAGGTTCCAGCGCCGCGCCGTCCGCGCGGCAGCGGCCGATTGCAGCGCACAACATGCCCAGACAGAAGATGGCGCCGCGATGGGTGTTGATGCCGCTTGTGGCGCGCAGCATTCGCTGCTCGGCCTCGATTCCCAGGCGTTTCAGCACGTGAAAGGGCGCATCGGCCATGCCGGCTGCGGTGATGCGCAGGAAGTAGCGGCGCAGCGCGAACATGCTGCGCATGAAGGTCGCGGCCGTCATGTCCTCATGGCTGCCGTTGTCGACAAGCGACACCAGTCCGGGCTTCGGGTAAAGGGCCAGTTCGGCATAGAGGCTGCGCACGGCGAGGCGTGCGATCTGCTGGCAGAACCCCTTGTCGCGAACAAGGCCGGGCAAGGCCGGTGCGTGCTGCGCCGGGATGAAGCCTTCGCCCGGACATGGCGCATTCAGTTCCTCGTTCCATCCGGGACCGGCTGAAGGGTCGACCGCCGGGCCGAGGGCGGAGCTGGGCAAGGGGTGGAGCGAAGGTTTGAATAACAGGCCCGGTGCGGTGCTCAGTTCGGCCATGCGCCCTCCTCCAGCGTCGCGATCAATTCCCCGGGCGCGACCAGCGCCACCCGCTCGAGCCCCTTGGCCAGCACGCGCGTGCCGGGCGCACTGCCGAATGCGGCGCGCAGCTCTTTCCATGCTACCGCGCGCCCATCCGGGAACACGATCTCACCATCCAGCGGCAGGCTGGTTGCGTACCGGGCCAGCAGGTCCAGCCCGGCCATCAGCTGCGCGCGGTTCAGGGGACGCAGCAACAGGTCGATGTCCGATGCCGGCGTCAGGTAGCGCTGTCCGGTGAGCGCCTCGAGGGCCACCGAACCGTAGACGGCCAGCCCCAACCCGGCCTCGGCGGCCTCGCGCTCGAGCACGGCCAGCCGTTCACGCCAGGCCGCCGGCACCGCGTCGAGAGCGCCGACCAGGGCCAGCGCGCGGGTGCGGCGCTGGACGTCGGCCAGTTCCACCCGGCAGCCGACCCGCAGCTTGCCGCCGCCGTCCGGACGCGGCGGCATGGCGAAGCCGATCGCCACCTCGCCGGGTGCAAGACTGGTTTCGGACCGCCGTACCGTAGCCGGCCAGCCGGCATCACGCCAGGCATCGAGAGCGCCGGCCGTCCCGGAGGGCGCGCCGGCATGCGCCCGTTCCCATCCGCGGCTCGTCAGCCAGACCAGGTCATGCCGGGCGAACATCGCTGCCCGTCCTGACCGCTTGCGCCACTGGATGCGCCAGCATGCGTCCGCCGCGCGCGTGGCCCAGGGCCATGCGTTCATCCTCGGCGCCGCACTCGCGCAGCGCCCGCGCCAGTTCGCCGGCGAGGTCGTGCTCCCAGATGCCGTGCAGGCCACCCATGCGCAGGTAATTCTCGGGCCCCGGCGCGAACACCGGGTTGTCCCTGGCCAGTTCGCTCAAGCGTTCTTCCGGCACCTTGGTGATGCGCGCCATCGCCGGCAAGCCCATCACGCGGATGGTCGCCTGCGGCAGCGCGAAGCAGGCGCTGGCGATCAGGCCGCTGGTGATGAAGCCGCCGGATAGCGCCTGGTCGTAGACCAGGCCGATGACCGTGTGCCCCTTGCGCCGCGCCAGGTCGACGCATTTGCCGAGATGGGCCATGTAGCTGTTGATGCCCAACATCTCGTCGCGGTGCCGCAGGCGCTGGCCCTGGGTGTCGACCAGGATCAGGATCGGCCGTCCCGGATTGGTTTGCACCGTTTTCAGGATGGCCTGGGCCTGGGCCAGCGCGATCTCGATGCCGATCGGGACGTGGCCGGTGGTGCCGATCACGTCGACCGCTTGGGCGTCGACCTGGGCGCTGCCGGACAGGAAATTGTCGCGCTCGGTGATATCGTGCCCGCCCGGGAACAGCTGCGTTGCCAGAGTCTGCCAATCCATCATTGTTCTCCCGTGGGCGTTGCCGGCTGCGCAGCCGCCTGCGGTGCCGGCCGGTAGTCAAGGCGGTGCCGGGCCGCCAGCGCCATGAAGGCCTCGGCCTCCAGCATCGGTACGCCGGCCGGGTCGGGAATGCCCAGCCCCTTCCAGACGTCCATCGGCTCGGCCAGTCCCTCCGTGTCCGCCAGGCGCCTGGCCAGCATGCCCTGCTCGGCCAGCAGGTCCTCCAGTGTCAGCTGCGCCCCGCCCGCGGCTACGTCCGCGATCGCCTGCAAGGCGGCAGCGCGGAAGGCCGCGGTATCGTCCGGCACCAGCACCTGGCAGTCGCCCAGCAGGTAGCGGTGCTTGCCGCCGGTGGTGCGCCAGACCAGGGCGCGGTCGCGCGAGTCGAATTCTTCGACCCCGTTGGCGGTCTCGATGACTTCGGGGCCGGACATGGCGAGGCGCCCTTCTTCCGACATGATGACGGTATTCGCGCAGCGCGCCGAGATGCCCATGCCGCCGAAGCAGCCGTTCGATCCGCCGATGACGGCGATCACCGGGATGCCGGCTTCGCGCGCGTCGAGCATGGCGCGCATCACCTCCGATACCGCGATCAGGCCGGCATTGGCTTCGTGCAGGCGCACGCCGCCCGATTCGAGCAGCAGCAGTACCGCCTGCGCGCCTTCATCCACCGCGCGACGCAGCATGCCGACCAGCTTGGCGCCATGGACTTCGCCGACCGCGCCGCCCATGAAGCCGCCCTCCTGGGCGGCGCCAAAGACCACCTGCCCGCCAAGCAGGCCCCGCCCGACCACCACGCCGTCATCAAACGAGACCGGTGCATCGAGCTGGGCCAAGTGCGGGCTGGCCACGCGGCTACTTGGCGGCAGGAATTCCTCGAAGCTGCCGGAATCGAAGATGGCGGGAATGCGCTGGCGCGCCGTGAGTTCCAGGTAGCTGCTCATGGTGTTCCCCCGGTGAGCGATTCCACGGCCTGGTCGAGCCGCAGGCTGACCACGGCCGGCGTGGCGCCCATGTCGTTGATGCAGATGCGCGCATCGGCCAGGCCCCAGCGCTCGTGGAAGTCCGCCATCACGGCCTGCCAGGTGGCGCCGAAGCCGACCGCGGCGGTGCGTACTTCGATTTCGCAGGCGCCGCCGAGCGCGGCCGGCTCGATCAGCACCTCGAGATTGCCCGAGCCGACCACGCCGACCAGCTGCGGCATGCCTACAAGGGAACGTGCGCCCTGCTCGAATCGGAATTGAAGCGTTTCCATATTGGTGTCCTTACCAGTTCCTGAAGCGCTTCGGCGGCTCGTACAGGCCGCCCGATGCGCGCACCAGGCCTTTCATGTTCTTGGCCGCCAGCAGGTCGCGGGTTGCCAGGCGCTTGTCGATACCGAGGTCTTCGGCGCGCTGGATGATGCCACGGTCGCGCAGGTTTTCCACCATGCGCTTGTCGCGGCCCATGCCCACCGGCGTGTAGCCCGCTACGCCACGGATGGCCTGCTCGCGTTCTTCGTCGCTGCGGCACAGCAGCAGGTTCGCGATGCCTTCTTCGGTCAGGATGTGGGTGACGTCGTCGCCATAGATCATCACCGGCGGGATCGCCATGCCGGTCTGCTCGGCCAGCTGCCAGGCGTCCAGCTTCTCGACGAAGGCCGGCGCCATGTGCTCGCGGAAGGTCTCGACCATCTGCACCACCAGCTTCTGCCCGCGCGGGATGGTATTGCGGCCCGCGCGCGCCTGCTGCCCTGCTTTGAGCCAGGCCGCGCTCGGATGGCGGCGGCCGCGCGCGTCCGCGCCCATGTTCGGCGCCCCGCCGAAGCCCGAGATGCGGCCCAGGGTCGCGGTGGATGAATTGCCCTGCAAGTCGATCTGCAGGGTGGAGCCGATGAACATGTCGCAGGCATAGTGGCCGGCCGCCTGCGAGAAGGCGCGGTTGCTGCGCATGGAACCGTCCGCTCCGACGAAGAAGACGTCGGGCCGCGCGGCGATATAGTTTTCCATGCCGAGCTCGGAGCCGAACGAGTGCACCGATTCGACGAAACCGGCCTCGATCGCCGGAATCAATGCCGGGTGCGGGTTCAGGGCCCAGTGGCGGGCGATCTTCCCCTTCAGGCCAAGGTCCATCGCATAGGTCGGCAACAGCAGTTCGATGGCGGCGGTATCGAAGCCGATGCCGTGGTTCAGGCGCTCGACCTGGTATTCGGCATAGATGCCCTTGATCGCCATCATCGCCATCAGCACCTGGATCTCGGAGATCTGGGCCGGGTCGCGCGTGAACAGCGGCTCGATGTAATAAGGCGTGGGCGACTGCACCACGTACTCGACCCAGCTTGACGGAATGTCGACCCGCGGCAGCTTGTCGACGATCTTGTTCACCTGGGCGATCACGATGCCGCTCTTGAAGGCCGTGGCCTCGACGATGGCCGGGGTGTCCTCGGTATTCGGGCCGGTGTACAGGTTGCCCTCGCGGTCGGCCATTTCGGCCGCCACCAGCGCCACGCGCGGGGTCAGGTCGACGAAATAGCGCGCGAACAGTTCCAGGTAGGTGTGGATCGCGCCGATATTCAGCTTGCCGGACTGCGCCAGCTTGGCCAGCCGGCCGGCCTGCGGCCCGGAGAAGGAAAAGTCCAGGCGCGAACCAATGCCCTTCTCGAACACGTCGAGGTGTTCGGGCAGCGACAGCACCGACAGCAGCATGTGCAGGTTGTTGATGCGGCCGGGGTCGAGCCGTGTCAGCGCCTTGCCGAGAAAGTCGGCCTGCTTCTGGTTGTTCCCTTCCAGGCAGACCCGGTCGCCGGGTTCGAGCACCTGGTGCAGCAGCTCGACGATGTGCGAGGACGCGACGATCTTGCCGTCCAGCGCATCGCCGAGCGCCGCCCGGGCCCGTTCCAGGCGGTCCCGGCGGTTGCTTTGCTGGGTAGTCCAGCGGCCTTCAGCATGGTTCATTGGATTTCCCAAAAAGTGATTGCACCGGCCCCGCCCGTCAGAACACCACGAACAGCACCCACACCACGACCGGCGCGACCAGGGTGACGATACCGCCATAGATCATCAGCTGGCGCAGGAATACATCCCGGTCGACGTGCTGGGCACTGGCCAGCACCAGCGCGCCGTTGGTCGAGAACGGGCTGACGTCGACGATGGTGGATGCCACCGCCATCGCGGCGATGAAGCCGATCGGATCGACCCCGGTGCCCGAGGCCAGGAAAGGCACGGCCAGCGGGATCAGGGACCCCAGCACCGCGGTGGACGAGGCAAAGGCCGACACGATGGCGCCGACGAAGAGCAGCAGCAGCGCGACCGTCAGCGGCGAGGTGAGGCTGGCGACGCTGTCGCCGACCCAGGTGATGGTGCCCATCTTCTGCATCACGCCGACATAGGTGCTGACGCCGACGATCAGCATGATCTCGGGCCAGGACACCTGGCCGATGGCGCGTTTCTGCACCTGCGGCGACAGGATCGAAATCAGGAGGCCGATCGAGATGGCGACGAAGCCGATGTCGAGCTTGTACAACAGGGTCAGTACGGCCAGCGCGACCAGTCCCACGACGGTGACGACCTGGTGGAAGGTCGGGCCTTCGGCGGCGACCGCACCTGCAGTCCCAGCGCCAGCGGCCGCGGAACGGCTGCCACCCATGCTGCCCATGGTGCCGGCTGCTGCCCCGCCCGCCGCCCCGCCCATCGCGCTACCCATCGCCCCGACCGCCTGGCCGGAGCCCTGCTGCGTCAGCTTTTCCTCGCTCGCGGCCTCGCTCTCGGCGTCGCCGTAGATCTGTGGCCCCTGCGCGGCCATTGCCACATTGGTGCCGAAGGGGACGCCAGGCAGGCCCAGGCCGGACTTCGGCACCTGCTGCTTCATCAGCTTCATGCCGCCGAATGCGAAGAACAGCAGCACCGAGACCGCCAGGTTGACGCCGAGGCTGGTAAAGGCAGTGGTCAGCGGCGAGATCGGCAAGCCGGCTTCCATCACGACCTTGTTGGTGATGCCGCCGTAGATGCTGATCGGGGAAAAGCCGCCGCCCTGGGCGCCGTGGATCACCATCAGGCCCATCATCAGCGGGTTGATGTTGTACTTGGCGGCGAAGCCGAGCGCGATCGGTGCGATGATCGCCACCGCTGCCGGGCTGACCGCGCCGACCGAAGTCAGCAGCGCGGTGATCGCGAACATCACCCAGGGAATGGCAGCGATGCGCCCGCCGACCGCCCGTACGGCGAGCCTCACCAGCCAGTCGATGGTGCCGTTGTTCTGGGCCTGGGCGAACAGGAAAGTGATGCCGACCAGGGTCAGGAACAGTTCGGCCGGGAAGCCGGCCATGATGGCCTTGGTTTGCATGCCGGCGACCACGGTGCCGACCAGGAAGGCCCCGACAAAGGCGATGACGCCCATATTGATGGGCAGGGCGGTGGCCAGGACGAACATCAGGGCCAGCACGCAGATTGCAATCATGTGAGAGGACACGGCAGTGCTCCTTCAGGGCGCGGCCCCCGGCTCCAACCGTGACCGCTGGTGATACGTCTCCAAATCATCCCCGGCTCCCCATACCATTGAAACGGGCTGGCGCAGGTCGGGCATGCACTTTTGTTATGCTATTTTGTGACCTAAAGGTAGCGCTGAACCCTGCCGGGATCAATTAGGCTTAGGTGCTAACGTTTACTTTCAGCGGAACTATCCGGGTTAAACGTAACCCATACCCTGGTCGGATGTTATTTCGCAGTTGCAGTTGTAGGGTGGGCGGGGTAATGTCGGCCAATGGCCTAATGCCAGTCAATTAGTGAGAACCGTAGGGTGGGCGGCTTGTAACCCGGGCCACTGGCCCCGGTTACCCCACGCGGTGATAGTTGCAACATGAGCCGGCGCACGGGCTGCAGCACCGTAGTTTGAACGCGTGGGCAAGGTAAATGAGGGCAATGCCCTGATTTACGAATTGCCCACCCTACGACTAACCGGCGGCTCTTAAGTGATCGGCATTAGGCCAATGGCCGGAATGACAAACGCCCGCGCGCCCAACTTACGGAGGCACTGCGGCACGGCAATTCCCGTTGAACGCGCGGTCGGCGGAGCCGACCACCCTACGCGGCTTCGTGCTTGAGCATGCGGCAGACCGCCGCCAGGGCCAGCAGGTTCGGGTCGCGTTCGCGCACGCGCAGGAAGCTCAGGCCGATGGTCTGGCGCATGCGGTAGTCGGGCTTCAAGGGGATGAGCTGCACCTTGTCGCCGAAGGCGTGTCGCACCCGGCCCGGCAGCAGGGTGTAGCCGATGCCCGCCCCGACCAGGTTCATCAGCGAGAAAATGTCGCCCACGCGCGTCACGATGGTGGGCGCGAAGCCGGCGATGCGGAAGGCTTCCTGGAAGCCGGTAAAGGTCACGAAGCCATCGCGCAGGCAGACGAATTTCTCGGCGGCGCATTCGCGCAGGTCGACTTCATCCAGCCCCGCGTAGGGCGAACCGGCCGGCGCCGCGAAGAACACCTCATCCTCGAACAAGGCGATCGATTCGACGTCCGGGTCGGTCTCGGGCAGCGCCATCAGCGCGGCGTCGACCGCGTTCTGCCTGAGCTTGTGCAGCAGTTCGTCGTTCGACCCGAGCACCAGCTCGGTCTCGAGCTCCGGCTTGCGCAGCTTGATGCCGATGAGGACCTTGGGGATGACCCCGGAGGTCAGCGAATACAGCGAACCGATTTTCAGGTGGTCGGCCGAATAGCCGGCCGCCGAGCGGGTGGCGGCGATCCCGTCCGCCATCAGCCGGATCACGTCGCGGCTGACGTCGGCCAGCACCTGCGCCGCCTCGTTCGGGATCAGGTTGCGGCCCTGCAGGCTGAACAGCTGGCAGCTCATCGCGTCTTCCAGCGAATGCAGCGCCCGGTGCACGCTCACCGCACTGATGTCGAGCAGACGGGCGGCGGCGTTCAGGTTGCCGCCTTCCATGTAGGCCAGCAGGACTTCGAGCTTGCGGAAGGTGATGTCGTCGCTGATCCGGCTGCGCATGAGGCCCTCGATAGTAGTGGTGCATGCGAGGATACGCGCTGCTCAGGTCGCGGGCAACCGCTGGCTGCCGCACTGCCTGGAAAAGCGGGCCTGCTGCCTGCTGCTTCATTTGCTCGGCCTGTGCTACACCGCCTGCCGCCGTCGCGGCCGATACAGTTCCCTCGGCGTTGCCAGTGAGACGCGGGCCCGGCTTACCCAGAATCGTTCTTCCTTCTACTAGTCCTCTGCCATTTGGTTCTCATTAATTATTCCTTCTCGAAATGAAACCGCAGGCATCCAATTCATTTGTCGATGGATTTGTATCCGCTTTCCTGACCCATTTAATATTTTATGTCTTAACGAATTGTGCATCGACCGAACAGCAGTAGAATCCTTTGACGTTAATTCTGCCAAATTCGGCAATTCTGTTAATTCACATTAACGTTTTCGGTTGCAGGTGGTATCGGTTTAATTGGTTTCTGATTTTCAATATAATTCAGAGGAGAATTAATATGATCACGCAGTTGAAGCGCCGTTCGAATTTCCGGAATGCCATTATCGCAGCAAGCTGTCCGCTTCTCGCAGTCCTTTCTGCGTTTCCGGCGCAAGCCTCCAGCCACCGGGAAGCGCCTTTTATCACGACCCAGCCGAAGATTGACGGCACCGATGTCTACGCCTTCAACAGTTATGAAAACGGGCGGTCCGGGTATGTCACGCTTATCGCTAACTACCAGCCGCTGCAAGATCCATACGGAGCCCCGGAATTCTTCAAGATGGATCCGAATGCAATTTATGAGATTCACGTCGATAACAATGGCGACGCCCGTGAGGACCTGACATTCCAGTTCAAGTTCCAGAACGTCCTGCGTTCAATTGCACTGCCGATTGGAAACCAGAATGTCCCGATTGCATTCCCAGCGGCCGGACAGGTAAATGCCCCGAACTCGGCATCGTTGAACGTTAATGAACGGTTCACCCTCAACCTGATCCGCGGCGACCGCCGCAGCGGCCAGGCGGCGGCGGTTTCACGTTTTGGAACCGGCGCCACCACGTTCGACAAGCCGGTCGACAACATAGGAACCAAGACGCTGCCGGATTACGCAGCCTATGCGGCACAGCATATCTACCCGGTTACGATCCCGGGCTGCTCGACGCCGGGCCGCATGTTCGTCGGGCAGCGCAGGGAGGGCTTCGCCGTCAATGTCGGCACGATTTTCGATCTCCTGAACGTGCCGCTGTCGGTGATCACCGACCCGTCCAAGATCAATGCGGCCCCCAATCCGCTGGCGGACAAGAACATCACCTCGCTGGCGCTCGAAATCCACAAGACTTGCCTGCTGTCGACGCGCACCTCCGACCCGGTCATTGGCGTATGGACCACGGCAAGTGTCCGCCAGAGCCAGCTCGTCAACCCGAATCCGCCGGCCGGCTACCAGACTACCATCAGCTACGGGGGCGCCTACGTGCAGGTATCCCGCCTTGGCATGCCGCTCGTGAACGAGGTGGTCATCGGCCTGCGCGACAAGGACCGCTTCAACAGTTCGTTGCCGCAGAACGACGGCCAGTTCGCGGCCTATGTGACGAATCCGACCCTGCCAAGGGTGGTTGAGATCGCCCTGGGCCTGACGCCCGGCAGCGCCGCCCCAGCCAACCTGCCGCGCCAAGACCTGGTGACGGCCTTCCTGACCGGGATCGCCGGCGTCAACCGGCCGATGACTGTGACGCCATCGGAAATGATGCGCCTGAACACCTCGATTCCCGCCGTACCCTTCCCCCAGCAGAATCGGCTGGGCATCATCGGCAATGTGCTTGCCGGTGGCACAGACAACGCCGGCTATCCGAACGGCCGCCGTCCCAAGGACGACGTGGTGGACATCTCGCTGGTCGTGGCAATGGGTGGCTTGTGCGTGGCGAACGGGAACAACAATGCGTTCGGCTTCGGCGCCGACTGCAATCCAGGCAAGGTCCCGCTCGGCGCCACGGCGTTCAAGCTGCACGATGCCGTCGACCAGGCCGTCCAGCCCTTCCTGGGCGGCTTCCCGTACCTGAACACGCCGCTGCCAGGCGCCCAGTAAGCCTCAACCGACCGGAGAAAAAAATGCGCAAATTACTGTGTACGCTGGCTGCCGTACTGGCCGTCACCGCAGCCCCTGCAGTGACGGCCGCCGTCATCGACTTCGATGCGCCGGGCCTGATCGAGATCGACAACGCCACCAACCGGGCGACCTACAACGAAGACGGCTTTTCGCTTGCCGGCGATGCGGCGGGCTTCCTCACGATCGATGGCCTGGGCAGCGGCGCGTCCGGCGGCCTGGTGCTGTTTGGCGGGAATTCCATCAGCCTCGTCAGCATGGACGGAATCCTGTTCAACTTCCTGGGCCTGGATGCCGGGCTGTTCGATCCGGACACGCCTGCCATTCTCAGCCTCACCGGCATCGTCGGCGGCAACGAGCAGCTCAGCACGACCCTGGCCCTGGGTGACCTAACAAGCCTTTCCTTAACCGGCTGGACGGGACTGAGCGAGCTGCGGCTATCTGCCAGTGCAGACCTGGTGATCGACAACGTGCAAGTCTCGCCCGTGCCGGAACCTGACACGGGCGCCATGCTCTTGCTGGGCTTGGGCACGCTGGTGGCGCTGCGGTCGCGACATGTTCGGAAAGCCATCGGGATGCGATAGGCGGTGGGCTTGCCGGAGCCGTTGCCCCGGCAAGGCGTCTCATGCGCGTGGATGCATCGACGGCGCCGGGCGAGCTCGGCGCCGGCAGCGCACACGCATTCATGGCTGGATCGTCCCGTCGACGAACAGCCCAGGCTGGCTATCTGCAAATTCGCGCAACAAATCCCACACCACCTTCACGCGGCGCAGCCGGTACAGGTCGGTCGGCGCCGCCAGCCAGAACGAGCGCTCGGCCTGGAACCCCGGCAGCACCCGCACCAGGCGGCCATTGTCCGGCACCGCATACGGCGGCGCCATCATCAGACCCATGCCGAGCGAGGCGGCCTCCAGCTGTGCGGTCATGCCCGAGCAGCACATGCGGCGGCGCGGCGTGAAACCCAGCTCGTTCAGGTAGGAGAGTTCGCGGCTGGCCAGCCGGTCCTGCACGTAGTCCACGAAGTCGTGGCCGGCCAGGTCGGCCTGGGTGCGGATCGGCGCATGCTTGGCCAGGTAGATCGGCGAGGCGTACAGGTAGAAGTGGAAGGAGGCCAGCCGGGTCACCATGTAGCGGCCCGTGGTCGGGGCGTCCATCATGACGCCGAGGTCGGCCTCGCGGTTGGCCAGGTTGGCGAAGCTGGGCAGCGCCAGCAGGTCAATCGACAGGTCTGGATTCTGCTCCAGCAGCCTGGCCAGCAGCGGCGCCACCACCCGCACCCCGAATACTTCCGGCACCCCGAGCCGCACCACGCCGTGGGCCGCCACTTCGGCCCCGCCGATCTGCTCGGCCGCCGCCAGCGCCGCACCTTCCATCGCCTCGGCATGCGGCAGCAGCGCCTGCCCAACCTCGGTCAGTTCATAGCCTTCGCGCGAGCGATCGAACAAGGTGGTCTCGAGCTGGGACTCGAGCCGGTCGATGCGGCGCGCCACCGTGGTGTGTTCCACTTCCAGCCGGCGCGAAGCGCCCGACAGGGTGCCGGCGCGCGCCAGCTCCAGGAAGAAACGCAGGTCGGTCCACTCGGGCAGCGTATTCATCGGATCACTTGTTCAATATCAAGATCTCATATTGTGCACTAGTGCACATTCCCCCTGCAATCATTTGTCGCATCGATCCTGCCACCGCGCATAAAGCGTGCGCACCTCGCCGCCGGTCCCGCTGTCCGCCCCAAGGAAGCCCGGAGCATGCACGCACAACGGTGGTGCAGGGCCTTGTGCATTTTTGCACAACGGGGTGGGTGATTGTTGACTATCTAACCAAACTCAACCGAGGCACACTGCTCGGCATGCGACAACCTGAACGCATGCCGCTATCAAAAATTAGGAGACATCGATGCGTCTGACCAAGAACAAAATGAAGCTGCTGAACCCTGCAATCCAGTCGGCGATTGCGGTACTCGTCCTGTCGGGCGGTGCCCCTGTCTACGCCCAGGATGCGACCGGCGCCCCGTCGGCCGCAAATGCCGAAGAAGGCGTGAACCGGGTGGTCGTGACCGCCCGCCGCCGCGAAGAAACCCTGCTGGACGTGCCGGTCTCGGTCACCGCCTTCAGCGCCGACCAGCTCTCGAAAGTGGCGACGCCGGACATCACCGCCCTGGCAACCTCTCTGCCGAACACCACCCTGAAGGCCTCGCGCGCCACCAACTCGACCCTGACCGCCTTCATCCGCGGCGTCGGCCAGGCCGACCCGCTGGCCGGCTTCGAAGCCGGCGTCGGTATCTATATCGACGACATCTACCTGGCGCGCCCGCAGGCCGCCGTGGCCGACATCTATGACGTCGAGCGCATCGAAGTGCTGCGCGGCCCGCAGGGCACGCTGTACGGCCGCAATACCATCGGCGGCGCCGTCAAGTACGTGACCCGCAAGCTGGCCCCGCAAACCGATGCCCGCCTGCGCGCCACCATCGGCGAATTTGGCCAGAAGGAAATCGTCGCCACCGCCAGCACCCCGATCTCCGACACCGCCCGCATCGGCGGCACCTTCGCCCGCTTCAAGCGCGACGGCTTCGGCAAGAACCTGACCACCGGCGGCGAAAACTACGACAAGGATGTCACCGCGGCCCGCCTCTCGGCCGAGTTCACCCCGACCCAGGACCTGTTCATCCGCATCGCCGGCGACGCCACCCAGGACGACTCGAGCCCGAAGAACGGCCACCGCCTGATCGTCGGCCGCACCAGCGCCGCGCCGATCCTGGGCAATGTCTTCGACACCCGCGCCAACCTGATGCAGGCGCTCGGCAAGGACCAGGAAGTCAAGGCGCACGGCGTTTCGGCCACCGTCGACTACACCCTCAACAACGAGTGGTCGGTCAAATCGATCACGGCGGCACGCAAGGACAAGTCGTACGCCCCGATCGACTTCGATTCGCTGGGCGTGACCGACTTCCACGTGCCCGCCCTCTACACCAACAAGCAGTTCAGCCAGGAATTCAACCTCACCTACACGGGCGACCGGCTGCAGGGCGTGGCCGGCATCTACTACATCGATGCCAATGCCTTCAACAAGTTCGACACCATCCTGGCCGGCGCCGTCCCGACCTCGACCTTCACCAGCGGCGACATCGACACCAAAGCCTGGGCCATCTATGCCGACGGCAGCTACAGCATCACCGATGCCCTGAGCCTGTCGCTGGGGGGCCGCTACACCGTCGACCAGCGCGACGCCGAAGTGCTGCGCCAGATCTACCTGGGCGCCAACGGCTCGCCGGGCCTGGGCAATGCAGGCGCGATCCTGTTCCGCACCGATACCGACCTGCGTGGCGGCGTCCTGAGCCGGGAGGACAAGAAATTCACCCCGCGCGTGGCCGTGAACTACAAGTTCAGCCCGAACCACAACGTCTATGCTTCGTATTCCGAAGGCTTCAAGGGCGGCGGTTTCGATCCGCGCCTGAACGTGGTTGGCACCCGCATCCCGCTGGCCGTGGCGCGCGCCGGCTATGCGCCGGAAACCATCGAAACCTATGAGCTGGGCCTGAAGTCGGCCTTCAACGGCGGGCGCATCACGACCAACGCCGCGGTGTTCTACAGCGACTACCAGGACGTGCAGATCCCGGGCTCGGTGGCGATCGACACCAACGGCGACGGCCGCGACGACAGCTTCGCCGGCGTGACCACCAATGCCGGCAAGGCCAAGATCAAGGGCCTCGAACTGGAAGCGGTGGCAAACATCACCTCGAACTTCATGCTTGCCGGCATGTACAGCTACATCGATGCCGAGTACAAGGAATACTTCGCGGCCGGCGTGAACGTGGCTGGCGCGCGCAAGTTCCAGAACACCCCGAAGAACTCGGCCAACCTGCGTTTCAACTACGACATCCCGCTGCCGCTCATGGGCCGCGACGGCAAGCTCTCGCTGGTCGGCAGCGCTTCGCACAAGGGTGCCACCGCGCAGTTCGAAACCGCGTCGCTGATCGACCAGGAATCATACAAGCTGTATGACGCGAGCATCGTCTGGACCCGTGCCGACGGCAAGATCCGCGCCGGCCTGCACGGCAAGAACCTGGGCGACAAGCACTACAAGACCGGCGGCTACCTGTTCCCGACCCTGGGCAACGAAGGCACCCTGACCGCGTTCTACGGCAACCCACGCCAGGTCTCGGCAACGCTCGAGTACCGCTTCTAAGCTTCCGTTTCACCAGGCAGCACCGCCTGGCTGGCGCCTTTTCCCTGGAAAAGCGCGCCGGCCGGGCCGGTTGCAGCCTGTTTTTACCCGAACTACCGCATTCCGACCGACTCACAGGATAAGCCAGCGTGTCCACTTTCACACCAATCAGCTATTCCAGCAGCGACGGGCTGGCGCTGTACGCACGCGACTATCCGGCCGCAGGCGGACCGGCGCGGCTGCCGGTCATCTGCATCCATGGCCTGACGCGTAATTCGGCTGACTTCGACGAGCTGGCCCCCGAGCTGGCGGCCATAGGCCGGCGCGTCATCGCGGTCGACGTGCGCGGCCGCGGCAACTCGGCGCGCGACCCGAACCCGGACAACTACAACCCGGGGGTCTATGCCGGCGACATCGTCAAGCTGATGGACGATCTCGGGATTGCCCGCGCCGTTTTCGTCGGCACCTCGATGGGCGGCCTGATTACCATGACCCTGGCGGCGCGCCACCTCGACCTGATCGCGGGCGCCATCATCAACGACATCGGCCCCGTGATGTCGTTACGCGGCCTGGCCCGCATTGCCGGCTATGCGGGCCGCTGCGGCACGCTCGCTTCGTGGGACGAGGCAGCGGCCTACCTGCGCGACATCAATGCCTGCGCCTTCCCCGCCAACAGCGATGAGGAATGGGGCAAGTGGGCGCGCCGCGCCTTCGAACAGAAGGATGACGGACAGCTGGCTCTGCGTTACGATCCGAATATCGCCACGGCGATCCAGACGGGCAAGCTGCGCCCGACCTCGCTGGCGGCGCGCATGGCGTTCCGCCGCCTGGCACGGCGCCGCCCTACCCTGCTGGTGCGCGGCGCGCTGTCCGACCTGGTCGAACCCGAGCAGGCCAGCTGGATGCGCAAGGCGGCCCCCGAACTGCAGTATGCCGAAGTACCCGATGTCGGCCACGCGCCCATGCTCACCGAGCCTGCCGCGCTGGACGCCATCCGCCAGTTCCTGGCCACGGTACCCTGAGGACTATAGAAGGAGACCCCATGAAACACCTGATCAAACCCCTTTCCGCCGCTATCCTTGCCGCGTTTGCAGCCACCGCCGCACCGGGCGCTTTCGCCCAGGGCAAGGACCTGAAGATCGCCCTCATCGCCGGCAAGACCGGCCCGCTCGAAGCCTATGCCAAGGAGACCGAGACCGGCTTCATGATGGGCCTCGAATACCTCACCAAGGGCACCATGGCCATCAATGGCCGCAAGATCAAGGTCATCGTCAAGGACGACCAGAGTAAACCTGACCTCGGCCGCACCCTGCTGGCCGAGGCCTACGGCGACGACAAGGTCGACATCGCGGTCGGCACCACCTCGTCTGGCTCGGCGATCGCCATGCTGCCGGTAGCGAAGGAATACAAGAAGGTGCTGATCGTCGAACCGGCCGTGGCCGACGCGATCACCGGCGACAAGTGGAATAAATACGTCTTCCGCACTGCGCGCAGCTCGATGCAGGATGCGCTGGCCGCGGCCAGCACCCTCAAAAGCGGCAGCATCGGCTTCCTGGCCCAGGATTATGCGTTCGGGCGCGACGCCATCAAGGCCGGCAAGGAAGCCCTGGTCTCCACCGGCAGCAAGGCCAAGGTGATCCACGAGGAATACGCGCCGGCCACCACCACCGATTTCACCGCCTCGACCCAGCGCCTGTTCGACGCGCTGAAAGACAAACCGCAGCCGCGCGTGCTGGCCATCGTCTGGGCCGGCCCGAACCCGATGAACAAGATCGCCGACATGAAGCCTGGGCGCTACGGCATCTCGCTGGTCCCGGGCGGGAACATCCTGCCGGTGATGAAGACCTGGAAGCAGTACGCCGGCACCGAGGGCACGATTTATTATTACCACGGCTTCCCGAAGAACCCGATGAACGACTGGCTGGTGGCCGAGCACACCAAGCGCTACAAGATGCCGCCCGATATGTTCACTGCAGGCGGCATGGCCGCGGCCAGCGCCGTGCACGCGGCGCTGTCGAAAGTGCCGAACGCGAAGAACGGCGACGAGATGGTGGCGGCGATGGAAGGCCTGGCCTTCGAGACCCCGAAAGGCAGGATGAGCTTCCGCAAGGAGGACCACCAGGCGATCCAGCCGATGTACCACTTCCGCATCAAGAAAGACCAGAAGCACGAATGGGACCTGCTGGAACTGGTGCGCGAAATCCCGGCAACCGAGTTGCCGCTGCCGGTGCGGAACAAGCGCTGACATGCAAGGCAACAGCAACCAGCAACCGTCCCTGTCGACCCGCGACCTGACCATCCGCTTCGGCGGCCACGTCGCGGTGAACGGGGTGACGGCCGACTTCTATCCCGGCACGCTCACGGTCATCGTCGGCCCGAACGGCGCCGGCAAGACCACCTATTTCAACCTGGTGTCGGGCCAGCTGCCCGCCACCTCGGGCCAGGTCTTCGTGAACGGACAGGACATCACGCGCGCCGGCGCCGCCAGGCGCACGCGCCTCGGTGTCGGCCGCGCCTTCCAGCTCACCAACCTGTTCCCGAACCTGACTGTCATCGAGAACGTGCGCCTGGCGGTGCAGAGCCGCGCCGGCATGGGGCTGAATTTCTTCTCGATCTGGTCCAGCCACAAGGAGCTGATTGCGCGCGCCGAGCATTACCTGGAGCGTGTGGCCTTGTCTGGCAAGCGCGATGCCTGGGTCGGCACCCTCTCGCACGGCGACCAGCGCAAGCTGGAAGTGGCGATTTTGCTGGCGCTGGAACCCTCCATCATGATGTTCGACGAACCGACCGCCGGCATGAGCGTGGACGAGGTGCCGGTGGTGCTCGACCTGATCCAGTCGGTGAAGGCGGAGCGCAACAAGACCGTGCTGCTGGTCGAGCACAAGATGGACGTGGTGCGCGCCCTGGCCGACCGCATCATCGTGCTGCACAACGGCACGCTGGTCGCCGACGGCAATCCACTTGAGGTCATGCAATCGAAGATCGTACAGGAAGCCTATCTTGGAACACCCGAAACCGAACATGCTTGAACCCGCCAAGCCCCTGGCGCCCCCGCTCCTGACGATGTCCGGCGTGCACACCCACATCGGCCAGTACCACATCCTGCAGGGCGTGGACCTGCTGGTTCCGCGCGGCGGCCTGTCGGTCCTGCTGGGGCGTAACGGCGCCGGCAAGACCACGACCCTGCGCACCATCATGGGCCTGTGGCAGGCCAGCGCCGGCAGCATCCTCTTTGAGGGCCGCGACATCACGAAGATGGCCACGCCCGACATCGCGCGCCTGGGTATCGCCTATGTCCCGGAAAGCATGGCGGTGTTCTCGGACCTGACCGTGCGCGAAAACCTGTACCTGGCCGCGCGCAGCGGACCGCTCGACCAGGCGAGAGTCGACTGGATCTGCGGCTTCTTCCCGGCCCTGAAGAAGTTCTGGAACTACCCCGCGGGGAACCTCTCGGGAGGCCAGAAACAAATGGTGGCGATCGCTCGCGCGATCGTCGAGCCGCGCAAGCTGCTGCTGGTCGACGAGCCGACCAAGGGGCTGGCCCCGGCCATCATCCAGAGCCTGATCGCAGCCTTCCGCGAGCTCAAGGAAACCGACACCACCATCCTGCTGGTCGAACAGAACTTCAATTTCGTCCGCTCGCTGGGCGATACGGTCAGCGTGATGGACGACGGGCGCGTCGTGCATGCCGGTTCGATGGATGAACTTGCCACCAACGATGAGCTGCAACAGCGCCTGCTCGGGCTGTCGCTGGATTCACACCAATAGGAACCACAATGAGCGCCACCCTACCCCTTGCCGTCAAGGACACGCCGCTGCCCAGCGCGCCGCGCGACCTCGCGCCGCTGCTGCTGGTCCCGGCCCTGATGCTATTGATGCTGCCGCTGGTCGGCAGTTTCCCCACCTGGGTCACCCTCACCGTCGCTGGCCTGGCGATGGGCATGATGATCTTCATCATGGCCAGCGGCCTGACCCTCGTCTTCGGCCTGATGAGCGTGCTGAACTTCGGCCACGGCGCCTTCGTGTCGGTCGGCGCCTTTGCCGCGACCATGGTGCTGATCCCGATGCGCGGCTGGCTCGAGATGGATTCGCTGCTGGTCAACCTGGGCGTGCTGGCGCTGGCGATCACGCTGGCGATGGTGGTCACCGGCCTGATGGGCTGGGCCTTCGAGCGCATCATCATCAAGCCGGTCTACGGCCAGCACCTGAAGCAGATCCTCATCACCATGGGCGGCATGATCGTGGCCGAACAGCTGATCCACGTGATCTGGGGCGCCGAAACCATCGCCCTGCCGCTGCCGACCGCACTGCGCGGCGCGATCTTCCTGGGCGACGCGGCCATCGAGAAGTACCGGCTGGTTGCGGTGGCGGTCGGGCTGGTGGTCTTCGTAGGCATGTTCCTGACCCTGAACCGCACCAAGATCGGTCTCTTGATCCGCGCCGGCGTCGAGAACGGCGAGATGGTCGAAGCGCTCGGCTACCGCATCCGTCGCCTGTTCGTGGCGGTGTTCGCGGCCGGCTCAAGCCTGGCCGGCCTGGGCGGCGTGCTGTGGGGCCTGTACAAGGAAACCCTCACTGCCGCGATGGGCGGCGAGATCATGGTGATGATCTTCATCGTCATCATCATCGGCGGGCTCGGTTCGGTGGGCGGCTGCTTCATCGGCGCCCTGCTCATGGCGCTGGTCGCCAACTATGCCGGCTTCCTGGCCCCGAAGGTCGCGCTGGTCTCGAACATCATCCTGATGATCGCGATCCTGCTGTGGCGCCCGGCCGGCCTGTACTCGAAAATGCGGAGCTGACGCCATGCTGCATCGACTTCTTTCCGGCGACCTGCCGCGCAGCCGCGTCCTGACCGCCGTCCTGCTCCTGATCTTGCTGGGACTGGCCTTCGCGCCTTTCCTGACCACGGGTGCACGCCCGCTCAACACCGCCGCCACGATCTGCGTCTACATCGTGCTGGTGGCGTCCTACGACCTGCTGCTCGGCTATACCGGCATCGTCTCGTTTGCCCACACGATGTTCTACGGGATCGGCGCCTACGGCATCGGCCTGGGGCTGGCGCGCGTCGACGAAGCCACCTGGGGCGCGGCGCTCGGCGGCCTCGCCATCGCGCTGGTGGTGGCGCTGGCGCTGGCACTGGTGGTCGGCCTGTTCGCGCTGCGCGTGCGCGCCATTTTCTACGCCATGATCACGCTGGCCGTTGCGTCGTCGTTTGCCGTACTGGCCTCGCAGCTGTCGGACTTCACCGGCGGCGAAGACGGCGTCACCTTCAGCGTGCCGGAAGTGCTCACCCCCGGCTACACCTTCATGGAAAACGAAGTGTTCGGGCGCTCGATCGACGGCAAGCTGCTCAGCTACTACCTGGTGTTCTTCGGCTGCCTGCTGCTGTTCCTGTTCCTGCTGCGCCTTGTGAATTCGCCGTTCGGCCGGGTGCTGCAGGCGATCCGCGAGAACGAATTCCGCGCCGAGGCGCTGGGCTACCGCACCATGGTGTACCGCATCTGGGCCAACTGCCTGGCCGCGCTGGTGGCCGCGCTGGCCGGCGCGCTGATGGCGCTGTGGCTGCGCTACGTTGGGCCGAAGACCTCGCTCGGCTTCGAGGTGATGACCGACATTTTGCTGATCGTCGTCATCGGCGGCATGGGCACGATGTATGGCGCGGTGGTCGGCGCGGCGCTCTTCATCATTGCGCAGAACTACCTGAAGGAGCTGATGGGCGCAGGTTCCAGCGCGCTGGAAGGCGTGCCGGTCCTGGCAGCAGCACTGCATCCGGACCGCTGGATGCTGTGGCTGGGCGTGCTGTTCATCCTGTCGATTTACTTCTTCCCGATCGGGATTGTGGGAAAGATGCGGTTGAGGGGGTATTTGGCGGGGAGGAAGAAATAGGCGCAAGGTCTGTTTTACCTGACCTTGGGTCCCGGCCTGCGCCGGGACGACGTTCCAAGGCCGCAGGCAGCAACCAAACTCCTGATTAGTTAGCTGATAAACCGTCATTGCTGCCACTGGCAGCAATGACTTCCCGCGCAGGCGGGAACCCAATTTCTTTGCAGCACCCCACGGCCTCCCATCGCGGAGGCCGTTTTATTTCCCCCAAGATTTCCAACCTTCCCCTCCCTTGAGCCGTACTCAGCGCTTGTCTCCGAACGTTAAACACACGTCAATATTTATTATCATCTTGCTCTTACCATAAAAGCAACTATGGCCTCGCCGTCAGCCAGCGCGAGTCGACCGCCATCCTTCTGGCTTGCTTGAAAGGGGAATCATGAACCGACTTACCTCGCTCTCCGGCGCGGTGCTGCTTGCCGCGGCTGCCGTGGCGCCGCTGCCCGGCCACGCTGCCGAACTCGTCGTGCTCAACGAAGGCTTCCGCAATGTCGCGAACCTGTCCGACTGGGCGCAGATCAACCGCAGCGTCCCGCCCGGCACCGGCTGGTTCCAGGGCAATACCGACGTGTTCACTTCTTATAACGGACCGGACAATGCCTATATCGCCGCCAACTACCTGAATGCCGCGAACGGCATGGGCGTGGTCGACAACTGGCTGATCACGCCGACGCTCACCCTGAACGGCTTGAGCACCCTGTCGTTCCATACCAACCGCAGCGGCGAGACGGGCTTCTTCGACCAGCTCGAGGTGCGCTTCGGCTTCGGTAGCAATACCAGCGCCGACGGCTTCGACACGCTGCTGCTGACCATCGGCGGCGACCTGACTTTTCCCAGCGACTGGGCGCGATGGACGACCAACCTGGATGTCCAGGGAGAAGGACGCTTCGCTTTCCGCTTCCTCGGCGACGCCGCCACGCTCGACTATGTCGGCCTGGATGCCGTGCGGGTGGTAACCGCCGTGCCGGAACCCTCGTCCTGGCTGATGCTGCTGGCCGGCCTCGGCGCCGTCGGGGCGACTGCCCGCCGCCTGCGCAAATAACCGTCCTCAGGAGACTGACATGCCCATCTTCACACTGATGCTCTTCCTGCCGCTGGCCGCGCTGGCGCTGCCGGCCGCTGCCTCCCAGCAGGACCCGGCCCCCGCGTCCGAGCAGGGAATGGTCGTCGTGCGCGACGCCGAAACCGGCAAGTTGCGTGCCCCGACCCCGCTTGAGGCCCGCGCCCTGCAGCCGCGCCCGAGCGCATCCGCCGCCGCTGCCGCCGCGACCCCGCCCAAGATCGTCGTCGGTCCGGGCGGACGGCGTTCGGTACGCCTTGGCGAGCGCCACATGGTGTATTCGGTCGTGACGCGCGACAGCGACGGCAAGCTCGCCGGCCAGTGCGTCCACGGCACGCATGACGTCGACGGTGCCCTTGCCAAGCCGGCCCCCGCCACCAAGCCAGAGGAGCGCCGCCATGAAAGCCGTTAATTCCCTGCGCCGCATGGCGGCCGTGTTGGCGTCAAGCTTGGCGTCGACCCTGGCCTTCACGCTGGCCGGCGCCGGCGCCGCGCAGGCCGCCGCCAACATCGTCATCGTCAACCTGAACGCACCGGGCGTGGGCTTCAACGACCCGACGCCGGCCGCGCCGGTTGGCGGCAACCCCGGCACCACCCTGGGCGAACAGCGCCTGATCGCCTTCCAGCATGCCGCCGCCATCTGGGGCGCAACCCTCGACAGCAGCGTCACGATCCGGGTCGGCGCGGGCTTCGTCCCGCTGGCGTGCAACGCGGGCGGCGCGGTCCTCGGTTCGGCCGGCCCGACCGAAGCCTGGACCGATTTTCCCAACGCGCCGCGCCCCAGCACCTGGTATGTCGGCGCGCTGGCAGCCAAGCTGGCGGGCGAAGACCTGACCGCGCCGACCGACCCGCACATCATCGCGCGCTTCAACTCGCGGCTCGGCCTGTTCCCCGATTGCCTGCCGGGTTCCCCCTTCTACCTGGGACTGGACAACAACGCCGCCGGCCAGATCGACCTGGTCGCGGTGCTGCTGCACGAAATGGCGCACGGCCTCGGGTTCCTGTCGCTCACCGACGACGAGACGGGCGCGCTCTTCCTGGGACTGCCCTCGGAATGGGACTACCACCTGGTGGACAACCGCGACAACACGCCCTGGGTCGCCCTGACCGACGCCCAGCGCGCCTCCTCGGCCGTGAACTGGCGCGGGCTGTCGTGGAATGGTCCCAACGTGAATGCGGCCGTGCCCACGGTGCTGGCGCCGCGCTCGAACCTGGACATCGGCGGGGCCAATGCCGGCTCGGCCAGGGGCGACTACTACGTGGGCGACGCGTCCTTCGGCCCACCGCTGGGAACCACGCCGGTCAGCGGCCAGCTGATGCCGGTCGTCGACCAGGCCAATGGCGCCGGCCTGGCCTGCACGCCACTCAACGCCGCCAACGCTCTGGCGGTGCGCAACAATGTCGCCGTGGTCGACCGCGGCGCCTGCGACTTCACGCTCAAGGCGCGCAACGTGCAGGCCGCCGGCGCGATCGCCATGGTGGTGGTGGACAACGCGCCGGGCGACGTCATCGGGCTGAGCGGCGACGACCCCACGATCACGATCCCGGCGGTGCGGATCACGCTGTCGGATGGGGTCGCGATCAAGGCCGCACTGCAGCAGCGTTCGCGCAGCAAGTCGGGCGTGGTCGCCACCCTCGCCATCGACCCGTCGCAACTGGCCGGCACCGATACCCAGCGCCGCATCCTGATGTACACGCCCAGCATCTATTCGCCGGGTTCCTCGGTATCGCACTACACCACCGAAGCCAAGCCGAACCAGCTGATGGAGCCGTCGATCAACTCCGACCTGGAGCATGTGGTGACGCCGCCGCGCGACCTGAGCTTCCCGCTGCTGCAGGACATCGGCTGGTAAAGCTGCCTGATCGACAGTCGAAAAAAAACCGGCGTCCCCACGAGGGGCGCCGGTTTTTTCTTACGAGCGGAACAGCTTAGGCCTGGGCCTTGTTCTTGAACGCTGCCACGCCGGCGACGATCTCGGCCTGTGCGGCTTCCTTGTCGGCCCAGCCTTCGATCTTGACCCACTTGCCTGGCTCGAGATCCTTGTAGTGCTCGAAGAAGTGCTGGATCTGCTGCAGGCGCAGCTCTTCCACGTCGTCCAGCGACTGGATCTTCTTGTACATCGGCAGCACCTTCTCGACCGGCACCGCGATCACCTTGGCGTCGCCGCCGCCGTCATCGGTCATATTCAGCACGCCCAGCGCGCGGCAACGCACCACGACGCCCGGCGGCAGCGGGAACGGGGTGATGACCAGCACGTCGCACGGGTCGCCGTCGTCGGCGATGGTCTGCGGCACGTAGCCGTAGTTGCACGGGTAATGCATGGCGGTACCCATGAAGCGGTCAACGAAGATCGCGCCGCTGTCCTTGTCGACCTCGTACTTGACCGGGTCGGCGTTCATCGGGATTTCGATGATGACGTTGAAGTCGTTCGGCACGTCTTTGCCGGCTGGGACGTTATTCAGGCTCATGGATGTTCCTTGGTTACTGGGATTCGGTGAAAGTTTGACATTATAGCGAAAGGGGCATCGCGGTGTCGCATCGGGGTACCGTAGGGTGGGCGGGTTTTCCCGCCCGCGCGTTCAACCGGTGCGTGAACAATAGCGGCGTTCAACATTGACCGGATAACGACGCGTCATAAAATTCTGGCGCGATGATTCATGGTCCGGTTGAACGCGCGGGGTGATTTGGTCCAGTGGACCAAATCACGAGCCGCCCACCCTACAGGATGCTGGCCAGGGCGCACTGCCTGTAGTGATTCGCCGCTTCGGCCTCCTGCCCCAGCGCCTCATGCATCTGCGCCAGCTTCAGGTGCGCCTCGCGCACCATCGGCGCTTCGGTGGCGTCCGACAGTGCCCCTTCCAGGTAGCGCTGGGCCTTGCCCCACAGCTTCTGCTTGAGGCAGAGCGAGCCCAGGGTCAGCGCCAGTTCGGCGTCGCGCGGACGCTCCTTGAGCCAGGTTTCGCAATGCTCGATCTGGGTCAAGAGGGTCGGCGATCCGGCCGGGCCGGCTGCTTCGCGGTAGGCGCGCACCACGCGGTCGTCCCAGTTGGCGCGCAGCGCGTCTTCGGCGATGGCGCGTGCCTCGTCGTGCAGGCCGCGCGCATTGAAGGCGCCGGCGGCGCGCGCCGCGATATAGGGCACGGTGCGGTCCGGCGCGGGCACGCCGGCCCAGACGCGGCGGATCGATTCGGCGTCATGGCCCTCGGCGCCCAGCAGGGCCTCGTAGGCCAGCTCGCGCAGGCGGGTCGACAGCGCCGGATGCAGCGCCTTGCGCTTATCTAAAATGCGCACCAGGCGCAGCACCTCAGGCCAGTTGCGGGCCTGCTGGTTGGCTTTCATCGACCACTGCAGCGCGTGGATGTGGCGCTGGCCGCTGGCATTGAGTTCGGCCACCGCTTCCAGCGCGGCTTCCGGCTGGTGGTCGTCGACCAGCAGTTCGGTGACCGTCATCAGGCGTGCGGTTTTCAGCCCATTGTCGTGGGCGACGCCCGCCAGCCAGGCGTCGCGCCGGCTTGGTTCGCGCATGCGGTGGGCGGCACGGGCGCCGATCAGCGCGGCCAGGCCGGTGTTTTCCGGCAGCTCGGCGGCGCGCATGGCGGCTTTTTCGGCATGGCCGAAGCGGCCTTCGAACAGGGCCTTGAGCGCATCGCGCAAGCCCTTGTTGCCTTCACGCTCGCGCTTGCGCTGGCGGTAGGCGGCCACGCGCTGCGGCATCTTGCGGGTGGCGTTGAGTGCGCGCACCAGGCCGTAGGCGACCAGGAACAGCAGGGCCAGCAGCACCACGAACAGGTTGAGCGACATGTCGAGCCGGTGCGGCGGATAGAACAGCACCACGTTGCCCGGATTGAAGCGCGCCGTCACGGCGATGCCGATGGCCGTAGCCATCAGGGCGACTAACCAGAGAAGAAGCCGCATCTCAGCCCTTCGCCTTGTAGTTGCGCACCGCGTTCAGGCTCTCGGACAGGGTCGGCATCTCGATCGTCAGGTTATTCGCCTGCACCTGGCGCAACGCACTTTGCGCCGACTGGGTGGCGCGGGAGCGGGTGTCGAAATACTTGAGCATGATGTCCTGCGCGCTGTTCAGGTCGTCGCGGAAGGCCGCTTCGTTACGCGACAGCAGCGCCAGGCGCGCGTTCAGCAGGCGCAGCTTGAGGTTCTCGCGCACGAAGAAGGCTTCGCTCGGCGACAGCATCAGCGCTTCCGGCGTGTCGACGCTGCGCACGCGAACCAGCTGGCGCACGTCGTCCCACATCTCCTGGCTCCAGTTGCGCCAGGTCTGGGTGACGCGCTGGACCAGGGTCAGCGACTCCGGCAGGGTCGCCTTGGTGCGGGTGCTGCGCACCGGCGCGGCCGGCAGCAGCGGCTTTTCGTCGGACAGCATCGGCAGCGTGTCGACATGGGCGATCACGCCATCCAGGCGCAGCGCCACGCCGGCCAGGTCGACCGCCGGCATCGCCTTCAGGCGGTCGATGTCGGCGCCGATGGCGCGGCGGATGTTCAGGAATTGCGGCTTGTCCGAGCGCGACAGCGAACGGTCGGCATTCTGCAGCGCGATCAGGGCGCCCTGCACGTTACCGGCCAGCTGCAGCTGCTGGCTGGCGGTGCTCAAGACCTGTTCGATCTCGGCCAGCGCCCATTCGTCGCGGTTCTTCGACAGGTCCTGGTAGAGCTGCTCGAGCGCCAGGGTCTGGGTCTGGGCTTCGGACTGGCGGCTTTCCAGCACGCCGACCTTGATCTGCAATTCCTTGGCCGTGTCGGAGACCTCGCGCGCCAGCGCCGCGGTTTCGGCATTGACGGCATTGCCCTTCTGCAGGCTCTGCGCCATGTCCTTGCGTAGCGAATTGATGCGGCTGTGCGAACTCCAGGTCTGCAGGGCCAGCAGCACTGCGAGGATGGCGACCGCGGCCGGCAGCGGACGCTGCAGGGTCTGGAGCAGGCCCTGCCCGGTCGGAGCGCGCGGCGGCGCCTGCTGCACGACGACGTTGGCAGGAGGAATCGGTTCTGGATTGTTAGGCAATTCGTTCATTCGTGTGATTGTATCGCGGCAATTAAGCGGGCGTCGCCTGATCCGGTCAGCGTGATCCGCTGACACCCTAGCAAACGCGCCGTTTCTTCGATGCGCGCATGCGGAACGACCAGGTGCTGCGCCTGCAGGCGCTTCAATCCGTCAAGCGGATCGAGCTCCTGCACCAGCGCGGCCAGCCCGCGCAATGCTTCCGAACTCGTGATTATCCAGTCGTTCGGCTCCGCCAGCAAGGCGGAAAGCTGGCATGAGAGCTGATCATCCAGAACCGGCAGGCTGCGACGATAGGCGGCGACGGTATCGACCCGGGCCCCGGCGGCGCGCAGGCTGTCGGCCATCAGCTCGCGCCCGCTCTCGCCGCGCACGATCAGCACCCGGCGCCCGTTGAATTGCGCCAGGTCGAGGCTGGCCAGCAGGTGTTCCGAATCGGCGTTGGCAGGATCGGGCGGGCAATGGATGACCGCATTCTCCGAGGTGACGCCATGGCGTGCCAGCGCCGCGCGGCTGCCTTCGCCGACGACGCCGATCGCTACCCCCGCCGGCCAGGCCGCCAGGTGGGCAAAGGCGGCATCGACCGCATTCGGCGACACGAAGGCCACCAGGGCGTAATCCGCCAGTGCGGCCAGCGCGGCCTGCAGCGCCGACTGGTCCGCCAGGGGCGCGATCTCGAGCAATGGCAGCACGACCGGCCTGCGTCCTATGCCGGCGACGGCCTGCGCCAGCGCGCCTGCCTGGGCGCGCGGCCGGGTGATGACAACCGCCCGGTCAGGCATCCTGGCCGGTAGCGGAGGCCGCGTCAAGCGCTGCCGCCTCCTGCTTGCAGGCATCCAGGATCGCGTGCGCGTCCTGGGCTTCCAGCAGGATCGACACCTGCTCGCCGAGGAATTCCGGATGCTCCCACGAGCCGGCCACTTCGGCATGGGCGCTGCGCAGCCCGTCGGGCGTGGCGACCATGGCGCGCAGGCGCATGGCCGTGCCCTCGACGGTCGCAAAGGCGGCCAGCGGGATCTGGCAGCTGCCCCCGAAAATCTTCGACACCTTGCGCTCGGCCGCGACGGCGCGCGCGGTGGCGTCGTGGTTCAGCGGGGCCAGGACCGCGCGCAGGTCGACGCCGTCGCTGCGGGCGGCGCCCAGAATCTCGATCGCCATTGCGCCCTGCCCGGCCGCCGGCAGGCTGTCTTCCGGCTCGAGCACGGCGCGGATGCGTTCAGGCAGGCCGAGGCGGATCAATCCGGCCGCCGCCAGGATGATGGCGGCATATTCGCCGCGGTCGAGCTTACCCAGGCGGGTATCCAGGTTGCCGCGCAGCGGCTTGATGACGAGCTGCGGATAGCGCGTCGCGATCAGGGCCTGGCGGCGCAGGCTGCTGGTGCCGACAATGGCGCCCGGCGGCAGCTCGGCCAGGCTGGCGTAGTCGTTCGACACGAAAGCGTCGCGCGGGTCTTCGCGCTCGAGCACGGCGGCGAGCTCGAAGCCTTCCGGCAGGTCCATCGGCACGTCCTTGAGCGAGTGCACGGCGAGGTCGGCGCGGCCCTCGGCCATTGCCACTTCGAGTTCCTTGACGAACAGGCCCTTGCCGCCGACCTTGGACAGCGCACGGTCCAGGATCTGGTCGCCCCGTGTTGTCATTCCGAGAATTTCGACACTACACTGCGGATATAATTCGGCGAGGCGATCGCGCACATGCTCGGCCTGCCACATGGCCAGGCGGCTCTCGCGGGATGCGATAATCAGCTTCGCGGGCGCTTGCTGCGCCGTTTCAGTTGCATTCAACACGGATTCTTTCACTGTCATCTGGCCCACCAGGACGATGCCGGTACCTGGCCCTTGCATAAGATCATAAATTTTAGCATGGGCCCTCTTGCGGACGATGGCCAACCGCCATGGCACAATCAATTTAAATGTGGTCGATATGGATAATCCTGCTGCATCAGCAAACCCCGGCGCCTCCGCCAATGACAAGGACGCGCCGCTGAAAGAAGACATCCGCCTGCTTGGCCGCCTGCTCGGCGACGTGCTGCGCGACCAGGAAGGCATTGATGTCTTCGAGGTGGTCGAGACCATCCGCCAGACCGCGGTGCGCTTCCGCCGCGAAGACGACGCCGAGGCGGGCAAGGAGCTCACCGCCCTACTGCACAAGCTCACGCGCGACCAGACCATCTCGGTGGTGCGCGCGTTCTCGTATTTCTCGCACCTGGCCAACATCGCCGAAGACCAGCACCACATCCGCCGCCGCCGCGCCCACCTGCTGCGCGGCGCCGACCCGCGCCAGGGCAGCGTCGGCTACGCCCTGTGCAAGCTGCGCGACGCCGGCGTGCCGCAAGACCTGGTCGAGGGCTTCTTCAAGGATGCCCTGATCTCGCCGGTGCTCACCGCCCACCCGACCGAGGTGCAGCGCAAGAGCATCCTGGATGCGGAGCACGACATCGCGCGCCTGCTGGCCGAGCGCGACCGCGGCCTGACGCCCAAGGAGCTGCAGCGCAACGGGCAGCTGCTGCATGCGCGCATCGCCACCCTGTGGCAGACCCGCATGCTGCGCTACACCAAGCTGACCGTGGCCGACGAGATCGACAACGCGCTGTCTTACTACCGCATTACCTTCCTGCGCGAAGTGCCCGGCCTGTACGACGACATCGAAGCCGAGATCGCTGAACGCTACAAAGGCGCAGCGCCGCAGATCGGCGACGCCCAGTACCTGCAGATGGGCAGCTGGATCGGCGGCGACCGCGACGGCAACCCGAACGTCAACGCCGACACCATGCGCCACGCGCTGGTGCGCCAGTCCACCACCATCCTCGACTTCTACCTGGAAGAAGTGCACGCGCTGGGCGCCGAGCTGTCCACCTCCACGCTGATGGTCGAAGTCACGCCGGCGATGCAGGCGCTGGCCGACGGGTCCACCGATTCCTCGCCCCACCGCAGCGACGAACCCTACCGCCGCGCCCTGATCGGCATCTATGCGCGGCTGGCCGCCACCGCGCGCGAACTGGGTGTCGACCACATCCTGCGCAAGGAAGTCGGGCACGCCCCGCCCTATCTCGACGCCGGCCTGTTCGCCGCCGACCTCGAGGTCATCGCCGACTCGCTGCGCGCCAACCATGGCGCCGTGCTGGTCGAGCCGCGCCTGTCGGGCCTGAAGCGCGCCGCGCGCATCTTCGGCTTCCACCTGGCTTCGCTCGACATGCGCCAGAGCTCGGACGTGCACGAGCGCGTGCTGGCCGAGGTGTTCGCGCGTGCCGGCGTCGAAGCCGACTATGCCGGGCTCGACGAAGCGCGCAAGGTAGCGCTCCTGCAGTCGGAACTGGCGCAGCCGCGTCCCCTGTACTTGCCCTTTGAGGCCTATTCGGACGAGACCAATGGCGAACTGGCGATCCTGCGCACCGCGCGCGAGATCCGCCTGCGCTACGGCAGCCGCGCGATCCGCAACTACATCATCTCGCATACCGAGACGGTGTCCGACCTGCTGGAAGTGCTGCTGCTGCAGAAGGAAACCGGCCTGATGCGCGCATCCGCGGGCGGCTGCGACGTCATGGTGATCCCGCTGTTCGAGACCATCCCCGACCTGCAGCGCGCCGCCGGCATCATGGACGAATGGATGTCGCTGCCGCTGGTGGAAAGCGTGATCGATAAGCAGGGCCGCCTGCAGGAAGTCATGCTCGGCTATTCGGACTCGAACAAGGACGGCGGCTTCCTCACCTCGAACTGGGAGTTGTACCAGGCCGAACTCAAACTTGTCGACGTATTCGCGGCAAAGAAGGTCAAGCTGCGCCTGTTCCACGGACGCGGCGGCACCGTCGGCCGCGGCGGCGGCCCGAGCTATGACGCGATTCGCGCCCAGCCGCCGGGCACCGTCAACGGCCAGATCCGCCTGACCGAACAGGGCGAGATCATCGCCTCGAAGTTCTCGAACCCCGAGATCGGCCGGCGCAACCTGGAGCTGCTGGTGGCCGCCACCCTGGAAGCGAGCCTGAGCCCGCGCGCAGCGGACGACGCGAGTAATGCACAGCTGGCCCGTTTCGAAGCCGTGATGGCGGAGCTGTCCGAACGGGCCTACCGGGCCTACCGCAACCTGGTCTACGAGACGCCCGGCTTTACGGACTACTTTTTCGAAGGCACGCCGATCGCCGAGATCGCGGAGCTGAACCTGGGCTCGCGCCCGGCCTCGCGCAAGTCGACGCGCCGCATCGAAGACCTGCGCGCGATTCCCTGGGGCTTCTCCTGGGGCCAGTGCCGCCTGCTGCTGCCGGGCTGGTACGGTTTCGGCGCCGCCGTCGCCGGCTGGCTGGCAGAGGGCGAGCAAGAGGACCGCTTGGCGCAGCTGCGCACGATGTTCAACGAGTGGCCCTTCTTCGCCACCCTGCTGTCGAACATGGACATGGTGCTGGCCAAGACCGACCTCGCGATCGCGTCACGCTACGCTGGCCTGGTGGCGGACGTGGCGCTGCGCGAGCGGATCTTCCGCCGTATCACGGCCGAGCATGGCGAGACCTTGCGCTGCCTGGAAGCGATCACCGGGACCAGCGAACGGCTGGTGGGCAACCCGCTGCTGGCGCGCTCGATCCAGAACCGCTTCGCCTACCTCGATCCGCTGAACCACCTGCAGGTCGAGCTGATCCACCGCCGCCGCTCGCTGGGCGACAACGCGGATCCGCGGGTGCACCGGGGGATTCACTTGTCGATCAATGGGGTGGCTGCGGGGTTGCGGAATACGGGATAGACCTAGCGTGGGCGGGGTAACTTCGGACAATGCCCTAATGCCGATCACTTAAGAGCCGTCGCTTACCCGTAGGGTGGGCAATTCGTAATTCAGGGCATTGCCCTGAATTACCTTGCCCACGCGTTCAAATTACGGTGCTGCAGCCCGTTCGCTGGTTTACATTGCACCTATCACCGCGTGGGCGGGAAGACCCGCCCACCCTACAGATTAGGTACACGCCCCCAGCACACTCCCCTTCTTCAAATGCGCCTTCACCGCATTCGGCGACACGCAGACCTGGGTCGACGGATTGCTGCTGCTCCCCGTCTTGTGGCACACCAGCACCTTGCCGTCACCGCAGCGCGCGTCGATCACCGGCACGGTCACCGTGGCCGCAGCGAAGCAGCCCTCAGGGCTTGTGGCCTGCGCGGTGAAGCTGAAGGTCCCCGCACCGGTCGGCGCAAAGGTCGTCACGGCGCCTGAAGTCGACGACAGGCCGCCCGCCGGGCTCCAGGCGAAGGTAGAAGCGCCAGCCGCATCGCTCGCCGTGAGCTGCACGCTCTGCGGCCCGTACCCCAGCGTGATCGTGTTGGCCGGCAGCCCGGTCGCCTCTCCCTCGCCCGCAACAACGCTGATCGCCGGCTGCGGAACATGCCCTTCCACCTGCACGGCCGCTTCGCCGCTGGCGCTGTTGCCGCCCTTGTCGACGGCATTCAAGACCACCTTCTGCGCGCCAATGTCGGAGCACGAGAAGCTGGTGCGCGATGCGCTCAGCGATTCGATACTCCAGTTGTCGCTCGTGCCGCCATCGAGCTGCCCCGGCGTGACCGAGGCCGTGCCATTGGCCAGCGCCAGCGCGACATCGCGCGTACGCACCACGGGCGCCTCGAAATCGTTGCTGACCGTGTTCGCACGCGGGCTCTCGACGCTCAGGCGGTTCAGGGCCGTGACCGTGTAGTAGTAATACTGGCCGTTCGCGCCCGCGTCGGCGAAGCTGGTGGTGGCGGTGTCGGTCACGCCGAGCAGGTTGGTCGGCGATTCGAGGTCCATCTCGCGCTGCTGCGAGCGATAGATGGCGTACTTGCGGGTCTTTTCGAATTCGTCCGCGCTGTCCTGCGCCGGCGCCCACGCCAGCTGCACTACATTGTCGCTGCTGCCCGCCACCAGCTGCGCCGGTGCGCCGGGCGCCTGCAAACCTTTCCAGCCCATCACCGGCAGCAGCGCCGGACGCGCATAGGTGCTGTTCTTGAGCGAGGTCCGGTAGCCCAGCACGTCGCCCTGCAGGAAGGCGTGGCGGAAGTGGATCTGGCCCGAAATGTTCGCGTGCGCGCGGTTCATCGCGATCTGGTTGTTGACCTGGTTCGCATCAAGCCAGCCGGCAGTGTTCATCTTGTAGTCGGCCAGGCCGATGTACATGTGGCGCTCGTAGGCATTGTCGTTCCACCATGGCACCAGCAGCTTGTAGTCCGAGCCCGCCTGGCCGATGTACCAGTAGACCTGCGGCACCAGGTAATCGACCCAGCCCTGCTGGATCCACTTGCGGCTGTCGGCGAACATGCTGCTGTAGTGCTGCGAGGCGCCGCTCGAGGTCGGCGAGCCGATGGCCGGATCGGTGCTGCTGCGGTAGATGCCCGAGGGCGAGACGCCGAACTTCACCCACGGCTTCACGGCGCGGATGCTGTCGTTCACACGCGCGATCAGCATGTTGACGTTATCGCGGCGCCAGTCGGCGCGCCCAACTGTCGTATTCGGGAAGCCGCGCGGATCAAGGTTGTAGGCCTCGTCGTCGAGGATGGTGCCGGCCGGGTAGAAATAGTCGTCGAAGTGGATGCCGTCGACGTCGTAGCGGTTGACGATCTCCATGATCACGTTCACCACGTGGTCGCGCACTTGCGGCAGGCCCGGGTTCAGGATCTTCACGGTGCCGACGGTCAGCATCCATTCCGGGTGCGTGCGCGACACGTGGTTGGCCGCGTATTGCGCGGTATTGCCCTGGTTGGCCACGGTGGCCACCGCGCGGTAGGGATTGATCCAGGCGTGGAACTCCATGCCGCGCTTGCGGGTTTCATCGATCGCGTAGGCCAGCGGGTCCCAGGCCGGGGATGGCGCACTGCCCTGGTTGTTGGTCAGGTAGTAGGACCACGGCTCGTAGCTGCTCGGGTACATGGCGTCGGCCTGGCTGCGCACCTGCAGGAAGGCGGCGTTCATGCCGGTGGCCTTGTTGTGGTCGAGGATGAGCTTGAGCGCGGCCTGCTGCTGTGCCGGGGTCTGGGTCCGGTTCGGCCAGTCCAGGCTCAGGTGGGTGCTGATCCATACGCCGCGCATCTCGCGCTTCGGTGACACCGTCTGGGCGTCGGCATGGGACATGGAAGCGACGAGCATCGCGGCTGCCGCTGCAAGCAAAAGTTTTTTCATGTTGTGGATTTTTTGCGGGTTGAGTGAACGCCCCAAGCAGCCGGGAACGCTGGCGGCGCGCTGGTGGCAATGCGCGGCGCCTCTCCAAGCACCGATATATTGTCATCCGCAAAAAAGGGTACGCCCGAGCAATTTTGACAACCAATGAATTTCAAGTTGTCCGGCATAACCCGGATGCATGGCGGCATCCGGGTTATGCCCCTGGCGGGCAAAAACGAAGAGAAGCGACGCTGCTGGAACGTTCAGCGCAAGGCCAACGCCAAGGCCCCTGTGGCGACTGCAGGGCGCGCCGCCGCGGCGCCGCCAGGGGAAGCGCCCAGATTGAACACGCCCACCAGAGTAGCCAGCTTCTCGGCCTGCACCTGCAGCGACTCCGCCGCGGCCGCCGCCTCCTCTACCAGTGCGGCATTCTGTTGCGTGGCCGCGTCGATCTCGCCGATCGCCTGGTTGACCTGCCCGATGCCAGCTTCCTGCTCACGGCTGGCCGCGCTGATCTCGGACATGATGTCGCTCACGCGCTGCACGCCCGCCACCACCTCGTGCATGGTGCTGCCGGCCTGCCCGACCAGACGGTTGCCTTCGCCCACGGTGCCGGTGGTGGAGTCGATCAGGACCTTGATCTCCTTGGCTGCGGAATTCGAACGCTGCGCCAGCGCGCGCACTTCGCTGGCGACGACGGCGAAGCCCCTGCCCTGCTCGCCCGCACGCGCGGCTTCCACCGCGGCGTTCAGCGCCAGGATATTGGTCTGGAAGGCGATGCCTTCGATGACGCCGATGATGTCGCCGATCTTGCGCGAGGCTTCGTCGATGGCGCCCATGGTCTGCACCACCTGGTCCACCACGGCGCCGCCGCGGGTCGCCACTTCGGTGGCCGACGCCGCCAGCTGGCTGGCCTGGCGCGCATTGTCGGCATTCTGGCGCACGGTGGCCGTGAGCTCTTCCATCGACGAGGCGGTTTCCTCGAGCGAGCTGGCCTGGGTTTCGGTGCGGCGCGACAGGTCAAGATTGCCGGCGGCGATTTCCTGCGAGGCGGTGCCGATCGAATCGGTGCCATCGCGCACCGAGCTGACGATCCCGTGCAGGCTGGTGCGCATGGCCTCGAGCGCGCGGCGCAGGCGCCCCGTTTCGGTATGGTCTGCCGGCGACGTGGCATCCGTATCGCCGGCCAGGTTGCCCTGCGCGATGCGGTCGGCAAACACGATGGCGTCTTCGAGCGGACGCACGATGCCGCGGATCAGGAAGTAGCCCATGGCGATGGTAGCGATCATCGCCGCCAGGGCAACGAGCATGATGCGTTGCGAGCCCGAACTCACCACCGCATCGCCCTCGGCGCGCACGGCGTCCGAGTCCTTTTCAATCAGTTCGCTCAAGGCGCCCATCGTGCCTTCGAGCTTGCGGAAACCATCCATGAAGCCGCCAAACGCCTGGCGCGCCCCGGCCTGGTCGGCCCCGGCCTGGGACACGATCGCCGCGGCGCTCTTCAAGTAGGCGTCGACATCCGGACGCACCTTGTCGACGGCGGCCTTGACGGCGGCGTTGGTCGCCTGGGCGTCGAGCGCGGCGAGTGTCTTGTTGAAGGTGGCGGCATGCTCGTCGGCGTCGCGCTTTGCCGCGGCCTGTTCTTCCGGCGTGGCAGCCATCAGTGCAGCCAGCACGTCGGCACGCAACGCGTCGTGCATCATATCGGCCTGCATCTGGTCGCGCAGCGCGGAACCGTTGACGCTGATCGCATCCATCGAGCGGTCGAGCGACTGCACCGACAGGTAGCCGATCAGACCGACCAGGCTGCAAAATACGAGGGTCACGACATAGGACAGGCGCAGCTGGTGCTTGATGCTCAGTTTCATCGCAAGCTCTTAGAGTTTGAAGGACAGGCCGACGGTGAAGGCCAGGTCGGGAGTACGGCTGTTCAGGCCGCGCGAGACCATCGCATCGACCTGGACGGTATCGGAGAGCAGGTAGGCGCCGCCCGCATCGAAACTGGCCTGGGTGCCGCCATCGACACTGCGGGCGATCTGCGGCATTGCCACTTCGATGAAGCCGCGCAGGCGCTCATTGATGGATTTGCCGAGCACCACTCCGAGGATCGCGTAGCGGTAACGGCCAGCGTCGCCGCGCTCGACGCCCACACCCGGCATCACGCCCAGCGACAGCTCGCCCGGCAGTTCCCACTCGCCCACCACGCGCAGCGACGGGCGCAGGCCCTGGCCGCGGAAGGCGCGCGAACCGCTGTCGAGGTCCGCGTGCAGCAGCACGCCGACCGAAGGCAGACTGCCCCCTGCATCCATTGCATGCCATTTCACCCCCAGCGAGGTGTCGGCATAGCCGGTTTCGGTGCCCCGCAGACCGCCTTCGGTATGGCGGGCGATCATGCGGCCATCGGTTTCGGCGCGCAATTCGAAAGTCTCGCCGATGCCGTAGCGCAGCAGGGTCGGCGTCGACACGGTGCGATCGCGCGCTGCACCGCTGCGGTCGCGCTCGAGCAGCAGGCTGGTTTCAACCTGCAGCCGGCTCTTGCCGACGACATTGCTGGACTCGACGAAATCGGGACGGTCAGTGGCGATCTCGTCCTGGGCGTGAACTGCGGGTGTGGCGCACAGTGCGAGCGCGGAGATGACGGCGAAGTGTTTCATTGGCTTCCAAAAGGGGACGGGCGCTGAGTGCCGCAGGACGATAAAAGTTGCCTTGAAGAATAATCGTTCGTTTAAGCTGCCTGCGTCAATATATGCATGCCACATCGTTTGCAAACAGCAAACGAAGCGTTGCTGATGAGCTGCATCAGGCGAAAAAAAACCGCCGGGTCGTCGACCGGGCGGTTTTTTACCAACTGGCAAAACTTTTAGTGATTGTGCAGGAAAGTCTTCAGCTTGTCCGAACGCGACGGCTGGCGCAGCTTGCTCATCGCCTTGGCTTCGATCTGGCGAATACGCTCGCGGGTGACGTCGAACTGCTTGCCGACTTCTTCCAGCGTGTGGTCGTTCGACATTTCGACGCCGTAGCGCATGCGCAGCACCTTGGCTTCGCGCGGGGTCAGCGAATCCAGCACTTCCTTGATCACGTTGCGCATCGACGCATGCAGCGCCGCGTCGAGCGGAGCCAGGGTGGTGTTGTCTTCGATGAAGTCGCCCAGCTGGGAATCGCCGTCCTCGCCCATCGGGGTTTCCATCGAAATCGGCTCTTTCGCGATCTTCATGATCTCGCGAACCTTGTTCTCTGGCATTTCCATCTTCAGGGCCAGGGTCGGCAGGTCCGGCTCGCTGCCGGTTTCCTGCATGATCTGGCGCGAGATGCGGTTCATCTTGTTGATGGTCTCGATCATGTGCACCGGCACACGGATGGTGCGGGCCATGTCGGCGATCGAACGCGTGATCGCCTGGCGGATCCACCAGGTCGCATAAGTCGAGAATTTATAACCGCGGCGGTATTCGAACTTGTCGACCGCCTTCAGCAGGCCGATATTGCCTTCCTGGATCAGGTCGAGGAATTGCAGGCCGCGGTTGATGTATTTCTTCGCGATCGAGATCACCAGGCGCAGGTTGGCCACGGTCATTTCGCGCTTGGCCTGGCGGGCGCGCTTCTCGCCGGCCGCCATCTGCTTGTTGATCTTGCGCAGGTCGGCCAGCGGCAGCGCCACGCGCGCCTGCAGGTCGATCATGCGCTGCTGCAGTTCCTTGATGGCCGGCAGGTTACGGTTCAGGACCGCGCTGTACGGATAGGCGCAGTCGACTTCGCGATTGCCCCATTGCAGGTCGGTCTCGTTGCCCGGGAAGACCTTGATAAAGTGGGCGCGCGGCATGCCGCAGCGGTTCACGCAGATATCCAGCACGGCGCGCTCGATAGCACGCACTTCGTCCATCTGGTGGCGCAGCGTGTCGCACAGCTTTTCCACGATCTTGGCGGTGAAGCGGATGCCCAGCAGTTCGGTCGAGATGATGGCTTGCGCTTCTTCGTACTCGTCCGAGCCGTAGCCGTCGGTCTTGAAGGCGTGGCCCATGCGGTCGAACTGCTTTTCGATCAGCGCGAACTTTTCCAGCGCGCTCTTGCGCAGTTGCGCGAGCTGCTCGGTCGAATAGCCGGCCGCGCCGCCGCCGACGGCGCCGTCTTCTTCCTCTTCCTCGACTTCTTCCTCTTCCTCTTCCTCGTCGTCGCCGGCGCGCGACGATGCGCTGGCCGGCGCCGCCACAGGGGCAGGCGTGGACGCGTTGTGGTCGACGAAGCCGTCCACCACGTCGTCGATCTTCATGTCGTCGGCGGCGATCTTGTGCGACAGCGCGATGATTTCCGAAATCGTGGTCGGGCAGGCCGAAATTGCCTGGACCATGTCCTTCAGGCCGTCTTCGATGCGCTTGGCGATCTCGATCTCGCCTTCGCGGGTCAGCAGCGAGACGGCGCCCATTTCACGCATGTACATGCGGACCGGGTCGGTGGTGCGGCCGAAGTCCGAATCGACGGTCGACAGCGCGGTGGCGGCTGCCGCTTCGACTTCGTCTTCGCTGGTCGCGGTCGGGACGTTGTCCGACAGCAGCATCATTTCGGCTTCCGGGGCGCGCTCGTAGATCGCGATGCCCATGTCGTTGAAGGTCGCGATGATGCCTTCGATCGCTTCCGGATCGACGATGTTTTCCGGCAGCTGGTCGTTGATCTGGGCGTGGGTCAGGTAGCCACGCTCCTTGCCCATGTTGATCAGGTTCTTCAGCTGGGTGCGGCGTTTTTCCAGTTCCGCTTCCGAGAAACCGGCCACGACCGCGCTCGGCAAGCCCTTGGCGCGGCGCTCGCGCAGCTTCGACGCGGCCTTCAGTTCCGAGCGCTCGATGGTGTTGAGTGCCGCGACTTCGTCGTTCTCCGGCACGAACTCGCTCGGCTTGCGGCCGCGGCGGCCCGGGACCTTGACTTGCGGCAGCAGGTAGCCGGTGGTGTCGATGGCGGCCAGCTTGGCGGCATCGGTGGTCGAGCTGACGGTGCCGACGGCGGTGGCCGGGGCGGCAACGACAGGCGCGTCGGAGCGGCGGCGGGTGCGCACGGCCTTCGGCGCCTCGACGGCGGGGTCTTCTGCCGGAGCAGGGACGGCTTCCACGGCGTCGGCCTGGGCCGATTCCGAGGTCGGCTCGGCGGCGGCTTTGAGCGCGGCGAGCTTCGAGCTGCGCTTGCGCACGATGACCGGCGGCGCGGCCGGGGTGGCCGCCGCGGCCGGCATGTAGTCTTCAGCCCCATCGGCGGCATCGGCGACCGGCTCGACGGCCGCTTCGTTCACGGCCGATGCCAGGTTCACTTCCAGCACGGCTTCAGTCGGCGCTTCAACTGCTTCCACCGCATCGACCGGCACGTCGTCGACCTGGGCCGCCTTGGCCAACGCCAGGCGCGAGCGCGTCTTGACCACCGTTACCTTGGCCGCTGCTTCCGTCTCGAGGAAGTAGGAGGTCGCGGTTTTCGGCACTGCCAGCTGCGCCGTTGCCTTGGCGGGCGCTTTTTTGGCGGTCAGTGTCAGTGTCTTGGCGGTGTTTTTCATAGTGAAGCTCTCTCCAGTCGAGGCGGGTGGACGCCTGCGAGGTCAATAATCCAGCGGGACCCGCGCACGGGTCGGATACGGGGAACGGAAGTGGCCCTAGCTGAGGGCGGGCAGGCGGACTTCAAGCACGCATTTCCTGCGGCCGCCGACGAGCGTCGGGAGGTGGCAGCGGGCAGGCGAGGAAATGGCAGTGTTTAAAATCACGGTATGCATGTCGAAACGAAAAAAAGCCCGTCGGATCTAACGGGCTTGCTTCTATAGTTCAGGGAACATAGAGGGAAGCGAGATTATGCCGTATTGCAAGAATTGGTGATAATTGATATATCCCATAATGGATATCACCGCGTTGAATATGACACCGCCTGTAGACTTCCCGTCAGGCCTGCGACAACGCAAGCCGTGCGCAAGGCAAGAGGCGGATCATACACGTTTTTCCCGCTGCACGCCGCCCGGCTGTGGCTGGGCTCGCAAGATTAATGGAAGAAGTACAATACGGCCGCGCTGGCGCACGGGCGCCGTGCTATCCTTCGCATTCCCGTTCTTACCATGAAGTCAATGAATACCATTACCGCTGCAGAGTCCGTCGATACCAACGCCCCCGCCACCCCTGACGTGCCTGCCGAGGCCTCTTCGCCATCCGCTGCCCCGGCAGCGGATGCCGCGGACGAGGCTGTTTCGGCCGACGCAGGGACCGAGGCCGCACCAGTGGCCGAGGCTGTTTCCACCGACGCCGCGCCTGCCACGGCTCCCGCCGCTGCCGCCCAGCCGGGCTCGGCCCGCGCCTTGCTCAAGCAGCTCCAGCAAGAGTTCCCGGCCTTCCGCGACTGCCTGCCGCTGGCAATCGGCATCGACAAGCAGCTGCTGGCGCGCATGCCCGGCCTGGACCGCAAGATCATGCGTGCCGCACTCGGCATCCACACCGGCTCGATGCGCTACCTGCGCGCGATGGAAAAAGCCAAGGTCCGCTACGACCTCGACGGCGCTGCCGGCGCCGAAGTGACCGACACCCATCGCCTGCACGCCAAGGAACTGCTGCAGCAGCGCTTCAAGAAGGAAGCCGACCGCAAGAAGGCCGAGCGTGAAGCAGCTGCCGAAGAAGAAGCCAATCGCCAACGCCAGGAAAAGCTGAAAGCCCTTGCTTCCAAGTTCTCCAAGAATTGAGCCGGCGCCGGTGAGCGCCGATCCGGAGCTGCTGCCGCCTTATGACGGCATCCGGCTCGCCGACGTGCGCCTGGTGCGCACGATGGCCGACGCCGAGGCGGCGCTGGCAGCCTTGCTGGCGGCCGACGTGATCGGCTTCGACACCGAATCCAAGCCCACGTTCGCCAAGGGTGAGGTCTCGACCGGGCCGCACCTGGTGCAGCTTGCGACCAACGACCTGGCCTATTTGTTCCAGATCGGCAGCGCCGCCAGTGCGCAGACCGCCCTCACTGTGCTCAAGCCGGTGCTGGAATCGGAGACTATTTTGAAAGTGGGTTTCGGCCTGGGCGACGACCTCAAGCGCCTGCGCGCCAAGCTCGGCGTCGAGACGCACAAGGTGCTCGACCTGTCGACGGCCCTGCGCCGTCGCGGCGAGCGCAATACCCTGGGTGCGAAGACGGCAGTGGCGCGCTTCTTCGGGCAGAAGCTCCAGAAGTCGAAACGCATCACCACTACCAACTGGGCCCTGCCGCAACTGAGCGACAAGCAGGTGCTGTACGCGGCCGACGATGCCCACGTGGCCTTGCGCATCTACCGGCTCTGGCAAGCCAATCCGCAGGCCTAGTCCTTCCCCTCGGCCCAGGCCGCGCGCTTCCTCACCACGAAATACGCTTCCGGATTGAGCATCGTGCCCAGCACCGGGAACGGGCTGGCGCTCGCCGTTACCAGCGAAAACTTCTCCGCGATCGCCTTGCGGAACACGCGGTGGTCAAAACCCATGTGCTCGTTGTGCACCTCGACGTCCGGCGGCAGGATGCCGACCGGGCGCTCTTTCGGCGGCATGCCGAGGGCCGCCAGCAGCACGTTTGTCAAGCGCGCGTCGAAGGCGCCATAGCGCCGGCTCATGCGGAACATGCCCTTGTACAGCGCCGGCAAGCCCACTTCGACCGGCACCCCGAACACCACTTCCGCATCGTTCTTCAGGAGGGAATCGACCTCGCCCAGCGACTTGGCGCGCATGCTCAAGGGGATGTGCTCGAAGACCTCCAGGCAGAACAGCACGTCGGCCTGCCCTTTCGGCAACGCATCGAACGAGGCGAAAAATTCGATCCGCGGCAGGCCGGCCAGCTCGCGCCGGGCTTCATCCAGCAGGTCCGAGCATGGCTCGTAGCAGATGATCGTGGCGTTCGGGTAGGCGTGGACCAGGTGCTTGCACAGCTCACCGCTGCCGGCGCCGAAATCGAGCACGCAGGTGACGGTTTCGCGCGCCTTCTGCGTGAAGCCCAGCGCGCTGTATAGGCGCTGGTGCTGCAGCCAGCGCTTGACCGGGTTCCTGTCCCTGAACACGCCTTCCGTATAACTCACACCCATGCTGCGCCCCGTTGGCCGAAAGGGAGGCGATTATAGCAAGGACGAGTCGCCACGCCTCCATCCGCGTTATCATTCCTGCATGCTGACTTCCGGTGTGTCCATGAGTGCTTCCCCTACGCTGGCCCGCGCCCTTGCCGCCTGCCTCGCATGTGGCTTATCCCTGGCCGCCACGGCGCACGCCATGGCCCCTTCGACCGTGCCCCAGGCAGTCCCCGACACCCTGGCCCAGCGCCTGGTGGCCTGCACGTCCTGCCACGCGCGCGTCGATGCGCGCGGCAACCCGGTCAACGACGTCTATTTCCCGCGCATCGGGGGCAAGCCGGCCGGCTACCTGTACAACCAGCTCCTGAACTTCCGCGAAGGCCGGCGCCAGTACCCGCTCATGACCTACCTGGTCGAGCACCTGCCCGACCCCTACCTGCGCGAGATCGCCGGCCACTTCGCGGCCCTGCCGCCCGCCGCACACGCCGCCACCGCTTCGCAGGTGACGCCGCAAGTCCTGGAACGCGGGCGCCAGCTGGTCTTCAACGGCGATGCCAGCCGCAAGCTGCCGGCCTGCGTGGCCTGCCATGGCCAGCGCCTGACCGGCGTCGAACCTGCCATCCCCGGCCTGCTCGGCCTGCCGCGCGACTACGTCAATGCGCAATTCGGCGCCTGGCGCAACAAGGCGCGCCGCGCCCATGCGCCCGACTGCATGGCCGGCATCACTGCCCGCCTCTCCTTCGAAGACGTGGCGGCGGTCTCCGGCTGGCTCGCCGCCCAGCCCGTACCCGCCGACCCCCGCCCCTCCCCAGCTGCGTCGATCGCGCGTCCGCTGCCGATCGCCTGCGGCAGCGCCCCGGAGGCGCCATGAAGAAGCGCATCGCCGTGCTTGTGCTGGCCGCCGCTGTGGCGGTGGCGCTGGCCCTCGCCTGGCCGCGCGACGAATTCATCGCGTCCACCTCGCCCGCGGCCTGGGTGGCCACACCTGAGAACATCGCGCGCGGGGCCTACCTGGCGCGCGCCGGCGACTGCGTGGCCTGCCACACCGTGCGCGGCGGCCCGGAATATGCCGGCGGCCGCGCGCTCGACACGCCTTTCGGCCGCCTGTACGGCCCCAACCTGACGCCCGACCGCGAGACCGGTATCGGCGACTGGACCGCCGACGAATTCTGGAACGCCCTGCACAACGGTCGCGCCCCCGACGGCCGCCTGCTCTACCCGGCCTTCCCGTACACGAACTACACCAGGGTATCGCGCCCGGATGCCGATGCGCTGTTCGCCTACCTGCGCAGCCTGCCGCCCGTGCGCCAGCCGAACAAGCCACACGAACTGGACTTCCCCTACAACCAGCAGGCCATGCTGGCCGGCTGGCGCCTGCTTTACTTCAAGCCGGCGGCTTTTACGCCGCAGCCTGCGCGCGGCGCCGAATGGAACCGCGGCGCCTACCTGGTCGAGGGACTGGGCCACTGCAGCGCTTGCCACAGCACCCGCAACCGCCTGGGCGCCAGCGGCGACACCCTGTCGGGCGGCCTGATGCCAAGCATCGGCTGGTACGCCCCCTCGCTGACCTCCGGCGCCGAAGCGGGACTCGGGGACTGGGACCAGGAACACATCGTGGCGCTGCTGCAGACCGGTATCTCGCCACGCGGCACGGCCACCGGCCCGATGGCCGAAGTGGTGGCGCGCAGTTTGCAGCACCTGTCGACGGGCGACGTCGGGGCGATGGCCACCTACCTGAAATCGCTGCCCCCGAACGCGGAAGCGGCTCCGGACAGCGCGCCGCCGCCAGGCAAGCAGTTGCTGGAAGAAGGCCGGCGCCTGTACGGCAGCTTTTGCGTGGACTGCCACGGCGCAGACGGCAAGGGCAAGCCGCCGGCCTACCCGCCGCTGGCCGGTAACCGCGCCGTGACGCTAACGCCGGCCGTGAACGCGATCCGGATCGTGCTCAATGGCGGCTTCCCGCCGGGGACGAAGGGCAACCCGCGCCCGTTTGGCATGCCGCCATACAGCCACGAGTTGAACGATGCGCAGGTGGCGGCGGTCTTGACCTATGTGCGTGCCAGCTGGGGCAATGCGGCGCCGCCGCTAGCGGCGCCTGACGTCAACCGCTACCGCAGCGTGCCGCTGGACTGATGGCCAGGCGGCGGTTGTACTACACGGTCGCGCCGTGGGCCCGCTCGCGCATGCCGTCGATCGTATCGATCACGTCGCGCACGCGGAAGGGCTTGATCAGGATGCGGCTGATGTCGCTCGCCCGCAGCAATTGCAAGAGTGTGGTATCGCAGGACCCGACCAGCACTGCGATCGGGATGTCGGCGGGGCTTGCGCAGCGGCCCAGCCGGATCTGGTGGACCAGGGTGAGTCCTTCACAGGTGTCGCCCTGCGGCGGCCTCTCGAGCGCGATCACCGCGCCATCGAAGCGGCGCAGTTCACATACCTGCTGCGCCGTCTGGTAGGTGGCGGCTTCGGTCACGTCGGCCGTCCCGAGGCCGCGCACGGTCAGCGAGACAGTCCGCCGCAACAGGTTGGAGGGCTCGACCAGCAGGATGCCGAAGTGCCTGTCCTTATTCATCGACCAGCGCCTGTGGCGACATCAGCTCGATTACTACCAGGTCGCGCAGGCTTTTCAGGATGGCCTGTTCGACCGGGTCGAGTACGCGTGGAACGGTATCGATGAGGCACAGCGTCCCGATCACCAGGCCGTCCCGGCACATCAAGGGGGCGCCGGCGTAGAAGCGGATCCGCGGCCCCCCGGAGACCAGCGGGTTATCGTGGAAGCGCGCATCCAGAAGGGCATCGGGCACCACCAGCAGCTCGCTGCTCCCCAGCGCATGGCTGCAGAAGGACATGTCGCGCGGCGTCTCGCAGGCGTCGATCCCGACCCGCGCCTTGAACCACTGCCGGTTGCTATCGACCAGGCTGATCAGGCAAATCGGCACATTGAACTCGCTTGACGCGAACTCGACGATCTTGTCCAGCCGGCGCTCGGGGGGCGTATCGAGCAGGAGCAGTTCATACAGCAAGGCAAGGCGGTCGGCCTCGTTGTCGGGCATGGGGGGCGTGATCATGGTGGCTGGCTTGAGGTGATTTGCTTCACCATAGCCTATTTTTGTCCTGTTCACTATCAAACGAGGCCTCCCCGTTCACGCCGCGCCGGTCCCGTATCGAAAACCGGCGGATTTCACCTTGATTTCACCGGCGCTGCCCTACCGTGCGTGTTCATCCACGTTAAAGAGTACGCCTTGAACGCCCTGATCCTCCTGCTGGCCCTCCTGCTGTTTTCGCCGCAGCTGCACGCGGCGCCCGACCTGGTGCCCCAGATAGCCACCCTGCTGCGCGAGCAGGGCCTCGAGGGCGCCGTATGGACCACGCTCGACGCGCACGGCGCGGCCGGCGCCAGCGACGCAGGCAGCAGCAACAGCAGCAACAGGCCGATGCGGGTGGACCACCGGGTGCAGGTCGGCTCGGTGGCCAAGACCGTACTCGCGGCCGGGCTGCTGCGCCTTGTGAGCCAGGGACGTCTGGGACTGGACACGCCGGTGTCCGCGCTGCTGCCAGGCATGGCCTTCGACAACCAGTGGGAAGCGAGCGACCCAGTGCGCATCCGCCACCTGCTCGATCACAGCGCCGGCCTGGACGACGCCCGCTTGTGGCAGGTCTTCAGCATGCAGCCGAAGGCGGATACGCCGCTCGCCGCTGCCTTCCCGCCCGGCCGCGGCCTGCTGCGCGTGCGCCACCGGCCAGGCACGCGTTTTTCCTACTCCAACATGGGCTATACGCTGCTCGGCATGGTCATCGAGCGCATCGCCGGCCAGCCTTACGAGCGCTACCTGGACGCAGCACTGCTGGCCCCCTTGGGCATGCACGACAGCAGCTTCGGCTTCGTGACGCAGGCCGGCGACCCGGGCCTGGCCATGGGGCATGTCGAGTACGGCGTCGTCCATCCCGCCCTGCCGTCTTACCTGCGCCCGGCCGGGCAGTTCACGACCACCGCTGCCGACATGGGCCGCTTCGCGCGCTTCCTGATGGGCGACGGCAGCATTGGGGGCGCACCCTTTATCGATCCGCAGCTGCTGCGCCGGATGGGCGAACCGCACGCGACCGAGGCGGCACGCGCGGGCCTGCAGGTCGGCTATGGCCTGGGCCTGCGCAAGCTCGACCGCCATGGCGCACTCGCCAAATGCCACAGCGGGAACACCATCGGCTTCCGGGCCATGCTCTGCCTGTTCCCCGATACGCAGCAGGGCTTCTTCATCGCCATCAATACCGACAGCGAAACCGCCGACTACGGCCGGCTCGACGCCCTGCTGGTCCGGGCGCTCCAGCCCGCGGCCAGGCTGCCGGCGGCACTGCCGTCGCCCGCTTTCGATTCCCGCGCCTGGGAAGGCTTCTACATTCCCGCGCCGAACCGCTTCGACAGCATGCGCTTCATCGACACGGTGGCCAACTTCCTGCATGTGAGCCGCGAAGGAAACAGCCTGCGCCTGAAGCCCTTCCAGTCCGCGGCGCTCGAGCTGCGCCACGTAGGCAGTGGGCTGTTCCGGGTGCGGGACAAACTGCTGGCCTCCCACGTGCTGCTGGTCTCGGCCGACGGAGAACGCATCGTCACGAGCGGTACGCAAAGCTACAAGAAAGTGCCGCTGATATACCTGCTGTCACTGTGGGCCAGTGTGCTGGCCGGTGTGCTGGGACTGGCTTACGTCATCGTCGCAGGCATCGCCCGCATTAGCCTGCGAAGGCTGTCGTGGCAGGATCCGCTGGCGGCGCCCATCGCCGGCGTCCTGGCCCTGCTGCTGCCGCTCCCCTTTTTCTACCGCCAGTCCTTCATTCAGCTGGGCGACCTGACCCTGGCCAGCGGCCTGCTGGCAGCCGTCACCGCCGCCTTGCCGGTGACGATGTGCATCGGGCTCGCCATCGCCCAAGGCCGGAAAGCGTGGAGGAGCGTGGAGACAGCCGCCATGCTGACCGTCCTGCAATGCTGCCTGGTGCTGGCGGATTGGCGCATGCTGCCGCTGCGCCTGTGGGCTTGAGGCGCATAGCGCTTGCAGCCACGTGACACTTGTCCCTGCGTGCCTCCATCGCAGCACGCACACCGGCTGCGCCACGGCCGGAATGCCGCCCCCCACAAAACCGCTGTGCAATTATGCAGACTCGGCAATGAATATATGCCTGTGCCGAAGCCAGATCGAATGTGCAGCCACGCTTCGATATCCCGGCGCGTAAAACGATTATAAAGATGAGGTTGCTTTATTTTTATGCGGCAGTCGCCAGACAATGCGCGCGCCAGTCAAACTGCAAGCCTCCGATGCGCGCGCCATGCTGCCCAAAGTCCACCGTAAACGATTGAATTGGAACGCTTTTAATATGATTCAAATCGACTGGCACATCGCGCAGCGCCAAAATAAAAGCTTGTTTCTCGATCGAAAGCCTTTTGAGTCTCATAAATTTGTTTTATTTTCCAGAAATTCGAAGCATCACCAAGAGCAAAAAAAATAACGAAGTGGCGCCTTGTCCACTTGACCATCTATTTAAATGCGAGAAGAATACTTGAACCAAACAACGAACTCAATGTCACCGACAAGAGAACGCATTTTGCAATAAAACAATTAAAATAAATTAATTTTCATAAAACTAATAGTTCCAATAATAAACAAGGGGTGTTCGCGTTTCCAGACGCAAGCAGAGAGACAGTCTACATACTGTCTCTCTGCCACCTGCCAAAATTAGTGGCAGGGCGGCGAAAGCCTGCATTCGGGAACCAGCCATCAAATGCATCGTCATTTTTATTCCCTTTCTATGTAGGAGGATCCATGATGTCCAAGAATAACCTGGCATGCACTTCCAATAGTCGTAGAAACCTTCTTAAGGGAAGTATTACAGCGGCAAGCGCCGGTCTGGTCAGTGCACAACTGGCTTCCGTATCCGCGTCGGCCGCGGAGAGCAGTCCCAAGACCAGGCCTTTCGTCGAACGCCTTCCCGTCTACGCACCAAAAACCACGGTGCCGGAGCTATCACCCCCGGCCCAAGCAGTCGCAATGGGAGAAGAATGCGGCCGCCAAGATCACCAGCGCTGGGCAGAGTTTTATGCCAGCAAATTCTATGAACTGCATGTTCGCGAGAACATGCATTCCTTTCATCCGGATCTTCCCATACAGCCGATCTGGGGCTATGACGGGATATTCCCGGGTCCGACTTTCGTTGCCAAATATGGTGAACCGGTCATTGTCCGGATTTATAATGAGCTCCCGCAAAACCATGTCGGCTATGGATCGCCGGAAATCAGCACCCATTTGCATAATCTGCATAATGCGTCGGAAAGCGACGGTTTCACGGGCGATTATTACAGCGCGCTCAAATTCGGCCCGACAATGAGCGCGCCGGGCAAGTACAAGGATCACCTGTACGCTAATTGCCTGGCCGGCTATGACGAGTACCACGAAACCCATGGCGATCCGCGTGAAGCGCTCGGAACGCTCTGGTATCACGATCACCGGCTGGATTTTACCGCGCCAAATGTTCACCGCGGCTTGTCAGGCTTTTACCTCCTGTTCGACGATATCGACTCGGGCAATGAATACGATACCAATCCAAAAGCCTTGCGCCTGCCAAGCGGTGTTGGGAAATACGATATTCCGCTGGTGTTCCATGACAAGCAGTTCAATGCGAAAGGAATCATGGCTTTCGACTCGTTTAATTCGGATGGGATTCTTGGCGATAAATTCTGCATCAATGGGAAAATCCAGCCCTATTTTGAAGTCGAAAGACGGAAATACCGATTTCGCCTGCTTGATGGCGGACCTTCCCGGTTCTATGAGTTCTACCTGAGCTACGATGGAAAGGACCAGTCGTTCACCTATATCGCTAACGACGGCAACCTGCTCGAAGCACCGCTGGTCATGAAAAAGGTCCGGCTCAGCCCGGCCGAGCGTGCCGATATCGTGATCGATTTCGCGGCGTTTCCCATCGGCGCCCAAGTCTTCCTGGTCAACAAGCTCGAGCAGACCAGTGGCCGCGGACCAACCGGGCAGATCCTGTCCGGAACGCAGTTGCTCCGTTTCGATGTCAAGGCTAATCCTCCCGTGGATGACGCCAGCCGCGTTCCAGATAAACTGCGCGAACAACCCCCACTTCCAACGGCTGACGAATTGAAGAGCATGCCGAAGCGGGTTTGGGAATTCGACCGCGGTAATGGCGGCTGGACGGTCAACGGAAAGCTGTTCAACGTCAAGCAGGTTGCGGCAAAGCCGCGCCTCGGAACGCAGGAACTCTGGATCCTGCGGGGCAAAGGCAACTGGTCGCATCCCATTCACATCCACTTCGAAGAAGGACGGATCCTTTCCAGGAACGGGAAGGCACCGCCGATCCATGAGCGCGGTCGCAAGGATGTGTATGTGATCGGACCTGGCGAGGAACTGAGACTGGTCATGAAATTCCGGGACTACACCGGAAAGTACATGATGCATTGCCACAATTTGACACACGAGGATCACGCAATGATGGTTCGGTGGGATATCGTCACTTGAACCGGCGCAAGCTGGATACGGATATTCGTTCAGAACAGGGGAAAAAGAATGAATGCGAAACGTTCGACCTTACTTACGTTACTGGCCAGCGCCGCGACATCGGCGGTATCGGCCACCACCGTGGCATGGGAAGCGGAGCGCCGATCGGCGGACACTTTCCGCGGACACTACTTTACCAATGCATCATTTGTCGACCACACCGGCAGGCACGTCAAATTCTACGACAATATCATTCAGGACAAGGTCGTGGTCGTCAACATGATGTACACCGCCTGCACCAGCGTCTGTCCGAGCAATACGGCCAACCTCCTGAATGTACAGCGGGCCTTGGGTAACAGGATGGGGCGCGACGTCCACATGGTCTCCCTCAGCCTGCTCCCGGAACTGGATTCCCCTTCCGCCCTGCGAGCCTATATGCAGCGCTATGGCGTCGGCCCCGGCTGGACCTTCCTGACCGGGACACGCGGCAACACCGACATCGTACGGCGCAGGCTGGGCTTTTATGACAGCGATCCCGCCGCCGATGCCGACCTTTTCCGGCATACGGGGATGGTCAGTATCGGCAACGACAAGATCGACCGCTGGTGCATGATGCCCGCCCTGACCGCGGCCGACCAGATTGTCCGCTCGATCGAGGAAATCGCCTGAGCGCGGCCAGTCAGCCGAGGCGCCTGGCGCCAATCCGCATCCCGGAGATTTACCGGGAGCGGCTCCTCTTCCCGCCAGTTTCGCCGCCGTCCGGATGACGCTGACACCTCGGCATCAATCGCATCATCCTGAACAGGACAGTGGACGCACTCGTCCGGGACAGATTACGCCAGCCGTGAACGTCCTGTCGCCCGCCGACCTCCGGCGCCGAAGCGGGACTCGGGGACTGGAACCAGGAAAACATCGTGGCGCTGCTGCAGACCGGCATCTCGCCGCGCGGCACGGCCACCGGCCCGATGGCTGAAGGCAAGTGCAAGTCGCCGGCCTATCCGCCGTTGGCCGGAAACCGCGCAGTGACGCTGACGCCGGCCGTGAACGCGATCCGGATCGTGCTCGCCAGGCCGGAAAGCCTGGAGGAGCGTGGAGACAGCCGCCATGCTGGCCGTCCTGCAATGCTGCCTGGTGCTGGCGGACGCCTGCTGCCGCTGCGCCTGTGGGCTTGAGCTGCATACGGCTTGCCGTCATGTGACACTTGTCGTATGATTGCGTCACCAGTCACACAACGAGGCCAACATGTCCATTCCTTCCGTTACCGAACTGACGCTGCTGAAATGCCTGTGGCGGCAACAGCCCCTGTCCGCCCGCGAACTCCACGAGCAGGCGGAGCCGGAGCTGCAGTGGTCGTATTCGTCCACCCGCAAGACGCTCGAGCGGATGGTGGAAAAGCAGATGGTCACCCTCAAGGCGGCACATGGCGTGAATGTGTACACCGCCGCCGTCGACAAGATCGGGACCCTGGCCGCCTTCACCCGCGATTTCGGGCGCCGCGTGATGGAGATGGACGCGCCGCTGCCGGTCAATATGTTCACCGGATCGAAGCTCGTGAATCCTGCCGAGCTGGCCGAGCTGGAGCAGCTGCTGCAAGACTGGCCCGACGCCAAGGAGTGAACATGACTTTCTCCCCTTTTCCTTTGCTGTTCCTGCAGGCGAGTGCCACCACCTTCATCACCTGCAGCCTGGCCTGGGCGCTGCTGCAGCTGGCGCGCCGGCGCTGGCCGGGCCTCGACGCCCGGCGCAGTCCCTGGCTGCTCGCCCAACTGGCCGGCGCCCTCACGCTGGTACTGGTGATGCTTCCCGGCTCCTCGCAACTGAGCCTGTTCGCGGCGGCGCCGCAGGCGGCCAATGCCGCGCCGGCCGTTCATGCGCCGGTGTTCGCGGTCATGGACCTGCTCCCGGGCGGCGCGGACGACCTGGCCGCTGACGACAGCCTGCCGACGCTCGCCTGGCTCTGGCTTGCCTGCTACATCGCCGGTGGCGCCTGGCATGCACGGCGCTGGCAGCGTGTCCGGCGCGAGCTGCGCGCGCTGGCATGCCTGGCGGAGCGCCTCGACGGCCTGGCCCTCCAGTCCCACCCCGCATTTGCCGGGCACCGCGCCCCCCTGCCGCCGGTTCTGGAAATCGATGCCCCGGTGTCGCCGATGCTGGCCGGCCTGCTCCATCCCGTCCTGCTGCTGCCGCGCCACATGCGTGATTTGCCGCCCGCGCAGCAGCAACTGATCGTGGCGCACGAACTGGCGCACCTGCAGCGCCGCGACCACCTGTGGCAACACGCAGGCAGTTTGCTGCAGCCGGTGCTGTGGTTTGTCCCGGCCGTGCACAGCTTCCACGAGCGCCTGCAGTGGGCGCTGGAACTCGGCTGCGACCGCGCGGTGCTCTCTAGCCGCCCGGACAGCGAACGTCGCAACTATGCCGCGGCCCTGCTGGCGCAACTGGCCGTGCAGGTCCGGGAAGGAACCGGCCTTCCGCAGCCAATGGGGCCGGCCTCGCTGGCCTTTGGCATGCGCGGCGGGCAGGCCGTGGCGCAGCGCATCTGCCTGATCCGCGACGCCCGGCCGGCGGCGCATGCGCCCTGGGCGGGCGTGGCCGCCCTGCTGCTGTTGCCTGGCCTGTGCGGCGCCAGCGTGCTGCTGCAGCCCCAGTTCGCGTGGAGCCAGGCTGCGCAAGGCGCGTCGCCGGCGCCAAGCGCAGCGAGGACCGGCGCAGTAACTGGAACGCCATGGCAGGCGCCGCTGGCGACACTGCGCGTGACCAGCGAATTCGGTTCCGTCAACCGTCCAGGCGGCAAACCCCACGGCGGCATGGACCTGGGCGCGGCGCGCGGTACGCCCGTGATGGCGCCAGCCGCCGGCAGGGTCACCGTCTCGACCGACCGCTACGAGGGCGGCGCGCGCTATGGCAAGGTCGTCGTCATCGACCATGCCGACGGCAGCAGCAGCCTGTATGCCCACCTGGACGGGCGCCTGGTCCAGGCCGGCGATGTGGTGCGCGCCGGCCAGCAGATCGCGCTGACGGGGGCCACGGGCAAGGTGACCGGCCCCCACCTCCACTTCGAGGTCTCGCGCCATGGCGCCCAGGTCGATCCGCAAACCCTGCTCGGCGGCACTGCGCAATCCCGGCGTCCTCACAACTGATCGCTTGAAAAGAGTCCGATGCCAGTCACCACGAAGAAAAAACTGCTGCTTGCACTGCCGGCCTTGATGCTGGGCTATCTCGCCATCGTTGCCTGCTGGGCCTGGGCCAGCTTCGATCCGGCCATGGCGGGCGCAGGCGTCCCGCCGGCCGGGCAGCTCTCGCCACGGCAAACCGCCATCCTGACGCTCGTCGAAGACCCGAACTTTTTTGAGCATCGCGGCGTCAGCCTGGCGAAAGGCCAGGGCCTGGCGACGATCTCCTCGGCCGTCGCGCGCGACGTCTACCTGTACGGCGCCCGGTTCAGCGGCACTGCCGGGGCCCTGCAGGCGCTCTACCGCGGCGTGTTCGATTGCTGCAAGAAGATCGACCTCGGGCGCGACCTGATGGCCGTGGTGCTCGACGCCAGGCTGTCCAAGCACGAGCAGCTGGCGCTCTACGTGTCCCAGGTTTACATGGGTACCCACGAAGGCCGGCAGATCAGGGGGCTGCCCCAGGCCGCCGAAAGCTACCTGGGCAAACCGCTGGACAGCACGACGATCGATGAATTCATCGGCCTGGTCGCCATGATCAAGGCGCCGAACGCCTTCCATCCACTGAAGCACCGCGCGGCCTACGACACCCGCGTGGCCAGAGTACGCGCCCTGGTCGCCGGCACCTGCCGGCCCGGCGGCTGGTTCGACACACAGCTTGAGCATTGCAGCCCGGGGCCGGCAAGCGCTGCAAGCCGCGTCCCCTCACCCACTCACGAATAACATTATGCGAACCATCCGAACCGGCAGCGCCTGCGCGCTGCTGCTGGCCGCGCACGCCTGTGCGTCTGCCCAGTCCACCCCGCAACCGATGCAGCAGGTCGTCATCAAGGCCGGCGCCGGTGACGGGCGCGCGCAGTCGACGACCACCAGCATCGTCGTCGGCCGCGACGAACTCCTGCGCCTGGGCGATTCGAGCCTGTCCGAAGTGTTGAAGCGGCAGCCTGGCATCACGGTCGATACCACCGCGGGCAAGGCGCCCGAGGTGCGCATGCGCGGCATGGGTGGCGGCTACGTAGCGATCCTGCTCAACGGCCTGCCTGCCCCCAGCGGCTTCTCGCTCGAATCGATCAGCCCCGACCTGGTCGAACGGATAGAAATCCAGCGCGCCGCCACCGCCGAGACCAGCGCCCAGGGCATGGCGGGCACCATCAACGTGATCCTGCGCCGCGCCGGCCCGGCCAAAGGCGCGACCGCCAACGAGGTCAAGGCGGGCAGCGCGCTTACCGCCGGGCGGCTGGCGCCCCAGCTGGTGGCCCAGCATAGCGGCCGCACCGGAACGCTCGCCTATTCGGTCAGCGCCACGCTCAGGCGCCACGTGAATCCGATTGCCGCCCTCACCCTGGAGGAAGGCGCCGATCCGGCACTGCTGCGCCGCACCGCATGGACCGACCACCAGGTGGAAGACTTGCTGGAACTGGCGCCGCGCCTGAGCTGGCAGCCGACGGCGCTTGATGTCATCACTTCGCACAGCTACCTGCGCAAGCGCCATATCGACAATGCCAAGCGCGAGGATGAAACCACCGACACCGGCGCACCAACCGCGTTCCCGCACGCCGACCATCGTTATGAAACGCGTCCGCTGAACGCCTATGCCGACCTGGCCTGGACGCGCAGGCTCGATACCGGCGCCCGGCTGGCCATGAAACTGTCGGGCTTCTACACGACGCGCGATGCCGCGTTCGAATACCGCGGACTGGACTTGCAGGACACCCTGCTCGCAACCCACTACGTCGCCTCCGGACCGGTCGAACGCGAATGGACCTTCAGCGGCAGCTGGCGCCGCCCGCTGTGGGGTAGCCACGCGCTGGCCGCGGGCTGGGAATTCGGCCGCAAGGCGCGCAGCGAATACCGCCGCGAACGGCGTCTTGATGCCGCAGGCGCCCTGCTGCTGCTCAGCGATGAAGCCTACCGCGCGACGGTAGCGCGCAGCGCTTTCTTCATCCAGGACGAATGGGATATCGCCGACGGCTGGTCCGCCTACGCCGGCCTGCGCCGCGAAGACCTGGCTACCCGCGGCGAAGGCAATGCCGACGCCCCGGTCGATGTCGATGCAGGCGCCTGGAGCCCGGTATTCCAGACGCTGTACAAACCGCAGCAGGCAGGCGACACGGGGCCGCGCGACGGGTTCCGCCTGGCCGTGAGCCGCACCTACAAGGCGCCCAACATCATCCAGCTGATGCCGCGCCGCTATGCAGTCGACAATAACAACAGCGCCACCAACCCCGACCAGCAAGGCAATCCGACCCTGCGTCCCGAACTCGCACTGGGCATCGACCTGGCCTGGGAACGCTTTTTTGGCAAAAGCGACATGCTCAGCGTCAGCGCTTTCCACAAGCGCATCCGCGACATCACGCTCACCCGCATCGATCAGAGGGATGGCCTATGGACCGCCATGCCGGTCAACGGTGGCGATGCAACAGTCAGCGGTATCGAGTTCGAGGGCAAGGCCACGCGCGGGGCGCTGTCGGCCCGCATCAACCTGGCGCGCAACTGGTCGCGGGTCGACGAGGTGCCGGGCCCTGGCAACCGCATCGAAGGCCAGGCGGCCTGGAGCGGTAACCTGGGACTGGACTACGCCGCGCCCACGACGGGCGTCGACCTGGGCGGCAGCTATACCTATCGCGGCCGGGTCGCCCAGCGCTCGAGCGCCCTGCTCTTCAGCGACAACGGCGCCCGGCGCCAGCTCGACCTGTATGCGTTATGGAAGCGCAGCAGCGACGCGCGGCTGCGGATGTCGGTGTCCAACCTGCTGCAGCGGGACCATAGCGAGCGCCTGCTGTACGCAGGCGAGCGCGCGCTGGCACGCACGACGGTCTACCGGGTGCGCCCGGTGTGGCGGCTGATGTGGGAGCAGGCCTTGTGATCCTGCCCGGCTGATTACACCATGTCCGCGAACGAGACGCGGTCGGTGGTGGCATTGCGCGCATCCTCCACCCGCACCTTGTGCGAGGCCAGCAGCTGCTCGAGCGAGGCATTCATCGTGTGGCAGCCGGCGTCGCGGCCGGAATTCATGTGCGCGCGGATCCCACCCACGTCGCCCGACTCCAGCATGCGCATGATCGCCGGGCTCGGGGTCAGGCATTCGGTCGCGAGGTGGTAGCGGTTGCCCTCCACCGAGGGCAGCAAGGCCTGGCACAGCACGCCGCGCAGCGCGTGCGCGAGGGCCTGGGCCTGGGCTTCCGAGTTGCCGAGCAGGCGCAGCATCTTCTGCAGGCCCAGTTCGGTGGAACGCGCATGCAGCGTGGCCAGCACCAGCGGGCCCGATTCGGCCAGCGCCAGCGCTTCCTGGGCGGTTTCGGCATCGCGGATCTCGCCGATCACGATCACGTCCGGCCGTTCGCGCAATGCGTCGAGGGCGCCAAGGTAATAGCTTTCGACGTCGCCGTCGACGCCCACCTCGCGCTGGGTGATGATGCACTTGCGCTGGGGGATCAGGGTCTCGACCGGATCTTCGATGGTGATGATGTGGCCCGAGCGGTGCTTGTTGATCTCGTCGATCATCGAGGCGATGGTGGTCGACTTGCCCTGGCAGGTGTCGCCAATGATCAGCACCAGCCCGCTGTTGAGGCGGGCGAATTCCTGCTCGTCCTTCCACAGGCCCAGCTCCGACAGCGCCACCGGTTCCTTCGGGAAGCGGCGGATCACGCAGCCCAGGCGCTTCTTGCCCTGGAAGCTGAAGCAGTTCGCGCGGATGCGCGCCGTGTGCAGGTCGATCGAACGGTCGAACGCGCGCACCTGGATGCGCTCGTTCCAGTTCGGCTCGATCACGTCGAAGAATTCTTCCAGCTCTTCCTTCGTGATCGGCGAATCGGTCACCGCCACCAGCCCCTTCGGCTGGCGCAGCATTAGCGGGCTGTTCTGGTGGATGATAATGTCCGAGAACACCAGGCGCGAGTTCAGCAGGTGGAGGATCTGCTCGACCAGGGTGCCGAATACCGGATGGTCTTCGTTCTCGATATACGACAGGGTGGGGATCTGCGAAGACTGGTGATGTTCCATCTGGCCGGCACTTAGGAAAAGGTTAACTTGTGCCGGATATTATAGAACCATGCTTCGTCGAAAGATTGCAAAACTGAAATAATAATTTCAGCCTGGGCGCTAACGTCCAAAACCCGCAACGATGCGCTCGCCGAACAGGGTCACCGCCACTCCCAGCGCCACCACGCCGGCGCCCAGCATCCTGACGCCGGAGACCTTGCGCGCGGCCATGTGGATCAGCCCGAAGTGGTCGATCGCCATCGAGGTGATGAGCTGGCCGGCAATCACCAGCACGATCAGGCTCAGCAGGCCGATGCGCGGCGCCAGGAACACCGTGCCGAACACGAAGGCAGCGCCGAGGAAGCCGCCGGCGAATTTCCAGGCCGGCTGGGTGGCCAGCGCGGCAAAAGTGGGCCCGAGGCCGCCGCGCGACAGCGCCATGCCGCCCAGCACGATGGTGCCGCAGGCGAAGGACACGAAGGCGGCGACCACCGAATTGGCGCCGATCGACGCGGCCAGCTGGGTATTGACGGCCGCCTGCACCGACATGGCCACGCCGACACAAAAGGCCATTATTAAGAGAATCAGGTTCATGCTTGCTTCCTCCGGCACGCAACCGGGGCAAAAAGCGCACCATTCTAGTGCAAACCGGCCGTTCAGGATAGACATGCAGTTCGCATGGGCGGCCGACAGCCTGTCCCGCCACCCTGCATCCTGGGCCGCAAGCTCTGCAATTCGTCGCATGGGGCATGCGCCGAACCCGGCGTTTGCCTAGGATGGCCTCATCGACAAACGGTTTTCAAGGAGACAAGAATGAACAAGACCACCCTTTCGACAACCCGCCTGCGCGGCGTCGCGCTGGCCACCGCCCTCGTGGCCTTTCTTGCCTGCGCTACCACCCCGGCCTATGCCGGTGAATGGTCGTGGGGCGGCGAGCAGGTGCAGGGAAGCGGCAGCATCAAGCGCCAGGTGCGCCAGGTGTCGCATTTCACCGGCCTGGCCCTCGAAGTGCCAGGCGAGCTGGAGCTGCGCCTGGGCGACACCGAATCGGTCACCATCGAAACCGACGACAACCTCCTGCCGCTGGTCGAAACCGTGGTCGAGGACGGCACCCTGAAGATCCGCCCTTCCAAGCGTAACCTGAACCTGAAAACGAGAAACCTGAAGATCGTGGTGCATGCGCGCCAGGTCGAGCGCCTGGGGCTGGGCGGCTCCGGATCGGTCGACGCGGATGTGCTGCGCGGGCCGCACCTGGACATCAACCTGGGCGGCTCGGGCGAGATCAGGGTGCGCAAGCTGGAAAGCGACTCGGTCGCAGTGAACCTGGGCGGCAGCGGCGACTTCAAGGCCGACGGCGGCAATGCGCGCAAGCTGTCGGTATCGATCGGCGGCTCGGGCACGGTCGACATGGGCCGGGTGCAGTCGGACAGCGCCAGCATCCGGGTGGCCGGTTCGGGCGAAGCGACCGTGTGGGCGCGCCATGAACTGAGCATGACCATCGCCGGCTCGGGCGACGTCAATTATTACGGCGACCCGCGCATCAGCAAGAAGGTCGTGGGCTCGGGGGATGCGCGCCGGATCGCGGCGGCGCCAAGGTAGTAGATTTGCCGCAGATCGTAGGGTGGGCGGGTCTCCCGCCCGCGCGTTCAACCAGTGTATGAAAAACCTGCGCGTCGGACCATATGTAATTTGAACGCGCGGGCGGCGAAGCCGCCCACCCTACATTAATGGTGCGCGCTATGCGTCAACGGCTTCACCGGCACGTTCACCTTCACGTCCTGGCGCTTGCCCGCGGCATCCTGCACGTTCAGGGTGACGGCGACGGTCTCGCCCTCCTTCACCTGGCGCTTCAGGTCCATCAGCATCACGTGGTAGCCGCCGCTGGCCAGGTTGACCGGCTTACCGGCCGGCAGCTCGATCGACTCCACGCGGCGCATGCGCATGGTCTGGCCATCCATTGCCATTTCGTGCAGCTCGGCGCGGCCGGCCACCTCGGTCTGGACGCCGACCAGGCGCGCCGGCGTGGCCGACTGCACGCGCATGAAGGCGCCGGTGACCTTCTGCTGCGGCACCGTGGCGCGGATCCAGGGTTCGGTGACGCTCACCTGGGCAAAGGCGGAAGCGGAAAGCAGGCCACTGGCAAGCAGGGCAAGAAGCTGTCGGGTCATGTGCGGCACCGTCGAATGAGTGGAATCTAAAATTATAGCGGTACTGTGACCACTTACAGCGAGCCGCGCAGGTATTCCCGCTCGACCAGCACCGTGTCGACACCGTCGGTGAGCCAGATCTGACTGTCCTGGATCGTGCACTGCAGCTGCATGTTCCGCTTCGCCATGTTCGCCAGCTGGGCGCTGGTCTCGCTCGGGATGTTGATCACCGAGACGTTGCGGGCGCGGTCGATCTTGTTGGCGATGCCCTTGAACCAGATGTCGCTGGTGGCGCTGTAGCTGTACACCACCACCTTGCTTGATCGGCCGGCCCCTTTGAGGATGCGCTTTTCGTCCGGCTGGCCGACTTCGATCCACAGGTCGATGGCGCCGGTCAGGTCCTTCTGCCACAGGGCCGGCTCCTCGACGTCGAACAGGTCCTTGGTGAAGGCCAGTTGCGGGTCGGCGTGCAGCGCAAAGGCGAGCACGCGGATCATCACGCGCTCGTCGGTCTCGGACGGGTGGCGCGCGATGGTGAGCGTGTGGTCGCCGTAATAGTTGCGGTCCATGTCGGCGATCGACAGGTCGGCTTTATAGATGGTTGCTTTGAGAGCCATGGTGCGTGATGGATGCGTGTTGGGGTTAGCCTGCTATTGTCGCACGCGCCGCACGCGGGCGCGGCGAAGACGGTATAGTCACGTTGATAATCACCTTGCTCAAACACCTTACCAACGCCATCAGGAGACCCGCATGACCAACGCATTCCCGCCGAACCAGCAGTTCCGCCTTGCGGCCCGCCCGCTCGGCATGCCGCGCAACGAAGACTGGCTGTTCCACGAAGAGGCCGTGGGCGAGCCGATCGATGGCGGGATCGTGGTCAAGGTGCTGTACCTGTCGCTGGACCCGGCCATGCGCGGCTGGATGAACGAAGGCAAATCGTATATCCGCCCGGTGGCGATCGGCGAAGTCATGCGCGCAGGCGGGCTGGGCATCGTGATCGCCTCGAAGTCGCCGCGCTTTGCCATGGGCGACTACGTGGTCGGCGGCACCGGCGTGCAGCGCTACTGGTCCGGCCCGGCCGACGACAAGACCGCCGCGTTCACGAAAATCGATCCGCGCCTGGCACCGCTGACGGCCTGGCTCAACACGCTGGGCATGCCGGGCATGACCGCCTTCTTCGGCCTGCGCGAAGTCGGCCAGCCGAAGGCCGGCGAAACCGTGGTGGTCTCGGGCGCGGCCGGCGCGGTCGGCATGACGGTCGGCCAGGTGGCGAAAAAGATGGGCTGCCGCGTGGTCGGCATCGCCGGCGGCGAGGACAAGTGCCGCTACGTGGTCGAGCAGCTCGGCTTCGACGCCTGCATCGACTACAAGGCCGGCCCGGTCCACGCCGGGCTGAAGGAACACTGCCCGCAGGGCGTGGACGTCTATTTCGACAATGTCGGCGGCGACATCCTGGACGCGGTGCTCACCCGGATCAACATGAAGGCGCGCATCGTGATCTGCGGCGCGATCTCGCAGTACAACGCGACCAGCCAGGTCAAGGGTCCGGCCAACTACCTGTCGCTGCTGGTGAACCGTGCGCGCATGGAAGGCATGGTGGTATTCGACTACGCGCCGCGCTATGCCGAGGGCGTGGCGACTTTGGCCGGATGGATGCAGGAAGGCAGCGTCAAGAGCCATGAACACGTCACCGAAGGCTTCGAGCGCTTCCCCGAGGCGCTCCTGATGCTCTTCGAAGGCAAGAACCTGGGCAAGCTGGTGCTGAAGGTCGCCGACGCCTGAACGCATCAATGCGCCGGGAATGCAAGGTTTCCCGGAATTGCTTTTGATCTATCGCATAATCACCATGGGTCGTCTAAACTTGTTCTCCTGAGGCGCGTCTATTACGCTTTGGCTTGGCGCGCCTTTCCCGTTGCGAGGAGATCATGATTCCATTTCCTGAACCGGCCGGCAGGCCGCGCGCCGGCTAGGAGGCGCCATGCATTCCACCGATTTGCCCGAGCCGCCCGACGGCATCATCGCCCAGCTGCGCGCCGACCACGCGCGCGTGCGCGCCATGCTCCACGAATTCGCGATGCTCGACGGCGAAGAAGTGGAGCGGCGCGAGCGCCTGGTCGACGACCTGTGCGACGAGCTCTCGCTGCACGCTACGCTCGAAGAAGAATTGTTTTATCCGGCGCTGCGCGCCGTGGTAGACGACAGCCTGCTCGACAACGCGGAACTCGAGCATGACAGCGCGCGCGAGCTCATACTCCAGCTCGAGACGCTCTTCCCCGAAGACGACTTTTTCAACGCCACCGTCGCCGTGCTGGCCGAAGAAGTGGCGCACCACGTCGCGCACGAGGAGACCGTGTTGTTCCCTGCCCTGGCGCGCGCCGGCGTCGACCAGGTCGCGCTCGGCCAGCGCCTGCGCGCGCGCCGGCTCCAGCTCGAACTGGACCTGGCTTCGCCGCCGCCCGCCATCGACGGCACCGAGCCGCGCGGCCTGCTGCGCGGCTCCCTGGGCCAGCTGCGCGAACGGCGCGCGCGGCCGCGCTAGCGCGAGCCTTCGCGCGCCGAGGCCGATGGAACTAACGCCCCAGCCGTGCCTCTAAACGGCACGAGCGCATCCATATAGGCGTTCGCGGGTTCCTACTTCGATAGCACACAGGCAGACAAGGAGAGCGACATGGCGACGAGTAAAGACACCGGCAAGGGCGCGGGCAATCAGTCCGGCAACGCCCAGAAGGCCGGCGCCGGCAGCGGTACGCCGGCCAAGCGCGGTTTCGCAGCGATGGACCAGAACCAGCAACGCGAAATCGCCAGCAAAGGCGGACAGGCGGCGCACCAGAAAGGCACCGCCCACGAGTTCGATTCCGAGGAAGCACGCCGCGCCGGCCAGAAAGGCGGCGAGGCCGTGAGCCGCAACCGCGCCCACATGGCCGACATCGGCCGCAAGGGCGGCGAAAGCCGGCAGTCGGCCCAGCGCGCCGCGCTGGCGGCAAAGAATGCCGGCAACCGCCAGGGCGGTAAGGAGGGATGACAATCCCTCCGGATGACAATCCCTCCGGATGACAATCCCTCCGGATGACAATTCCTCCCGGTGACAAACCTCCGGTTAAACCCCACCGGCCGACAAGCTGCCAGGCCGGCCACCCTTCCACATGACGGTCATTCCATCCGACCGACGTATTCTTACCACGGCGCGCCGTCCGGCGCCGTGGCACCGGGACCGCAGCGGCAAACGCTGTGTTACATTGCGGCCCCTATGCACAAGCTTCCCTACCTCACGGCCTATCCCGACGCCCTGCGCAGCCAGGTTGGCGCGCTGGTCGACGCCGGGCGGCTCGGCGAGGTGCTCCTGCAGCGCTACCCCGACGCCCACGGCATCCGCACCGACAAGGCGCTCTATGCCTACGTGCAGGACCTGAAGGACGACTACCTGCGCCAGGCGGAACCGGTTGCCAAGGTCGCCTACGACAGCAAGATCCATGTGGTGCAGCACGCCCTCGGGCTGCATACGGCCATCTCGCGCGTGCAGGGCAGCCGCCTCAAGGCCAAGCACGAGATCCGCGTGGCCAGCGTGTTCCGCGATACCCCACTGCCCTTCCTGCGCATGATCGCGGTGCACGAGCTGGCGCACCTGAAGGAGAAGGAGCACGACAAGGCCTTCTATAAACTGTGCTGCTGGATGGAACCGGAATACCACCAGCTCGAATTCGACCTGCGTCTTTACCTGACCTGGCTCGACCTGGGCGGTAAGCGCCTGTGGATGGCCGGGGAAGACCGCGTTGCCATCTCACAACAGCAGTTGTCAAACTGATTCGTTGCCATACGTAAAGATCTCGACTTTCACGGGCCCGTTCGGTAAAGTCTGAGCGTCGCGTTCTCCCGGCCGCGCATTCCCCAGCTCTCCAGTGCCGCCCGGCCGAAATGTTGAACACGATGACGAACCAGAATCTTCATGATGGCGCCCTCCTGCCGGCCATGCTGCGCACCAGCATTGTCGCCTGCACCTTGGCCGCCGGCAGCGCCGCCCAGGCTGCCGACGAACTTGCCTGGAAATTTTCCGGCTTCGGCACCCTCGGGGCCGTCCACGCCAGCACCCGCAGCGCCGACTACACCTCTACCATCCTGCGCGCCACCGGCGCCGGCGCCAGCGAGCGCTGGAGCCCGGACGTGGACAGCCGCCTCGGGGCCCAGCTCGACGTCTCGCAGGACCGCTGGTCGGCCGTGCTGCAGGTGGTCAGCGAACAGGGCATGACGGGCAGCTATCGCCCGCGCGTCGAATGGGCCAACGTCAAATACCAGGTGACGCCGGACGTCGCCGTGCGACTGGGCCGCATCGCCTTGCCGGTGTTCCTGGCCGCGGATCACCGCAAGGTCGGCTATACCCTGCCCTGGGTCCGCACACCGGTCGAGGTCTATGGCGCCTTGCCACTGTCCAGCAGCGACGGCATCGACGCCACCTGGCGCTGGAGCGCCGGCGCGATGCGTCACGCCACCCAGGCCTTCTACGGCCGCACCGACACCGAATTGTTCGACAGTAACCGCCTGCGCGCACGCGGTGTCGCCGGGTTCTCGCACAGCATCGAACAGGGTTTCCTGAGTGGCCGCGCATCGATCCTGAGCGGCAGGCTGACTACCGAGGTTGGCAGCGAGGTATTCGCCGCACTGCGCGCCTTCGGCCCGCAGGGCGCGGCCATTGCCGGGCGCTACGACATTCGCGACAAGCGCGTGGCCATGGCGAGCGCCGGCATCAGCTACGACCCGGGCCAGTGGTTCGTCAGCGCCGAAATCGGGCGCACCCATACCCGTACGCTGCTTGGCCAGACCACCTCGATGTACCTCGGGGGCGGCTACCGCTTCCACGAACTCACTCCTTACCTCGGCTATGCGAAGGTGCGCGCCAATAGCGCCATCAGCGACCCTGGCCTGCCCCTGGCCGGCCTGCCCCCGCGCTTGCAGGCGACGGCCGCGATCGTCAACGCTGGCTTGAATTCGTACCTGGCAACGATCCCGGTACAGACCACCGCGAGCGCCGGACTGCGCTGGGATGCGGTGGACAATGTCGCCCTCAAGGCACAGTACGACCGCGTTCGGCCGACTGGAGGCTCGCGCGGCACCCTGATCAATCGCCAGGCCGATTTCCGCTCGGACCAGACGGTCCATGTAGCGAGCGTCGCGCTCGATTTCGTCTTTTGAGGCGCCGCATGGGCATCCACTTCTGCTCCCTGCTGGCCGCCGCCACGCTGCTGTTCGCAGTCTCCGGCAGTGCGTCGGCGGAACTCGTCGTCATCGTCTCGGCACGCAGCCCGGCAACCTCGCTGTCGAGTGACCAGGTGGCCGCCATCTTCCTCGGCCAGGCCGGCCGCCTGCCCGACGGCGCCGACGTGGTGGCGCTCGACCAGCGCATCGGCTCCAGCGAACGCGACCAGTTCTACCGGCAGGTCGCCGGCAAGACCCCTGCCCTGCTCAAGGCGCACTGGTCGAAGATGGTCTTCACCGGCCGCGGCCAGCCGCCGCGCGAGGCCCTTGACGGCAGCACGGTGCGCCGCATGGTGGCCGAGAACCCGTCGATGATCGGCTATGTCGACCGCTCCGCCCTGGACGGCAGCGTGCGCCCGGTGCTGGTACTGCGCTGAGGCCATGAAAGCCGCCCTGGCCGAGCAGGCGCATCCCCGTCCGGCGTCGCCTCCCGCGCGCCGCACCGCCTTCGCGCGCCTGCTCGGGCGCGGGCTGGAAACCCATATCTCGCTGCCGCTGTTCGCGCTGGTGCTGATCGCGGCCCTGTGGTTCGCCACCTTCCACGTGATCGGCACCGAGGAGCGCGCCGCGCGAGGCGCCGCGCACGACGCAACCCGCGAACTGGTGGACACCTACGAGGCCCAGATGGCGCGCAGCCTGAGCGGAATCGACCAGACCCTGCGCGTCATGCAGTATGCCGTGGTCATGAACGGGCCGAACGAAGCCTTGGGCGCCATGAGCGCCAAGGGGCTGTTGCCGCCGGGACTGGTGTTCCAGGTGGCCATCACGAACGACGCCGGCCGTATCCTGGCCAGCAACCCGAGGACGAGTAGCGGCGGCGATGTCTCGCGCGCCTCCTGGTTCACCTTTCACCGTGACCGAGACGGCGACGCGCCCTATGTCAGCGAGACCATCGGCCGGGACGAGCCGCACGTCGTGTTTTCGCGCCGCATCAACGACGCCGATGGCCGCTTTGCCGGCGTCGCCACCGTGGCGGTCGACCCCGCCTTCTTCACCAGTTCCTACGAACACTCGCGCCAGGGCGAGCGCGGCCTGCTCGGCATGGCCGGCGGCGACGGCGTGGTACGCGCGGTGCGCACCGGCGAACAGGTTCGATGGGGACAGCGCATCGTCATTGGCAAGGCGGACCAGGTGGTGCTGGCGCCAAGCCCGCTCGATGGCGAATCGCGCTACAGGAGCGTGCGGCCCCTCAACGGCTTCCCGCTGGTGGCGATGGTCGGACTCTCCGAGTCCGAGCAGATGGCGGCCTTCCACCAGCAGCGCCGCGCATGGCTGCTGGGCGCCAGCGCCGGCAGTGCGCTGCTGGCGATCGTCGTCTCCCTCATCAGCGCCTGGTCATGGCAGCTGGCCAAGGCGCGCCGGCGCGAACGGCTGGCGCAGGAAACCTATGCCGCGGCGTCCGAGGCCAGCCTGGATGCCTTCTTCGTGCTGCGCACGGTGATGGGTGCGGGCGGCGAAGTCGCCGACTTCATCATCGAGACCACCAATACCCGCGCCGAGCAGCTCACCGCCCTGTCCAAGGCGGACATGGAAGGCAAGCCGATGTCGGTGATGCTGCCGACCTATCTCGGCAGCGGCATCTTCGGCGAGCTGGCGGCCGTTGCCATCGACGGCGTGGCACGCGAGGCCGAATGGATGGCGCACCTGCCGCACAACCCGGACTGCTGGCTGCACCGCCAGGTGGTGCGGGTCGAAGGCGGCGTGGTCGCCATCGTGCGCGACATCACCGAGCGCAAGCGCGCCGAGCAGCGCATCCGCCACCTGGCCCACCACGACGACCTGACCGGCCTGCCGAACCGCAGCCTGTTGCGCGACCGCCTGGGCCAGGCCATCCGCGACGCCGAACGCAAGCGCACCAGCGTGGGCCTGGCCTTCATCGACCTCGACGGTTTCAAGCTGGTCAACGATGGCCTCGGGCACAACGCCGGCGACGAGCTGCTGAAGGTGGTCGGCGAACGCATGGGCCTCTGCCTGCGCCGCAACGACACCCTGGCGCGCTTCGGCGGCGACGAATTCGTGATCCTGCTGCCCGACCTCTCGGGCGACCCGATGGCCATCACGCCGCTGCTGGAAAAAGTGCGCCAGGCCGTCACCGAGCCGGTCGAGGTGGAAGGCCAGGAAGTGCAGGTCAGCTGCAGCATGGGCGTGGTGCTCTATCCGCGCGACGGCCTGGATGCCAACACCCTGATGATGAATGCCGACGCGGCGATGTACCGCGCCAAGGAAAACAAGAACAGCTTCCAGTTCTACGCCAGCGAAATGAATGCCAGCGTCGAGGAAAAGCTGGTGCTGCTCGAAGGGATGCGCACCGCGCTGGAACCCTGCCTGGAAGAGCGCGATGGCCGCTGCACCGGCGCCGATTGCCAGTTCCAGCTGCTGTACCAGCCGAAGGTCGACCTGCGTACCGGCCAGGTATTCGGCGTCGAGGCCCTGATCCGCTGGAACCATCCGGAGCACGGCCTGATTTCGCCGCTGCGCTTCATCGGCCTGGCCGAGGAAAGCGGCATGATCGTGCCGCTCGGCGAATGGGTGCTGCGCACCGCCTGCTTTCAAACCCAGGCGTGGCGTGACGCCGGCCTGCCGCCGCTGGCGGTCTCGGTCAACGTGTCGGCCAGGCAGTTCGAGGAAAAGCGCCTGGTCGAACGGATCGCCGACGCCCTGCGCGACAGCGGCCTGCCGCCGCAGGCGCTCGAAGTCGAAGTCACCGAAAGCTCGATCATGCGCGACCTGGCCCGCTCGGTGGAGAAGATGCGCGAGCTCGAGGCGATGGGCGTGGCGCTGTCGATCGACGATTTCGGCACCGGCTATTCGAGCCTGTCGGCGCTGAAATCCTTCCCGATCAGCCGCCTGAAGATCGACAAGAGTTTTGTCAGCGACCTGGCCGACAGCCTCGATGACCAGGCCATCGCGATGGCCGTGATCTCGCTCGGCCACAAGCTGAACCTGCGCGTCATCGCCGAAGGCGTCGAAACCGAACAGCAGCGCGACTTCCTGCGCGCCAACGACTGCGACGAGATGCAGGGCTACCTGTTCAGCCGCCCGGTGCCGCCCGAACGCATTGCGGAGATGCTGGCCGCGTCGATTACCTTGCCGGAGTCGCCTTGACCCTGCTGCGCCGCCTCATCCGCCTGCTGTGCGGCACCGATCCTGTCCTGCGCCGGATGCTCAAGTACTGGGCCGCGACCTGCGTGCTGTATGTCGCCTGCATCGGCATGCTGCTGGTGCAGGTGGAGCTGGGTCTGAGCAATCCGGCCGCGGCGAATGGCCTGATCGCCTTCGGTGGCTGCGGCGCCTTCGCCTTCTACCTGCTGATCCGCGCCAACGCCCGGCTCAAGCTGGAGCCCGACCAGCTCGCGGTGGCCCAGGCCGTGTTCTCGCTGGTGTGCGCATTCTGGGCCTATGCGATTTCGGGACCACTGCGCGCGGCCATGCTGATCATGGCGGTGGTGATCATCGTGTTCTGCATGTTCGCCCTGCGCCCGCGCCAGACGCTGGTGCTGTCGGCCGTCGCCATCGCCGGCATGGGCGCGACCATGTGGTGGCTGCAGGCGCACGACCCGGTGCGCTTCCCGCCGGCGACCGAAGCACTGACCTTCGGCTATCTGGCCGGTGCGCTGCTGTCGACCGCGCTGCTGAGCGGCGAGATGAGCAAGCTGCGCTCGCGCCTGAAGCGCCAGAAGCGCGAGCTGACCGAGGCCCTGGAAACCATCCGCCTGCTGGCGACCGTCGACGAACTGACCTCGCTGGTCAACCGCCGCCACATGAACGAAGTGCTCAAGGCCGAGGAGCGGCGCCAGGCGGCCGGCGCCGATACCTGCATCGCGCTGCTCGACATCGACTTCTTCAAGCAGGTCAACGACCAGCACGGCCACGCGGTCGGCGACAGCGTGCTGCGCTGCTTCGCTGCCGCCGCGCGCGCCTCGCTGCGCGAGGGCGACGTGCTGGCGCGCTGGGGCGGCGAGGAATTCCTGCTGCTGCTGCCGGACGCCGCACCCGGCGACGCCCGCGCCGTGCTGGAACGGATGGCCGAACGCGTCCACGCAATGCTGGTGCCGGGCCTGGACGGGCGCCGCATCAGCTTCTCGGCCGGCTTGGCCACGCGCCGCGCCGGCGAGCCCTTCGCCGACGCCATCAGCCGCGCCGACAAGGCGCTGTACCAGGCCAAGGAGTCGGGGCGCGCCCGAATCGTGCTGGCCTGAACCGACTTGGCTTCCATGCGCGAATTGATGCAGTTGCGCCGTGCCATGCGCCTGGTCAAAGCCCAAGATGATCAGCCGAATGATCCTCGTGCCGGCTGACGCTCGATTCAATTATCCGTCTTAAGCCGGCACGCAGGCAGCCCGCAGCCGCCTGATCAGCGCATCCGGATCCGCATCCACCTGCATCAGCCCCAGGTGCTCCGGCCTGACGAAACCCTCCTCGCACTGGTGGCGCACAAAGCTGACCAAGCCATCCCAGAAACCGTTCGCGTTGTACAGCCCGATCGGCTTGGCGTGGATCCCGAGCTGGGCCCAGGTCACCATCTCGAACAGCTCTTCCAGCGTGCCCATCCCGCCCGGCATGGCGATGAAGCCTTCGGACAGGTCGGCCATCATGGCCTTGCGCTCGTGCATGTCCTTGACCACGAACAGGCGGGTCAGGCCGGCGTGGCCGACTTCGCGTTCGACCAGCGCCTTGGGGATCACGCCGGTGGCTTCGCCTCCAAGGCGCAGCACCTCGTCGGCGATCACGCCCATCAGGCCGACCTTGCCGCCGCCGTAGACCAGGCCGATGTTGTGTTCGACCAGCGATGCTGCGAGCAGGCGCGCCGCGTCGGCGTAGAAGGGATTGGCGCCATGCGCGGCGCCGCAATACACGGCCAGGGTTTTCATCGTGGAGAGAAGAGAGTTACAGGAAATCGGCGCCCGGACGGGCTTCGGCGGAGAGCTTCTTGAGGTATTCCTCGGACAGCTTCTCGAACAGCAGGCGGGTGTCGCCGCGCAGGTAGGGCCCCAGCATCGATAGCACCTGGTAGCAGCCGCGCGCGAGGGCGTCGGCGATCGCCTGCTGCTCGCTGTACTTGCGCGGGTTGCGCACGTATTCGTAGGACAGCCAATAGGTCGCCACCACCACCATGTTGGTCGCCATCGCGCCAATATGGTGGTCGGAGGCTTCGAGCGAACCTTCGCTGCGCAGGTCTTCGCACAGCTGGCGCGCCACCTTGATCTTGTGGGCCAGGATGGCCTTGAAATGCAACTCTAACTTGCGGTTGCGCGACAGCAGGTCGTTCAGGTCGCGGTAGAAGAAACGGTAGCGCCAGATCAGCTCGAACATCAGGTGCAGGTAGAGCCAGACATCTTCCATGTTCGAGCGGCGTCCGGCCGGCACGGTGAGGATGCGCTCGATCTCCGCCTCGAACTGGACGAAGATCGAATTGACGATGTCGTCCTTGTTACGGAAGTGATAGTACAGGTTGCCGGGCGAGATATTCATCTCCTCGGCAATGACCGTCGTCGTGATGTTCGGCTCGCCGAATTCGTTGAACAGCCTGAGCGAGAGCTCAAGGATGCGTTCACGGGTCCGGCGCGGAGCTTTTTGTTGCATGAAGGGCGAAGTTTATGGTTCCAGCCCGGAGAATAACACCAAATGATGCCATCGCGACAGCGCCGGAGGACGCGTTTCAGGCGCCTTCGCCATCTTCCTGCACGATCGTGCCTTTTGGCGGGCGGCGGGTGCGCGGTTTGGGGGCCGCGGCGGGCAGGCGCGTCGCCAGGTCGGCCAGCATTTTCTCGAGTTCGTCGACGCGCCGGCGCAGTGCCTCGACCTCGCTGGCGGCCGGCACGCCGATGGTGGCCAGGGCGCGCGCCACGCGCTCTTCGAACACCTGTTCCAGCTTGCCCCAGGAGCCGCTGCTCCGCCGGCTGGCGCGTTCGGCGGCGCGTGCCACGGTGCCGGTGGCTTCCTCGACTTCGCGGGCGCGCTTCTGCAGGGCGCTGCCGTCGCGCACCAGGCGGGTGAACGAGCTGCCGCCCTCCTCCTGCGCCTTGGCGAAGGCGCCCAGGCCGGCCTGCCAGATCTGCTGGGCCGAATCGCGCACGGCGAGCGCGAGCGCCTCGTCGTCGTCGGGGGCGGGGAGTTTCTTGGTCATGGCGGTTCCCTCCTGGTGCTCTCCCTGCCATTGTAGGCAGGCGAAATAGAAACCGGCTTCTAAACGGGGTGATGAGGTGGCAAAAGGGGCCTCAGGCCGATGCGCGGCTGCGCTGCAGCGTGACTGCGTCGCGGATGCTCTGGCGCAGGGTGGCGGCCGATACCGGCTTGGCGTAATGCGCATCGGCGATGCCGGCGCGCAGTGCGGCGTCGATGGCGGCCAGGTCTTGCTGGCCGGTGAGCATCAGGCGCACCGTGCGCGGATAGCGCTGCGCCACCTGTGCCAGCACCTCGGTGCCGCTCATGCCGGGCATCGACTGGTCGCACAGGATCACCTCGACCGGCTCGCGTCCCAGAAGCGCCAGTGCCTCGGCGCCGGAGGCGGCGCTGAGCACGCGCCATGGTTCGGCCTCGAGCATCTCGGCCAGCACGGCCAGCATGAAGGGATCGTCGTCCACCAGCAGGATGGTGGGCTGCGCTGCCGGCTGCGTGGCAGGCGGCAGCGCAGGCCGCGGCGCGGGCGCAGGCACCGGCGCCGCATGGGGAACCAGGAAGGCTTCCAGCTCGGCCACGAAGCTTTCGGGTTCGATCGGCTTGCTGATATAGCCGTCGAATCCGGCCGCCAGCAGCTTTTCGCGGTCGCCCGCCATCGCCAGCGCGGTGACGGCCAGGACCGGCACGCCGGCCAGCACCGGCTCGGCCTTGAGCGCGGCCAGCACGGCGAACCCATTCATGCCGGGCAGGTTGACGTCGCAGGCGACGAGGTCGGGCGGTTCGGCGCGGGCGGCGGCGATACCGCGCAGGCCATCTGGTGCGGACAGCGCGGCATGGCCATACGCCGTGAGCAGGAAGGCCATGAGCTCGACGTTGGCTGGATTGTCTTCGATGATCAGGATGCGGGCCAAGACGGCGCTCCCAGTACGTGTTGTGGCTACTGTAGCATGGCCATCGTAAATACAATAAGCCTTAGCGTTCCCGAACCCGGAACAGTTCCTGCATCACGGCAGCGAGCACATGCCGGTTGCAGCCGAGCGCCACGTGGCCGACGCCGCCGAAAGCGATATGGCGCGCGCCCGGCAATTCGCTCGAGGTCTGGGGCGAAATGATGTTGTCGTGGTGGGTGAAGATCGAGGTGACCAGGGCGCGGGTGGCCGCATCTTCGCTGGCGGCGAGCGCGCGCAGCCAGTCGCATCCGGGCAGCTCGTCGGGGTCCTCCGGATATGCACGGCGCATCTGGGCGGCATTCAGGCCGACCCCGAACGCAGCCAGGCAGGTGCCGTGGTGCGGCGTGCCGAGCGTGATCACGCGCGCCACCTTGCGGGTGCCGCAGGCGCGCATCCAGGCGCGCGCCACCAGCCCGCCCATGCTGTGGGCAACGATGACGACCTTGCCCGCGCCGGTCGCGGCCCGCAGCGCCTCCACTGCCCGCTCGACCAGCGGCGCGTAGGCATCGATGTCGCCGGTCAGCGGTTCGAGGTCGACCGCCGCATGGCTGACCTGCGCGGCATCGAGCAGCGGCATCAGGCGCGACCAGTAACCGCTGTTGCAGCCGTAACCGTGCAGCAGCAACACCGGCGGCGCTTGGGAACCTGGATAAATGCGCGTGCACGGCCGCGCCCGCGGCATGGTCCACGACGACTGCAGCATGCTGGCCGCGAACTCCTCGCCGAACATGCGCAGGCGCGCCGCGACACCCAGCTGGTATTCGCCCGGCGTCGGGCTGGCATAGCGCGCGCTCATCGCGAAATTGTTGGCGTTGATGAGCAACCGCACCAGCAGCACGCTGCCCAGGCCTGCTCCGAATGCCTGCCAGCGCGAGGCGCCGAATACCTCGATGGCCGCCACGCCGATGCCCAGCGCGGCCAGCGCCTGCAGCACCAGGATCAGGCGCAGCAGCCCACGCGCGCTGATCTGTTTCATGCAACCCGCGCCGCCGGGCGCCCGGTCAAGGAGGCCGCAAGGCCGCTCGCCAGTTTCGCCGTCAGCGCATAGATCGACAGTTGCGGGTTGGCGCCGAGCGAAGTCGGGAACAGCGAGCCGTCGTGCACCGACAGGTTGGCCAGGCCCCGGTAGCGGCCATCCGGCGCGGTCACGCCAAGCGCGTCGTCGCCGGACATCGCGCAGCCGCCCATGACGTGGGCCGAAGCCAGGCGGGTCAGGTGCACCTGCTGGGGCAGTGCGGCGATACCGGCCTTCGCTTCGCTCCAGGAGCGGTAGCGGCGCGACATCTCGTGGGCCGGCAGCACTTCGCGCGCACCGGCCGCGAACTGGATCTCGGCCATGCTCAAGAGCGCGCGGCGCGCGCCGTCCCACAGGTAATCGGTGAGCGGGTAGTCGAGCTCCGGGCTGCCGTCGCCGCGCAGGCGCACCGTACCGCCCGGGGCGCCGTCATGGAAGCCGTCGCGCAGCAGCGCCAGCATGCCCTGCAGGTGCGGGAACTCGCGCATCATCTGCGCATGCTGTTCGCCGAAGCCGTTCATGGTCGTGGCCAGCAGCAGCGGGTGCAGCGGCGGCGCCTCCAGCTTGTAGCCGATCGGGCCATCGACGGCGCCTTGCAGGAAGTGGTCGGAATAGACGGTCTGCGGCGCACCGGCCCAGGCCTCCACGCGCTGCGGGAAGAAGGCGGCCGAGATCAGGGTCGGGTGCAGGAAGGTGCGCTTGCCGAGCTGGCCGCTAGGGTCGGGCGCCTTCGAGCGCAGCAGCAATGCCGGCGAATTGATGGCGCCACCCGCGACCACGTAGTGGCGCGCGCGCAGGGTGAGCGTGCGTCCGCTCGGAGCGATGCCGGCCGAATCGAGCGCCTGGCAGAGCAAGGTATCGGCGCGCTCGCCCTTGAAGACGAAGCGTTCGGCGCGGGCGCGCGTGACCAGCGTTGCGCCATGCTCCAGCGCGGCCGGGATGGTGGTGACCAGCATCGACTGCTTGGCATTGGTCGGGCAACCCATGCCGCAGTAGCCGAGGTTCCAGCAGCCGTTGACGTTGCGGCGGATCAGTCCCGTTTCGATGCCGAGCTGCTGTGCGCCGCGCCGCAGCACGTCGTTGTTCTCGTTGGGCGCGCCCGCCCAGTCGCCAATGTGCAGGCGCGCCTCCATCATGGCGAACCACGGGGCCAGCGCGTCAAGGCTCGCATCCGGCAGCGCGTAGTGGCGGCGCCACCATTCCAGCGTGGCCGGTGGCGTGCGGAAGCTCGAGGTCCAGTTGACGACCGTGGAGCCGCCCACGGTGCGGCCCTGCAGGATGTTGATGCCCTTGTCCGCCGTCTTGCGCGCGGCCGATTCCTGGTACAGGGTTGGATAGGCTTCGCTTTCCCTCATCTTGAAGTCGCTCGAGGACTTCAGCGCGCCCTCTTCCACCACGATGACCTTCAAGCCGGAGCGTGCCAGGATCTCCGCCGTGACGCCGCCGCCGGCGCCGCTGCCGATGATGACCACGTCGGCTTCCAGCGTGCGGTCGCTCGTGATGGTCGAAGCGTCGATCAGCGTCCAGCCTTTGGCGATGCCTTCCCGGATCGGATCAGGGATGATCGGGGCGCTCATGCGAGTTCCTTCATCGGCCCCGGATAGCCGGTCGCTGCCCAGCTGGACGGCTGGGCATACCAGGCGCCCAGCATCAGGTCGTGCAGCGCGTGGTAGGCGGTGCGGAGCAGCCCGAGGCGGTGCAGGCGCCAGTCCTGCAGGAAGGCGCTGACGTCCTCGATGCGGGCCCCTTCCCAACCGCCGGCGATCCCGGTCAGCAGGCGGCGTGCGGGCGCCAGTGCGAGCAGGCCGAACAGGTCCTGGATTTCTTCCTGGGTGGCGGGCGGCAGGCCGAGGATGGCGGCGTGCACGCCATCAACGGCGGCCGACAGCGCGGCGGCGCGGCCTGCATCTTGCGGCAAGGCGCCGGCCAGGATCGCCGGTGCGATTGCATGCAGGGCGGCGCGGGCTTCGCCGTCGAGGGCGAAGCGGTGCGGCGTGGCGGTGTGCGTGGCCCGGTAGAGCGCGCCGCCGGCGGCCAGCGCCAGCGCGGCCACGCCGCCGGCTTTCAGGAAGCTTCTTCTGGATGTCCCCATGCTCTGTCTCTTGTGTTTTTCCTAGTGTACGACAAAGCGAAACACCCTCAACAGGCGAGGACTAGAGGACTGCATCTAAGCCGGCATCACCCATTTGCCATGCCGGCGCAAGATGCAAAGGATATTTGCATCCAGGGCTAAAACGGCAAATATCCTGTGCAGGCTTATTTCGGCGGAACGCGCTTGAGGATTTCGCTGGCGATGCCGCGCAGGATGTTGACTTCTTCGGTCTCGAGCCCGGTACGCGCGAACAGGCGCTTCAGGCGTGGCATCAGCTTCTTCGGGTTGTCTGCGTTAAGGAAGCCGATCGCCACCAGGGCCTGCTCCAGGTGCGCATACATGCCGTCGACCTGGGTCACGCTGGCGGCGTCGCCATGGAAGCCCACGCCGCGCTCGTCGACGGTGCCGCCCGCCTCTCCCATGCTCGCCATCCGGCATTCATAGGCCAGCACCTGGGCCGCCTGCGACAGGTTCAGCGAAGAGTAGTCGGGATTGGCCGGGATATTGATCAGGACATTGCAGCCCTCGACGACCGCGTTCGGCAGCCCGACCCGTTCGTTGCCGAGGATGAACGCCGGCCGCAGGTCGTCCTGCCCGGCCGCATGAGTGGCGAAGGCGCGCGGGGTCCAGATCGGAGGGGAGAATTCGCGCAGGCGTGCCGATACCGCGGCCGCGAAATTGCAGCCTTCCAGCGCTTCCTGCATGCTGCCGACGATACGCGCGCCCTGCAGCACGTCGATCGCGCCGCTGGCGAAGGCCACCGCCTCCGGGTCGCTCAAGGGGTCGGTACAGCGCGGCGTGACCAGCACCAGCTCGGTAAATCCCATCGTCTTCATGGCCCGCGCGACCGACCCGACATTGCCCGCACGGCTGGTTTCGACCAGCACAAAACGCAGGCGTTTAAAAAGAGACGTGTTGATTTCGGTCGGGTTCATTTAAAATAGCGCTATCGCGCGGTGCAGACAGGTGGATTCGTGGACGTCAAGTCTGGGGATTCTAACGGTTTCAGCACCGCTTTGCTCTTTGTCATTCTCTAATAGCTGACCGTTCACGGCGCATCCATGCGTGGTGGGCGTTCGCGTTTTTTCACGGAAAGCCTCCATGCACCCAATGCTCAACACGGCCATCAAGGCCGCCCGCCGCGCCGCCACCGTCATCAACCGGGCGTCCTTCGACATCGACCGTATCACCGTTTCTGAAAAACAACACAACGATTTCGTCACGGACATCGACCAGGCGGCCGAGCAGGCCATCGTGGAAACGCTGCTGAAGGCCTATCCGGGCCACGCCATCCTGGCGGAAGAAAGCGGCGCCTCAAGCAATTTGAATGACGAGTCAGAATTCGTGTGGATCATCGACCCGATCGACGGCACCACGAACTTCATGCACGGCTATCCCAACTTCTGCATCTCGATCGCCCTGCAACAGCGCGGCGTGACCACCAATGCCCTGGTCTACGACCCGGTGCGCAACGACCTGTTCACCGCCACCAAGGGCGCCGGCGCCTACCTGAACGACAAGCGCATCCGCGTGCGCAACCACGACCGCCTGGGCAAGGCCCTGCTGTCGTCGGGCCATGGCGCCGACCCGCGCGCGCTGGCCGAATACCTGCGCATGTATGAAGTCGTCGCCTCGCGCTGCCACGGCGTGCGCAGCAGCGGTTCGGCCGCGCTGGAACTGGCCAACGTGGCCGCCGGCCGCATCGACGGTTTCTATGAAAAAGGCCTGAAAGTCTGGGATATCGCCGCCGGCGCCCTGCTCGTGACGGAAGCCGGCGGCATCGTCGGCGAGTTCAGCGGCGAGTCGGATTACCTGCACAAGGGCGACGTGATCGCCGCCGGCCCGAAGGTTTTCGGCGCCATGATCCCGCTCCTCTCGCCTTTCGCGTAAAATACAGGCTGTGCTTCTGGGGCGTGCGCCGTTTTTCCATGCATCGCCCCGCTTCACCGGACGGAAAGTCCCGGTCAGAAACTTTCCACTGAGAAATAACTTCTCTATAATCCCGGCTGTACGCGCTTGATCTTCAGGTGCGGCAGCGTCCGGCGTTCCCGCGGTTTCCACCGCGTCCCGCCTGCAATGACTAATCCGATTTCCCTGGACTACACCATCTGGCGTCAGGCCATCCGGGTGCGGCCCACTTTTTTATAAAGCATTCATGTCATTTTCTACTCTCGGTTTGTCCGACGCGATCGTTCGCGCCGTCACTGAACAAGGCTATACCACGCCAACCCCGATCCAGGCACAGGCGATTCCCGCAGTGCTGAACGGCGGCGACCTGCTGGCCGGCGCACAGACCGGCACCGGCAAGACCGCCGGCTTCACCCTGCCGATCCTGCAGCGCCTGTCGAGCGACAAGGTAGGCAGCACGCTGGCCAGCAAGACCTCGCCGCGCGCCATCCGCGCCCTGGTGCTGACCCCGACCCGCGAACTCGCGGCCCAGGTCGAGGAAAGCGTGCGCCTGTACGGCAAGTACACCAACCTGAATTCCGCCGTGATCTTCGGCGGCGTCGGCATCAACCCGCAGATCAAGCTGCTCAAGCATGGCGTCGACGTCCTCGTCGCCACGCCGGGCCGCCTGCTGGACCACGCCGGCCAACGCACCGTCGACCTGTCGAAAGTGGAAATCCTGATCCTGGACGAGGCCGACCGCATGCTGGACATGGGCTTCATCCACGACATCAAGAAAGTGCTGGCCCTGCTGCCGCCGAAGCGCCAGAACCTGCTGTTCTCGGCCACCTTCTCGGACGACATCAAGGCCCTGGCCGACAAGCTGCTGGACAACCCCGCATCGATCGAAGTGGCGCGCCGCAATTCGACCGTTGAGGTCATCTCGCAGAAGATCCACCCGGTCGACCGCGACAAGAAGCACCCGATGCTGTCGCACCTGATCAAGGAAAACGACTGGGAACAGGTGCTGGTCTTCACCCGCACCAAGCACGGCGCCAACAAGCTGGTCGAGCAGCTCGGCAAGGACGGCATCGGCGCGATGGCGATCCACGGCAACAAGAGCCAGACCGCCCGCACCAAGGCCCTGGCCGAGTTCAAGGATGGCAGCCTGCAAGTGCTGGTCGCCACCGACATCGCGGCGCGCGGCATCGACATCGACCAGCTGCCGCACGTGGTGAACTACGACCTGCCAAACATCCCGGAAGACTACGTGCACCGCATCGGCCGTACCGGCCGTGCCGGCGCGACTGGTGAAGCCGTGTCGCTGGTCTGCGTGGACGAACACCAGATGTTGAAAGACATCGAAAAGCTGATTAAGCAAACCCTGCCGCGCCAGGTCATCCCGGGCTTCGAGCCTGACCTGAACGCCAAGGCCCAGCCGATCCAGCTGCGCAGCGGCGCCCCAGGCCATGGCGGCCGTGGCGGCGGTGGCGGTGGCCGTCCTGCGGGCAACCGCGGCGCCGGTGGTGGCGGTGGTGGTGGTGGCGGCAACCGTGGCGCCGGCAACGGTGGCGGTGGCGGTGGCGGCAAACCGCGCAGCCCAGGCGGCGCCCCGGCCTCGGCCGGCGCCAAGCGCTCGAGCGGCCCACGTCCAGCCAGCGCTTCGCGCCCAGGCCGCGACCGCTAAGACAGCACTAAGTTTGCTTCGTGGCTCTTGCTAGAGCCCGTTAATGAGGGTCAGAGTCGAATTATTGGGAAACTTTCAAATGTTTCCTGTAATTCGACTCTGACCCTAATTGTTTTGCAACAGCCTCTGCAACAAGCCAATTAGGGTCAGAGTGCAATTAATGGGAAAGATTGTTAAATTTCCCGATAATTGCACTCTGACCCTCATTGTTTTGTAATAGCCGGTTCATTTTCCGCTTGCGCACTGAAGAAAGCAGGCATATAGTTGCAAGATCAATGATCTATTGAGTACAAAGAAAGGATAATGATGAGCTCCGCACCCCTCCCTGCCGAGACCGAGTTTTGCCTGCGCATGGCGCGCGTGACGACGGCGCTGGTGCGCCGCTTCGATTCGGCGCTGGGCAGCCATCATGGGATCAGCTTTTCCGATTACCAGATCCTGCGCCACCTGAACCTGGCACCGGGCGGACGCCTGCGCCGGGTGGACCTGGCCGAATGCCTGGGCTTGACGGCCTCGGCCGTGACCCGCGCGCTGCTGCCGCTGGAGAAGATCGGCCTGGTTGGCCGCGAAAGCGATCCGCGCGATGCCCGGGTCGGCTTCGCGATCATCACCCCGACCGGCAGCGAACTGGTCGGCAACGCTGAGTCGGTGGTGAATGTCGTCAGCAACAACCTGGTGGGCAATGTGCGCGCGGAGCTGCTCTCCCTGAATACGGCGCTGGCGCAGATGTCGGGCAATCCGGGCGCCAGCATCTGAACGCGGCGCCCCGCATCGGTTCCTGCTCCTGGCGGTCGTTTGGTTTAGGATAGGGATCCGTTCCCTGTCCCGATCACGATGCCCAAATTCGCCGCCAACCTGAGCACGCTGTTTACCGAAGCCGCCTTCCTCGAGCGCTTCGGCCTCGCGCGCGCCGCCGGTTTCGACGCTGTCGAGTTCCAGTTCCCGTATGCCTTCGAGCCGCGCCAGATCGTCCAGCGCCTGCAGCGCTATGACTTGCAGCTCGTGCTGCACAACCTGCCGGCCGGCGACTGGGCCGCGGGCGAGCGCGGCATTGCCTGCGATCCGCGCCGCGCCGCCGAATTCCGCGACAGCGTCGGCCTGGGCCTCGAATACGCGCTCGAACTGGGCGTGAAGCGCCTGCACTGCCCGGCCGGCAAGCTGCCGCCCAAGGTCACGGCCGAGCGCGCCCATGCTGCCTATGTCGACAATTTGCGCTACGCGGCGGCGCAGTGCCGGGCGCATGGCATCGACCTGCTCATCGAGCCGATCAACACGCGCGACATCCCCGGCTATTTCCTCACCGGCACGCGCCAGGCTGCGGCCATCATCGCGGAATGCGGCGCGGACAATTTGTTCCTGCAGTACGACATCTATCACGCCCAGCGCATGGAAGGCGAACTGGCCGGCACCATCCGCGAATTCCTGCCGCTGATCCGCCACATGCAGCTGGCCGACGTCCCCGGACGCCGGCAGCCCGGCACCGGCGAGATCAATTACCCCTACCTGTTCCGCCTGCTGGACGAACTGGGCTATGACGGCTGGATCGGCTGCGAATACACCCCGCAGGGGGAGACTGCAGCGACCCTCGCCTGGTTCGAGGAAGCACGCGCAGCCGCCCGCTGAGTTCGCTAGACAGTGGATGACCGTTCGGGCAACATTGGCGTTTCACTCAGCCGAGGAACCACGATGATCCAGGGTTTGCGCACCGTCATTTACCCCGTTACGAACCTTCCCGATGCCACCGCCTGGTACGATAAGGTCGTCGGGCACAAGCCCTACTTCAACGAAGTCTTCTACGTGGGCTTCGAGGTGGGCGGTTTCGAGCTCGGCCTGATCCCCGACGGCGAACCCGGCCTTACCGGCGGCACCGCCTACTGGGGCACCCCGGATGCCGACGCCGAAGTCGCGCGGCTGGTCGAACTGGGCGCGGAACTGGAATCGCCCGTGGCCGACGTCGGCGGCGGCATCCGCGTCGCCACCGTGCGCGACCCCTACGGCAACCTGTTCGGCGTGATCCAGAATCCCCACTTCGACCTGGCCAAAGCCCGCTGACTCCCCACCGCGTAATTGACCATAAGCAAGACTGCAAATGACGGAGTTTGAAACAATGGACCTTCTCTAGCCGCCCCATGCGGCCAGGAAGGAGACCATGTTGCGATCTCTCTCTACCCGTCTGCTCCTGCTGTGCGCCCTGTGGGTGGGCGGCTGCGCTTCCACCGGCGGACCGGTCAGCCTGCAGGAAGTGCGCGAATTCGCCGATGCCTCGGCCAGGCTGGGGGGCTATGCCGAACTGGCGCGCCGCTACCGCGACACCTACGAGCGCGAGCAGCCCTACCTGTCCCCCGCCACCGATCGGCTGGGGCGCGAGAACGATGCCAAGCGCAAGGCCGTGTACGAGGACTTCATCGCCATCCAGAAGACCCTCGTGCTCTACATGCAGACCCTGAGCCTGCTTGCCGGCGACACCCGCTACGACCTGTCCGCCCGCATCGACGACCTCGGCAATGGCCTCAAGGCGAATACCGAGTCGGGCCTGCAGCAGCGCCACATCGCCGCCTACACCGGCATGACCCGGCTCTTGACCCGCGTGATCGCCTCCGGCTACCAGAACCGCAGCGTCGAAACCATGGTGCGCGACGGCGACGCCGACGTACAGGTGCTGCTCGACGCCATGATCCAGCTTACCCGGCTCTACTACAAGACCAACGAGAATGAAAAGAAGACCATCCTCGGCATCTTCGATGTCGAGATTCCGTTTTCCACGCGTAATTCGGACCGCATGCTGGTCACGCTGGCCAAGGTGCATTACCTGAACAAGGCCACCGAGTACAAGCTGATCGACCGCCGCTACGAACTGGCGCTGCAGGGCCTGACCAAGGTGGCGCTGGGGCACAAGAAGATGCGCGAGAACCTCGGCAAGCTGTCCACGGATGAATTCCGGCGCCTGCTGGAAAACTACGGCCGCGACCTGCGCACCATCCGCGATGGGCTGTCGGGCGAATGACAGGAGAGCACATGGCATCGCCCCCCACCCGTTCCGCCGGCACTGCGGCCACAGCTTCCGCCGGTCCTGCGCCCGAGGACACCGGCACGCCCATGACGCAGGACGATGGCGCCCCGGCTGCGGCGGCCACCGTCACTGACGCCATAGCGGACGCCGCACCGGCGGCCGGCACCGGCAGCGGCCTGGCCACGCCCGACCAGATCGTCGAGCTGGCCGACCAGCTCTCGGCCTGCGCCGACCAGATCCACGAGCGCGTGATGCGCGAAATCCGCGCCTATGCCGGCGGGCCGGTGCCCGACAAGGTACAGGCCACGGCGCGCGCGCTGCTCGAGGACGAAGTGCTGCTGCGCCAGCGCGCCAACGGCCTGTATGCGGATGCCGCCACCTTCATCGTCCGGGCGCTCGGCAAGCCGCAGGCGCAGCTGGTCAAGCTCACTACCGACGCCGCCGAAAAGATCCGCCGCATCGGCGTCATCGGTGAAGTCACCAGCCTGGTCGGGGGCCTGCTGGCCCTGGCTGGCGCCGCCGCCACCGGCCAGGCCGTGCCGGTGCTGGTGGCCCTGGAGAAGATCCACAAGCAGGTCAAGGCAATCGAGGCGCTGGCGCCGAAACCACCTGCCAAGGCCAGCTGAACTCCAGCGCACCTGTTTCGCAACCGGCGAACCGGCACAAGCGCCCGGTCCAGGTTCCAGCCTGGCCGGGCGCCACCGTTTCAGCACATGTGCTGGCCGCCATTGATCGCCAGGTTGGCGCCGGTAACGAAGCCGGCCGCGTCGGACACCAGCCAGGCCACCATGCCCGCCACTTCGTCCGGCTGTCCAAGCCGGCCCACCGGGATCTGCGGCAGAACCTGCTCGTGCAGCACGTCCGCCCGCATGGCATGCAGGCCGCGGGTGTCGAGGAAGCCCGGCGACACGGTATTCACGGTGACCCCATGGCGCGCCATCTCCAGCGCCAGCGCCTTGGTCATGCCATGCATGCCGGCCTTGGCGGCGCAAAAATTGGCCTGCTCGGGTGCGCCGGCCTGTGCGCTGGCCGAGGCGATGTTCACGATGCGGCCCCAACGCTGGGCCATCATCGGTTCGAGCACATGGCGCGTCATGTTGAAGGCACCGTCGAGGTTCACCCCCATCACCGCATGCCAGTCATCCAGCTCCATCTTGCGCAGGCTGCCGTCGCGCTGGACGCCGGCATTATTGACCAGCACGTCGATGCGGCCGGCCTGGGCCAGCAGCCGCCCGACTGCCCGCCTGCAGGCCTCGAAGTCCGCGACGTCCGTTTCGACGGCGATCAGCTCCATGCCGTCGCGCCGGTGGCGGGCCAGCCAGGCCTGGTGGTTGTGGTTGGAGGGCGAGAAGGTGGCGGCGACGGTGAAGCCGTCGAGATGCAGGCGGCGGCACAAGGCAGTGCCGAGACCGCCCATGCCCCCGGTGACGAGGGCAACGCGATTGGTCATGAAAAACTCCCCTGAACGTGGTGGTCCGCGTTCATCGGGAAGGTCAAGTCCGCCGAGCGCGAGCTACCGAGTGTAGGGAAGCGGCCGGCGTGACTTATTGATCTAGACCAAGCACGCCGGCGAGGTGAGGAGAAGCTCCTGCCGGAGATTTTGCAGACGCGTCAGGCGATCAGCCGGGGCAGGCTGGCCGGGTCGAAGTCGGCCCAGTCGCCGTCGACGATATTGCCTTCGGCACGCTCGATGTGATGGGCGCCAAGCTGGCGCAGCACGTCGACCGCGCGGTCGGCCATGCCGGCATCGTCAAAAGCGACCGCGACCAGCATGCCGGCTTCGCGTGGCGGGATGCGGTTCTCGCCGCCCTCTTCCGACTCGCCGCGTTCCTTCATCTTGGAAAAGCTGAACAGCGAACCGACGTGGCCGCCAACCAGGCCACCGACGATCGGGCCCAGCGGCCCGGTCAGGGGCGAGGTAGCCGCGCCGATCGCAATGCCCACCGCGCCGCCGGTGGCGACGCCCTTGAGCACGCCTTCCGGCGTCTCCTTGGCGCCCGGGGATTGCAGGTTATCGCCCCCGATCGGGGTCTGGTCGTGCTGGCCCGGCTGGGTCAGGTAAAAGGCGCTGATTCGGCTGTTGTCGAACCCTGCATCGGCCAGTGCGTGGCGGGCGCGGTCGACGTCGTCCTGAAGCTGGAAGCGGCCTGCGATGATTGTGGACATATCGATTTCTCCTTGATCGTTGTAACTCGACTATGCGCCCGCGCGCCCTGCCCTATCTGTACGCAGACGCACGCAGCTTACCGCCACTGCCCGTACACCATTTGCTCGCCAAAGGTTTCGTGTGCGAACACGGCCGGTTCCGGCATCCAGGCCCGCGGGTCGATCCGGTAGTATTTGAGGAACTCGCCGTACAGCTCGGGATGGCGGCCAGAGAGCTGGTGCGGCTGCTCGAAGAAGGCTTCGGTGGCTACCGCGAAGAACTCCGCCGGGCTGCTGGCGCCGTAATGGTCGAGCACGCCCTGGTGGCCCCACATCGCCTCGCGCCGCAGGTTGGCATAGTCGCGCGACAGCACTTCGGACCAGCTGCGGTAGCGCGCGGTGCTGCCGAGGTAAGGCGCGCCATTGGTGCTGCCCGATTCGCTGTCGAGCTGGTGGGCAAACTCGTGCAGCACGACGTTGTGGGAAGGTGCCTCTTCGATGCCGGCGCGGCGCACGTGGTCCCAGGACAGGATCACGCGGCCGTCGCCCCAGGATTCGCCCAGCAGGTCCTGGCGCTGCTCGGAGACGACCCCGGCGGCATCGACCTCGCGCCGCGGCACCAGGAAGGCGCCCGGATACACCAGCACCGCATGCAGCGACGGATAGACATTGGCGGGGGTGGCATCCCCGGCCCGCCCCAGCACCAGCAGGCAGGCCTGGCCGGCAATGGTCAGGCGCATCTCGTCGGTGATGTCGAGGCCGGCGCAGCCCACGAAGGTCTTCTCGTGCAGGAATTGCTGGACCAAACGCTGCAAGCGCGCGCGCTGGGCGCCGTCCATGCTGGCGTACTGGGCGACATTGCGTTCCAGGGTGGCGAGGTCGGCAGGCGCGAGCGGCCGCGACAGCGCCCGGCGCAGGCGCCACTTCGGCAGCAGCCAGGCTGCCAGCAACCCGGCCGCCAGGAGGCCGGCGATGATGCCTTCCATTTAGCGTCCCTGCTTGTCGAGGTAATCCTGCACATCGTCGGCGCCGCCGATCAGCCGGCCGCCGACGAAGGCCTGCGGCCAGGTCAGGCTGCCGGTCACGGCGCGCAGCACGTTCGAGGTGATCTTCTGGTCTTCCGACACATCGGTGAACACGATGCCATTCTCGCTCAGCGCCGTTTTGGCGCGCGCACAATGCGGGCAGCCGGGGCGCGAGAACACCACCACCGCTTCGGGGATCTTCGCCTCGGGGTTGATATAGCGGAGCATGGTGTCGGCGTCGGACACCTCGAACGGGTCGCCTTCGCGCTCGGGCTCGATGAAGATCTTGTCGATCACGCCGTCCTTGACCAGCATCGCGTAGCGCCACGAACGCTGGCCGAAGCCAAGGTCGCGCTTGTCGACCAGCATGCCCATGCCTTCCGTGAAGTCACCGTTGCCGTCCGGGATGACGGTGATATTGGACGCGTCCTGGCCGGCCTTCCACTGGTTCATGACGAAGGCGTCGTTGACCGAGATGCAGAGGATGTCGTCGACGCCGTTCTCGCGCAGCACCGGGGCCAGCTCGTTGTAGCGCGGCAGGTGGGTCGAGGAACAGGTGGGCGTGAAGGCGCCGGGCAGCGAGAACACCACCACGGTCTTGCCCTTGAACAGCGCGTCGGTGCCGAGGTCCTGCCATTCGTCGTCGGGGCGCGCCTTGAAAGTCACGTTCGGGACCGGCTTGCCCTGGAGCGATTCCGGGGTCGGCAGTGTGGTGGATGTGCTCGCTTGCATTGGTTTTCCTCTCCGGTAAGCGGCAACCGGCGCCGCGTTCAAAGGGAGGTAAGGCCCGTTGACGCGATTTCAACGAGCCGGCACCAAATAATTGTTCATGTGAAAAAAACAAAGCCGCGCACAAGGCGCGGCATGAAGGACGACAGCGATCGTCGGACCGGCAGCTGCCGCGGGTCTCTGCCGCGGCGTACCGGGTCGCGCACGTAAGGGCGCGTCGGTCTGGCGATTACTTGGCGGCTGGCTGGCCTGGAGGTGGGCCGAACAGCGCTGCGACCAGCGGATCGCGGGTGACCGGGCTGCGGTTCACGCGGATGGCGTAGTGGGTGTCGTCCGCCAGGATGTGGAAGTGGCGGCCGCTGCCGGCCATGTTCTGCTCGCGCAGGCCTGGACGCTCCTTGCGTGGGGCAGCGCCTTCGCGCTTTGGCTGGCAGATCGCCGCGAGGAAGGCCTTGACCCGGTCCTGGTCCGGGCAGATCTGGTAGACGGCCTTGCCCAGGTAGGTGGCGGTGCCTTCGATGTAGCGGGCCAGCTCGATCACGCCGGCTTCGCGCAGGTCGCGGATGTACTTGCGGGCGCCCGACGGCGAGAACTTCAGGAACCAGGCGATTTCGTCCGCCAGCATTTCGTGGGTCGAGAGCTCGTTGATCAGCTTCTGCATGTTCTCGATCCGACGCTGCGTGGCCGAAGTGGAGCGGACACGTTCGATCGGCGCCAGGGAAATAGGCGCACGTTCGGTAGGCTGTGGAGGAACGCGTTCGATCAGCGCTGAGTTGCTGGAAGTGTGCACTGCGCCGATGTCGCCTTGCACCGCATTGTGATGAGTCGTTGCATGCATATTGGTGAGCTCCAATGAAAGAGAGAGACTGTGTGGTCCGGGTCGCTGTGTGTCGTTTGACACCCTGACAACACCTCGGTTCCGCTTAACTGGACTCAAGGTTGCCTGTGTCACCACCCCTTGGTCTGTGCGCCATCCCACATTCGAGGTCATTCCCGAAAGCATTTTTGACAAGCAGGCTTGCCAAGTCTTTTTTCATTGGAGTGACAGACCGTACACTTTTGCGCCATTAAGGTGCGCACAGCAGGTTTTTTCGTTGTATTTCTTCCACTGTTGTAAATTCGCACACCATACAGCCCATAGGTGCGATACCGCACGAAGGGTGTGGAACTTGCACTGTTATCCTTTATCCAACTTCAGCTTTGAAGCTTGCGATGTCAACAACCCTTCACCTTATGGGAGTTACCTGTGAATAATTCGAAGAAGATCGCCCTGGCCGTGGCCATCCTGTGCTCGGCTGGTACCACCATGGCGCAAGAGATCAACCCATCGTGGTATATCCAGCCCAATGTCATCCACGCCAAGCCGGACAGCGACTTTGGTGTGCGCGACCGTGACTGGGGTGGCGGCCTGAAGTTCGGCAAGGCCGTGTCGCCAATGTGGGACATCCAGTTTGGTGCCAGCCAGGTGCGTTTCGAAGACGGTCCTGCGCAATACCGCCAGACCCTGCTCGGCGCCGACGCCCTGCTGATGTTCTCGCGTGACCGCTTCCGTCCATTCGTGCTGTTCGGTGCCGGCCTCGAGCGTGACAAGGTCCAGAACCCACTGCGTAACGTTGGCAAGAATTCCCCATACCTGACCGCCGGTATCGGTTTCCAGGCTTCCCTGAGCCCGCAATGGTCGCTGCAGGCCGACCTGCGCAGCGTGCGCGGCCACCTGCGTGACGACGAGCAGTTCGGCTTCAAGCGCAGCAACAACAAATACTTCACCCTGGGCCTGAACTACGCGTTCAACCCGCCTCCAGCGGCCGCCGTCGCACCGGCCCCGGCACCAGCCCCGATGGCTGAAGCCCCGGCCCCGGCACCGGCACCGGCTCCAGCGCCACAGGCGCGTTTCGAAAAAGTGACCCTCGAGGCGACCAAGCTGTTCGAGTTCGACAAGGCCGACATCATCATGCCGTCGCCGAAACTCGACGAGATCGCTGCCGCCCTGCAGGCCGACACCAGCATCACCGATGTCGACATCACCGGCCACACCGACCGCCTGGGTTCGGAAAAATACAACCTGAAGCTGTCGGAGCGCCGCGCCAACGCCGTGCGCGACTACCTGGTCAGCAAGGGCATCGACGGCAACCGCCTGAAAGCCTATGGCAAGGGCGAAGCCAACCCGCTGGTCCAGTGCACCGAGAAGAACCGCAAAGCGCTGATCGACTGCCTCGAACCGAACCGCCGCGTCGAAGTCGAGCAGATCACCGTCGAAAAACGCGTTCAGTAAGCACCGGCCGGCCCTGCCCGGCCAGCCCGGCCGCTTGCGGCTGGCTGGTCCGGGGCACGGCATACGCTGGCACAGGGGGGCTTCGGCCCCCTTTTTAATTGGAGGATGAAACATGGATATCAAAAAGTGGCGACCGTACTCACGTGAGCTGGTAGGCGTCCTGCGCTGTGCCGCCACGGAATGGCTCGCCCACCGCGCCGCCAGCAAGGGGGCCGCGCTTGCCTTCTACACCCTGTTTTCGATGGCGCCGATCCTGGTGCTGGTGATTGCCGTCGCCGGCCTGTTCTACGGGCATGAAGCTGCGCAGGGACAATTGATCGATGAATTACGCGGGCTGGTCGGCACCCAGGGTGCGGAAACCATCCAGGCCATCCTGGCCGGCGCACGCAACAAGGAAGACGGCCTCTGGGCGACCCTCGTGGCAGGCGCGCTGCTGCTGGTCGGCGCCACCAGCGTGTTCGCCGAACTGAAAGACAGCCTGGACGAAATCTGGGGCGTGCCGCCGCCGAAAGGTGCCGGCTTCTGGGACCTGGCACGGACCCGCCTGCTCTCCTTTGGACTGATCCTGGTGCTGGGCTTCCTGCTGATGGTCTCGCTGGTCGTGAGCGCGGCGCTGGCCGTGGTTGAGAACTATATTGGCGGCATGTGGAAGGAAGCCGCGGTCGTCATGGGCTGGGTTGCCCGGGGCATCAGCTTCCTCGTGATCGCCACCCTGTTCGGCGTGATCTACAAGCTACTGCCGCGTATCAAGCTGTCCTGGCACGACGTGATCATCGGCGCAGTCGGCACCGCCGCCATGTTCACGTTGGGTAAATTCTTGATCGGCCTGTACATCGGCAACAGCGGCGCGGCCGACAGCTTCGGCGCGGCCGGTTCGCTGATCGCCCTGCTGCTGTGGGTGTACTACTCGGCGCAGATATTTTTCCTCGGGGCCGAGTTTGCGCGCCAGTATGCGCTCAAGCTGGGGAGCCTGAAGCACAAGCCGAAGGAAGAAACGGGGGATGTGCCGCGGGATGAAACGGGGAAGAAAGCCCCGGCGCCGACAGGAACCTGGAAGGACGGCCGGGCCGTGTAAGTCAAGCTTGGCCGGGCTCGCTGCCAGGCCACGAAATCGTAAGGTGGGCAGATTCTGCCCACGCGTTCAACGCCCGCGTGAATAACCACGGCGCATCTTTTCCAACGTGATTTGAACGCGTGGGCAAGGAACTTGCCCACGCTACGATGTCCGGCAGATCGTACGTTCGCGGCCGGGTCAGCTGCTACTTCGAAGCCCTACTCCCCCAACAACTCCGCGACCACTTCCATCCCCTCCACCCACTCAGCGATCATCATCAGCCGGATTACGGAGGAAGGGCCGCGCCGTGTAGGATGTCAAGCTGGGCCGGCCTCGCCGCCCGGCCACGAAATCGTAGGGTGGGCGGGGTGATTTCGGGCAATGCCCGGAATTACAAACGCCCGCGCGTTCAACGCCCGCGTGACTAATCGCGAAGCATCTTTTCCAGCGTGATTTGAACGCGTGGGCAAGGAACTTGCCCACCCTACGATGTGCGGCAGATCTACTCCCCCAACAACTCCGCCACCACTTCCATCCCCTCCACCCGCTCGGCAATCACCTTCAGCACCACCACCACGGGTATCCCGAGCAGCAGGCCCCACATCCCCCACAGCCAGCCCCAGAACAGCAGGCTCACGAACACGGCGGCCGGGTTCATCTTGGCGATCTTGCCGGTCATCCAGGTGGTGACGACCATGCCGACCAGGGTGGCGATGCCGAGCGACGAACCGGCGACCAGGATCACCATGCGCAGGGATTCGAACTGGAAGAAGGCCACCGCGCCGGTCGCCATCGTGATCAGGAGCGGGCCGAAATACGGGATGACGTGGGCCACGCCGGCGAAGGCCGCCCACGCGCCCGCATTCTCGAGGCCGATGGCGCGCAACGCCGCCCAGGTCAGCAGCGCCAGCAGGATGTTCGTCACCAGCAGCATGAACATGTAGTTCTGGATCGAGGTGTTGATGTCGTCCAGGATGTGGACCGTGACTTTCTTGCGGGTGAGTGACGGGCCGGTCAGCTTGACCAGCTTGCGCTTGAAGGTGTCGCCTGCGAGCAGCAGGAAGAACACCAGGAAGACCACCATCGTGGCCTGTGACAGGAAGGTCGCCAGGCTCACCGACCCAGCGAGCACCCAGTCCATCACCCGGATGCCCGGTGCGCCGGTGCCCGGTACGGCCGGGACCGCCTGGGTGCGTTTCTGGATGGCGCGGCGCTGTTCGCCGCTGCCCGCATTCGATGCGGCGCGTTCGATCTCGGCGGCGGCGGCCTGCACCTGCTGGATGGTCGAGCGCTGGCCGCTGGCGCTGCTGCTGGTCAGGATGCGCGTGACCTTGTGCGTGAGCGTCGGCAGCTCGTCGATGATGTTGAAGAATTCGTCCTGCAGCCGGTACACCGTGCCGCCCATGGCGCTGAGGATCAGCACGGTCACGAGGGTCGCGCCGATGGCGCGCTTGACGTGCCAGCGTTCCAGCCAGCGTACGACAGGATTGAGGGTGTAGGCGATGAAGATGCCGAGCAGGAGCGGCACGAAGAATTTCTGCGCCCACTGCAGTGCAAAGATGGAAGCGATGGTGGCGAGGATGCCGAGCGACAGTCCGCGTGCATTCACGTGGAGCGGCAGCCGCAGGCCGCCCACGTGCATCGTGAGCTCGTCGCCCGCAGGGCCTGGCTCCACGCCGGGCCCACTGGGGGCCGGCGCCGCCGGGGCGGTATTGTCAGGCGCTTTCGCGGCAGGTTGTGCCGGTTCAGTTGGTGCAAGCTGCATGGATAATGCCTTGACAATGGAGCCGGGCCGCCCCGGCGCCTACAATTACTTGACGCGGATGTCGTTCTTCACCGAGGTTACACCTTTCACGCCGCGTGCGATTTCCACAGCGCGCTGGGCATCACCTGGCTGGGCAACGAAGCCCGACAGCTGGACGTCGCCCTTGAAGGTTTCGACGTTGATTTCGGTAGCCTTGACGGTTGGGTCGGCAGCGAAAGCAGCCTTCACTTTGGTGGTGATGACTGCATCATCGACGTACTCGCCGGCGCTGGTGCTGGTCGAGGTCGAAGCGCAACCAACCGAGGTGATGGCGATGACGGCAGCGAAAGAAGCGGTGACGAGGCGTTGTGCAATTTTCATGATAGCTCCTGGATAAAGGTGGTCAAACTACGGATAAAACTACTAAAGCAAGCCCAAGCGGGCGGTGTGGCGGTGCCGGCACGCCGGCCCGCTGGTTATTTCCGGAAGGCGGTCTTGGCAGTGCTCACGCACTGGTCCTTGACTGCCCCGGCATAGGCGTCGCATTTTTCAATGGCGACGCGGTATTCGGCGGCAAGCTTGTCTTCGCGCGCATCGAGGCGCGCTTCGATGCTCTTGCGGTCGGCCTTCGCATCGGCTTGAGCGGCGACCAGGGTTGCCTTGGCCTGCTCGAGGCAGACGTCGCGGTCGTTGCCGGTCACGGCAGCGCAGCGCACCTTGTCGCGATCGAAGTTGGCCGACGCGATCTTCATGCGGGCCTGGGTGTAGGCCGACAAGGTGTTCTTGTAGGCGGCTTCGGCTTCTTCATCGATGCGCACGCGGGCAGCTTTCGCTTCGGCCATGCACAGGTCGTGTGGGTTCCCGGCAATCAGGTCGCAGCGGGCGCGGGCGCCCTTGTAGTTCGCTTCGGCTGTCGCCCGTGCTTGTTCATAAGTGGCCTTCGGGTCCGGCACAGCCTGGGCCCGTGCAGCATTTGCCCAGGCAAGTGCTGCGGCGACCAGCAGGAAAGCATGGGATGTTCTCATTTTTTTATTCTCCATTTGTCAACACGCTAAGGACGTTTTACACGTGCTGACGCAGGTCTTCTGTTCGCTGCCGAACACATGAGCATTTACACAACAATTGCTGGAGCTAGCGTGGATAAATCGGCTAACAATACGTAGAGCAAGGACGGTTAGGCAACGCACAGACCACGGTTGTCGTTATGACTATTCTGGACTCACACATTTGTCAGGAGAACAACATGAACGCAACCCGTACCCTTGCTGCTGCTGTACTTGCAGGCTCCGCACTTCTCACCGGCTGCGCCAGCACCTCGTCGCAGCCATATAACGACGGCTACAACAGCGGCTACAACAACAATGTGTCGATGGGCTATGGCACGATCGAATCGATCCAGGCAACCCAGGGCGCCAACCGCACCAGCGGCGCCGGCGCGATCCTGGGCGGCGTGGTCGGCGCACTGGCCGGCAACCAGGTCGGTAGCGGCAGCGGCCGTACCGCGGCCACCGTGGCCGGCGGCGTGGCTGGCGCAGCGATCGGCAACAACGTCGAGCGCAACCGCAATGCAGGCGGCCAGGAGCAGTACCAGATCAACGTGCGCATGGATAACGGCGAATACCGCGCCGTGAGCCAGGACAGCGTGTACGACCTGCGCGTGGGCAACCGCGTGCGCATCGTCGACGGCCGCGTCTACCGTTATTGATCAGTTGTCCCGGGACAGGGAGAGGCGCCCAGCTGCGCCCTTCCCTGGTCCCGTACCACCCTGGCCAATTCGGCGCCAGATCATCCTGCTTGGAGGCAAGCATGCGTATCCTCACTCCCCTATCCCGTGGCGCCTGCGCCTGCCTGCTTGGCATGTCGCTGTCCGCCCACGCCCAGACGCAAATACAGACTCCGACACAGGGCGACAGCCTCGTCGAACCCGTGGCAGCACGCCAGCAGGCGCGCGAAATCGCCCAGGGCGACCCGGCGCGCTGGACCCGCGAAGACGCGACTACCCAGGCCAAGCTGCGCACCATGCAAAAAGAAATGGGCGCGGCGCTGCAAGAGGCGAAGAATGCCTGCAAGCGCGCACCGGCTGCCGAGCGCAGTGCCTGTTTGCAGGAAGCGCGGGCGGTCTACCAGCGCGATATGGCGCAGGCAAAAGAGCGCGCTGGCGAACCGGCGCCCTAGGTTTTCGTTGAATACGTAAATCAGAATTGCCGCACACCGTAGGGTGGGCAGATTCTGCCCACGCGTTCAACGCACGTGTGCGGTCCGAGATGCTCGTTCGTCCATCAGAATGAAGCGCGATCCAGCCGGATACGCCAAAAACAGCGTACGTCCACATCCCATATAAGCAAGCCCAGCGGCGAATCATGTTTTGATTGAACGCGTGGGCAGGAAACCTGCCCACCCTACGGGCCGACGGCCAATCAACAAGACGCAAAAAAACGGCGCCCATTACATGCGACGCCGCTCAAGCCCCACCATATCGATACGTGGCGGTGTAGTCCCACCTCGCCCTTCTTAGGAATTCGCTCCCTGCTGACGGCGTTTGTTCAGGTAATACCCGATCGCCCCCAGCACCAGGGCGGCGCCTGCGGCCTGTTTTCCCATGCGGCGCTGGCGGATGAAGTTGAATGCCGCCATACCGTAAGGCATCAGGGCCGACACGCTGGTGCCGGTCGGGCGCAGCAAGGCGTCGGCCCGCACGCGCAGCGCCGAGGTGGCGTGGTCGATCACGCCGTGCAGCATGACCTCGGGATGCGCGGCGTGGCGGATCTGCGCCTTGGCATGGGCCACGTTGCTGCGGAAGTATTCGCCCTCGCGCAGCAGCTCCTTCTTGCGGATCTCGGGATCGGTGCTGTGCTTGTGGCCGGCCAGCCCGGTTTTTTCGTCATGATTGTGCATGGTTCCCCCCTCTTTCTTGGCGCCGCTCAGCGCAGCATGTCGCGGTCGTTCTTGAGTTCTTTCATCGTGGCCGGCAAGGCGAGCTTGCCCTGCTTGATCAGCGCCAGGCCCTTGGCCACCAGCACGCCGGTAATGACGAGAAACACGAGGAACATGATCAGCAGGATCTTCCAGCCCATTTCGTCCCACGCCAGCGCGACGATCGTCACGGTGCCGTAGGCGATGGCGAACCAGATGGCGAGCAATGCCGCCCCGAAGATGGCGACCAGTTCGATGACATGGTTGCGCACCTCGGCCAGCTCGAGCGAAGCCAGCTCGACCCGCGACACGGCCAGGCCGAACAGGCTCTTCATCAGGCTGGAAATCCCGCCCATGAGGCCGGGGTTATGCAGGACGGTGTCGTCATTTTGCATGGCAGTCCCCGGCGCGGTTTATTGCTTGCGGCTCAGCAGGGCGCCGAGCAGCACGCCGACGCCGGCGGCGACCGCCACGGTGCGCCATGGGTTGTCCTTGACGTAGACATCGGCTTCGTGGGCCAGTTCGCGGCCCTTTTCCATGGCCTGACCCTGGTAGTGGCCGGCACGGCCGAGTGCGCGGTCGAGCATTTCCATGCCGCGCTCGCGCAGCTCGTCTGCCTTCACGCCCGTCAGCGAGGCGGCGGCGGTCAGCATCGACTGGGCGTCGCGTACCAGCGCCTTGACGTCCGACTGGGCATCCGACAGGTTGCTGTCGAAGGACTGGGCGTGGGCCTGGGATTTGATGTTGCGGGTGGTATCTAGCATGGTCTACTCCGTTGTTATTGATTGATGAGTGAAAATCTGTTCCCGGCCTGGCCTCAGGCCAGCAGGTCGGACATGTCGTCGGCGTGCTCTTCTTCGACTGCCATGATGTCGACCAGCATGGCGCGTGTGGTCGGATCCTTGTCGCCGATCGCGAGGATCATCTGGCGGTAGGATTCGATCGCCACGCGCTCGGCGATCAGGTCGGCGCGGATCATGGCTTGCACGTCCTCCGAATCGTCGTATTCCGCGTGGCTGCGCGCGGTGAGCGTGGCCGGGTTGAAGTTCGGCGAGCCGTTCAGCTGAACGATGCGTTCGGCGATGCGGTCGGCATGGTCCTGCTCCTGCTGTGCATGCTCGAGGAACTCGGCCTTGATATGGCCGGTGTTCGGGCCGCTGACGGTGTAGTAGTGACGCTTGTAGCGCAGCACGCACAGCAGTTCGGTCGCGAGCGCGTCATTCAGCATGGCAATGACGGCTTCGCGATCGGCCTGGTAGCCCTCGGTGACGGCGCCGTCATCGAGGTTGGCCGCCGCGCGGCGGATCGCCGCGATGTCGAAGCCATGCGCCAGATGTTTCGTGTCTTCCATGATGTTTCCTTATATCTTGAATGTGCCGGCTCAGCGCGCGCCGGCGCGTGGCGGAATCTGCGCGCCTTCGTTCGACAGCACGATCTCGACGCGGCGGTTGCGCTGGCGGTTGCCGGCCGTATCGTTGGCGGCGACCGGGAACGCTTCGCCATAGGCCTTCATGGCGATGCGGTCGCGCGGCACGCCCATGCTGCCCAGGGCCGAGGCCACTGCTTCGGCACGGCGCTGCGACAGCTCCTGGTTATACGAGGAGCTGCCGACGCTGTCCGTAAACCCTTCGACCAGCACCGTACGGTTCGGGTTCTGCGCCATCACATCGGCCAGCTTGCGCAGGGTCGACATTCCATTCGGGGTCAGGCTGGCCTGGTTGGTGGCGAACAGTACGTCGCCGATCGTCACGACATAGCCGCGCTCGGTCTTGACGGCCTGCAGTTCGACCAGGATGGCCTCCAGCATCGCGGCGCGCTGCACCAGTGCGGCATTCTGTTCCTGCGTGGCGGCAGCCTGCTGTTGCGCAGCCTGGGCCTGCTGCTGGGCCGACTGGGCCTGCATCTGTGCCTGGGCGGCCTGGGCCTGGGCGGCTTCGGCTTCGCGCTTGGCGCGGTCGGCTTCGGCAGTGCGGGCTTCCAGGCGCATTTCGGTGCGCTGGCGCGAGGCGTCGGCGATGTTCGCTTCGGCGGTCTTGCCCTTCGCTACTTCCATCGCGGTGGCGATGCGCTGCTTGGCCACATAGGCCAGGCGGTCGACGTCGCTCAGGCTTTCGCGGCGGGCGGCCGCGGCATTGGCCTGGTCGAGCGCGTCGGCGGCCTGCTTGAACTCGAGCGGCGCATATTGCGACACGGCCGGGTTATTGTTGGCGGCGACGAAGTCGGCGCGCGCCTGGTCCAGCGTCGGCGTGCTCATCGGGGCGGTAGCGCAGGCTGCGGCGAGCACGGCGGCGGCCAGCAGCGACATAGTGGAACGGGTTTTCATGTGCTTGTCCTTTATTCCTGGGCGCCGCAGGCTGCGGCGATCGGTGGATGGAACTTCTTCTTTTTACGCATTGCCGCGACCTTTGCCGCGGCAACGACCTTGCCTGCTCGTGCGGCTTATTTCTGCGACGAGTTGGCGCGGTCGACTTCCTGCTGCAGTACGCGCAGGTCTTCGTTCAGCGCGTTCGCCGCAGCGTTCGACTTGGCCGAACTGGCCTTGCTCTGCGCCAGCTTGGCGTCGGCCTGGGCCTGGATCGCCAGTTCGCGCGCCAGCTTGTAGTCCTTGGCGGCGAGGGCCTGGTTGGCGCGCATCATCTTGTCGCGGGCCAGGTTGATCTCTTCCGGCGCCAGCTCGGCGGCGCCCGCCGACACGGCGTTCTCGACTGCATTGCGCGACACGGCCACGTCGGCGGTCGCCGGGGCTTTCTGCGGACTTGCGCAGCCGGCCAGTACCAGCAGGGCAACGGCGGCAGCTGCCAGTGGGGTCGTCGGGTGTTTCTGTTTCATCGCGTTCCTCCTGTGATGATGCATGCGGAAATAAATCTTTACGGTTGAGGCAATGTCCTTGATAACGTTATAAACCTGTTATCGTCCGCCTTCGGTTCGCTGCCGCACATTGTCCACGCCACGCCTAGCTGCTCAATGGCAGAGCGTTAGGCAGCGCACATTGATCGCAGCCGGCTTTGCGCTAAGCTGGACTGGACCACTACTTACTCATAATGGAAGGACCGCCATGGCCGAGACCCACACGCCGGCGGCGCAGGGCCGGCCTCCGGCGCGCCGCAAGACGAACAAGAAAATCCTGCTGAGCATCCTCGGCATCCTGGTGGCGATTCCGGTGATCGCCATCGTCATCATCCTGACCTTCGACTGGAACCGCGCACGCCCCTGGATCAATGCCAAGGTCAGCGACGCGATCGACCGTCCCTTCGCTATCCGCGGCAACCTGGATGTGGAATGGGAACGCCCCGCCAAGACCATGACGCCCGAAGAGCGCAGCTGGCGCGACCACATTCCGTGGCCGCACCTGATCGCCAACGATGTCCACGTCGGCAACCCGGCCGGCCTGCCGGCGCAGGACATGGCCAGCGTGCGCCAGTTCTCGTTTTCGCTGAATCCCTTCGGCCTGCTCCACCGCACCATCGGCATCCCGCTGCTGCGTTTCGACGGCCCACGGGTGGACCTGCTGCGCACTGACCGGGAACACAACAACTGGACCTTCAAGCGCAACGAGGAAAAGTCACGCTGGAACCTCGACCTCGAACGCGTGGTGCTGACCGAGGGCGTGGTGCACATTAAAGATGCGGTCACCAAGTCGGACGTCACGGCGCTGGTGCGCACGCTCGACAAGGACAAGCGCTACGGGGTCGGCTGGACGCTCGACGGCACCTACAACGGCGCCAAGGTGGTGGGCGGCGGCAAGGCCGGCGCGGTGCTGTCTCTCAAGCAGCAAGGCACGCCCTACCCGGTGCAGGCCGAGATGCGTTCGGGCCGCACCCGCATTGCGCTCGAAGGCACGGTGACCCGTCCCTCCAGGCTGGCGGCGATCGACCTGAAGCTGGAACTGGCCGGCGCCAGCATGGACCAGCTGTATAACTTCACCGGTGTGGTGCTGCCGACCACCGGGCCATTCTCGACCTCGGGACGCCTGACCGGCACGCTCGGCGAAGCCAACAGCCGCTGGGTCTACGACGGCTTCAAGGGCAAGGTCGGCTCGAGCGACATCGGCGGGCGCCTCGAATACGCCACTGGTTCACCGCGGCCCAAGCTGTCCGGCAATGTGCGCTCGAAGCAGCTGGTCTTCACCGACCTGGCGCCGCTGATCGGCGCCGATTCCAACGCCGCCAAGAAAGAACGCAATGCCGACGTCGTGCAGCCCACCGGCAAGGTGCTGCCGGTCGAGGAATTCAAGACCGAGCGCTGGAACAAGCTCGACGCCGACGTGCGCTATGCCGCCGACCGCATCATCCGCGACACCGCCTTCCCGATCAGCAAGCTGTCGACCCACCTGAAAATGGAGAACGCTGTGCTGACCCTGGAGCCGCTCGAATTTGCCATGGCCGGCGGCACGGTGCGCTCCAACATCCGGCTCGACGGCCGCGGCCGCGAAGGCCCGAAGGCGATCAAGGCCCAGGCCAAGGTCGCGGCGCGCAACATCGAGATCGCCAAGCTGTTCCCGAAGATCGAACAGATGAAGGCCACGGTCGGCAACATCGATGGCGAAGCCAACCTGACGGCGCAGGGCAATTCGGTGGCGAGCCTGCTGGCCGGCTCCAACGGCGAACTCAAGACCTTGATCAGCAAGGGGCAAGTGAGCAAGATGCTGCTCGAGATGATGGGCCTGAACGTGGCGAACATCGTGATCACCAAGCTGTTCGGCGACAAGCAGGTGCAGCTCAACTGCATGGCCACGGATTTCGCGGTGACCAATGGCGTCGCGCGCACCCGCACCTTCGTCGTCGATACCCAGGAAGCCCTGATCACGGTGGCCGGCGCCATCAACCTGGCCGACGAGCAGATGGACTTGCGCATCGACCCGAAGACCAAGGCCGTGCGCATCTTTTCGCTGCGCTCGCCGCTCTACGTGCGCGGCCCGTTCAGCAACCCCGACGTGTCGATCGACAAGGGCGTGCTGGCCATGAAGGCCGGCGGCGCTGCCATCCTGGCCGCGGTGGCGGCGCCGATCGCCGCGCTGATCCCCCTCATCAATACGGGCCCGGGCGAAAGCACCGACTGCGCCCGCCTGCTGGCCGTGGCGCGCGAAAAGCCACAGGCCCCGCCACCCGGCAAGGTCCAGCGCCGTTGACGCCCTTCGCGCCCTCGACCGGCATCGGGTTGAGGGCGAGAAAAAGTTTGCGGAACGTTACTTGTCGAACAGACCAGCTCGCCTAGAAGCAATATTCTGCACACATGGACTCGACAAACACCTTGGCAACATGAAGCGATTCGGATGCACGACTGCCCTGCTGGCCATGCTGGCCCTGGGCCAGGTCGCAGGGTGTGCGATGTCAGGCAGCGTTGGACCGGTGGTGCAAGCCATCGACGACGCCACCATCACCGCAGGCGTCCAGGCCGCCATCGTGCGCGATCCTGCGCTGAAGGTGACCGGGATCGGTGTCGAGACCGAGCAGGGCGTAGTACAGCTGAGTGGCTTCGTAAGCTCGGCGGATAGCGTGGCGGCCGCGGCATCGGTTGCCCGGACCGTTAAAGGCGTGAAATCGGTCAGGAATGACCTGCGCTTGAAATAACCCACCATTTAGGAGAATACTATGAAAACCATTAAACAACTGATCGTCACCGCATCGCTGGCAACCGTGGCCCTGGGCCTGACCGGCTGCGCAGGCATGTCGCAGCAGGACAAGAACACCGCCATCGGCGCAGGCGCCGGTGCAGTGGTCGGCGGCGTCCTGACCGGTGGCAGCCCAGTCGGCACCGTCGGCGGCGCAGCTGTCGGCGGCGTGATCGGCAACCAGGTCAACAAGACCAACTAAGCAGTAAAAGCAACGCGACACGAGAAAGCCCGGCTAGCCGGGCTTTTTTGTTTGTGCTTCCAAGGTCGGCGCCTCGAGATTTGCCGCACATCGTAGGGTGGGCAGATTCTGCCCACGCGTTCAAATCCTGCATGCGTTTCGGTGGGCTTGCGCAATAAAAAACGCATGCGTCCCTACAAACGCATGCGTAGCGATATTTCATCTAGCTGACCGCGTGGGCAAGGTAATTCATGCCAATGGCCTGAATTACGAATTTCCCACCCTACATGAAACTCAAGGCTGGCTGGGCGCCCGCCTCCTTCACGATCGCATAGCAGGTACACGAGGCCGCCGCCAGCCCCTCCGGATCGAGGATCTCGATATTCCCGCGGCTATAAATGATCAGCCCCTGCTGCTGCAGCGCGCTGGCGGCCTTGGTCACGCCAACCCGCCGCACCCCGAGCGCGTGCGCCAGGAATTCGTGCGTCAGGTGGAACTTTTCCGATTGCAGGCGGTCGCGCGTAATCAGGAGCGAGCGCGCCAGCCGCGCTTCCAGTACGTGGAAACGGCTGCACACCGCGATCTGGATCGCCTGCGCCAGTTGGGTGTCGGTATAGCGGTAGAGCACGCGCTGGAGCGCATCGTTGCGCGCCACCTCGGCGCGGAAGCAGGCGCTGTCCATGCGGCTCGCGCTGCCGGCGCGCTGGACGACGGCGCGCACCTGGGTGGTGTCGTGGCCCAGCGCAACCGTGGCGCCGACCATGCCTTCGCGGCCGACCAGCCCGACTTCGAGCGTCATGCGGCCTTCGGCCACGCCCATCAGCGAAATCAGGCAGTCATGGGGAAAGTAGATGTAGCGCAGGGGGTCGCCTGCCTCGCACAGCACGTCGCCGACTTCGACCCGTACGGGGTCCAGCAGCGGCAGTACTTGCGCCAGTTCCTGCGGCGGGAGCGCGGCCAGCAGCAGGTTGCTGTTGTGCTCGACGATCTGCGGCGGTACGGCAAAATTCATTGGATCCTCGGAGTGGGACTGCATGGTGCAAACCGTTGATCGGTGTGTTGGATACATTTGCAAACAATTTTAGTCAGCGTAACCGTGCCCCTGCGCGCGAGTATGTACGGTGACGCACGGAACCCCCTGTTGTTCCTGAGGACAATCGGGTAATGAACAGGCCGCCCGCGTTTTGCACGCCGGGCCCACACAAGACGAACCCGAAAGGACGCACATGAATACCTCCCCCAACCCACAATCACGGGGCCGCCTCCACCCGATGATGATCCTGGCCGCGCTTGCGGTCCTGCTGTTCTGCCTGGTAGGCACGGCAGCCATCCTCGGTTGGATTCCATCCTCGATCGGCGGCACCGCCAACCGCCAGCTGGACGATGCCGACCGCCTGGCCCTGGCCTCGACCCTGCCGCAGGGCGCGCAGCCGGCGCCGATGGTGGTGGCCGCTCCTTCGCAGCAGCTGGCACCCGGCTACGTGCAGGCGCCCCCTGCCCCGTCGAACTACCAGCCGCAGGCCTATGCACCGGCCCCGGCGCCGACTTATCCGGCAGCGCAGGCACTGGCGGCTGCCCCGGCCCCTGCTGCTGTTCGCGTCTATGACGAACCGGTCAGCAAGCCGGCGAAAAAGGCAGTCCAGGTGGCAGCCGCCGACAACGGCCGCAACTGGTGCTCGAACTGCGGCAACGTGGAATCGGTCCGCACCATCAAGCAACGCGCCCAGGGCAGCGGCCTGGGTGCTGCGGGCGGCGCCGTGCTCGGCGGCCTGCTGGGCAACCAGGTGGGCAGCGGTTCCGGCCGCACCATTGCCACCGCAGCCGGAGCGATCGGCGGCGCCGTGGTCGGCAACCAGGTCGAAGGCAACATGAAGGCCAGCACCAGCTATGAAATCCGGGTGCGCCTGGATGACGGCACCGTGCGTACCTTCAACCAGAACAACCCGCCCGCATGGCGCAGCGGCGACCGCGTCCGCATTGTCAAGGGCCGCCTGCGTTCGGTTGCCTGATCCACGTCGCACCACATGATCGAGGCCGGGTTTCCGTAAGGAACCCGGCCTTTATTACTTTTGAATAATTTTCTGAAATGCAATGTGCGCCATCGCACGGAATTATTGCTGAGCTAACCCGACAATGGAACTGCGCGAACCAACGCGTGCGGTGCAGACAATTACCATAGGGGGAACGCATCATGAACAGCATGGCGTGGATCGGCATCATCATCTGGGGAGTGGTCCTTTCAAGCTTCGGGCTGCTGTCGGCCCCTCCACCGAGCGAAGCTCCGTCGGGCTCGCTGCAACCGCACGACGTCGTCTTCCTGGTCGCGGGCGGACTCGTCACCTGCCTGATCGGCATCACCGGCCTGCTGGGCTTCATGGGCTGGATCCCGGGACTGCGCAAGGATAAGGGGATGGCATAATCCAGCAGTGCGTACGCCATCGAACAGAGGCCAGCAGTAAGGCTGGGCATACTGGTATCACGACGCCAATGCGCGTAATTCGAGTGAGGACACTATCATGCTATATACAATCGCTGTCATCCTGATCGTCCTGTGGCTGCTGGGCCTGGTGACCTCGTACACCATCGGCGGCTTCATCCATATCCTGCTGGTCGTCGCCGTGATCATGATCCTGGTGCGCCTGATCAGCGGACGGGGAATATAGCCCTTGCCACTATTTCGTAAGACCCGATCCGTTTCGCAGTCGCGCCCTGGCGGGTGCGATTCCGAAACGGATTTTTGCTTTTTTTCGTAAGGAGATCATCATGCATACCAAACTGACCAAATCGGCCATCGCCGCCACCATCGTTCTCATGACCGCCACCGGTTGCGCCGACATGAGCCCAACCCAGCGCGGCACCGCCCAGGGCGCCGGCATCGGCGCCGGCCTGGGCGCGATCCTCGGCGCCACCACCAGCGGCGGTGGCGGTGGCCGCGCGGCAAAGGGCGCGGCGATCGGCGGCGCCCTCGGTGCTGTCGCCGGCAACATCTGGTCCAAGCGCATGGAGCAGCAGAAGCAGGCCATGGAACAGGCCACCCGCGGCACCGGCGTGCAGGTCAGCCAGACCTCCGACAACCGCCTGAAGCTCGAGATCCCGAGCGACGTCTCGTTCGACACCGGCCGTTCGGACATCAAGTCCAACTTCCAGCCGGTGCTGGACCGCTTCGCCTCGACGCTGCAGGAAAACCCGGCCACCACCGTGACCATCATCGGCCACACCGACAGCACCGGCACCCCGGACATCAACCAGCCGCTGTCAGTCGACCGCGCGGCGCGCACCCGCGATTACCTGTCGAACCGCGGCGTGAACCCGAACCGCATCACGATCGAAGGCCGTGGCGAGCGCGAGCCGATCGCCTCGAACAACGACGCATCGAGCCGTTCGCGCAACCGCCGCGTCGAAATTTATGTGGCGGAGCGCGGCCAGGGTTAAGCGCACCTGACCTGTCTGGACAAGAGGCCGGCTTTGCCGGCCTTTTTCTTGTCCATGCATAAGTTTTCCTTATTCTTCCACCAATAATCAATAAGCCTTCCCGGCCTCTCCATTCCCACAATTTATAGCTGTTGCAATTGCCAAACAAATTATTAATCCGATTTGACATTTGTTTATCCAAAATGCTCTGAGGCTGCCCTTCGGTGAATATTCACACCCTGCCGGAGAGTCGATCGACAAGGTAAGACACCGCTCCACCGAGCGGAGTCGGCAAGGGTCAGCCGGCCGGCGCCTACAGCCTGGGCGGCCTGGAAAAGTTCAGCAACTGAGTGAGCGACTGCTCGATCCCGGAATGGACCACCTTCCACGTGTCCTACTCGTACACGGGCTTCAAGAACTGGACCCTGTCGGGCAACATCAAGAACCTGTTCGACACCGCGGCGCCGTATGACCCGCGCTACCCGAACGAAGGTTTCAACACCCAGCTGCACAATGCAATGGGCCCTTACTTCCGCATGAGCGCCAGCTACAAGTTCTGATCGGACGTGTAGGTTGAAATGAAAAAAGCCGCCTGGTGGAAGCTGGGCGGCTTTTTATTTGTTTGGGCCGCAGGGCCTGCGTCACGATATATCGTAGGGTGGGCAGGTCTCCTGCCCGCGCGTTCAACCAGCGGATGAAGAGCCGCGCCGATGACATCACCGTAATTTGAACGCACGGGCGTCCGTAATTGCGGGCATTGCCCGAAATTACCCCGCCCACCCTACGGGCAACGCAGCCGTTAGCGATTAACTCGCTTCCGTGAACGCCAAATACAACTCACGCGCACGGCGCGCCACCGGCCCCGCTTCCATCGTGTGATCCTCAAACCGCGTGCACGGCGTCACCTTGCCGTAATTCCCGGTGCTGAAGATCTCGCGCGCCGTCAGCAACTCCTCCGGCCCCACGATGCGCTCCTCTACCTTCACGCCTTCTTGAGCCAGCAGCGCGATCACGCGCGCACGAGTGATCCCGGCCAGGAAGGTGCCGTTCAGTTTAGGCGTGACCACCGCCCCATCCGCCGCCACGATGAACAAATTCGACGACGCGAATTCCGCCACATTACCCTCGGCATCGAGCACGATCGCCTGGTCGAAGCCGCGCGCCTTGGCTTCGCGCATGGCGCGGGTCGAATTGGCGTACAGGGCCGAGGCCTTGGCGTCGGTCGGGGCCATGGTCGGCTGCGGACGCAGCATGGTCGACAGGCAGGCCGAGAAGCCGGCGAACGGCGGCAGCGGCGCGTCGAACAGGGTCAGGGCGAACTGGCTGGCTTCGGGCACGGGAATCAGGAAACCGTCGGTGCCAAACACCAGCGGGCGGATATACAGCTCGGCATCCGCCGGGAATTTCGCCACGCCCTCGCGCACCAGCGCTTCCATCTCGTCCACACTCAAGGGGCAGCGCAGGCCGAGCTTCTCGGCGGAGGTGATCACGCGTTCCAGGTGCGGACGCAGGTCGGGCAGCTTGCCGCCCATGGCGCGTGCGCCGTCGAAGACGGACGAGCCCAGCCAGAGGCTGTGGTCCATTGCACCATAAAGTGGAACATTGCCTTCATTCCAGTTGCCGTTGAAGTAAGTCAGGTACATGGATTCCCCAAAAATTCGTGTATTGCAGAGCGCTCCAGTGTAACCGAGAGGCTAATCCATTGTTCGGTGGCGAACAAAGTTTCCCTGACGACTCGCGTACACTAGGGCTTTCAAAGTCATCATTGCCCATGCTCGACATTCTTGAACGGATCGATCCCGCCAGCGACCGCATCGACCTGCTGGTCGGCCTGGTCGATTGCCTGCGCCCGCGTCACCGCTGGGTATGGCAAAAGCCGGACGATCCCGCCCAGGCTGTCCGTACGCTGACCCAGCTGCTGAAGGGAAATCCGGCACAGGCCTGGGCGCTGCGCCACTACATCACGGTGCTGCTCGAGAAGCGCCGGCATACCAGCCTGTACAGCGACATCGGCATCCTGTCGAACGACGGTTTCGTCACCGAACTCAAGCGCCGCATCACCTACCGCTTCCTGCCGCCGGCCCTGAATGACCTCTACCTGTCGGATGCGCTGAACCAGGTGCTGTATGCCGAGAACGACTACGAATGGATCCGCGCGGTGCCGAACGCCGACTGGATGGAACTGTTCGACGTGATCGCCGACGCGCCGCCGCCGCTGGACCGCATCGGCGGACCGGCCCCCCCGGACCGCGCGCGCTATGTCACCGTGATGGGCATCCTGGATGCGATCCGCACCCTGTCCTGCCGCATCTGCGCGCTGGGCCTGGAGCCGCGCCTGGTGCACAGCTACAGCGAGATCGAACACTTCGACTCGCCCTTCCTGATGCAGAACATCGAGGTCAACCACTACCTCGACGAATACGCGCGCTACCTCGACGGCAAGACCAGCGGACCGGAACCGGCTCGCCACCTCTTGGTGATGCTGGACCAGTGCGAGGAAGTCGTGCTCAAGATCCGGCGCGGCGCGCAAAGCACCGGCACCAGCGTGGCGCTGACCTATCTGCTGGTGGCGCTGCAGCAGAGTATCGACCGCCTGCACAAGCTGCTCTACCTGGTGGACGTGAGCGGCGAGCTGCCGTCGGCGCCGGGCGTGGACCTGGACGCCGTCGCCGATTCGGTCGCCACCCATGAAGGGGTGGTCGCGAGCGACCGCCGCCTGGCCGCGATCGCGCTGGCCGAAGAACTGATCGAGGCGCACAACACCAAATACCAGGTGCGCGGCCTGATGCGCGACAACGTCGACCTGCTGGCCCGCAACGTCACCGAGAACGCCAGCCGCACCGGCGAGCATTATGTGGCGGACACCCGGCGCGCCCTGCGCCAGATGTTTGTGGCCGCGGCCGGCGCCGGCTTCATCGTCGGCTTCATGGCGATGTTCAAGATCATGCTGGGCTACCTGCGCACCGCGCCGCTGGTCGAGGCCTTCCTGTTCAGCATGAACTATTCGCTCGGCTTCATCCTGATCTACGTGCTGCACTTTACGGTGGCCACCAAGCAGCCGGCCATGACCGCCCAGCACATCGCGGCCTCGCTGCAGCAGGCCGACAACGGGCGCGGGCTCAATGTCGACAGCCTGGCCATCCTGGTCAACAAGGTGTTCCGCACCCAGATCGTGGCCGTGCTCGGCAACGTGGTGCTGGCCTTCCCGGTGGCCTGGGCGATCGCGGTCGGCTACAAGGCCATCAGCGGCCAGCACATGGTCGACCCGGCCAAGGCCCACCACCTGCTGGCCGACATCGATCCCTTCCATGGCCCTGCCCTGTTCTACGCGGCGATCGCCGGGGTCTGGCTGTTCGTGGCCGGCCTGATCTCGGGCTATTACGATAACAAGGCGCTGTACACCCGCATGGGCCAGCGCGTGCGCCAGCTGCGCGGCCTGCGCCGCCTGATGGGCGAGGCGCGCCTGGGCCGCTTCGCCGAGTATGTCGAGGACAACCTCGGCGGCCTGATGGGTAACTTCTTCTTCGGCTTCATGCTCGGCATGACCGGCACCATCGGCTACCTGCTGGGGCTCCCGCTCGACATCCGCCACGTGACCTTCTCGACGGCCAATTTCGCCACCTCGCTGGTCGGCCTCGATTACCGGATGTCGACCGAAGCCATGGTGAATGCCGCGGCCGGGGTGGCGCTGATCGGCGCCGTCAACCTGGTCGTCAGCTTCGGCCTGGCCCTGTGGGTGGCGATGCGCGCCCGCAAGGTGCGCTTCAAGCGCGGCATCCTGCTGCTGCAGGCCCTGGGCCGGCACCTGCTCACCTCGCCGGTCGACTTTTTCCTCGGCCCGAAAGATCTTCCCGTCAGTATCGAAACAAGTGCAGCACCACGCATCGACCAACGCAGCGAACTCATCGTGAGAGAACCGAAATGAAAAACAAGCGCCTGACCAGCTTCCTCGGCTTACTGGCCTTCGTCTGCGTGATCGCGTCGTGCAAGAGCCTGCCCAATGCCGACTCCCTGCCGGACGCGCCGATCAAGCGAACACCCTCGGTGGCGACCCAGCGCGGCATGCTCGACGCCAAGCAGGCCTCGCAACTGCTGTCCAAGCGCTGGTCGAACGCAACGGCCGACCTCAAGCAGCTGGCCGTGCTCGAGGAGCAGGCCACCGGCGCCCCCCTCATCCCGGGCAACAAGGTGACCCTGCTGTTCGACGGCCCGGCCACCATGCGCGACATGATGGATGCGGCGCGCAATGCAAAGACCTCGATCAACCTCGAGACCTATATCTTCGACCAGGACCCGGTGGGCCTGGAGTTTGCGGACGTGCTGATCGCCAAGCGGCGCGAAGGCGTGGTGGTGAACATCATGGCCGACGGCGTCGGCACCCTGGCCACCCCCAAGGAATTCTTCGAGCGCCTGCGCGCGGCCGGCATCCAGGTAGTGATCTTCAACCCGGTTGATCCGACCAAGCGTCCCGGCAACTGGCAGCTGAACAACCGCGACCACCGCAAGATCATGATCGTGGACGGCAAGGTCGGCTTCACCGGCGGCATCAACATCAGCGAGACCTATGCCAACAGCTCGCTGTTCCGCTCGAAGAAGAAGGCCAGCACGGCCGACAGCAAGAAGGTGGGCTGGCGCGACACGCACATCCGCATCGAAGGCCCGGCCGTCGCCACGCTGCAGTGGGCCTTCATCGACAACTGGGTGCGCCAGGACGCGGGCGAACTGCCGCAGGTCGACTACTTCCCGCGCCTGGCCCCGGTCGGCGACAAGGTGCTGCGCGTGCTGGCCACGACGCCGGACCGCGATTCGGAAATCTACAAGTCGCTGATGATCGCGATGAACGAGTCGAAGAAATCGATCCACATCACTTCGGCGTATTTCGTGCCCGACCAGCAGATCGTCGATGCCCTGATCGCCGCGGCCAAGCGCGGCGTGGACGTCAAGCTGGTGCTGCCGGGGGTGTCGGACCACGACCTGATCAAGTACGCCGGTCAGGCCTTCTACGACCAGCTGCTCAGCGGCGGCGTGAAGATCTTCCAGCTGCAGGTGGCGGTGCTGCATGCGAAGACCGCGGTCATCGACGGCATCTGGTCGACCATCGGCTCGGCCAACATCGACCGCCGCAGTTTTATTCATAACTACGAGCTGAACGTGGTGGTGCTCGATCCGGCCTTCGGGCGCGACATGGAGAGCGCATTCAATGAAGATTTGCGCGACTCGAAAGAGATCACGCTGGAGCAGTGGCAGTACCGGCCGTGGAAGGATCGCTTCCGTGAGTGGATGGGGCGGCTGGCGGAATACTGGATTTGATTTGAACGGAGCCGTAGTTCGCTAACGGCGGCTATGTCGTGCATCGTAGGGTGGGCGGCTTTGCCGCCCGCGCGTTCAAATCACGGTCGCGGACCACGAACGCCAATCAATACTCATACGATCGTTGAACGCGCGGGCGGGAAGACCCGCCCACCCTACCAAACCGTCACAAGCCCGCCGCCATCAACCCATCGTTATGCGCCGTCCACACATTCCCGGCGCGCATGAACTTGTCGGTGTCGACCAGTTCGAAATGGCTGTGCACCACGTCCCACCCGTACCGGTCGATCTCGACCTTCTCCGACTCCACCCGCACCACATTGAATGAATTGACTTCGCCGCGCCCGCGGGTCGAGGTGGCGGTGCCGGCCTGGATCACCAGCGCAGCGTATTCGCTGATCTGGTAGCGCCCCGCCGTGCTGCCCGCGTGGCTGGCGTGCATGTGGCCCCCCATCAGGATATCGACGCCGCTTTCCGCGAAAGCCTTCATTGCCCTCGGCGCGCGGTCCACCAGGTCGCGCTCCTCGAAATGGTCGGGCAGGTCGAAGGGGTGGTGGCCGACCACGATGCGCGTCACCGAGGCCGGTACGCCGGCCAGCTGCTGGCGAACCACCGCGAGCTGCTCGCTGCTCACCCGGCCATCCTTGATGGTCAGCGAGCGCGCCGTGTTCACGCCCACCACGGCGATCTCGTCGTCGATATACACCGGGTCGAGGTCGTCGGTGATGTAGCGCTTGTAGCGCGCCAGCGGCTTCACGAAGCGGCGGAACACGTTGTACAGCGAAATGTCATGGTTGCCCGGCACGATGATCTGCGGCCCCGGCAAGGTATCCAGGAAGGCCCGCGCTTCCTCGAACTGTTCGGCCTTGGCGCGCTGGGTCAGGTCGCCGGACACCACCAGCACGTCCGGATCGATTCGCTCGATCAGCGTGCGCAGGGGATCGAGCAGGGTATGGTCGACGCGCCCGAAGTGCAGGTCCGACAAGTGTACGAGTGTGCGCATCCGTTTTCCTCAATAGTCAAATATCCCGGGGTTCGACCGGCTCCCCTTCGCGCCGTGCCCGCGCTCGGCTGCGCCGGCTCAGGGTCGTGGCGCCGGCGATGCAGATCGCCAGCCAGCCGCAGCCTTCGGCGGTTGCAGCCAGCACGTCAGACAGATAATGGACTCCAAGATACATCCTTGAGAACGCGACCGTCGCCACCATGAGCGCGGCCAGCACGAAAGGCAGCACCCTGCCCGGCCAGCTGCGCGCATGGCGCGAGGCGTAGCAGGCGATGAAGCCATACAGCACGGTGGCCGCCATCGCGTGCCCGCTGGGGAAACTGTAGGTAGTCAGCTGGAGCAGCGGCTCGGCGAAATGCGGGCGGGCGCGTTCGAAAGTGTGCTTCAGCAGCACGTTCAGCACCAGCCCGCCCGGGACGGCGCTGGCCAGCGCGACCAGCCAGTAGCGGTGGCCGCGGCGGTACAGCCAGGTGCCTGCCACCAGCGCAAGGATCAATATGCCGGGGGTGCTGTGCACGTGCGTCACCGCCATCAGGAACCCGCGCAGGCCGCTGTTGGCGCGGGCGTGCGCATGCAGCCAGTTGGCCACTTCCACGTCGAGCCGGGTCAGCGGCGCACCGGCGACGACGGCATCGGCGAGCTGGGCAAAGACAGCAGTGGCGATGATGAGCATTGCCACGCCGAGCGTAAGGTGCAGGCCGTATTCGCCTTCAGGCGAGAAGCGGTTGGCGGCAAAGCGATGGAGTCTGGGTGGAATTTTGGTCGGCATACGCCTTGATATAAGGCCAGTTAGCGAAAAAGCTACAGAAATAAAAATTTACTGTACATCCGAACAGTAACTGTGGATTCATACAGTAGTTATGGTATTCTTTAGTTACTCCAACGAATCTAATAAAAGGAAAGCACACCATGACCACTCTGAACAGCTCCTTTGGCCTGGAATATGCCCCTATCCCTTTTATGCTGCGCATCGGCCAGCGTGAACTCCTGATCACCCGCGATTTCCGCAAGCGCTTCTACGCTGTCAACCCGGTCATCGAATGCGACACCGGCGTCGAAGCTGGCCACGTTGAAATCCTGCTGTTCCGCCGCTGGCTGCTGATCCTGTCGAAGGCGCACTAAGTTGCACCAACTCGCAGGAAATGCGAACGAATTCGCGGACGAATTAAAATCCGCATATTGTTAAGCGAATAAATTCGTTCCTTCAGGGGGAACTGAGCCGTAGTCTACAAGCTCCAAACTGCCCTCTGAAAGAACGACATGCTTCGCAAAACTTTCCTGCACTCGCTGGCCGCAACTGCGCTGCTGGCACCGCTGCTGGCTGCAACGCCAGCCCTTGCCGCGGACGTTACGCTGCTCAACGTGTCGTACGACCCGACCCGTGAACTATACCAAGATGTCGACGCCGCCTTCGCCCGCCACTGGAAAGCGAAGACCGGCGACAGCGTCACCGTGAAACAGTCGCACGGCGGCTCGGGCAAGCAGGCGCGCGCCGTCATCGACGGACTGCCGGCCGACGTGGTCACGCTGGCGCTGGCCTACGACATCGATGCCATCAGCGAAAAAGGCCTGATCGCGCAAGGCTGGCAGCAACGCCTCGCACACCGCAGCTCGCCCTACACCTCGACCATCGTGTTCCTGGTCCGCAAGGGCAACCCGAAAGGCATCCGCGACTGGGGCGACCTGGTCAAGCCGGGCGTTGCCGTGATCACCCCGAACCCGAAGACCTCGGGTGGCGCACGCTGGAACCACCTGGCGGCCTATGGCTATGCCCTGCGCCAGCCGGGAGGTTCGCCAGCCACGGCCAAGGATTTCCTGGGCAAGCTGTATAGAAACGTTCCGGTGCTCGATTCGGGCGCGCGCGGCGCCACCACCACCTTCGTCGAACGCGGTATCGGCGACGTGCTGCTGGCCTGGGAAAACGAAGCCCTGCTCGCCCTGCGCGAACTGGGCCCGGGCAAGTTCGAGATCGTCGCACCTTCGCTCAGCATCCTGGCCGAACCGCCGGTGGCCGTGGTCGACAAGACCGTCGACAAGCGCGGCACCCGCCCGGTGGCGCAGGCCTATCTCGAGTTCCTGTACAGCGACGAAGGCCAGGAAATCGTCGCCAAGAACTACTACCGCCCTGTGGTCGCCCGCTACGCGAAAAAGTACGCGTCGCAATTCCCGAACATCAAGCTGTTCCCGATCACCGAGCTCGGTGGCTGGACGCAGGCGCAGAAGGCGCACTTCGCGGATGGCGGCTTGTTCGACCAGATTTACGCGCCGGGGAAGTAAAGGCGTAAACAGGATCGAGAACGTTGCATTACGTTAGCCCGTAGGGTGGGCAGATTCTGCCCACGCGTTCAAACAGTGCCCGCATGGCCCGACCCTCACGTCGGGCCCTTTTGCGTTTTTGGTTTGTCCAATCACACATTGAGGCGCGTCCAATATCATTTGGCCGGGAATTCACGTGGTGATTGAACGCGTGGGCAGGAAACCTGCCCACCCTACGGGTTAAGACAACTCAGGCATCCCCAACCGAGAACCCCGTTTTCCCCAGCCGGGCTAGGATGGCAATCGTTCACCAATCCTGGCCTGCCCCTGCGGCTGGACGCCGCGGGCAGTCCTCTTCACCCACTTGAAAAGGATCACGACATGGCAATCAGACTCCGGAAACTCCACGACCAGGTCATGGTCATCACTGGCGCCACCAGCGGCATCGGGCTGACCACCGCGCGCATGGCGGCCGAACGCGGCGCGCGCCTCGTACTCGCGGCGCGCAGCAGGGATGTGCTCGACGAACTGGCCAGCGAAATGCGCGGCAAGGGCGTGCAGGTGGAAACCGTGGCCGCCGACGTCGGCGAGATCGGCGACGTCGAACGCATCGGCGCAAAAGCCATCGAGCGCTTCGGCCGCATCGACACCTGGGTCAACAATGCCGGCATCTCGGTCTTCGGCCGCCTCGAAGAAGTCAAGCCGGAAGACCACCACCGCCTGTTCCAGACCAATTTCTGGGGCACCGTCAACGGTTCGCTCGAAGCGGTGCGCCGCATGAAGCATCGCGGCGGCGGCGCCATCATCAACGTGGGCAGCGAAGTGTCGGAGCGCTCGATCCCGCTGCAGGGCATGTATGCCTCATCGAAGCATGCGGTGAAGGGCTTCACCGACGCGCTGCGCATGGAACTGGAAAAGGAAGGCGCGCCGCTTCAGGTCACGCTGGTGAAGCCGGCCGCGATCGACACGATGTTCGCGGTGCACGCGCGCAATTACATGGAGATGGAACCGGCCCTGCCGGCGCCGGTCTACGCACCGGAAGTGGTGGCCGACGCGATTTTGTATTGCGCCGAACACCCGAAGCGCGACATCTTTGCCGGCGGCGCCGCCAAGATGATCTCGGCGGGCTCGAAAGCCATGCCCGCTTTGTTCGACCGCTACATGAACGCCACCATGTTCAAGCAGCAGAAGTCGGATCGCCCGACCGCGCCGAACCGGAAGGATGCGCTGTACAAGCCTGACCCATCGAGCGAACTGCGCCAGCGCCAGGGCATGCCGCAGAAAGTACACGAGCGCAGCATCTATACCAGGACCACGCTGCGCTCGTCGCCGTTGATGACCGCCCTGGTGGGCGGCGGCGCCTTATTTGCCGCCTTTACGCTGACCCGGCGGCTGGGTCGATAGGAAATCGGTGTCCTCCTCGGTCAGCGGCAGGTCGGGGATGGAGATGATCTGGTCGGTGTCGATGTCGGCGCCGTCCTTCGCCACTGCATCGCGGCCAGCTGCCGCGCGTTCGCCGGTGCCACCCATGTCGCTGTCGCCCGAGAAGTCGGCGTCGCCTACATCGGGACCGGCGGTGCCGTCGGCGTGACTGGCTTCCATGTCCGAGGTGGTGCCACCGTCGAAGTCGAGGATCTGGTCCGGGTCGAGCGCATCGGCAAAGCCGGGGCCGCCTACGACGTCGCTGCCGGTGTCGGAAATATCGCTGGGGCCGAGGGCGCCGATGCCATGTCCCTTGCCGAGACTGCGGTCCGGGCCTTCCGGGAAGTTGTCCGGATCAAGTGTGCTGCTGCCTGTCATACTGCCTCCAAAACGTAAATTAGCCGTACCCTCAGGCTACCGTTTTTTGCAACATGGCGTCGCCGCGCACGGCTGGCGCATTCCAGCTGGCCGTACTCAGAAACCGCGCCGCATCCCGACGTTGATCGCACCGCCACCACCCGGCCGGATGCCGACCTCGGGCAGGCCGCTGGTATGGCGGATATGCGAATAGGCCGCATAGAAATCCATCCGGCGCGACACCGCATAGGTCGCGCCGACCGCCACCTGGCGCGCGTCGCGGTTGGCCGGATCGCGGTCGTTCTTGCGGATGAAGGATGCGAGCAGCGTGGTGGCGTGGCCGAGCGGCACTGCGACGCCGGCCAGCACGTCGCGGCTGTTGGTCGATTGCGTCGTGGTGATGACGCCGGCGCCGTAGGGATTGTCCGGATTGAACAGCGGCGAACTGCCCCAGCCGCGGTTGGCGCTGTAGGCCGCGTAGGCCGTGCCCCAGCCGAGCCGCATGTTGGCCGCGATGATGGAATTCTTGGCCGCCATGCTGATGCCGGTCTGGTCGTAGCGGGTAATCTTGGCGACGTTGCGGTTCTGGTGCGCCGCGCGGATCGTGAACGGGCCGGCGTTGACGCCGACCGTCATGCCCCAGGCGCGTCCGGACGGCGAACCGTCGATGTCGCCCTTGCCCCAGGATGAACCGGCCATGAAGTTGCTGTACCTGCCCTGGTAGTTGACGCTGTCGTCGGTGCGGCGCGCGCCTGCGGCCCCGCTGCCATTGCCGGCCAGGCCGCCGTGGAAGGGGTCGCCCACGTCGTTCAGCGTCGTGAAGTCCACGGTGTACTGGCGTCCGACGGTCAACACGGATGCTTCGCCTGCGCGGCGCGCTTCCGCCTCCTGCGCCGTCTCCAGCATGAAGATGGCCGGCGCATCGCTCGGGATATTCCCGGCAGTTTCCAGCCCGCTCTTTACAGGCACGTTCTTGCTGCCAACCTCTGCAGGCGGCGACGTGCACCCACTGGTGCAAGCAGCTTCCCTGACAACCCCGGCGCCTGCGCTCCCATCGGGTGCGTCAGCATTCTGGGCCGAGGCGCAAGCCGCACTCGCTCCGAGTACGGCGCATGCGACTATGGACATCTTCATGGCGTCATTCCCTCTCTGAAGCTTCGTTATCCACTTCTTCGACGAACTGATCTGTCTAATAACGCACATAAAACAGCACCAGGCAGGTAAAACCGGTGCAGCGTGCGGGGCTGAGCAGAACTTTGGCCAGCCATGGTTTGTTCTACACCGTAGAATGAGTGGACACAAGAGACTTTCACAAAACTTGAGGAGACCGATGAAACCAGCAGCCTTTTCCCTCCCGACCCTGGCGCTGGCGCTGTGCGCCGCCCTGGCTCCCCTGCCCTCGCTGGCCCAGCAGCAGGCCGCTCCTGTGCCGATGCAGCATGTTGCCTGGTCGAAAAATGCGAACATCTACGAAGTCAACATTCGCCAATATACGAAAGAAGGCACGTTCAACGCCTTCGCCGCGCACCTGCCGCGCCTCCGCAAGATGGGCGTGGACGTGCTGTGGCTGATGCCGGTGCAGCCGATCGGCGTCAAGAACCGCAAGGGCACGCTCGGCAGCTACTACGCGGTACGCGACTACACCGCCGTCAACCCGGAATTCGGCACGATGGACGACTTCAAGCGCCTCGTGAAGCAGGCCCAGGGCATGGGCATGCGCGTCATCGTTGACTGGGTCGCCAACCACACCGCCTTCGACCATCCCTGGACCGTCCAGCACAAGGACTGGTACCTGAAGGACGCCAAGGGCGAGATCTTCCCGGTGACGTACACCGAAGGCGCGGAGCCGGAATACTGGACCGACGTCACCGGCCTGGACTGGAAGCAGCCGGGCCTGTGGAAAGGCATGACCGATGCGATGGCCTTCTGGGTGCGCGAAACCGGCATCGACGGCTTCCGCGCCGACGTTGCGGCCAAGGTGCCGACCGCCTTCTGGGAACAGACCCGGGTCGAGCTGGAGAAAATCAAGCCGGTCTTCATGCTGGCCGAGGCCTGGCAGCCCGAGTTGCACAACAAGGCCTTCGACATGACCTATGGCTGGGACACGGTGACCATCTTCAAGGACATCGCCAAGGGCAAGGCCGATGCGAAAGCCCTGCGCACCCTGCTGGAAAAGCCGCCGCTGGCCTATCCGGACCACGCTTACCGCATGCGCTTCACCAGCAACCACGACGAGAATTCATGGCACGGCAGCGACAAGGAGCACTACGGCCCGGCCTTCAAGGCCATGGCCGTGCTGGCGGCAACCCTGCCCGGCATGCCACTGATTTACGGCGGCCAGGAAGCGGGCCTGGACAAGCGCATCGAATTCTTCGAGAAGGACCCGATCGAGTGGAAAGGCTATCCGCTGGCCCCCTTCTATACCGGGCTGCTCAAGCTCAAGCACGACAACCGCGCGCTGTGGAACGGGCAGTATGGCGGCCCCGCGCAGGTGCTGGAGACGGGCAACGACAAGGTGTTCGCGTTCCGGCGCGAGAAGGACGGCAACCGGGTGCGGGTGACGGTCAATTTGTCGGGGGCGACGCAGCAGTACAGCGTGCCGGGTGGCGGGGCGAAACGCTCGCTGGGGGCGTGGGAGTACGTGATTGATGCGCCGGTGAAGTGACGTGTGGAGGTAAGGCGGTGCGCGGCGTCGAAAGGTTTTCGTAGGGTGGTCGGCTCTGCCGACCGCGCGTTCAACCTGATCATGTGTCGCCACGGTGCATGCCAGAGTTGAACGCGCGGTCGGGGGACCCGACCACCCTACGCGTTTATTCCGGCAGATTTAATGCGGCCTCCGGCCATCTAAGCCGATGCCGCCAGCGCAACCCCATTCTTCCCGGTCCGCTTGACCGCATACATCGCGTGGTCCGCACGTGCCAGCCAGGCATCCAGGTCCGGCGCATCTTCCGCCCCGTGCAGCGCCACGCCGATGCTGGCGCCAACCGTCACCGTGGCGGTGCGCAGCACGAAGGCTTCCTTCATACGCGCCAGCAGCTTGCGCGCCGTGTCTTCGGCGTGCGCTGCGTCGGTCAGCATTTCCAGCACCACGACGAATTCGTCGCCGGCCAGGCGCGCCACCATGTCGGTCTTGCGGACCCCCTGCACCAGGCGCTGGCCGAACTGGCGCAGCAGTTCGTCGCCCTCTTCGTGGCCATGGTTGTCGTTGACGGCCTTGAAGCCGTCCATGTCGAGGAACAGCAATGCACTCGGGCGCCCTACGCGGCGCGCGCGGCTCATGGTCTCGGGCAGCGCCTCGAGCAGCGCACGCCGGTTCGGCAGGCCGGTGAGCACGTCGCGCAGCAACAGCGCCTGCAGTTCCGCCGTGCGTTCGGCCACGGTGGCCTCGAGCCGCTCGTTCAGGGCGATCAGCGCCTCGCGGTGCGCGGTTTCGCTGCGCACCAGGTCGCGCATGGTGCTCGATAAAATCTGCGCTTCGAGGAAGCCGTCGATCTGGGGAATCGGCGGCGGCTCCTTGCCGGCATCGGTAGCCGCCGTCACCCGTTCGATCGCTTCGCGCAGCACCGCCATCGGGCGCGTCAGGCGGCGCGCGAGCAGCACCGCCGCGACGGCCAGCACCATGCCCAGCAGCGCGCTCCAGCCCAGCATGCGCTGCTTCAGGTCGACCGCGCTTTCCAGTGCCCTGTCTTCGGTCTGCCGCACCAGCACGGTCCAGCGCAGCGAGGACGGGTCGAGCATGTCGCCGGTCTGGCTGTAGCCGGTCAGGTAGGCGCGCCCGTCCGGCCACACTTCGCGCAGCGACCCCGTCATGCCCTTCTGCGCCAGGCGCAAGCTGGTGGTGTTGACTTTGCGTTCGACCAGCGACTGCGGGCCGAGCATGACGGTGCCGTCGTCGCGGATGACGAGGATCTCGGCGCCATACTCGCGCAGCGCCGGCGTGAGCAGGGTGCGCGCGTGGCGGCGTGCCCATTCCCAGCTCAGGTGCATGCCCAGCACGCCGACCGGCTTGCCGCTGCGGTCGAGGATCGGGCCGGAGACGTCCACGAAGCGCCAGGGGTCGGGCGTCTTCGGCAGGATTTTTTCGAGCAGCACGGCGGGATGGTAGTCGGTGGCATGCACGCCCTGGATGCCGGCCAGGAACCAGGGACGCTTGCCCACGTTGGCGCCTTCCAGCATGCGCCCGGTCGATGCCGTCACGGCGCCGTCGATGTCGGCAATGCCGATCCAGGCGTAATCGGGGAAAGTGCGCTGCAGGCTTTCCAGCACGGTGCGGGCTTCTTCCGGATTCTGCGCGTGCCGCACCTGGGGCAGCTGGGTCAGGAGTTTGGCGTCGCCGATGGCCTGCTCGATCACGCGGTTGAGCGAATCGCGCATCTGCCACGACAGCTGCTGGAGGCGCAGCTCGGCTTCTTCGGACGATTGGCGCACCGCGAAATGACTCACCAGCGTCAGCTGCAAGGCGACGGTCAGGGCCACCGTTGCGCAGACGGCCAGTGTCATCAAACTGGACAGTCGCAGTTTACCGAAGAAGCTATTCATGGACGAAAAATTAACTTTGAGATTTCAATTGTCGCACATTGTAACAAGCTTCCTATCTAGGAATAAATACAAATGAGCATCAACTGTTGCCTCACAGGCTAGATTCGTCGTATTTACAACACGGCAACGCCGGTTCGCCGCCGGGGATACCGACCGGATGATGCGCGCCCCATGAAAAACGGATTCAGTTGCCGAAGTAGCGGCCCGGGCGGTGCCAGGCCATGACCATGCTGCTCATGGCGATCGCGCTCAGCGAAGACCAGCCGACCAGTTCCGGCGTCACGATCAGCAGCGCCAGCAGCAGGATGACGGCGTCGATCAGCACCTGGGTGCGGCCGGCATTGATGGCGTACTTCTTCTGCAGCCAGAGCGTGACGATACCGGTGCCGCCCACGCCCGCGCCATGGCGCGCCAGGGCCAGGATGCCCATGCCGCAGAAAGTGCCGCCGCCCAGGGCGGCCAGCATCGGGTTCACGTGACCAATGACCAAACCGTAAGGCACGAGCTTGAGCATCGCCATGATCAGCACGCTGACGGCGAGCGACTTGATGGTGAAGCGCGCGCCCATGAACAGGTAGCCGAACAGGAAGAACGGCAGGTTGATGAACATGAACAGCAGGCCGACCGAATAGCCGCTGGTATAGGAAAGCAGCAGCGAAATACCGGCCACGCCGCCCGTGATCAGCCCCGCAGCCTGCAGCAGCAGGACACCCATGACGACAAACAGCACGCCCACGGCAATGCCGTAGAGGTCATCCAGGAAGGTATGCGGCTTGACGGACACGGGACGGTTGGCCTGCACGGCTGGAGATGGCAAGGTACCCTGCATCATTGCACCGCCGATGCAGCAAAGGGAGACGCACGCACGGCGTCCGTGGTGCAAGGCGAAGACAGCGAGCCGGACAGGAGACGGTGATTCATTTTCCTCATGGTTCTCAGAGTGGCTGCCACAGTGCCGGGAGATGGCACTCGCGATACCAAAATACGGGAACGTGGATGGTACTGCTGGGTATAGCCACTTATTATTACGCATGTTGCAGCGCAATGTAAGACGACCAAACGATATGTCGGTCATTCGGGAAATGAATAACGGTGGGTGTTGGAGTGCGATGCGTGCGATACGCGGATGCTACGGGGACTCGTAGGGTGGGCGGGTCTCCCGCCCGCGCGTTCAAACATCGTATGAATACGCGCGATGGCTGCACATATTCGGGTTGAACGCGTGGGCAAGGTAGTTCAGGCCAGTGGCCTGAACTACGAATTGCCCACCCTACGGGGTAACTCTGATCTTATTTGTACAACACGCTCGGCAGCCACAGACCGATCGCCGGGAAGGCATACAGCAACACGATCCCCAGCACCTGGATCGCCATGAACGGCAGCATGCCCATGAAGATCTGGTTCAGGGTCACGTGCGGCGGCGCAACGCCCTTCAGGTAGAACGCCGACATCGCCACCGGCGGCGACAGGAAGGCGGTCTGCAAATTCATCGCCACCAGCAGCCCGAAGAACAGCGGGTCGATATTGAAGTGGGCCAGCAGCGGTACGAAGATCGGCATGAAGATGACGATGATCTCGGTCCACTCGAGCGGCCAGCCGAGCAGGAAAATGATCACCTGCGCCAGCAGCATGAACTGCACCGGGGTCAGGTTCATCCCCAGCACCCAGGCGTTGATGATTTCCTGTCCGCCCAGCAGCGCAAACGCGGCCGAGAAGATGCTCGAGCCGACGAACAGCCAGCACACCATCGCCGTGGTCTTGGTGGCCAGGTGGGCCGACTCGCGCAGTAGGTTGAAGTTGAACCTGCGGTAGGCGATTGCCAAAATCAGGCCACCAAAGGCGCCCATCGCCGCCGCCTCGGTAGGCGTGGCCAGCCCGAACACGATGCTTCCCAACACCGCCAGGATCATGATCGCCAGCGGGAACAAGGACCCGAGCAGCATCTTGAAAATCTCGAGCCGCGCAAAGCTGAAGAAGATATAGAAGAGAAGCATGGCGGCGGCACCCACCGCCAGCACGATCCAGAAGGTATTCGACGCCGGCTTGGCAAGCGGCTCCTGGGCCGGGATTCTGGAAGCCGCCTCCATGGCCTCGGGGCCGGCGGGGGCGGACGGTGCGGATACCACCGGCGGCGTGGCGGCGCCCTCCACCGGCGGCGCTGCCAGCGCGCCTTCACTTGGCGGCTCGGCCAGGCTGCCTTCGGCGGGCGGCTCCTGCAGACCGCCGCTGTCGCCGCTCGACGAGGCATCGACGTCCTGCTGGGCACCCATCTCGACCAACTCGGTGGGCGCGGCTTCCGGCGCCGTTGCCATCCGGTAGCTCACGCCCATGATGGCGGCAAAGGCGAGCGCCGGCAGCAAGGCGACGAACAGGTTCGACATCAGGGTGCGGCTCGGGACATTGGCCGCGAGCGGGCCCTTGATCGCGCGCATCAGGCCGGGCACCGCGCCCTTGTGATAGGCGCCCGGAATCGCCTGCGTGTACTCGGGCAGCGCGACGATCCGCTCGGCGGCAGGCAGCGGCGGCGCCCAGGCAGGTTTCAGCTTGGCGACAATCACCACATAGGCCACGTACAGGCCGGCCAGCATGATCCCCGGGAAGAGGGCCCCCGCATACAGCTTGACCACCGAGACGCCGGCCGTTGCGCCATAAACGATCAAGAGCACCGAGGGCGGGATCAGGATGCCCAGGCAGCCACCTGCCGTGATGCAGCCAGCCGACAATTGCGTGCTGTAGCCGGCCTTGAGCATGGCCGGCAGCGCGAGCAGCCCCATGAGCGTGACCACCGCGCCGACGATGCCGGTGGCGGTGGCGAAGATGGCGCAGGTGACGATGGTGGCCACGGCCAGCGATCCCGGCACGCGCGCCATGGCGATATGCAGGCTTTTGAACAGCCGCTCGATCAGGTTCGCGCGCTCGACCAGGTAGCCCATGAAGATGAAGAGCGGGATCGAGATCAGCACGTCGTTGGCCATCACCGAATAGGCGCGCTGCACCATCAGGTCGAGCGTGAGCTGGGTGGCCTGGCTGGGGTCACTGCTGTGGAAGGCGAACCACGCGAACATCATGCCCATGCCCATCAGCGTGAACGCGGTCGGGAAGCCGAGCATGATGGCGACCACCACCAGCGCCAGCATCAACAGGCCCAGGTGGCCGTTGGTCATGTCGGCCGGCGCCGGCATCAATACGAACAGGCCGACAACGATGGCCAGCAGGATGGACAGTCCGAACCAGATTTCCTTCCTCATGTCGCCCTCCCCTCGTCCACACGCACCATGGCTTTCAGTTTGTCGACGTCGACCTCCTCGACATCGGGCTCGCGCGCGGGCCAGGCTCCATTACGCAGGCAGACCACGCAGCGCACGATCTCGACGAAGCCCTGCAGCAGCAGAAGGATGCCGGCGAAAGGGATCACCATCTTGAAGGGATACAGCGGCGGGCCGTTGGCGGTGAGCGTGGAATGCTCGCGGATGGCGAAGGACTCGGCGGCATAGGTGTAGCCGGCCCAGCACAGGGCGACCACGCCGGGAATGAAGAAGACGATGTACAGCAACAGGTCCAGCCCGGCCTGCAGGCGCGGCGGGAAGAAGCTGTACAGCACGTCGCCGCGCACGTGGCCGTTCTTGGCCAGCGTATAGGCGCCGGCCATCATGAAGGCGGCGCCGTACATCATGATCATCAGGTCGAAGGCCCAGGGGTTGGGGTTGTTGAAGGCGTAGCGTGAAAACACTTCCCAGGTGATGAGGAAGGTGAGCGCCACGATCAGCCAGGAAAAGGCCTGGCCGACCCCACTGCTGATACGGTCGATGAAAAATAAAACGTTCTGCATGGAGCTGCTCCCGGTCGCCAAAAAAGCGCCACCCTCGGCTTAGACGGGGGTGGCGCGCATGAAGCTGAAGACGTCCTTACGCCTTCTTTGGCGGGGGCGCCTTGCGACCGAAGTAGTGGTTGTAGGCCATGCGGCGCGGGTTGTTGGTGTCCATGTCCCACTTCATCGCGCGCTCGGCGAAGGCGCGCATCGACGCCTCCACTTTCTTGAAGAGCGGATTGTCGGCGCCCTTCTTGGCCACCACCTGGTCCCAGATGGCAAGCTGCTGCTGCAGGATCGCGTCCGGCGTCTTGTAGAACTTGACGCCGTCCTTGGCCTGCATGTCGCGGTAGTCCTTGGAATAGCGGTCGACCGCTTTCCAGGACATGTCGGACGATGCCGCTTCGACCGCATTCTCGATGACCGACTTCATCTTGGCCGGCAGCGCGTCGTACTTCGTCTTGTTGAAGGTGATCTCGAAAGTCTCTGAGCTCTGGTGGAAGCTTTGCAGCATGCAGATCTTCGACACATCGGGGAAGCCGAGCAGCCGGTCGGAGCTGGCGTTATTAAATTCTGCGCCATCCAGCAGCCCGCGGTCCATGGCCGGCACGATCTCGCCGCCCGGCAGCGCATTGACCGCCGCGCCCATGGCCGTGAACAAATCGATCGCCAGGCCATTGGTGCGGAACTTCATGCCCTTCAGGTCTTCGACCTTGCTGATCGGTTTCTTGAACCAGCCCAGCGGCTGGGTGGGCATTGGCCCGGTGAGGAAGGAAACGACGTTGGCGCCGATCCCGTTATACAGCTCGGCCAGCAGTTGCTTGCCGCCCCCGTACTTGTGCCAGGCGAGGACCATGTTGGCATCCATGCCGAAGGCCGGGCCCGAGGTCCACAGCGCGATGGCGCTCTGCTTGCCGTAGTTGTAGCCCATGACGCCATGGCCGCCATCGAGCGTACCCTTGGAGACGGCGTCCAGCAGGCCGAAGGCGGGAACAACGGCGCCGGCCGGCAGCACCTCGATTTTCAGTTCGCCGCCGGTCATGTCGTTGACCTTCTTGGCGAAGTCCAGCGCGTACTCGTGGAAGATGTCCTTGCTTGGCCAGGTACTCTGGAAGCGCATCTGCTTGGGCGTCTGCGCATTGGCGATCATCGGGAAGGCCAGCGTGGCGCCGGCGGTGCCGGCTGCTGCGCTACCCAGGAATTTACGACGACCTGCTGCTGATTGATTCGACTCCTTGTCACCCTTCTTCATGCTCATGTCTCCTGTCTAGTTTTTAATTACATGGACTGAATCGATACACGCACAAATTCTGGCTTCGAGAAAATGACCCCTCCTCGATACGACGCCGGCACATCTATTTGGAGAATGTGCCTGTTTCCTTACGGATTGCTTACGTAGTACTTACTCAGGATCTTATCGTTTTAATGTTGTGTCAAGAATATGTTTCCGGGTCATTCCTGAGCGACGCACCCAATGCTCTTACCGCGCCAGCAGGTGGGGGCCGATCTCCCGGACCGACTTCACGCCGGTGAGGACCATGTTGGTGCGCAGGTCCTTTTCCAGGATCGCCAGCAGCTTCTCGACGCCTGCCTGCCCCTGCGCCGCCAGCGCATAGACGAAGGCGCGCCCCAGCAGCACGCCATCGGCGCCGAGGGCCAGCATGCGGAACACGTCGGTGCCGGTGCGCACGCCGCCGTCGGCGAAGATCGTCATCTTCCCTTTCACAGCGTCGGCGATCGAGGGCAGCGCCTGGGCGGTGGACAAGGCGCCATCTAACTGGCGGCCGCCGTGGTTGGAGACCACGATGCCGTCGGCGCCGAAGTTTAAAGCTGCGCCGGCATCCTCGGCATCGAGGATGCCCTTGAGGATCAGTGTGCCCTTCCACTCATCGCGGATCCACTGCAAGTCTTGCCAGGCGATGTCGGGGTCGAAGTTCTCGCCCAGCCAGCCGATGTAGTCTTCCAGGCCGGTGGCGTGACCGCGGTAGGCCGAGATATTCCCGAGGTCGTGCGGACGTCCGTGCAGGCCGACATCCCAGGCCCAGCGCGGATGCAGCATCGCCTGCACCATGCGGCGCAACGGGCCGTTCGGGCCGCTCATGCCACTGTGGGCGTCGCGGTAACGGTTGCCGGGGACGGGCATGTCGACCGTGAAGACCAGGGTGGTCGCGCCCAGCTCCCAGGCGCGGCGCATCACGTCGCGCATGAAGGCGCGGTCTTTCAGGACGTAGAGCTGGAACCAGATGGGTTTCGAGGCATGGGCTGCGACTTCGGATAGCGGGCAGACCGAGACGGTGGACTGGATGAAGGGGATGTTTTTGTGGCAGGCCGCGCGCACTGCCTGGACTTCACCGCGGCGGGCGAACATGCCGGTCAGGCCGATGGGGGCCAGGGCAATGGGGAGCGCGTAGTGTTGGCCGAACCAGTTTGTTGTGAGGTCGAGCTGGGACGAGCCGCGCAGCACCTTTTGCCGCAGCCTGACGGCTTGCAGGTCGTCGACATTGGCGCGCAGGGTTTGCTCGGCGCCGGCGCCGCCATCCAGGTAGTGGAACAGGAATGGGGGGAGGCGGCGGCGGGCGGCTTCGCGGAAATCGGTGGCGGAAGAAATGATCATGGGAAGGTCAATCTTTCAGTAGCCAGGTTCGGTTCGTCAAGTGGAAAGCCGCGCGACCTTGCCGCCCGGCCGGGCCACCCATGCCTCCACGATGACGTACAGATCTTACAGCAGGTCCGGACGCGGCCGCCATGCTAGATGAACCCGAGCGTGAGGCCCTTGAGCGTTGCCGCCGTCCTGGTCGAGCACCCCAGTTTGCGGAAAATGCTCTCGACATGGGTGCGCACCGTCGACGGACTGATCTTCAATTCGCGCGCCACTTCCTTGTTGCTTTCGCCGAGGCTGAGACGGCGCAGCACCGCCGTCTCGCGCTCGGACAGCAGCGACTTGCGCTTTGCCGCAGTGTCACCTGCGTCGAGGCGGGTGCCGTCCGCCGCCCCCAAGGCCGCGTTCACGGCCTGCAGGTCGAAGCGGCCCGCCGCGGCCTCTGCCGCCAGCACTGCCGCCGCCTCCGGCGCCGTGAAGGCCGGGCGCCAGGGGCGCGGCATGCGCAGGGCCGCATACGCTGCTGCCGCGGCCAGGATCCGCTGCGGCATGGTGAGCGTATCGGCATCGAGGTCGCGGTAGTAGCCGCTGCCATCGAGCCGCTCGTAGACATGCGAGGCAAGTGCAGCCTCTGCCCGCAGCGACGGAACCTGGACGCCAGCTCGCGCAGTCCAGTAGGGCACCAGGCGCAGCTTCTCCCAGTCTGCCGCACCGAGCTTGCCGCTATGCTGCCAGATGGCGTTCGGCACGGCCGCGCGGCCGATCCCGTGGAGGAGGGCCGCGCGTCCCAGGCAATGCTGCTGGGCCGGCGGCAGGCCTGCCATCAACGCAGCGCGCTCGGCCAGGTCGGCCACCCGGCGCGAATAGCCGAGCAGCCAGGGCAGCTTCAGCTCGATCATGTCGGCCACGATGCTCAAGGGCACGCGCGCGGCCAGCGCCGGGACGGGTGCCGGGCAAGGCGGCGCGTCGTTCGCGTCGAGCCACTCCCGGGCATGCACTGCCAGCAGGCGCACCAGCGCGGCAGGATATTTTTTATCCGAGCGCGCGGCGATCAGGCGCAGCGCCTCGTCGATGCCGTGGGCGCGCGCCAGGATCTCGAGGTCGCTGCCCAGGTTGACGTAATACACCAGGCGCGGGATGTGTGGCGCGGCCAGGCGTTCCGGCATGCCGCCGCCGTCATGGTGCTCCCACACGCGGCGCAGACCGGTTTCGACTTCCGGCGGCAAGCCCACCGCCTCGGCGATGGCGCCCGACACTTCGCAATGGATGCGGGCGAGCGGCGCGACGCTGGTAAAACTCATTCGGGTGCCGGGCGGCAGGGTGTGCGTGAGCATGGCGTCGCGCCCACCCACGTCGTCGCCCAGCAAGGCGGAAAAACCGCTGGCGTTGGCAGTGCAGCCGGACCAGCGCAGCAGGGTCACCAGCCGCGCATGGGCGCAGGCCCCCTCCTCCGCACCATCAGCCAGCGCAAGCCGCTCGGCCAGGCGAGCCGAGCGGATCGAGCCGTCGGTCGGCTGGCCCATGCTCAGGTCGCCCACCATGGCCAATAACTGGACAGCTTCCTCGACGGTGACAGTGTGGTCTAGTTGCATTTTTGCACTGTAATGGAGAAGTCCGCGCCGGGCAAGACCGGGGCCCGGCGTCGCCCGGCCTGCTTATAGCCCGTGTCTGGTCTTGATCAGGTCCGCCGCGCGTTCGCCGATGACCACGCAAGGCGCCATCGTGTTGCCTGTGGTGATGCGCGGCATGATCGAGGCATCGGCTATCCGCAGCTTATCGATGCCGTACACCTGTAGGCTGGCGTCGACCACCGACATGGCGTCGCGGCCCATCTTGGCGGTACAGGACTGGTGCCAGTAGGTCACCGCGGCGCTGCGTACCCAGGCCTGCATCTGCTCGCGGCCAAGCTTGCCGGGCATGGACTCGCCTTTTACCAGCCGCCCGAACGCACTGGCATTGCCCAGCGCCCGGCACATCTCGACGCTGGCCAGCGCCGCCTGCATGTCCTCGGGATCGGACAGCGTATTGGCGCGGATGATGATCGCATCGTGCACACCGGGTCCAGACAGCAGCAGCTCGCCGCGGCTCTTGGGGTGCGCCAGGCCGGCGAACATGGTCCAACCGTGGGCCGGCACGCCGCGCGCCGCGGTCTCGGCGCTCGGCACCGGGAACTCGACCTGGCAATGCAGCATGTCGGGCGCGTCCAGCGCGGGATCGCTCTTCCAGTACAGCGTCGCTTCGGACCCGCCATTGCCCACCTGCTGGGGCTCGGCATACTCCCAGATGCAGCCGAAGGACACGTGGTCCTGGTGGTTCTGGCCCACGCCCGGCAGGTGCTGGCGCACGGTAATCCCGTGCCGTCCGAGTTCCTGCTCGGGACCGATCCCCGACTGCATCAAGACCTTGGGCGTGTTCACCGCGCCTAGCGACAGGATCACTTCGCGGGTAGCGCCGAACCAGTGCGGCTGTCCGTCGACCAGGGCCTCGACGCCGGTCACCGTGCGGCCATCGAAGGACAGCTTCGAGACCAGGGCGCCGGTCAGCACCGTCAGGTTCGGCTGCGCCATCCGCGGGTAAGTGTAGGAGCGGAACACCGACAGCCGCTTGCCGTCGCGGATGCGCAGGTCGTTGATGGCGGCGCCGCCGTCGGCTTCCATCATGGCGCCATTCGGGCTGTCGAAGGTAGGCACGCCCAGCGAACGCGCCGCCTCGAGCATGAGCGTCGCGGCAGGCTGCGGCGCGTGGGCCGGGGCCACGTACACCGGGCCGCCCTGCCCGCGCCGCTCGGGATCGAGCGGGCCGTGCCAGTCTTCGATGCGGCGGTAGATCTTCAGTACGGATTCGTAGTTCCACGCGTCGTTGCCGGCCTGCGCGGCGAAATAATTCCAGTCGCTGCGGTGCCCGCGCGCCCACAGCATCACGTTGATGCTGGAGCCGCCACCGAGCACCCTGCCCATGTTCATCGGCAGCGCACGGCCGCCCAGGTGCGGGTTGGGCTCGGCCATGAAGCCCCAGTCGCGCTCGGACCCCAGGTTGAGCGGCCACTGGGCCGGATCGATGACGCTGGCGACGTCGTCGCTACTGCCCGCTTCCAGCAGCAAAACCTGTACGTCCGGATTGGCGGCCAGGCGCGCCGCGACGACGCAGCCCGACGAGCCTGCGCCGCAGACGATGAAGTCGTAATGGGTGTTGAGCGCCGCGCGCAGGGCCGCCTGGTTGCGGCGCACTGCTTCTGCGAAAGCGTGTTCATTGGTTTGGGTGTCGTGCATGTGCAGTCCGTCCAAGGATGAAAGCGGCGTCGCCGGGTGGGCGGCGCCAGGTAAAAAAGAGAATTGGCTAGACGGTCGGAATCGTGCCGCCGTCGATCACCAGCTCGGCGCCGTGAATCGACGCTGCCAGCGGCGAGAGCAGGAAAGCCACCAGCTCGGCCACCTCCTCCGGCCTGCCGGGACGCCCGATCGGGATGCCGCCCAGTGAATCCATTAGCTGCTGCCTGGCCTCGTCCTCGCTGCCATCGCGGTGGGCCGCCATGCGCTTGACCAGCGCGTGAGCCGCCATGGTTTCGATGAAGCCCGGCGCGACGCTGTTCACCCGGATGCCGCGCGGGCCGAATTCATTGGCCAGCGATTTGCTGTAGTTGGCCAGCGCCGCCTTGGCGGCGGCATAGGCCACGGTCGACTCGAACAGCGGCAGGCGGCGCTGGATCGACGTGATGTGGACGATGGCGCCGCTGCCGCGCTCGAGCATGGCCGGCAGGAAGGCGCGGTCCAGCCGCACCGCTGACATCAGGTTGACCTGTAGCGCCGACTCCCACATGGCGTCGCTCAGTGCGAGTGCCCCGCCACTCGGCGCGGACGAACCGCCGACGTTGTTGACGAGGTAATCGAGGTGGCCGAATTCGCGCCCCACGACCTCGGCCACATGGGCGGCGCCTTCCTGCGTGCCGACGTCTGCCTCGAGATAGCGCACCGTGGCGATTGGATCCTGCGGCAGGCTGCGCGCCGCCGTGATCACCGAGGCGCCGCGCGCGGCAAGCAGGCGCACGATCGCTTCGCCCATGCCCTTGGTGCCACCGGTCACGAGCGCATGCTTGCCGGCGAATGCTGCGCCGCTCATGGCTTGATCTCCAGCGCGTCGATGGCGCCTGCGCGCAGCACGAACTGGAAGTCCAGCTCGATCGGGCTGCCCGGGAAGTTTCCGCGCACGGTGGCGCGCAACATGTGCGCCTCGTCTGCCATGCTCAGCCCGAGGGGCTTGATCGTGGCCTGGTAGCGCGCGCTGCTTTCGGCAGCCCATTCCTGGATCTGCGCACGGCCCTGGTGCACATGGCCTTCATCGACCACCTTCGCATCCGGATGGAAGCAGGCGGCGACTCGATCGAGGGCCTGCGCGTTGGCGGCGTCGATATAGGCCGAAATGGCCTGCGGTAGTGTGCTCATTGCGGTTCTCCTTAAAAGTTGTGCAACCAGTGTAGGTTCAGGCATCATCTTTAAAAACTAAGGAAATGGACATGCGCTATGAACCAACAGTTCACAATGAGGTGAGATGAGTTCGCTCGATTTGATCCGGCTGTTCCTGGCAGTGGCGGAGGGACGCAGTTTCACCCAGGCCGCCAGGCGCCTGAACATCACCCCGACGGCGGTGAGCAAGGGCGTGCGCGCCCTCGAAAAAAAGCATGGCGTCCAGCTGCTGGTGCGTACGACCCGCAGCGTCTCGCTGACCGAAGCCGGCACCGCGCTGCTGGGCGTGCTCAAGCCGGCCGTGAGCCAGATCGAGCAGGCCTTCTCCGAGCTGGCGCACTACCAGACCCGCCCGTCGGGCCACCTGCGCATCACCGCGCCGCGCAGCTTCGGCTTCCTGCTGGCGCGCTTGCTGGTACCCCGCATGCGCGCGGCTTATCCGGAGGTGAGCTTCGACCTGTCGCTCGACGACGGCCTGGTCGATTTGGTGGCCTCCGGCTACGACGCCGGCATCCGGCTCGGACAGGCGATTGCACAGGACATGGTGGCCATTCGCTTGAGCCGGCCCTTGTCATGGTCGCTCGTGTCCGCCCCCGCCTACTTCCAGCGCGAAGGCATCCCCGCGCATCCCCAGGACCTGCTGCGCCACCGCACGCTGCGCTACCGCTTCTCGACCTCCGGCCTGCTGCCGCCGTGGCGCATGCGCAGCCCCGAGGGCGATGTCCTGCTCGACGCCAAGGCCGCCCTCACCGCCGACGACACCCAGATGCTGGCCGAATGGGCGCGCCAGGGCCTGGGCATCGCCTACCTGCCGGACCTGGAAATCGCCGACGACGTGCGCAGCGGACGCCTGCAGCGGGTGCTGGAGCAGGACGTGCCCGACACCTCGGCGCTGTTCCTGTATTTCCCGGTGCGCACCCAGAACCAGCCGAAGATGCGCGCCCTGATCGAACAGGCGAACCGGCTGGCGGAGGAAGGCGCGCTCGATATCCGCTGCGGCGGCTAGGCATTGCCGGATGTGCTTAGCGGGTTGCGGCGACGGCGTCGAGGATCACCTTGGCCACCTCGGCCGGGCGCGACTGCTGCGGCACATGGCTGGCTGGCAGTTCGGTGGTCTTCGCACCGATCTTGGCCGCCATCGCGCGCAGCAGGCCCGGGTCGATCATGCGGTCGCGCGCGCTGACGATGAACCAGGAGGGCTTGGTCTTCCAGGCCGCGACGCTGACCTTGTCGCTGAAGGCCTTGGCCTGGATCGGACCCTGGGTGGCGGTCATGACGGCGGCTTGCGCCTTCGAGACGTCCTGCGCGAAGTCTTCGCGCATCGCCGCTTCCGGCAGGCTCAGGAAGCCTTCGGCGTCGGCGACGAAGCGCTTGGTGCCAGGGGCGGCCGGGTGGCCCTCGCTCGTCTCGGCGGTCGACTTGCCGGCATCCGGGGCAAAGGCGGCCACGTACACCAAGCTGCCGACCTTGTCGTGCTGGCCGGCGTCGGTGATCACGGTGCCGCCCCACGAATGCCCCACCAGCACCACCTTGCCCGGCTGGGCCGCGATCGCGCGGCGGGTGGCGGCAACGTCGTCGGCCAGGGAGGTCAGCGGGTTCTGGACCGCGGTGACCTTGATGCCCTTGGCTTGCAGCAGCGGGATGACCTTGGCCCAGTCGGAGCCGTCGGCGAAGGCGCCGTGAACGATCACGACGGAAGGCTTGGCGCTTGGCTCGGCGGGCGCGGCATTTGCGTTCGCGTGGGTTGCGGTGGCGGCAGCGGCGAAGGCGGCGGCGATGGCGATCTGGCGGAGCGTGGTTTTGGTGGCGGTCATGGTGTTTCCTTCTGGCGTCGTGGGTAAGTGAAACCAGTGTAGGGAGGATGGGGAGCGAGCGGTATCGGTTGAATGACCGATACGGATGCGATGGCCAGGTCCGAGCACAGCATCCTGTGCGACTTTCATACGATTGCAGACCAGATCGATTGCCCTACAGCAGCACGCTTCGGCTTACAATTGATAGGTCGACAAACCATACCGAAGGTCACGTGCAGGCCATTCCTCACTACGATCAGCATGCCGAACAGCTCGTTTCCCAGTACGAATCGCTGACGTTCGAACACGTGCACCCTGCCCTGCTGGATCTGCTGCCAGCGCCCGGCGCGACGATTCTCGATGTCGGCGCCGGCTCCGGAAGAGATGCCGCCTGGTTTGCCGCAAAAGGATACGATGTCGTCGCCGCCGAGCCTTCGGAAGCAATGCGCACACTTGCACGCCAGCGTCACCCATCGCCACGCATTCACTGGATAGCCGACAGCCTTCCGGACCTGGCCCAGGTACGCAGGCTAGGCCTCACCTTCGATTTGATCTTGCTCTCGGCGGTCTGGATGCATGTACCGCCGGCTTCACGCCAGCGTGCGCTGCGAAAGCTGGCAACGCTGCTGTCGCCGAATGGACGCATCGCCATCAGCCTTCGCATCGGTCCACCGGATACCGATCGGGCCATGTACGAGGTGACCCTGCCTGAGCTGATGGCGGCGGCCCAGCAGTTCGGCCTCAGGCTGGTACGCACCGACGACAGTCCGGACAAGCTGGGTCGACCTGGCATTTCGTGGACGACCGCGGTTCTGGGACTACCCGACGATGGCCTGGGCGCGCTTCCACTTCTGCGACACCTGATCCTCGCGGACGGAAAGTCGTCGACCTACAAGATCGCGCTGCTGCGCATCCTTGCCAGGATCGCCGATACCGCAGCGGGCGCCGCGCGCCATGAGTCCGAGTTCGTCGTCCTGCCAATGGGCCTCGTCGCGCTCTTCTGGCTACGCATGTACAAGCCGCTCATCGAAGGCGGCCTTCCCCAGATGCCGCCGAACCGGGCTGGGAATGCCCCCGGTTTCGTGACCGACAACTTCACGGCATTGCGCCCCATTCGGCCCGTGGACCTTCGTGCAGGGATGGAGTTCTATAGCGACACGGCACAACACCTTCACGCTAGCTTGTGGGAGATCTCCAGGCTGATCCGCGAAATGCCGGTGAAGTACCTGCGTAGGCCCGCGAGCGATGAGAACATTTTCCACGTCAGGCACCAGCGCCGCACATCGACGCCGTCAAGCCTTCGGATCGACGATCTATTCATGTGGAGCTTCGGCGAGTTCCACGTTCCCGTCCAGATCTGGGATGCGCTCAGCCATTACAACGTATGGGTCGAACCGGTCCTGATTGCAGAATGGGTTCGACTGATGGAATCGTATGCGGGACAGCTTGGCCCGGCGATCGGCCAGGCTGCCTATGCCCTGCTGGCGTGGGCAGATCCCGAGCGCGACACCAGGGTCGCACGAGCCGCCGTCGAACGGGTTCGCAGTCAAGGCAAGTCCATCTACTGTGTCTGGTCAGGCCAGCGCCTGCGCGATGACTACCATATCGACCATTGTTTCCCCTTCGCTGCCTGGCCTTGCGGCGATGCCTGGAACCTGATGCCTGCGTCGCAAAGGATCAACAGCGAGAAATCGAACCGCTTGGTCACGCAAACTGCGCTGGAAACGGCCGGCGAACGCATTACCGAGTGGTGGGAAGTAGCATTCCTGGCGCCGGGAAGCGACGCACGTCAGCGCTTCTTCCTCGAAGCCGAGCAGACCCTTCCGATGTTCGAGCGTTCCACTTCCCCGGCAGACCTGATCGATGCGATGAAAGTGCAGCGCATCCGCTTGGCCAAGGATCAGGGACTGCGTCCATGGGAGCCGGTGTTACCGGCCGGCCGCGTGACGCCCGATGCAAGTTTTGCTTGATGACAACACTATAAAACGAAAAAAGCCCCAACACGTGGGGCTCGTCTTGAGGATCTTGGCGGAAGCGGTGAGATTCGAACTCACGAACGGGTTCCCCCGTCGGCAGTTTTCAAGACTGCTGCCTTCAACCACTCGGCCACGCTTCCTTGAGGAACCGGCATTATACATAAATCATCCCCGCCGGGCAGGACAAATCCGCCGCCAGGCGACGGGCAGTCAGCTCACCAGCAACCAGTTCTCCCGCAAGCTCCGCTCGAAGTCGAACGCCGGCACAGGCTTGCTGTACAAGTACCCCTGCACCTCATCACACCCCGCCTCGCGCAGGAAGTCCAGCTGCGCCAGCGTCTCGACCCCTTCCGCGATCACGCGCAGATTCAACTGCCGCGCCATGCTGATGATGGTGCCGGCAATCGCGCAGTCACTCGGGTCTGACGGGATCCCGGTCGTGAACGAGCGGTCGATCTTCAAAGTATGGATCGGGAAGCGCTTCAGGTAAGACAAGCTTGAATACCCGGTGCCGAAATCGTCCAGCGACAGCGACACGCCCAGCGCCGTGATCCGATCCATGATGGCCGTCACGCGCTCGAAATCGTGCATCAGCGTGCTCTCGGTAATCTCCAGCTCCAGCCAGGATGCATCCAGCTGGTAGCGCAGCAGCGTGTCGGCCACGCGCGCCGGCAGGGTTGGCGTGAACTCGCGCGCCGACACGTTCACGGCCAAGCGGAATGGTGGCACGCCGGCGCGCTGCCAGATCGCGGCCTGGGCGCAGGCCTGCTCCAGCACCCACTCGCCGACCTGCACGATCAGGCCCGTGGTTTCGGCCAGCGGGATGAAGTCGCTCGGCGGCACCAGGCCGCGGGTCGGATGCAGCCAGCGCACCAGCGCCTCGGCGCCGACGATGCGCCCGCTGACGATCTCGAACTTCGGCTGGTAGTAGAGGATCAGTTCACCGTTGCCGAGCGCCTGGCGCAGGTCGGATTCGATGCGCATGCGTTCCTGCATGCCCTGGTTCATGTCCTGGCTGTAGAAGGCCACGCTGCGGTCCGGGTTGTCCGCGGCCTGCTTGGCCCGTTCCATCGCGATGTCGGCCAGGCCCAGCAGGGTTTCGGCGTCGCTGCCGTCCTGCGGGAACACACTGATGCCGATGCTGGCGCCCACGCGCAGGTCGTGGCCGCCGATCAGGAAAGGGGCGTCAAGCGAGGCTTGCAGCTTTTGCGCCACCGTGGTCGCTTCGAAGTGCTGGCGGATGTCGAACAGGCCAACGGCGAATTCGTCCCCGGACAGGCGCGCCACCACGTCTTCGTCGCGCAAGGTAGCGCGCAGGCGCTGGGCGACTTCGCGCAGCAGCTCGTCGCCGATGCGGCGGCCCAGGGTGTCGTTGATGCGCTTGAAGCGGTTCAGGTCGACGAACAGCACGCAGCCGGTGCCCTCGTTGCGCTGGGCGACCATCAGGGCTTGGTCGACCAGGCGCCCGAACAGGGTGCGGTTCGGCAGGCCGGTGAGTTCGTCGTAATAGGCCAGGTGGTGCAGCTGTTCCTCGGCCTGTTTGCGTTCGGTGATGTCGGTGAGGTAGGCGATCAGGCCGGTCGGGCGCTCCGCCATGTCGCGCAGGATCGACAGCGACAGGCTGGCCCAGAAGACTTCTCCCGACTTTTTGCGGCGCTTGACTTCCATCATGCGCCCGCCCTGCTCCGCGAACACGTCGTGAAAGCCTTCGTCTTCGTCGGCGTACAGGAACAGGATGTTGCGGCCGATGGCTTCCAGCGCCGTATAGCCGAACAGCTCCTCGGCGCCGCGGTTCCAGCTGGTGATATAGCCCATCTGGTCCATGGTCAGCACCGACTCGTGGATCTGGTCGAGGATCTGCGACTGGTGCGCGAGCTGCGCTTCCATCTGGGCGTAGGCGTGCGTGGAACGCTGGGCCAGCGAATGCACCTGCATCAGGGATGCGGTCAGCTGGCCCAGGCCGGCCAGCAGCTGCGCGTCTTCCGCAGAGTAGCTGCCCCGCCCTGCCACTTCATAGATACCGAACTGCTCGGACGCGCCGGCCACCACCTGGCGCAGTAGCGCGCTGGCACTGAACGGTGCGCCGATCGGTGCTCCAACCCCGGCGCCCGGCAGGAAGCGGCCGACGGGGCTGGCCAGCAGGCCGGCCGCGATCTGGCCCAGCGCTTCGTGCAGGGCGGCGCCGCGCAGGCGCAGCACGGCGTCGCACACGGCGTTGGAGGCGCCGATGAAGTCTGGGGATGCGTCGAGGAAAAAGGCTTCGGGCATGTCAGACATTCCGGCCTACCTGGATCGCCCAGTGATAGGCGTTCAACTGGCTGGTCCACCAGTCGGCGGGGTCGATGCCCGCCGCATCGAGGTCGTCGCCGGAGGGATGGGACTCGGTCATGCGCAGCCAGGCGCCGAGCTTGCCGCTGCGTGCCAGCAGCGCGCCGGAGACGTGCTGCGGCAGCTGCAGCTCGCCGACGATGTCCGTCATCGGCATGTGCAGCAGCCGGTCGAGCAAAGAGAACACGCCGGTCATGAAGGCCAGGTCGCAGTCGTCGCGCCCGCCGCCGTCCCTCTTGCAAAGGGCTTCGAGCTGGGCGCCGCGGCGCGCGGCCAGCGGCAGCAGCAGGTTCGGCAAGCCGTCCGGCTGCTGGCGCGCGTACAGCAGCAGTTGCAGCCAGCGCTGCAACTGGCGCCGTCCGAGCAGGCTGATGGCCTGGTTGAAGCTGGTGATCTGGGTGCTCACCGCGAAGGCCGCCGAGTTGACCAGCTTGAGCAGGTGGAAGGACAGTGCCGGGTCCTGCTTGAGCTGCAGCTCGATGTCGCGCGAATCGGCGTCGCGCGACAGCAGGCCGAGCAGGGTCAGGATGCGGCGGCGCGAGCTGCCGTCGTGGGCGTCGCTGCCGGCCAGTTCCGGGTCGTAGGGATAGTCGCCGCTGAACCAGTCGAAGCCGGCGGCCGCGCATGCGCTGAAGCGCTGTGCGCTGTCGACACGGCGCGCCAGGTGGGGGCCGAACAGCGCTACCAGTTGGCCGGAGGCGGGGGCGTCGAGCGCGCAGTCGCGCGCGCTGCTGCGCAGTGCCGATGGCTGCCGCACACCGGCAGGCAAGGCGCCATCGAGCCAGATGCGGTAGCCGATTTCGTGCAGGTCGGCCAGGCGGCGCGGGACGCCCTCTTCCACCAGCGCGCCGGCGGACACGACGAAGCCGATGCGATGGGGAGGCATCAGGGCCAGCACCGGCGGCGTCAGGGCGGAAGGATGATCGAGCATCAGCAAGCCGTCGAGCGGCGCGATCGCGGCCAGCAAGTCGGTGCCGAACAGGGTCTGCAGGCGCTGCGATGGCTCGCCGTCGCCGGACACGCGCAGGCACAGCGCGACCCATTCGTTCTGCCCATTGGCGACCGGATCAACTGCTACCAGCGGAAATGGGTGGGGGTCCAGCTCGGCCATGTATGGGGCTCTCAATGATATTCGGTCAATCTTATTGCACCGATTATCAGAATGCAACTCCTTTTGTTTCCATACGGATACACTTTACGACAAGTTAATGCATACTCAGGCAGATTCATTGAATCCGGCACGCTGGACCGCGAACCGAATGAGCTCAGCCTGGCCTTCGATGCCCAGCTTGCGCTTGATGTTGAGGCGGTGGGTTTCCACGGTGCGCACCGACAAATCGAGGTCGCGTGCGATCTGCTTGTTCGACTGGCCGGTGGCGATGTGGCGCAGCACTTCCTGTTCGCGCCCGGTCAGCTGGTTGCCGAGGGCCGAAGTGGACGCCGGCGCCAGCGGACCGGCGAGCTGGCGCGCCAGCGCGGCGCTGTAATAGATGCCGCCGCCCATCACCGTATCGATCGCCAGCACGATGTCCTTGCCCGGCGCGTCCTTCAGCACATAGCCGCGCGCGCCGGCGCCCATGGCCTGGGTCACGTATTCCGGCTTGTCGTGCATCGACAGGATCAGTACCGCGATGCCGGGATAGCGCTCAAGCAGCCGCGCGGTCGCTTCGATGCCGCTGCCCCCGCGCATGTTCACGTCCATCAGCACCAGGTCGGGGCGGCACAGGCCCACCTGCTCCAGCGCCTCCTGGGTCGAGCCGGCTTCTCCGACCACGCGCAGGTGCGGCGCGGCTTCCAGCCGAGCGCGCAGGCCGTCGCGTACCAGCGGGTGGTCGTCGACCAGCAGGATGCAGATGTCGCGCTGCGTTTCTCTTTCCATCATGCGTGCTCCTTCAGGTCGATGCTGGCCACCACGCGGGTGCCCTGGGGCGACGAATCGATGGAAAGCATCCCGCCGATCGCCTCCATCCGTTCCATCATGTTGCGCAGGCCGATGCCGCGGTGCGGGTGCAAGGCCACGCTGTCGGCGTCGAAGCCGGCGCCGTCATCCATCACAGTCAGGGTGAGGCAGCGCTGCTTGCGCACCAGCGTGATCACGATGCTGTGCGCGCCGGCATGGCGTTCGGCATTGGTCAGCGCCTCCTGCGCGATGCGGAACAGTACCGTCCCCGCCATCTCGGGCAGCGCGTCGACGGCTCCCGTAGCGCGGAAGCGCACCGGCGTGCCGCTATGCTCGCCGAATTCGCTTGCCAGGTGCTCGAGCGCCGGCGCCAAGCCCAGGTCGTCCAGCAAGGCCGGGCGCAGGTCGTGCGAGATGCGGCGCACTTCGCCCAGCACCGACTTCACCTGCTCCACGGTGCGGTCCAGGTTGCTGCGGGCCGCCTGCTGCTGTTCCTCGTTGCCAGCCAGGCGGATGATGCCCGCCTCCAGCTGCAGCTTGACCGAGACCAGCGCCTGGCTGATCCCGTCGTGCAGGTCGCGCGACAGGCGCGCCCGTTCTTCTTCCTGCGATTCGACCACGCGCTGTGCCAGGGCTTTGAGTTTGGCGTCGGCCACGCGCAGCTCGCGCAGGTTCAGGGCCAGGCCGGCGCCGGCCACGGCGCTTGATGCCAGGATCGCCAGCCCGGCAATCCACAGCAGGGTTTCTTCGATATTGCGCGATTGCTGGGCGTCGACCTGGGCCAGCGCGCGCTCCACGTCGTCCAGGTAGATGCCCGTGCCCATCACCCAGCCCCAGTTCGCCACCGGCACCACGTAGCCGAGCTTGGGGGCCTGCTGGTTCGAGGACGGCTTGGCCCAGGTATAGCGGTGGAAGCCGCCGCCGGCGCGGGCGCGTTCGATCAGGCGCTGGATGGTCGGGGTGCCGGTGGCGTCGACCCAGTTCCACATCTCGGTGCCGACCAGTTCTGGCTGGCGCGGATGCATCAGGTTGCGGCCCCTAGTGTCGTAGACGAAGAAATAGCCGTCGTCGCCGAAGCTCAGGCTGCCGAGGATGCGCTTGGCTTCGTCCAGGGTGGCGGGGTCGGTGCGGCCCGAGCGGACCAGGTGGCCGATCGACTGGGTCGCCAGCGCCACGTAATGGCGCAGCTCGGCTTCTTTGCTGGCCAGGTAGGCGTGCTGGATGGTGGCGCGCTGCTGCTGGGCCAGCTCGGCCGCCTGCTGGCGCACGAACAGGGCGATTGCGCACAGGGCCACGATCAGCGGCGCGATCGCCAGCACGATGACCTTCTGCCTCAAACGCATGTCCCGGACTCCAATTACCTTAAGACATCTATTCTAAGGCGGAACAGGGCGGGCGGCTTACGTACTACTACGCAGCGCCTGCGTAATCATGCGCTTGTGGTGCTGATAATCATGCAACATACTTCGCGGTACGCTGTCAAAAAACCGCCGGTATCGATGCCGCGAGATGTGTTGCATGTGGTCACGATACTGGATAAAACAAGAATCATTCCATCTCGGAGGAGCACCATGAAACGAATGTCGAGCACGCTCGGCTGGGCCGCGCTTGCGATCCTCGGCGCCTTTTCGCTCGGTTACATCGCAGTCAAGCGCGGTGAAACCATCAATGCGATCTGGATTGTCGCCGCTGCCGTCTGCGTCTACCTGATCGCCTACCGCTTCTACAGCCGGTTCATCGCCTACAAGGCGCTGGGACTGGATGCAACGCGCCAGACCCCTGCCTACAAGTACAACGATGGCCTGGATTACGTCCCGACCAATAAATACGTGCTGTTCGGCCACCACTTCGCCGCGATTGCCGGCGCCGGCCCCCTGGTCGGCCCCGTGCTGGCGGCCCAGATGGGCTATTTACCGGGCATGATGTGGATCCTGGCAGGCGTCGTCTTTGCCGGCGCCGTCCAGGACTTCATCGTGCTGTTCATGTCCACGCGCCGCGACGGCCGCTCGCTCGGCGACCTGATCAAGTCCGAAATGGGCGAGATCCCGGGCCTGATCGCGCTGCTCGGCACTTTCATGATCATGGTGATCATCCTGGCGGTGCTCGCACTCATCGTCGTGAAGGCGCTGACCGGTTCGCCGTGGGGCACCTTCACCGTGATGGCGACGATCCCGATCGCGTTGTTCATGGGCCTGTACTCGCGCTACGTGCGCGTCGGCCGCATCGGCGAGATCTCGATCATCGGCTTCGTGCTGCTGATGCTGGCCATCGTCGGCGGCCAGTGGGTGCACGACTCCCCTACCCTGGGCCCGATGTTCACCTTCACCGGCACCGAACTGACCTGGATGCTGATCGGCTACGGCTTCGTCGCCTCGGTCATCCCAGTGTGGCTGCTGCTGGCGCCGCGCGACTACCTGTCCACCTTCCTGAAGATCGGCACGATCGTGGCGCTGGCGATCGGCATCCTGATCGTCGCCCCGGACCTGCGCATGCCGGCCGTGACCAGGTTCATCGACGGCTCCGGCCCGGTATGGTCGGGCAATTTGTTCCCCTTCCTGTTCATCACCATCGCCTGCGGCGCGGTGTCGGGCTTCCACGCGCTGATCTCGTCGGGCACCACGCCGAAGATGATCGAGAACGAAACCCACGCACGCCTGATCGGCTACGGCGGCATGCTGATGGAATCTTTTGTGGCCATCATGGCGCTGGTCGCAGCAAGCACCATCGACCCGGGCGTCTACTTCGCGATGAACAGCCCGGCCGCCGTGCTGGGCACCACCGCGCAGTCGGCCGCCGCGGCCGTGTCGCAGATGGGCTTCGTCATCACGCCTGAAACGCTGGAGCAGATGGCCCGCGACGTCGGCGAGCACACCATCATCTCGCGCGCCGGCGGCGCACCGACCCTCGCCGTGGGCATGGCCCACATCCTGTCGAACGTGGTCGGCGGCCAGGCCATGATGGCCTTCTGGTACCACTTCGCGATTTTGTTCGAGGCGCTGTTCATCCTGACCGCAGTCGATGCGGGTACCCGCGCCGGCCGCTTCATGCTGCAGGATTTGCTGGGCGCCTTTGCACCGTCGCTCAAGCGCACCGAGTCGCTGCCTGCCAACCTGCTGGCCACCGGCCTGTGCGTCGCGGCCTGGGGCTACTTCCTGTACCAGGGCGTGGTCGATCCGCTGGGCGGCATCAACACCCTGTGGCCGCTGTTCGGCATCGCCAACCAGATGCTGGCCGGTATCGCGCTGATGCTGGGCACCTGCGTGCTGTACAAGATGAAGCGCGCGCAGTATGCGTGGATCACCGTCGTGCCGACCCTGTGGCTGCTCGCCTGCACGCTCACCGCCGGCTGGCAGAAAATCTTCGACGCCAACCCGAAGGTCGGCTTCATGGCCCACGCCAACAAGTTCCAGGACGCGCACGATGCCGGCACGGTGCTGGCGCCGGCCAAGTCGCTCGAGCAGATGGAGCGCATCATCTTCAACGACTACGTCAACGCGACGCTGGCGGGCTTCTTCATGTTCGTGGTGCTGGCGGTGCTGTTCTACGGTATCCGTACCGTGATGGCCTCCCGTAACACCAATGGCCCGAGCGCGAAAGAAACCGCGTACGTCGCCATGCCCACGCCGCAGGTGCAGTGATGTTCAGCGACCTGGTAGATGCCGGAGTCCAGGCCACCAAGCAGGCCGGTAAATACCTCGGGCAGAGCATGCGCCTGATGGTCGGCCTGCCCGAGTACGACACCTACCTGGCGCATATGGAACGTACCCACCCGGACCAGGCGCCGATGACCTACGAGGAGTTCTTCCGCGAGCGCCAGGAGGCGAGGTATGGGGGGAATCGCGGCACCTGCTGTTAAGGGACCGCTGATGGAAGGATGACGAAGGGGCGCCGCGGCGTCCCTTTTTCTTTTTATACGCGGCGAGCTTTGTTTATTTCGGCCGACGGCTTAAAAACCGTCGTTCGGCGAAGGCGGGAATGATGCCACTGGCATCATTCCCCCCAAGTTCGTCGCCTCACGCTGGCGGGTGCACGCAAGCGTTAACGGGATGCGAAGGAATTGGATCCCGGCCTGCGCCGGAATGACGGTTCATGTTGTAAGGGTGATGTTTTATGCCGCATGCTGGCATGGCGCGATCAAGGCCATGCGGCCACACCTACCAATGCCGTTCCCACCCGTCCCGCCCTCGCCCCACCCTTCACCCACCCTCTGTTGACTTCCGTCAACGCCCCGTCTCCCCATAAACGTATATTTTTTTCTTGCGGGAATTTGCATTCCGCAAAGGAGGTTCTGTTTCGTCCGAAGCAGGGCCGCTCCGCCGTGCCTGCGGGATCAGAATGCCGAACTTCGAGCGCTCCAGCCTGAACCAGAAGCTGACCATCATCTCGCTGCTCTCGACCGCGACCGCCCTGCTGTGCGTGTTCGTTGCGTTTGCGGTGACCTCGGTGGCCAATCATCGCAAGGACGAGGCCATGCAGCTGGCCACCTTCGCCAAGGTGATCGGGGCCACCAGTGCCGACGACCTGCTGCTGCGCGACCGCAAGCGCGCCGCGGCCGCCCTGGCCGCACTCGGGGCCAAGCGCGAGATCTCGTCGGCGGTGCTGTATGACCGCCACGGCCAGCCCTTCGCCTGGCATCCGGTCGACAAGAACACCAAGCCGGAGGCCATGGACGGCGTCGACGGCGAGGCCCTGGCCGGCGCCAACGCCGCCGGCCAGCAGCTGGCGTCGCGCAAGATGCGCCTGTACCAGCCGGTGCTCGATGGCGAGATGCAGGTGGGCGTGGTCATGATCGAGGCCGACCTGGTCTCCACCTGGATCGACATCCTGGCCGGCCTTGCGATCATGGGCCTGGCCATGCTGGCCTCGCTGCTGGTGTCGATCGCCATGGCCGGCCGCTTCAAGCGCGCCATCGCCGAGCCGGTGACGAAACTGATCCAGGCGGCGCAGAAGGTATCCGCCAGCCAGAACTACAGCCTGCGCATCGCCCACCAGCGCACGGACGAACTGGGCCAGCTGATCGACAGCTTCAACGTCATGATGGCCCAGATCGAAGACCGCGGCGCGGCCCTGCTGCACCACCGCGACGAGCTGGAACGCCAGGTCGGCGTGCGCACCGAGCAGCTCGAGAAGGCCAAGAACGCCGCGGAAGCCGCGAGCCGCGCCAAGAGCGCCTTCCTGGCGACCATGAGCCACGAGATCCGCACCCCGATGAACGGCGTGCTCGGGATGACCGAGATGCTGCTGGCGACAGGGCTCACCGAGTCGCAGCGCAACTACACCACCCTGGTCAAGCGCTCGGGCGAGCACCTCCTGGTGATCATCAACGACATCCTCGACTTCTCGAAGATCGAGGCCGGCAAGCTGACCATCGAATACATCAACTTCAACCTGTGGGACCTGTTGGATGACATCCACAACGTCTACACGCCGCAGGCGGCCTCCAAGGGCATCGGCTTCGACTTCGATATCGCGAACGACATCCCGGTGGCGATCTGCGGCGACCCGAACCGGCTGCGCCAGATCATGGCCAATTTGCTGGGCAATGCCATCAAGTTCACCGACCAGGGCCGGATCCTGGCGCGGGTGCGCGTAGCCGGCGAAGACACGCAATCGGTGATGCTGCGCTTCGAGGTGCACGACACCGGCATCGGCATTTCGCGCGAGGCGCGCGCGCGCCTGTTCGAAGCCTTCTCGCAGGCCGACGATTCGACCACCCGGCGCTATGGCGGCACCGGACTGGGGCTGGCGATTTCCAAGCAGCTGGTGGAGCTCATGAAAGGCGCCATCGGCGTCGACAACGCGCCCACGCGCGGCTCGATCTTCTGGTTCACGGTCAGCTTCGACAAGCGCCGCGTCGATCCGGACGCGCCCGGCCACCGCCAGCACACGCTGGAAAACCTGCGCGTATTGATCGTCGACGAAGACGAGTCCAGCCGCCTGGAAGTGGTCCAGCAGCTGCAGGCCTGGCGCGCCACCGCCGACGGCGCCGCCACCCCCGCCGGGGCCTACGAGCGCCTGGTCAATGCCGCCAAGGCCGGCCGGCCGTACGACGCGGCCGTGCTGGACATGGAACTGACGCACACCAGCGGCCTGGCCCTCGCCGCCTCGATCAAGGCCGAGGCGGCGGTGCGCGCCACCCACCTCGTCCTCATCAGCCCCGAGCGGCTGGCGGCCGACCCGGTGCAGCGGCGCAGCGCCGGCGTCGCTTACCAGCTCATCAAGCCCGCGCGGGCAGCCGACCTGTATGCCTGCCTGGCCGCCTGCGCGGCGCGCCTGCACGCGCCCGCGCCCCCCGGCCTTCCCGCCGAGACGTCCGCGCCGGCCTCGCCCGCACAGCTGCGGCGTGCCGCTTCCGCCCCGCCGACCGGCCCTGGCGGCCGCCAGGTCCACCGCCCGCGCGCGCGGCGCGTGCTGCTGGCCGAGGACAACCCGGTCAACGTCGAAGTCGCCAAAGCGATGCTCGAGAGCCTGGGCATGGAAGCGCATTGCGCGCGCAACGGCCAGGAAGCATTGCAGGCGGTGCGCGACGGCAGCTGGGATGCGGTGCTGATGGATTGCCAGATGCCGGTCATGGACGGCTTCGCCGCCACCGCGGCGATCCGGCGCCACGAGCGCGAAGCGGGCCGTGCCCGCACGCTGCCGGTGATCGCGATCACCGCCAACGCCCTGCAGGGCGACCGCGAGGCCTGCCTGGCCGCCGGCATGGACGACTACCTGTCCAAGCCCTTCACCCAGCAGCAGCTGGCCGCCGTCATCGGCCGCTGGCTGGCGGTGCCGCTGGCCGCCACCGTCCACCACGACGACGTTGCGCCGCGCCTGCCGCCGGAAAGCGTCGAGGTGATCCAGCGCGAAGCTGTCAACCGCGCGGCGCTGGAGAACATCCGGGCGTTGAGCCGCGATGGCGGGGACGCGCTGATGCAGAAGGTGATTGCCGCCTATATGGGCGACACGCCGAGGCACCTGGCGACGCTGCGCCAGGCGGTTGCAGGGATTGATCCCGGCTGCGTGCGCCGGGTCGCCCATGGCCTGAAGTCGTCCAGCGCGAACATCGGCGCCGCGCGGCTGGCGACGCTGTGCAAGGAACTCGAACAAATCGGACGCGCCGATACCGTGCATGGTGCCGACCGCATCCTCGCCGACATGGAACACGAATTCCAGTCGGTACGCCATTCGCTTCATGCCATGCTCGAAAAGGAAACCTGAGATGCGATCCTCCTCTCCCCTGAAGCGCGGAACGGTACTGGTCGCAGACGACGATCCCGTCATGCGCCTGCTGATGCTCGAGATGCTGGCCCAGGTCGGGCTGGATGCGATCGAGGCACCCGATGGCGCAGCGGCAGTCGAACTGGCGGCGCAGCGCGCCCCCGACCTGATCCTGATGGACGTCGAGATGCCGCGCATGGACGGCTTCGCCGCCTGCGAAGCGATCCGCCGCAACGAAGCGGCCAATGGCGCCGACGGCGCCAGCATACCGATCGTGATGGTCACCGGCGGCGACGACCTGGAAGCGGTCACGCGCGCCTACGAGATGGGTGCGACCGACTTCATCTCCAAGCCGATCAACTGGCCGATCCTGGGCCACCGCGTGCTGTACGTGCTGCGCGCCAGCGACGCCATCGTCCGCCTGCGCATCGCCGACGCCCAGAACCGCGCGGTGCTGGCCGCCATTCCCGACACCTTCTTCCGGTTAGATGGCGACGGCTTCTACCTCGATTACGAGCCGGGCCAGGAACAGCCCGGCCGCGGGCGCGCGCCTGCCCAGCAACAGCGGCCGCCCCAGTACTGCGTCGGCAAGCATATCGGCGACGTGCTGCCGGCCGAAATTGCCACCCGCATGCTGGAGCAGATGCGCGCCGTGCTCACCACCCAGCAGGTCCGCTCGGTCGAATACGAACTGGATCACTGCGGCGAGTCGCAGCATTTCGAGGCGCGGCTGGTGGCGACCAGCACCTCGCAGGTGCTGGGACTGGTGCGCGACATCAGCGAGCGCAAACGCGCCGAAGAGCAGATCCGGCGCCTGGCCTATTGCGACAGCCTGACCGGCATCCCGAACCGCCAGGCCTTCCTCGAGACGCTCGAGCGCGAATTGCAGCGCTCGAAGATCGGCAACAAGAAGTTCGCGGTACTGTTCATGGACCTGGACGCCTTCAAGCGCATCAACGACACGCTCGGGCATAACGCCGGCGACACGCTGCTCAAGATGGTGTCCGAGCGCCTGCGCGACACCACCCGCCCGAGCGATTTGGTGTCACGCGGCGAAAGCGCGGTAAGCAGCGCCTCGAACCTGGCGCGGCTGGGCGGCGACGAATTCACCATCCTGATTCCCGACCTGGAACGGGTCGAGCATGCGCTGAACGTCGCTACCCGCGTCAAGGAGGCGATGCGGCGGCCTTTCCTCATCGAGGGCAACGAGATTTTCGTCACCGCCAGCATCGGCATCTCGCTGTTTCCCGAAGACGGCGACGATTGCGGCTCGCTGCTCAAGTTCGCCGACACCGCGATGTACCATGCCAAGAACTGCGGCAAGAACAACGCCAAGCTGTACAGCTCTTCGCTGACCATGCAGATCATGAGCCATGTAAAGCTCGAAGTCGGCCTGCGCAAGGCGCTGCAGAACGACGAACTCTACCTGGTCTACCAGCCGCAGCGCGACGTGCGCACCTCGGAGATCGTCGGCGTAGAAGCCCTGGTGCGCTGGCGCCATCCGGAGCGCGGCCTGGTGCCGCCGACCGAGTTCATCCCGCTGGCCGAAGAGACCGGCCTGATCGTGCCGATCGGGGAATGGGTGCTGCGCACCGCCTGCCGCCAGGCTAGAACCTGGCAACTGCTCGCGCAACGCACGCTGCGCATGGCCGTCAATTTGTCGGCGCGCCAGTTCAAGGACGAGAACCTGTCGCAGATGGTGCACTCGGCGCTGCTCGACGCGGGGCTGGAACCGCGCCTGCTCGAGCTGGAACTCACCGAGGGCACGCTGATGGACGACGCGCGCGCGACGATGGTCACGCTGGAGCGGCTGCGCGGCATCGGCGTCTACCTGTCGATCGACGATTTCGGCACCGGCTATTCGTCGATGAACTACCTGAAGCGCTTCGATGTGCGGGCCCTGAAGATAGATCGCAGCTTCATCAACGGCCTGCCGCAGGATTCGGAAAACGCGGCCATCACCCGGGCCATCATCGCGATGGCGCATGGGCTGAAGATGGTGGTGGTGGCGGAGGGTGTGGAGACGGGCGAGCAGCTGCTCATGCTGGAGCAGTATGGCTGCGATATGGTGCAGGGTTACTTCCTGGGGCATCCGTCGAGTGCAGATGACATTACGGGGATGCTGCGCGCGCCGTTGATCCTGCCCGATAGACTCGCGCTACCGGCTGCGATTGCACTGCCTGCTACGGTTGCGCTGCCGGCTAAATGATCTTGTTGGGGTGGGCGGCTTCGCCGTCCGCGCGTTCAAATCACGGTACTGCTGCCCGTGCGACTGCTTAAATCCGGACTATCACTCGCGCTACCTGCTAACTAGTTGCACCGTAGGGTGGGCAGGTCTTCCTGCCCACGCGTTCAAATTACGGTGCGGCTGCCCGTGCGCCTACTCAAACCCTGACTATCACCGCGTGGGCAAGAAACTTGCCCACCCTACGGGATCAGGCTGAGCGTATACCGCGACGCCCCCGGCAACAAGGGCACCGGCTTCGCCTCCGCCCATTCCTTATGCCCCGCCAGGAAGAACGGCGACAGCGGATGCCCGCTTTGCCCGCCCGGCATATTGTACAAGCCCTCCTCTTCGCGTCCCGGCGACACCGTCATGCGCTCCGACTGCCCGAAGGTCGGTCCCGCCACGCGCGGCATGTTGGCGTCGCCTGCGAGGCGGTCCGCAGGCGCCGATAGCAAGGCTTTCAGGGCCGGCGCCGCCGCGCCGATCGGGTGCCCGATCTGCGCCGTGTTGCGCGCGCCCCAGGTGGCCTCGGCCAGCGGCTTGCCGTCCTTGGCCAGGTCGGCGATGACGCGGTCGACGGCTGCCAGTTCCACCGCACGCCAGTCGGCATAACCACGCGGCAGCCAGCCGGCCGGGCGGGATTCCAGCAGGCGTGCGACCACCTCGGGCCAGCGGCTCGATGCCGACACCGGCGTGACGCTCCGGCCAAGCACGCGCATGGCCTTGCCGGCGCCGCCATACAGGATGTCGTGCAGTCCCCACATGTAGCCGCGCGCGAGGCGGTAGCCGCTTGAGTCGACGCTGGCGCGGCCGTCCCAGCTGGTCTCGAGCAGGCGCCGGAACTCGGCGCGCGCGGGCTGGCCGGCCAGAGCCTCGGCATCGAGTGCGGCCAGCGCGCGTTCGCGCCAGCGCGCCATGAACAGGGCCCGGTCGTCGAGCGCGACGTCGAACACCTGGCGCACGATGGTGCCGTTCCCGAGCGCGCGCAGGCCGTCGGCCAGCTGGCGGTTGCGGGCCCCGATGTCGAAGCCGCCGTCGCCGATCAGCGCGGCGCCGCCGTTCATCAGCTGGCGGCTGTTGGCGGTGGTGAGCTGGCCGTCGGCGGGGTTGACGATGCGCGGATAGCGCTCGGCCGGCAGCAAGGCATTCCAGGTGGCGGCCTTGCCATCCGCATCCAGCGGGAAGGTCGCGGCCAGCGGCGCCGTGGCGCGCTGCGGCAGCAGGCCGGCGATGGTCCAGCCGATGTTCCCTTGAGCGTCGCCGGCCACGAAATTCTGCGCCGGGATGCCGTCGATGGCGGCAATGGCCAACGCCTCGTCGACGTTCGCCGCAGTCTCGAGCTTCAGGTGGTTGAGGTTGAGCGCGGCCGGGTCGTGGGCGATCCAGTGCAGCGCGTACTGGCGCTCGCCCGCCTCGCGGATCGGGCCCAGCGAAGTGTCGCGCACCACGAAGCGGTCCGCCGGCGCGCCTTTCACGGCGATCATCTCGATGTGGCTGGCCGGGGTCTCCCAGCCGGCGGGAGTCCGTACCTGTCCGGGACGCTTCGCGTCAACGCCCAGCTCCACCAGGTCGACCAGGTCGGCATAGCTGTTGGTGAAGGCCCAGGCCACCTGCCCGTTGCTGCCAACGATGACCGCGGGCGGCGCACCGGCCAGGCTGACGCCGACGATCCGCCGCGGCTTGCCCTGCGCGTCCGGGAAACTCAGGGCGATCCGGTACCAGATGTTCGGCAGCTGCAGGCCGAGGTGCATGTCGTCGGACACGATGGCCGCGCCGCTGGCGCTGCGGCTGCCGGCCACCGCATAGTTGTTGCTGCCGACGGCGTCGACATAGTCCACGCTCGCAGTGCGCAGCGATGCGTCGTCCTTGCCAGGCGCGCTGCCCCACCATGCCGGTGCCCGGTCCGGGATCGGCGCCGGCGCAGGAGCGGCGCCGCCATCGAGCGTGGCATCCCAGCTGCTGGCCTCGGGCAGCAGGAAGGCCAGCTGGGCCGCATCGCTGTGTTCGCGCAGCCAGCCGCGCGCGAGTTCGCGCGGTTCCTGGTTGTTCTGCAGGTCGAGATACATCGCCCACACCACCAGCAGCGAATCGGCGGCGCTCCAGGGCCGCAGCCCGGCGCCGGTCAGCGCATATTCGAAGGGCCTGGCGCCTAGCGCGTTCACACCATCATTGACGCCGGCGACATAGCGTTCCAGCAAAGCCCGTTCGGCCGCGGGCAGGCGCGCCAGCGCCAGCTGGGCGCGGGCACGAAAGCGGTGCAGGCGGTGTCCGCGGTCCATCGGCACGGCGCGCGGGCCGAACAGCTCGGCCAGTTCGCCGGCGGCGGTGCGGCGCAGCAGGTCCATCTGGAAAAAGCGCTCCTGGGCGTGCACGAAGCCGGTGGCATAGGCGACGTCGGCACGGCTTGCGCCACTGATCAGGGGCACGCCGGCGGCGTCGCGCGCGATCGTCACCGGGGCCCCCAGGCCCGGCGCGCGGCGCTCGCCATCGAGCTGGGCCAGGCTGGCACGCAGGTAGAGCCAGGCACCGGCGGCGGCCAGCAGCGCAAGCAGCAGCAGGCCTACCAGCGTGCGCAGGGTCCAGGTCTTCCATCGGCGCTGTCGCATGGGTGTTCTCCTTGTTTTTAGGGGGAATATCTTGCCAGAAAAACCCTTGTCCGGGCGGACAGAACGGGACCTATAAGGCCGTGCACGATTGATTTACCGGCGACGGGTTGCAGGCGCTCGTCCTATACTGGAGCCGCGACGCCAGGTCGGCGGGCACAGGAGGCAATCATGCGATTATCGACAATCCCGGTATTGGCTTTGACGCTTGCGTTGGCGGCATGCACCACGCCGCAACAGCGTGCAGAACGCATGCAGGCGGAGATGGCCCAGATGATGGCGATTTACGGTCCGGCCTGTACGGGCCTGGGCTATGCGCCCAGCAGCGACCCGTGGCGCCAGTGCGTACTGCAGCTCAGCACGCGCGAAGAGCTGCGCCAGATCGGCAACAGTCCGTCCTTCTATGGCGGCTGGGGATCACGTCACTGGCGTGGGGGTGGCTATTGGGGACCTTGGTAATGTAGTCCCTGGGCAAAGGCGAGCTTGGTCATGGCGGTGCGCACCCCCACCAGGCGCTCGACCGTGGCCTGCGCATGGCGCAGCAGCCTCGGATGGTGCAGGTCCGGCGGATGCAGTCCCAGCCGGACCAGCGGCTGCCGGGCCAGCGCGAAGGCCAGCAGGTCGGACAGCACGGGCGACGCCAGCCGCCCGCTGCGGTTGCGCGCAGCGTAGACCAGCGACGGTGAGAATAGCGACGGCGGGACCAGTCCTGGCGGTGAAAACGCCTGCGGCGCCTGCGGTGAAAGCGAGTACGCCTGCGGTCCCTGCGCCTGCGGCTCCTGCGGCTCCTGCGCCTGCCCTCCCTGCCCTTGCGGCCCCTGCCCTTGCGGCCCCTGCACTTGCGGTCCCTGCGATTGCAACAGGTGGAAGCGCCTGAAGGTCGTCGTGTAATCGAAATCGAAGCCGCGCAAGGCCTCCCAGGCGCCCTCTCCCATCAGCCAGGCCGGCGGCACGAAGCCGCGTACCGGCCATCCGCGCTCGGCGAACCAGTCGAGTCCGAGCCCGATGCGCCGCGCCGCCTCGCCCGCGTCCAGGGCTGCAAACTCGCCTTCGCGGCTATAGGTGCCACGGAAAAAACGTTCGGCGAGGCCGGCGCCGCGGGGCGCGGTGTCGAGATGGGTGTAGCCATGCAGCGCCAGCTCGTCGCCGGCTGCCAGCGCCCGTTCGAGTCCTGCTTCCATGCGGGCCAGGTCGCCGCCGCTGCGGTGGTAGTGCGGCACCACCAGCCAGGTCAGGCGGATGTCGGCCACCTCGCGGATGGCGCTCGCCAGGCGGGCGCATTCGTCCCAGCTGGCCGGGGCCACGTCGTGGATCGAGACGCACAAGGCCCGCATGCCGGTGACGCCGCGTACCGCATGGCCATGCATAGACGCATACGTAGCGGCACCGGCAGGCCCCGTCGTAGGCGTAGCTCCAATCACCTTCGGCTCCGCCCCTTCAGTCGCTGACACAGAAACGCTCCACTGCCCGTGGCGCACCCGGACGGGCCGCCAGCAGGCTGCCGTAGCGGTGCATCAGTTGCGGGAAGATCTGCTTCCAGTCGTAGTGGTCGTGCGCCTTGCGCCGCGCGTTGGCGCCCAGGCGCGCCATGTCGCGACCGTAGATGGCTTCGATCGCACCGGCCAGGCTGCCGGCATTGTTCGGCTGGGCCAGGATCCCGGTGTCGTCATCCACCAGTTCGGCCACCCCGCCGGCCCGGGTGCCCACCACCGGCAGGCCGCAGGCCATGGCCTCGAGCACGATCAGGCCGAAGGTCTCGCAGTCGCCCGGATGGACCAGCAGGTCGCAGCTGGCCAGCACCCGCGCCAGTGCGCGCTGGTCGCGCTTGAAGGGCATGATGCTCAGCTGCGGGTGCTGCGGCAATGCCGCCCCGCCCCCGACCAGCAGCAGGTGGTAAGGCGGGCCGAGCTTGCGCACCGCCTCGATCAGCAGAGGCAGTTTCTTGTCGGCGGTGAAGCGGCCCGCGTACACCAGCAGGCGCGTATCGTCCGGCAGGCCGAGCTCGGCGCGCAGAGTGTCGCTGCGGCGCTTCGGGTGGAAGATCTCGCTGTCGATCCCGAGCGGCTGGTGCAGCGCATGGGTTACGCCCATGTCGGCCAGCTGGTGCACCATCAGCCGGCTCGGCGCCAGCACGGTGTCGAACTCGCGGTACAGGTGGGCCAGGTATTTGCAGCTGCCCTGGGAAATGGCGTCGCCAAAGCGGTTCTGCACCAGGCGCGGCAGGTCGGAATGGTAGAAGGCGATGGCCGGGATGCCGAGTTTCTGGCGCAGGCGCAGCGCCGCCCAGGCACTGTGGCCGGCGTCGCCCGCTTCGATCAGGTCTGGCTGGGCCGCGCGCAGGCGCCGCGCCGCAGCCGCGACCGAGACCGGCATGCGGTAGCCGTTGATGCCGGGCAGCGAGACTGCCGGCACCCGCACCAGCGTGGGCAGGTCGTCATCAAGGCTGTCGTCGACCTCGTCGTCGCTGACATTGGGACTGAAGATGGTATGCCGCACCCAGCCGTAGCGCGCAAGCCAGCGCGCCTTGGCATTCAGGTAGGTGCTGACGCCGCCGCCTTCGGCCGCGTAGAACATCGTGATGTCGACAAGATGCATGCTGGATCCGCTGAAAGTGCCAAGATAGCAGCGGTCCGTTGGCCAGGCTTGCGCGCACGCAGGCACGCCGTCGCACTGCCCATTGCGGCAGCTGCAAGCAAGGCTCAGCGGTCCCTGCTACCGGGTCGTCATGCAGTGGATTATGCGCTGCGGCGATCGAGCATGGCGCGCGCTATCGTGCCGGCGTCGACATACTCGAGCTCGCCGCCGACGGGCACGCCGCGGGCCAGCCGGCTGACCTTCAGGCCGCGCGCCTTGAGCATCTCGCTGATGTAGTGGGCGGTCGCTTCGCCCTCGTTGGTGAAATTCGTGGCCAGCACCACCTCGCCCACCACGCCGTCAAGGGCACGCCCGACCAGCTTGTCGAGGTGAAGGTCGCGCGGGCCGATGCCGTCGAGCGGAGAGAGCCGCCCCATCAGCACGAAATACAGGCCCTTGAACGTCATGGTCTGCTCGATCATCAGCTGGTCGGCAGGCGTCTCCACCACGCACAGCAGCGCACGGTCGCGCGCCTCGTCGGCGCACAGGTCGCACACTTCGGTATCGGAGAAGGTATTGCACATCGCGCAGTGGTGCACGGTGTCCACTGCCTGGTAGAGCGCACGCGACAGCATGGCCGCGCCTTCGCGGTCATGCTGGAGCAGGTGGAAGGCCATACGCTGCGCCGACTTCGGACCAATGCCCGGCAGGCGCCGCAATGCCTCGGTCAGGAAGTCGAGCGACTTGGACATGGAGTGTGTCGCCCGCTCAGAACGGCATCTTGAAGCCCGGCGGCATCGGCATGCCGGCGGTCAGGCCACTCATCTTTTCGGCGGAGGTCGCCTCGGCCTTGCGCACGGCATCGTTGAAGGCGGCAGCCACCAGGTCTTCCAGCATGTCGCGGTCGTCGCCCAGCAGCGACGGGTCGATGGTGACGCGCTTGACGTCGTTCTTGCAGGTCATGACGACCTTCACCAGGCCGGCGCCCGACTGGCCTTCGACTTCGATCAGGGCCAGCTGCTCCTGGGCTTTCTTCATGTTGTCCTGCATGGCTTGCGCCTGTTTCATCAAGCCTGCGAGCTGGTTTTTCATCATGGTCTAGGTCTCCAAAAAGTTCCGGATGGGTTGGATAGGGTGGGTCTGAATGTGGGTCAGGCCGCGGGCGCAGCCGGCTTCACCGAGCCGGGCACGACGAAGGCGCCGAAAGTCTGTTCCATGGCCTGCACGAAGGGGTCGCCCGCGACGATGGCCTCGGCCTGGCGCTGGCGCTGTTCGCGGTCGGCCTTGGCTTCGGCTGCAGCCGTGTACCAGGTCGGGCCGATCTCGGTATCGAGCGCCACCCGCACTGACGGAAAATGTTCTTGCAGCGCGGCGGCCAGCTTATCGCTGTTGCCGCTGGCGCGCAGCGTATCGACCGGCACGCGCAGGCGGAAGGTCGCCGCATTGTCGTGGGTCGTGCATTCGATCAGTTCGGTCTGCAGCGCCAGTTGCTGCGAGACGCCGCGCAACGGCAGGCTGGCGGCCAGGGCCGGCCAGTCGCCGTCCCAGCCGATCGCCGGCACCGGGGTGACGATGTAAGCGTGCGGCGGTTTGGCCGGGGCGCGCACCGGCGCGGCCGACTGCACGGGCGCTGCGGCGACTGCCGGCGCATCGGCGGCCAGCGCGGTATTGTCGGAAAATTCGGTGACCCAGGACGGCGGCTCGTCTTCGGCCGGCGCCGCACCCATGCGGGCCTGGGGCTGCATTGGTGCGGCAGCCTGCGGCTGGCCGCTGTCCCACGGTGGCGCGGCGCCCGGGGCCGCACTTGCAGGCGGGGCCTGCGGCATGCTTGCCGAAGGGCCGGGCGCCGATGGCGGCGCAACCGGCGCGGGTGCAACTGCGGGCGCAACAGCAGGCCCAGCCGCTTCCGGCGCAGGGCGACGGGCGCCGCCACCACCGCCAGGGCGTCCGGAGGCGGCACGGGCCGCTTCCAGCGCAGCATTGATCGCGGCGCGTGCCGATGTCATGGCCGGCGCCGGGCTGGAGGCCGATGGCGCCGAAGGAGGGGCCGATTGCGCTGCTGGTGCCGATGGTGCCGGAGCAGCCGAAGGCGCCGGACGAACCGGGGCCGGCGCCTGCGCCGCAGGCGGCGCGAACGAGGCCGGCGCAGGACGCGTCGCATGGCTGGCAGCGGCCACCGCTGCAGCACGGGCCGCCGGGGCCGGGGCCGGTGCAGCTACCGCAGGCGGCTCGGCCCCGCCCTGCCCCGGACGGAAGGCCAGCATGCGCAGCAGCGTCATGGTAAAGCCGGCGTATTCGTCCGGCGCCAGGCCAATCTCGTTACGCCCGTGGACCGCGATCTGGTAATACAGCTGCACTTCCTGGGCGTCGAACGCGCCCGCCAGGCGCAGGATGTCGGCGAGTTCCGGCAGGTCTTGCGGCACGGCCGCAGGCACCGACTGCGCCAGCGCGATCCGGTGCAGCAGGGTGCCGAGGTCTTGCAGCGCGCCGTTGTACGACAGGCTGCGGCTGGCCATTTCGTCCGCCACCGCCATCAGGTCGGCGCCGTCCTGCGCCAGCAGCGCGTCGAGCAGGCGCACCAGGTAGGACTGGTCGAGCGCGCCGAGCATGCCCTGCACGGCTTCCAGCGTCACCTGGCCGGCGGCATAGGCGATGGCCTGGTCGGTCAGCGACAATGCGTCGCGCATCGAGCCGTGCGCGCCTTGCGCCAGCAGGCGCAAGGCCGGCTGCTCGAACGTGACGCCTTCCTGGCCCAGGATGTTCTCGAGGTGGCCGACGATATGGCCCGGCGGCATTTGCTTGAGGTTGAACTGGAGGCAACGCGACAGCACCGTGACCGGGATCTTCTGCGGGTCGGTGGTGGCCAGGATGAATTTCACGTGCGGCGGCGGTTCCTCGAGCGTTTTCAGCATCGAATTGAACGCGTGGTTGGTGAGCATGTGCACCTCGTCGATCATATAGACCTTGAAGCGCGCATTGCTCGGTGCATACACCGCCTGTTCCAGCAGCTGGGCCATCTCGTCGACGCCGCGGTTGGACGCCGCATCCATCTCGATATAGTCCACGAAGCGGCCGGCATCGATCGCACGGCAGGCTTCGCACACGCCGCAGGGTTCGGGCGTGATGCCGCCCTGCCCGTCCGGGCCGATGCAATTGAGCGACTTGGCCAGGATGCGCGACAGCGTGGTCTTGCCGACCCCGCGCGTGCCCGTGAACAGGTAGGCGTGGTGCAGGCGGCCGGTTTTCAACGCATGGGTCAGGGCACGCACGACGTGCTCCTGGCCAACCAGCGTGTCAAAGTTCTTGGGACGGTATTTGCGGGCGAGGACTTGATAGGACATGCCGGGATTTTACCGCAGTTGGCGGCCGCCGCGGACAAACCGCGGCGTGCCCGGCAACAACACCGGCGCCGTTTCAGCGCAAGGCCAGCGCCGGACTGCCATCCGGCAGATTCAGGCGGAATACGCTGACCACCTTGGCCAGATGGCGCGCCTGCTCTTCCAGCGAATCGGCCGAGCTGGCCGCCTGCTCGACCAGGCGCGCATTGTCGCGGGTCGATGCATCCATCGCATTGATGGCGTCGCCAATGGCGGCGATGCCGCCCGCCTGTTCGCGGCTGGCGCTGCTGATGCCGGCGATCAGCGCCGACACCTGGCGCACGCTGCCGACCACCTGCTCCATGGTGGCGCCGGCCTGGCGCACCAGCTCGCTGCCGGCCTCGACTTCGGCGACCGACTGGCCGATCAGTGCCTTGATCTCGTGCGCAGCAAGGGCCGAGCGCTGCGCCAGGTTGCGCACTTCGCTGGCCACGACGGCAAAGCCGCGGCCCTGCTCGCCGGCCCGGGCCGCTTCCACGGCCGCGTTCAGCGCCAGGATATTGGTCTGGAAAGCGATGCCGTCGATGACGGCAATGATGTCGGCGATCTTGCGCGAGGACGCATCCACTGCCTCCATCTTGCGCATCGCCGCGGTGACGATGTCGCCGCCGCGCGCCGCGATATCGGCGGCGCTGCCGGCCAGCTCATTGGCGGCGCTGGCGCTGTCGGCATTCTGGCGCACGGTCCCGGTGAGCTCGGCCATCGAACGCACGGTGGCGTGGATGGACGAAGCCTGCGCCGTGGTGCGCTGGGCCAGCTCGGCATTGCCGGCGGCGATCTGCGCCGAAGAAGCGCTGGTTGCATGGACGGTGCGCTGCACGCTGGCAAGCGCGTCCTGCAGCAAACCGACGACATCGCGCAGCGCGCGGCCACTGGTGCTGGCGGCCGGCAAGAGGTCGGGACGCAAATCGATCATCCCTCGGCGGTCGGTCATCGATGCGACGCTGACCTTCAGCTCGGCCGATTGCAGGGCTTCACGACGCAACATCTGGGCAAGGAAACACAATACCGCCGTCTCGGCGACAACATAGGCGGCGTGGATGAGCACCATGGTGAAACCGGGTTCAGTCAGGCAAATCACACCGAAGCCGAGTTCCTGCAAATACGTGAAGGCGAAGTGGTGCACGGCCACGGTCGCGGCTGCGGCGACGACAACTGCCCAGTCGCGATAGCACAGCAAGAATGCCAGCAGGACGAAAATGCCGAAATGCAGTTCGGTCCGGCCTGCCGCCTGGTGAATATGCAAGGCGCAGAACACCATTGTCGCCACCCCGACAGTGATGCGGGACAGGCGGGTGCCGCCAAGGAACACCGCAGCCAGTACGGGCAAAACCAGGGTGGGCAAACCGATGAGCAACGCCCATTTCATGGTGCCGTGCATGCTCGCGAGAGCGAGGGCCATCGCAAACAGCGCCAGTAGGATCCCACACATGAAACGGTCGGCTCGACGGTAACTGCTCTTCAGCACGTCGTCGACACTGAGTTTTTCCACGCTTGTCTCCTGTTGTCATATGCACGGATCCACATTCAATCAGAAAACAAACTTGCCCAAAAGAAATTTGAGTAAATTGCCGATGCAACTGCGGTTCGTGTGTTGGATTGGCAACGTCAGAAAACGGATTTGATGGCGCTGGCGTGAACGCAAACGCCGATAGCCGCGAATGCGGCTGGAACGATACGAGGGGAAGATGAGAAAGAGGCGAGCCTGATCTGCGGCACTTGCGGTAAACGGCTTTGGCTGCTTCGTTCCCGACCTGACCAGGTTAACCATGCCACAATGCGCAGGGGCCCGCCAGCCGCAATTATACCGCATGGCGGCAGTTGTGGGGACCTTGCCTTTGTAGGGTGGGCGGGTCTTCCCGCCCACGCGTTCAAATCACGGTCATGCCGCCCGTGCGGCTGTTCAAACCCTCACTATCACCGCGCGGGCGTTTGTAATTCCGGGCATTGCCCGAAATTACCCCGCCCACCCTACGAACCCCAGGAGCCCGCTAGGGCCATCAGATCCCCAGCTCCCCCCACAGCCCATCGATGCGCGCCTTCACCTCCGGCGTCATCACGATCGGCGTGCCCCACTCGCGGTTGGTCTCGCCCGGCCACTTGTTGGTGGCGTCGATCCCCATCTTGCTGCCCAGCCCGCTGATCGGCGAGGCGAAGTCGAGGTAGTCGATCGGCGTGTTGTCGACCATGACCGTATCGCGGGTCGGGTCGACCCGGGTCGTGATGGCCCAGATGACTTCCTTCCAGTCGCGCACGTCGACGTCTTCGTCGACCACGACGATGAACTTCGTATACATGAACTGGCGCAGGAAACTCCACACCCCGAACATCACGCGCTTGGCATGACCCGCGTACTGCTTCTTCATCTGCACCACCGCCATGCGGTAGCTGCAGCCTTCCGGCGGCAAATAGAAATCGGTAATCTCGCTGAACTGCTTCTGCAGCAGCGGGATGAAGACTTCGTTCAGCGCCACGCCCAGCACGGCCGGTTCGTCCGGCGGCTTGCCGGTATAGGTCGAGTGGTAGATCGGGTCGCGCCGCATCGTGATGCGGTCGACCGTGAACACCGGGAAGCTGTCCTGCTCGTTGTAGTAGCCGGTGTGGTCGCCGTAGGGGCCTTCCAGCGCATGCTCGAAGCCGGACGGGTGGTTCGCATCAGGGTAGATATGCCCTTCCAGCACGATCTCGCTTGAAGCCGGCACCCGCAGCTCGCTGCCGATCGCCTTGGTCAGCACGGTGCGCTGGCCGCGCAGCAGGCCGGCGAACTGGTATTCGGACAGGCTGTCCGGTACCGGCGTGACGGCGCCCAGGATGGTGGCCGGGTCGGCGCCGAGCGCCACCGCGACCGGGTAAGGCTGGCCCGGGTTGGCGAGCGCGTGCTCGCGGAAGTCGAGCGCGCCGCCGCGGTGGGCCAGCCAGCGCATGATCAGCTTGTTCCGCCCCAGCACCTGCTGGCGGTAGATGCCCAGGTTCTGGCGCTTCTTGTGCGGCCCCTTGGTAATCACCAGTCCCCAGGTGATGAGGGGCGCGATGTCGCCCGGCCAGCAATGCTGGATCGGCAACCTGGCCAGGTCCACGTCCTGCCCTTCCCATACGATGTCATGGCAGGGCGCGCCGCGCACTTCTTTCGGCGCCATGTCCCAGACCGCTTTGACCAGCGAGCCCATGCCCATGATGTCCTTGAAACCCTTGGGCGGCTCGGGTTCCTTCAGGCGCGCCAGCACATGCCCAATCTGGCGCAGTTCGCTGACGTCGTCGGCGCCCATGCCGAGCGCGACCCGCCCGGGCGTGCCGAACAGGTTGCCGAGTACCGGGATCGTGTGCCCGGTTGGCTTTTCGAACAGCAGCGCCGGCCCTCCGGCACGCAGCGTGCGGTCGCATACTTCGGTCATCTCCAAATGGGGCGAGACTGGTACGCCCACACGCTTGAGCTCGCCCATTTTCTCGAGCTGAGCCATAAAATCACGCAAATCTGAATATTTCATCAAGTTTTGATCGTTATCTCGACCGTATAAGGTTGTTCAAGGCACCATCACAAGTGACTGATTTGACAAGCATTTTCAAAATTTCGGCTAGGCTATCAGATCTAAAAGTAATAAGAGCGGTTCGTGCTAGGGTTGACTTGGCATAAGCGACCCCCTACAATCCGTCCTAGTTGATGAGGCAGGCAAATCGTTTCGACATGATTCTAGCTTGTTCTCATGCATTCACGGGGTCGGGGCCCCACATGACATTTTAAGGAGTGTTCTCACTGGGCGTCTGCCCAACCTCCCCGAGACAGTTGTTGAGCCACTGGATCTGCCACCCCCCTTTGGGCCTGGCGGCCAGCTGAAGCAAAGCAATGACGGCGTTAGTCAGCCGCTACGCGGCGACCTACGATATTTCTGATGCACGGCATTCAGTCCGAACACAGCGCGAATTTTCTTATGAGCGCCGTGACGGGAATCTTTTTGCCGCGACAAGGGGAATTCGATGATCCATCGTTTCATCACGAGCGCAAGGCTCGTGCAATCCATGGCCAACCAGCCAGTAAGCTGGTCATCCATGGGCAAGGCAGTACGCGGTGCAGCAAATGCCGCCCGTAATACCCTGACCGTATTCGGTCTCTCGGCAGTCGCAATGCTCGCGCTGCTCTACACCAACGAAGGCGTTGCGAAGCACGTCTCGGATGTGCTGGATCCCCAGCCTGAGATCGTTGCCGTCGCTCCCCCTGCGCCGGCAGTTGCGGTCGCCGCCGAAGTGGCAGCCGCAGAACCAGTCAAGGCCACCGCCTACAACGCGGCCGGCAACAGCAAGCAGCAGCAATGGGTGACCTCCTGGCTGAGCAAGCGCTACCGTGTGGCGAGCGATGCGGCCAACATGCTGGTCTCGACCGCCTACAGCACGGCGCACGACGTCAAGATCGACCCGCTGCTGATCCTGGCGGTGATGGCGATCGAATCGGGCCTGAACCCGTTCGCGGAGAGCCCGGTAGGCGCCAAGGGCTTGATGCAGGTCATGGCCAAGGTCCACCACGACAAGTTCGAGCAAGTGGGCGGCCAGAAGGCAGCCCTCGATCCGGCCGCCAATATCCGCGTCGGCGCCCTGATCCTGAAGGATTACGTCAAGCGCACCGGTTCCGTCGAAGGCGGCCTGAAGACCTATGTCGGCGCCGCCGACATGGAGAGCGACCAGGGCTACGGCTCCAAGGTGCTGGCCGAATACCACCGCCTGAAGCAGGTGGCGCGCGGCCACAACGTGCCTACCCGCACCCCGCCGTCGCTGCCTGCGCCGATCATGGTGAAACAGGCGCCCGCGCCTGCTCCTACGGCGACGCCGGTGGAAGCGCCTGCGGCCCCTGCTGCTGCGGAAAGCCATGCGGCGGAGACGCTGGCGACTCTGTAAGGGAGTTTGCTGAAGAATTCAAAAGACCACTGCCGCTGCAGTGGTCTTTTTCGCCAGTCGAAACCTGCGAGTCGTTGCGGTCCCGTAGGGTGGGCAAGTTCCTTGCCCACGCGCTCAACCATCGCCGGCACAGCCGAGGTGTCACCCTGGTCCGCCGGACCTGCGGTGTGAGAAGCGCGATGAGAAAATCCTGTCGGGTCTGTGCCGATACTGGTTGAACGCGTGGGCAGGAAACCTGCCCACCCTACGATTCACGGCAAAGCACCCGCCAACAAATTCGCCGCAAAGCATCCGCCGCCCAGTTCGCGGCAAAGCACCCTTCAACCCATTCGCGGCATAGCAGCGGTCAGCAAATTCGCGGGGAGTCACCAGATAACAAAAAGCCACCGGGCACTGCCTCGGTGGCTTTTTTCAGACTCTCTAGTATATAGAGAGGGTGCGGCAATCAACGCCGCGTATCGCCACCAACCTCATCCGGACGCATGCTCGACGCCAGCTTGTCCAGCACGCCGTTCACGTACTTGTGGCCGTCGATGCCGCCGAAGGACTTGGTCAGCTCGACCGCTTCGTTGATCACGACGCGGTACGGGATTTCCGGGTGGTTCTTCAGCTCGTAGGCGCCCAGCAGCAGCACGCCGTGCTCGATCGGCGACAGTTCGGCCACGTCGCGGTCGATCAGGGGAGAAATCGCTTCGCGCAGCTCGACCGAGGTGCTGATGGCGCCGTTGAGCAGGTCGGCGAAGTATTCGCCGTCGGCCTTCTCGAAACCGTGCGCGCTGCGGATGTGGGTGACGATCGTGCGCGCCGCTTCATTGTTGAGCAGCCACTGGTACAGCCCCTGCAGCGCGAACTCGCGCGCGCGGTGGCGCGGCGTGCGGTTCTTGCTCGGGTTGGCATGCAAAGTCTTGTCGTTCATGTGCTTACCTTCTTTATTCTTCTTCAGCCTGCAGCTCTTCGAGCGCGAACAGCAGGTTCGCCATCTCGACCGCCGCGCGCGCCGCTTCCAGGCCTTTCTCGGCCATGCGTGCTTCGGCCTGCTCGTCGTTCTCGGTGGTGAGCACGGCATTCGCGACCGGGATGCCGTAGTCCAGGCCGATGCGGGTGATGCCGGCGCCCGACTCGTTCGAGACCAGCTCGAAGTGGTAGGTTTCGCCGCGAATCACGGCGCCCAGGGCGACCAGCGCGTCGAACTGCTGGGTCTCGGCCATCTTCTGCAGCGCCAGCGGGATTTCGAGGGCGCCCGGCACGGTGATGTGGAGGATATCCTCATCGGCCACGCCCAGGCGCTTCAGTTCCGCCAGGCAGGACGACAGCAGGCCGTGGCCCACGTCGGCGTTGAAGCGTGCCTGCACGATACCGATGCGCAGGCCTTCACCCGCCATATTGCTTTCAAAAGTTCCTACCGTCATGGCTGACCTCTCTTCTCTTTGTATGGTTCTATATTAGTGTGTGTTCGGCCCGAGCGGCGCTAGGCCGCCCGGCCGCAGGAGTCAGGCTGCCGGTTGCGGCAGGTAGCCGGTCACTTCCAGGTCGAAGCCGGTCATCGACGGCATCTTGCGCGGGTTGGCCAGCAGCTGCATCTTGCCCACGCCGAGGTTGCGCAGGATCTGCGCGCCGATACCGTAGGTGCGCAGGTCCATCGAGGCTGCGCGCGCGCTGCGGGGGCCGGAATCGCGCGGGGCGAACTGCGCAAACAGCTCGTCGGCGGTCTCGCCGCAGTTCAGCAGCACGATCACGCCGCGCTCGCCGGCCTGGATTGCTTTCATGGCCGAGGCCAGGTCCCAGGAGTGGGTCGAGGCGCAGTTGCCGAGCACGTCGAGGATCGAAACCGGCTGGTGCACGCGCACCAGCGCTTCCTTGTCGCGCGCCAGTTCGCCGTGCACCAGCGCCAGGTGGGCTGCGCCGCTCGGCTTGTCGCGGAAGGCAACCAGCTTGAACTCGCCGTAGGGCGTGGACAGAGGGCGCTCGGCCACGCGCTCGACCAGGCTTTCGTTCTGGCTGCGGTAATGGATCAGGTCGGCGATGGTGCCGATCTTGAGGTCATGCTCTTTGGCGAATTCGACCAGGTCCGGCAGGCGCGCCATGGTGCCGTCTTCCTTGATGATCTCGCAGATCACCGAGGCCGGGCTCAAGCCGGCCATCGCGGTCAGGTCGCAGCCGGCCTCAGTGTGCCCGGCGCGCATCAGCACGCCGCCGTTCTGGGCGCGCAGCGGGAAAATGTGGCCCGGCTGCACCAGGTCGTCCGGGGTGGTGCCCTTGTTCACGGCCACCTGGATCGTGCGGGCGCGGTCGGCCGCCGAGATACCGGTGGTCACGCCTTCGGCCGCTTCGATCGATACCGTGAAATTGGTGCCGAACGAGGTGCCGTTCTTCGAAGTCATCATCGGCAGCGCCAGTTCGTCGCAGCGCTCTTCGGTCAGCGTCAGGCAGACCAGGCCGCGCGCGTGGCGGATCATGAAGTTGATCGCTTCCGGGGTGACGAAGTCGGCGGCAAGCACCAGGTCGCCCTCGTTCTCGCGATCTTCTTCGTCGACGAGAATGACCATGCGCCCTGCGCGCAATTCGGCAACGATTTCTTCGGTGCTGGAAATAGACATGCGGATTCCTTGAAACGGGAGGTATTTTGCGTAATCCGTTATTTTAAAGGATTTACCGCCTTTCAACCTGACTCCCTTCCCCCGGCTTCCTCCCTATTCATCATCCGGGCGCCGGCAAGCACGGCGCTGCGATTTCGTCAACGACGTTGCCTTGATGCAACACGCAATAATTCGCGTATATTTGTGAGAACATAATTGTTAAGCTTCACATTCCCGCACGAAACAAGATGGCATGTCCACGCTTGACTAGATTATGATTAAGACATTGCGGCCTATGATGTCGCCGAGGGCTCTCCCCGGCAACGCCGGCCCACTCTGCGGAGTTGCCATGGCGGTAGTTCCATCATCTCGCAGTCGCTGCGGCGCTTTCCCTGGAAGGCGTCGCTGATGGCCACGATCCTGATCGTCGACGACCGGCCGAGTAACCGCGCCTTCCTCAATGCCCTGCTCGGCTATACCGGCCACCGCCTGCTGGAAGCGGAAGACGGCGCCCAGGCCCTGGCCCTGACGCGCAACCACCGTCCAGACCTGGTCATCACCGACATCCTGATGCCGATCATGGACGGCTACGAGCTGGTCCAGCAGATCCGCCTCGACCCGGAGCTGCGCACCACCCGCATCATCTTTTTCTCGGCCGTCTACGCCGAGCGCGAGACCCAGGCCATGGCGGCGCGCTGCGGCGTCGCCACCGTCCTGCCCAAGCCCTCCGACCCGCACCAGATCCTCGAAGCCGTCAACGCCGAACTCGGCGTGATCGAAGGCACCCCGCCGGCGCCGGTGGCCGCGCCGGAAGAACGCGACCGCGGCCTGCCCTTCGACCTGTGTGCGCGCCTGACGGAACTGGAGCGCATGTGCCTGGCCCTGATCGGCGAACGCCGCGTCGAGACCCTGGCCGCCTCCTTCCTCGACGTCGCCCGCCGCGTGCTGCACGCCGACTGCGCCGCCCTGTGCCTGCTCGACCGCGGCGAGCGCAACGTGCGCCACCTCGCGGCCTGGGCGCTCGACCCGGCCCTGCTGGCCAGCCATGCCCAGGACGAAACGCGGCTGCCGGGCATGCTGCTGCGCGCCCGCGCGCCATTGCGCCTGGTCGAAGGCGACACGTATTTGGGAACATTGCCGTCCTGCCACCCGGGAATGGGCAGCTTCCTCGGCCTGCAGGTGCACGACCTGCAGCATCCGCACGGCTGGCTGTACTGCGCGCGCCATCCGGGCGCGCCGGCCTTCACCGAAGAAGAAGAGCGCTGGGCCACGGCCCTCGCCGCCCAGCTGGCGGTGGCCTATGAAAACCTGAATTTGTACGACGTGGTGCAGCGCCACGCCGCCCAGCTCCAGCTCGAAGCACTGGCGCGCGCGGACGCCGACGTTGCCCTGCGCGAGAGCCAGCACCGGCTGGAGCTGAACCGCCAGGTCTTCGACAGCACCCAGGAAGGCATCATGATGACCGATGCCGAGGCCAATATCGTCGCCGTCAATCCGGCCTTCGAGCAAATCACGGGCTACCGCGAAGCCGACGTGCTGGGCCTGAACCCGCGTATCCTGCGCTCCGGACGGCACGATTCCGCCTTCTACGGCAGCATGTGGCACTGCCTGGAAAGCGATGGCCAGTGGCGCGGCGAGATCTGGAACCGCCGCAAGAACGGCGAAGTCTATCCCGAGCGCAGCAGCATCAGCGCGGTGCGCGACGAAGCCGGGCGCCTGACTGCCTATGTGTCCGTCTCGACCGACCTGTCGGCGCTGAAGGCCGCGCACCACCAGCTCGATTTCCTGTCCAACCACGACGCCCTGACCCTGCTGCCGAACCGCTCGCTGTTCAACGACCGCCTGCAGCAGGCGATCGCCGCGGCGCGCCAGGGCGACGGCCAACTGGCGCTGCTGCTGTTTAACGTCGACCGCCTCTCGCGCATCAACGACAGCCTCGGCCACGCCGCCGGCGACGCCGTGCTGCGCGAAGTCGCGCGCCGGGTCGGCGACATCGCCGGCCCCACCGATACGCTGGCGCGCCTGTCGGGCGACGAATTCGTCCTGCTGCTCACCGCCTGCCACGACAACGAAGACATCATCCTGGCCGCGCGCCGCCTGATCGACGCCATCGCACAGCCCCATGCGGTGGGCGGGCACGACGTGGTGGTCACCGGCAGCGTCGGCATCAGCATCTTCCCGCGCGACGGCAATGCGGCGGGCGAACTGCTCAAGTCGGCCGATGCGGCGCTGACCGACATGAAGGAGTCCGGCCGCAACGGCTTCCGCTTCTTCAAGGGCGAGATGAATGCCCATGCGCTGCGCTGGCTGGCGCTGGAAACGCGGCTGCGGCGCGCCATCGAGCGCAGCGAGCTGGCCCTGCACTACCAGCCGCAGATCTCGCGTGTCGACGGCAGCGTGGTCGGCATGGAAGCCCTGCTGCGCTGGCGCAGCGAGGAAATCGGCATGGTGCCGCCGGGCGACTTCATCCCGCTGGCCGAAGATACCGGCCTGATCCACCCGATCGGCGAATGGGTGATCCGCCAGGCCTGCTTCCAGAACAAGGCCTGGCAAAACGCCGGCCTGCCGCCAGTGAAAGTGGCCGTCAACGTCTCGGCCAACCAGTTCAAGGCCGGCTCGGTGAGCGGCATCGTGCGCGCCGCACTGGAAGAAAGCGGGCTGGCGCCGCGCTACCTGGAGGTGGAGCTGACTGAAAGCGTGATGATGGGCGACAGCTCGGTGGCCGAAGCGCAAATGGCGGAATTGCGCGCGATGGGCGTGTCGCTGTCGCTGGACGACTTCGGCACCGGCTATTCCTCGCTCGGCTACCTGTCGCGCTTCCCGCTCGACAAACTCAAGATCGACCAGACCTTTGTGCGCAACATCACCACCGAACAGCGCAGCGCCGCCATCGCCCAGGCGACCATCGCCCTGGCCCAGGGCCTGTCGCTGCAGGTCGTGGCAGAAGGCGTGGAGACGGTCGGCCAGCGCGACTTTTTGGGGCTGATCGGCTGCGACGTCATGCAGGGCTACCTGTACAGCCGGCCCTTGCCAGCGCACGAAATGGGGCAATTGCTGGCCAAGGGACGCGTCGCGGTCTGAATTTTGCTGCGGACATTGCTGCCTGCACGCAACACGCACGGCCCCAACAGGGGCCGATGCGATATTTAGACGGGCACGCGCGGTAGAATGCGTGCTCGTCTATAAAAAAGTTCCTTAAATGAGCAACAATTTCGTGCGCGGCATATGCATGGCCGCAGTGCTGTTCGCGCACTTGCCAGCGAATGTTGCACACGGGGCCACATCGGCCCCTGTGGTTTCCCCTGCTGCGGCAGCCCGGGACGCCGGACCGCTGCGCCTCGATGCCCAGATCCCGGTCGGCCCGCAGGTCAAGGTCGGCAAGCTGGCCAACGGGCTCACCTATTACATCCAGCGTAATGCGCGTCCCGAGCGCAAGCTCGAATTGCGCCTGGTGGTCAAGGCCGGCTCGATCCTGGAAGACGAGGACCAGCGCGGCCTGGCCCACTTCGTGGAGCACATGGCCTTCAACGGCTCGACCAATTTCCGCAAGCACGAACTGGTGTCCTACCTGCAGTCGATCGGCGTCGGCTTTGGCGCCGACCTGAACGCCTATACCGCCTTCGACGAGACCGTCTACATCCTGCCGATCCCGACCGACAAGCCCGAACACGTCGGCAAGGCTTTCCAGGTGCTGGAAGACTGGGCCCATGGCGTGAGCTTCGATCCGGCCGACATCGACAAGGAGCGCGGCATCATCCTGGAAGAATTGCGGCTGGGTAAAGGCGCATCGGACCGCATGAGCAAGCAGATCATGCCGAAGATCTTCAACGGCTCGAAATATGCCGAACGCCTGCCGATCGGCACCGAAGAGGTGCTGCGCAATTTCACGCCCGACGCCCTGCGCCGCTTCTACCGCGACTGGTACCGCCCCGACCTGATGGCGGTGGTCGTGGTCGGCGACATCGAGCCGGCGCGCGCCGAGCAACTCGTGAAGCAGCATTTCGCCAAACTGAAGAACCCGCAGCCCTCGCGCCCGCGCGCCTATGCCGAGATCCCGGCGCGCCAGGCCACCGAGGCGCTGGTCGTCCTGGATCCGGAAGCCACCGGCAATGCGGTCCTGATCCGCTATCCGGTCCAGCCGGTGCACGAAGCCGGCACCATCCGCGCCTACCGCGACGACCTGGTGCAGGCGCTGTTCTCCGCCATGCTGAACCAGCGCCTGCAGGAACTGGCCCAGCTGCCCGAGCCGCCCTTCATGGGCGCCAACAGCTCGCTCGGCAAGCTGACCCCCCGCTACCGCTCGTACAACGCCTCGGCCGCGCTGGGGCCGCGCGGCGCCGATGCCGCCCTCACCGCCCTGGTCGAGGAAAACGAACGGGCGCGCCGCCATGGTTTCGGCGCGACCGAGCTCGAGCAGATGAAGAAGAACCTGATGCGCACCTACGAGCAGGCCTGGAACGAGCGCGCCAAGAGCGATTCGGGCACCTATGCGGCCGAATACATCCGCAATTTCCTGCAGCAGGAAGCGATTCCCGGCATCGATACCGAATACCGCTACGTCAAGCAGCTGGTGCCCGGCATCACGCTGGAAGAAATGAATGCCTACGCGCGCCGCACCATCCCGGCCGACTCGGGCAAGCTGGTGCTGTACACCGGCGTAACCCGCCCCGAGACCCCGCGCGGCGAGCAGTTGCTGGCCACGGTGGCAGCGGCCCAGCGCGCCGAGGTCAGCGCGCGTGACGAAAAAGCCGTGGCCGCGCGCCTGATGGAGCGTCCTTCCAAGCCCGGCACGATCGTCGCCCAGGCGCACGACAAGGCGCTCGGCCTGACACGCCTGGAGCTGTCGAACGGCGTCAAGGTGATCCTGAAACCCACCGATTTCCGCAACGACCAGGTGATGATGAGCGCGGCCCGCTTCGGCGGCCAGAGCCTGTTCAGCGACAAGGACGTGCTCAATGCGCGCTTCGCGAATGCAATCGTGGCCAGCATGGGCGTGAAGGATTTCACTCCCCTCGACATGAGCAAGATCCTGGCCGGCAAGGCGGCCCAGGTGAACGTCGGCCTGGCCAACTACACCGACGTGGTGGTCGGCGCCTCGGGTGCGACCGATATCGAGACCATGCTGCAGCTGGCCTGGCTGAAGTTCCACGGAGTGCGCCGCGACGAAGCTTTGTTCCGCTCCTATGTCGGCAAGCAGGCCGAGCAGGCGCGCAACCAGACCTCGCAGCCGGGCGTGCACTTTGGCGACGCCGTGATGGCGGCGCTGTACAACAACCACCCGCGCGCGCCACGCACCTTGAAGCCGGAAGAATACGAGCAGATCGACCTGGACCGCAGCATCGACATTTTCCAGCAGCGCTTCTCGAGTGCCAAGGACCTGACCTTCATCCTGGTCGGCAGCTTCGACGCCAACGCGATCAAGCCGCTGCTGGCCGCCTACCTCGGCAGCCTGCCGACCCCGGACCTGCCGGTGGCCTACCGCGACGTCGGCATGCGTCCGGCGACAGGCGTGGTCAAGCGCGAAGTGCGCAGCGGTTCGGAACCCAAGAGCACCATCTCGCTCACCTTTACCGGCACCGCCGAGTTCACCGAAGCCGAACAATTGCGCCTGTCGGCCCTGCTGGAAGTGACCAACCTGCGCATCATCGAGGTGCTGCGCGAGCAAATGGCCCTGATCTACGGCGGCGGCGCCAACGGCGTGCTGAGCAAGATCCCTTACGGGAATTACTCGATCGGCGTGACCCTGCCGACCGGGCCGGAGCACGTGGACAAGGTGATTGCGACCACCTTTGCCGAAATTCGCCGCCTGCAGACGCAGGGGCCGGACGCGGCCGACCTGGAAAAAGTGAAGAGCAACTGGATCCAGAACCACCGCCGCTCGCTGCGCGAGAACGGGTACTGGCTGGGGCATTTACAGACGGCGCTGAGCGAAGGAACCGATCCTGGGTCGATTCTCGAGATCGAGAAGCAGGTGGCGGCGTTGACGGCGGACGAGATCCGGACGGCGGCCAAGCGTTATTTCAACGACCAGAATTATGTGCAGGTGGTGCTCAATCCGGAGGTGCAGGCGCCGGCCAAGGTGGCGGCGTCGGCATCGGAGTCGGCATCGGAGTCCAAACCAGTAGCGCCAGGCGGATAGGCGGAACCGACGTCGATGAGCCCCGTAGGGTGGGCAGATTCTGCCCAAGCGTCCAAATCACGTTCGCATTGCGGCGGTGCGATTATTCACGGATGGTTGAACGCGCGGGCGGGGGACCCGCCCACCCTACGAAGCCCGCGCTGAGAGCATGCGCTCGACGTAACGCGCGATCAGGTCAATCTCCAGGTTCACTTTCGAGCCGGCACGCAGGTGCTTGAGCGTGGTGACTTCGATCGTATGCGGGATCAGGTTGATCGAGAAGCGGCACAGCTTGCCCCCTTCCCCGTCCAGGTCCTCCACCCGGTTCACGGTCAGCGACACGCCGTTGACCACCACCGAGCCCTTGTACGCCAGGAACTTCGCGAGCTCATGCGGCGCGTCGATCACCAGTTCGCGCGATTCCCCGACCGGCTCGAAGCTGTGCACGGTGCCCAGGCCATCGACGTGGCCGGAGACCAGGTGGCCGCCCAGCCGTTCGGCCAGGGTCAAGGCCTTCTCCAGGTTGACCTCACCCGGCACCTCGAGGCCGACCGTCTTGCTCAGGCTCTCGCGCGAGACGTCGACGCTGAAGCTCGTGTCGGTCTTGGCCACCACGGTCATGCAGGCGCCGTTGAGGGCGATCGAATCGCCCAGCGCGACGTCGCCGAGCGGCAACGGGCCGGCGTCGATATCCAGGCGTACACCTGCGAACGAGCCGCCCTCGAGCGGGGTGACCGAAGTAATGCTGCCGACGGCCGCGACGATTCCAGTAAACATGTGATCTTATTCCTCAGTATTGGTAAATCTTGCCAGGATGCGGATGTCGTCGCCGACCCGCGCCACGTCGTGGAAGCGCAGCCGGCGCTTGTCGCCCAGCTGCGCCAGCGGCGGCAAATCGAACATGCCCTGCCCCGGCCCGACCAGGCTAGGGGCCAGGTAGACCAGCAGCTCGTCGACACAGCCTTCGCGCACCATCGAGGCATTCAGTTTCGAACCGGCTTCGACGTGGACCTCATTGATCTCGCGCCGGCCCAGTTCGCGCATCAGCGCCGGCAAATCGACCTTGCCGCCGGCGTTCGGCAGCACGATCACCTCGTGCCCTGCTGCCTGCAGCGCCGCAGCTTTTTGCGGGAGTTCGGCAGCGGCCACGATCCAGCAAGATTCGCCCTGCAGGATGCGCGCATCGGGCGCAATGTCGAGCCGGCTGTCCACGATCACGCGGCGCGGCGGCAATGGGGTGTCGATGCCGCGCACGTTCAGTTGCGGATCGTCCGCTTTCACCGTACCGATGCCGGTCAGGATCGCCTGCGCCCTCGCGCGCCACGCATGGCCGTCTGCGCGCGCGTCCGGCCCGGTGATCCACTGGCTCTCGCCGTTTTCCAGCGCGGTGGTGCCGTCCAGGCTGGCCGCGACTTTCAGGCGCACCCAAGGCAGCCCGCGCCGCATGCGCGAGAAGAACCCGATGTTCAATTCATGGGCGGCGTCGGCCAGCACGCCGGAGACGACCTCGATGCCGGCCCTTTCCAGCTGCGCCAGTCCGCGCCCGGCGACCAGCGGGTTGGGATCCAGCATCGCCGCCACCACGCGTCCCAGGCCGGCCTCCACCAGCGCATTCGAGCATGGCGGCGTGCGGCCGTAATGGCTGCATGGTTCCAGGGTGACGTAGGCGGTAGCGCCACGCACATCATGACCACGTGCCCGCGCATCGCGCATGGCCTGGATTTCGGCATGCGCCTGCCCCGCCGGCTGGGTATGGCCGGCGCCGATCACGATGCCATCGCCCACGATCACGCAGCCGACCCGCGGATTCGGCGCGGTGATATACATGCCTTTCGCGGCCCATGCCAGGGCCAGCGCCATGCCGTCGGTATCGTTGAGAATCTGGTCGCTGTCGTTTGCCAAGTGTGGTGTCCTGCCCTTGCGTCCTGCCGTGCATGCTGCTCCCCGCTACGGCGGCGCTTGCGCGCCCTCGCAGCCGTCGTCGCGTTCCGGATTGCACAGCCGTACGCGCCCGAGCATGTTGATTTTAATACGCCGGATATGCTCGCCGTGAAACAGCGATAGCGTACCCAGCCGGGAAGCATTGCCATTGGTTTCGCTGCAGCTGCGCCCGGCGCCATTGTAGGCGATGTAGTGCGGCGGCGCTGACTGGGTGAAGGAAAAGTCGACCCGCACGCCCGGCGGCAAGGGGCCGTGGACCGACAGGATCTCGTCACCGGGCCCGGGCTGGCGGTCGCCGTCGCGGTCCACGAAGACGGTCCAGCCCTGGGTCCAGTCGGCTCCGTTGGGATCGCGCGGCACCAGCTTGACCCGGCCGTTGCGCGCGATGGCCTGGGCCCGGGTATGGGCGATTGCACCCAGCAGCTCGCCCGATGCGGCGCGTATCTGCTGCGCCGTGACGAGCGCGTGCAGGTCGGGCGCGGCCACCGCCAGCACGACCGCCGAAATGCCGAGCACGACGACCAGTTCGGCCAGCGTGGCGCCAGCGCACCTTGCCCGCTTCGTGGATGAGGTCATGGCCAGCAGCGCGGCGCGTTCCCGCTCGCTCCCTGCGCGCCGGTGCTGTCGAAGGTCAGCACGCCGCAGTCCGGGTCGTCGAAGCCGGCATCGACATTCGCCGTTCCCGGCTGGGCGCGCAGTTCGATGCACTGGCCGATGTCCTGGCCTTCGCACGCATAGCCGTCGACCTCGTAGGCGCTGGTTTCCGGTTGCGACCCGAGCCACCAGCGGAACTGCTGGCTGTCCGGATCTTCGGAGCCAGACGAGAATGCGACATAGGTATGGTGCTGGGCGCGGTATTGTTCCTGGCGCTGCATGGCGTCGACCAGCGCCAGTTGCGCCTCCACGCGCCGGGCCTTGACCACATGGGCGGCATAGCCCGGATAGCCGATCGCACCCAGGATGGCCACGATCGCCAGCACGACCATCAATTCGACCAGGGTAAAGCCGCGCCGCCTTGTGCCGCGCGGCAGCATCGCCAGGCTAGTCATCCTTCCTCCGTCCCTGCGGGTGCGGCTGCCGCAACGCCATCGTGCCAGTTGGCGATCTCGCGCCAGCTCACGCGCAGGCCTGGCCCGCCCGGCGTTCCAGGTGCCGCCGGTGCGGTACTTGTTTCGGGGCTGTCCGGCGCCGGCGGGGGTGCGGGCGATTCAGCCGGGCTGCCGGGGTCGGCCGATGGAGCCGGTTCGCCGGGCGTCCCCGGCGACGACGGCCCGGACGGCACGGCAACCAGCAGCTTGCGGTAATACGCCTGCACCGCCACCTGCGTCGTGCCGGCGCTGCCGAAGCCCAGCGCCGTGATCCGGTACAGCAGCGCATCCGGCGGCGACGGCATCCGTTCGATCAGGTAGCGCGGCGGCCGCGCAGCCAGCGCACCGGCCCCGGTAGGAATCTGGGTCGCCGTGTAGGCGCCCAGCACGACGCCCGGCCCGTCCTCGTCGGTCAGTGCCTCGTGGATGGCGCCGTCACCGGCAGCCGCTTGGCTGCACAGGCCCTGGTAGGGAGCGCCGCCGCGGCATCCGTCGCTGAAGGCGGCCGGGCTGGCGCTGGCCAATGCGGCGGCGCGCGCGGAAGCCGGGTCGGCGCCGCCCTCGACGTCCTGCTCCGCATCCGCCAGCGCCGCCATGGCGCCATGCAGGGCCAGCATCCGGTCGCGTTCATTGCTGGCGGCGAGCGCGCCATGCAGGGCACTGCGGGCGGAGGCAATCCCGGTCAGCAGGATCGCCAGCATCAGCAGCAAGGCGGTAAGCAGCGCAACGCCGCCCTCCCGGTTACGGCAAGCGCACGTGGGCACGGTCGTGTGCATGTTGTCCTCACCCACCCCGCGCCGGCAGCGCGATGGTGGTGGTGAATACCTTGCGGTGGCGCGGCGCCCCGCGGCCGGCCAGCGTCGCCTCCAGCAAGCGCGTCCCGGCATCGGCAATGCCCGCCATGTCGCCATACTCCGGCCCGAACAGGTCGTAGCGCGCGTTGCCGGCACCTTCCAGCCGGCTCGGCGCGCCGTGCAGCAGCAAGGCCACCCGCACGCTGGCCAGCTTCTTCCAGTGGGTGCGGCGCCGCAGGTCGGCATCGCGCTCGGCCGCGGTCGCGCCTACCAGCACCAGGCCGGCATCCAGCGCGGACAAGGCGCTGGCATGCACGTAGCGCTCCGGCGCACCATCCGCATCGAGGTCGAGCCCGTACAGCACCTGGAAGCTGTCCACCGCACCGACCACCGCATCGGCCGACCAGTTGCTGGCGCCCCGGTACTTGCAGCGCAGCTCGGCGTCGCCCTGCGCATTGCGCGCGACGTAGAAAATGCTCCAGCCCTCTTCGTCGCGATGAACGGAAAAGCCCGCGCAGTCGAGCGTGGTGCCGTCCCCACCGGGCGGCGCACCGGTGCCGGGATAGCGCAGCGCCAGCACGTCGCTGCCATGCACGACCGCATTGGCGATCGCATTGTCGATGGCGAAGCCGGTCTGCGTCACCCGGCGCGCGTCCAGCCCGGCCACGCGCGCCGGCGCCGCCGCATCCGGCCCGGCGCTGTCCCGTTCCCAGTCCACGAAGGCGGACTGCCGCACCGCACGCGCCATCACGTCGAGCGAATAGCGTCCGGCGTCGTCCATGGCCGCCGTTTCCACCTGGGCGGCAAAGGCGCGGGTGGCAAAGACGAACAGGCTTCCTGCGGCCAGCAGCACGCCCAGGCCGACGGTCATGGCGACCAGCAGTTCGGCCATCGTCATTCCGCGCTGGCGGTGAACGCGCGGCCTCATCGCAGCACCGTCACGTAGCCCGGCGCACCATCGGTGCCCTGCCAGCCCAGCTTCACCACCGGCAGTGCGCCCGGATCGCCATCGCAGCTCCAGCGAAAGCTTTTGCCCGCACTGTCCCATGGAGAGCCGTCGCGGCAGACCTCGACGCGCCCGCCCGGGAACTGCGCATGCACGGCCCGCCGGATCTCGTGCAGGTCGAAATCGGCCAGTTGCTGGGGCGTGCATGCGGTGGCGCCGAAGCACGATAGCGGCGCGGTGGGCGCGCCATCGGAGGCGTCGTACTGGAAGCCGAGGTAGGGATTGGCGGGATCTGGCAAGCCGGCAACCGGTGCGTTGACGCGCATGCGCGAGGCCAGCGAAGCCGCCAGTTGCGCCGCCTCCGAGGCCAGGGCCGCGTGCTGGCGCAGGCGCTCCGCCGTCAGCTGCGTAGCACCGGCGCCGACGATGCCCACCGCCAGCACGAACAGCGCGACCAGCACCTCGACCAGCGTGAATCCTTGCACTCCATGCGCCCGCATAGCCACCTCCCCTCGTCAGCATCGAAACACCGGCAGCGCCATGAAGCGGCCTGCCGTCTGCGAGCTGCGAAGTTATCAGGCGAGCATCTGCCCGCCGTGAGCTGGCACAATCGTTTTCGGGGAACTGATGAGCTGCCTGGCTGACGCCCGGGCGGCTTATTTACGCGGGTGGCCGACTTCGGCGAGTGCTTCCTGGAACTCGGCCAGGTCTTCGAAATTCTTGTAGACCGAAGCGAAGCGGATATAGGCGATCTTGTCGAGGCGTTTCAGCTCTTGCATCACCAGTTCGCCGACATAGCCGGTGTCGACTTCACGGCGGCCGCTGGTCAGGAGCTTTTCTTCGATGGTGGCGACGGCGGTATCAATCGCTTCGGCGGCCACGGGACGTTTGCGCAAGGCCAGCATCAGGCTGCCGCGCAGTTTGCTCGATGCGAACTCGGTGCGGCTGCCGTTCTTCTTGACGATGATCGGCATCGACAGTTCGATGCGCTCATAGGTGGTGAAGCGCTTGTCGCACTTCGCGCAGCGCCGGCGCCGGCGGATGGCGTCCCCTTCCTCGGACACGCGCGTGTCGAGGACCTGGGTATCTTCATGCTGGCAGAAAGGACATTTCATGGGGCGCCGGGTGCTGAAAAAGGGGCCGCACGACGCGGCCCCAGGTTACTTACTTGGCGTAGACCGGATACTTGTCGGTCAACAGCTTGACTTCCGCCTTCACGCGCTCGATGGTCGCGGCGTCGTGCGGGTTGTCCAGCACATCTGCGATCAGGTGGCCCACCTTGACCGCGTCTTCTTCCTTGAAGCCACGGGTGGTGAAGGCAGGGCTGCCGAGGCGGATGCCCGAGGTGACGAAAGGCTTCTGCGGATCGTTCGGGATGCCGTTCTTGTTGCAGGTCATGTGCGCCTGGCCGAGGATCGCTTCCGCTTCCTTGCCGGTCAGGTTCTTCGAGCGCAGGTCGACCAGCATCACGTGCGATTCGGTACGGCCCGACACGATGCGCAGGCCGCGCGCGATCAGGGTCTCGGCCAGCACCTTGGCGTTCTTGACGACCTGCTGCTGGTACGCCTTGAACTCCGGCGACAGCGCTTCTTTAAACGCCACTGCCTTGCCGGCGATGACGTGCATCAGCGGACCGCCCTGGATGCCCGGGAAGATCGCCGAATTGATCTGCTTCTCGAACTCGGCCTTCATCAGGATGATGCCGCCGCGCGGGCCGCGCAGCGACTTGTGCGTGGTCGAGGTGACGAAGTCGGCATGCGGCACCGGGTTCGGGTATTCGCCTGCGGCGATCAGGCCGGCGTAGTGGGCCATGTCGACCATGAAATAGGCGCCGACTTCCTTGGCGATTTTCGCGAAACGCTCGAAGTCGATGCGCAGCGCGAAGGCCGAGGCGCCCGCGATGATCATCTTCGGCTTGTGCTCGCGGGCCAAAGCTTCCATGGCCTCGTAGTCGATGTCTTCCTGCTCGGTCAGGCCGTAGGAGACGACGTTGAACCACTTGCCCGACATGTTCAGCGCCATGCCGTGGGTCAGGTGGCCGCCTTCGGCCAGCGACATGCCCATGATGGTGTCGCCGGGTTTTAGCATGGCGAAGAACACGCCCTGGTTGGCCTGCGAACCGGAGTTCGGCTGCACGTTTGCGGCTTCCGCGCCGAACAGTTGCTTGAGGCGGTCGATCGCCAGCTGCTCGGCGACGTCGACGAATTCACAGCCGCCGTAATAGCGCTTGCCTGGATAGCCTTCAGCATACTTGTTGGTCAGCTGCGAGCCCTGCGCTTCCATGACGGCCGGCGAGGTGTAGTTCTCGGACGCGATCAGTTCGATGTGGTCCTGCTGGCGAACGTTTTCCTTCTGGATGGCATCCCACAGGTCCGGGTCGACATTGGCGAGCGTATGATTCTTTGCAAACATGTAAAACTCCAATCGAGAGAAATACCAGGCAACGGGCCGGTCCGGCGCCCCGGCGGTCCGGCGCGCCGGCGCAGAATTGGCGGCCGGGCGGACGCAAGGCAGCCGCGAGGCCGCACACGACACGACGCGGTCCAGTTGATGGCTGCCCAGGCGAACGGCGATGACATCTCACGTTCCCCGGTGGGTGCCCACCTTTTGCCGTGCTTGGCGCATTCGGATGCGGCACGGTGTTTCGCCAGTTACGTGAGACGTAAATGACTCCAGATTGTATGTGATCCGAGCCCCTTAGGGCAAGGAAACTGCTGTCTTCCTAACAAGTGACGGGGCCGCAGCAAGCTTGTAGCCATTTCGGCTACAATTTTCCCTTCCTTCCACTTCGCCGCCACCAGGAACCTCCCATGATCGTCTTCATTACCGGCGCCTCGGCCGGCTTCGGCGCCGCGATGGCCCGCATTTTCGTCCGCAACGGCCACAAGGCCATCCTGGCGGCCCGCCGCACCGACCGCATCGCCCACCTGGCGGCCGAACTGGGCGATGCCGCACTGCCGGTCACCCTGGACGTCACCAGCCGCGCTTCGATCGATGCCGCCATCGCCGCCCTGCCCGAGGGTTGGCGCGACATCGACGTGCTGGTCAATAACGCGGGACTGGCGCTGAATACCCTGCCGGCGCACGAGGTGCCCCTGGACGACTGGGACACGATGATCGCCACCAACTGCCAGGGCCTGGTGACGATGACCCGCGCGGTGCTCCCTGGCATGGTGGCACGCGGCAGTGGCCTGGTGATCAACCTGGGCTCGGTGGCCGGCCACTACCCTTACCCGGGCGGCAATGTGTATGGGGCGACCAAGGCCTTCGTCGAGCAGTTCACCCTGAACCTGCGCGCCGACCTGGTCGGCACCGGCGTGCGCGCCACCAACCTGGCGCCAGGGCTGTGCGGCGGCACCGAGTTTTCGAACGTGCGCTTCAAGGGCGACGATGCGGCCGCGGCCAAGGTGTATGAAGGCACGACCCCGCTGAGCGCGGAGGATATTGCGAATACGGCCTACTGGATCGCGACCCTGCCGCCACATGTCAATGTGAACAGCATCGAGCTGATGCCGACTTGCCAGGGGTTTTCGCCGTTCACCATCAAACGCAGCTGAGTCGTGCCTCGTAGGGTGGGCAAGTTCCTTGCCCACGCGGTCAGCCGGTAATGCCGTCCGTGCGGCTGTTCCACTGGCTGTTGAACGCGTGGGCAAGAGACTTGCCCACCCTACCGAGGCGGGCGTTGTCGTATGGTTGAACTGAGCTCGGCGACGCTCCGTAACGCGCGCTCTGCAATTGTTAGAAAGTGTTACAGTTATTGGCCTTTCGGCCATGTTTCACGTCTACTACTGCCGCAGCGTAGTGCCTGAACGAGAGGCACGTCTGACCTTTTTCCGGCCCCTATGTTCTTAAGCGTACATAGGGTCGGCAAAAATCGCGTAAAATGTTTCCTATTTACATTTAAATGGCAGGGGAAATGCCTTCAGCTTTTGACTGGACAGTCAGGATCTATTACGAAGATACGGACGCCGGTGGCATCGTGTTTTACGCCAATTACCTGAAATTCTTTGAACGTGCCCGCACCGAATGGCTGCGCGCCCTGGGCGTCGGCCAGCAAGAGCTGCTCGATGCCGACGGCGCCGCTTTCGTCGTCAAGAGCGCCTCCCTGGATTATCACGCGCCGGCCCGGCTCGACGATGTGCTGACGATCCGCACGACGGTCGAAAAGCTCGGCCGCGCTTCCGTCCAGTTCGTCCAGCAAGCTTGGAAAGGCGACCTGCTCCTGACCAGCGCCCACGTGAAAGTGGGCTGCGTCGATACCGCGACGATGCGTCCACGGTCGATTCCCGACAGCGCTGCTGATAAAATGCGCGCCGCGTGAATTAGCAAATGCGTGCCTGAATAATTCGACAACAGAACCTACCCGATGACCGCAACCCAAGACCTTTCGTTTATCCACCTGATCAGCAACGCGCACATCCTGGTGCAGCTGATCATGGCCCTGCTGTTGATCCTGTCGGTGGTGAGCTGGACCTATATTTTCCGCAAGGTGTTCGCGCTGAAAGCCGCAAGGAACCAGACCGAGCAGTTCGAGCGCAGCTTCTGGGCCGGCGGCAACCTCAATACCCTGCACCAGAGCGCCAGCAGCCAGCGCGACCAGAGCGGCCCGCTGGCCCGCATTTTCGAAGCCGGCATGGGCGAATTCATCAAGGGCAAGCAGGCCGCGCGCGACGCCGCCGACATGGGCCCTGCGCTCGACGGCGCCCGCCGCGCCATGCGCGCCGCCTTCCAGCGCGAGCTCGACGCCCTCGACATCCACCTGAACTTCCTGGCCTCGGTCGGCTCGGTCTCGCCTTACATCGGCCTGCTCGGCACCGTCTGGGGCATCATGAACGCCTTCCGCGGCCTGGCCAGCGTCCAGCAAGCGACCCTCGCGATCGTTGCGCCCGGCATCGCCGAAGCGCTGATCGCCACCGCGATCGGCCTGTTTGCCGCGATCCCGGCGGTGGTGGCCTACAACCGCTTCACCCACGACATCGACCGCCTGGCGATCCGCTTCGAGAGCTTCGTCGAAGAATTCTCGAACATCCTGCAGCGCCAGGCGCGCTAAGCACAGCGGAGAACACTGAATGGCCTTTTCCAGCAGCCTGCGCAGCGGACGCAAACGCAGCTTCAAGTCCGAGATCAACGTCGTGCCTTACATCGACGTGATGCTGGTGCTGCTCATCATCTTCATGGCGGTGCCCGCCAACGAAGCGCCGAGCGTGGTCAACCTGCCGAGCGCCGAGAAGTCGGCGCTGCCGCCGGACACCTATATCCAGATCTCGATCCAGCCTGAAAACAAGCTGTCGATCGGCGTCGGCGGCAAGCAGAAGGTGGCGTCAGAAGACGTGGCCGACCGCACCGCCCTGCTGGCGCGCCTGCGCGCCCTGCACGAAGAAAATCCCGACTACCCGGTCTTGATTGCCGGTGACCGCGACAGCAAATACGACGATGTGATCCAGCTGATTTCCGAAGCGAAGAAGATGGGCATCAACCGGGTGGGACTCGCCACCAAGTGATGAACCCCGAGACGACCGCATGCCAGCATTGACCCCTGCCGCAGCCGGCGCGCCCTACAGCGTGCCGCCCGAACCGAGCCGCCTGCCCGCTTTCCTGCTGGCAGTGGCCGTGCACGCCGTGCTGGTGGGCTTTTTGTGGTTCGGCATCAGCTGGCAGAACAACGAGCCGGTTGCGGTCGAAGCCGAAGTCTGGGACATGTCGGTCCAGACCGCCGCCGCACCCGAACTCCCTCCCCCGCCCGCGCCGGAACCCGAGCCACGGCCTGAACCGACCCCGCCGCCGCCACGCGTGGCCGAGCCGATACCAATCGAGCGCCCTGCCCCGACGCCGCCCGACATCAACCTTCAGCGTGAAAAAGAGCTGAAGGAAAAAGCGCGCAAGCAGGAGCTGGCCGAGAAACGCGAACTCGAACGCAAGGAAGAAGCCCGCAAGGAACTCGCCGAGCAGAAGAAGCGCGACGAGGCCGAACGCAAGGAACTCGCCAATAAGGAAGCGGACGACAAGAAGAAGCTCGAGAAGCAGGCCGCCGACAAGAAACTTGCCGCGGACAAGGCCGCCAAGGACAAGGCCGAGAAAGCCGAAGCCGCCAAGCTGGCCAAGTTCCGCGACGAAGAAATGAAACGCATGGCCGGCGCCATGGGCAGCGGCGGCAGCGCCGTCAAATCGACCGCGCCGAAGGCAGATGCCGGCTACGTGGCCGCGATCACCGCCGCGATCAAGAGCGCCACTGCGTACGCCGGCAGCACCACCATGCCGGGCAATCCGAAAGCCGTGTTCAAGGTCGACCAGTTGCCGACCGGTGAAATCATGTCGGTGCGGCTGGTGAAAAGCAGCGGTGTGCCTGAGTTCGACCGGGCAGTTCAAAATGGTATCAAGAATGCTTCGCCTCTCCCGAAGAAGAAAGACGGGACGGTGGAACGCACGCTCGACGTTAATTTCTCGATGAAGGATTACGACTGACTGGGTTAGTCCAATCAAACGCTCAACTATGAAAAAACTCCATTACCTGCTGTTCAGCGCTACCCTTCTGGCGGGCACCGCCCAGGCCCAGCTCAAGGTTGAAATCGCCGGCGTCGGCAGCAACCAGATTCCCGTCGCCGTCGCCGCCTTTGCCGATGAATCGGTGGCCCCGGAACAGGTGTCTGCCATTATCCGCGCCGACCTGGAGCGCAGCGGCCTGTTCAAGGTGGTCGATGCGGGCCAGGCCATCAGCGACAGCGCCAGCCCCGACCTCGCCGCCTTCAAGGCGCGCGGCGTCCAGGCGCTGGTCGTGGGCAGCGTGGCGCGCCAGCCGGATGGCCGCCTGGCCGTGCGCTACAAGCTGCACGACACCGTCGGCGGCACCCAGCTGTCGCAATTGGGCGGCGAAGTCCAGCCGAAGTACACCCGCCTGCAAGCCCACCGCATCGCCGACGACGTCTACGAAAAGCTGACCGGCACCCGCGGCATCTTCTCGACCCGCATCGCCTATGTGAAAGAAGACCGCGCCAACCGTAACTACACCCTGGCCGTGGCCGACGCCGACGGCGAGAACGAAATCGTCGCCACCCGCGGCCGTGAACCGATCATCTCGCCAGCCTGGTCGCCGGACGGCAGCAAGGTCGCCTATGTCTCGATGGAAGACCGTAAACCGGTGGTCTACCTGCAAGATCTGATGACCGGCCGCCGCAACGTGATTTCCAACGTCAAGGGCAACAACTCGGCCCCGGCATGGGCACCGAACGGCAACATGCTGGCCGTGGCCCTGTCGAAGGATGGCAATACCGAAATCTATACGGTCGGCGCCGACGGCACCGGCCACCGCCGCCTGACCAACAGCGCCTCGATCGACACCGAGCCGCAGTTCTCGGCCGACGGCCAGAGTATTTACTTCACCAGCGACCGCAGCGGCGGCCCGCAGATCTACAAGATGAGCGTCTCGGGCGGCAATCCGACCCGCGTCACCTTCAACGGCAACTACAACATCAGCCCGCGCGTGTCTTCGGACGGCAAGACCCTGGCATGGATCTCCCAGCGCAATGGCGGTTTCTCCCTTTACGCGATGGACCTGGCCAGCGGCCAGGAACTGCGCCTGGCCGATGGGGCCACCGAACCGAGTTTTTCGCCTAACGGCAAGTACATCATGTATGCGACCAAGGGCGGCGGGCGTGTCTCGCTGGCCGTGGTCTCGGTGGATGGACGGGTAAAGCAGCGCTTGACTACCAAAGCGGGAAACATTCGGGAGCCCAGCTGGGGTCCCTTCATGAAGTAAAGAAGTAAACTTTTTATTAGACAAGGAGAAAAACCATGCGCCACTTCCATAAAGTAGCCCTTATCGCTTCGGCTGTCCTGCTCACCGCTTGCTCGTCGACGCCCAAGCTGAACGAAACCCCGGTCGTCGAAAAGAGCCCGACCCCGGTAGCCCAGCCGGCTGATCCGCGCGACGTTCGTCCAGTGGAAACCGGCAGCGTCGACCCGCTGAACGATCCAAAAGGCGTGCTGGCCAACCGCAGCGTCTACTTCGACTACGACAGCTTCGTCGTGCGCGAAGACGGCAAGCCGGTCGTCGCCAACCATTCGGGCTACCTGACCAAGAACGGGGCTCGCAAGGTCCTGATCCAGGGCAATACCGACGAACGCGGCGGCACCGAGTACAACCTGGCCCTGGGCCAGAAGCGTGCCGAAGCCGTCCGCCGTTCGATGTCGTCGCTGGGCGTGTCGGAAAACCAGATGGAAGCCGTGTCGCTGGGCGAAGAAAAGCCGAAAGCCACCGGTAGCGACGAAGCTGCATGGGCTGAAAACCGCCGCGCCGATATCGTTTACCAGTAATCAACTGACCTTGACAGCGCTTGGCGGCTTCCCCGGAAGATCGTGAGGCGCTCTTAAGTCAAGCGCGATTGACAATGGGGCGGATAGCAGTGCAGACTGCATCCGCCCCGTTTTTACTCTGCAACCGGAAAGATCCCTGCCATGATGAAATTGTCCCCGTCCCGCCTCGCCTGCCTCGTCCTGATGGCCTGGATGCCATTGCAGGCATCCGCCGGCCTGCTCGACGACGACGAAGCGCGCAAGGCCATCCTCGACCTGCGCACCAAGGTCGATTCCATTGCCCGCGACCTGAACGCGCGCATCGATACCAAGTCGGACAAGACCGTCCAGCTCGACATGCTGAACCAGCACGAGCAGACCATGCAAGAAATTTCCCGCCTGCGCGGCCAGATCGAAGTGCTGGCCAACGAGATCAGCAAGGCGCAGAACTCCCAGAAACAGCTGTACGCCGACCTCGATGCGCGCATCAAGAAGATCGAGCCGCAGCAGGAAATCGTCGACGGCCAGGCCGCCGAAGTGCTGCCATCCGAAAAGACCGCCTACGAGAGCGCCACGGCCATGTTCCAGTCGGGCGACTACAAGGGCGCCGCCACCGCGCTGCAGGACTTCGTGCGCCGCTACCCGGAATCGCCTTACGCCTCGAACGCCCAGTACTGGCTCGGCAACGCCTACTACGCCCTGGGCGACTACAAGAAGGCCATCGCCGCCCAGGAAGTCGTGACCAGAACGTATTCCGATAGCCCCAAGGTGCCGGACGCCATGCTGAACATCGCCAGCAGCTATGCCCTGCTCAAGGACAGCAAGAACGCCAAGAAGGCATTGCAGCAGCTGGTGTCGAAATACCCCGGCACGAGCGCCGGCAAGACCGCGAAAGACCGATTGGCTTCGCTGAAATAAGTTCCCGGTTGGGCTGGACGACGGGACGCGGGATTTGACAGGATGTGTCCAGCATCCTATAATCTCGCTTCTTCGGGTCGTTAGCTCAGCTGGTAGAGCAGCGGACTTTTAATCCGTTGGTCGCAGGTTCGAATCCCGCACGGCCTACCACGAATACCCAGAAAGCCCATGAATTCACGTTCGTGGGCTTTTTGCTTTTGCTTGCGAAATGGAAGGCATCGGCGGCGCCCTTGTTTTTCGTACCGAACACCTGCACGCCGTAAAATACGGCTTTGAACCCTCACCTTTAGAACACCAGCATGGAAAACATCGACCAGCGTTACCTCGTCCAGCAAAACAAGCTCGCCGACAAAGAAAACAAGGCGCCCGTGTTCGCCAAAGTCATGCGCAGCAAGGAAGGCAAGTTCGAAGGCGTCTCCTTCATCAGGAACAAGGAAAAAGCCACCGTCATGACGGTCGCCGATGCCCAGGAAGTCATCGACTGGGCCGCTAAAAAGAAGGGCAGCGCCCACGAATACGTGACCAAGATTATTTGCGTCGGGCAGTAGACATCCATTCGCTTGCTTCCAGCGGCTGATGGCGCACCGGCCCAGCGGATTCGAGACAAGCGCCGGATTGTGGACGCGAAAAAAACGCCAGCCTCGCGGTTGGCGTTTTTGTTTCGAGCTTTGACGGCTCGGTTCAGCGCTGGGCCAGCGTCGCCCTCACCACGATCAGCTGGGCGATTCTCGAGTCGGTCGACACATAGCTCATCACCATGTCATCGCCCTGGTCGCCGCGGTTGAAGACCATTTCCACATTGCCGTCCCGAGAAACGAATTTATCTTTGGATAGTGCAACGAGGTGAATCGGACGCTGCTTGTCGATCTGGGCAGAAATGCCGCTGGCTGCAGGATCCACCTTCAGGCGCCAGCCGTTCGACAAGGCGTACTGGCCGCGGACTGTGTCGAGGTCTTCCTGGAATATACGGCGTGCGGGCGCAGTCACCTGCACACTCGACATGGCGCTGTCGGAAGTGACTGGATACTTGCTTGCCTGCGCGCCGGCTTCGGATGCCAGCACCAGCAGGCCGGCAGAAACTGCCAGGGATAGGGAACGCATGATTGCTCCTTCGCGAAATGGTAAGGGCGTTGGCCGGGCACTGGTGCAAGCGGGTAGAACCGCAATGAGATGCCTGCCGGACGATTAGCGCAACACTGGCCATGCCAGAGGCGGTTAACCCAGTCTAGGGCGGCGTCTGGTGGGTGCAAGGCGCATGCAGCCCACATCACAAAACGGTCTCGAAGCAGAAAATATCAGATCGGGACGAAATGATGCATTAATCGCTGCACCGACCGGTTTTTCGTATCGCGATCAGGTTCGTTACCTGCCAGGGATACAGGAACCATGTTGGTTGTTTCCGACGCAATGCAGTCTTGACTTGACTTTCTGGGGTGCGAGCAGGATATTGTTGATAGAGGGCAATTAGTTGAGGTTGTAACGAATCGTGTACACCCTTGAATTCACTGACCGGGAATGTAAAATGAATAACATCCCGTGCAGCCCAGCAGCGTGATCGCAATACGAATCGCATGTGAAGTCGAAGCTTAGTACTGGTCACCGCATGTCTAGCCACCCTGTTCCGTACCACCTGGACACGTGCCCGCAGCTGGCCGATGCCCGCATCGGCCAGCCTGACCCGAATCGCGCAGCACCGCGCGGCCATGCCTGCCCACCGGGCTGGAACTATCCGGCCACCGCTGCCCGGCTTGCCTGAGCTCGGCGAGCGCGGCAAGGGAAACCTCAGCGCAGACTCTGCCGGGCCCCGCAGTCAGCTTTTCCAAGCTTCGTATCAACGACATCAATCAATGCAGGTCTCCGGCGGAGACGGCAACAGGAACCGACCATGAACACCGAACATTCGCAGCAGAACATCCATCCAGCTACCGTCGACCGCAGCAACCCGGCGGCGCCGAAGCGCACCTTTGCCAAGGGCATCATCTCGAACAGCCGCCGCATCCGCCAGCGCCTGGGTGTGGCGCTCGGCCTCAGCCTTGGCCTGGCTGCGCTTGTCATCGTCATGGAATGACAAAACGGCGGTGCGCTAACCAGGCACACCGCCGTTTCTCCTGCGCTTCGCAGTCATGGCGGGCCTTGCCGGCCCGCCATGCCACCGTCAGAACTCTTCCCACCCCTCGGTTGCCGCAGCCGTCTGCGCGCTCTTGCCAGCGCGCTTCGGCGCGGTGGCGCCGGTGTCCAGCCGGACCGTCGCGGTAGCCGGCTTGTCCATCGCACGAACCACGGGGCTGGCGACCCGCGGCACCGGCGCCATGGCGCGTGGCGCGCGCGCCGCAGGCACTGCCGGTGCATCGAGCCTGAACGCACCCACCGTCAGCGCCAGCTGCGCCGCTTCATCCTGCAGCGACTGGGCCGCGGCCGAGGCCTGCTCCACCAGCGCCGCGTTCTGCTGGGTCACCTGGTCCATCTGTGTGACGGCGTCGTTGATCTGTTCGATGCCCGCGGTCTGTTCCTGGCTGGCGGCGGTGATCTCCGCCATGATGTCGGTCACCTGGCCGACGCTGTGGACGATCTCGGCCATCGTGGCGCCGGCCTGGTCGACCAGTTCCGAGCCGTGGTTCACTTTCTGCACCGAATCGTCGATCAACGCCTTGATTTCCTTTGCCGCCGTCGCGCTGCGCTGCGCCAGGTTGCGCACTTCGCTTGCGACCACGGCGAAGCCACGGCCCTGCTCGCCAGCGCGCGCCGCTTCCACGGCGGCATTCAGGGCCAGGATGTTGGTCTGGAAGGCGATGCCGTCGATGACCGAGATGATGTCGACGATGCGTGTGGCTGAGGTATTGATCTCGCCCATCGTACGCACTACCTGCTCGACCACGGCACCGCCCTTGCCCGCCACCTGTTGCGCGGAAGCCGCGAGCACATTGGCCTGGCGGGCGTTGTCGGCGTTCTGCTTGACGGTCGAGGTCAGTTCTTCCATCGACGACGCGGTCTCTTCCAGCGAACTGGCCTGCTGCTCGGTACGCGACGACAGGTCGAAGTTGCCTGCGGCAATCTGGCCGGAGGCGGTTGCGATCGTGTCGGTGCCGCCGCGCACGCGGGTGACGATGTCCACCAGCGACCCGTTCATGTCCTTCAGCGCCTGCAGCAGGCGGCCGGTTTCGTCGTTCGAAGTAACGTCGATCTGCTGGGTCAGGTCGCCGGCAGCCACGGCGCCGGCGATTTTCACTGCCGCCTCGATCGGGCGCACGATCGCGCGCACCAGCATCCAGCCGACCACCGCCGCCATCAGGAGACCGAACGCGAGTCCGGCCAGGCAGACCAGGCGCACCGTCTCATAGGCCGCCAGCGAGTGTTCGTAATCGGCTTTCGCCACGCGCTGCTGCAGTTCGATCAGCTCGCTACCAAGGGCGCCGACCGGCCCGAAGCTGCGCGACATCTCGCCCGCCACCAGCTCGCCCGCGCGTGCGCTGTCGTTGGCGCGCAGGGCCGCTACCGCCGGCACCAGGCCTTGCGCCAGGAAGGCTTTGCGGGCTTCGACGAACTTGCCGGCCAGCGCGGCTTCCTCGACGGTCAGCTCGGTCTGCTCGTAGGCTTTCCAGGTAGAGGAAACCGCCGCGATATTGGTATCGACCTGCTGCACGAGGGCGCTGCGCTGCGCGCTGTCGCTGATACCGACCGCCTTGGCGACGAGCAGCTGGTTGGTCGTGATCAGCTGCATGACGTGGCTGAGCTGGCCCAGGGCCACCAGGCGGTTGTCGTACAGGTTCTTCAGCTCGGCGTTTGCCTTGCTCAGGTTATAGATGCCAATGACGGCTCCGACCGCGAGCTCGGCTGCCAGAAGGCTGATGACGAAGATGAGGCGTGACTTGATGGTCAAGTTCTTGAACATGATGCGCTCGAAAGAAAATGGAATGGCGGAAGACGATGCAAGGACATCTGCAGCGGGTTTAGAAAGAGATTCTCATGCGCAACGCATATTGACGAGCTGCTTTGCAGCCGGCAGGCGAGTCCGTCGCCGCTGCGCCACACAACTTTGTCAGGAAAACATGCGCTGTAGCTGGACTGGCTAGACATTTCCACAACATTGCTCATCGCAGTTCCGGCCCGGCAGTGCGCGTCTTCTCCGGCGGTAATATCGGTTTGCCTATAAAATGCGGCGATAGATTTCCGTAGCGCACTAGCTGCCTGAATCGCTCCCCATAAAAGGCCTGAATGAACTTCCCTCTCCTGCTCAACCTGGCCGTGGCGCTTGCAGCCTGCGTGCTGCTATACCGCATGCAGGCCAGCCATGCCTCGTTCACCAGGCGCGTGTTCACCGGCCTCGGCCTGGGCGTCGTGTTCGGTGCGGCGCTGCAGGCGATCTACGGCGCGCCCTCGCCCACCATCGTCGCCACCAACGCCTGGCTCGACGTCGTCGGCAGCGGTTACGTCAAACTGCTGCAGATGATCGTGATTCCGCTGATCATGGTGTCGATCATCCAGGCCATCCTGAAACTGCGCAACGCAGGGTCGCTCGGCACGATCAGCACGCTGACGATCGGCATCCTGATCCTGACCACCATCGTGGCGGCCGCCATCGGCATCCTGATGGCCAAGCTGTTCGGCTTGACTGCGGTCGGCCTGACCGCTTCCACGGCGGAGGTCGCACGCGGCGAATATTTGCAGGGCAACGTGGCGGCGGCAAAGGATATTTCGCTCCCGAGCATGATCCTGTCCTTCATCCCGGCCAATCCCTTCCTCGACATGACCGGCGCACGCAAGACCTCGACCATCGCGGTAGTCGTGTTCGCGATCTTCATCGGCATCTCGGCCACCGGTATCGCCGGCAAGAAGCCGGAAGTGTTCCAGTCGTTCAGCGACTTCGTCCACATGGCGCACGTGATCGTGATGCGGATGGTGACGCTGGTGCTGCGCCTGACGCCGTTCGGCGTGTTCGCGCTGATGGCGAAGATGGTGGCAGGCTCGAGCCTGCAGGACATCCTGAGCCTGGCCAATTTCGTGGTCGCCTCGTACTGCGCGCTGGCGCTGATGTTCTGCGTGCACCTGCTGCTGGTCGCCGGCAGCGGCCTGAACCCGCTGCGCTACCTGCAGAAGATCTTCCCGGTGCTGGCCTTCGCGTTCAGCTCGCGCACCAGCGCCGGATCGATCCCGATGAGCGTGGCGACCCAGACCGCGCGCCTCGGCACCCCGGAAGGCATCGCCAACTTCGCGGCCTCGTTCGGCGCCACCATCGGGCAGAACGGCTGCGCCGGCATCTACCCTGCCATGCTGGCGGTGATGATCGCCCCGACCGTCGGCATCGACCCGATGACGGCCTCCTTCCTGCTGCCGCTGCTGGCCATTGTTGCTTTCGGCTCGATCGGCGTGGCCGGCGTCGGCGGCGGCGCCACCTTTGCCGCGCTGATCGTGCTGTCGGCGATGGACCTGCCGGTGGCGCTGGCCGGCCTCCTGATTTCGGTGGAACCGCTGATCGACATGGGCCGGACCGCGCTCAACGTCAGTGGCTCGATTACCGCGGGCACCGTTACCAGCCGGATGCTCGGGCAGACCGACCTGCGGGTATTCCAGAGCGATGCGGACATCAATCTCGATAGCGAAGAGCAGGTGTCTTGACGAGGCGACCTGCGCCGTCCGGCAGGACGATTTCGCCTTTTTTCATGCTTTTACAAACAGCCTTGTAAGACCCCTCCGACGCGCCCGCAAGCCGCTCTGGAAGGGCTGCAATCGTGCGCTTTGCGGCCGTAGAATCCGTCTATGATGACGCCATGTCAACATCATCGATGGACTGTTAATGGAACAAAAGTGGCCGCAGGAGATCTGGCTGGTCAGGCACGGCCAGAGTGCGGGCAACGTGGCGCGCGACCTGGCTGAAGCCGCCGCCGGACACCATATCGACATTGCCGACCGCGACGTCGACGTGTCCCTGTCCGAGCTCGGCGAGCGCCAGTCGGAGGCGCTGGGTTCCTGGTTCGCCTCGCTGCCGCCAGACCAGCAGCCGACCGTCGTGCTGCACTCGCCCTATGTGCGCGCTGCCGAGACCGCCAACATCATGATGCAGCGCCTGGACCGTAACCGGATGGTCATCGAATCCGACGAGCGCCTGCGCGAAAAAGAGTTCGGCATCCTCGACCGCCTTACCACCTACGGCATTGCCCACCACTACCCGGAGCTTTACGAGCAGCGCCAGCACGTCGGCAAGTTCTATTTCCGCCCCCCCGGCGGCGAAAGCTGGTGCGACGTGATCCTGCGCCTGCGCAGCGTGATCGACACGCTCAATCGCGAGTACTGCAAGGAACGCGTGCTGATCGTTGCGCACCAGGTTACGGTCAATTGCTTCCGCTACCTGTTCGAGCGCCTCAGCGAAAAGACCATCCTCGATTTCGACCGCGCCGGCGACGTACCGAACTGTTCCGTCACCTCCTACGAATTCGATCCCAAGCTCGGCAAGGGCGGCCACCCTGCCCTGCGCCTCGTGAATTTCGTGGCGCCGCTCGAAGCGACCGGCACCCCGGTTACCGCCAGCAAGGACCTGCCAGCCGCTCCGAAGGCGTAAGGCTTACTTCCCATGGATACACTCAACCGCGCTACCGTCGTGCACGACGTCGATACAGCCCTGCTGCGCAGCTGGCCGGTGCCGATGCCGGCCGTCGAAGGCGACAAGGAAGTCCGGGGCCATGTGCTGGTGCTCGGCGGCTCCTGCGAAATGCCGGGCGCGATCATCCTGGCCGCCACCGCCGCGCTGCGCGCGGGAGCCGGCAAGCTTACCATCGCCACCGGCCAGAGCGTGGCCCAACTGGTGGCGCTGGCGATGCCCGAGGCGCGCGTCATCGGCCTGCTCGAGCAGGCCAGCGCGGGCTTGCGCATCGACGCCGTTGCCAGCCTCGATCCGCTGGCCGACCGCGTGGATGCCGTGCTGATCGGTCCCGGCATGCAGGACGAGCCGGCCACGGCCGAACTGGTGCATGCGCTGCTGCCGCGCCTGGGCGATTCGCGTGTTGCCGTGGTGCTCGATGCCTGCGCCATGGGCGCCCTGCTGCACCCGCCCGCCGGCTGGCCGCTCGATACGCCATGGCGCTTCGCGCGTCCGGTCATCGTCACGCCCCATGCGGGCGAAATGGCGCACCTGACCGGCATCGCCAAGGACGAGATCACTGCCGGGCCCGACCCGAAGGCGCTGGACGCGGCGCAGGCCTGGAACGCGGTCGTCGCATTAAAAGGTGCGCGCACTGTCATCGCAACGCCGGATGGAACGTTGTACCAGCATGAAGGCGGCAATGTCGGCCTGGCGATCTCCGGTTCCGGCGACGTGTTGGCGGGAATCATTGCAGGGCTGGCGGCGCGCGGCGCGCCGCTCGACCAGGCCGCCTGCTGGGGCGTGGCATTGCATGCGCGCGCAGGGGAGCGCCTGGCAGAACGTCTGGGCACACTCGGTTATCTGGCGCGGGAAATTTCTCAGGAAATACCCGCGCTGCTGGAACAAGTTGCCGGCAAGGATGCCGGCGGCGACGAAACCATCCGGCCACAACCGGTGGGTTGGGGAATGGGTGTGTAGCACCTGCTCTTCAACGAATTCCGCAGCAACAACGCGGAAACGAGTACGAGGTGTTCGATCCGGCGCGTTGGCGAATCAACTGCCAGTCGTTATTCACAGTCGGGTTCGTGCGCTGATGGGGCCGCGTGTTGCGTCGGTTCCCTGATGGTTCCACTGCTGGGTTCCAATGGACCCTCGGAGGACCTAACCCTGGCGCCGCCGGGACTCCTTTCCTATCTGGAGCCCGCGGCACAAGATAGACGTGAACGAGGAGTTTAAACAATGAAAGCACTGACTCAAGCACCAAAAATCCTGCTGACTGCTGCCGTGTTGGCTTCGCTGCTGGGCGCATGCCGCAAGAACGAACCGGCAACCGACACCACCACGACCACTGACACGTCGGCCACCGCCCCAAGCAGCACCTCGGGCACCAGCGGCAGCACCGGCACCATGGGCACCACGGGTGACACCGGTACCGGCGCAACCGGCACCGGCGCGACCGGCACCGGCACCATGACCGATCCGGCCACCACGCCACCAACCGGCACCACCACTGATCCGGCCATGACCCCACCGCCAGTCGGTACCGGCGCAACCGGCACCACGGGCGCGACCGGCACTACCGGCACCGGAACGTCGACCACGCCGCCAACCACCGGCCAGTAAGCGTCTGGCTGCAAGGCACGAAAGCCAGCCCCCAAAGGCTGGCTTTCGTGTTTGCGGCGCTCGGAAATAGAAACGGCCAGCGCGAGGCTGGCCGTTTATGGCTGATGTAGGTGGCCGGGGTAGTTCAGGCCAGTGGCCTGAACTACGAACGGCCGCGCGTTCAAACCCGGGTAAAGCCGCCTGTACGGCTGCTCATATTCCAACTATCACCGCGTGGGCGGGAGAACCCGCCCACGCTACGATTTTCGACCATCAAGCCGGCAACACCTTCCCACGGCCGCGGCCGGTTGCGAAGCGCACCAGGCGCATGATCGAACGGAAGATCAGGCGCACGAACACCAGGGTCAGGATGGCCTCGATGAAGGTCATGAAGAACGCGGCGATCACGTTATAGCGTGCTGCGCGGCGGTTGAACTTGGCGAACATGCGGTCGCGGGCGATCTCGATGCTGTCGTAGAAGGTCGGCACGACCAGCAGGGTCAGCAGCGTCGAGGTGATGGTGCCGCCGATGATCGCGATCGCCAGCGGCTGGTAGAACTGGCCGGAGTCGCCCAGCGCCATGGCCACCGGCAACATGCCGGCGATCAGGGCGAAGGTCGTCATCAGGATCGGGCGCAGGCGCTTGCGGCCGGCCTGCATCAGCGCTTCTTCGCGCTCCATGCCTTCGTGTTCGAGCGCACGGGCAGCGTCGAGCAGCAGGATCGCGTTCTTCGCCACCAGGCCCATCAGCATCAGGACGCCGATCATGCTCATCAGGTTGAGCGTGTTCTTGGTCAGGATCAGGGCCAGCACCACGCCGATCAGGGACAGCGGCAGCGACAGCATCACGCCCAGCGGCGCCGTAAACGAACCGAACTGCATCACCAGGATCAGGTACATCAGGCCGATGCCCGAGCCGAGCGCGATCAGCATCTCGGTGAACAGTTCCGCCTGGTCTTCACCCTGGCCGCCCAGCGCCAGGCCATAGCCCGGCGGGAAGTCGAAGGTCTTGGCCAGCTTCATCGCGTCGGCGGTCACTTCGCCGGCCGAACGGCCCTGGGCATTGGCCGACACGGTGATCATGCGCTCGCCATCCTTGTGGCGGATGCCGGACGGCCCCTTGCCCATGGTGATGGTGGCGATCTGTTCGAGCGGCACCATCATGCCGGTGCCGGCTACCGCGATCGGCAGGCGCTCGATGTTCTCGGTGTTGACGCGGTCGTCCGGATGCAGGCGCACGGCAACGTCGCGGGTTTCGCTGGTCGGGTCGACCCAGTCGCCCACTTCGATGCCGGCGAAGGCCACGCGCAGCGCCTGGGCCGCATCGTTGACCGAGATACCCATGGCATTGGCCAGGCCGCGGTCGAGCACGATCTGCAGCTCGTTCTTCGGGTCCTGTTCCGACAGCGTGACGTCGACCGCACCCGGCACCTGGCGCAGCTTCTCCATGAAGGCGCCGGTCAGTTCCATCAGCTTGCGCGAATCAGGGCCGGTGAACTCGACCTGCACCGGCTTGCCGCCGCCGTTGAGGTCGTCGATGACGACGTATTCGGCGCCCACCAGCGGTGCGATCTTGCTGCGCAGCTCGGCGCCGATCTCGGTGGCGCTGCGCTCGCGGGTGCTGCGCTTGCCGATATCGATGTAGACGCGGCCGCCGTTCGGGTTGATCGAGCTGTTGGTGTCCTTGGTTTCCGGGATGGCACGGGCGATCTCGGCTGCCGCTTCCAGCTTGCGGCGCGCGTATTCGACGCTCGACGAGGCCGGGGTGCGCACTTCGATCATCAGGTTGCCGCCGTCCGACTTCGGCAGGAAGCTCGAGCCGCCGAAGGCCATGTGCAGGCCGATCGCGCCGACCAGGCTGGCCACGGCGATCGCACCCATCCACTTGCGGTGGTGCAATGCCCAGGCAATCACGTTGCCGTAGCGGTCGGCCTGGTGGTCGAACCAGACGTTGAAGCGTTCCAGCTGGCGGCTGATGCCCTTCTTCGGCTGGTGGTGGTAGTCAGGGGGGTCGCCCCAGTAGGCCGACAGCATCGGGTCGAGCGTGAACGAGATGAACAGCGACACGATCACCGAGCAGGTGACGGTCAGGGCGAACGGACGGAACCACTCGCCGGACACGCCCGGCATGAAGGCGACCGGAACGAACACGGCCATGATCGAGAAGGTGGTCGCGGCCACGGCCATGCCGATCTCGGCAGTGCCTTCGAGCGCGGCGGTACGGCGGTCCGAACCCTTTTCCATGTGGCGCACGATGTTTTCGCGCACCACGATCGCATCGTCGATCAGCACGCCGATCGCCAGCGACAGGCCGAGCAGGGTCATGAAGTTCAGCGTGAAGCCGCACAGCCAGACCGCGATGAAGGCGGCCAGCACCGAAGTCGGCAGCGACAGCGCGGTGATCAGGGTCGAGCGCCACGAGTTCAGGAAGGCGTACACCACGAAGATGGTCAGCACGGCGCCCAGCACCAGCGATTCGATCACGTTGTTCAGGCTGCTTTGTGCTTCTTCGCCGCCGTCGCGCACGACTTCGAGCTTGGTGCCTTCCGGCATTTCCTTGTTGGCTTCTTCAACCAGCTTGTGGACCTTCTTGGCCAGCGAGACGGTCGAGGCGTCGCGCGAACGGGCGATCTGCAGGCCGACGTTCGGCTTGCCGCTACGGACCGACAGGCTGTTGACGTCTGCAAAGCCGTCCTTGATCTCGGCGACCTGGTTCAGGCGCACGATCTGGTCGCCGTTACGCTTGACCACGACTTGCGAGAAATCTTCCGGACGCTCGATACGGCCGACCAGGCGGATGCCCTTCTCGTCCAGTTCGCTGCGCAGTTTGCCCACCGGTGCATTGGTGTTCTGGGTGCGCAGCGCGTTGGTGACTTCCGACACCGACACGTTGAACTCACGCAGTTTCTCTGCGCGCAGCAGGACCGACAGTTCGCGGCGCAGCGCGCCGTTCACGTTCACGGTCGAGACGCCTTCGATGGCGCGGAACTTATCGGCCAGTACGTCTTCGGCATAGCGCGAGATTTCGGCATGCGACTGGGCGCTGGAGGACAGCGCCAGCTGCATCACCGGCTCGGAGGCCGGATCCCAGCGCCGCAGCACTGGTTCGCGCATCTCGATCGGCAGCTTGTAGCGCACCGCGGCGATCGCGTTGCGCACGTCGTCCGAGGCTTCGATGACGTTGCGGTCGAAATCGAATTCCATCCAGATCGACACGCCGCCTTCGTAGGAATTGGAATTAAGTTCGGTCACACCCTGGATCGCCAGCATCTGCTTTTCCAGGCGGTTGGTGATCTCGCGTTCGACGGTCTCGGGCGAGGCGCCCGGATACGGGATGTCGACCACGACGACCGGCACCTCGACGTCCGGGTTCTGGTTGACCTTCAGTTTGGACAGGGCGAGCAGGCCCATGGCCATCATCGCCACGATCAGGACGATGGTGGCAACGGGCCTCTTGACGCTGAAATTAGAGAGGAACATGGTTTATTTCCCTTGTGCCGCGACGTTACCGGTCGCGCTGCCAGCACTTGCCACGCGCGCGGGCGGCATCTCGACCTTCTGGCCGTCTTTCAGGTTCGAGGTCGGGGCGCGCAGCACGACGTCGCCGGCCACCAGGCCCTGCTTGATCTCGACATTGCCGGTACGCGGGTCGCGCGCGCCGACTACCAGCGGGACCTTGTTCAGGGTCTTGTCCTTGATGCGCCAGGTGTAGGCCTTGTCGCCGGCCTTCACCAGCGCCGCTTCCGGCAGCATCAGCGCGGTGCTGCTCTGAGCATCGACGCGGCCTTCTGCGTACAGGCCGGCCACGCGCGGTTGGGCCTTGTCAGCGAACTCGACCAGCACTTCGACCTGGCGGGTGACGGCATTCGCGGCCGGGTCGATGCGCTTGATGACGCCGGCGAACTGCTGGTCGCCGTAGCCGTTGACGCGGAAATTCACCTTCTGGCCCACTTTCAGGGTCGAGATCGAATCGGCCGAGACGCGCGCTTCGAAGCGCATGCTGTTCGGATCGATCACCTTGACCAGTTCCTTGCCGATGTTGGCGGTGTCGCCGGCCGACACTTTACGCTCGGAGACGATGCCGTCGAAAGGCGCGCGCACCACGGTGCGGTTGAGCAGCTGGCGCGCGGTGGCGGCGCGGCTCCTGGCGGCCGACAATTCGCTCTGGGCGCTGTTGCGGCGCACTTCGGCATCGTCCAGGCCGACGGCCGAGGCCATACCGGAGGCGCGCAGGGTCTTCATGCGGTCGAGCTGGCGGATGGCCTGGTCGAGGGCCTGGCTGGACGAGCGCACGGTGGCTTCGGCCGATACCAGGCTGTCGCGGATCGCAGTCTCGTCCAGACGCACCAGCACGTCGCCGCGCTTGACCGGCTCGCCGTTGTCTTTCAGCACTTGCAGCACCACGGCCGAGACTTCGGCGCGCAGGTCGGCCTTGCGTTCAGGCTGGATCGAACCGGTGACGACCGGGCCGGAGGCCAGGGTGTCGCTCTGGATGGTCAGCACGTCTTCGGACGCGACCTGCAGCTGCGAAGGACGCTTGTCCTTTGGATCTTTGCCGTCGGCCTTGGCGGAAGTTTCAGCGCCCGGCTTGGCAGGCTCCTTGGCCTCCTTGCTGCAGGCGGCGAGCGCCGTGGCTATGGCAAGGACGAGTAGTGATTTGCGCAGCATTGTGGTTCTCCAGAGAAGGACTCAGTGATCTTGTAAATATTAGAATATGGACAGCCAGCGCGCAGTATCGAGTAGTGCCCTGTGGGCGTCAATTGACGACTCTGCATAACGCGGAAATCGTGGGATGAACTGCGATATTTGGCGATGAGCTGCATTCCGGGTGGCTGGAATGCAGCGAAAATCCGGACGGGCGGACGTCCGCCCTGTCCGTTCTTCAAGCTGCTCAGGCCGCGCCGAACAGTAAGTTGATCAGGAAACCCATCCCGATGCCGGTGGCGATGCCGCCAGTGATTTCCACCAGGGTGTGGCCCATGCGCTCGCGCAGGACAATGTGGCCCACCGTGTCGCACGCCAACTTGTTGATCGCGGCCGCCTGGCGGCCGACGTGCTGGCGCAAACTGTTCGCGTCGATCATCACGATGAAGGCAAGCGTCACCGCGACCCCGAACGCCGGATGTCCCATCCCCTCGCGCAGTGCGATCAGGGTGGCCATGCTGGTGACGACGGAGCTATGGTTGCTGGGGAAGCCGCCGTTGCCCACCAGGTTGAAGGCCCAGCGCCGCTGGCGCGCGCTGGTAATCAAGAACTTGATCGGGCCGACCACCATCCAGGTCAGCACGGGAGTAACTAAGTAAACAAAATCCATGTCTCGGTCCAGGTGAATTGATGCCGGGCGGAATTATCTCAGATGCAAGGTTTAGTTGATATAGCGTAGATACAACTTCAATGCAGCTGCAGGGCATTCCCGCGCCGTCCTCAAGCCTGGAACGGTAATATTCCTCCAACACGACTACACAGGCAAGGGGGCGTCATGCGGCATTTCCGGTTGTCGATCGCGGTCACGGTCATCCTCATGGCCCTTGCCGGCTGGTGGGGCTACGAGCACCGGGGCATCGGCGGCATGCTGCAGGCGCTCTGGATCACCGCTGTGCTCGGCGTGCTCGAAGTGTCGCTTTCTTTCGACAATGCGGTCGTCAACGCGTCGGTCCTGCGCGGTTGGAACGAGTTCTGGCGCAAATTGTTCCTCACCGTCGGCATCCTGGTGGCCGTGTTCGGCATGCGCTTGCTGTTCCCGCTCGTGATCGTTTCCGCTGCAACCGGGCTTGGCCTGGTCGAGGTCTGGCACCTGGGCATCGACAACCCGCGCGAGTATTCACGCCACCTCACCGAAAAGCACGCCGAGGTCGCCTCCTTCGGCGGCGCCTTCCTGCTGCTGGTGTTCCTGAACTTTTTATTCGACGAAGAAAAGAAATTGCACTGGCTCGGCTGGATCGAGGAAAAGATCGGCAAATACGGCACCGAGGGACTGGCCATCCTGATCACCCTGTCGGCGGTCTGCGGCGCGATGTCGCTGATGCCGGCCGAGCGCAAGCTGCCGGTGCTGGTGGCCGGCGTCACTGGCGTACTCATCTATATAGGCGTGCAATGGCTCAGCGGCCTGCTCGAGCACGAGGAAGAAGACCCGGCGGTGGGCAGGATGCTCGCCCAGGGCAGCATCGGCGGCTTCCTCTACCTCGAGGTACTGGACGCCTCGTTCAGTTTCGACGGCGTGATCGGGGCCTTTGCGATCACCAACGACATCGTCATCATCATGCTCGGCCTCGCGATCGGCGCCATGTTCGTACGCTCGATGACCGTGTTCCTTGTCTACAAGGGCACGCTGGAAGAATTCGTGTTCCTGGAACATGGCGCGCATTACGCGATCGGCATCCTGGCCTTGATCATGTTCGCCAGCGTCCACTATCACATCCCGGAATGGTTCACGGGGCTGTCGGGGCTGGCCTTTATCCTGGTGTCCTTGTGGTCCTCGGTGCGCTACCGGAAGCGCATGGAGCGTGAGGAACACGAGGGACGGGCCGCGCTCGGCAAGTCCTGAACCGGAGCGCGGGATTTTGTTATTCTGCCAAGCCGTGGCAGAATGGGCGCGGCTGCCCTGCCGCCAAGCTGATACCTGATTTCCAACCCAATCTTTCTTACGACTGCCGCCATGCCCAACGCCCTGCCAAAACGCGCTACCGCCATCCTGCTCTCCGCCATTGCCGCCGTGCTGGTGCTGTTCGCGCTGTACACCTGGTTTACGCTCAGCTGGTCGTATTCGGAAGGCGAACGCGCGGGCTACCTGCAGAAGTTCTCGAAAAAGGGCTGGCTGTGCAAGACTTGGGAAGGCGAGCTGCTGCTGTCGAGCATGCCAGGGGCGATCCCGGAGCGGTTCACCTTCACGGTGCGCGACGATGCGGTGGCCAAGCAACTGCTCAGTGCAATGGGGCAGCGCGTGCAGGTGACTTACGAACAACACCGCGGCGTACCGACCACCTGCTTTGGCGAGACGGAATATTTTGCGACCAAGGCGGCGACGGGGCCGGTGAATCCGGTGGCGCCGAGCGAGGCGCCGGCGGTGCGGTGATATGCTGGGCGACTCGATCGGCCATGATTGATATGCGGGGCATATCACACTAAATTGGGTTCCCGCCTTAATGCCAGTCACTTAAGAGCCGCTGGTCACCCGTAGGGTGGGCAATTTGTAATTCCGGGCATTGCCCGAAATTACCCCGCCCACCCTACAAATTCTTCTTAGTTGACTGGCATTGGGTTCCCGCCTGCGCGCGAACCCAGGTTGACCTTCGTTGCGTCCCACCGAAGCGTGCCCTACTCCTGCTCGTTCTTCCTCTGATTCATAATCACATCCGCCAGCCTGGTCACCGCCTGTGACGCCGATGCCGGTTGCGACTGCTTGAACCGTCCCAGCACCTCGCGCGTGATGTTCACCGATGCCACCCGGTGCTCGGCTTCCGCCTTGCGGGCCCCGATGGCGCGGTCAAACGCCGCCAGGTCGGCCGACACTTCTTCGTAGCGCTGCGTTTCCAGGTCGGCCAGCGCCTTGCGCGCGTCGGCCATGCGCTGGGTCGCGTCGGCGGCCTTGCGCTGCATTTCGGCGTGGCGCTGCGCATGCTCGAGCAGCGAACGCTGGGCCTCGCGCTTCTGTACCGCCGCCGCCAGCGCATCCTGCTCGCCCGCTGCGCGCTCATGCGCCAGGCGTGCCTGCTCTTCTTCTGCCGCCGCCCGTGCCAGCGCCGCCTGCGCGGCTGCCTGTTCCGACGCCAGCCGCGCCGCAGCCGCTTCGTTGGCGCGCGCATCGGCCGCGGCCTGTTGGCGCTGCGCGGCCAGCTTGCGCTCGCCAAGGGCCAGCGATTCGCGCGCCGTCTCGGTCGCGGCGCGTTCGGACGCGATGGCGGCATCAAGCAGCTCCAGCTGGCGGCGTTCCGCCTCGGCGCGTTCGGCCTGCGCAGCAGCCAGCTCCAGGGCGCGGCGCGCGGCGTCCTGCTGGGCGGCGGCTGCCGCCTCCGCGTGCTCGGCTTCCTGGATCGCGGCGCGGGCCTGTTCGCCCTGCGCCTCGAACATGGCCTGCTGCACCGCCTCGGCGCGACGTTCGGCCTCGGCCTGTTCGCGCAGCTGCGCCGCAGCCGCATGCGCGGCCTGGGCGCGCGCTTCGGCCGCCTGCGCCAGCGCGCGTTCGGCCTGGATTTGTTCTTCTTCACGCGCCAGCGCGGCTTCTTCAGCCGCCGCGCGTTCGCGCTCGGCCTCGACCCGCCGCTGCGCACCCTCGGCGCGGCGCTGGGCCGCATCGAGCGCCGCCTGTTGCACCGCCGCCTGCTCGCGCACCGCCAGCATCGCCGCCTCTTCGGCCGCATTTTCGGCAGCGCGCGCATCCGCCGCCGCCTGCAGCAGCGCCGCACGTTCCTCGGCCAGCGCGCGCTGGTGTTCCTGCTCGCCGGCGTCGCGCTGGGCGGCCAGCGCCGCCGCCTCGTCGGCCGCGGCACGCTCGCGCGCATGCGCCGCGGCGACCGATTCTGCTTCCAGGCGCGCCTGCACCTGGCCGGCCGCTTCTTCTTCGGCACGGGCGCGTTCGCCGGCCAGTTCGCGCAGCTTGCGGTCGGCCTCGATGCGCGCTTCGGTCGCCGCCAGGATGCGGGTTTCGGCTTCGCGCCGCGCTTCGGCGCCCGCGGCGGCCCTCTGTTCCAGGCGCTCGCGGTGGGTGGCGGCGTCGCGCAGCTCTTTTTCAGTCTGCATGCGCATGCGCATCGATTGCGCGGCGACGCGGTCCGACTCGGCCTGCGCCAGCGCGATGGCTTCGCGCTCCTGCTCGATATGGGCCATGGCGCGGGCTTCCTCCAGCGCGCGCGCCTCGGCTGCCGCGCGGGCGAAGCTCGAAGCCAGCGCGACCTGGTCGGCGCGTTCGCGCTGCAGGGTCAGTTCCAATGCCTCGGCCTCGGCCTGCACCAGCATCTCGGCGGTCTGGCGGGCGCCGTGTTCGGCGCGTTCGCGCTCGCGCGCCAGGATCGCCACGCGCGCATCGGCGCTGGCGTTGTGCAGCACTTCTTCGCGCGCCGCTTCCACTGCGGCCATGCGCTCGACCGCCTGCAGGCGCGCGCGTTCGGTCTGGACCATCAGTTCGTCGGCGGCCTTTTCGGCCTGCACCGCCATTTCGGCCTGGGCTTCCACCTGGGCCGCGGCGCGGCGGCGCGATTCGTCTTCCAGGCGCGAACGCGCTTCGGAGGCCATGCGGGTTTCCGTCTCAAGCTGCATGCGGGCACGCAGTTCGGCGGTCTCGTGGCGGATCGCGTCCAGCCGCTCGTTCGAAGCCTTGGCGGCCGCGTGCAGGGACTCCAGGCGCTCGCGGTTGGCGGCGATCGCGTCTTCGGATGCCTGGGCATTGGCCAGGGCCGCGGCGGTCACGGCAGCATCCAGCGCGGCGCGCTCCTCGGCCAGCGAACGGGCGCGCGATTCGGCATGGGCGCGGCTCTCGCCGGCCACATTGGCCTTGGCCTCGGCTTCGACGCGGGCGATGGCTTCCTGGATTTCGCGCATTTCCATCGGCGCGCGGCCTTGCGGCTGCGGCTGGGTGGCGGGCGCCTGTTCCGGTCCCCGCGGCACGACGCTGCCCGCATGGGACAGGTCTATCGTGAAATCGATATCGTCAGGGTCGGGTTTGTTGGGTTCCATGGTCGTTCTCAGTGGCGCTGGACCGCAGGCAAATCTGCGTCGCCCGATTATCCGGCAAATCCGGCGCGCGTGTCACGCCGAACTGGACGGCGAAAGCGCGGCAATTCCGTGTTTAAAGGTTCACACCTGCAAGGTTCACACTTGCCATAGCGGCGGCTCATCCATCAGCGCCACCTGCTCGCGCAGCTCGAGGATGCGGTCCTGCCAGTAGCGCTGGGTGTTAAACCACGGGAAGGCCGCCGGGAAGGCCGGATCAATCCAGCGCATCGCCAGCCAGTACGAATAATGGATCAGCCGAAGGGTGCGCAGCGCCTCGACCAGATAGAGCTGGCGCGGGTGGAATTCGCAGAAGTCTTCATACCCCGCCAGCACGTCGGCCATCTGGCCCACCATTTCCTGGCGCTCGCCCGAGAGCAGCATCCACAGGTCCTGGATCGCCGGGCCCATGCGGCTGTCGTCGAAGTCGACGAAATGCGGGCCATCCGGGGTCCACAGCACGTTGCCGGCATGGCAGTCGCCGTGCAGGCGCAGCAGCGGCAGTTCGCCGGCACGCTCGTAGCAGCGCGCCACCCCAATGAGCGCCTGCTCGACCACGCTGGCGTAGGTCGCCGCCAGCTCGGGCGGGATGAAACCGTGGGTGCGCAGCCAGTCGAAGGGCTCGCGCCCGAAGGTCTGCTGGTTGAGTTCCGGGCGCGCCGTGAAAGGATGCAAGGCGCCGACGGCGTGGATGCGGCCGATGAAGCGCCCGATCCATTCCAGCGTCGCCGGGTCGCCCAGCTCGGGCGCGCGCCCGCCGCGGCGCGGGAAGACCGAGAAGCGGTAGCCCCCGAAGCTGTGCAGGGTGCGGCCGTCGATCACGTCGGCCGGCACCACCGGGATTTCGCGCTCGGCCAGCTCGCTGACGAAGGCGTGTTCCTCGAGGATGGCCTCGTCGCTCCAGCGACCGGGCCGGTAGAACTTGACGACGACGGGCGGGCCTTCTTCGAGGCCGACCTGGTAGACGCGGTTCTCGTAGCTGTTCAGGGCCAGCAGGCGGCCGTCGCAGTACAGGCCAACGCTCTCGACCGCCTCCAGTACGGCCTGCGGGTCGAGCCGCGCGTACGGATGCGCCGGGGTGTTGTCGGGTGAAGTCGGGTTATCCATTTGGACATTGTAAGCGCCGCGCCCCTTCCCGTCCTATTGGCCGCTGGAATTTGACGAATATGGTGCGCGCGCGAACAGTGCCTGCCGCCCCCGGCATGGAATTATCGAATTCTATAGGTCATACGGCCTTTCACCGAGGAACAAGAACATGAAAAAAGCACTCCCCCTGGCGCTGACGGCTGTCGCCGCCGCCCTGGTCTGGAACGTGGCCCTGGCCCAGTCGCCGCAGCCACCAAAGGCCGACGCCGACATGCAGAAGGTGCTCGACGCCCACGCATCGCTGAAGCCGAAGCCGATCGAGACCCTCACGCCGGCCGAAGCGCGCAAGCAGCCGACCCCGGCCGACGCGGTCAAGAAGGTGCTGACCCAAATGGGCAAGAGCACCGCGCCGGAACCGGGTGTGACGATGAAGACGATGAGCGTGCCGGTCGCCGGCGGCAGCATCCCGGTGCACATCTTCACGCCGGAGGGCAAGGGCCCGTTCCCGGTGATGGTGTACTACCACGGCGGCGGCTTCGTGATCGCCGATACCAAGGTGTATGAAGCCTCGCCGCGCGCGCTGGCCAAGATGGCCAAGGCGATCATGGTGTCGGTGGATTACCGCCAGGCCCCTGAACATACATTCCCGATCGCGCCGGAAGACTCGTATGCGGCCTACCTGTGGGTCACCCAGCACGCCAGGGAATTCAATGGCGACCCGATGCGCGTGGCGGTCGGCGGCGAATCGGCCGGCGGCAACCTGGCGACCGTGGTGTCGATGATGGCCCGCGACAAGAAGGCGCAACTGCCGGCGCACCAGCTGCTGGTCTACCCGGTGGTGAACGACGACATGAACAACGCGTCGTACAAGCGCAACGCCAACGCCAAGCCGCTCAACAAGGCGATGATGGGCTGGTTCTTCAAGCACTACGCGGGCGACCCGAAGAACCCGTACGCGCTGCCGATGAAAGCCGCTTCGCTCAAGGGCCTGCCGCCGGCGACCATCGTCGCGGCCGAAATCGACCCGCTGCTCACCGAGGGCAAGCAGTATGCGGACAAGCTGAAGAAGGATGGCGTGGCCGTGGATTACCGAGAATGGAGCGGCGTGACGCATGAATTCTTCGGGATGGGCGCGATGCTGCCGAAGGCGAAAGAGGCCGAGCAGTATGCGGCGGATGCGCTGGTGAAGGCATTCGCAGCCAAGCGTTAAGGCCTTGGCCAGGTCATGGCCGCCGGCGGTGGCCATGACTGCTCCCGGCCACGGGGGCATTCTCAGGTTTTCCGTGCTCTCGGGGGCCACAGGGGTTAAACTGTCGCCTTCAAACGCAACAAGAGCCCCACATGCATCTCGACCAGCCCCTTACCGACAAAGAATTCGACGAACTCGACCAGTTCCTGCTGTCCGACCGCTCCCCCGAGGATGCGATGACGATGGACACCCTGCACGGCTACCTGACTGCGATCGCGATCGGCCCGGAAACCATCATGCCGGCCGAATGGCTGCCGCGCGTGTGGGGCCAGGATGGCCAGCAGGCGCCGACGTGGAAGAACAGCCGCGACGAAGAAAAGATCATCAACCTGATCATGCGCTTCATGAACGAAGTGCTGGTCACCTTCGAGGTCGCCCCGAAAGACTTCGAGCCGCTCTACTGCGAGCACGAAGTCAATGGCAGCAACCTGATCGACGGCGAAGCCTGGTGCTGGGGCTTCTGGGAAGGCATGGAACTGCGCCCGGGTTCGTGGGAGCCGATCTGGACCTCCGAGGTCGCCGACCTGATGCGCCCGATCTACCTGCTCGGCGCCGACGAGATCGAAGAGTCCGAGCTGCCGGAAGTCGAAGACCCGAAGAAGGCGCACCAGCTGGCTTTGGCGATCGAAGCCAACCTCCCAAGCATCCACCGCTACTGGCTGCCGCTGCGCAAGCCTGCGGTGGAAACCGTGGTGCGCGAGGAGCCGAAGGTCGGGCGCAATGACGATTGCCCTTGCGGTAGCGGGAAGAAGTACAAGAAGTGCTGCGGGGCGGAAGCCGAGTAATTCACCCGTTGGGATCGCGCAGCAAATCTTTTGCGGCATCAGCACCGTAGGTTGAACGCGTGGGCAGGAAACCTGCCCACCCTACGGTGCTCCACAAATCCCAGTCCGCGGCTGTCGCTCAGCCGCACATCGTAGGGTGGGCAGATTCTGCCCACGCGTTCAACCAGCGGCCGATCAGCCGTGCAACAAGCTCCCTCACGCGGCCGCCTGCTCCACCGGCCCCTCCAGCACCCCCAAATCCAGCCCCACCAGCAAGTCCCCCGGCCGCACCATCCCGGCCAGCCTGCCCTTCCCGTCCACCACGAACACCTGCTGCGCCCCGTCATGGAAGCTCGCCAGCAGCGCCGTCACCGGAGCATCCTCGTCGACCGCGACAAAACCCGGTTCCACCAGCTGCCCCACGGTCGGCACCATGTCGCGCCCGAACAGCAGCGCCGTGGCGCGCCGCGCGCGTGCAGGCAGCGGGCGGCTGGCGCTGCCGCCTGCGGCCACCAGCGCGGCCATGCTGAGCACTCCCAGCGGACGGCCGGCGGCGTCCACCACCGGCAGCGCCGGCACGCCGTGGCGGACCAGCAGCGCACGCGCCGTCGCCAGCGGCATGCCGGGGTCCAGGGTCGCGGGCACGGGCTGCGCCAGCTCGGCGCAGCGGTGCAGGCGCGTCCGGCGTGCGGCGGCGCGCTGCTCCGTATTGGCCAGGATGGTGGCCAGGTCGTCGCGACTGACGTCGAGCGTCTCGCCATAGCTGTCGAGGGCCGCATCGAGGTCTTCGCTGGCGAAGCCGGCCTTCGCTTCCAGCGGGCGCGCGGCCGGCTGCACGTGGGGGTAGCGGTGTCCGGACAGCTTGTTCCAGGCCACCGCGCCCAGAACCAGCAGCACCGAGTTCAGGCCCACCGGCGCCAGCGCGAACCAGAAGCCGGCATCGTGCACCGCGGCCCCGCCCAGCACGGCGGTGACGGCCACCGCACCGCCGGGCGGATGCAGGCAGCGCAGCGCAGCCATGGCGGCGATCGCCACGCCGCCCGCCAGCGGCGCGGTCACCAGCGGGTCGCCCATGCCGGCGCAGGCCACGCCCACCAGCGCCGACACGACGTTGCCGCCGATGACGGGCCAGGGCTGGGCCAGCGGCGCCGCGGGCAGGCAGAACAGGAGAACGGCGGAGGCAGCCATCGGGGCCACCAGCAAAGGCAGGGAGTGGACGCCGGCGGCATCGAGCACGACGCTGCTGGCGAGCTCGGTAAGCAGGAGTACGACCAGTGCGCCCAGGGCTGCGGGCAGCTGCGTGGCAAACGACGTCGGTCCGGCCGGGCGGAGGCGCCGCAGCCTGTGAATCAGCATCAGGAACATGGAAACGCGTTGTGCATCCGCACAGCAGCTGTGAAGCCCGCCATTACACCACAGCTTGCTGCAGCGCGTGTTGGGCGCGTTGGGCGCGTTAGGCGTGCTGCAAGGTAAACATACAGCGTTGCAATCATGTACGATATGCAACGCCTTCAACAATAACAAAGGAGCCACCATGAACACCCTGCAGCACCGTACCCTGGCGATCGTCGCCACCGCCGTGGCAGCCGCCTGCCTGGCCAGCCCCGCCTGGGCCGCCGCGCCCATGGCCAAGACCCCTGCCCCCGGCTGGTCCCGCGTCATGCTCGGCCAGTTCGAGATCACCCCGCTGTCGGACGGCACGGTCGACCTGCCGGTGGACAAGCTGCTGGCCCAGGATGCGAAAAAGACGGTTGCCACGCTGGCGAAGGCGCACCTGAAAGCGCCGCTCGAAACCTCGGACAATGCCTACCTGATCAATACCGGCAGCAAGCTGGTGATGGTCGACAGTGGGGCCGGCAGCTTCTTCGGCCCGACCCTGGGCCGGCTGGTGGCCAACATGAAGGCAGCCGGCTATCAGCCAGAACAGGTCGACGAGATCTACATCACCCACTTCCACGGCGACCATGTCGGCGGCCTGGTAAGCAACTCGGCGGCCGTCTTCCCGAACGCCACGGTGCGTGCCAGCAAGGCGGAGGCCGACTACTGGCTGAGCAAGGAAAACCTGGACAAGGCCAAGGACAAGGGGTCCTTCCAGGGCGCCCAGGCCGCGCTCGGGCCGTATGTGCAAGCGGGCCGTTTCAAGCCCTTCGAAGGCAGCGTAGAGCTGGTGCCGGGCGTGACCGCCAACCCGACCGGCGCACACACGCCTGGCCATACGACCTATATGGTGGAAAGCGGCGGCCAGAAGCTGCACCTGGTCGGCGACCTGATCCACGTGGCCGCGGTGCAGATGCCGGCCCCCGGCGTGACGATCCAGTTCGACAGCGACCAGAAAGCCGCCGCCATCGCACGCAAGAAAGCCTTCGACGCCGCAGCCAAAGGCGGCTACCTGATCGGCGGCGCCCACCTGCAATTCCCGGGGATGGGTTACCTCGCAACCGAGGGCAAAGGCTACCGCTTCATCCCGGTGAATTACACCCAGATGCGTTAAGCGGGTTCTGTCCGCGTTGCGGCACCCGCGGCGCGCACGCCGTCGAGCAGGCGCGCCAACGCCTCCATGTCGACCGGCTTGACCAGGTGGTGCTGGAAGCCGGCCGCCAAGGCATCGATGCGGTCCTGCTGCTGGCCGTAGCCGGTGACGGCGACCAGCACCGCGCCTGCCGTTTCCGGCCGGGCGCGCAGGCGCCGCGCCAGTTCGCGGCCATCGATGTCGGGCAGGCCGATATCGAGCAGGCAGACGTCCGGCGCCATGCCGCGCGCACGTTCGAGCGCCCGCAGCGAGTCGTGTTCGACCGCCACCTCGTGGCCATGGGCCTCCAGCAGCAGGCCCAGGGTCTCGGCGGCGTCGACGTTGTCGTCTACCACCAGCACCCTCACGCGCCCGGCCTGTTCCGGCGCCGCCTCGGGCGCCGGCAGGGCCGCCGGCACGGCGCCCTGCAGCAGCGGCAGCTTGATTTCGAACGTGCTGCCCATGCCCGGACCGGGGCTGGAACAGCCGACCGTCCCGCCATGCAGCTCGACCAGGTTGCTGGCCAGCGCCAGTCCCAGCCCGAGGCCGCCCTGCGAGCGGTCGGACGAACGCTCGGCCTGGGTAAACAGGTCGAACACCCGCGCGGACAGTTCGCGGTCCATGCCGATGCCTTCGTCGCGCACGCTGATCACCAGGCTATCCCCGAAAGCTTGCGCGCCGAGGTCGATGGCGCGACCTTCCGGTGTGTACTTGGTGGCGTTGTTCAGGATATTGGCCACTACCTGCACCAGGCGCGCCTTGTCGCCTTCGACGATCGCCCATGCCGGCGGCAGGTGCAGCGCCAGCTTCTGGCGGCGCGCATCGATCATCGGGCGCACCTGCTCGACCGCTTCCTGGATCACCACGCGCGCCGGCACCTGCGCCCGTTCCAGCGTGATCAGGCCGCGCGTGACGCGCGAGACGTCCAGCAAGTCGTCCACCAGCCGCGTCATGTGGCGCACCTGGCGCCCGATGATGTTGCTGCTCTGGCGCACCCGCGCTTCGTCCATCCGCCCGATGCGCAGCAGCTCGGCGGCCGCGCTGATCGGCGCCAGCGGGTTGCGCAGCTCGTGCGCCAGCATCGCCAGGAACTCGTCCTTGCGGCGGTCTGCCTCCATCAGCTTTTCTTCGGCCAGCTTGCGGTCGGTGATGTCGCGGAAGAAGGCGGCCAGGCCGCCGTCCTGCATCGGGTAGGCCCGCACCTCGGTCCACAGGCGGCTGCCGTCCGGGAAGACGTGCGAGTGTTCGGCAGCGCCGGCCACGCGGGTGCGCATCGCCTCGCGGTACATTGGCCCCGGCTCGGCATCGACCGTATGCGGGAAGGCGTCCCAGTGGTTGCGCCCCAGGACGTCCGGCGCCTCCATGCGGCAGATGCGCAGGCCTTCGGCATTCATCTCGAGCACGGTCCAGTCGGCGTCGAACACGGCGAAGCCCTCGGCGATGGTGTCGAAGATGTCGCGGCTGCGGTCGCGTTCCGCACGCAGCTCGGCCTGGGCGCGCGCCGTTTCCACCGCGGACCAGGTACGTTCGGACACGTCGCGCGCCAGCTGGATGTCGTCTTCGCTCCAGAAGCGCGGCTGCGGGCAGTCGATGCCCAGGAAAGCCGTCAGCCCGTTCGCTTTCACCAGCGGCACCACCAGCAGCGCGCCGATACGCTCGGCTACGTAGGCGCTGCGGTAGCCAATCGTGCGCACATCGTGCGCCGTGTCGTGGATGCGCACCGCATCGCCGGCGCGCAGCGCGGCGGCGACTGCCGGCCCGAAGGCATCGAGGTCGAAGCCGGGGTGCGGGGCTTTCTGGCTTTGCGTTTGAAGATGCGGCTGCAGGCCGGCGCGTTCTTCGCGGGTCCACCAGTGCGGCGCGGCGAAGCGCCCGCTGGCCGGATCCAGTTCCGCATACACGACCCGCCCTGCATGCAGCTCTCCGCCCAGCAGCGCGCAGGCGGTGGCGACGACATCCTCATGCGAGGACAGCGGCCGCAGCGCGTCCGACACCGTCAGCTCGAAGGCCGCGCGGCGCTCGGCCGCGACCCGGCGCGTGGTTTCCATCACGGTGCAGAACAGGCCGGCGACCTGGCCGTCGTCACCGATCAGGGGCGCATGCGAGAAGGTGAAATTGGCCCGTTCCGGGTAGCCGCGCCGGTTCACGGTCATCGGCATGTCCTCGTAATACACCGGCTTGCCCGACAGCGCACGGTCGATCAGCGGCACCATCTCGGCCCAGACTTCGGCCCACAGGTCGCAAAAGCGCTGGCCGAGCGCGCGCCCGTGCTTCTGCCCGAGCAGCGGCACATAGGCGTCGTTATAGAGGAAGACCAGGTCCGGCCCCCACGCCAAAAACATGGGGAAGGCCGAGTGCAGCATCATGTCGCAGGCGGTGCGCAGGCTGGCCGGCCAGCGCTCGGGAGGACCGAGGGGCGTCTGGTTCCAGTCGTGCCGGCGGATGCGGGAACGCATCGTTGCTTCGCCGCCGGGGTCGAGAAGCGCGGTCTGCGGTGCGTGGGTCATGCGGACGATTGTCGCATAACTTGTTGCCTGTCACGCACGTTTCATGGCAGGCAACCGACGCAGGTACCTGCCTACTACAGCTTGATAAAGTGCTCGCGGTAGTAGCGCAGCTCTTCGATCGATTCGACGATGTCGGCCAGCGCGGTGTGCTTCTGGTGCTTCTTGAAGCCCGAAGCGAGTTCCGGCTTCCAGCGGCGGCACAATTCCTTCAGGGTCGACACGTCCAGGTTACGGTAGTGGAAGAAGGCTTCGAGTTTCGGCATGCCGCGCGCCATGAAGCGGCGGTCCTGGCAGATCGAATTGCCGCACATCGGCGATTTGTTGTTCGGGACGTACTGCTTCAGGAAGGCGATCAGCTCGGTTTCCGCCTGGGCTTCGGTGACGGTGGACGCCTTGACGCGATCGATCAGGCCCGACTTGCCGTGGGTGCCCTTGTTCCAGTTGTCCATCTTGTCCAGGGTTTCGTCCGACTGGTGGATGGCGAATACCGGCCCCTCGGCGATGATGTTCAGCTCCGGGTCGGTCACGACCACGGCTACTTCGATGATGCGGTCGTTGTCCGGGTCGAGGCCGGTCATCTCCATGTCGAGCCAGACCAGGTTGAACTCGTTCGGACGCGCAGGCTTGGCCGCCCCTTCGGTTTGTGTAGCTTGTGACATAATTCTCTCTTTGTTGGTACTGCACTTCACTGTGCAAGCTTATCCTGCATTTTCTCACAGGCACAGAATGTCTTCATTCGGGTTTTCGGTTTTGTTCGTTGTTTTCCTTGCGCTGACCCTCGGTTTGCGCTTCTGGCTGGCCAACCGCCACATCCGCCACGTGCTGCGCCACCGCGCCAGCGTCCCGGCCGAGTTTGCTCCAAAGGTGCCGCTGGCGGCGCACCAGAAGGCGGCCGACTATACGGTGGCCAAGACCCGCCTCGGGCTGGTCTCGCTGCTGTGGGGCGGCCTGGTGCTGATCGGTTTCACCCTGCTCGGCGGCCTGCAGGCGCTGTCGAACGTCCTCTTGGGCGTGACCGGCCCCGGCATGGCGCACCAGATGGCCCTGGTCGCCGCCTTTGCCGTCCTCTCGGCCCTGTTTGACTTGCCGCTCGACTGGTACCGCCAGTTCGTGCAGGAAGAACGCTTCGGCTTCAACAAGATGACACCGCGCCTGTGGCTGGGCGACATGGTCAAGGGCGCGCTGATGGGCGCCGTCATCGGCCTGCCGCTGCTGTGGGTGATCCTGGCGCTGATGGAGAAAAGCGGCGACCTGTGGTGGCTATGGGCCTGGTGCGTCTGGAGCGGCTTCCAGCTCTTGATGATGGTGCTCTACCCGACCGTGATCGCGCCGATGTTCAACAAGTTCACGCCGCTGCAGGATGCCAGCCTGCAGGAACGCATCGAAGGCCTGATGGCGCGCGTCGGCTTTGCCTCGAAAGGCCTGTTCGTGATGGACGGCAGCAAGCGCAGCGCCCACGGCAACGCCTATTTCTCTGGCTTCGGCAGCAACAAGCGCATCGTCTTCTTCGACACCCTGCTGGCGCGCCTTGATCCGCAAGAGATCGAAGCGGTGCTGGCGCACGAACTGGGCCACTTCAAGCTGCGCCATATCGTCAAGCGCATCGTCGTGATCTTCACGCTGTCGCTGGCTTTCCTGGCGCTGCTCGGCTACCTGAAAACCCAGGCCTGGTTCTACACCGGACTGGGCGTGACCCCGATGATGAATGCCTCGAACGACGGCATGGCCCTGATCCTGTTCATGCTGGTGCTGCCGGTCTTTACCTTCGTGCTCTCGCCGCTGAATTCGATCACCTCGCGCAAGCACGAATTCGAAGCCGATGCCTTCGCCGCCAAACATACCGACCAGGCCCACCTGGTGTCGGCACTGGTGAAGATGTACGAAGACAATGCTTCGACCCTGACGCCCGACCCGCTGCATTCAGCCTTTTATGATTCGCACCCGCCGGCCTCGGTGCGGGTGAAACAGCTCACCATGGCGGCCGCATGAAGCTCCTCGAACGCCACTGCACCCATGGCGCGCCCGCGCTCGACCCTGACGCGATCCGCGCCCTGCTGGCCCAGGTGCCCGGTTGGCAAGCCGCCGGCGGCAGCATCGAACGCGAGTTCACCTTCGCAGACTACCGCGCCACCATCGCTTTCGTGAACGCGGTCGCGACCATGGCCGAAACCGAGAACCACCATCCGGACATGCGGGTGGGTTACCGCCGCTGCACGCTGGTTTACACCACCCATTCGGCCGGCGGCGCGCTCAGCGCCAACGACTTCATCTGCGCGGCCAAGGCAGGTATGCTGTACGACCGGGGGATGGCGGCATGAGCTCAGTGACCGACACCTTGACCGGCACCATCATTGCGGCCCACGGCCGCCACTACCTGGCTGACGCCAACGGCGAGAAGCTCCAGTGCGTCACGCGCGGCAAGAAGACCAATGTGGCCGTGGGCGACATCGTCCACCTCCAGAAGACTTCCGAAAACCAGGCCGTGATCGAGCGCATCGCCGACCGCACGACCCTGCTCTACCGCTCGGACCAGTACAAATCGAAACTGCTGGCGGCGAACATCACGCGCCTGTTCATCGTCGTCGCCACCGAACCGGGCTTCGCGGATGATTTGGTCTCGCGCTCGCTGGTGGCGGCCGAAGCGGCCGGCATCGAGGCCCACATCATCCTGAACAAGGTCGACGTCGAAGCACTGCTGCCGCGCGCCCGCGAACGGGCCGGCCTGTATGGCTCGCTCGGCTACCCGGTGCACGAGCTGTCCGCCACTGCCAAGCCCGAACATGCGGTCGAGACATTGACGCCGCTGCTGGATGGGCAGTCGTCGATCTTCATCGGCCAGTCGGGCATGGGCAAGTCGTCCCTGATCAATTTGCTGGTGCCGGACGCCGATATCGCGGTGCGCGAGATCTCGGAAGCGCTGGATACGGGCAAGCACACCACCACGTTCACGCGCTTGTACTGGCTGCTGGGAGGTGCGTCCATCATCGATTCGCCGGGCTTCCAGGAATTCGGCCTCTACCACCTGAGCGAGGGCATGCTGGAGCGGGCCTTCGTCGAGTTCAAGCCGTATTTAGGCGGCTGCAAGTACTACAACTGCCGCCACCTGCAGGAGCCGCAGTGTGCGGTGCTGGAGGCGGTGGCCGCCGGGAAGATCGCGCGCTATCGGCACGAGCTGTATGGCCAGCTGCTGCACGAGTCGGCGCAGACGCTGTATTGAACGCGACAGTGGCGGACCGCGCTTGTTGGGTGGGCGGGTCCTCCCGCCCACGCTGCCAAGCGGTGCAAGATCCGCCCGCTCGGCTTATCTACCCATAACTATCACCGCGTGGGCAGGAAACCTGCCCACCCGACGAAACCCCGCTTTCCCTAACGTCAAGCAAAAACCCTTATAATTCCAAGGGATAAAACCGAAAAGCAAAGACGCTATGCCAGTCGCAAAAGTAAAGCACTTCCTGCAATTCTCCGACTTTTCAAGCGATGAATTCGAGTACGTGATCGAGCGCGCCAAGGTCATCAAGCGCAAGTTCAAGGCCTACGAGGTCTACCACCCGCTGGTCGACCGCACCCTGGTGATGGTCTTCGAAAAGAGCTCGACCCGCACCCGCCTGAGTTTCGAAGCCGGCATGCACCAGCTGGGCGGCGCCGCGATCTACCTGAACACGCGCGACAGCCAGCTTGGGCGCGGCGAGCCGGTGGAAGACGCCGGCCAGGTCATGTCCCGCATGTGCGACATCATCATGGTGCGCACCTTCGGCCAGGAGATCATCGAGCGTTTCGCGGCCCACTCGCGGGTCCCGGTGATCAACGGCCTGACCAACGAACACCACCCCTGCCAGGTCCTGGCCGACATCTTCACCTTCTACGAGCACCGCGGCCCGATCGCCGGCAAGACGGTGGCCTGGATCGGCGACGCCAACAACATGCTGTACTCCTGGCTGCAGGCGGCCGAGGTGTTCGGCTTCCACCTGAACGTCTCGACCCCGAAGGGCTACGAGATCGACCCGCAGCTGGTGTCGACCAAGCGCTATACGCTGTTCGACAACCCCTCTAGCGCCTGCGAAGGCGCGCACCTGGTCAGCACCGACGTCTGGACCAGCATGGGCTACGAAAAGGAAAACGCGGCACGCCTGGAAGCCTTCGACGGCTTCATCGTCGACAGCGCCAAGATGGCGCGCGCCGCGCCAGACGCCCTGTTCATGCACTGCCTGCCGGCCCACCGCGGCGAAGAAGTCTCGGCTGAAGTCATCGACGGCCCGCAATCGGTCGTCTGGGACGAAGCGGAAAACCGCCTGCACGTACAGAAGGCCCTGATCGAATACCTGCTCCTCGGACGCATCGAGGACAAGTAAAGCAGTACCTATGTAAACGCAGCACCCTTTTGTTTGATCGTTGGCCTGCCGTTCCCTCCGGGAGCGGCGCCCAGGCCAGCTGACCATCTGAATCCCATCTCCCTCCACACTGGAACCATCCATGAGCGACATTAAAAAAGTAGTCCTCGCCTACTCCGGCGGCCTCGATACCTCGGTCATCCTGAAATGGCTGCAAGATAACTACGGCTGCGAGATCGTCACCTTCACCGCCGACCTCGGCCAGGGCGAAGAACTCGAGCCGGCACGCGCCAAGGCCATCAAGTTCGGCATCAAGCCGGAAAACATCTACATCGACGACGTGCGCGAAGAATTCGTGCGCGACTTCGTGTTCCCGATGTTCCGCGCGAACACCGTCTACGAAGGCGAATACCTGCTGGGCACCTCGATCGCGCGCCCGCTGATCGCCAAGCGCCTGATCGAGATCGCCAACGAAACCGGCGCCGACGCCATCTCGCACGGCGCCACCGGCAAGGGCAACGACCAGGTGCGCTTCGAGCTGGGCGCATATGCGCTCAAACCGGACGTCAAGATCATCGCCCCATGGCGCGAATGGGACCTGCTGTCGCGCGAGAAGCTGCTGAAGTACGCCGAAGACGCCGGCATCGCCGTCGACATGAAGCACAAGAACGGCGGCGCGCCCTACTCGATGGATGCGAACCTGCTGCACATCTCCTTCGAAGGCCGCCACCTGGAAAACCCGAGCGCGGAAGCCGAGGAATCGATGTGGCGCTGGTCGGTGTCGCCGGAAGCGGCGCCGGACGAAGCCGAATACCTGGACCTCGAATACGAGCGCGGCGACATCGTGGCGCTCAACGGCGTGCGCATGAGCCCGGCCACCGTGCTGACGGAACTGAACCGCCTGGGCGGCAAGCACGGCATCGGCCGCCTCGACCTGGTCGAAAACCGTTACGTCGGCATGAAGTCGCGCGGCTGCTACGAAACCCCGGGCGGCACCATCATGCTCAAGGGCCACCGCGCGATCGAATCGATTACCCTCGACCGTGAAGTGGCGCACCTGAAGGACGACCTGATGCCGCGCTATGCTTCGCTGATCTATAACGGCTACTGGTGGGCGCCGGAACGCGTCGCGCTGCAGACCCTGATCGACCACACCCAGGCCACCGTCAACGGCTGGGTGCGCGTGAAGCTCTACAAGGGCAACGTGATCGTGGTGTCGCGCGATTCGAAGACCGATTCGCTGTTTGACATGAACATCGCGACCTTCGACGAAGACGGCGGCGCATACAACCAGGCGGATGCGGGCGGCTTCATCAAGCTCAATGCGCTGCGGATGCGCATTGCTGCGAAGGCAAGGGCCAAGCGCGGGCAGTAAGCGCGTTTGTGTTTTGGGGGCCGCCTGAGGGCGGCTTTTTTTATGGGTGATGCTGGTTGGCGGAACGGGGTAAGCAGTACCTCAATGCGCCGAAATTGGGTTCCCGCCTGCGCTGGAACGATGTGCTGGAGGCGGTGGCTAGCAGGCAAGTTGTCGGACCGCTGAGTATTCGCTAACGGAATTTTAATTGCTGCTCTTGCAACCGTCGTTCCCGCGAAGGCGGGAACCCAATTTTGTTTGCGTGCCGTTAGCATCGAACGAGGCCGTCCGCCGACGATATTCCAATGGACAGACAATCCTTCGTTTACATGCTTGCCAGCCGCCGCTACGGCACCCTCTATGTCGGCGTTACAGCGGACCTCGTTCGCCGTGTGTGGGAACACAAAGAAGGCTTTGTTGAAGGCTTCACGAAAACCCATAAAACAAACATCCTGGTCTGGTACGAAACCCACGGCGAAATCATCGCTGCCATCACCCGTGAGAAACAAATCAAGAAGTGGCGGCGCAACTGCAAGATCAACCTGATCCAGTCGATCAACCCCGACTGGAACGACCTCTACCCCGACATCGTCGCCTGATGGCTCCCCCCGCTGTTCATGCACGACAGTGCCTGCAAACAACCCTGTCGCGCCCTAGGCACACCCATACGATCGGCCTGCGCCGCCTGTGCACGAACATTCGCCCTGTGACAACGCTTCTCCGCGCTCCCAATCAACAACCCACGGGTCCCATGGGAAGCTGTCGAGAATATTTACACTTCGCGAATTCCAGCACCGCAGGAAAAACCTAAGGTCTTGATTAATCAAAAGAATTCACTACTGGCACATTTGTTGCTATAAGGACAGATATGTGTCTCAGAAGGAAGTAGCGCAAAGCACCCGGGTTACCAGCCAACTGGCCAGAACTTGCTAGCGTTGCGCAAAACCTGCGAAGAAAAATATCCGTATCCAATGAAGCAGCTTGCCAAGCCACTTGATTGGGTTGTCATTCCAAACCTAGGGAGTCGAAATTGAAAAAGCTTTTCTTGAACGCCATGATGATCTGCGCAGTCGCCTTTGCCGGCAGCGCAAACGCAGCCGTGATCCATAACATGCAAAACGGCAAACTGGTCGGCGCGAGCGGCATCACGATCGCTGGCGAAAACTATCGAGTCAGCTTCGGCAATTCCTGCGCCTCGATGTTTGACGGATGCAAGAGCTCGCTGTTCGATTTCAAAACCGAGAACGCCGCTGTCGCCGCACTCGACGCCCTGTTCAGCCAGGTGTTCGTCGATAACGTCATGATCAACGGCGTCCGCTATAACTTCGACAGCAAGCCGGAACTGGTCAACAGCTGCGATACGCAAGGCTTCTGCGAGATCTGGGTTCCTTACCTGGATCTCGGCAACGGCACCGTACAGTCGGCCTGGCACGTCAACACCAGCAACGGTGACTATGTCGGAAGCAATAACTGGTACGGCCCTTACACGTATGGCAATGGCGAAGAGTATATGGCCTTCACGAACTTCGAGAAGATGACGGCTGCGGTGCCTGAGCCGGCGTCGCTGGCCCTGCTCGGCCTCGGCCTGATGGGCATGCGCTTGTCGCGGAAGAAGAAAACGGTCTGATCCGGCGTTCTTCGTGCCATCCTGGAAACCCGGCGCATGCCGGGTTTTTTCATTGCCGGATGATCAGCCGCGCAGGTCGTCCACGGGCTCCTGCCCGAAGCGCTTGCCCAGCAGGTAATCCACCAGCGCCACCGCGCAATCGCCTGGCGCCACCAGTACCCCGCCCTCCTTCAGGTCCACGAAGCGCTGCCTGAGCGGGAAGCGTTCGTCCGGGGTGGCCCGGATCTCGGCCTGCATATCGGTATCGATCACGCCCGGCGCCAGGCTGCAGGCCAGCACGCGCGGATCGGCGTCCAGCGCAATGGCGCGCGCATGCTGGTCGAGCGCTGCCTTGGTGGCGCAGTAGACGCTCCAGCCGGGGTAGGCGCTGCGCGCTGCGCCGCTCGATACATGCAGGATGCGCCGCTCGGCCTGGGGCACGGCCTGCACGAAGGCGCTTGATAAGGCCAGCGGCGCCGCCACGTTGATGACGGCAGCGCGCAGCGCCGCCACCGGGTCTTGCCCGGCCAGCGGCCCGACCGGGCCGACGACACCGGCATTGTTGACCAGCAGCGCGGTATCGCAGCCGGCCAGGAAACTGCGCAGCGCATGGCCTTGCAACCAGGCCGCCAGCGCCGCGGCGTCGCCGAGGTCGACGACAGCCTGCTCCATGCCCTCGCCGATTTCCGCATGCCCGCGCGCCACGCCCAGTACGGGAATGCCGCGCGCCACGAGTTCCGCCGCCACCGCGGCGCCGAGGCCCCGGGTGTGGCCCGTCACGACTGCCTTGATCATCATCTCCAGCCTCCGCTAAATGAATACCGGTTCCGGTTCCAGCGCCACGCCATAGCGCGCCGCCACGTCCGCCTGGATCGCGCGCGCCAGCCGCACCACGTCCTGGCCCGTCGCATCGCCCAGGTTGACCAGCACCAGCGCCTGCTTCGGATACACGCCGGCCGCGCCCAGCGCCTTGCCCTTCCAGCCGCACTGGTCGATCAGCCAGCCGGCGGCCAGCTTTTCACTGCCATCCGGCTGCGCGTGGTGCACCAGCGCAGGATACTGCGCCAGCAGCTGCGCGCACTGCTCGCCGGACACCACCGGGTTCTTGAAGAAGCTGCCCGCATTGCCGATCTCGGCCGGGTCGGGCAGCTTGCGGCGTCGGATCGCTTCCACCGTCTGCCCGATCTCCCGGGGCGTCGGCGATGTCAGGCCAGCCGCCTCGACCGCATTGGCCAGCTCCGCATAGCGCAAATTGGGCGTCCAATCGAGCGGGAGCGCAAAAGTCACGTCCAGCACCACCAGCGTGCTGCCTTGCGCGTGCTTGAAGATGCTGTCGCGGTAGCCGAAGCGGCAGGCCGCCGCATCGAGCGTGCGCGTCTCGCCGCTGGCCAGGTCGTAGGCCGTGAGCGAGTGGAAGGTATCCCTGGTCTCGGTGCCGTAGGCGCCCACGTTCTGGATCGGCGCCGCGCCCACCGTGCCCGGGATCAGCGAGAGGTTTTCCAGTCCGCCGAAGCCCTGCGCCAGCGTCCACTGCACGAAAGCATGCCAGTTCTCGCCCGCCTGGGCGCGCACCAGCAGCTTGCCATCCTGTTCGCCCAGCACTTCCTTTCCGAGTCCCGTCATGTGCAGCACGATGCCGTCGAAATCGCGCGTGAACAGCATGTTGCTGCCGCCGCCCAGCACCAGGCGCGGCAGGCCGCTCAGGGCCGGGTTGCCGCGCACCGCGTCGAGCTCCGCCGCATTGCTCACCCGCAGGTAATGCCGGGCCCGCGCGGGGATGCGGAAGGTGTTGAGGGAAGCGAGCGGATAATCGTCGAGGATGGGGAGTCGTGGGTGCATGGCGTGATGGTGTTTTTGCCTATTATAGGGGCAACTGCGGGCCGGCCCGGGGGCGGGGGCCGGGCCGCCTGTTGCCCACAAGGCAAATTGTGGTCGCGTGCGGGCGGGGTTGTCCGTTAAAATAGAGGGATTCATCTATTAGCAACATCAAAAAAAGGAACCCGCCATGCCATCGTTTGATGTCGTCTGCGAAGCAGACATGGTCGAAGTAAAGAATGCCGTTGAACAATCGAACAAGGAAATTACCACCCGCTTCGACTTCAAGGGCAGCTCGGCCAACGTCGAGCAGAAGGACAAGGAACTGACCCTGTTCGCCGACTCCGACTTCCAGCTCAGCCAGGTGAAGGACGTCCTCATCAACAAGATGTCGAAGCGCAAGGTCGACGTGCGTTTCCTCGACGAAGGCAAGGTCGAGAAGATCGGCGGCGACAAGGTCAAGCAGGTCATCAAGGTGCGCAACGGCATCGAGACCGAGGACGCCAAGAAGATCACCAAGCTGGTCAAGGAAAGCAAGATGAAGGTCCAGGCCAGCATCCAGGGCGAATCAGTGCGCATCACCGGCGCCAAGCGCGACGACCTGCAGGCCGCCATGGCCATGCTGCGCAAGGATGTCGAAGACCTGCCGCTGGCCTTCAACAACTTCCGCGACTGATAGCCGGGGCCGGCACACCGGCCCAGCCGCGTGGCCAACGCTGCGCAAGCCATGTCCCGCCTTGGGGTAGAATGACGACCGTGTACGCGCACGGCCGTCGATGCATATGTACGCGTAGGGAACTACGGTAGTCTAAGGATTGCAATGAAACGTGTTGATGATTTCCGCCTGCGAATGGGCAACAAGGAATATGTTCCCATCATGATCGGCGGGATGGGCGTGGACATCTCGACCTCCGAGCTGGCGCTCGAGGCTGCCCGCCTGGGCGGCATCGGCCATATTTCCGATGCGATGGTGCAGGACGTGTCCGACCGCAAGTTCGACACCACCTTCGTCAAGGAAAAGACCAAGCTCTACAAGTTCAACATCAACAACATGAACAAGGCGGTGGTGCAGTTCGACCTCGACCGCCTGGCCGAAGCGACCCGCCTGCACGTGGGCGCAACCATGCAGGCGAAGCAAGGCAGCGGCCTGATCTTCGTGAACTGCATGGAAAAGCTGACCATGAACGCGCCGAAGGAAACCCTGCGCACCCGCCTGTCGTCCGCGCTCGACGCCGGCATCGACGGCATCACCATGTCGGCCGGCCTGCACCTCGGCTCCTTCGAGCTCATCAAAGACCACCCGCGCTTCCGCGACGCCAAGCTGGGCATCATCGTGTCCTCGACCCGCGCGCTGCAACTGTTCCTGCGCAAGGTCTCGCGCCTTGACCGCCTGCCCGACTTCATCATCGTCGAAGGCCCGCTGGCGGGCGGCCACCTCGGCTTCGGCATCGACGACTGGAAGCAGTACGACCTGCACACCATCATGGACGAGATCCATGCCTACATGCGCGCCGAGCAGCTCGACATCCCGGTGATCGCCGCCGGCGGCATCTTCACCGGTTCGGATGCGGCAGGCTTCATGGAACGAGGCGCGGCCGGCGTGCAGGTGGCGACCCGCTTCACCGTGACCCACGAATGCGGCATGCCCGACCACGTGAAGCAGGAATATTTCCGCGCCAGCGAAGAAGACATCATCGTCAATGGCGTGTCGCCGACCGGCTACCCGATGCGTATGCTGAAAAGCACGCCGGCGATCGGTTCCGGCATCCGCCCCGGCTGCGAATCCTACGGCTACCTGCTGGACGCCACCGGCAACTGCGCCTACATCAATTCGTACAACCGCGAAGTCCAGGCCAGCCCGGACGGCAAGAATATCTCGGTGCTGGATAAAACCTGCCTGTGCACGCACATGCGCAACTTCAATTGCTGGACCTGCGGCCACACCACCTACCGCCTGAAGGACACCACGCACCGCCTGGCGGACGGCAGCTACCAGATCCTGTCGGCCCAGCACGTGTTCGAGGACTACCAGTTCAGCGTCGACAACCAGGTGGCGCTGCCGCCGAAACAGGAAGTCGTCGCGGCCTGAGCGTCGCCGCCTGGGCCCGGCAGCCCCGGGCGTGGCGGCCTGAAGCGCTTTGTGGCAGCAGGCCTGATCGCAGTTCCATTTCTTCGAAGCCAAGGCCTGCCGTGGCTTTTTTTGTGATGCGCCACCTTGGTGCGAAGGCGTGTAAGCTGAGAACTCAGCGAGCGCTTTTCACGAAGGGTGCCGGCATGACCACTTTCGATCCATCTGCCCAGGTCACTTTCCTGACCGACGACGAAGGCAAGGTCGCAACGTGGAATCCTGCATGCGCGAGCCTGTTTGGCTGGACGTCCGAAGGTGCTCCCGGACGGCCGCTGACCGACCTGCTGGCAGGCGATGAGCGTTGGCCCTCGCTGGCCTCTGCCGGCGGCGCCCGGGTCCGGATGCGCTTTTCCGGCGGGCGCGAAGGCCTCGCCACCCTCAGCCTGCTCCGCCAGTACGATGCCGCCGGCGAGCCACAGGGCTGGAGCGCCGCCATCGTCATCGCGCCGTGCGATTCGGTAAGCGAGTCCGACCGCGTCGGCTGCACGCCGCTGTCCGAGGTCGTCGACCTGCTGCCCGGCACCTTCTACGCGATCAACCGCGAAGGCCGCTTCGTCGTCTGGAACCACAATCTCGAACGCCTCGCCGAAATGACGCCGGACGAAGTTGCCGCGGCCCAGGTCATGGACATGTTCGAGCCACGCGACCGCGACCTGGCGCTCGAGAACATACGCCGCGTGTTCGAGGAAGGCGCCGAGGTCTCGATGGAAATCAACTACGTCGCCCGCAGCGGCCGCGAGACGCCGATGATGCTGGGCGGCACGCGGGTGTCCTGCAACGGCGACGACTACCTGTTCGGGATGGGGGTCAACATCGCCAGCCGGCGCGAGAAAGAGCGCCGGCTGCTCCTGAGCGAGCGCGCGCTGAACGCGGCCAGCAACGGCATCGTCATCACCCGCTGCGCCGGGCGCGACAACATCATCGAATACGTCAACCCTGCCTTCGAGCGCATCGCCGGCTACCCGGCGCTTGAGGCCATCGGGCGCGACCCGCGCTTCATGGCTGCCCCCGAATTCGACACCCACGAGCGCAGCCAGATCCGCGTCGCCCTGGCCGAGCGGCGCCCGGTCAGCGTGGTCTTCCGCAACCTGCGCAAGAACGGCGAGCTGTTCTGGAACGACCTGAACATCACGCCGGTGCGCGACGAGTACGGCGAAGTCACCCATTTCATCGGCATCTTGCACGACGTCACGGCCATCAAGCAGCGCACCGACCACCTCGAGCACGAGGTCAACCACGACGCCCTCACCGGCCTGGCCAACCGCACCCTGCTGTGGGACCGGCTCGACCACGCGGTGCACCTGGCGCACCGCCACAAGGCGATGGTAGCCACGGTGCTGATCGACCTGAACAACTTCAAGACCATCAACGACACCTTCGGCCACGAGGCCGGCGACATCGTGCTCAAGGTGGTGGCGCGGCGCCTGCAGTCCGCGGTGCGCGAAAGCGATACGGTGGCCCGCATGTCGGGCGACGAATTCGTGCTGGTGCTGGTGGACCAGCCCTCGCTGCGCTTCACGCTGCGCATGGTGGAGCGGCTGCGCCGGTCGATGACGATGCCGGTGGCCTTCGGCGGCAACCAGATCCCGGTGGGGGCCAGCCTGGGCGTGGCGATCTTCCCGCATGACGGCCAGGCGCCGGTTGAGCTGGTGCGCGCGGCCGACATGGCGATGTACCACGCCAAGGGCAACGGCGGCGGCGTGCATTTCTTCTCGCCCGAGATGCGCTCGGCCAACGAGAAGCGCGCCGCGCTGGCCGACGGCATCCGCGCCGCACTCGACCATGACGAGCTGTTCCTGCTGTTCCAGCCGCGCATGGATGCGAAGAGCGGCAAGGTGCGCGGCTTCGAGGCGCTGCTGCGCTGGCGCCATCCCAAGAACGGGGTCATGCTGCCGGCCACCTTCCTGGCCGAGGCCGAGGAATCCGGCCAGATGGTCGAGATCGGCAATTGGGTGCTGGACCAGGCCTGCGCCTTCCAGCAGCAGTTGCGCCAGCTCGGCTACACCGGCCTGCCGGTATCGGTGAACGTCTCGCACCGCGAGTACAGCCAGCACGGCTTCGTTGCCGGCATCGGCGAACGGATGAAGCGCCACGGCCTGCCGCCCGGCAGCCTGGAAATCGAGATTCCCGAGGCCGACCTGATCCGCAACCCGGGCCTCGGGCGCGACCTGTCGGCCCAGTTGCGCGACTCCGGCGTGGCATTGTCGATCGACGAGTTCGGCAAGGGCATCTCCGACCTCTCCTTCCTGCAGCAGCTGTCGGTGCGCCAGGTCAAGCTGTCGAAAGCAGCCGTGCACGACATCGCCGGCGAGGGCCGCGGCAGCATGCTGGCCAAGACCCTGATCGACATCGGCCACAACCTCGACCTGTCGGTGGTCGGCGAGGCGGTCGAGACCGAGGCCCAGATGGCTTTCCTGACCTCGCATGGCTGCGACCAGTTGCAGGGGCAATGGTTCAGCGAGCCGCTGGCGGCGGATGCGGTAAGGCAGATGCTGGAGCAGCGGAATGACGCGCAGTGAGACCAATGCGCGTGCCACGGTGCTCGATTGGAGAGAACCGTAGGGTGGGCAAGTTCCTTGCCCACCCTACGGGACAGTGGCGGCTCTTTGGTGATCGACTCAGCCGTCCTTGTTGATGCGGTTGACCAGCGCGCCCAGCACCTCTTCGGCCATGTCGTTGTCCACCTGGCAGGTGCCGGCGTTTTCGTGCCCGCCGCCGCCGTATTCCAGCATCAGCGCGCCGATGTTGGTCCGGGAGCTGCGGTCCAGGATCGACTTGCCGGTGGCGAACACGGTGTTTTGCTGCTTCACGCCCCACAGCACGTGGATCGAGATATTGGTCTCAGGGAAGAGCGCGTAGATGATGAAGCGGTTTCCGGCATAGATCACCGGTTCGGCGCGCAGGTCGAGCACCACCAGGTTGCGGTGCACGGTGGCGCAGCGGCGGATCTGCTGCTTGCAGCGCTCGCTGTGCTCGAAATACAGCGCGGTGCGTTCGCGCACATCGGGCAACTCCATGATCTGCTCGATCGAATGCTGGGCGCAGTAATCGATCAGGGCCATCATCAGCTGGTAGTTCGAGATGCGGAATTCGTGGAAGCGTCCCAGCCCGGTGCGCGCGTCCATCAGGAAGTTGAGCAGGTTCCAGCCCTGGGGGAACAGCACTTCGTCGCGTGAGAAGCGCGCAGAGTCGCCCTTGTCCACCGCCGCCAGCATGTCGTTCCAGGCCGCGGGAAAGGTTTTCGCGCCGCCATAGTGGTCGTACACGACGCGCGCGGCCGAGGGCGCTTCGGGGTGGATCACGTGGTTCTCGCGGACGCCCGTGTTGCGGATGGTTTCCGACAAATGGTGGTCGAAAGCTAGGCGCGCTGCCGCCACATATGGCAGATTGGTCGTGATGTCGCGCCCGCTGATGGCGATCTTCCCGTCCTGCATGTCCTTCGGGTGCACGAACAGGATGTCGTCGATCAGGTCGAGGTGCTTGAGCAGGACCGCGCACACCAGGCCGTCGAAATCGCTGCGGGTAACGAGTCGGAATTTTTCGTGAACGGCTGACATCGGCAGATCCTTTCGAGAACGGAAATTCGGATTGCGAGTGATTGGCCTTGCCGGACGGCAGGCCGGACCTCAAGGATCATACCTTGCAATGTTTCCAAATAACAGCCTTTGCGCTGGCGCATTCTGGCTCGACGGGGTGCCGTCCATGCCCCGGATCGTGCAGGCTGTCGCACGGGGCTGGTGCCCAGGCGGCGCCGGACGTAAAGTTGCATCATCCCAACAGTCGAAGGCGCCGGAGATGTTGTATTTCCGGCACGCGCAGGCAGCGACGCGGTACACTCGCCGTTTGCCCAAGCACCCGTCGACAAGACACGCACAGCAACCATGCAAGCAAGGAATACAACCCAGCAATATTTTTCCAGCATCCTGTCGTGGGTCTTCCGCGGCTTCGATGCCGTAGCGACCTGGGTCACCCAGCTGTCGTGGTGGAAGTTTTTCCTGTTCGCCCTGCTGACTCTGGCCGCTGGCGCCATCTTGCAGGAAGAATTGTTCTCCGGCCCGGCCGAAGAAGAAGTCGCCCGTGCCGAGCGCGAATCGGGCCGCCGCAGCGACGCCGCGATCCTGATCGACGAAAGCGGCATCCGGTTCAATCCGCGCCGCAAGCCGCGCAGCGGCGCCGCCACCGTGCCGCCCGAGCCATCCGCACCACCGGTGCCCCCCGATGCGCCACCGGCGCCGGAAACGCCCGCCGTGCCGGCGCCGTCCACGAGTCCCTCGCCGGCCATCTACCCGAACGGCGAATCGGTCCACATCGAGCTGCCGCCGCAAATCGGCGAGGAGCTCTCGAACGCCATCGAGATGGCGGTCGAAGACGCCGCCGAACAGAAGGTGTCGCGCTACCACAAGCAGGCCTCGACCTGGTTCATGAATTTCGTGCTGCTGTTCGTGCTGGCGCTGTTCGGGACCAAGGCCCTGGTCGGCGGCAAGAAGCGCGCGGTGGCCGAGGCCCAGGTCGCGAATGCCGCCGCCGAGCGCGAGGCGATGCAGCGCCAGCTGTCGGAAACCAGGATGCAGATGATGCAGGCCCAGGTCGAACCGCATTTCCTGTTCAACACCCTGGCCTCGGTCGAGCACCTGATCCAGGTCGACCCGCCGCGCGCTTCGGCCATGCAACGCAGCCTGATCCAGTACCTGCGCGCGGTGCTGCCGCAGATGCGCGACAACGCCGTCGTCACCGGCCTCGGGCGCGAGGTCGACATGGTGACGGCCTACCTGGCCCTGCTCAAGATGCGCATGGAAGAGCGGCTGACCGTGGTGATGCGGGTTCCGGAGGGCCTGCGCAGCGCGGCCTTCCCGCCGATGATGCTGCAGTCGATGGTCGAGAATGCGATCAAGCACGGCCTCGAATGCAAGCCGGAAGGCGGCACCCTGGAGATCACCGCCGAGGTTGTCGACAACCGGCTGCGCGTCACCGTCAGCGACGACGGCGTCGGCTTCGGAGTGGTGCCGAGCGACGGCACCGGCCTTGGCCTGCAGACGATCCGCGACCGCCTCAAGCTGCTGCACGGCGATGCCGGCCAGCTGCACATCGCCGCCAACAGCCCGAGCGGCGTGATCGCGATGATCGAAGTGCCCTACCTGTTGTCAAAACAGGCGTGACCCCGCACCATCCGCCCGGGGCGGCATGCAAGGTGACTTGCCTGCCGCGCGGTTTCGTTGAATAATTGTTACCTTCCTTCTGCCAAGAGACGACCATGCCCACCGCGATTATTGCCGACGATGAAAGACTGATGCGCGACCAGCTGCGGATGCGCCTGTCCGAGGCCTGGCCGGAGCTGGAGATCCTGGGCGAAGCGAAAAACGGCGAGGAAGCGGTGGAACTGGTCGAGCAGCTCAAACCCGACCTGACCTTCCTGGACATCCGCATGCCGGGCAAGACCGGCATGGAGGCGGCGCGCGACATCGGCGACCGCAGCCAGGTCGTGTTCGTCACCGCCTACGACCAGTATGCGGTCGAAGCTTTCGAACGCGGCGCGGTCGACTACGTGCTCAAGCCAACCGAGCCGGACCGCCTGAAGGTGACCGTGGACCGCCTCAAGGGCCGCCTCGCGCGCCCGGCCGAGAAAGTCAACGACAGCGTGCAGGCCATGCTGTCGCAACTGGCCGAAAAAATCGGCGCGCCCAAGGCCAAGCACCTGCAATGGATCCAGGCCAGCATCGGCCAGGACCTGCGCATGATCCCGGTGGAAGACATCCTGTTCTTCCGCTCGGACGAGAAATACACCTGCGTCCAGACGGCCAGTTTCGAGGCCCTGATCCGCAAGCCGGTGCGCGACCTGGCCGACGAGCTCGACCCGTCGCTGTTCTGGCAGATCCACCGCGCCACCCTGGTCAACGTCAATGCGATCGAAGGCGTGACGCGCGATATCCGCGGGCGCCACCTGGTGCTGGTCAAGGGGCGGCCCGAGAAACTGGAAGTGAGCCGGAGTTTCCTGCACCTGTTCAAGCAGATGTAAGCGTCCGCGGCGGCCCTGCACGGGCCGCCCGCCCCCTTTGTCGGACATCAACCTCCATCCCCACCCCGCCACGTAATGTAGAGCTTCCGGCCTCCCCGGCCATCTTTGTGGCATTCCCGCATGACTCCACAGCGACGCCAACGCCGCAGCCGCGCGGGCGCGGCGGTACTCGTGTTCGGCTTTATCAGTGGCTATTGCGCCGGCACAACCGCAGCGGCAATGCGCCGTGCCCGCAGCGTACGCCGCACGGTGCGCGAGCTCGACGGCCGTCGCATCGTCCACAGCGCCAGCGACGCCATCCTCTCGATCGACGAGCATGCCTTCATCCTGTTCGCCAATCCGGCAGCGGCCCACATGTTTGCGACCAGCGTTTCCGCCATGCAGGGGGGCTCGCTGTCGCGCTTCATCCAGTCCACCGGGCGCGAGGCGCGTAGCCCGCTCGATTACTTCCCGGCCGGCGCAGGACGTGCCGGGCGCCGCGCCACCGACTATGCGGTTACCGGCATCCGCGCCAACGGCCAGCTGTTCCCGATCGAAGGCTCGATCTCGCGCGTCGAGCAAGACGGCCAGGAAATCTGCACCGTAATCCTGCGCGATGTCTCCGAGCGTCACCTGGTGCAGCAAAAGCTGGCGCGCTCGCACGACCAGCTGCGCCAGCTGTCCTCGGCCCTGCAGACCATCCGCGAAGAAGAACGCACCCATATCGCGCGCGAACTGCACGACGACCTCGGACAGCTGCTGGCCTCGCTGCGCATGGACCTGACCCTGCTCCAGCGCAGCAATGGCCTGCCCGAGCCCGGCCGCCACCTGATCGAAGGCATGGAATCGAACCTGGTGACGGCCATCGCCTCGCTGCGCCGCATCGCCACCAACCTGCGTCCACGCGCGCTCGACGAAGGCGGCCTGTATTTCGCGCTGCAGGGCCTGCGCGACGAGTTCGTCGAGCGCCATAATATAGCCTGCATCCTGATGGCCGACGAGAACGAGCTGCGCCTCGACGACAGCGCCAGCACGGCCATCTTCCGCATCGTCCAGGAAGCGCTCACCAATATCGCCCGCCACGCCGACGCCACCAGCGTGGTGCTCAACCTGGACCGCATCGACGGCGAACTGCTGGTGACGATCCGCGACGACGGCCGCGGCATCCGCGCCGAAGACATGGAAAAGGCCGCATCGCTCGGTCTGGTGGGCATGCGCGAGCGGGTGTGGGCCATGGACGGCGAGATCAGCATCAGCGCCGACGAACCCACCGGCACCCGCATCGACATTGTGCTCCCGCTCGCCGAGCGCACCATATAGTCCTCCTCCAGTCGGCGGCCTGACCGGGTTGCCACCTCCCTGCTTGCCGCACGCCCCATGCCGACTTGTCAAATTGCGGCCTGTCAAATAGCAAGCTGCCAAATATCAAGCTGTCACTAAGCGGAAATATTCACTGGTTAAGATTCGGGTCGATCCGGGTTCATCTGCGAACCCGGCATCCTGTCCAAACCAACTGGAGATTTGCATGAAGTTCAAGTACCTGGCAGCTGCGCTGCTGTCCACCCTCCCGCTGTTCGCCCACGCCCAGAGCAACGTCACCATCTATGGCGTGATGGACGCAGCGGTCGCTGTGGAAGACACCGACGCACCGGGTGAAGACAGCCGCACTGTGATCAATTCGGGCAACCAGTCGAGCAGCCGCATCGGCTTCCGCGGTACCGAAGACCTGGGCAACGGCCTGAAAGCACTGTTCAACATCGAGGCCGGCGTCGCCCTCGACACCGGCGCCGCCGATTCCTCGCTGTTCGGCCGCCGCGCCGTGGTGGGCCTGCAGGGCGCCTTCGGTACCGTCACCGTCGGCCGCGAATACAGCCCGATCGCCGCAGTGGCCGCCGCCACCGACATCCTGGGCCAAGGCATGTTCGGCACCAACCTGTCGGCTTTCGCCACCAACCGCCTGACCCGCCGCCTGGCCAATTCGGTCAACTACAAGAGCGACGCCATGAGCGGCTTCACGCTCAATGCCGCCTACTCGACCGGCGAACGCGTCGTCGAACCGTCGGGCGACCTGATGGGCCTGTCGCTCGAGTACAAGACCGGCGGCCTCTACCTGGGCGCCGGCTACCACGTGATCGAGCGCCTGTCCACGGGCGACGACAAGGAACTCGCCTTCGGCGCGGGCTTCACCATGGGTGCCTTCGAAATCAAGGGTAACTACCTGCAGGCGGACCAGACCGGCGCCAACAACGAATACACCAACGCCAACCTGGGCGCGGCCTTCACCACCGGCCCGAACAAATTCTTCCTGAACTTCCAGCAGCAGAAGATCGAGAGCGGCGCCAAGGGCAACACCGTGTCGCTGGCCTACACCTACGCACTGTCGAAGCGCACCAACATCTACTCGACCTACGCCCAGCTGCGCAACAACGGCCGCGGCGTGTTCGGGATCAGCTCGTCGTCGACCGCAGTCGCCCCGCCGGCCACCGCACTGGGCGCCGATCCGTCGGTGTTCACCGTGGGCGTGCGCCACTCGTTCTAAGCAATCGTCCCCTCCGGCGATCCCGCCCCTGCGGATCGCCGTCACCGGTCCCCGCCGCGGGACCGGACCAATGCCGGCACTCGCCGGCATTGGCCTTTCCCACGTCCCAAGATTGACCCGTTAAGCTGCCCGCACAGGGGCAAACGCAGAGGCGTGGCCTTTAATTCAAGCTTACTATGTCGGCACGACCATGCGGCAATCTGCGCAGGCACTCGCACGATTGAAAACTATGTGATTCGTTAGCATTTTGATCATGTATCATCGAGGTCGGATTTATTAATTTTCATTCCCTGCACTCGGCAAAAAGGAGTAGCGCATGACTACAGCGACACGGCGGATGGACGGGATCAGCGGGCTCGGGGAGTTCGGCAAGCCCGGGCATGGCGACGATCACCATGTCGACCTGGAGCGCATGCGCGGCACCATCGAGGAGCGCATCACCCACCTGCTGGCGGATTCCGGCAGCCAGGCCGACATGCTCGCTGCGGCGATGCGTGCCGGCGCCCTCAGCGCAGGCAAGCGCATGCGCCCCCTGCTGGTAATGCTGGTGGCGCGCGACCTCGGCTGCACCTCGCCGGCCCTGGTGGACGTCGCCTGTGCGGTCGAGATGGTGCACGCCGCTTCGCTGATGCTGGACGACATGCCGTGCATGGACAATGCCCAGCTGCGCCGCGGCAAACCGGCCATCCACGTCGAGTACGGCGAAGACGTCACCATCCTGGCTTCGGTCGCCCTGCTCAGCCGCGCCTTCGGGGTGCTGGCCGCGGCCCAGGACATCCCGCCGATCACGCGTACCCGCCTGGTGGCCCGCCTGGCCGAGACTATCGGCACCCAAGGCCTGGTGCGCGGCCAGTTCGAAGACCTGCATGGCGCCGGCGCGCGCACGCCGGACGCGATCGCCACCACCAATGAACTCAAGACCGGCGTGCTGCTCGGCGTGGCGGTCGACATGGCCGCGATCGTCGCCCAGACCTGCGAGGGTGTATCGCAATCGCTGCGCGCCTTCGCGCTGGCGGCCGGCCACGCTTTCCAGATCCGCGACGACTTCTACGACATTCCCGGCACCGACAGCGCGCTGACCGGCAAGGACACCGGCAAGGACCTCGGCAAGGCCACCCTGCTTGCCTCGCTCGGCCAGGAAGAAGCGCAGCGCCGCCTGGCCGCCCACCTGATGGATGCCGACCGCCACCTGGGCGAAGCGCTCGGCGCCGGCGGCCGCACCCGCCGCTTCGTCGACGGCCTGTTCGCGCAGGGCCGTTCGCGCATGCGCCTGGCAGCCGACGCCAGCCCCTATGCCGATCCCGTGGCTGCGCGCGTGCGCGAAGTCCACGTCAACTGAACCCGGCGGAAAGCGATCGCATGGCGCATTTCGGGGTAGTTGCACCTGCGTTCTACAGCCACTTCAACGCACTCGAAGCGCTGGCCGGCGAGCTGGTGGCGCGCGGCCACCGCGTGACCTTCCTGCACCGTCCGGACGCGGCACGCTTCATCCGCGATCCCCGGGTTGGCTTCCACGCCATCGGCGCCGGCACCCATCCACCAGGTTCGCTGGACGCGTCCCTGCAGCTGGCCGCCAATCCCGGCGGGCCGCTGGGGCTGCGCCGGGTAATCCTCGACATGGCCGCCGGCACCGACATGCTGTGCCGCGAACTGCCGCGCGCGATCGAAGCGCTCGGGATCGACGCCCTCATCGCCGATCAGATGGAAGCAGCCGGCGGCCTGGTGGCCGAAGGCCTCGGCATGCCCTTCGCCTCGGTGGCCTGCGCGCTGCCGGTCAACCGCGAGCCGGGCATTCCGCTGCCCGTAATGCCCTTCGGGTACGAAGACAGCGAGCGCGCCCACAAGATCGTCGAGGGCAGCACCCGGGTCTACGACTGGATGATGGCGCCGCACCGCCGCAGCATCGAAGCCAATGCGCGCCGCCTCAGGCTGTCGCCGCGCGGCGCGCTGCACGACTGCCTGTCGCCGCTGGTGCAGGTCAGCCAGACCGTGGCCGGCTACGAGTTCCCGCGGCGCGCGTTGCCGCCACATTTCCACCATGTCGGGCCGTTGCGTGCGTCCAACCCGCGCAGTGACGTGTCGCCCCTGCCGGAGATCGCGCCCGGCCGCCCCTTTGTGTTTGCCTCGCTCGGCACCCTGCAGGGCCAGCGCCTGGCGCTGTTCAAACGTATTTCGGCAGCCTGCCGCCAGCTCGACGCCCAGCTCCTGGTCGCCCATTGCGGCGGCCTCGATGCGGCCCAGGAGCGGGCGCTGGAGCGGGCTGGCGCCACCTGGGTCTGCGCCTTCGCCCCGCAGCAGGCCGCGCTGGCGCGCGCCGATGCGGTGGTGTCGCATGCGGGCCTGAATACGGTGATGGACGCCATCGCCGCGCGCACGCCCATCCTGGCCTTGCCGATCGCCTTCGACCAGCCGGGCGCCGCCGCGCGCATCGTCCATGCCGGCATCGGCCTGAAGGCCTCGCCCCACTTCTCCGGCAGCGCCCACCTGGCGGCGCAATTGCGCCGGCTGCTCGACGAGAACAGTTTCGCCACGCGCCTGGATGCGCTGGCGGGCAGCGTCGCGGCCAGCGGCGGTGCGCCCCGTGCGGCCGACCTGGTCGAAGACGCCCTGCAATTGCGGCGTCTGCCGCAACCGATACAAGGTGTGGCCAGCGGTGGATAAGGAGCCCTACGACCTGATCCTGGCCGGCGGCGGACTCGCCAACGGCCTGATTGCCTGGCGCCTGCGCAGCCTGCGTCCCGGCCTGCGCATCCTGCTGCTCGAAGCGAGTGAGCACATTGGCGGCAACCACACCTGGTCCTTCCACGACAGCGACCTGACGCACGAACAGCTGGCGTGGATCGCGCCCCTCGTGTCGCACCGCTGGCCACGCTACGACGTGGTCTTCCCGAACCTGGCGCGCACGCTCGAAGGCGGCTATGCCAGCATCGCCTCCGAAGATTTCGCGCGCGTGATCGAAGCCGCGCTGGGTGCGGACTTGCGCCTGGGCGCGCAGATCGAGGGCGTGACCCCGACCACGGTGCGCCTGGCCGGTGGCGAGACCCTGGAAGCTGCTGCGGTCATCGACGGGCGGGGCCCGCGCCCTACCTCGCACATGTCGCTCGGCTACCAGACTTTCCTCGGCCAGGAGCTGCGCCTTGGCGCGCCGCACGGTTTGAGCGCGCCGGTGATCATGGATGCCAGCGTCGAACAGGACGGTGGCTACCGCTTCGTCTACCTGCTGCCCTTCGGCCCGGACCGGGTGCTGGTCGAAGACACGCATTACGTCGATACCGCCGCCTGGGAGCCGGAGCGCCTGCGCGCGAACATTGCGGCCTATGCGCGCGGGCGCGGCTGGGACATTGTCGAGGTGCTGCGCGAAGAACACGGCTCGCTGCCGATCGTGCTGGCGGGCGACTTCGACGCGCACTGGACGGCGCTCGGCGGCCAGCCGGCTGCCGGCCTGCGCGCCGGGCTGTTCCACCCCACCACTGGCTATTCGCTGCCGCATGCGGTGCGCCTGGCCGACCGCATCGCCGCCCTGGCCGGCGAGCCGGCGGCGCTGCAGGCGCCGGCGCTGTTCGCTGCGATCCGCTTCGAGGCGCAGCAGGCGTGGCAGGGCCAGCGCTTCTTCCGGCTGCTCAACCGCATGCTGTTCCTGGCCGGCAGCCCCGAATGCCGCTGGCGCGTGATGCAGCGTTTTTACCATTTGCCGGCGCCGCTCATCGCGCGCTTCTACGCCGGGCGCCTGCGCCTGCGCGACAAGGCGCGCCTGCTGAGCGGCAAGCCGCCGGTGCCGGTCGGGCAAGCCCTGTCCGCCGCACTCAAAATCCATCCCGACCAGATCAGGAAAGCCGCACAAGTATGAGCAACAAGGACAAGAAACAGGCCGTGGTGGTAGGCGCCGGCCTCGGCGGACTGGCACTGGCGATCCGCCTGCAGGCCAGCGGCATGCAGGTCACCTTATTGGAAAAGCGCGACAAGCCGGGCGGGCGCGCTTACGTTTACGAAGACCAGGGCTTCGTGTTCGACGCCGGCCCCACCGTGATCACCGATCCGTCTTGCATCGAAGAGCTGTTCACCGCCGCCGGCAAGCGCATGAGCGATTATGTCGAGATGCTGCCGGTCGCGCCCTTCTACCGCCTGTGCTGGGAAGACGGCAGCCATTTCGACTACGTCAATGACCAGGAAGCGCTGGACCGCCAGATCCACGCGCTCAACCCGGCCGATGTCGAAGGCTACAAACGCTTTTTGGCCTATTCGAAGGCCGTGTTCGAAGAAGGCTACCTGAAACTGGGCGCGGTGCCCTTCCTGTCCTTCCGCGACATGATCGCGGCCGGCCCACAACTGGCGCGCCTGCAGGCGTGGCGCAGCGTGTACAGCCTGGTGGCCAAGTTCATCCAGGACGAGCACCTGCGCCAGGCCTTTTCCTTCCACTCGCTGCTGGTCGGCGGCAACCCCTTCGCCACCAGCTCGATCTACACGCTGATCCACGCGCTGGAGCGCAAATGGGGCGTCTGGTTCCCGCGCGGCGGCACCGGCGCACTGGTGCGCGCCATGGTCAAGCTGTTCGAGGACATCGGCGGCAAGATTGAACTCAATGCCCCGGTGGCCCGCATCGAAGCGAGCGGCAACCGCGTCAGCGGCGTGCGGGTCGAGGACGGGCGCTTCTTCCCGGCCGATGCCGTGGCCTCGAACGCCGACGTGGTGCACACCTATGCCGCGTTGCTGGGCGCCCATCCGCGCGGCGCGTCCGAAGGCCAGGCCCTGCAGAAGAAGCGCTTCAGCAACTCGCTGTTCGTGCTCTACTTCGGGCTGGACCATCACCACAAGCAGCTCCAGCACCACACGGTCTGCTTCGGCCCGCGCTACCGCGAGCTGATCAAGGACATCTTCAATGGCGAGACGCTGGCCGACGACTTCTCGCTCTACCTGCATGCGCCCTGCGTGACCGACCCGTCGCTCGCGCCTCCGGGCTGCGGCAGCCATTACGTGCTGGCGCCGGTGCCGCACCTGGGCAATGCGCCGATCGACTGGGAGGTCGAAGGCCCGCGCTACCGCGACCGCATCTTCGACTACCTCGAGAAGCGCTACATGCCCGGCCTGCGCAGCCAGCTGGTGACCAGCCGCATCTTCACGCCGCTCGACTTCCGCGACCAGCTCAATGCCCACGTCGGTTCGGCCTTCTCGCTGGAGCCGATCCTGACCCAGAGCGCCTGGTTCCGCCCGCACAACCGCGACAGCGTGTTGTCCAACCTGTACCTGGTCGGCGCCGGCACCCATCCGGGCGCGGGCGTGCCCGGCGTGATCGGCTCGGCCAAGGCCACCGCCGGCCTGATGGTGGAAGATTTGCGGGATGGGATCCTGGCATGAGCGAAGCCTTGATGGATCATGCGACCCGCACCATCGAAGTCGGCTCGAAGAGCTTCGCCGCGGCGGCCAGGTTGTTCGACCCGGCCACCCGGCGCAGCGTGCTGATGCTGTACGCCTGGTGCCGCCACTGCGACGACGTGGTGGACGGCCAGGAGCTGGGTTTTAATGTCGCACATCATGCGCAGCACGACCCGGCCGCCGGACTGGCGATGCTGGAAGCGCAGACCCGCCGCGCCTATGGCGGCGAAGCAATGAGCGACCCCGCCTTTGCCGCCTTCCAGGAAGTCGCGCTGCGCCACCGCATCGAGCCGCGCTACGCACTCGACCACCTGGCCGGCTTCGCGATGGACGTGCGGGAAGTGCGTTACGCGACGATTGGCGACACCCTGCGCTACTGCTACCACGTGGCCGGCGTGGTGGGCCTGATGATGGCCTCGATCATGGGCGCGCGCGACCCGCGGGTGCTGGACCGCGCCTGCGACCTTGGCCTGGCCTTCCAGCTGACGAATATCGCGCGCGACATCGTGGAAGACGCGCGCATGGGGCGCTCCTATGTGCCGGCGCAATGGCTGGTCGAGGCCGGCATTCCGCCCGAGGAAGTGGCCGACCCGCGCCACCGCGTTGCATTGGCAAAGGTGGCCGCGCGCCTGGTGGACGAGGCCGAACCCTATTACGACTCGGCGCTGGAAGGCATTGCCGCCTTGCCGCTGCGCTCGGCCTGGGCGATTGCGAGCGCGCGCAACGTGTACCGCCAGATCGGGATCGAGGTGAAGCGGCGCGGCGCGCACGCCTGGGACGAGCGCGCCGGCACGACCAAGGCCATGAAACTCTGGCTGCTGGCCAAGGGCGCCGGGCTTGCGCTCAGCTCGCGCGTTCGCCCTGCGGGTGTGATGGCGCGTCCGCGTCCTGCGGGGCTGTGGCAGCGTCCGGGTGGCGCTGCAAGCGCCCCCCATGGAGCGCCTGCAGCTGCCGCTTGAGGCGGTCCACGGGCGGCGCGTACAGGAAGCCGAAGGAGACCGCGCCGTCCTTGCCCTCGACCGCATGGTGCATGCGGTGGGCCTGGTACAGGCGCTTGAGGTAACCGCTGCGCGGGGTGACCTTGAAGGGCCAGCGCCGGTGCACCAGGCCGTCGTGGGCGACGAAATACAGCAGGCCATAGGCGGTCATGCCGGCGCCGATCCATTCGAGCGGGTGCGCGCCTTCGGTGCCGAACCAGATCAGCGCGATGGCGACGCCCGCGAACACGACGGCGTACAGGTCGTTCTTCTCGAACCAGCCGGTGCGCGGTTCGTGGTGCGACTTGTGCCAGCCCCAGCCGAACCCGTGCATCACGTACTTGTGCGCGACGATGGAAAACCCTTCCATCAGCACGACGGTGAGCACGACGATGAAGGCGTTGAGCAACATGGGAATGGATCGACCTGTGAACGGAATGGCAAGAGCCTACCATAGGCCCTGCCCGCGCGCCCGGGAGCGCCGCTGGCGTGCGGGTCATCGACGGTACAAACAACATGAATCACGAAAGGAACACGATGCGAATCCAATTTACCGCCCTCCTCTGCTGCACGTTGCTGCTGGCAGCCGGTCCGGCGCAAGCCGCCACGGTCGAAGTCCGGGTAACGGGCGTGAGCGCCGGCAAAGGCAAGGTCAATGTCGCCGTATGCGACCGCGAGCGCTTCCTCAAGCAATGCCTGTACAGCGCCTCGGTGCCGGCGCAAGCGAGCGAGGTCGTGGTCAGCCTGAAGGACATCCCGGCTGGCACCTGGGCCGTGCTTGCCTACCAGGACGAAAACGATAACGGCGAACTCGACCGCAACTTCATCGGCATCCCGCGCGAGAACTATGGTTTCAGCCGCAACGCCGCCGGCCGTTTCGGGCCGCCCGGCTTCGACGATGCGGCGATCGAGGTGCGCGAGGGGACGACGACTGCGCCGGTCCACCTGCGCTGAGCACCGTAGCGAAAAATAACGATAGGAAACACATAACTCTTCAGGTATCTTTGTGACCCACAAGCGGCCGGGCAGCGTTCCCGGCCATGATCGATCACAGGCACGCATTTGCGTTGCCAGCTACGGGGAACAAAGCAATGAACGAGTTGGTCACTGCCATCAACGGCTATGTCTGGAGTCCTGCGCTGATCGCGCTGTGCCTGGGCGTCGGCCTGTATTTTTCCATCCGCTCGCGCTTCCTGCAGTTGCGCCACGTCGGCGAAATGGTACGCCTGATGTGGGACGGTAAAAGTTCCGACCAGGGCGTCTCGTCGTTCCAGGCCCTGACCATGACCCTGGCCGGCCGTGTCGGCACCGGCAACATCGCCGGCGTCGCCACCGCCATCACCTTCGGCGGCCCGGGCGCAGTGTTCTGGATGTGGGTCATGGCCTTCCTCGGCGCCAGCTCGGCCTTCGTCGAGTCGACCCTCGGCCAGGTGTACAAGGAGCCGATCAACAAGGAATTCCGCGGCGGCCCTGCCTTCTATATCGAAAAAGGCCTGGGCATGAAGTGGTATGCCGTGACCTTTGCCCTGGTCACCATCCTCGCCACCGGCGTGCTGCTGCCGGGCGTGCAGGCCAATTCGATCGCGGAAAGCCTGAAGACCGCCGCCGGCATCGACACAACGTATACCGGCATCGCGCTGGCGCTGGCGTTGGGCTTCATCATCTTCGGCGGCGTGCGCCGCATCGCCACCTTCGCCGAATACGTGGTGCCCTTCATGGCACTGGGTTACATCCTGGTGGCCTGCGTGATCGTCGCCATCAACATCGACAAGCTGCCGGGCGTGCTGCAGCTGATCTTCAGCTCGGCTTTCGGTGCGGACGCGGCCTTCGGCGCCATCATCGGCCAGGCGATCATGTGGGGCGTCAAGCGCGGCGTATACTCGAACGAAGCCGGCCAGGGCACCGGCCCGCATGCCTCGTCGGCGGCGGAAGTGAGCCACCCGGCCAAGCAGGGTCTGGTGCAGGGCTTCTCGGTGTATATCGACACCCTGTTCGTGTGCTCGGCCACCGCCTTCATGCTCTTGATTACCGGCCAGTACAACGTGGAAGCGCCGAACGGCACGCCGATGTTCGTCGGCGTCCAGGGCGTGGCTTCCGGTCCGGGCTATGTCCAGACCGCGCTGGAAAACGTGATGCCGGGCTTCGGCTCGCTGTTCGTCGCGATCGCCCTGCTGTTCTTCGCGGGCACCACCATCGTGGCCTATTACTACATCGCCGAAACCAATATCGCCTACCTGAACCGCACGACCAAGCGTCCGTGGATGGGCGTGGTGCTGAAGGTCGCGATGATCGGCGCCACCATCTACGGCGCGGTGAAGACCGCCGACGTGGCATGGGCGCTGGGCGACCTGGGCGTTGGCCTGATGGCCTGGCTGAACCTGGTCGCCATCGTCCTGATGCGCGACGTCGCCTTCAAGTGCCTGCGCGACTACGAAGCGCAGAAGAAGCTGGGCAAGGATCCGGTGTTCGACCCGGTGGCGCTGGGCATCAAGAATGCGCACTTCTGGGAGCAGCGCGTGGCACTGGGCAAGAAGCAGAAGGCCGGCAATACGGTGGAGACCGATGTGGTCGGCTAAGCCTCACCGCACTTCATAGAAAAACTGCCGCGCTCGCGGCAGTTTTTCTTTCAGCGACAGTCAAGTCCGACCAGCCCGCTTCTGCCACCGAGTCACAAAGATGCTTCAGCCATGACTGGGCAAGACCGCCGAAACAATCGACCGGCGCAGGACAGCTTTGCCGGCATCGATGCCACGCTGCAAAAACGCTGGGGGCAGTGCGACATCATTGCCGTCTGTAGCGGCATCCCTCGACACCTCGCCTGGCGAAATCGTTTCTCTTACCAGCATATTGGCGCTGTTCTGGACCTCGAAATACTCGTCCCAACGAACCGGAACCTGATGGGAGCGGCCATCTCCACCACGGACCGAGACATGGTGGATGCGCCCGATGCTTCCGAATCCGCTCGCCGTCACCCGCACATTCTGTGATCCATCGGCCTCGTGTTGCATGGATGTCTTCAGGATATTTCGGGTAACGCACTCGGGATGGCTGAACACTGCCTCGCCGTGGTAATTGGCAATCGCTTCATGCTCCCAGGAACAGGGTTTGTGCGAGTATGTGTCTTTATAAATGTCAGCATGAGGCCGATGCTGCTGGTACAAAGGGATGGCGAGCAGGGGGGCAATCCCAAAGTAGAACGACCTGAAGAAATCGTTGTAGTAACCGTTGAAAAACATTCGCGCGTGGGCGAGTTCGTAGGCATGAAATTTCTGCGGGTCGCCGCTGATATCGGTGCGGCGCATATGCCGCGGCTCCACGACATTGATCATCTGCGTTTTCTCGAACACGTACGTGTCACCGAAACCTGTCTGGCTGTCCTTGAGCAGCTTCAGCATTTCCTGCTGCGCCAATGGTGTGAACAGCAGCCGGAACTGCACTTCATGGTTGCGGTCCGTGGCATCGAACAATGCGTCGAATTCCCGGTTGGACATGACCGTAAACGTTTTTCCTTCGCCGACATCGCGCGACTTTGCCTCAAGCTTCTTGATGGCGCGGTTCGTCCGCCATTTGTCGAACAAGCCGTCTTCGAGCTTGGAGAGTTTCGAAGGCTGGCGGCTGAATACGAGGTCGGGCGCCGCTTCGTTGCCGTAGACGATGAACGTCTGGTTTTCGTACTCGGGGAAAGGACGCTCGATCGATGCACGCAGGGTCTCGTGGTGGGTCCTGGTTTCCCATTTGCCTTGCGAGTTGCGGTACTGTTCCGTCCAGCTGATATCGAGCCCGCCATGGTAGGTCTTGCTGCCCATCCAGTGCGACAGGGTACGCGCGAGAATGAAGGGATTACCGTTCAAGACACCGCTGTGGGAGAACACGATCGAGTGGGCGTCGCCAAGATGGTCAGCCCAGCCGAAGCTCTTGCGCAGCTCGTCCATGCGGCCGTTGCTGAAATACGGGTCGAATGCAATGCGAGGCACCGTTTTCTGCATCAGCTTCGCCACGATATCCCAGTCGAACAAGCAGTTCAATGGCGCCATTTGACCCCAGGCCACGGCACGTTTCTCGTCGCAGGCTTCCCGGAGTCGCTTTAACTGCGCATCGGAATCGTTGATGACGCGGTTGAGCACATGGATCGCAGGCGCAAACACGATTCCCGGAACCACGAGCCACGGCCAGGAGTAATTGGCGACGACATACAGCGCCGTCAGCACCGCGACCATGATGGTGACGAAGCGCAGGACGCGCCACCACTTGTTGGTGGAACCTGCGCCCGCGGCCTGCGCCTCGAGCTCCCGCAGTTGCCCCACCGTCTGGATATTCGCATTCTCGTCGACGCCGGAGCGGCGCACGAGGTCCTCGAAAAATTCCGACGTATTCGTGACGTGAGCAGTCTTGAAATAGGACGCGTACTGCTCCAGCGGCTCATGGACGTCGTCGATCAAAAGAAGACGCTCCGGGCGGCAGCCTTGGTTTCAGCGGAGGCCGTGAAAGGAATGCGCGTGGTATAGCCTGCCCGCGCCGCAACGATCTGCTTGGTCGGCCAGGCGAAGATGTCCTGGTTCCACATCCCGACGGTATCGTTGTAAAGCGTGCGCGCCGCGGTAATCTCTTTTTGGAGATAACTGTTCTGGCGCATGGCATCGGCGATCACGGCTTGCGCTTTCAGATCGGGGTAAGCCTCGCAGGCCAGACTAATGCGCGAAAAAATCCCGTCGATCTTTTGCGATGCCTGATTGCGTTCGGCATCGGCGTTGTGCCCGCTCCGGTAGGCCGCTACCGTCTTCATGACGTCCTTGTCGAGATCGATCGCTTTCGCGACCAGGCCCACCACGTTGTTCAGGACGACGACGCGCTGCTCCAGGTAATTGTCGATCTGCGATGCATCAGCCTGGATTTTCTGTTGCAGCTTGCGCAGATAAGCCAAGGCAAAGACTTTCATGAATTGGAAAATCAAGCCCGGCACGGCACCCAGCACCAGCAGTCCCAGGCCATATGTCCGCGGCAGCGCATCGGTCAGCAGCGCCAGGGCGCCTATGGCTGGGAGGATCGTCCACAGAGCGATTTCAAAGGCCAGGGTGCCGCTGCCGATTTGAACGGAAATCTGCTTGTTGATGACGTTGACATCGCGGCCACTCTCATTGATTGCCCCGGTCACTTCATCCAAATCGTTTGCCATGCGTGAAAATCCTTTGTCGTGAGCGTCGTTCGCTCGGTTGCAAGATGGTTCGCTGCAGCTTGTATAACGCTTGAGCGAATGTTGATATGCAGTGTGAATTGCTTCCAGGCACTGTTTGTTGCAATCATATAATGCGGAACAAGAAGCTATCAAGGAAACAGGGCCGATGTTTGGTTTGAATGGCGCTAAATGGTCGCTGCAAAGCAACAGCTGAAATAATTGGAGAGTTTTTATGAAGAGCGAACTTCGAGAATCTTAAGAATCGATACTCGCGTGACTGCAATGGCCTCCGCGCAAGCTTTGGGGCTGGCCAGCAGTTCACCATAGTGTGTGTTAATTCAGCTTGTCGGCACGCAAAAGCCCTACACGCAGCTTTTTTAACTGCAACTTTTGCGCACAGCTGGATAACCGCGCTTAACGCGTGGGCAATAGACAATGTGCCCTCCTTCCTTCGCCCCGAACCCATGAAACTTGCCACCCTCGTCCTTGCCGCTTCCCTGCTCCTCGTCCTGCGCGGCGCGGTGCCATTCCCTTGAGCGACTGGCCCGCCGATGAATTTCCATGCTGGAACGACAGCCTGGGGGAGGAGGTCAGGAGAGAAGCGAGGGCCGGCCGGAGCGGAGCGGCGGCAAACCGGAAGGTGGCGGCCGCGGCCAGGGGCCGCGCGGCATGTCCGGCGGCGGTAATATCGGGATCGGGTTGGGCAGCCGGGGATTCTGATCTACTCCCCCTGCTGTTGACTTACGGCAGGCTGACCTTCACCGTATCGCCATCCTTGCTGGAAGCCGTCACCGTGACCGTCACGCCATCCACGGTCACGGATTCGCCCACTCGCAATGCAGCGTCCTCGAAAGCCGGGTCGATCGAGCCGGGCCTTCGCACTGTGCGGTAGCCACCCTTGAGCGTACCGATCGTCATGTCCACGGTGTAGACCAAGACGCCTTCGTTGTTGCTGGCGATATGGTCATAACCTTCGTTCTTGCGCGATTCCATGACAAGGATCTTCGTGCTGGAAAGCGGCACCATTGCGGCCTTGGTGTCGAGGCTCTGGCGCACCAGCGGGCCAAGGGTCACGCTGATTCCGTTGCTGCCCAGGCAGGCCATCGGCAGACAGGCCACCTGCTCTTCCGGCAGCCAGCCCATCAGGTAACGGTCCCAGCCGATGTGCTCGATCGCATTGCGGCTCCGGTTCATCGCCATGATTCCCCAGTGGCCGAGGGTCTGAGTCTTGTGGTCAAGGTCTTCGTCGACCAGACCGAAGGCGTGGCCGGTTTCGTGCGCCATCCAGCGCCATTCGTTACCAGGCGACAGGTACATGTCGGCACCACCGGTCGCACCATTGATGATGTAACCGGTCAAGGTGAAAGTCGGGCCGGTAATCGCCGGACCATAGCCCATCTTCGACATCGGCAAGTCCTTCGGCACCAGGATGTAGACGGCGTCGTACTGGCTGAAATCGACCTGCTTGTCGATCATGGCGAAGATGTTGTTGCGGTAGGAAGTGAAGTCGCCCGAACCGTTGACCGCCGTGAACCCGTAATTCGATGGGTTGAACGGCATCCGCACCCAATTCGGCAGGATCTCGAAATCGAAGGCCAGGCGGCCGTAGGATTGCCTCGCGTAGAAGTCACTCACCTCCTTCGCAAGCGGCGTGAACAGGATTCCCGGATCGTCCTTGCCGGTTGCTTCGGGAAAGTCGACCGGGATGATCAAGGAACGCACGCGGCCAAATGATGGCAGGCGCGTACGCACTCTCGGGAAGCCGGCCGACACGTCGGTCCCGAAGCTGCGCTGCGGACTCACGGTGTCGAGCAGCTGGCATTGTGAGGTCTGGCGGAAGCTCGCCACCGGCTGCGCTGCAATTGCGCGCAGTGCATCCTGTCGCTGCTGCACCTCCGGACCCGCGACCGCAGTCATGGCGAGGGTAACTGCCACCACCCCCCTCGCGTCGGCGTCCTGGTCCTGGACAGTGGCAGCGCCGCTCGGCGCAACGTCCACCTGATAGCGGCGGCGCTGCAGGGTAGTGGCGCTGCCGTTCGGCTCCACCGTATCGAATTCGTAGCGCGTACTCGCGGCGAGCTGCAGGTACAGGCTGCCATCAGCATTGGCCGCGAGGAACTGGAAAACGCCATCGGCCGTCACGTTGCGCAGGAAGACCGGTCGAAAGGGCGAGGCTGCCGGTGCTGCGCGGATCGTAGAGCCACAATTTCAGGTTACTGCCCTCACGGGCGGCCGCCAGGCTGGCCGGCACTGGTGGCGACACGGGAACCGCGGGTAGGCGCGCGATCACTTGGGTCGATAGCACCACAGGTGCTTTCGACGCTATGGAGTTCATGGCCGGCACCGCCGCCACGATGTCCCAGCCGTTGGCGCTGGCAACCGACCCGGCCAGCGCGCTCAGGGTCGCGCCGATGGTGGTATTGAAGGCCGCCAGGTCGGTGGCCAAGCCAACCTGGTTCAGCATCGTGCGCGCGACCGCATTGGCCGTCAGCCCGTCGTAGCCACGCTCCTGGATCGGGGTCGTGATCCGGGTGGTAAAGGCGCTCGCGGCACTGGTCTTGTTGGCGATGATGACGGTGTCGGTATCGACGGCACCTGACATTAGCTGGATCGCCGCGCTGGCGCGCGTGATCAGCTGGCGGTCGAGCAGGTTGACCCAATAGGCCAGCCCCCCGGCATCAGCCGCCCGGCCGAAGAGATTGCGGTACAGACCTTCGATAAACTGCGCGTTATTGCCGGGATACAGGGCGGCGGATTCGGCGCTGGTGCCGAAGCTGTCGATCTCCGTGCGCAGCATGGCATTACTGCCGTAAGCGCGAGCGATTCCGCCGATGTCGACCGGGGCGCCGGCTGCAAGCAATACCTTTGCATGCCAGTCGAGTCCACCGACATCGGCCGGACGCCCGAAATAGCCTACATAGATTTGCTGGACGACGCGATGGTAATCGGCCGCAACCGGTGCAGCCACGGACATCGAACTTCCGGAGAGCTGCCGCGACTGCAGCGCGGGGGCCGGTAGGGTGGTGGCATCACCGCAAGCAGCGAGCAAGAGCACGGTGAGGGGTGGTGCGATCCGGCGTACGAGCACGATGTCTTCCTGTTCAGTAAGTGCTCGAGAGTATATCGGGCATTGCTACCATAGGAAAAGCCGTCCCGAATTTGTTGCGATGTTTCAGGCACGTGCGAGGATACCGAGAGCCCGGACGGCGCCATTGGCGGCGCCCCGGATTCCCTTCAACTTACTTCAGCCGGCAGGTCAGCGCCCAGCACGAATCCCAGCGCCCGATCTTGATCTCGCGTACCGCCGTGCCCATGCGCTTGCGCAGCGCGCTGTCGGTCGGGTAGTTCTTCGGCAGCTCGTGGCGCCCGCCTTCGGCGTCGACGAATTGCGCCCAGGTGTTGCCCTGCAAGTCGGTGCGGCAGACGGTCGGGCTCACACCCTCGACATATTCGTCGTCAATGATCACCAGCAGCGCATCCTTGCCGATGCGGGCGCGCAGGCCGGCCAGGAAGGCGTCCTGCTGCTCGCGGCGCAGGTGCGACCACAGGAAGCCGGCGAATACGGCGGTGATCTTTTCGTCGCCGCCGATGTTGGCGGGGATGTCGAGCGCATCGACCACGCGGTACAGCACGTTATCCAGCCCGTCGCCATGTTCACGCGCCACGTTCAGCATCGCCTCGCTGATGTCGGTGGCGATCACCGACTTGGCGCTCTCGGCCAGCACGTCGGTCCAGTAGCCGGTGCCGCAGCCCAGTTCGAGCACGGTATGACCGCGCATCAGTTCGGTGACCTGCTCGGCCACGTCGTCGAGGTCGTCCTGGCGGTCCTCGTCGGCTTCGTCGTGGAACTGGCTGTCGTAGTGGTCGGCGATGGCGGTGAAGAATTCCGCGACGGGGTTGGCATTCATGGTGTTTCCCTGGTTCTCAAAGTTCATAGTTCTCGCCGCCGCGCATCGCCGACTCGACCATCTTGCGGTTGAGCGTCGGGGCCAGCAGTTCAATAAAGGTATAGATATAGCTGCGCAGGTAGGCGCCCTGCTTGATCGCCACCCGCGAAACGTTCATGCCGAACAGCTGGCCCACCGGGATCGCGCGCAGGTTGCGGTCGCGCTCGGGGTCGAAGGCCATGCCGGCGATGATGCCCACGCCCATGCCCAGCTCGACATAGGTCTTGATCACGTCGGCATCGATCGCTTCCAGCAGCACGTCCGGCTTCAGGCTGCGCAGCCCGAAAGCGTGGTCGATCTTGCTGCGTCCGGCAAAGGCCGCATCATACGTAATCACCGGGTAACTGGCGATCTCTTCCAGCGACACCGCCTTGGAGCGCGTCAGCGGATGCTCGTGCGGCACCACCAGCACGTGTTCCCACTGGTAGCAGGGCAAGGTGATCAGCCCGTCGATCGCGGCGATCGATTCGGTGGCGATGGCCAGGTCGGCCTGGTCGTTCTTGACCATGTCGGCGATCTGCTTCGGATTGCCTTGCAATAAAGACAAGCGCACCTTCGGGTATTTCTGCATGAAGGCCTGCACCACCTTGGGCAGCATGTAGCGCGCCTGGGTGTGGGTGGTGGCGATCGTGAAGCTGCCGCTGTCATGGGCCGCGTATTCCTTGCCGATGCGCTTGAGGCTTTCGATCTCCTGCATGATCAGCTCGACCGACTGCAGCACAAGCCGGCCCGGCTCGGTGAGCCCGCGGATGCGCTTGCCATGGCGGGTAAAGATGTCCACGCCGAGTTCTTCCTCGAGTTCGATGATGGCTTTCGAGACGCCCGGCTGGGAGGTGAACAGCGACTTGGCCGCATCGGTCAGGTTGTAGTTCTGGCGAACGGCTTCGCGCACGAAGCGTAGCTGGTGAAGATTCATGAAGTGGTGTTGTTCTTTTGACTGTTCTTGTGGCGACGTTTTGCAAATCCTGCATCAGACGACATTTTAAGATGCTTATTCAGGTTACGCATATAAGCAAATGAATTCTCCGTAGTTTGGAATATATAGAGCAGTCCGTACACTTGGCCAACCATTTAACGGGTGGACAATGTTTGCAGAGACTTTGGCAAGGTCTGCCCCCTAGGACGAGACCATGTACCGCTACGACCACTACGACCACCTCATCGTGCGCGAACGCATCGCACAATACCGCGACCAGGTGCAGCGCCGCCTGAACGGTGAGCTGCTTGAAGAAGAATTCCTGCCGCTGCGCCTGCAAAACGGCCTCTACATGCAGCGCCACGCCTATATGCTGCGCGTGGCCGTGCCGTATGGCCTGCTGTCTTCCGCCCAGGTGCGCATGTTCGCTCATATTGCCCGTAAGTACGACCGCGGGTATGGCCATTTCACGACTCGCCAGAACATCCAGTACAACTGGATTGAGCTGGAACAAACGCCGAACATCCTGGAAGACCTGGCCTCGGTCGAAATGCATGCCATCCAGACCTCCGGCAATTGCATCCGCAACATCACCACCGACGAATTCGCCGGCGTCGCCGCCGACGAGATCATCGACCCGCGCCCGTTCGCCGAGATCCTGCGTCAGTGGAGCACCTTCCACCCGGAATTCATCGCCCTGCCCCGTAAGTTCAAGGTGGCGATCAACGGCGCCGTCGAAGACCGTGCCGCGATCGCCATCCACGACATCGGCCTGACGCTGGTGCACAACGAGCTTGGCGAAGTCGGCTTCAAGTTCATGGCCGGCGGCGGCATGGGCCGCACCCCGATCCTGGGTTCGGTCATCCGCGACTTCCTGCCGTGGCGCCACCTGCTGACCTACACCGAAGCCGTGATGCGCGTGTACAACCAGCACGGCCGCCGCGACAACAAGTACAAGGCCCGCATCAAGATCCTGCTGAAGGCCATGGGCGTCGAGGAGTTCACCCGCCAGGTCGAAGCCGAGTGGGTCGATTTGAAAGACGGCCCGGAAACCCTGACCCAGGAAGAATTCGACCGCGTGGCTAGGTGGTTCCAGCCGCACGGTTACGAACAGCGCGACGATACCGATCCGGCCGCCGCCCATCCGGATAACCGGGCGTTTGCCAACTGGCTCAACCGCAACGTCAAGCCGCACAAGGTGCCGGGTTATGCCGCCGTGCTGCTGTCGCTGAAGAAAACCGGCGTGCCGCCGGGCGACGCCACCGCCGAGCAGATGGATTTCGTGGCCGACCTGGCCGACCGCTACAGCTATGGCGAAGTGCGCGTGACGCACGAGCAGAACCTGGTGCTGGCCGACGTCGAGCAAAGCAAGCTGTTCGAACTGTGGCAGCTGGTGAAAGCCAAGGGCCTGGCGACACCGAACATCGGCCTGCTGACCGACATGATCGCCTGCCCGGGCGGCGATTTCTGCTCGCTGGCCAATGCCAAGTCGCTGCCGATCGCGGCCGCCATCGCGGAACGCTTCGACAACCTCGACTTCCAGCACGACATCGGCGACATCGAACTGAACATCTCGGGCTGCATCAACGCCTGCGGCCACCACCACGTGGGCGCGATCGGCATCCTCGGCGTCGACAAGGACGGCAGCGAGTGGTACCAGGTGTCGATCGGCGGGGCGCAGGGCAACAACGCGGCCATCGGCAAGATCATCGGGCCGTCGTTCTCGGCCCTGCAGATGCCGGAAGTGGTCGGCCGCCTGCTGGAAGTCTATGTGCGCGAGCGCTTCGAAGGCGAGCGCTTCGTCGACACGGCCCAGCGCCTCGGGGTCGCGCCATTCAAGGAACACGTCTATGCCACGCCGATCACGGCGGGCGCACTTAGCGGGGAAGACCACTATGCTTAATACCCACAAGCAGATCATCAAGGGCCGCGAAGTCGTCGACGACGACTGGAGCGTGCTGAAGCTCGAAGAAGGCGAAACGGCCGATACGGCCGCCGTCCCGGAAGGCCGGATCATCGTGCCGCTGGCCGTGTGGCAGGCCCAGCGCGAAGTGCTGGACAAGCGCCTTGAGGTCGGCGTCTGGCTGGCGGCGGACGAACAGGCTGCCGATATCAAGGACGACCTGGGCCGCTTCGCCGTGATTGCGGTCGACTTCCCGAAATTCTCGGATGGCCGCGGCTATTCGATCGCCTTCAATTTGCGCAAACGCCTGAACTACACGGGCGAACTGCGGGCCATCGGCGACGTGCTGCGCGACCAGTTGTGGCCAATGTCGCGGGTCGGCTTCGACGCCTTCGCTACCCGCCAGGACCGCAGCATCCACGATGCGCTCAAGGGCCTGACCGTGTTCTCGGAAACCTACCAGGCGTCGGTGGACCAGCCGCAGCCGCTGTTCCGCCGCGCGCCGCGCGGTACGCCGGCCGAGCTGAACGACGTCGGCGCGGGCATCTGAGGAGTTTGGGCATGAGCGATCTCCACCGCCGCGTCGAAGAAACCCAGGCCATCCTGGCGCGCATTGCCCGCGATTATTCGCCGGCCGTGTTCGCGTCCAGCCTGGCCGCCGAAGACATGGTCCTCACCGACCTGATCCTGAAAGCCCGGCTGCCGATCGCGATCTTCTCGCTCGAGACCGGCCGCCTGCATGCCGAGACCCTCGACATGCTGAAACGGGTGCGCGAGACCTACGGCTACGAGATCGCCCTGTACAAGCCGCAGCCGGAGGCGGTCGAGGCCTATGTGGCGCAGAACGGCCTGAACGCCTTCTACGACAGCGTCGAGATGCGCAAGGAATGCTGCCGCATCCGCAAGGTCGAACCGCTCGGCCGCGCGCTGGCCGGCAAGCAGGCCTGGATCACGGGGCAGCGCCGTTCGCAGTCGGCCACCCGCGCTGAATTGGCGGTGCAGGAAGACGACGTTGCGCACGGCCTCCAGAAGTTCAATCCATTGACCGACTGGTCGGAGGAAAACGTCTGGGAATACCTGCACGAGAACCAGGTTCCGTACAACGCCCTGCACGACCGCGGCTATCCATCGATCGGCTGCGAGCCCTGCACCCGGGCGGTCCAGCCGGGCGAGGACGTGCGCGCCGGGCGGTGGTGGTGGGAAAACCCCGAATCCAAGGAATGCGGCCTGCACGTGGTCGACGGCAAACTCATTCGCATCAAATCCGTGGCTGCGTAAGCATCCGCACAAAGGCAAATCACATGACGACAGTATTCGACAACCCGGGCGTGCTCACCGCGGTAAACGCGCGCCACCTCGACGCCCTGGAATCCGAGGCCATCCACATCCTGCGCGAAGTGGCGGCGGAATGCAGCAACCCTGCCCTGCTGTTTTCGGGCGGCAAGGACTCCGTCGTGCTGCTGCGCCTGGCCGAGAAGGCTTTCCGCCCCGGCAAATTCCCCTTCCCGCTGGTGCACATCGACACCGGTCATAATTTCGACGAAGTCATCACCTTCCGCGATGCACGCGTGGCGGAGTTGAAAGAGCGCCTGATCGTCGGCTCGGTCGAGGAGTCGATCCGGCGCGGCACTGTGCGCCTGCGTAACCCGGCCACCGACTCGCGCAATGCCGCGCAAGCCGTGACGCTGCTGGAAACCATCGCCGAACACGGTTTCGACGCCTGCATCGGCGGCGCCCGCCGCGACGAGGAAAAGGCGCGCGCCAAGGAACGCATCTTCTCCTTCCGCGACGAATTCGGCCAGTGGGACCCGAAGGCCCAGCGCCCCGAACTTTGGGACCTGTATAACACCCGCGTGCATCCGGGCGAGAACATGCGCGTGTTCCCGATCTCGAACTGGACCGAGCTGGATGTGTGGCAGTACATCGCCCGCGAACAGCTGGCGCTGCCGCCGATTTATTTTGCGCACGAGCGCCAGGTGATCCCGCGTAACGGCCTCTTGGTGCCGCTGACGCCCCTGACCCCGGCGCGCGAAGGCGAGACGGTTGAAACCCGCACCGTGCGCTTCCGGACCGTGGGCGACATCTCCTGCACCTGCCCGGTGGCCTCGCATGCCAGCACGGTCGAACACATCATCGCCGAAACCGCCGTCACCGACGTGACCGAGCGCGGCGCGACCCGGATGGACGACCAGACCTCCGAAGCCTCGATGGAAAAACGCAAGAAGCAAGGATATTTCTGATGAACGCCATGACAGACAATCTGAATCAAAGCGGCCTGCTGCGCTTCATCACCGCAGGTTCCGTCGATGACGGCAAGAGCACCCTGATCGGCCGCCTGCTGTTCGACAGCAAGGGCATCTTCGCCGACCAGCTGGCGGCCGTCTCGCGCTCGAAGCACAAGCGCACCGTGGGCGACACCATCGATCTGTCGCTGCTGACCGACGGCCTGGAAGCCGAGCGCGAACAGGGCATCACCATCGACGTGGCCTACCGCTATTTCGCCACGCCCAAGCGCAAGTTCATCATCGCCGACACCCCGGGCCACGAGCAGTACACCCGCAACATGGTGACCGGCGCATCGACCGCCGATGCCGTGATCATCCTGGTGGACGTCTCGAAGGTAAAGCTGGGCGACGATGGCAGCGTGGAGCTGCTGGTCCAGACCAAGCGCCATTCGACCATCGCCAAGCTGCTGCAGATCGAGCACGTGATCGTGGCCATCAACAAGATGGACCTGGTGAATTACGACCAGGCCGTCTATGACCGCATCGTCGCGGCCTATGGCGAATTCGCGGCCTCGCTCGGATTGACCGACGTCACCCCGATCCCGCTGTCGGCCCTGGGCGGCGACAACGTGGTCGATGCCTCCGCCAAGATGCCCTGGTACGAAGGCCCGACCCTGATCGAGCTGCTGGAGTCGCTGTCGGTCTACGACGAATCGCACGCCGCCCCCTTCCGTTTCCCGGTGCAGCTGGTGGCGCGCCACAACGGCCACGAAGCGAACGACTTCCGCGGCTACATGGGCCGCATCGAATCGGGCCAGGTGGCGGTCGGCGACAAGCTGGTGGTGCAGCCATCCGGCCAGGCCGCTACCGTGAAAGAGATCGTCACCTTCGACGGCTCGCTGCAGTCGGCCGCGGCCGGCCAGTCGGTGACCCTGCTGCTGAACGAATACCTGGACATCTCGCGCGGCGACCTTCTGGCCGGTAGCAGCAGCCCGGCTACCCAGCTGAAACAGGTGGTGGCGGACGTGTGCTGGATGTCGGACGAGCCGCTCGATGCGCGCCGCAAGTACTGGATCAAGCACGGCACCCGCCAGACCGGCGCCAAGATCACGAAGGTCGACAGCATCCTCGACGTCAACACCCAGCAGCGCCACCCGGCCGATGGCCTGAAGCTGAACGACATCGCCCGCGTGCACCTGACCGTGCAGCAGCCGTTGGCGGCCGATGCCTATGCCGACAACCGCGCTACCGGGGCCTTCATCCTGATCGACGAAGTCACGCACCAGACCGTCGCAGCGGGTATGATCCGTCTGGATCAGGCGTAATCAGCGAAGGAGACGTATGGGGGCGGCACTGGGCAAAGTTTATTTAGTCGGCGCCGGCCCCGGTGCGGCAGACCTGATCACGGTGCGCGGTGCGCGCCTGCTGGCCCAGGCCGACGTCGTGCTCTACGACGCCCTGGTCATCCCCGAGATGCTGGAGCTGTGCGGCAAAGCCGACCTGATCGCGGTCGGCAAGCGCTCGGGCCAGCGGTCGATGGCGCAAACCCTGATCAACCAGCAGCTGGTCGACTGCGCCGGCAAGTACCAGCTTATCGTGCGTTTGAAAGGCGGCGACCCGATGCTGTTCGGGCGTGCCGACGAAGAGCTGCGCGCGCTGGAAGCTGCCGGTATCGAAGTCGAAATCGTCCCCGGCATCACCACCGCGGTGGCGGCAGCGGCGGCGACCAAGCAGCCGCTGACCAAGCGCGGCGTGGCGCGCAGCGTCGCCTTTTTCACTTCCAGTACCGCGCCTGATCATCCCGAACAGCGGAATGCCGCACCACCCGCCCTGCCCGAGACCGACACGCTGGTGCAGTACATGGGCGGGCGCGAAGCTGCGGCCACCGCCGAGCGGCTGCTGGCGGCGGGGCGGCGGGGGGACTTGCCGGTGGTGGTGGTGGAGAATTGCAGCCGGGTGGACCAGCGCATCATGCGGCTGACGCTGGCGGACCTGGCGCATGGGCTGGAGCCGGGGCATGGGCCGGTGCTGGTGATGCTGGGCGAAGCCTTAGCAAAACGCGAGCATCAACCGTAGGGTGGGCGGGGTAATTTCGGGAAATGCCCGGAATTACGAACGCCCGCGCGTTCAAACATCACAAGATCTGCCTATCCGTCTGATCGATTGCTAACTATCACCGCGTGGGCAAGGAACTTGCCCACCCTACGATGCGCGGATAACGGCGCCGTCAGCCCCAGGGCGTAAACTCGATCCCGTTCGTGATCGTCCCGATCACCTGCGCCTGGTTCTCGGCGCTTTCGCTGAACAGCCCCAGCACGTGCTCGCGCGGCATGTCGCCGGCCAGCACGCCCATCCAGTAATCGCGCCCTGCGCCTTCGGCAGCGCGGTGCAGCACGTTTTGATACAGCAGCTCGACGAACTGGGCGTCGCTGGCATTGGCGCCGTACAGGTCCGCGAATTCGCGGCTGTTGGTGAAGCCGGCGGCCACCTGGTCCAGCGCCTGGCCTCCGTCCATCATCTTGATCCAGTAACCGAGCCCGCCCTTGTCGGGTGCGCGGTTGAATGCGGCCGTGTACAGGCGGTAGGCCTGACCGGCGATGCCATCGATATCCAGGGCGACCGAGGTATCCGCGAACTTCAGGCGCTCGACATTGACGAGGGTATCGACGCCGCTGTTGCCGAAGCGGTCGTTGACCGTGACGCCGCCTGCGGTGCGCTGGATGTCGAACAGGCCCTTGTAGCCGGCGTATTCCAGCGTGTCGATGCCACCGAGGCCGTCGATCGTCTGGCCACCCGCCAGGGCCTTGATCAGGTTGGCGCCCCCGGTGCCGCTGACGGCGGCGCCGGTGGACGAACCACTGCCCGAGCTGCTGCCGGAGCTGATCGGGGGCGCCGGCGCTGGCGCTGGCGCTGGCACCGGTGCCGGCGCAGGGCCTGGTGCCGGGGCAGGTGACGGTGCAGGCGCCGACACGCTGACGCTCGGCAGCGAGACTGCCGGCGCCGGCACGCCCGGATCGGTCCCGGCCAGCATGCGGGCCTCGACCTGCACCGTGCCGTTGTCCTGGGTGTCGACCCATGCGGCCGCGAAGCCGCCGTTTGCCAGCGCGCTCAGTACCGGGTTGGCCTGGTCGCCCTGGCGCATTTCGTTGAGCGCGAACTCGCGCGCTTCAAGCGCGCTGCCGTCGGCGCCGAAGCGGCGGCCGAACAGGCCGCTGGCGTCGAAGTCGCCCGACTCCGACTGCCAGGCGATGACGAAGCCGCCGTCGCTCAGCGCCGTGGCCGAGGCATCGTAACGGCTGCCGCCACCGTCGATGTTCGCCTGCGTCATCTCGCCGACCCGGTTGCCGGCGGCATCGAAGCGCTGGAAGAAGATGTCGCTGGCTGCGAAGCCCCAGGGGTTGTTCGCATAGCTGTCCCAGGCCACCACGAAGCCGCCGCCTGCCAGCGCGGTGACGGTTGGTAGCGGGGCCGCCGTCGTGACGCTGGCGGCCAGGCCGTCGCCGCTCACCAGCAGCGGCGCGCCGCCGGCGGTGGCGGCATACACGTTGCCGTCGCCGATCTCGCCCCAGGCCACCACATAACTATTGCCGCTCGCCGCGATGCTCGGGCTGAAGGCGGTGCCGAGGCTGCCGTACACCTGTTCGCCGCCCTGGAGATTGCCGTTGGCGTCGGCCGTCACCACGTGCACCTGGCCGCTACTACGCCAGGCGATGGCGAAGGAGCCGTCGGCCAGCGCCGCCACGTCGGGCATGGCGGTATCGTAGGACGCGCCGCTCACGGCGATTTCAGCGCCGGGGTTGCCGTTGGCGTCGACGATGCGGAAGGCGATATGGGTGCCGGCGCCGTCAAGGCTGGTGTAGGCCACCACCGAGCGTCCGCCCGCGAGTGCGGCGACTGCCGGTGCACCCTCGGCGGCGGCGTCGCTGCTCGAGCTGATGGCGAAGGCGGCACCGCTGGCAACACCGCCGGCGCTGCGGACCTGGCCCATGATGGCGCCCCCGCCCGCTGCCGCCTGCCACACCGACATGAAGCTGCCGGTCGACAGGGTCGCCAGGTCCGGGCTGGCGGTGGCCGTGGCGGCGCCCAGCACCGTATCGCTGCCGAAGCTGGCCAGGTCGCGCGTGCTGCCGGCTTCGAAGCTGTAGACCAGGGTTTCGGCGATGCCTTTGCCGGGCAGCGGGTTGCCGTTGCTGTCGATCTGGTAGCGGTCGTAGTAGTGCACGGTCACCGTGGCCGCCGAACCGGCGCCGGGGATCAGCGCGGCATTGTTCACAATCAGGCGCGCCGTCACGTCGGTCGCAGGGTTGTAGGAGATCGAAAACAGGCCAGCCACCGACTGGCCGTCGATCACCCAGCGCCCGCCCCACAGCTGGCCCCAGTCGATCGCGGTCAGGGTCGCGGCGACTTCGCCGGTAGCGAGGGTGTTCAGCAGGATGTCGCGGTTGTCGACGATGCCGACCGGCGCGTAATCAGTAGTATCGATGCTCATGGGGGCAGGTTTCTGGTGGACCGGGCCCGCGCAGGAAGCAGGAGCCGCAACAGAAATCATGATGTCCCACGACAACTTTTATTTAAAGAGGGAAATTAAATTCCGTGCGGCAATATGGCGCCAATCCAACGGAATCTTGCCCCTTTTGCCAAGGGTGTTAACGCCTAAATATTGAATAAACTGGAGCGCCTGGCCCCTTCCTGTTACGCGAGCGAGCGGATACAGTAATCCGTCATGGCGGCCTGCACGCCGGCGTCTTCGCCGATGGCGCCGGCTACCTGCAGGCGCAGGCCGGGATGCTTCGCGCGGACTTCGTCGGCCAGCAGCGGCAAGTCGCGCAGCAGGTGGCCGCCCTGCCCCAGGAACACCGGCACCACGGTGATGTCGTCGACGCCTTCGAGCACCAGCGCATCGACCGTGGCCGGCAGGCGCGGCTCCATCAGCTCGAGGAAGGCGAGCAGCACGCGGCAATCGGTCAGGCGCGCCTGGGTCGAATCACGCAGGCGCTCGAAAGGCGCGGCCCAGGAGGCGGCGCGGGCGCCGTGGGCGAACAGGACAAGGGCACGGGTCATCAGTGTCGCTCCACCCACCACAGGGCGCCCAGCGCCAGCAGCAGGAACAGGGTGCTCGGTGCGGCCGCCGTGAAGAAGGCCGGCAGCGTGGTCAGGACGCCAAGGTGGGCGAACAAGGCATTCAGCAGCAGGAAGCTCACGCCGATCATGATGCCGACGAAGATCTTGAGGCTCACGCCCCCACTGCGGGTATGCAGGTAGGCGAAGGGCAGCGCGAGCGCCATCAGCACCAGGATCGAGAGCGGGTCGATGATCTTCTTCCAGAAGGCGGTCTTGAAGCGCTCGGTCTCCTGGCGGTTCTCGGCCAGGTGTTTGGTATACACCGCCAGCTCGTTGGCCGACATGCGTTCGGGATCCGAGCGCGAGACCGAGAGGATCTTGGGTGTGATTTCCGAGGCCAGGTCGAACGAGGCCAGGGTGCGCGTGCTGACTGCCGCGGTGTCCTGGCCGAAGGTGGCCTGGATGCTCTGCCCCTGCGGCACCGGGGCGCCCGGCGCGGGCAAGGTGCGGCTGTTCGAGAACATGGTTTCCGATACTTCGGTCAGGCGCCAGGTGTTGTTGCCGCTGTAGCTGCCGCCCTTGGCCGTGATCAGCGCGCGCATGCGCATGTTGGCGTCGAACTCGTACAGGCGCACGTCGACCAGCTGGCCGTCCGGGCGGATCTGGCGCACGTTGAAGAAGCGGGTGCCGACCACCGGGCCGCGCACGCCCTCGGCATGGATGCTGTCCTTGGTCCACATGCCGGACCTGAAGTCGGCCGACAGGGTCGAGCCCTTGGCGGCCAGGCGCACGCGCTCGGCCAGCGGCGCGGTGCGCGGGGTGATCAGTTCGCCGAACACGAAGGTGATCACCACGAACACGATGCCGATCCTGAACAGCATCCAGGCCGCCATCCGGGTCGACATCGACGAGGCGCGCATGATGGTGAATTCCGAACTGGCCGCAAACTGCGCCATCGTGTAGATGGTGCCGATCAGGGCCGCCACCGGCATCACCTGGTAGACGTTGCCGGGCACCAGCAGCAGAACGTAGAGCAGAGCGTGCCCGATCTCGTAGCCGCCCTTGCCCACCGACGGCAGTTCGCCGGTCAGGTCCATGAAGGAGATCAGGGCCAGGAAGGCAACCAGCACGAAGGCGACTGCCTGGGCGATGCTGACCGCGAAATAGCGTTGCAGGGTTTTCATTCGGCCTCCACCTTCGCCAGCGGCGTCGGCGCCCGGCTCGCGACGTGTTTCTTCGCCATCCTGCGGCGCTTCCAGGCATTGAGCAGCACCAGCGGATGCCAGCGGTGGTTGACATTCAGGCGCCAGGCAAACAGTCCCAGCACGGTGAGCGCGGCCACCAGGTGCAGCGGCCACCAGGCCATCGCGAATTCGAGCTTGCCGCGCTTGACGCTGTTCTCCAGCAGCTTGTTCAGGTTGTTATAGGTGAAGAAGATCAGCAGCGCCAGGATCATGTTGGCCGAGCTGCCGGCGCGCGGGTTCACGAAGCCGAGCGGGATCGCCAGCAGCATCAGCACCAGGCAGACGATCGGCGCGGACATCCGCGCCAGGAGTTCGGCGCGGGTGTACTGGTTCTCCACCTTCAGCAGCGCCGACGTGGGCAGCGCATTGATCGGGGTGTCGGCGCCGAGCACCGGCATCTTGGTCGCCACCCGCATCTTGTAGCGCTCGAATTCCATCGACTGGAAATCTGCCTGCCCCGGCGTGCCCTGGTAGCGGCGGCCGTTGGAGAGGACGAGGTACTGGCCACCCTCGGGGTCGGTCTCGATCACGCCTTCCTTGGCGACCACGATCGAATTGGCCTTGCCGTCGTTCGAATTGACGAAGACGTTCTGCACCACGGTGGCGCCGGCGGTGGAGCGCTCGACGAAGAACACGCGGTCGCTTGAGGAGGATTCGCGGAACTGGCCGGGGGCCACGCGCTTGAGGTCTTCGCGCTTCTGGAAGCGCTCGACGAATTCGGTGCGCTTGAGCGCGGCCCAGGGAGCGACGTAAAGCGACAGCAGGGCCACCGCGAGCATCACCGGCAGGCCGAAACCCAGCACCGGGCGGATCCAGCGCCGCAGCGACATGCCCGAGGCGAACCACACGACCATCTCGGAATCGCGGTAGCTGCGCGTGACCGCGGCCAGCACCGAAATAAAGGTGGTGAGCGTGAGGATGGTTGGCAGATAATTCAGGATGGCGAAACCGATGAGGGCCAGCACGTCGCTCGAGGCGACCTTGCCGCCGGCGGCCTTGCCGAGGACGGAAATCAGGGTCCAGGTGACGAGGACGGTGAACAGCACCGTGAAGGTCGCCCCGGCCGAACTAAGCAATTCACGTTGCAGGGCGCGTCGAAAGATCATTCAATAGATATAATTGCAGGTTAGGCACGGCGGTTGGCAGCACGCCGCAGACATCAAAACGGAGAACCAAAAATGGACTTTAGCATAAAAGCATTCGACACCAAGAACACCCTGGCCGCCGCAAAAGCCGGCGTGCTGGCAGTGGCTGTGTTCGAAAACAAGAAACTGTCGCAGGCTGCCAAGGCCCTCGATGCCGGCGGCGACATCACCGCGGCGCTCAAGTCCGGCGACATCAGCGGCAAGGCCGGTTCGACCCTGCTGCTGCGTGGCGTGGCCGGTGTGGCTGCGGCGCGCGTGCTGCTGGTGGGCATGGGTACCGCTGAAGCCGTAAGCGAGAAAAGCTTCAGCTCCGCCATCGGCGCCGCCATGAAAGTGTTCGGCACCCTGGGCAGCCAGGATGCCATTATCGCATTCCCGGTCGCGGATGTGAAAGACCGCGACGTCAACTGGGCCGTGCGCGCACTGGTCATCGCGGCCAACGAGACCGAACACCGCACCGATACGCAAAAGAGCAAGAAGGATCCGGCGCCTGCCGGCGTGCGCAAGATCACCATCGCGTTTGATGCCGCCAACGCGGTTACCCAGCTCAAGCCTGTGCTGGCGCAGGCCGTGGCGATCTCGAACGGCATGCAGCTGACCAAGGAACTGGGCAACCTGTCGCCGAACGTCTGCACCCCGACCTACCTTGCCAACACCGCCCGCGAGCTGGCCGGTGAATTCGGCTTCGACATCGAAGTCCTGGAGCGCAAGCAGCTGGAAGCGCTGAAGATGGGCAGCTTCCTGTCGGTGGCCAAGGGCAGCGACGAAGCACCGAAGTTCATCGTCCTCAAGCACATGGGCGGCAGCAAGAAGGATGCGCCGGTGGTCCTGGTCGGCAAGGGCATCACGTTTGACACAGGCGGCATCTCGATCAAGGCCGGTCCGGGAATGGACGAGATGAAGTACGACATGTGCGGCGCCGGCTCGGTGCTGGGCACCTTCCGCGCGATCGGCGAGATGGGCCTCAAGCTCAACGTCATCGGCATCGTGGCCGCCTGCGAGAACATGCCGTCGGGCCGCGCTTCCAAGCCGGGCGACATCGTGACCTCGATGAACGGCCTCACCATCGAGATCCTGAACACCGACGCCGAAGGCCGCCTGATCCTGTGCGACGCCCTCACCTATGCCGAGCGCTTCAAGCCGGCGGTCGTGGTCGACATCGCGACCCTGACCGGCGCCTGCATCGTCGCCCTGGGCCACCACACCAGCGGCCTGTTCACCCGCCACGACGATGCGAGCGATGCGCTGGCCGAAGAGCTGATGGACGCGGGCAAGCAGGCCGGCGACGTGGCCTGGCGCTTCCCGCTCGGCGAGATCTACAACGAGCAGCTCAAGTCGAACTTCGCCGACCTGGCCAATATCGGCAGCCCGGGCGCAGCCTCGATCACGGCGGCCTGCTTCCTGGAGAACTTCACCCGCAACTACACCTGGGCCCACCTGGATATCGCGGGCACGGCCTGGAAGTCGGGCGCGGCCAAGGGTGCGACCGGCCGTCCGGTGCCGCTGCTGACGACCTTCCTGATGAATCGGGTGTGATCCGATGAAGGCTGCGGCGGTGAAATATTCTTTCACTCCGCCGCCCTAGCTGAAATTTTATTTCACCAATAAAAACAGCCCCGTTTGCGGGGCTGTTTTGTTTTTCCTGCTGCCCGGTCAGAACATGGGGCTCTCGACCCGCTGCGTCGCCGCCAGGTCCGCACGCGACTTCACCGGCTCCATCAGCACCGTCATATTCGCCGGATACGAGAACCCCGCCCCCGAATGCCGGTCCACCAAATGCCCAAGTCCCGCACTGATCACCACATTGCCCATCAGGCTGCTCGTATCCGCGCGCGAGCCGATGGTTTCCTGCGCCAGGCCCATGCCATCCTTCTTGCAGCTGATGACCAGCGGCTTCGTGCTGCGCGTGACGGTCACCCGTCCCGGCAGGACGACGAACCAGCGACCCATGTCATTGCCCAGCACGCAGCCGACCCCGCCGACTTCTTTATAGTCGAGCACGGCATGGAGTTCGAGTTGCTGTTGCGGGGAATCGGACAGCGTCGCGCAGCCGCCCAGGACGAGCGGCGCAGCGAACACAAGGGCACTAATAGGGGAAATTAAACGCGACATGTGACCCACCAAGGTTTGCTTCATGCCCTATTAACGGCAGGCAAGAGCAAATGCTGAAGGGTGATGCTCAGGCGTTTAGGGTGTCCGGAGGCGTGTCGAGCGGTGCGAAGCGTGGCAGGACCACGCCGTCGACCGTCACGGTCTCGAAGAATGCGTCTCGTGGACGCACCCAGACCTTGCCATCGGCGCCGCGGTAGACCATCACGGGCGTGTGGTCCGCCTCCAGCACCGCTTCACAGACCAGCTCGTAGACACCGCCCTTGTAGTGGCGGTAACGCTGCGGGCCGGCTTTCAAGCTGAATGCAGAGCCGATGTTCAGGCCTTGGCTTCTTCCAGCGCCTTCTGCTTTTTCTTCAGGCCCTGGATCACCTTGAGCACGCCTTCAATGCCGGCGGCCTCATCGAGTTCGCTGAATGCGTCGAGGACTTCGTTGAGCACGCGGTTGCGCACCAGTGCTTCGTCCTGCGTGACGGCAGGCTTGTGCTCCGGTTCCTTGGCAACGAACTTCGACGGTGCTTCGGCAGCCGCCTTGGCGCCATGCGTCAGGGCCGCTTGCCAGATCACCCAGCGGCGCTGGGTTTCATACACGAGGTATTCCTCGGGCTTGTCTTCGCGGCGGCGAACGATATGGCCTTCGCGTTGGGCCCACGCTTCGAATGCAGTGCGCATTTCAGTCCTTTGTAATTCGTCGTTCGGTTTCACTTGCTATTGAAAAAACAATATTTTCAAATAGTACCATGTTGCATGGTGCCAAATGGTGCGCACGATTGCGCAAAGGCATGATGTCGTCCGAACATGTTTCAATCTGCAAATAGTACAACGTTAGTTGCACTAGCGCAATTACTTTATTCCCATGCAGAAACAGTGTTACATCCTGCCGCTCTAGTTTGATGCTTTCACGAACGCTTCTACCGTCCGACAGTCCGCTCACGATATTCAGCAAGAATATTTATTATTCTATTAATTTATTCTAGCATAGCAGATTGCTGGCGACACAAGCTTATGAGCGGATTAGCAACAAAAATAGGACTACTCGTATAAATACAAGTGTCACATGACGTAGATTATTCGCGGAGCATATGTTTCACAAGCAAATGCCGTAACGGGGAATACGGCTGCGACAAGAACTGGGAAGCCGGACGCTTGCGGCGGCAGGTCCCTTGCCCTGTCCGCCCTGCCCGGCAAACGGTTATCATGCCGCCTTTACCCACCACGACCCGCCGCCGCCCATGAAGATCGCTACCTGGAACGTCAATTCGCTGAAAGTCCGACTGCAGCACCTGCTCACCTGGCTGGAAGCCAATCCGGTAGACGTGCTCTGCATTCAAGAGACCAAGCTGACCGATGATAAGTTCCCTGTGGCGGAAATAAATGCGGCCGGCTACGAGGTCGCCTTCAGCGGCCAGAAGACCTATAATGGCGTGGCGATCCTGTCGAAGCACCCGATCGAAGACGTCCAGAAGAACAATCCGCATTTCGAGGACGAGCAGCAGCGCCTCATCGCCGCGACCATCGGCGGCATGCGCATCATCTGCGCCTATGTCGTCAACGGCCAGGACATCGGCAGCGACAAATTCGCCTACAAGACGGCGTGGTTCGCGGGCCTGCATGCCTGGGTGGCCGAGGAGATGCGCGCCCACCCGCGGCTTGCCGTGCTGGGCGACTACAACATCGCACCGGAAGCGCGCGACGTGCACGACCCGGCCGAATGGGAAAACCACATCCACTTCACGCCGCCGGAACGCGCCATGCTGCAAGGCTTCATGGCCCTCGGCCTGGCGGACGCCTTCCGCCTGTTCGAGCAGCCCGAGAAGCAGTACAGCTGGTGGGATTACCGCCAGATGGCCTTCCGCCGCAATCGCGGGCTGCGCATCGACCACATCCTGCTGAGCGAAGCGCTGGCCAAGCGCTGCACGGCCTGCCACATCGACCGCGAGACCCGCAAATGGGAACAGCCGTCGGACCACGCCCCCGTGGTGGCAACGCTGGATCATTGAGGACCGCTTGGCGGGGGTTCGTAACCCTGGCCATTGCTTGAATGCCGACTACGCAAAAGCCGCCCCTTACCCGTAGGGTGGGCGGGCTCTCCCGCCCACGCGTTCAACGATCGCTTGCCAAACCGCGTCGCGTTTCCTTACACACCGTTTGAATGCGCGGTCGGCGAAGCCGACCACCCTACGCACATCGGTAAGGTCGGCGGGTTAACGCTCGATCGCTTCCAGCACCGAGCTGGCCAACAACTGCGCCGCTTCACCCGCAGGCAGCGGCCGCGCAAACAAATACCCCTGCGCGAACTGGCAGCCGTGGCTTCTCAAGAGAGCGTACTGCCCTTCCGTCTCCACGCCTTCCGCCACCACCGACAGCTGCAGGCTGTTCGCCAGCGCCATCACGGCGGCGACGATCGCGCGATCTTCTGCGCTGGCTTCGAGCTCGCGCACGAAGGCGCGGTCGATCTTGATCTTGCGGACCGGGAAGCGCTTCAGGTAGGCCAGGCTCGAATAGCCGGTGCCGAAGTCGTCGATCGACAGGCGCATGCCCATGCCGTTAATCTGGCGCAGGATCTCGAGCGTGCGCCCGCCGTGCTGCATCAGCGCCGTTTCCGTGAGCTCGAACTCGACCAGCGAAGGGTCGATGCCGGTCTCGCCCAGGATGCGGCGCATCGAATCCACCAGCCCGTCGTGCATGAACTGGCGCGCCGACAGGTTGATCGCCAGCGGCACCGCGGCCAGCCCCTGGCCTTGCCAGGCCATAATCTGCTCGCAGGCAGTGCGGATCACCCACTCGCCGACCGGCACGATCATCCCGTTCTCTTCCAGGATCGGGATGAATTCGTCCGGTCCCACCAGGGTGTCGCTTCCCCCTTTCCTCCAGCGCAGCAGCACCTCGAGCGCGTGCAGGCGGCGCGTGGTGGTGTCGATGATCGGCTGGTAGTGCAGCTCGAACTCCTTATGCGCCAGTGCGCTGCGCAGGTTCGATTCGAGCTCGAAGCGGCGCGCGGCGGCCTGGTTCAGGCGCTGGTCGAAGAACTGGTAGTTGTTGCGGCCGGCCGCCTTCGCGTGGTACATCGCGGCATCGGCGTGGCGCATCAGGGTGTCGACGTCGGCGCCATTGTCCGGGCACAGGCAGATGCCGATCGAGGGCGAGATGTGCAGGCTGTGCCCCTCGAAGGGGAAAGGCGTGGCCAGCGCCCCGATGATCTTGTCGGCGACCCCGGCACACTCCTGGGCGCCCTTGATGTCCGGCAGCAGCACCACGAATTCGTCGCCGCCCAGGCGCGCCACGGTATCGCTGTCGCGCACCGCCGCGCACAGGCGCCTGGCGACTTCGCGCAGCAGGTGGTCGCCGGTGGCGTGGCCGAGCGAATCGTTGATGTTCTTGAAGCGGTCCAGGTCGAGGAACATCACGGCCAGCTTGCGGCCATTGCGCTGGGCCGCCTTGAGCGCAAGATCGAGCCGGTCGGACAGCAGCGCGCGGTTCGGCAGGCCGGTGAGGCTGTCGTGGTAGGCCATGTGGTGCACGCGCGCCTCGGCCTGGCGCCGCTCGTTGATTTCTTCCTGCAGCAGCGCATTGGCGCCGGCCAGTTCGGCGGTGCGCTCGGCCACGCGGATCTCGAGTTCGTCGCGCGCACGGCGGATCGCGTCGGCCGCTTCGCGCCGCGCGGTGACGTCGTCGAGCAGCCAGACGCTGCGCCCGCGCCGGTCGGCGGCGTCGAACAGGCGGCCCGACAGGCGCGCCCAGAAACGCGTACCGTCGCGCCGGCTCAAGAGGTATTCGGCGGTGTGCACCTGGCCGGCCCCGAAGCTGCGCGCGGTCTCCACCCGCGCCAGGCCCCAGGCCGCTTCGTCCGGATACAGGGCGCGCACCGGCGTGCCGTCCATGCCGCCGGCCGGGCTGCCGAACAGCTCTTCCATCTTGGAGTTGCAGTGCAGGGTCACGCCCTCTTCCACCACCGCGATGCCGAGCACCGCGTTGTCGAGGATGGCGCGGTTCTCCAGCAGCGCATTGCGCAGCTGGATCTCGTCGAAGCGCTCCTGCCTTCGGTCTTCGAACATCCAGATCGTGCCCAGGTCAGGGTCGTCCGGATTGAACAGGTAGCCGTTGAGCTGCCCCCAGATGGGCGAGCCGTCCTTGCATACCAGTTCGGTCTCGCTGCGGTAGGGAATGCCGCGCGCCAGCTGCGGGTAGGCGGTGGCGCCGAAGTCGTGGAAGGCCTGGTCGTCCCGGTAGACGATGCGGGTGGAACGGCCCAGCGCCTCGCCGTCGCGGTAGCCGAACATGCGGGCAAAGGCCGGGTTGTAGCGCTGGATGATGCGATTGCGGACGAACATGATGCCGACCGTCGCATTGGTCATGATCGCCTGCACCTCGATCAGGGTCTGGCGCACGTCGGTGACGTCTTCCACGATCCAGATGGTGCCGGCTTCGCGCGCGCCGGGATCGACCGCGCGGCCGCGCAGGCGCGCCCACATCATCGAACCGTCGCGGCGGCGGAATGGGTGCTCAGGCTTTTCGAACAGGCCGCCGGCGGCCAGCACCGGATAGGCCTCGGCCACCAGCGCCTGGTAGTCGCGCGCCGAGCCGAAGACATCGACCGGGTGCAGGCGCGACAGCTCGGCATGGGTATAGCCGAGCATCTCGCAGATGCGGGGATTGCAGGACTTGAACTGGCCCGGCAGCGTGAAGACGATGCCCACCGGCGCGTTTTCCAGGATGGCGCGCTGCTCACGCAGCGCGACATGCAGCATTTCCTGCTCGAGCGCGGCAGCCTCGAGCTGGGTGTGCCGGGGCGTGTCGATGGGGGCGCTCCCGGCCGTGAGCGGGTGCTTGCTGGATAGTCCGTCCATTGTAATTCTTGTCTGCTAACGGCTGGGTTGCCTTTTAGCAATCATAAACCACAACTGGCCGATGTTCCAAAACTAACAAGCACAATAAACGGGCCATGTTGTTATGGCCCGTCAATTGCAACTTCTATCAACCGGTCAGAAACAGTCGCCCGGCACGCGCACCCAGCCTTCCATCAGCACCCGGGCGCTGCGGCTCATGATGGCCCTGGACACGCTCCACTCGCCGTTCTGCTCCACGGCCTCGGCGCCCACGCGCAGGGTGCCGGACGGGTGGCCGAAGCGCACCGCGCTGCGCGCCGTGCCGCCGGCCGCCAGGTTGACCAGGGTGCCAGGGATCGCGGCGGCAGTGCCGATCGCCACCGCGGCCGTGCCCATCATCGCGTGGTGCAGCTTGCCCATCGAAAGCGCGCGCACCAGCAGGTCGACCTCGCTGGCTGCCACCTGCTTGCCACTCGACGCGACATAGCTGGCCGGCCTGGCGACGAAAGCCACCTTCGGCGTGTGCTGGCGCTTGGCCGCCTCCTCGATGCTGGAGATCAGGCCCATGCGCAGCGCGCCGTGTGCGCGGATGGTCTCGAACATGGCCAGTGCGCGCAGGTCGCCATTGATCGCGTCCTGCAGTTCGGTGCCGTCGTAGCCGAGCGCTTCGGCATTCACGAAGATGGTCGGGATACCGGCGTTGATCATGGTCGCTTTCAGGGTACCCACGCCGGGGACTACCAGCTCGTCGACCAGGTTCCCGGTCGGGAACATCGATCCGCCTGCGCCTTCTTCCTCGGCTGCCGGGTCGAGGAATTCGAGCTGCACTTCGGCCGCCGGGAAGGTCACGCCATCGAGTTCGAAGTCGCCGGTTTCCTGCACGCAGCCAGCAGCCACCGGGACATGGGCGATGATGGTCTTGCCGATGTTGGCCTGCCAGATGCGCACCGTGGCCATGCCGTCATGCGGGATGCGCTCCGGGTCGACCAGGCCGCTGGCGATGGCAAACGACCCGACCGCCGAGGACAGGTTGCCGCAGTTGCCGCTCCAGTCCACAAAAGGCTTGTCGATGGAGACCTGGCCGAACAGGTAGTCGATGTCGTGGCCTTCTTTTTCGCTCTTTTCCACGATCACGGTCTTGCTGGTGCTCGAGGTGGCGCCGCCCATGCCGTCGATCTGCTTGGCGTAAGGGTCGGGGCTGCCGATCACGCGCAGCAGCAAGGCATCGCGCGCCGGGCCGGGAACGCGCGCGGCTTCAGGGAGGTCGTCGAGGCGGAAGAAGACGCCTTTGCTGGTGCCGCCTCGCATGTAGGTGGCGGGGATCTTGATTTGGGGGGTGTGGGGCATAGGATGTCTGGTTTTGTAGCGTGGGCGGGAAACCCGCCCACGCTACGATTATCGATTAATCGTAGCGTGGCGGTTGAACCACGATTGCGATTATGCGGCGGCTTTGGGAGCTGACGACTCCAGGAAATCCTGCGCGAAGCGCTGCAGAACCCCGCCCGCCTCGTAGATCGCGACTTCTTCGGCCGTATCGAGACGGCAGGTCACCACCACCTCGAGACGCTCGCCGCTGCGGCGATGGATCACCAGCGTCAAATCGGTACGCGGCGTGCACTCGCCCACCACGTCGAAGGTCTCGGTGCCGTCGATACCCAGGCTCAAGCGGTTCACGCCCGGCTTGAATTCCAGCGGCAGCACGCCCATGCCCACCAGGTTGGTGCGGTGGATGCGCTCGAAGCCTTCGGCCACGATCGCTTCCACGCCCGCCAGGCGCACGCCCTTGGCCGCCCAGTCGCGCGACGAGCCCTGGCCGTAGTCGGCGCCGGCGATCACGATCAGCGGCTGCTTGCGCTCCATATAGGTTTCGATGGCTTCCCACATGCGCGTCACCTGGCCTTCCGGCTCGACGCGCGCGAGCGAACCCGCCTTCACGCTGCCGTCCTCGTTGCGCACCATTTCGTTCTTGAGCGTCGGGTTGGCAAAGGTCGCGCGCTGCGCCGTCAGGTGGTCGCCGCGGTGGGTGGCGTAGGAGTTGAAGTCCTCTTCCGGCAGGCCCATCTTCGCCAGGTATTCGCCGGCGGCGGAGTCCAGCATGATGGCATTCGACGGCGACAGGTGGTCGGTGGTGATGTTGTCGCCCAGGACCGCCAGCGGACGCATGCCGGCAAGCGAACGCTCGCCCGCCAGCGCGCCTTCCCAGTAGGGCGGACGACGGATATAGGTGCTCATCGGGCGCCAGTCGTATAGCGGGCTGACCTTGACGCCGTCATCAAGCACGCGCGCGAACATCGGCGTGTAGACCTTGCGGAACTGGTCGGGCTTGACGCTGGATTCGACGATGGCGTCGATCTCTTCATCAAGCGGCCACAGGTCGGCCAGGCGGATTTCGCGGCCAGCAGCGTCCAGGCCCAGCACGTCCTTCTCGATGTCGAAGCGGATGGTGCCGGCAATCGCATAGGCCACCACCAGCGGCGGCGACGCCAGGAAGGCCTGCTTCGCATATGGGTGGATGCGGCCGTCGAAGTTGCGGTTGCCCGACAACACAGCGGTCGCGTACAGGTCGCGGTCGATAATCTCCTGCTGGATGACCGGATCGAGCGCGCCGCTCATGCCGTTGCAGGTGGTGCAGGCAAAGGCCACCACGCCGAAGCCCAGCTTGTCCAGCTCTGCGCTCAAGCCGGCTTCGTCCAGGTAGAGCGCGACGGCCTTGGAGCCGGGCGCGAGCGAGCTTTTCACCCAGGGCTTGCGCTGCAGGCCGAGGCGGTTCGCGTTGCGCGCAATCAGGCCTGCCGCGATCATGTTGCGCGGGTTGCTGGTGTTGGTGCAGCTGGTGATCGCGGCGATGATCACCGCGCCGTCCGGCATCAGGCCTGGCTCGTTCTCCACCACGCCCGAGATGCCGCGCGCGGCCAGCTCCGAGGTCGGCACACGCTTGTGCGGGTTCGACGGCCCGGCGATATTGCGCACCACGCTCGACAAATCGAAGGAGAGCGTGCGCTCGTACTGCGCCGTTTTCAGGCTGTCGACCCACAGGCCGGCTTCCTTGGCATAGGTCTCGACCAGGTGCACGGTCTCTTCCTCGCGGCCGGTCAGGCGCAGGTATTTGATGGTCTGCTCGTCGATGTAGAACATCGCGGCGGTGGCGCCGAATTCCGGGGCCATGTTCGAGATGGTGGCGCGGTCGCCCAGGGTCAGGCTCGATGCGCCCGCACCGTAGAACTCGAGATAGCTCGAGACCACTTTCGAGTTGCGCAGGAATTCGGTCAGCGCCAGCACGATATCGGTGGCGGTGATGCCGGGCTGGGCCCTGCCCGTCAGCTCCACGCCGATGATGTCCGGCAGGCGCATCCACGAGGCGCGGCCCAGCATGACGCTTTCGGCTTCGAGGCCGCCGACGCCGATGGCGATCACGCCCAGCGCATCGACCATCGGGGTGTGCGAGTCGGTGCCGACCAGGGTGTCCGGATAGGCCACGCCCTGTTCCGACTGGATGACGGGCGACATGCGCTCCAGGTTGATCTGGTGCAGGATGCCGTTCCCCGGTGGGATCACGTCGACGTTCTGAAAGGCCTTCTTGGTCCACTCGATGAAGTGGAAGCGGTCTTCGTTGCGGCGGTCTTCGATCGCGCGGTTCTTGGCGAAGGCGTCCGGGTCGAACCCGCCGCATTCGACCGCCAGCGAGTGGTCGACCACCAGCTGGGTCGGCACCACCGGGTTGACCATGGCCGGGTCGCCGCCCTGCAGGGCGATGGCGTCGCGCAGGCCGGCCAGGTCGACCAGCGCGGTCTGGCCCAGGATGTCGTGGCAGACCACGCGCGCCGGGAACCACGGGAAGTCGAGGTCCTGCTTGCGCTCGATGAGCTGCTTGAGCGAGTCGGTCATGGTGGCCGGATCGCAGCGGCGCACCAGGTTCTCGGCCAGCACGCGCGAGGTATAGGGCAGCGTGTCGTAGGCGCCGGGCTGGATCGCATCGATCGCGCCGCGCGTGTCGAAGTAGTCCAGGGAGGTGCCAGGCAGGGGTTTGCGGTGATTGGTATTCATGTCTGTATCTCGTGTGCTCGTTTGCCGGTCCGCTCGATATGCTCGACGCGTCCGATTACTTAGCCACCCTTGAAACCGTCATCCCGGCGCAGGCCGGGATCCAATTTTGCACGCGGGCTGCCGACGCATAACTTGGGTACCGGCCTTCGCCGGTACGACGGGCTACTGTTGCGGGCCGTCCGAACTGGCGCAAGTGGCCCGCAAGCAAACTTGGGCGGGAACAATGCCAGTGACATTGTTCCCGCCTTCGCCGGTACGACGGTCTTGAGGCTGGTAGTACTGTCCTTACTTCCGATCCGCAATCGGCACGAACTGCAGGTCTTCCGGACCGACGTAGTTCGCGCTCGGGCGGATGATCTTGTTGTCAATGCGCTGCTCGATCACGTGCGCGGCCCAGCCGGAGGTGCGCGAGATGACGAACAGCGGCGTGAACATGGCGGTCGGCACGCCCATCATGTGGTACGAAACGGCCGAGAACCAGTCCAGGTTCGGGAACATCTTCTTGACTTCCCACATCACCGATTCCAGGCGCTCGGCGATGTCGAACATCTTCATCGAACCGGATGCCAAGGACAGCGAACGCGCCACTTCCTTGATCACCACGTTGCGCGGGTCGCTGATGGTGTAGACCGGGTGGCCGAAGCCGATCACGACCTCCTTGTTGGCCACGCGGTTGCGAATGTCGGCTTCGGCTTCGTCGGCGTTCTCGTAGCGCTTCTGGATGTCCAGCGCCACTTCGTTGGCGCCGCCGTGCTTCGGGCCGCGCAGGGCGCCGATCGCGCCGGTGATGGCCGAGTGCATGTCCGAACCGGTGCCGCCGATCACGCGGGCGGTAAAGGTCGAGGCATTGAACTCGTGCTCGGCATACAGGATCAGCGAGGTGTGCATGGCGCGGACCCATTCCTCTTTCGGCGCGTGGCCGTGCAGCAGGTGCAGGAAGTGGCCGCCGATCGAGTCGTCGTCGGTCTCTACTTCGATGCGCTTGCCATTGTGGCTGTAGTGGTACCAGTACAGCAGCATCGAGCCGAAGGATGCCATCAGGCGGTCGGCGATGTCGCGCGCGCCCGGGATATTATGGTCGTCCTTTTCCGGCAGGGTGCAGCCCAGCACCGACACGCCGGTGCGCATCACGTCCATCGGGTGGGCGCCGGCCGGCAGCGCCTCGAGCGCGCTCTTGACCGCCTGCGGCAGGCCGCGCAGCGATTTCAGCTTGGCCTTGTAGCCCTTCAGTTCAGCGGTCGTCGGCAGCTTGCCGTGCACCAGCAGGTAGGCGATTTCCTCGAACTCGCAGCTGGTGGCGACGTCCAGGATGTCGTAGCCGCGGTAGTGCAGATCGTTGCCCGATTTGCCGACCGAGCACAGCGCGGTATTGCCGGCGGCGACGCCGGACAGGGCCACCGATTTCTTCGGCTTGAACGTTGGGGTATCGTTGTTCTGGGTGCTCATGCGTGCGGCTCCTTATTTGGTTTCTTATTTACTTTTCTTTTGGGCGAACAGCGCGTCGAGCTTCTGCTCGTAGCTGTGGTAATCGATGCGGTCGTACAGTTCGGCGCGGGTCTGCATCGTCTCCAGCACGTTCTGCTGGGTGCCGTCGCGGCGAATGGCGTTGTACACGTTTTCGGCCGCCTTGTTCATGGCGCGGAAGGCCGACAGCGGGTACAGCACCAGGCCGACGTGGGCGCTTTTCAGTTCTTCGACGGTGAACAGCGGGGTCGAACCGAATTCGGTGATGTTGGCCAGCACCGGCACCTTCACGGCGTCGGCAAACTGCTTGTACATGGCGAGGCTGGTCATGGCTTCCGGGAAGATCATGTCCGCGCCGGCTTCGACACAGGCGACGGCGCGCTCGATCGCGGCGTCCAGGCCTTCGACGGCCAGCGCATCGGTGCGCGCCATGATGACGAAGTCCTCGTCGATGCGGGCGTCCGCCGCCGCTTTCACGCGGTCGACCATCTCGTCGAGGCTGACGATTTCCTTGCCCGGACGGTGGCCGCAGCGCTTGGCGCCGACCTGGTCTTCGATATGGCAGGCGGCTGCGCCAGCCTTGCTGAGCGAACGCACGGTGCGCGCGACGTTGAAGGCCGAGGCGCCGAAGCCGGTGTCGATGTCGACCAGCAGCGGCAGGTCGCAGACGTCGGTGATGCGGCGCACGTCGACCAGCACGTCGTCCAGGTTCGAGATGCCCAGGTCCGGCAGGCCCAGCGAACCGGCGGCCACGCCGCCACCCGACAGGTAGATCGCCTTGAAGCCGGCACGCTTGGCCAGCAGTGCGTGGTTGGCATTGATGGCGCCGACGACCTGCAGCGGGGATTCTTCCTGGACTGCCTTGCGGAATGCCGCACCGGCGGAATACTGGCTCATGCTTAACCTTTCGAATGATACGTTGAACGACTACCCTGGCTCTAATGCAAGGGGCGTGCCAGCCTGTGCGGGCAGCCCCGTGCCTTGGAATTCAAGCACTTGGCAGCGTTTGGGCCGGCTAGTCCGCGCATTCTTCAACTATTGCGTTTCATTATGTTTCACAGTGAAACGTCAAATGGAACATGATACCAACAAAAAACCCCGCCGTAGCGGGGTTGGGGCAAAGCAGACAGCCTGTGAGTGCCAAAGGCTCAGTGCCCGCTGGCCCCAGACGCCCCGATGCCGGTTTCCGAGCGCACTTCCTGCGCTTCGAAGCCGGCCTTGTCGATGGCCGCGCGCGGGCTCTTGTCGGTGATGGAGAAGAACCAGATGCCGAAGAAGCCAATCGGCATCGAGAAGATCGCCGGCGAGGTGTAGGGGAAGATGGCTTCGGCATTGCCCAGCACGTCGACCCAGACCGACTTCGACACCACTGTCAGCACCACCGCCGTGCCCAGGCCAAGGAAACCACCGACCGTCGCACCGCGCGTGGTGCAGTTCTTCCACAACACCGACATGAACAGCACCGGGAAGTTGGCCGAGGCCGCGATGGCGAATGCCAGCGACACCATGAAGGCCACGTTCTGCTTTTCAAAGGCGATGCCCAGCAGCACCGCAATGAAGCCGAGGCAAATGGTGGTGATTTTCGACACCCGCAGTTCGCTGCTGCTGGTCGCCGTGCCCTTGGCGAACACGGTGGCATACAAATCATGCGACACCGCCGAGGCGCCCGACAGGGTCAGGCCCGCCACCACCGCGAGGATGGTCGCGAAGGCCACCGCCGAAATGAAGCCGAGGAAGATGTCGCCGCCCACGGCCTTGGCCAGGTGCACCGCCGCCATGTTGTTCCCGCCCAGCAGCTTCCCGGCTGCATCCTTGAATTCCGGATTGGTCCCGACGAGCACGATCGCGCCAAAGCCGATGATGAAGGTGAGGATGTAGAAATAACCGATCCAGGTGGTCGCCCACAACACCGACTTGCGCGCCTCCTTGGCGCTCGGGACGGTGAAGAAGCGCATCAGGATGTGCGGCAGGCCGGCAGTGCCGAACATCAGCGCCATGCCGAAGGAGATCGCCGAGATCGGGTCTTTCACAAAATTACCCGGGCCCATGATGCTGAAGCCCTTGGCGTGCAGGTCGGTGGCGGTGGCGAACAGCTTTTCCGGGCTGAAGTTAAATTGCGCCAGGACCGCGAAGGCCATGTACGAGGCCCCCGACAGCAGGAGCACGGCCTTGATGATCTGGACCCAGGTGGTGGCGGTCATGCCGCCGAACAGCACGTAGACCATCATCAGCACGCCGACGATCACGACCGCGATCCAGTATTCGAGGCCGAACAGCAGCTTGATGAGCTGGCCGGCGCCCACCATCTGCGCGATGAGATAGAACAGGACCACTACCAGGGTGCCGGAGGCTGCGAACACACGGATCGGCTTCTGGTGGAAGCGGTAGGCGGCGACATCGGCGAAGGTGAAGCGGCCGAGGTTGCGCAGGCGTTCGGCCATCAGGAAGGTGATGACCGGCCAGCCGACCAGGAAGCCGATGGCATAGATCAGGCCGTCGAAACCGTCGAGGAAGACGGCCGCCGAAATGCCAAGGAAGGACGCGGCCGACATGAAGTCGCCTGCAATCGCCAGCCCGTTCTGGAAGCCGGTGATGCCGCCGCCGGCAGTGTAGAAATCGGATGCCGAACGGGTCTTGGACGCCGCCCACTTGGTGATGAAGAGCGTGAAGATGACGAAGGCCGCGAACATGGTGATCGCGGTCCAGTTGGTGGCCTGCTTGGTGGCCTGGCCGAGGTCGGGTGCGGCCATGGCGGCGCCGGCTGCGGCCAGCAGCATCAACGCTGCCGAAGCACGAAGCGTGGTCTTCATGCGCCCACCTTCGCCCGGATGGCTGCGGTCAGCTCATCGTAGCGGCCGTTGGCGCGGCGCACGTAGATACCGGTGATCACAACGGTAAACACGATGACGAACAAGCCAAGCGGGATGCCCCAGGTCATCACGCCTTCACCGATGCGGGTGCCGAGGAACTCCTTGTTGAAAGCGACCAGCAACGTGAAACCGTAGTAGACGATCATCATCGCCCAGGTGAGGGTCCAGCCGAAACGCGAACGCGTCCGGACCAGCGTGTGGTAGTCCGGATCAGCCTTGATCCGCTGTACGAGATCTTGTTCCATGTTGTCTCCTGATGTTCTCGTGTTGCCTTTTCACGGGCTTGACCCAGCTTACTCCTACGCGCTTACCACTTACTTACTTACTTTACGCGCTTACCACTAACTTACTTGCTTACGCACGCGCCGCCCTACTTCGCGCTGCAACAATGTTTCAGGCTGAAACGCCCGGCATGAAATCGACTACACTTGAAACATGAGTTACTCCACCCGCAATCCGGCTAGCGGCGCCGCGGACAGCGACAAGCCGGTGATCTGGACCGTCTCGGTCTCGCGCCTGTCCGACCTGTTCCGCGACATCACCCTCGAATACGATCACCTAGCTATGATCGAACCACTGCACCTTGGGTTCGATGAAGCTGCACGACATCTGCGCGAACGCATGGCCACCGAGCGTTGCGACGTCGTGATCGCCGCCGGATCGAACGCCGCCTACCTGAAGGGGCGCGTCTCGGTGCCGGTGGTCGTGGCCAAGGCCAGCGGCTTCGACGTGATGCAGGCCCTCTCGCGCGCACGGCAGGTGTCAGGCCGCATCGGCGTGATCACCTACCAGGAACCGCTGCCCGAGTTGGCCGAGTTCGCCTCGACTTTCGGCATCGCCATTGCCCAGCGCACTTATGTGACGGAGGAGGATGCACGCGCCGGCATCAACCAGCTCAAGGCTGCCGGCATCGAGGTCATCGTCGGCGCCGGCCTGATTACCGACCTCGCCGAGGAAGCTGGCTTGAGCGCCGTATTCCTGTATTCGGCCGCGTCGATCCGCCAGGCCTTCGACGACGCGCTGGAAATGGCGCGCCTGACCCAGCTGGAAGCGAACCGCGGGCGCCGCACGCCGGCGCCGGAGACCCGCCGTGCGCGGCGCGGCCTGCACGACCTGCGTGGGGAGTCAAGCGCCATGGAGCGGCTGCGCCAGACGGTCGTGCTGTATGCGCGCTCGCCCGCCACGGTCCTGATCCACGGCGAAACCGGCAGCGGCAAGGAACTGGTGGCCCAGGCCATCCACCGCGAAGGACCGCGGCGCGGCGCCAACCGTCCCTTCGTGGCCGTGAACTGCGGCGCGATTGCCGAATCGCTGCTGGAATCGGAACTGTTCGGCCACGAGGAAGGCGCTTTCACCGGTGCCCGCCGCGGCGGCCATGCCGGCCTGTTCGAGGCGGCCAACACCGGCACCCTGTTCCTCGATGAAATCGGTGAAATGCCGCTCGCCCTGCAGACCCGCCTGCTGCGGGTGCTCGAAGAACGCGAAGTGATGCGGGTCGGCGGTACCCGCCCGGTGCCGATCGACGTGCGCGTGGTCAGCGCGACCCACTGCGACCTGGAAGCGCGGGTGCGCGAGGGGCGCTTCCGCGCCGATTTGTTCTACCGCCTGGCCGTGCTGCGCTTGAGGCTGCCGCCGCTGCGCGAGCGCCTGCCCGATATCGCGCCGCTGGCCGAATGGTCGCTCAAGAATGCGCTGGCGGCGCTGGACGCAAGGCCGCACCCGAACCTGCATGCCGAGGTCGCTGCCTGCGCCGCGCTGCTGGAGGCCTATGACTGGCCGGGCAATGTGCGCGAGTTGCGCAACCTGATGGAAAGGCTGGCGTTGTTTTTGGCGGCGGAACCCTTGCAGGCGCTGACGCCGAGTTTCCTGTTGTCGATTGCTCCGGAGTTAGGAATGCAGGCGACCCTTCCTGTGTCGATGTCGGGAAGCGAGAGCATTGCAGCCGTCCTGGCACGTTATGGTGGCCAACGCGATGCAGCGGCAAAGCATTTGGGCATTAGCCGCACGACCCTGTGGCGCCGTTTGAAGACCGAAAACCCGTAGGGTGGGCAAATCGTAGTTCAGGCCACTGGCCTGAACTACCTTGCCCACGCGTTCAAATCACGCCAGAAACACGGCGACGCGGTTGTTCACGGGCTGGTTGAACGCGTGGGCAGAATCTGCCCAACCTACGGATATCGACGGATCTAAAGTTGGCTGGATACCTGCCACCCTACGAGATCAACACCAGTGGTCGCAAACGCATTATCATGACTTTTTTACATGGCTTGGCGCCCATACCCACCTTCTAAGCGCCAGCTCTTCGCAAGCACTGCCCGGGCCCTGCCCGGCCTTCCGGAGGCAATATGCAACATGCGTCGCAAGCTGCACTGTTTTCGCTGATTGGTGATACCCCGCTGATCGAGGTAACCCGGATCGACACGGGTCCTTGCCAGCTGTTCCTGAAGCTCGAATCGCAAAATCCCGGCGGCTCCATCAAGGACCGTATCGGCCGCGCCATGATTGAGCAGGCCGAACACGATGGCCACCTGCAGCCCGGCGGCACCGTGGTCGAAGCCACGGCCGGCAATACCGGCCTGGGGCTGGCCCTGGTCGCGCGCATCAAGGGCTACCGCGTGGTGCTGGTCGTGCCCGACAAGATGGCGGCCGAAAAAATCCTGCACCTGAAGGCGCTCGGCGCCGAGATCCACCTGACGCGCTCCGACGTCGGCAAGGGTCATCCCGAGTATTACCAGGACTATGCGGCGCGCCTGGCGAAAGAAATTCCCGGCGCCTGGTTCGCCGACCAGTTCAACAACCCGGCCAACCCGCGCGCCCACGAAACCACCACCGGGCCGGAAATCTGGGACCAGGTCAATCACCGGGTGGACACTATCGTGGTGGGCGTCGGTTCGTCCGGCACCCTCACCGGCCTGTCGCGCTATTTCCGCAAGACTCAGCCCAACCTCGAATTCGTCCTGGCCGACCCCAAGGGTTCGATCCTGGCCGACTACATCAACACCGGCGTGCTGCGCACCGACGCCGGCTCGTGGGCGGTCGAGGGCATCGGCGAAGACTTCATTCCCGGCATCGCCGACCTGTCACGGGTGAAAAAAGCCTATACGGTCACCGACGAAGAAAGCTTCAGCACCGCGCGCCTGCTGCTGCAGCAGGAAGGCATCCTGGGCGGCTCGTCCACCGGCACCCTGCTGGCCGCCGCGCTGCGTTACTGCCGCGAACAGACCCGTCCCAAGCGGGTCGTCACCTTCGTCTGCGATACCGGCACCCGCTACCTTACCAAGGTCTACAGCGACGGCTGGATGGTCGACCAGGGCCTGCTCACGCGCCCGAAACTGGGTGACCTGCGCGACCTGATCGGCCGCCGCTACGATGACGGCGAAGTGGTGACCGTATCGCCGACCGACACCCTGCTCACCGCCTTCAACCGCATGCGCAGCAGCGACCTGCAGCAGCTGCCTGTGATCGACCGCGATGGTAGCCTGGCCGGCCTGATCGACGAATCCGACCTGCTGCTGCACGTGACCTCCACCCAGGAAGCCGGCCACGCATTTGGCCAATTCAACGCGCCGGTCTCCACCACCATGACCTCGACGCTCCAGACCCTGCACCCGTCATCGGGCATGGGCCAGCTGCGCGAGATCCTCGACCGCGGGCTGACCGCCGTGATTGCCGATGGCGGTCACTTCTACGGCCTGATCACCCGCTTCGACCTGCTCAACCATCTTCGAAGGACGCTGTCGTGACTGAACAAAAGAAACACATCTCCACCCGCGTGATCCACGGCGGGCAGTCGCCGGAGCCGTCGACCGGCGCCGTGATGCCGCCAATCTTCGCCACCTCGACCTTCCGCCAGGAGAGCCCGGGCGTGCACAAGGGCCTGGACTACGGCCGCTCCCACAATCCTACCCGCTGGGCGCTGGAGCGCTGCGTCGCCGACATCGAGAGCGGCGGCGCGGCCTTCGCCTTTGCCTCCGGCCTGGCCGCGATTGCGGCGGTGCTGGAACTGCTGCCTGCGAACTCGCACATCGTAGCGGGCGACGACATGTACGGCGGCACCTTCCGCCTGTTCGAGCGCGTGCGCCGCAAGAGTGCTGGCCATAGCTTCAGCTACGCCGACCTGACCGACCCGGACGCACTGGCCCGGACCCTCACGCCTGAAACGAAATTGGTGTGGGTCGAGACCCCGACCAACCCGATGCTGAAACTCGCCGACCTGGCCGCGATTGCGCAGCTGTGCCGCGCGCGCGGCATCATCACAGTCTGCGACAACACCTTCGCCAGCCCGATCGTCCAGCGCCCGCTGGAACTGGGCTTCGACATCGTCGTGCACTCGACCACCAAGTACATGAACGGCCACTCCGACGTGATCGGCGGCGTGGCGGTGGTCGGCACGCAAGAACACCACAAGGAACTGGGCGAGCAGCTCGGCTTCATCCAGAACGCCGTGGGCGCCATCCAGGGCCCCTTCGACAGCTTCCTGGTGCTGCGCGGGATCAAGACCCTGGCCCTGCGGGTGGAACGCAGCAGCGCCAACGCACTGGCCCTGGCCCAGTGGCTGGAGCGCGAACCGAAGGTGCGCAAGGTGTTTTACCCGGGCCTGGAATCGCATCCCCAGCATGCGCTGGCGCGGCGCCAGATGAACGGCTTCGGCGGCATCGTGTCGATCGACCTGGCCACTGACCTGGCCGGCGCACGCCGCTTCCTCGAGGCCTGCGAAGTGTTCACGCTGGCAGAAAGCCTGGGCGGCGTGGAAAGCCTGATCGAGCACCCTGCCCTGATGACCCATGCCAGTATTCCGGCCGAACAGCGCGCGGAGCTGGGCATTGGCGATGGGCTGATCCGGCTGTCGGTAGGGATCGAGCACCTGGAAGACCAGCAGGAAGACCTGCGGCGGGCGCTGGCCGCGATCTAGGCACGGGGCATCACGACCGGGGGGGCGCGTCGCCGCTGCCCGCCGCAAGCCGCCGGGCAGCCTGCACCGGCGGCGTATCGCCCAACGGCAGCCGGGCGGCCACCCGTGCCAGCGTGCGCACCAGCGCGGCCTCGCCGAAACGCAGGCCGCGTCCACGCAGCTGCGGCAGCGAACGCACCGGCTCGGGCGTGATCTCCAAAGCCGCACGCACCAGCAGCCCTTGCAGCGGCCGTAGCGGCGCAGGCAGGATCGGGGCTCCTGCCATGATCTTCAGGAACTCATGCAGGATCGCCGATCCCTCCAGCCCGGGGGCGGTTGCGCCTAGCAGTGCTTCCCACTCGCTCCAGCTTTCCGGGGCGCCGCTAGCGCCGTACAGGCGCGCGGAAGGAGCACCTTCCGCAAAGGCGGCATCCTTCTCTGCCGTGGAAAGGGCTTGCACATACCGGTGGTAGGCCTCGGTGAAGCCGAAGGCGGCGGTGGCATGCACCCAATCGAGCAGGTGCGGATCGTTCGCCCGGTAGGCCCGCCCGCCGGGCGTGATTCCCGCCACATGTCCATGCATCCGCACCACCTTTGCAATCATTTGTCTGGCCGCCGAGCGCGGGCCATAGACGGTCATCATGGCGGCCGAGCCGGTGCGCCGCAGGCGCATGCCGGGATCGCGCCGGAAGCTGCTGTACTCCCAGACCCCAGTGCGGACCGACGGCTCGGCCAGTTCGAGCAATACCGCGACCACGCCGCCGACGAACAGCGAGACGGGATTGGCGAAGACGCGCCAGGAGACGCCATGTGCCGGCGTCAGCGCAGGCTCGCCGGCCGGCTGGCTGAAGTCGAAGGCCATGCCCTCTGGTGGCCGCATCAGGTCCCGAAGGATATCCAGCATGGGCATTTCTCCTTACCGGGTAGCCGGCGTCCCGCGTACTCACCGATGATCGGCAAGCATACATCAGGATACCCATGCAGAAGCTTAAGCCCCGTCGCCTGCGAAGGCCAAAGCGCGCGCAGTGGCCGCTGGTGCAGGTTCGGCCGCGCGCATCTTGAAGGTGCCCACGAGTTCCGACAGCTCGGCCGCCTGCTGGCGCATCGACTGGGCCGCGGCCGCCGCCTCCTCGACCATCGCGGCATTCTGCTGGGTCGATTCGTCCATCTCGGCGATCGCCTGGCTCACCTGCGCCACGCCCCTGGCCTGTTCGGCACTGGCCGTGTGAATCGCGCCGAGGATGCCGGCCACGTCATGCACATGCTCGAGCACTGCGCGCATCGTGTCGCCAGCCGTGCCGGCAATGCTGGTGCCGGCCGTGATCTCCTGGCTCGATTCGCCAATGAGCTTCTTTATTTCTTTCGCCGCCGTTGCCGAGTGCTGGGCCAGGTTGCGCACCTCGGCTGCCACCACCGCAAAGCCGCGCCCTTCCGCGCCGGCGCGTGCCGCTTCGACCGCCGCGTTCAGGGCGAGGATATTGGTCTGGAAGGCGATGCTGTCGATCATGCCGGTGATGTCGACGATCTTGTCGGCCGAGGCCTTGATGGCGCCCATGCGCGCCACTACCTGTTCGACCGCCTGCGCGCTTTTCGTCGCGACATTCGAGGCCGATTGCGCCAGCAGGTTGGCGTCGCGGGCGCTGGCATTGTTGCGGGCGATAGCTTCGCTGAGGTCCTGCATCGCGGCGACGGTCTGGGTCAGCGCGCTGGCCTGGCGTTCGGTGCGGCGCGACAGGTCGTGGTTGCCGTCGGCGATTTCGCCCGAGGCCGAATCGATGGCCTGCGCGCCCTGCAGCACCTGAGACACCGTGCTGGAGACGCCGTGCGTCATGCCGTTGAGCGCATCGAACAGGCGGCCGATCTCGTCGCCGCGATCGTGATCGATGAGCGGACGCAGGTCGCCGTGCGCCACCTGCTCGGCCAGCGCCGCGGCCTGCCGCAGCGGGGCGACGATGTCGCGGGTGAGCCTCCAGGCCAGCAGCACGCCGACCGCCAGCGCCCCAAGGCCCAGCGCCAGCAGCAGCGCCTTGCTGAAGGTGGAGGCCGATGCCGACTCCTCGGCCAGGCGGAGCGCCTCGGAGGTCTCGAAGGCAAGCAGCGCTTCGAGCGCCGCGATATGCGCCTTGTTGGCCGGCTCCCAGCTGCCCGTGACGAGCTGGTCGACGACGCCGGTCTGGCCGAATTCCTTGGCCTGGAACAGCGCAGCCTGGATCTTGCCGAGGGCCGCCTTGTGCTTCGCGGCCGTCTCGACCAGCGTGCGTTCATGGGAGGTATGCGGCAGCTTCGCCAGCGTGGCTTCGATCCCGGCCGCGGCCTTGCTGCCTCCGGCCAGCTGGGCCTGGAAGTAGTCCGCCAGCTCGAGGCTGTCGCTGCGCGCGATCGAGATCGTGCGCGAACCGTTCAGGCGCTCGATGCCGAGCAGGTCAGAGCTGAGTTGCTGCTTGGCAAGCTTGTCGTAGACGAGGTCCGTGGTGAGCGCATCGGTGGCCTGCATGCGCCACAGGGCGACGGCGGAGATGATGAGCAGGAGGAAGGCGACGATGCCGAAGGCGCCGAGGATCTTGGTGCCGGTCTGGAGCTTCGCGGGGTACATGGCAGGTTTTGGAGTGGATCGGATACTTGCAGTTTAGAAACTCAGTATGACAGGGTGATGAAATTGGATGACACCGGGTTGGGCGAATGTCACGCTCGCCGTTGCCGCATCAGGCAATGCCAAGTTCCCCCGTGGCCACGGCGCGGAAATGCCACGCGGCCCCTTGCCGCGACGCGGAATGACACGCGCATCGTAGGGTGGGCAGATTCTGCCCACGCGTTCAACCAGCGCATGAATAAAATGGCCGCGACACAAAGCCCCCACCGTTTGAACGCGCGGGCGGGAGACCCGCCCACCCTACGAAAATCAGCGTTTGAGCGCCGGAATCGCCGCCGGCTTCCACTGCTTCACCGGCTGCTCCTTCATTTTCTTCTCCAGCAGTTCGATCGCCACCTCCAGCTGGCGGTCGCGGCCCGTGAAGGTCTCGTGCGGCAGGTTGTCGACCTCGACGTCGGGACTCACGCCCACGCCTTCGATCAGCCATTCGCCATCCGCCGCGAACTGGCCGAATTCGGCCACGCGCGCCATGCCGTTATCCGCCAGGCCGTTGCCATCGCTGAGCCAGACGCCGGCGCCGGCCGTGCGCTTGCCCACCAGGGGCCCCAGTTTGAGGGCCTTGACGCCGGCGGCGAAGGTCTCGCCGTCCGAATAGGTCAGTTCGTCCATCAGCACCACCAGGTGGCCGCGGAAGGAGTTCTGCATGTTCGACTGGGGCTGGTTGCCGTTCGAGCTCCAGAACGCCCATGAGCGGCGCAGCAGCTTCTCGATGATCCAGCTGTCGATGTTGCCGCCATTATTGCGGCGCACGTCGATCACCAGGCCTTCCTTGTTGATGTTGGCGTAGAAGTCGCGCGCGAAGGCGTTGATGTCGCGCGCCGTCATCGCACGCAGGTGCAGGTAGCCGATCTTGCCTTTCGACGCCGCATCCGCCTGCTGCGCCCTGCCCTGTTCCCAGTCGGCGTAGCGCAGGCTGGCGTGGCGCGCCATCGATACCGGGGTGACGATGGTCGCGCGCGGCTTGCTGCCGGGAGTCTTCACCTGCAGCAGCACCTGCTTGTCCGCCTGGTCGAGCAGCAGGTCGGCGATGTCGCGCGCTTCCGCCAGCGACTTGCCGTTGACCGCCAGGATGATGTCGCCTTCCTTGATGCCGACGTCCGGTGCGGCAAGCGGGCCACGCTCGCTTGGGAGTTCCGGTTCGCTGCGGTAGACGCGGTCGACGCGGAAGCCTTCCTGCGTGCGCGCCAGCACCGCGCCCAGGCTAGACGGCACGCCTTCGCCGCCCGCACGGCGCAGGTCGCCCGGACGGATCTGGGAGTGCAGCGCGCCGACCTCGCCCACCATCATGCCCAGCACGTCGTCCAGCTCGGCCCGGTCGGTCACGCGTTCGACCAGCGGCGCGTAGCGGGCGCGCACGGCATTCCAGTCGACGCCGCGCATGTTGGCGTCGTACAGGAAGTCGCGGTGCATGCGCCAGGCGTCGTTGAACATCTGCTTCCACTCCAGTCGCGGGTTGGTGCTCACTGCCCAGTCGTCGATCTTGACCTTGGCCTTGGCCAGGTCGGCCGGGGCCTTGGCGCCCGCGGCCACGATCAGCATGTCGCCCGGGCCGGCGGCCGCGAACGTGCGGTAGAAGACGTGCTTGCGGTCCGTGCTCAGGCCGAACTCGCGCACGTTGGCCGCGAAGACTTCGGGCTGCGGGCTGCTGCGGGCGATCTCAAGCGTCTTGATGGAACCGCTGCGGCCGTTGTCCGACTCCAGGATGTACAGGCGCTTGTCGTCGATGGCGAGCGCACGGTAGTTGCCCGGAGTGATCGGCACTTCGTACAGGCGCTCACGCAGGCCGGCGTAGTCGACCGCGGGCACCGGGCCCTTGGCATTGTCGGGAGTGGCGGCAATGGCTGCAGCCGTGGCAGCGGCGGTGGCTGCGGCCACGGCTGCATTCCTGTCCGCTTCGTCCGTGCCCGGCGTCTTGACTGCGGCCTTGGCCGCCGCCTCTGGCGAAGCCGCTTCCGGCTTGGTCAGCTCGTCCTCGGGCTTGAACGGGAAGCGCACGCCGGGCTGGAGGGCCAGCGCGTACACGCCGACGCGGCGGTCGAATACTGGCCCCATGTTGCGGTCGCCCCAGGGGCCGGCGTTACCGACATTGAAATGGCGCGAAGACAGGAAGTACAGCCACTTGCCGTCCGACGAGAACACCGGCGAATCGGCCGTATAGCGGTCGGTCGTCACGAAGGCCATCGTCTTCGACGCCATGTTGACCATGCCGATCTGGTTGCGCTGCTCGCTGCTGCCGACCCGCACGAACGCCAGGTTGCGGCTGTCCGGCGACCACACCACCTGGTCCGGACGGTCGGCGCCGACCTGGTTGGCATCGTCGATGATGACATTGGTTTTCGCCGCCAGGTCGAGCAGCCAGGTGCGGCCCTTCTTGTCGGTGTGGGCCAGCCATTTGCCGTCCGGCGACGGGTAGATGCCGGAGCGGTGGCTGGCGCCGTCGATGGTCAGGCGCTCGCCCTTGCCCGAGCCGTCGGCCGCGTAGCGCCAGATCTCGTTCTCGCCGGTGGTGTCGACGAAGGCATACACCCATTTGTCGTCGTGGCTGAACACGGCGGACCTGGCGCGGGCGCCTTCCGGCACCGCGATCTCGACGCGGCGGTGGCTGCCGGTGCCGGCAATGGTCACGCGGCCGCGTGCGGTCAGCACGATGCGCTGGGCCTTGTTGGCCAGCTCGATGCCGGTCAGCGCGTCCAGCGGCGAGCGTACGCGGCGGGTGCGCTGCTGGTCGAAGTCGGAGACCAGACTGGCCTCGATACGCAAATCGAGCCCGCTGGCGATGTCGACCACGCGCAGGTCGGCCCCCAGCTGGTAGGCGATGCGGCCGTCCCCGAGCGAGGCGGTACGCACGTCCCAGTCCTTGTGGCTGGTAAGGGCGCGGCGATCGCTCCCGTCCGGAAGCGCGGACCAGATGTTGTCGGCGCCGCCGCTGTCGCTGATGAAGTAGATGCGGCCCCGCCACCACATGGCGCGGCGGTTGTTGCCGCTGTCGTCCTTGAACAGCGGGGTCGCCTCGGCTTTTGAGCCGAGGTCGAAGCGCCACAGCTGGGCATGGGCGCCGCCGCGGTAAGAGCGCACGTTATCGTTGGTCATCGACAGGCCCATGCGCGTGAAGAACACGCTGCGGCCATCGTCCGACAGCACGGCATCGTTGGCGTCGGCCAGCGGCAGCACGCGGTGGCTCATTTTGGCCGGGTCGAGTGCCGCCACCACCCGGTGCTTGGCCGGGCCAACCGAATTTTCGGTACTCACCAATACTTCGCCCTGCGCGGTCCAGCCCAGCACGGTGACGCCGCCGTTCTCGAAGGTGATGCGCTTGGGCAGGCCGCCCTCGATCGGCATCACATAGGCTTCCTGCGCGCCCTCGTACGAGGCGGCGAATGCGACGAACTTGCCGTCGTGCGAGATCGCGGCATGCGTCTCGGCCGACGGGTGGGTGGTCAGGCGCGTGGCCTTGCCGCCCGCCGTGGTGGTGCGCCACAAGTCGCCCTCGGCCGTGAAGACCACGGTGTCGCCGCGCATGGCTGGGGAACGGAAATAAGGATCGGTAGCGGCAGCCTGGCTGCCGATGAGCGCCAGGGAGAAAGCCAGGATGGTGCGGGACACGTTCATGTTCACGTTCACAGGGGACGAGGGTTGCTGAAGAGGAAGAGTTTGCCACAGGTCAGCGGTGTGCACGATGTGCATACATGCAAAAAATGGACTTGTCGAGGTGCTTACACACTTGGGTTCCGGCCTTCGCCGGAACGACGGTCTAACGGCGCGGGCTCCCAAGGTAAGCTCCCCTTGCGCCTACGCACGTCATCCCGGCGAAGGCCGGGATCCAAGTTTGCAGGCGGACCCTCAGCGCAAAAAAAACCGCACTATGAAAGCGCGGTTTTCTCATCACAGACCGATTTACTCGATCTCGACCGTCTCGGCCGGAGCCGGCGGCGGCAGTGCGTCGCCCTCCGGGAACTCGAGCACGACATCGTCCTTCTCGTTCAGGTCCACGGTGATGCGCCCGCCGTTGACCAGGCGGCCGAACAGCAGCTCGTCGGCCAGCGCCTTGCGGATCATGTCCTGGATCAGGCGCGACATCGGGCGCGCGCCCATCAGCGGATCGAAGCCCTTCTTCGACAGGAACTTGCGCAGCTTCTCGGTGAAGATGGCTTCCACCTTCTTCTCGTGCAGCTGCTCTTCCAGTTGCATCAGGAACTTGTCCACGACGCGAAGGATGATGTCTTCGTCGAGCGCACGGAAGCTGATGGTCGCGTCCAGGCGGTTGCGGAACTCCGGCGTGAACATGCGCTTGATGTCGGCCATCTCGTCGCCGGCCTGCTTCGAATCCACGAAGCCCACCGAGCGCTTGGTCAGGCTTTCGGCGCCCGCATTCGTGGTCATGATGATGATCACATTGCGGAAGTCGGCCTTGCGTCCGTTGTTGTCGGTCAGCGTGCCATGGTCCATCACCTGCAGCAGGATGTTGAAAATGTCCGGGTGGGCTTTTTCAATCTCGTCCAGCAGCAGCACCGCATGCGGCTTCTTGGTGATGGCTTCGGTCAGCAGGCCACCCTGGTCGAAGCCGACATAGCCCGGCGGCGCACCGATCAGGCGCGACACCGCGTGGCGCTCCATGTACTCGGACATGTCGAAGCGGATCAGCTCGATGCCCAGGATGAAGGCCAGCTGCTTCGCCACCTCGGTCTTGCCGACACCGGTCGGGCCCGAGAACAGGAAGGAACCGATCGGCTTGTCCTGCTTGCCCAGGCCGGCGCGCGCCATCTTGATGGCCGATGCCAGCGCATCGATCGCAGGGTCCTGGCCGAACACCACGTTGCGCAGGTCGCGGTCGATGGTCTGCAGCTTGCTGCGGTCGTCCTGGTTGACCGTTTGCGGCGGGATCCGCGCGATCTTCGCGATGATGTCCTCGATCTCGGTCTTGCCGATGGTTTTCTTCTGCTTCGACTTCGGCAGGATGCGCTGGGCAGCGCCGGCCTCGTCGATCACGTCGATGGCTTTATCGGGCAGGTGGCGGTCGTTGATGAAACGCGCCGCCAGCTCGGCCGCGGTGGTCAGCGCCGATGCCGAATATTTCACGCCGTGGTGCTCTTCGAAGCGGGACTTCAGGCCGCGCAGGATCGCCACGGTCTGCTCGACCGACGGTTCGTTGACGTCGACCTTCTGGAAACGGCGGCTCAGTGCGTGGTCTTTCTCGAACACGCCGCGGAATTCCGTGAACGTGGTCGCGCCGATGCACTTGAGCTGGCCATTGGCCAGTGCCGGTTTCAGCAGGTTCGATGCATCGAGCGTACCGCCCGAGGCCGAACCGGCGCCGATGATCGTGTGGATCTCGTCGATGAACAGGACGCCGTTCGGGGTGTCCTTGAGCTGCTTGAGCACGGCCTTCAGGCGCTGCTCGAAGTCGCCGCGGTACTTGGTGCCGGCCAGCAGCGCACCCATGTCGAGCGAATACACGACGGCGTTCTGCAGGATTTCGGGCACGTCTTCCTGGACGATGCGCCATGCCAGGCCTTCGGCGATGGCGGTCTTGCCAACACCGGCTTCGCCCACCAGCAGCGGATTGTTCTTGCGGCGGCGGCACAGGATCTGGATGACGCGGTCGACTTCTTCCTCGCGCCCGATCAGCGGATCGATCTTGCCGTCCGCGGCCGCCTTGTTCAGGTTCTGGGTGAACTGGTCGAGCGGGCTTTCCTTGGCCTGGCCTTCGACCTGCGCTTCTTCCACGCCCTCGGACGCCTTGGAGGTGTCGAGCTGCTGGTCCTTGCGCACGCCGTGCGAGATGAAGTTGACCACGTCGAGGCGGGTCACGCCCTGCTGGTGCAGGTAGTAGACCGCGTGCGAGTCTTTCTCGCCGAAGATCGCCACCAGCACGTTGGCGCCGGTGACTTCTTTTTTGCCGTTGGACGCCGACTGCACGTGCATGATCGCACGCTGGATCACGCGCTGGAAACCAAGCGTCGGCTGGGTGTCGACCTCGCCCGTGCCGGGCACGGTCGGGGTGTTATCCCCGATGAAATTAGTCAGGGTCTTGCGCAGGTCTTCGATATTGACCGCGCACGCACGCAGGACTTCGGCGGCCGAAGGATTGTCCAGCAGCGCGAGCAGCAAGTGCTCCACGGTGATGAACTCGTGGCGTGCCTGGCGCGCCTCGACAAAGGCCATGTGTAGGGATACTTCAAGTTCCTGCGCAATCATACTTCCTCCATCACGCATTGCAGGGGATGCCCTGCCTTACGCGCATGCGTTAAGACAAACTCCACTTTGGTACACGCTATATCTTTGGAAAACACTCCACAGACCCCTTTCCCATGACGGTGCACGGAAAGCATGATCTGGGTAGCCGTTTCGCGGTCCTTGTTGAAATACTCCTGGATCACCGCTACCACGAATTCCATCGGCGTGTAGTCGTCGTTCAGCAATGCCACCTGGTACAAAGGTGGCGGTTTTACGGTCTGCCGCTCCAGCAGCTGTTCGGTTTCATGCTTCGTAGCCATGGGCGTATTCTAATGCTTTCGGTATCGGTGCCAAGCGTAAACATCAGCTCGTTCTCATGTGCTTTCCATCTTACTTGTTTTCTCCTGAATGCGCAGATGGCGATCCAATTGACGAAATCAAGAGCCGGGTTAGCTCTGCTGTAGGAAATTTGGCAACACCTGCTCAAAAGCGCTTGACTTACGTGGTTATTCCACCAACAATGCAGTTGTCAACACTGTACTTTTAGTCTCGTTGATAAGAAGTGAGCAGGCTAGGAGGGGGCAAGAGGCTTCTTGCTTTTATGGCTCGTGTGATTTGTTTTTAATTGAAGGTTCTTTTATGGCAACTGGTACTGTTAAGTGGTTCAATGATTCCAAAGGCTTTGGCTTCATCACTCCTGATGACGGCGGCGAAGATCTGTTCGCGCACTTTTCCGCAATCAACATGAACGGTTTTAAGACCCTCAAAGAAGGTCAAAAAGTCCAATTCGAAGTCACGCAAGGCCCGAAAGGCAAGCAAGCTTCCAACATCCAGGGTAACTAATCGTTCCCCTCCCGGAAGCAAAAAACCCCGCTGCTGCGGGGTTTTTTTTCGCCCTGCCCCTCACGGGCAGTGCTTTCGCCAACCGGCCCCTTACATCTGCTCGATCATCACTTCGCCAAAGCCCGAGCACGAGACCTGGGTCGCGCCTTCCATCAGGCGCGCGAAATCGTAGGTGACCTTCTTGGATGTGATCGCCTTTTCCATGGAGCTGATGATCAGGTCGGCTGCCTCGATCCAGCCCATGTGGCGCAGCATCATCTCGGCCGAGAGAATGAGCGAACCCGGGTTCACGTAATCCTTGCCCGCATACTTCGGCGCGGTGCCGTGGGTGGCTTCGAACATCGCCACCGAATCGGACATGTTGGCGCCCGGCGCGATGCCGATGCCGCCAACCTGCGCGGCCAGCGCGTCGGAGATATAGTCGCCGTTCAGGTTCAGGGTGGCGATCACGCTGTATTCTGCCGGACGCAGCAGGATCTGCTGCAGGAAGGCGTCGGCGATCGAATCCTTGACCGTGATCTCGCGGCCCGTCTTTGGGTTCTTGATCTTGCACCATGGGCCGCCATCGACCAGCTCGGCGCCGAATTCCTTTTGCGCCAGCGCATAGGCCCAGTCGCGGAAGCCGCCTTCGGTGTACTTCATGATATTGCCCTTATGGACAATCGTGACCGAAGGCTTGTCGTTGTCGAGCGCGTACTGGATTGCCTTGCGCACCAGGCGTTCGGTGCCTTCGCGCGAAACCGGCTTGACGCCGAGGCCCGAGCTCTCCGGGAAGCGGATTTTCTTGACGCCCATTTCCTCGGTCAGGAACTTGATCACCTTCTTCACTTCCGGCGAGCCCTCGGCCCATTCGATGCCGGCGTAGATGTCTTCCGAGTTCTCGCGGAAGATCACCATGTCGGTCTTTTCCGGCTGCTTCAGCGGCGAAGGCACGCCGGCGAAATAGCGCACCGGGCGCAGGCAGACGTACAGGTCGAGTTCCTGGCGCAGCGCGACGTTGAGCGAACGGATGCCGCCGCCGACCGGCGTGGTCAGCGGACCCTTGATCGAGACCACGTAGTCCTTCAGCACCTCGAGGGTTTCGCTTGGGAGCCACACGTCCGGGCCATAGATGCCGGTCGATTTTTCGCCGGCATAGATTTCCATCCAGCTGATCTTGCGCGCGCCACCATAGGCCTTCGCCACCGCCGCATCGACCACCTTGATCATGACCGGGGTGATGTCGACGCCGGTGCCGTCACCTTCGATATAGGGGATGGTCGGATTGTCCGGCACGCTGAGCGAAAAATCGGCGCTGACGGTGATTTTCTGGCCGTCGGCCGGGACCTTGATATGTTGGTACATCGTCTTCTCCCAAGTGGTCGCGGGGCAGGCCGCCGGCGCGGCGTCGGGCGGGCCTGCCAACATGAACTAAAATGCGGAACTAAAAAGTGGAACTCACACGCGGAACTACGGTGCGCAGGCTGGCAAAATCTGCGGCTGCAAGTCTTGTATAAGACGCTGGTTGCGTCTTGCATTATGCACCAGTATTTTCCGAGGCGCCATGTCGTGCCTCTTCCCTAGCCTATTCCTTCTTTATTTGCTCCCATTTGCAATTCATGGCACTGATACTCTTCAATAAACCATTCCAGGTGCTGTGCCAGTTCTCGGCGCAGGACGGCCGCGAAACCCTGGCCAATTACGTGACGATCCCGAATATCTATCCCGCCGGCCGCCTCGATGCCGACAGCGAAGGCCTGATGCTGCTCACCGACGACGGCAAGCTGCAGCACAAGATCGCGCACCCGGACCACAAGGAAGCCAAGACCTACCTGGTGCAGGTGGATGGCGTACCAAGCGCGGACGCATTAGCGCGCCTGCAGGCGCCGCTCGACCTGGGCGATTTCGTGACCAAGCGCTGCAAGGCAGTGCGGATCGCCGAACCGGAATGGCTGTGGCCGCGCAACCCGCCGATCCGTGCGCGCGCGGACAAGCCTACGAGCTGGCTCGCGATCACGCTGGAAGAAGGCAAGAACCGCCAGGTGCGCCGGATGACGGCGGCGGTAGGCTTGCCGACACTGCGGCTGGTGCGCAGCAGTATCGGGCCGTTTTCGCTGGCGACGCATCCCTTGATGCCGGGGGAGTTCATCGAAGTCCGATACCCGTAGGGTGGGCGGGTCCTCCCGCCCACGCGGTGATCGTTTGAAGCAAAATCATCCGGCACGAAAGCGGAGCCGTTAACAATCACCGCGTGGGCGGACAAGCCGCCCACCCTACGAGAGCAAAAAAAACGCCGACCCTCAGGTCGGCGTTCTCACATCAGCTCCCGCTGGCGATCAGGCAGCAAACGCTTCCAGCGCCGCATTGAAGGTCGCGCTTGGGCGCATGATGGCTTTCACCTTCGCTTCATCCGCCTTATAGTAGCCACCGATATCGGCCGGCTTGCCCTGCACTTCGAGCATCTCGGCGACGATCTTGGCCTCGTTCTCGCTCAGCTGCTTGGCCAGCGGCGCGAACTTGGCTGCCAGTGCGGCATCGTCGGTTTGCGCGGCCAGTTCCTGGGCCCAATACATCGACAGGTAGAACTGGCTGCCGCGGTTGTCGAGCTCGCCGGTTTTCGGCGATGGCGACTTGCGGTTGTCCAGCAGCTTGCCGGTGGCGGCGTCCAGGGTCTGGGCCAGCACGTTGGCTTGCTTGTTGCCGGTCTTCAGGCCAAGGTCTTCCAGCGACACCGCCAGGGCCAGGAACTCGCCCAGCGAATCCCAGCGCAGGTGGTTTTCTTCGGTCAGCTGCTGCACGTGCTTTGGCGCCGAACCGCCGGCGCCGGTTTCGTACATGCCGCCGCCGGCCATCAGCGGGACGATCGACAGCATCTTGGCGCTGGTGCCCAGTTCCAGGATCGGGAACAGGTCGGTCAGGTAGTCGCGCAGGATGTTGCCGGTCACCGAGATGGTGTCCAGGCCGCGCTTGACGCGCTCCAGGGTGTAGCGCATCGCACGGACTTGCGACATGATCTGGATGTCCAGGCCGGTCGTGTCGTGATCCTTCAGGTAGGTGCGGACCTTCTTGATCAGTTCATTCTCGTGCGGACGGTACGGGTCGAGCCAGAACACGGCCGGCATGCCCGAGTTGCGCGCGCGCGTCACGGCCAGCTTGACCCAGTCGCGGATCGGGGCATCCTTGACCTGGCACATGCGCCAGATGTCGCCCGTCTCGACGTTCTGCGACAGCAGCACTTCGCCGGTGGCGATGTCGGTGATGTTGGCGACGCCGTCCTCAAGCATCTCGAAGGTCTTGTCGTGCGAACCGTATTCTTCGGCCTGCTGCGCCATCAGGCCCACGTTCGGGACGGTGCCCATGGTCTTCGGATCGAAGGCGCCATGCCATTTGCAGAAGTTGATGATCTCCTGGTAGATGCGGGCGAAGGTCGATTCCGGGATGACGGCCTTGACTTCCTTCAGCTTGCCATTGGCGTCGTACATCTTGCCGCCGGCGCGGATCATCGCAGGCATCGATGCGTCGACGATCACGTCGTTCGGCGAATGGAAGTTGGTGATGCCCTTGGTCGAGTCGACCATGGCCAGCGCCGGACGGTGTTCCTGGCAGGCGTGCAGGTCGCGCTCGATTTCTTCGCGCTGCGAGGCCGGCAGGTCGGCGATCTTGTTGTACAGGTCGGCCATGCCGTTGTTGACGTTGATGCCGAGGCTGTCGAACAGGGCGCCGTGCTTTTCAAACGCTTCCTTGTAGAACATGCGCACGCAGTGGCCGAACACGATCGGGTGCGAGACCTTCATCATGGTCGCCTTGACGTGCAGCGAGAACAGCACGCCGGTTTCTTTCGCGTCGTCGATCTGGGCTGCGTAGAAGTCCAGCAGCGCCTTGCGGCTCATGAACATCGAGTCGATGATCTCGCCATCCTGCAGCGCGACCTTCGGCTTCAGGACGATGGTCTGGCCGCTCTTGGTGATCAGTTCCATCTTGACGTCGCGCGCGCCGGCCACCGTCAGCGATTTTTCGCCGTGGTAGAAGTCGCCGTGGGTCATGTGCGAGACATGGGTGCGCGAGGCAGGCGACCATGGGGCCATCGAATGCGGGTTCTTGCGTGCGTACTCTTTCACGGCGCGCGGTGCGCGGCGGTCCGAGTTACCTTCGCGCAGGACCGGGTTGACCGCGGAGCCGATGCACTTGCCGTAGCGTGCCTTGATCTCTTTCTCTTCGTCGGTCTTCGGGTTGGCCGGGTAGTCGGGCAGCTTGTAGCCCTTGGCCTGCAGTTCCTCGATCGCGGCGACCAGTTGGCCCACCGAGGCCGAGATGTTCGGCAGCTTGATGATGTTCGCGCTCGGCTCGAGCGTCTTCTTGCCCAGCTCGGCCAGCGAATCCGGCACGCGCTGTTCCGGCGTCAGGTTTTCCGGGAAAGCAGCCAGGATACGGGCGGCGACCGAAATATCGCTCTGCTCGACCGTGATGCCGGCAGGCTTGGTGAAGGTGCTGACCACTGGCAGGAAGGCGTGGGTCGCCAGCAGCGGCGCCTCGTCGGTCAGGGTGTAGATGATGGTCGAATCACTGCTCATACGCTTTTTCCTCGATGCGCGCGGGTGGGCGCGGTGTCTAAAACAGGTGTGAATATCGGTCTCAAAATCCAAGTCTTCTATAAGACATAAGACGAGCGTTTCACATTATGCACCAGTATTTTACTGGGCGCCACGGTTTTAGGATATCCGCCATTGGCCGGGAGGGACGCCCGCTACGCCTCAGGATGGGGCCGCCGCGGCATGGCAAAGATATGGTTCGGCAAGCAAAAAAACCCGCCGGACCAAAGGTCGGACGGGTCTTTCTACTGCACAGAACTGCCTGCGCGGCCGGAGCCGCACGCACGGGGCTATTAAGCCGACAGTGCTTTCAGGGCTGCAGCCAGGCGGCTCTTGTGGCGCGCTGCTTTGTTCTTGTGGATGATCTTCTTGTCAGCGATGCTGTCGATGGTCGACACCGATTGCTGGAAGATGGTGGTTGCTGCGGCCTTGTCGCCAGCCTGGATGGCCTTGCGAACTGCCTTGATTGCGGTGCGCAGGGTCGAACGCTGCGACGAGTTGTGCGCGTTTTGCTTAACTGCTTGACGAGCGCGTTTGCGCGCTTGTGCGGTATTTGCCATGAAATTTCCTAAATCGGGGTCAAGTTGCGTTTGCAAACATTAGCGAGTGAAACCGGCGCTTTCGGTGCCTGCCCAACGATTAGTGTCTGCTAACAGAATTCAGTACAGCCCACGATTATAGCGAAGGAATCGGGTATCGGCAATTCATAAATCAATAATTGTCGTCCGCACCACGCCTGTAAAACGAATAAATTGCTCTCGCGACCCCGTGCGCCCGGACTGGCTTGGTGTTGCCCAAGTATAATCCCCGCCCATGAACCTGCTCCGTACCCTCGCTGCCATTTCCAGCATGACCATGGTGTCCCGCGTCACCGGCCTGTTGCGTGACAGCCTGTTCGCGGCCGCCTTCGGCGCCTCGAATTTCACCGACGCCTTTAACATCGCCTTTCGCCTGCCAAATTTGCTGCGGCGCCTGTTCGCCGAGGGTGCGTTCTCCCAGGCCTTCGTCCCGATCCTGACCGAATACAAGACCAGGCACGGCCAGGACGCAACCAAGACCCTGGTCGACCATGTGGCCACGGTACTGATCTGGGCGACCATTTTGGTCAGCATCGCCGGCATCGTGGCCGCCCCGGTCCTGATCCTGTGGATCGGCGGCGGGCTGCAGCGTGAACCGGCCGCCTTCGATGCCGCGGTCGTCATGACCCAGATGATGTTCCCCTACATCGCCTGCATGGCCTTCGTGGCGCTGTCGAGCGGCATCCTGAATACCTGGCGCCAGTTCAAGATCCCGGCCATCACCCCGGTGCTGCTGAACCTGTCGTTCATCTTTGCCGCCCTGGTCATGTCCGATTATTTCGAGCAGCCGATTTACGCCATGGCCGTGGGCGTCTGCATCGGCGGCGTGCTGCAGGTGGCGGTGCAGTTGCCCTCGCTGATCAAGCTCGGCATGCTGCCGCGCATCTCGCTCAATCCGCTCAAAGGCCTGCGCGACGCCGGCGTGCATCGCATGCTGGGCAAGATGGGCCCGGCCGTGTTCGCCGTCGCGGCAGCCCAGATCAGCCTCTTGATCAATACCACCATCGCGGCCGGGCTGGCCGCCGGCGCGGTCACCGCCCTGCAATACGCCGACCGCCTGATGGAGCTGCCCACCGCACTGCTGGGCGTGGCGCTGGGCACCATCCTGCTGCCCGGGCTGGCCAAGGCCAATACCGAGGGCGACACCCAGGAATACTCGTCCCTGCTCGACTGGGGGCTGCGCCTTACTTTTCTTTTGGCGATCCCGTCGGCGGTCGGCCTGGCCACCCTGGCGACACCGATGATCGCCACCCTCTTCCATTACGGTAAATTCGACGCCGGCGATGTCGCTGCCTCGTCGATGCCGCTGATGGCCTACAGCGCCGGCCTGCTTGGCTTCATCCTGGTGAAAACCCTGGCGCCGGCCTTCTTCGCGCGCCAGGAAGTGCGCACGCCGGTGAAGATCGCGGTCGGCGTGCTGGTCGCCACCCAGCTGATGAACCTGGTGTTCGTGCCGCTGTTCGGCGTGGCCGGCCTGGCGCTGTCGATCGGCGTCGGGGCCTGCATCAATGCAGCCTTCCTGTATGCGGGACTGCGCCGCCGCCAGATCTACGTGCCGCAGCCGGGCTGGGGCAAGTTCGTGCTCAAGCTGGTGATCGCGGTGGGCGTGATGGGCGCGGTGTCGTGGTTCGCCCAGGCCCAGTTCGACTGGATCGCGCTGCGTGCCACGCCGCTGCTGCGTGCCGGCGCACTGGCGGGCATCATCGCCGCCGCCGCCCTGGCCTATTTCGCCGTGCTGCTGGCGCTGGGCTTCCGGCCGCGCGACTTCAAGCGCCGCTCCAAGTAATCCACAAGGGGCTTAGCGCCCCGATTCCTGGGCCGGAGCTTCCTTCGGCTCGTCCTTGTCCTTCTCTTCCTTCTTGTCGTCGTCGGACTCGTCTTGCGCGGGCGGCTCGTCCTGCGGCGGTTCGGGCTCGGGTTCCGGCTCCGGTTCGGCGCGCGGCGGCGGTTTCAGTTCCTGCATCGGCGCCTGGGCCGCCACCGGTTCGGCCACCGGCCCGGCCGGCAGCTCGGGCGGCGGCTCCATCGTCACCTGCGGCTGGGGTGCACCCGGCCGTGCGGTGGGCGCTGCGCCCTGCCCCTGGGCCATGAACTTCCAGTCCGCCAGGCGTTCCTTGTTCTCGAAATTGGGGAAGCGCTCGTCGAACTTCGCCAGCTTGAGCGGCTGCCGTTGCGACAAACTGTGCACGCCGAGAATGCGGCCGCCCTCGCCGGCGCGTACCAGTCCCCACTCGGCCTGGCCGGTCACCGGGTCGACGAAGATCTTGCGCAGGTGGCGGCGCGGGCTCGGGAAGCGCGTATCGCGCAGCAGTTCCTGCAGCGACAGCGGTTGCGGGGGCTGGCCGCGCGGGGTGGCCTCGGCATAGCTCTTGAGCGCGGCGCTGAATTGAAAGCCGATTTCCAGCAGTTCGGTTTCGGCCTGGGCGCGCTGCAGCAGCGCGCCCACCTTCATGGTCGCTGCGCCGACCAGGCCGATGATGAAGACAAAGATGATCAGGCCGAGGTAGGTGAACCCGGCCTGGCGCGAAGCTGCCCTGCTCAGCACCTCACCACTCCGCGTAGGCCGTGCCCTTGCGGCCGTTGCCGGGGGCGCTGCTGCGGACATTGCCGACCGCGCCCTGCTCGCCTTCCGGCGGCGGCTCGACGATCCAGCCGTCGCGCGTTTCCGTGATCGGGTCCATCGGCAGCTCGCGCAGGTATTTTTTCTCGACCAGTTGCTCGAGCGACTCGGGATAGCGCCCGGTATCGGCGTGATATTGGTCGATAATGGCGCGCGTGTTGCGCAGGTTCTCGAGCAGGATCGTTTCCTTGGTGGAGTCGATGCTCGGGAAGAAGCGCGGCACCGCCAGCGTCAGCAGCAGCGCCACGATGCCCAGCACCACCAGCAGTTCGATCAGGGTAAAGGCGCGCGGGCGCCGCGGGGAAATGCGCATCGGGCTCACCATTTGTTGTAGGGTATTCCGTTCAGGCCCGGCTTCTCCGAGATTGAATACACGTCGTAGACGTCGTCGCCCTCTTTCGGCTCGTCCGGCTCGCTGGCATAGCTGCGCTTGCCCCAGGTGGCGGCGTCCGCCAGTTCCGGGTCGCGATTGAACGGGTCGCGCGGCAGGCGCCGCATGAAATAGATACGGGCCTGCTTCGGGCTGCGCAGGTCGCGCACGCCCTCGACCAGCATCTCCAGGCGCGGCGGGTAACCGGTAGCGCCGGCGGCCTTCGCTACGCGGCCTTCGTCGCTGGCCTTCTTGTAGGCGTCGATCCCGGTACGGATTTCGCGCAAGGCGCGGCGCAGCTCGACTTCGTCGCGGCGCTGGGCCGTGACCTGGGCCACCGGCACCACCAGCGTTCCCAGCAGGGCCAGGATCGCCAGCGTCACCAGCAGCTCGATGAGCGTGAAGCCGCGCCGCGCATTCATGGCTGAGTTACCCGTCGCGTCACTGCTGGGCAGGCGGGGTCGACGGAGGCGGCGTCGGGACCGGGATGACCTGGATGGTCACGGCCGTTGGCGTGCCTTGCACCGCGCCGGGCGCAGGCGCCGGGACGGCACCCGGCGGCGCCGATGGCGGCGAGCCGGTTTGCGGCGTCACCGGCAGCTGCGACGGCGGCACCGAGCCCGGCGCAGCCGGCGTGCCCGGGCCGGCGGCGGCGCCCGCAGGCGGCTGGACCGCGCCCTGCACGGTGCCTGCGGCACGGGCGGCAGCGGCGGCGGCGGCCGCGCCGGCCACGCCGGGCAGCTGTACCGGCGCGCGCACCGTGCTGTCGGGGCGGCGGCGGAAGCTGGCCTCGGTGCCGGCGCCGAATTCCGACGCCGATGCGGCAGGACGCTGCACGGTGCGCACCAGGCGCGGCGTGATCGACAGCACGATCTCGGTGCGGTCGTTCTGGTCGCGGGTGCTGCCGAACAGGCGGCCGAGGATCGGCAGGTCGCCGATGCCCGGCACCTTGCTGCCGCTGGAGCGGTCTTCGTTGCTGATCAGGCCAGCCAGCACCTGGTTCTCGCCATCCTTCAGTTGCAGCAGCGTGGTCGCCGAACGGGTGCCGATGCGGTAGGCCACGGTGCCCGAGCGGGTCGTCACCGATTCGCCCAGCGTGCTCACCTCTAACGAGATGCGGATCGCCACTTCGTTGTTCAGGTAGATGGTCGGCTCGACGTTCAGGGTCAGGCCGACATCGACGTAATTCACCGACTCCGAGGCGAAGCCGCCCACGCCCGACGAGATCGTGGTCGAGATGTTCGGGATCTTGTCGCCGATGACGACCTTGGCCTTCTCCTTGTTGCGCACGCGGATGCGCGGGTTGGCCAGTGTATTGGAGTCGCCGTCGGTCTTGTTGGCATTGACGGTGGCGGTCAGTTCGCTGATCACGCCGATATTGCCGCGGTTCAGGCCGCGCAGCTGGTCGATGGTCAGCGGGGCGCCATCCAGGCCTGCCAGCGGCGCGAAAGACAGCGAGCCAGGCCAGGAGATACCGAGGTCGGTGATGCGGCTGCGCTTGATCTCGAGCACCTCGACATCGAGCATCACTTCCGGCTCCGGCACGTCCTGCAGGGCCACCAGCTGGGTCGCCACGCGCACCGCTTCCGGGCTGTCGCGCAGGATCACCAGGTTGAGCTTTTCGTCCACCACCACGTCGCGCGACTTCAGGATGGTCTTGAAGGTATTGGCGATGTTCTTGGCGTCGGCATTGGCCAGGAAGAAGGTCTTGACCGTCATCTCCTGGTATTCCTTCAGCTTGGCCGCGATGTTCGGGTAGATCAGGATGGTATTGCCATCCATGACCTGGCGTTCGAGCTGGTTGGTCATCAGGAGGTAGTAGACGGCCGCTTCGACGGTGCTGTTCTTCAGGAAGATCGAGGTGCGGTTGTCGGCCTTGACGTCCTTGTCGAACACGAAGTTCAGGCCCGAATGGCGCGAGATGACCTCGAACACCTGCTTGAGCGGGGCGTCGCGGAATTCCAGGCTGATGGGTTTACGGAAGCTCGCTGCCAGCGCGGCCTCGCCGGCCGGTGCCGCCTCGGCCTTTTCGTTCACTTCAAGCAGCAGCTGGCGCGCCGGCTCGTGGCCCGGGCGTTCGGTCAGGACCGCGTTCAGTTTCTGGCGCGCGGTATCGAGCTCGTTCTTGTCGAAGGCAGCGCGCGCCGCATCCATCGTGCCGGTGTGGCGGCGGTCGGCTTCGATCGCACGCAGGCCGGCGCGGGCGCGTTCGTTGGCCGGGTCGAAAGCCAGAACGCGGCGGTAGTCCTGCAGCGCCAGCTCGGGCTGGCCGGCGGCCAGGGCCTGCTCGGCCTGGCCCATCAAACGGCCGGCGGCGCTGTCGCGCGCGCGCAGGTAGGCCGTCTTGTACTGCGCGTTGTTCGGGTCGGCGGCGACCGCCTCCTGGTATTTCACCAGGCCGGCCGCCACCTGGTCTTTGGCGACCAGGGCATTGCCTTCCTGGTAGGCGCGCTGCCCCGCACAGCCGCCGAGCAGCACGACTATCAAGCTGGCTGCGAGCGCAGTATTCCGGAAACGAACCATTAGTCGAATACTCCAATATTAAGCTGTTGAACCTGGTTCAGCGGCAGGTAGGTCAGGGTCAGTACCGGCGGCTTGATCGCGTCGACACGGTAGGTGCCGTCGATGACCATGTTTTCGCGCACCAGGTGGGTACGGTCGCCGCGCACCAGGTAGATCTCCCAGGTGCCGTCCTGCAGCGATTTGCCGATATACGTAAAGGGCAGCGGCGGCGCGACGGGAGCCGGCGCTGGCGGCGCCGGTTCGGGCGGCGGTGGCGGTGGGGGCGGCGGGGTCCAGTCCTGGCGGCCGAATACCGCGCCCCTGTCGTCGCCCGTATTTTCGCCCTCACTGGCGCCGAAGCGGTCCTCTCCCCCGCCGATCAGGGTCTCGCGCGGCACCAGGCGCAGGATGGCCGGTGCGCCGGCCTTGGCGGCAGGCACGGCATCCTCAGGCACCGGTGCGGCGGCAGCCGTGGCCGGGGCACGCTCGACCGGTTCCGCTACGGCGTCTTCCGGCGTGCGGTCGCCGAATACGACCAGGCCGGCAGCCAGCACCAGCGCAGCCCCCATGGCGATGTGACGGCGCTTCATCGCGGCACTCCTGCGGTGGCGGACAAGTAGAGCGTCATGCGCAGGCGCGCCTCGACGTTCTCGTCGCCGATCGCGTCGCGGCGGAAGCTCACGTCGTCGAGCGAGGCATGCGGCACCGCGCGCAGCGCATCGAAGGCGAACTGCCAGATCGCCGCATACTTGCCGGTCACCGGCAGGTTGAGCTGGTAGGTGTACAGTTTTGCGTTGCGGTCGTAGGTGCTGCGGTATTCGCCCTGGCGCAGCAGCAGGCCGTTCTTCCCGGCCAGCGCGAACACCAGCTTGAGCTGGCGCTCCACCTTGCCACGCTCGCCCAGCGCGCCGTAGAAATGCGCGAGGTTCTGGTCGGCGCTCGGCGGCGCAGCCGGCGGCGGCGGTGGGGCCGGCACGGCGGCCTGCAGGCGGGCCGCCGCATATTCCTGTTGCACGGCGGCGCGCGCCATGGCGGTCCACATCATCGCGCCGATGAGCGCCACCAGCAGCAGCACAGCGCCGCCAATCAGCGGATTCATGCGGCGCAAGGCCAGTTGCAGGCGCAGCCACAGTAGGGAAAATGCCGCGCCGTTCATTGTGCGCCCTCTCGTGGGCCGCCCCACTGTGCGGCGACCTGGAAGCGCAGGGGACGGTTCGGGTCCTGCTCCGCGATCTCGTGGCGCGTCAGCACGACCGAGCCGAACCAGCTTTGCTCCTGCATCCGCGCCACATAGGCCAGCATGTCGTCGCTGTTGCGGGCTTCGGCGGTGATGCGCAGGGTGCGGCGCTTGGCGTCGGGTTCCAGCGCCAGCAGCGCGACGTTGGACGGCGTCGCCGCGCGCACGGCGTCGAACAGATCGCGCCACGGCAGGTTGAGCTGCATGACGGCGTCGTTGACCGCCTGCACCTGGGCTTCCGGCAGCGCCAGCTTTGGCTGGGCCGCCAGCTGGACCGGGCGCGCGGCCTGGCTGCGCGCCGCCAGGGCCAGGTGCACGGCATCGAGCTGCTCGCGCTCTTCCTGGTAGGCCTTGAACTGCATCACCGCGCCGAAGCACAGGGAAGCGATGGCAAACAGCAGCGCGGCGCTGCCGGCGGAAGTGCGGAACAGGGTGCGGCGCAGCGATGTCGGCGCGAAATCGATATGGACAGGTTTCATGCGGGGATTCCTGTGCGCGCCAGGCGCACGTGCAGCGGCCAGTCGCCGGCGCTGTCGTCTTCGAGCAAGGTGCAGGCGAATTCCGGGTGGGCGGCAGAAATGGCCCAGCCGGCTGGCACTGCCCCGCACAGCTGCAGGCGTTCGGGACGCCCCACGCCCACGCGCAGCGCCTCGCGCGCCACATGGGCTTCCAGCCAGTCGCGGCCGATCCCTGCCGGAATGACGGCAGTGCGCACGGCCGCCAGCGCCATGCCCTCGAAGGCGGCAAGCGACAGCACGCCGCCGTGCACCAGGCCGAACCAGGCGCCCGGACGGCGCTCGCGGCGCCAGGCGTTCATGGCGGCGACGAATTGCGGCACCACCTCGACCAGGGTAAACCGGTGTTCGCGCGCCAGGACTTCCAGCAGTTCCACCAGGCCGGTAGGGACGGCTGCAGCGAGGAACGGACGGCTGGCATGCCAGTCGGCGCTGATGCGCCACTCGTGCGCCGGGGCGCCGAACAGGCCCTGGAAGCGGAAGGCGGCGGCGGCCTGCAAGTCGCCCAGGCGCGAGGCGCCGCCTGGGGGCGGCACCTGCCACAGGTGCACCAGCTCGTCGGCCAGCACGACGGTCACTGGCCATCCATGCGGGGCGGCTTCCTGCAGCAGCGCGCGCAGGCCATTGGCCAGCGCATCGGGCGCGCCGGCTTCGACCGGCTGCACCGCCAGCACCTCGCTTGACGCCGCCAGCAAGCCGCGCACGCGCAGCAGCGCCAGGCCGTCGGCGGCGATACCGAGGCGCAGGGATTGTCCAAGTCGCTGGGTGGGCCAATTAGGCATGCAGGGTCACCCGTTTGATTTCGTCGATGGTGGTGGCGCCGCGCTTGACCAGGTCGAGGGCGGCCAGGCGCAGGCTGCGGGTGCCATTGGCATGGGCCGCGGCCTTGATGCGGCGGATCGGCTGCTTGTCCACGATCAGTTCGCGGATCTCGTCGTTGAGCGTCAGGATCTCGGCGATCGAACGGCGCCCGCGGTAGCCGGTGCCGCGGCAGTCGCCGCAGCCCTTGCCGCGCATGAAGACGTAATCAAGCACTTCCGCGCGCTCCAGGTGCACCGAGGCCAGTTCGAGCGCGTCGGGCTCGTACTGCACGGCGCAGTGCGGGCAGTTCATGCGGATCAGGCGCTGGGCCCAGATGCCGTTCAGCGCCGACACGAAGGCATACGGGTCGATGCCCATGTGGGTGAAGCGGCCGAACACGTCGAACACGTTATTGGCGTGGACGGTCGTGAGCACCAGGTGGCCGGTCAGCGCCGACTGCACCGCGATCTCGGCGGTCTCGCGGTCGCGGATCTCGCCGACCATGATTTTGTCGGGATCGTGGCGCAGGATCGAGCGCAGGCCCTTGGCAAAGGTCAGGCCCTTCTTTTCGTTCACCGGGATCTGCAGGATGCCCGGCAGCTGGTATTCGACCGGGTCTTCGATCGTGATGATCTTCTCGCGGCCGTTGTGGATTTCGGTCAGCGCCGCGTACAGCGTGGTGGTCTTGCCGGAACCGGTCGGGCCGGTCACCAGCAGCATGCCGTAGGCTTCCTGCGCCAGCTTGCGCAGCGTGACCAGCGAGGGCGCGTCGAAGCCCAGCGCTTCCAGGGTCAGCGACCCGTAGGATTCGATCATGGCGCGCTTGTCCAGGATACGGATCACCGCATCCTCGCCGTGGATGCTCGGCATGATCGATACCCGCAGGTCGATGTCGCGCCCGCCCGATTCGACGCGGAAGCTGCCATCCTGCGGGATGCGGCGCTCGGCGATGTCGAGTTCGGCCAGCACCTTGATGCGCGAGATGATGTGCTCGGCCAGCTCGATGCCGCCCACCGTGGCCGCATGATCGAGCACGCCGTCGACCCGGTATTTCACCGACAGGCCGCCGGCGGTGCTTTCCAGGTGGATGTCGGAGGCGCCCGCCTTGAGCGCGTCGTACAGGGTCGAGTTGACCACCTTGACGGCCGGGCTGCCGGCCTCGGACACCGAGGCGAAGGACAGCACCTGGTTGGCCTTGCCGTCGCGCCGCGTCTCGGTGCCCCCTCCAACCAGGCTGTCCACCGCGCGCGCGGATTCTTCCTGCTTCGACAAATAAGCCTGGATATCGGACTGCAGCGCCAGGCACAGGTCGAGCGGGGATCTGGCGCTGGCGCGCGCCTGCGCGCCCAGCCAGGTCTGCAAATCGAGGTCGAAGGGATCGGCCAGCACGCCAATCAGGCGGCCATCGAGGCCGCGCAGCAGCACGCAGTGGCGCGACATCGCTTGCGCCAGCGGCAGCAAATCGAAGGCCGGCGACTGCGCCAGCATGGCAGCAGTTTCCATCACGGGCAGCCCGAAGGGCGCGGCGAGGTCGCGCACGATTCTCCGCGGCTCCTGGCCGGTCAAGCCTTCGAGTTCGGCCACCAGGCCGCGGGCGGAGCCCTTGGCCAGCGCGCGGGCGCGTGCCAGCAGGGTCGCGTCGAGTACGGCGCTCATGGTTTCGCTTTCATGACATCGCATTTACGACATATCTCCGGCTAGATCGAAGATCGGCATATAAAGAAGGACCACGATCGCCCCGACCACCAGCCCGATGGCCGCCATCAGCAGCGGCTCGAAAGTGCGCGTGAAACGGTCGATCCAGCGCGTGATCTCGCCATCGTAGAAGGCGGCGGACTGGGTCAGCATCGGCCCCATGTCGCCGGTGCGCTCGCCCACGCGCAGCATGCGCAGCGAGATCGGCGTGGTCAGGCCGTTGGCTTCAAAAGCATTCGACAGCGGCTGGCCCGATTCGATGGCGGCGCGCGCATTCGCCAGGCCCTTGCGCACCGTGCTGGAGACCATCGGCTGCACGGTCTCGATGGCGTTGACGATGGTGATGCCGCCTTCGGTCAGCATGCCCAGCGTCAGGTAGAGGCGCGAGAGCTCGTAGATGCGGGCGCGTTCGCCGATGCCGGGAAGGCGCGCCAGCAGGCGGGCGACGCCGCCGCTGCGGAGCAGGTGGCGCACGCCCGCCACCAGGCTGCCGAGCAGCACCAAGGCGGCGATCCCGATGGCAGTGCCGTGGCTGGACGCGAACTGGCCCCAGTCGAGCAGCAGCTGCGACATCCACGGCAGCGAGCGCCCTGCCCCCTGGTAGACCTCGGCGAATTTGGGCACCACATAGCCGATCAGGAAGCCGCTCACGCCGCCGCCCACGATCAGGAGGATGACGGGATAGATGGAGGCGCTGACGATCTTGCTGCGCACGATATCGATGCGCTGCTGGTAGTCGATGTAGCGCGTCAGTGCGCGCGGCAAATCGCTGGTGCCCTCCGCGGCGCGCACGATGCCGACATATAAAGGCGGGAACAGATCAGGCTGGGCCGCCAGTACGGCGGAGAAGCGCTTGCCCTCGCGCAGGCCGCCGAGCAGGCGTTCCAGCACGCTGCGCGCGCCGGGGCTGGCTTCCTTCTCCAGCAGGGCTTCCAGGCTTTCGACGATACCGAGGCCCGCGTTGAGCAGGGCCAGCAGCTCCTGGCTGAACAGGACGATGGACAGCTTGCCTGCGCGCTGGCGCGCCAGGCGCGTGCCGCCGCGCGCGGGTTCGATGGCGCTCACGAACAGGCCGCGCGCCTCGACCTGGCGGCGCGCTTCGAGCGCATCGGCGGCGTCGACGACGATGTTCGCGATCGACATGTCGGGCGCAAGGGTACGAACGGCAAACTGCATGGAGGCGTGCCCGGCTTAGAACTGGGAAAAGTGGCGCAGCAGCGGATTACTGCGACGAGATGTCGGCGTTGTCGCCGGTCCCGCCAGGCTGTCCATCCTTGCCCAGCGAGAGGATCTCGTACTCGGCCTTGCTGCCCGGCGAGCGGTACTGGTAGACGCGGCCCCATGGATCCTGCGGCACGCCTTTTTTCAGGTAGGGACCGTTCCACTTGGCGCCGGCGCTCGGCGGCGCGGTCATCAGGGCGCCCAGACCTTCTTCGGCGCTCGGGTAGCGGCCGACGTCGAGGCGGTAGGTGTCGAGCGATTTGTCGAAGGCTTCGATCTGGGCCTTGGCGACCGTGACTTCGGATTTGCCAAGCTGGGAGAAATATTTCGGGCCGACATAGGCGGCTAGCAGGCCGATGATCACGATCACCACCAGCAGTTCGAGCAGCGTGAAGCCGCGGGTGCGCTGGGTCCGGTTTTGTTTCATTACTGCATACATCCGACTGACTCCTCTGTTGCTCCACCGACAAGACTTTGTGTATTGCATCCTGGCTGCGTGCCCCCTGTTCCAAGCCACTCCGGCCGGAGGGTTACGACGCCCTGCGCCGAGCAGGCTACCACGGCCTTATTAGTCGCGACAACTTTTCTTTCAAGCCAGTCAACTTGGCGCGATCTGTCTCCCGGCGGGGCATATCCGCCCTGCCATACTTTCCGATGTGCTGTCATCGTTGCCCACAAGAATGTGGCGGATTTCGGACAGAAAAAGATGGTTACTTGAAACCGCACTTTGTTAGGAGAAACAGAATTTTCTACGGCTCACTTGCTTGCGCAAAAAATTTCCTACGTTAAAATTTTTTACATAATCATTATTTCCTTTGCTATATTCGGTTGCAACCCGTAACGGAAAATGCGGGTGGAAAACAAACGCTGGGAACGGCACAGCAATCGGCACTACCAAACAAACCAACTAATAAAGGTAACCAGACTGATGAAACGCGAAAACCAAACCGATGCGCGCACCTCCGCCGTGCCCGCTGTCCTGAAAAACCTGCTGTGCGCATCGGTCGTCGCTGCCCTGGGCGCCTTCGCTCCTGCGCAGGCAACCGTCCTCACGTTTGAAAACGTCCAGAACGTCGTGACCAGCGCGCTCAAGGACGGCGACACTATTTACAACACCGGCGACCAGTTCATGGACCAGCATTTCCTGCTGCAAGTGCAAAGCAGCTCGACCGCGGATGCTGGCGAGGTCGGATTCGTCGGCGCCCAGATTCAGTCGAACAATGATTTCGCCTGCCTGATTACCGCTTGCCCGGCCGACGGCGACGGCGCGTATTACGCCGGCCTGAACGACGGCTCCGTCCGGATCACCAGCACGCTCGCCAACAGCTGGTTCCGGCTGCAAGGCCTGTCGTTTGCCTTCGTGGCGCCGGTCCAGGGACTGGTGAATTTCAGCTATGGCCGCCTGATCCTGAGCGGCACCACCAGCGCCAATGACAAGATCACCAACTCGTTCGATTTTCCTGGCCAGAACGCGAGCGGCGCCTTCGTGTTCTCAGATCTCGCGGTCGACAATGCCTTCAGTTCCGCTGTGCTGACCAGCCTGACCATCAATGCCTGCCTGTTCGATGGTGACGTCTGCCAGACAGACCACCAGCTTACTCAGAACCAGGCCCAGTTCGCCGTAGATAACATCAACCTGGCCGAAGTGCCGGAGCCGGCCACGATTGGCCTGATGCTGATGGGCGTGGCCGGCCTCACCGCCGCCCGCCGCCGCAAGGCCAGCAACAAGGGTAGTAACTAAGCGCCCGCCGACCTCTACCGAACAAGGAAAAAATAATATGAAACTGCGTCCTGTATCCCTCGCCGTGCTCGCGCTGCTGTCGAGCGTGGCCATGAGCGCTTCCGCCGATGACGTGCGCCGCTCCTATATCGTACAACTGGCCGACAAGCCAGTCGCCTCCTACACCGGCGGCGTTGCCGGCCTGCAGGCAACCAAGCCGGCCGCCGGCCAGCAGCTCAACGTCGGTGCCGGCGACGTGCAAGCCTATGTCGCCTACCTCGACCAGAAGCAGAACAGCGTGCTGTCGAGCGTCACCGCGGCCCAGGTCACCCACAAGTACAAAGTCGTCTTCAACGGTTTCGCAGCCTTGATGACCGATGCCGAAGTCAAGGCACTCAAGGGCAACCCGGCGGTTGCCGCCATCACCGCCGACGAAGAGCGCCAGCTCGACACCAACTACACCCCTGCCTTCCTGGGCCTCGACAAGCCAACCGACGGCCTGTGGAACCAGCAGGCCGGCGGCAAGCAGAAAGCTGGCGACGGAGTCATCATCGGTGTCGTCGACGGCGGCATCTGGCCGGAGAACAAGGCGTTTGCCGACCGCATCGACGCCGACGGCAACCCGACCTTCGATGCGGGTGGCACCGAAGTCTTCGGCGCGGCCCCAGCCGGCTGGAAAGGTGCCTGCGAGACCGGCGAGGGCTTTGCCGCAAGCCATTGCAACAACAAGCTGATCGGCGCGCGCTTCTTCAACAAGACCTTCAAGCTGAGCGGCCGTACCCAGCACTGGTCCGACTTCACCTCGCCACGCGACTCGGTCAACGGTCCGAGCGGCCACGGCGGCCACGGCACCCACACCGCCAGCACAGCGGGCGGCAATGGCGGCGTGGCAGCGAACCTCAATGGCCTGTCGATGAACAGGGTCAGCGGTGTTGCCCCGCACGCCCGCATCGCGGCTTACAAGGTCTGCTGGACTTTCATCGATGCTACCAACCCGGACGGCAGCGGCACCCGCAACAGCTGCTACAGCTCGGACAGCGTGGCCGCGATCGACCAGGCAGTCATGGACGGCGTCAATGTCATCAACTTCTCGATCAGCGGTTCGCAGACCAGCGTGGCCGACGCGGTCGAACTGGCCTTCTTCGGCGCGGCCGATGCCAACGTGTTCGTGGCCGCCTCGGCCGGCAACTCCGGGCCGGCCAATACCGTGGCCCACCTGAGCCCATGGATCACCACCGTCGGCGCGTCGACCCACAACCGCCTGAACGGCGCCACCGCCACCACCGGCGCCGGCGTCTCTTACGTTGGCGCGTCGCTGAACACCACGGCGCTACCGCTGACGGCGGCGATTTCGGCGCGCGACGCCGGCCTGGTCCCGTTTGCAACCCTGAGCGCTGCCGACCAGTTGGCACGCCGCCTGTGCTATACCGCAGCCGACCGCACTGCTTTCGGTGGCACTGCCGCCGGGGCGCTCGACGCCAGCCTGGTCGCCGACAAGGTCGTCCTGTGCGAGCGTGGCAACAGCGCCCGCGTCGACAAGAGCCGCGCCGTGGCCGAAGCCGGCGGCAAGGGCATGGTCCTGATCGACACCGCGAACTCGCTGGTATCCGAAACCCACGCCGTTCCGACCGTTCACCTGAGCCTGGCAGACGGCAGCGCCCTGCGCACTTATGTGCAGGGCAACGCCAACGCGACCGTGTCGATCGGCACCTGGAGCCCGCAGATCGGCAGCGCTCCTGCCCCCGTGATGGCCAGTTTCTCGTCGCGCGGCCCGAACCGTGGCTATAACAACATCCTCAAGCCGGACCTGACCGCGCCGGGCGTCGACATCATCGCCGGCTATACGCCAGTCAAGACCGAAGCCGAGCGCAACGCGATCGCCGACGGCAGCGCGGTGCCGGAAGCGGCATGGGCCTCGATCCAGGGCACCTCGATGTCGAGCCCGCACGTGGCCGGCCTGGCCGCGCTGCTCAAGCAGCTGCACCCGACCTGGTCGCCAGCCGCCATCAAGTCGGCCCTGATGACCACCGCCGGCGCTACCTTCAACGACGGGCAGCCGGGCGCCGCCAACGGCCGCCTGCCATGGGCCCAGGGCGCCGGCCATGTGGTGCCGAACAAGGCCACCGATCCTGGCCTGGTGTACGACGCCGGCACCACCGACTACCTGCGCTACCTGTGCGGCGTGGGCGGCATTGTGGGCGCGTCGACCTGCCAGACAGTCGGCAGCATCCCGGCCTACAACCTGAACCTGGCTTCGCTGACCGCCGGCAACGTGCTGGGCAAGCTGACCATGACGCGCACCGTCACCAACGTCAGCGACAAGCCTGCGACCTATAACGCCACGGCTACCCTGCCGGGCTTCTCGGTCGCAGTGTCGCCGGCCACGCTGAGCCTGGCGCCTGGCGCCAAGGGCAACTTCAGTGTCACCCTGACCCGCACCGACGCACCGATGGATGCCTACAGCTTCGGTGCGCTGGAATGGCGCGACGGCACCCACGTGGTGCGCAGCCCGCTGACCGCACGCCCGTCGGCCTTCGTGGCGCCGGCGCTGCTGCAAAGCGAGCAAGTCACCGGCAATGTCGTGTTCACCGTCGGCACCGGTTTCAGCGGCAAGCTGGGCGCGAACAAGGGCGGCCTGAAGGCGGCTACCCTGAACGAGCAAACCGTAGGCACCACCCTGGCGGCCGATGGCGGCGTATTGGAGTGCAAGAACGGCGGTTCCAGCGGTGTCACGGCAACCTCCTTCACCGTCCCTGCCAACACCATGGTCGCCAAGTTCTCGCTGCGCGACATCGACACCAGCGGCTTCAAGGCCGGCATGTCGGATGACCTCGACCTGATCATGTTCAATGCAGCAGGTGTGCAGGTGGGCTACAGCGGCACCGCCACCTCGAACGAAGTGATCACCCTGATGGCGCCGGCCGCCGGTACATACCGGGTCTGCGTCGCCGGCTATGCGCCTAACGGCGGCAGCGCCAACTACACCCTGGCATCGTGGATCGTCGGCAGCGCTGATGTCGGCGGCAACCTGAAGGTCGGTCTCCCAGGCAGCGTGTTCGTCGGTGGCACCGCCTCGGCAGCCGCCAGCTGGTCGGGCCTGACTCCTGGCCAGCGCTACATGGGAGCGGTGCAATACCTGATGGGTACCACGCCACTGTCGACCACGCTGCTGGAAGTCGACGCGACCAATCCGGTGCCTGTGCCGGGTGCGGTCACCAAAGCAGCAGCGGAAACCACGAGGACGGCTGCGCTGGCTGACTAAGTACGAAGACGCAAGCGTCGCAAGACAAAAACGCTGCGTGCCTCAGGGCACGCAGCGTTTTTTTATGCTGAAAAAAATGACTTGTTTGTCAGTGCAGGCCGGGATCCTGGCCTGCGGCACTTAGTGCAGTGCGCTGTCAGCTCGCCGGGTTCGCAGTGCCGAGCTGGCAGGTGCCGGCGGTGCAGACCGCGCCCGGGTCGGGCATGAACTGGCAGGTGGACATCATGCCGGACCTGGCATTGGCCGCCTGGCGCTCTTTCTGGTGCTGTTCGGCCAGGACACGCAGTGCCGCTTCCTTGCCGCCAGCGGTCGAAAAGGCCAGGTAAGCCTCGGGACCGCCGCAGGCACGCGCACCGACCGGCAGGCTGCGGCACTGCCCGCTTTCCGTACAGGCTGCGCTGCCGATCGCCGCGCGCAGGCGCGCCAGGCTGTCCTGGCCCTCGGCCAGCGGGGTGGAAGGCGCCGCTGCGGTCGATGGCGACGGCACGGCGGTTTTACGGCCCGGATCCTGCGCCTGCGAAGTGCAGGCAGTGCAGCCGAGCATGAGGAGAAGGAGGAGTTTGTGCATGGCGCCATCTTCGCCCGGCACCCGGGTGTGGTCAAGCGAATCACGGAGTTGTCAAGAGTTCTTTTCCAAATAGAAAACTTCGCTCCTCTCGTTGCCCACGTGCAACACTCAAATGTTGACGTAGAGCATCATTTCCTCATGGGTAGTTTTTATTGCTTCATGGATATACGCATCAACTTCCCTTAACGCCTAGAAAGATCGCGTAAAAATCTTTCCAAATATTAACATTGCAAGTTCTTTATCGAAATAAATTGAGCATCGGAAAAATTTACTCACTACAATAGAATCTGTTACCGACGAGCTTGCTCCAAACGATCATGAATTTCTCCAGCTTCCGCACTGTTTCCATCATCGCCCTGAGCGCCCTTCTTACCGCCTGCGGCGCCGGCCAGCAGGACACCCAGGTCTCGGTTCAACAAGGCCCGATGCAGCTGGCTTCGACGGTGAGCAGCACCTCCGCAGCACCTGCAGCCGCAGGTAACAGCGCTGGCATGGCCATCGCTGCCGCCGTCCCGAACAGCCCGGTGCCGGACTGCGCCGCCGAAGGCTGCGCCAGCCTGCGCATTATCGACGGCAACGCAGAAGCCTACCGTATCGACGCCATGCGCCGCGCAGCCGCCGTCGACGGCAGCGGCCAGTCCTGATTTTTCCGGCGCCGCACAGGCGCCTGCCATCAATAAAAAAACACACCAGCCTTGCGGCATGGTGTGTTTTTTTTGTCCCTGCGGCGCCCGGCCGCAGGGACCTGCTCAGCGGGCCGAACGGCGCAGCGTAAAGCCCAGCAAAGCCAGTCCGGTCGACATCAGCAGCCAGTCCGACGGTTCCGGCACCGCAACAACGCCGCCGATGCCCGGCGCAGGATCAACCGGCAAGGCGGTATCATCGCCTGGCAGCAAGGTGAAGGTGAAGCCGGAGAAGCCTTCGAGCGCATTGAAGTCCAGGTCCGACAGGCCGACGCCGAAGTCGGAGGCCAGGCCTTCGCCCAGCGAGTCGAAACGCAGGTCGAAGGTGAAGACGCCGCCGAAGTTCACGGCCTGGCTCACGAAGGCGAGGTTTTCACTGGAAATCAGGGTGAAACCGGTGGCGCGGGTGCCGCTGGCGAAGTTGTCGAAATACACCTCGGCGCTGTCGTCGAAATCGCCCGTGAAATTGCTTGCTACCGCCGTTCCCGTCGCGCTGCCGATCAGGCCGCCATAGCTCAGGTCGAGATAACCCGACTCGCCCTGCCAGGTGGCGGTGTTCAGGGAAACACGGTAGATCGGGCCGGCGAGTGCCGCCGGTGCTGCCGAAACGATGCATAGCGCCAGCAGCGCGCGGATAAACAGGTTCTTCAGGTTGCTCATGTCGTTGTCCTTGATCCTAGTAAGTGCGGCTTAAAGGGTGCCCGAGAGCAGTTTCGGCGTGTAGCCGATGGCGCTCTTCGACGGGTTGCTGAAGACCGTTGTCAGCGTGACGCTGGCGCCCGGGGCGAGTCCTGCAGGAAGCGTCAGGTAAGGCGCGCCCTCATGCGTGCCCGACGCTGCGTCCAGGCTGACGCCGGCGGTGAGGCCTTGCAGCACGAAATGCAGCGGACCGGCCAGCGGTGCGGCACTGGTGTTGGTGAACGTGACCTTGCCGGTGTACTTCAGGGTGGCACGGTTCATGGTCAGGCCGCTCTGCAGCACCTTCACGGAGGCAGTGACATCGGCGACCACCGGGGCCAGGGCCAGGCTGACGATCACCGGGTCATGGTCGGACGCACGGTAGGCATTGTCGGCGTACAGGTCCTGCGGCTTATCCTCGAGGTTGTAGTCGATCACTTCAGGCTCGTCCGCATTGTTGTGCCATTCGGCCGCGCCGGCCACCTGCGCACTCAGCGACGGCGTGGTTAGCGCGTGGTCCAGGTAGCCGCTCTGGCCGCCGAAGACATACGAGTAGGCCATGCCGTGCGGGCGCACGAAGCGCTCGAGCTCATTGACCAGGCCGGTGCCGGTGAGATAGGCGATCGGGTCTTCGAAGCCATAGGCGTTCATGTCGCCGATCACCAGCACGTCGTCGTCGCCCGCGCTGGCCTTCACCTGCGGGATGAAGAAGGTCGCGAGGCGCTCGGCCTGCTCGCGGCGGGTAGCGTTCCAGCAACCCTGGCCGTCACCGCGGTCGGTGTCCACGCCGGAACCGCCCGGGCAGCCTGCCTTGGCCTTCAGGTGGTTGACGATGACCGAGAACTTCGCGCCGTTGGTGGCCTTGAAGGTCTGCGCCATCGGCGGACGGTTGTTAACCCCGTCGCCATCCGACATCGACGCGCCGGCCAGCGTGACGGCCGCCGGCTTGTAGATCATCGCGACGCGGATTGCATCGGTGCCGGTCGCAGGCGGTTTCGGCACCACTGCATAGACCGGCCCACCGAGCGACACGTTCAGGCTGGCTACCAATGAGGACACGGCGGTGTCGCCGTTGTTCTGGATTTCCATCAGGCCGACCACGTCGGCGTTCAGCGCGGCCAGCGACTTGACGATCTTGTCGCGCTGGCGCACGAACTCGATCATATTGTTCGCACCGCGGCAATTGCTTGCGCGGGTGGTCGAGCCGATGGTACAGCCCTGGCCCGTGGCGCCCTCGACGTTGCTGCCGTCGACGAAGGTGGTGAAGAAGTTCAGCACGTTGGCGCTGGCCACCTTGACGCCGGCCGGCAGCACGGGTGCGCCGGTGCGCGGGTTGGTGCGCGAGAACACCGGGGCCATGGTCGGCTGCAGCTTGAAGCCGGCCCCGCCGCCGCCGAGGGCGCCGAAATCGAGCACGCCTTCCAGGCCGGTGACGGTGTCGCCGGTGCGCACCGTGCCATCCACGCCAATGTAGGGGATGGTGGCCGGCGTCACGAACAGGCCGTCATCGAGCACGATCTGGTTGTTGGCATTCGAAGCCGCCAGCGCGAGCGCTTCCGGGGTGCCCGGACGGTAGCGGTTGGTCGGGATTTCGCGGCGGCCGCTCGACAGGGTGAGCTCGCCGCGCGCGCCGACATAGGCGTTCTGGTTGACGGTGAGCGCGTTGGTGAAGCGCACCAGCATGCCTTCGAAAGGCTCGAGGCTGGCGGCAGGCAGCGCGATATTGGTGGCGCTGATCGCAGGGCCGGCGCCGATCAGCGACGACGTTGTATTGGTCAGTTCGGTATAGGTGCTGGTCGTGCCCGATGGCTGGTATTCGGTGACCTGGCCGGTGACGCGCACGAGGTCGCCCACCTTGCCTGCGGTGGAACCGAACACGAAGATGCCGTCCGAGGTGGTCGGGTCGTTGTCGCCGGCCGCATCCTGGATGAAATAGCCGCTGCCGACCTTGGCGGTGATCACGCCTTCCGTGGTCTGGATCGTATCGGCGTAGGTGCTGGCCGCGCCGGCGCCCTGGATCACGGGAATCGCCAGGTTGCCGCTGCTGCGCACGGTGACCGTGCAGCTCTTGAACTGGTTGGCGTCGTTGGTGAAATTGATGGTCACCGGGTGGTTGCCCGGGGCCACCGATGCATCGGCCACCAGCGTGACCGACGCGGCCGAGTTGATCGCGCCGGATGCCGAGAAGTTCTCGAGGCGGATGCCGGCGATGGTGGCCGAGGTGATGACCGCGCCGGTGACGCGGCTGTCCTTGTCGATCGCGCTCAGGGCGCCCGAGGCGCTGTCGCCGTAAGGGCGCAGGATCGATGCCGGGCAGGTCGCGACGATCGGCTCGGCGATCGGGACGCCTCCGCCGCAGACATTGAACGTGCTGTCGCTCTTGCGCGGGCTGACGGCGCCGACCGTGAAGTCGCCGGAATTCGAATCGGTATCGACGCAGCCGCCGGTCTTGCGCGAGGCCGAGGTGGTGTTCGAGAGGGTGGCGGTCGGGGCGGTGCCCTCGAAGCCGTTGGCGGCGGTGCCAAAGCCGACCAGGTCGACCACGGTAGCGCCGGTCGGGTTGGTGCCGCTCAGTGCCGTCTTGGCGCTGACCAGTGCGACCTTGCCGGCGGTACCCGACATCGCGATGCCGGCCTGGATATCGAAGGGCACATCGGTGGTGCCGCCCGTGCCCGCTACCTCACGGATCATGTAATACTGGCCCGGCTGCAGTTCCACCCCGTCCGGGATCGCCGTCACCTGCCAGGTACTGCCGCCGCTCGATGCGTACTGCACACTCCAGCCGCCGATCGCCACGGCCGAGCCGCTCCGATTGAAGATCTCGATGAAATCGTGGCGGAAAGTAGCACCGGCATTGCCACCTCCGCCGTACACCTGGCTGATGACGACGTTGGCCGGCTCGGCGTAAGCTGAGGCCGACAGGCTGGCAAGCAGTGCAGCCAGCACCGTGCGTCGTCCTGGAGTGTGTATTGAAGCAAGAAACTTGTTCATGGGGATCCTGGTGAGGTGGAGCGGATAATTGTCACAGAACATTTGTTAGCAGAACGCAATTTACCATTAGCAAAATGCATAGTAAATAAATTAATTGACAACTTGATGACAAGAAAAGAAACGATATCTGAACAGCCGGCCGGAAAGCCCTGCGCACGCCAGAACTGTCGGGAAAGCGCGACAGTTACATGATGGCGGCCAGCCAGGAGCGGCTGGCGGTAAGGGTTAGCGGCCGCGGTAAGGTGCGGCCAGCGGTTCGCCGATGAACAGGCCTTGGGCGGGCCAGGCGACGCTCTTCCAGTAGGCTTCAATGGCGCTGTCGCCGCCGAGGTAGCGGCGCAGCAGGACGGAGGGATTGGGGAATTTCTGCCAGTGGTTGCAGGGCTCGCTCACGGTACCGTAGCTGGCGGTGGCGCCGGCTTCGAGCCAGCGCAGGCTGCTCATCTGGCTGCTGCCGAGCAGGTCGCCGCCGAGCGAGGTCAGGTGGTCGGCCAACGCCCCGGGCACGAACCCGATCGTTTCCAGCTTGGCGACCTGGGCCATGCCGGTCTGGTAGACCAGCACATCCTGCACGCCTTCGAGCGCGTCGGCCTGCAACTGCTTGATGGCGAGGCGGCGCGCGGCCACGCGTCCCGGCGGCGGGAAAAAGCCGGCGCGGCTGTTGCGCGCCTTGTCCGTCGTTACCAGGTAATAGGCGGTGGCCGGCACGGTGCGAAAACCCGCCGCGATACCGCGGTCGACCAGGTCTTTTGCGCCCTGGCGCGACGGAGCCGCTTGGGAGCCGGCAGCCTGCAAGCTGGTGGGCAGCAGCATCGACGGGCGCAAACCGTGCTCGCTGTAGGGCCGCGCCGACTTGCTGTTGAAATAGGGACTGGGCTGGCCGGCGGCGCAGGTCTTGGCACACTGGCTGCCGTCGAAACCGAGCGTATAGGCGGCCGTGATCGAATTGCATTCCACTGCATACGGTGCGGTCCACACCATCAGCACGGCCTGGATGCCAGGCCCGAGTTTGCTGTCGATCTCTTCCTTCAGCAAGCGAAATTGCGCGGCGCCGATGCTGCGCGGCTTACCCGGAATCCGCACATGCACTACGTTGGCGGCCGGGATGTCGCGCCGCTTGCGGTAGTACTCGCCGATGGCCACGCTGTCGGGATCGTCGTCGTTGATGACGATGGCCAGCTGGGCTGGTTTCAGCGCAGCGGCGGCATCGGGGGCATGGAGCGCGCCAAGGGCGCACGCGAGAGTGGAGACAAGTGACAGGCAGGACGCACGGAAGCTTGGTCGCATGGAGGAGTCGCAGGATGAACGGGAGGCAGGGCCTGGCTCAGCCGCCATCATGCCACAAGGGATGGACCGGCCCGTTCACGGATGGGCCCGGCGCCCTGCCCCGGTTTTACTGCCGCCGGCTCAGCCTGCGCGCAGGCGCCTGCGGCGCCGCATTCCGGCCCAGCCCAGCACGCCCAGGCCGGCGGCCAGCATCGCCGCGTTGGCCGGCTCCGGGACCACCGAGACCGAATACATTTCGAGTGCATCGACGCGGAACAGCCGGCCCCCGCTGCTGAGGTCGATGATGCTGCGCCCCTCGGTCTCGCCTTCGAGCAGGCCATACGAGACCTGCCAGGACAAGGCCGTATCCAGCCGGTCATTGACCAGCAGATCTGGGCCAGCCCCAAAGGTAGGGCCGTGGTCGGGCACGTTGTAGGTCTGGCGCGCGCCCCGGCTCGGCAGGACGTCGTCGCTTGCCACCTGGCGCCATACCCGCGGGTCGGTGTAGTTGAAGATGAAGGCGGTGCGCTGCCACGAGCGCTCGGTGACGTGCCAGCCGTCGACGGACGACCAGCTCTGGGGGTTGTAGCCGCCGACCAGCCAGCTGTCGCCACCGGCATTACTCACCTGCATCAGGGTGAAGGTGGTGCCGCGCCCGTCCACGGCGGCGTGGAAATCGAGCGAATCGTCGCCCGGGCGCCGGGTATAGAGATTTTGCAGGTCGAGCCGGCCGGCGCCCAGCCAGCGCTCGAGCTGGCCATACAGCGTCAGGTCCAGCAAGGGCGCGCTGCCCTGTGCCTGTGCCGCCGGTGCCGCCAGGACGAAGGCCAGGGTTCCCGCCGCAATGATCGATTTCATGATGATCCCCCGCTCGGTTCTCGTCAGGCCATTGTATGCCCGCTACCCGCTGTGGGTATGCACGGTTGTCCTGGGCAAGACCGGGCCTGGAATGCACAAGGCCGCCATGGAAGTTCTCCCATGGCGGCCTTGCCTGCTACGGCGCGAAAAAAAATCAGGCGCGCTTGTAGATGTCCTCGAAGCGGACGATGTCGTCCTCTCCCAGGTAGCTTCCGGACTGCACTTCGATAATGTGCAGCGGCAGCTTGCCCGGGTTTTCCAGGCGGTGGTTCATGCCGATCGGGATGTAGGTCGATTCGTTTTCCGACAGCAGGCTGACCTTCTCGCCGCAGGTCACGCGCGCCGTACCCGACACCACGACCCAGTGCTCGGCGCGGTGGTGGTGCATCTGCAGCGACAGCTTCTCGCCCGGCTTGACGGTGATGCGCTTGACCTGGAAGCGGTCGCCGGCATCGATGCCTTCGTAGTGGCCCCACGGGCGGTACACCTTGGTGTGGTGCAGGTGTTCGGTGCGCGACTTGGACTTGAGGTGGTCTACCACCTGCTTGACGCGCTGGACCTGGCTCTTGTGGGTGACCAGCACCGCATCCTGGGTCTCGACCACGATGAGGTCCTCGACCCCGACCACGGCCACGATGCGGCTTTCGGCGCGCACCAGCGAATTCTTCACGCCGTCCAGGTAGACGTCGCCGCGGCGGGCGTTGCCGTTTTCGTCCTTCGGCTGCACTTCCCACAGCGCCGACCACGAACCGACGTCGTTCCAGCCGATGTCGGCCGGCACCACCGCGGCGTCGCGCGTCTTTTCCATCACGGCGTAATCGATCGAGTCAGACGGGCTGCTGGAGAACGCTTCTTCTTCAAGGCGGCAGAAGTCGAGGTCGCGGTAGCCGGTGCGCACGGCCTTCTCGGCCGCCTCGGCGATGGCCGGGGCGTGGGTTTGCAGTTCGTCCAGGAAGCGCTGGGCGCCGAACATGAACATGCCGCTGTTCCAGTAATAGCCGCCGTCGTCGAGGAAGGACTGGGCGGTGGCGGCATCGGGCTTCTCGACGAAGCGCGCCACCTTGTAGCAGTCGCCGCAGTGGGCGACCTGTTCGCCGCGGCGGATGTAGCCGTAGCCGGTCTCCGGTCCGGTCGGCACGATGCCGAAGGTGGCCAGTGCGCCCTGCCCCACCAGCGTGACGGCGCGTTCGACCGCGTCGCGGAAGGCGGCGCCGTTCTCGATGACGTGGTCGGCCGGCAGCACCAGCATCAGCGCCTCCGGGTCGATCGCCTTGAGGTAGTTCGCCGCCGCCGCGACGGCCGGGGCGGTGTTGCGGCCGACCGGCTCGAGCAGGATGCCGAGCGGGGTGATGCCGATCTCGCGCATCTGCTCGGCCACCATGAAGCGGTGGTCATTGCCGCATACGACGAGCGGCGCCATCAACCCCGGCCAGCCGGCCACCCGCTGCGCTGTTTCCTGCAGCATGGTCTTGTCGGCAACCAGCGGCAGCAGCTGCTTGGGCAGCACGGCCCGCGACAGTGGCCACAGGCGCGTGCCGGCGCCCCCGGAGAGGATGACTGGATAAATTTTCATGCGCTGACTTTCTCTTTCAATTTCTCGGTTTCGTTCTCGTTCTGGCCATCGATTTCAGTGCGTCCCGAGCGCCGGCGGTCGCGTGCATTGAGCCACTCGCGCGAGGAATACTCGGAAGCATGCTTCATCTCGCCCTTGCGGTCGACACTGTAGTCCTTGAAAACGATCATTTCATGCAATGTTACATCATGCAACACCCGTGTGTATTCGAACAACACGCTGCGCACCACTTCCGCGCCTTCGCAGATGTGGCTGCCGTGGCCGATCCAGGTCGGGCCGACGATCCGCGAGCCGGCCTCGATCTTGACGTTCGAGCCGATGTAGACCGGTCCTTCGATGGTCGTACCTTCCCAATCGATACTGGTATTCAGGCCAGTCCAGACGCCCGGTTCGATCTGGATGCCCGGCACGACCATGTGATTGACCTCGCCGGTCAGCACGGCCTGCAGCACTTCCCAGTAGTCGCTCATGGTGCCGATGTCGAGCCAGTTGAACGGGCGGCCCTGGGCGTAGAACGGCAGGCCGCGCTCGGCAAGCAGCGGGAACAGCTCGGAACCGATGTCGAAGGACACGCCCGACGGGATCAGGTCAATGACTTCCGGCTCGAAGATATAGATGCCGGTGGAAATGAAGTTGGATTTCGCTTCTTCTTCGCCCGGCTTTTCCTGGAACTCGGTGATGCGGCCGCTGGCGTCGGTGACCACCACGCCATAGGATGAGACTTTGTCCCACGGCACTTCCTTGGTGATGACGGTGGCCATCGCGCCCTTGCGGCGGTGCTCGAGCAGGGCTGCCTTCAGGTCGAGGTCGATCAGCGCATCGCCGCACAGCACGATGGTGGTGTCGTCGAAGAAGCCGCCGAATTCCTGGATCTTCTTCATGCCGCCGGCCGAGCCGATCGGCTCGGGCACGACTTCGCCGTCGTCCTTGATATAGCCTTCGAAGGAGTAGCCGATCTGGACCCCGAACTGCTCGCCTTCGCCGAAATATTCTTCGATTTTTTCGTGCAGCCAGCTGACGTTGACCATGATTTCGGTCACGCCGTGCTTCTTGAGGTGTTCCACGAGGTAGGCCATCACGGGCTTGCCCAGCAGCGGGATCATGGGTTTTGGCAGGTCATAGGTCAGCGGGCGTACACGGGTGCCCTTGCCTGCTGCGAGAATCATGGCTTTCATGGGACTGTCCTTTGGATTATTTGGCTGTGGTTTGATAGCGCCAGACATCGGCGCACATTTGGGCGACATCACGTTCGGCAGTCCAGCCCAGTTCTTCGCGCGCATGCGCCGGGTCGGCATAGCACTTGGCCACGTCGCCCGGGCGGCGGTCGACGATCTGGTAGGCGATCGGGCGCCCGCAGGCCGCCTCGAATGCGCGCACCATTTCGAGCACGCTGTTGCCGCGGCCAGTGCCGAGGTTATAGGTCAGGATGCCCTGCCCCTTGGCCAGGCGGTCCAGGGTTTTGACGTGGCCGATCGCCAGGTCGACCACGTGGATGTAGTCGCGCAGGCCGGTGCCGTCGGGGGTCGGGTAGTCGCCGCCGAAGACGGAGAGCTTTTCGCGCTGGCCGTTGGCGACCTGGGCGATGTAGGGCACCAGGTTGTTCGGGATGCCATTCGGCTCTTCGCCGATCAGGCCGCTTTCATGGGCGCCGACAGGGTTGAAATAGCGCAGCAGCGCGATGCGCCAGTCCGGCTCGGCCTTGGCCAGGTCGCGCAGGATGTCTTCGATCATCAGCTTGCTGCGGCCGTAGGGATTGGTGGCCGACAGCGGGAAATCTTCACGGATCGGCACCGAAGCCGGGTCGCCGTACACCGTGGCCGAGGACGAGAACACCAGCGACTTGACGCCGAACTTGGCCATTGTCTCGAACAGGATGACGCTGCCGTTGACGTTGTTGTCGTAATAGCGCAACGGCTGGGCCACCGATTCGCCGACCGCCTTCAGGCCGGCGAAGTGGATGACCGCCTCCACCTGGTGGGCGCCGAAGACGCGCTCGAGGGCGGCGCGGTCGCGGATGTCGGCTTGTTCGAAAATAAAGGACTTGCCGCTGATTTTCTGCACGCGGTCCTGCACCGATGCGACGGCGTTGCACAGGTTGTCGACCACGACCACCTCATGGCCCGCGTTCTGCAGTTCGACGACGGTATGCGAACCGATATAGCCCATGCCGCCAGTAACCAGAATCTTCATGTCGTTTCGCTCTCTGTGATATGTATGGTGTATTAATGAGGTATTTAATGATGCTGCAGCAAATCACAGTTGCCTAAGCCGCTCAGGGGCCGCTGCGTTCCGTAGGGTGGGCGGCAAAGCCGCCCACCCTACGATTTTCGTAAGGGCGGCTTCTGCGTCCGCCCTTATCCCTGTCCAGCCTGTTTTCCTTTGAGCGCTTCCTTGACGAACAGCCCGACGAAAGCCATGTCTTCAATAAAGTAGCGCCGGAACATGCGGCGCGGCTCCTGCAGGAACCGGTAGAACCATTCGAGCCCGGAGCGCTGCATCCACCTGGGCGCGCGCTTGACCCTGCCGATGGCGACATCAAAGGTGCCGCCGACGCCCATCGCAAACGGAATCCGCATCTGCGCCTGGTACTGGCCGAGGAACTGCTCTTTCTTCGGCGAGCTGATCGCTACGAACAGCAGGTCGGCCTCACTCAGGCGGATCTGCTCGGCCACCGCCGCTTCTTCTTCGCCCTTCCAGTAGCCGTTGCGGTGGCCGGCCAGCATCAGGCCCGGATACTTGCGGGCATAGGTCTCGGCGACCCTGGAAACGACTTCCTCGCGCGCGCCCAGCAGGAACACGCGCCAGCCTTTCTCGCCTGCGCGCTGCATCAGCGCTTCGAACAGGTCGACCCCGGCGACCCGTTCCTTGAGAGGCTTGCCGAGCAGGCGCGAGGCCCACACCACCGGCATGCCGTCCACGTTGACAAGCGCGCAGTCGTTGATGATCTGCCGCAGCCCGGGATCGCGGCTGGCCTTGACCAGCTTGTCCACGTTGACCACCACGTGCTGATGGGGCAAGCCGGAGGCGATGAAGCCTTCGACTTTTCCCAGCGTCTCTTCCATTGTCAGGTTGTCGACCTGGCAGCCCATCAGCGTGATGCGGTCATTCATTGGCGCTCCCTCGCAATGCCGTGCGGCTTACATGCTTACTTCGCCCCGCCCTTCGCCAGTTCGGTGGCCAGGATGGCGACGATGCGTTCGGCCGCCTTGCCGTCCCACAGGTGCGGGCGGCGGCCCTGCTTGCCCTCGCCTTTCAGCACCTTGCGCGCCTCGCGCACGATGGCGACCGGGTCGGTACCGGCCAGCACGTTCGATCCTTCGTCGACCGTGACCGGGCGTTCGGTGTTTTCGCGGATCGTCACGCAGGGCACGCCCAGCGCGGTGGTTTCTTCCTGCAGGCCGCCGCTGTCGGTGAGCACCACGGCCGCGTCCTTCCACAGGTTGAGGAAGGCCATGTAGGCCTGCGGGCCGGCCAGCGTGACGTTCGGGCCCAGGTCGATGCCGAATTTCTCGATGTTGGCGCGGGTACGCGGGTGCACCGGGAAGATCAGCGGCAGCTCGTTCGAGATTTCCCTGAGGGCGCCAGCGATGCGGGCAAAGGTTTCCGGCTCGTCGACATTGCTCGGGCGGTGCAGGGTCACCACGCCGTAGCGCTGGCCGGCAGCCTGGCGTTCGGCCTTGAAGGCGCCGGTCTCGAATGCGGAGGTGTCGGCGCGGGTGAGCTTGTCGGCCTGGAACAGGACGTTGTCGACCATCACGTGGCCGACATAGTGCACGGCCGATTCAGGCTTGCCTTCGCGGCGCAGGTGCTCGAGCGCTGCCGGCTCGGTGACGAAGAACCAGTCCGAGATCGCGTCGGTGACGAGACGGTTGATTTCCTCGGGCATGGCCATGTCGCCGCTGCGCAGGCCGGCCTCGACGTGGGCGACCGGGATTACCAGCTTCTTGGCCACGATCGAGCAGGCCAGCGTGGAATTGACGTCGCCCACCACCAGCACCGCGGCCGGGCGCTCGGCCTGGCACAGCTCTTCGAAACCGACCATGATCTTCGCGGTCTGCTGCGCATGGCTGCCGCCGCCGGCGGCCATGAACACGTCCGGCTGGGGAATGCCGAGTTCTTCGAAGAAGACGTCGTTCATCTCGCGGTCGTAGTGCTGGCCGGTGTGGATGATCTTGAAGCTCAGCGCCGATTGCGCCTGCAGCGCGCGCACGATCGGCGCGATCTTCATGAAATTGGGACGGGCACCGGCAACCAGGTAAATCAACATTTGGACATTTCCCTTAAATAATTTTTTAGTAGTTTTTTATTAATGCAAGAACGTTATTGTAAACCTGCATTCGACCGGGACGGCGGACGATACAGTAGTGATCCTGAGCACTTCGCATGGCCGCTTCGACTCATAGGTGCGCGAATACCAGCCGAGCGGCGGATTTTCGGCGCCGCGCACCAGTTCGAGCTGCAGGTCGGCGCCGCTGGCCTGCATCTGCAGCACGAAGCGTTTGCCGCGCACCGACAGGCCCTGGCTGGTCAGGCGCACGTCGAGTTCCGGCGCGAAATGCCAGAACAGTTCCACCTTGTGCCCCTTGCGGGCGGACACCTCGTCGCGCACGCTCAAGGTATTGCTGGCGCCGTCGAAACGCACGCCGCGCAGGTGGCGCACCGGGTCGGACAGTCGGCTATACCCGTCGTGCGAGCCGCGGAACTCGAATTCGTGCGGCGAATTCGGCATGCGCTCGATGCGCGCCTGGGCCTTGCGCACCCACATGAAGCGACCGCCGCTGACGGACTGGTCCTGCCCGTCGATGCGCACGGTGTTGTGGGCCGAGGTACCGCGGAAATAGTCGCGCCACTTCTGGTCCTGCCAGTACGAGAAGGTGCCGGGATCGACCAGGCATTCCTCGCCGGCCACCGACAGCGTCATCGACAGCGCATCGGCATGGCCATGGGCGGCGATGCCGAGGTAGCCGACCGGGCCGCAGTCGAGCATGCCCTTGATCTCGCCCGGCTCGCCGAAATGGTTGCCAAACAGCAGGTAGCCGCCATCCGGGAAGGCCCAGCCGGTATCAACCTCGTGCGGATCGCAATCCGGACGGGTGCCTGGCAGAGCATGCAGCAGCCAGCGCACGCCGGGATGATTGTCAGCGTGGGCGCCGAACACGGTATCGCCGAGGGCCAGCAACTGGCCGGCGCGGTCCATGCCCGAGGCGTCGAGCCGGAACACGCAGCCGTCGTCGGCATCGCCCACCGCCGGCACGTTGCCGCTGACGTCGCGCACCGAGCGCAGGAAACGCAGCGCGCGCTGCAGCGAGGCCCAATATGGGCGCGGGAAGGGATGGCCGGTGGCCTGGCCGACCAGCCCGGCCACGAACAGGAATTCGCTCGAGAAGATGTGGTAGGCAAAGGCCTGCTCGCGGTTGACGCCGTCGCGCGAGAATTGCAGCACGGCCTCGTGTTCGAGCTCGCGCCGCGCCTGGGCGCACCATTCGCTCGATTCCTTCCAGCACGGCCAGGTGCTCGCGCCGACGTACAGGCCGGTCAGTTCGCCGATCAGGTGGTTATTGGCCGACGAGTGGCGCGACAGGTGGCGCGCGATGCTGCGGCAATGGGCGTGGATGCTATCTAACCAGTCGGCGCGCAGCTTCTGGCCCGATTCGCCGGCGAACAAGGTGCTGGATTCGCCGCCCACGAGCTGCCACAGCAGGCTCCAGTTGACCAGGCGGATGCCCAGTTCCAGCGAGCTGGTCCAGTTGGGGCCGGTCAGCGGCGGGCACTGGTCGAGCCAGCTGCGCAGCTGCTGCTCGATCGCATGCAGCCAGCGCACGTCGCGGCTCACGACCCAGGCCTGCGCCAGGCGCACCAGGTGCAGGTGGCGGTTCAGCTCCCACACGTGCTTGATGTCCCCGACCTGTTCGCGCTTGGTGATGGCGATGTCGCCGGCATAGATCGAGGGGCCGGTCACGCCCGTTTCGGGATCGCGGTTCCAGGCGGTCGGCACGCCGACGTCGAAGCTGCGTTCGGCGAACAGCACCACGTGGCCGGCGCAGATGCGGTCGGCGTCGAGCAGCAGTGCCTCGATCTCTTTCGGGTCGAGCGTGGGGGCGCCGTGCACGGCCAGGGTCAGCGCGCGCGGCAGCGGCGCAGGCGCCGTGCGGCCGGCCATGCGCCGTCCCATTCTGGTGGCGGCTGCCTGGCGCATCCGGTAGCCAACTTCGGCCACCGACATGCAGCGCAGCCGGTTGACCAGCCACCCTATCCTCACTGTTGCGTTCATCATCCCCCCCGGCTCGCGATTTCCTCGCGAAGTTGTTCGTACACTGCGGATATCCGTCCGATCACGACGCCGGACTCGAATTCTTGTTGTATGGTGGCGCGCGCCTGCTCTCCCAGGCGCTGCCTTTCCCCTTCGTCGCCCAGCAGGCGCGCCAGTGCCGCCGCCAGCGCAGCCACGTCACCCGGCGGCACCAGCAGGCCGTTCCCGCCGTCGCGCACCGCATCCGGGATGCCGCCCACGCCGGTGACTACGATCGCCTTGCCGGCCGCCATGGCTTCGAGCATGGCCATCGGCAAGCCTTCGGCATGCGAGGGCAGGCAGAAGATCGCCGCGCGCGCCAGTTCCTGCGCTTTGCGTGCGGCGTCCACCCAGCCCAGTTCGGTCACCCGGTCGGCCACATCCAGCTCCAGGGCCCGGCGCCTGACTTCCTGCAATTCGCCCTGGCCGCCGATTGCCAGTTCGATCTGGGGGAAACGCTCGCGCAGCAGCGCCACCGCCTCGACCAGCTCGTAAATCCCCTTGCGCGGCTCGACCTGGCCGAGGAAGAGGATGCGCCCCGGCTCGGCCTGCCCTGCCGTTACTGCCGGCACCGGCACCGAATTCGGGATCACCTCGACCCGGGCGCCAGGTGCAAACTCGCGCAGGAAGCCGGCCCAGCGGGTGGACAGCGCAATCACCACCGAACTTTTTTCCAGCGTATGGCGGATCCAGCGCTGCATCAGCGGCCCGGAGCCCGCGATGAAGCTGTCGAAACAGGCGCCATGCAGGTGGAACACCGTCTTGCAGCCGGCGGCGCGTCCCAGCGCCAGCAGCACCGATTTGCGCACGAAACTACCCTTCGAGGCGGCATGGACATGCATCACTTGCGGCCGGCGCGCACGGCCACGCGCCAGGCAGGCCAGCGTGCGCACCAGGCCCTTGACGGCCGCACCGAGCTTGGCCGCACTCGAACCTTCGGCATGGGTCGGCACGTAGAGCACGCCTTCGCGCTCGAACAGGCCATCCTGCCGTAGCAGCGAGACCACGGTGGCGACGCCGCCGCGCCCGCCGGGCTCGGTACCAAGCATCAGTACGCGTGGCGCCCTGCCCGTACCCGCTGCCGCTGCTGGCGCCGACGCCCGGTTCATGCCATCCGCCCTTCCTTCACCAGTTTGCAAAACTGAGTTGGCAAAATATTAATTGTTTTGAATAGTACAATAGTGTTATCTCCGAGAAGCGCACGATTCAATGCCAAGCGAATAACACTCTAGTGAGTGGATCAATTCCGCTCAGGCAGGATTTTTGTGTACGTTTCTGCAACTATCCGGCCGAGAATAGCATAGGTCCGATGGCTTCTGACATATACAGGGCCGCATTGCGCCAACTTTTCGGACAGGGCCGGTTCATCCAGCAGCCGCCGCACGGCCAGCGCGAAGGGGACCGCTTCCATCGGCACGCACAGCCCGGCCCCGCTCTGCTCGATGACCAGCTGCTGGTCGGGAATGTCGTTGGCCACGCTGGGGATGCCCAGCGCCAGGTATTCGACCAGCTTGGTGGGCGAGGAGACGTCGAACAGGTTGCCGCGCGGGATCGGCGACAAGCCCACCTCTGCCCGCACAGCATAGCCGAGCGCAGCACGCTGGGACAGCCAGCCGGTCAGCAGGACGTGGTCGTCGATATTGCGGCGCGCGATCTCGGCGCGCATCCAGGCCATTTCGTCGCTGGATGCCGCGTCGCCGGCGATCACCAGCAGGACCCCGGGGATATCGCGCTTCAGTTCCGCCACCACGTCGAGCAAAAAGTCGGAACGGCGCGCCTGGGCGATGCGCCCCAGGTAGACGATCACGCGGCGCCCGGTCAGGCGCTGGTCGTCGCTGGGCGCGACCGTGGCGCGGTCAAACAGCGCGGCGTCGACGCCCATGGGCACGGCGGTCATGCGCGCCCGGTCGAAGCCCTGCGCCGCCAGCCAGGCGGCCATGGCCTCGCTCTGCACGAAGATGTGGCGCGCCCCCGGCAGCACCAGCCGGTAGATCACGAAGCGCGACGCGCGGGCGCGCAGCACGTGGGCGAACCAGGCCAGTCCCCTGCCCCGTTTGCCGATCTCGTCGCGCCGCACCTCGAAGCCTTCGACGATCGGGAAGGACATCCAGTATACAAAGGGGACGCGTAGCAGCGCGGCAGCGATGCGGCCCAGCAGGCCGGAGGCGATCTTGTCGCGCACCTGGATGCAATCCGGGCGCACCCGGCGCCGGGCCTGCAGCAGGCCGCCCAGGTCCCAGAGGGGGGACAGCACGCTGGCAAAGCGCGAGCGCAGGCTGCCGACCGCGTGCATGCCGCCGGCCGCCCATGGCGCCGCGCCGTCACGGTTCTTGCCATCGCCGCCTGCCTGGCCGACGATCTCGCTATGCACGCCATAGCGTGGCATTTCCTCGCCGAACAAGGTCAGCACGTCGGCCCGGGCCGGCGGCAAGGGGTCGCGGATGATGTAGGCAATTGACAGCGGTTTGCGCATGCGGCTCATTCCGATGGACGGGCCAGCCGATTCTAGCGCAGCGGTTGGCATGCACGTTTCGACCACGCGGCTGTACTGTGCGGTGAAGCACATCCCGGCCATAAAACCCTTGTCGAAAAAATATTTTGAACTTCCTGCATCCAGCGCGGCCTGCGCCGCGTAGTCCTCATACCGGCGCAAAGGCGATCCGGACAGGGTGCTGCGAGCAGACGGGTTCGCGTCGTCGGCAGCACACATGAGGTTCCACGAAACAAACGCCGCTTCGCAGTCGATGGAAGGGCCTTACGAGGAGAGTCATAGTGAAAAAATTAGCTATCGTGGCAGTTGCTGCCACCCTTGCCGCGATGTCGGCAGCCCCGGCCATGTCCGCCGACAAGGCCCCGAAGGAGCGAGCCCGTCCCGCCTGCCTGGACAACAAGCGCGACGGCGGACCGCTGGCAGTGGTCGGATTGACCACCGACATGCAACTCGTCTGCTTCCGCGAAAAGCGTCCGGACAATGCCCGCGCGATCGGCACCATCAGCGGCCTGATGCGTGGTGACATGCTGGTGGGGATCGACTACCGGGTCCAGGATGGCGCCCTGTATGGCGTCAGCCGCAGCGGCGGCGTGTACCGGATCAATGCGGCCAATGCCGTCGCGACGCGCGTCAGCACCTTGACGGTGGCACTGGAAGGAAACTCGTTCGGCGTCGATTTCAATCCTGCCGCCGACCGCCTGCGCATTGTCAGCGACACCGGCCAGAACCTGCGCCACAACATCAATATGGGCGGCGTCACGATCGCCGACGACCCGCTCGACTACCCGCCCGCCACGCCGGCCAATGCCATCGGGCCGAACGCGCTCATGGTGACCGGCTCGGCCTATACCAACAACGACCTGTCCGCCACGACGGCGACCACCTTGTATGCGCTCGACACCATGCAGGACCAGGTAGCGCTGCAATCGCCTCCGAACGACGGCACCCTCGCCGCGACCGGCAAGCTGGGCGTGGATACCGGCGCCGAGACTGGTTTCGACATCTACAGCAGGGTGCGCGACGGCGTGACTGTCGAGGTACAGGCGCTGGCCTCGCTGGCCGGCGCCGACGGCAAGAGCAGCCTGTACAGCGTCGCCCTGCCGACTGGCAAGGCGAGCTTGCGCGGGATGTTCCCGGCGCAGTTCCGTGTCATCGGGATCGCCATCCCGCTGGACCAGTAGGCATGAAAAAAATCCCCCGCAGCCTGCGCCGCGGGGGATTGTTACCTGGCGCCGAAAAGTGCCCGTTTAGTTCAGCGTGACAGTCTGCCCGCCCACCGTCACGGTGCGCACCGAACCGGAGACGCCGACGGTCACGGTCGGCTTCTTGCAGCCGACGTCCAGCAGCACCAGGTATTCGGAAGTCGCATTGGCTTCGCCCTTCAGGTAGAAGGCGCCGTGGTCTTCCACCACGTTGGCCTTGGCGCCCGGGCCGATCCACTTGGCGAAGGTCGCCGCCGTGTTCAGCGAGCGCACGCACAGCATCTGGCCGCCCGCTGTCACCTTGACGTTCAGCGGGTTCTCCACCGCCATGATGGCAGGGGTGTGCATGTTCCACTCGTAGGTGCGCGCCACGGTGCTCGACAGGCGGTCGCGCACCAGGATGGCGTTGCCGGCATTGCGCAGGTGCCAGACCTGGCGCTTGGCCATGGTCAGCTGCCCGCCGTAGGCCGGGGTGGCGTCGCCTTCGGTGTAGTCGTAGGTCGGCTGGGCAGTGAAGGCGGTGATCTTGCCATTGCGCTGCAGCTGCTCGCGGTAGCCGTTGACCATCTGGCCCTTGCCGCCGTCGAAGGTGATCGCGTTCTGCGAGCGGGTCTGGTGGTACCAGTCGCTCCAGTAGGGCGAGCCATACCAGTCATACCAGCCGGCCTTGACCAGCAGCGGCTGGCCGGCGCTCGACAGCAGCAGGCCGTTCTGGTCGCCGTGGCTGTGGTTGAACGAGCCGTAAGGGCTGGACTTGAAGAAGGTCGAGATGCGCGAGGTCGCGGCGAGGTCGCTGTGCATCGCGACCCAGCCGATGCTCGGATAGTAGGCCGAGTTCGACGGCGCCTGGAAGACGGTGGTGTCCTTCACCGGCAGCGGATACTGGGCCGACAGCAGCGACATCGCGTCTTCGGTGCCGCTGGTGTTCTTCACGAACCAGGCGGCGCGCGGGGACCACATGCGCGAGGCAAAGGCGCGGAACACCCTGGCGTCCGGCTTGGTCTCGGAGGCGTCGCCAAAGGCGTGCACCTTGGAACCCGGCGGGATGAATTCCATCGCGAAGTCGAGGAAGCCGAGCGTCCATGGCTTGCCGAAGAAGTTCACGCCGCTCGCATGCGACAGCGGATCCCACAGCGCCAGCAGGTAGGCGGCCGAATATTCGGCGTAGGCGGTGCCGTTGGCATAGCCGCCTTCCGGGCCGCTCCATGGGTTCGGGCTCAGCGCATAGGCGCGGAACGAGAAATCGAACCACTTCTGGGCTTCTGGAATGTCGCCCAGCGACAGAGTCGAGATCAGCACCAGGAACACCAGGCTGGTGTTGCCGTGCGAATCGAAGGGGAACTGGTCCAGGCGGCCATTGTCGCCGGCCAGGTTGTCATACATGACGGTGGTGCGGGTCTTGACCGCGGCGAGCCAGCGTGCCTTGCGGGTCGCATCGAGGGCGGTGCCGAGCGAGTCGATGCCCTTGATCAGGCCCCAGGCGATCTGGCGCGTGGCCTGGTCCTGGTTGACATAGCTGGTCGGGCCGTTCGGGTTGAGCGCGGCCAGTTCGTCGCCGCGCCTGAGCGCTTCGGTCAGGTAGACCGACTCGCCCCTGATGCGGTACATCAGCGCTGCCGCCTCGAGCTGGCGGGTCGCTTCGTTGATGCGCTGGCGCACGTCGGTCTGCTGGGCGGCCATGGCGGCGGTCAGCGGGCTGGTGATCACGATCGACCAGCGCGAGTCCGACAGCGCCGGCACTGCCGTGACCTGGGCCTTGACTTCATTGCCCAGGCGGCTCAGATAGGGTTCGAGCTCGTGGCGCTTCAGGCTGCTCCAGGTCGAGAATGGCGTAACCGACGCCGGCAGCGAACGCGGACGCGCCTTGGACAGGATGCGGTTGCGCACGGTGGCGTTATCCGGCACTTCGAACACCGTCGACTTGCTGGTGATCGAGAAGGTGCGCGGGTTCGACCAGTCGCTGGTGCCGACCGGGCGCACGCGCCAGGTGTAATTGCCGAGGGCCATGGCCTTGGTCGGCAAATGCCAGTTACGTTCGACCACGACCTTGCTTGGGGTGCCGCCGACAGGGGTAATCTCGAGTTCGTAGCTGGCCGGACCGGTGGCGTGGCGCGACCAGGTGAAACCGGGCGGATTCTGGGCCTGTACCTGGTTCATCTCCGGCTTGGCCTGGATGACCAGTGGGTCGTTCGACTGGACCCAGTCGGCGCGAGCGGCAGCGCTCGCGAACAGCGAGGCGAATGCAGCGGCCCAGACGAGGCTCTTCCGATGAAATTGCATTGTGGGTACTCCGAGAAAAAAATCTGACATTCTTGCGCCCGCCGGCACTTTGCCGGTGAGCTTGGGAACACTTGCCTGTTAGGTGAAGCGGCTTACTTGATGGGATTTATATTATCCCAAAGTAAGTTGAACACCGGCAAATTCCCCAAAGAAAACTCAGATTTTTCCCTTGCCGTACAGAAATACCACGACAAAAGTTTAACTTTTTCCGAATAATATTTGCAAGCTTTTAACGGTCATAACCCGGCTGGAAAGACAAAACTGCAATGGTGTCGGATTGCTATTGAGTCGGCACCGCCTGGGCGGCCTGCAAGCCATGCAGGCGCTTCAGGTAGCGCAGGCAGTAAATACCAAAGGCCAGCGGCGCCTTGTCCATGTGGCGCCGGCGCACGTTGAATTCTTCCTGGCGCGCCTTGAGGCGGTTGCTTGATGACACGCTGCCGGCATGGTCGCGGAACACCGTCAGCGGCTGGTCGATCATGGCCGGTTGCGCGGTGGCGCCCAGGCGCAGCCACAGGTCGATGTCCATCGCGTACTTGAGCGTTTCGTCGAACACGCCCACCCGCTCGAAGGCCGACTTGCGCACGAAGACGGCCGGATGCGGGATCGAACTGCGCCCGGAGACGAAAGCACGGTAGGAAAAGGCCGGCATCGCATAGGGCGGCACCATCTTGCCGTCCTTCAGGATCTGGATGTTCCCGTACACCCAGTCCACCGGCTTGCCCGCCAGGCTAGCCTGCTCGAAGGCGCGCTTGACCGTGGCCAGCACGCCGGGGCCGTTGTAATAGTCGTCCGAATGCAGGTGGGCGATGATGTCGCCGCTGGCCGCCTCGATGCCCTGGTTCATGGCCCGGCTGATGCCGCCGCCAACGTCGCGCAGCACCCGCTTGTTGCCCGGATAGGCGGCGATCATGTCAAGGGTCGCGTCGGTCGAGCCGCCATCGACGAAGATATGCTCGAAGTCCTGGCAGGTCTGCGACTGCACCGAGGCCAGGGTGTCGGCCAGCGTGGCGGCGCTGTTCCAGGTGCAGGTGACGATGGAAAAAGTTGGCTTATTGGGCATAGAACTCCACGATCTTGGGTAGGGCCTGGAAAACGTCCATCCCGGCGCCCGCGGCCCCTGGCCGCGGCTGCGCCGTGGCCGGTTGCGCCAGCACCTCGGCCAGCTGCACCACCAGGGCGTCCATCGACGTGGCCAGGCGGAGCTGTCCGGGAGAGGACTCATAAACGGACAGCTCGGGATTGCCGCCGCGTGCCAGCGCCAGGCAGGGACGCCCCAGCGCCAGCGCTTCGAGAATGGTGGTGCCGCAGGGTTCTTCCCAGACCGAGGGCACCACGCACGCATGGCTGGCGGCCGCCAGGGCCACCACTTCGGGATTGGGCTGCCAGCCGAGGAAACGGATTTGTGCGCTCGCATACTGTGCCTCGAGCCCGGCGCGCAGCGGGCCGTCGCCCACCACCAGCACCTGGGCATGCGGCGGCAGGCGTCCGCGCGCGGCGGCGAGGAATTCGGCGAAGCCCTTGCCGGTGTCGATGCGCCCGGCCACCAGCACCTGGCCGTCGCGCGGCGCACCGGCAGCATCCGAATACGCAGCGAGCTTGCGGTAGTTGATGAAATTGTGGATCACCCGCGCGCGCGACAGGTCGGCGCCGGGCACGGTGCGCAGGAACTGCCGGCGCAGGAAATCGGATACGAAGATCGTCTTGTGGCGGGCAAAGGCACGCGCAGTCTCGCCGCGGTAGCGCGCCACCGCGTGGCCGGACAGCGCGGTGCGCAGCGCGCCCGGCATGGGGTGGGCGCAGCCGGCGCAGGCGCGGCTGTCGGTCTCGGTGCACACGGCGCCCTCCTTGAAGCGCAGGTGGATCACGCATTCGCTGCCCTGGTCGTGGCGGGTCTGGACGAAATTCAGCGCGGGGTCGACGTACAGCCCGATCATCGGCAGGTGGCCGTGGTAGTGGATGACGTCGTAGTCGCGTGCGCGATCGGTAAAAGCGCGCGCCACCTTGGCGGCGAACCAGGGCCGCTTGGCCGGGTTGAAAAAGCCGAGCTGGGTTTCCTTCCAGCCGACGCGGCGGAAATCGAAACCGGGAATGAAGCGGCCCTGGAAGCTGATCTCGGCCGCGCTAGCGGCATGGGCGCGGTCCGAGCGTCCCATGATGTCGACCTGGTGCCCGGCCTCCAGCAGGGCGTTCGACAGCGTCACCACATGCTTGGCCAGGCCGCCGAGCTGCTCGCCAGGTAAATCTTCCGACACCATGAGGATCTTCATGTCAGCCTCCCGCCGCCTGGCAGCGCGCCCAGCAGGCCTTCAGGCGCGTCCAGGCCAGTTGGCGGTCGTCGCGCTCGACCACGAACAGCGCGCCGTGCACGCCCAGCAGCAGCGCGGTGACGCACAGGATGAGCACGAAGTTCCAGGCGCCGCCGTCGAACAGTCCCTCGGCCGTGGTGGCGGCCACCGCCACCAGCGCCACTCCCAGCAGGCCGGGCGCGTAGCCCTGCCCCAGCAGGCGGGCCAGCGTGGTCGGCACCGTCCGCCCGTGCACATAGGCAAGGAAGGCGGAGGTGAACAGGACCGAACCGATCAAATGTCCCCAGGCGGCGCCATCGATGCCCCAGCCGGCCACGCCCGCATACACGATGCCCAGGCCGGCCAGTGCGCGGCTGACCGCGAACAGGCCCGAGATGCGCGGATGGCCCATGCCGTCGTTCACCAGGGATGGCAGGCTGGTGAGCGAATCCACGAACTGGGCCAGCGCCATCACGGCCAGCACCAGGGCGCCATGGCGGGCAAAGTCTTCGTTCATCCAATAGCGCAGGATCTGGTGGGCGAACACCGCCACCAGCACCAGGATCGCGGCATTCAGGAAGGCCACGTAGCGCGTGGCTTTGACATACAGGCGGTCGAGCCTGGCAAGCTCTCCCGACGCCGCCAGCGCGCTGGCGGCCGGAAACAGCACGCCGGACAGGCGGAAGCTCAGCCCGAGAACCCGGTTGGCCAGGGTCGCCGCCACCGTGAAATACGCCAGGCCGGTGACGCCGACCAGGGCGCCGATGATCAGCTTGTCCGCATGCACATAAGACAGCGTGGCGAAGCGAGACAGGAAGGAATACGCCGAAAAGCCCAGCAATTCATTGCGGATGCGGGCCTGCGGCCAGCGCCAGCGGAAACCCGGCACCAGGCGCCGGATCGCGCGCCACAGCACCAGGCAATGCAGGCTGCTGGCCGCCACGCGCAGCAGCACCACTTCGAACAGGCCATGGCCAAGCAGCAGCACGGCGACGGTCGCCAGCGGCACCAGGGTGCCGAACACCATTTCGACCCGCGCCGAAATGTCGTAGCGCATCAGCGATTGCGGCACGCTGTTCAGGTAGACCTGGAGCTGGCCGAGCAGGAAGCCAAGCGCGGCCAGTTTCAAGGTGGCGATTGCCTCCGGCACCAGGGAGGGCGGCACCGCGAACACGCCGCTGATGAACCATTCTGCCCCGAGGAACAGGCCGAGGGCGCCGAGCAGGCCGATGACGGCATACACCATCAGGCCGAAGGACATGGTCTCGATGACCTTGCCCTGGTCTTCGCGCGCATTGTGTTCGGCGATGTACTTGACCGAGCCGGCGGTGACGTTGATGTCGATCACCGCGAAATAGCCGACGATGGCCGTCACCAGCGAATACACGCCGTAGTTGGCCTCGCCCAGTCCCTTCACCACCAGGGGCACGGTGGCCAGCATGACCAGGGCGGGAATCGCGGCCCCCAGCAGGTTCGACCAGGCGTTGCGGACCAGGTTGAGGGACAGGTTCGGCTTCATCACGCTGGCACCAGGTGCGGCCGGGGCACGAAAGGCTTGCGCGCCGGGTGAGCACTTGGGACAGTCTTGCTGACGGCCATTGCCAGGTAGGGCAAGGCCAGGCAGAACGCCAGCATCTGGGTGGTGCGCACCTGCGGGAAGGGGGTGCCGATCAGGAGGTCGGGAATCATGAAGGCAATACCGGCCACGCCGGCAGTGCCGATCCCGAGCAATTCGGGCGGCAATTGCTTCAGGGCGCGGCGGGCAAACAGGACAAAGGCAATGATGGTGCCGGCCAGCAGCGCGGTGCCCACCAGCCCGCTCTTGAGCGCGATGTGCAGCACGCCGCTGTGCAGGAACAGGCCGCCGTCCGGGTTGTTCTGCCACGAGATGTACTGGTAGCCGGTGTACCTCCCCCAGGAGCCGATGCCGGTGATGGGCTGGGCCAAAAAGTCTGCCATGGCGAACTTGAGTTCCATCACCCGCTCGCTCTCGGGCCCGAACCGGCGCGACTGCATGTCGTAGACCAGGCTCGAGAGGCCGCTGGACGCGCCCTTGGTCTGGGTCATGCGCTGCATCCCGACATAGGCCAGTGCGGCCCCGACCACTGGCAGGCCGGCGGTCATGAGTTTCATGCGCCGCTTGACCGGGAAGCGCATCATGATCACCAGGAAGGCCAGCACGAAGCCGATCCAGGCGCTGCGGCGGTAGGACAGCACGATGCACAGCGCGGTCGACACCAGGGTCATCCACTCGATGCCGCGCCAGAAGGCGGGGCGCTCGGTCTTGTGCGCCTGGAACAGGTGCACCGCGGCGATCGCGAACGCGATGGTGCACACCAGGCTGTCGTTGATGTCGAAAAAGGTGAGGCGAATCTTGATCGCGTTCATGTTCGCGTACACGTTGTTCGGGTCGCCCCCAAAGGCGGCCCAGCGCACCAGCCCGAACAGCGCGCGCCCGAGGCCCACCAACAGGATGAAATGGGTCAGTTCCTGGACGTGCTCGCGGGTACGGAAGGACAGCAGGATCAGCGAAATCAGCGGCGCCATCCAGATGATGTTCGAGAAGCCCTGCGGCGACAGCGCCTCGCGCAGCGTGACGCCGGACACCATGCCCACGCCGGCATGGACCGCCAGCAGCACGAACCAGGCCACGAACCAGGGCCGCAGGTTGCATTCCGGCGCGGGGTAGCGCTGGAAGGTGGCGGCGACGCGCGCGCAGGCCCAGGCGCCCAGCACGTACCACAGCACCAGGCCGAAGAGCAGCAGGCCCGATCCACGGCTGTAGATGGCGCTGCTGGAGAACACCGCCAGGCTGCCGTAGCTGGTGGAATTAAAGCAGAAATAGGCGGCCAGGTAGGGATAGACCAAAAAACGCGGCCACACCAGGCCGATGCCGATTCCCGCGATCGACGCCACCGAGAGCAGGACCACGAAGGCCCAGGGCAGCGAGTAATAGATATACGGGAGGATCTCGTTCATTGGCGCGCCGACTCCCTCAGCCCTGCGCCGGCCCGGCGCCGACCAGGCGGATGCGGTCGCGCGGCGCCATCACGGCCAGCATCTCGGTCACGAAGCGGTCCTGCACCCCATAGGCCCGGGTTTCGTCCGCCTGGATGGTCGAGACGCGCACCAGCATGCCGTCCGGGACTTCGCCCGACAGGCCATAGGCCAGCTTGCGCAGCTTCTGCTGCAGGCCGGCCTTGGTGGCATGCTCGCCGATCGTGATCCAGTAGGTGATCGGTTCGTTGCGTTCGTGCAGGCGCGCGACCAGGCGCTTGACCGGCACCTCGCCGTAGCGGGTCGGCAGCGCGCCGTCGCCCTGCTTGACCATCTGGAAGCCCTGGGCCACGTAGCAGACTTCGGGCAAGTGCAGCTGCAGCGACTTGCTCTGGTCGCCGCCATAGGCAATCGACAGCATCACGCGCTGTCCCTGGCGGTTGACATAGGTGCGCGACAGGGTCTGGTCGTAGATCTTTTCCAGCATGCCCTGCTGGTCCGGGTCCGGGGCCAAGGGCACGACCGAGGGGTCGATGGTCCACTCGCCGAAGCGGGCCGGGATCATCTGTTCGAGGCTGAAGCGTTCATGGGCCTGGAGCGTGCGCACCTTGGGCGTCAGCGCCACGGTCAGGGCAGAGGTGCCGGCCATGGCCGCGCCCAGCACCAGGCTGATGGCGAAGCGGCGGTTCATGTGGCCTCCTTCATGACGGGCCTGCGATTGGTGCTGCCCGGACCATCACCGCCGCCGGGCTTACCGTCCTCGCGCCGCTTGATCCACCACTGCAGGCTGGAATCGACCGCCAGGATCAGCACCAGCGCGGTGACGAACAGCACCATGCCGGCGAAGCCGTGCAGGAAGCCCTGCCCTGCCGCGTCGCCGAAATAATAGGTGACCAGGGTCAGCGTGATCACGCGGATCACGTTGGCCGCGAACGAAATCGGGACGATCAGGATGGCCAGGCCGATGTTGCGGAAGGCCGAGGGGTGGCGCATCAGGTTCAGGTAGAACAGCCCGAGCGCTTCCAGTGTGAGCAGGGTCTGCAGGCCGGCGCAGGCATCGGCCACCAGCAGCTGGTACTGGCCGATCTGCAACACCACGCCCGAGCGCGAGATCGGGTAGCCGAGCCCGAACAGGATGGTTTCGGTGGCCCAGGACACCGCCATCTTCATCGGCATGGTGACGGCGGCCACCAGTTCGCCCGGCAGCGGCACCATGAACAGCATGAAGAAGAACGGGAACCAGAGCACGCGCAGCGTTTTCGAACCGAACTTGAGCAGCACGATGGCGGCCATCACCGCCAGGATCGAGCCGACCTCGAACATGAGGATGTTTTGCGAGCGGCCCAGCAGGTGGATGACCAGGCCCACGGCCAGCACCGGCCAGCCGGCCCAGCTCGGGCGTGGCGGGTTGGCCGCGGCCATCGCTTCCGGCCACTTGCGCCAGATTAGCCAGATGGCCAGGAAAAAGATGATCGGGCCATGCCCCTGTTCCTCGCCGACCCATGCGCCGGTGAACAGCCGGTAGAAGGTGGGAATGAACAGCGCTGCCAGGCCGGCGATGACCGGCCACCATTCGGGCAGGGCCGAGCGCAGGCTGGCAACGACGCCAGGGGCCTGCCGCGCCGCCGCATCGCGAGGGGCCGCGGTGTCCATCTCAGAACTCCACCACCACGGAGCCGACTACTTCGGCACCGGATTCGGCCATCTGCTCGGCCATGCGGCTGATGCTGGCGACGCGGGTGCGGTGCTTGCAGGCCACCAGCAGCACGCCGCCGGCGCGTCCGGCCACGGCCAGCGCATCGGCCCCGGCCGCGAACGGCGGCAGGTCGTACAGCACCACGTCGTAGCGCGATTCCAGCTGGGTATTGAGGTTGCGGAACCCTTCGCGCGCCAGCAGTTCCTGGGGGTTCGGCGGCAGGGTCCCGGCCGGCATCAGGGACAAATCGACAAAGGCCGGCACCCGCTGGATGACGTCGAGGTCGGCGCGGCCGGCGAGCAGGTCGGACAGGCCCTGGCGCGGCTTGACGCCGAACATTTCTTGCTGGCGTGGGCTGCGCAGGTTGGCATCCACCAGCAGGGTTTGCTCGCCGAGCTGCGAGAACACCACGGCCAGGTTGGCCGCGAACAGGCTGGAGCCGTCTTCGGGCGTGACGCCGGCAATCGCCAGCGCACGGCGCCCACGTGCGAACCAGCGCAGCATCAGCTGGCTGCGGATCGCGCGCAGCGCCTCGACCTGGGGCGAGAAAGGCTCGTAGGCCGCCACCAGCTTGGGCGACAGGTTGGCCTGCCCTTTCTGCAAATAAGGATAGGCGAACTGGCGCGCCAGCACCTGCTGGATGTCTTCCTCGCTCACCAGCCCCAGGCGCACCGCGGCTTCGCCGAAGCGGATCCCGAGGTCTTTCTGCATGCGCAGCACGCGCTCGGCGTTTTCGGGAGTGAGCTTGCCCGAGTCGAGCAGCAGCGCGCCCATGCTCGAATCGGCGGCGGGGTCCAGCGGCAGGGCGGATAGCGCGGAAGAATTCATCATCAGTCCTCAGGTTCCTTGGGGTCCTCAGTTCAGGCGCAGCAGGCGGCGCGGGGCCATCAGGGCGCGGATGCCGCCACGCGGGCGCGTCGGACGCCATTCGATGGTGCCCAGCACCGGGATCCCCAGCATGTCCTTCATGTCGCTGCTGGAGCGCACCGGACGGTTCAGCAGCTCGAGCAGCAGGGCCAGGCCGACGCCGAGGATGGTGCCCAGCAAAATCGAGACCAGCGTATTGAGCAGCACGCGCGGGCCGGACGGCTCGGTCGGCGCCACCGCCGGGTTCAGGATCGAGATGTCGGACTGCTCGGACTGGGCCTCGATACGGGTCTGCGAGAAGCGCTGGCTGGCCGAATCGAAAGCGCGCTGGGCACTGTCGAGGTCTTTCAGCATCACGCCGAGTTCGTCGCGGGTGCGGTTCAGCTCGAGCACGCGGGTCTTTTGCGCAGCCAGTTCGGCGCGCAGCTGGGATTCGCGCTGGCGGTAGACCTGGGCATTGGAGCCGACGCTGCGGGTGACGCTGCCCACGGCGGCGTTCAGTTCCGAGCGCATCTTGCCGACCTCGGCGCTGGCCGACTGGTAGACCGGGTGGTTGCGGCCGTAGCGCGACGCGGCTTCGGCCAGCTTGGCTTCGCCGCTGGCCAGGCTCACGCGCAGATTCTGGATCAGGGCGTTGTTGGCGACGTCGGCCGAGCCGAGCCCGTTGGCATTCTGTTCGCGCGAATTGGCTTCCATCGCCTGGGTCTGGGCGGCAACGAGCTGGGCCGACAGGTCGTTCAGGCGCGAGAGTTCGACGTCGACCCGGTTGTTGTCGAGGCTGACGATGCCCTTCTCCTGCTGGTATTTCGACAGCCGCGCCTGCGCCGCCTCGACGTTGTCTCGCAGCTGCTTGGTCTGTTCGTTGAAATAGGACGAGGCTTTCTTGGCCGGCTCGGTCTTGAGCTGGACGCTGATCTTCTGGTATTCGTCGGCAAAGGCATTCGCCACGGCCGCGGCAAAGGCCGGGTCGGCGCCCTTGAAGCTGATCTCGACCACGCTCGATTCGCGCGACGGCAGGATCTCGAGTTTTTTCAGCAGCAGTTCGGCCAGCCAGTCGCGCACCGAACCCTTGCCTTCACTCGCTTCGCGCCACTGGGCCTGCACCGCCGGGCTCGAGGCCAGGCGCAGCGAATCGACCACCCGCAGCGCCACGTTCTTGCTGCTGATGATGTCGATCTGGGTCGCCATATAGCCCGGCATCAGGTTGCCGGGCATGGTCAAGCCGCTTACCGGGTCCACCCCCTTGTAGTTCAGCAATACGGATGCGGTCGCCTTGTAGGTCTTCTGCTGCACCAGGCTCCAGCCCAGCGCAAGCAGGACCGTCACCAGCAGCGTCGACAGGATGATCTTTTTCCTGGCGAGAAGAATCAGCAGGAATTGATGAACGTTCATGGCCTTACCTTTGCATCAGTTGCCTTGACAGCGGGGGTGGACAAAACGGGTACATCTTCAATCGAACAAAAAACTTCGTTGGAACGATTCAAAAAAACGCTTGCATGTTCGCGGCTCATCGTGGGTGCCGAGAAACCGTAGCGAGCGGCCGCGCTGGCGTTCGAGAAGCGCAGCTGTACTCAAGTACAGCGAGCATCGCAGGACGTCAGCGCAACGCGCAGTAGGTTTATCGGCATCCACTTAGAACCAAGACTCGCGAACTACGATGACATCGTCGACTTGAACAGGGTCACTGGCCTTGACATTGATCGTCACCGGGTTCCCGCTGGCATCCTTGCGGGTGATCTTCATGCCGTTATTGCTGCCACGCAGGCTCAGGCCGCCACCCGCCGAGACGGCTTGCTGGACGGTCATGCCGCGCTCCAAACGGAAGGGGCCCGGACGGGCGACTTCGCCGGTGACATAGGCACGCGGGGCGCGTTCGACATAGATGATGTCGCCGCCAACCACTTCGTAGTCCTTGTTCAGCTCGCCTTTGCGCACCATGTCGACCACGTCGATGGTTTCGCGGGTCGTATTGCCATTGCGGGTACGCACCAGGTTGATGATGTCGCCGCCCTCGCCATGCATGCCGCCGGCCATCGCGAGCAGGTCGAGCACCTTGCGGCGCCCGTCCACTGCGTAGCGGCCGGGGCGGTTCACATAGCCCAGCACCGAGACCTGCTGGCTCGCCAGGGTGGTCACCAGCATGTTGACCTGGGCTTTCTTGAGATAACCGCCCTTCTCCAGCAAATCACCGATCTTCTTCTCGGCGGCCGCCACCGGCAGGCCGCCCACGGCGACCTGACCCAGCAGCGGGAAGGTGATGTTGCCGGTCTCGCTGACGCGGGTCTCGAGCGACAGGTCGGGGCTGCCATAGACCGACAGCTTGACCACGTCGCCCGGCCCCAGCAGGACTTCGGCGGCGCCGGCAATTCCCATGGTCAGTACGAGCGCCGTGGCCATCATCCACTTGATGAATCTTTTCATGATTGCTCCTTCAATGCCTGGTTGTCGGAAAGTTGCGATTACTTGAGGCCGGCCACGCCGCGTTCGAGCGCGCCCTTGTCGGTACCCCCTGCCGGATCGGGCGCCGGTGCAAGTCCTGGTGTGGCCGGGGCCTGGCCAGCAACGGCCGCGGCGTCCGGCGCCGCCACAGGCGCGGCCGGAGCGCCGGTGGCCGGGGCGGTGGCTGGAACCGTCGCGCCCGGCGTGGTGGCGCTCGGGGCGTATTCCTTGTTCAGGTAATCGATCTTGGCGGTACCGCGCAGGCGCTGGATTTCGGCGGCGGCCAGTTCCTTGTTCTTCTTGTTCATCAGGTACTGGCCGATCTGCGGAGCGGCCACCGCCAGTGTGACCGGCGCATCGCGCACTTCGGCGATCGAGATCAGCATCGCGCGGTCGCCTTCCTTGACGACGAAGAGCTGGCCCTTCGGCATGGACAGCAGCTTGCCGGAGAGCTGGGAATTCAGGTCGGCGGTGCTGCGGGTGACCTGGGCGCGGCCATACTTGATGTTGCGGGCATCGAGGAAGACCGCGACTTCTTCCAGCGACTTGGCACTGTCGGCGGCGGCGCGTACTTCCGGGGTCAGGTCGGCGGCGGCGACGATCAGCTCGTTCATGGCGAACTGCTTGCGATTGGCGAAGAACTGCGGGTTCTTGTTGAAGTAGTCTTCCACTTCGGCCGGGGTCGGGCGTACCGGCTCACCGAGGCGCTTCTGCATATAGGCCTGGGCGATGATCAGCGAACGCGCGCGTTCGATGGCCTGCATCACCTTCGGGTCGCGGTCGAGCTTTTCCTTGGCGGCTTCGCCTTCGAGCAGCTCGCGGTCGATCAGCGCCTGCAGGATCTGCTTGCTGGCCACCCCATGCTGCGCAGCAGGCACGCCGGCGCGCTGCATCTCTTCGTTCAGTTGCAGCACCGTGATCTCTTCGCCGTTGACGCTGGCCAGTGCCTGGCCCGGCTTGGCTTCCTTCGCCTTGTCGTCGCCGCAGCCGGCCAGGCCTGCCGCGGCCAGCACCAGCGCCGCCGTGGACAGCAGGCGCCTGGGGGTGGAAAGGGATGGATGCTTCATTGCCACATGGAAGGTTTTCAAGATAGTTTCCTCGACGTTGGTGTCGGGCGCCAGCCCGCCTGTTGTTATTAGTAACTAGTAACCGTATTCCTGGCCCGCTCCGCAACCGGGACTGAACCATTCTGGGTTCCACACGTTCCGCTCTCTGTTCGTCAATTAACACTCTGGTGTTGCAGTGGCTGGGGTGGCCGCATCCATGCAGCCGCAACCGCGGACGCGGGCTCCGGTTCCTGCACCGGCGCCTGTGCCCCCGCCCCTTCCTGGATCGCGCGGAACGCATCGTAGGCGCGGCGCAGGCCGTCCGGCAGCGCGGTGGAAGCGCGCCAGCCGAGTGCGGCCAGCTTGGAGACGTCGAGCAGCTTGCGCGGGGTGCCGTCCGGCTTGCTGGCGTCGAACACGATGCGGCCGCGATAGCCGACGGTCTGGCCCACCAGGCGCGCCAGTTCGGCGATGGTGACGTCCTCGCCGGTGCCGACGTTGATGTGCGAATGCATCGGGTCGGTGTTCGCCGCATACACGTCGTGCGCCAGGTTCATCACGTAGACGCTGGCGGCCGCCATGTCGTCGACGTAGAGGAATTCGCGCATCGGCTTGCCGCTGCCCCAGATCACCACCTCGGGCGCATTGTTGACGGTGGCCTCGTGGAAGCGACGCAGCAGCGCCGGGATCACGTGGCTGTTCTCGGGGTGGTAGTTGTCGCCTGGTCCGTACAGGTTGGTCGGCATCACGCTGCGGTAGTCGGTGCCGTACTGGCGGTTGTAGCTCTCGCACAGCTTGATGCCGGCGATCTTGGCCATCGCATACGGTTCGTTGGTGGGCTCGAGGATGCCGTTCATCAGGTATTCCTCGCGGATCGGCTGCGCCGCCAGGCGCGGGTAGATGCACGAGGAACCGAGGAACAGCAGCTTTTGCACGCCCGCGCGCCAGGCTTCGTGAACCACGTTGGCCTGCACCATCATGTTGTCGTAGATGAACTCCGCCGGATAGGTATTGTTGGCATGGATGCCGCCCACTTTCGCCGCGGCGAGATAGACCTGGTCGATGGCTTCAAGGCGGAAGAATTCGCGCACCTGGGCCTGGTCGGTCAGTTCCAGTTCGTGGTGGCGGCGGGTGACGATGTCGGCCTGGCCCTGGGCGCGCAGGACACGCACGATCGCCGAACCAACCAGGCCACGGTGGCCGGCCACGTAGATGCGCGGTGCGCGTTGTTGTGCGTCTTGCTGTACGGCGGGCTGCGGATTGTTCAACACGTTTACTCCAGTGAAAGTGCAACGTTGTAGCCATGCGATGCGAGCAGCTTGTGGCGGCGCGCCGTGTCGAGGTCGTGCGCCACCATCTCGTGCACCATCGCTTCGAAACTGGTCGTCGGCTCCCAGCCCAGGCGTTCGCGCGCACGGCTCGGGTCTCCCAGCAGGGTTTCGACCTCGGTGGGACGAAAATATTGCGGGTCGACCGCGACGATCGGCTGGCCGACCGCCACGCCCGGGGCGCGGTCGCCATGGACGGCGGCCACCAGCCCGCGCTCGTCGACACCCTGCCCCTGCCAGGCGATCGTGATGCCAAGTTCGCGCGCGGCGACCTCGACGAAATCGCGCACCGAATACTGGCGGCCGGTGGCGATGACGAAATCTTCGGCGGTGTCCTGCTGCAGCATCAGCCATTGCATCTGGACGTAATCGCGCGCATGGCCCCAGTCGCGCAGCGCATCGAGGTTGCCGAGGAACAGCTGCGGTTCCAGGCCCTGGGCGATATTCGCCAGCGCGCGCGTGATCTTGCGGGTGACGAAGGTCTCGCCGCGGCGTGGCGATTCGTGGTTGAACAGGATGCCGTTGCAGGCATACATGCCATAGGCTTCGCGATAATTGACGGTGATCCAGTAAGCGTAGAGCTTGGCCACCGCGTAGGGGCTGCGCGGATAAAACGGCGTGGTCTCGCACTGCGGGCTTTCCTGCACCAGGCCATACAGTTCGGAAGTCGAGGCCTGGTAGAAGCGGGTTTTTTTTTCCAGTCCCAGGAAGCGGATCGCTTCGAGCAGGCGCAGGGTGCCGATGCCATCGACGTCGGCCGTGTACTCGGGAGTTTCAAAGGACACGGCGACATGGCTCATGGCGCCGAGGTTGTAGATTTCGTCGGGCTGCACCTGCTGCACGATGCGGGTCAGGTTCGAGGTATCGGACAGGTCGCCGTAGTGCAGGATCAGGCGCGGGTTGTCGGCGTGGGGGTCCTGGTAGATGTGGTCGATACGGGCAGTATTGAACAGGGAAGCACGGCGCTTGATGCCATGCACCTCGTAGCCCTTCTCGAGCAGGAGCTCGGCAAGGTAGGAGCCGTCCTGGCCGGTAATGCCGGTAACCAGTGCTTTTTTCATCTTTTTATCCCCGAGGGACCCTTGTTGTGCTCTGCTCATCCGCGAATCACGGAAGGCGAACCCGGCAAGTTGCAAACTCATCAACGATTCTACGCAGGCCTGGAGCCCCTGCAAACACCTGTCCAATCGTGCGCACCGCTTTTAAGTCGGGATTAAGCGTTTTGTTTCTTTCCCGAACTTACTGCAGAGTTAGCGAAAAATGCCAGCATGTTGCATGCAATTAATTGATGCTCATCAAATCCAGAACCAGCCGGGACCCCGCTGGGTGAGCAGTGAGAACCGTAGGGTGGGCGGGTCCCCCGCCCACGCGGTGATAGGTTACGTATGCAAATCCCACTATGTCCGTGCTACCGCTGGCTGACCGCGTGGGCGTAGTTCAGTCCACTGGACTGAACTACCCTGCCCACCCTACGAGACGGTGACTGCTCTTATTCAGTGCATCGAAGCCCACCCATGATTCGATGCCTCGCAGGCCCAACAAGTTCATGGGCATCTAGTGCGCGTTCTCGCGCGTCAGCACCACCTTCACCGTCTTCAAAATGATCCACAAATCGAGCCAGAGCGACCAGTTGCGCAGGTAGTCGAGGTCGTACTGGATGCGTGCTTCCATCTTGTCGAGCGTGGCGGTTTCGCCGCGCAAGCCATTCACCTGGGCCCAGCCGGTAATACCCGGGCGTACCTTGTGGCGCAGCATGTAGCCCTTGATCAGCTTGCGGTACTGCTCGTTGTGGGCGACTGCGTGCGGGCGCGGACCGACCAGGCTCATGCGTCCCTGCAGCACGTTGATGAACTGCGGCAGCTCGTCCAGCGAGGTGCGCCGCAGGAAGCCGCCGATCCGCGTCACGCGCTGGTCGTTCTTTTGCGCCTGCACCACGTTGGCGCCGTCCTCGGTCACCTTCATCGAGCGGAACTTGTACACATAGATTTCTTCGCCGTACAAGCCATAGCGGCGCTGGCGGAAGATGACCGGTCCCGGCGAGGTGAGCTTGACGGCGACGGCGGTGACGACCATGAGGGGCGCCAGCAGCAGCAGGATCAGGCTGCCGATCACGATGTCGCTGCCGCGCTTGATGACGCTGTTGAAACCCATGAACGGCGTCTCGCTGATGGCGATCACCGGCATCCCGCCCACGGTATCGAAGCGCGCCTGCATCAGGTCGAACACATAGACGTCCGGCAGGAAATAGACCGAGGCCGTGGTGTCCTTCAGTTCGTCGATCAGCTTGCGGATGCGCGGCTGGGCCGAAATCGGCTGGCTGACGAAGATCATTTTGATATGTTGCTGGCGCACGTAGGCGCAAACGTCGGCCATGCCGCCCAGCACCGGATAGGACAGCGCGGCCGGCCGGCGCTCGTCGGTACGGTCCTCGAAAAATCCCTTCACATCCATGAACAGATTCGGGTGCTGGTCGCACACCTTGGCGAACTTGATGCCGACGTCGTTGCAGCCCACCACCACGATCGAGCGCACCTCTCGCGAATGGTCGCGGCTGCCTGTCGCCTGGCGCACGGCCAGGTGGCTGGCCAGGGTGACGAGCGGCGTGGCAACGAACCAGGCCAGCAGCACGCGCTCGTCGTAGAAATACTTCAGGCCGCTGGCCGAGCCCAGGAAATACAGCACCGCGATCGTCAGGCACCAGCCGAAGATGGTGTCGCGCGCATAGGCCAGCATGCGGCCGCTGCGCCAGGTGCGGTAAGGGTCGACGTGCTGGTAGACCGAGGACGAGATGAAGAAGGCCAGGATCATCAGCACCAGCGAATACCCAGAGAACGGCTCCCCGTAGTACAGGGTGGCCAGGTACAAGGTCCCCATGATGATCAGGGGATCGAGCACGCGCTGGAAAAACGAGATGATCGGGATGTCGTTGACCGTCATGTCTTACTTCGCCCACGGCGCGTCAGAACAGCACATTCGCATTCACCATCACGGTGTTCGCGTCGAAGCTGCCCAGGCCCAGTACCCGCGAGCCGCTGCGCTGCTGGTGCTGCCAGCCGGCCGATACCGCCACCTTGCGCTTGACCTGCCAGGTCGCGCGCAGGCTGGCGCGGCGCAGCGAGTCGGTCAGGTCACCGCTGCCGGTAAAGGTGTCGCGCGGGTTGTAAGCCCGTTCTTCGTAGGCGGCATTGGCCTCGACCTTGATCTTGCCGGTGGCCGCCCAGGTGGCGCCGACGCTGGCGCCGCGGTTCAACGTATAGCTGACGATCGTGCTTTCGATCGGAGCGAACTCGCGCCACAGCGAGGCGTCATAGGTCACCTTGCCGCGCGGGGTATAGAAGGCGTTCAGGCGGCCGTTGAAGCCACTGGTCTTGCCTTCGCCGAACGAGGGTTGCTCGCGCCGCACATAACCGGCCAGCGCCTGCAGCCGGGTGGTGCCGGTGCCGATCCAGTTGATGCGCACCTTCAGTTCGTCCTGGGTAAAGTCGTCGTTCAGCACCGCGGTCGTGGACGGGCGCCGGAACGGGTATTCGCCCTTCAGGCGGCGCGCCACCAGGCCGATCGAGCTGCCGGTGCGCGGCGTGTACAGCAGCTCGGCTTCGGCTGCGCGCTCAGTGCGGTTGTTGAAGCGCTGGCGCAGCAGCTCGTACTCGAAGCGGTCGCGCGTGAAGCCGGTGCGCACTTTCCAGCTTGGGTGCATCTTGTAGCCCGCATCGAACCACTGGCGGCGCTGCTCGCGCACGTTGCGTTCGTCGCTGAAGAAGTCGGTATAGGGCGCCAGCGTGCGCTCGTACTTGGCGCCAAGCTGCCCATCGAACTTGTTGCCCACTTCCCAGAACCAGGTCCCCTGCAGGTCGCGGCCGTCGTAGTCGAGCTGCTGGAAGTGGTCGAACTTCACCTTCGAGGCCTTGGCCACGATCGCCACGCGCTGGCGGCTGATGCGCTTGTTGTAGACGGCGCCGGCATCGAGCTGGCGCCAGCGGTCGCTGCGCTTGCCGCCGAAGGCCGGACGGTCTTCGGGGACGCGCAGCAGGTTGTCGTCATAGCCCCAGCCGATGCCGCCATACAGCTGCAGCCCTTCTTCCTGCTGCTGGGCCAAGGCCTGGGCGGCCGGGAGGAGGAACAGGGCGCCGGCCAGGGCGGGAACGAGGGCGGCGGCGACAGGGCGAAGGCGTGGAGGCGTCATCTTGTTTGTCTTTTCTGAAGTCGTTGCGCTGGGCGGGCGTTACCAGAAGGTCCAGTTACCGGTGGCGACAACCCACACGCCCAGCATGCCATTGGTGACAGCGTGGGCGAGCACCGCCGACCACAAGTTGCGGTAACGCATATAAAGAAAGGCATAGGCCAGCCCGGCGACGATGCCGGCCAGCCACAGGCTGTGTTCGAAGCCGAACAGCAGGCTCGATACCAGCAGGCCCTTGAGGCCCACGCGTGCCGGTTCGACTGCTTCAAATTCGGATGCCTCGACCCAGCGCATCAGGAACGAGCGCCAGAATAATTCTTCCATGAGGGGCACGACCAGGGCGGCGCCGGCGATCCGGATTGCCACGAGAAGCCAGTCAATGTCGCCGCCGGTGGAGGGGTTGTAGCCCTCGCCCATGCCGATCGTCATCCAGGATGCGTCGAGATTGATCCAGAGGACGAAAACGAGCACGCCGGCGCCGATGGCGGCCAGCAGCGCGGCCGGACCCGGTAAAGGCACATGGAGTTCGTGATAATGGCGCCAGGAAAAGGCAAGCAGCAGCGCAACGCTGCCCGCCTGGACCGGGTACAGCCAGCGCAGCCCGTCGCGCGGGACGCCGGCGCGCTCGAGCATGTCGCCCAGGATGATGAAGAAAATGAAGGCGCCGAAAGGCAGGATGCGCGCCCAGGCGGCGCGGCTCAGGAGGGGGTTGCCTGCCGCAGCATCGGCCGAAGCGTCGGCCCTGAGCACAGCCGGAAGCGCGGCTGGATGGGGGCCACGGGCAGCTGGAGCGGTACGTTGATCGTGGTGCTCGGTCATGTCCGTGTTGGCAGGCGCCTGGCCTGCTTGCCCCCTTGGTTAGGCTACTCTCCCCTGGCGCGGGCTTCCATGCGCTCCCATCGATCCAGGGCGTCGAGCAGCAAATCCTCGATCTCGGCAAAACGCTCGTTGATGCGGCGTGCGTCGGCCGGGTTCTTCTTGTAGAAATCAGGCGCGTTCAGCTGGGCCGTGATTGCCGATTGCTCGTCTTCAAGAGAGGCAATCAGTTTCGGAAGTTCTTCCAGCTCACGCTCTTCCTTATAGCTCAACTTTACCTTTTTAGCAGCTGTATTCTGTGCGGCAAATGACATATCACCAGTTTTGGCTTCCTGCTTGGCGGAAGCAAGCTGGTTAGCCGCCGCAGCAGCAGCGAGCGACGCCATGGCTGGTGCGCTGGCGCGCACGCGTTCCCAGTCACTGTAACCGCCCACGTATTCACGCCACAGTCCGTTACCTTCCGCTACGACCACCTGGGTCACCACGTTGTCGAGGAAGGTACGGTCGTGGCTGACAAGGAACACGGTGCCGGTGTATTCCTCGAGCAGTTCTTCCAGCAGTTCGAGGGTCTCGATATCGAGGTCGTTGGTCGGCTCGTCCAGCACCAGGCAGTTGGCCGGCTTGGCGAACAGGCGCGCCAGCAGCAGGCGGTTGCGCTCGCCGCCAGAGAGCGATTTCACCGGCGAACGGGCGCGTTCCGGCGCGAACAGGAAGTCGTTCAGGTAGGTCATCACGTGCTTCTTCTGGCCATTCACCTCGACCCAGTCGCTGCCCGGGGCGATGGTGTCGGCCAGGCTCGCGTTCTCATCGAGCTGGGCGCGCATCTGGTCGAAATAGGCCACGTTCAGCTTGGTGCCGAGGCGCACCGTGCCGCTGTCGGCGGTTTCGTCGCCCAGGATGATCTTGAGCAGGGTGGTCTTGCCGGCGCCGTTCGGCCCGATCAGGCCGACCTTGTCGCCGCGCAGGATGGTGCCGCTGAAATTGGTGACGATGGTTTTTTCGCCATACGACTTGTAGACGTTTTCCATGTCCGCCACGATCTTGCCCGAGCGCTCGCCCATGCCGACGTCCAGCTTGATATTGCCCTGCTGCTCGCGGCGCGCGGTGCGCTGCAGGCGCAGCGCTTCCAGGCGGCGCACGCGGCCTTCGTCGCGGGTGCGGCGGGCTTGCACGCCCTTGCGGATCCAGACTTCTTCCTGGGCCAGGAATTTGTCGAACTTGGCGTTCTCCACTTCTTCGTTGGCCAGCAGTTCGCGCTTGCGCTCCTGGTAGGTCGTGAAATTGCCCGGGAACGACAGCAGGCGGCCACGGTCGAGCTCGAGGATGCGGGTGGCGACATTGTCCAGGAAGCTGCGGTCGTGGGTGATGAACAGGACCGAGCCGCGGTATTCGCGCAGCAGGCCTTCCAGCCACTTGATCGACATGAAGTCGAGGTGGTTGGTCGGTTCATCGAGCAGCAGCACGTCCGGGGCCGACACCAGCGCCACGGCCAGCGCGACGCGTTTTTGCATACCGCCCGATAACGTGCCCATTTTCGCGGCGCTTGCCAGGCCGAGGCGGTCGAGCGTGGTATCGACCTTGTGCTGCAGGTTCCAGCCGTCGGTCGCATCGAGCTTGACCTGGATGTCGTGCATGCGCTCCATCAGCGCCTCGTCGTTGTCGCCGCCAAACTGGCCGGTGAGCGCTTCGTACTCGTTGAGCATCGCCAGCTGGTCGCCCATGCCGCCGGCCACCGCGTCGAACACGGTGGTTTCCGGGTCGAAGGTCGGCTCCTGCTCGACATAGGCGATCTTGATGCCTTGTTGCATGACGAGCAGGCCGTCGTCGAGCTTGAAGCGGCCCGAAATCACTTTCAGCAGCGAGGATTTGCCGGTGCCGTTGCGGCCGATCAGGCCGACGCGTTCGCCGGTTTCGAGCGAAAAGTCAGCGTGGTCAAGCAGCGCGACGTGGCCAAAAGCCAGTTGCGCGGAGGAGAGAGAAATGACAGCCATGATCCATGTACCTGCCCACCGCCAGGTACTGGCCACAGGCAAAAAAAATTGAAAGAAGCGCCCATTGTACCGACTGGGCGCGCAGTGCCGGCAGTTTCCGGCCGCATGCGCTCGCCGACGCCCGTTCGGCTGCCAGGGCGCCGGGCGCCGAAAAGGGCGATGAGGGAAATCAGGGCATTGCCAACCAGACTTGCAAAAACGATCGCCCGGACGGGCGCAAGAGATGGTGTCGCCAGCAGGAATCGAACCTGCATCTAAGTCTTAGGAGGACCTTGTACTATCCATTGTACTATGGCGACGTTCGCGTCTGCGACACATCGCAAGACCGGGTCTTGCAGCCCGCTATTGTACCAGCGCTCCAGCCAAAGCAGAACAGCAGTCTGGACCCGGCGCCCCCCTTCAATCTTACTGTCGAAAAACTTTACAGGCGCCCCGGTCCCGCGTTTCCGCCCGCGCGTTCAAATCACGGTGCTGCAGCCCGCGCGCCTGTTCATATCGTCACCGCGTGGGCAAGGAACTTGCCCACGCTACGATGTAACTCTGTGCCGGCACTGCCTTACTGGCTGCCCGCACTGCCTTCGTCGACCCTCAGCCGCCGCTTCATCGACGCCAGCTGCGCAATCAGGCTGGCCTTGTCCTCGGCCGGAATATCTCCCAGCATCTCGTCGATCCAGCGCTCGTGCACGGCCGCCATTTCGGCGAAGGCGGTGCGGCCCTCCGGGGTCAGGCGCACCGCCCAGGCGCGCCGGTCGGCCGGATCGGGCACCCGCACCACCAGCTTTTCGCGTTCGAGCTGGTCGGTGATGCCGGTGACGTTGCCGCCGGTGACCATCATGCGCTTGGACAGCTCGCCCATGCGCAGGCCGTCCGGATGGCGCTCGAGCTGGGCCATCAGGTCGAAGCGCGGCAGCGTGATGTTGAAGGTGGCGCGCAGCCGGCTGCGGATCTCGTTCTCGATCCGCACGGTGCACGAGAGCATGCGCAGCCACAGCTTGAGCGACTGGTGGTGCTCGCTCGTGAGCCGGCTGGCCAGGTCCAGCCCCGCGACGCGTTCCTGCTCCGTGCCTGCGCTGCCCCGCACCTGCTCCGGCCCCTTGCCGTGGTCCTGCTCTTCCAGATCCGCCATAGTTTCCTCACACCGCATCGTTACGTAATTTAAACCGCTGCAGTTTACCGGTTTCGGTGCGCGGCAGCTGTTCGCGGAAGCGCACCACGCGCGGATACTTGTAGGGCGCGATCTGCGCCTTGACGAATTCCTGCAGCGCCAAGGCCGTGTCGCCCGAGGCTTCGACACCTGGTTTGAGCACCACGTGGGCCTCGACCACCTGGCCGCGCTCCGGGTCCTGCCGCCCCACCACCCCGCATTCGGCCACTGCCGGATGGTGCAGCAGCGCTTCCTCGACCTCGGCGCCGGCGATGTTGTAGCCGGCCGAGATGATCATGTCGTCCAGCCGCGAGCGGTAGTAGAAATAGCCGTCCGCATCCATTTCGTAGGCGTCGCCGGTGAGGTTCCAGCCGTCGATCACGTAGTCGCGCTGGCGCGGGTCGCTGAGATAACGGCAGCCGGTCGGCCCCTTCACCGCCAGCCGCCCGATGGTGCCCGGCCCGACCGGCCGGTCGTCCTCGTCGAGGATGCAGGCCACGTAGCCCGGCACCGGCTTGCCGGTGGCGCCGGGGCGCACCTCGCTGCCGGCCGCGGAGATGAAGATGTGCAGCATCTCGGTCGCGCCGATCCCGTCGATCATCGCCAGCCCGGTCGCGTCCTGCCAGGCTTCGCGCGTGGCCAGCGGCAGCGCCTCGCCCGCCGACACGGTGCGGCCCAGGGTGGACAAATCGAAACGCGGCGCCAGCTGCGCCATCTGGCGGTAGAAGGTCGGCGCCGTGAAACACACCGTGGCGTGGTGTTCCTGGATCGCTGCGAGCAGGGTTTCCGGGCTGAGTTTTTCGATCAGCACCGCGCTCGCGCCCACCCGCAGCGGGAACAGCAGCAGCCCGCCCAGGCCGAAGGTAAAGGCCAGCGGCGGCGTGCCGATGAAGATGTCGTCGATGCTTGAGCCCAGCGTATGGCGCGGGAAGCAGTCGCAGATCGCCAGCAGGTCGCGGTGGAAGTGCATCGTCCCCTTCGGCACGCCGGTGGTGCCCGAAGTAAAACTGATCAGGCAGACGTCGTCGGCCGCCGTATCGGGCGCGGCGAACGGGGCATCGTGCCCGGCCATGCGCGCTTCCAGCGAATCGGCCGCGCCGGGGTCGTCGAACAGCAGCAGCGGCAGCCCGGGGCGCTCCATCGCATCGACCTCGAACCGCAGCGAGGCCGCGCACAGCACGGCGTCCACCCGCGCCCGTTCGGCGATGGTGCCCAGTTCACGGGCGCGCAGCAGCGGCATGGTGGGCACCGCGATGCAGCCGGCCTTGATGACCGCGAGTATGCAGGCCGCCATCATCGGGCAGTTCGCGCCCCGCACCAGCACCCGGTTGCCGGTGGCCAGGCCAAGGTCGCGCCGCAGCACCTGGGCGATGCGGTCGACCCGCTCGCGCAGCTGCGCATACGTCAGGCGCTCGCGCGCACCAATCAATGCGGTGCGCTGGTCCCAGCCGCGCAGCCTGGCCACCTCGAACAGTTCGGCGACGCAGTTCAGGCGCGGCGGATACTGCAGCTCGGGCAAATCGAACAGGAACTCGGGCCATTCGCCAAGCGGCGGCAGGCTGGCGCGCGCGAAGCCGTCGGCATAGCCGGAGGGTTGGAGTGCTACGGATGCGGTCATGTGAGCTTCCTGTGAATATTCAGGCAACAGTCCGCAGGTACTTTAAATCTAAAGCAATAGGCCAGCAAGCGGAATCGTCGTTACGCTTGCGCGCGCCGCTGCTGGCGCCCCGCCGCGCCGACGGCATGGCCGATCGCGCCGGCGGCGGCCTTGGCATCGGCCTGCCCTGCCGCGGCGCGCAGCCGTGCGGCGCTGGCGGCGAGGCCGAGCGTGGCGCAGCCTTCGGCCAGGCGCAGCAGCGGCGCCGCGGCCGGCTGGCGCGCCGCCTCTTCGAGCTGGCGCTGCAGGCCGGCGAGATAGACCAGCAGGCGTTCCGGCCCGATGCCGAGGCGGCGCGCCACGGCATCGGGATCTTCATCCGGGGGTTCATCCCGCTGCCCCACCTGTGCCAGCTGGGCGCGCACCTGCTCCAGTGCGAACGGCTTGACGATATAGCCGCTTGCCCCGAGGCGCCCGGCTTCGGCCATGGTCTCCGAGTCGGACGCTGCCGACACCAGCACGAAGGGGATGCTGGCCACGGCTGCATCGGCGCGCACCCGGGCCAGCAGGCACATGCCAGACAAATTCGGCATGCGCAGGTCGCAGAACACGATGGCCGGCTGCAGGCCGCCCGCCAGCTGGCGCCAGGCGTCCTCGCCGTCCTCGGCTTCCGCGATCTCGTATGGTCCGCAGCTGTCGACCAGATGCATCAGCATCATGCGCGACACAACGTCGTCGTCCACCACCAGGACGCGTACGTCCATGCTCATGTCATCACCCTCGCAACTGTCATGGCGCCGATTATAAGCAGGAGCGGGCTCACGCCGCTGACGGCTGGAATGCGGCCAGCAGCATCCGCAGGCGCGCCATCCCGGCCATGACGCGCGCGCGGTCGCCGGCATCGGCCGCCACCTCGAGGTCGCCGCACAGGGCTTCGAGTACCGTGTCGCCCAGGTGGGCGGCGCTGCCGCGCAGGCCGTGCAGCACCCTGCCCGCCGCCTCCATGTCGCCCGCTTCAAGCGCCGCATCGAGCTCGAGCCGGCGGCGTGGCAGGTCGCCCGCGAAGGCAGCCTGCAGGCGCGCCTTCAGGTCGTCGGAACGGCGGCCCGGGTTGGCCACCGCCGGTACTGCGTCGGCGGCGGGCGCCACGCCGAACATCGCGTCCAGCGCGGCCATCGGCCCCGGGTCCGCATCCGGGTGTGCGGCCATGGGCGGCATCGGCGCCAGCGGCACGCCGCGCTGGAGCTGGCGCTGGATGGCGCGCGAGACCTGCTGGTGCAGCGCGTCCTCGTCGATCGGCTTGGTCAGGAAGGCGTCCATGCCGCAGGCCAGGTAGCGTGCACGGTCTTCGTCGCTGGCGTTGGCGGTGAGCGCCACGATCATCAGGTGCTGGTCGAGCACGCGGGCGTCCGCGCTGCCGCCGGCGCGGATCAGGCGGGTGGCGGTGGCGCCGTCCATCTCGGGCATGCGGCCATCCATCAGCACCAGGTCGTAGCGCGTACGCGCGCAGGCCGCCACCGCCTCGGCGCCGTTGTCGGCGATATCGACCTGGTGGCCCATTTCCTCGATCATGACGCGCGCGATGATCTGGTTGGTCGGGTAGTCCTCGGCGCACAGGATGCGCAGGCGGTGCGTGTGCGGCGCCAGCGCCTCGTGCTCGAGATGGGGCGGCTCGACGCCGTCGGCCAGCGGCAGCACCACGCTGAAGGCGCTGCCCTTGCCTTCGGTGCTGTTGACGCCAATGTTGCCGCCCATGAGCGCCACCAGTTGGCGGCAGATCGCCAGTCCCAGCCCGGTGCCGCCGTAGCGGCGCGTGGTGGTGGTGTCGGCCTGCTCGAATTTCTGGAACAGGCGCGGCAGCGCATCGGCCGGGATGCCGATGCCGGTATCGCGCACCGTGAAGCGCACCATGTTCCAGCCGTCGCCGCGCACCTGGTCTTCGGCGCGCAGGTCCACTTCCACCGAAATGCTGCCGGAGCGGGTGAACTTGAAGGCATTGCCGACCAGGTTGACCAGCACCTGGCGCACCCGCGTCGGGTCGCCCAGCACATAGCGCGGCAGCGACGGGGCCAGGCTTACCTCGAAGTCGACGCTCTTGCCCGCCGCCTGCTCCTCGAACAGGCTGGCGACGCCGCGGATCGCGCCGTGCAGGTCGAAGTCGATGTTCTCGATACTGAGCTTGCCCGCCTCGATCTTGGAGAAATCGAGCAGGTCGTTGATGATCGCCAGCAGGGCCTGGGCATTGGCCTGGCCGCGCACGATCTGGTCGCGCGTGTTGTCGCGCAGCGCATTGTCGCGCAGCGCGAAGCCGAGCATGCCGATCACGCCGGCCAGCGGGGTGCGCATCTCGTGGCTCATGTTGGCCAGGAATTCCGACTTCTGGCGCGTCGCATCCTCGGCGCGCTGCTTGGCCTGGCGCAGGAATTCCTCGTTCTCCTGCAGCGCGCGGTAGGCCCGGGCCAGCTCGTTGGACTGCTGGCGCACGCGCATTTCCTGTTCGCGCAGTTCCTGGGTCTGGCGCTCGAGCACGCGGTTCTGCTGCTCGACCTGTTCGGTGCGCGCCCCGACCTGGCGCGCCAGCTGCTCTTTCTGGCGGCGCAGGCCGGACAGGCGCATGCGCACCCCGGCATAGATCGAGGTGACCAGCAGCAGCGCGGCGATGGCGCGGAACCAGGGCGTACCCCAGGGCGGCGGCTCGATCGTGATCGCCAGCGCGGCCGCCTTCTCGCTCCAGACGCCGTCCTTGTTGGCGGCGCGCACCCGGAACACATAGGTGCCCGGATCGAGGTTGGTATAGGTGGCGAAGCGCTTGCCGGCATCGGCCTGGACCCAGTCCTTGTCGAAGCCATCCAGGCGGTAGGCAAAGCGGTTGCGCGCCGGGGCGGCGAAATGCAGCGCCGAGAATTCGAGCGAAAACACCGAGGCGCCGGCCGGCAGGGTCACCGTCTCGGCATGCTCGATCGGGCCGGTGAGCAGGCCGGGCAGCTCCTGCTCGATCGGCCGGTTGAACACCTGCAGCCCGGTGATGACGGGGCGCGGCGGCACCCGGTTGTCGCGGATGGCGCGCGGGTCGAATGCGGTAATGCCGTTGAAGCCGCCGAAGTACAAGGTGCCGTCGGCCCCGCGCAAGGCGGCGCCGTCGATGAAGGCGCCCTCGGTGATGCCGTCGGCCGCCGCATAGCTGCGCCAGCGGCTGTTCACCGGGTCGAAGCACGAAATCCCGTTATTGGTGCTGATCCACAAGCGGCCGTCGCCATCTTCCTGGATCCCCGCCACCGCATCGTCGACCAGGCCGTCGCGCATGGTGTAGCGTACGAAACTCACGGACCCGTCGGCGGCCGTCACCATCCGGTTCAGGCCGACCGCGGTGCCGACCCAGACGTCGCCGCGGCTGTCCTCGAACAGGTAATGGACTTCGTCGTGGCTCAGGCTGGCCGCGTCGAAGGGGTCGTGGCGGAAGTGGCGGAAGCGCCCGCTGGCGCGATCCATCAGGTCGAGGCCATCGAAGGTCCCGACCCACATGCGGCCGCGCCGGTCGTGCAGCACCGGGCGTACGGTGTCGTCGGCCAGGCTGCTCGACCTGGCGGGGTCGTGGCGCCAGCTCTCGACCTTGCGCGTGAGCGGGTCGAGCCGGTGCAGGCCGCCCCGGGTGGTGATCCACATGTAGCCGTCCGGTCCCGCCACCACGCCACGCACACTGTTGGCATCGGCGTCGCCCGGCAACAGCTGGCGCACGAACTTGCGCAACACGGGATCGAAGGAGGTTATACCGGTGCGGCCGCCGATCCACAGCAGGCCCTGGCGGTCGCGCGCCAGCGCGGTGGCCGGCATGTCAATCGGGCTGTTCGGGTTGGCCGGGTCGTGTCGGTAGACCGTGGCCTGCCCGGTGGCCGGGTCGAAGTGATTGAGCCCGGTGCCGGTGCCGATCCACAGCTTGTCGCCATCGGCCAGCAAGGCCTGCGCCTTGTTGTCGGCCAGTGCGTCGGAGCCATCGCCCCGCCGCACGATACGGGCGAAGCCGCCGCTGCCGAGGTCCACCCGCGACACGCCGGCATACCAGGTGCCGACCCAGAAGGTTCCAAGCCGGTCGCGGTACAGCGCCGAGACCTGATTGTCGGCCAGGCTGTGGCGGTCGGCGGCGGCGTGCGCGTGGCTCTCGAAGCTGTCCTCGCGGCCGCGCCAGCGCAGCAGGCCATTGTCGTGGGTGCCGACCCAGATCTCGTTGCCGGCGTCCACGTACAGCGCCGTGATCCACCAAGGGCCAAGGCCGTCGGCCTGGCCGAACCGGCGCACCGAACCGGCAGCCTTGCCTGCCAGTTCGCGCCGTTCCAGCCCGCCCAGCCGGCCCACCCAGAGGCGCTGCCCACCGTCGATCATCAGTGCGCGCACCGGGTTCTGGCGCGGACCCAGTCCGGACGCGTGGTGCTCGAAGCGGTCGCGCCCTGGGCTCAGGCTGTCCAGCCCCGCGCCGGTGCCGACCCACAGTCGCCCGCCGGCGTCCAGCGCCAGCGCATTGACGCTATCGTCGCCCAGGCTGCGCTCGTTGCCCTTTTCATGGTGCCAGATGCTGAACCGGCGCAGCACGGTGTCGAAATGCTGCAGGCCGTCGCTGGTGCCGATCCACAGGCCGTCGTGGCCATCTCCGACAATCGCCGTGATATGGCGGTTGCCATTGCCGCGCCTTGTGGTTTCGTTCGGGACGAACACGGTGAAGGTCCGGGTGATCGGGTCGTACAGGTTGAGGCCGCCGTCGGTGCCCAGCCACAGGCGGCCGTGGCGGTCGAGATGCAACACCCGCACCCAGTTGTTCGACAGCGAGCCCGCCTTGCCCGGCACGTTGCGGTAATTGATGAAGCGGTAGCCGTCGAAGCGCGACAGTCCATTCTGGGTGCCGAACCACATGAAACCGTCGCGGTCCTGGACCACGGCCAGCACCGATTCCTGGGTCAGGCCCTCGGCCACCGACAGGTGCTCGAAGCGCAGCGTCAGGCGCGGCGCGGCGGCAAAGACGTTCGCGCACAGGACCAGCAGCAGCGCTGCCGCCAACATTCTTAGCAGCGCGCTCATTCGGGGAAGAAGGCCAGCACGTCGTCGCGCCGGGCCAGGGTATCGTGTTCGCCGAGCCGTATCAGCTCGCGCGTATAGCTGCCTTCGAACAGCAGGTAGGACGCCAGCGCCGAGCCGCGCGACTCGAGCGCGCCGATCCCGGCCAGCAGCGTGCGCACCGGCGCCGGCAGGTTGTGGACATGGCGGCTGGCGATGTCGTCGAGCCGCTCGGACGGCGCGATCACCAGCAGCTCCATGCGCCGCAGCGGCAGCGCCGCGCGCGCCTCTGGCGGCACGCGCTCGAGGGTCTGGTTGACGCGCTGCAGGCGCTCGATGTCGGCCGCCAGGCTGTCGAGGAAGATCGAGGACAGCGCATGGCCGGCGATCTGCGCCAGGCTCGGATAGCCGGACTCCGGCGCCGGGTCGGACGCCGTACCGGACGCCGCCTCGGACATGCGCCCTCCCCCCACCACCAGCACCCGCGTGGCACCGAGGTGGATGGCCGGCGCGATCGGCGCCAGCTGGCGCATCGAGCCGTCGCCGCAGTATTCGCGGCGTCCGCCCAGGTAGAGCGGCACGGCCGGGAAGATGAAGGGGATCGCGCTCGAGGCCAGCAGGTGCTCGACGCTGATCTGGGTCGACAGCGCGAGGCGCTGGTGCCGGGTCCAGGGCGTGATCTCGCGCGCGGCCTGGTAGAAGGTGATGTGGTGCCCGCTGCTGTAGGACGAGGCGGTGATCGCCAGCGCATGCAGCACGCCGTCGGCCAGCGCGGCATCGAGGCGCGGCAGGTCGAGCACGCGGTGCAGCAGGCCAGCCAGCGGGGTGTTGTCGAGCAGCGACTGGGGCGGCGCGGCATGCCATTTGCGCAGCAACCAGCCGAAGGACAGGAGCGACATCCAGCGCGCGCCCGAGCGCAGCACGGACAGCGAATCGGCGCGGTAGACCTGGTGCGCGGCCACCCCTTCCCACACGCCCAGCAGGCCGCGCACGGCGCTGGAAAAGTCGTCGGCGCGGCAGGCCAGCGCGGTTGCATTCAGGGCGCCGGCGGAAGTGCCGCAGATGATGTCGAAGGGGGAACGCAGGCTTGGCCTGCCGGCGTCGGCGAGGATGCGCGCGATCGCATGCATCACGCCAGCCTGGTAGGCGGCGCGTGCTCCACCGCCTGTGAGGACCAGGCCTGTTTTTTCTTTACTGTCCACCTGCCAAGCTTAGCAAAAATCGAGGTTCTCTAGGGAAATAAATACGCTGGAGTTGCGTTTCTACCGACAAGCGATTCCGGCCAACTGTGCAGAATTGTCCCGCCAATATTTCCGAACAGAAAGAAGTTACTTTCAAGGAAAAATAACTCCTGCTATAACTATCAACCGTAGCATGAACTCCACCCGGGCACGCTTGCCCATAACTACTTTCAGGAATACCCCATGTCGATCAATCAACTAGTTTATGTCAGCCAGGCAAGCCGAAAAATGTCGGAAGAAGACCTGCGCGCCATCCATGCCACTGCCCGTTCGAATAATGAGCCCATCGACGTGACCGGCAGCCTGTTCTACAACGGTGGCTGGTTCCTGCAGGTGCTCGAGGGGCCGGCCCCGACCCTTGCCGCGCTGTACAAGAAAATCGAACTGGATCCGCGCCACAAGAATTCGCGGATCCTCTACAACGAGCCGGCCAGCTTCCGGACCTTCCCGCGCTGGAACATGAACATGACCAACCTGGACGATCGCCAGGCCGACAAGTACGACGAACTGGTCGAAGTGATCGACGCCGCCCGGGGCAACCGCAAGATCGGCAGCGCCTCGCCCGCCGTCACCCTGCTGAAGATCTTCAAGGCCTGAGCTAGTCTCCTTTGGCCGCACCCTCGCGTCGCGGATCCGCCCCGCCATACCATAGCGGCACTCCATGCACCTCGATGCGCTGGATGCCATGCAGCCCCGAGGTCTGCTCGCCCAGGCGCACCTTGTGCCCGCGCGCGTTCAGCGCCTCGATCGTGGTGGACGGGAAGCGCCCTGCTTCCAGTTCGGTCGGGCCATTGCGGCTGCCGAAGTTTGGCAGGTTGACCGCCTGCTGCACGTTCAGGCCCCAGTCGAGCGTCCCGACCAGCACCTTGGCGACATAATTGATGATGGCCGGGCCGCCGGGCGAGCCGACCGTCAGCACCAGCTTGCCGGTCTTTTTATCGAACACCACGGTCGGCGACATCGCGCTACGCGGACGTTTATTGGCTTCGACGCGGTTGGCGACCGGGCCGTCGGCGTCACGCGAAGCGAACGAGAAGTCCGTCAGCTGGTTGTTCAGGATGAAGCCGTCGACCATCTGGCGCGACCCAAAAGCGTCTTCGACGGTGGTGGTCATGGCCAGGCCCATGCCGTAACTGTCCACCACCGCGACGTGCGAGGTGGACGGGGTTTCGATGGCGTTGTCGCGGCCCCAGGTCCAGGCGAGCTCCATGCCCGGCGGCTTGCCGGCCGGCGCCTCGCCCATCGAGCGCTGGCTAATGAGTTTGGCGCGCTGCGCGAGGTAGCCCTTGTCAATCAGGCTCGGGATGCCACGGCCCGGCAGCGGCACGAAATCGGTGTCGGCCGCATAGCGGTTGCGGTCGGCGTAGGCCAGGCGCCCGACTTCGCTGAATACGTGCAGGGCGTCCGGTCCCGGGACCCCGTTCCTCGGCGCCAGCGCGCGCATGTCGATGGTCTCGAACATGCCCAGCATCTGGGCCACGGCGATGCCGCCGGACGAAGGCGGCGGCATGCCGCACACCGTGTACGTGCGGTAGTCGCTGCAGACCGGCACGCGAACCTTCGGCTGGTAGGCGGCGATATCAAGGGCGCTGAGCAGGCCCGGATTGGTCGGGTGGCCGGCTACCTTCGCCGCGATGTCGCGCGCGATGCGGCCGGTGTAGAAGACTTCCGCGCCGCCATCGGCGATCTCGCGCAGGGTTTTGGCCAGCGCGGGATTCTTCAGCACGTGGCCGACGGGCCAGGGCTGGCCGCCGTTGCCGTAGAAATAGCGCGCCGCTTCCGCATCCTTGCGCAGGTGGACGTCGCCAGACAACAGCGCATGCAGGCGCGGGCTGACCTTGAAGCCCTGCTCCGACAGGCGGATGGCGGGAGCAAACAGCGCCTTCCAGGGCAGCTTGCCGTGCTGGCCGTGCGCCAGCGCCAGCATGCGCAGTACGCCCGGCGCGCCGGTCGAGCGGCCGCCGACCACTCCCTCGGTGCGCGACACCGGGCTGCCGTCCGGACGCTGGAACAGGTGCTCGTCGGCTTTCGATGGCGCGGTCTCGCGGCCATCGAAGGCCTGGGTCTGCTTGCCGTCGTAATGGACCAGGAAGGCGCCGCCGCCGATGCCGGACGATTGCGGCTCGACCAGGGTCAGCACCAGCTGGGTGGCAATCGCCGCGTCGATGGCGCTGCCGCCCTGCTTCAATATCTGGTAGCCGGCTTCCACCGCCAGCGGGTTGGCCGCGGCCACCATGTAGTTCTTCGCTGGCCAGCCGGATTTCTCGGCATAGCCGGTGGCAGCTTCGGGCGCGGCCTGGCGCGTGTCCTGCGCGTGGAGGGGCTGGGTGGCAACAAACGCCAGCGCGAGCGCCAGCACGGCCTCGCGGATCTTCATCTTGTTCAATTCACGTCTCCAGAAAGCAAAACGGGCGCGCAGCTTGCGCCGCGCGCCCGACATCTGGCTATCCTACAACAACTGGCCAGCGCTTACCGGAATGCTTATTTCGGCTGCATGCGGATCGCGCCGTCGAGTCGAATCGTTTCGCCATTGAGCATGACGTTTTCGATGATGGCCTTGGCCAGGTGCGCGTATTCCTTCGGCATGCCGAGGCGCGGTGGAAACGGGACCATCTTGCCCAGCGACTCGCGCACTTCTTCCGGCATGCCCATCAGCATCGGGGTCTCGAAGATGCCCGGGGCGATGGTCATGACGCGGATGCCGCTGCGCGCCAGGTCGCGCGCCATCGGCAGGGTCATGCCGGCGACGGCGGCTTTCGAGGAACCATAGGCGGCCTGGCCGATCTGGCCGTCGAAGGCCGCGACCGAGGCGGTATTGATGATGATGCCGCGCTCGCCGTATTCGGCGCCATCAAGCTTGCCCATGGCGTCGGCCGCCAGGCGGCACATGTTGAAGGTACCGACCAGGTTGATGTTCACCGCGCGCTGGAAGGCGTCCAGCGGGTGCGGGCCGTCCTTGCCGACGGTCTTGATGGCCGGCGCCACGCCGGCGCAGTTGACCAGGCCGCGCAGTGTGCCCAGCTTGCCTGCCGCCGCCACGGCCGCCAGGCCGTCCGCCTCGGAGGTGACGTCGCACTTGACGAACTGGCCGCCCAGCTCGGCTGCCAGCGCGGTGCCGGCGTCGACCTGCACGTCGGCGATGACGACCTTGCCGCCCGCTTCGGTCAGCATGCGTGCCGTGGCTGCTCCAAGCCCCGACGCGCCACCGGTCACGATGAACACATTGTTCTGAATTTGCATGGTTTTCCCTTATAGAAGTTCTAGTAACCGTTGTTCGTGACGTTTACGTAAACGTTAAGCAAACGTCAAACAGCGGCATTGTAGCGAACTTTTCACCAGAAAAACCATGCTGCGGACTACGCCGCCGTCAAAAGCATTGCATGGTGGCGCCGCTGCGGGTGCATAGCTGGCCACTGCTGCTGACCGCCGCATTGCCGGGGCCGGCGGCGTTGTAGCCCGTGCCGCTCGTGTCGGTGCAATTGCCGCCGACGCAGCCGACCACCTGGGTGGACGATGGACCGGCCGGGCGCGGCGCCGGCTGGACCTCGGCGCGCGGCGATGGCGGCGGAAGGGGCGCGGCAATGCGCGGGGTCCTCTCGATACGCTGGTCCACCGAACGGCGCACGGCCTGCTTGCCCTTCTTGCTGGGCGGCTTGCGTTTCTGCGCATCCTGGCTTTGCTGGCCCTGCTGTGGCTGCACAGCTTGCGGTGCGGGACGGGCCGATGGATCGACCTCAAGGTGCTTGCTGGTCGGAGGCTGGCCGGCGCGCTCTTCCTGCGCCTGCGGGCGGGCTTCGCCGGATGGCTGCGGGGCAGCCGGCGGCGTCGGGGCCGGTGCAGGTGTCGCTTGCGGATTGAGTACCGGGCCGTAGGTGGCGCTGTCGGCCGGCTTGCTCGGCGTCGGTGTCAGCGTCGCCTGGTTCTGGGCCAGCGCGCTTGCGGAACCCAGGGCGAACAGCACGGCAATGGTGGACTTGATGGGACTCATGGCGCACCTCGGGCATATCGATTGGTCAGGCGATCCATTATCTGCCTGCCCGGCTGACCGGGGCGCACACGACGGATGTTCACATCGTTCCAGCCGGTAACGCGCGGCAGGCGGCCCCGGGCACTTGCGAAGATCGGTGCATCGACCAGACGAGGAGCACGGATGAGCCAGGTGCAGATCCGGGAAGACGACCATGTGCGTGGAAAGCGCGATGCCGATGTCGTGATTATCGAATACGGCGATTTCCAGTGCCCGTATTGCGCGCGGGCCCGTTTCACCCTTGCCGAACTTCAGCAGCGGCATGGCGACCGGATTGCCTTGGTTTACCGCCATCTGCCGCTCGGGATGCACCCGAACGCCGAGCCAGCTGCCGAGGCAGCTGAAGCTGCCGGGGCCCAGGGCAAGTTCTGGGAGATGCACGATGCGCTGTTCGAGCAACAGGCGCAGGCGACGCCGGGGCAGTTGCCGCTGCTGGCGCGCGAATTGGGGGTGGATGGGGCACGGCTCGAGGAGGAGCTGGCGCAGCGGCGCTATCGCGAACGGATCGAGGCGCAGGCGGCCGAAGGGAAATCGCTGGGGGCCAAGGGGACGCCGAGCTTTTTCATCGATGGCGAGCGGTATGAAGGGGATTCGGATCGGGAGTCGTTGATGGCTGCCGTTGAAAGGTATTTGTGATCGTTGATGTTGGAGCGCTTTTGTAGGGTGGGCGGCTTTGCCGCCCGCGCGTTCAAATACACGGTGAGTTGATGCGACGAGGTTGTTCATCGGTCGCTTGAACGCGCGGGCGGGGAACCCGCCCACCCTACGGTTAACGAAAAACGGCCCCGAAGGGCCGTTTCACTTGGAGCTGGAAGCTTATTCCGCCAGCGCCGCAAACGCTGCGTCGCGTACCTGCTCGACCGGGCCGACGCCGGTGATCTTGCGGTATTTCGGCGCGCCGGGCAGGCCGGACTGGGCCCACTTGTTGTAGTAGCCGAGCAGCACTTCGGTCTGGTTGTGGTACACGGTCAGGCGCTTGACGACGGTTTCTTCCTTGTCGTCGTCGCGCTGCACCAGCGCTTCGCCCGTCACGTCGTCGGTGTCGGCCACTTTTGGCGGGTTGAACTTGGTGTGGTAGACGCGGCCCGAGCCCGGGTGGGTGCGGCGGCCCGACATGCGCTCGACGATCAGGTCGTCTGGCACGTCGATTTCCAGCACGTAGTCGATGGTCACGCCGCTGTCTTTCATGGCGTCGGCCTGCGCGATGGTGCGTGGAAAGCCGTCGAACAGGTAGCCGTTGGCGCAGTCGGTTTCTTTCAGGCGCTCTTTCACCAGGCCGATGATGATGTCGTCCGAGACCAGCTGGCCCGCATCCATCACCTTCTTGGCAGCCAGGCCCAGTTCGGTCCCTGCCTTGATCGCTGCACGCAGCATGTCGCCGGTGGAGATCTGGGGGATGTTGAACTTTTCCTTGATGAAGTTAGCCTGGGTGCCCTTACCGGCTCCCGGTGCTCCTAGCAGAATGAGACGCATGAGTTTCCTAGATTCCTAGAGGATGTTGATGATTATTATGTTTGCTGACGATCAGGCTTGATGCATATCTGGCTACCTTGACACGAAAGTTACCACAAAAGTCAGCTTTAACGCCAATCCAAAGGCCACCTGCAAGCAACTTTTGATATAGCGCAGACGGCCCGGATTTAGCCTTGAGGCCTTGTCAGTTTGGGTAGTGGCGGCGCACGCGCGCCAGGTCGTCAAGGGTGTCGACACCGCCTGGCGGCGCGCTGTCGGTAACGTGTACGGCGATCGGATAACCGTGCCACAGCACGCGCAATTGCTCCAGCGCCTCGATGGTTTCGAGCGGCGCGCTCTCCAGCGCCGGATAGGCCTGGAGGAAGGCATTGCTATAGGCGTACAGGCCGATGTGGCGCAGGGGTGCGTAGCCCAAGGGCAGCGCGTCCTGCGTAGCCGCGAACGCATCGCGGTCCCAGGGAATCGTGGCGCGCGAGAAATACAGCGCGCGTCCCGCCTTGTCGAGCACGACCTTCACCACATTCGGGTTGAACACGTCGGCCACATCGTGGATCGGATGGGCGCAGGTGGCCATCGGCACGCCGTCGCGAATGCGGGCGGCGCAGGCCGCCAGCAGGGCCGGGTCGATCAGCGGCTCGTCGCCCTGCAGGTTGACCACGACCTCGTCCGCAGCCAGGCCAAGAGCCTGGGCGACTTCGGCGATGCGGTCGGTGCCGGACGGGTGGTCGGCGCGCGTCATGCAGGCTTCGATGCCGTGCGCGGCGCAGGCCGCCAGGATGTCGGGGTGGTCGGTGGCGACGATGATGCGGGCAGCGCCGGATTCGCGCGCGCGTTCGGCGACGCGCACGATCATCGGCTTGCCGCCGAGGTCGGCCAGCGGCTTGTTCGGCAGGCGGGTCGAGGCCAGCCGGGCCGGGATGATGACGGTAAAGCTCATGCCGCTGCTTTTACACCGGCTCGATCTTGCGCGCCTGGTCGGCCCACATGATCGGGATACCGTCGCGGATCGGGTAAGCCAGGCGGTCCGGGCGGCAGGTCAGTTCCTGCGCCTTCTTGTCGTACTCAAGGGGGCCCTTGCACAGCGGGCAGACCAGGATATCAAGCAGTCGAGCGTCCACGACATTTCTCCACGATTTGTTCGGCCAGCGCAGGATCGATCCGCGCCGTCACGGGTACGACCCACAAGCGCGGGTCGTCCTTCAGGTTATCAAGTTGCCGACATTTTACTGCATCCTTCTCCGTGATCAGGATGACATCGGCGTCCACGGTGTCGAAGGGACGGTCGAGGAAGTCATGGTGGTCGGGCAGCGGCAGCTCGCCAACCGTCAACCCGGCGCCGCGCAGCATGGCGAAGAAGCGGCCCGGGTTGCCGATCCCGGCGGCGGCGACGATGCGCTTTCCGGCCAGCTGCGCCAATGGCAGGCGCTCGCCAGGCCGGGCCAGCGGCTCGGCGAACTCGCCCGCAAGCTGCATCTGGAAGGGCTGGCCGCCGACCGCTGCCGCCAGCGCCGGCGCGATCGCGGGGGCGTTGATCACCGTGAAATCGCGGCGGCGCGAAGGCGGCTCGCGCAGCGGGCCGGCCGGCAGCAGCCAGCCGTTGCCGACGCCGCGGCCATCGAACAGGACGATCTCGATGTCGCGCGCCAGCGCGTAATGCTGCAGTCCGTCGTCGGTAATCAGGACATCCACCTCGGGATGGGCGGCCAGCAGCGCCCTGCCCGCTTCTGCACGCTTGCGCCCGACCACGACCGGGCAGCCGGCGCGCGCCGCGATCAGCAGCGGCTCGTCGCCCACTTCGCGCGGGTCGGACCGAGGCGTCACTTCGCGCGGGCTCGATTCCGCACCGCCATGGCCGCGCGAAATCACGCCAGGACGCAGGCCGGCCGCACGCAGCGCCTCGGCCAGCCAGATCGTCAGCGGCGTCTTGCCGGTGCCGCCAATAAAGATATTGCCAACCACGATGACCGGCACCGGCAAGCGCTCGCTCTGTTTCAGCCCGAGGCGGTACAGCAGCGCGCGCACGGCGGCCAGCAGCCGGAACACCAGCGCGAGCGGCAGCAGCGCCAGCGCCAGCGGGCCGCGGCGCAGCCAGGCGCGGGTCAGGGTCGATTCGATGGAAGGTAATGCCATGTTCGGGGCGGCGGGCGCGTGCGGGACGCGCCCGGTCCGCTTACTTCTTGGCGCCGGTCTGGGCAGCGAAGGTCAGCTTCTCGAAGCCGGCCACGCGCGCCGCTTCCAGCACGTTGATGACCATCTGGTGCATCGCGAACTGGTCGGCGTTGACGATGACCACCGGGTCGGTTGCAGGCTGGCCGCCGGGACCGCTGCTGGCGGCAGCCTTCAGGTCTTCGGCCAGGCCGGCCACGCTGTGGAAGGACACCGGCACATTGTTCACCGTGTAGTTACCCTTGGCGTCGATCGTGACGTTGATCTCGAACGGCCGCTGCTCCACCTTCGCGGCATCCGCCGTCGGCAGCGTGATCTGCAGCTCGGTAAACTTGCTGTAGGTGGTGGAGACCATCAGGAAGATCAGGACGACCAGCAGCACGTCGATGAAGGGAATCAGGTTGATCTCCGGTTCCTCGCGCTGGCGGCCGCGGCGGAAGTTCATCATTTGCGGGCACCGTGGACGACGTCGACAAATTTCACGGCCTGCAGTTCCATCTCGATCACGAAGCTGTCGACCAGGGCGCGGAAGTGGCGGTAGAACACCAGCGCCGGCATGGCGATGGCCAGGCCGAAGCCGGTGTTATACAGGGCCACCGAAATTCCGTGCGCCAGTTGCGCCGGGTTGTTGCCGCCGGTCGGGCTCTGGGCGCCGAAGATCTCGATCATGCCGACCACGGTGCCGAACAGGCCCATCAGCGGCGCCAGCGAGGCGATGGTGCCGAGGGTGGTGAGAAAGCGCTCCAGGCCCTGGGCGACGCCGCGGCCGGCTTCCTCGATCGATTCCTTCATGACGTCGCGCGGGGCGTCGACGTTGCGCAGCGCGGCGGCCAGCACGGTGCCGAGCGGCGAATTGTGTTCGAGCTTGTCCACCACGTCCGGGGTGACCTTGCCGGCGCGGTAGACGCGGATGACTTCGTCGAGCAGCTGCTTCGGTAGGATCTTTTCGCGGCGCAGGTAGATCAGGCGTTCCACGATCAGGGCGACAGCGACGATCGAGGCGATCAGCAAGAGCCAGATTGGCCAACCTGCAGCTTGGAAGATAGCGAGCAAAAGAAACTCCTGGGGCGGTGAGAAATCAATTCAGCAATGTAACAAGTTGCTAGCACTGCGGCAAGTGCATTACACCTCAGGTTCTGCACATCTTCTGTGGATAAAAATGTGTGCAAGGCTCTGCGATCGATCAAACATCCTTGATTCCAAAGGATATTCCGGGCATGCGCAAGAAAACGGCACATGTCAGATGCACCCGCTCGCTATCTGCTCGGGTCTGGCTCAAGCGTATTGAGCTGGATCGAAGATCCCTAGTTACGAACAAAATCTGTGGACAAAATTGTGCGCAATGGGCTTTTGCGCTCCTTAAGTGATTGATTTGGAACGATAAATTTCTCGCGCGCAAAAAATGAGCAGCGCCGTACCGTGCGAGGTGCAGCACTCTTCTGTGAGGTTCCTCACACATTTTGTGGACAATAATGTGCGCAACGCCCTTTTCCTAGGCTTAAGTGTCTGATTCTGAAAGAAAAACACGTTCTGCACAAAATTTAATCGCCAGCCCGTTCAGCCGGTGTTTCCGTGCAAAAACGACGTTCCATGCATCAGTTGTTCAGCAGTTTAGAGCTTGATGCATAGAAAGTTCAGCTCTGCACAGATTTTGTGGATAACAATGTGATGAAGATTCTTGACTCTAGCTTAAGTCATTGATTTATCAGGTATTAGACGGGGCTGCCGCGAAAACGTGCAGGTTGAAAAGAACCGGCTTCCAGGATGCCCCTGACGGGGACCTTCTCGCTAATGAACAAGATCCAGGCTTGCCCCCGCCGGGTACCGCGCCGCCGAGTTCTACCGTCGCGCTCCTTGTGCACACTTTTTGTGGACAAAATTGTGAGCAAGCCCCTTCCCGGCAAACTAAGTCCTTGATGTAAAACAACATAATTTCCTAGCGACATTTTTGAGCAGGCAGCCGTTTCCCTCTTCAGGATGCGCAGGCTGGGCCAGATCCTGCCTGTATGCCTGGCGTCCTTGGGTCTTGTGTCTTATGGATGAGTTGCCCACAGATTTTGTGGATAAGATGGTTCCCTAGCGCACATTGTCGGTCGCAAGCCCTTGATTTAAAAGCATAAGCAATAGAATGCATTGAAAAAAGGCAACAACGTCATCCTCGGGTCAATCGAGAGCTGCATGTGCGCACGGCTGCCGACGGCACTTGTCGTTTTGCCCGGGATGTGACATAAGCATCACCTTTGCCTGTCATCCCCGCACCCATGGAACGTCCAACCGACGCCGATCCCGCGTACACCGCCCCAGCCGTCATGAGCGTGACGGCCCTGAACCTGCAGGTTGCCCGTTTGCTCGAACGGAGTTTTCCGCTGGCCTGGATCAGTGGCGAAATTTCCAACTTCACCCGCGCCAGCTCCGGCCACTGGTATTTCACGCTGAAGGACGATGCCGCCCAGGTCCGCGCCGTCATGTTCCGCAGCCGCGCCCAATATGTCGGCTTCAATCCGCGCGAAGGCGACAAGGTCGAGGTGCGCGCACTGGTGACACTGTACGGCGCGCGTGGCGACTACCAGATCAATGTCGAGACGATCCGCCGGGCCGGCGTCGGCGCGCTGTATGACGCCTTCGTGCGCCTGAAGGAAAAGCTGTCAAGCGAGGGACTGTTCGACCAGGACCGCAAACGCCCGCTGCCGCTGTTCCCGCGCACGATCGGCATCGTCACCAGCCCGCAGGCCGCAGCCCTGCGCGACGTGCTCACCGCCCTGGAGCGCCGCGCGCCGCACGTGCGCGTGATCCTCTATCCCGCCCCGGTGCAGGGGCAATTCGCAGCGGACAAGATCGCCGAAGCCATCATGACGGCCTCCCGCCGCGGCGAAGCCGACCTGCTGCTGGTCTGCCGCGGCGGCGGTTCGATCGAAGACCTGTGGAGTTTTAACGAAGAATGCGTGGCGCGCGCCATCGACGCCTGCACCATCCCCGTGATTTCGGGCGTCGGCCACGAAACCGACTTCACGATCGCCGACTTCGCCGCCGACGTGCGCGCCGCCACCCCCACCGCCGCCGCCGAGCTGGCCGCCACGCCGCGCGCCGACTGGCTCGGCTCGCTGTCCGCCGACGCCCAGGACCTGCGCCGCGCGATGCGCCGCAGCCTGTCGGAAGCGAGCCAGGGCGTGGACAGCTACAGCCGCCGCCTGCTCAGCCCCTCGGCCCAGATCCGCCACCAGCGGGTGAAATTGCTGTCGATGGCGGCCGCGATGACCCACGCCGTGCGCACGCCGGTGAACCGCCAGACGCTGGTACTGTCCCAACTGCAGCAGCGCTGGACGCGCTACCGGCCCGACCTGCGCACCCTGCGCGCCCAGCTCCTGTCCGAGGGACGCCACCTGAACGCCAGCCTGTCCAGCGCGGTCAAAGGGAGGCGCGACGCCCTGGGCGCCCTCGCGGCCCAGCTCGAACTGCTGAACCCGCAACGCACCCTCGAGCGCGGCTATGCGATTGTGCGCAACGCCAAGGGCGAGGTGCTGCGCGACCCGGCCCAAATCAAGGCGCGCAACAAGCTGACCATACGCCTGGCCAACGGCAGCGCGGAGATTGGCGTGTCCAGCGTGCAAGCCGTGCTGGAGGATGCAGCCGAATGACCCGCCGCATTGAATAGCCAAGCCTGCAACATCGCGCTATCCGGTTTAGAATGACGGCGCTCTGGAACAAAACCTGTCCAACCAAATAAGGAAGAAAACATGGAACATACCCTGCCGCCACTGCCATACGCCAAAGACGCCCTGCAGCCGCACATCTCGGCCGAGACGCTGGAATACCACTACGGCAAGCACCACCAGACCTATGTCACCAACCTGAACAACATGATCAAGGGGACCGAGTACGAAAACATGTCCCTCGAAGAGATCATCAAGAAATCGTCGGGCGGTGTGTTCAACAATTCGGCCCAGGTGTGGAACCACACCTTCTTCTGGAACTGCATGACCCCGAACGGCTCGGGCGCGCCAAGCGGCAAGGTTCTTGATGCGATCAACGCCAAGTGGGGCTCGTTCGACAAGTTCAAGGAAGAGTTCAACAAGGCCGCGCTGGGCAACTTCGGTTCGGGCTGGACCTGGCTGGTGCAAAAGGCCGACGGTGGCGTCGACATCGTCAACACCTCGAACGCCGGCACCCCGCTGACCACCTCGGACAAGGCCCTGCTCACCGCCGACGTCTGGGAACACGCCTACTACATCGACTACCGCAACGCCCGCGCCAAGTTCCTGGAAGCCTTCTGGAACGTGGCTAACTGGGAATTCGCGGAACAGAACATGGCGTAAGCCGTCCTGGCTCCATGAATTGACGACGGCCCGCGATTTGCGGGCCGTTTGCTTTCCGGCCAGGGTGCAGGAAATCCGCGCTGTACCGCATGCTATACTGGCATCGTCCTGTCTACCAAGATCGTATGAGACGAGCACTCGTCATTGTTCTTATCCTGCTATTCCCCCTGAACGTTTTCGCACTGTCCATGTCTGCTTCACTGCTGCAGGCCGGATTTGCGTCGGCGCCGGCGGAAGCCCCGGCCATCGTGCCCGATGCGCAAGCCGGCAACAGTTCTGCCTGCGCGCTGGCCTGCGACGTCGATCCGGATGAGCCTCCCGGCCACCAGGACTTGCACGACATCGTCTATGTCGAAGCGGCACAGCGCCTGGCCGGCCCGTCCGGCCAGGCGGCCCTGGGCCACGACGCCTCGCGCCCGGGCGACGCACCCCCTCCTCCCATCAAGCCACCTCGCACCTGAAGCCTGGCGCCGGACCTTATCCGGCGTTTCGCCTGGCCTGGCGCCGGCCCGCCCACGCTCGCGCGTGCTGCGGCAGACGGCGCCGGCATCCTGCGTCCAGGGCCGATCGGCCACACGCGCGTTTGACTTCACGAGGTGTACAAGATGGAATGGCTATTCGACCCGACCATATGGGTGGGTCTGCTGACTTTAATTCTCCTGGAAATCGTTCTGGGAATCGACAACCTGATTTTCATCGCCATCCTGGCGGAGAAGCTGCCCCCGCACCAGCGCGACAAGGCACGCTTGATCGGACTGTCGCTGGCGATGGGGATGCGGCTTGGCCTGTTGACCATCGTGTCGTGGCTGGTCACACTGACCACGCCGCTGTTCTCGCTCGGGTCCTTCAGTTTTTCCGGACGGGACCTGATCCTGCTCCTCGGCGGCATCTTCCTGCTGTTCAAGGCCACGGTCGAGTTGCACGAGCGCGTGGAAGGGGTCATGCACACGCAGTCCCAATCCAGGGTGTATGCCAGCTTTGCCTCGGTGGTGGCGCAGATCGTGGTGCTCGATGCCGTGTTCTCGCTCGACGCCGTCATCACCGCGGTGGGCATGGTGGACCAGCTGGGCGTCATGATGGCGGCCGTGATCATCTCGATCGGCATCATGATCCTCGCGTCCAAGCCCTTGACGCGCTTTGTGAATGCCCATCCGACAGTGGTGGTGCTGTGCCTGAGCTTCCTCCTGATGATCGGGCTGAGCCTGGTTGCGGAAGGCCTGGGTTTCCATATTCCGAAAGGCTACCTGTATGCGGCCATCGGTTTCTCTGTCGTGATCGAAGGCCTGAACCAGTTCGCGCATCGCAATTCTCTCAAGAATGAGGCACGCGTCCCCTTCCGCGAGCGGACCGCGGAATCGGTCTTGCGCCTGCTGGGCAACAGGAAGCGCGCAGAGCCGGCAGCCGATGCCGGGGACGGCCCGGCAGCAAGGGAGGAAACGTTCGCCGTGGAAGAACGCAACATGGTGAGCGGGGTATTGGCCCTGGCGGACAGGTCGATCCGCTCGATCATGACGCCACGATCGGAGATGTCCTGGGTCAACCTCGAGCACGATGCTGCCGACATCCTGCAGCAGCTGCATGACACGCCGCACAGCCTGGTGCCGGTTTGCCGCGGTGAAATGGACCAGGTCATCGGTATCGGCCGGACCAAAGACCTGATCGGCGCACTGATCCTGGGGCGGCCGCTCGACGAGTCCGGCGCGGGTCCGCTGAGGACGCCGATCATCCTCCCGGAAACGGCCGGCGTATTGCGCGCCATGGAAACGCTCAAGCGCGCCCATGGCCAGCTGGTCCTCGTCGCCGACGAGTATGGGTCGGTCCAGGGCCTGCTTACCCCGATCGACATCCTGGAAGCCATTGCCGGAGAATTCCCGGACGAGGACGAGCAACCGGCGATCCGGGTGCTCGGGCCGGGCCAGTGGGAAGCCGACGGCTCGGCCGACCTGCACCTGCTCGAACAAATCCTGGAAACCGATACGCTGGTGATCAATGGCGCGGGTTCTGCTTCGCTGGCGGGCTTCCTCGTCGAGCGCCTGGAAACGCTTCCCGAAGTCGGCCAGGTGGTTGAACTCGATGGCGTGCGCTACGACATCCTGGCCATCGAGAACCGGCGCATTGCCAAGGTGGGCATCCGCCGCATGGATGCCGTCAACGAGGAGTAATCCTGGGGCTCACTCCTGCGCCAGGTGCCGGCGCAGGAACTCCACGAACACCCGCACCCTGCCCGACCCGGCAAGCCGCTGCGGATACACCGCCCACACATTCGCCGGCTGCGTGTAGTCCGGCAGCACCTGCACCAGCGTGCCCTCCTCCAGGTAGCCGCGCGCATCCCACTGCGAGCGCAGCACGATGCCGGCCCCTTCCACCGCCCACCTCAACGCGATCTCACCGTGGTTGGTCGACAGCGCGCCCGAGACGCGGACGGTTTCCTCGCCATCCCTGCCATGCAAGCGCCAGGTGCCGAGCGGATGGTCGCGCTCCTTGATTGCCAGGCACTGGTGGCCGGCGAGCTCAAGCAGCGTCTTCGGCATGCCGTGCTGCGCCAGGTAGGCGGGCGAGGCGCAGAGGATGCGGTGGTTGTCCATGAGTTTGCGCGCGACCAGTTGCGGCGGGATGCTGTCGCCGATGCGCACGTCCAGGTCGAAACCTTCAGCCACGGTATCGACCAGCCGGTCGAACACCTCGAAGCGTATCTGCAGGCGCGGGTGGGCGGCTGCCAGTTTCGCGATCACCGGCGCCACCACGTTGCGCCCAAAACCGAAGCTGCTGCAGATGCGCAGGCGGCCGGCCGGTTCGCGGCGCCGCTCGGACACGTCATCGACCATGTCGTCGAGCTGCTCCAGGATCAGCTGGGCGCGGCCGTAGACCTGCTCGCCGTCGTCGGTGATGACCACGCGCCGCGTCGTGCGCTCGAACAGCCGCACGCCGAGCGAGGCTTCCAGTATGCCGATGCGCTTGCTGATGAAGGCAGCCGACTTGCCGAGCTCTTCGGCCGCGCCGCTGAAACTCCCCTTGCGCACTACCGCGACGAATACGCGCAGGTCGCCGTTCTCGATTTGATTATTCACGATTCGTGTCTTATAAGACTACACAGCAGGGGATTATAAACGCCATGTTTTCTTGCTAAGCTGAGATTGAACACATAAACAGCACAGGGAGCCGCGAATGAAGACGCACAAGATCGCCGTGATCGCCGGGGACGGCATCGGCAAGGAAGTCATGCCGGAAGGCCTGCGCGCATTGGAAGCCGCAAGCAAGCGCTTCGGCATCGGGCTCGAATTCGAGACCTTCGAATGGGCCAGCTGCGACTATTACGCCCAGCACGGCAAGATGATGCCGGACGACTGGAAGGCGCAACTCGCCGGTTGCGAGGCGATCTTCTTCGGCGCGGTCGGCTGGCCCGATATCGTCCCCGACCACGTCTCCCTGTGGGGGTCGCTGCTGAAGTTCCGGCGCGAGTTCGACCAGTACGTGAACCTGCGCCCGGTGCGCCTGATGCCGGGCGTGCCCTGCCCGCTCGCGGGCAAGAAACCGGGCGACATCGATTTCTACGTGGTGCGCGAAAACACCGAGGGCGAATACTCGGCCGTCGGCGGGCGCATGTTCGAAGGCACGGATCGCGAGCTGGTGCTGCAGGAAGCGATCTTCACCCGCCACGGCACCGACCGCATCCTGAAGTATGCCTTCGAGCTGGCCCAGCGCCGGCCGAAAAAGCACCTGACCGCGGCCACCAAGTCGAACGGCATCGCCATCTCGATGCCCTACTGGGACGAGCGCGTGGCCGCCATGGGCGAGTCTTACCCTGAAGTCCGCTGGGACAAGTACCACGTCGATATCCTGGCCGCGCGCTTCGTGCTGTCGCCGGAACGCTTCGACGTGGTGGTGGCCTCGAACCTGTTCGGCGATATCCTGTCCGACCTCGGCCCGGCCTGCGCCGGCACGATCGGGATTGCGCCCTCGGCCAACCTGAACCCCGAGCGCAGCTTCCCCTCGCTGTTCGAGCCGGTGCACGGCTCGGCGCCGGATATCTACGGGAAGAACATCGCCAACCCGATCGCGATGATCTGGTCGGGGGCGATGATGCTGGAGTTTTTGGGTTATACCGAGGCGCACGATGCCGTCATGGCGGCGGTGGAGCATTGCCTGGTGAATGGGCCGCGCACGCCGGACATGGGTGGGTCGGCGAATACAACCGAGGTCGGGGTGGCGATCAGCGAGCGTATCGCGGCAGCGGAGTAGCCGCACATCGTAGGGTGGGCAGATTCTGCCCACGCGTTCAACAAGAACATGCGTCGCGAGGATTCATTTTTTAGTTGAACGCGCGGGCGTGCGTCATTCCGGCCATTGGCCAGAATGACCCCGCCCACCCTACAAAATCACTTCACCGCGGCACCGGCGCCCAGCAGGTAAGTATTCAAAAAATCCACCCCCGCATAAAACAAATAGTCCGCATTCGCCTTCTTGCCAAACCCGTGCCCCTCGTCGTTCGCCGTCATGTACCACACCGGGGTGCCGTTCTTCTTCACGGTCGCGACGATCTGGTCGGCCTCCTGCCACGGCACGCGCGGGTCATTCTTGCCCTGCACGACGAACAGCGGCTTCCGGATCTTCGCCGCGTTGTTCGCCGGCGCCATCGCATCCATCCACTTGCGCATCTCCGGATCGCGCTCGTCGCCGTACTCCACGCGGCGCAAATCGCGGCGGTAGCTTTCGGTACGCTCGAGGAAGGTCGCGAAATTCGAGATGCCGACGATGTCGATCGCCGCCGCGATCCGCTCCGGGTACATGGTCGATACCGCCAGCGTCATGTAGCCACCGTAGGATCCACCCACCACCGCCACCCGTGACGCATCCATGTCCGGCTGGGCCGCGATCCAGTCGAGCAGTGTGCCGATGTCGCGTACCGAATCCTCGCGCAGCTTGCCGTTGTCCAGCTTCAGGAAGCTCTTGCCGTACCCTAGCGAGCCGCGCACGTTCGGGTAGATCACTGTCAGGCCCATCTCGTCCGTGTAGTAGTTGTTCCGCCCCAGGAAGCCAGGCGTGGCCTGCCCTTCCGGCCCGCCGTGGATGTTGATCACGACCGGGCGCTTGCCTAGGAACCTGGCTGCGGGGGCGCGGTAGACAAAGCCGGAGATGCTGCGTCCATCGAAGGACTTCCAACGCACCAGGGAGGGTTCGACGAAGCGCTTCATGTCGACCTCCATCTTCTCGTGCTCGGTCCAGCGGGTGACGGCGCCGGTCTTCGCATCGATGCTGTAGACATCCGAGGGGCTGCGCGCCGAGGACAGCGACAGCGCCAGGTTGCGGCTGTCGTGATGCCATTCGATGCGGCCGATGACGCCCATCGGCAGCTTCGGCTGGGCCAGCAGCTTGCGATCCACGGTTCGCATCAGGCGCAGCACGCTGCTGCCGTCCTCGTTGGCGACGAAGGCCAGCAGCTTGCCGTCGAGTGACAGGCCGATCGCGTCGATGTCCCAGTCGATCTGCGGCGTGAGCACGGTTTCCTTGCCGCTCGCGAGGTCGATGTAGACTAGCCGGCGGAATTCCGACCCGCGGTCGCTGGTCGCATACAGGCCCTTGCCGTCGCGCGCGAACACGGCGTCGCCGTAGGCTACCTTCTCGCCTTCGGTCTTGTCGATCAGGCGCCGGCTCTTGCCAGTGGCGACATCCATCAGCCACAGGTAGCTTTCGTTCGCCGAAACGAATTCGGTGTACACGAGTTGCTTGTCGTCGTGCGAGAAGGCGAACGAGCCCCAGCCGCCGCCCGGCAGTTCGGCGAGCAGGCGTGCGCCTTCCGGCTCGCTCGGATCGACGATGCTGACGGTCGACACGACCTGGTCGTTCGAGCCCTGGCGGCCCACCGGCACCGTCACGTACAGCAGCTCGCCACTGGCCTTGGCCCAGGCAGTGTCCTGCACACGCCGGTTGTCGGGCGTGACGGGAATGGCGTCGGCGCTGCCGACATCCCGTTTGTACGCGCGGAAGACCTCGTTGCCGCCCGTGTCGCGCCCGAACAGGTAGAACTTGCCATGGCGCGGTTCGTACTGAGCGGAGCGCACCGGCTCGGCATAGTCGGTCAGGAGTTCGGGCCTGGCGCCTGGCCTGGCCACGCGGAACAGCTGGGGCGTATTGTTGTGGCGGCGCGAGACGATCATCTCGCGTTTTGTTGGATGCCAGGAGGCGTAGGAAGTCGGCTTGAACTCGTTGTACTTCGCGATTCTCTCCGCCAGGCTGGCGGCTACCTTCGGCACGTTTTCAAGCACCATCGCCGCCGGCGGCGCGACGGTGGCTTCCTGCGCCGCTGCCGGGACCACGGCGACGCTGGCGGCAAGCAGGCTTGCGACGATCAAGGTCAGCCCGAGCGGGCGGCGTACAGGATTCATCCGATGCTCCTCCAAGGTCAATGATGTGCAGCTTGCAACTCTACACCCATTCGCAGCTCAGCAGGCAAGCCCGGCGAAGGGTAAGATGCTTGTAAGCGACTGGCTTCATCCTGCACCGAATGTCATCAAACTGTACGTAAATGTCCCCCCTTTGTAGGGACTGTGCTTTTAAGTAAGTGGTCTTATACAATCTTGGACCAAGGAGAAAAAAGCATGTTTCGAGTGATGTTGGTGGAAGACGATGCGCGGCTGGCGGAGCTCGTCATGGAATACCTGTCCGGCTATGAATTCGCGGTCGACCTGGTCACGCGCGGCGACACGGCGCTGGAACGGTTCAAGGAATTGTCGCCGGACGTGGTGGTGCTCGACCTGATGCTGCCCGGACTGGACGGCATGGTGGTCTGCCGCCAGATCCGCGAATTGTCCGAGGTGCCGATCCTGATCCTGACCGCGCGCGAGGACTCCTACGACGAGGTCTCGGGCCTGGAACAAGGCGCCGACGATTTCGTCAACAAGCCGGTGCAGCCGCGCGTGCTGCTGGCGCGCCTGCGCGCCCTGATGCGGCGCACCCAGGCCAAGGGCGGCCTTGACGCGCGCGTGCTGCAGTTCGGCGCGCTGCGCATCGTCACCACCGACCGCAGCGTGGTCTGGCGCGACGAGCCCTGCGTGCTCTCGAATACCGAATACAAGCTGCTGCTGGTGCTGGCCGAGGCGGCCGGCCGGGTGCTGTCGCGCGATGCCCTGCTCAAGAAGATGCGCGGGATCGAGTTCGATGGACTGGACCGCAGCATCGACAACTGCATCTCGAAGCTGCGCCGCAAGTTTGACGATGCGGAGTCGGAGAAGATCAAGACGGTGTGGGGTGAGGGGTATTTGTTCTCGCCTTCGGCGTGGAATTAACCACCATCCCGTAGGGTGTGTAAGGGCAAAGTAGAAATGTCCGGTTTGGGCAAAGTAGAAATGTCTGCTTTTGCGATGTAGTTCATGCTGTCGACTCCGAAAAGTTTGGGGTCCAGCGTGAGCGAAACCG
>NZ_JABAIV010000004.1 GCF_013003915.1 Telluria aromaticivorans
CAAACAGCTCCCGCTTCGTTGCTTGGCGCCCCATCATCGCAACCTCCGTATCCGCAAGTACTCACATCACGGTAGGCGGTGAAAACGTTATGATCAAGGGAGTTTTTCAACACAATAGACCCAGAGCAGCCGTTCGAATACAGCGAACCCGGCCATCAAACTCAGCATAGCAGCCCGTCAGGGCGGAAAAATCGCTGAATGTCACGAAAGGCAGGAGCCTGCCCAGAGCAGACGTTGATGCGATTAGAAAAACCTCGATAGGAATAACACTGCGAATGGGCTGATCAATGTTGCTACTGTCGTCAGCCGCAGTACGAGAGCTACTCGCGACCGGTTTTGAGGGTTTGCCCGTACCAAATCCCATGACCAAGCTGCACTTGTGCCTGCCACCGCGGCCGTAATGATGAAGCCCATAATGAACGGGCCAATCATGCCAATCGGATCCATTATCGGGATGATTGCTCCGTGCTTGGGTGTCCAGGTCAGGATGCCGATGAGCCATACAACAAAGAACACCAAGGGAATTGCCCCGATGGTCATCAGCACGTTGGCGATTACCAGCTTCGTGTGTGTCGACAAATGCGTTCCTTGGCCGAGACTTACAATAGCGCCTGCTTCTGGCCGGTTACAGACAACTCAACTATCTGAATCGCTCGCAAACAACTTCTAATCACGTCTTCGCGTCCTCAAGCGGCTTTCCGGAAGCGACCCACGCCTTGACCCATGCCGGCTGGCGTCCTCGACCACTCCATTGCTGGTTTGGATCTTCTGGATTACGGTACTTGACCTGCGCGGTGCCTTGTTTCGGCATTTTAGGAACTTTGATGGCGCGGAGCTGCATTTCAGACAGTCCAGCGTTCCGAGCGATATGAAGAATTTGCTCACGCGCCTTGCTGATACTTAGGAAATGTTGAGTTTTCAACTCATCGATCACTTGTACTTCAAGAGCGCGAAGCTGAGCTAGGGAATATTTGGATAGGTCATGCATTTTTGCGTGGTGTCTCCTATGGGTGAAGTCGCACCCTACCATGAACGAAGGACCAATGGCAGCCCACCAAGGACGTGCGACCGCCGGTATTCTGTAGCTATAGGCGGCAGAACATCAGCGTGCTATGCCCTCATGGCCAAGGACGCAACCGTCTGAAAAAGTAGGGTTCCAGCAGCTGCAACCGACCCGAAGCGGACATCGATCACACTAATGCTCGTCCTTTAGCGGCGCATAGATGTCAACGGAAAGCGCTATGTGTCGCTCTCCAAGCATTCGCGTCGTATTCGGCGAAATTGTGACGCCTTCATTTGATTCGTGCATGAACCAGCCGCAAAATAAGTCTATTTGGAATCGTGCTGCAAGCGAAGCCCAGGTATCCAGGCTTAGATCGATGCAGCCTAGCAGCCGCGAAACTTGCCCGTCGAAATCCGCGCTTTCGCTCGCTTCCGCCTCGAGTATCCACGCTCTGATGTTCTTCACGACGACTGCGCCGGACGAGGTCGAATTCATAGCCCTTGACCCACCCTTTGGTGTAGGGATAGTTGAACAAGCGGCTCAGTTCTTCGGGAGCGAGATCATCACCAACGATACGAAGCGCTGCTTGGCATCTGCTCAATGTCGTCATGGTCACTGGTTTCCATATGGGCGCCAACTAGTCTGCTTTTAGCTGGTTGCAGGTGTTCGACTGTGCTGCTTTCGACCCACAAGAGACAGTCGAAAAACCGAAGAGCGGACATTCGCGGAGAATTAACCTTAGGCAGCGCCGTGCTGGTCATTTGCGTGCCCGAAGTTTGTTGCGATCCGACGGGAGCGGAGGCCACGAATCAGTTTCTGTCATGTGCCCGTTGTCCTCGACCCTCTGGATTATGGATTCGGCCTCATCCTCTGCTGTGGTGTGCTCGAAGTCCTGCCACGGGATTAGACTGTGCCAGGTGCGTTTGTACTTCTCCGCCCGATAGCTCACCGCAGCCGCCTTGGACTTCAAGTTCGTCGCGAGGCCCCGACGGTACCCGTGGCGAGAATCTTTCGCACAAGCTGTGGCTTGCCATCCGCCTTCCGCTTGGCAATCTCCAACGTGATGTCGCCCACAAGTCTGGTTGCACTCAGGACATCCGGCGGCTCAGACTGTTCTTGAAGCGCTGCCCCACTGCGGTGCCACTCACGTTGCGGTGGGCGAAAGTATTTTTCCTTGGCGTACCGAGCACCACTGGCGCGGGGATATCCCACAACATGCCTTGAACGCGCGCGAGAAGGCAGCTTCGCTGCCATAGCCGACCGCGGTGGCGATCCACTTCAGGGGACGCCCCTGCAATAGCGCGCGCTGGGCGAGAGAAACGCGCCAGCGTTGCAGGTAGACGCCTGGCGTGCAGCCAACCCGTTCGCGGAAGGTGTTGGCGAACACACTGCGCGACATCCCGGTTTGCTCGGCCAAGTCCTCCAGGGACCATTCATGCGCCGGCTTCTCGTGCATGGCGACCAGCACCAGACGCAAGCGCGGGTGAGCCATGCCGGCCAGCATGCCGACCTGGATGCTGCCTTCTTCCATCAGGTGCCTCAGCACTTGGATCAACACCACTTCGAGCAAACGGTCCAGCATGGCCCCGCGCCCACAGTTCTGCGCGAAAGCCTCGGCAAAAAGCAGATCCAGCACAGGCTCGGCCCCCCGCAGCGCAGCCAGCGGCAGGCAAATGAAGGCAGGTAGTGCTGTGGCAATGGGGTTGGCCGCGCCACCGTCGAAGCTGAGATTGGCGCAGATGAAATCGGCACCGCGCACGGGATCGGTAAGAAAACGATGCGCCATCGGCAGCGGGTAGAGCAGCAGGCTGGGCTCGGTGATCCGCACGGCCGGAGCGTCGCTGTGAATGACCTCGACCACGCCTTGGCGAATCAGATGCAGCTGGCCAACATCGCCATCGCCGGGCAAGTCATTGATTCCACAGAGTGCGCCGGTGTTGAAAACGCGCGCAGTGAGCGAGAAGTGATCTAGCAGGGCTGCCAGGCGATCGGCCATCTTGATACTCCAAATCAAATTATTGAGACTAATTATATCCAATAGTCTTGACTGAAGGCGTAAAGTTCTTCCTGCCAACCGGCTATCCCTTCAACGCTTTACTTAATGGAGTTCAACATGTCCCTCGAGAAGATCCTCTACACCGCCGAAGCAGTTGCCACCGGCGGCCGTGAAGGCCGTGCCGTATCGTCCGACAAGGCGCTCGATGTGCAGCTGTCGACGCCGCGCGAACTGGGTGGCGCGGGCGGCCCCGGCACCAATCCGGAGCAGTTGTTCGCGGCGGGTTACTCGGCCTGCTTCCTGGGTGCGCTGAAATTCGTAGCGGCACAAAGCAAGGTGAGCTTGCCCGCTGCCACTCAGATCAACGGCAAGGTGGGCATCGGCCCGATCCCGACCGGTTTCGGCATTCAGGTGGAGCTGAAGATCAGTCTGCCCGGGGTGCCGGCGGACCAGGCGCGCGCGCTGGTCGACAAGGCGCACATCGTTTGCCCGTACTCGAACGCCACGCGCGGCAACATTGATGTCGCCTTGGTCATCGTCGATTGAGCGCCGCACGTCAGTCTACACATTCCCCGATTCCCGACTCTATTAAGGAAAGCAACATGAAATCCATGCAACGCAATCTGAGCATTCTTGCCGCCGCACTCTTCGTCGCTGCCGGGGCCGCCCCCTCAATGGCGGCTTCGACCCACTCCGCCACCAAACCGGTCGCGGCCGCGCAGAAGACGGCAAGCACCATCACGACACGCGACGGCGTGCAGATTTACTACAAGGACTGGGGTCCCAAGGACGGCCCGGTGGTCGTCTTCAGTCATGGCTGGCCGTTGAATTCGGACAGTTGGGAGTCGCAGATGATTTTTCTGGCTTCCGAAGGATATCGCGTGGTGGCACACGACCGCCGTGGCCACGGACGATCCAGCCAACCGTGGAATGGCAACGATATGGACCATTACGCCGATGATCTGGCCGCGGTGATCGAGGCACTCAACCTCAGGAAGGTGACACTGGTGGGATTCTCGACCGGTGGTGGCGAGGTGGCGCGTTATATCGGTCGCCACGGTACCGCGCGGGTCAAGAAGGCGGCGCTGGTGAGCGCGGTGACGCCGTTCATGCTCAAGACCCCGACGAACCCCGGCGGCCTGCCCATCGAGGTATTTGACGGCCTGCGCAAGGGCTCGCTGGATAACCGTTCGCAGCTTTACCTGGACATCGCCTCAGGGCCGTTCTTTGGCTTCAACCGTCCGGGCGCCAAGCCCTCGCAGGGGCTCATTCAGTCCTTCTGGGTACAGGGCATGCAAGCCGGGCACAAGAACACCTATGACTCCATTGCGGCCTTCTCGGCAACGGATTTGCGCGAGGATCTGAAGAAGTTCGATGTGCCCACGCTGGTGATCCATGGTGACGACGACCAGATCGTGCCGATTGATGTCAGCGGCCGCGTCACCGCCAAACTGGTCAAGAATGCGAAGCTGATCGTCTACCCCGGAGCCCCGCACGGCGTGACCGATACCCACAAGGATCGCCTCAACCAGGACCTGCTGGACTTCCTGCGCGACTGAGCATCCTCTTGCACTGCTGCCCTGTAAGGACTCGGGGCAGTTTGCCTAACACTCGTACCGACAAATTATTTTTACTTTCTGAAGAATGCAAATGAATGCCACACACCTGATCGCGGCTGTCGCCGTGCTTGCCTCAGCCGGTTCGGTCCTGGCTCAGGAATACGTCACCCCGGACGCCGGTTTCGCCTCGACCAAAACCCGCGCTGAAGTTATCGCCGAACTGCACCAGGCACGCACCGATGGTTCAATGAACTATTCGGACTACAGCTACCCTGTGGTCAAGTTCACGCCGACCAGGAGTCGTGCAGAAGTCCTTGCCCAGCTGCACCAGGCGCGTGCCGACGGTTCGCTAAACGACTCCGACCACAACTATCCCGTGCTGAAGGCCGAAAACAGCTCGAAGACGCGTGAGGAAGTGCACCCCGAACTTGTCCAGTATCGCGCGCAGCGTCCGTACGGCGATCTCGACCACGACTACAGCGGCGGCCACTGAGGTACCGCTCACAAGGCAGCAAGCCCGGCGGCCCAGACTTCAATGGCGATTCTTTTCCATTAGGGATAAACATGCAACAAACCATCCGCAAGATTCAATGCAGATGCGGCTACCTTCAAGGCAGCCTATCCGGCGCAGCGGGAGTGACTCCTCTCAGCTGCCACTGCCGGGACTGCCAAGCCTATGCGCATGCCCTGGGCCATCCCGAGCGCGTTCTCCACGAGCTGGGCGGCACGGACGTCGTGACCACATTGCAGCAGCACCTGAGCTTCACAAAGGGTAAGCTGCTCTGGCATGCATTTCCTTGTCTGAACAAGGCCCCCTGCGCTGGTACGCAAGCTGCTGCAACACACCTATAGGCAACACCGCGAGCGACCCCATTTGTCCTACGTCGCGCTTGTGCACACCTGCCTTGGCGAGTCTGTCGACAAACTGAACACGGAATTCGGCACAACGCACGTGCCTATGAACATGAAGCATGCCAAAGGTAAGGTCGGATCCAGCGCAATAAGCACGTTGTTTTCCACAACGCGCATCATCGCCTCGGTGCTCCACGCGCGCGCCAATGGAACGTGGAAGCACAGCCCGTTCTTCCAGCCGGGCAGCGTGAAACCGGTGGCGACTCCACCGTCGGTTAACAGAGTTCGTTGACGATACCGCTATTCAAAAGAATAACGAAGGGTTCCGTTCGTGCGCTCGACTAAGCAACTAAGCTTAACGCATCGGTGGTTTCCTACTTGATTGAATGTCTGCTTTTGGCCTTGGATTCAACTGGTGAACGCAACACTCTAAGACGTATGGAGGAGTGTTCACATGAAGCGGAAAGACTCAAAGACTGTGTCGCATCGATCAATCGAATGCGCAGCCGATTGCGGACGCACGGTAACGCCCGGTGTACGAGTCGATGGTCCCATCACCCGCTGCAGGTTCTGTTAGAGGTCAGCCATATAAAAGAGGGAGCCACCCGGCTCCCCTGCTTCAAGCGGCTTTCGCCCCTTCCTTCCTTCTTTGCAGCACGAAAATCGGCTGCGCCCACTGCACGTCCTTCTTCTTCTTGCTGGTGATCAGCGTCAGCTCCGACGGATCGTACACGTCCGTATTGTGCGTCAGCGGCGTCGTCATCAGGTACTGCGCGTCGGTGTTCTTCAGGAACTCGCCCACCAGCTGGATGTTACGGATATCCAGGTGCGCAAACGGTTCGTCGATGAACACGAAGCCGCCCGAGCCTTCTTCCGACTTCAGCAAACCAATCAAGAGCACCAGCGACTTCATCACCTGCTGTCCGCCCGAAGCTTCGCCGTCGTTCATGCCGATCTGGTCCTTGCCGTCGAACTTGAAGCGCACATGCAGGCCGGCCTGCGCCAGTTGCACGTCGTCGTTTTCGAGGCGCACCGGGTCGGCCTGGACGTCGATGCCCGCCAGTTCGCCCAGGTCCTTGATGTTCTTGGAATAGGTCTTGATCGTGTAGCGCAGGCGCTCGATATAGGCGCCGCGCGCGTTGGCGGTGGCTTCGATCGCGCGGTTGTTCTGGTAGCGGCGCTCTTCGGTCTCGGACTGGCGGCCACTGAGCTGGTCGTTCAGGCGGCCGTACTGGTCGATCACGGTGCCGTCCTGTTCCCAGTCTTCACGCGCAAGGGCGTGTTCGAGCGAGGACAGGCGCAGGTTGACCTGGTGCGCGTTCTGGTGCTTGGTGACCAGGGCACCGCGCCAGGCGCCGTTCTTCCAGGTAGCTGGTACGTGGCGCCAGCTGCGGCGCAGCGCCATCAGCGCCTTGGCGTGTTCGCTGCGCTGCTCGATCGTCCGGCGGTTGTTCAGGCGGGTGCCGGCTTCGGCTTCGGACAGCGCCATGCGGGCGTTCTGCCATACGGTGTCGGCGCGAGTGCGTCCCACCGTCGCGTTCTTGGTCAGCATCTGCAGCTCGCCCAGGCGCGCGCCCACTTCCAGGCGCTCGGCCTTGAGCGGGGCAATCGCGCGCAGCGCTTCCTCGAACTCGGCTTGGCGCGCGGCCAGTTCCTTGGCGGCGTCGACGCCGGCGATGCGGCCCTTGAGGGCGCCGATTTCCGCGGCCAGCTTGCTGATGGTGAGCGTGAGCGCGTCTTCCTGGGCTTCCAGGTTAGGCAGCAGCTTCTGGATCGCTTCCAGGCGCTGGGTCTTGCCGGCGGAGCCGAAGCGGTAGCGCGACGGTTCCACGAACAGCGAGCGCCCGCCCCGGCGTTCGCGGTGGTAGGCGTCCGGCGTGATCCATTCGTCGGCGCGGGTCTTGAAGCCCTCGTCGACCGAGTCCACGCGCTCGATGCGTTCCAGCTGGTCGATCAGCCAGCCCGGCGCCTTGCCGGAGAAGCGCACCACCGACAGCAGGCTGTCATCCTTGACCACCGGCGCTTCGACGCAATCGGGCACGATGAAGTGGCGATAGCGCTCCTTCTCGGCCAGGCGGTAGGCCGCCGGGGCATCCTTGGCTTTTTCCAGCAGTACGACCGAGGCGTAACCGCCCAGCACACCTTCGACGGCGCCCTGCCATTTCGGCTCAAGCACTTCGACGATATCCGATAGCATCACGTGGGCGATGCCCTCGTCGCGCAGCGCGCGGCGCATCAGGCGCTGGGCTTCCGGCTCCGGCATCGCGCTCTTGCCCTGCAGGGCGGAGACGGTTGCCATCTCGGCGGCGATTTTTGCCCCGATGGCCTCGCGCTTGCCCTTCTGCTTGGCCAGCTCGGCTTCTTTTTCGTCCAGCTGCTTGGCCACTTCGGCGATGTCGGCGCCGGCGTCCGCGGACAGCTTGTGCAGGCGCTCCTTCTGCTCGACCAGGCTTTCCAGTGGCTTCAGGCGGCGGTTCACTTCCGTCAGGCGCACCGCCAGCTCATTGCCTTCCTGCTCGAGCTGGGTCTCCAGCTTCTGCGCCTCGGTCAGGGCGCGCTGCTGCGCCGCGAGCTGCTGGCGCTTCTCGGCCAGGATCGAATCGGCCTGCAGCAGCGGCTTGCGCGCCTCGCGCAGGTTGCGGGTAATGGTCCCGGCCTTTTCGCGCGCTTCGTGGTATTCCAGCGCCGGCAGCACTTCTTCCTGCAGGTCGCGCTTTTCCTTGTGCAGGTCGGACCACTGGTGGTAGTTCGCCACGCGCAGGCGCAGGCCTTCCAGGTTGATGCGCGAGGTCTCGAGTTCGGACTCGAAGCGCTTCAGTTCCGTCTCGGTGTCGCGCTGGTGGCGCTTGGCTTCGTCGTAGGCGTCCAGCACTTCCTTGTCGCCGAAGACCTGGAACACCAGGTCGAGCAACTGGCGCGGCGCGTATTCGCACAGCTTGTCGGTCTCGCCTTGCTCCAAGGCCAGCACTTTCGACATCGCAGGCGACAGGCCGGCCGACGCGAGGCGCTTGCGATAATTCTCGACGCCGAGCCAGTCGGATGCTTCGGTGACTTCTTCGATGTCGACATTCCCCGGGCGCATCAGGTACTGGCGCTTCCAGTCGCCGCCGTTCTTCTGGATCTGGCAGAACAGCGTCACTTCGTCGTCGGCAAAGAAGCCGGAATGGCGAAACGGGCGGTTCGACAACTGCTTGCCGACCGCCTTGTTGTCGACCACCGCGCGGATCCAGGCGCTCTGCTGGCCCGAGTGGCGCGCATAGTGTTTATAGGTGCGGCCCATCGAGCAATCGAGGCCGAACAGGGTGCGCAGTGCGTCGAGCAGCGTGGTCTTGCCGGAGCCGTTCTGGCCGGCGATCGTGATGATCTTGGCGTCGAGCGGGATGTTCTTGATCCGCTGCCAGTAATCCCAGTGGACCAGTTCGAGTGATTTGATGTGGAACATGGGCTAGTCTCAGTTCGCAGGATTCATTGGTGCATCGGCGGCGTCGGTGACGACGGCATCAGGTGCGGCTTCAGGTGCGGCCTCAGGTGCGACTTCAACCACGGCATCGTTGGCGGCTTCGCTGTCAAGCGGCGCGCGGCGCGGGGCGGCAGCCAGCGGGGCGCGCTGGAACACGTCGGCCAGCGCGCCGTTGATGATGCGTTCCTTGAGTACGTCGGTGTCCATCATCAGGTCGAGCAGCGGGCCTTCCAGGATCACATCGCCGCGGCGTTCGATGAAGCCGAGCTTCGAGAGCACGCCCAGGTTCATGTCCATACGGGTCTTCTTTCCAAGTTTGTCGCCGAAGTCCGACAGCAGCGCCGTGTACGAGATGCCGATGGAGGTGTCTTCCGCGCGCGGGATCGGGGCGTCCTTCTCGAACATGTCGGTCTGGTCGTCGGCCACCGTGACGTGGGTCTCCTGGCGCTCGCGCTTGGGCAGGATGATCTGCGCCCACAGCACGACCAAGAGGGCCACGCCGTCGCGGGTCAGGCCGAAATTATTGTTCTGCCAAATGTCCTTGGCCCCAAAAATCTTCGGCTCCACGTTACGGTGCAGCGCGATCGTCACGTGGTCGGCATACACGTTGTCGAGCAATTTGAGGCCGCTCTCGAGCAGGCGCTTGTCGACTTCGATGCGGAACTGCTCGTCCGACAGCGCGCGCTTGACCATCTTGTCGTCGCGGCGCAGGGTCTGGTGCGTCAACAGGCGCGCGATCAGGATTTGTGCATCGTCATTCATTGCTCGTACCGCTTTCAGGACTATCAGTATGTAATGCGAGGGAAGCGATCGACATGGCCGCCACTTCCGGGTCGTCGAGCTGGATCATGTCGTCCAGCGTCTCGAAGCGCACCGGCAGGCGCGCCAGTTCGGCGGTCGCGCCCTGCAGGCTGGCCTCGGCCGCATCGCCCAGCAACGGCAGCAGCGAGGCGCGGTAGGACGCAACCGCAAAACTCGCCGGCAGCAGCGACTCGTGCAGCGCCACCTTCTTCGGGCCGCTCTCCGAGAATTCGGGGAAGTTACCGAGGTTGGCGAAGTCGGCCAGCTTGTTGATCCAGTCATTCAGTTCTCCCTGCATCGCAGGGTTGTCGTTGACCGTCAATGGCGCATCGGTGCCGGCCGGCAGGCCCTTCGGGCCGGTCGAGGTCACGCGCTCGAGCAGCAGCTCGGTCTCGGCCACGTCGATCATCTCGGCCGGGGTGCCGAACAGCGGCACCACCGGGCGGTCGATCGCGCCCGCGGCCAGGCTGGCCAGGTCGTCGTGGGCCAGCAGCCAGCGTTTCACGTCAGTGGTCGACAGGCCGGACTGGCCCAGGTGCACGCGCTGGCGCTCGATCTGGTTTAAAGCACGCGAAAACATGCCCTGCATGTTCAAGAGTGCGCTTTGTGCCCTGCCGATCGCCTGCGCCGCCTTGTGGGTCGCCGAATCGGCATTCGGGTCCATCGTGATGGCGCGCAGGATGACCGAGCCCTTCTCGACCCAGTCGCAGGCCATGTGCCATTTCGCCTGCGAGGTGCGCAGCTTGAATTCGGAGCCGGAGGCGATCGCATCGCGGAACTCCTCGGTCAGCTCGACCAGGCGGCCCAGCAGGTGCCGCAACTGTTCCACCGTGATGCCGCCCACCGCCTGGGCGCCCGCCACCTGCGACAGCAGGAAGCCCATCTCGGCATCGTCTTCTTCCGGCTTGGCCAGGGCGATCAGGGTGTCCAGCGCGGACAGCACGTTGCGCGCCAGCGGCGTGATGCGGTAGACCGCGGCCGGGGCGTCCCAGGCCAGCAGGCCATGGCCGCGCAGGCGGTTCAGCACTGTTTCCAGGCTTTCCGCCGTCAGGTAGGCCAGCTTGTTGTTGATGTCGCCGCGCGAAAACGCCGAGCTGGCCGTGTCGCTGGCCAGCTCGCGCAGCACCAGCAGGCGCACCAGAACCCCGTCCTGGGTGCCGTGGAACAGCGCCGTAAACGCAGACAGCATGGGCTGGGCGCGTTTCAGGTGGTAGACCTGCTCGATCTCGTCGGGCGCCACGCCTTGCTGGAAGTGCGCCTGCAGCGGGTCGTCTTCTTGCGGCGTGAGGGAATCTGCGGCGAGTGCTGCTGCGGCCAGTGTGTCGATCATCGTGAAATACCGTTCTTCATGCGGGGCAGCAGCGCCTGTCTTGGCAGGCGCTGCCGGTCCGCGGGGGCGCCAGTATAACAGTTTAGGGTGGGCAATTAGCAGTCCGGCGGCCAGGCCCCGGGCGATCCAATGCAGGAAAGACACACTTCGGCATGGTCATTCATGCAACACGGGCAGGGTGGAAACCTTGGACCAGGACAGTAAGCTAGAGCCGGTCGATATACGCCGCCAGCTCGTCCGGCGTGCCCGTGGGGAAGGCTATCCGGAGGTAGTCGAGGAAGGCGGAGACGCGCGTGCTGAGCAGCCGCCGTGACGGGTACAGCGCCCAGATGGCAATCTCGGGTGCATCCAGCTCGCCCCAGTGCAGCAGCCGGCCGGCGGCGATATCGTGGCTGACCAGCGAAATCGGCAGCCGCGCCGCGCCCACGCCTGCCCGTACGGCGTCGCGCACCATCATCAACGAGGACAGGTGCAGTACCGGCTCGGCCAGAATAGCCTCTACACCGCCAGGTGTGCGCACGGTCCAGGACGCATCCTGGCCGCCGGCGCCGCGCACCACCGCCGGAACCGTGCTGCCGTCCTGTGGCCGCGCAATGCCCGGAGGGGCCACGACCACCAGCCGGTCGCGCAGGAAGATGCGGCCCACTAGGCTCGCATCCGGGGCCGGGTTGACCCGGATCACCAGGTCGATTCCCTCCTCCACCATGTCCACCGGCCGGTCCTCTGTCGACACTTCCAGCCGCACCTCCGGATAGGCCAGCGCGAAGCCGGCCGCGAGCGGCCCCATCGCGCCTTGCGAGAACAGCAGCGGCGCACTGATGCGCAGGCGGCCTCGCGCACTGGCTCCGCTCGACGACAGCGCATCGGCCACCTCGTCGATCTCGGCCAGCAGCGCGCCGGTGCGCTCGTACAAGGCTTGTCCTTCCTGGGTGAGCTTGAGCAGGCGCGCACCGCGCTCGAGCAGGCGCAGTCCCAGGCTGGCCTCGAGCTCGGCGACGCGGCGTGAGAGCGTGGCCTTGGGACGCCCGGTGGCGCGCGCGGCGCGTCCGAAGCCGCCATGGCGGGCGACCAGGTTGAAATCGGTCAGGGCAAGCAAGTCCATGTGTTTCACCAGTGAGACAGCATGTCTAAATATACCGTCTATCGGTCCTCCTGTGGGACGCCTACCATGCAATGCGTCAACCGACACTTTTCAATCACACAGGAGTGACCATCATGACCATCCTCGTTACCGGTGCAACCGGCAAAGTCGGCCGCCAGGTCGTCGACCAACTCGTCCAGCGCGGCGCTGCGGTGCGCGCCCTTGCGCGCAAACCGGCCGATGCCGGCCTGCTACCAGGGGTCGACGTCGTCCAGGGCGACCTGCTCGACGTCGACGCCCTCCGCGCCGCGATGTCCGGCGTCTCGACGCTGTTCCTGCTCAATGCCGTCGCCGCCGACGAATTCACCCAGGCCCTGGTGACCTTAAACGTCGCCCGCCAGGCCGGTGTCGAACGGGTTGTTTACCTGTCCGTCATCCACAGCGACGTCTACGTCGACGTGCCCCACTTCGCCGGCAAGTTCGGGGTCGAGCGCATGCTCGAGCAGTTGGATTTTTCGGCCACCATCCTGCGCCCTGCCTATTTCATGGACAACGACCTGACGATCAAGGACGTCGTCACCGGCTACGGCGTCTACCCGATGCCGGTCGGCGCCAGGGGCCTGGCCATGATCGATTCCCGCGATATCGGCGAGATCGCCGCGCTCGAGCTGATCCGCCGCGACCAGGCCAGCGAAGCGCTGCCGCTCGAACGGATCAACCTGGTCGGGCCGGACACGCTCACCGGTGCACAGCTGGCCGCCATCTGGACCGAGGTATTGGACCGCCCAATTGTCTACGGCGGCGACGACACGGCCGCGTTCGAGCAGAACCTGCGCCAGTTCATGCCGGGCTGGATGGCCTACGACATGCGCCTGATGGCCGAGCGCTTCCTCAGCGACGGCATGGTGCCCGACACGGGTGACGCCGCCCGCCTGGTCCGCCTGCTGGGCCGGCCCTTGCGCTCCTACCGCGACTTCGCCGCCGAGACCGCCGCCGGCTGACCTATCCACCCAGGCACAAGGAATCCATCATGATCTATTCGACTGCCACCGTCCCGGTCAACCCGGAAGGCAAGACCGCCCTCACCCGCGCGCAGGCATGGGCGGGCCTGGTGCTCAAGGCCCGCGACGCCCGCCTGTTCCTACCGCCCGGCCTGTGTACCCGCTGCGACATCGTGCACGACAGCGCCACCCACCTGGTGCGCGAAGCCACCATCGGCGGCCAGGATCTGCGCGAGATTGTCAGTTTCGAGCCGGAAGAAAAAGTCTCGTTCTTCCAGGCCGGCGGACCACGCGAAGGCGTGATCGTCAACGAGCTGTTCGAGGACGCCAGCGGCGCCTTGCAACTGCGCTTCTACTGCTACCTGGGGCTGCGTGGGACGCGGCCCGGCGGCCCCGAGGAACAGGCGGAACAGGCCTTGATAGACAGCGAACGCGGTTACCGGGCCGCCTTGCTGTCGACGCTGGAACGCACCCGCGAGCTGCTCGCGCAGGGCAAGCCCGGCATTCCTTGAGGCTGCCGCAACCGGCCTGGGCAATGAATATGCCCACTGCCGCGGGGCCTGGGCGGGACGGCTTGCTATTCTGGCTATGACACTCATCAAGAACCCCAATTAGCCGCGGCGGCGCGCACCCCTTATGCTTTCGTTTGCAGGACAGGCCCGGCGCCCTGACGGCCCCGGCAGCCTGACCACACCACCCACAAACAAGCAGACGAGGAGACCACAACATGAGCACGGAAATGAATTTGGAGACCGCCGAACAGGAAATGAAATGCCCAATGGGGCAGGGCAAGAAGTCGAAGCAGACACGCACCAACGCGCACTGGTGGCCCGACCAGCTCAACCTGGGCGTGCTGCACCAGCACGCCAGGCTGGGCGACCCGATGCTCGAGGACTTCGACTACCGGAAAGAATTCCAGAAGCTCGACCTGAACGCCGTCATCGCCGACCTGCATAGCTTGATGACGGATTCGCAAGACTGGTGGCCGGCCGACTACGGCCACTACGGCCCCTTCTTCATCCGCATGGCCTGGCACTCGGCCGGCACCTACCGCATCTTCGACGGCCGCGGCGGCGCCCGCTCGGGCGAGCAACGCTTCGCGCCGCTCAACAGCTGGCCCGACAACGGGAACCTCGACAAGGCGCGCAGGCTGCTCTGGCCCATCAAGCAGAAGTATGGCAAGCAGCTGTCCTGGGCCGACCTGATGATTTTGGCCGGTAACGTGTCGCTCGAATCCATGGGCTTCAAGACCTTTGGCTTCGGCGGCGGACGCGAAGATATCTGGGAACCACTGCCGATCGACTGGGGCCCGGAATCCACCTGGCTGGGCGACGAACGCTACAGCGGTGAGCGCGAGCTGGCCAAGCCGCTCGCCGCGGTGCAGATGGGCCTGATCTACGTGAACCCCGAAGGACCCAACGGCACGCCCGACCCCGTGGGTTCGGCGCGCGACATTCGCGACACTTTTGGGCGCATGGCCATGGACGACGTCGAGACCGTGGCGCTGGTGGCCGGTGGCCACACCTTCGGCAAATGCCACGGGGCCGGCCCCGCGCACCACCTCAGTTCCGATCCCGAGGGCGCGAATATCGAAGAACTGGGCCTGGGCTGGAAGAGTGCCTACGAGAGCGGCATCGGCGCGCACGCCATCACCAGCGGCCTGGAAGGCGCCTGGACCGCGACGCCTACGACATGGGACATGAGCTACCTGGAAACGCTGTTCGGCTTCGAGTGGGAACTCACCAAGAGCCCGGCCGGCGCGCACCAGTGGAAGCCGGTAGGGGATGCGGGCCGCAATGTGCAGGACGCCCATATCCCCGGCAAGCTGCACCAGCCAATGATGACCACGGCCGACCTGGCCCTGCGCTTCGACCCTGCCTACGAAAAGATCGCGCGTCACTTCCTGGCCAACCCTGCGGAATTCGCGGACGCCTTCGCCCGCGCCTGGTTCAAGCTGACCCACCGCGACATGGGACCGAAGCTGCGCTACCTCGGCCCGCTGGTGCCGCAGGAAGACCTGCTCTGGCAGGATCCGATTCCGGCAGCGAACCACCCGCTGGTAGACGACGCCGACATCGCGGCGCTGAAAGCCAAGGTGCTGGATTCCGGCCTGTCCATCCCGCAGCTGGTGAAGGCGGCATGGGCCTCGGCATCGACTTTCCGCGGCAGCGATATGCGCGGCGGCGCCAACGGCGCCCGCATCCGCCTGGCGCCCCAGAAAGACTGGGAAGCGAACGACCCGGCCGAGCTGGCAGAGGTATTAAACCGGCTGGAAGCGGTCCAGCAGGAATTCAACGCTGCGGCGCCTGGCGGCAAGCGCGTCTCGCTGGCCGACCTGATCGTGCTGGGCGGCAGCGCCGCGGTGGAAGCGGCCGCGAAGAAGGCCGGGCATGACGTCAAGGTACCGTTCCACCCGGGCCGCACGGATGCATCGCTCGAGCAGACCGACGTCAATGCCTTCGAGGTGCTGGAGCCGGCGGTCGATGGCTTCCGCAACTACATCCACGCCGGATCCGTGGGTAACGTGGCCAACGCCATGCTCGACAAGGCCAACCTGCTGATGCTGACAGCGCCCCAGATGACGGCTCTGGTCGGCGGCATGCGCGCGCTCGGCGCCACCAGCGGCAACGCACAGCACGGCGTGTTCACCACCCGCGCCGGGACGCTCACGCCCGATTTCTTCATCAACCTGCTCGACATGCGCACTTCCTGGAAGCGCGTGGACGGCAGCCAGCACCTGTTCGAAGGGCTCGACCGCAATACCGGCGAACGCCGCTGGACCGCCACGCTGGCCGACCTGATCTTCGGCAGCAATGCGCAGCTGCGGGCATTGACCGAGGTGTATGCCGCCCAGGACGGCGAGGCGCACTTCGTGCAGGATTTCGTGAAGGCGTGGACGAAGGTGATGGAGCTGGACCGGTTTGACCTGAGGTATGCGGCGGCGGCTTGATGCTTTAATAGCGCCGCAATTGTTCCGGTTGCGTAGGGTGGGCGGGGTAATTTCGGGCAATGCCCGGAATTACGAACGCCCACGCGGTGATAGTTACGATGTAAACAGCCGCACGGGCTGCAGCACCGTAATTTGAACGCGTGGGCAAGGAACTTGCCCACCCTACGAGTCACTGGCGGCTCTTATGTGATCGGTACTAGCAGCCGTTCCCGCCTTTGGCGCAACTCAACGCTTCGTCAACGTCGCCAGCGTCTGCTCGATCTGCTCCTTCTCCCCATCCTGGTAGCGCAGCTTGACCGGATACCACTCGTGCTTCGGCGCCAGCCACACTTCCAGCACCTGCTCCTTCTTGTCGGCCAGCGGCTGGCGCGCCACCAGCACCGCCTCGACCTCACCCAGGCCGGTGCGGACCTTTGCGCGGCGCATCACCTTGAATACCCAGGTCTCGGCATCGCGCCGGCCGGCGACAAAAAAGGGCCATTCGGAGCCCGGCTTGAAGCGCTCGCCGGCAGCGCGCGCCACGGCGGCCAGCTGCCAGGTAATCGAGACGCGGTCCTGCTCCCCGCCCTTGAGCTCGTAGACCTGCTTGCTCGCGCTGAAGCGAAGCTGACTGGCATCGCGGTCGAAGGTGGTGGTGGTCGGGTCCTTGCGCAAGCGCTTTTCATGGAACTCGGCCGGAGCCAGGCCGAAGGCGTCTACCGATCCGCTACTGCGGTCTTCGGTGATGGTGCCCAGCACCGGCACGCGCGATTCGGCGCTGACGGCGTATTTGCCGTCGCCAGCGCGCCAGGTGACCACGGCATCGCCCTTCAGGCTGAAACCGCGGTGGCGCGCCTGCAGCTCGTAATTCAGGTCGGCCGACGGCGGCAGCGCGAACGGACGCTTGATGGCGGCCGGCGCCTCCTGCGCGGCAGCACTGCCCAGGGTCAGGGCCAGCAGCAGGCCGCAGCAGGTGGGTCGAAGATTCACACTTTGCATATCAAAATCCTGGTCGGGTCATGGCGATCTTGTTCACCGTTTGCGTGGTCACTGCGCCATTGGCTTCGCTGCTGCGGATCTGCACCGGCATCCAGCCATGGGCCGGCGCCAGCCAGATATCCAGCCGCGATTTGTACGAGCCCGGTTTCGGTGGGCGGGTCAGGCGCACCGTGTGCAGGCGCCCGATCGGGGTGTCGATGTCTTCCTGGCCGGCCACCTTGAAGGTATAAACGCTGCCGTCGCGGTCTTCGCCGACAAACATGTCGATATCGCCGCTGAGCTGGGCCGGGTCGCCGCGCGCGATCGCCGCCAGCTGCAGCGGCACCGTGGCCTTATCCTGCGCTCCCGGCGGCAGCGCATAGCTGGCCTGCGAGCCCGAGAACGTTACTTTACTGGCCGGCCAGTCGAAATGGGTGGCCGTCAGCGCGCGGCCGCGCCGCTTCTCGGTCATTCTCAAAGGCGCCAGGCCGGTGCTGCCGACCTGCCCTTCACTGGTCAGCACCACCAGGTTCACGCGCGCGAACACGACGCGGATGCCGGCCTCGATGCGCACCTGGTAGGCGCCTTGCTGGTCGCGCTTCCACGACAGGACAGCCTGGCCGCTCCACCGGGTGCCGTCGGCGTCCTGGCGCGCCACGTCGAGCGTGAGGTCGGCCGGCGGCGGCACGTCGACCTTGTAGCGGCGCACCAGGTCCTGGGCTGGCGGCGCTTCAGGCTCGGATGCGGGCCCGGGAGCCGGCGCTGCCGCCGGCGCTGCTACGGCGACCGTATCGGCAACCTGCTCCGATGGCGCTTCCACCGGAGGGCCTGGCGGCAGGCGCTCGCCGACCGCATCTTCGACCACCATGTTCGATGGCAGCGGATCGAAGTCGGGCAGGGCCGGCTGGGCCATCTTGGGCGCGGGCGGCGGCACCGGTTCGGGTGGCGGCGCGGCGCGCGGCGGCAGGAGACGGGTCACGCTGAGCACATCGCCGCCGTCGCGCCCGGGCAGCGACAGGCCCTGGGTGCCGGCGGTAATCCAGCCCAGCACCAGCCAGTGCAGCAGCACTACCAGCGTGCCCAGCACCAGTGGACGGCGCCGCTGTCGGAGGAATGCAAGACTCATGCCGCTAGTGTAGCCTGACGGCGGCGCCGGTGCGGGCGCGGGCTTGCAGTTCGACTTTGTGACAATGTTAGTTATCTGCTACGCTAGGGTGTCACCCCCAACGGAGAACACCGATGCTCAAGCCCCCCATGCCGAACGCTGCCGGAATGACCGATACGCTCGAATTCGTCAAGAATCTCTGGGGCAGCATGAATATCCCCGGCGTCACGATGCCGGGCGCGACGTCCAGCCTGTCCACCGAAGACCTGGACAAGAAAATCACCGACCTGAAAGCAGTCGAATCCTGGCTGAACCTGAACATCGGCATGTTGCGCGGGACGATCCAGGCCCTCGAAGTCCAGCGTGGCACGCTCGCCACGCTCAAGGCAATGAGCGACAGCATGGCCCAGGCCATGGGCGGCGCCGGCGACAAGTCCGCTATGGCGGCGCCTTTCGCCCAGTTCTTCGCACAGTCGGCCCCTGCCCCGGCGGCAGCACCTGCCGCGCCTGCCGCGGCGCCCAGCGCCCCGCCTGAGGCCGCCGCCGACGGAGCCGCTGCCGACAATCCGATGCCGGCAGCGGTCGCTTGGTGGAACTTGTTGCAAGACCAGTTCCGCCAGGCGGTATCGAGTGCCATCCCTACGCCGGGCGCGGCAGCCGACGAGACTTCCACCACGCACGATGGCGAGGCAGCCAGGTCGCCTTCAGGGCCAAGCGGCAAAGGCGGCTCGCCGCTGGATGTCTCCGGTGGCGCACCCGACCCGGCTACCAGCAATCCGGCCGGTGGCCGGGCCGGACGCAATCCGCGCGGCAAAGCCGATAAAGCTTGATCAGCAGCAAACCCACGCACACTTGACGCAAACGGTAGCGCACGCCGTGCCGGCGTGCTGAACTGGACCAAACGGGACCACGTTTTCACGGTCTTGCCTTCCAGGTTGCCGTCCAGTAGCTGTCGGAGTGCGTGTGCTTGCCATCGATCCTGCCAGTCTGTCGCCGTCCCAGCTTGCCGACCTGCGCCGCAAGCTGGTAGCTGCCGGCTGCGAGCCGCCGGCGCACGCCTGGACGCTCGCCGACCTCGCCGCGACCATCGTCGAATTCCGCCGGCGCCAGGGCATCGCCGGCCTCGGCCTGCTCGACGATGCCACCCTGCAGCGACTGAACGCCGTCAGCGGCGCCACCTTCAACGACGTGTTCCAGGATGAACTCGACCTGCTGCGCCCGCAGGTCGGCCCGGGCGCCGATATGGGCGCCAAGGTCGTCCCCGATGGCGAATTGCCGGTGCGCGCCCACGCGGCCGGCCTGACCGGGCTGGCGCTGTCCGGCGGCGGCGTGCGCAGCGCCACCTTCGGCCTCGGCATACTCCAGGCGCTGGCGGCCCAGGGCCTGCTGCGCCAGCTCGACTACCTGTCGACCGTGTCCGGCGGCGGTTTCATCGGCGGCTGGCTGTCCAAGTGCATTCACGAACAGGCCGGCAACGTGGGCGCGGTCGAAGCCATGCTGGCGCCCTCCGCCGGCACGCCCGAGGCGCCGGCGCTGCGCTTCCTGCGCCAGTACAGCAATTACCTGTCGCCGCGCGGCGGCATGTTCAGCGCCGACACCTGGACCCTGATCGGCACCTATGTGCGCAATACGGGCCTGAACCTGACCATGTTGGTGGCCTGGCTGTGCGCCCTGCTGCTGCTGCCGCGCGCTGCCGTCTGGGCGGTGCACCGCATCGTCAGCCCCGGCGGTCCGTGGGCCGCCTATGCCGACGTGGCCTGGATCCTGGGCGCGCTGCTCTTCCTTGGCGCCGTCTTCGGCATCGCGCTGAGCATCTCCAGCAAGCCATCGGGCTCGCGCGGCCTGCGCCGCTTCCCGCTGTCGCAGGGCGCGGTGCTCTGGTGGATCAACCTGCCGCTGCTGCTGGCAGGCTTCCTCGGGAGCGTCGGATTGTGGCGGTATGGCGGCGCGCCGGTCTGGGAAATGGGCGTGCTGCCGGCCCAGTTCGAGGGCCGGCCTTACTGGCTGCTGGCGCCTGGCGTCGTGTACTTCTTCGTATGGGCCTGCGGCTGGTATCTCGCGCACGACCGCACCAGCGCCTACCGGCGCGCCGGCTACACGGCCTGCGCCGCCAGTGCGGTCACCGTGATGGCGATCCTGGCCGCGGCGGCACAGACCTTCGCCCCGAAATTCCTGCTGCACTTCATGAGCCCCGCCACCAGCGGCTACCTGGTGAACGGATTGCTGGTGCTCGCCGCAGTGCTCTTCCTGCTGGCCGTCGCCCTCGGCATCGCTGCCTGGTTCCAGCCCAACCGCCCATCGGCCGACGTGACGCGCAACGAGCTGATCGAAGGCGGGGCGCACCTGGCCTGCGCCATCGGTGCACTCACCATCGGCACCGTGCTGCTGCTGCTCGGACTGGCAGTGCTGCCGCAGCCGGCCACGCACCCGGTGCTGAACAATGCCATCGCCCTCACTACCTTCGGCATGCCGCTGATGATGGCGCTGTTCGCCAGCACCATGACCCTGATGATCGGCCTGGTCGGCCGCATGTACAGCGACGCCAGCCGCGAATGGTGGAGCCGCCAGGGCGCCTGGGCCTGGATCTTCGCGCTGGCCTGGGTCACGATGTTCGGCATCGCCTTCTTCATGGCGCCGCTGCTGCACTGGGCGTGGCTGACCTACAACCCGTGGGGCCACATCACCACCCTGTTCGGCTGGCTGATCGTGACCTGGTTCGGCCTGAAGGCCGGCAGCGGCAGCGCGACCGGCATGCGCACGGCCGACTGGCGGCTCGACCTGGCCGCGCGCCTGGCGCCCTATGTGTTCACGGCCGGCGTGTTCGCCCTGCTCGGCACCCTGGTGCAGCTGGTGGTCGCGCCCCCGACCATCGCCTGCAAGGGTGCAATCAGCCTCGTCTGCGTATATGGCGCCCATGCCAGCGCCACCCTGGCAACGGGCGGCACGCAACTGGCATGGGCCTTCGGCGGCTTCCTCAGCGCTGCACTGGTGCTCGGCTGGCGCGTCGACATCAACAAGTTTTCGCTCTACATGCTGTACCGGAACCGGCTGGTGCGCGCTTATTTCGGCGCCAGCAGCCGCGCACGCAATCCCCACCCGTTCACCGGCTTCGACCCTGGCGACGACCCGCTGCTGCAAGACCTGAAGCACCAGCGGCCCTGCCACATCATCAATACCTCGCTCAACCTGGTCGGCGGCGAAGAACTCGCATGGCGCACCCGCAAGGCCGCCTCGTTCACCTTCACGCCGCGCTACTGCGGCTTCGAGTTGCCGGAGCAGGCCGCGAGCGGCGACGCAAGGAATGATGCAACCCGCGGCTCCTACCGCCCGACCGACCTGTATGGCTCGCGCTCGGGGCCCGGCGCCGACGACGACGCCGGCGTGCGGCTCGGGATGGCGGTGGCGGTGTCCGGCGCCGCGGCCAGCCCGAACATGGGCGCGCACTCCTCGCCGCCGCTGAACTTCCTGATGACGATGTTTAACGTGCGCCTCGGCCGCTGGTGCCCCAATCCGCGCAAGGCAGCCTGGCAGCAGTCGTCGCCGCCGGTCGGCCTGTTCAGCCTCCTGGCCGAGCTGTTCGGCCTGACCAATGCCGACGCCAGCTATGTCTACCTGTCCGACGGCGGGCATTTCGACAACCTCGGGATCTACGAACTGGTGCGGCGGCGCTGCCGCCTGATCATCGCAGTGGACGTCGCCAGCGACGGCGGCCTGTCCTTCGAAGACCTCGGCAACGCCATCCGCAAATGCGCGACCGACCTGCACGTGCGCATCGACCTCGACGTCTCCAAACTCGCCCAGCGCGGCGGCGAAGGCCTGTGCGGCGCCAGCTGCGCCGTCGGCACGGTGCGCTACAGCCAGGTCGACCAGAACGGCGTCGACGGCACCCTGCTCTATCTAAAACCGGCCATCGTCGGGCGCGAGAACGCCGATTTGCTCAACTACCGGAAGGTACACCCGTCCTACCCGCACGAGAGCACGGCGGACCAGTGGTTCGACGAGACGCAGTTCGAGAGTTACCGGGCGCTGGGACAGTACATCGGCGAATGCGCGCTGGCCGGTGCGGCCAAGGCGGCCCGCAAGGAAGATGGCACGATCGATGTGGGGGTACTGTGTGCGGAGCTGGTGCGGCGGCATGGGGATGCGCCGGAGCGGGCTCCGTGTGCGGATGTTCGGGAGCGGTGCCGCTGATGCGTTAGCGGGATACGAACAACCTTGGATCCCCGGCCTTCGCCGGGAGTCATTGCCGCCAGTGGCGGGAATGACGGTTCATCATTTGATGGTTGGAAGAGACGCCGTAGTTCGCCACCTTAAAACCGTCGTTCCGGCGAAGGCCGGAACCCAAGCTCGTCGAACAGCCACCAACTCAAGCAGCGACAGCCTCCCCACCCGCCGCATCCCCAACCGCTTCCTCCACCGGCTCCTCCACCTTCGGCACCAGCAGCATCAACTGCTCCATCAACTGCGCAAACCGCTGCTGCCCCGGCTGCAGCCGGTCGACGTGCGCCAGCACGCCATGCGCCTCTTCCGACAGTTCCACGCTGTAGCCGCGCTGCTGCATGTGCGATACCAAGATCTGCGCAGAATTGAACAGGATGCGCACGTTGTGCGGCAGCGCGGCGCGGGCATTGCGCATCCATTCCACGGCTTCGGCCAGCTTGTTAGTCTTCCAGAGCAGCACGCCCTGGTTCATCAAATCGATCGCTTCCTTGCGCGCACCCCGGATCAGGGCTTCGCCCTCCTCGCCCATGCGCGCTTTCTCGAAAATCTTCTGCACCTCGTCCTGCAGCAGCTGGTTGTCGTGGTTGTTGCGGATGACGTAGCACAGCAGCTCCACCGGCGCTTCCTTGACGCCGACCGCGAACAGCAGCGTTGCCATCTCCAGGCAGGTCGGCACGTCCGGGCGTTCAGGCTTGGCCTGCAGCAGCGCCTCCAGCTCGTCGCCGGCCTTGCGCGCACGGCGGTAGTCGCCGCTCTCGTGGTAGACCAGGCCTTCGGTGATCTTCGCGCGCAGCTCGATGTCCGGATGCTCGGCGCCGAAATCGCGCTGCACCGCGATCAAGAGCTGCAGCGCTTCCTTCGGGTCGTTCTTCAGGCCGCACACGCGCGCCAGGCCGAGGTAGGCGTCCGGCGTCTTGCGAATCGAGTATTCGCCGATCGCGATGCATTTGCGGAAGGCCTTCTCCGCCATGCCCACGTTGCCCAGCTTCAGGCAGGCCTGGCCCAGGTTGCGCTGGCGCGGCACGGAATTCGGCGAAAGCTTGGCCGCGCGTTCCAGGATACTGAGCGCTTCCTCGTGCTGGCCCATGTTCTGGTAGCTGAGGGCCAGCTGGTCGTAGGCGTCGATGTAGTAGCGGTTCTCGGCAATCACAGTCTGGAACATCTGGCGCGCCTGCTCGTAGTCGCCGTCGGCGAGGCGGATCTTGGCCAGGCCCGAGCGCGCCCACTGGTACTCGCGCTGGGCCAGCACGCGCTCGTAGGTCTCGCGCGCCTTGCCCGGCTCGCCGCTGCGTTCCATCAGCCGCGCCTTCATGCGCAGCAGGTCGATCTCGTGCACCTTGTTACCGGCGACCTGCTCCTCGCACAGGCGCGCGGCGCGCAGGTAATCCTTCTCGAGATAGGCCTGGTCGATCAGGTTGAACACCTGCTTCTTGCGCCACACGCGGTTCAGGCGCGACAGCAGCACGCCCTCGGTGATCGGCTTGACCAGGTAGGCGTCCGGCTGGTGCTCGGCCGCGCCCATCACCGACTCGACGCTTTTCTCGGCCGAGACCATCAGGAATACGCTCGATGGCAGCAGCAAATTGCGCATGCGCGCTTCTTCCAGCACCTGCTGGCCGTTCTTGCCCTCGCCCAGGTTGAAGTCGCACAGCACCACGTCGTAGCGGGTCTTGTTGAGCAAGCCCATGGCCTCGCCGCCGCTGGAAGCCTGGTCGATGTTGCGCGCCCCCAGGCTGCGCAGCGCTTCGCGCAGCAGCTGGCGCACGCCGATGAAGTCGTCCACGACGAGGTAGTTCTTGCCGGCCCAGTCGACCTGGTCGGCGACGGCGGGCGGGTTGAAAGCGTTAATGGAGGCGTTCATGGCAGCGCCAGGATGAAGCAGCCGCCGCCAAGCGCGCCGCCATTCTCGAGCCGCACCGTGCCGGCACGCTCGCGGTGGCGGTGCATCTTCGCGACCTCGCGCGAGAAGTGCAGGCCCAGGCCCGCGCTATTGGTCAGGAAGTTCACGCCGCTGGCGGTGCCGCTCAGCGCCGCGCTGCCCGCCTCCAGCAGCGAAGCCGGGTAGCCGGCGCCGTTGTCCTCGACGCGGATCTCCAGCCAGCCATCGCGCTCGCGCGCCGACAAGCGGATGCGGTCGCGCGTGTAATGCACGGCGTTGTTGATCGCATGCGAGACCACGCCGACGATCAGGTCTTCGTCGACATGCCAGACCAGCTCGGGCTCGACATCGAGTTCGAGCGCGATGCCGCGCGATTCCAGCAGCACACGCTCGAGCGCCACCACCTGCTCGATCAGCTGGCCGGCCTCGATCGGCTGCACGTCGAACGGGTATTCCGGCGTGCCGACGTGCTTGTACAAGGCCAGCAACTGCATCAGGCTGTCGTTCAGGCGGCGCGTCTGGTACAGCATCTGCGCCATCTGCGGATAGGCTTTTTCGGTCTCGGGCGAGGCGTCGTCCAGCAGGCGCTCGAGCGTGCCGGACAGGACGCTGATCGAGTTCTTCATGTCGTGCGCGGTGGACGCCAGGAACAGGAACAGCTCGTTCGATTGTGGTGAGTCTTCCATCGCAGGGGCCGGCGGACCGAAAAAGTTACTGTAAGTCAATTATACCGCGATGGATTTGACAATTTGCTCTCGGGAAGTAACTGAGGGCTTGGGAACAACAGTCCGCGGCGCCCTAAGCAAATCGCTTGGCCTGCGCGGCTCGTCCGCCACTGGCTGCTTCCAATGATGGATGCAACTCGGGCGAACCCAAAGTCTTGCATGTCCTGGGTCTGCTTCTGGCCGATTGCGATTGATTTGTAGCCTATGTTTTCCACGACCCATGCAGACCTTCGTGAGGTCTATAGTCAGCGTTTGCACTAATCCTTACAAGGTTCTAGGGCGGGCAACTCGGCACAGGAAGTCCGAGCGGCTTTGTATGTGGTTCATCAAGCCGAAGCCTATGCGGCGCCGTAGTTGCATTGTCCTTGCGAATCTGCCGCCAGAGGAAGCGATGTCAAGCTCTACTGGACTTCCGCCACGGGTAGGCTTACGGTGAAACAACTGCCTTTCCCGCGTCCTGCGCTTGTCACGGCGACCTCTCCCCCTTGCAGCTGGACGAGGTGCTTGACTAGCGCCAAGCCGATCCCCAAGCCATCGCGATGCATCGTCGGGGCACGATGATCGTCCTGAACAAAAATCTCGAAAATCGAACGAATCGCCTCAGGTTCAATGCCAATACCGTTGTCCTTGACGTGAACCATGATGGCCGACCTGCTGCGTTCGAGTTCCACCGTAATCGCCCCGAACTGAGGCGTGTATTTGGCCGCATTGTTCAGCAGGTTTCCAACTACCTGCACCATCCGATCTTTGTCGACATGGACGTAGCAAGGTTCCGTACCAAGACCCATTTCCAGGGAGTGGTCGCGTTTGCTCAACAGGGGACGGTGCATATCGACGGCCAGCTCAATCGCCTCGCGCAGGTCAAAACGCTTGGTTTGCAGATGAATTTTTCCGTGTTTGATGCGCGAGATGTCCGTTAGGTCATCTACTAAACGCCGCAACAGGTCGAGTTGCCGCTTGATCCGTTCAACCGTCATCTGCACAACTTCGTCGCGTGTCGATGGCAATAGCGACAGGAGATTCGTTCCGGTTACGATCGCCCCAAGCGGATTTCGTATTTCGTGTGCGAGCGTCGCCAGGAAGCGGTCCTTTTTCAGATCCATTCGGCGCAGTTGCTCGATGAGCCGAAGCCGGTCCGCTTTAGCCCAGGCCCCATCAACCACCTGACGGGCCAGACTCACGTCATCGGCACTCCACGAATTACCGTCCTGCCGTCCAATTACCAGGCACGCCACAACGCGTCCTTCGGTGAGTATCGGGAGAATGAGTTGGGAAAAACGCCCTGGCAGCCCCGGCTTAAGTGGGAACTCGAAAGGGACCTCCTCGTTGCGAAAGACAGGCTCCGCGGACTGATCCAATTCATCCCTCACCGAGTTGACCCATGCAGGGCGCAATGATCCCGTTAGTGCCTTTTGCCCGTCGCGCGCCCAGCCACGATAGGTAGACGTTGTGCCGCGCACCTCAGCAAAGCCGCAAAACGCTGCATCCAGATAGGTTCCTAGCGCTTGAACGGCATGCAACAAAACTTCATTCTCAGTCGTGGCCGTATTCGTCGCGCGGGCGATCTTGTCCACAAGCTGTAGCCGAGCCTCGCGCTGCAGCCGGTCTGTGACATCGTAGGAGACGGCTAGAGCAAGGTGTGGACCGTTCGAGCAGGGGATGTAGGTGCCGTATGTGGCAAAGTGCCGGCCACCGGCCTCGTGTTCGCGAAACACCGGTTCTCCACGCAACATAGTCTCGTAGTCGGCAATCACAGTCGGTAGATCTGACGGCGGGACGACCTGAGACAGATGCTTGCCTTCGAATTGAGTCGAGTCCAATCCTGTGTTGCGTAAGGCAGGCCCATCGGCCAGAACATAGCGCAGATCGCTGTCGACCAGAAACACCGCGCCATGCGGGATATGGCTCGCAATAGCCCGATAGAGTAGCTTGTCCTTTTCCACTTCCCTGGTCTGGGTAACCTCGTCAAAGATGGTGACGACCTGGTCCAGTCTCCCTTGTGGATCGTACACTGGCGACGAGCGCACGGTCAGGATGATGCGTTCATCCCCGCGTTGATACAGCATGTCGACCGGACCTATTTGCCGCCCGATTTGAAACGCCATGACCGACGGGTACTCATCCGCCTCGTAAGGCCGGCCATCCGGGTGAATGGCCGTGTAGTTTTTTTCGATATCCTGGACCGCGTCCTTTGGCAGCTGATCCATGCCCAGCAGCTCTGAGGCCTTCGGATTCTGGTATAGGATCGTGCCTTCAGGATAGCCAACTATGGCCAGGCCCGTCGGTAGCGTATCGAGTACGGCGTCGAGCCGCACCCGTTCAGCGCGCAGCTGGGTTTCGACAAGTGTACGCCGCGCGACCTCTTGCGCCAGTGAATGCGTGAGCTTGTCCGATTCCATGCGAGCTAATTGCTCCTTCGTCGTTTCCGTGCAGACCACCAAGATTCCGCCCACGGACGCGCCCACGTAGATAGGACTGTAACCATAGGTCCACCAACGTTCGACTGTTGTTGAGTCACCTTCCAAGGTCGTGAACTTCTGGTTCTCGTGCCATGTCGACCCCTGTCCCGACATCACGAAATCAATTTGCGGCTGAACCAGGTTCCATGCTTCAGGATAAACGGTGCGGACCGGCAATCCGAATGCTGTGTCGCGCTGCGCCTCCGGCAGCAGATCACGATAGGCATCGTTATAGAAGTGAATGAGTTCCCCACCCCACCAGAGGGCCATCGGCTGATGCGTGTTCAAAATCAGCGACAGAGCGTTTTTTAGCTCGCTTGGCCAATTTTCCGGCAAACCGACCGGCGTGCACGTCCAGTTCACAAAGCTTAAAAGTGCATTGACGCGGTGTGTCCCGGGAACGAAGGATGTACCGTTCTGATGTATCGGCATAGGTGTCACGTTCATGTGTACTCAGGCGCGCCGAGTCGACTTTGGGCTGTCGCGCGAAATAGGCAGCAATTGGCGATCTTACCAAATTCGGCTTGCAGTCCAGAAAGCGCGCCATCGCAAGCTGTTGACTAAATTGAAGATGCAATAGCTTCTGAACAACAAATACGCATTTTCGTTAAATCTTGATATAGACGCCCTACTAGTTGACCGACCAAGCTGGACCGAAGCGGATGAATGACAGCACGATCGACACTTAGACCTGACCGCGGGTAGGGAGCCTATCGGGCGAAAAATCACTTACGAGAGCCAAATCCGGTGATAGTTGAGCTGCATCCAAACTTGCTGTTAAGGTTCACAAACTACCGATTTTGGCCGAAGGCGGCCTTTCAGCCCAGCCTTCTCAACGCTTTGCATCACGCTTTTCGCTTCAGGCTTAACCACAAGCAGCAGACCATCTGGCAGGGAATACCCGTCACCGCAAGGTCTGGCGGCCGAAGGTCTAGCGCCGGTCGCCCTTCGCACGCACCAGGTAGTTGCGCAGGTCATCGAAGCTCACGGCGCCACGGCGCCCGGTGTCGATCTCATCGAAATGCCTGGCAACGAAGCCGAAGTTCTTCGCCTCGTCGACCGACAGGCTGCCGTTGCCGTCGACGTCAGCCGCCCGGAACTGCTTCTCCAGCTTGGCCAGTGCCTGCGCGCTCAGCGCCGCGCCAGTTGCCGCCGGCGCTTCGGCCGGACGGGTACGCAGCGCCGGCGGCACCGTGCCGTCGACACCGATCGGCGCCTGGGCGGCGGCGGCGGCCGCTGTACCCACAAGTATTAAAAACAGATACATGGTTTTCATTGTGCCACCGATACGCTGTTGTAGAAGGCGCGCAGATCGGCTTTCTGGAGGCGGCGCACGCGGTCGTCGAGATAGCTCATGTGCCCGCTGTCGTAGTTACGGATCTGGATGCCGGCGCCCACGCCCAACCGCGCCAGGTCGAGCTCGGTCTGGTAGAACGGCGTCGCCAGGTCATGGTAGCCGCCCATGGCGAGGACCTTCATGGCGGGATTGAGGGTCAGGGCCGCGGCCAGGTCCGGGATCGTGTCCGGCAGCGCCTTGCCGTCATGGCTGAAGTTCCATAGGTTCAGCACGTTGTTGGAGCCCAGGTAGGGCGTGATCGCGGTATAGCGCAGTTCGGTCTCGAGATACGTTCGGATGGTGCTATTGAAGACATTGCCGATCAGCGTCAGCGAAGGGTCGCCGCCGGCCGCCAGCGCACTGCCGATAGGCGCCCGGACCCGGGCATCGTAGCGCCCGATCACCTGCCCCGGCTGCAGGCGCGCGCGGTAGGCGCCCGGCACCATCGAAAAATCCTGGCGCCAGGTCAGCACCGGCAGACCGGTATAGCCGGCCAGCTGCGTCAGGGTAGCATCGCTCGGCGGCGCGCCGCTGGCCAGGAAAGGACCGACCTCGCTGCGGTAAGGGCCGGCGGCGAACTCGCGCACCCGCTGCAGTACCGACGAGAAGTCGGTCGGCAGGCTGCCGCCATTTTGCTGGTAGGCGGACACAGCCGCATAGCTCGGGAGATAGCCTTCGCAGCTGACCTGTCCGGGATCGAACACGCCGCAGTTGGCGTTGTAATTCATGGCGGGCGATTGCAGCATGACGCCGGCCACGCGCACCCCGGCGGTTTCCAGCAGGTTGGCCAGCACGGCCGTGCGCGGCCCCCCGTAGGATTCGCCGAACAGGTAGACCGGCGAGGCCTGCCGGTTGTTGGCGGCGAGATAGCGGCGCACGAAGTCGCGGAAGCCCGCTGCGTCCTGGTCGACGCCCCAGAACTGGGCATTGGTGCGCGGTGCGATCGCCTGCGAGTAACCGGTGCCGATGGCGTCGACGAAGACCAGGTCGGAATGGTCCAGCAGCGTTTCCTGGTTGTCGACCAGCGCCGGCGCAGTCACGGGCGGCTCGGTGGACGGAAAGGTGGTGGCCAGCCGGCGCGGCCCGAAGGAACCCAGGTGCAGCCAGATCGACGCCGAACCCGGCCCGCCGTTGTAGAAGAAGGTAATCGGTCGCTGCGCCGCCGGCAGTGCGCCGGCGGTGTAGGCGACGTAGAAGAAGGATGCCGCGGGCTGCCCGGTCTGCAGGTCGGTGGCCGTCAGGTGGCCGGTAGTGGCGGAATAATCAAGCGGACGGCCCTCCAGGGTGATGCGCGTCTGGACCGTGGCGGCGTTCTCCGTCGCGCTGGCCAGTGCGCCCGAGGCCGCGCCCGAATAGATGACCGGATCGGCGTAGCTACCCGGCAGCGCCGCGACTGGCGGCGGCGGGGGTGGCGTCACTACCACCGGCGGCGCGGGTACCGGAGAACCGCCGCCACCGCCGCCGCATGCCGCATGCCGCCAGGGTGGCTACCAGCAGGATGCTGGCCAAGTTGGATACCGGGCCGCCGCAATGCGGCCTTTGCGCAGAACCTTGAGTGGCCAAGATCGTCCTCTTGGATAACTGTTGAGTATGGCGCCGATTATGCGCCGACTGAGGAAAAACTCAACAATAATCCCGACGTTCGCAGGGTCTCGATCATGCCCGCCAAGCTGCATAGATTCGCAGGACGGCAGGACCGGAATCAGGCTGGACGCCCGCCCCCTGTCCGCCGCGCACGCAACACGAAGCGCGCCGGATCGAGCGCGTCGACCAGCGCGGATTCCAGCGGCAGCGGCTCGCCCTCGAGCTGCGCCGCCAGCAGTTCGGCTGCAAGCGGCGCCCAGATCAGGCCGCGCGAGGCATAGCCGAGCAGGCAGTGCAGGCCGGGATGGCGCGGGACGTCGCGCAGGCGTTCGGTGGCGCCGGCGGCGGCGAAATCCGGCAGGCGGCCGACCAGTGGCAGGCGGTCCGGGGCCACGCAGCGAAAACCCACGCGCCCTGCCAGCGGTACGCCTTCGGCTGCGAGCGGATCGGACACCAGGCCGCGCAGGCGGTCGATGTTCTCCTGCTGGCTCGATGCGCGCAGGCCCGGGTCCTCGTCGAGGTCATAGGTGGCGCCGGCGCAAAGGATGCCGCCCGCCGCCGGGGTCAGGTAGGCTTCGCGGCACAGCACCAGCGGCAGGCTGGGTGCGGCGCCGCCTGGCAAATGGGTGACCTGCCCGCGCAGCGCGGCCAGCGGCAGGTCGGCCGATTGCGCCAGCCGGCGCGCGCCGGCGCCGCCAGCCAGCACCACGGTCGGCGCACCTGCGACGACCGTTCCATCTTCGGCGCGCGCCAGCCATTGGCCGTCTTCATTTTCGAGCGCGACGCTGCCCACGCCGAAGCGCCGCGTGAGGCGATCGCCGCAGGCGGCCAGCATTGCTTCACACACGCTGCCGGGACGCGCCCAGCCGCCCTGCCCGAACAGCCAGGCGCCATCCGGTGCGGGAAGGCCGAGCAGTGCTTCAGCTTCTATCTGTTCGAGCCAGCGCGCGAACTCCGGCGGGTAGTTTCCTTCGCGTGCGATGACACGCGAGACTTCCGCATGATCGGCGTCGCGCGCCAGTTGCAGCACGCCGCAGGCCTGGCCTTCGATGGCGCCGTCGATACCGCCCAACTGGCGCCAGGCCCTGAGCGCGTACAGGTAGGCGGCGCGGGTCAGGCGGGTCGGGATGTTGTCGTCGCGCGAGAGCAGCGGCATGAAGATGCCGGCCAGGTTGCCGGAGGCTTCCATGGCGGGCGCCGGGTGGCGCTCGACCAGGGTGACTTCCCAGCCGCGCAAACACAGTGCGGCGCAGGCGGCCGCACCGGCCAGGCCTGCGCCGATGACTAGCGCGCGCCGTTCGGGGACGGGTGGCACCGGCAGGCGCGGCTTGCGGCTGGCGAAGACGGCTTCGTTATCGCTGCCGAACACGAAGCCCTGCCCCGCCAGCGCCGCGCGCTGTTCCTCGTCCAGCGCGGTGGCGGACAGGCGCGCTTCAGCCGCGACGATACGCGCGAGCGGGCGCACGAAGCCGGCGCCAGGGACGGCATCGAGGAAGACGGCATCGGGCTGCGCGCTTAGCTGCACCAGCGCTGCATCGAGCGGCATGGCCAATAAGGTCAGTGTCAGGCGCGGGTCGTCCTGCGGGATACGGTGAAAGCCAGGCTGCAGCTCCGTCGTAAGCGCCACGATGTGCAGCCGCGCCGGCCGATCCGGATCGGCATACCAGTCGGCCTGCAGCGCGCGCGCCTCTGCGCCGTCGCCGTAGCTTGTGGCGAACACCGTATAGCGTTCGCGGCCACGCCAGTGCGCGCGCAGGTCCATGTCAGCGTGCCGCGTGGCGACGCCCGGCGCGCCGGAAGCAGGTTCGGTCATGGTCGTCCACCATCCCGATGCCCTGCATGTAGGCGTAGATGATGGTCGAGCCGACGAACTTGAAGCCGCGCTTGGCCAGGTCCTTCGAGATGCGGTCCGACAGCTCGGTCTTCGCCGGGCGCGCGCCATCGGGCCAGTCGTTGACGATCGGCTTGCCGTCGACCCAGCCCCACAGGTAGGCATCCAGTGTCAGTCCCTGCTCGCGCATGACGAGGTAGGCCTTGGCATTGGTGATCGCCGCCGCCACTTTCAGGCGGTTGCGCACGATGCCGGCGTTGGCCAGCAATTCGGCGGTCTTGGCGTCGCCGTAGCGTGCGATGATTGAAGCGTCCCAGCCATCAAAGGCGGCGCGGTAGGTATCGCGCTTGTTCAGGATGGTCTCCCACGACAGGCCGGCCTGCGCGCCTTCGAGGTTGAGCATCTCGAACAGGGTGGTCTCGTCGTGGCAGGGCACGCCCCACTCGTGATCGTGGTAGGCCAGATAGCGCGGGTTGGCCATGTTGGCCCAGGAGCAGCGGGTAGGGGTAAGCGAAGCGGTCATTGCAGGAGTATAAATCAGCCGCGGTTTGCCATCACCGCGGCCAGCCCATCGACGCCGCGCCGGATGTCCTCCGGACCGACCGCCGAAAACCCCAGCAGCAAACCCGGATCGACCGCGCATGCCGGCACTGCCTGCGGATTCGCGTAATAGGCCAGCGGGCGCAGTTCGATGCCGGCATCCAGCGCCGCCTGCGCCACGCGCGCTTCATCAGGGAAGCTGCCATTGGCATCGGGGCGGAAATGCACGCACAGATCCAGGCCCGCATCCGACGGCCCGCAGCGCAATCGGTCGCCCAGGCGCGTATCGATCGCGCCGAGCAGTGCCTCTCGCCGCTCGGCGTAGGCCTCGCGGGTGCGCCGGATGTGGCGTGCAAAATGGCCTTCGCCGATGAAATCCGCCAGCACCATCTGCGGCACGATGGCGCTGTGGCGGTCGACCACGGCCTTGGCGCGCGCCAGCGGTTCGGCCAATGCAGGCGGCGCCACCACATAGCCCAGGCGCAGGCCGGGGAACAGCACTTTCGAGAGCGTGCCGACGTAGATCACGCAGCCGGCGCTGTCCAGGCTTTGCAGCGAAGCCAGCGGCGGGCCGGTGTAGCGGTATTCGCTGTCGTAATCGTCCTCGATGACCCAGGCGCGGTTTGCGACCGCCCAACGCAGCAGCGCGAGGCGCCGGCCCAGGCTCATGGTGACGCCTAGCGGCAGCTGGTGCGAGGGCGTGGCGAACACCATGCGCGCATCCGGGTAGTGGGCCGCGCCATAGGCCACGTCCATGCCCTCGGCATCCACCGGCACCGTGCAGATGCGCGCGCCGGCCACCGTCATCGGGGCGCAGGCGCCCTGGTAGCCGGGCGACTCGACCCAGACGCCGTCGCCGGGCGCCAGCAACAGGTGGGCCAGCAGGTACAGCGCCTGCTGCGAGCCGGAGGTGATCACAATCTGCTCGGGCGTGCACACCACGCCGCGCGAGGCGCGCAGGTAGGCGCACAGGAGCTCACGCAAAGGCTGGTAGCCGGCGGGCTCGCTGTAGCCGAGGTGGGGACCGGGGCGGCGCAGCGCCCGCAGTTCGAGCTTGCGCCAGACGTCGAAGGGGAACAGGTCCAGGCCCGGCATGCTGGGGCGGAAGGCGCGCACCGGGCCGTCGTGGTAGCGCACCCGCGACATGGCCGCGGCCATTGCGGCGCCGCGTTCCGGCAAGGGGCGCAACAGGCCGGCGGGAGAAGACGGTGCATGTCGGGCCACCGGCAGCGCCGCGTCCACGAAAGTGCCCCGCCCGACCCCGCCGCACAGGTAGCCTTCGGCCGTGAGCTGCTCGTAGGCGGCCAGCACGGTCTGGCGCGATACCTCCAGCATTGCCGCCAGGTCACGCGTGGCAGGCAGGCGCGCGCCGGGAGCCACCCTGCCCTGCAGGATGGCGTCCTTCAGCCAGGCGTAGAGCTGGCGGAACAGTGGGGTCGCGCCGGCGCGGTCCAGAGGAAGCGTGGCAAAGAGGTCGTGGATGTGCATAAAATTGGTACGCCCATCTTCGCGCGGATTGGTACTTTGAGCAAGCCAAGCCGCTGCCTATGATGATGGTTCGACCACAATGGGGGACCAATGAAACAGTTTGAAGCACAGGTGAGCTGGCAGCGTGCCGGCCAGGCTTTCCTCGACGGGCGCTACAGCCGCGCCCACGACTGGCAGTTCGACGGCGGCCTGCGCGTGCCCGCTTCGTCCTCACCGCTGTCGGTGCCGGTGCCGATGTCCGACCCGGCGGCGGTCGACCCGGAAGAAGCCCTGGTGGCCGCCGCGTCGAGCTGTCACATGCTGTTCTTCCTGTCGATCGCGGGGCAGCGCGGCTTCACGGTGGACAGCTATGTCGACCGCGCCGTCGGCTTCCTCGACAAGGACAGCGAAGGCCGCATGGCCATGACGCGCATCGAGCTGCGCCCCGCCATCGTATTCGACGGCGAAGTTCAGCCGACCAGCACCGAACTGGACGAAGTCCACCATCTCGCCCACGAGCGCTGCTACGTCGCCAATTCGCTCAAGACCGAAGTCGTCGTCGTGGGAGGCAGCTGATGTACCTTCCGCCCCGCCACCGCCAGCCGGACCCGCAAGCGATGCAGGCACTCATCGCCGGGCACGCGCTCGGCATGCTCGTCACCCACGACGGCGAATTGCCGGATGCCGACCACCTGCCTTTCGAATTTGTCGAATCCGAACCGCAAGGGGTGCTGCGCGCGCACGTCGCCCGCGCCAATCCGGTGTGGCGCCGCGCCGGGCAGCCGGTGCTGGTGGTGTTCCGCGGCCCGGCCAGTTACATACCGCCGGATCAGAACGAAAAGGCGGCCACGGGTGGGCGCGTGGTGCCGACCTGGGATTACCACGTGGTGCACGTGCACGGACGCCTGCGGGCGGTGGGAGATCCAGCCTGGCTGCTAGGCCTCCTTCACAGCCAGACCGGCCACCACGAAGCCACGCAGGCGCAGCCATGGTCGGTCGCGGATGCGCCGCCGGCCTATATCGACGGCATGCTCAAGGCGATCGTCGGGATCGAGATTGTTATCGAGCGCATCGAGGGGAAATGGAAGGGCAGCCCGCAGGCTTAGCGAGAATCGTAGGGTGGGCGGATTCTCCGCCCACGCTGTGATTGGTACCCGCTCCGCCCACGCTGTGATTGGTACCCGCTCCGCTCACGTGCCGGATGATCTCTCTGCAAACTATCACCGCGTGGGCGGGAGACCCGCCCACCCTACGGGTAGCCGACGGTTTTTACTTCGTCGGTGCGCCCGCCGTTCCCATGGTGGAGCGTCCGGATTTGGCGATCATTTCTTCGGCCATGATCAGGTGCTGCTCGACGATCGGGCGGATCTTGGTCACCAGCGCCTTGACCTCGGGATCCTTCAGGTCATCGAGGTGGTCTTTGAGCTTGCTGTGGGTGTCGAGGTGGTCGGTACGACCCGACTGCTTGATATAGGTGCGGTTGAAGATCTCGCCTTTCAGGGCCTGCAGCATCGCCGACTTGGCCTTGTACTTCACGTTCAGTTCGGTGGGCAGTTCCACGCCCTTGGCCTTGGCCAGCGCCTGCACTTCGGCCTGGGCCTTGGTGTGGTCGTCGACCATGCGCTGGGCGTAGCCCTTGACGTCGGGATTGGCGCTCTTGCTGAGCGCAATTTTTGCGGTCGCGATCTCGGCCATGTTGGCCATGGCCAGGTCGGCGAGCGCGTCGCGATCTGCGTCGGACAGCTTGGCGGCCGGCGCGGGTGCAGTAGCAGGCGCCGCTGCGCCCTGGGCTGCCGGGGCAGTCTGGGCCTGGGCCGGCGCAAGGCCGAACATCGCCGCGGCGAGCGAGGCTGCGAGCACGGTGTGGATGCGCTGTGTTTTCTGCATGTGATTCTCCTTGACGCACGGATGCGCCGACAGGACGCGAACGTCCCGCCGGCGCGGTGCTGATGACTAGCCGGCAAACCCGCTCGATCGCGCGCTCACCTGCCTATTGAACTGCTTGTTGAACTGCTTATTTGCCCGACGTCGTACCGGATTTGGCCATCGACATCTGCTGGGCCGCCTTCAGGTGCTGCTCGACGGTCGGCATGGTCTTCTCGGCGGCTGCCTTCACATCCGGATCCTTGGCGTTCTTGGAGATCGACTTCAGCTTGGCATGGGTCGCCTTGTGGTCAGCCAGCCCAGCCTGCTTCATGTAGGCCTTGTCGAAGGCGTCGCCGCTGAGCTTTTCCAGCTTGGCCGACATGGCCTTGTGCTTGGCATCGAGCTCGGTCGGCAGGGTCACGCCTTTCGACTGCGCCAGCGCCTGGATTTCGGCCAGCGCCTTGCCGTGGTCGTCGACCATCTGCTGGGCGAAGGTCTTGACCTCGGCATTCTGCGACTTGCTCAGCGCCAGCTTGCCGGTTTCGACTTCGGCCATGTCGGCCATTGCCATGTCCATGATGCCCTTCTTGTCCGCCGCGGTCAGCTTGGCCGCGCCCGAACCGGTGGCGCCCGCGGCGCCCGATGCGCCCGAGCTGGTCTGTGCGGTGTCGGTGGCGCCGGTATGCGGCTTGGCGCCGTCGGCGTGGGTCATGCCCTTGGCCCCGGCAGTGGCGCTGCGGTCTTCCATGCCCTGGCTGCTGGTATTGTTGACGGTGCCGTCAGCGGCAGTCTTGCCGGTCATGTTCTGTTTGCCGGTTGCCGTCTGGTTGGTCATCGACTGCGCGGTCTGGCCGCTGGTTTGCGCCTGCACGCCGAATGCACTGAACATGGCGGCGACTGCTGTCACTGCGAGCAATTTCTTGACGACTTGGTTTTTCTGCATGGTGTTCTCCTGTTTTTTTGACTGGCCCGGGTTGCCGCTCCTGGATTAACCGGGCGGCGTTCCTGTTTTTGACATCGGCTGATGTCGAGCGAATCGAGTGTAGACCCGCAAGTAACGGAACAGCGCACGTTAGCCGTATTGCAACATTTCGTGTTCCAGATGGTGTGAAAACGGGCTCGGCGGACAGCCGGGATACGCTGCCGTCCCGTGCGCCCTGCCGGGCCGCGCGGCGTATAGTGGACGCAAGCGGCCGACGGCCGCGGAGGAGGTCACGATGAAATCCGATTTGTCGCCCACTGGCGCCTGGCATGGGCTACCGCTGAGCCCTGCGCAGAACCGCGAAGTGCTCAACTACATCCAGCGTTGCGAGCGCGCCGGCGTCGCCTGGGACACGCCCGCGCTGCGCGACATGCTGCACGATATGCTCCATCCGCCCGAGGTCATGCTCGACGGCGGCGAGGAGCTCACGCAATACGCTGAAAACGAAGTCTTCGCAGCCACCCACGAGGAACCGGACGAGCGGCCGGTCGACGACGCGCCCTGACAAAAGCGGGTTTCGTCAAACGCCTGTCACAATCGGCAGGCAGACTAGGCCTGTCCTTGGGAAGGGATGCTGGCGGCGTGAGCTGCCCTACCGGCGCCGGCGGTCGGGAAATATACCGGCACCAATTTAATTAAAGCAACGGAATCAGGATGTCGTAGGCGTTATCTGGCCGATTGCCATCATCCAGGGTTGGCGTGTAGCGACCATCGTAACGCTCGATGCGCCAGGCGCCTTCATCCGGGGCCATGCCCAGTTGCTCCATCGCGGCGTTGCCGGTCGTGTAGGTGGCCTGCACGCGTGCCATGGGACCGCGGTGCGTCAGCATGGCGTAGCGGCGCTCCGGGATACGGATCGCAATCATGCCTGGCGGCAGTGAATTCAGGTCGGCGACCTCGGTGGCGACGCATTCGAGGTACACCCCGTCTTTTTCTTGCAGGCGCAGGCTGTAGCGCATTCCCTTGGATTCGCCCAGCTCGCTTTCGCGTTCCAGGAAGCTATCCCAGGTATCCGGCAAGTCCGCTTCCAGAACCGAAGACGGACCTGCAAGCGGCAGCCCGGCGAGCTTCATTTCAGGTAGGGTAACGGTTGAGATGTGCATGATATTCACTCTAAGGGGACGAGGAAATTATAGCCTTAACCCTTAGACAATATTGCCATCCGCGCAATCGTGCGCAATCATTTGTCGCTATCAACATTGTATTTGTTGGGAAATTCCCTCAAAACCGTCCGACATCAGCTTCACCTGCCTCCGCCCTTGCCGGAATCCCATCATCCGCCCTCCCGGCATTCCACTCCCGCAATTGTGCAGTTCGTCGCAAACACCACCCGCCCGCAGCGCGTCTCCCTAGAATGGCTTCATACCAAACTTACCGGAGACCACCATGCAACGCCTGATCCTCGCCGCCATCCTGTCCTGCGCATCGCTCAATGCCCACGCCGATGAACAGGTGCGCAGCGTCACGCCGTTCAAGGGCATCAACGTCCATGGCCCGGTCAGCCTCACGGTGGAAGCCGGCAAGGCGTATTCGCTCAAGGTGATCGGCGACCCGCGCTTCATCGACCGCGTGACCAGCGAAGTGGTCAACGGCGAATTGCGCCTGCACATGAAGGACAGCAGCCGCAACAGCATCGAGTCCAGCGACCGCATCGTGGTAACCCTGCCGGAGCTGCAGACCTTCCGCGGCGAAGGCGCGGGCGTCATGCGCTTGAATAAACTGCGCGGCGAGCGCCTCGACGTCAACTACCGCGGCGCCGGCCGCCTGGCCATCGACGGCGAAGTGCGCGAGCTGCGCCTGCGCGCCCAGGGCGTGGGCGAAGTCGATACGAAGGACCTGGTCACCCAGGAAGCCGACGTCAGCTTCGAAGGCATCGGTTCCGTCAGCGTGCATGCCAAGGACAAGCTCAATGCCAAGGTGCAGGGCATGGGCAACCTGACCTATTACGGCAACCCGCGCATCGTGAACAAGTCGGTGTCGGGCATCGGCAGCGTGGTCGCGGTCAAGTAAGCGTCACACCCCGCCCGCTCAGCGGTTGGCGATGTCGAGCAGGACCTCGGCATGGCAGGGCCCATCGAGCGGGCACCAGCAGGCCAGGTTCCTGCCGCGCAGCGCCACTTGCGCCTCTTGCGCTAGCGGCCGGCCGGCCGGGTCTTCAGTTAGCCAGCGGCGGAAGGCGGCGACTGCGTCCGCCACGCTCGGCATCGCGGTGTAGCGGGTGCCGACCGGCGCGCCCGGTGGCGCGTCCGGCACCACCGAGAATGGGTTGCCCCAGCGGCCCGGACGCGCCACCGAGGTGGTATTCGGCGGCAGCTTCCAGCCCTTCTTCCTGCTCCGTTGTACGCGCTCCGGCTGCATGGCGGCTCCTAGATTTTCTCGATCTGCGCGTTGATCCTGCGTAGCGCACGTTCGCTGCGCTCGCTGTAGCGGTCGGTCAGGTATTCGCTGCGGCCGCGCATCAACAGCGTGAACTTGAAGAGTTCTTCCATCACGTCCACCACGCGGTCGTAATAGGCGGACGGACGCATCCTGCCCTCCTCGTCGAACTCCTTGTAGGCCATCGGCACCGAGGACTGGTTCGGGATCGTGAACATGCGCATCCAGCGCCCCAGCAGCCGCATCGTGTTCACCACATTGAAGGACTGGGAGCCGCCGCACACCTGCATTACTGCCAGCGTGCGCCCCTGGCTCGGGCGCAGCGCTCCCTGCTCCAGCGGGATCCAGTCGATCTGGTTCTTCATCACTGCGGTGATCGCGCCATGGCGCTCGGGGCTGCACCAGACCTGGCCTTCCGACCACAGCGACAGCTCGCGCAGCTCGACCACTTTGGGGTGGGTCTCAGGAACGCTACCGGCCATCGGCAATTCCATCGAGTCGAAGATTTTTACTTCGGCGCCGAAGTGTTCGAGGATGCGCGCCGCCTCATAGGTGAGGAAGCGGCTGAACGAACGTTCGCGCAGCGAGCCATACAGCAGCAGGATGCGCGGCGGATGATTCATGTCGCCTTGCTGCGCCAGCTTGTCCATGTCCGGCATGTCGAGCTGGCCGGGGTTGATGTTGGGGAGATTCGGGATCCTGGTCATGGAAGGTCCTTTGTTAACTTAAGCGCAGCGCCAGCGCAGCCAGCGTCACCAGCAGCACCGGCAAGGTCAGCACCAGGCCGACGCGGAAATAATAGCCCCACGAAATGCGGATGCCCTTGCTCGCGAGGACGTGCAGCCACAGGAGCGTGGCCAGGCTGCCGATCGGCGTGATCTTCGGCCCCAGGTCGCTGCCGATCACGTTCGCATAGATCATCGCTTCGCGCACCGCGCCGGTAGTCGTGGTCGCATCGATCGACAACGCGCCCACCAGCACCGTCGGCATGTTGTTCATGATCGAGGACAGCACCGCAGTAATAACACCGGTGCCGAGCGCCGCGCCCCAGACGCCATGCTCGGCGCAGCGCTCGAGCAGCGCCGTCAGGTAGCCGGTCAGGCCGGCGTTGCGCAGGCCGTAGACGACCAGGTACATACCGAGCGAGAACACCACCACCTGCCAGGGCGCGCCGCGCAGCACTTCACGCGTCGCGATCTTGTGGCCGCGCGCGGCCACGGCGAACAGCACCAGCGCGCCAAACGCGGCCACGGCGCTGATGGGCACACCGATTTCGTCGAGCCAGAAAAAGCCCGCCAGCAGCATCGCCAGCACCCACCAGCCGGCGACGAAGGTGGCGCGGTCGTGGATCGCTTCGTTCGGATGGCGCAGCTGCGCCAGGTCGTAGTTTGGCGGGATGTCGCGGCCGAAGAACCACAGAAGCGCCGCCAGCGTTGCCGCGACCGACACCAGGTTCACCGGCAGCATCACGGACGCATAGCGCGCGAAGCCGATGCCGAAGTAATCGGCGGTCACGATGTTCACCAGGTTCGACACCACCAGCGGCAGGCTGGCGGTATCGGCGATGAAGCCGGCCGCCATCACGAAGGCCAGCGTCGCCTTCGGCGTAAAGCGCAGCGCGGCCAGCATGGCGATCACGATCGGCGTGAGGATCAGGGCCGCGCCATCGTTGGCGAACAGCGCCGCCACTGCCGCCCCTAACAGCACCAGCAGGATGAACAGGCGCCGTCCGTTGCCGCCGCCCCAGCGCGCGACGTGCAGCGCCGCCCATTCGAAGAAGCCGGCCTTGTCCAGCAACAGGCTGATGATGATGACGGCCACGAAGGCGCCGGTGGCGTTCCAGACGATGTTCCAGACCACTGGGATGTCGCCGACGGTGATGACCCCGGCCAGCAGCGCCACCAGGGCGCCGAGCGAGGCGCTCCAGCCGATGCCGAGGCCGCGCGGCTGCCAGATGACGAGGACGAGGGTGGCGGCAAAAATCAGGAAAGCGGGCAGCACGGGGGTCAGGCCTCCAGCATGCCGATGCGGTCCAGCTCCGCCTTGAAGCGGGCGCGGTCCTGGCTGAGTGAAGCAAGAGGCAATGCCAGGAAGGCTTCGATGCGGGCACGCAGGATGCCGTAGGCCTTTTCGAATGCGACGGTGATTTCTTCCGGCGTGCCTTCGACATGGCTCGGGTCTTCCACGCCCCAGTGCGTGCGCAGCACAGGACCGAGGTAGGCCGGGCAGGTCTCGCCTGCCGCGCTGGCGCAGACGGTGACGACGATGTCCGGCGTGACTGGCAGGTCGTCCCAGGATTTGCTGAAATAGCCTTCGGTCGGGATGCCCTTCTCCGCCAGCAGCTGCAGGGCACGCGCGTTCAGGCGGCCCATCGGCTGGCTGCCGGCGCTCAGTGCGCGCCAGCCTTCGGGCGCCAGCTGGTTGAAGACCGCTTCGCTGATGAGCGAGCGGCAGGAATTGCCGGTGCAGAGGAAAAGTACGTTCATGGTGGTCATAAAAGAGTGGTCGTAGAAATCAGGTCGTGGTTGCGCAGGAGGGTGCGCCCACCGGCGCGCAGGGGTTACCGCCGCAGCAGTTATCGGTGAGGAAGGCGATCAGGCCGTTCATGGTGTCGAACTGCGCCGCATAGATGATGAAGCGCCCTTCCTGGCGCGGCGCGATCAGGCCTGCGTGGCTGAGTTCCTTCAGGTGGAAAGACAGCGAGGACGAAGGGATGCCGAGCGCCGCGGCGATCTTGCTGGCGGCAAGGCCCGCCGGCCCGGTTTCCACCAGCAGCCGGAACACGGCCAGCCTCGATTCCTGGGCCAGTGCGGCCAGTGCCGCGATTGCGGTTTTGGTGTCCATCAGGGCGTGTCCAATCATTTCCATGTTTATCGAATTATAGCCAAAAGCCTGGCTACCCTTCGAAGATTATCGAAATAATTTGACAGGATGATGACAAGCCGGCACGCATACGCCAGCTGCGGTAGAGTGACGGCTCAGGGAGCTCTCAGGGAGGCCGCCGGTGCGAACCGCGGCCACATCACCGCATCAGGAGAACAGCTTGTCAGCAGCACGCAGGACCATCGGCATCCTCGCCGTCACGCAGATCGTGTCGTGGGGCGCGCTCTACTACGCCTTCGCGGTGCTGGCGCCAAACATCCAGCGCGACCTGGGCATCAATGCCGAAACCGCGTTCGCGGCCTTCTCCTGGAGCCTGCTGGTGGCCGGCATCACGGCCACGCCCATCGGCGCCCTGGTCGACCGCCACGGCGGCCGCTATGTCATGGCGGCAGGCTCGGTGGTCTGCGCCGCCGGCCTGGCCTGGCTGTCGCGCTGCACCACCACGCTATCGTATTTCGGCGCCTGGACCGTCATCGGCCTGGCGATGGCGCTGACGCTCTACGAAGCGGCGTTTGCGACCATCAACCGCAAGGTTCCCATCGGCGCACCGCGCGCCATCTCGACCCTGACCCTGTTCGCCGGTTTTGCCAGCACCATCTTCTGGCCGCTGACGCTCGCCATCGCGTCCCGGCTCGGATGGCGCGACACCTATCTTGCCTATGCCCTGCTGCAGCTCGCGCTCTGCCTGCCGCTGCACCTCTGGCTGGGACGCGACGCCCCCCACCTGCCGGCGGCGCCGGACGCACCACGCGACAGCCACACGCTCGGCGAAGCGGTGCGCCATCCGGCCTTCTGGAAGCTGGCGCTGGCCTTCTCGGCGAATGTCTTCATTTTCTCGGCGCTGGCGGTGCACCTGATCCCGCTGCTGCAGACGCTCGGCCACACGGCGGGCACTGCGGTGCTGCTGGCGGCGCTGGTCGGCCCGATGCAGGTCGCGGGCCGCATCGGCGAGCGCACGCTGGCCAAGGACGCCGCGCCGCAGCTGGTCGGCCGCTTCGTGTTCGCGACCCTGCCCTTCGGGCTGCTGGTGCTGGCGCTGCTTGGGACGCAGGCCTGGGCGGTGGTCGTGTTCTGCCTGCTGTACGGGATGAGCAACGGGGTGCTGACGATCATCAAGGGCACCCTGCCACGGGCCATGTTCGGTCCGCGCCATTACGGCGCCATCATGGGGGCGCTGGCGGCGCCGTCGCTGCTGGCAAAAGCGGCCGGTCCGCTGGTCGGTGCGGCGATCCTGTCGGCCGCATCGGGGCCGATGATGCTGCCGCTGGGGCTGTTCGTGTGTGCGCTGGCGTCGCTGCTGCTCTACCTGTCCGCGATCCGCGCAGCGCCCGCGCCTGCACGCCAGGATGCGCCGGACGAGCGCAAGGCCGCCTGAGAGTAGGCTAGCGCTTCGGCGCATCCATCCGCGGCAGCAGGATCGCCAGGATCCCCAGCAGCGGCAGGAAGGACGCGATCCGGTACACATACTCGATGCCGGTGGTGTCCGCCATCGCTCCCATCGCGGCCGCGCCGATGCCGCTGATGCCGAACATGAGCCCGAAGAACAGGCCGGCGATCATGCCTACCTTGTCCGGCACCAGCTCCTGTGCGAACACGACGATGGCCGAGAATGCGGACGACATCACCAGCCCGATCACCACCGACAGCACCGCGGTCCAGAACAGGTCCGCATACGGCAGCATGAGTGCGAACGGCGCCGCGCCCAGAATCGAAAACCAGATCACGCGCTTGCGGCCGATGCGGTCGCCGATCGGGCCGCCCGCGAAGGTGCCCGCGGCTACCGCGGCGAGGAACAGGAACAGGTACATCTGCGCCGACTCCACCGTCACCCCGAATTTCTCGATCAGGAAGAAGGTGTAATAGCTCGACAGGCTGGACATGTAGATGTATTTCGAGAACACCAGCAGGGCCAGCACCGTGAGCGCCCATAGCACGCGGCCGCGCGACATGCCCGGCCCCGCATGCACCGCGATCTTCCTGGTCGCATTGCGCAGGTGGCCGGCATACCAGCGGCTCACGAACACCAGCACCGCCACCGCCAGCAGCACCAGTAGCATCAGCCAGGCGATCCTGCCCTGCCCGCTGCCGATGATGATGGCCGCTGCCAGCAGTGGACCGAAAGCCGAACCGAGGTTGCCGCCGACCTGGAATAGGGACTGGGCAAAGCCGAAGCGCCCACCCGAGGCAAGGCGCGCGACGCGCGAGGCTTCCGGGTGGAAGGTCGAGGAGCCGATGCCGATCAGGCCTGCCGCCAGCAGCAGCATTGGATAGCTGGGGGCCGTGGCCAGCAGCGCTACGCCACCCAGGGTGACGCACATCCCGAACGGCAGCAGGAAGGGCAAGGGGCGCTTGTCGGTGTACAGGCCGATCCAGGGCTGCAGCAGCGAGGCCGTGCACTGGAAGGTTAATGTGATCAGGCCGATCTGGGTGAAGCTGAGCGCGAATTCCTGTTTCAGCAGCGGATAGATGGCGGGCAGTACGGCCTGCACGCAGTCGTTGAGCAGGTGGACGAAGGCGACCGAGAACAGGATTTGCATGACGGCCGCCGGCGGCGCGGATGCGGCGCCGGCATGCGGCGCAGGAGATGGAGTGGACATGGAAGGAAGCTGGAGGCGATCTTGCGAGTGTACTATGCAAAGATCATATGCATCGCAGGCCCTCCAGGCACACATCCTTTGCCTGCCGGGCTCCCCGTGCAAATATTCTTTGCACGTCCACGCAGCTCAGGGCTACGCAGTAGCGTTCAACAGCGGCTGCCAGTTCCTGAACCACGCATCTGCCGCCGGCTCCCACGGAAACACCCCTGCCGTATTCGGGAACACGATCTGGTGCGCGCGGAATCCCGGGCCGTCGTACAGCCACCATGCCCAGCCCATGTACTCCCGATAATGCGCGGGCGACACCTCGACGATCTCGCATTCGAAGCCGCCGCCGAGCAAGCCCGCGACGCGCGCACCGGGAACGATCCTCTGTCCTGCTTTCATCAAGGCATAGCAGGCATTGATCGCGGCCTGGGCGACCTCGTGGCGCAGGCCCACCACGATCATTTCGGGCAACCCGAGCGACTGACCGATGCCGATCGAATAGGAGAATGGCGGCAGCGCGCCGTCTTCAGCCACGCTGAGGATGTGCAGGCCATAGGTGTCGATGTCGTGCAGCGCCTTGCGCTCGGCGGCATGCTCGTCGCAGCCTGTCTGCCAGCGTTGCCATGTCGCGCCCACCGCACTGCGCAGCGCGCTCCAGCCGCGCGGCAGGTCGCCGACCTGGGCCAGGGTAGGATCCGCGCTGACCATCGCCCTGACGCTGCGCAGGACACACTTCCCGGGCATGTCGGTCGTCGCATCCAGGAACTGCCAGCCGCCATCGGCGTCGTGCGTGACCTGGAGCACCGGCAGGCGTCCTTGTGCGACCTCGGCCGTGCAATAGGCGCCCGCATCCACGCCTTCTTCCAAGGGCGAGGAGGTGGGCCTCAGGGTATCCAAGCGGGCATGCATCGACATCAATACTCCAGGACAATTATCGAAGAATAGCGCGATCAGGCCAGGCATGGCGTTTCGTTTCGTCGAAGGCCGCCAAGGAGGGAAAACAGTGTGTTGCTGTATTTGGACAATCGATTGGCGGGTAGTCGCCTTCCGAAGGAAAATGAGGCGCTGGTGACATCCTGCCGGCCGTTGGCTCTCACATAAGATGAGATCAGAATCATTATAAATCAATTACTTAGTAGGGAAGCTCTCGGATAAGTTGAGATCAATACTCACATAAGATGAGATTGTTCAGCAAATTCTCACATAAGTTGAGATCATTCGGATTGCGTGTTTTTCAGGCAATTCGACCCGCTACTTGCAGAACGATTCAAACTTGAATCCAGTCATGCGCCGCTAATGCATGGCGACCAGCCTCGGCTCGAGGATCGACAAACGGTCGCGCAAGATATCCAGATGCAGATCCCCACCCGGCGTCAGCACCTTCTTCGGGCTCGTGCCATCTCGATGATTTCTGCTGCTATCGCCTTCACTGGCAAGGTGATGCGTCAACTCTGCTGACAGCATGCGTTCGGCCAGCGTCTTTTTCAAGTGCCCGGCCAGGCCAGATCTCCCAAGGATCGATTCTGCGGCCTTGTTCTCAACTTGAGCGAGCAGCTGGTCGATCAGCTCGACTTGGAACGGGCACGGCTCTTTAGACTTCTTCGGCTTCTTGGTGGTCATTTCGTCGGTCATGGAATCCTTTCGGTACTAAATCATGACCTCGTTCCCCACCGAAAATCTGGCAGGCTCGGCGTACCTTTTTCTGTCACGTCGACCGCGCGCGCGGTCTGGTTCGGCAGTTATACACACAAGCGTATCTCAAGATACTGAATCGGCAGGCTGACGCCCGCCCGGTTCCTGCACAGATTGAGAGCCGATTTCGTGAACCTACTGGCTGAGTCAGTGCGCGATTACCCCATAACATAAATCTATCCGACACAGATTCCCATGAGCTGTTTCGACTATAAGCAAGTGAACACCCCTGCGGCTTAGTAAAAATGAGTGTCGAGACACTACGACTAGATTGCAGGGACGGCTTCACTTTCTTCCCGCTACCCCGCAAGTATCCAAGGTTGCTGCTAAACAGATTTTCTTAAAATAAATAAATCTTAATTTCAATTTCTATTTCAATTCAGGAACACAGTGTTGTCGAACTATTTTACACTTGTCATATTGCTCCCTTTCAAGCGTACGCAAAACTGTTAATAACCAATCGCTTGGCGCAACTGGCTTGATTTATGCTTTACATCTTATGCTTAGGTTACGTTGAATTTATACGAAACCTTTGCACACCCCGCTATTAATTCCACTACGAAAGTTATGCCAATCTACTGGGAGAAAAAAGTGAAAATAGTAAAAATAGTGGCACTCTGGATGTGTACGCTCGGGTCAGCACTAACGTATGGCACAGCCTGGTCTGCGCCGATTCTTGGATCATCGGGATCGTTTGCGGTCCTAGGAGCATCCGCAGTGACTAACACGGGTGCGACTACAATATACGGGGATTTAGGAGTCTTTCCGGGAAGTTCCATCACTGGTTTGGCAACCATTACCCTAACCGGATCGGTACATCAAACCGACGCCGTTGCACAGCAAGCGCAAGCGGATGCATTGTCTGCATCTAATTTCCTAGGCTCTCTGGCTCCGACTCTCGACCTTACTGGGCAAGACCTCGGCGGGATGGTGCTTACCCCTGGAGTTTACCGTTTCGCGTCTTCGGCCCAACTGACGGGTCTCCTTACACTCGACGCGCAGAATAACCCAAATGCCCGTTTCGTATTCCAGATTGGTAGCACTCTAACCACCGCTAGCGCATCAAGCGTTAACGTCATAAATGGAACCGGAGGAACTGGTCTTTACTGGGACGTTGGCAGTTCCGCAACGCTGGGTACGAGCACTGTATTTGCAGGAAACATTTTGGCGGACCAAAGTATCACGCTTAATACGACGGCGAAAATTTTGTGCGGCCGGGCCATTGCTCTGAACGGTGCTATCACTATGGATACGAATACAATCTCCAACGATTGCGCAGGCGGAGGCCAATTGGGGAGTGGACGTACTGACTATGGAAGTATCGGGTTCGATAGCGGCGGGGATGCCAGCGAAGTTCCGGAGCCAGCCTCGCTCTTGCTCATGGGATTAGGGGGACTCGGTCTTTGCCGCAGCGTAATGCGGAGAAAGTCATAATCGCAGAAGCGATGTGGTGATAACCATGTCAAGTAAATGTGACCTCATCTGGGAGATTTCATCAAAGGCGTTTGGTTGTAGGCAGCGCTAATAAATTAGCAACTTGCGCGACTTGCCCTTCACCTCGACCCCTGCCGTTAAGACTCTTCGTGATCGTCTAAGCCGGTTCGCTTCAAAGCCCCGTGAAGAACCTTTACGGAACTTCACGGGTTGGCGATGAGCGGATAATAAGGAATCCGGATGCTGGCGACCCATTCGGACACTAGTTCTGATTGCGGATCAACGTGCGTACGGCCACGATTTATTATGAAACATATGCGTCAAAAAAGGGGTTTGCTCGCCGTTTTCACGACTAATGGGCTGGTTTGCCAAGCGTAGTGTATCAGGTGTGATTCTCAAGGGGCTGAATCTTCGATCAGTTAATTACGGCGGAGAGCCGTGCGGATTGATTGTCGCCCTAGGAGCGCACTGCTATATGCTGCATGTACCGGCGCTGCAGCGGACACTCATCCTTTGGTTTAAGCCACGCGCTGGGCGCAGCAGTCCGTCGATTGAGGTGTTGCTGATCCGTGGTCTATGCGCCGTCGTTTCCGTAATCGTGCCACTTTCGGATGATGTCAACGTTTGGATTGGACGTATCACGGTTAGCCCAAAAGACCTTGCTCGGATAGCGGAGCGTCTACGACCGGACGACGCGCCACCGGAAGTGCCGCTGTGGTCGGATAATCGAGTGCGGCCCCAACCAATGCATGATTAACCTCGAAATGAAGCACGCCCTGGTCAGCTACCGATCGTTGGAGGAGAGCACGGAGCTCAACCTGCTGTCGAACCGGCGGACCCCGCTGAACTGAGCAATTTAGCGTTTCAAGCGGCTTGTTTCGGCGATACGAAACGAGGCCCGATGGCGCAGTTGCTCAAAAAACGCGCAATCTGAATATTCTCAACTTATATGAGATTTTGCTGAATAATCTCATCTTATGTGAGATTTTTCATGCTAATTCTTTGATTCCGTCATTTCCTAATCTCAACTTGTGTGAGATCCAACGCCGGCACCGCGCCTCCCTTCAATGGATCAGTCGAACTGGCTGAAATCCGGCTTGCGTTTCTGGAAGAAGGCGGTAAACGCTTCCTTCGCTTCCGGCGCCAGCAGCATGGCTGCGAAGCGTTCGTTCTCGGCTGCGATCGCAGCTTCGATGGCGTCGATGCGCGGACGCTTCATCAGCGCCTTGGTGGTGCGGATCGATGCGGCCGGCAGCGCCACCAGCTTGGCAGCCTGTTGTTCGGCGAACGCGCGCAGCTCGCTAGCCGGCAGCACGCGGGTGACCATGCCTATTTCGAGCGCTTCCTGGGCGCCGAAGGCTTCGCCCAGCAGCAGCTTCTCGGCGGCGCGTGCATAGCCCGCCGATTGCGTCACCAGCAGCGATGAGCCGAATTCCGGGCACAGGCCGAGCTGGGTGAAGGGCATCGAGAACTTGGCGTTGTCGGCCGCATAGACCAGGTCGCAGTGCATCAGCATCGTGGTGCCGATGCCGATGGCGGCGCCGGCGACTGCTGCGACGACCGGCTTGGTCGAGCCGTGCAGCGCGCGCATGAACTGGAAGACCGGGCGGGCTTCGGCCGGGACGCCCGGCACCGGGGCCGAGTTCTTCATGAAGTCGTCGAGGTCGTTACCGGCGGTGAAGATCTCCGGCTTGCCGGCGATGAGGATGGCGCGCACGGCGCTGTCTTGTTCGGCGTCGACGAGCGCATCGGCCATGGCCTGGTACATCACGCCGGTGATGGCGTTCTTGCGTTCGAGGCGGTTGAATTCGATGGTGAGCAGGCCGGCGGCCTTGGTGATCAGCATGTCCATATTCAGGAGTCTCCCATTATTTTTTGACGTTGGATGACCGCGTGGGCGGGAGACCCGCCCACCCTACGTGTCGCAATATGTCGACGTTGTAGGGTGGGCGGGTTCCCCGCCCACGCGGTGATACGTGACGGCGGCATCAACGTACACGCCGATGCGGCCACCCTCTGGATTTAAACGCGCTCGATAATCCCGGCCGCGCCCATACCTGCGCCGACGCACATCGTCACCATGCCGTACTTCAGGTTGTTGCGGCGCAGTGCGTGCACGACGGTCGCGGCGCGGATGGCACCGGTGGCGCCCAGCGGGTGGCCCAGCGCAATCGCGCCGCCCATCGGGTTGACCTTCGACGTATCCAGGCCCAGGTCGCGGATCACGGCCAGCGCTTGCGCGGCGAAGGCTTCGTTCAGCTCGATCCAGTCCAGCTGGTCCTGGGTGATGCCGGCAGCGGCCAGCGCCGCAGGGATCGCGACCTTCGGGCCGATGCCCATGATTTCCGGCGGCACGCCGCGCACGGCGAAGGACGAGAACTTGGCCAGCGGAGTCAGGTTGTGCTCGCGCAGGATCTTCTCGCTGACGACGATCAGCGCACCGGCGCCGTCCGACATCTGCGACGAGGTGGCGGCGGTGACCGAACCCTTGGCCGCGAACACCGGCTTGAGCTTGGCCATGCCTTCCATCGTCGCTTCGGCGCGCGGGCCTTCGTCCAGGTCCACGGTGCGGCGCTTCACGGTGATCTCGCCGGTCGCCAGGTTCGGCGTGCGGGTGATGATCTCGACCGGGGTGATCTCGTCCTTGAAATAGCCGGCCTGCTGGGCGGCGATGGCGCGGCGGTGCGATTCCAGGCCGAAGGCGTCCTGGTCTTCGCGCGAGATCTTCCACTGGTTGGCCACGTTTTCCGCGGTCAGGCCCATGCCGTAGGCCAGGCCCACGTTCTCGTCCTTGAAGGTGTCCATGTTGATCGACGGGTGGTGGCCCATCATCGGCACCATCGACATCGATTCGACGCCGCCGGCGATCATCACGTCGGCTTCGCCGACACGGATGCGGTCGGCCGCCATGGCCAGGGCGGTGATACCCGAAGCGCAGTAGCGGTTGACGGTGACGCCGCCCACGGTGTTCGGCAGGCCTGCCAGCACCACGGCGTTACGCGCCACGTTGAAGCCCTGCTCCGCTTCCGGGAACGAGCAGCCGACGATGGCGTCGATGATCAGGGCCGGGTCGAGGTTCGGCACGGCGGCCATGGCGCCGCGGATCGCGTGCACCAGCAGGTCGTCCGGACGGGTTTTGTTGAAGAAGCCGCGCGGCGCCTTGCCGATCGGGGTGCGGGTGGCTGCGACGATGTATGCGTCTTGAAGTTGTTTGCTCATGTCAGTAATCCTGTTCTGTTCGCGCTCAGTGGCCTGATTAGTTACGGACTGCTCAGTTGCGTACCGGTTTCCCGGTTTGCATCATGCCCATGATCCGTTCCTGGGTTTTCGGGTTGGCCAGCAGCTCGATGAAGGCCTTGCGCTCCATGTCGAGCAGCCACTGCTCCGACACCACGCTGCCCTGGTCGACGTCACCGCCGGTCACGATCTCGGCGATCATGTCGCCCAGCTTGTAATCGTGGGCCGAGATGAAGCCGCCGTCGCGCATGTTGACCAGCTGGCCGCGGATCGTCGCCCAGCCATAGCGGCCGGTGACGGTCACTGGCCGGCGCGCCGGGGCGCGGTAGCCGGCGTCGAACATGGCGCGCGCGGTAGTCTTCGCCACGTGCAGCAACTCGTACGGGTTGAAGACGATGACGTCGTCGTCCTTCAGGTAGCCCATGGCCTTCGCTTCCAGGGCCGATTTCGACACTTGCGCGGTGGCCGCGTTGGTAAAGCCGGTCTTCAGGAATTGCAGGATGTCGTTGCCCTTGGCTTCCGTGAAGGCGCGCACTGCGGCTTCTTTCAAGCCGCCGCCGGCCGGCACCAGGCCGACGCCGACTTCAACGAGACCAATGTACGACTCGATCGAGGCCACGCGCTTGGAAGCGTGCAGCATCATCTCGCAGCCGCCGCCCAGTGCCAGGCCAGCCACGGCGGCGACGACCGGGATGTTCGAGTACTTCATCTGCATGAAGACGTTCTGCAGGTCGCGAACCATCGGGTCCATTGCCTTGGCGCCGCCCATCATGAAGGCGGGCATGGCCGACTGCAGGTCGGCGCCGGCCGAGAACGCGCCGCCTTCGGCCGCATCGGTATTCCAGATCACCAGGCCCTTGTAGCCTTTTTCGGCTTCCGCCATGCCGCGCTGCAGGCCTTTCACGACACCTTCGCCGATGACGTGCATCTTGGTCTTGAGCGAGATGACCAGCACTTCGTCGTCCGCATGCCAGAGGCGCACGGATTCGTCTTCGAAGACGGTAGTGCCCGAGGTTTTAGGATCGACAGTCGTCGAACCCAGCACCGGCGCGCGGAACTGCTGGCGCTGGTACACCGGCAGGTCGGACGCAGGCACGTAGGCGTTCTTCGATGCCGAGTACGAACCGTCGGCGGTGTGCACGCCTTTTTCAGCGACCTGGCCTTCGAACACCCAGGCCGGCAGCGGTGCATTGGTCAGCGCATGGCCAGCGTCGATGTCTTCTTTCACCCACTGGGCGATCTGGGTCCAGCCTGCAGCTTGCCAGGTTTCGAACGGGCCGACGCTCCAGCCGAAGCCCCAGCGCATCGCGAAGTCGACGTCGCGCGCGTTGTCGGCGATGGTGTCGAGGTGGACGGCGATGTAGTGGAAGGCGTCGCGGAAGATCGCCCACAGGAACTGCGCCTGCGGGTTGGTCGATTCGCGCATGGCCTTGAACTTCTTGACCGGGTCTTTCTCTTTCAGGATGCGGGCAACGATGTCGGCTGCCTTGGCGCCGCCTGCGACGTATTCGCCGGTGGCGAAGTCGAGGCGCTGGATTTCCTTGCCGACCTTCTTGTAGAAGCCGCCGCCGGATTTCTGGCCCAGGGCGCCCTTCTCGATCAGCTTCGCCAGCACCTCAGGCGTCTTGTACAGGCTGAAGAACGGGTCGTCCTGCAGGGTGTCCTGCATGGTCTTGATCACATGGCCCATGGTATCCAGGCCCACGACGTCGGCGGTGCGGAAGGTGCCCGACTTGGCGCGGCCCAGCTTGGCGCCGGTCAGGTCGTCGACCACGTCCACCGACAGGCCGAATTTCTCGGCTTCGTGGATGGTGGCCAGCATGCCGAAGATGCCGACGCGGTTGGCGATGAAGTTCGGGGTGTCCTTGGCGCGCACGACACCCTTGCCCAGGGTCGAGGTCAGGAAGGTTTCCAGCTGGTCGAGGATTTCCGGACGGGTCGAGGTGGTCGGGATCAGTTCCACCAGGTGCATGTAGCGTGGTGGGTTGAAGAAGTGCACGCCGCAGAAGCGCGCCTTCAGTTCTTCACCGAAGCCTTCGGCCAGTTTGTTGATCGACAGGCCCGAGGTGTTCGACGCGAAGATCGCGTTCGGCGCGATATGCGGGGCGACCTTCTGGTACAGGTCGTGCTTCCAGTCCATGCGCTCGGCGATGGCTTCGATGATCAGGTCGCACCCAAGCAGCACGTCGAGGTTGTCCTCGTAGTTGGCCACTTCGATCAGGGCCGCGTCGTCCTTGTTGCCCAGCGGGGCCGGCGACAGCTTTTTCAGGTTCTCGATGGCGCGCAGGACGATGCCGTTCTTCGGGCCTTCCTTGGCAGGCAGGTCGAACAGCACGACCGGCACTTTGGCGTTCACGCAGTGCGCAGCGATCTGCGCGCCCATCACGCCGGCGCCCAGCACGGCGACTTTCTTGACGATGAAATTGGACATGTAATTATTCCTAAGAGTTAGCGTGATGGGTTAGAACAGGTCTGCGTCCAGCGCCAGCAGATTGGCCGAACCCGAACGGGCCTGGCGGATCAGCATCGCGGTTTCCGGGTACAGGCGGGCGAAGTAGAAGCGCGCGGTGTGCAGCTTGGCGACGTAGAATTTGTCGTCCGAATCCTGCTTGGCCAGCGCGATCTTCGCCATCTGCGCGAAGAAGTAGCTGAACACCAGGTGGCCGACCACGCGCAGGTAAGGCACGGCGGCCGCGCCGACTTCGTCCGGGTTCTGGAAGGCCTTCATGCCGATTTCCATGGTCAGCTTGGTGACTTTTTCGCCGAGCTCGCCCAGCGGGGTCACGAATTCCGACATCGACTCGTCCAGGCCATTCTCTTCCACGAACGCCTTGATCTTCTCGCCAAAAGCGCGCAGCTTGGTGCCGTTGTCCATCAGGATCTTCCGGCCCAGCAGGTCGAGCGACTGGATGGTGTTGGTGCCTTCGTAGATCATGTTGATGCGGGCGTCGCGCACGTACTGCTCCATGCCCCACTCGCTGATGTAGCCGTGGCCGCCATAGACCTGCATCGCTTCCGAGGTCGCGATCCAGCCGTTGTCGGTGATGAAGGCCTTGACGATCGGGGTCAGCAGCGCTACTTCGCCGGCGGCTTCCTTGCGCACCGCTTCGTCCGGGTGGTTCAGCTCACGGTCGATCTGCAGCGCGATGTACGAGGTCAGCGCACGCGCGCCTTCGGCGAAGGCTTTCGCGGTCAGCAGCATGCGGCGCACGTCCGGGTGCACGATGATCGGGTCGGCCGGCTTGTCCAGCGCCTTCGGGCCCGACAGGCTGCGCATCTGGATGCGGTCTTTGGCGTACACCAGCGCGTTCTGGTAAGCCACTTCGGTCAGGCCCAGCGACTGCATGCCGACGCCCAGGCGGGCGGCGTTCATGAACACGAACATCGCCTGCAGGCCCTTGTGCGGCTGGCCGATCAGGGTGCCGACTGCGCTGTCCAGGTTCATCTGGCAGGTCGAGTTGCCGTGGATGCCCATCTTTTCTTCGATGGCGCCGCAGGCGATGCCGTTACGCTCGCCCAGCGAGCCGTCGGCGTTCACGTTGAACTTCGGTACCAGGAACAGCGAGATGCCCTTCGAGCCTTCCGGTGCGTCCGGCAGGCGTGCCAGCACCAGGTGGACGATGTTCTCGGACATGTCGTGCTCGCCGGCCGAGATGAAGATCTTCGAGCCAGAAATCTTGTAGCTGCCGTCGCTTTGGGGCTCGGCCTTCGAGCGCAGCAAGCCCAGGTCGGTGCCGCAATGCGCTTCGGTCAGGCACATGGTGCCGGTCCACTCGCCCGAGACCAGCTTCGGCAGGAACAGCTTCTTCTGCTCGTCGGTGCCGTGTTCTTTCAGGCATTCGTAGGCGCCGTGCGAGAGGCCCGGGTACATGGTCCATGCCTGGTTCGACGAGTTCAACATCTCGTAGAACGAGTTGTTGAGGGACACCGGCAGGCCCTGGCCGCCGTATTCCGGATCGCATGCCAGCGCAGCCCAGCCGCCTTCGACATACTGTTTATACGCTTCCTTGAAACCCTTCGGCGTGGTGACGGCCTTGGTGGCGGTGTCGAAATGGCAGCCTTCGCGGTCGCCCGAGTGGTTCAGCGGGAACAGGACTTCCTGCGTGAACTTCGCACCTTCTTCCAGTACCTGGTTGATGATGTCGGCGTCGATTTCCTGGTAGGCAGGCAGGTTCTTGAACTCTTCGCTGACGTTGAGGAATTCGTGCAGAACGAACTGCATATCCCGGATTGGCGCGACGTACTGACCCATGGTTTTCTCCTGAACGAAGGTGATGTGTGTTGTGACTTCCGGCGTAACGAAAGCGTTACTGCACCGGGCTGCCTTGCGGCGAAAGGGATGGCAAATTCGGATTACGGTAATTCTCGATCAGCCGCTCGAAACCGCGGCGTGCGCGCTCGACCGAGCCGGGCATGCGCAGGAAGCGGGCGTCGTGGTGCAGGGCCAGGATCAGCCCATAAATTTCATACACCAGCTGTTCGGCATCGGTATCGGGACGCAGGTCGCCCGCCTCGATGGCCTGGCGTGCGCTGCGCTGCAATGCGCCCTGCCATGCCTGCACCATCGACACCAGCTCTTCGCGGATCGGACCCGGGCGGTCGTCGTACTCGACGGCGCCGCTGATATAAATGCAGCCGGACGCGATCTCGACCGACACGCGCTTGAGCCAGCGGTCGAACATCGACTCCAGGCGCGGCAGGCCGCGCGGCTCGCGCACGCTCGGGTAGAACACTTCCTGCTCGAAGCGGTGGTGGTAGAGCTTGACGACTTCGAGCTGCAAGTCTTCGCGCGAACCGAAATGCGCGAACACGCCGGATTTGCTCATGTTCATCCGGTCGGCCAGCAGGCCGATAGTCAGGCCTTCCAGTCCGTCGCGGCTGGACAGCTCGAGCGCCACGTCGAGAATTGCCGCTCGCGTGAGTTCGCCCTTGCGCATGAATTTTGCTGAAGTAGTGATAACGGCCCCTGAATCGAAAAAATCCGAACGCTCGTACTATTATCTACCAGGCTTGAAATGTCAAACGGGAACTTAGAGGCGAAGTTCTATTGATGCAAGACAACGGCAGGTGGAGAAACCGCCTGCAGGACGTTCCCGGCCGGATGCAGCCGGGACAACGTTGTCGCAGATGTAAAGGTACCGCATTTTTGGACGGTCGTGCGGTGATTTTCGTAGGGTGGGCGGGTTCTCCCGCCCACGCGGTGATCGGTAGGATAAGAATAGCCGCGCGGGCGGCACTACCACGGTTTGAACGCGTGGGCAGAATCTGCCCACCCTACGGTGTAGCGATATTCTTATGAACCGGCTTTTTCGATCGCCCGGCGGTCGCGCTTGGTCGGCCGCCCCTTGATCTCCAGGCTCGGCTCCGGGAACAGCCTGCGCGCGGTTTTATCGTTCTCGCGCTTAGTCGTGCTCTCGTCGGTCTCGAAATACAGCTCGCGCGCCACCGGCGCCGGGCCGCGCTTGTCCGAGATGGCGGCGACGATCACTTCCCAGCGGTCGGAGCCGTTGTCGATGGTCAGCTTGTCGTTGAGCTTCACGTTGCGCGCCGGCTTGACCGGTTCGCCGTCGATGCGCACGCGGCCGCGGTCGATCGCATCGGTCGCCATCGAGCGCGTCTTGAAAAAGCGCGCCGCCCACAGCCATTTGTCGAGTCGTACGTTGTTGTCTTCCATAAGTAATCCTGTCATTCGTCCCGTTATGCATAGCCGATCGCGAAGATCCGCATCACCAGTTTATACAACAGGTAGGCCGCGCCATAGCTCGCACGCCTGCACCAGCCGATGTGCCCGAACTCGTCTGCGCACACCGGCACGCCATCGGCGATGCCGCGCTCGATGTGCTCGCGCATGGTGGCGGCGAATTTCTGGTCGAGCACCACCACATTGGCTTCCTGGTTCAGGAACAGCGACAGGCCGTCGCAATTGCTCGACCCGACCGTGGCCCAGTCGTCGTCGACCACCGCGACCTTTGCATGCAGCTGGGTCTTGCGGTACTCGACCACCTTGATGCCGTCCGCCAGCAGCTTCGGGTAGAAGGAATGCGCGACCGCGTCCTGGATGCCGAACTCCCCTACCCCGATCAGCAGCGTCACCTCGACGCCGCGCTGCGCCGCATGGGCCAGCGCCTTGCGGAACTTGCGGCCAGGGGCAAAGTACGGGGTGGCTAGCAGCACGCTGTGCTTCGCACGGCCAAGCGCCTGCAGGTAGGCGCGCTGGATGGTGGAGCGGTTGCGCAGGTTGTCGCGCACCACGAAGGCGGCGCGCGCCGGATAGGCGCAGGAGGTCGGCGGCAGCTTGCGCGACTCCTTGAACAGTTCGAGGCGCTGCTTCAGCCCGAGGCGGCCCGCGCGCAGCCACTGGCCGCGGGCTTCGTCGTGGATCTGGGCGACCAGCGGCCCCGTTACCCGCACTGCGAAATCCCAGCGCGGCGCGGCCAGGCGCTGGTGATCGGCATGGTCGCAGCGCATGTCGTCATTGATGTTGATGCCGCCGACGAAAGCGATTTCGCGGTCGATGACGGCGATCTTGCGGTGCGAGCGCGCGATGCCGCGCTTGCACCAGGGGTTGAACACGCGGTATTGCACGCCGGCGTCGGCAAAGGCGATACCGAGGCGCGTCGCGGGGCGGTGCTCGGTGCCGATCCAGTCGACCAGCACGCGCACCTTGACGCCGCGGCGCACGGCGCGATTCAATGCGTCGCGCACTTCGTGCCCGGTCTCGTCCTCGGCAAAGATATAGGTTTCGAACAGGACCTCGTACCGGGCCGCGTCGAGGGCGGCGATCAGCGCCGGAAAGTAGGCGGTGCCGCTTTCCAGCAGGGTGACGTCGTTGTTGTCTACGAAAGCGACCGAGCGCATAGGCGCTAAGACAGCTGGAGTTCCGCCACGATCGGCGCGTGGTCGGACAGCTTGGCCCACAGCGGGCCGTGCATCACCTGGGCGTTATCGACCTTGAAGCCGCGCACATAGATGCGGTCGAGGCGGAACCACGGCAGCATGGCCGGGAAAGTACGTGCCGGCGCCAGCCGGGGCTGGCGGCCGGCCCAGCTGCGCACCATGTCGCCCATCGGCGACCTCGGCGTGATTTCGTCGAATACCTCGACCACGCCGAGCGCGTTGCGCAGGCGGTCGCTCAGGGTATTGCGCCAGTCGTTGAAGTCGCCCGCGATGATCACTGGCTCGCCGTGCGACGAGGTGTTGACGTGGTCGATCAGGGCAGCCGTCTGGCGTCCGCGGCCGCTTTCGAACAGGCCCAGGTGCACCACGTAGCAGTGCACCGGGCCGGCGGTGGTCTCCAGCACGCAGTGCAGGATGCCGCGCTGCTCGTAGGCGTGGTCGGAGATGTCGTGGTTGTGCGAATTTTCGATCGGGAAGGCGCTCAGCAAGGCATTACCGTGGTGCCCGTGGTCGTACACGGCGTTCATGCCGTAGGCGCTGTGATGCGCCTCACCGGTGAAATACTCGTGCTGTGCTTCCTCGGGCCAGTGGTGGTGAGCGAGCTCCTCCTTGCCATAGCGCGCATGGAAACGGTCATGCCTGCCCTGCACTTCCTGCAGGAAGACGACATCGGCATGGAATTCGGCGATTGCCTTCTTCAATGCGATCACCCGCGGCGTGCTGCGCAGCGAGGAAACGCCCTTGTGAATGTTGTAGGTAGCCACACGAATTTTCATGGGGACATTCTAACAACATCGCGCGTCCTGCCATCTTGAACCGGCCCCAATCGTGCGCTTGTAGGGAACTCTTAAGAGGAGACGTGCCAGGGCAATTGCAGGATGGCTTCGGCGTTCGAGGACGAGAAGCAGCGGTCGGCCGCTTCCAGGTGCGGCAGCCAGGCGTAATGCAGGTGCTCGCGCGGGCTCAGCAGGATGGGAATATCGCGCGGGACGCAGACCGAGAACACGTGTTCCGTATTGTGGGTGACGCCGGGGGCGTAGCGGTGGCGCCAGACCGGGTAGATTTCGTAGACGTTGGAGACGCGCCAGTCGTGCAGGCGGATGGTGGCGCCGTCGGCATGGATGCCGGTTTCCTCGAACAGTTCGCGGGCTGCGGTTTGCTCCAGGGGTTCGTCTGGGGTGTCGAGCGAGCCGGTGACCGATTGCCAGAAGCCCGGGCGGTCGGCGCGCTCGATCAGCAGCACCTCCATGGCGGGGGTGTGGATCACGACCAAAACCGATTCAGGGATTTTATGGGGCATTGCCTTGCAAGCAGACGAAACAGCGCGGCTGCTCCCAGTTTAGTTGACCGCGTGGGCGGGAGACCCGCCCACCCTACGGAATTCAAGGAACCTCGAGAAACCGTAGCGAGCGGAAGGAGTGTTGGCCGAGAAGCGCAGCTGTACTTGCGTACAGCGAGCATCGCAGGCCGACAATCCGACGCGCAGTAGGTTTATCGAGGTTCACCCTCAGGCTACCTTAGGCTCGGTAGCACGCAGGCGGATGTGCAGCTCTTTCAGCTGCTTCTCGTCGACTTCCGATGGCGCGTTGGTCAGCAGGCACTGGGCGCGCTGGGTCTTCGGGAAGGCGATCACGTCGCGGATCGATTCCGAGCCGGTCATCAGGGTGACCAGGCGGTCCAGGCCGAAGGCCAGGCCACCGTGCGGCGGCGCGCCGTATTGCAGGGCGTCGAGCAGGAAGCCGAATTTCAACTGCGCTTCTTCGGCATCGATCTTCAGGGCGCGGAACACCTTGCTCTGGACTTCTTCGCGGTGGATACGGATCGAACCGCCGCCCATTTCCCAGCCGTTCAGGACCATGTCGTAGGCCTTGGCGATACAGGCGCCCGGATTCGTCTCGAGCATGTCTTCGTGGCCGTCTTTTGGTGCGGTGAACGGGTGGTGGGTCGCGGTCCAGCGGTTGTTTTCTTCGTCGTGCTCGAACATCGGGAAGTCGATGACCCACAGCGGCGACCAGACGTCGTCGAACAGGCCGGCCTTCTTGCCGAATTCCGAGTGGCCGATCTTCACGCGCAGCGCGCCGATGGCATCGTTGACTACCTTGGCCTTGTCGGCGCCGAAGAAGATCAGGTCGCCGTCTTCGGCCTTGGTCAGTTCCAGGATCTGGGCCAGCACGTCGTCCGAGATGTTCTTGACGATCGGCGACTGCAGGCCGTCACGGCCTTTTGCCTTCTCGTTGACCTTGATGTAGGCCAGGCCCTTGGCGCCGTAGATCGCGACGAACTGGGTGTAGGCGTCGATTTCCGAACGCGGCATCGAACCACCCTGAGGGACGCGCATGCCGACCACGCGGCCGCCCGTCATGTTGGCGGCGCTGTTGAAGACCTTGAACTCGACCGACTTCATCAGCTCGGTCAGTTCGGTGAATTCGAGCTTGACGCGCATGTCCGGCTTGTCCGAGCCGTACATGCCCATCGCGGTGGCGAAGTCCATGACAGGGAACGGGTTCGGCAGGTCGATGCCGGCGGCGTTCTTGAAGACGACGCGCATCATGTCTTCGAACAGGTCACGGATTTCCTGCTCGGTCAGGAACGAGGTCTCGCAGTCGATCTGGGTGAATTCAGGCTGGCGGTCGGCGCGCAGGTCTTCGTCGCGGAAGCACTTGGTGATCTGGTAATAGCGGTCGAAGTTGGCGACCATCAGCAGCTGCTTGAACAGCTGCGGCGATTGCGGCAGCGCGAAGAAGTTGCCGGCGTTGACGCGCGACGGCACCAGGTAGTCGCGGGCGCCTTCCGGGGTCGACTTGGTCAGCATCGGGGTTTCGATGTCGATGAAGCCCAGGTTGTCGAGGTACTTGCGCACTTCCATCGACACCTTGTAGCGCAGGCGCAGGTTGTGCTGCATCTGCTGGCGGCGCAGGTCGAGCACGCGGTGGGTCAGGCGGGTGGTTTCCGACAGGTTGTCGTCGTCCAGCTGGAACGGCACCGGCACCGACGGGTTCAGCACTTCCACGCTGCTGGCGTTGATCTCGATCTTGCCGGACTTGAGGTTGGCGTTGGCCGTGCCTTCCAGGCGGTTGGTCACGGTGCCGGTGATGCGCAGGCAGAACTCGTTGCGCACGTGCTCGGCGGCCTTGAAGACCTCGGCGTTGTCCGGATGGCAGACCACCTGCACCAGGCCTTCACGGTCGCGCAGGTCGATGAAGATCACGCCACCGTGGTCGCGGCGACGATGCACCCAGCCGCACAGGCTGACGGTTTGGCCCAGCAGTTCCTCGGTAACGAGGCCGCAATAGTGAGTACGCATGGTGGACATAGTTTTCGTTCCAGGTTGGTTGATTCGGCAGGGCCAAGGCCCGTATTCTTTTGTTCGGTATTGCTTATTCGGGAGCGACGACGCCCATCGAGACGATGTGCTTCAGCGCCGCGTCGACCGACATGTTCAGTTCCACGACCTTGCTGCGTTCCATCATCAGGAAGAAGCCCGAGGTCGGGTTCGGGGTGGTCGGCACGTACACGCTCACGTAGTCGCCCACCAGGTGGTTCTTGACGTCCCCGCCCGGCACGCCGGTGAGAAAGGCAATCGTATAGGAATCCGCGTGCGGGTACGGGATCAGCACCGGCGTGCGGAACGCATTGCCCGAGGACGAGAACAGCGTGTCCGACACCTGCTTGACGCTGCCGTAGAGCGAGCTGACCACCGGGATGCGTTTCATCACGCGGTCGCCCACCTTCACCACCCAGCGGCCGACCAGGTTGTTGGTCAGCAGGCCGGTGACGAACACGATGGCCAGGGTCAGCACGGCGCCCACGCCCGGCACGTCGCGGCCGAACATGGTGTGCGGCTGCCAGGCTTCCGGCACGAACAGCAGCGACTGGTCCAGCGTGCTGATGATCAGGCTCAGCACCCAGGCGGTAATTGCCAGGGGCACCAGCACCAGCAGGCCGGTCAGGAAATATTTGCGCATCGAATTCACTTGTTTTTATGGCTGCAGCCCTTGCGGGCGCCAGCATTTGCTTGATTGCGTGTGGCTCAGGCGCCGCTCTTGTCGCCGCCGGTGGCTGCGGCCGGGGCCGGCGTGCTGGCCGTGCTGCTGCCTGCGCTGCTGCCCTCGCTTGACGCGGCTGGCGCAGTGGTCGAAGCTGCTCCTGCGGCTGCGCCTGTCGCAGCGCCCGTGGCCGGCGCATTGCCGCCCCGGAAATCAGTGACGTACCAGCCCGAGCCCTTGAGCTGGAAGCCGGCAGCAGTTACCTGCTTTTTAAAAGCATCCTTGCCGCACGACGGGCAGACCGTCAGCACTGGGTCGGAAATTTTTTGCAGGGCATCTTTGGTAAATCCGCATTCATCGCAGCGGTAGGCGTAAATCGGCATCTCGTTACTCCGCAAAAATCTACAAAACCCTGAATTATAAAGCTTTTACGTGAAGTTTTGCCCGTTTGGACTGCAGTTGCCGCCAGCGACGGCTTTGCGCCGGCCCCGCCATGCGGATCGGGTGTTGTTTTTCTTCATCGTCAATAATTGTTTCGTTTGCTCAATAGCAGCTGGGGTGATTAAATAGCATCTTTCCCAACGACATGCGGTGGTAGAGCTGGCTCTGCCGCCCGAAGTTGAAGAAGAAACAGAAGATTGCGCGGTGCTGCACCGCCGCTGGTCCGTAAAAGAACGCTGTACTTCAAAGAGCCCGCGCATGCGGGCTTTTCTTTTGGGGTTGTAGGGTGGGCGGGTCCTCCCGCCCGCGCGTCCAAATCGCATATGCACTGACGCACGGGCTGTTCCTGCACTGATTGAACGCGTGGACAAGGAACTTGCCCACGCTACGATGAACGTCTGATCACAGGGGCGTGGCACGCTTGACCCACACCATCCACCGCTCTTTGCCGGCAAACACGGGAATCGAATCCGTTACCGCCACATCCTCGACGCACGCGAAACACGGCGCCATCAAGGCATCCAGCTCCTCCCGCCCGATACCGAACGGCGGACCTTTTGCTACCTGGTCAAAAAAGAAGAAGCCACCTACCCTGCCGCCTGGCCCCAAGAGTTCGGCCCAGCGCGCCACGATTTGCGGGCGCATGGCCGGCGGCAGCGCGCACAGGAAGGCGCATTCGTAGATGACATCGAGCGCGCGCGCCGGCTGCCAGGCAAAGAAATCGGCTTCCAGCACGCGTTCGCTCCACTGCCCCGCCAGCGCCTTGCCGCGCGCGACCGCAACGGGGGCGAAGTCGATGGCGACTGCGTCCCAGCCGGCATCGCACAGGAAGGCCAGCTCCCAGGCACTGCCGCAGCCGGGAATCAGGGTGGTGAGTGGACCGCTGTTGCGCGCCACGAAGCCACGCAGGGCTTGCGGCACGCCGCCGCGGTCCCAGGGCGTGAACTCCCTGGCGAAGCGCTCGTCCCAGAAATGCGGGCTGAGCGGGTCGCGCTTATCGAAGGGGGGCTCAGCCGCCGCCATAGACGAAGAACCAGCCGATCGCTGCCATGCCGAGGCTGCCCGCCACCAGGCCGAGCAAGGTCATCAGGCCCAGCAGGCGGTTGGTGCGGCGCTGCTCGGCCATGACCAGGGCCATGAGGTCGGCATTCGACATCGGATGGCCGCCGGTGTGGCCAATGCTGGCATGGGCATGGTGCTCGAGCGCCTGGTGCAGCAGGCGCGGCAGTTGCGGGAAGATGTGGGCATAGCGCGGCGCTTCGGCGCGCAGGCGCTCGACCATGCCGCCCCAGCCGACCTGCTCGCCCATCCAGCGCTCCAGGTACGGCTTGGCGGTCTTCCACAAATCGAGCTCCGGGTCGAGCTGGCGGCCCAGGCCTTCGATGTTGAGCAGGGTCTTTTGCAGCAGCACCAGTTGCGGCTGCACTTCCACATTGAAACGGCGCGACGTCTGGAACAGGCGCAGCAGGATCTGGCCGAAGGAAATGTCTTTCAGCGGGCGGTCGAAGATCGGCTCGCAGCAGGCGCGCACCGCCGATTCCAGCTCGTCCACGCGGGTATTGCGCGGCGCCCAGCCCGATTCGATGTGGGCCTCGGCCACACGCTTGTAGTCGCGCCGGAAGAAGGCCAGGAAGTTCTGCGACAGGTAATCCTTGTCGAAATCGGTGAGCGTGCCGACGATGCCGAAGTCGAGCGCGATGTAGCGACCGAAGGTCTCTTTCTCGACCGAGACCAGGATATTCCCCGGGTGCATGTCGGCGTGGAAGAAGCCGTCGCGGAATACCTGGGTGAAGAAGATCTCGACGCCGTCGCTCGAGAGCTTTTTCAGGTCCACGCCTTCGGCCGCCAGGCGGTCGATCTGCGAGACCGGGATGCCGCGCATGCGTTCCATGACGATCACGCTGCTGGAGCAATAGTCCCAGTGCATCTCCGGCACCATCAGCAAATTCGAATTGGCGAAATTGCGGCGCAGCTGGCTGGCGTTGGCGGCCTCGCGCATCAGGTCGAGCTCGTCGTGCAGGTATTTGTCGAACTCGGCCACCACTTCGCGCGGCTTCAGGCGCCGGCTGTCGGCCCACACGCGTTCGATCAGGCGCGCCGCCAGGTCCATCAGCGCCAGGTCCTCGTCGATGGTCTTCTTCATGCCGGGACGCAGGACTTTGACCGCGACTTCGGTGCCGTTTTTCAGTGTTGCGAAGTGCACCTGGGCGATCGAGGCGGAGGCCACCGGCGTGCGCTCGAAGCTGGCGAACAGCTCGTCCGGGTGGGCGCCGAGCGAGGTCGTGATCTGGGCAATGGCAAGATCGGAATCGAAAGGCGGCACCTGGTCTTGCAGCAGCGACAGCTCGTCGGCGATATCCTGGGGCATCAGGTCGCGCCGGGTCGACAGCACCTGGCCGAATTTGATGAAGATCGGGCCCAGCTCTTCGAGCGCCATGCGCAGGCGGATCGCGCGCGGCGAGGTGATGCGGCGCCAGAAAAACATGGTATTCATGAAGCGCGCGGTGCGCGGGGCCTGCAGGCTCGTCACCGCGATTTCGTCGAGACCGTATTTGGTGGCAATGGTGAGGATTTTTACCAGGCGCAGGAATTTCAATATCATCAGTGATCCGAAGAAGTCAGTGTTGCGCTTGCGGGTGTAGCGGGAGCGGCCTGCGCCAGGCGCGCCTCCAGTTTCGCGATGCGCTTGGCGGTGCGCTCGACGTCGTCGCGCAGGCGCACCACGTCGGCCGCGAACTCGCCGACCTGGGCCGGACGCACCAGCACCTGGCGTTCGTCGAGCAGGAATTCGGCCAGGTTCTCGGCCAGCCGCCGGCCGGCGCCCAGCACACCTTCAGCCGCGCCGCGCGAGCCTTGCACCAGATGGCGCGCAGCGAGCGGGCCGAGCAGGCGTTCCAGGTCGTATTCGGCATCCCAGCGCAAGCCTCTGGATAGCGCCGAGATGGTGTTGGCGAATTCGGCATCGCCCTCGATTTTCACGTACGAAAAGGCGCGGTCGCGGTTCTGCGCGATCAGCGGCAGGTCGGCCAGCTTGACGCGGATGGTCACGTTGGCCGCGCCCTCGCCCTGGCTGGTTTCCAGCATGCCGTCGCGCGCCACGCGCAGGCGCAACTGCAGCTGCCCGGTATCGATACAGGCTTCCTTGCCGGCGTGCAGACGCAGCGCATCGCGCGCCCAGGCTTCCTGGGCCAGCAGGTGGTTGATCGTGGCGACCGCTGGGGCCGACAGCATGGAGGAGCTCGGGGACATGGCAGCACACGTTGTTGAAAAAAAACCGCCCGATGGTTCGGGCGGTTTTGATCTTACCAGTTTGCCGGGCTCAATCCCGGCAGCACGGGAACTTTACTAAAAAATAATTCTTATTGCACTTGCTGAATGCCCGCCAGCACCCAGCCGCCATTGCCCGACAGGGGCTTGGACATGTTCCAGACCTCGACGAAAGGCTCGGCCGGCGCGTTCGGGGCGGTGCGGATCATGCCGTCGAACTGGACGCTGGCCAGGTAGTCGGTGGCGGTGGTCTCAATGCCCAGCAGCTGGCCCTCGATCGTCACCACGTCGGTGAAGTCGGCGGCGGCGCCGCGTTCCTGGATCTGCATCTTGAGCTCGGCGAAGACTTCCGGCGTGGTGAATTCGCGCAGGTCGCTGCTGTCGCCGCGGTCCCAGGCTGCCTGCATGCGGATGAACGAGGACTTGGCATGGCGCAGGAAGGCGGCCTGGTCGAAGTCGCCCGGCACCCCCCACTGGTTATGCGAGCCCATGGTGGCGGCGCCCGGTTTGCCCAGGGAGACGCCGCCGCCGTGTTGCTGGCCCTGGAAGCCGACCGGCTGGCGCAGGCCGGAACCGATTTCCGGCGTGCCTACCGAACCGGCAGCGGCGCCCACCGCCTGCGGATTGGCATAGCCACCGAAGGCCGGGTTGGCCGGGGTGTCCTTGCGGCGGAACATGCGGATGATGAACATTACGGCCAGTGCCAGCAGGCCGATCATCAGCACCGCCGAGATCACGCTGGCAAAGGCGCCGCCGATGCCGAAGTGCGACAGCAGTGCGCCCAGGCCGAGGCCGAGCAGCGCGCCGCCCAGCAAGCCCTTCCACATGCTCGGGCGCGCCGTGCGGGCGGCAGCGGCTGCGCCGGCAGCACCGGCGGTAGCCGGCACGGCCGAAGGCTGACGCTGCTGGAAACCGGGCGTTGGCGCCGGTGCCGGCGCCGGCATCCGCTGCACCGATTGCGACTGGCGCCCGATCGAGCGCTTGCCGCCCATCGGGCGCGCGGTGGCTTCCGCAATCATCGAGACGGCGGTGACCGCCAACAACATCGTAGCCAGGAATTTTTTCATGATCATGCCTCTACAATAAGCTTACAGTTTGATGCCGGTGTGCAGGGCAGCCACACCCGCCGTCAGGTTGTGATACTGGACCCGCTCCAGTCCTGCGTCGATCATCATCGTCTTCAGGGTGTCCTGGTCCGGGTGCATGCGGATCGATTCGGCGAGGTAGCGGTAGCTCTCGGCGTCGCCGGCAATCTGCTGTCCCAGCCATGGCAGCACCGAGAACGAATACACGTCATACGGTTTCTGCAGCGGCGCGATGACTTTCGAGAACTCCAGCACCAGCAGCTTGCCGCCGGGTTTCAGCACGCGCCGCATCTCGGCCAGCGCCTGGTCCTTGTGCGTCATGTTGCGCAGGCCAAAGGCCACGCTGACCCGGTCGAAATAATTGTCCGGGAACGGTAGCTTCTCGGCATCGCATAACAAAGTGGGGGTCACCAGGCCCTTATTCAACAGGCGGTCGCGGCCGACACGCAGCATCGACTCGTTGATGTCGGTGAGCCAGACCTCGCCGGTGCGGCCGGCCTGCTTCGCGAAGGCCTTGGCCAGGTCGCCGGTGCCGCCGGCAATGTCGAGCACCTTGAAGCCCGGGCGCACACCGGCCTGGGCGATCGTAAACATCTTCCAGGCACGGTGCAGGCCGGCCGACATCAGGTCGTTCATGACGTCGTACTTGGCTGCGACCGAATGGAAAACCTTGGCGACTTCCTGGACCTTCTGGTCCTCGGCGACCGTCTTGTAGCCGAAGTGGGTGGTATTCGTCATATATAGTGGCGGATTAGTGTTGCCACATTATACAAGCAGGCGCCATACACCCACGCCACCCTGCCCGGCCCCTGCGCCAGTGTCCAACTGCGAGATTGCCGCACCGAAAAAGTTGCCTCAAGTATAATGACGGATTTGACGGCCCCTGGCCCGTCTTCCCCTCCATGCGCATCCGCACACGCCTGCTGATTCTTGTGCTGTCCATCCTGGTGCCTTCGTTCATTGCGGCGGCGCTGGCAGTGGCCTACGTCTACCGCGAAGAACAGACAGCGCAGGAGAGAGGCGTCAGCGAGGCCAGCCGCGCCTTCGGGCTCATGGTGGACAACGAACTGCGGACCCACGAAGGGATCCTGCATACACTGGCCGGCGCGCCCTCGCTGCGTGACGGCCGGCTGCGCGAATTCTACGACCATGCCCGCCACATTGCGCCCGGTATGGAAACCGTCATCGTGCTGGCTGACCTCGACGGGCGGCAACTGATCAACTCGCGCAAGCCATTCGGGGCAGCGCTGCCGGTGCGACGCTCTTCCAACCTCGGCGACCTGATGCAGCGTCATGGTCGGGAAGGCACGCTGGTGTCCGACGTGTTCATGGCGCCGATCGGCAAGCGGCTCGACTACACGGTACAGGTACCGGTGACGATCGGCGGTACCCTGCGCTATCACCTGGTCATGGGAATCAACGTGGCGACACTGCAGAAGCTGGTCGAGCGCCAGGGGTTCCGCAGTGGGTGGATCGCCACCATTGTCGACCGCCAGGGCGTGGTGCTGGCCCGCTCGCGCCGCCCGGAGCGTTTCGTCGGCCAGGGGGCCAGCCCGGTGATCCGGCAGCGCCTGAATGCCGGCAAGGAAGGCGTCTGGGAGAGCCGAACGCTCGACGGCGTCGACGTGCGTGCCTTCTTCAGCACCGTGCCGCTGTCTGAATGGAAGGTGCTGATCAGCATCCCGACCAGTGAAATCCACCGCGTGCCGCTCAAGGCAGCCGCGCTGCTGGGCGGCCTGATGGCGGCGCTGCTGGCGGCCGGGGTGCTGGCGGCGCACCGGCTCGCGCGGCGCGCTATCGTCCCGATCGAATACCTCGGCCGCAGCGCGGACGAACTCGGCCAGGGCAAGGAATTGAGCTACCAGCCGCAAGGGCTGACCGAGATCGACGGCGTGGCCCGGCGCATGGCCGAGGCCGGGCGGCAGATCCATCAGTCGCAGCAGGAACTGGAGCGGCGCGTGGCCGAGGCGGTCGCCACCACCGAGCGCGTGCAGGGCGCCCTGCTCAAGGCCCAGAAACTCGAGGCACTGGGACGCCTGACCGGCGGCATTGCCCACGAATTCAACAACCTGCTGCAGACGCTGAGCACCGCGCTGCAGCTGGCCGAACTCACGGCCACCCAGCCGAAAGTGCTGCAGCTGGTCCAGACCTGCAAGAAAACCGTGCAGCGCGCCGCCGCCCTCACCGGCCAGCTCGGGGCCTTTGGGCGCATCCAGGAAGCGCGCCAGGAAACCGTGGATGCCGGCCACCAGCTGCGCAGTGCGCTGCAGCTGATGGCCGGTGCGCTGCGCGAGGACATCACGCTCGAAGTCGCCTGTGACGACGCCCCGTGGCCGGTGACGGTCGAGCCGCTGCAGTTCGACCTGGCGCTGCTGAACCTGGCGATGAACGCGCGCGACGCCATGCCGCGTGGCGGCGTGCTGCGCATCGAGGCCCGGAATGTCACCCTGGCGCAGCCGCCAGGCACGCTGCCGCGCGGCGATTATGTGTGCGTGAGCGTGCAGGACAGCGGCAGCGGCATGGCGCCCGAGGTGCTGGCGCGCGCGCTCGACCCCTTCTATACCACCAAGGGCCAGGGCCAGGGCACCGGCCTGGGCCTGCCGCAAGCCTATGCCTTTGCCACCCAGTCGCAGGGACTGCTGGTGCTCGACAGCGAGCCCGGCCGGGGCACGCGGGTGGCGCTCTACCTGCCGCGTGCGCGGGCGGCGGCGCAGGCGACCCAGCCCGTCCAGCCGGCGGTCCAGGCAGGCGCGCTGCCGCGCGCGCGCGGCCAGGTGCTGTTCGTCGAGGACGACCCGCTGGTGCGTGAAGCGGTTACCCGCGCGCTCGAGGAGTCCGGGTTCGAGGTGCTGGTTGCCGAGCATGGCGACCAGGCCGTGGCCCTGCTCGACGGCGGCGCCCGCCCTGCCGTGGTGTTCTCGGACATCGTGATGCCGGGATCGGTCAGCGGCATCGACCTGGCGCATATCGTGCGCCGGCGCTACCCCACGCTGCCGGTGGTGCTGGCCACCGGCTACACCGCGCGCCAGGCCGCCATCCCGGGCGTGCAGGTGCTCGCCAAACCCTATCCCATCGAGAAGCTGGTGGCGCTGCTGGCGAACTCCACCGCGAATACGTAGATTCCCTAAGGCATTGATTCCTACGGGAATTTTTTCGATGCGGATTACCAACTCGACAATTTTCGTGCGCCGAAAAGTTGCTTTTTCTGTTTAAATAGAAGTCATACGTGACCGGACCAGATCCGGCTTACATTGCGGGAATTCCAGGCCCGCCCTCTGGCCATCAGCGCCATCCGCATTGCCAACAAAATAGATAACAAACGGGGTAAACGGTGTCGGTAAAACGTCTGTTATGCGTATCGAATGAAGGCAACGCGGGGGTGCATGCTGCGTGTGGCGAATTGCGAGGCTGGGACGTGTGCACGGTCGACAGTTTCCAGGCCGCGCGCAAGGTGCTGGCGCAACAGCATTATGCGGTTGGCCTGCTGCTCGACGGTAACGGCACCCTCGAACACGACGATACCGAGCGCTTCCTGCAGCAGCATCACCATATCCGCTGGATCGGCGTGTTCGGCTCGGAACTGCTGCACCGCCCGCAATTGCGCCAGGCGATCGCGACACACCTGTGCGATTTCCATACAAGGCCCGTAGACATGGTGCGCCTGCACCATTCGCTCGGCCACGCCCACGGCATGGCCATGCTCACCAAGGGCACGCCCCCGCACAAGCGCCAGGCCGGCGCGCGCCATATCGACGGCCAGTCGGTGGCGATCCGCCGCCTGCGGGCGCACATCGACAAGATTGCCGCGGTCGATGCGCCGGTCCTGATCTCTGGCGAAAGCGGCAGTGGCAAGGAACTGGCGGCACAAGAGATCCATGCGCAATCGCCCCGCGCCGGCGGACCTTTTATTGCGATCAATTGTGCGGCCATTCCGCCCTCGCTGATCCACTCCGAACTGTTTGGCTACGAGCGCGGCGCCTTTACCGGCGCGGTCAAAGAAAAGCAGGGCCTGATCGAAGCGGCCTCCGGCGGCAGTATTTTCCTCGACGAGATCGGCGACCTGCCGCTCGACCTGCAGGCCAGCCTGCTGCGCTTCCTGCAAGAACGCACTATTTACAGGGTGGGCGGCACCCGCACCATCGCGGTCGATGCGCGCGTGATCACCGCCACCCACGTCGACCTGCCCAAGGCGGTGGCCGCCGGACGCTTCCGCGAAGACCTGTATTACCGCCTGAGCGTGTTCCCGATACGGGTGCCGCCGCTGCGCGAACGCAAGGACGACCTGCCACTGCTGACTGATCTCATCTTCGACAAATATTCCGATGAGAAGAGCCCGCAACTGAAAGGCATCAGCAAGCAGGCGATCCGCGCCATGGCGCAGCACGACTGGCCCGGCAATATCCGCGAGCTGATCAACCGCATGCGGCGGGCGATGGTGCTGGCCGAGAACCGCCTGATCATGCCGGAAGACCTGGAGCTTGCGCCGCAGGAAGACGCGATTATCCTGCGAGACGGCCTCGATAATTCGCGCGGTAGCGCCGAACGCACCGCTATCTGGAACAGCCTGGCCAAGTGCGGCAACAACATCAGCCAGGCAGCACGGGAACTTGGCGTCTCGCGCATGACGCTGTATCGCCTCATGGCGAAGCATTCCATCGCCCCTTGAGTCCACACAGGGCTCCTTCCCCCTGCTTTTTCTCCTACGTACTGAATGCAAGCCCCGGGCGCCGCTGGATCCTGCACGCCCCAGCAGCCGTTACAGCTTGATACAGCCTGGTGACAATCAGCGGGAACTGTCACAGCTTTGCGACAGCAAATCGCGGACTTATTGAACTTTCCCATCAATCCAGTCCTACAAACTTGCCGAACATCAAAATCATCATCTTAATCAAAGACTTGCAGGGCATAGACATGCTTGGCACGTAATCTGCTACGTCAAAGTTGGACCGGCGTCATGTGAAGCCGGGCATTTCAACTTCAGTGACACACACAGGGGAGTAACAGATGAAGCGCACTATTCTGGCGACCGCGATCGCACTGGCATTTGGCCTGGCCCAAGCCCAAAACGGCAACACCGTCGGCGCCGTCGGCACCGACAACACCCAAAACCAAATTACTGACCAGAGCAATAATTCGGACAACCGCAACTCTTCGGGCCAAAACCGCAGCCGCGGTAATGCCAGTGCCTCTGCCGCCGGTGCAGCGGCAGCCAATAACAATAGCACTTCATCTGCCACGACAACAGGTTCCTTCAACACCTCGAGTGCGGACGCCCACAGCCGTCTCGAAGGCCAGGCAGCCAACAACACCATTAACAACATCGGTAACGCCGCACGCAACGACGGCAATGCCAACGGCGCAGCTGGCAGTGGTGCCGAAGGCGGCGAAGCCACTGGCGGCAACGCCCGCGGCGCCAACGGCGGCAGCAGCGGCGCGGCACGTGGCGCGGACGGCGCGCGTGGTGGCGATGGCGGCACCGCAAGCAGCGGTGCTGCACGCAGCGGCGATGCCACGGTGAGCGCAGCGCGCGGCGGCGACGGCGGCGCAGGCGGCGAAACCGGCAATGCACGCACTGGCGCCGGCGGCGATGGCGCCGCCGGTGGTGACGGCGGCCGCGGCGCAGCAGGCGGCGCAGGTGGCCGTGGGGCCCTGGGCGGCGCCGGCGGTGACGGCGGTGGCGCCAACACCGGTGGCGACGGCGCGCGAGGCGGCGACGGCGGCAGCGGCGGCAACTCCATGGCGACTGGCGGCGCGGGCGGCCGCTCGGTGGCAACCGGCGGCGCAGGTGGCCGCTCCGACGCGACCGGCGGCAGCGGTGCTGCCGGCGGCGCAGGCGGTGAAGCGACCGGCGGTGCAGGCGGCGACGGCCGTGGCGGTGCAGGCGGCAGCACCGGCCGCATTGTCGGCGGCAACGGCGGCGACAATGGCCGGGTCGAGGGCGGCGCCGGCGGCAGGGGCGGCGCCTCGGATGCCATGGGCGGCAGCGGCGCTGCCGGCGGCGCAGGCGGCATGGGCGGCACCAGCGGCATGGCGAATGGTTCAGGCCAGGGTGCAGGCTCCACTGCCACCAGCGGCGGCGTCGGCACCGGCACCAATACGGCAACCGGCGGCGACGGCGGCATGGGCGACGGCACCACTGGCGGCGCAGGAGGCACCGCCGATGCCAATAGCGGCGCCGGCACTTCGGGTACCGCCACCACTGGCGATACGACGAACACCGCAGGTTCCAGCACCTCGGGTACGGGCGGCGCAGGCGCTGCCGGCGGTGCAGGCGGCTCGGGCGCCGAAGGCAGCTCGACCGGCGGCGCAGGCTCGACCGGCGGCGCGGCCAGCAGCGGCACCGCAGGCGCCGGCGCAGCCCTGACGGGCACCGGCGGTGAAGGCGCTGCCGGCACGGGCGGCGGTGGCGCCACCGGCACCGGCGGTGCAGGCGGCGCGGGTGCTGCCGGTGCTGCCGGCACCTCGACCGCAGGCGCAGGCGCCACCGGCACCTCGACCGGCGGTGCAGGCGCTGAAGGCAGCGCGACCGGCGGCGCCGGTGCAGCGGCTGGCACTGGCGGCGCGGGCGGTGCAGGCGGAACTGGCGGTGTCGGCGCAGAAGGCGGCGCAGGCGGCGCAGGCGCAGCAGGCGGTGCCGGCGGCGCAGGCGCAGCGGGCGGCACGGGCGGCGCAGGCGGGGCGAGCGGCGATGCAACCAACACCGGCGGCGCAGGCGCTGCCGGCGGCGAAGCCACCGGCGGCACCTCGACCAGCGGCGCAGCCACGTCGGGTTCGGCTACCGGCGGTAGCGGTGCAGCAGGTGGCGCAGGCGGCACCAACACCTCCGGCGCCGGTGGCGCAGGCAGCACCAATACCGGGGGCGTAGCCACCGGCGGTGCAGGCGGTGCCGGTACCGGCGGCAGCGGCGGCACCCAGAGCGTGACGACCGATATCTTCAACATGTCGAACGGCATGACGGACGTTGCGGCAGCGGCAGCCGGCGTCTCCGTGGTTAGCCAGAACGGCGGCTTCTCGTCGCTGGTCCAGCAGAGCGTCAACGTTCAATCGAACATGAACGTCGGCGCCGCAGCCACGCCAGCCACCACGCAATAAGCAAGTCAGCAGCACCTGCCGCGTGGCGCCAGCCACGCGGCATTTTCACGGCCGAAGGGGACACCCTGGCGCCAACAATAACCCGTACCAAGCAGCAGGGGCCATGCCCCTGCTTCCAATTTAAGCTCCCCCACCAGACGCTGCCGATCGTGACCGGGCCCGCCTCCACTGTGGGGCCGGCTGATCGCCCCTGTATCGTTCTTGCCAGGCGCTGACACGGCACCTACGTCCAAGATACTCTTGGCACCTGGAGCCCGTATCGTGCGTACAAATGTCCCCTCGTGCGGTTTTTCCCCTCGTTCTTTCCTACACCTTAAATACAATTATTCTCTGTCTATTTTCCTCTTCACGCCCTTGCGCCTGTTACAGCTTGATACAGTCTTGTGACCATCGGGTTACAAGTGTCACAAGTTTGAGACACTGACTCCGTTAGTTGTTGAACTTCCCCATCAATCTAGTCCTACAAGCTTGCCAGGCATAAAAATGGATAGATTAATCAAAGACTTGCATCACGTCGGCAGGCTTGGCACGCAAACTGCTATGAGATGAATGGACCGGCGGCATGGACACCGGGCATTTCAACTTCAGCGTCACACACAGGGGAGTAACAGATGAAGCGCACAATTCTGGCGACCGCAATCGCACTGGCATTTGGCATGGCCCAAGCCCAAGATGGTAATACTGCCGGTGACGTCACCGGCAATAATAACCAAACCCAAACTACCGACCAGAGCAATAACTCGGATAACCGCAACTCCTCCGGCCAGAACCGCAGCCGCGGTGACGCGCTGGCCAGCGAAGCCGGCGCAGCAGCTGCCAACAACAACAGCACCTCCACCTCCAGCGTGGCAAGCTCGTTCAATAATTCGAGCGCTACCGCCACCAGCACCCTGACCGGTACTGTCACCGGCAATACCATCCGCGACATCGGCAACACTGCCGTCAACAACGGCAGTGCCAACGGTGCTGCCGGAACCGGTGCGGCTGGCGGCGCAGCCAACGGCGGCAATGCGCGCGGCGCTGCAGGTGGCGACAGCGGGAACGCCCGCGGGGCCAACGGTGCGATGGGCGGCGCGGGCGCCAGCGGCGACAGCGGCAACGCCACCAGCGGCGCAACGGATAGCGGTGCGGCCACTGGCGGCGCTGGCGGCGCAGGCGGCATGACTGGCAACGCCCGCACTGGTGCCGGCGGCGCAGGTGCAATGGGCGGTGCCGGCGGTAACGGCGCGATGGGCGGTGACGGCGGCCGCGGCGCCGCGGGCGGCATTGGCGGCGCGGGCGGCGGCGGTAATACCGGCGGCGCAGGCGCGGCAGGCGGCACCGGCGGCGACGGCGGCTATGCCGACGCGACCGGCGGCGCTGGCGGCCGTGCAGTGTCCACCGGCGGCGACGGCGGCCGTTCGACCGGCACCGGTGGCGACGGCGGGCGTGGCGCTGAAGGCGGCGCCGGCACCGGCGGCCTCGGAGGCATGGCCTCGGGCGGCGACGGCGGCCGCAGCGGTCGCCTCTCGGGCGGTAATGGCGGCAGCAATGGCGCAGTGACCGGCGGCAGCGGCGGCACGGGCGGCACTTCGTGGGCCAGCGGCGGCAATGGTTCTGAAGGCGGCCTGGGCGGCGCTGGCGGCGCCAGCGGCGATGCAAACGGCTCGGGCCAGGGCGCGGGCGGTACCGCTACCAGCGGCGGCGTCGGCACCGGCGGCAACATCGCCACCGGCGGCAGCGGCATGTCGGATGCAGGCGGCGCAGCCACCGCCAACAGCGGCGAAGCCACCTCGGGCGCTGCCAGCACCGGCACCGTGTCGAATACCGCAGGTGATTCCACCTCCGGCGCTGGCGGGGCCGGCGCCGGAGGCGGCGCAGGCGGCTCGGGCGCAGCCGGAACCTCGACCGGCGGCGCCGGTGCAGCAGGCGGCACTGGCACCGGCGGCACCGCCGGTAACGGCGCAGCCCTGAGCGGCACCGGTGGCTCAGGCGGAGTCGGTACTGGCGGTGCAGGCGCGGCCGGCACCGGCGGTGCAGGTGGCGCGGGCGGCGCAGGCGCCGAAGGCAGCTCGACCGGCGGCGCAGGCGCGGCAGGCACCTCGACTGGCGGCGCAGGCGCGGCTGGTACCGCGACCGGCGGCGCAGGCGCAGCCGGCGGTGTAGGCGGTGCAGGTGGCGCTGGCGGTTCCGGCGGGGCCGGCGCTGCGGGCGGCGCAGGCGGCGCAGGTGCAGCCGGCGGCGAAGGCGGTGCAGGTGCGGCCGGCGGCGCAGGCGGCTCGGGTGCGGCGAGCGGTGCGGCTTCGAACGCCGGCGGCGCGGGCGCGGCAGGCGGCGCAGCCACCGGCGGTGCATCGACCAGCGGTGCGGCCACCTCGGGCGCGGGTACCGGTGGAGCCGGTGGTGAGGGTGGCGCGGGTGGCACCAACACCTCGGGCGCCGGCGGCGCGGGCGGCACCAACACCGGCGGCGCAGCCACCGGCGGCGCAGGCGGTGCTGGGACCGGCGGCGATGGCGGCACCCAGACCGTGAGCACCGGCCTGTTCGACATGTCGAACACGATGACTGGCATTGCGGCAGGTGCAGCCGGTGTCTCGGTGATCAGCCAGAACAACGGCTTCTCGTCGCTGATCCAGCAAAGCGTCAACGTTCAGTCGAACATGACCGTCGGGCAGTAAGCAGCAAACTCCGCCGCGCGGCATGTGCCGCGCGGCGGTTTTCAAAGGGGAGAACATATGAAACCTGTGAACCGATACATGATGGCTGCGCTGCTCGCGCTTCCGCTGGCGGTCCAGGCCGCCGACCCGGAGAAACTCCCGGTCAAGGTCAGTTTTCTATCCGAGGTGAATGTCGCTCCTGCGGCACGCAGCAGCACGGATGCCTGGGGCGAAGTCGCAGCGGAGGATCGCCTGTCCCGCACCACCGGCAAGGACGATACGATCCATACCGAAGCCGTACTCGGCGGCACGGTAGGCAATAACACGGCAGTCAACACGGTCAGTGGCAACAACATCATCGACAGCGGCTCGTTCGCCAATTCCCAGGGTTTGCCGGTCGTGATCCAGAACAGCGGCTCGAACGTGCTGATCCAGAGCGCCACCGTGATCAACCTGCGTTTGCAATAGACATGAAAACACCATGAAAAAGTTTTTGGCACTCAGCGCCGCCCTCAGCGGCCTGTTGCTGGCAACCGAATGCCCGGCATCAGCGATCGAGCTGGCTGTCGGGCAGCGTGCTTCCGTGCCGGTTACCAGCCTCAAGGAAATCAAGTTTCGCAAGACCACCCGCCAGCAATTCGACTTCAGTTGCGGCTCGGCGGCCCTCGCCACCCTGCTGACCCACCACTACGGCACCCCGGTCACTGAAAAAGTCGTGTTCGAAACCATGTACGCCAATGGCGACCAGGCCAAGATCCGCCGCCAGGGCTTCTCCATGCTCGACATGAAGAACTTCCTCGCTCCGCGCGGCTTCGTCGGCGACGGCTTCCAGCAGCCGCTCGACAAGCTGCTGGACGCGAAACTTCCCGCCATCGTCCTCATCACCGACCGCGGCTACAACCACTTCGTCGTGATCAAGGGATCGGAAGACGGCCGCATCTTGCTCGGCGACCCCTCCAGCGGCACCCGCTCGGTCACGCGCGACCGCTTCATGGAGCTGTGGGCCAACAAGCTACTGTTCGTAGTGCACAAATTCCCAGGCAAGGTTGCCTTCAATGCCGCCGACGACTGGAGCGCAGCACCCCGCGCACCGCTCGGCAACGGTATCAACAACGAACAATACAGCCAGAGCCTGCCGAAATTCGGCCCTGGTGATTTTTGAGAGGATTGACCATGCGCTGGCTTACACATGCGTGCCGGGCCCTGGCAGCGACGCTGCTGGCAGGAGCCTGTAGCACTGCCCTTGCCCAGCAAGGTGCGCCGGGGCTCGACCTGGATGAATGGACGGCGGTCGATGCTGAAACCCTCGACGAAATGCGCGGGGGATTCGACATTCCAGGCGGACTCAACCTGCAACTCGGAATCGAGCGCGTCGTGTCGATCAATGGCGAAGTACTGTCGCGCACCAATGTCGCGATCGCGGATGTGGCGAACATGAACGCCTCGCAGATGCTGATGGCGCGCGAAGCGCTCGGCAGCGCGCAGCTGATCCAGTTGGGCGTCAACAATTTTTCTCCGGACGACCTCGGGTTGCCCAACGGCGCGACCCTCATCCAGAACAGCCTGAACAACCAGACCATCCAGACTCACACGACAATTACCTCCACCGTCAACAGCATGGCGTTGCTAAAAGATCTTAATTTTCACTCAACCATTCGGGACGGTATCGTGCGCTCGGCAGGAAGCCTGTAATATTTCAATATTACTAATTTCCTGATGGAGAAACGGATGCACTCACATGTCGGGCGCCTAGGCGCCGCCGGGCTGGCCGCCATGCTGCTCGCTCCACTATCACACGCGCAGGTCACGACCGTAGAACAGGTTCAGGACAAGGAACTCGCCACACTAAAAGCCGAGCTGGCCGCTCAGCGCGAACTTGTGAACAAGCTGATGCTCGAACTACAGGCACAGCAGGCCAAGATCGAACGTATCGAAGACCGACGCGATACCCCGCAGCCAGCGCTCGCTGATGCGGTGGCACTCCCACCACGCGCCAACGACCTGCTGCTATCTGAACAACGCGGCACCGGGGGCCAGAACAACGGTGCGCCCGCAGTCGCGGTCAACAATGCGCCGGCCAACCAGCAGGCACGCCCGCCGTCCACACCAGGGCCGATCGGCGGCCCTGCCCCGGCCCAGCCGGGCGCGCGCGGCCCTGCCCAGGCCCAGCAGACCAACGCCACCCGTAATGAACGCGACCAGCGCCCACCCGAAGTGGCGCCGCTGTTCGAAGCGCCGGGCGTACTGACGCCGCGCGGCAAGTACATCCTGGAACCGTCGATGCAGTTCGGCTATTCGTCGAGCAACCGCGTCGCGCTGGTTGGCTACACAGTCATCCCGGCGCTCCTGATCGGCCTGGTTGACGTGCGCGAGGTAAAGCGCAATACCTTTACCGGCGCCCTCACTGCCAGGACCGGCCTGAACAACCGGATGGAAGTCGAGGTCAAGCTCCCTTACGTCTACCGTTCCGACGCCACCGTCAGCCGCGAGATCTTCACCGGCACTGCCGTCGAACGCGTGTTTGAAACCAGGGGCAAGGCGATCGGCGACGTCGAGGTCGCCGGCCGCTACCAGCTCAACAACGGCGGCCCGGACAAGCCCTATTACATCGGCGGCTTGCGCTACAAGTCGACCACCGGACGCAGCCCCTTCGAGGTGGTCACCGACTGCCAGACCCGCTGTATCGGCGACAACGTGACCGGCACCGGCCTGCCGCTGTCGCTGCCGACCGGCTCGGGTTTCCACTCGCTGCAGGGCAGCCTGACCTGGCTGTTCCCGTCCGACCCGGCTGTCTTCTTCGGGAACATCAGCTACCTGCACAACTTCAAGCAAAGCGGCATCACGCGCCTGGTGCGCAATGGCGAGCGCGAGCCCCTGGGCGAACTGGCGCCGGGCGGCATCATCGGTTTCAACTTCGGCATGGGCCTGGCCCTCAATGAAAAAGCCTCGCTGAGCCTGGGCTATGACCACAGCACCGTGGCGCGCATGAAACAGAACGGCATCACGGTGCCCGGTTCGGTGCGTACCCAGCTCGGCACCCTGCTGCTCGGCTATTCATATCGTCTCAGCGACAAACGTTCGCTGAATGTCGCCGTGGGCGCCGGCGTGACGCGCGACACGCCGGACGTCTCGCTGACGGTACGGGTGCCGTTCTCGTTCTGACGAAACCCGGCCGCCTGGCGACTGGCGGCCGTGGTATTTAGTTAACGGTTCGCACGATTCGAAAATCTTGCTTCCGTTTTAACAGATTCTCTCTATAATCAAGTTTGCAATGTTGAGCGCGCCACTGGTCTGAAAGTCCGAAGGTTCGCTGGCAGGGCGAACAAAACATACAAACTTTCAGGAGAGAAATAACATGGCGACTGGTATCGTAAAGTGGTTCAATGATGCAAAAGGTTTCGGTTTCATCACCCCAGACGGCGGCGGTGAAGACCTGTTTGCGCACTTCTCGGCTATCAACGCGAACGGCTTCAAGTCGCTGGCAGAGAACCAGCGCGTGACCTTCGATGTCACCACTGGTCCAAAAGGCAAGCAAGCCTCGAACATCCAGCCGCAAGCGTAATACTGCTTTGCCCTTTACCGGGCAAGCGCGGCGAAAAGCACATCCCCGGATGTGCTTTTTGTTTTTGAAGGGTGGTTTTGTAGGGTGGGCGGCTTGTAACCCGGGCCACTGGCCCGGGTTACCCCGCGCGTTCAAATCACGGTTGATCTGCCAGCGGGGCTGATTGACCACTAACTATCACCGCGTGGGCAAGGTAATTCAGGGCAATGGCCTGAATTACGAATTGCCCACCGTACGATTTAGTGGCTATGCCCGCAACCCGACTTCGGTGCCGTACTTGCGCCGGGTAATACAGTGCCGGGTTCGCGGCCGCTGTCGCCCTGAAAACCCGCGGCGTGCAGGCGGTCAAGGTAGGCCTGCCACATCACGCCCTGCTCGCTGCCCAGCTTGTACAGGTAGTCCCAGGTGAAGATGCCGCTGGCGTGGCCGTCGTCGAATTCGGGCTTGACGGCGTAGTTCCCGACCGGCTCGAGGCCCAGGATGCCGACGTCGCGCTTGCCCAGCTGGAGCACTTCCTGGCCCGGGCCGTGGCCCTTCACTTCGGCCGAGGGCGAGTACACGCGCATCAGCTCGAACGGGATCGAGAAGGCGCTGCCGTCGTCGAAGGCGATTTCGAGGACGCGCGATTTCTGGCGTACGGTGAGGTCGGTTGGATTGGGCATGGATGCTCCTCTTATGGATTGAAACGGCGGGCGATGGCGCTGGCCAGTTCCGGCAGCAGCGCGCGGCGTGCGGCCAGGATGGATTCATCAGGCTGGCGGGCGGCCTGAGCCCACACCGGCGCCGGGAAATGGGCGTCGTCCGCATAGCGCGGTATGACATGCCAATGCAGGTGCGGCACCACGTTACCGAGGCTGGCGACATTCACCTTCAGGGGCTGCATGACTTCGCGCACCGCCAGCTCGACCTCGTAGACGGCCTCGTTCACCAAGAGGCGGTCATCCCTAGCCAGGTCGCTCATTTCGCGCACGTGCTCGCGCCAGATGACGCGGCAGAAACCGGGATAATTTGCGTCATCGACGATGATGACGCTGAACTTCGGCCCGGCCCAGGCCACGGGCAGGGCCAGCTCGCACAATTCGCAACCAGCTTGCGCGGTCATACCAGCACCCTTTCGATGCCGCCGTTATTCGCGCGCGCCACGTAGTCCGGCAGCCAGTTCTCGCCCAGCAGGTGGCGCGCCATCTCCACCACGATGTAGTCGGCGGTGGTGCCGGAATCGGCGTTGTAGCGCGACAGGCCTTGCAGGCAGGACGGGCAGCTGGTCAGGATTTTCACTTCGCCTTCGAAGCCGTCGGCGCGCAGTTTGTCGGCGCCTTTCTCCATTTCGCCCTGCTTGCGCGAGCGGACCTGGGTCGCGATGTCCGGGCGGCTCACGGCGAAGGTGCCCGATTCGCCGCAGCAGCGGTCGTTCTTCTCGATTTTCACGTCGTCGAACGTCGACACCAGCGCGTTCACGGTCTTGAGCGAATCCTGCATCTTCATCGGCGTGTGGCAGGGGTCGTGGTACATGTAGCGGGTGCCGCTGACGCCTTCGAGTTTCACGCCCTTCTCGAGCAGGTATTCGTGGATGTCCATGATGCGGCAGCCCGGGAAGATCTTGTCGAACTCGTAGGTCGCCAGCTGGTCGTAGCAGGTGCCGCAGGAGACCAGCACTGTCTTGATATCCAGGTAGTTCAGCGTGTTGGCCATGCGGTGGAACAGCACGCGGTTATCCGTCATCATCTTGTCGGCCTTGTCGTACTGGCCGGCGCCGCGCTGGGGATAGCCGCAGCACAGGTAGCCCGGCGGCAGTACGGTCTGCACCCCGGTTTCCCACAGCATCGCCTGGGTCGCCAGTCCCACCTGCGAGAACAGGCGCTCGGACCCGCAGCCCGGGAAGTAGAACACGGCTTCGGTATCGGCCGTCGTCGCCTTCGGGTTGCGGATGATCGGGATCACCTTGTCGTCTTCGATGTCGAGCAGCGCGCGCGCGGTCTTCTTCGGCAGGTTGCCCGGCATTTTCTTGTTGATGAAGTGGATCACCTGCTCGCGCACCGGCGCCTTGCCGGTGGTCGGAGGCGGCGCTTCCACTTGCGGCTTGGCGAAGCCGCGCAGCAGCTGGTTGCCCATGCGCTGGGCCTTGTAGCCCCAGTCGACCATCACCTTGCGGGTGGCGTTGATGGTGGTCGGGTCGGTCGCGTTCAGGAAGAACATGGCGGCGCGGTTGGCCGGCTTGAAGCTGCGCTTGTCCATCTTGCGCAGCAGGTTACGCATGTTCATCGAGACATCGCCGAAGTCGATGTCGACCGGGCACGGTGTCACGCATTTGTGGCACACGGTGCAGTGGTCGGCCACGTCCTCGAATTCTTCCCAGTGCTTGATCGACACGCCGCGGCGGGTCTGCTCTTCGTACAAAAAGGCTTCGATCAGGGCCGAGGTGGCGAGGATCTTGTCGCGCGGCGAATACAGCAGGTTCGCCTCCGGCACGTGGGTGGTGCAGACCGGCTTGCACTTCCCACAGCGCAGGCAGTCCTTGATGCTGTTGGCGATCTCGCCGATATCGCTCTGCTGCATGATCAGCGATTCGTGGCCCATCAGGCCGAACGAAGGCGTATAGGCGTTGCGCAGGTCGGCGTGCGCGCCTTCCAGGTTGAGCAGCTTGCCCTTGTTGAAGCGGCCTTCCGGGTCGACCCGCAGTTTGTAGTCACGGAATTCCTGGATTTCTTCGTCGTGCAGGAATTCGAGCTTGGTGATGCCGATGCCGTGTTCGCCCGAGATCACGCCGTCCAGCGAGCGCGCCAGCTTCATGATGCGCTCGACCGCCTTGTGGGCGTCCTGCAGCATGGCGTAGTCGTCCGAATTCACCGGCAAATTGGTGTGCACGTTGCCGTCGCCGGCGTGCATGTGAAGGGCCACGAACACGCGCGAACGCAGCACGCGCTTGTGGATCGCGGTGGCTTCGTCGAGGATGCACTTGTAGGCCGAACCATTGAAGACCTGGCGCAGCGGCGCGCGCAGCTCGCCCTTCCACGACACGCGGATGGTGTGGTCCTGCACCACGTCGAACAGGGTTGCATCCGGCTGGCTGCCGGTGCGCTGGTCCAGCACCGCCGACATCGCGTCCAGGCCCAGCTCGTCGAGCTTGCCGTGCACGTCGCGAAGTGGCGCATCGAGGTTGGCGAGGATGAAGCTCCAGCGCGCGCGCGCTGCTTCGACCAGCGCCACCGCCTGTTGCGGGCGGTCGCCCAGGATTTCGTCGCGGTCGACCGAGTCGCCGCCGGCATCGTCGCTCTTCTCGATCGGCAGGTGCTCGTTCGAGAGATAGGCCAGCAGCTCGCTGGCCAGCTGCAGCTTGTTCTTGATCGACAGCTCGATGTTGATGCGCTCGATGCCGTCGGTGTATTCGCCCATGCGCGGCAGCGGGATCACCACGTCTTCGTTGATCTTGAAGGCGTTGGTGTGGCGCGCGATGGCCGCGGTGCGGGCGCGGTCGAGCCAGAATTTCTTGCGCGCTTCCGGGCTCACGGCCACGAAGCCTTCGCCCACGCGGGTGTTCGCAATGCGCACCACTTCCGAGGCGGCGATCGCCACCGCGTTCTCGTCGTCGCCGACGATGTCGCCGAACAGCGCCATTTTAGGCAGCACGCCGCGCTTGGATTTGGTGGCATAGCCGACCGCGCGCAGGTAGCGCTCGTCCAGGTGTTCCAGGCCGGCCAGGCGCAAGGTAGCAAAGGCCGGGTCGCCGTTCTTCGGCAGGCTGTCGAGATAGTTGGTGATTTCGACGATCGACGGGATCGCATCGCGCGCCTGGCCGAAGAATTCCAGCGCCACGGTGCGCGTGAACTTGGGCATCTTGTGCAGGATCCAGCGCGCCGAAGTGATCAAGCCATCGGTGCCCTCTTTCTGGATGCCCGGCAGGCCGGACAGGAATTTGTCGGTGACGTCCTTGCCCAGGCCTTCCTTGCGGAAGCGCTTGCCCTCGATGACCAGCGTCTCGGTGCGGAACGGCTGGGCTTTTGCCGCGCCGCGCACCGCCGGATGGGTCCATTCGAGTTTAAACGTAGCCACCGGCGCGTCGTGGATCTTGGACAGGTTGTGGTCCATGCGCGTGACCTCCAGCCAGTCGCCGTTCGGGTCCACCATGCGCCACGAAGCCAGGTTGTCCAGCGCCGTGCCCCACAACACGGCCTTCTTGCCGCCTGCGTTCATGGCGATGTTCCCGCCGATGCAGGAGGCGTGCGCCGAGGTCGGGTCGACCGCGAACACGAAGCCGGCCTTTTCGGCGGCCTGCGAGACGCGCTGGGTGACCACGCCGGCAAAGCTGTGGATGGTTGCGTACTCGCGGTCCACGCCCGGCAGCCGGGTGATTTCCACTTCGCCCAGGCCAATCAGTTTTTCGGTGTTGATCACGGCGGACATCGGCGTGAGCGGGATTGCGCCGCCGGTGTAGCCGGTGCCGCCGCCGCGCGGGATGATGGTCAGGCCCAGCTCGATGCAGCCCTTGACCAGGCCCGCCATTTCTTCCTCCGAGTCCGGCACCAGCACCAGGAAGGGATATTCGACGCGCCAGTCGGTGGCATCGGTAACGTGCGAGATACGGTGCATGCCGTCGAAGCGGATGTTGCGCTTGTCGGTGTAGGCGCCCAGCACGCGCAGGGCGCGCTTGCGCAGGTCGTACATGTTGCGGAATTCGAGGCCGAAGGCGTCGACCGCGCCGCGTGCGGCATCGAGCAGCTGTTCGACGGCGGCGTTGCGGCTGGCGGCGGCTTCGTGTTCACCTTCGGCGGCAGCATCGACGGTGAGGCGGCGTTTGTCGACTTCGCCCAGGCGGTGGTGCAGCGCGTCGATCAGCTTCTGGCGGCGCTTCGGGTTGTCCAGCAGGTCGTCCTGCAAATACGGATTGCGGCGCACCACCCAGATGTCGCCCAGCACCTCGTACAGCATGCGCGCCGAGCGTCCGGTCTGGCGCGCCCCGCGCAGCGCATCGAGCAGCCGCCACGACGACTCACCCAGCAGGCGGATCACGATTTCGCGATCGGAAAACGAGGTGTAGTTGTACGGGATCTCGCGCAGTCGCGCGGGGGCATTATCGGCAAGCAGGGTATGGAGTTGTGCGGGGGCGTTCATGGAATCGACTCGACAGTTCGGACGGGCCCGAAGGAGGTTCATTCTAGCTTATTGCGCTGCACCACGCTGGGGAGCGGTAAGAAAATGACCACAGGCGACGCAAGGAAATGCCAATACTCAACGATAAAGGCAAATTTCCTATGCAAGAAGTGGCCGCAGTGCATCATTCGTTTGCATGGCGGCGTGGAATGGCATATTGCATAAGGCGGCCCGGCACGGTCACTGCGGCGCGTTCAGCCATGCGTCCAGCTCGGCCTCCGCCGGCGCCCGCTCGAACACCTGTTGCAGCGTCCAGCCCTTCTTGTCGAGCAGATAGGCGACCTTCAGGTGGAAGCCGCGGTAAAGGCCACTCCTGTCGCGATCGAGCTCCCTTGCACCCGCGCGTAACAGCGCGCGGTTGGCATCGAAATCGAAATCCCCGCCCTTGCCCACATAGTCGGCATAGCCTTCGAGCAGCCACTCCGGATAGCGCAACATGACCGTGCGCCCGAAGCTGCGCGACACGTCGCTGTGGGTGATTTCGTGGGCGATGAAGTAGGACAGCGGACGCTGCGCGGCGTCGGCGATCGGGCCGCGGCCCGGCGAGTGGATCCGGTTCGCAGGAATATCGGAAGCGCGGATGAAGACCTGGCGGGTAAGCCAGACGTCGGCCGCGCCGCCCAGCCGGGTGCTGAAAGCGCGGCCGTAGAGCCACAGGCGCCAGGGTTCGTTGCAGAAGAAGATCTCGACCGGCGTATTGCGGTCGTGCAGGACCGAGGTGCGCAGGCGCCTGGTCACATCGTCCAGCACCGTGGTGACCTCGGGCGGGATCGGGCGGTCCGACCATACGTGGTAATTCTGGTAGACCGCGCGGTAGGCGAACATCGGCTTGGGGAGGGCGGCAAGGACCATGTACATGATCAGCAGGCCCAGCAGGCCGGCGGCGCCGGTTTTGATTAGGGTGAGAACGCGTTTGGTCGTCGAGGTCATGGTCGCATGAGAAAACGCAGCCACCAGGATGATTCTGGTCTGCAATACGACGGACTGTATCCGCTCAATCTTATCGAAGACTTAACACAGGGCGATGTTCAGGAATGCCGGCAGCGTACCGCAACCGGCTGCTACCGGCTCGTTGCCGTGCCTGGTGCCACGACTTTCGTGCATCGTCGCATACGCTACCCGCCCTGCGCACCCGCTGCCTACCATTCCATTCACAACACCTCGTATGAATAACAAGCCGTGAACGGAGAAGGAAGAGCGATGATCGAGAATTTTGCTGGTGTGTTCGCGTTGGCCATCATTGAATTGTGGGCAGCGATCCCGCTGGGTTTCCACCTGAAGCTGCACCCTGCCCTGCTGATCGTGGCCGCCTCCAGCGGCGCCTTCACCGGCGCGGTGGCCGCCATGTTCCTCGGGAATGGCGTGCGGCGCCTGATGTTCTGGCGCAAAGGCGAGACGACGGCGGGTGGCCGCATGTCGACGTGGCTGGCCGCAAAGGGGCCATGGGCCATCGGCCTGCTTGGTCCCTTGCTGATCGGTCCCGTATTCTCCGCAGGCCTGGCCGGTGCGATCGGCCTGCCACGGGCGTTCTCGCTGGCGCTGCTGGGGGCCGGCATTCTCGTGTGGACGGTCGTGTTCAGCGTGCTGGGCAGCTTAGGGGTGGCGGCGCTGGGATCAGCGTGACGGCGGCGCTTCGCGGACCAGGCGCTCCAGCCGTTCGGTCGGCGCCGGCCGCATGCCGGTCGCCGCCGAGCGCAGGCAATCGACGACCTCTGCGCGCACCGGTTGGCGCGCCGCCACGTTGCAGGTCAGTGCCAGTTCGACGAGGAAATCGCGGTCCGGTTGCGGCATCGTGGCGATGCCGGGCCAGACGGTGCCGAGCTGCCGCAGCGTGGAGTCCGAATGCGAGCCCAGCATGTACTTGGCGCCGACGACGCCGAAGACCGCCAGCACGACGAGGATGAGCAGCAGCGACAGGAGGCTTGGTGGCTTGGCCATGCTTACCCGATCCAGCGCCCCAGCGTCTCTCCCAGGCTTTTCCAGAACCCGTCCGGGATATACAGCAGGGCCGCCGTCATCGTCACATAGCGCCCGAACTTCCCGATCGCCATGTACATCACGCTCGGCCAGAACGGCAGGTGCAGCCAGCCGGCCAGGGTGCACAGCGGGTCGCCGACGCCGGGCACCCAGGACAGCAGCATGGTTTTGGCGCCGTATTTCTTGAGCCAGCCGAACCAGCGGCTCTGGCGGTCCTTGGCGAAGGCGACCTTGGCGCGGTAGCCGACGAAATAGTCGACCGCCCCGCCCAGCGTGTTGCCGACGGTGGCGACGAAGATCGCCGGCCAGAACATCGCAGGGTTCGCCTTGACCACCGCGAACACCGCCGGCTCGGACCCGAGCGGCAGCAGGGTGGCGGAGACAAACGCAATAATGAAGACGGAGCTCAGCCCGACGGCCGGCGCGGCCAGGACTTTCAGCAGCCAGAGGACGGCGGATTCGATCATCGAATGGAGGGGGTTGGGCGAGGACGCCTGAACGAGTAAGTCATGTGTCCATTATAATGAGGATCACTTATCGTAACGACACGATAGGCCGGGCCTGCCATCCAGGCCGGTATATCGTAGCTGCGCGCCTCGGTCACCCCTGCTGGCAGAACAGTGTGCGTCGTCCGGACCGCCAGCCATCCCCCCTGGCAGCAATAACCGATTGCCGACCATGACTACCGACTACCTCAAGAAAATCCTGACCGCGCGCGTCTACGACGTTGCCCAAGAGACCCCGCTCGAATACGCGCCCGTGCTGTCGCAGCGCATGAACAACCGCATCTACTTCAAGCGCGAAGACATGCAGAGCGTGTTCAGCTTCAAGCTGCGCGGGGCCTACAACAAGATGGCCAACCTGACGCTAGAACAGTTGAAACGCGGCGTGATCTGCGCCTCGGCTGGCAACCATGCGCAAGGCGTGGCGCTGTCGGCCGCGCGCCTGGGCTGCCGCGCCCTGATCGTGATGCCGACCACCACCCCGCAGGTGAAGATCGACGCGGTGAAGGCGCGCGGCGCGGCGAATGTCGAAGTGGTGCTGCATGGCGACTCGTACACCGACGCCTATAACCACGCGCTGCTGCTGGAAAAAGAGCAGCGCCTGACCTTCGTGCATCCGTTCGACGACCCCGACGTGATCGCCGGCCAGGGCACCATCGGCATGGAGATCCTACGCCAGCACTCCGGCCCGATCCACGCGATTTTTGTCGCCATCGGCGGCGGCGGGCTGATTTCCGGCGTCGGCGCCTATGTGAAAGCGGTGCGCCCGGACATCCGGATCATCGGCGTGCAGACCAGCGATTCGGACGCAATGGCCCGCAGCCTGAAGGCCGGCCGGCGCGTCACGCTGACGGACGTGGGCCTGTTCTCGGACGGCACCGCGGTGCGCCTGGTGGGCGAAGAGACCTTCCGCGTGGCGCAACAGGTGGTGGACGAGATCATCATCGTCGACACCGACGCGATCTGCGCCGCGATCCAGGACGTGTTTCAGGACACGCGCAGCATTCTCGAGCCGGCCGGCGCGCTGGCCGTGGCCGGCGCCAAGGCCTACGTGGAACGCTCGCAGATGGCGCGCAATCCGGTGAAGGCAGAAACGCTGGTGGCGATTGCCTGCGGCGCCAACATGAACTTCGACCGCCTGCGTTTCGTGGCCGAACGCGCGGAACTGGGCGAATCGCGCGAGGCGGTGTTCGCGGTGACGATTCCAGAGCAGCGCGGGAGCTTCCGGCGCTTCTGCGCGCTGGTCGGGCCGCGCAACGTTACCGAATTCAATTACCGCATCAGCGATGCGCGCGAAGCGCATATTTTCGTCGGCGTGCAGGTGGGTAGCCGCAGCGAATCCGGGCTGCTGGCACGTACCTTCGAGGAACACGACTTCCGCACGCTCGACCTGACCGGCGACGAACTGGCCAAGCTGCATATCCGCCACCTGGTGGGCGGAAAAAGCGCGCTGGCACAGGACGAATTGCTGTATCGTTTCGAATTCCCCGAACGGCCAGGCGCGCTCATGCGCTTCCTCGACAGCATGGCGCCGAACTGGAATATCTCGCTGTTCCACTACCGGAACCAAGGGGGCGACGTGGGTCGCATCCTGGTCGGGCTGCAGGTGCCGGCGGCGGAGATGGATGAGTTCCGGCAGTTCCTGGCGACGCTGGGGTACCGGTATTGGGACGAGAGTGCCAATCCGGTGTATAAGCTGTTTTTGGGCGTGTAGGGTCAATTCGTGCCAGATTGGACGACGCGCCAAGCTTACCGTCGACAGTAACCCGCGGCCTAGAGACCGTCATACGCGCCACTGGCGCCTACGACTTCCCGCGAAGGCGGGAACCTAATTTCGCACCGCAGTGTTATCCACACTGTGGCGTGCAATCTTTCGTTGAACGCGTGGGCAGAATCTGCCCACCCTACGAGGTGCCACAAGCATCCAGTTTTCCTATGAATACTCCTGACCAGTCCCCCCTCGGCAAATCCTCCGCCTACCAGAGCCAGTACGCACCCGACCTCCTGTTCCCGATCCCGCGTGCGCAGAAGCGCGAAGAGCTGGGACTGGGCGCCGGCACCCTGCCCTTCTTCGGCGTCGATATCTGGAATGCCTACGAACTGTCGTGGCTGAACATGCGCGGCAAGCCGCAGGTGGCGATCGCCACCATCACGGCGCCGAGCGACTCGCCGAATATCGTCGAATCGAAATCCTTCAAGCTGTATTTGAATTCGTTCAACCAGACCCGCCTGGCCGGTACCGACGCGCTGGCCGAGCTGCTGCGCCAGGACTTGTCCGCCGCCTTCGGCTCGCCGGTGCACGTGACCATCACGACGCCGGACGCCTTCGGCACGCTCAAGATGGGCGAGCTGGAAGGCACCCTGCTCGACCGCCTCGACCTGGAAATCGACCAGTACGTGCCGGCGCCGGAACTGCTGAGTGCGAACCACTCCGACGGTCTGGTCGAGGAAACCCTGGTGTCGCACCTGCTGAAATCGAATTGCCTGGTCACCGGACAGCCGGATTGGGGCACGGTGCAGATCCGCTATGTCGGCCCGCAGATCGACCAGGAAGGCCTGTTGCGCTACCTGATCGGCTTCCGCGAGCACAACGAATTCCACGAGCAATGTGTGGAGCGCATCTTCATGGATGTGCTGCGCCAATGCAAGCCGACCAAGCTGGCGGTGTACGCCCGCTATACCCGCCGTGGCGGCCTCGATATCAATCCATGGCGCGCCAATTTCAGCACCGGCATGCCGGGCAACCTGCGCACGGCGCGCCAGTAAGCGAAAACTGCACGGCCGGCCTGTCGGCTGTGCGTTTTCGGCCACAACCAAAATGCCGTTTTGATGTCAAAACAGCATAGCGAACATTCTGCTTAAAAATCGGGCGCTGCACGATCAAAAGTCGGCGCACGACCGTCGCCGCATACGATTACAGGCTTTTCGTGGCGATTTTTCTAAAGAAATTGCGTTTAACCGATTCGGGTATTTCGTAACAAAACCATACGCTTGTACACGCTTGTCCCGATATGGCTCACTGTATGCCTGTACAGACGCGAAATCGAATGTCATGGCCGGGAAACAGGCCTATAATTCCGCCTCGCAAGCACCTACCTGTGCATCCGCACACTAGTTATGACGAACCTTAGCAAAATCCTCTCGCTCGACAATGTGCAGCTGGACCTGGAAGTGTCCAGCAAGAAGCGCGCCTTCGAGCAGGCCGGCCTGATTTTCGAGAACAACTGCGGCATCGCGCGTTCGACCGTGTCGGAGAACCTGTTCGCCCGCGAGCGCCTCGGCTCCACTGGCCTCGGCCATGGCGTGGCCGTGCCGCATGGCCGCATCAAGGGCTCCAAGAGCCTGAAGTCTCCCCTCGCCGCCTTCGTGCGCCTGGTGGAACCGATCCCCTTCGAATCCCCGGATGGCCAACCGGTCAGCCTGCTGTTCTTCCTCCTGATCCCGGATCACGTCACCCAGCAGCACCTCGAGATCCTGTCGGAAATCGCCGAGCTGTTCTCGGACGAAGCCGTGCGCACCGCGCTGGCCACCGACCCGGACCCGAAATCGGTTTACGAGCGCATCATCAATTGGCAACCGAGCTTGCAGGCAATGGGCTAAGAGCCAGGGTAAAGCTTCTCCGTCAAGCTATCCTAGTTACGCTACACTAGCTTCGCGGCAATTTCGCCGCGCTCCATGCCCATGCCCATGCTGCAGACCCCGCTGACCATCCAACGGCTGTACGACGACAACCGCGACAGCCTCCAGCTCGGCTGGTTTGCGGGCTTTCCCGGCGGCGAGCGGCAGATTGCGGGCGACGCCGCCTCGGCCGCCGACCAGGTCGGCCACCTGAACCTGATCCACCCGGGCCGCATCCAGGTGTTCGGGCACCAGGAACTCAATTATTACCACCGCCTCAAATCCAGCTCGCGCACCCACGTGATCGGCGAGCTGATCGGCGGCGGCCCGCCGGCGCTGATCATCGCGCAAGGCCTGGAAACCCCGCCCGACATCCTCGCCATCTGCGACGAGCAGAACATCCCGCTGTTCTCGACCCCACTGCCGGCGGCGCAGGTGATCGACTTCCTGCGCGTGTATCTCTCCAAGAAACTGGCCCAGCGCGTCATCATGCATGGCGTCTTCATGGACGTGCTCGGCGTGGGCGTGTTGATTACCGGCGACTCCGGCCTCGGCAAGAGCGAGCTGGGCCTGGAACTGATTTCGCGCTCGCACGGCCTGGTGGCCGACGATGCCGTGGAGTTCTCGCGCATCGCCCCGAACATGATCGAGGGCCGCTGCCCGCCGCTGCTGCAGAACCTGCTGGAAGTGCGCGGCCTGGGCCTGCTGGACATCAAGGCGATCTTCGGGGAGACCGCCGTGCGCCGCAAGATGCGCCTGAAACTGATCGTCCACCTGGTCAAGCGCGGCGCCCTCGACGAAGAAGTCGAACGCCTGCCCTTCCAGCACCCGACCGAGGACGTGCTGGGCCTGCCGGTGCGCAAGGTCGTGATTCCCGTCGCAGCCGGCCGCAACATCGCGGTGCTGCTCGAGGCCGCCGTTCGCAACACGATTTTGCAATTGCGCGGGATCGATACGCTGCAGGAATTCATGGAACGTCAAAGACAGGCGATGACCGGCGACTGACCCAGTCAGCATAGCCAGGACGACAAGCATAGGGCGCTTGCGGTATCATCGACCCTATGCACATCGTCCTCATTACCGGTATTTCGGGCTCAGGCAAATCGGTTGCCCTGAATGTCCTCGAAGACGCAGGCTACTACTGCGTCGACAACCTCCCGCCTGCGCTGCTGCCGGCCCTGGTCTACGCCGTCGGCGAAAAAGGCGCGGACAAGATCGCCGTCGCGGTCGATGCCCGCAGCGCCGAATCGCTGGTGGAATTGCCGGTGAGCGTACGCCACCTGAAAGAAGAAGGCCACAACCTCAAGGTGATGTTCCTCACCTCGAGCACGCATTCGCTGGTGGCCCGCTTTTCCGAAACCCGCCGCAGCCACCCGCTGTCGCACCAGGTCCGCCCCGGCGAAAACCCGGCCTCGCGCCGCACCCTGATCGAATGCATCGCCGAAGAACGCGAGCGCCTGTCGGCGATCGAAAACCTCGGCCACGTGATCGACACCTCGGAACTGTCCGCCAACAAGCTGCGCCAGTGGATCAAGGAGCTGGCCGACATCGAGCATGCGCCGCTGACCCTGTTCTTCGAGTCCTTCGCGTTCAAGGTGGGCGTGCCGCTGGACGCCGACTTCGTGTTCGACGTGCGCGCGATCCCGAACCCCTATTACGACCTGGCGCTGCGCCCGCTCACCGGCCGCGACGCCCCGGTCATCGCCTTCCTCGACGCACAGCCGAGCGCCACCGAGATGCTGGAAGATATCAAGAATTTCGTCGCCAAGTGGCTGCCTTCGTTCAAGACGGATAACCGCAGCTACTTGACGGTGGCGGTGGGCTGCACCGGCGGGCAGCACCGGTCGGTCTACATGGCGGAGCGGCTCGGGGCCTATTTCAACGGAACCGAACGCGTGATTGTCCGGCATCGCGAGCAGCCGAAGCACGTGGCCGTCTAATTTTAGGGTGGGCGGGGTAATTCCGGGCATTGCCCGAAATTACCCCGCCCACCCTACGACAAATGCCGGAGGGGATGGGCATAGTCAGGCCATACCGGCTCGAAGAACCTGGCCACCATCTCCGGCGTTACCTCCTCCAGCGTGGCCGGATTCCACTTCGGTGCATTGTCCTTGTCGATCACCAGCGCGCGCACGCCTTCCAGCACTTCGCCGTGCTCGAAATTGTGGCGCACCAGCGAGCGTTCCATGCGCAGGCAATCGGCGACGTCGAGCGAGGCGCCGCGCTGCAGGAGTTCGCGCGTAACGCACATCATCAGCGGCGAGCGCTGGCGCATGGCCTTCAGCGCCTTTTGCGCGAACGGGTTCTCGTCGCGTGCCAGCGATTCCATGATGGCCGCCACCGAGGCAGCACTGAAGTGGGCATCGATCACCGCGCGCTGCGCCTGCAGCTCGCTGGCGCCGGCAGCACTGGCAAACGACGCGGCAAACGCACGGATCGCTGCAGGCAAGCCAGCACCCGGCGTGGACTCCACCAGCGCCATCAACTCGCCCATCTTCTCGCCCGGCACGAACAGGTCGGCCAGGCCCACGTAAATCGCGTCGGCCGCGCCGATCGTGAGGCCGGTCAAGCCCAGGTATTGGCCCAGCTGGCCCGGCGCATGCGACAGGAAATGGCTGCCGCCAACGTCCGGGAACAGGCCGATGTTCACTTCGGGCATGGCGACCTTGCTGCGCTCGGTGACGATGCGCAGGCCGCAATCGGGACCGCCCTGGGCGATGCCCATGCCGCCGCCCATCACCACGCCATCCATCAGCGCGATATACGGCTTCGGGTAGAAGTGGATCAAATGGTTCAGCGCATACTCTTCGGTGAAGAAATCTTCCAGCAGTGCGCTGCCACCCATCGGCCCGAGATGGCCCTTCTCATGGAAGAACCGGATATCGCCGCCCGCGCACAAGGCCTTCTCGCTGGAGCTGGTGATCACGACCGCCTCGACACCGGCATCGTGTTGCCAGTCGCGCAGGATCGCGGTGAGTGCACGCACCATGTCGAGCGACAGCGAATTCAGGGCTTTCGGGCGGTCGAGCGTGATGACGCCGGTGCGGTTGGCGACGCGGGTCAGGACGGTGTCGGTCATGGAGATGTTCTGTGATCGAAAAAACATGCATTTTACAGAACAGTCGGGTGCACGCGAAGCACAAAAGACGCAAAAAGGGCGTCCCCTCAGACGCCCTTGCTGTCATTGCTGTCGCCCGTAATTACGCGGCGGCGGCTTCGCCGATATCCGGCAGGCGCTTGTGCGCCACGTGGTTATGATTTTGCAGCATGGATTTGTGCTTCAGAACTTGGCGGTCCAGCCTGTCCATCAGCATGTCGATCGCCGCATACAGGTCTTGCGCGGCACTGGCCACATGCAAAGTCTTGCCCGACACCTGAAGGTTGATCTCGGCTTTTTGCCGTTTTTCTTTTTCGGTGAGGTTGTCGATGGCGAGGAAAACGTGGGAGTCGATTACGTGATCGAAATGGCGGGTAATGCGCTCGAGCTTATTCTGAACGTATTCACGAATTGCGGGAGTCACTTCAAGATGATGACCACTGATTGTGAGGTTCATACACACTCCTTTGAAATGTTGCCCTGCCGGCACCACAAGGTAGGTGGGACAGTGCTTTACAGAGACTTGCGGAGGCTGACGGGAGGGATCTTGAGCGCTTCACGGTATTTGGCTACCGTCCGGCGCGCAATGACCATACCTTGTTCCCCGAGCATTTCCGCGATCTTGCTGTCGGATAGAGGGTTCTTAGGGTCTTCTGCTCCTGTCAATTGCGCAATAAGCGCGCGGATCGCCGTGGAAGATGCTTCTCCCCCCGCTTCGGTGGCGACGTGGCTTCCGAAGAAGTATTTCAGTTCAAACATGCCGTGGGGGGTCAACATGTATTTCTGCGTGGTTACACGAGAAATAGTGCTCTCGTGTAGGCCTAGTGTATCAGCAATCTCGCGCAGCACAAGCGGGCGCATGGCAACCGCGCCATGGCTGAAAAAGTTGCGCTGACGCTCTACAATCGCCTCCGCCACACGCAAGATGGTATCGAAACGCTGGCGCATATTCTTGATCAGCCACTTGGCTTCCTGCAGCTGCGCGCCCATCTGGCTTTCGCTTTTTCCCTGCTTGAGCAGGTTCGCATACAGGCTGTTCACGCGCAGGCGCGGCATCACATCCGGGTTCAGCATCACCGACCAGCCGCTCTTGGCGCGGCGCACGATCACGTCCGGCACCACGTAATCCGACGCGTTCGCGGTAAAGGCCGCGCCCGGATGCGGATTGCATAGCCGGACCACGGCCTGCACTTCGCGCAGGTCTTCGTCGTCGCAGTCCAGCGCCTTCTTGAGCTTGGTGTATTCGCGCTGGGCGAACCAGGTCAGGTAGCCTTCGACGATTTTCAGCGCCAGGCGCCGCGTCACCATCGGCACGCCCGGCATACGGCGGATCTGCAGCGCCAGGCATTCGGCCGCGCTGCGGGCGCCGCAGCCGACCGGGTCCAGGCTCTGCACCAGCGCCAGCGCGCAGCGCAGCTCGTCCATTTCGATTTCGAGCTCGCCCGGCAGGCGCGTATGGATGTCGTCCAGCGGCTCTTCCAGGTAGCCATTGTCGTCGAGCGCATCGATGACCAGTTCGGCCAGTGCGCGGTCGCGCGCATTGCAGCCGGTGGTGCGGACCTGTTCGCTCAGGTGCTCGCGCAGCGAGACGCTGCACGCCTCCAGCTGCGGGCGGCCGTCTTCGTCGTCGCCGCTGCGGGCGCCGCCGCCCTCGCCGCCCCAGTCGCCGTCAGGCTCGCCGCGGTCGCGGTCGCCGTCCTCGAAACCGTCGGCCTCGGGCTTGGCGGCGTCGGCCGGCTCGCCCCCTTCCTGGCCCGGCTGCGCGGCCGGGGCTTCGCCGCTGGCCTGCGCGCTGTTGATGGCGCCGTCGGCCAGCAGCCGCACCGAGTGGTCGAGCGGGTCGTCGAGCCGTTCGAGCAGCGGGTTATCGGTCAGTATCTGCTCGAGCTCCTGGTGCAGTTCGAGCGTGGACAACTGCAGCAGCCGGATCGACTGCTGCAGCTGCGGCGTGAGCGCCAGGTGCTGCGAAGTGCGGAGTTGCAGGGACTGTTTCATGGTCACATGCGGAAGTGTTCGCCGAGGTAGACGCGTCGCACCGACTCGTCGGCGATGATGTCGTCCGGACGGCCCGAGGCCAACACCGCACCCTGGTTGATGATGTAGGCGCGGTCGCAGATGCCGAGCGTCTCGCGCACGTTGTGGTCCGTGATCAGCACGCCGATGTTGCGCTCCTTCAGGAAGCGCACGATGCGCTGGATCTCGATCACCGCGATCGGGTCCACGCCCGCGAAGGGTTCGTCGAGCAGCACGAAACGCGGGTTGGTGGCCAGCGCGCGCGCGATCTCCACGCGGCGGCGCTCGCCGCCCGACAGCGACAGCGCCGGGTTCTCGCGCAGCTTCTCGATCTGCAGGTCGGCCAGCAGGGTGTCCAAACGTTCGTTGATCTCGTCCTTCGACAAGGCCTTGCCTTCATTGGTGCGCTGCAGTTCCAGCACGGCGCGGATGTTCTCTTCCACCGTGAGCTTGCGGAACACCGAGGCTTCCTGCGGCAGGTAGGAAAGGCCGAGCACCGCGCGGCGGTGGATCGGCAGGCTCGAGATATCGGTGCCGTTGATGTCGATCGAGCCGGCATCCGACGGCACCAGGCCGACGATCATATAGAACGAGGTGGTCTTGCCGGCGCCGTTCGGGCCCAGCAGGCCGACGACTTCGCCGCATTCCACCTGCAGCGAGACGTCGCGCACCACCAGCCGTTTGCCGTAGCTCTTTTGCAGGCCCTTGACGATCAGGGTGCTGCAGCCTTCGCGCACGTTCTTCACGGCTTCCGTCATTGCTTGCCGCCTTCTGCTGCAGGGCGGCGCGGTGCGATGATCAGGGTGCCGCGTCCGCCGCCGACCTTGCTCTGGCCGCTGGCGTCGTTGCGCACCTGGGCGACTTCCTTGCGGTTGTCGTAGGAAATGAACGGACCCTTGATTTCATTGGTCATGCGGCCGCTTTCCAGCTCGCGCACTTCGGCGGCGGTGAACAGTTTTACCAGTTCCGCGCGCTCATCGTATTCGATGCGCTGGGCCTGGCCTTCGACCCACAGGTCGGGGCCGCCGTCGCGCTTCTGGCGGAAGGTGGCCAGCTTGCCCGGCGCAGCGGTGAGCGTCACGCTCATATAGCCTTCCGGCGTTTCTTTTACCAGTGCGCGGTCCGATTTCAGCACCAGGGTGCCGCGCGTGAGCACGACGTTGCCGGTCAGGATGCGGGTTTGCGTGACTTCGTCGACGTCCAGGGTGTCGAAATTGATCACGGCCTGCTTGAGCGAATCGGCGCGCTCGGCGAAGGCGCTCAGCGATGCCAGGGAAAGGAAGGCGGCAGCTATTAATTTTTTCATGGATGCTTGTCCTGTTTTGACGCGGCGGCTTTAGTTAGCGCGCGCGCGGCGGATAGATGATCTGGCCGCGGCTGGCCAGGTGCAGCTTCTGGGTCGCGTTGTTCGCGACCATGCCGGTGCCACGTATGGTGGAGGCGCCGAGCTGCATCTCGATCGGCTTGTCGGTCTTCATGATCTCTTCGTCGGGCAGCACGGTGAGCGCCTGCGTGCGCACACGCAGCGCTTCGCTGGTCGGCGTGGCGGGACGCTGGATGTCGACGTTGCCGAGCAAGTCGACGCGGTGTTCTTCATGGTAGATGCGGCCCTGCCTGGCCACCACGGTGGTGCGCGGGCGGCCCGGCGTCAGGCCCTGCACCACCGGCTGCTCGACTTCCGAGACGTCGCCCTGCGGCTGGTGCGCCAGGCGCTTGCCCGATACCACATAGCTCGGCTTGCCCTGTTCGGTCATGCGCACGAACGAGAAGTTCTCGACGATGTAATCGGGCTCGTTCATCGGCCCGCCGAGGCGCGCGTCGGTATCGTCGCGGTCCATCACCTGCAGCAGCCAGAAGCTGCCGAAGGCGAAGAACACGCCGATGATCATGACACTCAGCAGCCTCCAGCGGTGGGCGGTGCGCTTGTAATTGACCATGGCTAGCTGTGCGAACGCTTAGGCAAAGTAAGGCGCGAGCGCCTGTTCGTAGGTGCCCTGCGCGCGCATGACCAGGTCGCAGACTTCGCGCACGGCGCCGCGGCCGCCCGGGTTGTTGGTCACGTAATGCGCGCGGTGCTGCACTTCCGGGTGGCCCGAAGGCACGGCGACGGCAAAGCCGACTTTGGTCAGCAGCGGCAGGTCGATCACGTCGTCGCCGATGTAACCGCATTCTTCGGCAGTCACGCCAGTCGCTTCGAGCAGCTTGGCAAAGCCGATGCGCTTGTCGTGGATGCCCTGGTAGACATGCTGGATGCCCAGGTCCGCTGCGCGCTTGACCACGATCGGCGACAGGCGCGCGCTGATGATCGCGGTCTGCACGCCGGTCTTGCCGAGCAGCTGGATGCCGAGGCCGTCCAGCACGTTGAAGGTCTTGGTGACCTCGCCGTCCGGGCCGTAGGTCAGGCTGCCGTCGGTGAGCACGCCGTCGACGTCGAAGATCATGACTTTGACGCGCGCGGCGCGCTGCATGTGTTCCAGTGGAGTCATTTAGATTACCTTGGCGCGGGTCAGGTCGTGGATGTGGAGTGCGCCGACCAGGCGGCCCTCATGGTCCACTACCAGCATCTGGTTGATGCGGAATTCTTCCATCACGGCGACGGCGTCCACCGCCAGCTGTTCCGGGTGCACGGTACGCGGGCCCGCATGCATCACGTCGCGGATCAGGATGTTCGAGAAGTCGTGCATGCGTTCGATCAGGCGGCGCAAGTCGCCGTCGGTGAACACGCCGATCGGGCGGCGTTCTGCGTCGACCACGGCGGTCATGCCCATGCCCTTCTGCGACACCTCCAGCAGGGCCTTGGCCAGCGGGGTGTCCGGCGCCACGGCGGGGATCGCATCGCCGCTGCGCATCACGTCGCGTACGTGCGTCAAGAGCCGGCGGCCCAGGGCCCCGCCCGGGTGCGACATCGCGAAGTCTTCTTCACGAAAACCCCGCAGGTCCAGCAGCGAGACGGCCAGCGCGTCGCCCATGGCCAGCGTGACCGTGGTGCTGGTGGTCGGGGCCAGGTTCAGGGTGCAGGCTTCCTTGGCCACCGAGATGTCCAGGTGGATCTCGGACAGCTTGGCCAGGCGCGAATGCGGCTTGCCGGTCATCGAGATCACCTGGCTGCCCATTCTTTTGACAGCTGGCAAAATTTCCAGCAGCTCGGACGATTCGCCCGAGTTCGAGATGGCGATGAAGACGTCCTGCGCGGTCACCATGCCAAGGTCGCCGTGGGCGGCTTCGCCCGGGTGCACGAACATGGCCGGGGTGCCGGTCGAGGCCAGGGTGGCGGCAATCTTGCGGCCGATGTGGCCGGACTTGCCCATGCCCGACACCACCACGCGGCCTGTGCAGCCCAACAAGAGCTGCACGGCGCGCACGAACTGGTCGTCGTCGCCGAGGCGCGCATGCAGCGCGCGGATGGCGTCGGCCTCGATGGCCAGGGTCTCGCGGCCCAGCTCCAGCACGCGGCGGGCCTGGTCGGCATCAAAACTTTTCAGCATTGTTTTTTCATCGGTTACACTCATCGTGGCAGTATAAACGAATTGGCCAAGCAAAAAACTTGCCAGACGTAACAAACTACAACAACGAACGATCTGGGGATAATGCATTCCGGACTTGAACTGACCCTGCTCCTGCTGGGCTGCGCCGTTCTCGGCGTGGTCGCTTTCCGGATGCTGCACCTGCCGCCGATGCTCGGCTACCTGGCCGTCGGCGTCCTCATCGGCCCCCACGCGCTGGCGCTGGCCGACGACAGCCCCGCCACCCATGCGCTGGCCGAATTCGGGGTCGTCTTCCTGATGTTTTCGATCGGCCTGGAGTTCTCGCTGGCCCAACTGAAATCGATGCGGCGCATCGTGTTCGGCCTGGGTCTGGCTCAAGTCGTATTGACAATCGCGGCCGCGATGGGCTTCGGCCTGTTCATCTCCTGGTGGGTGCCTGCGATGCACGTGAGCTGGCAGGCCGCGTTTGCCCTCGGCGGCGCACTGGCCATGTCGTCCACCGCCATCGTCGTCAAGATGCTCACCGAGCGACTGGAACTCGAGAGCGAGCATGGGCGCCGCATCATCGGCATCCTGCTGTTCCAGGATCTGGCCGTGGTGCCGCTGCTGATCATGATTCCCTCGCTGGCGCGGCCCCCCGAAGAACTGGTGGTGACCCTGGGCTGGGCAGCCGTCAAAGCTGCCTTCGTGCTGGCCCTGCTGCTGATCTTCGGCCAGAAGCTGATGCGCAACTGGTTCACCATCGTCGCCAAGCGCCGCTCGCAGGAGCTGTTCATGCTCAACCTGCTCTTAGTGACGCTCGGCCTGGCCTGGGTCACCGAGCAGGCCGGCCTCTCGCTGGCGCTGGGCGCCTTTGTCGCCGGCATGCTGATTTCCGAGACCCAGTACAAGCACCAGGTGGAAGAAGACATCAAGCCCTTTCGCGACGTGCTGCTCGGGCTGTTCTTCATCACGGTGGGCATGCTGCTGAACCTCGGGCTGGTGCTGCAGCATTGGTGGCTGGTGCTGGCGCTGCTGGTGTTCCCGGTGCTGCTGAAATTTGCGATCATCGCGGCCCTGGCCAAGGCCTTCGGGTCGAGCGACGGCGTGTCCATGCGCACCGGCCTGGCGCTGGCCCAGGCCGGCGAATTCGGCTTCGTGCTGCTGAACCTCGCCTCGGGCTCGAAGCTGATCGACCCCTTCCTGATCCAGCTGGTGCTGGCCTCGATGGTGCTGTCGATGCTGGTCGCCCCCTTCGTGATCCAGAACATGGACAAGATCGTGATGAAGGTCGCCACCAACGAATGGATGATGCAGTCGCTCCAGCTGACCCAGCTCGCCAGCCGCACCATGAAGACGCACAAGCACGTGATCATTGCCGGCTTCGGGCGCAGCGGCCAGAGCCTGGCCACGCTGCTCAGTGAAGAAAAACTGCCCTGGTACGCGCTCGATTTGGACCCGGAACGGGTGCAGGAAGCCCAGGCCGCCGGCGCCAACGTGTCCTACGGCGACGCCGCCCGGCGCGAAGCCCTGATCGCCGCCGGTATCAACCGCGCCAGCGCGCTGGTGATCACGTTTGCGAATACCCCGCTCGCATTGAAGGTGCTGCACTTGGTGCACGAGCTGGCGCCGAACCTGTCCGTGATCGTGCGGGCGCACGACGACAGCGACCTCGATCAGCTCAAACGCGCCGGCGCCACCGAAGTGGTGCCCGAAGCGCTGGAATCGAGCCTGATGCTGGCCTCGCACGCGCTGGTCGTGATGGGCGTGCCGCTGCGCCGCGTCGTGCACCGCGTGCAGAACGCCCGCGACGAACGCTATGCCTCGCTGCGCGGCTACTTCCACGGTGCGGGGGATGTGTCGGACGATCCGGAACATACCTATGTGCGGCTGCATTCGGTGACCTTGCGCAGCGAAGCGGCGGCGGTTGGGCGGCGCATCGGCGAGATGGCGCTGGAAGAAGTCGGCGCCGAGGTAACCACGCTGCGGCGCAATGGGCAGAGCCTGAGCTGGGATCCGGAGACGGTGCTGCTGGTGGGGGATGTGCTGGTGCTGCGGGGGGCGGGTGAGGCGGTCAGTAGGGCCGAGAGCCGCTTACTGTGAATGTGGGTGCGGCGACTTCACCACCGATGCTGGAACTGCGTTAACCCGTAGGGTGGGCAAGTTCCTTGCCCACGCGTTCAAAGCACGGTACTGCTGCCTGTGCGGCTATTCATGTGCTGGTTGAACGCGTGGGCAGAATCTGCCCACCCTACGAGACCGTGGCTGCTCGGCCGCCCACCCTACCCGGTGACTACGCGATTGCGTCCGTCCGCCTTCGCGCGATACAAGGCCGTATCCGCCTGCGCCACCAGATCCTGCGCCACGCCCTCGATCGCATGATCGCGCTCGAAATCATCCAGCGTCGCCACCCCGATCGACACCGTCACCGACACGTGCCCGCCGCCCGACAAGTCCACCGGCGTCACCGCCACGCTGTTGCGGATCCGCTGCGCCACCATGCTGGCGCTTTCCAGCCCCGCGTCGATCAAGAGCACCACGAACTCCTCGCCCCCAAAACGCCCGAGTGCATCAGAAATGCGCAGCTCGGCCTTGATCCGCGACGCCACCTCGCGCAGCACGTCGTCGCCGCCGCCATGCCCGACGCTGTCGTTCACCTTCTTGAAGTGGTCGATGTCGATGTACATGCACGAGATGCGGTAGCCCTGGCGGCGCGCCCGCGCGATCTCCTCCACCAGGCGGCGGTCGATATAGCGGCGGTTGTAGACGCCGGTGAGCGCATCGGTCAGGCCGATAAACTTGAGCATCTCGTTGCTGATGACGTTCTCGAGGCAGATCGCGATGATCGATCCCATGTGCTCGAGGAAGTCGGTGCCGAGGGCCGGCGTGAACCGGTTCGGGTCCTTGCTGCCCAAATTCAGGCTGCCGATCAGGCGCGTATTGCGCAGCAGCGGCACCAGGGCCACGGTCTGCAGCCCGGCGGGCGGATGCGGGAACTGCGCGCAGTGCTGCGACGGCGCATAGGGCCCGAGCAGCGGTCGCGGACGGCGGCCTTCGACGTGCTCGAAACCGAGCTCGCTGGCGTGTTCGCAAAAACTCAGGTCCTGCAGCTCTTCGTAGTCCACGCCCAGCTTGTGCATGACCGTATAGATGTCGGCGTCAGGGTCGGCCAGCGACAGCGTCACCGTATCGAGCTCCGAGATAACCGGCAGCGTGCGGAAAATGGTCGAGACCAGTTCCTGGAACGACCCGGCGCCAACGATCTGCAGGTCGAAAGCCTGGTGGCGCGTCATGATCGAATGGTTGCGCTCGGCCTGCTCGAGCAGGTAGGCCATGCGGGAACGCAGGGTCTCGTTCTCCAACATCAGCTCTCGCGTCTGCGCATCTGGCTCGTGCATCGAAAATTCCTTTCAGCAATAACCGTAACATTACGCCATCTGACCTTGCTTGAAAACGAAAACCGCCCGAAGTTGGGCGATTTAGCGACACAACGTTTTTACAAGTGTCAAAAATTCAGGGTCAGTTCCAGTTCTTGCCCGACGCGCAGGATCTGTCCGGCGCCTGCGCTGACGATGCAGTTCATGCCCATGCAGACCGCACCTTCCATGCGCGGATTGGCGCGGTAGGCCTGCAGGATGTCGAGCGGGTCGGGGCCGAAGGCGCCGGTGGCCTGGTCGATCGACGGGATCGGGCAGCGCGCGCAGGGTTTGACCGGGCGTAAATTCAATTCGCCGGCGCTGAGGGATTCGACGAAGTCTTCCTCGAAGGCTTCGAGGCCATCGACCACCAGGTTTGGCCGAAAACGGTTCATCGGCAGCGGCGCGCGGCCGGTGCTTTGCAGCTTCACGTTCAGGTCGTCGAGCGAGGCCTGGCCGATCAGCAGGATCGGATAGCCGTCGGCGAAGCGGGTTGCAGAGGGGGCGCCGCCGGTCCATTTGGTGCTGGTGGGGCGCTGCACCTCCGGGCGGAAGCGCACCAGCCGGCACTCGGCGCGCAGTGCTTCGGCGAACCAGGCCGCAGCCGCGTCGCCGCAGTCAGCCGCCTTGAGGTGGTCGTCCCAGATCTGTACGTCGATACTCGGTGCGTCGGCGTCGTGCGCCAGCGGCAGGCGCAGTAACGGCATGCCGGGAGTGCTGACTTCCAGCGCCTCGCCGTCGACGCGGGGGTTGACCAGCGCCATGCGCGGGAACTCGCGCTGGGTCAGGAACTGACCGTCGTGGGTGACCAGCATCCATTCGCGGTCGTGCACGCCCTGCGCGGACAAGCCGTCGATGCCGCATGCCGCTTCCTGCACGGAGAGTCCGGCGCAGGACTTGATCGGGTAGAGAACGAGTTCGGTAACGGTGGCCATGCTGTCAACCCTTGCGAATGAAGGCTGACAGTATGGCAGGGATCGACCTCGTTGACACGCTCAGCGGCCGGCCGCTTTCGCCTTCTCGTCGCGTTCGCGCTGCAATCTAGCGTCGAAGTTCCGCGTAGCGCCGGCGGCCAGCTTGCGGCAGCCTTCCGGGTCGATGAAGGGGTTGGATTGCGCAGTCTTGGCTGCGGCCTTGCCGAAGGCGTCGGTGGCGGAAGGATGGGCGGCGATGACGATGTCGCACTTCAGGGCAGCCACCTTGGCAAGGGTAGCGCGGAAGCTCGCGGTGCGGTCCGGGTAATTGGCGCCGCCGCTGTAGTAGAAGCCATCGGTGGACACCGGGGTCAGGCTGTCGGCGTAGACCATGTCCAGGCACCTGCCCTGCTCGCACGACTGCCAGGTCCAGGTGGTGCCGCCGGGAGTGTGGCCGGGGGTGTGGTGGACCGTGAAGCGCAGCGGGCCGACGGACAGGGTTTCGCCATCCTTGACTTCTTTTACCTGCGCGACCTTCGGGATATAGAAACGGTCGTTCGGTTCGTATTGCGGGTCGTCCGTGCCTGGCGTGCCGTCGCGCAGCACCTGGGCGCCGTGCGGGCTATGCGCGACGATGGCGCCGCTGGCTTTTTGCAGCGCGGCGATGCCGCCGGCATGGTCGAAGTGGGCGTGCGAGTTCAGGATGAGTTTCACGTCCTTCATCTTGAAGCCGAGCGCCTCGATGTTCTTCTGGATGAGCGGCGCAGACTGCGGCAGCGCGCCGTCGAGCAGGACGTGGCCTTGCGGGCCGGTGACCAGCACGGCGGACAGGCCGGCCGTACCGACGTAATACGCGTTGGCGTAGATGTTGAATGGCGCGGCCGGCTTGTTCCATTCGTCGCAGGAGCTGCAGGTGACCGCATCCTGCGCCAGCGCGCCATTCATACCCGCCAGTGCCAGTACCAGGGCGGCCGGCTTCATCATGTTCTTCATCATGTGACAACACTCCAGACAGAAAAAAAGGGCCCCGCAGGGCCCTGGTTCACAACGCGTTAGACGTTGAACAAGAAGTTCAACACATCCCCATCCTTGACCACGTATTCCTTGCCCTCAGCGCGCATCTTGCCCGCTTCCTTGGCACCGGCTTCGCCCTTCAGGGCGATGTAGTCGTCGTACGAAATGGTCTGGGCACGGATGAAGCCGCGCTCGAAGTCGGTGTGGATCACGCCCGCGGCTTGCGGCGCGGTGGCGCCGACCTTCACGGTCCAGGCGCGCACTTCCTTCACGCCGGCGGTGAAATAGGTCTGCAGGCCGAGCAGCTTGTAGGCGGCGCGGACCAGGCGGTCCAGGCCCGGCTCGTCCATGCCCATGTCGCCCAGGAAGGCGGCCTTGTCGGCGTCGTCCAGGTCGGCGATTTCCGCTTCGATCGCGGCGCTGATAGCCACGATTGGCGCGTTCTGCTTCTTGGCGAATTCGGTCAGCTGGTCCAGCAGCGGGTTGTTGGTGAAGCCGGTGTCGGAGACGTTCGCAACGTACATCGCCGGCTTGGCCGTGATCAGGTGCAGGTCACGGATCAGTGCCAGCTCGTCGGCGTCCAGGCCCATGGTGCGGACCGGCTGGCCTTCGTTCAGGTGCGGCAGGATGCGCTCGCAGATCGCCACCAGCTTGGCCGCGTCCTTGTCGCCCGAGCGCGCCTTCTTGTTCTCGCGGTGGATCGCCTTCTCGACGGCAGTCAGGTCGGCCAGCGCCAGCTCGGTCTGGATGACTTCGATGTCGTCGATCGGGTTGACCTTGCCGGACACGTGGATCACGTTGTCGTCTTCGAAGCAGCGCACCACGTTGACGATGGCGTCGGTTTCGCGGATGTGCGACAGGAACTGGTTGCCCAGGCCCTCACCCTTCGAGGCGCCCGCCACCAGGCCGGCGATGTCGACGAACTCGACGATAGCCGGCACCATGCGCTCCGGCTTGACGATGTCCGCCAGTGCCTGCATGCGCGGATCCGGCACCTCGACCACGCCGACGTTCGGCTCGATCGTGCAGAACGGGTAGTTCTCGGCCGGGATGCCGGCCTTGGTCAGGGCGTTGAACAGGGTGGACTTGCCGACGTTCGGCAAGCCGACGATGCCGCATTGGAGACTCATGGGAATTCTTTCTAATTCGGTGGACGCGGAGCGGAAAGGAAGCCCGGCTCCAAAACCCCACATTGTAACCGCGGACGGTGCCGGTTGCCGAAAAAAACGGCGTATGGGGACGGCAGCGTTGCTACCGGGCAGCCGGGTTTGTCGCTCATGTTTCTAGCCCGGCGGCTGCATCAATGTCATTCAAACCAGCTGCATGTCGATTATCCTGAACACCATGCCCCCTAGCGAATTCCAACGCATCGGCGACTACATGATGCCGCCCTTCCCGGCGCAGCCATCCGATATCGGCTTCCTGTTCGGTACGCGGCACGGTGTCGAGCAATTCTGCGAGGCGGCCTGGCGGCTCTGGCGCGACGGGATGTTCAGCCGCCTGCTGGTGTCCGGCGGGAAGACCGGCGGCCAGCCCAGGGCGGAGGCGGAGGTCATCGCCGGGCGCCTGGTGGAGCTGGGCGTTCCCGCCTCGATCCTGATCCTCGAAACCGCCGCGACGAATACGGGCGAGAACGTCCGCTTCGGCCGGGCCCGGGTAGCCGAAGCGATGGACATTGCGGCGGTTCGCAGCATTGTCGTCATCGGCAAGGTGTGCTCGACCCGGCGCTACCTGATGACCCTGCAGCGGCACTGGCCCGGCTTGCGCATGTCAGTCTGCCCCGTCAATTATTTCGGCGTGCCGGACGAGCGCTGGCACGAGCATGACGAGTTCCGCGCGCGCGTGCTGGGTGAGTTCGGCAAGATTCCCGCCTATGTGGCGCAAGGCTTCCTTGCCGAGATCGACGGATGCGCACCGTATCCGCAACTGGGGGGCACAGGGCGCGCCTGAAGCGACGATTTCCAGTCGATAACTTTTACACTCAGCACTAGCGTACACGGGGCCGCTGTAAGTAGACCCTTGCCCTTGCAGCGGCTTTTTGTTGATGGCAGCCAGGCTAGAGCGGCCGTACCCGCGCCAAATCAGGCTTGGCCACGAACTCCGCGAGTTCATCGCGCAAGCGCTGCCCCTCCCCCATCGCGCGCTGCCAGTCGCGGATGCGCGCGTCGTGGTCAAGCCCATGGAACTTGAAATCCGCCCGGTCCGGCAGCTTCCCACGCGGCAGGGTGCGCAGGAAGTCGTCCGACGGCGCGACGATCAGGACGTTGTCGAGCCAGCCGCGGTTGGCGCCGCGCGCGGCCCGGCGCCATGGGAAGCCCTTGTCGAGCCAGCCCGGCACGATGTGCTGCGTAAAATGCGGGTACAGCACCAGGTCGCCCTTCGCCTCCCCTGCCGCGCGCGCATAAGGCAAGGCCAGGTGGTAATCGATGATGCCGCCATCCCAGTAGCTGCCGGGTGGCGCTTCCGCGATGCCGGTCACCGGTTTCATCAGGAGCGGCAAGGTGCCCGAGGCCAGCAGGCCGGCTGCCAGGTTGTCGCGCGTGAGCGATGAAAAATGGGTGGTGAAAGCATCGAAGCGCTCGCGCAGCCAGGGCGCTTGCGAACGCTGGTCGCCAATCACGACGCGTTCCAGCAGGCGCCCCAGCCAGTCGCGCGAGCCGGCATTGTGCAGCGCTGCCGCGGCAAACCCGCGTAGTTCCGCACGCGGATGCGCCGGTGCCGCCAGGCCACCTTTGCCGCGCACGGCCAGCAGGTGCAGCCGGTAGTGGGGGTGGCTGACGATGTCGTCTTCGTGGCCGCGCACGAATTCGTTCAAAAGGCCCTGCACCACCTCGTTGATCTCGCCCTGGGTCGGCTTCTTGCTGGTGTAGCGCTGGCCCGCGTACAGCTCGCCCAGGCGCGCGAAGGCCTTGGCGGGGTCGCGCTGGCAGGCGGCGGCCATGCGCCAGGCGCCGATCGACGCGCCAATGAGGTCGCGCTCGCGCGGGGCAGAGGGCAGCCATTCGCCGAACATCCACTGGTCGAGCGCCTGGAAAATCAAGCCCTTCGGTCCGCCGGCGGCGGCCGGGACGATGGCGATGTCCTGCGCGCGCAAGCCCTGCGCGCCGATCTGGGCCAGGGCCAGCGGCCCGGCATGGAATGTGAGTGCCTTCATGGACAAAATTATCGCAGGAAGATCGCACTTGCGCTGACTCAAGGGTGATGCGAGGGTGCTGCGTAACATGGATCGGTCGCTGTTCGCGGAGCCCGCCATGCCGTTTCGACTTGCCCTGGTTTTCTTCCTGCTGTTCGGCTGCGGTTCGCTAGTGGCCAGCGCCACCAGCACCGATAGCACGGTCATCGTCGAGCGCTACCACCAGCACTTCACGGTCGACGCCGACGGATCCTATGTGCTCGACGTCGAACTGGCCAAGAGCATCGCGACCAGTTCCGCCATCGATCTGCATGCCGAGCAGTTCATCAGTTTCAATGCTTCGCTCGACCAGATAGTGTCTGTCGAGGCCTGGACCGCCAAGGCCGATGGCCGCCGCGTGCCGGTCGCGCCTAGCCAGATCCGCGAGCAGAAGGAAGCCGCCTCCCAGGATGCGCCGATGTTCCAGGACACGCGCCTGAAAGTCGTCATCTTTCCCGACGTCGCGGTGGGCGACACGCTGAATTTGCGCTACCGGCTCCGGCGCCATACGCCGCTGTTCCCCGGGCAATTCGAAGATTTCACGATCGCCCGCCCCTTCCGCACCAAGGACTTCCGGCTGACCTACGACTTGCCCTCCTCAATGCTGCTGCAAGCCGACGCGGTGGGCTTCGAGCGGGCACCTAGCGCCAGCCCACCTGGCCGGCGTCGCACGACCTGGCGCTATGTGGACGGCGACCACGACCGCATCGAGCAAGGCTCGGTGAGCTATCTCGATTACGGCCGGCGCCTGGCCGTCACCACCTTCCCGGATTACGCCGCCTTCGCCCGCGCCTACCACTCCCGCGCCGCGACAGCTGCGATTCCTGACGCTGCCATCAGCAAGCTCGCGGCCGAGATCACGCAGGGCATCGTTGATCCGCGTGCGCGTGCGATCGCGCTGTCCGACTGGGTCAGGCGCAACATCCGCTATGTCGCGGTCTATCTCGGCCCCGGCGGCGTGGTGCCGCATCCCGCACCGGCCGTGCTGGCCAACCGCTATGGCGACTGCAAGGACCACGCGGCGCTGCTGCAGGCGCTGCTGGCCGCCGCCGGCATCCAGGGCAGCGCCGCGCTGGTCAACAGCGACGCCGCCTACCGCCTGCCGGCCGTGCCGACGCTCGGGGTGCTGAACCACGTGATCGTCTATGTGCCCCAGCTGCAGCTCTACTTCGACCCGACCGCGGCGACGGTGGCCGGCGGTTTCCTGCCACCCGGCCTGCTCGGCAAACCGGTCGTGCTGGCCGACAGCGGCGCGTTCGCCGTGACGCCGGTCTTCCAGCGGGCACGCAGCCGCACGCTCACGCGCTTCGATATCGCGCGCGACGGCAGCAGCCGCTTTCACGTGGCGCGCACCAGCGGCGGCGCCATTGCGGAACCCTACCGGCAGGCGGTGCGCGCCACGCCGCAGGGCGAGCGCGAGCGCTTCGTGCGGCGCATGCTGGCCGGCCTGGGGCAGACAGGCGACGGCCTGCTCGAGCCGGGCGAGCTCGATGCGCCCTCGAGCGATTACACGCTGGCGTTTTCAGGGGAAACCAACGGCTTCGTGCACCTGCCCGGCCCGGTCGCGCTGTCCACCACCTACAATTTCTGGGGCGGCCTGGGCGATGTGCTGTTCGAGCTGGGACGCGAGCCGGAGCGGCGCCAGGACTTCGTCTGTCCCGCCATCGACGCCGAGGACGAGCTGCGTTACCGGCTGCCGGCAAAAACACGCGTGCTTGCGCTACCGAAACCGCTGGTGGTCGACGATGGCAGGTTCTATTACCGTTCGCAATATGCGCGGCAGGGCGATGCGGTGGTGGTAAAGCGGCGCCTGCAATTCAGGCATACAGCGGCAACCTGCACCCCGGACGACTACCGCGTCATGCGGCCGGCGCTGGAGCGCATGATGCGCGACCTGCGCGGCCAGGTGGTGGTGCAAGGGCGCTAGCGCCGGTGTGACTACACTCAGGCAGTATGCAACTGCATGGTCGCCGTATCCATCTTGCCTTCGCAGACCAGCGGGATGATGCGCAGGCTCTTGTCGATCGATTCCTCGATCAGCACCTGCTCTTCGCGGCGCGGGCGGTGCAGCACGAAGTCGGCCACGCCCTGCTGCAGGTTCAGGCTGCGCGGATGGCCGATGCCGAGGCGCAGGCGCCAGTAGTCCTGGGTGCCGAGCGCGGAGGTGATGTCCTTCAGGCCGTTATGCCCCCCGGAGGAACCGCCCTTCTTCAGCTTGGCCACGCCCGGCAACATGTCGAGCTCGTCGTGCACGACCAGCACTTCATCCGGATTGATTTTATAGAAGCGCGCCAGCGCGCCGACCGACTGGCCGGAGCGGTTCATGTAGGTCAGCGGCTCCAGCAGCCAGACTTCGTTGCCCGCGATCCGGGTCTTCGCGACCAGGGCGTTGAAGCGGGTCTCGCGCTGCAGGCGGCAGCCCGGCAGCGAATTGGCCAGGTTGTCGACCAGCCAGAAGCCGGCGTTGTGGCGGGTTTGTTCGTATTCCGGGCCCGGGTTGCCGAGGCCGACGATCAGTCGGATGGACATGCGTAGTTTTGATTCTTGGAAAAACAGGATTATCGCTGAAAAACGTCGGGACAAGCGTCCGCCGTTCGTAGGGTGGGGGGCTCTACCCGGAAGATGCCCGGTGTTACCGTGGCCGCCGCCCGCGCGTTCAAACCAGGGCAAGGCTGCCTGGGCGTCTGCTCATCCAATGATTGAACGCGCGGGCGGCGGTGATGGTTCAGGCTGCTCGGATTACCCGGGAAGAGCCGCCCACCCTACGAAAAACAAAAAACCCGCCGGGGCAAGCCGCGGCGGGTTTTTGTTTCTTCGCACCGCTTGCGCGGCGCTACAAGAAGATATTACTCAGCAGCTGCTTCAGCCGACACGGCGCCGCGTGGAATCGACGAGGTGACGATGGTCAGGTTCTGGCCGTGGGTCAGCGCGGTCACGCCTTCTGGCAGGACCAGGTCGTTCGTGTGGATCGACTGGCCGGCTTCCAGCTTGCTCAGGTCGACTTCGATGAACTCAGGCAGCTTGCCTGGCAGGCAGGACACGTCCAGCTCGTTCAGCACGTGCGAGATGACAGCTGCGCTCAGCTTGACAGCTGGCGAGGTCTCGGCGTTGATGAAGTGCAGGGCGACCTTGGTGTGGATCTTTTGCGATGCATCGACGCGCTGGAAGTCAGCGTGCAGGACCAGTTGCTTGTATGCGTGCATCTGGAAGTCACGCAGCAGGACTTGCTGGGTGGCGCCTTCGATTTCGAGGTCCAGCACGGAACCGTGGAACGCTTCTTTCTTCAGCGCGTGCCACAGGGCGTTGCCGTCCAGGGTGATCAGGACTGGGGCAGCGGTGCCGCCGTAGATGATGCCTGGGGTCTGGCCAGCCTTGCGCAGGCGGCGGCTCGCTCCGGTGCCCTGCAGGGTGCGGTTGGTTGCAACAACTTTCATGTGAAACTCCAAGTATATAGGGGTCCGAATGCCGGAACAGGTGTGCCGGCCCGGTAACCCAGTTGTGGTGACCACCCCCGCGACCAGGGGCAGTCATGAATGAGCGCCAACTGCGCGCTCAAGAATTACTGTCGTTGGGCACTGACATATGCCCAGGATTCTGTACAACCCGAGATAGTACAACGGCGCGCCGGCTTTTGAGCCAGGGCGCGCCGTAAAAACAGGTGCGGTGTTGCTTATTCGGCGAACAGCGAAATCACCGAGTCGCCCTTGACGATGCGCTTGAAGGTCTCGGCCAGCAGTGGTGCGCTGGTGAGCTGGCGGATCTTGGTGCAGGCGGCGCCGGCTGCGCTCAGCGGGATGGTGTCCGTGACGACCAGCTCGTCGAGCGGCGAATTGTTGATGCGGTCGATTGCCGGACCCGACAGAACAGGGTGCGTGCAGTAAGCGACCACTTTCTTGGCGCCGCGCTCTTTCAGCACTTCGGCAGCCTTGGTCAGCGTGCCGGCGGTGTCGACCATGTCATCCATGATCACGCAGTTGCGGCCTTCGACTTCACCGATGATGTTCATGACTTCCGACACGTTCGCCTTCGGGCGGCGCTTGTCGATGATCGCCAGGTCGCAGCCGAGGCGCTTGGCCAGGGCGCGCGCGCGCACCACGCCACCGACGTCGGGCGACACGACCAGCAGGTCGTCGTAGTTGCGCTTCTGCAGGTCGCCCAGCAGGATCGGCGATGCGTAGATATTGTCGACCGGGATATCGAAGAAGCCCTGGATCTGGTCAGCGTGCAGGTCCATGATCAGGACGCGCTCCACCCCGGCTTCTTCCAGCATGTTGGCGACGACTTTGGCCGAGATCGCGACACGCGCCGAACGCGGGCGGCGGTCCTGGCGGGCGTAACCGAAATACGGGATGGCGGCGGTGATGCGGCCTGCCGATGCACGCTTGAGCGCGTCAACCATCAGGATGATTTCCATCAGGTTGTCGTTGGTCGGTGCGCAGGTCGATTGCAGGACGAAGACGTCTTTACCGCGGACGTTCTCGTTGATTTCGACCATGACTTCGCCGTCCGAGAATTTCGAAACGACTGCTTTGCCGAGTGGAATGCCGAGGTTCTTAGCGACCCCCTCTGCTAGTGCCGGATTGGCATTGCCGGTAAAAACCATCAGGTTTTCGTAAGCCATGGAGGAAAGTCCCAAGAGATAGAAGAGTTGACACTTGAAAAACAATCAGCCGGCTGAACCGGCTGATTATTGACGACGATGCGTTGCCGATGCTCGCGGAGCATTGCACCGCTGTTTTTACCCGCTGGACGCTGTGGCATCGACAGCCGGGAAAACTTTGGCAGGGGAACAAGGATTCGAACCTTGGTATGCCGGAATCAAAATCCGGTGCCTTAACCAGCTTGGCGATTCCCCTACACGACTGCACTTGCTTGCCGTTACATTCTGCGTATTTTAACGCCTAACGTCGCGACAGGCAAAATTTTATTCCATAACTCACTGATTCTGCAAGAGCGATTTCATCGGATGCCTCGACAGCGAATGTGCTTTCCAAGCCCGCCAAGTACCTGGCACAAGGGCCACCACCTGGTCAGCTTCACGCTCGCTGGAGAACGCGCAAAACACACACGCCCCGGAGCCAGTCATCCTGGCATCGCCATGCCTGCCCAACCATTCTACCGCCTGAGCTACCGGCGGGAACAGGCGCTCAGCCACGTCCTGCAAATCATTCTTCCCGAAACCACGATGCTTGCCTGAAACTTCGTAGCTGCTGGAAAAGTCCGATATTATGACCCGCCCAGTATCCCTTGTCAAATCCGGCGCCGAAAATATTGCCGGGGTCGGTACTGCGACGCCCGGTTCGATAATGACATACCAGCAGTCGGGGCCGCGCACAGGCAGCAAGCGCTCGCCGACGCCCTCGGCGAAGGCGGTCTCGCCGAACAGGAAGAACGGGATGTCGGCGCCCAGCGGCAGGCCGAGATCCATCAACTCCTGCTGCGACAATCCAGCCTGCCACAGGCGGTTGGCCGCCATCAGCGCGGTGGCCGCATCCGACGACCCTCCTCCCAGCCCGCCACCCATCGGCAGGATCTTTTCCACGGCCACGTCGATGCCCGGCGGCAGGCGGCCGTGGCGGCGCGCGTATTCCGCCTGCAACAGGCGCAGCGCGCGCACGATCAGGTCCTGGTCGGCCGGCACGCCCGGCACCTCGGTCGTGCGCACGATGAGCTCATCGTCGCGCAGGTCGAAATGCAGGGTGTCGGCGCGGTCGACCAGCTGGAACACGCTTTGCAGCAGGTGGTAGCCGTCGGCGCGGCGGCCGACGACGTGCAGGAACAAATTGAGCTTGGCCGGAGCCGGGCAATCGTGCAGCGAACGCATGCGGTCTTACCCCTGCCCTGCCGGGTTCACGACGATGCGGATCGACAGGTCCTGGATATCGCCTGCCGCGGCGCGCTCGGCATGGATCACGCGCGGCGCCGGCTGGGCCGCATCGGCATTTTGCCACTCGACGAAGCGCAGTCGCCAGCCGTCGCGCGTGGTCACGCTGTTATGCGCGGGCGAAGCCGAGAAGCGCTGCCCGCCGGCATCCACCGCATAGCCCTGCAGCCAGTCGCGCAGGCCCGAGACCGGCAGCGGCCAGCCCAGCGCCTGCTGGGTCAGCCCGTCGATGTCGGTCGCGCTCACCGGCGCCCGGCCGGCCTGGGTGAGGGTGGCCGAACCGGGCGTGACGGCGATGGTCGCCACGGTTTGCCCCAGCGGCGACACCAGCTCGACGTCGACATGTCCCGGGCGCTGCGCCCAGCTGAAATTGCCGTTCAGCGATTCGGTCTTGCCATCCTTCTGGTAGTTGACCGCCAGGCGGCCATTCAGGTCGATGCTGTCGCGGTAAGCGCCGACGGTGGCGACATTGGTGCTGGTGGTGGCGCAGCCGGTGAGGATGGTGGCGGCGAGGGCGAGCAGGGTCAGGCGTCTGGTGATTGGCATTGATGAAAAAGTCAGGTGTTCGTAGGGCGGGCGGGTTTCCCGCCCACGCGGTGATAACAATCGGTTGATATATCGCGGCGATGCCGGCGCCCGTTGAACGCGCGGGCGGGAAACCCGCCCACCCTACAAAGGCGGCCAATGCAAAGCTGGATTATTTCACAAGGTCTGCCGCAGCCGCGCCAGCGTGCTGCGCAGCGTATCGTTCTGCGGATCCTTGGCGCGCGCCTCACGCCACAATTGTTGGGCATCCGCCTGCCTGCCCTTCTGGAACAGCACCTCGCCAAGGTGCACCGCGATTTCCGGGTCGCGCCGCAGCGCATAGGCCTGGCGCAGGTATTTTTCCGCCTCGTCGAGCTTGCCCAGGCGGTACTGCACCCAGCCCATGCTGTCCATGATGAAGGGGTCGCCCGGCGCCATCGCGAGCGCCTTGCCTATCAACTCGTGGGCTTCCTGCAGGCGGATGTTGCGCTCGGCCAGCGAATAGCCAAGGGCGTTGTAGGCATGGTGGTTGTCCGGCGCCAGCGCCATCACCTCGCGCAGCACCTTTTCCATTACCTCGACCCGGCCGATCTTTTCGGCCAGCAGCGCGAAGTCGTACAGCAGGTCGGGATTCTTCGGGAAGCGCTGGGCGGCCGCTTCCATCAGCGTGTACGCCTCGAGCACCTGGCCGGCATCGCGCAGCAGCTGCGATTCGGCCACCGCCACCTGGGCCTGCTGCACCGGCTCGGCGGGTTTCAGGCTGGCCAGCAGCTGGCGTCCACCGGCCAGGTCGCCGCCCTTCGCCAGCAGGCCTGCGCGGCGCAGCTGGGCGCTGAACAACAGTTGCGGCTCGGTGCCGGCCGGGACTTTCTCTAGCCACTTCAGCGCGCCGGGATAGTCGCCGCGGTCTTCGGCCAGTTGCGCCAGGATCAAGAGCGCGCGGGTCGGGTCGCGGTCGTCTTCCGGGTTACGGCCGAGGATCTCGACAAAGCGAGTGAAATAGGTTTCGGCGGCCTTGGCGTCGTTCATCTGGCTGGCCAGCACGCCCAGCGCATACAGGTTGCCGGCATCGTCGGGCCTGGCCTTGAGCAGGGCTTCGAACTGGGCCCGCGCCTGCGGGAACTGCTTCTGGTTGACCAGGACGCGAGCATGGGCGGCGCGCACTTCGCGCGCTTCCGGATGCTGTTTCAGGAAGGCTTCCAGCATCGGCGCCACCTTGGCGTCGTCTTCCAGCACCTGGGCCATCATCAGCATGGCGATTTCGGAGTCGGGCTTGGCCGCCAGCGCCGCCTGCGCCTCGCGCACGGCCGCACCCTTGTCGGCGCGGGCCAGGGCCGCCTGGGCGCGCACGATGTGGGCTTCCAGGGTGCCGTTATAGGGGGTAACGATGCGCTCGAGCATGGCGGCCGCCGCGTCCTTGTCCTTGGCGCGGCCGAGCAGCTGCTGGATCTGGAACATCAGCACGCCCCGGTTCTTTTCCGGGGCGGCCTTCAGGCGCTCGGCGAAGATCGGCTCGACTTCGGCGATGGCGTCCGAGGTGACCACCATGCCGACGAAATACTGGGTTGCCTCGTCGGAGGCCGGATCGAGCTCGCGCCACAGGCGCACGGCGGCCAGGGTGTCGTCGGGCTGGCGCGCAGTGACCGCCATCTCGGCCGCGCGGCGCGCCAGGCGCGGGTCGCGGGTCTGCTGGGCCAGCGACAGCATGGTGAGGTAGGGGCCCTGCCAGTCGCCCTTGCGGAATGCGAACTCGGCCTTAAGTAGCTGGTTCAGCATGCTGCTGGTCAGTTCGACCTTGGGCAGGCGCGCCTCGACCTCGGCCCGGAGTTTCGCTTCGAGCTCTTCGGCGCTCTCCGTAGCCGCCGCCGTGTCGTCCTGTTCCTGCCCGAGCGGGATGTCGGCGCCCGCCGCCAGCGCGGCGCTGGACGCCACCGCCGGCTGCTGTGTGGGCGCGACAGCGCACGCCGCCAGGATGCTGGAGAGGGTTACAATAACGAAAGCGTTTTTCAAGGCAAATCCTGTGTTCTGGGTGTCGTCTGATTCTACGCTCAAGCGTGGTCCCGCGTGCACTGGAGCGCAGTTGCCGTTAGTCGCTTTCCAAGAATTGTCACCGAATTCCTCCCCATGCCCGAACTCCCAGAAGTAGAAGTCACCCGGCGCGGTGTCGCTCCCCATATCGAAGGCCGCGTCGTCGACGCGGTGGTGATGCGCCGCGAAGGCCTGCGCTGGCCCTTCCCGCCCGGCCTCTCCGGCTTGCTGGTCGGGCAACGCATCACGCACACCGGCCGCCGCGGCAAATACCTGCTGGTCCATTTCGAACATGGCGCCCTGATCATCCACCTCGGCATGTCCGGCCACCTGCGCGTACTGCCGCCAGGGGTCGAGCCGCGCAAGCACGACCACTTCGACCTGGTCGTGGCCGGGCCGGAAGGCCAACAGGTATTGCGCCTGCACGATCCGCGCCGCTTCGGCGCCGTACTCTGGCACGACCAGGATGAAGGCGCGCTGGGCGACCACCTGCTGCTGCGCGGCCTGGGGATCGAGCCGCTCGAGGACGGCTTTTCGGGCGAACTGCTGCACCGCGAGACCCGCAAGCGCAGTGCGCCGATCAAGCAGGTGCTGCTGGCGGGCGATATCGTGGTCGGCGTCGGCAATATCTACGCCTGCGAAAGCCTGTTCCAGGCCGGGATCAACCCGAAAACCCCGGCCGCGCGCATTAGCCGCGCCCGCTACGACCGGCTGGCCGTGGCGATCAAGGAGATCCTGGCCGCCGCCATCGTCCAGGGCGGCAGCACCCTGAAGGACTTTATTGCTGTAAACGGACAATCCGGATATTTCCAGCAGACATATTTCGTCTATGATCGTGCAGGAGTGCCTTGCCGCAACTGTGGCGCGCCGGTCCGCCAGATCAAGCAGGGCCAGCGCTCGACTTTCTATTGCGTGCAATGCCAGCGTTGACCGTAGGGTGGGCGGCTTGTGGTCTGGTCCACTGGACCAGACCACCCCGCGCGTCCAAATCACGTCAATGAATACGCGTATGTGCTTCGGGTACGTTCGTTGACCGCGTGGGCGGGAGACCCGCCCACCCTACATTAACCGGCCAATTTACAGGCAAAGAAACATGCAGGATTTCCAACAGTATGGCGCCTGGCGCGCCGCCGTCACCGCAGCGCTGGAAGCCTATGGCGCCGCGCTGCGCGATGCCGCGCTGGTCGATGGCGCGGGCGAGCAGCAGCTGGCACGGGCACTGGCGCGCTTGCGCGACGACCGCCTTTCGGTGGCCTTCGTGGCCGAATTCTCGCGCGGAAAAACCGAGCTGATCAACGCACTGTTCTTCGCCGACTACGGCCAGCGCATCCTGCCCTCGAGCGCTGGACGCACCACGATGTGCCCGACCGAGCTGCTGTACGACGCGGCGCTGCCGCCCTGCATCCGCCTGCTGCCGATCGAGACCCGCGCCGAACACCTGTCCACCAGCGATTTCCGCGACGACCCAAGCGCCTGGACTACCCTGCCCCTGGATCTCGACGCGCCCGAGCGCATGACCGAGGCCTTCCGCCAGGTAAGCCTGACGCGCCGCGTGCCGGCGCTGGAGGCGGAACGCTACGGCCTGTGGGACCCGGCCGACCCGGACACCGCCACCAGCCTGGGGCCGGACGGCACGGTCGAGATCCCGCAGTGGCGCCACGCGATCATCAACCTGCCCCACCCGCTGCTCAGGCAGGGCCTGGTAATCCTCGACACGCCGGGCCTGAACGCGATCGGCACCGAGCCGGAACTGACCCTGAACCTGATCCCGAATGCGCACGCGGTGCTGTTCATCCTGGCCGCCGAAACCGGCGTGACCAAGAGCGACATCGATGTCTGGCGCACGCATATCGGCGCCGGGCCGGGGCGGCTGGCGGTGCTGAACAAGATCGACGCCATGTGGGACGAGCTGCGCACGCCCGAACAGAACGACGCCGAGATCGCGCGCCAGCAGCTGGGCGTGGCCCAGCAACTGGGGCTGGACAGCGCGCGGGTGTATCCGGTGTCGGCGCAAAAGGCGCTGGTCGGCAAGATCAACGGCGACATGGCCCTGTTCGAGAAGAGCCGGCTGGGCGCGCTCGAAGCGGCGCTGTTCCACGACCTGATCCCGGCGCGCAAGGAGATCGTGCGGCGCCAACTGGACCTCGACCTCGAACAAGTGGCCGCCGGCCAGGCGGCGCTGGCCGGCGCCCGCATGCGCGACCTGGTCGACCAGCTGCGCGAGCTCAAGAGCCTGCGCGGCAAGAACCAGAACGTGATCGCGCACATGATGCGCCGCGTGGAGCTGGAAAAGAAGGAATTCGACGCCAGCCTGTTCAAGCTGCAGGGCACGCGCGCGGTGTTCGCCCGCCTGTCGACCGAGCTGTATTCGACGCTGGGCATGGACACCGTGCAAGGGCAGACCGATGCCGTGCGCGCCGAGATGCAGGCGGCGCGCTTTGCCACCGGCATGCGCCAGCCGGTGCGCGCCTTTTTCGATACGGCGCGCGCCAATCTGGACGCATCGAACGCGAAGGTTGCCGAGATCGGCGCGATGATGGACAGCATGGTGCGCAAGTTCGCGGCCGAGCATGGCCTGGCGCTGGCCAGCCCGATGACATTGTCGCTCGAGCGCTACCGGATTGAAATCGACGAGGTCGAAGAGCTGTTCCTGAAGCAGTTCGGCACCGCCACCCTGCTCATGACCAGCCGCGCTACCTTGCTGGAGCGCTTCTTCGATTCGATCGCCTCGCGCGTGCGGCGCAGTTTCCGCGCCGCGAACCTGGACGCCGAAGCCTGGCTGAAGGTGATCATGGCGCCGCTGGAAACCGCGATCCGCCAGCACCGCGAGCAGCTGCGCGGCCGCCAGGCTTCGATCGGCCGCATCTTCGAGGCCACCGACAGCCTGGAACAGAAAATCACCGCCTTCGAGGGCAGCCACGCGGCGCTCGAAGGCACGCGCGCGCACCTGGCGGCCTTGTCCGCACAGGTCGCCGCCACACTGGAAGCACGCATTTAGGAACACCCCGCATGAAGCGCTTGACCGAATTCGACCAGCTGGCCGACCCGACTTTCTCGCACGCCGTGATCCGTTGGCAGCGCACCCATGGCCGCCACACGCTGCCATGGCAGAACACGACGGACGCCTACCGCATCTGGCTGTCCGAGATCATGCTGCAACAGACCCAGGTCGCCGCGGTGCTCGGCTATTACGCACGCTTCCTGGAGCGCTTCCCGACGGTGCAGGCGCTGGCCGACGCGCCGCTTGACGACGTGATGGCCCACTGGAGCGGGCTGGGCTACTACACCCGCGCGCGCAACCTGCATGCCTGCGCCAGGCGCGTGGTGGAGGAATACGGCGGCGTCTTCCCGGGCGACCCGGCGCTGCTGGCGGACCTGCCGGGCATCGGCCGCTCGACGGCGGCGGCCATCGCCGCCTTCTCGGTGGGCGCACGCGTTGCGATCATGGACGGCAACGTCAAGCGCGTGTTCGCGCGGGTGTTCGGCATCGAGCAGTACCCGGGCGGGAAGCGGGTCGAAGACGCCCTGTGGCGCCGTGCCGATGCGCTGTTGCCCGAGCAAGGCATCGAATCGTACACGCAGGGGCTGATGGACCTGGGCGCGACTCTCTGCACCCGCAGCCGCCCGGATTGCCCACGCTGCCCTTTGAAGGAGCGCTGCGTGGCCTATGCCACTGGGCGCACGGCGGAACTCCCGGTGCGCAAGCCGAAAAAGACTTCGCCGGAAAAGCGCGCGGCGCTGCTGGTCGTGATCGACCGCGGCCAGGTGCTGCTGGAGCAGCGGCCCGGCACCGGTATCTGGGGCGGGCTGATGTCGCTACCGGAGGTGGATGGGCACCTTGGGGTCGACGTGGATGCGGTGCTGGCTTCGGAGATTACGGTGGCGGCGGCGCAGTTCGGCGCCGTGGAAGAGATCCAGGCGCTGCGGCCGCTGGTGCACGTGTTCACGCACTACAAGCTGCACATCGCGCCGTGGCAGGTGGTGCTGTCGGAACGCGGGGGCGCGACCGGACGGCATGTGTGGTGGGATATGGAGCGGATCGATGCGGCGCCCTTGCCGGCGCCGGTGAAGAAGCTGTTGCTGGAGTTGGGAAGGCCGGGGTTGTTTAATTAAATACTAGCTGCCCCGTAGGGTGGGCAAGTCCCTTGCCCACGCGGTGATAGTTTCGGTGCGAGCAGCTGCACGGGCGACATCACCGTGATTTGAACGCGTGGGCGGGAGACCCGCCCACGCTACGGTCTAGAAATGATCCAGCGAAAAGATGCGCCGATGCTCCCGGATCGCATACCGGTCCGTCATCCCCGCAATGTAATCCGCGATCTTCCGCGCCTGCCCCATCGGGTCCCCGTCGACCTGGTAATCCTTCGGCAGCAGCACCGGGTCTTGCAAGAATGCCTCGAACAGCTCGCGCACGATGCGGCTGGCCTTGACGCGCATGCGGTTGACCTGGAAGTGGCGGTACAGGTTCGCGTACAGGAAACGCTTGAGCGCCGTGGTCTCGGCACGCATCTGGGGCGAGAAGCGGATCAGGGGAAGCGATGCGCGCACGTCGTCGATGTCCTGCGGCGCCGCCTCCGCGATCAGGGCTGCCGAAGTCTCGACCAGGTCAGCCGTCATCGCCGTGATCATCAGGCGGATTGTCTCGTACAGGGCGCGCCGTCCCGGCAAGCCGGGATACTGCGTTTCCACCGTATGGCGGTGGCGTGCAAACAGCTCCACCTCTTCCATCTGCGCCATCGTCAACAAGCCCGAACGCAGGCCGTCGTCGATGTCGTGGTTGTTGTACGCGATCTCGTCGGCCAGGTCGGTCAGCTGCGCTTCCAGGCTGGGCTGGCAGCGGTTCATGAAGCGGTGTCCCAGCTCGCCCAGCTGGCGCGCGTTGGCCAGCGAGCAGTGCTTGAGGATGCCCTCGCGCGTTTCGAAGGTGAGATTCAGGCCGTCGAAGGCGCCGTAGTGCTCTTCGAGCTGGTCGACCACGCGCAGGCTTTGCAGGTTGTGCTCGAAGCCGCCGTAGTCCTTCATGCATTCATTGAGCACGTCCTGGCCCACATGACCGAAAGGCGTATGACCGAGGTCGTGCGCCAGCGCGCAAGCCTCGACCAGGTCTTCGTTCAGCTGCAGGCTGCGCGCCAGCGTGCGGCCGATCTGGGCCACCTCGATGCTGTGCGTGAGCCGGGTGCGGAACAAATCGCCCTCGTGGTTCAGGAACACCTGGGTCTTGTACTCGAGGCGGCGGAAGGCCGTCGAGTGGATGATACGGTCGCGGTCGCGCTGGAATTCGCTGCGCGAACCGGCCGGCGGCTCGATGTGGATGCGGCCGCGCGACTTCGACGAATGGGCCGCGTAGGGAGCTAATCGAGCGTCGAAGTCCATGGCATTCACCGCACGCAGGCTGCGAGCGTGGCGCGCAGCATATCTGGCGGCGCCGTCGTGATCGACGGGCTGCCCAATGGTTTGAGCAGGATGAACCTGATCGCCCCGCCCTCGTTCTTCTTGTCCACCGCCATCAGCTCGATCCAGCGCTCCAGGCCCAGGTCTGGCGCCCTGGTCGGCAGGCCGGCAGCCGCCACCAGCGCGCGCAGGCGTTCGACGGTGGCCGCGTCGACCAGGCCAAGGCGCGCCGACAAATCGGCCGCCATCACCATGCCGCAGCCGACCGCTTCGCCGTGCAGCCAGTTACCGTAGCCGAGGCCCGATTCGATCGCATGGCCGAAGGTGTGGCCGAAATTGAGCACGGCGCGCAGGCCGCCTTCGCGTTCGTCCTTGCGCACCACTTCGGCCTTGATCTCGCAGGAGCGTGCGATTGCGTAGGCCATCGCTTCCGGCTCGCGTGCCACCAGCCTGCCGATGTTCTGCTCGATCCATTCGAAATAGGCGGCATCCAGGATCGCGCCATGCTTGATCACCTCGGCCAGGCCGGCCGACAGTTCGCGTGCGGGCAGCGTGTCGAGGGTGGCGGTATCGGCGATCACGGCGCGCGGCTGGTAGAAGGCGCCGATCATGTTCTTGCCGAGCGGGTGGTTGATGCCGGTCTTGCCGCCCACCGAGGAATCGACCTGCGACAGCAGCGTTGTCGGCACCTGCACGAAGGGCACGCCGCGCATGTAGCTGCTGGCCGCGAAGCCGGTGAGGTCGCCGATCACGCCGCCGCCAAGCGCCACCAGGGTGGTCTTGCGGTCGCAGCGGTTGGCCAGCAGCGCGTCGTACACCAGGTTCAGCGACTGCCAGGTCTTGTACTCTTCGCCGTCCGGCAGCACGATCTCGACCACGTCGCGGCCCGCGGCGCGCAGCGCGCCGGCGACCTTCGCCAGGTACAGGGGAGCAACGACGGTGTTGGTGACGATGGCGACCTTGCCGCTGTCGATGTGGCGGGTGAGCAGCGCGGCATCGCCGAGCAGGTCGCGGCCGATGGCGATCGGGTAGCTGCGCTCGCCCAGGTCGACGTTGAGGGTAGTGCTTGCCTGTTCGTTCATCGAATCGCTTGCCAGCTCCTGCGCGCGTCCGGTATCGAGCGCGGCGAGCTGGTCCAGAATGGTTTGAACCATCGATTGTACGTTAGGTCGGCCGGTGTCGATGACGAGGTCTGCAATCTCGCGGTAGAGCGGGTCGCGCGTGGCCAGCAGTTCCTCGAGCTTGGCGCGCGGGTCGGCGGTTTGCAGCAACGGGCGGTTCTTGTCGTGCGAGGTGCGCTGCAGGATGCTGCCGATCGCGGCGCGCAAATAAATCACGGTGCCGCGCTCGGCCAGCAGCGCGCGGCTGACCGGATCGAGCACGGCGCCGCCGCCGGTGGCCAGCACCAGGTGGTCCTGGGTGGTCAGGTCGCGAATCATGTCGGCTTCGCGGCGGCGGAAGCTCGGCTCGCCCTCGATCTCGAAAATCCACGGCACCGAGGCGCCGGTGCGCGCTTCGATCTCGTGGTCGGAATCGACGAAGCGCTTGCCGAGCTTGCGCGCGAGCTGGCGTCCGATGGTGGTCTTCCCAGCCCCCATCAGGCCAACGAGGAAAATATTGTTGTTCTTGGGATGAGACACTGCCAGGTCCGCAGAAATAAAAAAGACGGCCAGTATAGACCGGCCGCCTCTCTTTGCGTCAATCCATCAGTTGCTTACACCCTCATGGGCAGCTGAAGGCGACCCGGAACGGAATCGAAGTGACCGAGCCTTTCGGCGAGGTGACCGTCACGTCGAAGGTCGCCACGCTGCCGGCCGTGCACGGCTTTTCGCCGACACTGGTGATCGTGAAGCGGTGGGTCGAACCCTGGTTGCCGCTGATCGTGTTGCCGGTCGGGTCGTCGTTATTGGCATCGTGCGGGAAGATGTTCGGCACGATGGCCGGAACCACGCCCACCACGCTGCCATTGGCGATGCCGGTGACGGCAACCGTCGAGCCTGCCGGCAGCGGGTTGAAGTTCAGGTCGTTCAGCTGCAGCGTGAACACCAGCGGGGTATCGGCCGGTACCGGCCCGATCGCAACGGTCTGGTTTTCCGGCAGCGCCGTGGCCGCGTTATTCAAGAAGACATGCTTCACGCGGCCGTCGCTGAAGAACACCGCCGATTTGGCAAACTGCGTGACCGCGCCATCGGTGGTGCTGGCGCAGATCGTGGCCACGCCGCGGCGGGTGGCGTCGGGCGACGAGCCCGGGCCGGTATTGCATGGGGTGGCCGGCGTGTTCGGCGACGGCAGGCGCGGGTTCTGGGTGCGGAAGTCGACCGAGCAGCCGCCGTTGAGCGTGTTGCAGCCACCCCGGTCCGAGGAGCCGATCGCGCCCATGTTGGTCTGGAAGACCACCGGGGTGCCGTCGGCCACTGGATTGCCGAAGCCATCGGCGAGCAGGATATTGAACGAGGCCGCCGGCGTGGTCGTGCCGCTGTCGTAGGCCCAGCCCTCGATATTGGCGGTGGTCACGCTCAGCGAGACCGAGCGCTGCACCGGCAGGCCGGTGGTCACGACGATCGAATCCGAGGTGGTCGAGATGTTCGGGCGGGTCGCGGTCGCGGTTTGCGGCAGCGTGGCCTGGACGCGGAAGGTGGTCGGGAAGCTGAGCGAGTTGACGGTGGTGATGACTTCGCCACTCTGGTCGGTGGTGTCGCTGGCCTTGTTCAGGGTCACGGCGCCTGCCGGGGCCACGATGAAGTCCACGCGCTGGCCCACCAGCGGACGGTCGAAGATGTCGAACACGCGGAAACGCAGGGTGGCGGTCTCGGTGCGGTTGATGCCGCCCTGGCCCTGGATCACGATCGATTTATCGTTCGGCAGCGCCGAGACGAACTGCACCGATGCCGCTGCCGGCGCTGCGATCTGCAGGGTCGCCGAGGCCGGGGTCGTCACGCCGTCGGCCGAGGCCGTGATGACGTCGCTGTTGCCGCAGCCCTGGTCGCGGTAGACTACTTTCGCGGTGCCGTTATTGGTGGCAGCGGTATCGGCCAGGGTGGCCTTGCCGGCCGTGGCGCAGGCGGAACTGAATTTCACCGACACCTGCCCGGTGTAGGGCGCGCCGTTGGCCAGCAGGTCGAGCGAGATCTCGGTCGAGCCATAGGCCGCGATGCTGGCCGGGGCCAGGCGCAGGACGCTGAAGGTCAGCGCGGTGGCGCCGACCGAGTAATTGGCTTCGCTGGTGATGGTAGCGCCGGCGACGGCGGCGGTCGCCGTCACCTTGCCGGCCCCGCCCGCGGCCAGGCTGGCGGTGCGCATGGTCACGCTGGCGACGCCGCTGGCGTCGGTCAGGCTGGTGCCGGCGGTCGGCGAGAACACCGCCAGCGCCGGGTCGGTGGCAAACGACACCAGCACGTTCGGCAGCGGCTGGCCGGCCGGATTGCGCACCAGGGCGCGCACCGTCAGCGGCGCGGCGCCGGTGAGCGAGTTGCTGGCCTGGCCGCTGGCGTTGACGAAGCTCAGGCCGACCGTCGATGCTGCCGGGGTGGTGGTGCCGCCGGTGCCGCCGGTGCCTGTGCCGCCACCGGTCACGGTGCCGGGGCTGCCGCCGCCGCCGCCGCAGGCAGCGAGCAATACGGCGAGCAGCAGCGCGGCGCCGCCCTTGAAGGTGTTCGATTGCGGGGTTTTCATGTCTTGGCTTTTATCGTTCGTTTGGTGGGGTGTCGGGCCGGCTCAGCGCGCGGCGGCGTCGGTCACGATCTTCGGCGTGATGAACACCAGCAGTTCGGTCTTGGCGGTTTCGCGGCCCTTGGTCTTGAACAGGTAGCCGAGCACCGGCACGTCGCCGAGCAGCGGGACCTTGGTCTCGTTGCTGCGTTCGGTCTGCTGGTAGATGCCGCCCAATACCACCGTGCCGCCGTTCTCGACCATTACCTTGGTCTTGACGTGCTGGGTGTTGATGGCGAAGCCGGCGCGGGTTTCCTCGCCCTTCGAATCCTTGTTCACGTCCACCTCGAGCACGACATTGCCGTCCGGGGTGATCTGGGGCGTGACTTCCAGGCGCAGGTTGGCCTTCTTGAAGGTGATCGAGGTCGCGCCGCTGCTGGTGGCGACCTGGTACGGCAGTTCGATACCCTGCTCGATCACGGCGAGCTGCTTGTCTTCAGTGACCACGCGCGGGCTCGAGATGATCTTGCCCTTGCCGTCCGCTTCCAGCGCCGACAGTTCCAGGTTCAGGAAACGGTTGGCGGCCGACGAGAACAGGCTGAAGGCCAGCGAGGACGGCGCAATGCCGCCGATCGCCGCGGCCGGCAGGTTCACCAGGCTCATGTTGTTGAAGCTGTCGGCGCTGTTGGCGACCTGGCCGGTGGCCTGGCCGACGCCGGTCAGGTTGCCGGCGATCGCCAGGCGCTCGTTGCCGCCGACAGACCAGCCGGCGTCGCCGCCGCGGATGCCGCGCATGTCCGAGAAGCCCAGCTTGGCGCCGAGGTTGCGCGAGAAGCCGTCATTCGCTTCCACCAGGCGCGCTTCGATCAGCACCTGCTTGGAGGCGACGTCGGTCTTCAGGATCAGCTTGCGGATGTCTTCGATCTTCGAGGCGACGTCGGTGATGAACAACTGGTTGGTGCGCGGGTCGATGATCGCGCTGCCGCGCTTGGACAGGACGCGGTTCTTGCTGTCGGCGGAAGCCCCGCCGGCGGCGTCCAGGCCGAACACGGTGCGGAATGCCTCGACCTTCTGGTAGTTGAGCTGGAAGATCTCGGAGCGCAGCGGCTCGAGGTCGGCGATCTGGGCGCGCTGCTCGAGCTCGAGCTTTTCCTTGGTCAGCAATTCTTCGCGCGGGGCGATCCACAGCACGTTGCCGTTCTTGCGCATATCCAGGCCCTTGGCCTGCAAGACCACGTCGAGCGCGTGGTCCCACGGCACGTCGCGCAGGCGCAGGGTCAGGTTACCGCTGACGGAATCGCTGGTGATGATGTTCAGGCCCGAGATGTCGGCGATCGCCTGCAGCGCCGCGCGCACTTCCACGTTCTGGAAGTTGAACGACAGCTTCTCGCCGCGGTAGCCGGTGGTGCCCTGGGCGAGCTTGTTCGGGTCTTCCTTGATCGGACGCACGTCCACCACCAGCTGGGTGTCGCTCTGGTAGACCGACTGCTCCCACACGCCTTGCGCGTCGATGGTCATGCGCACGTTCTGGCCCTGCACGGCGGTGGTGATGCGCGACACCGGGGTGCCGAAATCGGTCACGTCGAGGCGGCGGCGCAGGGTTTCCGGCAGGCCGGTCTTCATAAAGTCGACCAGGATCTGGTTGCCGACCTGGCGCACATCGACGCCGACCTGGCCATGCGGCAGGTCGACCACGACGCGGCCTTCGCCATTCGCGCCGCGGCGGAAGTCGAGGTCGCGCAAGAGTTGTTTGCCGGCGGGAGCAGCAGCAGCGGGGGCTGCGACCGGCAGGCCGGAAGCGTTCACCGCCTGCGCCACGCCGCCCGAGCCTTCGACGGTGACGATCACCGACTTGCCGTCGATCGCGGCGGCGTAGTTCAGCGGACGGGCCAGGTTCAGCACCATGCGGGTGCGTGCGCCGGCCTGCACCAGGTTCAGGCCGCGCACGTCGCCGAGGTTGATGTCCTGGGACGACTTGCCGGTGGCATTCGCGGTGGCGCCGAAATCGAGGGCGATGCGGGCCGGGTTGGTGATCGAGAAGCCGATCGGCGCCTTGGCTGGCGCCTCGCGCATGGCGATGTTTAGGACCACGTTGGCGCCCTGCTGGTTGGCCGTGATCGACTCGATCGCATTGCCCTGTGCGGCAGCTGCGCCGGCGCCGAGCGCCAGCAGCATGACGGCGCCGGTGCGCGCCAGCCAGAGCGGTACGGTCATGCGAATGGTGGTATTTGGGCTCATTTCCCGGTCTCCTTGCTTTCCGCCAACTCGATCGTCGCCTTGCGTTCGACCCAGTCGCCGGTGGCGTCCTGCACAACTTCCCTGATGTCGATCGCGCTGTCGCTGACGCGCGTGACCAACCCGTGATTCTGGCCGATGCGCTGGCCGACCCTGACCTGGTGGATCAGGGCGTCGATCTGTACCAGCGCATAGTTCGCGCCGCCTTTTTGCAGCGTGCCCACCATCCGCATCGTGTCGAGCGGGTAGTTCTCGAGCGGCTCGCGCGGACGATTCAAATTCGGCTGCATCGGGTTGGCCGATGCCTGTGCCACGCGCGCCATCTCCCCGAGCAGCTTTTCCTGGCTGAAGGGTTCGATCGCGCCGCCCGGATTGTAAGCGTAGGGCACGAATTGCTTCGGCTCCGGCAGGGGCTTCACGGCCGGCACGGTTTCGCGCTCGACCTTCTTCATCCAGTCGCGCACTTCCTTGACGTCGCCGTCGCCGCAACCGGCCAGCAGTGTCGCGGCGCACAGGGCGCCGGCTAATCGCAGGCGCATCATTTCTTCGCTCCTTTTGCCGGCTTGGCCTTGGCCCCGCCCTTGGCGTTCTTGCCGCCCTTGCCCTTGCCCTTCTTGTCGCCGCGCGCCTTGTTCTGCGCATCGATCTCTTCCGGATCGAGGTAGCGGAAGGTCTTGGCCACCGCTTCGAGCTGCAGGCCGCCCTCTTTCGAGGTGAGCGACATGTTGTTGAGCGTGACGATGCGCGGCAGGTTGGCCATGTCGGCAGCAAAAGCGCCGACATCGTTGTACTTGCCGCTCACCTTGATATTGATCGGCAGCTCGGCGTAGTAGTCGCGCACGACTTCCGAGCCCGGCTTGAACAGTTCGAACTGCAGGCCACGGCCGACGCCGGCCTGGTTGATGTCGGACAGCAGGTCCGCCATTTCCGACTTGTTCGGCAACTGCTTCTCGAGGCGCTCGACGTACTGGTCGACCTGCACCTTCTGCGCCTGCAGCGCCTCGAGGTTGATGGCCTGCGCCATCTTGCTCTTGTATTCGGCGCGCAGCTTGGTTTCTTCCTTGGCGCCCTTCTTCTGCTTCTCGAACTGGCCATCCCAGTAGAAGAAATAGCCGAGGCCGACGACGGCGGCCATCACGCCGGTCGCGCACAGCAGGCGCGGGGCCAGCGGCCACTGGCCGGGCTGGCGCCCCTGCAGGTCCTGGAACTGCGCCGCGAGGCGGGCGCCGAGGTCTTTCAGATCGATATTCATGGTGCTTCCGTCCTGGCCTTGGCATCGGCGCCGGCAACCCTGGCGCCTGGCTTGGCGCTCAGTTTGCCATCCTCGTCCTGCACCTGTTCGCGCGTCCGCTTGATCGCCACGTCCATGCTGAATTCGACGACCTTGCGGCCGGTCTTGCTCTGGGCCAGCGGGGCGACCTTCACTTCGGTCAGGTTGGGGCGTTCGAGCCAGGGCGAAGGACCGGAGACGTTGCGCAGCAGTTCGGCGACGCGTTCCTGCGACTGGGCGTAGCCGGCCAGCGTCACTTTCTGGCCGTCCTGCCTGAACGACTTCAGGTACACGCCTTCCGGGGTCTGGCGCACCAGCTCGTCGAGCAGGTAGACCGGCTGGTTGCGGTCGCCCTGCAAGTCCTCGACCGCCTGCTGGCGTGCCTTGAGGGCTTCGATTTCTTCTTTCAGCGTGTCGATCTCGCCGATCTTCTTGTCCAGCTCCGCGCTGGCGGTCTTGAGCACCAGGTTGCGCTGGTTCTGGGCCGCGATGCGGCTGGCGTTGTAGCCGCCCACCAGCAGCACCACGACGGCGCCGGCGACGCCGCCCAGGGCCAGCAGCGCCACGAAGGCTTTCTGCTTCTGTTTGCGCTTGGCTTCGCGGTGGGGTAACAGGTTAATCCGGATCATCAGCCAAACCTCCGCATGGCAAGGCCGCAGGCGACCAGGTAGGCTGCGCCTTCCTGGCGCAGCTGCTGTTCGCGCACTTGCGCACCGATCGACATGCCCTCGAACGGCGCCACGATGCTGCTCGGGATGCGGGTACGATTGCCGATCAGTTCGAGCAGGCCGGGCAGCGCGGCGCAGCCGCCGGCCAGGTACAGCGCGTCGATGCGGGTGTAGGGCGTCGAGGTAAAGAAGAACTGGATTGCGCGGGTGATTTCCAGCGCCGCGCTTTCCATGAAGGGGCCCAGCAAATCGGCGCGGTAGTTCTCGGGCAGGTCGCCGGCCTTCTTGCGGTTTTCCGCTTCCTCGAAGGCCATGCCGTAGGCGCGCACGATGTCCTGGGTCAGCTGGTTGCCGCCGAAAGGCTGCTCGCGCTCGTAGATGGTGTCGCCGTTCTGCAGCACCGAGACGTGGGTCGACTGGGCGCCGATCTGGAACAGCGCGATGATCTGGTCGGCCTTGCCGCCGGCCACACGCGCCAGCGCAGCGCGCGCCGCATACGATTCGATGTCCATCACGGTGGCAGTCAGGCCGGCCGCTTCGGCGATCGCCACGCGGTCCTCGACCTTCTCGCGGCGCGCGGCGGCCAGCATGACTTCCATGTCTTCCTGTGAATTCGGGGCCTGGCCGATCACGTCGAAGTCGAGGCTGACCTCGTCGAGCGCGAACGGGATGTACTGGCTGGCTTCGGATTCGACCTGTACTTCAAGCTGGTCTTCCGACATGCCGGCCGGCAGGATGATTTTCTTGGTGATGACCGAGGCCGGCGGCATGCCGAGGGCAACATGCCTGGCCCGGGTGCCGCTCTTGGTCCAGACGCGGCGCACCGCGTCGGCGACCTGGTCGATGTTTTCGATATTGCCGTCGACGACAGCGCCACGCGGCAGCGGTTCGGCGGCAAAGCGCTCCAGGCGCAGCTCCCCCTTGCCGGCGTCGCCCAGCTCCACCAGGCGCACGCCCGATGTGCTGATGTCGAGCCCGGCCAACGGCGGACTGGACTTCCCGAACAAGGAACCTAGATTGATCACGAGCGTACTCCCTGGTGCCCTTCCCGTTTGACGCGGGATTTGATGTTGAACGCCCGCACGCGGGATTTTGTTTCTAATAACCTGCAGAAAATCACAAAGTTAATGCACATATATGAGGCAGTGCCTGAGATCGTAGCAATAAGGATGCCCCCAGACAAGATATTTCTATGCAGGAACATCGCAATCCGGGGCGCGCGCGCCACACTATGGCGAAGGGTGTTATCACCGCTGCCACGACCGTTTCCTGCTTGATATTGTTAAGGCCGTTTTGTTGAGCTCATTTACTTGGGCAGGTGAAATGGCTGCCTTATAATGAGGCGCTTGACGGAATGAAACCAATACAGCGAAAGCCAGCATGAAAGAGAAACAAGCATCACCTTCTTCGCCATCGAAATACAGCCCGAAACGCCTGGTGCTGATGGCGCTGGCCGCCTTCAGCGGCCTGGCGGTCATCGGCGTGCTGGTGCTGGTCTTTGCACTGGCGATGGCTTACCCGAACCTGCCGGCGCTCGACACCATCACCGACTACCGCCCCAAGATGCCGCTGCGGATCTTCACCGCGGATAACGTGCTGATCGGCGAGTTCGGCGAAGAGCGCCGCACCCTGGTGCGTTTCAAGGACATCCCGGACGTCATGAAGAAGGCGGTGCTGTCGATCGAGGACGACCGCTTCTACGAGCACAGCGGCGTTGACTACCTGGGCATCCTGCGCGCCGTGTTCAAGAACGCGACCGGCGGCGCGCGCCAGGGCGCCTCGACCATCACCCAGCAGGTAGCGCGCAACTTCTTCCTGTCCTCGGAGCAGACCTTCAAGCGCAAGGCCTATGAAGCGATGCTGGCCTGGAAGATCGAGAAGAACCTGAGCAAGGACCAGATCCTCGAGCTCTACATGAACCAGATCTACCTGGGCCAGCGCGCCTTCGGCTTCCAGTCGGCGGCCCAGATCTATTTCGGCAAGGACCTGCGCGACATCAGCGTGGCCGAAGCCGCGATGCTGGCCGGCCTGCCAAAGGCCCCGTCGGCCTACAACCCGGTCGTCAACCCGACCCGCGCGAAGACCCGCCAGCAGTACATCCTGCAGCGCATGCATTCGCTCGGCTATATCACCGACGCGCAGTTCAACCAGGCCAAAGTGGAGCCACTGAAGATCAAGTCGGACAGCACGGCCTTCGGCGTGCACGCCGAATACGTGGCCGAGATGGCGCGCCAACTGGTGTACGAGCAGTTCAAGGAAGACACCTATACCCGCGGCCTGAACGTGTTCACCACCATCACCAAGGCCGACCAGGATGCAGCCTACCTGGCGGTGCGCCGCGGCGTGATGGAATACGAGCGCCGCCACCCTTACCGCGGACCGGAGTCGTACATCGAGATCCCGGGCGAGAAGAGCGAAGCCGACGAAGCCATCGAAGCCGAACTGGCCGAGCACCCGGACAGCGACAACATCGTGGCCGCCATCGTGCTGCAGGCTTCCCCGGCCCAGGTGACCGCCACCATCGCCTCGGGCGAGACCATCAAGATGAGCGGCCCGGGCCTGAGCTTTGCGAAAGCCTGGCTGTCCGAGAAAGCCGCGCCGAACCGCCGCCTGCGCCGCGGCGCCGTGATCCGCGTGATGCAGGACGACGAATCGAAATGGATCATCACCCAGATGCCGGAAGTCGAATCGGCGTTTGTCGCGGCCAACACCGACGACGGCGCGATCCGCGCGCTGGTCGGCGGCTTCGACTTCAACCGCAACAAGTTCAACCACGTGACCCAAGCCTGGCGCCAGCCGGGTTCCTCGTTCAAGCCGTTTATTTACTCGGCCTCGCTCGAGCGCGGGCTGTCGCCGGCCACCGTCATCAATGACGCGCCGATCAGTTTCGATGCCGGCCAGACCGGTGGCCAGGCCTGGGAGCCGAAGAACTACGACAACAAGTACGAAGGCCCGATGACCATGCGCCGCGGCCTGACGCAGTCGAAGAACATGATCTCGATCCGCATCCTGAACAAGATCGGCGCCCGCTACGGCCAGGAATTCGCGACCCGCTTCGGCTTCGACCCGGACCGCAACCCGGCCTACCTGACCCTGGCGCTGGGCGCAGGTTCCACCACGCCGCTGCAGATGGCCGGCGCCTATGCCGTGTTCGCGAACGGCGGCTACCGCGTCAGCCCCTACATCATCTCGAAGGTGACCGACAGCGCCGGCAAGGTGCTGTCCGAGGCCCGGCCGGAACGCGCCGGCCTGGAAGCGAACCGCGTGATCGACGCGCGCAACGCCTTCCTGGTCGACAGCATGCTGCGCGACGTGGTCCGCCACGGCACCGCCACCAAGGCCCTGTCGCTCAAGCGCACCGACCTGGCCGGCAAGACCGGCACCACCAACGATTCGATCGACGCCTGGTTCGCCGGCTACAACCCGAAACTGGTGGGCATCGCCTGGATCGGCTACGACCAGCCGAAGAACCTGGGCAACCGCGAAACCGGCGGCGGCCTGGCCCTGCCGATCTGGATCGGCTACATGGGCAAGGCGCTCAAGGGCGAGGAAAGCGTCGACCGCGACGTGCCGCCGGGGCTCATCCAGGCCAACGGCGAGTACTACTACGCCGAGAACCCGCCGGGCACCGGGGTCCAGTCGCTCGACGTCGGCGCCCCGCCAGCGCCGGCCGAGCAGAAGGCGCGCGACGCGGTGAGGAACGAGCTGTTCTGATTTTTTGACAGTTGTAAAAAAAATGGCGGCCCTGATGAACAGGCCGCCATTTTTGGTTGTGCTTGCCGCTACCTCATGCTCCGTCTCACACCGTAGGGTGGGCAGATTCTGCCCACGCGTTCAACCGGCTGCAAGATCATCGCGCGCGGCATTCTTACGCTAACTATCACCGCGTGGGCGTTTGTGATTCCGGGCATTGCCCGAAATTACCCCGCCCACCCTACAAAATCAACCCCGGTGCCGCGCCAACGTTCAACCCAATGCCACTGGCGCCCCGCCCTGCTCCGTCACGCATTGCGACAGCGACGCAAACAACTCGGTGTCGTCGCGCGTATTGCGCCATTCCTCGCCCACGCGCTTGTAGTGGAAGCCGCCCGAACGCGCCGCCAGCCACATTTCCTGCAACGGGGCCTGGCTGTTGATGATGATCTTCGAGCCGTTACGCAAGAACTCGAGTTCGAGCACGTTGCCGCTACGCTTGCATTCCACGTCCACCACGTCTTCGTCGTTGAGGCGGTCGAGGCATTCCTCGATGCGGTCCAGGGTGCTTTCGGCGAGCGCCAAAAATTCGGATTCGGTCATGCTACACTCCAAAGTCTGCTAATCAAACCTCCATTCTAATCGTGAAGTCCTCGATCGCACTTCTTTGCGGCGCAGCCATGCTGGCCGCCCTCGCTGGCTGCGGCCAGACCGGCCCGCTCTACATGCCGAACCCGCCCGCCAAGCCTGTTCCAGCCGCCGCTGTCGAGCAGCCTGCCCAACCCGTCCCATCGAATAACGCCTCCGTCCCGGCACCGACCAAGTAAAGCCCCTGATGTCGCATTTCTCGTACCAGAACGGCGTGCTGCACGCCGACGGCGCCGCCCTGCCCGCCATCGCCGACCAATTCGGCACCCCGACCTATGTCTATTCGAAGGCCGCACTGCTGGAGAACTTCGGCGCGTATTTCGATGCTTGCAAAGGCCGCGATGCGCTGGTGTGCTATGCGATGAAAGCCAACTCGAACCTGGCCATCCTCGACCTCTTGGGCCGCGAAGGCGCCGGCTTCGACATCGTCTCGGGCGGCGAACTGCTGCGCGTGATCGCGGCCGGCGGCGACCCGGGCAAGACCATCTTCTCGGGCATCGGCAAGACCGTCGACGAGATGACGCTGGCGCTGGAAAAGAACATCCTGTGCTTCAACGTGGAGTCGATCCCCGAGCTGCACCGCCTGAACGAGGTCGCCGCCGGCATGGGCAAGCGCGCGCCGGTATCGCTGCGCGTGAACCCGAACGTCGACGCCAAGACCCACCCCTATATCGCCACCGGCCTGAAAGCCAACAAGTTCGGCGTGGCCTTCGACGATGCGCTGGACACCTACCGCGCCGCCGCGGCGCTGCCGAACCTGGACGTGGTCGGCATCGACTGCCACATCGGTTCGCAATTGCTGGATGACGCGCCGCTGCTGGAAGCACTCGACAAGCTGATCGAGCTGATCGACCAGCTGGGCAGCGAAGGAATCAATCTCCACCACCTGGATATCGGCGGCGGCCTCGGTGTCGACTACGGCGCGGAAGGCGACAAGCCGCCGGTGCCGGTCGGTACCTACCTGGGCCGCCTGTTCGCGCGCATCGATGCGTGGCGCGCTGAGAAGCATGGCGGGCAGCCGATCAAGGTGATCTTCGAGCCGGGCCGCTCGATTGTCGCGAATACCGGCGTGCTGCTGACCCGGATCGAATTCCTCAAACCCGGCGTGGAAAAGAATTTTGCGATCGTCGATGCGGCGATGAACGACCTGATGCGCCCGACCCTGTATCAGGCCTGGATGGGCGTGCAGCCGGTGGCGCCGCGCGACGGCGACAAGTTGATCTACGACGTGGTCGGCCCGATCTGCGAATCGGGCGACTGGCTGGCGCGCGAGCGCGAACTCGCCGTCGAGCCGGGCGACCTGCTGGCGATCATGACCGCCGGCGCCTATGGCATGACGATGGCCTCGAACTACAACACGCGCGGCCGCGCGGCTGAAGTCATCGTCGATGGCGAGCAGGTGCACCTGGTGCGCCAGCGCGAGAATCCGGCGGATTTGTTTGCGCTGGAATCGCTGCTCAAGTAAGCCTCTGCCGCGCTCGCGGCGTCGTGTTAAATCGTAGCGTGGGCGTAAAACAGTCCACTGGACTGTTTTACCTGCCCACGCGGTGATAGATAGCAGCAAGATCATCCGGTACGAGAGCGGAGCCGTCAGCGCTCACCGCGTGGGCGGGAGACCCGCCCACCCTACGATGTCGCAGGTCTCTTCGCAACACTCCGTAAGCCTCTGCCGCGCTCGCGGCATGGTGTTGAATCGTAGGGTGGGCGTAAAACAGTCCACTGGACTGTTTTACCTGCCCACGCGGTGATAGATAGCAGCGAGATCATCCGGTACGAGAGCGGAGCCGTCAGCGATCACCGCGTGGGCGGCGAAGCCGCCCACGCTACGATGTTGCAGGTCTCTTCGCAACACTCCAATACACCCGCAATCCCAGCAGCACCGCCACGATCACCCCGAAAATGATCGGCTCCTGGAAATCGTTCTTCCCCGCCTTCATCCACCAGAAATGCAGGATCCCGAGCGGCGCGATCACATAGACCAGGCGGTGCAGCTGCTGCCAGCGCTTGCCGCCCAGCTTCCTGATCATGGCATTGGTGCTGGTCGCCGCCAGTGGAACCAGCAGCACGAAGGCGATGAAGCCGACCGTGATGAAGGGCCGCTTGACCACGTCCTTGAGCATTTCCGCGATATCGAAGAAATGGTCGAACCAGAGGAAGCAGGTGAAGTGCAGCAGCGCGTAGAAGAAGGTGAAGAGGCCGAACATGCGACGCAGCTTGATCACCCAGTTCCAGCCCGTGAAGCGGCGCAGCGGCGTCACCGCCAGGGTAATGCAGAGGAAGTAGAGCGTCCAGTCGCCGGTGCCGCGCGTGAGGAATTCGAGCGGCTCGACCGGCACGCCCTGCGCCACAAGATACGCCATGCGCAGGAAAGGCAGCAGCGCCAGCACGAACAGCGCCGCCTTGATAAAACCGATCTGTTTAGTGGACGGATTAAACGCCATCGTTCAGAAGAACTTCTTCAGGTTCATGCCGGTATACAGCGAGGCCACCTGGTCGTACCCATTGAACATCAGGGTCTTGCGCTTCTTCTGGAAGAAGCCGTCCTCGCCGATGCGGCGTTCGGTCGCCTGCGACCAGCGCGGGTGGTCCACTTCCGGGTTCACGTTCGAGTAAAAGCCGTATTCGTTGGGCGCCGAATCGTTCCAGGCAGTGCGCGGCTGGCGGCTCGTCAGGCGGATCCTGACGATCGACTTGGCCGACTTGAAGCCGTATTTCCATGGCACGACCAAGCGCACCGGGGCACCGTTCTGGTTCGGCAGCACCTGGCCGTACATGCCGAGTCCCAGCAGCGCGAGCGGATGCATGGCCTCGTCCATGCGCAGGCCTTCGACATACGGCCAGTTCAGCACCGGGCTGCGCAGCCCCGGCATCTGGCGCGGGTCGGCCAGGGTGGTGAATTCCACATACTTGGCATTGCCGGTCGGCTCGACCTGCTTGAGCAGGGTCGAGAGCGAATAGCCGACCCAGGGGATCACCATCGACCAGCCTTCGACGCAGCGCAGGCGGTAGACGCGCTCTTCGAGCGGCGCCAGCTTCAGGATGCGGTCGATGTCGAGCGTGATGGGCTTTTTCACTTCGCCCTCGATGGTCACCGTCCAGGGACGGGTCTTGAGGGTGTGCGCGTTCTCGACCGGGTCGCCCTTGTCGGTGCCGAACTCGTAGAAATTGTTGTACGAGCTGGCATCCTTGAACGAGGTTTGCTTTTCTTGCGTGGAGAGTGCGGCGTTGGCGGTGGCGGCGAGGCGCTGGCCGGCCGCTTGCGCAAAGGCTTCGCGGTTGGCCATCTCCCAGACCGCGCTACCGACGGCGGCCGTGGCCGCCATGCGTGCAAGGAAGCGGCGGCGGTCTTCGTAGACCTCGCGCGGCGTGATCTCCGATGGGAGGACGAGCTGGTCCTGGCTGGGTTTGATGAGCATGCTTGACTCCGAAACAGAGAGAAAGGTCAGATTACACCAAGTGGCTTAAGTGCACGTTAGTGCCCCGCCGCCCGGTAGGAAGCCGCGCCTTGAACGCAGGACAAACCCGCGACAAGGTGGCGGCCATGTTCATGCGGCCGGAAAGGCCAGCGTAAAGCGCACCTCGCGACCCTCGGCCTCTATCCTCGCCGTCCCGCCATGCAGCCCCATGATGGCGCTGACGATCGACAGTCCCAGCCCAGTCGAGCCTTCGGCGTCGCTGCGCGAGGCATCGGCGCGGTAGAAACGCTCGAACAGGCGCGCCAGGTGGGCCTGCGCGATGCAAGCGCCCTGGTTGCTCACACTGAGTTCCACCGTATCGCCATGGCGGACGGCATCGAGCGTGACGGCGCTGCCGGGGTCGGCGTGGCGCAGCGCATTCGAGACCAGGTTGGCCAGCGCCTGGCGCAGCAGGGTCGGGTCGGCCGGGAAGACGGCCTCGCCGGTGCAGGCCAGCCGCAGGCCACGCTCCTCGGCCATGCCCTCGAAGAAGCCCGCCACCCGCTCCAGTTCTTCCCGCGCTGCGACCTGCCGGCGCGCCAGGATCACTTCTTCCTGGTGGGCGCGCGCCAGGAACAGCATCGCATCGATCATGCGCGCTAGCCGCTCCAGCTCTTCGATGTTCGAGACGATCAGGCCTTCATACTCGGCCGCGCCGCGCGGATGGGCCAGCATCACCTGGCTCTGGCCGATCATGTTGGCCACCGGGGTGCGGAATTCGTGGGCCAGGTCGGCGGAAAATCCCGACAGGCGCGCATAGCCTTCCTCGAGCCGGTCCAGCATGGCATTGAAGGCCTCGATCAGCGACCACAGCTCGGACGGCGCCATGCCGGTGTCGAGCCGCTGGGCCAGGGTTCCCGGCCGCACCAGGCCCGCGTGGTCCGCCACCTGGCGCAAGGGGCGCAGGCCACGGCGCAGCAGCAGCACCGCCAGCGCCGCCGCAGCCAGGGCGCTCACCAGCGAGGCGGCGACGATGCGTTCGCGGTAGCGCGCGAACATGGCGCTGCGCTCGCCATAGGCGCGCGCCACCACCACCTTCACCGGGTCGGCCCCGAGACGCGCGCTGCCGGCCACCACCCGGCCCGGCGCGCCGCTGCGCGCCACCCAGCCGGCAGGCGCGCCGCCCGCGGTTGGGACCGGGTAGCGCTCGGAGCCAGGATTGATGTCGGCCAGCACCCGGCCGCCGGCGCCCACGATGCGCACCAGCGAATTCTCCTGGCCGCTCATGGTGTCGCGGAAGAAGCCGGGCTGTGCGCGTACCAGTTCGTCCGCGCCGGGACGGCCCAGCACCACCTGCACCTGGCGCAGCTTGCCCAGCAACTGGATATCGTCGCGCCGCTCGATCTCGGCCACGAAGGCGCGGTACAGGTAGGCGCCCAGGCCGGCCGCCACCAGCGCCACGACCAGCACCAGCACCGTGGCCAAGCGCAGGGCCAGCGAATGGCGCAGTGCGGCCCTCATGCCGGCTCCTGGGCTTCGCAGACATAGCCCATGCCGCGCCGCGTGTGGATCAGCTTCTGCTGGAACGGGTCGTCCACCTTGCGCCGCAGGCGCCGCACAGCGGCGTCGATCACGTTGGTGTCGCTGTCGAAGTTCATGTCCCATACCTGCGAGGCGATCAGCGCCCGCGACAGCACCTGCCCCCGGCGCCGCGCCAGCAGGTGCAGCAGCGAGAACTCCTGCGCGGTCAGGGCAATCGTGGCCGCGCCGCGGCGCACGCGGCGCCGCAGGACGTCGATCTCGAGGTCGGCAATGCGGATCAGTTCATCCTCGCGTACCGGACCGCGCCGCAGCAGCGTGCGGATGCGCGCGACCAGTTCGACGAAGGCGAAGGGCTTGACCAGGTAGTCGTCGGCGCCGAGTTCCAGGCCGCGCACGCGGTCCTGTACTTCGTCGCGCGCAGTCAGGAACAGCACCGGCACGGCCTCGGTCGCAGGATCGGCGCGCAGGGCGGCGAGCACCTGCCAGCCGTCCATGCGCGGCAGCATCACGTCGAGCACCACCAGCTCGAGCTCTTCTTCGCGAGCGATCGCCAGCCCATCGCGACCATTGCGCGTGAGCCGCACGACAAAGCCCGACTCGGACAGGCCTCGCTGCAGGTAGTCGCCGGTCTTCGGCTCGTCTTCGATCACCAGGATGGTCATGGCGGGCATGGGTGGGAGAAAAACCCATTGTATGCCGCCGGGGGCGGCGCGAAGATGACGAACCTGTCATCTGGCGGTCATGCCGGTGTCGGCAGCCCGGTGGCAAGATGCCTGCCATTCCCACTCGACAGGCAGCATGCCATGCCCAAGCACGTCCCCCTTTTCCTGATGCTGGCCGCGCTGACCGCAGTCCCGGCGGCGGCGCACACGCCGCCCGCCGCTGAACTCGGCCTGGCAACGGCCCAGCGCCTGGCCGGCGCCGCCGCCGATGCCTGCCGCCAGTCGGGCCGCACGGTAGCCGTGACCGTCGTCGACCGCGGCGGCGCGCTGCTGGTCCTGCAGCGCGATCCGGCAGTCGGCCCGCACAACGGCGAAGCCAGCCGGCGCAAGGCGTTTACCGCCTTATCCACCCGCAAGGCGACGCTGGCGCTGGCGCGCGATGCCCGGGCCAATCCGGATACCGCCAACCTGGCCACGCTGCCTGAACTGCTGCTGCTGGGCGGCGGCGTGCCGCTGCTGGCCAAGGGCAGCCCGGTCGGCGCGGTCGGGGTGGCCGGCGGCGGCGGGCCGGCCAACGACCATGCCTGCGCGGCGGCCGCCATCGCGGCGGTGCCCGGGTTTGATCCGGTCACGCCATGAATTTTTCCAACCAGAGGAGTCACACCATGAAGACCATCGAAGCACTTGTACTTGCCACCCTGCTCGCCACCGCCACCCTGGCCGGCGCCGCCGACCGCAATCCGTTGAGCGTGCATGTACTCGACTTGCAAAGCGGCCAGCCGACCGCGGGCATCCAGGTCACGCTGGAACAACGCCAGGGCGCGCAGTGGCGCGAACTGGCCTCTGGCGTCACCAATGCCCAGGGACGCATCGCCGCGCTGTACCCTGAGGGCAAGCCGATGGCCGCTGCCGAATACCGCATCGTGTTCAAAACGGGTGAACACTACGCCCGCCAGGGCCAGGCCACCTTCTTCCCGCGTATCCCGGTCGAATTCACCGTCGATGCGAAGGCGCAGCACACCCACATTCCGCTGCTGCTCAGTCCCTTTGGCTATTCCACCTACCGCGGCAACTGAGGCGAACGCGGCGAACGCCTAGAGTTCGCCGTAGGAATGCAGGCCAGACAAGAACATGTTCACGCCGAGGAAGGCGAAGGTGGTCACCAGCAAGCCCACCACCGACCACCAGGCCGCCACTCGGCCGCGCAGGCCCGACATCAGGCGCATGTGCAGCCAGGCCGCGTAGTTGAGCCAGACGATCAGCGCCCAGGTTTCCTTCGGGTCCCAGGACCAGTAGCCGCCCCAGGCTTCGGCGGCCCACAGCGCGCCCAGGATGGTAGCGACGGTGAAGAAGGCGAAGCCGACCGAGATCGACTTGTACATCACGTCGTCCAGCACCTCGAGTGCGGGCAGGCGGTCGGCCAGGATGCCATGGGATTTCAGCAGGTAGGCGGTGCCGACCATGGCGGCCAGCGCGAAGGTGCCGTAGCCGATGAAATTGGCCGGCACGTGGATCTTCATCCACCAGCTCTGCAGCGCCGGCACCAGCGGCTGGATTTGCGCGGCGTCGCGCGACACCGTGTACCACAGCAGGAAGCCCACTGCCGCGGCGATGATCAGGAGCACGAAGGCGCCCAGCTGGCGGGTGGCGTAGTGCTGTTCGTAGTACAGGTAGAACAGTGCGGTGATGATCGAGAAAAGGATAAAGACTTCGTACAGGTTCGACACCGGGATGTGGCCGACGTCGGCCCCCATCAGGTAAGACTCGTACCAGCGCACCATCATGCCGACCGAGCCAAGCACCACTGCCGCCCAGCACAGCTTGCTGCCGATGGCGCCGCCGAACTCGGAGCGGCTGATCAGGCCCATCCAGTAGAACACGGTCGAGAACACGAACAGCGCGCTCATCCACAAGATCGCGGACTGGCTCGACAGCATGTATTTGAGGAAGAACTTGGTGTTGGCGGCGTCGATTGCGCCGCCATACATGGAAATGGCCCACAGCGACAGCAGCGCCACCAGCGGCATGAGCCAGCGCATCGGCTTCCAGTGCCAGCCCAGCAGCGCGAAGGTCGGCGCGGTCAGCACCAGGATCGCCTGTTCGTATCCATCCATGAAATGGCCGTAGCGGTTCAGCGCGAACAGCGCGGCCGCCAGCAGCCCGGCGCCGTACAGCCAGTCGATGGCGGTCAGGCGCCGGAAGAAACCGGCTTCCCGGGTATAGGTCTTCGGCTGGCTGGCCTGTGTTTGGGACAATTCCATCGTTCTCTCCAGGTGCCGCGTGGCCTAGGCCGTTTGCGGCAGTTTTTCTTTCAGGTCAACAAATTCGTGCTCGAAATCGAGCGTCTTGCGCTGGGTGCTCATGGCCATCAGCGCATGCGCGCCCTCTTCGCTCTCGCGCACCCAGACCCACAGGCGCCGTTCACGAATATAGAACATCGCGAACACGCCCGCTACCAGCAAGATGCAACCAAAATACACGATCGGCTTGCCCGGCGAGCGGGTCAGCTGCAGCACCGAGGCCTTGATCTCGACGAATTCGTCCAGCTGCAGGTAGACCGGGGCGCCGTAGAACACGCTGTCGGACAGCGCATTGGTGGCCAGTTGCAGGTAGCGGCCGTGCGCTTCGGTCGGCTCGACCAGGGGCTCGCCGGCACGCACCTGGGCTACCTGCCACAGCTCCCACAAGGCGCCGTTGAGCATCTTCATGAAAATATTGGCGGCCTTTTCCTGCTCGGCTGCCGGGATCTTTTCCAGGAATTGCGAGACGCCGGCGAAACCGCCGCGCCCGTCCTCACCCGAGAAGATCGCCAGCGTGCGGGCCGCGGATTCTTCCAGTTGCCGGCCCAGGCCGCCCTGGGCCCGCTGCTCGGGCGCCAGCGCGCGTTCGGCATAGCGCTTGGCCGCCTCGGCGCGCAGGGCCGGGTCGGCCAGCGCCGCGCGCAGGCGCATCCAGGTGCGCACGCTGTACTGGTCGTCTGCCGGGATGCGCAGGTAGCTGAAAGGATCGGACGGGCTGGCACGCACACCGGCCAGGTAGACCTGGGCGCCGTCGATCGTCACAGGCTGCATGTAGTTCATGAACTCGCGCGCCTGGCCGGTCTTGTCGCGCAGCTTGTACTGCACGCTCGGCCCGACGTTCTTCAAATCCTTGTTGTCCACATTCTTGGCGGCCGAGCCGGATGCCTTGCCCAGGGTGGCCGTCACTTGCTCGTTGAACGAAGTGTTCTTCGCTACCGAACGCGCGTCCTGGGTGGCAGCGATGTTCTCGACATTGAAAGGACGGAAGCCCGACCATTCGACCGACCAGGTCTCGCCGTTTTGCTTCAGTTCGGTGGCTGACCCGACCGCGCCGGCGATGGGGAAAGCGTCCGCCTTGTTGCCCGCCATTGGGAAGCCAGTGAGGGTGAGCTTGCTGCCGCCATCGTCGAAGCTCGACTGGTAGACGGCGATGCCCTTGTAGATCAGCGGCTGGTTGACCTTGATCGAGGCCGGGAAAGTCTTCCCGGTTTCATGGTCGCGCACCACGACTTCGCTGGCGAACAGCTTGGGCATGCCGGTCGAGTAGAAATCGACGACGAATTTCTTCAGCGTGATCGAGAACGGCAGCTCCTGTACCAGCACGCCCGAGGCCTGGGGCAGCAGCGCGGTATTGGTGGTCTGGCCTTCGGCGATCAGGGTATTGCCGCGGAAGGTAGGGTTGGAGGTGGTGAGGCGGTGCTGGGCCGGGATGTCGGCGATCACGCCGCTGCCGCCGAAAGGCGTCTTACCCAGGAACCATTGCTGGAACTTGACCGGCAGTTCCGAGTCGAGCATGCCACCCAGCAGGATGACGATGATCGCGCTGTGCGCAAAGATATAGCCGAACTTGTTGCCAGCGCCCTTCTTGGCTGCCACCAGCGTGCCGCCGTCTTTTTCCACCAGCTTGACCGCATAGCCGGCATGGCGCAGGCGCTCGGCGGTCTGGCCGGCCAGCGCGGCGCGGTCCAGCGGCGCGGTCCATTCCATCTTGTGGTGGAAATTGCGCAGCGATTCTTCGCGCACGTTCTCGCGCCAGCTGCGCATGTCGCGCATCATCTTCGGCCCGTTGCGCACCACGCACAGGCCGGTCGACAGGATCAGGGTGACCAGGATCAGCAGGAACCACCAGCTCGAATACACGCTGTACAGGCCGAGCTTGTTGAAGACCTCGAACCAGAAGGGGCCCAGCTGGTTGACGTAGTTCGGCATCGGCTCGTTCTGCTTGAGCACGGTGCCGATGATGGACGCGATCGAGACGATCGTGAGCAGGCTGATGGCGAAGCGCATCGACGACACCAGCTCGACCGCTTCGGCCAGCCAGCGGCGGCGGGTGTTCAGTTCAATTCCGGTGGTACTCATGTTTTGCTTCTTTACAGCGCTCGTAACCGTCAGAGCATACACGTAGGGTGGGCAGGGTGATAGAGGCCAGTGGCCTGTATCACGCCCACGCGGTGATAGTTACATGGAGATACGTCGCGACAATGCTGGCGGCAGTTGAACGCGCGGGCGGCGAAGCCGCCCACCCTACGGAATCGCAGTTATTTGAGGCCCGCGATATAGTCCGATACCGCCTTCATTTCTTCCGGCGACATGCGCTGTGCCAGCGTGGTCATCTGCACGCTGTTCTTGCGGGTGCCGGTCTTGAATGCATCGAGCTGGGCATAGGTGTAGTCCTGGTGCTGGCCCGACAGGCGCGGGTACTGGGCCGGGATGCCGCCGGCGTTGGCGCCGTGGCAGCTGGCGCAGGCAGCGACGCCCTTCTCGGCGATGCCGCCGCGGTAGATCTTGCGACCCAGTTCCACGGTGTCCTTGTTCTTGGCAGCGCCCGGCTTGGCCTTTTGCACGGCGAGATAGGCCGCGATATGGCGCTTCTCGTCGTCGCTCAGCATCTTGGCGTAGGTCGTCATGACCGGCTGCTGGCGCTGCGGGGTGGTAAAGTCGACCAGCTGCTTGTAGGTATAGGCTTCGATCTGGTTCGACAGCTTCGGGTTGGCGACCATGGTCGAGTTGCCGGCGGCGCCGTGGCAGGACATGCAGGCCGGCAGGCCGCGCGCGGCATCGCCCGAATCGTAGAGGGTGCCGCCCTTGGCCGGATCGGCCTTGTTGGCGACGCGGGGCACATCGGCCGCAGAAGCACTGCCGCACACGGCCAGGGTTGCAACCAACAAGGACTTCAAAAGCGAAAACGTCAAACGATTCATTCAAGCACCCTGAAAAAGTCAAAAGCAGATTTTGGAATTTACAGTGAAACAGTGCAGCAGTCTTGCCGATACCCCCCGGCGGAGCAGGGATTAACCCCTTATTGTACAATAGCTTTGTTTCCGCATCGCCATTCAGTTGTCACTTAAACCTTTCCCCACGTCCAAAAGCATGTCCAAATTATGGCAAGCCCGGTTCTTCACGACCGTTAATCAGCTGCGCGATCTGCCCGACACCCAGGTGCCGGAGATTGCCTTCGCCGGGCGCTCGAACGCGGGCAAATCCACGGCGATCAATATCCTCACCAATCAAAAGGGCTTGGCCTTCGCGTCCAAGACGCCGGGCCGCACCCAGCACATCAATTACTTCTCGATCGGCGGCGCCCACGTGGCCCAGCACCGCAAGGACCCGACCATTGTCGAGGAGATCCGCGCCCTGCTGGTCGACCTTCCCGGCTATGGCTATGCGGAAGTGTCCGGCACGGCCAAGCTGCACTGGCAGAAGCTGCTGGGCGACTACGTCCAGCGCCGCGAGCAATTGGCTGCGCTGGTGCTGATCATGGATTCGCGCCGCCCGTTCACCGATCTCGACACGCAGATGCTGGAATGGTTCGCACCGACCGGCAAGCCGATCCACTGCATCCTGACCAAGGCCGACAAGCTCAACCAGAACGAAAAGGCGAACATCCTGCGCCAGTCGCGCCAGATCCTCGACAGCTATGTCGACGAAGACGGCCAGGGCTTCCCGTTCACGGTGCAGCTGTTCTCCGCGCTCAAGCGCATCGGCATCGAAGAAGCGGACGCCAAGATCCAGGAACTGGTTGGGCTTGACCGCGACGAAGAAGTGACGGACGAGGACAGCGAGGGCGAAGACGCCCCGCAGGACGGCGCCGCTCCACGCACGGACGACGATTCGGATTCGGATTCGGAATAATTTTAGGACACACTAAAACGACCATGACCATCATCACTCCTGCCACCTACCCTGCAGCCCGCATGCGCCGCATGCGCCGCGACCCGTTCTCGCGCGCCCTGATGCGCGAAAACATCGTGACCGCCTCGGACCTGATCTATCCGGTGTTCATCCTCGAGGGCGAGAACCAGCGCCAGCAGGTGGCATCGATGCCGGGTGTCGAGCGGGTCTCGGTCGACCTGCTCTTGACGGTGGCCGAGGAATGCGTGGCGCTGGGCATCCCGGTGATGGCCCTGTTCCCGGTGGTGGATGCCTCGCTCAAGACCTATGATGGCATCGAGGCGACCAACCCGGACGGCCTGGTGCCGCGCGCGGTGCGCGAGCTCAAGCGCCGCTTCCCGGAACTGGGGCTCATGACCGACGTCGCGCTGGACCCGTACACGACCCACGGCCAGGACGGCCTGCCGGACGAGAACGGCTACATCGTCAATGATAAGACGATCGAGATGCTGATCAGGCAGTCGCTGGCCCAGGCCGAAGCCGGTGTGGACATGGTGGCGCCTTCGGACATGATGGACGGCCGCATCGGCGCGATCCGCGGCGCGCTGGAGGCGAACGGCCACATCCACACCCGCATCATGGCCTATTCGGCCAAGTATGCCTCGGCGTTTTACGGGCCCTTCCGCGACGCCGTCGGTTCGGCCGCCAACCTGGGCAAGGCCGACAAGAACACCTACCAGATGGACCCGGCCAACAGCGACGAAGCCCTGCGCGAAGTGGCGCTCGATATCGCCGAAGGCGCGGACATGGTGATGGTCAAGCCTGGCATGCCCTACCTGGACGTGGTGCGCCGCGTGAAGGACGAGTTCAAGGTGCCGACCTTTGCTTACCAGGTCAGCGGCGAGTACGCGATGATCAAGGCGGCCGCGCAGAACGGCTGGCTGGACCATGACAAGGTCATGATGGAATCGATGATGGCCTTCAAGCGTGCGGGGGCGGATGGGGTGCTGACCTATTTTGCGCTGGAGATTGCGCGCTTGTTGAAGGCGCGCGCCTGACCTGACGCCTCTTGGCCGGCCGTGCACGGGGCTCCTGCCTTGCGCTGGCGGCCGTCAGTTTTCCTGGCTGCCTGCCGCCAGCAACCGTGACAGCCATTGCTCGATGTCCTCGGGCCGCGAATAAAAATACCCCTGCAATACGTGACAATGATTGGCGATCAGGAATTCTGCCTGTGCCCTGGTTTCCACGCCTTCGGCGACCACCTTCAAGTTCAGGTGCCGCGCCATCGACAGGATCGAGTTCACGATCGCCGTGTCGTTACCATTGTGCGGCGTGTCCTGCACAAAGCTCTTGTCAATTTTAAGCTCGTGCAAGGGCAAACGCTTCAGGTAAGCAAGGCTGGAATAGCCGGTACCAAAATCATCGATTGAAAAACGGATGCCCAGCGCCGCCAGCTCGTTCATGCGGCCAATTGCCTCGTCCAGGTCGTCGATCAGGAGGCTCTCCGTCACTTCCAGGATCAGTTGTCCTGCCGGGGCGCCCGTTGTCGCCAGTATTTCTTTTACCTGGGCGACGAAGCCCGGCTGATGGAACTGCCTTGGACTGACATTGACGGAAACCGGCAGGCGATGACCAACTTTACTCAATGTCGACAGGGCCATGCAAGCCTGCCCAAGGACCCAGGCACCCAGTCCAAGGATCAGCCCGCTTTCTTCTGCAACCGGGATAAACTGGGCTGGAGAAATCTGTCCCCTTACCGGGTGGCGCCAGCGCAACAGGAATTCCGCACCCGCGGGCTGGCCCTCGCAGTCGACCTGCGTCTGCACATAGATGGTCATTTCCTGGTTGGCAATGGCGCACGCGAGCTCATTTTCGAGAGCCAGCCTGAGCTCCACTTCCACCTGCATGTCCTGTGTAAAGAATGCGGCGTGATTGCGGCCGCGTTTCTTGGCCCGGTACATTGCCGTGTCCGATTCGCGCAGCAGGTCGTGTGTGGACTGGCCCGTGCCGCGCAGCAGGGTCACACCGATACTGGCCGACGAAATATAAGGCTGGCCATTGACCTCGAACGGACGCGCGAGTGCACGACACACCTTGCCTGCTTCCACCATGGCCAGCGACTCGCTGGTTCGCTCGTCTCCCGCGAGGCCGGTCAGGAGGATTACGAACTCATCTCCACCGAGCCGCGCCAGCGTGCCCGGCTGGTGGACCGTGGAGGCGAGTCGTTGCGCCACGGCCTGGAGGAACGCATCCCCGACGGCATGCCCGCGCGCATCGTTGATGTTCTTGAAATGATCGAGGTCGACAAACAGCACCGCCCCCATCTGCCCGTTGCAGGCGGCCATCGCCAGCGCGGCGTCGATGCTGCTCATCAGCAAAGATCGGTTGGGCAAGCCGGTCAGGACATCATAATAGGCAAGCCGGTGAATGCTTTGCTCGGCCAGCTTGCGCAGCGTAACGTCGCGCTCGATCGAAACCCAGTGGGTCAGGGCACCCGCCGGATTCCGGATCGGGATCATGTCCAGTTCGACCCAGAAATGAACGCCGTTGCGGGTGTAATGAACCAGTTCTTCCCGAAACGGCGCCTGCGCCAGGAAACCTGCGCGGATGCCGGCAATCGCTTCCGAACTGGTGGCGGGACCATGCAGCAGGGAGCTGGGGCGACCCAGGACCTCGTCGCGCGGATAACCTGTCACGCCCTCGAACGCATCGTTGACGAAGATAATCGGCGGCCAGTCCATGGCGGCCTGCCCCGCGTCCATGATGATGACCATGTCGGTCAGATGCGATAGGCAAGTTCCCAACAGCACCAGCTCAGACTTGGCATCGGCCAGCTTGTTCTGCGAGGCACGGATCGCATCGAGCATGTGATTGAATTGGGCAGCAAAATCGACCACTTCGAGCGGGCCGGAATACGGAACCCGGGCGTCGAGATCGCCGGCAGCCGCCCTGCGCGCTGCTTCCTGCACCGCCATCATCGGACGGGAAATGCGTTTGCTGACATACAGGGCGAGAGCGAAGACCAGCAGCAGCGTCAGGCCACCGAACACCAGGTTACGCAATGCGGCCTGGCGCGCACTGAACAGCACTGCCTCCGTGTCGATGCCGGCGACGGCGAACCAGTCGGTTCCCGGGATCGGCAGGAACCCGATAATCCGCTCAATGCCATCGGACGTGACGGCGCGACCGGTGCCGTCTTTCGTGGCAAGGACGCTTTTTACACCACTGGTGTCACTCAGGTCTTTACCGACCAGCCCCTCGGCGCCACGCGACCGGGCCACCAGCACGCCCCTGCTGTCGATCACGGCGATGACGGTAGATTCAGGCAGTTTTTCTGCACCCACGACGACCCGCAGTTTGGCAAGGTCGATCGGCATCTGGATGGAACCGGTCATGACTCCGGCATCGTCGAACAGCGGATGCGCCAGAACTGCGACTACCCGTCCGGTGACCGGACCCAGATAGGGAGAACCCAAGGTAAACTTCTGGGTGGCGCTCACGCGTTTGTACCAGAGCGCGTCACCCACAAAAGTGGGCTTGTCGTGCGGCTGGGCCTTGGCGGAACAAACGATATAGCCCCGCCGGTCAGCCTTGCTGAGATTGGAGAACTGCGGGTACAAATCCGTGAACTGACCGAAGATCTGGTCACAGTCCAGGCCACTGACAGCGCGCACGCCCGGCCGCTTGGCAAGTGTGTCCAACACATGCCGCGCATCCGACAGTAGCTCCTGAAGATTATTCGCCGTCAACTGGGCAAGGCTGTAGGCAGACCGCGCGGCCTCAAGCTCATCTGTCTTGTACTGATTCCATACTGAAAACGTCAGCAGGATCGACGCAGGAAGTACTGCCGCCGCAGTCAAGCTGTACAGCAAGTGACGGACGGACCAATTCTTATAATTGCGCACTGCTTATCCCGGGCTAGATGTATCCTGCGGTGTTGTGCGTAGCGGGCACTGTAACATTTATGCTGCGCGGGTAATCGGGATGCGTGCGGCGGGCGCGTTATCCCGACAAGGGCAGCCGCTGCACTAGCGCCACTGCTGCGGCGGCTTATATTCCGGGAACATCTCTTTAAACAAGAACGTCATCAGCTGATCCGTATCCTGCGGCCGTGCACTCAACTTCACGATGCGTCCCAGCCGATGCGAATCCCACTCGAAATCGCCGGTCTTTTCCTTGCGGATCAACTCGAGCATCTTCTTGACCACGGCGATCTCGATGTCCGGTTCGCTGCCCTGCTCCACCGTCACGTGCGTGAGCCAGCGGCGCTTGAAGCTCGGGTTCCATCCGCGGAACTTCAGGTCCATGCTGTGGAAGGTCTTGTTCGTCACCGAGAACACGCCGCCGCTCTCGTTGCGGTCTTCGCGGCCGCGGCCGTTGATGGCGGCGATGTTGGCCAGGGCGTTGCGGGTGCCGCGGGCGGCTTCGCTTTCCTCGGCCGGCTGGTCGCTGCCGACCGTGGCGCCGCGCTGGCGCCGGCGCGCTTCGATGAAGGCCTGCATGTCCATCGGCTGCTCGGCGTCGAACTTTGGCTGCGGCTTTGGCTGCTCGACCGGTTCTTCGGGCGGCGTGGTGATGGTGTCCGGCAGGCGCGCGATCTCGATGCGCTCCTGGCGCGGCTTCGGCGCCGGCTTGACCTTCGGCACCGGTGTCGGCGCCTGCTCGCGCGGGGCCGGCTTGGACGGCTGCTTCAGCGGGGCGACGTAAACGACCTCGCCCTCGTCGCCCGAGGCCGGCTTGGCCTGCTTCTCGTCCTGCTCGGGCTGGAACAGCCAGACCGCCACCAGCAGCAGGTGCAGCAGGATCGCGGCGGCCAGCGCCGGCCGGTTCGGGCCCTGGCGGCCGTACTGGAGCACGGTGCGCCCGGGCAGCGTCTGGCCGCAGTGGGCGCACACGTCGCTGTGCTCGTCGTAGATGTGGGAATGGTCACGCAAGGTCGAACGGTTTCCTGGGACGGCGTCTGTGAGTCAAGGCAATGAAGGCTGCACGAGAGCCGCAGTCTAACCGTTTTGCGGCAGTGGCGCATCTCTTGCACCCTCGGCGCCCGTACAGCTTACCCGGCCCCGGCGTTGACGGATGTTACAAGATGTTTCAGAGGTGGAAAAACCGCCAGGCAGCCCGCCTGCCTGGCGCCCCCCTTCAATGCGCCCGTTTCTGCACTGGCGCGTGCGCGGGGTCGTGTGCGGCGTCGTGCGGCGTCCCATGGATGGCTTCGAGCCTGGCCAGCTGCCGGTCCGTCATCGGGCCGGTGCCGCTGTACTTGTCGAGGTAGAGGTAGATCACCGGGGTGATGTACAGGGTGATGACCTGCGAAAAGATCAGGCCGCCCACCACTGCCAGGCCCAGCGGCTGGCGCAGCTCGGCGCCGGCGCCGATGCCCAGCGCGATCGGCAGCGCGCCCATCATCGCCGCCAGCGTGGTCATTAAAATCGGGCGGAAGCGCAGGATGCAGGCCTCGCGGATTGCATCGGCCGGCTTCATGCCCCCGTTACGCTGGGCGTCGAGTGCGAAGTCGATCATCATGATCGCGTTCTTCTTGACGATGCCGATCAGCATCAGGATGCCGATCATCGCGATCAGGGTCAGGTCCATGTCGAAGATCCACAGCGTCAGCAGCGCCCCCACTGCCGCCGACGGCAGGCCGGCCAGGATGGTCAGCGGGTGGATATAGCTTTCGTACAGAACGCCCAGCAGCACGTAGATGACGAGGAGCGCGGTGACGATCAGGATCAGCTGGCTCGACTGGGTGTCCTTGAACACGGCCGCGTCGCCGCCATAGTTGGTAATGACCGAGGCCGGCAATTTCATGTCGCGACCCATCTGCTCGATGGCGGCGGTGGCGTCGCCCAGCGGGACCTCGGGCGCCAGGTTGAACGACAGCGTGATTGCCTGCAGCTGGCCCTGGTGATTGACCGCCAGCGGGCCGACCGTGCGCTTGACCGAGGCAAAGCTCGACAGCCTGACCAGCGCCCCGGACTTGGAGCGCACCGAGACCCGCGACAAGGCTTCGTCGTAGTAGCGGTCGCTCGGGGCCGCTTCCAGGATGACGTAGTAGCTGGCCGCGGTGGAGTAGATGGTCGAGACCTGGCGCTCGCCGAACGAGGCATACAGCACGGTGCGGATGTCGGCCATCTCCACGCCAAGCAGCGCCGCCTTGTCGCGGTCGATGTCGATGGTGGCCTGCAGGGCCTTGTTCTGCGAGTCGCTGGTGACGTCGCGGAAACGCTGGTCGTTGCGCATGCGCTCGAGGAATTGCTCGGCCCAGCCGCCGATCTCGCCGCCCGACACGCTCTGCAGCGTGTACTGGTAGCGGCTCTTGGACTGGCGGCCGCCCAGCTGCAGGTTCTGCACCGGCGACAGGAAGACCTGCACCCCGGCGACCTGGCGCGTGGCCTTGCGCAGCGCATCGACCACCTCCGGCATGGGCGGACGCTCGCTTCTCGGCTTCAACACCAGGAACATGCGGCCGTTATTGCCGCCGCCGGTGAATGAGGTGACGTCCTTTACATGGGGATTGGCGCGCACGATGTCCACCACCTGTGCCTGCAGCTTCTGCAGCGCCAGCGAGGACGTGTCTTCCGACGCTTCGACCGTCACGCGCAGCTGGCCGATGTCTTCTTCAGGGAAGAAGCCTTTCGGCATTGTGATGTAGAGCACGGCGGTCAGCACGAAGGTACCGAGCGCCAGCATCAGCACCAGGAAACGGTGGCGCAGCGCCATATCGAGGCTGCGGCCATAGCCGTCGCGCACGTTCGTGAACATCGCCTCGAAGCGGCGGCCGACCCAGGACATGTCTTTCGGGTCGACGTGGCCGCCGTGCTTGATCAGGCGCGAGCACAGCATCGGCACCAGGGTCAGCGATACGATGGCCGACACCAGCACGGCCAGGCCGACGACCACGGCGAATTCGCGGAACAGCAGGCCGATCACGCCCGGCATGAAGAAGATCGGGATGAATACCGCGACCAGCGAGATCGAGATCGAGATGATGGTGAAGCCCATCTCGCGCGAGCCGATGAGCGCCGCCTGCATCGGCTTCTTGCCCATCTCCATGTGGCGCACGATATTTTCCAGCACCACGATGGCATCGTCGACCACCAGGCCGACCGCCAGCGTGATGCCGAGCAGCGAGATGTTGTCGAGGCTGTAGCCGAAGGCGTACAGCAGCGACAGCGCGCCCAGCAGCGAGATCGGCACGGTGACGGCCGGGATGAAGGTGGCGGTCAAGCGGTGCAGGAACAGGAAGATCACCAGGATGACCAGCACGACGGTGCCGGCCAGGGTCAGGTTGACATCGTGGATCGCCTCGCGGATCGAATCCGAACGGTCGTTGACCAGGTGGATCTTGATGGATTGCGGCAGCTGGGTCTCGAAGCGCGGCATCAGCGCGCGCACCGAGTCGACCACCTGCACGGTGTTGGCGTTGGGCTGGCGCTGGACCATCAGCACGATCGAGCGTTCGCCGTTCAGGCTGCCCATGGCCTTGACCGACTGGTAGCTGTCCTCGACCTGGGCGATGTCGCGCAGGCGTACCGGCAGGCCGTCGCGGGTGGCGACGATCAGGCCGGCGAAGTCGGCGGCGCGCATCAGCTGGCCGCCGCCCTGGATGGTCAGGCTCTGGGTCGGGCCGTCCAGGATGCCGAGCGGGGTGATCGAATTGGCCGAGCGCAGCGCGGTGGCCAGTTCGGACATCGAGATGTCGCGGGCACTCATCAGGTCGTGTTGCGCGCGCACCCGCACCGCGAAACGCTTGCCGCCGTTAACCGTCACCTGGGCGATGCCCGGAAGGGTCGAGATTGCCGGCGAGACCAGGTTTTCCGCGTAGTCGTTCAGCTCGGACAGGTCCATCGACGGCGAGGTCATGTGCATGAACAGCACCGGAGCGTCGGCGGGGTTGATCTTGCGGTAGGACGGCAGGTCGGTCATCTCCTGCGGCAGCTGGCGCTGGGCCTGCAGCAGCGCGGCCTGCACGTCGACGGCGGCCTGGTTGACGTCGATCGATTCGTCGAACTCGAGCGTCAGCGAGGTATTGCCCTGGGTGCTGGTCGAGCTGATCATCTTGATGCCCGCGATGGTCGCGAACTGCTTTTCCAGCGGCAGCGCGACCGACGAGGCCATGTTCTCCGGGCTGGCGCCCGCGAGGTTGGCGTTGACGTTGATGACGGGGGTGTTATAGCTCGGCAGCGCCGCGACCGGGATGTGCATGTAGGCCAGCACGCCGACCAGGATCATGGCCAGCGACAGCAGCACCACCATCACCGGACGGCGGATACACAGTTCGGACAGGTTCATGCCTTGTCACCTTTCTTGCCTTCGGACGCCGCCGCGGCGGCGGGCGCAGCCTGGGGCTTGGCGCCGGCCGCCGGAGCGCCGGCCGGACGCACCTTGCCACCCGGACGCAGGTTCTGCTTGCCTTCGGTGATGACCTTCTCGGTGCCGGCAAGGCCGGTCACGGCAGCATACTCGCCAAACCCGTGCAGGCGCGCCACCTTGACCTGGCGTGCTTCGTTGCCCTCGCCGACCACGTAGACGAAGGTGCCCTGGGTGCCGGTGATGATGGCGTTCTGCGGGATCACGACCGCATCGCGGATGGTCTGGACAGTGACGCGGGTGGTGACGTATTGGCCCGGCCACAGGTTTTGCTGGGCATTCGGGAACTGGGCCTTGACGCGGATGGTGCCGGCAGCCGGGTCCACCGCGTTGTCCACGAACCTGAGCTCGCCGGTGACCGGCTTCGCTTCGGCCCCGGCCGTGGCCTGCACTTCCACCTTGCCGGCGCGCTGCGCGGCCAGCACCGAACCCAGCGCCGATTCCGGCAGGTTGAACGAGACGTCGATCGGGTCGAGCTGGGTGACCGAGGTCAGCGAGGTAGTGGGCTGCACCAGCGCGCCCGGGTGGACATCGATGGCGCCGACCCGGCCCGACATCGGGGCGCGGATGGTGGTGTAGCTGGCGCTGACCTGGCTGGCGCGCGTGGCGGCCACGTTGCTCTGCACCAGCGCGCGCGCGGCATCGACCTGGCTCTTGAGCGAATCGACCGCGCTCTGGGAGAGGAATTTCTGCGAAGCCAGCTCCTGGCTGCGCTTGTACTGGCGCTCGAGGTCGGCCAGGGTCGCGCGGTTCTGGGCCACTTGCGCTTCGGCGCGCGCCACGTTGGCGCGGTCGGCGCGGTCGTCCAGCGAGAACATCACCTGCCCTTCCTTGACGAACTGGCCTTCGCGGATGTGCACCTGGCGGATGGTGGCGGTGGTCTGCGGATGCAGGTCGACCGTGCGCACCGGCGTGACGGTGCCGTTCGCGGACAGCTCGACGCCGACGTCCTGGCGCTGCGGCGCTATGGTGTTGACGGTGGTCGGCGGCTGGCCGCCCTTGCCGCCCGGCCCGCCCGGGCCCCCTGCGCCATCGGCCTGCGCGCCGTCGCCCTTGTTCATGTACCAGGCGCCGGCAACGGCGAGGGCCACGATCGTGGCGGTGATTCCGATATTTTTCTTGTTCATGTTCGTCCCTTGCCGCCAGTCCCTGCGGCTTCTCTCATGTGTGGTCCGGTATGCCGGCGCCATCGTCGAAACGCGGCGCTGCATTCTCGCATACCCGTATGTCAGGCTTATGTAACCAGGCTTGCTTCGCAAGGCCCTGCCGGCAGCTTCACTCTGCAAAACCGGTTCACGCGTTTTCTACTACTTGTTCGGGTAGTACTCCGGCAGCACCAGCGTCACTTCCAGGCCGCCTTCCGGGTGGTTGGCCAGCGCGATGCTGCCGCCATGCTGCTCGGCGATGTTGCGGGCGATCGTCAGCCCCAGGCCGGTGCCGCCCGACTCGCGCGAACGCGAGGTTTCCACGCGGTAGAACGGGTCGAACACCCTGGCCATCTCCCCGGCCGGGATGCCCGGGCCGCTGTCGCGGATGCGCACGCGCGCCGCGCCGTTCATGCGCTCGACGCAGACGCGCGCATTGCGGCCGTACTTCACCGCATTGTCGATCAGGTTGCCGAGGCAACGGCGCAGGTCCAGTGGGCGGCCCAGCATGGCGATGCCGGCATGGCCCTTCAGCTCGACCTGCTGGCCGGCATCGACCGCGTCGGCGCACACGGCTTCGAGCAGCGAGTCGAGGTCGAGCATGTGCATGTTCTCGGTGGTGTCCATGCTGCGCGCCAGCACCAGGCCTTCGCGCACCATTTCCTGCATCGCCGACAGGTCGCCGACCAGGCGTTCCTGCAGCTCGACGTCGCCCACTTTTTCCAGGCGCAGGCGCATGCGGGTCAACGGCGTCTGCAGGTCGTGCGTGATCGCCGCCAGCATCTGGGTGCGCTGGAAGATGTACTGGCGAATCCGCGCCTGCATCGCATTGAAGGCGGCGCTGGCCTGGCGGATTTCGCTGGCGCCGGTGAGCGCGAGCGGTGCGCGGTTGATGTCATGGCCGAGGTCTTGCGCGGCGCGCGCCAGCACCTTCAGCGGGCGCGTGGTCATGCGCGCCACCAGATAGGCCAGCACCCCGATGCTGACCAGGAACAGGCTGATGACGGTGCGGTAATCGGTTTCGGGGCCGGTGATGGCAGAACGCGGCGGCAGCACCGACAGGCGCAGTTCCTCGCCGTCGCGCAGGCGCACGTTCAGCGCTTCGCAGGCGCCCTTCCACTGGGTGCGGATCAGGCCGTACAGCACGGTCTGCTGGTGCGGCATGTCGCACGAGGCCGGGCGCAGGCCAGTCGAGGTAATGCGGTAGCCGTCGCCCAGGCGCGCCGCCAGCGAGCGCGCGAACCAGGTCGGCGGCTCGGCCAGCGGCTGGGGGGCAGCCACTTCCAGGCGCAGGCCGGGACGGTTGGCCACCGACAGGTAGACCGAGCGCGCCGAGGTCGGCACGATCTCGGTCGCCATCACCAGTTGTTCGGCGCGTTCCAGCAGGTGCTGGTCGCGCTGCTGTTCGATGAGGCGCTGGCGCTCCAGGTCAGACACCAGCTGGGTCAGCGTTGCGGTCAGCAAGATGCCGAGCAGCAGCGTGATGAACACGCGCCCGGTCATCGATCCGAGGAAAGCCTTCACGCCGGCGGCTCCACGGTCACCTGGCCGGCCAGCACATAGCCGCCGTTGCGCACGGTCTTGATGATCTGCGGCATGCGCGCGTCTTCGCCGAGCTTCTGGCGCAGGCGGCTGATCTGGATGTCGATCGAGCGATCAAAAGGGTCGGCGTCGCGGCCCTGGGTGAGGTTGAGCAGCTGGTCGCGGTTGAGCACGCGGTTCGGGTGTTCCAGGAACACGCGCAGCAGGCGGAACTCGGCGCCCGACAGCATGATCACCACGCCCTGCGGGTTGAGCAGGTGGCGTGCGGTGAGGTCGAGCGTCCAGCCGGAAAAGCGCATCTGCTGCACGTTCTCGGACGGCGCATTGGACGGCATCGCATGCGAGCGGCGCAGCACGCTGCGGATGCGGGCCAGCAGCTCGCGCGGCTCGAAGGGTTTAGGGAGGTAATCGTCGGCCCCCATCTCCAGGCCAAGGATGCGGTCGAGCGGCTCGTTGCGGGCGGTCAGCATGATCACCGGCAGGCTCGAGGTGGCGCGCAGCTTGCGGCACAGGGTCAGCCCGTCGTCGCCCGGCATGTTCAGGTCGAGCACGATCAGGTCGGGGCGCGCCTCGTCGAGCGACTTCCACATGCCAGTGCCGTCGGGGGCAGCGAGCGTACGGTAACCGTTCGACTCGAGGTAGTCGGCCAGCAAGGTGCGGATGTCGCGGTCGTCGTCGACGATCAAGATCGTTGAGGGATTATCCATAACCTCAATTATCCGCATTCAAGGCAAGGATGGACAGCCGTTTTGTATCGGCTTGTATATGCCGATAGCGCCGAAACATATTGATACAAAGAACCGGACAGGGGAAATCCCACGGTTACACTTCGCGCCCATCATGGGAACCGTGCAGCGAGCAGTCCGGATGCCGGATGCACACCTGACAGACTCTCACACAAGGAATAAACATGAAGACCATCGGCAAAAACATCGTGATCGTGCTGGCCGCACTCGGTATCGCCGGCGCCTCGATCGGCGTGCAGGCGCAGACCCAGGCGCCGCACGACGGCCGCCACGCCCATGCAGTGAGCAAGGACGAGCGCCAGGCCAAGCGCGCCGAATTCCGCAAGCTGAGCCCGGAACAGCGCCAGGCCAGGATGGCCGAGTTCAAGGCCAAGCGCCTCGAGCACCGCGCCGCCCGCCAGGCCAAGCTGCACGAAGCCCTGAAGCTGACCCCGGCCCAGCAGCCGGTGTGGCAGGCCTTCGTGGCCAGCATGACGCCGCCGCAACAAGGCGATCGTGCAGCGCAGCGCTTGACGAAAGAGCAGCGCCTGGAGGAGAAACAGCGCCTCACCGCCCCGCAGCGCCTGGAACGCCGCATCGCCATGCAGAAGCAGCGCACCGCCCGCATGGAAGCGCGCCTGTCGGCACTGAACAGCCTGTACTCGGCGCTGACGCCGGAACAGCGCAAGGTGTTCGATGAGCAGAAGCAGGGGCGTCGTGGTGGGCGTCATCATGGTGGGGATGGTGGCCACGGCATGATGCGCGGCTGAGGCAGCGGCGCTGGATGCAACAAGGGCCTGGCCGGGTGAACGGTCAGGCCCTTGTTATTGAGAGGCGGCGCCGGGGCCGCCTCTTGTCTTGTCAGGCGCGCTTGCGGCGGGCGGCGAGCAGGCCGGCCAATGCCAGTCCGACCAGGGAGAGCGAACCAGGCTCAGGAATGGCCGCGCTGTTCAGGCCATTCGAGGCAGCCAGCAGCGCGCCGCGCATGTAAGGCGCTACGAATGCGGCGGTATCGGCTGGCGAACCATACCGTCCGATGTCCATGCCCATGTAATGGAAAGAGCCGCCGTTGTCATAGGTACGGAAGGCGGCGATGTTGTTGCCTTCGCTGTTGCGGCCGAGAACGACGGTATTCTCGGTCGCTTGCAGATGGGTCATGTGGTAGCCGATCGTGTTCATCTGCGCGACATAGTTTGCAGGCAGGAACTTGGTCGCATTATTTGTCGACGCGGTGGTCCAGCCATTGGCGATATGCCATCCGTTGCAAGTCGCATCGTTCTTGATGTACTGGCCGATGAAGCCGGTGAAGCCCGCGCCGTCGCAGCTGCCGCCGATGACGATGATGTCCGCGCCGGCGTTGAGGGCGGCGGTATAGTTGACGTAAGGCGCGCCGCCGCCGTCGAAGGACAGGATCAGTGTGTCGGTTGCCGCAACGGTCGCCGGCATTTGCTGTCCGCCCACGGTGTAGCTCACACCGAGCGAATTCAAGGCGCTGGTGATGTAGGTGGTGGCGTTACCGGCCACGATGACACCGGCTTGCGCGGCAGGAGCAATTGCAGTAATGGCGGCTGCGGCAAGCAGAGTGGTAAGAAGGCTGTTTTTCATTTTTCATCCCAGAAAGAGTAGTTTCCTTCTGTTATGCACAATCCATGCCACGACCTGTTGCCGAAACTAAACCTTTGTTTCCAATAGGATTTTTATCCTCCTTGGAAAATTCCTCGTGGGGGGGTGTAAGGTTTTCCGACAGGTCTTGCCGCTTCATTTCTAGCGCAGGCGTTCGAGCGACGCCAGGAATTTGCGCGCATCCTGATAGCCGATCACACGGCTTTCCGGTATTTCCTTGCCTTGCGCGTCGAACAGGATGATTCCGGGCGGCCCGAACAAGCCGAAGCGCTTGAGCATCGCCTTGTCATCCGCGTCATTCGCCGTCACGTCCACCTGCAGCAGCACCGTATTGGCCAGCTTCGCCTGCACCGCCGGATCCACGAAGGTCAGCTTTTCCATCTCCTTGCAGGACACGCACCAGTCCGCGTAGAAGTCGAGCATCGCCGTCTTGCCGCCGGTAGAGGCCAGCGCCGATTCCAGCTGCGCCACGGTCTTGACCCGCTTGAACACCAGCTCCTGGTGCGCGCCGCCGGTCAGGTGCGCCAGCGGCGCCAGCGCATCGCGCCCGCCGCTGGCCGCACCGACCAGCTGCATGGCGCCCAGCAGCGCGAAGACGGCGCCCGCCGCCATGGAGGCCCAGTGGCGGTGCTTGCGCAGCAGATAGAAGCCATAGCCGAGCAGCAGCGCGGCCCAGCCCAGCATCTGCACCACGGGCGGCAGCACCGGCGACACCAGCCACAAGGCCATGGCCAGCATCAGCACGCCGAACAGGCGCTTGACCGATTCCATCCAGGCGCCTGCGCGCGGCAGCAGCGAACCGGCCGAGACGCCGACCAGCAGCAGCGGAATGCTCATCCCGACCGCCATCGCGAACAGCGCCGCGCCGCCCACCAGCACGTCGCGGGTCTGGCTGATATAGACCAGCGCACCGGCCAGCGGCGCCGCCACGCAAGGCCCGACGATCAGCGCGGAGATGGCGCCCATCGCGAACACCCCGGCCAGCTTGCCGCCGGACTGGCGGCCGGAGGCGGAGGCCAGCCGGCTTTGCAGCGAAGTAGGTAGCTGCAGCTCATAAAAGCCGAACATCGACAGCGACATCGCCACGATCAGCAGGGCAAAGCTGCCCAGCACCAACGGGTTCTGCAGCGCCGCCGCGAGACCCTCGCCGGCCAGGCCGGCCGCGATACCGAGCGCCGTGTAGACGATGGCCATGCCGAGCGAATAGGCCACCGACAGGATGAAGCCGCGCGAACGGGGCACCTCCTTGCCCTCCCCCACGATGATCGAGGACAGGATCGGCACCATCGGCAGCACGCAGGGCGTGAAGGCCAGGCCCAGGCCGAGCAAAACGAAAGCCGGCACGATGGCAAGCAGGCTGCCGCCGCCCAGCACGGCGGCGATGGTGGACAGGTCCGAGGGCGCTTGCGAGGCTGCTGCCGCCGGCAGCGTGGCCGGCGCTGCCGCCGGGGCGGCGACTGGCTTTGCGGGCGCAGTCTCCATGGCAGGCTGCGGCGACAAAGGCGAGGTCGACACAGGCGGCGCATTGGCGCCAATCGGCAGTGCAGGTAGTGCGGGCGTGCCGCCGGCGGCCGCCAGTTGGGCCGAATGTTCCTGCGGCGGATAGCACAGCCCGGCGTCGGCGCAGCCCTGGCTGATCGCCGTCAGGGTGAACGGCCCGCTCCCCTCGACCGGGATACGGATCAACAGCTCATTCTTGTGGGTCTCGACGTCTTTCTGGAAGGTCTCGTCGTACTTCACCTTCCCCGGAGGGATCTCGGGCGCGCCCAGCGTGGCGCCAGTCGCACGGAAAGCGAAGCGCTCGCGGTACATGTAATAGCCCTCGGCGATCTGGTAGCGCACCTCGACCGTCTTCGGGTCCGCCATGCGGGCGTCGAAGCGGAAGGCGATGGCCGGATCGAGGAAATTGTCGGCGGCACGTGCGCCTGCGGCGGTGAACAGCAACAGCGAGGCCAGGAACAGCACACAGGCCTGCAGCAGGCTGCGTGAGGAGAAACAGGATGATCGGAGCATGGTGTCGGATGAGTTGTTACAGCGCACCGGCATGGTACACCGAGGACGCCTTCCGCGTGCAGCAGCGGCGCCGGGCAGGGACGAAAAAAAACCAGGCACGAGGCCTGGTTCTTTCAGTCGTCGCGAGAAGCGATTACTCAGCGGTTGGAGCGTCTTCCACCGAGGTTTCGTCCGGACGGTCCATCAGTTCGACATACGCCATTGGCGCGTTGTCGCCCACGCGGAAACCCATTTTCAGGATGCGCAGGTAGCCGCCGTTACGGTTGGCGTAACGTGGGCCCAGTTCAGCGAACAGCTTCAGGACCATTTCGCGGTCGCGCAGGCGAGCGAAGGCCAGGCGCTTGTTTGCCAGGGTGTCGGTCTTGCCCAGGGTCAGGATCGGCTCGATAACGCGGCGCAGTTCCTTAGCTTTTGGCACGGTGGTTTTGATGGCTTCATGACGCAGCAGGGAGACGGTCATGTTGCGCAGCATTGCCAGGCGGTGGGACGAAGTACGGTTCAGCTTGCGAAGGCCGTGACGGTGACGCATGGTAGTTCCTTTCGAGTGTTTATATTCCAGTTCTTCGATCGTTCATGCTTGCGCATGCCCGCGGACCGGTTCTATTAGGGTTAATTACTACGGTTTTGTCATCCAAAAAGGATCTGGCTTCGCCAGTCCTTTTTGGCTGCTAGCACCCGAAAGTAGGTGTGTACTTTCGGGTGAATACTTTTTACTTCTCCAGGCCGGCAGGTGGCCAGTTCTCGAGCTTCATGCCCAAAGTGAGACCACGGGAAGCCAGGACTTCCTTGATTTCGTTGAGCGACTTGCGGCCCAGGTTTGGCGTCTTGAGCAGTTCGTTTTCCGAACGCTGGATCAGGTCGCCGATGTAGTAGATGTTCTCTGCTTTCAGGCAGTTTGCCGAACGCACCGTCAGCTCGAGGTCGTCGACTGGACGCAGCAGGATCGGATCGACCAGCGGAGCGCGCGATGGCGCTTCGGCGGCGGCTTCGGTGCCTTCCAGGGCAGCGAACACGTTCAGCTGGTCCACCAGGACGCGTGCCGACTGGCGGATCGCTTCTTCCGGGGTGATGACGCCGTTGGTCTCGATGTTGATGATCAGCTTGTCCAGGTCGGTACGCTGTTCGACACGTGCCGATTCCACTGCGTACGACACGCGGCGCACTGGCGAGAACGACGCGTCCAGGATGATGCGGCCGATGGTCTTGTTGGTGTCTTCCGACAGGCGGCGGACGTTGCCCGGCACATAGCCGCGGCCTTTTTCGACCTTGATCTGCATGTCCAGCTTGCCACCGGCGGTCAGGTGAGCGATCACGTGATCCGGGTTGATCAGTTCCACGTCATGCGGCAGGTCGATGTCCGAAGCCAGGACGGCGCCTTCGCCTTCCTTCTTCAGGGTCAGCGTCACGGAGTCACGGTTGTGGACCTTGAAGACGACACCCTTCAGGTTCAGCAGCAGGTCGACGACGTCTTCCTGCACGCCATCCAGCGACGAGTATTCGTGCACGACACCCGCGATCGTCACTTCGGTCGGCGCGTAGCCGGTCATCGACGACAGCAGCACGCGGCGCAGCGCGTTGCCCAGGGTGTGGCCATAACCACGTTCGAACGGCTCCATCACGACTTTCGCGTGGCCGGCGCCGAGTGCTTCGACGTCGATGATACGTGGCTTCAACAGACTGTTTTGCATGAAATGTCCTTTTCAATACCCTCGGTTCGTTACACCGATAAGGCTGATGGCATTAATAAATAAAGCGCCTGCTCGACGAGCAGGCGGTGAGACGAATTCTGAGATGACGGAAGAGGCAGGACTTTGAATCCGGTGCGGTGCCAACCCGAGGTTGCTGCTCCCGCACTACCACTCCCGTCATCCCGGCGCAGGCCGGGATCCAAGTTCGCGGCGAAGCCAGCAAACTTGGGCCCCGGCCTCCGCCGGGGTGACGACATGGGGACGGCAAGCCGTCCCCGAGGTCGTCAATTAACGCGAGTACAGTTCGACGATCAGCGCTTCGTTGACGTCAGCAGCGATTTCGTTACGTTCTGGGAACGAACGGAAGGTCCCTTCCATCTTCTTGCTGTCGACCGACACCCAGCTCGGCATGCCGACTTGTTCAGCCAGCGACAGGGCTTCAGCGATACGCACCTGCTTCTTGGCCTTTTCGCGCACAGCGATCACGTCGCCGGTCTTGACCTGGTACGAAGCGATGTTCACGACCTGGCCATTCACGGTGAAAGCCTTGTGGCTCACCAGCTGGCGCGCTTCAGCGCGGGTCGAGCCGAAGCCCATGCGGTAAGCGACGTTGTCGAGACGCGCTTCCAGCAGCTTCAGCAGGGTTTCGCCGGTGTTGCCTTTTTTACGCGATGCGTCGGCGAAGTAGCGGCGGAACTGACGTTCCAGGATGCCGTACATGCGCTTGACCTTCTGCTTTTCACGCAGCTGGTTGCCGTAGTCCGAGGTGCGGGCACCCGACTTGACGCCGTGCTGGCCTGGCTTGATGTCCAGTTTGCACTTCGAATCGAGCGAGCGACGTGCGCTCTTCAGGAACAGGTCAGTGCCTTCACGGCGCGACAGTTTTGCTTTTGGTCCGATATAACGTGCCACGTTAGTTACCTTTTATGAATAATCACGCCCCAGCGATGCTTTCGCATCCAGGCGCTAGTCCGACCCAGTGAATGAGCGGACGTGGCTTAAAAACACCTGCCAACAAAATGCGACAGGCGACAAGAGCCGGGCAGTATAACCCATTTCTGGGCTCTGCACCGGCTGATCTCGTAATACATAACGGGGCGCTAGGCCCCGTATGACGGCTTTTCGCCACAGTCAGCGATCCGAAAACCGCTCACTGCACGCGTGTAGTATCAATTAGATACGACGACGCTTTGGAGGACGGCAGCCGTTGTGCGGAACTGGAGTAACGTCCTGGATCTCGGTGATCTTGATGCCCAGGTTGTTCAGTGCACGCACAGCCGATTCACGGCCTGGGCCTGGGCCCTTGATGCGCACTTCCAGGTTCTTCACGCCCGACTCCTGAGCGACCTTGCCAGCAGCTTCGGCAGCGACCTGAGCTGCGAACGGGGTCGATTTGCGCGAACCCTTGAAGCCGGCGCCGCCGGAGGTTGCCCACGACAGGGCGTTGCCCTGGCGGTCGGTGATCGTGATGATCGTGTTGTTGAAGGACGCGTGCACGTGGGCGATGCCCTCGGCAACGTTCTTCTTGACTTTCTTGCGCACGCGGGCTGCTGCTGCGCTGCTCTGTTGCTTGGCCATAGTCGGTTCCTAGATTATTTCTTGAGCGATTGAGCGGCCTTGCGCGGACCCTTGCGGGTGCGAGCATTGGTGCGGGTACGCTGACCGCGCACTGGCAGACCCTTACGGTGACGCATGCCGCGGTAGCAGCCCAGATCCATCAGACGCTTGATGTTCATGGACAGTTCGCGGCGCAGATCGCCTTCCACGACAAACTTCGCGACTTCGTCACGCAGCTTCTCGAGTTCGTTATCGTCGAGGTCCTTGACCTTCTTGTTGGTCGCGATACCAGTCGCGTCGCAGATCTTCTGCGAGCGTGGGCGGCCAACACCGTAGATCGCCGTCAGGCCGATAACAGTGTGCTGATGATTTGGGATGTTAACCCCTGCAATACGTGCCATTCGTTATTCCTCTTAACCTTGACGCTGCTTGTGACGCGGCTCGACGCAGATCACACGGACCACGCCCTTGCGCTTGATGATCTTGCAGTTGCGGCAGATCCGCTTGACTGAAGCGTTAACTTTCATTTTGCACTCTCTTCGGTTCGTTTACTTAATGATTTTTACTTGGTGCGGAACACAATGCGGGCCCGGGACAGGTCGTACGGGGTCAACTCCACCGTCACCTTGTCGCCCGGGAGAATACGGATGTAATTCATCCGCATTTTACCCGAGATATGCCCAAGAACCACGTGCCCATTTTCCAGCTTCACGCGAAATGTTGCGTTCGGGAGATTCTCGAGAATCTCCCCTTGCATTTGGATGACGTCGTCTTTTGCCATACGCTCTATGCCTTCCCGCTTAACGTGACGGAATACCGCCCTTGAAATTCGCCTTCCGCAACAATGATTCGTACTGTTGCGACATGACGTAATTCTGTACTTGTGCCATGAAGTCCATCGTCACCACCACGACAATGAGGAGGGACGTACCACCGAAGTAGAAAGGAACTTTCCACTGCGAGGTCATGAATTCCGGCACCAAACACACCAGGGTGATATAAACCGCACCGGCCAGGGTCAGGCGCATCAGGATCTTGTCGATGTAGCGTGCGGTCTGGTCGCCAGGACGGATGCCTGGGACAAACGCGCCGCTCTTCTTCAAGTTGTCCGCCGTTTCCTTGCTGTTAAATACCAGCGCCGTATAGAAGAAGCAGAAAAACACAATCGCCACCGCATACAGCAACGCGTGGATCGGCTCGCCTGGACCCATCGACGCAGCGAGGTCTTTCAGGAACCCGATGAACGGGCTCGTGGAATCCTTGCCACGCGTGAACCAGTCGACGATCGTCGCCGGGAACAGGATGATCGAGGAAGCGAAGATCGGTGGGATCACGCCGGCCATGTTCAGTTTCAAGGGCAGGTGGCTGGTTTGGCCACCGTAGATCTTGTTACCGACTTGACGCTTGGCGTAATTGACCAGGATCTTGCGCTGCCCGCGCTCCACGAACACGACAGCATACGTTACCGCTGCTACCAGGACCACGATAATGATCGCGGAGAAGCTGCTGATCGAACCGTTCGAAACCAGGGTGAACAAGCCACCGAGGGCCGACGGCAGACCTGCTGCGATACCGGCAAAAATGATGATCGAAATACCGTTACCAAGACCACGCTCGGTGATTTGCTCGCCCAGCCACATAAGGAACATGGTGCCAGTCAGCAGGGTCGTCACCGTGACGAAGCGGAAGCCCATGCCCGGATCGAGCACGAGACCAGGTTGCGACTCGAGCGCAACCGAGATACCGAACGCCTGGAACAGCGCCAGCGCCACCGTGAAATAACGGGTGTACTGGGTGATCTTGCGACGGCCGGCCTCGCCCTCTTTCTTCAATGCCTCGAGTTGCGGCGAGACAATCGATGCGAGCTGCATGATGATCGAAGCCGAAATGTAAGGCATGATGCCGAGGGCGAACACGGTAAAGCGGGACAAGGCGCCGCCCGAGAACATGTTGAACATGCCCAGGATGCCGCCTTCGTTCTGCTTGAACAGTGCCGCCAGCTGCACCGGGTCAATCCCGGGAACCGGGATGTGAGCACCGATGCGGTACACGACCAACGCGCCAAGCAAAAACCACAGCCGGCCCCAGGGGAATCCGGAAGCAGCGCTTTTACCAAGTTGTGAATTAGTCGCCAATTTTTGCTCCGATCAGGCAGGGCCGCAATTAAGCGACCGAACCGCCAGCTGCTTCGATCGCCGCTTTCGCGCCGGCCGAGACCTTCAGGCCCTTGAGGTTCACCGCCTTGGTGACCTCGCCCGACAGGATGACGCGGACATCACGTGCCAGCACAGGCAGGATACCTGCTTGCTTGAGCACCATGATGTCGACATCGCCGACTGCCAGGTTGTTCAGGTCCGACAGGCGAACTTCCGCCTTGAAGGTCGCGTTCAGCGACTTGAAGCCACGCTTCGGCAGACGACGCTGCAGAGGCATCTGACCGCCTTCGAAGCCGACTTTGTGGAAGCCGCCCGAACGCGATTTCTGACCCTTGTGACCACGGCCGGCAGTCTTGCCCAGGCCGGAGCCGATACCGCGACCGACGCGGCGCTTGTAGTGCTTGGCGCCGTCAGCTGGTTGAATGGTATTGAGTTCCATTGATTTCTCCGTACGTAAGCCCGAGGGCTTACGAGACTACTTTAACGAGGTACGCGACTTTGTTGATCATGCCACGCACGGATGGGGTGTCCTGCAGCTCGGAGACCGAGTTGACACGACGCAGACCCAGGCCGCGCACGGTGGCACGGTGATCCTGACGGGTACCGATCAAGCCCTTGACGAGCTGAACTTTGACAGTGTTTGCCATGTTTGTTCCCCTTAACCCAGGATGTCTTCAACCGACTTGCCGCGCTTGGCGGCGATGTCGGAAGCAGTGCTCATTTTCGACAGGCCGTCGAGCGTTGCGCGAACCAGGTTGTACGGGTTCGACGAACCGGTCGATTTGGCGACCACGTCGGTCACGCCCATCACTTCGAAGATAGCGCGCATTGCGCCACCAGCGATGACGCCGGTACCAGGCTTGGCTGGCGACATCATGACGCGCGAGGCGCCGTGACGACCGGTGACGGTGTGGTGCAGCGTACCGTTCTTGAGGGGCACCTTGATCAGGTTGCGGCGGGCTTCTTCCATCGCTTTTTGCACGCCGACTGGAACTTCCTTCGACTTGCCTTTGCCCATGCCGATGCGGCCATCGCCGTCACCGACAACGGTCAGCGCTGCAAAACCCATGATACGACCACCCTTGACCACTTTGGTCACGCGGTTGATCGCGATCATTTTCTCGCGCATGCCATCATCCGGCTTGTCGCTTGCCATTTTCGCTTGCATTTTTGCCATGACGATTCTTCCTTAGAACTTCAGACCGGCTTCACGCGCGGCTTCCGCCAGCGCCTTCACACGGCCGTGGTAACGGAAACCCGAGCGGTCGAACGCTACTTCGGTGATTCCTGCTTTCAGTGCTTTTTCAGCGACGCGCTTGCCGACGATGGCAGCAGCGGCAGCGTTACCGCCGACGCCGGTCTTGCCAGCCAGTTCAGCGCGCACTTCAGCTTCCAGCGTCGAAGCCGACACCAGCACCTTTGCGTCCGGGCTGGTCAGGTTCGCATAGATGTGCAGGTTGGTGCGGTGAACCGACAAACGGTTCACGCCCAGCTGTGCAATCTTGATGCGGGTTTGACGTCCGCGACGCAGACGTGATTCTTTTTTGTCCATGTCAGCTCCGATTATTTCTTCTTGGTTTCTTTAAGCTTCACCACTTCGTCCGAATAACGGACACCCTTGCCTTTGTAAGGCTCAGGCGAGCGGTAAGCACGCACTTCGGCAGCCACCTGGCCGACCTTTTGACGATCGATACCCTTGATCAGGATCTCGGTCGGGGTCGGGGTGGTTGCAGTGACGCCTTCCGGCATCGCGTGCAGCACCGGGTGCGAGAAGCCCAGGGACAGGTTCAGGGCGTTGCCCTGCACTGCTGCCTTGTAGCCCACGCCCACCAGGTTCAGCTTGCGCTCGAAACCCTTGGTGACGCCGGTAACCATGTTGTTGACCAGGGCGCGCAGGGTACCCGACATGGCGTTCGATTCACGGGAATCGTCCACTACGTCGAAAGTCAGCGTGCCGTCTTTGTTTTCTACTTTGACCTGGCCGTTCAGGGCCTGGGTCAGGGTGCCCAGCGGGCCCTTGACGGTGATCGACGACGCGTTGATCGCGACATCGGTACCGGCCGGGACGGCGATTGGCATCTTAGCTACTCGAGACATGTCTACTCCTTAAGCCACGTAGCACAGCACTTCGCCACCGACGCCGGTAGCACGTGCTTTGCGGTCGGTCATGACGCCTTGCGGGGTCGAAACGATAGCGACACCCAGGCCGTTCATGACGGTTGGGATCTCGTTCTTGCCCTTGTAGACGCGCAGGCCTGGACGCGAGACGCGCTCGATGCGCTCGATGACCGGACGGCCGGTGTAATACTTCAAACCGATTTTCAGTTCCGACTTGCCACCTTCGGTGGACACGGCGAAATCTTCAATGTAACCCTCGTCCTTCAGGACGTTGGCAATGGCAACCTTGACTTTGGACGACGGCATTGCGACCGTGGTTTTCTGGACAACTTGTGCGTTGCGAATGCGGGTCAGCATATCGGCGATAGGATCGCTCATACTCATTGCATATTCTCCTATTACCAGCTGGCTTTGGTCATACCCGGGATTTCGCCTTTCATGGCGAACTCACGGACTTTGGTGCGGGCAAGACCGAATTTACGGAAAGTGCCACGTGGACGACCGGTGATTGCGCAGCGGTTACGCTGGCGGGTCGGCGCCGAGTTACGTGGCAGTGCCTGCAGTTTCAGGCGTGCTTCGTATTGCTCTTCTTCCGACTTCGACTGGTCGTTGATGATCGCTTTCAGAGCTGCACGCTTTGCGGCGAATTTCTCCACCAGGTCTGCACGCTTCTGTTCGCGGTTAATCAGTGCAAGTTTTGCCATGCTCTTAGTTCCTGAACGGGAATTTGAAGGCGGCGAGCAGCGCTTTGGCTTCTTCGTCGGTCTTAGCGGTGGTCGTGATCGAGATGTTCATGCCACGCAGCGCGTCGATCTTGTCGTAATCGATTTCAGGGAAGATGATCTGTTCCTTGACGCCGATGTTGTAGTTGCCACGACCGTCGAACGATTTGCCGTTCACACCTCGGAAGTCACGCACGCGCGGCAGGGCCACGGTGATGAAGCGATCCAGGAATTCGTACATGCGGTTACCGCGCAGGGTCACCATGGTACCGATCGGATAGCCTTCGCGGATCTTGAAACCTGCGATTGCCTTGCGCGACTTGGTGGTGACCGGCTTCTGGCCGGCGATCTTGGTCAGGTCGCCAGTTGCGTGCTCGAGCACTTTCTTGTCAGCGATCGCTTCACCGACACCCATGTTCAGGGTGATCTTGGTCAGGCGCGGCACTTCCATCGACGACTTGTAGCCGAATTTCTCGGTCAGTTCAGCGACGACTTTTTCTTTGTAAATATCTTGGAGACGGGCCATTTATTCTTACCCCTTCACTACTTCGCCGCTCGACTTGAAGACGCGGACTTTTTTGCCGTCCTGGTCTTTGAAGCCAACGCGATCTGCCTTGCCGGTCGCTGCGTTGAACAGCGCAACGTTCGACACGTGAATCGGCATAGTCTTGTCGACGATACCACCAGTAACACCGGTCATCGGGTTAGGCTTGGTCGCTTTTTTAGCGACGTTGACGCCTTCGACGATGACGTGTTCAGCGTCTACACGCTGTTGAACGACACCGCGCTTGCCCTTGTCTTTACCGGCGAGAACGATGACTTCGTCGTTTTTACGAATCTTATCCATGTCGAATCCTTACAGAACTTCAGGTGCCAGGGACACGATCTTCATGAACTTTTCAGTGCGCAGTTCGCGGGTCACTGGTCCGAAGATACGGGTACCGATCGGCTCCAGCTTGGCGTTCAGCAGGACGGCGGCATTGCCATCGAACTTGACCAGGGAACCATCCTGGCGGCGCACACCTTTGGCGGTACGCACAACCACGGCGTTGTAAATTTCACCTTTTTTGACACGACCACGTGGCGCAGCAACCTTGACGGTTACTTTGATCACGTCGCCAATGCTCGCATAACGGCGCTTGGAACCGCCCAACACCTTGATGCACAGAACTTCCTTTGCACCGGTGTTGTCGGCCACTTCGAGCCGGCTTTCGGTTTGAATCATAGTATTTTCTTTCCCAACTTAAGCCGAAGAAACCCCACGGCGAACCGTAGGCCTGCGGTCAGTCTTGGTCCCGCCATACCGCTCCTGCTGGAGCGCTATGTTTGGGTGATGGACTTTCCAAATAACTTTCGTTACAGGCCGCAGTTACCGAGGGGGGACAAACTGCGGCAACACATGAACGAAGCCCGCTAGTATCTCAGATACCAGCGGGCCACGCAAGACAAATTTTAAGGCTTAGATGACCTGTGCTTCTTGCACAACGCGAGTCACCGTCCACGCTTTCGTCTTCGAGATCGGGCGACCTTCCGTGATCTCGACCGTGTCGCCGATCTTGACCTGGTTGGTCTCGTCGTGCGCGTGATACTTGTTCGAACGCACGATGATTTTGCCGTACAGCGGGTGCTTCACGTGACGCTCGATCAGTACGGTCACCGTCTTGTCCATTTTGTCGGACACGACTTTGCCGACCAGCGTACGCTTCAGCGCCGTTTTAGTGGTGTCGTTCATTTGGCTTCCTTCTGGTTCATCACGGTCTTCACACGTGCGATGTCGCGACGTACTTTCTTGAGCTGCGAAGTGTTACCCAGCTGCTGGGTAGCGATTTGCATGCGCAGGCCGAACTGGGCCTTGAGCAGCTCATTCAGCTCCTTTTGCAGGGCTTCCTGGTCCTTGCCGAGGAGTTCCGATGCTTTCATATTCAACTCCTTTTATTGGCCGACCTGGCGGACCACGAAAGTGGTAGCCAGTGGCAGTTTGGCAGCGGCCAGGCGGAACGCTTCGCGTGCCAGTTCTTCAGCGACGCCGTCCATCTCGTACAGGACTTTGCCTGGCTGGATTTCAGCGACGTAATACTCTGGATTACCCTTACCGTTACCCATACGGACTTCGGCCGGCTTGTTCGAAATCGGCTTGTCCGGGAAGATACGGATCCAGATACGACCGCCACGCTTGATGTGACGGGTCATGGCACGACGTGCCGCTTCGATCTGGCGTGCAGTGATACGGCCGCGGGCAACTGCCTTCAGACCGAATTCACCGAACGAGACCGCGGTGCCGCGGGTGTGCGAAATGCCGGTGTTACGGCCTTTCTGCTCTTTACGATACTTCCTGCGCGATGGTTGCAGCATGCTTATTCTCCTGCTTTCTCGGCTGGCTCAGCGGCGGCTGGCGTCGGCAGCTTGACGGCTGGACGAGCGCGCACGACTGGCGCTGCAGTTGCTGGACGGGCACCGCCGGCTGGACGTGGGCCGCGCGATGGCTTGCCATCGTCACGACGTGGTCCGCGTGGCTTCTTCTCGTCCGGCGGGGTGTCGATGACTGGTGCTTCGCCGGTGACCGAACGGTCGCCCTTGTAGACCCAGACCTTGACGCCGATGATGCCGTACGTGGTCGATGCTTCGCTGGTGCCGTAGTCGATATCGGCGCGCAGGGTGTGCAGGGGCACACGGCCTTCGCGGTACCATTCGGTACGTGCGATTTCGATGCCGTTCAGGCGGCCCGACGACATGATCTTGATGCCGACGGCACCCAGACGCATGGCGTTTTGCATGGCACGCTTCATCGCGCGGCGGAACATGATGCGCTTTTCGAGCTGCTGCGAAATCGAGTCGGCGATCAGCTGCGAATCGATCTCTGGCTTGCGGATCTCTTCGATGTTGACGTGCACAGGCACGCCCATGATCTTCGCCAGCGAAGTCTTCAGCACTTCGATGTCTTCGCCTTTTTTACCGATCACGACACCTGGACGCGACGAGTAAATGGTGAAGCGTGCATTCTTGGCTGGACGCTCGATGACGATGCGGCCGACCGAAGCGTTCTTCAGCTTCTTTTTCAGGAATGCGCGTGCTGCCAGGTCTTCTTGCAGCATGTCGGCGAAGTTGCCGTTGCCAGCGTACCAGCGCGATGCCCAGTTACGGGTGACCGCCAGGCGGAAGCCGGTTGGGTGGATTTTCTGACCCATCGTATGACCCCTTAGTTACCGACAGTCACGTAAATGTGACAGGATTGTTTCGAAATGCGATCACCGCGGCCTTTGGCGCGAGCCGTAAAGCGCTTGAGGATCGGGCCCTTTTCAACATAGATCTGCACGACTTTCAGCTCGTCGATGTCGGCGCCATCATTGTGTTCCGCGTTGGCGATAGCCGACTCGAGAACCTTCTTGATGATGGTCGCGCCCTTCTTCGGGCTGAACTGCAGAATGTTGAGTGCTGCGTCAACTTTCTTGCCGCGGATCAGGTCCGCAACGAGGCGGCCCTTTTGTTCCGACAGGCGCACGCCTTTGAGGATTGCTTTAGTTTCCATTATTTTTTCGCCTTCTTGTCAGCGGCGTGGCCCTTGAACGTACGGGTCAGCGCGAATTCGCCGAGCTTGTGGCCGACCATGTTCTCCGACACGTACACAGGCACGTGCAGCTTGCCGTTGTGCACAGCGATCGTCAGACCGATGAAGTCAGGCGTGATCGTCGAGCGGCGCGACCAGGTTTTTACCGGCTTTTTGTCTTTGTTCGCTTGCGCGGCTTCGACTTTTTTCACCAGGTGGGCGTCAACGAACGGCCCTTTTTTCAATGAACGAGTCATGTGTTATCCCTTATTTCTTGCCGCGGCGCGAAACGATCATCGACGAAGTACGCTTGTTCGAACGCGTCTTCTTGCCCTTCGTCTGTTGGCCCCAAGGCGACACTGGATGACGACCAGCTGCGGTTTTACCTTCACCACCACCGTGCGGGTGATCGACCGGGTTCATGACCACACCGCGAACGGTAGGACGAACACCGCGCCAGCGCATCGCACCAGCTTTACCGATCTTGCGCAGGCTGTGCTCGGCATTGCCGACTTCGCCAACGGTAGCGCGGCACTCGATGTGCACGCGACGAACTTCACCCGAGCGCAGGCGGACCTGAGCGTAGGTGCCTTCGCGGGCCATCAGCACGACGCCGGCGCCGGCGGTACGGGCCATCTGGGCACCCTTACCTGGCAGCATTTCGACGCAATGCATCACGGTACCGACCGGGATGTTACGGATTGGCAGGCAGTTACCCGACTTGATCGGCGCTTCCGAGCCGTTCATGACGGCGTCGCCGACAGCCATGCCTTTGGTGGCGATGATGTACGCACGATGACCATCCGCGTAGCACAGCAGAGCGATGTGCGCGGTACGGTTCGGGTCGTATTCAATACGCTCGACCTTGGCCGGGATACCGTCCTTGTCGTTGCGCTTGAAGTCCACCATACGGTAGTGTTGCTTGTGACCACCACCGATGTGACGGGTGGTGATGTGGCCGTTGTTGTTACGGCCGGCAGTTTTCGATTTCTTTTCAACCAGAGCTGCGAACGGACGACCCTTGTACAGGCCCTCGGTCACAACTTTCACCATGCCGCGACGGCCTGGGGAGGTTGGCTTCATCTTAACGAGTGCCATTATTTAGCCTCCTCGACAAAATTGATTTCCTGACCCGGCTTCAGGGCCACGAAAGCGCGCTTGGTGTGGTTGCGACGACCGGTGAAACGGCCCGAACGCTTCTGCTTGCCTTCGCGGTTTGCGGTTTGCACCGATTCCACTTCGACTTTGAACAGCAGCTCGACGGCAGCCTTGATTTCTGGCTTGGTCGCATCCGGCAGAACCTTGAACACGATCTGTTCGTTCTTTTCAGCGACGAAAGTCGCCTTTTCGGAAATGACCGGAGCCAGCAGCACCTTCATCAGGCGCTCTTCGCTGAATTTGATTGCGGCGCTCATGCGTACATCTCCTCGATCATGGCCAGTGCAGCTTTGGTGACCAGGACTTTTTTGTAGAACACCAGCGACATCGGATCAGCTGCTTTCGGCTCGACGACCAGCACGTGCGGCAGGTTACGCGAGGCGAGCAACAGGTTTTCTTCGATGGTGTCGGTGATCACCATGACCGATTCCAGGCCCATGCCCTGCAGCTTTTGGCTCAGCAGCTTGGTTTTTGGAGCGTCGATCGACAGGTTTTCGATAACGACCAGACGGCCTTCACGAGCCAGTTGCGAGAAGATCGAGCAGATACCTGCACGGAACATCTTCTTGTTGACTTTGTGGGTGAAGTTCTCGTCAGGCGAGTTCGGGAAGATGCGACCACCGCCGCGCCACAGTGGCGACGACGACATACCAGCACGAGCGCGGCCGGTACCTTTTTGGCGCCATGGCTTCTTCGTGGTGTGGTGGACTTCTTCACGGTCTTTCTGCTTGCGGTTACCGCTACGTGCGTTGGCAGCGTAGGCGACCACGACCTGGTGAATCAGTGCTTCGTTGTATTCGCGGCCGAACACGGTATCGGCGGCGGCTACGCCGGCGCCAGCTTGACCTTGCTCATTCAGGAGCTGAAGTTCCATAATTAAGCTCCTTTCTTGGCTTTGACTTTGACGGCTGGCTTGACAACCACTTGGCCGTTCTTGGCGCCAGGAACGGCACCCTTCACCAGCAGCAGTTGACGCTCAGCGTCGATACGAGCGACTTCCAGGTTCTGGGTGGTGACGGTGACGTCGCCCATGTGACCGGTCATGCGCTTGCCTGGGAACACGCGACCTGGATCCTGCGCCATACCGATGGAGCCAGGAACATTGTGCGAACGCGAGTTACCGTGGGTAGCACGACCCGAGGCGAAGTTGTGACGCTTGATGGTGCCGGCGTAGCCCTTACCGATCGAGGTGCCTTGCACGTCGATTTTCTGGCCCACTTCGAACATCGAAGTATCAATGGTGTCGCCGGCTTTGAGTTCAGCGGCTTGTGCGGATTCGATGCGGAATTCCTTCAACATCGTACCGGCTTCCACGCCAGCTTTGGCGAAGTGACCGGCGGCGGCTTTGATCACGCGGGAAGCGCGACGTTGACCGAATACGACCTGAACAGCGGTATAACCGTCAGTTTCAGGAGTTTTGACTTGCGCAACACGGTTGTTCGACACGTCGAGCACGGTAACTGGGATCGAATCCCCGTCATCCGTGAAGATGCGCATCATGCCAACCTTGCGACCGAGAAGGCCCAGGCTCATTTTTTCTCCATTCCCACCTACGATTGGGCGGGGCTAATTTAACTACAGGAAAAGGTGCGGGCAAAAAAGATAAACCCATACCGAAGCCGGCTAGTATAGCGCGCAAAAAGGCTTGACGCAACAAGAGATTCGGGGGTATGTCGACCCTGTTGCGTTTTCCGCTGCACTTGGAGAAAGAGAGAAATCTGACCTGGCTGGTCAGCACAGAAAAGAGGATAAACCGTCTTTTCTCTGCAGGCTCGGGGAGCCTGCGATCTGGAACTGCTATGTGGAATTTTGGTGGGCGGTGCAGGATTCGAACCTGCGACCCCTTGGATGTCGACCAAGTATTCTAACCAACTGAACTAACCGCCCGGGGAGCCGAATTATAAAGGCGGTCCTGTGGGTTTTGCAATAGCTGTGTTGTGCAATTGTGAAAATAAGCTGCGGGGCCCTGCAGGCAGGCCGCGGCCGTATGGACAGCCCGCCCCTGAAAAGGTGGAATACTGCGCGTGTACAATTGGATAATTAACGCCTACTATATTGGCGTGTTGACCCACGGCCCCGGCGCAGCAGTAGCGGCGGCAGCTGCATCGTTGGCCACATCCCTGACTATATAAGGAGTTCGCATGGCAATCAGTCTGCAAAAAGGCGGCAACGTCAACCTGAGCAAGGAAGCGCCCGGGCTCACCAAGGTCATCATCGGCCTCGGCTGGGACCCGCGGTCGACCGACGGCGCCGCGTTCGACCTCGACGGCAGCGCCTTCCTACTCAAGTCCGACACCAAGGTGCGCGCCGATGCCGACTTCATCTTCTATAACAACCTGAAATCGAGCGATGGCTCGGTGGTGCACGCGGGCGACAACACGACCGGCCAGGGCGACGGCGACGACGAGAAGATCGCCGTCGACCTGGCCACGGTGCCCGCCGAGATCGACAAGATCTCGTTTTGCGTCACCATCCACGATGCCGACGCGCGGCACCAGAATTTCGGCATGGTCGGCAAGGCTTATATCCGCTGCCTGAACGCCGCCGGCGAAGCCGAGATCGCACGCTACGACCTGTCCGAAGACAGCTCGACCGAAACCGCCATGATCTTCGGTGAGCTCTACCGCCACGGCGGCGAATGGAAATTCCGCGCTGTCGGCCAGGGCTTCAAGGGCGGCCTCGGTCCCCTCGCCCGCTCGTTTGGCGTCAACGTGTAAGCGGTTCGCCCCACCCTGTCTTGCTCCACCAGCGCCCGCCCTGCACGGTGCGGGCGCATCTCTCCACACTGCCACAGAGGACTCCATGCGCGTCTGGTACAACAGGACGTTCTCGTCCATCTACGCCGCCTTCACGCTGGTTCGCCAAGCCGATGCTGCGGGCCGCTTCACCATCATCCACAGCAATGCCAACCGCCACACACCGGCCGCGCGCCTGGCGCACGAGTTCTATAGCGAGCCGACCGGGCTGGAAGCAAATGCCTATGTCGACTGGTGCCTGGCCTTCTGCCGCGAGCACCGCATCGACATCTTCGTGCCGGGGCGCGAAGCGACCACGCTGGCGGCCCACCACGAGCGTTTCGAAGCGATCGGCACGCGCGTACTGAGTGCGGCTTCGCCGTCGAAGCTGCAACTCATCCATGACAAGGCCGGCTTCTATGCGGAAACCGACCTGCCGCAGGCGCCGGTGGCCGAGTTCCGCCACTTCGATAACGTCGAACAGTTCGACGCGGCCTGGGGCCAGCTGCGCCCGCGCCATGCCAAGCTGTGCCTGAAGCCTTCGCATTCGATCTATGGCCTGGGCTTTGCCGTCATCGACGAGGAGCGCAGCAGTGCCGCGCTGCTGCTGGCGGGCGTCGAATACCACATCGGCTACGCCGACCTGCGCCGCGGGCTGGCCGAACTGGGGCAGTTCCGCAGCATGCTGCTGATGGAATTCCTCGATGGCCAGGAATACAGCGTCGACTGCGTCGGCGACCAGGGCCGGCTGGTGGCAGCGGTGGCACGGCGCAAGCTTGCCGCCGGCAGCGGCCAGCTGATCGACATGCGTCCCGAGATCGTCGAGGCGACCACGAAACTGGCGCGCGACTATGGCCTGAACGGCATCTTCAACGTGCAGTTCCGCGAATCGGGCAAGGGCGAGGCGCGCCGTCCGCGCCTGCTGGAGATCAATCCGCGCATGTCCGGCGGGATCGGCATGGCCTGTGCGGCCGGCCCCAACCTGCCGTGGATCGCGCTCAAGGGCTTTGCCGACGGTTTCGACACGGTCGAGGTGCCGGAAGTGCGCAACGGCATGCGCGTGGTCGAAGTGGCGCAAGCGATGGAGTTGGCATGAACGCCACCTCCGATCCGCTGGTTCTTTCCCGACGCAGCGTGATGCTTCCCACCGGCCAGCTCGAGGTGGCGCTCGACCAGGGCCTTGAAGAAGCCGATGCGCTGCTGGGCTTTGCCGCCCGCGCGAACGCCAAGCGCGGCTTCCTCTTCCTCAGCAAGGTGCTGGGCAAGCACTGGCCGGTAACGCCGTCGAACATGATCGCCATCCACGACCGCCTGGCCGCGACCGTGCCGGCGGTAGACGGCCCGGTGGTCTTCATCGCCATGGCCGAAACCGCGATCGGCCTGGGCCAGGGCGTGTTCGAGGCCTGGCTGCGCGCCCACCCCGGCCACCCGGCCCTGTTCGTGCACACCACGCGCTACCGCGTCGGCACCGGGCCGCTGATCGAATTCGAGGAAGCGCACAGCCACGCGCCGCGCCAGTTCCTGCACATGCCGGAAGACCCCGCCCTGCACGCGCTGCTATTGAAAGCGCGCACCCTGGTGCTGGTGGACGACGAGGCCAGTACCGGCAACACCTTCCTGAACCTGACGGAGGCCTGCCGGCGCCTGAACCCGGGCATCGAGCGCGTGCACCTGGCGACGATCACCAATTTCATGGGCGCGGCGGCCACCGCAGGCTTGAGCGGGCGTTTCGGTCTGCCCGTGTCGATGGGCGCGCTGGTCAGCGGCGAATACCGTTTCACGCCCGGCGAGTACACGGTGACCGCGGGCGAAGCACAGCGCTTCGACCCGGATACGGACCGCGGCGCCAGCACGCGTTTCGGGCGCCTTGGATTGTCTGGCGCCCTGCCCGCAGCGGAGGCCCTGGCGGCTCAGCTGTGCGGCGAGTTCGCCCCTGGCGCGACGGTGCTGGTGCTCGGCACCGGCGAATTCATGCACGCGGCCATGCTGCTGGGGGCGGCGCTGGAACGGCGCGGCGTAGCGGTGATGGTGCAGTCGACCACGCGCTCGCCGATCCTGACCTGGGGCGCGGTGGGCCATGCCTTGCGCTTCCCGGACAACTACGGCGAAGGCGTCGCCAATTTCATCTATAACGTCGCGCCCGGCCAGTACGACCACGTGCTGGTCTGCCATGAAACGGCCCCCAATGCCGCCCTGCGCGAGCTGGCCGGCCTGTTAGGGGCGCGACTGCTCCATTTCCTGACCGAGGACCAAGTTGAAGAAGTTCCTGTTCGCTGACCTGGACGACACGCTGTTCCAGACTTTCGAGAAGTGCAGCGCGCTCAATGGCCATGATGCGCTCGAGCCGGCCGCCTATTACAAGGACGGCAGCATCTGTTCGTACACCACCCGCGCCCAGCGTGCCTTCCTGGCCTTCGTGCAGGACGGGATGACGCTGATTCCGACCACCGCGCGCGACCTGGACGGCCTGCGCCGCGTGCACCTGCCTTTCGAGAGCTACGCCATCATCAATTATGGCGGCGTGGTGCTGCAGCCCGGCGGCAGCGCCCACAAGCCCTGGCTGGAAGGCATGCGTCAGGCCATGCACGCCGCCCTGCCCGGCCTGCAGGAGCTGGCCAAACACATCGACGACTATGCACGGCGCACCGGTTTCGGCGGGCGCGCGCGCATGATCGAGGATTTCGCTACGCCTTTCTTCCTGGTCGTGAAAGACCCGGACAAGCAGCACGAACGCCTGGCGCCGATCGAGGCGGAGGTGGTGAGGCCGTGGATCGCGGATGGCAACAAGGACTACGTGGTCCACCGCAACGGCAACAACCTGGCCATCCTGCCGAAGGCGCTCGACAAGGCGCATGCCGTGGCCTGCGTCACCGGACTGCTGCGCGCCGAGCATGGCGACATCGTCACCTTCGGCATGGGCGACAGCCGCTCTGATGCGCCCTTCATGGCGGCCTGCGACTACGCGATCGTTCCGCGCGCCACCCAGCTGGCACGCATCACCGTGGGGGCGCTGTGAGTTTTTCAGGCAGCTACCGCTGCGGCGAGGTGGAGTTCCTGCTCACGCCCCTACAGGCGCAGGAATTTACCAGCGTGCTCGAGAAGGAACGCCTGATCCAGTCCGGCCAGCGGCATTACAGCCAGATGCTGTCGCCGGAATCGGTGCCGTCGGCGCGCTACATGGCGGTGTTCGAGGACGCCTGCCGCGCCAACAACGCGCGCATGGCGCAAGACTGCCTTCAGCTGGCCGGGCTGATCGCGGCGCGGCGCGAGGGCGAAATCACCCTGGTGTCGCTGGCGCGCGCCGGCACCCCGGTGGGGGTGGTGGTGGTGCGCCTGCTGCGCGAGGTGTTCGGGCGCCAGGCGGTCCACTATTCGGTATCGATCGTGCGCGACCGCGGCCTGGACTGCGCGGCGCTGCGCCACATCCTGGACCAGGGCCACCGGGGCGAATCGATCGTGTTCCTGGACGGCTGGACCGGCAAGGGCGTGATCGCGCGTGAGCTGGCGCTGTCGGTGTCCGCCTTCAATGCGGCGCAGGGAACCAGCATCGACGGCGGCCTGTACGTGCTGTCGGACCTGGCCGGCGCGGCCGCCTGCGCGGCGTCCGGGGAGGATTACCTGATCCCGTCGAGCATCCTGAACGCGACGGTATCGGGCCTGGTGAGCCGTACGGTGCTGGACGAACGCATCGGCCCGCAGGACTTCCATGGCTGCGTGTATTACGGCGAGTCTGCCCAGGGCGGGTTCGTCGCTGCGGACCAGTCGCAGCGCTTCGCCGATGCGCTGGTGGCGCTGGCGATCGCCAGGGCCGCAAGCGGCTTGTCTGCGCCAGAGGCGCTCGACGCGACGCTGGCCGGAGAGCGTTCGCGCGCCTATCTCGCGCGGGCCATGGCAGGCTACGACATCGCCGACATCAATCTCATCAAACCCGGCATCGGCGAAGCCACCCGCGTGCTCCTGCGCCGCGTGCCGCGCCTGCTGGTGCTGCGCCAGCCGGGGGCTGCCGACGTGGCGCACCTGCAGGTGCTGGCCGAAGAAAAACAGGTGCCGGTCGAGATCGACCCGGCATTGCCCTACCATGCAGTATCGCTGATCAGGAGTGCATTAGATGGTTAAGTCGATGGGCGCGTCGCTGTACGTGCCCGCCAATCATAAGGACCTGGCGCAGATCGCCAACTGCGAAAAGCTGCCGCATGCGCGCTCGCTGATCTTCTGCCTAGAGGATGCCATCGCCGAGCGCGAGTTGAGCTGGTCGCTGTTCAATTTGTCGGTGGTGCTGGCGAACATGCACGACGCCATCCCGGCCGAGCGTTTCGTCCGGGTGCGCAATCCGGAGGTCATGGAGCGCGTGCTGGCCATGGCAGGCAGCGACAAGCTGACCGGCTTTGTGCTGCCGAAGGTCACCCGCCACAATTTCGACACCTATTTCCGCCTGGTGCGCGATACCGATCACAGCCTGATGCCGACGCTGGAGACGGCAGAGGTGTTCTGCGACAGCGAAATGCAGCAGTTGCGCAGCGTGTTCGATGCTCCCGGCGTGCGCCAGCGCATCCTCTGCCTGCGCATCGGCGGCAACGACCTGCTGGCCCTGCTCGGCCTGCGCCGGCCGCGCGGCATGACGATCTACCGCACGCCGCTGGGCCCCGTCATCGCGCGCCTGGTAACCACCTTCCGTCCCTACGGCTTCGCGCTGACCGCGCCGGTGTTCGAATACCTCGACCTGCCCGAGCTGCTCGACCAGGAGGTAGCGGAAGATCTCGCCTATGGCATGGTCGGGAAGACGGCGATCCACCCGACCCAGATCGCGCCGATCGAGCAGCACTACAAGGTGCGCCCGCAAGACCTGGCGGTGGCACGCGCCATCCTCGATGACGCCAGCCCGGCCGTGTTCCGCATGGACGACGCCATGTGCGAAGTCGCCACCCACCGCGCCTGGGCCGAGCGCCTGGTCGAACAATCACACCGCTTCGGCGCCCATGCCCTCGATGCAGGGCGCCGGACCAGCCTGGAAGGAGAACCATCATGAACCAGTTCGCACGCGGACAAAAAGGGAAACTGCAGGACCTCGGCTGCGGCAGCGCATTCACGGTCGACATCGAACTCCAGGCCCCCGGCATGTCGGTCGACGTCTCCTGCTTCGGGCTGGATGCGTCGGACCGGCTGTCGGACGACCGCTACATGGTGTTCTACAACCAGCTGGCCAGCCCGGAGGGCGCGGTGCGCCTGGACTTGAAAGGCGCGGCTTCCCGCTTCGCGGTCAACCTCGAGCTGCTGCCGGCATCGATCGGCAAGCTGGTGTTCGTCGCGGCCATCGACGGCGCCCAGACCATGCGCTCGCTCGGCGCCTGCGCCCTGAGCATTGGCAGCGCGGTGCGTTTCCCGTGGTCGGGCTCCGACTTCGGCGACGAGAAGGCAGTGATCGTGGCGGAGCTGTACCGGCGCGACGGCACCTGGCGCTTCGGCGCGGTTGGCCAAGGCTTCAATGGCGGCCTGTCGGCGTTGCTGGCGCATTTCGGCGGCAGCGAAGCGGCGCCCAAATCGGTGCCTGCTGCAGCGCCTGCGCCTGCACCAGGACCAGCACCTTCGTCCTCGCCTGCGAAAGTCTCGCTATCGAAAGTCACGCTGGAAAAGCGCGGCGACAAGGTTTCGCTCGACAAGCGCGCGGGTAAAAGCTTCGGCCGCATCCACGTGAACCTGAACTGGAACCAGTCCTCCACGGCGGCGCCACCGCCGCCGGCCAAGACCGGTTTCTTCGACAAGCTGATCGCCGGCGCCGGCGCAGGCCGCAAGGGCCGCGGCGGCATCGACCTGGACCTGGGCTGCATGTACGAACTGGCTGATGGCCGGCGCGGGCTGGTTCAGGCGCTCGGTAATTCCTGGGGCGACCTGGAACGTGAGCCTTTCATCAAGCTCGAGGCGGACGACCGGACCGGGGCGGTCAGCGGCGGCGAGAACCTGTATATCAACGGCGAGCGTTTCGACCAGATCCGGCGCGCGCTGATCTTTTCCTTCATCTACGAGGGCGTGCCGAATTGGGCCGCGACCGACGGCGTGGTGACGATCGCCGTGCCCGAGCAGGCGCCAATCGAAGTGCGGCTGGACGGCGGCGGCAACCAGATCATGTGCGCGATCGCGCTGATCGAGAATCGCGGCGGCAGCCTGCAGGTGACCAAGCTGGCCGAATACTTCCAGCAGTCCGGCGGCACCAGCGCCCACGAACTGATGGACCGCCACTTCGGTTTCGGGATGCGCTGGAAGACCGGCTCGAAAGGCTAGCGCCACTGCAGGGTGGGCGGGGTAATTTCGGGCAGTGCCCCATACCAAACACCTGAGGGTCGGCGCCTGTTCGTAGGGCGGGCGGGTCCTCCCGCCCGCGCGTTCAAATTACGGTCCGGCAGCCTGGGCGCCTCTTCATCTTGAAACTATCACCGCGCGGGGTAATCTGGTCCGGTGGACCAGATTACAAGCCGCCCGCCCTACGAAAAACCGGCGGCTCTCAAGTGACTGGCTTGGGGCCAATGGTCGGCCTTGATCCGCCACCTACCCAACTGGCCAGCAGCTCCGGCCTGTCCACATACATCAGCACGTAGCGTGGCGCCTTGCGCCGCACCTGCCAGTGCAGCAGCGTGACGCCCGCTTCCGCTTTCAGGACCAGCACGCAGTTGGGCTTGTCGAACGGCGTCACCAGCAAAGTCTCGGAGGCGTGAATGCCGTGGCGGCGGCGCCAGCGCTCCGGCGCTTCGTCTACCCTTTCGCAGCGCTCGATCGCGCACAAGGGAATGCTTCCCTGGCTGCGCACGCCGACGCACAGCTGCAGCACGCCGTCGGCAATCGCATGGCAGCCGTTGCCCACATGCCAGCGGTCCCCCAGCACCCACACAAACGAATACAGCGCCCCGATGCCGCCGACTACGTGGATCACCAGGCGCATATCCGCATCGGCGACCCACAGGTTGATGAGCAGGACGTTGATCGGCAGTTCGAGGAACAGGGCCACCATGGCCACGCCAACCGCCGTTCCGTAGGCTCCGCGCTGCAGGTAAGCCAGCTCCACGCCTTCTGGCGCCGGTGCCGGCTTACGCCGCAACAGCCATTGGGCGAATCCGCTCCACACCAGGCGGTCCAGCCGGAACATGCCGACCAGCTCGGGCGGCAGCAATGCAGTGATGCGTTCGCCCCATCCTCTGGCGGAGCGCAGGCGGCCTAGCGCGTCCGGCGCATGCGCCAGGTCCTTGGCGGCGATCAGCATCAGCGGCAACAGCAGCCCGGCGGGCCGCAGCGCCGCCGCAAGTTCGTCAGGCAGGGCCTGGCGCAGCACTCCGATGCCGATAAAAGCGAGGTAGGCGTACAGCGCGAGCTGCAGCCAGGAGGTGCTGCGCAGCTGCGCCGCTGTCGTGTTCAGGCGATCTGCCAGGAGCATGGTTCTCCCGCATATGTTGGATTTTTCGTCATCTCACCATAGTAGAGATGGCGGCGCGGCCTGGCAATGCGCGAGCGGTAGAGCGAAAAATTTTTACAGTTGGCAAAAAAAGGGGCGCCGTGTTCGTGCTATCGCTGGTTGGACGCGTGGGCAGAATCTGCCCACCCTACGGGCCAGTGGCGACTCGCAAGTGGAGGGGCATATCAGGAGAATGATGAGCCACAAATGACAAAGGCCGGGAGTTCTTGCGAACTTCCCGGCCTTTGCTTCGCGGCGCATTGCTGCGCCGGCGAACAAGCAATTATTGCAGCTTGATTTCGACGTCCACGCCAGCTGGCAGGTCCAGCTTCATCAGCGCGTCAACGGTCTTGTCGGTAGGATCAACGATGTCCATCAGGCGCTGGTGCGTACGGATTTCGAACTGGTCGCGCGAGGTCTTGTTGACGTGCGGCGAACGCAGGATGTCGAAACGCTGGATACGGGTTGGCAGTGGGACTGGGCCCTTGACCACGGCGCCGGTGCGCTTGGCGGTGTCGACGATTTCCAGTGCGGACTGGTCGATCAGCTTGTAGTCGAATGCCTTCAGGCGAATGCGGATTTTCTGGTTAGCGGACATGCTGTTTCCTTTAAAAGAACGTTCCGGCTCGAAGCCGGCAATGTGTGTAAGGTGTTTCTGCACTGCTCAAGAGGCGGGAGTATAGCATCGTTCCCCCTCATAAAGATGGGGACAGACCAAAAAGTCTGCCCCCATCTGTTGCCCCAACGGGACAGCTGTCCCGTAGAGCGATCCAGCTAACCGAAATTAGGCCAGGATCTTTGCGACGACGGCGTAGCGGGGAATTCGCGGGACATGTCCTGCGCCCGCGTAGCGGCCTGCCCTTGCAAGGGCAGGCTCCTTAGCCTTAGGCCAGGATTTTTGCTACAACGCCGGCGCCGACGGTACGGCCGCCTTCGCGGATTGCGAAGCGCAGGCCTTCTTCCATCGCGATCGGGTTGATCAGCTTGACGGTGATCGACACGTTGTCGCCTGGCATGACCATTTCTTTGTCCGCTGGCAGCTCGATCGAACCGGTCACGTCAGTCGTACGGAAGTAGAACTGTGGACGATAGTTGTTGAAGAACGGAGTGTGACGGCCGCCTTCATCTTTCGACAGGACGTAGATCTCGCCGGTGAAGTGGTTGTGCGGCTTGATCGAACCTGGCTTTGCCAGGACCTGACCACGCTGGACATCTTCACGCTTGGTGCCGCGCAGCAGCAGGCCGACGTTGTCGCCAGCTTGACCCTGGTCCAGCAGCTTGCGGAACATTTCCACGCCGGTGCAGATGGTCTTGACGGTGTCGACGATACCGACGATTTCGATTTCTTCGCCGACCTTGATGATACCGCGCTCGACGCGACCGGTAACGACGGTGCCGCGACCCGAGATCGAGAACACGTCTTCCACTGGCATCAGGAAGGCGCCGTCAACAGCGCGCTCTGGCGTTGGGATGTAGGTGTCCAGTGCATGCGCCAGGGCGATGATGCAGTCTTCGCCCATTTCGCCCGGCTTGCCTTCGAGGGCCATACGTGCCGAACCCTTGATGATTGGCAGGTCGTCGCCTGGGAACTCGTACTTCGACAGGAGCTCACGGACTTCCATTTCGACCAGTTCCAGCAGCTCTGCGTCGTCGACCAGGTCGCACTTGTTCAGGAACACGATGATGTACGGAACGCCAACCTGACGCGCCAGCAGGATGTGCTCGCGGGTCTGTGGCATTGGGCCGTCAGCGGCCGAGCACACCAGGATCGCGCCGTCCATCTGCGCAGCACCGGTAATCATGTTCTTGATGTAGTCGGCGTGGCCTGGGCAGTCAACGTGCGCGTAGTGACGGTTTTCGGTCTCGTACTCGACGTGCGCGGTGTTGATGGTGATGCCGCGTGCTTTTTCTTCTGGAGCCGCATCGATCTGGTCGTATGCTTTAGCTTCGCCGCCGAATTTCTTCGACAGGACGGTTGCGATAGCTGCGGTCAGGGTGGTCTTGCCGTGGTCGACGTGGCCGATGGTGCCGACGTTGACGTGCGGCTTGTTCCGTTCGAATTTACCTTTTGCCATTTTTCGATCTTCCTTTAAATGAACTGTCTTACTTTATTTTAACGGGGCAGGACACGCGTCCTGCCCCCGCGGTATTACTTGGACTTTGCGGTGACGATGGCGTCAATCACGTGCTTCGGAGCTTCCGAATAGTGCTTGAATTCCATCGTGTAGGTTGCACGGCCCTGGGTCGCCGAACGCAGCGAGGTCGAGTAACCGAACATTTCCGACAGCGGGACTTCGGCCTTGATGATCTTGCCGCCGCCGCCCGGGATTTCGTCCATGCCCTGGACCATACCGCGACGCGACGACAGGTCACCCATCACCGAACCAGCGTAGTCTTCCGGCGTTTCCACTTCCACGGCCATCATTGGCTCGAGGATGACTGGCGATGCTTTACGGCAGCCGTCCTTGAATGCCATCGAACCAGCCATACGGAACGCGTTCTCGTTCGAGTCGACGTCGTGGTACGAACCGAAGGTCACGGTGACTTTGACGTCAACGACCGGGTAACCAGCCAGCACGCCGGTGGTCAGGGTCTCGCGCACACCTTTTTCGACTGCAGGGATGTATTCGCGAGGAATCACACCGCCCTTGATGGCGTCGACGAACTCGAAGCCCTTGCCTGGCTCTTGCGGTTCGATGGTCAGGACTGCGTGGCCGTACTGGCCGCGACCGCCCGACTGCTTGACGAACTTGCCTTCGACGTCGGTGACCGTCTTGCGGATGGTTTCGCGGTAGGCAACCTGTGGCTTGCCGACGGTCGCTTCGACGCTGAATTCGCGCTTCATGCGGTCGACGATAATTTCCAGGTGCAGCTCGCCCATACCACCGATGATGGTCTGGCCCGATTCTTCATCGGTACGCACGCGGAACGACGGATCTTCCTGTGCCAGGCGGTTCAGCGCCAGGCCCATTTTTTCCTGGTCAGCCTTGGTCTTCGGCTCGACAGCCTGCTGGATGACCGGCTCAGGGAAGACCATCTTTTCCAGGGTGATGACCGACGAAGGATCGCACAGGGTTTCGCCCGTGGTCGCTTCTTTCAGGCCGACCGCTGCGGCGATGTCGCCTGCGTGGACTTCCTTGATCTCTTCGCGCTGGTTAGCGTGCATCTGCAGAATACGACCCAGGCGTTCTTTCTTGCCCTTGATTGGGTTGTAGACGGTGTCGCCCGACTTGATCATGCCCGAGTAGACGCGGAAGAAGATCAGCTGGCCGACGAACGGGTCGGTCATGATCTTGAATGCCAGCGCCGAGAACTTCTCGTCGTCGGCTGCGCGGCGGGTGACCGGCTGGTCGTCCTCGTCGGTACCGCCGACTGGCGGGATGTCGACTGGCGATGGCAGGTATTCGATCACGCCGTCGAGCATGGCTTGCACGCCCTTGTTCTTGAACGCGGTGCCGCACATCATCGGGACGATTTCCGACGCGATGGTACGCTGGCGCAGGGCTGCCTTGATCTCTTCTTCCGAGAGGTCGCCTTCGTCCAGGTACTTGTTCATCAGCTCTTCCGACGCTTCAGCGGCGGTTTCGACCAGCTTCTCGCGCCATTCGGCAGCCTGGTCAGCCAGTTCGGCCGGGATGTCGCGGTAGTCGAACTTCATGCCCTGCGAAGCGTCGTCCCAGAAGATGGCCTTCATCTTGACGAGGTCGACCACGCCCAGGAAGTTCTCTTCCGCGCCGATCGGGATCTGCAGAGGAATCGGGTTTGCCTTCAGGCGAGCGCGCATCTGGTCGTAGACCTTGAAGAAGTTCGCACCGGTACGGTCCATCTTGTTGACGAAGGCCAGACGTGGAACTTTGTACTTGTTAGCCTGGCGCCACACGGTTTCCGACTGTGGCTGCACGCCGCCGACTGCACAGTAAACCATGCAGGCGCCGTCGAGCACGCGCATCGAGCGTTCGACTTCAATGGTGAAGTCGACGTGGCCCGGGGTGTCGATGATGTTGATGTGGTGCGGCTCGAAATTGTTGGCCATACCCTTCCAGAAGCAGGTCGTCGCTGCCGAGGTAATGGTAATGCCGCGTTCCTGCTCCTGCTCCATCCAGTCCATGGTCGCGGCGCCATCGTGCACTTCGCCGATCTTGTGGTTCACGCCGGTGTAGAACAGGACGCGTTCGGTGGTGGTGGTTTTACCAGCATCGATGTGAGCGGAAATACCGATGTTGCGGTAGCGCTCAATGGGGGTCTTGCGTGCCATAATTTTTCCTAAATCTTTGAATGGACAAAACCGGGCGGCATCTTGGAGTCAAAATGTGCCCGGCCTGAACAACAGATACTGCACGGCCGCGCCCCCTGGAGGGTCTGGCCATTTGCTTAGAAGCGGAAGTGCGAGAACGCCTTGTTCGCTTCAGCCATACGGTGCACTTCATCGCGACGCTTCATGGCGCCACCGCGCATTTCGGCCGCTTCCATCAGTTCACCGCCGAGACGTTGTGGCATGGATTTTTCGCTGCGCTTGTTTGCGGCTTCGCGCAACCAACGCATGGACAGCGCCATACGACGAACCGGACGAACTTCCACTGGCACCTGGTAGTTGGCACCGCCGACACGGCGGGATTTGACTTCCACCAGCGGCTTGGCGTTGTTGATCGCGGTCACGAACACTTCCAGCGGGTCCTTGCCCGATTTGGTCTGGATGTATTCAAACGCACCGTAGATGATGTTTTCAGCGACCGACTTCTTGCCGGACAACATCAGAACGTTCACGAACTTGGCGACATCGGTGTTGCCGAATTTTGGATCTGGCAGGATCTCGCGCTTGGGTACTTCACGACGACGTGGCATTTCAATTCCTTTATCTTCAGTTGAGTGCTTTAAGGGCACTCGCGAGGGCCATCATGACCACTCACTTACTCGGCCTTACGGCCGGCTCAACTTAACTTTTAAATATGACCCCGGTATGACCGAGACCCGCGTATTACAGCTCCGCTATTACTTCTTCGCAGCCTTGGCACGCTTGGCGCCGTACTTCGAGCGAGCCTGCTTACGGTCTTTGACGCCCTGGGTATCCAGTGCACCGCGAACCATGTGGTAACGCACACCTGGCAAGTCTTTTACACGACCGCCGCGCAGCAGGACAACGCTGTGCTCTTGCAGGTTGTGGCCTTCACCGCCGATGTACGAAATGACTTCGAAACCGTTGGTCAGGCGAACTTTGGCGACTTTACGCAGAGCCGAGTTCGGCTTCTTTGGGGTCGTGGTGTACACACGGGTGCAGACACCGCGCTTTTGCGGGCAGTTTTCCAGTGCCGGCGACTTGCTCTTCACAACCGCGGCAACGCGCGGCTTGCGAATCAGTTGATTGATGGTTGGCATCGTTCCTAATCCAACAAAGTACTACAGTTGATAACCCGGACCGCTTGTCCGGGGACTGAAACCTAGTCCCGCTCAGCCCCACAACGCAGGCGACGAAAGCCACTCACCGAAGGAGCGGCTGCGAATGCGTATACGATGTGCAGAATAAAAACGAGAACTCGCGAGTATAGGCTTGATATGGCAAGGGGTCAACCGCTTTGGTGAGCAGCGAACCCGGCAGCGGCGCCTGAAGCCGGTTTACCGTGGAGGATGTGGCAAGCTTGCTACAAGTTATTGCCGTCGCGGTTCTACCGTAGGCCCGAGGGTCAGTGCCGGTCAATTATTGAGAACTGTAGGGTGGGCGGCTACGCCGCCCGCGCGTTCAACCGGGCTACGAACAACCGCGAAACTACTCATCCACTGATTGAACGCGTGGGCAAGAAACTTGCCCACCCTACGAGTCAGTGGCGACGCTTAAGTGATCGGCTTTAGCCCGGTGGTGGCATTTCTGCGAATAAAGACGGCTGCCGCCAAAGTGAGCATAATAGCCGCTTTTCCCCTCCGCCGAGCCAATGTCCCGCCTGTTGCGCCACTTGCCGCCTCCCCTGCTGCGCCCCGCCAACCTGTACCTGCTGCTGAGCTATGCAGTGCTGTCGGCGATGCCCTTTGCCGGGCAATTGCTGGGCACGCCCCTGGAAGATCCATGGCAGCTGCTGGGCGCCGGCCTGTTTGCCTGGATGGCGGCCTGGGCCCTGTTCAAGCGGCCCGCCTGGTTCCACTGGGCGCTGCTGCCGGCCTTCCTGGCGCTGCCGACCGAGCTCTACCTGCTTACTTATTATGGCCAGGGCATCTCGACCCACCACCTCGGCGTCATCGCGGAGACCAGCCCCAGCGAAGCGCTCGAATTCCTGGGCGGGAAAGCCTGGCTGCTGGGCGTCGTCATTATGACCGTGCTGCTGTGGTTCGGCTCGACCTGGGTGGTGGCCTGCCGCACCCGCGACTTCGACTGGACCGACCGCTCGCGCTGGGTGGTGCTGGCGGCGCTGGGCAGTTGCGCGGCGGTGCTGGCCTATGGCCACAAGTACGGCATCGCGCAGCCAGTGAAAGCCTCGGCTGCCACGGCGTCGGCGTCCGCTGCCCACCCGCCGGCGCTGCCGCACTGGGCGAAGCTGCCCTTCGACCTCGGCATCTTTTCGCGCTCCTGGCCCTACGGCCTGACCGCACGCGGCATCGACTTCTATAAAGAGCGCATCTACCTGGCGGAACTGAACCGGCGCAGCGCGGCCTTCCGCTTCGGCGCACACCAGGCTGGCGACACGCATGCGCCGCAGGTGGTCGTGCTGGTGCTGGGCGAATCCTCGCGCTTCGACCGCTGGAGCCTGAACGGCTACGGACGCCCCACCAATCCGCTGCTGGCAAAAGAAGACAACCTGGTGATGCTGCAGGACGTGATCACCCCGGTGTCGGCGACCCGCCTGTCGGTCCCGGTGATCATTTCGCGCAAACCGGCGATGCAAAGCCTGAAAGACGGCTTCTCGGAAAAATCGATGCTGTCGGCCTTCCGGGAAGCCGGCTTCAAGACCTTCTGGATCTCGAACCAGGTCTCGTTCGGCAAGTTCGACACGCCGGTGTCGGTGTTCGCCAAGGAGGCCGACGACGTCCAGTTCCTGAACCTGGGCGGCTTTTCCGGCGCCTCGAACCACGACGACGTGCTGCTCGCACCGCTGCGGCGGGCCATCGCCGACCCCGCGCAAAAGGTGCTGGTGGTGCTGCATACCCTGGGCAGCCACTGGAACTACGGGCACCGCTACCCGAAGGAATTCGACCGCTGGCACCCTTCGCTTACCGCGATCGCGAAGCCCGACTACACCGATACCCGCATCGAGCCGCAGATTAATAACAGCTATGACAGCGCGATCCTGTACACCGACTGGTTCCTGTCGAACGTGATCGGGGTGCTCAAGGAATCCAGCCTGCCATCCTCGCTGCTGTACGTGGCCGACCATGGCCAGACGCTGTACGACAAGTCGTGCAAGATCGCTTTCCACGGGCATAACACGCAGTACGAATTCCACATCCCGGCCTTCGTCTGGTATTCGAGCAGCTATGCCGAGCGCTTCCCCGCCAAGATCGAACAGCTGCAGCGCCACCGCAAGGCCAGGCTCTCGACCGAGAACATGTTCCACACCGCGCTCGACATGGCCGACATCCGCTATCCCGGCGAACGGCTCGAGTGGAGTTTCCTGAGCCCGGAATTCAAGCGCCACAAGCGCTATGTCGACAGCTATGGCTGGACCGACTACGACGATTCCACCATGCGCGGCGACTGCCGCGAGGTGATCGCGAAGGGCAAGCCGCTCAAGCGCTATTGATTATGCCGGTCAATGAAGAGCCGCCGCTGACTCGTAGGGTGGACGCAAGACAGTCCACTGGACTGTCTTGCCTGCCCACGCGTTCAAACCGTCTCCGCTCCGTCGTACGACGACGACGATATTCACGCACTGGTTGAACGCGTGGGCAAGGTAACTCAGGCCAATGGCCTGAGTTACGAATTGCCCACCCTACGATTGATGAGCGACTCTTACGTGACCGGCGCCAGGGCCTTGGGCGCCTCTTGCTGCTCCGGCTCCACCAGGTGCGCGCTGAGCCAGCGCGCCACCTCGGCTGCCCTGTCCTCGATCTGCGTTCCAAAGCCCTGCGTGGCCAGCAGCGCGATGCCGTTCGGGTTGCGCAGCACGCCCGGCTTCAGCACCGGGCTGCCGCTCGATGTATCGATGCGCAGCGGTTCGAGCCGGCCGTGCAGCAGGCGCGCCAGCACCAGGTTGTGCGACGACACCAGCACCAGGTCGCGGTCGCACAGCGTTTCCAGCACCGCGGCGGCGGCCGACACCGACTCCAGGTGGTTGGTGCCGCGGAAGACCTCGTCCACCAGGCAGACGCCGGGTGGCGCGCCGCTGGCGTCCAATAATTCGCGCGCGCGGCGCAGTTCCGACATATATAAACTCTCGCCGCCGAGCAGCGAATCCTCGTTCTGCATGCTGGCCCGCACCGGCACCGCCGGCAGGCGCGCCCCCTCGGCGTAGCAGAAGCCGAAGGCGCGCGCCACCACCAGGTTCAGGCCCACCATGCGCAGGAAGGTGCTCTTGCCCGAGGCGTTCTGGCCGGAGATGAAGGCGCCGCGTCCATCGAGCGCCACCGACAACGCAGTCGGCCCTTCCATCAGCGGGTGCACGCCGCCCTCCAACTCGAGCGTGCGCGCCGGCGTGCGCTCGACCCAGCACCAGTGGTCCAGGCCGCGCAGGTGGCGCGCCAGGGCCACGTCGGCTTCCAGTTCGGCAGTGCGCAGGCAGGCGTCGCGCAGGAAGTCGCGCGCCTGGTAGACGGCGCGCATGGTCTTCCAGTAGCGGCGCACGTTATAGGCGGCGAACCAGTTGAGGTAGGCTTCCCCGCCCGGGATCATGCGCATCAGGAGCGAGCGCCCTACCCGCTTGTGCAGGCGCGCGGCCTGTCCGCGCGCGTCGACGAAGGGCGCCAAGAGCGGGCCGCCGAATTCCGCCAGCTTGTGGCTGCCGGCCAGCAGCGCGTTCAGGCTGTTCAGGGTCGCCGTCCACAGCTCGATACGGCGGTGGTAGCTGATCTGCAGCGCCATCAAGGGTACCAGGGCGGCGATCGTCGCCATCCAGCCGAGCGGCTGCGTCGCCAGCAAGGCCAGGGACCCGAGCAGGAGCACCGGCAGCGTCCACAGCAAGCGCGCCCAGGACGGCGCCTGCGGCGGCTCGCCGCCGAATAGCAGGCCGGCGAGTTCGGTGTCGGCATAGCGCAGCGGACGCAAGGCCGTGTCCAGCGCATCAAGGCGGGCGGGATCGGCCAGCAGGCCGCGCAGGCGCGCGCCGAGCGACGCGCATTCCGCATCGCCGATGCCGGCGCGCAGGCGGCGGTGCAGCATCTGGCGCCCGAAAATGCTGCTGCCCAGCGCCAGCTTGTCTTCACAGGATTCGAGCAGCAGGTCTTGCCAGGTCTGGTCGTCGAGCGAGGTGCATGGATCCGCATCGGCACGATGCAGGCGCCCGATCTCTTCCGGCGTAAAGAAATGCGATGGCAGTTCGCTCCGGGCTGCCGGCTGGAAATCGTCGGGCAGCAAGCTCAACAGGGAGCCAAACAGGGATGCAAACTTGGGAGGCATGGGCAGGGGACGGTGGAAAGCGGTGTCGACGCGGGATCTTAGCAGCCCGTCAATACCGAATGTTCAAGCTTTGTCACGGATCGAGAATCAACTGCGTACGTCTCCCAACATACTGATATGACAACACATGGCAGGATGAGCCACCGCACGTATTCACACAACGACCAACAAAAAGGATGGCTTCCATGAAACGCGCTCTTACCGCAAGCTTGCTCACCCTCGCCATCGGCGCGGCCTACGCCCAGCAGGGCGACGGCACCCGGGCCTCCAACCCGGCCAATACCTTCAAACCCGCCAAGGTGGAAGCCACGCCGGATCGCATGCGCGGCATCAAGGCGCCGCAGGGCTTCGTCGTGACGCCTTTCGCCACCGGCCTGAAGAACGTCCGCATCATCGCGGTGGCGCCGAGCGGCGACATCTATGTGAGCCGGCGCGACCAGGGCGACGTGCTGATGCTGCGCGATGCCGATGGCGACGGCAAGGCCGACGGCGCGCCTGTCGAGGTGGCGAACCGCGCCGGCGCGCACGGCATCGCGATCAAGGACAACAAGTTCTATCTCGTCACGGTCAAGGAATTGTTCGTGGCCGACATGAAGCCGGACGGCCGCCTGGGCGACCTGAAACTGCTGATCGGCGACCTGCCGGACTCCGGCCAGCACCCGAACCGCACCATGGCCTTCGGCCCGGACGGCATGCTCTACCTGAGCGTGGGCAGCACCTGCAATACCTGCAACGAGAGCAACCCGGAGAACGCGACCATCCTGCGCATTTCGCCGGACGGCCAGCAGCGCAGCATCTTTGCCTCCGGCCTGCGCAACACCATCGGTTTCGCCTGGCATCCGCAGACAGGCGAGCTGTGGAGCTTTGACCACGGCATCGACTTCCTGGGCGACGACCAGCAGCAGGAAGAAATCAACAAGATCGAGCTGGGCAAGATGTACGGCTGGCCGCACGTCTTCGGCAAGGGCGACATCCATCCACAGACAACCCCGGTCGGCGACATCACCAAGGAACAGTGGAAGGCGCGCAGCACGCCGATGGTGCTGGGCTATACCGCGCACGCGGCGCCGATGCAGCTGGTGTTTGGCGCAACAGGCGGCTTCCCGCCCGATTACGCCGGCGACGCGTTCGTCACCATGCGCGGCTCGTGGAACCGCGCCCAGGCCTCGGGTTACGAGATCGTGCGGGTGCGCTTCGCCAACGGCCAGCCGAAATCGGTCGAGCCCTTCGTCACCGGGTTCCTCACCGACGGCGGCAACACCCATATCGCACGTCCGGTCGGCCTGGCCTTCGCCAAGGACGGCTCGCTGCTGATGGCGGACGACGCCAACGGCGTGATCTACCGCATCGCCCACAATGCCGGCAAGCCGGGCAACCTGGCGGCGATGCCGCCCGCGGGGCCGATGCGCGAGCAGGCCAACAAGGGCAATGGCGGGCCGCTCGCGAACAAGCGCACCGAGACCGCCGCCAAGGGCACGCTGGCGGTCAGCTCGCCGAGCTTCAAGGCCGGCGGCATGATGGACCAGAAGTTCAGCGAATACGCCGACGGCGTGTCGCCGGCGCTGTCGTGGGCTGCGGTGCCGAACGCGAAGTCCTATGCCATCGTGATGGAAGATCCGGATTCGAAGCCGGTCACGCCCTTCGTCCATTGGCTGGCCTGGAACATTCCGGCGAACGTCACCAGCCTGCCGGAAGGCCTGCAGGAGCAGCCGCGCCTGACCGATCCCGAGGGCGTGCTGCAGGGCCGTAACACGCGCGGCTCGATGGGCTATTTCGGGCCGAAGCCGCCGGTGGGTGACAAGCCGCACCGTTACCACTTCCAGGTGTATGCGCTCGATGCGATGCTCGATGTGCCGTTCGGGGCGGATCGCGATACGCTGCTGCAGGCAATGCAGGGGCATGTGATTTCCAAGGGCGAGGTGATGGGGACGTACGGGCAGAAGCAGAAGCCGCAGAAGTAGACGAAGACGCGGCCCGTAGGGTGGGAAAGTTCCTTGCCCACGCGTTCAACCGGCTCCCGAATGAACGATACGTCAGCTCATGCACGGTTTGAACGCGTGGGCAGAATCTGCCCACCCTACGATGTACGGCTGAGCCCACACAGCCGTGTCCGCGTACGTACGGACACCCCTCGCGGACACTCCGGACAACTTTGTCCGGCGTGTCCGTTTCCTTTTCAATCAATGACTTAACAACTCCCGCGCTGCTGGCACGGATCGTGCACTAACGACCACAACCCGTCGTTACTGGAAACACCATGATCCGCGATACATCAGAACAAGATGCCGTCCTTGCCCCGGCCCCGGTCCACAAGCTCAAGCGCCGCGCGCTGTGGGTGGGCGGCGCCGTCGCCATCGTCGCCGTCACGGCCGCCGTCTTCGGCGCCTGGAGCAGCAGCGAGCACTCCGTCAGTGAAGCCCGCCTGCGCATTGCCGAAGTCACCCGAGGCACCCTGGTGCGCGACGCCTCGGTGAATGGCCGCGTGGTCGCTGCGGTCAGCCCGACCCTGTATTCCACCTCCCCCGCCACCGTCAACCTGAAAGTCGCCGCCGGCGACACCGTGAAACGCGGCGACGTGCTGGCCGTACTGGAATCGCCCGATTTGTCCGATGAACTCAAGCGTGAAGTGTCGAGCTACGAACAGTTGAAGGCCGAAGTGGCGCGCCAGCAGATCCTGGCACGCAAACAGAAGCTGCTGGCCAAGCGCGAAGCCGACACTGCCGAAATCGACCGCCTGTCGGCCCAGCGCACGCTGGAGCGCTACGAAAGCGTGGCGCAGGTCGGCATCATCGCCAAGATCGACTACCAGAAAGCCAAGGATGCGCTGAACTCGGCCGAGATCAAGGCGCGCCACGCCACCCAGGCCGCCGGCCTGGAAAGCGACGACGTGCAGCTGGCCCTGAAGACCAAGGTCAACGAACTGGAACGCCAGCGCCTGTCGATGGCCAATGCCCAGCGCCGCGTCGACGAATTGACAGTGCGTGCGCCGGTGGATGGCTTCATCGGCACCCTGAACGTCCAGAACCGCATGGTGGTCGCCGCCAACGCGCCCCTGATGACCCTGGTCGACCTGTCCAAGCTCGAAGTCGAACTCGAAGTGCCGGAGTCGTACATGACCGACATCGGCCTGGGCATGAACGCCGAGATCACCCTGCCGGGCGGCACCGCCACCGGCAAGCTCTCCGCGCTGTCGCCCGAAGTCGTCAAGAACCAGGTGCTGGCACGCGTGCGCTTCGATGGCGCGCAGCCGAAGGGCCTGCGCCAGAGCCAGCGCGTGACCGCGCGGCTGCTGATCGAAGAACGCCCGAACGTGACCATGCTGCCGCGCGGACCTTTTGTGGAAAACGATGGCGGGCGCTTCGCCTACCGGGTGGAAGACGGGGTGGCCGTGCGTACCCCGGTCCAGCTGGGCGCCACCAGCATTTCCGCCGTGGAGATCCTGTCGGGCCTGAAGGTGGGCGACAAGGTCGTCATTTCCGGCACCGATACCTTCAAGAACGCACAACGCATCTCGATCAACCGCTGAACGCTTAACAAGACAAACAAAGGAGAAACCCATGCTGCGCATGACCAACCTGAGCAAGGTGTACCGCACCCACATGATCGAGACCCACGCGCTGCGCGGCTTCGAGATCGACGTCAAGCAGGGCGAGTTCGTCACCGTGACCGGTCCTTCCGGCTCCGGCAAGACCAGCTTCCTGAACATCGCCGGCCTGCTGGAAGAATTCAGCTCGGGCGAGTACATCCTCGACGGCGTCAACGTGAAGGGCCTGGACGACACCGCCCGCTCGCGCCTGCGCAACGAGAAGCTGGGCTTCATCTTCCAGGGCTTCAACCTGATTCCCGACCTGAACCTGTTCGACAACGTCGACGTGCCACTGCGCTACCGCGGCTTCAACAAGACCGAGCGCAAGGAACGCATCGAGGATGCGCTGTCCAAGGTCGGCCTGGCCTCGCGCATGAAGCACTACCCGGCCGAACTGTCCGGCGGCCAGCAGCAGCGCGTGGCGATCGCGCGCGCACTGGCCGGCTCGCCCAAGCTGCTACTGGCCGATGAACCGACCGGTAACCTCGACACGCAAATGGCGCGCGGCGTGATGGAGCTGCTGGAAGAGATCAACGCGGCCGGCACCACCATCCTGATGGTCACCCACGACCCGGAACTGGCCGTGCGCACCCACCGCAACGTGCACATCATCGACGGCCAGGTCTCGGACCTGGTGCGCAAGGGCCCGACCCTGGTCGACAAGGCCCCGGTCTCGGCTTAAGGAAAGCGCCATGTTCTCCTATTACTTCAAGCTTGGCGTGCGCAGCCTGCGCCGCAACCCTGCCCTGACCGCGCTGATGGTGCTGACCCTGGCCATCGGCGTGGCCGCCAGCGTATCGACGCTGACCATCCTGCACATGATGTCGGGCGACCCGATCCCCGAGAAGAGCGACCGCCTGTTCGTGCCGCAGCTCGACAACGGCCAGGTGGAAGGCTGGGTCCCGAGCGATGGCCCCAACGACATGCAGATGAGCTATCCGGACGCGTCCAACCTGCTCAAGAGCGGCCAGGGCGAGCGCCGCACGGCGATGTACGGCGTCGAGCTGCCGGTCGAACCGCCGCGCAGCGACATCCCGGCCTTCAATGCGCGCGGACTGGCGCCGAGCGTCGACTTCTTCGCCATGTTCAAGGTGCCCTTCCTGCACGGCCAGCCCTGGACCGCGCTTGATGATGCACGCGGCGCCGATGTCGTGGTGCTGGGCCGCGAGACCGCCGAGAAGCTGTTCGGCGACGCCAACCCGGTCGGCAAGCAGCTCATGATGAAAGGCTTCCCCTTCACCGTGACCGGCGTGATCGACACCTGGTCGCCGCTGCCGCGCTACTACAAGCTGATCGGCGGCAGCCGCTTCGGCAAGGGCGAGGAATTCTTCATCCCCTTCGCCACCGCGATCCGCCATGAACAGGGCCACAGCGGCAGCATGAACTGCAGCGCCAACCGCGACCCCGGCTTCGCCAACCTGCTCACCTCCGAATGCACCTGGATCCAGTTCTGGTTCGAGACCAGGTCAAGCAGCGACCGCGCCGAGCTGCAATCCTTCCTCGACAACTATGCCAGCGACCAGCGCAAGCTGGGGCGCCTCAAGCGCAATGCGCCGAACAAGCTGTACAACGTGATGGAGTGGATGGAAGAACTGAAAGTGGTGGGCAACGACAGCAAGCTGTCGGCCTGGCTCGCCTTCGGCTTCCTGGTGCTGTGCCTGGTGAACACCATCGGCCTGCTGCTGGCGAAGTTCTCGGTGCGCGCCGCCGAAGTCGGCATCCGCCGCGCGCTGGGCGCTTCGCGCCGCGACATCTTCCGCCAGTTCCTGATCGAGACCGGCGTGGTCGGCCTGGCCGGCGGTGTGCTGGGACTGGTGCTGGCCTTCGGCGCGCTGGCGCTGATCGGCATGCAGAGCAAGGGCATGGCCGCGATCGCGCGCATGGACTGGCAGATGCTGATCGTGACTTTCATCATGTCCGTGGCCGCCGCGCTCGTCGCAGGCCTGCTGCCGACCTGGCGCGCCTGCCAGGTGACGCCGGCGATCCAGCTGAAATCCCAATAAGAGCGAGAGAGAACCATCATGGAAATCCGTCCCATCCTGTCTGCGCTGATGCGCAATAAAACCGGCCCGATCCTGGTCGCCCTGCAGGTTGCCCTGAGCCTGGCGATCCTTGCCAACGCCCTGCACATCGTCAATGAGCGGCGCGAGATGGCCGCCCGTCCGTCGGGCCTGAGTGACGAAGCCGCGACCTTCTACTTCACGGTGCGTAACCTGAACAAGGACGGCCCCGAGCAGCAGCTGGCCACCATGAAGCGCGAAGCCGAGGTGCTGCGCGCGGTGCCGGGTGTGGTCTCGGTCGCCAACGTGACGCAGATGCCGATGTCGCGCGACGGCAGCACCAGCAGCGTCGCCATCGACAAGCGCCAGGACCGCGAGAGCGCGCTGGCCGGCATGTATATCTCCGGCGACTCGCTGGTCAAGACCTTCGGCCTGAAGCTGGTCGAGGGCCGCGACTTCCTGCCGCAGGATTTCGTCGAGATCAACGAGAACGAAAACCGCGAACTGCCCAAGACCATCATCATCACCAAGCCGCTGGCCGACAAGCTGTGGCCGGGCCAGCCGGCTGTCGGCAAGACGCTGTACTTCGGCACCGGCGAAGACGCACTAAGCACCCAGGTCGTCGGCGTGATCGAGCGCCTGCAGACCGCGCACACCGAAGTGGGCGAGCGCGGCGACTTCTCGGTGCACGTCCCGGCGCGCCTGTATGGCAACCCGGGCGCACTGTATGCGATCCGCACCGAAGCGGGCCAGCGCGACCGCGTCATCAAGGACGCCGAAGAGGCGCTGCGCAAGTCGTCCGCCACCCCGATGATCCTGCAGACCAAGACCACCGAAGAAGACCGCAAGGACCGCTACCGCGCCGACGTGGCGCTGTCGTGGATGCTGATCACGGTGAGCGTGCTGCTGCTCTTGATTACCTGCTCGGGCATCGTCGGCATGGCCAGCCTGTGGGTCACCCAGCGCCGCAAGCAGATCGGCGTGCGGCGCGCACTCGGTGCGCGCAAGCTCGACATCCTGCGCTATTTCATCACCGAGAACTTCATGATCACCAGCGCCGGCGTGTTCGGCGGCGTGCTGCTGGGCCTGAGCCTCAACCACCTCCTGGTGACGCGGCTCGAGATGGCGCGCCTGCCGGTGCATTACCTGGTCGGCGGCGCGGTGGTGTTCTGGGCGCTCGGCATCCTGGCAGCCTACGGTCCGGCATGGAGGGCGGCGAGCATTTCGCCGGCCACGGCCACCCGCAGTGCCTGATGCAAAGGATGATGTGATTCCACCAATGGTATCCTTGCGCCCATGCCCACTGTACTGATCATTGACGACAACGCCGCGGTCGCGATCGCGCTCGACGTCCTGTTCTCGCTCCACGACATCGCCGCCCTGCGCGCGGGGTCGCCGGAGGAAGGACTGGACATCCTCGGGCGCGAGGCCGTGGACCTGGTGATCCAGGACATGAACTTCAGCGCCGACACCACCTCCGGCGAGGAAGGCGTAGCGCTGTTCCGCGAGATCCGCAAGCGCCACCCGGACCTGCCGGTGATCCTGCTCACCGCCTGGACCCATTTGGACGCCGCGGTGGAGCTGATCAAGGCCGGCGCGGCCGATTACCTGTCCAAGCCCTGGAACGACGAGCGCCTGATCACCACGGTGACCAACCTGATCGAACTGGGCCAGGCCAACCGCGCCCTTGGCCAGCGCCTGCAGCGCGAACGCCGCGCCAAGCGCGAACTGGAACAAGGTTTCGATTTGCGCGGGCTGGTCTGGCAAGACCCGGCCACCGAACGCGTGCTGCACCTGGCCTGCCAGGTCGCGCGCTCCGACATCCCCGTCCTGATCACCGGCCCGAACGGCACCGGCAAGGAACGCATCGCCGAGATCATCCAGGCCAATTCGCAGGTGGCCGACGGCCCCTTCGTCGTGCTCAACTGCGGCGCCCTGCCCTCGGAACTGATCGAGGCCGAGCTGTTCGGGGCGGACGCCGGAGCCTATACCGGCGCTTCGAAAGCGCGCGAAGGCAAGTTCGAGGCGGCCGACGGCGGCACCCTCTTCCTCGATGAGATCGGCAACCTCCCGCTGGCCGGCCAGATGAAACTGCTGCGCGTGCTGGAAACCGGGCGCTTCGAGCGCCTCGGCTCCAACCGCGAGCGCCAGGTCAAGGTGCGCGTGATCAGCGCCACCAACGCCGACCTGGGCGCGATGATCCGCGCAGGGACCTTCCGCGAAGACCTGTTCTACCGCCTGAATGTGATCGAGCTGCGCCTGCCGCCGCTCGCCGCGCGCCCGGGCGACATCCTGCCGCTGGCCTTGTCGTTCCTGCGCGGGAAGACCCTGCACCCGCTGGCCGAGGCAGCGCTGCTGGCCCATGCCTGGCCCGGCAACGTGCGCGAACTGAAAAACGTGATGGCGCGGGCCAGCCTGCTGGCACAGGACGCGGTGATCATGGCTGCCGACCTTGGACTGCCGGTGTCGGTGGCGGCCAGCCAGGACGTGGAGCCCGACCGCGAGGCCATCGTCCAGGCACTGGCGCGCGCCGGCGGCGTGGTGGCGCAGGCATCGAGCGAACTGGGACTCTCGCGCCAGGCCCTGTACCGGCGCATGGAGCGGCTCGGCATCGCCCGGCCAACATGAAGGGCAAGGGTGTGCGGCTCTCGCTGGTCACGCGCTGGTCGGCGCTGGTCGGCACCCTGCTGGCGCTCGGCATCCTGGTCGCGCTCGGGCTCGATCACTTTTTCCCTGGCCACCCGGTCCTGGTCTTTTTCGCCTGCCTGCTGGCGATCGTCCCGATCGCCATCATCACCATCCGCTCGCAGATCCAGCCGATCCTGTCGCTGTTCCGCGCGCTGGAGGGCACGGTGGCGAGCTACCGCGACGGCGATTTTTCGTTCAGCCTGCACTGGCCGCAGAACGACGAGCTGGCCGACCTGATCGCCGCCCACAATGAGCTCGGCCACGTGCTGCGCGAGCAACGCCTCGGGCTGGTGCAGCGCGAACTGCTGCTCGACACCATGGTGCAGAACACCCCCGTCGCCATGCTGCTGGTGACGGATTTTTCCGTGAGCGCCGGCGCCATCGTCTACGCCAACCTGGCTGCGCGCAAGCTCCTGTCCGAGGGGCGCAAGCTCGAAGGCCACCAGCTCAGCGAGGTATTGGACAGTGCCGCCCCGGCCCTGAAGGAAGCGCTGGCGCGCGGCGGCGATGGCCTGTTCACCGCCGGCGAAGGCGAGAACGAAGAGGTCTATCACCTGGCGCGCAGCAGCTTCACCCTCAATGGCCGGCGCCACGAACTGCTGCTGCTGCGCCACCTGACTACGGAATTGCGGCGCCAGGAAGTGCAGACCTGGAAAAAGGTCATCCGCGTGATCAGCCATGAATTGAACAATTCGCTGGCGCCGCTCGCCTCGCTCGCGCACTCCGGCGCGGAACTGGTGCGGCGCGGCCAGACCGAGCGGCTGCCGCAAATCCTGCAGACCATCGGCGAGCGCACACGCCACCTGGAGACCTTTATCCTCGGCTATGCGCGCTTCGCCAAGCTGCCCACGCCGCGTCTGGAAGCCCGGGACTGGAACGTGTTCATCGACCGGCTGGCCGACCAGGTGCAGTTCCGCTTAGTGGGCGAGCTGCCGCTGGAGCCGGCCTGGATCGACGCCGCCCAGATGGAGCAGGCGCTGCTCAACCTGCTGAAGAACGCGCACGAATCGGGCTCGCCGCCGGAAGACGTCGAACTGCAAGTGCGCCGGGTGCAGGATGCCCTGCGCATCGACGTGTTTGACCGCGGCACCGGGATGAGCGAGGCCGTGCTGACCAATGCGCTGGTGCCCTTTTACTCGACCAAGCGCAGCGGCACCGGCCTCGGGCTGGCGCTGGCGCGCGAAATCGCCGAGGCGCATGGGGGCCGCATCACGCTGGCCAACCGCGAGGGCGGCGGCCTGGCCGTCACCCTGATCCTGCCGGCGCTGCCGGGAACGCAATCACCATGAAAGCTACCGCCCTATGTTGAAGATCATCGGCAAAGACAGCTCGATCAACGTGCGCAAGGTATTGTGGACCTGCGCGGAACTCGGCTTGCCCTTCGAGCGCGAAGACTGGCAGGCCGGCCATGCGGCGCTCAATCCGAACGCGCTGGTGCCGGTGCTGGTCGATGATGGTGTCGTGCTGTGGGAATCGAACACGATCTGCCGCTACCTGTGCACCCAATATGGGGACGGCGCCCTGCTGCCAAACGATGCCAAGAGCCGCGCCCGCGTTGAGCAGTGGATGGACTGGCAGGCGACCGACCTGAATACGGCCTGGCGCTACGCCTTCATGGCGCTGGTACGCAACAGCCCTGCTTACCAAGAGCCAGCGCAAATCGCGGCCAGCATCGCGGCGTGGAACCGCCACCTTGGCATCCTCGACGATCAGCTGGGTGCGACCGGCGTCTATGCGCTTGGGGGCAGCTTCACCCTGGCCGACGTGGTGCTCGGGCTGTCGGTGAACCGCTGGATGATGACGCCGATCGACAAGCCGGGTTACCGTTACGTGGCCGCCTATTACGACCGCCTGGCCGAACGCCCTGGCTTTCGCGAATACGGGCGAAACGGCGTCGCGTAGGGTGGTCGGCTTGCCGACCGCGCGTTCAACAGGATTCTGGTCAGCCGCGCGTCAAATCATGCCGGATTCGAACGCGCGGTCGGCGAAGCCGACCACCCTACGGTATCATCCCATCGCCATGCCACCTTCTTACGCCCGCATCGATCCCCGCTTCGCCCAGCCGGGCCACCCGCCCGCCACCATCGACGAGTTCGACGGCGTGCGCTTCCTGCATCTCGGCACCTCGTGGGTGCAGGGCGCCATGCGGCTGGCCAAACCGGATGCGATTGAGCTCGAATACATCCAGCTGATGATGATGTGGACGCTGTTCAAGGACGCGCCCCGGCAAATCGTGCAGCTGGGCCTGGGCAGCGCCGCGCTGACCAAGTTCTGCTACACGCGCTTTCCCGATGCGCGCGTGACTGCGGCCGAGCTCAATCCAAACGTGATCGCGATCTGCCGCGCCCTGTTCGGGCTGCCCGCCAACGACGCACGCCTGGACGTACGCGAGACGAATGCCCTCGATTTCGTGCTCGACCCGGCCAACCACGGCCGCGCCGACGTGCTGCAGGTGGATTTATATGACCAGGAAGCGCGTGGGCCGGTGCTCGACTCGCTCGAGTTCTACCAGGGCTGCCATGACTGTTTAACGGGCGACGGCATCATGACCGCCAATGTCTTCGGTGACGTCCACCGCTACGACACCAACCTGGCCACCATGCAGCAGGTGTTCGACGCGGTGGTCTGGCTGCCCGAGGTGCACGACGCGAACATCGTCGTCCTTGCCTTCAAGAACGCGCCCCAGCTCGACTTCTCGCTGCTGTACGAGCGCGCCGCCGAACTGAAACGGCGCCTCAACCTGCCGGCGCGGAACTGGGTCGACGGCCTGAAGGAATGGATGCACGACCACGCCTGAGGCGCGGCCGGCATACCCGGTTCGATTTCAGTGCGCGCCCAGTGCCTGGTCTGCCTTGGCCAGGTTGGCGCGGTAGCCCGCCACCACCTTGTCACCCTTGCCCAGTGCTTCAGCCAGCGCAATCGCCTTCATGAACTGGGCCTTGGCTTTGGCCGGGTGTCCCGTTGCCAGCAGCACTTCGCCATAGCTGTCCTGCACGTTGTCGGACAGGCTGTACTTGCCGGCGTTCGCCTTCATCAGGCGCGCGGCGAGCAGCGGCTGCTTGCGCGGCCCGAGCAGTTCGTAGCCGAGGCGATTCGCATCAAGCTCGCCGAAACCGCTCGTCTCCAGCGCCTTTGCCATCTCCGCATCGGAACCGCCCTGCTCCAGGCGGCGCATCAGTTCCGCCCTCGCTGCCTCGCGCACGCGCTTGACGCGGGCACTTTCGGCCGCTGCGATCACGCCTTCGACTGCGCTGACCACGAGCTGCGGCTGCTCCTGGTGGATGTTATGCCCGCTCTCGGCCGTCACGATGTGGCTGCCGTTGCTGAAACTGCGGAAGAAGCGCTCGTGCAGGCCGCGCCACACCTGCACCGCGGCCGGGGTCTCGAGGAAAAGCTGCGGCTGCTCGCGCTTCTGCACCGAGGTCAGCACCGCCACCGGCACGTCCGGCAGCGCGCCGGCGAAGGGCAGCTTGCCGCTATCGAGCACCGCCTGCACGCTGCGCAGCTCGGCGTGGAGTTTCGGCGGCATGAATTGCTCGGTCAGTTTCGTGTCCTTGTCGACGCCCGCAGCATCGAGCTTGCGCAGTTCGACATTGAAGGCTTCGTCGCTCGGGTCGACGAAGACCATGCCGGCCACCTGCTCCGGATGGCGCGTGGCGAAGCTGCGGACCAGGAAGCCGCCATACGAATGCCCGACCAGCACGAAGGGTGGCTTCAGGCCGGCCGTGGCGATCAGCTGTTCGAGTTCGTTGGTGCGCGCTGCGATAGTCGGCGGGTCAAGGCGCGGGTCGGACTTGCCATGGCCGGCGCGCGAATAGGCCATCACCCTGGCCGACTTGGCCAGGGCCGGGGCGACGTTGCGCCACACACCCAGGTCACGCCCGAAGCCCGATTCCAGGATCACCGTGTAGTTGCCCGCACCGAAGGTGGCCACCTGCACCTGGTAATCACCGACCTTGAGCGTGTCGGGTGCGGGCGATGCCGCCTGGAGCGTGCCGGACAGCGCAAGCGCCAGCAGGGCGGTGGCGATGCGGCCACGGAGGGGAAGTTGGTGGTTCATGGGCGGCTCCTGGAAGTAGTTGTTATTCCAGTCACATAAAGAGAGAATGGCTGGTGGCCATCATTCTACGAAAGACCATGGCGGCATCGGAACTGTAAGAACTGACAGCAGGCGGATGGAGGGACATGAAGGACGAACGGGTGGGAGGGCAAGCGATGGGCTGGCGCGAGGACTGCCTCGCAGGCATGGCGCAGGCGCCGGACGCGGCCAGCCTGCACGCCATCGTCGCCGGCGCCGCGCGCGATCTCGGCTTCGATTACTGCGCCTATGGGCTGCGCATGCCGCTGCCGCTGTCGGCTCCGCGTACCGTCATGGTCAACAACTATCCAACTGCCTGGCAGGCGCGCTACGCGGACGAAGGCTACCTGGCGGCCGATCCCACCGTGGCCCATGGCGCCACCTCGCTGCTGCCGGTGCTGTGGAGCGAAGCGCTGTTCGCACCGGCGCGGCCGCTGTGGGAAGACGCGCGTGGCCACCACCTGCGGGTGGGCTGGGCCCAGTCCTCGCGCACCGCCGACGGCGCCACGGGCATGCTGACCCTGGCGCGCTCGGACGACGACATCCTGGATACCGAGTTACGCCATAGCGAAGGCAGCATGTCGTGGCTGGCCCATGCCACCCACGAGGCGATGGTGCGGCTGCACCGGCCGGCGGCGCCGCCGGTGGTCTTGACCGCGCGCGAAGCCGAAGTGCTGCGCTGGATGGCCGACGGGAAGACCTCCAGCGAGGCGGCGCAGATCCTCGGCCTGTCCGAGCGCACCGTCAACTTCCACGTCAGTAATGCGATGGCCAAGCTGGGCGCGGCGAACAAGACCGCCGGCGTCGTGAAAGCGGCGCTGCTCGGCTTGCTCTAGGCGCTCCGCCTCGCCAGCTGTTCCCCAGCTCCCGGCAGCAGCCCCTTCACTTTGCGGAAGTCGAGCTGTACGCGTGCGCCACCTTGGTGCAGCGCCGCACATCCTTCTAGCACACCCGCCCCGCCCGATCCATTCGTTCTCCATAAATCAGGTAAATCGCCAAAAGTGTTGCGTATTGCACAGCTGACACTTGTACTTACAGAAATATTTGTAGAGAATCAAGAAGCAGCAGTTATAGGAGACATGGTTTTCGTGATGGCGTGATTTAACTCTACAAAAGGGAACAAGATGGTGAATCAACCGAAGAAACGGGTATTGCTGGCAACCGCGCTGGTTTCGGCGATGGCATCGGCGTTCGCACAGGAAGCGGCGACCACGGTCGAAAAGGACATATCCACGGTGGTCGTGCTGGGTTCGCGTACCCAGGCCAAGACCGCACTGGACACCGCGGTGCCGGTAGGCCTGATCAGCGCGAAAGACCTGCAATCGGCAGGCTCGCTCGAACTCGGCAAGGTGCTGCAGGACCTCGACCCGTCGTTCAACTTCACGACTACTTTCATCAGCGACGGCACCGACATCATCCGCCCGGCAACGCTGCGCGGCCTCGGGCCTGACCAGCTGCTGGTGCTCGTGAACGGCAAGCGCCGCCACCAGCAGGCCCTGGTCAACGTGCAGCAGACCATCGGCCGCGGTTCGGCCGGCACCGACATCAACGCGATTCCCCTGTCCGCCATCCAGTCGATCGAGGTGCTGCGCGACGGCGCCGCCGCCCAATACGGTTCGGACGCGATCGCCGGCGTGATCAACATCGTCCTCAAGAAGGGCGCCACCGACACGCTGATCAGCGCCAGTGCCGGCACCACCAGCGAAGGCGACGGCGACACCTATACCGCCAGCGCCCACAAGGGCATGGCCCTCGGCCTTGATGGCGGCTACCTGAACCTGTCGCTCGAAGGCCGCCGCCGCAACGAAACCAACCGCGCCGGCGTCGACTCGCTGCGCGTGAACCCGCCGCGCGTCACCCAGCGCATCGGCGACTCGCTGGCCAAGGACGGCTACCTGTGGATGAACGCCGGACTGCCGGTCGGCGGCGGCGAGCTGTACGCCTTCGGCGGCGCCTCCAAGCGCACCGGCGATTCGTCAGGCTTCTTCCGCTCGGCGGGCGACGCGCGCAACGTGCCCTCGATCTACCCGAACGGCTTCCTGCCGAACATCATCACCACCGTCAAGGATGCCTCGCTCGGCGTCGGCTACAAGCACGACCTGGCGAATGACTGGAGCGTGGACCTGAGCGTCAACCACGGCCGCAGCGAACTCGGTTTCCACGAGCGTAACTCGATCAACGTCAGCTATTTCTACGAGACCGGCAGCTCGCCGTTAGAGGCCGACACCGGCAAGCTGAAGTTCGACCAGACCACCCTGAACCTCGACTTCAAGGGCTCGGTCGACTTCGCCGGCGGTCCGCTGTTCATCGGCACCGGCTTCGAATGGCGCCGGGATAACTACCAGATCGTCGCGGGCGATCCGGTGTCCTACCAGTACGGCCGCACCAACAACCCGGCCATCGTCATCCGCGACCAGACGGGCGGCATCGCCGCATCCGGCATCCAGGGCTTCCCGGGCTATACGCCGGGCACCGAAGTGGACGACGGCCGCCACAATACCGCCTACTACCTCGACCTCGAGCGCAAGTTCGGCGACTTCCTCTCGGCCGGCGCTGCAATCCGCCACGAGCGCTATTCGGACTTCGGCAACACCACCATCGGCAAGCTGAGCCTGCGCTACGACCCGTCGCGCACCTTCGGCCTGCGCGCCAGCGGCTCGACCGGCTTCCGCGCGCCGGGCGTGCAGCAGAAGTTCTACAGCTCGGTGTCGACCAACCTGAACTCGGCCGGCGTGCTGACCGAGACGCTGACCGCGCGCGAGAACAGCGCCGTGACCCGCGCCTTCGGCATCGCACCGCTGCAGGAAGAAACCTCGAAGAGCGCCAGCGTCGGCATGATCCTGCGACCGACCCCGAACTTCTCGGTGACGGCCGACTTGTATCGCACCAACATCGACGACCGCATCGTCTTCTCGAGCAATATCGCACCGGAGTCGGGCGCCTGCCTGACCGCAGCGGCCTGCCCGATCAAGGCGATCCTCGATCCGCTGCGCGTAGGCCAGGCGCAGTTCTTCACCAATGCGATCGATACCTCGACCACCGGCTTCGACCTGGTGGCGCAGCACACGACGCGCTGGACCGGCTCGACCCTGGTGCTGTCCGGCCAGCTCGGCTTCAACCGCACCGAGGTGAAGGACCGTAAATCGCAATCGGCGGTGCTGACCGGCACCCAGCTGTTCGACGACACGCAAGTCACGCTGATCGAGAAAGGCCAGCCGCGCCAGCACCACGTGGTGGCAGCCGACTACACGACCGGCCCGTGGAACGCGACCGTGCGCGCCAACTACTTCGGCGAAGTCGAAGGCCAGGGCTTCACGCCGGGCTTCATCCAGACCTGGGAAGCGAAGTGGATCGTCGACCTGACCGCCCGCTACAACTTCAGCAAGAAGTTCAGCCTGTCGGCCGGTATCAACAACCTGTTCGACACCTACCCGACCAAGTGGGATCCGGTCAAGGCATCGCCGTTCCCGCAACTGGGCTTCACTTACTGCTGGGAGACCTGCCCGTTCGGGATCAATGGCCGGTCGATGTACGCGAAGGTGGACTACGCGTTCTGATGGGATGATCCGGCCGATCAGCCGGACATCGTAGGGTGGGCAGGTCTTCCTGCCCACGCGTTCAACCAGTGATCGAGCAGCCCAAGCGGCCGATCCATCGTTAGCTATCACCGCGTGGGCGGAATCCGCCCACCCTACAAGTTCAAGATCGTTCGCAACGCCGTTGAATCTAACGGCGCTCGCGCCACCACAGCAGCAGCAGCGCCAGCGCAAACACCAGCGCAAACGGCCAGGCCGGAAATGCGGGTGCAGTGCCCTCCAAGGCTTTATTGGGAGTCCGGGCCGCATAGCGCGCAGTAGCATCGCGCCGCTGCGCCGCCTGCCACTGCGGCCAGTCACCCGGCGCGTACACATATTCCGCGTGCGCGCCTGCCTTCGCATCCTTCACCTCCAGCCAGCCCGACTTCTCCGGCCAGACCGCCACGCAGGCCTCATCCGTACGCTGCGACCATGTCCTGGTCAACTTCAGCTCCGGGAACGCCACGTCGCCCTTGACGCCCCGTGCACACAGTTCCATGCGCTGCCCCGGCAGCGGCAGTTCTTCCGGTTCCAGCCATTCGACTTCTTGCGGCCTCTCCACGCCGACCCGGTCGAGCACACCCTGCCACCACAGCGCCAGCGCCTGCGGCTCCGCGATCGCGTGGCGATGCCAGTCGCTGGCGCCGAGCCAGGCGATGCGGCCCTTCTGCCAGTTGCGGGTCCAGACCAGGTTGTCCGAACCGGTCCATTCGCCTGCTTCGCGCGACGCAGGATTGAGCGGCGCCGCCAAGAGCTCGAGCGGCGCATCGATCTTCTTGCCCGCCGCCTGCGCCTGCAGCGGCAAGCCCACCGTGCGTGACCAGACGCCGGGATCGTTGGCGTTCGCGCCCAGTACCAGCAGCGGCAGGCCGCCGGCGACGCGTCCCAACAATGCCGAACGCTCTCCGGCGCCGAGGCGCTCGAACCAGGCCGCATCGATCACCAGCAGGTTCGGCTCCTTCATCTCTTCGAGCGGGAATTCGGTACGGGTGATGGCGCGTCCCAGCACCACCTGCCAGTCGAGCAGCGCGCCGCTGCCGGCCAGCAGTTCGTTGAGCGTGCGCAGGTCGAAGGACGGCGCACCGAAGCGGCCTTGCACCTGCAGCATCGCCGGCGCATTGATCGTGAGCGGCACCGGACCTTCGGCGATGGTTATCCCGGCCGCGTCCAGCAGGCGTGCCTTGAGCACGACGCGCTCGGCCAGCGGCGGCAGCCAGTTCACGGCCAGCTGGCCCGTACCGCGTGCTTCGCCGATCACCTGGCCATTTTCGGCCAGCAGCTGCAGGCGCGCATCCTTCTTGTCTTCACGCTGCACGCGCAGGGTAAACGTGCGGCCCAGCGCCAACTGGCGCGGATAAATCAGGCGCAGCGTGCCGCCTTCCGGGCGCTGCCATTCCAACGGCAGCGCCGGCAAATCGTTCCACTGCGCCGCGCGCAGGCCGTCGCCCTTGACGGCAAGCGCGCGCACGCCTTCCAGCGTCGGAGCCGGCGCCGCCGGGTCGAGCGTGAGCGTCCTGCCGGCGTCGCCCGGCAAGCGGATGCCGGCCGCGAACAGGCCGAGGGCGGCCGCCGCCACCAGCACCAGCAGCGTATCGATCCATTGGCGGCGCCACGCGTACAGGCCCGCGCTGGCAAGGCCCGCGGCGCCGACCAGCGCCAGCATCAGGTTCGTGCTCATCACGAAGTTCATGGCCTGGCTCCATCACGCCAGGCGCGCACGAAGGGCGTTTCCACCGTTGGCCGCGCCTGCAGCAGCACCTGTCCCTGGCCCGCGGCATTGCGCAGCCAGGCGCGCAGCACCGGGCGGCAGGCGACGCAACCGTCCGCCACGTCCTGGATCGCAGTCTGGGCCGACAGGCGCTGGTCGTCGTCCGTGAGGCGGGCACGCACCCAGTCGTGGGCGGCGCGGGACCACAGCGCCGGCAGCGGGCCATTGCCCGACAAGGCCTGCACCAGCAGCTGCACGTCATCCGGCACACGCTTTTCGGCGCTTGCCTGCTCGCGCCGGTAGCTTGCCGTGCCATCCATCTCGCCGGTCATGCGTTTCTCTTCCTTGATCGGCGGCGGCACGAAGGCGGTCTTGTGCAGGTAGATGCGCTCGGCCTGCTGCAATTCCTTGATCGCTTCCAGGGCCTTGTGCTCGGGCGGGAGCGCCACTTTGGGCGTAATCGCGCGCAGCGCCTTCTCGGCATCCCACATCGCCATCAGCGCGCGGCGCAGCACTTTCTTGGTGTCTTCGTCGTACAGCGTGGCGTTCTCCGCCTCGTCGTGGGCATGGCCGTACTGGTGCAGGATGTCTGGCGTGCTGCCTTCTTCTGCCCCGTGGTCGTCATCACCATCGCCATCCGTGAACAGCGAGGATTCCTCGCCCAGGAACTGGCCGTAGCGGCGGCGCAGCGCGCCCTGGTCGGCGGCGATCTGCTGGCTGCGCTCGAGCACCGCATCCTTGCCCATCTTCGTGCTGCGCATGTCGGCCACCAGCTGTTCGGTATCGATGATGATCTGGCGCTGGCTGCGCAGGCTCTGCGGCTTGACCAGCATCGGCATTGCGGCGCTCTCCTCTTCCGCGGGTGCCAAAGGCGCCGGCAGGCGCAGTGTGTAGGTCGGCGACTGCACGGTATGCGGGCGCCCAGCGTTATCCGTGGCGCGCACGAAGAAATACAGCTCGTCGCCCGGCTCCATGCCCAGCTCCGCCAGCGACCAGGCTTTCGACCAGTTGCGCTGTTTCGGATCAGGCGAACCTGGGATGGGCATCTCGCGGTCGGTGAAACGGATGTTCTCGCCGCTGCCGCGCGCCAGCGTCATGTGCAGCGTGGCGCGCCGCACCAGGTAGTCGTCGTACACCTTGACGCCCATTGCAGCGCTGGTGGCGGTCTCCGATAGTTCCTGCACCATTTGCGTTGGCGCGGTGATCGTGATTTCAGGCGGCGCATCCGGCGTGACCTTGACCGTGTAGCGGTTGCCGCGCCAGCGCCAGAACACCGATTCGGTCGCGGTCCAGCGCGCGCAGTCCTTGCCGGGCTTGAGCACCTGGCCGTTGCTGACTTCGATCGTCTCCTGCGGGGTCGCGCCGTCCTTCAGGCACCAGGTGATGACGGTCTGCTCGGGCACGTGCAGGTCGCGCGGAGCTGATTCAATCGCTTTCACGCCGGTATAGGACGGTGGCGCGGTGCGCACCACCAGCTGGCCGGCGACTGGCGCGGCAATCGCTGCCTGCGCCTTGCCGGGCGCAGCGACGGGGGCTTGCGGCGCGGCGCCGGAGAACCAGACGGCGGCGGCCAGCGCGACGCTGGCCAAAAGCCAAAGCCAGCCGGCCTTCACGCGTGTGCGCACGATGCGGCGCAATTGCGGGCCGCTGACGCTGGCGTCCAGCCGGTCGAGCAGGCGGCGGCGCTGCAGCTGGGCGACCGGCGTGGCCGCGTACTCGAGCAGCGCGCTGCTGTCTTCCATTTCGGGGACGGCGCCATCGAGCCAGCCGGTCCATGCATAGCCGACCTGGCGGCGCAGGATGGCCCAATCCCAGGAGCACCACGCAATCCAGGCGATCAGGCCCGGGGCCGAGCGGATGAACAGCCAGGGCAGCGCGCCCGCGATCCAGAGCGGCAAGCGGCGCAGCTGGGCGGCACGCCAGACGCGCCGGACAATCTCAGCGCTTTCTTGCATGCGTCAGGATCCTTTCGAGTACGAACAAGGCCACCAGCGCAGCCATCAGCATATCGCGCAATGCGCCGCTCGCTTCGAGTACACGGGCCGATGGCGATGCCGCAAACACGCGCGAGGGCATCGTGTAGGCGGGCGGCCCGGCATGCAGGCGCTGCCAGTGTTCCAGCAGCGTGCGTGCAGCGTCGGCGCTCTTCGGCGGCCAGGCGGCCGAATGCCAGAGGCGGCCGCGCGGGCTGTCCGCGTAGCGCAGGCCGTCCACCTGCGGGGCATTACGCAGCTCCGGGAAAGCGGCCGTATTGGCAACAAGCCACAGCGGCGCGCGCAGCGATGGCGGCGGCGCCTCGGGGCGGTCCCAGACGATCAACGCGGTCTTCGCGCCCGGCGCCTCGTCGACGATCTCGCCGCCGGCAGCGAAGACGCGGCGCCACTGCTCCAGGCGCTCGCTGGCGACGTACACGTGGCGCTCGGCAGCCTCCGCCGGACGCGCCAGCGTGCGCAATTCGATCTTGCGCCTGAATTCCGGGGTCAAGGCCGGCATGGGAATATCGCCCAGCACCAGCAGACGGGCTTCGGGACGCCACTCGCGCTCGTGCGCGCGCAGCCAGCCGATGGCCTGCGCCGCAGGCATGGCGACGCGGTCGGCCTCAAGCAGCCCGGCCTGCCCCACCTGGCGGTCGACCCAGCCGGCGTCGGTGCCGCTGGCAACGATGACCGTATCGCCGCGCCATGGCATGACCGGGTCCGCCAGCCAGGCGATGGCGCAGGCCAGCAGCAGGCAGCGCACAAAGAGCAGAATCAAGTCGTTCCAGCGCCAGGCCCGCGTCTGGCGCGGCTCGGCGCGCGGCAGGAAGCGCGCGGTGGCCAGCGGCTCCGCCTTGTGCTGCTCGCGCTTGCGCCGGTGCCACCAGACCGGCAGCAGCAGGATTGGCAAAGCGAACCACCAGAGCGCATTCATGGACGGCTCCCCGGGCGCCGCAGCCACAGGCGCAATACCTCGCCCGGCGGCTGTTCGATGCGCGCCGCCACCAGCGGGATATCGCTCTTGCGGCATTGCGCCGTGACTTGCGTGAAGTGTTCTTCGCGGTTGCGGCGATAGCCTTCCTGCAGGTCGGCGCCGAAGCGGAACACGCCGCTGCCCTGCTCCGGGTCACGGTAGGCGGGCGTCGACGAAAAACTGGCATCCACTTCCGCCTGGGTCTGCAGGCAGAGCACGCGCACGTCGTGGCGCTTGCCGCGCAGGCGCAGCAAGGCTTGCGACAGCGGCGACGGCCAGTCGAGCAGGTCGCTGGTCGCGAAGATGACGCTGGGGGATTGCGCAAAATGCAGGCTGGCGCGCAGCGTATCGGCATCGGGCAGCGCGCCGGCCGGCTCCACGCGGCTGAGCTGGAGCAGCACCCGCTGCAGGTGGCGCGGTCCGCGCAGGGCCGGAGTGAACTGCACCTTGCCCTCATTCAGGATGACTAATCCGAACGCATCGCCCTGGCGCTGGGCAATGGCGGCCACGCAGCCGAGCAACGTGCGCGCATACGCCAGCTTGTCGACGCCCTCGACGCTGCGGCTCGGTTCCGACATGGACGCGCTGGCGTCCAGCACCAGCCACACGGCCACGTGGCTGTCGCGCTCCGCCTCGCGCACATAGTAGCGGTCGGCGCGCGCCAGCAGTTTCCAGTCGACGCGGCGCCACTCGTCCCCGGGCGCATAGGCCCGGTATTCCGAGAATTCGACACCGGCCCCGCGCTCGCGCCCGGCATGGATGCCGTGGCCGAGCCCCGCCAGCACATGGCGGATCACGAGGTCGAGGTTCTGCGTGTGCGCGATCAGCGCGGTCTTCGCCAGCGACAAGGTTAATCGATCCGGATCTCGTTGCGCAGCGCGTGCAGGATGTCGGCGATGGCGACGCCGTCGGCTTCCGCCTCGAAGTTGCGCAGCACGCGGTGCGCCAGCACCGGCAGCAGCATCGCCCCGATGTCTTCGCGCGTGACTGCCAGGCGCCCCTGCATCAGGGCGCGCGCCTTTGAGGCCAGCACCAGCGCCTGGCCGGCGCGCGGACCGGCGCCCCAGCCCACGTGCTGCTTGACTGCCGATACGGTGGTCTCGGACGGGCGAGTCGCACGCACCAGGCGCGTCGCATAGCGCAGCAGGTGCTCGCCGATCTCGATGTCGCGCACCAGCTGCTGCAGGCGCAGCAGGGTTTCGACCGTCATCGCCGGCTCGGCATCGTCCAGGCCCGCGTGGGTGGTGCGCGAGACCATCAGCACTTCTTCGTCTTCGGTCGGGTAGACCACATCGATGCGCAGCAGGAAGCGATCGAGCTGTGCTTCCGGCAGCGGATAGGTGCCGGCCTGTTCGATCGGGTTTTGCGTGGCCAGCACGAAGAACGGGCGTGGCAGCTTGTGCGTGGTGCCGGCAAAGGTCACCGCGCGCTCCTGCATGGCTTCGAGCAAGGCCGACTGGGTCTTCGGCGGCGCGCGGTTGATCTCGTCCGCCAGCAGCACCTGGGTGAACACGGGACCCTGTTGGAAGCGGAACACGCGCTGGCGGGTGCTGGTGTCTTCTTCCAGGATCTCGGTGCCGACGATATCGGACGGCATCAGGTCCGGCGTGAACTGCACGCGGCGGAACTGCATGTCGGTAGCCTGCGCCAGCGATTTTACGAGCAGCGTCTTGCCCAGGCCCGGCACGCCTTCGACCAGGGCGTGGCCGCCGGCCAGCAGGCAAGTCACCAACAAGTCGACCACGTTTTCCTGGCCGATGATCACGCGCGCCATGCTCTCTTTCAGCGCGCCGACTGCCGCGCTCAGGCTGGCGATTTCCTCCTCGTCCCACTCCACTGCATTACGTTCCGCCACTGCTCATGCTCCCAACGCGTATTGAATGATATTGACCGCGAAGCGGGTGTTGTCGACCGCGAGGAACCGCTTGTTGCGGAAATCGTAGTCCCACTCGCATCCGTAGTCCTTGTTCGAGTACAGCAGGCGCACGCGCCCGCCGAATTCGATCGCCTTCAGGTATTCGTGCACCAGGTCGTCGCCCCAGCCATTGAGCTCGCCCGAGGTGGTCGGCGGCCCGTCGAACTTGAAGAAGCACGAATACAGCGGATGCGTATTCGGGATCTTCTTCAGCGCCGAGGCGCCGAAAATCCTGGTCATCTCGGCCTCGAACGACTTGGCGAACAGGCCGTCGATGTCGTGGTTGCAGTCATCCACGAAGATGAAACCGCCGCCGCGCACATAACGCTCGAGGTTGCGCCGCTCGGCTGGCGTGAACTGCACCAGCTTGTGCCCGGCGAAATAGCAGAACGGCGCCTGCAGCATTTTCGGATCCGACAGCGCGACCATGCGCTCTGCCGGATCCAACCGCAAGGTGGTGTACTCGACCAGCGAGTTCAGCACGTTGCTGGGCGTACGGATATCCACGTCCCAGTCGCCCGATTCGTACATGAGGCGCGTGAAGTAGAAGTCGTAGGTTGCCATCAGCGCGCCATCGAACTTAAACCGCGTCGGACAGCGAGGTGAAGTTGAAGTCGCGGACTTTCATCGGCGGCAGCACCATCTGGAACGGCGCCTCGTCGCCACCGATGACTTCCGGCTTGCCCAGTTCGTCGATGTTGTTCAGGATGGTGACCGGGCTCTCGTTGAAGCGGAAGTTCTTCACCGGGTGCTTGATCTTGCCGTTCTCGACGTAGAAAGTACCGTCGCGGGTCAGGCCCGTAATCAAGAGCGACTGCGGATCGACCATGCGGATATACCAGGTGCGGGTAACCACGATGCCCTTCTTGGTGCCGGCGACCAGCTCTTCCAGCGACTTGGTGCCGCCGGCCATGATCATGTTGCCGTGGCTGGCCGTGGCCTGGTTGCCGGTCTTCTGCGCCCAATATGGCGAATAGCCGAGCGAGGCGATGCGGCCGTTCTTGACGATGTCGGTGCGCTTGCGGGCGATCATGGTGTTGTTGTCCCACGGCGCCACCGGCACGTCCGGGTTCCATGGGTCGGCCCAGATGTTGACCTGTTCGTCGAACAGCTTCTCGCCCAGGCGGTTGCCGCCGCCCTTCTTGGCCAGGAAGCTGCGGCCTTCGTCCGCGGCGCGGGCGCCGAGGGAGCTGAACATGTTACCCAGGATTTCCGAGGTCGCCGCCGGTTCCAGGATGACGGTGTAGCGGCCCGGTTCCAGTGCCTTGGCGTCGACCGAGCGCAGTGCCTTGTCGATCGCGATGTCGGCCGCTTCGCGCGCGTTGAAGCGGCGCGCATCGACCGCCGAGCGGGTCACCCATCCCGAACCGCGGCCGTCTTCGGTGCGCGCGGTGCAGGTAAAGGAGAGGTCGGTGAATTCCTGGAAGCCGAACACGCCCTTCGAGTTGGCGATGCAGGCGAAGCTGCTGTTATCGGTGAAGAAACCGGCGGTCACCAGCTTCTTGGCGCGCGCGGCGCCGATGGCGGCAGCGGCCACTTCGGCGCGGTAGTCCGGGTCGATGCCGGCGGTGGACGACATGAAGGTCTTGGTGGTGAGGTAGTCCTGCTTGCTCACGCTCGGGACGAATTCCGGATTTTCCGGGGCCAGGCGCGCCAGCTCCTCGGCGCGGCGCACCGCTTTTTCCAGCGACTTGTCGTCGAATTCGTTGATCACGGCGGTACCCACGCGCTTGCCGAAAGCGACGCGCACGGCCAGTTGCATGTCTTCGGTCAGGCCAGCGGTCGACACGCTGTTGCGCGCGAAGCGGATGTTACCGGTGCGGTTGCCCTGGATCGACACGTTGCACTCGTCGGCCTTCGAGAAAGCGATCACGCGGTCGGTGATGCGTTTTGCTTGTTCCTGGTTTAGCTGTTTCATTTTGTCTCCTCCTCAACCGATCTTGCGTGCGGTGTTGATGACGTTGATGCCGTTAAAGCGGGCGGTAGCAGAGCCGTGCGACACCGCGCTGACCTGGCTCGGCTGGCCTTTGCCGTCGAAGAACGAGCCGCCCATGCGCCAATCGCGCTCGTCGCAGATGGCGCTGCAGGCGTTCCAGAATTCCTGGGTGTTGGTCTGGTAGGCGACATCTTCGAGCGGGCCGGCGATCTTGCCGTTCTTGATCTCGTAGAACAGCGTGCCGCCGAACTGGGAGTTGTAGCGCTGCTGGTCGATCGAGTAGGAGCCGCGGCCCAGGATGTAGATGCCCTTCTTGACGTCCTTGACCATCTCATCTGGTGTGAGCCTTGCTTTGCCCGGTTCCAGCGACACGTTCGGCATGCGCTGGAACTGGATCGTGCTCCAGCTGTCGGCATAGGAACAACCGTGCGATTCCTTTTCGCCGATGATGTGGGCCTGGTCGCGCGTGGCCTGGTAGTTCACCAGGATGCCGTTGCGGATGATGTCCCACTTCTTGGCGCGCACGCCTTCGTCGTCGTAGCCGATCAGCCCCAGCGAACCCGGGGTGGTGCGGTCCGCCACGAAATTGACGCGCTCGGAGCCGTACTTGAATTTCTTCGATTCCCACTTGTCCAGGCCGACGAAGCTGGTGCCGGCGTAGTTGGCTTCGTAGCCGAGCACGCGGTCCAGTTCCGTCGGGTGGCCGACGTTTTCGTGGATGGTCAGGAACAGGTGTTCAGGGCTCAGCACCAGGTCGTACTTGCCCGGCTCGACCGACTTGGCCGACAGCTTTTCGCGTGCCTGCTTGCCGGCCAGGCGTGCATCCTCGACGATGTCGTAGGAGTTCGTGTACAGCGTGGTCACGCCGCCCGCAGCCTGCACCTTGTCGCTGGCTTTCGCATCAAAATACTCGTAGCCCATCGACACCGGCGAACTCAGGCCCGCGCGCGAGCGGAACTTCCCGCTGGCCTTGTCGACGGCGGTCGCATTGATCGGGGCCCACAGGCGGTGGATGTCCTGGTCGATGTAGGAGCCGTCGGTCGAGGCGAAGTATTTCTGCTGGTTGATCTGGAACAGCGAGGCGGTCATGAAGCTCGCGCCCGCATCCATGCCGGCCTTGTTGGCGGCGATCAGCATGTCGGCCTTCTGCTTGACCGGGATGCTGCGCCAGTCTTTCTTGACGGGCGTGGCCCAGGCCACGTCGCCGACGCCCTCTACCTTCGCCAGGCGCACCGGCTCCGACTGCAGCTTGGCGTTGGCCCTGGCGATGGCCACGGCCTGGCGCGCCGCGTTGGCGATGCCGTCCGGCGTCATGTCGTTGGTCGAGGCAAAACCGTAGGCGCCGTTGGCGATCACGCGCACACCGACGCCGCTCGATTCGGTGTTGCTGATGTTCTCGACGTTCAGGTCGCGCGTGATGATGAACTGGTTCAGGTAACGCCCGATGCGCACGTCGCAGTAGGACGCGCCGGCCTTGGTGGCGGCGTTCAGCGCGGTGTCGGCCAGGATTTTCTTGGCGCTGGCCGCCATCGGGTTCATGAGCTCATCGGCGGCGATGGCATTGCCAAAGACCGGGACGAGCATGGCGCCGGCAGTGCCGGCGCCGATGTGGAGGAATTTGCGGCGTTCCATTTGAGTTTCCGTTTGTTTCGTAGGGTGGGCGGCTTCGCCGCCCGCGCGTTCAAATCAGGCATGAACAGACGGTTCGTCGATTCATAGGTGAGTTGAACGCGCGGGCGGGAGACCCGCCCACCCTACGGGTGCTTAGACTGCGTCCGACAGCGACGTAAAGTTAAAATCGCGGATCTTCATCGACGGGATCAGCATCGAGTAATTCGCCTCGTCGCCACCGATCACGACCGGCTTGCCGATTTCCTCGATATTGTTCAGCATCGTCACCGGGCTCTCGTTGAAGCGGAAGTTCTTGATCGGGTGCTTGATCTTGCCGTTTTCGATGTAGAAGGTGCCGTCGCGGGTCAGGCCGGTCAGCAGCACCGACTGCGGGTCCACCATGCGGATATACCAGGTACGCGTCACCAGCACGCCCTTCTTGGTGCTGGCGATCAGGTCTGCGGTGGTCTTGTCGGTACCGGCCATGATGATGTTGCCGGCGGTGCCGATCGCGCGCTGGTTTTTCTTCTGGCCCCAGAAGCGCGAATAGTTGAGCGCATTGATGCGGCCATCCTTCACCAGCTGCATCCGCTCGCGCGGCATCATGCCGTTGTCCCATGGGAGCACCGGCACGTCCTTGTCCCACGGGTCGGTCCAGATATTCACCTGCTGGTCGAACAGCTTGTCGCCCAGGCGGTTGGCGCCGCCCTTCTTCGACAGGAAGCTGCGGCCCTCGTCGGCCAGGCGCGCATTGAAGCCGCCCAGCATGGCGCCAATCAGGTCGCTGGTGGCGGCCGGTTCCATCACCACGGTGTAGCGGCCCGGCTCGAGCGCCCGTGCATCCACCGAACGCAAGGCCTTTTCGATGGCGACATCGGCTGCTTCGCGCGGATCGAAACGGGCGACGTCGCGTGCCGAGCGCTTCACCCAGCCCGAACCGCGGCCGTCTTCGGTGCGCACGGTGCAGGTGAAGTCGAGCGAGGTCGCGGCCTGGTGGCCGAACACGCCGTTAGAGTTGGCGATGCTTTCAAACGACGAGCGGTCGGTGAAGAAGCCGGAGGCGACCAGGCCCTTCTTGCGGCAGGCCTCCATCGCATAGGCGGCAGCCTGCGCGCGGTATTCCGGGTCGATGTCGGCGGTACGCTGCACGAAGGTGTCGGAAGTCTTGTAGCCGGTCCTGGCGATCGCCGGCATGAATTCCGGGTTCTCCGGCGCCAGGCGCGCCAGGTCTTCGGCGCGGCGCACGGCCCGCTCCAGCGACTTGTCGTCGAACTCGTTGATGGTGGCGGTGCCCTGGCGCTTGCCGAAGGCGACCTGCACCTGCAGCTGCGTGTCGTCGGCCAGGCCGGCGGTGGAGACGGCATTGCGCGCGAAGCGGATATTGCCGATGCGGCTGCCCTCGACACTGACGATGCACTCGTCCGCCTTCGAGAGCGACATCACGCGATCCGAAATGCGCTTGGTTTGTTCCTGGGTCAGGATGCTCATGAAGTGTCCTCGCCTCAGCCGATCTTGCGGGCGGTGTTGATCACGTTGATCCCGTTGAAGCGGGCCGTGCTCGAACCGTGGGAGACGATGCTGATCTGCGGCGGCTGTCCTTTGCCGTCGAAGAAGGAACCGCCCATGCGCCAGTCACGCTCGTCGCAGATCGCGCTGCAGGCGGTCCAGAATTCCTGGGTATTGGCCTGGTAGGCGACGTCCTCCAGCATCGGGCCGATCTTGCCGTCCTTGATTTCATAGAACAGCTGGCCGCCGAACTGGAAGTTGTAGCGCTGCTGGTCGATCGAGAACGAGCCGTCGCCGACGATGTAGATGCCCTTCTTGATGTCCTTGACCATCTCGTCCGGGGTCAGCTTCTTCTTGCCGGCGGCCAGCGAGACGTTCGGCATGCGCTGGAACTGCACCGAGTTCCAGCTGTCGGCGTACGAGCAGCCGTGCGATTCTTTTTCGCCGATGATGTGGGCCTGGTCGCGCGTGGCCTGGTAGTTGACCAGGATACCGTCCTTGATGATGTCCCACTTCTTGGTCTTCACGCCTTCGTCGTCGTAACCGACGGCGCCGAGCGAGCCCGGGGTGACCTTGTCCGCATACAGGTTGACCATCGGATTACCGTACTTGAATTTCTTGGTTTCCCACTTGTCGAGCGTGGCGAAGCTGGTGCCGGCGTAGTTGGCTTCGTAGCCGAGCACGCGGTCCAGTTCCGTCGGGTGTCCAACGTTCTCGTGGATGGTCAGCCACAAATGTTCGGGCGACAGCATCAGGTCGTATTTGCCAGGCGTGACCGACTTGGCGGTCAGCTTCATCTTGGCGTCGCGGCCGGCGGCCTTCGCGTCTTCGATCAGGTCGTACGATCCGGTGTACAGGGTAGCGACGCCGCCCGCGGCCTTGAGCTTGTGCTCCGGACGCGCATCCAGGTATTCATAGCCCATGCCGACCGGCGCGCCGAGACCCGAGCGCGAACGGAACTTGCCGGTGGTTTTATCCACGGCGGTGGCCTGGAACGGCGCCCACAGGCGGTGGACGTCCTGCTCGATGTAGGAGCCGTCGGTGGAAGCGAAGTACTTCTGCTGGTTCACCTGGAACAGCATCGAATTCATGAAGGTCGCGCCGCCGTCCATGCCGGCCTTGTTGGCGGCGATCAGCAGGTCGGCCTTTTCCTTGATCGGCACCGTGCGCCAGTCCTTCTTGATCGGCGTGGCCCAGGACACGTCGCCGACGCCCTTGACCGGTGCGAGGCGCACCGGTTCGGACTGCAGCTTGGCATTGGCCTTGGCGATGGCAACCGCCTGGCGCGCCGCGTTGGCGATGCCGTCGCTGCTCATGTCGGAAGTGGCGGCGAAGCCGTAGGCGCCGTTGGCGATCACGCGCACGCCGATGCCGGCCGACTCGGTGTTGGCCACGTTCTCGACGTTCAGGTCGCGGGTGGTGATGAACTGGTTCAGGTAGCGGCCGATGCGGATGTCGGCGTAGCTGGCGCCGGCCTTCGTGGCGGCGTTCAGCGCAACGTCGGCGAGCGCCTTCTTGGCGGCGGTCGGCATGCTGGTCAATAGCTCTTCAGCGGCGATCGCGCGGCTGAACGGGACCATGGTCGTGGCCAGGGCCAGGCTGCTGAAGTTTAGAAAGGTACGGCGTTCCATCGTGTCTCCTGAAATCTACCTGTTTCTGGACAGCGGTCCCGCCGGCTTCACGGTCCGCTCTTGTATGTACGGCGCTGGCGAAAGCTGGGTGCTTATTCGGCCAGGCAATGATTGCGACGAAAAACTTGGCAACATTAGCAGCAACATGAGGATTTGAATAGGCAATTGTTGTGCCATATCAAAGCGTGGCTTAAGTGCCTGATTCTGGCAGGCATTTACTGTCCGGCCCGGTGTCCGGGCGACCGTCCGCTGTGTCCGCTGCGGACAAGTTCCGGACAACAACGGGACAAGCTCAAGAGCCAGATATGCATATACAGGGAACGCTTGACTGTCTGTCCGGGCTGCCGGATCATCAGCGCGGCGGCGGCGTCCTGCCCGGCCGCGACCAACAACTTCTGGAGACCCCAAACCGATGAAACGACTGATCCTGGCTGCGATGCTGGCCACCGGCCTGGCCGCCGGCGCGGCACATGCGGACGACGCACTGAAGGCTGCCGTTGCGGGCGAACACCGCAGCGCCGCCAACAAGGCACGCGATAGCGCCCGCCACCCTTACGAGACCCTCACCTTCTTCGGCATCAAGCCAAACATGACGGTGGTGGAGTTGACGCCGTCGGGCGGCTGGTACACCGAGATCCTCGCGCCCTACCTGCGCGACAAGGGCAAGCTGATTGGTGCGGGCGAAGAGATCGCACCGGAGAAGCGCTACGGCATGGCCTTCAAGAAGAAGCTCGACTCGAACCCGGCTATCTACGACAAGGTCGCTCCGTCGATCTTCGAACCGCCGGCACGCTATCAGATCGCGGCGCCGAACAGCGTCGACATGGTGCTCACCTTCCGCAACCTGCACAACTGGGTGGGCCACGGCGAAGAAGGGCTGAAGACCACCTTCAAGGAAATCCACAAGGTCCTGAAACCGGGCGGCGTGCTGGGCATCGTCGACCACCGCCTCCCTAGCTCGATGCCGCAGGATGCCAAGGCCTCGAGCGGTTACGTGCATGAAGCCTGGGTGATCAAGACGGTGGAGAGCGCGGGCTTCAAGCTGGCCGGCAAATCGGAAGTCAACGCCAATCCGAAGGACACCGCCAACCACGAGAAAGGCGTCTGGACCCTGCCGCCGGTGCTGGCCAACAAGGACAAGGACCGCGAGAAGTACATGGCGATCGGCGAGAGCGACCGCATGACGCTCAAGTTCGTCAAGCAGTGATCCATCTGCAGTAAGCCGGATCATGTTCACGGCCGGGAAGGCCCGCCTTCCTGGCCGTGAAGATTCGTGTGTTTCCTTCGGCGGCGAGCGTGTATTCTGGCGGTTTGTACCCATCCAGATCGACCCGATTGAGCCACCGAAGGAATTTATGAAGATCGTCCGCCTCGCCGCCGCCGTGGCATTCGCCATGGCAGGCCTCGTCCACGCACAGGACACCACCCCACCGCCGGCACCGACGCCTGCGACGCCACCGTCACCGGCCACCGCGACCCCGTCCGCCACCACCCCGCCTGCCCTGCCGGCCGTCGAGAACTCGGTCGTCAAGATCTTCGCCACCGTGCGCCGCCCGGACCCGTACAAGCCGTGGGCGAAGCAGTCCCCGGTCGACGTGACCGGCTCGGGCGTCATCATCGAGGGCAAGCGCATCCTGACCAATGCCCACGTGGTCGGCTATGCCAGCCAGGTCGAGGTGCAGGCCAGCCAGTCGGGCGACAAGGTGTCGGCCAAGGTGATCGCGCTCGCGCGCGGCCTCGACCTGGCGGTGCTGGAACTGGACGACGCATCCTTCTTCGACAAGCGCCCGGCGGTCCAGCGCGCGGCCGTGCTGCCGGACGTGCGTGAAGCGGTGTTCGCCTATGGCTATCCGGTCGGCGGCAATTCGCTCTCGACCACCCGCGGCATCGTCTCGCGCGTGGAATTCGTCGGCTACGGCTCGTTCAGCTCGGGCCTGCGCATCCAGATCGACGCGCCGATCAACCCCGGCAACAGCGGCGGCCCGGTGATCGCCGGCGACAAGATGATCGGCCTGGCCTTCTCGATGGCGGCCGGAGCGCAGAACATCGGCTACGTGATCCCGAACGAGGAGATCGAGCTGTTCCTGAAAGACGTCGCGGATGGCCGCTACGACGGCAAGCCGCTGCTGCACGACAGCATCCAGACGCTGGAAAACCCGGCGCTGCGCCAGTACCTGAAACTCGACAAATCGGTGGAAGGCGCGGTGGTGCATCGCCCGTACAAGACGGATGCGAGCTGGCCGCTCAAGGAATGGGACATCGTGACCCATATCGGCGAGCATCCGATCGACAACCAGGGCATGGTGAAGCTGGGCTCGAACCTGCGGGTGCGCTTCCAGTACCGCATCCAGCAGGTGGCCAAGAACGGCAAGGTGCCGATGACCATCGTACGGGGCGGTAAACCGATGCGGGTTGAGGTACCAAGCAGCGGCCCGCGCCCGCTGCTGATCCCGGACCTGAACGGCGGCTACCCGTCCTACTTCGTGTATGGCCCGGCGGTGTTCACGCGCGCCACCAATGAATTCCTGTCTTTCCTGGTCTCGAGCGCTCCGGCGATGAACGCCTACAGCTTCAACGACAGCCCGCTGGTGACCCAGCGCGGCGATTCGCCGGATGCGGCGCGCGAAGAGCTGGTGGTGATCAGCAGCCCCTTCTTCCCGCACAAGCTGGTGAGCGGCTACAGCAACCGGTTTGGTTCGGTGGTCGATACGGTCAACGGCGTCAAGATCCGCAGCCTGGCGCACCTGGTGGCTACCTTGCGCGACCTGAAGGACGAGCATGTGGTGTTCAAGTTCGACCAGCGCTATGGCGAAACCATGATCCTGCCGCGCAAGGCGACGCTGGATGCGACCGATGCGATCCTGTCGGATAACGGGATTCGTACGCAGGGGTCGGAGGATATGATGAAGGTGTGGGGCGGGAAATAAGGCGCTTCGCCTGGGTGCCAAGTGTAGTTGACCGCGTGGTCGTAATCCAGGCCACTGGCCTGAATTACCCTGCCCACCCTACAAAACCCTCCCGTAGGGTGGGCGGGTCTCCCGCCCACGCGGTCAACCAGCCTAAGATCAGCCCTTCTTCTCTTTCTTCACCGGCATGAACAACAAATCCTGGAAGTCATAACTGAAGTCCGTCTCCGTCGAAATCGGCTTCATCCGCATCCGTTCGATGCTGCCGTCGTGGTCCAGCGAGAACGTCACGTAGGCATCCGCATTGAAGTTCCGCTCCTTCCAGCGCACGATGAAGGTATCGTGCTGGAAGTGCTCGAGCTCTCCGGTCAAATCAGGCGTCTTCGCGAACGACAGCACCTGCTTGTTCCCCACCCGCTTGATGGTCGCCAGGCCGTACCACGCGTCCTGGTAGTCGCCTTCGTAGCTAGCTAACGCCAGCGATGGCTTCGACGCGGCCGCGCGGGTCGCGGTTTCCTTCTTCAGGCGGGCAGCTTCCTTCTCGGTCATCTCGCGCTCGACATCGGCCACGCGGCCGATCCAGTCGGTCGGCGCCACCTTCAGGTATTGATCGAGCAGGCGGTACTGCAGGGCCGACAGCGAGGAGCCGCTTTCGGCGTTCGTGAAGATCGCGATGCCCAGCTTCGATTCCGGCACCAGCAGCACGCGTGAATAGAAGCCCTGCAGCGCGCCGCCGTGCATCGCCACCATCTTGCCCTGGTAGTCGCGCAGCTGGAAGCCCAGGCCGTAGGCGTAGAAGTTCGGCTTGGTGGCAGCCAGCGGAGGACGCGGCTGGCTGATCTTCATCGGCGTCTGCGGCGTCCACATTTCGCGCGACTGCTTCTCGGAGAACAGGCGTACATCCTTGCCGTCCGCACCCTTGGCGACGCGGCCGTTATCGAGCAGCACGTTCATCCAGCGCGCGATGTCCTCGGCGCTGGTGTTGATGCCCACCGCGCCGACCGCGTTATCGACCGGCATCGGCTTGACCGCGGCGATCTTGCCGTTGATCTTGCTGTGCGGCGCCGAGACGTTGGCGAACTTCGCGTTCTCCGCCAGGCTGGTGGTGGTGGTCGCCATGCCGGCGGGCTTGAGAATCCACTCGTGCATGGTCTCGCCCCAGGTCTTGCCCGACTTGGCGGCGATGATCTTGCCGGCGACGATGTAGAGCAGGTTGTCGTAGGCGTAGCTGTTGCGGAAGCTGGTGGCCGGCTTGATGTAGCGGAGGTTGTGGATGATCTCGTCGGTGCTGAAGGTGGTGGTCGGCCACCACATCAGGTCACCCGCGCCCAGGCCAAGCCCGCTGCGGTGGGTCAGCAGGTCGCGCACGGTCATCTCGGCGGTGACGTAGGCGTCGTACATGCGGAAGTCCGGCAGGTGCTTGATCACCGGATCATCCCAATCGAGCTTGCCCTGGTCGACCAGCATGCCCAGTGCGGCGGCCGTAAAAGCCTTGGAATTCGAGGCGATCTCGAAGATGGTCTGGCCATCGACCTTGGCCGGCTCGCCGAGTCTGCGCACACCGAAGCCCTGGGCGACGACGACCTTGCCGTCCTTGACGACGGCGATGGCGATACCCGGCACCTGGAAGGCCTTCATCACGCGCGTGACGTCGGCTTCGAGGTTGTAGGCGGGCGCCTGGTCTGCGACGACCGGCGCGGCGCTGGTCTGCGCGACGGCGAAGCCGGAGGTGGAAAATGCGATCAGGATCGCGGCTGCAATGCGGTTCATGGCTGGTCGGTCCTTATTGCTTGTTCATTTGTTTGTCGACGCTGCCCTGCGTCTCCGGGTGATAGCGCTCACGCGCCGCCTTATAAATACGCTCGGCCCAGGCCCGGTCTTCGGCGTTGGCACGCAGCGCGCCGTACAGCGGCACCACGAATTTCTGGCGGCCCACGCTCATCAGGAAGGCTTCGAGGTTCGGGCGGATGCCGCGGTAACCGGCATGCACCGAGGCGCGGTAGAAGCGGAAGGCAACTTCGTTATTGCCGGTTTTCGCCAGGCCGAAAGCCTTGTCCAGCTCCTGCAACTGCGCGGCCGTGGCCTTGTTGTCGATATCGTTCAGGAACTTCATCCACTCGGCGGCGGTCCAGCCCTTGGTATCGAGCTGCGCGGTCTTCAGGTCGCCCTTGAGCCAGCGTGCGGTGGTGTCGTTCAGCTTCGTCAGGCGCTTTGATTCGGCGTGCTTGGCGCTGGCCGGAATGCCCGGGCCGTACAGCCACTCGTCGAGCTCTGCGTCGCTCATGATCTTCGGATTCTTCGCCATCAGGTTGGCGCGCAGGTAGTCCACGAACTGCTCCGTCGTCACGCTCTGGAAGGCGTGCTGGTCGAACCAGCCGCGCAGGAAGGGGTCAAAAGCGGCGCGGCCAGCGCGCTGCTCGAGGGTGCGCAGGAACCAGGCGCCCTTCGGATAGGCCAGGCCTTCGTCGGTGTAATGTTCGTTCGACGTATCCGGATTCCGGGTGAGCAGTGCCTGCTTGGCCGCGGGAATCGTCTTGAGCGACTCGATCGCTTCTTCCTGCTCGAGCTGCAGGTTCATGGTCGCGACTTCTTCGCCATACATCTTCTCGAGGATGCGGGTGGTCACATAAGTCGTGAAGCCTTCGTTGAGCCACCAGTGCTTCCAAGAGGCGTTGGTCACCAGGTTGCCCGACCAGCTGTGCGCCAGCTCGTGCGCGATCAGGTCGACCAGGCTGCGGTCGCCCGCGATCATGGTCGGGGTCAGGAAGGTCAGGCGCGGGTTTTCCATGCCGCCGATCGGGAACGACGGCGGCAGCACCAGCATGTCGTAGCGCCCCCAGCGATAAGGGCCGTACAGCGATTCGGCCGCTTCGACCATCTTCTCGGTATCGGCCAGCTCGTATTCGGCCGCCTTGATGCGCTGCGGCTCGGCATAGACGCCGGTGCGGCCGCCCAGCGTGCGCGCTTCGAGTTCGCCGATGCCGATCGCCAGCAGGTAGGAAGGAATCGGCTGCGGCATCGTGAACTTCCAGCCGCCCTTGCCGGTGGCCTTCGGGTCGTTATCGGCGCTCATCACGACGCGCATGCCTTGCGGGGCTTCGATGCGGGCAGTGTAGGTGAAGCGCACGGCCGGCGTGTCCTGGATCGGCACGAAGGAGCGTGCATTGATCGGCTGCGACTGGCTGAACATGAACGGGTACTTGCCCGACATGGTCTGCTTCGGCGTGAGCCACTGCAGCGCGGTAGCGGTGGGCGCGGTCTTGTAGTGGATGCGGATGGTCGAGGGCTGGCCAGGGAGCGCGATGTGCAGGGCCTGGCCCTTTTCGGCGTCGAGCTTGTCGAGCGTGTACTTGACCGGCTTCCATGCGCCCTTCGCATCGCGCGCCTCGATCTTCGAGATCGCCAGCTCGCGGGTGTCCAGGTCGAGGGTGGTGGCCGCCTTGTCGAGCCAGTTCAGGGTCAGGTCGGCATGGCCGCTAAGTGTCTTGCGCGCGAAGTCGGCCTTCAGGTCGAGGTGCAGGGCTGTGGTTTTCACCTGGTCGTAGCGGGCGTAGCTGAGCGGATCGAGTGCAAACGCGTAGGCGCTCCACTGGCTGAGGAAGGCGCAGGCCGTAGCGCGCAGCAGGGTGCTTGTCTTCATGGTCTCTCGCAGAAGGTAGGTCAGGCAGCCCAGGCAGGGCTGTGGGGCGCGAGCAGGATAGCATCTTCGTTAAGGGCGCGAAAGCGTGGGTCGGGACGCAGTCACGCTGTATTGACGGGCTTGTAGGGTGGGCGGGTTTCCCGCCCACGCGGTGATAGTTAGGCGTGGAATAGCCGCACGGGCAGCATCACCGTAATTTGAACGCGTGGGCAGGAGACCTGCCCACCCTACGATTCTCGACTACTCTTGGGTTACCCATACCGGCGCGGACCACAGCACGTTGCCATCGTCCTGCGTGACCTTCGCATAATAAAAATGCTGGCCGGACGCCGGGGTGAACTTGGTGATGGCAGTCGACGACAGTTGCGTCACCGTCCCGCCGCGCATCGGCACACCCTCCATGATCGCGACCGCAGCCGCCTTCTTGCCCGAGGTAGAAGCGAAGTTCACTTTCAGCGTGAGGGGACCGCGGTTGGTGAAGCGTTCTCCCATCAGCTTGCCGTTGGCGGTAAAGACCAGCTGCGAGGTCTTGTCCATGGTCGCGAACACGCGCCGGGCCTTGAGCGCCGCCATGAAGCTCTCGCGCGTCAAGGCGGCCCCGTTGGGCAGCAGCACGCCGGTGCGGTTGGTGTAGGACGCGCCCCAATTGGCGCAGTGGTTGTCCTGGTTGGTGCTGAAGGCAAGGTGGTAACCGGCTTCCAGCAGGCGGTTGCAGGAATGCTCAAAATTGCTGCGGCGGGTTTCTGTTTCGGTATCGTTGGTCGAGAATGCGGTGCTGTTCATCACCTCGCACAGGGCCATCGCCTCGTCGCCGTCGGGCGTGTACCCGAGCGCTACGCCGTTCACGGCGAACTGTCCCTGCTGCGCGGGATGATTGAATTGCCCGACCCAGCCCCGCTCGCGCATCCGCGTGTACAGCGCCGCGTAGTCATTACGTGGGCTCAGGGTGTCGGCCATCAGCTCGCCCTTGGCATTCTTTTCCCAGCCCAGCAGCTCGTCGCTGTTGAAGATATTGATGTGGCCACCATTGTTGATGACACCCCACTCCATGCCGTAGAGCGCGAGGAAGCCGGGCTTGGTGGCATTGAAAGCGGCGGCGCTGGCCAGGCCGGCCTTGTAGAGCGCCCTGGCGGCGGCCGGATCGCCATCGGCCGCGGTGCCGTCCGAGCCGTCGTACATGTGGTTGTGTTCCGACACCGCCAGCACGTCGAGGCCGCGTCCACGCGCATAGGCGAAGGCCGCCTCCGGGCCGTACTTCGACTTGAGCGGATCCTGCGCGCCCTTGCACTCCGTGAGCGCGGCGCCGCCGTCGCTGTGGTTGCTCTGGCTGTGCAGGTTGGCCAGGTACACGGTGTAGGGCAGCGAACCGGTGGCCGGCGCCATGGCGGCCGGGTTGGCGGGATTTACCAGGTCGCGCACGCCGGGAAGCGGCGCAAACGCCGGCATCGATGGCGCATCGCGCGAGGCCCGGCTGCCGACGGCAATCTGCCATTCCTGCTCCACCAGCGACTCGTGGTCGCCGCGCAGGCCGGCGTGCAGGCGCAGCCGGTATAGCCCCGCAGGTGCGGGCGCCGTGCCGATACGGCCGTTCCAGGTGACCGACGCCGGCACCGCGGCCCCGGAAAACGCACGGCTGCCGCGCCAGCGTTGGGAGACGCGTCCTTGCGGAGTCACCAGTTCCAGCGTCCAGTCGACTGTCCCTGGCCGTTCCAGGCCGGGGTAGTGGAAGGACAGGCTGAAGGTCCGGCGCGCACTTGCGTCGGCCTGGAAAGGCGCGTGCAGGGTGGCTTCGAATTCCTTGTGCTCGACAGGCGCCGCGATAGCACTGCCGCAGCACAGGGCCAGCAGCAACGCACGGAGGGTGGGGGGCAGGAGTGTGGTTTTCATGATGCAATTTTTACAATTGCACCGAACTCCACCTTGCGCCGATCCGCCTCCCTAGTTGCAAATTTATCTACATCTACTGAGCGGTTTCAACAAATAACCGGTCTCTCAGAAATGGACGTCTGCGCGCAGCATCGGCGTGCTGGCACGTTGCCCTGCCCCGCCCGTTGTCGCCCGCGAATTGCCGAACTTGTTGTTCCAGAACTGGTAGCCGACGCCGACCCGGATGCGCTTTTTCGGGTAACCGAGGCGCGGCCCGATGTCATGCATCAGCGCCAGGTCGAGATTCGTCTCGGCGCTGGTCGGGGCGCCGGTTTCGTCGAGTCCCTTGGCGGCGATGACATTCAGGAAGCCTTCGAAGGACCACCCATCAAGCACCGGGATACCCCAGCTGGCGCCGAACATCGGGTGGGTGTCATAGGTGTAGCGGCCACGGACATTGGCGATTGGCGGGAAGGGCCCGCTCGGCGCATTGCTCTCGCGCAGCCACAGGATGCTGGTGTTCAGGAAGCCCGGTACGTCCCACATCAGGGTCGGCCCTAGAACCAGCATGCGCTTGCGCGAGTTGTAGCCGACATCAATCTTGTGGTTGACATCGAAACCGGCCGTCAGGCCCACGCCCTTGACCTTGCCGAAGCGGATCTCGGAGCCGCGCAGCGCACCGAAGTCGAGCGTGTGGCGGTACAGCAGGTAGGCCTCGCGCGCGCCGCTGCTGCTGCCCAGCGAACGCGGGTCGGTGCGGTCGGATTTCAGCAGGTCGAGGTTGAGGTAATTGCTGCCGTACTTGTAGCCGCTGGCGTGGGTGAATGCGACCACGTGCTTCTTGATGTGCCCCGGGTTGAAGGGCTCGGCGAAGCGGGTGCCGTAGCGGTAGCTGACCGCATTGTCGCTCCAGTCCTGCGCGCCGGCCGGCACGCTGCAGCACAGCAGGGCAGCGCACGCCGCCGTCGTCAGTCTCTTGGTCATGTTCTCGATCCTGGCTGGTTGTCGTGATGGCCGGCCATGGCATCGGCCGGCTTGCGTTCCACATACAGCTCGACCTGGTGTTCGCGCCCATCGTCGGCGAGCTCCAAGGTCGTCCCTCCCTGCGGCTCGCCGTCGAGCACGAGCTGCTCGCCGACGCCGGCACGCCGCACCGTGACGAGATAATCCGTCCGGCCCGTGCGGTAGCGGAACCGGAAGCTGTCCCAGCTAGAGGGCAGCAGCGGCGCCAGTGTGACGCGGTCGACCGCGCGGCCAATGCCGAGCAGCGCGTCGGTCAGCAGCATGTAGGTCCAGCCGGCGCTTGCGGCATCCATCATGAAGTAAGGCGTGCCGGCGTAGCGCACGCATGCATCCGGGGCCGGGCCGATCGGGTTCAGGCTGCGCGCCAGTTCCCAGGCGCGCGTCGCCGCACCTTCGCCGGCCAGTGCCAGTGCGGTCCATGCGGCCATACGTCCGTCCTGCGTCCCGGCACCTGGGATGGTGCCCAGGGCTGTCCTGACGCGCTCAGGTTCTGCCCCGGCAATGGCCGCCCAGGCTTGCGTCCCGGTGGCGTCATCGCCGTCCGTGCCATAGGCGGCGCCATCCCAGCCGTGTTCTTCGGCCTGCGCCATCAAGGCCAGCGCGGCGCCGCGGCAGGTGGTGGCAAAACCGAAATCGGCGCGGCGGTCGGCCACCTCGGCGAAGCGTTGCAGCACGGTGGCGAGCAAGAAGGCCAGCCGCACGCTCTCGGGCCGGCTTGCCGGATCCTGGTCGTCCTCGTGCATGCGGGCGTCCCGCAGTGGCAAGCCTTGGGCGCCGAAGCGCAGGCAGCCGCGCAGGCCATGCACGCAATACTGGTACAGGTCATCGCGCGCCAGGCGCGTGCCGCTCGACGGATCGCCGCCGGCCGGTTCGCGCAGCACGCCGTAGTCGCCGGTCACATTGACATAGCGGTGCAGCGCAAAGGGCAGCCACAGGAAGTCCTCGACCTGGGCGAGGGTAGCGCCGATGTCCTCGCGCGCCGTCCGCAGCAGTGCCTCGCGCAGCGGCGCCGGGTTGCCATGCACCGCGGCCATGGCGCCCTGCAGCTGCTGCGCGGGCGTGCCGCCCATGGCGCCGGCCAACGCTCCATAGGGCAGCCAGCCATTGGCGAAGATGTCGAAGGCAGCATCTGGCGTCTCGACGCGCACGCTGCCGAGCAGGCCGTCCCAGAATCCGTGCAGCTGGCGCAGCGCCAGTGCCGCTCCCTTGGCGCCGCCATGCTGCTGCACCACCCGGCTGGCCGCCAGGCTGTCGGGACTGGCCACGCCGAGCAGGAAGACCAGTTCGGTTTCGGCGCCCGGCTGCAGCTCGACCATCACCTGCAGTGCGGCACACGGATCGAGCGCAGCGCCGAGCGTTCCCGCAAGTCCGCTGCGCTCCAGCGCGGCCGGCCGCGCCAGGCTGCGGTGGCGCCCGACGAATTCGCGCCGGTCGGCGGTATACGCCACCTGCCCTGCCTCGACATGGAAGAAGCCGACCCGGTCGCCAAAGCCGCTACCGAAAGCATTGCGGGCGAACAGCGCGCCACTGGCGACGTCGATGCCGGTGACGACCTGCAGCCCGGGCGGCAGGCCGGCGTCATCCATCAGCCACTGCACATAGCCGGTGACCGACAGGCGCCGCGCCGCACTGGAGGCGTTGCGCAGGGTGAGTACGGAATACTTGAGGGCTTCCCCGGCCGCCACGAAACAGCGCAGGCTCGAGCCGATGCCGTGGGCCTGGTGGTCGAACAGCGTGTAGCCGAAGCCGTGCCGCGTGAGGTAAGGCTGGCCGGATGGCATCGGCCACGGGGTCGGCGACCATGCCGCGCCGCTGTCCTCGTCGCGCAAATAGAAGGCTTCGCCGCCGTCCGTCGTCAGGCGCAGCGTGCGGCGGCCGCACCAGGTGCCGCCCCTGCCGCTGGCTGCCAGCGCGGTACCGAAGCCGGCGTTGGACAGTTCGTTTTCCCACGACGCCGGCGCGGGCTCGCTGCTGCGGATGAGATATTCGCGTCCATCTGCCGAAAAGCCGCCCATGCCGTTGTCGTATTGGAGCGGTTCATCCATAGCAGGCGCCGGGTCGACGGTCCAGGGGTCGATTTCTTCGCGCGCCGCGAACGGCGCCGGCAGGGCCGGCAGGGCGGGCGCCGCGCGGCGCAGCTGGTCGGCCAGCGCGCCGCGTTCACCCAGCAGCAGCACCTGCGCGGCCGAGCGCAGCAGGATGCGGTCTTCCTGCGGAACGTCTTCGAGCAAGAACACGTGGATGCCTTCCTGTGCGCCTGGCGCCAGGCCGGCGACCTCGTCGCGCATCGCGCGGCTGTCGCACAAGACCAGCAGATCGGCGCCGAGACCGCGGGCATCCCAGTAGGCATGCGCCTGCAAAGTGTCCCGTACCAGGCCGCTCTCCTGGCCCGGCACCAGCACCACCAGCGGGCGGCCGGCGCCGACGCCATAAGGCAGCAGGCCGGCGCGACTGCGCACGTTGCGCTCGATCACGCCGCCATCGGCGCGCAGGCCGGGCACCGGATCGAGCAGGCAGCCGGCCAGGCGGTTGTAGATCTGGGCCTGGGCTTCACCCAGGCCTGCGCGGCGCAGGAAGGCCTGGCCGTGGGTCCATGCAGCATCGATTGCTCCCGCCACCACCTGCGGATCGAGGTGGCGCAGCGCCAGTTCGCGCGCCGCGGCGGGCGTGGCGGCCGCACCCAGCACCAGGTCGATGCTCACCTCCTGCCCGGGCGCCAGGGTGATCGTGCGGCGGATCGCCAGCGCCGGCGCAGGTGGCGCCGGCTCCAGCGGCGGCAGCGCGCCAAGCGGGTCGAGGCAGGTGCTGCTGTAGGCCGGCGCGCCGGCTTCCCCGCGCACTGCCAGCATGTGCAGTACGGCCGGTGCACCCAGGCCGAAAGAGCACAGCATTGCTTGCGACACGCCGTCGATCCGGACCGGCGGCACCGGATCGTCCTGCGCAGCGCCAGGGGACAGCCCGGGGAACGCCAGCACGACGTGGCTCGTCACTTCCAGCGTGCGCGGCGCAGCGAGCGTATTGCGGATATGGACCCGGCGCAGTTCGACGTCCTCGGTTGGGGCGACGACCACGTCGCTCAGGATGGACAGGCCGCGTTCTTCGCGCCGGAAAGCTGCGCGCCCTTCGGCAAAGACGGCTTCATAGCGTTCCGGCTCGCCGACGGCGGGCGCCAGGGTGGCCGACCAGGTGTCGCCGGAATCGGTATCGCGCAGCACGCAGGCCAGGCCTCCGCTCCCGCCGAGCGGGTCGGGCTGCCAACGCGTGAGCGGCACCCCACCCCAGGCGCTATAGCCGGTACCATCGCTCGTCACCATCACGTGATAACGGCCGTTCGACAGCAGCTGCAGCTCCGGCATGGCGCTGCCCGACGCGGGACTGTCGACGACCCGGCCGCTGGCCGGTCCGGCCTGGCGCGCGGCGGCGGCGTACGGCGCGGGACGCGAGGCGCCGCTGGACGGCAGCGCTTCCTGCAGCAGCGGCAGGGCGGCGCGCAGTTCTGGATCGGCAGCGAAGCGGCGCTGCATCGGGGCGTCCTGCAGCAACTGCAGCAACGCGAGCAGGCCCATGCCCTGGTGACGCGCGGCCACCGTGCGCACCACGTGGCGCTGCTCGCCGTGCGGCAGGCGGCCCGGCGTATGGTCGACGGCGTCGACGAAGCCGTATTCGCCGCTCAATCCTTCGTGCGCCATGCGTTCGAGGTTGCTGAGTGCCACGCCGGGCGCCACCGGCAGCGCCAGCATGGCCGCGTATGGCGCGGCGACCGGTTCGGATTCAAGACCGCGCCGCAGGGCCGCCGCCGGCACGCCAAAGCGGCGGAACTGGAAGCGCAGCATGGCATCGACCGCATTACAGGCCGATTCCGAAAAGCCCCAGGGCATGTTGTGGAGGCGCCCATGGGCGACCTGGGCCCGAACGGCGGCGCGCCCGGCATGGTCGAGCAGCGACTCGCGCCAGGATGGCATCAGCAAGGGTGGGCCAAGGTAATCCGACAAGGCGCCCGAGCGCGACAGCAGCAACTGCTCGGCGTCGGCAACGCGCATCGGGCGCCCGAGCTTCCACCAATGCTGTTGCGGCAGCTGGCCCTGGGCTACCGCGATGAAGCTGGCCATGCAGGCTTCGGAGGCCAGCAGGTCGCAGCTGTCGGCATCCAGCCGGTTTTCGCGGATGTGGCAACCGGCGGACAGTAATCCGGTGTCATGGTCGAGCAGTGCCGCGAAATCCATCGTGCCCAGCGTACGCGCCTGCCCGGCCAGCCGTGCAGCATGTGCCAGCAGCGCCCCTGCCCGGTCGCGCCCTTCGCGCACCAGGCGCGCCAGCCCGGGCTGGGTGGCGGCCGCCGGGTCGATGGCGGCGAGTTCTCGCAGGCTCGGGATGCGCGTCAGGCTGGCATCGAACACGTATTCCTGCACCGCGCGCATCCACGGCGCCAGTGCCAGGAGGTCGTCCTGCACTGCGTGGCATTGGGCCGCGAGGCGCGCCGACCAGTTGCGCAAGGCCTCGTCGCCGGACTGTACAAGCGCGGTGTCGAGCGCATCGGCCGCGTCGGCCACGTGGCGCAGGCATTCGCTCAGGCCGGGCAAGGTATCGGCTGCGCGGCAGCGTTTCGGATCGAGTGCCCCCCACACGGCGGCCACCCGCTCGCGCACCTTCGACGGCTGCCCGGCCGCCAGTTCGTCCACTACATGCAGGGCGGCGCGGATCCCGTCCAGCGCCTGCGGTCCGCAAACCGGCGTGTCCGGCAGTTCGTCCAGGCCCACTGCCAGCGTGCGCAGGGCCAGCGCCAGCCAGCCGCTGTCCGCCGTCGACACGAAGGCCGGTTCGCAGGGTGCGAGCGTGGCATTGTCGTAGGACGCAAGGTAATGGCCGTTCCAGCGTTCCAGCAGGGCCATCGACGCCAGCGAGGCGTCGAGCCGCCCGAGCAACTCGCCTGGCGGCAGGAAACCGAAGTCGCGCGCCGCCAGCGTGGCTAGCTGCCCGAGCGCCATGCCGCCCAGGGTGGTGCGTCCGTCCACCAGTGGATGCGGGTGCTCCTGCACGCTTTCCGGCGGGAGCCAGTTATTGGCCGGGCCGGCGTGGTCTTCGAAGAAGCTCCAGCTGCGGCGCGCCAGCCGCTGCACAAACGCTTGCCGCGCGGCCGGCAGCCGCGGCGGGCGCTGGCGCACCGGCAGGCTGGTCCACCATGCCAGCGCCGGCGACAGGAACCACACCAGCAACACCGGCGCCGCAGTGAACAGCGAATAGGGATTGGCAAAGGTCAGCAGCAGGGCCACCGACACCGCCAGCACCGGGGAGATCCACATCGTGATCCAGTTGTTGGCGATCTCGCGGGCGGGGCGCGACAGCGCCGGCAGGCGCCACTCGAGCTGGCGCCGGCGCGACACGTGGCGGCGCCATACCGCGCGCGCTACCCCGTCGGCCTGGCACCAGGCCGCATGCGGCAGGAAACTGGCCGCCAGCGCACCGCGCACCAGCGCCGCGCGGGCGCCGCGCGCCCAGGCATCGAGATGCTGGCGCCATGGCGCGTCGTGCGGGCGGTCGGCCAGCGCCACCAGGCTGCCGGCCAGCGCGGGCAGGAAGAACACCGACAGCACGGCGCCCATCCAGAACGCGGGCGCCGCGAGCGCAGTCCAGCACAGCACCAGCAGGAGCACCAGCGCCGGGGCCACCAGGCTGTCGCGCAGCGCGTCGAACAGCCGCCAGCGGTAGGCCGCCGTCATCGGGTTGGCTTCGGGCTTTCCGCCGGCCTTGCCGACCACACGGCGCACCCAGCCCGCCGACTGCCAGGCCGCACGCACCGTGCGGTGGCGCCGTACGGCGTGCTCGCCGTAGTTGTCGGGGAAGGCTTCCTCCAGCCGTACGTCGCAGTCGAACGCCGCGTGCAGGCAGCCCTCGTCGACCGCTCCCGGCTTGAGCAGCGCATCGTCCGGCAGGCGCTCGCGCAGCACCCGTTCGTAGATGTCGACGTCATAGATTGCAGCCCAGCCGAACATGCCCTGGGTGTCGCATTCGTGCCCGGCCAGCGCCGCTGCCCAGGTGCCCCGGGCCCCGGTCCACAGCCGCTGGTAGCGGCAGGCCTGCCTGCCCGGCAGCGCTCCGCCGATGGCCGGGCGCAGCATGCCGTGGCCCTTGAGGATACGGCTGCCGTCGGCGCCAAGCGCCGGCTGGTTGAGCGGGTGGGCCATGGCGCCGACCAGCGCCCTGCCCGCGTCGCGCGGCAGGTCGATGGCGGCATCGAGGGTGATCACATAGCGCACTTCCGCCAGGCCGGCGGTGTTTCCGGCGCTGCAGGCGAAACGCTCGCGTCCCGTGCCCGCCAGATAGGCATTCAGGTCGGCGAGCTGGCCGCGGCGGCGCGCCCGGCCGATCCACGCATGCTCGCCGCTGTTCCACATGCGCGGGCGCTGCAGCAGCAGGAAGGGTTCAATGCGCTGCGTGCTGGCCGCCGGCTGGCCGTCTTCGTCCAGGGTGGTAAAGGTGTGGCGCTGCGCATGCTTGCGGTTGAGGGCGTCGATCGCCTCGACCGCGCGTGCGACCAGCCCAGCATCACCGCGCAGCGCCTCGGCTTCGGCGTCGTGCAGGTCGGCCAGCAGGCAGAAACGCAGGCGCGGGTCGCGGTTCGCGAGATAGCGCACTTCAAGGTCGCGGCACAGCGCATCGACTTGCGCGCTGGTTCTCAGGCGCGCGGAGACCGCCACCAGCGCTTGGGCATGGTCCGGGATGCCGGTGCTGAAATCCATGCGCGGCGTGGCGGGAGGCCGCGCAAGCCAGGTGGCCATCATGTCGACCAGGGCATCGGCCAGCTGGCTGGCCCCCAGCAGCGCCAGCAGCCCGACGGCCGCCTGCAGCACCAGCCCGGCGCCGCCCTGGCGCGCGCACACGACGGCGGCGATCGCAAACAGCAGCGTCAGCACGCCGGTGGCGCCGATGCGCAGCGCGAGCGGCATCTGGGTGACACGCCGGCGCAAGCCTGCAGCCAGGCCGGGGCGCGGTTGCAGGCGCGCCTCCAGCGCAGCGGTACCCGGGCCGCACAGGTAGTAACCGATATGGCGGTGGCGCGCATCCAGGCCGCCCTCGGCAGGCGCACGGTGCACACCGGCCAGCGCCAGCGCTTCATTCGCCACCTCTGGTTCCAGCCGCTTCGTGCGGCGCGCCAGCTCTTCGATGCTGCGGCGGTACAGGTCGCGCGTCGGGCCGTCCATGTGCGGGTAGCTGCCATCGGGGTCGGTGCGCAGCCTTGCCTCGATGGGGCTGAGCTCTTCGAGCACCGCGCGCCAGTCGATCCCGCCGAGCAGGCGCAGGCTGGCCAGGCAGTGGGCGGCGCGGATGCCGTCGGCGGCCAGCGCGCCGCGTTCGTCCTGTACCTGCTGGGCGATGCTGGAATTGTCGTCTGCCAGTCTCGCATCGATCCAGGCCAGCGCCTGCGCCAGCGCGCCGCCCTGTCCTTGCAGCCGGCGCGCGAGTTCCGCAACGAAGCTGCTGCCCATCGGCTGTATGGCGCGCGCCATGTCGGCCACCAGCAGGATCAGGTCACCCGAGCGCTGCTCGGCGGTTTCGACCATGCGCGTGGCCCAGCCGCCGGCCAGTGCGCGCTCGCGGCAGGCGCGCTCGCTGCGCACGGCGATGCCGCGCAGGCTGCCCAGCAGCGCCAGGCGCAAGGCGGCAGGCAGCAGGCGCAGCTCGGCCAGCAGCAGGGGGGCTTCTTCCTGATAGGCCGCGAGGAAGCGCACCAGGCTGTCTCGTTCGATGCGGCCGGCGCCCTGCGCCACTGCCTCATGCGCCAGGGCCTGCAGGCGTGCGACGGCGGGCTGTCCCAGGCAGGGCAGCACGCTGTCGTCATGCAGCAGCTGGCCGCGGGCCAGCCGTAGCTGGGCGTCGATCAGTGGGGTGTGGTCGAGGATCGCAGAGGCGGCGGCCGGCAGCTCGCTGCCACCCTGGCGCGCACGGTCGAGCGCCGTGCAGGCAGCGTCGAAGGCATCGCCTTGCTCGGCCAGCAGGACGCGCAGGCCGGGCGCGCCATTGCCGCCGGCCAGCCGGTGGCGGGACGCGAGCACGCGTCCGTGCGCGGCCAGCTGCGCGGCACTCATCGGCGCATTGATCGGCACATCTAGCGGCACGTCAGCGTCGGCGCGCCCGGTACCAGCTTGCTGCGCGGACGCGGATTCGGCCATCGGGTTCTTCTCCAGGTTCAACAGGTTCCTCGGTACGGAGGCGTGCGCTGTCGACTGCTGGCGCGCCGGGCGCCCGGGGCGGATCAGTGGAGCGATTCAACAGACCAACATGGCAGGGCGCGCACGGCCTCCATCATGCTAGAAGAAGCGTGGGGTGGGCACCGTGCGGTGACGTACACAGGGGGCAGATGCGCCCCCCCTGTTGCGGGGATGTTGCGACCCCGGGGCCCCGTATTCAGCCGGCCAGCGCCAGGCCGCCCGCCACGTGCCAGGCCTGGGCATGGCCCAGCTGGCGCAACAGGCGTGCCGCCCGCGCGCTGCGGTTGCCGCTGCGGCACATGAAGACCAGCGGACGAGGTTCGCCGTCGCGCAGCCACGTCGCGGCCTGTCCGGCCAGCTGCGACAGCGGCACATGGTGGGCCGCACGGCCATGCAGGTGAGCGGCGCCGGCGGCGTGCTCGGGCAACTCGCGCACGTCGACCAGCAGCGCATCTGGATGGGCATCCAGGTAGGCATGCGCGGCAGCGGGATCGAGGTGCATGCCGTCGTCGGGCAGCGGCTCGGCGCCCGGGCGCGACACCGCCGGTTCGCCGATGCGGTGGCAGCGCAGGGCCAGGGTGGCCAGCGTGGCGTCATTGGGCATGGCGCCGAAGACGAAGCGCACGGCGTCCGGGGGCAGGCTCGCGCCTTCCGGACGGCCAAGCAGGAAGGCATCGCCGGCCTTGAGCAGCAGGTCCGGGCCGAGCGCCACGGCCTCGGGCGCGGCACCTGGCGCGACATCCATCAATTCGCACAGGGCGTCGGCGCCGCCGGCGCCATGGCTGGTGTCGAAACAGGCCAGCAGCCGGCAACCGCGCGCGCGCAGGTCGGCAGCGATGCGGGGCGCCAGCGCGGCCGGCGGATCGATGGCGATGCAGTCGCGGCCTTCGGCATCGAACAGCAGCCAGCCGCTCGCGCCGCCCGACTCGAGCTGCTCCAGCCCGGCCGGCGGATTGGGGGCCGCCAGCGCCTGGCCGCAGCGCAGGATGCGCGTACAGGCGTCGTCGATGAAGGCATCGTCCACCAGCGGACCGAAGGACATCCGCACCGCCGAGGCGCTGCGCCCGGCCGGCACGCCCATCGCGTCGAGCACATAGCTGGGCGCGGCCCGGGCGGCCGAACAGGCCGAGCCCGCGCTGACGCGCACGCCGGCGGCATCGAACAAATCGAGCAGCTCCTTGCTGCTGCGATTCGGCACCGAGAAATTCAGGGTAGTTGGCAGCGCATGTTCGAGCGGTGCGTTGAAGACGACGCCGGGGAAGGCGTCAACCAGCGCGCCGGCCAGCCGGTCGCGGCATGCCAGCAGTTCGGCGTGGGTGCGAAAGGTACCGCCCTCTTCCAGCGCGGACAGCACCGCGCCGAAGCCTGCGATGCCGGCCATGTTCTCGGTGCCGGAGCGCTGCCCGCTTTCCTGGCCGCCGCCGCACATCAGCGCCGTGTAAGGCGCGCCTTCGCGCACATAGAGCAGGCCGATGCCTTTCGGCGCATACAGCTTGTGGCCCGAAAATGGCGCGTAGTCGATGCGCGTGGTGTCGAGCGCCAGCGGCAGCTTGCCGAGCGCCTGCACGCAATCGACCATCCATAGCGCCGGACTGGCCGTCTCACGCAATACGGCGGCGATGCCATCGAGGCTTGAGACGATCCCGGTCTCGTTGTTGGCCGCCATGGTGCACACGAAGGCCGCACGCGGCGCCATTTCGCGCAGCAGGTCCAGGCGATGGCGCCCGTCGGCATCGACCGGCAAGGCGCGCAGTTCCAGGCCGGTTCCCAGCAAGCGGTTCCAGTGCGCCAGGCTTTCCGGCACCGCCTTGTGCTCGGTGGCGCCATACACCAGCAGGTCGCCGCAAGTCTCGCCACGCAGCCGGCGCTCGCGCACCGCGCACAGCGCCGACAGCACGGCGGTCTGGATGCCTTCGGTGGCCCCACTCGTAAACAGCACCCTGCCCTTTGCCGCACCCAGCACGCGGCGCGCCGATGCACGGGCCGCATCGAGCAAGGCCTTGGCGCGCAAGCCGCTGGCGTGGCTGCTGCTCGGGTTGCCGAAACAGGCCCCCATTGCAGCGTTGGCGGCTGCGGCAGCCGCCGGCAGCACCGGCGAAGTGGCATTGGCGTCGAGGTAGAGTTCGCTGTTCATAAAGAAATACAAAAAGGTAATTAGTTGCTTCGGATCGTGTTATTGTTAGTGAATATGTTACGGAGTTGACCCGGTAAAGATATACCAATTTTTCTGAAATATTGCGTACTATTGGCATATCTATTCTCCATATATCTTCATTTGGAAAATGAATTCACTCGACAAGTTTGATTGCGCCATTCTTGCCGCATTGCAGGCAGACGCTACCCTCTCGATTTCCGGCCTTAGCGAAAAGGTCGGTTTGTCCAGTACGCCGTGCTGGAAGCGCGTCAAGCGCCTCGAGGAAGACGGGTATATCGAAAGCCGTGTCAGCATCGTCAACCGCAACAAGGTCGGCCTGCCGGTGACCGTCTTCGTCAGCGTCCGCACGACCGAGCACGATGAAAAATGGCTGGCACGTTTCGCCGCGGCCGTGGTCGCGCTGCCGGAAGTGCTCGAATTCCACCGCATGAGCGGCGACGTCGACTACCTGCTCAAGGTCGTCACCACCGACATCGCCGGCTACGACCGCTTCTACAAGAAGCTGATCAAGGCTGCGCGCCTGACCGGCGTGTCCTCCGCGTTCTCCATGGAGCAGATCAAGAACACCACGGCGCTGCCGCTGGAACTGATCTCGCACGGCCTGCCCGCCTGATTTCCACTAACAAGCAGAGCGTCTTGCAAGGCCCCAGGGCAAGGCGCATTGTCGAAGACAGTACGCTAGTACGGCGAGACGAATGCAACGCAGCCATGGGGTTTTGTTAGGCGCTCTGAATCGTGCGATGATGGCGACCGTTAGATTCTTACGGAGACCAAGGGAATGCCAACCAAGATGAACATGGCGCCGCTGGCGCTGGCCGCGCTGCTTGCCGCTCATGCTGTTCCGGCCACTGCCGCCGAACAGGTCGTGAAAATCGGTGTCAGCGGTCCGCTCTCGGGCGCCAACGCCTTCGCCGGCAAGGACAACGAGAACGGCGTGCGCCTCGCCGTCGAAGAACTCAACGCCCAGAAACTCCAGGTCGGCGGCAAGACCCTGCGCTTCGAATTGCAGTCCGAAGACGATGGCGGCGACCCGAAACAGGGCGTGAGCGTGGCGCAGAAATTCGCCGACGCCGGCGTCAAGTTCGTGCTCGGCCCGTACAACTCGGGCGTGGCCATTCCCGCTTCGCGCGTGTACAACGACAGCGGCATCCTGATGTCGACCGTCGGCACCAATCCCAAAATCACCCAGTCCGGCTACCCGACCGTATTCCGCATCGTCGCCAGCGACACCCAGGTCGGCGGCTCGGTCGCGGCCTACGCCGCCAAGGAACTGAAGGTCAAGAACGTGGGCGTCATCGACGACCGCACCGCCTTCGGCCAGGGCATCGCGATGGAATTCAAGCGCCAGGCGCAGGCCAGCGGCATGAAGGTCGCCGGACACGAATACACCACCGACAAGGCCAGCGACTTCGCCGCCATCCTTACCGCCCTCAAGGCCAAGCGCGTGGACGCCGTGTTCTTCGGCGGCTATGCGCCGCAGGCCGCCCCGATGGCGCGCCAGATGAAGCAGCTTGGCCTGAACGTGCCGCTGCTGGGCGGCGACACCCTGTGCAGCCCCGAGATGGCAAAACTCGGCGGCCCCGCCGTCGGCGAGAACGTGCGCTGCGCCCAGGCCGGCGCGATCGTCGCCAGGCAGCCGGGCGGCCCGGCCTTCATCAACAGCTACAAGGCCCGGTTCAAGCGCGAGCCGGACGTGTACGCGCCCTCGTTCTACGACCAGACCAGGTTCATCGCGCAAGCCATGAAGACTGCGAACTCGCTGGACGCAGCCAAGGTCGGCGCGGCGATGCACACGATCAGCTACCAGGGCGTGGTCGGCACCTACGGCTATGACCCGAAGGGCAACCTGAAGAAGACTGCGGTCACCGTCTACACCTTCAAGAATGGCGCATTGACGCCGCTGGCCAGCTACTGATCCGGGAAGAACCAAGATGAAAGCATTGTTTACACTGGGCGCCGTCGCTGCGGCCGCGCTGCTGGCCTGCGCGCCCGTAACGGCTGCGCCCACGACGCCACCCAAGCCTGCCTCCGCTGCGGCTACTGTTGAAAGCCGCCAGATCAACGCCCTGGCCGACGAATACTACGAATCGCTGGCGCGTTTCGAGCCGGTATGGGCCACCGAAAACGGCGACAGCCGCTTCAACGACAAGCTGGGCCTGTCGATCTCGCCCAAGCTGCGCCAGCAGCAGTTCGCACTCTACCGCAGCTACCTGAAGCGGCTGTCCGCGATCCCGCGCGAGCGCCTCGGCAGCCGCGACCAGACCAGCCACGACATCCTGAAGTTCGAGCTCGATACCGCGCTGCGCCTGGCCCCCTTCCCCGAGCACCTGATCCCGATCGACCAGATGGTCAGCATGCCGGTGATCCTGGCGAACTACGCCGGCGGCCAGGGCGCCCAGCCGCTCACCACGGCGCGCGACTACCGCGCCTACCTGAGCCGCCTGAACCAGCTGGTGCCGCATATCGACCAGTCGATCGTGAACATGCGCGAAGGGATCCGGCGCGGCGTGGTGCAGCCGCGCGAGCCGATGCTGTCAAGCCTGCCGCAGTTCAAGCAGCTGGTGGCCAGCAAGCCGGAAGACAGCATCTTCTACACGCCGATCAAGAACATGCCGGCCAGCTTCTCGGCAGCCGAGAAGCGCAGCCTGACCACGGCCTACCGCAAGGCGATCGCCAACAAGCTCAATCCAGCCTTGAAACGCCTGGCGACCTTCATCGAGAAGGACTACCTGCCGAAGACCCGCACGACGGCCGGCTGGAATGCGCTGCCGCAGGGCGCCGCCTGGTACGCGGCGCGCGCCGCGGCCATGACCACGACCAGCCTCACGCCCGACCAGATCCACCAGATCGGCCTGAAGGAAGTGGCGCGCATCCAGGGCGAATACGGCGTGACTGGACCGAAGATGGGCTATACCGGCCCGGCCGCCGGCCTGCCGCGCTGGGTGTCGGAGCAGCCGAAGTTCAAGCCGTTTACGTCGGACCAGCAGGTGATCGACGTGTTCCGCGAGCTCGATGCGAAAGTGCGCACCAAGCTACCTAGCCTGTTCAACCTGATGCCGAAGTCGCCGCTCGACCTGCGCCTGGAACCGGAACTGTCGCGCGCGACTGCATCCGACCACTACACGCCGCCGGCGGTGGACGGTTCGCGTCCGGGCGTGTTCTGGTCGGTGGTGAACGACCCGAAACAGTACGGCAGCACCGGCATGGTCACGCTCTACCTGCACGAAGGCCAGCCGGGCCACCACTTCCACATCGCCCTGGTGCAGGAACTGGGCCTGCCGAACTTCCGCAAATTCGGCGGCAACAATGCCTTTACCGAGGGCTGGGCCCTCTACGCCGAGACCCTGGGCAAGGAGATGGGCCTGTTCGACAAGCCGGAAGATTATTTCGGCCACCTGAACGACGAGATGCTGCGCGCAGCGCGCCTGGTGGTGGACACGGGCCTGCATGCGAAGGGCTGGAGCCGTCAGCGCGCCATCAAATATTTCCAGGATACGCTGGGCTATTCGGAGCACGAGGCACGCGCCCAGATCGAGCGCTACATGGTGTGGCCGGCGCAGGCGCTGGGCTACAAGATCGGATCGCTGAAGATCATGGAGCTTCGCAAGCGCGCGCAAGATGCGTTGGGTAGCAAGTTCAGCCTTCCGGAGTTCCACAAGGTCGTGCTGGAGGAAGGCACGCTGCCGCTGGCGGTGCTGGAGGCGAAGGTGGATCGGTGGATTGCTGAGGCTAAATAGACGCGGCTCGTAGGGTGGGCGGGTCTCCCGCCCGCGCGTTCAACTCACGGTGGCGTTGTGGCAATGCACGCCATGGTTGAACGCGTGGGCAGGTAAAACAGTCCAGTGGACTGTTTTACGCCCACCCTACGAGTGCCGGCTGCATCGGCGTTCGATGCGAGATCAGCCGATCATGAACACCGGATACCGCCTCCACTCCGGCTCGCGATAGCGCTCGCAGTTCGCAAAGATAAAGTCCAGCACCGCCTCCTGGTTGCCCAGCAGCGCCGGATTCGAACGCTTCCACTCCTCGAACTTCGCTGCCAGCGCCGGCTCGTCGTTCAGTAGTTCCGCCGCGTGGTCTTCGAACACGTAGTCCGAATACGCTTCTTTCTTCTCCAGCACGCTGTTGAAGAAGCCCCAGCGGAAGAAGCTGTCGTGGGCCTGCGGCTCGAGCGTCTCCACGGCGTAGCGCGCATTGTCCTGGTCGAGCGGCACGATGAAGTCGCCGGCGCGCAGCTGGACCTGGCCGCGGCGCCGTTCCAGCACCACGTCGTCGTGGAACATGTGGCCTTCGTAGGCGTTCGGGCGCGAGGTCACCGACACGATGTGGTAATAGTCGACGTCTTGCATGCGGTCGCTTTCCACGCGCTCCAGGCGCACGCCATTCCACTGCAGGCGTTCGATCGCTTCCCGCCACTGCTGCGGCACGATGTAGGCGCGCGGCGCCGGCACGGTGATGTCGGCCGGGAAGCTGTTGTAGTAGGCGATGTCGCGTTCCCACGGGCTCGAACGGTCGTAGGACAGGCGCGCATAGGTTCCCAGCACGCTTGGCTTGTACTTCGCTTCATAGCCCTTGAAGCGGAACGACGACGGATTCGTGTCGTCCATCGCCCAGTGGATCGGCCACTCGCTGCGGGTACGCCCAAGCTGCTTGGCGGCGCGGCGCAGGGCCTGGATCTGGCCGGCGTGCTTCACAGTGAACTCCAGGGCGGTCTCGACCAGCGCACGCATCGACTCGTAGCGGTCCTTGAACGGCTTGAGCATGTGGGTCTCGGGCATGAAGCCGATCGTGTGGTGCAGGGCCGCGTAGCCGGTCGAGAAGCGCGCGGTTTCCAGGAACTCGGCGATGCCGTGGTCCGGGCTGTCCTTGACCGGGTTCACGTACGGGCAGGTCGGCCAGCCGCGCGCTTCCATGCCCGCGTACATGGCCGGCAGCATGGTCGAGCGCAGGAAGCCGCCCAGCTCTTCGCCCAGCTTGTCCGCCTGCGTGTGGATCAGCGTCATCGTGTAGCTGTAGTCGGCGCCGTTGGAGGTATGGGTGTCGACCATCACGTCCGGGTCCCAGGCGGTGAACAGCTGGTTGAACACGCGGGCGGTCAGGGTGTCGCACTTGACGAAGTCGCGGTTCAGGTCGAGGTGGCGGCTGTTGCCGCGGAAGCCGAACTGCTCGGGGCCGTCCTGGTTCACGCGCGAAGTGTCGGCGCGATTCAGGCTGCCGTCCACGTTGTACAGCGGGACGAACAGGAAAACCGTGTCTTTCAGCGCGGCCAGGCGCTCGGGCTGGGTGCAGAAGTCGCGCACCAGCGCCATGCAGCTGTCCACACCTTCCGGCTCGCCCGGATGGATGCCGTTGTTGTTGAAGAAGACCGGACGGCCAGAGCGCTTGATGGTTTCGCGGTCGAACACGCCATCGCTCGTTACCACGCCCGCGTGGATCGGCACGCCCGCATCGGACACGCCCACTTGGGTAAAGTGCAGCACGCCGGGATAGCGGCGCGCGAGGTCTTCGTACCAGGCGATGCAGTCGCGCAGGGTGGTGGTTTGGTTCAGGTTGCCCTGTTCATAGGGCGTCAGCAGTTCGTTGGACATGGTTTGCTTTGTGTTGGAGTTACTGAATGGTAGTCGGCACGGCAACCGGTGCGGTGAGCGGCAGCGTGATCGCCAGCACGGTCCCGCCACCCGGGCTGGAACGCACGTCCATCACGCCGTGCACCGCGTACACGCGCTCGCGCATGCCGATGATGCCGATGCCTTCCGAGGCGCTGGCCGGATCGAAGCCGTTGCCGTCGTCGGCCACGACGATGCGCAGCGTCTGCGCGCCTTCGTCCAGCACCAGGCGCACCTGGGCCGATGTCGCCTGCGCGTGCTTCATGATGTTCGACAGCGCTTCCTGCACGATGCGGTAGGCCGAAATGGCCAGTTCGTTGGGCAGACGCGAGAAATCGCCCTCGCCGTGGAATTCGAAACCGCAGCCGGAGCCGCTGTCGTAGTGGCGCACCATCTCTTCCACTGCGCCGTGCAGTCCCAGCATGTCGAGCACTTCGGGGCGCAGGCGCCGCACCAGGCGGCGGCCGTTGGCGTACAGGTCGAGCGCCAGCTTGGTGATGGCCTGCGACTTGCGTCCGATCTCGTCGATCTCTGGACAGGGCACGGCCTTGGCCGCAAGGGCGCCGATGGCCTGCGCTTCCAGGCGCGCGGCGATCAGGGAGGCATTGAGTTCGTCGTGGATCTCGACCGCGATGCTCTTGCGCTCGTCCTCGATGATCGAATTTACTTTCTGGATGAGTTTACGCTTGTCGGCGTCGGCGCGCAGCGCTTCGTTGCGCGAGGCGAGCAGGTCGCGGGTGCGCTCGGCCACTTTGTTCTCGAGGTCGCGCTTGGATTCGTCCAGCGCCAGCGCCATCTCGCCGATCGAGGCCTGCAGCTCGCCCATCTCGCCGCCGGTGGTGACCGGCAGGTGCACGCGGAAGTCGCTGTTGCGGATGCGGCTCAGCGCCCCGATGGCTTCGCGCAGCGGCACCGTGAGCGAGCGCGCCAGCACCCAGGCCAGGATGCCGCTGACCGCCAGCGCCAGCGCCGCGATGCCGAGCTCAAACTGGAAGCGGCGGGTCTGCTTGGCCATCATGTTCGAGGGCGACATCGTCACCCGCACCCAGCCGACGATCTCGGTGGTGAGCGTCGGCGGGCGCAGCAGGCTCGATGCGGACACGTGGGGCGTGCCGTTGTCGGTGAACAGGTTGATCCACACCACCTGCTTCTTGATCGGCGCCTCGTAATAATGCGGCTGGGCGTCAATGGCCGATTCGGAATCCACGCGCACCGCCTGGGTGCCGTCCACGCCCACCACTTCGATGCGATACAGGCTGCTGTCGGACTGCACCAGGCCGTTGATGGTCAGGCGCAGGTCGGACAGGTTGCCCGAGATGACGTTGTATTCGCTGGTCTCCGCCAGCGCGCGCGCCAGGATCCGTCCGCGCTCGGACAGTTCCTCGGCCACCTGCGAGCGGTGCGAATACCACGAGTACCACACGAAGGAGGTGAACAGGCAGGCCACCGGCAGCATGGTGATGAAGGTCATGCGCCGGCCGATGCTCCAGCCGCGCCAGAAGCGCAGCGTCATGGCTTGGGCGCCACGGGGGCCGGTAGTGGAGCAATCGACGGAATGAGCGGCGCGCCGGCGGAGTGGGCCACCGACGGGGCTCGCAAGGGCGCAGCGTGACGCACCGGCGCACGCGCAAACTTGCGCGCGCCATCGGTCACGCGCACGTCGAGCGAGCGTGCCACGCCTTCATTGACCAGGGTGCGAAAATAGCGCGGGAACTGCGGCGGGGCCAGCTCGCCGGTGGCGACGAAACTGGCCGCGATCTCGGCCACCTGGGTGTTGATGTCCTCGATCTCGGAATAGGTGGTGGCGAGCGCGCCGACCTTCACCATGTCGGCCGAGAAGCCGATCACGCCCTGCTTGCGGCGGTAGGTCGAGAGCAGGATGTTGCGCACGTTCTCCGGGTTGTAGACGTCGCCGTCGGGCAGCGCCAGCAGCACTTCGGAGCGCGTCATGCGGTTGAGCGTATGGTTGATGTCGTCGCCCAGGGCGAGCGGCTGGACGTCGACCTCGTTTTCCAGCGTCGGGCGCAGGAAGGCGGTGTCACGCCCGAGGATGGCGCCCACGCGCACCGGCCGTCCGTACAGCAGCGCGGCCAGGCGCAGCTGGTCGGCGGGCGCCGGCTCGGCATACACGGCGGTCATGGAGGCGGCGCGGCCAGGTGCGGATTTCGTCACCGCGCGCCAGACCTGGCTCGAGGTGAAGGCCGAGATCACCACGCAGTCGCAGCGGCGCGCCACGGCATCGCGCAAGGCGGTGGGGCCGATCGCCACGTAGAGCATGCGGCGGCGCTGACCGAGCTCGGTGCGGAAGGCGGCGAAGGTGGGCACCAGGCGCTTGTACAGGTCTTCGGCGATGCGGCGCGTGACTTCGCTGTCGTCGCCGGTGACGATCTGGAAGCGAAAGCCCGTGATCTCGTCGTCCTTCGTTGCATCGTGCTGCATCGGCGCCGCCTGCGCCGCGCAGGCAAGCAGCGCGAGCGCAGCGCAGGCCGTGCGCAGGAACCGGAAGGGCTGCATCGGCGGCTTAAGGTTCGATCAGGCCGTGCTTCACGGCCAGCAGCGTGATGTTGGCCTGGCGGTGCACGCCCAGCTTCTCCTTGATCGACTGGCTGACATTGCTGATGGTCTTGGTCGACAAATCGAGCTTCTCGGCGATTTCGGCATTGGTCATGCCCTCGGCCATCAGCTTGAAGATCTCGAGCCCGCGCTCATCGAGCTGCGATTGCGGTGTGACGTCGCCGCGCACCGCCATGCTGGCCAGGCGCGAAGCGATCTGCGGCAGGAAGTACAGCTTGCCGTCGTGGGCGTGGCGCACGGCGGTCACCAGGTCGGACGGGTCGCAATCTTTCGTGACGAAGGCATGCGCGCCCATGCGGTAGGTTTCCTTGATCAGGCTGTCCTGGTCGAACTGGCTCAGGAAGATGATCTTCGCGCCCGGGTCGTCCTTCAGGATGCTTTGTGCGGCATCGAGGCCGGTCAGCTCGGTCCCGAAGCGCATGTCGAGGATGACCACGTCGGGCTGCTGCGACGCATACAGCGCCACCGCCTCGCTCGGGGTCTTGGCCTGCCCCACTACCTGCATGCCTGCCGCTTCCAGCGACATGGCAAAGCCGGTCATGACGATCGGATGGTCGTCGGCCAGCATGACGCGAATCGGGTTTTTCTGTTCGGACACCACTTTTACTCCTGTCTTGAGGCCCGCTTACATTCGCTTACCAAGTTCTGGCAGCTATGTGTGCCAATGGACGGAACGGGTGCGGGTGATAGAAGGATTATTTCATACAACGCGTCACGATGCGAGTGCCCGCTTTTCCTTGGGGGCTGGCGCCAGCACTCTTACACATGGAATCAAAATTACTACGAATTCGCTTTACTAATTGCTAGGCTCTAGCATATATTGATTCCATAAGCTGTCTTATGCATATCTTTCCTGAGGTAAAAAGTTCTGCGACCCAGTCGCCGTGCGACAAAAAAAGGAGAACACCATGCACTTTTCGCAAATCAATGATGCGCCCGGCGGCAAGGCCGGCAAGTTCGCTCTCGTCGCCGGCCTGCATGCCCTGGTGGCGGTGGGCATGGTCAACATGATGAACAGCAAGACCATCAGCCTGCCGGCCCTGCTGGACGACAAGATCGTCTGGATGCAGCCGGAGGTCCCGCCTCCACCACCGCCGGAACCACCGCAGCCGCAGCAGAAAGTCAGCAAGCCGGACATCGTGGTGCCGAAGACCGAAGTCGAGGTGGCACCTCCGCCAATGGAAGACCAGGTCCAGGCCAGCACCGAGCCAGATCCGGCGCCGGAACCGGCACTGCCTTCGCAGAATGACGCACCGCCGGCGCCGCCGGCCTCGAACAGCAATCCGGGCGAAATGCGCAGCGCCGTACTGGCCGATGCCAACGGTTGCGCCAAGCCGGAGTATCCGGTGAGTGCGGCCCGCAATGGCGAGACCGGCACCGTGACGCTGGCGCTGATGGTGGGCGCCGACGGCCGGGTGCAGGGTTCGCGGGTGCAGAAGTCGAGCGGCTCGCGTGACCTGGACCGCGCCGCGGTGAATGCCCTGAGCCTGTGCCAGTTCAAGCCAGCCATGAATGCCGGCGTCGCCGAAGCCGGATGGGCGCAGATCGCCTACGTCTGGACCCTCGAATAGGTTTCCCGGGTTTTCCCCCTCTTCGCCCGCCCCAGCTTTTAGCCTGGCGGGCTTTTTTTCGCCCGCAGTTTCGCCGTCGACCCTGGAGGCCGCACACCGACACACCCGCAGTACCGACAACAATACCAATAACTGGAGAGAGAAGATGCTTACCGCTGGATCCTTGAGGGCGCCGCCGCGTGCCCTTGGCCTGGCCGCGCTGGCGGCCGCCTGCCTGACCCTGGGTGCACTGGCCTGGCTGGCCATCGCACCCGCCACCACACTGCCCGCGCCGGCCGGAGCGCCCCAGCTCGAGCGCATGCTGCGCCACGTGGCGGTGCTGGCAAGCGAGCCGCGGCCGATCGCGACCGGCGCCAACGCCAGGGCGCGCGACTATATCGTGGGCCAGTTGCGTGGCATGGGCCTGGCGCCGCTGGTGCAGAAAACCACCGTGCAGAAATCGGTGATCCAGTACTGGGGCGGCAGGCATGTGACCCTGGGTGTGGTCCACAACATCCTCGTGCGTATCCCGGGAAATGCGCCTGGCAGCATGCAGCGCCCTGCGCTCCTGCTCGCGGCGCACTACGACACCGGCAAGACCACGCTGGGCGCGGCCCGTTCGGGCGCGCAGGTGGCGGCGCTGCTGGAAACCGCCCGGGTGCTGAGTTCAAGCCCTGCGCGAGCGAACGACATCGTGCTGCTGTTTGCCGATGGCGAGAGCGTCGGTGCACTGGGCGCGAAAGGCTTCGCCGAACAGCATCCGTGGGCGCGGCAGGTGGGCCTGGCCCTGCGCTTCGACAGCGCGGGGAGCAGCGGGCCGCCGGTACTGGTCGATGCTGCGGGCGCCGGAAGTGCGGTACTGCGCGGCGTTTCCACGGCAGTGCCGGGCGTCGAGGGTTCTTCGATGGTGGCCGGACTGGCCAGGCTGCTGCCCGACCCGCTGCGTATCGGGCCGCTCGCCGGCATCGATGCCCCTGCCCTGCTGTTCGCGAATACCGGCAAACGCTTCGATGCCGAGCGCGTGCTCGATACGCCGCAGCGCCTGGACCCGGCCATGCTGGGGCAACTGGGCGACACCATGCTGCGTCTGGCGCGCCACTTCGGCGACGCATCCTTGGGACGCGGCGTCCATTACGCGCACAGCTATTTCACCCTGCCGCTGGTGGGCAGCGTCCGGCATTCGGCCTTCCTGTCCTGGGGCCTGGCGGTGCTCAGTTGCGTGCTGCTGGTGCGGGGCTACCGGCGCGCACTGGCGGAATCCGACACCACGGTGGCGCCGCTGGTGCAGGGCTTCTTCGGCATCGCGCTGATCCTGCTGGCGGCGCGCATGGGCCTGTGGGAGCGGCGCGAGGAAGTGATCGCACTGACGCAGGCCGCCAGCCATGAGCCGGTGCTGGTGTTCGCGATTATGAGCGGCTGCCTGTTCGTCGGCGCGCTCTACGTGTTGCGCTGGCTGGCCGGCGGCGTCCCGGTCTTCCTCGGTGCCATGGCGTGGATCACCGCAGTCCTGGTCGGGGTATTGCTGGCGGCGCCCGAGGTGGCCTATTTGCTCGCGTGGCCGCTGGTGGCGGCACTTGGCGCCTTCACGGCACTGCAGGCTGCACCCGGCTCCATGGCCCGCCTCGCGATCGTGGCCGCCGGACTCATTCCCGCGCTGGTGCTGTTCATGCCAGCCCTGCTTGATGCCTGGACCGAGCTGGCGCCGCAGGGACTGTATGTGCCGGCGCTGGTTGTCGCCATCCTGATGCTGTGCTTCGCGAGCGTGCTGCTGCTGGTGCCGGTCGGGCGTGTCGCAGGGCCGGCGCTGGTGCTGGTGTTTGCCGGTTGCGCGGCCTTGCCTGCGCCCGAGCGCGGCGCCAGCCCGGCGCCGCAGGAACGCGTCATGGTGGAACCGGACCGCCTGGTCTATTTCAAGGACATGAACAGCTGGCGCGCTTACTGGCTGCTGCCGCCGCAGCCGCTCGACGGCTGGTCCAAGTCCCTGTTCCCTGGCCTGGCGCAGCCGGTAATCCATGTCGACGTCTTCGGCTGGCACAGCCCGCGCCAGTGGTATGCGATCGCGCCGCGCGAAGACCGCATCGCCTTCCCCGAAGCGTTCTTGCTGAAGAATCCAGCCCTGGCCTCGACCAACGCGAAGCAAACCACGCGGCAGCTTGAATTCACGCTGCGCTCGAAGAACCGCGCACCGCATATCGAGCTGTGGGCAGCCGGCACCAAGCCGCTGCGCTCGACCGTCAACGGGCGGGTGCTGACCTCGAGCGAAGGTGGATGGTCGATGTCGCTGTACGGGATGGAGGACGGGCTGCTGCGCTTCACGGTCGACGCCAAGGCCGAAGACCTGCTGGCGATCGTGGTCGAGGAACGCATGCCCGGCCTGCCGACCCACCTGCTGCCGCCCGGCGCGCCGCCGCGGATGCCGGGAACGGGCATGACAATCTCCTCGGACGTGCTGCGGTTTTACTGAGCAGTTGGCATACAATGCTCGACGCACCCAGTGCTTTACCCTTCAACTTACGCAGCAGGATTCCATGTACAAGATCGTCTCCTCCGTTGTCCTCACCGCCCTCGCGGGCAGCCTGGCGCTGGCCTATCCGGCCCACGCCGCCGGCGCAGCCAAGTCGCCAAAATCCGCACAAGCTGCGACCGTCAAGGAAGCGCCATTGCGCGCCCACCTGGCCTTCCTGTCGTCCGACGCCGTCGAAGGCCGCGGCACCGGCCAGCGCGGTGGCGAACTGACCGTTACTTACCTGGAAACGCAAGCCGCCGCCGCCGGCCTGCAGCCGGCCAATAACGGCAGCTTCCGCCAGCCGGTGAAGATCGCGGGCGTGCGCTCGCTGCCGCAGAAGAGCAATCTGGGCATCATCGCCGGCGGCCAGGCGCTGCCGCTGCAATTCGGTTCCGACTGGGTCTGGGGACCGGGCGATGCCAAGCCGGACCACACGCTCGACGCGGAGCTGGTCTTCGTCGGCTACGGCATCAACGCGCCGGAAGAAGGCTGGGACGATTTCAAGGGCGTGGACGTCAAGGGCAAGGTCATCGTCATGATGGTGAACGACCCGGCGCCGACCGCAGCGGAGCCAAAGCGCTTCAATGGCGCGGGCCTGACCTATTACGGCCGCTGGACCTATAAACTCGAAGAAGCCGCGCGCCAGGGCGCCGCCGGCGTGCTGCTGATCCACACCGACGCATCGGCCTCGTATGGCTGGAGCGTGGTGCAAAACAGCTGGGCCTCTGCAGAGCGCTTCCAGCTGGCCGAGGGCAAGCTGGGCACCGGCCTGCAGGGCTGGATGACCGACGCCACCGCACGCAAGCTGTTCGCCGCCAGCGGCCAGGACCTCGACAAGCTGCGCCTCGCGGCCGAAGACAAGGCCTTCAAGCCGGTCGTACTCAATGCGCGTGTGAAGGGCGAGGCGCGTGCCGAAGTGCGTACGCTGAACGAATTCAACGTGGCCGGCGTCGTGCCGGGCACCGACCCAAAGCTCAAGGACGAAGTCGTGGTGTACAGCGCGCACTGGGACCACATGGGCAAGCAGGGTAGCGAGGGCGACACCATCTTCAACGGCGCGGTCGACAACGCCTCGGGCACCGCCGCGCTGCTGGCGATGGCGGAGCAAGCCTCGCGCAACCCGGCCAAGCGCAGCCAGATGTTCCTGTGGGTCGCGGCCGAAGAGCAGGGCCTGCTGGGCAGCGCCGCCTATGCCACCAAGCCGCTGTGGCCGATCGAGAAGACCGTCGCCAACCTGAACCTGGACAGCCTGAACTTCGTCGGCCTGGTCAAGGACGTCAGCACCCCGGGCAGCGAGCGCACCGACCTGGGCGCGATGGCAGCAGCCACCGCCAAGAGCATGGGCCTGCAGATCGCAGCAAGCAAGCCGGACCTCGCCGGCGGCTACTTCCGCAGCGACCACTTCAGCTTCGCCAAGGCCGGCGTGCCGGCATTCTCGGTGGGCGCGGGTCACGGCTGGGTGAAGGACGTGGAAGCGAGCGACGCCAAGCAGAAAGCTTACCGCGCGCGCTACCACCAGGTGTCGGATGAATACGATCCGAACTGGGATTTGTCGGGCATGGTGCAGCAGGCGCAGTTCACGCTGAACCTGGGCCGCATGGTGGCGGATTCGCCGAAGGCGCCGCAGTGGAAGGCGGGTGATCCGTTCGGAAAGGCGCGTACGGCGGCGAAGTAATCGCTATCGTCTCGCTTTCGTAGGGTGGGCGGGTCTCCCGCCCGCGCGTTCAACCGACGCATGAACGGATGTCGCGTCTAACCATGTCGTGGTTGAACGCGCGGGCGGCACACGCGGTGCGAGGTATTCCTCGCGACGGGTGAAGCCGCCCACCCTACGAGTGAAATTTTATTTCATATAAAGCGCACTACTGAAATTTTATTTCACTTACTGAATCACCCCACAAGCCATCCGCGCACCCCCACCACCCAGCGGCGCCGGATGATCCGCATGATTATCCCCACCCGCATGCACCATCAAGGCCTTGCCCTTGACGTCTGCCAGCTTCAGGCGTGGCGCCAGCACCGGATTGGCGGACGCTCCGTTCGCATCGACGCTCAAGGCCGGTAAATCACCCAGGTGGCCTTCGCCCCACGGCAGTCCATGCTTGCCGGTCTTGGCCGGATCGAGGTGGCCGCCCGCGGCGCCTGCAGCCACCGTCTTGCCATCCTTCTGGTTCGGGCCGCAGCTGCCATTTTCATGCACGTGGAAGCCGTGCAGGCCGGCGGGCAGCCCGGTCAACGCCGGGGTAAACACCAGGCCATGGGCGGTCTCGCTAATGGTGACGGTGCCCACGCTGGCGCCCTCCCCCTTCTCGGTCGCCATCTTCATGGCGACCTTCACATCGGCAGCATGGGCGGCGGCGCAGCTCGCGCCCAGTAAGACGGCACAGATCCAGCGAATCTTCATGACTAGCTCCTTGGAGTCGGGTGAGTAAACGAGAACCGGAACAAGTGTATGCCATCCCCCTTGACGGGGGCGTTCCGCAGGAGAGGCCCCGGGGAAGCGACACCGGTTCGCCGGCGCCAGGCCGGCATACATCAAGCCAGTTCGGCCACATCCGGCTCCGGCTTGCGCGGCGCCTCTTCCTGTGCGGCCGCTTGGGACTGCGGCAGCTGCGCCAGGATGTCCGCCAGCGCGCGGAACTCCACCGGTTTTACCAGGTGGTAGTCGAAGCCGGCCGCTTTCGAGAGGTCGCGATCGCGCTCCTGCCCGTAGCCGGTGAGCGCAATGAACACTGCCTGCGGATGCTCGCGGCGCAGGCGCCGCGCCAGCTCGTAGCCGGTCATGTCGGGCAGGCCGATGTCGAGGATGAAGGCATGCGTCTGCGCGATCTCGCTGGAAGCCAGCGTGCGCACGCCATCTTCGAACACGTTCACGCTATGGCCCTGTGCGCGCAGCAACACCGCCAGCGACTGGGCCGCATCGACGTTGTCGTCGACGATGGTCAGCAGGCATGGCGACACGGTTCGCGCCGCCGAATGCAGGTGCGCGGGGCCCGGGGCGCCGGCCGCATCGACCAGCGGCAGCAGCACCGACACCGAGGTGCCCAGGTTCAGGCCATCGCTGTGCGCCTCGACTTGGCCACCATGCATCTGCACGATGCTCTTGACCAGCGCCAGCCCGATACCGAGGCCGCCCTGTGAGCGGTCCGGCGTACGTTCGGCCTGGGTGAACAGGTCGAACACGTGCGGCAGCAGCTTGGCGTCCATGCCGCAGCCGTTGTCGATCACGGTCATGCGCGCCGCCTCCAGGCTGGCTTCCAGGCGCAGCGTGATGCGGCCCTGCGGCGGCGTGTACTTGGCCGCGTTGTTGAGCAGGTTGACCAGCACCTGCACCAGGCGCGTGCGGTCGCCGGCTACCACTACGGGAAGCGCCGGCGCTTCCACCGTCAGCAGGTGCTCGCGCGCCTCGATGTGCGGGCGCGCCTGTTCGACGGCGGCGCGCAGCACGGCGTCGAGTGCCAAAGGCTCGGTATCGAGTTTCACCAGGCCGCGCGTCACGCGCGACACGTCGAGCAAATCGTCCACCAGCTCCGTCATGTGGCGTACCTGGCGCGAGATGATGTTGCCGGCCTTGAGGCGCAGGTTCTCGTCCACGGTCGGCATCTTGAGCAGCTGCGCCGCGTTGATGATCGGCGCCAGCGGGTTGCGCAGCTCGTGCGCCAGCATCGCCAGGAACTCGTCCTTCATCTTGCTGTGGCGCTCGGCCTCGGCGCGCGCGGCGCGCTCGCTGGCGAGCAATCCTTCGCGTTCCTTCGCCGCGCGCTGGGCCAGTTCGTACAGGCGCGCATTGTCGATGGCCACCGCGGCCTGCGCCACGAAACCGGTAATGAGCTGCTCGGTGCGCTCGTCGAACCTGTGCGTCTGCGAATGGCCGAAGAACAGGCCGCCCAGCACCTCGCCGGAGCGCGAATACACCGAGGCTGCCAGGTAGCTGCGCACCGGCAGATGCCCTTTCGGCATGCCATGGTGCGGGCCCATCCTGCCGTAGCGCGGGTCTTTGGTGATGTCGTCGCTGCGGATCGGCGCGGCGCCATGGAAGGTGGGGCCGAAGATCGCTGTCGTGCGCGGATGGCCGAGATGGGCAAAGGCCTCGCGCGGCGCGCCGCTGAGCGTATACAGCAGGTAGGCGTCTCCGTTCTCGTCCTTGCCGTTGTAGAAGAAGGAGCCAAATTCGGCGCCGGTCAGTTCGGTGGCGGCGTCGGTGATCGCCTGCAGCAGCGTGTCGATATCGAGCGTCGACGCCAGCGCATTGCCCGCGCGGTTGAGCAGTTCGAGCATGCGCGTCTCTTCGCGCAGCGCTTCCTCGGCGCGGATGCGGCGCAGCGCTTCCCAGGTGCGGCGCGCAAGGTCTTCTGCCAGCGTGCGGTCGTCGTCGGTCCAGCGGTAGGCATGGTCCTTGTACAGGAAGCCGGCGCCGTGCAGGCGGTTGCCGTCCTTGAGGGGAATCACGACCACCGAATGGATGCCCAGGCTCAAGCAAGGCATGGCGACCGGCGCGCAGGCCGGATCGGTCTTGACGTCGTTGATGCAGATGGTGGTGCCAGCGCGCAGCTGCTCGAGCTGGTCGGGCGAGAGCATGTCCAGTGGCAGCGTGCCATGGGCGCCGCCGGTCTCGACGCCTTCCATCCATTCTTCCTTGACCGAGAAGCTGCGCTGCCCCTCATCGAGTTCGACGTAGGCGACCTTCGAGCCGGTGAAGTATTCGCTGGTCAGGCGGATGGTCGCCTTGAGCATCGGGCCGAACTCCGTCTCGCGGCGCAGCGTGTCGGCCAGCTTGAGCTGGTAGGCCTTGCGGCGCTCTCCCATCACGGCCTTCGTGGTCTCCACGCAGGTGACGAAGATGCCTTCGATCGCGCCGGAGGGGCTGTAGATCGGGCTGTACGAGTGGCTGAAGTAGCAGCTCTCGGCAAAACCATTGCGGTTCAGCGTGATCTGGAATTCGTCGTCGGCGAAGGTCGCGCCCTGGCGCACCTGTTCCCACAGCGGCGCGATGGTCGGCCAGGCCTCGGGCCAGGTGAGGCGGGTATCGACGCCCAGCGCGTTTTGCGCTTTGGCGCCGAGAATCGGGACATAGGCATCGTTGAAGAACTGGATGTATGACTCGCCCCACGCGAGGTAGGCCGGCATGCGCAGGTCGAGCACCGTGCGGACGGCATGCTTCAGGCTTTGCGGCCAGGTGCTGACGGGGCCGACGGCGGTGGTTTCCCATGGGAAGGCGCGCATCTGGCGTTCCATGTCGGAGGTGCGGGTATCCGGCATGGCAGGCGCGCACGCGGCGTCCGGGGTCGCATCAAATGGCCAGGGCATATTGCTTGGTGGGTAAGGAACGTGGAAAGAACGATAACTCAGCGATGGATGATAGCAGTCATTACAGGCGCATGGCGTACGGATGAGTTAAATGGCGAACATTGTCCTCTACTCTTGCACGCTCGCTCTGTGGCGACCGATGGCCCTTAGCCAGCATCAATATTGCTTGCTGAATATAACCAAGAATGTCTCCTTTGGATGTCCATGTAGCGAGGGAACTTCCATCCTGGTGACTACCCCGTTGCTGGCCAGTCGTCACGGTCATTCCCTGTCGAAGTGCGTTTTCAAGGCGAGGCATGCTCAAACTACCTTTGCAGCTAGCGGCATTGTCGCTTGCTGGGGGCGCCGGCGCCGGCGACAGCGAACCAGGCCCATATAAAAAGGCAGCGACGACCTATCGCATTTACGGCGGTAGCCTCGGCGATCCCACGGTCCCGACCGTTAAGAACAAGAAAGTTGCCATTTCAATGGAAGGCCAGGCAGCAAGGGAACTGTTCGAAGAGATTGGGCCCGACAAACACGACCCATGCATGGAGGGCAGCGGCACTCGTGTTCGGTTCCGTGACAAGGGCAATGTGATGTGTAGTAGAAGTAAGGAAGGCGAATACGTATGCAGCTTCGGTTTCGATCTTCGCGACGGGAAAAGCATTGGTGGAAGTCTCTGTTAGCGAATTTGCCTCTTTTTAGCTTCTCGAATAATTCGTACACCAAAAAAAACGGCACCCCTCAGGGTGCCGTCTTCATATCAGCGAAGCTAAACGATTACTCGTCGTCGCCGTGATGCTGCTCAGCCGGAGCCGCCGCATTCTGCTGGTCTTCCATCGCCTGCAGTTCGGCAGCCATGTTGGCCTTCTCCTGCTGCAGCAGTGCCTGGCGCTCTTCCGCCTCCCACACTTCCTTCTCTTTCTTGGCGCGGTGGAATGCCAGGCCGGTACCGCCAGGGATCAGGCGGCCGACGATGACGTTTTCCTTCAGGCCGCGCAGGCCATCGCGCTTGCCCATGATCGCAGCTTCGGTCAGCACGCGGGTGGTTTCCTGGAACGATGCGGCCGAGATGAACGAATCGGTCGACAGCGATGCCTTGGTAATACCCAGCAGGACGTTCTCGTAGGTCGCTTGCAGTTTGCCTGCGGCTTCCATGCGGTCGTTCTCTTCCAGCAGTTCCGAACGCTCCACCTGCTCGCCGACGATGTAGTCGGTGTCGCCGGCTTCGACGATGGCCACGCGGCGCAGCATCTGGCGAACAATGACTTCGATGTGCTTGTCGTTGATCTTCACGCCCTGCAGACGGTAGACGTCCTGCACTTCGTCGACGATGTAACGTGCCAGCGCTTCGATACCCAGCAGGCGCAGGATGTCCTGCGGATCGGCCGGACCATCGACGATCATCTCGCCCTTGTTCACGACTTGACCATCGTGGACCAGCACTTGCTTGTCCTTGGTGATCAGGAACTCGTGCTTGTTGCCGTCCATGTCCGTGATTTCCAGACGCTGCTTGCCCTTGGTTTCTTTACCGAAGGCGACGGTACCGGTGACTTCGGCCAGCATGCCCGCGTCTTTCGGCGAACGTGCTTCGAACAGCTCGGCAACGCGTGGCAGACCACCGGTAATGTCGCGGGTCTTCTGCGATTCGGTCGGGATACGTGCCAGCACTTCACCCACCGAGACAGATTGACCGTCTTTCACCATGATCAGCGCGCCAACCTGGAAACCAATCGCCACGGCGTGTTCGGTGCCGGCGATCTTCACTTCCTGGCCTTCTTCGTTCAGCAGTTTGACCTGCGGACGCACAACCTTGCCTGCGGAACCACGACGCTTCGGATCGATCGCGACCAGGGTCGACAGGCCGGTCACTTCGTCGACCTGGCGAGCGACGGTGACGCCCTCTTCCACGTTCTCGAAGCGGATCGTACCTGCGTACTCGGTAATGATCGGACGGGTCAGCGGATCCCAGGTTGCCAGGGCGGTGCCGGCCTTGACTGCCTGGCCGTCCTTGACGATCAGGGTCGCGCCGTACGGCACCTTGTGACGCTCGCGCTCACGGCCGTGGTCGTCGGTGATCAGCACTTCGCCCGAACGGGTAATGACGATTTGCGCGCCCTTGCCGTTGGTGACGTAACGCATGGTCGCCGTGAAGCGGACCGTACCGTTCGACTTGGCTTCGACCGACGATGCCACTGCTGCACGCGATGCCGCACCACCGATGTGGAAGGTACGCATGGTCAGCTGGGTACCCGGCTCACCGATCGACTGTGCTGCCACGACGCCGACTGCTTCGCCGCTGTTGACCATCGAGCCGCGGCCCAGGTCGCGGCCGTAGCAGGATGCGCACAGGCCATAACGGGTGTCGCAGTTCAGCGGGGTGCGGACCTTGACTTCGTCGATGCCGAGGCGTTCGATCTCTTCGACCATGTCTTCGTCCAGCAGCGTGCCGGCTTCGTACACGGTTTCCTGGGTTTCAGGATTGACGACATCGTTGCCCGTCACGCGGCCGAGGATACGGTCGCGCAGCGCTTCGATGACTTCACCGCCTTCGACCATCGCCTTCATGAAGGTGCCGTTGGTGGTGCCGCAATCGTCCTCGATGACCACCAGATCCTGGGTCACGTCGACCAGGCGGCGGGTCAGGTAACCCGAGTTTGCGGTCTTCAGCGCGGTGTCGGCCAGACCCTTACGGGCGCCGTGCGTCGAGATGAAGTACTGCAACACGTTCAGGCCTTCGCGGAAGTTCGCGGTAATCGGCGTTTCGATAATCGAACCGTCCGGCTTGGCCATCAGGCCTCGCATACCAGCCAGCTGGCGAATCTGCGCTGCCGAACCACGGGCGCCCGAGTCGGCCATCATGTAAATCGCGTTGAACGATTCCTGGGTGCCTTCGGTGCCGTCGCGGCGGGTGACCGGCTCGACTTTCAGCTGGTCCATCATCGCCTTGCCGACTTCATCGGAGGTCTTGCCCCAGATGTCGACGACCTTGTTGTAACGCTCGCCGGCGGTGACCAGGCCCGAGCTGTACTGCTGCTCGATCTGCTTCACTTCCGCTTCGGCGGTCGCGATCATGCCCTTCTTGACGTCCGGGATCTTCATGTCGTCGACGGCGATCGAGATACCGGCGCGCGTCGCCAGGCGGAAGCCCGACTGCATCAGCTTGTCGGCGAACACGACGGTCGCACGCAGGCCGCACTTGCGGAACGACGTGTTGATCAGCTTCGAGATTTCCTTCTTCTTCAGCGAGCGGTTCAGCACGCTGAACGGCAGGCCTTTAGGCAGGATCTCGGACAGGATCGCACGGCCGACGGTGGTCTCGTAGCGCGTGACGGTGCGCTCGAATTCCTCGGTGCCGGCAACGCGTGGGAACTCGACGATACGCACGGTGATGCGGGTCGCCAGTTCGACTTCCTTGTTGTCGTACGCGCGGATGACTTCCGACACGTCCGGGAACATCATGCCTTCGCCCTTGGCGTTGATCGCCTCGCGGCTCGCGTAGTACAGGCCCAGCACGATATCCTGGGACGGCACGATCGACGGTTCGCCGTTCGACGGGAACAGGATGTTGTTCGACGCCAGCATCAGCGTACGCGCTTCCATCTGCGCTTCGATCGACAGCGGGACGTGGACAGCCATCTGGTCACCGTCGAAGTCGGCGTTGAACGCCGCGCAGACGAGTGGGTGCAGCTGGATGGCCTTGCCTTCGATCAGGACTGGCTCGAACGCCTGGATACCGAGACGGTGCAGGGTTGGTGCACGGTTGAGCATGACCGGGTGTTCCTTGATGACTTCTTCAAGGATGTCCCAGACCACCGGTTCCTGGATTTCGACCAGCTTCTTGGCCGCCTTGATGGTCGTTGCCAGACCCATCAGTTCGAGCTTGTTGAAGATGAACGGCTTGAACAGTTCCAGGGCCATCAGCTTCGGCAGGCCGCACTGGTGCAGTTTCAGCTGTGGGCCGACCACGATGACCGAACGGCCCGAGTAGTCGACGCGCTTGCCCAGCAAGTTCTGGCGGAAACGGCCGCCCTTACCCTTGATCATCTCGGCCAGCGACTTCAGCGGACGCTTGTTGGCGCCGGTCATCGCTTTACCGCGACGGCCGTTGTCCAGCAGCGAGTCGACCGCTTCCTGCAGCATGCGCTTTTCGTTACGCGTAATGATTTCCGGTGCGCGCAGTTCCATCAGGCGCTTCAGGCGGTTATTACGGTTGATGACGCGGCGGTACAGGTCGTTCAGGTCGGAGGTCGCGAAACGGCCACCGTCCAGCGGGACGAGCGGACGCAGCTCCGGCGGCAGGACCGGAAGCACTTCCATGATCATCCAGTCAGGCTTGATGCCCGAACGCTGGAACGCCTCGAGCACTTTCAGGCGCTTGGCGTATTTCTTGATCTTGGCTTCGGATTTCGATTCTTTCAGCTCCACGCGCAGGGCTTCGGCATCGCGGTGGATGTCGATCGAGCGCAGCAGCTCACGGATGCCTTCGGCGCCCATGAATGCGGTGAAGTCGTCGCCGTACTCTTCGTACTTGGCGGCGTAGTCGTCTTCCGACATGATCTGCGACTTCTTCAGCGGGGTCATGCCTGGATCGGTCACGACATATGCTTCGAAGTACAGCACGCGTTCGATGTCCCGCAGCGTCATGTCCAGGACCATGCCCAGGCGCGACGGCAGCGACTTCAGGAACCAGATGTGCGCGGTTGGCGAGGCCAGTTCGATGTGGCCCATGCGCTCACGGCGCACCTTGGCCAGCGTGACTTCGACGCCGCACTTCTCGCAGATCACGCCACGGTGCTTCAGGCGCTTGTACTTGCCGCACAGGCACTCGTAGTCCTTGATCGGGCCAAAGATCTTGGCGCAGAACAGGCCGTCGCGCTCTGGCTTGAAGGTACGGTAGTTGATGGTTTCCGGCTTCTTGACTTCGCCGAAGGACCACGAACGGATTTTTTCAGGCGACGCCAGGCCAATCTTGATGGCGTCGAAGGTTTCGTTCGTTTGAACTTGCTTGAATAGATCGAGCAGTGCTTTCATTTATCACTCCAGGTGATTGAATTCTTTACGTACTACTACTACCGCCGGTTCTCACTGATTTTCGCCAGTGCTTGCTTGAACCACTACCCTTGAAAGCGTCATCCCGGCGCAGGCCGGGATCCAGGTTTTTCGGCTAAATCACCGAAATTGGGCCCCGGCCTGCGCCGGGGCGACGTTTCAAGAGCAACAGGCCAAGCCCGAAGGCCGACAGCCATGCTGACTTGCTTAGTTGCGCTCGAGATCGATGTCGATACCCAGCGAACGGATTTCCTTCACCAGCACGTTGAACGATTCCGGCATGCCGGCGTCGATCACGTGGTCGCCCTTGACCAGGTTCTCGTACACCTTGGTACGGCCGTTCACGTCATCCGACTTCACGGTCAGCATTTCCTGCAGCACGTAGGACGCGCCGTAGGCTTCCAGTGCCCACACCTCCATCTCACCGAAGCGCTGGCCGCCGAACTGGGCTTTACCGCCCAGTGGCTGCTGCGTGACGAGCGAGTATGGACCGGTCGAACGCGCGTGCATCTTGTCGTCCACCAGGTGATGCAGCTTCAGCATGTGCATGAAGCCGACGGTGACCTTGCGCTCGAATGCTTCGCCGGTGCGGCCGTCGAACATCGTGACCTGGTTCTTCGACGGGGTCATGCCCAGCTGGGCAGCGATCTCGTCAGGGAACGCCAGGTCCAGCATGCGGCGGATTTCACTTTCGTGGGCGCCATCGAAGACTGGGGTCGCGAACGGCACGCCGTTCTTGAGGTTCCCCGCCAGGGTCAGGATTTCTTCATCGCTGAAGCTGTCCAGGTCTTCCTTGCGGCCGGTTTCGTTGTAGATCTGGCCCAGGAAGCCGCGCAGTTCTTCGGCTTTCGCCGAGGCGCGCAGCATGTCGCCGATACGCAGGCCCAGGCCCTTTGCCGCCCAACCGAGGTGGGTTTCGAGGATCTGGCCGACGTTCATACGCGACGGGACACCCAGCGGGTTCAGCACGACGTCTGCAGGCGTACCATCCGCCATGAACGGCATGTCTTCCACCGGCACGATACGCGAGACCACACCCTTGTTACCGTGGCGGCCTGCCATCTTGTCGCCCGACTGCAGGCGGCGCTTGACGGCCAGGTAGACCTTGACCATCTTCTGCACGCCAGGCTGCAGCTCGTCGCCCTGGGTGAGCTTCTTGCGCTTCTCTTCGAAGGCCAGGTCGAACTGGTGGCGCTTCTCGTTGATCGATTCCTTGATCGCTTCCAGCGCGTTCGCAGTGTCGTCGTCCGCAGGGCGGATGTCGAACCAGTGGAACTTGTCGAGGTCAGCCAGGTATTCCTGGGTGATCGCGGCGCCCTTGGCCAGTTTCTTCGGACCGCCGTTGACGATCTTGCCGGTCAACATGCGCTCCAGACGCTGGAAGGCATCGCCTTCGACGATACGCATCTGGTCGTTCAGGTCCAGGCGATAGCGCTTGAGTTCATCGTCGATGATCTGCTGGGCGCGCTTGTCGCGCTGGATGCCTTCACGGGTGAAGACCTGGACGTCGATCACGGTGCCGATCATGCCCGATGGCACGCGCAGCGAGGTGTCTTTCACGTCCGACGCTTTTTCGCCGAAGATCGCGCGCAGCAGCTTTTCTTCCGGGGTCAGCTGGGTCTCGCCTTTCGGGGTGACCTTACCGACCAGCACGTCGCCAGCCTGCACTTCGGCGCCGATGTAGACGATGCCCGATTCATCCAGGCGCGCCAGCTGGTTTTCAGCCAGGTTCGAGATGTCGCGGGTGATCTCTTCCGCGCCGAGCTTGGTGTCGCGAGCGACGACCGACAGCTCTTCGATGTGGATCGAGGTGTAACGGTCGTCCTTGACGACGTTTTCCGAGATCAGGATCGAATCCTCGAAGTTCAGGCCGTTCCACGGCATGAACGCCACCAGCATGTTCTGGCCCAGGGCCAGTTCGCCCAGGTCGGTCGATGCGCCGTCGGCAATCACGTCGCCACGGGCAACGCGGTCGCCAACCTGCACGATCGGACGCTGGTTGATGTTGGTGTTCTGGTTCGAACGGGTGTACTTGATCAGGTTGTAGATGTCGACACCGACTTCGCCTGCGGTTGCTTCGTCGTCGTTGACGCGAATCACCACACGGCCTGCATCGATATAGTCCACCACACCGCCACGCAGGGCCTGCACGGTAGTGCCCGAGTCGACTGCCACGGTGCGCTCGATGCCGGTACCGACAAAGGCTTTTTCCGGACGCAGGCAAGGCACGGCCTGGCGCTGCATGTTGGCGCCCATCAGTGCACGGTTCGCATCATCGTGTTCCAGGAACGGAATCAGGGACGCTGCGACCGACACGATCTGGCCTGGCGCCACGTCCATGTACTGGATGCGCTCTGGCGAGACCAGGATGGTTTCACCGGCTTCACGAGCGGAGACCAGTTCGTCGACCAGCTGGCCCTGTTCATTGATCGCGGCGTTCGCCTGCGCAATGATGTAGCGGCCTTCTTCGATCGCCGACAGGTATTCGATCTTGTCGGTGACCTTGGAGCCGTCGACCTTGCGGTACGGGGTTTCCAGGAAGCCGTATTCGTTCAGGCGGGCGTACAGTGCCAGCGAGTTGATCAGGCCGATGTTCGGGCCTTCAGGCGTTTCGATCGGGCACACGCGGCCGTAGTGGGTCGGGTGCACGTCGCGCACCTCGAAGCCTGCACGTTCGCGGGTCAAACCGCCCGGTCCAAGAGCCGAGACGCGGCGCTTGTGGGTGACTTCCGACAGCGGGTTGGTCTGGTCCATGAACTGCGACAGCTGCGACGAACCGAAGAATTCACGGATCGCGGCCGAGATCGGCTTGCTGTTGATCAGGTCATGCGGCATCAGGTTGTCCGCTTCGGCCTGGCCGAGGCGTTCCTTGACGGCGCGTTCCACACGCACCAGGCCGGCACGGAACTGGTTCTCAGCCAGTTCGCCGACGCAACGGACGCGACGGTTACCCAGGTGATCGATGTCATCGACTTCGCCGCGGCCATTGCGCAGCTCGACGAGGATCTTGATCACGGCCAGGATGTCTTCGTTCGACATCGTCATGGCGCCGGTCAGTTCGTCACGGCCGATACGGCGGTTGAACTTCATGCGGCCGACAGCCGACAGGTCGTAGCGCTCAGGGCTGTAGAACAGGCCGTTGAACAGGGCTTCGACCGATTCTTCGGTTGGCGGTTCGCCAGGACGCATCATCCGGTAGATCGCCACGCGAGCTGCGGTCTGGTCGGCGGTGTCGTCGGTGCGCAGGGTCTGCGAGATGTAGCCACCCTGGTCCAGGTCGTTCGTGTAGAGCGTCTGGATGTCGGTCACGCTCGAATCGCGCAGCTTACCCAGCAGTTCTTCGGTCAGCTCGTCGTTGGCCACGGCGATGACTTCGCCAGTGTCCTGGTCGACGATGTTACGTGCCAGCACGCGGCCGAGCAGGTAGTCTTCAGGGACCGAGATGGATTTGATGCCGGCAGCTTCGATGTCGCGCACATGCTTGGCATTGATGCGCTTGTCCTTGGTGACGATGGTCTTGCCCGACTTCGGATCGACGATGTCGAAGCGCGCGACTTCGCCGCGCAGGCGTTCGGACACGAACTCCAGCTCGCCGCCTTCATTGCGGAGGGTGAAATTGTCGAAGACGAAGAAGTTCGCCAGGATCTGCTCCGGCGTCATGCCGATGGCCTTCAGCAGGATCGTGACCGGCATCTTGCGGCGGCGGTCGACGCGGAAGAACAAAATGTCTTTCGGGTCGAACTCGAAGTCCAGCCACGAGCCGCGGTAAGGAATGATGCGTGCCGAGAACAGCAGCTTGCCCGAGGAGTGGGTCTTGCCGCGGTCGTGTTCGAAGAACACGCCTGGCGAGCGGTGCAGCTGCGAGACGATGACGCGTTCCGTGCCGTTGATCACGAACGAACCGTTCGTGGTCATAAGCGGCAGTTCGCCCATGTAGACTTCCTGCTCCTTCATTTCCTTCACGACCGGCTTGGTCGGCGATTCCTTGTCCAGGATCACCAGACGCACCTTGGCGCGCAGCGGCGAGGCGAAAGTCAGGCCGCGCTGCTGGCATTCTTTCACGTCAAACGCAGGATCGCCCAGCACATAAGAAAGGAACTCGAGGCGCGCAAAACCATTGTGCGACACGATAGGGAAGATGGAGCTGAAGGCGGACTGCAGGCCCTCATTCTTGCGCACGGAGGGAACGGCATCCGCTTGCAGGAAATTCTCGTAGGATTCAAGCTGGGTAGCCAGAAGGTAGGGAACGTTGTGAACGTTGGCGCGCTTCGCGAACGACTTGCGAATGCGCTTCTTCTCAGTAAATGAGTAGTGCATGGACACTCCGTGAGTGACAGAAAGGATGAGAATTCAGGAATTGCCAGTGGTTGAAGCGCCACACGCAAGGCCTGAAGCCTCTGCTTTCCCGTCAGGTGAAAAAGGACGAGCTACTGCTGTGTTACGATATTTCCGTCTGCCGTCACTATTTGTTTCCGTACGACAGGTATTGCACACGTTTGCCGCAGGGACGACAAAAGAGCCAAAGCAGCTACACCTCCCTTTCGGCAGGTTTCGCAAGCTTTGACTCCCGCGTTGGGCACCGAAGTGCCCAATGCACATGTATTACTTCAGTTCAGCCTTGGCGCCAGCTTCTTCCAGCTTCTTCTTGGCGGCTTCAGCGTCAGCTTTAGGCATGGCTTCTTTCACGGTCTTTGGTGCACCGTCGACCACGTCTTTAGCTTCTTTCAGGCCCAGACCGGTGATTTCACGGACGGCTTTGATGACGCCGACCTTGTTCGCGCCGATTTCGGTCAGCACGACGTTGAATTCGGTCTGCTCTTCGACTGCAGCAGCGGCGCCAGCGCCACCGGCTGCAGGTGCTGCCATCGCAGCTGCCGACACGCCAAACTTCTCTTCGAAGGCCTTGACCAGTTCGTTCAGGTCCATGACGGACATTTCGCTCACTGCGTTCAGGATATCGTCTTTGCTAATTGCCATTTGAAACTCCAAATATGTTGTGTGTGTAGTTCAGGTTGGTACTTGAAAAAAAAGGCGCGGCTATTAAGCTGCTGCGGTTTCTTCGGTTGCTTCTGGAGCAACTTCCGAACCTTCGCCTTTTTTCGCTGCCAGGGCAGCCAGACCACGTGCAAAGCCCGACACCGGAGCCAGCATCACGCCCAACAGCTGCGAGATGAGGACGTCACGCGACGGAATGCTTGCCAACGCGGTAACGCCAGCTACATCGAGCTGCTTACCTGCGTAGTTACCGGCTTTCACGACCAGCTTGTCGTTGGTTTTAGCGAAATCATTGATGATTTTCGCTGCAGCAACGGCATCGTCCGAGATCGAATAGATCAGCGGACCGGTCATGGAATCAGCCAGCGAGGCAAACTGCGTGCCTTCGACAGCGCGACGAGCCAGCGTGTTCTTCAGAACACGCAGGTAGACGCCCTGGGCACGTGCGGTTGCACGGAGCTTGGTCAAGTGAGCAACCTGGATGCCACGGTACTCAGCCACGACGATCGTTTGCGCGCTAGCTACTTTCGCGGAAACTTCTTCGACGACGACCTTTTTGTCATTCAGATTAAGACCCACGGTCAATCTCCTTAAATGATGGGAACAAAAGCGTTCACATCGGTTCGAACACGGCGTCCGAAGTTAAGAAGCCAATCTGACGCGGATAGATTCACGCAGCGTGGACTACAAAACTTGTTCGGGTACACCATCTGCGTTGGGTGGCCTATTAACCTCCTGCCTGCCTGCTGCATTCGGCCCAACGGTCTTTGATTGCCTGGTGAAGCGTTGCCGCCTCACCAGCCCAAAGATGCGCTTCGCCATTTCTGGCGAAGACTGAATTCTTATTGCTTAAGCGGCGATCGAAGCGTGGTCGACGCGGACGCCGGCGCCCATGGTCGACGACAGGGCGACCTTACGCAGGTACACGCCCTTCGAGGTTGCCGGCTTGGCCTTGTTCAGGGCTTCGATCAGCGCAACCAGGTTCGACTTCAGCTGGTCGTCCGAGAACGACTTGCGGCCGATGGTAGCGTGGACGATACCAGCCTTGTCGGTACGGTACTGGACCTGACCGGCTTTGGCATTCTTGACCGCGGTAGCGACGTCAGGGGTGACGGTGCCGACCTTCGGGTTAGGCATCAGGCCACGTGGACCCAGGATCTGGCCCAGGGTACCGACGATACGCATGGTGTCTGGCGAAGCGATGACGATATCGAATGGCATGTTGCCGGCTTTAACCATCTCAGCCAGGTCTTCCATACCGACGATGTCGGCGCCGGCTGCTTTTGCAGCTTCGGCTTTTTCGCCCGATGCGAAGACAGCGACGCGCACGGTCTTGCCGGTGCCTGCTGGCAGGACGACCGAACCGCGGACCACTTGGTCCGACTTCTTCGGGTCCACACCCAGCTGCACCGAGACGTCGATCGACTCGTTGAACTTGGCGGTTGCGAATTCCTTGACGAGCGACAGTGCGTTGTCGAAGGCGTAGACCTTGTTACGGTCGACTTTCGCTTTCATTTCTTTGACGCGCTTGGAGATCTTAGCCATTACACACCCTCTACCGTGATGCCCATCGAACGTGCCGAACCGGCGATGATACGCACTGCGGCGTCCATGTCGGCTGCGGTCAGGTCCGGCTGCTTGGTTTTTGCGATTTCTTCAGCCTGTGCACGGGTCAGCGTGCCAACTTTGTCGGTATGTGGCTTCGGCGAACCTTTGGTGATGCCAGCGGCTTTCTTGATCAGGTAGGTTGCCGGTGGGGTCTTCATCACGAAGGTGAAGGACTTGTCGGCGAACGCGGTGATCACGACTGGAATCGGCATGCCCGGCTCGAAACCCTGGGTCTGGGCGTTGAACGCCTTGCAGAATTCCATGATGTTCAGGCCGCGCTGACCCAGTGCTGGGCCGATCGGTGGGGATGGGTTTGCTTTACCAGCTGCGACTTGCAGCTTGATAAAACCAATAATCTTCTTTGCCATGTGTAGCTCCTGTTGGCTTTGAGTAGTAGCGCCCCACCACTACTACTCTGGCGGGGCTCCTCTTACCGGATTCCGCCTTGCTGCTGCGACGCTCCGATTATTGCGTTTAAACCTTCTCGACTTGCCCGAACTCCAGTTCCACCGGAGTTGCGCGACCGAAGATGGTGACAGACACGCGCACCTTCGATTTTTCGTAATTCACTTCCTCGACGTTGCCGTTGAAGTCGGTGAACGGGCCCTCTTTGATACGGACCTGCTCGCCCACTTCGTATAGCACTTTCGGCCGAGGCTTTTCGACGCCTTCCTGGACCTGCTGCATGATCTTGTCGATCTCGCGCGCCGGGATAGGGGTCGGTTTGTTGCTCTTGCCGCCGATGAAACCGGTGACCTTGGAAGTGTTCTTCACCAGGTGCCAGGTTTCGTCGGTCATTTCCATCTCAACCAGCACATAGCCAGGGAAGAAGCGGCGCTCGGAGACGGCCTTGGTGCCGTTGCGCATTTCGACGACTTCTTCGGTCGGGACCAGGATCTGGCCGAACTGTTCTTGCATGCCGGCGCGCTCGATGCGCTCGGTCAGGGCGCGCATGACGCTCTTTTCCATACCGGAATAGACATGGACGACATACCAGCGCTTGTTGCTGACCGGGACACTCACCGGTGCTGCAGCGTCTTGTGGAATGCCGTCGGCCGGGACTTCACCCGGCACGTTGTCAACGTTATCGCTCATTAGTTTTTCCACCCCAGGACGACGTCGTACAACAGGAATTCGAGAACTTTATCCGTGCCCCACAGGAAAATTGCCGTCACGACCACGAAGGCAAAAACGATGCCGGTGATCTGGGTGGCTTCCCTACGGGTCGGCCAAACGACCTTCTTGGTTTCACGCACCGATTCCTTGGCGAAGCTCAGGAAATCACGACCAGTGGTGGAAGTCCACAAAAGCAGGACGGCAAAAACTAAACCAGCCAAGAGGGCGCCTGCGGCGACCAAGGCTGGTTTGTTCTGGCCTTTCAGGTAAAAGAACCCGACAACGCCTGCAATCGTGGCAACCACCGCCAGTGCGACCTTGAACTTGTCATTCGAGGTGCTGACAGTTTGCACGGATTGGTTCGACATACTTTTTTTACTTTCGGTGCCTGGCACCAGAATCGGTGGCAGGGGCGGAGGGAATCGAACCCGCGACCTTCGGTTTTGGAGACCGACGCTCTGCCAATTGAGCTACACCCCTACGAAAACTTCTCGCTGAATCCAGCATTATACAGGATACCTTCGCAGCCTGACAATGCTGTTCGAGGGAAACGGGTGACCGCTTCCCTCTTTCCGTGGCTTATTAGGCCAGGATCTTGGCAACCACGCCGGCGCCGACGGTACGGCCGCCTTCGCGGATTGCGAAGCGCAGGCCTTCTTCCATCGCGATCGGGTTGATCAGCTTGACGGTGATCGACACGTTGTCGCCTGGCATGACCATTTCTTTGTCCGCTGGCAGCTCGATCGAACCGGTCACGTCAGTCGTACGGAAGTAGAACTGTGGACGATAGTTGTTGAAGAACGGAGTGTGACGGCCGCCTTCGTCTTTCGACAGGACGTAGATCTCGCCGGTGAAGTGGTTGTGCGGCTTGATCGAACCTGGCTTTGCCAGGACCTGACCACGCTGGACATCTTCACGCTTGGTGCCGCGCAGCAGCAGGCCGACGTTGTCGCCAGCTTGACCCTGGTCCAGCAGCTTGCGGAACATTTCCACGCCGGTGCAGATGGTCTTGACGGTGTCGACGATACCGACGATTTCGATTTCTTCGCCGACCTTGATGATACCGCGCTCGACGCGACCGGTAACAACGGTGCCGCGACCCGAGATCGAGAACACGTCTTCCACTGGCATCAGGAAGGCGCCGTCAACAGCGCGCTCTGGCGTTGGGATGTAGGTGTCCAGTGCATGCGCCAGGGCGATGATGCAGTCTTCGCCCATTTCGCCCGGCTTGCCTTCGAGGGCCATACGTGCCGAACCCTTGATGATTGGCAGGTCGTCGCCTGGGAACTCGTACTTCGACAGGAGCTCACGGACTTCCATTTCGACCAGTTCCAGCAGCTCTGCGTCGTCGACCAGGTCGCACTTGTTCAGGAACACGATGATGTATGGAACGCCAACCTGACGCGCCAGCAGGATGTGCTCGCGGGTCTGTGGCATTGGGCCGTCGGCGGCCGAGCACACCAGGATCGCGCCGTCCATCTGCGCAGCACCGGTAATCATGTTCTTGATGTAGTCGGCGTGGCCTGGGCAGTCAACGTGCGCGTAGTGACGGTTTTCGGTCTCGTACTCGACGTGCGCAGTGTTGATGGTGATGCCGCGTGCTTTTTCTTCTGGAGCCGCATCGATCTGGTCGTATGCTTTAGCTTCGCCGCCGAATTTCTTCGACAGGACGGTTGCGATTGCTGCCGTCAGGGTGGTTTTGCCGTGATCAACGTGACCGATGGTGCCGACGTTGACGTGCGGCTTGGTCCGTTCGAATTTACCTTTTGCCATTTGAGACTCCTAACGATATTTTGAGAATTACCAGGCACACCTGACGGGCAGTACAGCGCACTGCCGTTTTTTTGAATTCTGGTGCCCTTTACGTGGATTGAACACGTGGCCTCTCCCTTACCAAGGGAGTGCTCTACCACTGAGCTAAAAGGGCTTGTTTTTGCGGTTTTCTACTTACACCGCGAACACTGGAGCGGGTGAAGGGAATCGAACCCTCGTCGTAAGCTTGGAAGGCTTCTGCTCTACCATTGAGCTACACCCGCGAGGCACAACTATCAATTCGTCTTCACGACTCTTCTTTTGGTGGTGGGGGCTGGATTCGAACCAGCGTACTCAGAGAGGGCAGATTTACAGTCTGCTGCCTTTAACCACTCGGCCACCCCACCGCGAAGAACCGCAGAGTATGAAGCAAGCCCAACGTAGTGTCAACTATGCTTCCGCAGACTTTGTCTGCATCGCATAGCAGCGTTGCTTCGGGGCGTGATTGTAACGGGCAGGATGCAAAACCACAAGGGTGATTTGGTGGGAATTGCAGGGTAGCCTAAAAATTATCGTTTACCCGTAGGGCGGGCAAGTTTCTTGCCCACGCGTTCAGCCGCCAATTGAAGGGCCGTGAAGGCGTTTCATGCAGGGGTTGGGTGCAGGGTGTTCAGCCGGCAATGGAACCGGCCCGCCAGGTTTCAAACGTGATTTGAATGCGTGGGCAGAATCTGCCCACCCTACGAACAGCGGCTGTGCCTAGCCTTGCCCCAACGCCGCCAGCACCTGCCCCTTGAGCGCCTTGATCAGCGCCGTCTCGTCCGGCGGCACGCCTTCCGGCGCTTCCATGGTGCGGTCGGCATAGAACATGCCCAGCTGCGCCTTGCCCACCACCAGCGGCAGCACGATGAAGCTTTTTGCGTCGGGCAGCAGCTTGCGGTGCCAGTCGGGCAGCAGGTCGCGGATCTTGGGGCTGGCGGCGTCCGAGATCATCAGGTCGGCGTCGTTGTCCATGGCCAGGTGGAACAGGTCGCGTGCCGTGGCCACCGGGAAGGCGAAGCCGGCCTGCAGCCGGGTGCTGTCTTCGCCCAGCGCCACGCGGGCGCGGAACTGGCCGGACCTGGCGTCCTTCAGGCAAACGGTGGCGAAACGAAAACCCAGCGCGCCGAACAGGGTTTCGAGCACGGCCAGCACCACGTCGTTGAGCGTACCCTGGCCAGAGGCGCGCAACTGCGTCACGTCCTGCACGCCCGCCAGCAGCAGGTCGCGGGCATTCCTCGGCTTGCCGCTCGGGTGGAAACCGCCCTGCTCTTCCTCGCCCGCATCCAGGGTGGCCAGCAGCAGTACGTTGGGCAAGCCAGCTTTCGCATTCTGGGCCTCGGTCTTGGGCGCCGGCTTCAGGTTCATGCTCTCCATCAGGCCGCGCATGCCTTCCTGCACCGACGCCAGCAGCGCCTCCATGCGCGCGTTATCCAGGTCGAGGGCGGCGCCATAGCGGCCCAGCAGCGCCACCGCTTCCGGCGTGCCGGCCGGCTCGTGGGTTTTTGCCAGCAGGCGCGCCACGTCGAGGCCGAAGGAAGCGACCTGGCGCATCCATTCACCGCGGTTGGCCGCCACCCGCACTGCCGTGGGCGGCAGGGCCGCCTGGGCGCGCACGATGACGTCCGGGATTTTCCATTCGGCCAGCACCGCCTGCGACAGCATGTCGTAGCTGGCGCCCAGGATCATCTGGGAGGCCTGGCCGACCGTGTGCTTGCCGCCCTGGACCAGGGCGCCGATCTCGCGGTAGCGGTCGTGCTCGTGGCTGGCCACCAGCAGCGGGCCGATGTTCTTGAACAGCGCGCAGATGGCCGCTTCCTCGGCGCCCTGGAAGAAACTGTGGCGCGCCATTTCGCGGCCCACCAGGCTGGCGCACAGTGCCGCTTCCAGTTCGATGCGCACGCTGCCGGCATGCTCGGAGCTGTCGAGGGCGTCGACCAGCAGCATCGCCAGCGCGGTGGTCTTGACGTTATCGAAGCCGAGCAGCGAGATCGCGCGCGAGATCGTCGTCACCGCGGTGCCGGAAATGGTGCGGTACTGGATGGTATTGGACAGGCGCAGGATGCGCTGGGTCAGCGCCGGGTCGGACACCACGTAGTACGCGAGGTCGTGCGTGCCCTGGTCGTCGCTCGATGCCATCTCGACCACGCGCGCGATCGAGGCGCCGAGCGCGAACATCTCTTCGTCGCCGCAGACCTTGTGCATCAGGGCGGCGCGCACGCGGCGGGTCACGCCTTCCGGCGGCAATTCAGATTCATGCATCGATCAACCAGCCGTCTTCGCCGGCGCAGGCTGGGTGGACGGCTTCACCGGACGGCCTTGCGCATTGCGTTCGTATTTCTTGAGCAGCTGGTGGTGCAGCGCCGCCAGCGCGCCCAGCTTCGGATTGCCCGGGTCGAGCTTGCGCACGTTGCCGATCAGGCCGGTCACCTGCTGGCCGAGCTTGTCGTCCCAGCCGTCGTGCTCGATGCAGCGCAGTGCCGCCAGCGCGGCATTGAAGGCCACCGAGGGATTGTTCGGCAGCTTGCTAGTTGCTTCCAGCATCATGGTGACGGCGCCGCTGTAGTCGCCGCTGCGGGCACGCGCGGCGCCGTCGGCCACCAGGTCGACCACGTGCTGGCGGCTTTCCTGCGCCAGCGTGCGCGCCAGGTCCGGGAAGCCGGCTTTTTCTAACACCCCCATCGCGCGCGCCATGCCGGCATCGTTCGAGGCGTTGCGCATGACTTCGCGCACCAGGTCGGCGCCGCCCTCTTCCATGTTGTTTTCCAGGCAGGTACGGGCCAGTTCCAGCTTCAGGTCGCTGGAGAGCGCCGGCGCATCCTTGCAGGCGCCCAGGGCGGAAGTGAGGGCTTCGTTCAGGCGCGCTTCGTTGCCGGTGTACTCATGCAGCATCGCCGACGAGATCGCGCTGCACAGGGCCGTGTTGGCGCGCCCGCCCATCGAGCGGTCGAGGTCGCGCACCATGGCGGCCGCGGCGACCGGGTCGCCCTTTTTTACCAGCGTGCGCACCAGCCGCACGTGGTCTTCCGGATCGCGGAATTCGGAATACTTGGCCTTGTTCACCACCTGCTTGAGCGCCTTCTCGGCCGCCTCGGTATCGCCCGCCTCGAAGGCCGTCTCGCCCAGCGTGCGCAGGCGGCGCACGGCATGCGGCGAGACCGCCACCGCTTCGGTCAGCACGGCCTGCGATTTGGCGAGGTCGCCGACCGCCGAATGGGTGCGCGCCAGCCAATCGTAAGCGTCGACGAAGTTCTTGTTGGAGTCGACCAGCTCTTCCAGCAGGCCCTTGGCCTCGTCGAACTGCTTGCGCAGGAACAGGGTCTTGGCCAGGCCCAGGCGGGCCCAGGCGATCGCCTTGACCTCGATCAGCTGGCGGTAGATCGGCTCGGCCTGCTCAGGCTCGCCCAGGAACATGTGCAGTTCGGCGCGCAGGCGCAAGAAGTCGACGGCGTAGCGCGGATGCAGGGCCTCGCCTTTGATGCAGGCCTCGATCGCGTCGCGCTGGTCGCCCGCTTCCATCAGCGTGTACACCGGCATGAAGGCGGAGCGCTTGTCGAGCGCACGCGCGATGCGCTCGAGCAGGCGGTCGGCGGTGAATGGTTTCAGGACGTAGTCGGTGGGCGCCAGCTCGGCCGCGCTGACGACCTTGCTGTGGTTGCCTTCGGCGGTGACCATGAAGAACATGGTCGCGAGCGGCATCAGCTTGTGGTGGCGCACGTCTTCCAGCAGTTGCTGGCCGTCCTGGCCGCCTTCGAGGTCGTATTCGCACAGGATCAGGTCGAAGCTGCGCAGGGTCAGGTGCTTGACCGCCTGGTTCGACGAGCTGGCATGCTCGATTTTCGTCAGGCCGCACATGTTCAGCATGCTGTGCACGTTGGCACGCATGCCCGCGTGGGGCTCGATGATCAGGGCCGTGAGGCCTTCCAGTTCGTTCATTCCAGGTTTCCGTTAGCCTGCGTTGGGCGTGGCGCAGCTGCTGCATGGGCACGCTGCATTGGTCCAGTATATTACGGCTGGGGAACAAAATAGTTGAATTGGGTAAAGACGCTGCTTTAACCGGCGGTAAGTGCGGGGAAAATGCGACAGCCGGGGCAAAGGCTGGTCACTTTTGAGAGCCGTCGCTTAATCGTAGGGTGGGCAATTCGTAATTCAGGCCACTGGCCTGAATTACCTTGCCCACGCGTTCAGATTACGGTGCTGCAGCCTGTGCGCCAGTTCATATCGCAACGATCACCGCGTGGGCAGGAAAACCTGCCCACCCTACGATTCTCGGCATTACATCCGGGCGCTTATGGCGCGAAGGCGGCGGCCTGGCGCAGGGGCGCGCGGCGACCGTTCACGCATTCGGACTTGGGGCCGCCAACGATGATGTTCTGGTAACGGACTTCGTACTTGCCTGCGGTGAGCTTGTCGATCAGGAAAGTCGCTTGCGGCTGGACGTAGGCGTGGCGCACGTTCGAACGGCGGTCGAGGTCGTACAGCTTGACGAAGATCGGCGAGGCATTCGCGCTGTTGTCGACCAGGACCTGCATCTCGCTGCCGCCATTGCCGTAGGGGTAGCCAGGCAGGTAGCCGGATTCGGCGGGCCACGGATCGCCGCTTGGGGCGTTCAGGGTCTGCAGGTCGGTGCCGCAGTCGGGGGCATGGGCCGGCACCACCAGCTGGGTCACGGCCAGTGCCTTGATCTCGGGCGGCGGCGCCGATCCCTCGCCGCCGAAGCGGCGCGCCCAGCCTTCGGTGCTGGCATCGGTGCCGAGTTCGTCCGGACGGTCGGGGCGGTCGGTACGTTCGACTGCCACCGGATCGGGCTTGCCGGCCCAGGCCAGCGCGGCCGGCAGCTTGGCGCGCGGCGGCTCCACCAGGAAGAAGGCAGCGGCGGCCCCGGCCACGAAACAGCTCGCCAGGCCCAGCCACCAGCGCGGATCGCGCAGCAGGCGGGCGCGCGGACGCGCTTCCGGCGCACGCGGCTCCCAGCTGTCAGGGCGGGTGCGGGGGGCGCCGTCCTCGGCGCCGCTGCTTTCGAGCCACTCGACTTCCCATTCCTCGGACGCGATCCATTCGTCATGCTCCTTGCGGCGCACCGGGTCGGACAGGGTGTTATAGGCGGTGTTGACGATCGCCATGATGCGGGCGGCCTTTTCGTCGCCCGGATTCTTGTCGGGATGGTATTTCTGGCTGAGGGCCTTGTATGCCGCACGCACGACTTCCCCCGGCGCGCCGCGCGCGACCTTCAGGTTGTCATAGTGGGTGTGGATCTTGGCCATGGTGTCTCGTGTGCGTGCTGTTCTCGCCGTGTCGATCTTTAAGCAGATTCTACAGCCGATCCGGTCGCCAGCCCCGGCGCAGGGTGGTACAGCTTAGCCGGATTTGTATCCAGAGCGCAAGATGTCAAAAATTCTACAGGCGGTGGGTACGGTCTGCCTGCACGATTGCGTCTGGCAAATCGACGCCCTGCCCGACCACCAGCACCTTGAACAGTTCGCCCATTTCGGCCGGCGACACCAGCTTCTGCATCGCCCTGGCCTGGGGCAAATAACGCAGGGCATCCTGCGGATCCGTCTCGAGCAGCAGGTCGCCGATGCCGCAGGCCAGCAGGAAGGAGGCCTGGTTCATATAGGCCAGCACCGGCAGGCCGGCATCCTGGGAAGCCAGCGCCATCGCGGTAAAGTCGATGTGGGCGGTAATGTCCTGCAGGCCCGGCAAATAGAAGGGATCCGGGTGGGCATGGTGGCGGTAATGGCACATCAAGGTGCCGCCCGTGCGCTGGTCGACATAGAATTCGCGCGCCGGGAAGCCGTAGTCGAGCAGGATGGCGGCGCCGCGGCCGTTCTTCATCATGCCGGCCAGCGAGGCCATGAAGCCTTCGGCCACCGGGTGGATTTCGGTGACATAGCCTTCGGGCAGGTGGTCGGCATCCGGGATCTGGCGCAAGACCTGAAGCGCCAGTTGCTCGGGCAGCGGCTGCTGGATAAAAGCGAATTCGCCCTCTTCCACCGTCACCATCTGGCGGGCCCAAGTACCGTCCTTGCGGATGACCAGCTCGACCGGCATGGCGTCGAGCACTTCGTTGGCCAGCACCACGCCGCTGAAGCTGTCCGGGAAGCCATCGACCCAGCGCACTTGCGGCAAATCCTTCAGGGCTTCCTGCTGGCGCGCGCGCAGTTCGCCGGACAATTCAATGATGGTATAGGAGTTGACCGTCACGCCCATGCGCGCGAGCGCGGTGAGCACGTCGCGCGCCAGCTTGCCGGTGCCGGCGCCGAATTCGATGATGTCGGGCGCGCTTTGCGCGATAATAGCGGCTGCCGCGCGCCCCAAGCTGGCCCCGAACAGGGGCGAGATCTCCGGCGCAGTCGTGAAATCGCCGCTCGCGCCGAGCTTCGATGCACCGCCGCTGTAATACCCGAGCCTGGGCGCATACAGCGCCAGTTCCATGAACCGTGAAAACGCCATCGCCCCGCCGAGCTGTTCGATCTCGAGGGCGATCAGTTGTTGCAGGGATTGGGACGCTGCGAGGGCGTCGGGAGCGGGTGCGGGCAGGGACATGCGCGCATTGTAGCGAAATCAGCCCTTATCAACCATTCAGCCGCTCTACAGACCAACGATGACGGATTCCGCCCCTGCTACCCCAAAGGTCGCGCTCGTGACCGGCGCCGGCCGGCGCCTGGGCCGCGCGATCGCGCTCGGCCTGGCCGCCGCCGGCTGGGACGTGGCCGTCCATTACCGCCATTCGGAAGGCGACGCCCGCGAGACGGCGGACGCGATCCGCGCCCTTGGCCGGCGCGCCGCGCTGGTCCAGTGCGACCTGCTCGATGAAGCCGCCGTGCGCGCGCTGCCGGGCCGCGTGGCCGAGGAACTGGGCGCGGTCAGCTGCGTGGTCAATAATGCATCGTTGTTTGAATACGACAGTGCGACCGGCTTCTCCCCGGCCCTGCTGGTCACCCATATGGGAGCGAATGTCGCTGCGCCGCTGCTGCTGGCGCAGGCCCTGCATGCTGCAACACCTGCAGGTAGCCAGGCGGTCGTCATCAACCTGCTGGACCAGAAACTGTACAATCTCAACCCGGATTTTCTGTCGTACACGCTGTCGAAAGCGGCGCTGCATGCGGCCACCACGATGCTGGCGCAGGCGCTGGCCCCAAGGGTGCGCGTGGTCGGCGTGGCGCCCGGCATCACGATGGTGTCGGGCGAGCAGACCGAGGAAGGCTTCGCGCAGGCGCATCGGCAGACGCCGCTGGGGCGCTCTTCGACCCCGCAGGACATCGCCGACGCCGTCGTCTACGCGGCCGGCGCACGCGCCCTTACCGGCACCACGCTGCTGGTCGACGGCGGCCAGCACCTGGTGCCGTCGAACCGCGACGTGATGTTCCTGACCGAACCAAAAAGTAACCATTCATAAGGCTTTATTATGCTGTCCGCCCTGACCCACCCGAGCTTGCGCGATTGCCGCCGGCTGTTCCTGCGCAATTACGAAGTGATGATCAATATCGGCGTGCATGACTTCGAGAAGAAGGCGGAACAGCGCGTCCTGATCAACGTCGACCTGTACATCCCGCTCGAGCAATCGACCCCGAAGGCCGACCAGCTGTCGGAAGTGGTCGACTACGACTTCATGCGCGACACCATCGCCAAGCGCGTGTCCAAGGGCCATATCCACCTGCAGGAAACCCTGTGCGACGACGTGGTGAAGGCGATGCTGACGCACCCGCGCGTACGCGCCGCGCGCGTCTCGACCATGAAGCCGGACGTGTATCCGGACTGCGAAGGCGTGGGCTGCGAAGTGTTCCAGATGAAGGAAGAAGCATGAGCGAAGCAGACCTCGACCAGATGGGCGCAGGCGTTGGAACCAGCGCCAAGACGATGGAGAAGATCGCGCACGAGAACAACAAGCTGCACAAGCGCCTGTGCCGCCTGGTGGGCCAGGCGATCGGCGACTTCAACATGATCGAAGACGGCGACAAGGTGATGGTCTGCCTGTCGGGCGGCAAGGACAGCTATGCGCTGCTGGACATCCTGCTGACCCTGCGCGAGCGCGCGCCGATCCACTTCGACATCGTCGCCGTGAACCTCGACCAGAAGCAGCCGAACTTCCCGGCCGACATCCTGCCGGCCTACCTGGACAAGCTCGGCGTGGACTACCACATCGAAAACCAGGACACCTACAGTATCGTCAAGCGCCTGATCCCGGAAGGCAAGACCACCTGTTCGCTGTGCTCGCGCCTGCGCCGCGGCATCCTGTACCGCGTGGCGGACGAGCTGGGCTGCAACAAGATCGCCCTCGGCCACCACCGCGACGACATCCTCGAGACCTTCTTCCTGAACATGTTCTTCGGCGGGAAGCTGAAGGGCATGCCGGCCAAGCTGGTGTCGGACGACGGCAAGCACATGGTGATCCGCCCGCTGGCCTATGTGAAAGAAGCCGACACCGAACGCTATGCCGAAGTGAAGGGCTTCCCGATCATCCCCTGCGATTTGTGCGGCTCGCAGGAAAACCTGCAGCGCAAGCAGATCAAGAACATGCTGCGCGGATGGGAAAAAACGAATCCGGGGCGCGTGGACAACATTTTCTCGTCGCTGTCGACCGTGGTGCCGTCGCACCTTCAGGACCGCGACCTGTTCGGGTTCATGGACCTGAAGACCGATGGCGTGCCCAATCCGCTGGGGGATATCGCGTTTGATGAAGAACCTTGTTCGACGCCGACACCCGGCATCATCTCGCTGCAGCAACTGTAGGCAGGCTGCCCTCCCCCAGGGCGGGTTAGCTGCCACGCCCGGGTATGGGCTGGCATGCAGAAGTAGATTGGGCATATTGCACGCAATATCACAGCCGGCGGCACGTGTGGCCGTCCTGGCGTGATATTGTCGATAATATAACTTGCGTATGTGTACATACGCGCCCAATCGAAAGAACACATGCGCACTCGAACATTGCTACTCCCACTGGTGCTGGCCCTGTCCTGCGGCGGGGCCGCTGCCGGCGTCATCCCGCTCCTGGGCGAAGCACAGCAATTTGCCGTCCTCGGCGCCCAGTCGGTCACCTATACCAATATCAATACGCTGCAGGGCAACCTGGGCGTCGCGCCTGGCTCGGCCTTCGCCGGCACCGGCCAGGTCAACTTCGCGAGCGGTGGCGCCCGCCATCAGGCCGACGCCACCGCGATCCGGGCCTACGCCGATGCGAACGCCGCTTACGGCCGGCTGGCCAGCCTCACCGGCGGCACCGACCTGAGCGGCCAGGACCTCGGCAGCACCGGCAGCTTCACTGCGGGCGTGTACCGATTCTCCGCAGCGGCAGCGCTGACCGGCACGATGACGATCGATTTCGCCAACGATCCGAACGGCATTGTCGTTTTCCAGATCGGCAGCGCGCTGACCACGGCATCGAATGCCGTCGTGAACGTGCTCAACGGTACCAGCAGCAACGGGATCTATTTCCAGGTTGGCAGCTCGGCGACGCTGGGGGAAAATACGGCGTTTGCAGGAAATATCCTGGCCCTGCAAAGCGTGAGCTTCGCGTCGGCCGCCGGCATCACATGCGGACGCGCGTTCGCGCTGGGTGGCGCGGTCACCATGAACGGCGCTACCGTTTCCAGCGACTGCAATGCCTACGCGCCCACAGTCCAGGCAAACGACTTCGGCAGCAAGGGTTTCAGCGGCGACGGCACCAGCGTGATGGCGCCCGGCGAAGTGCCGGAGCCGGCAACCCTGGCGCTGTTTGGCGCCGGCCTGTGCGCAGCAGCCTTGCGCCGCCGAATCAAGCCGGCCGCCCTGAATTAAGTTTCCCGTCCCGCGTCGACCACGGACATACCCATAGCGGAGGCTGTAGCAATAAGGCAGGGGCATGCTACCCTGCCTTTTTTTCGTCCCGCTCACCTACAAGAGGATGCCAATGAGACTGCCTGCCCGCCTGTTCCGACAACTCTCCCTGGCCTGCGCCATGCTCGTGCCCTGCGCAGCAGCGATGGCCGAACCCAGCGCGATCTACCTGCTGCGGCATGGGGAAAAGATGAGCGAAAACGGCGATCCGGACCTGACCCCGCAGGGCCGGGCCCGGGCGCAGCACGTGAGCATCCTGCTGCACCGGGTTGGGATCACCCATATCTTCAGCACGCCGACCAACCGCACGCGCCAGACTGCGGAGCCGCTGGCGCAGAAGACCGGATTGACCGTGCAAGTCTACGATCCGCGCAATCCAAAGGCGCTGGTGGAGAAGGTGAAGGGCTTGAGTGGTGCAGTGCTGGTGGTGGGACATTCGAATACGCTGCCCGAGCTGGTGCGCCTGTTCGGCGGGGCGCCGGGGGCCGATATCGGGGATAAGGAGTATGACCGGCTTTACCAGCTGACGCCGGGGGCGGGTGGCGTCAATACCGTGCTGTTTACGACTCCGTGAGCGGGACGTCGCGTACCTGAACCTCGAATGAACCTTGGGGAGCTGTCCGCGGCGTAGGAAAGTGACTGATCTTCATGTAATGTATCCAGTGCGGCTTTTGCCAAGGCCAGTCTGATCCTGTCCCATCGTCGTATGCATGCTCACAGGAGGTAAGTCGTGATCTGGCCTATCTATACAGCGCTGCTGGCTTTGTTCTTTTTTGTATTAAGCGTGCGTACTTTGCGGTACAGGCGCCGCCTGCACATCCCCGTTGGCGATGGCGGCAATACCGCCATGCTCCGCGCCATGCGAGTCCACGGCAACTTCGCCGAATACACCCCCATCGGCCTGCTGCTCATTGCAGCTTGCGAATTTTCCGGGGCACCCGACTTGCTCGTTCACGGTCTCGGCATCCTGCTGCTGGTTTCCCGTCTCATCCATGCGTTCGGCTTGTCGAAAGAAGCGGAAGTCTTCACCTTCCGTGTGACAGGAATGGCGCTCACCTTTACCAGCTATCTGGTCGCCGTGGCATTCTTGCTGCTCCAGGCGGAACATGGGAGCACTTGAACCTCAGCCCTATGCAGGTAGGCATCCCGGTTTGTACCCATAGCACCAGCGCCAGAGCAAAGCGCGAACACGGACAATGTTCGGTTTCCGCCCACGCGGAAACTGCCTTCAGGACGGCGAGGCCGCAACCATGGCGCAAGGTGAGGGCCCCGTCAGGGCGCCACATCCGTCCTCAGCACCGGATACAGGTTAAAGCGCTCATCCCACGACTCGTGGCGCTTCGCAAAGAACTCCAGCCTCGCCTGCGCATTCTTCGCAAACGCTGGATCGCTCTCGACGCGGCGCTTGAACTCCGCAGCCACTGCCGGGTCGGCCGCCATCTGCGCGCGCGCCACGTCTTCCGCCACGTACTCTTCCATGTATTCCTTGCGCTCGTAGGCGTTGTTGAAGAAGCCCCAGGCCAGCAGCGAGTCCGGCGCCTGCGGCTCCAGCATCGCCACCACCAGGCGCGCTTTCGGCTGCGCCACCGGCACGAACAGCGAACCGCGCGCCACCATCCGCGGCTCGCCCTTCCAGGCGCCTTCCAGCGTCAGGCGCTGGTGCGATTCGAACGAGGTCGCGCCGAAGATCGCCTTGTCGGCGCGGAAGGTCTCGACCTGCGCTTGCGGAACCGCCTTGTCCAGCTTGCGGAAAGCGATGCCGTGCAGCGCCAGCTTGGCCGCGACGATGTCGGCATAGGCTGCCGGCACGATGTAGCCGGCGCGCGGTGCGCTCACCTGGCGGTCGGCCACGACTTCTTCGCGCAGCGGCACGCGCCAGACTTGCGGCTTGCTTTCGTCATAGCGCGTCATCAGGATGCCCGACACCTCGGACGGCGTGCGGGTGTACTCGTAGCCCTGGAAGTCGACCATCTGGGTCTTGTCGGTGGTGCGGTAGGTCAGCGCCACTGGCGTGCCGGCCAGCTTCATTGCGCGGGCATCCGCGGCCAGCGCGGCCTGCTGCCATTGCTTGCCATGCTTCGCGACCTGTTCCAGCACCGAGATCACGCTGTTGTGGGTGACGCGCACGCGGGTCGGGTAATCCTTCCAGGAGTGGGTCTCGACCAGCATCGCCATGCGGTTACGCAGCGGGAAGTAGCCGGTCGAGAAGCGCGGATCCGAGGTGCCGTCGATGAAGCCCGATTGCGGGTCGTCGGTCTTGGCGAAGGACATGTAGTAGGACTGCGGCGTCGAGCCCTGCCTGGCGATGTCGGCAATCACATTGGTGCGCAGCGCCAGGCCGGCCGCGCGGAAGACCGGATCGCCCGAATACACCGGCTCGACCTGGATCGACACGTCGTGCTGGAACTTGGCGCCATCGGTCACGTGCAGGTCGACATAGGTCAGCGGGTCCCAGGCGTTCACGAGCTTCAGCATCGCCTGCATTTCCGGCGCGTCGGCTTTTACATAGTCGCGGTTCAAATTGAAGTTCTGCGCCGTGGTGCGCCAGCCCATTTCGACCGGGCCGCGCTGGTTCGGGCGGTTCCATTTGCCGAAGCGCTCGTGGCCATCGACGTTGAACACCGGGACGAAGACCAGCACCTGCTTGTCGAGCGCGCCCTTGGCGAGCTTGCCGGCAAGGGTTTCACGCAGCGCCAGGAAGCCGGCGTCCTTGCCGTCGATCTCGCCGGCGTGGATGCCGCCCTGGATCAGCGTGACCGGCAGTCCCTGCTTCTTCGCAGCCTGCGCGGTGAAGGCGCCGGTATTCGAGGCGACCAGCGCCATCATCGGGCGGCCTTCCGGCGTGCGGCCGAACTCGATGCATTTCACCTGTTTCGGATAGGCCTTCTGGAAGTCGCCACACAGGGCAATGACTTCATCGTAGCGGCCGGTGGCCTGGAAGCCCGAGCGTTCCGAAACGGTCGTCAGCTTCGGCGCGGCATGGGAGAGTGGGACGGCAGCCAGCAGGGCCAGCAGTAAGGCGGGACGGATCATCGAGGAAAGCTCCGGCAATTGTTCAGGTGACAAAGCCGACGATTATAGACCCGTTTCCAGAATGAAATCGGCCCGGCAGCTTGCGCTGGCCGGGCCGGTTACCAGGGCTGCAAAAATTACTGGCGCGGCCTGGTATAGATCGAGATTTCCTTCACTTGCGGACGCACGATCTCCATCGGCACGCTGCGGGCGCGGGCGCTCGAGGTCGGGCAGGTGCCGGTCTGGCGGTAGGCCAGTGCGGCGGCCAGCAGGCCTTCGGCGGGGTCGCCGACTGGACGCGACAGGTCGTCGGCCACCTGGCAGGTCGGCGCCAGGCCGTCCGGGAAGTCGCCGAAGCCCTTGTTGTTCACGCCCTTGAACTCGATCGAGAAATAGGTGGTCCCGCAGTTCGGGATCGGCGTGAAGCCGTAAGGCTTGCCGCAGGTCTGGCCGCCGATCAGGTTGACTTCGATGTCGGCGCCGCGCAGCCCGTTGATCACCGCTTCGCTGGCGGAGCAGCTGCCCGAGGTGGTCAGGATGGTGACGCGCCGCAGGCCCAGGGTCGGCAACGGCGTGCCGGAGCGCACCGGGTTTGGCGAACTGAAACCGTAGGCCGTGGACATGAACATGATCGGATCCTGCGGCGCGGTCTTGTCGTTGTACTGCTGGCGCTCGAAGACCTTGCCGCGGGTCGCATCCGGGCCGGCGATCATGTACGACAGCTCGCTGGCGACGTAGAGCAGGCCGCCGCCGTTGTAGCGCAAATCGAGCACCAGGTCAGTCACCGCCGACGCCTTGAGGGTGGTGAAGGCATCCACCAGCTGGCGTTCCGACACCGCGTTGAAGGTTTCGAAGCTCAGGTAGCCGACCTTGCCGGTCGGGGTGTCGAGCACCTTCACGTTCTTCACCGGCTGGACGCTCACCTCAAGGGCCGTCATCGTCACGTCGAAGCTGATGCCACCGCGCTGGAAGCTGAAGCTGTGCGGCGTGCCCGCCGTTTCCGGGAACAGGCCGAGGTTGATGCGGCGGACCAGGTCGGCCTCGCCCGCGTTGACGAAATCGATCCCGTCGACGCGGGTCAGCATGTCGCCGCGCTGCAGGCCGGCGGCCGCGCCCGGCGAACCCGGCTCGACCAGCGTGACCAGCCAGGTGCGCGGGATGTTGGCACCGGTGTTGCGCTTGAAGGTGATGCCATAGCCCAGGTCGAGGCCGGCCGTGGTCATCTTCTCCCACTCCTCGGTGGCGTAGGTGAAGTGATAGCGGTCCTTGGCCGCGCCCGATTCGGTCAGGGCCGGGGTCTTGAGCACGTTGAAATAGTCGATGGCATTGGTGAAGTCGGCCATCTTGTAGGTGTTCGGGACTTCGTTGTACCAGAGGTAGTAACGGTGGGTCCAGGCGCGCAGGAAATTCAGCTCGTCGAGCAGCGTGCCCTGCTTGTCCGGGAAAGCCCGGCCCTGGAAATCCAGGCCGGTGCGCGGCGCGGCGCACTTGTTCCAGTACTGGAAGGCGTCGCCCAGCGTGCCGGCATCGATGTCGGCCGCGGTCTGCCCGACAGGCGTGGGCGCCGGCGGTGTCACCGGGGGCGTGGTCGGGGGCGGCTGCTGCGACGACTGGTCGGGACGGATGCCGACCCCGGGCGAACCGCCGCCGCCGCCGCAACCGGCGAAGACGACGCTTGCAGCGAGCAGGGAAGCAACCAGGCGAAGGCGGGGAGCGGTCGTCACGCGACCAGGGGCGGAAGGCGATGTCATGCGCCCGATTATAGACGCGGCCACCGGCCTGGAGTGCAACCAACTGTAACAGCCGGGGCTGAGGAACAACAAGAAATGCTAGAGGGAATATCAGCTTGATACGAACCGGCGGGCCGGCCATATCAAGCTGACATCAAGCTGATATCAAGCTGTCATCGAACGACGATCAGGCGGCGCGCGGTGCGGCGCCAAGCGGAGCGTGGAAGGCGGCCAGCAGCGCCGCTTCCTTCTGCTTGGCCGTCACCAGGTGGCGCTCCTTCACGTGGCCGTAGCCGCGGATGTCTTCCGGGATGCTGGCAATCGCCACCGCCTGCGCCAGGTTTTCAGGCGTGAGATTCGGCAGCAGCGCTTCGACCGTCTTGCGGTATTCACCGATCAGCGCACGCTCGGTGCGGCGCTCGGCGGTATAGCCGAAGATGTCGAACGGCGTACCGCGCAGGCCCTTGAGCTTGGCCAGTACACCGAAGGCGCCCATCATCCACGAACCGAATTCCTGCTTGATCGCGCGGCCTTCCTTGTCATGCCTGGCCAGCAGCGGCGGCGCCAGGTGGTACTTGATCTTGATGTCGCCTTCGAACATGTTGGCGATCTTTTCCTTGAAGGCCGGATCGGTATGCAGGCGGGCGACTTCGTACTCGTCCTTGTAGGCCATCAGCTTGTAGAAATAGCGCGCCACGGCTTCGGCCATGCGGGTGCCTTTGCCCAACTTCGCTTCTTCGGCGCGCACCTGGTCCACGAAGGCCTTGTACTGGGCGGCGTAGGCGGCGTTCTGGTAAGCGGTCAGCAGTTCGACACGGCGGGCAATCACGTCATCCAGGCTCTGTGTGCGCTTGAACTCGATGACCTGGGCCGGGGTGGTCAGCTTCTTGACCGAGGCCAGGTCGTGCGCCGCGGTGCGGCCCCAGTTGAAGGCAGCCTTATTGAACGGCACCGACACGCCATTGAGTTCGATCGCCTTCATCAGCGAGGATTCGAGCAGCGGCACATGGCCCTTCTGGAAAGCGTAACCCAGCATGAACATGTTGGTCGCGATCGAGTCGCCCATCAGGGCGGTGGCGATCTGGCCGGCGTCGACGAAGTCCACGTTCGATGCGCCGCAGGCCTGCAGGATGGCGCCGCGCGAGCCTTCGCCCGGGAACTGCCAGTCCGGGTTCTTCACGAAGGCGGCGGTGGTGGCGCCGGTCGAATTGACGGCAGCCCAGGTACGGCCTTCGCCCATGCGGCTCAGGGCATCGCGGCTGGCGGCGACGATCTGGTCGCAGCCGATCACGAGATCGGCGCTGCCGGTGCCGACGCGGGTCGAGTGCAGGTCCGACTGTTTTTCGGCCAGGCGCACGTGCGACATCACCGGGCCGCCCTTCTGGGCCAGGCCGGATTGGTCGAGCACGATCGCGCCCTTGCCTTCGACGTGGGCCGCCACGGCCAGGATCTGGCCGACGGTGACCACGCCGGTGCCGCCGACGCCGGCGACCAGGATGCCGAACGGCGCGGCGATCTGCGGGACGATTGGCTCAGGCAACACGGGCGGAGTGGCCTCGGAAGTCGCAGCCTTCTTCGGCTTCTTCAGGCCACCGCCTTCGACGGTCACAAAGCTCGGGCAGAAACCCGACACGCAAGAGAAGTCCTTGTTGCACGAGGACTGGTTGATCTGGCGCTTGCGGCCCAATTCCGTTTCCAGCGGTTCGACCGACAGGCAGTTCGACTGCACCGAGCAATCGCCGCAGCCTTCGCAGACCGCCTCGTTGATCACGGCGCGCTTGGCCGGGTCGGGGAACTCGCCTTTTTTCCGGCGGCGGCGCTTTTCCGACGCACAGGTCTGGTCGTAGATGACGGCGGTAACGCCCGGCAGTTCGCGCAGTTCGCGCTGCACGTCCATCAGGTCCGAACGGTGGCGCACGGTGACGCCCGGGGCCCAGGCGTAATCGTCCGGGTATTTTTCAGGTTCGTCGGTGACGACGATGATCGGGCCTACGCCTTCGGCGGCGATCTGGCGCGTGATCATGCCCGGATCGAGCGGTCCGTCGACGGTTTGGCCGCCGGTCATCGCGACCGCGTCGTTGTACAGGATCTTGTAGGTGATGTTCACCTTCGCGGCCACCGCTGCGCGGATCGCCAGGATGCCCGAGTGGAAATAGGTGCCGTCACCGAGGTTCACGAACACGTGTTTTTCACTCGTGAACGGCGACTGGCCGATCCAGGTCGTGCCTTCCGCGCCCATGTGGGTGAAGGTGGAGGTTTCGCGGTCCATCCATAGCACCATGTAATGGCAGCCGATGCCGGCCATGGCGCGCGAGCCTTCCGGCACCTTGGTCGAGCTGTTGTGCGGGCAGCCCGAGCAGAAATAAGGAATGCGGTCGGTTTCCGGATTCGCCTTGGCCGGGATGTTACGCAGCACCAGTTCCTTGGCTTCGAGGAAGGCGATGCGCTCTTTCACGCGCTGCTCGACCGGATGGCCGGCGCAGTAATGCGAGATGCGCGAGGCGATGGCGCGGGCAATTTGCGCCGGGTTCAGCTCGTAGGTGGCCGGCAGCAGCCAGTCGCCGTGGCCCATGCGGTCCTTGTTGCTCCACTCGCCGGTGTCGTCGAACTTGCCGACCACGCGCGGACGCTGGGCATCCGGCAGGTTGTACAGCGCTTCTTTCAGTGCGTATTCCATCACCTGGCGCTTTTCTTCGACCACCAGGATCTCGTCCAGGCCGCGCGCGAATTCGTGCACGCCTTCGGATTCGAGCGGCCAGGTCATGCCGACCTTGTACAGGCGCAGGCCGATGTCGCGGGCCGCCTGCTCGTCGATGCCGAGGTCGGCCAGCGCCTGGCGCGTGTCGACATAGCTCTTGCCGGCGGTGATGATGCCGATCTTGGCCTGCGGGGCGTCCCAGATGATCTTGTTGAGCTTGTTGGCGCGGGCGTAGGCTAGAGCCGCATACCACTTGAAGTTGCTCATGCGGACTTCCTGGTCCAGCACGGCGTCTGGCCAGCGGATGTTCAGGCCGCCCTGCGGGACTTCGAAATCGGTCGGTAGCGCAATCTGCACGCGGTCCGGGTCGAGGTCGACCACGGCGCCGGATTCGATGATGTCGGTAACGCATTTCATCGACACCCACAGGCCGGTGTAGCGGCTCATGGCCCAGGCGTGCAGGCCGTAGTCGATGTATTCCTGCACCGACGACGGATACAGCACCGGGATGCCGCAGTGGGTCAGGATGTGGTCGGACTGGTGCGCGGTGGACGAGGATTTCGCCGCATGGTCGTCGCCAGCCAGCACCAGCACGCCGCCGTTCTTGGCCGAACCTGCGTTATTGCCGTGTTTAAACACGTCGCCGCAACGGTCCACGCCCGGGCCCTTGCCGTACCACATGGCAAACACGCCGTCGTACAGCGCGTCCTTGTAGAGGTTGGTCTGCTGGGTGCCCCAGACGGCGGTCGCCGCCAGGTCTTCGTTCATGCCCGGGTGGAATTTGACGTGGTGGGCGTCGAGGTGCTTCTTCGCCTTCATCGCGGTCTGGTCGACGGCGGTGACCGGCGAGCCGCGGTAGCCGGTGATGTAGCCGGCGGTGTTCAGGCCAGCTTTCAGGTCGCGCTCGCGCTGCAGCATCGGCAGGCGGATCAGGGCCTGGGTGCCGGTCATGAAGGCACGGCCGCGCTCGAGCGTCCACTTGTCGTCCAGGGTGATGTCGTGCTGCGGCTGCGCAAAATTGGCGCGGTCGAGGGGTGCGTTCATGCGGTGTCTCCGTATTTTTTCGCTAGGGGCTTCAGGACGCGGGCCGAGGACTCTTGGTGGTCGTCATGGCACGCGCGGCTGGGCTGGGCCAGCCTCCTCCCGTATGGCGCACAGTATAGTCCTGCCCTTCCGGCATTAAATTCCAAACAATTCACCCCGCCAGATGATTTGCGCAATAAAATTGCCGGGTTCGCGAATTCACCGAGGAAATCATGTCAAAAATCGAGCTCGACAAGACCGACCGCAAAATCCTGGCGGTCCTGCAGTCGGACGGACGGCTGTCCAACCAGGACGTGGCCGAGCGCGTCAACCTGTCGCCCTCGCCCTGCCTGCGCCGCATCAAGCGCCTGGAAGAGGCTGGCGTGATCCGCCAGTACGTGGCGCTGGTCGACCCGGACAAGATCGGCCTCGGCCTGCTGGCCTATGTGAACGTGCGGCTGGAAAAGCACAGCGAAGTGGCGGGTGGCGCGCGCGGCACGCCGGGCCTGCCGGCGACCTCGCCACGCAACGATTTCGCGGTGTCGGTGGGCACCTGGCCGGAAGTGGTGGCCTGCTATGCGATGACCGGGGAGATGGACTTCCTGCTGCGGGTGCACGTCGAAGACATGGACCACTTCTCGCGCTTCATGATGGGGACGCTGCTCAAGCATCCGGCGGTGCTGGATGTGAAGTCGAGCTTTGCCTTGCAGAGGATTAAGGAGACCACGGCGCTGCCAGTCGTCGGATGATGTCGTAGGGTGGGCGGGTCTCCCGCCCGCGCGTTCAAATCACGGTGATTCTGCCTGCGCGGCTCCTCAAATCCCAACTATCACCGCGTGGGCGGCGAAGCCGCCCACGCTACTTGGAAAACCACTTCGCCGCCGCCCTCGCATTGGCCTTGAAGTTGTAATCAATCACCGCCCACTGCTCTTCCAGCGCCTCGGCCATCACGCTGCCAGGGCTGGGCGGCGGGATCTGCAAATAGGCATCGGCCTCGCCGAACTCGCGCTTGATCTGCATGCCCGCCTTGCGGGCGATATGCATCATGGTCTGGTTCGAGGACAGGCATTGCATGTACAGGGTGTCCACGTCCGAGTTGCGGCAGTGGATCGCGGCGCGGTCGAACAGGCGCGAGCCGACGCCCTTGCCCCTGGCCGATGCCGACACCGATACCCCGAGCTCGGCCACGCGTTCCTTGGTGGTCGGCTTGCCGTCGTCGGCTTTCGCGAAGGCCAGGTGGCCGACGCCGACCAGCTGGAAGACGCGGTTCACCACGCCGAACACGATGTCGCGCTTGAAGTCGAGCTTGGCCACATAGGCGGCGATGGCGTCGTCCGGAATCATGCTGCCGAAGCGCAGCAGGCGGTCGTTCGGGTTGAGCGCGAGGAAATGGCGCAGGATGCGGCGGCGGTCGCGCTCGCTTAGTTCCTTGACGAGCACGGTTGGCCGGCCGGGCTGGCCCTTGAGGCCGCGCAGCCAGCGACCCAACGGAGTGTCCAGCATGGTGAGTCCTTTTTTTGTGCAGTGCAACAATACCGCGATTGTAGCGGATTCTCTAGCTGCACGCCGAACCCGGCCTTCTAGCCGGGCGTCCTCCACTGTGCCGACGGGCTGACGAGGAACACGCCCTTGCCCGAGGCCTTGGCCTCGTACATGGCTTTGTCGGCTTCGGCCAGCAGCGCCGCCGAGCCGCGCGCGGCGCCGGCATGGCCGCGGGCGCTGGAAATGCCGATACTGGCCGAGATCGTTACCGGATGCCCATCGGCCTCGGTCACCGAGCGGATCTGGTCGAGCGCCAGCTGGGCCACGCGCAGCGCGCCTTCGCGCGAGGTGACTTCTTCGAGCATGATGACGAATTCGTCGCCGCCGAGCCGCGCCAGCGCATCCTCGGCGCGCAGCTTCGCCTCGACGCGGCGCGCCACCATCTGCAGCACCAGGTCGCCGGTGGCATGGCCCCAGGTGTCGTTGACCGCCTTGAAGCCGTCGAGGTCGATGAACATGATGACCACCACCGAATCGCGCCGGTTGGCGCGCGCCAGCGCCCTCTCCAGCAGGCGGGTCAGCTGGCGGTAGTTGATCAGGCCGGTCAGGCTGTCGTGCTGGGCCAGGCGTTCGAGCTGCTTCGACTGCGACTCGAGTTCGGCGGTACGTTCGGCCACGCGGTGCTCGAGGTTCTCGTTGGCGGCCTGCAGCCGGTGGTTGACCTCGCCGATGATGCGGTAGCTGCGCCGCAGCCGCACCGCCGCATACACCAGCAGCACCAGCAGCAGGCTCGAATACACGAACAGGAAGCTGCGGTAGCGCTCGCGTTCGAGCAGCACGGTGTCGAACGAGCGGTCGAACTCGCGTCCCAGGCGGTCGAGCGCGGCGCCGGTGGCGGTGGCGGCGATCTGCGCTTCCAGCCGGTTTTCCAGCGGCCGCTTCTCCAGGATGGTGCGCGCGGCCTTGATCAGGGCACCCATCTTCTCGACCACTGCCGGCGAGAACGCGATCTGCTGGGCCGCGATGTCGCCCAGGATCTCCTCGATGCGCGCCGCCAGCACCGGCGACGAGGCGCCGTTATAGCGCAGGATCTCGGTCAGCAGGGCATTGAGCGAGGCGTCGAGCCGCACCACGATCTGGGCCGGCACCAGCGCGCCTTCGATGCCGCCCAGTTCGGTCTTGAGGTCGGCCACGGCCGGCGGCAGGAACAGCAGGGCCTCGCGCAGCGGCGGGTTGTGGCGGGCGAACTGGCCGGCCAGCAGTTCCTTGCGCTGTATCGCGTCGCGCAGCTGGATATAGGCGGCGTCGAGCGTGGGACTGGACGCCTCCGGCACCGCTTCGCCGAGGCGCGTGACCAGGTCGCGCATGCGCGGCAGCCCGGTCGTCAGCTGCGGGGCTGCCGGGGCGCGGCCGATGTGGGCGCGCAGGATGTTGGCATCCCATTCGGCGTCGAGCTTTTCCAGCTCGCGCAGGTTGAGCATGACGTGGTTGCGGATTTCGGGATCGGCCGTTTCGGACCGGACATACAGGAAGGCGAGCACCAAGGCGAGCACCAGTACCACCAGGCCGCCGACTTGCAGGCGGCGGCGCAGGCTCAAGCTCGCTACGCGCTGCGCCAGCACGGCTACCATTTCTCCTCCGTTACTTCAGGTGTTATGCCCAGAGGATAACGCATGCTTGCGGATCAGTCGCGCACCCCAGTCGAGCGATCCCGTTGTGATCAGTCATGCTCAGTCGCGCAGGTCGCGCAGGGCCGCCTTGACCGCCGACACCCGGGCCGCGTGCACCGCCTCGGGAATCTTCGCGCGGTCTTCAGCAAAGCGCGCCGCGACCTCGCCCGCATTCACGGCGCGCGCCGCGCCCAGGGCCTGCAGCAGGTGCGACCGCTGCGGATAGTCGCGGTGGCGCAGCGGGTGATCGGCGTGGCCGCGGCCGCGCGCATCGCACTCGGCGGCCAGCAGCATCTGGGCGAAGCGCTCCGGCTTGCGGAAGGCGTCGCAGCGCTCGAACAGGGTCACGATAGTGTTGGCGCGCAGTTCCACCGCGCGGCTGACGTTGCCGTGCTCGCGCGCCGTCATCAGGGCCAGGTCGCGGCATTCATTGGGCACCTTCAGGCGCTTGCACACTTCGGCCAGCAGCTTCACGCCCTCGCCTTCGTGGCCGTGGTGGGATGGCCATTGGCTTGGGGGCGTGAGGCCCTTGCCGAGGTCGTGCATCAAGGCCGCGAAGCGTACTTCGAGCGGGCAGCCCTGGGCAGCCGCATAGTCGATCACCAGCATGACGTGCACGCCGGTGTCGACTTCCGGATGGGGCGCCGGGGGTTGCGGCACGCCCCACAGGACATCGAGTTCGGGCAGGATGCGGCCCAATGCCCCGCAATCGCGCAGCACGTCGAACATGCGCGAAGGCCGTTCTTCCATCAGGCCGCGCGCCAGCTCCTGCCAGACCCGCTCCGCCACCAGGGCGTCGACCTCCCCCGCCTCGACCATGCTGCGCATCAGCGCATTGGTGGAATCGTGCACCGCAAAATCGGGGAAGCGCGCGGCGAAGCGCGCCAGGCGCAGGATGCGCACCGGGTCTTCGGCAAAAGCCGCCGACACGTGGCGGAAAATGCGAGCCTGCAGGTCGGCCTGCCCGTTGTGCGGATCGACGATGCTGCCATCGTCGGCGCGCGCCATCGCATTGATGGTGAGGTCGCGCCGCACCAGGTCTTCTTCCAGCGTGACCTCGGGCGCCGTGTGGAACACGAAGCCGTGGTAGCCGGGCGCGGTCTTGCGCTCGGTGCGGGCCAGCGCGTATTCCTCGTGCGTTTGCGGGTGCAGGAAGACCGGGAAATCCTTGCCGACCGGGCGGAAGCCCTGCGCCACCATCTGTTCCGGCGTGGCGCCGACCACCACGTGGTCACGGTCGGTGACGGGGCGCCCGAGCAGCTCGTCGCGCACGGCGCCGCCTACGACATAACTACGCAACTTCACTCCTGCGGCAGGTCGAGGTCGTGCTGCGGGGTCGCATCGCTTTCCCTCATCGCCTCGTCGACCCAGCGCGCCACCGCCGGATGGGCCAGCACGCGCTCGCAATAGGCCTGCAGCGCCGGCGCCAGCGCCACGCCGTAGGTTTTGAAGCGGCAGACCACCGGTGCGTAGAAGGCGTCGGCGATCGAGAACTCGCCGAACAGGAAGCGGTGGTGGCCGAAGCGCGACAGGCAGTCTTCCCAGATCTCGCAGATGCGGCCGATGTCGGCCTGGGCGCCCGGCGTGCGGCCGCGGCCAGGCAGGCGCGCCTGGATGTTCATCGACATGGCGTTGCGCAACTCGCCAAAGCCCGAATGCATCTCGGCCACGATCGAGCGCGCCATCGCGCGTGCGGCGACGTCCTGCGGCCACATGTGCTTTTCCTGGAACTGCTCGGCCAGGTATTCGGTGATCGCCAGGCTGTCCCAGATCGTGATCTCGCCCGCCAGCAGCACCGGCACCCGGCCAGCGTGCGAGTAGCGCGCGATGTTGGCCGAGGTGTCCGGCTTGTCGAGCAAGACACGCACTTCGGTGAACGGGATCCCGAAGGCCACCGCCGCCACCCACGGCCGCATCGACCACGACGACACGTTCTTGTTGCCGATGACGAGGGTCAGGCCTGGCTGGCGGGCCTGCTCGAGGGTGGTGGACAGGGTCGGGTCGAGGTCGATGGTCTGCATGGTTTCCTGTGGTCGAAGCGATGTTGAAAGCCGTGCACGGGCATTAGCGCCCGGCGCGCATACGATAATCATCGAGGTCCTTGCCTTTGGCCAGGTAGTGCGGCGCGGCGGCCTCGATCGATGTGAGCTTGATTCCCAGCGCCTCGGCTGTCAAGACTCCTGTTTGCTTTTCGACCACATTGTCGGTTTTCATCGAATCGAGGTTGTCGCGGCTGATGACCGGGTCGCCCGGCAGCAGCTCGAACACCCGCGCCTGCGCGCGCGCCACCCAGTCGGGCAAGCCAAGTACGTGGCGCTCGTGGCCGGCGAAGCGCCCGGCCAGCCGCACGAGTTCGGCCAGGGTATAGACCTGGGGGCCGCCCAGCTCGATGATGGCGCCGCTCGTGTGCGGGTCACTCAAGCAGCGAGAAAACGCGGCGGCGACGTCGCCCACGTAGACAGGCTGGAAGCGCGCGCCGCTGCCGGCCAGCGGCACCAGCGGCAGATAGCGCTGGAGCGCCGCGAACATGGTCAGGAAATGGTCGCCCGGGCCGAACACGACGGAGGGCCGGAAGATGGTGGCCGCTACCTGCGGCTGGCTGCGCGCGGCCAGCTCGCCGTCGCCCTTGGAACGCTGGTACATCGAGGGGCCGGCGCTGTTCGCGCCCAGGGCGCTCATGTGCAGGTAGCGCGGCACGCCCACTTCCGCGCAGGCGGCGGCGATGCGGCGCGGCAGGTCGACGTGCAGCTTGCGAAAACCAGGGCCGTAAGGGGTGCCGTGGCCGCCGTGCAGCACCCCGACCAGGTTGATCGCCGCATCGCGCCCGGCCAGCAGCCGGCGCAGGGTGGCGTCGTCGTGGATGTCGGCCACTTCCAGGTCGAGATAGGGCAAGGTGGTCAGGTGCTTGGCGCTTTCGTAGTGGCGCGTGGGCACCAGCATGTTGACGCCGTCTTCAGCCAGGCGCGCCAGCAAATGTCCGCCGATGAAGCCGGTGGCGCCGAATACCACCACGTTCAGGTCGCGCATGGTCGTTCCTTCAGGGGAGAATGGATGCGCGCTCTCGCGGTTGTACGTAGCCCAGGCGCGCTTTGAGGGACTGCGGTTTTTGCTCGAACACGGCGGCGTAGTTGGTGGCATTGGCCATCACGTTGCGCACATAGCCGCGGGTTTCCGAGAACGGGATGCTTTCGACGAACACCGCGCCTTCCATCGGCTGCTCGAGCAGGCCGCGCCAGGTACGCGCACGCGAAGGCCCGGCATTGTAGGCGGCGGTGGCCAGGATCTGGTTGCCGTCGAAATTCCCCAGCACCATGTTCATGTAGTTGGCGCCGAGCGTGATGTTGGTGCGCAGGTCGTTGAGCATGCCGTGTACGAAGTTGTCCATGCCAATCTTGGCCGCCACCCATTTGCCGGTGCTCGGCATCACCTGCATCAGGCCGGAAGCGCCGACGCCGGAGCGCGCATCGGTGATGAAGCGCGACTCCTGGCGGATCAGGCCATAGACCCAGGCTTTATCGAGGCCCAGGCCCTGCGCGGTCGGGTGCAGGACGTCCAGGTGCGGCGCCGGGAAACGCTGTGCGTAGTCGAGTTCGGTGCGCGTGCGCAGCGAGGTCTCGACCATACGGTCGAGCAGATCGTTGCGGCGAGCGAGTTCGCCGGCGGCCAGCAACTGACGTTCAGACATGCTGCGCAGCGCCCAGTTCCATTCACGGTTGCCTTCCGCGCGCAGGCGCAAACCGTAGAACTTCAGTGCGCGCTGCAGGCTCGGGTTGGCGCTCACCGAGGCCAGCTCATCGACACTGACGGGCTGGGCCGGTGGAGGCGCCGCGACCTGGCGACCGAGCTCTTCCATGGCGAGCTGGCCATAGAAATGGTGGGGGACCGCGATCCGCTCGAACAGCGCGGTCGCTTCCAGCATCTTGCCCTCGTGCTTGTCGGCCCGACCCAGCCAGTAGACCCAGGCGCCATCGGCGCGCAGCCAGGCCGGCATCGCCTCGATGGTGGCGCGCACGGTCTTCCAGTCGCCGCGGCGCAGGGCGATGCGGGTCTTCCACTGCAATTGCTCGCTGGTGAGCGGCACCCCGTTGGCACGCTGCCAGTAAAGGGCGGCGTCGGGCGACAGCACGATCGAGGCGGCGTGCGCAATGCCGGCCCAGCCGATCGCGCGTTCGTCAACGCTCAGGTTCGGGCTGTTCTTTTCCAGGGCGACCGTGGCCAGTTTCAGGCTGGTGCGCGCCATGCGGCCCAGGGCCACCAGGTAGATGGCGCGTTCGGCGCGGGTGCTGCCGATGCCGCGCGCCATGGCCACCGCCGGCACGTCCACCGCCTGGGCGGCGCGGGTGTCGGAGGCGCCCAGCAGGCTTGCCGTGCGGCGTGCCGGTCCGGTGGCATCGGCTTCGCCGGCGATGCGCAACTGCCACAGCAGGTCGTCCTGGCTGAACTGGCCGCCCTGGTATAACTGGGCGATCAGGGCGGCGCAGGCTTCGCCGTAGTTGTCGGGGTTGAGCAGCAGCGCGCGGGCGTCAGGCGCCACCTGCTCGCCGCGGCCGGCGCGCGCCAGCAAGGCATAGCAGCGGATCTGCAGCTCGCCGTTGCTGCCAAGCTGGCCCAGTTCGCGTTCGAAACCGGCCCAGTCGCGGCGCCGGCCCATCTCGAGCAGCCAGTCGCTGCGCAGGCGGTCGGCCACCGCGCTGCCTTCGTGGCGGCGCAGCACCTCGCGGATTTCCTCGGCCGTGGCGTCGCGCAGTCGGGGTTTCAGACGATAATAGTCGACGTAGGACGCCAACAGGTAGTTCGGCAGGCGCGAAGCCAGGGCATTGGTGCGCGCCGCATCGTCCTGGCGCGCCGCTTCGCGCAGCAGCAGGAAGGTGTCGTCGTCGGCCCGGGTATCCGGGGCGCCGTTGACCACGCCGGGGACGGCGGGTGCGCCGGCAGGCACAGGGGGGGCGGTTTGCGTAGCTTGCCCGGCTTGGGTGGCATCAGGCGCGGGCCGGGCGTGGACTGTGCCGAAAGGAAGCGTCCACGAAGCAAACACAAGGGCAAGGGCTGCCGGCAGTGAGCCGGCTGTCGATCTCGATTGAAACATCCACTACTCTCACTCTACGCTGCATATAAACCATGACCGGCGATTCAAGAATACCACGCGCCTCTGCGCTCCTGCCAGAGGCTGGCGCAAGCGCAACAGCGGACAAAGCGCTGCTGCGCCGCACGCTCAAGGACAGGCGCCGTGCTATTGCGCTTGACGTCAAACGCGCCTGGGACGACCGCATCGGCGCGCAGGTGCTGGCATGGTGGCGGGCCAACCCCTCCGGCTCGCTGGCAGTGTACTGGCCGCTGGCGGGCGAACCGGACTTGCGTCCAGCCTACGCGGAATTGGCCGAGGAAGGCGTACGGCTGGCCTTGCCTGTTGTGGTGGCACGCGATGCGGCGCTGGGGTTTGCGCAATGGGTGCCCGGCGAGGCGACCGTGGCCGATAGCATGGGGGTGGCGGTGCCGGCGGAGTTAAGGATGGTGGGGCGGCCGGAGGCCTTGCTGGTTCCGTGCCTGGGGTTTGATGCGCAGGGGTATCGGCTGGGGTATGGCGGGGGGTTTTATGACCGGACGCTGGCGGAAGAGCCGCGGCCACGGACGCTGGGGATTGCGTACTCTTGCCAGCTGGTGGAATTTGATCTGAATGAATATGACATCCCGTTAGGGGAGATCATTACGGAATCGTAGGGTGGGCAAGTTCCTTGCCCACGCGGTCAGCCAGCACTTAATCTGCCGCTCCGGCATTTCTTGCGCTAACTATCACCGCGTGGGCGGGAAACCCGCCCACCCTACGGACCGTGGCAGAATCAGCGCCGCGGCCCTAGCTTCCGTTACTTCACCAGCCTCTGCCAGATCGCCGTGGTCGCCACCGCCTGGTTCATGCTGTAGAAATGCAGCCCCGGCGCGCCGCCGGCCAGCAGGCGTTCGCACAGGCTTGTGACCACATCCAGCCCGAACGCCTTGATCGAGGCCGAATCGTCGCCGAAGCTCGCAAGCTTCACGCGCACCCAGCGCGGGATCTCGGCGCCGCACATGTCCGAGAAGCGCATCAGCTGCGTATAGTTCGTGATCGGCATGATGCCCGCCACGATCGGCACGTCGAGGCCCAGTTTGCGCGCGTTGTCGACGAACTGGAAATAGGCGTCCGCATTGTAGAAATACTGCGTGATCGCGGCATTCGCACCGGCCTGGATCTTGCGCGCGAAGGCTTGCAAATCGTCTTGCGGCGAGCGCGCCTGCGGGTGCATTTCCGGGTAGGCCGCCACTTCGATGTGGAACCAGTCGCCGGTTTCCTTGCGGATGAACTCGACCAGCTCGTTAGCGTAGCGGAACTCGCCGGCGCCGCCATAGCCGCTCGGCAGGTCGCCGCGCAGGGCGACAAGGCGGCGGATGCCGGCGTCCTGGAATTGCTGCAGGATGGCGCGCAGCGAGTCGCGGGTGCCGCCGACGCAGGACAGGTGCGGCGCCGCCTCGTAGCCTTCGGATTTGATCTCGAGCACGGTCTGCAGCGTGCCCTGCTGGGTGGTGCCGCCGGCGCCGAAGGTCACCGAGAAATACTTCGGCGCCAAGAGCGCCAGCTTCTGGCGCACCGCGCGCAGCTTGTCCGCGCCTTCGTCGGTCTTGGGCGGGAAGAACTCGATACTGAAATTATGCGTTTCCATCTTTATCTCTGAGGAGCAAGGTAGCGAGCGCCCACGAAATGATGCTGTACAGAATGGCGGCGATGAAGGCCGATCCGAAACCGCCGACGTCGAAGCCGTCGATATAGCGCGCAACCACCCAGAACAGGAAAGCATTGATGACGAGGATGAACAGCCCGAGCGAGATCACGGTCACCGGCAAGGTGAGGATGACCAGGACCGGGCGGATCAGGGTATTGACCAGCCCGAGCACGAGCGCGGCGATCAGCGCGGTCGTGAAATTCGACATCGAAACGGAAGACATCAGGTAAGGCAGGGCCATCAGGGCCGCGGCATTGATCAGCCAGGTAACGAGCAGGCGCATTGCATCGACTTTCGTGGGTCGCGGGCGCATCCACTTGGAAACGCCCGGCTATTGAAAAAACGGGCGCTGTAACAACAGCGCCCGTGTCAGTCAGCTACCGATTAATAGCGGTAGTGGTCCGGTTTGTACGGGCCGGCCTGGCTCACCGAGATGTAGGCAGCCTGCTCTTCGGTCAGTTCGGTCAGTTGCGCATTGAGCTTCTTCAGCTGCAGGCGCGCGACCTTCTCGTCCAGGTGCTTCGGCAGCGTGTACACGCCGACCGGGTACTGGGCGGTGTTGGCGAACAGCTCGATCTGGGCGATGGTCTGGTTCGCGAACGACGAGCTCATCACGTACGACGGGTGGCCGGTACCGCAGCCCAGGTTCACCAGGCGGCCTTCGGCCAGCAGGATGATGCGCTTGCCATCAGGGAAGATGACGTGGTCGACCTGCGGCTTGATGTTGTCCCACTCGTATTTCTTGAGCGCGGCGACTTCGATTTCGTTGTCGAAGTGGCCGATGTTGCAGACGATGGCCTGGTCTTTCATCTTGAGCATGTGCTGCTCGGTGATGACGTGGTAGTTGCCGGTGCAGGTAACAAAAATGTCGCCGTGTTCCGCAGCGTAATCCATGGTCACGACGCGGTAGCCTTCCATCGCCGCCTGCAGTGCGCAGATCGGGTCGATTTCGGTAACCCACACTTGTGCCGACAGCGCGCGCATGGCCTGGGCCGAGCCCTTGCCCACGTCGCCATAGCCGGCGATCACGGCAACCTTACCGGCGATCATGACGTCGGTGGCGCGCTTGATGCCGTCGACCAGCGATTCACGGCAACCGTACAGGTTGTCGAACTTCGACTTGGTGACCGAATCGTTGACGTTGATGGCCGGGAAAGCCAGCTTGCCTTCGAGGTGCATCTGGTACAGGCGGTGCACGCCGGTGGTGGTTTCTTCGGTCACGCCCAGAATGCATGGCAGGCGCTTCGAGTACCAGGCCGGGTCACGCGCGAGGCGGCCCTTGATCGAGTTGAACAGGCAGATTTCTTCTTCCGAACCCGGCTTGTCCAGCACCGAGATGTCCTTCTCGGCGCGCACGCCCAGGTGCAGCAGCAGGGTGGCATCGCCGCCGTCGTCCAGGATCATGTTGGCGTGGTTGTCGCCCGGCCATTCGAAGATGCGGTGGGTGTATTCCCAGTACTCGTCCAGGGTCTCGCCCTTGACGGCGAACACCGGGGTGCCGACTGCGGCGATGGCGGCAGCAGCGTGGTCTTGCGTCGAGTAGATGTTGCACGATGCCCAGCGCACGTCGGCGCCGAGGGCTTCCAGGGTGCGGATCAGGACCGCGGTCTGGATGGTCATGTGCAGCGAACCGGCGATGCGCGCGCCTTTCAGCGGCTGGGCGGCGGCGTATTCCTCGCGGATGGCCATCAGGCCCGGCATTTCGGTTTCTGCAATACGGATTTCCTTCTCGCCCCAGGAAGCCAGGGAGATGTCGGCGATATGGAAGTCCTTGAGATCTTTGAGTACGGCGCTCATCACGCGCTCCTTTCAATGGTTGAAAAAAGTTAACGTGAGCGCGGTGTTGATATCCGAGCCTGGCGAAGAGGAATCTCTTCGTCGCAACGCTCCTCGGAATGAACTAGTTTACCACGAGTGCGGCAAGGATGCGATGGGTGCCGGCCTCTGCTGCCGGGGATGTACGTTCGTACAACGCAAGCGTTGGAAGCTCAGGTCGAGGCGCAGGCCGCAGTGCCGGCCTCCTGCAGGCGCGCCGCTTCGCGGGGCTGGGCCAGGGGCAGGCTGATGTCGAAGGTACTGCCGCGGCCGACGCCGTCGCTGGCCGCCCGCACCGAGCCGCCATGCAATTCAATCAGGCTCTTGACCAGGGCGAGTCCCAGGCCGAGGCCACCATGCTGGCGCTCCGACGAAGTCTCGGCCTGCACGTACAGGTCGAACAGGTGCGGCAGGAGCTCGGCGGCAATACCCTGGCCATTGTCGGCGACGCGCAGCGCGCAGCATACGCCTTGCTCTTCCAGCGTCAGCGCGATCCGGCCGCCCGGTCCGGTATACCGGATGGCATTGCCGAGCAGGTTGCCGATCACCTGCACCAGGCGGGTCGCGTCGCCTTCGACCCGGCACGGGACCGGCGGCAGGGCCAGCTCGACCCACTGGCCCTTGCGCTCGGCGGCCGGCATGATCTGTTCGATGGCAGCCGCCACCACGTCGCGCATGTCGACCTCGGTCTTGACGATGGAAATCAGGCCGCGGCTGACCCGCGAGACGTCGAGCAGGTCTTCCACCAGGCGGTTCATGTGGCCGACCTGCCGGCTGATCAACTCGCTCAGGCTGTGGGTCTGCGCAGGCGCATCCGGATTCTTCCTGAGCAGCTGGGCCGCCATCGACGCGGCCGACAGCGGGCCACGCAGCTCGTGGCTCAGCATCGACAGGAATTCGTTCTTCTGGCGGTCCGCGGACATCAGCGAGGCCGCTTGTTCGTTCAGCAGGCGATTGAGTTCCTCGACCCGCCCGTTAGTCTGCTCCAGGCGGCGCGAGACTTCGACCAGCTCGTCCTGGCGCTCCTGCAGCGCAGCCAGCGCATCGGCCAGCTCGCGGTTCTGGTGATGGGCTTCGGACAGCGCCACGTTGCTCGGCACGGAAACCCCGGCCACGCCTTCGGCGATCGTGGACGCCGACAATGCGCGAGCGTGCACCGGCATCAGCTTGGTCAGGACGATACGGGTCCCGGTACTGCCGGTAGTGATATCGCAGGTATCCATGAAGCGGCGCGCCGCCAGCAGCCCGCTGCCGGCCGACTGGTGCGTTTCGTCCGCACGCGCCAGCATGGCGTCGAGGCCTTCGATACCCTGGCCCTCATCCTCGATCACGACCATCAAGGCCTGGCGCCCCGTCGAGCCCAGCAGGGAGAACGCGACCTTGCCCTCGCCCACATAGCTGAACACATTGCGCGCGAGTTCGGACACCGCGCTGGCAATGCGTGCCTGGTCATGCGAACCGAAACCGCAACGGGCCGCGATCTGGCGTGCGCGCTGGCGCGAGGCGATGACGTCGACTTCGGTACCGATGAGGCTGGTGAGGATGGGGTGTTGCATGTGCCTTTCCGTCAAATGAAAATGGTGCACGACTGGATCAGCCGTGGCAGGCCAAATCGGCGCCGCCCGGGAATGTTTGATGCCGAGATGAAATAAACAAGTCCGACGGATTATGCAACAGACTCGGCAGCTTCGCTCGAGTCAATGAGGCAAATACCGGTGATGAACCACAATTTGCGCCGGCGGACACGCGATGACGTCGCCGGCTGGCAAGATTCGATGCGTCGCCGGCAGGGGCAGCCCCCCACCAGCGAGCTGGCTGCTATTACGACAGGCCGGCTGCGGCGCGCAGTGCGGCTGCCTTGTCAGTGCGCTCCCAGGTGAACTCCGGCTCTTCGCGGCCGAAGTGGCCGTAGGCGGCGGTCTTGGCGTAGATGGGGCGCAGCAGGTCGAGCATCTGGACGATGCCTTTCGGGCGCAGGTCGAAGTGTTCCATCACGAGCTGGGCGATCTTGTCGTCCGGGATCACGCCGGTGCCTTCGGTGTAGACGGTGATATTGATCGGGCGGGCCACGCCGATCGCGTAGCTGACCTGCACCTGGCACTGGCGCGCCAGGCCGGCGGCCACGACGTTCTTGGCGACATAGCGTGCGGCATAGGCGGCCGAACGGTCGACCTTGGTAGGATCCTTGCCCGAGAACGCGCCGCCGCCGTGCGGGGCTGCGCCGCCGTAGGTGTCGACGATGATCTTGCGGCCGGTCAGGCCGCAATCGCCCTGCGGGCCGCCGATGACGAAGCGGCCGGTCGGGTTGACCAGGTATTTGGTGCCATCAAGCCACTCGCGCGGCAGGACCGGCTTGATGATTTCTTCGATGACAGCTTCTTCGATCTGCGAGTGCGAGACGTCCGGATGGTGCTGGGTCGACAGCACGACGGTGTCGACCGCGACCGGGCGGCCGTTGACGTAGCGCAGGGTGACCTGCGACTTGGCATCCGGGCGCAGCCACTGCAGGCGGCCATCCTTGCGCAGCTGCGACTGGCGCTCGACCAGGCGGTGTGCGTAATAGATAGCAGCCGGCATCAGTTCCGGGGTCTCGTCGCAGGCATAGCCGAACATCAGGCCCTGGTCGCCCGCGCCTTGGTCCAGATCGAGGCCGGCGCCTTCGTCCACGCCCTGGGCGATGTCCGGCGACTGCTTGTCGTAGCAGACCATCACGGCGCAACCTTTATAGTCGATGCCGAAATCGGTGTTGTCGTAGCCGATGCGCTTGATGGTGTTGCGTGCCACCTGGATATAGTCGACGTTGGCGTGGGTGGTGATCTCGCCTGCCAGCACGACCAGGCCGGTATTGCACAGCGTTTCGGCAGCGACGCGCGCGCGCGGATCCTGTTCCAGGATGGCGTCGAGGATGGCGTCGGAAATCTGGTCAGCGACCTTGTCGGGATGGCCTTCCGAGACGGATTCGGAAGTGAAGAGATAGTCGTTGGACATGAAGGCTCCGGTTACGGGTTGTAGATGTATACGTGCCGCAGCAACAGGTGCCTGCGACGCTTTAGCGACATTTATATTCCGCTTCGCAAGTTGTCTATTAACTCGGCGGATCCTGCATAAAGTGGTATTTTACGCTTCCTTCGAGAATTTTGCTCAAGCAAGTCTCGTTCCATTCAATTCTGGTCAATCGCATGTTAGTTATTTTGTTCCGTGCACTATCGGTATTTCCTTTGCCGTTTTTGCATGCCCTCGGGTCTAGCCTCGGCTGGCTCGTCTATTCCCTGTCTTCGTCCTATCGCCGCAGGCTGCGCGCCAACCTGGCGCAGGCGGGTTATGAAGACCAGCTGAACGCGGCCGTGGCCGAAGCCGGCAAGGCCATCATCGAGCTCGCTTTTGTGTGGTGCGCGAAACCCGAGCGCGTGGCGCGCCATGCGCGCGTGGAAAACTGGAATCTGGTGCAGGAGCGGCTCGATGCGGGTCGCGGTATCGTCTTTCTCACCCCGCACCTGGGCTGCTTCGAGATGACGGCCCAGCAGATTGCCCTGAAGACCGCGCTGACGGTTATGTACCGCCCGCCGCGCAAGAGCGCGCTCAAACCCCTGGTCGAAGGCGCCCGTGCCCGCCACAACCTGCACCTGGCGCCGGCGACGCTCAGCGGCGTGCGCATTCTGGCCAAGACCCTGAAAAGCGGCCAGCCGATCGGCCTGCTGCCGGACCAGGTGCCGCAGGAAGGCGAAGGCGTGTGGGCCCCGTGGTTCGGCCGTACCGCCTATACGATGACCTTGCCGGCAAAACTGGCGCAGCTGGGCAAGGCCGACATCCTGCTGGTGTATGCCGAGCGCCTGCCGCGCGGCAAGGGCTATGTCGTGCGCTTCGTACCCTTCGAAGGCGACCTGTCTGGCACTGCCGCCGACCAGGCGGCGCAGGTCAACCGAGCCATGGAACAACTGATCGCACGCGCCCCGGCCCAGTATTTCTGGAGCTATAACCGCTACAAGCAGCCCGATGGCGTGGCCGGCCCCGACAGCGAGGTATCGGCATGAGGGTCCTGCTCGGTTTCATGTGGCTGCTGCACTTTCTGCCGCTGCCCATCCTTGCCCGCTTTGGCGAAGGGGTCGGCAGCCTGATGTTCCTGATCATGGGCAGGCGCCGCCACATTGCCCTGACCAATCTGCGCCTGTGCTTCCCGGAAAAATCCGACGCCGAGCGCCGGGCCATCGCCAGGCAGCATTTCCGTGCCTACGCGCGCAGCATCTTCGAGCGCTCGATCCTGTGGTGGGCGCCGGAAGCGCGCGTGCGCAGCCTCATCCACGTCGAGCCGGCGGTGCCGCAGGCCGCGATGGAAGACGGCCCGACCATCCTGCTGTGCCCGCACTTCGTCTGCCTCGACGTGGCGGGCGTGGCGTCGCGCGTGATCCCGGTGTGCAGCATGTATGTGCCGCAGAAGAATGCCGCTTTCGATGCGCTGCTGCGCCACGGCCGCGAACGCTACGGTCCGGTGCGCCTGGTGACGCGCAAGGAAGGCATCAAGCCGATCCTGCGCGCGCTGCGCGACGGCCTGCCCTATTTCATGCTGCCGGACATGGACTTCGGCGCGAAAGATGCCGAATTCGTGCCTTTCTTCGGCATTCCGGCGGCAACGCTCACCGCGCTGGGCCGCATCGCGGCTACGACCGGCGCCAAGGTCATCCCCGTGGTCGCTACCTACCTGCCGAACTACGAGGGCTGGCGTGTGCGCTTCTATCCGGCGTGGGAGAATTACCCGGGCGATGACATGGTCGAGGCAACCCGCCGCATGAACGCCTTCATCGAGGAACGGGCGCGCGAGACGCCGGCTGAATACTTCTGGACCCATAAGCGCTTCAAGACCCGGCCAGAGGGCGAGGCTTCACTCTACGATTAAGTTTTGCTTAATCGATTAAACCATCATTAAGCTGCACTGAACCAGGCTGACACTGCCATGAAACTCCGCTTTACCAAGATGCACGGCGCCGGCAACGATTTCATCGTGATCGACGCAATCCACCAGGACGTATCGTTCAGCACCGAGCAATGGTGCCGACTGGCCGACCGCCGCTTCGGCATCGGCGCCGACCAGATCCTGGTGGTCGAGCGACCGACCACCGAAGGCTGCGATTTCCGCTACCGCATCTTCAATAGCGATGGGAGCGAAGTCGAGCAGTGCGGTAACGGCGCGCGTGCCTTTGCCCGTTTCGTCAGCGACAAGGGTTTGTCGACCGAGCGCAGCATCCGCGTTGAGACCATGAAGGGCATCATCGCTCCCCGATTGGAGGAGGATGGCAGCGTGACGGTGGATATGGGTGCCCCGAGGCTGGAACCGGGTGCGCTGCCTTTCGACAGCGCCGGACTGGATGGTTTGCTAGAGGGAACGGACACGACCTGGCCCTTGCAGGTCGGCGGCAAGACGGTCTTCGTCTCAGTGGTGTCGATGGGCAACCCGCACGCGGTGCAGGTAGTTAGCGACGTCGAGAGCGCGCCGGTCGAGCAGACTGGTCCGGAAATCGAAGCCCATCCGCGTTTCCCGAAACGGGTCAATGCCGGCTATATGCAGGTGGTGGACCGCCACCACATCTGCCTGCGTGTCTACGAGCGCGGCGCCGGCGAAACCCTGGCCTGCGGCACCGGTGCCTGCGCTGCGGTCGTAGCCGGCATCCGCCGCGGCCTCCTCGATTCGCCGGTGCGGGTATCGGCGCAGGGGGGCGAACTGAGCATTGCGTGGGCAGGGGATGGCACACCGGTTTATCTGAGCGGGCCAGCGGTAACGGTGTTTGAAGGCGAAATTGAGATTGGAAACACCTGACAAGACCGCTTGCTTGCTCAACAACACCTCATACACAAAGACATTGTGACCGTCTGCTTTCGGCCCAGCCCGTGATCCTTGAGCACGAGGTAACGAATCTATGCGAATCCGGCGCTCGACTGTTGAGCATCCGTACTCGACAGTCAAGGCGTGGATGGGAGCGACGTATTTCCTGACAAAAGGCCTGGAGCGCGTCAAAGCAGAGATGAGCCTGCATGTGCTCGCCTATGACTTCAGGCGTTTGCTAGCGATTCTCGGCCCTGAACGGATGTTGGCCGCGATCCGGCCCAAAAGCAGACGGATGCTCAAGTTCGAAAGGAGATACTGCAGCCGCCGAAGACTGCGGTTTTTTGCTCTGCTCGCCGCTATAACGTTGTTTTGATGAACTAGTACATGAACGGATTAATTGTCCAGCACGACAGGGCGGGCTCTTCTTGATGTCCGGACTACCGGGAAACCTTGCTGGCGCAGTTTTTGATTGGTTGAACAAGGCGGTCTAAAATAACCACCGCCGTCGCGCCTGCTGCAACACACGCCACTGCTACAAACGGCATAACCCCTTCACGAATTTCAGACAGTTCTAGAAGCAGAACTTCGACATTTGCGCCGGTCAGACTCTCCGCATATGCTTGAGTATAAGGCAACTTCCTGGTACCCCCAAAACAAGGCGTGACGGCCTCCCACATCAATGCGACGAGCCAGTCGCTCACCGACCACGGCGACGCGGATAGGTCCAGTTGCCTGAGGTGGCGCAGCCAAGGTGCTCCTTGCTGTCTTGGGCAACCATTCAACATGAAGAAGCGCTAACACGCCGATCTGGAATCCCCGAACCACCCGTTGCTTAAATGGACTGAGATGTCGAACTCGACTTTCAGAATACAAGCGCTGGCTAAGCTCCGATCGCTCGGCTCCATACTCCCACACTCGTAGTGTTTCCAAAGAGATTCCTGCCAGGCGTGCAGCAATGTTACTCCTATACACCTGAGCCAATCTTAATCAGAGAAGAGAAACTTTTTCTGCATCAACTCTTACGTTGATTGCATGACTCATATTTGAACTGGTTTTTATTCTGTATATCAGTTCACATCCTGTACAAGAAAGTAGCGGTGGCTTAGATTAGAAGCGTGATAGTCCAACCCAGCTTTTTTCCTGGAACTGTTTTCCTTATTCAACTCAAAGCATTAATCGACGATTATTTTTATTCCATTAAATTATCATTTTTTTCCCGGGTATCAGCACAACCGCAAAACAAAGTTTGAAATGTTTGGCAAAAGCAAATAGGGGCAGGTGGGTTGTACATTTCCGACAACCGCGATAATTTCATTGCCTGCATCGGGATTGAATGGAAAACTTGAGGTCACTGGAAACGCAAGTAGTCGTTCCGGCCCTTCTGGTTAGTTTATAGCAATTATTGTCGACCGCATAAAAGGGTAAAATCATAGTAGCGCCAATCGATATATGGCAGAGCAATCGATCGCGCGGTCTTAGAAAGGCAGCAATCCATGACGGAATCGTGAGTTCCAATCCCGCGATCCACTGCCATTACTAATGGCACTAACGTTTCACCAAAGATCAAAAATGTCATTGCGAAAATGGCAGAATTCATCGTGCGATCCTGAAAAGAGGTCTTCAAATGAACAATAGCCGCCGCACTTTACTCAAGGGTACTGCTACATCTGGCATACTCGCATCAACTTGTCTTAGAACAAGTGAGGTTGCTGGACAAGTTGCCGTCGTCCCAACACCTTACGTCACGCCATTTAAAGACCCGTTATTTGTGCCAGCAATCAAGATCGCAGAAATAATGCAGCCCGAATGTGCGAAATTTCGCGTGGCAGGAGAATGTGGACGCGATCCTCATCAGGCCTTTGATCGCTTTCCACCAGATGCGAATAACGAGTACATTGTAAAGGTGGGAGTTTCAACTCATCGCTTTCACTCTGAGCTTCCACTTGAACAGGTGTGGACATATGATGGGACAATTCCCGGCCCAACGTTTGTGGAACGCAGCTTCAGGCCGACAATGGTGCGCTTCATTAACAATCTTCCGGAAGATCACAAAGGGTTTGGTTCTCCTGAAATTAGCACACACCTTCACGGCGCACACGTTGGGTCCGAGTCGGACGGCTACGCTGGCAACTACTATAGCAGGGAAGACAAAGGGCCAACGATTAGTGACAAGGGTGCCTTTTACGATAATCACTATCCGAACTACCCGAGCAAAGGTGATCCTCGGAACGTTTGTGGAACAATGTGGTATCACGATCATCGCGAAGAGTTTACCGCTCCAAATGTTTATCGTGGCCTTACAGGCATGTACCTCGTATTCGATGAAATTGATTCAGGCAACGAGAGCGATCCGAACCCGAAGGCATTGCGTCTTCCAAGTGGAGTTGGTAAGTACGACATTCCGCTGGTAGTGCAGGACAAAAGGTTTGATGTTGGTGGTAACCTGATGTTTAATCAGTTAGACCCTGAGGGCTTCTTAGGTAACCTTATGATGGTCAACGGGACGGTCTCGCCTTACCTCAACGTTGAGGGCCGGAAATATCGCTTCCGCCTGTTGGACGCCTCCATGGCCAGGTACTTCCAGTTCCACCTTCACAATGAAGCTGGTAAAGACCAGGAGTTCACCTACATTGCAAGCGACGGCAACCTGCTGGAGCGGCCAGTGAAGATGACGAGGCTGTTCATGGGAATGGCAGAACGGTCGGACATCATTATCGACTTTGGCAAGTATCCACCTGGCACTAAGATCTACCTCGTCAACAGGTTGGAACAAACTGACCCGCGCAAGCCCAGTGGCAACCTGTTGACCAAACCTGTGCGGCTGATGCGCTTTGACATTGGTGAAAAGACGACTGACTCACCTCCGATTCCTGCGTTCCTCCGAGCATTGCCTCCCATGCCAACCAACGTCGTGCGCACCCGCCGATGGGAACTTGGACGGAAAAATGGACAATGGACCATCAACGACAAGTTCTTTGATCCTGAGCGAGTTGACGCAGTCGTAAAACACAACGAAGCAGAAATTTGGAAGTTCGATATTGGTGGCGGCTGGGCTCATCCAATTCACATCCACTTGGACGACTTCCGCATTCTCTCGTACAACGGGAGAAAGCCACCACCCGAATGGGCTGGCCGCAAGGACGTTATTCCACTCTTGCCAGGCGTTGAAATGAGCGTGCTTGTTATGTTTACCGATTATGTTGGCAAGTACATGATGCACTGCCACCAGACGGCGCATGAGGATAGCGCCATGATGATTCGCTACGACGTTGTTAAAGCCTGAGGCCCAAAATGAACAGCAAAAGAAATTTCCTGCTGGGTGCCTTTGGGGCAGCCGCAGCGATTCCAGCACTTGCAGCTCGGCCGCAATCAAAAGAGTATCTGCCAAATGTAGTGCTGCAAACTCACCTTGGTAAGGAGGTTAGGTTTTACGATGACCTGGTGAAAGGGAATAAGGTCGTCGTATTCAACATGATTTATACGACATGTCAAAACATCTGCCCGCCCAATACAGCAAACTTGATTCAAGTACAGAAAATGCTCGGCAGCCGGATGGGCCGCGATGTCTTTTTCTTCTCTATCACCCTGCAGCCAGAGATTGACAAGCCACGTGATTTGCAGGCGTATGCCAAGCAGTATGGCATTGCACTCGGCTGGACGCTGCTGACAGGCGAACGGAAGGAAGTTGACATTGTTAGAAAGACGTTGGGTTTCGTTGATCCTGACCCAGCAGTTGATGAAAGTCTTGAACGTCACACGGGCATGCTTCGTATTGGCAATGCAGGAATTGATCGTTGGTCGATGATGCCATCGTTGTTGAAGCCTCAGCAGATCGTCAAGTCAATTACGTCGATGAAAAAGAGGGTGTCTTAAAAGACTTTCTCACTACCCCGCAGCAAGGCTCATAAGCCTTTGCTGCGCCATATACATTTGTACTAAATTTGCAGGATGGAGTTGAAACGGCATACATCGCTACCTCTGCGGAAGCTGCTGGCAAGGGAACAATTGCACCAGTCAACCATTACAAGTTTTCCCGCTCCGCTGTGCCAATATAACTTGAGACACCTGCCCGATTAATTTAGAGAGATACCTTCGGAGATGCGAAGCATTAGGCACAAGATCGAACCGCGCAGTTAATGCGCTGGCCCGATTCGCTGGCTCTGATGTACGAAGTCTGGTTCGCCAGTTTGGGTATGTACGTTCTGAATGTCGATACTTGGTCCGGCCTGACTGAGTTCAGCCGGGATATCAGGCAGCCAGCTCCAGGCCCGCCGGCCCCTGCTGATCCTTTTCCGACTCCTTCCTATCCTGCACACCCGCTTCCTCATCCTGTGCCCCCAGCAGGGTACGCAAGCGATACAGCCGCTGGCGGTAATTTCCTTCCGGCCCCGACGGCCCACAATCGATCCCCTCGAACAGGCGCGCGATACGATCGAGCGCATGGCGCTCCGGCGCCGCTTCGACCAGCACCAGGCGGCGCTTGCTGCGCCCGTAGCTGGAGCGGATGTCGATCACCAGGCAATGCCCGTGGTCGGCAGCCGGAACATCGAGCAGCAAGGCTTCGGCGCGTGACAGCTTGAACAGCCCAGCCAGCTCCAGCCGCGCGGCCAGCAGCGGATGCGTGCGGTCGAGCTCAAGGTTCCGGGACAGCAGCTTGCCGGTCTCGACATAGGCCGGGCCGGCCAGCCGCGGCGCGATCTTGCGCAGCAGCCCCGCTGCCTCGACGCAGCCCTGGCCGGCCGCCTTCTGCAGCCAGAACACGGCGCGCACGTCGTTGTTTTCGTTCTCGCGGCGGGCGCGCCAGGCAATGTTGCCGCACTCGAGCTGGGCCTCGCGATAGCCCATGTCGGCAGCGCGCTCGAGGTAGCGCTGGGCGTCGCCGACGCTGCGCTGCGAGAACTCGGGCTTGATATAGATGCGCGACAGCGCATACCAAGCTTCAGCCAGCCCCTGCTCGCCCGCCAGCGTCAGCCAGCGGATCGCCTTCTTGAAATTGGCGGCGCCGCTGCTGCCGCCGGTAATGCGGCGCCCATCGATGCCCATGCGGGCGCAGCGCAGCCCCATCGCCAGCTGGGCGTGGCGTTCGTGCTCGGCCGCGGCAAGCTCCCAGAAACATAGTGGATCGCCGGCCTCCAGCGTGGCCCCATGGTCGCCGGCGTCGAGCAGGCGCGCTACCCGCGACAGCAGCGCGATGTCGCCCGGAGCCAGGCGCTGCACCCCGTCCTGGACGGCGACCGAGCGCACCAATGCGCGCGCCAGCGGCAGCGCACGCACCAGGTAGTCGCTGTGCTGGCCGTTTTTCCAGGCCTGGTCGAGCACCGCATACTGGGCCTGGGCCACGCCGTTGTCGGCGGCGCGCTTGAGCCAGCCCTGGGATGGGGCCAGCCCCGCAGCAGCGCCTGTTCCGGCAGCGGCGGCCTGCGCCGGGACGGCATGCTGGCGCGCCAGCAGCCATTGCGCTTCGGGAAATCCGGCGCGCGCCGCGTCTTCGAGGGCGCGCAATGCCTTGCTACGGTCGGGGGCGGCGCCGGTGTCGTCGCGGGCCGGCATGGCGGTGCCTGTCCCGGCCCCGTTGAACACCAACTGGGCGAAAACCAGCCCGGCGTGCACGCTGCCGTCGTCGTAGGCGCGTTCGTACCATGGGGCCAGTGCCTGCGCGCAGGGCTGCGCCAGCTCGAGGGGGATATGGTTGCCGATCAGCTGCCATGCCGGCTGGCATTCCTGGCGTGCGGCACGTTCGAGCCAGTGCAGCGCGGTGGGCAGGCTCTGCGGCAAACCGGCGCTGCCGAACAGGTAGAGCTTGCCCAGCTCGAGCTGGGCGGCGGCCTGCCCGGCGCGCGCGTTGCGGATGATCGCCAGTTCTTCGCGGTTAGCCATTGTTACGTTTCATGGTGAAGGTCGGTCAGCGCGACGAAGACGGCATGGCAGTTGGTGTCGAAAGGCGCAGAGGCCATCCGCAAAAAAGTTGCCAATATACAAGAATCCATGCTTTTACGTCGCCACGCACTGAATGTGAGCAGAGTCTAAGCCGCGCCCGGCGCCGATCCGATTCAATCCCGGGCTTCCTTGAGGAGGCGCAAACCGCCGAGTTAGCGAGCGGGAAGGTATTACGGTGGGGAATTGTGACATCCAGCGTTACACGCGTTTCAAAAATACAACAGCACGATTGGAATTATTGGCTTTCGACCAAGTGCCCCCTTCATAATTGACCAAACCGATAACCTTGACCACTCAAGCAATTAAGGTGCAGGTTATCCGGGCATTCAGCATTTGTGTCTCGATGCCAAGGATGACCGAGATTTATTAATAAAAGGATTAGAAACAATGAAGCACTCCCTCATGGCCGTCGCACTGTTCGGCGCATTCGCCGGCGCGGCACACGCACAAACCGCTGTCCAGATCTACGGCACCATCGACGCTGGCGTCATCAAGCGCAGTGGCCAGACCCTGAACATCGGCAAGCGTGCTTCCAACACCCTCGGCTTCAAAGGGACCGAAGATCTGGGCAATGGCCTCAAGGCACTGTTCCAACTGGAAATGCGTTACGAGCCGGACACCGGCACCAATGAAATCGGCGGCACCGGCAGCCAGCGTCCGCTCTTCCAGGGCCAGTCGCGCGTCGGCCTGCAGGGCGATTTCGGTATCGTCCGCATCGGACGCGGCCTGACCCCGTTACACGAAACCGTCGGCGCCTTCGATCCCTTCCACGCTTCGCCGAGCCCAGCCGGTTTCTGGACCGACCTCACCGTCGCCGGCTACACCTCGCAGCCGCTCGACGTGCTTGGCTACTCGAACAACCGCTTCTCGAACGCTGCCTGGTACAACTCGCCGATCATCAGCGGCTTCCAGCTGAATACCGCGATCGCCACCAAGGAAAGCGGCGGCGGTCCGGCCGTCGTCGGCCGCGGCACCGTGACCAACCCGCAGTACCCGACCGGCGCCGAAGCATCGGCCAACCCGTTCTCGATCAGCGGCACCTACAACAACGGTCCGGCCGCCTTCATGGCTGCCTACGAGCGCAATGCCATCGAATCGAAGGTCTGGTCGGTCGGCGCGTCGTTCGCCGCCACCCCGGAACTGAAGCTGATGGGCACCTACTCGGAGCAGGACCAGGAGCACAACCGCATCGCCAACGCCAACACCAAGGCATGGGTGCTGGGCGCGAACTACACCATGGGCCCGGGCAAGGTGCTGGCTGGCTATGGCCAGAAGGACGTCGACGGCCTGCAGAAGGTCAAGCAGCTGTCGCTGGGCTACGAGTACAGCCTGTCGAAGCGTACCTACCTGTACGTGGACGCGTCGCGCAAGAAGGGCATCAACGCCCTGCAGTCGACCGTCAACCACTACGACGTCGGCGTGAACCACTCGTTCTAAACTGAACGCAAGTCGGTCCTGGGCAGCAGCCCGGGATCACGGGGCGGACATGGGCAACCATGCCGCCCTTGTCATATCCGCTGCGATGTCAGCTGTAAACACAGTGATTATGTAGTTTTTAAGCAACGCCAGCCAGCGCTCGTGCATGACCTGTGTTCAGAGTCTGTACAGTGCGTCGAAGCAATGGCATATTGGCAGTCGAGTAACTAAACGCTCGTTCGCAAAATTATATTGGAGATGCAATGAAGAAGAGTATTCTGGCCGCGCTGCTCGGCACCTGTTTCGCAACCTCGGCATTCGCGCAGTCCAGCGTGCAAATCTACGGCATCGCCGACGCAGGCGTGATGTTCCAAAAGGGCGGCCCGACCAAGATCTTTAGCGGCGGCGCCGACGGCTCGCGCATCGGTTTCAAGGGCACCGAAGACATCGGCAACGGCTTCAAGGCCATCTTCAACCTGGAAGCACGCGTCGAACTCGACACCGGCACCCAGCAGCCAACCCTGATGAACGACAATCCAGGCACCTACCTGCTGCGCGGCATGGATGCGATCCCGGTCGCGATCCGCTCGCGCCTGCAGTCGCTGATCCAGCCGCCAGGCGGCCCGGCCGTCAACCAGGAACGCGCGCTGTTCGACCGTACCGCGATGGTTGGCCTGATCACTCCGGTCGGCGCAGTCCTGCTCGGCCGCATGTACACCCCTGGCTACGAAGTCTTCAACAAGTCTGACGTCTTCGAGTCCGGCACTGCCGGCACCTGGGGCCACATCACCGGCGGCACCGCCGGCTTCACCGCGCTGGGCGCCGACATCCGCTCGCAGGAAGCGGTCCAGTACCGCATCGCCCTGCCGAACGGCATCGGCGGCTCGCTGATGTACGGTCCGAAGGGTTCGGGCTACCTCGGCCGCTACAACAAGTTCCGCGCCGGCGCGCTGACCTACGCGGCCAACGGCTTCGACGTCGGCGTCGGCTACAACCACGGCTACGACCAGCAAAACCGTCCGAGCCTGCGCACCACCACCGTGGGCGGTTCGTACACCCTGAACCAGTTCAAGTTCTTCGCCGGTTTCCACAGCCAGCGCAACACCAACTCGGCACTGCTGGCCGACTACATCGGCGGCTGGGATGCGGGCGTGACCCCGGTCCTGACCCAGCAAGGCGTGCCTGCGGCTAACCAGGCTGCACTGCGCGGCATCTTCGTGCGCGCAATCACCGCCAACACCCAGCAGGATGCCAACAGCTACCAGGCCGGCATGCACTACAACCTGGGCGGCGGCCGCATCATGGCGTCGTACGCGCACCAGAACGACCGTACCTCGTCGAACAGCGACGCCGACCTGTTCGCACTGGGCTACGACCACTTCCTGTCGAAGCGCACCGACATCTACACCGTCGCCGCGATCATCCGCAACCAGAACGACGGCCAGTACGCACCAGGCACCGCCGGCAACCCAGGCGGCTTCACCAAGCGTCCAGGCGAAGACGGCCGCGCACTGCAGGTCGGCATCCGCCACCGCTTCTAAGAGTTTTTACTCTTGGCAAAAAAGACGCCTCCGGGCGTCTTTTTTTATGTCCGTCGGCTCCCTGCCCTCAGGTAAAATGACCGCCGGATTCATTCACCTTCGATCACATTCATGACCACTGACACGCTCGACGCCAACGCCGTTGCCCAATACCTGCTCGACCATCCGCAGTTCTTCGAGGAGCACGCCGGCCTGCTGGGCGAAGTGAAACTGTCGAGCCCGCTGACCGGCCGCGCCGTGTCGCTGCAGGAGCGCCAGATGGAAGTGATGCGCGACAAATACCGCGTGCTGGAATTGCGCCTGGCCGACCTGACCCGCCGCGCCGAGGAAAACCATGCGATCGCCAACCGTTTCCACGCCTGGAACCAGGCCCTGCTCGGCTCCGATCGCGGCGCTGCGATGGCGCGCGACCTGGTCGATGCGCTGCGCACCGAATTCATGGTGCCGCAAGTCACGCTACGCCTGTGGAACCTGGCGCCCGAGCATGACGGCGCCTGGTTCGCCAGCGGCGTATCGAGCGATGCCAAATTGTTCGCAGCCGGCCTGCGCGCCCCGTACTGCGGCCTGAACAACGATTTCGAAGCGGTGCGCTGGCTGGACGACCCGCTTGCTGTGCGCTCGACCGTGCTGATGCCCCTTAGTGCCGAGGGCAAGTGCTTCGGCCTGCTGGTGCTGGGCGCCCCCGACGCCGACCGCTTCACCGCGACCATGGCGACTGATTTCCTGGCCCACATCGCCGCCACCGCCAGCACCGCGCTGGCGCCGCTGCGCGCCTGATGTCATGGCTGCGGCGCCGGAACAGTCGCAGTCAGCGGATGACTGGCCGGCACGCTACCTGGGCGAGCTGGCCACCCAGCGCCAGCTCTCGCACCACACGGTGTCCGCCTACCGCCGCGACCTGCTCGAACTCGCCACCTTGGCCGGCCACCATGACTGGCCACGCCTGACCCACCACGACATCCGCCGCTTCGCCGCCAAACTGCATGCCGGCGGCCAGTCGGCGCGCTCGATCGCGCGCAAGCTCTCCGGCTGGCGCGGCTTCTATGAATGGCTGTCGCGCCAGGTCAGGTTGGCGGCCAACCCGGTCGACGGCGTGCGCGCCCCGCGCCGCCCGAAAACCCTGCCGAAGGCGCTGTCGGTCGACGATGCCGTGCAGCTGATGGAAGCCAATGCCCACGGCCACCCCGAGCCGGCCGAGCTGTGCGACCGCGCGATGTTCGAACTGTTGTACTCGAGCGGCCTGCGGGTATCGGAACTTGCCAGCCTCGACATGGTCTATACCGAAGGCGGCAATGGTGTGCCCGCCTCGCTCGGCTGGCTCGACCTGGCGGCCGGCGAAGTGGTCGTCACCGGCAAGGGCAAGCGCATGCGGCGCGTGCCGGTCGGCGCCCAGGCGCGTACGGCCTTGGCGGCCTGGCTGGCGGTGCGTCCTCCCGCGCGCGACGGCAGCGCCGCGCTGTTCCTGTCCGCGCGCCTGGCGCGTATCACGCCGCGCGTGGTGCAGAACCGCCTGAAAGCGCATGCGCTGCGTGCCGGCACGCCGGTGCACGTGCATCCCCACGTGCTGCGCCACTCCTTCGCCTCGCACCTGCTGCAATCCTCGGGCGACCTGCGCGCGGTGCAGGAATTGCTCGGGCATGCCAGCATCACCTCGACCCAGGTGTATACCTCGCTCGACTTCCAGCACCTGGCCGCCGTGTATGACCGGGCCCATCCGCGTGCCAAGAGCAAATAGGTTGACCGAACTGTCCAGCTTCTGCGTTTCAGTATGAGCTGCGTCAAGACGCAGCACGGTTGATGGTGATGTAACACGAAATCCGGCATAATCGCCCGATTCTCGGCTCTAATGCGGGCCCAACCAGATACACGGCGAACATGGAACCCATCCCCAGCACCATCCTCACCGGCTTCCTCGGTGCCGGCAAGACCACCCTCCTCAACCGCATCCTGCATGAGGACCACGGCCTGCGCATTGCCGTCATCGAGAACGAGTTCGGCCAGGAAAACATCGACAACGAGATCCTGGTGCGCGATACCGGCGAGCAGATCGTCGAGATGAATAACGGCTGTATCTGCTGCACCGTGCGCGGCGACCTGATCGTGGCGCTGAACAGCCTGGCGCAGAAGCGCGCGGCCGGCGAAATCAGCTTTGACCGCGTGGTGATCGAAACCACCGGCCTGGCCAATCCGGGTCCGGTGGCGCAGACCTTCTTCGTGGACGAAGAAGTGGGCGCTAACTACATGCTCGACGCCGTGGTGACCGTGGTCGATGCGCGCCATGCGATGGATCAGCTCGACCAGCACGAAGAGGCCCAGCGCCAGGTCGGTTTCGCCGACAAGATTTTGCTCTCAAAAACAGACCTGGTCGATGCCGGCGCGGTCGAGGCCCTGAAAACGCGCCTGCGCCGCATGAACCCGCGCGCGCCAATCAGCACCAGCGATTTCGGCCGTGCGCCGATCTCGGACGTGCTCGACCTGCGCGGCTTCAACCTGAACGACAAGCTGGAGCTGGATCCGGACTTCCTGCTTCTGGAGGACGCGCACGATCATGACCACGACCACGGCCATGAGCACGGCGAGCACTGTGCCCACGACCATGTCCACAGCGAGGCCTGCACCACCCAGGACCACCACCACAGCCATCATACCGACGATATCGCGGCTTTCGTGTTCAAGAACGAACGCGCCTTCGACCCGGAACGCCTTGACCAGTTTTTGGGCAGCATGGTGCAGGTCTTCGGCCCGCAGATGCTGCGCTACAAAGGCGTGCTGTCGATGGCCGGCGCCGAGCGCAAGGTGGTTTTCCAAGGCGTGCATCAAATCATGGGCAGTGACCTCGGCGCAAAGTGGGGCGAGGATGAACCCCGCAGCAGCAAAATGGTGTTTATTGGTAAAAATTTACCAAAAGACGTATTTATCCGCGGACTAGAACAGTGTTTGGTATAAACTACATCAGTTTTGCGGGCAGGCCCGGGCCTGCCTGACGACCTGCCATGACGATGTCTGGCAGGCCGGGCACTAGCGCCAGCAACACGGCGCCAGGCGCATCCGGGCATCCGACCCGCCCACCATGTCCGGGTCGGGGCAGGCAGCGAAGGACGGCGGTCGCCGTCCGGGCAGCAGCTTCACGAGCACCAGGCAGGCCGGGTGTTATTGCTGAGTTTGCTGCTAAAATGAAAACCTCTGTCGTATCGAAGGCATCATGACTAAAACAACGAAACCGAATACCGCCGCGCAGCTCGAAGAACGCCTTCTGACGGAAGATGAAATTCGGGCCATGGGCGACGATGACTACATGAACGCAGCCCAGCTGGCGTTCTTCCGCAACCGGCTCCAGGAGCTGGAAAAGGAACTGTTGAAAAACGCCGGAGAAACCACCGAGCACCTGCGCGAAACCGTCCTGGTCCCAGACCCGGCCGACCGCGCGACCATCGAAGAAGAGCATGCGCTGGAACTGCGCACCCGTGACCGCGAGCGCAAGCTGCTCAAGAAAGTCCAGCAGTCGCTGCAATCGATCGACTCCGCCGAATACGGCTGGTGCGAAGAAACCGGCGAACCGATCGGCATCCCGCGCCTGATCGCCCGCCCGACCGCGACCCTCTCGCTGGAAGCCCAGCAGCGCCGCGAACTCAAGCAAAAGCTGTACGGCGACTGACCTGCCCCTTCCCTACCGAAAAAGCATGCTCCGCGAGGCGCATGCTTTTTTCTTTTGCGCGCTACCCGAACTCGGGTGCGGTCTTTTTCGTTTCCTATCGGATACACTAGCGGACGTCACGTAGTGCGTCACGGAGTGCGTCACGTAGTGCGTGACCATCGCCCGGCAGCGCATGGCAGCGTGCGCGCAGCACACGCCGGACGCAGCCGTGCTACCGTCATGCACGTTCCGGTACTTGTTCATTTAACCACTGGCGATCCGATGGGGCTGTTCTCCTTCCTGAAGAAAAAGAACGACGCGCCTGGCGAGGGTTTCCTCGCCACTCCCGACACGCGCCTGCGTGGCGGCGAGCCCTCGCGCCTGCTCAGCGAAGCCGAGCGCGAACGCCAGCGCGAAATCGCCCGTGCCACTGCCGCCAAGATCGACGAGATCGAGCTGGCAATGGCCTCCGACATTTTTAATGACGAGCCAGCCTGGGGCAGCGCCGTACGCCGTCCGGCCGCCGCCCCCGCTCCCCTCCCCGCCGCCAGTTATCCCGACATGCAGGAACCGGACACGGCAGACGACGCGCCCGAGGCGGCGGCCCTGCCGGCCAGCGCACCGGCGGTCGAGGAAAGCGCCATCCTGTACGCCAACGGCCAGGCCGCGGCCGCCGAAGGCCTGCTGCGCGACAGCCTGGCAAACTTCGGCCAGGGCGAGCGCCTCCCCTGGTGGATGCTGTTCGACCTCTACCAGGCCACCGGGCGCGAAGCCGAGTTCGAGAGCTTCGCCATCGACTACGCCAGCCATTTCGAGACCTCGCCGCCGGCCTGGCTGCCCTTGACGCCGGCCTCGGCCCCGGCCCAGGTGGCGGGCGTTGCCGCATCCGAATCCTTCGGTCCCATGCTCGACAGCAGCATTGCGCCGCGCCTGCAGCGCCTGCTCGCGTCGAGTTCGCCGCTGGTGCGGGTCGATGTCGGGGCCGTGCGCAGCGCCGGCACCGATGGCTGCGCGCTGCTGCTGGCCGCCCTGCAAACGCTGCGCCGGGATGGGCGCGAGCTGGTGCTGGCCGGCGCCGACACCCTGCTGGCCACCCTGCGGCCGATGCTGGTGATCGGCGAGCGCGGCTCCGGCGAGGCACCCTGGCTGCTGCTGCTCGAGCTGCTGCTCCTGCTGGACCGCGAAAAGGATTTCGAAGAATCGGCGATGGACTATTGCGTCACCTTCGAGGTGTCGCCACCCTCGTTCGAAACCCCGCAACACGTGACCACCGCCGCTCCTGAACCGGCCACCGGCGACCGTTTCCTGCTGCCGCCGCTGGCCACGGGCAATTGCGCGCCGCTGTTTGATGCGATCGATGCCTATGCCGAGGGACGCGAGCTGCTGGTACTGGACTGCTCGCGGCTGGCGCGCATGGATTACGCCTGCGCGAGCGCATTGCAGGGCCGCCTGCGCCCCCATGCCGCACAAGGCCGCCGCATCGAGCTGCGCGAGCTGAACCACCTGGCCGCGGCCCTTCTGCGCCTGCTGGGCTACGGGGACAGTGATGGCATCCGGCTGTATCCAAACCGCTACTGAGCTGTTTTAATCAGGCTGTTTTTCCTGCTCGACAGTTTTTGGGCGGCGATTGTCTTGCAATTTTATGCACCCACCCCATCTGCGGGATGCTAGACAACCACGAGGCTAAAAATGGAACAATTTCACGGCACCACCATCGTCAGCGTACGGCGCGGCAGCCAGGTAGCGCTCGGCGGCGATGGCCAGGTCACGCTGGGCAACGTCGTCATGAAGGGCTCGGCGCGCAAGGTGCGGACGCTGTACCAGGGCAAGGTATTGTGCGGCTTCGCCGGCGCCACTGCCGACGCCTTTACCCTGCTCGACCGCTTCGAAGGCAAACTGGAAAAACACCAGGGCAACCTGCTGCGCGCCTCGGTCGAACTGGCCAAGGACTGGCGCACCGACCGCATGCTGAGCAAGCTCGAGGCGATGCTGCTGGTGGCTGACCGCGAAGTTACCCTGATCCTGACCGGCAATGGCGACGTGCTTGAGCCTGAAGACGGCCTCGGGGCAATCGGCTCGGGCGGCGTGTACGCCCAGTCCGCCGCCAAGGCGCTGTATGAGAATACCGACATGTCGCCGGCCGAGGTCGTGAAGAAGGCGCTGACCATTGCTGGCGAGCTGTGCATCTACACCAATATGTCCCACATCATCGAGACCCTGGAATGAACCAGTCCCCCATCATGAACATGACGCCGCCCGAGATCGTCTCGGAACTGGACAAGCACGTGGTCGGCCAGGGCAAGGCCAAGCGCGCGGTCGCGATCGCGCTGCGCAACCGCTGGCGCCGCCAGCAGGTCGCCGAACCGCTGCGCCACGAGATCACCCCGAAGAACATCCTGATGATCGGCCCGACCGGCGTCGGCAAGACCGAGATCGCGCGCCGCCTGGCCAAGCTGGCCGATGCGCCCTTCATCAAAATCGAAGCGACCAAGTTCACCGAGGTCGGCTATGTCGGGCGCGACGTCGACACCATCATCCGCGACCTGATCGACATCGGCGTCAAGCAGACCCGCGCCAGCGAACAGAAGAAGGTGCGCCAGCGCGCCGAAGATGCCGCGGAAGACCGCGTGATCGACATCCTGGTGCCGCCGGCGCGCGATTTCGGCTTCAATACGCCTGCCACGGGCACGGACGCCAAGGAAGGCGACACCACCCGCCAGACCTTCCGCAAGCGCCTGCGCGAAGGCTCGCTCGACGACCGCGAGATCGAGATCGATGTGGCCGAGGTGGCGCCGCAGATGGAAATCATGGCGCCGCCGGGCATGGAAGAAATGACCGAGCAGATCAAGTCGATGTTCGCCGGCGTCGGCAGTGCCCGCAAGAAGTCGCGCAAGATGAAGATCAAGGACGCGATGAAGCTGCTGGTGGATGAAGAAGCCGCCAAGCTCGTCAACGAAGATGAGCTCAAGCAGAAGGCCATCGCCAATGTCGAGCAGAACGGCATCGTCTTCCTCGACGAGATCGACAAGATCGCCACCCGCTCCGAACACGGCGGCGCCGACGTCTCGCGCGCCGGCGTGCAGCGCGACCTGCTGCCGCTGGTCGAGGGCACCACGGTGAACACCAAGTACGGCATGATCAAGACCGACCACATCCTGTTCATCGCCTCGGGCGCCTTCCACCTGGCGAAACCGTCGGACCTGATCCCGGAGCTGCAGGGCCGCTTCCCGATCCGGGTCGAACTCGAATCGCTGTCGATCGAGGACTTCAAGAGCATCCTGACCTCGACCGACGCCAGCCTGACCAAGCAATACGAAGCGCTGCTGGCGACTGAAGGCGTGACCGTCGATTTCCTGGATGAGGGCATCCACCGCCTGGCCGAGATCGCGTTCTCGGTCAACGAACGCACCGAGAACATCGGCGCGCGCCGCCTGTACACGGTGATGGAAAAGCTGCTCGAAGAAGTCTCGTTTACCGCCGGCGCCGAAAAGGAGCAGGTCGTGACGATCGATGCGGCCTATGTCAACGACCGGCTCGACAAGCTCGCGGTGAACGAGGACCTGTCGCGCTACGTGCTGTAATTACCAGGAGAGGACCCGCATGGCGAACAAGGCACTGGCGACGCGGCAGAAGATGCGGCTGCGGATCGAGCCTTCCCAGCAAATCGGCAAGCCACGCAACCCGATTGCGGCGCTGGCCAAGGCCAGGTCCGCGGGTGCGCACGCCAAGCCGCTGTCGAGCGAGCGCCAGCAGGCCAAGCGCGCGCTCAAGCAGGTCAAGCTGGTGCCAGACGACGACTGAGGCGTCCTCCTTTCCGAGTGAATCCCCTTGGCGGGCCGCGTATGCGTGTCCGCCTTTTTTTGCCTTTGCTTTCGTAGGGTGGGCGGCTCCACCCGCGGCGGGATCTGCCTGCGCGGCGTGCGCCGCCCACGCGGTCAATTCCACTAAATGCTGCCTGCGCGGCTGTTCATCGGCTGGCTGAACGCGTGGGCGGCGTACGCGAGACGAATTGCACGCATCCTCGGGTGGAGCCGCCCACCCTACGAATCTTGCCTGCGCCGGCGTTCACGGTTACAGTCAGCCGTCACGATCACCCTCAGGAACCCCCATGAGCTCACCGGAGCTGGTACTCGACGTGCTGCGTGCGGAACTGCGTGCGGCCAGCATCACGTACAAGGAGCTGGCCACGCGCATCGGCGTCAGCGAATCGAGCGTCAAACGCCTGTTCGGGCAGAAGGACATGGCGCTGTCGCGGCTGGCGCAGATCTGCCAGGTGACCGGCATCGCGCTGGAAGACGTGCTGCGGCGCGCGGCCGATGCGCGGCCGCAGGCCGACGCCCTGACCCTGCCGCAGGAGACCTCGCTGGTGGCCAACCCGCGCCTGCTGCTGGTGGCGATCTGTTGCCTCGGATACTGGACCCTGGAACAGGTGATCGAGACCTATCGCCTGACCGAACCGGAATGCATCACACTGCTGGCCGAGCTCGACCGGCTGGGCCTGATCGAGCTGAAGCCCCTGAACCGCTACAGCCTGCGCGTCTCGAACGCCTTCCGCTGGCTCCCGGACGGGCCGGTCCAGCGCTATTTCCGCAGCCATATCGTGGAAGATTATTTCGCGGGCGGCTTCGACCGGCCCGGCGAAGCCCTGATGTGCCTGCCGGCTCGGCTGTCCGCGGCGAGCGCGCAGGAGGTAGGGCAGAAGATCGGACAGCTCGCCGGTGAGCTGGCGCGCCTGCACCGCAACGACCGGCGCCTGCCGGTGGACGAGCGCGAAGGCTATACGCTGCTGCTGGGCTTCAGGTCGTGGGAGTTAGCAGCGTTTACGGCCTTGCGGCGGGAGTAGCTGGCGCAGGCTCAGCCTGCAGTTGGGGGCCGTACTCCCAGGTCCAGGGCATGCCTGTCTCGCCCAGTACGCGCGCCACGATGCCGGGGAACAGGCGCTCGGCCCGCACGTCATTGGCAAGCAGGACGACGCAGCGGCGCCCCCGTTCGATGCACACCAGCATATTGCCGGTCGTGTCGTTATGCCCGCCCTTGAAGAAGCCCGGCCCTTGCGGACCCGAGAAGCCCACGACGCCGAGCGCAGCGCCCAGGGCCGGGTGCCGGCCTGCCGGCGGCAACTCGGGCTGCAGGGAGGGGAACTGGGTGGCTGTCGTGATCGGCAGTTGCGGGCGCAGCATTTCGGCACGCTTATCCGGTGCCAGGCCGTCGCCGCGCATGAATCCCGCGGCGAACCGCGCCATGTCCTTGATGGTCGTGTCCATGGAGCCGGCCGCGCGCACCCGGCTGCGCTCGTCGTGCGGCTCGACCTTGCCCTCGGCACTCCAGCCATCGGCCAGGTTGGCGGCGAAATCCGGTCGCCACATCATGCTGGTGTTGGCCATGCCAAAGCGGTCGAAGACACGGCGCTGCATTTCGAGGCCCAGGCGCAGCCCGAGGCCGCGTTCGAGCACGAATTGCAGCAGGATCAGGCCTTCGCCGGAATAAGCGTAGCGCGCACCGGGATCGAAATGGAAGCGCAGCCTGCCGTCGGGCTCGACGAAAGCGAAATTGGCGAAGCCCGAGGAATGGGTGAGCAGGATCCGCGGCGTGAGCTTGCGCCAGCGCTCGTCGCCGGCGAGATGGCTCCAGGGGCCGTAGCCCGGTTCATCCGGATAGTCCGGCAAGGGCTTTGGCAGGTAGCGTGCAATCGGCTCGTCGAGCCCCAGCTTGCCCTCTTCCACCAATTGCATGACCGTGTAGGCGAACACCATCTTGGTCAGCGAGGCGCCGTACATGATGGTATCCAGCGTCAACGGCTGGCGCGCCGCATTGCGCACGCCCCAGCTTGCGGTATACGCGACCTTGCCCTCGTCGATGACGGCCAGGGCCAGGCCCTGGACTCCGGCTTGCGCCATCGCCGCCCGCACATGCCGGTCGATCGGCGGCGGAACCGCGCTGCCTTCGCTGCCCGATGCAGGTGATTGAAACAGGACCGCGCAGGTGAGGATGCTCAGGGCAAGGCGCATGCCGGGTTTCCTTTATTCGAGTTCCGTTTGCACATAGGAACAAGGCCGCACAAACATAAGGCCGCACTGCGGCGGCCTTGTGGCTTACTGCACCTGCGACGGCTGCCCCACCGGGCTGTTGACCGAGCGGGTCGGCGGCGGCATCTGCACCTGGTTCGGCGGCGGTGGCTGCTGCGCACCCTGCGGCTGGTCGGTGCCGTCGGCGACGCCCGGATCCATCTGCGGCTCGGGTACCGCGGGGGTGTCGGGCAGCGGCGGACCGGCACCGCGGCCCACCGGGGCCCCGGCCGTCATGCCCGGTGGCGCGGACACGACGCCGGGCGCGGTTTGCGGCTCGACGCCCGGCGGCGGTGCCATTGCCGCCGGCTGCGCTCCTGATGGCGCCATGACGGCGCCTCCGCCCTGCGACGGTCCGCTGGCCTGCGCCAGGTCGACGCGCTTCATGATGCCGCCTTCCGACAGCATCACATAGCGGGAATGCACTTCGGCCACCGTCACCCCGGGCACGATCTCGCGGCCGATCCGCACCGCCTTCGGCGGCGAACCCTCGGCGACCAGGATCACGGCGCTGTCGCGGCCGGCCGAGACGACACCGGTCAGCTGGTAGCTGGAAATCGCCACCGCCGAAGGCTGGCCGCCGAACAGGGTCGCGGCAGCATCCGGGCTTGGCTCGGCCTGGGCCACCACCGGGGGCGGCGCCAGCGGGCGCTGCGCAGGCTTGTACAGCTGCAGGAACCAGTAGGCGATCGACACCGCCAGCAGGATCAGTGCGAGCAGGGTAAAGAGGTGGGGCAAACGCTTGTTCATCAGGGTCCTTGCTTGTTTTTCCAGCTCACTGCTTTTCAGCTTATTGTTTTTTACCGCTCACTGCGCCAGCTGCTTACTGCACCAGTTGATTGATTTCGATGATCGGCATCAGCACCGCCAGCACGATCAGCAGCACCACCAGGCCCATCGCCAGGATCAGCACCGGCTCGAGCAGGCCGGCGATGGTCAGGGTGCGGCGCTCGAGATCGGCCTGCTGCGAATTGGCCGCGCGCTCGAGCATGGCCGGCAGTTCGCCGGTGATTTCGCCGGCGCGGATCATGTGCACCAGCATCGGCGGGAACAGCTTCTGCGCCGACAGGGCGCGCGCCAGGCTCACGCCTTCGCGCACGCTGGCCGTCGCCTGCTCGACCAGTTCGGCCATCGCCACGTTCGACAGCGTGTCGCGGCTGGTCTCGAGTGCGCGCAGGATCGGCACGCCCGAGCCGGTGGTGATCGCCAGGGTGCTGGCGAAACGCGCGGTGTTCAGGCTGCGCTCGAACTTGCCGTAGACGGGCGCGGTGAGCAGCCAGGTATGCCAGCGGCGCTTCAGGTCGGGGTTGCGCAGCGCGCGCCGCCACATCCAGAAGGCGCCCGCCAGCAGGATGCCCACGTAGATGCCGTAGTCGCGCACGAAGTTCGACACCGCCAGCATCATCGTGGTCAGCAGCGGCAGCTTCTGCTTGGTGTTGGCGAACACCGAAACGATCTGCGGCACCACATAGGTGAGCAGGAAAATGACGATCGCAAAGGCGACCACCGTGACGATGGCCGGGTAGGTGAAGGCCAGGCGCACCTTCTGCACCAGCGCGTTGCGGCGCTCGATGTAGTCGGCCAGGCGCGACAGCACGCGCGACAATTGGCCGATCTGCTCGCCCGAGGACACCAGCGCGCGATAAATTTCGGCGAAGTCGCGCGGGTGGCGCGACAGCGCGCTGGAGAAGGCCGAGCCGCCGATGACTTCGGAGCGGATCGAGGCGATCAGGTCGCGCACGTACGGACGCTCGGCCTGCTCCAGCAGTGCCGTAAAAGCCTGTTCCAGCGGCAGGCCGGCTTCCAGCAGGCTGGCCAGCTGGCGCGTGAACAAGGCCAGCTCGACCTGCGACAGGCGCTCGCCGAAACCGCGCGACCTGGCCACGCCGGCATCGTCGAGCTGGGCCGCGATCTGCTCGACGTTCAGGGGCGTCAGGCCCTGCGTGCGCAGGTCGGCGCGCGCCGAGCGCGGATTGTCGGCATTGACCACGCCCTTGCGGGTGCTGCCTGCGGCATCGACGGCCTCGTAGCGGAATGCTGGCATGGGTTAATTAATCTTTCGTGACCCGCACCAGCTCGGCGCGTGTCGTGGTGCCGTCCGCCAGCCAGCGTTCGCCGTCTTCGCGCATCATCTTCATGCCGGTCTTCTGCGCGGCGGCGCGGATGTCGGCTTCGGAGGCCCGGTTATGGATCTGGGCACGGATCAGCTCGGTGGTCTCGAGCAGCTCGTAGACGCCGACCCGGCCGTGGTAGCCGGTATGGCCGCAGCGCTCGCAGCCGACCGCGTGCCAGCCGTTGGCATCCTGCACCTTGCACTGCGAGCAGAGTTTACGCACCAGGCGTTGCGCCATCACGCCCAGCAGGGACGAAGACAACAGGAACGGTTCGATGCCCATGTCGAGCAGGCGGGTCACGGCCGAGGCCGCATCGTTGGTGTGCAGGGTTGCCAGCACCAGGTGGCCGGTGAGCGAGGCCTGCACCGCGATCTGCGCGGTTTCCAGGTCGCGGATCTCGCCGATCATGATCACGTCCGGGTCCTGGCGCAGGATCGCGCGCAAGGCCTTGGCGAAGGTCATGTCGATACGCGCATTCACCTGGGTCTGGCCAACGCCGGTGAGGTCGTATTCGATCGGGTCTTCCACCGTCATGATGTTGGTGGTCGAGGCATTCAGGCGCGACAGCGCCGCGTACAGCGTGGTGGTTTTACCGGAGCCGGTCGGGCCGGTAACGAGCACGATGCCGTGCGGCTGGTTGATCAGGCGGTCGAACTGCGGCAGCATGTCGGGCGCCATGCCGAGGTGGCTCAGGTCGAGGCGGCCGGCCTCTTTGTCGAGCAAACGCAGCACCGCGCGCTCGCCGTGGCCGGTCGGCAGGGTCGAGACGCGCACGTCCACGGGCTTGCCGCCCACGCGCAGCGTGATGCGGCCATCCTGCGGCAGGCGTTTCTCGGCGATGTCGAGCTGCGACATGATCTTGATACGCGAAATCAAGGACGCGTGGATGGCTTTTTTCGGCCGCACGATGTCGCGCAGCGCGCCGTCGACGCGAAAGCGCACGACCGAGGTCTGCTCGAAGGGTTCGATGTGGATATCGGAGGCGCCCTCGCGCAGCGACTGGGTCAGCAGCGCATTGATCATGCGGATCACGGGCGCATCGTCGGACGATTCCAGCAGGTCTTCGATGGCGGGAACGTCTTGCAGCAGCTTGGTGAGGTCGAGGTCGGCATCGAACTCGTCCACCACCTGCGAGGCGTCGCCGCCGGCGCCGGCATAGGCCTTGGCGATGGCGTCGTCGAGTTCGTCGCGGTCGAGGCGGCGCAGGGCGATGCGGCCAAAGCGGCGCGAGACCTCCGCGATGGCGGCGGGGGCGGTGGCGCCGGAGACCAGCACCTCGATGGCCTGCCCCGTTTCGTCACCGCTGCGCGCCAGCACGCCGTGGTCACGGGCAAAGGCGTAAGGCAACAGATTGTTCATGGTCGCTTTATTTCTGGTTCGATGGCGTGACCGGACGGAACTGCGAGCCGGGACGCTGCTGCGGCTGTGCCTGCTGGCCCTGTGGAACCGGCTGGCCGCTCGCCGCACCCGGCGCGGCGCCGGCCGCCGGGGTCGTCTGCACCGGCGTGGTCGCCATTGCGCCCCCGGTCGGCGGCTGGCCATTGGTCAGCGGCGGCAGCAGCGGCGCGCCGAGGTCGCGCATCAGGACGGATTCCTGCTGCGTCTGGCCGGCAGCGCCCACGCCGCGCATGTATTCGTAACGGTCCATTGCCAGAGAAGCCGAAGCCTCCTTGCTACGCACCACTACCGGACGCAGGAACACCATCAGGTTGGTCTTGGTGCGGTTGCGGCTGCGGTACTTGAACAAATTGCCCAGGATCGGGATGTCGCCCAGGCCGCGTACTTTCTCTTCGCCATCGCCCTCGGTGTCTTCGATCAGGCCGCCGAGCACGACGATCTGGCCATCATCGGCCAGCACGTTGGTTTCGATCGCACGCACATTCGTGGTCACGCCCGAGGCCAGGGTCCGGGTGGACGTGTCGACGCTCGAGTTCTCGTGGTAGATCGCCATCTTGATGGTACCCCCTTCCGAGATCTGCGGGCGCACTTTGAGCAGCAGGCCGACGTCCTTGCGGTCGATGGTCTGGAACGGGTTCGAGCTGCCGCTGGTGCCGGTGGTGAACGAACCGGTGATGATCGGCACGTTCTGGCCGACCTTGATGGTCGCCAGCTCGTTGTCGAGCGTAATCATGTTCGGCGTCGACAGGATGTTGGCATTGCCGTCGTTCTCGAGGAAGCGTGCGACCGCGCCCAGGCCGAGGTTGCCGGCCACCTGGCGGAACAGGCCGATCGACAGCCCGCCAGGCAGGCTCGGGATCGAGTCGCCGGACAGGCCGGTGGTGGCGGCGGCGGCCAGGTTGACGATATTGCTGTTGCCATTGGTGGCGAAGGACTGCAGGCCGCCGATGCGGTATTTGCTGTCCGAGTCGCCGCTGGCGCCGACCCACTGCACGCCGAATTCGGAGGCTTTGTTGGAGGTGACTTCGACCACCAGCGCCTCGATGTACACCTGGGCACGGCGCACGTCGAGCATGTCGATCACGCTGCGCAGGTTGCGGTAGATGGCATCCGGCGCGGTGATGATCAGGCTGTTGGTCGAGACATCGGCCTGGATGAAGCCGGAGCCCTGGCCGCCGCCGGCACCGCCCGCGGTCTGCTGGCCCTGCTGCCCGAAGCCGTTGCCGCTGCCGCCCATGCCGACGCTGCCCTGGCCCTGCTGGCCGCCGAGCCCGCCCTGGCCGCCCTGGCCACCGGTCGTGCTGCCAGCCTGGATCGAGCCACCCGAAGTGCCCTGCTGTTGCTGCGGCAAGGCCGAGGTATCCTGGGACACCACGGCGCGCAGGGTCTGGGCGACGCGGCTGGCTTCGGCGTTCTTCAGGTAGACGACGTGGATATTGCCTTGCGACGAAGTCTGCGCATCGAGGCGTGCGATCAGTGTTTTGGCCAGATTGGCGCGCGCCTGCGAAGGCGCGCGCACCACCACCGAGTTGGTGCGCGGGTCCGCAAGCACGCTGACGCGGCCCGAATCGCCGCCGGCCGCCGGTTCCATCAGGCGGCTGACGAGCGCGGCGATGTCGCTGGCGATGGCGTTGCGGATCGGGATGACGTCGAGGTCGGCCGCGACCGGGGTGTCGAGCGCGCCGATGATCTTGGCCAGGCGGCGCAGGTTGTCGGCGTAGTCGGTGATGACGAGGGTGTTGTTGCCCGGGTTCGCCATGATCGAATTGTTCGGCGAGATCAGCGGGCGCAGCACGGCGGTGAGGTTGGCGGCCGATTCATACGACAGGTAGAACACCTGGGTGGCGATCTGGTCGCCGGTTGCCTTGCTGGCGCGCACGCCGCCGACCTGGGTCGGTGAGGACTGCGCCTTGGCTTCGGCTTCCGGCACCACCTTGGCATAGCCGTCGCCGCTGGTGACCACGGCATAGCCCTGCAGGCGCAGCGTCGAGGTCAGCAGGCCGAAGGCCTGGGTTTTACTGAGCGATTTTTCCGACACCAGGGTGATCGTGCCCTTGACGCGCGGGTCGATGATGAAGGTCATGCCGGTGTAGTGGCCGATCGCCTTGATCACCGATTCGATGTCGGCGTTCACGAAGCTCAGCGCCGCGGCGTTCGCGCTCTCCTGGGCCCAGGCCGGCGCGGGCGCCAGCACGGTGGCAGCACAGCACAGCATGGCGCCGGCGGCGAGACGGCGCAAGGCCGGAAGACGGGAAGTGGTTCGGGTCATTGTTTTCATTATCTGAACTCGAGTGCGATTATGTTCTTGCCGTTCACCATGCGACGCTGGCCCAGCAGGTTGAGCATATTGCCCAGCGTCGCTTCGTATCCTTCGGCGGCCGAAGCCTGGCCGGAAAAGCGCAGGCGGCCGTTCTGCAGCATACCGGAGCCCGACAGTAAAAGCGCACCGCGCACGGTACGCAAATTCAGGTCGGCCGCGTTGCCGCGCCAGTCGAACGCCATTTCGTAACTGCCCAGCGGCCGGACCGGCGACATGCGCGAGCCCATGTCCGACAGGGTCAGCACGGTGCGGCCCTGGATTGCTACTGCATTGGGCTGGCGCAGCAGGTCGAGCGTGTTCCAGACCAGCCGGATGGTGCCGGAGGGCGCCAGCGTATTGAGCGGCGCGCCGAGCCCGGCGAGGCCTTCGGCCGGCAGCAGCAATTCACCGCTGCTGACCTGCCATTGCGACCAGCTGCCTTCGATGCGTACCGGGCGCACCAGCGCTTGCGGGTTTTCCAGTGTCATGCTGACCTGGCCGAACAGCACCAGCGGAGACAGGCGCCATGCGAAGCGTCCCGGCAGCAGCGGTGTCACCGCCCCGCCCTGGCCAGGCGCCCCGCCAATGAAGGCTGAGCCGTTCCAGAGCGTACCTTGCGCATCCCCCAGAGTCAAACGCCCTCCGGTCTGCTCTTCGACGATCGGGCCCAGCCACGAAGCGGGCAGGAACGCCAGCACCGTGAACAGTACCGCCAGCGCCGTCGGCACCAGCCAGAGGAAGAAACGCTTCATTGGGCCGCGCCATTGTTTTGGCGCAGCGTCAGCGTGGCATCTACCTGTCCCACGGCAGCCAGGGCCGTGAAGGCGGCATCCTGCACCTGTATCCGGTTCTCGCGGCGCTGGGCGTCGAGCCAGGATACGAGGTTGGCGAAGGACACGCCGTTGAGCTGGACCTTGGCGTATTCGCCGGTCATGGTGATCGACCCGGCCGTGAGGCCGCGCTGGCCCATGCTGGCCAGGAGCCCCTCGCGCGTCATGGGTGGCGCGGCGGGCGCCGGGTTGGCGGCCAGGGTGGAAGCCTCGGCTGCCAGGGTCTGCAGCTGGGCCGCCTGCTGGCGCAGCGAGGGCAGCGAGCGGCTCAGGGTGTCGCGCCCTTCGATAGCCGGGGCCAGCAAGAGCGCATAGACCAGCGAGACAAGGACGACGGCGGCGCCGATGGCCAGGAACTTGCGTTCCTGCTCGGTGCGGGCCAGCCAGTAGGCCAGCGCGCGTTCGCGCAGGGCGCCGAATTTCGCGCCGATGTTTGCTGCAGCCTTCATTGCGGGCCTCCTGTACCGGGTGCCGTACTGCGGATCACCCAGGTGGCGGGTGCGGTCTCTTCCAAGGTCATATTGCGCGCCCCGAGCGCGGCACGCAACTGGCCACTTGAGGCAGGGTCAACCGTTTCGGGTTTGACGCGCACAGTCAGCACACGTTCCCGGAACTCCATTGACGCAATTCCGGGTGGACGCCCGAGACCGCGTACCGCTTCGCCGAACACGCCGGCAATCCAGCCGAACTCGTCGGCACCGACCTGGCCGCCGGCCAGCTTGGCACGCGCGATGTTCTGGCGCATCTGCGCGACCGGATCGATGACCGGCTGGTTCGGATAGGCGCTGCGGAAGGTCTGCGCCATTTCCTGGCGTACCGCATCGGCCTCGCGCTTCAGGCGCAGCCATTCGATGTTGACGCCGATGATGTTGACCACGACTGCTGCCAGCGCGAGGCGGATCGGCCAGCGCCAGCGGCTCCAGTCGCGCTGGGCGACGCCGGCGGTGCCGAGGCCCGGCACCAGGTCCAGGGTGCTGGTTTTCGATCCGGCGATCCAGTGTTCCCACGCATCGCTTTCCAGCGTGACGCCGGGACCGGCATCGAGCAGCAGCGCCTGGTATTCGCCGAGCTGCTCGTGCGGCACGTACAGCACCATGGGCGCGTCGCCGGACAGCGCGCGCGCCGTCTGCAGCGCCGCTTGCGGGTTGCCGTCGAGGGCCAGGCCGATGCCTTCGTACTGGCCCTGGCGCAGCAGCAATTCGCCATGGCCGATGGCGGCACTGACGCTGCCCGGCAGCAGCGGCAGGCACAGCTGCGAAGGCATGGCGGCGACTGCGCGCGCGCCCATGCCGAGCAGGGCTTTCACCATCTGCTCGAGCCAGTTGCGGTGCACCACCCCGACCGCACGGCGGCCGTCGGGCAGCAGCGGGCCGGCGACCAGCACGCAGTCGAGCGGATCGCCAAGGATCTGTTCTTCGACCAGCGCCGGCAGGGCCGCACGCAGGCGCGCGCTGCTCAGGGGCGGGGCCTGGACCGCCAGCAGCGTGACGTCGGCGCCGGCCAGCAGCAGCACGACGCGGCGGCTGGCCGCGACCACATCACCCAGGTTGCGCAAGGGGCCTTCGCCCTGCTGCTCGATGGCGCCGGTGTCGGACACGGTCGCGAACCGGCACAGCGCGCCTTCACCTTCTGCCCGTGCCGGGTGGCGGATATATAAAGTAGTCAAACTGTCTCGCTTTCTTCTAATTCTGGCGGGTCCAGATTACGGTGGTGCCACCGCCGCCGATCACATCGCTCTTGCGCGCGATGAGCGATTCGGCGTTCAGGGCGGCGCGGTCCAGGCGGATACGGCTCTGCACCAGGAACCAGTCGCTCTTGATTGCATAGGCGTCGGCGGGGACCGTATCGCTGGTCATCCGGGCTTCCGACTTGAACTGCTCGACGTTATTCCATGGCGCGGTCTTGCGGCGCGCCACCAGTGTGTTGGCCTGCGACAGCGACATGTCAGGCACCAGCGCCGCCAGCAGCTCGGCAGGCACCGTGTTCACGTTCAGCGGCGTCGGCCCCGACGGCAGCACGATCAGGAACGGCCTCAGCTTTGCCAGCAATTCCGGAGTCATGCCCTGCACCGCCAGCAGGTCGTCCACCTGCAGCAAGGGAATCGGCACCCCGCTGGCCGGCGGCACCACCAGCTGGGGTCCTGTCGGCGGATCCACAGGTTGTTGCGGGTCCTGTACGGCCGCCTGCTGGCCCTGCGCGACGAAAATCCCGATTCGCTCGGCCAGGCGCGCATCCAGACGTAGTTGCGTCAGCAGCCTCCTGAAAATGGCTTCCTGGGCCGCCACCCGCTGCCCATTCTCCGCCAGGTTGGCCAGATTGTAACGCGAGGTGGCATCGATGATGTTACCCGACAGCGAGGCATCGAAGGTCTCGCCTTCGACCCGCTCGCGTTCGATGTACTGGTCGAGCCGGGTCTCGGCCAGCGGCGTGGCCCAGACCTGGTCGAGCGAGGTATATTGCGAGGTATAGGCGTCCTGGCGCAGCACCAGGCTGGCCCAGTCGAGTGCGCCGCGCAGGATCCATTGGGTTTGCAGTTGCAGGCGCTGGTTTTCCATCGAGCGCACCTGCACCTGTTGCTGCCAGAACAGGCTGGCGACGATCGAGATCGCCAGCGTGGTGAGCAGCAAGGCGGTGACCACCGCGACGCCGCGCTGGTGCCGGCCTGATCGTTGGAGCATCGGGCGCGACATCAGGTTCCCCCAAGCAGGAAGTACTTCATCATCGGCCCTTTCAGGCCCTGCGAAGTAAGCGCGACCTGGATGCCGCGTGCTTCTTCGGCCTGGGCGCCTTCGACGACCGGAACCGGCTCTTTATTCCAGGCATTGTTCTGCCAGGACAAAATTTGCATCCCGGTTACGCCGGTCTGCAGCGTGACGGGCGGCGAGGATTCCGACGGCGCATCGCTGGCGGCTGCCTGCCACAGCCCATCGAGCTGGGCCAGGTCGCGCGTGCCGCGCGATTCGCGCCGCACCAGGGCGCCGTTCACGACGCGGTAGGACACCACGGCCAGCTGCGACGGCTCATTTTCGTTGTACACCTTGCGCACCAGCGTGAAACGGTTGTCTTCCCACTGCAGGTTGGGACGGCGCCCGATGACGTCGCGCCCGGCCAGGTGCTCGCCGTCGCTCTGCATCTGGGCGAACGCGAGCTGCATGCCGCGCGTGACTTCCATCTGTTCGGTGAGCGCGACGCGCGCACGTACGATGCCGTCCAGCCCGCGCCAGCCGAGCACGGCCAGGATCGCGAGGATGCTGATCGCCACCAGCAGCTCGACGAGGGTAAAGCCGGCGCGCCGCGGTCGCACCATCGAACGATTAGCCGGAGTCATGTGCGGGTAGGCCTCAGGACGAGCTGTATCAGTTTGACGATGCGGCGCTCGGGACGTTCGGCGTCGAACACCGAGACTTCGATCCGGCGCAATTGCGGGTTCGGGCTGGTGATGACTTCTTCTTCGCAAATGAGCTGGAGGTCGCCCTGGGCGCAAGGGAAATTGCGCTTGCCCACAGGCGGGAATTCACGGCCCAGGCGGATCTGCACCAGCCGGTTCTCTGCGGACCAGGTCGCCATCATCGCAGAGCGCAGTCCGGCGCTGTTGGAGGTGAGGCTGCCGACCGCGCGCAGGCCGGCGCCGAGCGCGGTGCCGACGATGACCAGCGCCACCAGCACTTCGAGCAGGGTGAAACCGGATGCGGCGTGGGGTCGGCGTGGGCGCATAGGCATTGGACAACGCGTTGGACAGCTCATTCGGCTGCTCATTCGACGGTAAAGTGGCCGACGCCATCGGCGCGGATCGCGACCGCGTCGGGGCCGGCAGCCATGGTCAGCACGAAGGGTTTATCCACCGGCTCGCGGCCAAAGACGATGCGCAATTGACCAGTGTTGACGCTGGTATTGGGTTCCAGCACCAGCTGCAGCGGGCCGCTCTTGAAGGTCCGTTCGCGCAGCAGGTCGTCGCGCGTGACCGGCTCCCAGCCGGTGTCGTTGCGCACGACGAAGCGGTAGCGTTCCGGATTGGCTTCGAAGGCCACCTGGCGGTTGCGCACGATGGCTTCGTCGCGCGCCAGCTGCAGCAGCAAGGCGATGCGCTGGGCTTCCTGCTGCAGGTTCTGGCGCGGCGAGGGGATGGCGTTGAGCGAAGCGAGCCCCAGCGTGATGCCGATGATGACCATCACGACGAGGAGCTCCACCAAGGTGAAGCCGGCTACTTTGCGCAGGGCGCCGTGGGCCCGCATGGAAAAGCCTTACTCCCAGGAGCCGACGTCGGCATCCTCGCCGGTACCGCCGGGCTGGCCATCGGCGCCCAGCGAGAAGATATCCACTTCGCCATGAATGCCTGGCGACAGGTATTGGTAGCCATTACCCCATGGGTCTTTCGGCAGCTTCTCGAGATAGCCGCCGGACTTCCAGCCATTCGCGGCCGGACCTGCGGTCGGCTTGGTGACCAGGGCCACCAGGCCCTGTTCGGTGCTCGGGTAGCGCTGGTTGTCGAGCTTGTAGAGCTTGAGTGCCTGCATCATGGTGGCGATGTCGACCTTGGCGGCGGTCACGCGCGACTCGCCGGTGCGGCCCAGCAGCTTCGGCACGACCAGCGCGCCAAGGATGCCGATGATGACCACCACGACCATGATCTCGACCAGGGTGAAACCGCGTGCGCGGCGCTGCTTACGTTGCGAAACAATGTGCATAGATAATCTTTGCAATAAATCGGTTGAAGCGAAACAGGTGAGGCCCGGTATGAGCCAGCGCGAAGCAGGATCCACCCACTGCGGGTTAGCAATTGTATGCCAGCTTTCCGTGCGCCGCCTTTCTTAATTGTGTGGCCGATTCTACGCCAGGTGGCGGGCCGCGCAGACCGGGCAGGATGGATTGCGGGCCACGCCGATGGCGGTCCACTCCATGGCGCGGCCGTCGAGCAGCAGCAGGCGGCCCGCCAGCGGCTGGCCAATGCCAGCCACCAGCTTCATCGCCTCCGCCGCCTGCATGGCGCCGATCACGCCGACCAGCGGCGCGAACACGCCCATGGTGCTGCAGGCCGCGTCTTCATAATGACTGTCTTCGGGGAACAGGCAGGCGTAGCACGGGGCACTTGGTGTGGTGGTATCGAAGACCGAGAGCTGGCCGTCGAAGCGGATCACGGCGCCCGAGACCAGCGGCTTTCCTTCCACCACGCAGGCGCGGTTGACGGCGTGGCGGGTGGCGAAGTTGTCGGTGCAGTCGAGCACGACGCTGGCGGCCCGGACCAGTTCCTGCAGGCGCTCCCCTGCTGCCCGTTCGCACAGGGCAATGACCTCGATGTCGGGGTTGATGGCCAGCAGGGCTGCGCGGCCGGATTCGGCTTTCGGCTGGCCGATGCGCGCGGTGGTGTGCATGATCTGGCGCTGCAAATTGGTGAGGTCAACCTCGTCATCGTCGACCAGGGTGATGCGGCCGATGCCGCCGGATGCCAGGTAGAGCGCGGCGGGCGAACCGAGGCCGCCGGCGCCGATGACCAGCGCATGCGCGTCAAGCAGGCGCTGCTGGCCTTCGATGCCGATCTCGTCGAGCAGGATGTGGCGGGAGTAACGCAGGAGTTGGGTGTCGTTCATGCAGCGGGCGGGGCTGATGCGGTGGGCGCTAGCAATTTATCGAAGGCCAAGTATGTCGAGAACTGTAGGGTGGGCAGGGCAACATAGTCCGGTGGACTATGTTGCGCCCACGCGTTCAACAACTGTCAGTAGACCGAATGATTTTCGTAGCCCTCGGGCGTGATTAACCGCGTGGGCGGGAGACCCGCCCACGCTATTTTTTCGGCGCCTTCAGTTCAGGCGGCTTGGTTTCCGTCCCCGGCAACACCTTCGGCGCCGCCGGCTTCGCAGCCTCCGGATCCGCCTTCGCCAGCAACACCTTCTGCCCCTTGAAGTGGTTCAGCGCCTGCGCCAGCTGGAAGTCGTCCTTGCTGCCGTAGTCGAGCGGCTTGCGGTCTTTCAGTTGCGCGAGCGCGCGCTGCTGCGCTTCCAGCGCCGCGCGGGCATCCTTGGCGGCCGGCGTTTTCTCTGCCTCGCCTTCGCTCACCAGGTGGCGCTGCAAATCTGCTTCGCGCACGCGCAGCACGGCCAGCGCATCGCCTTCGAGCGTCTCGTCGACCTTCATGTCCGGCACGATGCCGGTGGCCTGGATCGGGCGGCCTTTCGGGGTGTAGTAGCGCGCCGTGGTCAGTTTCACCGCGGTGTCGGCCGACAGCTGGCGCAGGGTCTGCACCGAACCCTTGCCGAAGGTCTGGCTGCCCATCACGATCGCGCGCTGGTAGTCCTGCAGCGCGCCGGCGACGATTTCGGAAGCCGAGGCCGAGCCGCCATTGACCAGCACCACCATCGGCACCGTCTTGAGGCCTGCCGGCAGGCCGGCCAGCGGGTCGGCGCCGCGCTGCGCATAGTGGTCGCGGCGGCCATAGAACTGCTGGTTCGAATCCGGCAGCTGGCCCTTGGTCGAGACGATCAACTGGTCCGGCTTGGGCAGGAAGGCGGCCGACACGCCGATCGCGCCCGGCAGCAGGCCGCCCGGGTCGTTGCGCAAGTCGAGCACCAGGCCCTTGATCTCGGGATTCTCGGCGTATAGCGCCTTGGCCTTCTTGGCCAGTTCGTCGACGGTGTTTTCCTGGAACTGGCTCACGCGCAGCCAGGCATAACCCGGCTCGACCATCTTGGCCTTGACGCTCTGGACCACGATTTCCTGGCGCGCCACCGGCAGCACCCACGGACGGTCTTCGCCGCGGCGCGCGATGGTGAGCGTGACCTTGGTGCCCGCCTTGCCGCGCATGCGCTTGACCGCTTCGTCGATCGACATATTGCGCACCGGGACGTTGTCGATGCGGGTGATCAGGTCACCCGACTTGATGCCGGCCTTGTGCGCGGGCGTGTCTTCGATCGGGGCCACCACTTTCACGTAGCCGTCTTCGCTGGCCACTTCGATGCCGACGCCGACGAACTTGCCCTGCACCGCTTCCTTCATTTCGCGGAAGGCTTTCTGGTCCAGGTAGGTGGAATGCGGGTCGAGCGAGGCGACCATGCCGCCGATCGCTTCGGACAGCAGCTTCTTGTCCTCGACCGGTTCAACGTAGTCGGTTTTGATGAGGCCGTAGACATCGGCCAGCTGGCGCAACTCGTCGAGCGGCAGCGGCGACTGGATGTCTTTTTGCGCATACGCCGAGAACTGGAAGGAGGCGGCGACACCGGCCACCACGCCCAGTCCGATCAGGCTGAAATTCTTTGCTTTGCTCATATGTGCCCCTAGAATTTGATCCAGCTTGCCGGATCGAAGGCTTTGCCGCGATGCCTGAGCTCAAAGTATAGCCCCGATTCCTCGTTGCCGCCGGTGTTGCCGGCGCTCGCAACGGCCTCGCCGGCGCGCACCATATCGCCCGGGCGTTTCAATAGCGCCGAGTTGTTCCCGTAGATCGACAGGTATTCGCCACCGTGGTCGATGATGATCAGGTTGCCGAAGCCGCGCATCCAGTCGGCGTGCACCACGCGGCCCGGTCCGACGGCGCGGATCTCGGTGCCTTCCGGCGCCTTGATGAACATGCCTTTCCAGGTCGGCCCTTCACCGCGGCGGGCGCCGAACCTGGCCGCGATGCTGCCGCTGACCGGCACGCTCAGGCGGCCTTTCAAGCTGGCAAAGGCGCCGCTCGGCGCGGCCGGGGCCAAGGTGACTTCGGCCGGCGGCGGTGCGGTCGGTTTCTCGACCGGTTTCGGTTGCTCGGCCACCTTCGGCGGCTCGGGTTCCGGCTCCGGTTTCGGTTTGGTGCCGGGCTTGGCGTTCTGGCGCGCGATGCGTTCGCGTTCCGCCTTGTCGGCCGCGGCTTTGGCACGCGCGAGGGCGCGGGCTTTTTCTTCGGCTTCCGCCTTGGCCCTGGCGGCGGCCAGCGCCACCTGGCGGCGCTGCTCGGCCTCGGCCTGTTCACGTAGCAGGCGCGTCAGGCGATCGACCAGTCCGCTCATGCGCTGTTCGTCGCGCTGCAGGCGGTCGGCCTGCTTGCGCTGGTCTGACAGCTTGCTGGATAAATCCTGCAGCAGCGCACTGCGGCGCCCTTTTTCCTTTTCCAGCAGCGCTTTCTGGTCGCGCTGCTCGTCGGCGATTTCCTGCAGCTCCTGCTGGGCGTTCTCGACCTTGTCGCGATTCGCCTCGACCTGGGCAAGGTTGGTGCGCAGCGAGCCCAGCAGCTTGGCCTGGGCCTGCGACACATAGGCCATCATCTGCAGGTCGCGGTTGATGCGGTTCGGGTTGTCGCCAGACAGCAGCAGCTTGATCCGGTCTTCGTTGCCAGCCACATAGTGCTCGCGCAGCAAACTGGACAATTGTTTCTTTTGATTAACAATTGTTTGCGCCAGGCGCTCCTGCTCGAGCGCCAGGTCGTTCACGCGGGTGCTGGTGACGTCCTGCTCCTCGGCCAGGTCGCGCAGGGCGCGGTTGGCGTCGGAGATGGCGGCTTCGGACTCCGCCAGCTCGTCGGCGGCGTCTTCCTTCTCGCTTTCGGTGCGGGCGATTTCGCGCTTGATGGCCTGCAGCCGCTGCTGGATACCGGCGCGCTGCTTCTCCGCAGTCAGCTTCTGGCGGCTGCGGTCGGTCTGGCGCTGGGCGTAGGCGGGGCTGGAGAGCGCGATGGCCAGCAGCGTGCAGATAAGCGCGCTACCGGCCGACTTCATGGATGGCAAACGCAAACTTACTTCGCCTTCCCTTGGTTGGCCACCGCCGCCACGGCTGCAGCAATCGCTTCCTGGTCGCCCAGGTAATAGCTCTTGATCGGTTTTAAATCGGCATCCAGCTCGTATACCAGCGGCTGGCCGTTCGGGATGTTCAGGCCGACGATATCGGTGTCGCTGATGCCATCCAACATCTTGATGATGGCGCGCAGGCTGTTGCCGTGTGCCGAGATCAGGATGTTCTTGCCGGCGCGGATGGCCGGTGCAATTTCTTCGTCCCAAGCTGGCATGACGCGCGCCACGGTGTCCTTCAGGCATTCGGTCAGCGGGATCTGCGACATCTCCAGATTGGCGTAGCGCGGATCCTTGAACGAGGTGCGCTCGTCGTCAGGCGCCAGCGCCGGCGGCGGGGTGTCGTAGCTGCGGCGCCAGACCAGCACCTGCTCGTCGCCGTATTTGGCGGCGGTCTCGCCCTTGTCCAGGCCCTGCAGCGCGCCGTAGTGACGCTCGTTCAGGCGCCAGTCGTTCTTCACCGGCAGGTACATCATGTCCATTTCGTCCATCGCCAGCCACAAGGTGCGGATGGCGCGCTTGAGCACCGAGGTATAGGCCAGGTCGAAGGTAAAACCGGCGTCGCGCAGCGCGCGGCCGGCGTTCTTTGCTTCAAGGATGCCCTTCTCGGTCAGGTCGACGTCGACCCAGCCGGTAAACCGGTTGGCCAGGTTCCAGGTGGATTCGCCATGGCGCATGAATACGATTTTGTACATAAGCTCAACTTTAAAGAAGAAAATACTGCGATAGACGCCTGAAAACCTGCTGCGCGTTGCGCTGGCGGCCTGCGATGCTCACTGTACTACTCGTACAGCTGCGCTTCTCAACCACCATCGCTGCCGCTCGCGACGGTTTTTAGACGCCTGGAGATATTCGGTCCAGCATCTATTTTATAATGCGCCGATTCAGTTCAACCATTGGAAGCCTTGTGAATTTCATTCTCGATAATATCTTCGTCGTGGCAATCGCCGTTGTTTCTGGCGCCGCCCTGCTCTGGCCAGCCCTGGCGCCGCGCGGCAAGCGTGCCTCCCCGCTGCAGGCCACGCAAATGATCAACCGCGGCAAGACCGTGGTGCTGGACGTGAGGAGCAGCGAAGAATTCGCGGCCGGCCATGTGCGCGACGCAAAAAACATCCCGCTGTCAGACTTGGGCAATCGTATCGGCGAGCTGGACAAGTCCAAGGGCCGTACCCTCATCGTCGTCTGCCAGAACGGCGCGCGCGCCGACAAGGCGGTGCGACTGCTGGCAGCCGCAGGCTTCGAGGACGCGCATGCGCTCGAAGGCGGCTTGACGGCCTGGACCGCGGCAGGCTTGCCGGTGACCAAGTAAGAATTCATTCAGAAGGAAGCATCATGACCCAACACGTCGTCCTGTACCACACTGCCAACTGCCCCTACTGCGTCCGCGCCGAGCGCCTGCTCGAAGCCAAGGGCGTGAGCGACATCGAGCGCATCCGTGTCGACCTGGATCCGGAGCAGCGCCAGATTATGATGCAACGCACCGGCCGCCGCACCGTCCCGCAAATCTATGTGGGCGACACCCACGTCGGCGGCTTCGACGACCTGTACGCCCTCGACCAGGCCGGCCGCCTGGACCCGCTGCTGCAGGGCGCCTGATCTCGCTTTACAAGCCGGATTGCGCCTGGGTGGAGCCCGGATTGACTGGCTTCTGGGCCTGCGGCGGTAGGGGTATTGCTTCCAAATTGATTTTGATACAATTGCCGTCGCGTTTGACCAAAGCATCGTGACGGCGCGTCCGTCCATCCAAAATTTCACGAAAGCGTTCCATGTCTGACGAAAACCTGCAACCAGTCTTCCAAATCCAACGCGTCTACCTGAAAGACATGTCGCTGGAGCAACCGAATTCCCCGGCAATCTTCCTCGAGCAGGAAGCCCCGACCATCGAAGTGTCGCTGGACGTCGGCGCCGACAGCATCGCAGAAGGCATCTACGAGTCGACCGTGACCATCACCGTCACCGCCAAGGTCAAGGACAAGGTCGCTTTCCTGGTCGAAGGCAAGCAGGCAGGCATCTTCGAAGCCCGCAACATCCCTGCCGAGCAGATGGATCCGCTGCTGGGTATCGGCTGCCCGAACATCGTCTACCCTTACCTGCGCGCCAACATCGCCGACGTGATCAGCCGCGCCGGCTTCCCACCGGTGCACCTGGCCGAGATCAACTTCGAAGCCTTCTACCAGCAGCGCCAGCAAGCCATGGCCCAGGCTGCTGAAGCTCCGGCACAGTAAGTCGTTCTTTCGCGGGCATCGCTAGCGGTGCCCGTGCTTGCCTTCCGGCGTCCACGGCGTTACCCCCGGTTTGCCCGCGGTTTTGATCCGATCTTTGGCCCGCCATGATTCCATCCCGTCTCCTCGCAAGCGTGCTCATCCTGGCAGCACCGGCTGCGTTCGCCTTCGATTTCAAGAGCGTCGGCCCGGCCCCGGTGATCCTGTACGACACGCCGACCACCAAGGGCGCCAAGCTGTACATCGCGCCGCGCGGCATGCCGCTGCAGGTCGTGATCGGTTATGGCGACTGGGTCAAGGTGCGCGACATGAGCGGCGAACTGGCCTGGACCGAAGCCAAGGGCCTGGTGGCGCGCCGCAACGTCGTCGTCAGCACGCCCGGCGCCAAGGTCTTCGCCGAACCGGATGACAGCTCCCCCGTCTTGATGACCGCCGACAAGGGCGTGGTACTGGAACTGGTTGACCCGAGCACGATCGCCTGGGTGCGCGTGCGCCACCGCGACGGCATCCTCGGCTATGTGCGCTCGAACGATGTCTGGGGCCTGTAATGTCGCCTGCTCAATAAAAATGCAAGAACAGAAAACACCATCCAAGATTACCATCCTCGGCGCCGGCGCCTGGGGCACCGCCGTGGCGATTGCGCTGGCGGCCCGCCATGAGGTGCTGCTGTGGGGCCGCAATCCCGGGCAGATGGCCGAAACCGCGGCTGCGCGCGAAAACCTGCACTACCTGCCGGGCTTTCCGCTGCCGGCCGGCCTGCAGGTCAGCGCCGATCTCGAGGCCGCGCTGGCCCATGTCGCCGACGCCGCTCAAGACGAAGCACCGCTGCTGATCCTGGCCTGCCCGGTGGCCGGCCTGCGTCCGCTGCTGGGGCAATTGAAGGGCCGCGCGATTCCGAACGTGGTCTGGCTGTGCAAGGGCTTCGAAGCCGGCAGCGGCCTGCTGCCGCACCAGGTGGTGGTTGAAGTATTGGGCGAATCGGTGCCGGGCGCAGCCTTGTCCGGGCCGTCGTTCGCGCAGGAAGTGGCGCGCGGCCTACCCTGCGCACTGAGCGTAGCCTCGACCTCCAGCCTGCTGCGTGAGCGCGTGGTCGCCGCGGCGCACGGCAATAATTTGCGTGTCTACGCCTGCGACGACATGGTCGGCGTGGAAGTCGGCGGCGCAGTGAAAAACGTGATGGCGATCGCCACCGGCGCGGCCGATGGCCTTGGCCTGGGCCTGAATGCGCGCGCCGCCCTGATCACCCGCGGCCTGGCCGAGATCACCCGCCTGGGCGTGACCCTGGGCGCACAGCCGGCCACCTTCATGGGCCTGACCGGCATGGGCGACCTGATCCTGACGTGTACGGGCGACCTGTCGCGCAACCGCCGCGTGGGCCTGGCGCTGGCGCAGGGCAAGCAGCTGGACACCATCGTGGCCGAACTCGGGCATGTGGCGGAGGGCGTGCCCTGTGCCAAGTCGGTACGCGCGCTGGCGCGCCGGCTGGGCGTGGACATGCCGATCACCGAGGCGGTGGCGGCGGTGCTGTTCGATGGGGTGAATGCGACGGAGATGGCGCAGCAATTGCTGGCAAGGGATCCGAGGGATGAGTTGGCGTAAAACCTGGCTGCCTGGTAATGCTGATAACTCAATAGCCGCCGCTTAGTCGTAGGGTGGGCGGATCCTCCGCCCGCGCGGCGATAGTTAGCCCAACATAACCGCACCGCGTCCGTGCTACCGCTGGTTGAACGCGTGGGCAGGTAAAACAGTCCAGTGGACTGTTTTACGCCCACCCTACGGTTCTCGCTAATTCACCGGCATTGTGCGGGCTCGCGGTTGATTGCCCCACAGTTCAAGTCCCCGACCCCGACCCGCGCGGATCATTCGTCGGCCCACCGCTGCGCACCGGCCCCAGCAAGATGGTCAGCAAGGCCACCGCATCGTGATTCGCCCGGATCGCATGCGGCTCCCCGCCCGCCAGGTAGACCATCTCGTTCGGCCGCAGGATCGTGGTGCGTCCGTGCGCATCGAAGGCGATTTCGCCCTCAAGGCAGACCAAGGTCATTTCCCCTTCGACCCGGTGCTCGGGCATCGGCTTTTCCTTTGGCAGCACCAGGCGGATCAGTTCCATATGATCGGTCTTGATCAGTGCGATCGAGGTGAAATGCGCGATGTCGTTGTCGCCGCGCTGCAAGGCGATGCGTTCGCCTGAAACTGCATGTTGCAAGGCCATGTCGCCCTCCGTAATGAATGTGTCCTGTTATTCCGGCTCTTCGTGTTTCTCCGGCACCCCACGCAGCCAGGTGACGAGCGCGAATGCATCCTTCATGCCACTGGCCAGTTGCGGCACCAGCAGTTCGGGCGCGTTCAGCAGCAGCGGCACCTCGACCCAGACGAAAAAGCTCTTGAGCTTCAGGTATTCGACCAGCGGGTGATCCTGATCCACGCCCTTGGGGGGACGCTGCAATTTATCTTCTTCCTGAAGGTCGCCATAGGTCGACCGGAGATGCTTATTCTTCAACATTTTCGTGAAGCCTGTCGCATCGTTGACGAGGTGCTCGCGGATCGCCTTCAGGCGCGGCGCCGGCGGCAGGTACTCGCCCGCCCCGAACAGCAGGTTGCCGTTGGGCTCGATGTGGAAGTAATAGGTCGGGCCGCCGGCCGCGCTCGGGCGCCGCTTGTCGAGCGGTGCGATGCCGGCCGAGAAATGGGTTTTGTAGGGCCGCTTGTCCTTGGCGAAGCGCACGTCGCGGTGGATACGGAACATCGCCTTCTTGGGATCGCAGCCAGCCACCTGTTTATCGAACGTGCCCAGTTCACGGATCAGCTCAGTGACGACGTCGAGGAATTCCGCGCGCAGGATGTCGTAGCGCGGCTTGTTCATGATGAACCAGGGACGGGTGTTGTTTTCGCTGAGCTCGCTTAAAAATTGCGTCAGGTCACGCAGGTGCATGCAGGTTCCAAAAAAAAAAGTTTACTGGGGCTGGCGCGGCCGCTTGCCGACGGTGACGGCAAGCGTTGCCTCGCGGTTCTTGCGCATGATACGCAAGGGCGCCTTTTCCCCCGGTTCCAGTTGGGCAATGAGGTTGAGCATCTCGCTGGTATTGGCCACGGTCTTGCTGCCGACGGCCAGCAGGATGTCGCCCGGCTGGATCCCCGCGCGGTCGGCCGGGCCGCCGCGCACCACGCCGGCGATGATGGCGCCGCTGTCGCGCCCCAGGCCGAAACTCTGGGCCAGCTCGGGCGTGATGTCCTGCGACTCGATGCCGATCCAGCCGCGCACCACGGTGCCGTGGCGGACGATCGAGTCCAGCACCTTCTTCGCCGTGGTCACCGGGATGGCGAAGCCGATGCCCACCGAACCGCCGGTCTGGGAATAGATCGCCGAGTTAATCCCGAGCAGGTGGCCGTTGGTATCGACCAGCGCCCCACCCGAGTTGCCGAAATTGATCGCGGCATCGGTCTGGATGAAATTCTCGAAATGGTTGATGTGCAGGTTGTTGCGCCCCAGCGCCGAGATGATGCCGAGCGTGACCGTCTGCCCGACGCCGAACGGATTGCCGATGGCCAGCACCACGTCGCCCACCCGCGAGCGCTCGGGGTCGCCGAGCACCATCACCGGCAGGTTGCTGGCGGAAATGCGGATCACGGCCAGGTCGGTTTCCGGATCGGTGCCGACGATGCGCGCCGGGATCTTGCGGCCGTCCGCCAGGCCGACCTCGATGATGTCGGCGCCTTCGACCACGTGGTTATTGGTCAGGATAGTGCCGTCGGTGCTGACGATCACACCCGAGCCGAGGCTGGCCAGCTGCTCATCGGGCGGCATGCGGTTGCCGAAGAAGCGGCGGAAGAACGGGTCCTTCAGCAGCGGATGGGTTTCGCGCGAGGCCTTGCTGGTGAGGATGTTGACCACGGCCGGCATGGCGCGCCCCGCCGCCTCGCGGTAGCTGCCGCCGGCCGGGAGCGCCGGGCCCTGCAGTACCGGCACGGCCTTGCCCGGCATGCCGACCTGGACCTGGGTCGGTGCCCGCTGCAACCAGTCGGGCTGCAAGGCAGCCACCACGAAATACAGCGCCAGCGCCACCGTGACGGTTTGCGCGAACAGCAGCCAGAGCCGCCTCAGGGGGCGGACTGGCCGGATCTCGTGGAGGGTGCCGTCTTTCACTTTCTCAGGGAATCACGGATGTCGCGCAGGAGCAGGATTTCTTCGGCCTCTACCGCGGTGATTTCGGCCGGCTTGCGGATGCGGTTCACGACCCGCACCATCTGGAAGATAACAAATGCCAGCAGGATGAAGTTCAACAGGATGGTCAGGAAATTCCCGTAAGCGAGCACGGCGCCCGCTTTTTGCGCCTCGACCAAGGGCAAGCTGGTGCCCTGCCCGTTCAGCGGCACGTAGTAATTGGCAAAATCGAGGCCACCCAGCATGGCTCCGATGGGCGGCATGATGATGTCCTTGACCAGCGAATCGACGATCCGCCCAAAGGCGCCGCCAATGATCACGCCGACAGCAAGATCAACGACGTTACCCCGCGTTACGAACGTTTTAAACTCACCCATCATGCTCATGACCACGCCTTTCATTATTATTGAGGCAAGGATGACCATCATACCGTAAGCTATCGGGCGTGTATGCACAGCCTATAAACAGGCAAAAAATGCTTCAAATTTCAAGCTTGTTGTGTCCGCTTGATAATTTTTTTCCAATCGGTATTGCCGTTCACATATAATTTTGTGTTGCTGGAAGCTCTTTACTTGATTCTTTAAGTTCGTATTTTCACGAGGTGGGGTTGGTATGAGTAACGAAAAACAGGTCGATTCAGGCCGACGCGGATTGCTCGTCGCTACATGCGCGGCAGGCGGCGTCGTTGGAGTATCCACGGCGGGCGTTCTCGTCAGTACCTTCCAGCCGTCCGAGCGTGCGAAGGCCGCCGGTGCTCCGGTCGAGGTCGATATCGCTGACGTCAAGCCGGGGGAAATGAAGGTCGTCGAATGGCGCGGCAAGCCGGTCTGGATCCTGCGCCGCACGCCGGAAATGATGGCCGCCCTCGAGAAGGATTCGGGTGACCTGGCCGATCCGAACTCCGAGAAAGAATACCAGCTGCCGACACCGGCCTATGCCAAGAACCCTTACCGCGCGCGCGCCGAGCACAAGGAAGTGCTGGTCACCGTCGGTATCTGCTCCCACCTCGGCTGCTCGCCGTCGTCGCGCCTGGCCTCCGGCGCCCAGCCGAACCTGCCGGACAACTGGCCGGGCGGCTTCCTGTGCCCTTGCCACGGCTCGACCTTCGACCTGTCGGCGCGCGTGTTCAAGAACAAGCCGGCACCGACCAACATGGATGTCCCCCCGTACATGTACCTGTCCGATACCCGCATGGTCATCGGCAAAGACGAGAAAGGCGAGGCATAAATGGGCGCCCCGTTCAAAGATACGCAGCTCCCGGCCAATGCGCCGGTGGGCCAGAAGGCCCTGGCCTGGGTCGACGACCGCTTCCCGCTGTCCAAGCTCTGGAACGACCAGTGGGGCAAGTACTACGCCCCGAAGAACTTCAATTTCTGGTACATCTTCGGCTCGCTGGCGATGCTGCTGCTGGTGCTGCAGATCATCACCGGCATCTTCCTGACCATGCACTACAAGCCGGACGCCAACCTGGCCTTCGGTTCGGTCGAATACATCATGCGCGAAGTCCCGTGGGGCTGGCTAGTGCGCTACATGCACTCGACCGGCGCCTCGATGTTCTTCATCGTGGTCTACCTGCACATGGCACGCGGCCTGATGTACGGCTCCTACCGCAAGCCACGCGAACTGATCTGGATCTTCGGTTTCGCGATCTTCCTGTGCCTGATGGCGGAAGCCTTCTTCGGCTACCTGCTGCCATGGGGCCAGATGTCGTACTGGGGCGCGCAAGTGATCGTCAACCTGTTCGGCGCCATCCCGCTGATCGGTCCCGACCTGTCGCTGTGGATCCGCGGCGACTACGTCGTGTCGGACGCCACCCTGAACCGCTTCTTCGCCTTCCACGTCATCGCGCTGCCGCTGGTGCTGCTGGGCCTGGTTGCCGCCCACCTGATCGCGCTGCACGAAGTGGGTTCGAACAACCCGGACGGCATCGAGATCAAGGACAACCTGGGTCCGGACGGCCATCCGGTGGACGGCATCATGTCGCACCCGTACTACTCGGCGAAGGACTTCTTCGGCGTGTCGGTATTCCTGCTCATTTTCTCGGCAATCGTGTTCTTCGCGCCTGAGATGGGTGGCTACTTCCTGGAGTACAACAACTTCCTGCCGGCCGATTCGATGAAGACGCCGTCGCACATCGCCCCGACCTGGTATTTCACGCCGTTCTACTCGGTGCTGCGCGCCACCACCGCCGACTTCATGTACGTGCTGATGGCCGCGATTGCCGCCTACGTCGTGTTCATCTGGTTCAAGTCGCGCCTGGCCTACCGCACCAAGATCATCATCGCGGTGATCGGCCTGGTGCTGGTGGTCGGCATGCTGCCGCAGGTGCTGGAAGCGAAGTTCTGGGGCGTGGTGCTGTTCGGTTCGTCGGTGGTGATCATCGCCTTCCTGCCTTGGCTTGACCACTCGCCGGCCCGCTCGATCCGCTACCGCCCTGACTGGCACAAGACCGTGTTCATCCTGTTCGCGGTGGTGTTCGTGGTGCTGGGCTACCTGGGCACCCAGCTGCCGACGGCGACCTTCACGATCATCTCGCAAGTGGCGACCCTGCTGTACTTTGCGTTCTTCCTGTTGATGCCGTGGTGGAGCACGATGGGCCGGTTCAAACCGGTCCCGACGCGCCTGACCTTCACGCCACACTAATCGCGGACGAACAAGGACATCACATGAAATTCTTTGCGAAGAAACTGATCGCAGTCCTGGCGCTGGTGCCGGGACTGGTATTCGCCGCCGAAGGCGGCTTCCCGCTCGAGTCGGCGCCCGAGCGGGCCGACATGTCGTCGCTGCAGAACGGCGCCAAGCTGTTCGTCAACTACTGCCTGAACTGCCACTCGGCATCGAGCATGCGCTACAACCGCCTGCGCGACCTTGGCTTGACCGAAGAGCAGATCAAGACCAACCTGTTGTTTTCGCAAGACAAGGTCGGCGGCATGATGACGACGGCCATGCGCCCGGACGATGCCAAGACCTGGTTCGGCGCCGTGCCGCCGGATTTGTCGGTGATCGCCCGCGCCAAGTCGTCGCCGGCCGGCACCGGCGCCGACTACCTGTACACCTACCTGCGCACTTTCTACGCCGACAGCGAACGCCCGACCGGCTGGAACAACATGGTCGTGCCGAACGTGGCCATGCCGCACGCCATGTGGCAGATGCAGGGCATCCGCACCGCCAAGTTCCAGGATGTGGACGATCCGCACGAGGCCGGCAAGAAGATCCACAAGTTCGTGGGCTTCGAGCAGGTCACGCCAGGCACGATGAACCAGCAGGAATTCGACACCGCGACGGCCGACCTGGTTGCCTACCTGAGCTGGATGGCTGAGCCAGCGCAAGACGCGCGCAAGAAGTTGGGCGTTATTGTGTTGTTATTCCTGTCCCTTTTCGCCTTCCTGGCCTGGCGCCTGAACGAATCGTACTGGAAAAACGTCAAGTAAATTCGCTTTCATTGCCCGGTTGGCTATAATACGGGCAATCATTTTTCGGGGTGAGTCGCTAGGCGCTTCACCCCTTTGTTTCTTAAGGAACTATAAACCATGATGGTTCTCTACTCCGGCACCACGTGCCCGTTCTCCCAACGCTGCCGCCTGGTCCTGTTCGAAAAGGGCATGGACTTCGAGGTGCGCGACGTCGACCTGTTCAACAAGCCGGAAGACATTTCGACGATGAACCCGTACGGCCAGGTGCCGATCCTGGTCGAGCGCGAACTGATCCTGTACGAATCGAACATCATCAACGAGTACATCGACGAGCGCTTCCCGCATCCGCAACTGATGCCGGCCGACCCGCTCATGCGCGCCCGTGCCCGCCTGATGCTGTTCAACTTCGAGAAAGAGCTGTTCGTCCACGTGCACGTGCTGGAAAGCGAGCGCAACAAGACGAACGACAAGAGCCACGACAAGGCCCGCACCGAAATCCGCGACCGCCTGACCACGCTGGCTCCACTGTTCCTGAAGAACAAGTACATGCTGGGCGACGAATTCTCGATGCTGGACGTCGCGATCGCCCCGCTGCTCTGGCGCCTGGACCACTACGGCATCGAGCTGTCGAAGACCGCGGCCCCGCTGATGAAATACGCCGAACGCATCTTCTCGCGCCCGGCCTATATCGAAGCGCTGACCCCGTCCGAAAAGGTCATGCGCCGTTAAATCGGTGCATTGATGCAGCGTGGCGGATTTGATGTCCGTCACCTGCATCGCCGATCCGGTACACGCCAGTTTCGGACGCTTCCAAGGCGATTCCAGTAAACTGGCGTGGACGAACAGAATTGTTATCAACCTGAACCAATGTCAGACATCTCCACCAAGCCCTACCTCCTGCGCGCCATCTACGAATGGTGCACGGACAGCGGCTACACCCCCTACCTCGCCGTCAAGGTCGATGCCGCCACGACGGTGCCGATGGAATACGTGCGCAAGGGTGAGATCATCCTGAACATCAGCTACGGCGCCACCTCGGGCCTGAAGATGGACAACGACGCGATCCACTTCCGCGCGCGGTTCAATGGCGTCTCTCGCGAGCTGTATATCCCGGTGCAGAACGTGCTGGCGATTTACGCGAACGAGAATGGCCAAGGAATGGCGTTCGAGGTGGGGGCGACGGCGTCGGAGACCTTGTCGTCCGAAGGCGGTGTCGAAGAAGCGTCGGCGCCTTCCTTGTCGGCGGTGCCGGACAGGCAGCAGGCGGAAGTTCCTTCAGAGTCAGTGGCGTCGCCAGATGACAACGATGAGCCTCCCAAGAAGGGCGGGCGTCCAACGCTGACCCGGATCAAGTAAGGTATAATTCTTGTCCTAAAGATCACGCCGGCTTAGCTCATTTGGTAGAGCAGTTGATTTGTAATCATCAGGTGGCCAGTTCGAAACCGGCAGCCGGCACCAATATAATCAAGCATTGAGCCCGGCCTTTTGGCTGGGCTTTTTGTTTTGTACTTCACACCGCTTGTCCGCCTTCCGAAAGATAGGCCGACAGGAAGTCGTCGAACTTCATGTAGCGCTGGTGCGGGTAGTGATTGCCTTGGCCAGGCCCCTTCGGCAAGGCGGCCCATGTCCTTGCTACCTTGGGCATGACAGAGGCAATCTGGCCTGCCTTGATCGGCTCCATCACGCCAAGGCTGCGCAAGATTTCTACAGCAATCAAGTCTTGAGTGCGGGGCGAAAAATCGTCGAGTCCCAGCTTGCCTCCGTGATGCTGCCAAGTCGGCCGCGTGATCTGGTACATCCCTGCCGCAGTGCTTTTACCGTCGATGCCCGGCCCCGGATGCGTCGAGGTATCGGTGAAGCGCCACCGGTCATTGCTCCGTCCTTTCAGCGCCCCGTACTTGAAGTCATAGCCCCCGCCCTCCGCCGCCGCGATCGCCTTGAGGAAGGCAGCGACATTGGGATGGCACAGGTCTTCCGCATTCTGTTCGCACCGCTCCTGGTGCGAGCGCGCTGGCCGCCCATTCTGGGCACGGAACTGTTGTTTCGACATACATCCTCCTCGTGGACACGATGGCGACATCGAACGTATTCAATACGGGACCACTGGCAACTGCGGCGGACGACGCCTCCGGGTCTTGTTCGAGTGGCGCGGTCACGCTGCTCCTTGAGCTCATCTTAGAAAGCGCCAGGCTTGGACGGTTGAGCATGAACAAAGCCGTCGTCCGGACCGACCGAGGTCATGGACATCGGACAAGGCGCTTGCGGCTGAGCAAACTGGTCTCCCGGAAAATGCTTGCCGATCAGCCAGCAAAACTGTGCCAAAATCTTCAAGTGCAATATTTGTTTGACCACGATTTCACCCGATGCTATAGTCAGCCAAAGCCAATGGTAACGTTTCCAACTTACCGAAAATAATGGCAGAGAACGGAGACACGATGTCCACAGTACGCACCTTGGCGACAGCCTGCGCATGGCTGTGCGCTGCCGCTTCGATGCCTGCCGCGCATGCCGCGCCGGTGCGTGCGGCATCGTTGCCTGCCGCGCCGAAGGCCGAGGTGATCCACTGGTGGACTTCCGGCGGCGAATCCGCAGCGGTGAAACAGGTCGCCCAAGCCTACCGCAATGCCGGTGGCGTCTGGATCGACACCGCGATCGCCGGCGGCGACCAGTCGCGTGCCGTCACCATCAACCGCATCGTCGGCGGCAACCCGCCCACTGCCGCGCAGTTCAACACCTCCAAGCAGTTTTTAGATGTGATCGAAGCGGGGATGCTCAATAACGTCGACGGCGTCGCGCGTGCCCAGAACTGGGACCAGCTGCTGCCGATGCCGATCATCGATGTCATCAAGGTGGATGGCCACTACTACGCGGTGCCGCTGAACATCCACATGCAGACCTGGTTCTGGTATTCGAAGGCGGCCTTCCAGAAGGCCGGCATCGCAAAGGAACCCGCGAGCATGCAAGAGCTGTTCACCGCGCTCGACAAGCTCAAGGCCGCCGGCATCATTCCCCTCGCCCACGGCGGCCAGTCGTGGCAGGAGACCGTGCTGTTCTCGGCCATCCTCGCCAACATGGGTGGCAAGGAGCTGTACCTCAAAGCGATGCGCGACCGCGACCAGGCGACCCTGCTCTCACCCGCCTTCCGCAAGGTGCTGCTCACCTTCAAGCGCATGAAGTCCTATGTGGATCCTGGTTCGCCAGGCCGCAACTGGAACGACGCCACGGCCATGGTCATCAGCGGTAAAGCAGGCCTGCAGGTGATGGGCGACTGGGCCAAGGGCGAGTTCACGAATGCGCGCCAGGTCGCGGGCCAGCACTACGGCTGCATGGCGGGCCTGAATGCATCCACGCCCTACCTGATCCAGGGCGACGTTTTCGTTTTCCCGCGCACCGATGACGGACAAACCGTCAGGGCGCAGAACCTGCTGGCCAAGGTCGTGTCGCAGCCGGACCTGCAGGTGGACTTCTCCAAGCTGAAAGGCTCGATCCCGGTCCGCACTGACGTGAATGCGGCGGAACTGGACCTGTGCGCGCAGAAGGGCATCGAGATCATGAAGGACCGCTCGCGCCAGGCCGGCGTCACCGAGGTCTACCTGACGCCCGACCAGAACGGCGCCATGCAGGACGTGCTGACCGCTTACTGGAACACGAACATGCCGGCCGAAAAGGCTCAGAAGAGCATCGCCAACGCGCTCAAATACTAAACAATGCTCGCCCGCCAAGCCAACAAGCTCGCTCCCCATATTGCCCTGCTGCCGATGGCGCTGACGGTGCTGGTCGCTTATATCGGGGCAGCCTTGTGGACCTTCCGCACCTCGCTCACCAGTTCGCGCACCTTCTCATCCGATAACTTCATCGGCTTCGCCCAGTACGCGCGCCTGTTCGACAACGAGCGCTGGATGCTCTCGCTGAACAACCTGGCCGTCTACGGCGCGCTGTTTATCGTCGCCTGCATGGTGCTGGGCTTCCTGCTGGCTGCCTTCATCGACCAGAACGTGACGGGTGAAGGTTTCCTGCGCACGGTCTTCCTCTACCCGTACGCGATGTCCTTCATCGCCACCGGCCTGGTATGGCAATGGATGCTGGCGCCTGGCGCCGGTATCGAGAGCGCGGTGCGCCAATTGGGCTTTGCGAACTTCACCTTCGACTGGCTGGTCGACCAGGAGATGGTCATCTATACGGTCGTCATTGCCGCCGTCTGGCAGGCCTCGGGCCTGGTGATGGCGCTGATGCTGGCCGGCCTGCGCGGCGTCGACCCGGAAATCTACAAGGCGGCGCGGCTGGATGGCATCCCGGCCTGGCGCGTCTACCTGTCGATCGTGCTGCCGATGCTCGGCCCGACCATCGCCACCGTCTTCCTGCTGCTATGCACCGCAGTCGTCAAACTGTACGACGCGGTGGTGGCGATGACCGGCGGCGGTCCAGGCACGGCCAGCGAAGTGCCGGCCAAGTTCATCATGGACCACCTGTTCCTGCGCTCGAATATCGGCCTGGCCTCGGCCGGCGCGGTGACGCTCCTGATTCCCGTGCTGGCGCTGCTCGCGCCCTACGCGTACGCACGCAGCCGCAGGAGCCGCGCATGAACACTACCCTGCAGGCCCCGGCCATGCCCTTCGACTCCGCCCCTGCCACGCGCCGCAAGCGCTTTTCGCCGGCGCGCATCGGCGTGTATGCCTTCCTGTTCAGCGCCGCACTGTACTTCCTGCTGCCGCTCTACGTCATGATCATTACCTCGTTCAAGTCGATGGACGAGATCCGCAACGGCAGTGTATTTGCCCTGCCCCTGCTGGCGACCATCGAGCCCTGGCAGAATGCCTGGCGCCAGGTCAGCGGCGGCTTCTGGAATTCGGTGGCGATCACGGTGCCGAGCACGATCATCCCGATTTTGCTGGGCGCGATCAACGGCTATGCGCTGTCGTTCTGGCGTCCACGCGGCGCGAATTTCCTGTTCGGCGTGCTGCTGGCCGGCGCCTTCATCCCGGTGCAGGTGATGATTTATCCACTGGTATGGATGATGGCGCGCTCCGGCGTGTTCGGCACGCTGCCGGCGATCGTGCTGGTGCACGTCATCTTCGGCATGCCGATCATGACGCTGCTGTTCCGGAATTACTATGCCTCGGTGCCGCAGGAGCTGTTCCAGGCGGCGCGCATCGACGGTGGCGGCTTCTGGCGCATCTTCGGGCAAGTGATGCTGCCGATGTCGCTGCCGATCATCGTGGTCGCCGCCATCATGCAGGTAACGGGCGTATGGAACGACTACATCCTCGGCCTGGTGTTCGCGGGCCGCGACAATGCGCCGATGACGGTGCAACTGAATAACGTGATCAACACCACCACCGGCACGCGCCTGTACAACGTCAACATGGCGGCGACCATGCTGACGGCTGCGGTGCCGCTGGCGATCTATTTCATCTCGGGACGCTGGTTCGTACGCGGTATCGCCGCCGGCGCCGTGAAAGGATAAACGCATGTCGAACGTCCACCTGCGCAAACTGTGCATCACCCGTGGCAGCAATGCGGTCATCCGCGACCTCGACCTGCAGGTGGAGCCGGGCGAGTTCCTGGTGCTGTTGGGACCTTCGGGCTGCGGCAAGTCCACCCTGCTGCACAGCATCGCGGGCCTGATCGACCTGGCCGATGGTTCGATCGAGATCGGCGGGGTCGATATGAGCCATGCCGATCCGAGCGAGCGTGGGATCGGCATGGTGTTCCAGTCGTATGCGCTCTACCCGACCATGACGGTGGAGAAGAACATGTCTTTCGGCCTGCGCATTTCCGGCGCGCCGAAGGCCGAGATCCAGCGCCGCGTGCAGCGCACCGCAGAGATGCTGCAGCTGGAAGCGCTGCTGGACCGCAAACCGGCCCAGCTCTCGGGCGGCCAGCGCCAGCGCGTGGCGATCGGCCGCGCCCTGGTGCGCGAAGCGGGCGTCTACCTGTTTGACGAGCCGCTATCGAACCTGGATGCCAAGCTGCGCGCCGAACTGCGGCGCGAATTGAAACTCCTGCACCAGGCGCTCGGTTCGACCATGATCTACGTGACCCACGACCAGGCCGAGGCGATGACGCTGGCGACCCGCATCGTCGTGATGCAGGGCGGGCATATCCAGCAGATCGGCACGCCGAGCGAGGTGTATGAACGGCCGGCCAACCGCTTCGTAGCCGGTTTCCTCGGTTCGCCGTCGATGAATTTCGTCGATGGCCAGCTCGATACCGGGCACCGCTTCAGCGCCGGCGCGCTGGCGCTCGAACTGCCGCTGAACCATGCGGCCGCAGGTGGCGCGGTGACGCTGGCCATGCGTCCAGAAGACATCCACATCACGGACGACGGACAGCTAGAGGCCTCGGTGACGCTGGTCGAGCCGATGGGGAACCACCAGGTCGTGTGGCTGGACTGCGGCGGACATGGCTTGTCGGCCATCGTGCACGATCCACGCCCGCTGGCACCCGGGCAGGCAGTGCGCTTCACGGTCGATGCCGCGCGCGTCTCCCTGTTCGACCCGGCCAGCGGAAAGCGCCTGTGAAGACAGATGCCAGTGCTCGACGAATACAGTATGCTTCATTGTTTTTCGAATAATCCGTCAGAAAACTAAGGATCGTCAGTGGCAACCATCAAGGACGTAGCGCGTCTCGCCGGGGTAGGTCTCGGCACCGCCTCGCGCGTGGTCAGCGGCAAGGGCTCGGTATCGCCGGCCACGCTCGAACGCGTGCGCAAGGCGATCGACGAGCTCGGGTTCCGCCCCTCGCATGCGGCGCGCGCCCTGCTGTCCGGCACCAGCCGGATGATCGGCGTCTACATCCCGGTCCTGAGCGGTACCTTCTACACCCCGATCCTGCAGATCATCGACACCGAGCTGCGCGCCGCCGGCCTGCACATGGTGGTCGCCTTCGGCGTTGGCCTGGGCGATGCACGTCGGCAGGCGATGGAAGGCATCGAGTTCCTGATCGAACGCGGCTGCGACGGCTTGATCATGATGACCAGCGCGCTGACCGACGACGACCTGGCCACCCTCGGCGCCAAACAGCGCCAGCTGGTGGCGCTGAACCATGAGTTTACCGGCATCCCGGACCAGTGCTTCACGGTCGACCACGCGCTCGGCGGCCGGATGGCTGCGCGCACCCTGCTCGACCACAAGCACCGCGACATCGCCGTGATTTCCGGCCCGGCGGCGCTGGCGGATAACGTGGCCCGTATCGACGGATTCATGCGCGAACTGGAAAGCGAAGGCATCGACACCGGCAAGCTGTGGGTAATGGAAAGTGACTTTTCGCCCGCCGGTGGCTGGGCCGCGGCCAAGGCGCTGGTCGAATCGGGTCGCGGCTGCACCGCCCTGTTCTGCGCCAACGACGAGATGGCGGTCGGTGCGCTGTCCTATTTCCAGGAGGCCGGCATCAGCGTGCCGCGCGACCTGTCCGTCATCGGCTACGACGACACGCCGAGCGCCGAATTCGCGGCGCCGCGCCTGGCCTCGGTGCACATGCCCTGGCGCGAAATGACGCTCAACGGCCTGAATGCGCTGCTGAATCGCTGCTACGACCTGCATCGCCCAGTGTCGCGCAGCTTCCCGGTCAGCGTGACCCTGCGTGCATCGCTGGCCAAGCTGCCGGCAGCCAGAGGCAAGAAAAAATGAAGCGCGCTGCCCCGACGGCCGCTCGCCGGCCTTTTTTTTCGATTGCAATTGGAAAGCTTTCCAAATATCCTTCGCATAACGACTTATATCTATTACCGCGACCATGACAACAGCTGACAGTCCCGAGCCGACCGCCCCCGTGCGCGGCGATTTTGCCTCCGATTTCTTGTGGGGCTGTGCCACCTCGTCCTACCAGATCGAAGGCGCTGGTTCCGAGGATGGCCGGGTCGAATCGATCTGGGACCGCTTCGCCGCCACGCCGGGCAAAGTCAAAGATGGCTCGAGCGGCGCAGTCGCCTGCGACCATTACCACCGCTGGCCGGAAGACTTCGACATCGGCCGCGACATGGGCCTGAACGCCTACCGCTTCTCGATCGCCTGGCCACGCATTTTCTCGGAAGTCGGCGGCCAGCCGAACGAAAAGGGACTGGATTTCTATTCGCGCCTGGTGGACGGCATGCTCGAGCGTGGCCTGCAGCCCTGGGCCACCTTGTATCACTGGGACCTGCCGCAGTTCTTGCAGGACCAGGGGGGCTGGAACAAGCGCGCCACGGTCGACGCCTACCTCGCCTTCGTGGACGCGATGACGCGCCGCCTGGGCGACCGCGTGCAGCACTGGATCACCCACAACGAGCCGTGGTGCACCTCGATCATCGGCAATTTCGAAGGCTGGCATGCGCCGGGCCTCACCGATTTCAGGACCGCGCTGCAGGTGGCGCACCACGTGCTGCTTTCGCACGGCAAGGCGGTGCCGCTGATCCGCGCGAACGTGCCGGATGCGCAGGTCGGCATCGCCCTCAGCCTGCATCCGGTGCGTGCGGCCAGCGAGTCGCCGGAAGATATCGCCGCGGCCGAGCGTCATGATGGGCTACGTTACCGGTGGTTCCTCGACCCCTTGTATGGCCGCGGCTACCCGCAGGCGACGCTCGACGACGTTAAGGACGCAGCGCCCGTCGTGCTGCCGGGCGACCTGGAGGCCATCGCCACGCCGACCGACTTCCTCGGCGTGAACTACTACTTCCCCGAGACGATCCAGGACGAACCCGGCCACGCACCACTGTCTGCGCGCGTGCTGCCACCAAGCGAAGGCGTCGAAACCACTTATATGGGCTGGGAAGTGGCGCCGCAAGGCCTGGCCGAACTGCTGCTGCGCATCGAAAGCGACTACCACCCGGGCCCGATGTACATCACCGAAAACGGCTCCTGCTATCCGGATGAAGTGAATGCGCAGGGAGAGATCGAGGACGTCGAGCGCCGCCGCTACCTGGTGCGGCACCTGATGGCTCTGGCCTCGGCCATCCGGGACGGCGCGCCGGTGAAGGGTTATTTCGCCTGGAGCCTGCTCGACAACTTCGAATGGGCAGAGGGCTATTTAAAGCGCTTCGGGCTCACGCATATCGATTACGCCACCCAGGAACGGCGCCTGAAGAGTAGCGGCAAATGGTATCGCGCCTTCCTGCGCGGCGAATGACACCCACCTATAAAACAACAGCGAGACAGCCCATGACACCCATGCTCCGCAACCCGGCAATGGCGCTCGCCATCGCCCTGGCCCTTCCCGCCGGCGCAGCCCCCATGACCGACTGGCCGCGGGTCACCAGCGCCATCGGCAAGGATGCGGCGCTGGAAAAGCGCGTGCTCGACATCGTCGGCAAAATGACGCTGGCGCAGAAGGTCGGCCAGATGACCCAGCCCGAGATCAAGAGCGCCACGCCGGACGACGTGAAACGCTATTACCTCGGTTCGGTGCTAAATGGCGGCGGCAGCTGGCCGAACGGGAACAAGCATGCCAGGGCGGCCGAATGGCTGGCGCTGGCGCAGCGCTATCACGAGGCGTCGCTGGCGACCGACATGGCGGTCAAGGTGCCGGTCATTTGGGGGACGGACGCCGTCCACGGCCACAACAACGTATTCGGCGCCACGCTCTTCCCGCACAATATCGGGCTGGGCGCAGCGCGCAATCCAAAGCTGCTGGAGGAAATCGGCGCTGCCACCGCCAAGGCCACGCGCGCCAGCGGCATCGCCTGGGTATTCGGCCCGACCCTGGCCGTGGTGCGCGACGACCGCTGGGGACGGACCTACGAAAGCTATTCCGAAAACCCGGAGGTGGTGAAGAGCTATGCCGGCGCTTATGTCCGCGGCATGCAGGGCATGCTCAAGGACGACGCCAACACCATTGCCACTGCCAAGCATTTCATCGGCGACGGCGGGACCGAGTCCGGCAAGGACCGCGGCGTGAACAAGTCGAGCAAAGCGCAGATGATCAACATCCACGGGGCCGGCTACTACCCGGCCTTGCAGGCCGGTGCGCAGACGGTCATGGCCTCGTTCAATTCGTGGAACGATGTCGCCGCCGGCACCAACTACGGCAAGATGCACGGCAGCCGCGCCATGCTGACCGACGTGCTGAAGACGAAGATGGGCTTCGACGGCTTTGTTGTCACCGACTGGAACGGCCACGGCGAAGTGCCGGGCTGCAGCAACGACAGCTGCGCGGCCGCGATCAATGCCGGCAATGACATGGTCATGGTGCCGGACGACTGGAAAGCCTTCATCGCCAACACCATTAAACAGGTGGAAAGCGGCGCGATCCCGATGGCGCGCATCGACGATGCGGTGAGCCGCATCATCCGCGTCAAGCTGCGCGCCGGCCTGTTCGACAAAAGCCCGGCGCAGAACGCGTATGCGGGCAAGGACGATGCGATGCAGCCGCGCGAGCTGGCGCGCCGCGCGGTGCGCGAATCGCTGGTGCTGATCAAGAACGACAAGCCGGTGCTTCCGATCGCACGCGGCAAGAAGATCCTCTTGGTCGGCAAGACCGCCGACGATCTGTCGAACCAGAGCGGCGGCTGGTCGATCACCTGGCAAGGCACGGCCAATACCAATGCGGACTTCCCGAACGCAGATACGATCCTCGCAGGCATCCGCGCAGCGGCTGGCAGCGAGAACGTGAGTTTCAGCGTGGATGCGAAGGATGTCGACGTGTCGACGTTTGATGTGGTGGTAGCCGTGATCGGCGAGCGCCCGTATGCGGAAGGCGATGGCGACATCGGCCCCAGCGGCACCCTGCGCCACAGCGGGCGCTATCCGGAAGATTTGGCTGTTCTGCAGGCCGTCGCCGGCAAGGACACACCCGTGGTGACGGTGTTCGTGTCGGGCCGCCCGCTCTACGTCAACGACCTGCTCAATTTATCGGACGTGTTTGTCGCCGCATGGCTGCCGGGCACCGAGGGCAAGGGCGTGTCTGACCTGCTCGTTGCACGCAGCGAGCGCTATGACTTCACCGGCAAGCTGCCGTTCTCGTGGCCGAAGTCGGCCTGCCAGACCGATTTGAATGTCGGCGACAAGGGTTACGCGCCGCTGTTCGCCTGGGGTTACGGATTGAAGTCAAGCACCCGCTCGAAGGTCGGCAAGCTCGATGCGGCTTTCCCTGCCGGAGGCTGCGGCATCAGCACTACCTTCCCGGTGTTCAGCCAGGCCGACCGCGCCAGCTTCCCGATGGCGATCCGCAGCAGCTCGCAGCAGCTGGTGCTGGGCGCCGACCTGAACGCGAGCTTCAGCCTGCCGGGCGTGACGGTGCAGACTTCGCAGGTGAATACCCAGCAGGACGCGAAGCTCATCACCTGGACTGGCCCGGCGACCGTCGAAACCCGTGGCACGCGTGCGATGATGCTACCGGCGGCGGCCAGCACCAATGCGGCGCTGCGATTCGACACCATCGTCTCCGGCGCTCCCGCCGGCAAAGTGTCGATGAGCATGGGCGGCGGCACGCTCGACACCACCGCGCTGTTCAAGCGCCTGGCGGGCAAGGGCAAGCAGACCGTCAAGATTCCGCTGTCTTGCTTCCAGGCCAAGGGTACGGACTTGGCAAAAGTCCACGCGCCGTTCAGCATCAGCAGCGATGCCTCCTTCGCGGCAGCCTTTACCGGCATCGAGATCGCCGGCGGCGCAGCAACTGAGCAGGATGCCGTGCGTTGCGAGGAACTGCGATGAACGGGGAGTTGCGCCTGCTGGCCGACATCGGCGGCACCAATGCGCGCTTCGCCCTGGAAGCGCGCGGCGGGCAGTTCGCCGACGTCGAGGTGCTGGCCTGCGCCGATTACGCGACGCTGGATGATGCGATGCGGGCTTACCTCGGCAGGGCTGCGGGGCGCGCTCTAGCGGTCGACATCGTGCGTCACGCCGCGATTGCGATTGCCAACCCGGTCGAGGACGACCAGGTCAGCATGACCAACCACCACTGGAGCTTCTCGATCGAAGCGCTGCGCCTGCAGCAGGGGCTGGCGACGCTGCTGGTGGTGAACGACTTCGCGGCGCTGGCGATGTCGCTGCCGCACCTGGCGGCCGACGGACGTGAACGGATTGGCGGCGGCATCGAGCTGGCCAACCGTCCAATCGGCCTGATTGGTCCCGGCACCGGCCTCGGGGTCTCGGGTGTGATCCCGGCTGGTGGCAACCGCTGGATTGCGCTGGCGGGGGAAGGCGGCCACGTGAGTTTCGCGCCGGCCAACAAGGAGGAGGCGGCGATCCTCGAAGCCCTGTGGGGAGAGTACGGCCACGTATCGGCCGAGCGCCTGCTGTCGGGCATGGGACTGGAGCTGATCCACTGGGCGCTGACCGGCAAGCGGCTCGATGCGCCGGCCATCACCGGCGCGGCGCTCGATGGCAGCTCCAGCGACTGCCGCCGCACCGTCGACACCTTCTGCGCCATCCTCGGCAGCGTGGCCGGCAATGTCGCATTGACCCTGGGTGCAACCGGCGGCATGTATATCGGCGGCGGTATCGCGCCGCGTCTTGGCAAGCTGTTCACGGAGTCCAGCTTCCGCGCGCGCTTCGAGGACAAGGGGCGCCTGCGCCCTTACCTCGCGCGCATCCCGACTTACCTGATTACCGAGCAGTACCCGGCGCTGCGCGGCGTATCCGCCATGCTGTCGGACCGCGTCGCAGCCCTGCCATAACAATACGGAGAGACCATGCAGAACACAGCACCGAAACTACCCGAGTCGCCGCCCCTGGCGCCGGCGACAGCGAACGAGCACAACCCGCACACGGGCGCGCTCGTCATCGTCACCATCCTGTTCTTCATGTGGGGCCTGCTTACCTCGCTCAACGACGTCCTGATCCCGCACCTGAAGTCGATCTATACGCTGACTTACCTGCAGGCGATGCTGGTGCAGTTCTGCTTCTTCGGCGCCTATTTCATCGTGTCGCTGCCGGCGGGAGCGCTGATCCGGAAGATCGGCTACCAGAACGGCGCCGTCACCGGCCTCATGATCGCGGCGGCCGGCTGCGCCCTGTTCTACCCGGCCTCGAAAGGCGGCTATGGCCTGTTCCTGTTCGCCTTCTTCGTGCTCGCCAGCGGCATCACGATCCTGCAGGTCGCGGCCAATCCCTTCGTTACCGTGCTCGGGCCGGCGCGCACGGCATCCAGCCGCCTGACGCTGACCCAGGCTTTCAATTCGCTCGGCACCACCGTGGCGCCAGCGCTGGGCGGTATCCTGATCCTGTCGACGGTGGCGCTGGGCGCCGACCAGCTGGCGGCGATGACGGTGGCCGAGCAGGCAGCCTACAAGGCACAGGAAGCGGCCACCGTGCAAGGCCCCTACCTCGGCCTGGCGGCGGCGCTGGCCATCCTCGCGGTGCTGTTCGCAGTAGCGAAACTGCCGAAGATCAGCCATGCGGATGACGGCAAGCCGGCCATCGACGGCAAGGGCGGCGCGATGGCCTATCGCCACTTGGTGCTGGGCGCGGTCGCGATCTTCCTGTACGTGGGTGCGGAGGTCAGTATCGGCAGCTTCCTGATCAACTTCCTGGGAGAGGGCCATATCGCGGGCCTGAGCCACGCGGACGCGGCGCAATACGTCAGCCTGTACTGGGGCGGCGCGCTGGTGGGCCGCTTCATCGGCTTCGCGGTGATGCGCTACGTCAGCCCGGGCAAGACCCTGGCCTTCAATGCGCTCGGCTCGATCCTGCTGGTGCTGGTGGCGACTTTTGGAGAAGGCAAGCTGGCGATGTGGGCGATCCTCGCGGTCGGCCTGTGCAACTCGATCATGTTCCCGACCATTTTCAGCATGGCGCTTCACGGCCTTGGCAAGTTCACCGGACAAGGCTCGGGCATTCTGTGCATGGCGATCGTGGGCGGTGCGGTGGTGCCCTTCGTGCAGGGCATGTTCGCCGATACGGTCGGGCTGCAGCCCTCCTTCCTGGTGCCGGCGGTGTGCTATTTGTTCATCCTGTACTTTGGGGTGAAGTATGTGAACTTGCACAAGCAGCCGGTGGCAAGCGCCTGATTTTTTGACAGTTGTAAAAAAATGCCCACCTCGTGTGGGCACTTTGCGTTCGAGCGGCATGGGCACTGGTTGAACGCGTGGACAGAATCTGCCCACGCCACGGAGCGCGGCTATTTGACCTCGCGCCACCAAGGGTTGCCTGGGTGCGGCGCCTTCAGGCTAAGGGGCTCGCCCATTTCCGGCGTCGTCATCGATACGCCTTTTGCTGCGGCCAGCGCGGCGATGCGGTCGAACGGGTCCTGCCAGCGGTGCAGGGCCAGGTCGAAGGTGCCGTTATGGATCGGCAGCAGCCACCCGCCCTTCAGGTCGAGGAAGGCCTGCAGGGTTTCTTCAGGCTGCATATGCACGTCGGGCCACTGCTGGTCGTAGGCGCCGGTTTCGACCAGGGCGACATCGAAGGGGCCGAAGCGCTCGCCGATCTCCTTGAAGCCCTTGAAATAGCCGCTGTCGCCGCTGAAGAACAGGCGCAGGTCGTCGTGCAGGATTACCCAGGATGCCCACAAGGTGGTATCGCGGTCGCCCAGGGTACGGCCCGAGAAGTGCTGGGCCGGCGTGGCGACGAAGCGCACGCCATCGATGCTCGCTTCCTGCCACCAGTCGAGCTGGCGCACTTTCGATGGCTCGATGCCCCAGTCGATGAGGCGGTCGCCCACGCCCAGCGGCGCGAGGAAGTGCTGGGTCTTCGCGGCCAGGGCCTTGATCGCGGCATGGTCGAGGTGGTCGTAATGGTCGTGCGAGAGGATGATGGCCTTGATCGGCGGGAGCTCCTCGATGCTGATCGGCGGCGCATGGAAGCGCTTCGGGCCGGCCCACTGCACCGGCGAGGCGCGCTCGGAGAACACCGGGTCGGTCAGGTAGAACTCCCCTTTCAACTTGACCAGCATGGTGGAGTGGCCAAGGCGGTACAGGGTCTTGTCCGGGGCAGCCAGCAATTCCGCGCGCGTCAAGGGACGCACCGGGACCGCACCCGCAGGCGTGGTGCCGATTGGCTTGTTGATCATGGCGTTCCACCACAGGCTGGCCATTTCGCCGACGCTGTATTCGCGCATCTTGATCGCGTTGCGGAATTTACCGTCCTGGTAATGGGATGAGGCCGGGAAAGAGGGTGCGGCCGAAGCAAGGGTGCAGTAAGTCATGATGGAAACAACTCCCAGGAAGAGTGTGGCAAACAAGAGGCGCATGGTGGACCTGACATGAGAAGGCGTAAAAGTACACTACACAGTGTAGTTTCTATTTTTGAGAAAGTAAACTGGTCGGTGTAAAATAAACGCATGCATACTCCCCGGCTCACCGACCTCAAGCGCAACGCCATCGTCAATGCCGCCGCGGCCGAATTCCGTGCCAACGGGTTCGAGGCCACCAGCATGGACCGGATTGCGTTTGTGGCCAACGTGTCGAAGCGCACGGTCTACAACCATTTTCCGAGCAAGGAAGAACTGTTCGCGGAAACGATCGTGCAGCTGTTCCAGGCCAGCGCGGAGCTGCTGGAGCTGCCCTACCGCAGCAACGTCGGACTGCGCGAGCAGCTGACGGAACTGATGCGCCTGAAGATGCGCACGCTGGAAGACCCGGACTTCATTGCGCTGGCGAGGGTGGCGATTTCGGAAGCGATCCACGCGCCCGAGCGCGCGCTGCCGATTTTTGCGCGCCTGAATGAGCGCGAGGAAGGGGTGACGGCCTGGATCCGGGCGGCCCAGCTGGACGGCAAACTGAAAACCGGCGACCCGGCGTTTGCGGCGACCATCCTGCAGGGCCAGGTCAAGGCCTTCGGCTTCTGGCCCCAGGTGACGATGGGCGCCGCCCCGATCACGGGTGGTACGGCCGGGCCGGTGATCGACGCGGCGGTATCGATGTTCCTGTCTTATTTCGGCGCGGAGCAGTAACGCTCGACATACGACTGGTGCGAGGGCAGCCCCGCCACCGTCTTGTCGATCTGCCCCTTGATCGATCCGAGGAAGTGCGACAGCTCTTCGTCTCCCATCAGGTCGGCCGTCTGGTGGTGCTGGAAGGGCATGATGCCCTGCCCCAGCATCACCTGGATCCACGAATTCTCGGCAAACAATTCGTTCGGCACGCGGAACACTCGGCCGGTTTCGCGGAATAAATCGATGCGGTGCTGGAGCGAGACGGGAACGTCCATGTTGCGCGCATCCCGCCAGTAGGGCGCGTCGATGCGATTGTTGACTTTGTAGTGCAGGATGATGAAGTCGCGGATATGTTCGACTTCATGCGAGGACTGCTTGTTGTATTCGTCGACGTCGGTTTGCGCGATGCCTTTGGTCGGGAACATCTGCATCAGGCGGATGATGCTGCGCTGGATCAGGTGGATGCTGGTCGATTCGATCGGCTCCAGGAAGCCGCTCGACAGGCCGATGGCCACGCAATTCCCCTTCCAGACCTGCTCGCGCTGGCCCGGCGTGAACTTGATGACGCGCGGCTTCATCAGCGGTTCGCCGACGATGTTCCCCATCAGCGCCTGTACCGCCTCCTCTTCCGCCACGTAGCGGCTCGAGAACACGATGCCATTACCCACGCGGTGCTGCAGCGGGATGCGCCACTGCCAGCCGAAGGGATGGGCGATCGAGCGCGTCAGCGGCACCGCGTCGCCGACGGAGCTGGTTTGCAGCGCGGCGGCGCAATCGTTGAACAGCCATTGCGACCAGTCCTGGTACTCGACCTTCATCGCCTGCCCGATCAGCAGCGCGCGAAAGCCCGTGCAGTCGATGAACAAATCACCCTCGATGTCCACGCCCGAATCGAGCATGATCGAGCGGATATCGCCGCTCAAGGCACTGGTGGTCACGTCGACGATCTTGCCCTCGATGCGCTGCACGCCAAAGCGCTCGCTGAACTTGCGCAGGTAGCGCGCGTAGGCGCTGGCATCGAGGTGGTAGGCGTAGTTCATGCCGCCCCGCGGCAGGTGGGCGAACTTGTTTTCCTGCGAGGCGCGCAGCTCGAGGCAGTAATCGCCATAGTCGCCTGCCAGTCCGCGTTCGCGGCCCTTGTGCCAGAAGTGCTGGAAGCCGGCGGTCCAGTGGTCGGTGCCCGTCAGGCCGAACGAGTGGATGTAATCCTCGTTCACGTTGCGCCAGTTTTCGAAACTGATACCGAGCTTGAACGTGGCCTTGGTCTCGGCCATGAACTCCTGCTCGTTAATCTCGAGCAGGTTGTGGAAATTCATCAGGGTCGGGATGGTGGCTTCGCCGACACCGACCGTGCCGATTTCGTCGGACTCGACCAATATGACGTCGAGCTGCTTTCCCAGCACCTTCGAGATGCAGGCGGCCGCCATCCAGCCGGCGGTGCCGCCGCCCGCGATGACCACCCGGCGTACCGGCCGCCCCATGCCATTCGATCCCTTGTCCACGTGCGTCTCCTCAGCGGTTCATTCTTTTTAGTAGTTGGGCGCGGATGCCGCGTACCGCGTCGCCGTCGAGCGGACCGAGGATGCGGCGTGCAGCTTCCGGTATGTGGGCGGACGTGCTGTCGTCCGCTTCGAATACGTAGTGGCGGAACAGCTCCTGCCAGGCCTGGCGTTGTTCTGGCGGCAGGTCGCGCACGGTCATCAGGGCGTGCATCAGGGCGTTGGTGGGCGTGTCCATGTACTCCGGCGAGCGGCGCCACCAGTAGTTGACCAGCACGTTGAATGCGTCCAGCGCCTGGATGTGGTGCCACCACATGCTGGGGATGAACAGCGCATCGCCCGGCTCCAGGTCAGCGCTGAGTGCATGCTCCATCGCCTGGGCGAAGCGCGGGAAGCGTTCCAGGTCGGGTTGTAGAAAATCGACCAGGCTGATGGCCTGCCCGGCCGGCGTGAAGTCGAGCGGGCCGATATACAAATTCCCTACCTGCTGTGGCGGGAACAGGGTAAAGCGGCGGCGGCCGGCGGCGATGCAGGCGAGGTTGTCGGGCAGGTCGTAATGGGCGGCGATGCGGGTGCGGTTGCCGATCCAGATGCTCGCCAGCGCGTCGCGTCCACCAAGATCCACGTCGTTCTCGGCGCGAAAGCCCGGCAGCGCGGTGTCGATCGTAGTCGAGCCGACGTAGATGGCAGGCGCCTTGTCGGTATCGCGGTAGCGTGCGAGTTCGTCGAGCACCTTGTCGATGCGCACCCGCACCGGCGCGAAATTGAAGCCGCTAAGGTCTTCGTTGTAGAAGAAACGGCCTTCGATCTCGGGCGTGCCGAGCATCGCGGTGACGGTGGCGTCGCGGTACCAGCGGCGCAGGTAGGCATCGGCCGCCCCTGGCGATTCGCGCGCGGCAGCCACCATCGGCCAGCTGGCGACCAGGCCGCGCAGCACCACCGGCTCGGTGGCCTCGAGGATCCCGGGGCCGAGATCGCGCGGGCTCAAACCGGCGACCTCGCGAATCGCCCGGGCTGCGGGCAGCTTAGCCTTTAGCAGCATTGCTCGCGTTTTTGCGGTCGATCAGCGCGCGGAAATTCGACAAGGACGCCAGCTGGAAGTAGATCGCAGCCAGGTAACCTTCCTTGTGCAGGCTGTCCAGCGTCGCAGCATCGAGCTTGTTCAGGTTTTCTTCATGAATGGTGTGGAAGCCCGTCATGCGGTGCTGCGAACCGTCGTCGAGCTGCACATCGAGCGCGAACGATTCGAGCAGATTGTGCTTCACCAGCGCCTCGACGAAGCCGGCATTCGACTCCATCCCCTGGTGCACGGTGATCAGCATCGAATTGATGTTCTCCAGGTAGGGCGTCATGCCGCCATGCTCCAGGAACAGCGGCTCACCTTCGGTCTTGCTGATGCGCGGGCTGTCCAGGTCGATGTGGATCATCAATTCTTCGCCGTGTTTGCCGATCAGGAAAGGCAGGCGCTCGACCAGCAGCGGGATGACGGTGGCGTCCCAGCCGCTCTCGTTCAGGAACAGGTTTTCGTCGTTCTCGAATCCGAACAGCGCGACCGGTTCGAATGGCTGGTCTTCGGCCGGCTTGCTGAAGACGATCGGGTAATGCGCCTGCAGGAGGCGGAATTCGCCCGCGAAGGTCGGTACATAGGGGTGGCTGTCGCCCAGGCCCTTGCCATGGCGGGTGATCACGCGCAGGTGTTTGTGTTCGATGTTATTCAGCAGTACAGGGTTTGCCATTACGGTGTCTCTTTATCGGTTGTCGTTAATGCTTGTGCAGTCCATGGCGCACGATGTGCGCGATGAGCGTGCGGTTGTCGGGCAGCGCCGGTAGCATCTTGCGCGTCAGGTCGGCCGCCTGGCGGAAGAAACCATCCGCCATCTCGCCGTTGCCCTCGCCGGCGCGGTCGCGCCGCGCATGGCCCGGTTCGGGGCGGAATCCCATCCCGTACAAAATATACTGGTAACTCGCCGCCGGGAACACCTCCTGGATGCGATTAAAGTCGTAGCGCGAAGGAGGACGGTGGGTCCACAGCGCCAGCAGGTCCTGCAGGCGGCCCGGAATGGTCCCCGCGCGGCGGTTGTCGCGCCAGTAGCCGGCGGGGTCACTGCTCCCCTCGCGGCGACCCAGGACATAGTGCAGCTTGAGGAAATCGATGACCCGCTCCCAGCGATAGGTGAAGGTTTCGTTGAAGCGGGCGGCGCTGATATCCATCTGCGCGCGCGTGACCGGCATCTCGTCGGCCAGCATCGCGGCCGACAATTCGACCAGCGCCAGCGCCGAGGCTTCGAGCGGCTCGATGAAACCGGCCGACAGACCGATGGCAACGCAGTTGCGGTGCCAGAATTTTTCGCGGTAGCCGGGGTGGAAGCTCAGTTTTCTTGGCGCAGGGATGTCGTCGGGACCGCCGGTGGCGCGGATGTAGGCGCGCAGTGCGGTCTCGGCGTGTTCGTCGCTGGTATGCGCGCTCGAGTACACGTAGCCGATGCCGCGCCGGTGCGGCAGGCCGATGTCCCAGATCCAGCCGGCGTCCTGCGCGGTGGAGGTGGTCTGCGAGGCGATCGGATCATCTTCGCGCGCATACGGCACCTGCACCGCCAGCGCGCTGTCGTTGAACAGGATGCCGCGCTGGGACAGGAAAGGGATGTCGTAGTGCTTCCCGAGCAGCAGCGACTGCATGCCGGTGCAATCCACGAACAGGTCGCCCGCCAGCTCGCCATGCGCCTTGGTATGCAGGGCGGCGATGTCGCCGTTGTCCTCGGAGCGGATGCCGGTCACGTGGTCCGGCACGTAATGCACGCCGAGCTGCTCCAGGCAGTGCTTCTTCAGGAAGACCCCGAACTTGCCGGCATCAAGGTGGTAGCCGTAATTGGCAACCGCTGCGAATTCGGGCGTCGCAGCCTGCTTGGGCGCGCGGCCATGGGTGCACAGGTGCGGCTGGTAGCTGGCCAGGTCGGCGAAGGGCACGGACGTATGGCGTTCGAGCCAGCGCCCGGCGAGGTCGGCGTCGCCGTAACCCTGGGGCAGCACGAAGGGATGGAAGTAATAGTCGTTGTCGTCGCCGGTCACCCAGCGATTGAAACGCGAGCCCTGCTTGAAGGCGGCGTCGCATTCGCGAAAGAAAGCGGTCTCGGAGATGCCTGCCGCGCGCAGCGTGTCGCGCATGGTGGGCCAGGTGCCTTCGCCGACGCCGATCGCCGGCACGTCAGGCGATTCGATGAGGGTGATGCGGATGCCGCCCTTGTCGGCCGGCTGGAGGCTGGACGCGAGCACGGCGGCCGTCAGCCAGCCGGCCGAACCCCCGCCTACGATCACGACATGCCGGATGGTGGTGTTCACCATGAAGTGGTTCCGAAAAAGATGCGGGGCAAGTCTAACCCAGAACAGGCCACGGCGGACCGCGGCGGGAGCCGCGGCCTTGTTGGTGAGGCGTTCCGTCGAAGTGAAACGGCCAGGTCAGAACTTGTAGCGCGCCGACAGCATGTAACGCGGCCCCGACTGCTCGACCAACAGCAACTGGCGCTCGCTGCGGCCGTGGATACGCTTGATTTCGTCGGTCAGGTTGATGCCCTCGAACTGCACGGTCAGGTTGCGGTTGACGTTGAAGCCCACGCTCAAATCGAACTGGCCGAAGGCCTCGACATAGGTCGGATTCGGGCCGGCGCCATCGAAAGTCCCTGAGAGGAATTCATCACGCCAGTTGTAGGCAGCCCGCACGCTCCACTTGTCGTTCTCGTAGATGCCGACAAAGTTGGCCGAATTGCTCAGGCCCGGGAGGGCGAACTGTTCGCCGATGCTTGCGTTGTCGTATTTCAGGCTCGATTTGACATAGGTGTAGTTCGACGAGAAACCAAAGCCGCTGTTGCCGAACATGTGCTGGAGGTTGAACTCCAGGCCACGCAGGCGCGCCGCCTTCTGGTTGGCGTAGGTGTTGATCTCGAAGTTCGCGATCGGGTCATTGCCCTGGCCGGTGATCACGCCGGTGGCATTGCCCGCCGGGTCATCCGTGCCACGCACGACGCCAGGCTGGCCGTTGAAGTTGCGGAAGATGTAGTTGCGGATGCAGGTCGTGTCCGCACCGGCGCAACCATTGGCGAGCGCCGCGTTCCAGTAAGCGCCACCGACCGGCGTGCGCAGGTTGAACGGCTGGGCGACCAGCTTCGACTGGCCAGCGTAGTTCTCCAGGCTCTTGCGGAAGTGACCGAGCGAGACGAAGCTCGACTTCCCGTAGTACCACTCGTAGGCCAGGTCGATGTTCTTCGATTTCACGGGCAGCAGGCCCGGGTTGCCCTGGGTGCCGGTGCCGCCGTTCACGCGCGCCAGGTTGTTCAGCACCTGGCCGCCAGTCAGCTGGTCGTAGCGCGGACGGCCGATGCTCTCGCCATAGCTGAAGCGGCCCTTCATGTCCGACCGCAGGTCGATATCGGCATCAAAGTTCGGCAGGACGTGATGGTACTTGCCGGTCAGGGTAGTGAAGTTCGGCTCGCCGAAGGTGACCGGGAATTCATTCTGCGATACCCAGGTGATCGAGGTGGCGATCGGCACCAGCGCGGTCGAGGTGACGTCGGTCTTCTCGTAGCGCACGCCGAACGAGGTATGGATCGGCAGTGCCGTGTTCCAGTCGGTGTTGAACTGGAGGTAGAGGCTCTTCGACTTCTCGCGGGTGCGCTGGTCTGTGTTCCAGGTGGTCTTCGGCAGGTACAGCTCCGGCCGCCCGGACGCCTTGGCCGCCAACTGGCGCACCTGGTCGAAATCGAAGGTATAGAAGGTGTTGAACAGGGCCGGGTTGTCGCTGCCGTCGATGTTGTCGAAGTACTGGCGCAGGCTCTCCTGGTGGAAGACGCTGGCCGGATAGTCGGACGGCACGGTGGCGCCGCCCCAGGTGTCGCGCTGCTGGATCGAGAATGCGGAGCGGTTTTCGACGTCGGTGGTCGCCAGGCCGAACTTCAGCTCGGAGGCTTCCAACATCTTCCAGCTCGCATGCGTCTGGAGCTGCTTGATCTCACTCTTCACATAGCCGTTCTCGAAGACCGAACCGGTCACCTGCTGCGGCGCGCGCGCAAAGTCGGCGCCCTGGATGCTCAGTACCGGGAAGTCTTTCGAGAAGTCGACGCTGGTGTTACCGCGGCTGAAGCTGGCGGTGCCCAGCGTGTTGCTCGAGCCGAAGGGGCTGTCCGGCGTCGATTCGGCGGTGGAGCTGTGGGCATCGAGTTCGAGGCGGATGTCGCTGTTGACGCGCCATGCCGCATTGAAGCCAAGCGACTTGTTCTGGGTGCGGGTGGCGAAATCGGCGGCGCCCATGGCGATATCGCTGACGGCCGGGTTGATGATCTCGGTGTACACCAGCGGCGCTGCGACCGGACCGTCGGTCCAGCTGCTGGTCGACGGGCCGAAGTTGAACCAGGCCGAAATGTCGTTGCGACGGGTCTGGATCTTATTTTCGGAGTAGGTGTAGTCGAGGGTGGTGGTGATTTCCTTCACCGGGGCGAACTGGAACACCAGCTGGCCATTGGTGCGCTGGCGCTGGATGCCGTTCATGTTGTAGTTCAGGTTTTGCGGCACCTGGTACACATCGGTCGGGTCGGGACGGTTGGTGATGTTCTCGGAACCCGGCGTGCCAGGCTGGGGGATCGTGCCCCAGTTGTTTTCGTCGCCGCGGAATGGGCCTTTCCAGCCGTTCGACACGGCGGCCTGGTTGAAGCCCAGGTTGCGTTCCTGGTAGCTCGCGGACAGGGCGATCCCGAACCGTCCGTCGGCAGAGGTGTTGCTGTAGATGCCCGAGATTTCCGGCGTAATCTTGTCGCCGCGCTGGACGTCGTTCGGCAGGTTCTCGGCCGATTTGTCGTAGACGCCCTTGACGCCGACGCTGGCCTGCATGCCCGGACGCGACAGCGGACGCGCGGTCAACACATTGATGGTGGCGCCCATGCCGCCGGTCGGGGTTTCGGCGCGCGCCGACTTGTACACCTGCAGCTGCGAAACCGCTTCCGACGCGATGTTCGCGAAATCGTAAGCGCGGCCCGGGCGGTCACCCAGGTTCGAGGTCGGCATCTGGCGGCCGTTGAGCAGCACCAGGTTCAAGTCGGGGCCGACGCCGCGCACGGTGACTTTCGAGCCTTCGCCGATGCTGCGGTCGATCGAGACGCCGCTGATGCGCTGCAGCGATTCGGCCAGGTTGGTATCCGGGAATTTGCCGATGTCTTCGGCGACGATGCCGTCGACGAAGCCGGTCGCATTGCGCTTGAGGTTCATCGACGATTCAAGACTGGCGCGCAGTCCGGTGACGAGGACGGTCTGGACGCCGGCCGGCGAGGACGGTGTGGTCGCTTCCTGGGCCTGGGCCGATGCCGGGTCGGTGGCTGTCGCGGCGTCCGGGACCGGGGCGGCCTCCTGGGCATGGGCCGGCATGAATGCCGCGCACGCGCTGGCCACGGCCAGGCTCATCAATGTCTGTTTAGCCTTGGGGTAATGCATGGTGCTCTCCTGTTTTTTTTGAATTTTGACCGTCACCCACTTCAACGGTGTCTCCACTTCCAGTCGCCGGCTCAACCATGGCTGCACGCTGCCGGCCTTCATGCTGTGTTCTTAAAACTGGACACCTCCCCGCCACCTTGCCGGCTGGCGCCGGACGGGCCGGCACGGCCGTCCTGTTGCGCATGGCCTACCCGGCCAGGCGGCGCAAAGAGGACATGCGGCCGGGGCCGATGTCCTCGCTGCAAGGCTGCGGGCGCTGCGCTCGTTCATCTTCAATCGCTCAGGGATGCATCCAGGATGCAGTCGTTGTTCAAGCAACTCACCGGCTACGTGGAAACGTTTCCATCTCCATTGTCTGAATATTAGGGTTAGGTAAAAAAATTGTCAACGGAATATTCCTGCCAGGGATGTGGTGGATTGCGGCGGATTTGCAACATCGGCTATGCCGTTGGGGGAAGCTGGGCTCGTGCGTGCATATGCAGCGAACTAGCTGGCCCTGGACGTCGCTGGAATAAGGGCGCATACAGCGTGGTAGCGCCTTTGGGGGATGTCTGGGCGATAGGTCGATCGGAGGAGCCGCGCAGGTAATAGCGACGACTGCCGTTCACGGTTTTTTACGCTCCAGACCGCGGAATGCGCAGTTCATCGCAATCGCTCCAGGCGCGTCCGGCATGCGTCCTATAGTGATCCCATCACCATCCCACCCGGAGAACAAACGTGAAAAAGCTCTTGAGTGCGGCCACCGTTGCCGCCACCGTCGCCCTGGTTGCCCACCCTGCCCTTGCCGATGAGGTCGTGCGCGAAAACCGCACAGTCGATGCCAGGGTGACGAAGGTGAAACTGGGCGGCGTGGTCGACCTTGTACTACGCCAGGGGAATACCCCTTCGCTGGTCGTCTCTGGCGACCGCCGCTACGTGCAGCGCATCACCACCTCGCAACAGGGCGACACGCTGGAAATCGGCACCGAATCCTTCAACTCGCGCGATGGCGACCGGCACGAGAAACTCCGCGCCGAACTGACCGTGCCGAACCTGACGGAGTTCGCATCGCACGGCGTGGGAGCATCGACGGTCACCGGTTTCTCGGGCGACGCGGTCCGCGTGGCGCTCGACGGCGCCGGATCGGTGACGATGAACAGCAACTACCGCAGCATCGATGCGCGCCTGGGCGGCGTGGGCGGCATGACCCTGAACGGCGTGCGCGCTGAACGCCTCGAGCTGAGTCTGCGCGGCGCGGGCCGGATCAGCGTCAGCGGCGAAAGCAAGCTACTGCGCGCGAAGCTGGCAGGCGTCGGCAGCCTCGAAGCGCAGGGTCTGCGTGCCGACACAGTTGACCTCGACATGTCCGGCCTGGGCGGCGCGACCGTGCATGCAAGCCGTGCCGCCGAGGTCGACCTGAGCGGCATGGGCTCCGCCACCGTCTACGGTAACCCGTCGACCCGCAAGGTCAATACCAGCGGCATGGGCAGGGTGGCCTGGAAATAAGCCGGCCCGTTCGCGGCGCGCGCTGCTAACGGCGCGTATCCTTGGGCACCATGGCGTTCCGGACTTCCTTGACGCCCGGTACGGCACGCGCAATCTGCGCTGCCCGCACGGCGCTCTCCGGTGATTCGACGAAGCCGCTAAGCTGCACCGTCCCCTTGAAGGTGTCGACCTGCACTTCGATCGCCTTGACATCAGGGTCGGCGGCAAAGGCGGCCTTGACGCGGCTGGTGATGACGGTGTCGTCGATGTATTCGCCGGTGCCCTGGCGGGTGCTGGTCGGCGCGCAGGCGGTGAGTGCCGCTAGCAACAGGCCGGCGAAGATGAGGTAGAGGCGGTAGGAAAGATTCATGACAGGCTCCCAAGAGAAGACGGGGCAACCCATTCTCTCGGGCGCCGCATCAATGCGTTTGATGCTGACCAAACGTGCAACCGGACCTTTTTTCAACCGGGATTATTCGCCGCCAGTACGGGTGCCGCCACGTCACGCATCGGCACCGGCGGCTTCAGTGCATAACCGCGGCGCGCGATGTCGCGTCCGATGACCACCCGCAGCCGGGCAGGCGCGCAGTTCGCCACTTCCTGCAGGGAGACTTCGCCGAACCGCGCCGCCAACCGCTCGGCCATCGCGCGATTGGCCGCTTCGTACTCGATGCGGGTACGGTGCACGCCGAACCCCTGGTCATTGGACAGGCGCGTGACCTTCCATTCGGTCGTGCCGAGCTGGCGCGCCAGCGTACGTGCCATTCCCTGCAAGCCATTTCCGTTGCGTATTTCCACCGAGGCGGGGGCACGGCCGCCTGGTGCCGCCGGGGCCGGAGTGGGGCCGGGCATCGGCAACCGTGCCGGGCCACGCCGCAATTCCAGCATGCCGTCGGTTCCCACATGTATTTGCGCATGGCTCCAGCCTGGTTCCTCGCGGGTGGGCGACTTCACGGCGCGGTCGATTGCCACGACGGTCGTCTGGCTGCCGGCGGCAGCGTAGTCCTTGTGGAAATCGTGGGCACGCAAGGCATCGGCCTGGCTCAGCATTTGTTGGGCACGCTCTTCCTGGCCGAGCTTGCGCAAGGTTTCACCCAGCAACTGCCAGGAGCGGTGGTTCAGCGGGTCGAGCAGGCAGGCTTTTTCCAGCGTGACGAGTGCGTTATCGTAGTCCCCGTTCAGGAAGTAGGCATGGCCGAGGTTGCTGAACAGGTAGGCCTTGCCCGGACCGGATGCCAGCGTCAGCGATTCGGTCAGCGCTCGCCACAGCGCGATCGCGGCGGCAAAGTCGCGCTGCTCGGCATGTAGCGTCGCCAGCCCGTTGCGGGCGTTGACGTGCTGCGGAGACGCCTTCAAGACCGCCTGGTACGCCGCGCGCGCTTCGTCATAGCGGCGCGCCAGGTGATGATTGCGGCCCGCGAGGTAGCCATTGTCGGCTGCCGGCATGGCGCCGTCGAAGGTGCCACGGCTCGAAAACGGCGCGCATGCGAGCAGGCTCGAGGCCGCGCACAGCAGCGACAGACGGGTGAACAAGGTAGGGATTCGCATCACAGGCTCCTTCGTATTCAGTGCGCGCCGGGGAGCGCACCCAGGGTTCGACCGATCTGCAACACGGCGGGACCGAGCAGCACCATCAGCAGCGTCGGGAAAATGCAGAAAATCAGGGGGAACAACAGCTTCAGGCCGATCTTGGCGGCGCGCTCCTCGGCCAGCACGCGCCGTTTGTGGCGCAGGTTTTCGGAATGCACGCGCAGCGAATCACCCACGCTGGTGCCGAAGCGCTCGGACTGGATCAGCATCGCCACCAGCGTATCCACGTCCTCGACACCCGAGCGCAGCGCGAAGTTGCGCAAGGCCTTCTCCTTGCTGAAGCCGGCCCGCATCTCCATCAGCACGAGTTGCAGTTCCTGCGCCAGCACCACGCTCTTGATATGGATCTCGCTGGCCACCTTGACCAGTGCCCGCTCCAGGCTCAAGCCGGCTTCGACGCAGACCGTCAGCAGGTCGAGCGCATCGGGAACGGTCTCGAAAATCTCGCGGGTGCGGCGCGCCACGATCCGCCCCAGCACGATGTTCGGCAGGTAGTAGCCGAACGACGCCGCCAACAGCAGCAGCGCCAGCATGTGCCCGCCGGGCAGTTCGCTGCCGAAGACGAAAGCAAATGGCGCTGCCAGCGCCGGCAGCAGCAGCGCCAGTCCGGTCTTGGAAGCGAAGTACAGGGTCGGCGCCGACGGGTTGCGCCAGCCCGCATTCATGAAGCGGGTGCGCAGGGTGGATTTTTCCCATCCTTCTTCGGGGATCGAGAGTTTGGTCAGGGGCTGGGCGACCGTGGCAACGCGTTCGATCCAGCCGCTGCCGGCATCGAGCTGGCTGGGCGCCGCGCTGCCGAGGAAGCGGCGCAGGCGCTCGCGCAGGGCCAGGGGCGCGAACAGCACGAGGCCGAGCCAGGCGAGGCCGAACACGACACACAGGACGAGGAGCAGGAAGATCAGCTGGGATGACGTCATGGGAACCTCAGATGCGGATACGAATGATCTTGCGCAGCCAGACGAATCCGAAGGCGATCATGCCCAGCCCATACCAGAGCAGGCGGACGCCCTGCGGATCGGTCCAGAGCATGCTGACGTACTCCGGGCTCGACACCATCATCGTGCCCATCACGGCGAACGGCAGCAGGCCAAGGATCCAGGCCGACATCCGCCCTTCTGCCGACAGCACGCGCACGTGCGCCACCAGCTTCAGGCGGGCACGGATGATCTGGCTGATGTTTCCCAGGATTTCGGCCAGGTTGCCGCCCGACTCGCGCTGGATCAGCACCGCGATGATCAAGTAGCGCAGGTCGGTCAGCGGAATCCGTGCGGCCATTCCGTGCAGCGCCTCGTTCATCGGCACGCCATAATTGATTTCCTCACGCGCGATGCGGAATTCGCCGCTGAGCGGCTCGGGCAGCTCGGCGCCGACGATCTGCAGCACGTTGCTGAACGAATGGCCTGCGCGCAGGGCGCGGGCGATGAAATCGGCCGCCTCGGGCAGCTGCTGCTCGAGGCGGATCAGCCGCCTCTGGCGTGCACGGCGCACCAGGAACCAGGGCATGCATGACCCGAGCACGGCCAGCAGCAGGCGCGCCGGTACCGGCAATGGCCACGCGAGCGACATTATTCCGACCACAACTGTGCAGCCGAACGACCAGGCCAGAAACTGCCCCACCGTCGTCCTCGACCCGGCCTGCACGAGCAGCGCGTCGATGCGATGCGCCAGCGGGATCCGGTGCAGCACCCGGTCGAATGCCTCGTTGCGGCTGTACGGGCGCTGCTTGAGGATCGAGATCCGCTCGCCGCTGCGCCCCGACGAGCCGGACATGACCTGCAACCGGCGGGCGACCCGGCGCGCCGCTGCCCCATAGGTTCCCATCCACCACAGGTAGGCGCCTTCGATCGCAAGGATCACCGCCGCGAACAGGAACACCGCAAAAGCGTAGAACACCGCGTCCATGCGTCCTCCGTTAATCGAATATGCGGTCGGGATCGAACGCATTGTCCGGCACTGGGACGCCGTACATCTTCAGGCGGTCGGCAAAGCGCGGGCGCACGCCGGTGGCGCTGAAGCTACCGAGTACCTTGCCGTCGGCATCGACGCCGCTCTGCTCGAAGCGGTAAATCTCCTGCATCGAGATGACCTCGCCTTCCATACCGGTGATTTCCTGCAGGCTGACCACCTTGCGGGTGCCGTCGGTCAGGCGCGAGACCTGCACCACAACCGTCACTGCCGACACGATCTGCTGGCGGATCGCGCGTGCGGTCAGGCTGACGCCAGCCATGCTGACCATGTTTTCCAACCGCGACAGCGCGTCGCGCGGCGTGTTCGAGTGGATCGTCGCCAGCGAGCCCTCGTGGCCGGTGTTCATCGCCTGCAGCATGTCGAGTGCCTCGCCGCCGCGCACCTCGCCAAGGATGATGCGGTCAGGCCGCATCCGCAGTGCATTGCGCACCAGGGCGCGCTGGGTCACCTCGCCCTTGCCTTCGATGTTCGGCGGGCGCGTCTCCAGGCGCACCACGTGCGGCTGGCGCAGCTGCAGTTCGGCGGCGTCTTCGATCGTCACCACGCGCTCGCTGGCCGGGATGAAACCGGAAATGAGGTTCAGCAGCGTGGTCTTGCCGCTGCCGGTGCCGCCGGAGATCAGGATGTTCACCTTGGCGGCGCCGAGGCATTCCAGCACATGGATCATCGGCTGCGTCAGGCTCTTGTAGTCCAGCAGGTTTTGTACCGACAGCGGCGTGCTGCCGAAGCGGCGGATCGAGAGCAGCGGCCCGTCGACCGCCAGCGGCGGGATGATCGCGTTGACGCGTGAGCCGTCGGGCAGGCGCGCATCGACCATCGGGCTCGATTCGTCCACCCGCCGGCCCACGCGCGAGACGATCTTCTCGATGATCTTCATCAGGTGGGCGTTGTCGTGGAAGGTGATGTCGGTGAGTTCGAGCCGGCCGCGCCGCTCCACGTACACCTTGCTGGCCGTGTTGACCAGGATGTCCGACACGGTCGGGTCGTTCAGCAAGGGCTCGAGCGGGCCGAAGCCGAGCATCTCGTGCTGGATGTCGAGCACCAGGTTGTGGCGCTCGTGCTGGTTCAGCACGATGCGCTCTTCCTCGATGATGCGCTGGATCAGCAGCGCCAGCTCGTGCTTGAACTGTTCGGCAGTGAGGCGCTTGAGGCGCTCGAGGTCGATGCGGTCCAGGATCATCTGGTGCATCGATTTCTTGAGCTCCTGGTAGGCCTGGTTCGAGGTGTCCGGCAGGATGGCGCCGGACTGGCGTTCCTGGGTAGAGGTCGCGAGACGTTCTCGTAGGGACATGGGAGGCTCCGTATTGTCCGTGATGGCGTTCAGTCTTCGGACTCGCCGCGCCCGAACAGGCGGTCGAACAGGCCCTTGCTTTCCTGGACGCGGCGGGTGGTCACGAGTTCGACCATGTCGGCCAGGCTGCGCGCGGCGGCGCTCGAGCGCGACAACTGCAGCACCGGCACGCCCTGGTTGACCGAATCGGTCACGGCAACGTAGTCGTTGGGGAAGGTATGCACGACTTCACACCCGAGCGCACCGTGCAGGTCCTGCAGGCGCAGCTTGCCGCCCTTTTCGTAGCGGTTCACGATCAGCCGGATGTTGTCGAGCACGTAGCCGAGCGAGCGGAAGATATCGAGCAGCCGGCGCGCATCGCGGATGTCGGGCAGCGCCAGTTGCAGGACCGGATAAATGGTGTCGGTGACGTCGAGCGCGCGCAGCGACACTGCGTCGATCTGGCGCCCGACATCGAGCAGCACGTAATCGTAGTGCTGGCGCGCTACCCGCAGGATGGTGTCGATGTGTTCCGGCTTGGCTTCCTTGGCATGGGCAGGGTCGTCGGCGGCGGCCAGTACGCCGAAGCCGGGCGTGACGTGCACCACGCAATTTTCAAGGAAAGGGCCGTCGATGCGTGCAATCTGCGCGCAGACGTCCGACAGGGTCATGGTTGGCTTCTGGTCGGACACATACAGTGCTGCGTCGCCGAACTGGCCGTGCAGGTCGATCAGCAGCACCTTCTTGGCAGCGAGCGTGGCCAGCGCATAGCCGAAATTGGTCGAGATGAAGGTGGCGCCGCTGCCGCCCTTGCAGGCGATGAAGGCGAGGACCTTGCCGTCGCGCAGGCTCGAGACGCCGGCAGCGGTCGAGATCCGGTCCATCGATTCGTGGAAGGCGCGGTGCACCAGGGGCAGCTGCAGCACCTCGCGCACGCCGGCGCGCATGGCGCGGATCAGGAGCTCGGGCTGGTTCTGGGCGGTCAGGAGCATCAGGTGCGCCTCGGGATACTGGCGGCCGAGGCGTTCGAGCAGCGCCACTTCGGAGGGCTCGGTATCGGTGGCATCGACAATCACCAGCTGGGGACTGTCGGACTCGGGCCGGTCCAGCGCCTCGCGCATGCTGGCGCGGACGGCACCGAGGTTCAGCGGCGGCACGCGCGCGGCGCCCTGGGAGGCGATTTCCGCGTAAAGCTGGCTGTCGCGGCTGATAAGTAGCGCTTTCATGGCGGGCCTCGTGGCGGACGCATTCGGATCAGGAGTGGATTGGCGCGCTCATCGGGAGCTGCCGGCATTGATGACCAGCGTCGGTGCCTGGGGCTCCCGCTGCTCGTAGCTGCGCTGGTAGCGGTCGTGGGCACCCTTGGCAGCGCGGCCGTCGATGCCGACAGCAGGATTCTGGTTCGCCGAGACGCGCGGGTCGAGCACCTGGGCAGCCAGGTTGTTGCGCGTGGCGCTGCCGAACTGCTGGTCCCAGTGCGGGGTCGTTTGCGCACAGCCCTGCAGGCAGGCGCCCAGCAGGACCAATGCAGTGAATCGGATCGTGGTCACGATAAGCTCCTATTTGAGTTCGAAGCCGCCGGCGGTCTGCGCGACGGGCGGCGAGGCCGGCGGGGTGGATACGGCAGCGGTAGTACTCGCCGGCGCCGTGCCCTCGAGCCGCCCGCCGAGCAGCACTTCCGCGCGCGTCGGCACGCCTACCTTGTCGGTTGGCAGCGAATAGGTGGCGCCCGGCATCGGCTTGACCAGCCGCGCCGTGATGACGAACACCAGTTCGGTGCGGTCCTGCTGATAGTCGGTGCTGCGGAACAGCGCGCCCAGGATCGGCACTTCTCCCAGCATCGGCAAGCCTTTCAGGTTGGCCACCAGGTTGTTCCTGATCAGCCCACCAATGGCGAAGCTCTGGCCGTCGTACAGCTGCACCGTGGTGCTGGCGCGGCGCGTGGTGATCAAGGGCAGGATCGCGGTGCCGGTGATGCCGGCGGCCGATACGCCGACCCCTTCGCGCGACAGTTCGGACACTTCCGGGGCCACCTTCAGGTTGATGCGCCCGCCTGCCAGCACGGTCGGGGTGAAGCGCAGGCCGACGCCGAATTCCTTTTCCTCGAGGACGATCTTCTTGTCGTCCTGGGCGACCGGAATAAAGAACTTGCCGCCCGCGAGGAAGGTGCCTTCCTGGCCGCTGATGGCGAGCACGTTCGGCTCGGCCAGCACGCGCACCAGGCTGTCCTGCTTGTCCGCATCCGCCCCGAACCGGTTACCGTTGGTCTTGGTGGCCTGTATGCCCGCCTGGGCCCGGCCAGTCAAAAAGTTCGACACCAGGGCGGTCGTCCAGCTGCCGGAACCGAAACGGAAGGTCGTGTTCGTTTCGAGCCGTTCGAGCAGCGTCTTCGACACCTCGGCGATTTTCACTTCGAGCTGCACCTGCTGTGGCGCGCTGACATTGAGCAGGTTGACCACGCGGGTCGTGGCGGACGCCCCCCCGCCACCGGTATTGTTGCCGCCGAGGCCGACGACGCCGCCGGTATCCTTTTCCGCGACTGTCAACTGGCGCAGCGGGCGCCGTACGTAGGCGCTGGCCAGTTCCACCGCGCGCGCAATCGCGCCGGCGTCGCTGACGGTGCCGGTCAACACCAGCGAATCGGCGGCGGCCATCACCCGGATATCCTTCTCGTCGGGCATGGCGGCAGCGAGCGTCGCCTGCAGCGCGGCCGGGTCCATCGCGACGACGATATCCACCACGCTGCACAGGCCACTCTTGCCCTGCACGATCATGTTGGTGGTCCCCACATCGACGCCTGCGATGTACAGGGTGTCCGGTGCCACCAGCATCGCCTGCACGATGTCGGGATTGCCGACACTGCGATGGGCGACCTTTTCGGGCAGCCGCAGCATGGTCGACTTGCCCATGTGGAGCGCCATGGTGGCGGGGCGTGCAGCCTCGCCGATGCAACCCATTGCAGGCTGGGAGCGCGCCGCCGGCTGGGAACGTACTGTCGGCGTCCTGGCCGGGGCCGCGGCTGCGGCCTGGGCGGGCGCCGGGGCCGCAGCTGCCGGCGCCGGCGCGGGGGCTGCGTGGGCGGGCACGGTGGCGGCCAGCGCGAGGCCCGTGGCGAGCTGTGCAAAATTGAGGTGTCTGTTCATGGCATCCATCCCGGTTCGGTAGGGCTCAGAAGCATTCCTGGGAAGCGTTCAGGCCGTTGATGACCTTCACGCAATCGCGCTGCGGCGCCGGACGCGGCGCCTGCATCCGCGGCCGTGGCAGGGCCACCGGCATCACCACCGGCTTCAAGGGCGACACGGTAGCCGGCAGCAGGTTTTGCTTCGTGGCGCCCAGGGTCAATGCCACTGCCGGGTCGACCTGGTTGCGCAGGGCCAGCGACAGCGTGCCGACGCTGCGCGCGAGGTCGAGCATCTCGGCCTGCTCGGGTGTGACTTCGAGCGTCACCGCATTCACGACCTTGGGCTTGGTTTCATCGCGGTTGACTTCCTGCGCGACGGCCAGTACCAGGATCCGTTCGAGCACGATCTTCGATATGCTCTGCTCGCGCGGCGTACCGGACTGCGATTGCGGATCGGTCTCGGTGCTGACAATGATGTCCACGTAGTTGCCCGGCAGGGCGAAGCCCGCCACGCCGATCACGTCGTTCACGCGCACCGTGATGGCGCGCTTGCCTTCGGTGATCAGGGCCGACAGGCCGCCCAGCGTGCCCGCCGGCGCGAGCTTGGCCTCGCTCAGCGGCTCGCCCAGCAGGATGCTGGTCTTGAGCACCCGGCCGGCGAGTTTTTGCGGGTCGTCGAACGCACCTTTGGGCACGCTGTGGGCCGGCCATTCGACCAGCTTGAGCATCTCGGGCGTCAGGCGCTGTCCGATATCGATGTCCGCCACCGCCACCACGATGCGGCCGGCGCTTGCCGCCGGCTGCGTCAGGAGCCAGCGCGAGGCCAGCACGACGGCGGCAAGGCCGAACAGGATCGCGAGCGCCATCACGATCACGGCACGCTTGTTTTTCATCGGGCTTCTCCCAGGTTGCTTGGATCGGGCGCCGCCTTGGCGCCGAACAGGCTGCTCCAAGCCTGGGCCACGCTGTCCACGTCGAAACGCGGGGCATGGCCGGCAAAGCCGGCGAAATCGGCGATCCGCCAGAGCAGCTCATGCGGCCAGGCCGCCAGCAGGGGACGCCGGGTACGGCGGTGCAGATCGTTGACCAGGTAATCCATCGCGCCTTCGTCGGGCTCGATGCCGCACAGCCGGCACTGGCGCCGCAGCAGCGCACGGTAGCCCGATTCGGACAGCGGGCCGACCGGAATCCGGTAGCCGATGCGGCGCAGGCAGGATTCGTCCAGCACCGACTCCGGGGCCAGGCTGGTGGCCAGTACCAGCGACACGTCGAAAGGCAGCGCATGGGTCGCCCCCCCTGGTACCGCGACATGGTCTTCACCGGTTTCGAGGGCGCCGAGCCAGCGGTGCAGCACCTCGCCGGCCGGCACGCGCTGGCGGCCGACGTCGTCGAGCACCAGCAGGCCGTTGTTGGCTAGCAGGTGCGGCGGCGCACGCAGTACGCCGCTGGCGGTATCGAGGCGCAGCTCCAGCATGTCGCGCGCCAGTTCGGCGCCGACGTGCACGAGCGGACGCTGGCACAGGGCCCAGCGCGCATCGCAGCTGCGCCGCTCTTCCATGGCGCGCGGCGGCAGCGGCGCCGGATGCAGCCGCGGGTCATAGATCTGCACGATCTCATGATTGACGAGCACCGCGTAGGGCAGCGCAATTGGATCCTGGTGCAGGCGCGCGAACTTGCAGGCCAGCGTCGTCTTGCCGCTGCCGGACGGGCCATACAGCATCAGCGGGCGGTGTGAATGCAGCGCTGCGCCGATCAGGTCGCGCACTGCAGGCTCGACGCCTTCATCGGCAAGCACGGCACGCAGGGCTGCGGGCGTCACGCGGAGGGCGCCGGGCTGGCGCAGCGATTGCTGTTCGACCATGGCGCGGTAGGCATCGAGCGTGACCGGGGCCGGACCGACATAACGCGATTCGGCCAGGTATTCGGTGGCGGCGCGCTGGCCGAACGCGGTCAGCTGGTAGTGCACGTCGATGTCGGAGTCGCCGCACCACGCCACTTCCACCTGCTGCTCGGCGACCAGCCCCTGCAACACCTCGCGCACCACACTGATCGACAGCCGCAGGCGGCCGGTCAGCACCGACAAGGCCATCTTGCCGCTGCCGTACATGGTCTTGACGACCAGGCCGGTGACGAAGCGCGGTTCGAGGCCGGTATCGCGCACCGAGCGCGGCTGGCGCGGCAGGACCGGCGCATGGTCGGCCTCGAGCGCGTTGCCCGGCGCTGCCGGCAGCCGCCCGAGCGGGACATCGGGGACTGCTGGCGTGGACGCTGTCAATACTTCCATGGGGAAACCTCCTGCTGGGTACGGATATTTCTTACATCTGTTAAATTGATTCTAGCCATCGCCCCTTCCCTGCCGTTTGACCTCCGGCAAGGAAGCGGGCTCAGCGGAAAAGTCAAGCGTAACGGCCTAGCAGGAGGTAGATCGTGCCGGCCGCGATCGCCACGCCATAAGGCATGGATCCGGCACTTTCCTTCACCGCACCGGGCACCGCCGGAAGCCGCAGCACGGCCGGCCGCAGGATGCTCCACAGGTTGGAAAACGCCAGCCGCAGCCGGCCGCGACAGATGACGATGCCAAGCGCCATCACGCCACCGGCGCACCACGCCAGGATGGCAATATGAAGAGCAAGGTCGGGACCGGTGAAGGCACCGATCGTTGCCATCATCTTGACGTCCCCGGCAGCCATGCCGCGGACGAGGTAAAAAGGGATGAACATCACGAAACCCGTCAGCAGGCCGCCGGCAGAGGACAGCAGGGCGGCGCCGGGATCCGGCGAAATCGAGTGCAGGACGAGCGCGGCGACGAGGCCGGATAACAGCAGCAGGTTCGGGATACGGCGACTGGCAAGATCGTTGATCGCGGCGGCGGCTACCATCAGCAGCAGCAGCGTGTCGAGGTAAGGTGTGACAACCATGATCCGCTCCAAAAAAAAGCCCCCCAGGAGCCTTGCGGCACCCGGGGGGCATATCAGCGATTAGGGTCCAGTCGGCGCTGCAGGCGCTGCAGGCAGGGTGGTGAACGCATCGCGGATCAGCTCGAACGTGGTCTTGATCTTGCCGCCAAGCTGGCCGGCCACCGTCGCCATCGCGACGCCGACCAGGGCAGCGATCAGGCCGTATTCGATGGCGGTCACACCGTTTTCATCGGCTACGAAAGCTTTGATGGCGGAGGTAATGGTGCTCATGACAACTCCTTGAAGTGGTTAAAGGGACTTACTGACAGCAGACGGGGCCCCGTCTCCTTTACTGCTTTGCTGCTTTGCACTGCATCTGTCAGTGAGTTCACTGTACCGAATAATTCCATGTGGCAAGTTGATGCTAGGCAAGTTTTCCATGCGGAAATGCTTTTGCCTTCATGCGCCTGGACAACCGCCGTACAACTGGAATCCTGCCTCGGCCGGATGGTCGATAAATATTGTCAAGAATAGTTGCCTGTAATACAAAAAAGCATTATGCTGTTTTTCTTGTGCGCTTAAAAAAACGGCGCTCCCGTGGTATCGACAAGCCGTGCTTTTGCCTGACTTTGGTGCTGTGAACGATATGGATTCCCTGCTGAGACACATGGTGGACATGACTGGCCACCGCGATCACACGATGCTGGACATCTCGGTGATTTCGGCTGTCCAGGAATTGTCGGGCGCGCTGCAGACCCGGGTGCTGGCGATCGCCAGCGTCTGCGGGCAGCGCTTCGTGCGTCCGCGCGCCTGCATCCGCGCCGGCGGCGTCGCCTGCCCCGACGAGGCGCAGGATGGCAGCCCCGGCGAGCCAATCACGGCCTTCCCCGAACTGGCGCACTGCCTGGACCACCACGATTCGCGTGCGGAAGGTAAGGGGCCCGACGGACTGCGTGTCCTGTGGCTGCCGATCTGGTTCGGCGACAAGGCCGCGACCTGCCTCGAGATCACGCACCACGGCGAATTCACGGGCGATACGATCCACATGATCAGCGGGATCGTCAGCGTCTACCGCAACTTCCAGAATTTGCTCGACTACAGCGAGCGCGACTCACTCACCGGCCTGCTCAACCGCAAGACCTTCGACGACCAGCTGGCGCGCATGCTGCACGCGCCTGATGCCGGGTCCCTCGTGCCCGGCCTGCCCGAACGGCGCCACCACGGCGCCGAGGAAAAGCAGTGGCTGGCCGTGGTCGACGTCGACCATTTCAAGGGAGTGAACGACCGCTTCGGCCACCTGTACGGCGACGAAGTGCTGATCCTGGTCGCCAATTTGCTGCAGTCGTCGTTCCGTGCGCAGGACCGGGTGTTCCGCTTCGGCGGCGAGGAATTCGTGGTGCTGCTGCGCTCGACCACGCTGGACAATGCGCGCAAGATCATCGACCGCTTCCGCCTTGATGTCGAGACGCATGAATTCCCGCAGGTGGGACGGGTGACCGTGAGTGTTGGTTTCACCAGCATCCGCGCGGCCGATTCGCCAGTGGTCACGCTCGGACATGCCGACCAGGCGCTGTACTTCGCCAAGGCCAACGGACGCAACCGCGCCTGCTATTACGAAGAGCTGCTGGCGAACGGCCTGCTGCAGACCATCGCCACCAACGACACCGCCGAATTCTTCTGACGCGTTTTAGGGGGCCGGACAGGCCTGCGCCCATTCGAGCGCGTCTTCCAGGCGGTCATCGCCCCAGAACATCTCGTTGTACACCATGAAAGTCGGGGCGCCGAAGATCCCGTGATCGCGTGCGTTAGCGGTCTGGGCGCGCAACAGCAGCTTGGTCCGCTCCGAACCTGCCTCCGCCACGATGGCAGCCGGATCGTCGACCAGCCCTGCAAGCGCCGCCAGCACGACATCGGCATTGTCGATGTCACGGTCGTGCACCCAATTCTGCAGCATGATGCGGCGGCAGTATTCGCCCATCCACGGCTGGTCCGCGCCGAGCAGCGCCACGCGCATCGGCAGCAGGGCCGGGCGCGGGAACACCGATGGGCGCTTGAAGGGAAGCCCGTATTTCGCAGCGCGGCGTTCCATGTCGCGCCAGGCGTACTCGCCCTTTTCCTTCTGCTCGTTGAACGGAGAGCTCTGGTAACCGAGTTCGCGGAAGATCGGCCCAAGCAGGAAGGGCCGCCAAGACAGCGGCACGCCGGCGCGGTCGGCCAGCGCCTCGATGCGCATCAGGGAGAGATAGCTGTAGTTGCTGCCGAACTCGAACCAGAACTCGATGGGTGGGTGCATCGCGAATCCTTACCAAATGGCAAAAAAAAAGCCCCGGAGATGCCATTGTCGCATCTCCGGGGCCTGCTGCTCCGGGGAGCGTCAGGCGATGTTCATGAATTGCAGCGGGTTGACGTTCCACTTCTCGGCCGCTTCGTGGCGCACGATCTTGTCGCCGCCGCCAAAGCCCAGCGCCTTGGACAGGTCGACGGTCTGCGGCTTGATGTAGCCTGGGGTCTTGGTGCTGAAGAAGACGTTCACTTTCGGCGTGAGCAGGCTGGTTTCATGCGGCTCGATCACGACGCCCAGGCGCCCCGACTCGAGCAGCACCAGCGTGCCGACCGGGTAAATGCCGACGCAGCGCATGAATTCCTGCGCCAGCGTCGGATTGAAGTGGAATTTGCTCCACTCGTAGATCTTGCGCAGCGCTTCGGCGGCCGGCATGCCCTTGTGGTAGCAGCGGTCCGAGGTGATCGCGTCGTACACGTCGACGATCGCCGCCATCTGCGCCAGTTCGCTGATGCTGCCTTCGCCCTGCTTGTCCGGATAACCGCTGCCGTCGCGCCGCTCGTGGTGGTGCAGCGTGATGTCGAGCGGGATCTGGCCGATCTCCGGCGACTTGACCAGGATGTCGTAGCCATCGCGCGGGTGGCGCTTGATGATGTCGAATTCCTCGTCGGTCAGGCGCCCTGCCTTGTTCAGGATGCTGTCCGGGACCAGCGCCTTGCCGGTGTCGTGCAGCAGGCCGCCGAGGCCTGCCTGGTAGGTCGTTTCCGCGTCCAGGTTGCGCGAGCGGCAGAAGGCCACCAGCAGCGCGCACACGCTCACCGAATGCAGGAAGGTGTAGTCGTCCTTGTTCTTGATGCGCAGGAGCCCGAGCAGCGCGCCCGAATTACGCAGGATGGATTCGGTGATGCTTTCGACTACCGGGGCCACCTTGTCCATTTCGACCGCCTTGCCCAGGCGTGCATCGGCCATCACGGTGCGCACCATGCCGGCCGCCTGCTTGCGGATCTGGGCCGCGCGCTGCAGTTCTTCGCCCAGCGAGACGCGGGTGACGATCAGCGGCTTGGTCGCGATCGCGGTCACTTCGGCTTCGGTCTCGGCGTCGGCTTCGGCCAGCGTCGGTGCGTCGTCGATGTCCAGTCCCTTGCTGCAGTCGATGACCACGCTGCGGATCCTGGCATTGCGGATCTTGTAGATCTCGGCTTCCGTCGTCAGCACGAAACGCGCGCGCACGAATGGATGATCCATCCAGCCGCAATCGAGGTCGTGGATGAACATCCCGACCTTCAGCTGCGATGCATCCACCTTCTTTAACATGGTAAGTCTCTGCTCTGTAATAATGTCGGCGCCAGTCGGCCTAGATGCAGTATAGCAAGATTGTTACTAATATTCACTATTTGTTTCCTTTAAGACACAGTCAATTGCATGGAACTCCGCCAGCTGCGCTATTTCGTCGCCATCGTCGACCACGGCTCGCTCTCGCGCGCCGCGCTGGTCCTGCACGTGGCGCAGCCGGCACTCACCCAGCAACTGCGCCAGCTGGAAGAAGAACTGGGCGCGCAACTGCTGCACCGATCGGCCCACGGCGTCGTCAGCACCGACGCCGGCAAGATCTTCTACGAGCATGCGCAGGCCATCCTGAAGCAGGTGGCGGATGCCCGCTCGGCCGTGGTGCAGTCCACCACGCGGCCCTCCGGCAGCGTGACGCTGGGCCTTCCCCACAGCATCTCGGGTGCGCTGGCGCTGCCGATCCTCAGCAGCGCGCGCGCGCGCTATCCGGAAATCACGCTGCAGCTGACCGAGGAAATTTCGGGCAGCCTCACCGAGCAGCTCAAGTCCGGGCGCCTGAACCTGGCGGTGCTGTTCGACGAAGTCCCGGCCGGGCATTTCATCAGCACACCGCTGGTCGAGGAAGACCTGATGTTCATCTGCCGCGCCGGTTCCCCGTTCGCACCTGGCGCGGCCTCGCTCACCCTGGCGGAGGCGCTGGCCAGCACCCTGATCCTGCCGGCGCGCCAGCACGGCGTGCGTCCGCTGGTCGAACGGGTCGCGCAGGGCGCCGGCCTGGTCCCCGGCAGCATCCTCGAAATCAATTCGCTCGCCATCCTGCGCTCGGCGCTGCTGGCCGATCTCGGCGCCACCCTGCTGCCGGTGGCGCCCCTGCAGGCGGATATCGAACGCGGCGCGATGGCGGCGTGGCCGGTTCATGGTCCGGCGGTGACGCGCCACGTGACGCTGTGCGCTTCACGGAACATCCCGCTCACGAATGCCGCCGCGGCAATCGGGAAGCTGGTGCGAGAAATCACCGAAGAACTCTGTGCGAATAGCGCCTGGCCAGGGGCACGGCTGATCGGGCCCTGAGCTTATAACAGTCATCATTATTTCTTATACCCCCATCCGCAATCCCTATTGGCCCTGGCTGGGCTAAGTCCCTACACTCCACCCGGTCAAGAAGTGCCTACAGAGCGCTTCCCTGCTTCCCCGCCCTCGCCTACCCGGCAGCCAGCGAGTAAGCACCGCCCGAACCACGATTTTGGAGACTCCCATGCCAGACACCATCGCCCGCGACACCGCGGCGCCGGACTATTCGTCCCGCCTTACCAACGTCACCTTGGACGACAAGTACACCGCCAGGACCGGCAACATCTTCCTGTCCGGTATCCAGGCCCTGGTGCGCCTGCCGATGATGCAGCGCGAGCGCGATGCCGCCGCGGGCCTGGATACGGCCGGATTCGTGTCGGGCTACCGCGGCTCGCCGCTGGGCGGCCTCGATGAAACGCTGTGGAAGGCCAAGGGCCACCTCGAAGCGAACAACATCCAGTTTGTCCCGGGCGTGAACGAAGACCTGGCCGCAACCGCCGTCTGGGGCACCCAGACCGTGGACCTGATCGGCCCTGCCAAGTACGACGGCGTGTTCGCCATGTGGTATGGCAAAGGCCCGGGCGTGGACCGCTGCGGCGACGTTTTTAAACACATGAACCACGCCGGCACCGCGAAACACGGCGGCGTGCTGCTGGTGGCCGGCGATGACCACGGCGCCTATTCCTCGACGCTGCCGCACCAGTCCGACCACATCTTTTCGGCCTGCATGATCCCGGTGCTCTACCCGTGCAACGTGCAGGAATACCTGGACCTCGGCGTGCATGGCTGGGCGATGTCGCGCTTCTCGGGCTGCGCGGTGGCCTTCAAGGCGCTGGCCGATACGGTCGAATCGAGCGCCTCGGTCGACGCCGACCCGTTCCGCGTGGAGGTCAAGCTGCCGCAGGACTTCACGATGCCGGAGGGTGGATTAAATACGCGGCTTTCTTCAGTTCCGCTGGGCCAGCAGGCACGCGCGCAGGAAGCGCTGATGCAGGACTATAAGATCTACGCAGCGCTGGCCTATGCGCGCGAGAACAAGCTCAATCGCGTCACGATCGACAGCCCGGATGCGAAGCTGGGCATCATCGCCTCGGGCAAATCCTACCTGGACGTGCTGGAAGCACTGGAAGAACTGGGCATCGACGAAGCCATGGCCGCCAAGGTCGGGCTGCGCCTGTACAAGATCGCGATGATCTGGCCGCTGGAACCGGACGGCGTGCGCGAATTCGCGCAGGGCCTGGACGAAATCCTGGTGGTCGAAGAAAAGCGCCAGGTCGTCGAATACCAGTTGAAAGAGCAGCTGTACAACTGGCGCGACGACGTGCGTCCCCACGTGGTCGGCAAGTTCGACGACAAGGGCGAATGGGTCGCCCCGCGCGGCGACTGGCTGCTGCCACCAAAGGCCGACTTCTCGGTAGCGCAAGTGGCGCGCGTGATCGCCGGCCGCATCGCGCGCCTGAACCTGGAAGACACCACCCGCGATCTGATCCGCGCACGCCTGGCCTTCCTCGATGCGAAGGACGCCGTGCTGCAGAAGGCCATCACCACGCCCTTCCGCCCGGCCTTCTACTGCTCCGGCTGCCCGCACAACACCTCGACCAAGGTGCCGGACGGTTCGTTCGCGCTGGCCGGCATCGGCTGCCACGTGATGGCGACCTCGATCTACCCGGAAATGAACAAGCTGACCACCCACATGGGCGGCGAAGGCGCACCGTGGATCGGCCAGGCTGCGTTCTCGAAAGTGCCGCACGTGTTCCAGAACCTGGGCGACGGCACCTATTTCCACTCGGGCTACCTGGCGATCCGCGCCGCCGTATCGGCCAAGGTAAACATCACCTACAAGATCCTGTACAACGACGCGGTCGCGATGACCGGTGGCCAGCCGGTCGACGGCCAGACCTCGGTGCCGATGATCGCCAACCAGATGGCCTCGGAAGGCGTCAAGCGCATCGCGCTGGTCACCGAAGATTTGTCGCGCTATGCGGACCGCTCCAACCTGCCAGCGCTGGTCACCCTGCACGACCGCAAGGAGATGGATAACATCCAGCGCGAGCTGCGCGAACTGCCGGGCGTCACCGTCATCATCTACGACCAGACCTGCGCCGCCGAGAAGCGCCGCCGCCGGAAAAAAGGCGAGTTCCCCGACCCGACCCAGCGCATGGTGATCAACGAAGCCGTCTGCGAAGGCTGCGGCGATTGCGGCATCCAGTCGAACTGCGTGTCGATCCTGCCGAAGGAAACGGAATTCGGCCGCAAGCGCGCCATCGACCAGTCGTCCTGCAACAAGGACTATTCGTGCGCCAAGGGCTTCTGCCCGAGCTTCGTCACCGTCGAAGGCGGCATGCTCAAGAAGAGCAAGGCCGGCGTCAGCAAGCAAGGTTCCGACGATGGTTGGGGCCTGCTCCCTGAGCCGACCCTGCCAAGCATCGAACATCCTTACAACATCCTGATCAATGGCATCGGCGGCACCGGCGTCATCACCGTCGGTGCGCTGATGGGCATGGCCGCCCACCTCGAGGGCAAGGGCGCGTCGGTGCTGGACATGACCGGCATGAGCCAGAAGAACGGCTCGGTGACCTCGCACGTCAAGATCGCGGTGACCCCGGACCGCCTGCGCGCCCAGCGTATCGCCACCGGCGAAGCGGACCTGATCCTCGGCTGCGACATCCTGACCACCGGCGCGGCCGACGCAGTCTCGAAGATGCGCCCGGGCCGCACCCTGGCCATCGTCAACCTGCACGAGCAACCGACCGGCACCTTCGCGCAGAACGCCGACTGGGAATTCCCGGCTGCTGACGTGCGTGCGCTGATCCTGGAAGCCGTGGGCGGCGCGGATGGCGTGGACTTCGTCGATGCCACCCGCATCGCGACCGCGCTAATGGGCGACTCGATCGCGACGAACCTGTTCCTGATGGGTTACGCCTGGCAGAAGGGCCGCATCCCCTTGAGCGAAGCCGCGCTGCTGCGCGCGATCGAACTCAATGGCGTGGCGGTCGCCTCGAACAAGATGAGCTTCCTGTGGGGCCGCCGCGCCGCCGTGGACTTCAAGCGCGTCGAGAAGCAGGCCACGCCTTCGCAAGCTATCGTCGTGCAGATGCCGCAAAGCCTCGAGACCATTATCAAGAAGCGCGTGGACTTCCTGACCGGCTACCAAAACAGCGCCTATGCGGGCGTGTACGAAGACCTGGTGGCGCGCGTGCGCGCCGCTGAAACCGCGCAAGGCCTGGGCAACAAGCTGTCGCTAGCCGTGGCCAAGTACTACTTCAAGCTGATGGCCTACAAGGACGAATACGAAGTGGCGCGCCTGTACACCGACGGCCGCTTCCTGGAGCAGGTGAAGAGCCAGTTCGAGGGCGACTTCTCCTTCAAGTTCAACCTGGCCCCGCCGCTGTTCGCGAAAAAGGATGCCAAGGGCCGCATGGTCAAGGCGCAGTACGGCTCGTGGATGTTCGGCGCCTTCAAGCTGCTGGCCAAGCTGAAAGGCCTGCGCGGCGGCGCCTTCGACGTGTTCGGCTACACCGAAGAGCGCAAGATGGAGCGCGCCCTGATCGTCGAATACCGCGGGATGGTGGAAGGCCTGCTGGCTGGCCTGAACGCTGCGACGCACGCCGATGCGGTCGAACTGGCCTCGCTGCCGGAACAGATCCGCGGCTTCGGCCACGTGAAGGAAAAGGCCGTGGCCGAGTTCCGCGCGCGCAAGGCTGAGCTGCTCTCAGGCAACGTCAAGAAACGAGCCGCGTAATCGCTGGAAGGGCGTAAAACAGTCCACTGGACTGTCTTGCCCTGCCCACGCGTTCGACGAGCCCTCGCGTTATCGCAAATGCTGAATGCTCGACGGCGCATCCGCTGGTTGAACGCGCGGGCGGCGAAGCCGCCCACCCTACGAAAGTTAGACGTACCCGGCTTGACGTTAACGTTAACGTCATATACCGTACCAAACTACCCCTGTCCTCCCAATACCAAGGACCACATCCAATGAACGACATCACTTCCGCCGCCAAACTCGACCTGCCGGAGCAGCCGAAGCTGGCCAACAAGGTGCGCTTCGTCACCGCCGCTTCGCTGTTCGATGGCCATGACGCCTCGATCAATATCATGCGCCGCATCCTGCAGTCGAACGGTGCCGAAGTGATTCACCTCGGCCACAACCGCTCGGTCGACGAAGTCGTCACCGCGGCGCTGAACGAAGACGTGCAAGGCATCGCCATCTCGAGCTACCAGGGTGGCCACGTCGAATACTTCAAGTACATGATCGACCTGCTGCGCCAGCGCGGCGGCGCCCACATCAAGGTGTTCGGCGGCGGCGGCGGCGTGATCGTCGCGAGCGAGATCGAAGAACTGCACGCCTACGGAGTCACCCGCATCTTCAGCCCGGAAGACGGCCAGCGCATGGGCCTGGTGGGCATGATCCGCTCGATGCTGGAAACCTGCGACGTCGATTTGTCGTCGTACGCGCCGACCAGCATCGATCTGCTCCGCGAAGGCGACATCGGCCAGCGTCACCGTCCGCTGGCCCAGTTGATCACCGCGCTGGAAAGCGACAAGGTCGATCCTGAACTGCGCAAGCAGGTCATCGACACCGCCGAAACGCTCAAGGTGCCGACACTCGGCATCACCGGCACCGGCGGCGCGGGCAAATCTTCACTGACCGATGAACTGATCCGCCGCATCCGCCTCGACCAGGGCGACCGACTGAACATCGCCGTCATCTCGATCGATCCGTCGCGCCGCAAGTCGGGTGGCGCTCTGCTGGGCGACCGGATTCGCATGAATGCGATCAACCCGTGGAACGGCCAGGCCCGCGTGTTCATGCGCTCGCTCGCCACGCGCGAAGCCGGCTCAGAAATCTCGCAGGCCCTGCCCGACGTGATCGCCGCCTGCAAGGTGGCGGGTTTTGATCTGGTGATCGTCGAGACCTCGGGCATCGGCCAGGGCGACGCCGCCATCGTCCCGCACGTCGACACCTCGATGTATGTGATGACGCCGGAATTCGGCGCGGCCTCGCAGCTGGAGAAAATCGACATGCTCGATTTTGCCGACTTCATCGCGATTAACAAATTCGACCGCAAGGGCGCCCAGGATGCGCTGCGAGACGTCGCGAAGCAATACCAGCGCAACCGCGAACAGTGGAGCAAGAGCCCTGACGAGATGCCGGTCTACGGCACCCAGGCATCGCGCTTCAACGACGACGGCGTCACGGCGCTGTACCACGGCCTGCTGCCGAAGCTGGCGGAACTCGGCCTGCAGGTCGAGGTCAGCCGCCTTACCCCGCCAACGTCGAAGTACTCGAGCGGCAAGAACGTCATCGTGCCACCGGCACGCGCGCGCTACCTCGCCGAAATTGCCGACACCGTGCGCGGCTACCACCGCAACGTGAAAAAGCAGGTCACGCTGGCGCGCGAGCGCCAGCAGCTGAGCGAGACCAAGCGCATGCTGGCGCTTGCCAGCCGTGAAGTGGTGCTGGACGACCTGATCACCGAGCGTGACAACGCCATGGAAGGCGGCGCGAAAAAACTGCTGGCCATGTGGCCCGACATGCAGGCCGCCTATGCCGGCGACGATTACGTGGTGAAAATCCGCGACAAGGAAATCCGCACCCGCCTGGTCTCGAAGACCCTGTCGGGCAACCCGATCCGCAAGGTGGCGCTGCCGCGCTTCGAAGACCACGGCGAAGTGCTGCGGTTCCTGATGCTGGAAAACGTACCGGGCTCCTTCCCGTACACGGCCGGCGTGTTCGCCTTCAAGCGCGAGGGCGAAGACCCGACCCGCATGTTCGCGGGCGAAGGCGATGCCTTCCGCACCAACCGCCGCTTCAAGCTGGTCTCGACTGGTATGGACGCCAAGCGCCTGTCGACCGCCTTCGACTCCGTCACCCTTTACGGCGCTGACCCGGCGATCCGTCCCGACATCTACGGCAAGGTCGGCAACTCGGGCGTGTCGATCGCGACCCTGGACGACATGAAGGTGCTGTACGACGGCTTCGACCTGTGCAGCCCGTCGACCTCGGTGTCGATGACGATCAACGGCCCGGCGCCGACGATCCTGGCGATGTTCATGAACACCGCCATCGACCAGCAGATCGACAAGTTCGTGGCGGACAACGGCCGCCAGCCGACCGACGACGAAGCCCAGAAGATCAAGGACTGGGTCTTGATGAACGTGCGCGGCACCGTGCAGGCCGACATCCTGAAGGAAGACCAGGGCCAGAACACCTGCATCTTCTCGACCGAGTTCTCGCTGAAGGTCATGGGCGACATCCAGGAATACTTCGTGCACCACCAGGTACGCAACTTCTACTCGGTGTCGATCTCGGGCTACCACATCGCCGAAGCCGGTGCGAACCCGATCTCGCAGCTCGCCTTTACGCTGTCGAACGGCTTCACCTTCGTGGAAGCCTACCTGGCGCGCGGCATGCACATCGACGATTTCGCACCGAACCTGTCGTTCTTCTTCTCGAACGGCATGGACCCGGAATACACGGTGCTGGGCCGCGTGGCACGCCGTATCTGGGCCGTGGCGATGCGCGACAAGTACGGCGCCAACGAGCGTTCGCAGAAGCTCAAGTACCACATCCAGACCTCGGGCCGCTCGCTGCACGCGCAGGAAATCGACTTCAACGACATCCGCACCACGCTGCAGGCGCTGATCGCGATCTACGACAACTGCAATTCGCTCCATACCAACGCCTATGACGAAGCGATCACCACGCCGACCGACGAATCCGTCCGCCGTGCCTTGGCCATCCAGCTGATCATCAACCGCGAATGGGGCCTGGCCAAGAACGAGAACCCGAACCAGGGTTCGTTCATCATGGACGAGCTGACCGACCTGGTCGAAGAACAGGTGATGCAGGAGTTCGAGCGCATCGCCGAGCGCGGCGGCGTGCTGGGTGCGATGGAAACCGGCTACCAGCGCGGCAAGATCCAGGAAGAGTCGATGTTGTACGAGCACCAGAAGCACGACGGCACCCTGCCGATCATCGGTGTGAACACCTTCCGCAACCCGAACAGCACCGGCGCCCCTGCCATCATCGAGCTGGCACGCTCGACCGACGACGAAAAGCAGTCGCAGCTGACCCGCCTGGACGAGTTCCACAGCCGCAACGCCGGCGCGGCACCAGCGGCCCTGGCGGCGCTGCAGCAGGCTGCGATCGACAACGAGAACGTGTTCGCCAGGTTGATGGATGCGGTGCGCGTCTGCTCGCTGGGCCAGATCACGACCGCGCTGTTCGAGGTGGGTGGGCAGTACCGCCGCAATATGTAAGCCTTTCGCCGTCCGGGTTCCCCGGGCGGCGCCGGTGACCCTCGCTAGCCGAAGGTCACCGCATACACCGGCGGCAGCGAAGTAGACAAAGTCTGCCAGCTGTCGCCGCCGTTCTCCGAAATCCATACCCCGCCCGTCGTCGACCCCATCAACAGGGTATGGCCGTCGTCGCTCACCGCCAGGCCGTGGCGGTAGACCAGGTCGTAGCAGTGCTCCTGCGGCAGACCCTTGCTCAACACCTCGAAGCTCTTGCCGCCATCCTGGGTGCGCAGCACGGCCAGCGCGGCGCCGACCGGGATGCGGCGCTGGTCGGCTTCCGCCGGCACGAACCAGGCCGTGCCTCCCTTCGTCGGGTGCGCCGCCACGGCGAAGCCGAAATGCGACAGCGGCACACCGGTGATTTGCTGCCAGCGCCGGCCGCCGTCGGTCGAGCGCCACATGCCGTTGTGGTGCTGGCACCAGAGCACGTCCGGATGGCCTGCGCAGCGCACGATCCGGTGCGGGTCCTGCACTTCCTCGTTCTCGTTCATCTCGGGCGGCATGTAGTCGGCGCGCATGCCGGTTGCGCTGAGGGCCCAGCTGTCGCCGCCATCTTCACTGCGCCAGGCGCCGCCGCAAGACACGCCGACCAGCAGTTGGCGGCCATCGCGTGGGTCGACGCAGATGCTGTGGATGCCCGGCACGTCGTAGCCGCCGCCGAACCAGTTGGCACGCTCCGGCACGTCCCATAGCGAGCGCACCAGCTGCCAGGAATCGCCATGGTCGCGCGAGACGAACAGGCCACCCGGCAGCGTGCCCGCCCACAGCAGGCCGGGCTGCCCGGGCAGGCCCGCTTCCAGGCTCCAGACCAGGCGGTTGTTCCACTCGACCTTGTCTTCGCTACCCTCCGGTTTGGGGGGATACGCGGGCGCCGGCAATTCGGTCCAGGTCTCGACGCCGGCATGGCGGCGGTGCAGCTTGACGCCGAAATGACCCAGGTTCAGCGCCGCGTACAGGGCGCCGTCGCGCCGGTCCGCCAGCGTCATCGACACCGGCTCGCCCAGGAAATGGACCGGGCCGAATTCCCAGCGGCCGCTCTCCTTGCTTAGTTCGAACAGGCCCTTGCGGGTCGACAGGTAGGCACGCTGGCTCATGGGTTCAACCTCCGGAAAGGGCCTGCAGCACGTACACCTGGCTGCCGGGGAGAAGCGGGTCGTCCAGGCGCTGCGTGTCGCGGCAGCGCCGGCCGTCGATAAAGATCGTTACGTTGGCGCGCAAGGCGCCCTGGTCGTCGAGGATATAGCCGCGCAAGCGCGGATTGACCGCAAAGGCTGCGTCGAGCCCGGCGCGCAGGCTTGACGCGTCGGTTTCGACCTGCGGCACGCTCGTGAACCGTGCCAGTTGCTGCGTAAAGAATAACTGCGCCATGGGTCTCCTCCAGACCGCCAGATTGTATGCGCACCGGACGTGCGCGGCTACTGTCCAATCCGGTCGCCTCGGCGGACGGTACTGGCCTAGAATGAACGTCACTTGTCCAGCGGAGTTCACCATGCCGATCCAGCCCGAGCAGCTAGCCGCCCTGATGCACGAGGTCGAACAGGAAGACCCGATCGATTTCGCCGACCTGCCCTTCTCTGAAGATGAATTGCGCTCGCTGGTCGCTACCCACCTGTGCGAAATGGCGGCCGCGATGGAGAATTTCAGCACCGAAGACCGCCTGATGACCCTGCTCGCGGTATCGGCCAAGCTGGTGCTGGAGAACCTCGTGCTGCATGTCCAGCTGCTGCGCCGCCATGGCCTGCCAGTTGGCAACGACGTTGAAGCACTGCTTGGCCGCCTGCGCAAATCCTGAATCCTCCTGGGTAGGCTGCATCGGTATCGAACTTCCGCTATCTTTCCATAAATCAACACTTATCTCAGCCGAATCGCGCATGATAGCAACAGCGAAAGGCTAATTATGACCACCGTTGGCCTGTGGACGTTTCAGGAGTATTCCTTAGGGTATTATTAACACTCGGGAAACTTCGCTTGCCACCCATGAACGATTTGTGCAAGCACCTTTATCACAGGGAAAGACAATGCCGGGTAATCTCACCAAAAAACAATTTGCCGTTGCCGTAGTCTCCGGCGCTATCCTGCTCAGCGCTGGCATGACGGGCTGCGACCGTACGCGGCCAGCCGAAGAGCTGCTGACGGAAGCCAAAGAATACGAACAGAAGGGTGACCGCAAGGCCGCGCTTATCCAGCTCAAGAATGCAGTGGCGCAAAATCCAGAAAACGCCGAGGCGCGCTTGCGCCTGGGCACGCTGCACCTCACGCTGGGCGACGCGCCATCGGCTGAAAAAGAGCTGCGCAAGGCGGGCAGTCTGGGCGTCGCCGACGATAAGATTCTCCCAATGCTGGCCCAGACGCTGCTGATGCAGGGCAAATTTCAACCCCTGCTCGATGAAATCAGCGAAGACAAGGCCAAGGCTTCGGCGCTGCTGCTGGCGCGCCGCGGCGACGCTTTTCTTGGACTGGATGACGCAAGCAAGTCGCGTAGCGCCTATGAAGCTGCGCTGGCGCTCAATCCGAACCTGGGCGACGCCCTGAGCGGCATGGCGCGCCACGCTGCGATCGGGAACGACCTGGCCACCGCAGAACGTTTCGCCGACGAAGCCATCACCCGCGACCCGAAGAATGCAGAGAGTTGGATGCTCAAGGGCAGCCTGCTGCGCACCCAGGGCAAAGGCAAGGAAGCGCTGGCCGCCTACGACAAGGCGCTGGCGATCGAACCGGCCCACCGCAGCGCGCACATCGAAAAAGCCTATATCCACATCGGCAGCAAGGACCTGGTCGCCGCCAAGGCCGACATCGAGGCGGCGCGCAAGTACAGCCCCGGAAACTTGAACGTCACCTATGTCCAGGCTTTGCTGGACTTCACTGCCGGGAAGCATTCCGAAGCGCGCGAATCCCTGCAAAAGGTCCTGAAAGTCGCACCTGACCACATGCCGAGTGTCCTGCTGGCCGGAGCGGTCGAGCTCAACCTTGACGGCACAAAACAGGCCGAACAGCACCTGCGCCGCTACCTGGATGCGAACCCGTCCAACGTCTATGCCCGCAAGCTGCTAGCCCAGGCATTGCTCAAGCAAGGCCAACCGGCCGAAGCGACCAAGGTGCTGTCGCCGGCACTGAAGGACGGCGGCAAGGACCCGCAGCTTCTGGCGCTGACCGGCCAGTCCTATTTACAGACCCGCGATTTTGCCAAGGCATCGGTCTATTTCGGGCAGGCCAGCGCGCTGGCGCCGGAAGCGGCCAGCATCCGTACCTCGCTCGGCATGTCGAAAATGGGCGAAGGCGACCTGAATGAGGCAGTTGACGAACTCAAGCGCGCTACCACCCTGGCGCCGAAATCGTTGGAAGCCGGCTTTGCGCTGGTGCAGGCCGAAGTTGGCCGCGGCCAGCTCGACAAGGCCTTGCTTGCCGTACAGGCGCTCGAGAAAGAGCAGCCGGGCAGCGCTGCGGTCCATGCCGTCAAGGGCGATGTCTATCTGCGCCAGGGCGACCGCAAGAATGCCCGCGCCAGCCTGGAAAAGGCGCTGACGCTGGAGCCAGGTTTCTTCCCGGCGGCATCGGCCCTGGCCAAGCTGGACCTGGCCGACAAGAACGTCGCCGGCGCCAAGCAGCGGTTTAACACCCTGCTGGCCAAGGACAAGAACAATGTCGATGCGATGAATGCGCTGGCCAGCATCGAGATGATGCAGGGCCGTCCGGCCGAGGCGACCGCCTGGCTCGAGAAGGCGCAAGCCGCGCAGCCGCAAGCTGTACCTCCGGCCCTGAACCTGGCCGCGCACTACCTGCGCCAAAAGCAGGCGGACAAGGCACAGGCGCTGCTACGCAAGACCCTAGTGGCAAACCCTTCATCGCCTGACGTGCTGGACCTGATGGGCCAGGCCCAGATTGTTGCCAAGGACCATGCCGGCGCGCTCGAGTCGTATAGCAAGCTGGCGGCCGCCTTGCCGAAATCGGCCCAAGCCCAGGTACGCCTTGCAGCCGTGCACATCCTGATGAAAAACGATACAGCGGCCGCGGAGGACCTGAAGCGTGCGCTGGCGATCGATCCCGCCTTCCTGCCCGCGCGCATGGGCCAGATCGACCTGGCCTCCCGGAGCGGCAAACACGACGAGGCGCTGGCGATTGCACGCCAAATGCAGGCGGACGACCCGAAAAAGGTCAACGGTCTGCTCGTTGAAAGCGACCTGTTGCTGGCCCAGAAGAAAGTTGCGCCGGCACTGACAGCGTTGGAAAAAGCGTTTGCGATATCGAATTCGGCTCAGGTACTGGCCAAGCTTTCCGAGGTGCTGGCACTGAACGGCAAGGCTGCCGAGGCGGAAGCGCGCCTGGCGAAATATCATGCGGCCCATCCGGGCAATGACCTGATCGCTATGCTCGTGGCCGACAAGCACCTGGCGAAGCGCGAGTTCAAGCCGGCCATCGCAGCCCTGCAAGCGGCCTTGAAGACCAATCCGTCGAATCCAACCGCACTGAATAACCTGGCCTGGGCTTACCAACAAGAAGCCGATGCGCGCGCCCTCCCGACTGCCGAGCAGGCATATAAGCTGAATGCGCAAAACCCGGCGGTCATGGACACGCTCGGCTGGATCCTGGTGCAAAAAGGCGAAACCGCGCGCGGCGTCGACCTGCTGCGCAAGGCCGTGGCCGCTGCCCCCAAGGCGCCGGAAATCCGCTATCACCTGGCTGCCGGGCTCGCCAAATCCGGCGACAAGGCCGGCGCCCGCAAGGAAGTAGAGCAGTCCCTGGCCGGTGGCCAGTCTTTCGCCGCCATGGATGAGGCCAAGGCCCTGCTGCGCCAGCTGTAAAACCGCGGGCGGCCGCCTGCGGCCGCCCATTGATCCTTAGCAGCTCCACGGCGCTTTGACAATGACCTCCATCACACAAAAGCAAGAATGCGAACGTGCACCGACGGGTTTCCTGTCCCGGCTGGCTGAGCGTCTGAACGGCAAACGCGACATTTTGATCCCCTACTTCAACTTCCGAAGAGTATTGAAGGGGAACATGGAATCATATGTCTTAAAGGAAATCTTCAAGCTGCGCTACGAAGTCTATTGCCTTGAACGGAATTATCTCGAGGCAAGTGACTGCCAGGAAGAGATGGAAATCGACGAGTACGACGACTGTTCGATCCATTTCGCCGCTTACACGCTCGACAACAATATCATCGGCACGGTGCGCCTGGTGCAGCCCCACCCTGGTCAGGAATATCCCTTCGAATCGCACTGCGTGCCGTTCCCGGACTTTGTCGCTCCGGCGCGCGAATCAGTGGCCGAGGTCTCGCGCCTGGTCGTGAGGAAGACCCACCGCCGCCGCCGCGGCGATTCGATGGAAGGGATTTCGCAGGACTTCGTTGAAAAGGGGAGCGCCAGGAGTATCCAGCCCGGCTCAAGCGTGCGGCGCGACAAGCGCAGCAATAGTCCGCTATTATTATTGGGCATGTACCGAGAGATGTACCGCTATAGCCGCCAGAACGGGATCCGATACTGGTACGCGGCTATGGAAAGGTCACTGGCGCGCTCGCTGGGAAAGATGGGATTCAAGTTCGTGCCGATTGGGCCCCAGGTCGATTATTACGGGCCGGTCACCCCCCATATGGCGGACCTGGATGAACTGATCGAGCGTTTAAAACGAGAAAACAAGTTCCTGGCTGCATGGTTCAACGACGAACCGATCCCCTTCTGGATCATGGTGAAAACCATGGCCGGAAATTTCGTGGGAGGCTTCAGGAAAAAATAACTAGGGTCCAGAACTGGACAAGCATAGATGGACAACGGAAAACAACGCGTCGACCCTGACGCCTTCCTGTCCCGTGTAGATTTCGGGGCACACCAGGAAACAATTGATCACGTTAATCGCAAGATTTTCCGCGCTTACCGGGGCTGCCACCCCGACAACATTCCAAACGACATCTTCAGGCTGCGCCATCAGGTGTATTGCCTGGAATGCGCATTTCTCCATCCCGAACAGTATGTGGATGGGATGGAACTCGACGACTACGATGATGTTTCCACCCATTTCGCTGCCTATACGATGGACGAGAAGCTGGTCGGAGCCGTCAGGCTGGTGCAGCCAAATGCATCCAAGCCTTACCCCTTCGAGTTGCATTGCGAAGTGTTCAGCGATTACGAAATGCCCGAGCGCGAGCAGGCGGCAGAGATCTCGCGCCTGGTCGTCAAGAAAAGCCACCGCCGCCGCCGCGCTGACAGCGTGCTCGGCATTCCCGGATTCATGTCCAGCCAAGAGCCGGCGATCGAGTTCGATCCCGCCGTCGACCGGCGCGACCACACTTCGCCGATGTTACTTCTCGGCATGTACCGCGAAATGTTCCGGTATAGCGAGGAAGGCGGCATCCGCTACTGGTATGCCGCCATGGAGCGTTCGCTCGCGCATGCGTTGAAGAAAATGGGTTTCCGCTTCATGGCAATTGGCCCGGAAGCGAACTACTACGGCTCGGTGACGCCTTACGTGCTCGACCTGCACGACCTGCGCCGCAAGCTGGCGACCAGCAACCCGGCACTGGCGGCCTGGTTCAGCGAAAAGCCCCCGGTTGTCGAGCATGTCCATCCATCGCGGATGCACGTGGTACGTAAGCCGGGAAACCCCAGCGATATCAACTAGCCGGCAATATTGACCAACTTGGTCGTGTGGTTGCGGAAGCTATGAATGACCATGTGCGGCGCCCCCGGCACTTCCAGCCCGGCCAGCATGTCGTGCATCATCGCCATCGCCAGAGCTGCTACCGAGAAACTTCCCACGGCGATCTGCGAAGCCGGGCAGGCAGTGCCGTCTTCCATAATAGTTAGCGCCTTGGCGACTTCTTCCATGACCTGGCGATCCAGGTGCGCACCGATGCGTGACATGACGCGCGTAAACACAGCGGTATAACTCAGGTTTCCTTCCGCCGCGGCCGCTTCCACATCCTTCTGCAGGAGTTCCGGCAGCGACTGACCCGAGCCCGGCGGGAAATACAGTACGCCGGCGCCAAATCCAATGTTCATTGCCGTAAAGATCGGCTTGGCCAGCGCCGCTGCGTTTCCGTGCAGGGCCAGCACGGCTTCCAGGTCGACGAAATCGATGGTGTCGAAGATCATGTCGACCTTGCTCACCAGCTCGGCTGCGTTGGCCTTGTCGAGCATGGCGACGTGCGCCTCGACTTTCGCTTCGGGATTAATACGGAGGATGTGTTTTTTGAGCGCCTCGACCTTCGGTGTGCCGACATCGTCGAAATCGAAGAATTGACGGTTCAGGTTGTGCGCATCGACCGTATCGCCATCGATCAGCACGAAATGCTGGAAACCGGTACGGGCGGCGCAGATGACGGGGCCGCTGCCCAGGCCACAGCCGGCGAACAGAACTCGTGCATTGCGGATCTTGCCTTGGATGTCGTTACTAATATAACCGTTGTTGCGCTTGACGAATTCGTCGTATTGAAATGCCATGGGAACTCCCTGATGGGTAAGGAGCTTTGCATCGTAGTGCAATTTCCCAGAGAACGCGATGGCTATGTGTGGCAGTTAACTGTCGGAAATTCTTACAGCGTCACATCCCATCTGCGCCATGACTACCTTCTCTTTATTTAAATCTGTTTAAAATCAGGTACTTGCAGATTATTATTGAAGCTGGCACGACTCATGCTTAGTGTACTGTGTCGCGGTTGAGTACAACTACCCCTTGTGAGGAAACAAAATGAACATGAAGAAAATTTCGGGAATCGCTGCTGGTGTCGCACTGGCTTTCGGTCTGACCGCTCCGGCGCAGGCAGCAGTGGAACTGAACGCTGGCAACTACAAAATCACTTTTAACGCTTTCGACGCTGGCACCGTAGGCTACGGCAACACCCCTGGCCTGAAGTGCAATGGCGTAGTCGCCTGCGACGCAGCTGTTCCTGATGCCACCAAGGCGCCAAACCGCATCGGCAGCGAAGATACCTGGGGTATCTTCTCGGTTCAGTCGATCACCAACCTGACCACCGGCACCGCACTGTTCACCGCAGGTCCAGGCAACTACCTGACCGGCATCTTCGGTGGCCTGACCGACGCCCTGGTAGGCGTGTCGAGCGACCCGTTCCTGGGGACCACGACGACGTCGATCGGCAGCACTGGTGGCTTCCTGAACATGTACTACAACACCGTCGACTACAATGCATCGCAGGGCCCTGCCGCCCGTCTGGGCCTAATGGGTTACAACGGTATCACCAACACCGGTGGCGCGCTGGCCCTGTCGGCCAACTTCGGCGTCAGCCCGATCGCGGGCGACAACGACTACACCTACTTCTCGAACTACAACAACCAGACCCTGTCGGGCAACAGCCAGGGTTTCCTGGACGTGGTCGCCGGCGACCTGGCTGACGAGTTCAACACCAACGGTCAGTTCGACCTGAACGGCAACGCACACGACCTGTTCCTGAAGGCCACCTTCGGACGTACCCTGGCTGCGCAATACGGCTGGACCGTTGACGCAACCGGCGACGTGCAGGGTGCAGTCCCTGAGCCAGGTTCGCTGGCCCTGCTGGGCCTGGGCTTCGCCGGTCTGGCTGGCCTGCGCCGCCGCAAAGCTGCCAAGTAATTTCTTGCACACGGCCGGGGCAACCCGGCTGCTGCACGAAGGCTGAAGAGGCCGGATCTTGCAAGGGATCCGGCCTTTTTCATTGCTTCGGCAACCGCGACGATCAACTGGCGCCGCGGGCGCCTTCCTGCAGCGTGCCCTTGAGCTGGCCGATCAGCTCGGTCGCCGCGCTGACGATCTGGCCGGGCGCAAAGCCTGCCCGCGTCATCTCTTTATAGAAGGAACGCGCCAGGATGCGCGCGACGTCTTCCGGATTCTGGTAAGCAGTGCCGGGCGCGGCGCTGTCCTGGCCCCGTTCATGCGCTTCGCGTACCAACGCCATTTGCGCGAAGCGCGAGGCCAACAGGTGTTGCAGCTGGATCACCTGCACCGATTTCCCGATGAACAGCGCCATCACCTCGAGCAGGTGCAGTTCTGACTCGCTGAAGGCCGCCCCGGTGACGTTGACCACTCCGACCAGACGGCCGTCGATGCGCACTGGCGCCGACATCAGGGCCGGCAGCGCAGCACACCCGCGCCGCGCCAGACCGGCAAATTCCGAGCAGGCGATGTCCTCGACCAGCAGCGCGCGGCCGTTCGCCAGCACCTGTCCGCAAATGCCTTCGCCACTCGCAACCTGCGCTTCGGCGGCGCCGGGCGGCAGTTCGCCCGCGCTGGCGCACAGGCGCATGCGCAAGTCGTCGGGGGATTCGCTGTTGAGCAGCATGACCGAGCAGCTGGTCGCGCCGACCAGGCGCTTGGCCAGCTCGGCATGGCTGTGCAGGTTGTCGCCGAGGGTGCCGCTGGCGAGCAGGGCCTGCACATCCTGCAGGCGCACCAGGCGCTTCGCATTGTCAGTCATGGATCACCTTCCGGATAAAGGGTCGACGCTGTGCCGGCTGAGCGCGGCAATTGATGATAAGTTAGTTCAAACCCTGCAACAAGCGGTATTGCCGGGAATGTATCCGGAAGTTCAAACGCTTGGAGGGGAGTATTCAGGCCTGCGCTTGCGGCTGATCATGTTCCTTGCGCGGGGATACGAAGGCCTTGTGGAACAGGTGGTGCGCGAGCATCAGCGGCGGCATCCGCAGCCAGTTCCCACGCAGGTAGAGCGCAGCGAGCGCGGCCGGGGTAAGGCGGTCGGCGCAGCTCGGATGCAACGGCAGCAGCGCGCGCAGGAACAAGGCGTCCATCAGGGCCAGCAGCGCAGCGGGCGGGCGGCCGGCAGCCGCGGCCGCGGCCATCACGCCCGGGGGCACCGGCGTGCCGAGCAGGCGCGCGGCATAGCGCAGGGCATAGAACAGCGGCCGCGCCAACTCCAGCCGGACCGCACGCGCCGGCAGCGCTTCCCAGAAGCCGGGCGTGGCGCCGAAGTGCAGCAGCAGGCGGTGGAGATCGAGCAGGTCGCGCAGGCCGTGGTTCATCTCGCCTTCCGAGAACAGGTGCACCGCGCTGTGCAGCACCATGTCGTGCGGCGCCAGCATCCACAGCTTGTCGATGGCCGGACCAGTCTCGGGGGGACGAACCGGCACGGCTGCCGCGCGCAACAGCGCCGGATCGGGACGCACGGCTGCCGTCTCCGGAAGGATCGCGTGGTGCACGTCGATGGCGTTGCCGCGGTGGACATGCTCCATCGGCGGTAGTTCATGCATCCATTCGCGGTAATAGCGCTGGTCGTAGTCGTCCTGGTGGGTGCCGGCCCAGCCATGCAGCATCAGGGCCGCTTCGACCTCGCCGATGCGCTCCTTCGGCACCAGGATATCGACATCCGAGAACATGCGGCCCGCCGCCGGCGGCAGGCCGGCCATCGCATATGCTGCACCCTTGAGCAGCAGCAGCGGCAGCCCCAGTCCGTCCAGGGCACGCGCGATCTGCGCCACTTCGAAGCGCACCGCGCGTTGGTGCCGGGTGGCGACGACGCGCATCCATTCGAGCTGCTCGCGCGGGGCGGCAGGAACCTCGTCGAGCAGGCCGGCGCCTTCAATGATGCCGAGCAAGGTCGCGGTCATGTCGGCACTGGCGGCCTGGCGCAGGAGCAGGTCCCAGTCGCGCAGCGCGAGCGTGCGCAGGCAGGCCGGGTCGCGCACCACCTCGATCAGCACAGGCAGGCGGGTTTTAGCGCGACTCATGCCGCATCCCAGGCCGCCAGTGGGGCCGTAGATCCGGCCAGACCATCGAACACCGCCATCGCTTCGTCCAGGCTGCTGTAGCAGAACTCGAAGCCTTCGCAGGCGTCGACCATGCGAGCCAGCGTATCGAAACCGGTGGCGCCCAGGATCGGGTAGTTGAAGGCATTGTCGGCCACGCCCATGAACATGCGGGCCTTGGGCATCGGGGCCAGGCTGGTCGCGGCGCCGGCCTGGTAGCGCGGGAACATGATGTGGGTCGGGCGCGCCACCCGGCCGGCGGCGGCGATGCTGGCGGCCGAAGGGCGCATGTGGGCGATCGTGCCCTTCACCGTTTCCGGCACCGCCGGCCCGAACACGGCTTGCGGCGCGAAAGCCTGCATGACGCCGATCGACGCATTCTTGAGGCTGACCGGGCGCGGCATCGGCACCAGCGCTACGTCGGTCGGACGCACCAGCGTCATTTCATCCGACAGCAGGCGCCAGCCGCGGCTGGCAAGTGCCGCGCACAGGGTGCTCTTGCCCGATCCAGGTGGCGCGGGAAGGATCACCGCGCAGCCGTCGCGCTCGAGCACCGCGGCGTGGATGAGGAGATAGCTATGCGCCTTGGTGGACACGCACCAGTTCATCACCCATTCGAACATCGGGTGTGCCTGCGCCAGCGGCAGTGGCAGGAAAGGCGTGATGCCATCCTGCTCGAAACCGACCTGGGGGTGGAACCAGCGGCGCAGTCCACCCGAACGGCGCAACGTGACGTCGAAGTCGGCGAAGCCATCGTCCGGCGCCAGTGGATAATCCGCGTACAGCAGCGCGATCGTATCGACCAGGTGGGGGATGTCGGTGCGGACCCGGCAGCTGAACGGTCCGGTGCGCAGTACCAGTCCCGTCCCGGCGCAGCGGCGGCGCAGCTCGGGCGCGGCGAGCGAGGACACGGTGGACTGCGTGTTCAGCATGCGCAGCGTTCGATCAGGTCCAGCCGCGCGAGGCTGTCGAGCAGGCCGGCTAGTTCTTCGTGCAGGAGGGAGGGGTCGATCTCGAATTCGTCCAGCAGCGCCGCCGACAACGCGGTGTCGGGCGCCGGGCCGCCGCGCAGGGCTTCCAGCACGCACAAGGCTGCCGGCCCGAGCAGATGGGTGGCGCCCGAGAGGTCGTTGTACAGCACCGCCTCATCGTCCCAGCAACGGTGGACCAGCAACTGGCCGGGAATGACGCGCCACATCTCACATGCCACTTCAGTCGGCCATCAGTCGTGCGTGGCCTCGAGGTAGACCTTGGTCTGCTCGGCATTCCAGAAGACGTTCGCCGACGGTTTGTAGAAACCGGTGTTCTGGAGCTGGGTCCACATGTCCGTCAGGGTTTTCACCGACAGGAAGGAGATGCGCCCGGACAGGACGTTCAGGTAGGTGGCAATCAGGTGCCTGCCCAGGTTGTACTTGTCGAAATCGCAGCCCTGGACGATCTGCAGCATGGTCTTGCTGCCGTAGGTCGACTGGTTGCGTCCGCTGCAGGTGAAAACGCTGTCGAATTCCTTGCCGCGCGAGCAAGGCCAGCCGCTGTGGTTTTTCCAGTAGCCGGGCGACTTGCCGCCGCAGACCACGTTCCTGTTGTAGTTGCTGCTCAGCTTGCCTGAATAACCGGCCGACGGCGAAAAGCAAACCATCGGCTTCATGGTCGCACGGCTCTCGAGGCTCAACAGGACGCCGGCTGCACCCAGCCCCGCCTTGGTCAGGCGGCGACGCGCGGCGCCGCGCTCGCTCATCTGCGGCGTGGTAGGGGCTTGGACTGGTTGGTCTTCGGTCGACACGGATGCATCCTCACAAGTATGTTATGCCGAGAAGGCTGGCATTTCGAATAAGCAAGAATTATGCCTTCGGAGCATTTGCAGCGAAACTCGTTGTAAAACAAGCGTCTACGAGAAAATGCTCATCCTTATGCCAACAGTCTAGCCAGTTAGCTTAGCGCTGTGTAAGAATTTTCGACAGCAACTCAGAAAAAGCTCTCAGGGATCACCAGAATGTCGCCTGGACGCATCGGCATGTTGGCCGAAATGTCGCCATCCTTGATCAGGTCATCGAGGCGCACGTTCAGGCGCTGCTGCTTGCCATCGACCGTGCGGATCACGCTGGCCTTGTTGCCCGACGCGAATTCGGTAACGCCGCCAACCGCAATCAGAACGTCCATTAGGGACATTTCTTTACGGTATGGCAGTGACTGTGGTTTGGCGGCCTGGCCGATTACGCGGATCTGTTCGCTGTAATTGCCGACGAAGTTGGTCACTACGACGGTGACCACGGGCTGCTGGATGAACTTGGCGAGCGCCGCTTCGATGTCGCGCGCGAGCTGGGTCGAGGTCTTGCCGGCGGCCGGCAGGTCTTCGACCAGTGGCGTGGTGATCTTGCCGTCCGGGCGGACCGGGACCGACATCGACACTTCCGGATTGCGCCAGACAATGATATTGATGCTGTCGCCCGGGCCGATCAGGTATTCCGGGTTGATAACCTGCGTTTCCACAGCCGCTGGCCGGGTGCTTGCGCAGCCGGCCAGTGCGAACAGGCAGCCGAGCGCTGCAGCCTGGGCTGCGCGTTTCATTCCATGCATCGTATTCGTGCTCACGTCTAAAATCCCCTGGTTGGCATGGCGGCAGCCATCTGGCCGAGGCCGCTGCCGTGCTCGCAAAATTGTCGAGCATTATTTTATACCATAGCACTTCGGCAATCTTGTGCACAACTGAAATACGGTCATTGGGATCTTTGCAACAGCTCATGCACATGGCGTACGGGGATCGCGTAGGTAATGCCACTCGGATCCGACACCGCGCTTTCCTTCAAGCCCTTGAGGAACACCATGTTAATGACGCCGACGACGGCTCCGCTGGCCGGATCGTACAGCGGGCTACCGCTGTTGCCGGGGTAGGCGGTCCCGTCGAGGTGATAGATATCGAAAGGGCGGCGCTGCAATTGGGTGATGGCGCGCGGGTCGAGCTGGCGCGAGGTGAGCGAGGGCCGCACCACCGGCGCAATGGCGGCCAGCAAGGCGCGGTGGGTGGCCGCATGCAGTCCCAGCCGCATGCCGAGCGGATAGCCGGTAAATGCCAGCGCCTGGCCCTCCGCCACCGCGCCCTCCCCGGCCAGCACCAGCGGTGCCAGAGGCGTCCCGCTCAGGCGCAGGTGGGCCAGGTCGTGCTCCCGGTCGAGTCCGGCGACACGCGCGCCACGGAAACTGACGGCTTCCCCGCCGTTGCCGATGACAATCCCGATTTCTTCCATGCGCGCCACGTCGAGGGTATTCGGGATGACGTGGGCATTCGTGATCACGCTCAGGCCATCGCCGACGATGAAGCCGGTACCGGTAAAGACGATGGCAGGCTGGCGTGTCTTGAGCAAGGTGCCGACGCCGACCACCGATGGCTTGACGCGGGCGACCGTACGCGGCAGCCCTTGCAGCAATTCCTGTGGCGCTTGCGAAGCCAGGGCTTGCGCCGCCACGGGAGCTGCGATGGTGCACAGCACAAAGGGCGCGCCCAGCAGAAGTCGGCGCAGGCGCCTGGACGGCATGTTGCCATTTCGATTAGGAATCAATTGTGTGGCCTCTTTTGCATTTCCGACATTAAAATACAGCGTTTGATTCAAAGCAATACTCGTTGTACAAGATATCCGAGGAAGTCGAAAACCGTGGAGGTGATGTTGACTTCAAAGAACATTTTCTTCGGTTAATCGTTGCAAAACGGTAATAACCTGCTGCTAAAGTGCTCTGAACCCAAGGTTTTGGTGTTGTCCTTGGGAATTGCCGTTGCATGAACACCATTTTTGTGACACAAGGCGCTTATTTTTCCGACCTGCAATTGCAATTGCTCAGTCAACAAGCGATCATGCACACTATTTATTGATTGATGGGCTTGCGTTTTTTCACGCAGGCCATTATGGCGAGATCCACGACATGGCAGAAATCACAGCCTCAATTCTTACTTTCCTCAAGGCAATTGGAAAGTACCGTTGGCATGCAGTTTTCATCACCTGGGCCGTCGCCGTTGTCGGCTGGGCCGTGGTGCTCAAGCTGCCGAACCAGTATGAAACCTCGGCGCGCGTCTATGTGGATACCCAGAGTATCCTCAAGCCGCTGCTGTCGGGCATGACTACGCTGCCGAACATCGAGCAGCAGGTGATGTTCATGCGCGGCACCCTGATCAGCCGTCCGAACGTCGAACGCGTCATGCGCATGGTCGACCTCGACGTCAAGGCCACGACGACCAAGGAGCACGACGAGATTGTCGACGAGCTGATGTCGCAGATCAAGATCGGCGGCACCGAGCGCGACGACATCTATACCATCAGCTATACCGCGCCCGATCCCAAGCTGGGCAAGGACGTCGTGCAGGCCCTGCTGACGATCTTCGTCGAAGGCGGCGCCGGCAAGAAGCAGGATTCGGACAAGGCCGTCCAGTTCATCGACGACCAGATCCGCAACTACGAACAGAAGCTGTCGGCCGCCGAAAACAGCCTGAAGGAATTCAAGATCCGCCACGTTGGCATGCTGCCGTCGGAAGGCGCCGATTTCGGTTCGCGCATGCTGTCCACGAGCGACGCACTGAACTCAGCGCGTCTGGAACTGTCCGAGGCGGTGCAGGCGCGCAACGCGATCCGCCGCCAGATTTCGGGCGAATCGAAGCCGGGCGAGACCTCCGCACCGGTCATCAACAATCCCGAACTCGACGAACGCATCACCGCCACCACCAAGGCGCTCGACGTCCTGCGCACGCAGTACACCGAAGCCCACCCCGACATCGTCGCCAATTCCCGCCTGCTCGAGCAGCTGCTTGCCCGCAAGCGCGACGAGGCGAAGAACACCAAGCGCAGCGCCGACCCGGGCGCCGGCTACAGCCCGATGTTCCAGCAGCTCAATGTGTCGCTGTCGGAAGCGGAAGCGCGCGTGGCTTCGCTGCAGGCCCGCGTCAACGAATACAGCTCGCGCGTCGCGCAGCTGCGCACCCAGAGCACCCTGGCGCCCGAGATCGAGGCCCAGCTGGCCCAGCTGAACCGCGACTATGAAGTCAACCGCGACAATTACCAGAAGCTGGTGGAGCGCCGCGAATCGGCCAAGCTGTCCGGCGACCTGTCCTCGGTCACCGACATGCTGACCTTCCGCGTGATCGACCCGCCGACCGCGCCGCTGCTGCCATCCGGCCCGAACCGCCTGCGCCTGTTCTCGCTGGTGTTCGCCGCCGCGCTCGGCGCCGGCCTGGCCGCTGCCTTCCTGATGAGCCAGTTGCGCCCGACCTTCCTGAGCCAGGCCGCCCTGCGCGATGCCACTGGCCTGCCGATCCTGGGCTCGATCAGCATGAACTGGACCGGCGAGCAGACCGTCCGCCGCAAGCGCCGCCTGTTGGCGCTGGGCGCGGCCATCCTGCTGCTGCTGGCCCTCTATGGCGCGGGCGTGACGGCCATCCTGGTCCGTCCGAACGGCCTGTAACCGAATCCAAGGAGCAGCTGTGAGCATTATCGAAAAAGCGGCCCGCCGCATCGACCTGGACCGCGGCCAGGCCAACGTACCGGCGCCCGTGCCGCCACAGGCAGCGGCGCCGGTCATCGCACCCGTGCCGCAGGCCGGCAGCGACACCGTTGAAACACTGGCAGCGCCAGGCATGGTCGCGCCGGCAGTCGCCCCCGTTACCGCAGCAGCACCGGCATTGCCGGCGCCCGACGACGAGCACGCCGCGGCGCCCGGTTCGGCCGTGCGCGGCAGCACCCGCAAGGTTGACCTCGACCTGGCCAAGATGCGCGCCACCGGCATGGTCACCGCCGCCGGCGGACGCACCAGCCTGCTGGAAGACTTCCGCCTCATCAAGCGCCCGCTGCTCAAGCGCGCATTCGCCGAGCGCACCGCCGGCGACAACCCGGGCAACCTGATCATGCTGACCAGCTCGCTGCCAGGTGAAGGCAAGACCTATTGCGCGATCAACCTGGCGATGAGCATCGCGATGGAACTCGACCACACCGTATTGCTGGTCGATGCCGACGTTGCGCGCCCGTCGGTGCTGCGCACGCTCGGCCTGCCCGCCGAACGCGGCCTGATGGACCTGCTGATCGACGACAAGCTCGACATGTCCGACGTGCTGTTGCGTACCAACGTCGACACGCTGAGCATCCTGGCCGCCGGCACCAGCACGCCGCGCGCGACCGAGTTGCTGGCCAGCTCGACCATGACCTCGCTGGTGCACGAAATCGCCAACCGCTATCCGGACCGGATCGTCATCTTCGATTCGCCGCCGCTGCTGTTGACCAGCGAAGCGCGCGCACTGGCCTCTCACATGGGCCAGATCGTGGTCGTCGTCGAAAGCCAGACCACGACCCAGCACGCGGTCAAGGAAGCGCTGCACCAGCTGGAAGGCTGCCCCAACGTCAACCTCATCTATAACAAGACCAGGGATATTCCTGGCATTGAAGAGACGTATGACTATCACTATGGGTAAGCTGGCGGGACGGCCACCTGCCGCCCTGGCGCAATCTGCGCCACGCCTGGCCCTGCGCCTGGCGCCCCTTGCCGCCGCAGCCATGCTGCTGGCCGGCGAATGCCGGGCCGACTGGCGCGTCCAGCCGATCATCGGCGTGAGCGGCACCTTCACCGACAATGTCAGCCGGACGGACGACTCACGCGCGCATTCGCAATTCGTCACCGAGATCACCCCGGCTCTGGTGCTGTTCGGCAAAGGCCGACGTTTCGAGGTCGCGGCCTCCGGCCAGGCCCGCCAATATGCCTACAGCAACGGCAAGGTGCCGGGCACTGCCGACCGCGTTTATGACTATGGCCTCAACGGCCGCGGCGAACTCGTCGAGGACCTGCTGTTCGTCGAGGCCAGCGCCTCGTCGTCTCCGCAGAGCATCTCGGCCTTCGGCCAGCAATCGAATTCCAGCCTGTACGCGCTGGGCAACCGCGCCCAGGTCAAGACCTGGCGCGTCAGCCCTTACCTCACCCAGCGCCTCGGCAACACCGCGCTGGTGTCGGTGCGCTATGCGCGCGATTCGGTCAACTCGGATATCAACAGCTTCGGCAACAGCGTGGGCGACAGCGTCCTTGCCAGCCTCACCAGCGGCAAATCCTTCGACGCCCTCGGCTGGGGCCTGACCTACACGCGCCAGGACCTCACCAGCGCGATCGGCGGCGACTCGTCGAGCGAAAGCGCCAGCGGTAACCTGCGCTACGCCCTCAACAAGCGCTTCTGGCTGACCGCCAACGCCGGCTATGACCGTTACGACTACCAGGCCCTGGGGGGCCGCACCGAAGGACGCAACTGGGCGGCCGGGATTGACTGGACGCCTTCGCAGCGTAGCCGCCTGAGTGCCGAGATCGGCCGCCACTTCTACGGCCAGACCGGCAAGCTGTTCGCCCTGCACCGCAGCCGCCATACCGTCTGGAACATTTCCTACGACGACGTGATTACCAACAGCCGCCAGCAATTTTTGCTGCCGTCGACGATCGATACCGCGGCCCTGCTCGACCGCCTGTTCTCGGCGACGATCAGCGACCCGCTGCTGCGCCAGCAGGCTGTGGCCAACTATATCCAGCAGACGGGCCTGCCGCCGAGCCTGGCCGACAGTGTCAACTACCTGAGCAACCGCTACCTGCGCGAAAAGCGCCTGCAGGCCTCGAGCGCCTACACCAAGGGCCGCAGCAGTGGGGTGCTGACCCTGTACCGCACTGAACGCACCGCTCTGTCGGACCAGCAAAGCGACAGCGAACTGCTCGGCAGCCAGCTCTCCAGCTTGAACGACAACGTGCACCAGAAGGGCGCCAGCCTGACCTACAACTACCGCATGAACTCGCGCACCAGCGTGCTCGCCACGGCGGTGTTCTCGCGCAGCCTGTCGCAAACCACCGGCTATGAATCGTCCAACCGCGAATTGCGCGCCGGCCTGACCCGCCAGCTCGGCAACAACCTGCGCGGCGCGGTCGAACTGCGCAACATGCGCGGCGGCCTGGGTCCGACGGCCGGCAACTACCGCGAAAACGCGGTGTCCGCCAGCCTGACCTTCCAGCTTTAAGGAGCCAGCAAGCGATGTACGAAACCTACTACGGACTGTCCGCCAAGCCATTCCAGCTGCGCCCGGACCCCCACTTCTTCTTCGGCAGCAAGGGTCACAAGCGCGCCATGGCCTACCTCGAGTACGGCATGTCGCAGGGCGAGGGCTTCATCGTCATCACCGGCGAAGTCGGTGCGGGCAAGACCACGCTGGTGCGCAACCTGCTCAACAAGATCCCGCTCGACCAGATCGTCGCCGCCCACATCGTCAACACCAGCCTCGATCCGGAAGACACGCTGCGCATGGTGGTCTCCAGCTTCGGCTTGCCGTACGAAGGCGCCAGCAAGGCCGAGCTGCTCAACCGCCTCGAGCAGTTCCTGCGCAGCGTCGACCGCCAGGGCAAGCGCGCCCTGCTCCTGATCGACGAGGCCCAGAACCTGAACGCGCGCACGGTCGAAGAACTGCGCATGCTGTCGAACTTCCAGACCGACGACCGCTCGCTGCTGCAGACCTTCCTGCTCGGCCAGCCGGAATTCCGCACCACCCTGCACAGCCCCGGCATGCAGCAACTGCGCCAGCGCGTGATCGCCAGCTACCACCTGGGACCGATGGATGCGCAGGAAACCCGCGCCTACATCGAGCACCGCCTGGCCACGGTCGGCTGGCAGGGCGACCCCGCCTTTGACGAGGGCGCCCATGCGGCGATCTTCGCCTACAGCGGCGGCATCCCGCGCAAGACCAATACGCTGATGGACCGCGTGCTGCTGATGGGCTACCTGGAAGAGATGCACGCGTTCACCGAAGCGGACATCAGCGAAGTGGTGCGCGACATCTCGGAAGAATTCGAGCTGCCCGAGGGCGCCGGCATCGACGACCCTGCCGGATCGGCTGCGATGGCGCAGCACGAGCTGCGCACCATGGACACCCGTGGCGGAGAACGCCGCGCCAGCGTGGAACTGCTCGATGAACGCATGATGCGGCTCGAAAAATCGATCGTCTCGGTACTGTCGATCCTGAAGAAAATCGTTGCTACGCCCCAGGGCGCGGCGACCCAGCACATGGACAACCAGGAATGAAACCCTACGAACCGGTCGCCCGCCTTGCCCCCGTGCCGGGCCAGCGCATCAAGAACGCCATGACCTGCGACGTCGAGGATTACTTCCAGGTGTCGGCCTTCGCGCCCTACATCGACCGCGCCAGCTGGCCTGCGCGCGAATGCCGGGTCGAAGCCAACATCGAACGCATCCTGGCGCTGTACGAGCGCCACGGCGTGAAAGCGACCTTCTTCACCCTCGGCTGGATCGCCGAGCGTTATCCCCAGATGGTGAAGCAGATCGTCGCCGCCGGCCACGAACTGGCCAGCCACGGCTACGGCCACCTGCGCGCATCCGACCAGACCCAGGCCGAATTCAGCAACGATATCCGCTCGGCCAAGGCGCTGCTGGAAGACATCGGCGGCCAAGCCGTGCTGGGTTACCGCGCGCCGAGCTTCTCGATCGGCCACGCCAACCTGTGGGCGCTGGAAGCGCTGCACGACGCCGGCTACCGCTACAGCTCGAGCATCTACCCGATCGCGCACGACCACTACGGCATGCCCGACGCGCCGCGCTTCGCTTTTTATCCGCACGGGCCGGACGGCCTGCTGGAAGTGCCGGTCACCACGGTCAACATGTTCGGCCGCAACCTGCCGGCCGGCGGCGGCGGCTATTTCCGCCTGCTGCCCTACGCGCTCTCGCGCTGGATGATGCAGAAGGTGAATCGCGAAGACGGCCAGCCTGCGCTGTTCTACTTCCACCCGTGGGAACTCGACCCCGGCCAGCCGCGCCCTGAAGGCCTGGATGCCAAGTCGCGCTTCCGCCACTACGTCAACATCGAACGCATGGAAGGCCGCCTCGAACGGCTGGCGCGCGATTTCGCGTGGGACCGCATGGACCGCATCTTCCTGGACAAGAAATAAAGAATTAGGCACACCGCACCATGAACTCGATCATCGAAGCCGCCCAGGCCAAACGCGCCGCCCCGCTGCTTGCAGCCGGACCGCAAACCCTGCACCTGCTGCAGCCGCAGGACTATGCCCGCTGGGACGCTTTCGTGCGCGCCTGCCCTGACGCCACCTTCTTTCACCTGTCGGGCTGGCAGAAGGTGATCGAGGAATCGTTCGGCATCAAGACCTGGTTCTACTACGTCCAGCAGGACGGCCAGATCCAGGGTGTGCTGCCGCTGGCCGAGATCAAGAGCCGCCTGTTCGGCCACTCGCTCGGCGCGATGCCCTTCTGCGTGTATGGCGGCGTGGCCGCGCTCGACGAGGGTGCGCGCCGCCTGCTCGACGAAGCGGCCGACAAGCTGGCGCGCGAGCTCGGCGTCGGCCACCTGGAATACCGCGGCATGCAGCGCGCCCACCCGGGCGACGACAGCTGGCATACCAAGGAACTCTACGTCACCTTCCGCAAGGAGATCTCGAGCGACGACGAGGCCAACCTGAACGCCATCCCGCGCAAGCAGCGCGCCATGGTGCGCAAGGGGATCAAGCTGGGCCTGAAGGGCGTAATCGAGGATAACGTCGACCGCATGTTCGAGGCCTATGCCAACAGCGTGCTGCGCCTGGGCACCCCAGTGTTCCCGAAAAAATACTTCGCCAAGCTGCAGCAGGTGTTCGGTGCCGAATGCGAAGTGCGCAGCATCTACACCACCGACGACCGCCTGGTGGCTTCGGTGCTGTCCTTCTACTGGCGCGACGAAGTGGTGCCCTACTACGGCGGCGGCATGGACCTGGCGCGCGAAGTGGCCGGCAACGACTTCATGTACTGGAACCTGATGCAGGCTGCCGCTGCCCGCGGTTGCCGCATCTTCGACTACGGCCGCAGCAAGCTGGGCACCGGCGCCTATGATTTCAAGAAGAACTGGGGCTTCACCGCAGAACCCCTGCCGTATGAATACAAGCTGTACGCATCGAGTGCGCTGCCGGACAATAATCCGCTGAATCCGAAGTACCAGCTGTTCATCAAGATGTGGAAGAAGCTGCCGCTGCCGGTGGCGAACTTCCTCGGCCCTTACATCGTGCGCAACCTGGGATAAACCGTGGAAGACCTGCTCCTGCTGATCCACCGGATCCCCTACCCGCCGAACAAGGGCGACAAGATTCGTTCCTACCACCTGCTCAAGCACCTGGCGCGCGACTACCGCGTGCACCTGGCGACCTTTGTCGACGATGCCGACGATTGGCAGCACGTGCCGACCGTGGAAAAGCTGTGCGCGAGCAGCCATTACGCCGGCCTGAACCCGCTGCTGGCGCGCGTGCGCAGTTTAAAGGCGCTGGCCACCAACCGCTCGCTGTCGCTCGACTATTACAGTGATGCCGGCCTGCAGCGCTGGGTCGACGAAACCGTCGCCGCGCACGGCATCGAGCGCGTGCTGGTGTTCTCGTCGGCGATGGCGCAGTACGCCGACAAATACCCAAGCGCGCGCCGCGTGGTCGACTTCTGCGACGTCGACTCGGACAAGTGGCGCCAGTACGCCGACAAGAAATCCTGGCCGATGAGCTGGCTGTACCGCCACGAGGCACGCCAGCTGCTGTCCTACGAGCGCAAGGTGGCGCGCGACTACGACGCCTCGCTGTTCGTCTCCGGGCCCGAAGCGGACCTGTTCCGCCAACTGGCGCCGGAAAGCGACGCCAAGATCGGCTTCTTCAGCAATGGCGTCGACACCGACTACTTTTCTCCCGAGGCAGTCGACACCAGCCCGTTCGCCGAAGGCGAGCGCGCCATTGTGTTCACCGGCGCCATGGATTACTGGCCGAACGTGGATGCAGTACAGTGGTTTGCGGACGACGTGATGCCGCTGCTGCGCGCCCGCTTCCCTGACCTGCGCTTCTATATCGTCGGCGCGCGCCCGTCCCCGGCGGTGCTGGAACTGGCGAAGCAGCCGAACATCGTCGTCACCGGCACCGTGCCGGACGTACGTCCCTATATCGCGCACGCGCAAGCGGCCGTAGCGCCGCTGCGCATCGCGCGCGGCATCCAGAACAAGGTGCTCGAGGCGATGGCGATGGCCACCCCGGTGGTGGTCTCGCCGCAGGCGCTCGAAGGCATCGACGCCGAGCCGGGCCTGGAACTGGTGCTGGCACAGGACGCCGCCGGTTTTTCCGACGCGGTCGCCGCACTGCTGGCACGCAACGGCAACGAGATCGGTCTGGCCGCACGCGCCAAGGTCGAAAACAAATACAGCTGGCCGAGCAACCTGGCCTGCATCGGGGAGCGACTCGAATGCATCTGACACCTCCACCGGGCGTCGCCCACGCCGGCCTCGATCTTCCTTCGCCGCTGGCGCGCGCCAGCCTGGTCGCGCTGGTAATGGCGCTGCTGGCGCCATTTGCGCTGTATTTCGCCACCGCCGCCTCGATGGTGTCGATCTGGAACAGCTCAGAGACTTTCGCCCACGGCTACATCATCCTGCCGATCAGCCTGGCGCTGATCTGGCGCCAGCGCGCCTGGTTCGCCCAGCTGCCGCCGCAACCATGGCGCCCCGGCCTGATCCTGCTGGCGGGCGCCGGCGCCGCCTGGCTGGCGGGCCGCATGGGCGACGTGCAGGTGGTGATGCAATACGCCTTCGTGGCCATGTTCCCGCTCGCCGCATTGACCCTGTTGGGCCCGCGCCTGGCCGCGAAATTCACTTTTCCGCTGCTGTTCCTGCTGTTCGCGGTGCCCTTCGGCGAAATCTTCGTCAACCCGCTGATCAACTACACCGCCGACTTCACGGTCTGGGCGGTGCAGGCTACCGGCATCCCGGTGCTGCGCAACGGCACCCGTTTCGAACTGCCTACCGGCAGCTGGTCGGTGGTCGAGGCCTGCAGCGGCATCCGCTACCTGATCTCGTCGATCACCCTGGGATGCCTGTACGCCTACCTGACCTACCGCTCGAACACAAAGCGCGCCATGTTCATCGCCCTGTCGATCGTGGTGCCGATCGTCGCCAACTGGCTGCGCGCCTACGGCATCGTCATGATCGGCCACACCAGCGGCATGACGATGGCGACCGGTGTCGACCACTTGGTCTACGGCTGGCTGTTCTTCGGGGTCATCATGTTCATCATGTTCTGGATCGGCAGCTACTGGCGCGAAGACGACCAGCCTCTGCCTGCGGCTTCAGCTGCGGCAGCCGCCGCCCGCGCCGACCACCAATCGGGCGCCAGCCTGGTCCCGATGGCCATTACCGTGGTCGCGCTGGCCGCGGTGTGGCCGGCATTCGCGGCATTCAACGACCGCGCCAACCACAATTCACAGGCGGTTACGCTTGCCGAGCCGGCCGTGGCCCTGCCGCCGGCGCAGTCCTTCCCCGACTGGAAAGTCGACTACCTGGAACCGGATGCGCGCCTGGAGCGCGTGTACGCCGCGCCGGAAGGCCGCCCGGTGCAACTGCAACTGCTGTACTACCGCAACCAGACCAAGCAAAAGGGCCTGATCAGCTCCGTCAACCGCATGGCGGGTGAGAAGAACGCGTACCACGAAACCGCTTCGGTGCTGCGTACCGAAGACGCCAGCAACCACAAGCTGCCGCTGCGCGAGGTGCTGCTGGACGGCCCTGGCGGGCAACTAGTGGTCTGGAACGTGATGTGGGTCGACGGCCGCTACCTGTCCAGCAACGTGCTCGGCAAGCTGCGCCAGGCCCAGGGCAAGCTGCAGTTCCGCGGCGATGACGGCGCCCTGGTGTCGATCGCCACCCCGGCCGGGGACAACCCGGACGCCGCGCGTACCGCACTGCGCGCCTTCCTGGCGCAGCATTTCAGCGCGGTCGACGCCACGCTGGCAGCGGCGCGAGGGCGTTGAGATGATGGGTGTACCAGCCTCGCTGCAGCAGCCGCAACTGGTTGCGCACCTGATCTACCGCCTCGACATCGGTGGGCTGGAGACGCTGCTGGTCGATACGATCAACCGGATGCCGCCGGGCTGCTACCGCCACGCCGTGATCTGCCTGACCGACTATACCGACTTCGCCCAGCGCATCACGCGTCCTGGCGTCGAGCTGTTCGCGCTGCACAAGCCGGCCGGGCTGGGACTGGGTACCCACACGGACATGTTCCGCCTCCTGCGGCGCCTGCGCCCGGCGGTCCTGCACACCTATAACCTCGGCACCATCGAATACGCCGCCACCGCCTGGGCTGCCGGCGTGCCGGTGCGGGTGCACGCGGAACACGGCCGCGACGCGCGCGACCCGCAGGGCGTCAACCCGAAGCACAACCTGCTGCGCCGCCTGGTCACGCCCTTCATCGACCGCTACGTGCCGGTGTCGCGCGACCTGCGCAGCTGGCTCGAGCGGGGGGTGCGCATTCCCGCCCACAAGCTGCAGCTGATCGACAACGGCGTCGACACCGAACGCTTCCGCGCCGCAGGTGCGACCAATGGCGAGCCGTGGCAAGACCGGGAATCCTTCGTGATCGGCACCGTCGGACGCCTGCAGGACGTCAAGGACCAGTTCACCCTGGTCGAGGCCTTCGCCCAGCTGTGCCAGCTGCTGCCGGACGAGCGCCTGCGCCTGGTGCTGGTCGGCGATGGCCCGCTGCGCCTACAGCTCGAGGCGCAGGTGGCGCAAAACGGCCTTCAGGACAGCGTCTGGTTCGCCGGTCCGCGCAGCGACGTCGCGCCGGTGATGCGCAGCTTCTCGCTGTTCGCGCTGTCCTCGATTGCCGAGGGCACCCCGGTCACCCTGCTGGAAGCCATGGCCAGCGAACTGCCCGTGGTGTCCACCGCCGTAGGCGGCATTCCCGACCTGGTCGAACACGGCGTCGCCGGCACCCTGGTGCCGGCCGCCGACCCGCGCGCCATGGCCGCGGCGATCGCCCCTTATGTGCGTGACCGCGCGCTGGCGCGCCGCCACGGCGCCGCCGGACGCGCCCGCGTCGAACAGCAGTACAGCATGCAGGCCATGCTGGCCGCCTACGTCGCCCTGTACGACGAACTGTGCCAGACCAAGACAACACGAAAAAAAGCGATTACACCATGTGCGGAATAGTTGGAATTTTTGACATGCAGGGCAACCGCGCGATCGACCGCGAGCTGCTGCACCGGATGAACGAAAGCCAGTTCCACCGCGGCCCGGTGGAAGGCGACCTCCACCTCGAGCCGGGACTGGGCTTCGGCCACCGCCGGCTGTCGATCATCGCGCTCGAAGCCGGGCTGCAGCCGCTGTTCAACGAGGACGAAACCATCGCCCTCGTGTTCAACGGAGAGATCTACAACTTCCGAGAACTGCGCACCGAGCTGCAAGGCCTCGGGCACAGCTTCCGCACGCCGTCGGACAGCGAAACCATCGTCCACGCCTATGAACAATGGGGCGAAGACTGCGTCGGCCACCTGCGCGGCATGTTCGCCTTTGCAATCTGGGACCGCCTGAAGCAAACCCTGTTCCTCGCGCGCGACCGTATCGGCATCAAGCCAATGCACTACGCGGTGCTGCCGGACGGGATGTTCGCCTTCGGCTCGGAACTCAAGTCGCTGCTCTCGCTGCCGAACCTCAGGCGCGAGATCGACCCGCTCGCGGTCGAGGATTATTTCGCCTACGGCTACGTGCCGGAGCCGCGCACCATCTTCACCGACGCCTTCAAGCTGCTGCCGGGCCACACCTTGACCCTGCGCGTCGGCCAGCCGCTGCCGAAGTCGAAGCAGTATTGGGACGTGCCGTTCACCCCGCACGCGGCCATGTCCGAGCGTGAGATGGAAGAAGAACTCATCAATCGCCTGCGCGAAGCGGTGCAGAGCCACCTGATTTCGGACGTGCCGCTGGGCGCCTTCCTGTCGGGCGGCGTCGATTCGAGCGCGGTGGTGGCGATGATGGCCGGCGTGACCGATGGCCCGGTGAACACCTGCTCGATCGCCTTCAACGACCCGGCCTTCGACGAATCCGACTACGCACGCCAGGTGGCAGAGCAGTACAAGACGCGCCACCAGTGCGAAACCGTCGACACCGACGACTACGGCCTGCTCGATACCCTGGCCGCGCTGTACGACGAACCGTATGCCGACAGCTCGGCGATCCCGACCTACCGCGTCTGCCAGCTGGCCAGGAAACGCGTCACCGTTGCGCTGTCGGGCGACGGCGGCGACGAGAGCTTCGCCGGCTACCGCCGCCACCGCATGGCCATGGGCGAGGAGCGCGTGCGCTCGCTGCTGCCGCTGGCGGTGCGCAAACCTGTCTTCGGCCTGCTCGGCGCGGCCTACCCGAAGGCTGACTGGGCGCCGCGCATCTTCCGCGCCAAGACCACGTTCGAGTCGCTGTCGCGCGACCTCACCGAAGGCTATTTCCACGGCGTGTCGATCAACAACGACCGGCTCCGCGGCCAGCTGTTCTCGGACGGCTTCAAGCGCCGCCTGCAGGGCTACCGCGCGGTCGAAGTGATGCGCGGCTATGCGGCGAATGCGCCGACCGACGACCCGCTGTCGCTGATCCAGTACCTCGACATGAAGACCTACCTGCCGGGCGACATCCTGACCAAGGTCGACCGCGCCAGCATGGCGCACGCCCTCGAAGTGCGCGTGCCGCTGCTGGACCACAAGTTCGTCGAATGGGTGTCGGGCCTGCCATCGAGCTCGAAGCTGCGCAACGGCGAAGGCAAGTACATCTTCAAGAAGGCATTGCAGCCGCACCTGTCGGACGACATCCTGTACCGCAAGAAGCAGGGCTTCTCGATCCCGCTGGCGGCCTGGCTGCGCGGCCCGCTGCTTGAGACGATGCGGCGCGCGGTGCTCAATCCCGCCCTGCTCGACACCGGCATCTTCAACCCGGCCTTCCTCAAGCAGATGGTCGATGAACACCAGTCCAGCGCCAAGGACCACAGCACGACCCTGTGGTCGGTGCTCATGTTCGACGCCTTCCTGCGCAAGAACGGTGCCGCCGGAGCCAGTCCGGCCGCCGCCACCGTCGCCGCCCCGGCCATCGCCGTCGCAGCCGCTTGAATCTCAACGCAGAATAAAACGCACAACCGCGTAACCGGAACCACAAGAATCATGCGAGTCCTCCACGTCCTCGACCACTCGATCCCGCTGCACAGCGGGTATACCTTCCGCACCCGTTCGATCCTGCGCGAGCAGCGCGCGCTCGGCTGGGAAACCTTCCACGTCACCGGCTCCAAGCAGCATTCGGGCGAGCAGCTCGAAGACACCGTGGACGGCCTGCACTTCTACCGCACCCCGGCCTCGAAAAGCGCGCTGGCCAAATTGCCGGTACTGAATCAGAAGGAAGTCATCGACGGCCTCACGCGCCGCCTGGCCGAGATCATCCCGCAGGTGAAACCCGACGTGCTGCATGCGCATTCGCCGAGCCTCAACGCGATCGCCGCGCTGCGCGCCGGCAAGCGTTTCGGCATCCCGGTGGTGTATGAAGTGCGCGCCTTCTGGGAAGACGCCGCGGTCGACCACGGCACCAGCAGCGAGAACGGCCTGCGCTACCGCGCCACCCGCGCGCTCGAGACCTGGGCGCTCAAGCGCGCCGACGCCGTCACCACGATCTGCGAAGGCCTGCGCAAGGACATCGTCGCGCGCGGCATCCCGGCCGACAAGGTCACGGTGATCCCGAATGCGGTCGACATCGACAAGTTCTCGGTCGGCGGCAGCGCCGACCAGGAACTCAAGGCCAAGCTCGGCCTGCAGGGCACCCGCCTGATCGGTTTCATCGGCTCGTTCTATGCCTACGAGGGCCTCGACATCCTGCTGCGCGCCGTGCCGCAACTGGCTGCTTCCCTGCCCGACCTGCGCGTGCTGCTGGTCGGCGGCGGCCCGCAAGACGCCCAGCTGCGCCAGCTGGCGCAAGACCTCGGCATCACCGACAAGGTGGTGTTCACCGGCCGCGTGCCGCATGAGCAGGTGCAGACCTATTACGACCTGCTCGACGTGCTGGTCTATCCGCGCCTCTCGATGCGCCTGACCGATCTGGTCACGCCGCTCAAGCCGCTCGAAGCGATGGCCCAGGGCCGCATCCTGGCCGCCTCGGACGTCGGCGGCCACCTCGAGCTGATCGCCGACGGCAAGACCGGCGTGCTGTTCAAGGCCGACGACCCGGTGTCGCTGGCCGAGAAGGTCGGCGCCCTGCTGGGCGCCCAGGAGCGCTGGCCGGCGCTACGCGCAGCCGGCCGCGAATACGTCGAGAGCGAACGCAACTGGCCCGTCAGCGTCGCGCGCTACAAGAACATCTACGGCCGCCTGACGGGGTCCGTCGCTGCATGAAGATCCTGACGTTTAGTACGCTGTTCCCGAACGCGGAAAAGCCCGGCCACGGGATTTTCGTGGAAACGCGCCTGCGCCACCTGGTCGCCAGCGGCCAGGTCGAGGCGCGCGTGGTGGCGCCGGTGGCGTGGTTCCCCTCGAGCCACCCGCGTTTTGGCAGCTATGCGAAGCAGGCGCGCGTGCCGCGCCATGAAACCCGCCACGGCTTGCAGGTCGCGCACCCGCGCTACCCCGTCTTGCCGAAGGTCGGCATGAACCTCGCGCCGCTGCTGCTGGCGCAGGCGGTCAAGCCGGCGATCGCGCGCCTGATCGACGAAGGCTATGACTTCGACCTGATTGACGCCCACTACTTCTATCCGGACGGCGTGGCCGCGGCCATGCTGGCGCGCCACTTCAACAAACCGCTCGTCATCACCGCGCGCGGCTCGGACATCACCCTGCTGCCGCAGTACCCGCTGCCGCGCCGCATGATCCGGTGGGCGGCGCGCCGTGCCGACGCCGTGATCACGGTCTGCAACGCGCTGCGCGACGAGGTGGTGGCGCTGGGCGTCGACGCCGACCGCGTGACCTCGCTGCGCAACGGCGTCGACCTGGAACTGTTCCAACCCGTGGAACGCGCTGCCGATGCCACGTTCACGCTGCTGACGGTGGGCCATCTGGTACCGGTCAAGGCGCAGGAACTGATCATTGGCGCGCTGCCGCTGCTGCCGGGCGTGCGCCTGGTGGTGGCCGGCGACGGTCCCAACCGCGGCATGCTGGAAAACCTGGCGCGCGAGCTGAAGGTCGACGGGCGCGTCAGCTTCCTCGGCGCCGTGCCGCAGGCGCAACTGCGCGAACATTACGGCCGCGCCGATGCGCTGGTGCTGGCCTCGAGCCGCGAAGGCTGGGCCAACGTGCTGCTCGAATCGATGGCCTGCGGCACCCCTGTGGTGGCTAGCCGCGTGTACGGCACGCCCGAGGTGGTGGCCGCGCCGGAAGCCGGTGTCCTGATGGCCGAGCGCAGCCCGCGCGGCGTAGCCGATGCCGTCAATGCGCTGCGCGCCGCCTACCCGGACCGTGCGGCGACGCGCCGTTATGCCGAGGGTTTCAGCTGGGACGATACCAGCACCGGCCAACTACGCATCTTCGATGCCATATTGACTCGTACACAGCCGCAACGCGCACGCATATTTGCGCACACATCACTTTAAGGATAGTTGGTCACACATGGAAACGATATTGTGGTGCTCGGATCTCCTGGGAGTGGTTTTCTTGTGCCTATGGGCTCTCCGAGAAGACAAGAAAAATCACAGAAAAGGCGGGAAAGGCTGACACGATGAGGGACATCTTTCTTCTGGCAATGCTGCCGCTGATGCTCTACGCAATGGCACAACGGTCATTCATTGCGCTCGCAATGTGGCCATGGACGGCATTGTTCTTCCCTAACGGTTGGGTGTATGGCATTGCCGGTAGTATTCGCTACAACCTGCTCTTTGCTGGGGTAACAATCTTTACTTACCTAGCGCAAAAAGACAAACCAAAATTCCGCTTAACCGGGCTTGGTGTGTTGGTTCTGCTTTTCTTCATCTGGACCACGCTCAGTACGATCATGACGATTGGCCGGCCTGAAATTGCGTGGGAATACTGGAACCGCTTCTTGAAGGTAGTAGTGCTCTTCATGTTCGTCCTAGCGATCATCGAGAAGAAACTTCACATCGATGTGCTTCTATGGGGCATCGTCTTGTCGGTCGGTTTTTATGGAAATTTGGAAGCGCTCAAGTTCATCGCGAGTGGCGGGAGTCACATGATTACGGGTCTTAGTGGACACGTGCTAGGCGACCGCAACGAATTGGCCCTGGCCTTCGTAATGACATTGCCGATCTGCGTTTATTTGCTTGGAGAGTACGGCTGGCGCTCTCGCATCCTGCAGATAAGCCTCATTGGCACCATGTGCCTGCTCATATTTGCCGTCATTGGCACCCAGTCGCGCGGTGGTTTTATCGCACTGCTCACCCTCGGTGCTTATCTTTTCATGAAGAGTGAAAGAAAGGCACTAATGGCCGTTTTCACTGTGATTCTGGTTACAGTGCTGGCTAATTACGTTTCTTCCGAGTGGACCGCTCGTATCGACACCATCGAATCGGCCAATGAAGATGCATCGTTCATGGGTCGCGTGGTCGCCTGGAAGCTGAGCTTTATTATGGCTACCCAACATCCTCTCTTCGGCGGCGGCTTCAAAGCACTTGAAACGTTTTCGGTCTATTCAGAGCTAACCAGGCATTTTTATGAATATGCCTGGTTCTATACTGGCGATGCCTTACCGCCTGCCAACTTCGCCCGCGCTGCCCACAGTGTTTATTTTCAGGTGCTAGGCGATCATGGTTTCGTCGGCTTATTTATTTACGTTGCATGCCTAATCACTGCGTGGCGCAAAGCGGGCCGCGCAGCACGCACAGTCAAGCGCGCAGGTGGTCCGGCCTGGTTGGCGACAGTATCGACCATGATCCAGCTGAGCATTTTTGCCTTCGCTTTCGGCGGCGCCGCTCTTAGCTTCGCCTATTTCGATCTTATTTTTACGCTTTTCGGACTAGTGATTGTGCTCGAATCCCGTATCGTTCCAGCTGAGCTGGCCAAGCTTACGAATGCCGCTGAAGATGCTGATGGAACAATTCATGCATACCCTTCGCCGACGCGACCGGCGAACGATCTTGCCCGCCGCAAGTTCGGACACGAAAACGCAGCTTGACATTATGGGGAACATGACCAAGGCCACAACTACGATCAAGCTTGCCGGCGCCCTGCTCCGCAAGCTGGGCAATACAATCGCACCCACTTCCTTGGGAGAAGGCCGTCTTTGTATCGTCAATTACCACCGGATCCTGGAACAAGCTGACCCACTACTGGACTCCGAACCGACTATCGACACCTTCCGCTGGCAGATGGATCTACTCGCCAACTGCTTCAATGTTCTGCCTTTGTACAATGCGATCCAGCTGCTAGGAACGGGACGCATGCCGCCGCGTGCGATTGCAATTACGTTTGATGACGGCTACCGCTCGACCCACGATCTTGCACTGCCCATCCTGCGGGAATACGGACTTGCGGCCACTGTTTTCGTAACGACCGGCCATATCGATCATGGCAGCATGTGGAACGACGTCATTCTTGAAGCTACTAGGCGGCTTTCAGGGGAGAAATTGGAATTGCATGATATTGGCTTTGGCAGCTATCCCCTGCATACGATGCAAGACCGCCAGCAGACCGCCCGTGCATTGACGGAGCGTTCCAAATACTTGCCGCCCCCCATGCGTGCGCGTCTGAATCGTAAGCTCGAGACCCTAGTGGGCTCTCCATTGGAACAGGAACTGATGCTCACGCGTGACATGCTGCTGACGCTGGACCGTAACAACATCGAAATAGGTGGACATACCATCACACACCCCATTCTCAACTGCATTAGCGATGATGAAGCACATGCCGAAATTGTCGGTAACAAACAAGAGCTCGAATCGATCCTTGGCAAACCCTTGCGTCTGTTTGCCTATCCAAACGGTAAACAGAACATTGATTTCGATATGCGGCACGCACGCATAGTCGAGGAAGCAGGCTATGACGCGGCCTTCACCACGGCCGTTGGCCCGGCCACCCGCCACAGCGGCCGTTTCACCATTCCGCGCAGCCGCCCTTGGGACAGCCATCCGCTTTTGTTTGCTGGACGGTTGCTGTATTGGTTGAGTGGAAAAGTATCATGAGTTATCTAAAAAAATCGCTCGGCCTGTCGTTTGCCACACAATATACTGAGATGGCAATACAGTTTATCGGCGTCATGTTCTTGGCCCGGCTGATTACCCCGGAAGAAATCGGAATTTATTCAGTTGCAGCCTTTCTAATGGCCATGCTGCATGTGTTTCGCGATTTCGGTGTCGGAAAATACCTCATCGCAGTCGAAGAACTAACGCCCGAGCGCATCCGATCGGCGTATGGCGTGGCAATTATCTTGGCCGGAGCCATTGCCTTGTTGCTATATTCGTCCGCCCCGCTGGTCGCCGATTTCTACCACGAGCCGCGCGTAGCCGACATCCTCGTTGTTATGTCGGCCAGTTTCGCGCTGACGCCGCTGGGTGGCCTCTTGACCGCGATCTTCCGGCGCAACATGGAGTTCAAAAAAATCCTGATTGTCCGTGTCACAAGTTCGGTATGTCACGTCATTACCGCAGTTACGTTAGCCATCCAGGACTTTGGCGCGCTCAGCCTGGCATGGGCGAATTTTGCCGGCATCTTGTCCTTCGGGATTGCCGCCATGATCTTGCGCACGAAGGGCACGCCCTTTATTCCAAGTTTTAAGAAGATGCGCGAAATCCTGTCGTTTGGTAGCATCAACAGTCTGGGGAACCTTGTCGGCGTCCTCGGCACCAACGGTCCAGACGTCATTATCGGGAAGGTGATCAGCCTGGCGGCATCGGGCTATTTCAGCCGGGCCAACGGCATGGTCCAGATGTTCAGGACGCTCGTCAACGGGGCCATCGTGCCGCTCGTACTACCTTACTTTTCGCAACTGCGGCGCGAGAAAGGCGATATCAGCCAAGCTTACCGCTCCGCTGTCGAGTACTTGAGCGTCTTTGCCTGGCCATTCTTCACTGTTATCGGCTTGCTAGCCCTGCCCATCATACGCGTGCTGTACGGTCTGCAATGGGACGCTTCGGTACCGGTCGTGCAGGTCCTATGCGTGGCTGGCGCCATCACCAGCCTGACGACCTTCGCGGCCGACGTCATGATCGCGCATGGAAAAGTGGGCCAGGCGACGGTAAGCCAGGTGTTGACCCAGCCGGTGCGCATCGGAGCGATCCTCCTTGCCAGCCCATTCGGTCTGGTTGCGATTGCCGCCGCGCTGGTCCTCGCGGAGTGCTATACCGCTGCAATTATCTCACGTCGCTTGCACGCGGCCACTGGCATCGGGCTGCGCGGCGTGCTGCGCTCAACATTCAAAAGCGCCCTCGTCACTTTGTGCAGTGCAGCCGGCCCAGCGCTTGTCATGTGGGCCTTCATGAATAGCGAGCATGCCTGGCTTGAACTCGTCGTCGGCGGGCTCAGCGCCCTGATCGGGTGGCTCATTGGGATTGTCTGGACCAGACACCCTGTTAGGATCCATCTATATCAGGCGCACCAGTGGGTAGCCACGCGGGTGCGGGGATAAATGGCAGGTATATGCACAAGACATCCATGAACAACAACAGCATCAACGTCGGATTCTGCGAGAACGGCGCTGGCTATGGCGGCGCGATCATTTCGCTTGCCGCTTTCCTCGAAAAGATTCCGTCCGAGTTCAGGCCTCACCTCTTCACCAGCCTGGGCACCGATCCCTACCGGCGCCTCGAGCGGCTGGGCCGCTGGCGCCATATGCCCGCTCAGTCGCTTCTGGATCCTGCCCGGCTGCGTCATGGGGCTCCATTCGCGTCGACCCTGGACAATGTGTTCAACATGCTGCCGTACGCATTGAGATACTACCGTGCGTTCCGCAAGGGTGGGGTCGACCTCGTATACTTGAACAACGACTGCAGCTGCAACATGGCGGCGGCCGTCGGTGCTCGCCTGGCGCGCTTGCCGTTGGTACTACACGCACGCGGCTTCAATGCGGATACTCGCGGCAACCGCTGGGTCTTGCAACACATCGACCACTGCATCGCCGTGTCGCGCGCGGTCAAGCGGGAACTCATCGAACTTGGGCTGCCGGCCGAGAAATGCACCGTCGTTCCGGAAGGGCTCGACCTGACACAGTTCCATCCGCAGGCGCCGGACGCCGTACTTCGTGGAGAGCTCGGCCTGGCCGAAGATGAGCCGGTGATTACGCTGGTTGGTGGTCTGATCGACTGGAAGGGCCAGGACGTGTTGATCGAGGCCACCCCCGCCATCCTAGAGGCGTTCCCCGACGCAGTGATTCTGCTAGTCGGCTCGGCGTATGGCAAAGACAACCGCTATGCCGAGGACATCACGCGCAAGGCCGGCGCACCTGCATTGCGCGGACGCGTGCGCCTGCTGGGCGCGCGCCAGGACATCCCTGTAATTCTGTCGATCAGTTCGGTCGTCCTACATGCGTCGACCAAGCCGGAACCGTTTGGTCGGACCTTCCTCGAGGGCATGGCGATGGGCAAGCCAACAATCGCTTCGAATGAAGGCGGGCCGCTCGACGTCATCGAGCATGAAGTCGACGGCCTTCTGATCGAACCGCGCAAGCCAGCAGTGCTGGCAACTGCGGTCAAACGCCTGCTGTCCGATCCGGTCCTCTCCGCCTCACTCGGCGAACATGCAGCACGCAAGGCACGCAATTATTCGATCGAACATCACACCAAGACCATCAGCACGGTGCTGCACCGTGTCATGCAGTCGCGCCGTACCGGCTTTCCTCCCCCCTCACAGCGACCCCACGAAGAATGAAACTTTTTTACTATAAAGACCCGATCGGCAATTTTGGCGACGACCTGAATTCTTTGATCTGGTACAACTTGGCGCCGGAACTGTTCGATAACGACGATTCAGAAGTGCTAGTCGGGATCGGCACGCTCATTAACAGCCGCGCGCCGGTCATGCCGACCAAGTACGTATTCGGCTCTGGCGTGGGCTACCACCAGTTCCCAAAAATCGACGACAAGTGGCAGTTCTACTGCGTACGCGGCCCCCTGTCGGCGCAACGCCTGGGCATCGATCCTTCGCTGGCGATTACCGACCCCGCTGTTCTGCTGACCCAGGTCTTGCCTAACCGCCCTGTCAGGCCGACCGGCATGGTGTCCTTCATGCCGCATCATGCTAGTTCGCGATTTGCCGACTGGAAGGCATTATGCGAGAAGGCCGGCATCAACTACATCGATCCGGCCTATGACATCAACGAAACGATCTTCCAGCTGCGCCAGTCGCGGCTGGTGATCGCGGAGGCGATGCACGCGGCGATCGTGGCGGACGCGCTGCGCGTGCCTTGGATTCCGGTTACATGCTATGACCACATCCTCGACTTCAAGTGGAACGACTGGTGCCAGTCGCTGAACATGTCCTACTCGCCGCACACGATTGCGAGCATTTACGACATGGAACGCAATTTTACTGCAACTGAAAAGATCAAGACCTCGGTTAAACGCGGGCTGCGCAAGAGGGGTATTTGGACCGAGAACTGGACGCCGCCGGTACCGGAAACGAACCGTTTCGAGATGGAAGACAAGGTCGTGGCCGCGCTCAGCAACCTCGCGCAGCAGGCGTCCTCGTGCCTGAGTGATGAGGGCAAGCACTTCGAGTCGATCGAGCGTCTGATGGAAAAACTTGATGTCGTGCGGCGCGACGTGGCGCGACGCAGCGGCGGCGTTTATCCGCGCATAGCCGTGTAAGGCGCCTGACGCGATTAGACCAGCACTTCAGATGGCGTCGCGTGACCCAGAAAGGCTGTCGGACTGGCGCTCAGGCCATACGCGCCCGACTGGAACACGACCACCAAGTCACCCACATCGGCGCGCGGCAGTTCCATCCGGTCGGCCAGCACGTCGAGCGGCGTGCACAGCGGCCCCACCACCGACACCGCCTCGGTGTCGCCGGAACCCATCCGGTTACCGATCGCCACCGGATAATTCTTGCGGATCACCTGCCCGAAATTGCCCGATGCCGCCAAGTGGTGGTGCAGCCCGCCATCGGTGACGAGGAAGACCTGGCCGCGCGAGACCTTGCGGTCGACCACGCGCGCCACGTACACGCCCGCTTCGCCCACCAGGTAGCGTCCCAGTTCGATCGACACCTTGGCCTGGGGCAGCGCTGACTGCACCCGCGGCAGCAGCAGGTCGAGGGCGGCGCCGATCGGCGCCAGGTCAAGGCGCGCCTCACCCGGGAAATAAGGAATCCCGAAACCGCCGCCGATATTGAGCATCCGCACCGGGTTGCTGCTGGCCTCGGCCAGGCGCAGCGCCAGCTCCACGGTCTGCGCCTGCGCCTCGATGATCGCATCGGCTTTCAGGCTTTGCGAGCCGCTGAAGATGTGGAAGCCCTGCACGTCCAACCCGAGCGTGGCCGCCAGCGCCAGCATGCGCGGCGCTTCCTCGGCGTCGATGCCGAACTGCTTGGCGCCGCCGCCCATGCGCATGCCGGAGCCCTTCAGTTCGAAATCCGGGTTGATCCGCAATACCAGCTGGGGCGCGATGCCCAAGTCCGCGCCGAGGCGCGCCACGGTGCGCAGCTCGCGTTCCGATTCGGCGTGGATGCAGGCGCCGGCGGCGATGGCCTGGCGCAGCTCGGCCTCGGACTTGCCGGGACCGGCAAAGCTGATGCGCCCCGGAACCATGCCGGTGTCGAGCGCCACCTTGAGTTCACCGCCGGAAGCCACGTCGAGGCCGTCGACCAGGCCTGCCAGGTGCTGGACCAGCGCCGGCATCGGGTTGGCCTTGACCGAATAATGCAGCTCGAGTGCCGCCGGCATGTGTGTGCGCACCTGGGCGACGCGCTCCGACAGCAGGCGTCGGTCATAGGCATAGAAAGGCGTGCTGCCGACCCGTTGCGCCAGGCGCGTGACGGGAATGCCGCCGACCTGCAGGCAGCCGTCGGCGACGGGAAAGCCGGTTTGCGCGGCATGGATTGGTTTGGTGACGCTCATGGGATCATTCGCTTTCGAACAGCGCAACAAGGGGCGCGCGCAGCGCCGGACGGTCGAACTTGCCGTTGGGATTGCGCGGCAATGGGCCGGGGAGCAGCGCGATATGGGCCGGCACCATCCAAACCGGCAGGCGCCGCTGGCATTCTTTCTGCAGCAGGGCGGGCGTGAGACCGGCCTCGCGCGCTACCGCCAGCAGGACGATGGCCTGGCCCATCACCGGATGCGGCACGCCGAAGGCGACCGCTTCCTCGACCAGGCCGCTCTCGTGCAAGGCTTCCTCGACCTCGGCCGGGCTGACCCGGTAGCCCGACACCTTGATCATGTCGTCGCTGCGGCCGATGAAGTACAGGTAGCCTTCTTCGTCGCGGCGCACGGTGTCGCCGGACCACACCGCCAGCTCGGCCAGCGGCAGCGCCGGATCCTGGCCGGGCGCCGGGCGGAAGCGCTGCGCAGTCTTGGCGGGATCGTTCCAGTAGCCCAGCGACACCAGGGCGCCGCGGTGCACCAGCTCGCCGGGTTCGTTGGCCTCGCACAGGCTGCCGTCCGGACGCACCACCAGCACCTCGGCATTCGGGATCGCGCGTCCCATCGAATCGGGACGACGCGCCAGCTCGGACGGCGGCAGGTAAGTCGAGCGGAAAGCTTCGGTCAGGCCGTACATCAGGAACAATTCGGCCTCCGGCAGCCGGGCGCGCAGCGCGGCCACGGTGGCGCGCGGCATGGCGCCGCCCGAATTGGTCAGGTAGCGCAGGCTGCAGCCGGCCGGCCAGTCCAGCTGCGCGAGCTGGATCCACAGCGGCGGCACCGCGGCCAGCCCGGTGATCCGTTCCGCGAAGACGGCCTTGAGCAGGTCGCGCGCGAACAGATGGTTGATCAGCACCACGGCGGCGCCAGAGTGGAAAGCCGTGGTCAGCTGGCTCAGGCCGTAGTCGAAGCTGAGCGGCAGCACCGCCAGGATGCGGTCGCCGCCCGTGTTGCCGAGGTAGCCCGCGACGCTGCGCGCGCCCGCCACGATGTTCCGGTGCGACAGCACCACGCCTTTCGGCTTGCCGGTGCTGCCGGAGGTGTACAGGATCGCGGCCATGTCGGCGTCGATCGCCGGATGGGCTGCGCCCGGCGCCGGTGCCGCGCCCCGTTCCCAGGCCAGCACCTGGAGCGCGCCCGGCGCCTGCGGCAGGGCCGCGGCGCCCACCACGATGATGGTGCGCAGTCCCGGGCACTGCGCCAGCACCTCAGCCAGCCCGTGCAGGCGCTCGCTCGAGGTGACCAGCACGCGCGCATCGCAGTCGGCCAGGATATGCGCTACCTGCGCCGCCTTCAGCAGCGGATTGACAGGCACGAACACGGCGCCGGCCGCGGACGCGCCGAACATCGCCGCGACGTTCTCGACGCGTTTTTCAAGATAGACCGCGACCCGTTCGCGCGGTTTGAGCCCGGCGCGCAGCAACTGCGCCGCCGCGCCGCGCACGGCGCGTTCGAGCGCGGCGTAGTCGAGCCGCTCGGCGCCGTACACCAGCGCCTCGGCGCCAGGAACCCGGTGCGCCGCCGTGAAAATCAAATCGTGAACCAGGTCGCTCATTCAAACCTTCTTGTACAGGCCAGCAGGGACGGGAAAAGCGGGCGCCATCTTAACATTTTCGTTTCATACCAGAACAGCAAAAGCGGCAGCCACCGTTATACTGTGTTGCCCAAACTGAAGATGAACGACATGACCGCACACCATCCCAGCCTGCCGATCGCCCCCGTGCTGTCGCGCGCGTCGTTCAGCGGCGCGCCGGGGGCCGCCGGCGGCGCGCGGCCGCCCTCGGTGCTCGACGCCGGGCAGGTACGCATGGTCACTAGCGGCCGCGTGGCGATCGCGCTGGCGCTGCGCCAGATGGGCGTGCGGCAGGGCGACGAAGTACTGGTGCCGGCCTACCACAGCCCCTCGATGGTGCCGCCGGTGCTGTGGTGCGGGGCGACCCCGGTATTCTACCGCGTCGGTCCGGATGCCTCGGTCGACCTGGCCGATGTGGCGGCCCGCATCGGCCCCGCCACGCGCGCCATCATGGTCACCAATTATTTCGGCTTCCCGCAGCAGCTGGAAACGATTCGCGCTTTTTGCGACGCGCGCGGCCTGCAGTTGCTGGAAGACTGCGCGCACTGCTTCTTCGGCGAGCACCGCGGCAAGCCGGTCGGCTCCTGGGGCGACTATGCCATTGCCAGCAGCATGAAATTCTTCCCGACCTACGAAGGCGGGGCCCTGGTCTCGGCACGCCACCGGCTCGACGCGGTCGCGCTGCAGCCGGGCGGCCTGGGCTTCGAGGCCAAGGCCGCGCTGGCCACGCTGGAGAACAGCTTCGCCTACGGGCGCCTGCCGGCCGTGCGCGCCCTGCTGCGCCTACCGATGGGACTGAAGGACCTGGCATGGCGCGCGCTCAAGGCGCGCCGCAGCGGCGCTTCCGGCACGGGCGCCGGGGCCGCGCTGGCGCCGGCCTCGTCGGACAGCGGCTTCGATTTCGAACCGCGCTGGGTCGACAAGCGCTCGGCCTGGTTTTCGCGCGCGGTCATGAAGCTGGCCTCTAGCCGCCGCATCTGTACCTTGCGGCGCCGCCACTACCTGGCGCTGGAGGAAGCGACCCGTGGCCTGCCCGGCTGCCGGCCGCTATTCTTTACCCTGCCCGAGGGCGTGGTGCCGTGGCAGTTCCCGCTGCTGCTGGACGATCCGGAATTCGTGTTTGCGCGGCTGCATGCGGCCGGGGTGCCGCTGGTGCGCTTCGCTCACGCGCGCTGGCCGGGCGTGGATGCCGGCACCTGCGCCAACAGCAGCATGCTGGCGCAACGCGTCATCGCCTTCCCTTGCCATCAGGAGCTGCGGCCGAACGAGCTGGCGTGGATGGCCGGCCAGCTGCGCCAGGTGCTGTTGGCACAGGCGGTGGCGGCGTGAACTGGAGCTTCGTCCCGGCGCGCAGGTTTGCGGAACACGTCCCCGAATGGACGCGCCTCCATGCGGCCGGCGCGGTCTCGCCGCTGCTGGCGCCTGATTTCGTGCTGCCACTGCTGGCGCACTTCGCCGGCGGCGACGAGCTGCTGGCGACCTGCCGCTTCGGACAGCAGGTAGTGGCGATGGCGGTGTTGTCGCCCAACGGCCGCGCGCGCTGGCAGACCTTCCAGCCGGCCCAGGCGCCGGTCGGCATCTGGCTGCAAGCACCCGGCACCGACACCGCCACGCTGGCCGAGGGACTGGTGCGCGCCCTGCCCGGCCTGGCGCTGGTGGCCGCCATTACCCAGTGCGACCCGGAACTGCTGCCGCGTCCATCGGACGGCGGCTGCCTGCAGGCGCTCGACTACATCGAGACCGCCCGCATCACCGTGCAGGGCAGTTTCGACGATTACTGGAGCGCGCGCGGCAAGAACTTGCGCGGCAACCTGAAAAAGCAGCGTGCCCGCCTCGAGCGCGAAGGCATCGGCCTGCGCCTGGAAGTGGTGCGCACGCCCGACGCGGTGGCCGCCGCGGTCGCCGATTACGGCAGGCTCGAAAGCACCGGCTGGAAAGCCGGCGGCGGCACCGCGGTCCATGCCGACAATGCGCAGGGACGGTTTTACCGCGACATGCTGGAAGCGTTCTGCCGGCGTGGCGCCGGCAGCATCTACCGCTACTGGTTCGGCGAACAGCTCGCCGCGACCGACCTGTGCATCGAAGGGCCCGACTGCATCGTGGTGCTCAAGACCACTTATGACGAACGCGTCGCCGGGTCGCTGTCGCCGACCCTCCTGATGCGCGAGGAAGAAACCCGCCAGCTGTTCGACGAAGGCCGCTTCAAGCGCATCGAATTCTATGGCAAGGTGATGGAATGGCACCTGCGCTGGACGGACGAGGTGCGCACGCTCTACCATCTGAATACTTACCGCTGGCCCGCACTGCGCAGCTGGCACCGCAAGCTGCAGCGCGCACCCCGCGCGACGGCCCCTGCACTGGATTAACGGAGCAAGAATGTATTTGAACGAAGTCAGGAATATCCTCACCGACGTGCTGAACCTGGGCGCTGCCGGCAATGCACTCACCGAAGACTCGCCGCTGCTGGGCAGCCTGCCGGAACTCGACTCGATGGCGGTCGTGAGCCTGATCGGCGCACTCGAAGACCACTTCGGCATCATGGTGGACGATGACGACATCAGCGCCAGCACCTTTGCCACGCTCGGCAGCCTGGCCGCCTTCGTACAAGAAAAGCGCGGCGCATGACCCTGGCGCGCGCAGCCGCCGCGGAGCCTTTCTTCCTGGTGGTCGACGGCGGGCAGCGCTTTTGCCTGTTCCACCCCGCTGCCGGCGCCTGCCGCGGCGCGGTGCTGTACGTGCATCCGTTTGCCGAAGAAATGAACCGCTCGCGCCGCATGGCCGCGCTGCAGGCGCGCGCGCTGGCGGCGCTCGGCTACGGCGTGCTGCAGATCGACCTGCACGGCTGCGGCGACAGCAGCGGCGACTTCGGCGACGCGCGCTGGGAAGGCTGGAAACGCGACCTGGCGGCGGCCAGCGCCTGGCTCGACGCCCGCCTCGGCCAACCGCTGACGCTGCTGGGACTGCGGCTGGGCGGCGCACTCGCGCTCGACTTCGTGCGCGGCGCCGCAAAAGCGCCGGCGGCCATCGTCCTGTGGCAGCCGGCGCTGTCTGGACAGGCATTCATGACCCAGTTCCTGCGCTTGCGGGTGGCCAACGACATGCTGTCCGGCGGCGGCGACGCCAAGGCCGGCACTGCCAGCCTGCGTGCCGCGCTGGCGCGGGGCGAGACGCTCGAAATTGCCGGTTACGACCTGCATCCGGAACTTGCACAGGCGATCGACACGCTCGATCCGGCCCTGCTGGCGCCGCGTGCGATCCCGGTGCACTGGTTCGAACTGGCCACCTCCGCCGACCGCCCGCTGCCGGCCGGGGCGTCCAGCACCATCGAGCGCTGGCGCCGTGCGCGCGTGCCGGTGCAGGCAAGGCAGGTGGTCGGCCAGCCTTTCTGGTCGACCCAGGAGATCACCGAATGCCCGGCCCTGGTGGCCGCCACCTGCGACGCCATCCGGGAGCCGGACCATGCGGTATGAGGACAAGGCGCTGGTCTTCGCCTGCGATGACGATGGGCTGTACGGCGTGGCAACCGTGCCCGAACAGCCGGCACGCCGCGGCGTACTGGTGATCGTCGGCGGCCCGCAATACCGAGCCGGCAGCCACCGCCAGTTCACCCTGCTCGCGCGGGCCCTCGCCGCACAGGGCATCGCGGCGATGCGTTTCGACTATCGCGGGATGGGCGACAGCAGCGGCGACATGCGCAGCTTCGAGGACGTCGCGCCCGATGTACGCAGCGCCATCGATGCCTTTTTCGCTGGCGTGCCTGAGCTCGAAGAGGTCGTGCTGTGGGGCTTGTGCGACGGCGCCTCGGCAGCGGCCCTGTACGCGGGAAGCGATGCGCGCGTGAGCGGCATGGTGCTGCTCAACCCCTGGGTGCGTACCGACGAGGGGCTGGCGCGCAGCACACTCAAGCATTATTACCGCGAGCGCATCCGGTCGCCCGCCCTGTGGAAAAAAATCGCCTCGGGCCGCTTCGACGTACGTGCCGCCGTCCGTTCGCTGGCCGACATCCTGGCGCGAGCCAGCAGGCCGCGCCCGGGCAGTGGACAGGACCAGGACTGCAGCGGAAGCGGCCGTGCGCTGCCCGAACGCATGCACGGCGCCCTGTCTCGCTTCGGCGGCAAGGTGCTGGTGGTGCTCAGCAGCGCCGACCTGACGGCGCGCGAATTCGCCGATACGGCCGCCACGCCGGGGTGGCAGGCCCTGATGGAGTCGTCGCGCTTCACACGGCACGAGCTGGCGCCGGCCGACCATACCTTCTCGCGCCGCGAATGGCGCGACCAGGTGGCCGCCTGGACCGCGGACTGGCTGCGTTCATGGTGAAACGTGCCCTGATGATTGCCTTCCACTTCCCGCCGCAGCGCGGCAGCAGCGGGATCCAGCGCACCCTCAAGTTCGTCCAGCACTTGCCGGGCCTGGGCTGGGAACCGCTGGTGCTGACCGCGCATCCGCGCGCCCATGCCGACACCGAACCCGACCAGATGAAAGATATCGCTTCCAGCGTGGTGGTGCGCCGCGCATTTGCGCTCGACACGGCGCGCCACCTGGCCTGGCGCGGCCGCTACCTGGGCACGATGGCGTTGCCCGACCGCTGGGTGTCGTGGGTGCTTGGCGCCGTGCCCGCGGGCCTGGCCATGATCCGCCGCTACCGCCCGCAGCTCATCTGGTCGACCTACCCGATCGCCAGCGCGCACCTGATCGGGCTCGCCCTGCGCCGCCTGACCGGCCTGCCCTGGGTGGCCGACCTGCGCGACCCGATGATCGACGCCAGCCACCCGTCCGGCCGCCTCAAGCGCGCGATCGTCGGCTGGATCGAAGCGCAGACCCTTGCGCACTGCACCCGCGCCGTCTGCACCACGCCCGGGGCGGTGCGCTCCTACCGCGCGCGCTATCCTGCGCTGCCGCCGGAGCGCATTTGCCTGATCGAGAACGGCTATGACGAAGCGGCCTTCGCCGCGGCCAGCCAGGAGACGCCGCCGGCGCCGGCCGCAGGCCCGTTGGTCCTGCTTCACAGCGGGATCGTCTACCCCTCCGAGCGCGATCCGCGCCCGCTGTTCGGAGCCCTGGCCGCGCTGCGCGCACGCGGCAGGATCACGCCGGCCACCTTCCGCTTGGTGCTGCGCGCGCCGGTGCACGACGACTGGCTGGCCACGCTGGCCAGCGAGCATGGCATCGACGACATCGTGACGATTGCGCCGGCCCTGCCCTATCGCGCCGCGCTGGCGGAGATGCTCGGCGCCGGCGCCCTGCTGGTGCTGCAGGCGTCCAATTGCAACGACCAGGTGCCGGCCAAGCTGTATGAATACCTGCGCGCGGGGCGCCCGGTGCTGGCGCTGACCGACGAGAACGGCGACACCGCCCGGACGCTGCGCAAGCTGGGCATCGACACCATCGGGCCGCTCGACGACGCCGAGGGCATCGCCCAGGCGCTGGAGCGCTTCCTCGACCTGGTGGCGCAAGGCAGCGCGCCGCTGGCAACCGATGCGATGGTGCGGACCCAGGAACGTGGCGCCCGCACCGTTCAGTTGGGCGCGCTGTTCGACGCGGTGCTGGCCGAAGACAGCGCGCTGCGCGGCGCCAGGCAGGCCGCGAAATCCTCGAAGGCGCCGTAGGCCATCGATGCCGGGCGCGCGGCCCCGCACAGGTCCGGCAGGCGTTCCTGGACGCTGTGCCGCGGCGCGGCGCCGCTCCAGCGCAGGTCGAGCATGCCTGGCGCCGCAAACAGGGCGCGTTGCGGATGCAGCCCCGCATACAGCGCCGCGACCGAGCCGCTGCGGTTGTCGCCTTCCCGCACCACCCCACCGTCACGGTTGGTGACCGCGCCGTCGATCAGGTTGCCGTCGAGCTGCGCGCTGCTTTCCGGGTAGCGCACCTGCACGCCGGCGGTGTCAAGCAGCGTGTTGTCCGTCAACCGGCTGCCGGCGGCGCTGTTGACGTAGATGCCGGCGTCGGAACAGGCGGCCACCAGGTTCGCGCGCATCACGCCCTTATCGTGCTCGGTGATGCATTTGCGGTCGCGGCAATACTGCTTGCCGGTGCCGCCGCCGCCGAACGACAGGCCGACCCGCTGGCCGGGCAGGCCTTGCAGCTTTTGCTCGCACAGCACCACGTTGCGTTCGAACACGGTGTTGGCGGCGGCGCCTTTGGCGAAGGCGCCGTAGCTGACGCGGTCACCGTCGGCCTTGATAAAGTCGGTGATCAGGTTGCCGCGGATGATCCAGCCGTTGGCGGCCACCAGGTCGACCGGCGTCACCGGATTGTGGGTCGGCCGCGGCGCGCTGTTCGTGAGGGTATTGGCTTCGATCAGGCCATTGTCAGGGAAGCCGTTACGGTCGCCATTGATCTTGAAATGGGCATTGAAGTCGGTGATGGTGTTGTTACGGGCGACGAAATGCGCGCCCCGGCCGATCACGTGGAAGGCATGTTCGCAGAATGCCGGCTGGGCGCAGGCGCCGCGAATATCGAGGTTTTCGAAAGTCCAGTACGGGGCCGCGACCACGAAGCCTTCGCGGGTGGCGAATTCGATGGTGACGCTGCCCGGCCGTTCGGCACGCACCACGACCGGCATGCCGGCGGTGCCTGGACGGGCGGCGTGGAGGGATCCGTTAATCCGGTACACGCCCGGGGCAAAGGTGATGACCTCGCCCGGAAGGGCCGCTGCGAAGGCACGCCGCGCCGCGTCCACCGAGGCCACCAGCATCGGCGTGCCGGCGACGGGCGCCGCGGCCGGAACGGGCTGGGCGCCGATGGCCAGGGCAGGCAGCGCATATGGCGCCTGCTCGCCGCGGTCGAGCCGGCGCAGGACGGCGCCGGCCCACCGGCCGCCGGCGACGATCACCGCGTTATGGCCCGACGTACGCTTTTCGATATACGGAGCCAGTGCACGCGGCGTCACGCCCTCGCCTTGCAGGTACAGCACCCCGCCGACGGCGCCGGCCAGGGCGGCCAGCACTGGCAGGGCCAGCAACCAGCGCGCCTTCATGCCCCGGTCTTGATGCCGTGGCGCCCCATCAAGTCATACAGGGTCGGGCGGCTCACGCCCAGCACTTCGGACGCCTTGACGATGTTGCCGTCCACCCGTGCCAGCGCCTTGATGATGGCCTTGTACTCGGCTTCGTCGCGTACCTGGCGCAGGTTGATCGGTTCTTCTTCCGCATCCTCGCCCGGCAGCCCGAGGTCGTCGGCGACGATGGTGTTCCCGTCGGCCATGATCACCGCGCGCTTGATGTAATTCTCCATCTCGCGCACGTTGCCCGGCCAGCCGTAGGCTTCGATCGCGGCGATCGCATCCGGCGCAAAGTGCAGCGATGGACGCGACTCCGCCGCGCAGAACTTGTTCTTGAAATGGTGGGCCAGCAGCGCCGCGTCGCCTTCGCGCTGGCGCAGCGGCGGGATGGTCACCACGATCTCGGACAGGCGGTAGTACAAGTCTTCGCGGAAGCGGCCCTGGGCGCACAGTTCCTTGAGCTTCTGGTGGGTTGCGCAGACGATGCGCACGTCCACCGGGATTTCCTCGTGCCCGCCGATGCGCTCGATCACGCGCTCCTGCAGGAAGCGCAGCAGCTTGGCCTGCAACGGCATCGGCAGGTCGCCCACTTCATCGAGGAAGAAGGTGCCGCCGTGCGCCAGCTCGACCTTGCCCTTGGTCTGCTTGGCCGCGCCGGTGAAGGCGCCTTTTTCGTAGCCGAACAGTTCGCTCTCGAGCAGGTTTTCCGGAATCGCCGCGCAGTTGATCGCCATGAAGCGCTCCTTGGAGCGCGGCGACAGCTGGTGCAGCGCGCGCGCCAGCACTTCCTTGCCGGTGCCCGACTCGCCCAGCAGCATGACCGAGGCCGAGGTTGGCGCGACTTTTTCGATGTTGCGGCAGACCTTGAGCATGCCGGGGTCGCGCGAGATCACGCCGGACATCGGCGAATCGGCCTGCGACTGCTGCATGCGGCGATTTTCCAGCTGCAGGTTGTTCAGGAAGAAGGCACGCTGGATCACCAGGTTGAGCACTTCCGGGTCGCACGGCTTCTGGTGGAAATCGTAGGCGCCCATGGCGATCGCCTTGACCGCGTTGGCATGGTCCTGGTTGCCGGTCAGGACGATGACGCGGGTATCCGGCGCCAGCGCCAGGATCTGCTGCAGCGTCGCCAGGCCTTCGGTCGAGCCGTCCGGATCGGGCGGCAGCCCGAGGTCCATCGTGCATACCGCCGGCTCGTGGCGCCGGATCTGGGCCAGGGCCGCCTCGCGGTCGCTGGCTACCACCACGTCATAGGCATCGAGGCTCCAGCGCAGCTGCTTCTGCAGGCCCGGGTCGTCTTCGATGATGAGCAGTTTCTGTTTGGTCTGGGTCACGGTATTCCTCGTATCAGGCGGCGCGCGGTGCATTGTGCTCCGCCTGCATTTCTTGTTGGTGGAGCGGCAGCATGACCCGGAAAGTGGTGCCGGCGCCCGGCGTGCTGCTCACCTCCAGGCTGCCGCCCAGTTCATAGATGTATTCACGGCTTTCGAACACGCCGATGCCCATGCCGGCCGACTTGGTCGAGTCGAACGGCTTGAACAGGCGCTCGCGGACGAACTCTTCGCTCATGCCTTCGCCGGTATCGACGATCTCGATCAGCGCCTGCGCCGCCTCGCCCGGCTTGCCTTCGCGCGCCAGGCGGATCCGGACGCTGCCGGTGCGCGGGGTCGCTTCGATCGCGTTCTGGATCAAATGGCCCACCACACGCTCGAGGCGTTCGCGGTCGGCCAGCACGCGCAGCGAAGGATCCTCGACCAGCAGCTGCGGACGCGGCTCGAACGCGGCCTTGAGCGCCACCGCCTGGCCCACGACTTTCTCCACTGCCAGCGGCAAGGGCTGCTCGTGGTTCTCGGTGCGGCTGAGCTTTTGCAGCATGATCTTCATCTTCTGCACCGAATAGTCGACGGTTTCCAGCATGTCGGCCTGGAACTCGGGATTGTCCTTGTGCTTCGCCGCGTTGGCATTCATCAGCGACAGCTGCAGCACCAGGTTTTTCAGGTCGTGCACGACGAAGGTGGACATGCGGTTGAACGACTCGAACTGGCGCGCCACCATCAGGGCGTTGGCGGTGTCCTGCTGCGCCAGTTGGCTGGCGGCCTGGCTGCCCGCGATCTCGAGCACGTCGATGACTTCCCAGTTCAGTTTCACCGGGCTGCGCGCATTCTGCAGCAGCACGAAGCCGAACAGGCGCCCGTGCAGGATCAGCGGCACCACCAGCCAGGCGCGCAGGTAGCCACCCAGCCATTCCGGCAGCACCAGGGCGTCGTACTTGTCGGGAGTGTGCGCGTACTCGTGCAGGTCGACTACCCACTGGCTGGACTCGAGGAACTGGCAAAATGCGGAATCGGCCGGTTCGAGCGCGGCCACCACCGGTACCTGCCAATGCGCCACCGGCTCGTAGCTGCCCGATTCGCGGCGCTGCCACAGCGCGCCGCCCGGGCTTTCCACCAGTGCGGCGACGGCCTCGATGACGCGCTCGCCCAGGTCCGGTCCCGGCTTGGACAGGGTGCGCGTGAAGCGCATCCATTCTTCGCGGTAGTCGTAGTTATAGCGATAGAAGTGCTTGCTGATGAAGACCTTTAGGCGGGCCCGGAAGCTGCCCGAGAACAGCACCCCGGCCAGCAGGATCAGCGCGGCGAACAGGAAGGTGACCTGCATCACGGTGCCCCAGCTGCCGCCGAAGTAGCGCAGGTAGTAACCGGCCGAGCCCATCGCCAGCAGGTACAGGGCCGAGCCGAACAGCGTGGCCGAATGGAACATCGCGCGGCGCGACACCGCCAGCGGCGATGACCAGAGCTTGCTGCGCCCGAGCGAGACGGCGATCAGTGGGACGGTGACGGCGTTGACGATCCCGCGCGCCGCCCAGATATCGGGATCCACACTGCGGAACAGCATGGTATGGCTGTAGAGGTAGAAGTCATAGGCGAACATGGCGCCGATGCCTAGGCAGGCAAATTTTACTGCCCAGCGCTCGTGCAGCGTGCGGTTGCGGTACACGTGCTCGACCAGCACCATGCCCGACACCGCCATGGCGACCCGCACCGCGATCGGGATCGCGCCCGAGCTCTCGAGCTGCGCCAGGTCCCAGTGGCCGGTGAGCGCGGCGCCGAGGCAGCCGAGGTAGACGAGCGCGCCCAGCACCAGCGCCGGTTGCAGGCGCAGCGGCATGCGGCTGGCAGGATCGGTGAAATGGCCGCGCAACACCACCAGGAATACCGACCAGCCGGCATTGCGCAGCAGTTCGGCGCAATCGGTCAGCGGCGACCACATGTTTCCGGCTGCAGCCTCCCAGGCCAGCGCCGCGCCCCACAGCACGCTGGACAGGCAGGCCAGGCCGAGCGCGACGTCGTGGCGGCGCCGCTGGCGTACGGCCAGTGGCGCGCCCAGCACGAGGAAGCAGACGGCTACCAGCGCGTAGCTGTAGGCCGCAATGCTGGTCAGGGAAACATCCATGAAGTCGATGGTGGCGGCGCGGTGCGGTGGCGGTTGGGTTGTCCCCGGCAGGTGTACCCTGCCGGGGGCGTAGACGCGTTAGCGGCCGCTGCGGAACAGGACGACCTTGAGGGTGTTAATCAGGATCAGCACGTCGAGGAACAGGCTGTTGTTCTTCACATAGTAGAGGTCGTACTGCAGTTTCTGCAGTGCGTCTTCGGCCGACGAGCCGTAACCGTAGCGCACCTGGGCCCAGCCGGTGATGCCCGGCTTGACGCTGTGGCGCACATTGTAATACGGGACCACCTCGATCAGCTGCTCGACGAAATATGGACGCTCCGGACGCGGGCCGACGAAGGACATCTCGCCCTTGAACACGTTGAGGATCTGCGGCAGCTCGTCGATCCGGGTCTTGCGCATGAAGTTGCCGAAGCGGGTGACGCGCGGGTCGTTCTGCGCGGCCCATTGCGGTTTGCCGCATTTTTCTGCATCGGCGCGCATGCTGCGGAACTTGTGGACGCGGAAGGTCTTGCCATCCTTGCCGACCCGTTCCTGCGAGTAGAACACCGGGCCGCCATCCTCGAGCTTCACGGCCAGTGCCGCCAGCAGCATCAGCGGGAAGGCCATCAGCAGGATCAGCAGGCTGCACACCAGGTCGAAGGTGCGCTTCATGAAGGTACGGACGAAACTCTGGTCGAAGCCGCCGCCGAACACCAGCCACGACGGTTGCAGCGAGTCGACCCGGATTTGGCAGGTCTCGCGTTCGAAGAATGTAGCGGCGTCGGTAACACGGATGCCCTGCAGTTTGCAGTCGAGCAGCTCCTTGATCGGGAAGCCGCCACGGCGGTTCTGCACCGAGACCACGATTTCCGACACGTTGTACTGGCGCGCCAGAGAGACCAGCGAATCGCCGTCGCGCACCTTCAGCAGGTTCTCGGCCGGGACGCACAGCTCTTCGCTCGGGCTCGGGATGAAGCCGGCGATGTTGTACTTGTGGTAGTTCGAATTCTTGGCCGCCAGCTCGCTGCATTCCTTGGCCAGCGGGCCGCCACCGAGGAACATGATGCGCGACTGCAGGATGCGCGCCTCGGACGACTTGAAGAAGGCCATGCGGGCCAGGAAGATGCCGACGGCGGCCAGGATGAACACGACGGCCATGGTGCCGCGCCCGAACGACAGCTCCGGCGCCATGTAGAACACCAGCGCCAGGATGGCGAAGGCCATCATGAACGACGGCATCAGCTTCATGAAGAACGGGTGGCGCAGGCCTTCGTCGTAGTCGAGCTGGTACATGCCCATCGCGCTCATGCTGAAGATGATCGCGACGGTGAATGCGACGGCCGAGGTGAAGAAGTGATCGAGGTGCGCCACCGTCGAAACGTCACCGAACTCCAGCATGCGTACCGCCGCGCCAATGTAGGCCGCGCCCAGCAGCACGATTACTTCGACGAACAGCAGAAGAAAGACGATCTTCGACACGTAGTGGTTAGAGATCCTGAACACGGTAGCGCCCCCGATTTTTATTGCTTGTTTGTTTGTGCATTAGTGCTCTCAGATGGCGCAAGGTGCTGCACGTACCACGCCATCGCCTGTTGCAGGCCTTCCCCGATCCGGTGCGTGGGCTGGTAACCCAACAGGGTTCCCGCCTTCGAAATGTCCGCCTGCGAGTGGCGCACGTCGCCGCGCCGGAAGTCGACGTATTGCGGCTGGTGCGCGTCCAGGTGCGGGAACTGCCCGCGCAACAGGCCGCGCATGGTCTCATACAGCTGGTTCAGGGTGGTCTGGTCGCCGACCGCGATGTTGAATACCTGGTTCGCGGCCTCGCTTGCAGACAGCGCCGACAGGATGTTCGCCTGCACCACATTGTCGATGTAGCAGAAGTCGCGGCTTGTCTCGCCGTCGCCGTTGATACGCAGCGCGTCATTCCGGATCAGCGCCGCGACCCATTGCGGGATCACGGCAGCATAGGCGCCGTTCGGATCCTGGCGCGGGCCGAATACGTTGAAGTAACGCAGGCCGATCGATTCCATCCCGTAGGTGCGGCCGAACACGTTCGCATACAGTTCGTTGACGTATTTGGTCACGGCATAGGGCGACAGCGGGTTACCGATGCGTTCCTCGATCTTCGGCAGGTCGGGATGGTCGCCATAGGTCGAGCTCGAGGCGGCATAGACGAAGCGCTTCACCTTGGCGTCGCGTGCGGCGACCAGCATGTTGAGGAAGCCGGTGACATTGACCTCGTTGGTCATGGCCGGGTTGTCGATCGAGCGCGAGACCGAACCCAGTGCCGCCTGGTGCAATACGAAATCGACGCCACCGCAGGCCGTGGTGCAGTCGGCTTCACTGCGGATGTCGCCTTCGATGAAGGAGAAGCGCGACCACGCCTCGGCGCCGACGGCGTCGCGTACCAGGTCGAGGTTGTAGCGGTGTCCGGTCGCGAAATTGTCCAGGCCGGTCACCTGCTGGCCGAGCCGGAGCAGCGCCTCGACCAGGTTCGAACCGATGAAGCCAGCCGCACCGGTCACGAGCCAGTGGTAACGGTGCTGCAGCAGGTGTTGCTGGACGTCTTGAAACTTGTTCACGTTCGAATACTTTCTCGGTCACGCCGGCCCGTGGCCGGCGTTGCCGCCGCGCTTGCGCACAGCGGCCGGGGCGGGGCTAGCGGGTTACAGGCGCCAGACGCAGTAGCCGGCTTCCTGCAGGGCCTTCGCATCGAATTGCGACTTCACGTCGATGAAGCAGCCGTTCGGGTTGAGCTTGGACTGGAAATCGGCCAGCGACATGGCCAGCACTTCCTTGTGCGGGACGGCAGCGATGAGCGCGTCGGCCTGCGGCAGGTCGTCCCAGCTTTCCAGCTTGATGCCATATTCGTGCTGCGCTTCGGCGGCATCGGCCTGCGGATCGAACACGTGCACCTCGACGCCATACGATTCGAGTTCGTGGACGATGTCGGCCACTTTCGAATTGCGCAGGTCCGGGCAGTTTTCCTTGAAGGTCAGGCCGATCACGTTGACCTTCGAGCCCTTGACGTGGAAGCCCGACGAGATCATCGACTTGACGGTCTTCTCGGCCACGAACTTGGCCATGCCATCGTTGATGCGGCGGCCAGCCAGAATCACCTGCGGGTGGTAGCCGACCATCTCTGCCTTGTGGGTCAGGTAGTAGGGATCGACGCCGATGCAGTGGCCGCCGACCAGGCCCGGGCGGAAGGGCAGGAAGTTCCACTTGGTGCCCGCGGCCTTCAGCACTTCGAGCGTGTCGATGCCGATCTTGTCGAAGATGATGGCCAGCTCGTTCATCAGTGCGATGTTCAGGTCGCGCTGGGTGTTCTCGATGACCTTCGCGGCCTCGGCCACCTTGATGCTGGACGCGCGGTGCACGCCGGCGGTGATCACCGACTCGTACAGCTGGGCGATGCGCTCGAGCGACTCGTCGTCGTCACCCGAGACGACCTTGAGGATCGTGGTCAGGGTGTGTTCCTTGTCGCCCGGGTTGATGCGCTCCGGCGAGAAGCCGACGTGGAAGTCCTGCTTCCACTTCAGGCCCGATTTCTCTTCCAGCAGCGGGATGCAGACCTCTTCCGTCGCGCCAGGATAGACGGTCGATTCATAGATGACGATGGCGCCACGCTTCATGTGCATGCCGACCGACTTGCTGGCGCCGATCAGCGGCGTGAAATCCGGATTGTGCGCGATGTCGACCGGGGTCGGCACGGCAACCACGATGTAGTCCGCCTGTGCGAGCATCGCCGGGTCGGTCGTGACCTCGAGGTGGCGTGCTGCTTTCAGTTCGTCGCCCGAGACTTCGCCGGTGGGATCCACGAATTGCTTGTAGTTCTCGATCTTCGCGCTCGAGAGATCAAAGCCGATGGTGCGTCCCTTCTTGCCGAACTCAACTGCCAGCGGCAAACCGACATATCCCAGCCCTACTACGGCGACTACTTCATCTACTTTCATTATCGGATTCCGTTCAAGAATTAGATTTTGCTATTATGCTAACTTCCAATATATCACGGAAGCTCAGCCGTACTCAACAAGGCACACAGATTTGGCTGGGCGCAACAACAAACACCGGAAAATAGTATCTAAATACTACTAAACCACCTTAGTATCCCGCATTGACTCTTTGTTACTGGCATGTTTGCACGCAGCCAAGTTGGCCCAGCGCTTTATGCTTTGTACGCGTTCCTCATAGTACCAAAATGATGCCTTGTAGCTGCTGTTGTTTCGCTACTGCAATCAATGCAATTTTAGCATTTTCTGAGAATCAAGTTTCTTGACACTTCAATCGTGCGCCCTTCACAAGGTATGCCTCCTTGTGAAGAAGTTTCTGCTCTGAATTCCAGACTAGAATAGCTTGTCATAAAAAATTAAGTTTCCACATATGACTACCACTCTTATCTCTTGGTCGATTGCGATTTTTGCGGCGCGCGAAACTACTGATACTCTGGCACGTTGTGTACGCGCTGCGCTTGCAGCTTCTATTGGGCGGCAATTAGTCATCGATGTCTTGATCAATGGAAACGCCGAGCTTGCCGAAAAATTTTTAGCTATCGCACGAAATCTCGATTGTGGAGAAGCCAAACTGCGCGTTTGGTCAATCTCAGAGCCCGACAAAGCCCACACTTGGAATGAGTATGTCTACCGGATCTGGGAGCCCGAAAGCATAACGTTCTTCATTGATGGGTATGCACAGGTGCGGACTGATGCGCTTTCGGCGATGGAACGACGCCTTGCGATGACGCCTGACGCACTGGGCGCTACAGGTGTGCCAACTTGTGGTCGCTCTGCAACAGCAATTCGCGAGCAGATGAAGCGCAAGGGCGGCATTCACGGTAACCTTTTTGCTATTTCTGCAGAGGGCATGCGTGGGATTCGCCGGGTCGGCTTCAAACTACCTTTGGGAATTTATCGAACCGACCCGCTGATCGGCTCTGTCTTGATGTTCCGGCTGGATCCGGCAAACAACACGTGGGATCCACGCCGTATTGCTGTTGAGCCAACTGCCACCTGGCACGTTGATGGGATCGAAGATATTACTTGGGGGAATGTAAAAGCGCATTTCAAGCGCATGTTGCGTCAGGCGCAGGGGGAGTTGGAAAATCGCGCTGCGCGTGAACATCTAGCCGTACAGCAACTTCCTTCCAATCAACTCCCACTCACGGTTGCCGACCTGATCGCCCAATGGCTAACAGCTCAACCGGTCCAGGCACGCTCGCTGTTCCTAAAGCGTCCGCTCTGCTACTACGCCGCTTGGAAAGTTCGCGTATTACGGAATTGGTCGAGAGCAAATTATCCTCCAGAATTACTATACTCCGCAAAAATTACGATGAAAACGACAGCCGTCAGCTAGCTCCATATCCGTCACCGATCCAGGCAAACGCTTCGTCGGCTTACACGGACCGCTACAGCCCGACCACCAGCTGCAATTAGCACAGTATCCAAGACGCAATGCCAAGCACATGAAAGATGAGTAGCCCTCGCCACGGCAGTAACTTCAGCAAGAAGTGCGCGTCCCGGTAAGCTGTCATGGCAGGTAGCGAGTTCGATTAAAATGCCAAGATTGCATCCATCGTATTGAGTACATGCCTACCAACCTCCCTTGGGCCCTGGCCATTATCGCCGCACGCGAAATCCCGGAGACACTGAAGCAAACCATCGGCGCGGCCCGCAGTGCATCGGCCGGACAAGATGTGATCATCGATGTACTAGTCAATGGAAATTCCGTCCTGGCTGGGGAAATAGCATCTTGGGTTCGTGTTTCCTCTCCGAATGCCGCAATCAGGGTCTGGTCGATTCCGCAAGGCGACAAAGCACATACCTGGAACGAGTATGTACACCGCATCTGGCCGGCCGGCCGAACCGCCTTCTTCCTCGACGGCTATGCCCAGCCGCGGGCGAACGGCTTGTCGCAACTGGCCGCGAGCCTGGCGCAGGCGCCGGAAGCCTGCGGCGCCACCGGCGTTCCCAGCAGCGGGCGCTCGGCCCCGGCGCTGCGCGCCGAGATGCTGCGTATCGGCGGCTTTCATGGCAACATGCACGCGATCGCCGCACACGCAATGGCGCAACTGCGCGCCATCGGATTTCGCCTGCCGCTCGGACTCTACCGTACCGATTCGCTGATCGGTGCGGTGCTGATGTTCGGCCTCGACCCTGCCGCACACGGCTGGGAGCCGCGCCGGATCGTCGTCAATCCGGAAGCGACCTGGGATGTTCCCGGCCTGGCAGACCTGACCATCAAGAACATCACCGGGCAGTTCAAGCGCCGCTTCCGCCAGGCACAGGGCGATCTCGAGAACCGCGCCGCACGCGAACATCTCGCCGTGCGCAGCCTGCCCATCCACCTGATGCCGAAGACCGTGCGCGAGCTGGTGCTGTCCTGGATCGAGACGCATCCGGACCAAGCGCGCCAGCTCTATATGCAGAACCCGTTGTGCCTTCACGCGGCCCGCAAGATGCGCGCGCCGCAAGACTGGTCCGCGGCCGAGCATGCCCCTGAACTGCTGTACGGCGCAGAAGGAACGACGAAGGCGGCTGCCGCCGGCTAGCACGGTTGCCTACCTTTCGCCGGCCCGCTCACGGAACATCCGGGCCGACACTTTATCGGCCAGTACGGATAGCAGGACGGACACGGCCATAATGAGCACCAGCGAGATGGCGAAGTCCATGCCCGAGACGCCGGTCGGATGGACGAACAGGTAAGTGTGCACGAGGAAAATCTCGAGCAGGTACTTGTCGAGGATGGCCACCCCTTTCAGGACGCGCAAACGCGGCAGTTCGGCGACGGTCAGCCAGATCGCCACCGCCAGTCCACCAGACGCAATCAGCACGGTATTCATATATTTGATGCCGAGCACATTCAGCGCGAGCAGCAATCCCCAGAGCAGCATCGTCAGTGCCAGCATCCACCCTGCAGGCAGGCGGGGCCGGTGCGCACCCCACGCAACGCCCGCGACAAAACCAAACGTGGTCAGCCACAGTTCATGCCCAACCTTTACCTGCTCTTCGAGCAGCACCGCCAACACGAAGCCGCCGGCCACCACCATCACCGCCGCCCGTTTCGAGGCAACCGCCTGGGCAAGATAGGGATAGGTGAGGTAGAACAGCAACAGCAGGGTGAAAAACCACAGTCCGGCGCCCATTCCGCTGGCGCTGGAAACGTTTGCCCAGTTCAGCACGCCGGACAATCCGAACAGGTGTACCAGCGAATGCCAATGGGCAACCGTGCCGCCTTTCAGCGCGACCAGCGCAGCAATAAAACCAAGCAGTATCCAGTAGCGCAGGCCCAGGCGTTCGAGCTTCTTGCGCCAGAAGCGCTGGCGGTCGACGCGGGGGCCGTAGTGCGCGGAGGTGAAATAGCCGGAAGAAAAAGCGAATACCATCAGGCCGAACGTGACTGGGATCCAGAGGATGGTTCCCGTGAACCAGTGTCCTGCCGTGACCGTTAAAATGGCAACGACCTTGGCGAGCGAATAATTGACGCTGACCGCGGACGTTTCTGCCGGGGGCCGTGCCACCTCGGTGCCAGCCGGGACGGTACACGGCTCAATCAGGATGTTCAGTGACATGGCTGGTATGCAGATGGAGTAAATACTTTCCACCGTAACATACAACATGCTGCCAGCTCAACTGCCAGGATCTGTCCCTGAGGTTAGACGTACACAGGAACGGAAACATGCTAACAAACGGGGGGAAGATGGTGCGGCTGGCGGGGATCGAACCCACGACCCTTGGCTTCGGAGGCCAATACTCTATCCACTGAGCTACAGCCGCGTGAAGGGAAAGAAGTGATGCGAAGGATACAGTCTTTCGCCCACTGCGTCCATGGGCAAGCTCTCGGTGTATTTGAATTTCGTTACACTACGGCAGCTTTACGTCTATAATCGGCCGTTTGATGGCATTTGCAAAAAAAACATGTAATTGCACGCCCCGGTAGTGGCAGGTTTTTTTAATAGAATTAAGGAAATCATGAGCGACGCACATAATGAACACCAATCCCTGATCCGTACCCCGAAACAGCTCATTGCTGCCGTCGCAGGGTTCTTCCTGGTTATCGTCATCGGCATCATCCTGCTCGTGATTTTCGCTACCAATGACCGCCTGGTCGGCGCCGGCAGCAACAGCCAGGGCGCCGAGGCGGTAAATGCCCGCCTGCGCCCGGTCGCCGAAGAGGGCTTCACGCTGGTCGACGCGAATGCGCCGAAAGTGCTGCAAGCGGGTAATTCCGTCTACGCGGCAGTGTGCGCGGCCTGCCACGACAGCGGCGCGGCCGGTGCGCCGAAACTGGGCGACAGCGGCGCCTGGAGCGCGCGCCTGGCCCAGGGTTACGATACCGTCGTCAAGCACGCCATCGAAGGTATCCGCGCCATGCCTGCCAAGGGCGGCAACCCGGATCTCGACAACCTCGAAGTCGAACGCGCGGTCGTCTACCTCGCCAACAAAAGCGGCGCATCGTTCAAGGAACCAGCAGCGCCTGCGCCAGCAGCCACGGCTGCCCCGGCAGCGGCAGCGGCAGCGGCTGCAGCACCTGCTGCTACCCCGGTTGCCGCACCTGCGGCTGCGGCCGCCGTTGCACCGGTCTCCCCGGCCCCGGCCGTCGCCTCGGCAGCCGACGTAGGCAAAACCCTTTATAACAGTGCATGCGTGGCCTGCCACGGCGCCGGCATCGCCGGTGCGCCGAAGCTCGGCGACAAGGCCGCCTGGACGGCTCGCATCGGCCAGGGCAGCGCCGTACTGTATGAACACGCCATCAAGGGCTTCCAAGGCAAGGCCGGCGTCATGCCGCCAAAAGGCGGATCGCCGGCTCCGGATGCCGATGTGAAGGCGGCAGTCGACTATATGGTCGCATCGTCGAAGTAAAACCTCGCTTTTACATAATTGCTTAAGGTTGTCAAACCGCCAGTGAAAAAATAGCTATAAACGATTGCTGCCAAATAATATTGGTTAAATATCCGATAATTTTACGTTGCGCATGGGAAAAATTTCGAACAGGAATTTGAGATTCCTCTAGGAATCTATTTTTTCATGGAGTAACCTTTAGGTCTGACAGGGGTACCAATACCCCGCATTCCTGAAGAGATTCCAAATGAAAAATTCTGTGCACTCCCTGAAGTTCCGCACTGCCACCGCCCTGCTGCTCGGCGCAGCCCTGGCTGCTTGCGGCGGTTCGACTTCTGAACCGCCAGCAACTCTATCTGCCAGCATCGACGGCACCCGTTCCCTGGCCGCTACTTCATCGTCCACCTATATTCCGCAGAGCCGCGCCACGGCCGCCACTTCGACCAGCACGACCAGCACAGCCACCTCGAGTATCACCGACGTGCGCTTCGAAAGCACGGCCGCAGCAGCGCAATCAAACGTGCCCGTGACCTTCGGCCAGGTATTCGCGCCCGGCCACCTGGCCTCGGCCGCCTCGCTGTCCGGCCGCCTCGACAACGGCGTTACGATCCCGCTGCAGCTCGATGTTAAGGCCAAGCATCCCGACGGTAGTGTGCGTCACGCCATTATCTCCGCCGTCCTGCCTTCGCTGGCCGCCGGCGAAGTCCGCACCATGACGCTGAACCGCGACGCGGCTACCGCGTCCACTACGGCGACCACCGCGGCGCTGATGAATTCCGGCTTCACCGCATCGGTCAACGCCACCATTGCCGGCGTGCGCTATTCCGCTTCGGCCGATGAGCTGATCAAGAAAGCCCTGGCGACGGCATGGCTGAACGGCTCGACCGCCAGCGAATGGCAGGTATCGGCCCCGCTGACCACCAGCGCCGGCGTGGCCCACCCTCACTTAACCGCCCGCTTCTCGGTGCGCTGGTATGACGCGGTCAAGAAAGCCCGCGTCGATGTCGTGATCGAAAATAACTGGGCCTATGAAGCGGCGCCGCAAAACGTCACCTATGATGCCGACATCCTGGTGGGCGGCAAGTCGGTCTACGCCAAGCCCGCGCTGCAGCACTTCCACCATGCCCGCTGGCGCAAGATGTTCTGGTGGAATGGCGCTGCACCGGAAATCAATATCAAACACAACTCGGGCTACCTGATCGACAGCCGTGCGCTGCCGAACTACAACCGCACGCTGAGCATCCCGGAAAGCGTCTTGAACAACCTGAAGTCGAAATGGACGGGTGCCGCCATCGAACCGATGGGTAGCGGCCTAGCCATTCCTTATATGCCAACAACTGGTGGCCGCGACGACATCGGCATGCTGCCGCAATGGGCTGTGGTGCACCTGCTGAGCATGGACCGCCGCGCACGCGATGTTACCTTAGGTACGGCCGAACAGGCCGGCAGCTATTCGGCGCACTACCGCGACAAGAAGACCGGCCAGCCCGTCAGCCTGATCGACTACCCATACATGACGCTGGTGGGTACGCCTGGCGACACGATGAATCCTGCGACGAAGCAGTACGAGTCGTTTCCGAAATGCGCGACCACGACAGCGTGCACGACCCCGTACACCCATGACGTATCGCACCAGCCGGCCTTCGCTTACATGCCATACATGCTTACGGGCGACCATTTCTTCTTAGAAGAGCTGCAGTTCTGGGGCATGTACAACGTGTTCAATTCGAACCCGGGCTACCGCGAGAACATCAAAGGCCTGCTCAAGCCGGAACAGGTGCGTGGCCAGGCATGGGCACTGCGTACGCTGGCGGAAGCGGCATACATCACGCCAGACAATGACCGCCTGAAGGAACACTTCAACCGCATCCTGGACAGCAATCTCGACTGGTATAACCAGAACTACCCGAACAATCCGAATGCCAACAAGCTGGGCATCATCGTCAACGGGTATGCAGTGGTCTATTCGAGCAACCGCGGCATGGCTCCCTGGATGGATGACTTCTTCACTGCGGCGATCGGCCATGCGCATGACCTCGGCTTCACGAAAGCGACAACGATGCTGAAGTGGAAAGCGCAGTTCCCGATCCAGCGCATGATGGGCGAAGGCACCTGCTATATCCGCGGCGCGATGTACTCGATGATGGTCCGCGACAGCCAAACCAGCCCGTACTATACGACGATCGGCCAGGCCTTCAAGGCTAGCGATGCAGCAGAAATGCCAGCAGGGTTCTCGACCATGCAGTGCGGCAGCGCAGCGATGGCCACTGCACTTAAACTGAAAGTAGGCGAGATGACCGGTTACTCGGCTGCTTATGCCGGCTACCCGTCGAACATGCAGCCTGCACTGGCTTATGCGGCCGATGTCGGCGGCGCGGACGGCGCCAAAGCTTGGTCGGTGTTTATGGCCCGTACCGTCAAGCCGGATTACCGATTCGGTCCACAGTTCGACATCGTCCCTCGCTAAGTTCAAAAGCAGGCGCCACGCTCTGCCTGATTCCGCAAGCCCGGTGGATCCATCGGGCTTTCTCGGCCTTTACGTTCTGCAATTGTCTGGCCTGTCGTTACATAGAAAAACTGCTTTATGTTTTTAAAAATTAGCAATATGGCGCTAAATACCATGAACGACAGCCGTTTCAGCGACACCCCGTTGCTCGTCGGCTCAGGCGTGACCAGGAAAGTTCTCCTGCAGAACAACATATTTGGCAACACCGGCACCTTGACAACCCAGGTTGACGCATCGGAGAAGGCCGACTACGGTGCACTGGCGCCGGGTTTCGTCAACTGTGGCGCCTTCGATCTACGCCCAATCGCCACGCCTTAACGAGCGGCACAGCCTCGGCGCCGGGTTATGCTGCTATCGGCGTGGACCTGAAGTCTTGTGCTGTGTATCACCCCAGCCGCGGGCGCGCCGCTCGAAAGTGGGGGCGCTAGACATCAGGGCCTACGAATCAACACTTTGATAAGACCACAGTGCAGAAGAGCTATGTCTGGAGGTTTGGGCCCACGAGCGCTGTATCTCGTCCGTGTCCATGTGAGCAGGAACTTACTACACGAAACACTGTAACTTCCTAGTGTCTCATCCTGGGATAGGTTGAAAGTTACGTCCTCTTTCGTTCCTTTTGAATCCAAGATTAATGATGCGCAATGAACTATATCGGGCGTTTTGTATTTCAACGCCGTATGCGGCTCCTCATGTTATCGATGCGTACGGACTGGCGCACCAAGACTGCTGCGTGGTACCGACTTTAAGGTAGTGCAGTCAAGAGCTAGGTTCAAGGTACCTTTAATTCGGTCAGCCAGAGTGTTCTGGTAGCGATCTTAACCATCAGTCATGGAACGCAATACGCCGTGCCGGCAGTGGCCCCTAGTAGGAGGGTTTACACTGACGCAATGTGGTTTGCGGCAAGGCGCCCGCACGCCTGCAATTCTTTCAAGTGTCATCATGCTGAAACGTGCAGTTACGTGAAGTCAGGCAGCTTGTCAGGCGTTGTTGTCGCTCGCTTGCAAAATGTCGTCGTCAAGTACCATTTCGTTGCTCTCCGAAAGGGAACGTTGTGCATGAGCGGCTGTCGCATAGGGGCCAAAAAATTCATGACGAATGCCTTGCCCCAAAATGCGCAGGCGGGAAATACGACGCGACAATTCGCCAGGGCTCTTCAAAAGCCACGCATCCATGAGATAGGTCGAAAATATGTCCTTTGAACGACTGTGAGCACCCACATGGCCAGTGCGATAAACCGCTCCAACAAAGGGCAAGGGTAATAACGGCGTCTGATGTTCTTTCAGATGTTTGGTGATAAATATATGACTACCAAGCATTTGCTTAATATACTCGTCACTCGCCTCCTCTATACTCTGCGGAAGTTCGAACAGATCAGCGCGTACGATATGCGACGTCCCACATACCATTGAAAAGTCAGGATGGCGGTAAAGCAGGCGGCTACCCGGACTCCATATATAACCATGACGGACGAACCAGCCGTTTTGACCACGGTTCGTTTTAACGAAACCGGTCAATCTACTGCTGACTAAATCATCGTCGTCAGTGACCATGAAATAGTCGGTCGCACTTGCATCAAGCATGCCTGCAAGGATACGACGGCCCTTGTCCAGCCTAACTGCTTCAAGAAATTGCTCTTTGTGCGCCAATCCCTGTTCATGCAGCGGGTTGGGCGGAAAATCTACCCACTTGACACGCACACCCGGTGGCAATGCCGGTAGATCGGAGCCTCGATTGGCTACCAAAATTGCGCTCCAGCCAATTTCCGCTTGATTACTAATCGACCGCAGCGTTATTGCAAGATTGCTTTTTAATTCTTTCCAATCTCGAGCATTGGACGGATGGCGGACAGGGATGACAAAGGTAAGGGTAGGCTGCATGATGAATTTTAATAATTTTTGTACTTGTCAGATTAACGATGGGCTTTCCGAATGTAAACACATTTATGAAACTGATACGTTTCCGCCACGGAATGCAAACCCCGTAAAATGCGGTGACACAAATGGATTCGTGCGGGTAGCTCTTCTGCCTAAAGAAGTACTGATCAGCTAACGATTTCGCCGCATAGTCGAGATTCTTTCGACGAGGTCGCCGCGCATTCCTGAATGCAATTTTTGGCTCCGCGACCGCCGGTGTTTGAATGAATGGACTGTCTTTCGTGGGCCTTTCGGCGCTCCGGACTCACTTCGGGCTTCTGTGCCTCACACGTCAGTTTGACTATGGTTGGCTGCTCCGTTACCGCACATGTGAATTGCCCCGGGTTTGGTAGAGGCCATTCTTTGAGAAAATGGAGCTATGAAAAAGCAACCCAAGTACTCCCCTGAAGTCATCGAGAGCGCCGTGCGCATGGTCAGCGAAGCTGGCAGCCAGTATGGGTCCCAGTGGGCGGCGATCACGTCGATCGCCGCCAAGATCGGCTGCTCTCCGGAGACGCTGCGTCGCTGGGTACGCCAGCAGGAACGTAATACCGGCCAGCGTCCAGGACCAATCACTGCCGAAGAAGAACGCGTCAAGGCGCTCGAGCGAGAAGTTCGCGAGCTGCGCAAGGCTAACGAGATCCTGCGCCTTGCGAGTGCTTTTTTCGCCCAGGCGGAGCTCGCCCGCCACTTCAAGCCGTGAGAGCGTTCATCGATCGGTACCGTCATGCCGAAGGTGTCGAGCCGATCTGCAAGGTGATGCAGGTCGCGCCGTCGGGCTACTGGCGCAACGCGGCGGCACAGCACAACCCGTCAAGGCGTTCCGGCCTGACTCACACTATCCGGCCTCCACAAAAGCCGGCGATTCACATGCGCCACCTCACGTCGCTGAGATGGCGATAACCATTTTTTGTGAGCATGTCTGCCGCGATCCAGCCTTGAGACGCTCCTCGACGTACATCCTTTCGAGACCGGCTTCCTCCTCCAGCTCTTCTGCATGTCTTTAACGAGGATCGATGCCGCTGAACGTAGAGCGCGACTTATAGAACAGTTTTGACAGTTTGTAAAAAATAAACTTCGCCAGCGGTGTACCTATACCTAGCACTTTATTCTTGATATTCCGTAGAAGAGATCACGATGACGCACAGATCGCAGTAGAACGGCCAACTCAGATTTTGTAAAAATTTGCTTGAATCCCTTATTGTTACAATTGGTTACGTGATTTTACGCACGGCATCATATATGCTGGCCAGAAATGTGTCGCAGGAAATTTCTTTCAGACACAAACTTTGTTATTCTGACCAGAGGTATCGTGATGCGCCAATCTTCCCGTTCTGTTCTGCAAACCACCATCGTTCTTGCAGGTATCTTATCGGCCATTCCGGCTTCGGCTGCGACGTTGTCGGTTGGCACTGGTAAGACCTATGCCACGCCGTGCAAAGCTTTCGCAGTCGCTAAGGAAGGCGACCTTGTCGAGATCCAGGGAAATCAAACCTATACCGGTGACGTCTGCGGTATTTACGCGAACAAATTGACAATCCGCGGCGTTAACGGTCGTCCAAAAATTAACGCCAACGGCATGAATGCGCTTGGCAAGGGCACTTGGGTCGTGAGCGGCCAGAACATCACCATCGATAATGTCGAGATGTTCGGTGCGAAGGTTCCCGACCGGAACGGCGCTGCCTTGCGTCTAGAAGGGACGAACTTCACTCTGCGCAACGCTTTCCTCCATGATAACGAGAACGGTATTCTGACCGGTGCTAATACTGCCAGCAACATCTTGATTGAATATAGCGAGTTCGGTCACAACGGCAATGGCACTGGCCAGACCCACAACCTATACATCGGCAACGTCGGCAGCCTGACCTTCCGCTACAACTTCTCACATGACGCCGTCATCGGCCACAACCTGAAGTCGCGCGCACGCGTCAACACCATTGTCTACAGCCGCTTCTCTAGCACGGCGCCTGGCCAGACGGGCACAACTGCTACCGGTCGGCCGAGCTACGAGATCGACCTGCCAAATGCAGGCACTTCCTACATCATCGGTAACGTTATCCAGCAGCCGGCCGCGCACGACAACCCGAACCTGGTCGCCTATGGCGCCGAAGGTGCGAGCAACCCTGGTCACGACCTGTATGTCGTCAACAATACATTCCTGAACGATGACAGCTCGCGCGGCAATTTTGTGATGGTCGGCTCCGGCGTTACCAAGAAAATTTTGTTGCAAAACAATATCTTCGCCGGTATTGGTACCTTGACGAACCAGGTTGGCGCAATTGAAAAGACCAACTACCGTGCCACCGCGCCGGGCTTCGTCAACCGTGCAGCGTACGATTTGCGTCCGACGGCAAGCGCGTTGGTCATCAATGCCGGTTCGGCGCCGGGCAATGCAACCTCGGGCTTCTCCTTGGCAGCAGTTGCGCAGTACAAGCATTCGGCATCGGGTGAAACCCGCCCGGTGTCAGGCTTGCTCGATATCGGCGCGTACGAAGCGGCTGCGGTTACTACCCTACCAACACCAACCCCGGCACCAACCCCTTCGCCGGCTCCTGCGCCAACGCCTGCACCAGCACCGGCGCCCGCACCTGCGCCAACCCCAACTGGCTGGACCACCTGCGCTGCCGAATGGAGCACCTGTTCGTTCACTGGCACCCGCCAGGTCCGCTACGGCACGGCGACGAAGTATGTCACCAAGACCCTGACTGGTCCGACGATCTGCACCAATACCGTGTTCGGTGATCCGGCTCCAGGCTCCGTGAAGAGCTGCAGCTACGGCAACACGACCGTGACGCCGACGACCACAACCCCGGCTCCAGCTCCAGCTCCGGCACCTGCGCCAGTACCTTCGCCAACGCCAACGACGGCAACCTGGACCCATTGCGCCGGTGAATTCGGCACCTGTGTCGTGCCGGGTACACGTGAAGTACGCTACGGTGTTGCCGGCAGTTTTGCAACAAAGATCGTGACCGGTTCGGTTGCATGCTCCAATGCCGTCTTTGGCGACCCGAAGCTCGGCATGACAAAATCGTGCAGCTACTCCAGCCTCGTACGTTAATCAGCAGCGCAGCGCCATACCGGCGCCACCAATAGAAAAGGGGCCGCGATCTTCATCGCGGCCCCTTTTTAACGCCTGCGCAAACCTATCTGCCTACCAGATAATCACACGATCCTTCGGCGCCAGGTACATCTTGTCCCCCGGCTTGACGCCGAACGCCTCGTAAAAGCCCGGCTGGTTCTTCAGCGTGCCGTTGGCGCGGTACTGGCCCGGCGAGTGCGGGTCGGTCTTGATCTGGGCGATCTGCGCCGGCTCGCGCATCTTGGTGCGCCACACCTGGCCCCAGCCCATGTAGAAGCGCTGGTCGCCTGTCAAGCCGTTGATGACCGGCGCCTTCTTGCCCTTGAGCGAGAGCTTGTAGGCCTTGTAGGCAATCGCCAGGCCCGAGTTGTCGCCGATGTTCTCGCCCAGGGTCAGTTCGCCGTTGACGTTATAGCCAGGCAGCGGGCTGTAGCCGGCGTACTGGCTGACCAGCACCTTGGTCTTTTCGGCGAAGCGCTTGCCGTCTTCGGCGGTCCACCAGTTGCGCATGTTGCCGTCACCGTCGTACTGCGAACCCTGGTCGTCGAAGCCGTGGCTGATCTCGTGGCCGATCACCGCGCCGATGCCGCCGTAGTTGACCGCGTCATCGGCCTTCGCATCGAAGAACGGCGGCTGCAGGATCGCCGCCGGGAACACGATCTCGTTCAGTTCCGGGTTGTAGTAGGCGTTGATGGTCTGCGGCGTCATGCCCCATTCGTCGCGGTCGATCGGTTTACCCAGCTTGTTGATCTCGCGGTTGTATTCCACTTCGCGCGAACGCATCACGTTGCCGACCAGGTCATCGCGCTTGACGCTCAGCGCCGAGTAATCCTTCCACTTGTTCGGGTAGCCGATCTTCGGGGTGAACTTGGCCAGCTTGGCCTGGGCTTCCTTCTTGGTCGCCGGGCTCATCCAGTCGAGGGTATTAATCGAGTCCTTGTATGCCGCCAGCAGGTTCTTCACCAGGGTTTCCATGCGCGCCTTGCGCTCGGCCGGAAAGTGCTCTTTCACGTACAGCTTGCCGACTGCTTCGCCCACGCCCGTTTCCAGGGTCGATACCGCGCGCTTCCAGCGCGGTTCGAGCTGCGGAATGCCGGACAGGACGGTGCCGTTGAAGGCAAAGCGCTGGTCGACGAAGGCTTTCGACAGGAAGCCGGCATAACCGTTCACGGTATGCAGTTGCAGGTAGGTCTTCCAGGTCTCGAGCGGCACGCGGTTCAGGACTTCGGCGAAGCCCTTCAGGTAGCTCGGCTGGCTCACGATCAGGTAGGACGCCTTGCCCTTTAGCCCGGCCGCATCCAGCCAGGCGTTCCAGTCATAGCCGGGCGCCAGCTCGGCCAGCTTGGCCAGCTCGACCTTGTTATAGGTCTTGACCGGGTCGCGGTTCTCGACCTTGGTCCACTGGACCTTGGCCAGTTCGGTTTCCAGGTCGACGACCGCCTTGGAGTCGGCGGCAGCGTTCTTGTTGCCGGCCATGGTCAGCAGCTTTTCGACGTGCTGCTGGTATTTGGCGCGGATGTCAGCCAGCTTGGCGTCGTCGCCCTTCAGGTAGTAGTCACGGTCCGGCATGCCCAGGCCGGCCTGGTACAGGTCGGCCACGTACTTGGTCGAATCCTTGGCATCCTGGTGGATGTAAAACACGAAGGGCACGGTCACGCCGAGGCGGCCGAGGCGGGCAAAGGCTGCCGGCAGCTCGGATTTGTCCTTCAGGGCGGCAATCTTGCCCAGTTCGCCGTTCAGGGGCGAGATGCCCAGTTGCTCCAGGCGCGCTTCATCCATGTAGCTGGCGTAGAAGTCGCCGATCTTGCGGGTTTCCGAACCGGCGGCCGCGTTCTTGTCGGCGGCGGCCCGTTCGATGATCGCGCGCAGTTGCGGCAGGGTATCGTCGCGCAGCTGGTGGAAGGCGCCCCAGGTCGACTTGTCGGCCGGGATCTCGACCGTCTTGAGCCATTTGCCGTTCAGGTGCTGGAAGAAGTCGTCCTGCGGGCGCACCGCAGGTTCCACGTATTCCAGCGCGATGCCAGACGATAGCGCGGCCGCCTTGGCGCCGCTCTTGGCGCTGGCTGCAGCGCCGGCGCCGGTTTCGGCCTGGGCCATCGAGGCCACCAGGACCAGCGCCGCAGCGCTGAGCAAATGTCGTTTCATGCGTCTCTCCGTGTGTTTTCTATTGTCGTCATGCTGAACGGGCCGGCTTGCGCCGACCCGTCCAGATTGTGCTTGCTATTGCGAGATTACCAGATGATCACGCGATCTTGCGGCGCCAGGTACATCTTGTCGCCCGGTTTCACGCCGAAGGCCTCGTAGAACTCCGGCATGTTCATCACGGTGCCGTTGGCGCGGAACTGGCCCGGCGAGTGCGGATCGGTCTTGACCTGGTTGATCTGCTGGGCTTCGCGCATCTTCGAGCGCCACACCTGGCCGAAGCCCATGAAGAAGCGCTGGTCGCCGGTCAGGCCGTCGAGCACCGGGGCCGGTTTGCCGTTCAGCGAGATCTTGTAGGCCTTGTAGGCGATCGACAGGCCGGCGTTGTCGCCGATGTTCTCGCCCAGGGTCAGTTCGCCGTTCACGTTATAGCCCGGCAGCGGCGAGAAGCCGTTGAACTGCTTGACCAGCTTGTCGGTGCGGGCCTTGAAGGCGACGCGGTCCGCTTCGCTCCACCAGTCGCGCAGGTTGCCGTCGCCGTCCGACTGGCTGCCCTTGTCGTCGAAGCCGTGGCCGATTTCGTGGCCGATTACGGCGCCGATGCCGCCGTAATTCACCGCATCGTCGGCGCGCATGTCGAAGAACGGCGGCTGCAGGATCGCGGCCGGGAACACGATCTCGTTGGTGGTGCTGCGGTAGTAGGCGTTGACGGTTTGCGGCGTCATGCCCCATTCGGTGCGGTCGACCGGCTTGCCCAGCTTGTTCAGCTGGTAGTTGTAGCGGAAGGTCGCGGTGCGCATCGCGTTGCCGACCAGGTCGTCACGCTTGATGCTCAGCTTCGAATAATCGCGCCACTTGTCCGGGTAGCCGATCTTCGGCGTGAACTTGGCCAGCTTGGCGCGGGCTTCCTTCTTGGTGTCCGGGCTCATCCACTCCAGGTTGTCGATCGACTGGCCATAGGCGATGATCAGGTTCTTCACCAGTTCTTCCATGCGCGCCTTGCGCTCGGCCGGGAAATGCTCCTTCACGTACAGCTTGCCGAGCGCTTCGCCCAGCGAGCTTTCGACCGTGCCCACGCCGCGCTTCCACAACGGCGCCTGCTCGCTCACGCCCGACAGCGCGGTACCGTAGAACGAGAAGCTCTGCGCCACGAAGGCCTTCGACAGGACCGGCGAGAATTCGCGCAGCAGCTGCCATTCGAAATAGGACTTCAGGGTCGACAGCTCGGTCTTGGCCAGCACCTCGTTCAGGCCGGTGAAATAGCTCGGCTGGTTGACGATAATGGTGTCGACCTTGTTGCCCGCGCCAGCCGCGGCCAGGGCTGCGTTCCAGTCATAGCCCGGCGCCAGCTTGCCCAGCTCGGCCACGGTCATCTTGTTGTAGCGCTTGACCGGGTCGCGGTTCTCGACGCGGGTCCACTGCACCTTGGCCAGCTCGGTCTCGAAATCGACGATGTCCTTGGCCTGCTCCGCGGCGTTCTTCTCGCCGGCAAGCGCCAGGGTCTGCTCGACGTGCTTCAGGTATTTGGCGCGCACTTCGGCCAGCTTGGCGTCGTCCTGCTTCAGGTAGTAGTCGCGGTCAGGCATGCCAAGGCCGCTCTGCGAGATGTACACGGCATGCTCGGTCGACTTGCGCATGTCCTGGTTGACATAAATGCCGTACGGGGTCGATACGCCGATCTTCGACAGGTGCGCCACCAGCTTCGGCAGGCCCTTTTTGTCCTTGAGCGAACGGATTTTCTGCAGTTCGCTACTCAAAGGCTTGGTGCCGAGCGCTTCGCGGCGCGCTTCGTCCATGTAGCTGGCGTACAGGTCGCCGATCTTCTGGGTTTCAGACCCGGCCTTGGCGGTCTTGTCGGCCTGCGCGGCCTCGATGATGGCCTTGATCTGCGGCGTGGTGTCGTCGCGCAGCTTCATGAAGGTGCCCCAGCTGGCCTTGTCGCTCGGGATCTCGGTGGTCTTCAGCCATTTGCCGTTCAGGTGGGTGAAGAAGTCGTCCTGCGGGCGCACGCTGGTGTCGATAAACTGCGTGTCGATGCCCGAGATCGGCGCGCCGGACGGCTTGGCTGGGGCAGGATCCGCCGCATGGGCGAAAGCCGCCATCATCGACAGGGTCAGGGTGCTCAAAAGGAGTCGCTTCACGGGGGTGTCCTCAGTTGCTGGGAAGGTTGCTGGAAAATGAGCGGCTTGTGGCCGTTCTTCAAAACGTGCGTCATCGGAGCTTGAGCTCCAGGCGCACACCGACAGTCGCGTAGGTGCGCGCCTGGGTCGAGGTAAAGACTGCGGGCAGGGTCATGAAACGCGCCGTCGGGCCCGGTTGGGCGGGCGTCGCCAGCAGGCGATCGATACGAGTCTCTTCATGCGTCTTTATTGTTTTACTTAGGGGCTTATCCCGGTAGTGCTCCCACCGTCCAGGACGGCAGGGGCCATCTCCATTCTAGCCCGTGCGCATGAGGCGGCAACGCCCAGCAGTGCTTTTTTACTTTTCGATACATGCAAGACGGGTGTTATCGCGTATGCATGTGTTGGTACGCCACAACAACACGCTAGCGAAAGGCAAATTCATGGCATGCAACAGGGGGAGCGCAGGAAGCGAGGGACACAAAAAAGCCCGCGGAGGGGGCCGCGGGCAAGACCACTTCAAAAAAGTGGAGAGAGAGAAAAACTGAGATTGACTATAGGACGCACCCCTCGCGCTCGCTTAGACTCTTACAATTGCTTACCAAGCTAAAGATGTCGTAACAGGGAAGCCTCAAGGCAGGCCACGCATATGTATTGCTTCGAAGTTTGGCCAGGTTCAGGGCAGCCTCCAAATTTCAGGTTTATACTGGACTGGCGCTATCTCATGCGCGACGGCCGTATGCGGCCACACCGGGTGAACCATGGGCTCCACTTTCAAGAATTCCTGTCTCGTCGGCCTCGGCGCCATCACCGGGGTCGCCCTTACCATGCAGTTCTCCGCCCTGGCCCAGAAGCCGGTCGACGCCGGCATGCCGCTGGCCGAGCTGCGCCAGCTGGCCGACGTCTATGGCGTCATCAAGTCCACCTATGTCGAGCCGGTCGAAGACAAGGCGCTGCTGTCGCAAGCCATTTCCGGCATGGTCGCCTCGCTCGATCCGCATTCCGCCTACCTCGACCCGCGCGCCTACCGCGAGCTGCGCGAAGGCACCGAGGGCCGCTTCGTCGGCCTCGGCATCGAGATTTCCGAAAGCGACGAGGGTTTCGTGGAGATCGTCGCCCCCATCGAAGACTCCCCCGCCTGGCGCGCCGGCATCAAGGAAGGCGACCTGATTACCCAGATCGACGGCCATCCGGTGCAGGGCCTGCCGATCGACGAAGCGATCAAGCGCATGCGCGGCGAACCGGGCACCCGGGTCACGCTCACCATCGCGCGCAAGGACGCCCCTGCCCCGCTGCGCTTCACCATCGCGCGCAGCGAAATCGTCCAGAAAAGCGTCAAGGCAAAAATGGTCGAACCGGGCTATGCCTGGTTGCGTATCTCGCAATTCCAGGAACCGACCGTGGACGACATGGCCGCCAAGCTGCAGGCGCTGTACCGCCAGGACCCGGACCTGAAAGGTATCGTGCTCGATTTGCGCAACGATCCCGGCGGCCTGCTGCAGGGCGCTATCGGCGTGGCCGCCGCCTTCTTGCCGAAAGACGCCGAAATCGTCTCGACCAATGGCCAGCTGGCCGATTCGCGCCAGCGCTTCTATGGCCGGCCCGAGTTCTACATGCTGCGCAGCGGGGGCGATCCGCTCTCGAACCTGCCCGAGACTTTTAAAACCCTGCCGATGGTCGTGCTGGTCAATACCGGCTCCGCCTCGGCCTCCGAAATCGTGGCCGGCGCGCTGCAGGACTACAAGCGCGCGACCATCCTTGGCAGCCAGACCTTCGGCAAGGGCTCGGTCCAGACCATCCGCCCGATCGGCCACGATGCCGCGGTCAAGCTGACCACTGCGCGCTACTACACCCCGGCGGGGCGCTCGATCCAGGCGCGCGGCATCCTGCCCGACCTCCCGGTCGACGAAACCCTTGATGGCGACGGCCTGAACGCGCTGCGCATGCGCGAGGCCGACCTCGAGCGCCACCTGTCGAACGACCGCGACAAAGAGGCCGCGACCCGCGAAGACGATATCGAAGAGCAGATGCGGCTGCTGGCCGAGGCGCGCCAGCGCAAGCCGCTCGATTACGGCAGCGCCAGCGACTTCCAGCTGGCGCAAGCGCTACGCCACCTGAAAGGCCAGAAGGTCCAGCTGTCGCGCCGGGCCGGCGGCGCCACCCTGGCCCAGCACGCGCGCTGAACGCAGCGGGCGTCTTTGTTGTCGGGCCAGCCAATTCCCAGGCCCGGCGCGAGCGTGTAGAATCGCCGCATCTCCCAGGTAACGCCTGTTATTTTCTTTGAAAGTCCCCACCATGAAACCTGTCGTCATCAGCGGCACCGGCCTGTTTACGCCACCGTTTTCCATCTCGAACGACGAGCTGGTGACGGCCTATAACGCCTATGTCGAGCTGTTCAACCAGGAAAACGCCGCGGCGATCGCTGCCGGCGAGGTGACCGCGCTCGAAGCGTCGAGCAGCGGCTTCATCGAAAAGGCGTCCGGCATCAAGTCGCGCTACGTGATGGAAAAGGAAGGCATCCTCGACCCGGCGCGCATGACCGCCCGTATCCCCGAGCGCGCCGACGACCAGGTCTCGCTGCAGGCCGAGATGTGCGTGGCGGCTGCGCGTGAAGCGCTGGACCGTGCGGGCAAACAGCCGTCCGACATCGACATGGTGCTGGTCGCCTGCAGCAACATGCAGCGTCCCTATCCGGCCATGGCAGTCGAGGTGCAGGAAGCGCTCGGCATCGAGGGCTTCGGCTTCGACATGAACGTGGCCTGCTCGTCGGCCACCTTCGGCATCGCCACCGCGGTCGACGCGGTGCAGAGCGGCCGCGCTCGCGCCGTCCTGATGCTGAACCCGGAAATCACCAGCGGCCACCTGAACTTCCGCGACCGCGACAGCCATTTCATTTTCGGCGATGCCTGCACCGCGGTCGTCATCGAAGCGGCGGAAACGGCCACCAGCCGCTACCAGTTCGAGATCCTGGACACGAAACTCAAGACCAAGTTCTCGAACAACATCCGCAACAACTTCGGTTTCATGAACCGCTTCGACGAAGCCGGCATCGGCGCGCCGGACAAGCTGTTCCGCCAGCAGGGCCGCAAGGTGTTCAAGGAAGTCTGCCCGATGGCCGCCGAGATGATCACCGACACGGTGAAGAACGCCGGCCTGGAGATCAAGGACGTCTCGCGCTACTGGCTGCACCAGGCGAACCTGAACATGAATTTGCTGATCGCCCGCACCCTGCTGGGGCGCGACGCCGAGCCAAACGAGGCGCCGGTGATCCTCGATACCTATGCCAACACCTCGTCGGCGGGCTCGATCATCGCCTTCCACAAGTACCAGGACGACATGCCGAGCGGCGCCAACGGCGTGATCTGCTCGTTCGGGGCGGGGTATTCGATCGGGTGTGTGGTAGTGCGCAAAAAGTAATCGTTCGCGTCGGATCTGCCACGAACCGTAGGGTGGGCAGATTCTGCCCACGCGTTCAAATCACGTTAAAACAATCGGCGCGGCTCATCACCCGCCAACTATCACCGCGTGGGCGGGAGACCCGCCCACCCTACAAATTCGCAATCGTCCCGCAAAGGCCGAGACCCAAGTTTAGTGAACAGCCGGCACCGGCAACATCAAAGCCGCGCAGCCAATTCCGCCCCCTCCCGTATTGCCCGCTTCGCATCCAGCTCCGCCGCCAGCGCCGCCCCACCGATCTTGTGGAAGCGCGGCCCGCCGGTAGTCCCTTCGGCCGGCATCAGCTCCGCCAGGCTTTCCTGCCCCGCGCAGATCACCACGTTGTCTACCTCCAGCAGGCGCTGCTCGCCGCCGACCGTGATGTGCAGGCCCGCGTCGTCGATGCGGTCGTACTGCACCCCGGCCAGCATCTGCACGCCGTTGCGCACCAGGGTGGCGCGATGCACCCAGCCCGAAGTCTTGCCCAGGCCTGCGCCGGGACGCGTGGTCTTGCGCTGCAGGAGCCAGACCTGGCGCGGCGGATGCGGTGCTACCTGCGGCGCCAGGCCGCCCGGCTCGTTGGATGCCGGATCGACGCCCCACTCCGCCATCCAGTGCCCGGCCGGCACCGGCAGCGGCACGCTCGGGTCGTGTACCAGGAACTCGCCCATGTCGAAACCGATACCGCCGGCGCCGATGATCGCCACCTTCCGGCCCACCGGCTGGCCGTCGCGCAGCACGTCAAGATAGCTCAGGACCTTCGGGTGGTCGATCCCCTCGATCTTCGGCTTGCGCGTGACGATGCCGGTGGCGACGATCACGTCGTCATAGCCCTCGGCCAGCAATGCTTCGCGCGTGACGCGTTCGCCCAGGCGCACATCCACGCCAGTCAATTCCAGCTTGCGCCCGAAGTAGCGGATGGTCTCGGCGAATTCCTCCTTGCCCGGCACGCGCATCGCGACGTTGAACTGGCCGCCGATATGGCCGAGTGCGTCGAACAGCGTGACACGGTGCCCGCATTCGGCGGCGACGGTGGCGGCCGACAGGCCGGCCGGGCCGGCGCCAACCACGGCGACGCGGCGCGGGCGCGCGGATTTGCGGAACACCAGTTCGGTCTCGTGGCAGGCGCGCGGATTCACCAGGCAGCTGGCGCGCTTGTTTTGAAAGGTGTGGTCGAGGCAGGCCTGGTTGCAGGCGATGCAGGTATTGATCTCGTCGACCCGGCCGCCCGCCGCCTTGGCGACCCAGTCGGCGTCGGCCAGGAAGGGGCGCGCCATCGACACCATGTCGGCGCTGCCCTGCGCCAGCAGCGCTTCGGCATCATCCGGCATGTTGATGCGGTTGGAAGCCACCACAGGAATGTTCACTTCGCGGCGCAGGCGCCCCGCCACTTGCGCGAATGCCGCGCGCGGCACCGAGGTGACGATGGTGGGAACGCGCGCCTCGTGCCAGCCGTAGCCGGTGTTCAGGATCGTCACGCCGGCCGCCTCCAAAGCCTTGGCCACCGCCACCACTTCGTCCCAGGTATTGCCGCCTTCGACCAGGTCGAGCACCGAATGGCGGTACATCAGGATAAACTCGGGACCGCTTGCTGCGCGGATGCGGCGCACCACCTCGACCGCGAGGCGCATGCGGTTCTCGATCGAACCGCCCCATTCGTCCGTGCGCTTGTTGGTGCGCGCGCACAGGAACTGGTTCAGCAAATAGCCTTCGCTGCCCATCACCTCGACGCCGTCATAGCCGGCCATCTTCGCCAGCTTCGCGCAGCGCGCGTAGGAAGCGATGGTGTGCTCGATGCCGCGCGCATCCAGCGCCTTCGGCTTGAATTTCGAGATCGGCGATTTGATGCTGGAGGCCGACACCACGAAGGGCTGGTAGCCGTAGCGGCCCGCGTGCAGGATCTGCAGCACGATCTTGCCGCCCTCTTCGTGCACCGCGCGCGTGACGCGCCGGTGGTTGGGCACGTCGCCGAGGAAGTTCAGGGTGCCGCCGAAAGGCAGCAGCCAGCCCTGGCGGTTCGGCGAGATGCCGCCGGTGACGATCAGGCCCGCGCCGCCACGCGCACGTTCGGCGTAGAAGGCGGCGAGCTTGCCGTAGTTGTAGAAGCGGTCTTCGAGCCCGGTGTGCATGGAGCCCATGATCACGCGGTTCTTCAGGGTGGTGAAGCCGAGGTCGAGCGGGGCGAGGAGATGTGGATAGGTAGGATGCGTCATCACGGCATTACACCGTGATTTCGTGGAGGGATGTTACTAAACGGCTTTTCCGCCTCAGGACAGGCGGCTGTCGGGTTCGCGCAGTTCGGCGAACTGCTCGATGTTGCCGATATTGATGACGACCGGATTCAGGCTGGCGCCGGGCGACATCGAGCGCCAGGCGAACTGCCATTCCTGTTCGCGCGACTGGCCCAGGCTCTTGGTGAAGGCGGCGCCGAGCGGCGAGCGCACGCCGTAGGCGACCTCGCCGTCGATGCCGGCCCAGTTGGGCAGCGTGCGCTGTACCGCGCGGTGCAGGCGTTCGCCGAATTCCTCGGTATTGTGGATCACCAGGCAGCGGTCGGCCGGGCTGAAGACGTCGAACAGCTGCTTGTCCCAGGCGGTCGAAAACGACAGGGCCAGGAAGCCGCCGTCGGGCAGGAGGCGGAACTGGCCGCGCAGCGCGGCTTCGAGTTCGTCCTGCGGCGCGTAGCGGTACAGGGTCGGGGGGCGTTGGTAGTCGTGCATAAGATAAAACCGTTCGAGTAAAGCGTTAGCGGGACTGCTGGAGCGACAGCGTGTGCTGCAGGCGCATGAAGCGCGAGGCGATGAAGATCTCGCGCAGGAAAAAGACGAAGCTGCTGATCAGGCCGAGCATGGCGATCACGAACAGGCCGGCGATGTACTGGTCGAGCGGCAGATTGGTGGTATCTCCCAGGAACAGCAGGGCAATCACGAGGCAGACCATGAGGCCGCAGGCAGTGCTGGACGTGATGGCGGTGTTGATCAGGTGGGCGCGGGTGTAGAGCGTCTCGCGCTCGGCCGAATATTCCGCGTTGGCGCCTTCCTTGAGCTGGTCGTCGAGCACGCGGGTGCGGTCGATGATGCGCGCCAGGCGGTTGGTCAGGACCGTCAGCTTGGTCGCCACGCCAGTCAGCAGGAAGACCGGCGCGATCGCCAGCTGGATGACGTGGCCGATGTCGCTGATCTGGATATTCATGGGAACACGTGAGAAATGATTGTCAAGTTGGCCTTAGTGTAGCAGCCGCGGTGCGGCCCGGGCAGCCAAAAGCGGTCAATCGAAGCGTCCGTGGCGCTTGAACTGCTCCGTGGCGCCCACCAGCGCGCGCGCGATGCCGGTCTCCAGCGCGCCATGGCCGCCGTCGGGAACCATGCGCAGCTTCGCGCCGGCCCAAGCCTGGTGCAGGCGCCAGGCCGACAGCGGCGGACAGATCACGTCGTAGCGGCCCTGCACGATGACCGCCGGCAGGTGGCTGATGCGGCCAATGTCGCGCAGCAGCTGGTCTTCTTCCAGGAAGGCGCCGTGCAGCATGTAGTGCGATTCGAGCCGGCCGACGCCCAGGTCGAGCGCGTCGGACGAAGCTTCCTCGGGCTGCGGCAGCAGGAACACGCGGCGTCCTTCGAAGCGGCTCCAGGCGCGCGCTGCCGGCCAGTAGACCTCCGGGTCGTCGCACAGCAGGCGCGAGGTATAGGCAGTGAGCAGGTCGCCGCGTTCGGCCACCGGGATCGGCGCCACGAATTCTTCGTACAGCTCGGGATAGAACCACTGGACGCCGTTCAGGAACCAGTCGACTTCTGCTTTCGTGCACAGGAAGATCCCGCGCAGCACGAAGCCGAGGCAGCGCTCGGGGTGGGCCTGGCCATAGGCCAGCGCCAGGGTCGAGCCCCAGGAACCGCCGAACACCAGCCATTGCTGGATCCCGAACATGGCGCGCAGACGCTCGATGTCGTCGATCAGCAGCTGGGTGGTGTTGTTGCGCCATTCGCCCAGCGGCGTGGACTTGCCGGCGCCGCGCTGGTCGAACAGGATCACGCGGTAGGCGTTCGGGTCGAAGAAGCGCCGGTGCTGGGGCGACAGGCCGGCGCCCGGCCCGCCGTGCAGGAACAGCACCGGGATGCCGTTGGGGTTGCCGACTTCTTCCCAATAGATCGTGTGCAGCTCGTCGACGGCGAGCATGCCGTGGCGGATGGGCTGGATCGGGGGGAACAGTGACGGCGGTGTGGCGGGCATGGCGGCTCTCTCTGCAGGCTAGGTGCCGATTGTAGCGTACGCCCCCTTTCAGAAGAAGGTGTTCAGGGCCTGGGTCACCGTGTAGGCGTCGTCGACCGCCAGCAGCACCTGCCATTTGTCGAAGGTCGTGCACGGGTGCGAGATGCCGCAGCCGACCAGGTCGCCCACCTTGACCTGTTCGCGGACCTCGCCTTCCGGCAGTGTGAGGTAGGCGTGCTGGTCGTTCATCTTGACGATGGCGCAGCCTGGCGGCAGCGCGGTCGGCTGTTTGTCATCGCTGCCCGGGCGGTGCATGAACAGCGGCACCGGCAGGTCGATGTCGTAGGACGCGTCGCGCTTGCCCATGGTGAGGATGGCCAGGCTAGGCTCGGGACGCGATTGCACGGTGCTCCACACTTCCAGCGCGGGGCGCAGGCCTTCGCCATGGGCCTCGCGCGCATCGAGCCTGGACAGAAGGCGCTTGTACGAGCCGTGGTCGCTGGTGAGGTAGCAGCCGCTGCGCAGCACGGCGCGTACCGGGCGCGACAATCCCTCCACGCCGGCGAAGCCGCGCGCCACCAGGTCGAAATAGGCCGAGCCGCCGGCCGACAGCAGGATCTCGGCGCTGCCGAACAAGCCTTCGGCATCGGCCGAGTTCACCAAGTCCACCAGCCCGGCCAGGAAGGCGTTCACGGCGCGCACGTCGGCGTCGAAGTCGTCGCTGACCAGCAGGCCCTCGTAGCCTTCGATGCCGGCAAGCAGGAGGCCATCGGCGCCGGCGATCGCGCGCGCCACATCCAGTGCGTCCTGGGGCGTGCGGCAGCCGGCGCGCTTCCCAGGCAGGCCCAGTTCGACCAGCACCGGCAGCGGGCGCGCCAGGCCGCGCGCCTGCACCGCTTGTGACAGGCGCGTCACGCCCTCGATGGAGTCGGCCAGCACGAAGCACTCGAAATCGGGATCGTCGTGCAGCAGGGCCAGCACGGCTTCGATGTCGGCACGCGCCACCAGCTGGTTGGCCAACAGCACGCGGCGTACGTTGAACCGGTGCGCCACCTGCACCTGGGTGGCGCTGGCCAGCGTGATGCCCCAGGCGCCATTGGCCAGCTGGGCGCCGAACAGCTGCGGGCTCATGGTGGTCTTGCCGTGCGGCGCCAGCGTGGCGCCGTGGCGCTCGCAAAAATTCTTCATCCACGCGAGGTTGTGCTGCAGGGCGGATTCCTTGAGCACGGCGACGGGGAAGGAGGTGTCGCCGCGCAGGACGTTCCAGCCCTGGACGCCGATGGCGCCTTGGCGCAGGGGTTCGGTGATCGGGAGACCCTTGGTGCCGGGTGGGAGGAGTTGTTCGTCGAGGCTGGAGAGGGCGAGGCCGTCGCGGGGGAGGGTGTGCATGGGTTTTCCGGTTACACGGGTGTGGAATGCCAGTACGGCTATTCTAACGGTGGTTGAACGCGTGGGCAGAATCTGCCCACCCTACGAAGCTCGGCTGCTCAAGCGCCTCAGGAATGGCGGCGCAAAAAAAAGCACCGCCGCAGCGGTGCTCTCGGTGGCACGCGGCCGCGATTACGACATGTGCTGCCCGCCGTTGATCGCGATGTTCGCGCCGGTGACGAATGCTGCTTCGTCCGACGACAGGTAAGCCACCAGGCCGGCGACTTCTTCCGGCTTGCCCAGGCGGCCCATCGGGATTTGCGGGATGATCTTGGTTTCCAGCACTTCGCTCGGGATGTCCATCACCATCTTGGTGCCGATATAGCCTGGCGAGATGGTGTTGACGGTCACGCCCTTGCGCGCCACTTCCAGGGCCAGGGCCTTGGTGAAGCCGTGCATGCCGGCCTTGGCGGCCGAATAGTTGGTCTGGCCGAAGGCGCCCTTCTGGCCGTTGACGGACGAGATGTTGATGATCCGGCCCCAGCCGCGCTCGACCATGCCGTCGCAGACCGGCTTGGTCATGTTGAACACGGAATCCAGGTTAGTCTTCATGACCAGGTCCCAGTTCGGCTTGTCCATCTTCTTGAAAGTCATGTCGCGCGTGATGCCGGCGTTGTTGACCAGCACGTCGATCGGGCCGACGTCCTTCTCGACCTGGCGCACGCATTCCTGGGCCGAGTCGTAGTCGGACACGTCGCAGGCATAGGCCTTGAAGTCAAAGCCCTGCTCGCGCATCGTGCCCAGCCAGGTGTCCGCCTTCTTGCTACCTGGCGAAAAGGTGGTGACAACACGGTATCCCAAGGCGGCCAGCTTGATGCAGACCGCTTCGCCCAGACCGCCCATGCCACCCGTTACTAATGCAACTCTAGCCATTGTCTTCTCCAGTTTTATTGTCAGTCACTACCTCATCATCGAGCCGGGCAACCGTGCGCGGCTGCCAGCTCCCCTCCGTCTTGCAATCAGTCGCGCTCGACCGCCAGCGCCACGCCCATCCCGCCGCCGATGCACAGGCTGGCCAGCCCGCGCTTGGCGTCGCGGCGCACCATTTCGTGCAGCAAGGTGACCAGCACGCGGCAACCGGAGGCGCCGATCGGGTGGCCCAGCGCGATCGCGCCGCCGTTCACGTTGATCTTCGAGGTGTCCCAGCCCATTTCCTTGTTGACGGCGATGGCCTGGGCGGCGAAGGCTTCATTGATTTCCATCAGGTCGACGTCTTCGTGGGTCCAGCCGGCCTTCTGCAGGCACAGGCGGGTGGCCGACACCGGGCCCATGCCCATGATCGACGGGTCCAGGCCGGCCGAGGCGTAGGCCTTGATGCGCGCCAGCGGTTTCAAGCCGAGTTCTTTGGCTTTCGAAGCGCTCATCATGATGACAGCGGCGGCGCCGTCGTTCAGGCCGGAAGCGTTACCGGCGGTGACGCTGCCTTCCTTGTTGAAGGCAGGGCGCAGGCCGGACAGCGCCTCGAGCGTCGAGCCGTGCTTCGGATATTCGTCGGTGTCGAAGACGGTCGCGCCTTTTTTAGACGGGATCTCGATCGGCAGGATTTCGTCCTTGAATTTGCCTTCTTTTTGGGCAGCTTCGGCCTTGAGCTGCGACTGCAGCGCGAAGTCGTCCTGCTCGGCGCGCGAGACGTCGTATTTGCGCGCGACGTTCTCGGCGGTCACGCCCATGTGGTACTGGTTGTAGACGTCCCACAGGCCGTCGACGATCATGGTGTCGACCAGCTTGGCGTCGCCCATGCGGAAGCCGTCGCGCGAGCCGTTGAGCACGTGCGGCGAGGCGGACATGTTTTCCTGGCCGCCGGCGATGACGATCTGGGCGTCGCCGCTCTTGATGGCCTGGGCCGCCAGGTGGGTGGCCTTGAGGCCGCTGCCGCAGACAGCGTTGATGGTCATGCCCGGCACCATGTCGGGCAGCCCGCCCTTGATCACGGCCTGGCGCGCCGGGTTCTGGCCGGCGCCGGCGGTAAGGACCTGGCCCATGATGACCTCGCTGACCGAGGCGGGATCGATACCGGTCTTGGCCAGCAGCTGGCGAATCACCTGTGCGCCGAGCTCGGTCGCAGGGATCTTGGCCAGCGAACCACCGAATTTACCGACCGCGGTGCGGCCGGCGGCCACGATGACGACGTCTTCCATTTGGATCTCCCTAGTCCCGGTCTGGCCGGGGATTTGTTGAGACTGCAGGTTGCGAAACCATGCATCTTAAAGTGCGTGCTGTAACGACGTTTGAGGAAAACCAATATTATCAGCTAATCCACAGATTACAACCGCCTGATGCGAGCGCCCTAGCGGTGTTGTCAGGTGGTTTTTGAACATCCCAGCAAGGTTCGTTTCCTACTGGAATGATGTGTACGCAACTCTCCTTTCGGTCAAATTTCACAGTAGAATGCACGAGCGCAACGCCAACCAGACTGCTTTATGACCAAAACCCCAAGCTCGCTGCCCATTGAAATCAAGATCTCCACGGTCGTCGCCATTTCGACGATCCTGCATTCGGCCGATCCGGCCACGATCGATGGGGCGCTGCACCAGATGACCGGCGGGGTCGCGGACTTCTTCGACGACGAGTTCGCGGTAATCGACGTCGCCGCCATTGCGCATGAATGGTCCGCCACCGCGGCCCCGGCCATCGACTGGCCGGCCCTGGTGGCGCTGCTGAAGAAATACCGCCTGAACGCGGTTGCCGTGCGCGGCGCCGCACCAGGCATGGAAGACGCAATCCGCGCCCATGGCCTGTCGCTGGACGATGGCTCGAGCGGCGTGCGTGCGCCGGAAACGACCGCAGCCCCGGTTGCTGCGCCCGTGGTGGAAACCGCTGCAGCGCCTGCCCCGGCGCCGGCGGAACCGATCCCGGCGCCGGCTGCGGCGCCGCTGCCCGTGTCGGCCATGATCATCGACACCCCGGTGCGTGCCGGCCAGCGTGTCTATGCGCGCGGCAGCGACCTGATCATTACCGCCGTCGTCAACAATGGTGCGGAAATTATTGCTGACGGCAGCATCCATGTGTACGCACCATTGAATGGCCGGGCTCTCGCGGGCGCGTCCGGCAATCCGGAGGCGCGCATCTTCGCCCTGTCGATGCAGCCGGAACTGGTGTCGATCGCGGGCGTGTACCGCACCTTCGACGACGGTTTCCCCAATGACCTGACCCGCCAGCCTGCACAAATCCGGCTGGTCGGCGACCGTCTCGATATATCATCGCTGGCTCCGGCTTCGTCGCGCGCGTAACCCCCGGCCTAGATACTGCTAGATACTGTAAAGGATTTTTTGTGGCACGAATTATTGTTGTAACGTCCGGCAAGGGCGGAGTGGGCAAAACCACCTCGAGCGCGAGCTTCTCCAGCGGCCTGGCCCTGCGCGGCCACAAGACCGTGGTCATCGACTTCGACGTCGGCCTGCGCAACCTCGACCTGATCATGGGCTGCGAACGCCGCGTCGTCTACGACCTGATCAACGTCATCAATGGCGAAGCGACCCTGAACCAGGCGCTGATCAAGGACAAGCACACCGACAACCTGTTCATCCTGCCGGCGTCGCAGACGCGCGACAAGGATGCACTGGGCGAAGAAGGCGTGGAACGCGTGCTGAACGACCTGGTCCAGATGGGCTTCGAGTTCATTATCTGCGATTCGCCGGCCGGCATCGAGCACGGCGCCCTGATGGCGCTGACCTTTGCCGACGAGGCGATCATCGTCACCAACCCCGAAGTATCGTCGGTGCGCGATTCGGACCGCATCCTCGGCATCATCCAGGCCAAGTCGCGCCGCGCCCAGAGCGGTTCGGAGCCGGTCAAGGAGCACCTCCTGATCACCCGCTACTCGCCGAAGCGCGTCGAAGCCGACGAAATGCTGTCCTACCAGGACGTGCAGGAAATCCTGCGCATCCCGCTGATCGGCATCATTCCGGAATCGGAATCGGTGCTGCACGCCTCGAACCAGGGCAACCCGGCGATCCACTTCAAGGGGACCGACGTGGCCGACGCCTACGAGGACGTGATCGCCCGCTTCCTGGGCGAAGACCGTCCGCTGCGTTTCACCAACTACGAAAAGCCGGGCCTGTTCCAGCGCATCTTTGGAGCCAAGTGATATGCCACTGCTCAATTTCCTGTTCCCGGAGAAGAAGAAGAGCGCCACAGCTGCCAAGGAACGCCTGCAGATCATCATCGCGCGCGAGCGGACCAACCGTGCCGGCCCCGACTTCCTTCCGGCGCTGCACCGCGAGCTGATCGAGGTGATTTCGAAGTACACCAAGGTCAACGCGGACGACATCAAGATCTCGCTCGACCGCCAGGGCAACCTGGAAGTGCTGGACGTGAACGTGGTGTTGCCGGACGCGTGATTCCGGTGTTTTGAATAAACAAATGCCCGTTTGATGCGGGCATTTGTTTAGGTGTGACGGCTGTGGCTGCGATAAGAACTTGGATCCCGGCCTGCGCCGGGGTGACGTTCTTGGAGAATTGGTCAACAGACCGTTAACGCTGTTCCTCTAATGGCCTGGAAACCGTCGTACGCGCCACTGGCGGCTACGACTTCCGGCAAAGGCCGGAACCCACGTTGCTGGTGTGCCAGCAGCTCACATCGGCGCCACCGTACTCCCCGTATCGATCACGTTCAAGCTCTCCAGCTCCCGCGCCACCTGCGCGCAGGCCTCCACGTGCTGGTTGCCCATCTTGCGAAACAGCGCGAACCCGATCGCAGCCGAGGCCACCTGCCCCGCGATCGGCACCACCTTGGCCACTGTCTTGGCCGCGATCCGGATGCCGGCGCGCTGGAACACAGCCAGCACCAGCTTGCGTGTTACCAATTTACCCACCAACATGCCGCCGACCGAAGCTGCTGCACGGTAGATCAGCACTTGCCGCTGTGGGTTCAGGCGCTCGATCTGCTTCTGGCTGAGCCCGAACTCCTTGTTCACCTCTTCGACCAGCACCGCGAAGGTGGTCAGGTCCGACAGGATATCCACGCCCGGCAGGGGAATGGCAGCCACGCCGGCCGACACCATCGCCCGCTTGCGCACCATCTCGCGGCAGCGCTCGCGCGCCAGTTCGACCCCGATGCCACTGACCGGCACCAATGGCGCTTCCGTCGAAAGAATGTCCTTGTTTTTGCGTCGAAACAACATATCGCCTCCTGGTTACTGTTTGAACAAAGTGTAACGCGGAGCCTGCTATCCCCTTAACACAACAGAACAAAGGTTCCGATTGCAAATTCCTAGTTTTCCTATAGCACTATTTTGTGAAAGTCTGATATATTCGGTTTAACTTTGTAGGAGTCTTCCTACAACAGTAACCTTACCAGTAAATGACCCATGAAGATTGCGATTCTGGAACAAGACCGTGCCCAGGCAGAGCTTATTTGCCAGGTGCTGACCGCTGCCGGCCATAGCTGCCAGGCGTTCGACAGCGCCCGGGAATGCCTGGCACAGTTGCGCAAGGAAACTGCCGACATGCTCGTCATGGACTGGAATGTCCCGGATATGGAAGGCGCCGAAGTGCTGCGCCGCGCCAAGGAAAAGATGGCGTCGAATGCCCCGACCATCTTCCTGGTGGCGAACAATGCCGAGGACGACATCATCGCGGGCGTGACTGCCGGCGCCGACGACTACCTGGTCAAGCCACTGCGCCGCGGCGAGCTGGTGGCACGCGTCTCGGCCCTGCTGCGCCGCGCCTACCCGTCGCAAAACAGCGCCGAACAGCTGCAGTTCGGCCCGTATATCTTCGAAACCCGCCCGGGCCGCCTGATCAAGGATGGTTCGGTGGTCGACGTCACCCAGAAGGAATTCTCGCTGGCGCTGCTGTTTTTCCGCAACATCGGCCGCCCGCTGTCGCGCGCCTACATCCACGAGTCGGTCTGGGTCCGCGATACCGACGTGCCTTCGCGCACCATGGACACCCACGTCTCGCGCGTGCGCAACAAGCTGAGCCTGCGTCCTGAAAACGGTTTCCGCCTGGTGCCGGTGTACAGCTACGGCTACCGCCTGGAAAAACTGGGCGCCTGAGCATCCTCATGGCGGCCCCCCGCGGCCGCTGAAACCCTGCTCGGACAAGGGTATAATGGGCGCATACCGTCCACCCCGTCCCTCCATGCAACTGCTTGCCGTTGGCCTGAACCACACGACCGCACCGGTCTCGCTCCGCGAGCAGCTGGCGCTCGGGCCTGAGCAGCTCGGCGGGGCAGTGCAGGCGGCGCGCGGCTGGTTTGCGCGCCAAGGCGGCGGCAGCGGCGCCAGCAACGAGGCCGCCATCCTGTCGACCTGCAACCGCACCGAGATGTACGCGGCCTGCGACGCGCCCAATCCGCTCGACGCCTCGGCCCAGTTCCTGGCCCATTACCACGCCCTCAATTTCTCCGAGCTGCGCCCCCACCTGTACATGCTGCCGCACGACAGCGCGGTGCGCCATGCCTTCCGCGTCGCCTCCGGGCTCGATTCGATGGTGCTGGGCGAGCCGCAGATCCTGGGCCAGATGAAGGATGCCGTGCGCACCGCCGACCAGGCCGGCGGCCTGGGCACCTATCTGCACCAGCTGTTCCAGCGCAGCTTCGCGGTGGCCAAGGAAGTGCGCAGCACCACCGAGATCGGCGCCCATAGCGTCTCCATGGCAGCTGCCGCGGTGCGCCTGTCGCAGCGCATTTTTGATTCCATCGCCGACCAGCACGTGCTGTTCATCGGCGCCGGCGAAATGATCGAACTGTGCGCCGCCCACTTCGCGGCGCAGAACCCGAAATCGGTCACCATCGCCAACCGTTCATTGGCACGCGGCCAGGACCTGGCCACCCGCTACAACGGCGAGGCGATCCTGCTGGCCGACCTGCCCGAACGCCTGCACCAGTTCGACATCGTGGTCTCCTGCACCGCCTCTACTTTGCCGCTGCTGGGCCTGGGCATGGTCGAACGCGCGATCAAGGCGCGCCGCCACCGTCCCGTCTTCATGGCCGACCTGGCCGTGCCGCGCGATATCGAACCCGAAGTCGCGCGCCTCGACGACGTTTTCCTGTACACCGTCGACGACCTCGCGCAGGTGGTGCAAACGGGCATGGAGAGCCGCCAGGCCGCCGTGTCGCAGGCCGAAGCCATCATCGAGACCCGGGTCCAGTCCTTCATGCACTGGGTCGGCGACCGCGCCGTGGTGCCGGTGATCCGCGACCTGCACGAGTCGAGCGAGGCGCTGCGCCTGGCCGAACTCGAACGCGCACGCAAGCTGCTGGCGCGCGGCGAAGATCCCGAAGCGGTGCTAGAGGCGCTGTCGCGCGGCCTGACCGCCAAGTTCCTGCATGGCCCGCAGCAGGCGCTGCACCATGCCCAGGGCGACGAGCGCGCCCGCCTGGCAGCCCTGCTGCCGCAGCTGTTCCGCGGCCGCCGTTAGCGGCCCTTCCCCCTTCGTTGTGCGTCTTTCACGAGACGCGTGCCGGCCGCATTGCGGCTTCCGAATTCATCCGACTTTACCGAGTATTCCCATGAAACCATCCATGCTGGCCAAGCTGGAGCAACTGGCCAACCGCTTCGTCGAACTCGACGAGCTCCTGATGTGCGAAGGCGCCACCGCCAACATGGACAGCTACCGCAAGCTCACGCGCGAACGCGCCGAGCTCGCGCCACTGGTCGAGCTGTTCCACCAGTACGGCGCCGCCCAGGGCGACATGGCCGCAGCCCAGGAGATGGCGCAGGACCCGGAGATGAAGGAGTTCGCGCAGGACGAGATCGAAGCAGCCAAGGCGCGCCTGGCCGCGCTGGAGCTCGATCTTCAAAAAATGCTGCTGCCGAAGGACGTCAACGACGAGCGCAACATCTTCCTCGAGATCCGCGCCGGCACCGGCGGCGACGAATCGGCGCTGTTCGCCGGCGACCTGCTGCGCATGTACACGCGCTTCGCGGAACGCAACCGCTGGCAGGTGGAAGTCGTGTCGGAATCGAGTTCGGACCTGGGCGGCTACCGCGAAGTCATCGTGCGCATCATCGGCAACGGCGTGTATTCGAAACTGAAATTCGAATCGGGCGGCCACCGCGTGCAGCGCGTGCCGGCCACCGAGACGCAAGGCCGCATCCACACCTCGGCCTGCACCGTGGCCGTGATGCCGGAAGCCGACGAGGTCGAGGACGTGAACATCAACCCGGCCGACCTGCGCATCGACACCTACCGCGCCTCGGGCGCCGGCGGGCAGCACATCAACAAGACCGATTCGGCGGTGCGCCTGACCCACCTGCCGACCGGCATCGTGGTGGAATGCCAGGACGACCGCAGCCAGCACAAGAACAAGGCGCAGGCGCTGAAAGTGCTGGCGGCGCGCATCAAGGACGTGCAGCTGCGTGAGCAGCAGTCGAAAGAAGCGGCCACCCGCAAGAGCCTGATCGGCTCGGGCGACCGCAGCGAGCGTATCCGGACCTACAACTTCCCGCAGGGACGGCTGACCGACCACCGCATCAACCTGACCTTGTACAAGCTGGACTTCATCATGGATGGCGATTTGATCGACCTGACCAATGCGCTGGCGGCGGAGCACCAGGCGGAATTGCTGGCGGCGTTGGGGGATTGATGTTGTAGGGTGGGCGGTTTGTGATTCAGGCCACTGGCCTGAATCACTCCCGCCCGCGCGTTCAACCGGCCCGTGATCAACCATCTTGTGTCTGTTCATATGGGATTTGAACGCGTGGGCAGAATCTGCCCACCCTGTAACAGCAAAGTAGAAATGTCCGCTTTTAGCAAAGTTAAAATGTCCGTTTTCCAAAAGTCACACTCGCTTTTGAGCGGATGCTTTCTTCGCTGCCGTGGTGCCCTGCGTGATGATGGCGGCTGGTAAATCGACGCGATAGGGGCGGGCACGTTGTCTCTTGTCGAGCGTCGCGTGCAGCGATTTTGGATCAGTATCGGTGATGCTCGTT
>NZ_JABAIV010000005.1:0-132891 GCF_013003915.1 Telluria aromaticivorans
TCCCGGTTTCGCTCACGCTGGACCCCAAACTTTTCGGAGTCGACAGCATGAACTACATCGCAAAAGCAGACATTTCTACTTTGCCCAAACCGGACATTTCTACTTTGCCCTTACACACCCTACAAATTCTTGTTAATTAACTAGCATTAGGCCCGGAAAAATCAGCCCTTCAGTTCTTCGACCAGGTCGATGTACTGCTGCATCGCCTCGTCCTGCGAGGTGCCGTTCAGGGCAGTCCAGGCGTCGAACTTGGCGCGGTTGACGAAATCGGTCATGCCTGGACGCTCGCCGGTGGCGTCGCCGCTCGAACCTTGCTTGAACAGCGCGTACATCTTCAGCAAGGTCATGTTGTCCGGGCGTTCCGGCAGGTTCTTGGATTCGGCCTGGGCCTGGGCGAACTGTTCTTGCAAGCTCATGAATACTCCTGTGGTGGTTGCGTTGGCAAATTGGTATGCCGGGGCATCTTAGCGCAGGAGGGGCGCGTCCACCGCCAAACGGGGCGAACTTTAGAGGGGATGCTCGGGGGAGGTAGGGTGGCCGGCTCGGCCGGCCGCGCGTCCAGCGAACGCTTGAGCAGAAACGAAGCGTCTCATCACGCCCCGGTTGAACGCGCGGTCGGCGTAGCCGACCACCCTACGAAACACGCGTTGCGGCGAGCTTTTAAACAGCCAGCAGTTCGACGTCGAAGATCAGGGTCGCGTTCGGTGGGATCGCGCCGCCGGCGCCGCGTGCGCCGTAGCCGAGGCTGGCCGGGATGGTGAGGCGGCGCTGGCCGCCGACCTTCATGCCCTGCACGCCTTCGTCCCAGCCGCGAATCACATGGCCGGCGCCCAGCGAGAACTGGAACGGGTCGTTGCGGTCCTTGCTCGAATCGAACTTGGCGCCGGCGGTGCCGTCGTCGTTGCGCAGCCAGCCGGTGTAGTGGACGGTGACGTGCTGGCCGGCTTTCGCTTCGGCGCCTTCGCCAACGACGGTGTCTTCGTATTGCAGGCCGGAATCAGTGGTAGTGGTGGACATGGTTGTTCCTGTTGTTCAAGTAGAACGACGATTGTAGTGCATCGCCCCAAGGCACGCCAATGGCCGCACTGGCGGCGATGTGCGTAGAATGGGAATCATGCCAACCAGACAAGGAGCCGCGATGCCGCCATGTTCCCAGCCGCCCCGTTCCAAGCCGGTCCTGTGCCCATCCTGCCGGGTGTCCGGATGAAGGGCGTCGGCTTCGCCTACCGGCGTGCCCTGCGCGCCCAGTTCTCGCGCCGCATGCTGCTACTCTCGAGCGCGCCGCTGGCGCTGTCGCTGGTGCTGTGGGGCACGCTGCTCTGGACCGGCCTGCAGCCGCTGCTGGACTGGCTGCACGGCGCCTTCGCCGAATACGAGATCTTCCAGCAGACCGGCAGCGTGCTGGCCATGCTCGGCCTGGGCGTGCTGAAGGTAATGGTGGTGCCGCTGCTGGCCATCGCACTGCTGCTGCCCCTGATCATCGGCTCGGCGCTGCTGTTCATGGGCGTGATCGCGATGCCGGTCATTGAACGCCACGTCGGCAACACCCAATATCCGAAACTGGAGAAGAAGCAGGGCGGCTCCTTCATCGGCAGCGTCGCCATCAACGTCGGCAGCACGGCGGTATTCGCAGTGCTGTGGCTGTTCACCTTGCCGCTGTATGCGGTGCCGCCGGTGGCCTGGCTGGTGCAGGCCTGCCTGTGGGCCTGGGTGACCTCGCGCGTGATGAGCTATGACGCCCTGGCGGCACATGCGAGCCTGGACGAACGCCGCGAGCTGATGCGCCGCCACCGCGGTGCGCTGCTGGCGATCGGCTTCGCCTCGGGCCTGGCAGGCGCGCTGCCCGGCATCGCCTGGATGGGTGGGGCGCTGCTGTCGGTAGTGCTGTTCCCCTTCCTGGCGATGCTGTCGCTGTGGCTGTACATCATGATCTTCCTGTTCGCCGGGCTGTGGTTCCAGTACTACTGCCTGGGCGCGCTGGAAGAACTGCGCAGCACCGCGCCGGCGCCTGTCGTGCAGGCCTGAGCGGTGGTTCCGTAGAGCTTGTCGGGAGGTGGCGGAGTGCTTTGTAGGACAGCATGCCGCCCTGCTAACCCTACCGTTGTTTTTTTGCGAAAATAGATCCCGAGGATCAAAATTGTTAAACCGCGTCTCGCGCGTGACGTATTGATGTGGTGGAATGATACCTGTGGTGATGCAATCTGGAGTGAGTTTGCACCGCCCGTTTTTGCGAACTGACGACGACGCAATCACTCGAACAAACCAGCAGCAACGATGGCGAGCAGGTTGGCGGGGATTGACGGCAGCATATTGAATCAAACCGGTTGAGCCATCATGGAAAGTATCCGCCGTTTAGGACGGCCTAGTAATGTATTCCGCGCGGTCGGCAAGTGGCGCGGACGTTCCGCCCCAGTTGGCGGCGCACCTGTGCTCGCATCCGCGGGCGGCAGCGGTGTCCCCTTGTACGAAGCATTCCCTCACCTGGCCGTCGCCGACGGCGCGCCGGGCGGCGAACCCCTGCCTCCTCCGGAGCCGCCGGACGGCCCGGGCTCGCCTGAAGGTACGCCCGAGCCGGCGCCGCGCAAGCGCCGCTTCAAGCTCTGGGCCTACGGCATCCTGCTGGTCCTGCTGGCGCTGATCGCCGCCTGGACCGTGCTCGAAGTGCGTACCTCCCGTATCCAGGCCAAGATCTTCGCCGGCATCGCCGCCGACCTGAACTACCGCATGGAGAAGGGCGCAAGCCCGTCGATCCGCTTCCCCGAGGCGAGCCCCTACGACACGCGCCTGGGTTACGCCAGCATGCCGGCCTACCTGCAAAAGCTGGAGTCGCGCGGCTACCTGGTCGATTCGCAGGCGCGCATCTCGCCCAAGATGGTCGAGATGGCCGACCGCGGCCTGTACGCCACCTACCACGAGAAAACCAAGGTCGGCCTCGAGATCCTCGATTGCCGCGCACAGCCGCTGTTCGCCTCGCGCTTCCCCGAGCGCTTCTATCACAAGTTCGACGAGGCGCCGGCGCTGCTGGTGCAAAGCCTGCTGTTCATCGAGAACCGCGAACTGCTCGACCCGGCCTACCCGCACCGCAATCCGGCCGTCGAATGGGACCGCTTCTCGAAGGCGGTGTTCGACAAGACCCTGAGCAGCGTCGGCCTGGGCGGCGCCGGCCGCGTGGCCGGCGGCAGCACGCTGGCCACCCAGATCGAGAAATACCGGCACTCTGCGGAAGGCCGAACCGGTTCGCTGCACGACAAGATCATCCAGATGTCCTCGGCCACGCTGCGCGCCTACCAGGACGGCGAAGACACCACCAAGGCACGGCGCCAGATCGTGCTCGACTACCTGAACACCGTGCCGCTGTCGGCCAAGCCCGGCTACGGCGAAGTCAACGGCATCGGCGACGGCATGTGGGTCTGGTACGGCCGCGACTTCGACCAGGTCAGCCGCATGCTCAAGGGCCCGATGAACACTGCTGACGCCGTGACCGCCTACAAGGAAGCGCTGTCGCTGATGATCGCCCAGCGCCGCCCGGCCTATTACCTGGGCGCCGGCGAGAACGACCTGGAGACCCTGACCAACAGCCACCTGCGCGTGCTGGCCCAGGCCGGCGTGATTTCGCCGCAGCTGCGCGACGCCGCCCTGAACGTGCAACTGCACCCGTCCCAGGCCTCGGGCGTGGCGGCACCGGGCGCCGACGCCTTCGTGTCGCGCAAGGCCGCCAATGCAGTGCGCAACCACCTCGGCTACCTGGTGGGCGACTCGCGCCTGTACAACCTCGACCGCCTCGATTTGTCGGTCATCTCCACCCTCGACGCCCAGGTGCAGGCGGCCGTCACCGCGGCGCTGCGCCAGCTGACCGATGCCGAGCATGCGAAAGCGGCCGGCCTGACCGGCAAGGGCCTGCTCGGCAACGGCGATCCGGCCCAGGTGGTCTACAGCTTCACGCTGATGGAGCGCGGCGAGCACGTGAACTACCTGCGCGTGCAGACCGATAACTACGACCAGCCGCTCGACATCAACGAAGGCGCCAAGCTCGACCTCGGTTCGACCGCCAAGCTGCGCACCCTGGTGACCTATCTCGACATCGTCGACCAGCTGCACAAGCGCTTCGGCCCGATGGACAAGATCGGCCTGATGGGCGTGGAAGTCGACGCCAAGGACCGCATGTCGCAGTGGGCGCTGGAGTATTTCCGTACGCTGCCGGAAGGCGCCGACCGCGGCCTGCCGGCCATGCTCGCTGCCGCCATGGAGCGCAAGTATTCGGCCAACCCGGGCGAAGCCTTCTTCACCGGCGGCGGCCTGCATACCTTCGGCAACTTCAGCAAGCTCGATAACAGCAAGATCATGACGGTGACCGAGGCGCTGCGCCAGTCGACCAACCTGGTCTTCGTGCGCATGATGCGCGACGTGGTGCGCTACTACATGTTCCAGCTGCCGGGCTCCTCGGCCCAGCTGCTGGCCGACGCCGACGATCCGCGCCGCGCCGAATACCTGGCACGCTTCGCCGATGCCGAAGGCAAGGTGTTCATGGCCAAGTTCTGGAACAAGTACAAGGGCAAGACCCCGGCCGAGGTCGAGACCCTGCTGTTCCAGACCGTGCGCCCGATGGCGTCGAAGCTGGCCGCGGCTCACCGCACCATCGCCCCGAACGCCACGCTGGCGCAGTTCGCCGAGTTCATCGACAAGTCGCTGCCGACCGCGAAAGACATGGACCCGGACCGCATCCCGAAGATGTACGAGATGTACGACCCGCGCAACATGTCGCTGGCCGACCGCGGCTACGTGGCTTCGGTGCACCCGCTCGAACTGTGGCTGGTGAGCTACCTGCGTACCCACCCGAAGGCCGGCTGGACCGAAGTCACCAATGCCAGCGTCAAGGAGCGCCAGGAAGTCTATTCCTGGCTGTTCAAGACCCACCGCAAGCATGCCCAGGACAACCGCATCGCCGGCCTGCTCGAAGTCGAAGCCTTCCTCAAGATCCACGCGCAGTGGAAGAAGATGGGCTATCCGTTCGACTCGCTGGTGCCGTCCTATGCGACCACGCTGGGCGCCTCGGCCGACCGTCCGGCCTCGCTGGCCGAGCTGATGGGCATCATCGTCAACGGCGGCGTGCGCAAACCGGTCGAGCGCATCAACTCGCTGCACTTCGCCAAGGACACCCCTTACGAAACCCTGGTGAAGCGCGCCAAGGGCGGCGGCAAGGAGCAGGTGCTGGCGCCTGAGGTGGCACGTGCGGTCGCCGATGCGATCCAGGGCGTGGTCACCGACGGTACCGCCAAGCGCGTCAAGACCGCCTTCGTGCAGTCCGACGGCAGCGTCATTGCCCTGGGCGGCAAGACCGGTACCGGCGACCAGCGCTTCGAGGTGTATGCCCGTGGCGGCCGCGTGCTCGAATCGCGCTACGTGAACCGTTCGGCCACCTTTGTCTTCAACATCGGCGAGCGCTTCTTCGGCAGCATGACCGCCTATGTTCACGGCCCGCAGTCCGGCAACTACGACTTCACCAGCGCGCTGCCGGTGCAGCTGCTGGTCACACTCGCCCCGAGCCTGATGCCGATGATCGAACCGCCTCCGGGCAGCATCGCCGCCCAGCGACAGTGCGTCCGTTAAAAGACGGGGGCACTGCCGTCAAGCGTGCGGTGACGCGCATGCGCCAGTTCAGCATCGTGTCGCTGCGCGACCTGCTGGTGGCGTCGGGACCGACGCTGCTGGCAGTCATCACGGTGGCGGTGCTGGCCTATCTCTGGGTCGACCCGGCCCCGCCGCGCCGCCTCACCATGGCCACCGGCCAGTTCAACAGCGCCTACGAGGGATTCGGCCGCCAGTACGTGGCGGCGCTGGGGCGCGACGAGATAGCCCTGACGCTGGCACCTTCGCTCGGCTCCCACGACAACCTGCAGCGCCTGATCGACGGCAAGGCCGACATCGCCTTCGTGCAGAGCGGTTCGACCGAAGTCGGGCAGGGCGCGCCACCGCGCGACACCACCGGCCTGGTCTCGCTCGGCAGCCTGTTCACCGAGCCGGTGTGGCTGTTCCTGCGCGAAGGCGCGCGCGTCACCCAGTTGGTCGACCTGAAAGGCAAGCGCATCAACCTGGGGCCGGAAGGCACCGGCGTGCCGCGCCTGTTCCGCCAGGTGCTCGACGCAAATGGCATCGAGCCGGGCGACCTGCGGATCGGCGCGCTGGAAAACACGCCGGCCACGATGGAGCTGCTGGCAGGGCGCATCGATGGCCTGGTCTTCAGCTCGGCGCCGGAAGCGCCGTTGATCCAGATGCTGCTGCAGACACCGGGCATCAAGCTGTTCAACTTCACCCAGGCCGATGCCTATACCCGGCGCCTGCCTTTCCTGACCCACGTGGTGCTGCCGCGCGGGATCGTCGACCTCGGGCGCGACATCCCGGCCCAGGACTACCACCTGATCGCGCCGACCGCGACCCTGGTCGCGCGCGAAGACCTGCACCCGGCGCTGGTGGGCCTGCTGGTGAAATCGGCCGGCGAGATCCATGGCAAGGCAGGCTGGTTCCAGCAGCAGGGCCAGTTCCCGTCGCCGAAATACACCGAGATCCCGGTGGCGGTTGAGGCGGCGCGCTACTACCGCGACGGGCCGCCCTTCATGCAGCGCTACATGCGCTTCTGGCTGGCGAATTTGTTCGAACGGCTGTGGGTGGTCGCGGTGGCGCTGGCGGCGCTGCTCATTCCGCTCTCTAAGATCGTGCCGCCGATTTACGTCTGGCGCGTGCGCTCGCGCGTCTATCGCTGGTATGGCGACCTGCGCAAGGTGGAGCAGGAGCTCGAGGCGACCGCGCCGGAGGGGCGCGACGCTGCACGCGAAGGCCTCATGCAGCGCCTCGACGAGATCGAAGAAAGCGTCAACCATATCTCGATCCCGCTGGCCTATGCCGAAGAGCTGTACCGGCTGCGCAGCCACATCAACTTCGTGCGCGAGCGGGTGCGCGGCACCATCGACCAGCATGGGAAGTCGGTAGGGTGGGCGGGGTAATTTCGGGCAATGCCCGGAATTACGAACGCCCACGCGGTGATCGTTACCGGCTCCGCTTTCGCGCCGGATGATCTCGCTGCGAACTATCACCGCGTGGGCGGCGTAGCCGCCCACCCTACTGTCCTATACACTGGCGGCCTTTGTTTCGAATTGCTGAGGAAGCCATGATCCGTCGTCCCTTGCCCGCACTTGCGCTGGGCGTGTTGCTGGCCTGCGCCGCAGGCGCGCAAGCCACCAACCAATCCAGCGGCACTGCGGCTGCCCTTGAGGCGCCAGCGCAAAAGCGCACCCCGCGCGAGGCCTACACCAAATACGAATACCGCATCCCGATGCGCGACGGCGTGAAGCTGTTCACCACGGTCTACGTGCCGAAGGACGCTTCCAAAGCCTACCCCTTCCTGGTCCAGCGCACTCCCTACAGCGCCGGCGTGCAGGCGCAGGGCGAGCAGCGTTATGGCGTGGACTGGTTTCCCGCGGCCCTCAGTCCCACGCCCGAGCTGGAAGATTCCGGCTATATCTTCGTGACCCAGGACGTGCGCGGGCGTTTCATGTCCGAAGGCGCCTGGCAGGAGATGACCCCGCACCTCAAGGCCAGGCGCGCGCCGGGAGAAGGGCAGGAGAGCGCCGACATGCACGACACCGTCGAATGGCTGCTCAAGCACGTGCCGAACAATAACGGCCGGGTCGGCATCTGGGGCATCAGCTACCCGGGCTTCTACACCGCGGCCAGCATCATCGATTCGCACCCGGCGATCAAGGCGGCCTCGCCTCAGGCGCCGATCGCCGACCTCTACATGGGCGACGACTCCTACCACGGCGGCGCCTTCATGCTGGCCGCGAACTTCGATTTCTACGCGTCCTTCCTGCCGATGAAGAACCCGGCGCTGCCGCTGAAGAACCGCTCCGGCTTCGACTACGGCGAAGCGGATGGCTACGACTTCTTCCTCAAGCACCTGACCCTGCCGAACATCCTCGCCACCATGAGCGCGGAGCAGCGCGAACTGCTGGTGCCGACCATCGAGCACGATACCTATGATGAATTCTGGCGCTCGCGCGACATCACGCCGCACATGAAGAACGTCAAGGCGGCAGTGCTGACGGTCGGCGGCTGGTTCGATGCCGAAGACCCGGCCGGCCCCTTCGCCATTCATAAGGCGGTGGGAAAATACAACCCGGGCACGCCCAACGCCCTGGTGATGGGGCCGTGGGTGCATGGCGGCTGGTCGCGCAGCGACGGCGCCCGCCTCGGGAACGTGTCCTTCGATGCGAAAACGGGCGATTACTACCGGCGCGAAATCCAGTTCCCCTTCTTCGAGCAGCACCTGAAGGGCGTGAAGCCGGCGCGCAGCCTGCCTGCGGTGACTGCGTTCGAGACCGGCACCAATGTGTGGCGCACCTATGCGGCCTGGCCGCCGGCGCCCGCGAAGGCACGCACCTTGTACTTCGGCCCGAACGGCACGCTGGGCTGGCAGCAGCCGGCGGCGGGCGGCGCGGGCTATGACGAATATGTCGCCGACCCGCGCAAGCCGGTGCCGTATATCGGTTACGCGGCCACTGGAGTGCCGCGCGAATACATGGTGTCGGACCAGCGCTTCGCCGCGACCCGTCCGGATGTGCTGGTGTACCAGAGCGAGGTGCTGGAAGAGGACGTGACGATCACCGGGCCGGTGGTGCCGAAGCTGTTCGTGTCGACCACCGGCACCGATGCGGACTGGGTGGTCAAGCTGGTCGACGTGTATCCGGCGGCGTATCCAACCCCTTCGGCGGAGCGCAAGGGCAATGACGTGGGGCCGCCGTCGATCAACATGGGCGGCTTCCAGCAGCTGGTGCGTGGCAATCCGCTGCGCGGCAAGTTCCGCAACAGCTACGAGAAGCCGGAGCCGTTCACGCCAGGCAAGCAGGAAGCGCTGTCCTTCGAGCTGGGGCAGGTGAACCATACCTTCCGGCGCGGGCACCGGATCATGGTGCAGGTGCAGAGCTCGTGGTTCCCGCTGGTGGATTTGAATCCGCAGACGTTTACGCACATTCCGAAAGCGAAGCCGGAGGATTTTAAAAAGGCGACGCAGCGGGTGTATCGGGGCGTGGGGGCGGCGTCGGGCGTGCAGGTGCTGGTGATGCCGTAGCGTGGGCGGGTTTCCCGCCCACGCGGTGATAGTTAGGTTTTGAGCAGCCGCACGGGCAGCATCACCGTGATTTGAACGCGTGGGCAAGGAACTTGCCCACGCTACGATGCGCGGCTACGCTACTTGCGTGGAAAGAGCGCAGCGCGCACCGCCCGCCGCACCGTGGTCGCTGGAATCAGGTCCACCGCCAGCTTGCGCAGGCGCGCCACTTCAGCGTGGCGCCCGCGCTGCTCGAGTACCCCGAGCACCTGGCGCACGTCGCTCGCATAGATATCGATCTGCGACGAAATATACATGGTGCGCCCATGCTGGCGGCGCCAGCGCGAAAACGCCTTCATCAGGAAGCGGCTGCGCTGGCGGATGGTGTCCTCGGGTTCCGGCAGCAGGCGTTCGGCCAGCGCGTAGTCGCCGGCGGCGATGATGGCGGGCAGGGCGATGTCGGCGCAGGCGGACATCAAGCCCGGATCGGCTCGCTCCAGGGCGACACACAGCGCATGCGTGTCTTCGGTCTTGCCCAGTTCCTCGTCGATGGCAACCACGTCATGGAACAGCTGGCGCTTGCCTGTGCCCGCCAGCAGCAGCGCCGCATCGCGCTCGCGCACGGCTTCCAGCGCGGCCAATGCCGGTGGATACTCGGCGCCCAGTTCGACCCAGGCGTACAGCGCGTACGACAGGCGCACGCCGTACAGGGAAAGGTCTTCTTCCAGCGCATGGTCATGGAACCACTGGAACTCGCGCAGTGCTTCTTCATACTGGCCGTCGCCTGCCAGTTCGCTGGCGGCGTCGAGGCGTTCCCGTGCATCCATCCTCAGGCCCCTATCCACGGAAGTCCGGCCTTGCACCAGCCGCCGACTGTCTTGCGGTGGCCCTCGGCATCGCGGTCGCCCTCGAAGCCCTCCAGGATGTCATAGGACTCGGCAAACCCGTGCTCGGTGGCGACCCGCGCGCCGTGGCGCGAGCGCACGCCCGAGCGGCACAGGAACAGCAGCACCTCGTCCTTGCGCGCGACCTGCTCGAGCTGCGCACCGAATTCGGGATTCGGCACGCCGCCAGGGTAGGTGGCCCATTGCACCGCCACGTGTTGGGACTCGGGCACCGCGGGGCGGCCGACCCAGTCGCGCTCGGCATTGGTGCGCACGTCGACCAGCTTGGCGCGCGGGTCCTGCTGCAGCAAGGTAAATGCTTCTTCGGGTGTGACCGCGCCGGCGTAGGGCTGGCCGGCAGCGCGGGCGCGGGCGGCGGCAAGGATGGCGTCAGGTGTGCTCATGATTGGTTAATCCGTTTTAAACGAGAAAAAGCGTTGCACCAACTTGGTTCGGTGTATCCTGCGCTGCGATGGTGCAAGCCGCCATTATATGCACCATGTTGGTGCATGATTGCGCCCGGGCTCAGGCAGTGGCTCGGAACGATTGTATGGCCAAACCTGCATGCTTCCAACGAAGCTTATGGCATTTACTCATAACGGCAACTTGGCACAGTTCATGCTTTGAAGTAGATCACGTTGCCGCGCTACCGCAGATGTGAAGCGCGGCACCCCCTTTTCAATCAGGAGATACGAATGGCAAAGACGGCTGCAGACGTAGTGCAAATGATCAAAGACAACGAAGTCAAGTTCGTTGATTTCCGCTTCGCCGATACCCGCGGCAAAGAGCATCACGTGACCGTTCCTGTCTCGCACTTCGACGAAGACAAATTCGAGTCGGGCCACGCCTTCGACGGTTCGTCGATCGCCGGCTGGAAGGGCATCGAAGCCTCGGACATGCTCTTGATCCCGGACCCGCTGACCGCCAACATCGACCCGTTCATGGAAGAGACCACCCTGTTCATGCAGTGCGACGTGATCGAGCCGTCGGACGGCAAGGGCTATGACCGCGACCCGCGCTCGATCGCCAAGCGCGCCGAGGCCTACCTGAAGTCCTCGGGCATCGGCGACACCGCCTACTTCGGTCCCGAACCGGAATTCTTCATCTTCGATTCGATCCGCTGGAAGATCGACATGTCGGGCTGCTTCGTCAAGATCGACTCGGACGAAGCTTCGTGGTCGACCGACAAGGAAATCGAAGGCGGCAACAGCGGCCACCGCCCAACCGTCAAGGGCGGCTATTTCCCGGTCCCGCCGGTCGACAGCTTCCAGGACATGCGTTCGGAAATGTCGCTGATCCTCGAATCGATGGGCATCCCGGTCGAAGTGCACCACCATGAAGTTGCCGGCCCGGGCCAGAACGAAATCGGCACCAAGTTCTCGACCCTGGTCGAACGCGCCGACTGGACCCAGAACATGAAGTACGTGATCTGGAACGTGGCCCACAGCTACGGCAAGACCGCTACCTTCATGCCCAAGCCGATCAATGGCGACAATGGCTCGGGCATGCACGTGCACCAGTCGGTCTGGAAAGACGGCAAGAACCTGTTCGCAGGCGACGGCTATGCCGGCCTGTCGGAAACCGCGCTGTTCTACATCGGCGGCATCATCAAGCATGCACGCGCGCTGAACGCGATCACCAACCCGGGCACCAACTCGTACAAGCGCCTGGTGCCTGGCTACGAAGCCCCGGTCAAGCTGGCCTATTCGGCCCGCAACCGTTCGGCCTCGATCCGCATCCCGCACGTGGCGAACCCGAAGGGCCGCCGCATCGAGACCCGTTTCCCGGATCCGCTGGCCAACGTCTACCTGTGCTTCGCCGCGCTGCTGATGGCCGGCCTGGACGGTATCCAGAACAAGATCCACCCGGGCGAAGCGGCAACCAAAGACCTGTACCACCTGCCGCCGGAAGAAGACAAGCTGATCCCGACCGTCTGCTCGTCGCTGGAAGAAGCCCTGGACGCCCTGGACAAGGACCGCGAGTTCCTGACCCGCGGCGGCGTGTTCTCCGATGCCATGATCGACGCCTACATCGAGCTGAAGATGCAGGAAGTCCAGCGCATGCGCATGACCCCGCACCCGGCCGAGTTCGACATGTACTACTCGGCATAAGCAAGAAAGCAAGCCTGTCGCGCCCCGGCATCAATGGGTGTAAGCGGAGGTAACAAACGCGGGGAAAGCGAGGGCTTTCCCCGCGTTTTTTCATGCTTGATGTATAGTCGGGCCGGACTACAATAGCTGCACGTTTATTGTGCAAACTAATTTCTGATGGGAACGACAATTACTTCATTCCGCCGTTTCGCCAGCCTCCTGGCAATGCTCGGGCTCGGCCTTGCGCTGGCGCCCACGGTGCAGGCCCAGGTCTACAAGTGCGTGGACGACCAGGGCCGCGTCGAGTTCACCGACCAGAACCGCCGCGGCTGCAAGCAGCTCGAGAGTTTTACTCCTTCGATCTCTTCGCCGCCGCCGGTGCGTGCCTCCGCGCCGATTCCGGCGGTGCGACCACCCAACCCCGGTAGCACCGGGCCTGCCGCAGCGACGACCCCGACCAGCTTCCCGCGCGTCGACACGGCCCAGCAGCGCGCGCGCGACGACGACCGCCGCGAGATCCTCAACGACGAGCTGCGCCTGGAAGAAAAGAAGCTGGCCGACCTGCGCCGCGACTTCAATGGCGGCGAGCCGGAACGCCAGGGCAACGAGCGCAACTACGCCAAGTACCAGGAGCGCGTGGCGAGCATGCGCGAAGAGATCGGCCGCACGGAAACAAATATCGCCTCCCTGCGGCGCGAGATCGCCAACATAAGATGAGCCCGATGAGTCCGACGAGTGCAGCGAGCGACCCCGGCGTCCCGGCGCGCCCCTGCGCCCGGTTTGCAGGCCTCGACCTGCTGGCCTCCAGCGTGCTGCTGGTCGGGCCCGAGGTCGAGGTGCTATACGCGAACCCGGCGGCCGAGAACCTGCTCGAACTCTCGCTGAAGTCGCTGCAGCGCGGCCCGTTACCCGAGCTGTTCGCGAATGGCCCGGAGCTGGCCGCCCTGTGCGCCCAGGCGCTGGCGCACCAGTATGCCGACCTGCGCCAGGACCTGACCCTGCACCGCACCGGGCGCGAGCCGCTGCACGTGAACAGCATCGTCAGTGCACTGGGTGAGGGCGAGCTCCTGATCGAGCTGCGCGAGAACGTGCAGCAGCTGAAACTCGACCGCGAGGAGCGCATCCTCGACCAGAGCCAGGCCAACAAGGAACTGATCCGCAACCTGGCGCACGAGATCAAGAATCCCCTCGGGGGCATCCGCGGCGCGGCCCAGCTCCTGGAACTCGAGCTCCCACCCCTGCACCTGTCGGAACTCTCCGAATACACGCAGGTGATCATCAAGGAGGCCGACCGCCTCCAGACCCTGGTCGACCGCCTGCTGGCGCCGCACCGCAAGCCGCATATCGTCGGCGACGTCAACATCCACGAAGTGTGCGAGCGCGTGCGCAGCCTGATCCTGGCCGAATTCCCGGTGGGCTTGAGCATCCGGCGCGACTACGACGCCTCGATTCCCGAATTCAGGGGCGACATGGAGCAACTGATCCAGGTGGTGCTGAACATCGCCCATAACGCCGCCCAGGCATTGAGAGGGCGCATCGCGGCGGGCGATGCCGAGATCGTGTTGCGCACCCGCGTGGCGCGCCAGGTCACCCTGGCCAAGGTCCGTTATGGGCTGGCATTAGACTTGCATATCATCGACAATGGACCGGGCATCGCACCCGAGATCCGCGACCGCATTTTCTACCCGCTCGTGTCGGGCAGGGATGGCGGCAGCGGCCTCGGGCTGACGCTGGCGCAGACCTTCGTGCAGCAGCACCTGGGTGTGATCGAGTGCGAAAGCCGGCCTGGACTGACGGATTTCCGGATACTGCTGCCCCTGCCATAAGCGGGCGCCCAGCATCTGCCGTGAGTCCCCATTGAATCCATATTGCGGGAAACACGACTACATGAAACCAATCTGGATTGTCGACGACGACGCATCGATCCGCTGGGTGCTGGAAAAAGCCCTGGCGCGCGAGAGCCTGGAGACGCGCAGCTTCGCCAACGCGCGCGAGGCCATGGCCGCCTTCGAGACGGATACGCCACAGGTGCTGGTGTCCGACATCCGCATGCCGGGCGAATCCGGCATCGACCTGCTGGGGGCCGTCAAGGCGCGCCATCCGGGCCTGCCGGTCATCATCATCACTGCGTTTTCCGACCTCGATTCGGCGGTCGCCTCGTTCCAGGGCGGCGCCTTCGATTACCTGGCCAAGCCCTTCGACATCGACAAGGCCGTGAGCCTGATCCGGCGCGCGCTCGAGGAAAGCCTGCGCGAAGCCAGCGTGGAAGCCGCGCCCGCCGAGACGCCCGAGATCCTCGGCCACGCGCCGGCGATGCAGGAGGTGTTCCGCGCCATCGGGCGCCTGTCGCAATCGAACGTGACGGTCCTGATTACCGGCGAATCGGGTACCGGCAAGGAGCTGGTCGCGCGCGCCCTGCACAAGCACAGCCCGCGCGCCCAGCAGCCCTTCATCGCACTGAACACGGCGGCGATCCCGAAAGACCTGCTCGAATCCGAACTGTTCGGCCACGAGCGCGGGGCGTTTACGGGGGCGCAGGCAATGCGGCGCGGGCGCTTCGAGCAGGCCGAGAACGGCACCCTGTTCCTCGACGAGATCGGCGACATGCCCTTCGATTTGCAGACCCGCCTGCTGCGGGTGCTGTCGGACGGCCACTTCTACCGGGTCGGCGGACACCAGCCCGTCCGAGCCAATGTGCGCGTGATTGCGGCCACCCACCAGAACCTGGAACAGCGCGTGCGCGACGGCCTGTTCCGCGAAGACTTGTATCACCGCCTGAACGTGATCCGCCTGCGCCTGCCAAGCTTGCGCGAACGCAGCGAGGACATCCCGGTGCTGGTACGCCACTTCCTGGTGCAGAGCGCACACCAATTGGGCGTCGAACCGAAGCGCATGAGCGAGCCGGCGATGCGCTACCTGGCCGGGCTCGAACTGCCGGGCAACGTGCGCCAGCTGGAAAACCTGTGCAACTGGATCACCGTGATGGCCCCCGGCCAGACTGTCGAAGTCAAGGACCTGCCACGCGACCTGACCCAGAGCCAGGCTGCGCCCGGAATCCTGCTGGACGCTGGCGTGCAGGGCGATGCCGGTGCGGCGCTGCCGGCGGCCCCGGGGGTGGCAACTGCGGCCCCTGCCGCCACGGCGGCGCTGCCGGATGGGTGGATCGGCCTGCTCGAACAGCAGGCCGCCGGCATGCTCAGCGCCGGCCAGACCGATGTGATGGACACGCTCGGGCGCCAGTTCGAATCGGCCCTGATCAAGACCGCGCTGAAGCACACGCACGGGCGCAAGAACGATGCCGCGATGCGGCTCGGGATCGGCCGCAACACGATCACGCGCAAGATCGTGGAGCTCGGGATCGACGGAGCACGGGAAGAGTAGGGCGAATGGTGTAAGCTGGCGCACCGGCGCTGTTGCGCCATCCTCCGCGTCAACCATCCGCGTACATTTGCCCAAGATCCATGCTGATTAATTGTGTCGCCTACCAGGAAGGCAAGAAGCTGTCCGACATTCCGGTCGAGGACATCAGCGAATACCTGAAACAGCCCGATACCTTCGTCTGGGTCGCCCTGCGCGACCCAGACAAGGCAGAAATCAGCACCATGCAGGAGGAGTTCAGCCTGCACGAGCTGGCCGTGGAGGATGCGGAGCGGGGCCACCAGCGTCCCAAGATGGAAGAATACGGCGACTGCGTGTTCGTCGTCGTGCAGGTGGTCGAACTTGCCGACGACGAGCTCAGTGTGGGAGAGTTGTCGGTTTTTGCGGGGCCCAACTACGTGCTGTCGGTAAGGCGCGACGCCAACCAGGGGTTTCTCGGCGTGCGCGCGCGCGCCGAGCGCGAGCCGCACCAGCTGCGCAAGGGAGCGGGCTTCGTGCTGTACGCACTGATCGACGCGGTAGTGGACCGCTACTTCCCCGTGGTCGACATGCTCGACTCGGAGCTGGAATCGATCGAGGACCACATCTTCGGCCAGGTTGGCGAGCAGCGCGCCAACGTCGAGCGTCTGTATGCGCTCAAGCGCAAGGCCCAAGTGCTGCGCCACGCCGTGATCCCGCTAATGGATGCCGTCGGGCGCTTGTACGGTGGGCGTGTGCCGGGCGTGGTCGTCGAGACGCAGGAGTACTTGCGCGACGTGCATGACCACCTTTTCCGTATCGCCGCGCGGCTCGACGCAATTCGCGACACCATCAACACGGCGATCCAGGTGACGCTGTCGATGGTGGCGATCGAAGAGAACGACATCAGCAAGAAGCTCGCGGCCTATGCGGCGATCTTCGCCGTGTTCACGGCCTTTGCGGGGATCTGGGGGATGAACTTCGAGTTCATGCCCGAGCTGAAATGGAAGTATGGGTATCCGGTGGCGCTGGCGACGATGGCCTGCGTGTGCGGTTACATGTACCGGCGGTTCAAGAAGGCGGGGTGGATTTAGCAGGGTGGGCGGCTCCACCTGGCATTGGGATTCATCCGCGCCGTGTGCGGCGTTGTTTACGTTGGCAGATCGGATTTTCGCGTGGAGCCGCCCACCCTACGGGCCGTGGCTGCTGCCCCGCCACAGGCCACCACCACCAGCACGATCGCCAGCCACTGCATGCCGGTCAGCCGCTCCCCCAGCACGAGATACCCTGCCAGCGCCGCAAACGCCGGCCCCGCACTCACCAGTATCCCGAACACCCGCTGCGGCAGACGTGCGAGCGCCGCCATCTCCAGCGAATAGGGAAGGGCGCTCGACAGCACCGCCACCGCCAGCCCGCCCATCAGAACCGCGGGCGCCAGCAGCCCGGCGCCGGCATGAAACACGCCGACCGGCACTGTGAACAGCGCTGCCGCCAGCAGTCCCCAGGCCACCGCCTGGCTGCCGTTCATTCCCGACACGCGTTTACCGAACACGATATACATCGCCCAGCAAAAGGCCGCGCCCAGCGCATACAGCACCCCAAGCGGGTCGAGCGGCGGCACACCGTCGTGGAAAGGCGCCAGCAGCCACAGGCCGAACGCAGCCAGGGCCACCCAGGCGAAGTCGCGCGCACGGCGCGAGGACAGCACCACGACCGCCAGCGGGCCGACTACTTCGATGGCCACCGCCACGCCGATCGGGATGCGCGCAAAGGCGCCGTAGATCAGCAGGTTCATGCAGCCCAGCATCAGGCCATAGACCAGCAGGTTGAATGCGTCGCGGCGCGCGGGGAGGGTGCGCCAGGGCCGTACGATGGCCAGCATCAGCACCGCAGCCAGGCCAACGCGCACGGCGGTGACGCCTTCGCTGCCGACCAGCGGGAACAGGCCCTTGGCCCAGGCGGCGCCGGCATTCACCGACACCATCGAGGCCAGGATCGCCAGGCCGGGGCCGAACGTCCGGGGCGTGCTTCCCGCGGCCGTCACGCAGCCATCGCCAGCGCCACGGCTTCGGCCACGCGGATGCCGTCCACCGCCGCCGACATGATGCCGCCGGCATAGCCCGCGCCTTCGCCGGCCGGGAACAGGCCGCGCGTGTTCAGGCTTTGCAGGTCGCCGTCGTTGCGTTTGATGCGGATCGGCGAGGAGGTGCGCGTCTCGACCCCGGTCAGCACCGCGTCTTCCTTGTAATAGCCCTTGATCTGCTTGTCGAAAGCGACGAAGGCTTCGCGCATGGCGACGATCGCATATTCCGGCAGCGAAGGGGCCAGGTCGGTCAGGTGCACGGCCGGGCGGAAGGACGGGATCACCGAACCGAATTCCTTCGAAGGCACGCCGCGCACGAAGTCGCCCATCAGCTGGCCCGGTGCGTCATAGGTGCTGCCGCCCAGCAGGAAGGCGCGCGACTCGAGTTCACGCTGGAAGGCGATGCCGGCCAGCGGGTGGCCCGGATAGTCTTGCGGCGTGATGCCGACCACGATGGCGCTGTTGGCATTGCGCTCATTGCGCGAATACTGGCTCATGCCGTTGGTGACGACGCGGCCTTCTTCTGACGATGCCGCCACTACCGTGCCGCCCGGGCACATGCAGAAGCTGTATACCGAACGGCCGTTCGAGGCGTGGTGCACGATCTTGTAGTCGGCCGCACCCAGGATCTTGTTGCCGGCGTTCGGGCCGAAGCGGCAGACGTCGATCAGCGACTGCGGGTGCTCGACCCGGAAGCCGATCGAGAACGGCTTGGCCTCGATGTACACGCCGCGCTCGTAGAGCATCTCGAAGGTGTCGCGCGCGCTGTGGCCGATCGCCATCACCACGTGGCGGGTCGGGATTTCCTCGCCATTGGCCAAGCGCACGCCCTGGACCTGGCGCACGCCGTTTTCCTCGGCCACCAGGATGTCGTCCAATCGGGTCTCGAAGCGGATTTCGCCGCCCAGCGAGGTAATCTCGGCGCGCATCTGCTCGACCATCTTCACCAGGCGGAAGGTGCCGATGTGCGGCTTGCTGACATACATGATCTCTTCCGGCGCGCCGGACTTGACGAACTCGGTCAGCACCTTGCGGCCGTAATGCTTCGGGTCCTTGATCTGGCTGTACAGCTTGCCGTCCGAGAAGGTGCCGGCGCCGCCTTCGCCGAACTGCACGTTCGACTCGGTGTTGAGTTTACGCTTGCGCCAGAAGCCGAAGGTGTCCACGGTGCGCTCGCGCACCACCTTGCCGCGCTCGAGCACCAGCGGGTTCAGGCCCATCTGCGCCAGGATCAGCGCCACGAACAGGCCGCAGGGGCCGGTTCCGACCACGACCGGGCGCGGCGTGCCGGCGGCCGGCCTGCCGGCGTCGACGAACTTGTAGCCGGTATCGGGCGATGGGCCGACGTACTGGTCCTTGCCGAAGCGCGCCAGCACGGCCGCTTCGTTGCGCACCTCGGCGTCGATCGAATAGATCAGCACGATCGCCGACTTCTTGCGCGCATCGTAGCTGCGCTTGAAGACCGTGAAGTCGACCAGCGCGTCGCTGTCGATGCCGAGGCGGGCCAGGATGGCCTCGCGCAGGGCAGGATCGGGATGGTTCAGGGGAAGTTTGAGGTCGCTGATTCGGAGCATAGGTAGGGTAGGTGCTTGGTTGCTAGTGAGGCAACAATAGGAGGACGGGCCAAATCGCTATTTTACCGAACTGCCCCGCTCTACGGTACCTGGAGGCAGGCCCGGTGCTCCTTGCCGGAACCGGGCACCGGGCCCGGCGTCGTCCAGGCATCCGCCTGGGTTCGGGGCAGCCCGGCGCCGCAGGCCGCGGGGCGGCGGCATTGCCGTGTTTTCTCCCTCTTTCGGTAGGGCAAAACCATATGTATGAAATGATAACGTTGTTTGCCTACAACGCTCGGAATGCAAATATTTAGAGCCTCCAGGTCATGCACACCGAATTATTGTTGCCCCTTTGACCAGTTCGGCTCATATACAGATATTTAACGCATAACGACGCTATCTGCGTGCAAGTCCACTGCATCGTGCCGGGTGCTGCGTGTATTTACCGTTCCTGTCCTGCAGCGGCGGCGACAGGCCTGCAATGCACGAGTTCGTTAAGTGTCCTTGAAGATTGAAGCAAATGTGTTGTTTTCGGCACTGATGGCCACAGGCGCTCAATTGACACTTTCGCCAGCGATATGGTTTTATGTATCAATTCAAATAACGTTTACGTTCAATTTACAGTTATTTGAGGCTAGTCGTACTAGTGGTCGGAGTACGAAAGAACGGCACCGTCGAAAAGCGGTGGATATACACATGTAGTGACTTGGCTGTACCAACAGACATCCTCCAATCCGGCCCGGGAGCGATCCGGGGCAGGGCGTGCGGTCGGCGCCCGGGTTCGATGAGACAGCCGGTCCCCGGATGGCATGCCATCCGGGGGCCGGTAAGAAGAAAAACCACCCTAAGAAAAGCCCAGAAGGAGAAGTACTCATGACGTTCAAATTGAAGTCGCTGCCGCTCGCAGTTGCAGCCGTGGTCGCCAGCGGCGCCCTGGTCGGCGCCCCGGCCTTCGCGCAGACCGCCGAAACCGCAGCACCTGCACAGCGCGTGGTCGTCACCGGCTCGCTGATCAGCCGCGCCAACACCGAAACGCCGGCCCCGGTCCAGGTGCTGACCGCAGCGGACATCCAGAAGAGCGGCAAGACCTCGGTCGCCGAACTGCTGACCGACCTGGCCGCCAACGGCGCGGGTACCCTGGGCACCGGCTTCGCCGGCGCGTTCGCCAATGGCGCATCGGGCATCTCGCTGCGCGGCCTGACCGTGGGCGCGACCCTGGTCCTGATCGACGGCCACCGCATGGCCCCGTACCCACTGTCGGACGATGCCCAGCGCTCGTTCGTCGACGTGTCGGCCATCCCGTTCGACGCCATCGAAAGCATCGAAGTCCTGAAGTCCGGCGCATCGGCGCTGTACGGCTCGGACGCGATCGCAGGCGTGATCAACATCAAGCTGAAGAAAAACCTGAACGGCACCCGCCTGGCTGCTGAAATCGGCGATACCCAGCACGGCGGCGGCAAGACCAAGCGCATGTCGATCAGCACCGGCATCGGCAACCTGGACGAAGACGGCTACAACGCGTTCGTGACCCTGGAAGCACGCAAGCAGGGCTCGATCCGCGTCGCCGAGCGCGAGCAGTTCGGCTATGCGAACCGCGACTGGCGTGCCCGCGGCGGCAACAACATCAACCTGGGTGTGCCGACGACGCTGAACAACTTCCTCACCCCGACCAACACCCCGTTCCTGTACAACCCGGCGAACCCGAACAACCCGGCTGGCGTGACCAACGTCAACAACCCGGCCAACTACGTGTTCGCAGACCCGAGCAAGTGTAACTTCGCCCTGTACCGCGCAGGCGGCTGCCAGGTGAACGACACCGAGTCGTTCATCCAGCCGGAAACTGAAAACGTCAACCTGATGATCGGCATGACGAAGAAGCTGAGCGACAACTGGGAACTGAACCTGAAGGGTTCGATCTTCCAGCGCGAAAGCACCAACAACCGCAACGCGGCGCCAGCTGCCTACAACCCGCTGAACTTCGCCGGCTTCACCACCCTGAACAACGGCGTGCTGACCAGCCGCGTGGGCGCGATCCCGAGCACCCTGTTCGCCCCGGGCGCACAGGTCGGCACGAACCTCGTCAATCCGTTCGCCCAGCCTGCCCGCCTGTACGGCTACATCGCCGACATCGGCCCGACCCTGACCACCAACAACAAGGCCACCAGCACCCGCTTCACGGCCGACATCGTCGGTGAAGCCATGGGTTGGGACGTGCGCGGCGGCGTTGGCGCCACCAAGGTCAAAAACGACCTCGAGTACAGCGGCTACACCAATCGCGTCAACCTGTATAACGCACTGCGCAACGGCAGCTGGAACGTGCTGGGCAATAATTCGCCAGCCTTGGTCAGCGCCGTCGCTCCGCGCTTCGACAACAAGCTGGAATCGACGCTGAACTACGCCGACCTGGTCGGTTCGCGCGAATTGATGCAGCTGGGCGCAGGTCCACTGGCACTGGCAGTCGGCGCCCACTGGCACAAGCGTGAGCAAAACGCGCCAGCATCGTCGCTGACCGCCATCGGCGCCGTGGCCAACACTTCGGCCTTCACCATTGGTGACGAGACCAATACCGCCGTCTTCGCCGAACTCCAGGCGACCCCGATCAAGAACCTGGAACTCGGCATATCGGGCCGTTACGACCACTACGACACCTACGGCAACTCGTTCACCCCGGCTGCCAACTTCAAGTGGGCGCCGATCCAGCAGTTCGCCCTGCGCGGTACCTTCGCACGTGGCTTCCGCGCGCCGAACCCGGCCGAAGTGGGCAATGCAGGTTCGTTCTTCACCTTTAACGCGATCAACGACCCGATCCTGTGCGCCAACGGCAGCCGCACCACCGCCGGCAACGTCCCGACCGCCTGCGGCTTCGCGCCGCCGTATGTCCAGACCACCAATCCAGACCTGCAGCCAGAGAAGTCGAAGTCGTACACCCTGGGTATCATCGTCGAACCGATGCGCGGCCTGAACATGTCGCTGGACTACTACAAGATCAAGATCAACAACCTGGTCGTCACCCAGGCTGGTAACGATCCGAGCTTCGTCCCGACCTGGGTCCGCGGCCCGGCGGCACCGATCGACATCGCGACCGGCGTCGGCACGGGTACCGCGGTCGGCACCCCGTCGGTCGGCCCGATCCTGTATGGCCTGTCGCCATACATCAACGCGGGTAGCACCGAGACCCACGGCGTGGAAGCAGACGTGCGTTACCGCTGGCGCCTGGCCAACGACATGGGCACCGTCACGGCCAACCTGAGCGCGGCGCACACCTTCGGCTACGTTACCGCCATCGGCGACACGTCCTACCAGCTGGCAGGTACGCAAGGCCCGTCGTCGGTCGGCGGCGCAACCGGCAACCCGAAAGACCGTGCACAGTTCACCCTCGGCTACAACCGTGGCCCGCTGGACGTGACCGCCACCGTGAACTACACGAGCGGCTTCTCGACCATCGACCCGGCACTGGGCGAGACCGACTGCGCGACCACGGCGGAACACGTCGGCGGCCGTACCTACTTCTCGGGCCTGATCCAGCCTGCGAACTACTGCAACGTGTCCTCGTTCACCTCGACCAACCTGAACATCGCGTACAAGATCACCCCGAACCTCACCATTCGCGGCGCGATCCTGAACCTGTTCGACAAGGAAGCACCGTACGACGTCGCAACCTACGGCAACTCGGGTGCAGGTACTTCGTACAACGCTTCGCTGCACCAGCCTGGCGCCGTCGGCCGCTTCTTCAGCCTCGGCCTGGCCTACGCGTTCTAAGCACGCCTGACCAGGTGGCGGCAGCGATGCCGCTGCCTGGAAAGCACAAAGCCCCCGCAGCAGGAACACCTGCTGCGGGGGCTTTTTTGTTCTTGTAGGGTGGGCGGGTCTCCCGCCCGCGCGTTCAAATCACGTATGAAAATCACGCGCGGCTGTTCTTCTGCTGGTTGAACGCGTGGGCAGAATCTGCCCACCCTACGAGTCCATGGCAGTTCCGCTTCAGCGGCATTGTTTACATATCACCCCAGATGCCACCCAGCATCGCCAGCGGCGCCGTTTCCGTACGCAACATTCGCGGCAGTTCCGCGTCAGCGGCATTGTTTACGTATCACCCCAGATCCCACCCGGTATCGCCAGCGCCGCCGTTTCCGTGCGCAGCATTCGCGGCAGATCAGCGTTCGCGATACTTTACATACCACCCCAAATTCCACCCAGCATCGCCAGCGCCGCCAGCGCCGCCGTCTCCGTGCGCAGCACGCGCGGCCCGATCGACAGCGCCAGCGCGCCGCTTGCCAGCGCCGCATCTTCCTCTTCCCGCGTGAATCCGCCCTCCGGCCCCACCATCAGGGTCAGCGCCTGCGGGTCGTTCGCCTGCGCCCAGCCGGCCAGCGATTGCGTCGCACGTGGACTGAGCAGGATGCGTGGCTGCGCGGGCATGAATGGCGCGGCCAGCCAGCGCCCGAAATCAGCCACCGGCGCGAGGCCGGCAAGCCGGTTGCGCCCGCACTGCTCGGACGCGGCCTCGATCACGCCCAGCCAGTGGGCATGGCGCTTCTCGGCGCGCTCGGCGGACAGCCGCACCACGCTGCGCTGGGCCGCCAGCGGCTGGACCTTTGCTGCGCCGAGTTCCACCGCCTTCTCGATGATCCAGTCCATCTTCGAACCCTCGGGCAGGCCCTGGGCCAGGGTCACGGCATAGGGCAGTTCGAGCTCGACCGCATCGAAGGCGCCCACGGTGGCGCTCGCGCGCTTCTTGCCGATATCGGCCAGCTGCGCCGCGTACTGGCCGCCGCGGCCGTCGAACAGGGTCAGGGCCGCGCCCGGTTGCATCCTTACCACATGCAGGTGATGGGCAATGGATTCGGGCAGGTCGATGGTGGCGCCGCTGGTGAGCGGCTGTGGCGAGTAAAAACGGGGCATGCGGTTCCTGGGGGAGAGCGAGGCAAACCTGCATTTTAATTCGGCAGCTAGGTGCTCTGGTAAAATACCGGGTTACGGCCAGCTGTTGCGCCACCGCTTCCCAATCCAGACCCTACGTACTTTCATGAAATCTACGCAAACCACCACCCTGATGGCCAACGCGATCCGCGCGCTGGCGATGGACGCTGTCCAGAAAGCCAACTCCGGCCACCCGGGCATGCCTATGGGCATGGCCGAGATCGGCGTCGCGCTGTGGGACAAGCATTACCGCCACAACCCGGCCAATCCAGGCTGGATGAACCGCGACCGCTTCCTGCTGTCGAACGGCCACGGCTCGATGCTGCACTACGCGATGCTGCACCTGTCGGGCTACGACCTGAGCATGGACGACCTGCGCGACTTCCGCCAGCTGCACTCGAAGACCGCCGGCCACCCGGAAGTGTTCGTCACCCCGGGCGTGGAAACCACCACCGGCCCGCTGGGCCAGGGCATCGCCAATTCGGTCGGCATGGCGCTGGCCGAGTGGCTGATGGGCTATGAATTCAACCGTCCGGGCTATGACGTGGTGGATCACTACACCTACGCCTTCCTGGGCGACGGCTGCCTGATGGAAGGCATCTCGCACGAAGTGGCCTCGCTGGCCGGCACCCTGCGCCTGAACAAGCTGATCTGGCTGTACGACGACAACGGCATCTCGATCGACGGCCGCGTCGAAGGCTGGTTCACCGACGACACCCAGAAGCGTTTCGAGGCCTACGGCTGGAACGTGATCCCTGCGGTCGATGGCCACAATGTGGCTGCCGTCTCGGCAGCGATCGAAGCGGCCAAAGGTTCGGACCGTCCGACCCTGATCTGCTGCAAGACCATCATCGGCAAGGGCGCCCCGAACCTGGAAGGCGGCGACAAGGTCCACGGCGCCCCGCTGGGCGACAAGGAAATCGCGGCCGTGCGCCAGCACCTGGTCTGGGACCCGATCCCGTTCGACATCCCGGCCGAACTGTACGAGGCCTGGGACGCGAAAGCGCGCGGCGCGCAGGCGGAAGCCGAATGGACCGCCATGTTCGCCGAGTACCGCGGCAAGCACCCGGAACTGGCTGCCGAATTCGAGCGCCGCATGCTGGGCCAACTGCCGGGCAACTTCAGCGAAGTGCTGGATGCCGCCATCGCCGCCTGCGTCGAGAAGAAGGAAACCATCGCCACCCGCAAGGCCTCGCAGAACGCGATCCAGGCGCTGGCGCCGGTCCTGCCTGAATTCCTGGGCGGCTCGGCCGACCTGACCGGCTCGAACCTGACCAACTGGAAAGAATCGGTGGCGGTGCGCTCGGGCATCCCGGGTAACCACATCAACTACGGCGTGCGCGAATTCGGCATGGCCGCGATCCAGAACGGCGTCGCCCTGCACGGCGGCTTCATCCCGTTCGGCGCGACCTTCCTGACCTTCTCGGACTACAGCCGCAATGCCCTGCGCATGGCTGCGCTGATGAAGATCCGCTCGATCTTCGTGTTCACCCACGACTCGATCGGCCTGGGCGAAGACGGCCCGACCCACCAGTCGGTCGAACACGTCTCGTCGCTGCGCCTGATCCCGAACCTGGACAACTGGCGTCCATGCGACACCGTCGAATCGCAAGTGGCATGGGGCGCGGCAGTGCAGCGCAAGGATGGCCCGTCGACCCTGATCTTCTCGCGCCAGAACCTGCCGTTCATGGAACGCGATAGCGCGACTGTGGCCAACGTGGTCAAGGGCGGCTACGTGCTGCGCGACGCGGCCAACGCACAAGTCATCCTGATCGCCACCGGTTCGGAAGTCGAACTGGCGATGAAGGCGGCCGATGCACTGGCAGGCGAGGGCGTCGCCGCCCGCGTGGTCTCGATGCCGTCGACCGACGTGTTCGAGCGCCAGGATGCGGCCTACAAGGCCAGCGTCTTGACCCGCGGCATTCCGCGTGTGGCAATCGAAGCCGGCGTGACCGACTTCTGGTACAAGTATGTAGGCCTGGAAGGCGCCGTGGTTGGCATCGACACCTTCGGCGAATCGGCGCCGGCGCCGGTGCTGTTCAAGCACTTCGGCTTCACCGTCGAGAACGTGGTGGCAAAAGCCAAGGCCGTGATCGCGGCATAAGAGTTTTCTGCGGGCTGCCTTCGGGCGGCCCGTTTTGCATTCGCGTTACGAAAAAAGTTTTTTTCTAATCAGGAGCCAAGCAATGACGATCAAAGTTGCAATCAACGGTTATGGCCGCATCGGCCGCAACATCCTGCGCGCTTTCTACGAAGGCGGCAAACAGCAAGACATCCAGATCGTGGCGATCAACGATCTCGGCAATGCCGAGTCGAACGCCCACCTGACCCGCTACGACACCGCCCACGGCAAGTTCCCGGGTACCGTCACGGTCGAAGGCGACAACATGATCGTCAACGGGGACAAGATCCGCGTGTTCGCCACCCGTAACCCGGCCGAGATCCCATGGGGCGAGCTGGGCGTGGACGTGGTGCTCGAGTGCACCGGCTTCTTCACCACCAAAGAAAAGGCCTCGGCCCACCTGAAGGGCGGCGCCAAGAAAGTCATCATCTCCGCCCCGGGCGGCAAGGATGTCGACGCCACCATCGTGTTCGGCGTGAACCAGGACGTCCTCAAGTCGACCGACACCGTGATTTCGAACGCTTCCTGCACCACCAACTGCCTGGCCCCGCTGGTCAAGCCGCTGAACGATGCGATCGGCCTGGAAACCGGCCTGATGACCACCGTGCACGCCTACACCAACGACCAGGTGCTGTCGGACGTGATGCACGAAGACCTGCGCCGCGCGCGTTCGGCCACGATGAGCATGATCCCGACCAAGACCGGCGCCGCCGCCGCGGTCGGCCTGGTGCTGCCTGAACTGAACGGCAAGCTGGACGGCTTCGCGATTCGCGTGCCGACCATCAACGTGTCGCTGGTCGACCTGTCCTTCATCGCCAAGCGCGACACCACGGTGGACGAAGTCAATGCCATCCTCAAGACCGCCTCGGAAGGCGCCCTGAAAGGCATCCTGACTTACCAGACCGAGCCGCTCGTCTCGATCGACTTCAACCACAACCCGGCGTCTTCGAATTTCGATTCGACCCTGACCAAGGTATCGGGCCGCCTGGTGAAAGTCTCGTCGTGGTACGACAACGAGTGGGGCTTCTCGAACCGCATGCTCGACACCACTGTCGCCCTGATGAACGCCAAATAAGCCGTTTTAGCAGGAGTTCCAGAAGTTTCAAGACGCCCCGAAAGGGGCGTTTTTTTTTTGTCGATATTCGTTTTATGCAGAACAATATTTGGCGTTGAGGAAATACAACAGATCTGAAGCTTTTCCTGCTTTTCTGCACGCTACCCGTTTTCTTTCAAGCAAGGCTCTGCGAGACTCTAGCTCGTATGCATAAGTTACATGCATGCCGCATGAAGTCCATGCGAGGCACATGAAATGCATGCATCCAGCATGCAAGACATGCAGTTCGCATGAGAGATAACTAAAAATCGTAGGGACGGGAAAACGTGAACAAACCACAATTGAAATACAGCGTAGTCGCAGTCGCCATGGCCATCGCGGCAGCACCATTCGCCCAGGCGCAGACCACCAGCCCGGAAGCGCCGGCCACCGTGTACGTGACGGGTTCGAACCTGAAGCGCACCGACAAGGAAGGCACCCAGCCGATCCAGACCATCACCGCCAAGGAAATCCGCGAGTCGGGCGCCGCCACCGTGACCGAGCTGATGCGCCTGGTCCCGTCGATGGGCACCGACCAGAACCTCGACACCAATGACGGCGGCTTCTCGCGCGGCGTCTCGACCGCCTCGCTGCGCGGCCTGTCGTCGACCTCGACCCTGGTGCTGCTCAACGGCCGCCGCATGACCCCGTCGGCCTACGCCGACCCGAACAACGGCAACTCGACCCTGTACGACCTGAATTCGATCCCGCTCGCCGCCCTCGAGCGCGTCGAGATCCTGAAGGACGGCGCATCGGCCGTGTACGGCTCCGACGCCATCGGCGGCGTGATCAACTTCATCACCAAGTCGAACTACCAGGGCCGTGAAGTGTCGGCACGCATGAGCGCAAACGACAACGGCAAGTTCAAGCGCAAGGGCGTGAACTTCTTCGCCGGCACGGGCGACCTGGAAGCGGACGGCTACAACGTCTTTGTTACCGGCGACGTGTCGGAACGCGACCGCGTGCTGCGCGCCGACGTCAAGGACATCAAGTTCGACGAGTACAAGAAGCTGCAGAACCGCTATGCGACCCCATACGGCAGCACCATCTCGAATTCGCCGATCCTCTACCGCGAATCGGCGCCGAACTCGGGTGTGTTCAGCGCCACCCAGGCCAACGCCGCCGACCGCCTGCGCGTCACCCTGGGCTGCGATCCATCGCGCGTGCTGACCGGCTCGACCGCCATGGGACTGGCAGCGACCAGCGTGTTCATCAACCGCCAGTTCTGCAACTACGACCTGAACCAGCACCTGGAAGGTATCAGCGACGGCCGTGAAGGCAGCCTGATGAGCCGCGGCGTGTTCAAGCTGGGCGCCACGACCCGTGCCTTCGCCGAAGTCGCCTACGCCCGCACCGAGCGTGCGTACGACTCGACCCCGATCACCATCAACACCACCCCGGTGACCAACTTCACCGCCACCGGTATTGCGCCGAGCTACCAGACCGTGCTGCCGATCGGCCACCCGAACAACCCGTTCCCGAACGCGCGCGCATCGGTCGCCTACCGTTTCGAGAACGCACCGCGCGGCACCGAGACCACCAATGAGAACGGCCGCCTGCTGGCCGGCCTGCAAGGCACCAACTTCAACTGGGACTGGGAAACGGCCTTCCTGTACAACGAAGCGCGCCGCCAGGACAGCTACAAGGGCCGCCTCTACCTGCCGACCCTGCGCCGCCTGAACAGCGGATCGACGCTGGCCCAGGTTGCCGCCGACCCAAGCATCTTCCGCAGCACCGAGTCGAACGACAAGGCATCGATCGCGCAATTCGACGTCAAGGCCAACACCACCTTCGGCAGCCTGCCTGGCGGCGCGGTCGGCATGGCGGTCGGCGCCGAAGCACGCCGCGAGAAGCTGATCATGCGTCCCGACGCAGAACTGGCTGCCGGTAACATCTACGGCCTGGCCAATACCGTCATCGACGGCGAGCGTGACGTGAAATCGGGCTTCATCGAGATCCGTACCCCGTTCCTGAAGAACTTCGAGATGGACTTCGCGGGCCGCTGGGACAAGTATGAAGGCATGGATACCAACTTCGTGCCGAAGGTCGGCGCCAAGTGGACCGCCACCAACACCCTGGCTTTCCGCGGCACCTATGCCGAAGGCTTCCGCGCACCGGCCCTGTCGCAGGTGACCCCGGGCGGCGCCCAGTTCTTCCTGTCGGGCCTGTACGATCCGAAGCGTTGCGAAGCCGACGAGGAAACCCCGAAGCCGAACGCCACCGAAGCAGACTGCAACAAGTCGGCATCGGGCACCGGCGGCGCCAACCCGGACCTGAAGCCGGAAACCTCGAAGAGCTATTCGTTCGGCATCCTGTTCTCGCCGAACACCAGCTGGGACTTCGGCATCGACGCCTACAAGATCCGCAAGGAAGGCGAAGTGGCACTGGGCAGCGCCTTCGACGCACTGCGTAACGAAGACACCAACCCGGGCCTGATCGTGCGCGACCAGAACCCGGCCAACTTCGTGACCGATGCACAAGGCCGTCCAATCCCGGGCACCGGTCCGCTGCTGATGGTCCGCGAGCCATGGATCAACCAGGGCGCCGTCGAAGTGCGTGGTATCGACCTGGATGTTGCTTACCGCAAGAACCTGGGCTCGATGGGCAATTTCAGCGCCAAGCTGACCTCGGCCTACATCCATTCGTACACGCTGCAGCAGAACCCGGGCGACGCCGAGCACAACCTGGCAGGCTATAACGCCGGCCTGGTCGACTGGAACCTGTCGAGCGGCATGGACCTGCCACGCTGGAAGACCACGATCTCGGCCTCGCTGAGCCGCGGCGCCCACGCGTTCAGCGGTAACATCAACTACACCGGCCCGGTGTCGCTGGCCCGCAAGTTCGACAACAACACGACCTACGCGCAGTCGTTCTGCCACTACGCACCGGGCGTGAATGCCGGTACCGCAGTGAACTTCCCGAGCGCCAGCGCGCAGATCCCGGGTTACCTGGCAGCCTTCCCGGATTGCTCGGTCAAGGAATGGATCCGTGTCGGCGTGGGTTACACCTACACCGGCATCAAGAACCTGGCCCTGACCTTCAACATCCAGAACCTGTTCGACGAAGCCGCACCGTACGATCCACGCTACGGCGCGACCTCGGGCCAGCCACTGGCCGGCTACAACGAAGGCCTGCACAACCCGTATGGCCGTTACTTCACGGTCAACGCGAAGTACTCGTTCTAAGCGTCTTTCGACCAGTAGAAACCCGGCTCCGGCCGTAATGCCGTCCAGTTAAGACTGAACGGTATTACGGCCTCGGCCGGGTTTTTTATTTGCCGCAGCGCGCGGCACTTCGGAATCGTAGGGTGGGCGGCTTCGCCGCCCGCGCGTTCAAATCACGGTACTGCAGCCCGTGCGGTCGCACATACGCCAACTATCACCGCGTGGGCGGAATCCGCCCACCCTACAAGTGAACGATGACGCTTGAGAGACCGGCATTGCCGGGCAGGGTCTCAGGCCTTCGGCCAGGGCGTCAGGATTTCGGCGCCGTCCTTCGTCACCGCGATCATGTGCTCCCACTGGGCCGAGAGCGAACCGTCGACGGTCACGACGGTCCAGCCGTCTTCCAACTGGTCGACGTCGGCGCCGCCCAGGTTGATCATCGGCTCGACGGTGAAGGTCATGCCTTCCTTGAGCAGCAGGCCGGTGTTCGGGCGGCCATAGTGCAGCACCTGCGGCTCCTCGTGGTAGACGCGGCCGATGCCGTGGCCGCAGTATTCGCGCACCACCGAATAGCCGGCGCTTTCCGCCAGCTTCTGGATCGCGTGGCCGACGTCGCCCAGGCGCGCGCCGGGGCGCACCGCGCGGATGCCGGCCATCATGGCCTCATAGGTGGTGTCGACCAGCTTCTGCGCCTCGGGGCGCGGGGTGCCGGCGAAATACATGCGGCTGGTGTCGCCGTGCCAGCCGTCCTTGATCACGGTGACGTCGATGTTGACGATGTCGCCGTCCTTCAGGATCTCTTTCTCGCTCGGGATGCCGTGGCAGACCACGCCATTGACCGAAGTGCACAGGGTCTTGGGAAAGCCGTGGTAGCCGACATTGGCCGGGGTGGCCTTCTGCACCTTGCGGATGTATTCGTGGCAGCGGCGGTCGAGTTCCTCGGTCGAGACGCCGGGCACGACGTGTTCCCTGATCATGTCCAGCACCTCGGCGGCGAGGCGGCCGGCGACGCGCATCTTGGCGATGTCTTTTTCGTTCTTGAGTTTGATGGTCATATGGCTAGTGCGAAAGCGGCACCGGACGGCGGATGCTGCCGGCAAAACCGCCATCATACCGCGTCGGCCACGGCGGGGCAGGGGCCGGACGTAAAAATGCCCGCCAGGCAAAGCCGGGCGGGCATTGGGTCAGATCCTCAGGACAGGGCCGCGAGGCCCCGTGCCATTAGAACGACTGGTTGTAGCGCACGTAGAAGAAGCGGTCCAGCAGCATGTCCGCATCAACAGCCGAAGCCGAAGCCTGGGTGCTGTAGGCGATACGCGGCTTCTTGTCGAAGGCGTTGTTCACGCCTACGCGGATGTTGCCGTTCCACGAGGTCTTGTAGCCGACGCTCAGGTCATGGATGGTGACCGAACCGAGCTTGTTGGCGCCGGTGCCGAAGCTGGCTTCGTAGTCAGGCATGTTGCACTCGACGTCCACGTCCCAGCACTGGTCCTTGACCGGGCTGAAGTAGCGGAAGCCCCAGCTTGCCGACCAGTTGCCTTGCGACCAGTCGATGGTGTTGTTCGACTTCACGCGGTGGTAGAAGTATTCGCCTGCATACTCTTGCCAATCCGAATCCGCACCGGCGCGGGTCTTGAACGAGTCGGTGTACGAGGTTTCGCTGCGGATACCGAACTGGCCGAACGAGGTGCGTGGCAGGCGGTAGTTGATCGCCAGGTCCAGGCCTTCGGTTTCCATCTGGCCCAGGTTGGCGTTGCCGCGCGCCAGCTGGTTGATCTGTCCGGTGATCGGGTCACGCTTGATCACGGAGCAGAAGTTCGCGTTGCCTTCCTGGAAGCACTGGTTGGCGACATAGGTCGCGCTGATCGCGGTGATGCGGTTGGCAATCGCGATGTTGTACCAGTCCAGGCCGATGCTCAGGCCGCTGACGAACGACGGGCTGTACACGAAGCCGGCAGTCTTGGTGACTGCGGTTTCCGGGGTCAGGAACTGGTTGCCGGCGCCCGAGTTGAAGGCGACCAGCGACTGGGTGCCGGTGGTGCTGGTGATTGGGGCATTTGCCTGGTTCAGCTGGCGGTAGGTGGCCGTGGTGGCGCCGGTGCCGGCGAAACCGCTGGTGCAACGTGCCAGCACGGCTGGATCGCGCGCTGCTTCGCCGAAGCGGGTGTCGCATGGATCCAGGAAGGTGTCGAACGACTGCGAGCCGCCGCCGGAGACGTCGTCCACGGTCGGTGCGCGGAAGCCTTCAGCCCAGGTGCCGCGGAACAGCACGTCCTTGACCGGCTTGTACATGAAGCTGGCCTTGCTGTTGTTGGTCACGCCGAAGTTGCTGTAGTCGGAGTGGCGGGTCGCCAGGTTGAAGCTCAGCAGTTCAGCGAACGGCTTGTTCTTCAGCACAGGAATGTTCAGCTCGGCGTAGGCTTCGCGCACGCTGTACTTGCCGATGGTCGGCTGGCCCGACAGGTTGGTCGAATAGCCCGACTGCGAGAACTGGTCAGGAATGTCGTAACCCTTGACTTCGCGGTGCTCGATACCCACGGCCAGGCCCAGCGCGCCAGCAGGCAGCTGGAACAGTTCGCCGGCGATGTCGGCGTTGGCGCTGTTGATGGTCGAACCGTAGGTCTTGGCGCCCATGGTGTTGACGTAGGCCAGCGCTTCCGGGGTCGAAGCCGAAGGGCCGCCCAGGATGTCGAACGGCACGCAGTCTGCGAAGCCGATCGGTGCGCCCGGGGTGCCGCACTGCACGCGGCCGGCCGAGTTCATGAAGGACGGGCCCAGGGCGCGCTTCAGGTTCAGCAGGTTGATGTTGCCGTTGCCGGTTTCGATGCCGGAAACCTTGTTGTGGTTGTAGCTCGCGCTCCAGTTCCACGCCAGGTCACGGAAGGTGAAATCGCCTTCCAAAGCCGCATCGATGTGCAGGGTGCGGTTCTCGTTGTCGGTCACGCGCGGCATTTCGATGGTGCGGCGGAAGAAGTACAGGTCCTGGCCACGACCGGCGCCGGCAACCTGGTTACCGTACGGGTTGTAGTAGTTGTCCTTGTCGACATAGACCTTGTAGTTGGCCTGCGAAGCGGACTGCAGCGGGTAGCCGGCGATGGTGCGGACCGACTTGCGCTGCGAGTACATCGCAGTGGTCTTCAGGCGCATGTCGTAAGGCAGGGCGATCTCGCCCTTGGTGAACAGGGTGTCCAGACGGTTAGGCGACAGCAGGTCCATGTCCTGCGACGAGTTGTAGCGGTCTTCCGGCGCGTTGGTGTATGGATGGTAGCTGTTCGGGTCGCGCGAGTTGGCGCCGGTGCCCTTGCCGTCGAAGCTGCCGGTGTGGTTCAGGATGCGGTTGAAGCCGCCGTTAGCCACGCTGGTGTTGGCATTGCCCGCAGCGTTGACCGGGGTGATGCGACCCCAAGGCGAGGTGCCCAGGCCGTCAAACGGGTGGTCCGGACCGAAGCTGGTTGCGGTAATGGCGCGCTTTTGCGTGCCGACCTTGCCTTGTTCCGTATGCGACAGGCCGAACATCAGTGATGCCTTGTCGTTGCCGGCGCCATAGCTCAGCGAAAAGTCCTTGTTGCGACCGTCATTCTCGTCGTACTGGCCCCTGTAGATGCTCAGCTGGCCACCTTCCATGTTCTTTTTCAGGATGATGTTGATCACGCCGGCGATTGCGTCCGAACCGTAGATCGACGAGGCACCATCCTTCAGGATTTCCATGCGCTCGATCATCGACGACGGGATGGTCGACAAGTCGGTGTAACCGGCTGCGGTCTGGGTCCAGCGCTTGCCGTCCACCAGCACCAGCAGGCGGTTCGAACCCAGGTTACGCAGGCTGACGTACTGGCCGCCGGCTTCGGCGTTCGAGGTCAGCGAGCCGCTGCGGCTGAAGTCAGGCGCGCCGGCCGACGACAGGTTGTTCAGGATGTCGCCGACGGTCACGAGACCGGTGCGCTGGATCTGTTCCTGGCTCATGATCTGGACCGGCTGGGCGGTTTCCAGGTCGACCTGGCGAATACGCGAACCGGTCACTTCGACGCGCTGCAGCGGGGCCGAAGCTTCCTGTGCGATCGCGGTGGTCATGCCGAGGGTCATACCGCCCAGACAGATCGCGCGGATCGAACGGGACAAGAGTGTTTCCATCATGTTGCCAAACTCCTTGGGGTTAAAACTAGCTGGCCTGCCTTGCAGTCCAGCACTGGGAAGGGTCGCTGAGCGACTACGCAAAAATAGCCTGATGTTTCCGTCAAACTTATTTTCAAGTGGGCAATAGAATCATCTGGAGCGTTTCCCTGTCAACCGTGCAGGAGTAAAACCGTTGCTTCTGTTGCTAATTTGTGTATTTACGGGCAATAATCATTTTAACTATTGACGGATGCATATAGTTCGGTTCAAACGAGAAAAACCCGTCCGGCTCGCGCCGAACGGGTTTTTGCAGCAATTAAATTGCGTTAGAACGCTTGGTTGTAACGAACGTAGAAGAAACGATCGATCGGCAGGTCGGCATCGACGAAGGTTGCCGATGCAGCGCCCAGTACGGTAAAGCGCGGTGCCTTGTTGAACACGTTGTTCGCGCCGACACGCACATTGCCGTTCCATGGGAACTTGTAACCAACGCTGATATCGTGATAAGTCAGCGACGGCAGGCGGTTTGCACCGGCCGAAGTTGCGCCGGCACGGAAGGTACCAGGCTCGTTGCATTCCCATCCGCGCGGGATGTTCAGGCACTGGTCCAGCACAGGCGACAGGTAGCGCAGGCCCCAGTTGGCGCTCCAGTTACCCAGCGACCAGTCGACGCTGAAGTTCGACTTCCAGCGGTGGAAATCGTATTCGCCCGAGAAATCGATCCACTGGGCAGTGGCCGAGCTCTTGGTCGAGTACTCGTCCAGGTAGGTGGTTTCGCTCTTGAAGCCGAACTGGCCGAACGAGTAGCGCGGCAGGCGGTAGCGCAGTTCGAGGTCGACGCCTTCGGTCTTGATCTGGCCGAGGTTGGCGTTACCACGCGACAGGTCGATGATGCCGCCGGTAGCTGCATCACGGCGGATGCCCGAGCAGAATTCCGGCAGCGCCTGGGTGTAGCACTCGCCCAGGATGTAGTTCGCCGACACGCCCACGATGCGGTTGTCGATCTGGATGCTGTACCAGTCCAGCGCTGCCGAGAAGCCTGGCACGAACGATGGGCTGAACACCAGGCCCAGGGTACGGGTCGTGGCGGTTTCCGGCTGCAGGAAGCTGTTGCCGGCGCCTGCATTGAACGGGACCGCGGTCTGGGTGCCGCCACTCGAGGTGATGGTCGCGCCGGTCTGGCCGCGCTGGCGGAAGCCCGCCGCGGTGCCGCCGATGCCGCCGAAACCGCTGTTGCAGCGTGCCAGCACGGCCGGGGTACGGGCAGCTTCGCCATACACGGTGTCGCACGGGTCGAGGTAGGTGTCGAAGGCTTGCTGGCCGCCGCCGAAGGTGTCGCCCACGGTCGGTGCGCGGAAGCCTTCAGCCCAGGTACCACGGGCCAGCAGGTCCTTGATCGGGCGGTAGACGAAGCTGAACTTGCTGTTGTTGGTCGAACCGAAGTTGCTGTAGTCCGAGTAGCGGGTCGCCACGTTGAAGCTCAGCGATTCCACGAACGGCAGGCCCTTCAGGACCGGGACGTTCAGCTCGGCATACGCCTCGCGCACGGTGTAGCGGCCGGTGGTCGGGTTGCCGGCCAGGTCGGTCGAGAAGCCCGAGCGCTCGAACTGGCCCGGCAGGTCTTCACCGGTAACGGTACGGTGTTCGATGCCGGCTGCAACGCCGACCGCGCCGGCTGGCAGGGTGAACAGTTCGCCGCCGATGTCGGCGGTCGCGCTGTCGACCTTGCTGCCGAAGTTATAGCCGCTGACCGACATGACGTAGTTCAGTGCCTGCGGGGTCGCGGCCGACGGACCGCCCAGGATGTCGAACGGGACGCAATCAGCCATGGCGATCGGTGCCGCGGCGGTGCCGCACTGGACCGTGCCGGCAGCGTTGCGGAACGATGGGCCCAGGGCCTTCTTCAGGTTCAGCAGGTTCAGGTTGCCGGTACCCATGGTGCCGCCGGAAATCTTGCTGTGGTTGTAGCCTGCGCTCCAGTTCCACGGCAGGCCACGCAGCTCGAAGTCGCCTTCCAGGGTCGCGTCGATGTGCAGGGTGCGGTTGTCGTTCTCGGTCACGCGCGGCACTTCGATGGTGCGGCGGAAGAAGAACAGGTCGCGGCCCAAGCCAGCGCCGGCGACTTGATTGCCGTACGGGTTGAAGTAGTTGTCCTTGTCGATATAGACCGGGAACTTCGACTGCGAGGTCGACGACAGCGGGTAGCCGGCGGTGGTCGATACGCTCTTGCGCTGCGAGTACATGGCGGTGGTGACGAAGCGCATGTCGTACGGCAGCTCGATCTCGCCCTTGGTGAACAGGGTGTCGAGCTTGGACGGCATCGCGAACACCATGTCGCGGGTGGTGTTCCAGTTGTCGGCCGGGATCGGGGTCAGGGCCACGACGTCGTGGTAGTTGGCCGGATTGCGCGAATCCTGGCCGATGCCGGCAGCGTTCTGGTCGCCGGTGTGGTTCAGGATCTTGTCGAAGCCGGTGGCGCCGCCGGTGGCGCTGACCTGGCGGATACGGCCCCATGGACCGCCACCGAGGTTTTCGAGCGGGAAGTTCGGGCCGCGCGCAAAGCGGGTGCTTTCGCGGTCGCGTGCGAACACTGCGCCCGATTCGGTGTGCGACAGACCGAACATCAGGTTGGCTTTTTCGTTGCCGGCGCCGTAGCTCAGCGAGAAATCGCGGTTCTTGCCGTCAGCGACTTTCTCGTTGCGGCCGGCGTACAGGCTCAGCTGGCCGCCTTCCATCGACTTCTTCAGGATGACGTTGACCACGCCCGCGATCGCGTCGGAACCGTAGATCGACGAAGCGCCATCCTTCAGGATGTCGATACGCTCGATCATCGACGACGGGATGGTCGACATGTCGGTGAAGCCCGCGACCGACTGGGTCCAGCGCTTGCCGTTGACCAGCACCAGCAGGCGCTGGCTGCCCAGGTTGCGCAGGTTGACGTACTGGCCGCCGTTTTCACGGTTCGAGGTCAGGGCGCCACCCTTGCTGAAGGACGGGGAACCGGCCGACGACAGGTTGTTGATGATGTCGCCGACGGTCACCAGGCCAGTTTTCTGGATCTGTTCCTGGGTCATCACCTGGACCGGCTGGGCCGTTTCCAGATCGACCTGGCGAATACGCGAACCGGTGACTTCCACGCGCTGCAGCGGTGCTGCTGCTTCTTGCGCGACGGCGGCCATCGAGTGAACGGCAAAGGCGACTGCCAGTGCGATCTTGGTACGTTGTTGCATGTGTTCTCCATCTCGCGCCAACCCGGGGTGGGGCGGCGGGCTTGTTTTAAAAAGTGGCAACCTGTGCGACCAGCACACCGCGGATAACGGTGTTGCCGAGGTACATACACATCCCTATCAGATCATTCAGGATTGATATGTGTCAATATGCCCAAGAGTAATATCTGTCCGAAAAACAACAGTTAATAAAAAGAAATTTCTGACTGAAAAGTCAGCAGGGTATGCATGCGCGATCAGGGAGCGTGCGGGAGGAGAGATGGGTGGCCGTGGTGCGTATGCACCACGGCGGTGCGGACGGGATCGGGTGGCGCCTGGCGCCCCCGAAGGCTGGGGTCAGTCGCTGGAAGGGTCGCCGAAGCAGGCCTGCCACAGGAGCAGTACGCTGTCCGGGTGGCCACCGAGCAGGGCGGGATCGACCCGGGCTTGTTCCTGGCCCTGCAGGCGCACCTGGTGCTGCAGCTTGCGCATCGCGCGATAGGCCCCCGCCACCGCAGCGGCGAGGTCCGGGTCGATCAGACCGAGCTCGCCGCACAAGCGCAGCAGGGCGATATTGCCGACGTTGGCGGTCAGCTGCGGGTAGCTGGCCGCATGGCGCAGCACCAGGTACTGGACGATGAACTCGATGTCGATCATGCCGCCGGGGGCGCCCTTCAGGTCGAACAGCTCGCCGCGGCTGCTGCCTGCGTCGCGCATGCGCTTGCGCATGGCCCGCACCTCGTCCTTGAGCCGGTCCTCGTCGGCGCTCCTGTCCTTGCGCAGCACTTCTTCGCGGATTGCTTCGAAGCGCGCGCCGATGGCGGCGTCGCCGGCGCAGAAGCGTGCCCGCGTGAGCGCCTGGTGTTCCCAGATCCAGGCACTGCTTGCCTGGTAGCGTTCGAACGCGGCGCTTGATGACACCAGCATGCCGCTGGCGCCGTCGGGGCGCAGGGCGGTGTCGATGTCGAACAGGATGCCGGCCGCCGTGTGCGCCGTGTTCCAGGTGATGAAGCGCTGCGCCAGCTTCGCGTAGTTGGACGGCGCCATGTCGTCGTCGTCGTCGAACAGGAAGATCACGTCCAGGTCGGATACGTAGCCGAGTTCCTTGCCCCCCAGCTTGCCATAGGCGATGACGGCAAAGCGCGGTTCTTCGCGGTGGCGGGTGGCGACCGCGCGCCAGGCGTGCTTGACGGTCGCGCCGACCATGGTGTCGGCCAGCGCCGACAAGTGGTCGGCCAGGCGCTCGACCGAGAGTTCGCCGGCAAGGTCCAGCGCCAGCAGGCGGAACAGCTGGGCGTGGTGGGTCTCGCGCAGGATGTCGAGCTGGCGCTCGGTGTCGCCGGCCGCCTCCAGCAGCTGGGCGTCGAGCCCCAGGGCCAGCTGGGCCAGCTGGCCGGGGTCGCCGGCGCCCTCGTTGCGGTCGTCGAGCAGTTCGTCGAGCAGGATCGGGTGGCCGGTGAGGAAGGTGGCGGCCCAGCCGCTGGCATTGATCATCCGGATCACACGCTCGAGCGTATGCGGGTATTCGGTCAGCAGCGAGAGGTAGGCCGAGCGGCGCGCGATGGCTTCGAAGAAGTCGAGCAGGCGCCCGAGGGTGGCGGCGTGGCTGCCGATGCCGGCTTCCTGCACCACGGTGGCGATTTGGCCGAGCGCGGCGTCACCCAGGGCCAGCAGGCGGGCGCGGCTGGCATCGGGCAGGGCGGCCAGGCGTGGCCCCTGCAGGGTGGCCACCAGGCGGGTGGCCGCCCCCACCGGGTCGTCGTAGCCGAGCTCGAGCAGGCGGGCGGCAATGGCGTCGCGGTTCTCGGGGTCGTCGGCCAGCAGCGGCACGTCCGGGGCAGCGGTCTCTACCTTGTCGGCGAAGATCGCGTCGAACTGGGCGGCGACATAGCTGCGCTGCTCGTCGAGGCGCACCAGGAGCGTGGCGACGTCGGGCAGGCCCATCATGCGGGCGACAATCGCGCGGTCTTCCTCGCTGGCGGGCAAGGTATGGGTCTGGGCGTCTTCCAGGTATTGCAGGCGGTGTTCGAGGTTGCGCAGGAAAGCATAGGCCTCCAGCAGGCGCTCGACGGCGTCCTGCGGCAGCAGCTCGCGTTCGGCAAGCAGGCGCAGGGTCGCCCGCGTCGAGCGCTCGCGCAGCGCCGGGTCGCGCCCGCCGCGGATCAGCTGGAAGACCTGGGCCAGGAATTCGATCTCGCGGATCCCGCCGCGCCCGAGCTTGACGTTATGGCTGCGCTCGGGGTGCAGGCGTTCCTGGCGCTTGACCTCGGTGCGGATCTGGGCATGCATGTTGCGGATCGCATCGATCACGCCGAAATCGAGGTAGCGGCGGTACACGAAGGGGCGCACGATCGCGTCCAGCGCCGCGATGTCGTCAAGCTCGCCGGTGACTGCGCGCGCCTTGACCCAGGCATAGCGCTCCCATTCCCGGCCCTGCACAATGAGGTATTCCTCGACCATGTTGAGGCTGGCGGCGAGCGGCCCGGAGTTGCCGTTGGGGCGCAGCGCCATGTCGACCCGGAACGTGAAGCCGTCCTCGATGACTTCCGACAGGGCGGCAATCAGCTTGCGCCCCAGACGCACGAAGAATTCGTGGTTGGACAGCTGGCGCTGCCCTGGGCCGGCGGCGGTATCGCCATCTTCCGGATAGACGAAGATCAGGTCGATGTCGGACGAGACATTCAGTTCGCCGCCGCCGCCCTTGCCCATGGACAACACTATCAGGTGCTGGGGCCGGCCGGAATCGTCCCCGGTCGGCATGCCGTGGATGGCGACCAGTTCCCCGGTCAGGGCCGCGACATGGGTGCGGATGGCGAAGTCGGCAAAGGTCGTCATGGCGGTGACCACCTCGTCCAGGGTGGCCCGGCCGTCGAGGTCGCGCCGGATGATGGCGGAGACCAGCAAGTTGCGCAGGCGGCGCATCGCCCGCGGCAGCGGCAGGCCGGCGTCGAGCTCGCGCGCCAATGCCGCGCCGAGGTCGGCGTCGGCCAGCGATAATCGGGCAAAGTCCTCGAGCAGGGCGGGGCGGGCCGGATCGGCATCGAGCCAGCGCTGGAGGAAGCGCGAGCCGTCCGGCGCTCCGGAGGCGGCCGGCGTTCCGGGGGCGGGTGCAGCTGGGGTCATGGTGTGCGATCCAATAGTTGTTGTACCGTCGGGTAGCACCGTCCGCCCGCGCCGCCCGGTTTTGCCGTCCGGCAGGCGTTCGTGCGGTAGAATTGCCCGCCGTGCTGCCCCGGTCAGCATGATGGTAAGGTAGACGCCGCAACCCTTGCAAGCGATCTGTTATCAAAGTTTTAATTTACGGCGGCCTTTGTTGAGCACCTTGATGGACAATCCGGAACCGCAGGCGGCGCACGCACAGGGCGGACACCTGCCGCTGGCCGTGCGCTGGCAGCGCATGCGCGCGGCCTATCGCTATGCGAACCTGGCCTCGCACCACGTCCTCGGCTTCACCATCAAGCTGGTGCTGTTCATCTATTTTGCGCTGGCCGTGCTGTTCCTGGTGCTGCGCTACGCCATCCTCCCGAACATCGGTCTATATAAAGGCGACATCGAAGCCGCCGCCGGCCGTGTGCTCGGCAACCGGGTCACCATTTCGCAATTGTCGGCCTCGTGGCAGGGCATCCATCCGGCCCTGAGCCTGGCCGACGTGCGCCTGATCGATGCCAGGGGCCGCCAGGTGCTGGCGCTGCCGCAGGTGTCGGCCACGCTGTCGTGGTGGAGCCTGGCCGCCTTCGAGCCGCGCCTGCATGCGCTCGAGGTCCACCGTCCGCAGCTGGATGTGCGGCGCGGCCTGGATGGCGTGCTGACGGTGGCCGGCGTGCGGCTCGACCCGAATAAAAAAGACGACGGCCGCGGCGCCGACTGGCTGCTGCGCCAGCGCGAGATCGTGATCCGCGACGGGCGGGTCGACTGGACCGACGAGCTGCGCGGCCGGCCGACCCTGGCCCTGACCGAGGTCACGATGGCGCTGCTGAACCGCTTCGGCGGCGGCCACCAGTTCGCCCTGCGCGCCACCCCGCCGCGTGCGCTCGGCCGCCCGCTCGACCTGCGCGCGCGCTTCCGCCACCGTTTCGGCGCGCGTCCGTCGGATGTCAAGCGCTGGAAGGGCGAGCTGTACGCCGACCTGCGCGGCGCCGACCTGGCAGCGTGGAAGCGCCACGTGGACATGCCTTTCGAACTGGCCAGCGGGCGCGGTTCGGTGCGCGCCTGGCTCAGCTTCGATCACGCCCGGGTAGCCGGTTTCACCGCCGACCTGGCGTTGGCCGACGTCAACGCCCGCCTGGGCGCGGCGCTGGCGCCACTCCAGCTGGCGCAAGTGCGGGGACGGCTGGCGGCGCGCGAAGAAATGCTGCCCGGGACCGAGGACGGCAAGCCGACCTTTGGCGCCCACGGCCACACGGTCAGCCTGACCGGCTTCTCGGTGACGACCCGCGACGGGCGCACGCTGCCGCCGGCTACGCTCGAACAGAGCTGGCGTCCGGCCCGTGGCGGCCGTCCCGAGCACGGCGAGCTGAAAGCGCGCCAGCTCGATATCGGAGCGCTGTCTGCGCTGGCCGGGTATTTGCCGCTGCCGCCGCAGCAGCGCCAGATGCTGGCCGACTACGCGCCGCGCGGGCGCGTGCTCGACCTGTCGGCCAACTGGGAAGGACGCTATCCGTCGCTGCGCTCGTTCCGGGTGCGCGGCGACGTGGCCGGGCTGGCAGTCAATGCGCGCGCGGAGCGTCCCGCCCAGCCGGCCCGCGCCGGCCAGCCTGCGCTGCCGGCGCGCCCGGCCACCCCCGGTTTCCAGAACCTGAGCGGCAGCATCGATGCCAGCGAACGCAGCGGCAGCGTGACGGTCGATTCCCAGGCCGCGGTGCTGCTGCTGCCGGCCTGGTTCGCCGAGCCGATGATGCCGCTCGACCGGCTGGGGCTGAAAGCACGATGGACCTATGACCCGGGCCAGCAGCTGCTGGTCGAAGTGGAGAACCTGCAGTTCGCGCAGGGCGCCCTGAATGGCTCGCTCTCCGGGCGCCACACGCTGCCGCTCCAGCCGGGGCGCGGCCCGGGCGTCGCCGATTTTACCGGCAAGATCGACGGCTTCGCGATCGGCCAGGTTGGGCGCTTCCTGCCGCTGGCCACGCCCGAAGGCCTGCGCGGCTGGCTGACCGGTGCGCTGCAGGGTGGCCTGCTTCGCGACGCCACGCTGCGCCTGCGCGGCGACCTGGCCGACTTCCCCTTCCGTGCCACGGGTTTGACAAATAAGGTACTGGAGCGCGCGCGCGGCGAGTTCCGCGCCGCCGGCCGCCTCGAGGATGCGCGCCTTGAATACGCACCGGGCCACCGCCACCCCGACGGTACTCCCCTGTGGCCGCTGGCCGAAAACATCAACGGCCGCATCGAGTTCGACCGCGCCCGCATGGAAATCCGCGGCGACACCCTGCGCACGATGGGAGTGGCGCTATCGAACGTGAAGGCGGTGATTCCCGACCTCGGTGCGCACGACCTCAAAATGCTGGAGATCGACGGCACCGCCGCCGGCCCGCTGCAGGAATTCCTGCACTACGTGGCAGCCAGCCCGGTGCCTGGATGGATCGGCCACTTCACCGATGAAACCCATGCCGGCGGCAATGCGCGCCTTGGCCTGAAGCTGCGCATGCCGCTTGCACACCTAGGGGACACCAAGGTGCTGGGCAGCCTGCAACTGCTGGGTAACGACATCAGCCTGTTCCCGGAACTGCCGCCGCTGCAGGCGGCACTGGGCCGGATCGATTTCTGGGAGCGCGGCGTCAACCTGAACGGCGTAGGCGCCAGTTTCCTCGGCGGGCCGCTGGCGCTGTCGGGCGGCACCCAGAAGGACGGCAGCATCGCGATCCGCCTCGGCGGCACCCTGTCGGCCGACGGCATGCGCCGCACCGCGCCGGTGCCGGCGCTGCAGCGCCTGGGCGCGCGCCTGTCCGGCAGCACGCCTTATACCGGCGCAGTGGTAGTGCGCGAAGGGCGGCGAACCGTGACGCTCGAATCGAACCTGGCGGGCCTGGGCCTGGAGCTGCCGGCGCCGTTAAACAAGCCGCAGGCGAATGCGCTGCCGCTGCGTTTCACGCTGGCCGGCGAGCCGACCGTCAACGGCGTGGCACGCGACGAAATCCGCGTGGCGCTGGGAGATGATTTGGCGGCGCGCTACCTGCGCGAGAAGCAGGGGCGCGGCCCGTGGCTGGTGCAGCGCGGCGGCATCGGCGTGAACGTGCCGGCGCCGGAACCGGACAGCGGCACCATGATCCATGTGAACATGCGCGCGCTGAACGTGGATGGATGGATTGCGGCGGGCAAGGCGATTGCGGGCACGGGTGGCGAAGCGAGTGGCGGAGCAGGTGCCGGTACTCCTGCGACCGGTGGCGAATTCGCGCAATACGTGGTGCCGGACGTGATCGCGGGGCGCGTGTCCGAACTGACGGTCGGAGAGCGGCGCCTGGCCGACGTAGTGCTGGGCGCGACCCACCTGAAGGACACCTGGCAGGCCAACCTGAATTCGCGCCAGGTCAGCGGCTATGTGACCTGGGCCGAATCGGGCAGCGGCCAGGGCCTGGGCAAGGTCACCGCGCGCCTGGCTTCGCTCGTGATTCCCGAATCGGACGAGGCCGAGGTGAAGAACCTGCTGGAATCGAACCAGGGTGTCTCCGCGACCATCCCCTCGCTCGACATCGTGGCCGAGAACTTCCAGCTGTTCGACAAACGGCTCGGCCGCCTCGAACTGCAAGCGAGCAACGTGCAGGCGCTGGCGGGGCGCGAATGGCGCATCAACCGTCTCGCCCTCGACAGTCCGGAGGGCCAGCTCAAGGCCAACGGGCGCTGGCTGACCAAGGATGGCAAGAGCAATACCAGCCTGAATTTCATGCTCGACATCGATGATGCGGGCAAGCTGCTCGACCGCCTCGGCTTCCCCGAGACCCTGCGCCGCGGCAAGGGCAAGCTGTCCGGCGATATTTCGTGGAGCGGGCTGCCGTATGCGATGGACATCCCGAGCCTGTCGGGCCAGGTCGAGCTGAATGTCGAATCCGGCCAGTTCCTGAAGCAGGACCCGGGCGCGGCCAAGCTGCTGGGCGTACTGAGCCTGCAGGCGCTGCCGCGCCTGCTCAAGCTCGACTTCCACGACGTGTTCTCGCAAGGCCTGGCGTTTGATGGCATCAGCGCCAACGCCATGATCCAGCGCGGCGTGCTGCGCACCGACAACCTCAAGATGCACGGGGTGGCGGCCACCATCCTGATGGACGGCAGCGCCGACATCGCCAACGAAACCACCAACCTGCGCGTGGTCGTGATCCCGGAATTCAACCTCGGCACCGGGCCGCTGGTCTACGGCCTGGCGGTCAACCCGGTGATCGGCCTGGGCAGCTTCCTGGCGCAGCTGTTCCTGCGCGCACCGGTGATGAAGGCGCTGACCTACCAGATGCAGATTTCGGGACCGTGGAAATCCCCGGTCATCACCAAGCTCGACAACCCGCCGCCGGTGCCCCTTTCCCCGACGGCGCGCGCCAACGCAAGGAAGGATTGACATGACGAAGGTAGCCGCAGTGCAGATGGTGTCGACCCCCGATGTCGGCGAGAACCTGGCCACCGCGCGCCGCCTGGTGGCGCAGGCAGCGGGCGAGGGCGCGGGCTTCGTCGGGCTGCCGGAATACTGGCCGATCATGGGCATGAGCGACCGCGACAAGGTGGCGCACGCCGAGCAGCAGGGTGCGGGACCGATCCAGGACTGCATGGCAGGGCTGGCGCGCGAACATGGCATCTGGCTGGTCGGCGGCACGCTGCCGCTGGTGTCGCCGGACGCCGGCAAGGTGCTCAACACCACCCTGGTCTACGACCCGCATGGGCAGGCGGTCAGCCGCTACGACAAGATCCACCTGTTCGGCTTCAACAAGGGCGACGAGTCCTACGACGAGGCGCGCACCATCGTGCCGGGGGAAGCCGTTGGGGCGTTCGAGGCGCCCTTCGGCCGCGTCGGCCTGTCGGTCTGCTACGACCTGCGCTTTCCCGAGCTGTACCGCGCGATGGGCGAGTGCGCCCTGATCGTGGTCCCGGCAGCCTTCACCCACACCACCGGCCTGGCGCACTGGGAAGTGCTGCTGCGCGCCCGCGCGATCGAGAACCAGTGCTACGTGCTGGCCTCGGCCCAGGGCGGCCTGCATGCCAACGGCCGCCGCACCTTCGGCCACAGCATGCTGGTCGATCCCTGGGGCGAAGTGAAAGCGGTGCTGCGCGAAGGCGAGGGCGTCATCACCGGCACGCTGGATGCTGCCTTCCTGGCCGGCGTGCGCGAGAGTTTGCCGGCGCTGAAGCATCGCAAGCTGTAGGGGAGCTGCCCATATCGCTTTGCACATCCCGTCCTGTGCGGTCCCTCCTGCCTCTGTGAATAATTAGGGTCAGAGTAGAATTATTTGCCAAGAGCCTGATATCAACTGGCTTTCCGCCATTTTTCGTAAGTAGGTGCAACGGAACCTGAAATCTTGGTCAACAATTCGACTCTGACCCTAATTAATTGGCGCCCGTTCTCAGTTCGAATGGCCGCTCAATGGCGACGAAATCGTCTCAAACGCGTCTTCCTGGAAACGAGTCATGGCATCGAGCGGCTTTGGCTGGTACTTGGGCGCCGTTATGTGTCAACCGAGGCCAAAAATAAATAGGGTCAGAGTTGAATTATTTGCCAAGAGATGGACATCAAGTGGTCTAAAACCATTTTTCGTAATTTGCTGCAATAGATCCTGAGATCTTGGCAAACAATTTGACTCTGACCCTCATTGTTTGGGAAGTGCGGCGGGCGGGCTGCGTACCGCTACGAAGCGCGGGGATATGGCACAATGCTTTCTCTATCTGAACGACCGAACGCAAAATGAAACCATTCGAACCGAACCTTTCCTCCCTGGCGGTTGCGCGCGACGTGCTGCTGACACCATTCGGCCTCGACGAGGGCAAGCTGCTGAGCGCGCTGGGGTCGATGTTCACGCACAAGGTCGATTACGCCGACCTCTATTTCCAGTTCACCAAGAGCGAGGGCTGGAGCCTGGAAGAGGGCATCGTCAAGACCGGCAGCTTCTCGATCGACCAGGGCGTCGGCGTGCGCGCCATTTCCGGCGACCGCACGGCGTTCTCGTATTCAGACGATATTTCGGAAGCGGCGCTGCTCGATGCGGCAGCGGCGACCCGCACGATCGCCCGCGCCGGTTCCGGCAAGATCAAGATCGCTACCGCGGCACGCCCGACCGGCGGCCGCTCGCTTTACCTGCCGCACGATCCGCTGGCTTCGCTCGATGCGACCGCGAAAGTGAAGCTGCTTGAGCGCGTCGAGAAGATGGCCCGTGCCAAGGATCCGCGCGTGGTGCAGGTGATGGCCGGCCTGGCCGGTGAATACGACGTGGTGCTGGTGGTGCGCAGCGATGGCGTGCTGGCGGCCGATATCCGTCCGCTGGTGCGCGTGTCGGTCACCGTTATCGCGGAGCAGAATGGCCGGCGCGAAGTCGGTTCGTCCGGCGGCGGCGGGCGCTACGACTACGGCTATTTCAGCGACGAGCTGCTCGACCAGTATGCGACCGAGGCGGTGAAATCGGCTTGCGTCAACCTGGAGGCGCGTCCGGCGCCGGCCGGCCCGATGACCATCGTGCTCGGCCCGGGCTGGCCCGGCGTGTTGCTGCACGAGGCGGTGGGCCACGGCCTGGAAGGCGACTTCAACCGCAAGGGCTCGTCGGCCTACGCCGGCCGTATCGGCGAACGCGTCGCGGCCAAGGGCGTGACTGTGGTCGATGACGGCACCCTGCAGGACCGCCGTGGTTCGCTCAACATGGACGACGAAGGCAACCCGACCCAGTGCACCACGCTGATCGAAGACGGCATCCTGAAAGGCTATATCCAGGACACGATGAACGCGCGCCTGATGAAGATGCCGGTCACCGGTAACGCGCGCCGCGAATCCTTCGCCCACCTGCCGATGCCGCGTATGACGAATACCTACATGCTGGCCGGTGACAAGGATCCGGAAGAAATCCTGGCCTCGGTCAAGAACGGCCTGTATGCGGTCAATTTCGGTGGCGGCCAGGTCGACATCACCAACGGCAAGTTCGTGTTCTCGGCCAGCGAAGCCTACATGATCGAGAACGGCAAGATCAGCTACCCGGTCAAGGGCGCGACCCTGATCGGCAATGGTCCGGAAGTGATGAACAACATCTCGATGATCGGCAACGACATGCGCCTGGATTCTGGCGTGGGCGTATGCGGCAAGGAAGGCCAGAGCGTGCCGGTGGGCGTTGGACAGCCGACCTTGCGCATCGATGGCGTGACCGTGGGCGGGACGGGCTGAGGTCTTGTCTGGCCAGCTTTAACACAACGCCCGGTTTTCCGGGCGTTGTTGTTTCCAAGAGCGATCAGGACTGATCGAATGGGAAGGTCTCGAGGTCCACACTCTCTAGTAAAGCTAAGATTCGCGCACGCGTTTAGTTGCTAACGAATAGCCGCGCGGCTACGCGTCAGCTGCTTGAACGCATGGGCAGGTAAAACAGTCCAGTGGACTGTTTTACGCCCACCCTACGGTTTGGTGCCTAACTGAATTTATAGGTCTCCCGCATGTACACCGTCAGGCCGAGCGGGTCCGTGTCGCGCGGATCGTAGTCAAGCTGGAAGTTGGTGAGCTAGTTGGTAAAGGGCGGCTCCTTGTCGAACAGGTTCTTGATGTCCGCAGTGAACTCCGCCCGCTTGGTCGCCGGTATAGGTGCCGGAGAGCGACCAGGTCGAGTGATGGCCGACCGTGTTGAAGAACTCGGGCTCCACCGCCGAATTCTGGTCGGTGTAGTGCGACATGTAGCGCTTGGCCAGGTTGACCGTCCAGTCGCCGCGGCTCAGCGAGAACAGCAGGTTGTGGCGCGCAAGATGCTGTAGGATTCGCGCAACCGCTTGCCAAACCCGGTGGCCGCAGGCGACCGAGAAGTAGCTTGCCAATCTTCATGCTATATTGTTATAGTCAAACCAGACATAGCCAACCGGGCCAGATCGACTCCCATGCGCCAGCACGTTTTCTTTACCTGCTATTTTTACTTTAGCCATTCCAGCCCCTTGGCGGTGGAGTAGCGGCAGGTTCACGCGACAGCAGAACAGTCCGACGCAATCCAGACAAACCGCCAGCGATGGCGGTTTTTTGTTTTCAGCCCCCCGGCTCTTAGCCCAGACACACACACCACGGAGTACAGCATGCCTCGCACCGACGACCTACGCATCCGCGAAATGAAGGAACTGACGCCGCCCTCGCACCTGATCCGCGAGTTCCCGGTCACCCCGGCGGCCGAGCAGACCGCGGCCGGCGCGCGCGTGGCGCTGCACCGCATCCTGCACGGCCAGGACGACCGCGTGATGGTCGTGGTCGGCCCCTGCTCGATCCACGACCCGCAGGCCGCGCTCGAGTACGCGCGCCGCCTGGCGCCGCTGCGCCAGCGCCTGGCCGGCGAGCTTGAGATCGTGATGCGGGTGTATTTCGAGAAGCCGCGCACCACGGTCGGCTGGAAGGGCATGATCAACGATCCGTACATGGACAACAGCTTCCGCATCAATGACGGCCTGCGCATGGCGCGCGAGCTGCTGCGTAGCATTAACGAGCTGGGCCTGCCGGCCGGCACCGAATTCCTCGACGTGATCAGCCCGCAGTACATCGCCGATTTGATCAGCTGGGGCGCGATCGGGGCGCGGACCACCGAGTCGCAGGTGCACCGCGAGCTGGCCTCGGGCCTGTCCTGTCCGGTCGGCTTCAAGAACGGCACCGACGGCAACATCAAGATTGCGGCCGACGCGATGAAGGCGGCTTCGCAGCCGCACCATTTCCTGTCGGTGACCAAGGGCGGGCATTCGGCGATCGTGTCGACCGCGGGCAACGAGGATTGCCACATCATCCTGCGCGGCGGCAAGGCGCCGAACTACGATGCGGCCAGCGTCGAGGACGCCTGCAAACAGCTGGCCGCCAACGGGCTGGCAAGCCGCCTGATGATCGACGCTTCGCATGCAAACAGCAGCAAGAACCCGCAGAACCAGGTACCGGTATGCGCCGACATCGCGGCCCAGATCGCGGGCGGGGACGACCGCATCGTGGGCGTGATGATCGAATCGCACCTGGTAGCGGGGCGGCAGGACCTGGTGCCAGGCAAGGAACTGGTCTACGGGCAATCGGTGACCGATGGCTGCATCGACTGGGACACCAGCATCGGGGTGCTGGAGGGGCTGGCGGCGGCGGTTGTACAGCGCCGGCTGCGCCGCGAATAAGGCCGGCGTGGGAACAGCAGGTTTGGCGGCATAAAAAAACGGCGCACCCAGTTCAACCTGGGTGCGCCGTTTTCATGTGACTCGCCGGATTAGAACTTGGCGGTCAGGTTCAGGAACACATGACGGCCCATGGCGTCATACACCTGCGGGTAGGTGTTACCGTTACCCAGGACTGCGGCGACGACACCGGTGACTGGCGGATCCTTGTCCAGCGAGTTGTTCACGCCAACGCGCAGGGTCAGGTTCTTGTTGATGGCCCACGAGCCCACCAGGTCCAGGTAGCTGCGCGCGGCAAGGCGTTCGTCGGCCGGCTCAAACTCGGTGCTGATCAGCGGGTTGTCGCTGGTAGCGTCGAGCTTCACGCCGCGGATGTAGCGCCAGGTCACGCCCACTTCCAGGCCCTGCCATGGGGTGCCCCACACGGCGCGGATCTTGTGGCGGTACTTCGGCAGCGGGGTGCCGCAGGTGGTGCCGTGCAGTCCCGCGCAGTCATACTCGCCCGAACCCGGGAAGTCTTCCTGCTTGAACTCCTTCAGGAAGGTGCCGATGTACGACAGGTCCAGGTTGCCGTAGCCGCCCATCTTGTAGCCGTAGTTCGCGCCCAGGTCGATGCCCTTGGTCGAAATCGAACCCAGGTTCTGGTTGGTCGCGACGATACGGCCGGCGTTCAGTGCCCACAGGGTACCGAGGCGGTCACGCTGGATCAGGCCGCAGAACTTCGCATCGCCGGTCTGCAAGCACTGGGTCAGGGTGGTCGATGCTGGCAAGCCGCCGATCGCGCCTTCGACACGCATGTCGAATGCATCGATTGTCATGCTCAGGTTGCGCATCGGGGTCAGCACCAGGCCCAGGGTGTACGAATCCGACTCCTCCGGCGCCAGGCCGGTGTTGCCGCCGGTGATCTGGTTGTACTGCTGTGCCGGGCTGTCTTCGATACGGCCGTACTGGGCCGCGGTGACGCCGGTCAGCGCGCACTGTGCCAGGGTAGCCGACGGGGTGGCGCCGGCGCATGGGTCGGACGACATGCCGAACAGGCTCAGGCCTTGCGGCGTGAACAGTTCGACCACGTTGGCGGCGCGGGCAGCGCGCTGGTAGCTGAAGCGCAGCTTGGCGGCTGCAATCGGCGACCATTCGGCGCCGGCGCCGTAGGAGCTGGTCTTCTGGCCGGTCGAGTAGTCCGACTTGCGGTAGGACGCGTTCAGGGTCAGCGACTCGGCGAACGGCATTTTTTCCAGCACCGGGATACGGGCTTCGGCGTAGTAGTCGCGTACGCTGAACTGGCCGGCCACGCCCAGGGTCGGGCCGCCCTGGCCGGCGAGGTCGCCGGTTTCGAAGGCGGTGTCGGTTGCCAGGTCGAGCTTTTCGGTGCGGTGTTCCCAGCCGAATGCAACGCCGATGCCGCGGTTGGTGGTCGGCAGCTTGATGCCGTATTCGCCCAGGTCGCTCGACAGGTTGATGCCCTGCACGGTCTGCGAGGTGCTGCCCTTCTGGAAGCCAGGGGTCTGCAGGTATTTCAGTGCTTCAGGCGTGACGCCGCCCAGCGACCAGATGTTGTACGGGACGCAGTTGGTGTCGGTGCCGTCGATCACGCTCTGGCAGGTCGGCACGCCGTTCGGGCCCGCGACCACGTTCAGTGCGCGGCCGATGCGCTGGTTCGAGAAGTCGTTGAAATAGGTTTCCGAGTACAGCACCTTGCCGGCTTGCAGGAAGGCGTCGTAGGTCCAGTTGCCGACGTCGCCCTTCATGCCGATCACGCCGCGGTAGGAGGTGTGGCGCTGGTCGTCGCGGCGGCCGCCGCCTTCCACGTTGCGGCGGAAGATCAGTGCGTCGGCGGTATCGCCAGGGCCGGTCAGGCCCAGGTCGCGGCGCCATGCCGGCGACAGGAACGGGTTCTCGAAGCGGATCGCGTTCGAGCCCGAGGCGTCGAAGCCGAACAGGCCCGATGGAGCGATCTGGGCGACGGTGCTGTCATCGTGGAAGCTGGCTTCCGTGTACAGGCGCATCTGCTCGTTGATGTCGAAGTGCGTGAAGCTGCTAAAGGTGTAGCGCTCCGACGGACGGCGGAAATAGTTCAGCGGGCCGTAGTTGTACTGGTCGGTGGCAGCCACGTACGGACGGGTGTTGCCGGCCGCATCGGCGACGGTGCGCTGGCCGGCGTCGGTGAAGAAGCGGCCTGGGAAGCTGGTGCCCGAACCGCCGCAATTGAAGGTGTTGCCCGAGCTGAAGCCATCCAGCGAGCAGGCGGTGAAGTCGCGCTCGGACTGCAGCAGCGCGTCTTCTTTCTTGTAGCCGAAGAAAGCGACGGCGTTACCGCGGCCATCGGCGAAGTTACCGCCCAGCAGCAGGTTGGCGTCCTTGATCTTGCCGTCGGCGCCCTTGTCGCCTGCGACCGGGAAATTACGGCGGCGTGCGGCGTCGGCAGCCATGCCACCGTTCTGCTGGTGATTGTAGAACGCGTAGTTGGTTTCCAGTTGCACGCCCTGGAAATTGTCGTTCATGATGAAGTTGACGACACCTGCGACCGCGTCCGAGCCGTAGATGGCCGAGGCGCCGCCGGTCAGCACTTCGACGCGCTTGATCAGCGCTGCCGGAATCTGGTTCAAGTCGGCTGCGGTGTTGCGCGGCGAACCTGCCGGCAAGCGGCGGCCGTTGACCAGCACCAGGGTGCGGTCGGCGCCGAAGTTGCGCAGGTTGACGGTTGCGGTGCCGGACGAGCCGTTCGAGATCGAACCACCCTGGTCGGCGAAGACCTGGGGCAGGTTGTTCAGCAGGTTTTCCACCGAACGCGTGCCTTCCAGCTTGATGTCCTTGGCGCCCACCACGGTCACCGGGCTCACGCTTTCGAGGTTGGCGGTTGCGATACGCGAACCGGTCACTTCCACGCGTTGCAGGTTCTGGCCTTCGCCAGCTGGAGCCTGTTGCGCTTCCTGCGCATAGGCGGTAGCGGCAAATGCCATGCCGCCTGCGAACATCAATCGAACCGAACGAGATATTACTGTTTCAACCATCATGTCGAAAATTCCCAGGTAAGCCCTGCGGCTCTTTTTTTGACGACGTCCGCAGAGGTGCATCGATCACGTTGCCGCACAAAATACAAAAACGGCATCTTTTACTACCTGGCAATAAAAACATTCGTGTGCATACGTTGTCAATTGGAATGTCTGTACAAGATATAAATACAACTATTGTCGAAAAGTATTTACAAAAAATCGATTTGGCCTTATACGCGGGAAACAAAAAGGAATGGGCTGATGGCATCCTGGCCACCTGTCAACCCGGCGGAATATGCGCTATCGTTACGCCTCTTCGGCCCGCCTCTTCGACCGCCTTCACGCGGCGCCAGACGCGCGCAACCGGTGCCGATCTTTCTGGACCTTCAGGAAACCTATGCTGAGTTTTATCCTGCGGCGGCTGTGGCAGATGCTGCCGACCATGCTCGGGGTCGTGGTGCTGGTGTTCGTGCTGTTCAACTGGGTCGGCGGCGATCCGGCCTACCTGCTGGCAGGGAAGATGGCCGATACCGCCGCGATCGAGAATATCCGGCGCCAGCTCGGCACCGACCAGCCCTATACCGTGCAGCTGTGGATCTTCATCCAGCAGATCCTGACCTTTGATTTCGGCAATGCCTGGAGCACCGGCGAACCGGTGTCGCAGATCATTGCGAGCCGCCTTGGACCGTCGCTCACGGTGCTGGTGCCGCTGACCATCCTCGAAACCCTGTTCGGCATCGCGCTGGCGCTGGCCATCGCGTTTGTCCGCGGCTCGCTGACCGACCGCGCCGTGATGGTCGCGTGCACGATCGGCATGTCGGTCTCGATCCTGGTCTACATCATCGTGTTCCAGTATGTCTTCGCCTACCAGCTGGGGATGTTCCCGGTGCAGGGCTGGGGGAGTAGCCTGGGCGAGAACCTGCTGCGCTATGCGCTGCTGCCGATCATCATCGGCCTGGCGGTGTCGATCGCCCCGACCCTGCGCCTGTACCGCAGCTTCGTGCTGGACGAAGTGGGGCAGGACTACGTGCGCACCGCGCGCGCCAAGGGATTGAGCGAGCGGCGCATCGTCTGGGTCCACGTGCTGCGCAACGCGGCGATCCCGATCATCACCCACGTCATGGCCAACCTGCCGGCGCTGCTGATCGGCGCCTTCCTGCTCGAGCGCTTCTTCGGCATTCCCGGCATCGGGCGCGAAGTCATCCTGGCCGTCGAGCGCAGCGACTTCCCGGTGATCAAGGCGATCACGGTCTATGTGGCCGTGGCCACCATGGTGTTCAACCTGCTGGCCGACCTGCTGTACCAGGCGGTCGATCCACGGGTGCGCCTCACATGACTGCGATGACCAGCAAGATCGGGGTGGCGGCCCGCAGTTCGCCCGGACTGTGGGCGCTGGCCTGGCGCCGCCTGCGCGCCGACCGCATCGCCATGGCCGCGCTGGCAGTGGTGGCAGCCTTCCTGCTGATGCTGCTGCTGTCCGCGGCGGGCCTGGTCGCGGGCGACTGGGAAGACGAGGTCGCGGTCAACTACGCGCCGCCGTCCTTTATCGGCGCCGATGCCGGTACCCGCGCCCTCGCCGCGGCCCAGCTGCCGCGCGAGACGCCGCCGAATGCCTTCGATCCGCTGGCCGCCGAGCTGGCGGAACTCAAGGCGCAGGTCCGCGCGACACACCCGCCGCGCGAAAAAGCCCTGACGCTGCCTTTTGGGGCCGACAAGTGGGGCCATGACGTCATCAAGAAGACCATCAAGGGTGGCGAGACCTCGATCGTGGTCGGCCTGGTGGCGGCGCTGGTGGCGGTGACACTGGGCACGCTGTTCGGCGCGCTGTCGGGCTTTTACGGCGGGATCGTGGACGATCTGTTCAACTGGTTCTACAGCATCTTCACCTCGATCCCGTCGATCCTGATGATCCTGACCGTGGCCGCGGTGCTGCAGCAGAAAGGGGTCATGACCATCGTGCTGATCCTGGGCCTGACCGGCTGGACCGGGCCTTACCGCCTGATGCGCGCCGAATACATCAAGCACAAGGCGCGCGAATACGTGATGGCGGCCGACGCCATCGGGGCGTCGAGCTTGCGCAGGATGTTCAGCCACATCCTGCCGAACGTCTCGCACGTGGCGCTGGTGCAGATGTCGATCCTGGTGGTGGGCTTCATCAAGGCCGAGGTGATCCTGTCTTTCCTCGGCTTCGGGGTGCCGGTCGGCACCGTGTCCTGGGGCAGCATGCTGAACGAGGCGCAGAATGAACTCATCCTGGGCAAGTGGTGGCAACTGGCGGCGGCGGCCAGCGCAATGGCGCTGCTGGTGACGGCCTTCTCGCTGTTCGCGGATGCCTTGCGCGACGCACTCGATCCGAAACTCAAATGACCGCCCACGACCCCAAGCTGTTGCTGCAGGTACGCGAGCTGCGCATCTCCTTCCGCACCGACAAGAAGAACAGCGTCGAAGCGGTCAAGGGCATCTCCTTCGACGTGCCGAGGAATAGCACCGTGGCGCTGGTGGGCGAATCGGGCAGCGGCAAGTCGGTCAGCTCGCTGGCCGTGATGGGCCTGCTGCCGGAAGAAACGACCATCATCCATCCCGGATCGAGCGTACGCTTCGATGGCCGCGAACTGTTCGACTTGCCGCGCAGCGAGCGGCGCAGGCTGTGCGGCAAGGAGATCGCCATGATCTTCCAGGAGCCGATGTCTTCGCTGAACCCGGTGTTCACCGTGGGTTTTCAGATAGGCGAGGTGCTGCGCCGGCACATGGGAATGAACGCGAAGCAGGCGCGGGAGCGCACGCTGGCGCTGCTGGCCGAGGTCGGGATTCCTGACCCTCTGGCAAAAATCGACGCCTATCCCGGCCAGATGTCCGGCGGCCAGCAGCAGCGGGTGATGATCGCGATGGCGATCGCCTGCGAACCCAAGCTGCTGATTGCCGACGAGCCGACCACGGCGCTCGACGTGACGATCCAGAAGCAGATCATGGAGCTGATCGCCGGCCTGCAAAAAAAGCACCAGATGTCGGTGCTCTTCATTACCCACGACCTCGGGCTGGTGGGCGAGATCGCCGACCGCGTGATCGTGATGCGCCATGGCGAAGTGCGGGAGGAGGGCGCCGCCGCCCAGGTCTTCGGCGCGCCGCAAGATGCCTACACCCGCGCGCTGCTGCACTGCCGCCCGAAGCTGGATGAACGTCCTGTGCGCCTGCCGGTCATCGACGATTATCTCGGCGAGCACGTCCAGGCTGGACTGATCCTGCCGCAGCGTACGCGCGGCAGCGCGCCGGGCGACGAGCCGCTGCTGGTGGTGCAGAACCTCGCCAAGAGTTTCTACCTGCGCGAGGGGTTGTTCAAGAAGCGCGAGTTCAGGGCGGTGAAGGACGTGTCGTTCACGCTGGCGCGCGGCAAGACCCTGGGCGTGGTGGGGGAGTCCGGCTCGGGCAAGACCACCGTCGGATTGACCCTGCTGCGCCTGCACCGCGCCACCGGCGGCAGCGCGCTGTTCGAGGGCCGCGACCTGCTGGCGATGTCCGACCGCGACTATCAAAGCTACAAGCGGCGCATCCAGATCATCTTCCAGAACCCGTACGCCTCGCTGAACCCGCGCTTCACAGTCGGGCAGATCCTGGTGGAGCCGATGCGCATCCACCGCATCGGCGCCAACGATGGCGAGCGCGTGGCGATGGCCTATGAATTATTGAAGCGCGTCGGCCTGCCCGAGCAGGCTTTCCATCGCTATCCGCACGAGTTCTCCGGCGGCCAGCGCCAGCGCATCGCGATCGCGCGCTGCCTGACCATGAAGCCCGAGATCCTGGTCTGCGACGAATCGGTATCGGCGCTGGACGTGTCGGTGCAGGCCCAGGTGCTGAATCTGCTGCAGGACCTGCAGGACGAATACAAGATGAGCTATATCTTCATTTCGCACGATTTGTCGGTGGTGAAATACATCGCCGACCAGGTGATGGTGATGCACCACGGGAGCGTGGTGGAGATGGCGGATTCGGACGAGTTGTACCGTAATCCGCAGCATGAATACACGCGGGCCTTGCTGGCGGCGATACCGCGGGGTGCATGACCACGATCGCCGCCGGTGATTGTCGTAGGGCGGGCGGGTTTCCCGCCCGCGCGTTCAAATCACATGTGCATTTATGCGTCGCGTCCATTCAACCGCATGTTGAACGCGCGGGGTAATCCGGGCCAGTGGCCCGGATTACAAGCCGCCCACCCTACAACGGCGAAAGGCGCCCGGGCGACAGCAAGGGAATTCAGATAAACTAATGCGATGCCCCAGCTAGTCGACCTGCTCCAGACTTATGGTGTGCTGATCGTGTTCGGCATCGTCCTTGTCGAGCAGTTCGGCCTGCCGATTCCTGCCTTTCCGGTGCTGGTGGTGGCCGGCGCGCTGTCGGTCGACGGCAACGTCAGCTGGCCGCTGTGCCTGCTGGCGGCAATGTTTGCCTGCCTGATCTGCGACGTGTTCTGGTTCCGCGCCGGGCGCTTCTACGGCAAGCGCATCCTGCGGCTGCTCTGCAAAATCTCGCTGTCCCCCGATTCCTGCGTCAACCAGACTGAAGACCGCTTCCGCCGTTTCGGCGTCAAATCACTTCTGGTGTCGAAATTCGTCCCCGGCTTCAATACCATCGCGGCGCCGCTGTCGGGAGCCATCGGCACCCACGCGCGCCCCTTCCTTGCCTTTGCGGTGACCGGCGCCATGCTGTGGAGCGGCACCGGCATCGTGCTCGGCATCCTGTTCCACGACAGCGTCGAGGGTCTGCTCGGCCTGCTCGAGACCATGGGCGGCACCGCGCTGTCGGTGCTGGCCGTCCTGCTGGCGCTGTTCATCGGCGTCAAGTTCGTCGAGCGGCGCCGTCACCGCGCCCGGGTGGCGGTGCCGCGCATCGGCATCGCGGAACTGAAGGCGCTGATCGACGGCGGCCACGACCCGCTCATCATCGACGCCCGCAGCCTCACCGCGCAGGAACTGGAAACCGCGATTCCCGGCGCCCTGGTGTTCCAGTCCTGCGCCCCCGGCCAGCTGATGGCCACACTCGACAAGGACCGCCACATCGTCGTCTATTGCAGCTGCCCGGGCGACGTCACGGCCGCCGAGGTCGCGCAGCAATTCCTCGCGAATGGTTTCCACCGCACGCGGCCGCTGCAAGGCGGCCTCGATGCCTGGCATCTCCACCACCGTGGCAGACCGGTGATTGAGCCAGACCGTCGCCATGCTAGATAGGTAGTTCGACTACTTTTATCGATCAGGGATGCTGCGCTGCACAGGATCCAACGAATGCGACGTACATGTACCTAAACTACAGAAATAACTTGTAATAGCGTTACAAAGTTTAGTAAGCTCAGGTCATCGCATCCTGACTTGCTGCAATGACCGCTTTCGCTTCCAGCCCTGCCTCCCCGACGCCTGCCCATGCCGGCGGCGTGCGCCTGCTTGCCGATATCGGCGGCACCAACGCCCGCTTCGCGCTGGAGCCCGGACCCGGCCGGTTCGAAGCAATCGAAGTCTTGTCCTGTCACGACCACGCCACGCTGGCCGACGCCATACGCGCCTACCTGGCGCTGCCCCAGGTCGCCGTCTTGCATGGCGGTATCCGCCACGCTGCCATTGCGATCGCCAACCCGGTGGTCGGCGACCAGGTGCGCATGACCAACCACCACTGGGCCTTCTCGATCGAGGCGCTGCGCCTGGAGTGCGGCTTCGACACGCTGCTGGTGGTGAACGATTTTTCCGCGCTGGCGCGCTCGCTGCCGCACCTGGGCGACCAGAAGCTGCAGGTGGGTGGGGGCGCGCCGGAGCCCGGTGCGGCCATCGGCCTGCTCGGCGCCGGCACCGGCCTGGGTGTGTCCGGCTTGATCCCGGCGACCAACGGCAAGCCCGGCTGGACCGCGCTGCGCAGCGAAGGCGGGCACGTCAGCTTCTCGCCGGTCAACGAGATGGAAGTCGCGATCCTGCAATACGCCTGGCGCGAATTCGAGCACGTATCCAGCGAGCGCCTGCTGTCGGGCGCCGGCGTTGAGCTGATCTACCGCGCACTAAGCGACCGTGCCGGCCGCCCGGGCGAACAGCTCACGGCACCGGAAATCTCGCGCCGCGCGCTCAGCGGCGAATGCGCGCTCTGCGACCAGGTGCTGGAAGCCTTCTGCGGCATGCTCGGCACCGCCGCCGGCAACCTGGCGATCACCCTCGGCGCCCAGGGCGGCGTGTATATCGGCGGCGGCATCGTGCCGCGCCTGGGCCAGCGCTTTATCGACTCGTCCTTCCGCAGCCGCTTCGAGCAGCGCGGGCGCTTTTCCGGCTACATGGCGCAGATCCCCACCTATGTCATCACGGCCGAGTACCCGGCCTTTGTCGGCGTGTCGGCGATTTTGTCGGAAAAATTGTCGCCTGCTTCGTAACCAACGCACATAAGACGGCAAATAAGGCACATCCTGCACGGCGCCGCGCCGGGCCTTGTCCGTTTGCCGGTTTTATCGGGTACAATGGCCGCCAATTGTCAGAAACGCTGTAGTTCACTCGCCTTTGTCCGCTCGTGCCGAGCGCCGGGAAGCCTGGCCTTCCCGCTCTGCCCCAGGTAATGCGAGAGTCCGTTTCGGCCGAAAGACCAACAGCTATCCGCCCGCCTGGCAAGCGGGCAGTCGTGGCGGGCGCCAAGCCTGCCACCTTTGTCAGCCCGGCGCATCCAGCCCGGGCCCCCAGGATTCCAGTTTTTTTGCGCGTTTAGCTTCGCACCGCAGCTTATCGGGCCGGCGGCTGGCATCCGTGGTGGCACCCCGGATTAGCACTCATTTTTTTGATTTTCTTGCATTCGAAGCGTGACGACACCGCGACATGAATACTGACGAGGCCAAACGTGTCCTCGAGACCGCCCTGCTGTGCGCGCGCGAGCCAATGACGATCCACGGCATGAAAAAGCTGTTCGCCGAGGTCGACGCGGGCGGGCGCCAGCTCAATGCCGGCGTCGGGTCCGACACGATCAAGATTTTGCTGGAAGAATTGCGCCAGGACTGGCAGGGGCGCGGCATCGAAGTCGTCAGCCTGGCTTCCGGCTGGCGCTTCCAGAGCCGGCCCGAGATGAAGCCGTATCTCGACCGCCTGTCGCCGGAGAAGCCGCCGAAGTATTCGCGTGCCACGCTGGAAACACTGGCGATCATCGCCTACCGCCAGCCGGTCACGCGCGGCGACATCGAGGAAATCCGCGGCGTCGCGGTGAACTCGCAGACGATCAAGATGCTGGAGGACCGCGGCTGGATCGACGTGCTGGGCCACCGCGAGGTGGTGGGGCGCCCCGCGCTGCTGGGCACCACCAGGCAGTTCCTGGACGACCTGGGCCTGGCGTCGCTGTCGCAACTGCCGCCGCTGCAGGCGGTCGCGGACGGTCCGGACAGCCGCAGCCTCGAAGCACTTGAAGCGGCACTGAACGACAATTTTGACAGGGCGCAAGCGCGAGCGGACGCCGACGAAACACACACCGAGACAACTACCGAGACGGGCGCCCAGGATGACGCGGCGCCGGTCGAAGTCCCGATTTTTGACCGCGAGACGGCGGCAGCCGCTGGGCCAGGTCAGCACAATAAAGAGTCGAATGATGAACCCAACTGAACCGAACCAGACCATCCCTGCCGACGCAGGCGAAGGCGTCGCCGCCAAGCCGAAGCGCACCCGCAAGCCCGCCGCAACCGCTGCCGCCCCCGAGGGCGCGGTGGCAGCCGCGCCGGAAGCGGCCGCCAAGCCGAAGCGCACCCGCAAGCCTGTTGTAGCGGACGCCGCCGCACCGGGCGAAGCCGCCGCGCCTGACGCGCCTGCGATCAAGCCGGCCGCCAAGCCGCCCAAGGCGCGCGCCGCCCGGGCTGCCGCAGCCGAAGTCCAGCCAGCGGTAGAGGCACCAGCAGCCGCGCCGGCAGCAGCCGCGCCGCAAGCCGACGCAGCCCAGGGCGAACGCAAGCCGCGCGGCCCGCGCCAGATGCGCGAAAAGCGCCAGGAACGCGAACTGCGCCAGATGGAAAACGCGCCGGCGATCGAGGCGTCAAGCGAAACCGGTGTTGATGCGCCCGCCGACGGCGAGCAGCCACAGGCCGGCGGCCAGCGCGAAGGGCGCGGCCGCAATGGTCAAAAGCCAGGCAAGCGCGGCCAGCCAAACCAGCCGAATCAGCCAGGTGCGCAGCAGGCCGGCCGCCAGGGTAAACCGCAAGGCAAGGGCCAGGCCCAGGGCCGCCCGCAGCAGGGCAAGGGCGGCAAGCCGGGCGGCGCTCCGTCAAGCGACGCGGATGCCGTGTTCTCCTTCGTCACCTCGGACGATTTCGATACGAGCGAAGGCGGCCGTGGCCAGGCGCAGCCTAAGGCCGTGCGCCGCGACCTGACCTCGGACGACGACGCGCCGAAGCTGCACAAGGTGCTGGCCGAAGCCGGCCTGGGTTCGCGCCGCGATATGGAAGACCTGATCGTTGCCGGCCGCGTGTCGGTGAACGGCGAGCCGGCCCACATCGGCCAGCGCATCCTGCCGACCGATGCCGTGCGCATCAACGGCAAGCAGATCCAGCGCCGCGTCAACACCAGCAAGCCGCCGCGCGTGCTGGTGTACCACAAGCCGGCCGGCGAGATCGTCAGCCATGACGATCCGGAAGGCCGTCCATCGGTGTTCGACCGCCTGCCGACCATGAAGACCGGCAAGTGGCTGGCCGTGGGCCGCCTCGACTTCAATACCGAAGGCCTGTTGCTGTTCACGACCTCCGGCGACCTCGCGAACCGCCTGATGCACCCGCGCTACAACATCGACCGCGAATACGCGGTGCGCACCCTGGGCGAACTCGAAGAAGGCATGCGCCAGAAGCTGCTGGCCGGCGTCGAGCTCGACGATGGCGTGGCCTCGTTCTCGAAAGTCCAGGACGGCGGCGGCGAAGGTATCAACAAGTGGTACCGCGTGGTGATCGGCGAAGGCCGCAACCGCGAAGTGCGGCGCATGTTCGAAGCGGTCGGCCTGACCGTCTCGCGCCTGATCCGTACCCGCTACGGCGCCATGACCCTGCCGACCGCACTCAAGCGCGGCCGCTGGGAAGAGCTGGAAGAAAACGACGTGCGTTCGCTGATGAACGCGTTCGGGGTCGAAAAGAAGGCCGCTCCCGCCGAGCAGGGCAAGGGCCGCGGCGGCAAGCCGCAGGCCGGCCCCCGAGGCGACGAAGCCCGCCGCAGCGACGGCAACCGCATCGACCGCGCCGACGCCAACCGCAACGTCGACCCTTACGGCCCGCAGGCAGCCCGCGTCGGTTCCGGCCGTCCGGCCGCGCCTGGCGTGGCCCCTGGTGGCCGGGGCCAGGGCGGCCGTCCGCAAGGCGGTGGCCAGGGCGGCGCCAAGGGTGCTGGCGGCAAGCCGGGCAGCTTCGGTGCTGCCCAGCAGCGCGGCAGCAGCCGTCCGAAGCAGCCGGATCCGTTGCAGACCACCTTCGGCTTTGCCGGCACCGGTGGCGGTGGCCGTCGCGGTGGCCAGGGTCCGCGCGGCTCCGAGCACGGCATGCCGCGCCGCGGCAAGCGCGGCTGATGCAGGAGTAATGTCCTGGTGACGAAATATGGTTCGCGTCGCCGGGCATATGATTTCGCAATGCCGTAGAATGCGACGCAGGCCCCGATGTGGTCACCCTGCCAACTGTTGCTTTTTGCTCTATTCTGCTAGTCACTGCTACCCGGGTGATTGCGGGAGGAGCAGTAAAGCTGTATAATTTGCAGCCTAATCAAAGTTCTTCCCATTATTTTTTGGTGCAAGTGCTTTCATCTGGTTGGGTTGCAAATACAAAAAGATGGGCAGATGCCCATTTTTTTTTTGGAAAATCGTTTGGTAAATCGTTTTAACGCCCTGGAGAAGTGCCGTGCAGCAGTTTGATTTAATCGCCAAGACAGTCGCCAGCCTCGGTTACGAACTTGTTGACGTCGAACGCGGCGAGCGCGGGATCCTGCGCGTGTATATCGATTTTCCGGCAGATGCCGTGGAAGAGAAGGGCCCGATCACGGTCGAGGACTGCGCCACGGTGAGCCACCAGCTGTCGCACGTTTTCACGGTCGAGAACGTGGACTACGAACGATTGGAAATTTCGTCGCCGGGCCTCGACCGCCCGGTACGGACGCTCGCCGACTTTGCGCGCTTTGCCGGGCACGAATGCACGGTCAAGCTGCGCGTTGCGATGCCGGGCACCGCGAACCGGAAGACGTTTACCGGGATCCTGCGCGGCGTCGAGAACGACAAGGTCGGTTTGGAAATTGAAAATAAAGATGGCGCAGCGTTGTTGGAATTTACGCTGGCCGAATTGGACAAGGCACGTTTGGTGCCGCAGGTGGATTTTAGGAGTCGCAAAGCATGAGTCGCGAAATTTTGTTGCTGGTGGATGCGCTTGCGCGCGAAAAGAACGTCGATAAAGAAGTGGTTTTCGGAGCGCTCGAGTTCGCGCTCGCGCAAGCCACCAAAAAACGCTATGAAGGCGAGGTCGACATTCGCGTGGCGATCGATCGCGACACCGGCGAATTCGAGACCTTCCGCCGCTGGCACGTCGTTCCGAACGAAGCCGGCCTGCAGCTGCCCGACCAGGAAATCCTGCACTTCGAGGCCATGGAGCAGATCCCGGACATCGAAGTCGACGAATACATCGAAGACCCGATCGAGTCGGTCGAGTTCGGCCGCCGCTTCGCCCAGGACACCAAGCAGGTCGTCCTGCAGCGCGTGCGTGATGCCGAGCGCGAGCAGATCCTGCAAGACTTCCTGGAACGCGGCGACTCGCTGGTCACCGGCACCATCAAGCGCATGGAACGCGGCGATGCAATCGTCGAGTCGGGCAAGATCGAAGCGCGCCTGCCGCGCGACCAGATGATCCCGAAAGAGAACCTGCGTATCGGCGACCGCGTCCGCGCCTTCATCCTGCGCGTCGACCGCAACATGCGCGGCCCGCAGGTGATCCTGTCGCGCACCGCACCAGACTTCATCATGAAGCTGTTCGAACTCGAAGTGCCGGAAATCGAGCAGGGCCTCCTGCAGATCAAATCGGCTGCCCGTGACGCCGGCGTGCGCGCCAAGATCGCGGTCTTCACCAGCGACAAGCGCATCGACCCGATCGGTACCTGCGTCGGCATGCGCGGTTCGCGCGTGCAGGCCGTGACCGGTGAGCTGGGCGGCGAGCGCGTCGACATCGTGCTGTGGTCGGACGATCCGGCCCAGTTCGTGATCGGCGCCCTGGCCCCGGCCAATGTCTCGTCGATCATGGTCGACGAAGAAAAGCACGCGATGGACGTCGTTGTCGACGAAGAAAACCTGGCGATCGCGATCGGCCGTTCGGGCCAGAACGTGCGCCTGGCGGCAGAGCTGACCGGCTGGAAAATCAACATCATGACGGCTGAGGAATCGGCCAGCAAGGTGCAGCAGGAAACCGCGGCGATCCGCACGCTGTTCATGGAAAAACTGGACGTCGACCAGGAAGTGGCCGACATCCTGGTGGAAGAGGGCTTTGCCAGCCTTGAAGAAATCGCGTATGTACCAATTTCCGAAATGCTGGAAATCGAGTCCTTCGACGAAGACACCGTCAATGAACTGCGTACCCGTGCCCGTGACGCCCTGGTGACCGAAGCGATCGCTTCCGAAGAAGGCCTCGAAGGCATGGAAGAATCGCTGGTCAACCTGGAAGGCATGGACCGTACCACCGCCGGCAAGCTTGGCCTGGCAGGCATCAAGACGGTCGAAGCATTTTCGGCCCTGGCCTACGACGAATTCGGCGCCATCCTGGCCCTGTCGTCGGAGCGTGCCGGTGAACTGATCAAGAATGAATTTAATGATGTGACCGACGATGAGATGAAGCTGGTCGACAGTAAATACGATGACCGCGCCAAGGCGCTGCAGGCGAAAGCCTGGAGCCTGGCAGAAACGGCCAAGGCGTAATTTGCAAATCTTTATCATCTCCGCGACACATAGAAAAGAGGACTGAATGGCGAGTAACAACGTAGCCCAATTTGCCACCGAACTGAAGATGCCTGCAGACCTGCTGCTGACGCAGCTGCGCTCGGCCGGCGTCGAAAAAAGTTCGACGTCAGATCCCTTGTCAAAGGATGATAAGGACAAGCTGCTGAACCACCTGCGCCGTACCCACGGCGCGGCGGAACCGACGGAAAAGAAAAAGATCACGGTAACCCGCAAGGAAACGACCGAGATCAAGCAGGCCGACTCCAGCGGTAAATCGCGCACCATCCAGGTGGAAGTACGCAAGAAGCGCACCTTCGTGCAGCGCGACGACCCTGCGCCGGCACCGAAGGTGGAAGCCGAGCCGGTGATCGACGCTGCCGAACTGGCACGCCGCGAAGAAGACGCGCGCCGCCAGAACGAGCTGATCGCCCGCCAGGAAGCCGACCTGCGTGAAAAGCAGGACCGCCTGGCCAAGCTGGAAGCCGAAGAAGCCGCCCAGGCCAAGGCAGCCGAGGAGCAGTCGAAACGCGAAGCGGCCGAACAGGCCAAGCGCGACGCTGCTGCCAAGACTGCTGCGACCGCCGCTGCCGCCGCCAGTGCCGCAACCGGCGCTGCCGACGAGAAGGCCCAGGCTGCTGCTCTGGAAGCCAAGAAGCGCTCGGAAGAAGCCACCCGTGAAGCCGCCGAACGTGCCGCCGCTACCGAGAAGGCCCGCAAGGCCGTGGCCGACGAAGTCGCCCAGATCAAGCTCATGATGAGCCAGCCGCGCCGCGTCATCAAGGCGCCGGAACCGGTTGCCAAGCCGGCCGCGCCTGCCGCACCAGTCGGTACGCTGCACAAGCCTGCGACCGGCGACAAGAAGCCGGGCGACGTCAAGAAGGCAGACGACAAGAAGCCGGGCGACAAGAAGTCGATCAAGTCGGCCAATGTGTCCTCGACCTGGTCGGACGACGCCAAGAAGCGTGGCGCACCGAGCGGCCCGAAAGGCCGTGGCGCACCTGCGAGCACCGGCCGTGACGGCTGGCGCAGCGGTGGCCGTAGTGGTGGCCGCCGTTCGCATGGCGACGACCGCGAAACCAATTTCCAGGCGCCGACCGAGGCGATCGTCAAGGACGTCCACGTGCCGGAGACCATCACCGTCGCCGAACTGGCGCACAAGATGGCCGTCAAGGCATCGGAAGTCATCAAGCAACTGATGAAGCTGGGCCAGATGTGCACCATCAACCAGGTGCTGGACCAGGAAACCGCGATGATCCTCGTGGAAGAAATGGGCCACAAGGCATTTGCCGCTGCCGAGGACGATCCGGAAGCGCTGCTGGCCGACCAGGGCGAACACGCCGAGTTCGAATCGACCTCGCGCGCTCCGGTCGTCACCGTCATGGGTCACGTCGACCACGGCAAGACCTCGCTGCTGGATTACATCCGCCGTGCCAAGGTGGCATCGGGCGAAGCCGGCGGCATTACCCAGCACATCGGTGCATACCACGTGGACACCCCGCGCGGCATGATCACCTTCCTGGATACCCCGGGCCACGAGGCGTTCACCGCGATGCGTGCCCGCGGCGCCAAGGCAACCGACATCGTCATCCTGGTGGTGGCGGCGGACGACGGCGTGATGCCGCAAACGAAAGAAGCAATTGCTCACGCAAAAGCTGCTGGCGTTCCACTGGTGGTGGCGATCAACAAGATCGACAAGCCTGGTGCGAATACCGACCGCGTGACGCAGGAACTGGTCACCGAAGGCGTGGTGCCGGAAGAATACGGTGGCGAATCGCCATTCGTGCCGGTGTCGGCCAAGATGGGTACCGGTATCGACGACCTGCTGGAGCAAGTCCTGCTGCAGGCCGAAGTGCTGGAACTGAAGGCGCCGACCGAAGCACCGGCCCGTGGCCTGGTGGTCGAAGCCCGCCTCGACAAGGGCAAGGGCCCGGTCGCGACGATCCTGGTGCAGTCGGGTACCCTCAAGCGCGGCGACGTCGTGCTGGCAGGTTCCTCGTTCGGCCGCGTTCGTGCAATGCTCGACGAAAACGGCAAGCCGGTCACCACCGCGGGTCCATCGATCCCGGTCGAGATCCAGGGCCTGACCGAAGTGCCGAGCGCCGGTGAAGAAGTGATGGTCATGGCCGACGAGCGCAAGGCGCGTGAAATCGCCCTGTTCCGTCAAGGTAAGTTCCGCGACGTCAAGCTGGCGAAGCAGCAGGCCGCCAAGCTGGAGAACATGTTCGACCAGATGGCCGAAGGCGAAGTCAAGAACCTGCCGCTCATCGTCAAGACCGATGTGCAGGGTTCGCAGGAAGCGCTGGTCGGTTCGTTGCAGAAGCTGTCGACTTCGGAAGTGCGCGTGCAGGTCGTCCATGCGGCGGTCGGCGGCATCACCGAGTCGGACGTCAACCTGGCAGTGGCCTCGAAGGCAGTCATCATCGGCTTCAACGCCCGTGCCGACAACCAGGCACGCAAGCTGGCCGAAGCCAACGGTGTCGACATCCGTTACTACAGCATCATTTACGATGCGATCGACGAGATCAAGACCGCACTGTCGGGCATGCTGGCTCCGGAAAAGCGCGAGACCATCACCGGCCAGGTCGAGATTCGCCAGGTCATCCTGGTCTCGAAAGTCGGCGCGATCGCGGGTTGCCTGGTCACGGATGGCGTGGTCAAGCGTTCGTCGTCGGTACGCCTGCTGCGCAACAACCTGGTCGTGTGGACCGGCGAGATCGACTCGCTCAAGCGCTTCAAGGACGATGCGAAAGAAGTCCGTGCCGGCCTGGAATGCGGCCTGTCGCTGAAGAACATGAACGATATCGTGGTCGGCGACGTCCTCGAAGTGTTCGAAGTCACCGAAGTGGCGCGTACGCTGTAATTCACGCACTTGGCGTAACATGGGGGCCAGGACGCTTCGCGGCGATGCCGCGCAGGGGCCTGGCCCTTGTTTTATTCAAAGGCCGACCAGCCCGCGCGAGCGTGCCAAAGGCCCGCTAGCTTATAGACCGTCGTACCGGCGAAGGCCGGTACCCAATTTCGTTCCGCCGCCGCTATATTCAAGCGCAGCCCTAAGGCACCGAAAATTGGAGAGAACAATGCCAGTGGCATTGTTCTCGCCTGCGCCGGGATGACGGTGCTTGGTGCAGTGGCCTAAAAAGCGTCATCACACCATCACCGCTTAAACACAAGAACAACACAGGCAGTAAATCATGGCAAAACATAGTAAAAGCATCCCCCAGCGCGGCCTGCGCGTCGCCGACCAGATCCAGAAAGACCTGTCGGAACTGATCGCCTACGAACTCAAGGACCCGCGCATCGGCATGGTCACGATCAGCGAAGTGCAGCTGACCCCGGACTACGCCCACGCCAAGGTTTTCTTCACCCTGCTGAAAGACAGCAAGGAAGAAATCAAGATGACCCTCGAGGGCCTGTCGCGATCGGCCGGCTACCTGCGAAACCTGCTCGGCAAGCGCCTGCACATCCACACGCTGCCCGCCTTGCACTTCGTGCACGACACCTCGACCACCCGCGGCCTCGCGATGTCGGCGCTGATCGACCAGGCCAATGCGGTGCGCGCCGCCGACGCCGAGCCGGATGCGGCGCCCGCTACGGTTCCCGATGCCGCGTCGGATACCGCGTCGGATACCGCGTCGGATACCGCGCCAGATACGAAGCCAGAATCCGAGTGAGCGCGCGTCCTGCCAAAAAGCCGCGCGATCTTGTCGACGGCGTCCTGCTGCTGGATAAGCCGGTCGGCCTGTCGTCCAACGACGCGCTGATCAAGGCCAAGCGTGTCTTCAACGCCAAGAAGGCCGGCCACACCGGCACCCTCGACCCGTTCGCCACCGGTCTGCTGCCGCTGTGCTTTGGCGAGGCGACCAAGTTCTCGCAAGACCTGCTGGAATCCGACAAGAGCTACGAAGCGACCGTCCATCTCGGGATCATGACCACCACCGGCGACACCGAGGGCGAAGTGATCGAGCAGCGCGAGGTCGAGGTGACGGTCGAACAGATCGAAGCCGTGCTGGCGCGCTTCCGCGGCCCCATCCTGCAGGTGCCGCCGATGTATTCGGCGCTCAAGCGCGACGGCAAGGCCTTGTACGAATACGCGCGCGAAGGCATCACCCTTGAGCGCGACGCGCGCCCGGTGACCATCCACGGCTTGTCGCTGGTGGAATTCGACGCGCCTTTCCTGAAGATCCGCGTCACCTGCAGCAAGGGCACCTATGTGCGCGTGCTGGGCGAGGACATCGGCGCGGCGCTCGGCTGCGGCGCCCACCTGAATGCGCTGCGCCGCACCGGAGTCGGCGCGCTGACGATGGCGGGCATGGTGACGCTGGACGAGCTGCTGGCCCATCCGGACCCGTTGTCGCTGCTCAGTCCCGTCGATGCGCTGCTGTCGACCTTCCCGTCGATCGAGCTGACGGCCGAGCTGGCGAAGCGCTTCCTGCAGGGGCAGCGGCTGGCGCTCGGCAAGGAAGAAGTGGCCGTGCCGACGGAGCAGGGCAGGGTGCGCGTGTATCACGACGGCCGCCTGCTCGGCACCGCCCAGCTGGGGGAGTATTCGATCCTGGCCCCGGAGCGGCTGATATCCACCGTCTCGTAGGGTGGTGCGGCTCCACCCGGGAGTGGATCGGCCTGAAGTTTCAACGCCGCCCACGCGTTCAACCCGTGCAAGAAAGCCCGCGCCACAATTCATCCGTGATTTGAACGCGTGGACGGCCCATGGGACGCGAATGATTCCCAGGCTTGGGTGTAGCCGCCCACCCTACGGTCATCGGCAGGTCATGCGCTGCCGCCAAAATACGCTATCAAGCCCGGCAAGCCACTGAAATTCCTGCGCTTTCCCCCGAGCCCGCTCGGACGGGCAGATATACGTGCTATACTAGTCGGTTCCAGTAATCTGCAACACCGTATTCGCAGCACCCCAGTAACAGTCGTCAGCAGCACTCGTACACTTTCGTACAACACGCAACTTCTCGAAAATTCATGTCAAACACCAAACGCGCGATTCGTAATATCGCAATCATCGCCCACGTCGACCACGGCAAGACCACGCTTGTGGACATGCTGCTGCGCCAGTCGGGCACCTTCCGCGAGAACCAGGCCGTCGAAACCCGCGTGATGGACTCGAACGACCTCGAAAAAGAACGCGGCATTACGATTCTGTCGAAGAACTGCGCCGTTGAGTACGAAGGTACCCACATTAACATCGTCGACACCCCAGGCCACGCCGACTTCGGCGGCGAAGTCGAGCGCGTGCTGTCGATGGTCGACTCGGTGCTGCTGCTGGTCGATGCGCAGGAAGGCCCGATGCCGCAGACCCGTTTCGTGACCCGCAAGGCACTGGCCCTGGGCCTGAAGCCGATCGTCGTCGTCAACAAGGTCGACCGTCCAGGCGCGCGCGCCGAATGGGCCATCAACCAGACTTTCGAACTGTTCGACAAGCTCGGCGCCACCGATGAGCAGCTCGACTTCCCGATCGTCTACGCCTCGGGCCTGAACGGCTACGCCGGCCTGACCGAAGACGTCCGCGCAGGCGACATGAAGCCGCTGTTCGAAGCGATTCTGCAACACGTCCCAGTCCGTGACGACAATCCGGACGGCCCGCTGCAGATGCAGGTCACCTCGCTCGACTATTCGTCGTACGTCGGCAAGATCGGCATTGGCCGCATCTCGCGCGGCCGCATCAAGGCCGGCCAGGACGTCGTCGTCATGAACGGTCCTGATTCGACCCCTATCAAGGGCCGCATCAACCAGGTGCTGAACTTCAAGGGCCTGGAGCGCGTGCTGGTCGACGAAGCCGTCGCCGGCGACATCGTCCTGATCAACGGTATCGAAGAAATCGGCATCGGTTCGACCATCTGCGCACCGGACACCCCGGACGCGCTGCCGATGCTGACCGTCGACGAGCCGACCCTGACCATGAACTTCATGGTCAACAACTCGCCACTGGCCGGCCGCGAAGGCAAGTTCGTCACCAGCCGCCAGCTGCGCGAGCGCCTCGACCGCGAACTGAAGGCCAACGTCGCCCTGCGCGTTGCCCCTACCGACGACGACACGATCTTCGAAGTCTCGGGCCGCGGCGAACTGCACCTGACGATTTTGCTGGAAAACATGCGCCGTGAAGGCTTCGAGCTGGCCGTGTCGCGTCCACGCGTGGTCTTCAAGATGGTCGATGGCGTGCGCCAGGAACCGTTCGAGTCCCTGTCGGTCGACGTCGAAGAAGTCAACCAGGGTGGTGTGATGGAAGAACTGGGCCGCCGCCGTGGCGACCTGCAGAACATGGAATCGGATGGCAAGGGCCGCGTGCGTCTCGAGTACCTGATCCCGGCGCGTGGCCTGATCGGCTTCCAGGGCGAATTCATGACCCTGACCCGCGGCACCGGCCTGATGAGCCACGTGTTCCACGAGTACGCACCAGTCGACAACAGCAAGGGTGAAATGGCCGGCCGCCGTAACGGCGTGCTGATCTCGCAGGATGACGGCGCTGCCGTCGCCTACGCGATCTGGAAGCTGCAGGACCGCGGCCGCATGTTCGTGTCGCACAACGACCCGGTGTACGAAGGCATGATCATCGGCATCCACTCGCGCGACAACGACCTGGTCGTCAACCCGATCAAGGGCAAGCAGCTGACCAACGTGCGTTCGTCGGGTACCGACGAAGCCGTGCGCCTGGTGCCGCCGATCCAGATGTCGCTCGAATACGCAGTCGAATTCATCGAGGACGACGAGCTGGTCGAGATCACCCCGAAATCGATCCGCCTGCGCAAGCGCTTCCTGAAAGAGCACGAGCGCAAGAAGGCAAACCGCGAAGGTTAATTCCTTTGATGGTTGAATGAAAAACCCGCTGCTTGCAGCGGGTTTTTTTATGGGCGTTCGAGCCGTCGAGAATCGTAGAGTGGGCAAGTTCCTTGCCCACGCGGTGATAGTTGGTGGCAAGATCATCGAGCCCGAGAGCGGAGCCGATAACAATCACCGCGTGGGCAGAATCTGCCCACCCTACGAGGCGCGACAACGCGACCTTTACTAATAAAAAAAGCTCCCGAAGGAGCTTTTCTATCGAACAGAAGCAGGTTTAACGCAGCCCGAGCAGCGCCTGCACCCGCTCCCGGCTCACCCCCACCAGCGCCGACGTAATCGCCAGCAGCGACTGGTAATCATGCCCCGCTGCAGTCGCGGTGAAGTCCTGCGAAATGATCGCCAGCTCCGCCTCCGGAATCGCCGGCTGGGGCGTGCGTGCCATGGCGGCGCTGAGGGCCGCGCTGGCGGCGTCCTGCGAGCGGCGCACGCGGCCGAGTGCGGCCATCACGTCGCGCAGGCTCTGGCGCAGGGCGTCGGGGTTGCCGATCTTCCATTGTTCAGGTGCGATGACCGCAGGTTCTTCCGCCGTATCCACGCGGCCGCGGCCGGAGATGGCGATCGCATCCTTGATGCCGTCCCATTCCGATTCCGGTGCGCCGAACAACAGCTGCTGCTGGTTGTCGAGCGAGACGCGGACCTTCACCGGCGACAGGGTACGGTCGAGGCGGGCGGCGATTTCCTGGGGCGTCATGCCTTCGTCGATGGTGGCGGTCAGCTGCGGGCCGCCGGAACTGCCGACCGAAAATGCATAGGTCTGCGGGCCGCTGGACTGCAACGCGGTCATGTCGAAGCCGCGGATGCGGAAACGGGTGGTGGCCGCCTGGCCGTCCTTGAAGTCGAGCTGTGCATCGACGCCGCCACCGCTCTTCTTTGCACGCGTCTGCAGCACGCTGGCGAGCTGCTGGGCGCGCATCTCGATCTGGCGCGCCGGGTCGCTCCGACCGGAGATCTTGGAGCTCAGGTCGGCTTTCAGGGCTTCGAGCTGGGCCGCGACGCGTTCCAGGTAGTCGACCGCCTGTTGCGCGCGGGCGACGTCGCCTTGCAGCCGGGTATCCCACTTGATGCCGCGCTGGAGCGGGGCAACGGTGGCGGCGACCTGCGTGACGACGCGGCTGTCCGGATCCGCCGTACGGATCGCGGTCGCACGCGCTGCCGCGCCGGTACCGGCGGTGGTATTCGGGAGGGCCGGGTTGGCCGGGCGGAGGGCAGCTTCCATAATTGCTTACAGGACCGAAAACAGGGACAAAGTGCCGATGCGGCTGTACGCTTTGTACGTGGCCTGCAGCGCGGTCGAATAGCCGTTGAGCGAGGTCGCGGCCTCGCCGACGTCGAGCGCGCCGATATCGGTAATCGCCATTCTATTCGACAGGCTGACGTTCGAGTGATTCGCGTCGAGCGTGGCCATGATGTTCTGGGCGCCGCCGAGGGTGGCGATCTTGCCGCCGACCAGGTCGAGTGCAGCGTCGAAGCCACCGAGGTTGTTTGCCAGCACCGTGCGCAGTGCCGGGTTGTTGGCGGTAATGCCCGGCGTCTTGAGCATGTCGATGCTCTCGTCGAGCTGGTTCAGCAGCTTTTCCAGGCCCTTCAGGTCCTGGTTGCCGGCCTGGGTGATGCCGTTGCCGACCACCACGTTCTGCGAATTGGTGTTGCCGACATAGGTATAGCGCGAGCCCAGCGCGGCGGCCGGGTCGTACTTGATCGGGGCGGTCGTGGTGAGCGTGCCCGAGAACACGTAGCGGCCTTCCTGGTCGATCGTGTTGGCGTTGTAGAACAGGCTTTCGCGCAGCGCTTCGAGCGGGCTGACCATGGCCTTCAGGTCTTCCGCCGCATTGCCGCCGTCCGAAGCCCAGACCAGCAGGTCGCGGCCGTTGATCATCTCCTTCGACATATTGCTCAGGTAGCCTTCGGTCTTGGTCAGGCGGATCTTGATCGAGCCGATGTTGTCGCGGTATTGCTGCACGGTGGCTTCTTCGCGCGCCAGGCGCGCCAGGCGCACGCTGTCGACCGGGTCATCCGACGGCACCAGGATGCGCTTGTTGCTCGCCATCTGCTGGGTCAGGTGGGTGATGCGCTCCTGGTTGGTCTGGAGCGACTGGTTCATCGTCGATTGGTACTGCGAGGTAGCGATACGCATGGTGGTGTCCTTTAGCCCATCATCGCCAGGGTGGCGTCGAACAGCTGGTTGGCGATCGAAATGACTTTCAGGTTCGCCTGGTACATGTTCTGGTACTCGACGAGGTTGACGGCTTCCTCGTCCTGGTTCACGCCGCTGGTCGACTGCCAGTCGTCGAGCGACTGGGTGCGTACGGTCTGGGTGGTCTTCAGGGCCGCCTTGTTGAGCTGGCTGTCAACGCCGAGCTTGCCGACGATCTGGGTGTCGGCGTCGGAAAGCAGCACGTTGCCGATGGTGCCGACCGTGATCGACTGGGTCTTGATCGCGACCAGCTTCTGCAGGTTGCCCGTGTCGCCCGGCGCGCCGTCGCTCGAAAACGCGAAGTCCTCCGCGACAAAGGGAGTCGCAACCTTGAGCATGTCGGCATTGCCGCCCGCGGTGAATACGAACAGCGGGGCGCCGGCGGTAGGCGTGGTGGAAGGCGGCACGGCCGGCTTGAGGCCGGCTGCCAGCTGGTCGTTCACCTTCTTGGCGAGCTGCTCCGCGATGGCGGCGATGTCGCCCTGCATCGGAACCAGTTTCTCGGTTTCGTATTTCGCCAGACCGCCGAGCTGGCCGCCGAGCTTGGCCGCGTCGAGCACAAACTTGGTGCCGGCGAAGTTCAGCGAGAATTCCTGCGGCGAGGTGGCGGTTGGCGCGGCCGTCAGGGTGCCGTGCTTGCTGCCCAGCACCAGTGCCTGGCCGGTTTTCAGCGAGACGTCGCGCGTGCCGTCGCCGTTGTCGGACACTTCCAGCGCCATCTTGCTGGCCAGGTCGTCGATGGCCTGGTCGCGGGCGTCGATCATGGCCGATGCACTCAGGCCGCCGGCCTGGGCTTCGCTGATCTGCTGGTTCAGCCTGGCGATCGATGCGATCTGCGAGTTGGCTGAGTCCACGATGGCGCTGCGCTGGTTGCGCACCGATTGCAGCTGGGAGTTGAACACGTTGTTCAGGCCGTTGAAGCGTTCCGCCATCAGGCCGGCCGAGGTCAGCACCTGCTGGCGCAGCGGGGTCGAGCCCGGGTCGCCGGCGACGGCATTCAGGGCGCCGAAGAACTGGTCGATGCCGGCCGACAGGCTGGCGGTCTCGTCGCCCATGACGTTTTCGAGCTGGCTCAGGTACGGCTGGGTCTGCGAATGCGCGCCGAGTTCGGCCGCCGCGCGCCACATGGCCTGGCTCTTGTAGTTGTCCGAAAAGCGCAGCAGGGAGCTGACCTGCACGCCATTGCCGGCCGAGCGCGGGCTGGCGTCCGGACCCATGGCGGTCAGGAGCGCCGACTGGCGGGTGTAGCCCTTGGTTTGCAGGTTGGCGATGTTCTGGCTGCTGGCAGACAGTGCGACCTGGGCGGCGAGGGCGCCGGACAATGCGTTATTGATGATGGCCATGGTGCGGATTCTTTCCAGAGGCAGGGTTCAACCTAACAAGGCGACCGTTTATTGCCCGGCATTAAGTTTTGCTCGGTACTTAGTTTGAATAACGACTAAGCTTTGGTGTCAGGTTTGGAGGCAGGCTGGGCGGCAGGCACGAGCTGGCGCAGGATCGCATCGGCGATGCCGAAGGCGCGGTTGCCGGCCATGCTCGCGGCGAGCTGGTCGTCGGCCATGTCCTGCATGTCCTGGTTAACCTTGTTGTTGAACACGCTGTCTTCGGTCGCCATGGCCCTGGTCGACGAGCGCATTTCCTTGAGCATGTGCGAGATGAAGAAGCGCTCGAACTCGACGGCGGCCTTGGTGGCTTTCTTGACATAGACCGGGTCGGCCGCGGGCTGGGCGGCGGCCGGGGCTACAGGTGCTTCCGCCGCGAGGGCCGCCTGCTGCAGCTGGGTAGGATCGATACGCATCAGATCACCACCAGTTCGCCTTCGATCGCGCCGGCCTGGTCGAGCGCCTGCAGGATCGCCATGATGTCGTCGGGCGAGGCGCCCAAGCTGTTGACCACGTCGATGATGGTCTGCAGCTTGGCGCCGGGCGGCCAGCGGAACATCTGGCCCGAGCCCTGGTCAACCGACAGCTTCGATTCCGGCGTGACGGCGGTCTGGCCGCGCGACAGCGGGCCAGGCTGGCTCACGCGCGAGCTCTCCGAGATGATCACTTTGAGCGAACCGTGGGTGACGGCGGCCGCTTTCACGCGCAGGCCGTCGGCAATCACCACGGTGCCGGTGCGCGAGTTGAACACGACCTTCGGCACTTCGATGCCCGATTCGATCGACAGGTTGTTCAGCTTGGCCATGAAGGCCACGCGCTCGGTCGGGTTGATCGGTGCGATGACTTCGACGCTGGTGCCGTCGGCGGTGGTCGCGATGGCGCCGTAGCGCTTGTTGATCGCTTCGACCACGTTGGTCGCGGTCTCGAAATGCGGCTGGCGCAGGCGCAGCATGAGGTGCGGGCGGGTCGAGAAGTCCGAGGCGATCTCGCGCTCGATCATGGCGCCGTTCGGGATGCGGCCGGTGGTCGGGGTATTCACCGTCACCGAGGAACCGCTCTTGCCGGTGGCGTTCAGGCCGCCGACCACCAGGTTGCCCTGGGCCAGCGCATAGATTTCATTGTCGGCCGCGCGCAGTTGCGTCAGCAGCAGGGTGCCGCCGCGCAGGCTCTTGGCGTCGCCCAGCGAAGAGACCGTGATGTCGATCGCCTGGCCGCGGCGGTAGCCCGGCGGGAAGACGGCCGACACCATGACGGCGGCGACGTTCTTGTTCTTGGCGTCTTCGCCGTCCGGCAGGCGCACGCCGAACTGCTTGAGCATGTTGACGACCGACTGGCCCGCGTATTTCACCTGGCTGGAGTCGCCGCTGCCGTTCAGGCCCACAACTAAACCGTAGCCGACCAGCGGATTCTCGCGCACGCCTTCAACGCTGACGAGGTTGCGCAGCGCCTGGGCCGCGGTGGCCGGCATGGCTGCGCCGCCGAGCAGGGCGGCGCACAACATGATACGAAAACCGCGGGCAACATGAGAATTGTGAATCATATCGTCCTTAGAACGGCATCAGGGGGCTGTTGAAGAAGCGGGTCAGCCAGCCTGGGGTGTTGGCATCGGCCAGGGCGCCGCGCGCCGAATAGGCGATGCGGGCATTGGCCACGCGCAGCGACGAGACCTGGTTGTCGTTGTCGATGTCGGCCGCGCGGACAAAACCCTTCAGGCGCACGAATTCCTCGCCCTGGTTCAGCATCAAATTCTTTTCGCCCGCTACGCGCAGCAGGCCGTTCGGCAGCACTTCCTGCACGATCACGGTCAGCGCGCCGGACAAGGCGTTCTGCTGGGTGCTGGTGGCGTCGCCATCAAACGAGCGGTCGGCCGAGATATCGAGCGCGGTCTTGCCGAAGGTCTTGCCGAGGGCGGCGATCGGGGCAACCGCCACCGACGAACCCTTCGAGAAGCTGGTGCCGGCGCGCTTGCTGGCCTGGGTGGTTTCCTGCAGGATGACGGTGACCGCGTCGCCCACGCGGTAGGCGCGGCTGTCCGAGGTCAGCGACACGGTTTCACCCGTGAACACGCCGCCCGAGACGCCGCGCGACGCCGCGCGTGCCATCGGCACTTCGTCGTCGTCGATCGAAGCCTGGCGCGGTGCGGTAGAAGCGCAACCGGACAGGAGGAGGGCGCACAGCGCCGCGGTCAGGACTTTCATTTAGCGTGCAGCCTGTGCCAGGTATTGCAGCATGTTGTCGGCAGCCGACAGCACCTTGGTGTTCATCTCGTAGGTGCGCTGGGCGGCGATCATGTCGACCATTTCTTCCACGACCTGCACGTTCGAGCCTTCCAGCGCGCCCTGCTTGAGCTTGCCCATGGCGCCATCGCCGGGACGGCCTTCGTTGGCGGTGCCCGAGGCAGCGGTTTCGCTGAACAGGTTCTCGCCCAGGGCCAGCAGGCCGGCCGGGTTCACGAAGCTGGTCAGCGTGAGCTGGCCGAGTTCGGTCGGGGCGCTGCTGCCGGCGATGGTGGCCGAGACCATGCCGTTTTCGCCGATGGTGATGGCGGTGGCGTTCTCCGGGACGGTAATCTGCGGCACCAGGGCCAGGCCCTGGGCATTGGTCAGGGTGCCGTTGGCATCGACCTTCAGCTGGCCGGCGCGGGTGAAGGCCGGTTCGCCGTTCGGGCGGCGCACCTGCAGGAAACCGGCGCCGGAAATGGCGACGTCCAGCGGCTGGCTGGTGGTCTGCATATTACCGTTGGTGAAGACCTTCTGGGTGCCGACCAGGCGGGTGCCGTTACCGAGCTGGACGCCGTTCGAGACGGTGTTGTCGGCGCTCTGCGCGCCCGGCTGGGCGTCGACCTGGTAGAACAGGTCTTCGAACACGACGCGGTCGCGCTTGAAGCCGACGGTATTCACGTTGGCCAGGTTGTTGGCGATCGCCTGCAGCTTGGCGTCTTGCGCCTGGACGCCGGTCTTGCTGATCCACATTGCTGGATTCATGAGTACTCCCTTATCTGGTGTTCACGGCAGCGTGCCGCGAGGTAAATCCTGGTAAGCGCCGATCAGGCGCCGATGAGTCGATTACCCACTTCATTCATGCTGTCGCTGGCCTTGAACAGCTTCATCTGGATCTCGAAGCTGCGGTTCAGGCTCATCACGGCGACCATTTCTTCGACCGCCGACACGTTGCTGCCCTCGAGGGCGCCGCCACGCACGCTGACGTTCGGGTCGGCTTCGAGCGGATCGCCCTGGCGCGACACGATCAGGCCGGCTTCGTTCTTGGTCAGTTCCGCGCCTTCGGCATTCACCAGGCGCAGCTTGTCGATCGCCTGCATGGCGGTCGCGCCTTCGGTCAGCACGGAGATGGTGCCGTCGGTACCGATCTCGACCGCCTGGTGCGGCGGCAGGGTGATCGGGCCGCCTTCGCCCATCAGCGGGTGGCCGTGCACCGACAGCGCGCCATTGGCGTCGATGTCGATCGCGCCGGCACGGGTATAGGCTTCGCCGCCGTCGTACTGCACCGCCAGGTAGCCGCCGCCGTTGATGGCGACGTCCAGTGGGCGGCCGGTTTCGCGTACCGCGCCGGAGCGGGTCGAGATCGAATCCGCCTGGGTCTGGGCCAGGTGCATGCTGTCGTAGCCGTAGCCCTGTTGCTGCGCCTGGGTAGCGGCAACCTCTAAGTTCGCGCGGAAGCCCGAGGTGTCGATATTGGCCAGGTTGTTCGCGTGCACCTGCTGCGCACGCATGGTGCGTTCGGCGCCGCTGACGGCGGTGAAGATCAGTTTATCCATACCGGTCTGCCTTTAGTTGTTACAGCGCCTGCATCAGGGCTTGCATCATCTGGTTCTCGGTCGTGATGACCTTCGAATTCGCCTGGTAGTTACGCTGCGAGGTCATCAGGCCGACGAGTTCCGAGGTGATGTCGACGTTCGAGCCTTCCAGCGTGCCTTTCGACAGCTTGCCGGCCAGGCCCACGCCCGGGGTGCTGTACAGCGGCGTGCCCGAAGCGTTGTTGGCGGCCCAGCTGGTGTCGCTGGTCGAGATCAGGCTGCCTTCGTCCGGGAAGGTGGCGATCGCCAGGGTGCCGACGACCTGCTGCTGCTCGTTGCTGTACTTGGCCACGATCGAACCGTCTTCGGCCAGTTCCACGCCCACGAAGCTGCCCGAGGCATAGCCGTCGCTGCGGTTGGTGGTGGTGGTGGCTTCGCCGGCGAAGTGGGTGGTGCCGCTGTAGTCGATGGTGAAGTTCAGGGCAGCCGCGCCGCCGCCAGCCGCCACGGTTTGCGTGGCGCTCTTGGTGCCGGCCGGGATCTGGCCCAGGGTGTCGAAGGTCAGGGTGGTCGAGGTGCCCGACGGTGCCGCGTTGTCGATGGCGTAATGCACGGCGACAGTGTTGGCGCCGGTCTTGACGAAATACTGCGACACGGTGTGCTGGGTGCCGAGCGAGTCGAACAGCACCGACTGTTTCACCATGTTGTAGGTCGACGAGTCCGTATAATTGAAGGCGGGGACTGCCGGTTTCGGAGCCCAGTCGGCCGACAGGTTGCCGACGAAGTTGATGCCGGTGCTGGCCTTGGCCGCGATCTGGCCGGTCGGGATCTTGATGTCGCCCATCACGCCGATCACGCCGCCCACGGTCGGGCCATAGCCCTGCACGTTGCGGCCGGCTGCGTCGACCAGGTTGCCGTCCTTGTTGGCCGAGAAGATGCCGACGCGGGTGTATTGCATCACGCCCTGGGCGTCACGGCTGGTAAAGAAGCCGCGGCCCTGGATGGCGGCGTCGAGTCCGCGGCCGGTGTTCTGCAGGCTGCCGTTCTGGCCGATGTTCTGGGTCAGCGAAGCCACTTCCACGCCATTGGCCTGGTCGCCGGCATACACCGAAGCGAAGTTGGCGCGGCTGCTCTTGAAGCCGAAGGTGCCGGCGTTGGCGATGTTGTTCGAGACGGCTTCCAGCTGCTCGTTGATGGCCTGGATGCCGGACAGTGCGATATTGAAGCTCATGTGAATTCCTTTTAGATATCCGAGGCGGCCAGGCTCTTGCCCTTGCCGTTGAAACCGGTGACGCTGGAGGGATCGACTTCGCCGACGCCGGCGACCTGCAGCAGGATGCCGCCGGTGGCCGACATGCGCACGCTGTCGAGGCGGCCGCTGACTTCCACCGCCGGTTTGGTGCCATCAGAAGCTTCGGCACTGATGCTGTAGTTGCCCGGGGCCAGGCCGAGCGCGGCCGGGTCGAGCGTGAAGGGCAGGGCGCCGGCGCCGTGCGAAGGCAGGCTGACGCGGTGCTGCTTGCCGTCGACGCCGGTCAGCACGAGCGAGGTCGCGGTGCTGGCGCCGCCCAACTGCACGTTGCCGCTGATCTTGTCTTCGCCCAGGCGCACGCGGCTGGTTGCAACCGACACGTCGCTGCCGACCTGGGCGCCCATCGCCATGACCTGCAGGCTCTGCAGCACACTGGCGCTGGCGCTGGTGGTCTGGGCCAGCTGCTGCAGCGCTTCGGTCTGCGACAGTTGCGACAGCTGGTTCACGAACTGGGTCGGGTCCGACGGCGCCAGCGGATCCTGGTTGCGGATCTGCGCGACCAGCAGCTTCGTGAACATGTCCTTGTTCTCGCTGGTGGCGGTGCTGGTGGCGATCTTGTCGTTGTTGGCGCTGGTGTTCGGCGTCGAGAAGCCGAAAGAATTAGTAGTGGTAACCATCGGATCAGCCCTCGCCCATCTTCAGCAGCGACTGCTGCATGTTCTTGATACGGCCCATGACCTCGACATTGGTCTCGAAGGCGCGCGAGGCGGCCATCATGTCGGCCATCTCGGCCACTTCGTTGACGTTGGCGTAATACACCATGCCGTCGGCGTCGGCGACCGGATTGTCCGGCTCGTACATCTTGCGCAGCGGCTCGCTCGACTGGACCACGTCCAGCACCTGCACGCTGGCGCCGCCCGACTCGCCCATGACGGCGGCGAATACCGGCTTGCGTGCGCGGTAGCCTTCGGCTTCCGAACCGGCCACGGCGTTGGCGTTGGCCAGGTTGCTGGCGATCGTGTTCAGGCGCACGGTCTGGGCCGCCATGGCCGATCCGGCGATCTGGGAAATATCCTTGAAACCCATGTCTTAGTTCCCGTTTATTGGCCGGTGATGGCTTTGTTCAGGCCACGCAGCTTCATGTTGATGAAGGTCAGGCTGGTCTGGAAGTCGGAGGCATTCTGCGAGAACGCGGCCTGCTCGACGCCGATCTCGACGGTGTTGCCGTCGGCGCTGGGGTGGAAGGGCACGCGGTAGAGGGGGCCGTCGCTATCCAGCGTCGGCTCGCCCGCCTCGGCGGCGATCTGCTCTTGCAGGGCCGACGCGAAGTCGATGTCGCGCGCCGTGTAGCCGGGCGTGCTTTCGTTGGCGATATTGGCGGCGAGCACCCGGGTACGTTCGGCGCGCACCTGCAAGGCGTCGGCGTGTACCCCCAGGGCTTCCTTAAAATTAATCGTCATATCGATCCTCTGTCGGTTTCCTGCGTTGTTTCGGTAGAATGGCCGCTCATCGTTTCTCAACCGCCACCCTCTATTTAACAATGATTGCTTTCCCTAGGGCAACCTCGTTCATTGTATCCTGTCTTTTATGCGCCACAACCGAGGCCGCTCAATCTATTTCTTTGCAGATAGAACAAGCCGCCCGTGGACAAATCGACAAACAATTGCAGGCCAGCGGCCTGGCCGAGCCCCAAATCGAGCTCAGCGTGGTCAGCGCACGCCCAGCGCCGCCGTGTAGCGCCCCAGTGGCGATCGAGGCGCTCGACACCCGCCAGTACGCACGGATGCGCTTCGTGGCACGTTGCCTAGAGCCGCGTGGCTGGAAACACGATTTCGTGGTGCGGGCCCGCATTACGGCCGTGGTGGCGGTCACCGCGATGTCGCTCAGGAACAACGAAGTATTGACGGATGAGCACATTACGCTCGAGCGGCGCGACGTCACGCAGGTGGCTGACGCCATCGGCGCGCCGGAAGCGGCGGTCGGCCAGACCAGCCGGCGCAGCTTGCGCGCCGGTGAAATCCTGCGAACCAGCAGCCTCACCTCGCCGCTGATGGTCAAGCGCGGCGACCAGGTACTGATGCTGGCGCGTCACGAGGGGATTGAAATCAGCATGGGCGGCGAAGCGCTGGATGCCGGCGCGCGCGGCGCTACGGTGCGTGTGCGCAACGCGGCGAGCGGGCAGGTGGTGCGGATGCGGGTAACCGGCGCCGGCACGGTCGAGCCGGTCGACGTGCCGGGCATCAGTCGCTAAGCTCAGCCGTCGCTGCCTTGCAACTTGGTGGCCAGGCGGGTCAGCTTGGCCGCATAGGCCGGGTCGGTCGCGTAACCGCCCTTGGCCAGGCCCTGGGCGAAGGCCTTTGCATCATTGCCGACACCCAGCGCGCCTTTATAGCGCGGGTTATCGGCCAGCATTTGCGCATAGTCGCGGAAGGCGCTGCCCGCATCCGGGTAGGAGCGGAAGCGTTCGCGGGTCTTGATGGCGGCGCCGCCGATGTATTCGGTGGTCGCTGATTCGCTCACGGCGCCTTCCCACTTCGATCCGGCCTTGATGCCGAACAGGTTGTGGCTCGACTCGCCGCTGCCGTTGCGCAGCGGGCGCTGGCCCCAGCCAGATTCCAGCGCGGCATGGGCCGAGACCAGTTCCGGCGCCACGCCGAGCTGTTCGCCAGCCTGGCGCGCCCAGGGGGCGATGCTGTCCAGGAAAGCCTGCTGCTCGGGCGTGGTGTCAGCGCCCGATACCGCATCAACGCCATCGACTTCGTTCTCTCCGCTGATCAGGCCGGCCGCACGCGCATGCCAGATGCTGCCTTCGGCGCTCAGGGCAGCAGCGCCGCTCTCGCCGCCGTCACCATTCTGGATGTAAGCGGCCACTTCGCCCTGCACCTCGCCGAACATGTTGCCAAAACCACTACCGCCGCCGATCGCGGCGGTCGGGCGGGTAGCGGCGGTCGGCGCCAGCGGCGACAGCGGCGCGGTCGCAAAATCAGCGTGGCGCATAAATCCCTTCCTCGCCGTGCAGCACGCGCTGCATCACGGTGTACTGTTCGGCCAGCAGGCTGCCGTTGCGGGTCGAGGCCGCCTTGCAGGCCTGCACCGTGTGTTCCAGGTCGGCCCAGGCTGCGGCCAGTGCGCCCTGTGCCGGTTCAATGAGTGTCGCGATGAATTGCGCCATGGTCGCCTCCTCGCCCAGCAGGGCGCGCACCAGCGAGACACGCTGCTGGCGCCGTGCATCCATGGCATCGAGCAGGGGAGCGAGCAGCCCGGCGAGGGAAGTCAGTTCGGCGGTCTGGTGGCGCAGCGCGGCGTCGAACTGGCGCTCGAGCAGGGACAGCACTTCGGCACTGTCGCGCACGTCGGCCTGCACGCCGTCGACGAGCAGCGCATTGGCCTGTGGGCGGGTCATGCGGCTCATCCCCGGCCCCCGCCATGGAAGCGCTCGATCAGGCCGGCCAGGCGGCCTGCGTTGAACGGCAGCTCGCCCTTGGCCAGCTGGTCGCGCAACTCGGCCACGCGTGCGGCATCGAAGTCCGGCATTGCGCGCAGCGCCTGCGCGGCCGGCTGCAGCACTTCCGACTGCAGGGCGGGCGCGGCGGAGGACGCCGATGCCGTCTCGGCCGGCGCCTGCACGGTGGTGCGCTGGGTGCCGAGGGTCACGGTAGGAGCGATCGCGCCGGTGATTTTCATGCGGTTACCTCGGGTTTTCGATTGGATGCTCATGGGTTTACTTCGGCAATTGGCTGCGCAGCTTTTCCAGTGCTGCCGCGTCGGGCATGCTGATCGACGCGTCCTTCCCCAGCGGGGTCGTGGCGCCGGGCTTGCCGAACATGCTGGAGACCATGCGCGACTGGGCGGTCGTCAGGATCAGCAGTTCGATGCGGCGGTTCACTCCCGCCAGCGGTTCCTTCGTTTCCAGCGGCGCGCGGTCGGACATGCCCACCACCTGCAGCACGGACTCGGAGCGCATGCCGCCGTCGAGCAGTTCGCGGCGCGCCGACAGTGCGCGGTCGGTCGACAGCGCCCAGTTCGAATAGCCGCCCTTGTCGGACCCGGCAAAACGCGACGAGTCCGTATGGCCGACGATCAGCATCTGGTTCTTCATCTGCGCGAACAGCGGGCCCATCTTGCGCAGCAGGCGCACGAAGCGCCCGGTGGGCAGGGCGCTGCCGCGCATGAACATGCCCTGGCGGTCGGTGTCATGCAGCATGACGCGCAGGCCATAGGGCGTGATCACGGTGTCCAGGTTGGCTGCCAGTCCGGCGTCCGCACTCATCTCGCCCAGCGCTTTCGACAGCGCCGCCAGATCCTCGGGCGATTCGTAGGCCACGCGCGTCGCGTTCGGGCTGCCGGGCGCCTGGTTGCCGGCGCTGCCGGCCAGCGGCAGCTCGAAGCGCTCGATCATGCTCCCGCTCGGTTCCGCGGCGATCTCGGGCTTGCGGCCCTTTTCGTCGAGCATACCGTTCTCGGTTGCATCACGCACGATTTTCTTCAGATTCTGTTGTTCCCGTGAGGCAATCAGCCACAAGACTAGAAACAATGCCATCAAAGCCAGGCAAAAGTCGGCGAAGGCCACCTTCCAGGCGCCGCCGTGCTCGTCATGCGCATGCTTGCCGCCGCCGCGCTTGACGATGGTTGATTCGTGCTTTTCGTTAACTTTTGACACGATTACCCCGTCATGCGGTCGGCCGTACGGCGCCGCTTGTTCTGCGACTCATCCTCGCCGCCCATCGCATTGATCCACTGCTCTAATTGGGCGAAGCTGGGCTTGGTGTTCAGCTGGATCAGGCGGCGGCCGGCGTCGATCGCCAGCAGTGCCGGCTTGCCGGCCACGTGGGTGCACAGCACCACCTTGACGGTTTCCATGGTCGAGGCTTCCGAATTGACCAGCTGCTTCATCATGTTCGCCAGCGGTTCCAGCAGGCCGTAGCAGAAGAAGATGCCGATGAAGGTGCCGACCATCGCGGCGCCGATCTTTTCGGCGATCTCGCCCGAATCCGCACCGCCCGAGACCGAGAACATCGCCATCACGATGCCCAGCACCGCGGCCAGGATGCCGAAGCCCGGCATCGCTTCGGCGATCTTCTGCAGCGACTTGGCCGGCTGGGTCAGTTCTTCGTGGATGGCTTCCAGTTCCTGCTCCAGCACGCCTTCGAGCTCGTGGGCGTTGATCTTGCCCATCGCCATCAGGCGGAAGTTGTCGACGATGAAAGCCAGCAGCTTCGGCTCGTCCAGGATGCGCGGGTAGCGCTGGAACAGCGGGCTTTCCGACGGCGCTTCGACGTGGGCGTCGAGCGCCTTCAGGCCGCCGGCCGCGGTCTGCAGCAGTTCGTACATCAGGAGCAGCAGCTGGCGCTGGAATTCCGAGTCGTGCTTGGTGCGCGCCATGACTTTTTTCAGCTGGTGCGCCATCTCGGCCAGCACGTGGCGCTGGTTGCCGAGCACCAGGGCGCCGAAGGCGGCGCCGCCGATGATCAGGAGCTCGATCGGGTGGAAGATCGAAGCGAAGGTACCGCCCATCAGGGAGAAGCCCCCGAAGACGGCGCCGAGCACGATTGCGAGACCTAGTAATTGCTGCATGACGTACTGCCTTTCTTGTTGCCTGCTTATTTCCGTGTGGTGAACTCAGGCGCGCCCGAGTGCAGCCTTCATTTTTGCCAGTGCACTCTTGTTGAGCTGGCAGACGCGGGCGTCCGACAGGTCGAGTACCGCGGCGATTTCCTTGTAGCTCAGTTCGAACTCGTAGATCATCTGGATCACGCGCTGTTCTTTTTCGTTCAGGCTGCCCAGCACCTGCTCCAGGCTGCGCCGCACCATATAGCCTTCTTCCGGGCTCGGCGCGCTGTGGGCGTGCTCCAGGGATTCCTGCAGCACTTCGTCGAAGCTGAGCATCTCTTCGGCGACGTCGTCCAGCACCTGCTGGCGGAATTCGTCCGGGCTCAATCCCAGTGCGGCAGCGGCCTCCTTCTCGCTCGGCTCGCGCCCCAGGCGGCGGGTGAGGGCGCGCAGCTCGTCGCGCATGCGGTGGCTGTCCTGGCGCACCGCGCGCGGGCGCCAGTCCTGCCGGCGCAGCTCATCGAGTATGGCGCCGCGCACGCGCAAGGACGCATAGCTGCCGAAACCGTTGTCCGGCTCGCCATAGCGGCGCAGCGCCTCGAGCAGCCCCATCAGCCCGATCTGCTCCATGTCCTCGCGCGAGACCGCGCCGGACACCTGCGAGTTCAGCTGGCGCACGATGCGCTTGACCAGCGGCGCATATGCGAGCAGGTGGCGCTGCTCCTCGCCCGGGGTCATGCCCGCGTTGGCGGGCGCTTCCCCGTACAAGGCGGCGGCGCTGGAATCGGCATAGTCGGCTGTATAGGCCACGATGTCCCCGGTGTCTATTGGACGGTCATTCGACGATCAGCTTGCCGATCATGACTTCGGAAAACGGCTTTTCATGGTTTTCCTTGGCATAGCTGGCGTCGAAGGTCTTGTTAAGCTGCTGGGCGTACTGTTCCACCGTCATGCTGGACGCTTCCGCCACCGTGTAGGCCGACAGGCTCGCTACGGCGACGCTGCGCAGCAGCGGCAGGTGTTCCTTGGCTTCCTTTTCCTGTTCCGCCGTGGTGGCCAGCACCAGGTCGACCGACAGGTAGTGGGCCGTGGCCTGGTTCGGGGCGCGGCGCAGCATGACGATCACCTTGTCGAGGGTGACGTACTTGGTCAGCTTCTTTTCCGGCGCCGGCTTGGCGGCGACTCCGGCAGCGCCGGCTACGGGCGCCATGTACCACATGGCGCCGCCGGCGGCTCCTGCGGCGAGAAGGGCGACACCGAGGAAGGCGGCGATCAGTTTGGCTTTACTGTTCATGGTCGTGGGCTCAGGCGCGTCCGCTCAGGGAGAACGCGGTGTTGGAATGGTGGGCCTCGGCCAGGGCGGCGCCGGGAGTGCGCTCGTCATGTTCCTGGTCCTGCTGGCGGCCGCGGCCCTGTGCATCAGCACCGAAGCCGGCGCCGCTGCCGGCTTGCGCGGCGGCCTGGGCACGCGGCGTGGCCTGGCTGATGTTCACCGACACGTCGGTGTACTGGCGGCCGGCGAGGTCGCTGCGCAGGTTGTCGCCGACGGTGTTCAGCTGGCGCAGCACTTCGCTGTGGGTGGCGGTGATGTTCACTTCGAGCGCGCCCGCGCTGTGGCGGATCGAGATCTCGACCCGGCCCAGCATCGGCGGCTCGAGACGGATCACGGCCTGCTCGGCGTTTTTCGTGAGCTGCAGGTTCAGGCGGTCGCCCAGGGCTTCCTGCAGCGACTGGCGCCAGGCGGTCGGCGGACCAGCCAGGGTCAGGGTGCCGCCATCGCGCGCAGGGGTGCTTGGTGCGGCCGGGGCGGCGACGCCGAAGCCGGCATTGCTGCCTGCCGACTGGGCGGCTGCTTCAGGCGCGGCGCCGTCGCGGGGCTGGGCCTGCACCGCTGCGGGAGCCGGCTGGCTTGTTGTAGCAGCCGGTGCCGGCTGGGCACTGGCTGCGCTGGCGCGCGCCAGCTGGGCCGAGGCGGTATCGATGGCCTGGGCCGGCAGTGCGGCGTCCGCGCTGACGGCATGCGGCGCGGCGGCGGCCAGTGGCAGCTCGATGGCGCCGGCGGCGCTGGTGGCTGCAGTGCTGCCCGCAGTGCTGCCGAACACCGCTGCCGCGGCACTCGTCGAAGCCTGCTGCTCCGGCTTGCCCGAAGCGAGGCGCAGGCCGGCGGGGAGGGCGGCCGGCATGGCCATCATCATCGACGGCATCAGCGGCATGGCCATCGCGGCCAGCAGCGTGGCATTGCCGGTATCGGTCGTTTCTTCCGCAGCGTCGGCAGGCGCCGGTGCAGCTGCAGGGGCCGAGGCATCCTGCAGCGCCGGGTCGGCGCTGGCCAGTTCCGGCACCGGCAATTCGCCGGCCGGCATGGCGATGGCATTAAGGTCCATGAACTGCAGGAAGGGCATCGCGGCAGGAATGCCCGAGGCGGCGATTTGCGCCGGGTCGAGCGGAAGGCCATCGGCCGGGGTTGCGGCTGCTCCGGCTGCGGTGCCGTTGGCGGCTACGGTGGCGTCGCCGCCGGCCGGCAGGGGTGCGCTGTTCATCGTGATATTCATGTGGTGGTGTTACCAGAATCGGGTTCGCCCGCGAGGGCATAGGCCATCCAGCCCTCCTTGTTGACGCGCATGTCGTCGAGGCGCGCCTGCAGCTGCCCGGAGGCGGCGGCAACCTGGCCTGCTGCGCCATCATGCGCGCTGCGCAGGCGGCCGAGGGCGGCGCGCTCGGCGCTGCTCCATGGCGCCGTAGCAGCCAGCACCTGCAGCTGGGGGCCGAGCTCGCGCGTGGCGCGGGCCAGCAGCTCCCAGTCGGCGCTGGCGCCGGCGTCAGCCAGCGCCTTGGCAAGGCTGTCGATGGCGCGGGTCCTATCCATTACGCTCTTGCACGCCTTTCCAGCCCTGGCGGATGGTGGTCAGCACGCGGATCACTTCATCGACCATGGTCGGGTCGAGTTTGATGCCGGCGCCGTGCAGGTGCTGGGCGCAGAAATCATAGATACGCGCCAGGTTGGCGACGGTCTCGCCGCCCTGGTCGAAGTCGAGGGAGCTCGACAGGCCGTTGATGATCTCGACGCACTTGTCGATGCTGGCTGCCTTGGCTTCGAACCGGCGGGCGGCGATGTGGGCGCGGGCGCGCGCCAGCTCGTCGAGCAGGCCGTCGGTGAGCAGCAGGACCAGCTCCACCGGCGAAGCGCGCGAGGTCTGCGCATCCAGGTTGACGGCGTGGTAGCTGCCGTAGGCTTCTTGATAGGACATGTGGATCCCGTAGTGTCGGTTGATCGCGGCAATCGCGCTTAGTCTTTGTTGTTGCCGAACAGGGCATCGAACATCGACAGGTTGTTGGTCATGGCGCCTTGCAGCGACTGCAGGGCCGTGAATTGGCGCAGGTAGCGGTTGTAGGCTGCCTCGTGCTGCTGCTCGAGGAAGGCCTGGCGGTCGGCCAGCGTCGACTGCAGGTTGCTGGTCTGCTCCTTGCGTTGCTTGATCTGTCCGTCGGCGGTATTGCTCCAGCCCTTGATGAATTTGTCGAGCGCGCCGGCAATGCCGCTCGGGCTTGAAACCGAGCTGGAACCGATCAGGGTATCCAGGCCGGTCGGCTTGAGGGCCAGCTGGCGCTGCAGGCGCTCGGAATTCAGTTCGAGGGTACCGTCCTTGGTTGCGATGATGCCGAACGAGGCCAGCGTATCGCCGACCGTCGTCGGGCGCAGCAGGGTGACCAGGCGGTCGTTCAGCGCGCGGATGCCACCGTCGTGGGCGAACGAGCCGCCGGCCGCACCCTTGGACGGGTCGCCCGAGTCGGTCAGCTTGTTCAGCACGCCCTTGAGCTTGTTGTAGGCATCGACAAAGGCCTGCACGTTGGCGATGGTGTTCTTGCTGTCGGCACCGACCGCGATCGCGACCGGCGCACTGCCGGGGGCCTGGGCCTTGGTGAAGGTCATCTTCACGCCGGCGATATTGGTGAAGGTATTGCTGGCCTGGGTGATCGGGGTGCCGCTCTCGGAGCCGATGCGGATCTCGGCGTCCTGCGCCACCACCAGGGTGCGCCTGCGCAGCGGATCGGCGTTGGCCGAGGCCAGGCTGGACGCGCCGCTGATGCCGGTGGTGTCGATCGTGATGGCGCTGTCCAGGCCTGTGTTCTTGGCGGTCAGCACCAGCTCCGAGGTGGCGCCGGTGGTGACGATCGAGGCGGTGACCATCGAGGTGTTGCCGGTGGCGCTGTTGATTGCCGCCGCCAGTTCGCGCGTGCTCAGCGTCAGGTCGCCGTCGGTGTCCGCCGCGTTCAGGTTGACGGCAAAGGCGAGCGAACCGCCCATGTTGATGTTCAGGGTACCGGACACGCCCGCGTTGTCGGTCAGGCCGGCGTAAGACACCTGGCTGGCGGTGGCGAGCTTGGCGACGAAGAACGAGTAGTTGCCCGGGGCCGCGGTGGCGCCGGCGGTGGCGCTGCCCACCGTGGTGTCGCTGAAGGTGGCCGACTGCGCATAAAGGTTCTTGTTCAGGCCAGTGAGCGCGGCCAGGCTGGTCTGGAACGCGGTCATCGCCGAGCCCAGGTCGGTCAGCCCTTTTTCGGTGGCCTTCGCCGCGGCGCTCTGGGCGTCGATGATCTTCTGGCGCGCCATGACGTACTTGTCCGCCAGCGAGTTAGCGGTGGTGATCGGGTCGTAGCTCGGTGCGGTGATTGCGGATGCCATGTCGTTTCTCCTGACTCTACTTGCTGTGGTACTGCTGATCTGGTGCTGCTGGTCGCTTGGTTCTCAAGCGGTCCGTCCCGCCATCCACGATTGGGTGGCGATGTCGTCTTCACGCTTGCGCACGACGCGGTCCTGCGCGCGCGCCAGCTGGGTTTCCTGCTGCTCGAGCACCTTGCCCAGCAGCTCGCGCTTGGTCCAGGCGGTGGTCAGGTTGCGCTGCGATACCGCCATGTTCGCCTCGTGCAGCGCCAGGTCGGTGCGGTGCAGGTCGGCCATCGCCATCACGTTTTGCTTGTAGGCGCCGCAGTTCAGCGCCAGTACGGGCGGCAGTGCACCCGTGGCGCCGCTGCTCACGGTCAGCGAATCCATGCGCGCGAGATTGTTCTGGTAGCGCGTGCGGGTCGCTTCCTGCGTGGTCATATCGGCCTGCAGGCGGTCCACGTCAAGGCTGCGCAGCCGCACCAGCGTGCCGAGGCTGTCGATCGTGTTTTTCTTGCTCATGCCATCATCGCTTTCAACTGTTCGACGCTGCCCGGCATGGGGGCTTCTTCACGCGTGCCCTGGCACAGGAAGGCTTCGATATGCGGGTGCAGGCGCACCGCCTTGTCGGTTTCCGGATCGGCGCCGGGCACATAGGCGCCGAGCGGGATCAGGTCGCGCACGCGCGCATGGCGCGCCAGCGAGGCCTTGAGCTTGCGCGCTGCCAGCGCGTGTTCCGGGCCGACCACCTGCGCCATGCAGCGCGAGATCGACTGGGCGACGTCGATCGCCGGGTAGTGCCCGCGTTCGGCCAGTTCGCGCGTCAGCACGATGTGGCCATCCAAAATCGCGCGCGCCGAGTCGACCACCGGGTCCTGCTGGTCGTCGCCTTCGGCCAGCACGGTATAGATCGCGCTCATGCTGCCTTTCGGGTTCTCGCCGTTGCCGGCCGATTCCACCAGCTGCGGCATGTTCGAGAACACCGACGGCGGATAGCCGCGCGTGGCAGGCGGCTCGCCCAGCGACAGCGCCACTTCGCGCAGCGCCATGGCGTAGCGGGTCAGCGAATCGCACAGCAGCAGCACGTTCTGGCCGCGGTCGCGGAAGTGGGCCGCGATCGAGTGGCACATCTCGGTCGCCATCACGCGCATCATCGGCGACTCGTCGGCCGGCGCCACCACCAGGACGGCGCGTTTCAGCCCTTCAGGGCCGAGCGATTTCTCGACGAATTCGCGCACCTCGCGGTTACGTTCGCCGATCAGGCCGACCACGATCACGTCGGCAACGGTCTGGCGCGTGATCAGGCCAAGCAGCACCGACTTGCCGACGCCGGAACCGGCCATCAGGCCGACCCGCTGGCCCTTGCCGATGGTGAGCATCGAATTGATCGCGCGCACGCCGACGTCGAGCGGCTCCTCGACCGGGGCCTTCTTTAAAGGATTGACCTTGGGGGGGATGGTCGACAGCGGCTGGTCGCCACCGAGCTTGCCCAGGCCGTCGATCGGTTCGCCCAGGCCGTTGACCATGCGGCCCATCCAGGACGGGCCGATCATCAGGTCGGCCTGCACCGGGGCGGGCAGCACCCGCGCGCCGGTCGCAAGCCCCGTGGCCTTCTTGAATGGCATCAGGTAGGAGACTTTTTCCTTGAAACCGACCACCTGCGCGTCGAGCCAGCCGCCATCGACGGTCTCGATGCGGCAGCGCTGGCCGGTGTGCAGCGGGCAGCCGACCGATTCCAGCAGCAGGCCCTGGGCGCCGACCAGGCGCCCGGTCGGGGTGGCGACCGGCACCGCGCCGAGTTCGACCGCGCGCAGGCGCGAGGCGAGGGCCGTCATTCGCCGTCCTCGTCGTCGCCGAGCTGGTCGCGCACCTGGTCCATCACGGCCGACAGGCGGCCCTGGCAGCCGGCGTCGACTTCATTGTCGCCCGAGCGCACGCGGCATTCGCCGGGTTCGAGCGCCGGGTCGGGCAGCAGGGTCCATTTCTTGGCGCGCTTCGGATCCAGCTCGAGCACGCGGCGCAGTTCTTCCGGATTCAGGAACACCTCGACCTGGTCGCGCGACGGCGGCATCACCGACAGCGCTTCTTCCACCAGCGCCAGCAGCTGCACCGGCTGCAGCGCCAGTTCGGCGCGGATCACCTGGCGCGCGATCTTGCCGACCAGGTCGACCACTTCCTTGCGCTGGGCGGCGCGCATCTCAAGCTTGAGCTTCTTCAGGGCTTTGAGCATCGCGTCGACCGGCTTGGACAGCTCCTCGAAGCCGGTCAATGCCATGTCGCGGCCTTCTTCGATGCCGCGCTGCAGGCCTTCGCTCTGGCCGACCGGATAGCCGTCGGCGCGGCCCTGGTCCAGGCCTGCTTCATAGCCTTCGCGCTGGCCCTGGCGGTAGCCGTCGGCCAGCGCACTTTGCCATTCTTCGGCCGACGCGGCAGGGCTGCCTGCAGGGCCGGGCGCGCCGGGGCGCTGGGCCCCGGGGAACTGGTGCAGCGGAGGGAAGTGGTAAGCCCGGAATTGCTTCATTCGGCGGTAGCCTCGGCAAACAGCTGGATGTCGATTTCGCCGGCGTCGGCCAGGCCCTTGACGGTGGCCATGATCTCGCGGCGGGTCTGTTCGATGCGCGACATCGGGACCGGGCCCGAACGGCGCATCAGGTCTTCGAAGCTCTGCGCCTGGCGCTTCGGCATCGCGGACAGGACCGCATCGCGCAGGGCCGGCTCGGCGCCCTTGAGCGCAACCGCCCACTGCTCCAGCGGCACTTCGTCGAGCAGGCGGGTGATGACCTGCTCGGTCTGGCGCGACAGGATGAAGAAGTCGTACATCGACATCTCGATCTGCGACACCACGTCCGGATCGTGGGCGCGCAGCAGCTCGACCATCCCGGCACGGTTGTCCTGCAGGCGGTTCAGGATCTCGGCGACCTGGCGCACGCCTTCCACGCTGGCGCTCTGGGTATCCAGGGCGGCCAGGCAGCGGTTCACCAGCTCCTCTAACTCGTGCAGCACGTCGCGGTCGATCTCGTCCAGGCGCGCCATGTTCAGCAGCACCAGTTCGCGGCCGTCCAGCGGCAGCGCTTCCAGGATCTGCGAGGCCATCGCGGGCGGCAGGAAGGCCAGGAACACGGCCTGCATCTGCACGTGTTCGTGCGAGATGAACTCGGCCAGCCATTTCGGCGAGGCGTACTGCAGGCGCGCCATCATCGGGCGGATCGCGTCGCCATAGATCGTGTTCAGCACGCTGTTGGCGATGTCGTTACCCAGCGCCAGGTCGAGCGAACGCTTCAGGTAGCTGCGCGAGGCGCCATGCAGGCCGCTTTGCTGGCGGTAGTCGTCGAAGAAGTTCTGGACCGCGGTCTTGACGGTATCGACCTTGATGCCGCTCATGCGCGACATGACCTGGGTCAGCTCCAGCAACTCGTCGCGCTCGAGGCAGCGCAGCACGGCGGCCGCGCCTTCTTCGCCGATCGACAGCAGCACGATGGCGGCCTGCTCGACCGGGGACAGTGCGCCTTCGGCGCCTTCAGGGTTATTCAGCTCGGCCATGTTTTTTCTGTACCCATTGTTTGACGACTTCGGCGACGCGCTCAGGCTCTTTGCTGGCGAGGACCTTCAGGTGATCGACCATCACGTCCACAGCCGAACCGGCTGGCGGGAGGTCGTAGTTCTCTAACAGCGGGACCACCGGCATCGTGCCAGGGGCCGCGGCGTCGGGCGCTCCAAGAGCGGCCGGTGCGCCCGCCGGCAGGACCGCGGTGCCGGCGGCGCTTGCCGCGCCACCCGGCATGCCAGGCAGGGCAGGCGGTGCCGGAACCATCGGCGGCTGCGGTGCCAGGCGGGTGGTCACCGCGCGCAGCAGCGGACGGGCCAGCAGGAAGTAGGCGAGCAGGGCGCCCAGGGCATACATGCCGTAACCGGTCATGTCGACCACGTTGTCGCGTTCCTGCCACCATTCCTGGGCCACCGGGGCGGCCGGGAAGCTCAAGGAGGACACGGTCAGCACGTCGCCGCGTACGGCATCGATGCCGAGGCCGCCGCGCAGGATCTTCTCGATATTGGCCAGTTCGACCGGGGTATAGCCGATCTTGGCATTGGCGGCGCTGGCATTGTTCAGCACCACCGCCACCGACAGCTTCTTCAGGCGGCCGCGCGAGCGTTTGATCTGGGTGATCGCGCGGTCGTAGGCGTACTGGCGGGTGGTGGCGTTCTTGCGTGCGCTGCCATTGTCCTTGTCGGCGGCGTCAGGATTCTGTGCATCGGCCTGCGCTGCGGCCGGGTCGGCCACCTGCGGCGGACGGTTCGACAGCGTGCCCGGCACGCCCAGGGCCATGCGGCTGCGTTCCATCTCTTCGCGCATCGCTTCGCTGGTGACCTTCGGCGCTTCGCCGTATTTTTCCTGGGTTTCTTCGATCTTGTCGTTGTCGACGTCGGCGGTGACGCTGACCTTGTAGTTGTTCGCGCCCAGCACCGGCGCCAGCAGTTCGTTCACGTTGGTGCGCACCGTGTCGGTATAGCGCTTGGCGGCGCCGTCGCCCTGCGACTGGCCGTCGAAGCCGTCGGCGAGGTCGACGCGCGAGGACAGGTAGTTGCCGGCCTGGTCGACCAGCGACACGCGGGCGGGCTGCAGGTTGGCGACGCTGCTCGAGACCATGTTGACGATCGCGGCGATCTGCTCGTTCGACAGCGAGCGGCCCGGCTTGACCGCCACCACCACCGAGGCGGACGACTGGTCGCCGGCGCCGGCCACGAAGGAGCTCGACTTGGCGATGGCCAGGTGCACGCGGGCCGAGGCGATCGCGTCCATGGTCAGCATGCTCTGCGCCAGCTCGCCTTCCAGGCCGCGGCGGAAGCGCACGTCCTGCACGAACGAGGACACGCCGAGCGGGTCGTTGCGGTCCATCAGTTCCAGGCCGGCCGGCAGCTGGGCGGTCACGCCCTTGGCGGCCAGCAGCATGCGCACCTTACCCAGTTCGCCGGACGGCACCATCACCTGGCCGCTGTCCGGATGGATGCGGTAGGGAATGGCTTCGGCTTCGAGCACGGTCATCATGTCGCTGGCGGCGACCTTTTCACGCGCGCCGAAGACCGGCTTGTAGTTGGACTGGTCCTGCCACGAAACCATCATGACGGCGGCCGTGATGGCAACCGCCAGGCCCAGCAGCAGGGTGAAGTTGTTGCGCAATGCCGGCGGCAGCGACGGCAGCGACAGCTTGCCGGCGACGGCGGCCTTGAGGGAGGAAATCACAGATGCGTCTCTTTATGAAGGAAGATCAAACCGGGAGCTTGATCAGTTCGTCGACGGCGCCCATGACCTTGTTGCGGACCTGCATGAGCATCGAGAACGACAGGCTGGCCTGCTGGCTGGCCAGCATGGCGCCGACCAGGTCGTCGCTCTTGCCGGCGTCGACCGCGGCCATGCGTTCGCCGGCGGCGCGGTCTTCACCGTCCACGCTGGCGATGGCGTTCTTCATCGTTTGGGTAAATGAAAACTCGCTTGGCGAATTGTTAAATGCACCCTGGGCCGACAGGTCGGCGGCGGGGGCGATCGCGAGGCGGTTGGCTTCGTTGGTGAGTGCGGCAAGGTCAGCTTTGATCAGACCGGCAAGTTCAGTTCCCATGCGTCATTCCAATTAACGAGTACGTGTTGTTCGGGAGCGACAAAATGTGTCTTATTTTGCCGACGAGAGGCGCGGATCAAAGCCTCGATTGTTAAATAATGATCTACGAACGGCCGTTTTATTCTTGACCCTGGTGCCTGCACTTACCTCTGTACGTATGGGGCGGGGCCGGGTGAAGCGATGCAATAGATATGATCTTACCGTACGGCAAGTAGGAAATCAAAGGTGAATGTCAAAGTACCGGCTTCAAATCTCCATGTATAATTGTTGCCTAGGAGAATGAAAAAAACACATTCACCGTTACCCAGTCATTAATTAACATGCCGATGAATCCTCCAGACCGACCGCGGGCCACCCAGGGCGACTACCAGGTACTCGATCCCAGCCTGCTGGGACGCCCTGTGCACCTGCTGCCAAAATTTGCGCGCCGCTTCGCCGATGTCCTGGGCACGGCCATGGCCGGGCCGGGCGGGCGCCGCTATTGGGGCGCGTACCGGCTGGCGAACCTGTCGTTCGAGCGCGCACCCGAAGAAGCGAGCCTGCGTTGGCTGGCAGTCGACGGTCCGCTGGGCACTGCCGCGGTCGCATTCGAACGCAGCCTGCTACTGGGACTCCTGGAAGGGCGCTACGGCCGCAAGAACGCACCGCAAACTGGCACCCCGGGCACACCGCGCGATACGTCTGCCGAGCGCGTCACCGCCACCGAAGAGCGCCTGGCCGCGACCCTGGCCGCCCAGCTGGCGGAACAACTGCATGCCTGCGTCGCCGATGCCCTCGCCGACGCTGGTGCGGCGGGCCTCGACGCGGTATCCTCGGTGGATCCATTGACCCTCGGCGCACCTGCCGCGGCCAGCGCCCCGGGCAAGGCCGGCTGGGTCATCCGCGTGGACCTGCGCTGCGCACATGGGCAAGTCCAGGGCCAGGCCGACAGCCATTGCTGGATCGGCCTCGACCAGGAACTGATGGCGCATGTGCTGCAGGGACTGATGGACGAGCGCAGCAGCACGCGCACGGCGCGCAGCTCGGAGCCCCTGGCTACCGGGCTGTTCGTCAAGCTCGACGGGCGCCTGGCCAGCAAGGAAATCACGCTGGCCGCGCTGTTCGAGCTGAAGGTCGGCGACGTCATCCCGGTATCGGTCGGACGTGCCGACGTGCTGCTGGACGAATCGCGCCTGTTCACGGCCGCCGTGGCCGAACACAAGGGCAAGCTCTGTTTAACCTCTTTTGAAGATGCCGAGTAATGGATATGAATTTGAATGAGCAACTGACTGGCTCCGACGTGATCATCGACGACCTCGACGGCGTCGATGCCGCCACCGCCGTCGCCGGCAAGAACGCCGCGCGCCAGCTGCCGCAGATGATGCGCCGCATCCCGGTGACGCTGACCCTCGAAGTCGGCTCGGCCCGCATCTCGCTGCAGGAACTGATGTCGATCGGCCCATCCTCGGTGGTGCCGCTCGACGCGCTGGCCGGCGAGCCGCTGATCATCAAGGTCAACGGTGCGCCGATCGGCCGCGCCGAAGTCGTCGTCGCCGGCGAGCAGTACGGACTGAAGGTCATCGACCTGGATGGCCTGAACCTGGACGCGCTGACTAAATGATGTCGCCTGTCCGCGGCGCGCAGCTGCCGCTGCTGCGCCGTGCAGTGCCGGTTCTGGCCGGCGTGCTGCTTCTCGCATTGCTCACCTGTGCGCTGCCTGCCGCGGCCCAGCAGCAGCCGAGCATCCTGCCGGGCGTCATTCCCGGCTCGACCCAGGGCATGACGGTCAAGTCGCAGATCCTGGTCCTGATGACCCTGCTCGGGCTGCTGCCCGTGATGGTCATGATGATGACCAGCTTCACCCGTTTCGTGATCGTGCTGTCGCTGCTGCGCCAGGCCCTCGGCCTGCAGCAGGGCCTGCCGAGCCGCATCATCACCGGCATTGCGCTGATCCTGACCATCCTGGTGATGCGCCCGGTGGGCGAGGCCGTGTGGCGCGACGCCTTCCTGCCCTACGACCGCGACAAGATCAGCCTGGAGGAAGCCCTGCGCATCGCGGAAGCGCCGGTCTCGCGCTTCATGCTGGCCCAGACCAGCAAGGCCTCGCTGGCGCAAGTCGCGCACCTGGCGGGCGAACCGGCCAACCTGGCGCCCCAGCAGCGTGGCTTCACCACCAAGCTCGCGGCCTTCGTACTGTCCGAGCTGAAGACCGCCTTCCAGATCGGCGCCATGCTGTTCATTCCCTTCCTGATCATCGACCTGGTGGTATCGTCGGTGCTGATGGCGATGGGCATGATGATGCTGTCGCCGCTGGTGATTTCGCTGCCCTTCAAACTGCTGCTGTTCGTGCTGGTGGACGGCTGGACCCTGACCGTGAACACGCTGGTCGGCAGTATCCACGGTTATTAGATAGAACAAGAGACTGCCCGAGATGAGTCCTGATATCGCTGTCGACCTGGTGGTCGAAGCCCTGCAGGTCGTGATGCTGCTGGTGCTGGTGCTGGTGGTGCCGGGCCTGGTCATGGGCCTGATCGTGGCGCTGTTCCAGGCCGCCACCCAGATCAACGAACAGACCCTGAGCTTCCTGCCACGCCTGCTCGTGACGCTGCTGGCCGTGATCCTGGCCGGCCACTGGATGACCACCACGCTGATGGACTATTGCGTGTCGGTGTTCCAGCGCGCCGCCACGCTCGCAAGCTAGGGCAGGGCCGGTACCCGATGGAGCTGGTCAGTTTCCTGATGCCCCTGATCGGCGCGCTGTGGTGGCCGTTCTGCCGCATCATGGCCATGCTCTCGACCGCCCCGGTGCTGGGCGAGGGCTCGGTCCCGGTGCCGGTGCGCGCGCTGCTGTCGGTGGCCCTGAGCTTCATGATGCTGCCGATGACCAAAGCCGGGACGATGCCCGACCCGTTCTCGCTGGCCGGCGTGCTCGCGATGGTCGAGCAGGCCATCATCGGCGGCGTGATCGGCCTGGCGCTGCAGTTCGCGATGGCGGTGGTCACGATGCTGGGCTTCCTGGCCTCGAGCCAGGTGGGCTTCTCGATGGCGCAGATGAACGACCCGGTCAACGGCCAGGCGTCCGACGTCATTTCGGGCCTGCTGTCACTGCTGGCGATCCTGGTGTTCTTCGGGATCGACGGCCACCTGGTGCTGATGGGCGTGGTCGGCCAGAGCTTCAAGGCCTGGCCGGTGGGCGCCGGCTTTGGCCCGATGCTGCTGGAAGTGGTGGCGCTGAACCTGGCCTGGGTGTTTTCGGCGGCGATTCTGCTGGCGCTGCCGATCGTGTTTTCTACCATGGTGGTGCAGATTGGCTTCGGTTTCCTGAACCGGGTTGCGCCGAGTTTAAATTTGTTTTCGCTGGGCTTCTCGCTGGTGACGATCTTTGGCCTGCTGATGCTGGTGCAGCTGGTGCGTTTCATTCCCGAGCATTACGTCTCGATGACCAACCAGATCCTGGAGATGCTGCAGGAGCAGATGAGGATGGCGCATGGCCGATAGCGGCACCGGTGGCGACAAGACCGAAAAGCCCTCAGCGCAAAAGCTCAAGAAAGCGCGCGACGAGGGCCAGGTCGTCCGTTCGCGCGACTTATCAACTGCGGTCGGCATCCTGGTCAGCCTGAAGATATTCGCCATGATGCTGCCGGGTTACCTGGAGTCGTTCCGGCTGCTGTTCCGGATGGTCTACGTTCCGCTGGGCGAGGCGGGCGCGATCGAGAATGCGATGTCGGTGGTGTTCAGCGACGCCTTGCTGCTCTTGATAAAAATGGTGCTGCCGCTGGCAGTGATCCCGTTTGCGATCATCGTGGCCGGCATGATCCCGGGCGGCTTCATCGCTTCAGGCAAGAACATGGCGCCGAAATTCAGCCGCCTCAGCCCCATGACCAACCTGGGCAACCTGTTCACGCAAAAGCACTGGGTGGGATTCGTCACCTCGGCAGCGAAGGCGGTGGTGCTGGGTTTCGTGCTGGTGCACGTGTGCCGCTCGAGCATGAAGGCGTATGTGGAACTGCAGCGCATGCCGCTGCCGGACGCGCTGGCCGGCGGCAGCGCGCTGATGCTCGATGGGCTGATGGCCCTGGTGACCGTATTCATCGTTTTCGCGCTGCTGGACGTGCCGGTGCAGGCCTTCATGTTCACGAAAAACCAGCGCATGAGCAAGCAGGAGATGAAGGAAGAGCACAAGAGCAGCGAAGGCCGGCCCGAAGTGAAGCAGCGCATCCGCCAGCTGCAGAACCAGCTGGCCCAGCGCAGCGTGCGCAAGAGCGTGCCGACGGCGGACGTCATCATCGTCAACCCGGAGCACTACGCGGTGGCGCTCAAGTACGATACCAACCGCGCCGAGGCGCCCTACGTGGTGGCCAAGGGCGTCGACGAGATGGCGCTGTACATCCGCCGCGTCGCTCTTGAGCACAAGATCGAAACGATTTCGCTGCCGCCGCTGGCGCGCGCGATCTATAACACCAGCCAGGTGCAGCAGCAGATTCCGGCGCAGCTGTACCAGGCCGTATCGCAGGTATTGAATTACGTCCTACAACTGAATGCGTTCCGTGCAGGCCGGCGCCCCGCGCCCCCACGGTTCCCCAACGAGGTGGTCGTTCCACCTCACCTGAGCGAGGTTCCCGCATGAATGCCCTGAAAAACTTCCTGATTGAGCTGCGACGCCACAAGTTCGCCGGCCCGGTCTTCCTGATCGCACTGCTGGCGATGATCATGCTGCCGCTGCCGCCGGTGCTGCTGGACATCCTGTTCACCTTCAACATCGTGCTGGCGCTGATCGTGATCCTGGTGTCGGTGACGGCCAAGCGTCCGCTCGACTTCTCGGTATTCCCGACCGTGATCCTGGGCACCACGCTGATGCGCCTGGCGCTGAACGTGGCCTCGACCCGCGTGGTCCTGCTCAACGGCCACGAAGGCACGGCGGCGGCCGGCCACGTGATCGAGGCCTTCGGCAATGTCGTCATCGGCGGCAATTTCGTGGTCGGCCTGGTGGTGTTCGTGATCCTCATGATCATCAACTTCGTGGTCGTGACCAAGGGCGCGGAGCGCATCTCCGAAGTGTCGGCGCGCTTCACCCTCGACGCGCTGCCGGGCAAGCAGATGGCGATCGACGCCGACCTGAATGCGGGCCTGATCAACCAGGAGCAGGCCGTCATCCGCCGCAAGGACGTGGCGGCCGAAGCCGACTTCTACGGCGCCATGGACGGCGCATCGAAATTCGTGCGCGGCGATGCGGTCGCCTCGATCCTGATCCTGATCATCAACCTGGTCGGCGGTATCGCGATCGGCTCGCTGATGCACGACCTGCCCCTTGGCGAGTCGTTCAAGGTCTATGCGCTGCTGACCATCGGTGACGGCCTGGTGGGCCAGATCCCGGCGCTGCTGCTGTCGGCCGCCGCCGCGATCCTGGTAACCCGCATCGGCGAATCGGGCGACTTCGAACAGCAGGTCAGCGGCCAGCTGCTGGCCCAGCCGGCGGTGCTGTACTCGGCCGCGGGCGTGATGATCGTGCTGGCGCTGGTGCCGGGCATGCCGAAGCTGCCGTTCTTCGCCTTCGCGGGCGCCCTGATCTATGTCGGCTGGCGCCTGAACCAGCGCGTTGCGCCACCGGATACCAAGAACGTGGCCGCGATCGAGGCGGCGCTGCGCGACGAGCGCGCGCCGGAACTCGACTGGCAGGCGCTGCCCGTGGTGCAGCCGGTCTCGGTCTCGGTCGGCTACAAGCTGGTCGGCATGATCGACCGCGCCCAGGGCGAGCCGCTGACCAAGCGCATCAAGGGCGTGCGCCAGAGTTTGTCGGAACAGATGGGCATGCTGCTGCCGTCCATCGGCGTGCGCGACGACCTGGCGCTGCGCCCTTCGCAATACGCGATCAGCCTGTCGGGCACCGTGGTGGCCGAAGCCGAAGTCATGCCCGAGCACCTGATGGCGATCCCGTCGCCGAGCGTGTACGGCGAGATCGACGGCATCCCCGGCATCGAGCCGGCCTACGGCATGGCGATCACCTGGATCACGCCGGACCAGAAGGGCCATGCGCTGGGCCTGGGCTACCAGGTGGTCGAGGTGCCGAGCGCCATCGCCACCCACACCTCGAAGGTGGTGCGCGAATACCTGCACGAGCTGTTCCGCCACGAAGACGTGCCGGCGATTATCGAGCGCCTCACTGCGCTGTCGCCGAAGCTGGCCGGCGCGCTGGAAAAGGCGCTGACCCATACCCAGCTGCTGCGCGTGTTCCGCGTGCTGCTCGGTGAAGGCGTGTCGCTCAAGGACATCGTGGTGGTCGCCACCACGCTGCTGGACAGCTCGGAAACCACCAAGGACCCGATCCTGCTGGCGGCCGAAGTGCGCTGCGCGCTGCGCCGCCAGATCGTCTCGAGCATGTATGGCAAGAAGAAGGACATGCCGGCGTTTAACCTGTCGGCCGAGCTGGAAAACATGCTGCTCGGTTCCCTGAACCAGGCGCGCCAGAACGGCGGCGGCAAGGTCGCCCTCGACAACTACCCGATCGACCCGCAACTGCTGTCGCAACTGCAGATCAACATGCCGGTGGCGCGCGAGCAGATGAAGGGGCAGCACACGCCGCCGCTGCTGCTGGTGCTGCCGCAGGTGCGTCCGCTGCTGGCGCGCTATGCGAGATTGTTCGCGCCGGGCCTGCACGTCCTGTCGTATAACGAAATCCCGGAAAACCACGACGTGTCGATCGTCGGCACGGTCGGTTAAGCCGCAGCCAGCCTGACGCTTTCATTCATCGGGACAGACCCATCATGAGCAACCGCAAGCCGATCTACGTTACCCAGCCCCAGATGCCGCCGCTGGAAGATTTCTATCCCTATCTCGAACAGATCTGGGAAAACCGGATCCTGACCAACGGCGGCCCTTTCCACCAGCAGCTGGAAGCGGCACTGTGCGACTACCTGGGCGTGGAATACCTCTCGCTGTTCTCCAACGGGACGCTGGCGCTGGTGACCGCGCTGCAGGCCCTGCGGGTCACGGGCGAAGTCATCACCACGCCGTACTCCTTCGTGGCGACCGCCCACTCGCTGCTGTGGAACGGGATCAAGCCGGTATTCGCCGACGTCGACCCGGTGACCCTGAACCTCGATCCGCAGAAGATCGAGGCGGCGATCACGCCGCAGACCACCGCCATCATGCCGGTGCATTGCTACGGCCACCCATGCGATGTCGAGGCGATCCAGCGCATTGCGGACAACTACAACCTGAAGGTGATCTACGACGCCGCGCATGCCTTCGGCGTACGCGATGCAAAGGGAAGCATCCTGCGCCATGGCGATTTGTCGGTGCTGAGCTTCCACGCGACCAAGGTATTCAATACCTTCGAAGGCGGCGCGATCATCTGTCCCGACGCCCGCACCAAGCAGCGCATCGACCACCTGAAGAACTTCGGCTTCGTCGACGAATTGACGGTGGTCGCGCCCGGCATCAACGGCAAGATGAGCGAAATTAATGCTGCGTTCGGGATGCTGCAGCTGAAGGGCATCGACGGGGCGATCGCACGGCGCAAGGAAATCGATGCGCGCTACCGCGCCCTGCTGGCCGGCGTCGACGGCATCGACTGCCATGCGCAGGCGCTCGACGCGGGCGCAAATGACTCTTCGAATTACTCATCGAACTACTCCTACTTCCCGATCCTGGTCGGCCCGGACTACCCGCTGAGCCGGGACGCCTTATACGAGAAGCTGAAGGGGGAGGGCGTGTTCGCACGCCGTTACTTCTATCCGCTGATTTCGGATTTCCCGATGTACCGCGGCCTCCCGTCGGCACGGCGCGACAACCTCGGGGCCGCCGCCACCGCGTCAAGCAGGGTCTTGTGCCTGCCGATGTACCCGGAGCTCGCGCAGGCCGATATCGAACGCATCGCCGGGCTCATTGCCGACCAGCGCCGCCTGCCGGCCTGACGGACGTTCCGGCGCTCAGCAGCCCTTATTGGCCAGCAGGGCCTGTTCGAGTTCCAGCAGGGCGCGGCTGCGCGCTTTCAGCCTCCTGGCCGGCGCGCCCGCGTATATCCCCCATGCCTCGAGCGGGCGCAGGACCAGCGACAGTGCGCCGACCGCGCTGCCCTCTCCGATGTTCGCGCCCGGCAGGATCACGCTGCCCGAGCCGACGATGACATGCCTGCCCAGCGCGACCGGCGCCTTCGTGAGCTTGAGGTAGGCGGGGGGAACCGTGGGGTTGGTCAGCGCCTCGCCCGAATAGTCGTCGCTGCTCGAATAGATGCGCACGCCCTGCGACAGGTTGGCGAAGTCTCCCAGCGTGATGCCGCCGGCGCAGCCGAGATAGCTGCCGCCACCGATGTGGATGTAGTCGCCCACCACCAGGGAACCGGAATGCGCCGCCAGCACGACGCCGCCGTCGATGCGGACGTTGTTCCCGATCGAGATATTCTCCAGGCCGATGATGGTGGCGTTTTTGGCGATCATCACGTTCTCGCCGACCTGCCCGAATCCGAATTGCCTGAGCTCTTCGCTGCGGTAATAGCCCGGGTTGAACGGATTCGGGAGAGGGGAGGGATGCGCCACGGTGTGTCTCGCTTCAGCTTGTTGCAAGGTTTTCCATTGTACGTCCAGCGTCCGCGGCGGGCTGCGCTTCCTGCGCTTCCGGCGCTTCGGGGCGCTCCGGTTCGCGCGGAAGCAGCAGCGCCATTTCCGCCAGTGCGCGGAATACCGGCAGGCTCAGTGCGGTCGAGGCGTCGCCCGCCGCCATCGCGGCGTGCACATTCCCCGCCGGGAGCGAATCGCGGAAGCGCCAGCGGACTACCTGCAGCCCGGATACGGCCACGGCTTTCTCGAGTTGCGGCCGCAGCGCGCGCAGGCGCGCCAAAGGCCCGGCGCCTTGCGCGCACAATTCCAGCGCGATCCCGCCCGGCACCGGTTCGACCTGCACCACCACGCGGGTGCCGTCCGGCAGGCTCAATTCCAGGCGCAGGCCGAAGCGGGCGCGCTTGCGGCGCCCCGGCGGCGCATCTTCGCGCTCGGCCACGACTTCGAGATGGTGGGCCAGCGCGTTGCCCGCGTGGACGGTGAAGCGCCAGGCGTCGGCGGCGAGCAGGTGGGCCTGCGGCTGGTTGAGCACTTGCCCCTGCTGGCCGGCCGCGAGCTGCAACGGAGGCATGGCGCCGGCACGCGCCTGCAGGTCGCGGCGCGCCTGCAGGTCGCCATAGGTGCGCACCATCGCGCGCCAGCTGGAAGCGAGCGCGCGGCCGTCCAGGGCCGGGTAGGCCATGTGGCGCGCCAGGAACACCTGGTCCGGGCGCAGCGCGGCCGCGTCGTCCATGGCGGTGGCAGGATTGGCGGCGGCAGCCTGCGGTTGCGACACCGGCAGGGCCAGTTCGGCCTCGGCCAGGGCGGCGATGGCGGCGGGCATGACCCCGAGCTCGCCGTGGCGCACGGGTTGCGCTGCTGGAAGGATCGCGGGAATGAGCGGGACGATGCTGACCATGGTCGGGAGCAAGTGAGGGAGAGACAAGTATAAGACGGAATAAAGAAAGGCCAACCGAAAACTGCGGCTGGCCTTTGGCTACTCCACGCCGGACGAATCCGGAGAAGCTGGATTACTGCAGGAGCGACATGACCATCGACGACATGCTGTTCGACTGCTTCAGCATGGCGGTGCCGGCTTGCAGCAGCATCTGGCTCGAGGTCATGTTGGCGCTTTCGGTGGCGAAGTCGACGTCCATGATCAGGCCGGCAGCGGCCTTGCTGTTGGTGCTGATGTTCGAGAGGTTGTTGTACACGTGTTCCAGGCGGTTGGCGGCAGCGCCCAGGCCCGAACGGACCTTGTTGACCGAAGCCAGCGCGGTTTCCAGGGTGCCGATGGTGGCGTTGGCCGAAGCGGTCAGCTCGGTGCCGACGGCGGTGGTGGCGTACTTGGTGGTGACGGCGGTCACGTCCGACACGACTTGCGACACGTCGGTGCCCAGGTTGACGGCCATGGTTTCGCTCGACGAGGCGCCGATCTGGAAGGTCATCGACGAAGCGATGGTGCCGCCCACCAGCAGCTTGGTGCCGCCGAAGGTGGTGTTCTTGAGCACGTTGCCCAGTTCGGTACCCAGTGCGTCGTATTCCGACTGCATGGCGTCCTTGTCGTCAGCGGTCGACGAAGCATCGGCTGCCTGGGTGGCCAGGTCTTTCATGCGGACCAGCATGTTGCTGACTTCGTCCAGCGCGCCTTCGGCGGTCTGCAGCATCGAGGTCGAGTTCTGGGTGTTGCGCATGGCAACGGTCATGCCCGAGGTCTGGGCTTTCAGGCGCGATGCGATCTGCAGGCCGGCAGCGTCGTCCATTGCCGAGTTGATGCGGTAGCCGGTCGACAGGCGGGTCATCGAGGTCGACAGCGAGCTCTGGGTGCGGCTGATCGAGTTTTGTGCGGACAGTGCAGCGTTGTTGGTGTGAAGGCTCAGCATGGTAGCTCCTGGTATCGTGAATTCGGTTTCGAGTGCGTCACTCGCTCTCACAAGTACAAGGCGACAGGTTTCACTCCGGCATTAAGTGCCGTGCGGAAATTTATTAAAATATTCTTGGCAGCCCATGAAACGATGTCGAACTGCCATGGCCTTGCATGCACAAACGACAACGCCGCCTGGCGGCGGCGTTGCAGCTCAAGCCCCTTTATAGAGAGGGGCTAGGCGGGAGCCAGGTCCGACAGGCGCACCCGCAGCGGGGCAGGCGCCTCGCCGGCACACCAGCGCTGCCACATCAGGCGCAGGCCATGTTCCAGGCCCGCGGCGGTCACGCCCGGATAGCCCAGCACCGAGTTGACGAAGCGCTCACGCATCCCGGCGCGCATCGCGGCCAGGGCCGGGATGTTCTGCGACAGGAACACGCCGAGGCGTACATAGGTGGCTTCGTCATCGGTCACGAAGTCGCGCAGGCCGACATGGGAAATGAACGACACCGCGGCATGGCTCGGGTTGGTCGCCCCGACCGTGGCCAGCGTCGGCACGCCCATCCACAAGGCGTGGCCGACCGTGGTCGAGCCGCTGTAGGGGAAGGGACTGAGGCAGACGTCGACGTCGTAATGCTGCTTCAGGTAGCCGTGCACGTGGGTGCGCTCGCGCAGCAGCAGGCGCTCGCGCGGGATGCCTTCCTGCGCGAACCAGTCGACCAGCGCGTCGTCCACGCCGGACTGCAGGCCGCCGAGCAGCATCCTGGAGTCGGGCACGGCATGCAGCAGCTTCGACCACTGGGCGATCACGTCGCGGCTGAGTTTACTCGCGCGGTGGAAGCTGCCGAAGGTCAGGAAGCCGTTGCGCAGCGCCGGCAAGTCGTTCACCGGCGGCGCGCCCGGGTCCGGCAGGAAGGGCGCCAGCAGCGGCAGGCGCGCCAGCTGTTCGGTGAACTGGGTGTCGTAGCGGCCTTCCGGCAGCATGAACGGATCGCACACGTAGTAATCCATCGTTTCCATGCCGGTGGTGCCGGCATACCCGATCCAGCTGGCCTGCACCGGGGCGGGCTTGCGCATGAACAGCGCCAGGCGGTTCAGGGCCGAATGGCCAGACAGGTCGATCAGGATGTCGATGCCGTCCGCGCGGATCAGCTCCTCGGCGGCGGCATCATCCAGGTGCGCGATCACCTGCCAGCCGGCGGTGCAGGCGCGCAGCTCCGCGGTCTTGCGGTCGTCGACCGTGTTGTTGTAATAGACGTGGAGCGCCACTTGCCCGCTATCCTTGAGCGCCTCGAATACCGGCGCCACGAAGGTGGCCACGGCATGTTCATACAGGTCGCCCGATACGAAGCCGACTCGCAGGCGCCGCCCGGGATCGCGCCCGTTGGCGTGCGGCCGGCGCAGTGCGCGCAGTGCGGGCTCCCAGCGCTGGCCGAACGCGAAGTGTTCGCGGGTGAGTTCGTCCGGATCGAAACAGCAGTGGCTCAGGATGAACAGCATCACGCTGTGCGCCGCCGGCGACGGCTCGATCTCGAACGCGCGCCGGGCCAGGCGCAGCGCTTCCTGCCATTCGCCCAGGTTGAAGCACATCCCGACCAGGCCATGCAGCACCTGGACGTTGTCCGGCGCCAGTTCGAGGGCGCGGCGCAGGGTTGCCGCTGCCTCGCCGAGCTTGCCCTGGGCGCGCAAGGCATTGCTCAGGTCGACCAGGACATCCGGCCTGCCCGGGGCCAGGGCAATGGCGCGTTCGAAGCCTTCGACAGCCGCGTCATGGCGCTTCAGGACGCGGTCGCAATGGGCCAGGTGCAGGACCGCGGCCACGTGGCCGGGCTGCTGCGCGACGACGGCGCGGAAATATTCGGCCGCTTCCGCATGGCGTTGCTGGTAGAACAGGATGTTGCCCAGGTCGGCACGCGCGTCGACATGCTCCGGTTCGATGGCGAGCACGCGCCGCAGGCAAACCGCGGCCTCATCCCTGTTCCCGAGCGAATGGAGCACGCCGGCGAGCACCAGCAGCGGCGCACTGTGCGCGGGCGCCAGTTCGGCTGCGCGGCGCGCGGCGGCTTCGCCCTCGGCCGCCCGGCCAAGGCGCAGGAGTGCAGCGGCCAGGCCCTGGTGCAGGTCGGCGTCATCGTGGAAACGCAGCGCGACGCGATAGGCCGCGACCGCTTCTTCATTGCGCCCGAGTTCGAACAGGGCCGCGGCCAGCACCGGCTGCAGGCCACGCACTTTCGGGTTCAGTTCGAGCGCACGGCGCAGGCTCGCCACGCCCTCGTCGAGCTGGTGCCCTTTCAGGAGGGCCAGGCCGAGCAGGGCATGGGCGTTGCTGTCGCGCGGATTGCGGCGCACGGCGCGGCGGTGCTGGTCGAGCTGGTCGGGAGCAGGAGTGGGGGCAGTCAGGGTCATCGGAAAGTAGGTCCAGTGTGGCCGGTTTCTGTGCGGCAATAGCCGCGATTGTAAATCGGGACCGCACTATAGGGGATGAGATTGTTGCGGTGACAGCGAAAAAATTTACCTTTGTTGGCAAAGCGGCTTCGGTTTCCTGCAGCAGTGGTGCAAGAGTGAAGCGGAAGCAAGGAAGCGGCCTGGCCGGGTTTGGCCGATTCTGCGCGTTTGCCGTAAGATGTCGGGTTTTCCAACGCCCGGCGGACAGACCTTCACGCATGAGTTCCTCAATCAGCATTGACGCAGCCGGCGCGGGCTTGCCCGGCGCTTCGCCATCGACACCAGCGACGGGCAGGCGGCTTTCGGTCGCCCCGATGATGGACTGGACCGACCGCCACTGCCGCGTCTTCCATCGCCAGATCACCCGCCACACCTGGCTGTACACCGAGATGGTGACTACCGGGGCGCTGGTGTATGGCGACGTCGAGCGCCACCTGCGCTACGACGGCGTCGAGCACCCGGTGGCACTGCAGCTGGGCGGCAGCGACCCGGCCGACCTTGCCAAGAGCGCGAAGCTGGGCGAGCAGTGGGGCTACAAGGAAATCAACCTCAACTGCGGCTGCCCGTCGGAGCGCGTGCAGAAGGGCGCTTTCGGCGCCTGCCTGATGGGCGAGCCGCAATTGGTGGCCGACTGCGTCAAGGCGATGCGCGATGCGGTGTCGATCGACGTCACCGTCAAGCACCGCATCGGCATCGACTACAACGAGGAATACGGTTTCGTGCGCGATTTCGTCGGCACGATCGCCGATGCCGGCTGCTCGACCTTCATCGTGCATGCCCGCAATGCCGTGCTGAAGGGCCTGTCGCCGAAGGAAAACCGCGAAATCCCGCCGCTGCGCTACGAAGTGGCCTACCAGCTCAAGCGCGAGTTCCCTGGACTGGAAATCATCATCAACGGCGGCGTGAAGACCGATGCCGAGATCGCGCAGCACCTGGCCCATGTGGACGGCGTCATGCTGGGCCGCGAGGCGTATCACAACCCCTGGGTGATGGCGACCTGGGACATTCTGTTCTACGGCGACGCAGCCGTGCCGAAGACCCGCCAGCAAGTGCTGGAAGCGATGATCCCGTATATCGCCGAACAGCTGCGCCTGTACGGCAGCCATGGCCTCAAGCTCAACAGCATCACCCGCCACATGCTGGGCATCATGACCGGCTTGCCCGGCGCCCGCGCATTCCGCCAGACGCTGTCCGATTCCAAAAAGCTGGCCGGCGCCGACCCGGCACTGCTGCTGGAAGCCGCTGCGCGCATGCCCAGCCTAGCCTGAACAGTCTTCCTTCTCTCCAAAAGGGCGTACTTCGGTACGCTTTTTTGTTTCTTGTGGGCAAATTGCCACACTATTGCCCCGGATTGTATAGACAAGCACTCTAAAGCTTGCCGAGCGGCAAGAGTAATCGGATAATTTCTCTCGCTCCCACGGCATTGATCATTATCAATTCTGTTGTTGAGCCGAAACAAACTTCAGGCGACGGTCGATTTCGAGTTGCCGAGCAGAATTTTTGATTTATCCTGTTGGAAACATGTTGCGGTCGTATGGACGAACATGACGCGTCGCACGGCGCAGCGATCCGGGCGAATTCGATCATTAGATACAGGGAAGAACAAGAATGGCTTTTTTGAATAACTTGAAGGTCGGTACCCGCCTTGCACTCGGCTTTGCGCTGGTGCTGGTGTTGCTGATCGCCGTCACGGGTGTTGGCATCCTGCGCATGTCGCAGATCCAGGACCGGCTCGACCAGGTGGTGAGCGTGAACAACGTTTCGACCAGCCTCGTCACCGACATGCGCAACAACGTCGGCGAACGCGTCGCCGCGCTGCGCGTCCTGACGCTGATGACCGACCCGGCCGACATGGAACCGGAAATGGTCAAGTTCAAGGAACAGACCCGCAAGTACGACGAAGCCCAGAAGAAGCTGTCGGCGATCTTCGCGGCCCACGCCAGCGAAAAGGAAAAGACCCTGCTGGCCCAGGTCAAGGAATTCGAAGGCGCAGCGATGCCGGCGATTGCCAAGGCCTCGGAACTGTACCTGGCCAATAACGCGATGGACGCCACCCGCGTCATGATCCGCGAAGTGCGCCCGGTGCAGAAGAAGTGGACCGAAGCGCTGGACCAGCTGGCCACCTTCGAAGAAAAGCAGAATGCGCAAGCCGCGGCCGATGCCCAGGACGCCTTCGCCAATGCCCGTAACTTCATGATCGTCATGCTCCTGACCGCCGTTGCCATGGGCATCGCGGCAGCCTGGGTGATCAGCCGCAGCCTGCGCAAGCAGCTCGGCGGCGAACCAGCCTACACCGCCAGCATCGCCAGCAGCATCGCCCATGGCGACCTGTCGATCGCCATCGAGACCGATGCGTCGGACCGTGGCAGCCTGCTGGTGGAAATGAAAGAAATGCGCAACAGCCTGGTCGGCATTGTCGAGCAAGTGCGCCGCGGCACCGAGACCATCGGCACCGCCTCGCGTGAAATCGCTGCCGGCAACATCGACCTGTCCTCGCGTACCGAACTGCAGGCCAGCTCGCTGGAAAAGACTGCCTCGGCGATGGAAGAACTGACCTCGACCGTCAAGCAGAACGCGGACAATGCCCGTGAAGCCAACGCCCTGGCCGCAACTGCCTCGAACGTGGCGCTCAAGGGTGGTGAAGTGGTGTCGCAGGTGGTTGGCACGATGGGCGAGATCAACACCTCGGCCAACAAGATCGCCGACATCATCAGCGTGATCGATGGCATCGCCTTCCAGACCAATATCCTGGCGCTGAACGCCGCTGTGGAAGCAGCCCGTGCCGGTGAGCAAGGCCGCGGTTTCGCGGTGGTGGCTTCGGAAGTGCGTAACCTGGCCCAGCGTTCGGCTGCGGCAGCAAAAGAAATCAAGACCCTGATCGGTGATTCCGTCGAGAAGGTCGAACGCGGCAGCAAGCTGGTCGGCCAGGCCGGCGTGACGATGGACGAAGTGGTGGCGAGCGTGAAACGCGTGACCGACATCATGAGCGAAATCGCCAACGCCAGCGCCGAGCAGAGCGCCGGTATCGAACAGGTGAACCTGTCGATCATCGAGATGGACAGCATGACCCAGCAGAATGCCGCCCTGGTCGAAGAAGCCGCTGCCGCAGCGCAGAGCATGCAGGACCAGGCCAGCGAACTGACCCGCGTCGTCAGCATCTTCAAGCTGACCGAAGGCGAGCAGCAGGCCGAAGCACAGGCGCCAGTCGTGACCAGCACCGCAGTGGTGGTGCGTCCGGCAGCCGTCAAGCGCCCGGCCCCGGCCCTGAAAAAGCCGGCCGTGAAGAAACCCGCAGCGGCAGCGCAAGACGCCGCAGCTGCACCGGCCGCCAGGCCAAAGAAAGCAGCAGCCACCGCCGGCAACGACGAGTGGGAAGAATTCTAAGAGAGACGAAGCGCCGGTCCAGCGGGCCGGCAAGCAGTAAAGACTGCCAACCTTAATCAAAACCTTACTGGAAAATTATATGAAAAACCTGACCATGAAGCTGATCGCTGCAATGACCCTGGCCACCGCAGCCGGCGCAACTTTCGCCGCTGAAGTGCCGGCATCGTTCGACCCGAAGAAGTGCGCAGTCGAATACCCGAAAGCATCGCTGATGAACGAAGAGCAGGGCACCACTTCGGCATCCTTCCTGGTCGGCGCTGACGGCACCGTCAACGAATCGAAGCTTGAAAAGTCGAGCGGCTTCAAGAACCTGGACAAGGCAGCCCTCAAAGGCCTGTCGTCGTGCAAGTTCAAGCCGGGCACCAAGGACGGCGCACCAGCCGCCACCTGGACCAAGGTCGACTACGCATGGAAGCTGGACTAATCCGGTTTTTTTCCATCTGTAAAAAAATCAGCCGGCCATTGCGCCGGCTGTTTTTTTGTCGGGCAGCGCCGCGGACTGTTCGTTAGATCATTCACACTCACCGTTACACTTTCGTAGCGACATGTATCGATTGTAAGCACTTCTATCATTTCTCCCGTGCGCGGTTGAGGCTGGCTATAGTAGACCCAACACAACCAGAAGGAGAAGCACCATGAAGACCATTCTTGCCGCTACCGCAGCTGTCCTCATCAGCACCGCCGCCTTCGCACCGGTCCAGGCCCAGGCACAGGGCCGCACCGAAGTAATCATCGTCCAGAAGGCGCCGCCGGCGCCACGCCATGAAGCCATCCCGGCAGCACGCCGCGGCCATGTGTGGGTCCCTGGCTACTGGGCCTGGAACGGCCGCCGCCATACCTGGGAACGTGGCCATTGGGAACGTGCCCGCAGCGGCTATGCGTATGCCCAACCGGAGTGGCGCCAGGACCGTAACGGCTGGTACCTCGAGCGTGGCGGCTGGCAGCGTGGCGAACGCGTAGCACGCCGTGACCGTGACGGCGATGGCGTCCGCAATGCCAACGACCGTGACCGCGACGGCGACGGCATCCGCAACCGCGACGATGCCCGCCCGAACAACCCGAACCGTTACTAAGATGTAAGAAGTAAATGAACCGCCTGCACCGCAGGCGGTTTTTTTATATGCAGAACGACGGCGCGTCGGCCGATTCGGCGTTGTCGAGGTCGCTGCAGACGCGGTTGCGCCCGGTATCCTTTGCACGGTAGAGCAGGACATCGGCCCGCGTGATGAAGGCAATCCGGTCGCCGGTTTCGCCAGGGGAAGCATGGAAGGTCGCGGCCCCTGCGCTGATGGTGGCGGTGCCGGCCGGATTATCGGCGTGCTCGATGCCGAGTTCGAAGATGGCCAGCCGCAGGCGCTCGGCCACGTAGCGGGCGCCGACCGCGCCCGTTCCCGGCAACAGGATCGCGAATTCCTCGCCGCCGTAACGCGCCGCCAGGTCGGTCGGCCGCGCCAGGCCGTCGCGCAGGGTGGCGGCCACCTGGCGCAGGCAGGCGTCGCCGGCAACGTGGCCATAGCGGTCATTGTATTTCTTGAAGAAATCGATGTCGACCAGCACCAGGGAGAGCGGCGCACCGGTTCGCGCTGCCCGTTTGAGTTCCACCCGGAAGACGTCTTCGAAATGGCGCCGGTTGGCAATGCCCGTCAACCCGTCGTTGGTTGCCAGTACAGTCAATTCCTGGTTGCGCTCCTGCAGGTCTTCCTTGGCGATGACGAGTTCGTCTTCGAGCTGGTCGCGGATGATAATTTGGCGCACCAGCCGCGCGCCCACGCCTATCAGCAGTACCACGATCAGGGTGGTGCCACCGGCCATGAGCAGGGTCGACTGCTGCCATTCCGCAAGGATCTCGTCCTTGGCCTGCGCCGTGGCGACCAGCAGCGGCAGGCTGCCGAGATGCCGGTAGCTGTACAGGCGCACCACGCCGTCGATCTTTGAACGCAGCATGGCAGTGCCGGCCGGTCCTTGCGCCCGGTAGGTCTGGAAGATGGGGCCGCTCGCCACGTTCTGGCCGATCAGCTTTTCGAGGAAAGGACGGCGGTAAATGACGACGCCGTTGTCGTGTGCGAGCAGGATCACGCCTTCCTTTCCCACATCGAAACTGTCGTAGAGGTCGGCGAAATAATTGATCTGGATCGTGCCCAGCGCGACACCTGCGAAACTGCCGTCGGGCTTGTCGAGCCGGCGCGAAATCGGCAGGATCCATTGCCCGCTCGAACGGCTGCGGATCGGCGTGCCGATGTGCAGGCCGCGGTCCTTGTTCTTCTGGTGGTACTGGAAATACTCGCGGTCGGCATTGTTGCGGGCGATCGGCTGGTCGAGCGAGGTCACCAGCCAGCTTCCATCCGGGCCGTACACAAACAGCCCATGCAGTTCCTTGGTGCTGGCCACCATGTCGCGCATGTGGCTGCGCAGCCGCTCAGTCGAGGCTGCCGACAGCCCGTTGTGCTCGACATGCTCCGCCACGCTGGACAGGACGGTGTCGACGATCCTCACCGCACTTTCGGCCTGCGCTGCCAGCGCGCGTGCCATGTTGGAGGTTGCGGCCGTCGTCTCCGCCAGGCGGCTCTGCCGCGCGCTCCAGGCGCTCCAGGCCTGTGCCGCCGCCAGCAGGGAACAGAACAGCGCCAGCACCAGGATCGCGTACCGGACCGCCGGACGCTTCTTCGCCCTCAGGGAGGTGATGGGAGTATGGACTGGCTCGCTTGGGGTCATCAGGAAGGCCGCTGGCGGCGCCGGGTTGTCGAAGCTTGGAGGATATCTATCAAGGGTAAAAAAGTCGAGCATCAGACGTCAGCGTTAAACTTTGAGTATTCCGCGACAAATGAACCCATGGTTGGCATCGACGTCGCAAGGGATTGCAAGACGCCTTACAGGCTTTGCAGAATAACAAAATTTGCACATGGCGAAATTAAATACGAAACAATTAGGTAAATCGCCCAAAGACCTGTATCTTTCGTCCTGCACTACATCAAGTCGTTGTTATTGTTGGTCTTTCTCTCCTGTTCGCCGTTCGGCGGTCCCGTTTGATTTCCTCCTGTTACACCCTCTCTTGGTCGACCGTGCGCCCGGGCGTTTTTGCCCATGCAAACTAAAAGGAAATCAAAATGACTACTCAAACCGGCACCGTAAAATGGTTCAACGATTCCAAAGGCTTCGGCTTTATCACGCCTGACGCAGGCGGCGGTGATTTGTTCGCGCACTTCGGCGACATTCAATCGGAAGGCTTCAAGAGCCTGGCCGAAAACCAGCGCGTTTCGTTCGAGCGTTCGACCGGACCTAAAGGCGAAAAAGCCGGCAATATCCGCGCGATTTAATCAGTCAGCCTGATTGGTAATTTCGCCTACCCGGCGCGCACCACGCAGATAGCGTGGGCGAGGCCAGGGCGAAATAAGCGGCGCGCACCATGCAGATAGCATGGGCGAGGCCGTAGCGATAGAAAGCCCGCCAATTGGCGGGCTTTTGCATTGCCGGGCGCTTTTATTGGTATCAGGCCTGCCTGTGGTCCATCGGGAGCACTTCGCCCAGTCCCTCCCGCTCCTTACCCTTCGCGGTATATGCAACAAAACGGGCTCTCATTGGCCTGATAAGCAGATGTGAATTTGCCGGCACAATGAAATATGCTATGTTTCTGGCAACTAATAAATCACTAGGGAAATATGAGCAAGGTCTTGTCGGAGGAGGATTCGGACGAATTCGCAGTACCGGGCGCCTTCGGCAAGGCCGGCGGCTGGTGGTCGGGTGCGAAGGCCTGGTTCGCCCGCCGCCTGCGCGTAGCTGACCCGGCCCCATGGCAGGCTGGCTATGACGCCTTCTACCGGGGTGTGGATGCCAATCCCCATGCACTGGGGGCCAAAGCTTTCTCCGAGTGGGAGCAGGGCCGGAAAGCCTTCCGCGAAGACTTCGACTGGTAGGTGCGGCCTGTCCGTGCACTGGCCGGGTGAAACTTGGGCGCCCGTCGTTGCCGGACAATGCACATCCGCTGCCGCACGCCATGGGGGTCTTCCACACTCCGGATTCATCGCCCAGAAAACAAAAGGGTTACACGCCGAAAGCGGGTAACCCTTTTATCTTGGTGCTGAATTCTTGGGGTGGCTGATGGGGCTCGAACCCACGACAACAGGAATCACAATCCTGGACTCTACCAACTGAGCTACAGCCACCACTGACTTGCATCTGCCGCGTTGTTTCCGCGACAGAACAAGATTATACAAACAAGTTCGCGAACTGGCAAATCTAAATGTGCGGCGCGCCTGAGCCGGACGCAGGCAGGGCGATCTCGACCTCGTGGACTGGCGGATCCTGGCCCAGCAAGGTGGTGAACGCCGCAGTCAGCGCCGCCGCGCTGGCGCTGGTAAAGCCGTCCAGGCGCGCAGGCAGGCCGCCGCCCTCGCGCAGCAGCCCGGCCGTCCCCAGCAGGCGTGCCAGCTGGCGTGCGACCGCGTCGCCGGTGTCGATCAGCGCCACCTCCGCCGCGGTATGCCTGCGGATCACTTGTTCAATCGAGGCGTGGACCAGCGGGTAGTGGGTGCAGCCCAGCACCAGCGTGTCGGCGCCCCCGGCCAGCAGCGGGGCGATATAGCGTTCCAGCATTGCCTCGAGTGCCTGCGAATCGCGCTCGCCGAATTCGATCTGGTCGGCCAGGCCGACGCAGGGCTGCAGCAGGAAGCGCGCGCCCGTGGCTTCATGGATCTGGTCGCGCAGCAGCAGGAATTTTTCGCCGGCTAGCGTACGTTCGGTGGCCAGCACGCCGACCGTGCCGTTACGAGTCGCCGCCGCACCGGGTTTCAGGCCCGGCTCGACGCCGACGATCGGCATGTCCGGGTAGTGCCCGCGCAGGATGCGCACCGCGGCGACGGTGGCGGTGTTACAGGCCACGACCAGCGCCTTCACGCCGTGCGCCACCAGGTAGCTCGCCACGCCCAGCACGCGCTCGATGACGACCTGTTCCGGCTTGTCGCCATAGGGCGCGAAGCCGGAGTCCGCGAAATACAGGAGATGTTCGTGCGGCAGCTGCGCCTGGATATGGCGCAGCACCGAGAGGCCGCCGACGCCCGAGTCGAAGATGCCGACCGGGGCGCCAGGGGAAAGGGAAGGGGTGGTCATGGCCAGGACGCGGGCAAGCGTGGGCAAGCCCGCGGGTCAATCAGACTGCGTTGACCGGAATGCCCCTCAAGGACTCGATCCTGGCCGCCCATTCCTTCGGGCCGGTGGTGTGCACCGAGGTGCCGGTCGAATCGACGGCGACGGTGACCGGCATGTCGGTCACGTCGAACTCGTAGATCGCTTCCATGCCCAGGTCTGCGAAACCGACCACGGTGGCCGACTTGATCGCCTTCGACACCAGGTAGGCCGAGCCGCCGACCGCCATCAGGTAGGCCGACTTGTGCTTCTGGATCGATTCGATTGCCATCGGACCGCGTTCGGCCTTGCCGATCATCGAGATCAGGCCGGTCTTCTCCAGCATCATGTCGGTGAACTTGTCCATGCGGGTCGCGGTGGTCGGGCCTGCCGGACCGACGACTTCGCTGCCTACCGGGTCCACCGGGCCGACGTAATAAATCACGCGGTTGGTGAAGTCCACCGGCAATGGCTCGCCCTTGGCCAGCATGTCCTGGATGCGCTTGTGCGCAGCGTCGCGGCCGGTCAGCATCTTGCCGTTCAGGAGCAGGGTCTGGCCCGGCGTCCACGAGGCGACTTCTTCTTTGGTGAGCGTGTTCAGGTCGACGCGCTTGGACTTCTCGGTGTCCGGGGTCCAGTGCACGTCAGGCCAGGTCGACAGCGCGGGCGGTTCGATGTACGAAGGGCCGGAGCCGTCCAGCACGAAGTGGGCGTGGCGGGTGGCCGCGCAGTTCGGGATCATCGCCACCGGCTTCGAGGCTGCGTGGGTCGGGTACATGTTGATCTTCACGTCGAGCACGGTGGTCAGGCCGCCCAGGCCCTGGGCGCCGATGCCCAGCGCATTGATCTTGTCGCACAGTTCGATGCGCAGTTCTTCGGTCTTGTTCTGCGGGCCGCGCTGCTTGAGCTCGTACATGTCGATGTCTTCCATCAGCGACTCTTTCGCCATCAGCATCGCCTTCTCGGCGGTGCCGCCGATGCCGATGCCGAGCATGCCCGGCGGGCACCAGCCGGCGCCCATCAGCGGCACGGTCTTCATGACCCAGTCCACCAGCGAGTCGGACGGGTTGAGCATGACGAACTTGGTCTTGTTTTCCGAGCCGCCGCCCTTGGCCGCCACTTTCACGTCGACGGTCTCGCCTTCGACCAGTTCCATGTGGACCACGGCCGGGGTGTTGTCCTTGGTGTTCTTGCGCTCGAAATGCGGGTCGGCCACGATCGAGGCGCGCAGCTTGTTGTCCTCGAAGGCGTAGGCACGGCGCACGCCTTCGTTGACGGCGTCGGTGACGGTGCCGGTGAAGCCTTCGAAGCGCACGCCCATGCCGATCTTCAGGAACACGTTGACGATGCCGGTGTCCTGGCAGATCGGACGCTTGCCTTCCGCGCACATGCGCGAGTTCGTCAGGATCTGGGCGATGGCGTCCTTCGCTGCCGCACTTTGCTCCGTCTCATACGCGCGCGCCAGATGCTGGATATAGTCGGCCGGATGGTAGTAGCTGATGTACTGGAGGGCTGCCGCGACCGATTCGATGAGGTCGCTTTGGGTGATAACGGTGGCCATGGAAGTTCTCGTAAATAGAAATTAATGTTGCTTCGACTGGTGAGTGGTCATGACGATGCGGTCAGTATAGGCAATCGCCAGGGCCGACAGCAGGAAGGCGCAATGAATCACGGTTTGGAACAGCAGCGTTTTTTCGTCGTAGTTCGCCGCATTGATGAAGGTCTTGAGCAAGTGAATCGACGAAATGCCGATGATCGCCATCGCCAGCTTGGTCTTGAGCACCGAGGCGTTCACGTGCGACAGCCATTCCGGCTGGTCCGGGTGGCCTTCGAGATGCATGCGCGAGACAAAAGTTTCGTAGCCGCCGACGATCACCATGATCAACAGGTTCGAAATCATGACCACGTCGATCAGGCCAAGCACGACCAGCATGATTGTGGTTTCAGTCAGCTTCGTCGGGCGCTCGGCGCCCATCACTGTGACTGCGTCGAGGATATGTTTGAGCGAATCGGCGTTGCCCATCGCGGCGCCGATCAGGTCTTTCAGCTCGACCCAGAAGTGGAATACGTAAACGCACTGCGCCAGTATCAGTCCAAGGTAGAGCGGCAGTTGCAGCCAGCGGCTCGCAAAAATCAACCCCGGCAAAGGGGCGAGTTTTTTCTGTGGGGTATCGGGAAATTGCTGGGCCATCGGGGTGTCGACTCCTGGAATTCGGACAAATACAGCCGAGCATTTTACACCCGCTAGCGCGCCGCTGCCGGTTCCTTCGCCGCTTTCCGACAGCGTTGGTAGAATGGTATTCAGCAGAGGGCGCACTGCGGCGGCTTGTGTAAGGGCTCAGTAAGCGAGCGCCCCTAAGGTGTCCTGTAAAACTTACTACAATGGAGACGACAATGGCCGAGAACGAGACCAAGCACGAAGAATTCACCCTGCAGGAGAGCCGGGTTTTCCAACCGCCGGCCGAGTTCGCCGCCAAGGCCGCGATCTCCGGCATGCAGGCCTATGAAAAGCTGTGCGCCGAGGCCGCCACCGACTACGAAGGTTTCTGGGCGCGCCTGGCGCGCGAGAACATCGACTGGCACAAGCCATTCACCAGCACGCTCGACGAATCGAACGCGCCCTTCTATAAATGGTTTGGCGACGGCCAGCTCAATGCCTCGTACAACTGCCTCGACCGCAACTTGGCCAATGGCAACGCCGACAAGACCGCCATTATCTTCGAGGCGGACGACGGCACTGTGGTCCGCGCCAGTTACCGTGAGCTGTACGAACGCGTCTGCAAGTTCGCCAACGGCCTGAAGAGCCGCGGTATCAAGAAGGGCGACCGCGTCATCATCTACATGTCGATGTCGATCGAAGGCGTGGCCGCCATGCAGGCCTGCGCCCGCATCGGCGCCACCCACTCGGTGGTATTCGGCGGCTTCTCGGCCAAATCGCTGCAGGAACGCATCATCGACGCCGGCGCCGTGGCCGTCATCACCGCCGACGAGCAACTGCGCGGCGGCAAATCGCTGCCACTGAAAGCCATCGTCGACGAGGCGCTGGCGCTGGGCGGCATCACCACCATCCGCGACGTCATCGTCTACAAGCGCACCGGCGGCAACATCGCCTTCCAGGAAGGGCGCGACACCTGGCTGCATGAGCTGGTCGACGGCCAGAGCGCCGAATGCGAGCCGGAATGGGTCGATGCCGAGCATCCGCTGTTCATCCTCTACACCTCGGGCTCCACCGGCACGCCAAAGGGCGTGCAGCACGCCACCGGCGGCTTCCTGCTGTGGGCCGCGCTCACCATGAAGTGGACCTTCGACATCAAACCAAGCGACGTGTTCTGGTGCACCGCCGACATCGGCTGGGTTACCGGCCACACCTATATCGCCTATGGCCCGCTGGCGGTCGGCGCCACCCAGATCGTGTTCGAAGGCGTGCCCACCTATCCGCATGCGGGCCGCTTCTGGGAAACCATCGCCAAGCACAAGGTCTCGATCTTCTACACGGCGCCCACCGCGATCCGCTCGCTCATCAAGGCCTCCGACGTGGACGAGAAGGTGCACCCGAAGAACTTCGACCGCTCGAGCCTGCGCCTGCTCGGTTCGGTCGGCGAGCCGATCAATCCGGAAGCCTGGATGTGGTACTACAAGAACGTCGGCGAGGAGCGCTGCCCGATCGTCGACACCTTCTGGCAGACCGAAACCGGCGGCCACATGATCACCCCGCTGCCGGGCGCCACCCCGCTGGTGCCGGGTTCGTGCACGCTGCCGCTGCCGGGCATCATGACCGCGATCGTGGACGAATCCGGCGCCGACGTGCCGAACGGGCAGGGCGGCATTTTGGTGGTCAAGCGCCCCTGGCCGTCGATGATCCGCACCATCTGGAACAACCCGGACCGCTTCCGCACCAGCTATTTCCCTGAAGAACTGGGCGGCAAGTACTACCTGGCTGGCGACGGCGCGATCCGCAACAAGGACACCGGCTATTTCACCATCACCGGCCGCATCGACGACGTGCTGAACGTCTCGGGCCACCGCATGGGCACGATGGAAATCGAATCGGCCCTGGTCGGGCACCCGATGGTCGCGGAAGCGGCGGTGGTCGGCAAGCCGGACGAAACCACGGGCGAATCGATCTGCGCCTTCGTGGTGTTGAAACAGGCTCGCCCAAGCGGCGAGGATGCCAAGAAACTGGCCGCCGAATTGCGCACCTGGGTCGCCAAGGAAATCGGCCCGATCGCCAAGCCGAAGGAAATCCGCTTCGGCGACAATTTGCCGAAAACCCGCTCCGGCAAGATCATGCGCCGCCTGCTGAGGGTGCTGGCCAAGGGCGAGGCCATTACGCAGGACGTGTCGACGCTGGAGAATCCGGCAATCCTGGATCAGCTGAAAGAGTCCGCGTAAGGCTTCGTTGGGTGGGCGGCTGGTAACCCGGGCCACTGGCCTGGTGCCGGTAACTTAAGTACTGCTGGTCAATCGTATGGTGGGCAGGTTTCCTGCCCACGCGGTGATAGTTGAGCTTGGAACAGCCGCACGGGCAGCATTACCGTAGGCTGACTCGCGAAGACGGCGCCGATAACGATCACCGCGTGGGCGGGGAGACCCGCCCACCCTACAAAGTCGTCCGTCCCGGCGCCCGACTACAACCTCTCCATCTGCTCCTTCGCATACCCCGCCCCCGACCCTCCCGGCGCCAGCTCCAGGTAGGTCTTGTACGCCGCCTTCGCCTTCGCCTTGTCCCCCGCCCGCGCATGCGCATCGCCCAGATTCCTGTACGCGATCGCCCGTGACGGATCCATCTTCACCGCATTCTCGAACCACCTTGCCGCCTCGGCATACTTGTCCTGCTTATAAAACACGAAGCCCAGGTTATTTGCCGCCAGCGCAAAGTTCGGCCGCAGCTTGAGGGCCTCGGTGAACTGCGCCTCCGCCTGCGCATACTGCTTCTCCTTGTACAGCAGCAGCCCCTGGTCATTGGCCCGCTGCGCCTGCTGCCGGCTTGATCTCGGCACCACAGCCGGCGCCGTGATCCGCGTATCAAAGCCCTGCAAATCCTTCACCACCACCGTCGCCGCCGGCGCCGACGCCTGCGCATCGAGCTTGGTATTGAGCGCAATCGCATCGTTCGACAGCTGCGCCGTGCCGGTATTCAGGAACTCGCTTTCCTCCGGCAGTTCGAACACGAACTCGCCGCCTTCCGAGCCCGGCAGGCTGCCGAAGGCCGGCGTCTGCTGCGACACGCTCGACACCGCCGGCGCCACATAAGCCGCCAGCTCGGTTCCGGTAATCAGACTGTCGCCATTCAGGTCGGCCTTGCCGCCCAGGCCCTGCAGCAGCGTCCAGGTGAACACCGAATGGCCGTTCGGTCCGCCGTCCGACACCAGTTGATCGGTGCCGCCGGCTGTCAGCATCTGGCGGCCCAGGCGCTTTGCGTTATCGCGCAGGAAGGAAGCATTCGCGGCACCGCGCGTCAGGCCCAGGCCGCTGTAGCAGGCGTCCATCACGAACAGCGCGTGCTTGGCCGGCAGGCTTTCCGCGATGTTCTGGATTTCGGTCATCGGGATCGCATCCGTGGCCAGGTTGTTGGGGTCGGCGTCGACCGGGACGATATAGCCCAGGTCACGTCCCGAACTGAGCTTGCGTGTCGCGCCATGCCCCGCGAAGAACACGAAGATGCGGTCGTTCGGCTGCAGGTTGCCGTGCGCGAGCTTGTCGTGGAAAGCCGCCAGGATGCCGCTGCGGGTCGCTGCCTCATTCTTGAGCGTGATCACGCGCTCGGGGGCAAAGCCGAACTTCTGCACCAGCATCTGGCCCACGCCTTCGGCATCGCGCACCGCATAGTGGAGTTGCGGCCATTTCTGGTACTTGTCGATCCCGACCACGATCGCCCACGAATTCGCATAGCCGGTCGCCGCCGAACGCTGCACCGGCGCGGGCGCCGTGGCATTCGCTACCTTGAAGCTTTCGCCATCCCAGCCCGCGAACTGGTAGCCGTCGGCCACCAGCCGATCTAGGATGGCCGGCAGCGCCTTCACGGTGCGCTCGTGGATGTCGTGGAACAGGATGATGCCGCGGCCTTCCTTGTCGACGGTGCGCAGCACGCGGTCGGCGATGGACGAGGGCACCGGGTCTGCCCAGTCGAGCGAATCGATATTCCACATCACCGACGTCAAGCGCGCGGCTTCCAGCGCCTGCATGCCTTCGCGGTTTCGCGCGCCGTAGGGGAAGCGGAACAGGCTGGAGCGCTGCGGGTCCACGGCCTTGAGCAGCGTATCCGTATTCAGGATTTCCGCCTTCAGGCCGTCGCCGGTCTGCTTGGACAGCTGGGCATGCGAAAAGCTGTGGTTGGCCAGCACATAGCCCGACTGCTTCAGCCGGCGCATCACGTCCGCGCCGCCATTGAGCTTGGCCTTGCCCTGCGCGTCGACCGCGCCGATATTGCGCCCCACGCTGAAGAAGATCGCCGGCGCGTTGTACTGCTTGAGGATGGCTGCGATCTCGTCGCTGTAGCGGCGGTGCGGGCCGTCATCGAAGGTCAGCACCACGGTTTTCCTGGGCAGCGTCTTGCCGAAGATCTCGCCTTCTTCGACGCCCGCCTGCGCTGGCGTCGAAGGGGCCTGCGGTTCCGGCCTGGCCGGGTAGGGCGCGACAAAGCCGTAGTCCTTCAGGATGCGCTCGCGCTGGTACAGGGTTTTCAGGTAGGCGACATAGCTTTCCCATTTCTCGCGCTTGAGGATGATCGAGCGCGACTCGAACCGCCCGAACACCGCGCGGATCTCCTTCTCGTAATTGCGTTCGATCTCCGCCAGCGCATCCAGGTCTTCGGAAATGCGTTTGTGCAGCTTGATCGCCGGCAGCGACGAATCCTTGGCCACCTGCGCCAGCAGCGACTGCATCAGCTCGCGAAAAGCCAGCCGGTCCGCGTCATACAGGCCTTCGCCCGACTCGACGTAATCGAGCAGGGTGCCGAGCGCATCGAAGCGGGCCGGGTTGGGTGAGGCGACCAGCTGGGCCAGCGCAGCGTCGACTTTGCCAACCCGTTCCTGGTTCTCGTGGAACAGCTGCTGCCCGACGCCGTTGGCCTGCGCCCGCTCCTCCGCCGACAGCGCCGCTTCGTCCTGGGTCAGCACGATGATCTTGCGGTAGGACGCCAGCATCGTCTTCATGTCGCCCGCGATGGCGCTGGTATCGAATGCGGGCTTGCTGGCCGTGGCAGGAGCTGGTGGCGAAGGGGACTGGAGGCTGACGATCCAGCTGCCGGCGCCGGCGCCGGCTGCAGCGACGGTGAAGATGATGTAATACAGGGCTTTGCGTTTCACGGCGGCTCAGGGTGGAGAGTTTAATCCGGGCAACGATACCATTCCGCTGATACCGCCGCGTACGCCAAACCGCAAAATCCGTTACCAGACACGGCAATGCCGCCCTGGCGGCTGCATTTCATGCGCGGTGCTTAGCCCGGCGTATCAGGAAGACGACAGCACGAAGGTATTCCCGTCCGGATCACGGAATTTCGCATACGAACCCCAAGGCTGGGTAGTCGGCGGATCGACGAACTCGACACCGCGCCCGCTCAGCTGGCGATAGGTCGCTTCGACGTTGTCGCAGGCGAACGAGCCATTGAAGAAGCTGCCGATACGGTCTTCCTGCCCATCCGGCGTGAACAGCACGACGCGCGTGCTAGAAGCGCCGATGCGCAGTTCGATCCAGCGCTTGCCCGGACCCATCGGCTGGTCGGTGGCGATGTCGAAGCCAAGCTGTTCGGTATAGAAGGCAAGGGCGCGGTCCTGGTCCGAGACCGGGATGCTGACGAATTTCAGTTGGGTGATCATGGAAGGCCTGCGGTGGTTGTCATTGCGAGCATTATCGTGTCAGACTCGCGCCCTCCTGTATCTTTCCTTACTATAGTATTCATGACTACCCGCCAGTCTTCGCTCGACGCCTACGTGTTCGAGGTCCTGATGCCCGACCTCGTCGGCCACGACCGCCGCCCCGCCGCCTTCGTCGTCTACCTGCACCTGCTGTACAGCGCGCAAGCGCTTGGCCGTGACCAGGTGCCGGCCAGCCTGCAGGCGATCGCCGTGAAAACGGGGCTGTCGAAGTCTGCGGTACAGGCCGCGCTGCGCCACCTGAAGCGGCGCGGACTGGTCGGGGACGAGGAGGTTGGCACTCAGGTGAACCCGGTCCGCCACGTCCTGCGCCCCTGGCGCCGGCGCTGGCCGCTTGATGCGGCGCCATGACGGCTTGCCGGAACAGTCTTGTATAGAAGAGAATCCTTGATATAATAGGCGGCTTCGTGGAGACACGAGGACCATCAGGAGAGATGGATGAGTGGTTTAAGTCGCACGCCTGGAAAGCGTGTGTAGGTTCATAGCCTACCGGGGGTTCGAATCCCCCTCTCTCCGCCAGGAATACAAAAGAAAATGGCCACCCTCGGGTGGCCATTTTTTTTGTTTCATGGCGGAGAGAAGCAGAGCCCCTGCGGGCTCTGCGCGGGGGATTCGAAGGCCTCGCGCGTACTCGCGCGTGCCTCTCCGAATCGCCACTTTGCTGTCGCCGACGGCGACAGCCCCGCGCGCCGAGGGCGCGCGATGCGTGCACACCAGCCTGAGAGAAGCAGAGCCCCTGCGGGCTCTGCGCGGGGGATTCGAAGGCCTCGCGCGTACTCGCGCGTGCCGCTCCGAATCGCCACTTTGCTGTCGCCGACGGCGACAGCCCCGCGCGCCGAGGGCGCGCGATGCGTGCACACCAGCCTGAGAGTAGGAGGGCGCCTGCAGGCTCTGCGCGGGGGATTCGAAGGCCTCGCGCGTACTTGCGCGTGCCTCTCCGAATCGCCACTTTGCTGTCGCCAACGGCGACAGCCCCGCGCGCCGAGGGCGCGCGATGCGTGCACACCAGCCTGAGAGTAGGAGGGCGCCTGCGCGCCCTCCGCGGGGGATTCGAAGGCCTCGCGCGTACTCGCGCGTGCCTCTCCGAATCGCCATTGTGCTGCCGCCAACGGCGACAGCCCCGCGCGCCGAGGGCGCGCGATGCGTGCACACCCCCCCCAGCAGGCGTTCGCTGTCACCGCGCGAAGCAATAGCTTCGGTAAGACGCACCGGTATTGCGCCACTCGGGCGCAGAGTGATTGGGCGTTTACCAAAGGAAAGCCGACTGGTGCGTTTCACCGGTAACCCCAATGGCGAATCAGCTTTCGTGTGGTGCCGGCCTTTCCAGGCAGTCAGAAGCTTCCAATGGCGCGGCACGGTATGCAGATCGTCTGACAAGGACCATGGAGCGGCGTAACATACAGTGACGCCAAACCGCTGCGCTTCGGGGCTTAAACTGGTCAAAGCGTCCGGCGTTAACACATTGTGCTTCCGATAATTTCTTTCAGGAGGGATGGCGATGGACTACGCTAGATTGTTATTTGCAGCTGAAGTTCGCAAGCTTGCAAAGGAACGTGCTTCGATCGAAATCGGAAACATGTCTCCAGATGAGGTCAATGCCGATGTACAGGGACGTGCACTAGTGATTTTTCATGAGGTAATTGACGAACTCGAGAACTACGCTATAGCGATCGAGGAATACCGTTCGTCGAAGACAAAGTAAACTCAGGAAAGTGTAAAGCCCGCTACCTTTCGGTGCGGGCTTTTCTCAGCAGCAGCCAATCGCTGCACTAAAGGTGGCGCATGGACGGGGTGTCGGCCTCTGCCACCTTGCAACGCTCGCCGCTAGGCTTTTCGCCATTGGCTTCGCGCTCGAGGCGGCTATATAAGGAGAGTCTTAGTGGCTGTTTCAGCTAGCTGCAGCCCACACCCTCACCGTTTCTCCCTCTGCGCCGACACCTCCACCCTCCCCGGATTCTTCGGATCCGGCACATAGCTCATCAACATATCTTCACGCGACGAACCCCGGTTGAATTCCATCGTCACGTTCCCATCCCCGGACACGAACTTGTCCGCCGAGACCGGCTGGAGCCGCAGGGGCTTTTCGTTATCGATGGTCGCGTCAATGTAACGCGGCGTGCCGCGCACTCTCAGGTTCCAGCCATTCGACATGGCATAGGTACCGGCAATTTCGCGGACCTGTTCATCCCGGAGCCGGACTGTCTTGGCCGGGGCCGTCACGGTCACGGTCGAGATGGGCGACGTATCGGGGCGTGGATAGGTCTGGGTTTGGGCGCCCGCGCTGGAAGCCAGTACAAGCAGGGCGGCGGGCAGGAGTAAGGATAGGGGACGCATGATCATTCCTTCACAAAGCAAACTGGGCCTTTGGGACAGGGCGTCGCGCCGAATCAGCGTAATGTCGTGCCATCGGAATGCCGCACAGCGGTAACGCACATTGCGGGTGCCCGATGATTCAGTCTAGGACAGCGCCCAAGGAGCGCAAGGGCCGCGGGCGGGAGCATCACGAAACAGTCTCGATCTGCAAAAAGTCAGATCGGTGCGGAATGACGGGGCGACACCTGGCATTGAGGACCAAGGGAAGCAGTGCCGTGAAATTCCACGCATTTTGCCGCGATGTTGTGTTGTACCCTCTGTAGTGTTTCCTTATCAACACTCGACGAGAAGCATGACAACGACAATCAGCCTGCGCAGCTCAGTTCTTTCCGCCACCATACTGCTCGCCCTGTGCACCGGCCCCACCCAGGCCGCAACAACATCGCCCGCAATCGACAGCTTCGGCAAAACCGCCTGCACCAGCCCCGGCAAATCCGTCGACGCCAAAGGCTTCATGCGCATCGGCGGCATCGACCAATGGGTGCGCATCAAGGGCAGCAACTGCGCCAACCCGCTGGTCCTGATCGTGCATGGCGGCCCCGGCAACCCGTCCACCCCTTATGCCGACCAGGTCTACCAATCATGGCAAAAGGATTTCACGCTGGTGCAATGGGACCAGCGTGGCTCGGGCATGACCTACGGCCGCAATCGCCCGGCCGAAGACGAACCGCTGGTGGTCGAGCGCCTGCGCGACGATGGCATCGAGCTCGCCCGTGAAGTCGCGAAGCGGTTCGGCAAGCGCAAAGTGATCCTGATGGGCGGCTCCTGGGGATCGATGCTTGCCGTGCACATGGTGAAGTCGTGGCCGGAGGCCTTCTGCGCCTACATCGGCACCGGACAACTCGTTGGCCGTTTCGGCGACCAGGACAGCTATAACGCCACGCTTGCATTGGCGCGCGCCGCGAACGACCAGGATTCAATCTCAAAACTGGAAGCCCTGGGCGCGCCGCCCTGGACCAACCCGCGCAGTCCCGGCATCCTGCGCCGCGTCACGCGCAAATACGAAGCCCTCAGCACCGAACCGGCGCCGAAATCCTGGTGGAAGCCATCGCCTGAATATACGACCGCGCAATATGAAGCCGACTACACGGCCGGCGAAGATTACTCCTGGCTGCAGTTCGTCGGCTACAAGGGCGACGGCATCGCATCAAAACTAGACCTGTACAAGCTCGGCGCCGACTTTGCGGTCCCGGTCTTCATGCTGCAGGGCGAGCATGACCTGGTGACGATGCCGGCCACCAGCAAGCGCTATTTCGACAGTATCCAGGCGCCGCGCAAGCAGTTCGTCATGTTGCCGCGCACCGGACACGACCCGAATCCTGTGATGATGGATGCCCAGTTCAGGATGCTGAATGAAGTCGGCGCCTGCCGCTGAAACGCATCCGGACCGTCCCGAATGGCCGCCTTCGAAGCGGCCATTTTTCACTCCTGGCCATGCAATTAGCCGGCCCGATATGGCATGTCAGCTATTTGCGACTATTTATATGCTCACTGCGTAAATACCCGGTGACTCAGCATTGCGTTAGTGCTAAATTAATATTTTCTTGGCGTAAAGCCAGTTACCGCTGCGTTACTTTCTAGGGGGAGAGCGACGATGGACGATCTGACTTTCGAGCAGATGAAGCAGGCGAAAGAGTATTTTCACGCCATGGCGATGACGATTCCGGGCGTACACGGAACGAGCATCGGTGTGAAGCGCGTGAAAGGCCAGCCATCCGGCCAGTTGGCCATCTGCGTTCACCTGACCCGCAAGCGAACATTGGCATCCATTCCCCGCGACGAGCAGATCCCGGTCGAGGTCGACGGTTTCCCCATCGACGTGATCGAGCATGCGCCCATCATCCGCTGCGACGGCAGCGCCGAGAAGCGCGCCATGTACGAAGACAATGGCAAGTACCGGCCGCTGGTCGGCGGCACCAAGCTCAGCGTCGGCTACTATTTCGGCACGCTCGGCTGCATGGTGAAAAAGCCCGATGGCAGCTGTTATGCGCTGTCGGCCGCCCACGTGGTGGGCACCGTCGGCGCCACCGTCTACCAGCCCGCAAAAGTGAAATGCGATGAAATCGGCACCACGGTCGACATCCACGACAGCTCGGAAGTCGACGCGGCGATCGTCAGCCTGGATTACTACAACGATACCGGCCTGCCTTATATCCGCGAAATCGGCGCCGTCACCGGCACTCATGAGCTCACCAAGGACGATTTGCCGTTTGCCGTCGCCAAGCGCGGGGTCTCCACCGGCCTGACCTTCGGCAGCATTACGGCGATCCACTACAGCGGGCTGGCCGCCAATCTCGAGCTGTTCCAGGACATGCTGTTCATCTGCGGCAGCGGCCACGAGTTCGTCGACCACGGCGATTCCGGATCGGCCATCGTGCACCAGGTCGACGAGGACAATAACCTCGTGGTCGGCCTCTTGTGGGGCAAGTCGCCGGACACCAACCGCATCGCCATCGCCGCACCGATCGACCGCGTCACGAGCAGCCTTGGCGTGTCGGTGCTGACCACGCACGATGCCACACGTTCGCGGGCCGAGACCCTGCTGGGCCGCTTCGAAGCCTTCCTCAGTGAGACCGAGCGCGGCAAGGCCTATTGGGACGCCTATTCGACCAACCGCATCTATTTCCGCCACATCTTCCACAACGTGCCGCGCCTGGCGGTCATGTGGCGCAGGATGCCGGTGACCGAACTGCTGGCGGCGCTGCGCGAAGCCATGATCGACCCGGACACCATCATCCCGGCCAAGCTCGGATCGCACGATACCGAAGAGGTGATGTGGGACCTGTACGAAGCGCTCGGTAAATTCCTGCAGGCGAACCACCAGCGCATGCTGCAGCAGCAGGCGGCGTCGATGTGCCGCTTCGTGTGCGCAAATATCGGGAATAGCTGGCGCGATGCCTTGCATGGGCAGCGGGTAGAAAACTTCAGCAGCGCCTCATCGTAGGGTGGGCGTAAAACAGTCCACTGGACTGTTTTACCTGCCCACGCGTTCAAATCACGGTACAGCAGCCCGTCCGGCTGCTCATGTCGCAACGGCCAGCGCCCTCGTAGGCGAGCCGATCGGGTCCGCCTGCCTCCCCGCATCCCGGCGGCAGGAAGGCTTTCGCCGCGGTTGCTATAATCGCGGATTCCGAATGCAGGGACCGCGATCTCGACCGGGTTCCGCTGAATCACAAAGAAGGCCCCATCTTGCGCACGCTTGTCATTTCCCCCAACTGGATCGGCGACGCCGTCATGGCGCAGCCGCTGCTGCGGCGCCTGCGGGAACTCCACCCCGACCGCCCGATCGACGTGCTGGCCCCGACCTGGGTCGCGCCGGTGTGGCGCGCCATGCGCGAGGTGGATTCCGTGATCGAGTCGCCGTTCAAGCATGGCTCGCTGCAGTGGGCCGAACGCCGCGCGTTCGCGAAGATCCTCAAGGCGCGCGGCTATGCGGATTCCTACGTGCTGCCCAATACCCTCAAGTTCGCGCTGATCCCCTGGCTGGCCGGGATCAAGCGCCGCGTGGGCTACAAGGGCGAAATGCGCTACGGCCTGGTGAACGTGATGCACCACGACGACAAGGCCGCGCCGCGCCCGATGGCGCAGTTCTATGCCGCGCTGGCCGACAAGCCGGTGCGCCAGCTGCCGCGCCCGGACAAGTTGCCGGAACCCGAAATGACCGTCGCCCCCGAACTGGCCGATGCCGCCATCGCGCGTCTCGGCCTGCCGGCCGGGACCTACGTGGCATTTGCGCCCGGCGCTGAATTCGGCCCGGCCAAGCGCTGGCCAGCCCCGTATTTCGCCGAACTGGCCCAGACCATCGTCGCCAACCGCCCAGACGCGCAGATCCTGCTGCTCGGTTCCCCGAAGGACCGCGCGGTCTGCGACGAGATCACCGCGCTGGTACCCGGCGCGCACAACCTGGCCGGCTCCACGAAGCTAGGCGAAGCGATCGCGCTGATTTCGCGCGCGGCCGTGGTGGTCACCAATGACTCCGGCCTGATGCACATCGGCGCCGCGCTGCACCGCCCGGTGGTGGCCATCTACGGCCCGACCGACCCGCGCCACACGCCGCCGTTGTCAAGACTGGCCAAGATGCTGTGGCTGCACATCGAGTGCTCGCCCTGCCAGCAGCGCGAATGCCCGCTGGGCCACCAGAACTGCATGAAACAAATCCTGCCAAGCGACGTCTGGCAACCGCTGCAGCCGATGCTGGCCGCAGCCTAGAACGCATATTGAAACGAGGTAGAAAATGATACTGGTCACAGGCGCAGCAGGCTTCATCGGGGCCAACCTGGTGCACGCGCTGTCGAAGCGCAAGCCGTTCAGCGTGTTCGCGGTCGATAACATGTCGCGTCCGGATAAATTCCTGAACATCGTCGATGCCGAACTGGCCGATTACGCCGACAAGCACGACTTCCTGGTGCGCCTGAAGGCCGGAGAATTCGACGGCAAGTTCACGGCCGTGCTGCACCAGGGCGCCTGCTCCAACACCATGGAGACCGATGGCGTCTACATGATGAAGAATAACTACGACTACACGATCGCGCTGTTCGAGTTCTGCCGGCGCGAAGGCATTCCCTTCATCTACGCCTCGTCGGCCGCGGTCTACGGCGGCGGCACCGTATTCAAGGAAGAGCGCGCGCACGAGCGCCCGCTGAACGTCTACGGCTATTCGAAATTCCTGTTCGACCAGTACATGCGCCGCCACTGGCGGCATCATGGCATTCGGGAAGGCAGCCAGGTCGTCGGCCTGCGCTACTTCAACGTCTATGGCCCGCTCGAAGGCCACAAGGGCACGATGGCCTCGGTGCCTTTCCACCAGTACCACCAGTTCCAGAAAGAGGGCAAGGTCAAGCTGTTCGGCGCCAACGAGGGCTATGAGGCCGGCACCCAGATGCGCGACTTCGTCTACATCGAGGACGTGGTGAAGGTGAACCTGTTCTTCCTCGATCACCCGGATAAGCGCGGCGTGTTCAACCTGGGTACCGGGCGCGCGCAGCCGTTCAATGACCTGGCGGTGGCGACGGTCAATGCGCTGGCCAATGAAGGTGGTGAGCCTCTGTCGCTGGAGCAGATCGTGGAGAAGGGGCTGCTGGAGTATTTGCCGTTTCCGGACAAGCTCAAGGGGAAGTACCAGAGTTTTACGCAGGCCGATATTGGCGCGCTGCGTGCGGCTGGGTACACCGAGCCGTTTACGGATGTGGCCAACGGAGTCGCGAAGTACATGCAA
>NZ_JABAIV010000005.1:132989-363265 GCF_013003915.1 Telluria aromaticivorans
AATACCTGAAATCGTAGGGTGGGCGGGTCTCCCGCCCGCGCGTTCAAATCACGTGTGAAGGCCAGCTCCGTGGCGTGCACCTGTTCGTTGAACGCGTGGGCAGAATCTGCCCACCCTACGGTGTGTCAGCTCATCTTATTTCGCGACTTCATTCATAAGATGAGCTAATACACCGAGCCCATCAGCCTCACCCGCATTCACGCGCCGCCCCTAAAGGAGTATTTGCCGTTTCCGGACAAGCTCAAGGGGAAGCACCAGAGTTTTACGCAGGCCGATATTGGCGCGCTGCGTGCGGCTGGGTACACCGAGCCGTTTACGGATGTGGCCAACGGAGTCGCGAAGTACATGCAATACCTGAAATCGTAGGGTGGGCGGGTCTCCCGCCCGCGCGTTCAAATCACGTGTGAAGGCCAGCTCCGTGGCGTGCACCTGTTCGTTGAACGCGTGGGCAGAATCTGCCCACCCTACGGTGTATCAGCTCATCTTATTTCGCGACTTCATTCATAAGATGAGCTAATACACCGAGCCCATCAGCCCCACCCGCATTCACGCGCCGCCCCTGAAGAGCGTCGTGTAGACTCCAGTTTCGTGCTTTTTTGTACACTCGACCAGGGTCCCCACCGGTAATGAATGCAAACCTGACCGGGCACCTGTCCCCGATTGACCCCGACCTGTCGCCCGTCACACGCGCGATGGTGGCATTGCGTACGCCGCTCATCGAAGCCTGGATGGAGGAAGTGCGCGGCCACGTGCCGCAGGCGAAGGAGCTGGCGCTGCCGATCCTCGAGAACACCATCCCTGCCTATTTCGATACCCTGGCGGCGCTGCTCACGCCAGGCCACTCGGCGCGCGTGGTCACCGACCTGGGCGCGGTCGCCAGTGAGCATGGCGGCGAGCGTGCCCGCATGACGATGTACGACGCCACCGCCGTCATCCACGAGATGCAGATCTTCCGCGACGTGCTGTTTCGCGAGCTCGAACATCATGGCGTCGCGCTCGAGGACACCCAACGCGCCACCCTGTCTGCCCACATCGACGCCACCATCCGCGAAAGCGCCAACGCCTTCATCGTGGTGCAGGCCGCGCTGCGCGAACAGTTCGTCGCCTCGATGGCGCACGACCTGCGCACGCCGCTGTCCACTGCCCAGATGGCGGCGGAAATGATCGGCCATACCTCGGGCGACGCCACTGTGCGCCGCTACGCCGAAAAGATCGTCGCCAGCACCCAGCGCATGGACGGCATGACGCGCGAACTGCTCAACGGGATTGCCTTCTGCAAGACCGGGCCGGTGCGCCTCACGCTGGCGCAGATGGACATGGTGGAGCTGGTCCGCGAAGTGGCGCAGTCGGCGGAAATCTTCCACCCGGTCGAGGTCGATATCGGGCCCGAGGCGGTCGAGGGCTGGTGGTGCCGCGAAGCCGTGCAGCGGACCATCGAAAACCTCGTCAACAACGCGATCAAGTATGGCGCGCGCGATGCGGCCATCCGGCTGGTGGTGTCCACCACGGTCGAGCGGGTGCAGGTGATGGTGCATAACCAGGGCGCGCCGATTGCGCCCGAAGACAGCGAGAGCATCTTCCAGCTCTATCGCCGCGCCGGCAACCAGGGACTGGGCGAGGGCTGGGGCGTTGGCCTGCCCTATGTGCGCCGCGTCGCCGAGGCGCATGGCGGCAGCGTGCTGATGTCGAGTTCCGCCGAAGACGGCACCGCCTTCGTGATCGATCTTCCCATCGACGCACGACCCTTCGCCGGCGCGCCCACCGCCGCCTGATTCCTCAGCGTGGCTTGGCCAGCCCGTGCCCGCCCACCGGCTCGGTCTCGAAGCGTTCGCCGAAGCCCGCGATCAGCGGGCGGCCTTTGGCAATCGCAGCCTGTACCGGCGGCAGCGCCAGCGACGCCTTGTGGCTGGCCTGGCTGTCCCAGGTTTCGGTAATCCACAGCGCGTCCGCGTCGAGCTTGTCCTTGGCGATGACATAGCCCAGGCAGCCCGGCATGGCCTTTGTTCCTTCGAGCAGGATGGCGATCAAGGCCTCGCGCTGGCCCGGCTGGGCGCGCATTTTTCCGATCAAACCGTACATGTTGCTGTCCTTCGTATCTGGTGTGGCGTGGGCCGTGAGGGGCAGGGCGGCGAGTAAAGTGACCGCAGTACGGCGCGTGATGGTCATGGACGCTTCCTGTTGAGTGAACGACAAGTATAGGCCCGCCATGGGTCAAGCCGCAATGGGGATCGCCCGCTCTATGGGCGCTGGGTTAAGATGGCAGTTTGCCAAGCCGGCCCACCTCGATACGGATCCCTTGATGCGACTTTCCCCCCTCGCCCTTGCTGCTGCCCTGACCCTGTCCAGTACCGCCTTCGCCCAGCAGGCGCCGGCCGTGTCCGAACCGGTGCTGCGCGGCCACCTGGCCTTCCTGGCCGACGATTTGTTCGAAGGCCGCGGCACCGGCCAGCGCGGCGGCGAGCTCGCGGTGCGCTACCTGGAAACCCAGGCCGCGATCATCGGCTTGACGCAGATTCCCGGCGGCGGCTACCGCCAGAAGGTCGACATCCGCGGCACCAGGCTGCTGCCCGGCAGCGCCGTGAGCTTCCAGGCCGGCGGCAAGCGCTTCGCTCCAGAAATCGGCAAGGGCATCGTGTTCGGCACCGCCAGCGGCCGCAGCAGCGTGGCCTTCGATGCGCCGCTGCTGTTCGTCGGCTACGGCGTCTCGGCGCCCGAAGAAAAATGGGACGACTACAAGGACGTGGACGTGAAGGGCAAGATCCTGGTCATGATGGTCAACGACCCGCAGCCCACCGCGCAGGAGCCGAACCGCTTTGCCGGCAAGGCCTACACCTGGTATGGCCGCTGGCTGTACAAGTTCGAGGAAGCGGTGCGCAAGGGCGCCGCCGGCGCGCTGCTGATCCACACGCTGCCATCTTCGTCCTACCCGTGGAGCGTGCCGGCCAACGGCTTCTCGCACGAGCGCTTCCACCTGGCAGGCGCGGGCAACCCGGTCGAAGGCTGGCTGCACGAAGACACCGCGCGCGAGCTGTTCGCGGCCGCCGGCTTCAACCTCGAGCAGCTCCGCGCGCAGGCCGAAAGCCGCGACTTCCGCCCGGTCGACCTCAAGATCGCCACCCATGTCGAGCTGAAGTCCGGCATCCGCCAGGTCGAGCAGTTCAACGTGGTCGGGCTGGTGCCGGGTACCGATCCGAAACTGAAGGAGCAGGCGGTCGTGTATTCGTCGCACTGGGACCACATGGGCATGGATGAAGAGGCAAGCGCAGGTAAAAAAGATCGCATCTACAACGGCGCCATCGACAACGCCTCAGGTACCGCCGCGCTGCTGGCAATGGCTGCCGAAGCCGTGAAAAAGCCGGCGCGCCGCACCCAGGTCTTCCTGTGGCCGGCCGCCGAAGAGCAGGGCCTGCTGGGCAGCGCCGCCTATGTGAAGAACCCGGTAGTCCCGCTGGCGAAGACCGCGGCAGACCTGAATCTCGACAGCCTGAACTTCGTCGGCAAGACCAGGGACATCGGCGTGCCGGGCGCCGAGCGCAGCACCCTGTACGACACTGCCGCCACCGTGGCGAAGACCATGGGGCTGAAGCTCGCGCCGACGATTCCCGACCTCTCGGGCGCCTACTTCCGCGCCGACCACTTCAATTTCGCCAAGGCGGGCGTCCCGGCCTTCAATGTCGGCTCGGCCGTGTTCTCGGGCGACGGCCATTTCGAGTTCGCGCACCAGCACGGGCCATCGAGCGAGAAAATGGTGGGCTTCAAGAAGGATTACCACCAGGTGACCGACGAGTACCGCGCCGACTGGGATTTGTCCGGCATGGTGCAGCAGGCCCAGTTCACGCTGAACCTGGGCTATGCGGTGGCGAATGCCCCGAGCATGCCAGCCTGGAAGAAGGGCGACACCTTCGGCAGCGTCAAGAGATAAGCGTAGTCATGCGCTGGCCACGCCTGCGAGGATCTTCTCCAGGCTGGCCATGTCCACCGGCTTGACCAGGTGGTGGTCGAAACCAGCCGCCGCGCTGTTGCGGCGGTCCTGTTCCTGGCCATAGCCGGTCACCGCCACCAGCACCGCCCGCGCGGTTGCCGGGTCGCGGCGCAGGCGGCGCGCCAGTTCGTAGCCGTCCATGTCCGGCAGCCCGATATCGAGCAGGCAGACGTTCGGCGCAAAGCCGGGCGCCAGCGCCAGCGCCGCCGTGGAATCATGCTCGACCTGTACCTCGTGGCCCTGGGCGCCGACATACATCGCCAGCACCTGGGCCGCATCGACGTTGTCGTCCACCACCAGCACTTTCACGTTCGAGGCCGAGGCCTCGGCCGCGGCTGCGGCATCCAGGCCAGCGGAAGCACGCTCGGTGCAGCGCGGCAGCCGTACCGTGAAGACGGTGCCCTGTCCCTGGCCGCTGCTTGCAACACCCACGCTGCCGCCATGCAGTTCGACCAGGCTGCGCACCAGCGCCAGGCCGATGCCCAGGCCGCCGAGCGAGCGGTCGGGCGTGCGTTCGCCCTGCACGAACATGTCGAAAGCGCGTTCCAGTTCCGCCCGCAGCATGCCGATGCCGTTGTCGCGCACTTCCAGCACCACCAGCTCGCTGCCCGCGGCGAGGGTGACGGCGATCTCGCCGCCGCGGTCGGTGAACTTGGCCGCGTTGTGCAGCAGGTTGCCGACCACCTGCACCAGGCGCTTGCGGTCGCCGAACACGTGGCAGGGCTGGGGCAGGGTGCGGACCTCGAGCTTGTGGCCCTTGTCGCGCACCAGCGCCTGCACCTGCTCCACCGCCTCCAGCACCACGGCATTGATGTCGATGCGCTGCTTGCTGAGCTCCACCAGCCCGCGCGTGACGCGCGACACGTCGAGCAGGTCGTCCACCAGCCCGGCCATGTGGCGTGCCTGGCGCGCGATGATGCCGCTGATCTGCCTGGTGCGCGCCGGGTCGAGCCCGTCCTGGCCGAGCAGCTGGGCGCCGGAGGTGATCGGGGCCAGCGGGTTGCGCAGCTCGTGCGCGAGCATGGCGAGGAATTCGTTCTTGCGCTGGTCGGCGTGGCGCAGCGCTTCTTCCGCGCGTACGCGATCGGTCACGTCCTGCACAGAGCCGCGCAGCGCCAACACCCGGCCATCGGGACCGTGCACGCTCTCGCAGCGGTAGTCGAGCCAGATACGGTGGCCGTCGGCATGGGTGGCGTGCAGCTGCAGCTTGCCGTTGCCCCCGATGCGCACCAGTTCCGTCATCAGCTGCTGGACCTGCTGCCACGACTCTTCGACCAGCAGGGTGCCGCGCTGTTGCGCGAAGGGCGGCAGTGGTCGGCCGAAGATATGCGGCACCGAATCCGAAACCTCGATGGCCTCGCTGCCCAGGCTCCAGTGCCAGGTGCCGAAGCGCGCCTGCATGTGGGTTTCGCGCAGTGCCGATTCCTTGGCGGCCAGTTCGCGCGAGCGTTCCTCGAGCAGGCTTGCAGCGTCGCCGATGGCGGCCGCCACCTCGGCCGCTTCGCGCACATACACGCCCGTGACCGGCTGCGGCTTCACACCCTTGCCGAGCGCCAGCGCCGGACCGGTCAGCGCCTGCAGCGAGCGGGCCATGCGCCCGCCGATCAGCCAGGCCAGGCACAGCCCGATCGCGAACAGCACCGCCGTGCCGCCCACCATGAGGGCGAGTTGCCCGAGCAGTTCCGCGCGCAGGACGGCGCGCGGGATCCCGATCGCGACGCCCCAGCCGGTGAGGGCGGAGCGCGAATACGAGGTCACCAGCGGCATGCCTTCGCGCGAGCGCGAGTCGATGGTGCCTTCGCTGGCGCGCGCCGCCGCATTGCGCAGCAGCGGATTGACCGGTTTGCCGATCGACTGAGCTGGATTGACGTTGCGGGCGAAAATGATGCCCTGGCGGTCGAACAGCGAAGCCACCGCGCCTTCGGGGATGGACTTGGGAGTGAGGATGTCCTGGAAGTAGTCGGGCCGCATGCCGATGCTCAGCACATAGCGCAATTCGCCGCCCACCTGCACCGGGACGTCGACCCTCACGCTGGGCAGCTTGCGCAGGGGGCCGATGAAGACATCCGACACCGCCGGTTTGCCGGTGGCGAATACGCGCTCGAGCTGGGGCGAACCATCGACCGGCAAGAGGGTGCCGTAGTCGGCCGCAGTGTTGACGAGCTGCTGGCCGCTGCGGTCGCGCAGGACCATGTTCATGCCGCCGCCGGCCAGCACCAGTGCCTGGCGCGCCTGGCGGTGCACGCGCGCAAAGTCGCCCGCTTCGAGAGCATCGAGGGTCGACAGGGTCTGGGCGATCGACTGGCCCTGCAGTAGTTTGTTGTCGACCGTGTGCACCAGCGCGCGCACGGTCTGCAGGGTGTTCTTCTCGAACTGGGCCCTGGCCTTCTGGTACTGATGCACGAATAGCAGGGACGCGCCGACGACGCCGGGCAGCAGCGTCGCCAGGACCAGCCATAACAGGTAGGCCCGCAATGGCCTGCGGGCCGGTGAAGAAGAAGGGGTGGTGCCGGTCACGCGGTCGTCCGGAATACAGGGGAATGGTCGGATTTTACGTGATATTGCCCGTGTGAACCGCCGTCGACCGAAACTGCTGTTGTTTTAGGCGCTGTCATCGCTAGTTGTAGAAATTGAACTGCCGAGCTTTTCCACGGTCCAAGCATGATCGGACTGAGCGGCCAAGCGAGAAATGAACGGAGCAGGCTTTACCAGGTGGTTGAGGAAAGTGCCGTCGCTGACGCAGCGCCAGCGTGCGCAGTTGCTGAACGTTTTGCGCCCTGCAATTGGGTTCGAGCGCGTCTGCGCAGTAATTGCGCAAGCGAAGCCAACGCCCAATTGTCCATCCTGCCAGGCGGAACGCCCTTACCGGCACGGGCAGGACCGCGGCGTACAGCGGTACCGTTGCCGTGCTTGCCGCAAGACATTCAGCGCATTGAGCGGAACACCCCTGTCTCGCTTGCGCCATCGCGCCAAATGGGTCGATTATCTCTCAACGATGCTCGAGACGAAGAGCGTGCGCGCATCGGCCAAGGCGGTCGGCGTGCACCGGAATACGAGTTTTCGCTGGCGCCACCGTTTTCTCTCGCTGGCCATGCACGATCGGCCGGAGCGCCTTGCCGGCATTGCCGAGGCCGACGAGATGTTCCTGCTCGAGTCGCAAAAAGGGGCACGCAAGGTCGACCGGCCCCCTCGCCGACGCGGCGGAGTTGCCACCACGCGCGGCATCACGCATGAACACGTCTGCATCCTCGTTGCACGCGACCGCACTGGGCAGACCCTTGACTTCGTCACCGGCCGCGCTGCCGTGACAAAACAGCAGCTGCACCGCCACCTGGGCCGCAGGCTGGCAGGAGACGTGCTCTTGGTGACTGACGCGCATCCAGCCTATCGGGTCTTTGCACGCGAAGCGGGCATTGCGCACGCGTTTGTAAGCCTGCGTCTGGGGGAGCGGGTGCGCGGCGCCGTTCACGTGCAGGGTGTGAATGGCTACCACCAGCGCTTCCGGCAATGGCTGGCCCGTTTTTACGGAGTCGCTTCGCGCTACCTGCCGAACTACCTGGGCTGGCGCTGGGCGCTGGATGGAGAACGCATTACTTCACCTGAAAGGCTGCTAAGAGCCGCGCTTGGCGTCTTCCACATTTAACGAGCACAGCGCCTTGTTTTAGAGTGGCAGCGTCACGCCCGCACTCCCGGCGCCGACAGCCAGCGCGACCGCGATCGCCAGCGGCAGCACCCCGCGGCGCCTGCGCAAGCCGCCCCACAGCAGCACCGCGCCGGTCGCGACCACGACCGCGGCGACCGCGGCATGCTCGAACCAGGCGTGGTCGGGCGGCGCGCCATGGCCGGGATGGGCCAGTGCCGGCACGGCGCCCAGCAGGATCAAGATCAGCAACAGGGGTTTCATGGGTATCTCCAGGTCAGTGGTCGAGCAGGCCCTGCTCGCGGATGAAGGCGACCACGGCGTCCACGCCGTCGCCGCTGCGCAGGTTGGTGAACAGGAAAGGCCGGTCGCCGCGCTGGCGGCGCGCGTCCCTGGCCATGACCTGCAGGTCGGCGCCGACGTGCGGCGCCAGGTCGGTCTTGTTGATGATCAGGAGGTCCGAGCGCGTGATGCCTGGCCCGCCCTTGCGCGGGATCTTCTCGCCGCCGGCCACGTCGATCACGTACAGGGTCAGGTCGGACAGCTCCGGGCTGAAGGTAGCGGCCAGGTTGTCACCGCCCGACTCGACCAGCACCAGCTGCAGTCCAGGGAACTCGGCCTGCAGGCGCGCGATGGCTTCCAGGTTGATCGAGGCGTCCTCGCGGATCGCGGTGTGCGGGCAGCCGCCGGTTTCCACGCCCATCAGGCGCTCGGGTGGCAGGGCGTTCGCGCGCAGCAGGATCTCCATGTCCTCGCGCGTGTAGATGTCGTTGGTGACGACAGCCATGTCGTAGCGCTCGCGCATGGCCAGGCACAGGCGCTCGCACAGTGCGGTCTTGCCGGAACCGACCGGGCCGCCGATGCCGACCCGCAGGGGATTCGAAGTAGTCATGTTTGCCTTTTATGAACGGTAAAGCCGGCCGTGCTGCACCTCGTGCCGCATCGACAGCATCGACAGGCCGGGCGACCAGTTCGACAGCGCGGCGTCAGGCACGGTGCGCGCGTGCAGTGCGGCGCGCTCCAGGTCCGGGCGCAGCGCCAGCAGCATGCGCTGGCCAGCCACCTGGCCGAGCGGCACCGATTTCACGCATACCAGCACCTGGTTCTCCAACCAGGAAAACAGCAGCGCCAGCAGCGCTTCCTCATGCGGGATGCCGAGCGCGTCGACCGCACAGGCGAAGGCGGCCGGGAAGGACACTTCCGCTCCATGCTGCGCCGGGTCGGCCACGCCGAGTTCGGCCAGCAGGCGCGCCAGCGAATAGCCCATCTGCACGGTTTCGGCGCGGAATTCAGCAGTGTCGCGCGACGCCAGGAAGGTGTCGTTCCAGAAGGCCAGCGCGGCATCGTCACGCACGGTCCGCGCCTGCAGCAGGCGCCAGAACAGCGGCGCATCCCAGCTTGCGGCCACTTCATGCAGCATGCGGGCGATCCAGGACTGGGCACTGGCGGCGTCGGTTACCAGCCCGTCCTCGAGCGCCGATTCCAGGCCCTGCGAATAGCTGTAGCCGCCCACCGGCAGGGCCGGGCTGGCGAATTGCAGCAGGTGCAGCAGGGCGGCCGCGTTCATGCGCCGTCCACGTCCATCGGGCGGTGGATTTTCTGGCGCAGCGGCACCGGCGCCAAAGTCGAACGTGGGCCGTGGTCATGCGCGTGGCCGGCGGCCGACCCAGTGTATGCACCGCTCTCCGGCTCGAACGAGGCCAGTTCGTCTTCGACCCGCGCACCCAGGCCGACGACCATCTCGCGCAGCACCGGGTCGGCGCGCATGCGCAGCCCCCAGTCGCATATTTGTAACTGGGTATGGCGGTTGCCGAGGTGGTAGGCGCAGCGCGCCAGGGTCAGGGCGTCGCCGCAGCGCACGGCGTAGGTCGGCTCCGGTGCGGCCACGACCCGCACCACGCGGCCGTCGTCGCCGCGCAGCAGGTCGCCGTGGCGCAGCGGCGCACCGCGCGGCAGGAACAGTGCGACTTCCTCGCCCGAGGCCAGGGTGGCGCGCATGCGGCAGCGCTCGCGCCGCTCCCACGGCAGCACCAGGGAATCGTGCACCTGTGGCGCCTCATCGATCCGGGTATTCAGGGTCAGCATGCTCGCTCCTTAGAACAGGAAATAACGCTGCGCCAGCGGCAGCTCGGTGGCGGCTTCGCAGGTCAGTAACTGGCCGTCGGCGCGCACTTCATAGGTTTCAGGGTCGACTTCCATTCGCGGCGTGGCGCCGTTGTGCACCATGTCGGACTTGCGGAGGCCGCGCATGTTGCGCGCCACCGCGATGGTTTTAGTTAAGCCCAGCCGCGCCGGCACGCCCAGGTCGAAGGCGGCCTGCGACACGAAGGTCAGCGACTTGCGCAGCCCGCCGCCATAGGCGCCGAACATCGGCCGGTAATGCACCGGCTGCGGCGTCGGGATCGAGGCGTTGGCGTCGCCCATCAGACTGGCCGCGATCATGCCGCCTTTCAGGATCATCGATGGCTTGGCGCCGAAGAAGGCGGGGCGCCACAGGACGATGTCGGCCAGTTTGCCCACCTCGAGCGATCCGACTTCGTGCGCGATGCCGTGGGTGATTGCCGGGTTGATGGTGTACTTGGCGATGTAGCGCCGCACCCGGAAGTTGTCGTGGCGCTGCGTGTCCGGCGCCAGCGGCCCGCGCTGCGCCTTCATCTTGTGCGCGGTCTGCCAGGTGCGCAGGATGGTTTCGCCCACCCGGCCCATGGCCTGCGAATCGGACGACATCATCGAGATCGCGCCCAGGTCGTGCAGGATGTCCTCGGCGGCGATGGTCTCGCGCCGGATGCGCGACTCGGCAAAGGCGATGTCCTCGGCGATGCCGGCATCGAGGTGGTGGCAGACCATCAGCATGTCGAGGTGCTCGTCGAGCGTGTTGACGGTGAAGGGACGGGTTGGGTTGGTGGAGGAGGGCAGTACGTTGGCCTGGCCCACCGCGGCGATGATGTCCGGCGCGTGGCCGCCGCCCGCGCCTTCGGTATGGAAGGTGTGGATGGTGCGGTCCTTGAACGCCCCCAAGGTGCGTTCCAGGAATCCCGCCTCGTTCAGCGTGTCGGAATGCAGGGCCACCTGCACGTCCATGCGTTCGGCCACCGCCAGGCAGTTGTCGATGGCGGCGGGAGTGCTGCCCCAGTCCTCGTGCAGCTTCAGGCCGATGGCGCCAGCCTCCACCTGTTCGACCAGCGGCTGCGGCAGGCTGGCATTACCCTTGCCAAAAAAACCCAGGTTCATCGGGAAAGCATCGGCCGCCTGCAGCATGGCGTGGATGTGCCAGGGACCGGGCGTGCAGGTGGTGGCGGCCGTACCCACCGCCGGGCCGGTGCCCCCGCCCAGCATGGTGGTGATGCCGCTCATGAGGGCTTCCTCGACCTGCTGCGGGCAGATGAAGTGGATGTGGGTGTCGACCCCGCCGGCGGTGACGATCATGCCTTCGCCGGCGATGATCTCGGTGGCCGCGCCGATCGGGATCGTCACGCCGGGCTGGATGTCCGGGTTGCCGGCCTTGCCGATGGCGGCGATGCGCCCCTCCTTGATGCCGATATCGGCCTTGACGATACCCCAGTGGTCGACGATGACGGCATTGGTGATGACGGTATCCATCACCCCGGAATGCGGCAGCTGCGACTGGCCCATGCCGTCGCGGATCACCTTGCCGCCGCCGAATTTCACTTCTTCGCCGTAGATCGCGTGGTCGTATTCGATTTCGATGAAGAGATCGGTGTCGGCCAGGCGGATCCGGTCGCCGGTGGTGGGGCCGAACATGTCGGCATAGGCGCGGCGCGAGATGCTGCTCATGCCAGGTCCCGGGGAAGTGGCCCCATCACGCGGCCGTTGAAGCCAATGACGACGCGCGCACCGCTAAGTGCCACCAGTGCCACCGTGCGCCGCTGGCCCGGCTCGAAGCGCACCGCGGTGCCGGCGGCGATATCCAGGCGCATCCCCAGCGCCGCCGCGCGGTCGAACTGCAAGGCGTCGTTCGCTTCGGCGAAATGGTAGTGCGAGCCCACCTGGACCGGACGGTCGCCGCCATTGGCCACGGTTACTACCTGCCCGGGTCGGTCGACGTTCAGAGAGATCTCGCCTTCTTCGAGAAGGTATTCGCCCGGGATCATCGGCGCGCCCGCGAGAACAGCGTCTTGTAATAGATCGCGGTGGGACGCCAGTGGCCGTTCGGGCTGCAGCAGTAGTCGGGCAGTTCGCCCACGCGGGTGTAGCCGGCCTTGCTGTACAACTGCTCGGCGCCGGAACCGGCTTCGGTATCGAGGAAGAGCAGGCCGCGGCGCAGCGACAGCGCTTCGATTTCAGCCGCTTCGAGCAGGGCAGTGCCGACGCCGCGCCGGCGCACCGTGCAATGCACCAGCATCTTCTGCAGCTCGGCGCGGTTGCTGCCGTTCGGTTTCTGGCACAGGTCGAGCTGCACGCTGCCCACCAGCAGGCCGTTGCGCTCGGCGGCCAGCAGCACGCGCGAGCCGCGTCCAACGTCGGCTTCCACGCCGCTCCAGTAGGCGTCCAGCTGCACATCGTCGAGCCCGGCCAGGAAGCCGAGCGAATGGCCGTCGGCGACCGCGTCCAGCAGCAAGGTTGCCAGTTGCGTGCGCACCTCGATGATGGCGCGGGAATCGAGTCTGCGGATGATCATGGTTGTCTCGACGTGTATCGTTCAGGGAATCGGATGGTGGACGGTGACCAGCTTGGTCCCGTCGGGGAAGGTGGCCTCGACCTGGATCTCGGGGATCATCTCGGGCACGCCGTCCATCACGTCGGCGCGGCCCAGCAGGGTAGCGCCTTCGGACATCAGCTCGGCCACGCTGCGGCCGTCGCGCGCGCCTTCCATGATGGCGGCGCTGATCAGGGCCACCGCTTCCGGGTAGTTCAGCTTCAGGCCGCGCGCGCGGCGCCGTTCGGCCACCAGGCCTGCGGTAAAAATCAGCAGCTTGTCCTTGTCGCGTGGGCTCAGGTCCATGGGGTCTCCTTCAGGTACGCCAGATGCGTGGCGGCTGCGCGTCCAGGCCAAGCAGGTGCGGGCGCAGCGCCTGCCACACGCGCAACAATGCGTGGCGCGCGGCCTCGCTGTCGTCGCACAGGTAGCGCGCCACGAACATCGACTTGAGCTGGGTAAGGCCGAGTCCAGCATCGGCGGCGCGCAGGCTGGCCAGCAGCGCGGGTGGGCACGGCCTGCCGACGCCGATCAAGGTGGCGCACACGTGGCGTCCGCCGAGCGCCAGCGGGCTGGCCAGGGCCGCGCCGGCGGCGCGCCCCTGTTCGTGCCACACCAGCCGTCCGCCGTGGCGGATGCGGGTGCGCTGGCGCAGTGCGCCGTGGATGAAGCGCTCGCCGGATGCGGCACGGCCGAAGCACAGGATCTCGCTGCCGATGTAGGCGGCATCCTGGGCCAGTTCGACATCGTGCTCGAGGGTCACGTCGGCGCCGTCGTACAGGATGGTTTCCTGCGGCAGCCATTCGATGGCGGCGCCACTATCGGCGCGCAGGCTGACCGACTGCTTCGAGGGACGGCCGTTGGCGCGGTACCACTTGGCGGCGCCGGGCGAAGTCAGCAGGCAATGCGCGTCAATGCCGGCCCCGACCGCGATGTCGAGCACGTCGCCGCCGGCGATGCCGCCCGGCGGATGCACGATCACGGCGTGGCAGACGCCCGGGCCTTCCGGGTACAGCCCCTTCTGGACCCGCAAGGGCCCGCTGTGGCGGCGTTCGGCAAGCCGGGTACTGGCCCCGTCGCGCGCGAAACCGAGCCGCAGGCTGGCATGCCAGCCCGGATGGACGGGCGAGTCGGGAAGGGGGCCGACAGGGAAAGGAGCATCGCGCATGCCCCTGCCGAATGCAGGATGCGTGCCAGCCCCTCAGGATGGGGGCGGCAAGCCGGCCGAACGACCGTACGGGAAGTTTTCCATAGTAAGCGGGGTGCGGCTAGGGTTCAAATCCGTTGCAGCCACGCCATACGGCGCACCGAAAACGGGAAAATTTGCCCGGTTTTGCTACTTAACTATCGAATCCGCACCGAATTGGACGTAATGTATCTTGCGTTGCGGCAATTACGCGCTCGCCTAACACGAATAACAGGAACCAATCATGGATGCAGCAACCCTAGACAACGAAGTATTGTCCTTCCGCCTCGCGAAGGAAGAGTACGCCATCAGCATCCTCAAGGTGCAGGAAATCCGGGGCTATGAAGAGCCCACCCTGCTGCCGAGCGCGCCCGCCTGCATCAAGGGCATCCAGAACCTGCGCGGCTCGATCGTGCCGATCGTGGACATGCGCATCCTGTTCAACCTGGGCGAGCCGACCTATGACCAGTTTACCGTCGTGATCGTCCTGAACATCAAGAACCACGTGATCGGCATGGTGGTGGACAGCGTCTCCGACGTCGTCACCCTGCTGGATGAGCAGATCCGCCCCGCCCCCGAGATGGGTTCGGCTGCGGATGGCGACTACATCACCGGCCTGGGTACGGTCGGCGAGCGCATGCTGATCATGCTGGATATCGATCAGCTCATGAGCTCGGAGAAGCTGGGCCTGATCACCAGCCCGAAACAGGCCGCCTAACCATCATCATCGGACAAGCTCGGGTGCGCCCCGAATCCAGGAGAAAACACATGAACTTCGCCAACCTCAATATCGGCAAACGCCTCGGCTTCGGTTTTGGCCTGGTATGCACCATGCTTGTCTGCATGATCGTATCCAGCACCGTCATGCTCGGCCGCGTCAACGACGGCACCGACGAGATCGTCAATAACCGCATGCCGCGGATTGAAACGACGACCCTGCTGCTCAACGAAATCAACGACATCGCCATTGCGCTGCGCAACATGCTGCTCAATGAAGAGCGCTCGGACCGGACCCGCCAGGCCGAGGAAGTCCTCAGCTCGCGCAAGGCCATCGACCGCCTGCTGGGCGAGCTCGACAAGACCCTGCAGCACCCGACCGCACGGCAGCTGCTGGCGGCCAAGCAAAAGCACATCACCACCTATATCGCAGGCCAGGAAAAGATCATGAAGCTCGTGAACGAGGGCCTGGTCGAGGAAGCGAACCAGCACCTGTCCGAGGAACTGCGTCCTTTGCTGGTAGAGCTCAAAAAGGCCGTGCACCAGCAGGCCGAGCTGCAGAAGTCGATCGCCATGGAAAAGGCCGCCGAGGCCCAGCGCACCTATGAAAACACCACCCGCCTGATGTGGATCGTGGGTGCCGCCGTGGTCCTGCTGGCAGGCGCGGTGGCCTGGTGGATCACGCGCTCGATCACGCGTCCGGTGCAGCGCGCGCTGGAGGTGGCCAATACGGTCGCCGCCGGCGACCTGACCAGCCGCATCGAGGTCACCACCCGCGATGAAATGGGCCAGCTGCTGCAGGCACTCAAGACCATGAACGAGAACCTGGCGCGCACGGTCGGCACCGTGCGCACCGGCACCGGCACCATCACGGTGGCCGCCAACGAAGTCGCGGCCGGCAACCAGGACCTGTCCAGCCGCACCGAGCAGCAGGCAAGCTCGCTGGAAGAAACCGCATCCTCGATGGAAGAACTGACCTCGACCGTCAAGCAAAACGCCGACAATGCACGCCAGGCCAACGTGCTGGCAGACGCAGCTTCGCAGGTGGCCCAGCGCGGCGGCGCCGTGATCAGCCAGGTGGTCGGCACGATGGGCGAGATCGATGCTTCGGCTGGCAAGATCAGCGACATCATCGGCGTGATCGACAGCATCGCCTTCCAGACCAATATCCTGGCGCTGAATGCCGCCGTCGAAGCGGCGCGCGCAGGCGAGCAGGGACGCGGCTTCGCGGTCGTTGCAACCGAGGTGCGCAACCTCGCGCAGCGTTCGGCGGCAGCGGCGAAAGAGATCAAGGGCCTGATCAACGACTCTACCGGCAAGGTGGCCAGCGGCAGCAAGCTGGTGGCCGAAGCCGGCGCCACGATGCAGGAGATCGTTGACAGCGTGCGGCGCGTCACCGACATCATGGGCGAGATCACCTCGGCCAGCCAGGAGCAGACCGCCGGCATCGAGCAGATCAACCAGGCCGTGGCCGAGATGGACAACGTGACGCAGCAGAATGCCGCGCTGGTGGAAGAAGCCGCCGCCGCCGCGGAAGCCATGAAGGACCAGGCAGCCATGCTGACAGCCGCGATGGCAGCCTTCCGTATCGACGGCGGCGAGCAAGCCGCACAGCCAGCCACTCGCGCCGTGCACCGCCCATTAAAGGCACTGGCAGCATAACCGCGACCCGTAGGGTGGGCCGGTCCTCCTGCCCACGCGTTCAAATCACGGTTGCGCAGCACAGGCGCGTTTCGGAATACATCGATCGGTTGACCGCATAGACCGAAACCCGCCCCCCATAAAAAAACGGCAAGCCTTCCGGCCTGCCGTTTTTTTTTACGCCAGAGCGTCTTAGAACGAGTGACGCACACCCACGTTGAACACCGACGGATCGGCGCCGAACGCGGTTGGAGGCGGAGCGAAGGTGCCGCCGGCCGAGGTCAGGCCGAAGTTGCCGCCGTTGTTGTTGCGCACGCGGCCGTAGCTGCTGTACAGGTTGGTGCGCTTGGACAGGGTGTACTGGTAGGCCAGCGAGAAGCCGTTGCCGCGGCCGCCGGTATCGACGCGCTGCTGGTGCACCGAAGCGAAGAACTTGCTGGCGCCGGCGGTGAACGAACCGCCCACGGTGGTGAACTTGAACTCGGGGAGCGGACCCTCCGGGTCGGCCATCACGTAGGAACCGCGCAGGTCGAAGGCACCGAAGTTGTAGCCGGCGCCGAAAGCGAATTCCTCGTCGTCGCCAGTGGCCAGGTTCTCGACCTGGTGGTAGCCGGCGCCCAGGTTCAGCGGGCCGTTCTTGTATTCGACCGACACGCCGACCAGGCTGCCCGACGGGTTGTCGTTCTGGCGTTCGCCCGCGCTGTACGCGGCCTGCACCGTGAAGCCGCTCAGGGCTTCGCTCTTGTAGTTGACCGAATTCGGCAGGCGGCGGGTGGCGCGGCCGGTGCCGAAGCTGCCCAGGTTGGAGCCGTAGAAGCCATGGCCCAGCGGGTCGCTCGACTGCACGACTGCGGCGATCGGGCTGTATTCGCGGCCGACGGTGACGGTGCCGAACGAGCCTTGCAGGCCCACCACGGCGCGGCGCTGGAACAGGCCGGCGGCGTCCTGGGCGCCGCTATCGAGGGCGATACCTGCTTCGATGTTGAACAGCGCCTTCAGGCCGTTGCCCAGGTCTTCGGTGCCGCGGAAGCCGATGCGGCTGGTCGACTGCGTGCCCGAACTGATCACGGTACGGCTGTCGGTGCCTGGTGCATCCGTGTCTTCGATACCGACCGATGCGTCGGCGATACCGTAGATCGTCACGCTGGTTTGCGCCTGCGCAGCCAGCGGCAGGACGGATAACAGGGCGATAGCCAGACTAATCTTCTTCATTGCATGTCTCCAGTGGTTGATTGCGAACGGTGCCGGTCTGTCTGTTAGTCAAAAGTCAGCTTTATTAGACAGTTACGTTACCAGCACCGTCAAAATGATGCCAATAAACATTTGCACTATCCTTACATGATTTCTGATTGGCATGTTTATGTGGTCAAAAAACAGCATGATCCAGCGCAAACATTGCTGTGAAAACACTTTACATGTTGCGTCTATCACACGCTATCGGTGGTTTCCACAATCTTTCCGATTCCCAACAGTACAATTGACTGATACAGAATTTGATATCGGAACGGCGGAAAAATTGATTGGAATGATCTCGCTTCAACGCCTACCATCAATGTCGAGCATGTAAGAACAGCAAAGCCGCGACACAGCGGCCACGAAAAAAACGACATAGGAGACGTATGAAACGCACTTCCTCGGGCCGTGCCATGGCCAGTTCCTGTCAACTCTTCGCCCTGCGCGCTACCGTCGCAGCCCTTGCCGGCGCCGGCCTGATCAGCAGCGCCACCGTCGGCGCCCAGGAACTTGCCGCAGTCGAGGCGCCGGCCGTCCCGGCGCCAGCCGCGGAAGCCGACGGGAAGGGCAGCGGCAAGGAATCCATCGTCCTCGTCACCGGCACCCGCCAGGCCGCCCAGAGCGCGCAAACCATCAAACGCAATGCCGAACAGGTGGTCGATTCGATCGTCGCCGACGACATCGGCAAGTTTCCCGATAAAAACGTTGCCGAGATCCTCGGCCGCGTGCCCGGTGTGCAGGTGATCCGCCAGAACGGCGAAGCCGGCAACGTCGTCATCCGCGGCCTGGGCGGCATCACCACCCTGTACAACGGCCGCGAGATGTTCACCGCCGCCGGCCGCAGCCTGTTCCTGGCCGACGTGCCGGTGGCGATGCTGCAGCGCGTGGATGTCTATAAATCGCAGGGCGCCGACATGGTCGAAGGCGGCACCTCGGGCGTGATCGACGTGCGCACCAACCGTCCGTTCGACTTCAAGGGCGCGCAAGCAGCCTTCAATGCGCGCGCCGAGCACCGCGACAAGGCCGACAAGATCGACCCGAACGTGTCGGGCATGCTGTCGAACCGCTGGAGCACCGGCATCGGCGAGATCGGCGTGCTGGGCGGGCTTTCGTACCAGCGCGGCCGCTACCACGACGAGACGGCCTTCGTCGGCGCGCCGATGACGATCGACCGCGGCATCATCGGCGCCGATGCCATGGGCCGGGTGATGGGCAGCGGCGACCGCGAGCGCCTGGCGGGCAACCTGTCGGCCCAGTGGCGCCCGAGCAAGGAGCTCGAAGTCTATGCCGAAGGTTTCTCGACCAGGATCGACCACGATTCGCAGAGCATCTTCTTCGTGGGCGGCCTGCCGATCAACAATTCGGCTTCGACCGTGACCCCGCGCGCGGGCACCAACTACCTGGAATCGATCAGCAACCCGAACGTCAACACCTTCACCCTGAGCTCGACCCAGGCGCGGCGCGACGATTCCGAGACCCACCAGGGCGCCGTCGGGGCCATCTGGAAGGTCATGCCCGGCGTGCGCGCCAGCACCGAACTGGTACGCACCGTCTCGAAATACAGCCAGCTCAACCCGATCCTGGACACGGTGCGCGACGTCGCCAAGCCGATCTCCGCCAGCGTGCGCGACGGCGGCGGTTTCCTGACCTATCCGGGCGTGGACATGACCGACCCGGCGCCGTGGACCCTGTTCGCGCTGTTCGACAACCATAACCGCTCGCGCGGCGCCGCCACCGACTGGCGCGGCGACGTGAGCTGGATGCCGGAATCGGACGGCTTCATCAAGGAAGTCAGCGCCGGCGCCCGTGTCGCCGAACGGTTCGCCTCCTATGTGCATGAACTGAACGGCTACTCGGACGCGCCGAACCGGTTCACGCCGAACGCCATCAAGGTCACCAGCATCCCGGGCCTGAACTGCACCAGCCCCGAGACCGGCGGCAACTACGGCATGAACCAGTTCTACGCGCCGTGCAGGGACTTCCTGCTGGATCACACCGGCGCCGTGCGCCAGGCCATCCGTGGCGAGACAAACGCGCGTCCGGACGATCCGCTGTCCTACTACGCCGACCGCGAGAAGACCCACGCGATCTACGCCAAGCTGAACTTCGGCTTCGACGCCGGCCCCGTCCCGGTTGATGGCACCATCGGTGCACGCTACGTGAAGACGAAGCAGAACATCAGCGGCTTCTCGTCGAACAACGGCGTGGTGTCGCCGACCACCGTGTCTTCCTCGACCAGCGACGTGCTGCCAAGCCTGTCGATGCGCGCCCACTTCCGCCAGGACCTGATCGGACGCCTCTCCGCCAGCAAGGCGATCGAACGCGCCCCGTTCGGCGACTTCAATCCGGGCCTGGTGCTGTTCCCGTCGACCACGACCACGCTGGCCACCGGCACCGCCGGCAACCCGAACCTCAAGCCCCAGGAAGCGCGCAACGTCGATGTGGCCCTGGAGTGGTATTTCGCGCCGGCCGGCTCGGTCACCGGCACGCTGTTCCACCACAAGTACGAGAACTACCTGCGCCGGACTTCGCGTCCGGAAACCTTCGATGGCGTGACCTATAACGTCAGCCGCCCGTACAACGCGGTGTCGGGCAACCTGAAGGGCGCCGAATTCGCCTACCAGCAGTTCTTCACCTTCCTGCCGGGCTGGCTGGGCGGGCTGGGCGTGCAGACCAACGTCACCTTCATGGATGGCGGCCTGGCCGAGGCGGATGGCACGATCAACACCTTCGCCGGCATGTCGCGCCGTTCGGCCAACCTGGTCGGCCTGTACGAGTACGGCAAGTGGTCGGGCCGGCTGGCCTACAGCTGGCGCGACAAGTTCACCGCCGAGTACAACTACCGCGCGCTGCCGTACAACATCGTGGTCGATCCGCTCAAGACCCTGGATGCGTCGATTTCGTACAAGCTGACCGACAACGTCAGTATCACGCTCGACGGCAGCAACCTGCTCGACCAGGCCTACCACGACTACCACAGCGTGCCTGAACTGCCGCGTGACATCCGCCGTTATGATCGTGTGGTCGGACTGTCGCTCAGGTGGCGCAATTAAGCCTGTCCCGGGACAGGTGACGTAGTAAATAAAGGGGCGCTGCAGGGTCAATCTTCCGGCAGTGCCCCCGGTTCGTTCAAGGGAAGGCGCAACATGCACACTCAAAAACTCTCGACCCTCGAAAAAGCGGGTTTCGGCGCCGGCGACATGGCGCTCAACGTGGTGATCTCGTCGATGATGTTGATCATCACCTTCTTCTATACCGACATCTACGGCCTCAAGACCAGCGACCTGGCCATGCTGTTCGTCGCCGTGAAGATCGTCGGCGCCATCGCCGACCTGGCGATGGGGCAGATGACCGATGCGCATCTACATCGCTGGGGGCGCTACCGTCCCTATTTGCTGTTCCTGGCGGTGCCCTACGGCCTGAGCGTCTTCCTGGTGTTTACCACGCCCGACTGGACCTATGACGCCAAGCTGGTGTGGGCCTATTCGACCTATATCCTCATGACCGTCATGACGGCGGGCGTGGGCATTCCCTACATTTCCCTGATCAGCGGCCTGACCTCCGACCCGCAGGAGCGCCTGTCGGCCAACGGCTACCGCCTGTTCTTCGCCAAGATCGGCGCCTTCATGGTGACCATCATCGTGCCCGTATTGGCCAGCTGGTGGGATGCCGACAACCCGGCCACCGGCTACCAGGCCGCGATGGCGGTGATGGCGGCGATGGGCGTGCTGCTGTTCCTGCTGTGCTTCTTCACCACCACCGAGCGCGTGATCCACAAGGTGGAAAAGCAGCCCTTGATGGACCAGGTGCGGGTGCTGCTGCAGAACGACCAGTGGCTGATCCTGTGCGGCGTCTGCGTCACCGGCACCGTCGGCTACGTGATCCGCGGCTCGGTGGCGATCTACTACGCCAAGTATTACCTGGGCGGCGACACCGCGATGGTCTCGGCCTTCCTGTCGACCGGCGTGGCCGCGGCCATCATCGCCATGGTGGTCTCCACCTGGACCACCAAGTTCTACTGCAAGGTCAAACTGTTCCGCAACAGCCAGATCGCGGTGGCCTTCATCAGCCTGGCGATCTACGTGCTGGTGACGCCGGGCGACATCGTGCTGGCCTTCGTCCTCTACTTCATCCTTTCCTTGGTGGTGGACTTGCACGCACCTGTGTTCTGGTCGGCCATCGCCGAGACCATCGACTACGGCCAGGTCAAGACCGGCAAGCGCGTTTCCGGCTTTGCCTTCGGCGGCATCTCGGTGTGCCAGAAGGCGGGCATGGCGGTTGCCGGCGGCATGGTCGGGATCCTGCTGGATTACTTCCAGTACCAGCCGAACCAGGCCCAGTCCACGCTGGCGCTGCAGGGCATCGCGCTGATGCTGTCGGTGATCCCGGGCTTCTTCCACCTGTTGATGGGGATGCTGATGTTCAAGTACCGGATCAGCGACCAGTATTACGACACCGTCAAAGCCGATATGCGTACGCACGGGTATGTCGCAAGTTAGGGTCGATGCGTCTGTTGACCTCGTGGGCAGAATCTGCCCACCCTACAACAGCGCGAACCCGTAGGGTGGGCGCAATGTAGTCCACTGGACTACATTGCCTGCCCACGCGTTCAACCACATGATGAATCGACGAACACCATGCAAGATACCGTCCTGAAGCCCCTGATCGAACAACGCGCCGACCCCTACATCTACAAGCACACCGACGGCTACTACTACTTCACCGCCTCGGTCCCCCTGTACGACCGCATCGAGCTGCGCCGCGCCCCCACCATCGCGGCCCTGGCCACCGCGGAAACCGTCACCGCCTGGACCAAACCCGATACCGGCCCATATTCCGAACTGGTCTGGGCCCCCGAGATCCACTTCAACCAGGGCGCCTGGTATGTCTATTTCGCCGCCGCCCCGAGCCGCGAGATCAAGCACAAGCTGTTCCAGCACCGCATGTACGCGATCCGCAACCAGAACGCCAACCCGCTCGAGGGCGAGTGGGGGTTCATGGGCCAGGTCGACACCGGCATCGACAGCTTCTGCCTGGACGCCACCACCTTCACCCACAAGGGCCGGCTCTATTACCTGTGGGCGCAGAAGGACATTGACATCGAAGGCAACTCGAACCTCTACATCGCGCCGATGAAGACCCCCTGGCAGATCGAGGGCGAGCCGATCATGCTGAGTAAACCGGAATACGAGTGGGAGACGCGCGGCTTCTGGGTCAACGAAGGCCCGTCGGTCGTGCGCCGCAACGGCAAGATCTTCATCAGCTACTCGGCCAGCGCGACCGACGAGAACTACGCGATGGGCCTGCTGTGGGCCGACGAGGACGCCGATTTGCTGGATCCGGCCGCGTGGACCAAATCGCGCGAGCCTGTTTTCTCAACCTGCTACGATCATGGCATCTACGGCCCCGGGCACAACAGCTTCACCTATGCCGAAGACAGCGATACCGTCATGCTGGTCTACCACGCGCGCACCTACACCGAGATCGTCGGCGATCCGCTCTGGAATCCAGACCGCCACACCTTCGTGAAACCGCTGCGCTGGGACGAGCAGGGCATGCCGGTATTCGGCAGGCCGTCCACCAACTAGGACATAACCGAGGACGAACACAACGTGCAAACACGGATCACGCAAGCGCCGTTCGGCCAACTGCCGAATGGCGAGACCATCACCCAGTTCACGCTTACCAATGCGAACGGCCTGGTGGCGAAGATCATCGATTTCGGCGGCATCATCACCGAGCTGCATGCTCCCGGCCGCGACGGCAAAATGGCCGACATCGTCCTGGGCTTCGAAACGATCGAGCCTTACCTGGCCGACAGCCCGTATTTCGGCGCCCTGATCGGGCGCTACGGCAACCGCATCGCCAATGGCAGGTTCACGCTCGACGGCCAGGAGTTCACCCTGCCGGCGAATAACGGCAGCAACCACCTGCATGGCGGCGCCCCCGGATTCGACAAGGTCAAGTGGATTGCCATTGTCGACGAAGACAGCCTGCAGCTGGCCTATCGCAGCGTAGACGGCGAACAGGGCTATCCGGGCAACCTGGATGCCACCGTCATCTACACGCTCACCGACGACAACGAGCTGATCGTCCGCTTCCATGCCGTCACCGACAAGGCCACGCCGGTCAACCTGACCCAGCACAGCTATTTCAATCTGGCAGGCGAGGACGACATCCTCGACCACGTCCTGAGCATCGACGCCGACGCCTTTGTCGCCATCGACGCCGAATCGATCCCGCTGGGGGCGCTGGCGCCGGTCACCGGCACGCCCTTCGATTTTCGCACCCCGCGCCCGATCGGCGAACGCATCGAGCAGCCGGACAAGCAGCTGCGCCACGGCCTGGGCTACGACCATAACTTCGTTCTCAACAAACCGGACGGCAAGGCGATGACGCGTGCCGCCCACGTCTGCGAGCCGGAATCGGGCAGGGTGCTCGAGCTGTTCACCGAAGAACCCGGCGTGCAGTTCTACAGCGGGAACTTCCTCGACGGCTCGCTGAAAGGAAAAGGCCGCAGCTACCAGCACCGCAGCGGCTTCTGCCTGGAACCGCAGCACTTCCCGGATTCGCCTAACCAGCCGCAATTCCCGAACACCATCCTGCGCCCGGGCGAGGTGTACCAGACCGAATCGCGCTTCCGCTTCTCGGTGGTGCGGTAACTATATGGATCTGTTCATCGATGGGGGGCACGAGCTGGGTGAATGCGTGCTGTGGTGCGAGCGCACGGGGCGGCTGCTGTGGACCGACATCCCGGCCTCCACGCTGTGGGCGCATTCGCCTTCGACCGGCAAGACCACTAGCTGGCCGATGCCCGAGCGCCTGTGCTCCTTCGCCCTGACCGGCAGCGACGACCGCCTGCTGCTGGGGCTCGCCTCCGGCCTGGCCTTCTTCACCTTCTCGACCGGCGCCATCAAGCGCATCGTCGACGTCGAAGCGGACATTCCGTCGACCCGCTTGAACGACGGGCGCTGCGACCGCCAGGGGCGTTTCGTGTTCGGCATGTTCAACCAGGACGAGAATCCGAAATCGGCGGTGGGCAGCTTTTATCGCTTGAACCTCGACCTGACTTTGGAGCGCCTACCGCTCGGGAATGTGGCGATTGCCAACAGCATCTGCTTCAGTCCCGACGGGCGCCGCATGTATTTTGCCGATTCGATGACGAAGGAAATCCGCGTCTGCGATTACAACCCGTGCAGCGGGGAGATCGGCGCATCGCGCGTGTTCATCGCAGCCGATGCCGCGCCGGGGGAGCCGGATGGGTCGTGCATCGATGCGGAGGGCTACCTGTGGTCGACGCGCTGGGGGGCCGGGCAGGTGATGTGCTTCGCGCCGGATGGGCGGCTCGATCGCGTGCTGGAGGTGGATGCGCCGCAGCCGAGTTGTCCGGCGTTTGGCGGGCCTGACATGTCGACGCTTTACGTCACCTCCGCGCATCTTGGGATGACCGCCAACGATCGTGCAGCGGCGCCCTTGTCGGGCGCCTTGTTTAGCCAGGCACTCGACGTACGCGGCCTGCCAGAGTCGCGCTTCCTGCATTCGTAGGGTGGGCGGCTTCGCCGCCCACGCGTTCAACCCACGTGTCAAAGGCCCGCGCGTCATTTCATACGTAATTTGAACGCGCGGGTGTTCGTAATTCCGGGCATTGCCCGGAATTACCCCGCCCACCCTACGATACTAAAATCGATATCACTATCGCGAAATAATTGATTGGAAAGTTATCTGACAGCATTCTAGACTTCCTCATCGCTGAACAACACGACATGAGAGGGGGCACACAGCCTCCCGTGGCGGAGATAACGAGGAGGTTTTGATGTCCGAGACGAAGAAAAAAACCGAGCTGCGCTCGGCCGCGTGGTTCGGGACCCAGGACAAGAACGGCTTCATGTACCGGAGCTGGATGAAGAACCAGGGCATTCCCGACCATGAATTCCAGGGCAAGCCGATCATCGGCATCTGCAACACCTGGTCCGAACTGACCCCCTGCAACGCCCACTTCCGCAAGATCGCCGAACACGTCAAGCGCGGCATCTTCGAGGCTGGCGGCTTCCCGGTCGAATTCCCGGTGTTCTCGAGCGGCGAATCGAACCTGCGCCCGACCGCCATGCTGACCCGGAACCTGGCCAGCATGGACGTCGAAGAATCCATCCGCGGCAACCCGATGGACGCCGTCGTGCTGCTGGTCGGCTGCGACAAGACCACCCCGGCCCTGCTGATGGGCGCGGCCAGCGTCGACCTGCCGACCATCGTCGTCACGGGCGGCCCGATGCTCAACGGTAAACTGAACGGCAAGGACATCGGTTCCGGCACCGCCGTCTGGCAGCTGCACGAGCAGGCCAAGGCCGGCCAGATCTCGATGCACGATTTCCTCTCCGCCGAAGCAGGCCACTCGCGCTCGGCCGGCACCTGCAACACGATGGGCACCGCATCGACCATGGCCTGCATGGCCGAGTCGCTGGGCACCTCGCTGCCGCACAATGCCGCGATTCCGGCGGTTGACGCGCGCCGCTACGTGCTGGCCCACATGTCGGGCATCCGCATCGTCGAGATGGTGCACGAAGACCTGAAGCTATCGAAGATCCTCAAGCGCGAGAATTTCGAGAACGCGATCCGCGTGAACGCCGCCATCGGTGGTTCGACCAATGCCGTGATCCACCTGAAGGCGATCGCCGGCCGCATGGGCGTGCCGCTCGAGCTCGAGGACTGGACCACCATCGGCAAGGGCACCCCGACCATCGTCGACCTGCTCCCGTCGGGTAAATACCTGATGGAAGAGTTCTATTACGCCGGTGGCCTGCCGGGCGTGATCCGCCGCATGGGCGAGGGCGGCCTGCTGGCTCACAAGGACGCGCTGACCGTCAACGGCAACACGCTCTGGGACAACTGCAAGGACGCGCCGATTTATAACGACGAAGTGATCCGCCAGCTCGATACCCCGCTGATCGAGGACGGCGGCATCCGCATCCTGCGTGGCAACCTGGCGCCGCGCGGCGCCGTGCTCAAGCCATCGGCCGCATCGCCACACCTGATGCAGCACCGCGGCAAGGCAGTCGTGTTCGAAGACTTCGACCACTACAAGACCCGCATCCTCGACCCGGACCTGGACGTCGATGCGAACTCGATCCTGGTGATGAAGAACTGCGGCCCGAAAGGCTACCCGGGCATGGCCGAAGTCGGCAACATGGGCCTGCCGCCGAAGCTGCTGGCCCAGGGCATCACCGACATGGTCCGCATCTCGGACGCCCGCATGAGCGGCACCGCCTACGGCACCGTCGTGCTGCACGTGGCGCCGGAAGCGATGGCCGGCGGCCCGCTGGGCATCGTCAAGGACGGCGACTGGATCGTGCTCGATTGCGCGGGCGGCGGGTTGAACCTGGAGTTGTCGGACGAAGAGATCCAGGCGCGGCTGGCGGATCGGGCGGAGAACAACAAGCCGGTGCAGCATAGTGGTTACCAGCGGCTGTATCTTGACCACGTTCTGCAGGCGGATGAGGGGTGTGATTTCGATTTCCTCGTGGGGTGCCGTGGGTCGGCTGTTCCCAAGCATTCGCATTGATTCAAGCGTGCGTTGACCGCGTGGGCGGCGAAGCCGCACACCCTACGTAGGGTGGGCGGGTCCCCCGCCTGCGCGTTCAACCGCACTCCGAACACCCGCACCGCCATTTCGACCACCATAATAATTGGGAGACCCGGGCCATGCTGCTCGTACAATTCACCACCGAATCGCAAGAACGCCGCATCGGCATCCTGCACGACAAGCTCGTGCGCGTCATCGACGGCTACGCCACCACGTTTGAGCTGGCCCGCGCGGCCATCGCCGCCGGCACTGGCCTGGCCCAACTTGCCGACAGCGCCGCCGGCACCGACCACTACAAGTACGAGGCCCTGTTCGAGGCAGGCCGCATCCTGCCGCCGCTCGACCACCCGGACGCCGCCCACTGCTACGTCAGCGGCACCGGCCTGACCCACCTGGGCAGCGCCGACACCCGCGACGCCATGCACAAGAAGATCGGCGGCGACGTCGACACCCTGAGCGACTCCATGAAGATGTTCCGCATGGGCGTCGAAGGCGGCAAACCGGAATCGGGCAATGCCGGCGTCCAGCCGGAATGGTTCTACAAGGGCGACGGCTCGATCGTGCGCGCCACCGGCCAGGACCTCGACATGCCCGACTTCTCGCTCGACGGCGGCGAAGAGCCGGAAATCGCCGGCCTCTACCTGATCGGCGAAGACGGCCAGCCTTACCGTCTCGGCTACGCCATTGGCAACGAGTTCTCGGACCACGTCACCGAACGCCAGAACTACCTGTTCCTGGCCCACTCCAAGCTGCGCAACTGCGGCCTCGGCCCGGCGCTGCTGGTGGGAGAGCTCCCGAGCCACGTGTCGGGCACCTCGCGCATTCTCAGGAAGGATGGCCAGGTGCGCTGGGAGAAGGCCTTCGTGAGCGGCGAGCAGAACATGTCGCACACCATCGAAAACCTCGAGCACCACCATTTCAAGTACGGCCTGTTCAAGCGCCCCGGCGACGTCCATATCCACTTCTTCGGCACTGCCACGCTGAGCTTCGCCGACAGTATTCAAGTGGAAGCGGGCGAGAGCTTCGAAGTCGAGTCGCCGCAGTTCGGCCCGGCCCTGCGCAACCGCCTGGCGGTCCATGCAACCCAATTTGCGAAAGTGAAGACCTTATGACCATTACCGGTGAAGCCATCATTGGCGGCGTGCAGGAACGCGGCGCCGCAGGTTCGTTCAAGGCCTGGGACCCGACCAAGCGCGACTATCTCGAGCCATCCTTCCACATGGTCGATGCAGGCCAGATCGACCGCGCCTGCCTGCTTGCCGGCGAAGCCTTCGATATCTTCCGCGCTACCACCGACCAGCAGCGCGCCACCTTCCTCGATACCGTGGCCGAGCAGATCCTGGCCATCGGCGACGAGCTGATCGAACGCGGCATGGCGGAATCCGGCCTGCCGCGCGTGCGCCTGGAAGGCGAACGTGGCCGCACCGTTGGCCAGCTTCGCATGTTCGCCGAGCTGCTGCGCGAAGGTTCGTGGGTCGATGCGCGCATGGACACCGCGCTGCCGGAACGCACCCCGCCGCGGCCAAGCCTGCGCTATCGCCTGATCGGCGTCGGTCCGGTTGCCGTGTTTGCCGCATCGAACTTCCCGCTGGCCTTCTCGGTGGCTGGTGGCGATACCGCGTCAAGCTTCGCGGCCGGCTGCCCGGTGGTCCTGAAAGCCCACTCGGCCCACCCGGGCACCTCGGAACTGGTCGCGCGCGCCGTGACCCGTGCCGTGCAGCTGTGCGAACTGCCGGCCGGCGTATTCGCTCTGCTGACCGGTACCGGCAACGGCATCGGCCAGGCGCTGGTCGGCCATCCGGCCATCCAGGCGGTGGGCTTTACCGGCTCGCGTTCGGGCGGCACCGCGCTGATGGCCGTGGCCGCGGCGCGCAAGCAGCCGATTCCCGTCTACGCCGAGATGAGCAGCATTAACCCGCTGTTCATCATGCCGAATGCGCTGGCCGCCCGCGCTACTGAAATCGGCAAGGGTTTCGCTGCCTCGCTGACCATGGGCGTGGGCCAGTTCTGCACCAATCCCGGCCTCGTGCTTGCGGTTGACGGCCCAGGGCTGGACGAGTTCTGCGCCGCCGCCACCGAAGCGTTATCAAGCACGCAGGCCGCCGTGATGCTGAACCAGGGCATCGCCGACAGCTACCGCAAGAGCGTGCACGCGTTGCATACGCACGAAGCGATCACCACGCTGGCGCGCGTCGAACATGACGAAGGCAAGGGCGGCGCAGCGCTGTTCCGTACCAGCGCCGAGCACTTCCTGTCGCGCCACGAGCTGCACGCCGAAGTCTTCGGCCCGGCGTCGGTGCTGGTGGTTTGCCAGAGCACCGACCAGCTGCGCGAAGTATCGGAACTGCTGGAAGGCCAGCTGACCGCAACGCTGCAGATCGACGAAGGCGATCACGACGCTGCCAAGACGCTGCTGCCAGTCCTGGAACGCAAGGTCGGCCGCATCCTGGCCAATGGTTTCCCGACCGGGGTCGAAGTCTCGACCGCCATGGTCCACGGCGGCCCGTTCCCGGCCACGGCCGACGGCCGCAGCACCTCGGTGGGCACGGGTGCTATTCAACGCTTCCTGCGCCCGGTCTGCTACCAGAACCTGCCCGAAGCGCTGCTGCCCGAGCCGCTCCGCAACGGGAATCCTCTTGGCATCTGGCGCCGCAAAGACGGTGCATTGACCAAAGAGTAAGCCGGTATCACAATAAGAACAGATGGAGACGGGTATGAAACAGATGGCAAGCTACCCCAGCCTGCAGGGCAAGCGGGTATTCGTGACGGGCGGCGGGACCGGCATCGGCGAAGCGATCGTGCAAGCGTTCGTGGAGCAGGGCGCGGTCGTGGCCTTCGTCGATATCGCAAAGGAAGCCAGCGAAACGCTGTGCGCACGCTTGGCCAACGCTGGTCACAGTGCGCCGGTGTTCCGCTATTGCGACATCACCGATATCCCTGCGCTGCAGCGCACGATGGCCGAGCTGGCGCAGCAGCTGGGCGACTTCGATGTGCTGGTCAATAACGCGGCCAACGACCAGCGCCACGATATCGAGAAGGTCTCGCTCGACTACTGGAACGAGCGCATCGCCATCAACCAGCGCCCGATGTTCTTCACCGCGCAGGCAGTCCTGCCGGGCATGAAGAAAAAGGGCGGCGGCTCCATCATCAACTTCTCCTCCATGTCCTGGCATGCCAAGGGCGCCGGTTATCCGGTCTACGCCACTACCAAGGCGGCCGTGATCGGCCTCACCCGCAGCCTGGCGCGCGACTTGGGGCCCTTCGGCGTACGGGTCAACACCGTGACTCCGGGCTGGGTCATGACCCAGCGCCAGATCGACCTGTGGGTGGACGCCGAAGCCGAAGCCGAGATCAAGAAGGCCCAGTGCCTGCCGGGCAAGCTCATGCCGGACGATATCGCCGCGATGGTGCTGTTCCTCGGTGCCGACGACAGCAGGATGTGCACGGCGCAGGATTTCGTCGTCGACGCTGGCTGGACGTGATGTGTAGCGGCTGAGTGCCGCCGCATCAACAGCTGCGCCGTACACGCCGCGCGCGCCGCTGACACCGTGTTAGCCACCACCCTAAAAACCGTCATCCCGGCGCAGGCCGGGACCCAATTCCGTCGCTACTCAGCGAATTTGGGTTCCGGCCTGCGCCGGAACGACGGGTTATCGGAGTCTGCCATGACCGTTGTGATTCGTACGATGCTGGCGCTCGTCGCCGCATGCACCACCCAGGCCCACTCCGCCGCCCTGACCAGCCCCGACGGCCACATCTCGGTTTCCGTGAGCACCGCCCCCTCCGGCGCGCTCACCTACGCCATTGCCCGCGACGGCAAACCCGTCATCCTCCCATCGCCGCTCGGCCTCACGCTGCAAGGAGCCGACCTGACAACGAAGCTGTCGATCGCCTCGACTTCGCCCGTCAAGCCAATCCGCGAAAGCTACGAACTTGCCACCGGCAAGAAACGCAAGATCACCTACGCCGCCAACGAGCAGCTCTATACCGTCCGCAACGCGCAGGGCCAGTCGATGGACGTCGCCTTCCGCGCCTCGAACGACGGCGTCGCCTTCCGCTACCTCGTGCGCGACGCATCGCTGCCGCACAAGAAATTCATGGCCGAAGCCACTGCCTTCAGCTTCGACAAGTCCGCGAAGGCCTGGCTGCAACCCATGTCGGTTGCCCAGACCGGCTGGATGAACACCAACCCCGCCTACGAAGAGCACTACCAGCGCGAGATCGCGGTCGGCACCAGGGCGCCTACTGCCGCCGGTTGGGTCTTCCCGGCGTTATTCCGCAGCGGCGACACCTGGGTAGCCCTGACCGAAGCGAACATGGACGGCAGCTTCCACGCCTCCCGCCTGGAGGCGGAATCGCCGAACGGCCGCTACAAACTGGGCACACCCGCTGCACCGGAAGTGTTCACCGGCGGCGCGCTTCTGGCGCAAGCCAAGGGCGACCTGGTCACGCCATGGCGCGTCATCGCCCTCGGTTCGCTGCGCACCATCGTCGAATCGACCCTCGGCACCGACCTGGCCGCACCCGCCATCGCCTTCGATAAAGCCAAGATCCAGCCCGGCCACGCCTCGTGGAGCTGGGCGCTGCTGAAGGACGACGGCACCGTCTTCGACATCCAGAAGAAATTCGTCGACCATGCCGCCGACATGCACTGGGACTACACCCTGGTCGATGCCGACTGGGACCGCAAGATCGGCGATGCCAAGATGCGCGAGCTGGTGGCGTACGGCGTCAAGAAGAAGGTCGGCATCCTGGTCTGGTACAACTCGTCCGGCGAGTGGAACAAGACCGAGTACAGCCCGAAGGGTGCGATCCTGGATCGCCAACAGCGCGTCAAGGAGTTCGCGAAACTGCGCGACATGGGCATCAAGGGCGTCAAGATCGACTTCTTCGCCGGCGACGGCCAGTCGATGATCGCCTATTACGTCGACATCCTGAATGATGCGGCCAAGGCCGGCCTGTCGGTGAACTTCCACGGCGCCACGCTGCCGCGCGGCTGGTCGCGTACCTATCCGAACCTGATGACCGCCGAAGCGGTGCGCGGCTTCGAGTTCACCACCTTCTTCCAGGCCGACCAGGAAGCCGTGGCCCGCCATGCCGCGATGCTGCCGTTCGCGCGCAACCTGTTCGACCCGATGGACTTCACTCCGGTGGCCTTCCACGACATCCCGACCATCAAGCGCAAGACCCGCAACGGTTTCGAGCTGGCCCAGTCGGTATTGTTCCTGTCGGGGATCCAGCACTTCGCCGAAACGCCGGAAGGCATGGCCACCGTGCCGGCTTATGTGAAAGGCTTCCTGCAGGAGCTGCCGCGCAGCTGGGACGAGACGCGTTTTGTGGACGGCTACCCGGGTCGCCATGTCGTCATCGCACGCAGGGCAGGGCAGGCCTGGTACGTCGCCGGCATCAATGCCGACGATGCGGACAAGCCGCTCGAACTGGACCTGCCGTTCATCAAGGCCAGCGGCGGCACCCTCATCACCGACGGCAAGGGCGAGCGCGAATTCAGCCAGGCGACGCTCAAGGGCGGCAAGCACAAGATCAGTATCAAGGCGCACGGCGGCTTTGTCGCCGTTTTCAAATAATTTCAAATAAAACCAGGAGACAGCAGTGAAAGCAATCAAGCCCACTATCCTCGCACTGAGCATGCTCGCCGCATCGGCATCTGGCTTTGCGCAGGTGAGCGTCACCATCGACGCCTCCAAGTCCGGCCCGGTCATCAACAAGAACGTCTATGGCCAGTTCGCCGAACACCTCGGCACCGGCATCTACGAAGGCCTGTGGGTCGGCCAAGATTCGAAGATCCCGAACACCCGTGGCTGGCGCAACGACGTGGTCGGTGCGCTGAAGGACCTGAAGGTGCCGCTGGTGCGCTGGCCGGGCGGCTGTTTCGCCGACGAATACCACTGGCGCGACGGCATCGGCGCGCGCAACAAACGCCCGGTGAAGGTCAACACCCACTGGGGCGGCGTGGCAGAAGTTAACGCGGTCGGCACTCACGAGTTCTTCGACCTGGTCGACATCCTGGGCACCGAAGCCTACATCAACGGCAACCTCGGCTCCGGCACCCCGCAGGAGATGGCCGAGTGGCTCGAGTACATGACCTCGGATACCAAGAGTTCGCTGGCCGAGCAGCGCCGCAAGAACGGCCGCAAGGAGCCATACAAGGTGGCCTATTTCGGCATCGGCAACGAAGCCTGGGGCTGCGGCGGCAACATGAAGCCGGAATACTACGCCCACCTGTACAACCACTACGCCACCTTCCTGAAGACCCCGCCGAACGCGCGCCCGAAGATGGTCGCCAGCGGCGGCAACGACGCCGACACCAAGTGGACCGAAGTGCTGAGCAAGGAAGCCGCGCGCGGCACCGACGGCATCAGCTTCCACTACTACACGCTGCCGACCGGCGTGTGGGAGAAGAAGGGGGCCGCCACCGGCTTCGAGGAAAACGAATGGTTCTCGACCCTGCAGCAGACCCTGCGCATGGACGGCTTCATCAAGAACAACGTCGCCATCCTCGACAAGAACGACCCGGAAAAGAAGATCGGGTTCTATGTCGACGAATGGGGCACCTGGTACGACGTGGAGCCAGGCACCAACCCGGGCTTCCTGTTCCAGCGTAACACCCTGCGCGACGCGGTCGTGGCGGCCCTGAACTTCAACATCTTCCATGCGCACGCCGAGCGGGTGCGGATGACGAACATCGCGCAGATGGTCAACGTGCTGCAGGCGATGATCATCACCGACAAGGACAAGATGCTGCTGACGCCGACCTACCACGCATACAAGATGTATGTGCCGTTCCAGGATGCGACTTCGCTGCCGACCGCCGTTAACAACGACGTCAGCTATTCGGCGAACAACAAGAGCATCCCGGGCATCAGTGCTTCGGCGGCCAAGGGCAAGGACGGCAAGGTGTACGTCGCGCTGGTGAACACCAATCCGCGCCAGGCCAGCGATGTGGTCGTGGATTTGAAGGGGCAGAACGTGACCGGCGCATCGGGACAGGTGCTGACCTCCGACGCGATGGACGCGCATAACACCTTCGACAAGCCGCAGGCGATTAAGCCGGTGTCGTACAGCGCCAAGGCTGCGAATGGCAAGCTGACCTTGAAGGTGCCGGCGAAATCCGTCGTCGTCGTTGCCGTCGAGGTGTAATGTAGGGTGGGCGGCTTCGCCGCCCGCGCGTTCAAATCACGTTTGGGTACCACGCGCATGGTTCAACACGCATGCCATGTTTGAACGCGCGGGCGGGAGACCCGCCCACCCTACGAAAAACACATTTCTGGATACTGCGATGTCTTTACTCTCCCGTTTATCCGCCGGTGCGCTGGCGCTGGCCGTTGCGCTCCCCACCTTCGCCGCCCAGGTCAGCGTCCACGACCCGGTCATGGCCGAGGAAGGCATTAAATACTACCTCTTCAGCACCGGCCCAGGCATCACCTTCTACAGCTCGACCGACATGAAGTCGTGGAAGCCAGAAGGCCGCGTCTTCGCAGGCGAGCCTTCGTGGGCGAAGAAAGCCGCACCAACCTTCAACGACCACATCTGGGCGCCGGACATCTACCACCACCAGGGCAAGTACTACCTGTACTACTCCGTCTCGGGCTTCGGCAAGAACACCTCCGGCATCGGCGTGACCACCAACGCCACCCTCGACCCGCGCGCCCCCAACTACAAATGGGAAGACCAGGGCATGGTGCTGCAATCGGTACCGGGCCGCGACCTGTGGAATGCCATCGACTCGCACGTCATCGACGACGAGAAGGGCACGCCCTGGATGTCCTTCGGTTCGTTCTGGGGCGGCCTGAAGCTGGTGAAGCTCGACGCCAGCCGCACCCGGCTGGCCGAACCACAGGAATGGCACACGATCGCCCGCCGCGACCGTCCGGCCTACGTGCCCGACGAAGAAGCCGGCCCGGCGCAGATCGAAGCGCCCTTCATCATGAAGAAGAACGACTGGTACTACCTGTTCGCGTCCTGGGACCTGTGCTGCAAGGCCAAGGACAGCACCTACAAGGTGGTGGTCGGCCGCGCAAAATCCGTGACCGGTCCCTACCTCGACCGCAATGGCATGGACATGGCCAAGGGCGGCGGCTCGCTCGTCATCCAGGGCACGGACGCTTGGCGTGCCCTGGGCCACAACAGCGCCTATACCTTCGACGGCAAGGACTACATGGTGCTGCACGCCTACGAGACCGCCGACAAGTACAAGCAGAAGCTGAAAGTGCTGGACATGAAATGGGACAAGGACGGCTGGCCATTAGTAGATGCCGCTGACCTGAACCGCTACCAGAGCACTCACGTCCGATGAAAACCCGACTCGCCGCGCTGGTGCTGCTCGTCGCTGGCGCATGCGCGCAGGCGGCCGAGCTCTTCCCCCTGGCCGATGTTCGCCTCAAGCCCGGCCCCTTCCTGGATGCCCAGACCACCGACCTGAATTACATGATGGCGATGGAGCCGGACCGGCTTCTGGCACCCTTCCTGCGCGAGGCAGGCCTGGCCCCGCGCCAGCCGAGCTACGGCAACTGGGAATCGACGGGACTGGACGGCCACATGGGCGGCCACTACCTGTCGGCGCTGGCGCTCATGTACGCCTCGACCGGCGATGCCGAAACCCTGCGCCGCCTGAACTACTTCGTGGCGGAGCTCAAGCGCGCGCAGGCGGCGAACGGCGAGGGCTACCTCGGCGGCATTCCCGGCGGACGCCAGGCCTGGCGCGATGTTGCGGCCGGTAGGCTGGAAGCGGACAACTTCTCGGTGAACGGCAAGTGGGTCCCCTGGTACAACCTGCACAAGGTCTATGCCGGCCTGCGCGACGCGTATAAATACGCCGGCAACGAGGACGCGCGCGCGATGCTCATCTCCTTGAGCGACTGGGCGCTGCGCTTGAGCGCACGCCTGAGCCCCGAGCAGATGGAACAGATGCTGCGTAGCGAGCATGGCGGCATGAACGAGATCTTCGCCGACGTGGCGCAGATGACGGGCGACCGCAAATACCTCGACCTGGCGCTGCGCTTCTCGCACCAGGCCGTGCTGCAACCCCTGGCGAAAAGGCAGGACAAGCTCACCGGCCTGCACGCGAACACCCAGATCCCGAAGGTGATCGGTTTCCAGCGCATCGCCGGGATGACGGGCCGTCAGGATATGGGCGATGCCGCGAAATTCTTCTGGCAGACGGTGGTCGACCGCCGCACGGTGGCCATCGGCGGCAACAGCGTCAAGGAGCACTTCCACGACGAGAAGGACTTCGGCCCGATGATCAACGAGGTCGAGGGGCCGGAGACCTGCAACACCTACAACATGATCAAACTGACGCAGATGCTGTTCGAGTCGGAACAGAAGGGCAGCTATGGCGACTACGTCGAGCGCGCGCTGTACAACCACATCCTGTCCTCGCAACGGCCGGGCGGCGGCTTCGTCTACTTCACGCCGATGCGCCCGAACCACTACCGCGTGTACTCGCAGGTGGACAAGGGCATGTGGTGCTGCGTCGGCTCGGGCATCGAGAGCCATGCGAAGTACGGTGAGTTCATCTATGCGCACGAGGGCGATGCGCTGTTCGTCAACCTGTTCATTCCCTCGACGTTGCACTGGCGCGAGAAGGGCGTGCGTATCACGCAGGGGACGCGCTTCCCGGACCAGGGCGGCACGCGCTTGACGGTCGATGCGCCGGCCAGGTTCACGATGAAGATCCGTTATCCGAGCTGGGTGGCGGCCGGGAAGCTCGTGGTGAAGGTCAATGGCAAGGCCGTGAAGGTGTATGCCCGGCCCGGCGGCTACGTCTCTATTACGCGCGCATGGAGCAAGGGCGATGCCATCGATATCCAGTTGCCGATGACGACGCGCCTGGAGCAGATGCCGGACAAGTCGAACTATTACGCCGTCCTGCACGGTCCGATCGTACTAGCGGCAAAGACGCGCATGTTCGGCGACGAGAAGCTGAACTTCCTTGCCGACGAGTCGCGCATGGGGCATATCGCGCAGGGGCAGGTATGCCCGCTCGAGGCGGCGCCGATGTTGGTCAGCGATTCGATCGATTTCCTGCGCCGGTTCAAACCAGTGAAGGGCAAGTCCTTGACCTTCGCAGCACCCCGCCTGGTACGCGGTGCCGCCGGGTCAGCTACCGAGTTCGTGCCGTTCTTCCGCCTGCACGATTCGCGCTACACGATGTACTGGCAGCATTCGACGCCGGCCAACTTCGAGCGCATGCGGGCGGAGAACGCTGCACGCGAAGCTGAACGTCTTGCCCTGGATGCCCGCACCATCGACGAGGTGGCGCCGGGCGAGCAGCAGCCGGAGTCGGATCACTTCTTCAAGGGCGAGGGTAGCGAGGCGGGTGTCAATAGCGGCCGCCACTGGCGCCATGCGAGCAAGTGGTTCAGCTACGAGCTGAATGACCCGAAAGGGGAGGCGAAGCTGCTGCGGCTGACGTTTGCCAAGGCCGACGCCGGGAGGCGATTCGATGTCGAGGTCAACGGATTGCTGGTTGCAGAAATCACGCTGGCCACCGATGTAGCCCAGGACTTCTATATCGTCGATTACCCTTTGCCTGCGTCCGTCACAGCATCCACGCCTCGCAAGCTGTCCATTCGCTTCGTGGCCAAACAGGGCTCGGTAGCAGGGGGGCTATACGGACTGCGCCTGCTTCGCTAAGTGGCTGGTGACGGCGTACGCATTTGCATTACGGTCTTGCAGCGGGGGTAGTGGGCGCAGCCCCAGAACGGTCCACGTTTGCTGTCGCGCTTGACCATCTTGATGCCGCAGGACGCGCATGACGGCGTGCGGTAATCGCCATCGAATGCGAATGCAAGCAGTGCCAGTTGCTTTTCCGGGGGCAGGTCGAGTATTTTTTGGGTAAGCGAGGCGCCGTCGAGCAGCTGAATCGGACTCGCCCCGCCAAACGTGATGGCATCTTGGGTATAGCTACCGGTGGTGATGAAGATGCCCCGCGCGACCTTCTCGTGCACCATCACGCCCAGCAGTTCACGGATCTCCTTGACCCCGACCTGCTGTGTGTTCCACGCCTTGCACTGGACAACCGCCAACGGCCTGGACGGGTCGATCTTGAACAGCTTGACATCGATCCCGCCATCCGGACCGGCGGCGAGGGTCTCGCTCCTGAAGCCCATAGCCTCGTAGTACCGGGCGCACAGCAGTTCGAAGCGCTTCCATTCCATCTGCCGTAATGCGTCCAATGACCACGAACCAAGCGCAGGCTGAAGTTCGGGTTCGGAGGATTCAGCCGCTACTGCCGGCGTCACTGCGCGCGTCTGTTCCGCAACATCGGCTGTTGCACGTTCAGGTGCCGGTAGTTGCCGCTTGCCGGCAGGCGCTTTGGCCATGCCCGGATTCCTGCCTTGGATCTTCGCGCGGATGGCGCTCGCAAGCGCAAGGAAGCCGAATGCGCACAGGGCAATCCAGGAGGCCGGATCGAAGGTGGTTTCCAGCGCCGCCATAAGTGGGCTAGTGGACAGAAGAGCGGGCAGGATCCAGCGAATCCCGACGAAGCTCGTTACCGCGATGATGGCGCTGACTTGCCAAGGCAGTGCGATCAAGTCCTTGGCACCTGCGTTCTTCTTACGACGACCCATGATTTCTCGATCTTGTATTGCGGAAACTAATCATGGCTGTCGTGGCTACATACGTCGCTTACAACATGTTCAAGCTCTGGTTTTTTATGCGGTAAGAATAAATAGTGTCACCTCGATCCAATATCCGATCCGAACTAGGATTGATATCTATTTTGGTATCTGAACCGTCAGAAATTTGATTGGATCAGCATCGCACTTTGTCCTAGGATTGTGAAACAACAAGACCGGAGACAAGGTAATGACCCTCACCCGCAGAACCCTGCTGGGCGCGGCTGCAAGCTTGCTGCTCGCCGCCGCCATCCCCGCCCACGCCCAAAAACCGCTCACCATCGGCTTCTCCCAGGTCGGCGCCGAAAGCGAATGGCGCACCGCCAACACCGCCTCGATCAAGGACGCCGCCAGGAAGGCCGGCGTCAACCTGAAGTTCGCCGACGCCCAGCAGCGCCAGGAGAACCAGGTCAAGGCGATCCGCTCCTTCATCGCCCAGCGCGTGGACGTGATCGCGTTCTCACCGGTCGTCGAATCCGGATGGGACACGGTGCTGCGCGAAGCGAAAGCCGCCAGGATCCCGGTGATCCTGACCGATCGCGCGGTCAAGGTCAGCGACCCGTCGCTGTACGTCAGCTTCATCGGGTCCGATTTCGTGGAAGAGGGCCGCCGCGCCGCGCGCTGGCTGGTCGAGCACCAGAAGAAGAACCCGGCCCGCAGCTACAACATCGTCGAGCTGCAGGGCACCGTCGGTTCGGCGCCTGCGCTGGACCGCAAGGCTGGCTTCGCGGAAGTCATCAACGGCAATCCGAAGCTAAAGATCCTGCGCTCGCAGACCGGGGACTTCACCCGCGCCAAGGGCAAGGAGGTGATGGAAGCCTTCCTGAAATCCGAGGGCAAGAACATCAACGTGCTGTATGCGCACAACGACGACATGGCCATCGGCGCGATCCAGGCCATCGAGGAAGCGGGCCTGAAGCCGGGCAAGGACATCCTGGTGGTGTCGATCGACGGCGTAAAGGGTGCGTTCGAGGCCATGTTGCAGGGTAAGCTCAACGTCACCGTCGAGTGCAACCCGCTGCTCGGGCCGCAACTGATCCAGACCGCGCAGCTGGTCAAGGCGGGCAAGCCGGTACCAAAGCGCATTACCGTGAACGAGGGTGTATTCCCAGCTGAAGTCGCGGCCAAGGAATTCCCGAACCGTCAGTACTGAGGCGGCCATGCTCGCCTCCACCACGGCGGTGCCGGTCCTCGAAGTGACCGGCATCCACAAGCAATTCCCGGGCGTGAAAGCCTTGCTTGACGCGGGCTTGCGCCTGTATCCCGGCGAAGTCCACACGCTGATGGGCCAGAACGGCGCCGGCAAGTCGACCCTGATCAAGGTGCTCACCGGCGTCTATCATCCCGAACGCGGCAGCATTGTGCTGGGCGGGAAGACCATCGCGCCGACTTCCACGCAGGATGCGCAGGAGCTCGGCATCAGCACGGTCTACCAGGAAGTAAACCTGTGCCCAAACCTGTCGGTCGCGGAAAACATCTTCATCGGACGCTATCCGCGCCGCTTCGGCATGATCGACTGGCGTGGCATGCGCAAGCAGGCGACCGACCTGCTGGCGCGCCTGAAGATCAATATCGACGTCAGCCAGCCGCTATCCACCTATCCGCTCGCGATCCAGCAGATGGTGGCGATCGCGCGCGCGCTGAACATTTCGGCGAAGGTCCTCATCCTGGACGAGCCGACTTCCAGCCTGGACGAAAACGAAGTCCAGCTGCTGTTCTCGGTGCTGCGTTCCCTGCGCGAGCAGGGCATGGCGATCCTGTTCGTCACCCACTTCCTCGACCAGACCTATGCGATCTCGGACCGCATCACCGTGATGCGCAATGGCGAACGCGAAGGCGAATACCTGTGCAGCGAGCTGTCGCGCCTTGCGCTGGTCAACAAGATGGTCGGTGCGCCCGCGGAAGCAGCGGAACAGGCGTCCAGTCCCTGCGCCGCGAACGACGCCAATGGCGAGACCTTCCTGCGTACGACAGCCCTGGCGCGCAAGGGTGTCCTGCAACCGGTCGACCTCGAGATCCGCAAGGGCGAGCTGCTCGGCCTGGCCGGCCTGCTCGGCTCGGGACGCACGGAAACCGCGCGCCTGCTATTCGGCGCCGACAAGGCCGATAGCGGCGCCATCGAGGTTGCCGGAAAGAGCCGCAGCTTCGCCACGCCGCGCGACGCGATTGCCGAGGGCATCGGCTTCTGCTCGGAAGACCGCAAACACGAGGGCGCGATCCTGTCGCTGTCCGTGCGCGAGAACCTGATCCTGGCGCTGCAGGCGCGCCAGGGACTGCTGCGCGCGATCCCGATGCGCCGCCAGCAGGAACTCGCTACCTGGTACGTGAAACAGTTGGGGATCAAGACGGCCAGCATCGAGACGCCGATTGGCTCGCTCTCCGGCGGCAACCAGCAGAAGGTCCTCCTTGCGCGCTGGCTGGCCACCGAGCCGAAGCTGATGATCCTCGATGAACCGACGCGCGGCATCGACGTGCGCGCCAAGCAGGAGATCATGGATTACGTTACCACCCTGTGCCGCAAGGGCATGTCGATCTTGTTCATTTCGTCCGAGCTGCCCGAGGTGCTGCGCGTGAGCGACCGCATCGTCGTCATGCGCGACCGCAAGGCCTGCGGCGAGCACAAACGCGGTGAACTCGACGACAGCACCGTGCTGCACGTTATCGCCGGGGAGCATTGCGCATGAACGTCGCGCTCAAGGACACGGTGCTCCAGCCCGTCAAACCGGAAACGCCCTCGTTCTTCCAGCACCCGCTGTTCCGGCCACTGGCGGCGCTGGCGGTGCTGCTGCTGATCGACTTCGCGCTGATCCCCGGCTTTTTCAACCTGGAGATCCGCGACGGCCACCTGTATGGTGGCCTGGTCGACATCGTCAACCGCGCGGCGCCCCTGATGCTGGCGGCGATCGGCATGACCCTGGTCATCGCCACGCGCGGGATCGACATCTCGGTCGGCGCCGTGGTCGCGCTGTCCGGTACGGTCGCATCGATGCTGGTCGGCGACACCATGGTGATCAATCACGGCGTGCCGGAATACGTGGCGCAGACGCCCATGGCGCTGGCGATGCTGGCGGCACTTGGCGCGGCGCTGCTGTGCGGATTATGGAATGGCGCGCTGGTCGCCGGTCTCGGCCTGCAGCCGATCGTTGCGACCCTGATCCTGATGGTGGCCGGCCGTGGGCTGGCGCAGCTGCTGACCGATGGCCAGATCGTCACGGTCTACTACCAGCCTTACTTCTTCCTCGGTAGCGGCTACCTGTTCGGGTTGCCGTTCGCGTTGTTCGTGGTGCTGGCGGTGTTAGCGGTGACTGCCTTCCTGATGCGCCATACGGCCCTGGGCCTGTTCATCCAGGCGGTCGGCATCAATCCAGTGGCGGCGCGCCTGGCCGGCATCCGCACGGCGGCGCTGGTGGTCTTCGTCTACGTGTTCTCGGCAGCCTGCGCCGGCATGGCGGGCCTGATGATCAGCTCCAACGTGAAGAGCGCGGACGCCAACAACGCCGGCCTGATGCTGGAGCTGGACGCCATCCTGGCGGTGACGCTGGGCGGCACCGCGCTGTCGGGCGGCAAATTCAGCCTGGTCGGCAGCATCATCGGTGCGCTCATCATCCAGACGCTTACCACCACCATTTATTCGCTGGGCGTCCCGCCCGAGGTCAACATGGTCGTCAAGTCGGTGGTGGTCTTCCTGGTCTGCATTTCGCAGTCCGACCAGTTCAAGAGCCTGTGGAAGAGGAGGGCGGCATGAATGCGGCCATGACGACAATGCGGGGCGTATCAAGCGCGCCGTGGTTCACGTCGATGGTGACGGTGGTCCTGCTGCTGGCGATGCTGGTCATCGGCGGCCAGGCCTATGACGGCTTCCTGTCGGTGCAGGTGATGCTCAATCTCCTGATCGACAATGCTTTCCTGCTGGTGATCGCGATCGGCATGGGTTTCGTGATCCTCTCCGGCGGCATCGACCTGTCGGTGGGCGCAGTACTGGCCTTGAGCACGATGATCGCAGCCTGGCTGCTGCAGGCGGCGGGGTGGCCGCCGGTGGTGGTGATCGTCGCCGTGCTGCTGGGAGGCAGTGCCTTTGGCGGCGCGATGGGTGCGATCATCCACTTCTTCCGGTTGCAGCCCTTCATCGTGACCTTGGCCGGCATGTTCCTGGCGCGCGGGCTCTGTTATCTCATCAGCATCGAGTCGATCACCATCGAGGATCCGCTGTTCGTGGCGATGTCGCAGACGCAGTTGCCGTTCATGGGCGGCTTCCTGTCGCCGGGTGCGCTGATTGCGCTGGTGATGCTGGCCCTTGCCGTGTGGATGGCGCATTACTCGTCCTTCGGGCGCGCAGTGTATGCAGTCGGCGGCAACGAGCAGTCGGCCGCGATGATGGGATTGGCAGTGGGCCGCACCAAAGTCCTCGTGTATGCCTTCAGCGGCTTCTGCGCGGCGCTCGCTGGCGTGCTGTTCTCGTTCTATATGCTGTCGGGCTACGGCCTGCATGCGCAGGGCACCGAGCTCGATGCGATTGCGGCCGTCGTCATTGGCGGCACGCTGCTCACCGGCGGCTACGGCTATGTGCTGGGGGCGCTGTCGGGCGTGCTGGTGCTGGGCACCATCCAGACCCTGATTGCCTTCGACGGCACGCTCAGCTCGTGGTGGACCAAGATCGTCATCGGGGCGCTGCTGTTCGTGTTCTGCGTGGTGCAGCGCCTGATGGGTCCGCGCCAGAAGTAAACCTAATAAATACATCAAGATATATAAGGAGACCTAATGATCAAGCGCTGCGTATTCGCCCTCGGACTCGCTGCCTCGGCACTCGCCCAGGCCGCCAACCCCATCGTCACCAACATCTTCACCGCCGACCCGGCCGCACTGGTCGACAACGGCCGCGTCTACCTCTACGTCGGCAAGGACGAAGCACCGGAAGGGGGCAAGGACTACGTCATGAACGAGTGGCGTGTCTACTCGAGCTGCGACATGAAGAAGTGGCAAGATCACGGCTCTCCGCTGCGCTACAGCACCTTCACGTGGGCGGGCCGCGACGCCTGGGCCTCGGACATCGTCAAGCGCAACGGCAAGTACTACTTCTATTCGACGGTCGACCACAAGACCATCCCGGGCAAGGCGATTGGCGTGGCCGTCTCCGATAGCCCAACCGGCCCCTTCGTCGACGCGCGCGGCACGGCGCTGGTCACCAACGACATGACGAAAGAGACCAGCATCCTGTGGGACGACATCGACCCGGCGGTCTTCGTCGACGACGATGGCCAGGCTTACCTCTACTGGGGTAACACGGTAATGAAGTACGCGAAGCTCAAGCCCAACATGACGGAGATCGACGGCCCGATCCACACCGTCGGCCTGGAAGCCTTTACCGAGGCGGCCTACCTGCACAAGCACAAGGGCACCTATTACCTCTCGTACTCGCGCCACTTTCCGGAAGAGACGGTGGTCATGACCGGCCCGTCGGCCACCGGCCCGTGGTCCTTCGGCGGCGTGATCATGGAGAAGAATTCCAACGTCAAGACCATCCACCAGGCGATCGTGGACTTCAACGGCAAGTCGTACATCTTCTACCACAACGGCAAGCTGCCCACGGGCGGCGAATTCCGCCGTTCCGCCGCGGTGGAAGAGCTGCGCTACGGCGCGGACGGGAAGATCCTGCCGGTGGCGCAGACCGCCGAGGGACCAGCCGCAAACCCGTCGCCGGGCTGCAAGTGATAACAACCCAGCGGTATTACTGTCGGGGCGATATCACAAATGATATTATTTTCTGATGGATACATCGAACCCGAACTGGTTTCTCAAGGCGCGCCTCAAGACGCGCCAGCTCCTGCTCTTGATTGCGCTGGACGACTACCGCAACATCCACCGTGCGGCGGACGAACTGCACATGACGCAGCCGGCGGCCTCCAAGCAGATCAAGGACCTGGAGGAGATGCTGGACGTGCGCCTGTTCGACCGGCTGCCGCGCGGGATGGAGCCGACCATCTACGGCGAGACGATGATCCGCCATGCGCGCATGGCGCTCACCAGCCTGGCGCTGGCGCACGACGACATCCTGGCGCTGCGGGCAGGCCTCTCGGGACAGGTGGAAGTGGGCGTGATCATGTCGCCGGCGATGGCGCTGCTGCCAAGGGCGATCGCGCGCATCAAGGAACAGGCGCCGCTGCTGCGCATTGGCGTGCATCTCGAGCCCAGCAACGTCCTGCTCGACAAGCTCCAGCATGGCACGCTCGACTTCATGATCGGCCGCATCCTGGAGAGGGAAGATTCGACGGGGCTGGTGTACGAGGAGCTCACCGAGGAGCCGGCATGCGCCGTGGTGCGCCCCGGCCATCCGCTGCTGGACAAGAAATCGCTGGCGCTGGAAGACATCGCCGACCGCCCGTGGATTCTGCCGCCGCCGGGCAGCATCCTGCGCCACCGCTTCGACATGATGTTCCGCCGCGCCGGCCTGCAGCCCCCAAGCAACGTGGTCGACACCACCGCGCTGCTGTTCATCACCGCCCTGCTGCAGCAGACCGATTCGCTGCACGTGATGCCGCAGGAAGTGGCGCAGTATTACGCCTCGCTGAACGTGATGCGCATCCTTCCGATCGAGCTGCCCTGCAAGATGGACGCCTTCGGCATCATTCGCCAGCAGGACCATCTGCTGGCGCCGGGCGCCGATTTGCTGCTCAAGCAGGTGCGCCTGGCTGCGGCCGAGATCTATTAGCGAAGCGGGTTTCCTGCCGGAGGCCCGCATGAAGCACGACCTCTCCGCACTGAGCCACCCGCTGCGCGTGCCGCTGGCTGCGGAGCTGCACTCGCGTCCCTTCCTGCGCCTGGACGGGCCCGAAGCGATCACCCATTTGGCGGTGTGGCGCATTGAGTCCGGCCAGCACGCGCTCCTGGCCAACCTGTGCGCCCACTTCGGCGTGCCGGCGCCGGTGGCTGGCGCCAGCCACTTCTTCCATGACTTCGGCCACCTGCGCCTGAAATGGGAATGCCACACCGAATTCGCCTCGTACACCTTCACCACGCGCCTGCCGCAGGATGCGAGCCTGGCCGGCGCTTTTATACACGTCCCGCTCGCCCACATCCCGGCCGGCTGGCTGCACGGCCTGGCAGGGCGGCTGATGGCGGCGGCCCACGTGGTGCTGGTCGACGGCGCGCTCGACGCGGGTGGGCTGCCGGCCGTATTCGAGCGCAGCCTGCTGGCCGGTTCGCAGGTGATGCAGGGCGCCGAATTGTGGACCGACTTCGCGATCCAGGCCGATGGCTTCAGCCGCTTCGTGATCCGCGACACCGGCATGCGCCACCTGCAGGCGGGACGGCTGGTGCAGCGCGTGCTGGAGATCGAAACCTACCGCATGATGGCGCTGCTCGGCCTGCCGGCGGCGCGCGCGGTCGGCGCGGAGCTGGACCGGATCGAGGCCGAACTGGCCGGCGTGGCCGGCGCGATGGTCGCGCTGGATGCGGCGGGCGGCGAGGAGGGCGGCGAGCAGGGCCTGCTGGAAAAGATCACGCGCCTGGCGGCGCGGATGGACAAGCTGGCCCTCGACAACGGCTACCGCTTCACCGCCTCGCGTGCCTACTTCCGGCTGGTGCGCGCCCGCATCGAGGAGCTGCGCGAACAGCGCATCGAAGGCACGCCCACCGTCGAGGAGTTCATGGACCGCCGCCTGGCGCCGGCGATGAACACCTGCGAATCCACCGCGGCGCGCCAGGAAGCGCTGGGACGGCGCATTGCCGCCACCAACGACCTGCTGCGCACGCGGGTGGGCATCGTGCAGGAAAGGCAGAACCGGCAGATCCTGCAGTCGATGAACGCCCGCGCCGCGCAGCAGTTGCGGCTGCAGCTGGCGGTGGAGGGCCTGTCAGTGGCCGCGATTTCCTACTACCTGGTCGGCCTGCTCGGGTATGCCGGCAAGGGGGCAAAGGCGCTCGGCCTGCCGCTCAACCCGGACCTGGCGCTGGGCGTATTGGTGCCGCTGGTGGCCGGCGCCGTCTGGCTGGCCCAGCGCCGCATGCACCGGAAGCTGGCCCAGCCACACTGAGCTTCCAACGCAACCGCGCTGAAGTGTAACGGGCGCGGCTCATCCGGATAGCTCGCTATAATTCCCCCGCTTATAAAAAGTTTGCGGCAAGACAACAAAATCATGGCGACGGGTTTCCCCTACCCGCGACCGGAAGCCGTACGGAGATCGAACCGGGAATCCTGATGAGTATCCATAGCAGTTTCTCTTCCCTGCCTGAAGGTGGCGTGGCGCTGCCCGTGCCGGGCGCCGACCGCCCCTGGCCAGTGTTCGCGTCCGTGAAACCGGATAGCTGGCCCGAAGGCATGCAGGCCATCGCCGACCTGATCGTCGCTTCGCACTTCCCGATGTTCATCGCATGGGGGCCGGAGCTGCGCCTTTTCTACAACGACGCCTATGCGGAATCGCTCGGCGACAAGCATCCGAATGCCATGGGCCAGCCCTTCCCGCTGGTCCGGCCCGAGTTGTGGCCCCAGGTCCAGCCCTATGTCATGGCGGCGCTGGGCGGCCAGCCGGTCCACTTCGAGAACGCATTGATGCATCCGGTCCGCAACGGCCGGGTCGAGCGGCGCTATGTGTCGGCCTCGGTCACGCCGGTATGCCACGACGGCAACGTGATCGGCGTGTATTTCGTGTTGTCCGACACCACCTCGCGCGTGCTGGCCGAGCAGCGCCACGCTTTCCACCTGGAGCTGAGCGAAGCCCTGCGTCCGCTGGTGGACGCGGTGGACATCATGGCGGCGGCCAGCAGCCTGGCCGGCGAATTCCTCGGCGTGGGCCGGGTCGGCTACGGCGAGATCGACGTGGCGGCGCGTTCCATCAGCGTGGACCGCGACTGGACCGACGGCAGCATGGCCAGCCTGGGCGGGCAATCGCGTCCGCTGGAGAGCTTCGGGCCGGCGATCGTTGCCCAGCTGCGCAAGGGCCGCCCCCTGTGCCTCGACGACATCGCCCTCGACGAGCGCTCGGCGCCGTATGCGCAGGGCTATGCCAGCATCGGCGCACGCTCGATGGTGATCGTGCCGCTGATCGAAGAAGGGCAACTGGCCGCGGTCTTCTACCTGCACGAGCAGCGCCCGCGCCACTGGACCGACCAGGAGGTGGCGCTGGCCGAGGACGTGGCGCGCCATACCCGCGAAGTCGTGCGGCGCGCGCGCGTGGAAGAATCGCTGCGCGACGAAAAGCGCGTGCTCGAGATGCTCAACCGCACCGGCCAGGCGCTGGCGTCGACGCTCGACCTCGAGACGCTGCTGCAGGCGATCACCGATGCCGGCACCGGTCTGGCGGGCGCGCGCTTCGGCGGCTTCTTTTATAGTGCGCAGGACGAGCAGGGCGACAGCCTGCGCCTGTACACGCTGTCGGGCGCCTCGCGCGAAGAATTCGAACGTCTCGGCAGCCCGGGTTCCACCGCAGTCTTCCGCCCGACCTTCGATGGCGAGGGACCGGTGCGCAGCAGCGACATCACGCGCGACCCGCGCTTCGCGGCCCTTGGCCCGGGTAGCGGCATGCCCACCGGGCACCTCGCTGTGCGCAGCTACCTGGCGGTGCCGGTGGTGTCGCGTTCGGGCATGGTGCTGGGCGGGCTGCTGTTCGGCCATCCGGAGCCCGGCGTGTTCACCGAGCGCACCGAACGCATCATCGCCGGTGTCGCCGCGCAGGCGGCGATCGCGATGGACAATGCGCGCCTGTACGAGGTAGCGCAGAAGTCCGCGCTGGAGCGCGACGCGCTGCTGCAGAGCGAGCGCGCGGCGCGGGTGCAGGCCGAACGCCTGAGCCACACCAAGGACGAATTCCTGGCGATGCTGGCGCACGAGCTGCGCAACCCGCTGGCGCCGATCAGCAGCTCGGCCAGCCTGCTGTCGATGCAGTTCAAGGACGAGCCGCGCATTTGCCAGACCACCACCATCATCAGCCGCCAGGTGCGCCACATGAGCCGCCTGATCGACGACCTGCTCGACGTCTCGCGGGTCACGCGCGGCCTGGTCAAGCTCAAGCTGGCCGTGGTCGACTTCCGCGACATCGTCTCGGGCGCGCTCGACCAGGCGCGCCCGCTCATCACGGAAAAAGGCCACCAGGTCGAGGTGGCGCTGCCGGCCGGGCCGGTGCACGTGCGCGGCGACCAGACCCGCCTGGTGCAGAGCGTAGCGAACATCCTGAACAACGCCGCCAAGTACACGCAAAAGGCCGGGTGCATCGCGCTGCGGCTGGAAGCCCACGACGGGCGCATGCTGCTCACCGTCAGCGACAACGGTTCGGGCATGCCGCCGGAGCTGGTGCCGAACGTATTCGACCTGTTCACCCAAGGCGCCCGCACGCTGGCGCGCTCGCAGGGCGGGCTGGGGCTCGGCCTGACCCTGGTCAAGCGGCTGGTGGAGCTGCACGAAGGCGAAGTCGGCGCGCACAGCCAGGGAATAGGGCAGGGCAGCAGCTTCACGCTGGCGCTGCCTTGCGTGGATGCGGCGCCGGATACTCCTGGTGCAGGTGCCGGGCCGCAGGAAGACGTGGAGGGCGCAGCCCTCGCACGGCCGCTGCGCCTGGTGCTGGTCGACGACAATGCCGATGCGGCCGACAGCCTGTCGACGCTGCTGAACGTGCAGGGCTATCACACGGCGGTCGAATACGACGCGCGCTCGGGCCTGCGCCGGGCGCGGTCCGAGCGGCCCGACGTCATGCTGGTCGACATCGGCCTGCCCGACATCGACGGCTACCAGCTCGCCCAGCAGCTGCGTGCGATGCCGGAAACCAGCGGCACGGTGCTGGTGGCGATCACCGGCTACGGACAGGCCAAGGACCGCGAACGGGCGATTGCCGCCGGCTTTGCCCACCACCTGGTCAAGCCGGTCGACATGACGGCGCTGGTGCGTGTGCTGGAATCGGTCGGCGCCGCCGCGGCGCGCGCGCAAACGCCGGCCGGCGCCGCCTGACAGGAGCTGGGCTGCGCGGTTATCATGGGCGTCCAGTCCATGAAAGGATCAGCATGCTTAGCTACGTCATCACCGCGCCTGCCCAGCCTTCGCTGGCCGTGGCCGGTCTAGAGTCGCGTTTCCCGATCCGCCGCGTGTTCTGCGTCGGCCGCAACTACGGCGCCCACGCGCGCGAGATGGGCAGCGACCCAAGCCGCGAACCGCCCTTCTTCTTCACCAAGCCCGCCGATGCCGTGGTGCCGGCCAGCGGCGCGGTGCCCTATCCGCCTGCGACGCAAGACCTGCACCATGAGGTCGAGCTGGTGGTGGCGCTGGGCGCGGGCGGGGTGGATATTGCACCAGACGACGCGATGGCGCTGGTGTGGGGCTATGGGGTGGGGCTGGACCTGACCCGGCGCGATTTGCAGGCGGTGGCCAAGGATGCGGGGCGGCCGTGGGATATGGCGAAAGGTTTCGATGCATCGGCGCCGTGCAGTCCCCTGATTCCGGCTTCGACCTTGGGGCACCCTCAGGATGCGCGGATCTGGCTCGAGGTGAACGGGACGCTGCGGCAGGAGGGGAACCTGAACGAGATGATCTGGCCGATTGCGGATGTGATCAGTCATCTGTCGCGGCTGGTCAGGCTCGAGGCGGGGGATCTCATCTATACGGGGACGCCGGCGGGTGTGGCGGCCCTGAAGCCGGGTGACCAGGTGCGGGGTGGTGTGGAGGGAGTCACGGAGTTCGCATTGTCTATCTCGTAGGGTGTGGCAGATTCTGCCCACGCGTTCAACAGGCTCATACTCAGCCTCGCGGCTATTCATGAGCTGGTTGAACGCGTGGGCAAGGAACTTGCCCACCCTACGGGTTAGCGGTCAGCGAACAGCGCGTCCATCTGGGCCACTAAACCCTCGCGAGCTGCATCGATTTGCGTCCCGTTCGTTTTTGCGGATAAGGTCTTCTTCTCCTTCCGCCCCAAGAAATACGCCACCCGCTCCGCATTCGCCCCCGAGGGATGCGGCAGCCCATGCAAAATCCGGTCCCTCCGGATCACACCTTCCCCCGCCAGCCAGTCCAGCGCGTCACTGACGCTGCCGCCCATCGGCACGTACAGCGCATCCGGCAGCAGCCGGGCTTCTTCCGCAAACCAGCGCAGCATCAGCCCACGCAGGAAGGCATTGCGCGCCATCGGCGGGGAGCCGCTGTAGTTCTTGCCGTCGACGAAGATCGGATGCCGCAGCACCGCGCTCACCTGCACCAGCCCTGCGTCTTGATCGAACAGCGTGGCGCAGCTGGCGATGCCCAGCCAGCGCTGCACGCCGACCGCGTCCAGCAAGGCCACGAAATTGGGGCGGATCGCACCGCTGAAGGCGCCGGCCAACCTCGCGGCGCGCAGCACCGCGTCGTCGCCTGCGCCGGCTTTCATCTGCCGCTGCGCCTCGCGCAATGCATTCTTCCACTGCACGAAGCCCGGCGTGATGCCGACGACGACCACGCGCGCGGCCGTATTCACCGATTCGAAGGGAATGTAATGGGCGCTGTAGCGGCCTTCACGGCCGAGCAGGAAGGCCTCGGGAATGTCGGCGGGCGTGGCTACCTGCGCCAGGTCGAGGCGCTGGATCCTGGCGCGGTAACGGCTGAACAGTAGCTCCGGCATGGCGGTCGTCGGTGTGGAAAACCCCATGGTAAGCGAGCCGTCGAGCGAGCACATGCACAGCCGGGAAAACTGGTAGGCTAGCCATATCAAACAAGTGCCGCACGCAGGTCAAGATGCGGCGAAACGGGGAGGCTGTCATGGCCGAAGTGGCATTGATCACAGTGCATGGGATGGGGGAAACTCCGCCGACCTATGCGGACGGGCTGATGGATCGCCTGCGCGGGCAGCTGGGCGCTATCGCGGGCAAGGTCGTGATGCGCTCCGTGTATTACCAGAAGATCCTGCAGGACAACCAGTACACGGTCTGGGACCGCACCCAGAAGCGCAGCGACGTGCGCTATGCCGACCTGCGCAAGTTCGTGCTGTTCGGCTTCGGCGATGCGGCCGGGCTGGAGAACCGCAAGGAGATCCCGGGCTCGGTCTACGAGCTGGCGCAGGGCGAGATCGCACGCACGCTGCTGTCCGCCCATGCGATCCGCCCGAGCATGCCGGTGGTGTTCGTGGCGCAGTCGCTCGGCGGCCAGGTGCTGTCGAGCTACATCTACGATGCGCAGAAGGCGGCGGCGGGCAGGCCGGTGGGGGCGGGCATCTGGCGCAATATCGACGCCTGGGCCAGCGGTGCACTGGGACGCAGCCTGACCGCCAGCGAAAAGACCTTTCTCGCCGCGGGCACCTGCGCCGGGCTGGTCACGACCGGCTGCAACATCCCCATTTTCGTGGCCGCGCACAAGGAGATGCACATCATCCCGATCGCGCCGCCGACCTCGCTGTTCAAGTGGATCAACTTCTACGACCCCGACGACATCCTCGGCTGGCCGCTGCAGCCGCTGTCGGAAGGCTATCGCGCCCTGGTCGAAGACCGCGCCATCAATGCCGGCGGCGGCGTCGCCAGCCTGCTGCTGCGCAGCTGGAACCCGCTGGCCCACAACAGCTACTGGGATGACGGTACCGTGATCGCGGCGATTGCGGCCATGCTGCGCCGCCTGGCTGCCTGATCACGCCAGCGCTCAAGCGGCGGGCGCCAGCGTAAACAGCGTCCGGATATCGCCTGCCACCGCGCCGCGTGCGTTGCGAATAAGCGGCTGGCGGTATTGCTCGAGCACAGCACGGCGCGCATCGTCCAGCAAGCCGAGTTGTTCCAGCACGCTGTAGACGACCGGGTGCAGCGCGCGGCTGTTGCCGTCGGCGATCTTGACGGCAATCCCCAGTCCGGCAGAGCGGATGCCGATGGTCTGCACCGCGTCGGCGCCCACCTTCGCCACCCAGTCGCCGCCACCCGCCGTCATCCATGATAAGTCGGTGCGCGCCGTGCCCGAGACCAGGTCCGGGCGCGCCGTCATCGCGTCGCACAGGTCGCCCATCGCCGCGCCGAGTTGCGGGTCCGCGTTGCCTTGCCCGAGGCGTGCATACAAGTGGGCCAGGCGCGACAGCGGCATCGCGTAGTTCGGCGCGGAGCAGCCGTCGATCCCGGTCGGCATGCTCTCGGCCGGCATCCCCACGGCATCGGCAAGCGTGCTGCGGATGGCCTGCTGCAGCGGGTGGCTGCGCTTTACATAGCCCGCAGTCGGCGCGCCATGCAGGCGGCACCAGGCAAGGAAGCCACTGTGCTTGCCCGAACAGTTGTGGTGCAAGGGCGTCCATTCGCGGTCCGGTGCACGCTGGCCGGTGAATTCGTAGAACAGCGGCGTCGCGCAGCCGCATTCGAGGTGGCCGGGATCGAGCCCGATCTTGTCGAGGATGGATTGCACGCCCTGCAGGTGCATGTCTTCGCCCGAATGGCTGGCGCACAGCAGCGCCAGTTCGTCGCGGCCCAGGCCGAAGCGCGCGTGGCCATCGGACAGGATGAAGGGCAGGGCCTGGAAGGGCTTGAGCGCCGAGCGCGTGAAGGTGGGGTAGTGCGGATCGCCGGCTGAATACAGCAGGCGGCCCTGCACGTCGACGACCGCCACCGAACCGGCATGCACGTTCTCGATGATGTTGTCGGTGTCCGGATAAGCGCGCGTGGTGGCGGCGAGTGGTATCGGTTGCATGGGCTATCGTCTGGAGTGGAAGAAAGTCCTACTGTAAGGCATTTGTGGTCCATGCAGACGCACGTTCCGCACCTGCATTTTCACGCATGCAGACACGGTTTTCGAGACATCTGTACTGCGTGCAGACGTGCCGCCGCCGCACGTATATGCATCCCCCGCCTGTCCCCGGTTTTACGCAGTTCGTCCTGCCTTTCCGGCGTTTCGGCGCTTGCAGCTTGAGCCTGTGAGGCGCGTCGCTACACTCCTCATATCGCCAGACAAACACAGACAAATGCTGGCGACCCTGAATATCGTGGACTATGCGGCAGCCGAGTTTCCAGCTGCTTCGGTCCGACCTCAATCGCCCTTGAAAGGAAGACCGATCATGCGTACCAAACTCCTGCTGGCTGCCGCCGCCACCTTCATGACTTTCGCCGTCAGCACCGCCGCAAGCGCGGGCCCGAAAGGCGCCGGCACCGAACGCGTCACCGTGGTCGGCGCCCAGCCGGCGCCTGCCCAGATGGCGCCCTTCCTGTTCGACCGCATGATGGGCCGCTACGACCTGGAGGACGGCCGCGTGCTGTACGTCACCGGCAAGCTGACCGGCAATGCGAAGACGGTCTATGCCGACATGGGCGACGGCCCGGTCGAGATCGTCCACATCGGCAAGGGCCGCTTCGTGGCGCTGAACAAGGACGTGCGCTTCGCCTTCGAGGAACGCCGCCGCGTGGTGGAAACCGTGCGCATCAGCACCGCCAACGGCCGCCGCCAGCTGGCGCTAGCCCAGCGCTGATCCGAAGCGCCCGGCCTGGTAGTCCACGATGGCCTGCGAGATCTCTTCGCGGGTCGTCATGACGAAGGGGCCATGCGACACCACCGGTTCACGGATCGGGTCCGCATGGCCGAATACCAGCAACGCGTCGCGTTCGGCCCGGATCTCCAGCGTGTCGCCGGATTCGTCGACTTCCACCAGGTGCATCTGGCTGACCATGTCGGCATGGTTGCCCACCTCGACCACCCCGCGCGCCACGTAGAGGAACACGCTGCGGCCTTCCAGGCCGGTAAAGCGGATGCTGCCGCCCGCATGCATCTGCAGCGTCGTCATGAAGACCCCGGTGAGCGAATGCACTGGTCCTGTTGTGCCTTCCCATTCCCCCGCAATCAGGTTCATCGTCACCTTGCCGCCGTCGAGCTGCAGGGCAGGGATGTCTGCGCGCTGCAGGCCCGTATAAGCAGGCTCGCTCATCTTCAGCCGCGATGGCAGGTTGACCCATAGCTGCAGGATCTCGATCGGGCCGCCGGTCTCCAGGAACTCGCGCGGCGAGACTTCCGCATGCACGATGCCGCGACCGGCCGTCATCCATTGCACGCCGCCGGCGTGGATGATGCTTTCATGGCCGGCGTTGTCGCGGTGGGCCAGCATGCCCTCGAGGATGAAGGTGACGGTCTCGAAGCCTCGGTGCGGGTGCGGCCCGAAAGGCAGGCCGCGGTTGTGCGGCGGGTAGGTCTGTGGGCCGTGGTGATTCAGGAACAGGAAAGGATCGATCTGCTCGACGTGGCGCGAGGGCAGGGGACGCTGGGTGATGAGGTCGCCGATGTCGTCGCGCATCGCCGGGTGCAGCCGGTGGACGGTTTTGTTGGTCATGAAGAGGCACTCGTGGTGTGGTCGGATGGCCATCACGATACCCGAACGCCACCGCGCGCGCGAACACGCCTGTGCTAGACTTCTTGCGCTTTTGCAACCTGCGCTTTGACAACCGGAGACGGCGCCCATGATGAAGAAAACCCTGCTTGCCAGCCTGCTGCTGGCGTCCTTCGCCACTGCGGGCCTGGCCACCGCCGCCGTTGTTGCCGCGACCAAAGCGCCGAGCGATGCCGCCGTCAAGACTGCCAAGTACGCGGTGAGCACCTACCGCAAGGACCTGGTCGACACCCTGGCCAAACTGGTGAGCTATAACACCGTGGCCGACAAGGCCGTCCCCTCCGACAAGAACCCGGTCCACATCGCCTTCAAGGACGCCCTGAAGCTCGAGGCGCAACGCCTGGGCCTGGACTACGCCGACCACGGCTGGACCGTGATCATCGGGCTGGGAACCGGCACCGAACGCGTCGGCGTCATCACCCACGGCGACGTACAGCCGGTGGATGCGAGCAAGTGGAAGAAGTCGCCCTTCGTGCTGGACCGCACCAGTGAGCCCGGCAAGCTGCTGGCGCGCGGCGCCGAAGACGACAAGGGCCCGATCGCGACCGCCCTGTATGCGATGAAGTCGATCCGCGACCGCGGCGTGCCGCTGTCCAAGCGCATCGAGCTGTATGTGTACATGGGCGAGGAATCCGACTGGGGCCCGCTCACCGAATTCCTCAAGACCCACCAGCCGCCGCAGGTCAACATCACGCTGGACGCCGAATACCCGGCGGTGACGGCCGAGAAGGGGTCAGGCACGATTGCGGTGACGGTGCCGAAGCAGGGCGCCGCAACGCCCGTCGAGGGCGAGCCGCATTTGACCCAATTCGCCGGGGGCTTCTTCGGGAGCCAGATTCCCGAAGATGCGAGCGCGACCATCGCCAACGCGACGCCGGACCTCGAAAAACAGGTGCGCGCACGCGGCGCCAAACAGGAGGGCATGCAGTACACCTTCACCTGGGAGGGCACGAACCTGGCGGTGAAGGCCAAGGGCGTGTCGGCCCACTCGTCCAAGCCGGAAGACGGCATCAACGCGGTGAGCATGCTGGCCGATGCGCTGGCGGTGCGTCCCTGGGCCAACACCACCGCGGGCGGGGTGGTGAACTACCTGAACGAGATGGTCGGCACCGGCATCCACGGCGAGAAGTTCGGCAACATCGCCTACCGCGACGGCTTCATGGGACCGATGACCTTCGCGCCGACCGTGCTGCGCCAGCGCGACGACGGCATCGAGGTGTCCATCAACCTGCGCCGTCCGCAGGGCAAGAGCACCGAACAGCTCACCAACGAGGTCAATGCGGCACTGGCGCAATGGCAAAGCCGCCAGTTGCCGCTGGCGAACGTCACGGTGCGCATCAACGAGCCGTGGATACAAAAAAGCGCGCCACACATCCCGACCCTGATGAGTGTGTTCTCCTACTTTACCGGTATGAAGGACCCGAAGCCGGTGGCGATCGGCGGCGGCACCAATTCGCGCCTGTTCCCGGGGGCAGTGAGCTTCGGTCCGGGCATGCCGGGCAAGGTGTATACCGGCCACTCGGAGCACGAGTTCATCACCGAGAAGCAGTTGCTGCTGAATTTGCAGATGTATACGGCGGTGCTGGTGGAACTGGCGAAGTAAGCGTATACACCGCTCGCAATCGTGATGCCCTCCAGTCTCAGCCTGGGCGGCATTTTTTTATGACTGGCACATTTTTTTCGCGCTGGGCCACCCCGCAAATTCCCTTATGCAATAAATAGTTGCTGTCGGAAATTTTTACATAGAGCATCGTAAATATCTTGATGGAAACCGTAAGGGATTGATTTTGCGGTAGTTTTGCCTACTGGCATGACTATTGCTCAGTAAGGGGTAACACCAACCTTTTCGGAACGCCCCATGAAACTCAAGCTTGCTACCGCCCTGTTCGCCCTCGCCATCGCCGGTTCGGCCAACGCGAATGTCATCAAGAACGGCAACTTCGAAAACGCCGGCGCCAACTGGGGCATCTCCGGCAACGCCGCCGTCACGACCCAGACCCAGGGCGGCTTCTACTGGGGCGGTGGCAGCGTGGCGCAGAACGGTACCTATGCCGTGGCCTTCAACGGCGGCGACCGCTACGCGAACGGCATGCTGTGGCAGGGTTTTACTACGGTGGCAGGCCAGGCCTACACCCTGTCTTTCCAATACGGATCGACCAGCCCATGGGCGCAGAGCATGAACTACGGCGTCTTCGACACCGTCACCAGCAAGTCGCTGGTCAGCGGCTGGGTGACCGATAACAACGCGGCAGGCCTGCTCGATACCTACCGCTTCAATTTCATCGCGACCAGCGCATCGACCATCCTGCGCTTCGCCGACGTGAATGCCAACAACTCGACCAGCAACGACGGCCTGCTCGACAATGTGCGCGTGGACGTGCCTGAACCGGCATCGCTGGCGCTGATGGGCCTGGGCTTCCTGGGCCTGGGCTTCGGCCGCCGCCGCAAGGCCGCCTGATTCACTGCTTCATCGTACAAGCCGCGCTCGCGGTGCGGCCGCCCGGTGAAACCCGGGCGGTTTTTTTTCGCCCCTCCGGTTGGGGGCAGGCGGTCCTGCCGCTGTTTCCAACTCCCCGCTTTGCCCATTTCCATGGTCGGTCTCGTAGGCGTATGGCTTGCCAAAACCTAGCCAAAATTCTGTTCAGCGTGTAGGACTGAGCCTACATCGGTGCCTCATCCAGAGTGTCGAATACGGGCTTTCCCTAGGAGGCAAAGGGCGGCTTGCCCGGGGCAGTTTAGCCTTGCGCCATGCCGTTGTTGACGCTTGGAAAATGCGCCAATACTCACGGGAAAATGTGATGAAATCACCATGTTAGGATCGTTTTCAGAACGCGAGCACACCGGCTGTGGCCGGTGCATGCTCGCGCCCGAATTTGCCCGACATTTTTGGATGCCATGCACAGCAAAGATCTCAAGAAGCCGGACGGACGCAATATTACGCTTTATAGCAACCAGCCGATTCCGGACGGAATTACCGCACCCAGCCCGTTTGCCGAACCCCAGCATGCCAACCCGCACCTGCGCTGGCATCCGCTGCGCGGCGAATGGGTGACCTACGCCGCTTTCCGGCAGAACCGCACCTATCAGCCGCCTCCGCAATACAACCCGCTGGCGCCGGTCAGCGATCCCGAACACCCGACCGAAATGCCTGCCGGCGACTACGAGATCGCCGTCTTCGACAACCGTTTCCCCTCACTGGCGCTGGAGTCGCGCGATCCCCCGAGCGTGACGGTCCCTACCGCGCCGGCCAATGGCCATTGCGAAGTGGTGGTGTTCACCCAGAAGCCGGATGCGGCGCTGGCGGCGCTGCCGCTGTCGCGCATCGAACTGCTGCTGGCCGTCTGGGGCGACCGCACCCAGCGCATCGGCGCGCACCAGCACATCCATTACGTGCTGCCCTTCGAGAACCGCGGCGCCGAGGTTGGCGTCACGCTGCACCATCCGCACGGCCAGATCTATTCCTATCCCTTCGTGCCGGCGGTGCCGGCGCGGATGCTGGCGCAGGAGCGCGAATACTTCCTGCAGCACGGCAGCAGCCTGTTGTGCGACATGGCGCGCGATGAAGCCGCCGACGGCAAGCGCGTGCTCTACCAGGACGAGCATGCGATCGCCTTCGTGCCGGCCTGCGCGCGCTATCCCTACGAGGTGTGGGTGATGCCGACTGCCCCGTGCAAGGACTTCGCGGCGCTCACGCCGCCGCAGCGCGCCGGCCTGGCGCGTGCGCTCAAGACCGTGCTGCTCAAGTTCGAGACGCTGTGGAACCGGCCTTTCCCCTACCTGATGGCCTGGTACCAGGCGCCCACCGACGGTGCCGCACACCCCGAGACCCAGTTGCATGCCCAGTTCTATCCGCCCTACCGCACGAAAGACCGCCTGAAATACCTGGCCGGGACCGAGCTGGCGGCCGGGATGTTCGCGATGGACGTGCTGCCCGAGACCACCGCGTATGAGCTGCAGCAGGTGGAAGTCAGCCTGGACGAACGCGAAGAGGTCCACGCATGACGGCAAGCCACTCACGCGCGGCCGAGGTCGCGGACAAGCTGGCACTCGTGCGCGCGCAGCTGGCGGCAGCAAATGCGGGAGCGCTGCGCCTGCGCGGTGTCGACTGGTTCGCCTGGATCACCGCGGGCGGATCGAGCGCCGTGCTGCACACGACCGACCACGGCGTGGCCGAAGTGCTGGTTACGCTTGAAGAGGCCTGCATCCTGACCGATGCCATCGAGGCCGAGCGCCTGCGCGCCGAGGAAGTCCCCGACGGCTTCACCTTCCATGCCGAGCCCTGGGCCGAGCCCGAGCTGCGCGAGCGCTATGTGCAGAACGCGGCGGGCGGGCGCACCGTCCTGTCGGACCGCTCACTGAATGGCGAACAGCCGCTGCCCAACGCGCTGCGCCAGCGCCGCCTGGTGCTGGGCGCGGGCGAACGCGAACGTTACCGCGTCCTCGGCCGCGAAGCCGCCGAGGCGATGAGCGAAACCATGCGCCAGGCGCGGCCCGACTGGACCGAATTCCAGCTGGCCGGCGCCGGCGCGCATGCGCTATGGCGGCGCGGGATCCACCCGGCGCTGGTGCTGGTGGCCGGCGAACGGCGCCTGCCGGCCTGGCGCCATCCGACCCCGTCGAGCGACCCGATCGGCGAGCGCGCAATGCTGGTGTTCTGCGCACGCCGCCACGGCCTGTACGCCAACCTGACGCGTTTCGTCAGCTTTGGCGCGGCCCCGGTCGACGACCAGCGGGCGCTGATGGAAGTCGAGGCAACCGGCCTGGCTGCCGTGCAGCCGGGAATGTCGCTGTCGTCCGTGTACCACGCGCTCGACGCCGCCTACAGGCATGCGGACCGCGAAGCGGCGATCCGCGAGCACCACCAGGGCGGCATCACCGGCTACCGGGCGCGCGAGATCGTCGCCAGCCCGAGCACCGCGACCCAGCTCGAAGAGGGCATGGCCTTTGCATTCAACCCGAGCTTCACGGGCGTCAAGATCGAAGATACTTTCCTGCTCGGCCCGGAAGGGCTCGAGAACCTCACGTTCGACCCCGGCTGGCCGGCGGCGGACGTACATGGCCGCATGCGGCCCCTTTGGCTGGAGGCGCAAACATGCTGAACACCGACACCTTCTTCGGCGGTGCGCCGGAAGTGAACGCGTCGGCCCCCGGGCGCGTCAACCTGCTGGGCGAGCACACCGACTACAACGACGGCTTCATGCTGCCGGTGGCGACCCCGCAACGCACGCTGGTGGCGATGAGCCGCAGCGGCGACGACCATTTCCACTTCTATTCGCCGACCTTCGACAACACCGTCACCTTCCCCTACGAGGGCAAGGCGCCGCAGGGCTACGGCAGCTATATCGAGGGCTGCATCCGCTTGGTGCAGGCGGAGGGCATCGAGGTGCCGCCGCTGCGCATCTATGTCGACACCAACCTGCCGGTGGGCTCGGGGCTGTCGTCGTCGGCCGCGCTCGAGGTGGCGACGCTGCGCGCCTTGCGCATGCTGCTCGGCTTCGAACTCGACGACGTGAAACTGGCCCGCATCGCGCAGCGCGCCGAGATCGAATTCGCGCACGTGAACTGCGGGATCATGGACCAGATGGCATCGAGCCTGGCCGACGAGACCAGCATGCTGTTCATCGACGCGCGTACGCTCGAACACCGGCTGGTGAAAATGCCGCCCGATAGCGAATTGATCGTGATCGATTCCGGCATCGCGCGCAAGCTCGCGGCCAGCAAGTACAACGAACGCCGCGCCGAATGCGAGGAAGCCTCGCGCAAGCTGGGCGTGCAGGCGCTGCGCGATGTGCTTGATCCCTCCACCGTGGAGGGCCTGCCATCGCCGATGCGCGAGCGCGCCCGCCACGTGGTGCAGGAAAACCTGCGCGTGCTCGAAGCGGCCGAAGGCGTCAGCGCCGAACGCTTCGGCGAACTGATGAACGCCTCGCACTTCAGCCTGCGCGACGACTACGAAGTATCGATCGCCGAGCTGGACGACCTGTGCGAGCAGTTGCGCGCGCAGCCCGGCGTGCTCGGGGCGCGCCTGACCGGCGCCGGATTCGGCGGCGCCTGCGTGGCGCTGTGCCGGGCAGGGCAGGCGCAGGGAGCGGCCGCCGCCGCGCTGGCGGCCTATAACAAACATGGACGAGAGGGCCGGATCCTGGTTCCGGTCCCGACTGAACAGAAAGGACAATAATGAGTCAGTTTGAATACCCCCGTCCCCAGCTGGTGCGCGACAACTGGATCAATTTGAACGGACAGTGGCGCTTCTGCTTCGATGACGAGCTGGTCTACCGGTTGCCGGACAATGCACCGCAATGGACCCATGACATCAACGTGCCCTTCGCGGTCGAAACGGAACTGAGCGGCATCCAGGACACCGGCTTCCACCGCGCCGTCTGGTACGAGCGCGAGTTCGAGCTCGCACCCAACGGCAAGCGCACCATCCTGCATTTCGGCGCGGTCGACTATAGCGCCCGCGTCTGGGTCAATGGCCGCCTGGTGGCCGAGCACGAGGGCGGCCACACGCCCTTCCAGGCCGACATTACCGGCGCCATGAACGACAGCGGCAGGCAGGTCGTCACGGTCTTCGTCGAAGACGACCCGGCCGACCTTGCCAAGCCGCGCGGCAAGCAGGACTGGCTGCTCGAGCCGCACTCGATCTGGTATCCGCGTACCACCGGCATCTGGCAGACCGTCTGGGTCGAGCAGGTGGAAGACACCTATATCGCCTCGCTGCGCTGGACGCCGATTTTCGAAACCTATGAAATCGGCTGCGAAGTGTTTGCCGCCGGCCATACCCATCAAGACCTGTTTGTCGAAGTCAAGATCTGGCACGGCGAGCAATTGCTGGCAGACGATTACTACAAGCTGCTGGGCGGTGAAGCCAATCGCAAGATCGCGCTGTCCGACCCGGGCATCGACGATTCGCGCAACGAAATCCTCTGGAGCCCGGAACGCCCGACTTTGCTGGACGCCGAGGTGACGCTGCGCTGCGGCGACCAGATCCTGGACCGCATCCGCTCGTACACGGCGCTGCGCTCGGTCTCGATCAACCGCGACCGCTTCATGCTCAATGGCCGTCCTTACCAGCTGCGCCTGGTGCTCGACCAGGGTTACTGGCCCGAGTCCTTCATGACCGCGCCCTCGGACGAGCACCTCAAGCGCGACGTGGAACTGGTCAAGCTGATGGGCTTCAACGGCGTGCGCAAGCACCAGAAGATCGAGGACCCGCGCTTCCTGTACTGGGCCGACAGGCTCGGCCTGCTGGTGTGGGAAGAGATGCCGTCCGCCTACCGCTTCAGCTCGCGGGCCATCACGCGCATGGTGCGGGAGTGGACCGAGGCGATCCAGCGCGACTACAGCCACCCCTGCATCATCGTCTGGGTGGCCTTCAACGAGTCCTGGGGCGTGCCGAACCTGACCCTGACCCAGGCGCACCGCAATGCGGTCGAGGCGCTGTATCACCTGACGCGCACGCTCGACTCGACGCGCCCGGTGATCGGTAACGACGGCTGGGAAGCATCGGCCACCGATATCCTCGGCATCCACGACTACGACTGCGACCCGGAAAAGGTGCAGGCACGCTATGCGGTCACCGACCCGGTGCGGACCCTGTTCGATCAACGGCGTCCGGGCGGGCGCATCCTGACCCTGGACGGCTTCCCGCACCGCGGCCAGCCGATCGTGCTCACCGAGTTCGGCGGCATCGCCTACGATCCGAAGCAGGATCCGGATGCCGACAAGACGACCTGGGGCTATTCGCGCGCGCATACCGCCGAGAGCTATTCGTCGCTCTACCGCAGGCTGCTGCAGGTGGTGAACGAGACCTTCATGTTCAGCGGTTTCTGCTACACGCAGTTCACCGATACCTTCCAGGAGGCGAACGGCCTGCTCAACGCCGACCGTACGCCGAAGCTGCCGCTGGACGTCATCAGCGCCGCGACGCGCAATGTCCCGCTGCGGAAGAAGGATATCGAGACGGAAGGGGATGGCTTGCCGGGTGGGACGGGCATGCCGTAAGGGGGCGGCGCTGCGCGGAGGCGCATGCCGTTGGGTTGCCTCTTGCCGCGGCGCCTCTCACATTCACCCCATGAACGCGCACCTGACCGTGCGCGTTTTTTTATGTCATGCACAGCTTGAGTCGAGAGCCGCGCATCCGCTGGTGCCCGTTCTCGTAAGACATCGTTTGCCGCTAAACATGCACGGCGCACACCGGGTCGCGTGCCTGTTCGCAGAACACGTAGGGTGGCCGGCTTCGCCGGCCGCGCGTTCAAATCACCGATGCGCTGTGGCAGCTCACCTCGGAGCTGGACGCGCGGCCGTTCGTCGTTCAGGCCACTGGCCTGAACGACCCCGGCCACCCTACGAGCTTGTGAAAAATTCCCCCATGTCTGCGTTGCCTCGTCTCGCCGTACTAGCGTACTGTCTTCGACTCAGCGGCGGATTGCCGCACCACTTGCCCTGGAGGTTTTTTCACAAGCTCTACGCCCCGCATACCCCATGCCCGGCCGATAGGAAGCTAGCGCTGGATGACGCCGCTGGTCACGTTGACCCGGTCGCCGCTGCGGAAATCGGGCGTGGTGGCCTGGGTAGCGACCTGGGTGCTGCCGTCATCCATGCGCACGGTGACGCGGTAAGCGTTGGAACTGCCGGTGGCGCCGGCCGCCCCGCTGGCCCCGGTGCTGCCGGCAGCGCCGGCGCTGCCCGCTGCGCCCGGGATGACTTCGATCGCCAGCACGGTGCTGTTCGGGCTCGCGCTGGCACTGGTGGCAGGGCCTGTCTGCGCGCCGGTGGCGCCGGAAGTACCCGTGCTGCCGCTGGCGCCCGAGCTGCCCGACCGGTCCCAGCCGGTTGAGCCAGTGCGGCCGGAGGTGCCGCTGCTGCCTGAACTGCTGCTGGTGCCGGCCGGATAGCCGGCTGGGTCGGTAGTGCCGGTGGAGCCGGTGGCGCCGGTGGCGCCCGTGCTGCCGCTGGCGCCGCTGGCGCCGCTGGCCATGCTGCTGGATGATTCGCCGCTCTTGTCGCCGGTGCCGGCACACCCGGCCAGGCCCAGCGCCACAGCCAGCAAGCCCGCCACGATCACGCTCTGGGGTTTTTGCTTCATGATCAACTCCTTGTAATGGATGTTCAGTGGGATGCGTGACGATGCAGCGTGCCACCTCTGGTAAGAGGCACGAAGCGCGTCAGCGTTCCGGCGGACCCGGGTTGAACCTGAGCTGTATCAAACTGGCCTTGAGGCCGGTGGACTTTTCCAGGGAGCGGATGTCAGTGCGGGCGCACCGTGTCGCGTTGCGGCAGGACCACGGCCAGCACCGTGCTGGTCAGCAGCGCGGCGGTGACGTCGATCATCCAGTCGCGCACGTCGCCCGAGCGGTAGGGCAGGAAGCTTTGCACCAGTTCGTCGCCGGCGCCCATCAGCGCAATTGCCAGCACGGCCTTGAGCGCACGCACCGGCCCGCTCCCGGCGCTGCCGAGGAACCACAGCAGGGTCAGGAAGGCATAGGTCAGGCCATGCAGCACCAGGCCCGGGGCATATTCGCCGATTTCGGCGCGCGCGCCGGGAATCGAACCGGCGATGAGCACGGCGGCGTACACCGCCAGGGCGAGCCCGCGACGGGCGCTACGCAGGCGGGGGTCGAGCAACAGGAGGGACAGGATGGCGGGCATGACGATCGAGCGTTGGCAAACGCCAACGATAGCATGCCTGCTAACTATCCGGCCACGCCCATTCGGCTGATCAGATCGTCAGCGCCGGCGAGCCGTTGGTGTAGTGGGCGTCGAAACAGCTTTCGCAATCGGCGCAGAAGAGGTGGGCAATACGCACGCTGGTCTGGCGCAGCACCAGTTTGAGGTGGGTGCGCTCGCACTTGGGGCACACCTCGCGTACGCTGCCGAAGGTCAGCAGGTCCAGCGGCATGCTTGCATCATCGGGCTGGTCGATGACGGCCAGGGGATTCAGTTCGACGAGGACCAGGTTGCCGTCAGCATCGTGACGGCGGCACATGACTGGCTCGGGCGGATGCGAATATGACTCGGATGCACGTAAACTCATAGGACAGGCTCCCTGTTATCGTGTTGTCCGGCACCCTACGGATGAGAAAAAGCAGGGCGGGAGCTTCATCATAACCAAATCTCGCGCAGCTTCAAGCCCTGCGAGAGGATTTATGTTGGCATGTTGTGCATATGAAAAAAATGCCCGCCAGGAGCTGGCGGGCACAACCCAAGATGAGGCCAAGAGACGCATGTTCGGTGGGTGTGCTGCACATCGGTGCAACACACCTGCTGCAATCACGCATATCGGTTGCGTGTATCGCAGTTAATTCAAAGTATATGGGCTTATTGTGACCACGCCGTGACCTGGATCAAACGTAGCGGACGCCTGGCGAACCCTTCAGGGCATGTGCAATTTCAACAGGATCTCGCAGGTCGCACCTCGCTTGCCGGTTTCCATTGGTTTATTTTCGGTCAAAAAAAAGCCCGCTCGAGGCGGGCTTAAAACTATTTTCTTGGAGGAGAATAGTGGAGACAGGTGCAATTATGTTGCACCGCCAAATATGTGTCCAATTGCGAATACAGATACCAGACATTGATATTCCGCATATCTCCTGTCGATTTTGTCCCTCAACCGGTTTACTCGCGCACGGGAACCGTGTAGTTCAGCGCCATGCGGCCTCCATCGGCGTACAGCGTCTGGCCGGTCATATACGACGCATCGTCGCTGGCCAGGAAGGCGGCAATGCCCGCTATTTCTTCCGGCTCGCCGCAGCGGCCGAGCGGGGTGCGCGACAGGATCGTATGGCGCGCTTCCGGGCTGCCGAGCACGGCTTTCTTGGCCAGTTCGGTCAGGATCGTGCCCGGGCCGATGGCATTCACGCGGATCCCGTGCTGGGCCAGGCTGATGGCGGTCACGCGCGTCAGCTGGTTCACGCCGCCCTTGGACACCACATACGGCACCTGGTTCGGGATGGTCAGCTCGGCGTTGACGCTAGACATATTGATGATGCAGCCGCTCTGGCGCTTCACCATCTCGCGGGCGGCAGCCTGGCTGCACAGGAACATCGACTTCAGGTTGATCCGTAACACCCGGTCGAAATCGTCTTCCTCCAGGTCGAGGAAGTCGGCTGCGTGGGTCACACCGGCGTTATTGATGAGGATGTCGACCTGGCCGAAGGCGGCCAGCGTGGCCGCCATCATCGCGTCGACTTCCGCCTTGATGCTGACGTCGGCCTGGTGGAAGCGCGCGGCATCGCCCAGGGTGGCGGCAGCGTCGGCGCCCTCGGGACGAATATCGACGAGCATCACGCGTGCGCCTTCCTGCACCAGGCGCTGGGCGCAGGCCAGGCCGATTCCCTGGCTGGCGCCGGTGACAATCGCGGTTTTGTTGGCTAGTCTCATGGCAGGCTTTCTCAATGTGCAAACGGCAATTGTATCCAGCTTGGAGCCGTGCCTGCTGTTTTTGCTCGCCTTCCGGGCGAGCGCCGGGCCTCAGGCAGGCAGCTTGGCTACCACCTTGATCTCGAACTGGAAGCCATACAGCCAGGTCACGCCGACCGCCGTCACCGTGGGGTAGGGCGCCTCACCCCAGTACTCCCTGGCGATCTCCCAAGCCTGTTCGAACATCGATTCCGGATCGACCATGAAGATGGTCACATCCTGGACATCCCGGAAGCTGCAGCCGGCAGCGCCGAGGATGGCGTTCAGGTTCTCGAATGCGCGCCGTACCTGCGCTTCCAGGCCGGGCTCGGGCGAGCCGTCCTCGCGGCTGCCGACCTGTCCGGAGACGAACAGCAGGCCGCCCACGCGCACTGCGGGTGAATACCGGTTCTTTTCATACAAGGCCTGGCGGCCCGGGGGAAACACTACATCGCGGTTTGTCATCGTCTTCTCCTGAGGTAAACCCGCGCCTGGTCAGGCCGGGTGAACACAGCTTAGTCCTGCCGTTCACTGCGATAAATAGGCAAGTGGCATCAAGATTGTTTGTACAATCCAAACAATCATTGAGGAGACAGGCGTGGACAAACTGGATGCGATGCGGGCATTCGTGCGTGTGGTCGAGGCAGGCAGCTTTACGAAGGCGGCCCAGACCCTGCACCTGAACCGGGCCAGCGTGACCCAGCTGATCCAGGAACTGGAAACGCGGCTGCGGGTCAAGCTGCTCAACCGGACCACGCGCAAGGTCAATGTCACCGCCGACGGCGCGGTTTATTACGACCGCATCATTGCCGTACTGGCCGAGCTCGACGAAGCCGAGACGAGCCTGCCCGGCACCTCGTCGGCGCCGCGGGGACAACTGCGCGTGGACGTGCCCAGCCCGCTTGCCACGCTGGTCCTGATCCCGGCACTGCCGCGCTTCCACGCGCGCTACCCCGAGATCCAGTTCGACATGGGCGCCAGCGACCGCAAGGTCGACCTGGTCAGCGACAAGGTCGACTGCGTGGTGCGCGGCGGTGCGATCACGGACCTGTCGCTGACGGCGCGCCGCGTGGCCGAACTGGCGCTGGGTGTGTACGCATCGCCCGCCTATCTCGAGCGTGCCGGCACGCCCGAGCACCCGGAAGAGCTGGACGACGCCCGGCACCGGATCGTGCGCTTCCGCTGGTCCGGCAATGGCAACGGGTTTCCCTATGTACTGCGGCGGGGCGACACCGAGCTGAGGCTGCAGGGACGGCATATCCTGTCGATCGACGACGGCAATGCCTACCTGGCCGCTGGGCTGGCGGGGCTGGGAGTGCTGTGGCTGCCGGATTACATGGCGCGCCAGCACGTGGCGGACGGGCGATTAGTGCCGCTTTTTGAACAATGGCAGAGCGACCCGATGCCGCTTTATATCGCCTATCCGCAGAACAGGCATATCAGCAAGGCGCTGAGGGCATTCATCGACTGGGTGGTGGAAGTGATGGCGGAACACGCGCCTGCCGGTGGCAGGACGCGCTAGAAACGTGCGCAGGCGAGCCGCGTGGCCCGCCCGGTGCCTACAGCATCAGCGGCTTGTCCGGCAGTTCGTTCGCCCGCGAACCGTTGGCCGGGAAGTGCGTGCGCAGCAATTCGTTCACCTGCTTGACCGCCGCCAGGGTCGCGTCATGGAACTGGCCCGCCTTGAAGCCATCGGTCATGGTGCGGCAGACCGCCTGCCAGGTCGAACTGTCGATCTTGCGGTCGATGCCGCGGTCGGCCACGATATCCACCTTGTGCTCGGCCAGGTTGACGTAGATGAGCACGCCGCAATTGTCTTCAGTATCCCACACGCCATAGTCGGCGAACAGCGCCAGCGCGCGCTGGCGGTTGGTCACGCCGTCCCAGGCTTCGTCCAGCGGTAAGCCTTTCTCGACGATCAGGCGCACTTCGCCTCGGTGGGTCTGTTCGCCGGCCGTGATGGCTTCGCTGATCGCGCCCAGCGTCGTTTCGGGGAAAGCACGCGTGGCGTCGGCGTTGCTGCTGCTCACGTGGCGCCATGCGCGGCTGATGCGTTGTCCGATACCCATTACCAATCTCCCGAGGCGCCGCCGCCATCAAAACTGCCACCGCCGCCCGAGAAGCCGCCGCCACCGAATCCACCACCCCCACCGCCGAAGCCGCCACCGCCGCGGCCCATGCCGCCGAGGACATTGCCAAGGATGATGCCGGTCGCGACATTGCCCAGACCACTACTGCTGCGGCCCCAATGATTCGGGGACAGCCGGCTGCGGCGTGGCCGGAATATCGACCTCAGCAGAAAAAAACCGATCACCAGTGCAAGGATGCCAAACATCGAAAACCCTCCTCCTCCGTTATCCTGCTGGAGCTGGCTCGGCGGCACCTGCCGCTGTGCCGGAGCTGGAAAGGCTTCCTTGTTCAGCAGCGTGGCGATGGCCCCGACGCCAGCGACTAGTCCTTCGTAGTAATGGTTCTGACGGAAGTGCGGGGCGATCACATTTTGCAGGATGCGTTTCGATTGCGCATCGGTCAGCACGCCCTGCACCCCGCGTCCGGCCTCGATGCGCAGCCTGCGCAGCGCGCTCGGGTTATCACGCGCGACCATCAGCAGCACGCCGTCGTCCACGCCCTTGCGGCCCAGCTTCCAGGCGTCGGTGACGCGGATGCTGTACTGCTCGATCGCTTCCGGCTCGGTCGACTTGACCAGCAGGACCGCGATCTGGCTGCCGGTGCGCTGTTCGTAGTCGGCCAGTACTGCCGTCAGGCGCTCGCGCTGGGCGGCGTCGAGCATGCCGGCTTCGTCGACCACGCGGCCGCTCAGCGCCGGCACCGGCTTGAGCTGGGCGAAGGCTGGGCTGGCCAACGTCAATGCCAGCAGCAGCGCCCAGAGCGCGCGCAGGAAGGAGCCCTGGAAGAGCGCGCGGAACATTATTTGCCGAAGTCGACGGTCGGGGCAGTCGAGATCGCTTTTTCGTTCTCGACGGTGAACGACGGCTTGGTGTCGTAGCCGAAGACCATGGCAGTCAGGTTGTTCGGGAACTGGCGCACCGTGACGTTATAGTCCTGCACCGCAGCGATATAGCGTTGGCGTGCCACGGTGATGCGATTCTCCGTGCCTTCCAGCTGCGACTGCAGCTCGCCGAAGCGGGCATCGGCCTTCAGGTCGGGATATTTTTCCGACACCATCATCAGGCGCGACAGTGCGCCGGACAGTTCGCCCTGCACCTGCTGGAATTTCTGGAAGGCAGCCGGGTCGTTCAACACTTCCGGCGTGATCTGGAAACTGGTGGCGGCGGCGCGGGCGCGGGTAACGGCCTCGAGCGTTTCGCGCTCGTGATTGGCATAGCCTTTTACGACGTTCACCAGGTTCGGGATCAGGTCGGCGCGGCGTTGGTACTGGTTGACCACTTCGCCCCAGGCCGCCTTGGTTGCCTCGTCCTTCGACTGGAATTCGTTATAACCACAGCCGGACAGCAGCGAGCCGGCAAAGATGGCGAGGGCGAGGACACGGGTCCAACGGGAGAAGACGGTAGAGATCATGATTGGTAATCCACGGCAAGTTGTCGAATAATCAAAATATACATGATGTAAAGATCTTCTGGCGCATCATCGGGGTGCGCAGACGGCGCCGGTGGCCGGCGGGTACAATATTGGGTTTGCAATAATCGACCGACAAGGGGCCTAGAGTGAATTTCATCGACAAACTTTCCGCTGCATGGACCCGCAACGACTCCCTGCTGTGCGTAGGGCTCGACCCGGACCTGGAGCGTTTTCCTGCCCACCTGCAGGGACAGCCAGACGCCATTGTCCAGTTCTGCAAGGCGATCATCGATGCAACGGCCGACCTGGCCTGCGCCTTCAAGCCGCAGATCGCCTACTTCGCGGCGCTCGGCGCCGAAGCGCAGCTGGAAGAAATCTGCGCCTACCTGCGCACCAATTACCCGCGCATCCCGCTGGTGCTGGATGCCAAGCGCGGCGACATCGGCGCCACCGCGCACCAGTACGCGCGCGAAGCTTTTGAGCGCTACGGCGCGGATGCGGTGACCGTCAACCCCTATATGGGCTTCGATTCGGTCGAGCCTTACCTGGAATGGGCCGACCGCGGCGTGATCGTGCTGTGCCGCACCTCGAATGCGGGCGGTTCCGACCTGCAATTCCTCGACGTCGGCGGACGCCCGCTGTACCAGCACGTCGCGCAACTGGTGGCCGACAAGTGGAACCGCAATGGCCAGCTGGCGCTGGTGGTCGGCGCCACCTTCCCCGACGAAATCGCGCAGGTGCGCAAGCTGGTGGGCGACATGCCGCTCCTGATTCCGGGTGTGGGCGCGCAGGGCGGGGATGTGGAAGCGACCGTCAAGGCGGGACGCACGGCGGGCGGGACCGGGATGATGATCAATTCGTCGCGCGCGATTCTGTATGCGGCGGTGCAGGAGGGGGAAGATTTTGCAGCGGCGGCGCGCAGGGTGGCGCGGGAGACGCGGGATGCGATCAATCAGGCGCGGGGGTAAGGACGCGCTGGCGGCGAGCGTGCAAAATTGTATCCCGGCCTGCGCCGGGAGTCATAGGCGCCAGTGGCGCGTATGACGGTCTTTGGGGTAACAAAGGAAATCGTTACACAGTCTGCATGCCGGCAGCACCTCCTTGCACCAGCTCACTTAGCACGTCATCCCGGCGCAGGAACGAACAATGCCACTGGCATTGTTCCCTCCAAGTTCGTACCGTAGCTGCTAACGCACGAAAGCACGCAGCGCGAAGGAGCGGCCAGGCACCTCAATACCGCTCCGGCGCAATCAACTCCACATAGTCATACAGCGCGCCAAGAATCTCCTCTGCCCGCTCATCCGCCGTCTCAGACAGCGCATCGATCTCCCCGAACAACTGGTCCACCGTACGCGCACCGCCGGCCCCATCGAACAGCCGCGCCGCGCGATGGTCTTCCCATTGCTGCGCTTCCTCGGCCGACAAGGTCTGCGGGAAGTTGCGCGCGCGGTAGCGGAAGAACAGTTCCCCCAGGCGTTCGTCCTCGAACGAGGGCCGCATGCCGGCCAGCGCCGCGGGTTTTTCACTGCGCAGCGACTCCAGCTTGCGGCGGTCGCCATTGCTGACGAAACCGCCGTACAGGTCTTCGTCCACGTCCACTTCAAGGGTCGAGGCCGGCTTCTGGAACACCTGCGCCCAGATCGCGCTCATATTGCCCGCGTTTGCCGCCAGCGCCGCGTGGGCGCGGCCGCGTTCGAGGTCGATGTCCCAGCGCGTAGCCGCGGCCGGTTGCAGGGTCTTGAGGTTCCCGACCAGCATCGGCGACTTGTTCAGGTGGACGCTCTTGATCGGCAGGCGGGTCACGCCTTCCGGCAGGTCGGCGCTGCGGGTGAACATGCGCTGGCGGATCGTCTCGACATCCAGCGTAAACAGCTCGGACGGGTCGTGGCGGCAGTCCCACACCAGGATCTCGTTCTTGTTGGTCGGGTGCTGGGCCAGCGGCCAGACCAGTCCCAGGCAGCCGTACTCGACCGGGAACATGCCGGACACGTGCAGGAAAGGCTGGCGCTGGTTGGGCTCCAGGTGCAGGCCCATTTCGGCGGCCACGCGGTCCTTGCGGCGCAACTCCAGGCAGAAGTCGAACAGCTTCGGTTGCGTCGAGCGGATCAGGCGGGCCAGCGCGATGGTGGCGCGCACGTCCGACAGGGCGTCGTGCGCCGCGTCGTGGGCCAGGCCGTTGGCGACAGTCAGGTGTTCCAGCCGGAAGCTCGGCTTGCCGTCTTCGCGCGACGGCCATTCGATGCCGTCGGGGCGCAGCGCAAACACCATGCGCACCACGTCCAGCAGGTCCCAGCGGCCGCAGCCGTTTTGCCATTCGCGCGCGTACGGGTCAATCAGGTTGCGCCAGAACAGGTGGCGCGTCACCTCGTCGTCGAAGCGGATCGTGTTGTAGCCGACGCCGATGGTGCCCGGCTCGCTGAAGGCCGCTTCGATCGCGCGAGCGAATTCGTGCTCGGGCACGCCGCGTTCCAGGCATTGCTGCGGCGTGATGCCGGTGATCAGGCAGGATTGCGGGTCGGGCAAGAAGTCCGGCGCCGGCTGGCAGTACAGCATGACCGGCTCGCCGATTTCGTTGAGCTCGGCGTCGGTGCGGATGGCTGCGAACTGGGCCGGGCGGTCGCGGCGCGGGACCGCGCCGAAGGTTTCATAGTCGTGCCAGAGGAAGGTATGCGTGCTCATGTATTGTTATGTTGTCGCCGCGACTGCGGTGGGCAGGCGCCATGGTGGCACAGAATGGGCGCGGCGTCAGCCGCCCGGCCACGCCGCTTTGCGCTGGATTGCCCTTCGGGCGCGCTCAGACACTGACGCGGTCGCGCCCGGCTTCCTTGGCGCGGTAGAGCGCGGCATCGGCAGCGGCGACCAGGGCATGCTCGTCGCCGCTGGCCCCGAGGGAGGCGACGCCGAACGATCCGGTGATATGGGGCATCGGCATGCGCATGTCGGGGAAGACCGTCGCCGCGCGCAGGCGTTCGGCCAGGCGTTCGGCCACCATTTCGGCCAGGTCCAAATGGGTATCCGGCAAGACGGCCAACAGTTCTTCGCCGCCATAGCGCACGGCAAAGTCGGACGGCCGGAGGGAATCACGGATCACGCCGGCAGCGGCGGACAGCGCCGCATCGCCCGCGATGTGGCCGTGCGTGTCGTTGAAGCGCTTGAAATGGTCGAGGTCGATCATGATGACCGACAGCGGGCTGCCGTCCTGGTGCGCGCGGGTGGCGAGCTTGGGCAGCATTTCATTGAGCCAGGCGCGGTTGTACAGGCCGGTCAGGGCGTCGTTGAGCGAGAGCTGGCGGTAGAACTCGCCAAGTTTCTGGCGCCGGCGCAACTGGGCGTTGGCGGCGCGCACGCGGAAGGACAGCAGGCGCAGCAGGTTACGCGCCAGCACGTTCGAGCGGTCGATCAATTGCCATACCAGTTCGGGTTCGATCACCAGCAGCTCGCAATCCTCGAGCGCGGTCATCGCGGCCAGGTTGACCGCATCGTCCAGAACAGCCTGTTCGCCCACGCTTTCGCCGGGCAAGACACGCGTGACCCCGCCGTCGTCATTGCCGCTGTGGGCATCGGGGGCGACTTCCAGCGAGCCCGACAGCACGATATACAGCCGCGCCCGCAAGCCGTCCTCGACTCGCTGGCCGGCCGCCAGGCGCACGATCGCGCACGCGGCGAGCGCCGCCGTGACGGTCGGGTCGTCGGCGTCGCGGAACAGTTGCAGGTCGCCCACGGCATAGCGGGACGCACCAAAGGTGCCGATCGGGTTCACGGGGTCTCGGGAAGGAATGTCGTTACGTCGTGGAATGATAACCCATTGCAATAGCTGAGCGCAGGCTGGCGTTCCATAAACAACAGTGGTCCAATAGCGGCCATGACGAACTCTTCACCCTACCTGGTCGACGCGCTCGGGCGCCGGCACCTTCCCGCGCCGCAGGCACGTATCGTGTCGCTGGTGCCATCGATTACCGAGCTCCTGTGCGACCTCGGCCTGGCTGGGCAACTGGTCGGCCGCACCGGTTTCTGCATCCATCCGCGCGAGGCGGTCGAGGCAATCCCCAAGATCGGCGGCACCAAGGATGTGAATATCGAGAAGATCCGCAAGCTCGCGCCTACCCACCTGGTCGTGAATATCGACGAGAACGAGAAGCCGACGGTGGAGAAACTGGCGGCATTCGTGCCGAACATCGTCGTCACGCATCCGCTGGCGCCGCGCGACAACCTGGCGCTGGCGCGGCTGGTGGGCGGGATCTTTGGCAGGGAAGCGGCGGCGGAGAGCTGGTGCGCCGCTTTCGAACAGGAGTATGCCGCCCTGCGCGCCTTGCCTCCAAGCCCGGCGCGCACTGTGCTGTACTGCATCTGGCAGGACCCGTGGATGTGCGTCTCGGGGGATACCTATATCGCCGCCATGCTGGGCGAACTGGGCTGGCGCGTGCCAACGCTTGGGGAGGCCCGCTACCCGAGTTTCGCCTGGTCGGATGGGCTGGTCGGCCAGCTCGACGCGGTGCTGCTGTCCACCGAACCCTACCGGTTCACGGAAGCGCACGCGGATGCGCTCGAGAAGCAGCTCGGCATCCCGGTCTTCCTGGTCGATGGGGAAATGATGTCGTGGTACGGCAGCCGCGCCCTGGCGGGACTGCGCTATTTGCGCGAGCTGAGGGCGATGGTGGAAGGCGTGGCGGGATGACGGGATGCACGCCCAGGAGCCGGGCGTGCGCGTGAAGCTGGATTACGAATCGGTCAGGTGCTTGTCGGACAGCGGATCGATGTCCTCTTCGACCGCAACCGCGACCGGGGCATGCTTGTTCTTGTCGGCCAGGCGGCCAAGGGCGCTGTCGAGCGCACGGGCGAGCTTGCCGCCGGCGTTCTTGATCGACTGGTGCAGTTCCACCGAGTGCTCATGGACGACGATCGGCTGGTAGCCGCTGACGCGCGCTTCCATCATGCAGTAATTGCCGCCGTCGGCATGCTTTTCCTTGTTCTCATTGCTCAGGTGCACGTCGACGCGTGTGACCTGTTCGCCGAAACGGCCGATCGAGCTCTGGACCACGGATTCCACGTGTTCGTCCAGACCCTGGTGTTTTTCGATGGTGTTGTCGGTATTTACGTTGATTTGCATAAGATCGCTCCTGTTGTCATAGCAACTACATCTTACATGCGGCGCTGAATTTGCCGCGTCCTGTTATGACACGTGGGGTCGTGCGGTCAGGTTGCAAGGGTGGCTAGGTTGCAATCTTGCTCTCGGCGCCGGGCGCGGCTTTGGCAGTTGTAGGGTGGGCAGGTTTCCTGCCCGCGCGTTCAAATCACGTATGCGATTACGCGCCGCGGCAAATCACACGGACCTTGAACCCGTGGGCAAGGTCATTCAGGCCAATGGCTTGAATGACGAATTGCCCACCCTACGATGCGCGGCAAATCGTCAGGTAGGGTTATGGCTGCGCCAAATCGGCTTCGGTCGTGAACGCATCCGCAAAGAACTCGTCTTCCGGCAGCCCACATTGCGCCACGTAGTCGCGCCGTGCCGAGTCCACCATGACCGGCGCGCCGCAGGCGTAGACCTGGTGGCCTGACAGGTCCGGCAGGTCCTGCATCACGGCCGCGTGCACGTAGCCGGTGCGGCCGTCCCAGGCGTCGTCAAGCAGCGCGTCCGAAATCACCGGCACGTACTGGAAGTCGGGCAGGGTGGTTTCCCAGGCGCGGCACAGGTCGTCCATGTACAGGTCTTGCGGGCGGCGGCCGCCCCAGTACAGGCGCACGGGGCGGGTGGACTTCAGGTGCATCAGGTGCTCGACCAGCGCCTTGACCGGGGCGAAGCCGGTGCCGGAGGCCAGCAGCACGATCGGCTTGTCGGACTCTTCACGCAGGAAGAAGGTGCCGAGCGGGCCCTCGAAGCGCAGGATGTCGCGCTCCTTCATGGCGCCGAACACGTGGTCGGTGAACAGGCCGCCGGCCAGGTGGCGGATATGCAATTCGAGTGGGCCGGTGAACGAGGGCGCGCAGGCGATGCTGTAGGCGCGGCGCTTGCCGTCCTTGAGCAGGAATTCGACATATTGGCCGGCGCGGTAGGCGAGCGCTTCGTTGGCCGGCAGTTGCAGGGTGACGATGGCGACGTCCTCCGCGGCCTTGCGGATGCCCGCGACCCGGGTCGGCATCTTGCGGATCGGGTATTCCGAGCTGCCGCCCACTTCGCGTGCCTCGATCACCAGGTCGCCTTCCGGCACGGCGCAGCAGAACAGCGACATGCCCGCGGTTTTTTCGATGTCGCTCAGTGCGCGTTGCTGGTGCGGCTTGTGGCTAAGCAGGCCATCGAGCACCTTGCCCTTGCAGGAGCCGCAGGCGCCGTTCTTGCAGCCATAGGGTAGGCCGATACCGGCGCGGATGGCGGCGGAAAGGACGGTTTCATCGGCCTCGCAGGTGAACTGGTGGCCGCTTGGCTGGACGGTGATCTGGAAGGTCATGCAGTGTCGATGGTTAAGGCTTGCGCAGGCAAGCGTGATTGGCAAACGAGCTTGGGGACGGGGTGGTGCGACAGCGCGGTATTCTACACCGGTAGTCTGCAGGCCGCGGCACGCCAGCCCGGAAGGGCAACCGGCAGGGCGAACTGGCAAGACGACCTGGTGCAGCAGCAGCGCCATGCTAAAGTAGCGCGCCCGAAACTCTACTTTTTCCCATGACCCGGCCCGCTGTTTTTCGCCAACCGCGCCTGCTGATCGTCGGCTGCGGCAACGTCGGCATGCGCGTGCTGCCGCTCGTTCGCGGGCGCTGCCGCGTGCTTGCCCTTACCAGCCAGCCCGAGCGCTGCGCCGAACTGCGCGCGGCCGGTGCGATTCCCATCGTGGCGGACCTCGACCGGCCGGAAACGCTGCACCGGCTGCGCGGCCTGGCCGACTGGGTGCTCCACCTGGCGCCCCCGCAGCCGGATGGCGCGGAAGACCGCCGCACGCGCCACCTGGTGGCGGCGATCGGCAAGGTCGGGCGGCTGGCTTACGTGAGCACCACCGGCGTGTACGGCGACTGCGGCGGTGAACTGGTGCATGAATCGCGCCCGGTGGCGCCGAAGAATGCGCGCGCGCGGCGCCGGGTGGACGCCGAACGCGTACTGCGCGCCTGGGCGCTGGTGAACGGCACGCACCTGTCCATCCTGCGCGCGCCGGGCATCTATGCCGCCGACCGCCTGCCCTTGAAGCGCCTCGAGCTGGGCACGCCCGCGCTGCGGCCGGCAGACGACGTGTACACCAGCCATATCCATGCCGATGACCTGGCGCGGATTGCCGTGCTGGCGCTGTTCCGCGCGCGCGGCGGGCGCGTGGTGCATGCAGTGGACGACACGCGCATGAAGATGGCTGACTATTTCGATGCGGTGGCCGATGCTTTCGGGATGGCGCGCCCGCCGCGGCTGGCGCGCGCCGAGTTGCAGCAGGTCGTCACGCCGACGCTGCTGTCGTATATGTCGGAGTCGCGCCGCCTGGACAATACGCGCCTGAAGCGCGAGCTGCGCATGCGGCTGCGCTATCCCGACGTGGCGGCGGCGCTCCGGTCCTTCTCCGGTACAATCGCGAACCAAAAAGGAAACTGAAGGAGTACCAAGCATGAAATATGAAGAATACCTCGACGAAGTCACCACGCTGATCGTCGAAAAATACGGGATCACCGAAGCTGCCGCGATCAAGATCGTGGTTGTTGCGCAGGACAAGGAATTCTTCGTGCCACACGACGACAAGCCGGAGATGCGTAACATCGACCAGGCCCACCTGGACGCGCGCGCCCTGTTCGAAGCGAGCGGCCAGGCCAAGGTCGTGCCGGGCAAGAAAAAGAAGTAAGTTCCAGAAAAAAGGCCGGTCTGGCGACATGCGTCGCCGGACCGGCTGTTTGGGCAGGACGGTTCAGGCAGCCAGCGGGAGCGGCTTGCCCGGCGCGGCGCACCAGGCCGTCGCTTCGTTGGCGCTTTCGCCTGCCGCTTTGCCAGGTGCTGCGCACCATGCATTGGCGGAATCTTCGAGCTGCTTGCCGGGCGCCGCGCACCATGCGGTGGCATTGAATTTCCCGTCGAGCTTCTTGCCTGGCGCTGCACACCATGCGGTGGCCTCGAACTGCGCATGCAGTTTCTTGCCTGGCGCTGCGCACCATGCGCTTGCGACGGCGGCACTGACAACCAACTGCTTGCCCGGCGCGGCGCACCATGCGGTCGCTTCAGCAGCACCCTGCACCGGCTTGCCCGGTGCCGCGCACCATGCGGCCTCATTCGTACCCCCCGGCTGCTTGCCCGGCGCGGCGCACCATGCGGCGGCCGGCTTGCCTGGTGCCGCACACCATGCATTGGTCTCGGCGGCGGCCTGCACCGGCTTGCCGGGAGCAGCGCACCAGGCCGACCCGCTGGCCGTGCTGGCGCCGAACTCGACTTCGTAAATGGCGCGCATGCGCTCGCCGGCTTCTACCTGCTCGCCCACGTCGGTACCGGCGCCGATGCCAACGTATGGGTAGTGGTGCAGGAAGTAGCCGAACACCTGCTCGCAGTCGCGGGCATACTTCATCGTGTCGAGGATGTGGTAATGCCAGAAGGTGTCCACGTCGACGGTTGGCGATGCGCCCGCATCCGGGTATTTCTTCATCAGGAACAGGAAGCGGCGGTATTCCGCTTCCACCGCATTGGTCCGTGTTGCGGACCAAGCTTCGCCGGATTCGACGTGCATCAGTTTCATTTTGATGGGAGCCAGATCGAGGGTTTCAAACAGTGCGAATTCGGTAGTCGACATGATTTTTCACCTATTGTTTTGAAATGTTTATCAAGGCATTTCTAATTATCCCTAGTGGTGGAGCGGTGCTTTAGAAGATCCTCCTGCGTCAACTTTGCGGATTAATCGGAAGCCAGGGCTTTCGTCTTGACCAGTGGCAGTGATATGAATTGTCCTGCGTACGCTCATGTTTAATGTTGAGTTCGCTCAAGCAACAAACTGCTTTGCAGAAACGCTACAACATTCCCGCTAGCTGGTTCGAACAGGCGTTCAGGCCAGCGCGGAAAACAGGACATCACCGTCGCGCGCTATGTCGCGCATCCGGTGCCGGTCGCTCAAAATCGGAATCGTGATTGCGATCGTGGTCCCCGTTTCCGGTCCGCTGCTGATCGAAAAGCTGCCACCGAGGATGTTGACGCGTTCCTCGATGCCGACCAGCCCGAACGAGCCGACGCGATTGCGGCTGCCCGGCTGCATGCCAACACCGTTGTCGCGGATTGTCATGGTCAGCATTCCGGCATGCTCGTGCAGGTCGATCCGCACCTTGCGCGCGCGCGCGTGGCGCGCCACGTTGTTGAGCGACTCCTGCAGGATGCGGAACAGCGCGGTGGCGCAGTGGTCGTCGAGATGGTGTTCGGTTTCGTCCTCGACCAGCTCGCATTCGATGCCGGTGCGGCGCGCGAAGTCCGCCACCTGCCAGTCCACCGCCGCGTTCAGGCCCAGGTCCAGCACGTTTGGCCGCAGGTCGTTGATGATCTGGCGCACGCTGTGGATGGTGACGTCGATCTGGCGCACCGTCGCATCGGCGCGTTCGTGCAGGCGGCCATGGCGCCCGCGCGTGCGGTTGGCGAGGATCTCGGCCTCGATTTTCAGCGCCAGCAGGTTCTGCGCCAGTTCGTCGTGGATCTCGCGCGCGATGCGTTTGCGTTCGCCTTCCTTGATCTGTTCCGCGTGTGCGGCGAGCAGGCGCAGCTTTTCGTTGGTGGCCTGCAGCTTGGCCTGGCTGGCGCGCAGTTCGCGCGTCATGTCTTCGGCCATGCGCAAGGCGCTGCGGCGCGACGAGGCCATGGTCTGGAACAGCGCGTAGAGCAGGGCGGTGCTGAGCGTTCCGGCCAGCGCGGCCAGCCACGGGTAATACAGGTCGAAGCGGGTGTACAGCGACGCCTTGGCGATACTGAAATCGGCGCGCCACTGGCGCTGGTTGAATTCGATCGGCAGGCTGGTGCGCAGCACGGAACCGTCTTGCGCGGCCGGCGCCGGATTCGGGTGTCGCAGCGTTGCATGGCTGTCGTAGAGGATGGCGCTGGGACGGGTTTCGCCCGGTTCGGGCGGCACCTCGGTGAGGTCGACCAGCACCAGGCGCGCACCCTTGACCGGGAATTCGTCGAGCAACCCGCTCACCAGCTTGGCGACGCCGAAGCCGATGCCGGCCGAGCCGATATAGGCCGCGCGGCGCTGCGCCACGGTGCGTGCCGGCAGGTCGGCGCGGTAGACCGGCAGCCGCATCGCCAGGCCATTCTGGTTGGGCCCGGGTAGCATGTTGACCCGGGTGCCGGAAGCGCTCATGGAATTGTTGTCGCGCGCCTCGGCCAGCGTGCGGCGCGTATAGCTGCGCGCTTCGAGGTCCAGGCCGAGCTTGTCGAGTGACTGGCGGTTGCTCGGCTCGATGTAGACGATGATCGTGTAGCTGTCGCGGCCTGGCACGGGGCTCAGGCGCTCGCTTGGTTCCGGTATGCCATGCTGGCGCAGGCGGCGGCGCAGGTTTTCGTCGATCGCGGCCAGTCCCTCCGGCCCGACGGCACGCGCATAGTTCATGACCTCGATGCCGGGGAAATTGTGGCGGGTATCGAGTTGCTCGACATAGTGGCGGAACTCGTCGGCGCCGGCATCCGGATTGGCGCGGAACAAGCCTGCCGCGCCGCGCAGCACATCGGAATAGCTCTTGATACGGGCGTCGATCGTGTACTGGGCGGCGCGCGCCATGCCGCGAAAACGCGTCTGCGTATCGCTCTCGATCGCTTCCGCGGTGGCGAGGTAAAGCCCTGTGCCGATGGTCAAGGACAGCAGCGCCCCGGTGAATAGGGTCGTTGGCAGCCTCGCCAGTGCGGTAGGGTATCGGCGGGAAGACATGATCCTTGGCCTCGCTTGCATAGTGAAGTCGTCGCCTAAATGCGACAAACATTCATACGCTAAGCGTGTTTAGTGGGCAAAGTACCTATCAGCTCAGATAGGTTTACCAAAAAACCAACGTGCGTAAGGAACTGGAAACGTTTCAGCCGGATCTGGGACGCGAGGGCTCATGAAAAAGGGGAGAACAATGCCGCCGGCATCGTTCCCCCCGAACAAATAACAGCTGCCGGCCTTGCGTCAGCAGTGCCTTCGAGGAAGACTTACTTCCCCCAGCTATCCTTCAGCGTCGTCACGCGGTTGAACACCGGCTTGCCCGGCTGTGAGTTCACGCGGTCCGCCACGAAGTAGCCATGGCGCTCGAACTGGAAGCGCTGGTCGGCCACGGCATCCTTCATGCCCGGTTCCAGGTAGGCGGTCACGGTTTCCAGGGCGTTCGGGTTGAGCGCCGCCTTGAAGTCCTTGCCGCCGGCATCCGGGTTCGGGTCCGTGAACAGGCGGTCGTACAGGCGCACTTCAGCCTCCAGCGCGGTCGCGGCGCTGACCCAGGTGATGTTTCCCTTGACCTTGTAGGTGTCCGCACCAGGAGTGCCCGACTTCGAGTCAGGTAAGTAGTTCACGTGGACCGCCGTCACCTTGCCGTCCGCACCGGTATCGAAACCGGTGCACTCGACCACATAGCCGTATTTCAGGCGCACGCGGCTGCCTGGCTGGCCGTCTTTCGGCGGGGTGAAGCGGTGGTAGCCCTTGACCGGGTTTTCCATGAAGTCTTCCTGCTCGATCCACAGCTCGCGCGTGAACGGGAAGCTGCGCACGCCCATGTCGGGATGGTGCGGGTGGACCGGCGAGGTGCACGGGTGCGACTCGCCTTCCGGGAAGTTGTCGACGATGAGTTTCAACGGGCGCAGCACCGCGATGGCGCGCGGCGCCTTCGGGTCGAGGTCGTCGCGCAGGGAGCCTTCCAGCGTACTCATGTCGATCCAGCCGTCGGCCTTCGAGACGCCGATGCGCTCGCAGAACAGCTGGATCGATTCCGGCGTATAGCCGCGGCGGCGCAGGCCGACGATCGTCGGCATGCGCGGGTCGTCCCAGCCCGTGACCACGCCTTCGTCGACCAGCTGGCGGAGTTTGCGTTTGCTGGTGACGACATAGGTCAGGTTCAGCCGGGCCATCTCGTACTGGCGCGGCACCGGCGGCGCGAAGAAGCCGCCCTTGGTGAGCATGTCGACCAGCCAGTCGTACATCGGGCGGTGGTCCTGGAACTCGAGCGTGCAGATCGAATGGGTGATCGACTCGAGCGCATCCGAAATCGGGTGGGTGTAGTCGTACATCGGGTAGATGCACCAGTCGTCGCCCGTGCGGTGGTGGTGCGCATGGCGGATGCGGTACAGCGCCGGGTCGCGGTTGGTCATGTTCGGCGAGGCCATGGCCTCCTCGAACATCTTGGCGCGCAGGATGTGTTCGCCGTCCTTGTACTTGCCGGCCTTCATGTCGCGGAAGAGTTGCAGCGACTCCTCGACCGGGCGGTTGCGGAAGGGCGAGTTGGTGCCCGGCGTGCCGAAGTTGCCGCGGTTTTTCGCCATCTCTTCGGCGCTCTGGCTGTCCACGTAGGCCTTGCCTTCGCGGATCAGGTATTCCGCCATCTCGTACAGCCTGTCGAAATAGTCGCTGGCGTAGTGCAGGAATTCCTCGCCACCCTGCTCCCACGAGAAGCCCAGCCATTTCACGCTGTCCATGATGGTGTCGACGTATTCCTGGTCTTCCTTCTCGGGATTGGTATCGTCGAAACGCAGGTGGCAGCGGCCGGCGTAGTCGCGCGCCAGGCCGAAGTTCAGGCAGATCGACTTGGCATGGCCGATGTGCAGGTAGCCGTTCGGCTCCGGCGGAAAGCGCGTAATTACTTGCGGCATGCCTTCGCGGGCATGGGTGCCGGCCGCGAGGTCATTGTCGATAATGGCACGCAGGAAATTCGACGGAGCTGCAGGGCCTGGCGCCGGGTTGTTCTTTTCGTTGCTCATGAAAAAGGGTCTGGATGGGTAAGTTGCGCACATTTTACCGTACGCGGATGGCAGGCGGCCTCCTATGTGGTGGAGCGCACGGAGCGGCGCCCTGGCCGGGAACATACTTGGGACAACTCAGTCCATCCGCAAGGTCCCACCATGAAAACCCTCGTCACCCACCCGGACCTGGTCCGCGCCTGGCTGCTGGCCCAGGCCGGCATGTCGCTGCCGCCATTGCCGCCCCCGCGCCCAGGCCTGCCGCCCCCGCACACGCCGCTCCATCACTAAGCCAGACGCTCCCGTGGGGCAGCTTCGCCACGTTATCGTTTTCTATAGGATAATCTCGTTTTTGCCGAAGCTGCCGTATTGCTTGCGGCCCTAGCCGGGAGAGTGTCAGTTGGAAAATTTATACGCGATCCTCGGCGTCGCCCCGAATGCCGGCGACGACGAGATCAAGAAGGTCTACCGTTCCCTGGCGATGCGCTACCACCCGGACCGCAACCAGGCGCCCGGAGCCGAGGCGCGCTTCAAGGCTGTGTCGAAGGCCTATGAGATCCTGTCCGACCCGGTCAAGCGCGCCGAGTACAACCAGAGCGTCAACCACCGTATCGTGCTCGATGCCGAGGCCGAGGCCTACGAGCTGTGGCGCTCGGTGTTCGCGCTGAATGGCGTGAATTTACAGCACTGAGCTGCAGCACTGGGTTGTAGCCCCGGCCGGCCGGCGCCCGTTTCCAGCGGCGCCCCACCAATGAATCAACAGGACACACCATGAAAAACGTACATCCCGAATTCTCGTTCCAGTCGCGCGAACTGGACGGGCAGATCGAGGGCACCCTGGGCGATCCGCCCAACAAGAAGAACTACAACATGATGGTCAGCGCGCTGGTGTCCGAATACGCGAGCGGCTCGGGCCTGGACGACGTCAACCTGATGGCCTTCGCGCTCGTTGACTGTATCAAGTTCAAGGATCCGAAAGGCCTGCTGCGTGAAGCGGCCGACTACGAAGGCAGCGATCCGGCGAGCGTGTTCGCGATGGCCGGATGCGACGGCGAAGAAGGCAGCGCCATGTACGCGGCAATGACCACCAACTACCCGGAACTGGCGCGCCAGGCCATCATTACAGCCTTCCTGTACAAGAACCAGTCGCGCTGGGAAGACGAAGACCGCGATTTCGACCGCCTCGGCGAAGGCGACGAGGGCGACGACGACATGGACGACAACGCCGCCACCGACGACTTCACCCAGCTGTTCGATCCGGACGGAGGAGAGCGCGAATGAGCGACGAATCCAAGCAAGGCAGCAACCTGCCGGCGCTGACCCGCCAGGTCAGCGAACTGGTGCTGGCCGGCTCGCTCGACCACGCCGAAGAAGCGTTCTCGAAGGCGGCCGACGAGCATGGCGATTACGCCGTGGTCGAAGTGCTGTCGACGCTGCCGCCGCAAGTGACCGCACTGCACCTGTCGGGCTTCGACGGCGGCAAGACCTCGCTCGCGACCATGCTGGTCCCGCCGAAAGCCTGGGCCGACAGCCTGGCCTATATCGCCGCGACCTGGCCGGACAACATGATCGAGGACGATCCCGAGCGCATCGCCGAAAACCTGTTCAACCACGTGCACGGCATCGTCTACGCCAACGAGGACGAAGATCGCCGTCACGAACTGCTGCTCGAGGCGTCGGCCACCGACCACGGCGCCACCGTGTTCGCGATCATGTGGTCGCTGGCGCCGCGCGAAATTTTAGAGGTGGCAGGCGAGATCCTGTCCAAGGGCCGCTACGTGACCGGCCAGACCAGCGGCGACAGTGACATCGTGCCCCTGGCGATCGACCTGGCCAAGGCCAGCGAAGACGGCTGGGAGCGTTCGCTGCTCGAGCTGTTCCCGGAATTCCGCCACAGCGCCGAGATGGCCGACGTCGAACTGCCGGACGATCCGGACGAAGAGTCGCCCTTCATGCAGCGCAATACGCGCGAACTGTTGTACCGCCTGCGCAAGCAGGTGCCGTCGGTGCGCACCATGCCGCGCCGCAGTACCCGCAGGAGCATAGGCACGGACATCTTCTCGTGAGCGGGACGCCAGGAACCATGCTGCCCGCGCTCGTCGTCGAAACGCTGCCGCGCCTGGTGCGCGCGATCAAGCTGCTGCCGCTCGAAGCCACGCCAGATGAAACCGAGGCGCTGGCCGACGAGTTGTGCGGGATCACCGCGATGGTGGCCGAGAAGTTCACCAACGACCGCACCGCCGAGGGCATACAGCGCGCGCTGCTGCTGACGGTGGGCGGGGTGTCGCTCGGCCTCGAGCACGAGGTCGATACCGACGACGACCTCGATGCGCTCGACGTCCTGATCGAGGAGGGCGCGGAATCCGTGTTCCAGGCGGGCTTCCGCATGGTGCGCGAGCTGTCGGCGATGCCGGAAGATACCCTGGTGGGCGAGTACGACACCGACCCGGTGTATGCGCAGCGCCGCCTGAAGGAATTGTTCGTCGACCTGTGCACGGCCGATCCGGGCGAGACCTGGTCCGGCTACGAGCGCTACCTCAGCCAGCTCAAGCAGCGCCAGGGCGTGCAGGCGATCGTGCGCGCGGCCCAGTGGCTGCGCCGCCACCACTACGAAGGCCCGATCAACGACCCGGACCTGAATGCCGAAGGCGTGATCGCGCTGGCCATCATCTTCGCGGTGGAAGCGGGCGGCCGCATCACGGCCCGCACCGGCCAGCGCGAGTTCGAGCGCCTGGTCAAGTCGGTGCGCAGGAACAAGCCGGACTTCGAGGCCGGCTGGGCCGAGCTGATGGCGCGCATCCCGCCGGCGCACCAGGCCGTCATCGCCGAGCGCATCGCCACCTACCGCCAGCACTGCACGGTGCTGGAACACATCGGTACCAAGGCGACCATGAAGCAGCTGTTCGGGGAACTGGAAAACTACGCCGGTTCCGAGCTCGACGCGGACCTGCCGTGACGTCCTTGTCATGACGGGCGCGCGTGGTCCGATCGCGGCCGGAAGTGCAGACTTCCGCCGCATCAACCGCGCGATGGCCTTTGGCGGCTTCTCCGTCTTTGCCTTGCTCTACTGCGTCCAGCCGCTGATGCCGCTGCTGGCGCGCGACTTTTCCCTCACTCCTGCACAAAGCAGCCTGGCGCTGTCGGTATCCACCGCGACGCTGGCCGTGGCGCTGCTCGCCTCCGGCTTTCTCGCCGAGCGCATCGGCCGCAAGCAGATCATGATCGCTTCAATGGTCGGCGGCGCCTTGCTGACGCTGCTCTCCAGTTTCGCGGTCGACTACTACCAGCTGGTCGGCGCGCGTGCGCTGCTGGGGCTGGTGCTGGGCGGCCTGCCCGCGGTGGCGATGGCCTACCTCAGCGACGAGATCGAAGGCTCCTCGCTCGGCCTGTCGATGGGCATGTACATCAGCGGCAGTGCGTTTGGCGGCATGAGCGGGCGCGTGCTGTCCTCAGTCATCAGCGACTACACCTCGTGGCGCATCGCGGTCGGGTTGCTGGGGGTAGCCGGGCTGTACGCGGCCTGGGAATTCTCGCGCAGCCTGCCGCCCTCGCGCCACGCGGGCGTCCAGCGGCTACCTGCGCCGGGCTTTTTCGACGGACTGCGCACCCATTTGCGCGACGAAGGCCTGCCGTGGCTGTTCGTGCTGCCCTTCCTGCTGATGGGCGTGTTCGTCAGCCTGTACAACTACATCGGCTACCGGTTACTGGCCCCGCCATTCAAGCTGAGCCAGAGCGCGGTGGGCGCCGTCTCGCTGCTCTATTTGCTTGGCATCGTCAGCTCGATGTGGGCCGGCAAGCTGGCCGACCGCCTGGGACGGCGCAACGTGCTGTGGCTGGTGCTGGGCGTGATGCTGGCCGGGCTGCTGGTGACCCTGCACGATTCGGTGCTGGCGGTGGTGCTGGGCACCGGGCTGGCCACCTTCGGCTTCTTCGCCTCGCATTCGGTGGCCAGCAGCTGGGTGGGGAGGAGGGCGCGGCCGCCGCAGGCGTTGGCCTCGGGCATTTATCTCTTCAGCTATTACGTGGGGTCGAGCGTGATCGGGTGGGGCACCGGCTATGTGTGGGAGCACTGGGGCTGGAACGGCGTGATCGGGGTGCTGGCGGCGCTGTTAGGGGTAGCGATAAGGATCGCGCTGCGGCTGCGCCGGCTGGCGCCTGTCTCGTAGGGTGGTCGGCTCCGCCGACCGCGCGTTCAACTCCGGTCCGCACTGTGGCAACGCACGATCTGGCTGGACGCGCGGTCGGCATAGCCGACCACCCTACGATTCACTGTCCAAGGCCGCGACGCCCCTTACGGCGCCGCGCGCTTGACCACCACACCACCCTGGATCACGACCGCCGGCGCCTCCAGCAGCGCCACGTTTACGGTGGGGTCGCCCTGCACGGCCACCATGTCGGCGAAGCGTCCCGCCTCGACCACGCCGACGTCCTTGCGCGCCAGCGCTTCCGAGGCATTGATGGTGGCCGCCTGGATCGCCTGCAGCGGCGTCATGCCGTACTTGACCATCACCGCGAACTGTTTGCCGTTGCCGCCATGCGGATGGACACCGGCATCGGTCCCGTAGACCATCTTCACCCCCGCGGCATGCGCCTTTTTAAAATTCTGGCGCTGGATGTCGGTGACTTCGCGGTCCTTGCGCAGGTTATCTTCGAGCACGCCGTTTTTCTTGCCCTCGGCCGCGGTGTAGTCGCCGTTATAGATATCCATCGACAGCCAGGCGCCGTGCTTCCTGGCCAGCGCAATGCCTTCGTCGTCGATCAGGCTGGCGTGTTCGATCGTGTTGACGCCGGCCCGGATCGCATCCTTGATGCCGGCCGCGCCATGGGCGTGGGCTGCGATCTGCAAGCCCCATTGCCTGGCTTCGTCGACCGCGGCGCGCATCTCCGCCAGGTTCATCTGCTGCTGGCCGGGTTCGGTATTGCGCGAGAAGACGCCACCGGTGGCGCAGATCTTGATCACCTGGGCGCCGTACTTGCGCAGCGCGCGGATCGACTTGCGCACTTCGTCGGGACCGTCGGCGTTGTACGGGCCTTTCTCTTCCATCGATGGCGGGAAATAGGTGCTGTCGCAGTGGCTGCCGGTCGGCCCGAACGACCACGCGGCCGGAACGATGCGCGGGCCGCGTACCTTGCCGGCGGCGATGGCCTGGCCCAGCCCGACGTCGTTCCAGTCGGAGGCGCCCAGGTTGCGCACCGTCGTGAAGCCCGCATCCAGCGTCTTGCCCGCATGGACCACGCTCAGGGCCGACCAGAAGCGGTCGTTGTATTCGAGGTTGGTGTAGCCACCGTAGGTCGGGTCCGAATCGAGGTGCACGTGCATGTCGATCAGGCCGGGGACCAGGGTCATGCCCGGCAGGGCGATACGCGTCGCGCCGATGCCGGCGTCTGCGCCAGCCGGCGCGCTATCCGACGCGGCGTCCGGCTTGATGCTGACGACCTTGCCGTCGCGGACCAGGATTTCCGGGTTCCGGATCATCCGTCCCGCGCGCACGTCGAGCAGGCGGTCGGCGGTGATGATCACGTCGGCGGCCAGCGCGCCGGAGGAGCTGAGTACAGCCAGGCAGAACAGGGCGATGCGCGATGTCGAGCGGTGCTTGCGATCCAAAAGATTCCCCTTACGTGTTTTATGGACAAGTTGCAACTTATACAGATAGTCGCTGCCAGCGTCCAGATGCGCGTAAGGCTGGAAAAGAAATTTGCGGGGTAAGGAACCGGGCGCTAGCGGTACTTCGACGCCAGGGCCTTGATTTGCGTGCTTGCGGTACGGACGGTGGAATCGAGCTGCGGTCCAGTGGGCTTGTTATCGGTCGTGAACAGGAGCATGCGCGTGCCGTGGTTATACAGCTCGTCGAAATGGACGCGGTAGCCATTCACGAGCTGCAGCCCGATCTGGCGGGTCTTGGTTTCGATGATGACCAGACTATCCAGGTTGAAGCGTGCGGGCAGCATCGCGCGAAACGCCGGCTGGTCCTGCGAGGTCGCCAGCATCAGCCTGACCTTCGCTTCGTCATCGGTCAGGGACACCCGGCGGATGTCGTCGAGCAGCTTGCGCTTTTCCGGCAACAGCAGGCCGCGCATCTGCCTCGAGTCGGGATTGAAGGCATCGGGACGCAGTGCCAGGACCAGGTCGACCGCATTATTGAGAATGATCAACTCGGTCCGGAAGCGGGCAGCGATGCCCGCCCATTTCACCGCGCGCTCGTCGGCAAGAAACTCATCCCAGGCTTTATTCGACAGGTTGGAACGCGCATATTTCTCGTAGTTGCTTGCCCAGGCGTCGTGTTCGGCAAACATCGGCGTGAGCGCGTTGCACAGCTGTTCGTTGATTTCGACATAGCGCGTGGCGATCTCGCGCACCTGCGCAGCTGACAGTTCGGGGCGCATGTTGACGCCGACGCCGCGGTGCAGTCCTTGCAGCAGCCCGATGTTGACCAAGCCCAGGTTGTCGCAGCGCTCTTGTTCCAGGAAACGCGAGGTCAGGATCACGTTGACGACTTCGACCGAGCTGGCAGCGTGGACGGGCAGGGCAGCGGCGAAGAGAAAGGCCGCGCATGCAGCGGCCGCGCAGCGCTGCAGGAAGCTGCGGAAGCATCGGGGGAGCGCACGTCGCAGCGCGAATGCGTGAACAGTCATGGCGTCACCAGGGGCGGAGTGAACGATCGTCAACTCAGCAATTGTAGTGACTCAGCGTTTCTGACAACCCCTGAAGTCGCAGGTACGCGCGAACTTTTCCATCTGCCCTGTTTGATCCGCATCTAGTTATTGGAGGATAGTGTCGGATCCAGGCGCAACTGCTCGCGACTGCCGACCTGGGTTCTCATCTGACCCATGGTTGACGCGCGCACCGCTGAAATGCTTGCTTGAAATCGCCGTGTAGAGGTCTAAAGTGATTAAGTCCAGCGGTATCACCGCACCACTTTCAGGAGCTCATCATGCTACAACCTGCCGAAATTCAACAACGTTTCAGCCAGATCCAGCAGACCATCAACCAGGCCGAAGAAGTGACCCGGAACGACCAGGGCGCGCCTGCGGATATCCGCGATTGCATCCAGAAGATCGCACACGAAATGCCGGCCGCAGAACGCGTGATGCGCTCGAACGACCAGAACCGCATCATCGAATGCATCGACCGCCTCGAGGAAATGGGCGACGATGCCAAGCGCATGGTGCGCAGCTCACAGCCATCGCCGCAGGTGGCCTCGGTGGTGACGCGGGTGCATGACGTGCTGTCGGACCTGAAGCACCAGCTGCACTGAGCCGGCTGGATAAAGTCAGACCACGCCCTTGCCGCGCAATGCGGCAATCTCCGCCTCGCCGAGGCCCAGCACATCGCCCAATACTTCGTCGGTGTGCTGGCCCAGCAGGGGCGGCGCCTTGTCGCTGGTCGCGGGCGTGGCCGACATCCTGATCGGGTTGCGCACCAGTTTCACCTTGCCCGCGGTCGGGTGCGGCAGCTCGAATGCGACTTCGCGCGCCTTTACTTGCGGATTGGCGAATACGTCGCCGATGTCGTTGATCGGCCCACAAGGCACACCCACCGATTCCAGCAGATCGATCCACTCGTCGCGGCCGCGCTCCATCACCATCTCCGCCAGCATCGGCACCAAGGTGTCGCGGTTCTGCACGCGCAGCGGATTGGTGGCGAAGCGCGCGTCGTTGGCGAGCTCCGGGCGGCCACCCGCTTCAACGAATTTCTGGTACTGCCCGTCATTGCCGGTCGCGACGATGATGTGGCCGTCCGCGCAGGCGAAGGTCTGGTAGGGCACGATGTTGGCATGCGCATTGCCCCAGCGCTTGGGCGGCTTGCCGCTGTTGAGGTAGTTGCTGCCCATATTGGCCAGCATCGCCACCTGGGTGTCCAGCAGGGCCATGTCGATGTGCTGGCCTTGGCCGGTGCGGTCGCGGTGGGTCAGGGCGGCCAGCACGGCCACGGTGGCATACATCCCGGTCATCAGGTCGGTAAGGGCCACGCCGGCCTTTTGCGGGCCGCCGCCGGGCAGGTCGTCGCGTTCGCCGGTGACCGACATCAGGCCGCCCATGCCCTGGATCAGGAAGTCGTAGCCGGCGCGGTGCGCGTAGGGGCCGTCCTGGCCGAAGCCAGTGATCGAGCAGTAGACCAGGTCGGGCCTGATGCCCTTGAGCGTGTCGTAATCCAGGCCGTAGCGCTTCAGGTGGCCGACCTTGAAGTTTTCCAGCACCACGTCGCAATGACGCACCAGGTCGCGCAGCAGGGCCTGGCCATCAAGGCTGGCGATATCCACCGTCACCGAGCGCTTGCCGCGGTTGGCCGAGAGGTAGTAGGCGGCTTCGCTGGTGTCCCGGCCCTCGTCGTCTTTCGCATACGGCGGCCCCCAGGCACGCGTGTCGTCGCCGTTGCCGGGACGTTCGATCTTGATCACGTCGGCGCCAAGGTCGGCCAGGTTCTGCGAGCACCACGGGCCGGCAAGTACGCGCGAGAGGTCGAGCACGCGGATGTGGCCGAGCGCCTTCGGCAGTGTGGCGGAAGGAGAGTGCGTCATCTGGTTCCTGCTGGGAGTAGTCTGAAAGTCGATCGGGGGACGAGGCCGGATTATAGCTGCCCGCGCGCGATGGTTTGCACGGAGCGCGAGCCCGGCTGGAGCGCCGAGGCGATCACGTCGAGGGCGCGCTGGGGCTGGGCGTCGCCGCACATGAAGACGTCGGCGGCTGCGAAGCCGTGCTCGGGCCAGGTGTGGATCGAGATGTGCGATTCGGCCAGCAGCAGCACGCCGGTCACGCCCGCACCTGGCCCGAAGGTGTGGAAGTGGCTGTGCAGGACGCGAGCGCCGGCTGCCAGCGCGGCTTCGCGCAGCAGTGCGTCGAGCGCGGCCGGGTCGACCAGCAGGGCGGCGTCGATGCCGGCCAGGTCGGCCAGCAAGTGGATGCCGGCAGGGCGGTGCATGGTGCTCACTTGTGGCCACCGCCGGAATAGCTGCCGCCGCTGCCGCTGCCATACGTGCGCCAGCTGTTGCCGCTGCCGGTGCGCGTCGAGGACGCCATGCTGACCCAGCAGATGATGGTCGTGACCAGCGTGACCACGATGGCGTAGAGGAGGAATTTGGTTCTCATGCTTGCCTGTTCATTTTTCTGGCGCCAGCAGCAGCGGCAGGAACAGCGCGACCGTCCCGACCAGGATCCATGCAAGCGTGGCGCCGAAGTTGAAGACCAGCGGGATGAAGTTCAGGCCGAAGATCCACAACAGCGTTTTCCAGGCGATGTCGCGGCCGGTCGACGCGCCCTCGGCCCCTTTCATCGCCTTGGCCGGCGCCGGCAGCTTGAACCATGCGCGCACCTGGTCCAAGGCGACCGGCGTCGAGCGCGACCAGGTCAGTTCTTCGGCCGTGTGTTCCGCCGCCAGCCCGCCCTGGCCATGCTCGTACTCGGCGACATGGACCATGTCGCCCGCCGCGACGCGCCAGTTGAAGGCGCCGGCGGCATACACCACGCGCGCCTGGTAGACCCAGGTGCGCTCGTAGTCGACATTGTCCACCTGCACCCTCCCCATGGCCGGCAGGGGCGGCGTCGGCCAGTCGTCCATCACGTCGGAACGCGACCAGCCTTCATCGGTTTCGACCAGCCAGAAAAACGGGCCCTGGGTCGAGTAGAGCAGGTATTCGCTCCAGGTATCGCCTTCGTTTGACTCGCGGCGCATCAGGCCCAGGACGCGGTAGTCGACCGCGCCGATTTTCGCGTTGGCGCCCAGACTCAAGGTGAAAGGCACGCGCTCGTGCTGTTCGCCCTTGCGCAGCACCTCGGTCCTGGGCGAGGACGCATCCAGGGGCGTGGCACACGACGGACAGACGCACTGCGTGGCCAGGCCGGGAAGGTAGCGGATCGACGAGCCGCACGAAGGGCACTGCAGCAGGTCCACCTTGCCGCGGTACCTGCCGGCGCTGGCCTTGATCTGCTCGTCGTCGCGCAGCAGCTGGCATTTCAAGCCTTCCAGCGTCACCGCAGTGCCGGCATACAGCAGCGGCGTGTCGCCGTCGGAATAGTCGAGGGTGGCAAAGCTCGGGCCGCGCCGGAAATCGGCCACGCGCGCTTCCCAGCCTTCGCCGACACGGAACGGCAGCTCGCCCTGGCCGCCGGAGCACCTGGCCACGCGCTTGTCGGAGGCCACATAGGGGCCGAAGCCGATGTCGTACTGGCGCGTGACCTTGATCGCCTCAAAAGCCGGCCAGCCGGGCGCCAGCTCGCGCTTCGTGGTCAGCACGTACTGGCCGGAGGTATCGCCCAGCCAGCCATCGGTTCCATCGTCGAACAGCAGGTACCACTCGTTCCACATGCCCGCGTCATAGCGCAGCTGGATGCGGCCGATCACCGTGAAGCTGCGGCCAGCCAGCACACCCGCTGTGCCGACCTGGACGCGTGAATAATCCTCCAGGACCTCGGACATCTTGCCGAGGTCCTGCACCGCGCCGGCATCCTTGACCACGGTCGCGCGGCAGAACTCGCACACCGCCATAACGGAGGCGTGCGAGCGGAACCCGACCGGTGCGCCGCAGGAAGGACAGGAAACGTTCTGCATCTAGGCGCCGCTCAGCCGATCAGTTTTTTGAGCAGCTCGGCCTTCGTGCTGTCGTAGTCGCCCTGCGAGATCAGCCCCTTGTCGAGCAGGCCCTTGAGCTTGGCCAGGCGGTCTTCGATCGACTCGCTCCCAGCCGGCACGCTGGCGGGCTGCGGCGGTGCAAACGCCCCCGTCATACCTTGGGCCATGGCCTGGCCAATCGCGATGCCGGCCCCTGCACCGGCGCCAATGCCGGCGATACCGCCTTCGTTCTGGGCCGCCAGCGGGATGCTGCTGGCCACCTGGAACTGGGTGAAGCCGCCCATCTTGTCCGCGCCCAGGCTGGCCTTCATGCCGGCCGAGATGCGCTCGTCGAGCGCAGCCTGCAGTTCTTCCGGCAGGCTGACACTGGCGACATTGAATTCGTCCAGCCCGATGCCGTAGCGCGCGAACGCGGCGGTAAGGTCGCCGCGGATCTGCTGCGCCATCAGGGTCTGGTTGGCGGCCATGTCGAGGAAGGCGATCTTCGAGGCGCCCAGCGAATTGGCCATGGTCGCCAGCATTAGGCCGCGCAGCTGGTCTTCGACCTCGTCGCGCGTGTAGGACCCGCGGGTGCCGCTGATCTCGGTGAAGAACAGGCGCGGATCGGCGATGCGGTACGAGTACATGCCGAAGGCGCGCACGCGGATCATGTCGAAATCCTTGTCGCGGATCGTCACTGGCTGCGGCGTGCCCCATTTGCGGCCGGTCTGCACGCGCGTGCTGAAGAAGTACACGTCCGACTTGAAGGGCGAGGCAAACAGCTTGTCCCAGTTCTTCAGGTTGGTCAGCACCGGCAGGGTGGAGGTAGTGAGGCGGTGGGTGCCCGGGCCGAACACGTCGGCGATGCGGCCTTCGTCCACGAACACGGCAACCTGCGACTCGCGCACCACCAGGGTGGCGCCGTTCTGGATTTCGAAGTCTTCCATCGGGTAGCGCCAGGCCAGGGTGCCTTCGCTTTCCTCGTTCCACTGCAAGACGTCGAGAAACTGCTTCTTGATGAATGAGCCGATAGACATGATGGGTCCTCTTTTATGCGCAATGGGTGACTACTGGTGTCAAGAGATGCTGCCCGCGTTGACCAGGCCGATCGACAGCGAAATGGCGCCGAGCAGGATGCCGAAGCCGACGTTGTTGGCCTCGACCTGGTCCTTCGACATGCGCAGCAGGCGGGTGGCGATCACGAACACCAGCACCTGGATCAGCATGGCCAGGCCGGCCCAGCCACAGAATTCATAATAGTCGTCGGTGTGCATCAGCGCCGAGGCGATCGTCACCGAAAAACCCAGCAGGGTGCCGCCCAGCGAGACCGCCGCAGCGCAGTTGCCCTGGCGGATCAGCAGGATTTCATCGTAAGGCGTGACCCGCGTGTAGACCACGAAAAACGCGAGCACCAGCGCAATTGCCGTCGCAAGATGCAGCACATAGTTTAGGATGGCGGGCACGACATTCTCCAGAGAAAAATAGACAGGATGGCAGCACAGCGCGATCTTAGAACAAAAGCCGTTTCATGACCAAAAGAATTCTTATACTCTCGGTATTCGTCGTTGCCTCCTGTGGCCTCGCCTACGAACTTATCGCCGGGGCCCTGTCCAGCTACCTGCTGGGCGACTCGGTCCTGCAGTTCTCGACCATCATCGGCTGCTACTTGTTCGCCATGGGCGTCGGCGCGCACTTCTCCAAGTATGTGCGCGACGAGGACGTGCTGTCGCGCTTCATCGATATCGAACTTGCGGTCGGCCTGATCGGCGGTGTCTCGGCCGCGGTCTTGTTCATGACCTTCACCTGGATGCCGGCCCCCTTCCGCACGGTGCTGTACGTGACGGTATTCCTGATCGGCTGCATGGTCGGCATGGAGGTGCCGCTGGTGATGCGCGCGCTGAACGAGCGCCGCACCGAGTTCGCCGAGATCGTCAGCCGCGTGCTGACCTTCGATTACCTCGGCGCGCTGGCGGTGTCGCTGCTGTTTCCGCTGGTGCTGGCGCCGCACCTGGGCCTGGTGCGTACCGGCTTCCTGTTCGGGATGCTCAATGTCGGCGTGGCGATGTGGACCCTGTACGTGTTCCGCGCCGAGCTGGAACACCTGCGCGGCAAGGCGATCCGCGCCAGCGCCGTGCTGCTCGCGCTGGTGCTGGGCTTGAGTTTCTCGGACCGGATGGTGGAGTGGGGCGAGCACGGGCTGTTCGGCGACGAAGTCGTGTATTCCACCACCACGCCTTACCAGCGCCTGGTGATCACGCGCTGGAAGGACGACCTGCGGCTCTACATCAACGGCAACCTGCAGTTCTCGTCGCGCGACGAATACCGCTACCACGAAGCGCTGGTGCACCCGGCGATGCAGTCGCTCCCGTGGGCGAAGAACGTGCTGGTGCTGGGCGGCGGCGACGGCCTGGCGCTGCGCGAAGTGCTGCGCTACCCGCAGGTACAAGAGGTCACGCTAGTCGACCTCGACCCGGCCATGACGAAGGCCTTTGCCACCCGTCCCGAACTGGTCAAGCTCAATGCCGGCGCGCTCAAGGACAAGCGTGTAAAAGTGGTGAACATGGACGCCGCGATCTGGCTGCAGAAAGAAGCCGGCATGTACGACGTCGTGATCGTCGACTTCCCGGACCCGTCCAGCTTCGCCCTCGGCAAGCTGTACTCGGTGCCCTTCTACGGCGTGCTGCGCAAGCATGTCGCGGCCAATGGACTCATCGCGGTGCAATCGACCTCGCCGTTCTTCGCGCCCAACGCCTACTGGACCATCGAAGCAACCCTGCGCGAAGTCGGCCTGCAGACCTGGCCCTACCACCTGTACGTGCCCTCGTTCGGCGAATGGGGCTTCATCATGGCTTCGCCCCAGGGCCGCTTCGTGCCGCCGTCGAGCTACCGCCTGCCGATGCGCTACCTCACCAAGGAGACCACCCGCGCCATGTTCGACTTCCCGCCCGACATGCCGCGCCGCCAGATGGCGCCGAACCGCCTGGATACCCAGTCACTGGTGCGCGAATTCGAAGAGGACTGGCAGCAGGTGATCCGCTGATGGACCGCCGTTCGTTTTTGGTGACGGCGGCCGGCGCCGGCGCTGCGGGCCTGGCGAGCGCCGCCGGCTTCATGCACTGGCAGGAAGTCACGTCCATGGTGCACACGCCGGGGCGGGCGGAAGGGCACTTCCTGCGCGACCGCAGCGCATTGCCGGCGCCTTCCGAAGTCATCGAAACCGATATCGTGATCCTCGGCTCCGGCATCGCTGGACTGAGCGCAGCCTGGAAGCTGGGGCGGCTCGGCCACGACGACTACCTTCTGCTGGATGGTCCCGAAGCCTTCGGAAATGCGGCCGGCAGCCATTACGGCGATCTCGCCTGTCCGACCGGCGGCCATTACCTGCCGTTGCCCGGCCCGGAATCGACCCACGTGCGTGAGATGCTGGCGGACCTCGGCATCATCCTGCGCGACGCCGATGGCGACAAGCCCTACTACGACGAACGCTTCATCCTGCACGGGCCCGAAGAGCGCCTGCTAATCAAAGGCGAGTGGCAGGAGGGCCTGGTTCCCACCAGTGCCGCCGACGCGGCCGAGCACAAGCTGTTCTTCGACGAGATGGCCCGTCTGCGCCGCCAGCGCGGCAGCGACGGCCTGCGCGCCTTCGTGTTCCCGCTGGTGCGCTCGTCCGCCGATCCTGCATATGCCGCGCTGGACCGGATCAGCTTTGCGCAGTGGCTGGGCGACAAAGGCTATCGCTCGTCGACCCTGCGCTGGTATCTCGATTACTGCTGCCGCGACGACTATGGCGCAGGCATCGACAGCGTGTCCGCCTGGGCTGGCCTGCATTATTTTGCAGGCCGCTGGGGCCAGGCCGCGAATGCCGGCGAGAATGCGCTGCTGACCTGGCCGGGCGGGCTGGCGCCGCTGGCCGAAGCGCTGGCGGCGCGCGCGGGTGCGCGCCGGCGCGCGGGGACGGCGGCTTCGGTACGCGAAGTCGATGGCAAGGTCGAAGCACTGTGCTTCACGCTGGTTGAAGGCAAACCGCGCAGCTTCCTCGTGCGGGCGCGCCGCGCGATTCTGGCCATGCCGCTGTTCGTGGCCAGCCGCGTGGTGGAAAACATCGAAGGCTACGGCTTCGATCCGCGCACGCACTTGCCGGCTTACGCGCCATGGATGGTGTCGAATTTCCTGATGCGCGATTTCCCGCGCGAGCTACCCGAGGCGCCTCTAGCCTGGGACAACGTGGTGTATGGGGGCAGGGGGCTGGGTTATGTCGTCTCGACCCACCAGGACATCCGCTCGCGGCCGCCGGAGAAGACGGTGTTCACGGCTTATACGGCTTTGTCGAGCCGCACCCCTGCCCAAGCGCGGCGCTGGCTGCAGGCGGCCAGTGCGGCCGAGCTGCTGGAGCTGGCGGGCAGCGACCTCAAGGAAGCGTATGGCTGGGCGTTTGCGCCTTGCGTCGAACGGGTGGACATTACGCTGCGCGCGCATGCGATGGCGGTGCCGCAGCCGGGCTTTCGTTCGAATGCCGGACTGAAGGCACTGCGCGAGGCGGATGGTCCGATCCTGTTCGCCCATGCCGACCTGTCCGGCCTGTCGGTGTTCGAAGAGGCCGCGTGGTGGGGCTGCCGGGCTGCCGAACGGGCAAAGGCTCCAGCGGGTGACGGCATCAAGGCAGCAGGATCGACAAATCCTGCGCGCCCTTGAGCAGTACGGGCAGGAATTCTTCCGTCATCTTCCGGTTTGACACGCGCGCCGCGTGCGCGCCAATGTTCAAGGCCGCCAGCACATTGCCGGAGGCGCCGCGCACCGGTACCGCGATCGAGCGCAGGCCGATTTCCAGCTCTTCTTCGACCATCGCGTAGCCGGCCTGGCGCACACCCTCCAGGATTTCCTTCAGCCGCTCCGGGTTGACCACCGTGCGCTCGGTCATCGCCTTGAGCGGCACGCGTGCCAGGTAGCCGTCGAGCTCCTGCGGCGGCAGATGCGCCAGCAGCATGCGGCCCAGTGCCGTGCAATAGGCCGGCAAGCGGCTGCCCGTGGTCAGCGAGACCGACATGATGCGGGAGGCTGCCGACCGTCCCACGTACAGCACCTCATCGTCCTGCAGCACCGCCAGCGAACACGATTCGTTCAGGCTGCGGCTGATCTGGTTCAGGTAGGGGTGGGCCGACACCGTCAGCGGTGTCGATGACAGGTAGGAGTAGCCAAGCGAGAGCACCTTCGGCTTGAGCGAAAAATTATTCCCGTGCGCCTCTGCGTAACCGAGCTGGATCAGGGTGTGCAGGCAACGCCGCACCGAAGCGCGCGGGATGCCGGTCCGGTGGCTGATCTGGGCAATCGTCAGGCTGCGGCGCTGGTCGCTGAAGGCCTGCAATACCGACAGGCCGCGCGCCAGCGACAGCATGAAGTTGGGATCGCTGGCCGGGACTTCACCCTCCTGCGCGCCGCTATCCATCTCCGGCTGGCTGGAATCGCTCATTTTTTTCTCCATGCAACATTAGCAAAAACCGTTCGGCAACCGAACACATTCCTTCGCGACAGGCTTGCGTCATCGGCCGGACGACTCCTACACTTCAAGCATCTGTTCTGTAATCAAACATTAGTTCGATTATCGAACACTGTCAACCAGCGTCATTACCATACGGCTGTCAGGCGTGCGGGGAAGGAGTCAGCATGATCAACAAGATTTCAGGGTCGCTGGAGGCGGCCGTATCGGGCATTCATGACGGCGCGACGGTCCTGATCGGCGGTTTCGGCACGGCCGGCATGCCTTCCGCGCTGATCGACGCGCTGATTGCCCAGGGCGCGCGCGAACTCACCATCGTCAACAACAACGCGGGCAACGGCGACACCGGGCTCGCGGCGCTGCTCAAGGCGCGCCGCGTGCGAAAGATCATCTGCTCGTTCCCGCGCCAGGCCGACTCCCACGTCTTCGACGCCCTGTACCGGGCAGGCGAGATCGAACTCGAGCTGACGCCGCAGGGCAACCTGGCCGAGCGCATCCGCGCGGCCGGCGCCGGGATCGGCGGTTTCTTTACCCCGACCGGCTACGGCACCGATCTTGCCGCAGGCAAGGAAACCCGCCTGATCGACGGACGCAACTATGTGTTCGAGTCCCCAATCCACGCTGACTTCGCGCTGATCAAGGCGCTGCGCGGCGATCGCTGGGGCAACCTCGTGTACCGCAAGACGGCGCGTAATTTCGGCCCGATCATGGCGATGGCCGCACGCTGCACCATCGCCCAGGTAAGCGAGGTGGTGGAACTGGGCGAACTCGATCCGGAAGCCATCGTCACCCCCGGTATTTTCGTGCAGCATGTTGTTTTGCAAGGAGCGCAGCCATGCAACGCCTGACCCGTGACCAGATCGCCGCGCGCGTCGCCCGCGACATTCCCGAAGGGGCGTACGTCAACCTCGGGATCGGCCTGCCGACCATGGTCACCGCGCACCTGCCGCGCGAGCGTGACATTTTCCTGCACAGCGAGAACGGCCTGCTCGGCATGGGACCGCCGCCACGCCCTGGCGAGGAGGACGAAGACCTGATCAACGCCGGCAAGCAGCCGGTCACCCTGCTGGCCGGCGGCAGCTATTTCCACCACGCCGACTCGTTCGCCATGATGCGCGGCGGCCACCTCGACATCTGCGTGCTCGGCGCTTTCCAGGTATCCGCACAGGGCGACCTGGCCAACTGGCATACCGGCGCGCCCGACGCGATTCCAGCGGTCGGCGGCGCGATGGACCTGGCGATCGGCGCCAAGCGCGTCTTCGTCATGATGGAGCACCAGACACGCGAAGGCGCCAGCAAGATCGTCGCTCGCTGCAGCTATCCGCTGACCGGCGTGGCCTGCGTCAGCCGCATCTATACCGACCTGGCCGTGCTCGACGTGACCCCAGCGGGGCTGGCCGTGCGCGAGATCGTCGATGGCCTGCCCTTCGCCGAACTCGAGCGGATCACCGGCATCCCGCTCATCCACCAGCCGCTCGCCGCCTGAGGCGATGCATCGAATGGAGAACACCATGCAAGACGCTTTTATCTGCGATGCGGTCCGTACCCCGATCGGCCGCTACGGCGGCGCACTGAAGGACGTGCGCGCCGACGACCTGGGCGCCATCCCCTTGCGCGCACTGATGCTGCGCAATCCCGCGGTCGACTGGCGCGAGGTCGATGACGTCATCCTCGGCTGCGCCAACCAGGCCGGCGAGGATAACCGCAACGTGGCCCGCATGGCGGCGCTGCTGGCCGGTCTGCCGCAAGAAGCCGGGGCGACCACGATCAACCGCCTGTGCGGCTCGGGGCTCGACGCCTTGGGAAGCGCCGCGCGCGCGATCAAGGCTGGCGAGGCGAGCCTGGTCATCGCCGGCGGCGTCGAATCCATGACCCGCGCGCCTTTCGTCATGGGCAAGGCCGACAGCGCTTTCACGCGCGAGCTGCAGATGCAGGACACGACCATGGGCTGGCGATTCATCAATCCGAAGCTGAAGGAACAATACGGGGTCGAGACGATGCCCGAGACTGCCGAGAACGTGGCGGCGGATTTCGGTATCAGCCGCCTCGACCAGGACCGCTTCGCGCTGGCCAGCCAGGCCAAGGCCGCTGCGGCCCAGGACGCGGGCCTGTTCGACAGCGAGATCGTGGCGGTGACGATCGTGCCGAAGAAGGGCGAGCCGGTCGTGGTCGCGCGCGATGAACATCCGCGCGCGACCACCCTCGAGGCCCTCGCGAAGCTCAAACCGGTGGTGCGCGCCGACGGCACGGTCACGGCGGGCAATGCCTCCGGCATCAACGACGGCGCCTGCGCGCTGGTGGTCGCCAGCAGCGCGGCCGCCGCGCGCCACGGCCTGAGGCCACGCGCACGCATCGTCGGCATGGCCTCGAGCGGCGTGGCGCCGCGGGTCATGGGCATCGGCCCGGTGCCGGCGGTGCGCAAGCTGCTTCGCCAGGCCGGCTTGAAGCTCGAGCAGATGGACCTCATCGAGCTGAACGAAGCCTTCGCCGCGCAGGGACTGGCCGTGCTGCGCGAGCTCGGCCTGCCGGACGACGATCCCCGCGTCAATCCGCAGGGCGGCGCCATCGCCCTCGGTCACCCGCTGGGCATGAGCGGTGCGCGCCTGGCGACGACCGCGCTGTATCAGCTCGAGCGCAGCGGCGGCCGCTATGCACTGTGCACAATGTGCGTCGGGGTGGGGCAGGGCATCGCCCTCATCATCGAACGGGTCTGAACGGACGCATCGGGCGCCGCAGGCGTTTCACCATTCCGAGCGGCGCCAAGACCGCAGGCGTGCCCCCCAAAAATTTGGAGACAAACATGAGCCAACAAGAAGTCGCCCTGGTGACCGGCGGTAGCGCCGGCATCGGCCGGGCCATCTGCGAAGCGCTGCTGGCGCAGGGCAGCACCGTCGTCAACCTCGACTACAACAAGCCGGACTGGGACCATGACAAGCTGGTGTCCTTCCAGGCCGACCTCACGCAGCAAACGCACACCGAGGCGATCGCCCGGGAGATTACCTCGCGCTACGCCGTCACGGCGCTGGTCAACAACGCCGGCGCCACCCGCCCCGGCACGATCGATACGGCGACCATGGCCGACCTCGATTACGTGGTCGACCTGCACCTCAAGGCCAGCATCATCCTGGTCCAGGCAGCATTGCCGGCGCTGCGCGCTTGTGGCCACGGCCGTATCGTCAACATGTCCTCGCGTGCGGGGCTGGGCAAGGCCGAACGCATCGTGTATTCGGCCACCAAGGCGGGGCTGATCGGCCTGACGCGCACGCTGGCGCTGGAACTCGGCGGCGACGGCATCACAGTCAATGCGGTGGCGCCGGGGCCGATTGCGACGGAACTCTTCCGGAACAGTAATCCGGAAGGGGCGCCCCAGACCCGTCGCATCATCGACAGCATCGTGGTCAAGCGTCTCGGCACCCCGGACGACGTGGCGCGCGCGGCCATGTTCTTCCTGTCGCCCGACAATGGCTTCGTCACCGGCCAGGTGCTGTATGTCTGCGGCGGCACCACGCTCGGCGTCGCACCGGTCTGACCCAATTACGCGACAGGGCCGGGCGTACGCCCGGCATCTGCGCACCCTAACGGACGGGACTGTCCGTTGATATTGCACGCAGGCCTTGACCCGCCTGCTGGCTCAACTTTCTTGGAGGCTTTCATGCCACGTTTCTTTGTCGATGCCCTGAAGTTCCGTACCCGTGTGTTTATCGTGGGGACTGCCGCCGGCGTCCTGTCGCTGCTGCCGCTGGCGGCGCAGGCCCAGGCTGCCTTCCCGGCCAAGACCATTACGATCATCGTGCCTTTCTCGGCTGGTGGCACCACCGACATCCTGGCGCGTGTGGTCGGACAATATATGAGCCGTGATCTTGGCCAGCCGGTCGTGGTGGACAACCGCGCCGGCGCCGGCGGCAACATCGGCGCCCAGGCCGTGGCGCGTGCCACGCCCGACGGCCATACCATCCTGATGGGCACGGTCGGTACGCATGCCATCAACCAAAGCCTCTACAAGAAACTGGCGTTCGACCCGATCAAGGACTTCGCGCCACTGTCGCGCGTGGCGCTGGTGCCGAATCTGGTGGTGGCCAATCCCGCGCAGCCCTTCAAGAACGTGAAGGAATTGATCGCCTATGCCAAGGCCAACCCGGGCAAGGTGACCTTCGGGTCGTCGGGCAGCGGCAGCTCCATCCACCTGTCCGGTGAGCTGTTCCAGCACATGGCCGGCGTAGAAATGAAGCACGTGGCGTATCGCGGCAGCGCGCCCGCGGTGACCGACCTGCTGGGCGGCCATATCGCGCTCATGTTCGACAACATGCCCTCGGCGATCGGCCATGTGAAGAGCGGCAAGCTGCGGGCCCTGGCGGTGACCACCCCGAAACGCTCGCCGGCGCTGCCGGAGGTGCCCACCATTGCCGAGGCCGGCGTGCCCGGCTACGAAGCCACTTCCTGGTTTGGTTTGCTGGCCCCGGCCAAAACCCCAGCACCGGTGGTGGCCAGGCTGAACGCGTCCATCCTCAAGGCGCTGGCCGACCCGGAAGTGAAGAAGAAGATGCTCGAGCAAGGCGCCGAACCGCATGGCGAGAAGCCGGAGCAGTTCGCGCAGTTCATCCAGGCGGAGACCGCGAAGTGGGGCAAGATCGTCAAGCAGTCGGGCGCGACTGCCGAATGATTGCGGCCGGGCATCAGCCCCTGGGGGCCATATGCGCCGGCTCTCGAACGCAAGGCCAGCTGGTCTCAGACGCCCGGCTGTATGCGCAGTCCGCCCGTGAGCCGCACCGCACGCCGGCTTGCTTTCCAGCGGCGGCTGCACATGCTCAAGGTGCGTCTGCCTTGTCCGTGGAAGCACGCAGGCGGTCCCTGGTATTGCCCATCAGTTCATAGGTGGCGTACCACGAGCGGCGCATTCCTTCAGCACTCGGCAGCCAGGCCCAGGGTCCCAGCGCTTGCCGGCTCAGGAACATGGTCGGCGCAGCGGTGACCTGCAGTCCGGCGCGCTCGAATACGGCGCGGGCGCGCGGCATATGCATCGCATCGGTCACCAGCAGGATGCGCGTGATGCCATCCTTGCGCAGCAGCGCGGCGCTGTAGGCCGCGTTCTCGCCAGTATTACGCGAGCGCGACTCGATCCATCGCACCGGCACGCCGAAATCTTCGCGCAGCGCAGTGGCCATTGCATCGGCCAGGGTGTAGGCGCGGCTGCGGGCGTCGGGCTCCACACGCTTGCCGGCGTGGCCGCCACTGACCAGGACCGGCAAGCCGGTGCGCCGCTGCAGGTGCGCCGCATACCGCAGGCGCGCCAGGGCGACGTAATCTGGAATGTCGCGATCGCCATATTCGGGGGCATCGCGCAGGCGTCCGGCCGAGAGCACGACAATGGCCTGTGCTCCGGCGCGTTCGGGCAGGCGCAGCGGCTCGCTCAGTCGTTCCAGCGGCGCGACGAGCAGGCCCGCGCCCACGGTACTGGACAGGAAGGCCAGCGCCACCAGGCCAGTGGCTGCGACCAGGCGTCCGGCGCGCGGCCAGGGGCGCCACATCGCCAGGCCGATGACGATGAGCAGGAACAGGCTGGTGGGCGGCAGCAGCAGGCCGCGCGCGAAGGTGTTGATCAACTCAGGCATGGGCGTGGAAATCTTCAATCGCATGCTGGGATGCGTGGACAGGGCGGGGGCCTGCCGGCTTGGGCTTGGACATGTTTTTCCTGGGGTAGCCCGACATGATACTGGAGCTGCCTGCCGTCAATCGCGTGCGGTACGCCAGGCCTGCTTTTTCGCAGGCGTCTCGTGCTTCGGGCAACTGGTAAAAGTTTGCTTGCCGTGCTTTTCGATCATGTCGATGCTGGTGACGGGTGACCTTTCGGTGATGCAGTAGGCGCCGTGGCCAGTGATGACACGGGTGCGGCGTGCGCCGTCGCCGGTGTTGTTGACCAGTTCCTCGACCTTGGGCGCTTCCCACAGCCGCGGTGGCGCCAGCGCGTGCGCCTGCTCCATGCCCTGGCGCATGCGGATCTGCGGACTGTCCAGCGGCGCCACGATGGTCGGCTTGCTTTCCTTGCGCAGCGCGCGGTCGATGCTGCCGACGCTGCGGCGGGCGTTTTCCATGATGGATTCGGCGCGTGGCCGGACAGGCGCCTCGGCTGCAGGCGCTGGCTCGGCTTCCTGGGTGCCTGGTGTTGTTGCAGCCACGGGTGCCGGCGCGGTGATCGCAGCCGGACCGGGACGGACCGTGCGCGCCGGAGCGGAAAGGGACCGTGGCCGGGCAGGCTGCGCCGGAACCGGGGGCGTTGCCTCGATGCGCGGCGCTGGTGCCGGCAAACGAAGCCACTGGATGGCCGGGCGTGGTTCGTCCAGTTCCGGCGGCGGCGTGCGTGCGATCTGCCAGCCCATGATCAGGGCGGCGTGGACCAGGACCGTGACGCCGGCGCCGGCCAGGCGGCGGTCGGCCGCATAGGGCATGGCCGTGAGAGCGAAAGGACGGTAGGGGAGGCTGGCCATAAGCGGACAGTATAGCCATGGCGGCCGGCAGCCATCTCTCCAATTCTCTCGACCTTTCCTGCGCAGGTCAGGCGGGACGCTCCGGCTCCAGCAGCTTCGCCGCGAACAGGTCGCGTTCGTGGTCGACGATGCCGTCCACCAGGCGCTCGTCCAGTCCCATCGCTTCCAGCACGAAGGCGGACAATTGCAGGCTCGCTTCCAGCGTTTCCGGCACCACGACGCTGGCGCCGGCCAGGCGCAGGGCGCGGGCATGCTTCTCGTCGCGCGAGCGGACGAACAGGGGCACGTGCGGGAACTCGCGCCGGATGCCGCGTACCGCCTGCAGCGCCGATCCTGGATGGTCCATGGTCAGCACGATGGCCGGCGCCTCGCCGGCGTGCACGCGGCGCAGCAGTTCGGGGCGCGAGGCGTTGCCGAAGTAGACCGGCTTGCCCTGCGCATGCAGGCTTGATACCAGCTTGGCATCGCATTCGAAGGCCACGAAGGGAATGTTCTGCTCGCCCAGCAGCTTGGCCAACTGCTGGCCCACGCGGCCGAAGCCGGCGATGACGATGCGACCGCGCGCCGACGCCAGCTGGTGCTCGTCCTGGCTGGCCGCCAGTGCGTGCCGGGAGCTGTCGCTGCGGTCGCCGATCGCGCGGCCCAGGCGCGCCAGCATCGGCGTGATGAACAGGGTCAGGCCGACCACCAGCATCACGCGCCCGCCCAGGACCGGATCGAGCACCTGCGAGGTGACGGCATAGCCGACGGCGACGAAGGCGAATTCGCCGCCCTGGCCCAGCAGCAGCCCACCTTCGACGGCCCGGCCCCAGGGCAGGCCGCCGGCGCGCAGCAGCACTGCTACCACCGCTGCCTTGACCAGCACCAGGCCAGCCACGCATGCAGCCAGCAGCAGCGGTGCGTCGAGTACCTGGCGGGTGTCGATGCTCATCCCGACCGACATGAAGAACAGGCCCATGAGCAGGCCCTTGAAGGGCTCGACCATCAGTTCGACTTCGTGCTTGAACTCGGTCTCGGCCAGCAACAGGCCGGCGATCATCGCGCCCAGCGCCATCGACAGTCCCGCCGCGGCGGAGAGGCCCGCGATGCCAAAGGTGCTGAGCAGGATCAGCGCCATGAAGACGTCCGGCTGGCGGTGCTCGGCAAAGGAACGGAACAGTTTGTGGACGACGCGTCCGCCCACCAGGTAGATCAGGGCGATGGCGGCAGCGGCTTTCGCCAGCGTCATGAGCGCCAGCATGGCGACGCCGTCGCCGTCGCCGGCACCGCCGCCGTGGCCCAGCGCGCCGATCAGCAGCAGGATCGGCACCACCGCCAGGTCTTGCAGCATCAGGATGGCGAAGGTGGCCTGGCCGAGCGGCGTGCCGGTGGCCTGCTGCTGGGCGAGCAGCTGCATGACGACGGCGGTGGACGACAGCGACAGCAGCAGGCCGATGATGACGGCGGCCTGGGTGTCGAGCTGCCTGGACAGGAGCAGGGCGGCGCCGATCAGGACCGCGCTGGCCACGACCTGCGCGGTGCCGGCGCCGAACACCCAGCGCCGCATCGCCCACAGGCGCGCAGCGGAGAGTTCGAGGCCGATCATGAACATCAGGAACAGCACCCCGATCTCGGCCAGCATCGAGATGCCTTCGCCGCGCGGGAAGGTGAGGAAGGCGAGCCACGGTATGTCGCTGGCGAGCAGGCCGAGGCCGAAAGGGCCGACCAGGGTGCCGACCGCCAGGAAGCCGACCACCTGGTTGATGCGCAGGCGCTGCAAGGTGGGGATCAGGATGCCCGAGAGGACCAGGAAGAGGAGGATCTCGCGCAGGAAGGGGAAGGCGTGTTGTTCTTGCACGTTGGGTGGGCCGCGGAGTTGGGGGTGGGCGATTGTAGCGTGCTGTTGGGGAGCGAGGCTGTCAGGGTGGCGGCTGCGGTACGAACTTGGGTCCCCGCCTGCGCGGCGACGACGGTTTATCAGATAACGAAAGAATTGGCGTTACCACTTACCTAAGCAACGTCATTCCCGCGAAGGCGGGAATCCAATTTGACGTCAGCCGCGTCAACGCACCCGCATCAGCAATTCCCCGCCTGCACCGCCTCCAGCGGCGTCTCTTCCTGTTGCCGGTGCCCGCTGGCCACCGGCTGGCGGCTTTCGGCGGTGAGTTGCAGCTCTTCGAGCTCCGGATCGTCCACGTTGCGCAGTTCGAGGTAGCGGTCGAGGGCCTGGTCGAGGCGGGGCAGCAGGATGCCGCGCTCGCTCGTCAAGGCGCAGTAGGCAGGACGCGCCGCCGTGAAATCGATAGAACGGGCCTCGAGACGGCTGGCATCCACGCCCGCGCGTTCCGCGGCCTTCAAAGCCAGGTCGGCCCAGCTCAGGGCGCCGCCGTTCGACAGGTGCCAGATGCCGGCCTCGCGGTCGATCGCCAGGTCCAGGCAGGCGTGCACCAGGTCAGGCACGTAAGTCGGCGTGATGGTCAGGTCGTTCGAGGCGGTAAAGGATTCGCCGCGCTCGAGCGCGTTCAGCGCCAGGGTGACGAAGTTGTGCTGGTCCCAGGGGCCGAAGAAGGCGCTGGTGCGCACCATGAGTGCGCCAGGGTGCTTGTCCAGCACCGCGCTTTCCGCTTCGGCCTTGCTGCGGCCGTAGACGCCCAGCGGCGCCACCGGGTCCGATTCCACATAAGGGCGGTCCTGCTTGCCGTCGAATACGAGGTCGCTGGAGAAGCTGGTCAGGTGCACGCCATGGCGCGCGCAGGCGGCCGCCAAAATCGCCGGGCCGGCCGTGTTTTCGCGGAAGCAGCGCTCGGCGTCGTTCTCCGCATCGTCCACGCGCACATAGCCGGCGGTGTTGATGACGGCCCATGGCTGGTATTCGGCAAGGGCGCGCTCGACCGAATTGCTATCTGCGATGTCCATCTCCTTGCGCGACAGCAGGCGGAAGGCGATGTTGCGCTTGCGGCAGACGCGCGCAAAAGCGCGGCCCAGGGTGCCGGTGGCGCCCAGGATCAGGATCGGGGCCGCGCCGGTACCCACCAGGCGGTGGCCGTCGGCCGAGATCGACGTGAGGGCGCTCGGGGTAGCGACCGGCGGATGGCAGAGGAAGCGGCCCGGGCGGCGCCACCAACCCTGGCCGCGCAGCACCGGGTGCGACAGCGGCTTGTTCGACGACAGTTCCTGCATCATTTTCGCCAGCGCGGTCGGGCGCGGCTGCGGCGAACGCACGTCGAACGGGCCCGGCTCGTAATAGCCCTTGTTCTGGGTGACCAGGCTGTTCCAGTCGAAGGAACCGAGCAGCGACCAGACGGTGACGGCGCGCACGTCGACGCCGTTCTGCTGCGATTGCTGGGCCGCTTCCCAGATCTCGAGCAGCCAGCGCAGCTGGTCTTCGCGGTTGGCGTCGATGTGGGCTTCGGTGATCGCCAGCGGGATGCCGTAGCGGTCCCAGACTTCCGCCAGCAAGGGGGCGATGCCCGGCGTCGGCGTGGCCAGCACGCGCGAGGCTTCGATGTCGGCGCACGGAATGCCGTCGGCCACGCCGCGGTGGTTTTCCGGGAAGCGCTCGGGACGGTGGTCGAGCCAGCGTTCGGAGGTGACATAGTAATTGACGCCGATGATGTCGGGCGGGCAGGTGTTCTCGCGGAACCACAGGAATTCGGAGGCGTCGATCCCGGTCTTGAGCAGGTAGCTCCAGAGCGCGTGTCCGGGGCCGACCATGCCGCACAGCAGGTCCCAGGCCAGCCAGCGGCGCTCGTTGTAGAACTCGGCGACGTCGGCCATCTCTAGCGTGCCATAAGTCTTGCCGAGGTCGTCGGTCTGGACCAGCTTCGCGTTCGGGTTGACGGCGCGGATCGCGCGCATCGACAGCACGACGGCGCGGCATTGCACCAGCAGCGATTCGATGAAGGTGCGGTCATCGCGGCCGTGCGGGTACCAGACGCCGTACAGGCCGGCGAAGCGCGCGGTGGTGCAGGGTTCGTTGACCGGGGTATAGAGCTCGACCCAGGGATAGCGCGCGGCGACGGCGCCGGCGTATTCGGCCAGCTGCTCTGCAAAGGCCGGGTCCACCAGGCTGGTGTGGCGCGGGCCGCTGCCGTGGTGCACTAGTCCGACGATCGGGTTCACACCGGCCTCGCGCAGCGCGGGCAGGCGCTCGTCGGGCCAGCTCCAGTCGGCCTTGTCCAGGCCTTCGGGGGCGGTACGTTCCCACAGCACGGGATAGCGGATGGCCTTGATGCCGGTGGACGCGAAGCGGTCGATGTCGCAGGCGCGCCCGGCATGGCCGTTACGATCGAGCTGGCTGAAATACTCGTCGCGCACGCGGTTGACCGTGCATTCGAGGCCGCCCCAGAGTTCCAGTGGACGGACATGGCTGTTCGTGCTCTCTTTTTTATTCATCAAATTCACCAATTATTAATCTTATTGCAACAAAAAAACTGCAAGTGGGCATCCCAGTGAAAAAATACAAGAAGGGGAGCCGCGCCTGCCGGGTCATGGAGCCGGAAGCGGTTGACAGCAGAGCATCAACCTGCAACCATGCAGTCCATGAATTTTCTGAAAGCACATCACATTTTTCCTGCCTGGTGGCGCCGCTGATAGCGCGCGGCCACGGGAATGATGTGCATTTCAACTAACGCCGCCTCGATCCGGGTGGCGTTTTCTTTTTGGGCGCAGGAGGATCGGGGCCAAGACAAGGAAACACGATGAGCTCGCAAAACCCCTCCGCAGTCCCTGCCAACCAGGCGCCAATCATCCTTACCGGTGACCGGCCAACCGGCCCGCTGCACCTCGGCCACTTCGTGGGCAGCCTGCGCAACCGTGTCGCTTACCAGGACACCTATCGTCAGTTCGTGATGCTGGCAGACGCCCAGGCGCTGACCGACAACATGGATGACATTGGTAAGGTACACCGGAACGTAGTCGAGGTGGCGCTCGATTACCTCGCCTGCGGCATCGATCCGGCCCGGACCACCATCCTGATCCAGTCGCAGATTCCGGAGCTGACCGAGCTCACCTTCTACTACCTGAACCTGGTCACCGTGGCGCGCCTGGAGCGCAACCCGACGGTCAAGCAGGAGATCATCCTGCGCGGTTTCGAGCGCGATATCCCGGCCGGCTTCCTGACCTATCCGGCCAGCCAGGCCGCCGACATCACCGCCTTCAAGGCGACCGTGGTGCCGGTGGGCGACGACCAGATCCCGATGATCGAGCAGTGTAACGAGATCGTGCGCAAGTTCAACCGCAGTGTTGGCCAGGAGATCCTGGTCGAGTGCAAGGCGATCGTGCCGGAAGTCGGCCGCCTGCCGGGCATCGACGGCCGCGCCAAGATGAGCAAGTCGCTGGGCAATACCATCAACCTGGGCGCATCAAGCGACGAGATCCGCGCGGCGGTCAAGCAGGTCTATACCGACCCGCTGCACCTGAAGGTGTCCGACCCCGGCCACATCGAGGGCAACGTGGCCTTCATCTACCTGGATGCCTTCGATACCGACAAGGAAGGCCTGGCCGAGATGAAGGCGCACTACCAGCGCGGCGGGCTGGGTGACAGCATCGTCAAGAAGCGTTTAGAGGGCATCTTGCAGGAGATGCTGGCCCCGATCCGTGCGCGCCGCGAGGAGTTTGCCAAGGACCGCGGGCAGGTAATGCAGATCCTGAAGGAAGGCACGATGCGCGCGCGCGAAGTGGCGGCGGCGACGACGGATGAAGTGCGCAAGGCGCTGGGGCTGTCGTACTTCTGATCGATCGCTGTCGCCCGACTAGCCACTGAACCGTAGGGTGGGCAGATTCTGCCCACGCGTTCAAGCGGCCAAAGAATAGCCGCGCGATTGTTCATCCACTGATTGAACGCGTGGGCAAGAAACTTGCCCACCCTACGAGGCGCGGCAGCTCCACCGATAGCGGTGCCGGCCCCGAGATGCGGCGGCGGCACGGTATCGGACTCCGGTACCCCGAGTACCATAAAACATCCCCTCGCAATCCCCACTGGATCGCACTTCCCCCCAATGGCAAGCTACCGCCTTCACCGCATCGGAGGACTCCCATGAGCAAAGGCCTGCGCCTGACCGAGAAATGGATGCAACGCGCCCTGTGGCTGGTTGCGTTCGCGTTTGCCGCCTTCCTGATCGGCCTTGGCGGAAAAGTCGTCGAAAACCTGTGGGACGTCGAGCAGCCGCTGACGGTCGAAGGATTCATGGACCCGGCACAAGTGCGCAGCCTGCGTGCGGAAGAAGCGCGCCTGGAAGCGCGCCGCGATGCTGCCCAGCTGGCGCTGGAACAGGCGAAGCAGAAGCACGAGGTGGCGCGCTCGAATACCGCCTCGTCGCGCCAGACCTTCGACAACTGGCTGGCAACCCGCCGCGCCACCGCGCGGCCCGACCAGGATCCCGAGCTGATCGCCCGCACCCGCGCACTCGATGCGCTGGAAGCCGGCGAGCGCACCGCACTGGCGGCTGTCGAAACCCAGCAACAAGGCCTGCTTGACGCACATCAGGCACTGGCTGGGACGCAGGAGCGCTGGAAACGGATGGAAGGCCCGGCCTATACCGCCTGGCTCAAGGCGTCGACTTCCAAGGAATTGCGGGTCTTCCTGTACCGCCTGGCACTGACACTCCCCCTGCTGGTGCTGGCCGGCTGGCTGTTCGCCCGCAAGCGCCAGGGCCAGTACTGGCCCTTCGTCTGGGGCTTCATCATCTTTGCCCTGTTTGCGTTCTTTTTCGAACTTGTTCCCTACCTGCCCAGCTATGGCGGTTATGTGCGCTACCTGGTCGGCATCGCCATCACCGTGCTGGTGGGACGCTATGCGATCGTTTCCCTGCAGCGCTACCTGGCGCGGCAACGGCAGGCCGAAGCGCTCCCGGACGTCGAGCGCCGCCAGACCCTGCGCTACGACGCCGCGCTGGCCCGGCTGGGCAAGGGCGTCTGCCCGGGCTGCGAGCGGCCGGTCGACCTGAAGGACGCCGCCCTCGATTACTGCCCGCACTGCGGCATCGGCCTGTTCGACCGCTGCACCTGCTGCACGACGCGCAAGAACGCCTTTGCGCGCTTCTGCTTCGCCTGCGGTACGGCGGCCAATACGACACTGGCCGACTGAAATCAGCCGGCCAGTGGGTCACAAGCCCGGAGGCTCGTGCAGGTCAATCGCAGCGTTTAGTCACGCAGGTCGGCCGGCACCTTGCCGCCATTGGCTGCCAGCTTGTTCATGACCTGCTTGTGCAGCCAGATGTTCATCGAGGCCGAGTCGCTGGTGTCGCCGCTGTAGTGCAGTTCGGCGGCCAGTTCCTTGCGGGCCTGCAGGCTGCTGTCCAGGTCGAGCAGTTTCAGCAGGTCGACGATCGAGCTGCGCCAGTTCAGCTGCTGGCCCGAAGCCTGTTGTTTGGCGGTCAGGATTTCCTCGACGTCGACCTGGTCCATGGCGGCCGGGGCAGGGGCGGCCGGGGCCGGCTGCTGGGCTTGTGGCGCAGTTGGCGCCGGTGCCGGTGCGGCAGGGCCCTTGTTGGCGGCGTGCGATTTCGGGAAAATCTTGCTGAAGATATTGCTCAGGATGCCCATAGTGTCCTCTTGTGCTTGTGGTTGATGGAAGGGTGAATGGATCAGCGGCGCATGTTCTGCGCCATGTGGCCCAGGGCGATGGCGAGCGCAGCGCCGCCGATAGCCTTGACCAGGGTCGGGTTGTCGGCATAGAAGTCGCCCATGCGGTCGACGATGCTCGGGTTTTGCTGCTCGGCCTTTTCGGCCAGGTCGCGCACGTCGTCAGGCGAGATCTGCTCGGCCTGTTCCGGCGTGACCTGGGTTGGGGTGCGGCCGCCGAATATCTTGCCGAGGCCGCCGTTGCCGAGCGAGGCCAGTACCGTGGGGCCGAGGGTGGCGAGCAGCTGGTTGAGCATGCCGGCACGCTGGTTCGGATTGCTCTGGCCGAACATCTGGCTGACCATTTGCGGGAAGGGTGGGGTCTGGTCGGAGCGCAAGGCCCCGGTCACGCCTTGCGCCAAGGCGTCACGCGGCGCGTTCTGCGCGACACGGTCGAAATCGTCTGCGGCCTGGTTCTGGTTGATTCCGCCTGCACCGGCGGCGCCGCCCAGGTATTGCGTCAGTAGGTTGCCTAGATCAAATGCCATTTTTCACTCCCTGCTGTAACGTGATTGAATATCGAGGGTAGGCGCTATGACAAGCATTTCTCTGTTCGGTATCCAACGGTGGGCGGCCGAAAGGCGTGGTTCCTTTCCATGTAGACATCTAACCCTTGGCCGGGGTAAGCTTCCCGCATGCCTTACCTGCCGCTTTTGCTGTTTACCGCCGTCTACGGATTCGCCAGCTTTGCCTGGAACCTGCCGCCCCTGGTCGGTGCTGCCTACCTGGTAGCCAGCCTGAGCTGCTTCGTGGCCTACGCGATCGACAAGTCGGCGGCGAAAAGCGGCAACTGGCGCACGCCGGAAGCAAGTTTGCTGCTGCTTGGCCTGGTGGGCGGCTGGCCAGGCGGACTGTTGGCACAGCAATGGCTGCGCCACAAGACGTCGAAAGCATCGTTCCAGTGGAAGTTTTACCTGACCGTCGCGCTGAACCTGGGTCTATTCCTCTACCTCTCCCGGGAGCTCGGCATCCGCAGTACCTGAGCCTGACCTGACGCAGTCACTTGAAATCCTTCGGGAGGAGTGCAAGCATGTGGCCTTATCCCCGGATCCTGTCCCACCGCGGCGGCGGCACGCTCGCTCCGGAAAACACCTTTGCCGGACTGCGGCGCGGCATGGACTATGGTTTCCGCGCGGTGGAATTCGACGTCATGCTGGCGCGCGACGGCGTCCCGGTGGTGATCCACGACCCTTATCTCGGCCGCACCGTCACCGGCGCCGGCCACGTGTTCGACTACGACGCGCTCGAGCTGGCGCGGATGGATGCCGGCAGCTGGTTCGGCGCCGACTACCGCGGCGAGCCGGTGCCGCTGTTCGTCGAATTCGCCCAGTATTGCAAGGCGCACGGCATCTGGATGAACATCGAGATCAAGCCGGCGCGGGGCTTCGACGCCGAGACCGGCGAGGCGGTGGCGCGCATCACCCGCGCCATGTTTGCCGGCGAACTCGCGGCGGGAGACCTGGCGCGGGTTCCACTGCTGTCCTCGTTCAGCCTGGCTGCGCTGGAAGCGGCGCAGCGGGCCGCGCCGGACCTGCCGCGCGCCTGCCTGATGAGCGAGCTGCCGCCGGGCTGGGAGCCGCTGGCGCGCTCGGTCGGGGCGGTCGCGATCCATACCAACCACAAGCACCTGACGCCGGAACTGGCGCAGGCCGTGATCGATGCCGGTTTCGGCCTGTTCTGCTACACGGTCAACGAGCCGGTCCGGGCCGCCGAGCTGCTGGAATGGGGCGTCGACGCTTTCTGCACCGACCGCGTGGACCTGATTGGCCCGGAGTTCGGCCAACAACGCGGCCAACAACGCCGATGAGCTCTGGATCAAATGATATTTACGAAAATAATCATTCCCAGCCTCAAGTAGATTGACCAGTTGTCGTTAATGACAGGCGACCGCCCCTCCGGGCCGAGGCCACCATGTCACTATCGATCAACACCAACGTCCAATCGCTGAATACGCAGCGTGCGCTCACGCTGCACGCGGCAAGCCAGGAGAAGCTCATCGCTCGCCTGAGCTCCGGCTCGCGCATCAACAGCGCGTCCGACGATGCGGCCGGGCAGGCGATTGCCGCGCGCATGACGGCGACCCAGCGCGGGATGAGCCAGGCGGCGCGCAACATCAGCGACGGCACCTCCATGCTGCAGGTGGCCGATGGCGCCATGGCGAACGTGGTCGACAACCTGCAGCGCCTGCGCGAGCTGGCGGTGGCTTCCGGCAACGGCGCCTACACCGACAAGGACCGCGCCGCCTTGCAGCACGAGGCCGCGCAGCTGCTCAAGCAGATCAACGAGGTGGGTGGGCAGACCCAGTTCAACGGCAACACCATCTTCGCCCAGGAACGCACCAGCATCGGCGGCGACGAGCGCAAGCGCACCGTGCTCGACGGCCTGAAGACGGGCTGGCTGGCATCAAGCGAGGACATGATCAAGCAGTATTACGGGATCAGTGCGGACGGCGCCAGGATCACGGTCAACCTCGAGGGTGGCGATGGGGGCGGCGGCGTACTGGCCTCGGTGTCCGGCACCGTTGGCGGCGACGGCAAGTTCAACAACCTGAGCCTGAACCTCGACATGGCCGACTTCGGCACGGCCGCGACGCCCGATGGCGGCGGCGCGCCGTTCTACAGCGACCGCATCGTCGCGCACGAGATGGCGCACGCCATCATGGGGCGTTCGATGAACTACTTTGGCCTGCCGCAGTGGTTCCGCGAAGGCACGGCGGAACTGATCCACGGCGCGGACGAGCGCCTGCGCGGCGCCATCGCGGGCGGCTCCACCGCGGCCGGCATCGTCGGCGTCATCGCCGGCGGCGGTTTTACCTACGAAGGCGGCTATGTCGCCAGCCGCTACATGCACGACAAGCTGAAAGACCTGGGCGTGGAGGGCGGCATCAAGGGCGTGATGCAGTACCTGGACCAGAACCAGTCGGCCGACCTGGGCGTGGCCCTGAATGCGGTGACCGGCGGCCGGATTGCCAGCACGGCTGCCTTCCTCAGCGATTTCGGCACCAACGGCGCGAACTTCATCGCTACGAAGATGGACCTGTGGAACGCCGACACCGGCGCCATCGGCGGCCTCGATGCCGATGGCACCACGGCGCGCAACGCCCGCGCCGTGGTGCCGGACAGCGGCACCAGCAACGCCTCGGACGGGCTGGCGAACTTCGTGGTGACCTACCCGGAGCTGGGCGGGGCCACCGGCGTGAACCGGATGCAGATCCAGGTCGGCGACGGTGCGAACGACCTGATCGAGCTGCAATTCTCGTCGATGAACGCCGGCGCGCTCGGGCTGGCCGACCTGGACCTGGAGAACGCGGCCGTCTCGCTGCTGCACCTTGACCAGGCGCTGGAATTCGTCAACCAGCAGCGGGTGAACGTGGGCGCGGCCAGCAACCGGCTCGACCTGGTCGCCAGCGGGCTGCAGACCAATGCCGTCAACCTGGCCGCGGCCAAGGAGCGGATCGAGGGCGTGGACTACGCCGGCACGGCCGCGGGACTGACGCGCGCGCAGATCCTGCAGCAGGCGGCATCGGCGATGCTGGCGCAGGCGAACAGCCAGCCGCGGGCGGTGCTTTCCCTGTTGCGCTGACATGCCTCCCTGCTCCGCAGCGCGCGTTTTCCCTCCTTACCCCAATGTTAGCCAGTTAGTGAGAAACGTAGGGTGGGCAGGGTAGTTCAGTCCAGTGGACTGAATTACCTTGCCCACCCTACGAGTCGCCGGCGGCTCTTAAGTGACTGGCATTGCTCCTTACCCGTAAATATTGGCCGGACTAATAATCCCCCAGTCGGCTACGCTATAATCGATTTTTTATACAGCATGCTGCCTCCTCACGCCCATACGACATGAAATCCTCTGAAATCCGCGAAAAGTTCCTCAAGTTCTTCGAGTCCAAAGGCCACGCCATTGTCCGTTCCAGCCCGCTGGTGCCGGGCAACGACCCGACCATGCTGCTGACCAACAGCGGAATGGTGCAGTTCAAGGATGTGTTCCTGGGCCTGGATACGCGCCCGTACTCGCGCGCGACCTCCGTGCAGCGCTGCGTGCGCGCCGGCGGCAAGCACAACGACCTGGAAAACGTCGGCTACACCGCGCGCCACCACACCTTCTTCGAGATGCTGGGTAACTTCAGCTTCGGCGACTATTTCAAGCGCGACGCGATCAACTACTGCTGGGAGCTGCTGACCAAGGTCTACCTGCTGCCGGCCGAGAAGCTCACCGTCACCGTCTATTTCGAGGACGACGAAGCCTACGACATCTGGGCCAATGAGATCGGCGTGCCGAAAGAGCGCATCATCCGCATCGGCGACAACAAGGGCGCGCGCTACGCGTCGGATAACTTCTGGCAGATGGCCGACACCGGCCCATGCGGCCCGTGCACCGAAGTGTTCTACGACCACGGCGCCGACATCTGGGGCGGCCCTCCGGGTTCGCCAGACGAAGACGGCGACCGCTTCATCGAGATCTGGAACCTGGTGTTCATGCAGTTCAACCGCGACGAATCGGGCACCTTGAGCCCGCTGCCGAAGCCGTCGATCGACACCGGCATGGGCATGGAGCGCCTCGCCGCCGTGCTGCAGCACGTGCACAGCAACTACGAGATCGACCTGTTCCAGGCCCTGATCAAGGCCGCCGCGCGCGAAACCGGCGCCGAAGATTTGAACAACAACTCGCTGAAGGTCATCGCCGACCACATCCGCGCAGCCTCGTTCATGATCGTCGACGGCATCATCCCGAGCAGCGAAGGCCACGGCTACGTCCTGCGCCGCATCATCCGCCGCGCGCTGCGCCACGGCCACAAGCTTGGGCAAACCCGCCCGTTCTTCCACAAGCTGGTGGCGGACCTCGATCTTGAAATGGGCACCGCCTATCCGGAACTGCATGAGGCGGCAGCGCGCGTTGCGCAGACCCTCAAGACCGAGGAAGAGCGTTTCGGCGAGACGCTGGAAAACGGCATGAAGATCCTGGAAGCGCAGCTCGCCAAGGACGCGAACAAGCTCGATGGCGGCACCGCCTTCACGCTGTACGACACCTACGGCTTCCCGCTCGACCTCACCGCCGACATCTGCCGCGAGCGTGGCATCACGCTCGATGAAGAGGGCTTCACCGCGGCGATGGAGCAGCAGAAGAAGACCGCGCGCGCCGCCGGCAAGTTCAAGATGGCCGCCAAGGTCGAGTATGCGGGCGAGAAGACCAAGTTCGTCGGCTATGAATCGCTGGCCCACAACACCCACGTGCTGGCGCTGTATGCCGACGGCGTGTCGGTCCAGGAACTGAAGGCCGGCCAGGACGGCATCGTGGTGCTCGACACCACCCCGTTCTACGCCGAATCCGGCGGCCAGGTCGGCGACCAGGGCGTGATTGGCTCGGGCACCAACGTGTTCGAAGTCGAAGACACGCTCAAGATCCAGGCCGACGTCTTCGGCCACCACGGCGTGCTGCGCGAAGGCTCGCTCAAGGTCGGCGACACGGTCGATGCGCAAGTCGACACCGCCAAGCGCGCACGCACCATCCGCAACCACTCGGCGACCCACCTGATGCACAAGGCCTTGCGCGAAGTGCTGGGCAGCCACGTGCAGCAGAAAGGCTCGCTGGTCGATGCGGACAAGACCCGCTTCGACTTCAGCCACGGCGCCCCGCTGACGCTTGACGAAATCGCGAAGGTCGAGACCATCGTCAACCGCGAGATCCTCGAGAACCACGCGACCGCCTCGCACAACATGTCCTTCGACGACGCTCTGAAGCATGGCGCGATGGCGCTGTTCGGCGAGAAGTACGGCGACACCGTGCGCGTGCTGGACATCGGCAGCTCGAAAGAACTGTGCGGCGGCGTCCACGTGACCCGCACCGGCGACATCGGCCTGTTCAAGATCGTGTCGGAAGGCGGCGTCGCCGCCGGCATCCGCCGCGTCGAAGCGGTGACGGGCGAGGGCGCGCTGGCGCTGGTGCAGGTTATCAATCGCAAGCTGCAGGAGGCCGCAGGCGCTTTGAAGACCAGCCCGGACGAACTGCCGTCGCGCATCGCCCAGGTGCAGGACCAGGTCAAGTCGCTCGAGAAGGAAGTGGCGGCACTGAAGTCGAAGCTGGCGTCGGGCCAGGGCGACGAGCTGCTGGCCAAGGCCATCGACGTGAACGGCATCAAGGTGCTGGCCGCGACCATGGACGGCGCCGACGCCACCGCGCTGCGCGAGACCATGGACAAGCTCAAGGACAAGCTGGGCACCGCCGCCATCGTGCTGGCGAGTGTGCTCGACGGCAAGGTCAGCCTGATCGCCGGCGTGACCAAGGATGCCACCGGCAAGGTCAAGGCGGGCGAGCTGGTGAACTTTGTCGCCCAGCAGGTTGGCGGCAAGGGCGGCGGCCGTCCGGACATGGCGCAGGCCGGCGGTACCGATCCTTCCAACCTGCCTGCGGCACTGGCCGGCGTGGCTGGCTGGGTGGGCGAACGCGCCTGATCCTGGTTCCTGTTGAACATGAAAGCCGCCTCGGACTAATGCTGTTCAGTTAGCATGAAAATGTAGGGTGGCCGGCTTCGCCGGCCGCGCGTTCAAATCACCGATGCTCTGTGGCAGATCACATCGGAGCTGGACGCGCGGCCGTTCGTCGTTCAGGTCACTGGCCTGAACGACCCCGGCCACCCTGCTTTAACTGAACGGCATCAGCCGCCTCGGGCGGCTTTTTTTATTGGTTCATCCGGCAGTCGATCTGGCGCAAGGAGGGCACTGTTTTTGCGCAGTGCAGTATTGACAATAGTTTCTTACAATCGCCTCCGGTTTGATTTTCTGTGAAGCCGGCATGATGGAGCCGTAAGGGCAGTTGCTGGCGCTGCCGGGCTCGCTTGAAGTTTCTTTACCCGTACTGCATATATCGGGTGGCGCACCACGTCGATGCTGCCTGTACTCATTTTTGTTGCAAAAAAGTGCACAAGCATGGTTAATTTGACATTCGGTTGCAGGCCTGCAACAATGTGTGACTATTTTGGTGCGCTGCGTCATACGGCCGAAATTGGAGTAGTATTCGAGTTCCAGCACCACCCACTGAGTAGGGCAAGCGATGAGCGTCACCATTATCGATATTGACACCATGGAATTCCAGAGAGACCTGGATGCGCGCGGACTGAATTGCCCGTTGCCGATCCTTAAAGCCAAGAAGGCACTCGCCGAAATGGAGAGCGGACAGGTATTGCGCATCGTCGCGACCGACACCGGTTCCGTGCGCGATTTCCAGGCGTTTGCCAAGCAGACCGGCAACGCCCTGCTGGCGCATACCCACGAACACGGCGAGTTCACCTTCCTGATGCGCCGCAAATAACAGCAGCGCCTTCTCCCAGCGGCAGCCTCGACCAGGCTGCCCGCTTCGCATAAAAGGCTCTTCACGAATGCATAAGCGCATGATTGCCGCACTGTTGGCGGCATGCACCTCAGCCGCATTCACATCCGCATCCGCATCTGACGACACGCTGGCGAAACTGGCCTGGCTGCAGGGATGCTGGGCCGCTAGTGGAGCCGAGCGCGGCTCCGGCGAACAATGGATGGGCCCCGCCGGCGGCACCATGCTCGGCATGAGCCGCACCGTGCGCAAAGGCCGTACCGTCGAGTACGAGTTCATCCGCATCGAGCAGGGCGCGGACGGCAAGCTCGCTTTCGTCGCCCAGCCATCCGGCCAGCCGCAGGCTTCCTTCCCGCTGCTGCGCGAGGACGGCGACAGCGTCGTGTTCGAGAACCTGGCGCATGATTTCCCCCAGCGCGTCATCTACCGCCGCGCCGGCGCAAGCGGCCTGCACGCCCGCATCGAAGGCAAGGGCAAGGGCATCGACTTCCCCATGTCGCGCACGCCCTGCATCCCCGAATAAAAGCCGTCGCCGGCAGTTGTGATTGTGGCAAAATCGACCATTCTCGATCCGTCACGGGTTTCGATCATGCGCCATCCCTTCCGCTCGTCCCACATGCGCCGCCTCGGCACGATTGCGCTGTCGCTGGCGCTGGTCGGCGCCTGCACCGTGGCACCCACGGCCGTGGACAAGACGGCGAAGGCGCCGGTGCTGGACGGTTATGGCGGCGCTACCTTGCAACCATCCAGCGCCAACCCCGCGGCGCGTAGCCTGTTCGCGCAAGGCATGGCGCAGGCCTATGCCTTCAACCGTCCGGAAGCGATCCGCGCCTTCAAGGCCGCGCTGGCGCAAGACCCGTCCTGCGGCATGTGCGCCTGGGCGGTCGCCTGGCAGATGGGGCCCAACATCAACAACCCGAAGCGGGGCGACCTGCGCGAGGCGGTGCGCCACGTCGACCACGCGCTGGACAAGCTCGACGGCGCATCAAAGCGCGACCGCGCCCTGGTCGAATCGCTGGCGCTGCGCTATGGCCATGCGTCCGCCCGCGGGCGCGCGCTGCCTGCTCCAGAAATCTGCCGCTCGCCCGCCGGCGGGCGTGGCGAACCGGCAGACCCGCTGGATATCGCCTACGCGGCCCGCCTGCGCGAACTCGCCGATCAGTTCCCGCTCGACCCCGACGTCCTGACGCTGTACGCCGAGGCCGAACTGGTGGCGAGCGACCGCGACTGGTGGGACGACGCCACCGGCAAGCCGTCAGGCCGGGTAGGGGAGGTGGCCGACCGCATCCAAGCGGCGCTCGCGCGCACCCCCGAACACGTGGGCCTGAATCACTACATGATCCACGCTGTCGACGCGGTGCCGGTCGCGGCGCGCGCGGTGCACGCGGCGGACCGGCTCGGCCGGCTGGCGCCGAAGTCGCCGCACCTGCTGCACATGCCCTCGCACACCTACGCCCACGTCGGGCGCTATGCCGACGCGACCCGCGTGAACCAGCTGGCGGTGGCGGCGGACGAAGCGCTGATCGCCGACCTGGGGCGCCAGGGTTTCCCCGTCGCCTTCGACTGGCGCGGCCACAATACGCACTTCCAGTGGTACGGCGCCCTGATGGAAGGCCGGGGCGAGCTGGCGCTCGACACCGCGCGCGCCGCCGCCGGCCGTGCCAAGGGCACGCATGAATACGCCGAGTACGTGCGCAGCCTGCCGGCATTGACCCTGCTGCACCTGCAGCGCTGGGACGCCCTGTTGGTCGAGCCGCTGCCGTCCGGCGACAAGGGCCTGGGCCTGGTCCTCGGCGAGATGGCGCGCGGGATTGCCATGCTGCGCAAGGGCGATGCCGCCGGCGCCAGGGCCGCGTTGGCGCGGGCCCAGCCGCAGGCCGACGCACTGGTGGCGAAACACACTGGCAAGGACTACATCGCGCGCATGCTGCGCAGCCTGGCCGGCAGCGCCTCCAGGGAGCTGGCCGCCGAACTGGCGTTCACGGAAGGCCGCATCGATGCGGCGCTGGCGCTGCAGGCGCAGGCGGTGGAGGCCGGGCTCGATGCCGGCCGCGCCGAGCCGCCGATGCTGGCCAGTGGGCCGCGCCTGCGCCTGGGCGCCATGCAGCTGCGGGCGCGCCGCTTCGCCGAGGCAGAGCAGACTTTCCGCGCCGACCTGGCCACGCATCCGGCCAGCGGCTGGGCCTTGCATGGCCTGGGCAAGGCGCTGGCCGCGCAGGGCAAGACGCTGGACGCCGACGCTACCCGGCGCCGTCTCGCGGACAGCTGGGCGCGCGCCGAGCCCGGGGTGCGCGGTGCGCTGTAGCAGGGTGCAAGCGCGCGGCCTGCTGCTGCCCGCACTTGCGCACGCGCAGGTTTAGGAGAAAACCTCTAGCCGCAAATCGCACGATCGTGCTTTAATTTCGACCTGAAGCCGAATTTCTCATATAATCTAGGCCCTCGTCTGTCACTCACTTCATTTTCTAAAGGCACCCTATGAAAGTCCTGGTACCCGTCAAACGCGTGGTCGACTACAACGTCAAGGTCCGCGTCAAATCCGACGGCAGCGGCGTGGATATCGCCAACGTCAAGATGTCGATGAACCCGTTCGACGAGATCGCGCTGGAAGAAGCCACGCGCCTGAAGGAGACCGGCAAGGTCCTTGAGGTGGTGGCGGTGTCGGTGGGCGTGGCCCAGTGCCAGGAGACCCTGCGTACCGGTATGGCGATCGGCGCCGACCGCGGCATCCTGGTCGAGACCAACGGCGAGACCGAGCCGCTGGCCGTGGCCAAGATCATGAAGGCGCTGGCCGACAAGGAACAGCCGCAGCTGATCATTCTGGGCAAACAGGCGATCGACGACGATTCGAACCAGACCGGCCAGATGCTGGCTGCGCTGCTGGGCTGGCCGCAGGCGACCTTCGCGTCGAAGGTCGTGCTGGAAGACGGCAAGGTCACCGTGACCCGTGAAGTGGACGGCGGCCTGGAGACCATCTCCCTGACCCTGCCTGCGATCATCACCACCGACCTGCGCCTGAACGAGCCGCGCTACGTGACGCTGCCGAACATCATGAAGGCGAAGAAGAAGCCGCTGGAAACCGTCAAGCCGGAAGACCTGGGCGTCGACGTGAGCCCGCGCCTGAAGACCCTGAAGGTCGTCGAGCCGGCCAAGCGCTCGGCGGGCGTGAAAGTGCCGGACGTGGCGACGCTGGTGCAGAAGCTGCGCACCGAAGCCAAAGTCATCTAAATCCGCGCTCGTACCCAATACAAGGAAATAACATGGTCGCACTCGTCATTGCAGAACACGACAACGGCTCCCTCAAGGGCGCTACCCACCACACCGTAACCGCGGCCGCCCAGTGCGGCGGCGAAGTCCACATCCTGGTCGCAGGCTCCGGTTGCGGCGCCGCCGCCGAAGCCGCCGCTGGAATCGCGGGCGTCTCCAAAGTGCTGGTCGCCGACGCGCCGCATTTTCTAGATGGCCTGGCCGAAAACGTCGCCGAGCAGGTGCTGGCGATCGCCGGCAGCTATTCGCACATCCTGGCCCCGGCCACCGCCTACGGCAAGAACATCCTGCCGCGCGTCGCCGCCAAGCTGGACGTGGCCCAGATCTCGGAAATCACCAAGGTCGATTCGCCGGACACTTTCGAGCGCCCGATCTACGCCGGTAACGCGATCGCCACCGTGCAATCAAACGACAGCGTGAAAGTCATCACCGTGCGCGGCACCGCCTTCGATTCCGCAGCCGGCGGTGGTTCGGCTGCGATCGAACAGGTCGCAGCCGTCGGCGACTTCGGCAAGTCGGCGTTCGTCGGCCGCGAACTGGCCGTCTCGAGCCGTCCGGAACTGACCGCCGCCAAGATCATCGTCTCGGGTGGCCGTGGCCTGGGTTCGGCCGAGAACTTCAAGATCCTCGAGCCGCTCGCCGACAAGCTGAACGCCGCCATGGGCGCCTCGCGCGCCGCGGTCGACGCGGGCTTCGTGCCGAACGACTGGCAGGTTGGCCAGACCGGCAAGATCGTCGCCCCGACCCTGTACATCGCAGTGGGCATCTCCGGCGCGATCCAGCACCTGGCCGGCATGAAGGATTCGAAGGTCATCGTCGCGATCAATAAAGACCCGGAAGCGCCGATCTTCTCGGTGGCGGACTACGGCCTGGTGGGCGATTTGTTCGAAGTCGTGCCGCAGCTGGTGCAGGAACTGGGTTAAGCCGTTCAGGGAACTGATTAAACCGTTCGCGGTGGATTCCACCACCGAAGCATGAACCGTCGTTCCCGCGCAGGCGGGAACCCAATTTCGATGCGTATCCTGTAGCGTTCGACGCTAGTGGCGGCGCGAACAAACTTGGGTTCCCGCCTTCGCGGGAACGACGTTTTACTTTATAACGTAGGTTGCCTGTGGCGTTCGACGCCGTGGGCCCGGCGATAGACACATCGTCACATCAGGAGACAAAGTTGAGCTACCAAGCCCCGCTGAAAGACATGCAGTTCGTGCTGAACGAACTGGCCAACCTGGCCGAGATCAACCAGCTTCCCGGCTGCGAAGACGCGACCGAAGATACCGTCAGCGCCGTGCTCGAAGAGAGCGCGAAGTTCTGCGGCGAAGTCATCGCGCCGCTGAACCACGCGGGCGACAAGGAGCCGAGCTCCTGGAAAGACGGCAGCGTCACCACCTCGAAGGGCTTCAAGGAAGCCTTCCGCGCCTTTGGTGAAGGCGGCTGGCAGGGTATCCAGCACCCGAGCGAATTCGGCGGCCAGGGCCTGCCGAAGCTGGTGGCCACGCCATGCATCGAGATGCTGCACGCCGCGAACCTGTCGTTCGCGCTGGCCCCGCTGCTGACCGACGGCGCCATCGAAGCGCTGCTGACCGCAGGCACGGATGAACAAAAGGCGCTGTTCCTCGAGCCGCTCATCAGCGGCAAGTGGACCGGCACCATGAACCTGACCGAGCCGCAGGCCGGTTCCGACCTGGCCGCCGTGCGCACCCGCGCCGAGCCGCAGGGCGACGGCACCTTCAAGGTCTTCGGCACCAAGATCTTCATCACCTACGGTGAGCACGACATGGCGGAGAACATCATCCACCTCGTGCTGGCGCGCACCCCGGATGCACCGGCGGGCGTGAAGGGCATCTCGCTGTTCATCGTGCCGAAATTCCTGGTCAACGCCGACGGCTCGCTGGGCGCGCGCAACGACGCGCACTGCGTCTCGATCGAGCACAAGCTGGGCATCAAGGCCTCGCCAACGGCGGTGCTGCAGTTCGGCGACGGTGGCGGCGCCATCGGCACCCTGGTGGGCGAAGAGAACCGCGGCCTCGAATACATGTTCATCATGATGAACGCGGCCCGCTTCGGCGTCGGCATGCAGGGCGTCGGCCTGGCCGATCGCGCCTACCAGCAGGCGGTGGCGTTCGCGAAAGACCGCGTGCAGTCGCGCGAAGTGGCTGGCTCGCCTGGCCCGGTGGCGATCATCAACCACCCGGACGTGCGCCGCATGCTGATGTCGATGCGCTCGCAGACGGAAGCCGCGCGCGCGCTTGCCTATGTCGGCGCGGCTTACTCGGACATCGCCCACAGCCACGCGGATGAAGCGACCCGGAAAGCAAACCTCGCCGTCTATGAATACCTGGTCCCGATCATCAAGGGCTGGTCGACCGAGATGAGCGAGAACGTCGCACGCGACGGCGTGCAGGTACATGGCGGCATGGGCTTCATCGAAGAAACCGGCGCCGCCCAGCACTACCGCGACGCCAAGATCCTGACCATCTACGAAGGCACCACCGCGATCCAGGCCAACGACCTGGTCGGCCGCAAGACCGTGCGTGATGGTGGCGCCGTCGCCAAAGGTTTGATCGCACAGGTGCGTGCGGTCGAGGCGCAGCTCGGTGAAGTGCAGGGCGACGAGTTCGCAGCGATCCGCCGCCAGCTCGCGCTGGGCAGCAGCGCGCTGGAAGAAGTGGTCGACTACATGGTGGCGAACGTTAAATCGGACGTGCGCGGCGTGTTCGCCGGCAGCGTGACCTACCTGAAGCTGGCCGGCATCGTGCTGGGCGGCTGGCAGATGGCGCGTGCTGCGTTGGTAGCATCGAAGAAGCTGGAAGCGGGCGAGGGCGATGCCTCTTTCCTGCGCGCGAAGATCGCCACTGCGCGCTTCTTTGCCGACCACGTGCTGTCGACGGCCCCTGGCCTGCGTACCGCGATCGTGGAAGGCGCGCCTGGCGTGCTGGCGCTGGAGGCCGAGCAGTTCTAAGTAGTTGGTAGGGTGGACGGCTTTGCCGTCCGCGCGTTCAAGCAGCGGTAGCACGGCCACGCCGCGGCTTTTTCACGCTAACTATCACCGCGTGGGCGTTTGTAATTCCGGGCATTGCCCGAAATTACCCCGCCCACCCTACAAAACCAATCAACCGTAGGCGCCGCCGGTGTAGAGCAGATCGAACACCCGCGCAATCATCCCGATCAGTGCAATCGCGCCGATACCCACGGTCAGCACCAGCAGCAGGGCCAGCATCCAGTTCGAGCGCGATGCTTTGCCGCTGTCTTTGTTGTGCTGCGCATCCCAGGCCTCGTCCGGCGTGAGCCCGATGACCAGTGCCTCGACGAAGCCCACCACATAGGACAGCAGGATCGGCAGCACGACATAGAACGGATGCGGATGCACCGCGCCCCACAGGATGCCGGTGACGGGCAGGCTGCACAGGTGTAGCAGGCCAAGCCGGTCGACCGGCCCCTTGATGTAGAAGCGGTGGACGCCGAATCCGCCCAGCAGCAGGGCGAGGAGGGTAGCGATGGTTTTGTTCTTGTGCCGGACAGCCATGAGCGTTGCCAAAAGTTCAGGAAGCCACGAGTATGGTGCAAAATGGCAAGGAAGGCACGCGTCTCCTGCGGCCGCTACCCAGGATCGCTCCACGATGATCAAATCGCGTCCCTACCTGTCGAAAATCCAGCTCAAGGCATCGGCCCCGGTCGGGTCGCAGGATTTTCCCTTCAGCCTGCCAGCGGTGCGTGCGCTGGAGCGCCTGGTGCTGCATCCGAACGTCACCTTCCTGGTCGGTGAAAACGGTTCCGGCAAGTCCACGCTGCTCGAAGCCATCGCCGTCGGCATGGGTTTCAACGCGGAAGGCGGCAGCCAGAATTTCAACTTCGCCACCCGCGCATCGCATTCGAGCCTGCACGAGCACCTGCGGTTGGTGCGCAGCATCGAGCGCCCGCGCGACGGCTTCTTCCTGCGCGCCGAGAGCTTCTATAACGTCGCCAGCGAGATCGAGCGCCTGGCTGTGGGGCAGGCCTATGGCGGCAAGTCCCTGCACGACCAGTCCCACGGCGAGGCCTTCCTGAGCCTGTTCATGAGCCGCTTCGGGCGGGACAGCTTCTACGTGCTGGACGAGCCGGAGGCGGCCTTGTCGCCGCAGCGCCAGCTCGCCCTGCTCAGCCGGCTGCACGACCTGGTCGAAGAGCATAGCCAGTTCGTCATCGCCACCCATTCGCCGATCCTGATGGCCTATCCGAACGCCATCATCTACGAATGCGGCGAGCACGGCATCCGACCGGTCGCCTACGAAGAAACGGAACACTACCGCGTGACCCGCGATTTCCTCGCCAACCCGGCGCGCATGCTCAAGATCCTGATGGGGCAATCCTAGGGAAGGGCGGCAACGATGGCCTTGTGGCGCGAAATCGGCGATAATGCTCAATTCGCCGGGGTTGCGCGCCGGGTTGTCATTAACGCTTGCCGCTGTGCGGACATGCGCGCTATAATCGTCGGCTTTCTCCGTCCAGTACAACTTTTTGGAATTATTATGGTCGTTATCCGTTTGGCTCGTGGCGGCGCAAAAAAGCGCCCGTTCTACAACATCGTTGCAACCGATTCGCGTAACCGTCGCGATGGCCGTTTCATCGAGCGCATCGGTTTCTACAACCCGATGGCATCGGGCGCTGAAGTCGGCCTGCGTATCGCAGCTGACCGCCTGGCTCACTGGCAAGGCGTTGGCGCACAACTGTCGCCAACCGTTGCCCGCCTGGTCGCAAACCAGCAGCCTGCAGCCTAAGTAAGGTTTTACCGGTTTGATCGATTCAGCAGCAGCCGGGGTGGAAACCCCCGACGACCTGGTCCAGGTTGGCTATGTGTCTGGTGCGTTTGGAATCGTGGGTGGACTTCGCGTTACCCCGTTCTCCACCGACGCAGACGCGCTGCTGAATATCAAGACCTGGTGGATCGACAAGCCGGCACTGCATTCCGTGAAGCCACGGAATGCGAAGATGCATGGTGGCGACGTGGTCGTCACCCTGGTCGGCTTGCGCGACCGAAATGATGCCGAAGCACTCAAGGGTGCGGCGGTGTTGGTATCGCGTAAAGAATTCCCGCAGCTCGAAGAAGACGAGTATTACTGGTCCGACCTGATCGGCCTGGATGTGGTCAACCTCGAAGGCGAAGCCCTCGGCAAGGTGACTGACATGATGCACAATGGCGCGCAATCGATTCTTCGAATTGCACCGGTCGTGAATCCTGAAGCGCCCGATGCGAAAGCGTCCGAGCGCCTTGTGCCGTTTGTGGACCAGTTCGTGAAGACCGTTGACTTAGGCAGAAAACTGATTACCGTGGACTGGGGTCTGGATTATTGACCCGTCCCATGCGAAGCGAGGTCCCGATGCAGTTTGACGTCGTGAGCTTGTTTCCAGAAATGTTTGCCGCATTGACGCAGTCGGGTGTGACCCGGCGCGGCATCGAGCAGCAGCGCTGGGGCCTGACGCTCTGGAATCCTCGCGATTTCACGCAGGACCGCCACCGCACCGTGGATGACCGCCCCTATGGTGGCGGCCCCGGGATGGTGATGCTGGCAAAACCGCTCGAAGCCGCGATCGCTGCCGCCAAGCAGCGTCAGGTCGATCTCGGCTTGAGCGCGCCGCGCGTGGTGTTCATGTCGCCGCAGGGCAAACCGCTGACGCATGAGCGCGTGATGGCGCTGAAGGACGAGCCGGGACTGGTCGTGCTGTGCGGACGCTACGAAGGGGTGGACCAGCGTTTGCTGGACCGCTGCGTCGACGAGGAAATTTCGCTCGGCGACTTCGTGCTGTCGGGCGGCGAATTGCCGGCGATGGCGCTGATGGATGCAGTGGTGCGGCAATTGCCTGGCGTGCTGGGTGACGATGCCTCGGCGGTCGAAGACAGCTTCGTCAACGGCCTGCTCGATTCGCCGCATTACACGCGCCCGGAAGTCCATGAGGGCGAACCGGTGCCGCCGGTCCTGATGGGCGGCAACCACGCAGAGATCATGAAGTGGCGCCGCCAGCGCATGCTGGAAGAGACTACAAAGAAACGGCCGGAACTCATAGGCAAGGCGCGCGACGCTGGCCTCTTGAGCAAGCTTGACGAAAAGTTTCTGGCAGGTTTGGAAAAGCCTGCCGAGTAAGAATGTACCTTGTGTGCATGTAATGCGGGCATCTTGCCCGCACGTTCAACCCCATCCTCTACCGGGCGTCGCAGTTCTACAGTACGCGCCAGCATGATGGTTAATGGAGTCATAAAAATGAATCTGATTCAGCAACTCGAGCAAGAAGAGATCGCGCGCCTCGGCCGCAGCATCCCTGATTTCGCACCAGGCGACACCGTTGTCGTCAGCGTCAACGTCGTCGAAGGCAACCGCAAGCGCGCCCAGGCATACGAAGGCGTCGTCATTTCGCGTCGTAACCGTGGCCTGAACTCGAACTTTATCGTTCGCAAGATCTCGTCGGGCGAAGGCGTCGAGCGTACGTTCCAACTGTATTCGCCGCTGATCGCTTCGATCGAAGTGAAGCGCCGTGGTGACGTCCGTCGTGCGAAGCTGTACTACCTGCGCGAGCGTTCGGGCAAGTCGGCACGTATCAAAGAAAAGCTGCCACAGCGCAAAGTCAAAGCTGCACCAGCAGCAGAGTAATAGCGTCTGTGTTCAGGAAAAGGCATCCGCAAGGATGCCTTTTTTCGTTTCAAGCTGGAGGAATGCGATTTGATCAAGCCCCTGTTCGATCCGATGGCGATGCTGGTTGACGGCGTCGCGGGCGAAGCCGCGCTCCTGCCCGGGCAGTTGAGTGCCGAGGCGGTGCGTGCACGTTTTGCCCGCACGCTGCCCTGGGACCCGGAAGCGTCGGACGAAGCCCTGCTGGCGCCACCCCTGCGCCTGCGCCGCGCCGCCGTGCTGGTGCCGCTGGTCGAACGTCCCGAAGGGCTGACCGTGCTGCTGACCAAGCGCACCGACCATTTGTCGAGCCATGCCGGCCAGGTCAGCTTCCCCGGCGGCCGCGCCGAAGAGCTCGATTCGTCGCCGATCGAGACCGCGCTGCGCGAAACCGAAGAGGAAATCGGCCTGCACCGCCGCCACATCGAGATCGTCGGCGTGCTGCCGGATCACGTGACCATCAGCGCCTACCGGGTCACGCCGGTAGTGGCGCTGGTGACGCCGCCATTCGAGCTCAATGCCGACCCCAATGAAGTGGCCGAGATCTTCGAGGTGCCGCTGGGCTTCCTGATGGCCGGCGCGCACCATGAGCGGCGCTCGGTGGAGTTGCCGGAAGGGGCGGGCAGGCGCACGTTCTATGCGATGCCGTATGAGGAGTATTTTATTTGGGGGGCGACGGCGGCGATGTTACGGAATTTGTTTCACTTCCTCAGGGCTTGATCGCGACGGTTTGAATTGCCACGCACCGTAGGGTGGGCAGGTTTCCTGCCCACGCGGTGATAGTTAACGGTTGAGCAATCGTGTCGGCAGATCTTGCGATGATTGACCGCGTGGGCGGGAGACCCGCCCACCCTACAAAAGCCCTAGAACCTGGCTCCGCGACTGAAGCTTTATTCCACCCCCGAATTTGATTCCGGCCCACTTCTCCGCTATCGTAGCGGCAGCACAGTATTGCCAGAACAAAAAAGGATTCCTGAATGACATTTTTCTCCATCCTCGTCGCGCTGATCATCGAGCAGCTCAAGCCGCTGCGCGCCGACAACCAGGTCTACGGCAGCATCAAGGGCTTCGCGATGCGCATCGAGGGCTGGTTCAACGCGGGCGAGCAGAAGAATGGCCGCATGGGCTGGATCCTGATGATGCTGGCGCTGATGCTGCCGACCTGGCTGGTTTACTGGGTCTTCATGTACTACAACCTGGTGCTGCTGGCTTTTGCATGGAATGTCCTGATCGTCTACCTGACCCTGGGTTTCCGCCATTACAGCCATTATTTCACCTCGATCCAGCTGGCCCTGAACACGGGCGATGAAGCCACCGCGCGCCAGTTGCTGGCGGAATGGACCCGCACGGATACGGTCGGGATGGACGCCACCGAAATTACCCGGGTGGCCGTCGAAAAGGCCCTGGTGACCACCCACCGCAACGTATTCGGCGTATTCTTCTGGTTCCTGATGCCGCTCGGGCCGGCGGGCGCGGTGATGTACCGCGTCTCCGAATACCTGGCGCGCGCCTGGAACGAACCTGACCACATGCGCAACGAAGCCTTCGGCCAGTTTGCCGCCAGGGCCTTCTACTGGATCGACTGGATGCCGGTGCGCCTGACGGCGGTGGCCTTTGCCGTGGTCGGCAATTTCGAGGATGCGATCTATGCCTGGCGCAATTTCGCCGGCCGCTGGGCCGACGAATCGCGCGGCATCATCCTGGCGGCGGGCGGGGGCGCGATGGGCGTGCGCCTGGGAACGCCGAACGAGAACGCGCCGCAGTTGCTGCCGCCGGACGCCGCAACCGTGGACCTGGGCGACAGCGAATCCGACATGCTGCCGGGCGAGGAGCCGAACCTGCGCTCGATGCAGAGCACGGTCGGGCTGGTGTGGCGGGCGCTGGTTTTGTGGATGATCCTGCTGCTCCTGCTGTCGAGCGTGGTGTGGCTCGGTTGATCCATAAGTGCTCACTGCCTCGTCCGTGAGTCTTCTATAAGATATAATACTGCGCTGAAGTTGTTCTCATCCACGCAGTATTCTTGTTTCAGCAAGCAGCACTATGGCCGAGTTACCGCAAACCGCGGATAAGGGACTCAAGGACGAGTTTTTTATCCTGGGCATTACGAGCAACGGCAGGCAGTTCCGACCCAGCGACTGGGCCGAGCGCCTGTGCGGGGTCATGTCGTGCTTTGCGCCCGGCGCGGCCAACCGCAACGCCCACCTGCAATTTTCCCCCTGGGTCCACCCGACCATCGTCAACGGCGTCAAGGCCGTGGTCGTCAGCCGCGAGCTGCAGAAGGTCGAGCCGCTGGCCTATCACTTCGTGCTGAATTTTGCCAAGGACAATGATTTGCAGGTAGCCGATGCCTGCTTCGTGCCGCCGCCGGGCGAAAAGACGCCGGGCGCATAGATCGGCCGATTCGCCTTCCGGATTCCAGAACTGGCGCTATGATGAATTCATGGCGCCAGTTTTTTTTGCGCCGCAACTCTGGCGCAAGGCAGGGGAGAGCATCATGCACATTGGCGAAATCTGCACCAACCAGGCCACCCATTGCGCCCGCGACGAAACCGTTCAGGGAGCGGCGCTGATGATGCGCCGCCACCATGTGGGCGACGTGGTCGTGGTCGACCAGTCTGATGGCGTCAGCATCCCGGTCGGCATTCTGACCGACCGCGACATCGTGGTGTCCGTCATCGCGCCCGGGCTCGATCCCACCAGCCTGCTCGTCGGCGACATCATGACCGACGACCTCCTGACCGCGCGCGAGACCGACGACGTCTACGAGACCATCGAGCGCATGCGCCTGCGCGGCATCCGGCGCGTGCCCGTCATCGACGCCGGCGGCAGCCTGTCCGGTATCGTCAGCGCGGACGACCTGCTCGAATTCCTGGCCGAGGAGATGGGAGAATTGTCCCGTATTAGCCCATACCAACAAGCGCACGAACGCCGGGCCCGCCAGTAGCGTTTTTGGTCGATCGCGACCCGGTCGATCGCGACCCGGTCTGGCGCGACCCGGTCTGGCGCGACCCGGTCTGGCGCGACCCGGTCTGGCGCGACCCGGTCTGCTACCATCCTGCATGTTCAAAAACATGCGGGACGGCAGTGTCCTGCCAACATGACAGGACACCATGAGCTGGATCAATGATGTGATTTACGTGCGGCGCGGCGTTGCCGTGCAAGCGGTGGCCGGCAGCCTGGCCTTCCTGATGGCCGGAGCCGCATGGAGCGCGCCGCAAAAAGACGCGCCGCCGGCCAGGTCCGCGCCGGTACCCAGGGCGGCGCTGCTGCCCAAGGGCGTCACGCTCGGCCCCTCGGTCGAGGGCATCACCGAATACCGCCTCGCGAACGGCCTCAAGGTGCTGCTGTTCCCCGATACCTCGCGCCCCACCGTGACCGTCAACGTCACCTACCTGGTTGGATCGCGCCACGAGAACTACGGCGAAACCGGCATGGCCCACCTGCTCGAGCACCTGCTGTTCAAGGGAACCAAAAAGAACCCCGACATCACCAGCCAGTTCTCGCGCCGCGGCATGGAGTTCAACGGCACCACCTCGCTCGACCGCACCAATTACTATGAAGTGTTCCAGGCATCGCAGGACAACCTGGACTGGGCGCTGCAGATGGAAGCGGACCGCATGGTCAATTCGCCGGTCGCGCAAAAAGACCTGGCCTCCGAGATGACCGTGGTGCGCAACGAGTATGAGAGCGGCGAGAATTCGCCCGGCAACGTGCTGTTCAAGCGCATGCAGAGCGTGGCCTACGACTGGCACAGCTACGGCCGCTCGACCATCGGCAACCGCAGCGATATCGAGAACGTCAGGATCGGCAACCTGCAGGCCTTCTACCGGACCTGGTACCAGCCCGACAATGCGACCCTGCTGGTGGCAGGTAAATTCGACGCGAACGCGACGCTGGCCCGAATTAACCGCCTGTTCGGCGCCATCCCGAAACCGAAACGCGCGCTGCCGCAATTCTGGACCGTCGAGCCGACCCAGGACGGCGAACGCAGCTTCGCCGTGCGGCGCCAGGGCGATGTGCAGATCGTCGCGGTCGGCTACAAGATCCCGTCCGACCTGCACGACGATGCCGAAGGTCTCGGCTTCGCCTCCGAAGTGCTGGGCGACGCGCCCAATGGCCGCCTGCACAAGCTGCTGGTGGAGTCGGGCAAGGCCAGCCAGGTGTTCAGCTTCGGCCAGACCGGCTATGCGCCGGGCCTGCAGTTCTTCGGCGCTGTGGTGAAAAAAGGCGAGCCGGTCGAGCCGGTGCGCGATGCGCTGGTCGACGCCGTCGAAGGCCTGGCCAGGCAGCCGCCGACGCTTGACGAAATGGAGCGCGTGCGCCGCTCTTACCTGAACACCATCGAGCGCAGCCTGAACGACCCGCAGGCGGTCGGCGTGGCGCTGTCCGAAGTGATCGCGCTGGGCGACTGGCGCCTGTACTTCCTGAGCCGCGAGCGCCTCAAGACGGTCAAGGCGGAAGAGGTGGCGGCGAGTAGTAGCCGTTACTTCATGCGCAGCAACCGCGTGATCGGCACCTTCGTGCCGGACGACGCGCCGCAGCGTGCGCTGGTGCCGGCCGCGCCGACAGTGGAATCGGTGATGAAGGACTTCAAGCCGGCGGCGTCCAGCCTGGTGTCGGAAGACTTCGACCCGAGCCAGGCCAACATCATGAAGCGCACCACGCTCACTACGGCGGGCGGCGTGAAGCTGGCGCTGCTGCCGAAGAAGAACCGCGGCGAGACCGTGACGGTGAGCCTGCGCCAGCATTTCGGCGACGAGAAGAATTTGTTCGGCAAGAGCGCCGTGGCCGGCCTGACTTCGGCCATGCTGATGCGGGGCACCACCAGATACAGCCGCGCGGAATTGGCCGATGCCTTCGACAAGCTCAAGATGGCGGGCGGCCCGAACCACTTCCAGACCACGCGCGAAAACCTGGTGGAGGCCATCAAGCTGGCGGCCCACGTGCTGAAGGAACCGGCCTTCCCGGCGCTCGAATTCGAGCAGCTGCGCAAGCAGATGCTGGTGGGCCTGGAAGCGGGCCGCGCCGAGCCGCAGAGCGTGGCCTCGCGTGCGCTGGGCGTGCACTTCGAGCAGTACCCGCGCGGCGACATCCGCCATGCCAATACGCTGGAAGAAGACATCGAGGACATCAAGGCCGTGCGCCTGGAAGACCTGCCGACGCACCATCGCGAGTTCCATAACTCCAGCCCGGCCGAGCTGGCGATAGTCGGCGACTTCGACCCGAAAGAGGTCGTGTCGCTGGTCGATGCGCTGTTCGGTAAGTGGACCGCGCCCGCGAATGTGGCGCCGATCCTGGGCAAGCATGCGGAAGTGGCGCCGGCCACGAAGATGCTCGACACGCCGGACAAGGAAAACGGCTTCTACGTGGCGCGCATGAACCTGGACCTGAACCTGGAAGATCCGGACTACCCGGCCCTGATGCTGGCCAATTACATCTTCGGCGAAGGCGGCCTGAAATCGCGCCTGATGGACCGCATCCGCCAGAAGGATGGCCTGTCGTATGGCGGCGGTTCGGACCTGTCGGGCGGCGACTTCGACCGCGCCGGGGTCTTCATGATCAGCGCGATCGCGGCGCCGCAGAATTTGCGCAAGCTGGACGGGGCAGTGCGCGCCGAACTGGCACGGGCGGTGAAGGACGGCTTCACGGCCGCCGAACTGGCCGACGCCAAATCGGGCCTGATGCAGCAGCGCCTGCAGAACCGCACCAATGACGGCGTGGTGGCATCGGGGTGGACGGGCTACCTGTACCGCGGACGCACCTTCGAATGGTCGGCGGCGCTGGACCGCAAGCTGGCGGCCGTCACGCTGCCGCAGCTGAACGCGGCCTTCCGCAAGGCGATCGACCCGGCGAAACTGACGGTAGTGATGGCGGGCGACCAGTCCAAGGCTGGCGCGAAGGCGACAGGCACGCCCTAGAAGCAACACTGCAGGCGTCCAATTGTGACAGCGGCCTGATGCTGCGTTAAAATGTTTCCTTTGAGAAGCATCAGTTGCAAGGCATCAGGAGCATCATGAATGGCACATCCAAAGCACTGCCGGCGGACACGCTTCCGTTCGCCGGAAAAGTCGCACTCGTCACCGGCGCCGCCAGCGGGATCGGCCGCGCCACCGCGCTGGCTTTCGGGCGCGCAGGCGCCCACGTCGTCGTCGCCGACACCACGATCGACGGTGGCCATGCCACCGCCGCCATGATCGTCGAATCTGGCGGCAAGGCGCTGTTCGTGCGCGCCGATATCGCCCGCGCGGGCGAAGTCGAAACGCTGGTCGAGAAAACCGTCAGCTATTACGGCCGCCTGGACATCGCCGTCAACAACGCCGCCCTCGACGAAGAGGGCGCGCCGCTGGCAGAGGGCGAGGAAGACCAGTTCGACCGCATCATGGGCGCCAACGTCAAGGGCGTCTGGCTGTGCATGAAATACCAGCTGCGCCAGATGCTCAAGCAGGGCGGCGGCGCGATCGTCAATGTGGCCTCGGTGTCCGGACTGGTGGGCATGCCGAACCGCGCGATCTACGCTGCCAGCAAGCATGCGGTGGTGGGACTGACCAAGAGCGCGGCGGCGGAATATGCGAGGTCCGGCATCCGCATCAATTCCCTGTGCCCGGCGGCGGTGAAGACGCCGATGCTGGCGCGCGCGGTCGAGCGCGATCCGGCCAGCGAAAAGAAGCTCAAGGCGGCGCACCCGATGGGGCGCTTTGCCGAGACGGCGGAGATTGCGAATGCGGCGCTGTGGCTGTGTTCCGAAGGCGCGTCGTATGTGAATGGGCACGAGCTGGTGGTGGATGGCGGGTTTACGGCGGTCTGAGGTCGTGCGTATGCTCTGATCAAGGGTGATCTGGACGCGCGGGCGGGAGGACCCGCCCACCCTACGAAAGTCGAGACCCGTAGCGTGGGCAGAATTTGCCCACCCTTCGAAAGTCGAGAGCCGTAGCGTGGGCAGAATTTGCCCACCCTTCGAAAGTCGAGACCCGTAGGGTGGGCAGATTCTGCCCACGCGTTCAACCATCATCAAAACAGCCGGGATGCCGTTTTAACCCGCATTCAACTCCGCCACAAAATCGTACATATCCCCCCTGAAATACGACCGGCACAACTCCACCGCCCGCCCATCGCGGGCAAAGCCCAGCCTTTCCACGCACAGCCCCGCATCGCCCTCGCGCGTCCGTAGCAGCCCCGCCTGCTCCGCATTGAGCAGCAGCGCCGACAGCCTTTGCAGCGCCCGCACCGGCCGGTTGCCGGTCGCCTCCAGCGCCTCGTACATCGAATCGTCGACCGCATCGAGCGAGGGCAGGGCAAAGGCGGCAATGGTCGCGTATTCCAGGCACATCGGTAGCTCGTCGGCGTAGCGGATGCGATGGAAGCGGTAGACCGGCGTGCCGGGCGAGAGCCGCAGCCGTAGCGCTTCTTCAGGCGTCACCAGCCCCTCCGAACGCTTGAGCCATTCGTTGCGCGGCACCCGTCCGCGCGCGCGCATGTCTTCGGAAAACGAGGTGAGCCGGGCGAAGTTTTTTTCGATGCGGGTATTGATAAAATTGCCCGCGCCGGCGCGCCGCACCAGGAGGCCTTCTTCAACCAGCGCGTCGATGGCCTTGCGCACGGTAATGCGCGAGATTCCCAGTTCTTCGGCCAGCTGGCGCTCGGCCGGCAGCGCCGAGGCGGCGCCGAATAGTCCATCGTCGATCGCCTGGCGCAGCGCCTGCTGCAGCTGCTGGTACAGGGGAAGCTTGCCGGCGGCGGCGGCAGACTGCATCAGTGCGGCGAGGTCGTTCATCGGGCCATGGATGGGAATCGGGTCGGCCGCATCATACCACCGCAGCGGCGCTTATTTCGGCCGCGGGTTCTTCAGTGGGTGCTCGACCACGGCCACCCGGCCGGCGCGGATTTCGGTCACGGCGGCGCCGACCGCGCGCGCCACGTTGCGCATTTCTTCCTGCACCGCGGTGTCGCGGTCCAGCGTGTCGTGGCTTTCCGCATACGACTCGTAGTACCCGATGTAGCGGTCGAGCTGGGCGAAGCTGCCTGCATCGATAAGGCCCATCCACGACAGCCAGTCGGCCAGCGAACGGCGCGTGCCTTCGATGCCGGCGACGTCGCCATGCACCATCAGGCCGTAGGCGCGGCCGGCCAGGTGCTTGGGGTAATCCCAGCCGGCCAGCTCGATCGCCTTGGCCTGTTCGGCATCCTTGCCGCGGGTTGAAGTCGGGTCGGGGTTGCCGCCGTCGGCGCAGACCAGGCGGTCGATCATCAGCTTGAGCACGGCGGGCGCCTGGTACCAGTAGACCGGGGTGACGATGACGACGCCGTGCGCCAGTGTCCAGCGCTCGTAGATCTCGTTCATCCAGTCGTTGACCTGGCGCTCGGCGTGGTTGGGGTAGCAGCTGCACGGCCAGTGGCAGAGCGGCATGGCGGTGGACACGCAGCCCTTGCAGGGGTGGATGTGGCGGTCGTAATCGGAATTGAGCAGGCTCAGGTCGAGTACGTCGGCCTCGAAACCATCCGCCTCCAATACCTCGCGCGCCAGCTGCGTCATGCGCCAGCTCTTGGAGACTTCGCCGGGACAGGTGCCGTCGTTGCGCGCCGAACCGTTGATGACCAGCACGCGGTTGCGGGTGGAGGGGTCTTTCTGGTGCTGCTCGGCGGCGAGCAGGCGGTCGCGCGCTTCCTTCCATTCGATCGAGAGGTCGTAATCGGGATCAGCGAAGCCCGGTCCGGCTTTCACGGTGCGCGGCGCCTTGCGGCCTTCGTCGTAGGCTTCCCAGGCCACCTGCTCGATCGCGCCGAGTTCCTGCCCCAGCTCGTCATAGGCGGGGTCGAAGAAAGCGCGCCGGAAGCGCAGGTGAAATTCGTCGCGCCCAAGCTTGGCGGGCGCCTGCCCCTTGCGTACCTCTGTCATGTGGCCTCCATGGTAGTGGGCGGATTATCGGCCGGACGCGGCAGGGCGGATGTTCGGGCGCGCACATAAACCTGTGGAAAATGCGGACAAAGCCGGGGCGAAAAAAAAGCCGGACATTGTCCGGCTTTTCGCGGCCCTGGGCTGCTGCCCGCGGATCAGGCTGCCTTGTTCAGGAACATGATCCAGTACTTGGCCAAGTCCGACGCGCCCTTGCCGCCCTTGACGCTTTCGAAGGTCTGGATCGCTTCGGCCTTCTTGCCGGCGCGCACCTGCGCCATGCCGAGGCGCAACTTGGCCTCGTCGGCGTTCTTCAGGCCGCCCTTGGCGATGCCTTGCTGGATGAAACCGATGCCCTTGTCGGCCTGGTCCATCGTGGCGTAAGCCCACCCGATGTTCACGAGGCCGGCGCCGGTCTTCGACTTGGCGGCGCTCGCTTCACCCGCGGCGATGTTCTTCGCATCGTCGGCGGCCTGCTTGGTGGCCTTGCCGCGCAGGGCGTTGTGGGTCTTGGCATCGCCACCCTTGCCCAGCACGCCGGCGGCGAAGCCCGCGTCCAGCACCTGCTTGGCCTCGGCCGGGAAGCCGTCGCGCAGGGAGGTCTCGGCGAGGAAGGTGTAGTGCTCCGGCGGCATGTCGTTCTTGGCGGCGGCGAACTCCAGGCGCAGCATGTGCGGCCCGAAGGTCGGCTCGTCGAAGCCGGCCTTGCGCGCCACGCCACGGCTGAGCAGGTCGACCCAGAACTCGTCTTTCGGGTAGTAGCGCACCAACTGCTCGAGCGCCATCAGGTAGCCCGCATCGTCCTTGGTCTTGTTGGCCGCGGTCGCCAGCAGGCGCAGCTCTTCTTCGCTCGGCGCCTTGCCGGTCTTTGCCGACTCGGCCATCATCGCGGACAACTCGGTCTTGGCGGTGGCGAAATCGTTGTTCAGGTAGTAGGCGCGGACGAGAGCCGGGCGCACGGCCTCAGGGGTCGGGCTTTCTTTCTGGTAGCGCTTGAACCATTCGATTGCCTTCGGGTAATCCTTGGCGTTGAAGTGCATGTTGCCCAGCGCCTGCATGAAATTGGCCTGCTCGGCGCCGGTCAGGCGGTTCGAGTTGATCACGGCTTCGAGTGCCGGCATTGCCAGGGCGTTGTTGTTGGTGGTCGAACCCAGCGACAGCTTCATGCGGTTGACGACGTACTGTTCGTACGGGGTCTGGTTCGGGAAGGCTTCGGCCTGGGTGATGCGGCTCTGCACTTCCGTGTAGTTCTTGGCGTCCATCAAAGGCTTGATGGCGGTCGGATCGAGCAGCTTGAAGATTTCCGGACGGACGGTGTCCTTCGCTGGGGCTGCCGCGGCAGGCGCATCGGTCTTTTGCTGCGCGTGGGCACTGGTTACCAGCGCCGGGGCGGAGACGCCGATTGCGGCGAGCATCAGGCAGAGGCGGGCAAGACGGAATTGGGCCATGGAGTATCCTTCAATCAAGTCGATAATGATGAGAAATGCATATACGCCAACATGGCGAAAATGCCAATCTCGGCAAAGGGTGCATTGTCCCATAAAGCGCCGTTTTCAGGCTCGGCAATTGTGCCGCAGGGCGCGCAACGGCGCCCGTGCGGTTACATAGCGTTACCGTCTTGCTCAGGCTCATGTTCGAAGCCCGGCACCGGGCAGCGGCCTTGGGCATCGAGCTCGCCGGCCAGCCAGGCGATGGCAGCATCCACGGCGGGCGCCGCGAAGCCATAGGTCATCAGGGCAGGCGCATCGAAGTCGAGCGCCTGGTAGGGATTCCACAGTGCCAGGTGCAGGTCCGGGTGCCAGCTGGCGCGCGCATGCGGGCCATAGCGGCGGCGCGAGGTCGAGGCCAGGATCGTGAAGCGGCCGTCCTGCGGCAGCGCGCTCCAGTCGAAGCTGTCGGCGTCCAGGAAGGTGACGAGGTCGACGTCGTAGAGGCGCCCAAGGGCTGCGGCGACGCTGGCCGCCGGCACGCCCGATTCCGAGACGCCGTCGCTGACCACATCGGCGCGCGCGACCAGGCGTATCTTGCTGCCACGCGCGGGACGCTGCGGCTGGCCAAGCAGGGTGAGGCCGGCCCGCCATGCCCTGGCCATCAGGGCGCGGTCATCGCTGTCGGTGAGATAGTGGACGGGGCCGGCCGGGAAGCTTGCGGCCAGCCCTGACAAGCGCGCCAGCCGTGCTTCGACGTCGTGCAGCGGCAGCACGCCGTCGCGGATCGCGGCAGCGATCGCCTGCACGGTTTCCAGCTGCGTCTCGCGCGAGCCGATTGCCATCACCATGTCGGCGCCTGCCACCAGCGCATTCACGGCGGCCTGGCCGGCGCTGTAGCGGTGCGCGATGGCATGCATGTCCATGCCGTCGGTGATGATCACGCCCTGGAATCCGAAGCGTTCGCGCAGGATGCCGGTGAGGATGGGGCGCGACATCGTGGCCGGGAACTCGGGGTCGAGCGCCGGGTAGACGATGTGGGCGGTCATCACGGCGCGCGCCGGTTTGTCTGCCTGTGCGGCGATGCGGAAGGGGGCGAACTCGAGGCGTTCCAGTTCATCGAGCGATTTGTCGACGGTCGGCAGGTCGCGGTGCGAATCGACGTGGGTGTCGCCGTGGCCGGGGAAATGCTTGACGCAGCAGGCCACGCCTTCGCTTTCGCTGCCTTCCATCCAGGCCAGGGCGATGCGGGTGGCGGTTTCCGGGTCGGCGCCGAAGGAGCGCTCGGCGATCACCGGGTTGTCCGGGTTGTTGTTCAGGTCCAGCACCGGCGCGAAATTCCAGTTGAAACCGAGCGCGCGCACCGCGCGCGCCACGGCCGCGCCGACGTCGCGCGCGAGAATCGGGTCGTTGGCCGCGCCCAGCGCCATCGCGCTCGGCGGCGCCGGGACCCAGGTCGAGCGCACCACGGCGCCGCCTTCCTGGTCGAGCGCGATCAGCGCTTCCGGTCCCATCGCGTCGCGCAGGTCGGCGGTGAAGCGCGCCAGCTGCGGCGCATCCAGCATGTTCTGGCGGAACAGGCAGGCGCCGCGCACCTTGTGGGCGCGCAGGAAGGCATCGGTGTCGTCATCGAGTTCGGTGCCAAACAGCCGCACCATCATCAGCTGGCCGGCGAGATCGAGGTAGTCGCTCATGGTTCGCTTAGTTGGTCCTGGTGACTTTGCTCAGGTGGCGCGGGCGGTCCGGGTCGAGGCCGCGCGCTTTCGACAGGTTCGCGGCCATCATGTAGAAGGCCTGGATTGCGACGATCGGGTCGAGGTCGGGGATGGCGGCCGTCGGCAGCAGCAGGTCGCGGCTGGCGACGTCCTCGGGTGCCGCCAGCAGCACGCGGGCGCCGCGGCCGCGCATTTCCTCGGCCAGCGCCACCAGGCCGGCCTGCGCCGGGCCGCGGGTCGCGAAGATCAGCAGCGGATAGCCTTCCTCGATCAGCGCCATCGGGCCGTGCTTGATCTCGGCGCCCGAGAAGGCTTCGGCCTGCAGCGCCGAGGTTTCCTTGAATTTCAAGGCAGCCTCCAGCGCCACCGGGAAGCTGATGCCGCGTCCGACCACCATGATGTTGCGGGCCGGGGCCAGCACCTCGATGGCGGCGGACCAGTCGACCTGGCTGGCGGCGCGCAGCGAGTCGGGCAGGGCGGCAATACCGTCGCGCAGTTCGGCATCGTCCTGCCATTCGGCGACCAGGCGGGCGCCCGCGACCATGCTGGCGATGAAGCTCTTGGTCGCGGCGACGCTTTGCTCTTTACCAGCATGCAGCGGCATGGTCCATTCGGCTGCCCTGGCAAGCGGCGAGGTGTCGTCGTTTACCAGCGCCACCGTGGTGGCGCCGCCGGCGCGGAAATACTGGATCGGCTCGACTACGTCCGGGCTTTGGCCCGATTGCGAGATCGACACGGCCAGCGTGTCGCGCGTGACCAGCGGCGATTTGTACAGCGTCACCAGCGACATCGGCAGCGAGGTCACCAGGCGGCCCATGCGCGCCATGATCAGGTAGGCCAGGTAGCTCGAGGCGTGGTCCGAGCTGCCGCGTGCGACCGTCACCACGCTGTGGAAATTGGTGGCGCGCAGGCTGCGTCCCAGTTCCGTGTAGCGCCCGGCGTCCTGCGCCAGTTGCTGGGCGATGCAGTCGCCTGCGGACAGGGCTTCCTGGTACATCAGCGAGGTGGTCGGGGTCACAGTGCTTCTCCTTCGATATAAACGGCTTTGATGTTCAGCTCACGGTCGAGCACCACGAAATCGGCATGGCAGCCCGGCGCCAGGCGCCCGCGCTGGGTTTCGCCGAGGTAGTCGGCGGCATTGGTGGAGACGCGGCGGCTGGCGTCCTGCAGGGTCAGCCCGATCTTGACCAGGTTGCGCAGCGCCTGGTCCATCGTCAGGGTGCTGCCGGCCAGGGTGCCATCGGCCAGGCGCACGCCGCCCATGCACTTGTGCACGACCTGGCGGCCCAGCATGTATTCGCCGTCCGGCATGCCGGCGGCGGCGGTGGAATCGGTCACGCAGAACAGCTTCGGGATGCAGCGCAGCGCGGTCTTGATCGCGCCCGGGTGCACGTGCAGCAGGTCGGGGATGATCTCGGCGTATTCGGCATGGGCCAGGGCTGCCCCGACCATGCCGGGATCGCGGTGGTGCAGGCCTGGCATGGCATTGAACAGGTGGGTGAAGCCTGCTGCGCCGTGTTCGAGGGCCTGCACGCCGACCTCATACGAGCCATTGGTATGGCCGATCTGCACGCGGATGCCGGCATCGGCCATCGCGCGCAGCAGGACCATGTGGCCGTCGATTTCGGGCGCCACGGTGATCAGGCGCATCGGCGCCTGTTCGCTAAAGCGGTTCACTTCGTCCAGGCTCGCTTCGCGCGCGAACGGCGGCTGGGCGCCGAGCTTGCCCGAGTTGATGTAGGGGCCCTCCAGGTGCACGCCAAGGATGCGGGCTTCGTTCTTGCCGCGGGCGCGGCAAGCCGCGCCGATCGCGCCAAGTGCGCGCTCGATGTCTTCGACCGGGGCAGTCATGGTGGTGGCGAGCAGGGCGGTGGTGCCATGCTTTGCATGCATCGCCGCGATGATGTGCGGCGCATCGCCGCCTTCCATCATGTCGCGGCCCGCGCCGCCGTGCACGTGCACGTCGATGAAGCCGGGCAGGATGTAGTCGTCGCCGTTGGCCGACGGGTCGACTTCATGGCCTTCGATGGCCTCGATGCGCGCGCCGTAGCGCAGTTCGCCGTGGATCCAGCCGCCGGGGGTGAGGATGTTGCCTTTCATTGTGCTGCTCCTTCAAGGTGGCGTCGGATCATGCGCAGTGCGCCGGCGGCCGAATCGCCTTGCGCCGGGACACAGCGTGCGAGGGTGGCCGGGGGCAGCCATGCGCGCAGGACCTCGCCCAGGCCGCCGCAAAGGGCCAGCGGCAGTGTACGCGTGCGGTCGAGCGCCGCGGCGATGCTGGCCACTTCCTGGCCGGCGTGTTCGAGGATGGCGCGCGCTACCGGATCCGTGTCGCCATGCGCCACTACGAAGCGCGCCAGGCCGGCATAGGCAGCCGGGTTGGCCTTGCCGATCCAGACCTGCACCGCATCGCGCGAGCCGCCGCAGAATTCGATCACCTCGCGCGCAAACGCGCCGCCTTCGACGCGGCCATCCAGCACCTGCTCGGTGTGGTTGAGCGCGCGCAGGCCCATCCAGGCGCCGCTGGCTTCGTCCCCGGCCGGAAAGCCCCAGCCGCCGACTTCGACCTTGGTCCCGTCCGGCAGCATCGCTTCGCCGACGCTGCCGGTGCCGATCGCGACGATCGCGCCTGGCTGGCCGCCGTGAGCTCCCATGAGCGTCGTGAAACCGTCGGTGTCGAGTGCCAGGGAGGCGTAGCCAGGATTGGCGGCGACGAACTGCGCTGCCCATTCCTTGTTGTGCACGCCGGCCAGGCCGAGGCCGATGGCGCAGGAGTTCATTGGAACGGTGGGGATGCCGATGCTTGCGAAAGCCTGCTGGACGATGCTGCCGATGGTGGTCCAGGCGTTGTCGATGCCGCGCGAGAGGGCGGACGGGCCGCCGTTTGCCTGCGCCAGTTCGGTGCCGTCGGGGCGGGCCAGGCGCACGCGCGTGCCGGTGCCGCCGCCGTCGACGCCGATGAGATAGTCGATCATGATGGATTGTAGTGTTCTGCCGGGAGGTCAGCGCACTATAGGCAGGCGGGTCGGTGCTGTCAACAGGTATTTAAGTGGTATGCAAATATCGTGTGCAATTTGGGGCGGAATGGCAGAGGAAATTTGCATAACGTACTGATTATGCAAATGTTTTTAGTGGTATGGGAATTGGTATTGTCGAGCACCCAGAATTCCGCGATCTCGTAGATTTCCGCGATCTCGTAGGGTGGGCAGAATCTGCCCACCCTTAGGTGCGCCTCTGTGCGATTACTGCGACCCGTGCCGGCTGCCACTGCGGTCCACCACCAGCAACTGGCCATCTTCGTCGCGCTTAGCGCTGCGGCCCACCACATTCACCGCCGCATTCCCCGCGCCATTCACCGAAATCTCCGCACGCCCGGCCGTCAAGCCGCGGCCTTCCAGCCCGCCCGATCCGCTCAGCTGGGCCTTGACCAGTTCCACCTTGCCCTCGACGCGGGCGGTGCCCGGCCCGCTCATCTTGAGCAGCAGGCGCTTGCCGTCCATGTTCGCTTGCAGCCCGCCCGAGCCGCGTAGTTCCGCGTCCAGCGTATCGGACACGTGGGCCAGCTCGATCCCGCCCGGACCGCGCGCCTTGACCGTCGCGCGCCTGACCTTGAGCTCGCCCGCATCGAGGTCGCCCGAGCCGGTGACTTCGGCAGTCAGTTCGCCGATCGAACCACTGAGCGTGGCGCCGCCGGGACCGCCCAGCCGCACGATCGCCGACGCAGCCTGCAGCCCGCTGGCCTGCAGCTCGCCCGAGCCGCTGACTTCCGCGTCGAACCGCTTGATATTGCCGGCCACGCAGGCGCGGCCCGGGCCGCGCTGGACGGTGGAGGCCGCGTCGACCGCCAGCGAGCAGGCTTCGAAGTCGCCCGAGCCTTCGACCTCGGCGCGCAGTTCGCGCGCGTTGCCGGACAGTTTCATGCTGCCCGGGCCGCTCATGCGCGCGTTCAGCCGCGCCAGGCGCAGGCCGTCGGCCTCCAGGTCGCCCGACCCGGTGAGGTTCGCCACCAGTTCGTTGCCGACGCCGGCCAGGCGCACGTCGCCCGGCCCCGACTGCGCCAGTTCGACATTGGCGGCCTTCAGGCGGTGCAGGTCGACGTCGCCGCTGCCGGTGGAGCGCACCGCCAGGTCGCGCACCGCGCCGGCGGCCTGCAGGTCGCCCGGGCCGTCGATGCTGACGGCAAAGCGTTCGCCGGAAAGCTGGGACAGGTCGACGTCGCCGCTGCCCGACATCTTGAGGCTTTTCAGTTGGGCGGCCGTGATGCTGATGGTCGGCGTCTCGCGCTTGCCCCAGCTGAAGTGGAAGCCGTTGCGCTGCACAGGCCGCACCACCAGGGTGTCGCCGCGCACGAAGGTTTCGATCTCGTCGAGCTGCTGCGCGCGCTCGCCGGACAGCAGGAGCGCCTGGCGGCCCTGGGCGCGCACCACGACGTCGAAGGGGCCGGACAGCTCGATGGCGCTGAAGGCCGCCACGCTGCGCTGCTGCGTCACGACCGGGCCGCGCGGCGATTCGGCGTGGCTCGATGGGGCCAGGAGGAAGCCGGCGGCGATGGCGGCGGCGAGGAGGGCGGGCTTGAAGACGGTTGGCATGTTCTTTTCGTCGGTGGAAGCGATGGGAGCCTGAACGATATGACAAGCTTTCGCCCGGCGCCCGGGCAAAACGACGAAAGCGCAAAAACGGGCCCCGAGCCGCAAATTTGGCGGATGGGCCGTGCCCGGCCCGCTGTCAAGCCTTGTTGTTAGGGTGTGCAGTCTAGTAAGTTCGCTTGAAAGCACTCTTGACAACTTGCTATAGTTGAGCATTTACAATTTGTATTTTGCAAGCTGTCCCCGAGCTTCCCGTTCACGTTACCCAAGGAACCCCATGAACCGTCCCGCTTTCCCACGTTGCCGCACCCTGATGTGCCTGGCCATTTCCAGTGCTTTCCCGTTTGAGGCGGCCCTGGCCCAGGAAGCCGCCGCCGTCCAGGAAGCACCGGTGGCGCAAGCTACGACCGCCCAGGGCGGCCAGCGGCTCGACGTGGTGATCGTGACGGCCCAGCGCCGCGCCGAGAACATCCGTGAAGTGCCGATGGCGATCACCACCCTCAGCGGCGACAAGCTCGACACCCTGGTCGCCGGCGGTCAGGACATCCGCTTTCTGTCCGGCCGCTCGCCGAGCCTGAACGTCGAATCCGACTACGGCCGCTCCTTCCCGCGCTTCTACATCCGCGGCCAGGGCAATACCGACTTCGACCTGAACGCTTCGCAGCCGGTCGGCCTGGTGGTCGACGACATCGTGCAGGAAAGCCCGATGCTCAAGGGCTTCCCGGTGTTCGACACCGAGCAGATCGAAGTGCTGCGCGGCCCGCAGGGCACCCTGTTCGGCCGCAATTCGCCGGCCGGCGTGATCAAGTTCGATTCGGTGAAGCCAGTGTTCAAGCGCGAGGGTTACCTGAGCCTGGGCTTGGGCAACTACGGCGCCAAGAATGCCGAAGGCGCGTTCAACCTGCCGTTCAGCGACACCGTTGCCGCGCGCGTTTCGCTGCAGTCGCAGAACCGCGATGACCGCGTGCACAACCCGCGCCCGACCGGCACCCGCGACTTCGAGGGCTACCACGACAACGCCGGCCGCATCCAGGTGCTGGTCCAGCCGAACAAGGAATTCAGCGCACTGTTCAACGTCCATATGCGCGACCTGGACAACAACGCCACGCTGTTCCGCGCGAACATCATCAAGGCCGGCACCAACGACCTGGTCGACGGCTTCGATTACGACAGCTACCCGACCGACGGCGTCAACAAGCAGACCCTGAAGACCAAGGGCGCCAACATGCGCCTGCGCTGGAACGGCGACGCCATTACGCTGCACTCGATCACCGGCTACGAGTCGGCCGATTTCTACAGCCGCGCCGACGTCGACGGCGGCTACGGCGCCGTGTATGCGCAGCCGATGGGCCCGGGCTATATCCCGTTCGTGGTGGAGACGGCCGACCTGCTGCCGCACCACCGCCAGTTCACCCAGGAGTTCCGCGCCGAGTCGAACGGCACTGGCCCGCTGCAGTGGATCGGCGGCCTGTTCTACTTCAACGAAGACATCCAGATCGACAGCATCAGCTTCGATTCGCTGGCGCCGGGTAACCCGCAGAGCCCGTTCTTCGCGACCCAGAACCAGTCGACCGAATCGTGGGCGGCTTTCGGCTCGCTGAACTACACCGTCTCGGACAAGCTGAAGCTGCGCGGCGGCCTGCGCTACACCAGCGACAAGAAGGACTTCTCGGCCAAACGCGTCGAAGCCACCACCGCCGGTCCCTTCATCATCAACAATGATTCGACCAACATCAGCTGGGACCTGAGCGGCACCTATGCGCTCAATGCGGACACCAACCTGTTCGCGCGCATCGCCACCGGCTACCGCGCGCCGAGCATGCAGGGACGCCTGAACGGCCTGGCCGACCGTCCTTCGTTTGCCGACGCCGAAAAAGTCCTGTCCTACGAAGCCGGCATCAAGCAGGAACTGTTCGACCGCCGCGCGCGCGTATCGGCCAGCGTGTTCCAGTACCGCGTCAAGGACAAGCAGCTCACCGCCGGCAGCGGCGTGATCAACATGAACCAGTTGATCAATGCCGACAAGGTCACCGGGCAGGGCGTCGAACTCGACTTCCAGGCGGTGCTGGCCGATGGCCTGCGCTTCTCCACCGGCGTGAGCTACAACGACACCGAGATCAAGGACGGCGCCCTGTTCGTCCAGCAGTGCGGCAACTTCGCCAACACCGGCGGACGCGCCGGCTGCACGGTCACCGATCCGGTCGGTCCGTTCGCCGGCACCGTGCGCATCGACGGCAACCCGCTGCCGCGCGCACCGAAATGGCAGGCCAACTTCAGCCTGTCGTACACGATTCCGCTGGCAAATGGCGACTTCTTCGCCAACACCGACTGGGCCTACCGCACCACCTACAACATGTTCCTGTACGAAGCGAAGGAGTACAAGGCGCGTTCGCTGTTCGAAGGCGGCCTGCGCCTGGGCTACAAGTGGAATGACGGGAAGTACGAAGTGTCGGCATTTGCCCGCAACATCACCGACCGCGTGCAGGTAGTCGGCGCGATCGACTTCGACAACCTGACCGGCATCCTGAACGAGCCGCGCACCCTGGGCGCCCAGTTCAAGGTCAATTTCTAAGTCCCATGCTGGCCACATAAGAGCCGCTAACTCGTAGCGTGGGCGGGGTAATTTCGGGCAATGCCCAGAATTACGAACGCCCACGCGGTGATGGTTAACGGATGAAAGCCGCGCGGCGTCCGTGCTGCCGCCGGTTGAACGCGTGGGCAGGAAACCTGCCCACCCTACGAAGCTCGGCAGGTCATACGTCAACTAACTGATCTGCGTTTAACTCCTGGACCAGTGCTTCATTGTGGCTTTCCAGTATTTCTGCGGTAACTCTGGTGCTATAGTCGGCGAATCCGTCCGTCCGTCTTCCACCGGGGAGCCACCATGTCATCACTCACCGTCCGCAAGCTCGATGTCGACCTGGGCAAAGGCTTCGGCCGCCGCTGGCTTGGCGGCGACGCCTACCGCAGCCAGTGGTTCAATGCGCTGTCGATGACCTTCCCGATCGGCGAGCAGATGTTCATCGACAGCCTGCGCGCCGTGCCTCCCGACCGCATCACCGACCCCGTTCTGCGCGGCGAGGTCAAGGACTTCATCGGCCAGGAAGCGACCCACCGGCACCTGCACATCCAGTACAACGCCGAACTCGCGCGGCAAAACCTGGCCTTCGTCATCGAAAAGCGCATCCTGTGGCGAGTGCGCCAGGTCGCGCGCCTCGACGTGCGCAGCCAGGTGGCGGTCACCTGCGCCTTCGAACATTACACTGCCATGCTGGCCGACGGCATCCTGCGCCACCCGGAATGGATCGCGGACGCCGAGCCGGCGCTGCGCCGCCTGTGGGAATGGCATGCAGTGGAGGAGCTGGAGCACAAGGGCGTGGCCTTCGACGTCTACCGCGCCGCCGGTGGCGGCTACTGGCGCCGGGTGCTGTGGTTCGTGCACGTCAGCGTGGTGTTCTGGTTCGATAATTTCATCCAGACCTTCCATAACCTGCACCGCGACGGCGCCCTGTGGCGGCTGGGCACCTGGGCGAGCGCCGCGCGCATGTGGTTCGGGCGGCGCGGCCTGGCCTGGCACATGGTTGGGCCGGTGCTGCAGTATTTCTCGCCAACTTTCCACCCATGGAAGCACGACAACCGTGCGCTGCTGAAAATCTGGCTAGACCAGAACAGCGACGCCTGGCGCGCGGTCCGCAGCAGCGCGCCATGAGCCGGGTGGCCTTGGCAGGCGGTGGCATAATGGGGCCATGCCTGGCTGCTCCCACCTTGAATTCCCCACCATGACGCTGCGACGGGCGCTGTCCGCGGCGCTGCTGCTCGCCTGTAGCCACGGGAAGGCGCAGGCCATGCCGTCGACCTTCGGGCCGGTGATCGGCAATGCGCTGCTGTGCCGGAGCCACCTCGAGAACCGCTATTTCCACGACTATCTCACCACGGCCTTCGGCCCGGCCTACAAGCGCGAGGGCGGGGCTTGGTGGTTCAAGACCGAAGCCACGCTATGGGGCGCGGAGGTGAAGGAAGTCATGGTCAGCGACGACAGCAACCCGCTGGTATTCATCGCGGCGATTACGGAAAGCACCCCGGAAGAGCTGGAGCAGGGCATCCGCACCGCCTACGGCATCGTCTTCAAGCCAGCCGGCGCGACACCGTTTCCCTTGCGCGTATCGAACCTGGGCAGCACGATCGCTTACATGAATGACAAAAGCAAAATATACTGCGCGAAGTTCAAATCGCCGCCGGTCCGTTAGTCAGCCCTGATTCACTGAGCATGTACAACCACTATTTCCAGCTGAAGGGCGCGCCGTTTTCGATTGCGCCGGACCCGCGCTACCTGTTCATGAGCGAGCGCCACCGCGAGGCGCTGGCGCACCTGCTGTACGGGATCGGCAGCGGCGGCGGCTTCGTGCTGCTGACTGGTGAAATTGGCGCCGGCAAGACCACGGTGTGCCGGTCCTTCATCGAGCAGGTGCCCGAGAACTGCCGGCTGGCGTACATCTTCAACCCGCGCCTGAGCGTCGAGGAACTGCTGCTGAGCGTGTGCGACGAGCTGCGCATCGAGCTGCCGCCCGCGAACACGCCGCTGGGCCTCAAGGGCTATGTCGATGCGATCAACCGCTACCTGCTCGACTCCCACGCGCAGGGCCTGAACAACGTGCTGGTGATCGACGAGGCCCAGAACCTGTCGGCCGAGGTGCTGGAGCAGCTGCGCCTGCTGACCAACCTCGAAACCAGCGAGCGCAAGCTGCTGCAGATCATCCTGATCGGCCAGCCTGAACTGCGCACCATGCTGGCGCGGCCCGAGCTGGAGCAACTGGCCCAGCGCGTGATCGCGCGCTACCACCTGGGGCCTTTGTCGGAGCCGGAGACCGGCGCCTATGTCGCGCACCGGCTGGCTGTGGCGGGGGCTACCGGCATGCCATTCCCGCCTGCGCTCACGCCGGCCATCCACGCGCTGGCGCACGGCGTACCGCGCCGCATTAACCTGCTCTGCGACCGCGCGCTGCTCGGCGCCTATGTCGAGAACAGCCCGCAGGTGACGCGCCCGATCCTGAACAAGGCTGCCGCCGAAGTGTTCGCCGGCGAACCCGCTGCGCGCCGCCTGCGCCTGCCGCTGGTGGCGGGCGGGGTGCTGGCGGCCGTGGCGCTCAGCGCCGCCGCCTGGCAGGCGATGCCGGCGCGCGAGGCGGCGCCGGCGGCTGCCGCACGGGTCGCCGCGCCGGCAGCGGCAGCGGCACCGGCAGCGGCGGCGGCAGCGGCAGCGGCAGCGGCAGGGGCAGGGGCAGCGGTGCCGCCGGTGCAGGCCATCGAGGCCGATGCGCTGCGCGAACTGGCCACGCTCTGGGGCCAGGCACTGGAAGGCGACGCGCCTTGCGAGGCAGCGCCCCGCTACAGCCTGCGCTGCCACACGGGCCGCGGCGGCCTGTACGAACTGCGCCTGCTCGACCGGCCTGCCGTCGTCACCTTGCACGATGGCCCGCGTACCGGCTATGCCGTGCTGTCGGCGATCGACGGCAACAGCGTGACCCTGAGCGCCGGCGCTCGCCGCGAACGCATCGACCTGGCCAGCTTCGTGGCCCGCTTCGGCGGCGAGTACACGACCTTCTGGCGGGTGCCGCGCGGCTTTCGCGAGCAGGTGTCCGAAGGCGACCGCGGCCCCGACGTCGACTGGCTGGCCGCGCGTCTTGCGGGCCTGAACCGCGTGAAGGCCGTCCAGGCGGGGCGCCCGCTGGACGCCAATACGCGCGAATGGCTGCGGCGCTTCCAGGCCGCGCAGAACCTGAAGGCGGACGGCGTTGCCGGACCGCGCACCTACATGCGGCTGAACCAGCTCACCGGCGTACCCGAGCCGCGCCTGCTGGCCGTCGCCGGCACCGGAAAGTAAGCATGTCGTACATCCTCGAAGCCCTCAAGAAGGCACAGGCGGAGCGCCAGCTCGGCAACGCCCCGACCATCCATGCACCGGCGCCTTCGTATGCAGCGCCCGCATCGACCGGGAACCGCAAGCCGCTGCTGGTCGGGCTGGGCGCCGGTGCGCTGGTCGTGGCGGCGGGGGCGGCCTTCCTGCTGCGCCAGCCGCCCGCGGTCGCACCAGCGCCTGCGCCCGTGCAGGTGGCCAGCGTAGTGGCGCCGACAGTAGTGGCGCCGGTCCAGGAGCCCGCCCCGGCGATCATCGTGCCGGCGCCGGTCGAACCGGCAGCAGACGCGCCAAAGCCAAAAGAAACGGCAACCCGCGCCAAGCCCGATGTTGCCGCCCCGGTGGCCGAAGCGCCACGGCGCGCGGAGCCCGAGCCACTGCGCCGCGAGGAAGCCGTCGAGGCCATCCCGGAAGCGCCGCGTGCCGCCGTGCTTCCCGCTACGCCGGCGAGCGCGGACGACAGCGTTGGCCCGGTGCAGTCGCTGCCGGAAGCGGTGCAGCGCGACGTGCCGAAAGTGGCCTTTGGCGGCTATATCTACTCGCCCAACCCGGCCGAGCGCCTGCTCCTGGTCGACAAGACGCTGCGCCGCGAAGGCGAGGAAGTCGCGCCCGGGCTGGTGCTGGAACGCCTGCTGCCGAAAGCGGCCATCATGAATTTCCGTGGCTATCGCTACCGTGTCGCGTACTGAACCGGGCACTGACGCGGCCCCCGGCCCGGTGCTGGGCGTGGTCGGCTGGTCGGGCAGCGGCAAGACCTCGCTGCTGGAACACCTGGTGGGCCGGCTGGCGGGGCAGGGGCTGCGCGTCAACATCGTCAAGCACAGCCACCACGACATCGAGCTCGAACCGCCGCGCAAGGACAGTGCGCGCCTGCGCATGGCCGGCGCGGCCGAGGTGATGATCGCCTCGCCCTACCGGGTGGCCATCCTGCGCGAGCTGCGGGGGGAGGTGGAACCTTCGCTGGCCGAGCACCTTGCGCGGCTGGCACCAAGCGACCTGACCCTGGTCGAAGGCTATAAATGGGAGCGCTTTCCCAAGCTGGAGGTGTTCCGGCCACTGCTGGGCAAGCCGGCGCTGTACCCGGACGATCCGGACATCGTCGCAGTGGTATCCGACGTGCCGCGCCCGGATGCGCTGGAAGGGCGGGCCTGGCTGGACCTGAATGATCCGGATCAGGTTCTGGAGTGGCTGGCCGGCTGGATGCGCGATTGCCCTAAAGTTCCCGCTGGAGCCGCCGATAATGGTGGATACGCCTCAATGGGAGAATGATATGGATGTGTCAAGCATTGCCAAGCTGTCCACCAGCATCGCCGAAACCGGCACCCGCCAGGAAGTGAGCCTGGCTGTCTTCAAGAAGGCACAGCAGATCGAGGCGGCGACCGCCACCCAGCTGCTCGAGGCGCTTCCGTCGGTGCAGTCGGCAAATTTGCCGGCGCACTTGGGTAACAAGATCAATACGACGGCCTAGGCTTAGGTTTTCGGCAGTTCGTCGAACTTGGGCGGAGCAATGCCAGTGGCATTGTTCCCTCCAATTCCGTGCCGCAGCCCCCAGCTTCGCCTGTAACAACTAGCATCACTCCCCAGCTTGCATCTTTCCCCCACCTGATAAATACTGTCGGCTTCATCCCAGCACCGGAGCCTTCGCATGACCCACCGCCACGCCCTGATCGCCGCCGCGCTTGCCAGCGTCTGCGCCACCCAAGCTGCCGCGCAGGACATGGGCACGCCGAAAGCCGACCAGGAAGCCTGCTACGGCGTCGCCAAGGCCGGCCAGAACGACTGCGGCACCGCGACCCATGGCTGCTCCGCCGCCGCCAAGACCGACAACGACCCGAACGAATGGAAGTTCGTTGCCAAGGGCACGTGCACCAAGCTCGGCGGCGCGCTCGAGCCAGGCAAGGCCCAGCCGGCCAAGGCTGAACCAGCCAAGCCAGAACCGCAGAAATAATCCCATGCGCGCCCCGGACGCGGCCATCGACGCCGGCGTGGGGCTGCGCACGCCGCACTACCGCGCCTTCCTCGAGGGGCGCCCAGCGGTCGGCTTCATCGAAGTCCACAGCGAAAACTACCTGGCCCGTGCCGGGTGGGACTGGCACGTACTGACCGAACTGCGCCGCGAATACCCGGTCAGCCTGCATGGCGTCGGGCTCGGCCTTGGATCGGCACGCGGCTTTTCGCCGGCCCACCTGGAGCGCGTTTGTGCGCTGGTCGAGGCCGTCGATCCTTTCCTCGTTTCCGAACACCTGAGCTGGGGCGCGCTGGCCGACCGCCAGCTCAACGACCTGCTGCCCATCACCCTCGATCATGCCGCCCTGACCCTGGTCAGCGAGCGCGTCAGCCGGGTGCAGGACGGGATCAAGCGCCGCCTGCTGGTGGAAAACGTCTCGACTTATGTCCGCTTCCGCGCCGATGCGATGAGCGAAGCGCAATTCCTGGCCGAACTGGCCCGGCGCACCGGCTGCGCCATCCTGCTCGACGTGAACAATCTCTACGTCAACCAGCACAACCATGGCGAAGACGCGCTGGCCGCGATCGCCGCGCTGCCGGTGGGGAGCGTCGGCGAAATCCACCTCGCCGGCCACTTGGCAACGCCGCTGGCGCTGGTCGACCACCATGGCGCGGCCGTGGCGGAGCCGGTCTGGGAGCTGTACCGCGCCGCCTTGCAGCGCTTCGGCCGCGTGCCGACGCTGGTCGAATGGGATGCCGATATTCCGCCGCTCGACGTCCTGCTGGCCGAGGCGGCAAAGGCGGACCAGGTCGCGCGGGACTATCCGCTGCCGGTTCCGGACGCCTTCCCGCCGCAGCGAGCCGGGCAGGCAAGCACAGCAAACGACGCCTTGGCCGCTGTCCAGCAGCAATTCGGCAACGCGCTGTTCGACCACCGGCATGAATCCAGTCTCGAACCGTTCTTGAGCGAGGGCGGGATAAAACGACTTTCCCTCTACCGCGGCAACCTGAGCGCCGGCTGGGAGCGCGCACTGGCCGATGCCTACCCGGTGATCCGCCAGCTGGTCGGCGAAGAATTCTTCGAGGGCCTGGCACGCGCCTACGGCAAGGCCACGCCCTCGACGGATCCCGACCTGGCTGGCTTCGGCCTGCGGTTCGCGGATTTCCTTGCAGGGTTTGCCCCAGCCTCGGCCTATCCCTACTTGCCGGACATGGCGCGCCTGGAATGGGCCGTCCACCGCGCCTGGCTGGCGCCGGACGCGGAGCCGCTCGGCATCGACACGCTGGTGAACCTCGCCCCGGAGACCCTGGATACTGCCCGTTTCACCCTGCATTCCTCGGTGGCTATGCTGCGCAGCCCCTGGGCCACCGCGCCGCTGTGGCAGGCGCACCAGCCCGGTGGGCCAGCCCTGCCGCCAGGCGTGGACCGGCCCTGCGTGGCCCTGGTCGTGCGGCCGCACTGGAAGGTGGAGATGGTGGAACTGGGCGCGCCAGATGCTGTCGCCCTGGAACGGATGCTGGCCGGCGCGAACTTTGGTGAAGCGGTCGACGCAGTGCTGGCGTGCGGGGAGGGCAGCAGAGTGCCGGACATCGGCGCCATGCTGCAAGGCTGGTTCAGGCTCGGCCTGGTGGCCGCCATTGAACCAGCAACAAGGGTTTAGTGGAAGGCGCGCAGGATGCGCTGTTCCCCGGAATAGTCCTGATAGCGCTCGTTGGCGGCGCGGGTGGCGGCCATCATGCGCTCGAGCTGAGCGTCTTCGAAACGCGCCAGTTCCTCGTTGGCCGCTTCCAGTGCCAGCGCCAGCTTGGCCCGCGCGGTCTGGTAGAGCACGCTGGTGTAGTGATCGGTGTTCTTGAGCAGCTCTTCGGCGTTTTCAATCACCATCCGCAGATCGCCGATGAGCTGTTCCTGCGACTGCGCGCAGCGGTTCGGGGTTTCCATCGCTTCACCTTTAGCCGTTGATATTAGTCGATACCTGACGACTTAAAATATAAACAAGGAAGCCCCGTTTTGTTTGTTAGCGCGCAAACATAAGCCCGTGATTGATGCGCAGTTATTGCACGCGGATCTGCACGTCGCCCAAGGTGACGGTCTGGCCGCTGCGGATCTTGGCCGTCTTGCGCAGTTCCTTCTTGCCGTCGACCCGCACCGCGCCGCCCGCGACCAGGTGCTTGCCGGCGCCGCCGCTGTCGACCAGGCCGACCAGCTTCAGCAGCTGGTTGACTTCGACGAATTCTGATGTCAAATCGAAAACTATTTTTTGCATTCTATCCTCGGGGGTGGTGAAAGCGGCCTGCGACCGGCGAGGCCGCCTTTGGGTCATTCAGCGACCGCGTCCGGCCGGGTCATGTCGATCGGCACGACCCACTGGTCGAATTGCTGCTCGTCCACGAAACCGGACTGCAGCGCGGCCTGGCGCAGGGTCAGGCCCTCGTGCGACGCGGTCTTGGCGATTTGCGCGGCGCGATCATACCCGATGTGAGGCGCCAGCGCGGTCACCAGCATCAGCGATTTTTCCATCAGCTCGGCAATGCGTTGGTGGTTCGGCTCGATGCCCTGGGCGCAATGGGTGTCGAAGGAGCGCATGCCGTCCCCCAAGAGGCGCGCGCTCTGCAGGAAGTTATGCGCGATCATCGGCTTGAACACGTTCAGCTCGAAATTGCCCTGCGAGCCGCCGATCGTGATGGCCACGTCGTTGCCGAATACCTGGCAGCACAGCATGGTCAGTGCTTCGCACTGGGTCGGATTGACCTTGCCCGGCATGATCGAGCTGCCCGGCTCGTTCTCGGGGATGGTGATCTCGCCCAGGCCCGAGCGCGGGCCCGAGGCCATCCAGCGTACGTCGTTGGCGATTTTCATGAGGGCGGTGGCCAGCGTCTTCAGGGCGCCGTGGCTCGACACCAGCGCGTCATGGCCGGCCAGCGCCATGAACTTGTTGGGCGCGGTCTTGAACGACAGCCCCGTCAGTGCCGCCAGCTCGGCGGCAATGCGGGGCGCGAAGTCCGGGTGCGCGTTCAGGCCGGTGCCGACCGCCGTGCCGCCCGCCGCCAGCGCCAGCAGGCCGGGCAGGGTGGAGCGGATCGCGCTTTCGGCAAATTCCAGCTGGGCGACATAGCCCGAGAATTCCTGGCCAAGGGTGAGCGGGGTGGCGTCCTGCAGGTGGGTGCGGCCGATCTTGACGATATCCTCGAAGTCGCGCGACTTGCGCAGCAGGGTGGAACGCAGCTGTGCCAGGCCCGGCAGCACGTTTTTCGCCACGGCCAGCGCCGCCGCCACGTGCATCGCGGTCGGGAAAATGTCGTTCGACGACTGTCCCATGTTGACGTGGTCGTTCGGGTGCAGCAGGCGTTTTTCGCCGCGTTCGCCGCCGATCAGCTCGGAGCCGCGGTTGGCCAGCACCTCGTTCATGTTCATGTTGCTCTGGGTGCCGGAGCCGGTTTGCCAGACGGCGAGCGGGAATTCCTGCGGGTGCTGGCCACCAAGGACTTCATCGGCCGCGCGGATGATGGCGTCGGCCTTGTCGCGCGGCAGTTTGCCCAGCGAGCGGTTGACGGCGGCTGCGGCGCGCTTGACCTGGGCCAGCGCCGCAACCAGTTCCGGCGCCATCTGCTCGGTCGAGATGTGGAAATGGTGCAGCGAACGCTGGGTCTGGGCGCCCCAGAGACGGCTCGATGCGACTTCGATCGGGCCGAAACTGTCTTTTTCTATCCTGTTTTCCATGGGCATGTCCTGTCGAATGCAAGGCTGGGATTAAAGAGTTTATCGCAATGTCCGTTAAAGACGCTCAGGCTTCATTTTTGCATCTACCGCATTGACTTTATGGCGTGCCGCCTTTTCCTGTTGTTGATTTCCTCGCTGCTGGCCGGCGCCGCTTCGGCGGCCGAGCTCGGTGAGCCGCGCGTGGGCTCCTTCATCGGCCAGCCGCTGGTGGCCGACATCGAGCTCACCATGCTGGAAGACGCCGCCACGCCGGTGCAGGCGCGCCTGGCCAACCCGAACGTCTACCGCGGCGCCAATATCGCCATGCCGCCGGTGCTGTCGACGCTGAATTTCTCGGTCATGCGGCGCGACGGGCGGCAGTTTTTGCACGTCACTTCCTTGAGGCCGGTCGAGGCGGCGCACCTGCACCTCTACCTGGAATTGTCCGACGGTTCCCAGCGCGGCGTGCGCCTGGCGACCTTGTGGCTGTCGCCGGATCCGCAGCCTGCGCCGCCGCCGGTCCCGGTGGTGCCGACCGTACCGGTCGTGCCTGTTGCGCCGCCCGTGGTCGCCAAGGCAGTGGCCGTCAAAGCCGTCGCTGCCGAGCCGGTGCACGTGGAAAAGCCTGTGCCTGCACCGAGCCGCTTGACGCCCGCCCCGGTGGCGGCGCCGCGCAAGCCCGTGGCGGAACCGGCTCCCTTGCCTGCGCCCGCACCAGCTTCGCCACCGGCCGCCTGTAAGCCGCAAGTCCAGCCGGAACAGAACGCCTGCGTCGCCCTCGGCGCCAAGAACGCCATCCTGCGCGAGCAGCTCGGCCAGCTCGAGGACAAGGTCAAGGTGCTGCAGGTAGCGATGGGGGCGGCGCCGGCCGCTGTCGTACCTGCCGCAAAACCTTACAAGCTGAAGAAGAAAAAGCCGGAACCGCTGCCGGAAGCCGACACCCCGTGGCTGCTGGTGGGCGGCGGCATCGCCGGTGTGCTGGCGCTGCTGGCCGGTGTGCTGGTCGCCGTGCGCCGCAGGAAGGCGGCGAAGCGCAAGATCCCGCCGCGCCACGTCGAGCCGACCGTTCCCCTTGGCGCGCGCCTGAAAGCGCGGCTGGGTGGATTGGGAAAGCAGCCGAAAGCGAATGCGCCAGCCGAAACAGCCACGCACGAGTCGTCTACACAAGTTTGATAATTGCGTTATACTAAAAATGTGGTCGTTTAGATCACAAACGGCATAGAGGCCTGTCGCAGCCACCACCGATAGCGTGGCGCGGAAAACAGGCAACGTTGAAGAAACGCCTGTGCCGGAAGCAGTTCGTGCGCCAACCAAGGCAGCGGACGCCGGATGCAACCGGCAAGAGGCGACGCCAGGAGATACCTGGTGCTCGCTCTCCCGAATTCCTTGCCCGCGCCCGTCGCTCGGGCTCGACCAAAGCGCCTGCGGGCGCTTTTTGTCGTTTACGGCCTCCGGTTTGCCATGCAGCCTGCATGGCGGCCATACCTGTTGCCCACTGAACGGCGCTACAATCGCGTCTACAGGACCAGCCGCATACTATGAAAAATTGGATCACCCGCTTGATGGGCAGCGCCGACAGCCAGGCCGCGGCCGCCGACGTGGCTGCGCATCCGGATGCCGGCGCCCCGGACGCGCCGCCGGACGCCGCCCAGGCCGACGAACTCTATTACCGCTGGCTGCTGGGCCCGGCGGGATTCGACGCGCCCGCCGAAACCGAGCTACTGATCCTTGAACAGGTCCGCAGCCTGGCCCAGAATCCTGCCGTGGCCGCCGAACTGGTGCCGCGCGTCCCCGAGCTCATCCCCAAGCTTCTGCGCAGCCTGCGCGACGAGAGCGTCACCACGGGCGAACTGTCGCGCCAGGTGGCGGAAGACGTGGTGCTGGTGGCCGACGTGCTGCGCGAGGCGAACAGCGCCTATTACCGGCCGATTACCCCGATCAAGACGCTGGACGCCGCCATCATGCTGCTGGGCCAGAACGGCCTGCGCATGTTGCTGGCCCGGGTCGCCTTCCGCCCGGTGATCCGGATGCAGGACGCCGGCTTCGCGCGCCGCGCGGCGCCGCTGGTCTGGAACCATTCCGAGAAATGCGCGGTGGCGGCCAGCCTGATGGCGCCGGGGCTGACGGCCGATATTTTCGAATCCTGCCTGGCCGGCCTGATGCAGGACGTGGGGCTGATCGTCGCTTTCCGGCTGGCCGACCGGGTCTGCCAGAACGGCAAGGTGCCGAAATCGGCGGCCTTCGGCGCCGAGCTGCTGGCGCGCAGCCGGGCTTTGTCTGCGGTGATTGCAACGCACTGGGATTTTCCGAACGATGTGGCGGACGCGATTGCGCTGGCGGGGGATCCAGGCGGATCGAGTTTGGCGCAGGCGGTGGCGCAGGGTGACCATATTGCCAAGCTACGGATCTTGATCGATGCGGGGATGCTGTCGGAGGATGATCCGCTGGTGGCGGAGGGGCTCAACAGTTTCCAGCGGCGGTGCTTGGGGAAGTTAAGTAATTTGGAAGAGTAGGGCAGCGGGGCTTCGTAGGGTGGGCAAGTTCCTTGCCCACGCGGTCAGCCAGCGGAAGAACGATCGAGCGACAATTCATCCACTAGCTGACCGCGTGGGCAGAATCTGCCCACCCTACGGGGCGCGGCAAATCGGAAGCAGGCGGCCGCAGCCAACAAAAAAGGCACCCGCAGGTGCCTTCGCTTGAATCCGTACTAAATCAGTGCGCGCACATCGCGCGGTCCAGCTGCCCCATCCATGGCTCGGTCACGTCGCGGATTGCGCGGTCGTTGGCCATCAGCTGCTTGAGCAGGTCGATCTTGCGCTGGCGCTTGGCGCCGTCCAGGGCCGGTACGCCGCAGATCGCGGCGCCTGCAGCCACGCTTGCCTGCACGTTCAGCTTGTCGAAAGCATTCCATTCGCCTGCCTGTGCCGCGTTCTTCATCTGGCCACTCAGGCCAGCGAGGTTTTCGTACATCGAGAGAACGTCGTTCGATTTCATGTTGGCACCGAGGCAAGGTTCACCGGCTGGATTACCGGCTATCTAAGCCATTTACGGATGCGTTTTTCGGAACTTTAGGGTTTCGACTAAAAATAGTTGAAATATTTTTCGATAGCCATGGATGTTGTCAGTCATGCATCGTCAACCCCGCATGCATGGGCCAGAATGCCGGTCGCCATTCCTTGAATTCAGCAGTTTGGCCCGGTTTTTTGCAGTCTGTCGCATTCCGGGCGCAGGTATCAAGGAGCTTGCTTACCCTGCAGGCTGGGTTTTTGCGCCACGGCGCGAGGCCGACATCAAATAAAAACAGATTCGAGAGAGAACTCTATGAGAGACATGCGAGTAGCTCGCACTGCTGTTGCGGTCGCGTTCGCGCTGAGCGCCGCCACGGCGCAGGCAGAGGCGCCGTTTTCGTTTGCGGCCACGCCGGGCAAGCTGCCGAAAGACGTGATCCCGCTGCAATACGCCGCCCACATCATGCCCGACGTCGCGGGCAATACCTTCCGCGGCACGCAAACCGTCGAGATCGAGGTCCTGAAAACGACCTCGACTATCATGCTGAACGCCGACAACCTGGAGATCGACGCGGCGAGCCTGTCCGGCAAGGGCATCGGCAAACTCGTCTTGACCCCGGTCCTCGATAAGACCCAGCAAACCCTGCGCTTCGACCTGCCCGCGCCGCTGGCGCCGGGTAAATACGACCTTGCGATGAGTTTCCGTGGCCAGATCAACCGTGAGGGGCGCGGCCTGTTCTATGTCAATTACAAGGCCGGCAGCGCGGACAAGAAGCTGATCGCCACCACCATGGCGCCGAGCGATGCGCGGCGCATGCTGCCGACCTGGGACGAACCGGCCTTCCGCGCCCGCTTCAAGCTGACGGTCGACGTGCCTGGCCACTTCAAGGCCTATTCCACCACCCCGATCGAGAAGCAGGAAAAGCTGGCCGGCGGCATGCAACGCATTTCCTTCGGCAATACGCCGAAGATGCCGAGCTACCTGGTGGTGCTGGTGGCGGGCGAGCTGGAGCGCCTGGCCGGCAAGCAGGACGGCGTCGACATCGGTATCGTCACCACCGAGGGCAAGCTCGGCTCGGCCGTCTTCCCGCTGGCCGCGACGCGCGACCTGCTGCATTACTTTAATAATTACTTCGGCATCCCGTATCCGTTACCGAAACTCGACCAGATCGCGATTCCCGGCGGCTTCAATGGCGCCATGGAAAACTGGGGCGCTGTGGTCTATAACGAGCCGACCCTGTTGTACGACCCGAAGAAGAGCCCGGAAAAGGTCAAGAAATTCACCTTCAACATCAATGCCCACGAGGTCGCCCACCAGTGGTTCGGTAACCTGGTAACCATGGCCTGGTGGGACAATTTGTGGCTGAACGAAGGCTTTGCGTCATGGATGGCATCCAAGGCGACCCAGCACTTCCACCCGGAATGGCGTCCCTACCTGGACAGCATCGCCGAGCGCGAATACGTGATGAACCTGGACGCGCGCAAGACGACGCACCCGATCCAGACCCCGATCGACACCGAAGCGCAGGCCGCTGCAGCCTTCGACGCCATCACCTATGAAAAGGGCGAAGCCTTCCTGCGCATGCTCGAGGCCTATCTGGGCGAAGAACCCTTCCGCAAGGGCATACGCGCCTATATGGCGAAGCACCAGTACTCCAACACGACCTCCGCCGACCTGTGGGCGGCGCTGGAAAAAGCCTCCGGCAAGCCGGTCGCCAAGCTGGCATCGGACTGGACCACCCAGCCGGGCTTCCCTTTGATTAAAGTGGAGCAGGTGTGCGAGGACGGCAAGCGCAAGGTCACACTCTCGCAGGAACAATATCGCCTCGACGAACCGCCTGTCGAAAAACGCCTGTGGAACGTGCCGCTGCAGGTCGGCACCGTCAACGGCAAGGCCTGGTACACGCTGCTGTCCGGCCCCAGCACCACCTTGACCCAGGCCAGTTGCGAAGGCGCGCTGGTGGTGGACCCTTACAGCGTCGGCTATTTCCGCCTGCATTACGACCCGGTCAGTTTCCGCGCCCTGGCCGAACAGGCGCCGCGCCTGCCGGACAGCACGCGCCTGCGCCTGCTGGCCGATACCTGGAGCCTGGCATCGAACGGCCGCATGGGTCTCGATGGCTACCTGAACCTGGTACGGCGCTACGGCGACGAGCCACGCCTGGCGGTGTGGGAAGCGATCCTTTCGCACCTGCGCACGCTCGACTCGCTGGCGCGCGGCGAGCCGGAACGGGCGCTGATCCGGCGCTTCTTCATCGACCTGGCGCGCCCGAAGTTCGACCAGCTCGGCTGGGACGAGAAGCCGGGCGAGACCATCGAAGACGGCCAGCTGCGCGGCATGCTTGCGACCTCGCTGGCGCGTGCCGGCGACCCGGTGGCGATCGCGGAAGGCCGCGCCCGCTTTGCACGGCTGCTGCAAGACCCGGCCGCGGTGCCGCCGTCCATGATCGACTTCGTCACGGCCACCGCCGGCCGCTACGCGGACGCCGCCACCTATGACATCCTGGCTGCCCGTGCCGCGAACGCCCCGACCAGCGAAGAGCGCAACCGGTATGGTCGCGCGCTGGCCGTCGCGCAAGACCCGGCATTGGCCGCGCGCACGCTGCAGTCTCTGCTGTCGCCCCAGACCCCGCCTGACCTGGTGCCATATATCGTGGGCGGCGTCGCCAACGAGCACCAAGAGCAGACCTGGAATTTCGCGATGGCCAACCGCGAGGCGCTGCTCAATAATATGGAATCGCTGGGCCGCAACGCCGTGTTCGCCAGCATCGTGGCTTCGTCGAGCAACCCGGCGCATGCCGAGATGATGGAAGCCTATATGCGCAAACACTTCGGGCCGGACGGCGTGGTCGAAGCCGAGCGCGTCGGCAACGGCGTGCGCGTGCGCGCTGCCCAGAAGGCGCGCCTGCTGCCGCAGGTTCGCGCCGCTTTGCAATACCTGCACCACAATTAAATAAAACCACTTTAGTCAAGGGACGCTATGAAGACCAGCTGGACTCCGATCAAGACTGCAATCTCCTTCGCCCTGTGCGGCGCCGCCTTCGCATTCGTCCCGGCCCAGGCCGGGCAGGGCGCTTCGCCCGCTGCCCAGCCGGCCAGGCCTGCCGCCGCCGTCATGCTGCCGGGCGACGACTTCTATGCCTGGGCCAATGGCGAGTGGATGGCCAAGACAGAGATCCCGGCCGACCGCGGCTCCTGGGGTGCCATGTATGCGCTGGCCGACGAAAGCAACGGCCGCATCGTCAAGCTGATCGAAGAAGCGGCGGCCAGCAAGTCCGCCAGTGCCGAGGCGCGCAAGGTGGCCGATTTCTACACCGCCTACATGAACGAAAGCGCGATCGAAGCGGCCGGCCTGGCGGCGCTCAAGCCGCGCCTGGCGAAGATCGCGGCCCTCCAGGACCGCGCCGCCCTGGCGCGCACCCTGGGCGAATTCCTGCGCGCCGACGTCGACCCGCTGAACGCTACCAATTTCAGCACCCCGAATTTGTTCGGCGTGTGGATCAACCAGGGGCTGACGGACCCGTCGCGCAATGTCCCTTACTTCCTGCAGGGCGGCATCGGCTTGCCGGATCGTGCCTACTACCTTGACGCCAGCCCGAAGATGGCCGAGCTGCGCACCAAATACCAGCAATACATCGTGGCCATGCTCAAGCTGGCCGGCTACGACAACGTGGAGCAGCGCGCCGCCAGGATCTTCGCGCTCGAGTCCGAGCTGGCCGAAAGCCACGCCAGCCGCGAAGAATCGAGCGACATCCAGAAGGCCAACAACCTGTGGACCATGAAGGACTTCGCCGCCAAGGCGCCGGGCATGGACTGGAATGCCTTCATGAAGGGTGCGCGGCTTAGCGGCCAGGACCGCTTCATCGCCTACCATCCGGGCGCGCTCAAGGGCGCGGCCGAGCAGGTGGCGGCCACCGACCTGGCCACCTGGAAGGACTACCTGGCCTTTCACAGCATGAACCAGTACGCCAGCACGCTGCCGAAGGCCTACGCGGACCTGCGCTTCGAGTTCTATGGCAAGGGCCTGACTGGTTCACCGCAGCAGTCGCCGCGCTGGAAGCGGGCCCTGGCCGCCACCAATGGCGCGATGGACGACGCCGTCGGCAAGCTCTACGTCGCCAAGTATTTCCCGGCCGAGAACAAGGCGCACATCCAGAAAATGGTCGCCAACATCAAGGACGCCTTCACCCGCCGTATCGACAAGCTCGACTGGATGGCGCCGTCGACCCGCGCCCAGGCCAAGGAAAAAGTGCGCACGATGTATGTCGGCGTCGGTTATCCGGACACCTGGAAGTCGTATGGCGGCCTGCAGGTCTCGCCGCTTGACGCGCTGGGCAACGTGATGCGCGCCCAGGAATTCCACTATACCCAGCAGCTCGCCAAACTGAAGCAGAAGCCGAAGAAGACCGACTGGGCCATGCCGCCGCAGCTGGTGAATGCGGTCAACCTGCCGCTGCAGAATGCGCTGAACTTCCCGGCCGCGATCCTGCAGGCGCCGTTCTACGACCCGAAGGCGTCGGATGCGCAGAACTACGGCGCGATCGGCGCGGTGATCGGCCACGAGATCAGCCACAGCTTCGACGACATGGGCGCCCAGTTCGACGCCCAGGGCCGCCTGCGCGACTGGTGGACCAAGGAAGACCTGGCGTATTTCAAGAAGGCTTCGCAGAAGCTGGTGGAACAGTACAACACCTACAAACCCTTCGACGACCTGGCCGTGAATGGCCAGCTGACCTTGAGCGAGAATTTGTCCGACCTGGCCGGCCTGGCCGCGGCCTATGACGCGTTCAAGGTCTCGCCCAGCGGCAAGGGCACTGGGCTTGACGCCGACCGCGCCTTCTTCACCGGCTTCGCCCATGCCTGGCGCAGCAAGATGCGCGAAGCCTCGATGCGCCGCGTCGTGCTGACCGACGGCCACGCGCCAGGCCAGTACCGCACCTACACCGTGCGCAACCTGGATGCCTGGTACAAGGCCTTCGACGTGCAGCCGGGACAGAAGCTGTACCTGGCGCCGGAGCAGCGGGTGCGGGTCTGGTGATGGGGTAAGGCTGGATCATTGGTAACCTCTGATCTTGCCGCCTGCTTGAAGACCGTCGTACGCGCCACTGGCGCCTACGACTTCCGGCGTAGGCCGGAACCTAAGTTCGCCGCTCCATCGTCAACGTACGCTGTTCGACGGATCGTGAAACTTGGGCCCCGGCCTTCGCCGGGACGACGTGCTGTCGTTGCGGGCTACAGATTGCGGTACGACTCGCCACTTCATAAACGGCGATAATGCGTCATCACCTCCAGGCACCCCGATGACCCCCGACGACATCTCCCACCGCACGCTCGACCACTACAACCGCAACGCCGACTCCTTCTTCGCCGGCACAATCGACCACGACGTGCGCCAGAACATCGACGCCTTGCTCGGCTCTATCGAAGGTCCTGCGCCGTTCACCATCCTCGACCTCGGCTGCGGCCCGGGCCGCGACCTCAAGACCTTCAGCGAACTCGGCCACAAGGCCATCGGCCTCGACGGCAGCGAACGTTTCGCGGAGATGGCGCGCGCCTACAGCGGCTGCGAAGTCTGGTGCCAGGATTTCCTGCATCTCGACCTGCCGCAAGCGAGCTTCGACGGCGTCTTCGCCAACGCGTCGCTGTTCCACGTCCCCAGTGCCGAACTGCCGGGCGTGCTGGCGAACCTGCACGCCGCGCTGAAGCCCCGCGGTGTCCTGTTCAGCTCGAATCCGCGCGGCGACAACCGCGAAGGCTGGAACGGCCCACGCTACGGCAGCTATTACGATTACGACACCTGGGAAGGCTTCCTCGTCGCGGCGGGTTTTATTCCGCTGCACCATTACTATCGTCCACCCGGCCTACCGCGCGAGCAGCAGCCCTGGCTGGCCAGTCTCTGGCGCAAGCCGGAGTGTTAATTGGCGAACAGAGCGCCGTGATAATCGCGCCTAAGGTGAGGCTTCGTTTCACAAACCAATGAGGTGACTGCAATGAACAAGGACCAGGTAAAAGGCAAGGCCAAGGACATCGGCGGCAAAATCCAGGAAAAGGTCGGCGAAGCCACCGGCAACCGCCAGCAGCAGCGTGAAGGCGTGTCCAACCAGGCCGAAGGCAAGGTGCAGGAGAAGGTCGGCGATGTGAAAAACATCGTCAAAGGCAACCGGTAAGTTCCTCTTCCACATGAAAAAGCCGCGCACTGCGCGGCTTTTTCCTTGGTGGGCGGCCTCAGCCCGGCTTCTTCTGCAAGCCGGACCGGTCCCCCAGCACATCCTCGATGTAGAGCATCTTCACCAGCACCGCCAGACCGGCGGCCAGCGGCGTTGCCAGTGCCACGCCGGCAAAGCCGAACAGGGTGCCGAACACGAGTTGCATCACGATCACCAGCGCAGGCGGCAGGTCGACCGCCTTGGCCTCGATCAGCGGCTGCAGGACATAGCCTTCGACCAGCTGGATGCCGACGAACAGCAGCACCGTGTACAGGGCCAGGTCGGGGCTGATCGACAGCGCCAGCAGCACGGCCGGAATGCCCGCCATGATGGGGCCAAGGTAGGGGATGAAATCGAGCAGGCCGGCGATGATGCCCAGGATCAGCGCCAGCGGTACCCCCAGCATGCTCAGGCCGACTGAAGTGACGACACCGACGATCAGCATCGAGGCCGCCTTGCCCATCAGCCAGCTCGACAGGGTATGGCCCAGTTCCTTCTGCACCTCGCGGGCACGGGGGCGATTGCTTTGCGGCACCAGCCGGATGAGGCCGTTGGTATAGAGCTGGGGCGAGGTGGCAAAGTAAATGCCGACGAACAGGATGATGATGACATTGCCCAGGGCGCCGATGACACCGCCGAAGAACAGGCCGGCATTCGGCACCATGCTGCCCATCTGCTTGACGATCTGCTCGGGCGGCGGCAGTTCCGCCACCACGCGCTTGAGCAGGGGGTGCTGCTGGACTTCGCTTTGCAGGCGCTCGACCGCGGCGGGGATTTCCTTCGCCAGCTTGCTCGACTGTTCGGCGATCTGCGGCGCCATTGCCCAGCCGCCGATGCCGATGATCGCAGCCAGCAGCAACACCACGATCCCCAGCGCGAGTTTGCGCTTCATGTGCAGCTTCTGCGCCAGGATCTCGCTCAGCTTGTAGAGCAGGATGGAACACAGGATGCAGGCAAAGACCAGCAGCAGCGCGTCGGCTGCAAGCACGACCGCGGCAACGCCCGCCACGAACAGCACGGCGATACCGCTGATCATCGTCATGCGGCGCGCGACACGGCGCTTGACCTGGGGTGGATCGGCGGAGATTTCTTGTTGTTGGTCGGTCATGGCAAACCCTTGTTAAGCAGCAGCGCCGCGTTGACAAAAGATTACCATTCACTGCAGCAAAATGTCGCGCGGGAGCGGACGGCGCGCTATGTGCGGGCGCGAACAGAAGTCCTCGGCAAGCTGGTTTATTCTTGTCTCAATGCATGGCCATCCGGGCATGTTTTCTTTAGGAGAAGACCATGAACAAAGACCAAGTTGCGGGCAAACTGAAAGACATCGGCGGCAAGATTCAGGAAGAGTTCGGCGATGCCATCGACAGCCCAGAGCAGGAAGCCAAGGGCCTGGCAAACCAGGTGGAAGGCAAGACCCAGAAGAAGCTGGGCGACGTGCGCGAAGCGCTCGATGATGCGACCGACGGCCGCACGACCACGACCACGACGACGACCACCCGTCGTCCATAACGCTGTCGTTTTCGCGTTATAAGAACAGCCGCCCCCGGGCGGCTGTTGTTTTTGTTGGGTCAGGAACCCATGCCGGCCCGTTTGTCCCTGAAAAATTCCCAGGCTGCCTCCGCAACCTCGACATCGGCGTTCTGCCGGCCGACCAGTGCCTGGATGAAGGCCGGGTAGCGCTTGAGCCGGCTCGGCTCCACATGGCCGCCGCCTTCGATCCTGTACAGGCCCACTTGCAGCCCCTTCTTGCCGTCGCCCCACATGAAGCGGGTGGCAGTGGTCTTGTCCGAGTCCTTGCGCTTGGCGATCCGCACCACCTCAGGCTCGGCAGGCAGGCCGGCCAGCTCGCGCCATACCGTCACGCCATCCTCGATGCTGCCCACCGGATCCGCAAAACCCAGTGTGTAGAAGAATTTGCCTCCGTGATAGGGCATCAGGGGATCGGCAGTGCACCCGAATACCAGGGCCGGAAGCGGCAGTGCGGGCATCCGGGCCCGGCCCGGCGGCGGCATGGAGGCCAGCACGGCCGAGAATGCAGCCAGCTTGTGCGGAATCTCGGTGGCCACGCGGTAGGCCATGTGGCCACCGCGCGAGACGCCGATGACATAGACGCGGCCGGGATCGACCTCGTGCCCGGAAATGGCAAGGTCGATGAGGGCAGCGATGAAGGCGACATCGTCTTTCCTGGCAACGCGCGCGTCGCTGGCGAAACAATCGCTCCAGCCACCTTTGCCTGCACCAGGCGCGGCGACGACCAGGTCTTCGCGCGCGGCGATTTCCAGCCACAGGGACAGGGGAGAGGGCGGGAAGGCCATGCCCAATACCTGTTCCGGCGAAGCGCCGGCGCCGTGCAGCACCACGACCAGCGCCCGCTTGACTGTGGCCGGCTTGCCCGGCGTGGCGATCAGGTAGTCGCGCCTGCCTTCAGGACGATCGAGGCTTGCCGGCACCGGCTGCAGGCTGGGCGCAGAACTGGCGCTGGTTCCGTAGAAAGCGGCTTTCAGCAGGCGTTTGAATCGCATTGGCATTCCATGAACCACACATCATGAGGGCAAAAAAACAGCCGCGGTGTGCGCGCGGCTGCTTCGTCTACTTGCAATGACGCCGGCTTATTTCGCCTGCACGCCACCCAGGTTCTTCTTGAAGAACCCTTCGATCATCCCGTACACGTGGCGCTGGTTGACCTTGCCCGAGATGCCGTGCTTGGCGCCCGGATAGGTCATCAGCTCGAACTGCACGTTGCGCTTGACCAGCTCGTCGATCAGGCGCGTGGTGTTGGTGAACAGGACGTTATCGTCGGCCATGCCGTGGATCAGGAGCAGGGGCGACTTCATGCCGTCCAGGTGGGCGAACACACCGCTGCGCTTGTAGGCTTCCGGGTCGGATTTCGGCGTGCCGCCGACGTAGCGCTCGGTGTAGTGGGTGTCATACAGCGCCCAGTCGGTCACCGGCGCCACCGACACGCCCATCGCGATCTTGTCGGATGCTGCCGCCAGCAGGCGCAGGGTCATGTAGCCGCCGTAGCTCCAGCCAAACACGCCGATGCGCTTCGGATCGACGAAGCTTTGCTTGGCCAGCCAGTCGACGCCTGCCACCTGGTCTTCGACCTCGACCTTGCCGAGGTCGTTGTAGAGGGCGTCGGTGAAGGCGCGTTCGCGGCGGCCCGAGCCGCGGTTATCGAGGCGGAACACCACGAAGCCCTGCTGCGCCATGTACTGGTCAAAATAATTGCCCCAGGCGCGGGTGACGCGCTGCGAGTGCGGGCCGCCGTAGGTGAACAGGAAGACCGGGTAGCGCTTGCTCGCATCGAAACCGGCCGGCTTGATGATCGAATAATGCAGGGTCTGGCCATCCTTGGCCTTCATCGTGCCGTACTCGGTCGGCAGGTGGTCGGCGACGTGCTTGGCGTACGGGTGGTTCGCGTTCAGCTCGTTCTTTTCCAGCCACTCCACCATGCTGCCGTCGGCGCGGCGGATCGACACCTGTGGCGGGGTGTTCGGGTTCGACCAGGTGTCGACAAAGATCTTGCCGTTGCCCGCGAACGCCGCTTCGTGCCAGCCGTCGCCGGCCGTGATGCGGACCGGGCTGCCGGCATTGCTGCCATCGAGCTTGAGCGCATAGGTCTGCTTGTCGATCATCGCGTCCTTGCCCGACGAGATGTAGACGCGGCCGGCGGCTTCGTCGACCGCCAGCACGTTGTCCACGCCCCAGTCGCCTTTCGACAGCGGGTACTGCAGCTTGCCATCGAGGCCGTAGACATACAGGTGCTTGCGGCCGCTGCGCTCGGAAGCCCAGATGAAGGCCTTCTTGTTCTTCAGGAAGCGCAGGTCGTTATTGATCTCGACCCAGGTCTTCGAGGTCTCGCTCAGCAGCGGGCGCTGGGCCAGGGTGTCGACGTCGACCGCCACCAGGTCGAGGCGCTTCTGGTCGCGGGTCTGGCGCTGGTATACCAGGGTTTTGGCGTCGGCGCTGAAGTCGGCGCGCACCAGGTAGATGTCTTTTTCAGGACCGAGGTCGACCTTGCGCTGCTGGCCGGTGGCCGGGTTGACCATCATCAGCTCGATCAGGACGTTCGGGTCGCCGGCAGCAGGGTAGTGCTGGTCGATCACTTCGGTGCGGTCGGCAAAGATCTCGAAGCGGCGCACCACCGGAACGGGTTTCTCATCATAGCGGCGGTAGGCAATCGCGGAATCGTCCGGCGCCCAGTAGTAACCGGTATGCTGGTCCATCTCTTCCTGCGCGACGAACTCGGCTTCGCCGTTGTGGATGGTGCCTTTGCCATCAAGCGTCAGCTGGCGCTCGGCGCCGGTCTGCAGGTCGATCACGACCAGGTTCTGGTTGCGCACGAAGGAGACGTAGCGGCCCTTCGGCGAAATCTTCGGGTCGGTCACGTTGCCCGACGCGACCTTGCGCGGTGCGTCCGGCCTTGCGGCATCGACCAGGAACAGGTCTCCACCGATCGGCACCAGCAACTGCTTGCCGTCCGGCGACCAGTAATAGGCGATGATGCCCGACAGGCCTGCAGTGCGGGCGCGCTCGCGGCGCGCTTTTTCTTCCAGCGACAGTTCCTCGTTCGGCACCAGGCGCTTGGAATCGACCAGGCGCTGGGTGCTCTTGGTCTTCATGTTGTATTCCCACAGGTCCTGCTGGTACTGGTTGTCGGCACGGCCGCGCAGGAAGGTGACGCGTTCGCCGTCCGGCGACACGCGCAGGGTCTTCACGCTGGCGCCGGCCAGGGCGGTGTCGCCGTAGATACGGTCCAGCGTCAGGCGTTCAGCCGATGCGGGAGCGGCCGCGAGGTTGGCAGCGAAAGCAGCCAGGAGGAACAGGTGAGGGCGCATTAAATGTCTCTGATGTAAGTTAATTTGCTACAACTGCGGAACGATACCAGAGTCCCCCTTGAAAAGCTGTAATTACACCGCGGGTTTGCGCGCCGCCGCACCCTCGCGGATGCGCTGGCGCGCGACCTGTTCGAACGACCAGGTCAGCAGCACCGCCGCGATGGTCAGGGCCACGACCAGGCCGATCCAGAAACCGGTGGTCTGCATCGGCGCGGCCGGCACCCAGGGGAACCATTGCGGCGCCAGCCCGAGGATGCAGCCCAGCGGCAGCGATACGCCCCAGAAGGCGACCAACTGGATGATCATGGGCGGGCGCGTCACCTGGTAGCCGCGGATGGCCGAGGCGGTCGCCACCTGGGTGGCGTCGGACAGCTGGAACAGCGCCGCGAACAGCAGCAAGTGGGCGCAGGCCGCCTGCACCGCCGGATCGGAGGTGTACATCGCCGCGATCTCCCAGCGGAACAGCGCGATGAACAGGGCCGACAACGCCCCGAAGGCAACCGACATGCCCACACCGACCCAGCCGACGAAGCGCGCCCGTTCGGGACTGCCTTCGCCCATGGCCTGGCCGACCCGCGTCATCATGCCGATCGAAAAGCTGAGCGGCACCATGAACACCAGCGAAGCAAAGTTCAGCGCGACCTGGTGCGAAGACACTGCCACCACGCCAAAGCGTGCCACCAGCAGGCTGATCAGGCCGAAGGCGCTGACTTCGGCGAAATAGGTGACGCCGATGGGCAGGCCCAGGCGCAGCATCTGCCCGATTTCGGTCCAGTCCGGGCCTTCCCAGCCAGTGAAGGGGTAGGTGAGGCGATAAGCTGGCGAATATTTGATCCAGAAGACCATGGCGCCGAGCATCAGCCACATGCCCACTGCGGTGGAGACCGCACAGCCAACCGCGCCCAGTGCCGGGAAGCCCCAGTTGCCGTAGACCAGCAGCCAGTTCGAGGCCACGTTGAACAGCAGGCCGAAGATCGCGATCCACATGATCGGGATGGTCTGGTTGATGCTGGTGGTGTAGCCGTACAGCGCGCGGTAGCAGGCGAAGGCCGGCATGCCGAGGCTGATCACGTGCAGGAACAGCGAGGCGCGGTCGGCGACCGGCTGCTCCAGCCCGACGTGGTCGAACAGCAGCGTGCACAGGTTGGCGAACAGGCAGGCCACCAGGCCGACGAGCGCGCCTTTCCACAGCGACTGGCGCACGGAGTGCGGGATCTGGTCATAGCGCGCCGCGCCGATCTCGTGCGCGACCACGGTGTTAATCGCCATCATCGTGCCCATCACGGTGACCAGCACGATCGACCACACCGAGGTGCCGAGCGAGACGGCGGCCAGTTCTTCGGCGCTGACGTGCCCGGTCATCGCCACGTCGGCCACGCCCATGCCCACGGTCGCCAGCTGGCCGACCAGCATGGGCCAGGACAGGCGCCACAGTGTGGCGATCTCGGCACGGACCGGGGCGGTCGTGGCAGGGGTGGTGGTGGCGGTCATCTGGACGGTATCGGTATCGGGGAGCCCGCCATTTTACTGACTCAGCGACAAGTTGGCGCGACGGCTTGGCTGTGCTTGCACGCATTTGCTAGCGCCTCATGCAAGCCGGATAGATCAGTTGCTCATCGGTTGTTGAGCATGCACAAGAACGCCTGCGCAAAACTGCACCACCTTAGGGTGTCATGACAGGAGTGCACCATGGAAGAACTGCTGCCGTATTACGAACGTGAACTGGTTTACCTGAATACGGTCGGACGCGAGCTGGCGAGCCAGTACCCGCGCCTGGCGAGCGAGCTCGGCATGGGTGCGGATGGCAGCGAAGACCCGCATATTCGGCGCCTGATCCAGGCCTGCGCCCTGCTCAATGCCCGCACCTCGAAGAAACTCGACGACGACTACCCGGAGTTCACCGAAGCCCTGCTGGGCAGCCTGTATCCGTACTTCCTGCAGGGCATACCCTCGTGTTCGATCGCGCGCGTGGGCATGGAGCCGGGGCCGCACGCACCCGGCAAGGGCGAGGGCGTGCAGGCCGTACCGCGCGGCACCGAGATGAGCGCACTGCACGGCAAGGGCACGGCTTGCCGCTTCCGCACCGCGAGCCCGGTGACGCTGGCGCCCCTTAGCGTGGCAGGCGCACGCTACGAGCCGGTGGTGCATGCGCCTGCCAACCTGCGCTTGCCGGCACGCGCGAGCGGACAGGTGACGCTGACCATCGAGAGCGCGGCGCCGGTCCGGCTGCTGCACCAGCAAGGCATGCCGCGCCTGCGCCTCTATCTCGATGCCGATCCTCTGCTGGCGGCCGCGCTGCTCGATACCCTGTTCATGCGCGTCGGCGCCAGCTACCTGGAGACCGGCGACCCAGGTAGCTGGCGCCCGCTGGAACGCGTGCCGCTGGCCCTGGGCGGCTTTGGCGACGACGATGCCCTGGTGCCGCTGCGCCAGAGCGAGCACGGCGCCTACCGGTTGCTGAGCGAATACTTCGCCTTCCCGGAGAAATTCCATTTCATCGACATCGACCTGGGCAAGCTGGCGCCGCTGCTGCCCCCCGTAGCGCACCGCTTTACCCTGCACCTGATCGTGAATGGCCTGCACGGCGACACCGGCGCTGCGCGGCTGCTCGGCAGCCTGGGGGCGCAGCACCTGGTGCCCGGCTGCGCGCCGGTGGTCAACCTGTTCCACCAGGCGGCCATGCCGGTGCGTATTACCCACCGCACGGCAATGTACGATGTCGTGCCCGGGCGCCACGAAGAGTATGTCGAGGTTTACAGTATCGACGCCGTCACCGTGCTGCGCACGGTAGAGAGCAGGGTGCAGTTGCTGGAGTACCGGCCTTATTACGGCTTGCGGCATGGCGAGGGCGGCGAACTGCGCGAGCGCTACTGGTTCGCGCGGCGCGACGACCGCGGCCTGCACCGCCAACGCATGAAGATCGGGTTCACGGATGCCGGCTTTTCGCTGACGGCCGACGAGCAATGCGTAGCCTCGATCGACCTGACCTGCACCAATGGCGCGCATGCGACCACGGTCGGCGTGGGCGCGCCAGGGGGCGACCTGATGAGCGAGACCGCCACCAGCGGCCTGCCGATCCACCTGCTGCGCAAACCCACGCCCCCGCACCGTTTTCCATCGTCCGGGGGCGCGCACTGGCGCCTGGTCGCCCAGCTGGCCCTCAACCACCGTTCGCTGGGCGACCTCGACGCCTTGCGTGAAGTGTTGACCCTGTATGACGTCTCGCGCTCGGCCGCGACCCAGCGCCAGATCGCCGGCATTACCGAATTGCAGACCCTGCCGTCCACGGCCTGGATCCGCAACAAGATCGGCGCCACGCTGGTGCACGGCCTTGAAGTGCGCATGACGGTCGACGAGGAGGCCTTCGCCGGCGCCAGCCTGGTGGTGTTCGCCGAGGTGGTCAACCGCTTCTTCGGCCTGTACGTGCACATCAACAGCTTCACCAGGCTGGTGGTGCGGTCAAGCCAGTCGGACCGGGAGTTACTGCGATGCGATCCCCGCAACGGCAGCCTGACCCTGGTGTGATCGACCGGCTGCTCGAGGAACCCTGGCAGGTCGAGCTGTTCCAGGCGGTCAGGCTGCTGGCGCGCTGGCTCCAGCGCCACGGTGGCGGGGGCTCGCTGGAATCAAGCGTCCGTTTCGAGAACAGCCTGTCGCTGGCTTTTCCCACGAGCGAAATCGAGTCGCTCGCGCTCGATGCGCTGGAAGACGGTTCCACACGGGTGCGCCTGCGCACGGCGGTGATGGGCCTGCTCGGCGTGAACGGCACGCTGCCGCTGCACTACACTGAACGCATCGGCGAATGGGAGCATGCCACGCGCGACGAAGGCCCGCGCGCCTTCTACGACGCGTTCTCGAACCGGCAGGTGGCGCTGTTCTACCGCGCCTGGTGCAAGTACCGCGTGCGCGGCGGGCCGGACGAGCGCAATCGCGACCGCTTCCTCGCCCAGCTCGCGGCGCTGGGCGGCGTCGCCGGCCACGCGCAGCTCGAAGCCGGGCTGTCCTCCGAGAGCCTGGCCTATTTTGCCGCCCAGTTGCGCAGCCGTGTGGTGTCGGCGGGCCTGGTCGCGGGCGTGCTGGGCGAATACCTGCAGGTGCCGGTCAAGGTGGAGCAGTTCACCGGCGGCTCGGACATGCTTGGCCTGGACCAGCGCAGTAAATTAGGCGCGAACAACTGCGAGGTCGGCATCGGCGCCACCCTCGGCGACCGGCTGCCCCGGCCCGAGCTCGGTATCCGGATCCGCGTCGGGCCGGTGCCCGGCACCGTGTTCCAGCGCTTCTTGCCGGGCGCCAGCGGCGCCCGCGCCATCGCCGCCTTGCTCGACCAGTTCGCCATCGACATTCCCTACCGCGAACTGCAGGTGATCCTGCGGCGCGAAGACGTGATCGGCGCCAGCCTGGACGGATTGACGCGCCTCGGGCTGGACGGCTTCCTGAGCACGCGCGCGAACCGGCGCGACCGCGACGACGTCTGTTACCTGCTGTAGCCCGCTCTTTCATCCGGCGTTTTTTTCCGTACTTTACGCACGCCTTCCGCGCGACGCCTCAGAAGCAGGCGACCTACAATCGTTGTCAACGATTGAATGAACCAACGGGAGGATATATGGGCGAAGAAGCAGACCTGGTGAGCGAAAAAGACCTGAAGGGACGGCGCGTGGCGGTCCTCATGACCGATGGCGTCGAGCAGGTCGAATACACCGGACCGCGCAGTTTTCTCGAGCAGAAGGGCGTGCAGGTCACCCTGGTTTCGCCGAAGCAGGCCGGCGAGGAAGTACAGGGCATGAACCACGACCAGCAGGGCGACAAGTTCAGGGTGGAGCTGAGCCTGTCGCAGGCGGATGCGGCCGATTTCGACGCGCTGCTGCTGCCCGGCGGCGAGGAAAACCCCAAGCGGCTGCGCCAGATTCCTGAAGCGATCGCCTTCATCAAGGCCTTCGACGATGCGGACAAGACGATCGCCGCGATCTGCCACGGCCCGTGGCCGCTGATCGATGCGGGCATTGCGGAGTCCAGGCACCTGACCAGCTATGCGGCGATCAAGGATGACCTGGTCAATGCGGGGGCGGAGTGGACCGATGACGAAGTGGTGGTTGACGGCAAGCTGATCACGAGCCGCAAGCCGGCGGATATCCCGGCGTTCAATGATGCGCTGATGAAGGAGTTGATGGTGATGCAGCAGGCGGGGTCGGATCCGGGCCCGACGTCGTAGGCTTTTGCTGTGTCAGTCGATTGTCAGCTGCCTGAATGGCGCCTTGAGAAACAGGGGCGCCATTTTTTTGTGCCGCTCGCTTGCGGCTGATTGCTACGGAAACGCTTTCTGTAGGTGAATTCCCAGCGTTTTCAAAGGTTGGCGTTACGGTGCTCGATCTGCAGGCATTTGCATTGTGCGCAAATTTTATACAAAGTTGCCGGGTAAGGTGAACATGCAGGTCAGGATGAATAAATGTGACCAAAGATAACATCCATGAATCCATCTCATGCGGAGTCGAATGTCTGCGCAGTAAATAAGAATCACGGCGGCGCCATAAGTTGGCACTGAAAATAGGAGACTGAGCTGTAAGCAAAAGCGGTGATAACTCCAGTGTGGTGCAAGATAATTAATTCGGAAAAAGTATAAAAAGGATATAGGCCTGAATTCCCAGGCTGACAAAAACGAGGCAAGCTGCGACTGTTTTCAGGGTAAACTTCATATTGATTGATTAAAATCGTTATCGTGGGGCGAACGTGCCAGGAAAGGAAAACATGCAAAGCCAGATAAAAACATGTGAGCCAAAGAATATGGCGTGAGTTTTTTTCAAAGAGATGTCAATTCGCGCGCTGTACATTATTGCCCATGCGCTTAGATATGTGGCCAAGGAGAACGGTAGACTTGCACCGTAAGCGAGCCCTGAAGGAAAACCTACACTCCCGAAGGTAAATAGCTCGGATACGATAAACAGGACTACATAAAATTGCAGCGCGAAGCTTATGGAGGCCAAGCCTATGCCCATAGCCTTAAGTGCAAGCTTCGTATTCATCTGAGCCCATGGCCGTAGATGAATTTCGCCAGATCAAGCCTTCTTCTGGCTCCGTCTGCACTTGTACTCGCATAATAAAAATGACCGGTTCCCTCGCCAGTATCCTTGGTCTTCTTCAGTTGCCGGTAGAGGCAGGGCACAGAAAGCAAAAGAGGAATTTGTGAAATTCCGGCGTATATTGGGTCTCCATGTTCCCTCAGATTTTTGACGACAATTTTTCTTATATTCTCTTGCTTCTTTAAGAGCTCCAGGAATTCTCTATCGATCGGGCTTCCGACAAGGATCAAATGGTCAACGATATGCCCGTTATGGGCATAAAATTGAGCCGTTTGTGCGGCGACCAAACTTCCGTAAGAGTAGCCAATCATATTGAATTGCGGTGCTGAGTTATATTCCATTCCGTGAATATGCCAGTCCTCGTCGATTGGGCTATCCCGGTACCGAACGCTCAGGCCCGAACGTATAGAGTCTACCGGCATGGTATAAGTTCTGGTTCCTCGAACAACATGTTGAATGCCGACAGTTTGAAATGCAGCTACTTGATCGGAAATGTATGGGCCGTCTAATCCAGCCCCGCCCCAATAAATTGTCCCTCGTGGTTTATTAACCTTGATGGTGATGGGCGTGGTGTCGGATTTCAGTGTCATCGCAGCTTTCGCCGTGACGTATGGAACCGGCGCCGAGGTCATGCAGTTGCTCCGGTGTAGCCCTCTGGCATTATCTCAATACACACTTCGGACGGGTCATCGGCCGCGACCTTGGCGGTCTTCCCGCCCGCGTCAGTTTTCCCCTCGACGGTTTGTCCATTGAACGTAAGACGATAGTGGCGATTGCAAAGGAGCTGACCGGTCTGCTGGTCACGTAGCAGGAAATGCTGGTCGTATCCTTCATTGGTCTTGCCGGCCCATTCGCCAGAATCATTTCGCACGAATCGAACGGGCGGCATCGTGTCGGATGCGTCGCTGACGCCATCCCGACCGTTGAGGGTAGAAAGGAGAGGGCAGCCGGCCGCGGTCTTCATGCCGTGCAGCACCCGGCAGCGAGAGTTGGAGAGTATCGAGCCGGCGAATCCTTCGGAAATGACGCAGTTTTTTTGACAGGACATTTTCGCGCCTTGGAAGGTGAAGGCTTGCCCGCTGTGCGTGAAGGTCGGTTCGCCCTCGGCCACGACGCCGCCGCATGCAGCCTGGTCTCCTTTCCGAATCCACCCGACGATGTTCATGCGCAGTCCCTCCCTGACGTCAGATGCCTAATGTAGTGGAGGGATGGCCGGCCGCGTTTGACGGTTTTGGGAAATGTCGAGTGACACCTGAGTGATCAACGAAGCGTCGATTTTTGCTGTCGTCTTGTTCAACTAGCTGGAGGGCTCGCGCCGAGAGGCAAGGGTAGGAAGGGCCGTGAAAAAGCGGTGCCTGGCCCGCTTGCAGCAGTATGGGGGGCAGGTCCGACATTTCGACACAAGCGCTTCACTGACAATGAAACACAGCCTTGTAGATGGCTGAAGGTGAGAGATGACGCGCGAGCTGCGCCGCGCACCTGCGCGTAGTGGAGTCGGAAGGCAATCGCTGCGCGACTTCCCTCCAGTCAGACGAATCGGAGAGCCTTGCGCTTGCAAGCGCAAGTCGGATTTCCGGCGGGGAGCGGTGCTCCCTGCAATCCCGGAAATCCCCCGCGTCCCGCGGGTTCAATTCCCGCCGCAGTTGGCGCCGACGAAAAAAAACCGCCGCGGCGGCTTTTTGCATACTTGGTGGAGGCGGCGGGAATCGCTGCGCGACTTCCCTTCAGTCAGACGAATCGGAGAGCCTTGCGCTTGCAAGCGCAAGTCGGATTTCCGGCGGGGAGCGGTGCTCCCCGAAATCCCGGAAATCCCCCGCGTCCCGCGGGTTCAATTCCCGCCGCAGCTGGCGCCGACGAAAAAAAACCGCCGAGGCGGTTTTTTGCATACTTGGTGGAGGCGGCGGGAATCGAACCCGCGTCCGCAAGCACTCTACAGACAGTTCTACATACTTAGCACTATCAATTAATTTAACCTGGACAACGGGGATGTGCACCCTTTGTACAAGCGAGTTACCTATTATTTAACAGTCGACTAAGTAACCCAGCCTACTGCGAGCCCCTGTAAATGACTCTACTGCCTTGCGGCCACCCCAGGGGCGAGGTGTTGTAGAGCTAGCAGCAATTAAGCTGCGAGTGCGTACGAGTTATCGTTTGCAGTTATTGATTTTCTGGATGTATTTACGAGGTAACCAGTCCTCGGTATGCCCTGCGCTGCTTCGCAACCCACGTCGAAACCAGGTCGCCCCCAACGAATCTTCATTGTACTCCAATTTGCCTGCGCACGCAGCGCAGCCGCGCACATCGAGGCAGATGTCAAGCAGTTCACGAATATGCTCAAAGCATGCCGGAACTACCATATCATTGCCGGGTTACCCGATCCGCTTTTAGTCCCTCGTCAAGGAATGGCAATGGTTTGTATCGTCTGCGGTAATCCTCAAACAGCAGGGCTTGCTGCATGGCATGCCACCTGTCCGGCCTGCCACTATGAGAGCGCGGCCCTGTCCGTTGCAATCAATGAGCATACGGGCCCCGAGGTCAATGAGGCAGAGCGCGAAGCTGGCCTGAAGGCGCTGCGACTCGAGAATTTCCGCGCGATCGTCCAGTACGCCAAGCGGCATGCGCGGCCAGGGGCACGGCGGCTGCTCGACGTGGGCAGCGCCCATGGCTGGTTCCTGGAAACGGCGCGCGACGATTTCGACGTGCTCGGCGTCGAGCCCGACGCGGTGGTGGGATCGCGCGCTGCCGCGCGGGGCCTGCCGGTACGGGCGGGCTTTTTCCCGGATGTGCTGCGCGATGACGAACGTTTCGACGTGATCGTGTTCAACGACGTCATCGAACACATCCCGGACATCGGCAGCGCGCTCGAGGCCTGCCGCCAGCGCCTGGATCGCGAAGGGATCCTGATCCTCAACCTTCCCAGCAGCAGCGGGTTTTTTTACCAGTTGTCAAAATTTATCGCCCGGCTGGGCTGGCGTACGCCCTTCGAGCGCCTGTGGCAGAAAGACCTGCCGTCGCCACACGTGCATTATTTCAGCCCGGCCAACCTGTCTAAACTGGTGGCGGGGCGTGGCTTCGAGCTGGTCGACAGCGCCGAGCTGCCGGCCCTGCGCGCCAAGGGCTTGCGCGAGCGCCTGAGCTGCGCGGGCAATGTCTCGCCCGTGTCGCTGTGGGTGCAGTACATCGCCATCATGTGCGCGATTCCCGTCCTGAAGATCTTCCCGAGCGACATCATCGTCTGCATTTTCCGAAAAAAAACCGCAGGCTGAGATCGCCTGCGGTTCTTGGGGAGTAGGGAGCGGCTTACCGGTTGCGATTAGCGATCTCGTTGCCGAGCAGGCCGCCGCCGATCACGCCGGCCACGGTAGCGAGCTTCTTGCCGTTGCCGCCGCCGATCTGGTTACCGATCAGGCCGCCAATGACGGCGCCGGTGCCGATGCCGACATAATTCGGCTGGGCAGGTGCCGGAGCAGGCTGCGGGTAGTAGCGCGGCTCGCTGGCGCGGGTGGCCTTGGCCGTGTGGTGATGGTGCACCACACGGGTTTTCTCGACCACGCGCACCACCGGCTTTTCCCTGATCACTTCCTTCACGACCACCGGGGCCGGCTGGGCTGCCTGCACGTAGGCAAGCTGCTGGCCCGCCAGCGGCATGGCCATCTGCTGCGCTTGAAGCTGCGGATTAAGCTGCTGAGGACCGGCTGCCAGCTGCATCGCCATCTGCGGCGTGACCTGGGTGGCCGCCAGCGGCGTCGCCATCTGGCCTTGCACGGCTGCGGCCGGTACCATCACGAGCTGCCCCTGGGCATTGGTCATCGGGACCATGCCTGGCTGCTGCATGCCGTAGGGCGATGCGGCTGCCAGGGCGGCTTGCGCGTCCGGGGCGCTCTTCGAGGTCGGGAGCAGGCCGGTGATGGCGGCGGCGCCGGTCAGGCTGACGATCACGACCGAGGCGGCGGCAGCTGCCATCAGTGGATGAATACGGTTGAGGCGTGCGGTGGTTTCCATGTTCTGCTCCTAGAAGACAATGTGTTGTTGTATGGGAGTAGATTACTGGCAGGCTGGTCCAAAGGATAGACCGAAGCCTGTATCAATCGTAAGGATGTGTAAGCGGGGCCAGAGGTAGTCTGGCCCGCCAGTTCGAAGGAATTCAGGCCGCGCGTTCGGCAATGCGTGCGGTGTCCACGACGGTGCGCAGCGTCTGCAGCAGGTCGGTCGGGGTGTCGAGCAGGTAGTCGGCGCCCCAGGTGGAGGGTTCGATGGCGCCGCAATAGCCCCAGTTGCAGGCCACGGTGACCATCCCCGCCGCCTGGCCGGCTTCGATGTCGCGCTTGTCGTCGCCCACGTACCAGCAATGCTGCGGATCGACGCCGAGGCGGCGCGCGCCTTCGAGCAGCGGGTCCGGATGCGGCTTGGCGCGCGGCGTGGTGTCGCCCGACACCACGCAGCCCGCATGCGACAGGCCGATCTGGGGGATCAGCGGATCGGTGAAGCGCGCCGGCTTGTTGGTAACGACGCCCCAGGCCATGCCGGCCTGTTCGATGCCCGCCAGCAGTTCGGCGATGCCGCCGAACAGCGAGCTGTGCACGGCCATATTGTCCTGGTAGCGGTCGAACCACTGCAGGCGCAGCTCTTCGTAACCCTCGTCGCCCGGACCGAGGCCGAAGGCGGCGCCGATCATGCCGCGCGCGCCGGCCGAGGCCGTAGGTCGCAGCACCGCATACGGCGTCGGCGGCAAACCGCGCTCGGTGCGCAGCCAGTTGACGGCGGCCGCGAGGTCGGGCGCGGTGTCGGCCAGGGTGCCATCGAGGTCGAACAGGACGGCACGCGGTGCAGGCAGGAAGGTCGGAAGAGTCATAGGAAAATGAAAGGCAGGATCAAAGAGGTTTGCTGCACGCCACCATGTAGTTCACATCGGTGTCGTTGTTGAGCGAATAAATCTTGGTGAGCGGATTGTAGGTCAGGCCTTTCAGGCCATCGACCTGCAGGCCGGCCAGGCGCGCATATTGCGACAGTTCGGCCGGCGTGATGAACTTGCCGTAGTCGTGGGTGCCGCGCGGCAGCATGCGCAGGATGTATTCCGCACCAATGACGGCGAACAGGTAGGACTTCGGGTTGCGGTTCAGGGTCGAGAAGAACACGCGGCCACCCGGTTTTACCAGCCTGGCGGCGGCCAGCACGATCGAGGCCGGATCCGGCACGTGCTCGAGCATTTCCATGCAGGTGACGACGTCGAACTGGCCTTCTTCTTCAAGGGCCATGTCTTCGGCAGCGATGAGCTTGTAGCGGACTTCGACGCCGGACTCCAGGCTGTGCAGGTCGGCCACTTTCAATGCCTTCTTGGACAGGTCGATGCCGGTGACTTTGGCTCCCTTGCGCGCCATCGCTTCGGACAGCACGCCGCCGCCGCAGCCGATGTCGATCACGTTCTTGCCATGCAGCGGGGCACGCGCGTTGATCCACTCCAGGCGCAGTGGATTGATTTCATGTAGCGGACGGAATTCAGACGTCGGGTCCCACCAGCGGTGGGCCAGCTCGCTGAATTTCTGGATTTCTAAGGGGTCTGCGTTCGTGGTCATAGGCGGATAATACTGGAAATGGATTGAGTTGCGGCGCGGAAAATAAGCGTGTGGATGGAGTAGCAAAACTTGGGCACCGGCCTGCGCCGGTGCGGCGGTCTCGAGGGTGCAGGATTCGAGTGACGTTCGCAAACGATTACTAATTTACGTCATCCCGGCGAAGGCCGGAATCGAAGTTCGTACCCCATCAATGGCGTACGCGCTGCCAATAAAACGAAAAAAACCCCGCCGTAGCGGGGCTCATTGGCAACAGCCGGGATTACTTGTTGACGGTACGGGTACCGACGACTTCGATCTCCACGCGGCGGTTCTTGGCGCGGCCGGCGGACGACTTGTTGTCGGCTTCCGGTTGCTTCTCGCCCTTGCCTTCGGTATAGATGCGGTTTTCTTCCACGCCCTTGCCCTTCAGGTAGGTCTTGACGGCTTCAGCGCGGCGGATCGACAGCTTCTGGTTGTAGGCATCGGTGCCGATCGAGTCGGTGTGGCCGACGGCAATGATGACTTCCAGGTTCATGTCGCCCAGCTTCGAGCTCAGGTCGTCCAGCGCTGCCTTGCCGGCTGGCTTGAGCACGGCCTTGTCGAAATCGAAGAAGGCATCGGCCGAGTAGGACACTTTTTCCGAAGTCGGCACTGGCGCCGGCGCTGGCGCAGGAGCCGGTTCAGCAACAGGAGGTGGCGGCGGTGGCGGCGGAGCGACGCACTTGCCGTTTTCCAGTTTCTCCGGTGGTACGCAGATCGGCGCGTCGCAGCCTGGCACGGCATCAGCCGGGGTCCAGTAGCCGGTGCGCCAGCACAGGCCGAAAGGATTACGGGCGATCACGCCGCGGCTGTCCTGGACATAGGCGCTGTGCGGGGTGCGTGCCTTGATGTCGGTGGTCAGCGGTGCATACGGCGGCGCGCTTTGTGCAAACGCGTTGCCTGCCAGGGCCGAAGCGATCAGCAGGAGAGTTGCCAGTTTATTCATATTCTTTTCCTTTCGGTGGATTCCGTGCGGCAATGCGTTATGCAGCGGGGCGTTGTGGTCAAGATAATAACACATCGCCCGTGTGGTCAACTTCGCATTGTGAAACAAACAATTAATTTCCTGTCCATTTTGCCACATGCACTGAAAACGTACGACTGCACCTAAATCAAACATCGTGCATATTCTTCATCACGTTGTTTTGTCGCAACATTGAGTCAAATCCACTATGTTCGGATCGACAATATTGGAAGTCTCCGCCGTCACCTTTTGACCTGCAGAGGAATTGTGCTGGCAATAAGAGGTGCATGGTAGAATCACGAGTTAGAAAAACCTCACCACCAGCCTGAAAGCAGTCGACCCGCCCAATGGATCAATTCGCAAAAGAAACAGTTCCCATTTCCCTAGAAGAAGAAATGCGCAAGAGCTACCTCGACTACGCGATGAGCGTGATCGTGGGACGTGCTCTGCCGGACGTGCGTGACGGCCTCAAGCCGGTGCACCGCCGCGTGCTGTACTCCATGCACGAGAGTAATTACAACTTCAACCGCCCGTACGTGAAGTGCGCGCGCGTGGTTGGCGATACCATGGGTAAATACCACCCGCACGGCGACGCGTCGATCTACGACACGCTGGTGCGCATGGCCCAGGACTTCTCGCTGCGCTACACGCTGGTGGACGGGCAGGGCAACTTCGGCTCGATCGACGGTGACAGCGCCGCGGCGATGCGTTACACCGAGTGCCGCCTCGACAAGATCGCGAGCGAACTGCTGGCCGACATCGACAAGGACACGGTCGACTTCCAGCCGAACTATGACGGCAAGGAAAAAGAACCGACCGTCCTGCCGACCAAGATCCCTAACCTCTTGATCAACGGTTCGTCGGGCATCGCGGTCGGCATGGCGACGAATATCCCGCCGCACAACCTGTCGGAGATCATCAACGGCGCCCAGCACCTGCTGCGCAACCCGGACTGCACGATCGACGAGCTGATCGAGATCATCCCGGCGCCGGACTTCCCGACTGCCGGCATCATCTATGGCGTCTCGGGCGTGCGCGACGGTTACCGCACCGGCCGCGGCCGCGTGGTGATGCGCGCCAAGACCCACTTCGAAGAGTATGGCAAGGATGGCGGCCGCATCGCGATCATCATCGACGAGCTGCCCTACCAGGTTAATAAAAAATCGCTGCTCGAGCGTATCGCCGAGAACGTGCGCGACAAGAAGCTCGAGGGCATCAGCGACATCCGCGACGAGTCCGACAAGTCGGGCATGCGCGTGGTCATCGAGCTCAAGCGCGGCGAAGTGCCGGAAGTGGTGCTGAACAACCTGTACAAGCAGACCCAGCTCCAGGACACCTTCGGCATGAACATGGTGGCGCTGGTCAACGGCCAGCCGAAGCTGCTGAACCTCAAGCAGATGCTCGAGTGCTTCCTGTCGCACCGCCGCGAAGTGGTCACCCGCCGCACCGTGTTCGAGCTGCGCAAGGCGCGCGAGCGCGGCCACATGCTCGAAGGCCTGGCAGTCGCCCTGGCGAACATCGACGACTTCATCGCGATCATCAAGGCCGCGCCGACCCCGCCGATCGCGAAAGTGGAACTGATGCAGAAGGCCTGGGATTCGTCCCTGGTCCGCGAAATGCTGCTGCGTACCGCAGAAGGCAGCACCATCGGCGGCGTCGAGGCTTTCCGTCCCGAGCACCTGCCGAAGCACTACGGCATGCAGCTTGATGGCCTGTACAAGCTGTCCGACGAGCAGGCCCAGGAAATCCTGCAGATGCGCCTGCAGCGCCTCACCGGCCTGGAGCAGGACAAGATCGTCAACGAGTACAAGGAAGTGATGTCGCACATCGCCGACCTGCTCGACATCCTGTCGCGTCCGGAACGCGTGACGACCATCATCAGCGACGAGATGGTCCAGATCAAGACCGACTACGCCGAGAACGGCAAGGACACCCGCCGTTCTGTCATCGAGCACAATGCCAGCGACCTGGATACCGAAGACCTGATCACCCCGCAGGACATGGTGGTCACGCTCTCGCATACCGGCTACATGAAGTCGCAGCCGATCGCCGAATATCGCGCCCAGAAGCGCGGCGGCCGCGGCAAGCAGGCGATGGCGACCAAAGACGAAGACTGGATCGACCAGCTGTTCATCGCGAATACGCACGACTACATGCTGTGCTTCTCGAACCGCGGCCGCATGTACTGGCTGAAGGTTTGGGAAGTGCCGCAAGGCTCGCGCAATTCGCGCGGCAAGCCGATCGTCAACATGTTCCCGCTGCAGGACAACGAGAAGATCACGGTGATCCTGCCGCTGTCGGGCGTGAACCGCAGCTTCCCGGAAGACCACTACGTGTTCATGTCGACTTCGCTCGGCACCGTCAAGAAAACCCCGCTGAAGGACTTCAGCAACCCGCGCAAGGCCGGCATCATCGCGGTCGACCTGGACGAAGGCGACTTCCTGATCGGCGCCGCACTCACCGACGGCCAGCACGACGTGATGCTGTTCTCGGACGGCGGCAAGGCAGTGCGCTTCGACGAGAACGACGTGCGCCCGATGGGCCGTACCGCTAGAGGCGTGCGCGGCATGAACCTCGAAGAAGGCCAGCAGGTCATCGCGCTGCTGGTGGCCGAGAACGAGCAGCAGTCGGTGCTCACGGCCACCGAGAACGGCTTCGGCAAGCGCACCCCGATCCTTGAATACACCCGCCATGGCCGCGGCACCAAGGGCATGATCGCGATCCAGACCAGCGAGCGTAACGGCAAGGTCGTCGCCGCGACCCTGGTCGACACCACCGACGAGATCATGCTGATCACGACCGGCGGTGTGTTGATCCGCACCCGCGTGTCGGAGATCCGCGAGATGGGCCGCGCGACCCAGGGCGTGACCCTGATCGCAGTGGAAGACGGCACCAAGCTGTCCGGCCTGCAGCGCATCGTCGAAACCGACCTCGAAGAGGTCGAGCTCGAACAGGCGCCGGAGTAAACTGCAAGGGAAGGGCTGCCTCGTGCAGCCCTTCTGTTTTTCGCACGGCCTGGTGAGCCTGTGCGCAAGTCGACGTCACCGGCTGCACCGGCCGCTTAAGAGCCCGATGAAAAAATTCTTCGTTTCCCTGGCCGCTGTCGCCACGTTTGCAGCCCTCCCATCCTTCGCCCTGGCCGCACCTGGCGCGGACCCGCAGACCACCGTCGCCGTCAAGGCCATGCTCGATGCAATGGAAGTTCGCAAGCTGATGACCGCGCAATTTGCGGAGATGGAAAAGGCCATGCCGGCGATGATGCGCGCCCAGCTCGCGAGTGTCGTGCAGAGCGACCCTGGCATGAACGCGGAGAAGAAGCAGGAAGCGCTGGCGAAAATCGACAGGATGCTGCCGAGCGTGACCAGGGCAGTCGGCAAGCTGTTCCGCGATCCGACCCTGACCGACGACATGATCGCCGAAATGGTGCCACTGTATGCCACCCACTACACGGTTGCCGAGATCAAGGAGCTGACCGTCTTCTACCGCACGTCTCTGGGCCGCAAGATGCTGTCGGTGACCCCGCGGCTGACGGCCGAAAGCATGGCGGTCGGCCAGCGTGTCGTGACCCCGCGTCTCGGCAAGCTGATGCAGGATGTGATGCAGGACGTGCAGAAACCCTAACAGGACAGGAAAGGACCGCCGCATGGCCCAACCCACGCAGATCCATAATTTCTCGGCCGGACCGGCCGTGCTTCCGAAGGTAGTGCTGCAGCAGGCAGCGAGCGAGATGCTCGACTGGCACGGCAGCGGCATGTCGGTCATGGAGATGAGCCACCGCGGTCCGGAATTCATCTCGATCTACAAGCAGGCCGAGGCCGACCTGCGCGAACTGCTGGCGGTGCCGCCCAACTACAAGATCCTGTTCATGCAGGGCGGGGGACTGGCGCAGAACGCCATCATCCCGATGAACCTGGCCGGCTGCTGCGGCCAGCCGGCCACCATCGACTTCATCCACACCGGAACCTGGTCTGGCAAGTCGATCAAGGAAGCTAAACGCTACGCCAACGTGAACATCGCCGCATCCGGCGAAGCGGGCGGGTTTACTTCGGTGCCGCCACAGGACACCTGGCGCCTCACCCCCGGCGCGGCTTACCTCCACATCTGCACCAACGAAACCATCGACGGAGTCGAGTACAACTTCGTGCCCAAGGTCGATCCACGCCTGCCGATCGTGGCCGACATGTCTTCGCACATCCTGTCGCGGACCATCGACGTGTCGCAGTACGGCCTGATCTTCGCCGGCGCCCAGAAGAATATCGGCCCGGCCGGCCTGACCATCGTGATCGTGCGCGACGACCTGCTGGAGGATGCGCTGCCGGACTGCCCCTCGGCCTTCCACTACAAGACGGTGGCCGAGCACGAATCGATGTTCAATACGCCGCCGACCTATGCGATCTATATCGCGGGCCTGGTGTTTGCCCACCTCAAGGCGCAGGGCGGGGTGGCGGCGATGGAACAGCGTAATATCGAGAAAGCGCGCCTGCTGTACGAGGCGCTGGACGCCGACGATTTTTACCAGAATCGCGTGGCGCTGGACTGCCGCTCGCGCATGAACATACCGTTCTTCCTGCGCGACGAATCCCTGAACGAACAATTCCTGGCCGGCGCGAAGGCGCGCGGGCTGCTGCAACTGAAGGGCCACAAGTCCGTCGGCGGCATGCGGGCATCGATCTACAACGCGATGCCGCTCGAGGGGGTGCAAGCCCTCGTCGATTATTTGAACGAATTCGCGGGACGGTAAGCCCGAATTGCCGTGACCCGTAGGGTGGGCGGCTCCGCCGCCCGCGCGTTCATCCAGCGGTAGCACGGACGCGAAACGGTTTTCACGGGCTAACTATCACCGCGTGGGCGGGAAACCCGCCCACCCTACGAGAACGCGTTCACGCCGCGCCGCGAATTTTGCCAACGCCCGATTTCTGGTTGAACTACATGTCCGAAAAACTCACCCCCCTGCGCGAACAGATCGATGCGATCGACGCGCAAATCCTGGAACTCCTGGGCCGGCGCGGCCGCGTCGCCCAGGAAGTCGGCCACGTCAAGGCCGAAACCAACGCCCCGGTGTTCCGCCCCGAGCGCGAAGCGCAGGTGCTGCGCGGCGTGGCCGAGCGCAACCCCGGCCCGCTGAAAGACCAGGACGTCCAGACCATCTTCCGCGAGATCATGTCGGCCTGCCGCGCACTCGAAAAGCGCGTCACGGTGGCCTATCTCGGCCCGTCCGGCACCTTCAGCGAGCAGGCCGTGTTCCAGCAGTTCGGCACCGCCATCGAGACGCTGCCCTGCGTGTCGATCGACGAGGTGTTCCGCGCTACCGAGGCCGGCACCGCCGACTTCGGCGTGGTCCCGGTCGAGAACTCGTCGGAAGGGGCGATCAACCGTACGCTCGACCTGATGCTGGCGACGACCACTACCATCAGCGGCGAGATCTCCATTCCCGTGCACCACAGCCTGATGACGAAAACCGGTTCCATGGATGGCGTCAGCGTCGTCTGCGCACACTCGCAGGCGCTGGCCCAGTGCCAGGTCTGGCTCAACCTGCACCATCCCGGCATCGAGCGTCGCGCCGTCGCGTCGAATGCCGAAGCCGCGATCCTGGCCAGCCAGGACCCGACGGTTGCGGCGATCGCCAGCGAGATGGCGGGCGAGCAGTATCAACTCGGCGTGGTGCAGGCCCACATCCAGGACGATCCGCACAACCGCACCCGCTTCGCGGTGATCGGCAGCCTGCAGACCGGCCCATCGGGCCGCGACCACACCTCGGTGGTGCTGGCCGTGCCGAACAAGGCCGGCGCCGTCTACAATTTGCTGGCGCCGCTGGCGAAGCATGGCGTGTCAATGACCCGCTTCGAATCGCGCCCGGCGCGCATCGGCACCTGGGAATACTATTTTTATGTCGACATCGAAGGCCACGTCCACGATGCCGCCGTCAGCCGCGCGCTGGAAGAACTGAAAGACAACGCCGCTTTCTTCAAGGTGCTGGGTTCCTACCCGCAAAGCCTCTGAGCGCTTCCTGATTTCTACTTTTATTCGAGAATCCCATGTCCCAATTCGGTCCAGATTACGTTCGCGCCATCGCCCCTTACCAGGCCGGCAAACCCATCGCTGAAGTCGCCAGAGAGTTCGGCCTCGACGAAGCCAGCATCGTCAAGCTGGCCTCGAACGAGAACCCGTTCGGCGTGCCGGAGTCGAGCCGCGCCGCGATGGCGCAGGCCGCCGCAGACCTGGGCCGCTACCCGGACGCCAACGGTTTCGAGCTGAAGGCCGCGTTATCAAGCCGCTACGACGTGCCGGCCGAATGGATCACATTGGGCAACGGCAGCAACGACATCCTCGAAATCGCCGCCCACGCCTTCGTGCAGAAGGGCGAGTCGGTGGTGTACTCGCAGTATTCCTTCGCCGTGTATGCGCTGGCAACCCAGGGCGTGGGCGGGCGCGCGATCGTGGTCCCCGCCAGGGACTACGGCCACGACCTGGATGCGATGGCGGCGGCCATCGAAGCCGACACCCGCCTGGTCTATGTCGCCAACCCGAATAACCCGACGGGCACCTTCATTTCGGCCGAGCAGATCGAAGCCTTCCTGGACAAGGTCCCGGCCAACGTGGTCGTGGTGCTCGACGAGGCCTATAACGAATACCTGGCCTTGGCGCACCAGTTCGAGTCGAGTGCCTGGGTGCGCAAATACCCGAACCTGGTCGTCTCGCGCACCTTCTCGAAAGCCTACGGCCTGGCCGGCCTGCGCGTGGGCTTCGCCATCGCCCAGCCTGCGGTGACCGACCTGATGAACCGCATCCGGCAGCCTTTCAACGTCAACTCGCTGGCGCAGGCCGCGGCGATCGCCGCGCTGAACGACAAGGAATTCCTGGAGAAGGGCGCCCGCAACAACGCCGAGGGCTACCAGCAGATGATCGCCGCTTTTGAAGAGCTGGGCCTGGAATATGTGCCGTCGTTCGGCAACTTCGTGCTGGTCAAGGTCGGCAGCGACGACGCGGCCGGTGCACGCGTCAACCTGGCGCTGCTCAAGCAGGGCGTGATCGTGCGCCCGGTCGGTAACTATGGCCTGCCGCAGTGGCTGCGCATCTCGATCGGCCTGCCGCAGGAGAACGCTACCTTCATCGAAGCGCTGAAGAAGGCCTTGGGTTGATGATCGAACGGCTCGTCATCGTCGGCGCCGGCCTGATCGGCGGATCCTTCGCGCTGGCGCTGAAGGAGGCCGGCGCAGTGCGCACGGTGGCCGGCCTGGGGCGCTCGCCCGACGCGATGGCACGCGCGCTGGAGCTGGGCATCGTCGACGAAGTCTGCGCCACGCCGCAAGATGCCATGCGCGGCGCCGACCTGGTGCTGCTCGCTGCGCCCGTGGGCCAGACCGGGCCTATCCTGGCTTCGCTCCTGCCTTATCTCGAGCCGCAGACCATCATCACCGACGCCGGCAGTACCAAGTGCGACGTGGTGGCTGCCGCACGTGCAGCATTGGGCGCGCATGTCGGCCAGTTCGTGCCCGGCCACCCGATCGCCGGCAGCGAATCGAACGGTCCCGATGCCGCAATGCCCGGCCTGTACCGTGGCAAGAAGACCGTGCTCACGCCGCTGCCGGAAAACGCCGCCGGCGACGTCGAGCGCGTAGCAAGCGCCTGGCGCCTGTGCGGCTCGCTCATCCATACCTTGAGCGCGCAAGACCACGACCGCGTGTTCGCCGCAGTCAGCCACCTGCCGCATTTGCTGGCCTATGCGCTGGTGGACGACATCGCCGCCAAGCCGCATGCGGGCATGCTGTTCCAGTACGCCGCCAGCGGCTTCCGCGATTTCACCCGCATCGCCGGCTCCTCGCCCGAGATGTGGCGCGACATCAGCCTGGCCAACCGCGACGCCTTGCTCCACGAGCTCGATGCTTATCTGGCACAATTAACGACATTGCGGGCCCACCTTGCAGCCGCCGACGGTCCCGGCCTCGAAGCTGTTTACGCCAACGCGCAGCGCGCGCGGCGCGAATGGATCGAGGCGATCGAGGCCGGCTCGCCCCCGCCGCAACACCAGGACACAGAATGACGCAGTCTAAACACTACCCCGAACACATCGACTTAGAGCCGGTCATCCACGTCGAAGGATCGGTGCGCCTGCCGGGTTCCAAGAGCATCTCGAACCGCACGCTGCTGCTCGCGGCGCTGTCCGAAGGCACCACCACCATCCACGACCTGCTGGCCTCGGACGACACCATGGTGATGCTGGGGGCGCTGCGTTCGCTCGGCATCAAGTGGGATGAAGTCGACGAGCGCACCGTCATCGTCCACGGCAATGGCGGCGTGCTGCCGGTCCACCAGGCCGACCTCTTCATGGGCAATGCCGGCACCGCGATCCGCCCGCTCACCGCCGCCCTGGCCGTGATCGGCGGCGACTACACCCTGCACGGCGTCTCGCGCATGCACGAACGCCCGATCGGCGACCTGGTCGAGGCACTGAACGAGGTCGGCGCCCAGATCGAGTACACCGGCGAAGCCGGTTTCCCGCCACTGCGCATCCGCCGTGGCCACATCCACGCGCACCGCATGGCGGTGCGCGGCAATGTGTCGAGCCAGTTCCTGACTGCGCTCCTGATGGCGGCGCCCCTGATGGCCCTCACTCACGCGGTATCGATCGACGTGGTCGGCGAGCTGATTTCCAAGCCCTATATCGAGATCACCCTGAACCTGATGCGCCGCTTCGGCGTGACGGTGGAGCAGAACGGCTGGTCCTCGTTCACCGTGCATCCGGGCCAGCGCTACGCCTCGCCGGGCAGCATCCATGTCGAGGGCGATGCCTCGTCGGCCTCGTACTTTTTGGCGGCCGGCGCGATCGGCGGCGGGCCGGTGCGGGTCGAGGGCGTGGGCGAACACAGCATCCAGGGCGACGTGCGCTTCGCCGACGCGCTCGAGCGCATGGGCGCCATCGTCACCCGCGGCGAGAACTGGATCGAGGCGCGTTCGAACGGCGTATTGAAAGCCATCGACGCCGACTTCAACCACATCCCGGACGCGGCGATGACCATCGCGGTGGCCGCGCTGTATGCGGACGGCCCGAGCACGCTGCGCAATATCGGCAGCTGGCGCGTGAAGGAAACCGACCGCCTGGCCGCGATGGCGACCGAATTGCGCAAGGTCGGCGCCGAAGTGGAGGAGGGGCCGGACTACATCCGCATCACCCCGCCCGAGCAGCTGAAGCCCGCCACCATCGACACCTACGACGACCACCGGATGGCGATGTGCTTCTCGCTGGCTTCTCTCGACGGCAAGGCGCGCAGGGGCAACGCCATGCGCATCAACGACCCGAAGTGCGTGGCCAAGACCTTCCCCGAGTATTTCGAGGCGTTCGCGGGTATCGCCAGGAACGAATTATTCTGAACACGTAACCGCGTGGGCGGAAACCCGCCCACCCTACAACTGCCCGCCTGACAAAAATATGCCGAACAATCCTATCCCAGTGATCGCCATCGACGGCCCGACCGCCTCCGGCAAGGGCACGGTTGCCTCTCGCGTCGCCGAGCGCCTCAGCTTTCACCTGCTCGACTCAGGCGCGCTGTACCGCCTGACCGCCTTGCAGGCGCTACGCCGCGGCGTCGAGCTGCGCGACGAGCACGCTATCGCCAAGCTGGCCGAGCACCTGCCTGCGCGTTTTGTCGGCGGTGACGTGTTCCTGAACAACGAGAACGTGACGGCAGCGATCCGCGCGGAAGAAGTTGGCAACATCGCATCGAAGATCGCTGCGCTGCCGACCGTGCGCCATGCGCTGTTCGCGCTGCAGCTGGGCTTCCGCGAAGCCCCCGGCCTGGTGGCCGATGGACGCGACATGGGCACCGTGATATTTCCTGGCGCGAAGTTAAAAGTTTTCTTGACCGCAAGCGTCAAGGCACGTGCCGAGCGCAGGTATAAGCAATTGATTGACAAAGGAATTTCTGCTAATATGGACGATCTGCTGGCGGATTTGCAGGAGCGAGACGAACGCGACACAAAGCGCGCGATCGCCCCGCTGGCCCCGGCGGCAGATGCGCATCTCCTCGATACCTCCGATATGACGGCTGCGGAAGCGGTCGAACAGGTGTTGTCGTGGTATGCGCATGCTTGATTTCGACGCCTGAGTTTGGTGTTGAAAGTTTAGAAATGGCGGTTTGCCCGGAGTTGTCAGCCTAAAAACCGTCATTCCGGCGCAGGCCGGAATCCAGGTTCGTTGCGTCATCGTTGGCTCGAGTCATCGCCGCGGGAAACGCACAGGAACTTGGGGCAAACAATGCCAGTGGCATTGTTTGCGACTGCGCCGGGATGACGTGCTGGAAGAGGTGGTGAATGTAGCAGGTGCGGCAGTTCATGCGCCTGGTACGCAAGCCCAACAACAGCACATCGTCCTGTAGGGTGCCTGCGACAACAATTCTGTTTTCGCAGGTGTGTTTCAACCTAACCCCAGTTCAGTCCGCATTATCGTCGGCCTGCTGGGCTAACTCGAGTAATAACCTTTATGTCTACTGCAACCACCGAAGCAACCGGTATGGAAAGCTTTGCCGCCCTGTTTGAAGAATCGCTGTCGCGTCAAGACATGCGTTCGGGCGAAGTCATTTCCGCTGAAGTCGTGCGTCTGGATCACAACTTCGTGATCGTCAACGCAGGCCTGAAGTCGGAAGCCTTCATCCCTATCGAAGAATTCAAGAATGACCAGGGCGAACTGGAAGTCGCTGTTGGCGACTTCGTTTCCGTGGCCATCGAATCGCTGGAAAATGGTTTCGGCGATACCATCCTGTCGCGCGACAAGGCCAAGCGCCTGGCATCGTGGCTGGCTCTGGAAAAAGCAATGGAATCGGGCGAGATCGTCACCGGTACCGTCAACGGTAAAGTCAAAGGCGGCCTGACCGTCCTGACGAACGGCATCCGCGCGTTCCTGCCGGGTTCGCTGGTCGACACCCGTCCGGTCAAGGACACCACCCCATTCGAAGGCAAGACCCTCGAATTCAAGGTCATCAAGCTGGACCGCAAGCGTAACAACGTCGTGCTGTCGCGCCGCGCTGTCATCGAAGCTTCGATGGGCGAAGAGCGCCAGAAGCTGATGGAAACCCTGAAAGAAGGCACCGTGGTTACCGGCGTCGTCAAGAACATCACCGACTACGGCGCGTTCGTGGACCTGGGTGGCATCGACGGCCTGCTGCACATCACCGACCTGGCATGGCGTCGCGTGCGTCACCCGTCCGAAGTCCTGTCGGTTGGCCAGGAAATCACCGCCAAGGTCCTCAAGTACGACCAGGAAAAGAACCGCGTCTCGCTGGGTGTCAAGCAGCTGGGCGACGATCCTTGGACCGGCCTGTCGCGTCGTTACCCACAGAGCACCCGCCTGTTCGGTAAAGTCACGAACCTCACCGACTACGGCGCGTTCGTCGAAGTCGAGCAGGGCATCGAAGGCCTGGTGCACGTGTCGGAGATGGACTGGACCAACAAGAACGTGGCTCCAAACAAGGTTGTCCAGCTGGGCGACGAAGTGGAAGTCATGGTCCTGGAAATCGACGAAGAGCGTCGCCGTATTTCGCTGGGCATGAAGCAGTGCAAAGCGAATCCATGGGACGACTTCGGCGTCACCCACAAGAAGGGCGACAAGGTCAAGGGTTCGATCAAGTCGATCACCGACTTCGGCGTCTTCATCGGCCTGCCGGGCAACATCGATGGCCTGGTCCACCTGTCGGACCTGTCGTGGACCGAAGCCGGCGAAGAAGCCGTGCGTCGCTTCAAGAAGGGCGACGAGCTGGAAGCCGTTGTCCTGGCAATCGACGTCGAGCGCGAGCGTGTTTCGCTGGGCGTGAAGCAGATGGAAGGCGACCCGTTCAACACCTTCTCGTCGATGAACGACAAGGGTTCGCTGGTGACCGGTACCGTCAAGTCGGTTGAGCCAAAAGGCGCCGTGATCTCGCTGAGCGAAGAAGTCGAAGGCTACCTGCGCGCTTCGGAAATCTCGCGTGACCGCGTGGAAGACGCCGGCACCCACCTGAAAGTGGGCGACACCGTCGAAGCACTGGTCATCAACATCGATCGCAAGGCTCGCAGCATCCAGCTGTCGATCAAGGCGAAAGACAATGTCGAGACCCAGGAAGCGATGAGCAAGCTGGCCAACGACAACAGCGCTGCTACCGGCACCACCAGCCTGGGCGCACTGCTGAAGGCCAAGTTCGATAACAAGAACTAATAGTTCCTGAGGCGACGAGATGACCAAGTCCGAGCTGATCAACCGACTGGCTGAGCGTTATTCCCAGCTGGTGGCGAAAGACGCGGAATTCGCTGTCAAGACCATCCTCGATGCGATGACCAACGCCCTGGCGACCGGGCAACGCATCGAGATCCGCGGTTTCGGCAGCTTCGCGCTGAACAGCCGGCCCCCGCGCATCGGCCGCAACCCGAAGTCCGGCGACAAGGTGATGGTGCCCGAAAAACGGGTGCCTCACTTCAAGCCGGGCAAACAGTTGCGCGAGCGGGTGGACGCCATGGTCGGGCAACCGATCGTCGAGGACTGAGGTCTTCTGGAGTCGTCTGCGAACTGGCAGGCAAGAACGGCGTCCCCTTGGGGATGCCGTTTTTTTTGGTGGGTTCGTCGTGGCTCAGCCGCCCGGCAGCCTCACGCCTTTTGAAATATCATGTTGGATATGCGACACTTCGCCATTGCGCACTCAACCAGCGGTCACTTCCGATGAAATTTGTTTCAACCATCGCCGGCTTCATCCTGTTCGTGCTGTTCTTCGGCTTCGCGCTGAAAAACACCCAGGAAGTCGACCTGCATTTCTTCCTCAACTATGAATTGCGCGGCCCGCTCGTGCTGATGCTGCTGGCTTTCTTCATCGCCGGCGCAGCCCTTGGCATCCTGGCCCTGACGCCGACCGTGTTCCGCCAGCGCCGCCAGACCTCGCAGCACAAGAACACCATCCAGGCCCTGCAGAGCGCCGCCGGTACCGGCGCCGCCCAGCCGCAGCCGGATGCCGTGAACCCGGCGCTGTAAGCTCTGCTTACACGCCACAAAGAATAAAAACACATGGAATTCGAAATCTGGATGCTGCTTGGCATCCCCTTTTTCTTCGGCCTGGGCTGGATCGCCGCCCGCGTCGACATCAATGAAATCGTGTCCGAGTCGCGCTCCCTGCCGCGCGGCTACTTCAAGGGCCTGAACCACCTGCTCAACGACCAGCCCGACAAGGCCATCGATTCCTTCATCGAGATCGTCAAGCTCGACCCGGAATCGGCCGACATGCACTTTGCCCTTGGTAACCTGTTCCGCCGCCGCGGCGAGATCGAGCGCGCCATCCGCGTCCACCAGAACCTGCTGTCGCGTCCCGACCTGCCGGGCGAGCAGAAGGCCCAGGCCCAGTACGAACTCGGCATGGACTATTTAAAAGCCGGCCTGCTGGACCGCGCCGAAGAGACCTTCAACCTGCTGGTCGACACCACCTATGCCGTGCCGGCGCGCCGCGCGCTGCTGGAAATCTACCAGCGCGAAAAGGAATGGCGCCGCGCGATCGATGTCGCTTGTGGCCTGCAGGAATCGGGCGCCGGTGCGCGCCAGAAGGAAATCGCCCAGTTCTATTGCGAGCTGGCGCAGGACGCCATCGTGCACCTGCAGCCGAGCGACGCCATGGAACTGCTGGACAAGGCGATCCAGGTCGACCGCTCCAGCGTGCGCGCCACCATCCTGTATGGCGACGCCCAGCTGGCCCAGGGCGACGTCGAAGCCGCGATCATGACCTGGCGCCGCGTCGAGCACCAGAGCGTGCCGCACGTGGCGCTGGTGGCCGCACGCCTGATGGATGGCTACCGCAAGGTGGGGCGGCCGCAGGAAGGCGTCAACCTGCTGCGCGCCTACCTGCTCGAGGCCTCGTCGATCGACCTGGTGGAGGTGGTATTCAAGGCCGTCATCGAACTCGATGGCGTGGAGGCGGCCAAGCAGCTGGTGATCGAGGAACTGCGCCGCAACCCAACCCTGCTGGGCCTGGACAAGCTGCTGGAAGCGCGCCTGATGGACGCTCCCGCCCACGTCTGGGAAGAGCTGTCGATGGTGAAGAACCTGGTGCAGCGCTACACCCAGAAGCTGGCGCGCTACCAGTGCAGCCACTGCGGCTTCAAGGCGCGCCAGTTCTACTGGCAATGCCCGGGCTGCAGCCGCTGGGAGACCTACCCGCCGCGCCGTAGCGAAGAACTCAACGTGATGAACTGATGCGGCGCATTGCCGCATCGAGAAGACAGACCCATGACCGACCTGACCCCGAGCCGCCTGCTGGCGACTGACAGTTTCCGCCACCAGGCGGCCCCGCAACTCTCGAATGTCCGCCTGCTGGTGGTGGGCGACGTCATGTTAGATCGCTACTGGTTCGGGGAAGTCTCGCGCATCTCGCCCGAAGCCCCGGTGCCCGTGGTGCGCATCGAGCGCCGCGAAGAGCGCCTGGGCGGCGCCGCCAACGTGGCGCGCAATGCGGCCGCGCTGGGCGCCCATACTGGCCTGCTGGGCGTGACCGGTAACGACGAAGCGGGCGACGAAGTCGAGAAACTGCTGGCCGGCGCCGCGATCCACAGCTACCTGAAGCGCGACGACGCGATTTCCACCATCATCAAGCTGCGCGTCATCGGCCGCCAGCAGCAGATGGTGCGCATCGACTTCGAGGACGCCCCGACCGAAACCGTCCTGCGCGACAAGCTCGACCAGTTCAAGGCGCTGCTGCCCGACTACGACGTGATCATCATGTCCGACTACAACAAGGGCGCGCTGGTAAACGTGGCCGAGATGGTGAAAGCTGCGCGCGCGGCCGGCAAGATCGTGCTGGTCGACCCGAAGGGCGACGATTTCTCGCCCTACCAGGGCGCCACCATCCTGACCCCGAACCGCTCGGAACTGCAGCGCGTGGTCGGCACCTGGAAGACCGAGGAACAGCTGACGGAAAAGGCCCAGCGCCTGCGGGTCGAGCTGGGCCTGGACGCGCTGCTGCTCACCCGTTCGGAAGAGGGCATGAGCCTGTACAGCGCCGGTGAAGTGCTGCACGTGCACGCCGACGCGCGCGAAGTGTTCGACGTCTCGGGCGCGGGCGACACCGTCATTGCGACCCTGGCCGCGATGCTGGGCGCAGGCGCGCCGCTGGCCGAAGCCCTCGCCACCGCCAACCGCGCAGGCGGCATCGTGGTCGGCAAGCTGGGCACGGCGACCGTGACCCGGGAAGAACTGTTCCCCGGTTGAGCTCGATCAAACCCGGCCCGTCAACGGCGGCCGGGCAGCTCCGTTAATGCAGGGATGGGCGGCGTCGCCGTCCAGCCTGCGAAAACCAACGGAGAAAAAATCACATGATCAAGAAACTGATGCTTGCTGTCGCCGCACTGGTCGCTTCGACCAGCTTTGCCTTCGCCCAGGTAGACGTCAACAAGGCCGACGCGGCGCTACTTGACGGCGTCAAGGGCGTGGGCCCGAGCATGTCGAAAATGATCCTCGACGAACGCGCCAAGGGCGAGTTCAAGGATTGGGCCGACTTCCAGCAGCGCGTGAAGGGTGTCGGCGACAAGAAGGCCATGAAGCTGTCCGAGGCCGGCCTGCAGGTCAACGGCAAGGCCAAGGAAGGCGCGGCTGCCAAGCCGGCTGCGGCCAAGGCCGAGAAAACCTCGGCCAAGACGGATGCCAAGGCCAAGCCGGCGGAGCAGAAGGCGGCGATGTAAGCTCATACGGACCAGAACGAACCCGCGGCGACGCGGGTTTTTTCATTCCGCGAGCAAAACCTTCTCGCCGCAAAATATTCAATTCCGTCACTTATATTGAAATGTTGGCGATAACCCAAATTGTCTGTTGGGTTGCAACAACATTAATGACGAATTTGTTAGCGGAACCCTGTCTATAAGATACTCTACTGATTGCCGCTGGGAAACTAAGAATGCGCATTCCGCGCACCGGTCCAGCCCCCATTCCAACGATATCGCCATGACAAAGAAGTCCCTGACTATCGGTGCCCGCCTCGCAATCGGCTACGGTGCTGTTTTCTTCCTGATGATAGTCCTGACTGGCCTGGCCATCAGCCGGGTCGGACAGATCGACCAGACGCTAAACCGCATCAACGACGTCAACAACGTCAAGCAACGCTACGCCATCAATTTCCGCGGCAGCGTCCACGACCGTGCGATTGCGCTGCGCGACGTGGTACTGGCCGCCGACCCGGCTGCCGCTGCCGCGCCAAATGGCCTGATCAAGACCCTGGACGAGAATTACGCCCGTTCGGCCGGTCCGATGGACAAGCTGTTCCAGGAGCTGGCGGAGGTTTCTCCGGCCGAGAAAGAAGCGCTGGCCGCCATCAAGGAACAGGAGCGCCGCACCAAGCCGCTGATCGAGCGCGTCAGCGCGCTGCAGGCCGCAGGCCAGGTACAGGAAGCCAATGCAATGCTGGCGCAGCAGGCGGCGCCGGCCTTCGTGGACTGGCTGGCCAGCATCAACCGCTTCATCGACCTGCAGGAAAAACTCAATAACAAAGACGCCGCCGGCGCGCGCGCCGTGGCTTCCGGTTTCTTCGGCTGGATGGTGCTGCTGTGCGTGGGCGCCATCGCAGCCGGCGCCATGGGCGCCTGGTATATCGCCCGCGGCCTGCTGCGCCAGCTCGGCGGCCAGCCGGACTACGCCGCCTCGATCGTCGGCGCCATCGCGGCCGGCGACCTGGGCGTCAAGATCGAGACGGCACCCAACGACCAGGGCAGCCTGCTGTTCGCCATGAAGGGCATGCGCGACAGCCTGGTGGGCATCGTCGAGCAGGTGCGCAACGGCACCCTGAGCATCGCCAGCGTGTCGACCGAGATCGCCAACGGCAACCGTGACCTGTCGGGACGCACCGAACGCCAGGCCGGCACCCTGGAAGCGACTGCCGCGTCGGTGGAGCAGCTCACCGCGACCGTGCGCCAGAACGCGGACAATGCGCGCCAGGCCAATGCACTGGCGGAATCGGCGTCCGAAGTGGCGCTGCGCGGCGGCGCCGTGGTGTCGCAGGTAGTGGAGACGATGGCCTCGATCAACGCCTCGTCCAAGAAGATCGTCGACATCATCGGCGTCATCGACGGCATCGCCTTCCAGACCAATATCCTCGCGCTGAACGCCGCCGTGGAAGCGGCCAGGGCCGGCGAGCAGGGCCGCGGCTTTGCGGTCGTGGCCACCGAAGTGCGCAGCCTCGCGCAGCGCTCGGCGGCGGCGGCCAAGGAGATCAAGGAACTGATCGGCAGCTCGGTCGAGCGCGTCGATGCCGGCGCGCGCCTGGTGGATGAAGCCGGCACGACCATGGACGATATCGTCGATTCGGTACGCCGCGTCACCGACATCATGGCCGACATCACGCACGCCAGCGCCGAACAGAGTACCGGCATCGGCCAGGTCAACGATGCGATCGGGCAGATGGACGAAGCCACGCGCCAGAATGCGGTGCTGGTGCAGCAGGCGACGGCATCGGCCGCCTCGCTCGAAGCCGAGGCCGGCCGCCTGGCGCAGGTGGTGAGCGTGTTCCGCTTGCACGAGGCACGGCAGCCAGGCGCTGCGCCGACCAGGCTGGCGCTCGCCGCCTGATGAGCAACAAGGCTGCCGCGGCAGCCTTTTTTTATGGGCTAGGCAGGGCTGTGCCCGCCATGCTGTGTATTGACTGACACCAAGCAATCCGCGTGAGAAGATGTGCATATCGACTCGCACACGACAACCAGAAAGGTACTCATGCCTCACGCACGCATCTCTTCATCCCTGTTAGCAGCACTCCTCGCTGTGGCAGCCGGTTCCGCCGCTGCCGCAGCTGCAAGCCCGGCCGCCCCGGACGTCAAGCGTCAGCAGCCCCAGATCAACAAGATTCTGGCGGAAATCTCCCCCAAGCGCATCGAAGGCTATGTCGCCAAGCTGGTGAGCTTCGGCACTCGCCACACCATGTCGGAAACCGAATCCGAGACGCGCGGCATCGGCGCTGCCCGGCGCTGGATCAAGGCCGAGCTGGAAAGCTGCGGCGCCGGCACGCCCCTTCAGGTGGCCTTCGACAGCCACATCGCCCCGGTGTCGGCGCGCATTTCGCGCCCGACCGAGATCGTCAACGTGGTCGCCACGCTGCCGGGCACCCAGGCAGCCTCGAAGGACCGCATCTATGTCACCAGCGGCCACTACGACTCGCGCGTGACCGATGTGATGAACTACACCGCCGACGCCCCCGGTGCCAACGACGACGCCTCCGGCACCGCCGCCGCCATGGAACTGGCCTGCGTGATGGCCAAGTACAAGTTCGACGCCACCATCGTGTTCATGGCGGTCGCTGCCGAAGAGCAGGGCCTGCTGGGCGCGCGCCACTGGGCGGAACAGGCGCGCAAGAACAACCTGAACGTGGCCGGCATGTACACCAACGATATCATCGGCAGCTCGCGCGCCGACAATGGCAAGGTGGACAACAAGCAGGTGCGCCTGTTCTCGCAGAGCATCCCTGCCACCAAGGAAATGAGCGAGGCCGTGCGCCAGCTGGTGGCCACCGGCGGCGACAGCGATTCGCTCTCGCGCCAGCTGGCCCGCCATACCAAGGAGCAGGGTGAGCGCTATGTGAAGGGCTTCAAGGTGTCGGTGATCCACCGCGCCGACCGTTACCTGCGCGGGGGCGACCACATGCCCTTCCTGGAGCAGGGCTATGCGGCGCTGCGTTTTACCGAACCGGCCGAAGACTTCGCGCACCAGCACCAGGACCTGCGCACCGAAAACGGCAAGGTGTACGGCGACCTGGTGGAGTTCAATGACTACGATTACATCGCCAGGGTGACCAAGGTGAACGCGGCCGCGCTGGCCTCGCTGGCGCTGGCACCGGCTGCGCCGCAGAACGTCAAGCTGCGCACCGACAAGCTGACCAACGATTCGACCCTGGTGTGGCAGGCGAATGCGGAACCGGACCTGGCCGGCTACCGCATCGTGTGGCGCGAGACGACCGCGTCCAACTGGCAGGGTGCCAAGTGGGTCGGCAACGTGGTCGAGGCAACCGTGGACCTGTCGAAGGACAATGTGTTCTTCGGCGTGCAGGCGGTGGACAAGGACGGCAACGTCAGTGTCGCCACCTACCCGCTGCCGCAGCGCTGATTTTCCGTAGGCTGGGCGGCTTTCCCTGGCGCCTTGATCCGTCCGAAACGCGAACGCCGTCCACGCGTTCAAGCGCAATTCGAGCAGCCTTGGCGTCTGCTCACGAGATTTGAAAGCGTGGGCGGCGTCAGCGCCGCGGGCTGGCCAGGCTGCCGGGTTGAGCCGCGCCGCCCTACGGTTCGCGGCAGCTCCAAACGCCACCTTGCCGTCCGGATTAGAATAGCGGTTTAGGAAATCGCGAGAGAGCAAGGAATGGCTTACAAGACCATCGAAGACACGATCGGCAATACCCCGCTGGTGCGCCTGGTGCGCCTGCCCGGCGCGGACGCAGCCGCACGCAACAACATCATCCTTGGCAAGCTCGAAGGCAACAACCCGGCCGGCTCGGTGAAAGACCGCGCCGCCATGTCGATGCTTCTTGGCGCGGAAGAGCGCGGCCAGATCAAGCAGGGCGATACCCTGATCGAAGCAACCAGCGGCAATACCGGGATCGCACTGGCGATGGCCGCCGCGATCCGCGGCTACAAGATGGTGCTCTTGATGCCGGACAACCTGTCGATCGAGCGCCGCCAGAGCATGGCCGCCTATGGTGCGCGGATCATCCTGACGCCGAAATCGGGCGGCATGGAATACGCGCGCGACATGGCCGAACAAATGCAGAAGAACGGCGAGGGCATCATCCTCGACCAGTTCGCGAATGGCGACAATCCGCGCGCCCATTATGAAACCACCGGCCCGGAAATCTGGCGCGATACCGACGGCCGCGTCACCCATTTCGTCAGCGCCATGGGCACGACCGGCACCATCATGGGCGTGTCGCGCTACCTGAAGGAACAGAAGGAATCGATCCGCATCATCGGCGCCCAACCGGAAGAAGGCTCGTCGATCCCGGGCATCCGCAAGTGGCCGGAAGCCTACCTGCCGAAGATCTACGAGCGCGCGCGCGTGGACCAGGTGGAGTCGGTCGGCCAGGCCGCGGCCGAACAGATGGCGCGCCGCCTGGCGGCCGAGGAGGGCATTTTCTGCGGCATCTCGGCGGCAGGCGCCTGCGAAGTGGCGCTGCGCATCTCGCAGACGGTCGAGAATGCGACGATCGTGTTCGTGGTCTGCGATCGCGGCGACCGCTATCTGTCGACGGGCGTGTTCCCGGCTTGAAGCGAACGCTGCAGCCAACAAAAAAGCCATCCGACGGATGGCTTTTTTACTACCTGCAGTCCAGGAAGCCGATCTACACGACTGCACAACGCGCGTCGCGACGATTACCCTCCTGGCTACAACTGGCGTGGCAACAACAGGGCCGTGGCCCTGCACTGTGCCAGCCGGCGATTACGCCTCTTTCGATGGCGATGCGCCTTCTTTCGGCTTGAACTGCTTGTCGCTGATGCGGAACTTGGCGCGGCGGTCGCCCATCAGGTAACGCAGGTCGCGGATCGACAGGTCGCTGACTTCGTGCATGCGGATCAGCAGCGAAGCGCCGACCGGCAGGCGGTGGTGGCGGATCTTCGAGATCACCGGCGGCGCCACTTCCAGGGCACGCGACAGTGCAGCGTCGTTCTTCAGGCGCAGGTTCTCGATCAGGGTGTCGAGCAGGCGGTTCGGGTTGTATTGCAGGAGTTCATCGGACTCCGAATCGCTGTTCATATCGATGCCGACTTGGTTTGTCATGATTCAATATCCTATTTTGGGTTGGACGGAGTCCCCATGCGGCGCTCGACTCCGAATCTGGTATTTCGTAATTATCTATTCAATTGTACAACTAATTTTCAATCTGATACTCACTAGCAACAAGAATCAGACTTCTATCCCGAGTATTGTTGTCTCACCGCAACAATAGCCCCAATGCAATTCTCTCATAAAGTCACGGAAACATTAATTGTTTTTTGATTAAGCGTCAGTGTAGAACCATCCGGGCCGAGATGCCGCACGGTATGGTAAATGCTGACAGGATTGCAACAATTTGGGGAGTATGAGACGCCGATGGACGTTTCTGGGGAGAATCTTGGGCAGAATGGTGCATACCCCCGGGGGGTATGCACGCAAAAGGGGAGCGTAGGCGCGGCTACAACAAACGCAAAGCGTTACAACTCGATACAAACTTTTCCATTAAGCAAGGCCTAATTGGCCCTGGAAGCGCTTACTGCCCGGCCCAGCTCGATCACCGACATGGCATAGAAATAACTGCGGTTGTACTTCGTGATGGCAAAGAAGTTATCGTTCGCGACCCAGTATTCGGTCGCCTCGGCGCCATTCTGCAGGTCGACCAGTCCATACAGGCGCTCGGCCGGAAGGGCAGTGGCGGCCGTGACACCAGCTGCGCGCAGCTCTTCCGGGCGCAAGGTGGCGGCCAGGCCGCGGTCGAGCAGCTTTTCCCAGGCATGGTTCGGCGACACGTCGGCCGGCACCGCTGGTGCGTCGCGGTATTCCGTTTTCCAGCCGTGCTGGACCAGGAAGTTGGCTACGCTGCCGATCGCGTCCTCGGGCGAATTGCGCAGGTCGATCTGGCCGTCGCCATTGAAGTCGACGCCAAATTTCAGGATGCTGCCTGGCATGAACTGCGGCATGCCGACCGCACCCGCAAACGAACCGAGCAGCGAGAACGGTTCGACCTTGTGCTCGCGTGCAAACAGCAGGGTGTTGGCCAGTTCGCTGCGGAAGAACTGCATGCGGCTGGCGCGGTTCGGCGTGTCCGGATAGCCGAAGGCCAGCGTCGCCAGCGTGTCGAGCACGCGGAACTTGCCGGTGTCGCGGCCATAGATGGTTTCGACGCCGATGATGCCGACGATGATCTCGGCCGGCACGCCATAGGCGGCCTCGGCGCGCGCCAGGGTCGTGGCATGCTCGTTCCAGAAGCGCACGCCGGCGGCGATACGGATCGGCTCGATGAAGCGGCTGCTGTAGACCTGCCAGTTCTTCGGCTTGCCCGGTGGCATGGGCTTGACCAGCTGCACGGCCGAATCGATGAAGCGGGCCTGGGCGAACAGCGATTCCAGGTAGGCGCGGTCGAAGCCGTGCTGGCTGACCATCTCGTCGATGAACTCGCGCATGGCCTGCCATTCAAGGAAATTGCTGTGCTCGCCGTCGTAGTCGATCACGGCGGCCGCCGCTGCGGTCTTGATCACGCGGCTCGACTTGATCGAGACCCGCTTGCCGGACTTGGCGGCTTTGGTCTTTGCCGTCGCTTTTGCCTTCGTTTTGCCAGGCTTGGCCTTGGCGGAAACGCTACGGGCGTGTGGATCCTTCGCGCCGGCATCAGCCTGCCCGATCGGGGCAAAGGCCAGTGCCAACGCAGCAAACAGGGGAACAATCGATTTCATCTAACTTGCGACAATAAACTCTTCAAGGTAGTGGCCAGCCGCACGGTCGTCTCGGGCTGGGGTGGCGCATAGCGCCATGCGCTGTAGCGGCGCAAGAACTCGGCGGCGGCTTCACGTGATGGCGGCGCCAGCTGTTGGGTGGCCGCGATCCGGGCCGCATAGGAGGTGGGCCCTTCGTCCGCTGCACGGGCCAGGCCCAGGTGGGCAAGGCGCTTGCATAGGGAAGAGTATACCGCTTCGACAGGATCAATTTCCCCGCGGCGGTGCAAAAATCTGCCCAGGAGCAACACTCCAGCGCCAAACGTTAGCAAGGCGACAAATCGCCAGCCTCCCAGGCTCGACTGCAGGTTCTTGAGCACGCCGCGCTGGCGTTCAGGCGTGTAGTTCAGCACCCACTGGTTCCAGCCGTTGTTGACGGCGCCAATCGCGTTGCGCAGGCGGCCCAGCACCGAATCGCGCTCGAGCTGGAACATCGACAGGCCGCGCAGCGCGTCGATGCCGAAGGGCGCCGGCGCTTCCACCGCCGAGGCCAGGTTGCGCCGCACCCGCTCCGGCGCCACCGCGGCGGTCGGATCCACCCGCACCCAGCCGCGCCCGTGCATCCAGACCTCGGCCCAGGCGTGGGCATCGGACTGGCGCACCGTCATGTAGCCGTCGATCGGATTGAGTTCGCCGCCCTGGTAGCCGGTGACCACGCGCGCCGGGATCCCGGCCGCGCGCATGAGGAACACGAAGGCGCCCGAGTAATGCTCGCAAAAGCCGCTGCGCGTCCCGTACAGGAATTCATCGATCGAATGGCGGCCGAGCAGCGGCGGCTCCAAGGTGTAGCTGAAGGGCTGTTCGCGGAACTGGCGCAGCACGGCATTGACGCGGCGGGCCGGCTCCGGTTCCTTCCGCAATGCCAGGCCGGCGGCGAGGGCGCGCGGGTTGAAGCCATAGGGCAGCAGCAGCCACTGGCTCGGGTCGTCCAGTGCATCGGCGCGGTCCAGCGTGTAGTCGGGATAGGACGCCATCGTATAGCGCACGCGCTGCGCCAGCGGGCGGCTGCTGGTCATCTCGAGCTGGTGCGAGACGCTGACCTTGTGTCCGGCCACCGGCGGCAGGTGGCGCGGCATCTCGAGCGTGAACAGCCAGCGCGTGTCGGACGGCTCCAGCGTGACCTCGTAGCGCTGCGGCTCGCCGCGCACGCGCAAGGGCACGCTGGTGCGCGTCGGCGTCGAGCCGCCGCGGGTCCAGGCCACGCCATCAAAAGCATCGAGCACCAGGCCGCGCCAGTAAAGCTGGCCCTTGTCGGGCACGCGGCCATGGAAGCGCACCCGGAAGGCCGGGTCGTCCGACATGGCCAGGCTCGACATCTGGCCCGGGGCCATGCGGTCGGACAGGCCGGACTTTCCACCGCCACCACCGCCGCCGCCCGGCATGCTCCACAGCGGCCCGCCCAGGCGCGGGAACACCACGAACAGCACCACCGCGATCGGCGCTGCGAACAGCAGCATCTTCAGGCCGAGGCCAAGCCGTGCGCGCAGCGGCGGCACGACGCCGGTGAACTGGAAGGACAGCTGGGTGGTGAGCAGGGCCAGCACCGCGGCCACCATCAGCAGCGCGCTGCCGATGCCCTGCGCGTAGAAGAAGTTGGTCAGCACCAGGAAGAAGCACAGGAAGATCACCACGTACAAATCGCGGCGCGCATGCATCTCCAGCATCTTGAAGGCGACCAGCAGCACCAGCATGGCAACGCCGGCGTCGCGCCCGAGGATGGTCCCGTAGCTGAACTGAACGCCCGCCATCGCGGCGGCAGCAATCGGCAGCAGCACCAGCGTCGACGGCATGCGTTTGCCGCGCAGCGTAACGGCGGCGCGCCAGGCCAGCGTGGCCGCGCACAGCAGCGACACCCACAGCGGCAGGTGCGCCGTGTGCGGCGCCAGCACCAGCACCGCGCTCCCCAGCAGCAGCAGGGTGTCGGCCTTGTCGCGCGAGAGTGCCTTGAGCGCGTTGGCCTTCATGCAGCTTCCTTCATGCCGTACAGCGCCAGCGCGCGCAGGCAGGCCGCCTGGTGGGCGGCGCCCGCGGCGGCTTCGTAATGCGTGGCGCCGAGGCGGAAGGCATAGGGCAGGGCGCGCTGCTCGGCATCGAGCACCCAGCGCGTCATGCGCGACAGCCGCAGTTCCAGGTCGAGCTGGGCCGGGAGCGCGGCGAAATCGAGCACCAGCTCGTCGCTGACGCCGCCTTCGAAATGCTTGGTCACAAGCTGCCCGCCGAGCGCGGGGTCGAGCCGGGCGATCTGGCGCCATGCAAGCTGGCGCGGCGAGTCGCCTGCCTGGTAACTGCGCACGCCCGCGAAGTCGTCGTTACCCCCCAGGCGTCCGCTGCCGGCGCCGCTTCCGCTGGATGGCAGCGGCGGTGCGCCTTCTTCCGGGCGCGGGTAGACCAGGGCCCGTGCCGCCGGGCGCCAGTAGCTCCAGGCGCGGAACAGGCCGAGCGGGAAGCGGGTCGACAGCACCACGCGCGCCGGCTGCAGCCAGCCGCGCGCGCTCGTTGGCACGCCAAGGAGCACCGCCGCGCTGCCGTGGGCGCCGATGTCGGTGACGTGGCGCTGCTCCGCGCTGTCGGCGAAATCGATCCAGACGCCGTAGCGCGCCAGCGCGGTGCGGTTGGTGAGGTGCAGTTCGAACTGGGCTTCCTGGCCGGCGAAGACCGCGGGCACGCGGCCCTGCTGCAGGCGTAGATGGGCCAGGTTACGGTAGGTGAAGACCATGTCGACCAGCGCGCAGGACAGCGCCAGGAAGGTCAGGGCAAAGCCCAGGCCGAGCGTGTAATTGATCGACCCGACCAGCAGCACCAGCAGCAGCACGGCGAAGCCGATGCCTGCGCGCGAAGGCAGGATGAAGATGCGGTGCTGGCTCAGCACCACTTCGCCCGTGTCAAGCGTGCCGCGGCGCGGCAGCCATTTGCCGGTCGTGCGGCGCGCCCAGCCGCGCAGTCCTCCCGATGACCGGCTCGAGCCCGCCACCATTTACAGCGCGACCGACTTCTGCAGCTGCAGCACCAGGTCGCGGCTGGCCAGCGCCATGCCCTGCGCCGCCTTGAGCGGGCGCAGGCGGTGGGCGCAGACCGGCACCAGCACGGCCTGGATGTCTTCGGGGATCACGTGGTCGCGTCCCTCCAGCGCCGCCCAGGCGCGCCCGGCCTGCAGCAGGGCGATGGCGGCGCGCGGCGACAGGCCCTCGGCGAACAGGCCGTTCTGGCGCGACGCCTGGGCCAGCGACTGCACATACGTAATCAAGGAAGGCGAGGCGTGGATTTCCTTGAGCGCGCGCTGCGCTTGCGCCAGCTCGGTCGGCTGCATCGCCGGCTGCAAGTTGCGCAGCATGGCGCGCCGGTCTTCACCCATCAGCAGCGCGCGTTCGGCGGCGGCGTCCGGGTAGCCCAGCGAGAGGCACATCAGGAAGCGGTCGAGCTGCGACTCGGGCAGCGGGAAGGTGCCGACCTGGCTGGCCGGATTCTGGGTCGCGATCACGAAGAAGGGTTCGGGCAGGGCGCGGGTGACGCCGTCGGCGCTGACCTGCCGTTCTTCCATCGCTTCCAGCAGGCCGGACTGGGTCTTGGGCGTCGCCCGGTTGATCTCGTCGGCCAGCAGCACCTGGGTGAAGATCGGGCCGGGGTGGAATACGAAGTCGTTCTTCTCGCGCTCGTAGATGGAGATGCCGGCCACGTCGGCCGGCAGCAGGTCGCTGGTGAACTGGACACGGTTGAACTTCAGGCCCAGCGAGATTGCCAGCGCATGCGCCAGCGTGGTTTTGCCCACGCCGGGCAGGTCTTCGAGCAGCAGGTGGCCGCCCGCCAGCAGGCAGGTGATGGCGAGGCGGACCTGCTGGTCCTTCCCGACCACGACCTGGCTGACCTGGCGCGCGGCGGCGTGTAGTTGATTGAACATGGTTGGGTTCCGGTGGTTCATTCGGTGGTTCATTCGATACGGGCGCCATGCTGGTCGAGCGGAGGCGGGCGCCGGCATGGTAGATTAGCGCCATCGGCAAGCTTTATACTCCGTCGGCAACAAGCCTTCGCATTGATTCTATGCGAGAAAGGGCGCGCGGGTGAACAGGCGCGGCCACGCATGCATGGCGCATGGGTGGTCCGGCACAAAATACGCAGGCAGAGACAAGCACAATGAGCACAGCAATCTACAGCCACCCCGACTGCTTGCGGCACGAGATGGGCGACTGGCACCCCGAATCGCCGGCGCGCCTGCAGGCGATCGACGACCAGCTGATCTCGGCCCGCCTGGACGGCCTGCTGGAACAGCGCAGCGCGCCGCTGGCCGACATGAGCGACATCCTGCGCAACCACACGCCGGGCGCAGTGGCGCTGGTGCGCGACAACGTGCCGCTCGAAGGCGACTACTATCCGCTCGATGGCGACACCATCCTCTGCCACCACAGCTACCAGGCGGCCCTGCGCGCGGCCGGCGCGGCAGTGGCGGCGACCGACGCCGTGATCCTTGGTGAAGTCGACAACGCCTTCTGCTCGGTACGCCCGCCGGGGCACCACGCCACGCCCACCGAGCCGATGGGGTTCTGCTTCTTCAATAACGTCGCGATCGCGGCGCGCCATGCGATGGAAGTGCACGGGCTGGAGCGCGTAGCCATCGTCGACTTCGACGTCCACCACGGGAACGGCACGGCGGATGCCTTCCGCAACGACCCGCGCGTGCTGATGGTGAGCCTGTTCCAGCATCCTTTCTACCCGTATTGCGACCCTGAGCCGATCACCGCCACCAGCGTCAACGTGCCGGTGCCGGCGCTGTGCGATGGCGAGGCGGTGCGCAAGCTGGTGACGGAGCTGTGGCTGCCCGCGCTGCATGCGCACAAGCCGCAGATGATCTTCGTCTCGGCCGGATTCGACGGCCACCGCGAGGACGACATGGGCGGTATCGGCCTGGTCGAGGCCGACTACGCCTGGATCACGCGCCAGGTGATGGGCATCGCCAAACAGTATGCACAGGGCCGCATCGTCAGCTGCCTCGAGGGTGGGTATGCGCTGTCGGCGCTGGGGCGGAGCGTGGTGGCGCATTTGAAGGTGCTGGCGGAGCTCGAATAGGGATTGGGCTGCGCGATGGACTTGGACCCCGGCCTTCGCCGGGATGACGAGCAAGGGCAGCCGAACATAGCAAACGCTTTTTTTCATTTCCAGCTTCAAAACCGTCGTTCCGGCGCAGGCCGGAACCTGAGTTCACGACGCGCAGCCTCAGCGCGGAACGCAGCCCCCATCCTCCCGATCTAACCCTTCCTTGGATACTTCGCCCCGGTGCGGCCGTGTGGTTCGACGCGCCCGTACTCGGCGACACCAATAACAGGGAGACAACCGTGAGAGCTATCCGCAGCTTCTGCGCGCTATGCCTGTTCCTCGCTTCCAGCCTGGCAGCCGCGGCCAACTACACCCTCTGGATCAACGGCCGCACCGGCGGCGGGGCGATCGGCAACTACAGCGACTTCAACTACTGGGGACCATCCACGGTCGCAGCCGGCGTCAACAAGAAGGCCGTCGACTGGGACGGCCGCAACAGCATCGCCACGCAAAACGGCAAGGTCCGCGACGCCCTCGACTGCTTCTGTACCGGCACCAACTGGTGCTATATCGTCACCCACAGCGCGGGCGACCTGATGATGGGCTATACGCTGGCCAATTACGGCGGCTCGCAGCGCCTGAAGAAGAACGCGAGCCCGGCAACTGGTGGCGTGTGCGGCAACAGCGACGGCAGCTCGCAGCTAGGGTGGAACATCAAGTGGGTGCGCGCCGCCTCCGGCGCGGCCGGCGGCTCGGAACTGTCCGACGCCGGTTCCTGGACCACCTCCGAACCGCTGGTGCAGGACCTCAAGACCTCCACCGCGCGCGCCATGTACAACCACAACACCACGCGCAACGTCTGGTTCTACATGTATGCGGCAGCCAGGGGCACGGCCTACTCGGCGCTGCTGCCGGGGCAGGACGACGAGGTCGTGGCCTACCACAGCACCGGCGGCGTTTCCGGCAGTTCGGGCAGCTCCTGCTGCAACCCGGGCGACTGGTTCTGCAACGACCTGACCTTCGGCACGGCGGCCAACCAGGGCGGGCGCGCCAAGTGGGGCTGGCACTCGGTGGTGTTTCGCGACGACGTCGAGAACTACAACCACTATGCCGGCGGCAGCTGGGGCGGCATCGTCGGCGTGGTGCGCAGCGCGGTGGTGAATACGGCCCTCTGAGCGGTCCGATCCAATAAAGCGACAGTGCAATCCTTTTCAATTGTGCAAATTGACACGCGTAAATGTCAGGCATAGAGTCGAACTCAGCCGTACAGTCGGCTGACAACGACGACAAAAGGAGAAAGACAGTGAGACAAATACGCATCATCTGCGCGCTGTGCCTGTTACTCGCGTCAAGCCTGGCATCCGCCGCCAACTACACCCTCTGGATCAATGGCCGCACCGGCGGTGGGGCCATCGGCAACTACAACGACTTCGCCTACTGGGGGCCGTCCTCGACTGCGGCGGGCATCAACAAGAAGGCCGTCAACTGGGACGGCCGCAGCAGCATCGCCTCGCAAAGCGGCAAGGTGCGCGATGCACTCGACTGCTTCTGCACCGGCACCAACTGGTGCTATGTGGTCACCCACAGCGCCGGCGACCTGATGATGGGCTATACCCTGGCCAATTACGGCGGCTCGGCGCGCCTGAAGAAGAACGCCAGCGCCAACACGGCCGGCGTATGCGGCAACAGCGACGGCAGCTCGCAGACCGGCTGGAACATCAAGTGGGTGCGCGCCGCATCGGGTGCGGGCGGCGGCTCGGAACTGTCCGACGCCGGTTCCTGGACCACCTCGGAGCCGCTGGTGCAGGACCTCAAGACGTCGACAGCGCGCGCCATGTACAACCACAACACCACGCGTAACGTCTGGTTCTACATGTACGCGGGCGCGAAGGGCACCGCCTATTCGGGCATCCTGCCAGGCCAGGACGACGAGGCCGTGGCCTACCACAGCACCGGCGGCGTGGCGGGCAGTTCCGGCGGCTCCTACTGCAATCCGAGCGACTGGTTCTGCAACGACCTCGCGCTCGGCACCGCGGCCAACGAGGGCGGCAGCGCCAAGTGGAGCTATCACTCGGTGATCTTCCGCGACGACAGCGAGGCCTACAACCACTACGCCAACGGCAATTGGGGCGGCATCGTGGGGGTCGTGCGCAACGCCGTGGTGAACAGTGCCTTCTAGGCAGACACCTGCTGCGCCACGCGGCTGGCGCCGCTACGCCTTGCCCCTTGGGCTCGGTGTGGCGGCGCTGGCCGCGCTCGGGCTCTGGATGAAAGGCGGCGCGGAACAGGCGGCTTCCACCGTAGCCTCCGCGCCGCCGCCCGCCGGCCCCCAGTTCTTCGGCCAGGTCGGGGGCAACGAAGGCCTGGCGATCCCGAACGACCGCGCCGAGCGCCGCCGCCAGCTGGTCGAGCACGTCCAGCTCACCGACCACACCTATTGCAGCTACCGCGAAGGCAGCAAATACCCGATGGAGTCGCGCCCGGCCGCGCACAACCCCGACCAGCTGCACCCGAACCAGCCGATCGCCGAGATGCACCCGATGCGGGTCGAGGGCGGGGCTACCTCCGCCACGGTGCTGCTGCAGACTTCGCAATCCCATGTCTACCTGGCCGCCGGCGAATCCGCCGCGTTCTCGCTGCGGGCAGTGAATGCGCAGGGCGAAACCGTGCCGCTGGTGGTCACGCGCGCGGTGGCCCAGGGCATGACTTACGGCGCCAGCCGTGCCACCGGGCAGGTGGCGCTGGCCTTTGCTGACGACGGCGCCGGTGCCGACCCGGTCTCCGGCGACAATGCCTTCGCCGGCGTGCTGTCGCCGGCGCAGACCGGGCTGGCGGGCTTTCACGGCACCATTCGCACCGAGGTGCGCTACACCGCCGGAGGGCGCAATGGCTTCGCGCTGTTCGACGTGGTGTACACGCCGACCCTGCCGGCCACCTGGAGCGGGCAGGTGCGCGAAGCGGTCGAGAACGGGTCGCTGAATTTCTACCTGCGCCTCGATGTACGCCAGCCTGGCCGCTATGTGGTCACCGGGCGGGTTGACGATGCGCGTGGCCGGCCGTTCGCGGTGGCGACCTACAACGAGGTGCTCGAGACCGGGCCGCGCGAGATCAGGCTGGCGGTGTTTGGCAAGCTGATGACGGACGAAACGCCGGCCTTGCCCTTGACCTTGCGCGACGTCGACGGCTACCTGCTGCGCGAGAACGTCGATCCGGACCGCCTGTTGATGCCGCGCCTGGCGGGGCGGGTGGTTGCCAGCCGCACGAAGTCGATGAACGGGGTGTCGAACGCGGAGTGGCAGAGCGAGGAACGGGACCGCTATCTGGCCGAATATGCGAAGGACCGTAACATGGCGCGCGAGCGCCTGGCGGCCTTCGAGCCGGGCCAGCCACTGCCGCCCAGTGCCTGTGCCCAGCCGGGAGCCCCGACGCGGCCTTAGACTTTAGACCGGCAGCAGCGGGAAGCGGTCGACGAAGCAGGCGGCGCCGATGACGCCGCACAGCATGCCGAATGCAAACCAGCGTGCCAGCGACTTGTTCGGGACCTTATGGGTGATGATGCGCATGTAATTCTCCGGATTGCAGGCAGGGACGAGAACCACAAGTGTGCGCCGGTCAAGATCAAATGCGTTGCATTGCATCAACAGACTGGCCAGAACGGCTGGTCTGTTGCTTCGATGCCGCAGCACCAGCGTAAAATAGCGCCCTGATTGAAGATTGAGAGAATAGAGCATGTCGATACAATGGTTCCCGGGGCACATGAATGCGGCCAAGAAGGAAGCCGCCGAGCAGATGGAGAACATCGATCTGGTGATCGAAGTCCTCGACGCCCGCCTGCCGGAGGCGAGCTGCAACCCGCTGGTGGACCAGTTGCGTAATTTCCGCCAGCGCCCCTGCCTGAAAATCCTGAACAAGACCGACCTGGCAGACCCGGTCGCGACCGCCGCGTGGAAAGCGTTCTACGAGGCGCGCAAGGGCGTGACCGCTTACCCGATGACGACCAAGAAAGCGGCGGATGTCGCGCGCATCCCCGACCTGGCCCTGTCGCTGGCGCCGCACCGCGGCGTGCCGACCAAGCCGCTGCGCATCATGATCATGGGGATTCCGAACGTCGGCAAGTCCACCCTGATGAACGCGCTGCTGAAGAAACGCGTGGCCAAGGTCGGCGACGAACCGGCCGTGACCAAGGTCCAGCAAAAGCTCTACCTCGGCAAGCACACCGTGCTGGTCGACACTCCCGGCATGCTGTGGCCGAAGATCGCTATGGCCAGCGACGGCCTGATGCTCGCCGCGAGCCATGCGATCGGCACCAACGCGCTGATCGAGGAAGAAGTGGCCGAATACCTGGGCAACCTGCTGCTGGAGCGCTACCCGCAACTGTTGACCGCCCGCTACGGCTTCAAGACCGACGGGATGGACGGCGTCTCGGTGATCGAAGGTGTGGCGGCGCGCCGCGGCTTCCGCGTGCGCGGCGGCGAATTCGACTACGAAAAAGGTGCGCACACGCTGCTGCAGGACTACCGCACCGGCGCGCTGGGGCGGATCAGCCTCGAGACGCCGGAAAGCCGGGCGGCGGCGCTGGCGCAGCATGCCGCTGAAGTCGCGGAGAAGGCACGTCTGGCGGAAGAGAAGGCGGCCAAGAAGGCGGAAGAGGCTGCGCGCGGCAAGCGCGGCACGTAACGCCACCGGTTTTGCCTTTGTAGGGTGGGCGGGTCTCCCGCCCACGCGGTGATAGTTAGCGGGTGAACTGACGCACGGGCAGCATTGCCATGATTTGAACGCGCGGGCGGGAAGACCCGCCCACCCTACCAAACCCCATCAGCGTGCCCATCCCGCGCGCCAGTCCCATTGACCGATCAGCGTACGACCACACCGCGCGCCAGTTCCATCAACCCGAACAGCCGCGCGCAACGCATCCACGCCAGCGCCAGCACCGCCAGTTGCGCCAGCAGCAGCCCGCCCACCAGGCTGGCCGCACCCAGCGCCGGCACATTCAGGCGCGCCACCGCCAGCGCGCCGGCCAATCCCAGCCCCACCACCGTCACCCCGACATAGAAGCCGAGCGTCGCGAGCGGCCGTCGCGCCAGCACGCGCAGTCCATCGCGCCAGGCCAGCACCGCCGACTTGCGGCGCCGGTCCAGCGCCAGCACCGCGCGCCCGGCGTCGAGCGTGGCATGGGCCAGCAGCACCAGCAGGCCGGCGATGACCGCGGCGGCAAGCTGCGCATTCCCCGCCGAGGATTCCAGCACCGCGCTAGCAGCATGCTCGTCCGCCGCACCGACCGCGATCGAGGCCAGGAAAGCGGCCATCCCAAGCGGCACCACCGCCCACAGCATCATGCGCAGCAGGCGGCCATATTCGTGCACGCCGCCGGCAGCCAGCGCCGCGAAGCCGATCGGGGCCGGGGCCCGCGCCGCGGTGATGGCCGCGCCGGTGAGCAGCGGCGACAGCAGCAGCGTCATCACCAGCGCCACCAGGCTGCCGCCGGCCAGGGCCGAGGCATGCTGGCCGTGCAGGCTCAGGACGTCGGAGATGGCGACCAGGTCGAGCCGCCGCGCCAAAGCCGGGGCGTGCACCGAGCGGTCGAAGGCGGCGCCCAGCATCCGCCATACCGGCAGCGCGGCCACCATGGCCGGCAGCAGCAAGGCCAGCAGCCAGAGCAGCATCAGGCGCCATTGCAGGGCAGGCCGGAGGGCGCGCAGCAAGCCATGTTGGACAGGGGCGGCGCGCGGCGCAGCAGCTTGCAGCGTCGGCGCTGCAACAGGAGCGTTCATGGTCGTCATACGGTGGCGATGAAGGACAGGATGAGTTGGTAAAGGGCCGCAGCTTCGCTGCCCCAGCGGGTCGATGCGCTGCCGTCAGGCTTCATGGTGCGGCTGTCGTCGAGCTTGTTCACGTCGAGGTAATGGTTGCGGCGCGGATCGAGTTCGGCCGATACCGCACGCGCGGTCCTGGTCCAGCTGAAGGTGCGCCACTTTTCATCGGCGTGCCAATCCACGGTCTCGCTGCTGCCGTCCTCGAATTTCACGAGCAGCGTCTGCGGCACGCTGGCGCCTTCGCGGCGCACCGTCACCTGGGTGTGCCAGGGGAAGGGGCCGGTCCCCTTTTTCGCTGCCGGATTCGCTTTTTCCCATTGTTTGCGGATCTCCGCGATGCGTTTGTCCAGCGCCGCCCCGGTCTCCCCGATGCGCTTGCCATCCACGAGGCGGGTACCCGCCAGCGGCAGCGCTTCGTCGCTCGACAGCTCGGACACGCGGTCATCGACGCGCGAAGTCGCATACACCTGCTTGGCGAAGACGTCCTCCACCGCCGCACGGGCGCCGCTGCCATCGGCCAGCGCCTCGCGGAAGTCGGCAATGCTCGGGTGGCGGAACTGCCAGCGGCGGTAGTACTCCTTGAAGCCGCGCTCCATCGCGGCGCTGCCGATGCGCGCCTCCAGGTCGCGTAGTACGGTGGCGCTGCGGGTGTAGACCGGGCCGATGCCCTGCAGGCGCCGCCAGGCGTTCTGGCCTGGCGCGTCGGCCGGCTTGTCGCGCGGCGAAGCCATGCGCAGGGTGTCGAAGGCCGCGAAGGCGGGTGCCACGCCGATGCCTTGCAAGAACTGCGGCAGCGGGTGCACCTGCTGGCCGCGCTCGCGCAGCATGCGGGTGTCCCAGTATTCGTTCAGGCCCTCGTCGAGCATCGGTTCCTCGAACTCGTTGTTGGCGAGGATGCCGTAGAAATAGCCGTGGCCGAATTCGTGGATGGTCACGCCGTCCAGCTCATACTCGGCCAGCGACTTGGCCGGCACCTCGGCATAGCCCGAGGCGGTGATGAAAGTCGGGTATTCCATGCCGCCTGCTTCCTGCGCGTTAAATGGCGGGATCACAACGGTGAGCGTGCGGTAAGGGTAGGGGCCGAGCGTGCGCGAGAACCAGGCCAGCGCATCCCTGGCGGCCTTCATCGCCGGCTTTGCGCTGGCTGCGTATTCGAGGGGGTAGAGCACCCGGACGGTCACGGGCGGGCTGCCCGGGCCGTTCCAGGTCTCGACCAGCGGGGCAGCCGAGCGCTTGTCGGCGGTCCAGGCGAAATCGTGCACGTCGTGCTGCACGTAGCGGTGGGTGAGCTGTCCGTTCTTTTCGGCGGGCGCGCCCTGCAGTTCGCCGGTGGCGCCGACCGTATAGCCCTTCGGCACGGTCAGGCTGACGTCGTAGCTGCCGAAGTCGGCGTAGAACTCCGAATCCATGTGGAATTCGTGCGCGTTCCAGCGCGGCGCCGTGGCCCCGCGTTCGCCCGGCAGTTCCAGTACCGCGATCTTGGGGAACCACTGCGCCACCAGGTGGAAGCTGTCGAAATAGCCGGTGCGCGCGGTCACGCGCGGCAGCTGGGTGGTGAAGGCCATGTCGAACGTGGTGGTCGCACCCGGCGCCACCGCCTGCGGCAGGTCGAAGCGCGCCACCGTGTGGTCGGTGGGCGGGCCATTGTCGGGCTGGACGAAATGCCATGCGACCTGCGCGCCGCCTTGCGTCACGCTGCGCAGGGCGATGTGGCCCCATTTGCCGTCGCCGTCGCCGTCGCCGTCGCCACTGCCCTGGCCGCTGCGGAAGCGTTCGCCGCGCTGGCGCTGCTCGGTATGAAAGGTGCTGCCTTCGCCCTCGAAGGCATTCATGTAGAGGTGGACGTAGACGCTGCGCACCGGGACCGCGCTGCGGTTGCGCCAGCTGAGCTGCTGGCGGCCGGTGACCACGTGTTTCACCGGGTCGAGCGTCGCTTCGATACGGTAGTTCGCCACACGGTCGGATAGCGTGGCGTGGGTTGCGGTACGCATCCCGCCCCAGGCATCCGGCCTGCTGGGCACCGTGACCGCGGCGGCGTCCGGCGCCGCCAGTGCGATGCCGTCCAGCGACGGCGGCACGGCGGCTGCCGGCATGTCGGCTTGCGCGAACCAGGCGCCGGCGCCGCCGATGGCAAGCAGCGCAGCCAGGACGGCCGTGCGCAGGCCTCTATGTTTTCCTTGTCGATGCATGCAGGACTCCTTGTCGATGTTGTTCTTGTACTGGCTCGACTATATCCAGACGATGGTCGAAAGGCCAAGCTTTTGCGACAGGACGGCCAAAGTGCCGACAGGAGCGCCCAAGCGCGGCCCAGGGCTTGTCAGGTTATAATCGCTGCGTTTTGGTGCCCGCGCCCGCGATCAGCGAGCGCAGTTAAACGGGAAACACGAGGCAACGGCGCTGCGCGCTGCTGCCAAGATGTGCTGCCCCCGCAACGGTCAACAAGCGTCGTCCTCCAGGTAGTGCCAGGGGACGGCAGGCCGCCTCGAACACCACTGTGCAGCGACGCATAGGAAGGTGAGGCGGTCGGTCTTGCAAGCCCGGATACCGGCCAGGACAGGTGGAAGCGCCATGGGCTCGCATGCTGGTGGCGTCTTCCGTTGACTCCGGTGTGCGGGGACGCAGGCCGGTGCTTTTACCCGAGAACCATCACATGAAATTTGCTGCCGTACCACGCAGCGCGCCGGCCCTCACGCCGCTCGCGTTGGCCTGCGCCTTGTCGTCTTCCATCCTTGCTGCCAATGCCTGTGCCCAGGAACAAAGCGTCCGGGCGCCCGAACTGCCCGCTGTCGTCATTACCGGCGCGCGCTTCCCGGCGCAAGCCGCCGACGCACCGATCGGCGCCACCGTCATCACGGCCGACGAGATCCGCCGCGCCGGCGCCCTTGATGTCAACAGCGCGATCCGCAAGATCGGCGGCGCCTATGGCCGCCAGAGCCTGGACGGCTCGCCCGACTTCGGGCTGGACCTGCGCGGCTTCGGTTCGAACAGCAGCCAGAACCTGGTGATCCTGGTCGACGGCGTGCGCATGAACGAAAACGAACTGTCCGGCGCGACCCTGGCCTCGATCCCGGTCGATACCGTCGAGCGCATCGAGATCACGCGCGGCGGCAGCAGCGTGCTGTATGGCGAAGGCGCCACCGGTGGCGTCATCAATGTCATCACGAAGCGCGGTGCAGCGCCCGGCTACCACGGCTCGCTGAGCGTGGAGGGCGGCCGCTTCGACCAGCACGACGTGCGTGCTTCCGTGCGCCACGGCGCAGGCCCGCTCTCCTTCGACCTGGCCGCTGCCCACCAGGGTACCGACAACTACCGCGACAACAACGCCTTCCGCCAGAAGGGGATCAGCGGCGGCTTCCAGTGGGCCGTCGATGGCACGCGGCTTGGCATGCGCGTCGACAGCGCGCGCCAGCACATGCGTTTCCCGGGTTCACTGACGCAAGCGCAGTTTGAGGCCAACCCACGCCAGACCCTGACCCCGAACGATTTCGGTTCCACCGACAGCGACCGCGTCACGGCCTTCGCCGAGCACCGCGTCGGCAGCCTCGAGCTGGCCGCCGAACTGGGCCACCGTGAGCGCGAAGTGCGCTCCGCCTACGACTTCGGCGGCTTCCTGTCCGAGGCGACCTACCGCTCGCGCCAGACCCAGTTCTCGCCGCGCCTGCGCCAGACCGCGCGCTGGGCCGCCCTGGAGAACGAATTCGTCGCCGGCATCGACCTGGTGCGCTGGGAGCGCGCCACCAGCTTTGGCTCAAACGCCAGCCAGGACTCGAAAGCCGTCTACCTGCGCGACGAGATGCGCTTCGCCGGCGCCAGCAACGCCCGCCTGGCCCTGGGCGCGCGCCACGAGCGCTTCGAGAAGGACGAGGCCAACGCTACTTTGGCCGTGCCTGCCGGCGAGCAGTCGCAGAACGGCTGGAGCGTCGAAGGCAGCATCGATGCCGCGCCAGGCCTCACCCTGCACGCCAAGGCCGGACAAAGCTACCGCATCCCGAACGCTGACGAGAACGGCTACCGCTCGACCGGCGCGCTGCTGGACGTGCAGACCTCGCGCGACCTGGAACTGGGCGTGAGCGCCGGCAGCCAGGCGCGCCGCATCTCCGCACGCGTATTCCGCCACCGCCTGCGCAACGAGATCTTCTTCGACCCGACCCTGTCCGGCGGCTGGGGCGCCAACACCAACCTCGACCCGACCCGCCGCCAGGGCGTCGAAGTCGAAGGCCAGCTCGCGCTCGGCCAGGCATGGCGCTTCACCGGCCAGTGGCAGCGCGTCGAAGCCGAGTTCACCGCTGGCCCGAACGCCGGCCGTGAAATGGTGCTGGTGCCGAAGAACGTAGTGACCACGCGCCTGGCCTGGACACCAAGCGACGCCCACAGTGCCGACATCGGCGCGCAGTGGGTCGGCAGCCAGCGCTACGGCAACGACTTCACCAACACCTGCGGCGCTCGCATCCCGTCCTACGCCACGGTGGACGCGCGCTACGCCTACCGCATGGGCGCATGGGAAGCGGCCGTCACGGGCCTGAACCTGCTTGATCGCCAGTACTACAGCAACGCCTATGGCTGCCGTTCGGGCATCTACCCGAGCGATGGCCGCCAGCTGAAGCTGTCGCTGCGGTACGACTTCTGATGGGCAGGCTGATTCGCCTGCTGCCGGCGCTGCTGGCCTTTACCGCGGTCAGTGCCGGGGCGGCGGTCAGCGTGGTGGACGACGCCGGCCGCCGCGTCACCGTGCAGGCGCCAGCGCAGCGCGTCATCTCGATGGCGCCGCATGCCACCGAGCTGCTGTTCGCGGCCGGCGGCGGCGCGCGCGTGGTCGGCGCCATGAACTACAGCGACTATCCGGCAGCGGCCAAGACCATCCCCCTGGTCGGCAGCAACAGCCAGATCGACATGGAGCGCGTCCTCAGCCTCAAGCCCGATCTGATCGTGGTCTGGCATACCGGGAACACGGCGCGCCAGATCGCCCAGCTCGAATCGCTCGGCATCCCGATCTTCCACAGCGAGCCGAACCGGCTGGCCGAGGTGGCCGGCAATATCGAGCGGCTCGGCCGGCTGCTGGGCACCGGCCCCACCGCCCAGGCGGCGGCAGGGGCTTTGCGCAGGAAGCTGGCCGGCCTCGAGGCGCGCTACGGCAAGCGCTCGCCCGTGACGGTGTTCTACCAGATCTGGGACCAGCCGCTGTACACGCTCAACGATGCGCAGATCGCCAGCGATGCGATCCGCATCTGCGGCGGGCGCAATGTGTTTGGTGCGCTGAAGGTGGTGGCGCCGGAGGTCAGTATCGAGGCGGTGCTGGCGGCCGACCCGGAGGCGATCCTGGCCGGCAAGCGCTACGACCCGGCCAATCCGGGGCTCAAGGTGTGGGCGCCGTTTCCGGGGATGACAGCGGTGAAGCGGGGCAACCTGGTCACGGTCGATGGTGAGCTGTTGACGCGGCCGGGGCCGCGGACGGTGGAGGGGGCGGCGGCGCTGTGCGAGGTGCTGGACGGTGTGCGGAAACGCCGGCCGAGGTGATTTCGGTCTGAAAATTGGGCGGGAACGACGTGCTAAATGAGCGGGCCGCGAGATCTGAACTTGCAGTTTGCTCCAAGACCGTCGTTCCCGCGAAGGCGGGAACCCAAGTTGGTTTCATAGCCACTAACTCAACATCAAACCGTTAAATCCGTAAGCAAATGCAAAATTGCCGCCCCAGCTACTAAGGGAGCGTAAAAAGATGGTAATCTCCCGGCGTTTGCTCAATCACTTGTGGAAGGAAATCTATGCGTTCCCTGCGTTTTGCCCTCATCGCCGCCACCATGGTCGCCAGCACTGCCTTTGCTTCGCCGGCAGACCCGAAAAACGGCGTGGACTACCAGACGCTGACCGCTCCCCAGCCGGTCCAGGCGGTGGGTAAGAAGGTCGAAGTCATCGAATTCTTCGCCTACCACTGCCCTGCGTGCAACATGGTGGAACCGATGATCCAGAGCTGGGTCAAGAAGCAGGGCGACAACATCGTCATGCGCCGCGTGCACCTGCCGTTCCAGGGCCCGGCCGATCCGGAAGCGCACCTGTTCCTGACGCTCGAAGCGATGGGCAAGCTGGAAGAATTCCACCCGAAGATTTTCCGCGCCGTGCACGTCGAGCGCAAGCGCCTGATGACCGATGACGCGATCATCGACTGGGCCACCAAGAACGGCCTGGACAAAGCCAAGTTCATGGAGACCTGGAACTCGTTCGGCGTGACCACCAAGCTGCGCCGCCTGGGCCAGCTGCAGGCCTCCTACAAGGTGACCGGCACCCCGACCATCATCATCGACGGCAAGTACGTGGTCTCGCCAGGCCAGGTGGCCGAAGCGAACAAGATCCAGGACGTGAGCCAGATGCTGCAGGCGACCGCCCAGGTCATGGACGCACTCGTTGCGAAGGCAGCCAAGACCAAATGAGCAAAGACGTCGAACGCGAAGTCCTCAAGATGTACGATGGGTCCCGGCCCAACGAGGACGACCTGTTTGAGACCAGCCATGTGAACCACATTGCGTGGTCGCTGGCGGCCTTCTTCGCGGGCCTGGCGATCTGGCTCGCCATCGCCCTGGTGAATGCCGAGAACCAGCGCCACGCCCTGATGACCAACAAGTGTCCCGATCCGCTCTTCAAGGGCGGCATCGACAAGGCATGCCTCGTGACCGTGCACTCGCGCGACTACTGGTGGGAACACCTGTGGTACGGCATTACGCACGTGCGCACCGTCCCCGAGACCAGCCAGCGCTGATTGCGCTGGTTCGGCGCTGGCCTAGCGGGTCAGCGCCTTCCGCTCTTCCAGCGACAACACCTGCACCGGCTTCACCGGCGTTCTGGAGCGCGGCTCGAAGAAGGGATTGTCGCGGTAGCCGCCTCCCAGGCGCGCCTTCAGCAGCATCATTCCGACCCTGGCCACGACCCCGAAGGTAGCGACGCCGCCCGACGTTACGGGCTTTGTTGCCGATGCCGTGTTCACGTGGGACCTGACCGGACCGAGCTCGCGGTCCATCTGTTCGGGCGAGACATCCAGGCAGGCCCGTATCAAGCCCACATACGAGGTACGCGGGTCGCGCGGCGTGGTTCCGACCGGTGTGCGGCAGCAGCTGGCATACCAGCGGTACAGGCCCTTGGGGCTAAGCGACATGCAGGCCAGGTGTTCCAGGCCGCTGTCGAAACGCACGGCAGCGGGCAGGGTGGCGGCGACCTCGGTGCCGCCGGCGGCATCGAGCGCGCCCGGGCCCAGGAAACGCCCGAAAGCCTGGCAGTCCTTGCAATAGCAGACCGCGCGCGCGGCCACGCGCGCCGTGTCGACTTGTCCCCGTAGTTTGCCGCAGCGGCAGCGTAATTGCATCGTCATGATGGGTCTCCGTTCATGACAATAGTGTAATGCGCCGCTGGCGGGAACGCGACATCAAGATGATGTCCGCACCGGCTCAAGGCGTGACGGTACCGGCTGCTACCGGCGTGGGCGGCCGGCGCCGCGGCTGGATCACGATGGAAGCGCGCCCGGCGCCGGCACGGTCGTCGCCGGTGCTGGTATTGCGCAGGCTGAACTGCTCCTTGCGGCTGTCGTAGGAAATGAATTCGCCCACCGCTTCGTCGACCAGTGCGCCGTCCTGCAGGCGCTGTACCCTGGCCTTCGACAACAGCTTCACGAGGCCGGTCCTGTCGTCGTATTCCACGCGCTCGGCTTCGCCTTCCATCCATTGCTCGCCCGGGCCGTCCGCTTTCTGACGGAAGCGCACCTTGCTGCCGCTGCCGGCTTCCAGGGTCGCGCGCTGGTAGCCCTCGGGCGAGGTCTCGACCCGGCCGCGCCAGGCGTCGATCAGCATGGTCCCGCGGGTGATCGTCACCCCGCCATCCATCAGCGCGATGCCGGTGAGCGTGTCCTGGTCGCATTTGCGGCAGTCGATCTTGGTCTGCTTGTAGGCGTCGGCCTTTTCGGCGGAGGCTTGCGCGGCCACGCCCAGCAGCAGGAACAGGAAAGGGACGATGCGCTTCATGGAAATCTCAATCATGATCGTTAAACGGGAAGGGTAATGACGAAGCGCGCCCCTCCCAGCCTTGATGCTTCCGCGCGCACGGTGCCGCCGTGCAGCGCCACGGCCTTGCGCGCGATCGACAGGCCCAGGCCGAAGCCGCCGGTGGCGCGGTCGCGGCTGCGATCGAGCCGGTAGAAGGGCTCGAACACCTTTTCGCGCTCGTCTTCGGGAATGCCCGGGCCGTCGTCGTCCACCGTGATCTCGACCGCATGTGGGTTGCGCGTGGCCGCCAGCAGGATGCGGCCAGTGGCGTACTTTTGCGCATTGCGCAGCAGGTTGCAGACCGCGCGCGCCAGTAGGCGGCGGTCGAGTTCCAGCTCGCCCAGGTCCTCGGCCAGCACGCAATCCAGCTGGTGCGGGGAGGGCGGCAGCATCTCCGTGCATTCGCGCAGGACCGGCGCCACCGGAGCCGGCGCGGCCTGCAGGTTGCGGGCGCTGTCGAGTTTGCTCATGTCGAGCAGCTCGTTGACCAGGGCATTCAGCTCGCGCAGGTCGCCCTCCATCGCGCCGATGCGGCGGCTCAGGTCGGGGTCTTTGGCGCGCGCGTCCAGTAGTTCGAGGGCGAATTCGAGCCGCGCGATCGGCGTGCGCAGCTCGTGCGACACCGAATGCAGCAGGCTTTTCTGTGCTTCCAGCAGGTCTTCGATGCGGTCGGCCATGTGGTTGATGCGCTCGGCCAGCGGGTAGACCGCCTCGGAAGGTTTCATGCGCGCGCGGGCGCCGAGCTTGCCGCTGCCGAATTCGTCCGCCACGCGCGACAGCGCCTGCAGTCCCTGCCAGTGCGAACGCGACCACAGCGCGATGGGCAGCAGCAGGGCGATCGCGACGATTACATAGCGCAGGGCTTCCATCTTGAGCGCCTGCCCGATGTCGATCGGCAGGTTTTCGGCGCGCAGCACTTCTTCGTGGCTGCCGATATAGCGTTCGCCGCTCAGGTCGACCCGGCGGAACAGGGTGCGCCGGGCGGGATCGAGCACGATCTCGCCGCGGTCGAGCGCAGTACCGCTGCTACTGCCGAGGGCGGCGCGCGCCTCGGCTAGGGTGACCAGGTCGTAGCGAACGTCGGAGACGACGCGCACGTTGTTCAGGCGCGTGAGCCATTCGTCGGACGGCGCCTTGTCGACGTATTGTTCGAGCAGGAAGATTTGCGCGGCCGCCTGGCTGCGGGCGATGTCGTCGAGCGGATCGCCGAACAGCCGGCTGAACGCGAAGTAAATCACGAAGGTAGCCGCCGTGATCGAGAGCATGACCAGCACGAAAAAGCGGAAAAAGATACGGTTCACGTATCCATCCTGCATGACTTGCGGTTACTGGACGCTGCGCAATACATAGTTTCTCCTTGCGCGCATTGTATAGGAGCAAGGGCCCACTGGCGACATAGAGCGATGAACTAGGCTTCCCGGGCCAGGCGCCCCGTCGACGCCCTTACAAATTGATGACAATTCGCCGACAGTTTAGGGGGGAATGAATTATGCAGGAACCTTAAGATACTCATCATCAGGTATCTGGTTTTATCTGGTTTTCCGTTTGCCCGCCTGATATGCGAGTGTCGGCGGGTTTTTTTATTCCCAAGGAAACGACTGGCGAAGAGACACGCCAGCAGGAGAAGAACAAGATGAACATGGCTGGGCGCGTCCTGCTTTCTGTCGCCGTGATCGGCGTTACCCTGGCTGCCTGTGGCGGCGACGACTCCACTACGGAGCAGTCCAGCCGCACTGCGGTGCAGGGTATCGCCGTGGGCGAGCCGAATGGCGGCGTGCCGGTCGTTTCCGAGTACATCAAGATGGCGCAGGGTGCTTCCTGTGCCGACACCCGCAACAAGCTGTACGTCATCGACAGCAAATACGTATTGTGGGACCGCGCCGGCCAGTGCGCCGACGCGGCCTACGCCCAGACCCTGATGGGCTTGAGCCCGCAGGCGGTGCTGTGCAGCGCCGGCCAGACCATTGCCGGTCCACGTACCAGCTGCAGCGACGCCAGCCTGCGCCCGCTGTTCGACACCATGCTGCAGAACCTCGACAAGGCCGACCTCGGCCTGGGCGCCGGCCACAAGGTCGAACCGGTCGACCTGCTGCCGGCGCCGGGTGGGTCGCTGGCCTTCCAGACGCTCTCCCATACCACCCGCTCCGCGATCACGGCGCCGCGCGAGGTCGTGGTGCGCGACGCCGACGCCTGGGCCACGCTGTGGCAGGAACATGCCGGCACCGACTTGCCCCTGCCGGCGGTCGACTTCAGCCGGCAGATGGTCATCGGCGTCTTCCTGGGGGCGCGCTCGAACGGCTGCTTCGATACCGCCATTGCCAGCGTCATACCGGGCGAGGGCAGCTTGGAGGTGCTGCACGTCGACACCGAGCCGGGACCAGCCGTGTTCTGCACGATGGCGATCACTTATCCGGCCCACCTGGTCGTGGTCGACCGGAGCAGCGCACCGGTGGTCTTCTCCAAGAAAATTCATATCATAGGGTAACAATTAGTGAGAATTCGTCTTGCCCGACGTAAAATATCGGCACGCGAACTCCCGGTTGTAACGACATGAAAAAGCTTTTCGTCCTGGTCCTGGCCGTCTATGGCAGCGCTGCAAGCGCGCAGACGCCGACCACCAACCCGATGCCCGATGGCAGCCGCGACATGTATGCGGGGCTGGGCGCCGTCTCGGCGCCGCGGTACGAGGGGGCGGACAACAGGAAGACTTCCGCATTGCCGGTGCTGCAGGTGCAGTGGAGCAGCGGCGCCTTCATCTCCGGCATGAACGCCGGCGTCCATTTGTCCGGCGATCCAACCATCGAGTACGGCCCGCTGGCGGGGCTCCATCCGCGCCGCAGCGAGTCCGGCACGGGCGGGCGCATCGGCGACGCCCTGGGCGCGACCCTGGGACCGGTGACGACCCGCGAGCGCCTGGCCGGCGTCAACCGGCTGGCCGGCATGGAGGAGGTCAAGCTGCGTCTCGAAGTGGGCGGCTTCTTCAATTATTACGTGGCGCCTGAATGGCGCCTGACCAGCAGCATCCTGGCAGGTTCCGGCAACGACAGCGACGGCGTGCGCGCCCAGGTCGGCGTCCAGCGCCTGGCGCTGCAGGTCGCGCCGCATCATGCGGTGTCGCTGTCGGCCGGCGCCACTTTTGTCAACGCCGCCTACAACCGCGCGTATTTCGGCGTCAACCCGTCCGAAGCGGCCAGGAGCGGCAACCTGGAATACCGCCCGCAGGGCGGCCTGAAGGATGTCTACGTGGGCGCGCGCTGGAACTGGACCGTGTCGCCGTCCTGGATCGTGACCTCCAGCGTGCAGGCGACCCGCCTGGCGGGCGATGCACGCCACAGCCCGCTCGTCGAGCGGCCCACCAACCTGACGGTTTCGACCGCACTGGCCTACCGGTTCTGATGATGCGCCTCGCCCACGCCACTGCAAGCGTCTGCCTCCTGTCCACGGCCTCCCTGGCCCTGGCGCAGGGGCAGCCGCACGCGCTGGAATGGGCAAGCTACCGCGACGCCTACCGCGCCATGGTGGTGTTCGAAAAATACGGCGGCGCCAAGAACCTGCTCAACAATCACCTGCAACTGGTGCCGCGCGAGAAGGGCGTGCTCGGCGACGGCGTGCAGCTTGGCTTGAGGGGCAAGACCGTGCAGACCAGCCTCGCGCTCGATGCGCTCGGACGCGCCGTGCTGCCGCTGGTGAAGGCCGCGTACGACGAGAACGCGGTGCTGGCGCCGAACCGCCGGCTGGGCGGCGGCTTCGCCCTGCGCTCGCGCGTTTCGATCGCGCCGCAGCTGGACAACACCTACGACACGACCGGCCTGCGCGCCGCCTGCGAACAGGCGCTTGCCTTTGCGCGCCACATCGACGCCACCGCGCGCTCGCGCCAGTGCGTGGGCGTGCGCATGGTGTTCCCGAAGAAGAGCGGGGACGTGTCGGTGAAGCTGCGCCGCGCGGATGGCGAGCAGCCATTGCAGCTGGTGGTGGGGCCGGCGTTTGCGGGGGATATCGATACCGATTTTCCGGCGGCGACTTACCGGTTCGCGGGGGAGAGCGCGCAGCTGGTGACGTATAGCGCGCCGCTGGCGATTGTGCCCTTGTTCGAGTAGGGCCGGGCTCTGGGCGCTGCCCCCGCATCGTAGGGTGGGCAGATTCTGCCCACGCGATCAACGAACGGTGGCCAAATCGCGGCGCGACAATTCATACGTGACTTGAACGCGTGGGCAGGAAACCTGCCCACGCTGTAACAGCAAAGTAGAAATGTCCGCTTTTAGCAAAGTTAAAATGTCCGTTTTCCAAAAGTCACACTCGCTTTTGAGCGGATGCTTTTTTCGCTGCCGTGGTGCCCTGCGTGATGATGGCGGCTGGTAAATCGACGCGATAGGGGCGGGCACGTTGTCTCTTGTCGAGCGTCGCGTGCAGCGATTTTGGATCAGTATCGGTAATGCTCGTT
>NZ_JABAIV010000006.1:0-158715 GCF_013003915.1 Telluria aromaticivorans
CCGCCATCATCACGCAGGGCACCACGGCAGCGAAAAAAGCATCCGCTCAAAAGCGAGTGTGACTTTTGGAAAACGGACATTTTAACTTTGCTAAAAGCGGACATTTCTACTTTGCTGTTACAGGGTGGGCAAGTTCCTTGCCCACGCGATCAACCCACCGTGCTGCAGCCCGTGCGGCTGCTCATATCGCAACTATCACCGCGCGGGCGTTCGTAATTCCGGGCATTGCCCGAAATTACCCCGCCCACCCTACGAGAAAGAGGCGGCGCTCAATGGATAGGCAATGGACCGTCTCTTCGATCTCAATACGCGTGGTTCAGCGCCAGCACGATGGCCACGCCGAGGGCGATCAGCAGCACCTGCGGCACCGATTCCTTGACGGTCGCGCGGCGCTGCATCTGCGGCATCAGGTCGCTCACCGCGATATAGATGAAGCCCGACGATGCGAACACCAGCACGTAGGGAATCAGGCCGCTGGCCTGGTCGAGCGTGAAATAACCGAGCAGGCCGCCCGCCACCGCCATCAGGCTGCACAGCAGGTTGAAGACATAGGCGCGCAGGCGCGAGAAGCCGGCGTTGAGCAGCACGATGAAGTCGCCGATCTCCTGGGGGATTTCATGCGCGACGATGGCCAGCGCGGTGACGATGCCCAGCTCCGGGTTGGCCAGGAAGGCCGCGGCGATCAGGATGCCGTCGGTGAAGTTGTGCATGGCGTCGCCGAGCAGGATCATCCAACCCGACTTGCCTGCCTGGTGCGCGTCGTGGCCGTGCGCGTGGTGGTGGCCGTCGCCTTCGTGGTGATGCGAGTGGCGCAGGATCGCCATTTTCTCCAGCACGAAGAAGGCCAGCAGGCCGCCCAGCAGCGTGGCGAACAGGCTGCGCGGGTCGGCGCCGGACTCGAAGGCTTCAGGCAGCGCGTGCAGCAGCGAAGTAGCCAGCATGATGCCCACCGACAGGCTGACCATGCGCTCCACCACTTTCGACAGCAGCGTGAACGAGAAAATCGCAGCGCCTGTGATGCTGACGACGCCGGCGATCACGGTCGCCAGCAGGATGGAGCTAAGTATCGGGTCGAAAATCGGGTCGGGCATCGGGTCGCTTCGGGCTTCTTGTTCTGGTCTGGCTCACAACCCGGAACCTGGGCCGCAAACCGGGCATTGTAACCTGCCCGGCCCTGCGGCCGCGCGAGATCAGGCGACGCCGTGCTTCGCGAACCAGTTCAATGCCTTGCTCCAGCCGTCTTTCGCATCCTCGGCATTGAAGCTCGGGCGGTAGTCGGCGTGGAAGGCGTGGCCCGAGTTCGGGTACACGTGGATCGTCGACTTGCTGTTTCCGGCATCGAGTGCCTTGCGCATGCGCTCGACCGACTCCAGCGGGATGCCGCCGTCCTTGGCGCCGTACAGGCCGAGGACAGGCACCTTCAGGGCTTGGGCGACCTCGATCGGGTGTTTCGTCTGCAGCGCATTGGTCTCGCCCACCAGGCGGCCATACCAGGCCACGCCGGCCTTGACCTTCGGGTTATGCGAGGCATACAGCCAGGTGATGCGGCCGCCCCAGCAAAAACCGGTGATACCCAGCTTGTCGACATTGCCGCCGCGCTGCCTGGTCCAGGTGACGACCGTATCGAGATCGGACATGACCTGTGCATCGGGCGTCTTGGCGATGATGTTCTTCATCAGCTCGGGCTGCGGGGTCTTGGTCGCATCACCCTGGCGCACGAACATGTCCGGGGCCACCGCCATGTAGCCGGCCTTGGCGAAGCGGCGCGCCACGTCCTTGATGTGCTCGTGCACGCCGAAGATCTCGGAAATCACGAGGACGACCGGCAGGTTGGTGCGGTCCTTGGGCTGGGCGCGGTAGACCGGGACGTCCTGGCCGTTGATCACGATGATGTGGTCGGCGGCGTCCAGGCCTTCGGTCGAGGTCTGGATTTGCGTCTGCGCCACCACCGGTAGCGCGGCAACGGCAAAGCCGCTGCCCATGGCAGCTTTCAGGAAGACACGGCGGTCGACGCCTTCGCTGAACGCGCTGGCGGCCAGCAGGCTTTTGGCGTCGCTGATGAGATCTTTCATGAACGTCCTTCCGGATGGGTGTGAGATGGGAACGTTATCTTATCAGTACCGGTTTTTGTATGGTGGGGTGAGTTTCAATTGTGCAATGTCGGGGCGGGGCTTGTCCGGTTCATGGCAGCGCCGGGGTGCTGCCTGCCGCAGAAGCACGTCATCCTGGCGAAGGCCGGGATCCAATTTCGTCGCACCGTGAGAACGCGAGCGTTAGTGGAAGCGCACGAAAATTGGGTTCCCGCCTTCGCGGGAACGACGGTCTTTGGGCTAGGGGGTACAACGGATGCTGCTGGTCCACGTGCAAACTTGGATCCCGGCCTGCGCCGGGATGACGGTTTAAAAGGTGGAGGTGAAAGGATGCGCCGCGGGCCGTCAAGCCTCTCCTTGCCTCAGTGCGCCTGCTCCCAATTCGGCCCCACCCCCGTCTCGGCCAGCAGCGGCACCTTCAAAGTCGCGACCTTCGCCATCAGCTCCGGCAGCTTCACCCGCACCAGCTCCAGCTCCGCTTGCGGCACCTCGAGCACCAGTTCATCGTGCACCTGCATGATCATGCGCGTCGCCAGCCCGTCGGCTTCGATCCAGCCCTGCACCGCGATCATCGCCAGCTTGATCAGGTCTGCCGCCGTACCCTGCATCGGCGCATTGATCGCCGCGCGTTCGGCGCCGGCGCGGCGCGGGCCGTTTGGGGAGTTGATTTCGGGGAGCCACAGGCGGCGGCCGAACACGGTCTCCACGTAGCCGCGCGCCTTGGCCTGCAGGCGGGTCTCGTCCATGTACTGCTTCACGCCGGCGAAGCGGGCGAAATAGCGGTCGATGTAGCTGGCGGCGGCGGAACGCTCGATGCCGAGGTTCTGGGCCAGTCCGAAGGCGCTCATGCCGTAGATCAGGCCGAAGTTGATCACCTTGGCGTAGCGGCGCTGCTCGCTCTGCACTTCGTCCGGTGCGATGCCGAAGATCTCGGCGGCGGTGGCCTTGTGGATGTCTTCGCCGTCGGCGAAGGCCTTCAGCATGGCCGGGTCGCCCGAGATATGCGCCATGATGCGCAGCTCGATCTGCGAATAGTCGGCCGAGACGATCACGTGGCCCGGCGCTGCGATGAAGGCTTCGCGGATGCGGCGGCCCTCGCTTGTCCTCACCGGGATATTCTGCAAATTCGGCTCGTTCGAGGACAGGCGGCCGGTAATCGCCACCGCCTGCGCGTAATTGGTGTGCACGCGGCCGGTCCTGGCGTTAACCATCTTCGGCAGCTTGTCGGTATAGGTCGACTTCAGCTTGGACATGCCGCGGTATTCGAGCAGGATCTTCGGCAGCGGATAGTCTTCGGCCAGCTTCTGCAGCACTTCTTCATCGGTCGACGGCGCGCCGGTCGCGGTCTTCTTGACCACCGGGAGGCCGAGCTTGCCGAAGAAAATCTCGCCGATCTGCTTCGGCGAGCCGAGGTTGAACGGGCCGCCGGCCAGTTCATAGGCCTGCTGCTCGAGCTCCATGATGCGCGCGCCCAGCTCGGACGATTGCACCTGCAGCAGGTCCGCGTCGATCAGCACCCCGTTGCGCTCGATCTTCTGCAGCACTTCCATGGTCGGCATCTCGATGTTGCGGTAGATAGTGGCCAGGCCCTTGTCGGCCTCCACATGGCCCAGCATCGCGCCGTGCAGGCGCAGGGTGATGTCGGAATCCTCGCCGGCGTATTCGGTGGCGCGGCCGAGTTCCACCTGGTCGAAGCAGATCATGTTGGCGCCCTTGCCGCACACGTCGACGAAGGGAATCGTGGTGTAGCCAAGGTGGCGCATGGCCATGGTGTCCATGTCGTGCGGCTTGTGCGACTCGAAGACATAGGACTGCAGCAGCGTGTCGTGCACGATGCCTTTGAGCTTGACGCCATGGTTCTCGAAGATGTGCATGTCGTACTTCAGGTTCTGCCCGAGCTTGGGCTTGGCCGGGTTCTCCAGCCACGACCGCATCCGCTCCAGCACGTGTTCGCGCCCCAGCTGGTCCGGCACGCCGGCGTAGCGGTGCGCCAGCGGGATGTAGGCGCCCTTGCCGGTTTCGACCGACAGCGAAATCCCGACCATCTCGGCCGTGAGCGGGTCGAGCGAGGTGGTTTCGGTATCGACCGAGGTCAGCTCGGCCGCATCGACCAGCGCCAGCCATTTATCCAGTTGTTCAATGGTGAGCACGGTCTCGTACTCGCCCTTGATGATCGCCATGCCCGGCAAGGTGTCGGAGCTACCCAGCGCGCCTTCCGGCGAATTGAGCGGCGCACCGCCAGGACCGGCGCCGCGGGCCGGGGCCACGGCGCCGTCCGCGCGGCCACCGCCGCCCAGTTCGCGCAGCATGGTCTTGAAACCGTAGCGCTGGAAGAAGTCGCGCAGGGCCTCGGCATTTTCGGGACGGCCGACCAGGGTTTCCTCGAAGGAGATCACGTGATTGACCAGGTCGCAGTCGGTTTTTACCGTGATCAGCTCGCGGCCTTTCGGCAGCCATTCGAGCGCGGCGCGCAGGTTCTCGCCGACCGCGCCGGTGATGGCATGGGCGTTTTCCACCACGCCGTCGAGCGAGCCGTGCAGGGTCAGCCACTTGACCGCGGTCTTGGGGCCACACTTGCTCACGCCCGGCACGTTGTCGACGGTGTCGCCCACCAGGGTCAGGTAATCGATGATGCGGTTCGGCGGCACGCCGAACTTGGCGACCACGCCGGCTTCGTCGAGCTTCTCGTTGCTCATCGTATTGATCAGCATGACCTTGTCGTTGACCAGTTGCGCCAGGTCCTTGTCGCCGGTCGAGATCACGGTTTTCATGCCGCGCGCAGTCGCCTGCACCGCCAGGGTGCCGATGACGTCGTCGGCTTCCACGCCCTCGACCATCAGGATCGGCCAGCCCATGTAGCGCACGATCTCGTGGATCGGCTCGATCTGCTTGCCCAGGTCTTCCGGCATCGAGGCGCGCGTCGCCTTGTACTCCGGATACAGGTCGTCGCGGAAAGTCTTGCCCTTGGCATCGAATACGCAGGCGATATAGGCCGCCGGGAAGTCGGCGCGCAGGCGGCGCAGCATGTTGACCATCCCGTGCATGGCGCCGGTCGGGAACCCGTCCGGGCTGCGCAGGTCGGGCAGCGCGTGGAAGGCGCGGTAGAGGTAGCTGGAACCGTCAACGAGCAGCAGGGTATTTTCCATAGGGCGACTATGCAGTTCGATCAAAAAAGGGGCAGTGGCGCGGGCGCGCCGGGTAGCCGGCATTATCGCAGAATCAGGATGGGCAACGCACGAGTGATGGCAGGCCCGGCCGTGAGCGCTGCCGGGATTCCCCGCACACTTTTCACAGGGAAGCGTGTCTGTTTGTTACAATGAACTAAACGATACAAGGGTGACCATCATGTTGCGCACTTCTTCCCGCCTGAAACTCCTGTCCCTCTGCGGGACCCTATGCCTGCTTGCCCATGCCGGAGCGGTGTCGGCCCAGGCGCAACAGCCAACCCAGCCACAGACTCAACAGCAAGCGCAGCAACCGGCCGCCCAACAGCGCCCAAGCCAAGCCCCTCCCCAGCTCGAGCGCATCGAGCCGGGCAGCGACACCCCGACCACCACCATCCCGCCGCGCGAACGTACCCGCATCACCGAAAAACGCGGCAACGACGGCATGGTCAAGGAAGTAGAAGTGCAAAGCGGCAAGAGCCGCTACATCATGAAGCCCAACGTTGCAGCAGGTAACGCCCAACCCGGCGATGCCCAGAGCAGCGCGATCCGCGCCCCACAATGGCAGGTCATGGAATTCGACCTCGGCAATCCGAAGAAGCAGGCTGCTGCCGACCAGTCGGCCACCGCGCCGGCGCCGGCCAAGGCAGGCGTGCCCGCCCGCGCCGATGCACCACCGCCGCCCCCGATGGAACCTGTCGAGAAAAAATAATCCTGGCCGCTGCCGGCTTTCGCGGCAGCCGACCCTCACCTTCGTTGCAAGCACATGGCAGTTTTCACCGCGGTCTCGCTGGACGACCTTTCCCAGTGGATCAAGCAGTTCCCCCTCGGCCGCGCCCTCGCGCTCCAGGGCATTTCCTCCGGTATCGACAATAGCAATTTCTTTCTCACCACCGAGCGTGGCGAGTTCGTGCTGACCATCTTCGAGAACCTCGGGATCAAACAGCTGCCCTTCTACGTCCAGTTGATGCGCCATTTAGCAGAGCGCGGCATCCCGGTGCCGGCGCCGGTGCCGAACGCGGACGGCGAACTGGTCGTGACCCTGCAGGGCAAGCCGGCCATCATCGTCAGCCGCCTGAGCGGGGCCTCGCAGATGGACCCGCAGCCGGTGCATTGCGCCGAAGTCGGCCGGATGCTGGCGCGCATGCACCTGGCCGGGCAGGATTTCGAGATGACGCAGCCGAACTTGCGCGGCCTCGACTGGGTGGGGGCGACCGCGCCGCAGGTACTGCCCTTCCTGTCGGAAGCCGAAGCGGCGCTGCTGCGCACCGAGGTGGCTTTCCAAAGCGAGTTTGCCGCGACTGCCGGCTATGCGGCCTTGGCGCGCGGCCCGGTGCATGCCGACCTGTTCCGTAATAACGTCATGTTCGAAGGCGAACGCCTGACCGGCTGCTTCGATTTTTACTTTGCCGGCGTCGACACCTGGCTGTTCGACGTCGCCGTCACCGTCAACGACTGGTGCATCGACCTGGCCACGGGCGCGCTGGATGAAGCCCGCGTGCGCGCCCTGCTCGACGCCTACCACGGCGCGCGTCCATTCACGCCAGAAGAACGCACCGCCTGGCAGCCGCTGCTGCGCGCCGCCGCGCTGCGTTTCTGGCTGTCGCGCCTCTACGATTTCCATTTGCCGCGGGCAGCCGAACTGCTCACGCCCCACGACCCCACCCATTTTGAACGCATCCTGCGCGAACGCATCGAACGTACCGCGCCGGAGCTGCCCGTATGAACAATCTCCCTGCAATCACTGGCTGGCACTGGCTCAAGCAAGGCGCCGCCCTGTTCCGCAAACAGCCTGCCGCGCTGACCACCCTGCTGTTCGCGAACATCCTGATCAGCATCGGCATCAGCGCCGTGCCCCTGCTCGGGCCGCTGATCGTCTCGGTGCTGATTCCCTCGTTCTCGATGGCCTTCATGCAGGCCTGCCTGATGATCGAAAACGGCGAGCGCGTCACGCCGGGCGTGCTGCTCACGGGTTTCCGCAAGCCGGCCTTCGGCGCCCTGTGCAAGATCGGCCTGGTCTACCTGGGCATCGGCATCCTGCAGCTGGTGCTGGTGCGTCTCTTGATTGATCCGGATGCGATGCAGGAAATGGCGCGCCAGAGCCGCGAGGGCGGCCAGCCGCAGGTCTCGGGTTCGTTCATGCTGTCGATCTTCGCGATCGTGATGCTGAACATGGCAGGGATGGTGGCGATGTGCTTCGCCGGTCCGCTCACCTACTGGCAGAAAATGCCGCCGGCGAAAGCAACCTTCTACAGTTTCTTCGCCGTGCTGCGCAGCGCCCGCGTGTTCCTGGTGATGCTGATGGCGTGGTTTGCGATTTTCTTTGCGATCACGCTGGTGCTGTCGCTGGTGCTGGGTGGGGACAACCTGGTGCGCGTCTTGATCATGTGGCTGATCTTCTTGTTCGTGCTGCTGCTGCAGTGCGCGATGTATGTGGGGTATCGGCAGATTTTTGGGAAGCCGGATGGCGGTGGCGGTGGCGGCGGCGGCGTGAGCCTCGCCAAGTAAGATCGGCAACGTCATATCCGTCGTGAAGCCGTAGGGTGGGCGGGTCTCCCGCCCGCGCGTTCAACCAGACTTCGAATCGTCGCTCCGTCGCTATTCACACGTGATTTGAACGCGCGGGCGGCGAAGCCGCCCACCCTACGAGTCAGCGTGCAATCCGCTCCAGCTTCGCAATCGACAAATCCAGCACCTTCATCCCCGCCGCGCCGAAATTGATCTGCGCGCGCGCCGCCCCTGCCCCACCCTCGATATTCACGATCACGCCTTCGCCGAACTTGGCGTGCGCCACCGACTCGCCCACGCGCCAGCCGGTGCCGTTGCCGTTGGCGGACTTCTGGGTGATCTGCTGCGCGATGCGGTTGTCGGTGCCGTCGCGGAAGGCCGCGTCGTCCCAGGCCGTGGTGGATTTGCGGCCGGCGAACCAGTTGGTTTGCACGCGCGGCGACAGCCACTTGAGCGATTCTTCGGGCAGCTCTTCGAAAAAGCGCGACTTCATGTTGAAGCGGGTCTGGCCGTGCAGCATGCGTTGCTGGGTAAAGCTCATGTAGAGGCGGCGGCGCGCACGCGTGATCGCTACGTACATCAGGCGCCGTTCTTCGTCGACGCCATCGAGCTCGCGCGCGCTGCTCTCGTGCGGGAACAGGCCTTCTTCCAGGCCGGTGATGAACACGGCGTCGAATTCCAGGCCCTTGGCCGAGTGCACGGTCATGAGTTGCAGGGCGTCCTGGCCAGCCTGGGCCTGGGCGTCGCCCGCTTCCAGTGACGCGTGCGAGAGGAAGGCCGACAGCGGCGACATCACGGTGGGCAAAGGCGCATCGCCATCGAAGACCTCGATGCCATCCTGGTTCAGGATCGCTTCGCCGGCCTGCGGCAGCGCCTGCGGGCCGAGGTGGGCCGGGGCGCCCTGGCCGAAGCCTTCTTCCTGCACGAACTGGGTGGCCGCATTGACCATCTGCTCCAGGTTTTCGATGCGGTCGGCGCCTTCTTTTTCGTTACCGTAATGCTGGAGCAAGGTGCTGCGCTCGAGCACCACGCGCACCATTTCCGGCAGCGGCAGCTGCTGGGTCTCGAAGCGCGCCGACTCGATCAGCTTGATGAAGTTGCCCAGCGAGGTGCCGGCCTTGCCGGTCATGTAGGGCACTGCCGCGAACAGCGAAATGCCATAGGTATCGGCCGCCATCTGCAGCTGCTCGATCGAGCGCACGCCGATGCCGCGGGTGGGGAAATTCACCACCCGCAGGAAAGCCGAATCGTTGTGCGGGTTGTCCATCAGCTGCAGGTAGGCGATCGCGTGCTTGACCTCGGCGCGCTGGAAGTAGCGCAGGCCGCCATACACGGTATACGGCAGCCCGGCCGCGAACAGCGCATGTTCGATCACGCGGCTTTGCGCGTTGGAGCGGTACAGGATGGCGATCTCGCTGCGCTTGAGGCCCTCGTTCATCAGGCTCTTGGTCTCTTCGATGATCCACTGCGCTTCTTCGAGGTCGCTCGATGCTTCGTAGATGCGTACCTGCTCGCCCTGCCCCTCGTCGGTGCGCAGGTTCTTGCCGAGACGCTTGGTGTTATTGGCGATCAGGAAGTTGGCGCTGTCCAGGATGTGGCCGTGCGAGCGGTAGTTCTGCTCCAGCTTGATCAGGTTCTGGACGCGGAAATCGCGCTCGAAGGCCTGCATGTTGCCGACGTTGGCGCCGCGGAAGGCATAGATGCTCTGGTCGTCGTCGCCGACGGCGAAGATGGCGCCGCCGCCTTCCTGGTCGTGGCCGGCCAGCAGCTTGAGCAGGTTGTATTGCAGGTCGTTGGTATCCTGGAACTCGTCCACCAAAATGTGGCGGAAACGCATCTGGTAGTGGTGGCGCAACGGTCCATTACGCGCCAGCAGTTCGTACGAGCGCAGCAGCAGCTCGGCGAAATCGACCACGCCTTCGCGCTGGCATTGCTGGTCGTAGAGCTCGTAGAGCTCGACCATGCGGCGCTCGATCGGGTCGTAGGCTTCGACCGCACCCGCGCGCAAGCCCTGGTCTTTCGCATTATTGATGAAATACATCAGGTTCTTGGCCGGATACTTCTCGTCGTCGACGTTCGCGGCCTTGAGCATGCGCTTGATCAGCGAAAGCTGGTCTTGCGAGTCGAGGATCTGGAAGGTCTGCGGGAGCGCCGCATCTTTATAGTGGGTGCGCAGTAGGCGGTTGCACAGGCCGTGGAAGGTGCCGATCCACATGCCGCGCGTATTGATCGGCAACATGGACGAGAGGCGGGTCAGCATCTCCTTTGCCGCCTTGTTCGTGAACGTCACCGCCATGATGCCGGCGGGCGAGACCTGGCCGGTCTGGACCAGCCACGCGATGCGCGTCGTCAGCACGCGGGTCTTGCCGGAACCGGCGCCCGCAAGGATCAGGGCGCTCTGCGACGGCAGGGTGACAGCGGCGAGCTGTTCAGGATTGAGGTTATGGAGGAGATTCTGCATGCCCCCATTATACCGCTGTGATTACTGTATGCCCATCCAGCTTTTCAATAGTCGCGGCTGGCCGCCGCATGCAGTGTACTTTCTGACCTACTGTCCGGCCGAGCGTGTCGTTGGATATTCCGGCAGCCCGTCGTGCAGCTTCATCCAGCTGAGCCGGCTGCGCACGAAGGTATGGTCGCCCGGCGGCGCGGCCTCGGGATCGTCGAGCGAGGCGCTGGTAATGTCGAGTTCTTCTGGCCAGCGGGCATCCTCGAAAGTCAGCGCCGTGCCGCAGTGCGCGCAAAAACTGCGCAGGATGCCTTCGCTCGATGAGAAGCACGCCGGCTGGCCCAACGTGTAGCGAAAATCGGCGCGGCGCGCGCTGAACCAGGCCAGGGCCGGTGCACCGGAGACCTTGCGGCAGTCGGTGCAATGGCACAAGGTACTGTTGAAAATGGCGCCCGTGACAGCGTACTTTACTGCACCGCAGAAACACCCTCCTTGCAAACTCATGCCGATCTCCTTTCAGGCTGGAAATTGTGTGCTCATCAGTAACTCATCAGCAAATACGCGACAGCGCTCGCCCATCCTCTCGCGCGCCACTTGATTATCTTTTCGCTTATTTTAACCAGAGATTCGCGACAGATAACGTGGCCCGTCGTACCTCGCAGTTACAAAGCCACCTTCTCCGCATGCCACCGGTACGGGCCATTGTTCATCGTGCATGCGGACTGGCTTTCCACCCATAAGGAGATTAATAATGCTGAATCGCGTAGTTACTGTTGCTGCACTTGCGGTCGGCGGCATGATGCTGTCGAAAAAACTGAAACAAAATCGTGGCTTTGGCGCCAGCTCGTCGGTAGCAGAATCGATCGAGATCAATGTTCCGGTCAAAACTGCCTACAACCAGTGGACCCAGTTTGAAGATTTCCCACAGTTCATGAAGAGCGTGAAGGAAATCCGTCAGCTCGACAACAAGCACCTGCACTGGGTCGCCAATGTCGCCGGGGAAACCAAAGAATGGGATGCGGAAATCACCGAGCAGATCCCGGACAAGCGCATCGCATGGCGTAGCGTCACCGGCGTGAAGAACGGCGGCGTGGCCACCTTCCACAAAATCTCCGACAATGTCACCCGTGTCATGGTCCAGATGGACTACGAACCGGATGGCGCACTCGAAACCGTTGGCGACGCCATCGGCGCCGTACGCATGGAACTGCGCTCGAACCTGCAGAACTTCAAGGAAATGCTCGAGAAGCGCGGGTCCGAAACCGGCGCATGGCGCGGCAAGATCGCCCAGCAATAAGTTAACAAGGCGGGATGCGTCCCGCCTCGGTATGCGAACGGCCCGGTTGCATAAAGCGACCGGGCCGTTTTTTCTTCGGCAATTCACACAGGGTGATATGCCAGACGTATCAAACCCTGCTCTCTGATACGCCCGGCGTATCAGTGACCCACGGGGCCGCCTGCCCTAATACCGATCATTTAAGAGCCGCAGGTTACTCGTAGGGTGGGCAATTCGTAATTCAGGGCATTGCCCTGAATTACTTGCCCACGCGTTCGAACTACGGTGCTGCAGCCCGTGCGCCGGCTCATATTGCAACTATCACCGCGTGGGGTAATCTGGTCCGGTGGACCAGATTACAAGCCGCCCACCCTACGGTTCTCCCTAATTGACTGGCATTGCCACCTGCCCTTCCTAGCCCGCTTGCGGCACCGGCTTGGCCAATCCCTTTTCGCGCGCCTCGCGAATCAGCGCACGCACCGTCTTGTCGGCTGCCTTGCTCTCGCGCTCCATGTCCTTGCCGAGCGCGCCCATGCGCTTGCCCAGGGCATCCATCGGCTTGCCGGCATCGCCCATGCGGCGGCCGATCTCGTCCATCGACTTTTGGGCCTGGCGCATGCCGGGGCCGTTGTGCGCCTCGCCCATTTCGCTTCCCGCCGCCGACATGCGCTCGCCGGCCTCGGACATCTGCCGGGTGATGCGGTCGCGCTCGGCGTCGGTATTGGCCTTCTCCATCTGCCTGCCCAGCGCTTCCATCTCGGCGCCGTGCGTCTTCATGCGCGCTTCGAGTGCGCGCAGTTTGGCTTCGTCCGGCTTGAAGCCGCGCGAGGCGACGTCCATTTCCTTGCCGAGCGCATCCATCCGCTTGCCATGCACGTCCATTTCCTTGCCCAGGACATCCATTTGCGCGCCGAGCCGGTCGACCGGGGCCCAGGCGGCCGTCACGCGTGCCAGGACAGCCGGGTCCTGGACGTAATACGCCTTGCCGCCGTCGCGGAACCACAGGAATTCCCCTCCGATCCAGCTTCGGGCTTCCTTGATATCGTCCCAGTCGTCGCTGCTGCCGCTCATGGTCATGCCCTTGTCGCCGGCGCGCACCACGGAATACGGCTCGTCCCCGTCGCCGAGTTTGCTGCGTACGACGCGCCGCTCGGATTTCGCTTCGGTCGCACGTGGCTCGGCGCGTGGTGCGCTGGCCGGCGCGGCATGCGGCGCCGCTTGCGGAAGCGGATCGGCCGCCGCATGGGCCGGCGCGGCCCAGGAGTAAAACGCGGCGCAGGTGGCGAGGCCGAGGATCGGCAGGGCCAGTTTCCAGTTCAGCGGTTCGGTTTCAGGGCGAACCAGGCGTTTGATGCGGGACATAAGATTTCCTCCATGTGCTGCTGGGGCAAGTTGCGGGGTGAACTGGAACAAATCCAGTTCGGACAATGCAAGTGCCAGGCGCCGCGGTTCGCCAAGCTCGCTTGCGGCTACATCATCTGCAATCTGTTCGCGCTCGTCGCGGATCCGGTTCGACAACCACCAGACGGCCGGGTGGTAGAACAGCAGGATCTCGATCGCGCCCTGGATCAAATTCACTACGTAATCGCAGCGCCGGACGTGGGCCAGCTCGTGCGCCAGCAGCGCCTCGAGCAGCTGCGGCGGCATGCCCGACAGCAGCGAAGCCGGCACCAGCACCACCGGGCGCCACCAGCCGGCCGTCACCGGCCCGGCCAGCCCGTCGGCCAGATCGTCGGCCAGGCCCAGCGTGACGCGGCGGGCGATGCCCATGCGGCGCGCCATCGCATCCAGCCGGGCCTGCCATACGGCGTCGGTCTGGTACTGCCCCGGCCGGCTGCGGCGGCGCACCCAGGCCAGGCCCAGCAGCATGCGCAGCGCCAGCAGGCCGGCACCAATCGACCAGAACAGCACGACCAGGGGCAGACTTTCCTGCAAAACCATTTCCCAACCGGCGAAGCGGCTGCTGTCGAGCACGACGGCCGGCAGGATCGGCGACTGCGCCGTCGGCGCCACCACTGACAGCAGCGTCGTCGCCGAGCCGGCCCCGGCGTCCGTTGCGGCAATCCGCTGCACGGTGCCGGCAAGCGGCAAGGCGGCGCACAGCAGCAGTGCACCGCAGGCGACCGCATAGCGTGCCTGGGGCCGCGTCTTGCGCATCAGCGCCAGCAGCAACGCCACAGCCCAGCCGACCAGCAGGCCCTGCCACAGGAAATCGATCAGCGCCCAAGCCAGGGCCGGCGCCCATGCGTCCAGCAGGGCATTCACCGGGTGGTCTCCGTCATCGTGGGTCCAGGCAGCGTCATTGCTCACTCCATCCTTGGCAACTAGATTAAAAGTTCTAGATAAAATTGTCTAGAACTTTTTTTCTACTTTGTGCCGGAGCTTGCCGGCGATGGAAGGACTGTAGGGGGACGTGCGGGCGCCGGCCAGCCTCTTGCGACAGGAGGCAGGATCGGCGGTACAGAGCGGAGGAAGAGCACCGATGGGCAGGCCAGGACGGCCTGCCCGGTCAATCAGAACACGACGACGGAGCGGATCGACTCGCCCGATTTCATCAAGTCAAAACCTTCGTTGATGCGCTCGAGCGGCAGGTGGTGGGTGATCAGGTCGTCGATGTTGATCTTGTTTTCCATGTACCAGTCGACGATCTTCGGCACGTCGGTGCGGCCGCGCGCGCCGCCGAACGCGGAGCCCTTCCAGACGCGCCCCGTCACCAGCTGGAATGGACGGGTCGAGATTTCCTGGCCGGCCGCCGCCACGCCGATGATGATCGACTGGCCCCAGCCCTTGTGGCAGCACTCCAGCGCCTGGCGCATGGTGGTGACGTTGCCCACGCATTCGAAGCTGTAGTCGACGCCGCCGTCGGTCAGCTGCACGATGCTGTCGACCACGTTCTCGACCTTGGTCGGGTTGATGAAATGGGTCATGCCGAACTTGCGCGCCATCGCTTCGCGCTCGGGGTTCAGGTCGACGCCGATGATCTTGTCCGCGCCAACCATCTTCGCGGCCTGGATCACGTTCAGGCCGATGCCGCCCAGGCCGAACACGACCACGTTGGCGCCCGCCTCCACCTTGGCAGTGAAGATCACCGCGCCGATGCCGGTGGTGACGCCGCAGCCGATGTAGCAGATCTTGTCGAAGGGCGCGTCCGAACGCACCTTGGCCAGCGCGATCTCGGGCACCACGATGTAGTTCGAGAAGGTGGACGTGCCCATGTAGTGGTAGAGGGGCTGGCCATCCAGCGAGAACCGGGAAGTAGCGTCAGGCATCAGGCCGCGGCCTTGCGTGGAGCGGATCGCCTGGCACAAATTGGTCTTCTGCGACAGGCAGAACTTGCACTGGCGGCATTCCGGCGTGTATAGCGGGATGACGTGGTCGTCTTTGCGCAGGCTGGTCACGCCCGGCCCGACGTCGACCACCACGCCCGCGCCTTCATGGCCGAGGATGGCCGGGAACAGGCCTTCGGGGTCGGCGCCCGACAGGGTGTAGTAGTCGGTGTGGCAGATTCCGGTGGCCTTGACTTCGACCAGCACTTCGCCGGCCTTCGGACCTTCGAGCTCGACTTCCTCGATCGTGAGCGGATGGCCCGCTTTCCATGCAACTGCTGCCTTGGTCTTCATGGTGTCCTGTTGAATGAGTTGACGCGTTTGCCATCATACCAATCCCAGCTGAACCCTGCCGCCACATGCGCCAGAGAGAAATGCTGCAGATGCACAAGGTCGAGGGCCAAAAATATACACCGGAATAGCAAAATCAGATCGCACATTAATCATGCGCGGACAAAACATTGCAACACATCAAAGCACGATTGAATTATCAATTGCTCACGAGCAGGTTCTATGCATACACTGGTTGAGCCGGCTTTTTTTCGGCGACCAGCGTTTTTAAAAAAAACGTGCACGCGAGCATAGATATCGCGGCATATCGATAAGTTTTCATACGGAGAAGTGAAGATGATCCAACGTTCGACTCGTGCCTCAAAAACGACCTTCAGCCTGTGCGTGGCCGCTGCCGCGGTAGCGCTGCTCTGCAACCCTGCCGCCGCGGCTGATCACGATAGCGATCCAGCGCCCGATAATGCCCGCGTCATTGTCAAATTCAAGAAAGGCCAGAAAGCGGTACTGAAAAACCTGGTGGCTGGCCTGAAAGGCAAGGTCAAGCACGAGATCTTCAACGATGATGCGATGGCCATCGAAGTGCCGCGCGCCGTTCTCCAGGCTTTGGAAAACAATCCGTATGTCGAGTTCATTGAAGAAGACGCCAAGCGCTATCCGCTGGCGCTGACCACCCCATCGACCGGCACGCCATTTGCGACCGGCCAGCTGGTCCCTTACGGCATCAAGATGGTCCAGGCCGACCTGCTGAGCGACTCGGCTGCTGCCAACCGCAAGATCTGCATCATCGACTCCGGCTACGACCGCAACCACGAAGACCTCTCTGCCAACGTCGCCACCGGCGAATACGACGCCGGCACCGGCTGGTGGTACACCGACGAAAACCACCACGGCACCCACGTGGCCGGCACCATCGCCGCGATCAACAACAGCGGCAAGGGCGTGGTCGGCGTGAATGCGAACGCAAAAATCAAGCTGCATATCGTGAAGGTATTCGGCGCCAACGGCTGGGCCTATTCGTCGAGCCTGGCCTCGGCCGCCAACAAGTGCAAGGCGGCTGGCGCGAACATCATCAGCATGTCGCTCGGCGGCCCATCCCAGAACAATACCGAGAAGAACACCTTCGCCTCCCTCGCCAATGCCGGCATCCTGAACATCGCCGCCGCCGGCAATGACGGCAACACCGCCGTTTCCTACCCGGCCGGCTACACCAGCGTGATCTCGGTCGGCGCGGTCGACGAGAACAAGGCCTGGGCCACCTTCTCGCAATACAACAGCAAGGTCGAGCTGGCAGGTCCTGGCGTCGGCGTGCTGTCGACCGTCCCGATGGGCAGCGGCCAGGAAGCCGTCCTGACAGTGGGCGCCTCCAGCTATGCTCCGGGCGCGATGACCGGCTCACCGGTCACGACCGCTACTGCTCCACTGGCCGACTTCGGTATCGGCGACACCGTCAACGCGGCCGTATCGGGCAAGGTCTGCCTGATCCAGCGCGGCACCGTGGACTTCGCGACCAAGGTCTCGAACTGCCAGAACAGCGGCGGCGTCGGCGCCATCGTGTACAACAACGTCGCAGGCGCCTTCGGCGGCACGCTCGGTACGGTCGTGACCAGCATCCCGTCGGTCACCGCCACCATGGCGGACGGCACCGCGATGAAGGGACAATTCGGCCAGAGCGCCACCGTCGGTATCAAGGCCTCGAACTACGCCTACTTCGACGGCACTTCGATGGCGACCCCGCACGTGGCAGCCGTCGCGGCGCTGGTGTGGAGCTACTACCCGACTTGTACCGCCGCGCAGATGCGCAGCACCCTCACCAAGAGCGCGCTCGACCTGGGCACGGTGGGCCGCGACACCAAGTACGGTTTCGGCCTGGTGCAGGCGAAGGCTGCACGCGATCGCATCGCATCGCTGGGTTGCGGTAACTAAGCTGGTTTGGATGTGAAAAAAAGGGACGCCGTTTCGGCGTCCCTTTTTTTGTAGGGTGGGCGGGTCCTCCCGCCCGCGCGTTCAACTCGTTCCCGCACATTGATGCGACGAATCGAATCACACACTGGTTGAACGCGCGGGCGGCGAAGCCGCCCACCCTACGATTTTCGGGCTAATTCGAGTCTCATGGTCTGTTCCATGAGCGCCGTCCCTTCGCGCATCGGATACGGCGCGCCGACCGCTACGAATCCGGCACGCGCATACAGCGAGACGGCGGCGCCGTTGGCGCAGTTCACGCCCAGCTGGAGAGCCCGCGCGCCACGTGCCCCGGCCCAGCCGATGGCCTGCTGCAGCAGCGCCCCTGCCACGCCTTGAGCGCGCCACTGCGGCGCCACCCACATCTGGAACAGGTTGACGATGCCGGCATCGTCCGCGTCCACCTTGGCCCAGGCCAGGCCGGCGAATTCGCCTCCTGCCTCCGCCACCAGCGGATAGTCGATCCCGGAGACCACCGACTTCGCGACCCGCGCCGCCCAGGTGTCCGCCGCCAGTGCCTCTTCGCGCGCGAGCGTGCTGCCGAAGGCGTCCGGCGCATCGGCCAGCGCGTGCAGGCGGATGGCGCGGTAGGCCTGCCATTCCCCGGCACGCAGGGTGCGGATCACGAAGCCCGGCGCGCGGGACTCCGCGGGCGCGTTCACGGGGCCGCCTTCAGCGCGCGGCCCTTGGCGGCATAGCCCGCCGCCTTCGGCGCCTCGGTCCAGACCGGGCGCTCGGGATTGTTCGCGATCGCGGCCACGCCCACCGCCAGCATGCGGGTCACGCGCGCCATGTTTTCGTAATCCAGCTTGTCCCAGGTGTCGTCCTTGCCGTGGTAGTCCGAGAAGCCATAGGCCACCGACAGCGTGTGCGCCGGTACACCGGCATCGGCCAGCGACTGGTTGTCGGCGCGGCCGAAGAACTGGTCGCTGTAGGACGCGTGCTTCCACAGGCGAATACCGGTCTGCTCGCCCGCCCGGCGCAATGTGTCGCTGACGGTCGAGAAATCGAAGCCGGTCATGGCGATCGAATTCAGTTGCGCGCCTTCGCTGTCGTCGGTGCGGCCGGTCTGTTCCAGGTTGAGGTTGGCCACGGTGTCCTTCAATGGGAATACCGGGTGGCGCGCATAGTATTTCGAGCCGAGCATGCCGAGTTCTTCGCCGAAGAAGGTCATGAAGACGATGCTGCGGCGTGGACCTTCCTTTTGCGCGGCCAGGGCCCGGGCCACTTCGATGACCGACACCACGCCGCTGGCGTCGTCGTTGGCGCCGTTGAAGATCTCGCCGTTGCGGATGCCGACGTGGTCGTGGTGCGCGGTGAGCAGCACATAGGTATTCTTCAACGCGGGATCGGAGCCGCGCAGCACGCCCACCACGTTGTGCAGCTTGACCGGGCGCACTGCCGCCGCGGCGACGCGGGCAGAGACGCTGGCGCCGCCTTTTTCGAGCGCGGCGGCGGCGTCCGCAGCATGCAGCACCAGCACCGGCGGCCCACCCTTCACGGTCGCCTGTTCCGGATCGATCAGCCAGCCGCCGGTACCGGCGCCGTGGCGCTTTTCGCGGTCGATCATCACGACCAGCGCAGGCTTGCCCTTGAGTTTTTCCTGCAGCACGCGGGCGGCGCCCGGTACCGGCGCGGCCGGCACCACCAGCACCTTGCCGTTGGCGGCCTCGCTGTTGTCCATGGCATCCTTCCAGCTCATGAACACGGCTGGCGTGGCCGCCAGCGCTACCTGGTCGAGGAAGTTGCCGGTCGCGCCGCCCGCAGGCACCGTGATGCTCGTTGCGCCTGCCCTTACGCTCAAGTCGACATCCTCGGCCTTGCGCTCGGCGTACTGCCAGTTCGCGGTCTGGAAATAGCCGTCGTCGCCGGCCGGCTCCAGGCCCGCCCCACGGAACTGGGAAGCGATGTACTCGGCCGCCAGGTCCTGGCCGCGCGAGGGCGTGCCGCGGCCCTCCAGCAGGTCGGAGGACAGGAAGGACACGTGGCTGCGCAGCGCCCCGGGCGAAATATCGGCGACCGTCGGGACTTGGGCGCAGCCGGCGCCGGCCAGTGCGAGGACGAGGGCGGTGACGTAAAGACGCATGCGATGGCTTCCGTTCAAATGGCAAGAAAGGCAATATCGCATGCCCCGCCGCACCTGGTCAATGTGCGGCGGACCCTAATCAATACATATTCTTAGTCCTTTTCCCAGGGCTCGGGCGCCTCGTTCGGATGGCGCCGGTGGACCTTGCCCTGGGTCGTGAAGCCGATCAGGCGCGCGACCACGGCCGCGATGTACATCACGCCGACCAGCATTTCGATGCTGCACAGCGCACGCGCATGCACGGTCAGCGGGATCACGTCGCCGATGCCGGTGCTCGAGAGCAGCGCGAAGCTGAGGTAATTCAATTCGGTCCACGAACGCGGCATCCCCACGTTGACGGCCCCCGCGAAGCTGCCCGGGTGCAGCTCCTGCACCATCAGGTAGAGGTGGGTGAAGCCCCAGGCCAGCAGGGTGAAGGTTGCGCCGGCGGCGAACAGCTCGTCGGTGGTGGCCTGGCGGTCGCCCATCATGTAGCCGATCAGGCTGGCGGCGGCATAGAAATAGAACAGCGCCTCCAGCGCGGAGGACCAGGGCAGCAGCGGACCGCGCATGTCGAAAAAGGTCTGCAGCGCCAACAGCACGACGATCGGCACTGCCAGCGCCACGCTGACCCAGGTTTGGCCCGGCGTGCGCCGCACCATGCGGATCGTCAGCGCCAGCACGAGCACCCCGAAGACATTCAGGGCGCCATGACCGGCCGGCTCGCCCTCGATGAAGGGGTAGAGCAGCATGCCCAGCAACTGCACCAGCAGCAGGATGGCGGAGGGATGGCGGCGGGTATGGATCAGGAGGGACACAGGTAGCATGGTCGAAACGGCACATTGAACATGCTGCCATTGTAGGGCCTGCACGGCCTGCTGGGCGCGCCGAATCGACCTGCTGCCGCAGTGGCGCCGGTGGTGACCATGGGCGCGACATCATCGCCCTGCCTGATGCCCGGACCAAGGCGGGGATTCGGCGCCTCCCTGTCAAATCTCGATTTGCGTACCCAGCTCGATTACACGGTTCGTCGGAAGTCCGAAGTAGTCGGCCGCATCTCTCGCGTTCCTTGCCATCATGGCGTACAGGTTTTCGCGCCATAGCGCCATGCCTGCCCCCGGCGTCGCAATGACCGTCTGCCGGGCGATGAAATACGAGGTGGTCATTGGATCGAAGGACAAGCCGGCGCCTGCTCCGGCTTCCAGGTCCGCGGGAACGTTACGCGGATCGGTAAAGCCGTAGGACAGGTTGACCTGGTAACAGTCGTGACCGAGCTCCACGACTTCAAGGCGCTCTCCCGGAGGAACGGCCGGGATATCCGTCGCATGCACGGTAAGGAAAACGACGCGCTCATGCAAGACCTTGTTATGCAGCAGATTATGAAGCATTGCATGCGGCACGCCGTCGCCTTCGGCGCGGAAATAAATGGCTGTCCCTGGCACGCGATGTGGTGGCGAAGCGAACAGGCTTTCAAGGAATTCCTGCAGCGGCAGCATGTGCCGTTTGACGTTCTCGAACACCAGTTCACGGCCTTTGCGCCAGGTGAGCATGATGGTCACCATGAACAAGCTGATCAACAGGGTGAACCAGCCCCCGCTCACGATCTTGAGGCTGGTGGACGCGAACAGGGTCACATCGAAGACCAGGAAGAACAGGGTCGCCGATGCAGCAACCAGGGTGGAATGGTTCCAGCCATACCGGACGACAAAGAAGGTGAGCAGTGTCGTGGTCAACATGGTCGCCGTCGCCGCAATGCCATAGGCTGACGCCAGGTTGGTCGACGACCCGAACGCGACTACGGCAAAGACCACGGCGCCAAACTGCACCCAATTCACCAGCGGAATGTAGATCTGCCCTTTTTCCTGGTGTGAGGTATGCACGATGCGCATGCGCGGGAGGAAACCCAGTGAAATCGCCTGCTGGGCGACAGAGAACGCACCCGAGATGGTTGCCTGGGATGCGACGACAGCGGCCACCGTCGACAATGCCACGAGGGGATAGATGCTCCATGCGCCGAGCTGATTGAAGAATGGATTGGAAGCTGCCGCAGGGTTAGAGATCAGCACGGCACCTTGCCCAAGGTAGTTCAGTGCGAGGGCGGGAAAGACGACTGTAAACCACGCAAGTCGTACCGGCTTGCGGCCGAAGTGGCCCATATCCGCATAGAGCGCCTCCGCCCCCGTCAGGGCCAGTACCACGGCGCCCAGCGCGACAAACGCGAACCATCCGTTTTGCAGCAGGAACCGGGCTGCATGCAGGGGATTGAGGGCGGCCAGGATCTGCGGACCTTCGAGAATATTCACTACTCCCATCGCGGCGAGCGCAGTGAACCAGACGAGGACGATCGGGCCGAACCATTTGCCGATCCCGCCCGTCCCCCGGTGCTGCGCCCAATACAGGACAGCGAGCACGGTCAGCGTCAATGGGACCACATAAGGCTTGAACGCCGGGGTCGCGACTTCGATACCTTCGATCGACGACAGGACGGTAATCGCGGGGGTGATGATCCCGTCCCCGAAGAACAGCCCCGCCCCTATCATCCCGAGCAACATCACCGGGTAGTAGAAACGCGAATTCTGGCTCACCGATTTCAGCGCCAGGGCCGTAAGGGCCATGATGCCACCCTCGCCATGATTGTCCGCCCGTAATACCAAGGTGACGTACTTCAGGGAGATCACAATGATGAGGCACCACAGGATCAGCGAGATGACCCCGATGACGTTGGCTGGCGTAACCGCTATTCCGTGCGCAGGCGCGAACACCTCCTTGAGCGTATACAGGGGACTGGTTCCGATATCGCCGTATACAACGCCGATCGCACCCAAGGTGAGGGCAGCTACCCGGTTCTGATTGCCCTGTGGTTTTGTCATTTTATTGTCTTCAGAAAAACGTTAGCACATTGTAACGTCACAAACCCGAAAACAGCGCCGCGCCTCGAACGCGAACGAATTACTTTCCCTTATGCCGCGCCAAGCAAGGCGCGGAATTCGCGCACCGCCGCTGCCGGATCGCTTGCTGCGTACACGCTGGTGATGGCGGCCACCATCGATGCGCCGCGCCGGACCAGCGGCGCCGCGTTCTGTGGCGTCATGCCGCCTATCACCGCCATTGGCAGGGCGACCCGGTCGCGCCAGACGTCGACCAGCTGCGGCGGCGTGACGAAACTGTATTTTTTCACCAGGGAGGGATAGAAACCGCCGAAGGCGACATAGCTGGCGCCGGCCGCCTGGGCTGCCTCGGCCAGTTTCAGTTCGCCGTAGCACGAGGCGCCGACGATCGCCTCCGGGCCGAGCAGGGCGCGCGCCTCGGCCACCGACACGTCGGTCCCGCCCAGGTGCACGCCGTCGGCGCCGAGGTCGCGGCACAAGTCGACGTGGTCGTTGATGACGAGCGGACGGCCATGATGGCGGCACAGCGCCAGCAAGGCCGCGCCCTGCTCCGCCCGCAGCGCGTGGCTGGCATTCTTGTGGCGGTACTGCACCAACGCGGCGCCGGCGGCGAGCGCGGTCTCGGTGACCGCCAGCAGGCGGTCGGTGTCGATCCAGTCGGGAGTGACCAGGTAGAGGCCTTGCAGGAGTGGCGTGCTCAGTGGCGTGCCCAGTGGCGTGTTTAGTGGCGTGTTCAGTGGCGTGTTCAGTGGCGTGTTCAGTGGCGTGTTCAGTGGCGTGTTCAATGCGGTCTTTCAGTAGGTATGGAGGATGCGGCGTGGGATGCGCTGTCCGGGGGCGATCCAGAATGCGTGGGCCAGCGTCTGGTGGCAGTAGTCCTGCGCGCGTTCGAGCGCCTGTTCCATCGGGTCGCCCAGCGCCAGCCGGGCGGCGATGGCGGCGGCCAGGGTGCAGCCGCTGCCGTGGTAGGTGTGCGGAAGGCGCGGCAGGCGCCAGACCCGCTGTTCGACGCCGTCGCGCAGCCAGCGGTTCAGGATGATCTCGCCCTCGCCGTGGCCGCCGGTGACGAACACGTGCTCGCACGGCACGCTTCCCAGGGCCCGGGCTTCCGGCAGGTTTGGCACCAGCACGGTGGCCAGCGGCACCAGCTCGGCCAGGGCTTCGAGCGCGTTGCCGCGGCAGAGCAGGTCGCCGTGGCCGCTGGCCAGCACCGGGTCGAGCACCACCGGCAGCGCGGGATCGGCGGCGCGCAGCTGGCGCAGGAGCGTGGCGATCGCTGCCGCATTCTCCCTGCTTCCGGGGATGCCGATCTTCACCGCGTCGATGCTGCAGGTATCGACCAGCGCATCGGCCTGGCGCAGCATGAAGGCGGCATCGACCGCACGCACCTCGTGCACGCGGTTGTTGTCCTGCACCGTGAGCGCAGTCGCCACCGGCAGCGCATGCGCCCCGAGCGCCGCGATGGCGGCAATGTCTGCCGCCAGGCCCGCGCCGCCGCCGGGATCGAGCCCGGCGAACACCAGTACGGTGGGGACCATCAGGCCACGACTCCCTCGATTGGGGAAGACCGGACGGCTGCGAAGCGCTTCGGCATGCGCCCCGCCAGGCAGGCTTCGCGGCCTGCGATCACGGCATGGCGCATCGCGCGCGCCATGCGCACCGGATCGCGCGCGCCGGCGATCGCGCTGTTCATCAGGACGCCGTCGCAGCCCAGCTCCATCGCGATGGCCGCATCCGAGGCCGTGCCGACGCCGGCATCGACCAGCACCGGCACTGTGGCCTGCTCGATGATCAGCCCCAGGTTCCACGGGTTGAGGATGCCCATGCCCGAACCGATCAGCGAGGCCAGCGGCATCACCGCGACGCAGCCGATCTCCTGCAGGATGCGCGCCTGCACCGGGTCGTCGCTGCAGTAGACCATCACGTCGAAACCGTCGCGCACCAGGGTCTCGGCGGCTTTGATGGTTTCGGGCATCTGCGGGAACAGGGTGTCGGGGTCGCCCAACACCTCCAGCTTGACCAGCTTGCGCCCACCCAGAAGCTCGCGCGCCATCTGCAGCGTGTAGACGGCATCCTTCGCGGTGTAGCAGCCGGCGGTATTGGGGAGGATGGTGAATTCATCCAGGGGCAGGACGTCGAGCAGGTTGGGCGAGTTGCGGTCCTGGCCGATGTTCACGCGCCGGATGGCCACCGTGACGATGTCGGCGCCGGCTGCCAGGGTGGCTTCGCGGGTCTGGGCCAGGTCGCGGTACTTGCCGCTGCCGACCAGCAGGCGCGAGGCGTAGCGGCGGCCGGCGATGGTGAGGAAGTCTTCGTTCATTGTTGTCCTTTCTTGTAGGGTGGGCGGGTCTCCCGCCCGCGCGTTCAACCAGTGCGTGGTTCGAGCGAGCGCATCACAGAGCGAGCACGGTTTGAACGCGCGGGCGGCGAAGCCGCCCACCCTACGAAACCCGTCATATCCGACGGTGGTGAAATAGTTTGTAATCAACCGCCGCCGATGGCGCGCACGATGTCTACTTTGTCGCTGGCCCGCAAGCGCCGCTCTGGCCACAGCTCGCGTGGCACTACCTCGCGATTGACCGCCACCGCCACCGCCTGCCCCGCCACGCCGAGCTGCCCGGCCAGCTCCTGCAGCGACTGCCCGGCAGGCACATGGAAAGGCGCGCCGTTCAATTCGATATCCAGCATCACGCCTCCCGGTACAAACGGGCGCCGCCCTTCACGAACTCGATCGCCTTTTCCTGCATGCCCTGCGCCAGCGCGGCGTCTTCGCCGACGCCATTGGCGGCCGCATAGGCACGCACTTCCTGGGTGATCTTCATCGAGCAGAAATGGGCCACCTTGCTCGACTCCTTGGGCAGGGTCTCGTCATGGAAGGCGCGCGCCTTGTCCGGGTCGAGGCCCAGGTTGAACTGGTCGTCCCAGCGGAATTCGAAGCGCGCTTTCGACAACGCGTTGTCGCGCATCTGCGCACCCGGGTGGCCCTTGGCCAGGTCGGCGGCGTGGGCCGCGATCTTGTAGGTGATGATCCCGTCCTTGACGTCCGCCTTGTCGGGCAGGCCGAGGTGCTCCTTGGGAGTGACGTAGCACAGCATGGCGGTGCCGTACCAGCCGATGGTGGCCGCCCCGATGCCCGAAGTGATGTGGTCGTAGCCGGGCGCGATATCGGTGGTGAGCGGCCCGAGGGTGTAGAACGGCGCTTCGCTGCACTGCTCCAGCTGGAGGTCCATGTTTTCCTTGATCAGGTGCAGCGGCACGTGGCCAGGGCCTTCGATCATGGTCTGCACGTCGTGCTTCCACGCGACCTGAGTGAGTTCGCCGAGCGTTTTCAGTTCGGCCAGCTGGGCTTCGTCGTTGGCGTCGTAGATGGAACCCGGGCGCAGGCCGTCGCCCAGGCTGAAGGACACGTCATAGGCCTTCATGATCTCGCAGATGTCCTCGAAATGCGTGTAGAGGAAGGATTCGCGGTGGTGGGCCAGGCACCACTTGGCCATGATCGAGCCGCCGCGCGAGACAATGCCCGTCAGGCGGTTGGCCGTCATCGGCACATAGGCCAGGCGCATGCCGGCGTGGATGGTGAAATAGTCGACGCCCTGCTCCGCCTGTTCGATGAGCGTGTCGCGGTAGATCTCCCAGCTCAGGTCTTCGGCCTTGCCGTTCACCTTCTCCAGCGCCTGGTAGATCGGCACCGTCCCGATCGGCACCGGCGAATTCCGGATGATCCATTCGCGCGTCTCGTGGATATGCTTGCCGGTGGAGAGGTCCATCACGTTGTCGGCGCCCCAGCGGATCGCCCAGGTCATCTTCTCGACTTCTTCGCCGATCGAGGAGCTGACGGCCGAGTTGCCGATGTTGGCGTTGATCTTTACCAGGAAGTTGCGGCCGATGATCATCGGTTCGACTTCCGGGTGGTTGATGTTGGCCGGGATGATGGCGCGGCCGCGCGCCAGTTCGCTGCGCACGAATTCGGGGGTGACTTCAAGCGGGATGCTGGCGCCGAAGGACTGGCCCGGATGCTGGCGCCCCAGCAGGCTGGCGACCCGCGCGCCCATCGGGCCCGACTCGCTAAGGGACGCCAGGTATTCCCGGCGGCGCAGATTCTCGCGCAGCGCGACGAATTCCATCTCGGGCGTGATGATGCCCTGCCGCGCATAGTGCATTTGCGTGACGTTGCGACCCGGGCGTGCGCGGCGCGGCGTGCGCTGCAGGTTGAAGCGCAGCGCAGCCAGGGCCGGATCGCGCAGCCTTGCCTGCCCGTAGGCGGAGCTCGGCCCCGCCAGCTCCTCGGTATCGGCGCGCTCGCGGATCCAGGGCAGGCGCGGCGAGGTCAATCCGCAGCGCACGTCGATGGCGGCTGCCGGGTCGGTGTAGGGACCAGAAGTGTCGTAGACGAACAGCGGCGGGTTCCGCTCGCCGCCAAAGCTGCCGGTTGTGGGCGATTGCGCGATCTCGCGCATCGGCACCCGGATGTCGGGCCGGCTGCCTTCGATATAGACCTTGCGCGAATTCGGGAAGGGTGCGATGGCCGCGCTGTCGACCGTGGCGGTCGCGGCGTCGAACGCGCTTGGGATGGGAAGCGCTGCCTTCAGTGCGGCGTCGAGTGGTGCATTCATGTGGCTCCTTTGCGTAGGAGCCAGCAAAGGATTGATCGGGTGTAGCGAAGCATGTGCGCAAGCGCACGGCCCCCAAGCCGACTGCTTCCCTTCGCTGGCATTATCCAGATCAGGTTCGGAGGGTATTTCTCACCCGCGCACGCATCGATTTGCATGCGCAGGACCCCTAGCGTTGCTGCCGTTTCGGCAACGGGCGGATTATAGCCCAGCTTGCCCGCCCATGTGTAAATACTATATGCTCATAAGGCTAATGCATGGGCATGCCCAGGGCGATGCGGGGGCGCCAGGGTATTTTCCGGCGGCCTTTGCGGCACCGCCGCATCGGCCCTGACCTCCTCTATAATGTTCGTTTCAGCAAATCACATCGCCATATCATGGAATTAGCCAAGTCTTTCGAGCCCGCCGACATTGAACAACATTGGCGTACCGAGTGGGAAAAGCGCGGTTACTTCACCGCCACCATGGAAGACGGCAAGCCGTCGTTCAGCATCCAGCTGCCGCCGCCGAACGTGACCGGCACGCTGCACATGGGCCACGCCTTCAACCAGACCGTCATGGACGGCCTGACCCGCTACTACCGGATGCGCGGCCATAACACCGCCTGGATCCCGGGCACCGACCACGCCGGCATCGCCACCCAGATCGTGGTGGAGCGCCAGCTCGACGCGCAGAAAATTTCGCGCCACGACCTGGGCCGCGACGCCTTCGTCGAGAAGGTCTGGGAGTGGAAGGAAAAGTCGGGCAATACCATCACCGGCCAGATGCGCCGCATGGGCACCTCGCCGGACTGGCAGCGCGAATACTTCACGATGGACGAGACCCGCTCCAAGACGGTGTCGGAAGTCTTCGTGCGCCTTTACGAACAAGGCCTGATCTACCGCGGCAAGCGCCTGGTCAACTGGGACCCGGTGCTGGGCACCGCCGTCTCGGACCTGGAAGTCGATTCGCAGGAAGAAGACGGCTCGATGTGGTACATCCAGTACCCGTTGGCCGATGGCTCTGGCCACCTGACGGTGGCCACCACCCGTCCTGAGACCATGCTGGGCGACGTCGCCGTGGCGGTGGACCCGACCGACGAACGTTACACAAGCCTAGTGGGCAAGATGCTGGTGCTGCCATTGACCGGCCGCCAGATCCCGGTGATCGCCGACAGCTATGTGGACAAGGAATTCGGCACCGGCTGCGTGAAGATCACGCCGGGCCACGACTTCAACGACTATGCGGTCGGCCAGCGCGCCGGCCTTGCGCCGATCACGATCATGACGCTCGACGCCAGGATCAACGAGAACGCCCCCGCCCAATACCAGGGCATGGACCGCTTCGCCGCGCGCAAGCAGATCGTCGCCGACCTGGAAGCACAAGGCCTGCTGGAACAGGTCAAGCCGCACAAGCTGATGGTGCCGCGCGGCGACCGCACCGGCGTCGTCATCGAACCGATGCTGACCGACCAGTGGTTCGTCGCCATGAGCAAGCCGGCGCCGGAAGGCACTTTCAATCCGGGCAAGTCGATCACCGAAGTGGCGATGGAAAAAGTCGCCAGCGGCGAGATCAAGTTCGTTCCCGAGAACTGGACCACCACCTATAACCAGTGGCTGGGCAACATCCAGGACTGGTGCATCTCGCGCCAGTTGTGGTGGGGCCACCGCATCCCGGCCTGGTATGCGGAGGACGGCCAGATCGTGGTCGCCCGCAGCGAAGAAGAAGCGCAAGCCAAGGCCAAGGCCGCCGGCATCGCGGGCCTGCTCCGCCGTGACGACGACGTCCTGGACACCTGGTTCTCGTCGGCGCTGGTGCCCTTCTCGACCATGGGCTGGCCGGAACAGACCAGGGACATGTCGATGTTCCTGCCGTCGTCGGTGCTGGTGACCGGCTTCGACATCATCTTCTTCTGGGTCGCCCGGATGGTGATGATGACGACCCACTTCACCGGCAAGGTGCCGTTCGAGACCGTGTACGTGCACGGCCTGGTGCGCGACTCGCAGGGCCAGAAGATGTCGAAGTCGAAGGGCAACACGCTCGACCCGATCGACCTGATCGACGGCATCGACCTGGATTCGCTGGTGGCCAAGCGTACGTCCGGCCTGATGGACCCGCGCGCTCTTGATAAGATCGCGAAAGCCACCCGCCGGGAATTCCCGGACGGGATCCCGGCCTTCGGCACCGATGCCGTGCGCTTCACCATGGCGAGCTACGCTTCGCTGGGCCGCAACATCAACTTCGACCTGGGCCGCTGCGAAGGCTACCGCAACTTCTGCAACAAGATGTGGAATGCGACGCGCTTCGTGATGATGAACACCGAAGGCAAGGACTGCGGCGCCCCGAATCCGGAAGACCTGTCGCAGGCCGACCGCTGGATCATCTCGCTGATGAACCGCGCCGAACTCGAAGTAGCCAAGGGGTTCGCCGACTACCGCTTCGACAACATCGCCAGCACCATCTACAAGTTCGTCTGGGACGAGTACTGCGACTGGTACCTCGAAGTGGCCAAAGTCTCGGTCCAGCAGGGCACCGAAGCGCAGCAGCGCGCCACCCGCCACACCCTGCTGCGCGTGCTGGAAGTGATCCTGCGCCTGGCGCACCCGATCATCCCCTTCGTGACCGAAGCGCTGTGGCAGGCCATCGCGCCGCTGGCCGGCAAAACCGGCGACAGCATCATGATGCAGCCCTACCCGATCGCCGACGAGTCCCTGATCAGCGAAAGCGCCGAAGCCTGGATGGCCCAGCTCAAGGACCTCACCAATGCCACCCGCAACCTGCGCGGCGAGATGAAGCTGTCGCCGTCGGTGCGCGTGCCGCTGATCGTCGAACCGGGCGTTGATGCCGAGCGCGCCAACCTGGCCGGCTTCGCGCCGTATGTCCAGTCGCTGTGCAAGCTGCTTGAAGTGCAGATCGTCGACGCGCTGCCGGAGTCGCCGGCCGCGGTGTCGATCGTCGGCACCACCAAGCTGATGCTGAAGGTCGAGATCGACGTCGCCGCCGAACGCGAGCGCCTGTCGAAGGAGATCACGCGCATCACAGGCGAGATCGCCAAGGCCAACGGCAAGCTGTCGAGCGAAAGCTTCGTTGCGCGCGCACCGGCGGCAGTGGTGGCCCAGGAGAAGGAACGCGTGGCGAACTTCTCGGCGACGCTGGAGAAGATGCAGGAGCAGTTGGTGAAGCTGGCTGCGGCGTAAGCTGTCAACGATCCATGAGAACGCGGCCCGTGTGGCCGCGTTTTTTATTGGGTTTCGTAGGGTGGGCGGGTCTCCCGCCCGCGCGGTGATAGTTAGCACGAGCTAGCCACAGTGCGTCCGTGCTACCGCTGCTTGAACGCGCGGGCGGCGAAGCCGCCCACCCTACGGTTCACGGCAGATTGGAATGGTTCTTCAGTTTCACGATCACCCCACCGTCAACACAGTTTGCTACACTGGCCCCGCCTGACAACAACAATGGAGACTCACAATGCGTAAACTGATTGGGGCAAGCCTGATTGCCATGATGGTCGCAATTCCTGCAGCAATGGCGCAAAACGCCACGCCGGCGGGCACCTGGAAGACGATCGACGACGAAACCGGCAAGCCGAAGTCGCTGGTGCGCATCACCGACGAAGGCGGCGTCCTGACCGGCAAGATCGAAAAGCTGTTCCGCCCTGCGGACCAGGACCAGAACCCGAAATGCACCGCCTGCGAAGGCGCGCGCAAGGACCAGCCGCTGATCGGCATGACCATCCTGTCGGGCCTGAAGAAAGACGGCAACGAGTACACCGGCGGCGAGATCATGGACCCGGCCAAGGGCAAGACCTACAAGAGCAAGGCCCAGCTGAAGGACAATGGCAGCAAGCTCGAAGTGCGCGGCTACATCGGCGCGCCGATGTTCGGCCGTTCGCAGACCTGGGTCCGCGAGCAGTAAGCTTCACGCCGGGGACGGAGGCACAGCATGATTCGTGATCACCTGTACGTGCTGGCCGTCCCCGACCTCGAACGCTCCGCAAGCTTCTACCGCGACACCCTGGGGTTCTCCATCCACAAAATGGGCGACCCTGGCTGGCGCATGTTCGTGCGCGACGGCTGCCGCATCATGGCCGGCGAGTGCCCCGACGCCATGCCGGTGGCCGACACCGGCTTGCATTCCTATTTCGCCTACCTCGACGTCGACGACGCCGACAGCTGGCATGCGCGCGCCTTGGCTGCCGGCGCCGAGATCGTCAAGCCGCTCGCCGACGAGCCCTGGGGCATGCGCGAATTCGGCCTGCGCACGGTGGACGGCCACCGCATCATGATCGGCCACGAGCTGCCTTCCTAGCGCGCGGTATCATCCGGGGATGACCCAGACCCACGCCTATCTCTACCTCGCATTTGCCATCGTTGCCGAAGTCATCGGCACCACGGCGCTCAAGGCTTCCGACAGCTTTACCCGCCCGCTGCCCAGCCTCGTCACGGTCGGCTGCTATGCCCTGTCCTTCTACCTGCTGACCTTCAGCCTCCGCGTGCTGCCCACCGGGATCGCCTATGCGATCTGGTCGGCGGTCGGCATCATCCTGATTTCCCTGATCAGCTGGATCGTCTATGGCCAGCGCCTCGACCTGCCGGCGATCGCCGGACTGGCCCTGATCATCGCGGGCGTGGCGGTCATCAACCTGTTCTCGAAGAGCACCGGCCACTAAGCAGCCGCTAGCGGCAGGCTGCGCAGCCGCGCGCCACGAATATTGATTTTTCGCTAAGCTCTCGTTTATTGCTGAGTTTTCCGCATGAACAAACCGAGACGAGGAATCAAGAATATGCCGCAATCGATGCTGTCCCACGGAGGACATCGATGATCTTCCTGCGACTTGCCTGCCTGGTGGCTGGCATAGCAGTACTGGTCGCGCCGCCGGCCATGCTGTTCCCGAACGGTGCCGTGGCGCCCAACCTGGCCGGGGCGCTGGCCATGCCGCTGATGCTGTTGCTGGCCGCTTCCGCCTTCTTCTTCATCACCTTCGCGGGTCACCGGATCAAGCGTTCGCCTTCGCTGCGCCGCCTGTGCGTGATGCTGCTGGCCGCGCCTTTCCTGACCGGGGTCGTCACGCTCTGGCTGGGCATGGATCCGAATACCCTGTGGATGAGCGGCCTGCTGCTCAGCTTTACGCTGGTCACCGGGCTGGCGCTGGTCTATCCGATGCTGCAGGGCCCGAGCGCCGGCCGCATGCGCGCCCGCGACGGGCGGCGCAGCCGCCGCGAGCCGGTACTGTACCAGGCCTGATCCGCGCCTTCCGTCCACGCACCGCCCCGTCGGGCGGCGCGATTGTGCTATCGTCAAGCTTCCCGGATCTGCATCCCCTACCTGGCACCTTGATGAGCATACCGATGAGCGTTCCCAAGCCGGCGCGCCCCGTGGTGCGGGGCCGCGCGCTGCGCTATCTCCGGCTGCTCAGCCTGTTCGCGGGCGTGCTCGCGCTCATCCATCCCCCGCTGCTGCTGCGCTCCATCGCGCACGCCATCCCCGACATGGCCGAACCCTTCGTGATGCTGGCGGGGATGCTGCTGGCGGCCGGCGGCTATTTCGTGATCGGGCTGGCGGGCAACCGCATGCGCCGTTCGCCGCCGCTGCGCGCCCTGGCCTCGCTCCTGATGATGATGCCCTTCGCCGCCAGCGCCATCGTGGTCTGGCACGGCGGCAGCCCCACCCTGCTGCGGGTCTGCGGCTTCCTGATGGTGCTGACGCTGGTGCTGTACATGACCTTCATCTACCCGCTGATGTACACGCCCAAAATCAAGGCCACGCCGCCCTCACTTGATTCCTACAGCCAGCCGGCGTCGCGCGCCATCCGGTAGGCCTCAACCCGGTTCGCCGCACCTAGCTTGCTGATCGCCTCGGACAGGTAGTTGCGCACGGTTCCTTCGGACAGGTGCACCTGGCGCGCGATGTCGGAGCTGGCTCGCCCTTCCCCGGCCAGGCGCAGCACCTGGCGTTCGCGCTCGGTGAGCGGGTCGCCGCCCCCGCTCCAGCTTTCCAGCGCCAGTTCGGGCGCGATCGCCCGCCCCCCCTCGTGGACCGCGCGGATCGCCGCAGCCAGCGCATCGACCGGAGCGTCCTTGAGCAGGTAGCCGCGCACGCCCGCCTCCAGCGCGCGCCGCAGGTAGCCGCTGCGCCCAAAAGTAGTCACCACGATCACCTTCGCCGCCAGGCGCCGTTCCTTGACCTGGGTCGCCAGCTCCAGGCCGGTCATGAGGGGCATCTCGATGTCGGTCAGGACGATGTCAGGCGCGAACTGCTCGCACAGCGCCAGTGCTTCCTTGCCGTTGGTGGCGGCGCCGACGACATCGAAGTCCGGCTCGAGCCGCAGCAGCGCGGCCATCGCGCCGAGGACGAGGTTCTGGTCTTCGGCCAGGAGGATGCGGATCATACGGTAGCTCCTGCAGGAATACGCAGTTCGAGTTCGAGGCCTGCGCATACGCGCAGCGCCAGTTTGCCGCCGACCGAGGCCACGCGCTCGCGCATGCCGGATAAGCCGTTGCCATGCCGGATATCGGCCTCGCTGCGCGCCTGCCCGTCGTCGGCGATGCGCAGCACCGCCACGCCATGCTCCAGCGCGAGCGACACGCTGCAGCGCTTCGCGCCCGCATGCCGCACGACGTTGGTGACCGCCTCGCGCAATGCCAGCGCCACCACGTTCTCGGCGGCCGGCCCCAGCGCGAAGCGCTCCACCTTTTCTTCCAGCTGCACGTCCGCCGCGGCCAGGCTGGCGCGGGCGCTCGCCAGCGCATGGGCCAGGCCGCTCTCGCGGTAGCCGCTGACGGCGGCGCGCACTTCGGCCAGGGCCTGGCGCGCGCTGGTTTCGATGTCGCCGATTTCGCGCGCGCAGCTGTCAAGGTCGCGGTGCACGAGCTTGCGCGCCAGTTCGGCCTTCAGCGCGATCAGCGACAGCGAATGCCCAAGCAGGTCGTGCAGGTCGCGCGAGATGCGTTCGCGCTCGGCGATGGTGGCCATGTGCTCGACCTCTTCCTGCTTGCGCACCAGCTCCTGGCGCGAGCGGCGCAGGCGCGCATCCATCACTGCGCCCACGCCCACCGGCAGGCTGATGGTCAGGATCGGCATCAGGAACAGGAAGCGCATCTGCGTGCTCGCGATGAGCAGCGAGGTGAGCAAGGCAAGCACGATCACGCCCGCAATCGCCAGCATGGCGCGCCGCAGGCGCAGGATGCCGGCAGCGGCCGCGCAGGCGAAGATGAAGAAGGTCGCAGCCCCCACGTTCCAGCGTACCCAGATGGCGCCGATCAGGCAGCTCGCCAGCATGCAGGCGACGACCTGCCAGCCGCGCGCCCAGAAGCTGAAGCAGTACAGCACGACGAACACCACCAGCGTCAGCACCAGCATCAGCGCTTCCAGCGGCGTCGGCATGACATAGAAGTACTTCCAGCCCATGTAGCCAAGGCTCAGCAGCCAGAAGTACGGCATCTTGCCATGCTCGGGCGGGATCCAGGGTCCCGCACCCAGTCGTCGGATTGCCCGCTTGAACATGTCCATCGCTCTTCCATCCCGGTGTTTTTTATTGTGCCAGCAGGCGCACGTCGGCGAGCTCGAAACGGTACTCGCCCGGCTGTGGTCCGGCATTGAATCCTAACATGGTCACGCTGGCCAGATCGACGCCTTTCAGGTCACTCAGGGGCACCGTCACTTCGGTCCATTCGGGGCCGGCGGTGAAGCGGCTCGCGCCCGGCATTTGCACGCCCTGCGACATCGCGATCAGCTGGTACACCTTGCCGTCGCCGCGCACCTTGAAGCGCACCAGTTTGGCGGCGCTCAGGTTCACCGATTGCATCGGCTTCGCACCCGGCATGAAGGCCACGCCGGCCCAGGCAAACGGCATGCCCGGCGCCACTGTCGCATTGACCGCGAGCGGCACCTGCCCATCCGGCAGCGCAGGCTGCGCGGCCAATGTGACGGTCGATTTGCCGCCGGCGAAGCTGTCGGTCGAGGGCATCCAGCCTGCGCCGAACGGGCTCCCCAGCTTGGCTTCGCTGAACTGGCTGATGCGGCCATCCGGCGGCAGCGCCTGCACGTTGCCGGCGCCGGTTGACGCCTTCGCTACCGTCTCGCGCTGGCGCTCGCGCAGGCCGTTGGCGCTCTCGCCATCCTTCCACACTTCGACAATCTGCCGGGTGGCGCGGATGTCCGCCGTGGGATTGCCGTCCACAAGCAGCAGGTCGGCCTTGTAGCCCTTGTCGATGCGGCCGCGCTGGCCCAGCTTGAAGGCTTTGGCCGGCGCACTGGTGGCGGCTGTCAGCGCCTGCGCCGGGCTCATGCCCGCCTCGACCAGCGAAGCCAGCTCGCGGTGCATGCTGACGCCGTACTGGGTGCCGGCATTGCCTGCGTCGGTCCCGGCCAGCACCGGCACGCCGGCGCGCTGCATGGCGGCCGTCACCATCTTGGGCGCCACCAGCATGGCGGGCTGCTGCTGCGAGCCGTAACGCGCCTTGAGCGGCGCTTGAGCGTCCTTGTCGAGCAGGCCGGCCAGCTTGGCGTCGGCCAGCAGGTCGTCGCCCTTGTAGCCGGCCATGCTTTCCAGGACGGTGAAGGTCGGGATCACGAAGGCGCGGCGTTTCGCGGCCAGTTTGGCCAGTCCCTCCGCGTCGGCCGTGCTGCCCGTGTACAGGTGCACCAGGCCGTCGGCGCCCGCCTCCAGAACCGCGCGCGCATCCGCCTCGGTGCTGATGTGGACCACGGCCAGCTTGCCGCGCCGGTGCGCCGCCGCGATTACGGCCTTCGTGGTGGCCAGGTCGAGCGATTTGAAGCCCATGCCCGCTTCCATGACGATCTTGATGAAGTCCGAACCTTCGGCAATGCGCGCATCGACGAAGGCCTGTGCGTCTTCCGGTTTGGTGAGGGTCGGGATGGCGACGCCGAACTGGGTGCCGTGGCCGTTTGGCGCGGTGACCAGGGTACCGGCCGAAAACAGGTCGGCGTGGCGGTGGTTGTGCCCTTCGCGCATGGCCTTCTTCGCGGCAGCCATCATCGCCACATCGGTGAACATGTCGACCTGGGTGGTCACGCCGAACAGCACCGGCAGCTCGAAATAGCGGAAGGCATGGGTGTGGGAATCGATCAGTCCGGGCAGCAGTGTGCGCCCCAGACCGCTCACGACCCGCGCGTCTTTCGGCACCGCCCCGCGGAAGTTGGCATCGACGATGACGCCCTTGTCGAACAGGACCGAGCGGCGCTCGTGCACGCGCTCGCCGTCGAAGACGCGCACGTCCTGGACCAGGGTCGGGGCGGCGGTGGCGGCGCTTGCCAGGCAAAGTGCGGCGGCGGCGGACAGGGCTTTCAAGGTGGTGTTCATACATTCCTCGCATGGGTGGGTAGTGAAGCCAGTATGCGAACAATGCGATGGCGCCAGTAGAAGCAGGCGCCATCAGTTTGGTATGACATTTGTCACTAGCGACTTGATGCGTCCGGCAGGACCACCTGCTTGCCGGGAGAGCAAAGCAGGTGCACCGTGCCTTTCCGGACGTCCGCTTTCGCGCCAGCGGACTTCCGGCCTGGACGTAGCACAGTGTCGCGCTTATCTGGCGCGGGTCGAGCACCGCCCTGGTGTACTCATGCTATCGGCTGATCTGGTGCGTCCAGCTGATCGAGCTGTCCCCCTGCCAGGCTCTGGCGGACAGAGTCCTGGCTCAGGAGTTCATGAGGGAACCCGAGACTGGGCGAGCCTGCCGCGTTCAGGTGTAAAAGCTGCTGTTCCGTGAGCCTTAGTTCTGTCGCACCGAGGTTGTCGTCCATCTGTGCCAGTGACTTCGGTCCGACAATCGGGATGGCGCCGCGTGCCATCACCCAAGCGATCGCCACCCTTCCAGGGTTCGATTCCGTTTCATCGGCGACGACTTGCAAAGCATCCAGGACTGCTCCCTTCTGGGCGCTGTCTTCGTGATGAATGAGCGTGCCTAACTGGGTCGCACGGCCAAGTTCCCCACGACGATACTTGCCGGTAAGAAGCCCCCCGCCCAGTGGCGACCAGGCTACGGTGCCGAGACCCAATGCCTGCGCCATTGGCAGCAACTCTCTCTCGGCCGTTCGCTCGACCAGGCTGTACTCGAGCTGGACGCCGGCGATCGGTAGCGAACCCCGGAGTTCTGCCAAGGTGGCCGCACGGGACACGCGCCATGCGGGGAAGTCAGACAGACCGGCGTATACAATCTTGCCGGCTCGCGCCAGGTCGTCCAGGCCGCGCATGACTTCCTCCATCGGCGTTACGCCATCGGGCATGTGGACCCACAGGAGGTCAATCCGATCGGTCTTCAATCGTTTCAGGCTGGATTCGACGGACTGGATCATCACCTTGCGCGAGTTGCCGGTCGCCGCTATCCCGGCCTGTGCAGGCGTGGGACCTAGTGTGAATTTGCTGGCCAACACAAGTCGCTCGCGAACCGGAGCAATCAGGTCGCTGAGCAATGTTTCAGACTGACCGGCCTGGTAGTTGTCGGCCGTATCGATGAAGTTTCCACCGACCTCGATATATTTGCCGAACATGCGGCGGGCTTCGTCCGGCTCCGCGCCATAACCCCATGTTGTCCCAAAGTTGCCCGTACCCAGAGCCAACTGTGAAACTCGCAAGCCCGTGTGCTTGCCGAAAACCCGATAGCGCATAGTGATCCTCTTTGGTGAGTGTGTACCTTCATGGAACCAAACGAAGACTTGGCATGTTCCGAAGAGCAGATGCGCCGTCGACACAGAAAGATTAGACTCCTCCTGATGATTATTCCAATCGATTGAAAACATGATCGATATCAATGAACACGATTTTCACAAGCTCGACCTGAATCTCCTGCTTGTCTTCACGGCACTCCTGCGCGAGCGAAGCGTGACTCGGGCCGCCAAGCGCCTGTACCTCGGACAGCCGGCGATGAGCGCGTCCCTGGCCCGGCTTCGCGCATTTGCTGGAGACGACCTGTTCGTAAGAACGGCCCGGGGAATGGAACCAACCGCCCACGCTCTCGCGCTCGCGGAGCGCCTGAAGCCGGCCCTTGAAGGCCTCAGTACCGCGCTCTTCACGGATACTGCGTTCGACCCGGCCTCGAGTGATCGTACGTTCGCTTTGGGGATGTTCGATATCGGAGAGGTCACGCTGGCGCCCGCACTGCTCGGCGCCCTGGCGGCACAGGCGCCCCGCATACGGCTCGCATTGCGTCCAGTCGACCAGGCCAACGCTGTTGCGCAACTCGAGGCAGGGACGCTGGAACTTGCAATTACCGACATAGGCCCGACGACGGGCTGGATATGCACCAAGCCACTGTTTAAAGAATCCTTTGCCTGCATGTTCGATCCCAAGCTGGTACAGGTGCGGATTCCAATCAGCCTCCAAGACTACCTTGCCTACCCTCATCTTCTGACATCGTTCGGGGGTGAATTCACCGGCTACGTCGATGATGTCCTGGTAGAACGCGGCCTCAGCCGCCACGTTACGATGACAACGACGCGTTTCAGCACATTGCCGTTTGTGCTGCGGCGCTTTCGGGGCATTGCTTCGCTCCCGGGAACAGCGGCGCGGGAACTGGGAAGTGCGCTGGGCCTGGAGGTCAGCCCACTGCCGTTCGAGGTGCCTGCCGTGGGCCTCCATCTCGTGTGGCATGCCCGCCATGAAACGGACAAAGGGCACCAGTGGCTCCGGGACCTGGTCTACCGTAGCTGCATGCGATTGGCGCCGCCCAGGAGGAACAGGAAAGTGAGTGCCAGCCACCCGAAGGCGCGTTGCGACTGACATCGCCACAATCGACTTGCGCTGCCATGGAAGTCGCCACCATGCAATCATGTCCCCCTCCCGGCCCGGTCGACTATAGGTCGGTGCATCCGGGTGTATTTCTTAAATTGCGGTAGCAGGCGTCATTCCTTGTCCCAAGGTGGTGCCATGTCCGTTCGGAGCGGTGACCAGCGTCCCGGCAGAAACAGGTCGGCATGGTGGTGGCTGCCGCCCTGCGCCATCTCCTGCTTGACCTTCTTCATCATGCCGACATCGGTGAACATGTCGATCTGAGTCGTCACACCGAACAGCACCGGCAACTCGACGTGGCGAAACGCGTGGGTGTGGCAGTCGATCAGGCCGGGCAGCAAGGTGCGGCCCGCTCCGTTCACCACCCGCGCGTCCTTCGGCGCCGCGCCGCGGAAATTGGCATCGATGATGACGCCTTGTCGCGCACACTTGGGCTATCCGAATTTCCGCTTTCGGGCCAAGCGGATATTTCACCGGGCACAGCATGTCGCGCTAGACATTGCGGACGGTAGTGATGTTCGAGTCGGTGCCGTCGGTGTAGATCCCCATACGGGTGCTTCCCGAGAAGCTGTTGTTGGAAACGACGGTTGGGCTGCCGTAAATGTACGATAGCGCGATATGGGCTTGGAATGGACTGGGCGTCTTCCCTCCGCTGCGCCGGTTCACGACGGAAAAGCTGCAGTTTGAACCCATCTTGTTGGAATCGACTAAGTGACCGCCTGTGTCAGGCCACTTGGCCCTATCGCCGCCACCATACATCTGGATACCGTTCCCTTCGTTATTCGAGATGATGTTGCCGTAAACCGAACACTTGCAGGTCCCGTCGTCCACACCGATGCCGACGCCTTCCGAGCCGTTGTCCAGCGGACCGCCGTAGTTATAGTTGAATCTGCAAGTGTTGTAGCGGATCGTATGTCCGGATACGGCATCCTGTCCGACTGCCGACGATAACTCGATACCCCGGCCGTAATAGGTAGGGGTCAATGTCCCACCATTGGAATTACAGACGTTGCGCTCGATGATATAAGACTTGGCAAAGCCGCTGATATGAATTCCGAAATTCATATTGTTGCTGCAGTTATTATTGCCCACGTAGCTGCGATCTCCACCGTTGATGAAGATGCCGGTCAGCATACCGGTCACAGTATTCCTGTCCAGCGTGGCAGCGTCCCCGCGGATAAGGTAGATACCGATCGCTCTGCGGTTCGGGTTATAAGCGACGCCCGGTGGCGGAGAAACGCGGTTCCGGCGTATCACGAGATGCGTGAGGAACGCGGCGCTGTCGTAGGTTTCACAGCGGATGCCATACGAGGTCACCGTGCCGCCACCGTGGTGACGGACAATATTATCGAGCAGGCGGATGTTTTCGATATTGGTGTTCCCGGCAACCAGAATCCCTTGATTGCCATACGCGGGGCTATTCCTGATGACGTCGAGCACACAGCCGGAGATGGTCACATGGTTTTTTTCGAAGATATACACGCCCGCACAATTGGACGTCACATTGTTATTTTCGAACACGCAGCTATTGCCCAACCAAAGGATTGCCGCGTCACTCGCTTCCGGCAAGGCACTATTTCGAATGTCGAGATGACGGTAGGTGATGAAATCGCGCTCCTGCTTGTACACCGCGATCGAGGCGCCGTCGGCCGGCATGGTAGGCGCGGGCGGCAAGATGATGACCGGTTTTGGCCGTGAAATATCGTCGCTGCCATTGGATCGATAATAAGCGCCAATGGTGATGCGCTGCAACGCAGTGCCGCTCGCCGATACCTGGAAGACACCCGAATAGGTCGTGCCCCGTTTCTGCAGGTAGGTGTGGCCGGGTGCCCAGGAAACGCTGGTCCACGAGCGAAAAGGTTTTGCAAGCGTTCCGTCACCCGGACCAATGACAGTTGGATCGATGTAATGCATATTCGCGTTGCGTCCCCCCTGGGCCATCGCAAACCTCGGAAGCACTGTTTCCGCGCACGCGCCGACACCCACACTGGAGGCAATCCGAAGGAAGTCTCTTCGTTTGGTCATAACGGCTCCTTCAATCAAGAAAGGTCTGCAATCGACCACCATCATTTCTTTGCAGATGCTTAAATAGGCCGAGAGCACTGCTCACAGGACCGGCTTGTCCAAGCATCGACTCGACCATCTCCGATGCCAAAATGCGACATCGATCGGCAACAACGCTTTGATGGCGCTCTCGTGTTTGGGCACGGACCTTAGTTATAGACCTTGTCCGGTATCTGGAGAAGGTTAATCTCTCGGCAGGACGTGGAAATCACTCGACTGCGGTGGACAGGAAAAAAAAGTGCATGAATCGATACCTGTTGTTCAGCGCTTTATCCTCACTCGCTCGCTTGATTCGGTAGCTTTATGAGGACATAACCAACGACACCAGGACTGCTGCGGTTTTCAACCTGAACGCTTTTGTTTAACTGTCACAGGCTGCTGACAGCCGGGAACAGGAATATGGCTGCTGATTTGACGCTGCAGTATTTCAGTCATTCGCACGGGACGTCATGGCGCACCTCCTGTCCCGTTTCAGGTTTGTCCCGGTCTATTCTATCGATTTACGTGAATTTACGGTTGGCGAAGGACCGTTTCGCGGGCGCCTGGATCTAACAGGACGAGTCACTGCACGAACAGGGGCCTGCCATGAGATACAGCCTGGACTACTGGACGGAGCGCCGAAACGATTTCCGCACATCGCTGCTGATCGATGCAGCAATCAATGCGGCCAGCTCACATGATGTGTTCACCGCTGCGCAAGAGCTTCTTGAGCAGCACACGCCGCCCGACGTCGTGATCCGTGTCCTGACAAGATCGACGAAGCGACGCCGCTACCCTGAATCGGAGATCCCGGGTTCATCGGCAGATTCGCCTCGATGACAGTGGGCGATGTGCAATCCGGGCACGCACTCCTAGGCCGGCGGCAAGCTATCCCACAAATCGCCCGTCGGGCTGATACGCGGCGCGGCCACACCAAAGTGCTGGTAAGCCAGCGGCGTAGCAATGCGCCCGCGCGGGGTGCGCTGCAAATAGCCTTGCTGGATCAGGAAGGGTTCGAGCACGTCTTCAATCGTATCGGCCGCTTCGCCGATCGCTGCCGCCAGGTTGCCGATGCCGACCGGGCCGCCGCCGAACTTGAACAGCACGGCTTCCAGCAGCTTGCGGTCCATCACGTCGAAGCCGACCGAGTCGACATCGAGCATCTTCAGCGCGAGGTCGGCGATGTCCTTGGTGATGTCGCCATTGCCCTTCACTTCCGCATAGTCGCGCACGCGGCGCAGCAGGCGGTTGGCGATACGCGGCGTGCCGCGCGCGCGCCGGGCGACTTCACGGGCGCCGTCCTGGTCGATCGGGGCGCCCAGCAGCGCGGCGCTGCGGGTGACGATCTTGGTCAGTTCGTCGACGTTGTAGAACTCGAGACGCGCGACGATGCCGAAGCGGTCGCGCAGCGGGTTGGTCAGCATGCCGGCGCGGGTGGTGGCGCCGACCAGGGTGAATGGCTGCAGGTCGAGTTTCACTGAGCGCGCGGCCGGGCCCTCGCCGATCATGATGTCGATCTGGTAGTCCTCGAGCGCCGGGTACAGGATCTCTTCGACCACCGGCGACAGGCGGTGGATCTCGTCGATGAACAGCACATCGTTCGGTTCGAGGTTGGTCAGCAGCGCAGCCAGGTCGCCCGGGCGTTCCAGCACCGGTCCGGAAGTCTGGCGCAGGTTGACGCCCATTTCGCGCGCGATGATGTGCGCCAGCGTGGTCTTGCCCAGGCCTGGTGGGCCGAACAGCAGCGTGTGGTCGAGCGCCTCGCGGCGATTGCGCGCGGCATGGATGAAGATCTCAAGCTGGGCGCGGATCTTCTCCTGGCCGACGTACTCTTCGAGCTGCTTCGGGCGCAAGGCGCGTTCGATCGCCTCTTCATTCGGCGAAGCCGGGGCTGCGTCGATGACGCGCTGTTCGGTGAAATTGTCGGTCTGGATGCTCATGCTTGTTTACGCTTTCGAGAGCGCCTTCAGCGCGAACTTGATGCCGTCGGAAACGCTCGCGCCGGCCGGCATGTTCTTGGTCGCGAGCAGCGCTTCTTTATCAGAATACCCCAGCGCCACCAGCGCATTGAGCACGTCGGTCTGCGCCTCGTCACGGACCACGCCGCCGACCACGCCGATGTCGGCGCCCAGCTTGCCCTTGAGTTCGAGCAGCAGGCGTTCGGCGGTCTTCTTGCCGATGCCCGGCACCTTCACCAGGCGGCCGGTCTCCTGCAGCGTCACCGCCTGCGACAGCTCGGCCACCGTCATGCCGGACAGGATCGACAGCGCCATGCGCGCGCCGACGCCGGTGATCTTGATCAGCTGGCGGAACAGCGCACGCTCGGAGGCGCTGCCGAAGCCGAACAGCAGGTGGGCGTCTTCGCGCACGGTCAGGTGGGTGAACAGCACCACCCGCTCGCCGGTATGCGGCAGGTTGTAGAAGGTGCTCATCGGGACGTCGACTTCGTAGCCGACGCCATTGCAGTCCACCAGCACGTGCGGTGGCGCTTTTTCGAGCAGTCTCCCTTCGATTCGACCGATCATCGTTGTTTCCTTGTTGTTTTTAGACGAGGCGGCTGCGTTTCATGCGCAGCGTGGTAGCGGCGGGCGTTAGCGCGCCGAGCAGGGCCAGGGTATCGATGCTGTGTGCATGGCAGATGGCCACGCCGAGCGCATCGGCGGCATCGCTGCCGGGCAGGCCGGGCAGCTTGAGCAGGCGTGCGACCATGTCCTGCACCTGGGCCTTGGCTGCCCTGCCGGTGCCGACCACGGCCTGCTTGACCTGCACCGCGGTATATTCGGCCACGTCGAGGTCGGCGCCGACCAGGGCCGTGATCGCGGCGCCGCGCGCCTGGCCCAGCAGCAGGGTCGAGTGCGGGTTGACGTTCACAAACACTTTTTCGATGGCGGCGCAGCCGGGCTGGTAGGCGGAGACGATTTCGCTCACGCCCTTCAGGATCACCTTCAGGCGCGGCGGCAATGCGCCTTCAAGGCCGGTCTTGATGGTGCCGGACGCGATATAGCGCAGTTTGCTGCCGTGTTTTTCGATGACGCCGAAGCCCGTCGTGCGCAGGCCCGGGTCGATGCCGAGAATAATCATTGTGGAATGATATACGGCGGAAGGGGGTTAGTGGGAAAATACTGTGTAAAAACACAGGTGATGTAGCAAAGCTTGACACGTAGGGTGGTCGGATTTTCCGACCGCGCGTTCAAATCACATTTGAAAATCATAGCGCGTCCACACCCACGATGGTTGAACGCGCGGCCGGCAGAGCCGGCCACCCTACAAAATCAATGGCGGAAATGGCGGGTGCCGGTATACAGCATCACCACGCCACGCTCATCCGCCGCATCGATCACTTCCTGGTCGCGCATCGAACCGCCCGGGTGGATGACGCAGGTCGCGCCCGCATCGACCACCACGTCCAGTCCGTCGCGGAACGGGAAGAAGGCATCCGAAGCCACTGCCGAACCAGCCAGCGACAGCCCGGCATTTTGCGCCTTGATGGAGGCGATGCGTGCCGAATCGATACGGCTCATCTGCCCTGCCCCGACGCCCAGGGTCATGCCATTGGCGCAGAACACGATCGCGTTCGATTTCACGAACTTGGCCACGCGCCAGGCGAACATCAGGTCTTGCAGTTGCTGCTGGGTCGGCTGCTTCTTGCTGACCACGCGCAGCTCACCGAGGCCGACATTCTTCGCATCCGGCGCCTGCACCAGCAGGCCGCCGCCGACGCGCTTGACGTCGTAGGGGTTCTGGGCGTCGCCCAGCGGGATCTGGAGCAGGCGCACGTTCTGCTTGGCCGCCATGACCTGGCGCGCCTCGGCCGTGAACGATGGCGCGATCAGGACTTCGACGAACAGTTTCGATACAGCTTCTGCCGCGCGGCCGTCGACTTCGACATTGAAGGCGATGATGCCGCCGAAAGCCGAGGTCGGGTCAGTCTGCAGCGCGCGCCCGTAGGCGTCCAGCGCGTCAAGGCCGATCGCCACCCCGCACGGATTGGCGTGCTTGACGATCACGCAGCCGGCCTGGCCTTCGCCGCCGAGCGACTTGACGCATTCCCAGGCCGCGTCGGCATCGGCGATGTTGTTATACGAGAGTTCCTTGCCCTGCAACTGGGTATAGGCGGCCAGTGCACCGGCACCCGGGACGAGGTCGCGGTAGAAGGCGGCGCCCTGGTGGGGGTTCTCGCCGTAGCGCATGTCCTGGACCTTTTCGAAGCTCATGTTCAGGGTCTGCGGATAGCTGGCGCGAGTGGCATGCAGGCGGTCTTCGCCCAGGCTGGTCAGGTAATTGGTGATGGAGCCGTCGTATTGCGCCGTGTGCGCGAACACTTTTTTCGCCAGGCGGAACTTGGTCTCGTAGCTGACCGGCGCTCCACCCGCCGCGTCGGCTCCGCCGACGCCTTTCATTTCCGCCAGCACCACGCCGTAGTCGGCCGGGTCGCAGACCACGACCACGTCGCGGTGGTTCTTGGCTGCCGAGCGCAGCATGGTCGGGCCGCCGATGTCGATGTTTTCGATCGCGTCTTCCAGCGAGCACTCGTCCTTGGCGACGGTTTGCTGGAACGGATACAGGTTGACCACGACCATGTCGATCTGCGGGATGCCGTGCTCATCTAACTTGGCGACGTGCTCGGGCAGGTCCCGGCGTGCCAGGATGCCGCCGTGTACCTTCGGGTGCAGGGTCTTGACCCGGCCGTCGAGCATTTCCGGGAAACCGGTGTAGTCAGCGACTTCGGTCACCTGCACGCCATTTTCCTGCAGCAGCTTGGCAGTGCCGCCGGTGGACAGGATATTCACGCCGAGGGCTGCCAGCGCCTTCGCGAAATCGAGGACGCCGGTCTTGTCGGAGACGGAAATCAGTGCTTGTTTGATCATGGTGTGGCCTGTTGTTGAGAATTGGTGCGTCCGGGCGCGCGGACCTTGTACCGGCCGCGCCCTAACGCACGGCCCACGCCATGCAATGCTTTAGAGGAGACCGTGCTCCTGGAGTTTCTTGCGCAAAGTGTTCCGGTTGATGCCCAGCATCTGCGCCGCGTGCGACTGGTTGCCGTCGGCGCGCGTCATCACGACTTCGAGGACCGGTTTTTCAACGGTCAGCACCATCATGTCGTAGATATTGGTCGGCTTTTGCTCTCCCAGATCGTTGAAATAATCCTCGAGGCTTTTCTGGACGACTTCCTGGATACTTTCTTTGCTCATGTTCTCTGCTGCTTCATCCTGGTTAATGATTGCTCGCTGCTGAAGCAGCGTGTCCCCGTTTGTTCTATTTTTATGCTCTGCTGGTACTGCTGCTCGCGTGATTGTTGCGAAGCGATGGCCGGCTCAGGCCGCCAATGCCTCATCCGCAGGAAGCGCGGGGCGGTATTGTAACCGCTCCCCAAGGTCGAGTTGGGATTTGAAAAACATATCGACTGCCGCCAGCTGCTCGGCGGTCGATTCGAGCAGATTCATGCGCTGGCGGAATTCTTCCCCGCCGGCCAGGTCTTGCACATACCAGCCGATATGCTTGCGCGCAGAGCGCACGCCGATGAAATCGCCATAGAAGGCGTAGTGCGCCGGCAGGTGCTCGTTCATCAGCTCGCGCACTTCTTCCACCAGGGGCGCCGGCAAATGTTCGCCGGTGCGCAGGAAATGGTCGATCTCGCGGCAAATCCAGGGACGGCCCTGGGCGGCGCGGCCGATCATCACAGCGTCGGCGCCGGTGTAGTCGAGCACGAACCTGGCTTTTTCCGGCGTGGTGATGTCGCCATTGGCGACCACCGGAATGCCAACGGACGCCTTGACGGCGCGGATGGTGTCGTATTCGGCGTCGCCCTTGTAGCCGTCGGCGCGGGTGCGGCCGTGCAGGGTCAGCATCTGGATGCCGGCCTGCTCGGCCAGGCGCGCGATGCGCAGGGCGTTCTTGTTCTGGCGGTCCCAGCCGGTACGGAATTTCAGGGTGACCGGCACGTCGACTGCCTCCACCACCGCATGCAGGATGCGCTCGACCAGGTCTTCGTGCTGCAGCAGCGCGGACCCGCACCAGCTGTTGCACACCTTTTTCACGGGGCAACCCATGTTGATGTCGATGATCTGGGCGCCGCGCTCGACGTTGAACTTTGCGCAATCGGCGAGGTCTTTCGGGTCGGCGCCCGCGATCTGCACCGCTTTCGGCTCCATTTCCCCGGTGTGGTCGGTGCGGCGCGAGGTCTTTTCGCTGGCCCACAGGCGCGGGTTCGAGGCCGCCATTTCGGACACGGCGTAGCCGGCGCCGAGCTGCTTGCACAGCTGGCGGAACGGGCGGTCCGTCACCCCGGCCATCGGGGCGACAAAGACGTTATTACGCAGGATATAGGGTCCGATTTGCACAGCAGAAATCTCAGAAGTTTCTCGGGGAACCTATTATTTTACCTTAATCGCTGCTCAAATTATCGGCAGAATTTTTGGGGAGTGTTGTTTGTGTGATATTGGCAGGGGTGGGTAGTGGGGGTAGGTGCAGGGGTTTGGGGTGTAAGGTCAGGCTGGTGGTGGGCGACGGAATTGGGTTCCGGCCTTCGCCGAAGTCGTAGGCGCAGGCCGGAATCCAAGTTCTTTCACCGAAACCCCTAGGTCAAATCATCCAGCACCGCCGGCTGAAGGTGCCCCACCTCGCCCCAGCTCACAAGCTTCAACCCACCCTCTTCCACCACGAACCGGTTCACACTCGCATTGAGCACCTTGAAGTCGCGCGGCGTTTCCAGCGACAGGCCCAGCGCCGCCCGGTAGGCGCATTCGAGCACCCCGCCATGGGCGACCAGCGCCAGCGTCTTGCCGGGATACGCCGTTGCGTGTTTGACGATCGCTCCCCTCGCCCGGTCGAAAAACTGGCGGAAACTTCCGCCCTGGTTGGTTCCCGGCGGCAAGACGCCGTCGACATCGCGCGCCTGCCAGGCCGCGAACTCGCGCGGGAAGCGTGCGGCGATCTCGCTGTATAGCAATCCTTCGAAGCCGCCATAGCAGCGCTCGCGCAGCGCCGGGTCGGTGCCAACCTGCATGCCGCGCTCGCGGGCGATGGCCTCGGCGGTCTGGCGGGCCCGCGCCAGGTCGCTGGAGATGATGTGGTCGATCCGCTCCGGCGCCAGCGCAGCGGCCAGCAGCGCGGCTTGGCGCTCGCCTTCGGCGTTGAGGGCGATGTCGATATGGCCCTGGAGCCGGCGTTCGGCATTCCAGGCGGTTTCGCCATGGCGGATCAGGAGGATGGTGGTGGAAGGTGGCGCGTTGTCGTTCGAAAGCATGAGGTCCATTCGCCCGAACCTCGGGGCGGATATTGGTTTATGTTGTTAATGAAGGCGCGATCGCCGGATTTAGCGAATACATGCCGAAGGTCCGCGCCTCGTCGAGGATATGGCCGCGGATCGCGAATCGCAACCTGGCGCCGGTAAAACTGCCTTCCAGCGGCAGGCGCGAGATGTCGAGGGCATACAGCGTGAATACATAAGTATGCACCCGCTCGTCGTTCCATGGCGGGCAGGGGCCGTCATAGCCATAATATTCGCCCACCATGTCTGGGTCGCCGGCAAACCAGGTCGTGTAGTCGTTGATTCCGTGGCGCAACTGGTGCTCGGTACCGTTCTTGATCGTGAATGGCACCAAGGGCCCCGGCTTGCCGTGGGGCGTGACCATGTCCGAGAAGACGCCTTCCGGGAAAGCCTTCAGGACGATCGGGATATCGACCAGGCTCCAGTGGAAGAAATCGACCCGTGGCAAGGTATCCGGGATGAACTTGCCTTCCTGGTTGACGCGGTCGCTGCTTGATGGCACGTCCGGGTCGTGGCAGATCAGTACCAGCGACTTGGTGCCAGGTGGCACGTCTTCCCAGCCCAGGTGCGGGCTGCGATTACTCGACAGCCTGACGTGGCTGGCGGGGTCGATTGCCGCAAACGCGCATTCCGGCGGAATCGCCTCGCCCTCGATGAATGAATCGCTCCAGATCCGCATACGTCCTCCCAGGCCATATGCTATTGACCCCCGACGCAGGCGCGGGTTTCAGCACAACTGGGCGCAAGTCAACGCAAAACCCCGACCGGATCAACCTGAAGCCAGAAAGTCACCGGGCCGTCATTGACCAGGCCGACTTTCATGTCGGCGCCGAACTTGCCGGTCTCGACGCTGCCGTGGCGTTCGCGTGCCTGGCGCACGACATGGTCGAACAGGCGCCGCCCGTCTTCGGGCGCCGCCGCCGGCGAAAACGAGGGGCGCGTGCCCGATTTCGTATCCGCCGCCAGGGTGAACTGCGGCACCAGCAGCAGGCCGCCGGCGGTGTCGGTAATGCTGCGGTTCATCTTCCCGGCATCGTCGGAAAACACGCGGTAACCAAGCAGCTTGGCCAGCAGCAGGTCGGCTTCGCGCTCGGTATCGCCCTTTTCGGCGCACACCAGCACCATCAGGCCGGCGTCGATGGCGCCGACAACCGTGCCGTCGACGCGCACGCTGGCTTCACTGACCCGTTGCAGCAGGGCAATCATCCGAGAATCACACGTGCAAACTTGCGCTTGCCCACTTGCATCACGAACTCACCGCACTGAACTTGCAAGCCTTTGTCGCTAATAACAGCGCCGTCAATGCGTACGCCACCTTGGTCAATCATGCGCATCGCCTCTGACGTCGATGCGCAGAGCTTGGCCTGCTTGAGCAGTTGAGGCACGCCCATTGGACCGCCTGACACCGACACCTCTGGGATATCGTCCGGGATGCCGCCCTTGGAGCGGTTGACGAAGTCGGCCAGCGCATCGTCGGCGGCCCCAGCCGAGTGGAAGCGCGCGACGATTTCCTTGCCCAAGGCCACTTTCGCATCGCGCGGGTTGGCGCCGCCGGCGACTTCCGCTTTCACGGCCTCGATCTCGGCGAGCGAGCGGAAGGACAGCAGGTTGTAGTACTTCCACATCATGTCGTCGGAAATACTCATCAGCTTGCCGAACATGGTGCTCGGGGCTTCGGTGATGCCGATATAGTTGTTTTTCGATTTCGACATCTTTTCGATGCCGTCCAGGCCTTCGAGCAGCGGCATGGTCAGGATGCATTGCTGCTCCTGTCCGTAATCTTTCTGGAGTGCGCGGCCCACCAGGAGGTTGAATTTCTGGTCGGTGCCCCCAAGTTCTAGATCTGCCTTCAAAGCGACCGAATCATAGCCCTGCATCAAAGGGTAAAGGAACTCATGCACCGCAATCGGTGTCCCACTCTTGTAGCGCTTGGTGAAATCATCCCGCTCCATCATCTGGGCAACGGTATAACGCGAAGCAAGCTGGATCATGCCGCGCGCGCCCAGCGGGTCGCACCACTCTGAGTTGTAACGAATTTCCGTACGCGCGGCGTCCAGCACCAGCGATGCCTGGCGGAAATAAGTCATCGCATTTTCTTCGATCTGCTCGCGGGTCAGCGGCGGACGGGTAGCGTTTCGGCCCGACGGGTCGCCAATCATCGACGTGAAGTCGCCAATCAGGAAAATCACCTGGTGGCCGAGGTCTTGCAGTTGACGCATCTTGTTCAGCACCACGGTGTGGCCAAGGTGCAGGTCCGGCGCGGTCGGGTCCAGGCCCAGCTTGATGCGCAGCGGGGTGCCGGTCTGCTCGGAACGGGCCAGCTTTTGAGCAAATTCGCTCTCGATCAGCAGTTCATCGACACCGCGCTTGGCAATGGCCAGCGCCTCGCGCACCTTGTCCGTCAGAGGCAAGGAAGCAGAAGGATTCCCCGGGGGGCCGTTACCGGGCGAAGCAATTAAAGTCATAAATTCGTGTAGGAAATTGGCTAAAGCGGTTGTAGGACCAGATCTTTTGGTATAATGCTCGATCCCGTTTCTGTTTCCTGTAGACATGTTTTCAAATCTACAAGACTCAGGAATCCTGGAAGTTCAGCCGCAAATTTTAACTGATTGCATGAACATTACACATAAAATTACCCCTAAAAGCCTGCTCCAGCTGGTGCCGGTAACCCGCAAGGCGCGTATCCTCAGCGCCGGTGCCGTGTTCCTGAGCGCGTGCGCTTTCAGCGCCATTGGTGTCTCGCCGATCGCTACCGACACGTCCGACGTGGCGGTGAAGTCGATCCAGCAGAACCTGGAAATGCCGAACCTGGCAGACCAGATCGCCGCCCTCCAGCAAAACGAGCAGCAATTCATCCACGAAGAGCGCATCCGCCCTGGCGATTCGCTCGGTTCCCTCTTCAACCGCCTCGGTGTCGACGACGCCCAGGCGCAAAAATTCGTCCGTACCGATAAAACCGCCCGCCGCCTGCTGTCGCTCAAGACCGGCAAGCGTGTCCAGGCCGAAACCGATGAAAATGGCCTGCTGCTGTCGATGCGCGCCACGATCCTAGAAGTCAAGGGTGGCGATGCACGCCAGGTGACGGTCGAGCGCAAGGGCGATGAGTTCGTCGCCCTCGAAGCGCCGGCCAAGCTCGAGCGTCGCGTCGAGATGCGTTCGCGCGAAATCGCCAGCTCGCTGTACTCGGCGACCGACTCGAACGTCGACGGCGGCAGCATGCCTGACTCGGTCGTTGGCCAGATCATCGAAATGTTCTCGACCAACATCGACTTCCGCTCGGACATCAAGCGCGGCGACCGTTTCAGCGTCGTGTACGAAACCTTCTGGCTGGACGGCGAACTGGTGAAAACCGGCCGCATCCTGGCCGGCGAATTCGTCAACCGCGGCGTGAGCTACCAGTCGGTCTGGTACGAAGACCCGGTCACCAAGCAGGGCGGCTACTACAGCCTCGACGGCAAGGCGCTGAAAAAGGCCTTCCTCAAGTCGCCACTGGAATTCTCGCGTATCTCGTCGGGCTTCTCGATGCGCGTGCACCCGCTGTCGGGCAAGTGGAAAGCACACAAGGGCGTCGACTACGCAGCAACGACCGGCACCCCGATCCGCGCATCGGCAGACGGCACCGTCGATTTCGCCGGCAACAGCGGCGGCTACGGCAACCAGGTCGTCCTGAAGCACTGGTCGAACTACAGCACCGCCTATGCCCACATGAGCCGTTTCGCTCCTGGCATCCGCAAGGGCAGCAAGATCAGCCAGGGCCAGGTCATCGGCTATGTCGGCTCGACCGGCTGGTCGACCGGACCCCACCTGCACTACGAGTTCCGCGTCGCGGGCGATGCCAAGGATCCGAACAAGTTCAAGTCGCTGGCGCAGCAGCCGCTGACCCCGACCGAACTGAACCGCTTCCGCATGGCAGCAGCCGAGATGAACCACCGTTTCTCGCTGCTGGCTCCAGGCGGCAACGCAATGGCTGCTCGCTGATCGTCGTTTCCTGACCTACGAACGCCCCGCCGCATCCTGGATGCCGCGGGGCGTTTTGTTTGGCGCAGGCAGGTATGGCCTGCTTCACCATTTTGAGTATGTTCTTCCAGCCAGCCTGGCGGTCTTTCCCGCAAGGACGGCGAGCAGGGGAATACAGCAGGCCCAGCCCTGTTGCTGGAATGCCCAGGCCAAGGCAGCGATCCGGCCCGCTGCCAGCGCCACCAGTGGCGACGACAAAGGATTGTGCCAGCCGGTGGCCACGAATCCTGTTACTGCTGCATAGCCGTGATCGAGGCGCATGTCGGTACTTTCTAGTGAATCATTTCCCGAATTCTCCGCACGAGGTCATGCAAGGGTGGAAATGCCGGAGCGCGTTTTATTGACAGCGTTTTTGCTTCCGTCGATTCAATATCTACCTCTACAGGAGGCCGTTCCGTTCGGTAGCGCGCGCAACTTCCTTTATATATTGCGGGCCAGATAGTTGTAGGTTTCAGGTAAGTCGCATGCTACCCTGATCCTTAATCAGTTTTTTCCGACTGAACAATAAGGCAGTATGCAATCTCGGCAAGACCCCAACCAGAACCAGCTTCTCGCTGCCCTTCTCGACGAAGAGTTCGACCGCATCTCTCCTCACCTCGAGCTCATACCACTGCTCCTTGGCGATGTCCTGTCCGAATCCGGTGCCAAACCCGATTACGTCTATTTTCCGACGACTGCCATTATTTCGATCCACTACCTGCTGGAAAACGGCGGTTCATCGGAGATTGCCGGGGTCGGTAACGAGGGCATGCTGGGCGTGTCCCTTTTCATGGGTGGCAGCACCACGCCGAGCCGCGCCGTGATCCAGACCGGCGGCTTCGGCTTCCGCCTCCCGGTGCGGATCCTGGCGGAAGAATTCGACCGTGCCGGTCCGGCCATGCGCATGCTCCTGCGCTACACCCAGGCCTTGCTGACCCATATGTCGCAGACGGCCGTGTGCAATCGCCATCATAGTGTCGAACAGCAATTGTGCCGCTGGCTGCTGCTCACGCTTGACCGCCTCGGATCCGGCGAACTCAGGATGACTCAGGAGTTGATCTCGAACATGCTGGGCGTACGGCGCGAAGGCGTCACCGAGGCTGCCGGCCGGCTGCAGGTTCGTGGCTTTATCAGTTCCCGGCGCGGCCACATCACAGTGCTCGACCGGGTCGGCCTTGAAGGGGAGGTATGCGAATGCTATGGGGTGGTCAAGAAGGAATTCGCGCGGCTGCTACCGGACGTACGGCAACGCCAGCCCAACGGCCTGCCAGTGCGCGCCTCCTGAGCGCTTCTTTATTGCAGTCACCTCCCGGCGCCGGATGGCGTCTGTTGTCCCATTTTAGTTAGCACCAATGCAAAACAAGCGACATCTCTCAGTCGAGCGCCTGATGGCGGCCGGCTTCACTGCCACCTTTATCGTGCTGCTCCTGGTCAGTGCGGTGGCCCTCGACGAGGGCGCCGTCAGCAGCGCCGCGGCGCTGCGCATCGGCGCCAGCCTCGGCTTGCTGCTGTGCGTGCTGGCCGGCTTGCTGCTCGTGGCCAGGCGCCAGGCGCGCCAGCGCAAGATCATGAAGGAACAGGAACCGGCGCCGGCCGAGTCGCTGCTCAAAGCCGGCGCATTGCAGGACGCCATCTTCAACAGCGAAAATTTCTCCAGCATCGCCACCGATGCCGAGGGCGTGATCCAGATCTTCAACGTCGGTGCCCAGCGCATGCTCGGCTATGCCCTGAAGGACGTGGTCAACAAGCTGACGCCGGCGAGCATTTCGGATGCGAAAGAACTGATCGAGCGCGCGGCCGCACTGAGCCTGGAATCCGGCGCCACGATCCGCCCGGGCTTCGAGGCGCTGGTGTACAAGGCCGTGCGCGGCATCGAAGACATCTATGAGCTGACCTATATCCGCGCCGACGGCACCCGGTTCCCGGCCCTGGTCTCGGTCACGGCCCTGCGCGGCGCGCGCGACGAAGTCATCGGCTTCCTGCTGATCGGCACCGACAATACCGCCCGCAAGCAGGTCGAAGCCGAGCAGGAGATGCTCGACCAGCGCCTGCGCGACCAGCAGTTCTATACCCGCTCGCTGATCGAATCGAACATCGACCCGCTGATCACCACCGATCCCTGTGGCATCATCAGCGACGTCAACCACCAGATGGAAATGCTGACCGGCCGTACCCGGGACGAGCTGATCGGCGCGCCCTTCCGGAGCTGCTTTACCGAGCCGCAGCGTAGCGATGAAGCGATTGCCCGCGTGCTCCAGGAAGGCAAGGTCAGGAATTACGAACTGACGGTGCTGGCCTGCGACGGCAAGCAGACGGTGGTCTCGTTCAACGCGACCACGCTCCACGACCGCGACCACAAGCTGCAGGGCGTGTTTGCCGCGGCGCGCGACGTTACTGAACGCAAGCAGTTCGAACACGCGCTGCAAGAAACCAATGTCGAGCTGCACGCCGCCAGGGAAGCGGCGGACAAGGCCAACCTGGCAAAATCCGACTTCCTGTCGAGCATGAGCCACGAGCTGCGCACGCCGCTCAATGCGGTGCTTGGCTTTGCCCAGCTGATGGGCTCGGAAGTGCCGCCGCCGGACCCGCGCCAGCAGCGCTCGATAGACCAGATCCTGAAAGGTGGCTGGTACCTGCTGCGCCTGATCAACGAGATCCTCGACCTGACGATGATCGAGGCGGGCAAGGTGACGATGTCGCAGGAATCGATGTCGATCAACGAGGTGCTGCAGGACTGCAAGGGCATGATCGAGCCGCAGGCGACAAAGCGCGGTATCGGCATGAGCTTCCCGTCGCCCGACAACGTGTTCTACGTGCATGCCGACCGCACCCGCATCAAGCAGGTGATGATCAACCTGCTGTCGAACGCCATCAAGTACAACGGCCTTGGCGGCAACGTGATCGTTCAGTGCGCCAACAGCGGCACCGATCGCGTGCGCATCAGCGTCAAGGATACCGGCGCCGGCCTGTCGGCGGAGCAGCTGGCGCAATTGTTCCAGCCATTCAACCGCCTCGGCCAGCACGACAGCGTCGAAGAAGGCACGGGCATCGGGCTGGTGGTGACCAGGCAACTGGTCGAGCTGATGGGCGGGCGGATCGGCGTCGACAGCATCGTCGATGTCGGAACGGTGTTCTGGGTGGAGTTCGCAGCCTCGGCGCCGCCGACCCTGCTGCTGGACAACATCGACGAAGATTCGCTCGAGCGCCGCCCGGTCGTCCCGCAGGCACTCGGCGACCAGCCGACCCTGCTGTATGTCGAGGACAACCCGGCCAACCTGGCCTTGGTCGAGCAATTGATCGCGCGCCGCGGCGACCTGAAACTGCTCACCGCCATCGACGCCCACCTCGGCATCGAACTGGCGCGCGCCTACCTGCCGGACGTGATCCTGATGGACATCAATTTGCCGGGCATGAGCGGCTACGGGGCGCTCAAGCGCCTGCGCGAGGATCCCCTCACGGCGCACATCCCGGTACTGGCGCTGTCGGCCAATGCCGTACCGCGCGATATCGAAAAAGGGCTGGAAGCGGGCTTCTTCCGCTACCTCACCAAGCCGATCCGCGTGCACGAATTCATGAATGCGCTCGATCTCGCGCTGGTGCACGCCGCCGCTTACTGCCTGACGCCACCCGACAACGAACTCCCACCTCACCACGACGATGACCATCCACGGAACTGCCATGCTTGAAGCCAGCGAAATTCGGAACGCCACCATCCTGATCGTGGATGACCAGGAAGCGAACGTCATGCTGCTCGAGATGATGCTGCACAACGAGGGCTACCAGAACGTCACGACCACCCAGGATCCGCGCACGGTGCGCGCCCTGCACCAGGAGCACCGCTTCGACCTGATCCTGCTCGACCTGCAGATGCCCGAGATGGACGGCTTCGAGGTGATCGAGGCGCTCAAGGAGATCGAAGTCGGCGGCTACCTGCCGGTGCTGGTGATCACGGCCCAGCCGGCGCACAAGCTGCGCGCCCTGCAGGCGGGAGCGAAAGACTTCGTCAGCAAACCCTTCGATTTCGTGGAAATGCAAACCCGCATCCACAACATGCTGGAAGTACGCCTGCTCTACCGCAGGCTGAACGACCACAACCGCCTGCTCGAGCAGACCGTGCTCGAGCGCACGGCCGAGTTGCGGCAGAGCGAAGCGCGTTTCCAGCGCTTCACGGAGCTGTCGTCGGACTGGTATTGGGAGCAGGATGCGACGGGCAAGCTGACGCAATTCTCGGGCCCGGTGGAAGAAATGCTCGGCATCAGCCATGCTGCAACTGCCGAGGAACTGGCGGTGGCCGGCTGGAACGTCGAAGAGCGGGCCACGCTCGACGCCAGGATCGCGAACCGCCAGCCCTTCCTCGACTTCGTCTACAGCCGTACCCTGCCCGACGGCCGGATCCAGTACCTCCAGGTCAGTGGCGAACCGATGTTCGACGCAGCCAGTGCGTTTATTGGCTACCGCGGCATCGGGCTCGACATCAGCGAGCGCATGCAGCGAACAGGATGATGTGAAGGACGCCGCCTGCAAACTGCAGGACGGCGATGACTTGTGTTCGGTTCCGAACGGAACTACCTCAAGCGGCGGAGCATGATGGTCCTGTTCCCCGCTACCGCCCCTCCCCCGGTCACCTGACCTGGGGCAGCGCCTCCCGGCCGATTTCCCCTCCCGCCACGCAATGCTGCCCGACGCCGTCGAGCCGTTCGCCTGCTGCGGCGCACTACCCCAAACAAGGATTCACCATGAAACATTCCCTCATTCTGCTCGCCCTCGCCGCTACCTTTACCCTGTCGGCCTGCCAGCGCGAAGCGCCGCCGCCGGTCGTCCAGGTGGTCGCCGGTCCTGCCGGCGCGCCTGGCGCGACCGGGGCCACCGGTGCCACCGGCGCCGAAGCCCAGGCTGGAGCGACCGGCGCGACCGGCGCCACGGGTAACACCGGCGCCACGGGCGTGACCGGTGCCACCGGCGCCGAAGGCGTGCAGGGCGACACCGGTGCGACCGGCTACGACGGCGCCAAGGGCAAGACCGGCGACACCGGCGCCCAGGGCTACGATGGCGAAAAAGGCGACAAGGGCAGGACTGGCGACACCGTGATCGTGGTCCCGCAGCGCTGATCGCAAGCTGGCGGCTCCGGCCGCCAGCTTTGCCTGCAAGCGCCGTAACACCCGTCCACATAAGGAGAGAAGCATGATATTAATAGCAGACGATGATTCGGACCTGGCGGAAAACTGCTCGATGATGCTGGAGTCCCACGGCTATGACGTCAGCGTCGTATTGAGCGCTTCGGAAGCACTGGCGCGGATCTCGCGCCAGCAGCCCGACCTGCTCATTTCCGATTGCTGCATGCCAGGCATGACCGGTCTGGAGTTGAGCGAGCAACTCAAATCGAGTCCCGCCGATGGGAATTTTCCCATCTTGCTGATGAGCGGTTCCTTGCAGTGCAAGGTTGCCGGCGGAAAGACGTACGACGCCTTCCTGCGCAAGCCGTTCCTGGCAGAAGAACTATTACTGCAGGTGCGCACGCTACTACAGAACAGCGCGCGCACCGCCCAGTCACATTCAGGAAATCCATGAAATTATCAGACTTTATCCGCAGTAATCTTGAATGCATCTTGCAGGAGTGGGAAGATTTCGCGTCGACCCTCGAACCAATGGCAGATGCCAATAAAAAAGAACTGCGGGACCATGCTGCGGCCGTCCTGAAAGTGGTCGCCACCGACCTGGATACCCCCCAGGCCGAGCATGAGAGCATTGCCAAGTCCAAGGGCCAGGGCCCGCAGGCGACCGACGATACCGCGGCCGAGATCCACGCGGCCGACCGGGTTGCCTCGGGCTTTACCGGCGAGCAGGTGATGGCTGAATACCGGGCCCTGCGCTCGAGCGTGCTGCGCCTGTGGGCACGCCAGGCCGAGATCGCGACGGCGGGCGACATCCAGGACATGATCCGCTTTAACGAGTCGATCGACCAGGCCCAGACCGAATCCATGGCACGCTATGCGAAGATGTTGCGCGAAGCCCAGAACCTCTTCCTGGCCATTCTCGGCCACGATGTCCGGACCCCGCTCGGCGCCATCAGCATGGGCGCCCAGGTCCTGCTGCAGGACCAGACCCTGCCGGCGAAAGTCCTGAAGGTTGCCCTGCGCATCTTCAACAGCTCGAAACGAATGGACGCGATCGTCCGCGACCTGCTGGACTTCTCGACTACCCACCTCGGCGACGGCATCCCGGTCGATCCGCACACCGTGGACCTGGCAGAGATCGGCCAGGGTGTGGTCGAAGAAGCGCGCACCTTCCATCCGGACCGCAGGATCGACCTGATGGTCGAGGGCGACCTGACCGGCGCCTGGGACGGCGCGCGCATGTCGCAGGCCTTCTCCAACCTGATTTCGAACGCCGTCCAGCACGGCTGGCCGGAAGCCCCGGTCAAGGTGGCCTTGCGCGGCCTGCCGGCGGAAGTCATCTACGAAGTGCGCAACAAGTCCGATCCCATTTCGCCGGCCAAGCTGCGCACGCTGTTCGACCCCGTCAAGCGTTTCGCCATCCGTCCGGCGAGCGAGCGCGCCTCCGCACGCACGCAGAACCTGGGGCTGGGTCTGTATGTCGTTAAACAAATTGTCGCAGCGCATGAGGGCGAAGTCTCGGTGATCTCGAACGAGTATGACGGTGTCGTCATTTCCGCGCGCCTGCCGCGCGTCGTGCCCCACCGCAGGAACGATGACTGACTTGCAGCTGCCGGGTAGCCGTGCACCTCGGGCAAGGCGGATTCAAATAATAATTAAAAAGTAAAAACAATAATGAACACCACGAAGATCATCGGCATCGCCCTCATCGTCATCGGCCTGCTGGGCGCCGCACTGGGGGGCTTCAGCTTTACCCAGGACACGCACAAGGCCAGCCTGGGACCAATCAATCTATCGGTCGCGGAAGAAAAGCGGGTCAACATCCCCCTATGGGCCAGCCTGGTCGCCATCGTGGCTGGCGCGGCGGTATTGATCGGTGGCGCACGGCGCTGATTACCGCAGGCTGACGGTCGAACGCCCCGCCGCATCCAGGATGCGCGGGGCGTTTTGCCATGGCGACCGCCTTCCGCTTTCGCTGCGCACCGTTTAGTATGCAGGGGGCACCCGCACCCGGGCTGAACAATGCCGACGGATCGAGAGAGAACATGAGCGCTACCCCTTCCCTGTACATTGGACTGATGTCCGGCACCAGCCTCGACGGCGTTGACGGCGTGCTCGCCGACTTTGCCGGCGGCGGCATCCGCAGCATCGCCGCCGCCTTCACGCCCTTCCCTGCCGAACTGCGCAGCGAACTGATGGCCCTGCAGGCCGCCTCCCACAACGAACTCGAACGCGAGGCGCTGGCCGCCAACGGCCTCGCCCTGTGCTACGCGGAATGCGTGCGCCAGTTGATGCCCTCCGCGGGCGTTCCGGTAACGGCGGTGGCCGTGCATGGCCAGACCATCCGCCACCGTCCTGAACTGGGCTTTACGCGCCAGACCAATAATCCCGCGCTGCTGGCCGAGCTGACCGGCATCGACGTGATCGCCGACTTCCGCAGCCGCGACATCGCGGCCGGCGGCCAGGGGGCGCCGCTGGTGCCGGCTTTCCACGAAGCCGCCTTCGGCAAGCCGGACAGCGCGCGCGTGGTGGTGAATATCGGCGGGATCGGCAACATCAGCGTCCTGCATGGCGACGGCCGCGTGACCGGCTTCGATACCGGCCCAGGCAATGTCTTGATGGATTTATGGATTGGCCGCCACTTGGGCAAGCCTTACGACGAGGACGGGGCATGGGCCGCGGGCGGCCGCGTCCACGAACCGCTGCTGGAGGCGCTGCTGGACGAAGCGTATTTCCGCCAGCCGGCGCCCAAGAGCACCGGGCGCGACCTGTTCCATGACCAATGGCTCAATGCCAAGCTGGCCCGCTTCGGCGACGTGGCGCCGCAGGACGTCATGGCGACGCTGACGCGCCTGACGGCCGTCACGATCGCGGAGTCGATCCGCGGCGAAAGCGCGGGGGTGGAGGCCGTCTATGCCTGCGGCGGCGGCGCCTATAACGCGACGCTGCTGCAGGAGATCGGCAACGCGCTGGGCGGCGTGCAGGTGGAATCGACGGAGGCGTTGGGCGTGGCGCCGAACCGGGTTGAGGCGCTGGCTTTTGCCTGGCTCGGCTACCGCTTCAGCCAGCGCGAACCGGGCAACTTGCCGGCCGTCACCGGGGCGCGCGGCGCACGCATCCTCGGCGCGCTGTATCCGGCGTAAAAACGCGCCAGAAATAGAAACGGCCCGGATCAACCGGGCCGTCGCCTGCCCGGATCACCGGGCGGCCTGGGGGAACCGTACGGAGGCCGTCAGGCAGAGAACGAGGAGCCGCAACCGCAGGTCGATTGGGCGTTCGGGTTCTTGATGACGAACTGGGCGCCTTCGAGGTCGTCTTTATAGTCGATCTCGGCGCCGACCAGGTACTGGTAGCTCATCGAGTCGATCAGAAGCTGGACGCCGTTCTTTTCCATCGTGGTGTCGTCTTCGTTGACGATTTCGTCAAACGTGAAGCCGTACTGGAAGCCGGAGCAACCGCCACCCTGCACGAAAACGCGCAGCTTGAGGTCGGGATTGCCTTCTTCCTCGATCAGCTGTGCAACTTTCTCTGCGGCGCTGTCGGTGAAGTTGATCGGTACAGGGATCGTGTCAAGGTCTAGCACTTCGACGACTGCGGTCATGGGAGAACTCCTGGTGAATTTCGAATTACGCCCATTATAGACCCTTGGCGGAAGTCACGCTGCCGACCCTGCCACGGCGTCGGCCAAATGAAACACCGGTTCGCCGGCGGCTTCGTGGGTCAGTTTCCCCGTCACGAGGGCGCCGCCGTGCATCTCGAGCAAGCGGTAATGAACATCACCATGTATGCGGCCTTTCGGCTGTAATTCAAGCAGTTCCGTCGAATACACCGACCCGGCGATATAACCGTTGACCACCAGGCTGGCGCAGCGCACCTCGCCCTCGATGCGGGCGTGTTCCGACACGATCAGCATGCTGTCGGCGCCGTCGGCCGCAACCACGTTGCCGTGCACTTCGCCGTCGATACGCAGTCCGCCGGTAAAGCACAGGTCGCCCTCGATCCGGGCCGAGATGCCGACCAGGCTGTCAATCTCGCTCTTTACTTGTCGACCGAACATGTTCCACCCCTCCTGGATAACGATCACGGCGGATGCCGGAGCGCGAAATGACCTGTGCATTGGTCAATTTACCGTGCTCAACAGGTGCGACCTTGATCTAGATCGGGAGGGTGGAAGTGTTGCCGGAATGCCGCGCGGAAACCCTGTCCGCGCGGCCCTTGCCGGGAGGCGGGGACGTGTTACGGCAGCAGCGCGATCTGCTTCAGCCCGGTCGTTTCATCCAGGCCGAACATCAGGTTCATGCACTGCACGGCCTGGCCGGAAGCACCCTTCACCAGGTTGTCCTGCACCACCAGGATGACGACGGTATTGCCGCCATCCGGACGGTGCACGGCCAGGCGCAGCATGTTCGAGCCGCGGGTCGAGCGGGTTTCCGGGTGCGAGCCGAACGGCATCACGTCGACGAATGCGCTGTCCTTGTATTCGTTCTCGAACAGGGCCTGCAGCGCGGCGTCGTCGATCTCTTTCGTCAGGCGCGCGTACAGGGTCGCGTGCATGCCGCGGATCATCGGCACCAGGTGCGGGGTGAACACCAGGCCGACCTTCTGGTCGGTATAGCGCGCCAGCTGGGCCGAGGTTTCCGGGGTGTGGCGGTGGCCGCTCACGCCGTAGGCCTTGAAGTTGTCGCTCGATTCCGAGAACAGCGTGCCGATCTCGGCCTTGCGGCCGGCGCCCGAGACGCCCGACTTCGCATCGGCGATCAGGTTGCCCGCGTCGATCACGCCGGCCTTGAGCAGCGGGTAGAAGCCCAGCTGCATCGTGGTCGGGTAGCAGCCCGGGTTGGCGATCAGGCGCGCGGTCTTGATGGCCTCGCGGTTCAGTTCCGGCAGGCCGTACACGGCTTCCTCGAGCAGCTCGGGCGCGGTGTGCGGGATCTTGTACCACTTCTCGAAGGTGGCCTGGTCCTTCAGGCGGAAGTCGGCCGCCAGGTCGATCACCTTGACGCCGGCTGCCAGCAGCGCCGGCGCCTGGGCCATCGCGACGCCATGCGGGGTGGCAAAGAACACCACGTCGCACTGGGTCAGGTCGGCCTTGTCCGGGCTCGAGAAGGCCAGGTCGACGACGCCGCGCAGCGACGGGAACATGTCTGCTACCGGCAGGCCGTCTTCCTTGCGCGAGGTGATCGCGGTTAGTTGCACGTCGGGGCGCGCGGCCAACAGCCGCAGCAGTTCCACGCCCGTGTATCCGGTTCCGCCAACGATGCCAACTTTGATCATGTTCTGTTCCTTCGTGATGTAAAAATGACCTTTCCAGGACGAGGCTGCATTTTAACAGCCATGAAAAATGCGTGCGGCAGGGGTCACGATGGTGGCGCCTGGCCGATGCAAACAATATTTGCACCCTGGGCCCCGGGCGCAAATTTCCTTTGCACGATTGGATATGCCGGCTTATTCTGCGGAGCCGGGCGTAATCGATTTGCTGACCTTGCCCTGCTCATCCAGCATCTGGATTTCCGCCTTGCCGTCCGCGGACACCAGCAGCATCATGCGCGTGCGCCCTTTGGCATCCTTCAACTGCAGGGCCGCGCCCTTGCTGCCGGTATTGCCGAGCCAGATACGGTTTTCGCTCAGGCGCCCTTCCGCAGACAATTTCTTCCAGTACGCATCCTGCTCCACAGCCGGCAGCTTGCCGCCGTGCTCGCTGAAGCGTTTCATGTCGTCCATCGAGGTGAGCTGGAAATGCGGAACGTCGTTGATCCGGATCCCGGTCATCTGGTGGTTGGCGCTGTCGTTGTTCATGAGCTGCAGGGCCTGGTCCTGGCGGAAACGATCGAAGGTCAGCGACAGGCCGGACGAGATCTTGCCGTCCTGGCCGATACTGCCCTTCTGGATCAGGCCGCCATTCTCGGTGCCCTCTTCGTTGATGAACAACATGCCGGCGAAGGAGCGCCGGTCCGGGCGCGCGCCTTCCCTGCCCTGCTGGAAGTCGCCCGGGAACTGGGCCTTGTTGGACAGGATGATGCGCCTGGTGCCGTCCGGCTCGGCGATGTTGATGCGGCCGACGGTGATCTCGTCGAAGGTGGCGACGCGGGCAGGACCTTTGGCGCCGGTGAGCACCACGATGGCGGCCAGGGCAGCGGCCATGGTCGTGGCACCGGCCAGGAAAGTACGGATGTTCGACATGGGGTTCCTCGGGTTGATGGGTTAGCGGAGCTTGTTTTTCAGGCGGCGCAGCCGCCATTCGATGAACAGGCCGACGAAGCCGCATGCCAGCACGATCGCGCCCAGGAACTGCAGGATGCGGTTGCCGGGGGCCTGTACCTGTTCGGTATGGACTAGGTCGAAGCGGCGCCGGCCCTTGTCGACCTCCTCGAAATACACGGTGCCGCGGCTGGCCGGCCACTCCACCGTCGCCTGCCTTGCCCGGGTCGCCTCGAACTCGCTGGCCTGCTTCCACATTTCTCCAGGCGTAATGACCCCTGCCTGCAGCTGGAGGCCCAGGATGTCGCGGTGGGTCTGGAAGATATTTTCCGACTCGCCGGCACGGATCACCCCGGGCGAACTGTATTTGTAGAGCTTGTTGGAGAAAAAAATGCCGTCGTTTGCCGCGAGCATCATGGCAAAACCGAGCACCCAGGCCAGGGCCGCGCCGTACAGCCACTGCCTGGTGTGGTGGGCCTGTGCCGCGATCGTCTTGCCGGTGAACCGGGTTACCGCCGGAATGTGGCACAGCGTGGTGGCCAGCACATCGGCGTCCACCTCTTTCAGGAAGGTCGCCTCATCCATTCCCAGGCCGGCAAGGATGGTAGAAAACATCTCGGCCGAAGGCACCGACTTGTCGTTCTCGAGTTTGGACAAGTAAGACTGCTCGATGCCGGCCACCTGCGCGAACTGCGGCTGGGTGAGGCCTTTCCCGGTCCTGGTCTGCTTGAGTCTTTCGCCGAAATTCATGTGAACCTTTCCTGAACGTCAATGGAAAGCCGTATTCTTGGCTATTCATGCGCGACTTGGAAGGTGAATATCGGCGAATAAGGATGAATCTGGCGGCGCCGGGGCCCGGATGACCCGGAACGCATAAACCGGCGACCCAAAAACAAAAAGCCGCCCACCTTGCGGAGGACGGCCTTCTTGCAGCAGCGGCCTGGGGCCGCTGTCGAAGTCGAATTAACGCTTCGAGAACTGCTTTGCGCGACGTGCTTTACGCAGGCCGACTTTCTTACGCTCGACTTCACGGGCGTCACGGGTGACGAAACCGGCACGCGCCAGGTCGCCCTTGAGGCCTGCGTCGTAGTCGATCAGTGCGCGGGTGATGCCGTGACGGACGGCGCCTGCCTGGCCCGACTCACCACCGCCGTGCACGTTGACCTTGATGTCGAAACGCTCGACGTTGCCGGTCAGTTCCAGCGGCTGGCGGATGACCATCAGGCCGGTTTCGCGCGAGAAGTATTCGTTCGCAGGCTTGCCGTTCACGACGATCAGGCCGGTGCCGGCTTTGATGAACACGCGAGCGACTGCACTCTTGCGACGGCCGGTGCCGTAGTTGTAGTTACCGATCATGTCAGTTCCTTAGAGGGTCAGTGCTTGTGGTTGCTGTGCTGCGTGCGGGTGCGAACCTTCCGCGTACACTTTCAGCTTCTTGATCATTGCATAGCCCAGTGGGCCCTTAGGCAGCATGCCCTTGACAGCTTTTTCCAGGGCACGGCCCGGGAAGCGCTGTTGCATTTTCAGGAAGTTGGTTTCGTAGATACCGCCCGGGTAGCCCGAGTGACGGTAGTACGTCTTGTTGGTGGCTTTGGTGCCGGTCACGCGCAGTTTGCCTGCGTTGATGACGACGATAAAGTCACCGGTGTCGACGTGCGGAGTGAATTCTGGCTTGTGTTTGCCGCGCAGTCGGAGTGCCACTTCGCTGGCAACACGTCCGAGGACCAAGTCCGTCGCGTCAATCACAAACCAGTCGCGCTGGACTTCATGGCCCTTAGCGGAAAAAGTTTTCATGTTGACTTCCTAATTAAAAGTGCTCACTGTGGTGGTTCCGCCCTTGCTGCAGCGGACTCTGCCTTATTATCTTCCCCGAGCAAAGGGAAAGCCCACGATGATAGCCGATCCGGGCTAGACGCGTCAATCCGCTCTCCACCTGCTGTGGCTTTTTCCGCGTCCTACCCGCCGACTTTTCGTTCTTTCGCGCCAATCAATCTCAGCCCGCATAATTTCGTACGACGGTGCAACTAAGTTATTGACCGGCAAAACGATGGCAACCTACTATGCATGCAACCCCTGAGGAGATTGTGTGAATACAAGATCGTTCCTGCCCGCCGCCGCCTTCTGGCTGGCGGCATCGGCCACCGCGGCGGCGCCCGACAGCGCCGCGCCTGCCGGCGCCAAAGCCACGGCTGCTACCCGCAGCTGCCACCTGCCCGGCGCATCGGATGCGCTGCGCTGCGCCAGCCTGGACGTCCCGGTCGACCACGCCAACCCGCGTGCCGGCAGCATGAAGCTGCACGTCACCGTCGCCCCGGCCCACCGTGAAGGCACCCGCGGCGACCCGCTGTTCGTGCTGGCCGGCGGCCCCGGCCAGGCCGGCAGCGACGCGGTGCAGCTGCTCTCGCTGGCGTTCAACCGGGTGCGCGCCACCCGCGACATCGTCTTCATCGACCAGCGCGGCACCGGGCGTTCGGGCAAGCTCGATTGCAAGAACAAGCCCGAACACGAGACCATGACCGAAGCCCAGCTCGAAGGCGAGCTGCGTGCCTGCATCGCCGCCAGCAAGGCGCCATGGAGCGCCTACACCACCGACGCCTCCGCGCGCGACCTGGAACTGGTGCGGCGCGCCTTCGGCTACGGCCCGGTAAATGTCTGGGGTGGTTCCTACGGCACCCGCCTGGGCCAGGCCTATGCGCGCCTGTATCCGGCCAGCGTGCGCAGCCTCGTGCTCGACGGCGTGGCCGCGCCCGACCAGGTGATCCCGGCCGGCGCCCGCGACGCCCAGGCCGCGCTCGACAAGACCTTCGCCCTGTGCGCCAAGGATGCTGCCTGCAACAAGGCCTTCCCCGACATCCGGGCCGAATTCGACGGCCTGGTCGCCAAGCTCGCCGCCGGCCCGCTGCGCCTGTCGATGACCGACCCGCGCACCGCCAAGCCGCTCGAACTCACCATGACCTCGGAACGCTTCCTCGGCACCGTCCACAACATCCTGTACTCGCCGGCCGACGCGCGCCGCCTGCCCTACCTGGTCCACAACGCCGCCAAGGGCCGCTGGCAGCCCTTCGTCGCACGCCAGAACCAGGCGAGCGATTTCGGCGTCGAAGGCAATATCGCGATGCTGATGCACCTGGCCGTGGTCTGTGCCGAAGACATCCCGCGCTTCACGCCCGAGCTGCTCAAGTCGGACGTTGGCCAACTGACCAAGACGCTGGCCGACAAGCTGCCCGCCATGTGCAAACTGATGAACGTGCCGGCGGTCGCCGCGCGCGCACCGACGCAAATCGCTGCGCCGGCCCTGCTGCTGTCCGGCGCGCTCGACCCGGTCACGCCGCCGCACCGCGCCGCCACTGCCGCCAACTACATGGCGCGCGCCCAGCACGTGGTCGTGGCCAATGCCGGCCATGGCGTGTCGCAGCTCGGCTGCGCGCCGCGCCTGCTGCGCAGCTTCCTCGACAAGCCGCAGGACAAACTAGATGCGGCCTGCCTGGCCGAGATCCCGGCCCCCACCTTCCAGCTCGGCAGCGCCGGCCCGCAACCTTGAGGCGACAGACATGATTGAAGTCCACGATGTACGCAAACAGTTCGGCGCCGTCAAGGCGCTGGGCGGCGTCAGTTTCACCGCGCGCGATGGCCAGATCACCGCGCTGCTCGGCCCGAATGGCGCCGGCAAGACCACCCTGCTGCGCACCCTGGTCGGGCTGCTCAAGCGCGACCACGGCAGCATTTCGATCGACGGCATCGATCCGGAAAAAGACCCGATGGCGGTACGCCGCAGCATCGGCTTCCTGACCGACCAGTTCGGGCTGTACGAGCGCCTCGACACGCGCGAATACCTCACTTATTTCGGCGAGCTCAATGGCATGGAGCGCAGCACCATCAATGCGCGCATCGACCAGGTGTCCGATTTGCTCGGCATGGAAGACATCCTCGCGCGCCGCAGCAAGGGCTTCTCGCAGGGCCAGCGCATCAAGGTGGCGCTGGCGCGCACCCTGCTGCACCGCCCGCGCCACCTGCTGCTCGACGAACCGAGCCGCGGCCTGGACGTCATGAGCACGCGCGCCTTGCGCACCGCCCTGACGGCGCTGCGCGCCGACGGCTGCTGCGTGATCATGGCCACCCACGTGATGCAGGAAGTCACCGCCTTGTGCGAGGACGTGATCGTCATCGCCGGCGGCCACACCGTGGCCCAGGGCTCACCCGAAGAACTGTGCCGACGCACCGGCATCGCCAACCTGGAAGACGCATTCGTCAGCCTGGTGGGCACCGAAGAAGGAATCGCATGAAATCCCGGCTGCTGATTGTTTACCTGAAAGAGCTACGCGAGACGCTGCGCGACAAGCGCACGCTCGGCATGCTGGCCATGTTCACGCTCCTGTACCCGATCATCATCGGCCTGGTGCTGCACCAGGGGATCGACAAGAGCACCAAGACCGAGCGCGAAGGCATCGAGCTGGCAGTGATCGGGGCGGGCAAGGCGCCCACCCTGATGTCGCAGCTGGGCGAGAAGAACATCACCGTCAAGGACACCGCGCCGATGGAAGAAGATGCCATCGGCGAGCTGCTGCGCTCGAAGAAAGTGGCTGCGGTGCTGCGCCTGCCGGACGACTTCACCGAGAACTACCACGCCATGCGGCCGGCCCGGGTCGAGGTCTGGTACGACTCGGCCTCGGACACTGGCGGCCAGCGCCGCGAAGTGCAGGACGTGCTGGAGTCCTACGGCGCCAACATCGCCAGCGCGCGCCTGCTGGCGCACGGCGTGTCGCCGGCGGCGCTGACGCCAATCCACGTGCAGCGCTACGACACCGGCACCAATGCCTCGCGTTCGGCGGTGGTGGTCGGCAGCATCATGGGCATCCTGTTCTTCCCGGCCTTCATGCTGAGCATGTCGGCGGCGGTCGACAGCACCGCGGGCGAACGCGAACGCCGCTCGCTCGAAGTGCTGATGGCGCAGCCGGCCCAGACCTGGGAGCTGGTAGGCGGCAAATGGCTCGCCGCCAGCACCCTGGCCATCGTCGGCGTGACCCTCGAGCTGATGCTGGCGCATGCGATCCTCGGCTGGCTGCCGCTCGAAGAAATCGGCATGTCATGGGGCTTGAGCTGGGGCCAGCTGATGCTCGTCTGCCTGGTCACGGTGCCCCTTTGCCTGCTGGCCGGCGCCATCCACATCGCCCTGGCGATGAACGCCAAGACCTTCAAGGAAGCGCAGACGATCATCAGCATCGTGCTGTTCGTACCGTTCATCCCGGGCTTCGTGGTGTCCTTCCTCGAACTGAAGACCGCGGCGTGGATGTACCTGGTGCCGATGCTGTCGAACCAGACCCTGATCAAGGAAATCTCCAAGGGCGGCGACGTCGGCGCGATGCCTTACCTGCTGACCTTCCTGTGCGCGGCGATCCCGGCGATGCTGATCATCGCCTTCGCGAGCTGGCGCATGAAGAGCGAGCGCTACGTGCTGGCGGTGTAAGTTGATGGGGGCGCCGGCGAAGGCGCCCCTGCTGCCTTACAATCACCGGCACTGGTTCAATAGCGGAGAAATAGAATGGAAGTGAAAGTCAGCTGGAACGGCCCGTCGGGCATGAGTTTTCGCGCCGAAACCGGCACCGGCCACATGGTGGCGATGGATGGCGCGCTTGACGCCGGCGGCCATAACCTGGCGCCGCGCCCGATGGAGATGGTCCTGGTCGGCACCGGCGGCTGCACCGCCTACGACGTGGTCCTGATCCTCAAGCGCGGCCGCGAGGACGTACGCGGCTGCGACGTGACGCTGCAGGCCGAGCGCGCGGAGACGGATCCGAAGGTGTTCACCAAGATTAACTTCCACTTCACGGTCACGGGCCGCAACCTCAAGCCGGCCGCGGTGGAACGCGCGGTGACGCTATCGCACGACAAGTACTGCTCGGCGTCGATCATGCTGGCCAAGACGGCCGAGATTACGCATACGATCGAGATTGTCGAGGTTTGAGCGCGCTTATCGGCTGCTCATCAGCTGGTTGAACGCGTGGGCAGGAAACCTGCCCACCCTACGGTTCGGCGGCTGCTCGTAGGGTGGGCGTAAAACAGTCCACTGGACTGTTTTACCTACCCACGCGGTGATAGTCAGCGCCTGCTTCAACACGCAGGCGGATCTCGCCACTAAACGTGATACGCCGTCGTCGTCATCACCTTCGACATCGCCGTCATCACCATTCGCACCGGCGCCGGCATCTCGGACGCGCCCAGCGCCTGCGCCGACGCGCCGTGGGCGATTTCATCGACCCGCATCTGTTCCACGATCGCGCGCGACTTGGCGTCCTGCGGCGGCAGCTGTTCGAGGTGCTGGTCGAGGTGGGCTTCGACCTGGCGTTCGGTCTCGACCACGAAGCCCAGGCTGTGCGGGTCGCCCAGCTTGGCCGCGATCGAACCCAGGACGTAGGAACCCGCATACCACAGCGGGTTCAGGATGCTCGGCTGCGAGCCCAGCTCCGACAGGCGCTCGGCGGTCCAGGCCAGGTGGTCTTCTTCCTCGCGCGCCGACTTCTTGAACTGGGCGCGGATCGTGTCGCTCTTGCCGAAGCGCGCCTGCGCGTCGTACAGCGCCTGGGCGCAGACTTCGCCAACGTGGTTCACGCGCATCAGGCCCGCGCTGTGGCGGCGCTCGTCGTCGCTCAGTTCGCAGTCGGTGGCGTGCGCACCCGGATTCGGGCGCGAGGACGCGGCAACGCCGCCCACCACGCGCAGGGCCTTGTCGAAGCCGGTAATCAAACGGTCGAGGGTAGAGTTGGAATGGTAAGCGCTCATGGTGTCGTCGATGCAGGATGCGAAAACACCATTATAGGCGCAGCGCCCGGACGGGGGACGCCCGCCTCGGCGTTTGCTCAGGCGCTGCCCTGCCCTGCGGCCAGCGCCTTCTGGCGCGCTACCCAGTCGGCCAGCGGCCCCTCTGGTTCGAGGCCCGAGATATTCTTCGCCACGCCCAGGTTCAGCTCGAGCAGGAAGGGGATCGATTCGATCGGGATGTCGGGGCAGTGGCTGCGGAAGGCATCGGTGAAGCGCGCCGACTCCACGGTCGGCATCACCTTCTCGCCGCTCATGAACTGCAGTACGCTGGCGATGCTGTGGCCCTTGCCCAGCGTGTGATAGATGAAGCGGTTATACGCGCGGTCGACGGTCTTGAAATCGATTTCTTCCTGCGTCATCAGCCCGGCCAGGTAATGCAAGCCCAGGCCGACCCGGAACCAGTCGGTCGCTTCAAGCCGGTCGCGGGCCTCGCGCATCAGCGCCAGCAATTTGTCCTGGATCACCTTGTTCATCCTTCCATTATCCACGTTTCCCCCTATAACGCGAGCAATGTTTGCACGCAGAAACTTCCGGTGCGCCCTGTCACCGGATTATGCAGTCTGGGCCATTGAATTGTCCGTGCGTCGCAGAGAGTCCACAGAGAGCGGGACAATTTAATACAATGCAAGTGTTGAAGAAAGTTTACACGCGTACATTGTCGCGGCGTCATGGAGCAAGCATGGAATTACGTATCCGCAACCTGTCGAAGACCTACGCCAATGGCGTGGTGGCGCTCGACCGTGTCACGTTGACCATCCCCCCCGGGATGTTCGGCCTGCTCGGCCCGAACGGCGCCGGCAAATCGACGCTGATGCGGATCCTGGCCACGCTGCAGGAATGCGATTCCGGCTCGGTCTTCCTGGACGATATCGATGTCCTCGACGAAAAGGACGAAGTGCGCCGCATGCTCGGCTACCTGCCGCAGGATTTCGGCGTCTACCCGAAAGTGACCGCTTACGAACTGCTCGACCATTTCGCCCAGCTCAAGGGCCTGTCGCACAAGGGCCGCCGGCGCGAAGTGGTCGACGGCCTGCTCCAGCAGACCAATCTCTGGGAAGTGCGCAACCAGCGCCTCGGCACCTATTCGGGCGGCATGCGCCAGCGCTTCGGCATCGCCCAGGCGCTGCTGGGCGACCCGCGCCTGATCATCGTCGACGAGCCCACCGCGGGCTTGGACCCGCAGGAGCGGGTGCGCTTCCATAATCTGCTGTCCGAGATCGGCGAAGATAAAACCGTCATCCTGTCGACCCACATCGTGTCCGACGTGGCCGATTTGTGCGCCAACATGGCCATCATCAACAAGGGCCACGTGCTGCTCTGCGGCGACCCGCAAGACCTGACCTACGAGATCGAAGACTTTATCTGGGCGCGCTTCGTCACCCGCCAGGAGCTGCCGCTGTTCCAGAAGCGCCACCAGGTGATTTCGACCCGCCTGCTCACCGGCCGCACTCTGATCCACGTGTATGCCGAGAGCGATCCGGGCGATGGCTTCGAGCCGGCCCGCGCCAGCCTCGACGACGTGTACTTCGCCACCATCGCCGGCCGCCACAACGCGGCTGCCGCAAATTGTTGATCAATGCGTGCTGAAGCAATGAGCCCGCTCTTCGCCATCGCCCGCTTCGAGGCGACCCAGCGCCTGCGGCTGCTCTCGACCTGGATTTATTTCGGCATGTTCCTGGCGCTGGCGATGCTGTGGATGGCCGCGGCGGGCGGGGTGTTCCGCGACGCCATGGTCACCTTCGGCGGCCGGCTCCTGATCAATGCGCCGCGCCAGGTCGCGCTGACCGCCTCCTTCCTCGGCTGCTTCGGGGTGGTGGTGGTGGCGGCCGTGATGGGCCGCTCGGTGCAGCAGGACTTCGAATACGACACCCACCACTTCTTCTTCAGCGCGCCGATCCGCAAGCACCATTACGTGCTGGGGCGCTTCCTGGGCGCCTACGCCACGCTGGCGGTGATCCTGTCGAGCATCGTGCTGGGCGCCTGGCTGGGCAGCTTCATCCCCGGCGTCGAGGCCGACCGCCTGGGTCCGGCCCCGCTCTCGACCTTCCTGCTGCCCTACCTGTTCACGCTGCTGCCGAACACCTTCATCTTCGGCGCCCTGTTCTGGGTACTGGCCGCGCTGTCGCGCCGCATGCTGCCGGTCTACGTGGCCAGCATCGTCATGATGATCGGCTACATCATCGCGCCCTCGCTGGCGCGCGACCTCGATTACAAGACCCTCGCCGCGCTGATCGACCCGTTCGGCACCACGGCGCTGATCCGCCTGACCGAATACTGGCCGATCGCCGAACGCAATACCCGCCCCGTGATGCTCGAAGGCGTCTTCCTGGTGAACCGCCTGGCCTGGGTCGGTTTCGGCCTGACCGTCCTGCTGCTCGGCTACTGGCGCTTCCATACCACCGGCAGCATCGACCCGCGCCACAAGAAGGGCCAGACCCTGCCGCTTGAAGAAATGCCGGTGCAGCTCTCGCACGCGGCGCTGAGCACCCGCGAAGCGCCGGACTTCGCGCACCGCAGCCTGGCTTTCCTGCTCGGTAAATCGGTCTGGTACAACCTGCGCGAAGCCACCCGCAACATCTACTTCCTGGCGCTGGCCTTCGCCGGCGCCCTGATCCTGGCCGCCAGCGCCATCGACCTGGGTTCCATCTACGGCACCGCCACCCTGCCCGTTACCTACATGGTGCTGGAGCTGATCCGCGACGTCTTCGAGCTGTACATGCTGGTGGTGACCACGCTGTTCGCCGGCGAGCTGGTATGGCGCGAACGCGAAGCGCGCATGGCGCAGATACTCGATGCCCTGCCGGCGCCGACCTGGCTGCCGCTGGCCGGCAAGACGCTGGCACTGGTCGGCCTGCAGGCGCTGCTCCTGGCGATGGCGATGGTGGTCGGCATGCTGATCCAGCTGTTCAAGGGCTATTTCGGACTCGAGCCGGGCCTGTACCTGCGTTTCCTGTTCACGGTGCTGCTGCCGCAGTACGCGCTGCTGGCGGTGGTGGCGATCGCCATGCAGGTCATCGTCAACAACAAGTACATGGCCTATTTCATCCTGATCGCCCTGTACCTGGTTGCCGGCACCGCCCAAGCGTATGGGCTGGACCACCCGATGCTGGTCTACGGCTACACCCCACCGTTCACCTATTCGGCGATGAACGGCTTCGGCCACTACCTGCTGCGCGAATACCTGTTCCAGCTCTACTGGGCCGGCTTTGCGCTGATGCTGATGGTGGCGGCACGCGTGCTGTGGGCGCGCGGCGTCGACAGCGGCTGGCGCGAGCGCCTGCGCCTGGCGCGCCGCAACCTGTCGCTGCCGGTGCTGCTGGGCTTCGGCGCGGGCTTCGTTGTGTTTGCCGGCACCGGGGCCCTGCTGGCCTATGAATTGTGTGCCGGCGGCTACCAGACCACCGTGCAGGCGGAGAAGATGCGCGCCGAGTACGAGCAGCGTTACCGCCGCTTTGCCAGCCTGCCGCAGCCGCGCATTACCGGCGTCAAGCTGGACGTGGATATCCGCCCGGAGAAACGCAGCCTCGGCGTCAAGGGCGTCTACCAGCTCGAGAACCGTAGCGGCAAGCCCATCTCGGACATCGTCCTCTACCAGCAGCGCGGCGCGGCCCTCATGGTGCGTTTCTCACAGCCGGCCCGCCAGGCAGAAGCCGATCCGGAACGCGGCTTCTACCGCTACCGCCTGGCCAGGCCGATGCAGCCGGGGGCACGCATGGCGCTCGCCTTCGGCGTGGGCTACGCGCCGGGCGGCCTGCTGGGACTGGGGCGCGACACCCCGGTGGTCGGCAACGGCAGCTTCTTCACCAACGACGTCATGCCGCATATCGGCTACCAGCCGGCGATCGAACTGCTGGACGACCGCGACCGCAAGCGCCTCGGACTGGGGCCGAAAGCCCCGATGGCGGCGCACGACGACCCGGCCGGGCGCGCCAACAATGGCGTGGGTGTGGACGCCGACTGGATCAGCTTCGACGCCGTGGTCAGCACCAGCGCCGACCAGGTCGCGATTGCACCGGGCACGCTGGAACAGGAATGGATGGACAAGGGCCGCCGCCATTTCCACTACCGGATGGACCGGCCGATCCTGAATTTCTACGCCTTCCAGTCGGCCCGGTACGAAGTGCGCCACGACCGCTGGCAGGACGTGACCATCGACGTGTATTACCACCCAGGCCACGAATATAACGTCGAGCGCATGATCCGCGGCGCCCAGGCGGGGCTGGACTACGCCTCGCGCCACTATGGCCCCTACCAGTTCCGCGAGCTGCGCATCGTCGAGTTCCCGCGTTACGCGCGCTATGCGCAGGCCTTCCCGGGCACCATCCCGCTCTCGGAAAGCATGGGCTTCATCGCGCGCATCGACAGCGATTCGCCGAAAGACATCGACTATCCGTTCTACGTCAGCGCGCACGAAACGGCGCACCAGTGGTGGGGCCACCAGGTGGTCGGCGCCAATACCCGCGGCGCCACCGCGCTGTCGGAGAGCCTGTCCGAGTACACCGCGCTGATGGTCATGAAGCGCACGGTCGGCGCGCAGAAGATGCGCCGCTTCCTGCGCTACAACCTCGACGCCTACCTGATGGGCCGCGCACTGGAGCGCCGCAAGGAGCTGCCGCTGGCGCAGAACGAGAACCAGGACTACGTCCACTATCGCAAGGGCAGCCTGGCGCTCTACCTGCTGCAGGACCTGCTGGGCGAAGACACCGTCAACGGCGTGCTGCGCGGCCTGCTGGCGGAACATGCGTTCAAGGGCGCACCCTACCCCAGTGTCTCGGTACTGGTGGAGGCCCTGCGCGCCGTGGCGCCGCCAGACAAGGCCTATCTCATCGGCGACCTGTTCGAATCGATCGTGCTGTACGAGAACCGCGCCGACAGCGCGGTCGCGCGCCAGCGGCCGGACGGCAAGTTCGAAGTGACGATCAAGGCGCGCGCCGGCAAGGTGCGTGCGGGCGAGCTCGGCGACGAGAAGCCGGCGCCGCTGAAGGACTACATCGAATTCGGCGTCGACGACCGCAATGGCAACCCGCTCGCGCGCGAACGGCGCCTGGTCAGCGGGGCCGAACAGACCGTCAAGCTGGTGGTGGGAACACGCCCGGCGCGAGCCGGCATCGACCCGGACAATAAGCTTATTGATAGAAAACCAACAGATAACATGGTTCCCATCGACAACCCTTGATTAGCACGCTATTATTTCAAAAATATTACTCGAAGGAGCATCATGTCAAACGTGGTTGCCGAGATCGCTGAAAAGATCCAGCTGCTGAGCGAAGAAGAAAAGCATGTCCTGGTGCGCATGCTGCTTCAGGACATCGATGGCCCCGAGGAGGATGCAGACGAAGCCTGGCGCAACGAAGTGGTGCGCCGCGTGAAGGCGATCCGCAACGGCGAAGCGGCAATCCGCGCGCTGAAGGAGTGGCAGGAGTAAGCTTCATCAGCGCGCATCTGCGCTCCATGCGCACATGACGAAAAACCGCGGCCGTGACCGCGGTTTTTTTGTTTTTCAGGCGGGACTTTCTAACGTGCCCACTGCAGCGCGCGAGAATATTCTGGGCTGTCCGAGATCGAGTTATGCCCAGTTTCCTGGATTACCCGCATGGTCGCTACACTCTTGGTGAAATGCGCCAGCAGCTTGTGCGTACTGTGGGCCGGGATGATCTCGTCGTCTCCGGCCGCGAGGATCAGCGTGGGCGCCGTCACTTGCGGGGCATTGCGCCAGGCGTCGTAGCTGTCCCGTAGCAGCCAGCGCACCGGGAAGTACGGGAACTGCTGCGCAGCGAGCCCGCGCAGGCTGTGGAAAGGGGTTACCAGCACCAGCTTGCCGACCGGGCGGCTGCTGGCCACCTGCACCGCCACGGCGGCGCCGAGGCTGCGCCCGACCACCACGATGTCATCGTGCCGGGCCGCCACCCGGTCGAACAGCGCCAGCGCATCGGCCACCAGCGCCGCTTCCGTCGGATGGCCGGTGCTGCCGGCATAGCCGCGGTAGTGCAGCAGGTACAGGGAGCGCTCCGGGAAAGCCCGGGCCAGCAGCGGCAGGCTGGCGCTGACGTCTTCCGCATTTCCGCCCAAATAAAGCAGCGCCTTCGGGCCGTCGACAGGGCGTTCCGATACGAGCAAGGTGGCGCCGGGCACGGCAAGCGTGGATGTTTCAGGCGCGGGAAACGCGGCGGTCCGCGGCGGGAAATAGATCAGCGAGCGCTGGGAAAAAAACAGTACCACGCAGGCGGCTGCATACGCGCAAACCGCCAGGAGCAGGATGACGCCCAGGGTCTTTGCCATAGGGCTGTCGCAGCGTCCGCGCCTTCAGCCCGGGTCCAGCCTGGTGAGCCGCATCGTGTACTCCTGCTCCTTGCCGTCCACGGTCCAGCGCTGCTGCGCCTCGAGCGTGGCCGCGTCCACGCGGCGCCACGAGAACTGGCTGGGCGCGCTCACCGGCTCGAAAGAGGCGCTGTCCGCGCCGATGGCGGAGGCCTTCCAGGTGTACTTGCCCCAGCGCGAGACCACCTCGCCATCCTCCAGGCTGATGGTGGCGCCGTCGGTGTGTTCGCTGAAATCGCGGTTGGGGAAGCGGCGCGACTGGAACACCGCTGCCGCGGGCCGGTCGTACTCTTCGAAGAATTCCTTGCCGTCCGGGCTGCTCCCCTTCCAGCGGCCTTCGAGGAACTGCAACTGCGCAAACTCGTCCAGGCTGAACATTGCATGTCTCCTTCAAGAGTGGGCGGCGACAGCGCGTCCTGGCTTCACTGCGCCGACACGTCCTGCCTTGCCACCCGGGTGTCCTGTTGCAAACGCTGCTGCGAATGCCGCTTCACCATCTCGCTGGTAACCTCGTCTTCGTAGCAGATCGGAGCATACCCCCCTTTGCGGCTCCAGGCGCTGCGCGCGCCGCAGGAACTTCCGTTGCGCGTGACATTGTAGGGACAGGGGCAGCGGCCGGGATAGTCGGCAATCGATTGCGCGACGACCTCGCGCTCGATGCGCTGCTGCGCCGGCTGGCTGCGGTCATCCCCCAGCACGGTCGAGGCCATCAGCGCGCAGCACAGCAGTGCCGCCACCCGGGTCAGGGTCGACTCGGCCATTACGCCGCTTCCTCTGCCGGCTCGACAATCTCTTCCACAGCTTTTGCGCGCGCGGCCGCCTTGTGCGCGCCTTTGCGCGCCGCACTGCGTCCGTGCGCCAGTGCCTGGCGCGCCGGTGGACGTTGCACCGCCTGCGGCGCTGCCGCTGCTGCTGGCGTAAGCTTTGCCGCTTGCGCGCCCTGCGCCAGCTGGAAGGTCCCCACCAGCTGCGCCAGCCCGCCGGCCTGCTCGCGCATCGAGGCCGCTGCTGCCGCGGCCTGCTCCACCAGCGCCGCGTTCTGCTGCGTCACCTGGTCCATCTGCACGATCGACTGGTTCACCTGCTCGATGCCGTCGCGCTGCTCCTGGCTGGCCGCTGCGATCTCGCCGATGATGTCGGAAACGCGCTTCACGCTCGCCACCACTTCGTCCATCGTGCGGCCGGCCTGGTCGACCAGGCGCGAGCCGGCTTCCACCCGCGCCACCGAGTCGCCGATCAGTCCCTTGATTTCCTTGGCCGCCGCGGCCGAGCGCTGCGCCAGGTTGCGCACCTCGCCCGCCACGACCGCGAAGCCGCGCCCCTGTTCGCCCGCGCGCGCCGCCTCGACCGCCGCGTTCAGCGCCAGGATATTGGTCTGGAAGGCGATGCCATCGATGACGGTGATGATGTCGGCGATCTTGCGCGAGGCTTGGTTGATCGAGCCCATCGTCACCACCACTTCGGCCACCACTTCACCGCCGCGCGCGGCCGTGTCGGCGGCGCTGGCGGCCAGCTGGTTGGCCTGGCGCGCGTTGTCGGAATTCTGCTTGACGGTTGAGGTCAGCTCTTCCATCGACGACGCGGTTTCTTCCAGCGAGCCGGCCTGCTGTTCGGTGCGTGCCGAGAGATCCATGTTGCCGGCCGAGATTTCCTGGGCGGCCGTTTCGATCGCACTGGTGCCGGCCCGCACCTTCGACACGATCGCCACCAGCGATGCATTCATGGCCTTCAGCGCGGCCATCAGCTCGCCCGCTTCGTCATTCGTGCGTACCTTGACCTCGCCGGTCAGGTCGCCTCGGGCGACGCGCTCGGCCAGCGTGACCGCGCGGCGCAGCGGGATGCTGATGTTGCGGCCCAGCTGGTAGGCCATGAAGGCGGCCAGCACGGCCGCGATCATGCCGCCCCCGATCAGGGTGCGGCGCATGGCCGAACGGGCGGCGGCGATGTCTTGCTCGCGCTGGGCCAGCAGGCCTTGTTCGGCCTCGCGGATCTGCGCGACCAGGCCGCGCATGGCGTCCATGCCTGCCCTGCCCTTGCCTGCCTGGACGGCGGCAACCACCTGCGACAGGTCGTCGCCGACAGCGGCGCGGCGCAGCGCGATCACCGGGTCGATGGCCTGGGCCAGCCAGTCGCGCTGGTGCTGGGCGAGCTGCTTCAGCTGCCCTTGCTGCACCTCGCTGTCGCCGGCCAGCGCCAGCGCCTTGTCGATGTGCTGGTCGAAGGCCTGCTTGCCGGCAGCGTAGGGTTGGAGCGAAGCTTCCTGGCCGGTCAGCGCATATCCGCGCTCGCCGGTTTCGATGTTCACCAGCGCCTGCATCGCTCCCTCGACCTCGCCCAGTGACTGGTAGGTGCGCACGTTCGCATCGTTGGCGGAATCCAGCGCGGAGACGTTGGCGTAGGCGATGGCGACGACGATGCCGGTAATGCCGATCAGGATGCCGTAGCCGAGGTACAGCCGGGTCGCGATTTTCAGGTCGGAGAGCTTCATGGGGTTCAGACGGATAAATAGTTATAAGAGTGATGCCCGGCGAGGGGCAGGACCGAATGATGAAACTTCAAGCTTTAAGGGCTTGCCTGATTATTACTTGAAGAAGTGATACTGGAAAGAAAAATATTGCTTATTGGTAGTACAAGGTGTTGTGCGGAATGCACGGGTTTGCGTGGTGCATAAAATGGGGTGGGATTAGGGTTTAGTGGTTTGCACAGGACTTGGGTCCCGGCCTTCGCCGGGACCCAAATACTTCGCAAATCACCGGCGCAAAAAAAACGCGAACCCTCGGGTTCGCGTTTTTCGGTCCACTAGCGCTACGTTACTTCTTTGCCGTCGCAATCTTCTTGGCTGCAGGCTTGCGCGCCGCCGCCTTCTTGGCCGCAGGCTTGGCCGCAGGCTTGGCCGCAGCCTTCTTGGCAGGCGCCTTGGCCGGCGCCTTGCGCGCCGCCTTCACCGGTGCTGCGCCCTCGCCTTCGGCAGCCTCGGCTCCATCGGCAGCGCCTGCCTTCGGCTTGGCGCCCGGCTTGGCCTTGCGCTCCTCGAACTCGAAGCTGACCTTGCCGTCCTTGCCACGGACCAGGAAGGCCTTGAACGCGCGGCGCGTGCGCTGCGAGACGAAGCCCGGCAGCAGGTCGGTCTTGCCATCCACCAGCAGCTTGGCCATCTGCTCCGGCAGGATTTCCTGCTGCAGGATGACGCGGCCGCTGCGGAAATCGCAGGTCTTCGGCTTGGCTACGCTGTTCTCGCACACATAGGCCAGGCCCATCTCGAACACGCCGGCGGCGCACTTCGGGCACGGGCCCAGCGCGGTCTGGCCGGTGAAGTCGACGCCCTCGGCGTTTTCGTCGTCCTGGTCCTGGCCGAAATCGAATTCGAGCTTGAAGTTCTTGATCTCTTCGTCGCGCACGATGCGCAGGATGGCCGCGAACGGACGGCCCATCTTGGAGCGGAAGCCCTGCAGCGGACCGATGGTGCGGTTCTTCAGCAGGTCTTCGACTTCGTCGATTTCGAACTGGCGGCTGCCCGGTGTCTTCGACATCGAGAATTCACATTTGGTGCAGGCGAAGCGGCGGTAGTTTTCCTTGACCACGCCGCTGCAGTTCGGGCATGGCGTCTGCAAGGTTGCGTAGTCGCCCGGGATCGTATCGTTGCTGTATTCCTTGGCGCGCTTGACGATAATCTGCGTCATCTGCGCGATCTCGCGCATGAATTCCTCGCGCGAGATCTTGCCCTTCTCCATCTGCGACAGCTTGAATTCCCACTCGCCGGTCAGCTCGGGCGCGGTCAGTTCGTTCACGCCCAGGCCGCGCAGCAGCGTCATGAGCTGCGAGGCTTTCGCGGTCGGGATCAGCTCGCGGCCTTCGCGGATCAGGTATTTCTCGGTCAGCAGGCCCTCGATGATGGCGGCGCGCGTGGCCGGCGTGCCGAGGCCCTTGCCGGCCATGGCGTCGCGCAGCTCGTCGGAGTCGACCAGCTTGCCCGCGCCTTCCATCGCCGATAGCAGCGTCGCTTCGGAGTAGCGTGCAGGCGGCTTGGTGACCAGGCCATTGGCGGTGATCTTGTCGGTCTGGACCTTCTCGCCCTTCTGCACCGGCACCAGGTTGGCGCCGTCCTTGTCGTCGGTCTGGGATTCTTTGCCGTACACCGCCAGCCAGCCCGGGTTGGTCATGACCTTGCCTTCGGTCTTGAACTGGTGGCCCGACACTTCGGTGTAGCGGGTCGTGACCAGGAACTCGGCCGGCGGGAAGAACACGGCCAGGAAGCGGCGCGTGACCAGGTCGTACAGCTTCTGTTCCGGCTCGCTCAGGTTCTTCGGGACCACACCGGTCGGGATGATCGCGAAGTGATCCGAGATCTTGGTGTTGTCGAAGATGCGCTTGTTCGGCTTGACCCAGCCGTTCTTGGTGACCTGCTTGGCGAACTGGTTGTAGTTATTCGTGTCGGCCAGCGCGCCCATCGTGTCCTTGACGGTCTGGACGTAGTCCTCCGGCAGGTGGCGCGAATCGGTACGCGGATAGGTCAGCACCTTGTGCTTCTCGTATAGCGCCTGGGCCAGGCCCAGCGTGTTCTTGGCCGAGAAGCCGAAGCGGCCGTTGGCCTCGCGCTGCAAACTGGTCAGGTCGAACAATGCTGGCGCCATCGAGGTGGTCGGCTTGGATTCCTCGGTGACCACGCCCTGCTTGCCGCGGCAGGCTGCGGCGATCGAATCGGCGGCGGCCTTGCTCCACAGGCGCTCGGCGCGTTTCTCCGGATCGTTCTCGTCCTTCTTGAAGGCCTGGTCGAGCCAGCGGCCTTCGTAGACGCCCGCCGCGCACACGAATTCGGCGCGCACTTCCCAGTAGTCGCGCGGGACGAATTTCTTGATCTTCTCTTCGCGCTCGACCACGATCGACAGGGTCGGCGTCTGCACGCGGCCCACGGTGGTCAGGTAGAACCCGCCCTCTTTCGAGTTGAAGGCGGTCATGGCGCGGGTGCCGTTGATGCCGATCAGCCAGTCCGCTTCCGAGCGGCAGCGCGCGGCGTCGGCCAGCGGCAGCATTTCGTCGTCGGTGCGCAGCTGCTTGAAGCCTTCGCGGATCGCATTGGCCGTCATCGACTGCAGCCACAGGCGCTTGACCGGCTGCTTCGCCTTGGCGTTCTGCGCGATCAGGCGGAAGATCAGTTCTCCTTCGCGGCCCGCGTCACATGCGTTGATCAGGGTGGTGACGTCCTTGCGCTTGATCAGCCGGTTCAGCACCTTGAGGCGCGACTCGGTCTTGGCGATCGGGTTCAGCGCGAAGTACGGCGGGATCATCGGCAGGTGGGTGAAGCTCCACTTGCCGCGCTTGACGTCGTATTCTTCCGGCACCGCGATCTCGAGCAGGTGGCCGACGGCCGACGACAACACATACTCGTCGGATTCGAAATACTCATCGTGCTTGGTGAAGCCGCCCAGTGTCTTCGCGATGTCGTTCGCGACCGACGGCTTCTCGGCGATGATGAGGGATTTGGTCATAGTTTCTCGTACTTGCTTATCGTACTTGCTTATAAATTAGGTGAGGCCCGTGCATGGCCCGGCCAGGGACGGGCGGCCACGCGCATCATACATGCTTGCGAACCTGTGGGCGTTTCAACGCCGTAGTGTCTGTATGGTAACTGTCTGGATTGAGCGGCCAATGATAAGCGCGATGACGCGCATACCGCAAGTGCACATTGGGCTGGGGTAGCGCCCCATGCCGGAGAAGCGAGGCACGTCAAGCGGGCGCCGGAAATGCAAAACGGGGCCGCAGCCCCGTTGTGTATCCTGTCGATATGCTCAGTGCAGAAGCCGTGGCGTCTGGTCGTCGTCGTCGCCGAACAGGTCGTCGAACATCAACGCATCGGGCTCCTTGCCCTGGCTCCACAAGACCATCAGCACGATGATCTTGAGCTTGCCCAGCGCCACCGGCGACTCGTCGCAGGCCAGCGCGCGCTCGATGACGATCTCGCGCTGCGTCGGGCTGAGCACCTTGGCGCTTTCGAGGAACTGGATGAAGCCGATGGCAGAGCTGCCCAGCTCGATGTATTCCTCGTCCACGTAATAGCGTGTGCCGGTGCAGGCATCGATGGCGTCGGTAACTTCCGCTTCGGTCAGCCCGGACAGCCAGTCCAGCGCTTCGGAAATTTCGATGTCATCGAAACCGACGGCGGACAGCTTGCGTGCCAGGGCCGCCGGCTCGGGGCAGGCGTCAGGACGATAGTACGTCTCGTAGAGGTAGACCAGGATGTCGAACATAGTGTCGCTACTGTAGCAGCTAAGCTCGTCGCGGCACAAGTGTGTCTCGCAGCCTCGCGTGCACCGTCAAAAAACCGTTGTATCGTCGCCTTATCCGTTCGTACAGTTTTCCTTAGTTCCCATGAAATCAAGGCCATACGTTCCACAAGAACATCCCAGGAAGAATATGCTTTATCGCATCAATCCATGCGAAATGAATAGTGGAGAACTGACATGCTATGGCGCATCACGCCATCCGGACCACCCGCTGCACCCTGCCGCCGGGTAAGCGTTCGACCAGCCCGGCCAGCTCCAGCGCCAGCAGTTCGCCCGCCAGCATGGCCGCATCGCCATCCATGCAAGCCAGCAGTTCGTCGGGCTCGACCGGGTCGTGGCCTAGCGCATCGAGCAGCGCCTCGTTGCCGGCCGGCGCTGCGTGCGCGGGCTGGCGCGCCAGCGGCGACAGGTGCATGGCCTCCAGCACTTCGTCAACGGTCTCGACCAGCCGGGCGCCTTCGCGGATCAACTGGTGGCAGCCCTTGGCCAGCGCCGAATGGATCGAGCCCGGCAATGCGAACACGTCGCGTCCCTGCTCGGCCGCCAGCTGCGCCGTGATCAGGGAACCCGACTGCGCCGCCGCCTCGATCACCAGCACGCCGGCCGTCATGCCGCTGATGATGCGGTTACGGCGCGGAAAATTGCCGGCCACCGGCGGCGTGCCGAGCGCGTATTCGCTGACGATGCAGCCTTCCTCCGCGATGCGGTGTGCGAGCGCGCGGTTGCGCGCCGGATAGACGCGGTCGATGCCGGTGCCGATGACGGCGATGGTGGAGGCGGCCCCGCGCAGAGCACCTTCGTGGGCCGCGGTATCGATGCCCAGCGCCAGGCCCGACACCACGCACAATCCGGCTTCGGACAGCGCGCGGGAAAAGCCTTCGGCATTCGCGCGGCCTTGCGTGCTGGCATTGCGGCTGCCGACCACGGCGACCATCGGCGCGTCGAGCAGTTCGCGCCGCCCCTTTATATAGAGCAGCAAGGGCGGATCCGGAATGTGCCGCAGCAGTGCGGGATAGCCGGCGTCGTGCAGGGTGAGGATGTGGTGTTGCGGCTGGGCCAGCCAGTTGGCGGTGACATCGAGCAGTTGCGCGAGCTCGGGCGAGATGGGCGCGCACAAGGCCGCGGCTGTTGCCGCCGGCACCTGCGCGGCAAGCGCCGCATACCCGGCGCGCAAGATCGCTCCAGGTGAACCGAAGGCGCCGAGCAGCAGGTGGGCAGTCCGGCACCCCACCCCGCTCGCCTGCTCCAGGCGTATCCAGTCGGCGAGGGTTGACGGGGTTGCAAGCCTGCTGGGGGGATGGTGGGCCGTGTCCTGCACGGTGGGGTTTACTCCGGTGAGCGGGCCACGTCGCCGACTTCCACCGGCGCCGTCACTTGCATGATCAAGCCGTACGAGACGTTCTTGAACACGCGGAAAATGAACAGGCTGCCGTATTGCTCGTCGGGCAGCTTGATGTTCTGCTTGCCGATGCCGAACACGCCTTTGTGGGCCGGGTCGGTCATCGTCCTGCCGAGATGATAAAGCTGCAGCACCGAGCCGACATCGAGTCCGTCAAGCGAACCCCGATTGACAGTGACGACCTGGCTCTGGCCGGCATAGGTCACGCCGGCGTAGATCGACATCACGCGCGCATCGACCGGCTGCAGCGGCGGGTGCGGCATGTAGTTGCGCACCGGCGCCGGCGGCATCGGGATCAACAGGTCGCCGACGCCGATTTCCTGGCGGGTTTCGGTGACGCGGAAGGTATGAGCATCGACTCCGGGTTTCGCTTCGGTATCGAGCGTCACGCTGCCCAGGTAGGCGGCTTCGCGCGCCAGCACCTTGCGGGTCTGCGGATCGCGCAGGATGCCGCCGGGACGGAATACTTGGAAGCTCTTGCCGCCCTGCAGGTTGCCTTTCACATAGACGCGGTCGCCGGTGCCCAGGTAGACGCGGCCTTCCTGCGAGGCGACGATGCGCGGGCTGCTTTCCAGTTCATTGGCCTCGACCACCAGCGGCTGGGTCAGGTAAGGCTCGATCATGCCGGCCGGGATCGATTGCACGGCATCGCGCTCAAGCGATTCGTTGCGCACCTGGGGCGACAGTTTGGTGATAGGCGGGTCACCGCGGCCATCTCCCCCCGGACGGGTCAGCGACAGGCGGCCGCGCGTGCGGTCGAAATAAATGATTTGGCCGGGATAGATCCAGTGCGGGTTGCGGATCTCGTCGCGGTTCATGCCCCATACCTGCGGCCAGCACCATGGGTTCTGCAGGAAAGTGCCGGAAATATCCCAAAGGGTATCGCCCTTGACCACGACATGCTGGTCGGGCGCGTTCGGGCGGAAGGCGCACTGGGCGGCCTGGACCTGGCTGGCCGCGGCACATGCAACGAGCGCCACGGCAGCAGCGCGGGTCACGACTGTGCTAAAATTTTTCATTGAGACGTCCGTTATTGCGTCCGTAAATTGCGGCTTTTACACCGGATAGCTTGCAGCATGCGCCATCGAGCCCCGCGCAGCTGGGGGCCTAACAGCACGATGCGCCGCTCCCTGATCGTAAAAGGGTTGCCGTACTGAATCAAATTCTGCACACAATTCCCCGAACTAGCAAGACAAAACGCGTCCTGCCGGGCCAGGTGAGTGTTGCATTTTTGGTCGTTCCGCAACCCGATTGAATCACCCCTAATCCTGAATCTCCTGACTATGGCCTTACTGAATATCCTCCGCTACCCTGACCCGCGCCTGCACAAGATCGCCGCCCCGGTCACCGAATTCGGCACCGAGCGCCTGCGCCAGCTGGTCGCGGACATGGCCGCCACGATGTACGACGCGCCGGGCGTAGGCCTGGCCGCCACCCAGGTGGACGTGCACGAGCGTGTGATCACCATCGACGTCTCGGAAACCAACGACAAGCTGATGGTCTTCATCAACCCGGAAATCACCTGGGCCAGCGACGACAAGCAGGTCTACGACGAAGGCTGCCTGTCGGTGCCGGGCGTCTACGACGGCGTCGAGCGCCCTTCGCGCGTCAAGTGCAAGGCCCAGGACGTCGACGGCAAGGAATTCGAAGTCGAAGCCGACGGCCTGCTGGCCGTGTGTATCCAGCACGAGATGGACCACCTGGTGGGCAAGGTCTTCGTCGAATACCTGTCGCCGCTCAAGCGCAACCGCATCAAGGCCAAGCTGCAGAAGGAAGAGCGCGGCCTGGAGCGCGAGGCTGCGCTGAAGGCCGCCGGCCGCCGTTACTGATCGTTGCCGATGCGAGTCGTATTTGCCGGCACCCCCGAGTTTGCCGCTTGTGCCCTGCGTGACCTGCACGAGGCCGGCTTCGAGATTCCCCTGGTCCTGACCCAGCCCGACCGCCCGGCCGGGCGCGGCATGCAGCTGCAGGCATCCGCAGTAAAACAATATGCGCTGGCGCACGGCATGGAAGTCGCCCAGCCGCTGTCGCTGCGCATGGATAGTAAAGACCCGCAGCGCGCCATTGAGGCGCGCGCCGCGCATGAACGCCTGCTGGCGCTGGACTACGACGTGATGGTGGTGGCAGCCTACGGGCTGATCCTGCCACGCGCCACGCTCGATATCGCGCCCTGCATCAACATCCACGGTTCGCTGCTGCCGCGCTGGCGCGGTGCCGCGCCGATCCACCGTGCCATCGAGGCCGGCGACCGTGAAACCGGCGTGACGATCATGGGCATGGAAGAAGGGTTGGACACCGGGCCGATGATGCTGATCGAGCGCGTTGCCATTGAAGATGCGGACACCACCGGCAGCCTGCACGACAAGCTGGCGGCCCTGGGTGGGCGCATGATCGTCGAAGCGCTGCGCAGCATGGAGCAAGGCGCCTTGGGCGCGGTGCCGCAGCCGGAAGCGGGCGTGACCTATGCCGCCAAGATCAGCAAGGAAGAAGCAAAGCTGGACTTCAGCCTGCCGGCCGAGGTGCTGTGGCGCCGGGTGCGCGCGTTCAATCCCTTCCCGGGTGCGCACGGGCTGGCCGGTGGCGTGACGGTGAAGATCTGGAATGCCGGGCTTACCACAGGCAGTGGCGCGCCGGGCCAGGTGCTGTCGGCCGAGGGACAGCAGGGGATCGTGGTGGCGTGTGGCGAAGGTGCGCTGCGGCTGACTGAGTTGCAGAAGCCGGGGGGCAAGCGTTTGCCTGCGGCGGAATTCCTGAAAAGCTTCCCGCTAGCAGGGTTGAGCTTTTCGTAGGGTGGGCAGGGCATGCCAGGCCAGTGGCCTGTCATGCGCCCACGCGGTGATAGTCAGCCTGAGCAAACCACAGCGCGTCGGTGCTACCGCTGGTTGAACGCGCGGGGCAATCTGGTCCAGTGGACCAGATTGCAAGCCGCCCACCCTACGTACGTGGGGTCGGCAGGTTTCCTGCCCACGCGGTGATAGTCAGCCTGAGCAAACCACAGCGCGTCGGTGCTACCGCTGGTTGAACGCGCGGGGTAATCTGGTCCAGTGGACCAGATTACAAGCCGCCCACCCCACGTACGTAGGGTGGGCAGGTTTCCTGCCCGCGCGGTGATAGTCAGCCTGAGCAAACCACAGCGCGTCCGTGCTACCGCTGGTTGAACGCGCGGGCGGCGAAGCCGCCCACCCTAGGTAAACAGCCAGTGGCAGCGTCCCACCATCACGTGCTATGAGGGGCATTCGCCCCGACGATCAAATGCAACCGGGGGCATTCGCCCCCGGAACAATCACCGATCAGGGGCCGATGCCCCAACCCATCACTTGTCGTAATCGGCCGCAGCAGCGCGCTGCGCATCCATGTGCTCACGCAGCACCTGGTTGATGCGGGTCTGGTAGCCCGGGCCTGCAGCCTTGAACCATTCCAGCATGTCCACATCCAGGCGGATCGTCACGATCTGCTTCACACCATTGATCATTTGCGGCTTCGCGGCGACCGCGGTTTCGTCATCACGCATCACCGATTGGTCCCAGTCCGGCACATATTCTTTGTTCATACACTTATCCTGTTAAAAGCATCGCCAACAATGTGTCGATGGGTAATTGTCGTCCGTGTATGTAACGTAAAGATTGCGGATACCCCGGGTTTTGTAACGTCATGTATCAGTTCACGATTTCCATACATAAAGATACATACACAAAACCTCAAATCGGGGCCTGCCAGAGGAAACAGGCGCCTTGACGTATAATTTCAGACCGCCCAACAGTAACGGCCTGCAGTAGCTCTTCCTGCCGCTTATCGAGAAAGTCGCCCACCATGAACGCCCGCCACGCCAACCTCTCCCCGATCGACGCCCAGCTGCGCGAGATTCTGTCGCGCCGCATCATGATCCTGGATGGCGCGATGGGCACCATCATCCAGCAGTACAAACTCGATGAAGCGGCCTACCGCGGCGAGCGTTTCGCGAACTTCGCCGCGCCCGAAGGCGCCGGCCACCGCGAGCTTTTCGTCAAGGGCAACAACGAACTGCTGAGCCTGACCCAGCCGCAGATCATCCAGGAAATCCACGAGCGCTACCTGGCCGCCGGCGCCGACCTGCTCGAGACGAACACCTTTGGCGCAACAAGCGTGGCCCAAAACGACTACCACATGGCGCATCTCGCCTACGAGATGAACGTCGAAGCGGCCAAACTGGCCCGCGCGGCCTGCGACAAATACTCCACGCCGGACAAGCCGCGCTTCGTGGCCGGCGCGCTCGGCCCGACGCCCAAGACCGCATCGATCTCCCCGGACGTGAACGATCCGGCCGCGCGCAACGTCACTTTTGATCAACTGGTCGCCAGCTACCACGAGCAGGTCCGCGGCCTGGTGGACGGCGGCGCCGACGTGCTGCTGGTCGAGACCATCTTCGACACCCTGAACTGCAAGGCCGCGCTGTTCGCGATCGACCTGTATTTCAGCGAGCGTCCGGATACCCTGCGCCTGCCGATCATGATCTCGGGCACCGTCACCGACGCCTCGGGCCGCATCCTGTCGGGCCAGACCGTGCCGGCCTTCTGGAATTCGGTGCGTCACGCCAAGCCGCTGACCATCGGCCTGAACTGCGCACTGGGCGCCGCCCTGATGCGCCCTTATGCCGAAGAGTTATCGACGATCGCCGACACCTTTGTCTGCATCTACCCGAACGCCGGCCTGCCCAACCCGATGAGCGACACCGGCTTCGACGAGCTGCCAGCCGACACCTCGGCCCTGCTGCGCGAATTTGCCGACGCCGGCTTCATCAACATCGCCGGCGGCTGCTGCGGCACCACGCCCGAGCACATCGCTGCCATTTCCAAGATCCTCGAAGGCCACGCCCCGCGCGCGGTGCCAAGCATCCCGGTCGCCATGCGCCTGTCCGGCCTGGAGCCGTTCACGGTCGACGACAGCTCGCTGTTCGTCAACGTCGGCGAGCGCACCAACGTCACCGGCTCAAAAGCGTTTGCGCGCATGATCCTGAACGAGCAGTTCGACGAGGCGCTGTCGGTGGCGCGCCAGCAAGTCGAGAACGGCGCCCAGGTCATCGACATCAACATGGACGAAGCAATGCTCGACTCGCAGGCGGCCATGACGCGCTTCCTGAACCTGATCGCCTCCGAACCGGACATTTCGCGCGTGCCGATCATGATCGACTCGTCGAAATGGAGCGTGATCGAAGCGGGCCTGAAATGCGTGCAGGGCAAGGCCATCGTCAACTCGATCTCGATGAAGGAAGGCGAAGAAGAATTCATCCGCCAGGCGGCCCTGTGCCGCAGCTACGGCGCCGCCGTCATCGTGATGGCCTTCGACGAACAGGGCCAGGCAGATACCTTCGCGCGCAAGACCGAGATCTGCGGCCGCGCCTACAAGGTGCTGGTCGAGCAGGTGGGCTTCGCACCGGAAGACATCATCTTCGACCCGAATATTTTTGCCATTGCCACCGGCATCGAAGAGCACAACAACTACGCTGTGGACTTCATCGAAGCCACCGCCTGGATCCGCAAGAACCTGCCGCACGCGAAGGTGTCGGGTGGCGTGTCGAACGTCTCGTTCAGCTTCCGCGGCAACGACCCGGCGCGCGAGGCCATCCACACCGTCTTCCTGTACCACGCGATCAAGGCCGGCATGACCATGGGGATCGTTAATGCCGGGATGGTCGGCGTCTACGACGACTTACCAAGCGAACTGCGCGAGCGCGTCGAAGACGTGGTGCTGAACCGCCGCGCGGACGCCACCGAGCGCATGATCGATATCGCCGGCACCCTGAAAGCCGGCGGCGGCAAGCAGGAACAGAACCTCGAGTGGAGGAACAGCCCGGTCGAGAAGCGCCTGGCGCACGCGCTGGTGCACGGCATCACGCAGTGGATCGTCGAGGACACCGAAGAGATGCGCCAGCAGGTCTTGGGGGCCAATGGCCGGCCGATCCACGTGATCGAAGGCCCGCTGATGGACGGCATGAACATCGTCGGCGACCTGTTCGGACAGGGCAAGATGTTCCTGCCGCAGGTGGTGAAGTCGGCGCGCGTCATGAAGCAGGCCGTGGCCCACCTGGTGCCCTTCATCGAAGAAGAAAAAGCGCTGGAAGAGGCCCGCACCGGCATCGTCGCCAAGCCGAAGGGCAAGATGGTGATCGCCACCGTCAAGGGCGACGTGCACGACATCGGCAAGAACATCGTCTCGGTGGTCCTGCAGTGTAATAACTTCGAGATCGTGAACATGGGCGTGATGGTCCCGTGCTCGGACATTTTGGCCAAGGCCAAGGAAGAGAACGCGGACATCGTCGGCCTGTCGGGCCTGATCACACCATCATTAGAGGAGATGGCCCACGTCGCGCGCGAAATGCAGCGCGATCCCTATTTCCGCGAAAAGAAAATTCCCCTGCTGATCGGCGGCGCCACCACCAGCCGCGCCCACACTGCCGTCAAGATCGCGCCGTACTACGACGGTCCGGTGGTCTACGTGCCGGACGCTTCGCGCTCGGTCTCGGTGGGCCAGTCGCTGCTGACCGACGACACGCGCGACGCCTATATCATCGAGCTGGGACAGGACTACGAACGCATCCGCGTGCAGCATGCCAACAAGAAGGCGCTGCCGATGCTCACGCTCGAACAGGCGCGCGGCAACCGTGCGCGCCTCGACTTTGCGCCGGTGAAGCCGAAGTTCATCGGCCGACGCATCTTCAAGAACGTGGAACTGGGCACGCTGGCCCGCTACATCGACTGGGGCCCGTTCTTCCAGACCTGGGACCTGGCCGGCCCCTACCCTGCCATCCTCACCGACGAGGTGGTTGGCGAGGCGGCCAGCAAGGTGTTCGAGGAAGCGCAGGCGATGCTGAAAAAAATCATCGAAGGCCGCTGGCTGACCGCCAACGGCGCCATCGCGCTGCTGCCGGCAAATTCGGTCGGCCACGACGACATCGAGATCTACACCGACGAATCGCGCAAGGACGTCGCGTTCACCTGGCATGGCCTGCGCCAGCAGGGCATCAAGCCGGTGGTCGATGGCGTGCAACGCCCGAACCAGTGCCTGTCCGATTTCGTCGCGCCGAAAGACTCCGGCGTGGCCGACTATATCGGCATGTTCGCGGTGACTGCGGGCCTGGGCATCGAGAAGCACGAGCAGCGTTTCGAGGCGGCGCACGACGACTATTCGTCGATCATGCTCAAGGCCCTGGCCGACCGCCTGGCCGAGGCCTTCGCCGAATACCTGCACGAGCGCGTGCGCACCGATTTGTGGGGTTATGCGGCGGGTGAAGACCTGGGCTGCGACGCCCTGATCAAGGAGGCCTACAGCGGCATCCGTCCGGCGCCGGGCTATCCGGCCTGCCCGGAGCATACGGTGAAGGCCGAGCTGTTCCGTACCCTGCAGGCGCAGGAGATCGGCATGCAGCTGACCGAGTCGTATGCGATGTACCCGGGCGCGGCCGTGTCGGGCTTCTATTTCGCGCACCCGGACTCGAAGTATTTCGTCGTCGGCAAGATCGGCGACGACCAGGTCGAGGACATGGCGAAACGGCGCGGAATGGACAAGACCGAGCTCGAACGCCACCTGGCGCCGAACCTGTAATTCCCCCGCTGCTCCCTCACCTGCCGCTGGCCTCGCGCCGGCGGCACGGCCCCTTCTATGTTCCTGAGCTACTGCGCACGGGAACGTCTGCGCAATTCATTTGTCTAACTCTGTGTAGCCGCCTCGGCCGCGGCGAAGGAGCTCATCATGGCAATGCATCTGTCGACCCGGCGCTGGCAAGACCAGTTGATGGTGGTAATCGGTGTCTGCCTGTTTGTCACGCCCTGGGTATTCACTTACCCACCCGGCTCGCCGGAGGCATGGAACGCAACCCTCGCTGGCGCCATCATCGGGATCCTGGCCGCCTTCGACCTGGTCAAGACCTATGTCTGGGCGGTGCTGTTCAATATTATCGTGGGCGCGTGGGTGACGGTTTCGCCCTGGATGGTGGGTACGCTCGACGACCTGGCGATGACGTGGAGCCTCGTCATTGCGGGTATTGCGACCATCGTGCTGGGGTTGTGGGAGTTGCGCAGCGATCCGGAGCTGTATAGCCAGTGGCGGTCGGGGGCCACGGGATAGCGTAGGGTGGGCGGCTCTGCCGCCCGCGCGTTCAACCCGACCATGCGTTGACGCGACAGGATTGTTGAGGTGCCGTTTCGCCGAACGGTAGTAAGCGCGTCGCGACAATGCGTGCATGATTTGAACGCGCGGGCGCAGGACAGTCCACAGGACTGTCCTGCCCTGCCCACCCTACGAGGCGCGGCAAATCGGGGGCTAGATGGCGTAACGCACGACCTTGTCGCTCCACTCGAAGGCCGACACTTCGAGCTCGGCCAAGTCGTCGCCATTGATCGACAATGCATTCAGCGCAGGCATCACTTCATCCTCGGTATCTTCCATGCGTTCGATCGATTCGGCCAGGCGCAGCAGTTCGCCGAAGAAGCCGCCGCGGCGCTGCAGGGCCACGCTGACTTCGTCGATCACCGGGATCTGTTCGACGATGTCGGCCATCGGGATGCAGAACAGCGTGTCCATCAGCGACATCATGCCGACCGTGAAGGCGATGTCGGAGACGTTGCGCTGTGCCGGGCGCAGGCGCTGCGCCAGCAGTTCCATCAGGCGCGCACGCGTGGTGGCCAGCATCAGGAGCGGGCTCAGGTTGTGGCCGCGCATGCCCGGTTCGGCGTACAGCAAAATCTGCAGCCAGCGCTGCAGCTGGCGGCGACCCAGCAGCATCAGGGCCTGGCTGATCGATTCGATGCGGCGCCCTGCCCCAGCGGCCGGCGTGTTCACCAGGCGCAGCAGGTTCAGGCCGAGCGTGACGTCCTTCTTGACGGCGCGTTCGATCACGGCGTTGTCGGAATCCGAGGTCACCAGGTTCATCAGGTCCAGCACCGCCGCCTGCGAGGGCGACAGCTTGCGCCCTGCGATGACGGTCGGCTTGGCGAAATAATAGCCCTGGAAGTAATCGAAGCCGATGTCCAGGCAGGTGCGGTATTCGTTGTGGGTCTCGACCTTTTCGGCCACCAGGCGTTTTCCCGTGCCGCGCAGGCGCGGCGCCAGCGACAGCAGGGTCACCACCGGCAGTTCGCGCAAGTCCATCTTGACGAAGTCGATCACCGGCAGCAGGCGCGACAAGGAGGCGCCATGGGCCGAGGCCTCGGCCGCGAAGCGGAAGCCGTGGGTCGACAGTTCGGTCATGCGCTGGATGACGGCATCGGTCGGGTCGACCGTGCCCACGATCTCGAGCACGGTGCGCTCGCGCGGCAGGAAGGCGAACATGTCGCTCATCAGCACATCGGTGTCGACGTTCAGGAAGGCGGTGGCGTCGCCGATCGCGCGCGCCAGGCCCAGCTGCGAAGCATGGTGGATGACGCTGGCGCTGGCCGAGATGCCGGATTCGATCTGCGCCGGTCCCTGGGCACTGCCGCGGAACAGCAGTTCATAGCCGAACAGCGCCTGGTTACGGTCGAGCACCGGCTGGCGTCCGAGGTAGAAATTACGCAGTCGCAGCGGCGGGGTGGACTGGTCTAGGCTGGCGGTATCGGTCATGTCGTCTGGTTGGGCTCGCGAACAACCCTACTTTACCGTATTCGTCAGATTTAGTGGCTTTTTGGCACTAATTTATCGGCGGAATGATACTTAACTGTCATTACGCGGCCGCTATTGTGGCAGTCCGTCCACGAACACGATCAATTCGCCCGGTGCAAACTGGGTCCAGGCCTCGTTCGTGGTCAGCGGTTCGGTGACGATGATGGCAACCCGGTCGTCGGGCGTGGTCACCTGCGAGAAGTCGACCGACAGATCTTCGTCCGACAGGCAGGCGGTGACGAAGGGGTATTTGCGCACCACGTAGCACAGCTTGGTCGAGCAATGCGTGAACAGCGCGGTGCCGTCCGAGAGCATCATGTTGAAGGTCCCGTGCGCGGCCACTTGCGCCACCAGGCGTTCGAGTGCGGCACGTAGCGCCGGCATGGCCGGGGCCGTGTCGCCGAATTCCTCGCGCAGGCTTTGCATCAACCAGCAGAAGGCCAGTTCGCTGTCGGTATTGCCAACCGGGCGGAACGGGCCATGCAAGATAGGTGCGAATTCCTTCAGGTCGCCGTTATGGGCAAAGACCCAGTAGCGGCCCCACAGTTCGCGTACGAAAGGGTGGCAGTTCTCGAGCGCCACCTGGCCTTGCGTGGCCTTGCGGATATGCGCAATGACATTGGTGGACTTGATCGGGTAACGCTTGATCAGTTCGGCGATCGGAGAATCGACGGCAGCCTGGTGGTCGACGAAATGGCGGACACCCGAGCCTTCGAAGAAAGCGATGCCCCAGCCGTCGTGGTGGGTGTCGGTACGGCCGCCGCGATGGGCAAAACCGGTAAAGGAGAAAACGATGTCCGTTGGGACGTTGCAGTTCATTCCGAGTAGCTGGCACATGGCGCGCAGCTTACCATGCTCGCAGCATGATAGTCGCCATCGCCGCGTCCAGCGGCAATGGCAGGTAAGGGTTCAATGCAGGACGACCGGCTGGCTCATCAGGGTATCGTAGGAGCCAAGGAAGTCGTCGATTTCTTCCATGGTCGGCTCGCTCGCGATGAGGTTGTTCACGTCGCGGCGGAACGATTGCGCCAGCTTGCCGCCGATGAATGCTTCGCGCCGCCCGGCCTTGTCGACGATTTCATAGCCGCCGAAGCGCAGCGCTTCGAGTTCGCGATCCACGCCGAACTCGACGACGCTGTACTGTTCGCTGTTGTAGATCATGTTCATGATGACTCCTTCTCTCGATCAGAGTGGTTGTGCGTACCAGCCGCGCGGCGGCGGGCGACTGGCTGTTCACTTCGGTTAAGAAGTGGGGCTGTCCGGACCGATTTCAAGTGAGACAATCGGCTGCAGGGCCAACAGCTGATCGTATGGTGGGTCTTGCAACCACGATCGCAACTGATCAAGATGTTCACTGCTTGCCAAACCGATCAACAGGCGTTCCGGCCCTTGGCGTAACAGTCGATTCAATGTTACACGCAAAACCAGGTTCCCGGCGCAGCACGGGCACCCGCCTGCTAGTCGGACAAGTCTTACGGAAGAGCTATCGGGAATGAGCGGGCTGCCTGCGGGCAGCCCTTCGAGGATGATGGCGCTATGGCCTGGGGAGGATGGAAAAGCGGCGAGCAGCGCGGCGATCGCGCCCTCGCGTGCGGCAGCGGACGCGCCCGTGACCAGTGTGGTCGCGACCCTTTCTCGCAATCAGACGCCTTTCTTGGCGAGCTTGCCCGGCTCGACGCCGAGTTGCTTGAGCTTGCGGTACAGGTGGGTACGTTCGAGGCCGGTCTTTTCGGCGACGCGCGTCATGCTGCCGCCTTCGCGTCCGAGGTGGTGCTCGAAATACATGCGCTCGAAGGCGTCGCGCGCTTCGCGCAGCGGCAGGTCGAAGGACAGCGTGTAGCCGGCGCTCTCGCCCTGCGACATTGCATGCACCATGCGCGAGCCGTTGCCCATTGGCGGCGGCGGCGGCGCGAACATCGGCGCTGCGGCGCTTGGGGCTGCGTTGGCGCCGCTGTCCATCATCGGCATGGCGGTGGTCACGGCCGGTCGCGGCGGCGCCAGCGGCGCGCGCGCCACTTCCTGTGCACGGTTCAGCCCCTGCTGCACGGCCTTGAGCAGCTTTTGCAGTGCGATCGGCTTTTCGAGGAAATTCAGGGCGCCGATGCGGGTCGCTTCGACAGCGGTGTCGATGGTCGCGTGGCCGGACATCATGATGACCGGCATGGTCAGCAGGCCGTCGCGCTGCCACTCCTTGAGCAGGGTGACGCCGTCGGTATCGGGCATCCAGATATCGAGCAAGACCAGGTCGGGCGCGCCGGCGGCCCGCGCCTCGCGTGCCTGCTGCGCGTTTTCGGCCAGGGTGATGGCGTGGCCTTCGTCGCCCAGGATTTCCGAGAGTAATTCCCGGATGCCCATTTCATCGTCAACTACGAGTATATTCGCCATCTGTATGCCTTCCTGATCTCTTACCCGCTCACTGCTTATTCGCTTGGTGCCTGGTAGGACTGCCGACCGCTAATGAGAGTTTATGTCCCTATTATATTTCGGACAAGTTCGCCTCGGGGGCTAACTTTAACAGCAAAATGAATACCGACGCGCCACATCCGTCCGGGCGGTTGCCGATGTCGATCCGTCCGCCGTGTTCGTCGATGATCTTCTTCACCATCGGCAGGCCCAGGCCGGTGCCGCGGGCCTTCGAGGTGACGTAGGGCTCGAAGGCGCGCGCCAGGATGCGCGATGCGAAACCGGGGCCGTTATCCAGGATCGACAGGCGCACCGCGGTGCCGGTGGCGCCGTCCGCGCCTTCGTAGTGGATGGTTTCGGTGGTAACGTCGACGCGCGGCGGCGCGGCGCCACCGACCCGGTCGGCCAGCGCATCCTGGGCATTCTGCACCAGGTTATGGATCACCTGGCGCAGCTGCGTCGCGTCGCCCATCACGCTCGGCAGGTTCGGCGCCAGCGCGGCGTGGATGATGTCGGAGCCGTCCTCGGACAAATACAGCTGCAGGATCTCGCCGATCAGGGCGTTCAGGTCGAGCGGCTCGAGCATGGCCGGCGGCGTGCGCGCGTAGTCGCGGAAATCGTCGACCATGCGTTTCATGGCGTCGACCTGGTTGACGATCGTGGTCGTGCTCTTCTTCAGCAGCTCGGCTTCGCGCTCCGGCAGGCAGCCCTCGAGCTTCATCTGCAGGCGCTCGGCCGACAGCTGGATCGGCGTGAGCGGGTTCTTGATTTCATGCGCCAGGCGGCGCGCCACTTCGCCCCAGGCCACCGAGCGCTGGGCCGAGATCACGTCCGAGATATCGTCGAACACCACGATGAAGCCATGGCCGTTGCCGACCGGGAGCCGCGAGCCGCGCGCCAGCAGCGTGATGTCGTGGTCATGCTCGTCGCCGGAACCGCGGCGCGGGATTTCGATCTGCTGCTGCCAGTGGGCGCGCCTGCGCCGGTCGCCGTTCCCGTTGCTGCCGGCGGCGCTCTGCGCGCTCTGGGCCGAGATCGCGCGCGTGATGCAGTTCGAGAAAGTCTCAAGGCCGCCGATGCGCGCCAGCGGGCCGGCCAGCGCCCCCGGCTCCACTTGCAGGATGCGGTAGGCGGCGTCGTTCGAGTTCACCACCCGCCCCTCGGCATCGAGCACCATCACGCCGGCCGACATGTTGGCCAGTACCGACTCCAGGTGGGCCTTGGCATTCTGCAGCGCGGTGCGGTTGCGCTCGACGGCGCTGCGCGCCTCGAACAGCTGCCCGGTCATGGCGTTGAACGAGCGCGTCAGGGTGCCCAGTTCGTCGTTGGTCTCGATGATCGGGCGCGGCGACAAATCGCCCTCGGCCACCGCCTGCGTGCCTTCGGCCAGCACCAGCAGCGGCTGCGCCAGGTTGCCGGCGATGAGGAAGGCGCTGCCGATCGCCCCGAAGATCGCCAGCAGCAGCGTCAGGGTCAGAATCTCGATGTACATCTTTTTCAGGCCGGTCCTGGCCTGGGCACGCGAGCGGTATTCGTCGGAGGCGCTGCGCAGCACCACGGCGTTCGAGGCCAGGTTCACCGGCACCGCCTGCAGCAGCTGCAGGTAGCGCGGCTCCATGCCCGAGGCTTCGGGCACCGCCAGCACCACGCGCAGGCGCAGGCCGGTGGCGGCGTCGAGCTCGTTCGGGCCGGCCGAGGCGCCTCCGCTGCCGCCTTCGGGACGCGCATACCCGCCCGGCAGCGCAGCCGACTTGAGCACGTCGGGCGTGGGGCGGTCCATGTCCAGGCTGGCGTTGCGGTCCTGGGCGCTCGACGCCAGCAGGGTGCCGTCGGCGGCCAGCAGCATCGCACTTTGCATGCCGCTGACGTCGTTGACCAGGCCTGTCAGGACGCCCTGCACCCCGACCGCATCCTGGCCGGCCAGCGTGGCGGCGGCGGTCTGTCCGGTCGCCCCCAGTTCGGCCACCGCTTCGTCGAGGGCGGCGCGGCCCAGGTTCAGGCCCGATTCGATCGCGGCCTCGATCTTGACGTCGAACCAGGACTCGATCGAGTGCGACACGAACACCACCGACACCATGAAGATGACCAGCCCGGGCAGGATGCCGATGCCGGCGAACAGGAGCACGAGGCGCGCCACCAGCCGCGAGCCGAACTTGCCCGCCTTGTAGCGCGAATACAGGCGCGCCAGCGCCACGATCACGAGCACCAGCATCAGCCCCGCCATGGCGGCGTTCGCACCCAGCAGCCAGGTGTAGTAGCGGTCGAAGAAGCCCGAATTGTCCGAGACGCCGGCCAGCAGGAACAGCAGGATCGAGACGACGGCGCCGCCCACGACGAGTGCGTAGCGCAGCGCCTGGTTGATGGATTTACCGCGCACGCGCATGCCCCGCACGAGAATCAGCCCGCCCGGTAGGCAAAGGTCTTGCGGTTGGAAGCCAGGCGCCAGCTCGAATCGTTGATCGCATTGACCTGCAGCGGCTTGGACAGGTAGTCGCGGTCCATGTACATGCGCACCGAGACGTCATACACCTCGCCCTGCTTGAGCGCGCCTTTCGGTGCGATCAGCCAGCGCGCGGGACTGCGGATCTGGGACAAGGCTTCTTCGAGGGTGGTAAAGCTTTGCGGCAGGCTGCCGGTGGTCAGCACGTTGTACTGGCGCGTGAGCACGTCGTACGAGATGCCGACGGTGCGCTTGGCCAGCACCGCCTTCTCGTCGCGCCACCACCAGCGCGGGCGCGTCATTTCGATCTCGGTCGTGAAGTGCAGCTTGATGCCGTTCTGGAGTGCGTCCTGGAGCTCGTGGTTCAGGTCGAACGCAAAGCGCGCCTTCAGCCGGTAGCCGTCCTCGCTGAGCTGGATTTCCGCCTGGGTGATGTCGACGGCGTCGGCGGCCCGTGCCTGCGCACACGCGAATACCAGCAGCAGCTGGCAGGCGAGGAGGCAGAAAAATCGTAACGTCACGGGTGAGCCGGAGCCTTAAGTTGAAGCATTATGTCGGGATGACGGTCACGCCGCGCGTTTCTGGAACAGGGCGTAGAACAAGCCGTCATGATCCTGCCCGGCACCGCTGGCTGGCAGCAGCTGGCCCGGCGCGTCGAGGCGGATGGCGTCGTGGCGGGCCGCAAACGCGGCTGCCTGCGCCTCCGATTCCTGGGGCCAGAGCGAACATGTCACAAACAACAATTTACCATTGGGTAGCAGCATCTGCCAAAGGTTGTCGAGTATTTTGCTTGAAAGTGTTGCAAGTTGGAGTGTGTCCGACTTGCGGCGCAGCCAGCGGATGTCCGGGTGGCGCCGCACGATGCCCGAGGCCGTGCACGGCACGTCGGCCAGGATACGGTCGAAGGGCACGCCATCCCACCAGGCTGCGCTTTGCGCATCGGCGGCGACCAGCTTGGCCTCCAGGCCGAGGCGGCCCAGGTTATCGCGCACCCGCGCCAGGCGCTGGGGGTCGGCATCGACCGAGGTCAGCTCGACATCGGCGCTTTCCAGGATATGGCCACTCTTGCCGCCCGGCGCCGCACAGGCGTCCAGCACCCGCATGCCATCCTGCAGGTCGAGCAGCGGCGCGGCCAACTGGGCGCCGGCATCCTGCACCGACACCAGGCCGTCGTGGAAGCCCGGGATCTGGCTGACGTTGACCGGCTGCGCCAGGCGCACCGCGGTGGAGCCCAGGCGCGTGGCCTCGATGCCCGCCTCAGCCAGGGTGGCGAGATAGGCGTCGGTGTCCAGGCGGCGCGCGTTCACGCGCAGGGTCAGCGGCGGATGCACGTTGCCGGCCTCCAGGATCGCTTCCCACTTGTCCGGATAGGCCGCACGGGTGCTGTCGATCCACCATTGCGGATAATTCCAGCGCGCCAGCGGCTGCTTCAGCGCCTCGGCCGTCAAGGCCGGGCGCTCGCGCAGGAAGCGGCGCAGCACGGCATTGACCATGGCCTTGGCATGGGCGAAGTCGGGATGGTGGGCGGCCGCGTGCACGGCCTGGTCGACCACGGTGAAGGCCTCGTACGGCGGCGGCGTGTCCTGCGGCGGGTCGAGCAGCGCCAGCGCCGCGCACAGCAGGCCGTCGAGCATGGCCGGCTCCGGCGCCTTGGTGGTCATGAGGCCGAGCAGCACCTCGCTACGCCCGAGCTGGCGCATGGTGCGGTAGGCGATGTCCTGGATCGCGCCGCGCGCCTGCGGCGTCACGTCGTAGACCGAGAAGACGATCGACAGCGCCTGCGGCAGCGCGGTGCCGCCGCGCACCCGGGCCACGGCATTGGCAGCGCCCAGCAGGGCCAGCGCCAGCGAATCGGCTTTCAGGTCGGGGCGGTAGTCCTGCTGGGGCGCCACCGTGACTTCATGGCTTTCGCGCAGGCGCGGGGGCGGGTGCTTGCCGGGACGGCCGGCCTGTTCGCCGCGCGGCGGCTGGCCCCGCTCGGCTGCCGGACGGTAGGGCTCCGGGCGCGGTGGACGGTCCTGCCCCGGGTTCGGTGCCTGCCTGGCTTCCTGGGCGCGACCTTCCTGGCTGCGCTCCGTCCGCGCCGGTCCCGGCTTGGCGGCAGGCCAGGCTGGGCGTGCCCCGCCCTTCGGCGCCGCGGAACGCGCCGGCTTGGCTTTGGGTTTCAGGGAGAGCGTCGGGCGCTTGTCGGTCATGGCAGGGTCGATACGGTCGAAAAAGGCCCCCATTGTAACGGCATAGGCTTTGGTACAACTTAATACGTGCAAGCAGCTCTTGCCATGGTGAACATGTTGCGCGTAACCTCAAACCAGTATAATGACCGCTGTTTGCCTGACCACAGGCCTGCCCTCGCAGTTCGCAATCTTATATAGACCGACTTCCCCATGCTCGCTCAACAAAAACAACAAATCGTTGCCCTGTTCCAGGCCGCCCTGGCGCCGCTCGTCGCCGGTACCGACCTGGTCCCTAACGTAGTCCTGGAGCGCCCGCGCGACCCGAGCCACGGCGACATCGCCTGCAATATCGCGATGCAGCTCGCCAAGCAGCTCAAGACCAACCCGCGCGAACTGGCCACCCGCCTGGTCGCCGCCGTGCTGGCCGAACCGGGCGCGCAAGGACTGGTCGAGTCGGCCGACGTGGCCGGCCCCGGCTTCATCAACCTGCGCGTGGCCGCCAGCGCCAAGCAGTCGGTCGTCAAGACCGTGCTCGAACAGGGCGAAGCCTTCGGCCAGGGCGATTCCGGCAAGGGCCACCACGCGATCATCGAATTCGTGTCGGCCAACCCGACCGGCCCGCTGCACGTCGGCCACGGCCGCCAGGCCGCGCTGGGCGATGCGCTGTCCTCGCTGTTCGAGTCGCAGGGCCATGAAGTGACCCGCGAGTTCTATTACAACGACGCCGGCGTGCAGATCGCCACCCTGGCCAATTCGGTGCAGGCGCGCGCGCGCGGCATCAAGCCGGGCGATGCCGGCTGGCCCGAGTCGGCCTATAACGGCGACTACATCCAGGATATCGCCGACGACTTCCTGGCGAAGAAAACCGTCTCGGCCAGCGATGGCGAACCAGCCACCGCCAGCGGCATTGTTGACGACCTCGAATCGATCCGCCGCTTCGCGGTCGCCTACCTGCGCAACGAGCAAGACATCGACCTGCAGGCCTTCGGCGTCAAGTTCGACAACTACTACCTCGAATCCTCGCTGTACGCCGACGGTAAAGTGGAACAGGCGGTGCAGGCCCTGGTCGATGCCGGCGTGACCTACGAGCAGGACGGCGCGCTGTGGCTGCGCACCACCGACTACGGCGACGACAAGGACCGCGTGATGCGCAAGTCCGACGGCGGCTACACCTATTTCGTGCCGGACGTCGCCTACCACATGCAGAAATTCCGCCGCGGCTTCGACCAGGCGATCAACGTGCAGGGCAGCGACCACCACGGCACCATCGCCCGCGTGCGCGCCGGCCTGCAGGCCGTGAATATCGGCATCCCGCAGGGCTATCCCGACTATGTGCTGCACAAGATGGTCACCGTGATGAAGAACGGCGAAGAGGTCAAGATCTCCAAGCGCGCCGGCTCCTATGTCACGGTGCGCGACCTGATCGAATGGTCGGGCAACGGCGACGTGACGCGCGGCCGCGACGCGGTGCGCTTCTTCCTCATCTCGCGCAAGGCCGACACCGAATTCGTGTTCGACGTCGACGTCGCACTGGCCACCAGCGAAGAGAACCCGGTCTATTACGTGCAGTACGCCCATGCGCGCATCTGCTCGGCCCTCGCCAACTGGGGCGGCATTGAGGCGCAACTGGCGAACGTCGACCTGTCGCCCTTGACTACCCCGCACGAAGCGAGCCTGCTGTCGAAGCTGGCCGCCTATCCGGAAGTGCTGGCCCGCGCCAAGCTCGAACTCGGCCCGCACCAGGTTGCGTTCTACCTGCGCGAACTGGCCGGCGAGCTGCACAGCTATTATTTCGCCCACAAATGGCTGCTCGACGACGACGAGCCGCTGAAGCTGGCGCGCCTGGCCCTGGCCACCGCGACCCGCCAGGTGCTGCGCAACGGCCTGGCCCTGATCGGCGTTTCGGCACCAAGCAAGATGGAACGCGCCCCTACCGAACCACAAGAGTAAGCCCATGACCGCCATTCGATCCTTCTCAGCGCTGCGCCAGCGCGGCAGCACCCTGACCGGCGTCATCATCGGCCTGATCATCGGCCTGGGGATCGCGGTGGCGGTCGCGCTCGTGATCACCAAGGGGCAGTCGCCGTTCACCGACCGCTCCAACAAGATGGGCCGTCCGGCCGACCTGGAGCCGAGCCAGGCCACCGACCCGAACAAGCCGCTGTACGGCAACCGCGACGCCGCGCGCGAAGCGAACCGTGAGATTGCCGACCGCGCCAACAAGCCGGCCCCGGCGCCCGCCGCGGCCGAAGCCGATCCGCTCGGCCAGGCGATCGCCGGCATGCAGGCGCCGGCAGCGCCGGCAGCCGCACCTGCTGCTGCCCCTTCAGCGCCGGCCGCAACTCCAGCTCCTGCACCGGCCATCGCTGCCGCCCCTGCCCCGGCAGCGGGCGCCACTGCGCCGGCCGCGGGCGCCGACGGCTACATCTACTTCCTGCAGGCGGGCGCCTTCCGTGAAATGTCCGACGCCGAGAACACCCGCGCCAAGCTGGCGCTGCTAGGCTTCGAGGCCGCGATCACCGACCGCACCACCGACGGCGGCGTGCTGCACCGCGTGCGCGTTGGTCCATACAATGGGGTCGAATCCATGAACAAGGCGCGCGCCAAGCTGCTCGACAGCGGCATCGACGTCGCCATCGTCCGCAACCAACGCTAAGGAACCGCATGCAACCGCTACGCCGCCTGTTCTGCACCACCGCATTGCTCGTATTGGCCGGCTCGGCCTCGGGCTCGCCTGCTGCGCCACGCGACGGCGCGGAATACCAGTCGCTGCCGAACGTGCAGCCGACCGACGGCGGCCGCAAGATCGAGGTGACGGAATTCTTCGCCTATTACTGCCAGCACTGCTATGCCTTCGAGCCCCAGCTTGCGGCGTGGGTGAAAAAACAGGGTGACAATGTCGTGTTCCGCCGCGTGCACGTGCCGCGCGGCGCCCAGACGGCGGCGCAGCAGCGCCTGTTCTTCACGCTCGAATCGCTCGACCTGGTCGAGCAGTACCATGGCAAGGCCTTCACGGCGATGCACGTCGAGCGTCTTCCCCTGGCCCAGGACGAGCAGGTATTCGACTGGGCCAGCCGCGCCGGCATCGACCGCGCGCGCTTCATCGATGCCTACCGCTCGTTCGGGGTGCAGGCCAAGGTGCGCCGTGCGCAGTCGATGATGGAGGACTACCGCATCACCCACTGGCCGATGATCGCGGTCGACGGCCGCTTCCTCACCTCGCCCGGCATGGTGCAGGAAGCCACTCGTGGCGATGGCGACGCATTGCAGGGCACCCTGCAGGTGATGGACAGGCTGGTCGCGCGCGCGAAAGCGGACAAGAAATGACCCTGGCGCCGGGCCGCTCGGACCGGGTCTTCATCACCGGCGCCTCGAGCGGCATCGGCGCGGCGCTGGCCCGCGAATACGCGGCGCGCGGCGCCACCCTCGGCCTGCTGGCGCGCCGCCGCGAACTGCTGGCGGAACTGGTGGCCGGCCTGCCCTACCCCGAACGCCACCGCATCTACGCGGTCGACGCCACCGACCGCGCGGGCCTGGATGCGGCCGCCTTTGACTTCATCGCGGCCACGGGCGGCGCCGACATTGTGATCGCCAGCGCCGGGATTTCGCACGGCACGCTCACCGAACGCCCCGCCGACATGCAGGTATTCGACGCCGTCTTCGCCACCAACGTGGGCGCGACCGTCGCCACCTTCGCGCCCTTCATCGCTTCGATGAAAGCGCAGGCCGGCCCCTGCCGGCTGGTGGGCATCGGCAGCGTGGCGGGCATCCGCGGCATGCGCGGCGCCGGCGCCTATTGCGCCTCGAAAGCGGCCGTGCACAGCTATTGCGAATCGCTGCGGCTCGAGCTGCGCGCGACCAACATCAAGGTAGTGACCATCGCGCCCGGCTATATCGACACGCCCATGACCCGCCACAACCGGTTCCCGATGCCCTTCCTGATGCCGGCGGGGCGCTTCGCCGCGCAGGCGCTCGAGGTGATCGCACGCGGCCACAGCTACCGCGTGCTGCCCTGGCAGATGGGCGTCGTGGCCAAGCTGCTGCGCCTGCTGCCGAACGGCCTGTTCGATTTCGCGTTCTCGCGCGCGCCGACCAAGCAGGGCAAGGGCGAAGCATGAAGGCCGCGAACATCGCCGCGCTGGCCCGCGCCGGCGTCGCCATCGAGGTCGTGGCCGAGACGGGTTCGACCAATGCCGACCTGCTGGCGCGTGCGGCCCAACTGACCGAGCCGTTGCTGCTGGTCGCCGAGAACCAGACCGCCGGCCGCGGCCGCGCCGGACGCAGCTGGTTGTCCTCGAGCGAAGGTTCGCTGACCTTCTCGCTGGCCTGGAAATTCGACGGTGGACCGCAGGCGCTCAGCGGCCTGCCGCTCGCGGTCGGCGTGGCGCTGGGCGACGTACTGGGACAGCTCGGTGTACAGGTGCAGCTCAAGTGGCCGAACGACGTGCTGAAGGACGGCGACAAGCTGGCCGGCATCCTGATCGAAACCCAGGCGGCCCAGGGAGGCGGCACCTGGGCCATTATCGGCATCGGCCTGAATCTCATCATGCCGGACGAGATGGAAGCACGCCTGGGGCGCGGCGCGGCCGGGGCGCCCTGGCTGGCGCGCATGGAACGCGACGTGCTGGTGGCCGCCCTGCTCGATGGCCTGGCCGAAGCGCTGCGCCTGTTCGCACGCCACGGCTTCGGCGCCTTCTGCGCGCGCTGGAACCTGCGCCATGCCTGGCAGGGCGAAACGGTGACGATCATCGACAACGGCACTGTGCTGCACGAGGGCCTGGCCGCGGGCGTGGACGACACCGGGCGCCTGCTGCTCGATACGCTTGACGGCCGTATCGCGCTGCTGGCCGGCGACGTCTCGCTGCGGGTGAAGCCATGAACCTGCTGCTGGTCGATGCCGGCAATACCCGGATCAAGTGGGCCATTGCGCTGCCCGGCGCCGCGCTGGGCGAGTGGGAAACCAGCCATGCCGCCCCGCACCTTGACCTGACCGACATCGCCGCAGCATGGCGCCGCGCGGGTATCAGCCGCGCGATCGTGTCGAATGTCGCCGGCCTCGAGGTGCGCGAGCGGATCGCGCAGGCCTTGCCGGCGGCGATCGCGGTCGAATGGTTTGCCTCGACGCTCGATCGCGCGGGCCTGCGCAACGGCTACCGCAAGCCCGGCCAGCTGGGCTGCGACCGCTTCGCCGCCGCCATCGGCGCCCGCGCACTGGCGCCCGGCCAAAACATCGTCGTCGCCACCTGCGGCACTGCGACCACGGTCGATGCGGTGCGCGCCGACGGGCTGTTCGTCGGCGGAATGATCCTGCCGGGCCTGGCCCTGATGGCCGCCTCGCTGGCCCGCAACACCGCCCAGTTGCCCCAGGTAGCACCGGGCGCCGCCGCACCGCCGCTCTTCGGCGACAATACCGACGACGCGATCGTGTCGGGGATCCTGTCGGCGCAAGCGGGCGCTATCGAGCGCGCCTGCGCCGGCCATGGCGCCAGCGCCTGCATCGTCTCCGGTGGCGCCGCGACCTATATCGCGCCGGCCCTCAAGGTCGGCTACCGGCTGGTCGATAATATCGTGCTGGTCGGCCTGCATGCCGCAGCCGCCGACTGAAGATGGGAGACCGTTCTTGTTGAAATTCGTATTCTGGGTACTGCTGGCAGCAAACGCCGGGCTGTTCGCCTATAGCCAGGGCATCCTGGGCAAGGTCGAGGGCAGCGAGCGCGAGCCGCAACGCCTGAAGAACCAGCTGGCCGCCGGGCGCATGACCATGCTGACCGCGGCCGAGGTGCGTGCCACCGCCGAGGGCACGCCGGCAGCGGCACCGGCGCCCGCAGCGCCACTGCCTGCCGAACCTGCTCCGCCAGTGGTCCCTGCCGCAGCCACCGTCGCCTGCATGCAGGCCGGCGCCTTTTCAAACGCCGACGCCCGCCGCTTCGAGTCGCGCATTGCGCGCTTCGGTTTTGGCGAGCGCCAGGCCCGCACCAGCGTGGCCTTCCAGGAAGTGACCAGCCACCTGGTCTACCTGCCAGCGAGCGGCGGCAAGGAAGGTGCCGACAAGCGTGCGGCCGAGCTGAAGGAACGCGGCGTGGCGAATTACTTCGTGATGCAGGGCGAATCGCCGCTGAAATGGGCGATCTCGCTGGGCGTGTTCAAGACCGACGCCGCTGCGCAGAAGCTGGTGGCAGACCTGGGCCGACAAGGCGTGCGCGGCGTGCGCGTGCTGCCGCGCGGGCCGCAGAGCACGCGTGCGGCTTGGCAGTTCCGCAACCTGACGATTGAAGAGCGCACCAGCCTGGCCGACATCGCCGACAATTTCACGGGCGTGCAGCTGCGACCCTGCAATTAGGCGGTCAGCAGCTGGCCTGGATTTGCCAACAGCCGGGACATGCAGCTAATGAGCGTGTGCTGGCCCTGCGATACGCCAAACGCGGCGATAAGCCTGCTCCCTAAGCGAGCAACTACTGTAGGCCTAGCCTGGACGTAAGCCGCTCGATGAAAGCATTAGGTCTCATTGTTCCTTCAATAGTTCGGCTTCAATAACTTGTAGATCAGCGTCTGTTGCCTGCTTGATCCAAGATTTCCTGCGGTCTCTGATCACCATTAGCTGTTGCTGATATTTTTCCACGCCATCTTGGGTAAAAGTCGGCTTAGGAGGCACGAATTTGTTCGCCAACTGAATGGAAACGACAGCGTTACCATCTTTGCTCTTGACGAAGCGGAACACGTTAAGTTCCACGTAACTCTGATCCTTAGGCCAAGTGACGAAATCAAGGACTGCTTCATGGGTTTGTTGGTTTTCGCTTACCTTCACCGCCGCCGCTGGGTTCTGCTGCGTGATCGCGTGCTGCATAGCGTACGCGTACTTGATCGGATCATTGCTAAGCCCCGAAAGCCGCTGGTAGCGATACGCGATAAGCTTGGTCCAGCTGTCGAACGACTCATCCTCTTTAATGAACTCGAACAGACGGTCGCCACTCACAGGCTTTGCCACGGACTTTTTTGCAAATGCTTCACCATCAACCCTTGGAATGAAGCCTTCTGAGCGCGCATGTGGACAGAAGGCCGCTAGAAGTAGGAGTAGTGGGAAAAAACGATGCATAAACTGTCTCCTTGAGACATCAATGGAAGTTATACGAATGGGTTCGCCGGCAAGCACGGCGTCGAGTTGACGAGCCTATTGGTTCGATCTTGCGCAAGTCGCGCCAGTTCTAGATCTGGCGCGACTGTGCATCGATTAGGGTAATGATAATGGTGTAAGACGTTACGGTTGCCACCGGTGCGGAGCAAGCTTACAAGCTGCTCGACCGCTTCAGACGTCGCATCCGCGCAAGGCACTGCAGTCTACGGACGGAGCGCGCCTTTGTCTATGGGGTGCGATGGTATGTCGATATGCACTACGTCGAGCAGCAAAAAAAAGAAACACCAACGACCAGATATCGACGGCGCTGACGTTCAAATCATGCGCCGCCAAGCAAGGCACCAAGCTAGCGCTTGACCACAATCGGCTTCAGCCCGAACGACGCCGGTACCGCGCGCGCCGCCGCCTGCGCCTCGTCTCTCGTGGCATACGGCCCGCCATACAGGCGGTTGACGGAACCCACCTTCACCACCTCGAGCGCCCCCAGAGCCAGCCCGGCCTGGGCCAGCCGCTCGCTCATCGCGTCGGCCATGCCGGCGCGGCCATAGGCGCCGAGCTGGACGTAGAAGCTTCCTGCCGGCACCAGCTTGGGCACTACCTGCGCCACCGCCGCGCTGTCGGAGCGCACGGTATCTTCCAGCATCAGCGCGGTGATTTCCGGCGGCGCCGATTGCGCATGCGAGGTCATGGCGCGGCGCACGGTGGCGATGCGGCTCGGATGGTCGTTCGGGAACAGGCGTTCGATCTCGACCTGGTGGCTGCCCTTTCCCAGCAGGCCGAGCTTGAGCGCAGCCGTGTACGACACGTCGATCACGCGGCTGGCGTGGAAGGGACCGCGGTCGTTGATGCGGACGATGACCGATTTGCCGCTGTCGACGCTGGTCACTCGCACGTACGAGGGAATCGGCAGGGTCGGGTGCGCCGCGGTCATCTTGTACATGTCGTACAGTTCGCCCGACGAGGTCTTCTGGCCGTGGAACTTGACGCCATACCAGCTGGCCACGCCGCGCTGGGTGAACGGGTCTTCGTGCGTGATCGGGGTATAGCTCTGGCCGAGCACGGAATACGGGCGGTTGGCCCATTTCGCATAGGGTTCGGCGCGGACGATGGCGTCGGGCAGGTCGAGCAGGCCGGGCGGCGGGTTGGCGCCGGGGCCGTCGTCCTTGTAATAGCCGCCGCGGCCGGACTTGGCCGCCGGCAGCTTCGGTGCCTCGGGGTGCTGCGCCGTGGGGCGGTGGCCCCAGGGCAGCGGGATCAGGCTCTTGTGCTCACCGGTGGTGCTGCAGCCGGTGAGCAGTGTCGTGAATGCAGTAACTACGGTGACCGCAGCAAGTTGTTTTCTTGGAACGGCCATTCGCAGTCCTCGTTCAGTTATGTCTGCACCAGTTTACGATGTCTTTGAATACTCATCAATATACCAGCGCCGAGGCCGAGGGTAATGAAGGCGGTTCCGCCATAGCTCATGAAAGGCAAGGGAACTCCGACGACCGGCAAAATTCCGCTCACCATGCCCATGTTGACGAAGGCATAGGTGAAGAAAATCATCGTGATGGCGCCGGCCAGCAGGCGCGAGAACGTGTTCGGTGCATTGGCGGCGATCATCATTCCCCGCGCAATCAGCATCAGGTAAATGATCAGCAGGAAGCAATTGCCGATCAGCCCGAACTCTTCCGAATACACGGCGAACAGGAAGTCGGTGGTCTGCTCGGGAACGAATTCCAGGTAGCTCTGCGTGCCTTTGCCATAGCCCTTGCCCATCATGCCGCCGGAACCGATGGCGATCTCGGACTGGATGATGTGGAAGCCCTTGCCCAGCGGGTCGGAGGTCGGGTCGATCAGCGTCATGACCCGCTCGCGCTGGTAGTCGTGCATCATCGACCAGCCGATCGGCAGCGCGGCGGCGCCGGCGATGCCCATGCCCAGCAGCGCCTTCCACGGCAGGCCGGCCAGGAAGATCACATAGAAGCCGGAAGACGCCACCATCAGCGCGGTGCCAAGGTCGGGCTGCTTGGCGATCAGGATGAACGGCACCAGCACCAGCACCGCGGCAATCAGGAAGGATTTCCAGTTGTTGGCATTGGCGCGCTGCTGGAAATACCAGGCCAGCATCAGCGGCGTCGCGATCTTCAGGATTTCGGAGGGCTGGATGTCGACGCCGACGTAGAGCCAGCGCCGCGCGCCCTTCTTGATGATGCCGAACATCGCCACTGCTATCAATAGCGCGATGCCGACCGTATAGATCGGCACGGCGAGCCGCATCAGCATCTGCGGCGGTACGTTGGCCGCGACCCACATCACCGCGAAGGCCAGCAGGAAGTTGCGGATCTGGTGCTCGAGGCGGTCGGGGAATTCGGCCCCGGCCGAGCTCATGATGATCACGCTGGTAATCATCAGCATGAACAGCACCAGCCCGAGCGGCCAGTCGAAGACCGTGAAATACGGACGCAGGCGGCGCCGCAGCGAGCGGCGTTCTGGGATGCGCGCCATGGGCTTATTCCTTTCTGGTGGCTGGGAGGCCGGCGACCGGGCCGGCGGCCTGGATGACCGGCGCGGCCGCCGCCTGGGCAGCAGGCTTCGCGGCCGGCTGTGCAGCCTTGGCGCCGGGCGGTAGGTCCTTGGGCTTGGGCGGCGCCGGGCGCTTGCCAAGCAGGTAGTAGTCGAGCGCCTTGCGCGCGATCGGCGCGGCGGAGGCGGCGCCGAAACCGGCGTTCTCCACCACCAGGGCGATCACGATGCGCGGGTTCTCGGCCGGCGCGAAGGCGACATACAGCGCGTTGTCGCGGTGGCGCTCGTCGATCGCGCTGGCATTGTATTTCTGCCCCTTCAGGCCGATCACCTGGGCGGTGCCGGTCTTGCCGCCCGAGATATAGCCGGCATTGGCAAAGGCGCGGTGGCCAGTGCCGTAGGATTCCTGGGTCACGCCCACCATCGTGCGCTTGATGAAATCGATGTTTTCCTGCTTGAGCGAGATGCGGCGGCTTTCCTTCGGCACCGTCAGGGTGCGCTGTTTGGTAGCGCCGTCCTCGATCATCTTCACCAGGTGCGGCTTCATCACCACGCCATTGTTGGCGAGGTTGGCCACCGCATGCGCCAGCTGGATCATCGTGTAGTTGTTGAAGCCCTGCCCGATCGAAATCGAAATGGTATCGCCGCCCACCCATTTCTGTGCCGCGCGGTTCTTGGCGAAGCGCTTGGCCTTCCATTCCTTGGACGGCAGCACGCCGGTCTTCTCGAAGTCCAGGTCGATCCCGGTCGGATAGCCAAAGCCAAACTGGCCCATGAAGCTGGAGATCTTGTCGATACCCATCTCGTTGCCGAGCTGGTAGTAATAGGTGTCGCAGGATTCGACCACCGACTTGTACATGTCGACGGTGCCGTGGCCGCCCGGCTTGTCATCGTTGAAGCGGTGGCCGCCGAGCATGAAGAAACCGGGGTCGCGGATCGCGTCGCTCGGCTTGCGGTGACCCAGTTCGAGCGCAGCTAGCGACATGAAGGGCTTGAAGGTGGAACCCGGTGGATAGGTGCCGGACAGCGGGCGGTTCATCAGTGGCTTGTCGAGCGAGGTATTGAGTTCGTTCCAGTTCTGGCTGTCGATGCCGTCCACGAACAGGTTCGGGTCGAAGCCCGGCCGCGAGACATAGGCCAGCACGTCGCCGGTGGCCGGCTCGATCGCCACCAGCGCGCCGCGCTGTTCGCCATAGGCTTCCTCGATGATCTTTTGCAGCTCGATGTCGATCGACAGGATCAGGTTGCTGCCCGGGACCGGCGCGGTGCGCGACAGCGTGCGGATGGCGCGCCCGCCGGCCGAGCGTTCGACCTGCTCGTAGCCGGTGGTGCCGTGCAAGTGGCTTTCGTACTTCTTCTCGACGCCTTCCTTGCCGATATGCTCGGTGCCGTTGTAGTTGGCATCGAGTTCGTCTTCTTCGAGCTTGGCGGCTTCTTTCTGGTTGATGCGGCCGATGTAGCCGATCACGTGCGAGGCGGTTTCGCCCAGCGGATACTGGCGGAACAGGCGTGCCTGCACTTCGACGCCGGGGAAGCGGAAGCGCTGCGCGGTGAAGCGCGCCACTTCGTCGTCGGTCAGGCGGGTGCGGATCGGCACGCTGGCGAAGCTGCGCGATTCTTCCAGCAGGCGCTTGAAGCGGCGCCGGTCGCGCTGTTCGATGGACACCAGCTTGGACAGCTCGTCGATGGTCGACTCCAGGTTCGACTGCAGCTTGGAAGGCGTGATCTCGAGCGTGTAGGCCGAATAGTTGCGGGCCAGGACCACGCCGTTGCGGTCCACGATCAGGCCGCGGTTGGGCACGATCGGCACCAGCGCGATGCGGTTGTCTTCCGCCTGCAGCGCGAACTGGTCGTGGCGCAGCACCTGCAGCCAGACGAAACGCGCCACCAGCAGGCCGAAGCAGATGAAGACCAGGGCCACCAGCGCCGTCATGCGCGTGCGGAACAGGTGGATCTCGCGGTCGTTGTCCTTGAATTCGGTCACAGCACTTGCTCGGATCGTGGAACGGGCATCAGATCGGACGGGTATGGTCGCGGTCGACGGCGCGGCGCTGCGGCGCCAGCAGCAGCCAGGTAATCACCGGCCACAGGGCGACCGCAACGACGCTCTCGGCGAAATGCAGCAGGCCCGGGAAGCGGCCCGACGCGGTGAAATGCACGAAGGCCTGCACCGCCTGCGCCATCAGCAGCAGCGGGAACACGTGCATCGCCTGGGTCATCATGGGGAACCACAGCACGCGGCGGTGGATCATGATGGCGAAGTAGGACAGCAGCGTATAGGCCAGCGCATTCTCGCCCAGCAGGCTGGCGTCGTGCACGTCCATCAGCAGGCCCATCATGAAAGCGACGCCGATCCCGACCCGGCGCGGCTGGTGGATGCTCCAGAAGACCAGCACCACGGCGACGAAGTCGGGCGCGCCGACCCAGCGGCCGAGCGGCAGCAGGTTGAGCATGAAGGCGCAGACCAGGCTGAAGGTGATGAACAGCGGGCTGACGGGCAGCAGGATGTAATGCGGGCGATTACCGGCCATTATCGGCCCTCCGTGGTGGCTGGGCGCGCCGGCGTGGCGACGGCGCCGGTGGTGGCAGGTGCGGTGGTCGCTGCGGTGCCCGGTGCTGGACGCAGCGTTGCTGGCGCGGTGGCTTGCGTCGCGCCGGGCGTGACAATGGCAGCCGGGTTTCGTGTCGCGGCAGGCTGCCCCGGCACGGTGGCGGGTACGGTGGTTGGAACGGTAGTTGGATTGACAGCCGTGCGTGGCGGCTGGATGGCCGTCGTGGCGCCCGGCGTGACACCCGGCGTTGCGCTTACCGCCGGCGCGGCTTGCGGGCCGACGCCACCCACGGCATTCGCCGGGCCGGCAGCGCCCTGCCCGGCCGGCAGGCCTTGCGGCGGCAGCGGCGATGGGGCCAGCGGTGGTGGTGGCACCGGCGCCATGTCCGGCAGCTTGCGGCGGGCCGTGGTGGCGGCGGTCTTTGCTTCGGCCTGCGGGCGCGGAGGTAGATTCGATTGCGACATGATGACCAGGAGCTGGCGCTGGCGGTCGATGCCGGCCAGCGGCTGGCACACCACGCGCCCGAAAGCGCCGGCGGCGACGTTCTCGACCTGCACCACCTTGGCAACCGCCAGGCCGGCCGGGTACATGCCGTCCAGGCCGGACGTGACCAGCACGTCGCCGACCTGGATGTCGGCATTGGCCACGACAAAGCGCAGGTCGAGCAGGCCGGAATGGCCGCGGCCGTAGGCGATGCTGCGCAGGCCGCTGCGCAGCACCTGCACCGGAATGGCCTGGTCCTTGTCGGTCAGCAGGGTGACTTCGGAGGTGAAGGGGAACACGCGCGTGACCTGGCCGACCACGCCGGCATGATCGATCACAGGCAGCCCCTGCGTCACGCCGCTGCGCGAACCGCGGTCGAGCACCACGCGGCGGGTCGACGGGTCGCGTGCGTCGTACAGGATCTCGGCCATCTGGGCCTGGAGCGGCAGGTGGGCGCGCGCATCCATCAGGCGGCGCAGGTGGGTGTTCTCGGCCATCTGGTACTGGGCCTGCTGCAGCACGCGCGCCTGCGCCAGCTGCTGGGTCTTAAGCTCGCGCACTTCTTTCTGGAGCGTGGAGAGCGACGAAAAATAACCGCCCATGTTGCCGAGCGCTTCGCGCGGCATCAGGGCGGCCATCTGCAGGGGATACAGGACGGTGGCGGCCACCTGGCGCACGGCGCCCAGGGTGTGGAAACGGGCATCGACCACGAGCAGCAGCACGGAAATGAGCGCGAAAACGATCACCTTCACCCGCGCGGGGGCGCCCTGTTTGAAAAGCGGCGGAGGACTGTATTGCATGTCCGGCTTGGCGTCCTGTCTAGTCGGCGCGGGCCGCGCATGTCACTGCGGGCAGACGCGCGCGGAGTCGGTCCGCACGCCCTGCCCGCAGTGTCATCGGCTGCGCCGCTGTTTTATTCGTAGGAGAAGATCGAACCCAGCTTGTCCATGCGCTCGAGCGCCATGCCCGAGCCGCGCACCACGCAGGTCAGCGGGTCTTCGGCGACCAGCACCGGCAGGCCGGTTTCTTCCATCAGCAGGCGGTCCAGGTCGCGCAGCAGCGCGCCGCCGCCGGTGAGCATCATGCCCTTTTCGGCGATGTCGGCGCCCAGTTCCGGCGGGGCCTGTTCCAGTGCGTTCTTCACGGCCGAGACGATGTTGTTGAGCGGGTCGGTCAGGGCTTCCAGGATCTCGTTGCTCGAGATCGTGAACGAGCGCGGGATGCCTTCGGACAGGTTGCGGCCCTTGACTTCCATTTCCTTGACTTCCGAACCCGGGAATGCCGAGCCGATTGCCTTCTTGATCGCTTCGGCGGTCTGCTCGCCGATCAGCATGCCGTAGTTGCGGCGGATGTAGTTGACGATGGCTTCATCGAACTTGTCGCCGCCGACGCGCACCGAACCTTTATAGACCATGCCGCCCAGCGAGATAATGCCCACTTCGGTGGTGCCGCCGCCGATGTCGACCACCATCGAGCCGGTTGCTTCCGACACCGGCAGCCCGGCGCCGATGGCTGCGGCCATCGGTTCTTCGATCAGGTAGACCTGCGAGGCGCCGGCTCCCAGCGCCGATTCACGGATCGCGCGGCGCTCGACCTGGGTCGAACCGCAAGGCACGCAGATGATGATGCGCGGCGACGGGCGGAAGAACTTCGAGTCGTGGACCATGCGGATGAATTGCTTGAGCATCTGCTCGGTGACGGTGAAGTCGGCGATGACGCCGTCCTTCATCGGGCGGATGGCCTCTATATTGCCCGGCACCTTGCCCAGCATCTGCTTGGCTTCCTTGCCGACTGCCTGGATCGTTTTCTTGCCGTTCGGGCCGCCCTCCTGGCGGATCGCGACGACCGACGGTTCGTCCAGCACGATGCCCAGTCCGCGCACGTAGATCAGGGTGTTGGCGGTACCGAGGTCGATCGCCAGGTCATTCGAGAAGTAGCTGCGTAAAAAACCAAACATGTGTGTCCTGATTGCGCTTTGCGGCGCACCTGAAAATTGATCGGGATTGTCCTTGCCGCGCCTGCCCGGAATGCATCCCGGAAGCAGCGCGGTCTTTCCTGCGGCGGGCCAGCTTTCGGCCTCATAGCGCATTAGCCCGCCATTCTACCTTATAATTTGTCGATTAAACGCTGAAAACGGGGGGTTTTCCACCCCAATTCCAGAGCAAGATCGACGGTGTTACCAAGGTTTTATCGGCCGTAGGATGCCGTTCGCTGACTGCTTGCCAACATCCGCCGTTTATCCCTTATTCATTCGTTATCCATTCGAATCCGGTTTATTAATCGCCCAACCACATTTGCGTGCGGCCCGCGCCGCGCCCCCAAGCCATGTCCCTGACACTTTCAGACGTAAAACGCATCGCCAACCTGGCCCAGCTCGAGATGGACGAGGCCCACGCGGAGACCGCGCTGCTTGAGCTGAACGGCATCTTCGCCCTGGCCGAGCAGATGCAGGCAGTGGACACGACCGGTGTTGCGCCGCTGTCGCAGCCGCTGGCCGCCATCCTGGCGCTGCCGCTGCGCCTGCGCGACGACGTCGTGACCGAAGAGAACCGCCGCGACGATTACCAGGCGCCGGCGCCGAAAGCCCAGGACGGTTTGTACCTGGTGCCGAAGGTCATCGAGTAACCGAATCACGAATCCTGAACCGACACGCACATGCATAACAAGACCATCAAAGAGCTGTCCGCGCTCCTGCATTCGAAGCAGGTCTCCGCGACCGAACTGACGCGCCACTACCTGGGCCGCATCGACGCCAACCAGTACAACGCCTTCCTGCACGTGGACCACGAGCGCTCGCTGGCGCAGGCCGCAGCAGCGGATGTCCGTCTGGCGGCCGGCAATGCCGGCCCGCTGACCGGCGTGCCGATCGCGCACAAGGATATCTTCGTGACCAAGGGCTGGCGCACGACTGCCGGTTCGAAGATGCTGGCCAATTATGAAAGCCCCTTCGACGCCACCGTGGTCGACCGCTTCGCGCAAGCCGGCATGGTCACGCTGGGCAAGGTCAACCTGGACGAATTCGCGATGGGCTCGGCCAACGAAAACTCGGCCTTCGGCGCGGTGAAGAACCCGTGGGACACGCTGGCGGTGCCGGGCGGCTCCTCGGGCGGCTCCGCCGCCGCGATCGCTGCGCGCCTGGCGCCAGCCGCCACCGCGACCGACACCGGCGGCTCGATCCGCCAGCCGGCCGCGTTCTGCGGCGTCACCGGCATCAAGCCGACCTATGGCCGCGTGTCGCGCTTCGGCATGATCGCGTTTGCCTCGTCGCTGGACCAGGGCGGCCCGATCGCCCAGACCGCCGAAGACTGCGCCCTGCTGCTCAACGAAATGATCGCTTTTGATGAGCGCGACTCCACCAGCCTGACGGTCGAGCAAGGCAACGTGGCGGAAGATTACACGCGTGACCTGAACCAGCCGTTGAACGGCCTGCGCATCGGCGTGCCGAAGGAATACTTCGGCGAAGGCCTGGCGTCGGACGTGGAAAGCGCCGTGCGCGCCGCGCTGGACGAATTCGTGAAGCTGGGCGCCTCGCTGGTCGAGATCTCGCTGCCGAAGACCGCGCTGTCGATCCCGACCTATTACATCATCGCCCCGGCCGAAGCATCAAGCAACCTGTCGCGCTTCGACGGCGTGCGCTACGGCCACCGCGCTGCCGAGTACAGGGATCTGCAAGACATGTACCGCAAAACCCGCGCCGAAGGCTTCGGGCGCGAGGTACAGCGCCGCATCATGGTCGGCACCTATGTGCTGTGCCACGGCTACTACGACGCCTACTACGTGCAGGCGCAAAAGATCCGCCGTTTGATCGCCGACGACTTCCAGGCCGCCTTCGCCGACAAGTGCGACGTGATCATGGGCCCGGTGGCGCCGACGGTAGCCTGGGACCTGGGCGCGAAAGCGAACGACCCGGTGGCGAACTACCTGGCCGACATCTTCACGCTGTCGACCAGCCTGGCCGGTTTGCCCGGCATGTCGATCCCGGTCGGTTTCGGCCAGGGCGAGAAGAACGCCAAGCGCCCGGTCGGCCTGCAGATCATCGGTAACTACTTCAATGAGGCGAAGCTGCTGAACATCGCGCACCAGTACCAGCAGGTGACGGACTGGCATACCCGCACCCCGGACGGCATCTAAGCTCCGCCACGAACCCGTAGGGTGGGCAGGTCTTCCTGCCCACGCGTTCAACCAGTGCCTGCCCAGAAGAACAGCAACACGAAGCAGCAGAGCGAACAGAAAAGAGAACATCATGCAATGGGAAGTCGTCATCGGTCTTGAGAACCACGTGCAGCTCACGACCAACTCGAAAATCTTCAGCGGCAGCTCGATCCGTTTCGGCGCCGAGCCGAACACCCAGGCCAGCCCGGTCGACCTGGCGCTGCCGGGCGTGCTGCCGGTGCTGAACCGCGGCGCGGTCGAACGCGCGATCCGCTTCGGCCTGGCCGTGGGCGCAAAAATCGCGCCGCAGTCGGTCTTCGCGCGCAAGAACTACTTCTACCCCGACCTGCCGAAGGGCTACCAGATCAGCCAGTTCGAAGATCCGGTGGTCCAGGGCGGCACGGTCAGCTTCGCCTACGAAAAAGACGGCAAGCTGGAAACCAAAACCGTCAACCTGACCCGCGCCCACCTCGAGGAAGACGCCGGCAAGTCCCTGCACGAAGACTATGCCGGCATGAGCGGCATCGACCTGAATCGCGCCGGCACGCCGCTGCTCGAGATCGTGTCCGAGCCCGAGATGCGCAGCGCGAACGAAGCGGTGGCCTATGCCAAGGCCCTGCACTCGCTGGTGATGTGGCTCGGCGTCTGCGACGGCAATATGCAGGAAGGCTCCTTCCGCTGCGACGTCAACGTCTCGGTGCGCCCGGTCGGCCAGAAAGAATTCGGCACCCGCTGCGAGATCAAGAACCTGAACTCCTTCCGCTTCATGGAAGAAGCGATCCACTACGAAGTGCGGCGCCAGATCGAGCTGATCGAAGACGGCGGCCGGGTGATCCAGGCCACCCGCCTGTGGGATCCGGACAAGAAGGAAACCCGCTCGATGCGCACCAAGGAAGACGCGCAGGACTACCGCTACTTCCCGGACCCGGACCTGCCGCCGCTGGTGATTGGCCAGGACTGGATCGACCGCATCCGGGCCGAGATGCCCGAACTGCCCGGCGCCCTGCGCGCGCGCTTCACTGGCGACTACGGCCTGCCGGAATACGACAGCCTGGTGCTGACCTCTTCCAAAGCGATGGCGACCTATTACGAAGCCGTGGTGCTAGCTGCCGGCAAGGAAAACGCCAAGGCAGCGGCCAACTGGCTGATGGGCGACGTGTCGTCGACCCTGAACCGCGCGGGCGTGGAAATCGACGCATCGCCGGTATCGAGCGCCCAGCTGGCGCTGCTGCTCAAGCGCATCGCCGACGGCACCATCTCGAACAAGGCTGGCAAGGAAGTGTTCGCGGCGATGTGGGAAGCCGGATCGCCTGACGAGAACCTGGCCGACACCGTGATCGACCAGAAGGGCCTGAAGCAGATTTCCGATACCGGTGCGCTGGAAGGCATCGTCGACGAGGTGCTGGCGGCGAATGCCAAGTCGGTCGAGCAATACCGCGCCGGCAAGGAAGCGGCCATCAATGCGCTGATCGGGCAAGCGATGAAGGCTTCGAAGGGCAAGGCCAATCCGGCCCAGGTCACCGAACTGCTGAAGAAGAAGCTGGCCGGCTAAGCCGTTCAGCCAATGAAAAACCGGAGCCGCGGCTCCGGTTTTTTTACGCCAGCATTGTCACGGGCGACAGCTGCCAGGGAATCAGAGCGATAGCGCGCCGATACGCTGCAGGGCGATATCGATGTTCTTGCGGATAGCGCCGCCGATCGACATCTTCATGCGCTCGACGCCTGCGAACGCTTCGGTCGCACCGGTGGTGTGCTCGGTCTTGACCGATTCCTGCCACACGACGGCGCCGGTATCGGCACGCTTCAGGGTCCAGCCCATTTCGACCTTCGAGGTCATCGAAAAGCCCATCGCCGGCGCATCCACGTTGAACACTTGCGCGCCCAGCTGGTAGGCGCCGCCGTTGGCCTGGACGCCAGTGAAGGCCTTGGATGCTGCCACGGCATTGCTCACCGCAGCCTGCAGTTCGGCTGGCGTGATCAGCGAAGCGATGCCGGCATTGGTGGTCATGGTCGGGCTGGTGACGGTGACCGTATGCGGCTGCTGTTTCGCCGCCTGTACTGGGGCCGGGGTCATTTCCTGGTGGGTCATTTGCGATGCGCAACCGGTCAGGGTTGCCACGACGAATACGGCCGGGAGGATGGCGATGCGGCGGAAAGCGGATTGGATGCTCATGGTGATTGTCTCAGGTGAGTTAAGAAAGGGAAATCAGTTCTTTGGCGCTGCGAGGATATTCGTCACGACTTCATCGACCATGGCTTCCGGCGACTTGCGCGTCAGCGAGGTATGGAGCGAATTGCCGGTAGCGATAGGGAAATTCGTTTTCGGGTCGCGCACATTGATGGTCAGTTCCAGCATGTACATGGTGATGTCCCACATCCATTTATCGATATAGGTGACGGCGACATCGGTACCCGCAGGCACAGGCACGTCCGGGCCGGTCGTCACGGAATAGCCGCGGCTCTCGAGCTTGGTCTTGATGAGTTCATTGACCGCATTCTTGTCCTTGTCGTGCTTGACCACGTAGGCGGTCTTCATTTTCGACAGGTCTGTGCCCGGCGACAAGTTGGCGGTGGCACGGTTGACTGCGCAACCGGTCATCAGCGACATGGCGCCGATCAGGACAAAGATGGGCGCGATGCGCTTGATTGCTGAAAACATGAGTGACCCCTTCGTGTTGTTGGCTCGACGACCAATGAATTGTGTGTCGACGGAATATCGTCATTACACCGCCGGCGATTATATTCCTACGGCAACAATTCAGGTATGCGGGGCACATATTCGACAAGCCGTGCGCAAATAAACAGGGACAGTGCCGAAACAAAGAGGGTCAGAGTCGAATTATTCGGCAACTTCGGAAAGTTTCCTGTAATTCGACTCTGACCCCAATTGCCTGCCGGCCAATACGCCAAAAATAAAATAGGGTCAGAGTCGAATTAAAAGCAATTCTGGAAAATTGCTCAATAATTCGACTCTGACCCTAATCCACCTATGGCTATTGCCTGAGGGATGGTGCGTTTAAACGCCGTAGCGGCTGCGGTAGGCGGCGACGGCTTCCTTGTGCTGGGACAGGCGCGGATCGGCTGTAGCGCCCGACAGGTAGCCGAACAGGTCGTCGAGGTTGGCGATCGAGATCACCGGGATGCCGAATTCCTGCGCCACCTGCTGCACCGCCGAATGCGCGGACAGCGCGCCGTCCTTGCCGGAGCGCTCCATGCGGTCGAGCGCGATCAGCACTGCCACCGGTTCGGCGCCGGCGGCGCGGATCATGTCGACCGATTCGCGCACCGAGGTACCGGCCGAAATCACGTCGTCGACGATCACGACCTTGCCGGCCAATTTTGCGCCGACGATGGTGCCACCCTCGCCGTGGTCCTTGGCTTCCTTGCGGTTGTAGGCAAACGACGTGTTGCGGCCCTTGCCGGCCAGCGCCACCGACGTCGCGGAGGCCAGCGTGATGCCCTTGTAGGCCGGGCCAAACAGCATGTCGAATTCGACACCGGAGTCGAGCAGCGTCTGGGCGTAGAACTGGGCCAGCTGGCCCAGGGTGGCGCCGTCGTGGAACAGGCCGGCGTTGAAGAAATAGGGCGACAGGCGTCCCGCCTTGGTCGTGAATTCGCCGAACCTCAATACCTCGGCCTCGACCGAAAATGCAATAAACTCCTGGCGCAGATCGCTCACGTGCTTCTCCTGAATGTCCGAAAGCGCATATTGTAAACCGCGCCCTCGCCTGCCTGCAGCAAGGGCATGGCAAACCCGGCGCCATCCGGCCTGGCAAACCCGCTGCCGCGCCCCTGGAACATGCTGCCGGCAAGCCATTCCTGGCGGCGGCAAAACGCGCTACACTGTCGCGCTCAGTACCTTCCGACCACATCCAGCACGCCCCGCAGGCGGCCTTCATTTTCATTAAAGATCCATGCCACGCATCATCTCCGCGAACCTGAACGGCATCCGTTCGGCGCACAAAAAAGGTTTTTTCAACTGGCTCGCCTCGCAGGAGGCCGACTTCATCTGCGTCCAGGAACTGAAGGCGCAGGAAGCCGACATGACCGAGGAGATGCTGTCCCCGCACGGCTACCACGGTCATTTCCACTATGCCGAGAAGAAGGGCTATTCGGGCACCGGCGTGTATAGCCGCACCGCGCCGGACAACAAGCGCATCGGCTTCGGCTGCATGGAGTTCGACGCCGAAGGCCGCTACACGCGCTGCGATTTCGGCAACCTGACGGTCATCTCGGTCTACTGCCCGTCGGGCTCCTCGTCGCCCGAGCGCCAGCTGGCCAAATTCCGTTTCATGGAAGTCTTCCTGCCCCACCTGGAGCAACTCAAGGCCGAAGGCCGCGAGGTCGTGATCTGCGGCGACTGGAACATCGCGCACAAGGAAATCGACCTGAAGAACTGGAAAAGCAACCAGAAGAATTCGGGCTTCCTGCCGGAAGAGCGCGCCTGGCTGAGCCGCATCTTCGACGAGGTCGGCCTGGTCGACGTGCACCGCGTGGTCTCCCCCGAGGCGGCCGACTACACCTGGTGGAGCAACCGCGGCCAGTCCTGGGCCAAGAACGTCGGATGGCGCATCGACTACCACATCGCCACTCCGGGTATCGCTGCCTGCGCCAAGGCGGTGTCGGTCTACAAGGACGAACGCTTCAGCGACCACGCCCCCTTGATCATTGATTACCATCTCTAATAGAAGAGCAGGTATATATCAGCATTGCTTATAGTAGAGCTGAGGATGGCGGGAGCAGGCTCCCCCATCGGGGAGCGATCCCTCAATAAAGTGATGCTTAAAGGCACTATTTTGCGACGTATGCAAGATAGCTTGCCTTTTTATTGATACTATCCGTATGGTAACTTTTCCGGTCAGAATTTTCTGTTTCTGGAAAATCAACATATAGATCGCATCCTTCATGACCTCGACTACCGCCGCCCCGGCCCTGCTAACCAAGTCGTTTACCACGACCGCAGGCAAGACCCATATCGACCTGGCGTTCTCGACGACGATGTCCAAGGGCGGCGGATCGATCTTCGTCACCGACGGCGCGGTCCAGACCGTCATCAACCGCAGCACCGGCCAGCCCGAGCTGCGCGTGGTCGGCGCCACAGTCACCCGCGAAATCCCGGTCAGCCAGGTGTCGATCAACGGCGCCCACGTCGAGTTCGACGCCAGCGGGCTGGCGGCGGGCAGAGCCTACAACGTATTCATGGGCAGCGGCACGCTGGTTGGCGACGGCCGCGCCTTCGCCGGCATCAGCGCGCCGGGCCAGGTGGTGTTCACCACGCCGGAAGCGGCGCCGGCGCCGGCCCTGGGCGCGACTATCGACATCGAGGACCGCACCCTCCGGGCCGGCGAGGACCTCACCGTCACCGTCACCTTCTCGGAAGCGGTGACGGCACTCAACCAGGACGCCGTCAGCGCAGAGCATGCCCGCATCAAAGGCATGAGCGCCAGCGCCGACGGCCTGACCTGGACCATTACCATAGGCGCCGCCGACAGCATCGATTCGGCATCCAACCTGCTGCGCCTGGACATGAGCCAGATTGCGAGTACGGGGGGCCTGCGCGGCAGCGGCATGCTGGCCTCGCGCCCGTACGCGGTCGACACCATCGTCGACGCCTGGCTCACGCCGCACATCAGCGTCAGCGATACCGGCCCATTCGACAACGACGGCATCACCTATGACCGCACCCAGACCGCGTCGGGCTTCCTGGCCGGCAGCCTGGCCGCCGACGAGCACATCGAACTGACCATCAACGGCCGCAGCGTCGACCCGGCGCTGGTCCACCTCGAGGTGGCGGGCGAAGGCTGGAGCTGGACCTACGACGCCAACGATGAAACCGGCGAGCCGCCCGTCTTCGGCGAGGGCGAGAACACGATCGTTGCCCGGATCGTCAATGCCGATGGCCACGGCAGCGCCGCGGTGGTCCAGCGCATCACCCTCGACACCATCGCGCCATCGATCGCCACCTCGCCGCACGGCGCAACCGACCTGGCCGTTGGCGCCGACATCGTCATCACCTTCGACGAAGCGGTCTACTGGCAAGACCAGGAAGGCGACGGCGACGTGCTGCACCTGTTCGGCGACAACGACACCGTCATCAAGGTTGTCCTCAGCGCCGCCAACTTCTCGGAAGATGGCCGCACCCTGACCATCAAGCCCGCCGACCACAAGCTGCAGGCCGACACCGGCTACAGCCTGCGCCTGCCGGAGAACCTGCTTGATCTCGCCGGCAACCCGCTGCAAAGCTACGAGATGGCCTTCCACACGGTCGGTGGCCCGAGCGCCGTGCGTGTCTTCGTCGATGGCGACGGCAGCTACCGCGCCGGCGAAACCCTCACCTTCCGCATCCGTTTCGACGAGGCGGTGCGCACGGTGGGCGACGCAGTGCCGACGCTGGGCCTGAGCAACGGCGCGCAGGCGCAGTTCGCCGCCGTGAACGGCACCGAGATGAGCTTCACCTACACGGTTGCGAACGGCGACGATAAAGCCGGCTTGGCCATCAGCGATACGTCCGGGCTGGCCGGGAAGGTCCAGGACATCGCGGGCAACCTGCTGGCAGCGGACCACATCGTCTTCAGCGGCATCTACGACAATCTCGGCCACGGCATCATCGGCATCGATATCGACACCGCCGCGGCGGCCCCTGCGGCGCCGCTGCTGGCAAATGCGAGCAACTCCGGCAGCCTGCTCGACAACATTACCTCCGACCGCACCCCGACGCTGGCCGGCAGCGCCGAAGCCCATGCCCTGGTCGAGATCTACAAGGGCGCGACCCTGCTCGGGTCCGGCTACGCCGACGCCGGCGGCAATTGGGAAGCGACGGTCGCACTGGAACACGCGCTGGCCGATGGCCTGCACGAGCTCACGGTGCGCCAGGTCGACAAGGCCGGCAATGCCAGCAGCGCGTCCGGCCTGATCGCGCTGACGATCGACGCGAGCGCACCGGCGGCACTGGCCGGCGTCTTCCTCGCCAGCGACACGGGCGTGTCGAACTCGGACCGCATCACGCGCGAGAACTACGCCGTGCTCTCCGGCACCGGGGCGGAAGCCAATGCCGTCATTAACATCATGAACGGCGCGGCGCTGGCCGGCGTCGGCACCAGCGATGCGAACGGCAACTGGACTGCCTCCGTCGATGCGCCGCTGCAGGAAGGCGTGCACACCGTGACCGTGCTCCAACTGGACAAGGCCGGCAACAGCAGCGCCGCATCAACGCCCCTGTCCTTCACCATCGACCGCACGGCTCCAGAAACCGCACCGCCGGCGCCGGTCCTGGCTGCCGTCAGCGATACCGGCATCCTGGACAACGACGGCATCACCAGCGACACCACGCCGACCTTCACCGGCACCGGCGCCATGGCCAACACGATCGTCGGCCTGTACCTGAACGACCGCGCAGCCGGCACCGCGATGACGAACGCCTTGGGCAACTGGACCATTACTGCCCTCGGCGACGGCGAAGGCGGGCTTGTCGACGGCAACTACAGCGTCGGCCTCAAGCAGTTCGACGTGGCCGGCAATGCCAGCGACTATTCCGCCCTGTTCAACCTCGTCGTCGATATCAGCGCACCCGTGACCGCGCTGACCCTGGACCTCGCGGCCGCCAGCGACAGCGGGGCATCGGCGATCGACAACCTGACAAAAGTCACGACCCCGACCTTCTCGGGATCCGGCGCGGCAGCCAACGGCCAGGTGGCCCTGCTCGTGGGCGCGACGGAGATCGGCTGCGCTACCGCCGACGCGTTGGGCAACTGGAGCTTCACCATCGAAGCCGGCAAGGCGCTTGCCGATGGCGTCCACCAGGTGCGCGTGCGCCAGTACGACGCCGCGGGCAATGCCGGAGCCGATTCCAACCCGCTGGCAGTGACGATCGACACCGCCGCCCCGACCCTGGTCGATGTGAACGGCAGCCTGATTGGACGCAAGTTCGCCCTCACCTTCACCGAAGCGATCCGGTTCTCTCCAAGCGGTCGTTTCGAGCTGGGCGGTTTGTTCGGCAACGAGGTGTTCGAGAGCAGTGGCCAGGGCAACAGCTGGCAAATCACCGACGGGAATATGCTGAACTTTAATATCTCGCTCACCGGTTTCCTGCGCCTGCAGGCCAATAACGGCTCCGTCGAAGACATGGCCGGCAACGCCGCCGTGATCGGCGTGCCGGACTGGCCGATCACGATTATTTAAGCGGCAACCAAGCGGCGCGCCGGGGCGTTACGCGCCCGGCCAGTCGAGCCGGAAGCTGCTGTCGAAGCGGCGCGGCTGGCCATTCAAAGGATCGGTGAAGCTGACGGTACGCGCCAGCAGCTGCAGCGGCGCGCTGAAATCGTCGCCCTTGCAGGGCAGCGCCACCGGATAAAAGGCATCGTTCAGGATCGGCGCGCCAAGCGCCGCCAGGTGCAGGCGCAGCTGGTGCTTGCGTCCGGTGTGCGGATGCAGCCGGTAATGCGCCACCTCCCCCCGCCGTTCGACCAGCTCCACCAGCGTCTCCGAATTCGGCTCGCCCGGCACTTCGGTACTGACGAAGAACTGCTCCCCATCCTGCATGCGGCTGCGGTAGGTGAACGGGAATTCCCGGCCCTCGATCGGGCCCGCCAGCGCCTCGTACACCTTGTTCACCACCCGCTTCTGGAACATCGACTGGTAGGCCCCGCGCGTTGCGGGATTGTGCGAGCAGATCACCACGCCCGCGGTCTCGCGGTCCAGCCGGTGAATCGGCGTCAGGTGCGGCAAATCGAACTGCTTCTTCAGGCGCACCAGCAGCGTCTCGTGCAGGAAGCGCCCGGTCGGGATGGTCGGCAGGAAGTGCGGCTTGTCGGCCACCAGCAGGTGCTCGTCCTGGAACAGGACCCGTTCCCTGAACGGGATCGGCGTCTCGGGGGTTTCCAGCTCGCGGTAATACCAGACGCGCATGCCCTGCCGTACAGGGCTATCCGGCATCAAGGGAGTGCCTTGCGCGTCGACGATCTCTCCGCGCGCCAGGCGCCGGGCCCAGGCGGCTTCCGGCACGTCGGGGAAGCGCCCGGCCAGGAAGTGCAGCATGCCGCCCGCCTGCGTTTCGGTCAGCCACAGGTAGCTGGGCGAGACGCCGTCGCGGATCGGCAGCGGGACGTAGGCGTTGGCTTCGGCCTGCCGCCCTTTCCTTGCACCGCCCATTAATGAGGACTCACTACTGGAGACTCACTACTGAGACTCACTACCGCAAACTGACGTTGGTCCGGTACGGCGGCAGCTTGGCCGCGGTCGTACCCTTGGCGCGCGCATACAGCGGCAACAGCACGTTCATGTGCTCTTCCATGTCCTTGATGCGGGTCTCGCCGCCCGGGTGGGTCGACAGCAGCTCGATCGGCGCGCGCTTGCTCAGCGCCGCCATCTTGCGCCACAGCGTGATGCCGGCGCGCGGGTCGTAGCCGGCGCGCGATGAAATATCCAGCCCGACCAGGTCGGCCTCGCGCTCTTCGTTGCGCGAGAATTTCAGCACCAGCAGCTGGCCGGCCTGGTTGGCCACTGCGCCGGTGATGCCCGGGTCGACCCCGAAGATGCCGGAGATGAGGGCGCCGCCGACGCGCGCGCCCATCGAGGTCATGCCCTGCTTGGCCATTTTTTCGCGGCTGTGCTCGCGCAGTGCATGGGCGATCTCATGGCCCATCACGGCCGCCACTTCATCATCGGTCAGCTTGAGCTGGGTGAGGATGCCCGAGAAGAAGCCGATGCGCCCGCCCGGCATGCAGAAGGCATTCACATCTTTCGAATCGATCAGGTTGACCTGCCACTTCCATTGGCTCGCGTTCTGGTTCCAGCGCGGCGCATGCGGGATGATGCGCTGGGCAATGGCGCGCAGGCGCCGCACTTCCGGATGCGAAGCGGGTACCAGCGCGCCCTTCTGCTGCGCCTCCCCCATCATCTGGGTGTATTGCTGCGCCGCGGCTTCGTTGAGTTGGGCCTCCGGGATCAGCACGCGGCTGCGCGACAGCGGCGTGACGCTGATGCCGTCCTGCACCACGGTCTTGTCTTGCGCGCCAACGCCGCCGATTGCGGCAAACAGGGAAACGCAGACGGCCAGTTGCTTGAATTTTTTCATTTCGTTCACCGACAGGCTGTTCTTAGCAGCCTATCCTCGCAGAAAGTAGACGTGAGGGATACACAATGACCACGATCATCACGGATACACGATTGCCGGACTAGCCGCTACCGCACATAAGTCGACAAGAGCCCGGATGAACACTAGGCAGTCGCCCGTACCTTCTTGCGCAGGCGAAACACCGCCAGGCTGCCGCGCAAATTCGGCAGGAAATCGACCGGCTTGCCGTCCGCCAGCGCCACGCATTCCAGCACTTCCAGGCCGCATTCTTCCGCCAGTGCCTGGAAATCGTAGATCGTTGCGCAGCGCACGTTGGGCGTGTCGTACCACTGGTAAGGCAGCGTGCGCGAGACCGGCATGCGCCCGCGCAGCAGGGCCAGCCGGTGCGGCCAATGCGCGAAGTTCGGGAACGAGACGATGGCTTCCTGGCCGACGCGCACGATGTCGCGCAGCAGCGCCTCGACGTGCTGCATCATCTGCAGCGAGGACAGGCAGAGCACCGTATCGAAGGCGTTGTCGCCGAACAGGCCCAGGCCCTGCTCCATGTCGTGCTGGATCACGTTGACGCCGCGCTTGGTGCTGGCCAGCACCTTGTCGTCGGCGATCTCGATGCCGTAGCCGGTGCAGCGCTTGCCCAGTTCCAGGTAGCGCAGCATGGCGCCGTCGCCGCAGCCGACGTCGAGCACATGGGCCCCGTCGTTCACCCAGTGGGCGATGAAGGCCAGGTCGGGACGCAGCGCGATCAGTTCGTCGAAATTCATGCGGCCACCTCGCCGGCCAGTTCCATGGCAATGCGGTCGTAGTAGGCGCGCACCACCCCGAGATAGCGCGGGTCTTCCAGCAGGAAGGCGTCGTGGCCGTGCGGCGCGTCGATCTCGGCATAGCTCACGCGGCGCCGGTTCGATACCAGGGCTTCCACGATCTCGCGGCTGCGCTCGGGCGAGAAGCGCCAGTCGGTGCTGAACGAGGCGACCAGGAATTGCGCTTTCGTGCCCGCCAGGGCTTTGGTCAGGTTGCCGTCGTACAGGCGCGCCGGGTCGAAATAGTCGAGCGCCTTGGTGATCAACAAATAGGTGTTGGCGTCGAAGTATTCCGAGAACTTGTCGCCCTGGTAGCGCAGGTAGGATTCGATCTCGAAGTCGATACCGAAGTCGAAGCCGTATTCGTCGGATTCGGCCACGTTGCGCAGCCGGCGGCCGAATTTCTCGGCCATGTCGTCGTTCGACAGGTAGGTGATGTGGCCGACCATGCGCGCCACTTTCAGGCCGTTTTTCGGCACCACGCCGTGCTCGTAGAAGTCGCCGCCGTGGTAGTCGGGATCGGTCAGGATGGCCTGGCGCGCGACGTCGTTGAAGGCGATGTTCTGGGCCGACAGCTTGGGCGTGGAGGCGATCACGATGCAGTGGCGCAGGCGGTCCGGGAACATGATGCTCCACGAGAGCGCCTGCATGCCGCCCAGCGAGCCCCCCATCACCGCCGCGAAGCAGTCGATGCCGAGGCGGTCGGCAAGGCGCGCCTGCGCGCTGACCCAGTCTTCCACGGTCAGCAGCGGGAAGGATGCGCCGTAGGGCTTGCCGGTGGCCGGATTGGTGTGCATCGGCCCGGTCGAGCCGAAGCAGGAGCCGAGGTTGTTCACGCCGATCACGAAGAAGCGGTTGGTATCGAGCGGCTTGCCCGGACCGACCATGTTGTCCCACCAGCCCAGGCTTTTCGGCTGGTCTGCGTAAGTGCCGGCAACGTGGTGCGAGGCGTTGAGGGCGTGGCAAACCAGCACCGCGTTGGACTTGTCGGCGTTGAGCGTGCCATAGGTTTCGTACATCAGCGTGTAGTCGCCGATGTGCGCGCCGCTTTGCAGGCGCAGGGGCTCGGCGAATTGCATCGCCTGTGGTGTGACTGTTCCGATCGATCCCATGGAGCTTTAGCTGGTGTTTCTTGTGTGTGTTGCGGCGCGAACGCCAGTTCAGAGGGACTGCAGCTGCTCCACCGCGGCCGCGATCTCGTCCGGTTCGTACGAGCGCAGGATGCGGCGCGTGCGCGAAGTGATCGCGGACAGGTCGCTGTTCAGGATTTCCTGTTTCACCGACAGCAGCTGGGCGGGGTGCATCGAGAATTCGCGCAGGCCCATGCCCAGCAGCAGGCGGGTGAGCTTGGTGTCGCCGGCCATCTCGCCGCATACGGCGACGTCCAGGCCGGCCTTCTGGCCGATGGCGATGGTCTGGGCAATCAGCATCAGGACCGCCGGGTGCAGCGGATTGTACAGGTGCGCCACTTCGTAATCGACGCGGTCGATCGCCAGCGTGTACTGGATCAGGTCATTGGTGCCGATCGACAGGAAGTCCATGCGCTTGACGAACATCGGCAGCGCCAGTGCGGCCGCCGGGATCTCGATCATGGCGCCGACTTCCACGTCCGGGTCGTACTTGACGCCCTCCTCGCGCAGTTGCAGCTTGGCCTGCTCGAGCATGCTGAGTGTCTGGTCGATCTCGAAAGCATGCGCCAGCATCGGGATCAGGATCCGCACCTTGCCGTAGCTGGAGGCGCGCAGGATCGCACGCAGCTGCGTCAGGAACAGCTGGGGCTCGGCCAGGCAGTAGCGGATCGCGCGCAGGCCCAGCGCCGGATTGAGCGCCGTGTGCTCGGTCGGGTCGAGCGGCTTGTCGGCGCCGACATCGAGCGTGCGGATGGTCACGGGGCGGCCCTTCATGGCCACCACCGCCTTGCGGTACTGCTCGAACTGCTCGTCCTCGCTCGGGATGCGCAGCGCATTGCCCAGCACGTTGGCGCGGCCCATGAACAGGAACTCGGAGCGGAACAGGCCGACGCCGTTGGCGCCGGCTTCGAGTGCGCCCGCGCAGTCTTCCGGCAGCTCGATGTTGGCCATCAGCTTGACCGGGGTGCCGTCTTTCGTGACGGCCGGCGTTTTTTTAAGCTTGAGCAGGCGCTTGCGCGCCTTGCCAAGCGCCGCCTGGCGCGCGCGGTACTGCTCCAGCACCAGCTGGCTCGGGTTGCAGATCACCACCCCGGCATCGCCATCGACGATGACCCAGTCGTCCTGCTCGATCAGGCGCGAGGCCTGGCTCATGCCGACCGCCGCCGGGATGTCGAGCGAGCGCGCGACGATCGCGGTATGCGAGTTCTGGCCGCCGACGTCGGTGACGAAGCCGATGAAGGAACGTGGTCCGCCATCGCGGTCGCGGAAGGCCAGCATGTCGGCCGGCGAGATGTCGTGGGCCACCACGATCATCGAAGGCGGCGCGTGGTCGTCGCCGGAAAACACCGGTGGCACGCTCAAGGCGGTGCCCATCAGGACCTTGAGCACGCGCTCGGCGACCTGCTGGATGTCGTGCTTGCGCTCGCGCAGGTATTCGTCTTCGATCTCGTCGAACTGCGCCGACAATTCGTCGATCTGGGTCACCAGCGCCCATTCGGCGTTGTAATGGCGGGTGCGGATGATGTCGAGCGGCGCTTCCGAGATCATCGGGTCGGACAGGATCAGCGCGTGCACGTCGATGAAGGCGCCCAGTTCGGTCGGGGCATCCTTGGGCAGCTCGGTCCACAGGGCCTGCAGGCCGCGGTGCACCTCGGCGATGGCATCCTGCAGGCGCTTCACCTCGGCTTCGACCTGCTCCACCGGGACCAGGTAGTGCTTGACGTCGAGCGCCGCCGGCGTGAGCAGGTGCGCGCGGCCGATCGCAATGCCGCGCGAAACTGGAATGCCATGGAGCGTGAACGATGCCATCGAGGGTCCCGTGTGGCGCGGTGCTGCCGCTTCGCGCGGCATTACTCGCCTTCGCCGAACTTGTCGTTGATGAGGCCCGTGACTGCGGCGATGCAGGCTTCTTCGTCCGCGCCATCCGCCTCGAGCAGTACTTTCGCGCCTTTGCCGGCGGCGAGCATCATGACGCCCATGATCGACTTGGCATTGATGCGGCGGCCGTTCCGGGTGAGCCAGACATCGCTCTGGAATTTCGCGGCCAGCTGGGTGAGTTTGGCGGAAGCGCGGGCGTGCAGGCCCAGCTTGTTGATGATCTCTAGTTCCAGTTGAATCATGTTCTCGTTATCAATGTGTCGTCAGAACTGCGGGAGCACTGGGCTCGCTCATCCGGTTTGCCAATCAGCCGGACCCTACGCGGATCCGGTTATCCACCCGTACGGCGCCGTTCTGGGCGCCGGCCAGGGCCATTTCCACCACCACGTCGAGCGTGTCGCGGCGGTAGGTAATCGCACGCAGCAGCATCGGCAGGCTGATGCCGGCGATGACTTCCACGTGGCCGGCATTGGCCAGCGTATTGCAGCAATTGGACGGCGTGCCGCCCTTGATGTCGGTGATCACCAGCACGCCGTCGCCTTCGTCCAGGCGCACAATCGCTTCCTTGGCCAGGGCATTGACTTCGTTGATGTCCTGGTCGGCGGCCACGTCGATCGCCTCGAAGCGTTCGGTCGGGCCACGGAATACGTGGGCCACCGCGGTGATGAATGCCTGGCCCAGCGGTGCGTGGGTCATCAGCAGGATGCCTACCATGTCAGTGTCTGTCTGCAGTGTTGTCAAGGAGCTGCTGTTCGACCGCGTCGATGAACATCGCGGCCACGTCGAATCCGGTCTGGTCGGTGATCTCCTGGAAGCATGTCGGGCTGGTGACATTCACTTCGGTCAGGAAATCACCGATGATATCCAATCCTACCAGCAATAAGCCGCGTGCGGCCAGTACCGGCCCCAGCGCTTCGGCGATCTCGCGGTCGCGCTCGGTGATCGGCTGGGCCACGCCGATGCCGCCGGCCGCCAGGTTGCCGCGTACTTCGTTGCCCTGAGGAATGCGTGCCAGGGCGAAGGGTACCGGCTTGCCGCCGATCACCAGCACCCGCTTGTCGCCCGCCTTGATCGCCGGAATGAACTTCTGGGCCATGATGGTGTGCTTGCCGTTGTCGGTCAGCGACTCGATCACCGAGCCAAGGTTCATGCCGTCTTCCTTCACCCGGAAGATGCCGGCGCCGCCCATGCCGTCGAGCGGCTTGAAGATCACGTCGCCGTGCTTGTCGTGGAAGGCGCGCAGGCGGTCCAGGTTCGACGACACCAGGGTCGGCGATGTGTAGCCGCTGAATTGCGCGATCGACAGCTTCTCGTTGTGGTCGCGGATCGCGCCCGGGCGGTTGAACACGCGCGCACCCTGGCGCTCGGCCAGTTCCAGCAGATAGGTGCCGTAGACATATTCCATGTCAAAAGGCGGGTCCTTGCGCTCGATGACGGCGTCGAAGCTCGAGAGCTTGACGATTTCCGGGGCGTCGGCGCGGTACCAGGCATCCGCCTCGCCGGTCAGGCTCAAGCGCATGACTTGCGCCGTCACCACGCCCTCTTCCAGCACCATGTCGCGCTGCTCGAAAGCGTAGATGGTATGGCCGCGTTTTGCGGCTTCGCGCATCATCGCGAAGGTCGAGTCCTTGTAGATCTTGAAGGTGGAGAGGGGATCGGCGAGGAAGGCGATTTTCATGGACAGTCCAGTGCGGGGAATGCCCTGATTTTAGCCGGAAACGCGGATCCTCGCGGGCGGCCCATCCATTCGCCTCCTGTTGCGCCGCGTGGCAGGCCCGGTTGATGTTATCGTCTTGCAAACGATTCCGGAGGCAGGACATGACAGCAGAAGCACGCAGGACAGCAACCGAAGCGCTATTGCGCGAGCACGGGATTCCCGTCAACCCGCACTTGCCGATGATCGAGGACGGCGGCGAGGTGAGCTTGCGTTCGGAAGAAGAGGTGTGGCGCCGGCTGGTGGCGCTCTGGGGCGTGGTCGGCGCTGCGATGCTGCGTCAGAACACTTTTTTCAAGGAATATTTCGCCAGCGAAGAACGCCGGGCCATGCTGTCGAACGACGAGGCCGCCTTCCTGTTCAACGACGCGCCGGCCGAGGAAGACATCATCCGTTTCTCGTGGCGGCTGGAAGCGCTGGTGTTGCTGGCGTGGTGCGCGGGGCTGGTGGAGGACCCTGGCCTGCCGTCGGCGCCGTCGCGTGCCGAAGTCATCCTGCCCCTCTACCCGCACGACCTTGCCGACGCAACGATGCTGCGCGCTGCGATCCACTTGAACAGCAAGGCCGAGATCCTGGACCAGGCAGACCGCCTTTACCGCCTGCACTGGGCGGTGCGCGACGCCCGGCTGAACGGCCATGAGCAGCCACCCGGCGTCAACCCCGGCGTAGTGCTGGAATGGCACCACGCGGTCAACTGGATGATCCGCGCCGGCGACGAAGACGACTGGGACGCCGTCTCCACCGATACCTGATGGCTTAATAGACTTCGGGGTTCGGGTCGGTGCGCTCCATCTCGAGCGAGGCTGCCAGCAGTCCCAGGCGCGCCACCACGCCATACACGTAGAAGCGGTTCGGCGCCGCCGTGCCCGGCTTGGCCTTCAGGTCGGGCACCGCATGCTGCTGGGCAAAGGCGAGCGGCACGTATTGCGAGCCCGGCGCGTTCAGGTTCTGGTCGATGCCGCGCTCGGCGTGGATGCGGTAGAAGCCGCCCACCACGTAGCGGTCGATCATGTAGACCACCGGCTCGGCCACCGCATCGTTGATGGACTCGAAGGTCGGCACGCCTTCCTGCACGATCATGTCGTTGACCGCCACGCCGTCCTTAATGACCGTCATCTTGTTGCGCTGGGCACGGCTCAGGTCGCGCACTTCGCTGGCGTCCTTTACGGTCATGACGCCCATGCCATAGGTGCCGGCATCGGGCTTGACGATCACGAAGGGCTTCTGCTCCTTCATGCCGTATTCCTTATATTTCTTCTTGATCTTCGAGAGCAGCATGGATACCGCATCGGCCAGCTGCTCGGTGCCGACGTCTTCCTGCAGGTCGAGTTCGCCGACCTTGCTGTGCAGCGGGTTGACCAGCCACGGGTCGATGTCGATCAGCTTGCCGAACTTCTTGGCCACCTCGTCGAAGGCCTTCAGGTGGTTGCTCTTGCGGCGCAGCGCCCAGCCGGCGTGGACCGGCGGCAGCAGCGACTGCTCGTGGATGTTTTCCAGGATCGTCGGGATGCCGGCCGAGAGATCATTGTTCAGCAGGATCGTGCAGGGATCGAAGTCGGCCAGGCCGACGCGGCGCCCGTTGCTTGACCGCACCAGCGGCTCCACCACCAGCATGTTCCCGTCCGGCAGCGCCAGCGGGGTCGGCTGGGTGACGTCCGGCGACAGCGAGCCCAGGCGCACGTGCAGGCCGGTCTGGCGGAAGATCTGCATCAGGCGCGCCACGTTCTGCAGGTAGAGCGGGTTGCGCGTATGCGTTTCCGGGATCATGAGCAGGTTGCGCGCATCCGGGCAATACTTGTCGATCGCGGCCATGGCGGCCTGCACCGCCAGCGGCAGCATCTCGGTGGACAGGTTGTTGAAGCCGCCCGGGAACAGGTTGGTGTCGACCGGCGCCAGCTTGTAGCCGGCATTGCGCAGGTCGACCGAGCAATAGAACGGCGGCGTATGCTCCTGCCACTCGAGGCGGAACCAGCGCTCGATCGCGGGCGTGGCTTCGAGGATCTTCTTTTCCAGGTCGAGCAGGGGCCCGGTAAGGGCGGTGGCGAGGTGCGGAACCATGTGGACGTCCTAGTAGTGGCTTTTTCGAATTATATCGGTACAGCTATATATGGACGAAGAAGCCGCTTTAAAGGCGCACGCTTGCCAAAACGTAAAAAAGGCGCCGCAGGCGCCTTTCGGGAAGCAAACGGGAAGATCAGGCGTGGTAGGCCGATTCCCCATGGCTGGTGATGTCAAGGCCTTCGCGCTCCTGGTCTGCCGGCACGCGCAGGCCGATCACGATGTCGACCAGTTTAAAGGCGATGAAGGCGACCACACCCGACCACACGATGGTGATGCCGATGGCTTGCGCCTGCACCCACACCTGGTTGGCGATCGAATACTCCGCCGAACCCTTGTTGGCGATGTAATCCCAGATACCCTGCCCGCCCAGCGCCGGCGAAGCGAACACGCCGGTCAGCAGCGCGCCGAGGATGCCGCCCACGCCGTGCACGCCGAATACGTCGAGCGAGTCGTCGGCGCCCAACAGGCGCTTCAGGCCGGTCACGCCCCACAGGCAGATGATGCCTGCCAGCAGGCCCATGACCAGGGCGCCCATCGGACCCACGAAACCGCAGCCCGGGGTGATCGCCACCAAGCCCGACACGGCGCCCGAGACGGCGCCCAGCATCGAAGGTTTACGCTTGAAGATCCATTCGCCGATCATCCACGACACGGCGGCCGCGGCGGTTGCCAGCAGGGTGTTGATGAAGGCCAGTGCAGCGACGTCGCCCGCTTCCAGCGCCGAACCGGCGTTGAAGCCGAACCAGCCGACCCACAGCAGCGAGCCGCCGACCATCGTCATGGTCAGCGAGTGCGGCGCCATCGATTCACGGCCCAGGCCGATACGCTTGCCGATCACATAGGCGCCGACCAGGCCGGCGACTGCCGAATTGATGTGCACCACGGTGCCGCCCGCGAAGTCGAGCGCGCCTTTTTGCCACAGGAAGCCGGCATTGCTGGTGACCGTTGCGAGCGACGCCGCATCGCTGATCGCATCCGGACCGGCCCAGAACCAGACCATGTGCGCCACCGGCAGGTAGCCGAAGGTGAACCACAGCACGACGAACAGCAGCACCGCCGAGAAGCGCACGCGCTCGGCGAAGGCGCCGACGATCAGGGCGCAGGTGATGGCGGCAAAGGTGCCCTGGAAGGCGACGAAGATGAACTCAGGAATCATCGTCTCCTTGCTGAAGGTCGCGGCCTGGGCAAAGGTGCCGGCCACCGGGTCGTAGATGCCGTTCAGGAAGACGCGGTCGAAGCCGCCGATGAAGGCATTGCCCTGGGTGAAAGCCAGCGAATAGCCGTACAGGCACCACAGCACGATGATCACCGAGAAGACCATGAAGACCTGCATCAGGATCGACAGCATGTTCTTGGCGCGTACCAGGCCGCCGTAGAACAGCGCCAGGCCGGGAATCGACATCATGATGACGAGCAGCGTGGCAGTGAACATCCACGCGGTGTCGCCCTTGTTGATGGTAGGTGCCGCAAGAGCCGGCAGCGCCAGGCTCATGGCCATGAGACCGGCCAGGACTTTTGTTATGGTGAGTTTCATGGGATTCCTCTTACAGTGCGTCGTTGCCGGTCTCGCCGGTACGGATACGGATGACCTGGTTCAGGTCGGCCACGAAAATCTTGCCGTCACCGATCTTGCCGGTGCGGGCCGCGCTCTGGATGGCGTCGATGACCTGGTCGACCACGGCGTCGTCCACGGCCGCTTCGATCTTGATTTTCGGCAGGAAGTCGACCACGTACTCGGCGCCGCGGTAGAGCTCGGTGTGGCCCTTCTGGCGCCCGAAGCCCTTCACTTCGGTCACCGTCATGCCTTGCACGTTGATCTCCGACAGCGCTTCGCGGACTTCGTCCAGCTTGAAGGGTTTGATGATGGCGGTAATCATTTTCATGGAGATGCCTCTTAATCGATCAGAAAGTTTTTGAGACGGTGAGGATGGCGCCGGACTTGCCGAGGTTCTTGCCTTCCGGGTTCAGGTAGGCATTCGTGTTGGCCTTGATCCAGGCCAGCGAGACGGTGGCCACGCCGAGGTCCTTGGTGACGCCGACCTTGTAGTCGGTGTATGAGTACTGGCTGTTGTGGCGCACTTCCTGGCGTCCGGCATGCAGGTTCAGCAAGAAGCCGTTGCCCACGTCGATATCGGCGCCCACGTCGAGGTAGCCGCTGCCCTTGCTGTTGGCGGTCCCGAACAGGTTGGTGGTCGAGCGCGAATATTTGACATAGGCCGGGCCGAAACCAAGGCGCCCGTACAGCTCGAAGGTGTTGGCGCTCGGGCTCAGGCTGTTGGACGGGTACAAGTAGTACAGGCCGCCGACGTCATAGGTGACGGATTCGCCCAGCTGGCCACGTTTGCCGCCGTAGATATCCCATTCGATGTTCCCGTCGCCGCCGAGATCCTTGGTCCATTTGATGGTGGACAGCCAGGTGCCTACATACCAGCCGGTTGGGCCGTGCACGTAGTCGGCGCCGCCTTGCAGCGCCGGGTCGAAACTGGTTTGCGACAGGCCGCGGTAACGGTAGTCGCTGGTGAGGGCGGCGTTGTAGCTGACTTGATGCTCAGGGGCTGCTTCCTGCGCGCTCGCGGTGACGCTCGATAAGGCCAGGACGGCCAGGGCCACTGCTGCTGCGGTTGTGTTGCACTTCATGACATTCCCCTTCATGTTCAACGGTCTGGGCCGTTGCGGTTTACAATCCTGTTTGCTACACGCCTGACAACTCATTAGCAGGATGCGTGCCAGCTTAAAATGGGACGCAGGTGCTTGATTTCTCATCCATCCGCCCCATTTGCGATTCGATCAACCCAGTAAAACCGCGCGGCCGTCATTTGCCGCAGTGCCACGCACCATCGCGGGCAGCGGACGCACCGTCGTGGTGCACCGGACCCCGCCTCATTTAGGAATGCACGGATATGAATACTTTCTTCAACGACTTGCAGGGCAAGATCAACCAGGCGCTGGAAAGCACGCCGGCCAAGGACATCCAGCGCAACGTCAAGGCGATGGCGACCCAGGGCTTCTCGAAGCTCGACCTAGTCACCCGAGAAGAATTCGATATCCAGACCCAGGTGCTGGCCAAGACCCGCGCCAAGCTCGAAGCGCTCGAACTGCGCGTGGTGGAGCTGGAAGCACGGCTGAGCGCGCAGGCGGCATCGTCCGCGTCGACCAGCCATCCCGAGACGCCGGCGCCGACGATCATCCTCGGCAAGGAATAAACTTCCGGCATTCATGTCCCCAGGGAGCCCAGCATGAATGCACACGACAAGCTGGCAACGCCGCAGGAAGTCTCGCTCGACGTCCTGCGCGAGAAATACGCCAAGGGCCTCGAAACCAGCATCGGCGACGTGCGCCGGCGCGTGGCGCGCGCCCTGGCGGCGCTCGAACCCGAAACCCAGCGCGCCGGGTGGGAGGCGCGCTTCCTGTGGGCCCAGGAGCAGGGCTTCGTGCCCGCCGGGCGCATCAACTCCGCCGCCGGCCTCGGCCTGCAGGCCACCCTCATCAACTGTTTCGTCCAGCCGGTGGGCGACTCGATCTCGGGCCTGGACTCCAGCGGCCTGCCCGGCATCTACACTGCGCTATCCGAAGCCGCCGAGACCATGCGCCGCGGCGGCGGCGTCGGCTATGACTTCAGCGCCATCCGCCCGATGGGCAGCAAAGTCCACGGCACCCGCTCGCGCGCCTCGGGGCCGGTCTCGTACATGGAAGTGTTCGACGCCTCGTGCCGCACGGTCGAATCGGCCGGCGCCCGGCGCGGCGCGCAGATGGGCGTGCTGCGCATCGACCATCCCGACATCGAACGCTTCATCGCCGCCAAGGATGAAGGCGGGCTCACCAACTTCAACATCTCGGTCGGCGTCACCGACGAATTCATGCGCGCGGTGGAAGCGGACGCGCCCTTCGACCTGGTGCACCGCGCCGAGCCGGGCGACGAAGACGCGGCGAGCGCACGCCGCCTCGACGATGGCCGCTGGGCCTACCGCCAGGTGCGGGCGCGCGCCCTGTGGGACCGGATCATCGCCTCGACCTGGGACCATGCCGAACCGGGCGTGCTGTTCGTCGACCGCATCAATCTTGAAAATAACCTCTGGTATGCCGAAGAGCTGCGCGCCACCAACCCCTGCGGCGAACAGCCGCTGCCCGCCTATGGCTGCTGCGACCTCGGTTCGCTGAACCTCACCAGCTTCGTGACCGGCCCGTTTAGTGAGGATGCCGGCTTCGACTTCGACCGCATGCGCGAAGTGGCCGCCGTGGCAGTGCGCATGCTCGACCTGGTACTCGACGCGACCGTCTGGCCGCTGCCGCAGCAGGCAGCGGAGTCCGGCGCCAAGCGCCGCGTCGGCCTCGGCTTCCTGGGCCTGGGCAGCGCGCTGGTCATGCTGGGGCTGCGCTACGATTCGGATGAAGGTCGTGCGCTGGCCGCCCACATCATGGAGGCGCTGCGCGATGCGGCCTATGCGGCCTCGATCGAACTGGCGCGCGAGAAGGGTCCCTTCCCGCTGTTCGATGCGGACCAGTATTTGCGCGGGCAGTTCATCTCGCGCCTGCCGGATGGGTTGCGCGAAGCGGTCCGCCTGCACGGCATCCGTAATTCCCACCTGCTGTCGATCGCGCCCACCGGCACCATCTCGCTCGCCTTCGCCGACAACGCCTCGAACGGCATCGAACCGCCCTATTCCTGGACCTACCAGCGCAAGAAGCGCATGGCGGACGGCTCGATGCGCAGCTACGAGGTCGAAGACCATGCCTGGCGCCTGTACCGCCAAATGGGCCAAGACACCTCCGCGCTACCTCCGCAGTTCGTGACCGCGCTCGAGATGCGCGCGCTCGACCACCTGCGCATGGTGCAGGCGGTCCAGCCTTTCGTCGATACGGCCATCTCGAAGACCGTCAACGTGCCGGCAGACTACCCGTTCGACGATTTCCGCGACCTGTACAGCCAGGCCTGGCATGCGGGCTTGAAGGGACTGGCGACCTATCGCCCGAACACGGTGCTGGGCAGCGTGCTGTCCGCATCCCCGGTACCGGAACCGGAGCGCGCCGTGAGGCCCGACGACGACCCGCTGCGCAAGCGCTTCGAGCGCCGGCCGCTGGGCGAGCTGGAATCGGTGACCTCGAAGATCGAATACTCCACCCAGGAAGGCCGCAAGACCGCCTACCTGACGGTGAGCTTCATCCGCGCCGACGGCAGCTGCGAGGGCAAGCCGGTGACGGTGGAGCGGCCCTTCGAATTCTTCATGCCCTCTAACCAGCGTACCGGCGGGCAGCAGTGGATCACGGCCTCGATGCGCCTGCTGTCGATGGTGGCGCGCGCCGGCGGCCCGATCGCGCGGGCGCTGGCCGACATGCGCGACGTGGTGTGGGAAAAAGGCCCGGTGCGCTGCGGCTACCTGACGCGAGAAGACGGCACCCAGGTACCGGTCTACCACGACTCGGAAGTGGCGGCGATCGCCTTCATGCTGCAGCGGGTGCTGATCCGGCGCGGCTTCCTCGACGCCTGGGGCAACCAGGTGCCGCTGGCGGAACTGGCGCGCCGCCATGCGGCGCGCGAGGACGGCGTGGCGCTGGAGGCCGAGCCGCAACCGCCGACCGTGACGGGCGCCCTGCCGACGGTCACGGGCGCCAAATGCCCGGAATGCGGCGCCCGTGCGCTACGCAAGGTCGATGGCTGCACCCGCTGCGACGAATGCCACTATGTGGGAGAGTGCGGCTGAGGCATACTGCGCAGGTTAATAACAACTACACCTGCCATGACCTATTTCGCCCTGAAGCACATCCACGTCACCTTTGCCTTGTTATCGGGCCTGCTGTTCCTGCTGCGCGGTATCTGGATGCTGTCCGGCTCGCAGCAGCTGCAACGGCGCTGGGTGAAGATCGTGCCGCACATCGTCGACACCCTGCTGCTGGCGAGCGCCATCGGTCTGGCGGTGTGGAGCAGCCAGTATCCGGGCCAGCAGTCCTGGCTCACTGCCAAGGTGCTGGCGCTGGTGGGCTATATCGTGCTGGGCACCATCGCGCTGAAACGCGGCCGTACGCAGCAGGTGCGGGCTGCCGCCTTTGCCGGCGCCCTGGCCTGCTTCGCCTATATCGTGTTGGTCGCGGTCACGAGGAGCCCGCTGCCCTGAGCCGTTTCACTCGGGGCGCGCGGCGATGCTGCACCCAACTCAACGGCGCATGTTGCCAAGTGCAGGTGCGATCGCTATGGCAGCCAGCGCAAGCGCTAGCGGTACCGTGGAGATGAAACCTGCATAACTGAAGCCGAGCGCTCCAGCAATGCCGCCACCAAGGAACGACGCAATCAGCGTCGCATGGATACGCAGCTTTTTCCAGTTGGCCCTTACCGGCACGCGGCCGTCACTTGGCCGATGCTGGTTCCAATACAGCAGCTTTCCGATTTCGATCCCCAAGTCCGTTGTCAAACCGGTCAGATGGGTCGTGCGTATTTCCGCACGTGAAATCTTGGTAATCAGTGCGTTTTGCAAACCCATGGTGAAGCATAAGGTGATCACCCCCAGTGACGCATCGACCAGTTCGCGCTTTTCGAGCACGCCCCCGAGCGCGCCGAACAGCAGGATCAAGGTCGACTCGATGAGTAGCGGCACAGCATAGGGATTGCGGACTTCGGCGCGGCGCAAATAGTTCACCATCAAGGCTGTGCTGGCCGCTCCTGCAACGAAGGCGATCCAGGAGAGGGCGGCGATGCCAGCCATCGCGAAGTGTCGAAGCACGAGTTGGTCCGCAAATGCGGAAACGATCCCGGTCATATGCGACGTGTACTGGCCGATGGCGAGAAAGCCGCCAGCATTGAGCGCACCAGCCACCAGCGTCAGGATGACGCCGATGTGCAAATCCGCCTGCCCGGTGCGCGGGTGGGCCGTCAAGCCCGATAGGTACTGAATCGGCATTCAGGTGCTCCTTCCAGCAACATCAGACACCACGCATGCATTCGCGTTCGACAGCCATGATACTCCGCTCGTTGCGCCGGGGAATAAAGCTGACGCATCGCCCGGGCAAAACGCGCACACCTGTCCGCTCTCAAGTAACGATAGCCCGGCCGCCCTAAGATGTGGCGTTCTCGCAGCATGCGAAAGGAACCCGATGAGCCTAGCTGTCCTGAGGAGCCGCGCCCTGGCAGGCATGGCCGCGCCGGTCGTCAACGTCGAAGTCCACCTCGCGAACGGCCTCCCGGCTTTCACGATCGTTGGGCTGCCCGATGCCGAAGTGCGCGAAGCGAAAGACCGCGTGCGCGCGGCCCTGCAGAATTCCGGCTTCACGATTCCACCGCGCCGGATCACCGTCAACCTGGCGCCGGCCGACCTGCCGAAGGAGTCCGGACGCTTCGACCTGCCGATTGCGCTCGGCATCCTGGCGGCATCGCAGCAGCTCCCCGCAGACCAGCTGGCACGCTACGAATTCGCAGGCGAACTGTCGCTGTCGGGCGAACTGCGGCCCGTGCGCGGCGCGCTGGCCATGACGCTTGCCATGCACCGCGACGGCGATGGCGGCGCCCGCGCCTTCGTCCTGCCGCTCTCCAACGCCGACGAAGCGGCGCTGGTCACGGATGCCGCCATCTACCCGGCCCGCACTCTGCTCGAGGTGTGCGCCCACTTCGCCCATGGCGCCGGCAAGCTGCGGCTGGCACGCCACCAGGGACAGGCGCTGCCTGCGCCTGTCGACTACCCGGACTTCGCCGAGGTCAAGGGACAGCAGTCGGCCAAGCGCGCGCTCGAGGTAGCCGCCGCCGGTACCCATTCGGTCTTGCTGATCGGTCCTCCCGGTGCGGGAAAAAGCATGCTGGCCTCGCGCTTTCCGGCACTGCTGCCGCCGATGAGCGATGACGAGGCGCTCGAATCGGCCGCGGTGCAATCGCTATCGGGCGGCTTCTCGCCGCAGCGCTGGCGGCGGCGCCCGTTCCGCAGCCCGCACCACACGGCGTCAAGCGTGGCCCTGGTCGGCGGGGGCAACCTGCCGCGACCCGGCGAAGTCTCGCTGGCCCATCACGGGGTGCTCTTCCTCGACGAATTACCCGAGTTCGACCGCCGCGTGCTGGAAGTGCTGCGCGAGCCGCTCGAGTCGGGCCAGATCACGATCTCGCGCGCGGCGCACCAGGCCGATTTCCCGGCGCGCTTCCAGCTGATCGCGGCGATGAATCCCTGCCCCTGCGGCTGGCTCGGCCACCCTTCGGGCAAATGCCGCTGCACGCCCGAGCTGGCCCAGCGTTACCAGGGCCGCATTTCCGGGCCCCTGCTCGATCGCATCGATATCCAGTTCACCGTCGCCGCGATGCCGGCCGAAAGCATCGGCGCGCAGGCCGACGGGGAAAGCAGCGCCATGGTCGCTGCGCGCGTGGCGCAGGCCCATGCGCTGCAGCTTGCTCGCCAGGGCAAACCTAACCAGCGCCTGGCGCCGGGCGACATCGACCGCTATTGCCGCCCCGACGCAGCCGGCGACCGCCTGCTGCGCGCCGCGATGCAGCAGCTGCACTGGTCGGCGCGCGCCTACCACCGCGTGCTCAAGGTGGCGCGCACCATCGCCGACCTGGCCGGCGCGAACGAAGTGGCGGCCGGGCACATCGCCGAGGCGATCCAGTACCGCCGCGCGCTACGCGATGGCTGAGCCCGGCACAGCACCAGGCGCAGCAGCAGCTGGCCGCTTGCGGCGGCGCACGGCGACCAGGCCTGCCATGCCAATACCAAGGCTGAGCAGGGTTGCCGGTTCGGGTATCCGGGCGGCGATGCGGGGCTGGCGCACATCCGTGATCCCGATCATGCTCGAAATCGACACGTTATTCAGCAGTGTGCCGTCGGTCGCATCGACCCGGAAGAAATTGTTGGCATTGGCGTTGGCTGAAAAGTTCAGCCGGTAGCTCGCCGTTTCGCCTCCGAAAGCCGACACCACGATGTCGGCATAGCGCGTTGCCGCATTGTTGGTGCCGCCGACCGTATGGAAGTTAAGGAACAGCGTCGTGAAGACGGCGTCGCGCACGCTGACATCGAGCTGCTGGAAACTGCCGTCGAGGGCGCGCACGAGCGGCGGTGCATCGTCCACGTTGGCGATCAGCCGCTCATTGCTGGTGAAGTCGATCAGGAACCGGTTCTTCAAGGGACCTGCGGTACCGGTGACGGTGGTGTCCGGTCCGGGAGTGGAACCTGGCAAGCCGAAGCGTACATTCGTCACGGTCCCGACTGCAGGTACCGTCTTCGAAAAAATGATGCCGGCCGAGGCGCCCTGGACGCTGCCCAGGCAGAGGGCGGCGGCGCATGCGAGCTGTTTCAGTTTGCCGAATTGCAGAGTGTTCATAATGCCTCACGTTGTAGATGAACTGATTGACCGACGCCGTAATGCCTGGCGCCGGTCGCTGGCTACTTCTGCTGCAAGTGCTCCATACAAGAACGGCCCTTCACCCTCCAAGAATAAAATCAGCCATCGTCACCGAACCGCCCGCCACGTTTTGCAAGGTCATCGTGCCTCCGCCGACGATCTGGATGCTCAGGTCCGACCCAAAGGTGGTCATGACCACTTTCGCGTCGAAATTGGCAGCCGTGATGCCCAGGGCGCTCAGGTCGATCAGGTCCTGGCCGCCGTCCGGGTTGGCATCGAATCCGGAAATTGTGTCTGCACCGAAAGCATACTGAGTAAATACAAAAATGTCATCACCTCCCTGGCCCATCAGGATGTCGTCGCCGGCGCCGCCATCGAGGCGGTCGTTGCCGTCCATGCCGCGCAGTGTGTCATTGCCGATCCCGCCAGACAGGAAGTTATCCAGTGCATTACCGGTCAGCACCGCAGCGGCGCCTGTCTGCACCAGGTTCTCGAGGTTGAGGCCCAGCGTGTAGCCGGGTGCCGTCGACTGGACGGTATCGATGCCCTCGCCTTCTTCTTCCTGCACGATGTCGGACGCGTGATTGACCTTGTAGGTGTCGTCGCCCTTGCCGCCGATGAGCGTGTCGGTGCCGGTGCCGCCATCGAGCACGTCGTTGCCCGCGCCGCCCGTGATCCGGTTGGCCAGGTTGTTGCCGGTGCCGATGAAATTGCCCGTCCCGGTAAAGACCAGGTTGTCGACATGGTTGCCCAGCGTGTAGGCCAGTGCGCTTGCCTTGACGGTATCCAGGCCGGCACCGGCAGCCTCGATGATCACGTCCGCGGTATTGTCGACGATATAAATATCGGCGCCGCCACTGCCGGCCATGGTGTCGGCGCCTTCCTTGCCGTCGAGCGTGTCGGCCCCGGTGGAACCGGTGAGGACGTTGGCGAGACTGTTGCCCTCGCCAAAGAAGTCAAGGTTGCCGGTATAGGTCAGGTTCTCGACGTGGTCGAACAGCGCATAGCTGGCCAGGGTGGTCTTGACCAGGTCGGTTCCCCCGCCGGCCAGTTCCACCACCGCATCGAGCGACTCGTCGACAAGGTAGGTATCGTTGCCCGCGCCGCCGGTGAGGTGGTCAATGCCGGCGCCGCCGTTGAGGATGTCGGCGCCAGCGCCGCCTGCGATCCGGTTGTTCTGTGCATTACCCGTCCCGGTGAAGGCCTGGGTGCCGGTGTAAACCAGGTTTTCCAGGTCGGCGGCCAGCACATAGTTGGCCAGCGTGGTGCGCACGGTATCGTCGCCCTCGCCCAGCAATTCGGTGATGACGTCGCCCACGCTGTCGACCACATAGGTATCGTCGCCGTTGCTGCCCGTCATGCGGTCAACACCCGTGCCGCCATCGAGCGTGTCGTCACCGATGCCGCCGAACAGAACGTCATCGCCGGTGCCGCCATTGAGACGGTCATTGCCGGCTCCGCTGCGCAACTCGTCGTTGCCATTGCCGCCGTTGAGGACGTCGTTCCCGGCCCCGGCGACGATCAGGTTGGCGCTGGCATTGCCGGTACCGGTGAAGTTGCCCTCACCGGTGTAGCGCAGGATCTCGACATTGTTTGCCAGCGTATAGGTCGCCAGGCTGGTATTGACGGTGTCGTTGCCCGCACCAAGCCCTTCGATCACGAGGTCGCCCACATCCGACACCACGTAGGTGTCGTCGCCGACGTTGCCGGTGAGCCGGTCGGCGCCGGCGCCGCCGTCGAGCGTGTCGTTGCCGGAGCCGCCAGTGAGCATGTTGGCCGCCGACGTGCCGCGCCCGGTGAAATTGCCGCTGCCAATGAACTGAAGGTTCTCGACATTGCCAAGCTCGTCGAGTGCGAAGCTGGTGAGCGTCGTATAGATGATGTCGGTTCCCCCGCCGGCCAGCTCGGTGACCACATCGCCGGTGTTGTCGACGGTGTAGGCGTCGTTGTTCGCGCCGCCGATCATCTCGTCGGCGCCCGCACCGCCATTGAGCGTATCGTTGCCGTTCAGGCCCACCAGCCGGTCGTTGTTGGCCGTGCCGCCCAGCGTATTGGCCAGGTTGTCGCCCGTGACCAGGTCGCCGATCCCCTTGGTGGGCGCCGAGGTGACGGTGCGCACCAGGCCCGCGCTGTCGGTGAATTTGGCAACGACGCGCAGGGTCATGCCGACATGCGCCTGCGTGGGAGTGAAGGTGGCCCCGGTGGCGCCGGCGATATCCGCATAGGCGCCGCCGCTGGCGCTCTGCCACTGGAAGGCAATCGCGGATTCCTGGATGCCACTGAACAGGGCGATCGTGCCCGGCAGCGCCGTCAGCACCTGGCCTTCGAGCGGGGTGCCATCGCTGATGGTCGGCTCGCCGGTCAGGTTCACCAGGTGGTCGGCAAATTGCAGCAGCTCGATGTTGCGGATCTTGTCGGTGCCGTCAGCCAGGGTGCCGCGCAGGTGGGCGACGGTCCAGGTGCCGTCGGCGTTGCGGGTCAGGTCGTAGTTGGCGTACAGGTCGGAGTAGACGGCCGTGTCGGTGTCGCTCTTGGCGGACGCATCGGTGATGATCTCCCGGATGATCCGGAGCTGGCCCGGATTGATCGTCCCGTTCAGCATGTCCGTCTTGAGCTCGTTGATACTCTCGACCGAACGGATTTCATTGTCCGGGTTTTGACGGTCACGCACGCTGACGCGCACGTTCAGCCAGGCGTCGCCATCGATCAGGTCGTCGCCGGCCTTGCCGATGAAACGGTCATTGCCGTTGCCGCCAATGAGGATGTCCGCGCCGTTGACCGGATTGAATACGACCGCTTCGCCATCGGCCACGGCAGCCACGCCGAGCAGCTGCTGGAACCCGGCGATCAGGGGCACGTGCTTTTGCAGCAGCTTGCTGTCCGACAGTGGACCGTTCAGGATGCCGCCCGGCTCGCCGGCGGTGCCGGTAGGGCGGATGGTGCCGGTGAGCACGTCGTCGTACTTCCAGCCGGACAAGGCCTCGACCGAGTCGAAGCGGTCGCGCAAGATGAACTGGTCCTGCTGGTTGAAGATGGCGATGCCAAGGTCGGAATTGGCGCCCACCGGGTCGCCCTTGTGGATGCCCCAGTCGAAGCCCAGCATGCCGTTGCTGCGCTGGATACCCGGGCCCTGGACCATGATGTCGTTGCCCGACTCGCCGTCATAGTCGGTGTCGTTGCCCTGTCCGTTGAGCACGTCGTGGCCGATGACGGCGCTGTTGAAGAACAGCTCGGAGTTCTCGCCGGACAGTCCGTCGAATCCCTCCCCGCCTTCGATCCAGTCGTCGCCTTCATTGCCCATCAGGACATCCGAGCCATTGCCGCCAAGGAGGAAGTCATTGCCCTCGCCGGCGAAAATTTCGGTAAAGTCGGGGCCAACGATGAAGAAGTCCTGCCCGGTGCCGCCGAACACGATGTCGTTGCCGGCGCCGTTGCTGATCACGTCGTTGCCGGCATCGCCGCGCAGGAAATCGGCCGCGCCCGACGGGGTGCCGTGGTCGGTGATGATGTCGTCGCCGTCACCGCCATGCACTTGGTCGGCCTCGTCACCGCCGTCCAGGCGGTCGTTGCCGCCGTCGCCCCACAGGGTGTCCATCCCCCGTCCGCCCGTCAGGGTGTCGTTGCCCTGCGTGCCGCCCAGTACGACGTGATCGGGACCATCGTACGCGTAGCTGAGCACACCGCCATCGGCATAACCGTCGCCGTTGACGTCGGCGCCCGGAGCGACGCGCGTGACCAGGGAATTGATCGCATTCAGGACGTCGTTATTGCGGGTCGGATCGCCGTTCAGGATGGAACTGCCCTGTACCGCGATGCCGGTGCGCTGGTTGGCCTGGTCCATCTCCAGGATATAGCTCGGCGTACTGAACAGCAGGGCTGGCAGGTGGGTGGTGGTGCCGGCTTCGCCCAGGTCGCTGTTGCGCATGACCATCTTGGAGAACAGGTTTTGTTCCAGCTCGTTGAGCAGGTTCTGGCCCTGGGTCCGGCTCAGGTAGTAGAAGCGGTCGCCGTTTTGCAGCTTTTCCATCTGCGCTTCGAAGACGAAGTTGAAGGTCGGCGCGAGCATGCCCCCGAATTCGAGCTTGGCCTCGGCCAGGCCGCCAATCCAGAAGTCGACGTCGTTCAGGCCGGTTTCGATGCCTTTCCAGGCGCCGGTGCCGTTCAGGAAATCGAGCCGGTCCTCGGGCGCTTTTTCCTTCTCCGAATCGCCGCTGATGTCGATGTCGTTCATGACCAGCAGCGTTGCCGCGGCACGCTTGCCGGCCAGCGTGGATTCGCTGGTAATGGTGCCGTGCTTGCCGTACGAGGCAATGAAGTTGATGATCGATGCGGGGTTCTTCAGGTGCGGGGCGAAGTCGGCCCAGCTGGTATAGGGCTTGAGCTGGGCGTCGCCGGTCATCTCGTAGAAAGCCGCGCGCGCTTCGTTGAAGCTGGGCTCGCCGGTGTCGCGTCCGCGTGCGATGTTCAGCGCGGCCAGGTCGAGCGGCAGGCCGACCAGGTTATTGCGCAGCGCCCCGGTAACGAACTCGTCGATCTCATTGCCGACCTGGCGCGACATGCCGCGAATGATGTCCGCAATCGCCGTCGCTTCGCCTTCCTTGCCGCCCTCCCGGTTGAATTCGACCGGATTGAGGAAGGCCTGGATCAGGCCGATGTCCTCATTGTTGAGGTCGCCGTCGAGCCGGGACACGGTCTCGGTCAGCATCGAATGCCCGAAGCGGTACACCACGTTTGCGAACTCTTCCATGATCGCCGGGTTGATGTCGGCCGAATGCGAGAAGATGAACGGGTCGATACTCGGCTGCACGGCACGGGCAAATTCTTCAAAGACCAGGTGCTGGTATTGCATCTCGTTCACGAAGCGGCCGGCCTGGAACAGCCGCTCGCCGTCCCACTGCAGGGAAGCGATGGCGCTCGCGCTGCTTGGGATCGCGGTGACGTCCACCGCCAGCCACTCGTTGAGCATGGCCAGGTCGCCGCTGGCGAGGATCGTTTCCTTGTACTGGTCGACCAGCCGGTTGTGCTCGGAATGAAAAACCGAGTGGATGGCCGTCAGGCCGATGTTTTCGTTGCCGCGGCCGTCGCCGGTGGCGAAGTGGCGGTCCAGCAGTTCGTTGTCGTAATAGCCGGGGGGCGCGCTGGCACTGGCGCTGCCGGGCGTTGTGTCGATGTCGGCCTGCAGCTTCAACTTCGGCGTGCCGGGATTATGGTCGTGGTCGTAGAATCCCGGTGCGGCCGAGTGCGCCACGTCGATCAGGAACTGGTGCCCCGTGCGGATGGTATTTTCCGGGATCGTCACGCCGAGCCCGCCATTGGCCGCCGGATCTCCCTCTACCAGCCCGGTGGAGGTCACGATCTGGGCAAATCCCTTGGCCCCGCGCAGGATGTTGCCATAGGGGTCAGTTGCCATCAGCGGCACATCGAATACATCGTCGTCAGTGAGCCGGATGCCGAGCTTGGCAGCGGCCTGCGCCTTGACCTCGCCCCAGTTGCCTTCGCCGAATGCACCCGACAGCAGCTTGCCGGTCGAGACCGGCTCACCGTCGATCATCGAGTACTCGCGCAGGAATACCTGGTGCGAAGGATGCGAGGTATAGGTCTGGTTCTGGTCGATGAAAGGCGTCGTTGTATTGGTATGGCCGCGGACGTCGTCAGCGGTCCCCGGCATGCCGTCGGCGCCGGGCAGCATCGTGTTCGCCGCGCGCGACAGGACCATGAAATTCGTGTGACCGCCTGGCTCGTAGAGCGGGTCTTGCGGGTCGAGCGGCATGAAGACGGTGCCGCCGCCCTTGGTAATCAGGTCCAGCCCGTGGTCGAAGAACTGGCCGAACAAGGCCATGACCCCGTTGAACGGCGGCGACAGGCCGATGTCCGGCGAAAGGTTCGGGATATACAGGGTGCCGTTGTCGTCGACCACCGTGTCCTGGCCGGGATAGGTACTGATTTCCGCCCGGTCTTCGGCAGCCTTGACGGCGGCGGGATTGCGGTCGCTCTGGTCGACGATCAGGTTGCTGATCAGGCGCGGCGTGGAGTCGAACACCACATTGCCGGGGGTGGACTGGGCATAGCTGGTGATCGGGCCGGCCTGTGTATCCTGCGGCCCGTAGAAATACTTGGGCTTGCCTTCGGCGGACATGAATTCCGCAGGCACCAGGCGCGGCATGATTTCATCGGCCGCGCCCGAACGCTCCATCCCCGGGAGCAGGTTGTTCCACGAGCCATCCACCGTACGCAGGCCCCAGGGGAGCAGCGGACTCCCCACCAGGCCTGGCAGGTTCTGCATCGCCCCAGTGACTGGATTGACGCTCGCTTCCGCCAGCTTGATTTGCTTCAGGATGAAGTTCAGGTCGTCCAGCGTGACATTGAAGCCGTACTGCGGATGTGAGCTCGTCATTTTTCGCACTCCCCTTATGGTTGTCGTCGCGCCGCCTCTCCCGGGCTGCGTGGCATTGTTCTTTGGTCAGACAAACGGTGTTTCTTTCGCAAACGCGCATCTCCTCTACACAAAAAGTCGAATACAACAGACGTAAGGGGGCCGTGACCGGACGGACCGGATGGCGGATAACCTTACTGGGGTTAAATCGTTTACGCGCCGGGCGAGGCGCGGTGCCAGGACAGGAACATGGGATCCATCACATCAGGTTATCGATGGCCTTGACGACCTGGGTCGCCACAGTCCTGTTTGGCATCATCAGCCAGCGGTCGCGATCGACATTCCCAAGGCGCAGGGCGCCCGTATGATTGGCAATGTCGGCGTCAGCTACCGGGTCTGCATCGTAGAAGCCGAGCCTTCGGCGGATTACATCCATCTCTTGCGGATCCCCCGTGAGGAAGGACCAGCCGGGGGCGGTATCGAACTGCCTGGCATAGGCGGCCAGCGCCTCAGGGGAGTCGATATCGGGCCGCAGGGTCAGTGAATACAGGTGGACATCCTGGCCGCTACGCTTGCCGAGCTGCGCCTGCACTTCACGCAAGCGGGCAATGTTGGTCGGGCAGATGCGGGTACAGACCGTGTACATCATGTTGATGACCACGACCTTCCCTTTCAGCAGGTCGGTATAGAAGCGCACGCTCTTCCCGCTGTGGTCCTGGAGGACCGAGTCGGGAAAATAAGGATGTGCCTGCTGCTTGCGCACGACTGCCGCCTGCAGGCGCTCGGTGGCGCCAAGCGCGGCTCCGCCGAGGACCGATAACATCAATCGCCTCTCCATTGCTTTCTCCTGGTTTGGTGTATCGCGCCGATTATTCTTCGACGTCGAAACGCAGCATCATCGCGTGGTCTTCATGGATCGTGTTATGGCAGTGCATCATGTACTTGCCGACAAAATCTCGGAACTGTATGAACACCTTGACGGTCTCACCGGGCTTGAGGACGATGACATCCTTGCGGCCGGCCTCGTGCGGCGGCGGCGGCTTCCCGCTGCGCGACAGGATGCGGGCCTCCTCCATATGAATATGGATCGGGTGGTGCCAGCTGCCCTTCCCTTCGAGGGTCCAGATCTCCGCAGCGCCGCGCTTGACCTTGAAGACGGGCTTTTCCACATCGAAGGTCTTGCCGTTGATTTCCCATACCCCGTTGAACCGCTCGAATTCGAAGTGCCGTTTCTGACGTACCGATTTGAGGTCCATGGGCGGCAGTTCGCGCAGGAGCGGCGGCACCCGGCTGTTGTCAGCTTCATCGCGGTCGACGTTGAAGCGCATGATGGGACTACCAGTGGCGCTGAGCAGGGTCTCCGGTCCGCGGCCTTTGTCCTGGCGAATGCGGTCGATAAGGAACAGTTCGTCGCCGATAGCGATCGGCGCCGCCGAGAAATCGACCACGATATCGATCCGCTCGGCCGGCGCAAGGCCGAACGAGGTCATGGGAACTGCGGCCGGCAGCAGGTTGCCATCGTTGGCAATTACCTGGAACGGCAGGTCGATTCCCTTATGCCGGATGGATAGGTGATAAAAACGCGCAACGCTGCCGTTGAGCACCCGGAATCGGTATTTCCGCCTTGCCACTTCGAAGAATGGAGCGATCTTTCCATTCAAGGCAATCTTATTTCCCAAGAAACCATCGGTATCGAACTGGTTGAATATCCGCGTGCCGCTCGCATCGAACATCTGGTCCTGGATAATGAGCGGGATGTCATATACGCCGACGCCGCTGGGCAAACGCAATGCCGTGTCCGAGGGATCGTCCTCGTCCCCGGAATCGATGTGGTCGAATATCAGATAAAAGCCTGCCAGGCCTTTATAAACGTTAGCGGCGGTAAAATGCTCTCGGTGGTCGTGATACCACAAGGTGCCTAATCCCTCACGCGAGTCGCCATCCGTATCCGGCCATTTATCGTATCCGGCATAACAGTTGGTATACAGGCAGTCGTAATATTTCCCAGGCCGCGACAGTGTTGGTCCAGCCTTGGTGGGACTGAAGTAGTTGCCGGCAAAACCGTCGCTTTCAGATGCGGCGTGGCCGTTATGGAGGTGGGTCGATATCTCGGGTGAACCGAAGCTGCTGGCGTCGGGTTCCAGCAGATTCACATAACGCACAATAATCGGCTCTCCCTCACGGGCGACGATGGTCGGTCCGGGGAGTATACCGTCGTAGCCCCAGATTTTCTGCGGGCGCAAGTGCGGATGGAACGAGTGCCACGCCTCTTTGACCTCCATGATGTAGGTCTTCTGGGGAGGCCAGTGGTCCCAGCCCTGGTGGGGGTCGCGTCCTGCTTCATCCGGATGCGGATACTCCTGCGGCAAGGGGTCGACCACGACTGCCTCCAGCTTCGGGCCATAGACGGGCAGCGGCTCGAGATAAGGCTTGGTTGCCGGTGGTTTAATATCCTTTCCACTCGCTTCGATGGCGTGGGATGCGAGATAACCGGAAATGCCTGCTACAGCACCTAATTTGAAGAACTCACGTTTTTTTGGCGCGAGCAAAACCCTGTCTGATGACTTGTTCATTGACGCCCCCGTTTTGGCAACCTAATTTTTTTATTATTTATTTATAAATACACTGTTTCAAAAAATAAATTATTTCCGGTTAGTATTTTATAGAATTATTTGTAAAGGCATGTAAATATAATACGCCTGCGGTTCTAACTTTTGTAACTAATTGTTTGTGGGCTGTTGTTTGGGATTCACATGGCTTATTCAAAATCGGGAAAAATCTACCATTCCTCTTCCTAAAGGGATAACAAGTGGCTTCTGGCTTCGAGAGAATGTTTAAGACCCTTATGTGTATCGCTATCCATGGAGTAACTAATCGTCGTGCATGGGCGCCGCGGCTGCTATCATCCCGGAATGCGAATATCTACTATCTTGTGTCCGTTGCTGGTTGTCGTGTGCGCAGTGCTTGCGGCATGCCATCCACCATATAACTGGCGCGACCATACCAGCAGCGACGGTACATTCCGGGTGCAGTTCCCATCAAAGCCTGCAATCCATACCCGTAGCATCGACCTGGGCGGGATACGGGTCGACATGACCATGACTGCCGCCGACGTCAACGGCACTACCTTCGCGGTCGGCACCGCCCTGGCACCCGACGCGGCACTGGCGCAGGCGACGCTGCCGGCGATGCGCCAGGCACTGCTGCGCAATATCGGCGCGGTCGAGAGCGCGGCCGGCACTGCGGCCGCGAAACCCGGTGCGGCGCTGGACGTCGACGCGACCGGCAAGGGGAATGGCGCACCGGTGCGGCTGGTGGGACGGTTCACGGCAAAAGGAGCGCGGGTCTACCAGGTGATCGTGATGGGCAGGCCGGACGCCATGCCAGCCGAGCAAACCGAGCAGTTCCTCACCTCGTTCGCGCCACAGTGACGGAGGACGGCATATGAAAGACGATCTCGCCCCTGCCCTGCGCATCGCCGGATTGCACAAGTCCTACGGCCGTCCCGCAGTCGACGGCTTGGACCTGACGGTCAGGCGTGGCGAACTGTATGCCCTGCTCGGCCCCAACGGCGCCGGCAAGACGACCACGCTGCGCATGGTGGCCGGGCTGGTGGCGCCGGATGCCGGCAGCATCGAGGTACTTGGCATCGACCTGGCCTCGACGCCGCAGGAAGCCAAGCGCCGCCTGGCCTACCTGCCCGACGACCCCATGTTGTATGGGAAGCTCAAGCCGACCGAATACCTGGAATTCGTCGCCGGCTTGTGGGGCGTGGACGCCGCCGCTGCCGAAACGCGGGCACGCGCCCTGCTCGACTGGCTGGACCTGGACCAGCATGCACACGAACTGGCCGAGGGCTTCTCGCGTGGCATGAAGCAGAAGCTGGCGCTGGCCGGGGCGCTGATCCATGAGCCCGAACTGCTGATCCTGGACGAGCCACTCACCGGCCTGGATGCCGGCGCCGCGCGCCAGGTGAAAGACCTGCTGCTGTCGCACGTCGCGAAAGGCGGCACGGTGATCCTGACCACCCATATCCTGGAAGTGGCGGAACGCCTGGCCCAGCGCATCGGCATCATCCAGCAGGGCCGCCTGATCGCCGAAGGCACGCTCGACGAACTGCGCGAGCGCACCAGCGGCGCGAGTTTGGAGGACGTGTTCCTGCAGCTGACCGCGCAGCCATGATGGGCGCACCCGGCAGCATCGCCTGGCTGGCCCGGCACGAGATCCGGCTGTTCTGGTACAACGCGGCCTCCGGCAAGCCGAAAGCGGCGCCGCGCCGGCCCGGAACGGGCGGGCTGGCCGCCCTCGGGCTGGCATGGCTGGTGCTGCACGTCGCGGCCTTCTTCGTCGTGTCGCGCACCGCAGGCATCGATGCGGCCGATCCGCGCGTGCTGGTCGCGGTCACCGCGCTGCTGTTCGGCTGCATGACCTTCATGCTCTCCAGCGCCCTGAAGTCCAGCGTGCTGGTGCTGTTCGAGCGCGGCGATCTCGACCTGCTGCTATCCTCGCCCCTGCCCTCGCGCAGCATCTTCACGGTCCGCCTCGCGACGGTGGCTGCCGGCACGGCCGCCCTTTACCTGTTCTTCCTCGCGCCCTTCGCGCACATGAGCGCGGTGCTCGGCCACACCCGCTGGCTGGCGGTGTACCCGGTCATCCTGGCTAGCGCCACCATCATCGCCTGCGCCGCCATGCTGCTGACGCTTGGCCTGGTGCGGGTGCTCGGAGCACGGCGCACGCGCGTGGTCGCGCAGGTGATCGGCGCGCTGGCCGGCGCGCTGTTGTTCATCCTGTCGCAGGTGTTCTCGCATTATTCGCAGACGATGGAAACCGAGGCCGCCGCCGCCTTCGCGCAGGCTTTCTCGGCGGGCGGCCTGCTCGGCGCGGCGAGTCCGCTCTGGCTGCCGGGGCGCGCGCTGCTGGGGGACCCGCTGCCGGTACTAGGCACGGTGCTGGTGGCGATTGCGGCCTTCATGTTCACTGCCGGGCGCACGCATCGCTTTTTCGTGCATGGGCTCCAGCAAGCCGCATCGTCCAGCCGCGCCACGCGCGCGCCGGAGGGCGGTGTGCGCTACCGCTTCGGCCGCAGCCTGTTCGACACCGTCGTGCGCAAGGAATGGCGGCTGATCGTCCGCGATCCGCACCTGATCTCGCAGGTGGCGCTGCAGCTGATCTACCTGCTGCCGCTGTGCTTGATTGTCTTCCGGCGCAGTGAGATCCAGTTGCCTGCGCTCGCCGCAGGCCTGACGCTGCTGTGCAGCTCACTGACTGCCTCGCTGGCCTGGATTACCGTGTCGGCGGAGGACGCGCCCGACCTGCTGCGCTCGGCCCCGGCCGCGGCGCGTACCGTCCGCCTGGCCAAGCTGGCAGCGGCCGTTATGCCGTCGCTGGCGATTATCTCGATTCCGCTATTGTGGCTCGTGATGCGCGCCCCTGTGGCCGGCTTGCTGGCAAGTTTCACCGTTTGCGGCGGGGTATGCGCTGCCGCCGTCATCGTTCACTGGTGCGGACGGCCTGCCTCGCGCGGCGATTTCACGACGCGCGGCAAGGGCGACTTCCTCCGGTCGATGCTCGAGGTGCTCAACGGCCTGGCCTGGGGCGGGTTAGCGTGGAGCCTGGTATCGGTGGCGACCGGTGAGCCGTCCAGTACGGTGCTCATCGGCGCAGCCGTCGCGTTTGCAAGTACGCTGCTGACCCTTGCCGTGGCCTGGTTTTCGCGACGGGCATAGCGCTGAGAACGTGCGCAGGATGACCGCGTTACCAAGTCGTGTTATCGTTTAGTCATTAACAGACGATTGGAACAGCTATGTTGCTTACATTCAAATGCAAGTCCTATCCTGAGGTCTTGATGTACCAGGAGCATGCCAAGCGCATCCTCGACCTGCTGCACAAGGATCTGGAACGCGGCGTCATCACCGCGGCCGAGGCGCCGCGCGCAGTCGCGCTGCTCGAAGGCGAAATCGAAGAAAGCCGCAAGCACCAGGTGTCGGAACAGGTCGAGCGCGATGTCCATGCCCACCATGGCGAAACCGAAGACAACGACCATGAACCGATCGAGCTCGTGACCTTCTCGACGCGCGCCTACCCGCTGCTGGAAATGCTGCGTTCGGCCCGCGACGAGCAGACCGACGTGCTGTGGGGCGTGTAACTGGCCCAGTCAGGCTTTATGAGGGCGGCACCGGTAAGGTGACGTCTCGACGTGAATAAAACTGCGGAGCCTTGGCTCCGCTTTTTTCATGGCCAGCGACGGGGTCGCAATCAAGGCCTGCTCGATGCGATGCCTGTCCGCGTCATTGACGATGTAAACGCAAAAAAACCCACCAGAAGTGAAGATGCGCAGTGCGCATCTGAACGGGTGGGGTAGGCGTATGGAGGCAAAAAAGCCCACTCAGGTGAGGATCCACGGTGTGGATCCGAGCGAGTGGGCTCTGCTTTGCACAAAGCAAAAACCCCACCGCCGGATCCGCGTTGCGGATTCTTGCCCTGGTGGGGTTTTGATCAAGACGAAAAAAAGCCCGCTAGTTCACTAGCGGGCTTTTTCTTTATAACTAGCCTGACGATAACCTACTTTCACACTGGTTGCAGCACTATCATCGGCGCAAAGTCGTTTCACGGTCCTGTTCGGGATGGGAAGGGGTGGGACCGACTTGCTATGGTCATCAGGCTTTGACTTGTACGAGTTTTTTGCCATTCGGCAAAGAACTCTGAATCTGGAAGAAGTAGTTTTTTGTGTTTTGGGTAGCGAGTATCAACAAACGTGCGCTGTATTCTCGACTTTCCTATACCTACCAAGGTTATAGGGACAAGCCGTACGGGCAATTAGTACTGGTTAGCTTAATGCATTACTGCACTTCCACACCCAGCCTATCAACGTCCTGGTCTCGAACGACCCTTCAAGGAGCTCAAGGCTCCGGGAAATCTCATCTCAAGGCAAGTTTCCCGCTTAGATGCTTTCAGCGGTTATCTCTTCCGAACTTAGCTACCCGGCAATGCCACTGGCGTGACAACCGGTACACCAGAGGTTCGTCCACTCCGGTCCTCTCGTACTAGGAGCAGCCCCCTTCAAATTTCCAACGCCCACGGCAGATAGGGACCAAACTGTCTCACGACGTTTTAAACCCAGCTCACGTACCACTTTAAATGGCGAACAGCCATACCCTTGGGACCGGCTACAGCCCCAGGATGTGATGAGCCGACATCGAGGTGCCAAACTCCCCCGTCGATATGAACTCTTGGGAGGAATCAGCCTGTTATCCCCAGAGTACCTTTTATCCGTTGAGCGATGGCCCTTCCATACAGAACCACCGGATCACTATGTCCTACTTTCGTACCTGCTCGACTTGTCGGTCTCGCAGTTAAGCACGCTTATGCCATTGCACTATCATCACGATGTCCGACCGTAATTAGCGTACCTTCGAACTCCTCCGTTACGCTTTAGGAGGAGACCGCCCCAGTCAAACTGCCTACCATGCACTGTCCCCGATCCGGATAACGGACCAAGGTTAGAACCTCAAACAAACCAGGGTGGTATTTCAAGGATGGCTCCACGAGAACTGGCGTCCCCGCTTCAAAGCCTCCCACCTATCCTACACAGATTGGTTCAAAGTCCAATGCAAAGCTACAGTAAAGGTTCATGGGGTCTTTCCGTCTAGCCGCGGGTAGATTGCATCATCACAAACATTTCAACTTCGCTGAGTCTCGGGAGGAGACAGTGTGGCCATCGTTACGCCATTCGTGCAGGTCGGAACTTACCCGACAAGGAATTTCGCTACCTTAGGACCGTTATAGTTACGGCCGCCGTTTACTGGGACTTCAATCAAGAGCTTGCACCCCATCATTTAATCTTCCAGCACCGGGCAGGCGTCACACCCTATACGTCCACTTTCGTGTTTGCAGAGTGCTGTGTTTTTATTAAACAGTCGCAGCCACCAGTTTATTGCAACCCGTTCATCCTTCCACAGTAAAGTGGTCAAACTACAAGGGCGTACCTTTTCCCGAAGTTACGGTACCAATTTGCCGAGTTCCTTCTCCCGAGTTCTCTCAAGCGCCTTAGAATACTCATCTCGCCCACCTGTGTCGGTTTGCGGTACGGTCTCGTATGACTGAAGCTTAGAGGCTTTTCTTGGAACCACTTCCGATTGCTTCAAG
>NZ_JABAIV010000006.1:158811-294130 GCF_013003915.1 Telluria aromaticivorans
GCATATCCGCAGCTTCGGTGACTGGCTTAGCCCCGTTACATCTTCCGCGCAGGACGACTCGATCAGTGAGCTATTACGCTTTCTTTAAATGATGGCTGCTTCTAAGCCAACATCCTGACTGTTTTAGCCTTCCCACTTCGTTTTCCACTTAGCCAATCTTTGGGACCTTAGCTGGCGGTCTGGGTTGTTTCCCTCTTGACGCCGGACGTTAGCACCCGACGTCTGTCTCCCAAGCTCGCACTCATCGGTATTCGGAGTTTGCAATGGTTTGGTAACTCGCAATGAGCCCCTAGCCATAACAGTGCTCTACCCCCGATGGTGATACTTGAGGCACTACCTAAATAGTTTTCGGAGAGAACCAGCTATTTCCAAGTTTGTTTAGCCTTTCACCCCTACCCACAGCTCATCCCCTAATTTTTCAACATTAGTGGGTTCGGACCTCCAGGGCGTGTTACCGCACCTTCATCCTGGCCATGGGTAGATCACTTGGTTTCGGGTCTACACCCAGCGACTGTCGCCCTGTTCGGACTCGATTTCTCTACGGCTCCCCTATTCGGTTAACCTCGCCACTGAATGTAAGTCGCTGACCCATTATACAAAAGGTACGCAGTCACGGAACAAGTCCGCTCCTACTGTTTGTATGCACACGGTTTCAGGATCTATTTCACTCCCCTCCCGGGGTTCTTTTCGCCTTTCCCTCACGGTACTGGTTCACTATCGGTCGATTACGAGTATTTAGCCTTGGAGGATGGTCCCCCCATGTTCAGACAGGATTTCTCGTGTCCCGCCCTACTTGTCGTACGCTTAGTATCACCGTTTGAATTTCGTGTAAGGGGCTATCACCCTCTATGGCGCCTGTTTCCAAAGGCTTCCACTATCCAATCGACTATCACGTACAGGCTCATCCCATTTCGCTCGCCACTACTTTGGGAATCTCGGTTGATTTCTTTTCCTGCAGCTACTTAGATGTTTCAGTTCGCCGCGTTCGCTTTGCATACCTATGTATTCAGTATGCAATGACCATAAAGGCCGGGTTTCCCCATTCGGAAATCTGCGGATCAAAGTGTGTTTGCTCACTCCCCGCAGCTTATCGCAAGCTACTACGTCCTTCATCGCCTGTAATCGCCAAGGCATCCACCATGTGCACTTATTCGCTTGTCCCTATAACGTTGGCCCCTGCTGACACAGGGATCGTTATAGAAAATCAAGAGTACAGCTTGTTGCATGTTTGTTGATACTTGTATTGCTACCCTAAGCACGTGCTGTCGCACATGCTTAAAAAACTTTTACTTCTTCCAGATTGTTAAAGAACGAAACAGCTTCAATCTCTAAAAGATCAAACCTAAATCTCAACCAGGAACTGGTCGACTTACGTTTGGGCTTTCAGAATGTGTAGGCAGTGAATGGTGGAGGATGACGGGATCGAACCGACGACCCCCTGCTTGCAAAGCAGGTGCTCTCCCAGCTGAGCTAATCCCCCAGGATCTAACTAAACGTGTTGGTAGGGCTGGTTGGACTCGAACCAACGACCCCCGCGTTATCAACACGGTGCTCTAACCAGCTGAGCTACAGCCCCGACTTGGAACACTGCTACTGTTTCTTCTAATAATTAACAGTCGATAAGAGTGGACGCTCAATGAATGGGTTCTAACCCGGTGCTACTCTAGAAAGGAGGTGATCCAGCCGCACCTTCCGATACGGCTACCTTGTTACGACTTCACCCCAGTCACGAATCCTACCGTGGTAAGCGCCCCCCTTGCGGTTAAGCTACCTACTTCTGGTAAAACCCGCTCCCATGGTGTGACGGGCGGTGTGTACAAGACCCGGGAACGTATTCACCGCGACATGCTGATCCGCGATTACTAGCGATTCCAACTTCATGTAGTCGAGTTGCAGACTACAATCCGGACTACGATACACTTTCTGGGATTAGCTCCCCCTCGCGGGTTGGCGGCCCTCTGTATGTACCATTGTATGACGTGTGAAGCCCTACCCATAAGGGCCATGAGGACTTGACGTCATCCCCACCTTCCTCCGGTTTGTCACCGGCAGTCTCATTAGAGTGCTCAACTGAATGTAGCAACTAATGACAAGGGTTGCGCTCGTTGCGGGACTTAACCCAACATCTCACGACACGAGCTGACGACAGCCATGCAGCACCTGTGTTACGGCTCTCTTTCGAGCACACCTCGATCTCTCGTGGCTTCCGTACATGTCAAGGGTAGGTAAGGTTTTTCGCGTTGCATCGAATTAATCCACATCATCCACCGCTTGTGCGGGTCCCCGTCAATTCCTTTGAGTTTTAATCTTGCGACCGTACTCCCCAGGCGGTCTACTTCACGCGTTAGCTGCGTTACCAAGTTAATTAAAACCCGACAACTAGTAGACATCGTTTAGGGCGTGGACTACCAGGGTATCTAATCCTGTTTGCTCCCCACGCTTTCGTGCATGAGCGTCAATCTTGACCCAGGGGGCTGCCTTCGCCATCGGTGTTCCTCCACATCTCTACGCATTTCACTGCTACACGTGGAATTCTACCCCCCTCTGCCAGATTCAAGCCTTGCAGTCTTCATCGCAATTCCCAGGTTGAGCCCGGGGCTTTCACGACAAACTTACAAAACCGCCTGCGCACGCTTTACGCCCAGTAATTCCGATTAACGCTTGCACCCTACGTATTACCGCGGCTGCTGGCACGTAGTTAGCCGGTGCTTATTCTTCAGGTACCGTCATTAGCCAAAGGTATTATCCTCAGCCGTTTCTTCCCTGACAAAAGAGCTTTACAACCCGAAGGCCTTCTTCACTCACGCGGCATTGCTGGATCAGGCTTGCGCCCATTGTCCAAAATTCCCCACTGCTGCCTCCCGTAGGAGTCTGGACCGTGTCTCAGTTCCAGTGTGGCTGGTCGTCCTCTCAGACCAGCTACTGATCGTAGCCTTGGTAGGCCTTTACCCTACCAACTAGCTAATCAGATATCGGCCGCTCCAGGAGCATGAGGTCTTGCGATCCCCCACTTTCATCCTTAGATCGTATGCGGTATTAGCGTAACTTTCGCTACGTTATCCCCCACTCTTGGGTACGTTCCGATATATTACTCACCCGTTCGCCACTCGCCGCCAGGTTGCCCCGCGCTGCCGTTCGACTTGCATGTGTAAAGCATGCCGCCAGCGTTCAATCTGAGCCAGGATCAAACTCTTCAGTTTAATCTCTGTTGCTGACATTTCTGTCACCCTTGTTTTACCAAGGGGTCGCTCACTCAAAATACTGACCGTTACTCATTGCTGAGCAACGTATTTCTTTTTTGTGAACATTTGATAATTTAAGTAATCAAGAACCGAAGCTCTTGGCACCTTCATCAAACGCCCACACTTATCGACTGTAAATTTTTAAAGAACGGTATTCGGTACTGCCTTGCTGCACTCGACGAAGCGTTGTGTTCGTCAGCAGCAGGAAAGAGAGTATGCAGTAATTCGCGTTGCTCGTCAATCCTGTTTTTTGCTTCGTTGCAGATTTCTCTGCGGACTTCATTAGCGTAACTACTTGATTACGTTAACGTTTTCAGTCCCCACATCAGCACTTACTGCTGAGTGTCCCGAAGCGGAGGCGAACTATAGCAACCGGCTGACGGTTACGCAAGAGCTGATTCAACTGTTGCATTTCTGCCGCCAGGCGCCGTGCCGGCGCCTGGCGGCGGGGCTTGCGCCCCGTCCTATATAGGAGCTTAGAGCCCGTCGAAATTCGGCTTGCGCTTCTCGAGGAAGGCCGACATGCCCTCTTTCTGCGCCGGGGTGCCAAAGCCCGCGTGGAAATAGCGGCGCTCATAGCGCACACCTTCGTTCAGGGGCATCTGGTAAGCCTGGTTGACGCAATCCTTGATCTGCATGGCGACCGACACCGGCATCTCGGCGATGCTCTGGGCGACCTTCAGCGATTCTTCCATGACGGTTTCGGCCGGATACACACGCGACACCAGGCCGGTGCGTTCGGCTTCGCCGGCGTCGATCATGCGGGTGGTCAGGAGCATGTCCATCGCTTTCGACTTCGAGATCGCCCGCGGCAGGCGCTGGGTGCCGCCGGCACCCGGCGTCACGCCGACCTTGATTTCCGGCTGGCCGAACTTGGCATTGTCTGCAGCGATCAGGAAATCGCACATCATCGCCAGTTCGCAACCACCACCCAGGCAATAGCCTGACACTACGCCCACCACAGGCTTACGGATATCCAGGATGTGTTCCCAGTTGCGGCCAATATAATTACCGGGATAGGTATCTGCCGTATAGGTGTAATTTGCCATGGCGGCAATGTCGGCCCCTGCCGCGAAAGCCTTCTCGCTGCCGGTCAGGACGATGACGTTGACTGCCGGATCGGCATCGAAGGTGCGCAATGCGTCGCCCAACTCATTCATCATGTTGTCGTTCAGCGCGTTCATCGCCCTAGGACGGTTCAGGCGGATCACGACGACTTTGCCGTGCTGTTCGATGAGCAGATCTGCATATTCCATGTTGGCATCCCCTTGTTGAAGTTAGACGGATTGGAGCTGTGGATGGGGATTGTAACGTCTTGAACAGCGCCAAACACAGGTATGATTATTTGTTCAGCAACATCCTGTGTGAGATCGCTATTCCCTCGTTCGGCAACAACTGGCTGCAACAGCGCGTCCCGGTCGACTCGGTGATGCGCAATCCGGATTTTCGGCGCTTCTGGTTCAGCAGCATTTTGGCCCAGTTCGGTGCCCAGGTCACCCTGCTGGCCCTGCCGATCTGCGCAGTGCTGTTCCTGCATGCGACCCCGGGCCAGATGGGCATCCTCGCCGCATTCGAATCCCTGCCCTTCCTGCTGTTCGGCCTGCCCTCCGGCGTGCTGTTAGAGCGCAACCGGCGCCTGCCGATCATCATGTGCAGCGACTTCATGGTGGCGATCGCCCTCGCCACCGTCCCTGCAGCCTGGTGGCTCGACATGCTCACCATCCAGTGGCTGTATGCGGTCGGTTTCGTGATTGGCGCCGGCCACGTGGTGGGCGGCAGTGCCGAACAAGTCTTCCTGACCTTCCTGGTCGGGCGCGAAGGCCTGGTCGACGCCCAGGCGAAGTTCGCCACCACCGAATCGGCCGCCCGCGTGATCGGCCCCGGCCTGGCGGGTGGCCTGGTGCACCTGCTCGGCGCGCCCGTCGCCATCCTGTGCAATGTGGCGAGCTTTGTGATCTCGCTGCTGAACCTGCGCCGCATCCGCACCCGCGAGCCGCAGCCGCCACCTTCGAACTCCCATCCGCTGCGGGATATTCAGGAGGGCCTGGCCTTCGTCTGGAACCAGCCCCTGCTGCGCACGCTGGCCTGGGTCTCGGCCTGCTGGCATTTGCTGTTCTATGGGTTCTCGGCCCTGCACGTGATCTTTGCCACCCGTGTGCTCGGCATGACGCCTGGGACCATGGGCATGGCGAACATGCTGGGCGGCCTGGGCGTGCTGGCGGCTTCGCTGCTGGTCAAGCCGCTCTCGCAGCGCTTCGGTACCGGCGGCGGGATCCTGATCGGGCTGTGCGTTTCCGCGCTCGGCTTCGCGCTGGTGCCGGCGATTCCGCCCGCGCTGTTTGGCAGTGCGGCGTGGACGGTCGCGGCCTATGCCATCGTGGTGTTCTGGATCGACTGCGGCGCGACGCTGTTCTTCGTGCCGTATATCGCGCTGCGCCAGCGCGTGACGCCGGATGCGGTGCTGGGGCGGATGGTGGCGACGATGCGCGCGCTGACCGTGGCGGCCGCGCCGCTCGGCGCCCTGCTGGCCGGCGCGCTGGGAGAAGGCTTCGGCGTGCGCGAGGGCCTGGCCTGCATCGCCATTGGTGCTGTCGTGCTGGCGGCAGGCGGCGTGTTCGGCACCCGCCTGCGCGACGCAAAAGCGTAGCCTGCTTACGGAACCGCAGGACGCGGCAGCAGCACCCAGATCGTGCCGCGCTGCTTCATCTTGCCCGCCCTGTCCATCGCATCGGGGCCGAAACCGTAGAAGAAGTCCGCCCGCACCGCGCCGCGAATCGCGCCGCCGGTATCCTGGGCCATCATCAGCCGCTGCATCGGGGCTTCACTGGCCGCCTCGGTGGTCGCCAAGAACAGCGGCGCGCCCAGCGGCAGCAAGGTCGGATCGATCGCCACCGACCGGCCCGGGGTGAGCGGCACGCCAAGTGCGCCTTTCGGCCCGAGCGACGGATCCGGCAACTTCTCTTCGCGGAAGAAGATATAGCTGGGGTTCACATTGAACAGCTCCTGGCGGCGACCCGGATTGGCGGCGATCCAGGCGCGGATACCCTGCGCGGTCGACTGCTCGGCGGTCAGCTCGCCCTGCTCTACCAGCCAGCGGCCGATGGTCTTATACGGATGACCGTTCTGGTCGGCGTAGGCAACGCGCACGGTTTCTCCCGTGTCAAGCTGCACGCGGCCCGAGCCCTGCACCTCGAGGAAGAAGGATTCGACCGGATCGTTCACCCACAACAGCTCCTTGCCCGCCAGCGGCGCGCGCGCAATCTCGGCGCGGGTATTGTAGGGAAGCACGGTCTTGCCCGACAAACGCCCGCGCAGGCGCATGTTCTTCAGTTGCGGGTAGACGCTGCCCAGGTCCACGGTCAGCAGGTCGGGCGGCACGCGGTAAAGCGGCGTCTGGAATGCGCCGCCGCGCTTGCGCGAGCCGTACAGCATGGCTTCGTAATAGCCGGTGATCAGTCCCGTGTCCGCACCGTCGCTGCTGCGCACCAGGTTCGGGACGAACCAGGTTTCGAAGAACCGGCGTACCGCGGCGGCATCGCCCGCGTCGATGGTGCGCGCCGCAGCGCAGACGGTTTTCCAGTCGGCCTTGTTGAGCGTCCGGCACGACTGCATGAAGGCCGGCCAGGCCTGGCGCAAGTCGTCCTGCTCCCAGCCCGGCAAGGTGCTGAAGCTCGTCGGGGTGAACAGGGGGGCAGGCGCCGGTGGCTGGGTTGGCTGGGCCGGCGGCGGCTGTTCGGGCACATACACCGGCCCGACCGGCGGCGGCATGCGCACCGGCTCGGTGGGCTTGGGTGGCTGCGGCTGCTGTGGCTGTGGCGTGGTCGAACAGGCCGCCAAAAAGGCGACGAGGGCAAGCGAAGCGGTTACACTGCGGCGTGTTGAAAGCATAAGGACGATTATGTGGATCTTGATGGTGGAAGCCGGCGTGGCGCTGTTCCTGCTCGTCTTTATCGTCTGGTGGACGATGTTCGCCGGCCGCAAGGATGTTCCTCACGACGAGCCGGCACCGAAAGACAGGGACGCCGGCGACCAGCAGTAGTATCGGCAGGATTCAGTGCAGCGCGTGCGGCAGCGTCAGCACGAATTCCGGAATCGGCACTTCGAAGCGGTGGCCATCCTCGGCCACGCAGAAGTATTCCCCATACATCGAGCCCTGGGCCGTCGCCATCTGGGTGCCGCTGGTGTATTCGAACTCTTCGCCCGGCTTGAGCAGCGGCTGGTGACCGACGACGCCCAGGCCGCGCACTTCCTGCACGGTGTTGTTGGCGTCAAGGATCACCCAGTGGCGCGAGATCAGCTGGGCGGCTACGCTGCCCGTGTTCTTGATGGTGATGGTGTAGCTGAACACGAACTGGTCCCGGTCCGGTTTGGACTGTTCCGGCAGGTGCTGGGTCCTGACGGTGACAGCGAATTCATAGGCGGACATGATATTTCCTTGCGTGATCGTCAATACGATTGTTGAGAATGCGCGGCTGTCGAGCCGCTGCGCCATGTGGCGCAAACGACAATGATACTCCGCGCCGCCCCTGACCCGCGTCCTCCCACAGCACCTGGCTCCCTCATCGGCGTAGAATAGCGGCTTCACTTTACCTGCATTCCCGCCCATGACCACCTACCGCATCGCTCCCAGCATCCTGTCCGCCGATTTCGCCCGCCTGGGCGAGGAAGTGCGCAATGTCGTCGCCGCCGGCGCCGACATCATCCACTTCGACGTCATGGACAACCACTACGTCCCGAACCTGACCATCGGCCCGCTGGTATGCCAGGCAATCCGTCCGCATGTGCAGGTGCCGATCGACGTGCACCTGATGGTCAAGCCGGTCGACCGCATCATCCCGGATTTCGCCAAGGCCGGCGCCAACATCATCACCTTCCACCCGGAAGCCTCGGACCACATCGACCGCACGCTGCAGCTGATCCGCGATAACGGCTGCAAGGCCGGCCTGGTGTTCAACCCGCATACGCCGATGCATTACCTCGACCACGTGATGGACAAGATCGACATGATCCTGATCATGTCGGTGAATCCAGGATTCGGCGGCCAGTCGTTCATCCCGCAGGCGCTCAAGAAAATCGCGATCGCACGCCGCATGATCGACGAGTCGGGCCGCGACATCCTGCTGGAAGTCGACGGCGGCATCAAGGCCGACAATATCGCCGAAGCGGCAGCCGCGGGTGCCGACACCTTCGTCGCCGGCTCGGCGATTTTCGGCAAGCCGGACTACAAGGCCGTGATCGACGAGATGCGCGCCCAGCTGGCCAAGGTCGGCAAATAAGATGCGGGCCGGCGCAGCGGCCATCCGGGCCGCCATCATCGACCTGGACGGCACCATGCTCGACACGGTGCCCGACTTCGAGGCGGCCCTGAACGGCATGCGCGCCGACTTCGGGCTGGCGCCGGTCACGCAGGACATCATCAAGCCGCTGATCGGCAAGGGCTCGGAAAAGCTGGTGCGCGATGCGCTGCTGCTGGATTGGGAGCCTGAGCGTGTCGATGCCGCCTTCGACGAGGCGCGCGCCGGCTACCAGCGCCACTACCTCGCCATCAACGGCGACCACTCAACCCTGTTCGACGGTGTGCTCGAAGGCCTGGACGCGCTGAAGGCACTTGGCCTGCGGCTGGCCTGCGTCACCAACAAGCCGATGGCCTTTACTACCCCGCTGCTCACGCAAAAGGGCCTGGCCGGCTATTTCGAGCTGGTGTATGGCGGCGACTCCTTCCCGAAAAAGAAGCCGGACCCGATGCCGCTGCTGGGCGTGTGCAGCGCTTTCGACCTGTCACCAATCCAGGTGGTGGCCATCGGCGACTCGTCGAACGACGCGGAAAGCGCGCGCGCGGCCGGCTGTTATGTACTCACCGTGCCATATGGTTATAACCACGGACGGCCTGTACAAGAAATTAATTCCGATGGTATAGTTAGTTCGCTGCTCGATGCAGCACACCTGATCGCTGCCCACAACCGCACGACAACCTGAACTTATCTAACCATGTTTTTCACCAAAAAACACACTGTCAACCAGACCGGCGCCCTCGAGGCCTGGCTGTGGCGACGCTGGCAATCCTGGGCTAACTGACCCGCGCTGATTGCTGCCGGATGCATTCGTTCTCCGGCAGGTTTTTTGAACTGAACCACCGCCCTACCCTCATCTCGGGCGGACTGGAGAAAAGCATGACCGAACTCGAATTCAAGTCGCTGGCCAACCAGGGCTATAACCGCATCCCATTGATCGCGGAAGCCTTCGCCGATCTGGAGACCCCACTCACGCTCTACCTCAAGCTGGCCCAGTCGCAGGGCGCCGGGAAGAACACCTTCCTGCTCGAGTCGGTCGTCGGCGGCGAGCGCTTCGGCCGCTATTCCTTCATCGGCCTGCCGGCATCGACGCTGCTGCGCACCTCGGGCCAGCTGACCGAGGTCGTGAAACACGGCGAAGTCGTCGAGACGCACGAGGGCAATCCGCTCGACTTCATCGAAGCCTACCAGGCGCGTTTCAGGGTGGCCCTGCGTCCCGGCCTGCCCCGCTTCTGCGGCGGCCTGGCCGGCTATTTCGGCTACGACACCGTGCGCCATATCGAGCCCAAGCTGCTTGATACCGCCCCGCCGGACGCACTCGGGCTGCCGGACATCCAGCTGATGCTGACCGAAGAGCTGGCGGTGATCGACAACCTGTCGGGCAAGCTGTACCTGATCGTGTATGCGGATCCGGCCCAGCCGGAGGCCTACATGAAGACCCGCCAGCGCCTGAAAGACCTGCGCATGATGCTGCGCCGGAGCGTGGATGCGCCGGTGACCTCGAGTTCCGTCCGTACCGAAGCGGTGCGCGAGTTCAGCAAGGAAGACTACCTGAAGGCCGTGGCGAGGGCCCACGAATACGTGATGGCCGGCGACCTGATGCAGGTGCAGATCGGCCAGCGCATCCGCAAGCCCTATGTCGATTCGCCGCTGTCGCTCTACCGTTCGCTGCGCTCGCTGAATCCGTCGCCGTACATGTACTACTACAACTTCGGCGACATGCAGATCGTCGGCTCGTCGCCGGAAATCCTGGTGCGTAACGAAGCCCTGCCGGAGGGCGGCAAGAAGGTCACGCTGCGCCCGATCGCCGGCACCCGCCCGCGCGGCGCGACGCCGGAACGCGATACCGAACTGGCGGCCGAGCTGCTGTCGGATCCGAAGGAAGTCGCCGAGCACGTGATGCTGATCGACCTGGCGCGCAACGACGTCGGCCGCATCGCCGACACCGGCAGCGTGAAAGTCACCGACCGTATGGTCATCGAAAAGTATTCGCACGTGCAGCACATCGTCTCGAATGTCGAGGGCAAGCTGAAAGACGGCATGTCCAATCTCGACGTGCTGCGCGCCACCTTCCCGGCCGGCACCCTGACCGGTGCGCCGAAGGTGCGTGCAATGGAAGTGATCGATGAACTCGAGCCGGTCAAGCGAGGGATCTACGGCGGCGCCTGCGGCTACCTGAGTTTTGGCGGCGAGATGGACGTGGCGATCGCGATCCGCACCGGCGTGATCAAGGACGGCAACCTGTACGTGCAGGCTGCGGCGGGCATCGTGGCGGACTCGATCCCCGAGATGGAATGGCAGGAAACCGAAAACAAGGCGCGCGCCGTATTGCGCGCGGCCGAGCAAGTGCAAGACGGCCTGGATGGGGAGTTCTGACATGCTGCTGATGATCGACAACTACGACTCGTTCACCTATAACATCGTCCAGTACCTGGGCGAGCTGGGCGAGGACGTGCACACCGTGCGCAACGACCAGATCACACTCGAGCAGATCGAGACGATGGCGCCGGAGCGCATCTGCATCTCGCCGGGCCCGAAGGCGCCGAAGGATGCCGGCATCTCGCTCGACATCCTGCGCGAATTCAAGGGCAAGCTGCCGATCCTGGGCGTCTGCCTGGGACACCAGGCCATCGGCGAAGCGTTCGGGGGCAAGGTGATCCGCGCCAAGCAGGTCATGCACGGCAAGACCTCGCTGATCGCCCACACTGGCGAAGGCGTGTTCAAGGGCTTGCCGAGCCCGTTCACCGTGATCCGCTACCACTCGCTGGCCATCGAGCGCGCTTCGCTGCCGGACTGCCTGGAAGTGACCGCCTGGACCGACGACGGCGAAATTATGGGCGTGCGCCACAAGGAGTTCGATATCGAGGGTGTGCAGTTCCATCCGGAATCGATCCTGTCGGAGCATGGACATGCGCTGTTGAAAAATTTTCTCGTGCGCTGACGTAGACCGCAGCCTTACCGTACACCACCGCACTTCAGACCGTCGTTCCCGCCACTGGCGGAACCGACTTCCGGCGAAGGCCGGAATCCAAGTTGCATGCTCAGCTCGCAAGCTTGATGTCGGCGTAACGCGACGAACTTAGGTTCCGGCCTTCGCCGGAACGACGGTGCTGGGGAAAACTCATAGAAGTATGCTGCAGAGTCACACTCTCACTAAAACTGGACCCGACATGCCGATCACCCCACAAGAAGCCCTGCTGCGCTGTATCGAACACCGCGAGATCTTCCACGACGAGATGCTGCACCTGTTCCGCCAGATCATGTCGGGCGAGATGTCGCCGACCATGGTGGCGGCGCTGACCATGGGCCTGCGCGTGAAGAAGGAAACCATCGGCGAGATCACCGCCGCTGCCCAGGTGATGCGCGAATTCTCGACCAAGGTGCCGATGGCCGACACCACCAGGCTGCTCGACATCGTCGGCACCGGCGGTGACGGCGCGAATACCTTCAACATCTCGAGCGCCTCGATGTTCGTGGCCGCCGCCGCCGGCGCACGCGTGGCCAAGCACGGCGGGCGCAGCGTGTCGTCCTCGAGCGGCAGCGCGGACGTGATCGAAGCGCTGGGCGCCTGCATCGACCTGAAACCCGAGCAGATCGCGCAATCGATCGCCCAGACCGGCATCGGCTTCATGTTCGCCCCCAACCACCATGCGGCCATGAAGCACGTGGCGCCGGTGCGCCGCGAACTGGGCGTGCGCAGCATCTTCAACATCCTGGGGCCGCTGACCAACCCGGCCGGTGCGCCGAACATCCTGATGGGCGTGTTTCACCCCGACCTGGTCGGCATCCAGGTGCGCGTGCTGCAGCGCCTCGGCGCCCAGCATGCGATGGTGGTCTGGGGCCGCGACAACATGGACGAGGTCTCGCTCGGCGCTGGCACCCTGGTCGGTGAGCTGGTCAACGGCGAGATCCGCGAATACGAGATCCACCCCGAAGACTTCGGCATGCCGATGATCTCGAGCCGCAACCTGAAAGTGGCCGATACGGCCGAATCGAAGCTGCGCGTGCTGGAAGCGTTGCGTGGAGAGCCGGGACCGGCGACCGACATCGTGGCGCTCAATGCCGGCACCGCACTGTACGCGGCCGGGGTGAGCGCTTCGATCGAGGAAGGCCTGGCGAAAGCACGCGCGGCGATCGCCTCCGGCGCGGCGACCGCCAAGCTCGAGCAGTTCGTGCAGGTGACCCGGCAGCTGGCAGGGTCACAGGTCGGTGCGCGCTGATGTTCGGCATCCACGACCTGGCGCTGTTCGTCATCTCGGGACTGCTGCTGAACATCATGCCGGGACCGGATTCGCTGCTGATCATGGCGCGCAGCGCCACCCAGGGCTGGCGCGCGGGCGTTGCGGCCGCGCTGGGTATCGGCGCCGGGACCATGGTCCATGTGCTGGCGGCGGCGCTCGGGCTGTCGGCGATCCTCGCCACCTCGGCTACCGCCTTCACGGTAGTCAAATACATCGGGGCGGCCTACATCCTGTATATGGCGATTGGCCTGCTGCGCAGCCGCCGGAGCAGCGCCACGACGGCTGCGCAGCTGGCGGTGACGCCCCTGCCCTACCGAAAAATCTTCGCACAGGGCGTGCTGACCAATGTGCTGAACCCGAAGGTGGCGCTGTTCTTCCTGGCCTTCGTGCCGCAGTTTATCGATGCGGCTTCGCCGACCAAGACGCTGGCCTTCATCGTCCTGGGCTGCATTTTCAACGTCAACGGCATGCTGTGGTGTTGCGGCCTCGCGCTCTTCACCGCCTTTGCCAGCGCCCGCATCAAGATCAACCAGACCGCCTCGCTGTGGCTCAACCGGGTTACCGGCGGCCTGTTCGCCTGGCTCGGCATCAAGCTCGCCCTGGCTGAGCAGAATTAAAGGTTTTCCATGTCCGACATCCTCAACAAAATCCTGGCCGTCAAGGCCGACGAAGTGGCCGCGGCGAAGAAGCACCGCGACCTGTTCAGCCTGCGCCGCGAGGTGGAAGGCGATCCCGAAGCACGCCGCGGCATCCGCGGTTTCGAAACCAGCCTGCGCAGCAAGATCGCGGCTGGCCATGCCGGCATCATCGCGGAAGTGAAGAAGGCCTCGCCGTCGAAAGGCGTGCTGCGGCCGGACTTCCAGCCGGCGGCGATCGCGCAAAGCTATGCGGAATATGGCGCGGCCTGCCTGTCGGTGCTGACCGACGTGCAGTTCTTCCAGGGCTCCGTCGATTACCTGCGCCAGGCTAGATCCGCCTGCGCGCTGCCCGTCATCCGCAAGGACTTCATGGTCGACCTGTACCAGGTCTACGAAGCACGCGCGATGGGGGCGGATGCGATCCTCCTGATCGTGTCGGCGCTGGACCACGGGCTGATGGCGGAACTGGAAGCCTGCGCGCACGAACTGGGGATGGACGTGCTGGTCGAAGTACACGATGGCGACGAGCTGACCGCGGCGCTCAAGCTGCAGACGCCGCTGGTGGGCATCAACAACCGCAACCTGCGCACTTTCGAGGTAACGCTGGAGACGACGCTGGGACTGCTGCCGCGCATTCCGCCGGAACGCATCGTCGTGACGGAATCGGGGATCATGGGGCCGGCCGACGTGAAGCGCATGCGCGAGGCGGAGGTGCACGCCTTCCTCGTCGGGGAGGCATTCATGCGCGCGCCGGAGCCTGGGGTTGAGTTGCAGCGCCTGTTTGGGTGATCCGGAACTCCGGATGAATTGACGAGTCAAAGGAGAGCGCTCTCGAAGCGCCAACCTGCGATCTTCATTCATCCACCATGAACATCCCTCTTGGCAATAAAGCGCGGCCCCCAATCCTGCCAACTGCGCTGCTGGCAGTCCTGTGCGGATGCGCGGGCCCGCCCCCTCCCGATGCGGCACCTGAAAGCCGGGTTACCGTCATCGTCGCCCCACTGCCGGCGGCCGCTCCCGTCCCGCCCCCGTCGCTGACATTGGAAGCCTACAAGGCGAGCGTGGCGCGCCGCATCGTCGACCGCAACGCGGACCGCATCTTCAGCGGCCAGCTACCGCCGATGCTGCCCGCCATCGTGGTCGTCAACATTACCGTGGACAAGGAAGGCCAGCTGACCGACGTGCAGGTGCAGCGCTCGCGCGACCCCGAGGCGTCGCAGGTTGCGCTGGCGTCGATGCGGCGCAGCGGTCCGCTGCCCCGGCCCGATGGGCTGCTGGTGAGGAACAGCAGCGCGATGACCTTCTCGGAAACTTTCCTGTTCGACGCGAGCTACCGCTTCCAGCTACGTTCGCTCGCCGGACCGCAGGAGTGAGATTCCGCCCCCGAGGAGGCGGGTGCGTTCAGCGCCCGAGTACGTTCAGCACGGCCAGGCTCATGGCCTGTGCGGCGGTCTTGATCGACGGTTCCGGCACCGGTGCATAGAACGGTGAATGGTTGAAGGCGATTGGCTTGCCGCCCTCGCGCGCGGCCTCAAGCACCGCTTTCGGGTCGTAGATGCCGGTGAAGAAGAACATCGACGGCACGCCTTCATTGACGAAGACCGAGAAGTCTTCGCTGGCCGTCATGGCCGGCATGCGCTGGGCATTCGCGGCGCCGAAGGCATCCCTGAACACGGCCTCGGTTTTGTTTACCAGCGCTTCGCTGTTGACGATGGCCTCGCCGCCGCTGATGAACTTGAGGTCCGGCGCCGGTGCACCCGCCATGGCGGCGGACGCATTGGCGACACGGCGCACGCCCTCCAGCAGCTTGGCGCGCACGGCCGGGCTGTACGAACGGATGGTCCCGCGCACCAGCACGCTGTCCGGGATGATGTTGCCGACGGTGCCCCCCTGGATCGCGCCGATGGTGACGACGCCGAATTCCTTCGGGTCCTTCTCGCGGCTGATGACCGTCTGCACGTCCACCACGAAGCGCGCGGCGATGGTGATCGGGTCGACTGACTTGTCCGGCGCCGAGCCGTGGCCGCCGCGGCCCTTGAACACGAATTCGATGGTGTCCGAATTCGACGAGACCGGACCGGAATTGAAGCCGACCGTCCCGTGCGCCAAAGGCCAGGAATGCAGCGCGAACGCGTAGTCAGGCTTGGGGAAGCGCTTGAACAAACCGTCGTCCAGCATCGCCCTGGCGCCGCCGGCGATTTCTTCCGCCGGCTGGGCGATGAATACCAGGGTGCCCTTCCATTGCGACTTGAGTTCCACCAGCGTACGTGCGCTGCCGAGCCAGCTCGCCATGTGCACGTCGTGGCCGCAGCTATGGGTGACGAAGCTTTCGCGGCCGTCGCTCATGGCGCGGACGCGGCTGGCATACGGAAGGCCGGTTTTTTCTTCCATCGGCAGGCCGTCCATGTCGGTGCGCACCAGCACCGTCGGGCCGGCGCCGTTCTTCAGCACGGCGACCACGCCGGTCTTGCCGACTTTTTCGGTGACCTCGAAACCGAGCTTGCGCATTTCGGCGGCCAGCTTGCCGGCGGTGCGGGTTTCCTGGAAAGCGATTTCGGGGTGGGCGTGGAGGTCTTTGTAGACGGTGTCGAGCCACGGATACATGGCGTTGACGCGGGTGGTGACGTCGGTTTTCAGGGGGGCTGGGAGCTGGGCAAATGCAGGGGTCGTGGCGAGGGCGAGGATGGCGGCGATGCTGTACAGGGCAGTTTTCAAGTGGACCTCAAGGCTGGCACTGGTTGAACGCGTGGGCGGAATCCGCCCACCCTACGGGATGCGGCAACGCGGCCTCAGATGGCGCTTGGACGCGGAAGTAGCGACGACTTCTTGCCGGCGACCGCCTGCGACAGGGTGATGCTCGGCACGCGGTCACCCTGCAGGGTCACGTCAAAGCTCATCAGCTCATCGCGGCGGAAAGCGTGCACGACCACCTTGTCGCCGACGCGGTAGCGCGCCACCAGCGTGTCGACGTTCGAGGGGTTGCCGTTGACGCGCAGGCCGTCGATGGCGATGACGATGTCCTGCGCCGACAGGCCGGCCCGGTGTGCGGCGCCGCCTTCGTGGACCTGGGTCAGCTTGGCGCCCGCCGGGTCGCGGCCGATGCCGGCGTCGAGCGAGGCCTTGGCGTTCTTGCGCTCATCCGCCAGCTTGACGCCGAACGGCGCGTACAGCTTGGCCAGCGGCAGGTCTTCTAGGCCGCGCACCCAGCGCTCGAACAAAGTGCGCAGCTTCGCGCCGCAGACCTCGTCGAAGATCGCCTCGACTTCCGCTTCCGTCACGCCGCGCCCCACACCGGCGTAAAAGTCGCGCCCGAAACGCTCCCACAGCGCCAGCATCACGTTGTCGAGCGATTTGGCGCCGCCGGTCTTGGCGCGGATGGTCAGGTCGAAGGCCAGCGCAATCAGCGAGCCCTTGGTGTAATAGCTGATGATGGCGTTCGGCGAATTCTCGTCCTGGCGGTAGTACTTGCTCCAGGCATCGAAGCTCGAATCGGCCACGCTCTGCTTGGTACGGCCAGTGCCGCGCAGGACACCGCCGATGGTCTTGGCCTGCAGCTTCAGGTAGGTGGCTTCGCCAATGATCCCGGCGCGCACCAGCATCAGGTCGTCGTAATAGCTGGTGAAGCCCTCGAACAGCCAGAGCAGCGGCGTGTAGTTCTCGGTCTGCAGGTCGTAGGGCGCGAACACCGCCGGTTTGATGCGCTTGACGTTCCAGGTGTGGAAGTACTCGTGGCTGCACAGGCCGAGGAAGCGCAAATAGCCTTCGCCCGGCTCGGCGCTCTTGGCGCTGGCCGTGCATGGCAGGTCGGCGCGGGCGCAGATCAGGGCGGTCGAGGCGCGGTGTTCCAGGCCGCCGTAGCCGTCGCCGACCGCCATCGTCATGAACACGTAGCGCTCCATCGGCGCGCGCCGGGTCTGAGGTTCGAAGAAGGCGATCTGGGTTTCGCAGATCGCCTTCAGGTCGGCCTGCAGGCGTGCCATGTCGAGGTTCGGCACGCGGCCGGTGATGACGATGTCGTGCGGGATGCCGCAGGCGTCGAAGCTGGCCAGCTCGAAGTCGCCCATCTCCACCGGGTGGTCGATCAGTTCGTCGTAGTCGCCCGCGACATAGGTGCCGAAGCCGTAGCGTTTTGCGCCCAGTTCGCGCATCGCGGTGGCGACGCGCCAGCCTTTCGCGGCCGGGTCGGCGGGACGCTGGATGTCCACCTGATGCGCCAAACCTTCCTGGCCGGCCACGCGCAGGAACACGCTGGTGCCGTTGAAGAAACCATGGGTCTGGTCGAGGTGGGCGGCGCGCACCGACAGGTCCCAGGCATAGACCTCGTAGTGCAGGGTCAGCGGGCCGGCCGTGCGCGCGGCGCGCCACGAGTGCTTGTCCAGTTTAACCAGCGTGACGTCAAGGCCGCCGCTTTCGGCGCGGATGCGCACGATGTTGCGGGCGAACTCACGAATCATGTAGCTGCCCGGGATCCAGGCCGGCAGCGCGAATACCTGACCTTCCGGATCTGGCGCTGCGACCGTGACGGTCACGTTGAAGAGGTGGCCGGCCAGGTCTTTCGGCACGATGGTGTACAGGATGGCGGGCTGCTTTTTCTGGGATGGTTTCTTCATGATGGGATCGTGGTCGTCCGGCAGGTCTTATAGTTGTTGTTCTCTCTAGTGTAATCCGATTCGATCACGGCGGGAAACTATGACATGCATATGTCATACCGGAAGGTCTGACGGACTGTCGATATCGCGCAGGATGCCGGGGTCGTCGACCTCGATCCCGGTGACCGGATGGGTCTGCAGCAGGCGGCGCGCGCCCTGGTCGCCGCCCAGCGCCAGCAGGGCATCGAGGTGCCCCGCGCCGAAGGCCACCGGGTTGCCGCGCCGGCCGCCGCTCACCGGCACCGCGATCGTGTGGCCGTCGGCGCCATGCGCCACGGCGTCGCGCAGCGCGGCCAGCGTGGTGTCCTGCACGAAGGGCATGTCGCCCAGTGCTACCAGCCAGCCTTCCGACGGTAAAGAGTGACGAATCGCATGGACGAGCGATGCGCCCATGCCGGTGTCGGCGTGCGCGCATACGGTGACTTCGCAGCCGAGTGCGCGCAAGGCATCGGCCACGCCGCCATCTTCCGGCGGCACGACTGCCACCACGCGGGGAACGCAGGCGAGCAGCCGGCGCGCACTGGCGGCCACCACCAGCTCGCCGCCGGGCAGCCGCTGCAGCAGCTTGTTGCGTGCTCCCGAAGGATCGAAACGGCGTCCCCGTCCGGCGGCAAGCAGGATGCCGGTCGGGGCCATTGTCTCAGGCCAGCGTGTCGGCGGCATCCTTGATGGCCGCGCGGATGCGTTGGTAGGTGCCGCAGCGGCAGATGTTGCCGCTCATTGCGCCGTCGATGTCGGCATCGCTCGGGCGCTTGTTGGTGCGCAGCAGGGCCACGGCACTCATCACCTGCCCGCTCTGGCAGTAGCCGCACTGCGGCACGTCGTGCCTGACCCACGCGTCCTGCACCGCCTTGCCGATCGTGTCGCCCTCCATCGCTTCGATGGTCGTGATCTTGTGGCCCTGCGCGCTGGATATCGGCGTGACGCAGGAACGGACCGGATTGCCGTCCAGGTGCACGGTGCAGGCGCCGCACAGCGCCGCGCCGCAGCCGAACTTGGTGCCGGTCATATCGAGCTGGTCGCGCAGCGCCCACAGGATGGGCGTGGCGGGATCGGCGTCGACCTCCAGGACCCGCCCGTTGATGTTCAAGGTGAGCACGTGCCGCTTCCTGTACTTACTTCAGCGACTGCAGCTTGGCTTCCAGCGACTTCAGGTCGACCGCGCCCGGGATGCGGGTGCCGTCGGTGAAGAAGATGGCCGGCGTACCCGTGATCTTGAGTTTCTGGCCCAGGGCGGCAACCTTGTCGTTCGGCGAGTCGCAGGCGCTTGGCGCCGTCGGCGGCAGCTTGCCGTTGATCATCCAGTCGTCCCAGGCCTTGATGCGGTCAGGGGCGCACCAGATGTTCTTCGACTTCACGAACGAATCCTCGGACAGGATGTTGTACATGAAGGTATAGATCGTGACGTTGTCGATGTCCTTGAGCGTGGTCTGGCGCAGGCGCTTGCAGTAGCCGCAGTTCGGGTCTTCGAACACCGCGATCGTACGCTTGCCATTGCCCTTGACCTGCTTGAGCGCCATCTCCAGCGGCAGGTCGGAGAACTTGATCTTGTTGATCTCTTCGATACGCGCGGTGGTCAGGTCGGTCGAGGTCTTGGTGTCGTAGATACGGCCGATGAACAGGTAATCGCCCTTCTTGTCCGTATACAGGATGTCGCCGGCCACGCGCACTTCGAACAGGCCGCTGTACGGCGTCTCGCGGATCGATTCGATCTTGGCGCCGCCCAGGCGCGGTTCGAGCGCCTTCTTGATGTTCGCCTCGGTGGCGTTCTGCGCCTCGACGCAGGATGCGAGCAGGCCCGTCGCCAGCAGGACGGCGACCTTCGTTTTCAACATGGTATTTCCTTAAAAGTTACTTGCCCGGCTTACCGGATTACTTGCCCATTGCATGCGCCATCAGGCGACGCTTTACACCAGGAAATTTATCGAGCAAGTTTAATCCGAAATTGCGTGCTATGCGCACCGGTTCGAGGTTGGCGCCGAACAAGCGCTCGAGGCCGTCGGTTGCCCATTGCATGAGCAGCACGTCTTCCTTGCGCTTGCGGGCGTAGCGGGCCAGCACGCGCTCGTCGGCAATCCCGCGCCGGTCTTCGCGCTCGCGCAGCACCTCGAGCAGGTCGACAATGTCGCCGAAGCCCAGGTTCATGCCATGGCCGGCCAGCGGGTGCACCGCATGGGCGGCATCGCCGACCAGGGCCACGCGCGGGGCGACCGGCGAGTGCGGACGCACCAGCGCCAGCGGCACCGCCTTGACGTCTTCCGGCTGCAGCGGCCGTAGCACGCCGAGCTTTTCGTCGGCGTATTCGGCAAGGCGGATCGCCATTTCGCCGAGCGATTCTTCCATCAGCGTGTCGGCCAGGGTTTCCGGGGCCGACCACACCAGCGAGACCCGGTTGCCCGGCAGCGGCAACAGCGCGATGATGCCGTCGGCGCAGGTGAACCACTGGTAGGCCACGCCATGGTGCGGCGTGTCGCAGGAAAAATTGGTGACGATGGCGCGCTGGTGGTACATGCGGTAATCGACCCCGATGTCGCACTGCCCGCGCACCCAGGATTCGCGGCCGTCGGCGCCGACCACCAGTTCGCAGGCGATTTTCGTGCCGTCGTCTAACAGCACCGCCGCGCCCAATTCGCTGCAAGCAAGGTCGACGGCGCAGCCCGAAACCAGCTGGACGTTGGCCGCGAACTTGAGCGCGGCATCGAGCGCGCCGTTCAGGTTGCTGTCCTCGACGATCCACGCGAGCGTGCCGACGTGGGCGCCAAAGGCGTCGAAACCGAGATTGCCGCCCTGCTTGCCGTCGCCGTGGATGTCCATCGCATCGACCGCCTGCACCCGTTCCAGGTCGAGGGCGCCCCAGACCTTGAGCGAGGCCAGCAGGTCATGCGCCGTGTGGTTCAGGGCGTAAACCCGTGCATCCCACGGCCTGTCGGCTGCCGACGAGACCGGTTTTTCCGGCGCCGGGCGCGACGGCGGCACCAAGAGGGTGACGCTATACCCCGACTGGGCAAAACCAAGGGCGGCGGTCTTGGCGATGGCGCCATTGCCGACGATGCAGACGTCGCTGCGGTGCTGGGCGGTGGTCGTAGTCATGAGAGACATTATAGCGAGATGTCAACATACCGCCCCGGGCGCCTCCAAGCGCGCGGCAATTGCTCCGTTACTGCTGGGGCTTGCGCAGATGAAAAACGCTGGCTATAATCATGCCTCTCTTGGCCTGGTAGCTCAGTTGGTAGAGCAGAGGATTGAAAATCCTTGTGTCGGTGGTTCGATTCCGCCCCGGGCCACCAAGAATTCAGCAGCAAAGCAAAACGCCAACCCATGCAGGTTGGCGTTTTTGTTTCTGGAATCCAAAGTCTCGCGGCCGGTCAATTGCCGGTCGGGGCTCACCTCCCACTTCCGAGCTCGCGGCCAAGCACAAACTGAAACTGCCAATCTTGCTCGGGAACTCAGGCAAGCAGTGGTACAACTGCATTCATGAGCTGCGTTTTCGGTAGGCGAGCCGATCACGGTTAGAGGAAAGCGCAGCGTCACAGCAAATCCAGGTTCGCCGTGATCCATTGAGCCTGCCGTTGGCAGTCCACAACCGCAGCTTCGTCCATTTTCTCCAGCTGTCGGTACACCATGCCAATGCGTGGATTCCTTGCCAAGGCAGGCGCGTTGCGACGGAAAAAATCCCAGTACAGCGCGTTGAACGGACAGGCAAGATCGCCAATGCGGCTTCTTTTATCGTAGTGGCAGCCTTTGCAATAATCGCTCATCCGGTCGATATAGGCGGCACTGGAGACATAGGGTTTGGTTGCCAATAAACCGCCGTCGGCGAACTGGCTCATGCCCACCGTATTGGGAAGTTCGACCCACTCGAAGGCGTCGATGTAGATGCCCAGATACCACCGGTGCACCTCCCCAGGATCCAGGCCTGCAAGCAGGGCGAAATTACCAATAATCATCAGGCGCTGGATGTGATGTGCATGTGCCTGCTCCAGCGATTGCGTTATCGCGTGATTCAGGCAGTTCATCGTGGTTTTGCCATCCCAGAACCAGGCTGGCAGCGCCCGCGTATGGCCGAAAAAGTTCTTTTCCGAGTACTCGGGCATCTTTGCCCAATACACGCCGCGCACATATTCACGCCACCCTAAAATCTGCCGGATAAAGCCTTCTACTGCCGCCAGTGGTGCATGCCCCGCATGATAAGCGGCCTCAGCTCTGATGACGACTTCGCGCGGATTCAACATCTTGACGTTCAAAGCGAACGACAACAGCGAATGGAATAAGCGCCACGCGTTGACGCTCATCGCATCTTGAAAATCACCGAAGTGCGGCAACGCCTTATCGATAAACGCATCCAGTTGTTGCAAGGCCTCTTCCCGGTTCAGCGCCCATGCGAGCTGATCGGCTTTTGGATTGCCAAAGCTTGTCACGCCCGCATCCACAATCGTTTTCCACAAGCTGGAATGATCATGCAAGGTCCGAGGATCGCTCGGCTCGGCCGGTTTGCCGCGCCACGGCTTGCGGTTGGCGGCATCATAGTTCCACTGGCCACCCACCGGCTTGCCGGCGTCTTCCATCAGGACCCGGTGCTCGACGCGCATCTGGCGGTAGAAAAACTCCATCAGCCATTGCTTGCGCCCCGCAAAAATGTCGGCGGCCTGATTACGGGTTGAATAGAAATGGTCGCTATCGACCATTAAATAGGGGACCCGCGAGCGACGTCCGTGCTGATACAACTGCTCATCAAGGCGCCATTCGTCTGGCGCCTGGTATTCAACAGCGGTCGCCCGGTACTGAATGATCAGTGCGTCGATATTGGCGGGAATCGATTGTAAGTTCTGCGGGTCGTCGATCGCCAGATAATGCACATGGTGGCCAGCCTCGCGTAGCTGGCGCGCCAGGTCACGCATCGCGGCAAAGATCGCCAGGATTTTTTGTGCATGATGGAGTACATAGTCGGTTTCTTGCCGCACCTCCATCAAGACATAGATTGTTGCGTCGTCAACGTCGGTAAACCAGCGATGCTGCAGATTGAGCTGGTCGCCAAGGATCAGCCTGATCGTGCGCCCTGATGTGCGTTCTGTCGTAGTCATCTTTACCTTGTTACATTTCGGCGATTAAGCAATCGTCGGTCGCCACGACCCGGCAGTTTAACGGAGTCGCGTGGTGGTCGCCGCCGTTCACTTTGCCAAACGATTCGGTCGTCTCCGCTCGTGTCCCGCCATACCTCCGGTACACTCAGTTCCCAGTCCGATTACGAGGAGAATTACATCATGATGAGCAGTCTTCCCGACCAGTTTCACGCATTGGTGATAGGAGCCTCGGGTGCGATCGGGGCAGCCTTTGTCGACTTGCTCAGGAGTTCGCCGCGCTGCGCATCCGTGTGTGGCCTGCACCGCCACTCAACGCCGCGCCTCGACTTCACTGACGAAAACAGCGTCGCCGACGCAGCACGTGTCCTCGGTGCCGGCCCACGTTACCACCTGATCATCAATGCGGCGGGCCTGTTGCACAGCGAAGCCTTCATGCCGGAGAAACGCCTGGCCGACCTGAATTACATGCAGATGCAGGCGACCTTCCAGGCGAATACCTTCGGTCCCGCGCTGGTGATGCGCCATTTCGTCGCGCTGCTGGCCAGCGAACGCGCCATCATGGCCATGCTGTCAGCAAAGGTGGGCAGCATCGGCGACAACCGGCTGGGTGGCTGGTACAGCTACCGCGCTTCCAAGGCCGCCCTCAATATGATGGTCAAGACAGCCGCAATCGAAGTCGCACGCAGCCAGAAAAACAGTGTGCTCGTTGCACTGCATCCGGGCACCGTCAGCTCACGCCTATCGCAACCATTTCGGGGCGAAACCGTCGGGCGCCCTGCACGTGACGCCGCTGCCGAAATGCTGCATGTCATCGATGCGCTAACGCCGGCAAACAGCGGCTCATTCCGATCCTACAATGGCGCCGAATTGCCCTGGTAGCTTGCCGTCCACGATAAGCCGGCCATGCAGGCAGGAATGACCTGTCTTGCGCATCACGGCTGTACAATTACTGCCATGAAAATGCGCAAGAAATCCGAGCTTCCGTCCAAGATATGCGCGCACTGCTCGCTTACTTTTACCTGGCGCAAAAAGTGGGAGCGCGACTGGGATCAGGTCAAGTATTGCTCGGAAAGATGCCGCCGCGCCTCCAAGCCGGCAGCAGAAGAATGCCGGAACGAGAATTGAACATCCTTGTGCCGGTGGCTCGATTCCGCCCCGGGCCACGAAGAATTCAGCAGTAAAGCAAAACGCCAACCCATGCAGGTTGGCGTTTTCGTTTCTGGGGTTCAAAACCCTTGTGTTGTTAGCCTTGAAGAAGTATCCGCCAAACTCAAGGCGATCCTTCAGTCTTTCTTTTCCTTGAACTCACCCTCGATCACCGTGTCATCGGTGCTTTTGGAAGGCTTTTGGCCAGTGAATTTGTAGACAGACGATACCATTCGATTGAATATCGCTCTCCTCAACCAGGGGTAGGTGAGAAGAAAAGCCAAAGCAAACCCTGTGAATCCTGCCGGCACGTATTCGCCCCGCCACAGGAAGTTCAACAAGCACAGTGCGAGGATGCCCACGATGAGCGGTCGACGGGCAGGTTTCGGTAACAGGCCGACTATGCGCAGCTTACCGTTGCTTATCCAGGGAAATCTTGCAAAAAGACCAGCAAGAAGGAGGCCTGCGATGACCCGGCCAGTGCCGAGGTAATCGGCCAACACCCCGACGACAAGGAAACCGGTGTAGGTCATCGTGCTGGCCAAGGCTGCCAGCCCCAATAACGCAACGGCGATCATGAGCTTTGGCGTACGTATCGCCGTTCTGAGTAAAAGACCTAGGATTTGTGTACTCCTGCAAATGGGCGTCGGAAGGCTAGGGCAAATTTTATCAGTCCTCCCATGCTTGAGCTTTTCAAGCAAAACTGATAATGCGCGGCGCGAGCGATGGCCGAGGTTTGGTAGCCCAGATGCGAGCGCAGAGGATTGAACATCCTTGTGCCGGTGCCTCAATTCCGCCCCCGGGCCACCAAGAACTCAGCAGCAAAGTAAAAACGCAACCGAAGAGGTGGCGTTTTTACTTTGCCGTTGCATCACCACTGGCCGGACTCAGGTCCTGGACGCGACCCGCGTCATGACAAATTCCGCGCGCGGCTTGGCATGCCGCTCCAGCCGATAGCTCAACACCTTCCCATCCTCGCTGAGGCTGACGGTCCAGACATTGGTCTCCGCCCCGGGAACCATGCGGGCAGTGGCGGCATCGGCAAGGAAGGCTTGCGAGCGCGCCGTGCCGCCCTCCTTCGCCATGCCGCCGTACATGGTCACCGCGTCGGGCGTGCCGTCCGGGTGGCGGTGGTCGTGCCGCAGCTCCAGGCCGGCTGCCGGACGGGTGAAGATCCAGGTGCGCGAACGGTCCTCGCCGACCAGCACCGGCATGCGCACGCCTGCAGGTGTGCAGACGACTTCGGTCGATATCTTCTTGCCGCGGAATTCGCTGTTCGGATCGATCGCATAGGCCAGGCCGCCTTCGAAGCGCTGGCCGCACATGCCCTGCAGCGTGGCCATGAACTGGTCGCGTGCGTCGGTGGGCGCCGGCGTGGCGCAGCCGGCAAGCAGGGACGTCGCGGCGAAAGCGGCAAGGATGGGTTTCATGTTGTCTAGGAGTTGGTTGCTGAACAATGAGGGTAGCACGCCTGCTCCCTGGCTCAGGCAACCCGGTTCAGTTATCAAATAGCGGTTCACCATCTGCCGACTGACACCATTTTGAACCGCATTTGGTGCGCGCAATGCGGTTCACCCCTAGACATATTGGCAAATACCGCTTAACTTCCAATACAACAGCGGTACAAACCCACCTCAGGAGTTCAAAATGAAGAAACTGGTACTCGGCGCCGTCATGGCATTCTCCCTTTCCGCCGCACAGGCCGCAGACATCGTCGACACGGCAAAGTCGGCCGGCAGCTTCAACACCCTGGTTGCGGCGGTCCAGGCAGCGGGCCTGGTCGACACGCTCAAGGGCCCAGGTCCGTTCACTGTCTTCGCACCAACCGACGCAGCCTTTGCCAAGATCCCGAAGGCGAAGCTGGACGCACTGCTGAAGGACAAGGCAGCGCTCACCAAAATCCTGACCTATCACGTGGTGCCGGGCAAAGTGATGGCGGCGAGCGTGAAGCCGGGCGCGGTCGTGACGGTCGAGGGCAGCAGCCTGATGGTGAGCGCCAAGGGCAAGAACGTGATGGTCGACAAGGCCAAGGTCGTCAAGACCGATGTGGAAGCAGACAACGGCGTTATCCACGTCATCGACTCGGTGATCATGCCGAAATAAGCGCGGCCAGCCATAACGAACAACGCCACCCGAGGGTGGCGTTTTCTTTAGCTCGAGGGCTGGATTACCAGAAAATCACGCGCTCCTGCGGCGCCAGGTACATCTTGTCGCCCGGCTTGACCTCGAAGGCTTCATAGAAGCCCGGATGGTTGCGCAGGCTGCCGTTGACGCGGAATTCCGCCGGCGAGTGCGGGTCCGACTTGACCTGGGCCACCAGTGCCGCATCGCGCGCCTTGCCCTTGCGGGCCTGGGACAAGCCCATGAACAAACGCTGCTCGGCGCTGAAACCGTCGATCACCGGCCCCGGCTTGCCCTTCAGATAGATCTTATAGGCGCGGCTGGCCATGATGGCGCCGGCGTTGTCGGCGATGTTCTCGCCCAGGGTCAGGTCGCCATTTACCGTGTAGCCGGGCAGCGGGCTGTAGGCGCCGTATTGCGCGACCAGCACCTTGCCGCGCGCTGCGAATTTCTCCGCATCTTCCCTGGTCCACCAGTTACGCAGGTTGCCGTCGCCGTCGAACTGCGAACCCTTGTCATCAAATGCGTGGCTGATCTCGTGGCCGATCGAGATGCCGACCGAGCCGTAGTTCACTGCCGGCTCGGCGTCGGCGTCGTACAGCGGATACTGCAGGCGCGCCGCCGGGAACACGACCTCGTTCAGGGTCGGGCTGTAATAGGCGTTCACGGTCTGCGGCGACATGCTCCAGGCGCTGCGGTCGACCGGCTTGCCGAGGCGACCCACGTTGTACTCGTGGCTGAATTCCCGCGAGCGCATCACGTTGCCAACCAGGTCGCCGCGCACGACCCTCAGCCTGGCGTAATCGCGCCACTTGTTCGGGTAGCCGATCTTGACCTTGATCTTCGAGAGCTTGACCTGCGCCTGCTTCTTGGTCTCCGGCGACATCCAGTCCAGCAGTTCGATGCCTTCACCGAAGGCGGTGATGAAGTTCTTCGCCATGTCCTGGACCTGCTGCCTGCGCTCGGCCGGGAAGTGCTGGGCCACATAGGCCTTGCCGACCACTTCGCTCAGGTTGCGGTTGATCTCGGCGACCGCGCGCTTGTCCAGCGGGCGGTTCTCCTTGGCGCCGGACAGCACGGTGCCGCGGAAGGCGAAGCCCTCGTCCACGAAGGGCTGCGACAGGTAAGGCGCGTAGGCGCTCAGCAGGCGGAACTCGAAATAGGGCTTCCACACTTCGAGGGGCGTGGCGGCGATCAGCTTGTCCAGGGCGGCGAGATAGGAAGGCTGGTTGACGATCACCGACCCGGCCTTGCCGGCGCCGGTGCCTTGCAGGTAAGTCTTCCAGTCGAAGCCGGGAGTCAGCTTACCCAGTTCGGCCACAGTCATCTTGTTGTAGCGCTTGACCGGATCGCGGTTCTCGACCTTGGTCCACTGCACGCGGGCGATCTCGGTTTCCAGGGTCACGATCTGCTGGGCCTTGGCCGCCGCATCCCGGTGGCCGGCCAGCGCCAGCATCTTCTCGATGTGCGCCTCGTATTTGGCGCGGATGTCCTTCAGGCGCGCGTCATCAAGCGACAGGTAATAGTCGCGGTCGGGCATGCCGAGGCCCGACTGCGAAATGCCGACGATATAGCGGGTCGATTCCTTGTTGTCCTGGCCGACGTACATGTCGAGCGGTGCGTCGGCGCCGATGCGCGCAAAGCGCGCCATCAGGGAAGCCAGCGCGCGCTTGTCCTTCAGCGCGGCCACGCGCGCCAGCTCACCTTTCAAGGGGGCCAGGCCCAGTGCATTGCGGCGCGCTTCGTCCACGTAGCTGGTGTAGAAGTCGCCCATCTTCTGCGCGTCGGAGCCGGCCGGCGCGTTCTTCGCCGCGGCGGCGCCCTCGATGATGGTGCGGATCTGCTGCTCGACCCGGTCCTGGGCGATATTGAAGGCGCCCCAGCTCGAACGGTCCGCCGGGATGTCCACGTCCTTGAGCCATGTACCCTGGGTGTAGCGGAAGAAGTCGTCCTGTGGGCGCACGGCGCGGTCCATCGCCGCGACCTCGATACCGGATGCCGCGCCTGCGCTAGCCGCCGATGGCGCCGTGCCATGTGCGCCGTCATGCCCGCCGGCGTGGGCCACGCATTGGGCTGCGAACAGGCCCGCCACCAAACTACTGCACAAGCTGCGCTTCATGTCTCTCTCCGTATTGTTGGGAACCGGTCGATGCTAATCGAACCCGATGAGCTATGCCAAGCGCATTTTAGTAGCATGTTGTGCCAGAACCCCCGTCAATACAGGCGCTATGCAAAATGTGCTGGGCCGGCGCGGCGGCATTTGGGCAAAGAAAACGCCACCCGCAGGTGGCGCCGAGTGATACCGCTGCTGGTGCTGCCCTACTTCTCGCGCACCACCTGCAGTTTGGCCTTCTTGCCCTTGCGGTAGGTGTACAGCGTCATCGCGGCATCGCGCAGGTCGCCTTTGGGGTCGAAGGCAATGGTGCCGGTGACGCCCTCGTGCCGGATGCCCGCCAGCACCGGCAGGAATTTCGCCGGATCGCTCGATTGCGCCTTCTGCATGGCGGCGGCGAACACCATCACCGCATCGTAGGCATACGGTGCGTAGGTCTCAACCGGCAACTTGAAGCGCTCGCGGTAGCGTTCCGTGAAAGCGGTAAAGCCTGCCTCCTGCGCGCCGGTGACGCCGCCCGCCACCACGCAGAACACCTTGTCGTCGCCGAGCGCGTCGCCGGCCAGCAACGGCAGTTTTTCCGAGCACACCCCGTCGCCGGCGACCAGCCTGGCCTGCAGCCCCAGGGTCTTCATCTGCTTGAGCATCGGGCCGGCCACGGCATCCATGCCGCCATAGAAGATCACGTCCGGCTTGTGGCCACGGATCTGGGTCAGGATGGCGTTGAAGTCGGTGGCCTTGTCGTTGGTGAACTGGCGGCTGACCACGGTCGCTCCGCCCAGGCGCCGTACTTCCTTCGCGAACTGGTCTGCCAGCCCCTGGCCGAAGGCGGTGCGGTCGTCGATGACGGCGATCTTTTTCGCCTTGAGGGTATTGATGGAATAGGCCGCCAGCGTGCGGCCGATCAGGTTGTCGTTCGCCACGACCCGGAACGCGGTCTTGTAGCCCTGCTGGGTGTACAGCGGGGTCGTGGCGGCCGGCGAAATCTGCGGGATGCCGGCACTGGCATAGATCTTCGACGCCGGCACGGTCGTGCCCGAGTTAAGGTGGCCGACCACGCCGGCGACGCGTGCATCGACCAGTTTCTGCGCGACGGCCGTTCCGGTCTTCGGGTCGGCGCCGTCGTCCTCAGCCTGCAGGATCCACTTGAGCTTGCGCCCACCGATCGCCACGCCCTTGGCATTGAGCTCGTCGATGGCCATGCGGGCGCCGTATTCGATGTCCTTGCCCTGGTGGGCGCCGGTACCGGAGAGCGGCGAGGCGGTGCCGATCTTCACTTCGGTTTGCGCATGCACGCCGGGGACGGCGGCGAGCGACAGGACAATGGACGGGATCACGGCGAACGAACGCATGGGCAGCCTTTTCTCGGATGGATGCGTTCGATTGTACTGCCGCCTTGCAAGACAGCCAATCGGCAGGCGTGCACCATGCGATGGACGACCCAGGACCCTGCTTGATTTCCGCGCGCGCGACGCTAGGCTGAAGACATCGGCGTGCGGCGCCATGGCCGCCCGGCCTGGTGCTCAAGCCGACTCATCGAGGAGATGTCATGACTATTCAAGAAAACAAACGCCTCGTCATGGAAGCGTATGAGTTGTTCAAGAAGGGGGACATACCAAGCCTGCTGGAGCGGTATCGCGACGATGCCGAGTGGATCGGCCCCGATTCGGACATCGTGCCCTTCGCCGGCACCTACCATGGCAAGGCCGGCATCGCGCAGTTCTTCCAGAAGCTGGGCGAGTCTTCGCAGGCCACCCGGTTCGAGGTCAGGGATTGCATCGCCGAGGGCGACAAGGTGGTCGTCATTGGCGAGGCAAGCTGGCTGGTCAAGGCGACCGGACACAGCTACGACGTGCCATGGACGCACGTGATCACGCTACGCGACGGCAAGGTGGCCAGCTTCGAAACCATTTATGACCCCACGACCGCCGAAAAGGCATTCGGCGCCGACACGGGCGCTCAACCGGCAGCGGCCTCGAAGGGGGCACAGCTACCCCATTGAACGCGCGCACGGCCGGCCGGGACGCTTGCCCCGGTCGGCACTGTGCTTCCCTTGTCAGTGCAGCACGGTCAGTGCAGCACGTCAGGTGGACGCTTGATGATGACCGCCTCCAGGTATTCGCAAGGCACCACCAGCGAGTCGTCGCCCGAGACATTGAAGCGCTCGAGCAAGGCCACGATCTCGCCCTGGAGTGCCTGTTGTCCCGCCGGGTCGAGCGCATTGAAGGCCTTGTGCACCGGCCCGTAGTAATCGCGGAACACTTGCAGCCAGTGCGCGGTGGAACCGTAGCGCATGTTGAACATCTTGCGCTCGGCACGGATACTCGCAGCACTACTGCCGAACAGCTGGCGCAGGTAGTCTTCGGTTCCCCAGCGCGGCGGCGGGGTCAGGCCGGCCGGTGGCGGCACGTACTTGCCGACCGTCTTGAACAGGGTGCCGATGAAACCGTCCGGGGTCCAGTTGGCGATACCGATCCGGCCGCCCGGCCGCACCACCCGCATCATCTCGCTGGCAGAACGGGCGTGGTCCGGCGCGAACATGATGCCGAAGGTCGATAGCGCAACGTCGAAACTGCCGTCGTGGAAGGGCAGCGCCTCGGCGTCGGCTTCGCGGAAATCGACGGCCAGGCCCTCGGCCGCGGCGCGGGCGCGGCCTTTTTCCAGCAGCGCGGGAACATAGTCGGTGGAGGTCACGTGGGCAAAGCGGCGCGCCGCCGCGAGCGTGGCATTGCCGTTGCCCGCGGCGATGTCGATGACGCGCTCGCCGGCGTGGATGTCGGCAGCCTCGGCGAGCGACTCACCGACGATCTGCAGCGTCACCCCGATGATGGCGAAGTCGCCGCTGGCCCAGGTGGCCTGCTGGCGCTGCTTGATCGCTGCGAAGTCGGGGGTGGGAAGGCCGGGCGCCTGGTCCGGCGCCGGTGTGGAGGGGGTGGGTTGGTTCATGACAGGTCTCCTCGGGAAGTCCCGGCGGTTGAAACCACGATTAGACTCACGGGAAGCGAAAAAGATCGCCGCCCCCGGTGCCTGCCCGGAACCGTCCGCTCATCCATGCGCACGTTAGCGCGGCGTTGGTGCGCCGGGTTTCTGGAGCCGGGGCTATACTCGGTTGTAGCCTGATCGACATGCACTGGCCCTGTCATGGGGCCGGATGGCTGGCGATCGCTGGTCCATAGCGCTTACGTCGTTCCCGGCTGTTGCGCACCTGCTTGCCGCGGAACGAACACACCAATAATCCATATATTGACAGGGGGTAGCATGCCAACAACCTGGATTCTTTCGGCCAATGCAGGCCGTGCACGGTTCTTCTCGGAGTCTGACCCGGCCAAGCCGTTGCAGGAAATCGAAGACATGGTCAGTCCAGGGGCGCAGCTGCGCACCCAGGACACTGAAACCGATAAGCTCAGCCCCACCGCTGCGTCGAGCAGCCGCCACAGCATCGGCGGCAACGAGGGCGCGGGCATGGCCCACAACGCCAAGGCAGGGGCGCCGAATAAACTGTACCAGCCTGCACAGACGCCGGACCAGCACCAGGCCGAACTGTTCGCCAGGGACATCTCTAATTTCCTGCTGAAGGGGCACCAGGACGGCCGCTTCCAGAGCTTGATCATTGCCGCCTCGCCTGAGTTCCTCGGAACCCTGCGCCCGCATCTGGATGCGCAAGTCAAAGGGCTGATCAAGTCCGAGTTCAACAAGGACTATACCCACTCCAACGCGCAACAGCTGCGCGAGCAGTTGCATGCACAGGCGGCGAAGGCTGAATAAGGCCTATTGCCCCATCACCAGCGCCAACCGATACGGTTGGCGTTTTTTTTGGGGCAAGCGCCGGAAGGAAAACCTCAATGCGCGGCGCTGCGGCGCTGGCCCGATGAGGCCGCGCAGATCTGGTTGCGCCCGCCCTCTTTCGCTTCGTACAGCATCGCGTCCGCGCGCAGGAACAATTCGTTCTCGCTCTTGTATTCGGGATAGGCCGCGACCCCGCCGCTGAAGGAGAAATGGCGGAAGTCGCCGGCGCCGACCTCGAACGGAATGGCGCAGAACGCCTGGCGCATCGCATCCAGCCTGGCCCATCCTTGCTCGAGCGTGCAATCCCAGAACACGACCACGAATTCTTCGCCGCCGAAACGGCTGAGCAGGTCCGATTCGCCAACCTGCGAAGCCAGGGTCAGCGAGAGGCGCTTGATGACGATGTCGCCGAAGTAATGGCCCCAGGTATCGTTGATGGTCTTGAACTTGTCGATATCGATGACGCCGAACGCAAGCTGGCACCCTTCCAGTCCCGCGCGCCGGATCAGGTCCTGGGCCTTTTTCTGCAGGCCGACCTTGTTGAGCAGGCCGGTTGCGCGGTCCTTGCCGATCAGGTCGCGGCCAATGCGGATCTTGCTGGCCCGGTTGACGAGCTGGGCCGCCAGCAAATCGGCATCGGCCACCGGCACGATCGCGTCGAAGCCGCTGGCCAGCGCGCGCCGGGTCAGCGCCGGATCCGGCTGGCGCTGCAGCAGCGCGATTTCGCGCACCGGGTCCGCTTCCATGTTCTTCCTGAGCACCCGCACCAGCGACTCGGTGCGCGCGTATTCGGCGTCGGTGATGAGCACGATGTCGGGCTGGAGCTCCTTGACCCGCAGGTGCAGGGTCTGGGCGTCGAGGTGGTGGGTCAGCTCGATGCGCTCGTCCAGCAGGGCCGCCGGGTCCAGCCCGGCCAGCTCGCCCAGGTAGATCAGCCGCACCAGGTCGCCGCGCTTTTGCTGGACGAACAGGTTGAACAGCTTGTCGACCAGCACGTCGTTGGCGATCGGTTTTTCAGCATAGGCCAGGCAATTGCTGTCCACCAGGCGTTGTTGCAACAAGAAACGGCTCCCCTGGCGCGCACTCTGCAGGTAAACATAGCTGTGTTTGCACGGCAGGCGCTGCAGCAATTCGCCGAGCATCAGGGTCTTGCGGCTGTCCTGCATGTCTGCCTGCATATTGTGCAAGGCATCCAGGTCGATCACGTACAGGCTGTGGCACCCATCGGCTTCGACCGCGGCCACGAAATTGCTGACCTCGCTAAAGAAGAGGATGTCGAAATCGTATTTGTGCGCGCATAGCAGCAACTCGGACCGGTTGTCCTTGATGAAAAAGTTTTGAGACAGGAACAGTACCTTGTTTTTATAGAGTGGCACGTCGCTCATCATGTTCTCGTCAGCGTTCATCGTTGCGGTAAATACCGTTCTTCAACGTCAACCATACACAAGAATTGGTGTCTCATGTGCAATTCTTATGGGCCTGTTGCGAAAAAATCCGGCATGTGGCCAGTTCGCGCGGCTGGGATGCCCGCCGTGCGGGATGCCCCAGTGGTTGCTGCGCGAAGTCCGGGGTGCGACAATCTCCGTTTCCCTTACGCCGACCATCACCATGAGCGCCCTGCCTCCCTGCCCGCAATGCCAGTCCACCTATACCTACGAGGATGGCTCGGGTCAATACGCCTGTCCGGAATGCGCCCATGAATGGCCAGTCGCGGGCGTCGCTGCAGACGCTGCCCGGGTCTACCGCGACGCATCGGGCACGATCTTGCAGGATGGCGACACCGTCACCGTCATCAAGGACCTGAAACCGAAGGGCTCGGGCGGCGTCATCAAGCAGGGAACCAAGGTCAAGAACATCCGGCTGGTCGACAGCGACCACGACATCGACTGCAAGATCGAGGGCTTCGGCGCCATGAGCCTCAAGACGGAATTTGTCAGGAAGGTCTGATCTAACTCAAGCAGATTACTGGAGCCGGGGTCTTTTTCCCGGTCTTTTCGAACTCCCCGCCCTCCCATTGACTCCAACCCGGATGCCACCGATGCATCCGGGCCTGGCACGCCCTTGTCGCGAGCGGGAGGACAGCGATGAAAACAGCACATATCTTTACGGCGGCCGGCGCCCTGGCACTGGCGGGCGCGGCCACGCTTGCCGCGGTCTCGTCGGCACAGGACGCACCCAGGGCGGCGCAGCCCACCTTCGATCCGCTGTTCGCCGGCGGGGCCAGCTGCACGCCGGCGCGCGCAGGCCGTCCGCCCTTGCTCGACCGCCTCGTGCTGGCACAGGCGGAAACGGCACCATTCAAGCCGGGCCAGCAAAAGCCGGCACCGGGCGACAGCGCCATGCCGCCCCTGTACGACAACCTCGGCACCCTGCACGTCCCGATTACCACCAGCAATCCCAAGGCGCAGGCCTATTTCAACCAGGGCATGCGCCTGACCTTTGCCTTCAACCATGCCGAGGCGGCACGCGCCTTCCGCGCCGCACAAGGCTTCGATCCCAACTGCGCCATGTGCTACTGGGGCGAAGCACTGGTGCTGGGCCCGAACATCAATGCGCCCATGTTCCCCACGGCAGCGGCACCGGCGGCCGCGGCGGCAGCCAAGGCCGTGTCCCTGGCCGGCAAGACCACGCCGCACGAGCAGGCCGTGATCCGCGCCGTCGCCAGGCGCTACCTGCCCGAGCCGCCGCAAGACCGTTCCGCGCTCGACAAGGCCTATGCGGACGCCATGGCCGAGGCCGCGCGCGCCTTCCCGAACCACGACACCATCCAGGTGCTGTTCGCGGAATCGCTGATGGACCTCTCGCCCTGGGATTACTGGCAGGCCGGCGGGGCGGAGCCGAAAAACCGTACCGCCGAGATGATCGCCGCACTGGAGCGGGTGCTGGAGCGCAATCCCAGCCATCCGGGCGCGGCTCATTACTACATCCATGCCATGGAAGCCTCCACGCATCCGGAGCGGGCACTGCCGGCGGCCAAGGTGCTGGCGCGGCAGATACCGGGCGCAGGCCATATCGTCCACATGCCCTCGCATATCTATTACCGGCTGGGCATGTACCGCGATGCCCTGCAATCCAATCTCGACGCCATCGCGATCGACGAGCAATACTTCAGCCGCTCGCCCAGCGACCCGGTCTACCGCGGCGCCTACTATCCGCACAACATCCACTTCGTGATGGTCTCGGCCCTGATGGGCGGTGACGGTCGCACGGCGCTCGAGGCCGCCGGCAAGCTGGACAAGTCGATCCCCGCCGAGGTGCTGAAGGAATTCGCCAGCCTGCAGCCGGTCAAGGCAGCGCCCTATTTCTCGCACGTGCAGTTCAGCTCGCCGGAGGTGCTGGTGGCCTTGCCCGACCCCGGTCCCGATTTCGTGCTGGTGAAGGCAATGTGGCATTACGCCCGCGCGGTCGGGTTTGCTCGCAAGGGCATGCTGCTTGAGGGTAATCGCGAAGTCGCCGCCCTCGACCGGCTCGAAAAGACCGCCGATTTCAAGCCGATTGCGGACTGGGGCATCCCGGCGCGCGAGGTCGTCCAGACGGCACGCGCCGTTGCGCGCGGGCGGCTGGCCGATGCGCAAGGCAAGCTACCCGAGGCGATCGCCGCCTACCGCGAGGCCATTGCCGTTCAAGACAAGCTGCCCTATATGGAGCCGCCCCACTGGTATTACCCGGTACGCCAGTCGCTGGGTGCGGCGCTGCTGCGCTCCGGCCAGCTCGATGCAGCCGAACAGGTGTTCCGCGATTCACTCGCACGCATCCCGAGCAATGGCTGGGCCTTGCGCGGCCTGATCGAGGTCTACCAGAAGCGCGGCGATGCGCCCGCGCTGGCTGCGGCGCAGAAGCGCTTCGAGACGACCTGGCTGGGCGAACCGGGCGGGCCGCCGCTGGCGCGCCTGTAACAGCGAGCGCTTGCCAGCTCACGAGACAAGTTCGGACCGCGCAGCAGCCGGCCATGGCGCGGGCCGTGCGTCCTTGTGGCTGTAGCGCCTTGTTACAGACAAGCGCTTTCCCGGCACGGGGCCGGCTGCTATAGTGGAATCTAACGCACAGGGAGCTACTCGCCTGTCCGGCCATGAAAACGCTGACCTTCCGGTCGGCGTTTTTGCATTGTTGCCCGAGTTTATCTCTTGTCAATTCAGCTTTGTCATGCCGGCGCGGCTGTGCCGGCGGTAACCGATACCACTGCATGACCGCGCCCTGCGCGACGAGGAAGACCATCTTGCACCCGCCTATCCCGACCCTGGCAGCCCTTTCCTTCGCCCTCCGGCCGGGCGCCCTGCCGCTCCTGCTGGCACTGGCGGTGTGCTGGCCCGGCCAGGCCGCCGCCGCGCCATCGCCGGCCGACGGTGCCGAAGGTTTGACCACCCTGATCAATGCCTACCGCGCGGCGCCCGGCGCCTGCAACGGCCGCGCCGTAGCATCGGTGGATGCGCTCACGGCGCACCCGGCGCTGGCACGCGTGCGCATCGGTCCCGCCACCTTCATCGAGACGGCCCTCGAACGCGCCGGCTACGCGGCCGACCATGCCGAGACCATCAGCGTGACGGGCCCGCAGAATGCGGTCGATGCGATGACCGTCCTGCAGGAAAAATACTGCAAGACCTTGCTCAACCCCCGCTTCTCCGCGGTCGGCAGCTACCGCGACGGCAATGCCTGGACGGTCCTGCTCGCCCGCCCGTCGCCACCGCTGCCCTCCGCCACCTATCCGGACTGGCGCGATGCCGGCCAGGAAATCCTGGCCAGGGTCAATGCGGCGCGGGCCAGCGGGCGCACCTGCGGGTCGCAAGCCTACCCGCCGGCGGCGCCGGTCAGATGGGACGCGGAACTGGGCCAGGCTGCCCTGGCGCACAGCCAGGACATGGCGGCGCGGCGCTATTTCAGCCACAAGGCCAAGGATGGCAGCACGGCCGCCGAGCGTGCCCGGCGCGCAGGCTACCACTGGCAGCGCGTGGGCGAGAACATTGCGTTCGGCCAGCGCTCGCCCGAGGAAGCCATGGCCGGCTGGCTGGAAAGCCCGGGCCATTGCGCCAACATCATGAACCCCGGTTTTACCGAGATGGGCGCCGCCTACGGCATGGCGAGCGAGCACCGTGCAGGCATCATCTACTGGACGCAAGTGTTCGGCCGCCCAGGCTGATGCCGGGACGAAGCCGGGACACCAGGAGGCCGCAGGCAGGCGGGCCTGCGGTGCCGCCCGAAACAGTCGCTTGGGATAGACTTGACCGGCAAAAGACGAGCGCGGCCCTCCGGTACGCGCGGGTCAATCCAGCCAACGCTTATCGATCGCCCAGCGCGACAGCCTCCATGCCACCTCATCTCGGCCTCGTTTGCATCACCGCCTCGAAAGACGTCCGTTACCGCACGGTGACGCGCAAGCGCCTGCTCGAACAATCCGATGAGGGGCAACGCCGGATTCTCGAAGATATCTACCGCGACAATATCCAGACCTTCGACAACGCCATGCGGTATTGCGAAGCCGAAGGGATCGGGCTGTACCGCATTCCCTCGTCGATCTTTCCCTTTGCCGACGAAGCCATCGGGCGCGAGGTGCTGGCGCCGTTTGCCGCCACGCTGGGACGCTCGGGCCGGCGCGCGACCGAACGCGGCATGCGGCTGGTGATGCATCCGGACCAGTTCGTCGTGCTCAGTTCGGATTCGGAAGGGGTGGTGGCGAACAGCATCAAGATCCTGCAGATGCACGCCGAAATCATGGACTTGCTCGAACAGCCGCGCTCGCCGTGGGCCTTGCTTGAGGTGCATGGCGGCAAGGGCAACCGGGCAGACGCCCTGGTGGAACGCATCGCCACCCTGCCCGATGGCATTCGCTGCCGCCTGGGACTGGAAAACGACGAATACGCCTACGGCGCCGAGGATATCTACGAGATCTGCATGCGCAGCGGGGTGCCGATGGTATTCGACGCCCACCACCACATCGTGCACGCGAAACTGTCCAGCTACGAAGACCCCAGCGTCGGCGCCATGCTGCTCAAGGCGCGCGAGACCTGGGCCAATCCGGCCCACCAGCTGGTCCACATCTCGAACGGCCGCGAGGGCTTCAACGACCGCCAGCATTCCGACCTCATCGCCGACATGCCCTCGTCTTACCTCAGCGCGCCGTATATCGAGATCGAGGCCAAGCTCAAGGAAGAAGCGATCCGCGGCCTGCGGGCCTGGTCCATGACAGCACCGGCAGGCGCCCTAAAGTCTATCTGAATAAGCATCGAGGCACTACTCCATCATGCGGCCGTCGTAGGGTGGTCGGGTCTCCCCGACCGCGCGTTCAACTTTGGCATGCACTACGGCGATGCACGATCTAATCGAACGCGCGGTCGGCAGAGCCGACCACCCTACGAACTTCCACTGTTCCAAACTTGGAGTCTGCCAGATCGACCTTAGACTGGTGCCACCCGTTCCAGCCATGGCAGCACGGCCGCAAGCAGCGCCTCGGGCGCCTCGAGCGGCAGCATGTGGCCGCTCTCCTCGATCACGACATACTCCGCACCAGGGATGCCGGCGTGGAGCTCTTCGGATTCCTCGCGGCTGCGCAGCCGGTCCTGCCCTGCCGCGATGACCAGGGTCGGGCAGCGGATCTCGTGCAGGCGGCCGCGGTCGCCGGCGCGCTCCAGTGCCGACTGCCGGCGGAACACCTCGCCGCCCAGGCGCACGCCCATGGCGCGCACGCGTTCGATCAGCACCTCGTTGCCGCGCTCCTGCGGGTGCAGCGCGGTGGCGATCGCGGTGCGGCTCAATCCCGAGAACGATACCGAGGCCGCCGCCTTGCCGACCGTGCCGCGGCTTTGCCGCAGCGCCGGCGAGTCGGGACGGGTCGAGGTAGCGATCAGCACCAGCGCCTGCACGCGGCCGGGCGCCATGCGCACGATCTCGCGCGCGACATAGCCGCCCATGGAAAAGCCGACCAGGATGAAATTGCAGGGCGCGTTGGCGAGCGCGCGGCTGGCCATCGCTTCGATGGTGGCATCGTGACGCAGGTCGGCGTGCACCAGCGGCCCGAACTTGTCGAGCCGGCCAGCGACGTCGTCCCAGAGCGTCTCATCGAGCATATAGCCGGGGACGAGGAGGAGTGACATCGCGCCATGATAGCAAAGCGCCCGCGGCGGACGGTGCGCCCCGCGGGTGCGTTATTGCGTCAGGTATTACGCGACTGGGCCTGCGAGACGTTGCTGCCCGGCGGCACGCTCTGGGTCAGCCAGACATTGCCGCCGATGGTCGAGCCGGCGCCCACGGTAATGCGCCCCAGGATGGTGGCGCCGGCATAGATGACGACGTCGTCCTCGACGATCGGGTGGCGCGGCGCTCCTTTGACCAGCGCGCCATTGGCATCCACCGGGAAGCGCTTGGCGCCCAGCGTCACCGCCTGGTACAGGCGCACGCGCTCGCCCAGGATCGCGGTCTCGCCGATGACGACGCCGGTGCCGTGGTCGATGAAGAAGCTGCCGCCGATGGTGGCTGCCGGGTGGATGTCGATGCCGGTCAGCGAATGGCCGATGTCGGCGACCAGGCGCGCCAGGAAGGGCACGCCGAGGCGGTGCAGGCAATGCGCCAGCCGGTGGTAGAGGATCGCGATGGTGCCGGGGTAGCACAGCATGATCTCGGCTACCGAACTGGCCGCGGGGTCGCCGGCCAGCGCGGCCTGCACGTCCGACACCAGCAGCGCGCGGAGTGCCGGCAGGCTGGCTGCGAACTCGTGCGTGATGGCGCGCGCGCGGTTTGCCAGCAGCGCCTCGTCGTCCTCCTCCAGCTGGGGAGAGAAGCGTAGCGCGCGGCGTACCTGCTCCACCAGCCGGTCGAGCGTAACGTTGAGCGTGTCGCCGACAAAATAATCGATGCTCTCGTCATTCAGGTCGGGCCGCCCGTAATGGGTCGGGAACAGCGCCGCCGAGACGCCGTTCACCACCTGCGTCAGGACGTCGCGCGAAGGCAGCTCGCGCACGCGTCCCTGGTGGCGGATGTTGTGGGTCGACTCGCGCGAGGTGCGCAGTGCGTCGATGATCGGGCCCAGGTGCCATTGCACGGAGCCGCTGGAGGGAGGGAAATCGCTGTTCATGTGCCGAGCCTACCCGATCCACCCAGGCAGGGGAACGATTCAAATCACACTTAGATATATGTAAATCGTCATGAAGCATTCGCCGGCGGTTTGATCCAACCGCTGGCCCCGGGTCTGCATTTTGCTCTACGTTAATAGTTTTGCGGAACATTCAGGCCTTGCAGCACCCATCCGGCCGACTGTTCATTCTCGGGCATCGCTTGCCGCACCCCGCATGCCCCGCCACGACCCAGGAGCCACCGTGTTCAAAGCAGCGTCCCATGTCCGTGCCCAACTGCGCATCGCCTTCGCGTTCGTGATCGTCATCTCCTTCCTGTCCACCGCCATCGCGATCTGGCGCCTGCAGGTGCTGTCGCAGGAAACCGAAGCGCTGACCCAGCGTCCGCTGGTCAAGGAGCGCCTGATTTCGCAATGGCTGCTCAACCTGTCCGTGTCGGCCAAGCGCACCTCTGCGGTGGCGCGCTCCACCGACCTGGAGCTGGCCAAGGTGTTTGCGCTCGAGAGCACTGAATCGAGCCAGCGCACCAGCGTCCTGCAAAACAAGGTGGGCGGACTGCTCGATACGGCGCAGGAAAAAGCGCTGTTCGATGCCGCCGTCGAGGCGCGCGGCCACTACCTCGCAAGCCGCGACCGCGTGATGCAGCTCAAGTCGGGCGGCAGCGCCGAGCAGGCGATGACGGTGTACGAACGCGAGTTCCTGCCGAGCACCCGGGAATACCTGGCCAAGGTGTCGGAACTGCAGGCGCTGCAGCACACCACCATCGATGCCGCTGCCCGCGACGTGCTCGAGAGCGCCGGCGACAGCACCGGCATGCTGGTGCTCCTGTGCGGGCTGACACTGGCGGGCAGCCTGGCCGCTTCCGCCCTGTTCGCGCGCTCCCTGTTCCGCCGCCTCGGCGGTGAACCGGCGGAGGCGGCGCGCATCGCCAACGAAATCGCCGCCGGCAACCTGGACGTGCGGGTCACTTTGCGCCAGGGCGACGAATCCAGCCTGCTGCATGCCCTGCAGCGCATGCGCGACAGCCTGGCGGACATCGTCGGCAAGGTAGGCGAAGGCACGGTCACCATCGCCTCGTCGGTGGATGCGATGGCGAGCGAAGCGCAGGACCTGTCGCGCCGCACCGAGAGCCAGGCCGCCACGCTGGAACAGACCGCGTCGTCGATGAACGAACTGGCGCATGCAGTCGAGCACAGCGCCTCCAATGCCGAAGAAGCGAATGGGCTGGCGCTGGCGGCGTCGAAAGTGGCCCAGCAGGGCGGCGACATGGTGGGCCAGCTGGTCGACACCATGGGCGCGATCAACGAATCCTCGGCGCGCATTGTCGACATCATCGGCGTGATCGACGGCATCGCCTTCCAGACCAATATCCTGGCGCTGAATGCGGCGGTGGAAGCGGCGCGCGCCGGCGAGCAGGGGCGCGGCTTTGCGGTGGTGGCGGGCGAAGTGCGCTCGCTGGCGCAGCGCTCGGCGGCGGCGGCCAAGGAAATCAAGGAGCTGATCGACGACTCGACCCGCCGCGTGTCGAGCGGCGCCGACCTGGCCGGCCGCGCCGGCACCACCATGACCGGCATCGTCGAGAGCATCGGGCGCGTGACCGCGATCATGGGCGAGATCGTCCACTCGAGCCATGACCAAGCCAGGGGCATCCAGCAGGTGCACGGGGCAGTAGCGGACATGGACAGCGTGACCCAGCAGAATGCGACGCTGGTGGAAGAATCGGCCGCCGCCACCGAGTCGATGAAGGACCAGGCGGCCCGCCTGGCGCAGCTGGTCTCCGTCTTCAAGCTGGCGGACAAGCCGGCACGCGCCGCAGCGCGCCTGAAGGGAGCGCCCCTCGCCAAGGCTGGCGCAGCGGCCCCGGGCAACGCAAGGACCGATGCAAAGATGGAGGCCAAGCCGGCCGCCAAGGCGGCTCCCAAGGCCGACCACGCCGCCAAGCGCGAGGTGCCGGCCGCTCCAGCCAAGCGGGCCAAACCCGCCGAGCGTCGTGCCGCAGCAGCTGCCTCGAGCAAGTCCAGCGCCGAGGAAGCCTGGGAAGAATTCTGAGCGCCACCAGGGCCGCGCCAACGCGGCCCTGTCCTCTCCACCTTGTCGGCATTGCCTGCCGCGCATTTCTGAAGCACCATAGGACTTTGCCCTGAAGCGAGTCCCGTATGAACCTGCCTTCCCACCAGCTGTCGATGACGGTCCTGATGACGCCGGACACGGCGAATTTTTCTGGTAACGTCCACGGCGGCACCATCCTCAAGCTGCTCGACCAGGTAGCCTATGCCTGCGCCAGCCGCTATGCCGGCCGCTACGTGGTGACGATGAGCGTCGACCAGGTGAGCTTTCGCCAGCCGATCCACGTCGGCGAGCTGGTGACTTTTCTGGCCTCGGTGAACTACGCCGGCCGTAGCTCGATGGAGATCGGCATCAAGGTGATCGCCGAGGACATCCGTTCGCAGGCGGTGCGCCATGTGAACAGCTGCTTCTTCACGATGGTCGCGGTCGGCGACGACCGCAAGCCGGTGGCGGTGCCGCAACTGGCGCCGTCGACGCCCGAAGAAGAGCGCCGCTTCGAGGAAGCCAAGGGCCGCAAGGCGGCGCGCCTGGAGCTTGAGCGCCAGCATGCCGAGCGCGCCGCCGCGCGGACCTGAGTTTTGAGATGCAAGCCAGCCGTGCGGCGCAGGACGCGCCGGCTGGCTACCATGGGCGCTCGACCATTCCCGGAGTGCGCATGAAAACCACCCTGCTGGCGCCGCTGGCCCTGCTGTTTGCCTTCAACGTCCACGCCGCAGGCCCGGCAGCGGGCGATGCGGCCAATGCCGCCCCACTCGCCACCATCCCGTCGCTCGACGTCAAGCGCTACCTCGGCACCTGGTACGAGATCGCCAAGTTCCCCAACCGCTTCCAGAAGAAATGCGTTGGCTTCACGACTGCCACCTACAGCGCCCGTGCCGACCGCCGGGTCGACGTGGTCAACCGCTGCCGCCTCGCGGACGGCAATGACAATGTCGCCACCGGCATCGCGCGCCAGCCGGAAGGCCCGAGCTCGCCGAAGCTGGAAGTGCGTTTCGCACCGGCCATCCTCTCCTTCTTGCCGATGGTCTGGGGCGACTACTGGGTGATCGACCTCGATCCCAATTACCAGCTGGTGGCGGTCAGCGAACCGAAGCGCGAATACCTGTGGATCCTGTCGCGCACGCCCAGGGTCGACCCGGCGGCCTATGACGCCCTGCTGGGCCGGCTGTCCGCCCAGGGGCTGGACATGAACCGCCTGGTGCCGACGAAACAGGCGCAATGAGGCCAGGATCGCGTACGAAGCCCGCCTTTTGGCGGAACACTACCGTCGGGCTCCCGCGTATGCTAGAATGCGAGCCCTTGGCCTGGTAGCTCAGTTGGTAGAGCAGAGGATTGAAAATCCTTGTGTCGGTGGTTCGATTCCGCCCCGGGCCACCAAGAACATCGTTCACGCAACGCCCACTCATCGAAGTGGGCGTTGTCGTTTCTAGGATTCGTAGTCCTCGGCTCCGGTCTATATCCGGGTGGAGCCACCTGCAGTCCGACCATCGCTAATGCGTTTGGACGCCTCATCGACTACCGGTTCGCTGTTGACCTGCGCTGCAATCGCATAGGCACGCACGGTCGCCGGGCGCTGCCGCACACGTTCGAACCAGGCGGCCAAGTGCGGAAAGTCCTGCAGGTCCTAGCGCTGGTGTTCGTGCGTACGATCCAGGGATAGCAGGCGATGTCCGCGACCGAGTACTCGCCCGCAATATATGTGCGCCCGTCCGCCAGGTGCTTGTTGAGCACCGCATAGAGGCGCGCCGTTTCCTTGACGTAGCGTTCTATGGCCTACGCGATAGTTTCCGGCACGTATTGGGTGAAGTGGTGGTTCTGTCCCGCCATTGGCCCAGCCCGTCCATCTGCCAGAACAGCCATTGCAGGGCAAGGGTGCGCCGCGCAGGTCTTGTGGCAAAAGTTGCCCTCTCTTTTAAGCCAGGTGCAGCAAGATGGCGCCCGACTCGAACACGTAAATCGGCGCGTCACCTTCCGCCGGCGCCTGGTCGACAATAGTGGGAATACGGTTATTTGGCGAAATGTGCAGAAACTCGGGCTGGAAAAAAAATCCTTCAAAAGCAGCGTCTGGGTAATGCTATGCATCCGCCGACTGACAGTTGCGAAAGCGTTCGCTTGTATATATTCGCTCTCAGTGATGATGTTCAAGCAGTTGCATCGGAATTGCGGGCTGCTGCATGCCATTCGCCATAAGCCAGGTTTTGGTACTGGCTTTCGCACGCGAGATTAAGGTGCCACACGCGCTGTAATCGTAGGGAGAAACGTCCAGTGGGCAAAGCGGCGGAACGACAATCAATTGTGCCGCCGATGCATAGCGTTGCAGGTCAGCTACGAGCTGGCGCGCGATGAGCAAGCTCAGAGCATGCAGCACCTGCGCGATCAGGGTTACCGGCGGCCGTTGAAGTGCACAAGCAAAACCGGTCGGCAGCACGACGATTCGCTTCGCGCCCAAATCAATCGCAACAGAAATGGGCGTGTTGTTCGCTACGCCGCCATCGACCAGATCGCGTCCGTTCACTGTTACCGGCGGAAATATTCCCGGAATCGCAGCACTCGCCATCACGGCTTCAACCACCGGCCCGCGCGAGAGCACGACCTCGCCTCCTGACAAATTGTCGGTTGCCACGATATGCAATGGCAGGACCGTGTTTTCAATCAAACCATAGTTCAGGTTCGCTTCCAGCAGTCTCCGAATGCCCGAAACACTCACTAACGATGGACGCCGGAAAACTAACATGGAGAGCATTGAGCGCATTGTCAATGGCATGATCTCGTTGCGTCGCACCTCACTCCACAGCTGCTCCAACCTCAAAACGCCAGAACCGCTCGGCGCTTGGGCAAAAAACGCAGCATTGATCGCTCCAGCTGAGGCTCCAATGACAATATCCGGATGCACGTCGTGCGCGACTAGCTCATGGAGCATGCCAACTTGCACCGCGGCCAAGCTTCCGCCGCCAGCAAATACGAAGGCCGTCATTGGATTTATGGTCATTTGGCGTTTCCCTCAGGTCTTCGGCTCAGATCCCCGCATACCACTGATATCCATTGCTGTCTTCCCAGTAGCCTCCTTTTCCACCATAGACATTTTCAAGGCTGCTCACCAGTTCAATCCGCATCAGGTATTTCGCATGTTTATACCCTAATTGCCTTTCCACTCGCAGCCTGAGCGGTGCTCCGTTCGGAATGGGCAAGGGATTGCCGTTGAGTTCGTAAGCCAGGATGGTTTGGGGATGATAAGCATCGTCCATATCGATGCTTTCGTAATACAGGCTAGTGCCATCGCTTTCCATGGGATCGGCGCAGTGAAATACGGCAAAGCGCGCCGCTGGCGTCGGCTGTACCGCGTGCAACACCTCGGCCAAAGGGGTCCCTTTCCATTTTCCGATCGCGCTCCACCCCTCCACGCAGTCATGGCGGGTGATTTGGGTACGGCTTGGCAGTGCCCGCAGCTGCGCCAGCGAAAAATTTTTTGTTTCGGCTACTAGCCCGTCTACTCTTAATGCCCAGTTGGCAAATTGATCGGTGGCTAGTGCCTGGTACAGCCGGCTTTCTGGGCTGGCGGTGCCATTGCTGCGGAAATACGGCGATAGATCGGCTTCAGTAAATTCTTGCGCCATCGATTTTCGCGGGATGAGGGCCTTATGAACGCCCCTGCTGAAATCCTCGGAGCTACTCAGGATTCTTGGGAACCAAGTTGTTTCGTTGAGCCGGTCGCATCCGGCGACGAACAGTGTCGCCATGGCCCCCAGCGAGCGACGCAGGAAGCGGCGCCGGTTCGAGTGGTCGGAGTTCATGAGGAAGGCTCTTTTTCAGGGTTGGATTGGATAGCGTAATACCCAGTGATCATTGAACGCAAATGATTCCAGAGACCGCTGACCATCACTTCGAAAACATGAATCAGTACGAAAGAAAGCAACAAGCAGGCGACGATGAAATGAATCGAGCGTGCTGACTGCCGCCCGCCAAACAGATCCACCCATCCGGTCATCAGGCTATTGAGCATCGGTGACATCGCCATGCCCGTCACGACGATCAGGGGCAGCAGGATGAAAATAACGATGAGATATGCCAGCTTTTGCAATACGTTGTAACGCCGCGCAGCCTCACCTTCCGGGTGCTTGAAGCGCAGATGCTCGATGATCGAGGCGCCGATGCCTCGCAGGTCCCGCCCGTCAGGCAACAAGTCGCGCCGAAGATGGCCGCTTAGCAGCGTGTATGCGATGTAGAAGAAGCCGTTCAGGACGAACAGCCAGGCAAAAAAGAAATGCCACAGGCGCGAATCCGCGAGTGAGTAGGCGCCTGGAATGGTCAGCCATGATGGGAATGCACGTTCGTTGTGCGTGCCGCTGGCTGAAGTCGACACACCCAATACGCCCGTCGTGTCAAATTCAACTCCACCGATACGCAGTCTCCCGCGCTTCTCACCAGATTGTGTTGGTTTCGCTTCGCCTCCCGGCGCCTGACCGTCAGTAGCGGCAAGCACGGTCTCCGACCTAATTTCGAGAAACGCCGGCTCGTTTGAATAAGAAGACGCGCCCCAGTAAAGCGTGGGATGGGCATTGAATATCCCCAGGCCGCTCATTAACAGGACGATCAGGCAGAGAAGATTAATCCAGTGACTGATTCGTACCGGCAATCGATGCCGATAATATCGCGTGCTGGCACGCGGCATATGCAGGGGCAAGGGATTTTCGGTAGGCATGTGCCTGCTCCGTTCACTGCTGATGCATCAAGCTGTTCATATGGACCCAAGCGGACTGCGCTCTAGTCTGGCGCGGGAAAGCGCAGTCTCGCTATACCGGGATTATTTTTTCGTCTCGTCCTTGCCCATTGCGCCATCCTTTTTCATGTGGCTAGCTGCCATATCGTCCTTTTTCATTTCATCCTTACGCATGTGATCCTTGGCCATGCCGTGTTTTTTCATGCCATCCTTCCCCTTTGCCATATGCGTCTTCGCCATGCCATCCTTCTTCATGCTGTCCTTGGCCATGTGGTCTTTGGCCATGCGGTCCTTGGCCATGCTGTCGCCAGCCATGGCGTCCTTCGTCATCGCGTCTTGCGCGAAAGCGGCGCCGGAGCCCAGCAAGCAGGCAGAAAAAACTGCGATTCTTATCTTGTTCATGGTGATTTCCCTTCTTTCGTGATTTGATTGGATTCAGCCTGCCTGGCAAAAGCACCAGATCAAAAGCAGAAAAATGAAAACGCAACTACCCTGGTTGCTGCCGCGGAGATCGTCCGCTTCCTTCACACGCTTTGCTGCATTGTCAGCTCCGACTCGGGTCGCACTGACCGATGCTTACCGCCTGCTGGACGATGCCGTCGTCCAGGTCTTGCACGAACGCCACCGCCTGTAGATTCTGCAGGTTCCAATTACCTGGAATACGCATCGCCTGGTGCAACTGTGCTCTACCCCTGCTCAACCTGACTGGCGGGAACCAGGCTCGTACGGTATCGTCGTGCATCAGGGTCGCGCCGCCGTTTTCCCCGCGCAGCACCTTCGAGACCAGCCTGCTCTCGCTGACGGCCAGGTAAAGTACCTGCCGGGCCTGTGGATCACGTCCTGTAGCGACGGCCTCAAGCTGGACGGTATCGCCGGCCGCCCGGGTCCACGTGAGCGCAACGCTTGCCTCTGCCGGTTTTTGATTGGTTTTGCGAATTGCGTCCGGGAACTGGCCGCGCCAGTTCCGTAACTCCCTGCCATTCATGAAAAACTGCGGCGTGTAGACCAGCCTGCTTTTCCCATGGCTGGCCAACAGCTTCTGGCGCAGATCGAACTCCTTTTGTGCGAAGCCATCCTTCCAGCCAATCCGATCCCAATACGTCACATGCAAGGCAAGCGGAATGATCACTGCGTTGCGGCCGGCTTTGCCCCGTAGCTGGCTCAATTCCCGGTCGGCCGGTGGGCAACTCGAGCAGCCTTCGCTTGTGTATAGTTCAACCAGAGCGGCCGTACCCGGGCCGCTCTCGGCCCGGCAGCTGTTTTGACCAAAGGACGGGGTCGCAAGACAGAATGCAAATCCTGAAATAGCCACTGCAATCGGTTTCATACGGTAATCTCGTCGTTGATTCGGCTGCTGTTGAAGATAATTCGCGCCCCCGGGCAATTTGGTTACAGGACCCGTGAAAAATATCGCGCGCAGCAGCGAGCATGCCGAGGGCACGCGTCTGGATGCGAAGCCGGCGCTGATTCGAACCGGCTGAAGGGAGATGACGAGCAATATTTTTTGATTTGCTGTAACCGTCCTGGCATCCGCAACGAATAAGAAAAGGAGAATGCGTGAGCGCAAGCGAAAACCGGTTCCGCGAACTGCTGCTTCGCGCTCTGTCAGGAGATGCACCGGCCTACCATCTGTTTTTGAGAGAGTTATGTCCGTATTTGCGGGCGTACTTCAGGCGTCGCCTGGGAGGGTTGCCGGATGAAATTGAAGACCTGGTGCAAGAGGTGCTGCTGGCGGTGCACAACCAGCGCCACACTTACGAGAAAAGCCAACCGCTGACTGCCTGGGTCCATGCCATCGCACGCCACAAACTGGTGGATTTGCTGCGCCGGCGCGGCAAGCGGGAGATGTTGAATATACCGCTCGACGATGAAACCGAATTTTTTGCACATTCCGAGATCGACGCCGGCGATGCGCGGCGCGATGTGATGAAACTACTCGACCGCTTGCCCGACAGGCAACGCCTTCCGATTCAGCATTTGAAGCTGGAAGGCATGTCGGTGGAAGAAACGGCGCGCCTGATGGGAATGTCGGTATCGGCTGTCAAAGTGGGCGTACACCGTGGCCTGAAAATGCTGGCTGAACTGATCAAGGACGAACGATGAAGACAGAAGAGTTCATTAATATGCTGGCCGCTGGCGCCGCGCCGGTGAGCTCAGCTGCGGCCGCAAGCCGCTTTGCCTGGGGGCTGGGCTGCGGCTTGATGGGAGCGATCCTTCTGATGGCCCTGGTGTTCGGTGTACGGAATGATATTGCGCAAGCGGCTATGCTGCCGATGTTCTGGGCGAAAGTGCTGGTGCCGGCCATGGGCGCCTTGACCGCATTGCCGCTAACGATACGACTCTCGTACCCGGGACGGTCTTCGGGGTCAGCACCGCTGGTGCTGGCGGCCCTGCTGCTATTTGCGTGGGGCAGCGCCGGCGCGGCCCTGCTCGATCAACCACCTGCAGAACGTGCGGAAATCATTTTTGGAGCCACCTGGAAAACATGCGCGTTCAATATTGCGCTGCTGGCATTGCCCTTGCTCGGCGCCGCATTTTGGGTCATCAAGGGTTTGGCGCCGACCCGGCCGGCGTGGGCCGGCGCCAGCGCCGGTTTGCTTGCGGGCGCCGGCGCCGCCTCCGTGTACGCATTGCACTGCCCGGAAATGGCAGCGCCGTTCCTCGGCATCTGGTACGTGCTTGGAATTGCCGTACCAGCAGTGTTCGGTGCCGTGCTGGGGCCCCGGTTGCTGCGTTGGTGATAGCACGCTGCGCGAAGATTGGAAAATCCTTGTGTCGGTGGTTCGATTCCGCCCCGGGCCACCAACAATAAATAACGCCAACCCGCTCGGGTTGGCGTTGTTGTTCCGGCATATGAATCAAGGGCGCGCGGCTAGATCGTGCCCTGCCTGCCACCGGTTTTGCCCGGAATGACAACGCTCTCCAAGTCGTCGTTCCCATGCTGGAACAAAGCGGGGGACGTCTGGAAGGGTGCCTTCTTGCGCTGGCACCCAGTCTGTTTGCATTGCTCGCCAAATTTCAATTCCATGTAGGCGGGACAATTCTTGTAGTCATGATCAACGCAGGGCATATTGCCTCCCAAAATGTTGATGGCTTACGAAACTGCTTCCATCTTCAGAGTACACCACAAGCCGAAGGTTTGCTTAAAAATAGTGCACGCCTTCCTTTACGTTCGAACCGGCAAGATGCCGGATCGTGCCCCCGGTACCCATCCCTCATTCATTGTGGAATGCCGGCGATGCGGCTCCGCCCCGGGTCCGGCAATACACCCTTAATTCCCGCCCTGCGCCTGTGCCATCTCGAGCGCGGGCAAGGTGACCGTCAGGAAGGAGGACACCTGGCCGACCAGGTCGGCGGCCTGCTGGCGCACCTGCCCCATCTGCAGCACCGACAGCTCTGCCTGGCGCACTGCCTGCTGGACCAGCGTGCGGCGCTGCACCAGTGCGTCCGACAAGGCCGCATCCAGCGCGCCACCGGCGAGCTTTGCCACCACGGCCAGCGCAGCCCCGTGCAAGGCCAGGTTCTGCGCCGATTCTTCCAGGTTGTGCGTGGCCACCTCGCTGTCCGCCATGAGCTGCAGCAGCTGCGTACGGCTTGACGCCAACGCTGCCTTGTACTCGGCGGGCGATGTCGTGCGGCGGAACAGCTTGCCGAACACGCCGGTTGGCGCCCTGGTGCTCTCCAGCGCGGCCTCGAGCAGCGCGGGCACTGCCATTTGCGAGAACTTCAGCACCAGCTCGGTAATGGGCTGGAGCAGCGCGGCCTGCTCCATCAAGGGCCCCTCGGCCCAGTCGGTGACCAGCTTCAGCCTGACCGGCAGGAGACGGCGGAACAGCGCGGCCAGGCGCTGCTCCGCGTGCTCGACCAGACCCGGATAGTCGGCCCAGGCGAGGCCCAGGGCATCGCGCACCGCCGGATGGTCTTCGCTCTCGAACAGCGCCTTGGCCATGGCCTTCGAGGTGGCGCCGGTGCGCGCCGCGGTTGCGGGAAGCTCGTCGAAGGACAGCGCCCTGGGCGGGCTGGCGGGGACAGGCGACGCCGGTACGCTGCCCTGCTCGGCGCCGAAGTCGAGCGCCTGCGGCACAGCAGGACGTTCGACGGGCTCCGGGGACGGCTCCGGCTCCGCGCCGAAATCGAATGCCTTGGGCGTATGGTGTGTCATCGGCTGGCGTCGTGGGCCATGAGCGCGGCGACTGGAAGGCAGCAGTACCCGGCCGTCCTCAGACGGTGCCGCCGAGCTTGCGGATGAAGGTCGCCAGGTTCAGCTTGAAGCCGGCGCCGACGGCATGGAAGCGCCATTCGCCATCCTTGCGGTACAGCGAACCGAACTGCAGCGCGGTCTTGTCCGAATAGTCTTCGTCCAGGTCGTATTCGGCGATCACTTCGCCGGTCTCGTCGTTGTACACCTTCACGTAGGCGTCGGTGACCCGGCCAAAGGTCTGCTTGCGTGCCTCGGCCTCATGGATGGTGACCACGATCGGCATTTCCATGACGGCCGCGTCGACCTTGCCGAGATCGACGGTGATCACTTCGTCGTCGCCATCCTTGTCGCCGGTGCGGTTGTCGCCGGAGTGTACGACGGCGCCATCCGGCGAGGTGGTGTGGTTGTAGTAGACGAAGTGGGCGTTGCTGAGCATGACCGGATGGTCGCTCGCATCTTTCTTGCACAGGAAGACAGACGAGTCGAGGTCGAAGGCCTGGCCTTCGGCCGCGTTGACCTTCCATCCGAGGCCGATACGAACACGCTGCAAGCCCGGGGCGGTTTTTTCGAGATTGATGCGATGGCCAGTTTCGAGCGTCGTCGACATGATGTTCCTTATGATGAGAATGGTAGTTTCGCTGGGATGCGCGCCCGCAGCAACGGGCGCGGTCGCTGCTCAGGCCCCGGCTGGCGAAAAGCGTTCGATCAGCTCGCGCTCGAGTTGCTGCAGTTTCGGCAGCTCGTCCCTGCGGCGCTGCTGGCCCTCGTTCGAGATCTGCTCGAGCTTGTCGAAGGCAGTCATGAGCTGCGCCTGCACGTGCTGGGCGGTTTCCAGGCTGACCAGGGAACGCTGCTTGGCGCGGGCCACGGTCTCGGTATTTTCCAGCAGCATGTCGGCCTGGGCGCGGAACGCCGCGTCGGTAGCGTCGTAGGCAGCATTGGCGACCGCCGCGCTCTGCTTGGCCTCGAGCTGCAGCAGGTAGAGCGAGAACACGTTGCGCCAGGCCGGAATCGACACGTTGACGATGTCGGTGAAGGTGTCCGTCAGCGCACGGGCGTTGTCTTGCGACAGGCGGATCTGCGGCACCATTTGCGTGGCCATCAGCATGGCGCGGCGCAAATCGTCGATGCGTTTTTCCAGGCGCTCGAGACGGCGCTTGAGCTCGGTGGCCTGCTGCGCCTCGAAGGCATTGGCCGGCGCGGCCTGCTGCGCGACCGCCTGCCTGAGTTGCCCGGCCCAGGCTTCGCCCTTCTTCACGTCGGTGTCGAGCCCCTGGTAGTACATTTCCAGGCCCTTGTACATCTCGTCGAAATCCTGGATACGGCCCCGGTGCACGTTGGCATGGCGCGTCATTTCCGACACCAGGGTGTCCATGCGCGATTCGACCACCTGGTATTGCGACAGCATCTTCTCCTTGACCGAGCCGAACATGTTCGTGACGCGCGACAGCAAACCGCCCGAACGCAGCTTGGACGGGTCCAGGCCCTTGGAGGTCGCGATCAGTTCGTTCAGCTGGGTGCCGAACACATCCGCATCCGACGCACGCACGGTGCCGAGCAGCTTGGCCGACACCTTCGCCACACCCGCGCCGGTGTTGCCGCCCAGGGCCTCGATTGCCTTGTCGTCGATACCTGAGATATCGACACGGACCAGCGGTGCCGGGCTCGCCTCTGGACGCAAGGCAGGCAGCGCGTCAGACATGCCGGCAGGATTCAGCAAGGGCGCCAGGACGGGCGCGGGCGCCGCGGGTGCTGCGTTCGCTTCTTCGTCGGAGGAGAACAGCGGTTTCATAACATTCCTTCAGGTTGGGAAGTGACAACGTGAATAGCTTACCACCGGACAATCCGCCTGCGCGAGTATCGCTCTTGCGCGCCATGGGCTGTTCGTTCAGTATAACCAATCCACATACGGCCATTCATGTGAACCGGGAGTGCTGTCAGGAGCTTGCCCATGCCATCTGCGCGCATCGTCGCCTTGACGCTGCTGGCACTGCTTGCCTTTGCAGGAAACTCGCTGCTGTGCAGGGCTGCGCTATCCCGCACGCATATCGATCCCGCCAGTTTCACGACCGTGCGCCTGCTGGCGGGCGCGCTCATGCTATGGATGCTGGTAAGGCTGCGTGGCGGCCCCAATCCCGGCAAGGGGAATTGCTTGTCCGCGCTGGCCCTGTTCGGGTACGCAGCCGGCTTTTCCTTTTCCTATCTTCACCTGTCCGCAGGAGCCGGGGCGCTGATCCTGTTCGGCGCCGTACAGGCAACGATGATCGCTTATGGGCTCTGGTCGGGCGAGCGCCTGCGCCCAAGGCAGCTTGCGGGCTTGCTGCTTGCCGGCGCCGGCCTGGCCGGACTGCTGTTGCCGGGCTTGTCCGCGCCCCCATTGGCGAGCGCTTTACTCATGCTGGGCGCCGGTATGGCCTGGGGCATCTATTCGGTGCGCGGCAAGGGCGCGGGTGACGCCCTCAAGGTCACTGCAGGGAACTTCTTGCGTGCGGTACCGATGGCGCTGGCGCTGAGCCTCGTGCTGCTGCACAGCGCCTCGTTCGACCCGGCGGGAACCTGGTATGCCGTCCTGTCCGGCGCACTCACCTCGGGTGTCGGCTATGCCGTCTGGTACACGGCACTTCCTTTCCTGAAGTCGACGACTGCCGCGGCAGTGCAACTGGGTGTTCCCGTGATTGCGGCGGTGGGCGGCGTTGCCTTCCTGGATGAGCCGCTCACGCTGCGACTGCTTGCCGCATCGATCGCGATCATCGGCGGCATTGCGCTGGTAGTCCTTGCCGGTAAGCCCCTTCCTGCCGACACGCGGGCATGAGCATTTGCAACGCCTCTGCTTGCGTCAGCCCGCACCGTCTTCCTATGATGAAGGGAAGCTTTCCCACCAACCGTCCTGGAGGTATGTGATGAATACGCTGGCGAATGGGCAGTTCAATCAACTTAAGGGTGTCATCCGGGGAACAATCCTGCAAACGAACGATGCGGGCTATGACGAGGCCCGCACGGTCTGGAATGCGATGATCGACCGGCGCCCGGCCATCATCGTGCGCTGCGCCGGCACCGCGGACGTGCGCGCCTGCGTGGCATACGCGCGCGACCACGGGTTGCCGCTCGCCGTGCGCGGCGGCGGCCACAACATCGCCGGCAGCGCCCTGTGCGACGACGGACTGGTGATCGACTTATCAGGCATGAAGTCGGTCCAGGTCGATCCCCAGCAACGCCGCGCCTGGGTAGAAGGCGGGGCCACCTTGCGCGACTTCGACCACGAAGCCCAGGCCTACGGACTGGCGACTCCCCTGGGCATTAATTCGACCACGGGCGTGGCAGGGCTGGCGCTGGGCGGGGGCTTCGGCTGGCTCAGCCGCACGCTGGGCCTGGCGGCCGACAACCTGCTGTCGGCCGAGATGGTCACGGCCGACGCGCAGCGCCTGCATGTGAGCGCGGCGGATCACCCCGACCTGTTCTGGGCCATCCGTGGAGGCGGCGGCAACTTTGGCGTGGTCACCCGCTTCGAATTCCAGCTGCACCCGGTGGGTCCGGAGATTACGGCCGGGCTGATCGTGTTCCCGTTCGACCAGGCCAGGGCGGTCTTGGCGCAATACCGTGATGCCGTCGATGCCATGCCGGCCGAGCTGACGGTCTGGGCCGTCCTGCGCAAGGCGCCTCCCCTGCCCTTCCTGGCGCCGCAGGTGCATGGCCAGGAAGTGCTGGTGCTGCCGGTGTTCTCGCCGGTGCCGGGCGAGGCCGTCAATGCGGCAATCGAGCGCATCAGCAAATGGGGCGAACCGCTGGGCATGCATGCCGGTCCCATGCCGTATGCGGCCTGGCAGCAGATCTTCGACCCCTTGCTCACGCCAGGTGCGCGGAACTACTGGAAATCGCATAACTTCGCCCGGCTGGGCGACCAGGCCATCGAGGTTGTCCTGCGCTATGCCGCCAACCTGCCCACCCCGCAGTGCGAGATTTTCCTGGGATTGCTGGGCGCGCAAGCCAGCGTGCCGGCGACGCAGGCGACGGCCTATCCACATCGCGACGCCTTGTATGTGATGAATGTGCATACGCGCTGGGACGATGCGGCCGACGACGCACGCTGCATCGCCTGGGCACGCGATTTCTTCAAGGACGCTGCGCCGCATGCAAGCGGGGGCGTGTACGTCAATTTCATGCCCCAGGACGAGGGCGAGCGCACGCTTGATGCGTACGGCACGAACTACCAGCGCCTGGCGCAGATCAAGATGCAATACGATCCCGACAACCTGTTCCGCACCAACCAGAACATCCGTCCTGCCACGGGCACGACCGCCTGACGGGGCAGCGGAGGAAAGCGCTCGCGCAGCTCGATTGAGCGTCGAGCGCGGGCGCAATCGATCACGGCAAACCACGACACGACATCCTGTGCTGCCGGCAGCAGCCTTCCCTCGCAATCCCCAATCAATGTTTCGTGATTATCTCGAAACGCCATCAATTGCAAAGGTGTGCAGCCGATCGCGCGATCGGTGTACGCTTCTCTTCAAACAATGAGAACTTTGCTCTCGCGCACCTGCGACGTGCATCCTCCAGCATGGGAATAGACGTTCATCGCCTGAACTGATCGATGGTCATCGGTGCGTGGTTCATGGCGAAAAGTGACTCCGAATATTTTTCAACTGTCTGGAAGGAACCGCCATGTTTGACGACGTCATCACTACCCTGGAGCAGAGATTTGGACTGGGAACGCATGCCCGGTCGTTCGTACAAATGCTGCTTGCAAAAATAAGCGATCCCAAGCACGGCGGGTTGGCGGGTTTCATCCAGCGCCTGCGCGATGGCGGCCTGGGGTCAACGGTGGACGCATGGAGCACTTCGCCGGACGCCGTCGCGCCAGTCTCCGCTCCCGAACTCGAACGCGCAGTGGGCGACACCAACCTGGTGTCGGACATGGCAACGCGATTCGGCATCGACCGGACCAAGGTGAGTGCGGCGCTCGGCTACGCGGTCCCGGCCATCGTGTCGCGTGTGGACAGGGGCGGCGTGATGCCGGCCACCCTGCCGGCCGAGGCCGAGTCCTTCATCGGCAACCGTGGCGCATGGGCGGCAGCCGCTCCAGCCGCTCCGATGGCGGCTTCCCAGGCAGGGGCCGTGCAAGCGCCCGCAAAGAACTGGCTGCCCTGGGCTGCGGTGGCGCTGATTGCACTGCTCACGCTCGGCTACTGCAGCACGCAAAAACGCAGCGAACCGGTTGACACCACGGCGGCGCCGGCTGTCGTCGCACCTCCCGCGGCCACACCAGAAGCGCCGGCGCTGGTCCCGGATGTCGTGGTGGCCGAGCCGGAAGGCGCTGCCGTCATCGCCGCTGCGGCCGACGGCATGCCGGTACTTAAGGTGTATTTCGATACGGCCAAAGCGGAGGTGTCGAATGAGTTCCAGGACAAGTCTGCGGCGATTATCGAGTACATGAACGCCAACCCCGACAAGAAGGCAGTGATTTCGGGTTTCAACGATCCGACCGGCGACGTGGCAGCGAACGCCAAGCTCGCAAAATCCCGCGCCGAAGCCGTGCAGCAGAAACTGGTCGCCGCCGGCATCGCGAAGGAACGTACCCTGCTCGAAAAACCGGCTGAAACGACCGGCACCGCGCCGACCAATGCGGCATCGCGCCGGGTCGATGTCATGATGCGCTAGGGTTCATCCGGCCAAGTCAGGCCGCACTGCTGCATCAGGTAACACATGTAGGGTGGTCGGCTCCGCCGACCGCGCGTTCAAGCAGCTCGTGCGTCGCCACGATGCACGCCAGGCTTGAACGGCGGTCGGCGATCCCTGCCACCCTACGAACATTCACCCCGCCATACCCGGCATCAGTCAGTTAGACCTTCATCCACTAGCGCCATTCCCACATCGCGCGGCCACAGGCCCAGTAAATCGCATACGATTTAATCGAAAGCGCTTGACAGCGCGTTTTGCGTGGCTATACTACGTCCATCGATTGCGATTCAGTCGCATGCGATCAATCTCACCACACCAAGGAGCACTCCATGAGCAACATCCAGAAAGTCCTGTTGACCGGCAAATCCCGCACCACTTCCGCCGATGGCGGCGTCCTCGCCGGCAAGCACGATGGCAACCTGAACATCGACCTGTCCGCACCCCGTATTCCCGCTGCGCCCGCGTATGCATTCGAAGCCATCCAGCCGCACCCGACCGCCGAGCAGCTGTTTGCCGGCGCCTGGTCGGCCTGCTACATCGCCGCCCTGGGCGTCGTCGCCAAGGAAAAGAAGGTGACGCTGCCAGCAGATACTGCTGTGGACATCGAAGTGGACCTGGGCCTGGGCGGCAGCGCCTACTTCATCCAAGCCCGGCTCAGCCTGGTCGTGCCCGGCCTCGACCACGCACTGGCCACCGAGATCGCCCACGCGGCCGACGCCATCTGCCCGTACTCGAAAGCCACACGCGGCAACATCGATGTGGTGCTGACCGTCGTCACCGCATGATCAGGCATCGGCCCATATATATCGCATACGATCATATCGCTTACAATTCAATTTAATTCAAGGAATCCATCATGAACAAAATCCAAAAAGTCCTGCTGACCGGCAAAACCCACACCACGTCCCCTGATGCCCGCGTACTCGGCGGCAAACATGATGGCAATGTGACGATCCAGCTCAGCGCACCCGGCAACCCTGCCGCACGCACGCATGCGTTCGACGCTGTTGCGCCGCACCCGACCGCGGAACAACTGTTTGCGGGCGCCTGGTCGGCCTGCTACATCGCCGCCGTCGGCATCGTCGCCAAGGAAAAACAGGTCACCCTGCCTGCCGATACGGCAGTGGAAGTCGAGGTGGACCTGGGCCTGGGTGGAGCCGACTACTTCATCCAGGGCCGCATCAACCTGGTGGTGCCCGGCCTCGACCACGCCACGGCCACGGAAATCGCCCATGCGGCCGACGCCATCTGCCCGTACTCGAAAGCCACGCGCGGCAATATCGACGTGGTCGTGGGCGTCACGACCGCCTGATACCCGCGTCAGGGTGCGCGTTCGCGCGCACCTTCGCCGTCAGGCAGGCGCGCAATCCCACTGATCCGATTCAATCGGGTCCGCGTGGTAAAGTGGGCATCATTCTGAACCGGGCGAACCACCATGAGCAAAGCAAAGAAAAACTCCAAGGCCGACGACCTGAAGCTGATGGATTTCCTGTGCTTCGCCATCTATTCAGCCAACCTCAGCTTTGGCAAGGCCTATAAACCCATCCTCGATGTGCTGGGATTGACCTACACCCAGTACATCACCGTGATCGCACTCTATGAAGAAGGCAACCAGACGGTGGGCGGGCTGGGCGAGAAGCTGTTCCTGGAATCGAACACGCTCACGCCCATCCTGAAAAAACTGGAAGCCATGGGATATGTCACCCGCCAGCGTGACAGCGCCGACGAGCGCCAGGTGCTGGTCGGCCTGACCGCCGAGGGCCGGGCCCTGCGCGAAAAAGCCAATAGCGCCGCCTTGTCCGAGGCCTGCGGACTGAGCTCGGATGAGTTCGGGGGAACGCGCGATGCCGTGCTCAAGTTGCGCGACAACCTGGCCAGGTCACTCAAGAAATAGATCCCGGTCGGCGCCACGCCTGCCCCCAGGCATCGGCGCCCCTTGCGAACGACGACGCCCGCAAAAGCATGCCAAGCTAGCGCGGTATGCCCATCCACGCCTTCATCATCCACGCATAAGGAGCGCAACATGAATATCCTGATGGTCCTGACCTCGCACGGGCAGCTCGGCGACACCGGCAAGAAAACCGGCTTCTGGCTGGAAGAATTCGCTGCCCCCTACTACGCGCTGCAGGAAGCCGGCGCCACCCTCACGGTCGTGTCGCCATTGGGCGGCCAACCGCCCCTCGATCCGAAAAGCGACGAACCGGATGCGCAGACCGAGGCGACCAAACGCTTCAAGGCGGATAAGCAAGCCCAGGCCGTGCTGGCCAATACCGGCAAGCTGGCCGAGGTCTCGGCCAGCGATTTCGATGCCGTATTCTATCCAGGAGGCCATGGCCCGCTGTGGGACCTGGCGGAAGACCGTTCGTCGATTACGCTGATCGAACAGATGATCGCCGCGGGAAAACCGGTGGCGGCCGTATGCCACGCGCCAGGCGTGCTGCGTCACGCCAAGGGCCCCGATGCCAAGCCGCTGGTGGAGGGCAAGAAGGTCACCGGTTTCACCAATACCGAAGAAGAAGCGGTCGGCCTGACCCGCATCGTCCCCTTCCTGGTGGAAGACATGCTCAGGCAAAATGGCGGCATCTACAGCAAGCTGGGAGACTGGCAGGAGTATGCCGTTACCGACGGCTTGCTGGTGACCGGGCAGAACCCGGCCTCGTCGGAAGCCGCCGCCAAGGCACTGCTCAAGCTGCTGGGCTGAAGGAAGCCGCGCGGAATTTGTGCTGGCGCCCTGTTCAATTGTAGGGAGGGTTGGTAGTTCGCGCAGGAAAGACGCATCGTATCGGCGCTACTGCTGGCTGAACGCATGGGCGCAAGACAGTCCACTGGACTGTCTTGCCCTGCCCACGCTACGAGTAAGCGGCCGCACTAAGTGATCGGCATTAACCTGGGGATGGCGATGGCGTTTCACCCGCGCAGGCGCACTTCGATGCGCTCGATGACCTGCGGCACGTCGCCGGGTGGTACCGGCGGGCTGAAGAAATATCCCTGACCAATGTGGCAGCCGTGGGCGAGCAGCCAGTTCATCTGCTCCCGGGTTTCCACCCCTTCGGCCACGACGGTCATCTTCAGCGCAATGCCCATGGCAACGATGGCCAGGGTCAGCTTTTCCGCGTTCGGGTCCTGCAACATGGTTCGGGTAAACGACTGGTCGATCTTCAGGCACTGCAGCGGCAACTGGCGAAGGTAGCTCAAGGAGGAAAAGCCAGTTCCGAAGTCATCCAGTGCGGTGATCATGCCGTTCTCGTTCAGCGACCGCAAGACGTCCTGGGTCTCGCTGAGCTGGCGCATGAAGCATGACTCGGTCACCTCGATTTCCAGGGCCGAAGGCGGTACGTGGTATTCCTCGAGCAAGCCGGTCAAGTACCCTACCAGGTTCGGCGAGAGGATATCCGCGATCGACAGGTTGATCGAAATCGGCAACTTCATCAGGCCCTCGGTACGCCAGCGGGCCTGTTCCGCGATCGCGCTGCGCATGACCCAGCGATCGATCCGGATGATCTGGTCGCTGTTTTCGGCGATCGGGATGAATGCGGCAGGGCTGTTTTGCCCCCGGGTCGGGTGGTTCCACCGCACCAGCGCTTCGAGGCCGATTACCTTGCGGCTGATGAGTTCCACCTTGGGCTGGAACACCAGGGACAGCTGGTTGCGCTCCACCGCCTCGTCGAGGTCGCGTTCGAGCAGGTAGTGCTCGAGCTGGTCCGCCGCCATCGCCAGCTCGAACACCACGCTGCGGCTGCGGCCCTCGGATTTGGCCTGGTACAGCGCCAGGTCGGCGTGCCGCAGCAGTTCGCTGACGGTGCGGCCATGCGCGGGCGGGATCGCAATCCCGACTGAAATCCCCAGCCGGAATTGTTGTCCTTTGATGTCGAAGGGCGAGGCGATCGCCTGGTGCAGGCGCTCGGCAAAGGTCAGTGCAGTGGCGGCATTCGGGTGCGGGATCTGCAACAACAGCATGAATTCATCCCCGCCCAGGCGTGCCAGCAGGTCGAATTCGCGCATCACCGCCTTCAGCCTCAGGCTCAACTGCTGCAGCACCTGGTCCCCCGTTTCATGGCCGTAGGTGTCGTTGATCTTCTTGAAGTGGTCGAGGTCGAGCAGCATCAGGGCCGTGTTGTACTGGCCGTCCTCGAGTCGCCGCGATACCTCGTCTTCCATGGCCCGGCGGTTGTACAGGCCCGTGAGATGGTCGTGGTGGGCGCGCCAGTGCAGGGTTTCCTGCATTTTTCGGTTGATTTGCAGCTTGTTGACCTCGCTCAGGATGCGCAGCAGGTTCTGCAACGCATCCGCATCGACCTGCTGCCAGGGATCCGCATGGCCCCGTACGGATTGCTGCCACTCAGCAAAAGAGCGCCGCGGCTCCAGGCGAACCCGGCCATTGGGAAGCACCAGTACGTCCTTGACGGGCTCGCCGCCCCAGCGCACATCCCGCACGACTTCCCGGCGTGTCATGAAGCAGAAGATGGTGTCCTCGTCGTGCCGTTGCGCCAGCAACAGGCCAGCTGCTTCCGGCAGGAACATCAGGGCGTGGCGGCTGGACGTCAGCAGGTTGTCCCACATGCGGACCTCCGGGCTGCTGGTCCGGGCATCGAGCCGCGCCCCGACCTCGTCGAGAATCTGGTGTGTCGAACCCTGCCGCTTCCCTATTCCGCCGACGCAGGCGAGCGTCCCGATCTGCACACCGAAATTGCTCGCTTTAAATGCCGGCAGCAGCTTGGGCAGCCAGCGTTCCAGCACATTGGGAATGTCGCCTTCCTGGATCAGGGCCTGGTGAAACTGGTTCAGCAAACGGTCCAGCGTCAGGCGGTGGCGTACCGCTTCGAGGTGGGACAAGGCCTCGATCCGCATGTTGGCGATTTCCGCCAGCAGTTCGGCGATCTGGCGCATGCCTTCCCTGATCTGGTGCGGAGGCGTCCGCGGACTGTGGTGATGGCAGGCGATCAGTCCCCACAGCTTGCCGTCGCAGACGATGGACAAGGTCATGGTGGCACGCACGCCCATATTGCGAAGATAGGACAGGTGCACCGGGGACAGCCCGCGCAACATGCAGTGGCTTTGATCGAGCGATGCGCCATTGGGAAGCAGCGGGGGAACCAGCGCATCCATCGGCGCTTCGACATCCGCCAGCACGCGCAATTTGTTGCTCAGGTAGAGCGTGCGCGCCTGGCTGGGAATGTCCGAAGCGGGAAAGCGCAATCCCAGGTATTTTTGCTCGTAATCGCCGGACGTGTGCTCGGCCACGACTTCGCCGCAGCCATCGGCCATGAAACGGTAGATCATCACACGGTCGAAAGCGCTGACTTCCTGGATGACCTTCACGCACACCCGAAAAAATGCATCGAGCCCCTCCGCGCGGCGCAAACGGGCAATGATGTCCGCGAAATCGGCGAATATATGGTGTTGCCGCCGCAACTCATCCGGACAGGCGTGCACGGGCAGCCATTCGATCACCGCCACCGCTCCACACCGGTGGGCCAGGCATTCCCATTCCAGGCCGGCAGGCTGCGCCGGCGCCTGCGCCTGGGCCTGCGCCTGCGCCTGCGCCTGCAGGGCGGAAGTCTGCCCGAAGCGGGGACGCCAGGGCAAGGCCACCGGATGCGCTGTGGGGAGCGTGTCGATATCGAGCGGATCACTCCCGTCCACGGCAGCGACGACATCGGCAAGCGGCCTGGAGACCAGCGCGGCGGCATCCTGCAAGCCCGGCCAGTGATGAACGACCCCTGCGGATACCTGGACAATGCAGCGGCTGGAGATGTCCACGACCATGAGGAAACCGTAGGACTGGACGGTGCCCAGGAGGTGAATGGGCTCCTGGGCACAGGACTTCTCCAGTTCTACTGGAATGGTGTCGTCATGCACACCCGGGCTCATGCTCTCCAACCTCTTTCATGCACGCATTGGCCTGCCTGCAAGCCAGGTGTCGAAAATGAAGGTGTTCAGAATGCGAACAACGAAGAGTGAGACATGGCACAGGGCCGTTGGTTCCGGCCCTGTGCAAACGGCTGGCTACGCGAGATGCTGGAGCTTACTTGCGCTCGGCGGCCGACTTGTCGCGCGCTGCGCGGAACTCCGAGTCGCGCGACCAGTTCGGCCAGGTCGTCGCATTGGCCAGGTCATTGCCGACCGCATACAGCAGGCCGAGGTCGCGCGCCATGCCGGTGAAGGTCCAGGCCGGATCGAATTCATCGGCAGGCTGGTGGTAGGCCTTTTCGGTGTACGCTTCTTCCGACGCTTTGCCGGCCTTCACGCCGCCCTCGATCCAGTCATTGCCTGAGCCGAAGGAAATCGCCGGCACACCGCGTTTCGCGAATGGGAAGTGGTCGGAACGGAAGAAGTAACCGGCTTCGGGCTTCGGATCCGCCGAGTACACGATATTCGCCGCCTTGGCCTTGGCGACCAGCTGGTCGAGCAAGTCCAGCCTGGCGCTGCCCGAGATGGTGAAGTCGCGCGCCGGGCCGCGCGGGCTCAGGGCGTCCATGTTGATCAGGCCAACGGTCGACGCCAGCGGATAGAGCGGGTTCGAGGCATAGTATTCGGAACCGAGCAGGCCCTTTTCTTCGGCCGTCACGGCAAGGAACACGACACTGCGCTGCGGCGCCGGCTGCCTGGCGTAGACGCGCGCCATTTCCAGCAAGGCGGCGATGCCGGTCGCGTTGTCGACCGCGCCGTTATAGATCGTGTCGCCCTTCGCATCGGGCTGGCCGACGCCGAGGTGGTCCCAATGGCCGCTGTACATCACGACCTGCTTCGGATGCTTGCTGCCTTCGCGGATCGCCACCACGTTCTTCGACTTGATCACCTGCACGTCGACTGCGTAATTGGCCGACAGGGTGACGCCCTTGAGCAGCACCGGCTGGAAGCTGCGTGCCTGCGCCCCCTTCTTGGCGGCCTCGAAATCGAGGCCACCCGCCTTGAACATGCTGGCGGCCAGGTCGCGCTGGATCCAGGCTTCCATCGGGGCATGCGCCTTGCGCGGCTCCTTGCGCACGATGTCGTACATCACGTTGGTGTTCGAATTCTTCACCGTCGGCCAGCCATACGAGGCCGGCGCGGTTTCGTGCACGATGATCGTGCCCAGCGCGCCGCGGCGCGCCATTTCCTCGAACTTGTAGGTCCAGCGGCCGTAATAGGTCATGGCCTTGCCGCCGAACACGCCCTGGCCGGTCTCGAAGTCCGGGTCATTGATCAGGACGACGGCGAGCTTGCCCTTCAGGTCCATGTCCTTGAAGTCGTTCCATTTGCGCTCGGGCGCGGTGACGCCGTAGCCCACGAACACCAGGGGCGCATTCTTGAAGTCGACCTGCTTCGCGCCGCTCATCGATGCGCGCACCGCCATGTCCTCGCCCTGGACCAGCTGCCGGCTGCCCTTGGCGTCGGCGAGGGTCAGCTGGACCGGGCCCTTGATCTCGAAACGGCCGAGCGGCACATCCTGGGTCCAGCTGCGCTTGCCGCCGGAGAGGTCGCCGCCGGGTTTCAGGCCGGCCGCCTTGAATTGTTCGACCAGGTAATCGACGGTCTTGGTCTCGCCGGCGGTGTTCGGGCCGCGGCCTTCGAACTCATCCGAGGACAAGACCTTGACGTCCCGCGCCAGGCGTTGCGGGTCGAATACCGGGGTTTCAGCGGCCTGGGCGCAAGCGCCCGCCAGGCCCAACAGCACAAGCGTAAGGTTTTTCAATCCGGATCTCCATTGTGTGAACTTGGCAGGAATCCACATTAGCATAGGTCGCGATGCCCGGGCCACAGCTGGTGTGCCCTTCGGGCAGCCAGCTTGCGTGGGCGGCGCAGTTGCCGTCTTCGCAGCACCGTGCCGGCCATGCCGAAACCCGCCCTGTGGTCCTTGTTGTCGTCCAATCGAACGCGCCACGGTTCTGCTTGAAGATCCGGCATCCGGCGCATACTGAAAGGCCAACAGCGACGGAGGTCATCATGAACGAACAGCAGAATATCGAGCTGGTCCGGCAAGCCTATGCGGCCTACGGGCGTGGTGATGTCGAGTATGTGCTCGCATGCATGGCGCCCCAGGTCGACTGGGAAATACCGGCCGTGCCGGGCCTTGCCTTTACCGGCAAGCGGCAGGGGTGCGAGCAGGTCGCGGAGTATTTCAAGCTGGCGAACGAGAAGCAGGCGATGCGCGAATTCACGCCGAAGGAATTCATTGCCGAGGGCGACAAGGTGGTCGTGCTGGGCTATGGCGCCTGGACGGCGAAGGACACCGGCCTGGATTTCGAGAGCGACTGGGTGCATGTGTTCACGGTCAAGGATGGCCGGATCGCGGCCTTCCGTGAATTCATGGATGCCCATGTCGCCGTGGAGGCCTTCCAGTGTTATCCGCTCAAGGCCGGGACAGGGGCGGAAGCAGGAACGGCGCCGCACTGAGGCCGCAGGAGGGCATTGGCGCTGCGACAGGAAGGCCCGCGGCGCAGGAAGCACCGCCTTCTGGCGGCGTGCCCCAGCGCTGGCCCGTCTTCAGCCTTGCGCCTTCTTGAGCGCGTCCGGCTTGTGCGCCGCTTCGGCGCCGGTCTTGTCGCTGACGACCAGGTATTCCGGATTGTCCGGCGACGCCGCGACATGGTGGCCCTTGATGTCGGTGGGCGCGGTGAGCTTTTTCTTGATGGTGCCGTGCACGGTGCCTTGGGATGAATGCCACTGCACCTTGTCGCCGGCCTTGAATGCGTCGGTCATGATGGGGTCTCCGATGTCAGCAGCGCGCGCGAAGCATGCAGGCTACGGGCGCGCCGCCAGGGATGGGGCGTATCGGGGCCCTTCGCAGCAAGAGCCCGCAACGCCATGATTTGACCACACATCCCCATCGCGTCCGGCACGATACGAGACGCCTCCTCCGGCCATGGCAACGCCCCGGGCCGGCCCCTAGTCGAGGACGACGCTGCCAGTGCTCAGCCGGCTACCCCTTGCCGCGGCCGGCGCGCGGCCGTTATCGTAATCGACCACCTCCGCTTTGCTTGCCGGATCGGTATGCCAGATCTTGAGCCCGAACCGCCCCGCCCCACCCGCGGCGCCCGCGTCCGTTGCCAGCCTGAACCGGTAGCCGCCCCTGCCCTGGATCGTGCCGCTGCCTTCGAACACGTGCTGTGCCCCCTGCCGGCCCAGCAGCCGGATGCTGTCGCTGCGGAAGTTCCATCCCGGCAGGTCGAACTGCAGCCTGGCCGGCATGCCGGCCGCGCGCGCGCCCGCGGTGGATGGCGCGATCAGGATGAAACTCACTGGGCCCGCATGGGAGGGCGAGCGCTTGAGTGCGCCAGGCGGCGACATGATGGCGCCGGTGCCCGCCACCGTGCCGCTGGATGGCGCCGCCACCACCACGGTGCGGCTGACGCTCGTGCCGCGTCCGCTGCCATCCGTCACCGTGGCGGCCACCCGGTAGATGCCGGGCGCGGCGAAACTGTGGCTGGAGCTGGCGCTGCCGCCGCCATTGGCCCCGGCCACCCGGCCCGCCTGCGCGCCACTGCCATCGCCCCAGGACCAGCTGACGCTGCGCGTGCCGGCCCGGTCTTCGTCCACGAAAGCCACCGTGGCCTGCAGCGGCACACCGGCCCTGGCGACGCCAGGGACCACCAGGGGGCCGACCGCGGGACCGCCTGCAAGCTCGCTCTTGTTGCTGGTGCGCGGCTTGAGCAGCACCAGCCCGGCGTTGGAGGTCGCGACGATCGCGCCGTTGTCATTGATGGCAATGGCGTTGTCCAGCACCAGGCCGGGTGGCGCATTGCGCAGCAGCGTGTTCAGGTCGACCATGCCCCCCTGCGCGGTCCAGGCAAAGGCGCGCGCCTCGCCCGTCCGGTTCTCGGCCAGGCCGACGATCTGCCCCCTGCCGTTGATACCGAGTGCGAACGAGGTCGCCCCGCCCAGCGTGCCGAGGCTGCGCATCCCTTCGCTGCGGATCCAGGACATGGCGCGCTGGGTGCCATCGGCCAGGTTGATGATGCCGGCAATCTGCAGGCCCGGGCTCATCGCCGTGACGAAGGACTCGGTGCCCCCGGAAGTGCCCAGGTCTTTCATCCCGCCTCCCGGCGTCCACAGGAAGGCGTGATACAGGAAGCTGTCGTCGCGGATCACGTTGCCGGCAACATGCCCGCCAGCGCCGACGGCGACGCCGATGGAATCCAGGCCTGCCAGGGTATCGATATCGAGCAGCCCACCCGCACGCGTCCAGGCGAATGCATGCCCGTTCAGGTCCGCGGTGGTGGAGCTTCCGGTGATGAGGCCGGCATCATTGAGTGCTGTGCCGGAGGAAAAGCTCCCGGAACCGGGCGCGAGGGCCCCAAGGTTTTCCATGCCGCCGGCCGCGCTCCAGCGGAAGGCGCGCGGCGGGAAGTCCGGCACCGCCTCGGAGGTACCGGTCACCACGCCATGCCGGTTGATCGCCGCAGCCCGCGCATTGCTCGATTCCGGCAGCACGCCGATGTCGCGCATGCCGCCGCCCGCAGTCCAGACGAACGCGTGCTCGCTGCCGCGCGCCAGGATGGAACCGCCGGTGACCTGTCCCGCCTCGTTGAGGTCGACCGCCAGGGTTTCCGCGCCGCCCAGCGTGCCGATATCCTGCACCGCCTTGCCGTTATAGAAGAAGCCGCGCGATCCCGCGCCCGGGTTCAGCGAGAACGACACCTGCCCCCTGGCATTGATCTTTGGAAGTGCGCTGAGCGGATCGGCGCCCAGGTTGACGACACGGTAAGTCGTGGCCGCGGCGGTGATGTTGCCGGCTGCCGGCGCCCGTTGGGCCCTTGCCGCATCGGCTGTGGCGAGCATGAGCGCCAGGATCAGGCCCAGGATCGGCAGCCGCCACGCTGCACTGTTACACGATAGAGGAATTCGATGAACGCGTCGCATGATGTCTCTACAGGTAATTGAGGAAGCGGCCTCGGCAAGTCGCACGTGGGGGCAATGAGGGGCCGGTCAACGATCATGCGCCGCATTGGCGCCGCACGCGTGCACAAATGCGTGCTATCGCGTGCTGCCATGTCCTAGATCAATTGTGTTCTTGCGTCAGGACCAGGGAACTCCCCGGCATCCCATGTAACGCTTTGGTGGCGGAATTCTTGTTGCGATGAGTCCATTGCATACGCCCAAAGAAAAAGGCCTGGCATCAGCCAGGCCCTTCACCCCGGGTCTACCCTGCAGGCGTGCTTATGCAGCCTTGCCGGGCAGCGGCAGGCCTTCGGCCAATACCAGCCGTTCCATCGCTGCCTCCAGCACCATGCGCGCACGGCCGGCGGCCAGGCCCAGCTCGTGGTGCAGGCGTGCGTCTTCCTGGTTGCGCGATGCGCATTGCGCGCTGTAGCGCTCGAAGCTGCCGACCATCATTAGGATATCCGACAGGTGGCGCGGGCATTCGCAGGACAGGCGGTTGCCGGCGGCGGTAATGGTCGCCAGCATCTCGTCGTCGAAGCGGCGCGGCAAGATCTGGTCGCCGGCCTGTTCGGGTGCCGGCAAGCCCTGCCCCGCGAGCGCCGAGCGGCACAGCAGGACCAGCTCGCCGATTTCGGCCGGCACGCGCGCCACCAGGCAACCCAGTTCGCGCAGCGCGCGGATCGTGGCACTGCCGCAAAAGCGGTATAGCACCACCACTGCAGTGGCACGCGTGAGGTCGCGCGCCGCCGCGATCTGCGGCACCGAATCGTCATTCAGCTCGGAGGCTTCGATCAGCAGCATGTCGAGCGCCTGCCCGTCCGCGACCGCCGCCACCCCGTCGAGCCGGGCGCAATGGCGCTGCACCTGGACTGCCCGCCCGTCGCGCCCGCTTGCCGCGATGCGGCGCACCAGGCTGTCGCCGACCACCAGGGTCCGCATCGGCCCGCTGACGTCGGCCGCGCGCGAGGCGTCCGGCGCGATCATTTCCTCGAGCCGTTCCACCGGCAGGTCGGTCAGGACACCAATCGGATGGCCCAGGTCGACCAGCTGCTTCAGCAGGCTCAATCGGCGCACCTGCTCGGCCGTGTAGAGCCGTTGCCCATGTGGAGAACGCTGGGTATCCGACAGCGCGTAGCGTCGCTCCCAGACCCGCAGCGTTTCCACCGGCAGCCCGGCAAGCCTTGCCGCCACTCCGCTGCGGTAAGTCACTTGTCGCTGTCCCTCTTGCTTCCCATCCATTTTATCGATCATATGACCCGCCGTTGAACCTTTATTTTAGATATATGTCCCGCGACAAACCCGAGACAGTACGCAGTGTAGCGCAAAAATATGCCGAATATGAGTTCAATGACGCTTCGTGCGCCTGCGATTGAAACGACAACGCCACCCGAAGGTGGCGCGGTGGAAACGGCAAGTCGAGGCTGCTTACCAGGTGAAGTCGTCCGGGATCTGGTAATCGGCATACGGATCGTCCGCATCGACCTGGTTGGCGGCCTGTTTCACCTGGATCACGATGGCCGGGTCGCGCTCGGCGATCTTGGCAGCGATGACCTTCGGCACCAGTTCATAGTTTCCGTTCAGGAACACGATCGCCAGGCGGCCGGCGACCAGGTGTTTCTGCACGGTGGCCGAGACGTGGATGCGCTCGACCCTGGTGCCATGGGTGAAGTTGTAGGCGATGTCGCCGGCGCCGCGCGGCTGGCGGTTGGCCTGCACCAGCTGGGCGATCTGCGCCGCCACGGCCTTTTGCTGGGCAGCAGCATCGCGCTGCGCATTCAGTTCGCGCGCCCGCTCGGCATTCTTGCGCTGCAGCTCGAGCGCAGCCTCGCGCGACTCGTTCACCGATTCAGTGCCGGTACGGCGCTCGATCTTTTTCTGCTTGGTCTTGTCCTGAGTGACCTTCTGGACCTTCTTCTTGTCTACCAGACCTGCTTTCAGCAACTGCTCCGCCAGCGACACCATGGTTCTTGCTCCTTCGAATGCCGGCCCGCACCCTGCCGGCCGCCGTAAAGCCGCTAGCATAGCAAACCGCGGCGCACCCGCACCGGCAAAGGCACACGGCGAGCTGTTGCGCGTATCAACAGCCTTGCCGCAAAAGCAACGGGATTGCGCTAATTTACCGATTTCGATTGCACCTCGGCAGAGCCTGGCTCATGCTACTGAGACCTTGTGCAGGAGACAACGATGCTCGCGCTGCGGATACCGGTGGTCATGTGGCGGTGGCTGATCCTGCTGCTGGTGTGCGGGGTGGGTGGCCTGGTCGCCGCCGAGCTGCGGGTCGGCCTGGGTGAACGCTTTGCTGGCCAGGAGGGTACGCTGGGGGTAGAGCTGAACGACTGGATGGGTGTGAGCAAGGAAGGCCTCGGCACGCACTGGCTTGCCATCCAGGCGCTGGCACCGGATTCGCCGCTGGCCGCCGCCGGGGCCCGCACTGGCGACCGCGTGCGCTTCGACCGGCCACTCGACCGCTGGCGCCGTTTCGCCCCCGGGGAAAGCGCCGGCCTTACCCTCGGAGACGGGCGTGCAATGCGCGTCACCGCGCAGGCAGCGCCGGTCGGGACGGCCCAGCGCGTCGACTATATTGGCCGTGCCGTCATCGCCTTCCCGGCCCTGCTGTTCGCACTCGCCATCGGCTGGCACCAGCCGGCGCAACGGGCCTACCGCAGCCTGGCCATGATGTTCCTGGCGATGGGCTCGGCCTTCTTCTACAGTTTCATGTATGCGGCGCCCGATTCTCCGGCGGCGCTGGGCAAGCTGCTGCAACTGCCGCTGAATTACCTGGCCTGGTATTTCGCTGCCGATTTCGCCCTCCATTACGCGCCGCGCCATGCCGGCAACCTGCGCTACCGGCTGGTGCGCGCCATGCGCATCTACCGGCCGTTCGCATTCGCCACCGCCGCCTATACCGCCTGGTTCGCCCTCGGCCACGAAGCGCCCTGGTTGTGGCTACCCGGGCTGGCGACGATCGCCGCCGGCGCGGTCCTGCTGGCCCTCGGCCTGTTCGACGGCTGGCGCGCGGGCCAGGGCGACATGCGCCAGCGCTACCGCTGGCTGGTACTGGGTCTCCTGTGCGCAGGCCTGCCGCCGCTGCTGACGATGCTGCCATGGCTGGACTGGGATACCGGCGCCGGCCGCCTCACCGTCCTCGCATATTTCCTCGGCCAGCTGTTGACCTATTGCCTGCTCGCGTATGCGGTGCTGCGCTACCGCGTCTTCGATTTCTACCTGGCGGTCAGCCGCGTGGTGGTGTTCGGTATCATCAGCACCCTGCTGCTATGCCTGTTCGGCACCTTGCAGCACTGGGTGGCCCACCACCTCAGCGATGGCCACACCGGATTCGGCTGGCAGGTGCTGGCCGATGCCGCGCCCGCCGTGCTGGTCTTCCTGGTATTTAACCGGCTGCATGCCCGGGTCGAGCATGCCGTGCGCGCGCTGTTCTTCCGCCACTGGGCGGCCAAGGAACGAGGGCTGCGCGACTGGATGGCCGGCACGGTCCACCTGTGCTCGTCGACGGCCATGGTCACGGGCCTGGCCGCTGCGCTCGACCGCTACGGCGACGGCGCCGGCGCCGCCGTCTACACAGGATCTGTCCAGGACGGCTTCATGCTTGCCGCCGCATCGCAGGCGGGCTTCCCGGCGCTGCTCACTCCCAACGATCCGCTTGCCGTGGTGCTGTGCGCCGACCTGTCGCCGGCGCGCCATCGCATGTCCGACGCGTCCGGCGTGCTGGCGCTCCCGATGTGCCACCGCGGCCAGCTGCACGGGATCGTGCTGCTCGGCGAGAAGCGCAACGGCGAATCATGGCGCCCCGATGAGATGACGCTGGCCGGGCAGCTCACGGTGCAGGCGGGGCTGGCGCTGCGGGCTCTGCGCGTGGACGAGCTGCAGCAGGAAGTCGATGCACTGGGCAAGCGTGTCGCACATACCGCCGCGCGCTTGCGCGAGATGGCAGGACGGCGCAGCCTCGGCCCGGCCGGCGCGCCATGAAGCGCCTATCCATGCTTCGCGCCTGGCAGGCGGCAGTGAGCCTGGCCTGCCTGGTGGTGCTGTTCCTGTGGCAGGCCGAATTCCGGCACCGGATGGCTGCCACCGAGCGTGGCACCCAGGGCAGCCTGGGCCTGGCATTCGAACACAGTGCCGAGACCGCCGTCGGACGGGCCAGCCACCAGCTGCGGGTGCAGGCGGTCGATACCGGCTCGACCGCGGCCGGGGCGGTCGCCTCCGGGGCACTGCTGCGTTTCGACCGTCCCTTCGATCCGTGGCGCCGCTACGCTCCCGGGGAAGCAGTCGACGTCGCGCTCATGCGCGCGGGTGCCGCACCGGTGCCGCTCACGCTGCGGGCGGCCGCCGTTCCGGTGCCGCGCGCCGATGCGGCCGACAGCCTGGCGCGGCTGCTGCTGGCCCTGCCTGCGGTGGTATTCTGCCTCGTCCTTGCGTTCAAAGGCGGGCGGCAGGATGCGCACCGGTCGCTGTCGCTCTGCTTCCTGGCGATGAGCCTGAACGTGTTTGTCTCGTTTAACTACCTGCCTGCCGGCCTGCTGCTGAGCTTCGGCAAGCTGGCCAACCTGGCCACCTATCCCTTGACCTGGTATTTGTGCGTGCGCTTCACCCTGCGCTACCAGTGCTATCTCGCGACGCCCTCGCGCCTGTGGATAACGGGCGCATTTCCGGCCTACCGGGTACTCGCCTTCGCCTGCAGCGCCTATGCGCTGTGGTTCGGCTGCGGTTTCGAAGCGCCCGGACTCGGCCTGCTGACCCTCGCCGTGGCCGGCGGCGGCCTTGTGCTGTCCGCAGCCAGCCTGGCCGAAGGCGGCAGGCAGTCCAGCGGACAGCTGCGCCAGCGCCATCGCTGGCTGCTGCTGTCGATCATGGCGGGCGCCGTCCCCGGCATGGCAGCCACCCTCCCCGGGCTCGACGCAGCAGGTCCTTTCGGCCTGCGGCTGGCGGTCTTTTCCTGCTATGCGGGCCTGCTGCTGATGTATGCCGGACTTGCCTACGGCGTGCTGCGCCACCGCGTGTTCAACTTCCAGTTCGCGTTCGGCCGCGCGGTGGTCTATAGCATCGTCAGCACCCTGCTGGTGTGCTGCATCGGGCTGGCCGAATGGCTGGCGGCTCCCCTGCTCAACGATCCCCAAAGCATGGTGCGGCGCCTCGGCATCGCGAGCGCGGCCGTCGCGCTGCTGACTTACCTGGCCTTCCACCTGCTGCACCACAAGCTCGAACACGCCATCGAGAAGCTGCTGTTCCGCCAGTGGCACGAGAAGGAACAGGCGCTGCGCGAGTTCATCCGGCGCGCGGCCCACATCACTACCCCCGACAGGCTGCTGGCGGCCTTCGCCGCCGCCCTGGACGACTTCACGTCCTGCGCGGGCGCGGCGATCTACCTGCCGGCGCCGGATGGCAGTTTGCGGCAAAGCGCCTGCACCTTGCCGGGCGCCCCCGCCGGTTTCACTGCCGAACAAAGCCGGCACGGCGCCAACCGCGGCCAGGGCCTGCCCGGCATCCTGCCCGGGCAGCTGGTGATGCCGATGAGTCACCGGGGGCGCCTGGACGGCCTGGTGATCGTCGGCGCCCGCATCGACGCCGAATCGTACCGGCCGGACGAATGCGAGGCGATCGCCTTCGCCGCGCAGCAGGTCGGACTGGATCTGGACGCCCTGCGCCTCGACCAGCTCGAACGCGACCTGGCCGTGCTCGAACGCGAGGCCGCGCAGCACGAGGTGGCATGGCGCCTGCTGGCCGGACGCCGCGCCGGCGTGCGCAGCGTCGTCACGACCGCCGGGCACGGCTGACACAGGCCCTCCCGGCCGAGTGCACCTGTTGTTCAATCGCCTCAACTATTTCGCCGCGACATCGCATTTGCCGCATAATCGCTGTATTAACAGCAACCTCGTCACGCGATGCCCTGCCGTCCATTCGTGTTCCTGTCGACCGCCAGCCTGGCCCTGGCCTCATGACCGCCAAGCTGCCGTCGCAAGTGTCACGCACTTCGCGTCTGTACGAAGTGATGGACCTGATGCTCGACTCGGTTGGCGATCCGCTGGGGCTTAGCGGCCTGGCCGCATCGGCCAGTTATTCGAGCTTCCACTTCGACCGCATCTTCCGCGAGCTGACCGGCTTTTCCGCCGTCGAATACCAGCGCAAGCGGCGCCTGCGCCGCGCCGCGCACCAGCTGCGCCACGAACCGGACGTGCCGATCGTGCGCATCGCGCAGGATTGCGGCTTTCCCTCGAACGCGGCCTTCGCCAAGGCCTTCAAGCAGCAGTTCGCGATGTCCGCCAAGGCCTGGCGCGAAGGCGGCTGGCGCGCCTACATGGACCAGCAGGTCGGGCGCGAGAGCGACGTCAGTTTCTTCGTGGCGGAGCCGGGTAACCTGGACGTGATCCTGGCGCCCTATTGCGCACCCGAACCCGGCACGGTCGCCGCGCGCATCGAGGTGCGCATGCTGCCGGCGGTGGCGCTGCGCTACCAGCGTTTCTTCGGCCAGTCGGGGGCGGCGCTGTCGATTGCCTGCCACACGGTCATCTGCGAGGGCGAACGCCTGCATGGCATCGCGCCCGGCGCGCCCTGGTATGGCGTGTTCGACGAAGACCCGGGTTTTACCGGCGAAGACGAATACTGCTACGACTTCGGCCATGCCGGCGGCGCCGCCGATGCGAGCCTGGGCATGCGGGTGCTGCCGGCCGGCGCCTACGCCTGCCTCGACTTCCGCCACGAGTGGCCGCGCTTTCGCTCGATGTACGAGGACTGGCTCGACCGCCAGGCCACCTGGCGCCTGGACAGCACGCGCCCGCACATCCAGCAGGTGGAGCGCGACTGCGCGGGCCAATGGCGCGGCTGGCTGGCGCTGCCGGTCAAGAAGCGCTGACGCCTTCCTTCCCATTTGCTTCGAGCCGCATGAAGCGGCTCAGCACCAGCACCGGCAGCGCGCACACCAGCACCCACAGGAAGAAATCGCGGTAACCCAGCAGGCGCTGGATGTCGCCGCTGACCATCTTCGACAGCACGAAGCCGAGCTGCATGAAGCCGGTGCCGAGCGCATAGTGCGCGGTCTGGTAAGGGCCGCTGGCTACCACCTGCATGATGAACAGGATCACGCCGACGAAACCGAAGCCGTAGCCGAACATCTCCAGGCCAAGTGCGGCCGCGATGATACCGAGCGATTCGGGTTGCGCCGTGCCCAGGTACCAGAACACGGCATTCGGCAAATTCATTGCCACGATCAGGAAGGGCATCGCGCGCCGCAGTCCCAGCAGCGCCGTGAAATAGCCGCCCGCGATGCTGCCGGCCAGGAAAGCCACCGTGCCTGCGGTGCCATACACGGCGCCCACTTGCGCCGTGCTCAGGCCGAGGCCACCGAGTTCACGCGCATCGCGCAGGAACAGCGGGCCGATGGTCTGGATCTGCCCTTCCCCGGCGCGGAATAAAATGATGAACAGGATCGCCATCCAGATGCCGGGCTTGGCGAAGAAGGCGCGGATCACGTCGAGCAGCGTACCGGCCGCGCCGCGCGCCCCGCCTTGCGGCCGCACCGCCGGCGCAGCGGCCGGCAGCGCCCACAGGTGGTACAGGCCTAGCCCCGCCATCAACATGCCGAGCAGCGCGAACACCAAGGCCCACGCCGGGCCGGGGCCCATGCGCTGTTCCAGGTGCCCGGCCAGCATCACCAGCCCGCCCAGCGACAGGAATTTGGCGGCATTGAAGAAGGCGCCCTGCCAGCCTGCATACGCGGCCTGCTGGCGCTCCGACAGGCTGGCGATATAGATGCCGTCGGCGGCGATGTCGTGCGTGGCCGAGGCCACCGCCACCACCGCGAACAAGGCGATCGACACCCCGAACCAGCCCGGCAGCTGGAGCGCCAGCGCCACCGCGCCCAGGGCCAGGCCGCCGGCCAGCTGGAAAGTCACCACCACGCCGCGCTTGCTGCGCGCCAGCTCCAGGAAGGGGCTCCACAAGGCCTTGAAAACCCAGGCCAGCCCGAGCACGCCGGTCCAGCGCGCGATCTGGTCGTTGGGCACGCCCATCGACTTGAACATCAGGCCCGCCACCAGCGCGACCGCATAGAAAGGCAGGCCCTGGGCCAGGTACAGGGTCGGCACCCAGGCCAGGGGATGGCGCTTTCGCGCTGGCGAAAGCGAGGCAGCGAGGAGCTCGTTCATGGCGGTCATGGCGTATCCACGCTCGGGGTCAGGTTGAGGGTGACTGTCCTGCTGCCGCGGCCGCGGGTGTCGAAGCTGGCCAGCTTCACCTGCTCCGCGCCGTAGACCGGCGCCGGCGCGTCGTAGCGCGTACTAGCTACGCAAGGTTCGCTGCCGTCGACAGTGTAATGCAACGCAAGTCCCGGCAAGGCGACGTTCGCATGCAGCACGCCGCCGCGCACGACCGCGCCGGGCGGCGGCAGCCGGTACTCCCAGGGCTGGCGCGCGCGGTCCAGGCGCGGCAACTCGCGCTGGCCGAGGCGGTTGGCAAATTCGTTCCAGTGGCGCAGCGCCCATGCCGCACGCTGGTCCGGTTCAGGCATATCCTGCCAGCCCGGATCCCGGGCCCAGGCCCGCTCGGCGAGGCCGATCAGCCTTGGCAGCGCCATGTAGTCGAGGCGTGCGCGGGTGCGCGCATTCTCGCCCCAGAGCTGGCCCTGCAAGCCTTTGATGCGGCGCCGGCCTTCGGCGTCGAGCGGCTGCAACGTGGCCAGCACCTGCGGATCGAGCGCCCTGCCCATCGCATCCGGGCCCGCCATCGCGCCGGCATCCAGCGGGCAGAAGCCGAAGGCATTGCGGCTGTCGACGAAGCCGGCCCAGTAGTAGCCCGGCTCCTGCGGATGCTTGGCGTGGGCCAGGTCGAAATAGAGGTTGGCGGCATTGGCCAGCACTACCTCGTAGCCGGCATTGGCAAGCAGGTAGGCGCAGTCTTCCTGTCCCCTACCCCAGGCATTGTTCCAGACATAGACCTGCAGGCCGGCGCCGGCAAAGCGCAGGTTGGGCTGCATGCGGCCATCCTGGTGCACCAGCGCAGTCTCGTCCCAGCCTGCGAAGGCCACGCCGTGGCGCGCCAGGATCGTGCGGCAGCGTTCGGTGAAATCGTCGTGCAGCTGCTGCACATCGGTCCAGCCCCGTTCCTGCATCAGCGCGCGGCAGCGCGGGGAGCCGAGCCAGGCGCCGCCTGGTACTTCGTCGCCGCCGGTGTGGATGGTCCGCAGCGGCACGCCGGCCTCGCGGAACAGCATGCAGACCTCGCCCACCACCGTCTCGATGAAGCGGTCCACCGAAGGCAGCGCGATGCAGATCACGTTGTCGTGCCACAGCTGCACCGATTCGTAGATCGAGGCGTCATCCGGATCGCTCAGCAGGAAGCGTGCGGCGCCCTCGGGATCGCCGGTAGCCAGTAGCCGCTGGTAGCGTTCGCGCATCGCCACCACGGCAGCGCGCGCATGGCCCGGCATGTTGAATTCGGGGATGACCTCGATGTGGCGCGCATGCGCATGGCGCAGGATGGTGACGAAGTCGGATGCGGTGTAGAAGCCGCTGCCTCCCTGTGCGTCGATGTCGGCGCCGGATCCGAAGGACGGCGGCAGGCAGGGGTGGCCATCCCGCGTTACGCCGCGCAACGCGCCGATGGCGGTCAGTTCCGGCAGCGCACCGATCGCCAGCCGCCAGCCTTCGTCGTCGGTGAGGTGGAAGTGGAAGCGGTTCAGTTTATAGCTGGCCATGCAGTCGAGCAGGCGCAGCACCGTGGTCAGGTCGGCGAAATGGCGCGCGACGTCGAGCATGATGCCGCGGTAGCCGAACCGCGGGGCATCGCGCACGCGTCCGATCGGCAGTTCGCCGTTCGGGCCAAGCAACTGGGCCAGGCTCTGGATGGCATTGAACACGCCGTGCGGGCTGGCGCCGCGGATGCGCACCCGGCCCGGCTCGATGTCGAGCAGGTAGGCTTCGAGCGGCGCGCCACCCTCCACATTCTCGACGGCGCCGACTTCCAGGACGAGGTCGGCCGAGCCACCGGGCACCAGTCCGGACAGGCTGCCCAGCATCGATGCCAGCAGCGAGGCTTCGTTCCACAGCGCGCCGTCGTAGCTGAGCGGCGCGTGGCGCGACAGCAGGCAGCGGCGGCCGTCGAACTGCGCCGACTGCGGACGCGGCGTGATGCGGCCGACCAGTGTCTCGGGCAGCCGGTAGAGCGCAGCATCCTGCTCGAAACGCCAGGCCGCATCGGCCGTCGGCAGCAGGTCGCCGCGCATGCGATGCCGCTGTTCCGGCCGCACGAATGGTGAGATCTCCGGGTCGCCGAGGTCGACCGGCGCGCCGCCGTCACCCGGCAGCAGGTAGAAGCCCAGTGGCGCATCGGTGATGCTGATCGCCCAATGCAGCGCTTCGTACTCCACCGTGTGGGATGCACCCGGCAGCCAAGCGCCGCCACCTGGCATGCTCAATGCGAACAAGTCGCCGTTGACGTGGGCGACCGCGTAGCCGGCACTGACGCTGTCGGCCAGCACCTTGCGGCAGGTGTTGAAACAGATTGTCCAGCCGTGCGCGATCGCATCGTTTGAATCGTTGCGCAGCCGCAGGCGCGCCGTAAACGCGTCGTCGTGCGTGAAATTGCTCAGGCATTCCCAGGCGATAGCGATCGCCGGGCGGCCCGTTGGCAGGTCGGTAGTCGGGGTCATGAATGTCTTCCGCAGCCGGCGGGCAGCCTGATATCCGGGCCACCCGCCGTGGTGGGGCTTGCTTACAGCTTGCCGCGGATGCCGACGTAGAAGGTGCGGCCGTTCGAATAGAACGCGCGCGGGCGGTCTTCGTTCTCGGCATACATCTTGATCGTCTCGTTGGTGAGGTTCAACGCATCGAAGGTGAGGGTCAGGCGCTCGGTCAGCTTGACGTTGAGCGAGGCTGCCAGCGAAGGCATGCTGTCCACGTGCTGGCTGGCGCCGCGGTCCACGCCGGCCTTGTACTTCGAGCGGTAGTTGTAGGCCAGGCGCGCCGAGAAGCGCTCGTTCTCGAAATAGCCGGTGACGTTCCAGGTGTTCTTCGAGGAGTTCAGCAGCTCGCCGCCGTCATCGAGTTCGCCGTCGGCGTGGGTGTAGTTCACCAGCGTGCCGAAGTTGCCCCACAAGGGCTGCTGCCAGCTCAGTTCCACCCCTTTGTTGGTGCCGGTCGTATTGAAGGGCGAGGTGATCTGGTAGACCGCCTGCGCACTGCGCTTGTTGTTGTAATAGGTACCCAGCGAGGTGCCCTGGGCCACGATCGAACGCAGGTCCATGTAGAAGAAGCCGGCCGACAGCAATGCCTTCGGCGCGTAATACCACTCCATCCCGAGGTCGAAATTGGTCGAGCGCACCGGCTCCAGGTTGACGTTGCCGCCGCTGCCGCTCAGGGCGTCGTCGTTGAGCGAGACCGAGCCGCCCAGCGCGCTGTAGTCCGGACGCGCAATGGTCTTGGCCAGCGCGCTGCGCAGCACCAGTTGCGGCGACACCTCGTATTTGATGTTCACGCTCGGCAGATAGTCGCGGTAGCTGCGTTTGAAGGTGGTCGGGGTGTAGGGGCCGAAGGCCGAACCCGTGACTGGATTCGGGCCGCCGGGCAGGTTGACCACCGTGGTCTGGCGCGTCTCGACCGCGCGCAGGCCGACGTTGCCGCTCCATTTGTCGCCGCCGATATCCGCCATCGCATACAGGGCCGCTGTCTTCTCGCCGACCTGGAATTCGTCCATCCAGTTATGCCGCAGCACGTAGTCGAGCAGGCGGTTGCCTGGCGCCGCGCCCCAGGCGCCAAGGGCCGCGCCGTCGTACTTGAAATAGTTCGACGACAGGTTGCCGCCAAGGTCGTTGGCGAAGTCCGACGGGTACATCTGGCCGTTCCAGGCCGGGCCGGGGGCGCTGAAACCGTTCGGGCCCGGACGGGTCTCGAGCGGGTGTTCGGCGGTGCGGTGGTGGTCGGTCCAGCGCGCGCCGAAGCGGATCGCCTGCAGGCTGGAATCGCGCACCCGCCATTCGCCGTCAAACTGGGCGTATTTTTCCTGGTCGACCGATTGCGCTTCGCCGCCGCCGGCCCAGGCGGTAGAGCCCGGCGAGGTCGTATTCCCGCCCGGGTAGCTGACCGAGGCCGGGGACAGGCCGTTCAGCGCATACACCATGCCGCCATCGACGTTGTTCTGGTAGAAGACGTCATCGCGGTCCCAGCCCACGCCATGGGTTTTACCGAGCTTGCCGGAAAGGGTGAGCTGGTCGCTGACGCGCATCTTGCCGTTGAAGTCGAGGTACCAGGACTCGCCGCCCGCATCCGGACGGTAGATGTTGTCGACCTCGCCCGCATTGCGGGTAAAGCCCGCCGCCACCAGCGTGTTGTTGCGCACCACCGGATTCGCCGGGATCAGGTTCAGGCTGTTGATCGAATTGGCCGGCGCCGCCAGCCAATTGGTGTTCAGGTGCGGCGCTTCCAGTTTCGAATAGAAGCCGTTCAGGTCGAGCGAGAGGCCGCGCACCGGGCGCACCTCGATGTCGAAGGCGCCGCCCGTGCGCTTCTTGGTCTGCTCGAACAGGCTGGCGCCAATAAAAGTAGGGATGGCGACGCCGGCCAGCGCAGGATTGGCAATCGCCGCTGCGCTGGTCGCGCTGATCGGCGTGTAGCCGAGGATCTCCTGGCCGTCGCGGCGAACCGTGGCTTTTTCCGAGAAAGCCTGCACCAGCACGCCCGCGGTGCTGGCCTCATTCTTCCAGCTCACCAGGCCGGACAGGTGTGGCTGCGCTTTATCCGACAGGTCGTTGTAGTTGGCCTGGACCGAGCCTTCCACCGTCAGCTGCTGGCGAAAGTCGAGCGGGCGGCGGGTGATGACGTTGATGGCCCCGGAGACGCCGCCTTCGACCAGGTCGGCGGTCGGGCTTTTCTGCACAACGATCGAGCCCACCAGCTCGGAGGGCAGCAGCGAGAAGCTGCTGGAGCGGCCGACGTTGCCGCCGATCTGGTTCAGCAAAAACCAGTCGCCGGTGCTGATCGCATGGCCATTGAACAGGGTCTGCTGCAGGCTCGGGCTGGTGCCGCGCAGGCTGACCCGGTCGTTCTCGCCGAAGCCGCCTTCGCCGCCGGCCGACGACTGGGTATTCACGCCCGGCAGGCGCTGGATCGCGTCGGCCACGTTCTTGTCCGGCATCTTGCCGATGTCTTCGGCCGTCACCACTTCGACGAAGGCATCGGCATTGCGCTTCTGGCGCAGCGACTGTTCGAGCGCGGCACGCACGCCGGTCACCACCACGGTCTGGGGTTCCACCGGCTCCTGGGCCGACTGGGCAGATGCCTGCGCGGCCATCCCCATGATGAATACCGCTACCCCTGCCGCAATCGCGGTGCGCTTGTACTGCCGTGCCGTCATCTCATTCATCTTGTCTCCCAAAACAGGTTGGTGATTCCGCGACCGGCGGAACGCTTAGTTCACTTCAGCCTTCGGCCGCGAATGCGGTGGACGTTCGGGCGTCTCTGGTGTGAAGGCATTGTGTCGTGATGTTTCGGGCCATGTTTGTCAAATCTTGCTATGCGGGCAGGAATTCGTGCAGCAGGCAGGCATGCCCGCGGCATATCCCACAATGCGCGCGCATGTCGAGAAATTTTACATAATTACAAGTCTTTCTTATAGGCACATGGTTATTTATTAGCAAAATCAATGGTTTATGGGAGTGGCACGTTACGTGCTTCTCTATGTTCATTCCAGCGTGTAGGCACTGCCTGCCGGCCGACTTTTCGGGTGCAACTGCCCCTTAGCAACTAACAACATGGAGGCGCTACATGATCAAGAAATTGCTCGTTGCCCTGACATTGGTATCGACGATGGGCCTCGCACAGGCGGCCGTCCTGCTGCAAGAAGATTTCAACGACGTCAGTGCGCTGCCGGGCCAGGGATGGGTGCTGGACAACCAGAGCATGCCGCCAGGACTTGCACCTGGCTGGGTGCAGGGCAATCCGCAAGTGTTCACCGCGCAGTCGGGTCCGGACGATTCGTATATCACGTCGGACTTCAACGTGGCAGCCGAGGGTGGCCTGGTCGACAACCGCCTGTTTACGCCGGTGTTCTCGCTGGTCAACGGCGCCACCGCCACCTTCTACCTGCGCAGCGCGAACTCGGGAGCGACCTTCGCCGACATCGTCATCTATGGCTATACCGAGGGCAGCACCGATCCGCTCGAATTCATCGCCGAGATGGTCGCGACCCCGCCAAACGAATGGACCATGTACACCATCACGATCGGTGCGCAGGCCGGCAATGGCCGTCTTGGATTCGTCCACAGGCAGCCGCAGCTGACCGCGGACTACGTCGGCCTGGACACGCTGCTGATCGAATCGAACCCACCGTCGCAGGTGCCGGAGCCCGCCAGCCTGATGATCTTCGGGCTCGGCCTGGCCGGCCTGTCGCTGGCGCGCCGCCGCCGCTAACCCGGGCGATCCAGCCGGATCGCCCTTACGCTGCGGCCTGCAGGGGCACGCGCGCCACCGCCGTCTTCAGCGCCTCGAAGCAGTCCTTGTCGAGCGCGCTGCCGACGGTTTTTTCCATCATGGCCAGGGCCTGCGGCACGGGAATCGCGCCGCGGTAGGGGCGCTCGGCCGTGATGGCGTCGAAGATGTCGGCGGTGGTGATGATGCGGGTCTCGATGCCGATCTCGTCGCCGCTCAGGCCGTGCGGGTAGCCGGTGCCGTCGAGGCGCTCATGATGCGCGCCCGCGATCTTCGCCAGTCCCGCAAACGCCTGGATCCTGCCGAGGATCGTCTCGGTATAGGCGGCGTGCTGCCTGACCGCATCCCATTCGTCGCGGTCGAGCGAGCCCGCCTTGTCCAGCACACTGTTGCTGACACCGAGCTTGCCGACGTCGTGCAGCAGCGCGCCGCGCTTGAGCCAGCGGCGCTGCTGCGCACCGAGTCCCAGTTGTTCCGCAATCAGGTCGGTGTACAGCGCCACCCGCGCGCTATGGCCGCTGGTGTAGGGGCTCTTGGCGTCGACCACCTGGCCGAAGGCGGTGGCGATGTCGTCGAGGTAGTCGTCGTCGAGCTGCACTTCGCGGCCCGCCGGTTCCAGCGCGAACACCGCCTGGTCGATACCTGGTGAGGCCAGCATGTCCCAGAAGGCCGGTGCGGCCGCCACCTGCTCGAAGGCCGCCACCAGGCGTGGGTCGAACCAGCTGCCGGCGCGGCTGCGCACTTCCTTCATCGCGCTGTCGCGTCCCGAGGAGATATTAAACACGTCGATCACCTGGGCCAGCAGCGCGATGCGCGCGTACACCGGGATGGCTTCGCCGGCCAGTCCGGCCGGCTTGCCCTTGCCATTGAAATGCTCGTCGAGCGAATAGATGCCGGCGGCGACGCCTTCGGAAAAGCGCAGCAGGCGCGCGATCTCCGCGCCGCGCTGGCAGCGGGTGGCGATCAGATCCTGTGCAATCGCCGGACCGTCGCGCAGGATCGTCATCACGCTGCGGAAGCGCTCCGCCAGGCCGGCCTTCAGCCCGGTATGGGTGAGGACAAAAGAGAGCACCTGCGGCAGGCTGTCGCCCACAAGCTTGAAGTCGCGCTTGAAGCCCAGGTCGTCGGTCAGGTACAGCTCGCAGATGCGGGCCGCGTTGCTGCTGCAGCCGAGGTCCTTGAGCAGCAGCGTGTAATACAGTTCCCACAGTTCTTCATCCGGCAGGCCGATGGCCTGGCCGACGTGCATGCCGATCCAGCAGCAGCGCACGCAATGGCCGTCGGGCTGGCCTTCGGTGATGTCGAGGGCGTAGCTCAGCGCACCGATGAGTTCAGATAGCTTCATGGCGCTGGGCGGGAAGGCCTGTACCGGGCCGGTAGCGTTATCCATCGCGGTAGTTCCTGTGAGTAATATCAGTTAATTCTACGCCACAACTTCCTCGCTAAACCATCCCGTCATCAATTTCAACAATACTGGTGCAAGCCTGCCACAAACCGCCGGCCAGGCACGCGCTGCTGGCCCGCGCATCGTGCCACGCAGCCTGCCGGGATCGTGCTACGGGCTTTCTGGGCGCCCGGTAGACTGTGCCCAGGACTCATCGGCCGCCAGCGCGGCCTGTTATGCCTTCCCGCGCGCCGGCGCCCGGCGCCTGCACAGAAAGGATGACGATATGCCTGCTTCGACCAATGGCGCTTCGATCTCGGTATGGCTGGACACCGCCGACCTGCCCTCCTACCCTCCCTTGCCGGGTGAATTCGATACCGAGGTCTGCATCATCGGCGCCGGCATCGCCGGCTTGACCACCGCCTACCTGTTGGCGAGGGAAGGACGCAGCGTGGCAGTCATCGACGCGCTCGGCATCGGCGCCGGCGAGACCGGCCGCACCACGGCCCACCTGTTCCCGCCCGACGAGTGGTACGCCACCATCGAGGACAAGTTCGGCGCCGGCAATGCACGGCTGGTGGCCGACGGCCATGCCCGCGCGATCACCCTGGTGGAGTCCATTGCGGCCGAAGAAAACATCGACTGCGCATTCGAACGCGTCGATGGCTACCTGTACACCCTGCCAGGCGACGGCCTGCGCGACCTCGAGAAGGAATACAACTCCGCCAAGCGCGCCGGCGTGGCGGTCGAGCTGCTACCGGACGTGCCCGGCCTGCCCTTCGATTCCGGGCCCGCCGTGCGCTACATGCGCCAGGCCCAGTTCCATCCGCTGAAATACCTGGCCGGCCTGGCGCGCGCCATCGAGCGCCTTGGCGGCAGCATCTTCGGCGCCACCCACGCGCACCGGGTGCGCGGCGACCAGCAGCAGCAAACCGTGACCACCGACCGTGGCGACATCCGCGCCCGCGCCGTGGTGCTGGCCACGCACACGCCCTTCAACGACCGCGTGGTGATGCATACCAAGCAGGCCGGCTACCGCACCTATGTGGTGGGCCTGCAGGTGCCGCGCGGCGCGCTGCCGCGCATCCTGCTGTGGGACACGGGCGACCCTTACTATTACGTGCGCCTCGAATCGCCCGAGGGGGCGGACCACGACATCCTGGTGGTCGGGGGCGCCGACCACAAGACCGGGCAGGACGACCATCCCGAACACCGCTACGACGAGATCGAGCGCTGGGCACGTGCGCATTTTCCCCAGGCGCAGGCGGTGGCCTACCGCTGGTCGGGCGAGGTGATGGAACCGTCCGACGGCCTGCCCTACCTCGGCCGCAACCCGATGGACGACGACAACGTGTACCTGATTACCGGCGATTCGGGCAATGGCATGACCCATTGCACCATTGGCGCCATGCTCATTACCGACCTGATTGGCGGCCGCGAGAATCCATGGCAGGCGCTGTACGACCCGTCGCGCAAGCCGGTGCACGGGCTGGCCGATTTCGCTTCCGAGCAGGCCAATACCCTGGCGCGCTATGGCGAATGGCTGACCGGGGGCGATGTCGATTCGGTACAGGAGATCGCCGCCGGCGAAGGCGCGGTGGTGCGCGACGGCCTGCGCAAGATCGCGGTCTACCGCGACGCCCAGGGCGGCCTGCACGCGGTATCGGCCAAATGCAGCCATCTCGGCTGCGCCGTGCACTGGAATTCGGCCGAGCGCTCATGGGATTGCCCCTGCCACGCCTCGCGCTTCGACATCGAGGGCAAGGTGCTGCACGGGCCGGCGCCTGAACCGCTGGAAAAAATCGAACTGCAGGATGGCGACCCGCCCCCGCGCTCGCCGCGTGCAGGCATGCGCGGACGCAACGCGCGCTGACGACCCATCGCGACAGGTGTATACGACAACACCAGCCCGCAGGCTGGTGTTGAACGCGGCCACAGGCCGCGCTGGGGGAGACCAGGAAGGAACCCGGATCAGTAGCCGCGGCCGGTGCCGCCGGTGGTTGGTGGGGGCGTGCCGGTTGTGCCGGTTGTGCCGGTCGTGCCGGTCGTGCCGGTGGTGCCGCTGGTACCAGTTGTTCCAGTCGTACCAGTGGCGCCCGAGGTCCCGGTGGTGCCGGTCGTACCCGAGGTGCCGCTGGCGCCGGTGCCCGTGCCAGTCGTGCCCGTGGTACCACTACGTCCGGTGGCATCCATCGTGCCGGTGGCGCCGGTGGCGCCAGTGGTCCCGGTGGTGCCCATGGAGCCGCTGGTGCCAGTCGTACCACTCGCGCCGCTGGTACCCATCGAGCCCGACGAGCCACTGGTGCCCGACGAACCGCTGGTGCCTGAACGGCTTGGCGGCTCGCTCGATGCGCCGGTGCTGGTGCGGCCGGCCTCGCCACCCGAGCTGCCCGAGTCAAGCTGGCCGCTGGAACCGGTGGCGCCCATGGCGCCGGTGCTGCCGCTCGAAGTGGCCGAACCGCCGGTATCACCGGTTGCGGTGGCGCCGGTCATGCTCTCCGTACTGGTGGAACCGCTGGTACCGCTGGTGCCGCTCGCCGTGCTGTGATGCTTGCCCTTCTTGCTGTGTTTCTTGTCCTGTTTCTGCGAGCTGCCCGTGGCGCTGGCCGAGGAGCTGCCACTGCTTTGATCGTTCATGCTGCCGCTGTGGCTGGTACCTGTGGTAGCAGCGCTGCCGGACTGCCCGGCAGTACTGCCCGATTGCGCATGGACGGTCGTGGCGCCAAACATGGCAGCGGCAACGGACGCACCCAGCAGGCCTTTCAGTAGCTTGTTCATCTTCATGTCGATCTCCTAGAATTTGTCTTCGGGGCGAAATACTCAACAATATCAATGAGATATTGCATAGGGGTCGAAGTGTAGGGATGCCAGGCAGAGGCAGGCGCACGGTAGCCTGCTGGAAAAATAAGCAGGGCGGTCAATCCCGCGTTGCCGCTATGGCAGGGACTGCCACATGCGCGGCCTGCGCCGACAACGTGCCGAGCTGGGTGTACAGCGCCAGCACATTGCTTTTATCGTCCGGATAGACGCGATTCGACAGGAAGACATAGAAGCTGCGCGACTGCGGATCGACCCACAGGATGCAACCGGTGAAACCGGTATGCCCGTAGGAGCCGACCGGGAACAGCGCGCCGCGCGGGCGTTGTGCGTAGGGCGAATCGATGTCCATGCCCATCCCGCGCAAGACCAGGCCCGGCGGCGACTGCACGGTGGTCAGCAGGCGCACGCTCTCCTTGCCGAGCACGCGCACGCCGTCGAGTTTTCCCTCGCCGAGCAGCATGCGGGCAAAGCGCGCCACGTCGTGCGCAGTGGAGAACACGCCGGCGGAACCGGCTACGCCACCCATGCGCCGCACGGTCGGGTCGTGCACGGCGCCCTGCAGCAACTGGCCCGGCGCCAGGTCGCCATGCAGCGCCGCGTCACCGTCGAGGCGCGCGCGCTGGGTCGGCGCAATCCGCTGCACGGGCATGCGCGCCAGCGGCAGATAGCCGGTGTCAAGCATGCCCAGCGGCGTAAAGATGCGCTGCCGGGCAAACTGGTCCAGCGGCATGCCGGCGACGCGTCCCACCAGCTGGCCCAGCAGGATGTAATTGATGTCCGAATAGCGGAAGAAGCTGCCCGGCGCATGCGTGACGGCCTGCGCGCAAGCCAGCGCCTGCGCCGCCGCGCTTCCCTGCCAGGCCGGCCGGGCCGGCAAGCCCGCCGGCAGCCCGGAAGAATGCGTCAGCAGGTGGCGCACGGTGATGGCGTCCTTGCCGCCGTTGGCGCACTCGGGAAAATAGCGCACCAGCGGCGCGTCGAGATCGAGCTTGCCGTCTTCGGCCAGGATCAGCACCGAGGGCGCGGTCGACAACACCTTGCTCAGGGACGCCGCATCGAACACCGTCTCCGGGGTCACCGGCGCCGCATCGGGCTCGTAGGTATGGCGGCCGAAACCCTTCTCGTACACCGCGTGCCCGCGTTCGAGATGGAAGACAGCGCCCGGCAACTTGCGTGCGCCGATGTGGTCGAGGATGGCGCGGTCGAGCTCCGCCAGCCGCGCCGCGTCGAACTGGCGATCAACGCGCATCGCGGCCCTCTCCGTACCCGGCATCTGCGCGCAGCCAGTCGCGAACAGGGCTGCGCAGAAGGTGGCAAGGATGGTCGTGCGGCGGCATGGCGTACGCGGAAATCGGGACATGGGCAGGCAGGGAGTGGACGGGTTTCGCGACCGATCATAAGGACGCGCCCGCCGCAGGTCAATCTTTACAGAACACCAAGTAAGCACAAGCGTCCTGGGCCATCGCGCACGCGAAAAACCGCATCGGCGTATCATCAACGGATGATTCCATTCTCGATACTCGACCTCTCCCCCATCGCAGAAGGCAGCGATGCGGCAACATCTTTCCACCGTTCACTAGACCTCGCCCAACACGGCGAGCGCTTGGGCTATCACCGTTTCTGGCTGGCCGAACACCACGGCATGCCGGGCATCGCCAGTGCCGCCACCGCCGTGCTGATCGGGCATGTCGCGGCCGGCACCTCGACCATCCGGGTCGGCGCCGGCGGCATCATGCTGCCCAACCATTCGCCGCTCGTGATCGCCGAACAATTCGGCACCCTCGAGTCGCTGTTCCCGGGACGTATCGACCTGGGCCTGGGCCGCGCGCCGGGTTCCGACCACGTCACCGCGCGCGCCCTGCGCCGCAACCTGGAATCAAGCGCCGACGAATTCCCGCAGGACGTCGTTGAGCTGATGGATTATTTCGCCGGCTCGCCGCGCCGGCCGGTAGCCGCAGTACCGGGTGCAGGGCTGGACGTGCCGGTCTGGATCCTCGGGTCCAGCCTGTTCGGCGCCCAACTGGCGGCTGCACTCGGCCTGCCGTATGCGTTTGCCTCGCATTTCGCACCGCAGATGATGATGCAGGCGATCGAGATCTACCGCTCGACCTTCCGCCCGTCGGCCCAGCTCGAGAAGCCGTACGTGATGCTCGGCTTCAACGTGTTCGCCGCCGATACCGATGCCGAAGCCCACGTACTGGCGACCTCGATGCAGCAGGCCTTCGTAAACCTGCGCAGCGGCCGCCCGAGCAAGCTGCAGCCGCCGGTGCCGGGCTATCTGGAGAGCCTCGGCACGGCCGAGCGCATGATGCTGGACAGCGTGCTCTCCTGCACCGCGATCGGGGCGCCGGAAGCCGTGGAAGCCCAGCTGCGCGCCTTTATCGAGCGCACCAAGCCCGACGAGCTGATGATCACCTCGCAGGTGTTCGACCATGCGGCACGCCTGCGCGCCTACGAGATCACCGCCGACATCCAGCGCAAGGGCTGAAGCCGCACCTGCGCCACACCTGCAGGGGCGGCGCGCCGTCCCGTCCCTGCTCGCTCCCTCAGTCCTCCCGCGCACGCCTGCCGCACCGTCCGCCATGTCCGGAAACCGGCGGCTACAATGCCCTGATGTACTTACCTGGAGCACCCATGCATATCCGCTTTTCCCTGTTCGCGCCTGCCGCGTTCGCCGTCGCCCTCTCCACCCTGTCAGGCTGCGCCCTGGTTGCCAAAGTCACCACCGAACCCCTGGTCGAACGCCACTTGCCGAAGGATTACAGCGGCGTGGCCGCGGTGCGCAAGGACGCCCGCTCGACGCTGGTGATGCGCGCCAGCGGCCTGGCCCTGCGCGAGGAAGCGCAGGCCAATACCAAGGACACTCGCTTCATGATCGGCTCGATGACCAAGTGGATCAGCGCCGTCACCGTGCTGCGCCTGGCCGACATGGGCAAGCTCGACCTCGATGCACCAATCGCGCGCCACATGCCGGAACTGCCGGCCGCGAATGGCGCGGTGACGCTGCGCCAGCTGATGTCGAACCGCAGCGGCATCCCGAACGGCCTGTCGGAAGCGCTGAAAAAGGACAAGTCGATCGAGAACCTCGAGATCGGCCCGGTGGAAGCCGCCCTGCGTTTCGGCGCCGGCACGGCAGTCGCTCCGGGCGACGGCTACGATTATTCGGTGACGAACTGGATACTGGTCGCAGCCGTGGTCGAGCGCGCGACCAGGGAGCCGTTCACGGAAACGGTGGAGGAACTGGTGCTGGCCCCGGCCGGCGTGCGCGACACCAGCTTCGGCGCCACCGGCTACGAGGATGCCGTCGGCATGGCCGTGGCCTACACCGCCGCCGGCGGACGTAAGGTCCCGACCGCGCCGCCGATGGTGGCCGCCAGCGGCACCCTGTACAGCACCGCGCGCGACCTGGTGGCGATTGCCGACACGGTGTATTTCACCAAGCTGCTGTCCGATAAATCACGGCGCGAGCTGTCCACCGTGCAGGCAGCGTCCGAAGACTATGCGCTGGGCGGCCGCGTGAAAACCGTCACCACGAAAAAAGGCGCCCGTTCCCTGGCGTGGGAAACGGGCGCCTTTGGCGGCTACAAAACCTTGCTGGCCTATGATCCAGCCGATGGGCGGGCGGTGGTGCTGCTCAATAACACCGACATGCCGCAGCCGGAGCAGGCGAAGATTGCGACGGCGCTGTTTCAAGCGCTCGATTAAGCGTAGGGTGGCCGGCTTTGCCGGCCGCGCGTTCAAATCCATGTAGAGCAGACGAGACGACTGATCATAGGCTGGTTGAACGCGCGGGCGTAAAACAGTCCACTGGACTGTTTTACCCTGCCCACCCTACGAGATCCGGATTACGCCAGTCTTACTTCACCGGATTCCCATCTACATCGATCTTGCGCACTTCCCCGATGTTCAGCGCACGGATGCCCGATTCGATCTTGCTCAGGTCACCCACCACGACCCACACCAGGCGGTCCGGCGTGAAGCTGCGGGCGGCCAGTGCATTGGCCTGCTGCGGCGTGAGCGACAGCGCCTTCTCGGTGAAGGTGTTGTAGTAGTCGTCACCCAGGCCGTACTGGACGATGTTGGTGTAGGCGTTGGTCAGCTGGCCGGCGGTCTCGAAGCTGCCCGGCAGTCCCAGCGTGTTGTTGTCCAGCGCGCCCTTCAGCTCCTCGGCCGTGATCGGCTTGCCGCCGGCGATGTTGCGGTACTCGCTCACGAGTTCCTGCATCGCTTCGCGGGTCTTGTCGGTCTGCACCGGCGAGACGCTCATGAACGGACGCTGGCCGATGGCCGGCGACAGCTGGCTCGACACGCCATATGACCAGTGCTTGTCTTCACGCAGGTTCATGTTGATACGCGAGCTGAAGGTGCCGCCGAAGACGTCGTTGACGATTTCCAGTGGCAGCGCTTCCGGGCTGTTGCGCGGCGGGGCCAGCTGGGCGCCGACGATCACGCTTTGCAGCGCGCCCGGACGGTCCACCAGGTAGACCACGCTCTTTTCCTTCGGCGCCACGTTGGCCAGCACCTTCTTCGGCACCTCGCCGGCTTTCCAACCGGCGAACGACTTCTCGAGCAGCGGCTTGATCTCGGCCAGCGTGGTGTCGCCCACTACCAGCAGGGTCGCGTTGTTCGGTTTGAACCAGGTGGCGTGGTAATTCGCCAGGTCGTCGCGGGTCATGCGCTTGACCGCTTCCTCCGTGCCGGTGCCGGTGAACGGACGCGCATACACGTGGTCCTTGCCGTACAACAGGTTCGGCAGCACGCGTAGCGCCATCAGCTGCGGCACGGTCTTCTCGCGCTGGATCGCGGCCAGGCGGTCTTTCTGCAGACGGGTGAATTCGTTCTGCGGGAAGGCCGGGTTCAACACCAGGTCCGAGTACACGGCGAGCGACTGCGGCAGCGTGGCCTTGAGCGTGTTCATGGTCACGAAGGCGCTGTCGAGGTTGGTGCCGGCGCCGAACTGCGCGCCCAGGCCCGCGAACTCTTCGCCGATTTCCAGCGACTTGCGGGTCTTGGTGCCTTCTTCGAGCATGCGCAGCGCCAGGCTGGCGACGCCCGGCTTATCAAACGCGTCGGATGCGTAGCCGCTGTCCACCAGCAGCTGGAAGTTCACCACCGGTGCATCGTGGCGCTCCGCCAGCACGACCTTCAGGCCGTTCGACAGGGTCATCTTCTGCATGTCCGGCAGCTTGAGCGACATCGGCTTGCCGAGTGCCGGTTCCTTGCTGCGGTCCGCTGCGGCACCGGCCACCAGGGTGGTCGGGTAAGGGTCGACCTGCAGCACGAAATCGCCGTCGCTGAGCCAGTCGTTCATGGCCTTTTTCACGCTGGCCGGGGTCGCCGCCTTGATGCGCTCCAGGTAGACCTTGTAGCAGTCCGGATTGCCCGTGTAGGTCGTGCACGAGGCCAGCAAATCGCTCTTGCCGCCGAAGCCGCCGACGCGCTCGATCATGCGGGTGTACTGGGCCAGGATGGTGGTCTTGGCCAGGCGCAGTTCGGCATCCGTCGGGCCGTTCTTCATCAGCGCGCGCAGTTCTTCGTCCGCCACGCGCTCCATCTTGGCCACGTCGGCGCCCGGACGCGCGGTCAAGGTCAGGTCGAACTGGCCGCCGATTTCCGCGGCGTCGTCGCTCGCGGTCGCGCTGGTGGCCAGCTGGTCCTTGTACACCAGGCGCTTGTACAGGCGCGAGGTCTTGCCGCCGCCCAGCACCAGGGCTGCCAGGTCGAGCTGTGCTTCTTCCGGCGTGTGTGCGCCCGGGACGTTCCACGTGCGGTAGATGCGCGATTGCGGCACGCGGTCCTGTACCGTGGTGCGGTGGCTGCCGGTGCGCTTGGCGATCCAGGCTTCATGCTTGGCCAGTGGCGGGCCCGGAGGAATGTGGCCGTAATACTGCTCGACCTTCTGGCGCGCCACTTCCGGCGTGATGTCGCCGGACAGCACCAGCACCGTGTTGTTCGGGCCGTAGTTGGTCTTGAACCAGTCCTGCACGTCCGTCATCGAGGCGGCGTCCAGGTCTTCCATCTTGCCGATCACGGTCCAGGAATACGGGTGGCCGACCGGGTAGGTATTGTTCACCAGCAGCTCGTAGGCCACGCCATATGGCTGGTTCTCGCGCTGGCGCTTTTCGTTCTGCACGACGCCGCGCTGCAGGTCGAGCTTTTTCTTGTCCACGGTGCCGAGCAGGTGGCCCATGCGGTCGCTCTCGGCGAACAGCGCATAGTCCAGCATCGAGGTCGGCACGTTCTGGAAATAATTGGTGCGGTCCTGGTTGGTGGTGCCGTTCAGGTCCGTCGCGCCGATGCCTTCCATCGCGTTCAGGTAGGTCTTCTTGAAGTTGTCGCTGCCGCTGAACATCAGGTGTTCGAACAGGTGGGCGAAACCGGTCTTGCCGACCTTCTCGTTCTTCGAGCCGACGTGGTACCAGGTGTTGACCGCGACCACCGGGGTCTTGTGGTCTTCGTGAACCAGCACCGTGAGGCCGTTCTTGAGGACGAACTTGGTGTAGGGGACGTTGGGGATCGGGATATCAGGCATGGTGGCCTGTTTGGCCGGCGCCGCGTGCGCCGCGGAGATGCTGGTAGCCAGCGCCAGCGCTGCGGCCAGCTTGAGATTGCGAACGGATACTGCCATGCTGCTCCTCCTGTGGATCATCCGGGCCGGATGGAAAGAGCATTCTAGGCAGCTTTTCTCATTGCAACAATGTCAGGTGCATGGATCGGTCGAAATCCATTTACATCGTATCGGTTTGGCGGTTCTCGTAGGGTGGACGGCTATGCCGCCCGCGCGTTCAACCACCGCATGAAATCACGGCGCGTCTTGATTGACGTGATTTGAACGCGCGGGCGGGAGGACCCGCCCACCCTACCGCGGAACGATCCTCAACAGGCTGCCCTTGGTCTCATCCGTCAGCGCATACAAATGCCCGTCCGGCCCCTGGCGCACGTCGCGCACACGCTTGCCGATGGCGAGCTTTTCCTGGCGGACCACCTTGCCCTGGGCATCCAGCGCCACGCGGCGGATGTCCTCGCCGGCCAGGCTGCCGCTGAACAGGCTGCCGCGCCAGGCCGGGAAGGCCTTGCCGGTGTAGAAGGCCAGGCCGGATGGCGCCGGCGACGGCGACCACACGACGATCGGCTGCACCATGCCCGGCACGGCCTTGGTGCCGACCGGCTCGCGGCTGCTGTAGTCGAGGCCATAGCTCTGCAGCGGCCAGCCGTAGTTCTTGCCGCCTTCGACCAGGTTGATCTCGTCGCCGCCGCGCGGGCCATGTTCGCTGGCCCAGACGCGGCCGCTCTGCGGGTCGACCGCCATGCCCTGGATGTTGCGGTGCCCGATGCTCCACAGTTCCGGCAGCGCGCCCTGCTGGCCGGCCAGCGGATTGCCCGAGGCCGGTTTGCCGTCGGCTGTCAGGTGCAGCACCGCACCGTTGTGGCTGCCAAGGTTCTGGGCCTGGTCGCGCGCCAGCATGTTGCCCACACGCTGGGGAGGATTGCCGCCGTCGCCAATGCTCATCAACAGCGTCCCATCCTTCATGAACAGGATGCGCGAACCGAAGTGCTGGCCGCCGCTCTTCGAGGGCGAGGCAGTGAAAATCGTCTTCACGCCATGCACGCGCTTGCCATCGAAGATGCCCTGCACCAGCACCGTACGGTTCTCGTCCTGGGTGCCACTGGCCATCGTCATGTAGACGCGAGGATTGGGGCCTTTGTCGCCCGGGTGCACGGCGATGTCGAGCAGGCCGCCCTGGCCGCCGGTGAACAGCGCCGGTAAGCCTTCGATGGCGACCTCGTCGAAGCGCTTGCCGTTCAGCAGGTGCAGCGTGCCCTTCTTGCCGGTGACCAGCATGCGGCCGTCCGCCAGCCAGGCCATGCCCCAGGGTTGCGGCAGGTCGCCGGCAACGGTCTCGGCACGCCAGCCCTTGGCTGCGGGCGGCTCGTCCACGGGCGTGATTGCCTGCGCCGAGGCATGTCCGGCTAGCGCAGTGAGCAAGGTGGCAACGGAAATTAGAACCTTTGTCGGCATTCGTTGATAACTCGTCATCAAAAATCTCCCAAAATTGGTGAAAACACCATAATCGTAGCTTAAATGCCGCATTTCCCTAGCTTTTATCGGCGCATTTAACAAAATTGACGTAGAATTGACCTTTGAGCGCAATCACCATAAGGATTCAATCCGATGATGCCACGCCGAGCTTTCCTGAAGTCCTCCCTCATCCTGGCAGCACCAGCCCTTAGCATCCCAGCATTTGCCAAGACAGCACAAGCCGCCCCAGGCGAGCGGACCCTGCGCCTGTACAACACGCACACCGGCGAAAAGTTGAGCACCGTGTTCTGGGCTGAAGGCGAGTTCATTCCGGATGCGATGAAGGACATCAACAAGGTGCTGCGCGACCATCGCAGCAACAAGGTCGCCGAGATGGACCCGGAACTGATGCTGCTCCTGACTGCCGTGAATGCGAAGATGGGCAACAACAAGGAACTGCACATCATTTCGGGCTACCGTTCGCCGGAGTCGAACGCCAAGCTGCATTCCGCCAGCGGTGGCGTGGCCAAGCGCAGCCTGCACATGGAAGCCAAGGCGATCGATATCCGTATCCCGGGCAAGGACCTGAAGATGCTGCAGCGTGCGGCACTGTCGATCGGGGGCGGCGGCGTCGGCTACTACCCCGACTCGCAGTTCGTCCACATGGACACCGGCCGCGTTCGTTCCTGGTAGGGTCATGGCGCGGCGATTTTCCCGCGTCTTCCATGGGCTGGCCTTCTTGGCCGGCCTCGCTGATTTTCCTGCGCAGGCCGCCGGGCAAGCCGCCACCGTCACGGTGCAATCCACCCGTGATCCGGTCGATAAATCCTACAGAAAAATGATCAAGGGCATGGAGCGCTTCGAGCGCGAGCATGCCCTGGCTCCCAGCGCGCCGCTGCGTTTCCAGCTGCTGCCGCGCCTGCCGACCGTGAACATGAGCGGCATCACCCTGCGCGTGGCCGGCGACAGCACCAGCATTCCGGTGGCGGTCGCTGCCGACAACAGCTTCGTCCTGCCGCGCAATGAGGCGGCGCTGCGCGAAGACGCCGCCGTGCTCGCCAACCGCAAGACCACCAGCATGACCTGGCGCGCCCAGATCATTACGCCCGGCCTGCCCGCCGGCACCCGGCGCCTGGGCGACATGCGCCTGGAATGCCGGGTCGGCGTCGAGGCCGGCCTGGTGTCCAACAGTTCTCCCCTGTTCGCCTGGGTCACCAACGCGCTGAGCTCGCCTGACCAGGTTTGCGGCAGCCCCGATGGCAATTACCTGTTCTTCGCCGACCGCCCGGTCTTTGCGGTCACCCTGCGCGCGGGCGAGCGCGTCGAGACCCTGCCTTTCAAGATGATGTATGCGGGCGGCGAGCAGACCAGGGCCGACCTGCAATACTGCGACTGCCAGGTCATGCTCGACCGCACTTTCTATGCGCCGATCTGGGATGCGTCCTGGCCGAACGATACGCTGGTCGAGTTCACCTACATGGAGGATGCGCCATGAAGTTGCCAACCTCCGTCCTGGGCGCCATCCTGCTCGCCGCTTGCGCCAGTTCGCCCGTGCCGCCCGGCACGCAAGCCTCGAGCGAACGGTTGCAGCAAACTATCGTTCCCGGCACGACGACCAAGGCGCAGTTGCTTGCGGCCCTGGGGCCGACGAAAAGCGTGGTCTTCGATAGCGGCTATGAGACCTGGGTGTACCAGGCGCCCGCGGGCGGCGGACGCTTCGCCGAATATGTCGTGCTCATCAATCCTTCTGGGGTGGTCACCAAGACCCGCACACGGGCGCCCGCCCTGCCCTGACCGATCTCTTCCGTAGTAGAGTTGGGCATTCTCCATTGCACAGGACGCCGACATGCCACGCCAGCTCGCCCTTTCGCTCCTCCTGACAAGCCTGCTCTGCGCAACCGCCCAGGCCCAGGGCCTGGCTCCGGCCGAGCAGCGCATCGCCGACGAGGTCAAGGCATGGCAGCCCCAGGCAATCGACCTGCTCGAGCGCAGCGCGCGCATCAACAGCGGCACCATGAATTTGCAGGGCGTGCGCGCAGTGGGCGAGGTCTTCCGTCAAGAACTGGACGCGCTCGGCTTCAAGACCGCCTGGATCGACATGCCGCGCGACATGGGCCGCGCCGGGCATCTGGTCGCCAACCGGAGCGGAACGACGGTGCAAGGCAAGCGCCTGCTGCTGCTCGGCCACCTCGACACCGTGTTCGAAACGGACGCGCCCGGTCCGCTGTGGCAGCGCGAGGGCGATAGCGCGCGCGGCCAGGGCGTCGGCGACATGAAAGGCGGGAACGTGATCGTGATCGCAGCGTTGCGCGCCTTGCAGCGTGCAGGCGCGCTGGACAACACGAGCATCAGCGTGGTGTTCACCGGCGACGAGGAAGAAGCCGGCCATCCGCGCGAAGTATCGCGCCGCGACCTGGTCGAGCTGGCCAGGCGCAGCGATGTCGCACTCAGCTTCGAAGGCGCGATCACCGACGCGTCCGGCCAGGCACTGGCCACGGTGGGGCGCCGCGCCACGGCCTCGTTCGACCTCGACGTCAAGGGCCGCCAGGGCCATTCCCAAGGCGTATTCGGCAACGGCGGCTACGGCGCCGTGTATGAAGCCGCGCGCATCCTCGACGGCTTCCGCCAGGCGGTGGCCGAGCCGGGCCTGACCTTCAACCCGGGCGTGATCCTGGGCGGCACCGACGTCGCCCTCGACGAAGCCAACTCGAAGGGCACAGCGGCCGGCAAGACCAATGTCATCGCCAACACCGTGACCATCCGCGGCGACCTGCGCTACCTCGACTACCCCCAGCGCGACCGCGCCCATGCACGCATGCGCGAGATCGTGGCGCAAAGTTTGCCGGGCGCCAGCGCCGCCATTAGTTTCCGCGATTCCTATCCGCCGATGGCGGTCACGCCCGGCAACCTGAAACTCCTGGAACAGTATTCGCAGGCAAGCAACGACGCCGGGCTGGGCACGGTGGGCGCGGTGCCGCCGTCGGCGCGCGGCGCCGGCGACATCCAGTTCGTCGCGCCGCTCATCGACAGCCTCGACGGCCTTGGCGCCAGCGGGGGCGGCGCGCATTCGCCGGGCGAGCGGGTCGACCTGACATCCCTGGAACGTTCCGCGATTCGTGCGGCAATACTGATCTATCGTCTGACGCGCTAAGCCGTTCCGGCCACAGCGTCGCGCATCAGCCACGCTGATCTGCGGTGTGCACGTGCGCCTGCCTTCGCTGGCAGAATGGGGGTCGACGATGTGCTGCTCCTCATGGAGGCAAACATGCTGACCGAACATGTTCGGATAGTCCTGCGGACGCTCTTGCTGTTACTCGCGCTGGCAACGATCGCCTCGCTTTCCGCCTGCGGCGGCGGTGGCGGCAGTCCCGGCACTCCCGGCCCCACCCCGCCGCCCGCGGCCACCACCGGCACCCTGGTCGTCACCACCACCGGCCTGCCGGCCGGCGTCAACGCCTCGGTGCGCGTCACTGGCCCCAACAACTTCCAGCAAGACCTGACCGCGTCGCAAACCCTGGCCAGCCTCGCAGCCGGCAGCTATAGCGTGGCCGCCGCACCGGTCAACGCGAGCGGTGTCAGCTATACGCCCACTCCTGCCACGCAGAGCGCGGTAGTCACCGCCGGCGGCACCGTCACCGCCACCGTTAGCTATGGCGGCACCGCCGTCAGCATCGCGCTCAGCGAAGTGGCCGCCAACCTGGAAAACCCCACCTGGCTGTCCGCGCCGACGGGCGACACGCGCCTGTTCGTGCTGGAGCGGCCGGGGCGCATCCGCATCGTCCAGAACGGCAATGTGCTGACCCTGCCCTTCCTCGACATCAGCGGCCGCGTCTTCACGGGCGGCGAAGGCGGCCTGCTGTCGCTGGCCTTCGACCCGGCCTTCGCCCGCAACGGCTATTTCTACATCTATTACACCGACCCGCAGCAGAACATCGTCATCGAGCGCTTCACGGCCAGCAGCAATCCCAGCCTGGCCGACCCGACCTCGAACCTGGTCATCCTGCGCATTCCGCACGCGAATTTCACCAACCACTTCGGCGGCCAGGTGGCCTTCGGGCCCGACGGCTTCCTTTACCTGGGCACCGGCGATGGCGGCGGCGCCGGCGACCCGCTGCGCAACGGGCAGAACCTGAATTCGCTGCTGGGCAAGCTGCTGCGGATCGACGTGGCGACCGCAGTCGCCGGCCAGCCCTTCACCATCCCGCCCAGCAATCCTTACATCAACCAGGCCGGGCGGCGTGGCGAGATCTGGGCCGCAGGCCTGCGCAACCCGTGGCGTTTCAGCTGGGACAGCGGCCAGCTCTACCTGAGTGACGTCGGCCAGGACCGCCGCGAAGAAATCAACATCAGCGTCGCGGGCACCGCGGGCCTGAATTACGGCTGGAACACGATGGAAGGCACGCTGTGCTTCAACGCCACCACCTGCGACCGCACCGGCCTGACCTTGCCAGTCTTCGAGTACGACCACGGCGCCAACGACGCCAACGGCTGCTCGATCACCGGCGGCTTCGTCTACCGCGGCAGCGCCATGCCCGAACTGGCCGGACGCTACTTCTACTCGGACTATTGCCGCGGCTTCCTGAAGAGTTTCCTGGCCACGGGTGGCAACGTGACCGAGCAGCGCGACTGGAACATCAGCGGCATCGGCAACGTCATCTCATTCGGGCAGGACGGCGTCGGCGAGCTCTACCTCACGACCTCGCGCGGCAGCGTCTATAAAATCGGGCGCTCCCCCGCTCCATGAACTTCCGCCTGAGGTTAAAATTGAAATATGGCACGCTTACAACTTAACTTCCCAGAAGACCAGTTCTACTACTCCACCCCGATGTCGGTGCGGGTCACCGACATCAATGCCGCCAACCACCTCGGCAACGATTCGATGATCTCGATGATCTCCGAGGCGCGGGCACGCTTCCTGTTCGAGTTCGGCGTCGGCGAGACCGAGCGCGACGGCACCGGCATCATCGTCACCGACCTGGCCACCACCTACCGCGCCGAAGCCCACGCACGCGACCAGCTGCTGTTCGAAGTCGGCGTCATGGACTTCAACAAATACGGCGGCGACATCACCTTCCGCGTCACCCGCCCGCGCGACCGCACCCTGATTGCGATGGCGAAGTCGGGGTTCGTGTTTTTCAACTACAAGAGCAGCCAGGTGGTGATGATGCCGGATGAGTTCCGCGGTAAATTCGACCGGGTGAACTGGGTCGACTAAGAGCGCCTAACACAACCCCGAGGGCAAGGGATGCGGCCACCCGGCGCGTCGCCGCAGTGGCGGACCACGAAGACAGTACGCAAGTACGGCGAGACGATGCAACGCGGCCATCGGGGGAATTGTCAGGCGCTCCAAGACTACCCACTGTGGATAGACAGCATTGCAAGCCTGTGTTGCAATGCTTGATTGTGATCATTTCGCCATCAACGAGTCACTCCATGAACGTGTTCGCCAAGCTCTGCATCACCGGCCTCGCCTGCCTGCTTCCCCTTGCGGCGCAGGCGTCTGTCCTTACCTTCCGCTATACCGCCACACTTGATTACATGGTTGCGCTGAACCCTGCAACAGGTAATTACGAGGGTGTGTACGATGAAACCGAGTTCGCAGGCATCTCGTTCAAAGCCGGCGACCTGATCAGCGGCACCTTCCGTTACGACACGGCAGTGACACCCGACCAGGAAGAAGCAGACCCTGAATACCGGACTGCCTACTACGTCCGGTCGCCGGCGGACTTCATGAATTACCGCTTCGAGCGGACCGGCTATAGCTTTGCAGCCGGCGCCGGGCTCGATCCATCCGGTACGGCCCATGTGCGCGACGTCGCCCCCGGCACGCAAGGGAGATCAGATGAGCTTCATCTTGCCATGTTCAATTCGGACGATCAGTTTGAGCGAAGCATGTTTCTTGAGTTCGGGGACCATAGCGGGAGCATGTTCAACGATACGTCGATGCCTGCCGCTCTCGACCTGGGACAGTTGGACCGTTTATCGATGAGCGGCGCTTTCCGGGGGCTGAACGACGACCGCTGGATGGGGTTCGGGGCCCAGATCACCTTGTTGGAACAAGTAAGCAGTGACGTGCCGGAGCCCGGCTCCCTGCTGCTTCTGGCCGCCGGCGCAACCGGCCTGCTCGCCTCGCGCCGCCGCAAGCGCACCGCCCTCATCCGCTGACATCCCCTGCCGGCCGCATTCGCGGCCGGCATCCCCGGGGCTCCGCGCCAACGCATTTTTATCCGTTCCGAAAATAATTGGAACTTTTCCGCCTCCCCGGCGGAATACGGTTAAAGATGACGACCATGACCACGCCCCTCGACACCGCCGCCGCCGACTTTGACCTGCTGCGCCAGACGCATGCCGGCCGCGCCGATGCCTTCACGGCCCTGTACCGGCGCCACCAGGGCCCCTTGTACCGCTACGCGCTGATGCGCTGCGGCTCTGGCGACACGGCGGCCGACGTGGTGCAGGAAGCCTTCATGGGCCTGCTCACCAAGCGCTTCGGTTTCGATCCGCTGCGCGGGCAACTCCAGCACTTCCTGTTCGGGGTAGCGCGCAACCTGATCCTGAAGCTGGAAGAACCGCGCCAGCGCCAGGTCGCACTGCCCGAGCCCGACGCGGATGGCGACAACGAACTCGACCTCGCCTGCGAAGGCGCCGAGCCGCTGGCCCGCCTGCTGGGCAACGAGGCGGCCGAACAAGTGCGGCGCGCACTGGCGCTGCTGCCGGCGCACTACCGCGACGTGGTCATCCTGTACGAACTGCACGACCTGTCCTACCTGGAGATCGCCACGGTCTGCCAGGTCGACATCGGCACCGTCCGCTCACGCCTGTCGCGTGGCCGGGCGGCCCTGGCCAAGCGCCTCCAGGCGCATGCGGCTGGCGCGCCCCGGTCGGCGTGTGCAAACTAATGGAGTAAATGATGGATACCAAGGACAACCCGGACGCCACCCTCGCCCCCTGCTTCGCAGTATTGCGCGGCGAACTGGCCGGCATCGATGCGCCGCGCTGCGTCGAAAAGGAATTGATGCAGGCCTTCACCCGCCAGTTCGCGCCGCGCAAGCGCTGGTACCACGCCTTGAGCCTGCCGCAATGGGGCACGGCCGGGGCACTGTGCTCGCTGACGGTGGTCGCCGTGCTGCTGGCGCTGTCGCCGCACCGTGCCGTGAGCGTGAGCGGGCAGCCGCTGGTCAGCTTTGACAACGGCGCTGCCTTCGTTGCCCTCGATACGCTTGAACGGATCGAAAGCGAACCCGATGCCCAGCTGGTCGAAGCCGACCTGCCGCGCACCGCCCTGGCCTCGATCGGCGTACCGGTCAACCCTGACAACGCAAACGACACCGTGCGCGCCGAAATGCTTGTCGCCGCTGACGGCCACCCGCTGGCCGTGCGGCTAAGTTCCACCAACTAAGCACACCCATTCACCACAAGAGGAAGCCATGACACCTACGAAGATCCTGATTGCCGCGCTGCTAGCCTGCGCATTCGCCCCGGCCCTGGCCAATGAAGCTGGCCTGGAAGCCGGCGAGCAGGCAGCGCGTACCGAACGCACCGAGCGCCGCATCGTCACCCGCACCGGCGACGGGGTCCACGTCGAACTGGGCAACCTGGCCGAACTGCGCGCCCTCGATGGCCTGGGCAGCCTGGGCGGCGCGACGGTCGTGCATATGCACGGCGCCAAGTTGGTGAAAAATGCGCCCTACAGCGCCGAAATGGTGTCCGAGCGCATCCAGACGCTGGGCGACGGCAACCAGATCGTCAACAAGTCCAGCACGATGAGCTACCGCGACAGCGCCGGCCGCACCCGCAGCGAAGTGCGCAATGCCGAAGGCGAAGTACGCAGCGTGACGATCGTCGATCCGGTCGAAGGCGCGCGCTACTTCTTGCGCCCGCGTGACAAGACCGCGATCAAGATTTCGGCGCCGAATGCCACCGTGATCGCTGCCCGCGAACACGCCCGCGTCGCGGCCCGCGAAGCGCGTGTCGCGGCCGCCGAAGCGCGGGTCGCCGGCTCGGAAGCACGCCTTGCCGCGCGCGCCGCCGCCGCCCAGGCCCATGCCCGCATCGACGAACTGCACAAGGAAGGCAAGCTGGCCGAAGGCGCGCACGAGCGCGTGATCATCAAGCAGGTCGAACGCAGCGGAGAACACCGTGATGTCCAGATCCGCATCGCCCAGTCCGCGTCGCCCGCGATTGCGGCGCGGGTCGCACCGATGATCGCCGGCGCCATGGATGAACACAAATGGGCCGCGAAAGCCACCTTCAAAGACCTCGGCACCCGCGAATTCAACGGCTTGAAGGCCCAGGGCAGCAGCCGCAGCTACGAGATCCCGGCCGGCGAGATCGGCAACCGCAACGCGATCGTGGTCAGCACCGAGACCTGGGTGTCGCCGGAGCTGCAGGCGGTGGTGTACCAGAAGCGCAGCGACCCGCGCGCCGGCGACGCGGTGCTGCGCCTGGAAAGCCTCAGGCGCGAGGAACCGGCGGCGGCGCTGTTCGCGGTGCCTTCGGATTACACGGTGAAGGATCCGGTGGCCATGGCAAAAAGCCGCATCGAGAAGAAGTCACAGTAAGCCTCGCAAGAAAAACGGCGCTTCACAGCTAATGGCGTTCAGTTAAACGTAGAGCTTGTGAAAAATTCCTCCGTTGCTGCGTTGCATTCGTCTCGCCGTACTAGCGTACTGTCTTCGACGATGCGCCTTGCCCTGGAGTTTTTTTCACAAGCTCGTAGGGTGGCTGGCTTCGCCAGCCACCCTAGATTTTCATGCTAACTGAACGGCATTAGCGCTTCACAGCGCCGTTTTCACATGCATTGCCGCCAAAGCGTTCAGCCCGGCTTTTTTTGCAGGATGGTTTTGTTGAACCAGTCGTCGATCATGCGCTTCTCGTAGCGCAGGCTGTCGCTGTCCGAGAATCGGCTGATGCGGTTCAGGTAAGACATGTCGCTGAGGCGCTCACTGCCGCTGCCCACGACCTGGCCATTGCTGGTGAGCGTGTAGCGCAGCTCGATCATCGGCCAGTCCGCCATCCCGTTCAGCACGCGCAGCTCGCGGCCGGAACGCGCATTCGGGTATTCGCGGCCCGCCAGGTCGATCTCGGTGATGTCCACCTTCAGGTCGACTCCCGGCGGCAGGGCTTTACCGAGCTTGGCGAAATGGTCTGCCAGGTCGCGCAGAACCTCCTCGCGCTCCCACGGCGCAAACGGCAGGTCCGCGAATTTGTCGGACTCCACATAATTGACGGTCACGCCCGCCGAGGCGGCGCCGGCGCCAAGCGCAAGCAGCCCTGCAAGGGCCAGTTTGCCAATCGAGGATTTCATCGCATTCCCTTTCGTTGTTCCGGACTACTTTTTTACAGTGAATCACAATCCAATATACGCCCATTGCCCGGCTTTTCGAGGGGGTCGATTGTCGAAGTTTTGTATCCAAATGTTAGGCCCCGTACATGGCATTTTGCGCACTCAGCCGACAATGGCGCAAAGGAGGCCGCTACCGTGCCCGAAGGACCATCGCTATACATCCTCAAAGAGCTGGCCAAGGATTTCAGCGGCCAGGCGATCGTGCGCGCCGACGGCAACGTCCGCGCCTTCGACCCGGCGCGCCTCGTCGGCCAGTGCATCACCGCGATCCATACCTGGGGCAAGCACTTCCTGATCGAGACGCCGGAGATGGTCCTGCGCGTGCACTTCCTGTTGTTCGGCACCTACCGCATCAACGAGACGCGCGAAGGCAAGGTGCCGCGCCTGTCGATCGAAACCGCCACGGGCGACGAGCTCAATCTCTACGCCTGCGCCATCCGCGAAATCGATCGCGACGCCTACGCAGCCTACGACTTCAGCGCCGACGTGATGTCCGAGACCTGGGACCCGAAGAAGGCGCGCAAGAAGCTGCGCGCAAACCGGGACATGCTGGCCTGCGACGCCCTGCTCGACCAGGACATTTTTTCCGGGGTCGGCAACATCATCAAGAACGAAGTGCTGTTCCGCATCCGGGTGCACCCGCTGTCCACCATGGGCGCCCTGCCCGCCCCGAAGCTGCGCGCCCTGGTCGACGAAGCCCGGCAGTACAGTTTCGATTTCCTGGAATGGAAGCGCCAGTACGTGCTCAAGCAGCACTGGCTGGCGCATGCCAAGAAGATTTGCCCGCGCTGCGATATCCCCTACCTCAAGGCCAAGCTCGGCCGCTCCAACCGGCGCAGCTTCTACTGCGAACGTTGCCAGAAACGCTACGATTGACGGTGTTTTCACCATCTTGTATTGACCCTTTATTCATGACGGGTCGTCTGTGACATCGTTAACCAACACTTTTAATGTTGCCTGTTGTTAAGCCTCAAGGGGCGTACTACAATCATCTTGACTTGCGGCATTATTTTTGTGACTTTCCTGCCGCGGATTGTGTCGTCGATCAACCCAAGGTAACGGAAACCTATGTCATTCTTGTCCTCTGCCGCGCCAAAGCTGGCTCCGTGGAAAGTCCTGCTCGTCGACGACGAACCGGATATCCATGACATCACCAAGCTGACCCTGTCGCGCTTCCGCCTCGACGGCCGTGCATTGTCGTTCGTGCATGCCTACAGCGGCGCCGAGGCCAAGGAAGTGCTGGCGCGCGAGAAGGACATCGCCCTGGTCTTCCTCGACGTCGTGATGGAGCGCGAGGACAGCGGCTTGGAAGTGGCGCGCTGGATGCGCAAGGAACTGGACAACCAGTTCACCCGCATCGTGCTGCGCACCGGCCAGCCTGGCCAGGCGCCGGAAGAACGCGTGATCGTCGACTACGACATCAACGATTACAAGGAAAAGACCGAACTCGATCGCACCAAGCTGTTCACGACCACCTTCGCCGCCCTGCGCGCCTACCGCGACATCATGAAGGTCGAGGAAGCGCGCCGCGCGCAGCAGAACTACCGCGAAGGCCTGGAACGCGTGATCGAAGCCTCGGCCCATATTTTCCAGCAGCGTAACCTGAAGGATTTCGCCAACGGCCTGCTGCAGCAGGTAGTGGCACTGCTGCGCCTGGAGCAGAGCATGCTGCTGCGCCTGACGGGCGCCAGCGTGATCGCCGGCGAAAGCCAGTACGAAGTGCTGGCCCGGATCGGCGAGATGGAAGGCGAGGAAATCGGCCCGGAACTGGTGGCCCAGTTAGATGACGCGCGCCACAACCGCATCTCGCGCCTGCACGGCAACACCTATGTCGGCTACTTCCCGAACGCCAGCGGCAAGGCTTCGCTGCTGGTGCTCAAGGGCGTGGAAGAGATCGCGGAGATCGACGCCAAGCTGCTGGAAGTGTTCTGCTCGGGCGTGGCGATCGCTTTTGATAACATCCTGCTGAACCAGGAGATCACCGATACCCAGGCAGAGCTGATCCTGCGCCTGGGCGACGTGGTCGAATCGCGCTCGCATGAGGCGGGCAACCACGTGCGCCGCATGTCGCAGGTCTGCTACCTGCTGGCGCAGGCTGCCGGCATGCCGGAAGACCAGACTGCGACCCTGATGCATGCGGCGCCGATGCACGATATCGGCAAGATCGCCACGCCGGACGCGGTGCTGCTCAAGCCGGGCAAGCTCAATGACGAAGAGTGGGAAATCATGCGCCAGCACCCCACCGTCGGCCTGCAGATCCTGGACGGCTCGCAGCGCCCGATCCTGAAGGCCGCCGCCGTGATCGCCCACCAGCACCACGAGAAATTCGACGGCAGCGGCTATCCGCAAGGCCTGCGCGGCGAAGCCATCCACCCGTATGCCCGCATCGTGGCGGTGGCCGACGTGTTCGACGCCCTCAGCCACAAGCGCTGCTACAAGGACGCCTGGCCGGCCGCCAAGGTCACCGAGCACCTGCGCGAAGTGGCGGGGCATCACCTGGATCCGTTTTACGTGGATTTGCTGATCAAGAATATGGACAAGGCGCTGGAGATCAATGCGCAGTGGCCGGATTGACGGGACGTCAAGACACCACCAACCCGTAGGGTGGGCGGGGTAATTCCGGGCAATGCCCGGGATTACTAACGCCCACGCGGTGATAGTTATCGGTAGCGCAGCCGCTGGGGCAGATCTGGTGTTAGTTGACCGCGTGGGCGGCATAGCCGCCCACGCTACGAACCCCTACTTCCTCTGCGAGCGCGGAAACCGCAGGTAATACTTCAGCCCCTGCCCCGGTGCGCTCTCTACCCGCACCGTCCCGCCCAGCGGCCCCGTCACCAGGTTGTACAGGATATGCGCGCCCAGCCCGCTGCCCCCAGTCCCGCGCTTGGTGGTGAAGAACGGGTCGAACAGCTTGTCCAGCGTCTCCTTGTCCATCCCCGCGCCGTCGTCGGCGTACTCGAACACCACCTGCTCGTCCTCGAGCGCCGCGCGGATCGTGATTCTCCCGTGCTGTTCGTGCTCGAAGCCGTGCACCAGCGAATTCATGACCATGTTGGTGACGATCTGCGAGACCGCGCCCGGGAAGCTGTCGAGCACCAGGTCCTTGGCGCACTCGACTTCCACCTTCACCTTGCGGCCCTTGAACTTGGGCTGCAGCGACAGCAGTACCTCGTTCAGGTAGGCGCACAGGTTGAAGTTGCGGATGTCGTCGGATGACTGGTCCACCGCCACCTGCTTGAAGCTGCGCACCAGCGCCGCGGCCCGTTGCGTGTTGGTGGTCATGATGCGCAGCGACTGGTCGATGATGTCGAGGAAGGAGTTCAGGCTGTCTTCGGTCATCTCGCCCGCCGCCAGCTCTTCGCGCGTGAGCTTGAGTTCCTGCACCAGGTGACTGGTGGCCGTCACGCAGATGCCCAGCGGGGTGTTGATCTCGTGCGCCACGCCCGCTACCAGCCGTCCCAGCGAGGCCAGCTTCTCCTGGCGCACCAGTTCCGACTGCGCTTCCTGCAGGCGGTGCAAGGCTTCGTTCAGGGCCGCATTCTGCGCTTCCAGCGCTTCCTTGGTCTTGCGCATCCGGCGGTCGGCCTGCATGCGCGCCAGCGCCACCGCGACGTGGCTGGCCATGAAGGCCAGCAGGTCGAGGTCGGCCTTGGTATAGATGATCGAGGCATCGTAGCTCTGCACGATCAGCACGCCGTAGGGCTGCTCGTGCACCAGCATCGGCGCGCCCATCCAGCTGGCAATGTCGGTGTTCCCGAGCGGTTCGTGCACCAGGCCGTTGGCCACGAGGTGGCGGAAGCTGGTGGCGTCGTGAAGCTGGGGCTGCTTGCTCGACAACACGTAGGAACACATCGCCTTCCCGAACGGGAAGCGCTTGACCGGCGCCTCGCGGTCTTTCTGGTCGACGAAATACGGGATGCTGATTTCCTGGGTATCCGGGTGGTACAGGCCGATCAGGAAGTTCTCCGCCACCATCAGCTCGCCGATGATGCGGTGCAGGCTGGCCGACAGCGCGGCGGTGTCGAGCGCCTGGGCCGACAGGCTGGCGATCTGGAACAGCGCATGCTGCACCTGCTCGGCGCGGCTGCGCTCGGCCACCTCGATCGCCAGCGCGGCGGTGCGTTCCTGTACCGCGCGCTCGAGCCGGTCCATGCTCTGCAGGCCCTGCAGCGCGTTGGAGACGTGGTTCGCGATCTGCGTGAACAGCGCCTGGTCTTCCTCGCTGTAGGTGACGTTCTTGGTATAGCTCTGGATGACCATCGCGCCCAGCGCCTGCTGGTGCTGGTCGAGCAGCGGCACGCCCATCCAGTGCTCGGCCGCGCTCCCGTGGCCCCACTGCATGCCCTCGCGGTCGCGCGCCTCGAAGTCGTCGGCCGTGATCATCAGGCGCTGGCGGTTGACCACCACCCAGGAAGTCGGCGACTGTTCCGGCGCTGCCAGCGCGATGCGCTGTCCCGGCGCCGGCACTTCGTCGTCGGCTTCGTCGACGAAATACGGGAAGCGGATGGTTCCGTCCTCGCGGTCGCACAGCGCCACATAGAAATTGGCCGCATACATGATGCGGCCGAGGGCGCGGTGGACCGCGCAGATGAAGTCGGTGATGTCGCTGCAGGTGGTCGACAGCTGCCCGATTTCAAGCAGCATCGACTGGACGGCTTCCAGTCGGTCGAGACGTTCCATGGTAATCCTTGAAAATTAATTCCCAACGGAAATATTAGCAGCAGATCGGGTTGGCAGACAGTGCTTTGGTGGCGCAGGGGCTGTGACGACACGGAAAACAACGGCGAGGCTCAGGCAGTCGCCGGGAGAGCCCACGGGATTGGCCTGATCTCATCCAGCGTAAATCCCGGGCCACCTATCAAACTATACAATAGTCGTTTTCACAACATGAGGTCTTGAATGCGACAGCCAGTCTGGATCCTGATCGCCGGCATGCTGGCAAGCGCCGCCATCCATGCGGCCGAGCCGGAATTCACGGTCGACCAGCTACGGCAGGACGTGCAGTTCATCCGCCAGTCGATCGGCGAGATCCATCCGGAGCCAGGTTCGTCGATCTCCCGCAGCGACCTCGACAATGCACTGGACATGGCGCACCGGCAGCTGTCGGTACCGATGAGCCGGGATGCAGCATGGCGTGTTCTCGCCAGGCTCAATGCGCAGTTTGCCGATGCACATTTCGCAGTGCTGCAGCCGCAGTGGCGCGCCCAGGCCCAGGCGCACCGGGATGCCGGTGGCCTCCTCTTCCCCTACGAGGTGCAGGCAAGCGCCGATGGCAAACTGTTCATCCGTTCCGGCCTGGGCGGAAGCGCGACTGCGCTCGCCGGGACGCCGGTTGACACCATCAACGGCATTCCAGCAGCCCGGCTCGTGCAGGAGCTCTTGCAGCAGGCACATGGTGATACGCCGCGGTTCCGGGCCGAGGTGCTGTCGCGCCGCTGGTGGTTCCATTACTGGAAAACGTATGGTGCACCTGCCCGCTATACCTTCTCGCATGGGGGCAGGCTGATGGAGGTAGCCGGAAGCGCGGCACGCCCCGAGGCGCTCGTCGGTACCAGCGAATCCGACTTCGACCGCGTCTACCAGTTCGAATTGCTGGGCAAGAACACCGCCCTGATGACGGTCAACCAGTTCATCTGGCCGGACAAGCAGAAATTCTATGCATTCACGGCAGCGGCATTCGCGCGCATGCGTGAATCCGGCACCACCACCTTGCTGATCGACGTGCGCGAAAACGCCGGCGGCGATGATGACATGTGGAAACAGGGGCTGCTGCCCTACATCGCCACCCGGCCCTATCGCCATGCCTCGGCGTATGTGAAGAAGGTCATCCCCGGCCGTGCCAGCGGCAGCGAACGCGTCGGCGACATCGTCCAGGCCGAGCTCGATAAGTGGGAGCAGCCGGCGCCGGCCAATCCACTGCGCTTCACGGGGCGTGTATATGTGCTGGTGGGAGGAATGACTTATTCATCCGCGGTGCTGTTCACTAACGTGATGCAGGATTTCGGATTCGGCCGGCTGGCAGGCTCGGGCGGCTATGCCCGCACGCGGCAAAGCGGGGGCAACCAGATCCGGATCCTGCCGAACACCGGCCTGGAACTGGTCTTGCCGCGTATCGTGTTTGACCGGCCGGCGGGTAGCAGCGCGCCGCTGCTTGTACAGCCGGACATTGCGTTTCCCGATGATCCGTTCAACCGGCGCGCCCTGATCGACGCGCTATTGCAGCGCGAAAGCAAGGACAGCGCCTTGATGGGAAGGTGATCGACGAGGGCTGGCCAGGACAATCGCTGCCTGGCCGCCGCTCGCTTCAGGCGCGCGGCGCCTTGAAATCGGCCTCGATCCAGGCAATCGCCGACGATTGCGTCAGCTTGAAGCTGGCCGGCACCCGCACCTTCGCCACCTGCTCGCTCATCTCGTCGGTGGCCGCCAGCATCCCGTACGGATCGTCGTCGTCCGGCACGATATCCAGGGTCACCTTCAGGTTGCCGCTCTTCTCGGTCCACACGTGCAGGTTCTTGTGCAGGATTGCGTGCAGGTGCTGTTCGTGGCGGCGGATGACCTCCGACGCGGTCTTGACCAGCGTATTGAAGGCATTGGTGTCGAGCGGCTTCGGGTTCTTCTTGTCGCGGCCCATGGTCCAGGGCCCGACCAGGGCCGGTTCCGGCTCGCCGTCCTTGATCATTGCCACTGCCCAACCCTCGTCGTCTTCGTTCTTGATGACGCGGGCGGTCCAGCCGTTGCCCTGCCACAGGCGCGGTTCCTGCACCAGTTCGGGTTCGCCCTCGTGGTCTTCGTGATCGTGCTCGATATTCTCGTTCATGTCGTGTTTCCTCGTGCTTCCTGTAACGTCAAGCCGAGATCATAGAGGAAACGGGGCGCAGGACGAAGCCCGTTTGGCAGGCCCGCCTTATATATCGATGCTGCGGCTTCAGGCAATGCGCGGAAAGCGCCAGTCGGGGCGCCGTGGCGGCCGCACCGGCGGGCGATCCGGGGTTGGCTTCGGGTCGACGGCGGGCGACGGCGCCTCGCGTTTGAACGGATTGATGATGATCGGCGGTATGGCGGGTGGCGCCGATGGCGGGCCTTTGGGACCGCCGTTGGCCAGTGTGCAGTGCAGGACGGCCACGTGGTCCCCGATCTTCCGGATGACAGCTTGCATAGGATCCCCCTGTTACGGAGCAGGCTGTCAGTATAGGTAACGGACCCATGAATGCAATGCCAAACCGGCCACGTTGTTTGACGCCCGGAACGCAGCTTTATCGCCCATGCGCGCCTTCCGGTGCGTCAAAATAACAGCCTGTCGCAATCCGGTGGCCCGTGCGCTTGCGTGTGCTTACAGTACACACATTGCTTGAAGAATCCCAACACACCACCGACGAGGACCGCCATGAAAAAATATGTTCCCTACCTGCTTCTTTTCCTGTTTGCCCTGCTGCTGTGGGACATGGCGACCGCTGACTTCATGTCGGTCAACTTCGACGGCGACGAAATCGACGGGCCGCTGGGCGCCTTCCTCGGGCTGGTGTTCGCCGGCGGCGGCGCCATCATCGGTGGCCTGGTGATGCTGGTCGTCGGCGCGGTGCTGGCCGTGGTGTTTGCCGGCCTCGGCGTGATCCTGCTGGGCGCACTGTGCGTGGCCGCCGTGGCCGTGGCGCTGGCGATCTCGCCGCTGCTGCTGCCCTTGCTGGTTCCGATTGCCATCATCTGGTTCCTGGCCAGCCGCCAGCGCAAGTCGAGGGTCAAGGACGGCGCCGCGCCGGTAACTGCCTGAGCCTGCTGCACTTCCCCGAAACGGCCGGCCCAGCCCGGCCGTTTTGCATGGTGCGGCATTTGCGCTACGTTCCCCGGTGTCGCATGTAGAATCGACCCCGTAGTCATTTTGAAAACGACACGGCGCATGCCCCTGACCAAGCCCGAACCTGCTCATCCGATCCGTCCCTACCCGCTTGCCCGACTCGTGGTCGTCACGGCCGGGCTGATTGCTGCGCTCGGCTTGGTGACCGCCTCGATGCTGTATGCGAGTTACGAAGACACTTTGCGCAACCAGAAGGTGACGCTGCGCAACATGGCGATCGCTTTCGCCGCCCAGACCGCGGGCGTGGCCCAGGCCATCGACAGCACGGCGCGGCGCACGGCCACCCTCTACCGCGCGCGCGGCGCAGGGGTGCTGGTGCCGGGCTTCGTGGAAGAGCATGCCGGATTGGCCCATCCCTACCTGCTGCGCCTGGTCGTCTTCGATGCCACCGGCCGCGTGGCGGCCAGCGTCGCGCCCGCCGAAGGCGGCGCCGACCTGCCCCCGCCCACGCTGCCGCCCGCGCGCGCCGAAGGGCCGCAAATCAGCATCAGCAACGTCGACCGTGCCACCGGACACGGCATCCTCAATTTCAGCCGCAGCGTGCGCGATGCCGCCGGCCAGTATGCGGGTACGGTGGCAGCCCAGGTCGACTCGGCCCGCTTTGAGAGCCTGTACCGCTTGATCGAGCTCGGCGAGGGTGGCTCGGTCACCCTGCTGCACCGCGACGGCACCATGCTGATCCGTGGGCCGGGCTACCCCGCCGGAATCGGCCGTTCGTTCAACGATACGCCGCTATTCAGCGAGCAGCTGCCGCGGACCAGCCGCGGCGCCTTCGAGTCCACCAGCCCGATCAACGGCAACGTCGGCCTGTATGGCTACGACAGCGTCGAAGGCTTTCCCCTGGTGATCATTACCGGCATGAAGCGCAACGTGGCCCTGGAAGCCTGGTACGGGCGGCTGTGGACGGCGCTGGCCTTCTACCTGTCCCTGTCGGGCGTGCTGGTGTTGCTGGCGTGGCGGGTCGCGCGCGATGCACGGCGCCAGTTCCGCCTGATCGAGCTGGTCTCGGCCAGCGAGGCGCGCCTGGTCAAGCGCTTCGATTACCTCGACTCGATCGTAAATGCGGTCGGTGCGCCGATCTGGGTACTCGACAGCGAGCGCCGCATCGTCCTTGCCAACGAAGCCTTTGCGCGCCTGGTCGGCCGGCCGCGCGACGTCCTGCCCGGACAGGACGAGCACGCGGTCTTCGATGGCAGCGACGAGGACCGCGAGCGGCGCTACCAGGCGGTGCTCGACCAGGGCGCCAGCCTGGACGCCGCCGGCACCATGCGCGACGGCAGCGGCGAAACCCGCACCGTGATCCAGCTGACCACCCGCCTGACCGCAGAAGACGGCAGGGCCCACCTGGTCAACGTGCTCAGCGACATCACCGAGCGCGAACGCGCCGAAGCGCGCCTGGCCTGGCTGGCCGAGTTCGACCCCGTCACCGGGCTGCCGAACCAGGCCCAGTTCGGGCGCCAGCTGGCGGCCCGTATTGCGCAAGCGGGCGAAGGCGCCGAAGGTGGCACCCTGGCAGTGGTGGCCCTGGTGCTGGAACGCCTGCGCGAGATCGTCGACCTGCTCGGCCACGACGCCGGCGACCGCGCGTTGCAGCGCATCGGCGAATTGCTGCGCACCGCGTTTGGCGAGCGGGCCCTGGTGGCGCGCATCCGCGGCGCAGAATTCGCCTTCCTGCTCGATGCGGCCGGCGGCCGGCAGGCGGTCGAGCAGTTCGCCACCGACGTGCATGCCCTGCTGTCGCGCCCGATCTCGGTCGACGGGCGCGATTTCTTCCTCAATCCGGTGCTGGGCGTGGCCCTGTCTCCCCAGGACGGGCGCCAGGCGGACGAACTGTACCGCAACGCCCAGGGCGCGAGCAGCCATGCCGGCAGTGGCGAAGAAGCCATCCATTTCTTCTCGGCCGGCATGCATACCGAGCTCGGCCACCGGCTCACGGTCGAGGCGCACCTGCGCCGCGCCCTCGAGCGTGGCGAGCTGCGCCTGGTCTACCAGCCCAAGGTGACGATCGACGAGCAGGCGGTGGTCGGTTTCGAAGCGCTGCTGCGCTGGACCAATCCCGAACTCGGCCCGGTATCGCCGGTGCAGTTCATCCCGGTTGCCGAACGTACCGGCCTGATCATTCCGATCGGCGCCTGGGTGCTGGAGGAAGCCTGCCGCCAGATCGGCGAATGGTCGGCCGTGCTGGGGCGGCCGGTGAAGGTGGCGGTGAACTTGTCGCCGCGCCAGTTCTATCAAAAATCCCTGCTCGACACGATCCGGCGCTGCCTGGCCCAGTACAATCTGCCCGACGGCAGCCTCGAACTCGAGATCACCGAGACCGCGCTGATGAGCCGCGAAAAGGAAGTCGACGTCCTGATGCACGACATCCGCGCGCTCGGCGTGGACCTGGCGATCGACGACTTCGGCACCGGCTATTCGAGCCTGGCCTACCTGAAGCGTTTCCCGGTCTCGCGCCTGAAGGTCGACCGCGCCTTCGTGCGCGACCTCGACCGCGACGAGGACAGCGCCGCGATTGCCCTGTCGATCATCAACCTGGCGCGCGGGCTCAAGCTGAAGGTAGTGGCCGAAGGCGTCGAAACGCAAGCCCAGCTCGACGTGCTGCGCGGCATGGCCTGCGACGAATACCAGGGCTTCCTGTTCAGCCGGCCGCTCGAGAGCGACGACGTGCTGCCGCTGCTCGAGCGTGGCCAGCTTCCTGGTTGAGGAAGAGGGCCTGGTTTTCTTGTCAACTTGCATGTTGTTTTTATACTAAACCGTTGTTTTTAAAGCGTTTTTTCTTGCATCGGTGACAAACTTCCATCACATTTCACTAAAAATTGCAACACGGAAAATCCACCATAGGTAAAGTGGATTTATCTTACTTGGGTAAGATAATCCGCGTTGGTTGGGCAGCCAGCGCCGTCGCCGGTTCCGGTATCGATTTTTATGGTGTAGATCATGTACTTCAATAATTTGCGAATTGGTACGCGCCTCGGCTGCGCGTTCGCTGCACTCCTGGTGCTGATGGCCGTCATGCTGGGCGCCGCCCTGGCGCAGTTGAGCCGCATTGCGGACGGCAAAACGGTCATGGCAGCCACTAACCACAAGGCCAACCTGGCCCAGAACTGGCTCGACGGCATTGCCACCAACAGCGTGCGCACCCTGGCCAAGGTCAAGAGCACGGATCCGGAAGACGACAAGTACTACACCGATGAGATGAAGGCCGTCAGCGCCGGCGTCACCAAGGTGCAGAAAGAGCTGGAAGCGCTGGTGGAAAGCGACAAGGGCAAGCAGCTCCTGCAAAACGTCGCCGCGCGCCGCAAGCAGTACGTGGCCATCCGCGACGAAGCATTCAAGCGCAAGACCGCACTGGGCCCGGGTGATGTCGAGCTGAAAGCCTATGTGGCCAGCGCACTGATGCCGGCCATGAAGGAATACGTGAGCTCGGTCGAGACCGTCGTGGCTTTCCAGGAGCACCTGTTCGACGACGCCAGCACACGGATCGACACCCTGTACTCGGATGCCAAAAACCTCTTGATTGCCCTCGGCATCGGTGCAATCGTTTGCGGCAGCATCTTTGGCCTGCTCCTGACCCGCAGCATTACCGGTCCGCTGGCGCGTGCGGTCGGGCTCGCCCGCCAGGTTGCTTCGGGTGACTTGACTGCCGACATCGAAGTGACGTCGCGCGATGAGGTCGGCGACCTGCTGGCCGCCCTGAAGACCATGAACGACAGCCTGCGCAAGACCGTGACCGAAGTGCGTAGCGGCACCGACGCCATCGTCACCGCGTCCCAGCAGATTGCGACGGGCAACCTCGACCTGTCGTCGCGCACCGAGCAGCAGGCCAGCGCGCTGGAAGAAACCGCCTCGTCGATGGAAGAACTGACCAGCACCGTGCGCCAGAACGCCGACAGCGCGCGCCAGGCCAGCACGCTGGCCCAGGCCGCGTCAGGCATCGCGCAGCGCGGCGGCGCCGTGGTCTCGCAGGTGGTGTCGACCATGGCGTCGATCAATGCTTCGTCAAAACAGATCGGCGACATCATCGGCGTCATCGACAGCATCGCCTTCCAGACCAATATCCTGGCCTTGAATGCGGCTGTGGAAGCGGCCCGCGCTGGCGAGCAGGGCCGTGGCTTCGCCGTTGTGGCATCCGAAGTGCGCAATCTGGCCCAGCGCTCGGCCGGCGCAGCGAAGGAAATCCGCACCCTGATTAGTGACTCGGTGTCAAAAGTCGATGCCGGTGGACGCCTGGTTAATGAGGCCGGGTCAACAATGCAAGAGATCGTTGAGGGCATCACCCGGGTCACCGCCATCGTGTCCGAGATCGCCTCGGCTAGCGCCGAGCAGACCCTGGGCATCGAAGGCGTGAATGCTGCCGTCAGCCAGATGGATGACGTCACCCAGCAGAATGCCGCGCTGGTGGAAGAAGCGGCAGCGGCGGCGCAGTCGCTGGAAGACCAGGCGACTGCCCTGGCGCGGCTAGTGAGCACGTTTGTGGTCCACAAGGCGGATGCCGGGCAATCTCAACGCGCCGGCGTGAGCGTCAACCACTCTTCCGACACGCTGCTGCTTGCCGCCTGAGGGCACATCAGCACAGCTGCACCTCATAGCGTGGGCAGGTTTTCCTGCCCACGCTATGATCGTTAACGTAAAAAAGACCGCACCGCGTCCGTACAAGCGCTGGTTGAACGCGTGGGCGGGGAACCCGCCCACGCTACGGGGCGCCGGCTGAACACGCTTTGCCTCAGGCTTTCCCAGCCACGTACTGCTCATACCCCCGCGCCCGCAACGCACACGCCGGGCAAGTGCCGCAGCCATGGCCCCATGGGTGCGCCGCACCGCGCTCGCCCAGGTAGCAGGTGTGGGTGTCGAAGCGGATCAGGTCCACCAGCGCCTCTCCCCCGCAGTCGTGGGCCAGCTCCCAGGTCTGGGCCTTGTCGATCCACATCAGCGGCGTCTCGACCTTCAGCCGCGTGTTCATGCCCAGGTTGAGCGCGACCTGCAGCGCCTTCATGGTGTCGTCGCGGCAGTCCGGGTAGCCCGAGAAATCGGTCTCGCACATGCCGCCCACCAGCACCGTCAAGCCGCGGCGATAGGCCACCGTGGCCGCCACCGTCATGAACAGCAGGTTCCTGCCCGGCACGAAGGTGTTCGGCAGCCCGTTTTCCTGCATCGCGATGGCCACGTTGCTGGTCAGCGCGGTATCCGAGATCTTCGCGATCAGGGACAGGTCGATCATGTGGTCTTCGCCCAGGCGCGCATCCCAGCCCGGATCGAGCGCGCGCATTTTGGACAGCACCGTCGGCCGCACCTCCAGCTCGATCGCATGGCGCTGGCCGTAGTCGAAGCCGATGGTCTCCACGCGCGCATAGCGCTGCAGCGCCCAGGCGAGGCAGGTGGCGGAGTCCTGGCCTCCGCTGAAGAGGACGAGGGCGGTGTCTTGGGATTGCATGGTGGTGGTCCGGAAAAATGATGGGCGACAAGCCGAGGGAAGCGCGGATTCTGGCATAAAACGGGGCATCCCGTGAAGCTGCAAACCTCACACGGATGAGTTAAGCGTCCGTCATCATTTTTGCCAATCCGCTAAGATTGCCATGAACCTTACCATCGGAGCCCCATGTTTGCTGCAAGATCGATCCCCCGCCACCGCCTGCGCCCCCTGCCCCGCCTGTTAATGGGCCTTGGCGCCTTGCTGGTAGCGACCTCACTTCACGCCCAGGGCATCGATTACCAGGTCCGCATCGACGCCCCGCGCCAGATTGAGAACATGCTGGAAGAAAACCTCGACCTGATGCGCTGGCGCGGCAACCCGAAGGTCGACATGGAGCAGTTGCAGCGCCTCGTTAAAGAAGCGCCCGAGCAGGCCAAGACCCTGATCGCCACCGAAGGCTATTATTCGCCCAAGATCTCGGCCGGCCTCGAGACGACCGGCACCCGTCCGGTCGCGCGTGTCATCGTCGACCTGGGCGAGCCGGTCGTGGTCGGCGAGGTCGACCTGGTGCTGCAGGGCTTCGCACCACTCGAGCAAGGTGGCGCGCCGTTTGACGCGGCCGCCCTGCGCAGCCGCTGGACCTTGCCGGTCGGTGCGCGTTTTCGCATGGCCGACTGGGAAGGCGCAAAGAAGGGCCTGCTGCGCGAAGTGGCGCAGACGCGCTTCCCGCGCGCCCAACTGGTCGAGACCAGCGCCACCGTCGATCCGGAAGCGCGGCGCGCCCTGCTGCACGTCGTCATCGACAGCGGCCCGGAGATGCGCTTCGGCGAGCTGCGCATCCGCGGCCTGAAGCGCTATCCGCGCGAAGTCATCACCAACCTGAACAAGATCAACCCTGGCGACATGTATAGCGAGGCCGCGCTGCAGGCCTTGCAATCGCGCCTGCAGGACACCGGCTATTTCGCCAGCGTCGAAGTGAGCGCCGACATGCGCGCCGTGCTCAACGAAGAACTGCGCGAACTGCGCGAAGGCGATGGCGACCCCGATGGCGACGCCACCACCCCGAAGCCGCCGACCGGCCCCACCATACTGCCGGTGCTGGTGCGCGTGACCGAAAACCTGCGCAAGAACGTCGAAGTCGGCGTCGGCTTCTCGACCGACACCGGCGGGCGCCTGCAAGCCAGCTACGACGACCTGAACGTGCTGGGCAAGCGCATGAAGAGCGACCTGATCTACGAGCAGAAGCGCCAGACCGCGCGCGTCGATTTTTATTGGCCGACCACACCGGATGGCTATAACGACAGCGTCGGCGCCGGCGTCGAACGCAACGACGTGCGCGGCGAGATCACCACGCTGGCCACGGTCGCCGCGCGCCGCGCCTGGGGCTCGCCGCTGCTCGAACGCAGCCTGACACTCGAGGCCCTGGTCGAACAGCGCGAAGTGCCGCCGAACCCGTCGACCACCACGCGCAGCCTGCCGCTCACCTACAGCATGACCCGGCGCAAGCTCGACAGCCTGATCCAGCCGACCAACGGCTATGTGTTCCAGGGCCAGCTCGGCGGCGCCCTGCTGCCGATCCTGACCGACGAAAAATTCCTGCGCCTCTACCTGCGCGGCCTGATGTACAAGCCGCTGGGCCCGAGCGACACGCTGATCTTGCGCGGCGAATTCGGCGCGGTGGCGGCCAAGGACAAGATCGGCGTGCCGAGCACCTTCCTGTTCCGCGCCGGCGGCGACCAGTCGGTGCGCGGCTACGGCTACCGCGAACTGGGCGTGCGCGAAAACGGCGCGATCGTCGGCGGCAAGTACCTGGCCACGGCCAGCGCCGAATACCAGTACTGGTTCCGTCCACCATGGGGCGTGGCGGTCTTCTACGACGTCGGCAATGCGGCCGACAAGGTTGGCGACCTGCAGCCGAAATCGGGCTTCGGCGTCGGCGCGCGCTGGCGCAGCCCGGTCGGCCCGATCAATGTCGACGTCGCCTATGGCCACGCCGTTAAAAAAGCGCGCCTGCACTTCTCCCTGGGATTCACCTTCTGATGGACACCAACGACACCACCCCAGCCGCCGCGGGTTCTCCTGCGCCGGCTCCGCACAAACAGCGCCGCTGGCCGCGCCGCGTCGCCATCGGCGTCGTCGTTACCGGCGCCATCGTCGGCGGCACGCTCTGGTACCTGGGGCGCGAAACCACGCTGCAGATGATCGCGCAGAAGGTCGCCGCGTCCACCGGCGGCAAGCTGACCATGACCGGCGTCTCCGGCTCGCTGTACGGCGCCATGTATATCGACCGCCTCACCTGGCGCACCGACGAGCAGCTGATCGTCGCCAACAAGATCAACCTGGAATGGTCGCCCCGCCAGATCGTCTCGCGCGGCATCCTGGTCGACAAGCTGCATGCAGCCAACCTGCGCGTCGAAACGCTCAAGGAAAGCACCGAGCCAAGCACCATGCCGGTCAAGCTGGCCGCGCCCTTCCCCATCTCGATCGACGACGCGCGCCTGAACCGGGCTAGTTTTGTCGCCAATGGCGCCGAAACCCATATCGACAATATTCGCCTGCGCCTGGAGGGAAACAAGACCCGCTGGCAGGTTCGCGACGCTGCAGCCGTCACGCCTTGGGGCGACGTGACTGCTGCCGGCACCATCGCCGCCCAGCGCCCCTTCAAGCTCGACGCCACGGCCAGCCTGAGCCAGTCACAGGCCAAGGCCGGCGCACGCGCGGCCCAGCTGAAAGTGAAGGTCGGCGGCGACCTGGAAACCACCCTGATCGACGCCCTAGGTGCGGCCGGGCGCGCCGTCGGCGAAGCCCACATGGTGCTGTCGCCGTTTGCCCCGATCCCGCTGCGCTCGATGCGCATCAGCGGCCGCAACGTCGATCCGGGCTTCTTCAATCCCTCCCTGCCGACGGCCGACCTGACCTTCGCCATCAACGGCCAGCTCGATGCCAAGCGCAATATCAGCGGCAATGTGAACATCGTCAACGAGGGACCGGAAGGCACGATCGACCAGCAACGCCTGCCGCTGCGCGCCATGCGCGGGCAATTGGGCGGCAACCTGGACGCGCTGCAGGTATCCGATGTGCTGATGGACTTCGGCGGCGCCGGGCGCTTTACCGGCACGGGCGGCGTGGAACGTGGCCCTGACGCCAAGGGTGTCGGCGTCGCACGCTTCACCCTGCACACCGACCGCTTCGACCTGAAGCAGATTCACTCCAGCATGAAGCCGACCGCCATCCGCGGCGACATCCAGGTGACGAATGCCGGCAAGACGCAAACGCTGCAGGCGACATTGGTCGACAAGGGCTTGCGCCTGGCGGCACTGGCGACGCTGGAAGACAACGTCGTCACGCTGCGCGAAGGCCGGCTATCCGCCGGCAGCAGCAACGTCGAGGCGACAGGCAGCATGAACCTGCTGAAGGACAAGGCATTCAAGGCCAGCGCCAGCGCCAGCCGCTTCAACCCGGCCGCCTTCGGCGACTACCCGCAAGCCGACATCAACGCCAGCGTCAACGTGGCCGGCGCACTCGCACCAAGCTGGCGCGTCGATGCCGACTTTGCCGTACGCCGCAGCCGCCTGTTCGACCAGCCGCTGTCGGGCGAGGGCAAGCTGCGCGCCGATGCGAAACGCATCAGCGGCATCGATGCCGACCTGGCCCTGGGCCAGAACACGGTCGCCCTGAACGGCGCCTTTGGCGGCAGCGGCGACCGCCTGCAGTGGCGCGTGGACGGCCGCCAGCTGGCGGCGGTGCGCAGCGACCTGTATGGCGCGGTGGTCGCCAACGGCGTCGCCACCGGCACCATGCAAGACCCGCGCACGACTTTCGAAGTCAATGCGAATGGCCTCGGCTGGGTGGCAGCGCAGCGCAAGGACGCCAGCGGCACCTTGACCGCCAAAGGCGAAGCCTGGCTCGCCGGGCCTGAAGGCGCGCGCACGGTGGAAGCCAAACTGGCCGGTACTGCGCAGCGCTTCAACCCGGCCGCTTTCGGCTCGCCGCTGGCGGGCAGTATCAATGCCCATTTCAGCGGCAGTGGCCGCGGCGGCGCCGACTGGCGCGCGGCGTTTGATATGCGCGTGCAGGATTCGACCCTGTCGAAATCCCCGCTCTGGGGCCACGCAAAATTCACGGCCGACCGCCGCCGCGTCTCGAATGCCGACGTCGACCTGCACGTCGGCGCCAACGTGGTCGCCGCCAAGGGCAGCTTCGGCGCGGGCAGCGACCAGCTGGCCTGGCGCATCGATGCGCCGCAACTGGCGGCGCTCGGCCCCGACTACGGCGGCGTGCTGCGCGGCCAGGGCACCTTGTCCGGCACGATGGACACGCCCTCGCTCACCGCCGCCCTGGAGGGCCAGAACCTGCGCCTGCTCGGCACCCACAGCATCCGCGCGCTGCGCGCCAACGCCAACCTCGGCGCCGGCCGTGGCGCTCGGGACGCGCTGGCCAGCGACATCCAGATCACCGACTACGTGAACGGCGAGACCCGTATCGCCTCGGCCAGCCTGAAAACCGAAGGAACGCGCGGTGCCCACACGCTGCGCGCCGCGGCCGTGGGCGAATCCTTTGACGCCAACACCGAAGTACGTGGCGGCTGGACGGGCGACACCTGGAGCGGCACCCTGGCCGCCCTGCAGAACCGCGGCCGCTACGCCATGGCGCTGCAGGCGCCGGTCCCGCTCCGCATCAGCGGCGCGCCGGGCAGCGGCGTGATGGGCCTGGCCAAGCCGGAGCGGATTGCCTTCAACGGCGCCGTGATCAAGCTGGCCTCGGGCAGCATCACGGTCGATTCGCTGGTCAAGAACGGCCCGCGCTGGAATAGCAAAGGCCATGCCGACAACGTGCCGCTGACCTACCTGGCGCAGTTCTCGCCCGCGATCCGCGAGAACGCGCGCGGCGACCTGACCCTGGGCGCGCAATGGGCGCTCGATTTGCGCACCGCTACCGCCACCGGCGGCGCCCCGGCGCTGGACGGCATGGTCCACGTCTTCCGCGAAAAAGGCGACGTGATCGCCGGCGGCGACAGCCCGGTGCCGCTTGGCCTGCGCCAGCTCGACGCCCGCGCCGACGTCCAAGGGGGCGCACTGCGCGTGCGCGTCAACCTGGACGGCACCCGCACCGGCACCGCCACGCTCGACGGCAGCGCCCAGCTGCTGCAGGGCCGCCTGGACCGCGACAGCCCGATGCGCATGACGGCCAATGCCAACATGGCCTCGATTGCCTGGCTGGCGTCGTTTGCCGGCCAGCCGGGGCTGGAACTGGACGGCGCGCTGCGCCTGGCCCTCACGGGCGCCGGCACCATCGGCACGCCCCGCCTGAACGGCAACGTCACGGGCGACAAGCTGGCGGTGCGCTGGGCCGAACAAGGCGTGCGCCTGCAGAACGGAGAACTGCGCGCCCAGCTTGCGGGCGACGAGCTGCAACTGCAGCGCCTTACCTTCCAGGGCCGCACGGGCAGCGCCTCGCTTGAGGGCTTCCTGCGCTTCTCGAGCGGGCTGTCGGCTGCCAACCTGAAAGTCACGGCGGACAAGCTCGAGGTGCTGTCACGTCCTGACCGCACCGTGGTCGTCAGCGGCAATGCCGCGCTGGTGCGCGACGCGAACCAGTTCACGCTGGACGGCAACGTCCGCGCCGACCGCGCACTGATCGAATTCGCCCCGCAGGGCCGCCCGACGATGTCGGACGACGTGATCGTGCTCGGAAAAGGCGGCGCCAAGCCGGTACCGTCGAACAAGGAACCGGAGATGCCACTGGCGATCAACCTGCGCGCCGACCTGGGCGACGAGTTCCGCCTGCGCGGCCTGGGTATCGACGCCACCCTCGCCGGCAACGTGCGCGTGCGCAAGATCGGCGCCGCCGCACCACGCGTGAACGGCACCATTCGCGCCGTCGAAGGCAATTACGCGGCCTACGGCCAGAAACTTGAGATCGAGCGCGCCGTGATGACCTTCAGCGGCGCCTACGACAACCCCGCGCTCGACATCCTCGCGGTGCGCAAGCGTCCCGAAGGCGAGCAGCTGTCGCAGACCAATGTGGAAGCCGGCGTGCAGGTGCGCGGCACCGCGCAATCGCCGGACGCGCGCCTGGTGTCGACGCCGAACGTGCCGGACAGCGAAAAGCTGTCCTGGCTGGTGCTCGGCCAAGGCATGGAAGGCACGAGCGGCAACGAGAAGGACGTGCTGGCGGCCGCTGCCGGCGCCCTGCTGGGCGGCAAGGGCGGCACCGGTGGCTTCACGCAGAAACTGGCGAGCTCGCTCGGTGTGGATGAACTGGGGCTGAAACAGGCCAACGGTACTGGGCCGGGCCTGGAGAGCACCGTGGTGACGGTGGGCAAGCGCATCTCGTCGCGTGCCTACCTGAGCTTCGAACAGGGCGCCACCACGGCGTCGAGCCTGGTGCGCCTGCGCTACAAACTGACCCCGAAGATCTCGCTGCAATTCCAGACCGGCACCAATACCGCCCTGGACGTGCTGTATTCCTGGGCCTTCGATTAGCCTGGCCCGGCCTTGCCGGCCGGCTGGCGCTGGTAAAGCGGCTGGCGCAGCAGGATCGGATGCACGTCCAGGCGCATCCGGTAGACCGACATCCCCTGCCCTGCGGTCGATAGCCAGGCCTCGGTCTCCGGCAGGCGCCGAAATTCGAATTCGAAGCCCTTGCCCGGATCGGCCCCGGCAGGCCCGCCGAAGGCAATGCCGGTCGCCCCGGCCTGGTCGCTGTCGGCCAGCTTTTCCAGCAGGTCGACCACCATCGTATTGGCCAGGATATCCGGATAAAACAACGCACCCCGGTGCGCCGGGCGGGCCGGGTCGAGCTTTTCCTTGTCCGGCCCCGGCACCAGGCGCATGCTGGAAAAATCGATCCGGTCGCCGCTGTCGAGATAGCTGATCTTCGCATTGCTCAGGCTGAAAGCCGCGCCGGCCGGACCGCCGGCGGCCCCGGACAATTCGAGCAGCAAGGCCCCCTTGTAGCCGATGACCTGGGCGTCGCGCCCCGGTCCCAGCACCACGGCACTGTTCTCGTCCACACCCAGGCCGAGCCGGTAGCCTTTGGCGAGCATCGCCGGCAGCATGCGGGCAAAGCGCCCGCGCACCAGCAGGTGCTGGTCGATGAACAGCTCCGGCCCCGCGAAACCGAGGCCGGGCGCGATGTCCTTGCCGTCGACCACGCCCTGCTTGAGCAGGGCCAGCACGGGCGGGGCATCGTAGAACATGGTGCTGCTCATGATGGCCGCGCCGGCGCTGGTGCCGGCGATTACGCCGCCGCGGCGGTACATCGACCACAAGGCTTCCAGCAGCTGCGAGCGGCTGCCGTCGGGGCGCACCAGCGCCGCGGTGATGCGGCCCTGGTCGCCGCCGGTAAAGAATGCTCCCCCGGCCGCGGCGACGCGCCGGGCCAGCGCCGGATCCTCGGCAGCCTGGCGCGGGGCCGCGCCCAGTCCCGCGCCGACCGGCACCACGAAGGGCCGCGCGCCATGGCGCTCCAGCTGCGCCGCCGTGCTGCGCGCGGCCCGTTCCGGGTTGCCCGACGCGGTCGGCAGCACGGCGATTGCCGCGCCCTTGCCGCCGGCCAGCTGCACGATGCGTTCCCATACCTCGGCATTGTCGCCGCGCAGGGCGCCGCCGATCACCACCAGCGAGCCGGCCGGCGCCGGCGCGCGGTCCTGGGCCGCGGCGCCCACCTGTATCGCCAGCAGCAGCGCCGCCATGCACGCGCGCTTGAACATGTCCTGCTCCTCGAAAAAAAACGGCTGCCCGGGATGCCGGACAGCCGCAAGACGGCTTAACGGAAAGCGTAGTTCAGGCTGACGAAACCGTTGCGCCCGCGCGGGTCGGTGTAGGTCGGGTCATAGCCGGCCAGGAAGTAATAGGCCTGGTTCGAGAACGGCGGCGCCTTGTCGAACAGGTTCAGCACCCCGGCACGCAGCTTGAGCTGCTTGGTGATGTTCCAGCTGCCGGTCATGTCCCACAGGGAGTACGAGGACACTTTGCGCGACGGCAGCAGCGCATCGCTGACCGGATCGTAGGTGGTGTTCTGGTCGGTATAGCCCGAGGAGAACTGGTTGGACAGCGTCAGGCCGACCTCGCCCATGCTCCAGTCCACGCTGGCGCGATGGCGCCAGCGCTGGATCACCTGGTCGTTCAGGAACACGCCGAGGTTGCTGCGGTAGCCTTCCTGCGGACCGAACTGGCGATCGTACTTGAGGATATAAGTGCCGCTCAGGTTCGCGGCAAGGCGGCCATAGGCGCCGGCTGCGCCGCGCCATTCGCCCGACAAATCGATGCCCGAGGTTTTCAGGCGCCCCTGGTTTTCCTTCTGCAGCAGGATGTTGGAGATGAAGCCGTCGCTGTCGCGCTGGATGTACTTGCCGTTGTAGGCGGCCGGGTTGTCGACGATGATCTGCTCGCCCAGGGTGCTGATGACATCTTTCTTGCTGATGTTCCAGTAGTCGAGTGCCAGGCTGGCACCGCGGCCTACTTCCAGCACGGCGCCCAGCGAGAGCTGGCGCGACTTCTCGGGCTTGAGGTCAGGATTCGAGCGGCGCTCGACGGCCCACTGGTCGGTGCACAGGTCGATGCTGCCTTCCTGCGCGACACATTGCGGGTCGGTCAGGAAGCTCGAGGCGGTGCCATAGGTGGTCGGGCGCTTCAGGTCGGACAGCGAAGGCGCGCGGAAACCGGTACCGGCCGACGCGCGCACCATCAGGGGCTTGAGCGGCTGCCAGCGCATGCCCAGTTTCGGATTGGTGGTCGAACCGACTTCGCTGTAGCGGTCGTGTCGCAGCGCGAACTGCATTTCCAGTTCCTTGGTGAACGGGGCGTTCAGCTCGGCGAACACCGAGCGCACCTTGCGGCTGTCGTCGGTGGCCTTCAGGTCGGTGGTCGAGCCAACCGCGACACCGCTGTCGCGGTCGCCGGCGATGTTGTTCGACAGGAGCAGCGCTGAGGGGCGGAACTGCTGGTCCTCGTGGCGGATTTCGCCGCCCACAGCCACCGCCAGGTCGCCTCCGCCCAGGGCCATCAAAGCGCGCGAGGCCTTGGCGTCGAACGAGGTGGACACGCCCTTGGCCTTGCGCGCCTCGTCGTTGACCTTGATGCTGTCGATCAGGTCGCGCCCCGCCTGCGCCGAGGGCCCGAAGGGATTGACGGTCCCGGCGCGCACCGCGGCATCGAACTTGTCGAACAGGACGTAGCCGTCGATGTACTTGTCGACCGCGCGGTTCTCGGCGCGCGCCAGGCCCACGTCGTAGTCCCAGCCGGCGGCGATGCCGGTGGCGCCCAACACGATGCGCTGCGCGCTGCTGGTCACTTCATTGGTGCGGTTGCCGGCCTCGGTCATGCGGTAGCGGATGCCGCCCACGGTGGCAGGCAGGCCGGGACCGGTTAAAGCCGCGCGGTAGCGTTCCGGCAGCACCGCCACCGGCAGGTTGCGGATCCGGATCGGGTTGGGCGAGAGCACATAGCTGCTTTCGGCCTCGGACTGCACCAGCTCCGCGAACAGCTGGTGGTCGTCGGCCAGCTGGAAGGTGGCGCGGCCGACGAAGCCGATCTTGCGCGATTCCGGGTAAATCTCGGTGTCCTGCATGTAGTCGTAGCTGCAGCCGAGCGCCCCACCTGGGCCGCGCGGCACGAAGACGCTGGCCGGCGGGCTGCAGCCCGGCGCGCTCGGGTTGACGCGGTTCGCGCTGGCGCCCGCGGCCAGCACGCCGGCGCGGATCAGGGCCGCGCGCTGCGCGCTCGAGATATCGATGTTGGCCGGATAGGTGTTGCTCGACATGAGCGCCGGCAGCGTGCCCGCCAGCGGGCGTTCGGCGATGAAGTCGCGCTGGCTCGAACGCAGCGCCCCCAGCTTCTGGGCGTCGAGCACGCCGAACACGTTGAAGCGGTCGCGTTCGAGGTCGCCGATGCCGCCGCTGATGCTGGCGGTCTTCTTTTCCGCCCCGCCCTCGTGGGTAGCGGCGGCCGAGACGCTCAGGTCGACGCCGGTATAGTCCTTGCGGGTGATGAAGTTGATCACGCCGCCGATCGCATCGGTGCCGTAGATCGCCGAGGCGCCGTCCTTGAGCACCTCGACGCGCTGGATCGCGCCGGCCGGGATGTTGTTCAGGTCCACGCCTGCGTTGTCGCCGGGCGAAGCGAAGTTGGCCAGCCGGCGGCCATTGAGCAGGATCAGGGTCGAGGACACACCGATGCCGCGCAGGTTGGCCCCGTTGAAGCCGCGCTGGCCCGAGGTGCCGTCGGTGATGCTGGCGCCATCCGACAGCGGCGCCGTGTTGGCGCTGATGTTGCGCAGCAGCTCGGCCGCAGTGGTCACGCCGCTCTTCTCGATGTCTTCACGCTTGATGAGCTGTACCGGCAGCGCGGTCTCGTTGTCGATGCGCTTGATCGACGAGCCGGTGATCTCGACGCGCTGGATCTTCGGCGGCGTCTCCTGCGCCTGTGCCATGGCCTGGTGCGGCGCCAGGTTCAGTGCGGCGATCACGGCCAGCGCCATCACCTTCGGCTGCGGCAACCTGCTTGCTTGCTCATTCATGCGTGTGCTCCCTTTATGTTAACTACTTCTTTTTGTCGGCGCGGCGCTTGCGGGCGCCCTCTTTGCTAATGCTGCTGCTGGAAACGGGATCGGGTCCGCACAGGTAGGCGGAGATGGCCTCGGTAAGGCGCGCCGCCTTGGCCACGTTGGATTTGTTCGACACCATCAGGGCCACCACCAGCGCTTCGATGACCGCCAGCGTGGCGCTCGAACTGCTGGGCAGGACCGGATGGACGCTGTGGGCATACAGGACGTGGTGCCCGAGCCCGGCCAATGGCGAGGCCGGCGAATCGGTGACCGCCACCACGGTCGCGCCGCGGTCGCGCGCGAACTGGGCCAGGCGCACCACGTCCAGCGCATAGCGCGGCAGCGAGATCACGACCAGCACGTCCTTGCCGGTGATGTTGGCAAGGTGGCCAGCCGCCACTTCCGTGCCGCCGCTGCCGGCCACCTCGACCACGTGCGGGCAGAAAGGCTGCAGGTGCATGGCCAAAATGCCGGCCAGGTGCGAGGACAGGCCAAAGCCCAGCACGCAGACCGTGCGCGCGCCGGTCAGCGCCGCCACCACCTTGTCCATCGCCCCGCCGTCGAGCGACTGGCGGCTGGCCGCCACCGCGGCCTCGGCATAGTTCAGGCTTTCGAGTGCGGGCGAGGCGCTGCGCGCCCGGCGCGCGATGTTGTTGCGCAGCTTGTCGACCGGCTGCAGCACTGCCTGCAGGGTCTCGGCTACCGCGCCGCGCATGGCCGCATAGTTCTTGAATCCGAGGTCGCGCGCAAAACGGCTGATGGTGGCGGTCGATACCTGGCAGGCCTCGGCCAGTTCCTCGATGCCCAGCGCGGTGGCGCGCATCTGGTTGCGCAGCAGGTAGTCGGCGATGCTGCGGTTCGACGCCGATCCGTTGGCCAGCACCTGCAGCAAGCGCTGCCCCAGCGCCGACTCGGCAAAACCGATGTCAGGCGAGGCGTTGCGCTTCACGGTGGCGGTGTCGTGTGGATTCATGAGATCGGCCTTCGCAAAATGTAATTAAATTTACATTCTACGTTGACATGCAAATGTCCTAATTTTTCTCAACTGTAATCACATCAAGAAATAAACTCAACAATATTTTGAAAATTTTCTTTCATTGATGTAGGGTGTGTAAAAAATCAAACATCAGGAGCGCAACACATGCATACACACTTCCACCCCCTCGGGACCGAGGACTGCCCCGCCGCTTACCAGCTGCAGTCGTTGCACTACGGCGGCGCAGGCGGCGGCAAGAAGGTCTACATCCAGGCCTCGCTGCACGCCGACGAAGTGCCGGCCATGCTGGTGGCGCACGTGCTGCGGCGCGAGCTCGCGCGGCTCGAGCACGAAGGGCGCATCGGCGGCGAGGTGGTGCTGGTGCCGGCTGCAAACCCGATCGGCCTGGCACAGGCGATCCAGGGCACGCCCTTCGGGCGTTTTGACATGGGCACCGGCGCCAACTTCAACCGCGCTTTCGCACATCTGGCCGACGTCCTCAAGCCGGCGCTGGAAGGCAAGCTCGGTCCCGATGCGGATGCGAACGTGAAGCTGGTGCGCGACCATGCGCGCCAGGCCTTGTCGGGACTGGCCACCCACACTGCCACGGAAGAACTCAAGAAAGTGCTGCTGTCGCTGGCGATCGACGCCGACATCGTGCTCGACCTGCACTGCGATAACGAGGCGGTGATGCACATGTACACCGGCACGCCGCTAGCCGCGCGCATGCTGCCGCTCGCCGCGCTGCTGGGCGCACAGGCGCTGCTGACGGCCCGCGACTCGGGCGGCGCACCCTTCGACGAAGCCTGCAGCCGCCTGTGGTGGGAACTGGCCGCGCACTTCAGCGAAAATACACCGCTGCCGCCGGCCTGCGCGGCCGCCACCATCGAACTGCGCGGCGAGATGGACGTCAGCTATGCGCTGGCCGAGGCCGATGCGCACGCAATCCTGCAGTTCCTCGCCCACGAGGGCGTGCTCGACATCCCGCTGGAGCCCCTGCCCGCCCCGGATTGCGCTCCCACCCCGCTCGAAGGCGTCGAACCGCTGCATGCGCCGCATTCAGGCGTGCTGGTGTTCCATCGCGCCCTGGGCAGCCGGGTGGCGGCCGGCGAACCGGTGGCCGACCTGATCAACCCGGTCAGCGGCAAGACGACCACCCTGCGCGCGGTCGCCGCCGGCATCCTGTTCGCCTCGACCGCCCACCGCCATCTGCTGCGGGGCATGCATGTCTGTAAAATTGCCGGCGCCGCCGCTTTCCGTACCGGAGAACTCCTGAGCCAATAATGAAGAACTTCAGACTGCCCAACACCTTCGTGCTGCTGTTCGCGATCCTGGCGCTGATCGCGCTGGCGACCTGGTTCATCCCGGGCGGGAAATACGAGACCCATCTCGTGGCCGGCAAGACCCTGGTCGATCCCGCCTCCTTCCACTATGTCCAAAGTGCCCCGCAGGGCCTGGTGGCGCTGCTCAAGTCGCCGATCCGGGGCTTTGTCGAGGCGGCCCAGATCATCGGCTTCGTGCTGATCGTCGGGGGCGCCTTCGCGGTGCTGCAAAAGACCGAGGCCATCGACAGCATGATCCTGGCGATCGTGCGCGCGCACGCCCATTCGCGCTTCGTGCGCGCGGCTCTGATCCCGCTGTTCGTCACCATGTTTTCGCTCGGCGGCGCCACCTTCGGCATGAGCGAGGAGGCGATTCCCTTCGTGCTGATCTTCGTCCCGCTGGCGCTGGCGCTGGGCTACGACTCGGTCGTCGGGGTATCGATTCCCTTCGTCGGCTCGCAGGTGGGCTTTGCCGCAGCCTTCCTCAATCCCTTCAACGTCGGCATCGCCCAGGGTATCGCCGGGGTGCCGGTGTTTTCCGGGGTCGGCTACCGGCTGGTGGTGTGGTGCGCCTGCACCGCGGTGACCGTGGCTTTCCTGATGTGGTACGCGGCGCGGGTCAAGCGCCATCCGGCGCTGAGCCCGACCTGGCAGCTCGACCAGGTGAAACGGGCCGAGCGCACCGCCGACGTGGCCACGCCGCAGTTCACGCGCCGTCACGGCGCGATCCTGGCGCTGTTCGCGCTGACCCTGGGCACCATGGTGGTGGGCGTGGTCGGCTACGGCTGGTTCATCGACGAGATCGCGGCGCTGTTCTTCGCGATGGCGATCCTGGTCGCCATCGCCGGGCGCCTCTCGCCCGACTTGTTCGTCGCCAGCTTCATCCAGGGCGCGCGCGACATGGTCTCGACCGCCCTGGTGATCGCCATCGCGCGCGCCACGGTCGTGATCGCGCGCGACGGCCAGATCATCGACACCATGCTGCACCACCTGACGCCGCTGGTGCAGTCGGAGCACGCCGCCTTCGCCGCGCAGAAGATGTTCGTGATCCAGTCGGTCATCAACTTCTTCATCCACTCGGGCAGTGGCCAGGCGGCGCTGACGATGCCGATCATGGCGCCGCTGGCGGACCTGGTCGGCGTCAGCCGCCAGACCGCGATCCTGGCCTTCCAGCTGGGCGAACTGTCGACGCCGGTGATACCGACCTCGGGCATCACGGTCGGCGTGCTGGCGCTCGCGCGCATTCCCTGGATCGTCTGGGCAAAATGGATGCTGCCGCTGCAGCTGGCCTACCTGGTGCTGGCGTTGCTGCTGCTGGTGCCGCCCACGCTGATGGGCTGGCAGTGAAGTCCGTGACCTGAAACCTCTCTAGCCGCAGGATGGCCAAGCCTTGCGCGGACAGGTCGGCTGCCAGCGAGTGGCGCGACACCCCGCCAGGCCGGGACCGGTCGCGACGGCCTGCTTGATGGCCTCGTTGCTGCCAGCTCCAGGCGAAGGTCGGGCTTGAATCCCAGTGCCCTGAACCGCTCGCCGCAGGCGAGCCGGGTGCTCGATCCGTTTTAGCGCAGGACGGCTCAGGCGAACACGCTCGGCTTGGGATCGGGCACCGGTTCCTCGTTGAAGGGCGTGTGGCCGTGGCCATGTCCCGGCGGGTGGTGCGGCTGGGGTACATCGAAGGGCTGGGGCACTGGTTCTTCGATCGGGGCCGGGTCGGGCGCGCGGTGCGCGTGGACGGGAGGTGCCGTGGGCAAACTCGTCGGCAGGGGGGCATTCATGGCGGGAACTCCTCGAAATAGCGGAGTGACAACCTTATCATGATGCCGTCCGGGCCGCGCTCCGGCGCCGCCTGCCGTGCGGCATCGCGCCGCTCCATTACAATGGCGGCCTTGACCCTCTTTCGCGCACCATGGACCTCTCGATCACCACCCTCGCCCTGCTCGTCCTGACCCCGCTGCTGGTCTGGCGCGTCTACAACCGCATCAAGGCCCGCATGGCCCGCCAGCGCTCGATCGTCTCGCGTCACTATACCGGCGTGCTGGTGTTCGGCGCCATGATCGTCGTGCCGGCCGCGCAATTGCTGGACAGCCCCTACAACCTGGGTGCGCTGGCGGTGGGCACGCTGCTGGGCATCGGCTGGAGCGCATGGGGACTCAAGCAGACCCGTTTCGAGGATACGCCACAGGGTTATTTCTTCACCCCGGCCGCGCGGCTTGGCATCCTGATGGCGATGATATTGGTGGCGCGGGTGCTGTATATCGGCGTGGAAGTCTATGCCAACCAGGGTAAGGGCATCCCTGCGCCGAAGCTGACGGACAGCCCGCTGACCATGCTGTGCGTGGGCCTCACGGCCGGCTATTTCGGCTACTACTCGGCAGGGCTGCTGCTCTGGCGCCGCCGGATGCGCCAGGAACTCGACCGCGGCTGAGCGCGCGCGCATCGCATCACACGAACAGCTCGTCGCGTGCGAGCGCGCTGATGGCCAGGGTCGCCGGATGGCGCATGCGGCGCTCGGTACTGAGCGCATAGACCTGCTCGACGACCGTGTCGACCTGTCCCACCACCACCACCCCATACTGCCGGCAGACTTGCGGCGCAATCACCGTGGGCGCGAAGAAAATCCCCGCGCCCGACTGGCCGAAGGCTTTCATCATGGCGCTGTCGTCGAACTCGCCGACCACGTTGGGATGCACGTCGATGTGCTCGAACCAGCGCAGCAGGCGCTGGTGGATGGCAAAGTCCTCGCCCGGCAACAGCAGCGGCGCGTCGTTCAGGCAGGCCGGGAATGCCTGGCCGAGCCGCTCGGCCAGCGCCGGCGTGGCGAACGCGCTCATCGCGCTCTGTCCCAGCAGGTGGCTATAGGCGCGCACGCTGAACTGCGGCGGGATCGGCCGGTCGGCGATGACCAGGTCGAGACGGTGCACCGCCAGCTCGGCCACCAGGCTGTCCAGCCTGCCCTCGCGGCAGATCAGCCTGACCGGTTCGCTCATCGTCAGGGCCGGCTGAACCAGCTTGCAAGCGATCAGCTTGGACACCGAGTCGGCGCAACCGACCCGGAACGACATCGCCGTCGTCAAGCCCTTGTCGCGCACCAGCTCGAGCAGGGCGTCGCCGGTGGTGAAAATCTCTTCGGCATAGCGGGCCACCCGGCGCCCGGTGTCGGTGATTTCCAGGTTGCGCCCGGCGCGCCGGAACAGGGTCACGCCCAGGCTGTCTGCAAATTCGGTCAACTGCCCCGAGATCGATTGCGGCGTCAAGTGCAGCTGGGCCGCGGCCTTTGCGATGCTGCCGGTCTTTGCCACCATCCAGAAATACCGCAAATGTTTGTAGTTGAGTGTCGCCACGCAAATTCCATTCATCGAGAAATTCGATGTAAATATACCTTATATTCGAATTGTACGATGCATCCGTGCTGCATATAGTGGAGCTTCACTTCAACGGGAGAACAGCTATGCGTATTGCAATCCATGCTAACGGCTTCGACATGACCGCGGCCCTGCGCCAGTACACCGAACAACGCGTGTCTACTGCGCTGGGCTGGGCGCGCCTTCACATGCGCAAGCTGGCGGTGTCCCTGTCCGACATCAACGGCCCGCGCGGCGGCGTCGACAAGCGCTGCAAGATCCAGGTCCAGCTCGACAACGGCCGCGAGGTCATCATCGACGAGTGCGAGGCCGACCTGTATGCGGCCATCGACCGCGCCGCAGAGCGCGCCGACCGCGCCGTGGTGCGCTCGGTCGAGCGCACCCGGAAGTTCACGCACGACCGGATCGCCGCGCCCGAGCAGGACCTCGACGAGACGGACAGCGCCGGTACTCCGTTCGCCGATGAGCAAGGAGAGCATCGATGACCGGACTGGAAACTATTGCAAGCGGCCCGATGTGGGCCGGATTCGTCGGTTTCGTCCTGGTGATGCTGGCCCTCGACTTGTTCGTGTTCGGCGGTAACAAGGCGCACAAGGTCAGCGTCAAGGAGGCCGGGATCTGGTCGCTGGTCTGGGTCAGCATGGCTCTGGCCTTCAACGGCGGCCTGTGGTGGTACCTGAACGGGACCGTGGGCGCCGAGATCGCCGACCAGAAAGCGCTGGAGTTCTTCTCGGGCTACCTGATCGAGAAGGCGCTGTCGGTCGATAACGTGTTCGTGTTCCTGCTGATCTTCACCGCCTTCCAGGTGCCGCAGCAATACCAGCGCCGGGTCCTGATTTACGGCGTACTGGGCGCCATCGTGATGCGGGCGGTCATGATCAGCGCAGGTGCATGGGTGGTGAGCGAATTCAGCTGGGTGCTGTATATCTTCGGTGCCTTCCTGCTCTACACCGGCATGCGCATGCTCGTCGCGGTCGACCAGGAACCGGACGTGGCCAACAATCCGGTGCTGCGTTTCGCGCGCAAGCACCTGAAGGTCAGCGAAGAAGACCATGGCGAGAAGTTCTTCGTCACCAAGGCGGGGGTGCGTTATGTGACGCCGCTGTTCCTGGTGCTGATCCTGATCGAAGTCACCGACCTGATCTTCGCGGTGGATTCGATCCCGGCGATCTTCGCGATCACGACTGATCCTTTCATCGTGTTCACCTCGAACATGTTTGCGATCCTGGGCTTGCGTGCACTGTACTTCCTGCTGGTAGACGTGGCTGACCGCTTCCACCTGCTCAAGTATGGCCTGGCCATGGTGCTGACTTTCATCGGCGCCAAGATGCTGATCATGCCGTGGTACCACGTGCCAGTGCAGGCGTCGCTGACGGTGGTGGCCGTGCTGATCGCCGGCAGCTGCATCGCCAGCCTGATCGTGACGCGTAAGGGCGGCGCCAAGCAAGCACGGTCCGAGTAATGGGCCAAGGGCTGGGTTCTGTATTGGACAGGACCCAGCCCTTGTAGCTCTATTTGCCTGCCCTGCTGTCACATCCTCAGCCTGGTCCCCGCTGCTCCGGGAAGCACCAGGCTCGCGCCCCATACGACATCCGGATTCAGCCAGGCGCGCCGCAAGAATCGCAAGCCGAGATAACGATACACGACCCAGGCCATGCCGATGCCTGCGAGGATGGTCACAAGGACGTGCACTACAACGCGACGTATTACGTCGCGTTCGTCATTGGTCCGGATATGCACAATAATTGAAGCGGTTTGTCATGAGTGGAGGGATGAGCTTGTCATGGAGGGACCTCACGCGTGGGTTTTGCCCATCTGCCACCTGTTACGATCGTCCGCTTCCGACCTATTGTGTTGAAAAACTCTCTGGCAAGAGTGAGATCGGCGGGCTTGTACAGTAAGCTTTCCGAATTTAAGTACAAACTATACCTGCTGAAGCTGAGCTAGCTCGTCTT
>NZ_JABAIV010000007.1 GCF_013003915.1 Telluria aromaticivorans
TCCCGGTTTCGCTCACGCTGGACCCCAAACTTTTCGGAGTCGACAGCATGAACTACATCGCAAAAGCAGACATTTCTACTTTGCCCAAACCGGACATTTCTACTTTGCCCTTACAGGGTGGGCAATTCGTAATTCAGGGCATTGCCCTGAATTACCTTGCCCACGCGTTCAAACTACGGTACTGCAGCCCGTGCGCCGGCTCGTATTGCAACTATCACCGCGTGGGGTAACCGGGGCCAGTGGCCCGGGTTACAAGCCACCCACCCTACGGTTCTCACTAATTGACTGGCATTAAGACATGCCTGGCGTAACGCGTTGCTGCAATCCATGCAAAAACAGTAAAGTGGACGTATTTGCCACTCGTTCCAGCATGGAGGTTTGCGTGAACGACAGTACCCCTGCTCTCCTGCCCCGCCGCCTGCTGCTGGCGACCGACCTGTGCGCCTGTTGCGACCGTCCACTCGACCGCGCCAGGCAGCTTGCCCTCGAATGGCAGGCCGATCTCACCGTCCTGACGGTGCGCGAAGGTCCCGCCACGCCCGAAGAAGTCTCGTCCTGGCTCGAAGGCACCGACGCCGTGCACGCCTTCGAGCTGGCCGCGCGCGCCGAGCTGGCCGAGGAATTCGCGGGCACCGGCATGGTCCCGATGCTGCAGGTCGTGCCGGGCGATGTCACCGACGGCATCCTCGGCGCTGCGGCGGCATTGAGCGAAGCGCTGGTCGTCATCGGCGCCTCGCGCAACGAAACCTTCCAGGAACTCATCCTCGGTTCCACCGCCGGGCGCCTGGCCCAGGGCCTGGATCACCCGCTGCTGGTGGTGCGCCAGCGCACCCGCGGCAGCTATGCCCGCATCCTGGTGGCGAACGACTTTTCCGAAACGGCGCGCGAGGCGCTCGGCACGGCCCTGCGCCTGCTCCCCGGCCGCCGCATCACCCTGTTCCACGCCCTCGAGGGCAGCGCCTATGCGCCGCTCGAGGCCTCGGCCGCCGCCCTGCAGGAAGCCCAGGCCGGGAACGAACGCTTCCTCGACGGCTGCGCCCTGCCCGCCGATGTGCGCGGGCGCATCGACATCGTCGTCGGCCGCGGCCTGGTGACCGAGGCCATCACCCGTCACGTGGTCGAAGGCGCGATCCAGCTGGTGGTGCTCGGCGTGCACCGGCTGTCGGCGGTGGCGCGCGTGTTCATGGGCAGCCGCAACGACGACCTGCTCGAGCACCTGCCCTGCGATACCCTGCTGGTGCGCGCAGCGGAAAGCGGCGACGATGGCTGACGGCCCCGCGCCTCCCCGCTACTCTCCGCACCGGAGCTGAACGCGATGCTCCTGTTGCTGCTCCTGCTCCCCTTTGCCGCGGCCCTGGTTGCGGCCTGCATGCCGGGCAATTCGCGCGACCGCCCCGCAGCCGTCGCCGGCATCGCCACCCTGGTGGCCCTGGTGCTTGCCATCTCCCGCTTCGGGGGCATCGCTGAAGGCGGCGTGCCGCTGGAGCACTACGCCTGGCTGCCGTCGTTCGGGCTCGACATCGTCCTGCGCATGGACGGCCTGGCCTGGGTGTTCAGCGTCATGGTGCTCGGCATCGGCCTGCTGGTGCTGCTGTATGCGCGCTACTACATGTCGCGGCGCGACCCGGTGCCGCGCTTCTATGCCTACATCATGGCCTTCATGGGCTCGATGCTCGGGGTGGTGTTGTCGGGGAACCTGATCCAGCTGGTGGTGTTCTGGGAGCTGACCAGCGTTACCTCTTTCCTGCTGATCGGCTACTGGCAGGAGCGCAACGATGCGCGGCGCGGCGCCCGCATGGCATTTACGGTGACCACCATCGGCGGCCTGTGCCTGCTGGCCGGCGTGCTGCTGCTCGGGCATATCGCCGGCAGCTACGAGCTGGAAGCCGTGCTGGGATCCGGCAACCTGATCCGGGCCCACGACTGGTACGTCCCTGCGCTGGTGCTGGTGTTGCTGGGCGCCCTGACCAAGAGCGCGCAATTCCCTTTCCACTTCTGGCTGCCGCACGCGATGGCCGCGCCCACGCCCGTGTCGGCCTACCTGCACTCGGCCACGATGGTCAAGGCCGGCATCTTCCTCCTGATCCGCCTGTGGCCGGCCCTGGCCGGAACCGAAGAATGGTTCTGGATCCTGGGCTCGGCCGGGGTCTGCACCCTGCTGCTGGGCTCCTTCTTCGCTATCTTCCAGTACGACATGAAGGGCCTGCTGGCGTATTCGACCATCAGCCACCTGGGCCTGATCACGGTCTTGCTGAGCATCGGCACGCCGCTCTCGGTAGTGGCCGCCATCTTCCACACCATGAACCACGCCGTGTTCAAGGCGTCGCTGTTCATGGCGGTGGGCATCGTCGACCACGAATCCGGCACGCGCGACATGCGCATGCTGCGCGGCCTCAAGCGCGCCATGCCGCACACCGCGGCACTGGCGATTGTCGCCAGCGCCGCCATGGCCGGGGTGCCGCTGATGAACGGCTTCCTGTCGAAGGAGATGTTCTTTGCCGAGACCATGATCGTGGGCGGCACCGAGAACTGGTGGATGTCGGTGGTCGCAGTGCTGATGGGCCTGTTCAGCGTCGTGTATTCGCTGCGCTTCATCAGCGTGTTCTTCGGGCCGCTGGCGCATGACCTGCCGGAAGAGCCGCACGAGCCGGCGCGCTGGATGCGGGTGCCGATCGAATGCCTGGTGCTGCTGTGCATCGCTGTCGGCGTGATGCCAGAGCGCGTGGTGGGCGACGTGCTTGCAGTGGCCGCAAGTTCGGTGCTGGGCCCCACCATGCCCGCCTACGACCTGGCGATCTGGCATGGTTTCAACCTGCCCCTCGTCATGAGCCTGGTGGCGCTGGGAGGCGGCGTGGCCTGCTACCTGCTGCTGCGCTACCGCTTCGAACTGGCCCAGCGCGACCGTGTGCCCTTGCTGCACCGCCTGAAAGGCGCGCAGCTGTACGAAAGCACCCTGCTCGGGCTGTCGCAGGGCGCCGCCTGGCTGATCCGCGTGGCGGGCACTCGCCAGCTGCAGCCGCAGTTGCTGGTGCTATTGAGCGCCTTCGTGGCGGTGCCGCTGCTGCTGGCCCAGCCCCTGGGGCCCTGGCCGCTGCCGGCCTTCGAGAACGTTGACCCGCTGTTCGCGCTGCTGTGGCTGATCGGCGCCGGCTGCGCGGTGGCCGCGGCCTGGAAAGCCAAATACCACCGGCTGGCGGCGCTGGCGCTGGTCGGCGCCACCGGGCTGGCCACCAGCATCACCTTCCTGTGGCTGTCGGCGCCCGACCTGGCCCTGACCCAGCTGATGGTGGAAACCGTGACCACGGTGCTGATCCTGCTCGGCCTGCGCTGGCTGCCGCCGCGCTTCATGCCTGCCCACCTGGGCGGGCATGCGCCGCGCGGCACCCGCCTGCGCCGGGGGCGCGATGCGCTGGTGGCGGTAGCGGGCGGGCTGGCGTTGGCGGCCGTGAGCTATGCGGTGATCAAGCAGCCGGCGGTGCCGAGCATCCGCGACTTCTTCGTGCTGCGCGCGCTGTCCGAGGGCGGTGGCGCGAACGTCGTCAACGTGCTGCTGATCGACTTCCGCGGCTTCGACACCATGGGCGAAATCACGGTGCTGTCGGCGGTGGCGCTCACGGTGTATGCGCTGCTGCGGCGCTTCCGCCCGGCGCCCGAGAGCATCTCCATCCCGCTGCAGCAGGCCAGCGACGTCGACCCGGCCATCACCCAGAAGCCCGCCCAGCAGGCGCGCGACGGCTACCTGATGATCCAGGCGGTCTACCTGCGCTTCTTGCTGCCCGTGATGGGCGTGATCGCCGTGTACTTCTTCATGCGTGGCCATAACCTGCCGGGCGGCGGCTTCGTCGCCGGCCTGATCTTCGCCACCGCCCTCATCGTGCAGTACATGGTGGCCGGCACCGACTGGGTCGAATCGCACCTGCGCCTGCGCCCGCACCAGTGGATCGGCTGGGGCCTGGTGTGCGCCTGCGCCACCGGCCTGGGCGCCTGGCTGTTCGGCTACCCCTTCCTGACCAGCCACACTGCCCACGTCACGCTGCCGCTGTTGGGCAGCATGCACCTGCCCTCGGCCTTCGTGTTCGACCTCGGCGTGTTCTTCGTGGTAGTCGGCACCACCATGCTCATTTTGGTGGCGCTGGCCCACCAGTCGCTGCGCAGCCGCCGCACGCCGCACGGCAGCAGCCGCAGCGCCGCGCTCGCGGCCATCCCTCCCACCAAGGAAATCCGGTAAATGGAAACCGTCATCGCGCTCGCCATCGGCATCGTGTTCGGCTCGGGCATCTGGCTGGTGCTGCGCCCGCGCAGCTTCCAGGTGCTGATCGGGCTGATGCTGATGTCGTATGCGGTCAACCTGTTCATCTTCGCCATGGGGCGGCTAACGGTGGACCGGCCCCCGCTCACGCCGGCAGGCACCGTGCCTGACCCTTCGGCGCTGGCCGACCCGGTGCCGCAGGCGCTGGTGCTGACGGCAATCGTCATCGGCTTCGCCACCACCGCGCTCTACCTGGTCGTGATGATCGGCGCGCGCGGCCTGACCGGCACCGACCACGTCGACGGCGAGGAGCCGGAAGAATGACTCTTGACTCGACCCTGCACCTGGTGATCGTCCCGGTCCTGCTGCCGCTGCTGTGCGGCGGGCTGCTGGCGACGATCAAGCAGGGCCGCCACCGCCTGAAGTTCGCGCTGTCCTATGGCTCCGCGGTGGCGCTGCTGGCCAACGCCCTGGGACTGGCGGCGCTCGCCGACGGCAGCTGGCCGGACGGCATCGGCGTGTATTTCGCCGCCAACTGGGCCGCGCCCTTCGGCATCGCGCTGGTGGCCGACCGCCTGTCCGCCGCCATGCTGGTGCTGACCGCGATGCTGGCCCTGGGCGCCCTGCACTACGCGCAGCCGCGCTGGAGCCGCATCGGCGTGCATTTCCATTCGCTGTTCCAGTTCCTGCTGATGGGGATTAATGGCGCCTTCCTGACCCACGACCTGTTCAACCTGTTCGTGTTCTTCGAGGTGATGCTGGCCGCGTCCTATGGCCTGGTGCTGCACGGGTATAACGTGGAGCGCCTGCGCGCCAGCCTGCAGTACATCGCCGTGAACCTGGTGGCCGCCCTGTTCTTCCTGGTCGGCGTCGCGCTCATCTACGCCACCACCGGCACCCTGAACATGGCCGACATGGCGGGACGGATCGGCGCGCTGGCCACCGGCGATATCGGCTTGCTGAAAACCGGGGTAGCGGTGCTGGCGCTGGCCTTCCTGGCCAAGGGCGCCATGTGGCCGCTGGGCTTCTGGCTGCCCACTACCTATGCGGCCGCCTCGCCGCCCGTGGCAGCCATGCTGGTCCTCATGACCAAGGTCGGCGCATATGTCGTGCTGCGCATCTGGCTGCTGGTCTTCCCGGAAGGCGCCGGCGAGATGGCGCGCTATGGTTATGAGGCGCTGCTGTGGGGCGGCATGGCGACCATCGTGTTCGGCGCGGCCGGCATGCTGGCCACCGATACCGCCGGCCGCCTGGCCGGCTATGCGGCGATCGTCTCGTCCGGCACGCTGCTGGCCGTGATCGGCTATGGCCAGGCCTCGCTCGTCACCGCCGGCCTCTATTATTTCTTCGCCTCGACCGTCGCCCTGGCCGCCTTCGTGCTGCTGATCGAACTCGTCGACCGCATCCGCACGCCGGCCGCGGCGCTGCTGGCGCTGACCGCCGAAGCCTATGCGGTCGAAGACACCCCGGCCGAACCGAAGGGCAAGGGCGTGCCCGCCACCATGGCCTTCCTGTCGCTGGCCTTCGCAGCCTGCGCACTGACCATTGCCGGCCTGCCGCCGTTGTCGGGCTTCGTCGCCAAGTTCGGCATGTTCCACGCCCTGCTCAACCCGGAACCGGGCGCACCGGCGATCGCCGGCAGCGGCTGGACCCTGATGGCGCTGGTGTTCGCCTCCGGCCTGGTCGCCATCGTGTCGCTGATGCGCTTCGGCGTGCGCACCTTCTGGACCACCGACACGGTCGGCCCGCCGCGCCTGCATACGGCGGAGGTGATGCCGGTGGCAGCGCTGCTGGTCGTCTCGGTGCTGCTCACGGTGCAGGCCCAGCCTTTGTACGACTATCTCGGACGCGCCAGCGCCGGCATGCACCGGCCCGCCCTGTATATCGACCGGGTATTGGGCACGCCGCCGGTGCCCGGCCCGGCGCACCCCGGGGAGGCGCCATGAGCCCGTGGATTCCTTTCCCCATCGTGTCGCTGGCACTGTGCGCCCTGTGGCTGCTGCTGAACCAGGCGCTCGATCCGGCCAACCTGTTGTTCGGCGTGCTGCTGGGGATCGCCGTGCCGCAGCTAGCGCGCAGGCTGCAGCCGCTCGGCTACCCGCGCCTGCGCGCCCCGCTGACCTTTATGCGCCTGATGGGGTTCGCGCTGGTGGAGATCGTCCGCTCCTGCTTCAACGTCTGCCACATCATCCTGTTCAGGGACCATCGCACCGTCAACTCGCAGTTCATCCGCGTGCCGCTCACCATGCGCGATCCCTACGGCCTGGCGATGCTGTCCTGCCTGATCAACATGACGCCCGGTACCGTCTGGGTGGAGATCTTCCCGGAGCGGCACGAGCTGGCCTTGCACGTGTTCGACCTGCACGACGAAGGGTGGTGGGTCGACACGATCAAGACGCGCTACGAGCGGCCCCTGATCGATATCTTTGAATCGGAGAACGGCAATGGAAACCCTGCTTGAGTTTTCAATCGGCTACGCGATGGTGTGCGTGCTGGCGGCGATGGCCCTCTGCGCGGTGCGCCTGTTGATTGGCCCCTCGGCCCACGACCGGGTACTGGCGCTGGACACGCTCTGGATGTGCGGCATGCTGCTGGCCATCGTGTTGGGTATCCGCTTCGGCACCCAGGTCTATTTCGAGGTGGCGATCCTGATCGCGCTGGTGGGCTTCGTGTCGACGGTCGCGATGGCGAAGTTTTTAATGCGCGGGGAGATCATCGAATGACGGGCATCGAGCATATTCCCGGCTGGGCGGCCCTGCCGGTGGCGCTGCTGCTGGTGCTGGGCGCGACCATCATCCTGATCGGCGCCCTCGGCCTGCTGCGCCTGCGCACCTTTTATCAACGCATCCACGGGCCGGCCATCACCGTGACGCTGGGCGCCGGCTGCCTGCTGCTGGCATCGATGGTGTATTTCACGGTGGCGCAGTCGCGGCTGGTGATCCACGAGATCATCATCTCGGTGTTCCTCTTGATGACGGCGCCGGTGGTGGCGATGACGATCATGCGCGCGGCGGTGTACCGCGATCTAAGGGCACGCAGGCATGAGGCGGGGGCGACGGCGGGGGATGTGTATAGCATTATCGATGGGACGGCGGACAGCCCGCAGGGCGGCCGCCCTGACTGACCATGCCTGGCGGGCGCCGACCCATGAAAAAGCGGAGCTCAACTGACCGACGGTCGATTCGATAAGGCCGATTTCATTTATCACCCGTCAAAGAACGAGTATCGCTGCCCGGCAGGCGAGTCCCGGATACAGCGTTCCGCAAGCGTCGAAAAAGGCATGACGAACACCGCTACTGAAGCTCGAACTGCAAAGCCTGCACACTCAAGGATAAGTGCACGCCGGGCGCGCGGCGGCGCGTGACCCGCTGGGAACATCAGGACGTGCTCGACGACATGCAGGCACGTCTTGAACAGGCGCGAGACGCCATGCGAATCCGACGTTCGACTGTCGAGCATCCGTACGCGACAATCAAGGCGTGGATGGGAGCGACGCACTTCCTGAGCCTATAACTTCAGGCGCTTGATGGCGATTCTGGGCATTGAGAAGATGCTGGCAGCAATCCCGGCGTATGCCCGTTTTCTGACGCTGCAAGCCCTGCTTGCGGTGTTCAGTTTATCGGAATCTGGTTTTTTCAACGAAGAGGTAAATGAGTGTCATTTGCATCTCCCGGTTCGTTTTGTTACCCTGCAGTTTTAAGTAACTACAGGAAGACCGTGAGCCCGAACAAAATCGCAGCCCTTGCCTTGCTCTCGCTGGTGGCCTTGCCTGCCACTAGCCAGGACAAAGTACTGAACCTGTATTCCGCGCGCCATTACCAGACCGATGAAGCGCTGTACACGGATTTCACGAAGCAGACCGGAATCAAGATCAATCGCATCGAAGCGGGTGAAAACGAGCTGCTCGAGCGCCTGCGCAACGAGGGCGCCTATAGCCCGGCCGACGTCTTCCTGACGGTCGATGCGGCCAGGCTGGGCAAGGCCGAGGAAATGGGCCTGTTCGCACCGGTTAAATCGGCAGTGCTGACGCAGCGTATCCCAGCGCATCTGCGCACCGACACCTGGTTCTCGTTCTCGCAGCGCGCGCGCGTGATTGTCGCCAACAAGACGCGCGTGAACGCGGCCGATGTCCAGACCTACGAGAGCCTCGCCAATCCGAAGCTCAAGAGCCAGGTGTGTGTACGTTCCGGCGCCCATCCGTATAACCTGTCGCTCGGCGCCGCCATCCTCAATCACCACGGCGAACAAAAGACGCAGGCCTGGGCCAAGGGCCTGGTGGAGAACTTTGCGCGCGCGCCGAAGGGCGGCGACACCGACCAGATCAAGGCCGTTGCTGCCGGCGAGTGCGGAGTTGCGCTGGCAAACTCCTACTATGTCGCGCGCATGCTGCGCTCGGACAAGCCGGAAGACAAAAGGGTCATGGAAAATGTGACGGTCATCTGGCCGAACCAGAAGACCACGGGCGCCCACATGAACATTTCCGGCGGTGGCATGCTCAAGACCGCGCCGAACAAAGAGTCCGCGGTCAAGTTCCTGGAATACTTGGCATCGAACCAGGCACAGGTTTATTTTGCTGACGGAAATAACGAGTGGCCGGTCGTCGCCAGCGTCAAGACCAGCAATCCCGGTCTGGCCGCAATGGGCAACTTCAAGGCCGATACCGTGAAAGTTGGCGCCCTGGCCGCGAAACAAGCCGAAGTCCAGAAGATCTACGACCGCGCCGGCTGGCGCTGATCTGCTTTTTCACAGACTGGCAGCACGTCGACAATGCCGTCCGGTTCGCACCGGACGGCATTGTTCGTTTCAAGCGCTGCGCCGCTTAGCGGCCGGGGCGGCTGCGCGCGATCCCGCGGGTCAGCACCATCAGCGGCAGCACGCCGACGGCGACGATCGCCAGCGCCGCCGTCGAGGCTTCGGTCAGGCGTTCGTCCGAGGCCAGCACATAGGCCTGGGTAGCCAGGGTATCGAAATTAAAGGGCCGCATGACCAGGGTTGCCGGCAATTCCTTCATGACTTCCACGAACACCAGCAGGCCGCCCGTCAGCAGGCTGCCCCGCAGCATGGGGATGTGGATGCGCCAGAGCATGGCCGGCGCGCCGTGGCCGAGCGAACGCGCGGCGTCGTCCATCGACGTGGTGATCTTGCCCAGGCCCGCCTCCACCGTCTGCAGCGAGACGGCCAGGAAACGTACCAGGTAGGCGTACACCAGTGCTGCGATGCCGCCGGTCAGCAGCAGGCCCGGATTGGTGCCCGTCAGCTGCATCCAGGCCGAGGCCAGCCAGGTATCGAGCTTCGTCACCGGCAGCAGCACGCCCACCGAGATCACCGTGCCCGACAGCGCGTAGCCAAGCCCGGCCAAGCGGTTCACGTTGCGGTGCAGGTTGCCGCGCGCGGTGCGCGCCGCATACGCCAGCAGCACCGCGATCGCCACCGCCAGGACCGCCGCCAGCGCGGCCAGCACGAAGCTGTTCCGGGCAAGCACAAGGAAGCGTTCGCCGAACTGGGCGTCGCCGCTGGTGATTGCCATGTGCAGCAAGACCGCAGCGGGCAGCAGGAAGCCGGCGCCAAGCGGAACGCTGCAGAACACGACGGCCGCTACAGCGCGCAGGCCCGTCAGGCGGTCGCCCGGATGGCTGGCCTGGCGAGCGCCGGCGACGTCGAAGCGGGCGCGGGCGCGGCTGATTTGCTCGATCAGGAGCAGCAGCGCCACGAAGCCCAATAAGGCGGCCGCCAGCTGCGCCGCCGCCTCGCGGTCGCCCAGGGAAAACCACGCACGGTAGATGCCTGTCGTGAAGGTTTGAACGCCGAAATACGAAACCGCGCCATAGTCGGCCAGGGTTTCCATCAGGGCCAGCGCGGCGCCGGCGGCAATGGCCGGACGCGCCAGCGGTACGGCGATCGTGAAGAAGCGCCGCCATGGGCCCAGTCCCAGCGACCGTCCGACATCGAGCATGCCGCCCGCCCGCTCCAGGAAGGTCGCGCGCGCCAGCAGGTACACATACGGATACAGCACGAAGGTGAAGATCACGGCCGCGCCGCCGAGGGTGCGTATGTCGGGAAACCAGTAACTGCCTGGCGTGAGCGCAAACGTGGCGCGTAGCCAGGTCTGGACCGGCCCGACGAACTGCAGCAGGTCGGTGTAGGTGTAGGCCATCACGTAGGTCGGCACCGCCAGCGGCAGCACCAGCGCCCACTCGAACAGGCGCCGCCCGGGAAAGTCGTGCATCGTGACCAGCCAGGCGGCACCAGTCCCGATGACAATCGTGCCGGTGCCGACGACCGCGCACAGGTAGAGAGTGCTGAGGATATACGAAGCGAGCACGGTGTCGGCCAGGTGGGTCCAGGTCGCGCCGCCGGCGCCGGGCAGCAGCGACGCCACCACGGTCAGCAAGGGCACCGCTATCAAGACCGCGACCACCAGTGCCGCCGCTTGCAGGGGGTTGAACGCCGATTTCGCCACGATAACCTAAGGAAATAAAGGAATTATAATGGGTCCTTTACTCCCCCGGACCACCATGGCGCTTCTTGAACTGCAGCAGCTTTCTCATGCTTACGGCGGCCACCTTGTCGTCGACGGCTTGTCGCTCGACCTGGCGCCCGGCACGATCGGCTGCCTGCTCGGACCGTCCGGCTGCGGCAAGACCACCGTGCTCCGCTGCATTGCCGGATTCGAGCGCCCCGATGCCGGTACCATCCGGGTGGGCGAAGAAGTGGTCAGCGCGATGTCCACCCACGTGCCGCCCGAGCGCCGGCGCATCGGCATGGTTTTCCAGAATTATTCGCTCTTTCCGCACCTGAGCGTGGCGGCGAATATCGCCTTCGGCTTGCAGGCCCTGCCCTCCGCCGAGCGCAAGGCCCGTGTGCACGCCTTGCTGGAACTGGTCGGACTGCCGAGCCAGGCCGGCAGGTATCCGCACGAGCTCTCCGGCGGCCAGCAGCAGCGTGTCGCCCTGGCGCGGGCCTTGGGCCCGCGGCCGCGCCTTCTGCTGCTGGACGAACCGTTTTCCAGCCTCGACGTGGATCTGCGCGAACGCCTGGCGGCTGAAGTAGGCGCCATCCTGCGCGCCGAGGGCACGACCGCGGTCATGGTCACACACGACCAGCACGAAGCGTTTGCGATGGCCGACCAGGTGGGCGTCATGCACGGGGGCCGCATCCAGCAGTGGGACACCCCGTATAACCTGTATCACCGGCCGGCCAACCGCTTCGTGGCGGATTTCATCGGCCAGGGCGCCTTCGTTCCCGGCCAGGTATTGGCGGGCGGCGCCATCGCCATCGAGCTGGGCGCGCTGCGCAACGCTGCGGCAGGCAGCGCGCCAGCGTGGCAGCCTGGAGACGCTGTCACCGTCCTGCTGCGCCCGGACGACGTCGTGCACGACGACGCCAGCCCCTTGACAGCCGAGGTGGTGGCAAAGGCGTTTCGCGGCGCCGAATTTCTTTATACGCTCAAGCTCGGCAGCGGTCAGGAAGTGCTGTCGCTGGTCCCGAGCCACCACGACCACGCGCCGGGCGAACGGATCGGCATCCGCCTCGACGTCGACCACGTGGTCGCCTTCCCCGCCTGATCGACGCCGGCCCCCAAGCGAGGCCGGCGGCAGGACCTCACGACAGGTTTAGAAGCTGGCGAACAGCGACAGTTTCACGCTGCGCGGCGCGCCCGGCATGATGTTGTTGTCGTTGTGGGCCGATGCCCAATACTTCTTGTCGAACAGGTTTTCCACGTTCAGCTGCAAGCGGTATTGCTTGCTTAGACGGTAGAAGACGGCGCCATCGACGCGGGTGAACGACGGCAGCATCACCGTGTTCGAGGTCGAGGTGTACAGGCTGTCGCGATACACCACGCCCAGGGCCGCAGCCAGCGGTGCGCTGAAGTCGTAGCGGCTCCACAGGGAGAACGTGTGCTTCGGTACCATCGCCAGCTTGGCGCCGGAGCGCACGGTGGCCGACTGGTCGGCGGTCAGCACCGCGTCCTGGTAAGCGTAGCCGCCCATGACGCTGAGTGCTTGGGTCACGCGTCCCGTCAGATCCAGTTCGACGCCCCTGCTGCGCTGGCCATCGACCAGGATGCTGGTACCGGCCACCGCGCCCGGCACGACGACGTTGCTTCGGTCGAGCTGATAGACGGCGGCGCTGGCGGCCAGCAGCGGGGTCACATCCCACTTCACGCCGAGTTCGACATTGTCAAATTTCTCGGGATCGAAAGCACGGTTGCTTGCGGTAAGCGAGGTAAGCTGATCGCCGGCGCGCGGCAGGTAGGCGCGGCTATAGCTGGCATATACCGACATCGCTTCCACCGGTTTGTAGATCAGGCCGAAACGTGGGGAGACCGGCGTATCGGTTACCGCGAACTGGCCATTGCTGGTGGCAAGGCGATTGCTGAAGTCGACGCTGAAGCGGTCGTAGCGCAAGCCCGCCACTGCCTGCCACTGGGGCGAGAAGATGATCTGGTCCTGCAGGTAGACGGACGCGACCTTGGCCTCGCTGTAGTTGCTGGTCGTCGCCGTCGGGAAGCTGACGCCGCCGGTATAGATTGGGTTACTGGCGAGAACACTCGCGGGGGCTGCAAAAGCACCGGTACGGCGCGCGTTATCGGTTTCCTGGCGGCCGAGCTCGACGCCGGCGGCGATCTTGTGGGTGATGCTGCCGGTCGCCAGCGCGTAGCTCAGGTCGGTCTGGTTGAACAGGTTGTTGCGTTCGGTCGTGTCGAGATAGGCGCCCACGGCAAGACGGCCGGTGGTTGTGTTGACGGCGCTGTTGGCATACACGTTCTGGTAATACTTGTCGTACTTGGCGACACGGGTACGGTTGCGCAGCATGAAGCCATTGCCGGCATCGTGTTCGACGTAGGCCGAGAAGGCATCCACGCGCACACCGGTCGGGCTCAGCTCGGCATTGCCAAAGAAAGTCGACACGTCGCTGTCGAATGGACGTCCGTTAAACGAGGGCACGCCGCGGTCGGCGATGCGGTCGTCGCGGAAGTGCTCGTAGCCGAGGCTGATGCGGGTATTCCTGCCGGCGCGCAGGCTCATGGTCGGATTGATGCCCTTGCGTTCGAGCGTGACGCCACCGCGGTAGCTGTCCGACCGCTCGGCCATGGCATTGACGCGCACTGCCATGTCCGGGTTCACTGTCCCGCCGACATCGACGGCGGCGCGCTTGTGGCCATACGAGCCGACGGAGAGGTTGACATCGGCCACGGGTACCCAGCGCGCCTGCTTGCTGACGCGGTTGATCACGCCACCCGAACCGCCGCGGCCGAAGATCATCGCATTGGCGCCCTTGATGGCCTCGAGGCTTTCGATGTTGTAGAAATCGCGGTAGTACTGCACGTCGTCGCGCATGCCGTCGATAAAGAAATCGCCGGTCGAGCTATTGCCGCGGAACACGGCTGCGTCGCGGTTGCCTTCTCCCTGGGCCGTGACGATGCCCGGCACGTAGCGGATGGCGTCGGCAATGCTCTGCATGGCCTGGTCGTCCATCAATCGGCGCGTGATCACCGTCACCGACTGCGGCGAGTCGCGCAGCAACGTATCGGTCTTCATCACGCTGAAGGTAGTTTTTTCGGCATAGCCACGGTCGGCTGAGCCAAGCACTTCAACCACCGAAACCGGGGCAGGCTGGTCGTCGTTGGCAAGGGCTGCGCAGCTCAGCAGCATACCTGCCACGGCAAGGGCGATGGGAGTCGGACGGGAGAATGGTGAAGAACTTATGATCGTCATCAGAATGTTAATGGGAATGAGAATGAGAATAATTCCCAATATTATTACGGCAGCTCCTTATCTGCAAGAAAGATTTTGTGGTCAATAATGGGACCGTGTGGAGGTCGTGATGCCGCTAGGCGCTATGCTGGCAATGCGGAGTACAGCCTAACCGGCTTAGCCCAGGAACATTTACTGCAGGTCGTTGAGGGGACGCTGGGCCCGGTTCCACCGGGCGACCCAGTCTTGAGACCGGTACAGCAGGCCATTTACTTCGGCCGCGTCAAGCGTCGTGCCTATCCCGTTGATGCTCACGCCCATGCGTTTGCCGAACAAGTACGTGGGCCGGAACGAGAAAGGAATTCGATTTTTCTGCGTGCGGGTGTACACAGTTTGCGCTAATTCTGACTGCGATCCAGGTCCGCTATTGGCCCAGCCTGTGTAAAAACGCAAAATGAAGGACTGGCGGCCGATTTGTACGCGCCAACGTCGGATTCGCATGGCGTCTGGCGCCTGTTCAAGACGTGCCAGCATGCCGTCGAGCACGTCCAGGTGCTCCCATCGGGTCACTCGCCGCTGCGCGCCCGGCGTACATTTGTCCGTGAGTAGGCAGCCCTTGCAGTTCGAGCTCCAGTAGCGGTGGTTCGTCATGCCTTTTTCGACGCTCGCGAAACGCCATATCAGGGACTCGCCCGCCGGGCAACGATACTCGTTCTTTGACGGGTCATAAATAAAGTCGGCCTTGTCGAACCGGCCGCCGGCTTTGGCCCCGGAGGTTTTCGTGGGTGGCACCAAAGTGCAGATGCTGGCCTCATGACAGGCCAGGATTTCTTCGCCCTTGAAGTAGCCGCGGTCGGCAATTGCTGTCAGTGCCGTGGTGCCGATGGCAGCACGCGCCTTCTTGGCCATGCCGGACAATTGGTCGCGGTCGATGCTCTCTATACAGCAACGCTCATGTCATGCACACCGCATGAATCGTGTTAGCGGCTCGGCCACGCTTGCGGTACCCAGCCAGGTACACAGTAGCCTGATGGACCAGCAGTCCGCCATCCATGATGCCCGCGTTCAGGTAGGCGCGTACCAGCCGGATGATTCCAGCGTCGTTCACGCGCTTCCTTAAACGGTCGATCAGGATGTCGTGGTTGACCCGATCAAAGAACTTCGACAGATCGACATCGACCACGGTGCGGTAGCCTTCCTGCACGTACTGCTGTGCTGCTGTGCTGCTGTGCTGCTGTGCTGCTGTGCTGCTGTGCTGCTGTGCTGCTGTGCTGCGAGCACAGCATCGCGCGCACGGCGGCCGGGCAGGAACCCGTGGCTGTGTTCACTGAAGGTGGGATCGATCAGCGGTTGCAGCACCTGCAATAGTGCCTGCTGAATCAGACGGTCGGTCACGGTGGGTATCCCCAGTTCACGTTCGCTTCCATCCGGCTTCGGAATGCCGACGCGCCGCACCGGCATGGGCCGGTACGTGTCTTTCATCAGTTGCTGCCCCGCCGATGCGGGCATCTGATGCCGTACACGATTCATCGACAAGTTGTTCGACACTCCTACTCGTTCGGTCCTTCGCCACCGGCTCTTCGTCTCTCCGACCATGCCGACGGCTACTACGGCCTCTGCTGACTTCTCGCTCCGGATTTTTTTTCCGTCGCCCTTTCAAGCACAAGGCGAGATCTCCCCATTGGGTAAGAACGCACTCCTTCACTGCACAACCGCCGGATTACGCCACTTCGCCTTGACCACAAGAACTTCGCGGTCTGATGCCCGCTCGTCCTGCTCGGCAGCGCCTTGTATCCGATTCTTGTTCATCGGCTCGCAGTTTCGCTCCGTACGCCATCGCATGCGATGGCTCTCCACATTCGGTCGCCCTCATGCAGTTGTGCTTCGCTTCGCTCACTGTGCTCAGCTCGCGGCGGGACTTGCACCCGCAAGAGTGCGCCCAAACTGGGCGCACATGAAAAAGGCCCGCGTCCTCAAGGGAACGCGGGCCTTATCAACAAGAACGCAACGAGATAGGGCCTAGAACGGAATGTCGTCATCCATATCCGAGAAGTTCGGCGCCGGTTTCGGCTGCGGACGCGCTGCCGGTGCCGGAGGCGCCTGGCGTGGCGCAGGGCGCTGCTGTTGCTGCTGTGGCTCGTAGCCGCCGCCGTCATCCATGCCGCCACCCATGTCGTTGCCGCCCATGCCCTGGCGACCGCCCAGCATTTGCATGTTCTCGGCGATGACGTCGGTCGCGTAGCGCTCGATGCCGTCCTTGTCGGTGTACTTGCGGGTCTGCAGGCGGCCTTCGACATAGACCGACGAGCCCTTTTTCAGGTACTGGCCGACGATTTCAGCCAGACGGCCGAAGAAGGAAATGCGGTGCCACTCGGTCAGCTCTTTCTGCTCGCCAGTATTCTTGTCTTTCGACTTGTACGAGGTTGCCACCGCGATGTTGGCGATCGCGTCGCCACTTGGCATGTAGCGGATTTCCGGGTCGCGGCCGAGGTTGCCGACGATGATGACCTTGTTAACTGATGCCATTTTGTTACTCCAATTGATTTTGTAGAGCCCTGACTCTGCGTGCTTCTAAGCGTCAGGGAACGAGGTAGTTCAGCTCACTATTATGGGGCCGTTGAGCAGGAACCGAAAGTGCTTTTTCGTGCTGCACCAGCACACGAATTCAGACCCGATGCGGGCTGATTGGTGCCCGCCCAGGCTGCGATCAATGTCAAGTTCAGGACTGCGGGCCGTGCTGCGCTTCGTAGTCGAGGCGGCTGGCCTTGAGCCTGGCGATGGTGGCCAGGGCCTGGCCTTCGTCGGCTGTCATGTCTTCGAGGAACATGGCGTTATTGTCGCGAATCCAGGCCAGCGGCATATCCCACCAGGCAAGGTCCAGCAAGGCCGCGCGCACGGCTTCAGGGAAGCGATAACGGATCAGCTTGGCCGGTGAACCGGCATAGATGCCATAAGGTTCGGAGCGGAAGTTGGGAGGCAGCAGCGAGCGGGCGCCGATGATGCAGCCGTTTTCGATGATGCCGCCGCCGAGCATCATGGCTTCGTCGCCGATCCACACGTCGTTCTTGATCACCGAATCCGCATACTGCGGCGGCGGCGCGTTGCGCAGCCCCATGCCGGCGATCGAAAACATGTAGGTCGAGATCGTCCGGCTCTCATGCTGGCCGTTGAGCAGGAAGCGCAGGCGCAGGCCGCCGGCCACGAAGCGTCCCACCGCCAGGCCCTGCTGCCCGGCATCGTATTTGACGAGCGAGCCGACGCCGAAGCTCGAGCAGCGGCCGATGTAGAAATGGCCATGCTGTGCTTCCTGGTCGAGCCAGTCGCGGAAAAAATCGTGCGGGATCATGCTCATGCCGCCGCTGGCATAGCCCATCACCGTGAATTGCCCGGCCCAGGGATGGTTTTCCTGGACCCCGTTGAAGTCGTCTTCAGTCTGGATTTGCATAAGGTGCTTTCGATGTGAGCACTACAGTCTGTAGTGGCGAAATATTTGCCCAAAACCAATATTTTACTATCGAGATGCCTGCCTACCTGCCCAGGGAGGGCGTCGACTTGCACTGTACCGAAAAAAAGATGCGATTATTGCCGAGTGAACTATTGAACTGGCAGCCAGACACATCAGATACCCTCATCGACCCCACCAGAAGTATCCTGGCGGCACAAAAGTGCTGGATGCATGTACAGCCTTTCTAAAAACGCGCTACACTAATGGGTTCCCCCCTGATTGGCCCGCTCACCGCGACAGTTTCTTGTGCGCCGGCCCCGCAAACTTATTGAAAGCCTCCAAAAACCTAATGGAAGAAATTCGTATCCGCGGTGCTCGTACGCACAACCTGAAGAACATCAATCTCAACCTTCCGCGTAACAAGCTGATCGTCATTACCGGCCTGTCCGGTTCCGGCAAGTCTTCGCTTGCCTTCGACACCTTGTACGCCGAAGGCCAGCGCCGCTATGTCGAATCGCTGTCAGCCTATGCGCGCCAGTTCCTGCAGCTGATGGAAAAGCCCGACGTCGACCTGATCGAGGGCCTGTCGCCGGCGATCTCGATCGAGCAGAAAGCGACTTCGCACAATCCGCGTTCGACCGTCGGCACAGTCACCGAGATCCACGACTACCTGCGCCTGCTGTATGCGCGCGTCGGCACGCCTTATTGCCCGCAGCACCCGCACCAGCCCCTCGCCGCCCAGACCGTCTCCCAGATGGTCGATGCCGTGCTGGCGATGCCGGAAGGGACCAAGCTGATGATCCTGGCGCCGACCGTGGCCAACCGCAAGGGCGAGCACACCGACCTGTTCCAGGCGATGCAGGCCCAGGGCTTCGTGCGCTTCCGCGTCGCCAGCGGCGTCAACCCGGCCAAGATCTACGAGATCGACGAGCTGCCGAAGCTGAAGAAAACCGAGAAGCACACCATCGACGTCGTCATCGACCGCGTGAAAGTGAATTCGGAGATCAAGCAGCGCCTGGCCGAAAGCTTCGAGACCGCACTGCGCCTGGCCGACGGCCGCGCCGTGGCTTATGAAATGGAGACCGAGAACGAAACGGTCTTCTCGAACAAGTTCGCCTGTAATGTCTGCGGCTACTCGCTGCAGGAGCTGGAACCGCGCCTGTTCTCGTTCAACAACCCGATGGGCGCCTGCCAGGAATGCGACGGCCTCGGCCATATCGAATTCTTCGATCCGAAGCGGATCGTGGCCTTCCCGCACCTGTCGCTCGCCTCCGGCGCCGTGAAGGGCTGGGACCGCCGTAACCAGTTTTATTACCAGATGCTGCAGAACCTGGCATCGCACTACGAGTTCGACCTCGACAAGCCCTTCGACACGCTGCCGTCGACCGCGCAGGACGCGGTGCTGTTCGGTTCGGGCAAGACCTCGATCCCGTTCAGCTACGTCAACGAGCGTGGCCGCACCGTGATCCGCGAGCATACCTTCGAAGGCGTGGTCAACAACCTGCAGCGGCGCTACCGCGAGACCGATTCGATGGCGGTCAAGGAAGAACTGGCCAAGTTCATCAACGAAAAGAAGTGCCCGTCCTGCGAAGGAGCGCGCCTGCGCACCGAAGCGCGTTTCGTCAAGATTGGCCAGGGCGAGCAGCAGCGCGCGATCTATGAAGTGTCCGACAAGCCGCTGCGCGATACGCTGGCCTTCTTCGAGACGCTGGAACTCGTCGGCGCCAAGAAAGAGATCGCCGAGCGCGTGATCAAGGAAATCATCGCGCGCCTGAAGTTCCTGAACAACGTCGGCCTCGATTACCTGTCGCTCGACCGCAGCGCCGATACCCTGTCCGGCGGCGAGGCCCAGCGCATCCGCCTGGCCTCGCAGATCGGCTCGGGCCTGACCGGCGTGATGTACGTGCTCGACGAACCCTCGATCGGCCTGCACCAGCGCGACAACGACCGCCTGATCGGCACCCTGAAGCACCTGCGCGACATCGGCAACAGCGTGCTGGTGGTCGAGCACGACGAAGACGCGATCCGTACCGCCGACTACATCGTCGACATGGGTCCGGGCGCGGGCGTGCACGGTGGGCAGATCATCGCCGAGGGCACGCTCGAGCAGATCATGAAGAACGAGCACTCGATCACCGCCCAGTACCTGGACGGCCGCCGCAAGATCGCCGTGCCGAAGAAGCGCACCAAGATGGATCCGGCGCGCCAGCTGGTGATCACCGGCGCCAAGGGCAACAACCTCAAGAACGTGACGCTCACGCTGCCGGTCGGCCTGATGACCTGCATCAGCGGGGTCTCGGGTTCGGGCAAGTCGACCCTGATCAACGACACGCTCTACCCGGCGCTGTCGCGCCACCTGTATGGTTCGCAGACCGAGCCGGCCGAGCACGAAGCGATCCACGGCCTGGAACACTTCGACAAGGTGATCTCGGTCGACCAGGCGCCGATCGGCCGCACCCCGCGTTCGAACCCGGCGACCTACACCGGCCTGTTCACGCCGATCCGCGACCTGTTCGCGACAGTGCCGACTGCCAAGGAACGTGGTTATTCGGCGGGCCGCTTCTCGTTCAACGTCAAGGGCGGCCGCTGCGAAGCCTGCCAGGGCGATGGCGTGATCAAGGTCGAGATGCACTTCCTGCCGGACGTCTACGTGCCTTGCGACGTCTGCCACGGCAAGCGCTACAACCGCGAAACGCTCGAGGTGCACTACAAGGGCAAGAGCATCACCGAAGTGCTGGACATGACGGTGGAAGACGCGCACGAGTTCTTCAAGCCGGTGCCGGTGATCGCACGCAAGCTGCAGACCCTGCTCGACGTGGGCCTCGGCTACATCAAGCTGGGCCAGAGCGCGACCACGCTGTCGGGCGGCGAGGCGCAGCGCGTGAAACTGTCGCTGGAACTGTCCAAGCGCGATACCGGGCGTACGCTGTACATCCTGGACGAGCCGACCACCGGCCTGCACTTCGCCGATATCGACCTGCTGCTCAAAGTCATCCACCGCCTGCGCGACCAGGGCAATACGCTCGCCATCATCGAGCACAACCTGGACGTCATCAAGACGGCGGACTGGGTGGTCGACCTGGGGCCGGAAGGCGGCGCCGGGGGTGGCCTGATCGTGGCAAGCGGCACGCCGGAGGATGTGGCAAAGAACAAGGCCAGCGCGACGGGGAAGTATTTGAAGCCGTTGTTGAAGGTGAAGGCGGCTGATACCGTTTAATTGAATCGGTAGCCCCAAGACCGTCGTCCCGGCGCAGGCCGGGATCCGAGTTCGTTGCGTACTTACTGCGTTAAACGTTTGCGGTTTGCATAGAAATTGGATTCCGGCCGGAACCCAAGTTCGTCGCGCTCCACTTGCTTCACCCGTCAGTGATAGGCCCAAAAAATCAGGTTCCGGCCTACGCCGGAAGTCATTGCCCCCAGTGGGGGGAATGACGGTTTTGAAGGTGGTGGTACCAAATAAAAAAGGGGCAGCGCCATCAGGCACCGCCCCTTCTTCTATTTTTCTATGCCGCCATCAGGCGGCATCCATCAGCCCAGCTGCTTCTCCAGCCTGGCCTTGGTCTCCACCAGTTCCTGCGGCAGGCGGTAGGCCAGCTTGTCGAACAGCTCGCTGTGCAGCTTCAGCTCTTCAACCCAGGCGTCCTTGTCGATCGAGGTGATCTGCTCGAACTGCGCTTCGGTGAAATCGATGCCTTCCCAGTTCAGGTCACCGTACGACGGCGAGCTGCCGAACAGGTGGGCGTTGCCGGCCGGGACGCTGTCGTCGGCGCGGTCGAGGATCCACTTCAGCACGCGCATGTTGTCGCCGTAGCCGGGCCACACGAAGCTGCCCTTGTCGTCGGTGCGGAACCAGTTAACGCAGAAGATCTTCGGCTGGGCGGCCTGCACTTTCTTGCCCATGTCGAGCCAGTGCTGGAAGTAGTCGCTCATGTTGTAGCCGATGAAAGGCAGCATCGCGAACGGATCGCGGCGTACGATGCCCATCTGGCCGGCGGCGGCGGCGGTGGTTTCCGAACCCATGGTGGCGGCCATGTAGACGCCTTCGACCCAGTTGTTGGCTTCGGTCACCAGCGGCACGGTGGTCGAGCGGCGGCCGCCAAAGATGAAGGCCGAGATCGGCACGCCGGCCGGGTCGTCCCAGGCCTGGTCGATAACCGGGTTCTGGGTCGCGGCGACGGTGAAGCGCGCGTTCGGGTGGGCCGCCTTGGTACCAAGCGCCGGGGTCCAGTCCTTGCCCTGCCAGTCGACCAGGTGCGCAGGCAGCTCCTTGGTCATGCCTTCCCACCACACATCGCCATCGTCGGTCAGCGCCACGTTGGTGAAGATGACGTTCTCGCGTAGCGAGGCCATGCAGTTCGGGTTGGTCTTGTCGTTGGTGCCCGGGGCCACGCCGAAATAGCCGGCTTCCGGGTTGATCGCGACCAGCTGGCCATCCGGGCCCGGCTTGATCCAGGCGATGTCGTCGCCGATGGTCGTGACCTTCCAGCCGTCAAACGCGGCAGGCGGGATCAGCATGGCGAAATTGGTCTTGCCGCAGGCCGAAGGGAAAGCGGCCGCGATGTATTTCTTGTCGCCTTTTGGCGATTCGACGCCCAGGATCAGCATGTGCTCGGCCAGCCAGCCGGTGCCGCCGGCTTGCGCTTCCTGGTAGCCCATGTTCGAAGCGATGCGCAGCGCAAAGCACTTCTTGCCCAGCAGCGCATTGCCGCCATAGCCCGAACCGAAGGACCAGATCTCGCGGCTTTCCGGATAGTGGACGATGTATTTGGTGGCATTGCACGGCCATGGCACGTCTTGCTGGCCGGCAGACAGCGGCATGCCGACGGTGTGCACGCAGGGCACGAATGCACCATCGGTACCGAGCACGTCGTATACGGCCTTGCCCATGCGCGTCATGATGCGCATGTTGACCGCGACATAAGGCGAATCGGACAGCTCGACGCCGATGTGGGCGATCGGCGAACCCAGCGGGCCCATCGAGAACGGCACCACGTACAGCGTGCGGCCAGCCATGCAGCCGTCGAACAGGCCGTTCAGGGTGCGGCGCATCTCGGCCGGGTCCATCCAGTTATTGGTCGGGCCGGCCTGCTCCTTGGTGGCGGCGCAGATATAAGTGCGGTCTTCGACGCGGGCGACGTCGGTTGGGTCGGACCAGGCCAGGTAGGAGTTCGGGCGCTTTGCCGGGTTCAGCTTCTTCATGGTGCCGGCGTCGACCATTTGGGCGCACAGGCGGTCGTACTCTTCTTCGGAACCGTCGCACCAGTAGATGCTGTCAGGCTTGGTCAGGGCGGCAATATCGGCCACCCAATTGATAAGCTGCTGGTGCTTGATGTAAGCTGGAACGTTCAAAGCGGCGACGCCGCCCATCACGGGCTGGTTCATAGATACCTCCAATGCCAATTAAGAATACTGTCTGTCCCGGCACGCTCGGTGCGCCCGTCTGGCCGTGCCCTGGTGGCATGTCGCTCCAGCGGAGCGCGGCGTTTACGGCGGTCGTGTCGACGGTCTCCAAGGAAGGCCGGGAACTGTGCTGCTGGGCCGACACGAGCGTGTCAGCCCTCAATTAATTGGCCGATTGTACACCCCTAAAACCGGGATTCATGGCCTCCTACTACAAAAAAGTAGCAGATAATGACCGACTAATGTAGTAGGCTATTCCCCATCTTTTTAGAACCTGTTATTTCGCTACGCGACAAACATTAAACGGAAGAAACACTCATGCGAATAGCTGTTCTCGACGATTACCAGGACGCCGTGCGCGGCTTGGCATGCTTCCGGCTTCTCGACGGGCACGAGGTCAAAGTGTTCACGCACCCGACCCGCGGGCTGGGGCAACTGGCGCTCCGGCTGGCGCCCTACGATGCGCTGGTGCTGATCCGCGAACGCACCGCCTTCCCTGCTGCGCTGCTGGCAAGGCTGCCGAACCTGAAGCTGATTTCGCAGACCGGTAAGGTCAGCGGCCATATCGACGTCGCTGCCGCAAGCGAACACGGCATCGCCATCGCGGAGGGAATCGGCTCGCCGGTGGCGCCGTCCGAGCTGACCTGGGCGCTGATCATGGCGGCCAGCCGCAAGATCGTGCCCTATGCGAACAACCTGAAGGACGGCCTGTGGCAGACCGCGTCGACCAACCCGGTGCTCAACGGCCTGGGCCGGTCGCTGCGCGGACGTACGCTTGCGATCTGGGGTTACGGCAAGATCGGGCAGCTGGTTGCCGGCTATGCGCGCGCCTTCGGGATGCGGGTACTGGTGTGGGGAAGCGAAGCGAGCCGGCAGGCCGCCGTGCTCGATGGCTTCGACGCAGCTGCATCGCGCGAGGCCTTGTTTGCACAGGCGGACGTCTTGAGCCTGCATTTGCGGCTGGGCGAAGCGACCCGCGGGATCGTCAAGCCGGAAGACCTGGCGCGCATGAAGCCGGATGCCTTGTTCGTCAACACGAGCCGGGCGGAACTGGTCGAAGAAGGGGCGCTGGAACAGGCTTTGCGCTCAGGCCGGCCGGGCAGCGCGGCGCTGGACGTATTCGCCAGCGAGCCGCTGCGGGCGGATTCGCCGCTGCTGCGCATTCCGACCGTGCTGGCAACGCCGCACCTGGGGTATGTGGAGCAGGACAGCTACGAGATTTATTTCCAGACGGCGTTCGAGAACGTCGTGCGGTTTGCACAGGGGCAGCCGGATAATATTTTGAATCCGGAGGCGGTGGGGAAGCGGTGAAAGGAGCGCTAGGGATGATGCGACGAACTTGGGGGGAGTGATGCCAGTGGCATCATTCCCGCCTTCGCCGGGACGACGGTCTTTAAGCGACTATAAAAATGATGCAGTCACCTTGCCCCGCTATCCTCAAAACCGTCGTACGCGCCACTGGCGCCTACGACTTCCGGCGAAGGCCGGAACCTAATTTTTGCGAAAAGTTAGTAGCTGCACGCGAGCGCAGCGAGCCAATCAGCGCAACTCCGGCTCCCCCGTAAAACTCACCTTCGGCTCCGGCATCACATGCCTGCCCGTCCACAAACCGGCCCAGCCCGGCGGCCAGCCGATCGCCGGCCCCGCATACGGCTGCAGCCCGGCCCTTACCGGCACCACCGGCACCGGCGGCGCTTCGACCAGCCCGCCGCCCGCGGGCCGCTCCATGTTCAGGCTGTACATATACCCCGGCAGCAGCACATCGCACACCTGCGCGAACCAGGCCGTGTGATCTTCGTCGCGTCCCAGCGCCTGCGCCAGGCCTTGCGGGTCGAATTTTGCCAGCGCATGGATCAGCTCGTCCGTCGTCGCGCCCGGCAAATCGCCCCAGCCCATCACCGGATTGTTGTTGTACTCGGCGCCCGAGCCGTACCAGCCTTCGCGCCAGGTACGCTGCATCCAGTTGCGCGGGCCGGTGAACAAATGCCAGCGCCAGTGCAGCCCCGAGGGCTTGGGCCACGAGTACAGGTAGAGCTTCTGGTAGCCGGCCTTGTGCAGCGCGCGCACCATGTCCATCAGGCGCGCGTGCGGCATGCGGTCCGGCGGGGCGCGGCGGAACAGGATCGGCTCGCCGTCGGCGTGCTGCACTTCGTCGCTCGACAGGTTCAGGTCGAGGGCGCGCGCTTCGCTGCCGAAACGCGCCGAAATCCAGCCGGTCAGCAGGTTGACGTGGGTGATCACGCCATAGCCGCGATGGCGGTGGAAGATGACGGTGCCCGGTGCGACGGCTTTCATGGAATCTACTGAAAAGAGGAAATGAAGAGAGTAGTGTACTCAACCAATCCGACTGATTCTAGCGCAGTCACATACAGATACACCACGGTTTGCGGCTATCATTACCCACCTTTTTTCAGCACGTGGACAAATCAACATGACCTTGCGCATCATCGCCACCGGCGGCACTTTCGACAAACACTATAACGAACTCAATGGCGTGCTCGGCTTTGCCGAGAGCCACTTGCCGGCAGTCATCGCCCGCTCACGCATGACGATTCCGGTCGCGCTCGACGTGCTGCCGCTGCTCGACTCGCTCGACATGCAGGACCCGGACCGCCAGCGCGTGCTGGCCTCCTGCCAGGCGGCGCCAGAAAAAGCCATCGTCATCATCCACGGCACCGACACCATGCGCGAAACCGCCGCCGTGCTCGGCGCTGCGGGGCTCGGCCAGACCATCGTGCTGACCGGCGCCATGATTCCTTACGAGATCGCGAATTCGGATGCGCTGTTCAACCTGGGGCTGGCTTGCGGTGTCGCGCAGGTCTTGCCGGCCGGGGTGTATGTGGCGATGAATGGCCAGGTTTTCCCGTGGGATAACGTTACCAAGAACCGCGCCGAAGGCGTGTTCCAGCAGTTGTAGAGTAGTAGGGGGCGCAGTGAGATTGCGCGTCAAAACACGCACGGTTTGAACGCGCGGGCGGGAGACCCGCCCACCCTACAAACCCGTAGGGTGGGCAAGTTTCTTGCCCACGCGGTGATAGTTAGCGCCGGATTGACTGCAAGGGCGCCGCTATCTGATCAGGCCTTGGCTTCGCCGCCCAGCGCCTCGACCACATCCGCCATCAGCTTGGCCAGCTCACCCGTCATCAGCATGATGTCGTTATCGAAACGCTCATCATCGCTATAGGTCACGGCTTCGCCTTCTTTAATAACGTCGAGCGGCTTGATGCCCTTGATCGCCATCGATTCGGTCAGCACGAAGCTGATGCGGTCGGTCCAGGTCATGGCCAGGCGGGTGCACTGCTTGCCGGCGGCGATGTGGCGGCGGATGTCGTCCGGTTCCAGCGTGTGCTTCACGTAGCGCACTGCCGCGCGGCTTTCGCCGGTGGCGCGCAGTTCGGTGTCCTGGTCGATCGTGAAGCCGTATGGCGCTTCGTCCGCTTCCAGCCAGCCGGTCATCACGGCCACCGGCGAACGCTGCACGCGCAGCGATTCGAGCGGCATGCGGTCGACTGCCTTGAGCAGCAGCTTGATGACGTCGTCCGCCTTCGACGGGCTGGCGGCATCGACCACCAGCCAGCCGTTGACCGGGTCGATCCAGACCCAGACATTGCTGCGGATCGAGAAGGCGCGCGGCAGCAGCTCGTCGGCGACGCGCTCCTTCAGTTCCTTCATCGCCTTCTTACCCGGCGGGAAGCCCTGCTGCTCTTCCATCTCGGCGGCCTTGGCCTTCGCAACCTGGTTGATGACCGACGACGGCAGCAGCTTCTTCTCGGTACCGAGCATCATCAGCATCTGCTTGTTGACGACGTGCACCAGCTTGCCGTTGGCGCGCGGCGAATCCCAGCCCTGGCGCAGCAATTCATTGCTGCTCGCAGGAGAAAACGCCTGCGACTGGAGCGCTTCTTCCATCTGTTCTGGGGTGAATGCCCACGGAGCGGGCAGGCGATAAATCTGGAGATTCTTGAACCACATAGCTGTTATCCGATTGTTTCAGTATTTCAAGGGAACGACATTCTACGCTGCCGTTGCCGGCAACGAGTACGAGAATTATTCTGTTGACGAGCCGTCAACAATGCTGGCGATCGCGGCCGGGGCCGCGTCATCGAACAGCCGCAATTGCTCGACCGTCTCGGTGTCGCCCAGGCGCACGCCGACGCCCAGCAGGCGCACCGGGCGGCTTGCGCGGGCCCAGCCGGTTTCCATCAGGCGCGCATAGGTCGGGATATGTGGCGCATAGCCAACACACTCCACCGTCGTCTGCTGGAAGTCCGAGAACTTGATCTTCACGAACAGCTTGTTGATGAATTTTTCCGCCTTGTTGCGCTTGATCCGGCCCAGCAGGTGCTCGTGCAATTCCGGCAGCAGCTTCAGGCAGGCGGCCAGGTCAGGCACGTCGGGCGTATAGGTTTCTTCGGTGCTGATCGACTTGCGTTCGCGCGAGGTATTCACTTCGCGCACGTCGATACCGCGGCACAAGTCATATAAACGGGCGCCGAAACTGCCGAAGTGCTCTTGCAGCCGCTCCATGCTCCAGCTGCGCATGTCGGCGCAGGTCTGCAGGCCGAGCCGGTGCATCTTGTCGGCCGTGACCTTGCCCACGCCATGCAGCTTCTTCACCGGCAGTGCCGCGACGAAGGCATCCACCTCCTCCGGGCGCACCAGGAAGAGGCCGTCCGGCTTGTTCCAGTCGCTGGCGATCTTGGCCACGAACTTGTTTGGCGCCACGCCGGCCGAGGCCGTGATGCCGACGGTCTCGAATATGCGCTGCCGGATTTCCTGCGCGATCAGGGTGGCGCTGCCCTTGCACTGGGTGGCATTGCTCACGTCCAAGTAGGCTTCATCGAGCGACAGCGGCTCGACCAGCTCGGTGTAGTCGCGGTAGATGTCCATGATCTGGGTGGAGGCAAGGCGGTATTTGTCCATTGCCGGCGGGATCACTACCAGGTGCGGGCACAGCTTCATGGCCTGGGCCGTCGCCATCGCCGAATGGATGCCGAAGCGGCGCGCCTCGTAGTTGCAGGTGGCGATCACCCCGCGCTGGTCGGGCCGGCCGCCGACCGCCAGCGGACGCCCGCGCAGCGATGGATCGTCGCGCATCTCGACCGAGGCGTAGAAACAGTCGCAATCGCAGTGGATGATTTTACGGAGCGGGGCGTTCACACGTCAGGGTCGACTACTGTAATTGCATACAGTATCCGTTGAATGTGGAGTTTACGCAATACGTAGGGTGGGCGGCTCCGCCGGCCGCGCGTTCAACCACTGCTGGAATAGCCAATTCGCGTCATCTCACCATGTTGTTGAACGCGTGGGCAAGGAACTTGCCCACCCTACGGTTCGCGGCAAAATTGAGCGCAACAATCCTAACCGCAAAAAAAGAACGCGCGGCAAGCCGCGCGTTTCCGGATGAAGACGGCGCAGCGGAGCCGCGCCGTATCGTCCTTATCGAAACGATTACCAGGTCATTTTCAGCGTGTACTTGCCGTTGGTCGCACCGGTGCCGCCGCTGTAGTACACCACGCGGACGTAGCGGGTGGCGGTAGTGCTGCCGGTGTTGGCCGAGCTGTAGCTGTCGACGGCGCCGGCGCCGTTTTCGCTCTTGCCCAGCAGCGTGCCTGCGCTGTTGTACACGAACAGGTCGTAGTCGGCGGTGCTCAGGCCTGGGGTCAGGACCGAGCTCAGCGTCTTGCCGGCTGGCAGGTCGACACGGAAGTAATCGGTGTCGGACGAGCTGGCCATGGTGCCGTTCACGGTGGTGCCCGAGGTCGTGATCATGCTGGCGGTACCGGTCGTGTTATTCGACTCGACTTCAGCGATGGTTGGGCCTGGAGGCGGGGTCGTGCCCAGCGCAGCATTGACGGCCGCGGTTGCGTCCACGATACCGGTGCCGCAACCCGAGCAGGTCGCCGGGAAGGCGCGTGCGCTCGACTTCAGCATGCTTTCGATGTTGTCCGGGGTGAGCGTAGGCTTGGCAGCGAACATCAGTGCCGCCACGCCGGCCACGTGTGGGGTCGCCATCGAGGTGCCCTGGTAGCCTGCGTAGTTGTCGGCGCCCGGGGTGCTGGTGCCGGCGTTCAGGGTCGAGATGACGCTGAAGCTGCCATCGCCGCCTGGCGCTGCGACGTCGACCAGGGTGCCGTAGTTGGAGTACGACGCACGGCCGCCGGTCTTGCCGGTTGCTGCCACGGCAATGACGCCCGAGCAGTTCGCCGGGCTGGCGTTGCTGACGTTCATGTTGTCGTTACCAGCTGCTACCACCACTACCGAGCCGCGCGAGCGGGCGCCGTTGATGGCAGTCTGGGTAGTTGCATCGCAGGCGCCGGTACCGCCCAGCGACATGTTCAGGACCTTGGCCGGATTGGCGTTGGCCGGGGCCCCCGACACGGTGCCGCCCGACGACCAGGTGATCGCGTCGGCGATGTCCGAGGTGTAGCCGCCGCACTTGCCGAGCACGCGCACCGGCACGATCTTGGCGTTGTACGCCACGCCGGCCACGCCCAGGCTGTTGTTGGTCTTGGCGGCAACGGTGCCGGCCACGTGGGTACCATGCCAGCTCGAGCCCGATGCCGGGGAACCCGTACCGCACTCACCAGCTGCAACCCAGTCGCCCGGATCGGTCGGGTCGCTGTCGCGGCCGTTGCCGTCATTGCCGATGGCAGCGGTGCTGATGAAGTCATAGCCGGCCAGCTGCTGGCCGCTCAGGTCGGCGTGCGGGCGCGAGCCGGTATCGATCACGGCCACGATGACGCCAGTGCCGGTGGACTTGTCCCAGGCGGTCGGAAGGCGCAGGCCGCCGACCGAGTCGGTGTAGTGCCACTGCTGGGCATACATCGGGTCGTTCGCCGTCGCCATGTGGGTCATGATGCGGTCAGGCTCGGCGTATTCGATGGTCGAATCGCGCGCCATCATTTCGGCGGCCAGCTTTTCTACTTCCTTCAAACCCTTGCGGCCGTTGAGCTTGAACACTTTGGCGCCGGTGGCGATGTCGTGGCTTTCGCTGACCAGCATGCCGAATTCCTGGCCGGCTCGGTCGAGCTTGGCCTTGCGGTCGGCGCCCAGGGCAAGCTTCTTGGCTGCGCCCTTGCCTTGAGGGGCGGCATCCTTGTACTTCACGATGATACGGTCTGTCTCCAGGATGAACTTCTGCTCGGCCGCGCCGGCCACGGAGGCGGCGAGGGCGAGCGAAACTGCGGCACACATCTTCAACATTGCAGGATGAATCGAATGCGATTGCTTCATGTTTCTTCCTTTTTGTATAGTTTTCCGTCAAGCGAAATGAGCCTCGCCTGTGTCGTTGTGTAACCGGTGCCTTGCGGCGTTTCCGGTGCCGTCTGAGTGCGGCGAAAACCAGCGTATCGCGAAAGGAAGAGACAGTGCGTGACAATTCGATACAATTTCAGCGTAATAACAACACTGGACAGATCTGATACTGCAGAAACATTTTTTCTTCGGCGAAACGTTAAAAACGTCGAATAACGTATTCCACACTTGTGTTGACACTCTAGAAAAGGTGTTGCCCATAGAAAAAGGCCGCGCATTGCGCGGCCTTCTTTGTCAATACACCAGAGCGTCTGGCAAACCCCTGGGTCATAGGGGAATTGCGGGCGCTCGTACGTTCAGAAGTTGCCCTTGAACTGCATGCCCCATTGGCGCGGCTCATTGGTAAAGCCGGTCAGGTTGTTGAAGTCGATCCCGCCGGTGACGCGGCGCTGGTCGAGCACGTTACGGCCGAAGGCTGCCACTTCATACTTGCCGCCGCCAAAGATGTACCCCAGGCGCAGGCCGCCTTCGGTCAGCGGCGCACCGGTGAACTCGGTCGATTCGTACAGGAAGAAATTGATCTTGCTGCGGTACGACCAGTCGGTGAAGAAGTACAGTTCGCCGTCGCGGAACGGCACGCCATAGCGGGCGGTTGCATTGACCGACCAGCGCGGCGCCTGCGGCAACGCATTGCCGTCGATGACGACGCGGCCAGCCGCATTGACTGGATCGAGCACGGTGCACTGTGCGCAGCGGTTCACCGACAGGCTGCCGTCGCGGATCTGCGTGTAGTTGTAGCTGGCGCCGGCGCTCACGCGCAGGGCGGTCGTGACTGCCGCTTCGAAGTCGAACTCGGCGCCCTTGCCCTTGGTCTTGTCGGCATTGATCAGGCGGTTGACGTTCGAATTGCCGCCGACCACGGTCAGCTGCTGGTCCTTGACGGTGTAGTCATAGATCGAGAACGAGGTGCGTGCGCGGCGCTCGAACAGGTCGGCCTTCACGCCCAGTTCCACCGAGGTGATGGTTTCCGAATCGGCGACGGTGATCGGCACCGATGCCGACGCAGCCGCGATACTCGGGGCGCGGAAGCCAGTGGCGACACGGCCGTACACGTTGACGTCGTTGTTCAGCTTGTAGGTCGCCGACAGGTCCCAGTTGATCTTGTCCTGGTCGGTAGCCACCGAGCCCGGGCCGATCTGCACGACGTTCTGCGCGGTGATGGTGCGGAACTGCTTCTCGTCCCGGGTGTAGCGCACGCCGCCGCGGACCGTCCAGGCCGGGTTGATCGTGTAGTTCAGCGAGGCGAACGCGGCCCAGGCTTCGTTCTGCTGGTTGCTGACCAGGCGCGAGGTGCGGGCGCCGGCATCGTTGAAGTTGTCGCTGCCGCCGGTTGCGTCTTCGTCGAAGAAGTACACGCCTGCCTGCCAGTTCAGCGGGCCGGTGTTCTTCGATTCGACGCGGAATTCCTGGCTGTACTGGTCGAGGTCGGAGATATAGCCGCCGGTCTGGACCTGGAACGGGATGAAGCCCGGACCAGTCGGGGTGCCGCCGTCGATGTCGCCGCGGCTGAAGTAGTCGCTGACGTGCTCGTAGCCGGTGATCGAGAACACACGGAAGTCTTCCAGGTCCCAGCTCAGGCGCAGGTTGGCGCCGTTGCTGTTCAGGCGCTGGAAGTTCTCGGCATTGGTGACGATCTTGTCGAGCTCATAGCCCGGGGCGATCTTGTTGCTGCCGCGTTGCATCAGGTTCGCGCGGAACAGGCGGGCGCTGCCCTTGGTGTTGCGCTGGTGGGCGTTGAACAGTGCGTTGAAGCTGTTGTCCGGGCTGAACAGCACCTGGACGCGCTGGGCGTTCTCATTGTAGCCGTCGAGCTGGCCACGCTTCTGGGTCATTGCCACGTCGCCGAAATTGTCGATGTGGTCGTCGCGGTGCTGGCCGGTGGCCGACACGCGCATGGCCCACTTGTCCGACAGCGGCACGTTCACGGCGCCGTCGGCGTTCATCGTGTAATGGGTCGCCGCCGACAGGTTGTAATAGCCCTCGACCTTGCCCAGCTTCGGACGCTCGGATTCGAACTTGACCACGCCGGCCGGGGTGTTGCGGCCGAACAGGGTGCCCTGCGGGCCGCGCAGCACTTCGACGCTGGCCAGGTCGAAGATCGGGAAGCCCTTGAGGATCGGGTTTTCCTGCACCACGTCGTCATACACCAGCGAGACCGGCTGCGAGGCGAAGGTATTGAAATCGGTATTGCCGTAGCCGCGGATGTAGAAGCGCGGGAAGGTACGGCCATTCGAGGATTCGACGTTCAGGCTCGGCACCTTGCCGGCCAGCAGGCGGATGTCTTCGCCGCCGGAGACCAGCACGTCGAGTTTTTCGCCCTTGAGCGCGGTGACGGACACCGGAACTTCGCGGATGTTTTCAGTGCGGCGCTGGGCCGTCACGGTGACGGTTTGCAGCTCGAGGGCCTGGTTCGACGAGACCGTCTGGGCCTGAACCGGCATCGTTGCGGCAACCAGGGCCAGCGCTGCGCCGTGGGCGCCAAGGACGCGCTTGTGCATCTTGGACATCTTGATCATGGAGTGTTTCCTAACGATTGATGAAAGAACCGATGTCCCCGTTCTTCTAATCGACGCCCTTTCAAGGGGCGCAAGCGGATATGTCCCGCCCTCGGCCGCGCATCTTGGCGATGTCTTCAGCTTGCCGACTTGATAAAGGCGGTATTGTCGGTGATGGATGTTTGCCAATGCAAGCAAATCGCGTCAGGTTGAGGTTTTTTCAACACCGTTACAACACATCCGTCTCGATGACGATGGCGCGCAGGTCGTTTACGTTGGTGCGGGTGGGGCCGGTGACCACCAGCTGGCCGAGCGCGCCGAAGAAGCCATAGCCGTCGTTGTCGAGCAGGCGCACGCGCGCATCCAGGCCCTTCGAGCGGGCCAGCGCCAGCGTGCCGGGCGCCAGCCAGGCGCCGGCATTGTCCTCGGTGCCGTCGATGCCATCGGTGTCCACTGCAATCGCATGCACGCCGGGCAAGCCGTCGAGCGCCACCGCCAGCGCCAGCAGGAATTCGGCATTGCGCCCTCCCCGCCCGCGCCCCCGCACGGTGACGCTGGTTTCGCCGCCGGACAGGATGACGCAGGGCGCCTGCAACGGCTGCCCATGCGCGACGACCTGGCGCGCAATGCTGGCGTGCACCAGTGCGACGTCGCGCGCTTCGCCTTCCATACTCGAGGACAGGATCAGCGGCGTGTAGCCGGCCGCGCGCGCGGCCTCGGCCGCGGCCTCGAGCGCTTGCTGGGCGGTGACGATGACGTGGGTTTCGTTGTGCGCCAGCCGCAGGTCGTCCGCGCGGAGTGTGGCTTGCGGATTGGCCAGCAGCGCACGCACCGCGCTTGACGCGGCAATGCCGTACTTGTCGAGGATGGCAAGTGCGGCATCGCCGCTGCTGCCGTCGGGCACGGTCGGTCCGGAAGCGACCACGGCCGGGTCGTCGCCCGGCACGTCCGACACCACCAGCGTCACCACGCGCGCCGGATAGCAGGCCAGCGCCAGCCGCCCGCCCTTGATGCTGGAGAGGTGGCGCCGCACGCAATTCATTTCGCCGATCGGCGCGCCGCAGCGCAGCAACGCCTCGTTCAGGGCGCGCTTCTCCTCGAAGCTGATGCCGGGCGCCGGCAGCGACATCAGCGCCGAGCCGCCGCCGGACACCAGGCAGAGCACGAGGTCGTCCGGCCCCAGGCTTTCGGCCAGCGCCAGCATGCGGCGAGCGGCGTCTTCTCCGGCAGTATCCGGCACCGGGTGGCCGGCTTCGATCACCTCGACCTGGCGGGTCGGCGCGCCATGGCCATAGCGCGTCACCACCAGCCCTTCGAGCGGCCCCTGCCAGTGACGCTCGACCGCCTCGGCCATGCGCGCCGCCGCCTTGCCGGCGCCCAGCACCACGGTGCGGCCCTTCGGCGGAGGCGGCAGGTGCGGCGCGACCAGGTCATAGGGATCGGCCGCCTTCATCGCGGCGTCGAACAGGCGGTTCAATAACGGATGCGGACCGGTCATGGGCAGGCTCTCCAGGCAAGGGCAAGCATGATCTTTACACAAATTCGCCGTCTGGTAAAAAAATCAATCCGCCGGCTTTTGAATTTTTTTCGAAAAACTCTTGCACACCCCGAATTGCAGCCTCTATAATTCGGGCCTCTTCGGACGCAATGACAAGCGTCAAGTAGAAAACCTCTGAAAGAGTCACGGGCGCTTAGCTCAGTTGGTAGAGCGGATCCCTTACACGGATTAGGTCGGGAGTTCGAGCCTCTCAGCGCCCACCAAGGATTCATTCAGATGGTTGATCGAAGTGCCGATCAGATTAAACGGAGCGGTAGTTCAGTTGGTTAGAATACCGGCCTGTCACGCCGGGGGTCGCGGGTTCGAGTCCCGTCCGCTCCGCCAGCTACAAGAAAAAAGGATCCTTCGGGATCCTTTTTTCTTTTCCGCGCAAGAGTGCTTCCCCTGCGGGAAGCACGGTTTGGGGCTCGAAGGGATTCCCTTGCAAGGGAATCCGCGGCCCGCAGCATGTGGGCGAGTCCCGTCCGCTTCGCCACCTTAAAAGCAAAAGGGTCCGACTTGTCGGACCCTTTTGCTTTTCTATTCAGCGTTTTTGTAGGGTGGGCGGGTCTCCCGCCCACGCGGTGAAAGTTAGGGGATGAGCAGCCGCACGGGCAGAATCACCGTGATTTGAACGCGTGGGCAGAATCTGCCCACCCTACGGTGTAACTCATCAGCGTTTTTGTAGGGTGGGCGGGTCTCCCGCCCACGCGGTGATAGTTAGGGGATGAGCAGCCGCACGGGCAGCATTGCCGTGATTTGAACGCGTGGGCAGAATCTGCCCACCCTACGGTGTAACTGGTCAGCGCTTTTGAAGGGTGGGCGGCGAAGCCGCCCACCCTACGCACACCGCTGCTGCGGGATCCCCGTCTCCACCCGATCCCGCCCCCCGCTCTTGGCCGCATACAGCGCATGATCCGCCCTCGCCAGCGCCGCCCCCAGCGCCTCGTTCGGATCCAGCACCACCATCCCGATACTTACCGTCATCGTATACGCCGCACCGCTGGTGATCACCGTTGCCTCCCGCACCGCCAGCCGCAGGCGTTCCGCGGCCTGCCGCGCCCCGAACAAATCCGTCCCCGGCAACACCGCGGCAAACTCCTCGCCACCGAGCCGCCCCAAGGTTTCATGACCACGCAGCACACCCTTCGCAACCCGTGCGAACACGGCCAGCGCTTCGTCCCCGGTCGCGTGGCCGAAACGGTCGTTGATCTGCTTGAAGTGGTCGATGTCGATCATCACCAGCGCCAGCGGCTGGCGCATGCGCAGTGCCGCCAGCCGCGCCGCTTCGGCACGTTCGAGGAAGGCGTGGCGGTTGGGCAGGCCGGTGAGGCTGTCGGTGGTCGCAAGGCGCGCCATCTCGGCGTCATCCTTCTGCTTGCACAGCAACAGGAAGCCAAAGCCGTTGACGATCATCAGCAGGTAGCCAGCCAGGTAGGCGCCTTCCTGGGCCGCGCGCTGTCCCGCCGACACGTCGCCGCTCAAGCTACTGGCGGCCCACAGCGCCACCGCCACCGCGAACAGGCCGTCGTTGACGCCGATGATCCGCTGCAGCAGCGAAATGCCGTGGCGGCGCGGACGCAGCAGGATCCAGGCCATCGCGGCCGCGAACAGCGACACCATGGCAGCGACCAGCGCAGTCAGGTAGGGCACCGGCGCACCGGCGCTGCCGGCAGCCAGCACCACGGCCAGCGCCAGCGCCGATACTGGCAACAGCACGCGCTGCCAGCGTTCGAAACCGAAAAACACGCAGTAGGCCGCGACTTCGAGCGAGACCGCCAGCACCCAACCGGCGCCCTCGAGTCCGTTCAGGGCGGGTACACTGAGGTAGGGCCGCGACCAGCCCAGCAACTGGCAGACGCCGATGCCGAAGCGCGCCCACATCCACAGGCGCAAGCCGGGATGCGGCCTGCCGCCATGGGTATAGCCGGCCATCAGCACCGCAAAGGCGATATTGCCGATGCCAAGCGCCAACAGGAATGAAGGGATGTCGATCACTGACCGTTCCTTGTGCGGCATCCGCGCCGCAAAGATACTATATTAGCAATACATATTGCCTTGGGGAATTATATTACACTCTTTTCAATATCCCCGTTAACACAATTGAACGAACAGCGGGACAACTGCGTAAAGTGCAACAATCTGCCTGGGCTGCACTCGCACACAGCAGCTTTTTGATGCACAGCAGCAGGGCTTAGGCGATAATCATCCGACAACATATCAACGCACCATGATGGAGCACTCGTGATTTTCGGTTTCCTCAAGCCGCCCAAGATGTCGCCGCGCCTGCACCGCCTCAAGAATTCGGCGCTGTTTTCGGCATTAACGCCGCTGGAGCTGAAGATCGTCGACGGCCTGCTCCACGAGCGCCGCTACCTGACCGACGAAATCGTGTTCGACGAAGGCGAGGAAGGCCAGGCCCTGTACCTGCTCATGAGCGGCAGGGTGGTGATCACCAAGACCCATGCCGGCACCAGCCAGGTGGTTGCCGAGCTCGATCCGGGCGGTTTCTTCGGCGACCTCGCCCTGCTCGACAACTCGCCGCGCAACGCCCAGGCGCGTGCCCTGGAGCCCTGCGAGATGGCCGTGTTCTTCCGTGACGACTTTCTTGGGCTGCTGGAAACCGACGCCGTCATCGGCTACAAGATTTCGCTGGCGCTGGCGCGCCACATTGGCCTGCGCCTGCGCGAATGGATGGGCACCGGACGTCCCCAGCTGGAAGCGCTGTGAACGGCGGCGAGCGCGCCGGGCCGGTCGTCTGGACCGGGATCATTGCGGTAACCTGCTTGCTGGTGCTGGTCGTCCAGCAGGTGCTGTGGCTGGCCCTGCCCTTCATCTTCGGTGCGGTGCTGCACTACATTTTACTGGGACCGATGCAGCGCCTGGTGCGCGCCGGTTTCAGCCGCAACACCGCCGCGCTCATCGTGTGCCTGGTGTTTTTTGCCTTCTTCACGCTGGCCATGACCGCGGCCTTCTCGTGGAGCCGCGGGCCGGAAGAAGATTCGTGGGAAAAGACCATCGGCCTCTACCTCGATGGCGGCGTCGCCTTCGTGCGCAACACGATGGCCCTGCTCGAAGCGAAGTTCCCGCTGCTGGCCGAGATGCACCTGACCTCGCTCGTGAACACGGCCTTCCGCAGCTTTACCGACAACTTCGCCGAAAAGCATCTGGGCGAGATCGTGGTCGGCGTGGCGACCTGGATCCCCTCCCTGCTGCTGGTGCCCTTCCTGACTTTCTTCTTCCTGCGCGACGGCTTGCGCTTCAAGAAATTCCTGGCGCGCGCGGTGCCGAACGCCTACTTTGAACGCGCGCTGAATTTGCTGCACGAAGTCGACCAGACCGCGCGCCGCTACTTCGAAGGCCTGATCAAGCTCACCTTCCTCGACACGGCGGTGCTGGCGCTGGGCCTGTGGGCCATCGGCGTGTCCTCGCCCCTGCTGCTCGGCCTGATCTCGGCGGTGCTGGCCTGGGTGCCCTTCGTGGGCTCGGTGGCCGGCTGCGTGCTGGTGGTGATCGTGGCCTCGACCGATGCACCGGACAATCCCTTCATCGCCTACGGCGCCATCGGCGTGTTCGTGCTGGTGCGCCTGTTAGATGACTTCGTGTTCATGCCGCTGACCCTGGGCCGCAGCCTGCGCGTGCATCCGCTGGTGACGGTGCTGATGATCTTCGCCGGCGGCGCGCTGGCCGGTGTGGTGGGACTGATGCTGGTGCTGCCGCTGCTGGGCGTGGTGATGGTGATCGGCGAGACCACAGGGCGCTTGGTGACCAACCCGCGCCTGCGCGCGCGGCACCGCTATGCGCGCGCGCTGCGCACGAGGCAAGCCAGCGTCGACCTGGATATCGCGCGTGAAAGGCGTGGGGCGCCCACGCCGAACGCGGGGCTCTGACGAATATCGTAGGGTGGGCAAGTTCTTGCCCACGCGTTCAACGAAGGCTTGAACAGTTACGGAGCGATTACTCAACCGCCACTTGAACGCGCGGGCGGGAGACCCGCCCACCCTACCAATGCAAAACCGGAGCCTCAGCTCCGGTTTTCATTTACTCAACGCTTGCTTCCGCTCGCCTTGGGCTTGGCCTTGATGGTCGACAGGATCGACGGCTTCACCTTGGACGGCGGCGCCATGAAGGGCGTGCTTGATGGGGCGCCGCGGCCGGCAACGCGGCCGTCATTGCCGCGCGGGGCACGCTTGGGCGCCACCTCGATCGTGCGGCCTTTCGGCACACCGCCCGGCGGACGGCGTTCTTCGCGCATCCCGTTAGAGGCGCCATCGTCGGTCGCCGGAATCAGGTGGCGCTCGCCATTGCCGATCAGGTCACCGCGGCCCATGCGGCGCAGCGCTTCGCGGATGATCGGCCAGTTCTCCGGATCGTAGTAGCGCAGGAAAGCCTTGTGCAGCTTGCGGGTCTTGCCGCTCTTCGCGGTCTCGACCACTTCCGAGTCTTCGGTGACCTTGGCCAGCGGGTTCTTGCGCGAGTGGTACATGGTGGTCGCCATCGCCATCGGCGTCGGCGTGAAGGTCTGCACCTGGTCGAGCTTGAAGTTGTTCTTCTTCAGCCACAGCGCCAGGTTCAGCATGTCCTCGTCGGTCGAACCCGGGTGGGCCGCGATGAAGTAGGGGATCAGGTACTGCTTCTTGCCCGCCTCGAGCGAATACTTGTCGAACAGGCGCTTGAACTCGTCGTAGGCGCCGATACCCGGCTTCATCATCTTCGAGAGCGTGCCGGACTCGGTATGCTCCGGCGCGATTTTCAAGAGGCCACCCACGTGGTGGGTCACCAGCTCTTTCACATACTCGGGCGAGCGCACCGCCAGGTCGTAGCGCAGGCCGGAACCGATCAGGATCTTCTTGATGCCGGGGATCGCGCGCGCCTTACGGTACAGCGAGATCAGTTTGCTGTGGTCGGTGCCGAGGTTGCTGCAGATGGTCGGGTAGACGCAGGACAGGCGGCGGCACGATTCCTCGATCGTCTTTTCCTTGCAGGCCAGGCGATACATGTTGGCGGTCGGGCCACCCAGGTCGGTGATCGTCCCGGCGAAGTTCTTGGTGGTGTCGCGAATCAGTTCGATCTCGCGCAGGATCGACGGCTCCGAGCGGCTCTGGATGATGCGGCCTTCGTGCTCGGTGATCGAGCAGAAGGTGCAGCCCCCAAAACACCCGCGCATGATGTTGACCGAATAGCGGATCATTTCCCAGGCCGGGATATGGGCCTTGCCATAGCTCGGGTGCGGGGCGCGCGAATACGGCAGGTCGTAGACGTTGTCCATCTCGTCCATGGCGAGCGGCAGCGGCGGCGCGTTCAGCCAGACGTCGCGGTCACCATGCGCCTGTACCAGCGCGCGCGCATTGCCCGGGTTCGATTCGAGGTGGAAGACGCGCGAGGCGTGCGCATACATCACCGGGTCGACGCTGACGGTATCGAAACTCGGCAGGCGCACCACGGTCTTCCGCGCTTTTTCGCGGGCGGCGGCCTGGCGTTCTTCGCGCGTCATGATGATGACCGGTTTGACGACCTGCTCCGGCTGGGCGTTCTCGGTGGCGCAGGCTTTCGTATCCTCTTGCGCCATCGCGTACGGGTTCGGGTGCACATCGACGCGGCCCGGCACGTCGACGCGGGTCGAGTTGTGCACGCTCCATTCGGCGTCCGGCAGCCAGCCCTGCGGCACCAGGAAGGCGGTGCCGCGCAGGTCGCGGATTTCCTTGATGTTCTCGCCGGCCGCGAGGCGGCGGGTGACATCCACCAGCGCGCGCTCGGCGTTACCGAAGATCAGCAGGTCGGCCTTCGATTCGAACAGCACCGAGCGGCGCACCTTGTCCGACCAGTAGTCGTAGTGGGCGATGCGGCGCAGCGAGGCTTCGATACTGCCGGCAATCACCGGCACGCCTGGGAAGGCTTCGCGCGCGCGCTGGCAGTACACGGTGACCGCGCGGTCCGGGCGTTTATTGGGTTCGGCGTTCGGGGTATAGGCGTCGTCGGAACGGATCTTGCGGTCGGCCGTATAGCGGTTGACCATCGAGTCCATGTTGCCGGCGGTGACGCCCCAGTACAGGTTCGGCTTGCCGAGCGCGCGGAAAGGCTCGACCGAAGTCCAGTCCGGCTGGCTGATGATGCCGACGCGGTAACCCTGCGCTTCCAGCAGGCGGCCCACCAGCGCCATCCCGAAGCTCGGGTGGTCGATGTAGGCGTCGCCGGTGATCAAGATGATGTCGCACGAATCCCACCCGAGCGCGTTCATTTCTGCGCGGGTCATCGGGAGGAAGGGCGCGGCAGGTCCGCGGCTGGAGCGCTTGGCGACGCTCGCGAAAAGGTTTGCTGGGGAGTTCATTGGCCGGTATTGTACCGGAAAACCCCTCACGGGTCGTTGCCAGGCCCGAAAAATGGCTTACTTATCAATGACTTGTGGCAGAGTTGCCTAGTCAAATACCCATGTTTGACAGGATATTGCCGAGCTCGCGCAGGCCACTCGAGACGTTTGGATGGCGCGCGTTGAAGCGGGCCGCCAGTTCCTGGGTCCGCGAGGACAGGCCATAGGTATTGTTGTCGAGTTCCTGCTCGGCGCGGCGCTCGAGCACCTTGTCGATGTCGCCGTCGAGCTGGCGCAGCAGGGTTTCCAGCTCGGGATCGACGTCGCCGGTCTCCTGCAGCTGGCGGTGCAGGCCCTTGAGCCGCATTTTCAGGTTTGCATCGCTGTCGTTGGCGTTCTCGTTGGCGTTCTCGTTCAGCATGGGGTTCTCGCTAGTTGGTGAAGCGGGTCTCGAGGTACAGCGCCTCGACCTGCTCGCGCGCCCAGGGGGTGCGGCGCAAAAACTTCAGGCTCGACTTGATGCTCGGGTCTTTCTGGAAACAGTTAATGTCGATCCGGCGGCCGAGTTTTTCCCAGCCATAGTGCTCGACGAGGCGGGTTAACACCGATTCTAAAGTAATACCTTCGAGGGATTGAACACTCATCGTTTGGGGCTTGTTTTGAAAATGGAGTCAGGTGCAGTTATACACCGGATCGGGGGAATGCTGAGAATGCGGCCGTTCAAAAGCTGGCTGAACGCGTGGGCAAGAAACTTGCCCGCCCTACGATCATCGGCGGCTCGTAGGGCGGGCGGGTCTCCCGCCCACGCGGTGATACGTACCGGTTGCGTCACCACAACCGGTTGAAGCATCAGTTACCGGTGAGACCCCGGCGCTCCAGCAGCGGCTGCACCTGCGCATCACGCCCGCTGAAGTTGCGGTACATCTGCATCGCATCGAGCGTGCCGCCGCGCGACAGCAGGGTCTTGCGGAAGTGGTCGCCGTTCTTGCGGGTCAGGCCACCGTTTTCCTTGAACCAGTTGACAGTGTCCGCGTCCAGCTTCTCGGCCCACAGGTAGCCGTAGTAGCCGGCCGAATAGCCGCCCGAGAAGGTGTGCGAGAAGTAGTTGGTGCGGTAGCGCGGCGGCACCATCGCGAAGTCCACGCCGGCTTTCTTCAGCGCGTCAGCCTCGAAAGCCAGGACGTCCGTCGGGATCTGGTTCGGCGACAGCTGGTGCCAGGCCTGGTCCAGCAGCGACGCGGCCAGGTACTCGGTGGTGCGGAAGCCTTCGTTGAACTGCTGCGAAGCCTGTACCTTGTCCAGCAGTTCCTTCGGCATCGGCGCGCCGGTCTGGTAGTGCTTCGCGTAGTTGGCCAGCACTTCCGGATAGGCCATCCACATCTCGTTCACCTGCGACGGGAACTCGACGTAGTCGCGCGGCACGCGCGAGCCCGAGAAGCGCGGGTATTTCACGTCCGAGAACATGCCGTGCAGCGCGTGGCCGAACTCGTGGAAGGTGGTGCGCACTTCGTCGTACGTCAAGAGCGTCGGTTCGCCGGCGGCCGGCTTGGCGATGTTGAGGTTGTTGGCGATGACCGGGCGGGTAGACATCAGCTTGCTCTGCGCGACCAGGGCGTTGGCCCAGGCGCCGCCGCGCTTGTTGGCGCGCGCGTACGGGTCGAAGGTGAAGATTGCGAGCTGCTTGCCGTTGTGGTCGAACACGTCGAACATGCGCACGTCCTCGACATAGCCCGGCAGGTCCTTGCGTTCCTTGAAGGTGATGCCGAATTCCTTGGTGGCGGCGAAGAACACGCCATCCACCAGCACGCGGTTCAGCTCGAAGTACGGGCGCAGCTGGCCGGCGTCGAAGGCGTACTTGGCGGCGCGCACCTTGTCGCTGTAGAAGGCCCAGTCGTGGGCGGCGGCCTGGAAACCACCCTTGTCGGCATCGATCGCCTTCTGGATCTCGGCCGCTTCCTTGCGCGCGTTGTTCACGGCCGGCTTGGCGAATTCGGCCAGCAGGCTGTTGACGGCGCCGGTATTCTTGGCGGTCTGGTCTTCGAGGTTGTAGGCGGCGTGGTTCGGGTAGCCCAGCAGCACCGCGCGTTCGGCGCGCAGCTTGGCCAGCTTGAGCACGACCTCGCGGTTGTCGAATTCACCGCCGCGCGAGCCGCGCGCCAGCGAGGCCGCCAGCAGCTTTTCGCGGGTGGCGCGGTTGGTCAACACCGACAGGCCGGCCTGCTGGGTGGTGTTCACCACCGGGATCGCGAATTTTCCCTTCAGGCCGCGCTTGTCCGCTTCTGCAGCGGCGGCGTCGATCTGCTTGTCCGACATGCCGGCCAGCTCGGCGCGGGTGTCCACGACCAGCGCCGAGGCGTTGGCTTCCTTCAGCACGTTCTGGGCGAACTGGGTGGAGAGCGCGGCCAGCTCGCCGTTCATCGCCTTCAGCTTCTGCTTGTCGGCATCGGACAGCTTGGCGCCGGCGCGCACGAAATCGGTGTGGTAGCGCTCGACCAGGTATTGCGATTCCGCGTCCAGGCCCAGCTTGGTGCGCTTGTCGTACAGCGCCTTCACGCGTGCGTACAGCTTCGGGTTCAGGCGGATGGCGTCGCTGTGGGCCGACAGCTGCGGCGCCAGTTCCTTGTCGAGCGCCTGCAGGGCCGGGTTGGTGTACGAACCGTTGAGCGTGCCAAACACGATGCCGACGCGGTTGAGCAGCTGGCCCGAACGCTCCATCGCGACGATGGTGTTCTCAAAACCAGGTGCGGCCTTGTTGTTGGCGATTTTTTCGATTTCGGCAGCCTGCTGGCGCATGCCTTCGGCGTAGGCCGGGGCGAAGTGCTCGTTCTTGATCTTGTCGAAGGCCGGGTACTGGAACGGCAGGGTGCTCTGCTTGGCGAACGGGTTCGAGGCTTCGAGCATCGAAGCAGGCGCAGCGTAGGCCAGGTTGGCGGCGACGCTGGCGGCGGCGACCAGCAGGATATGTGGACGGTTCATGGTGTCTCGTTATGTGTGGGTAGTGAGAGCAACACGCCGCCCCCTCCCGCTGCTCGTGGCGGCGGGAGGAAGCGGCGCAGGGATTAATTACCGGTCAGGCCGCGGCGTTCCAGCAGCGGCTCGATGACCGGATCGCGGCCGCGGAAGCTGCGGAACAGGTCCATCGCATCGGCCGTGCCGCCGCGCGACAGCAGCGTCTTGCGGAAGTGGTCGCCGTTCTTGCGCGACAGGCCGCCGTTCTGCATGAACCACTGCACCGTATCGGCGTCGAGCTTTTCGCTCCACAGGTAGGCGTAGTAGCCGGCCGAATAGCCGCCGTTCATCGAGTGCGAGAAATACGTGGTGCGGTAGCGCGGCGGCACCGGTGCGAAGTCGACGCCGGCCTCCTTGAGCGCCTTGGCTTCAAAGGACAGCACGTCCGTCGGGACCTGCGACGGCTTGAGCTGGTGCCAGCGCTGGTCGATCAGCGAAGCGGCCAGATATTCGGTCGTCATGTAGCCCTGGTTGAACTTCTTCGACGCCACCACCTTGTCCAGCAGTTCCTTCGGCATCGGCGCGCCGGTCTGGTGGTGTTTCGCGTAATTGCTCAGCACTTCAGGCCAGATCGCCCACATCTCGTTGACCTGCGACGGGTATTCGACGAAGTCGCGCGGCACGCTGGTGCCCGAGAAATGCGGGTATTTCACGTTCGAGAACATGCCGTGCAGCGCATGGCCGAACTCGTGGAACATCGTGCGCACTTCGTCGTAGGTCAAGAGCGTCGGCTGGCCGGCGGGCGGTTTCGGGATGTTCTGGTGGTTGCCGACCACCGGCTTCTTGCCCAGCAGGTGGGACTGCGACACGTATTCGTTCATCCAGGCGCCGCCCTGCTTGTTGCCCCGGGCGTAGGGGTCGAACAGGAAGATTGCGAGCTGCGTGCCGTCGTGGTCGAACACGTCGAACACGCGCACGTCCGGGTCATACACCGGCAGGTCCTTGCGTTCCTTGAAGGTGATGCCGTATTCCTTGGTGGCGGCGAAGAACACGCCGTCCACCAGCACGCGGTTCAGTTCGAAGTAAGGGCGCAGCTGGTTTTCGTCGAAGTTGTACTTCGCGGCGCGCACCTTGTCCTGGTAGATCGGCCAGTCATGGCTGGCAACCTGGAAGCTTCCTTTTTCGGCGTCGATCACCTTCTGGATTTCAAGCGCTTCCTTGCGCGCGTTGTTCACGGCCGGCTTGGCCAGTTCGGCCAGCAGCTTGTTGACGGCGGCCGGGTTCTTGGCGGTTTCCAGTTCCTGCGAATAGGCCGCATAGTTCGGGTAACCCAGCAGCACGGCGCGCTCGGCGCGCAGCTTGGCCAGGCGCAGCACCAGCGGGCGGGTGTCGAACTCGCCGCCACGGCTGCCGCGGTTGAGCGACGCGGCCATCAGGCGCTCGCGGGTGCTGCGGTTGGTCAATGTGGCCAGCGGCGGCTGGCTGCTGGTATTGACGATGGCGATCGCGTACTTGCCCTTCAGGCCGCGCTTTTCCGCCTCAAGCGCGGCGGTATTGATCTCGGCATCCGAGAAGCCGGCCAGCTCCGCGCGCGAATCGACGATCAGCGCCGAGGCATTGGCTTCCTTCAGCACGCGCTGCGAGAAATCGGACTGCAGCGACGCGATCTCGCCGTTGTACTTCTTGAGCTTGTCCTTGTTGGCGCTTGATAAGTTGGCGCCCGCGCGCACGAATTCCTTGTACACGCGCTCGAGCAGGTGCTTCGATTCCGCATCCAGGCCGAGCGTGGCGCGCTTGTCGTGCAGGGTCTTGACACGCCTGAACAGCGAGGGGTTCAGGTAGATCGTGTCGTTGTGCGCAGCCAGTTTCGGCGACATCTCGCGGTCCACCGCATCGAGCCTGTCGTTGGTGTTCGCGGTCTGCAGGTTCGAGAAGGTCGCGGCTACGCGCGAGAGCATCTCGCCGGCGCGCTCCATCGCGACGATGGTGTTCTCGAAAGTAGGCGCCGAGCGGCTAGCCGCGATCGCGTCGATCTCGCGCAGGTGCTCTGCCATGCCGGCCGCGTACGCAGGCAGGAAGTGCTCGTCCTTGATCTTGTCGAAGGCCGGATAGTGCAGCGGCAGGCTGCTTGGCTGGGCGAAGGGGTTGGAGGCGTCGAGCGAAGGGGCGGCGGCTGCAGCAAATGCGCCTGCGTGCGCGAGCGCGAGCGCGAGGCTGGCGGCAACGATGAGCAAAGTTGGTCGGTTCATGAGATCTTTCACGGACTCTTGGGAGGGAGCTGCCGGACGTGCTCGACAGCCGTTGCGCGAAGATCATAGCAGGCTTATACGCATATCGTCACAACAAACAGCGTATGTGTGTTGCATGTAATTACGCTCTGTATTGACGTCCGCAGCTGCCCTCACAGGCCCTGCCGGAGACCGTTCCGGATGCCGTGTTAGCATCGCCACCTACCTACTTCTTCCGCCATGGATTCCCTCATCGAACGACCCTATGACGCGATCGTCGTCGGCACCGGTCCCGGCGGCGCCAGCACCGCGCGCGAACTGGCGCGTGCAGGCGCGCGCGTGCTTATCCTCGAGCAGGGCAGCGCCGCGCCTTTGAAGGGTACGCTCGGCCAGATGGCGACGATGGCGCTGCCGGGCAAGGGCGCCTGGCTGCACCGCGACGCTTCGCTGCTGGTGTCCGGAACGGCCCTGGGCGGCAGCTCTGCGCTGAACTTCGCCACCGCCGCCGCGCCGCCGCTGCCGCTGTTCGCGGCCCACGGCATCGACCTGGCGCCGGCGCTCGATGCGCTGCGCGCCGAACTGCCGCTGGCGCCGCTGCCGGACAGCCTGGTCGGCCCAATGGCAGCGCGCATCATGGGGGCCGCACGCGGCGCCGGCTTCGACTGGCAAAAACTCGACAAGATGATCCGGCCACAAGCCTGCCGCAGCGGCTGCTGGCGCTGCGTGTACGGCTGCCCTTATGGCGCCAAATGGAGCGCGCGCGACTTCGTCGACGAAGCCTGCGGCCACGGCGCCGTGCTGCTCGATCGCAGCCGGGTGCTGCGGGTGCTGATGGAAGACGGCCGCGCCGCCGGGGTCGAGCTGCTGCGCGCCGGGTCGGTGCAGGTCGCCCATGCGCCGCTGGTGGTGCTGGCCGGCGGCGGTATCGGCAGCCCGCGCCTGCTGCATGCCTCAGGCCTGGGGCCGCGCCTTGCGCCTTTCTTCAGCGATCCGGTAGTAGCGGTGATGGGCAGCATCGGCGATATGGGCGAGGACATTGGCGGCGCCGAAGTGCCGATGGCGGCCGGCGCCAGCTTCCACGAAGACGGCATCACCCTGGCCGACCTGACGCTGCCACGCCCGATGTTCCAGGCGTTCGCGCTGCAGGCAGGCCGCATCGACCGGCTTGGCGCGCACCGGCACACGCTGAGCATCATGGTGAAGATCCGCGACGAGGTGGGTGGTGCGGTGGGTCCGCGCTGGGTGGACAAGCGGCTCACGCCGGGGGACCGGGCGCGGCTGGCGAAGGGCATCGTGATGGCGCGCGCGATCCTGCAGCAGGCCGGTGCGCGCCGGGTGTTCGCCACCCATCATTTTGCCGCGCATCCGGGCGGCAGCGTGCCGATTGGGGGGAGTGTCGACAGCGATTTGCGCGCGGCGCCGGGGGTGTACGTGTGCGATGCGTCGGTGATTCCGGGGGCGTGGGGGTTGCCGCCGACCTTGACGCTGCTGTGCCTTGGCAAGCGGTTGGGTCAATCGTTAATACGGAATACTGCTGATGTGCAGTGACGCCGGCACTGGTTGAACGCGTGGGCAGGTAATTTCGGGCAATGCCCGCAATTACGCCCACCCACCCTATCGGTATATGCGACGATTAGTAGCCCGCCGCACATATCGGCGTATGCGACGGTCAGTAATGCGGGGGGCGTTCGTTGACCGGCCCCTGGCGGCTGGTCTGCAGGTTGCGGACATGGTCCGCCAGCGCGGCCACCATGGCTTCGAGCTTGTCGATGCGGCGGCCTTGCTGGTAGATGGTCTGGTTCAGGGTCTCGACCAGGTCTTCCTGGTGCGCGACCTTGATCTCGATGTCGACGAAACGGTCTTCCTGGCTCATAAGTCAACTCCGGCGGAAAGCCGGCATTATGCCAGCCTCGCTAGAGCGTCTGACAAAAACCCGGGGGCAGGGGATGCGGCCACCCGACGCATCGTCGAAGCCAGTACGCTGGTACGGCGAGACGATGCAACGCGGCTATCGGGGGAATCGTCAGGCGCTCTTAACCCCAAGGCGTGTAGTCGATGCCGGTGCTGATGGTGCCGATCACCTGTGCCTGGTTCTCGAAGCCCTCGCTGAATTCCATCAGGATCTGCTCGCGGCTGCTGTTGACGATGCGGCCGACCCAGTAGTCGTAACCGGCGGCATCCGGTGCGCGGTCGAGGATGTTCATGTACAGCTTGTTGAGGAAGTCGCCGTTGCTCGGGTTCGCGCCATATTGCTGGATGAATTCCGGCTGGCCGGTAATGAACTCCTTTGCCACCTGCAGCAGGGTGGTGCCCTTCTCCATGCGGTCCATCCAGTAGCCCATGCCGGTCTTGTCCGACGGACGGCCATAGACAGCCTCGTACAGGCGGTAGACCTGGCCGGCGATGCCGTCGACGTCGATCGCCTTGAAACCGTCGTTGAACTGGAGGCGCTCGACGTCGATAAGCGCGTCCTTGCCGTCGGTACCGGATTTGGCGGTGACGTTATAGCCCCAGATGCCGCGTGCGACCGTGTAGTTGGCGCTGCTGCCCGCGTAGACCGCGGTATCGATGCCGGCGCTGCCGTCGATGGCGTTGTCGCCTGCGCCGACGGTGAACTTGTCGTTACCTGCACCGCCGGTCTGGTTGGCGCTGCTCGCGACGGTGAAATTCATACGGGTCGTGGCGCTGGTGACGTTGTCGGCGATGTCGACCGACGAGGCACCGACCACATAGCTGCCGTTCGGCAGCGGGGTGGAATCGATGCTCCACTTGCCGTCGCCGCCCACCGTGGCGCGGCCGATTTCGATGGCTTTGCCGACGTGGACCAGCACGATGCTGGTGCCGGCTTCACCGGTACCGTTGAAGACAGGCTTGTTGCCGCCCTGGTCCAGGGTGAAGGCATTGGTCGGGGCGACCGGCGCCTTGCCGTCGACATTGAAGCTCTGGAGCGGGCTGAAACTGGAGACGTTGCCCGCGCTATCGGTTGCAGTCGCGTAGACGTTGTAGTTGGTGCCGTCCGCCAGTGCGTTGCCGACCACCCGGAACACGCCGTTCGCGCCGGCCGTGGTGGTGGCGATGACGGTCTGGCCAAGGTAGATCTTCACCGTGGAATTGGCTTCGGCAACGCCGGTGATGAGCGGCGTGCTGCCGGTGGTGTAGCCGTTCGCGTTCTTGGTGACGGCGAAGTTCGGCGCCGCCGGCGGGGTCGCATCGGTTGCCATCACGGCCGCACGTTCGACGGTCATGTCCGCAAAGCGCAGCTGCTCGATCGACAGCAGGGTGTCGACCCCTTCCGCCGCGCTGGCGACGGTAAGGCTCCCATTGGTGTTGCCGGTGATGGTGTAGGTGTTGCGTGCGCCAGTAAAGACCGCAGTGTCGTTGCCGTTTCCGCCATTAATCACGTCATTTCCTCCATTGCCCTGCAGGGTGTCATTCGAAGCGGTGCCAGTCAGCGTCTCGGCGCTGCTGGTACCGGTAAGGTAAACGGCATCGGTGGGGGTGTTCAGGCCAAGCAAGCCGCCCAGTCCGTCGCCGCCATAGATCCAATTCAGCGCGGCCACGTCGTACTGGCTGAACTCGGCGTGGTTGGTCGCGTGGGTGGTATAAGTCATGATGGTATTACCTGCATTGTCCACCTCAGCCGGCAAAACAATGTCGCCTTCGAACGGGTGCTTCAGGCCCAGCGCATGGCCCAGTTCGTGCAGCAGGGTTTCGTAGCCCTCGGAGCCCGGCGTCAGGTCGCGGTTGCGCATGCGCCATTCGGCATTGTCGAGGTAGACCCAGGCGTCGGCATCGTACTTGGTGACTTCGTTGGTCGACTGGTTATACGAATAGCCGCCCTTCCAGCTGCACAGGCCAACCGTGTTGCTGGCCTGGATGTCGACGTTGCACAGGTGGATCTGCGCCGCATTCCCATCCGAGGTTTCGACGAACTCGATACCGGTCAGCGCCTGCAGGTCGTTGAATGCATTGCGCACGCTGTTCTGCTGCGCCAGCGTGAACGCTTCCTGCCCGCTCCTGCCGGCTTCATTGCCGGACGTGATCGAGAAGGTGTAATACAGGGTGTTCGCCGGCAGGCCCGTGATGAAATTCCAGTTCGGCCCCTGGTCGAGCAGTGCGTCGATATAGTTGTACCCCGACAGGGCGACATTTTCCAGTTCTGCTACGGTTGCCATACAAGCCTTTGAAATCTATCAGGAATTACTGCTGAGTACGTTCGCACCAGAAGTATTTCCTCTGGGACAAGCTAAGTCAAATGGGAATTTCAATCGTGCGCAGGTCTTGCCAGCGCATCAAGGCTTCTGCGCAACGTATTGGTCGTAGCAGTAACAGATGCTTACAATTTAGGCATCGCCAGCAAGGCTTTCAGGCTGGCCAGCCTTTCCTTTGGCGTAATGACTTCAGTTTCCTTCGGCGGTGCGTCGCCGACGTCGAGCGCCATCTCCTTGATGAAGCGCGAAGGCTCGCAATGCACCAGCTCGCCGGCGCGCTTGCGTTTCTTGCACCAGGTCAGGCGCAGGGTGCGCTGGGCTCGGGTGATGCCGACGTACATCAGGCGCCGCTCTTCCTGGATGCGCGCGGCGATGATTTCCACCGGCGCATCCGGGTCGCCCTTGTGCGGCAGGATGCCTTCTTCCACGCCGACCAGGAAGACGTGCGGGTATTCCAGCCCTTTCGAGGCGTGCAGGGTCGACATGCGCACGGCGTCCTGCTCGTCGTCCTGGCCCTCGAGCATCGACATCAGGGCCACCATCTGGGTCAGCTCGAGCAGGTTTTTCTCTTCGCCGTCGCGCTCGCGCCCGCCCCGGCCGCGTTCCTTTAGCCAGTTGGTGAACTCGAGCACGTTCTGCCACTTGGCCTGGGCCGCGCGGTCGTCGAAATTTTCGTACAGGTAGTGCTCGTAATTGATCTCTTTCATCATGTCGTCGAGCACCTCGGCGGCATTGTCGCCGCTGCCCGACGGGCCCGGCCGCGTGGCGCGGTCTTCCAGGCCGTTCATGAAATGGCAGAACCCGCGCAGCGGCAACAGCTGGCGGTCCGGCAGCTTGGCCTCCAGGCCGCCTTTCTGGGCTGCGTCGAACAGCGAGCAGTTCCACTGCTTGGAGAATTCGCCGAGCACTTCCAGCGTGGCCATGCCGACCCCACGCTTGGGGGTGGTGACGGCGCGGATGAAGGCCGGGTCGTCGTTCTGGTTGGCGATCAGGCGCAGGTAGGCGATGACGTCCTTGATTTCGGCCTTGTCGAAGAAGCTCTGGCCGCCCGACATCGTGTACGGGATGCGCTCCTTGCGCAGCGACTGCTCGATGACGCGCGCCTGGTGGTTGCCGCGGTACAAAATCGCGTAATCGGCCCAGTGGTTCTTGCGCTGGAAATGGTCGGCCGAGATCATGATCGCCACCTGCTCGGCTTCCTGCTCGTCGCTCTGCATGCCCAGCACCTCGATCGGCTCGCCCAGTCCGTGCTCGGACCACAGCGATTTCTCGAACAGCTTCGGGTTATTGCCGATGACCGCATTGGCCGCCTGCAGGATGCGGGTGGTCGAGCGGTAGTTCTGCTCGAGTTTGATCACGCGCAGGTCAGGGAAGTCGGTCTGCAGGGTTTTCAGGTTTTCGACGGACGCGCCGCGCCAGGCGTAGATCGCCTGGTCGTCGTCGCCGACGGCGGTGAACATCGGCTTCTTGCCGATGCCCGTCACCAATAGCTTCACCAGCTCGTACTGGCAGGTATTGGTGTCCTGGTATTCGTCCATCAGCAAATAGCGCAGGCGGCGCTGCCAGCGGTCGCGGATCGACTCGTTATTGCGGAACAGCTCCACCGGCAGGCGGATCAGGTCGTCGAAGTCCACCGCCTGGTAGGCCTGCAGGGTCGCCAGGTAGCTGCGGTAGACGCGCGCGGACATGGCTTCGTCCTCGTCTTTCGCCGCTTGAATAGCGTCTTCCGGATCCACCAGGCCGTTCTTCCACAGCGAGATCGCATTCTGGATGCGGCGGATTTCCTGCTTGTCGGTGGTGAGCGCCAGGTCGGAGACGATGGTGTAGCAGTCGTCGCTGTCCATGATCGAGAACTTGTCCTTCAGGCCGACGCCGGCCGCCTCCTGGCGCAAGATCTTGACGCCCAGCGAGTGGAAGGTCGATACCGTGAGCTGCTTGGCCTGCTTCGGCTGCTTGAGCAGCTTGGCGATTCGCTCCTGCATTTCGAGCGCCGCTTTGTTGGTAAAGGTCAGGGCGGCGATTGTGCGCGGATCGTAGCCGCGGTCTTCGATCATGTACGCGATTTTTTGCGTAATGACGCGCGTTTTCCCCGAACCGGCCCCCGCCAGCACCAGGCACGGGCCGTCCAGATAGAGCACGGCTTCGCTTTGCGGTCCGTTGAGGCCGAATTTTGGTGCGTTGGACATGGGAAAGTTTCTGCAGGATGGCCGGGTATTGTAACGATGAGTTGGCCGCCGCGCTAAAATGGCTTCATGAAAAAATTCCTCGTCATCCTGTTTGCAACACTGCTCGCGCTGCCGGCCAGCCTGGCCACCGCGGCGCCGCTGCTGGTGGCCGCGGCCAGCGACCTGGCGTATTGCATCGACGAGCTGGCGGCGGCCTTCCGCAAGGAAACTCCCGGCGCCGAGGTGAAGGTCTCCACTGGCGCTTCCGGCAACTTCTTTGCCCAGATCCGGAACGGCGCGCCCTTCCACGTCTTTCTGTCAGCCGATATGATGTACCCGACCCAGCTCGCCAAGGCGGGGGCCGCCGACGGCGCCACCCTACGTCCGTATGCCGTGGGCCGCATCGTGCTGTGGACCACGGACAGCCGTTTCGACGTGAACCAGGGATTGGCCTTGCTGCGCGACCCGCGCGTCACGCGCATCGCCATCGGCAACCCGGACACCGCGCCTTATGGCCGCGCCGCGAAAGCCGTCCTGGTGCGCGACAAGTTGTGGGAAGCCGTGCAGCCGCGCCTCGTGATCGGCGAGAACATCGCGCAGGCAGCGCAGTTCGTCCAGACCGGTAATGCCCAGCTGGGCATCGTGTCGCTGGCCACCGTGCGTTCGCCGAAGATGGCGGGCGTGGGCCGCTACTACCTGATCAGCGACACCGGGGTCCCTCCGATCGAACAGGGCGCCATCGTCACCGCTGTCGGGATGAAGGAACCGCTGGCGGGGCGCTTCGTACGCTTCCTCGGCTCGCCCGCCGCACGCGCCATCCTCGAACGCCAGGGCTTCGGCCTGCCAGCTGTCTCGAATGACTGAGTTGGGGAGCTTCGCCTTCGCCCCGGAGCTGTGGTCGGCGCTGGCGCTGACGCTGCGCCTGTCGCTGGTGACCTCGCTGGTGCTGCTGGCAATCGCCATCCCGCTTGCCAACTGGCTCAACACCAGCCGCATGCGCGGGGTCCTGTTCATCGAGACCCTGGTCAGCCTGCCGATCGTGCTGCCGCCGACCGTGATCGGTTTCTACCTGCTGATGCTGATGGCGCCGCAGCGTCCGCTCGGCGCGGCCTGGATGTCGGTGTTCGGGCATCCGCTGCCCTTCTCGTTCGCTGGCCTGGTGGCCGGCTCGGTCATCTACAGCCTGCCGTTCGCGGTGCAGCCGATCCAGTCGGCCTTCCGGAATGTGAGCCGCGACCTGGTGCAGTCGGCGCTGGCGCTGGGCCTGACCCGGCGCCAGGCCTTCTTTTCGGTGGTGCTGCCGCTGTCGCGCAACGGCATCTTTACCGGCCTGTCGCTCAGCTTCGCCCACACGATGGGCGAGTTCGGCGTGGTGCTGATGTTAGGCGGGAACATCCCGGGCCAGACCCGGGTCGCCTCGATCGCGCTCTACGACGAGGCGCAAAAGCTCAACTACGAGGCGGCGCATGCCTATGCCCTGGTGCTGCTCTTGATTTCGTTCGTGATCCTGGCGGCGATCGCCTTCTTCCAGCGCAAGCAGCATGCTTCGCTGCTGGGTAACTGAGCCCGGCAATTTCCCGGCAATAACCCGCACCGGCGCGACGCCCGGGCCTGCAATCGGGTACCATCTCGCCCTTGCGGCGCATGAGCGCCGGCGCTTTTTGGACACCCGCACCATGAAATTTGAACATCTCATCCAGATCAACGATCCGCTCAACCCGCTGGTCGATACCCTTACCGTCGAGCAGCTCTGGCGCGGCCTGGTGCTGCGCGCGGAATCGCCCAAGCTGTTCGTGCCGCACCTGGACGAATGCCAGATCGGCGAGCGCGCCAGCGGCAGCTTCGCGCGCCGCCTGCGCTACGGCGACCTGGTGATCGACGACGTCGTGCACATGACGCCCCTGCAGGAAGTGCGCTTCGAAGTGCCGGCCCAAGGCGAGATCGCGGCATCGAGCCTGACGATGGCCATCGAGACGCCGACCAATGCCATGCTGCTGGTGCGCTTTACCTACGACGACGGCCAGGGCGAGCACACCGACGAAGCCAACAAGATGTATGACGATTTCAAGCGCTCGGCGTACCAGGAGGCGGATATCGATACGGTGCGGATCCTGCGGCAGCTGGCCAGCGAAGGCAAGCTGGATGCGAGTTACCTGAACTAGTAGGGTGGGCGGCTCGTGATCTGGTCCCCTGGACCAGATCACCCCGCGCGTTCAACCAGCAATGGAATAGCCGCGCGGGCAACATTACCGACGATTGAACGCGCGGGCGGGAGACCCGCCCACCCTACGGGAAATTTGTCGCGTTACGTCCCCGGTTCGCTATCCGACGCATTGATCTCGCTCTCACCCTTCGTCAGGCAGTGCGCCAGATCGCGCAACGCCGTGCGCACGCCCTCCTCGATCACCGGGTGATAAAACGGCATCTCCAGCATCTGGTCCACCGTCATGCGCATCTGGCAGGCCCATGACAGCGTGTGCGCCAGGTGTTCGGCGCGCGGCGCAATCATCTCGGCGCCCAGGAAACGGCGCGAGCCGTATTCCGCATACACCCGCAGCATCCCCTTGTTCTGCAACATCACGCGGCTGCGGCCCTGGTTCGCGAACGACACCTCCCCCACAGCGAACTTGCGCTTGCCGCCCTCGCACAGGCTGCGATAGTTCGCTCCGAGCGTGGCGATGTTCGGCTCGGTAAAAGCCACCGCGATCGGCGTGCGGCGCAGGCCGGGACGCACGTCCGGATAGCGGCCCGCGTTGTCGCCGGCGATCTTGCCGTGGTCGGCCGCGTCGTGCAGCAGCGGGCGCTCGTTATTGGCGTCGCCGGCGATGAAGATATGGCTGCTCCCGCACTGCATGGTGCGTGCGTCGAACAGCGGAATGCCATCCTTGCCGCGCTCGATGCCGGTTTCTTCGAGGCCGATATCATGCACGTTCGGCGTGCGCCCGGCCGCCATCAGCACGAACTGGAAACGTTCGGTGTTTTCCTTGCCCAGCGCGTCGCTGACGGTCAGCGCCACCTCGTCACCCTCTTGAACGGCGCGCACCACCTTCGACTGGAACTGCATATCGAGTTCTTCGTTCAGCACCCGGCCGGCTTCGCGCAGCACCTCGGGGTCGGTGATGTGGGCGATGCTGCCGCCGCGCGCATAGAATTTCACGCGCACGCCGAGCCGGCCCAGGGCCTGGCCCAGTTCCAGCCCGATCACGCCGGTGCCGATCACGGCCACCGACTTCGGCAGGTCGTCCCAGTAAAACACGTCGTCGCTGGTGACGATGCCGGGGCCGACGTTTTCCAGTGCCGGCAGGCGCAGCGGCGTGGAGCCGGTGGCGATCACGATGCGGGCTGCGGTGATCACGGTATGGTCGCCGACGACCAGCGTATGCGGACCGGTGAAGCGCGCATGGCCGCGCAGCTTGTCTTCATCCGGCATGGCGTCGACGCCTTCCAGCACGAAGCCGACAAAACGGTCACGCTCGCGCCGCACCCGTTCCATCACGGCCGGGCCGTCGATGCGGACTTCGCCCGCATGCACGCCGAAGGGCGCGGAATGCTGCATCGCATGCGCCGCCTCGGCCGCTGCGATCAGGAGCTTGCTCGGCATGCAGCCGACCCGCGCGCAGGTGGTGCCGTAGTGGCTGCTTTCGATCACCACGGCGCGCGCGCCGTGTGCCTTGGCAGCGCGATAGGCCGTCATGCCGGCGGTGCCGGTGCCGATGACGGCGACGTCCACGTTCAGTTCGTTCATCGTTTTCTCCGACGGATTCATGACGGAACAATACGCGATTTCCGGAAGGACTGTTGGAACCGGGGCGGTACGCAAGCCGCCACCCCCGCAACCCTTTGGCCCGGCTTCTCCTCGGTTAGTTTGAAACGCTGGTTGACCCGAACCGGGAATAGGCGCATCGTGGTCTGTCAATACCCCTTTGCCGGCCAGGGGTTCCTGGCGCGCCTGTTTCACGATCGTGCTTCCAGCGCGCCGCGCCCTGCCCTGCTTTTCTCCCTACGCATCCCGACTGCGCCTGCCAGCGACTAACACCTCAAGAGGCACGTTATGAGAATGCATCATCCAGCAAGCCCGGCTACGCCACCACCGACCCTGCCAGGGAAGGCAGCATGAAAGCGCTCGTCTTCCGCGGTCCCGGCAGCATCGCCTGCGAAGATCGCGCGCGTCCGGTCTTGCAGGATGCCGGCGACGCCATCGTACGCATGCTCAAGACGACGATCTGCGGCACCGACCTGCATATCCTGCGTGGAGACGTTCCTGAATGCATCGCCGGAACGACGCTGGGACACGAAGGCATCGGCATCATCGAGGAAACCGGCAGCGCCGTCACGACGCTCAAGGCCGGCGACCGCGTCCTGATCTCGTGTATTTCCAGCTGCGGAAAATGCGAATACTGCCGACGTGGCATGTTTTCCCATTGCGCGACCGGGGGCTGGATCCTGGGGCATACGATCAACGGCACCCAGGCCGAATTCGTGCGTACCCCTCACGCGGAAACGAGCCTGTATCCGCTTCCGCCGGGCGCGGACGAGGAGGCCATGGTCATGCTGAGCGATATCCTGCCGACCGGCTTCGAGTGCGGAGTCCTGAGCGGCAAGGTGGAGCCTGGCTCAACGGTCGCCATCGTCGGATGCGGGCCGATCGGCCTGGCGGCGTTGCTGACGGCGCAGCTGTATTCGCCAGCAATGATCGTCGCCATCGACCTCGACCAGAACCGGCTGGAGGTTGCCACCCGCTTTGGCGCCAGCCATGCGCTCGACAGCGCCGCGGACGATATCGTGCAGCGCGTGCTCGAGCTGACCGGCGGCAAAGGCGTCGATACCGCCATCGAAGCCGTCGGCGTACCGGCGACCTTCCTGCTGTGCCAGGACATCGTGGCGCCCGGCGGCATCGTCGCCAATATCGGTGTCCACGGCCAGGTGGTCGAACTACACCTGGAACGCCTGTGGTCGAAAAACATCGCCATCACCACCGGCCTGGTCGACACGTATTCCACCCCGATGCTGCTGAAAACCGTCGGCGCGAAGAAGATCGAGCCAGGCCGCCTGGTGACCCACCGCTTCGGGTTCGACCAGGTGCTCGATGCGTATGACACCTTTGGCCGTGCCGCCGACACCGGGGCGCTGAAAGTAATCATCGAGTTCGAGCCGCCCACCACTACATGACCCGCTCCCCATCTGCCCCGGAGGCCCGCCCATGATGCACGACTTTTTGGCAAACAATGCCGATGACCTGATCGACCGCTGCGTGGCGAAAGTAGCCAAACGCCCCAAGCGGCATGCCACGGCCACGCAGCTGCGCAACGGCATCCCGATGTTCCTCAGCCAGCTGACCAGGACCTTGGAAGCCGAGCAGGTCGAGGGGGCCGGCGCTGGCCTGGCTATCTCGGGCGCGTCCGGCGGCGACAACGCGACCCTGTCGGAAATGGGCGTCAGCGCCGCCGCCCACGGCACGGCCCTGCTTGCGCTGGGCTATACAGTGGACCAGGTAGTGCACGATTACGGCGACCTGTGCCAGGCCATCACCGACCTGGCAGTCGAGCGCGACGCCCCCTTCACCATCGACGAATTCCGCACCCTCAACCGGTGCCTGGACAACGCGATCGCGGACGCGGTGACCGAGTTCAGCTTCCAGCGCGATGCGACCCTCGCCGAGCAACAGTCGGCGGACCTGAACGAGCGACTTGGATTCCTGATGCATGAACTGCGCAATTCGCTGAATGTCGCGACCATGGCGGTGACCGCCATGGAGGCCGGTTCGCTGCCAGTGAAGGGAGCGACGGGCGCGGTACTCAAGCGCAGCCATGAAGCGATGAAGCGCCTGATCACCACCTCGCTCGACGAAGTGCGCATCAAGGGGGCAGAGCAAGGTGCGGCCAAGGTGTTCTCCCTGGCGTCGTTCATCGACGAAGCGCGCGAGTCGGCGCAACTGGATGCCGAGTCGCGCAACTGTGAACTGGTGGTGCTGCCGGTCGACCCGGCGCTGGGGATCGCAGGCCATCGCTACCAGCTGCTGGCCGCGCTGGCCAACATATTGAACAACGCCTTCAAATTCACCTGCGCGCAGACCAGTGTCACCCTCAGTGCGTATGCCCTTGGCGACCGGGTGCTGATCACGGTGAAGGACCATTGTGGTGGCTTGCCGGTGGGCGATGCCGAGAAACTTTTTTCTCCCTTTACACAGCGGGGCGATGACCGGTCCGGCCTCGGCCTGGGCCTGTCGATCGCCCGCCAGAGCCTTGCCGCCGACGACGGCGAGATCACGGTCGAGAATTTCCCGGGCATCGGTTGCGCCTTTACGATCAGCCTTCCGCGCCGCGTCGCGCCTTGAGCAGGCGCGCCGGTAAGGCTCGACCGGGCCTGTCCAGGCCGGTGCACCCACGCTCGCCTTCATTCTCCGGTTGCAAAGGGCGCGCATGCTATCCAAGCTAGGTGCTGCGCTCGGCTATTTCAGCCGATCCGTACCGTTTCGCCCGGTTCCAGCCCTGATCACCAGCGCCGTCCTGGCAGCCCTGCTCCTGGCACCCTGTCCGGCCGGGCTGGATCCCAAGGCATGGACCCTGGTCGCGATTTTCCTCACCACGATTGTCGCGATCATCCTGAAGGTCATGCCGATCGGCGTCATGGCCATGATGGCGATCGTCATCGTGGCCCTGTCGCAAGTGACCTCGACCTCGTCGAAAGGGGCGATGGCCGATGCACTGGGCAGTTTTTCCAGTCCCCTGATCTGGCTGATCGTGGTCGCCATCCTGATTTCACGCGGGCTGAAGAAAACAGGCCTGGGCGGCCGTATCGGCCTGATGTTCATTGCCATGCTGGGAAAGCGCACGATCGGCATCGGCTATGGCCTGGCGATATGCGAACTCATCCTGGCGCCATTCACGCCCAGTAACACCGCACGTGGCGGCGGCATCGTCCATCCGATCATGAAGTCGATCGCCAATGCCTTCCAGTCCGACCCGGCGGATGGCACGCAAGCCAAGGTCGGCACCTACCTGGCACTGGTGAACTACCACGCCAACCCGATCACCTCGGCCATGTTCCTGACCGCCACCGCGCCCAACCCGCTGGTGGTCGACTTCGTCGCGAGGGCCAGCGGCCAGGACCTGCAACTGAGCTGGACCACCTGGGCGCTGTGCATGGTGCTGCCCGGGCTGGCTTGCCTGCTGGTGATGCCGCTGGTGATTTACCTGCTCGCGCCCCCGCTGCTCAAGGCCACGCCCGATGCGGTCGTCTACGCGCGGGGCGAACTGAAGCGCATGGGTCCGCTGGCGCCGAAAGAAAAAGTCATGCTGGGCACCTTCGGCTTGCTGCTGGTGCTGTGGGCGAACCTGCCTGCAGCGCTGTTCGGCCCGGCGTTCACCCTCGATCCGACCGTAGTCGCCTTCGTCGGCTTGTTCGTGCTGGTCATCACCGGCACGCTCGACTGGGATGACGTATTGTCGGAAAAAAGTGCATGGGACACCCTGATCTGGTTTGGCGCGCTTGTCATGCTGGCCGAGCAGTTGAACAAGCTGGGCGTCGTTGCCTGGGGTTCGCTCGCCATGAACGATGCCATTGTCGCCAGCGGGATGGGGTGGATGGGCGCCGGCGCCGTCCTGCTGCTGGCCTTCGTTTTCTCGCACTACCTGTTCGCCAGCACCACCGCCCACATCAGCGCCATGATGCTGGCCTTCCTGCTGGTCGGTGCGCAGTTGCTGCCGGGCGCCTACCTGGCGCCCTTCCTGCTGATGATGACCGCCGGCTCGTCGATCATGATGACGCTGACGCATTACGCCACCGGCACCTCGCCGATCATTTTCGGGAGCGGCTATGTGACGATGGGCTTGTGGTGGCGAGTCGGCTTCGTCATGTGCGTGGTAGAGCTGGCGATCTTCGCCCTCGTCGGCGGCGCCTGGTGGAAACTGCTTGGCTACTGGTGACGCCGTCTTACCGCCCGCGCGCATCCGCGTGCACTGGCCCTCCCAGCCCATTTTGCTGCGCCTGGGTGACCTTGCCGTCTTCTACCTAAAGGAAAGTCATGAGTGTCAGGAACCTGGAACACCTGTTTGCGCCCCGGTCGGTCGCGGTCGTCGGTGCGTCGAACCGGCCGCACAGTGTCGGTGCGACCGTACTGCACAACCTGGCCGGGGGCGGCTTCATGGGGAAGGTCTATCCGGTCAACCCGAAACACGACAGCCTGTGCGGACAAACCGCCTACCCATCCATCGCCGATTTACCGGAAGTGCCTGAGCTTGCGATCATCTGCACGCCTGCGGCGACCGTGCCGGGTATCGTCGCCGAGCTGGGAGCGGCCGGGACACGCGCCGCGATCATACTGAGTGCGGGCATGGGCGCGCTCCTGGACGGCACCAGCGTGAGCCTGAAACAGGCGGCGCTGGACGCAGCCAGGCCTTACCTGCTGCGCCTGCTTGGGCCCAACTGTGTCGGCCTGCTCGTGCCCGGCATTGGGCTCAATGCCAGTTTTGCCCATACCGGCGCCTTGCCGGGACACCTCGCGTTCGTGTCGCAATCGGGTGCGCTGGTAACCGGCATCCTGGACTGGGCGAAGTCGCGCGGGATCGGGTTTTCCAAGTTCATTTCGCTCGGCGACAGTGCCGACATCGATTTCGGCGACGTGCTCGATTATTTGGCGACCGATCCGAATACCAGCGCCATCCTGGTGTATATGGAAGACCTGAAGCATGCGCGCAAGTTCATGTCCGCCGCCCGCGCGGCCGCGCGCAGCAAGCCAACCCTGATCCTGAAATCGGGCCGCGTTCCCGAGGGGGCCAGGGCCGCCGCCTCGCACACCGGCGCCCTGGCCGGATCCGACGCCGTCTACGATGCCGCCATCCGCCGCGCCGGCATGCTGCGCGTCCTGTCGACCGAAGACCTGTTCGCCGCCGTGGAAACGCTGTCCCGGGCGCGCCCGCTTGGTGGCGAACGCCTGGCGATCCTGACCAACGGCGGGGGTCCCGGGGTAATGGCCACAGATGCGCTGGTCTGCGGAGGCGGCACCCTGGCAGTGCTGTCCCCGGCCACCCTGGCCCGGCTCGATGCCGCCCTGCCTGCGGCCTGGTCGCATGCCAATCCGGTCGACATCATCGGCGATGCGCCGGTGAGCCGCTACGTCGACGCCTTCCAGGCCCTGCTGCGGGACGAGGGCTCGGACGCGATCCTGTTCGTCCACGCGCCGACGGCGATCGTTTCGAGCGCCGAGATCGCCGAGGCGCTTGCCCCACTGGTACGTGCGGCGTCACGCAACATCCTCGCCTGCTGGCTGGGCGGCGACACCGTGGCGCCAGCCAGACGCATCTTCTCCGATGCGGGGATCCCGACCTTCGACACGCCGGAGCAGGCAGTGGAAGCCTTCCTTCAGATCGTTCACTTCAGGCGCAACCAGGACCTGCTGATGCAGGTGCCGCCCTCGGCGTCCGGCGATCCGATTCCGCAGCGCTCGGCCGCGCGCACCGTGATCGATGCCGCGCTGGCGGAAGGACGCGAGATGCTGTCCGAACCCGAAGCCAAGCAGGTGCTCGCAGCCTATGGCATCCCGGTGGTGAAAACGCGCATCGCCCGTACCGTGGAACAAGCCGTGCTCGATGCGCAGCAGATCGGGTTTCCGGTGGCCGTCAAAATCCTGTCCCCGGATATCAACCATAAATCCGATGTCGGCGGCGTCATCCTCGACCTGGAGACGCCAGAGGCGGTCGGCATGGCCGCCCAGGCAATGCACAGGCGCCTGTCGGCGCTGCAGCCGCAGGCCCGCCTGCAGGGATTTTCCGTCCAGCAGATGGCCCGGCGTCCGCAGGCAAGCGAAGTGATCATCGGAATGAGCACCGATCCTGTCTTCGGTCCGGTCATCCTGTTCGGCCAGGGCGGCATCGCCGTCGAAGTCATGGACGACCACGCGGTCGGCCTGCCCCCGCTCAACATGGTGCTGGCGCGCGACATGGTGTCGCGTACGCGGGTATCGAAACTGCTTGCCGGCTACCGCAACAGCCCCCCGGCGGATGTCGACGCCATTTGCCGCACCCTGGTGCAGGTCGCGCAGCTGGTCATCGATATGCCGGAAATCGCGGAACTCGACATCAATCCCCTGCTGGCCGACGGCGACGGCGTCGTGGCCCTGGACGCGCGCCTGCGCCTTGCCCCGGTGGAGGCTGGTGCGCATCCCCTGGACCGGCTGGCCATTCTTCCCTATCCACACGAACTGGAAGACAGCGTCGACTGGCACGGCCAGCAGCTTGTGCTGCGGCCGGTCCGGCCTGAAGACGGCGTCGCGCATATCGCTTTCTTCAACGCGCTTACAGCGGACGATATTCACTATCCCCTGTTCGTGCGGGTGCGCGAACTGCAGCCATCCCAGCTCAGCCGCTTTACGCAAATCGACTATGACCGTGAAATGACCTTCATCGCCACCCGCCCGGACCTGGAAGGCAAGCCGGAAACGCTGGGGATGGCGCGCGTGGTCGCCGATCCGGACAACCTGGACGGCGAGTTCATGCTCATCGTCCGCTCCGACCTGAAAGCGCTGGGCCTTGGCGAAATGCTGATGAGCAAGCTGATCGCCTATTGCCGCATGCGTGGCACGGCTCAGATCTCCGGCAACGCCCTGTCGCAAAATACCGCGATGATCGCGCTGGCGCGTAAGCTGCATTTCGAGGTCGAGCGGATGGCCAAGGATCAGACAGTGCGGCTGCGCCTCGAACTGGCGGCGCCAGGAAGACCTACAATGGGTGCATGACCGACGACCATTCATCCTTCCGCCACCTGGGCCCGCGCGAGCTGGACCTCGCCTTGCAGGACGCGCGCCGGCATACGCTGGCCTTGTTCGACGCCCTCGCCGCAGCCGGCTACGGCGAGGCGGCGCAGGTGCCGCACCTGCCCATCCTGAACCTGCCGTTGTGGGAGCTGGGACATATCGCCTGGTTCGCGGAATGGTTCGTCCTGCGCGAAGCGCTCAGCAGCAAGCCGGGCGACGCCGTCAAGCCTTCGCTGCAGGCGCGCGCCGACGACTGGTTCGATTCGAACACCGTGGCCCACGGCACGCGCTGGGCGCTAGCGCTGCCCGATCCGGTGGCGATCAAGGAATATTGCGGCGAGGTGCTGGACCAGGTCCGCGACCGGCTCGCGCATACACCCGATGAGGACGCGGCGCTCTACCCGTTTCGCCTGGTGCTGGCGCACGAGGACATGCATGGGGAAGCCCTGCTGTACACCTTGCAGACCCTGGGCGCGGCGGCGCCTGCTGCTATCGCCGCCATGGCCGCAAACGTAGGGGTGGCGCCGGCCTGCGCCGAGATTGCCTGCGCCGGCGACTTCCTGCGCGGCGGCGACCAGTCGCGCGGCTTTGTGTTCGACAACGAAAAGCAGGCAGCGCCTTGCCGCGTGGCCCCGTTCGCGATCGACGCCGGCCTGGTGTCCAATAGCGCCTACCTGGCGTTCATGCGCGATGGCGGCTACCAGTGCCCCGTATACTGGAGCGATGCCGGGCGCGCATGGCTGGCGCTGGAGCAGCGCGTGGCGCCGCGCTACTGGCAGCGGGAAGCAGCAGGCGATGCGTGGCGCACCAATTGCTTCGGCAGCGCGGCCACGCTGGACCCTGCCGAACCAGTACGCCATGTGAGCCTGTACGAGGCGCAGGCATATTGCAGCTGGGCCGGACGGCGCCTGCCGACCGAAGAGGAGTGGGAATGCGCAGCGGGTTCCGGCCAGCCTGGCTTTCGCTGGGGCGAGCTGTGGGAATGGACAGCCTCGCCCTTCCATCCTTACGCGGGGTTCGCCCCGGACCGCTACCTGGAGTATTCGGCGCCGTATTTCGGGAGCCGCCAGGTCTTGCGTGGGGCCTCGTTCGCCACGCCGATGCGGCTGCGCTCCCCGCATTTCCGCAACTTCTACACACCCGGGCGTGACGATATCTTCTCCGGGTTTCGTACCTGCGCCTTGTAGGCTGGCAGGGTTGCTCGACTGGCCCTTCAGGCAAGCAGCTGCAGCTGCCCGAACTCTTCCACGGCGAAATCGACGAAAGCGCGCTGGCGCGCCGTCATGAGGCGCGCGCTCGGGAACACCAGGTGGACCGGGAGCGGCTCCTGCTCGTAATCGCCCAGCAGGCGCACGAGAGCGCCCGATGCCAGGTCGGGCGCGACCTGGTAGGACAGTGCCTTGGCAATCCCGAAGCCCTCGCACGCCGCATGCAGCACCGCTTCGACATCGTTGAGCTGCAGGCGCGGGGTGAAGCGGACCACGTGTTCGCGCGTGCCGTCCTGGTAGCGCCATTCGGGCAGTCCGCGCACGGTCGTCGTCAGGATCAGCTCGTGCTGTGCCAGCGCTTCCGGTCCCGCAGGTTCGCCGCGGTGCGCCAGGTAGGCCGGGCTGGCCACCGTCATGCGCCGCACCACGCCGAGCTTGCGTGCGACCAGTCCCGAATCGTCCAGCGCGCCGATGCGCAGGGCGAGGTCGATGCCGTTCTCGATCAGGTCCATGTTGCGGTCGGCAAGGACCAGGTCGACCTGGACTTCCGGATAGCGCGTAAGGAAGCGCGTGACCACCGGCGTCATGTGGCGCCGGCCGAAGACCATCGGCGCCGTGACGCGCAGCAGGCCGCGCGGCGGCGCTTGCTGGTGTTCGCGCATCGCGCTGTCGTAGTCCGCCAGCAGGCGCCGCGCCTGCCCCGCCAGGCCCAGGCCTTCATTGGTCGCGGTGAGCCGGCGCGTACTGCGCTCGAACAGGCGCACGCCCATGCGCTCTTCGAGCGCCGACAGGATGCGCGTGACGGCCGAGGGCGAGCGCCGCAGCTTGCGCGATGCTGCAGCCAGGCTGCCGGCGTCGAGGATGGCCAGGAAGACCTGCAGTTCGTCCAGACGGTCCATTGTTTCGCCAAGTGAAAGAATGAATTGTCATTATGCGGTATTCCGCAAGGATGCCGGCAGGTCTACGCTGGAGCCTCTATCACTTTCCTGCATGCGGCCATGACTTCTCCTTCCCTGATCCTGCACGGCACCGCACTGTCCGGCCATACCCACCGGGTCGAACTGTTCCTGCACCTGCTGCAGCTGCCTTACCAGCGCATCGATGCACCGGCGGATGTGCGGCAGGGCGCGGATTTCCTGCGCCTCAATCCACTCGGCCAGATTCCGGTCCTGCAGGACGGCGAGCTCGTACTGGGGGACAGCAATGCGATCCTGGTCTACCTGGCCCGCCGCTACGCGCCCGGCACCGGCTGGCTGCCCGACGACCCGATAGGCGCCGCGGAGGTGCAGCGCTGGCTGTCGCTGGCGGCGGGCGAGATCGCCTTCGGTCCGGCCAAGGCGCGCATCTCGGCCCGCTTCTACGATACCGGCATGCCGCCGGCGCTGATGCGCAAGCTGGCGGACAAGGCGCTGGGCTTCATGGACGCCACCCTGGAGCGACGCGCCTTTCTCGCGGGCGAGCGCCCGACGCTGGCCGATATCGCCTGCTACGCCTATGTCGCGCATGCGCCCGAAGGCGGGATCGCGCTGGAACCTTATCCCCAGGTGCGCGCCTGGATCGCCCGCATCCAGGCCTTGCCGCATTTCGTGCCCATGCCCGCGGAGTGATCCCATGAGCGACCATCGCCTCCCCTCCCCCTTCCACGCCGGCGAGCAGCGTGCCCAGCACCTGGCCGGCGGCGGCCCGGCCGGCGCCCCGATCCGCTCGCAGATGCCCGACCAGCACCGCAGCTTCTTCCCCCTGCTGCCCTTCCTGTGCGTCGCCGTGCCGGACGACACCGGATGGCCGCTCGCCACGCTCCTGCACGGCGATCCGGGCTTCGTCTCCAGCCCCGCCCCGGGAACACTGCATGTCGCCGCCCTGCCCGGCGCCGGCGATGCGGCGCGTGCCTGCCTGGCCTCAGGTAGAGAGATCGGCCTGCTCGGCATCGACCTGGCCACCCGGCGCCGCAATCGGGCCAACGGCGTCGTCGCGCAGGTGGACGGGCAAGGACTGTCGGTGCGTGTGCATCAATCCTTCGGTAACTGCCCCAAATACATCCACGTACGCCGGCTGGCGCGCGTGGAGCGGGAACCCGGGCCGGTGGAAGCATTCGGGGCAGACCTGCCGCAAGCGGCGGTGTCCATGATCGCAGGCTGCAAAACGATGTTCGTCGCCACCTCCAGCGGCGCTGCGCCCGGACGCGCGGTACGCGGCCTCGATATCTCGCACCGCGGCGGCGCGGCCGGCTTCCTGCGCGCGAAGGGAAACGTGCTGACCGTGCCGGACTATCCGGGGAACCGCTACTTCAACACGCTGGGCAACCTGCTGCTGGAGCCGCGGGCCGCGCTGGTGATGGTGGATTTCTCATCGGGCGACATGCTGCAGCTGCAGGGGGTCGCGGAAGTGGCATGGGATGCGCGTGGCGCAGGCGACGATGCGCTGGCCGAACGTGCGTGGACGTTCACGATCGTGCGCGGGTGGCTCAGGCGTGGCGGGTTTGGCCTGGAGGAGCTGCAGGCTGAGGGATAGGGGCGTTACCGCACTCACTCGGTCAAGGCTGTAGGTTTGCGATGCCAGATTTCGACTATTTTCGCCATTGCCTCGATCACGGCAGTCACTGCCGGCACCAGCCAGAACCAGGAAGCCGACAGGTAGTACAAGGCGGCGGCACCCACGACGGCGGCTGGAAACGAACACGCGAACGTCCGGTTCGACGCAGCGAAGTAAGCGCTCAATCTGGTCCACATGGCGGTACACCTTTCGTTCATTAAAAGCAGGGGCCTGGATTATTCTTCAAAGACGGAGAGCGTCGGCGACTTCCAGCTGGCATAGAGCGTGGGAAGACTACCGAACCACGTCAGGTTGCCGATAACAAGCGCAAACGCGATGCCAAGCAGTCGCTCCATCTCCCATCCCTGCAGCGCTGCCATGACCATCAACGCTGGTCCACCGACCATGTTCAACAAAGCCAGTACGGCCAGGCAGAACAGGAATGCATCCTTGCGCAACGCGGCTTCCCGTTCGTCGTCATCCATGGATGGTTTACCCAAGGGACCATTGAGGGAAACCGCCGCCATCGTCGCCACAATCGGGCCGGCAACGGCATACACTGCCTGCGCTACCGGGAAAGCGATCGCCGAGGAGACCAGTCCCACTCCGCATGCCATCGGCAGCAGCGGCAACCAGCGCATCGGCCGGTACCGCCGCCGCGCATCGGCGTCACTGGACATATCGCGCGTGACCATCTCCGATGCATCGGTCCACCGGACCAACGTATCCATCCTCTGCAGTGCCGTTTTGCCTGTCGCGCTCATTCATCTTCTCCTGCTCGTTTCAAGGTCATGGCGATCGGCTCGAAGCGCTGGAAAGAAAACAGCATCTCGACGCTGACACCGAAGTGCTGGGCGATCTTCATCGCCAGCTCCAGGCTGGGCTTGTAGTCTCCGCGCTCCAGGTACCCGATGGTCTGGTTGTTGACACCGACTGCTTCAGCGAGATCCCGTCGCGAGATTCCACGCTCCGCACGGAACAGCGCGATCCTATTGTGTAAAACCATAAGACTATTCGATTCCTGTACGATTTATTGTGATTACACAACAGATCGATGTACACGTCAATCGCAGTAAAGCAATGCGAGGGGATTCACCCCAGCATCCCGCTCCCACCAATCACTGCACACACAATCGTCGCGACCAGGAAGCCGATTTTGATACGGCGGTCCTTTGCAGCCGTCGACACGGCAGCCAGCAGCAAGAGGAACACCAGGAATGCGGACGGTTGTGAATACATTGGACGCTTTCGTTATTTGGAGACGGCCGGCGGCAGTGCTCAGCGCACCACGTGGCTGATCCCGAAACTGAACTGCACCTGGACCAGCGTATCGGCCGGAATCCCCCCCGGATGCGGATAACGCGCCAGCGCGCGGTTGGCCACGCTGCTCAGCGCGGCCTCGAAGCCGTCGCCCATCTTGCGCGTCTTGCGGTCGCGCAGCGTGTCGGAGCTGACCCAGCCGACCAGTTCATACTCGTGCGACTGGCCGCGCTGCAGCTCGATGCGCGGCACGCCGACTAAAAAGCGCAGCGTGACGTCGCCGCCGATGCCATGGCTGGATGCCAGTTCCGGGTACTTCACTTCGGCCGCGATGGTCGCGAGTACGCCGACGATGTAGTTGCAGGCCGCCAGCCGGTCCTTGGGCCAGGCATTCAACTCGGCGACAAAGCGGTCGGGATCCGCCAGCGCCTCCGTCGACACCCCGCAATAGGCTGGCAGGGCCCCGGGATTCTTCCAGGCCCACCACAGCGCTGCAGCCACGTCCGGACCATTGGCCGGATCGGCATAACCGGCGACCAGGCGCGCGGAGCCGTCCTTTTCACCCGCGTCGTGCGCCTGCACGTAGAAAGTCACCGCGCGCGACCAGTCGCGCTTGACGCAGATGCCGTTCTCGTACATCGACCCGGCCAGCAGGGCCATTTCGGGATACTCGTTTTCCAGGCCGCTTTTCAGCCGCTTGACGGCAGTGACGCAGTCGCGCGCGGCAATGCTGTTGCGGACGGCGTCGACCGCCATGGCGCCGGCGTAGGTACCGGCAGATGCCGTGGGCGCTGCCGCCATCAGGGCAAGCAGCAAGGTAGCGGTAATGGATGCGCGCATGGCGGCCTTTCGGAATGCTCGAATCAAGGACAGGACTCTAGCAGAACCGGGAGGCGTGAATTCTCACCGATCGCCACACATGCGGGGATATCAGATATCGAGCGGATCGACTTCCAGGGACCAGCGCACGCGCGACTTCATGGCGCGCAAAATGTCGATCCACTCGCGCAGGAATGCCTGCAGCGCCGGGCGCGAACTCGACTCCACCAGCAGCTGGGCGCGGTCGACGTTGTGCACGCGGGTCATCGTCATCGGGATCGGGTCGTTGATCATGATGGCTTCATGCGGATAACTGTCGCGCGCCGCCTCCAGGAAGGCGATGGCGGTGGCCAGCTCGGGCGCCTCGGCGCGCAGCAGCGCCTGGTACATGTAAGGCGGCAGCCCGGCCTGGCGGCGTTCTTCCAGCAGGCTGCCGGCGAAGCGGTCGTAGTCGTGGCGCACGACGGCGCCATACAGCGGATGGCTGGCATAGCGCGTCTGCACCAGCACCTCGGAGGCCGCCCCGGCGCGCCCGGCGCGTCCCGCCACCTGCATCAGCTGGGCGAACAGGCGCTCACTGGCGCGGTAATCCTGCGAGAACAGCGCGGTATCCGGGTTCAGGATCCCCACCAGGGTCAGCTTTTTGAAATCGTGGCCCTTGGCGACCATCTGGGTGCCGATCAAAATATCCACTTCGCCCCGGTGCACGGTGTCGAAGGCCGCCTGGGCGCTGCCCTTCAGGCGGGTGGAATCGGCGTCGATGCGCAGGATGCGCGCTTCCGGGAACATCGCCTGCAAGCCCTCCTCCACGCGCTGGGTGCCGCGCCCGAGCGGCTGCAGGTCGACGTTGCCGCAGGTCGGGCAGTTGCGCGGGATGCGCAGCTCCAGGCTGCAGTGGTGGCAGCGCAGCCGGTGTTCGGGCTTGTGCAGCACCATGAACGAGGTGCAGCGGGTGCAGTTGCTGATCCAGCCGCAGGCCTCGCAGGTGATCACCGGGGCATAGCCGCGCCGGTTCAGGAACAGCAGCGACTGTTCGCCGCGGTCCAGCCGCTGGCGCAGGGCGGCCAGCAGCGCGCCGCTCAAGCCGTCTTTCGGGCGGTCTCGCTCCAGGTCGACCAGCTTCACGGTCGGCAGCACGGCGTCGCGTACGGCGCGCTCGCGCAGCTCCAGCTTGCGGTAGCGCCCGGTAGCGGCGTGGTGCCAGCTCTCGAGCGAGGGCGTGGCCGAGCCCAGCACGATCGGGATCGCCAGCTGGTGCGCGCGCCAGACCGCCAGGTCGCGCGCCGAATAGCGCAGGCCTTCCTGCTGCTTGTACGAGGGGTCGTGCTCTTCGTCGATGACGATCAGCTTCAGATGCGGCAGCGAGGACAGGATCGCCAGGCGCGTGCCGAGCACGATGCGCGCCTTGCCCGCGTGCGCGGCCATCCAGTGCAGCGTGCGCTCGCCCTCGGACAGGCTGCTGTGCAGGGTTGCCAGCATCACGCCCGGGAAGCGCGCACGGATATTCCCTTCCAGCTGCGGGGTCAGGTTGATTTCGGGGACCAGGATCAGGATCTGGGCCTGCGCATCGCGCGCCAGCACCTGGGCGCAGGCCTGCAGGTAGACCTCGGTCTTGCCGCTGCCGGTCACGCCGTACAGCAGGATCGGCGTAAAGCCCACCGCCCCGCCGATGGCATCGGCCGCCGCCTGCTGCGCCGGATTCAGCGCCGGCATGCCGGAAGGGGTAGGGTCGTGCGGCGTCTCGTCCTTGGCCAGTTTCTTCAGCGCGCGATCGAGCGCCACGGTCTTGGGTACGCGCAGGTTCTTCGGCAACCCGGGCAGCGCCACCTCGCCCAGCGGCCGCTGGTAATAGTCGGCGGCGAAACGGGCCAGCGCGATCCAGCGTGCGGACAGCGGCGAGAGCTGGCTGCGCACGGCCAGTGCATCCTTGAGCTTGTCCGGCGGAACCTCGGAGTGTTCCTTGACCGCCACGACCAGGCCAACCACCTCGCGCCGCGCGAATGGCACCAGCACCAGCTGGCCTACCAGGGGCTCGTCGCCCGGCTGGCAAGGCCAGCGGTAGTCGAAGCAGCTGTTGAGCGGCGTATCGAGCGCGACTTCAAGGAAACAGTGTGCCAAATCCAACCTTCTTTATGCCTGCAAGCTGTGGAAAACTTTGTGAATAGTGCGGTACTTGACCCCGCTGGAGGTTTACGTTAGATCAACTCAGGGTCCGGGATTCACAAGAGAAATACAAAAATTCTCAATGAATTCAATGGCTTGAAAATATTGAGTTATCCCTGTTAACAAGTCCATCTGGAATCGGCTTGCTGTGCATAACTGCATAGCTGACAGGGAAAACTCGCTGCGTTGCACCACACTCTTCACACCTTACTTGAAGAGTTGGGCTAAGTCCCCGTAAACGAACGGCTTTTCGCCAAACTCATGCGCGCCTGTTGATAACTTTGTGAACAAGGCGCGTAAAGCTGGGACATTTCACTGGGGGAGCTTGACTGTTACTGTGTAAATCCACAGTTCTTTAAGTAAAATATGCTTATTAATCAACCACTTACGATTTTATTTCTTTCGCAAAGATGTCCACAGGAATAAATTTGATGTTTTACGAACTTGTGAACAAGTGTGATTTTGCTGCGGCAATGGCAGGTCCGCAAAACCCTGTCGTCGCCGCAACAAGGATGAATCTCAGGCAGTCCGCTGCTTGCGGCTGAAGCTGTGGACAGCGTCGACCATCGCCGTCACCGATTCCGGCGGCGTGAACTGCGAAATGCCGTGGCCGAGGTTGAACACGTGGCCATGTCCTGTCGATGGGGTTCCGTAGGCGCTCAGGCTGCGCTCGACTTCGGCGCGGATCTGCTCCGGCGGCGCGAACAGGATGGCCGGGTCGAGGTTGCCCTGGAGGGCGACGCGGTCGCCGACCAGCGCGCGCGCGCGGCCCAGGTTCACGGTCCAGTCCAGGCCCAGCGCATCGGCGCCGATGTCGGCCATTTCGTCCAGCCACAGGCCGCCGCCCTTGGTGAACACGATCGCCGGGATGCGGACGCCGTCTTTCTCGCGCTTCAGCTGGCCCAGGATCTGGCGCATGTAGTTCAGCGAGAACTCCTGGTAAGCGCCGTCGGCGAGCGCGCCGCCCCAGGAGTCGAAGATCATCACCGCCTGGGCGCCGGCATCGATCTGGGCGTTCAGGTACTGCGCCACGGCGCGCGCATTGGTGTCCAGGATGTGGTGCATCAGGTCGGGCCGCGCGTACATCATCTTCTTGACGGTATGGAACTCGCGCGAGCCGGCGCCTTCGACCATGTAGCAGGCCAGCGTCCACGGGCTGCCCGAGAAGCCGATCAGCGGCACGCGGCCATTGATCGCGGTGCGGATCTGGGTCACGGCCTTGAAGACATAGTCGAGCGACGCCATATCCGGTACTGCCAAAGCGCGCACCGCTTCTTCGCTGCGCAGCGGACGCTCGAACTTCGGGCCTTCGCCGTCGGCGAAATACAGGCCCAGGCCCATCGCATCCGGCACCGTCAGGATGTCCGAGAACAGGATCGACGCGTCCAGCGGGAAGCGGTCGAGCGGCTGCAGGGTGACTTCGGTGGCATAGTCCGGATTCTTCGCCAGCCCCAGGAACGAGCCGGCGCGTTCGCGCGTGGCGCGGTATTCCGGCAGGTAGCGGCCCGCCTGGCGCATCAGCCACACCGGGGTGTAATCGGTCGGCTGGCGCAGCAGCGCACGCAGGAAGGTGTCGTTCTGGAGCGGGGCAAATTGTGGCATGGCTGGCAATGAAGGACAGAAGGAAACGCCTATTATCGCATCCCCGGGCCCCCACTTATAATGCCATTCCAGTCTTTGAAGGAACCCGTCATGACCAAACAGCAAGCACCCTGCGGCACGTGGACGTCCCCGATCAGCGCCGCCGTCGTTGCCGCCGGCGCCACCCCGCTGGCTTCCTTGACGCTCGACGGCGCCAGCCTGTACTGGCTGGAAGGCCGGGCCAGCGAGGCGGGGCGCTCGACGCTGGTAAGCAGCGCTGGCGAACTGACGCCGGCCCCCTTCAACGTGCGCAGCAAGGTGCATGAATATGGCGGCGGCGCCTATGCCGTCGCCGGTGGCGTGGCCTGGTTCTCCAACCATGCAGATGGCCGCCTGTACCGCGTGCAGCCGGGCGGCGAGCCGGGCGCGCTCACGCTCGATAACGCCCACCGCTATGCCGACTTCGTGGTGGATGCGGGGCGCGGGCGACTGGTGACGGTGCGCGAAGACCATTCCGCGGGCGGCCACTATCCCGTCAACACGATCGCCGCCATCGGTGCCGACGGCCTTGAAACCGTACTCGTGGACGGTAACGATTTCTATGCCGCGCCGCGCATTTCGCCGGACGGCCGCCACCTGGCCTGGCTGTGCTGGGACCACCCGCGCATGCCGTGGGAAGGCACCGAGCTGTGGCTGGCCGATATCCTGGACAACGGCAGCCTGGCGAACGGACGGCTGGTGGCGGGCGGGCCGCAGGAATCGATCTGCCAGCCCGAATGGTCGCCCGGCGGCCTGCTCCACTTCGTGTCCGATCGCAGCGGCTGGTGGAATCTGTACCGCTACGACCATGGCGTCGTACACGCGCTGTGCCCGCGCGCGGCGGAATTCGGCGGGCCGCACTGGAACTTCGGCGGTTCGCTGTACGGCTTCCGTTCGGAAGACGAAATCGTCTGCGCCTATATCGAGGATGGCGTCAGCAAGCTGGCGCGCCTGCGCGGCGGCGAACTCACTGAAATAGCCACGCCTTACGAGGAAATCCGCGAGCTGCGCGTGAACAGCGAGGCCGTCGCCCTGCTGGGCGGCGCGCCGACGGTCGCGCCCGAGCTGGCGCGCATCGACCTGGATGCGGGAACCCATGAGGTGCCGGCACGATCCATCAATATGCTACCGCCCGCCGGCGATCTCTCGGTCCCGCGCAGCATCAACTACCCGAGCGCGAACGGCCGCACCGCCTACGCCTTCCACTACCCGCCGACGAATGCCGATTTCGCACCGCTGGCGGGCGAGCTGCCGCCGCTGATCGTCATCGGCCACGGCGGCCCGACCGGCATGGCCACCAGCACCCTCAAATTGTCGACCCAGTTCTGGACCAGCCGCGGCTTCGCCGTGCTCGACGTGAACTATGGCGGCAGCACGGGTTTTGGGCGCGCCTACCGCGACCTGCTCAAGGGCCAGTGGGGCGTGGTCGACGTCGAAGACTGCGTGGCCGGTGCGCGCTACCTGAGCGAACAGGGCCTGGCCGATCCGGAGCGCCTGCTGGTGCGCGGCAGCAGCGCCGGCGGGCTGACCACCTTGTCCGCCCTCGCCTTCCACGACCTGTTCAAGGCCGGCGCCTGCTATTACGGCGTGTCCGACCTGGCCGGGCTCGACGCCGACTCGCACAAGTTCGAATCGCATTACAACCAGTATTTGATCGCCCCGCCGGAACGTGCCGACAGCGTCTACCGCGAGCGCTCGCCTATCCACCACACCGACAAGCTGGACCGGCCGATGATCTTCTTCCAGGGCCTGGACGACATGGTGGTGCCGCCGCAGCAGTCCGAGACGATGGTCGAGGCGCTGCGTGCACGCAAGCTGCCGGTAGCCTATATCACGCTGGAGGGCGAAGGCCACGGCTTCCGCAAGGCCGAGAGTGTGGTGCGTACGCTGGAAGCGGAACTGGTGTTCTACCTGCGCGTATTCGGCCTGCCTGTTCCTGCCGGCCTGCCCGCGGTGGACATCGAGAACCTGCCGGCATGACCCTGGGCGAATACGACTTCGGCGAGCAGGCGATCCTGGCCTTGCTGGCGCTGGCCGGCGAGCCGATGGGCCGCCAGCGCATCCTCGAACACCTGATGGCCGTCGGCCTGGCGCTGCCCCCCGAACAATGGGCGGCCGAGCTGGAGCGGCTGCGCGCGGCCGGGCTGGTGACCGACGTGGCGGGGCGCGGCTTCATGATCGCACCCGCCGCGACCTGGCCAGCGCTGGCGAAGGCATTGGACACCGGCCTGTTCCCCACCGTGCAAGCTGCCTATGAACACGTGACCCCGCTGCGGCGCGACTGGCAGGGTACGCCGATGCTGCGCAGCTACCGCCAGGGCCTGGCGCTGCTGCGCATCGCACTGCTCAGGCGCGAAGGCCCGGCCGTCGTCACGCCGCTGCTGGCCGCCTGCCTGCGCTGCCATGAAGCGTCCTACCTGCACCCGCTGGTCGAAGTCTGCGCCCGGCCCTTCGACCCGGCCATCCTGGAACACATCCATCCTTCGCTGGTCGACGGCGTACTGGCGGTGCTGGTGCAGCACACCCAGCGCGAGCCTGCGATGGCGCCCGCCATCCGCGCCGCCGCCGAAGCGCAGGCGGAGCCGTCGGTTGCGCTGCGCATCGCGCTGGGCGAGCATTTGATCCTGTGCGGACGCCTCGATGACGCGTCGACCCTGCTTGCGGATGTCGACGACGCGGCCGGCCTGTTCTTGCGCAACGTGATTGCGCTGCTGCGTGACGACGTCGACATCGCCTTGCCCGGCATCGAAGCGGCGCTCAAGGGGCTGCGCCGCGAGACCGGCAAGCGCAAGGCCATCTTCGAGGGCATCGGCGCCCACCTTTACCTGGCCGCCCTCCTGCGCAGCAACCAGCCTGCCCATTTAAAACTGGCCGACACCTGGCTCGACATCGCCACCCGCGCGGTGCAGCGGCCGGAAACCGCCGTGGTCTTCCAGCTCAGCATGCTGCAAGAGATCCGGCGCGGCACCGTCGATGCGGAAGTGCTGGCCTCGCGCAGCTGGGAGATGGCGCTCGAACCGTTTACCTTCCGCGCGCTGATGCACCACTGGCTCGGCCTGCCGCAGCTCACTAGCAAGCGCCAGGACATCGAAGACATGCTGGAGCAATCCGAGCGCGCCGGTTTCGATTTGCTGTCGGCGCAGCTGGCGGCGCTGCTCGGCCAGCTCGGTTTCGTCGGCCAGGAGGCATATGCGAGCGAATTGCGGCGCAAGCACCGCTTCACCGACCTCACGCATTGGTTCGAGCGCGAGGAACCGTGGGAGCGCCAGCTCAATGCCCTGATTAACCTGCAGCCGGCGCTGAATACGGAAGTGGTGCGCGAATCGCGCCTGGTCTGGATGATCCGCTACGACGAAAACATGGGCGTGCAGGAGCTGGAACCGCGCGAGCAAAAGCGCGACGCCCAGGGCGGCTGGAGCCGCGGGCGCGCCGTTGGCCTGAAGCGCCTGGCCGAAGACGCCGCGGCGATCGACTTCCTCACCGCGCAGGATGTGGCCGCGGTGGCGTCCATCGGCGGACGCCGCTACTACGGCAGCACCGGCATCCGCTTCGAATTCGAACTCGACAAAGCCCTGGCCTCGCTGGTCGGCCACCCGCTGCTGTTCTGGATGGATTCGCCCGGCACGCGGGTGGAACTGCTGCCGGGCGAGCCGGAGCTCCTGGTGAAGTCGCGCGGCGGCAAGGTGGTGATTACCCTGCAACCCTCTCCCGGAGACCAGGACGGCGAGGTGATCGTCACCCGCGAGACGCCAACCCGGCTGCGCCTGGTGCGCATCCTCGATGAACACCGCCGCATCGCCGCCATCGTCGGCGCCGGCCTGGAAGTGCCGGTGGAAGCCGAGCGCCGCGTACTGCGCGCGATCAGCGCGATCTCGTCCATCGTCACCGTGCAGTCGGACATCGGCGCCAGCCCGGGCGACATCGAACAGGTGGCGGCCGACCCGCGCCTGCACCTGCACCTGCGCCCTTATCAACAGGGCATGCGCATGCAGATCCTGGTGCGCCCGCTGCCTGGAAGCGGCGCCTATTACCCTCCCGGCACCGGCGCGGACAACGTGATCGGCGACGTCGACGGCGTGCGCACCGAGGCGAAACGGGACCTGAATGCCGAGCGCGAAGCCGAGCGCCAGCTGGTCGGCGCCTGCCACGCGCTCGAACACGGGGAGCTGGACCACGGCGAATGGCTGCTGGGCCAGCCCCTGCAATGCCTGGAATTCGTGGAAGAGCTGCGCGAGCTCGACCCATCGAAGGTGGTGGTGGCCTGGCCGGAGGGCGAGAAATTCCGCGTGGCGAAACGCGCCAATGCGAAATCGGTGCGCGTGCAGGTGCGGCGCGACAAGGACTGGTTCGCGGCCAGCGGCGAGGTCGTCATCGACGAGGGCCGCGTGATGAGCCTCGGTTCCTTGCTCGAGAAGCTGCGCGAAGAAAAGAGCCGCTTCGTGGCGCTGGGCGACAACGAATACCTGGCCCTGAGCGACGAACTGCACCGCCGCCTGATGGAACTCGCCGATTACGGCAGCATGCACGGCGACGAACTGCGCATGCATCCGCTGGCCAGCTTCTCGCTGGCCGAGCTGGCCCGGGATGCCGGCAGCATGGCGGGCGACGAGGAATGGCGCAAGCATCTCGAACGCATGGCCGCCAGCGAAGCCTTCACGCCGGCACTGCCGTCGACCCTGCAGGCCGAGCTGCGCGACTACCAGCGCGAAGGCTTCGAGTGGCTGGGACGCCTGGCCCACTGGGGCGTCGGCGCCTGCCTGGCCGACGACATGGGCCTGGGCAAGACGCTGCAGGCGCTGGCCCTGCTCCTGATGCGCGCACCCACCGGCCCGGCGCTGGTGGTGGCGCCGACCTCGGTCTGCCTGAACTGGATCTCTGAAGCCGAGCGCTTTGCGCCGACGCTCAATCTCAAACTGTTCGGGCCGGGCGACCGCGCCGCGACGGTGGCGGATGCCGGCCCCTTCGACGTGGTCGTGGTGAGCTACGGCCTGCTGCAGCTGGAAGCGGCCCTGTTCGCCAAGCGCCCGTGGCACAGCATCGTGCTCGACGAAGCGCAGGCGATCAAGAACATGCATACCAAGCGCTCGCAGGCCGTAATGGCGCTGCAGGGCGACTTCCGCATGGCGGCCACCGGCACGCCGCTGGAAAACCACCTGGGCGAATTGTGGAACCTGTTCAGGTTCATCAACCCGGGCCTGCTGGGCAGCGCCGACCAGTTCCAGTTGCGCTTTGCCGGGCCGATCGAGAAGGCACAGGACAAGCGCGCCGAAGCCGGTGCGCGCATGCGCCTGCGCCGGCTGACGCAGCCCTTCATCCTGCGCCGCACCAAGGCGCAAGTCTTGAGCGAGCTGCCGCCGCGCACCGAGATCGTGCTGCCGGTCGAACTGAACCAGGACGAGAGCGCGCTGTACGAGTCGCTGCGGCGGCAGGCGCTCGACAAGCTGGCCTCGCTCGAAGCCCCCGATAACCAGAAATCGATCGAGATCCTGGCCGAGATGATGCGGCTGCGGCGCGCCTGCTGCAATCCGGAGCTGGTGGCGCCCGGCGCCGGTATCGTCAGCAGCAAGCTGGTGGCCTTTGCGCGCCTGGTCGACGGCCTGCTGGAGAACAAGCACAAGGCGCTGGTGTTCAGCCAGTTCGTCGATCACCTGAGCCTGATCCGCAAATACCTGGACGGGAAAAACATCCCCTACCAATACCTCGACGGCGCCACCTCGATGCAGGAACGCAAGCGCCGCGTGGATGCCTTCCAGGCCGGTGAGGGCGAACTGTTCCTCATCAGCCTGAAGGCGGGCGGCGTCGGCATCAACCTGACCGCGGCCGACTACGTGATCCACATGGACCCGTGGTGGAACCCGGCGGTGGAAGACCAGGCCTCGGACCGCGCCCACCGCATGGGCCAGCTGCGGCCGGTCACGATCTACCGGCTGGTGGCGCGCGGCACCATCGAGGAAGGCATCGTCGACCTGCACCACCGCAAGCGCGGCCTGGCCGACAGCCTGCTGGAAGGGACCGACATGGCGGCGCGCCTGTCGCCGGGAGACATGCTGGCGATGCTAAAGCAGGGGCTGGGTTCGTAGGGTGGGCGGCTCGTCATTCGGGCCACTGGCCCGAATGACCCCACGCGGTGATAGTTGGCAGCAAGTTCATCCGGCACGAAAGCGGAGCCAATAACTATCACCGCGTGGGCAGAATCTGCCCACCCTACGAGCCGAGGTCTTTCCCCGAGCGGTGACAGTTAGCAGCGAGATCATCCGGTACGATATCGAAGCCGTCAGCGATCACCGCGTGGGCGGGAGGACCCGCCCACGCTACGAACCCCATGCTGGCGCAGCCACGCATTCCATGTGATCATGCCGCTTTTTACAGTAGAGATAACACGCATGGAACTGGACAAAGCGGCAACGGCGGCGCAAGCCCATGTCATCGGCGTCAAATCCTGGCTGGCGTATGCGGGCGTGGTGGCGCTGGCCGTGGTGCTGTTCGCCGGCGCGCTGCCGCTGGCCTTCATGTGGAACGAGATCGCCGCGGCGGGCGTACTGGCTGTCTCGGCGCTGCTGGTGGCCTACCGCTTCCTGCTGGTGCGCAGCGTGCAGCTCTATTACGACGATGTCGGCGTGTGGGTGCATTCGGGCGTCCTGCCCTGGAAGAAGGGCGTCAGCGGCGTGAAATGGCGCGACATGGACGACGCCACCTACGTCAACGGTTTCGTGAGCTGGGCCACCCGTTCCTACACCGTGCGCATCGGCCACCGCTTCACGAAGGGCAGCGAGATCGTGCTGCACAACATCGCGCGCGGACGCCAGGCCGTGGAGACGGTCAACGCCGTGCATCAGGAAATGATCCGCAGCGGCGAATTCGAATAAGCGTCGAGTAAACACGCACTACGTGTCGGAATGTTTCAGCCGTCCGCAAGCGGCCTGAATGGTGCTAATCTTCTTGCGCCTTGAAGTGTTCTGTTGCGCTTGCCGCGCACGGGACGCCTGACCTTTTATTTTGCACAGGTTCGAACAGAATGATGAAAACGAAAATCGCGCTGGCTGTCCTGCTGGCGAGTTTCGCGCTGGCGCCTGCCAGTGCCAAGACCAGCAAGCCCGCCAAGGGCAAGGCCAAAGCCACCAAGGTGGTCAAGTCGAAAGCGGCCGACAAGCGCAAGCCAAAGGCGCCCGTGAAGAAAGCTGCCGCAGCGGCAGCTGTTGCGGCGGTGGCGGCTCCGGTCGCCGTGGCCGCCGCGCCGGTCGCCAACCCGCTCGAAAAACGCCTCGACCGCCGCCTCGACACCATGAGCATGCAGTACCTGACCGCGCTGTGGCGCGTCGATCCGGAAGGCGCCGTCTATGTCGGCAAGTTCGAGCAGGCCGCCAACCTGACCATTCCCGACGCCGCCACCCGCGCCAGGAAGCTCGCCTTTGCCAATGAATGGCTCGACAAGTTCGGCAAGCTGGACGTGCGCCAGCTGTCGCCGCGCCAGCGCACCGACCTGGCCCTCTTGGTGAACAAGCTGGAAAAAGACCGCTGGCAGCTGACCACCTGGCGCGAGTACGAGTGGAACCCGTCGATGCACAACATCGCCCAGCCGCTCGACCTGATCCTGAATACCGACTATGCGGCCAAGCCGCAGCGCCTGCGCACCATCCTCAAGCGCCTGACCAACGTGCCGGCCTACTACCAGGCCGCGCAAGCCTCGATCGTCAACCCGACCCGCGAGCACACCCAGCTCGCCATCGCGCAGGCGCCGGGCACCCTCGCGGTGCTGGCCGACCTGGGCAAGGCGGCCCAGGAATCGATCCTGAATGCGCAGGAAAAAGCCATCTTCGCGCAGCGCGTTGCCAGTGCAGGCACTGCGCTGCTGGGCTATGTGGACTTCCTGATTGCCCAGGACAAGGGCATGACGACCGGGGCCATCAAGCCGCGCCCCTTCCGCGCCGGCAAAAACCTGTACGAGCAGAAGTTCGCGCTCGAGATCCAGTCGTCCAGCAGCGCCGAGCAGACCTTCCGCAAAGCCCTGGCCACGCGCGAAGAGCTGCTCGCCCGCATGGACACGATCTCGGACGAACTGTGGCCGCGCTACATGGCAGGCGTGAACAAGCCGCGCGACCGCTTCCAGAAGATCGGCATGATGATCGACAAGCTCTCCAGCCGCCACGTCGCGCGCGAGAACTTCCTGCCCGAGATCCGCCGCCAGATCCCGCTGCTGCACAAGTTCGTCACGGACCGCAACCTGCTGACGCTCGACGCCGACAAGCCGCTGGAAGTGCGCGAGACGCCGATGTACCAGCGCGGCGTGGCTGGCGCCAGCATCGATGCGCCGGGCCCGTACCGCCCGAAAGACAAGACCTATTACAACGTCACCCCGCTCGACAGCCTCACGCCGCAGCAGGCCGAAAGCAGCCTGCGCGAGTACAACGAGTGGATCCTGCAGATCCTGAACATCCACGAAGCCATCCCCGGCCACTACGCGCAGCTGGTCTACGCCAACCGTTCGCCCTCGCTGGTGAAGTCGCTGTTCGGTAACGGCGCGATGGTCGAAGGCTGGGCCGTGTACGGCGAGCGCATGATGCTCGAGAACGGCTACGGCGACAACGCACCCGAGATGTGGCTGATGTATTCGAAGTGGAACCTGCGCAGCGTGACCAACACCATCCTCGACTACAGCGTGCACGTGCTCGGCATGGGGCAGGCCGAGGCAATCGACCTGCTGGTGCGCCAGGCCTTCCAGACCCGCCAGGAGGCCGACGAGAAGTGGCGCCGCGTGTCGCTGACCTCGGTGCAGCTGACCAGCTACTACAGCGGCTACGAGCAGATCATGGAACTGCGCGAGCGCCGCAAGCGCCAGCTGGGAGAGCGCTTCGACCTGAAGGAATTCCACGACCAGTTCCTCGGCTACGGCAACGCGCCGGTGAAGATGATTTCGGAACTGATGCAATAAGTTGCAACACAGGAGACTGTGACAATGTGTTGATATTGCACAGCAGCCTTGCTGTGCAAAAGCGCACAAGCAGCGTGCTTCCACGCTCGCTTGTGCGCAATATCTTCGGGGATAGAATGGATGTGGACCTCGCTTCAAAGCAGGCCAATAACCATAAGCCGGAGACAAATCCCATGACCTTCCTTCCTTCGCCGTCGTCCTAGGCGTCCCGGGCGTGCCGGGCCGGCTCGCCGATTTTTCCCTTGTTGTGTCGTCGATTGCCGGTCATGGACAGGCGTGGCTTCTTGCGCCTGGCGTTTCCGGTCCTGTAGTGCTTGCAAAGAACAGAACGGAGACTTCCATGGCATTCCTCTTCAAACAGGCGGCAATTTCTGCGGCCTGCATCGCGCTCGCTGCGCCCGCATCCGCACAACTCCAGGCCGGACCGGGCACGTGGAGTGCAAACCAGACCTGGGCCACCGACACCACCAACGGCGGCGCCCTCACCGGCTACTACTACTGGCCTGCGACGACGCCGACGCTGGCCGGCAAGCGCGCCCTGGTGCTGGTGCTGCACGGCTGCGCGCAGACCGCGGCCAACGACGTCATCGCCGGCACGGGCGACGCCGGTTACAACTGGAAGGCGGCCGCCGACCAGTATGGCGCCGTGATCCTCGCTCCGAACGCCACCGGCAACCTGTACGGCGCGCATTGCTGGGACTGGGCCGCCACCAACCGCAGCCGCAGCTACGGGCACAACGCGGTGCTGCTCGACCTGATCAACCGTTTTGTAAGCAACCCGCAGTATGCGATCGACCCCAAGCAGGTGTATGTCACCGGCCTCTCGTCCGGCGGTTCGAAGACCATGGTGATGGGCTGCGTGGCGCCCGATGTCTTCGCCGGGGTCGGCATCAATGCCGGCCCGTCGCCGACCGTGTCGAGCTCGCAGATCTCCTCAGTCCCCTCGGGCACGACCTCCAGCAGCGTGGCCAGCGCCTGTACCTCGTGGGCAGGCACTAACGCCAGCCAGTTCCAGACCCAGGTTGCGAGCGTCATCTGGGGCACCAATGATTACGTGGTGGGGCAGGCCTACGGCCCGCTGAACGCGGCCGCGATGCGCCAGGTGTATGGCGGCACCTTCACCAAGGGCGCCACCGCCACGGTGCCGACCGGCGGCAGCAACGTGCCCTACACGGACGCCAACGGCAAGCTGCGCACCTCGGAAATCGTCGTGACCGGCATGGCCCATGCGTGGCCGGCAGGCAGCGGTGGCCAGAACAGCAATTACGTGGACGCCACCAAGGTCAACTACCCCTCCTTCGTGATGGACTTCTGGTTCAAGAACAACCTGCGCGTGTCGCAGTCCGCGCCCCCAGCGATGACGTCGTGCAGCGCCAGCGTGTCCGGGTCGACCGTGACGGTGAATGGCGCCGCGACCGATGCGGCGGGCGCGATCAGCAGCTACCGCGTGGTGCTCAATGGGCCGAGCCCGGTGAATGACCTTGCTGCCGGCAGCGGCGCGAGCTTCAGCAAGGCCTACGCATCGCGCGCGGATGGCTACTACTCGGGCACGGTGACGGCGACCAACAGCACGACCGGCCTGACCTCAAACGCCTGCGCCATCCCGCAATTCCTGGTCGGCAGCGCACCCGCCTTGCTGCCTCCGGGCGGGCTGGCGATCGGCGCGCGCACGGCCAGCAGCATCGCGCTGTCCTGGAACGCGGCCAATGGCGCGGTCGGCTATAACGTCTACCGCAACGGCGCCAAGGTCAATGGCGCGGCGCTGGCGGGGATGGGCTACACGGATGGCGGCCTGGCCTCTGGCACCAGCTATACCTACGAGGTGACGGCGACCGGGAACGGCGGCGTGGAAAGTGCGAAATCCGCCAGCGTCGTTGGATCGACCACCTCCGGCTTCACGTGCACGGCCACCACCGCCAGCAACTACGCGCACGTGACGGCCGGACGCGCGCACAACAGCGGCGGCTATGCGCTGGCCAACGGGTCGAACCAGAACATGGGCTTGAACAACACGTTCTACACCTCGACGCTGGCGCAGACTTCAAGCGGGTATTACGTGATTGGGAACTGCCCTTGACCCGCAAAGGGAGTTGACGCGGGACCGGGCCAGGCACCCGGTCCTGTAGACTCGTTTGCATGAAGATGCGCAAGAAATCCGAGCTGCCGGTGAAGACCTGCGCACACTGTTTGCTGCCATTCACGTGGCGCAAAAAGTGGGAGCGGGACTGGGACCAGGTGAAGTATTGTTCCGAGCGCTGCCGCCGCGGCGGAAAGCACGGAGCGCCGGATTGAACGTTCAGGCGTCCTGCGGGGCGCGGGTGATGCGGGCAAACAGCGGCGCCACCAGGATACCCAGCTCGTAGAGCAGGCACATCGGGATGGCCAGCGCCAGCTGGCTGACCACGTCCGGCGGCGTGACGATGGCGGCGATCACGAAGGCGCCGACGATCACGTAGGAGCGGATTTCCTTGAGCTTGGCGATGCTGACGATCCCCATGCGCACCAGGATCACCACCACCACCGGCACCTCGAAGGTGGCGCCGAAGGCCAGGCACATCGACATGACGAAATCGAGGTAGTTCTCGATGTCGGGCGTCACGGCGATCGACTTCGGCGCGAACTCGCCGATGAACTGGAACACGCGGCCGAACACGAAGAAATAGCAGAAGGCCACGCCGCCGATGAACAGCAGCGAGGACGAAATCACCAAAGGCAGCACCAGGCGCTTTTCATGCGCGTACAGGCCGGGCGCCACGAAGGCCCACAGCTGGTAGAACACCCAGGGCAGCGCAATGATAAAGGCGAGCAGCAGCGTCACCTTCATCGGCACCAGGAAGGGCGAGATCACGCCGGTGGCGATCATCGTCGAGCCGGCCGGCAGCGAGGCGACCATGGGCGCGGCCAGCAGGTCGTAAACCTGCGAGGGGCCGGGCCAGAAGAACAGCGCTGCGCAGGCGATCGCGATCCCGATCGACGCCTTGACCAGGCGGTCACGCAGTTCGACGAGGTGGGAAATGAAAGTTTCTTCGCCTGCGGCTTCTTCGGTCATTTAGAAAAACGAACTCTTGGATTTGCTGGAACCTGGGCGGAACTTGCGCACGCGCGCAGCGCCCGACAGCACATGGGTCTTGCCGCCGTTGCGGTGCTTGTACCAGGCCGGCACGCTTGATGTGCGCACCACTTTCTTGCGGCGGAAATCGCGCGCCTTGCGTTCGATATCCGTTGTGCTGAGGAAGGACGAGGACGACGAACCGGAATGCGCGGACATCGCCTCGCGCCCGTCCCACAGCGCCTCGACCTCGTCGACCTGGCTGGAAACGGAGTGCTGGAGGTCGTCCTTGAACGACTGCGCGCTCTCGTGCACTTCCTTGTGCAGGTTGCGCAGCTCGTCGAGTTCGATCTCGCGGCTGACTTCGGATTTCACGTCGTGCAGGTAGCGCTGGGCGCGGCCATACAGCGTGCCGGCCATGCGCGCCACCTTCGGCAGCTTTTCAGGGCCGATCACGATCAGCGCGACTACGCCGATGATCGCGATTTTCGATAGTCCGAGATCGATCATGCCCGGCGATTAATGACGGGTCTTTTCGCGGGTTTCGACATCGATGGTCGACTTGTCGGCGACCTGTTGCGTCGTGGTGGTGGTCGTGGTGGTGGCGCCAGGCTCGGCATTCGCCTTGTCTTCCTCGCCCTTCACGCCATCCTTGAAGCCCTTCACGGCCTTGCCGAGATCGCCACCGATACTGCCAATCTTCTTGGTGCCGAAAATCAGCATCACGACGACCAGCACAATGACCCAGTGCCAAATACTCATTGAACCCATGTTTATCTCCTAGCGAGGCGCACGCGCCTGTAAATCGGGAAAGCGTATGTTTCAGTATACGCCATGCGGGAGCAGCTTGCCCCCATTAAAAACTTAGTAAGGGCTTAGCCAGCTTTTATGTACCGAGGCCGCGCCATGGGCGCTTGCCGCCATACACGTGCAGGTGCAGGTGATAGACCTCCTGCCCGCCGTCCGGTCCGGTATTGATCAGGGTCTTGAAGCCACCGCTGCGTCCGCCGTTGCCGTCCGTCTTGACCGCGACACCATGCTCTTCTGCAAGTTTCGGCGCCAGCGCCAGCATCTTGCCCAGCACCGCCGCATGCTCGCCGGTGCAATCCGACAAGGTGGCCACGTGCTGCTTCGGGATCACCAGCAGGTGCACCGGGGCCGCCGGGTTGATATCCTTGAACGCCAGCACCTCGTCGTCTTCGTAGACGATATTCGCCGGAATCTGCTTGGCGACGATCTTGCAGAAAATGCAGTTATCCATCTTGTCTCCGGAATGAAAATGCCGAGCCCATGCATCCTATCGATGCCGCATGACACCGGTGTGACGGGTAAAAAACCGATTATGACATCAGATGCGATATTGGCAAGTACGGGCGCGCCGGCTGCGCCTTACTCGTCCTTGCGCGCGGCTTTTTCATCGATGCCGGACACGCCTTCGCGGCGCCCCAGCTCGTCGATGACCTGTTGCGGCGTGAGCCCGAACTGGGACAGCAGCACCATCGTGTGGAACCACAGGTCGGCGGTCTCGTACAGCACCTTGGCGGCGTCGCCCGAGACGCGCGCGTCCTTGGCGGCCATCACGGTCTCGGTGGCTTCCTCGCCGATCTTTTTCAGGATCGCGTCGTCGCCCTTGCTGAACAGCTTGGCCACATAGGAAGTTGCAGGATCGCCGCCATTGTCCGGCTTGCGCGATTCGATCACGGCCGCGACGCGGGCCAGAATGTCGCTCATGGATGTTTTTTCGCGTAGATGGTGTCGGGATCCTGCAGCACGGGGTCAACCGCCTGCCAGTCTTCGCCGTCGAATTTCTGGAAGAAGCAGGAATGGCGTCCCGTATGGCAGGCGATGCCGCCCACCTGCTCGATCTTGAGCAGCACCACGTCTTCGTCGCAGTCCAGGCGCATTTCTACTACCCGCTGGGTGTGGCCGGATTCTTCGCCCTTGTGCCACAGCTTCTTGCGCGAGCGGCTCCAGTAGACGGCTTCGCCCAGCTCCACCGTTTTGGCCAGCGCGTCGCGGTTCATCCAGGCGAACATCAATATGTCGCCGGTCGCCGCTTCTTGCGCGATCACCGGCACCAGGCCGTTCTCGTCCCAGCGGACCTTGTTGAGCCATTTGTGCGCCATGCTCACTCCAGCCGCATCGGGATGCCGCGTTCAGCCATGTAGCGCTTCGCCTCGCCGACCGTGTGCTGCCCGTAGTGGAAGATGCTGGCGGCCAGCACCGCATCGGCGTGGCCTTGCAAAATGCCGTCGGCCAGGTCTTGCAGGCCGCCGACACCGCCCGAGGCGATCACGGAAATACCCACCGCATCCGACACGGCGCGCGTCAGGCCCAGGTCGAAACCGGACTTGGTGCCGTCGCGGTCCATCGAGGTGAGCAGCAGCTCGCCGGCGCCAAGAGACTCCATCTTGCGCGCCCACTCCACCGCATCCAGCCCGGTGGCATTGCGCCCACCGTGGGTAAACACCTCCCATTTGCCGGGTGCCACCTGCTTGGCGTCGATCGCCACCACGATGCACTGCGAACCGTGCTTCTGCGAGGCCTCGAACACCAGCTGCGGGTTGGTGACCGCCGAGGTGTTCATCGACACCTTGTCGGCGCCGGCATTGAGCAGGCGGCGCACGTCTTCGACCTTGCGCACGCCGCCACCGACGGTAAGCGGGATGAACACGGTCGAGGCCACGGCTTCGATGATCGGCAGGATCAGGTCGCGGCCGTCGCTCGAGGCAGTGATGTCGAGGAAGGTGAGTTCGTCGGCGCCCTGGCCATCGTAGCGGCGCGCGATCTCGACCGGGTCGCCGGCATCGCGCAGCTCGGTGAAGTTGACGCCCTTGACCACGCGGCCACCGGTAACGTCCAGGCAGGGGATGATGCGTTTTGCGAGCATAAAGCTTAGGCCTGGGCGCCCTCGGTCAGTACGTCGGCGCGTTCCTGGGCCGATGCCAGGTCGAGCGTGCCTTCGTAGATCGAACGGCCGCAGATGACCCCTTCGATGCCTTCGTCCTGCACCGCGCACAGCGCTTCGACGTCGGCCAGGACGTGCACGCCGCCCGAGGCGATGATCGGGATGCGCACTGCCTGGGCCAGCTTGACGGTGGCTTCGATGTTCACGCCGCCCATCATGCCGTCGCGGCCGATATCGGTGTAGACGATCGATTCGACGCCATAGCCTTCGAATTTCTTGGCCAGGTCGATCACTTCGTGGCCCGACATCTTGCTCCAGCCGTCGGTGGCGACCTTGCCGTCGCGCGCATCCAGGCCGACGATGATCTGGCCCGGGAAGGCGCCGCAGGCGTCGTGCAGGAAGCCCGGGTTCTTCACTGCGGCGGTGCCGACGATGATGTAGCTGATGCCGTCGTCCAGGTAGCGCTCGATGGTGTCGAGGTCGCGGATGCCGCCGCCCAGCTGGACCGGGATCTCGTCGATGCCATGCTCGTCGGCGTATTCCTGCACGACCTTCAGGATCGCCTTGACCGCGCCTTCGTTCTTCGGCTTGCCGGCGAAAGCGCCGTTCAGGTCGACCAGGTGCAGGCGGCGCGCTCCCTGCTTGAGCCAATGCAGCGCCATGTCGGCGGGATCTTCGGAGAACACGGTGGCGAGTTCCATGTCGCCCTGTTTCAGGCGAACGCAGTGACCGTCTTTCAGGTCGATGGCGGGGATCAGCAGCATGGTCGTTGTCTGGTGGTTGGAGGTTGAGGTGTCCGTGGACTCACGGATTCCAGTGGATGAAATTGCGGTACAGGCGCAGGCCGGCGGCTGCGCTTTTCTCGGGGTGGAACTGGGTCGCCACCAGGTTGTCGCGTGCCACGGCGCAGGCGTACATGCCGCCGTAGTCGGCTTCGCCAATGGTGTCGTTCGCCTCTTCAGGTGCAGCGTAATAGCTGTGCACGAAATAGAAATAGCTGCCGTCCTCGACGCCGTCCCACAGCGGGTGGGCACGGGTCTGGCGCACGCGGTTCCAGCCCATCTGCGGCACCTTGAAGCGCGAGCCATCGGCCTGCAGCTTGCCGTCCAGCTGGAATCGAACCACCTTGCCGGGAAGGAGGCCCAGGCCCGGCGTGCCTTCATTTTCTTCGCTCGCGTCGAACAACATCTGCTCGCCGACGCAGACGCCCATCACCGGGCGCGTTTTTACCGCGCGCAGCAGGGCTTCTTCGGCGCCGGATTCGCGCAGGCTGCGCATGCAGTCGCGCATCGCGCCCTGGCCCGGCAGCACGATGCGGTCGGCCGCGTCGATATCGGCGGCCTGGTTCGAGACCAGGATGTCGGCTTCCGGCGCAGCCGCGCGCAGCGCCTGCGCGACCGAGCGCAGGTTACCGAGGCCGTCGACTACTACGATCTTGTTCGTCATGGTGGCTCAGTGGACCCGGTTACAGGCTGCCTTTGGTCGACGGGATGATGCCGGCCGCGCGTTCGTCGAGCGTGGTGGCCATGCGCAGGGCGCGCCCAAACGCCTTGAATACGGTTTCGCACTGGTGGTGCGCATTCACGCCGCGCAGGTTGTCGATGTGCAGGGTCACGCCGGCGTGGTTCACGAAGCCGCGGAAGAATTCACCGGTGAGGTCGACGTCGAAGCTGCCGATCATGGCGCGCGTCCAGGGGATATGCATCTCCAGGCCTGGGCGGCCCGAGAAATCGATCACCACGCGCGACAGTGCTTCGTCCAGCGGCACGTAGGAGTGGCCATAGCGGGTCATGCCCTTCTTGTCGCCCACAGCCTTGGCCACCGCCATGCCCAGCGTGATGCCGGTGTCTTCCACGGTATGGTGGGCGTCGATGTGCAGGTCGCCAACGGCTTCGACTTCGAGGTCGAACATGCCGTGGCGCGCGATCTGGTCGAGCATGTGGTCGAGGAAAGGGACGCCGGTATTGAGCTTCTGGCGGCCGGTGCCGTCGAGATTGATCGAGACGCGGACCTGCGTCTCGTTGGTGTTGCGCGTGATGTCGGCGGTGCGGGTCATTGCTGGATGCTCTTCCAGGCTGCCTGTGCGCAGGCAGCCGCTTTTATAGGGACGCTTTCAGGGCGTTCAAGAATGCGGTGTTTTCTTCCGGTGTGCTGACCGTGACGCGTATGCAGTTGGCCAACAACTTGTCCATTCTACTCAAATTTTTGATCAGCACCTTCCCGGCGCGCAGTTCTGAACAGGTCTTGTCCGCGTCAGGCACGCGCAGAGAGATGAAATTCGCGGCAGACGGGAATACTTCGACTCCCGGCAGCGCCGCCAGTTCAGCGGCAAGGCGGGTGCGCTCGTCGTTGAGCAGGCCGGCCTGGGCGTCGAGCACGTCGAGATGGTCGAGCGCGAACTCGGCGGCAACCTGGGTCAGCACGTTCACGTTATACGGCGGGCGCACCTTCTCGAACTGCTCCAGCAACTTCGGGTCGCCCGACAGGTAACCGAGGCGGATGCCGGCCAGGCCCAGCTTGGACAAGGTGCGCATCACGACCAGGTTCGGGAATTCCGGCAGGCGGCCCATGAAGCTCTTGCGGGCGAAAGGCTGGTAAGCCTCGTCGACCACGGCGATGCCGGTATCGCCCAGGGCGCGGATGATGGCTGCCATGTCGTCGGCATCGAACAGGTTGCCGGTCGGGTTGTTCGGGTAGGCCAGGAAGACCAGCGACGGCCGGTGCTGTTCGATGGCGGCCAGCATGGCTTGCAAATCGAGCGAAAAGTCGGCTTTGACCGGCACGCCGACGAAATCGGCGCCGGCGAACTGGGCCGAGCGCGAGAACATGATGAAGGCCGGGGTCGGCGCCATGATGACCGCGCGCCGCTGTCCAGCTTCACGTCCTTGCCGGGCAACGGCGGTGGCCATGATCGAGATCAGCTCGTCCGAGCCGTTGCCCAGCAAAACGTCGTACCCCGCCGGCACGCCCAGGCTGCTGCAGATCTTCGCCTTGAGCGTGGCATAGGAGGCCATCGGATAACGGTTCAGCGCTGCGTCGGCCAGGCGCTGGCCCAGTTCCGCGCGCAGTTCCTCGGGCAGCTCGTAGGGGTTCTCCATCGCGTCGAGCTTGATGTAGCCGCTCGCATCCGGCACGTGGTAGCTGCCGATGGCGCGCACGTCGTCACGGATGGTGTTCTCGATCAGCTTGTCGATTGCGGTCATACGGTTTCCTCGTCGGCGAGCGCGCTCTTCGCGGCGCTCCTGCGTTTTTTGGCGGCCTTGCCTGCAACCGGCACCTCGGGTGCGGCCAGGCGCTCCTGGATGATGTCGCAATAAGCGGGGTTCAGTTCGAAGCCGGTGAAATGGCGCCCGGCCTGGCGCGCGGCGATCGCCGTGGTGCCGCTACCCATGAAGGGGTCGAGCACGACGCCGCCCACCGGGCACGACGCCTTCACCATGCGCTCGATGATCTCGACCGGTTTCTGGGTCGGGTGGTCAGCGCGCTCGGGATGCTCGCGGTGCAGGCGCGACACGCTCCACACGTCCTTCGGGTTGTAGCCCACCTCCAGCCATTTGGCGCCGATGAAAATCGAGCGCGAACGCGCCTTCTTGGTCTCGGCGTCGTAGGGAATGCGCACGGCGTCCAGGTCGAAGTAATAGTCCTTGCGGTTGACGAAGAAGCCGATGGTGTCGTGCACCGACGAAAAACTGCGCACGCTGCCCCCCATCGAGGGCACGCGGCGGTCCCAGATGATCTCGTTCATCATGGCCATGCGCTTTTTCAGCATGACGAAGATCTCCGGCGCGAAGCGCCAGGTCAGGAAGATATACAGGCTGCCGTTGGGTTTGAGCTTGGGCAGGACGGCATCGATCCACTGCTCGGTCCAGGCCAGGTAGGCCTCGACGCTTTGCTGGTCGGAGGCGTTGCCGTAGTCCTTGCCCAGGTTGTAGGGCGGGTCGGTCAGGATCAGGTCGATGGACCCGTCCGGGATGCGCGCCATGCCTTGCAGCGCATCCTCGCAGAACACCTGGTCGACCCAGCCGCTCATGACTTGATTCTCAGCTCGGCGCTGCGGGCGTGCGCCTGCAAGCCTTCGCCATAGGCCAGTTCGGCCGCGATCTTGCCGAGTGTCTGGGCGCCGGCTTCGCTGACCTGGATGATCGACGAGCGCTTCTGGAAATCGTACACGCCCAGCGGCGACGAGAAGCGCGCGGTGCGCGAGGTCGGCAGCACGTGGTTCGGACCGCAGCAATAGTCGCCCAGCGATTCGGACGAGAAGCGGCCGAGGAACATCGCGCCGGCATGGCGGATCTGGTCGGCCCATTTCAAGGGCTCTTCGGCCGAGATCTCGAGGTGCTCGGCGGCGATGGTGTTGGCGATCTCGCAGGCCTCTTCCATATCGCGCACCTTCACCAGTGCGCCACGGTCGCCCAGGGACGTGATGATGGTCTCCCTGCGCGTCATGCCCGGCAACAGCTTGTGGATGCTTGCTTCGACCTGGGCAATGTAGTCCGCATCGGGACACAGCAGGATGGACTGGGCCAGTTCGTCGTGCTCGGCCTGCGAGAACAGATCCATCGCCACCCAGTCCGGGTCGGTCGTGCCGTCGCACAGCACCAGGATTTCCGATGGGCCGGCGATCATGTCGATGCCGACCGTGCCGAACACGCGGCGCTTCGCGGCGGCCACGTAGGCATTACCCGGGCCGACGATCTTGTCGACGGCAGGAATGGTCTCGGTGCCGTAGGCCAGCGCGCCGACGGCCTGGGCGCCGCCGATGGTGATCACGCGGTCTACACCTGCAATCGCCGCGGCAGCCAGCACCATCTGGTTCTTCAGGCCATCCGGGGTCGGCACCACCATGACGATTTCCTGCACGCCCGCCACCTTGGCCGGAATGGCATTCATCAGCACCGACGACGGATAGGTTGCCTTGCCGCCCGGGACGTAGATGCCGACGCGGTCGAGCGGCGTCACGCGCTGGCCCAGCACAGTGCCGTCAGCTTCGGTAAAAGTAAACCCGTTCAGTTCCTGCTTCTGGCGCTCGTGGAAGACGCGGATGCGTTCCGCGGCGACTTGCAGCGCGGCGCGCTGGGCTTCCGGCAAGGCGGCCAGCGCTTCATCCAGTTCGGCCTGGCCAACGTCGAAGGCAGCCATCGAGGCTGCGCCGCCGTTTGGGATGCGGTCGAACCGGTTCGTATATTCAAGCACGGCTGCATCGCCGCGCTTCTTTACCTCCGCCAGGATTTTTGCGACGCTTGACTCGATCGCGTCATCGGTCTCGGCTTCGAACGCCAGCAGCGCGTCCAGTGTCTTCTTGAAATCGGGTGCGGAAGAATCGAGCTTGCGGATCTGTACTGCCATGGGTTCAGCCTTGTTGAGTGGACGCCCGTTGGAACGCGTCGAGAATCGGTTGCAAGCGCTCGCGCTTGAGCTTGAGCGCGGCCTGGTTGACCACCAGGCGCGATGAGATATCCATGATCTTCTCGACTTCGACCAGGTTGTTGGCACGCAGGGTGCCACCGGTGGAGACCACATCGACGATGGCGTCGGACAGGCCGACCAGCGGCGCCAGTTCCATCGAGCCGTACAGCTTGATCAGGTCGACGTGCACGCCCTTGCTGGCGAAGTGTTCGCGCGCGGTGTTGACGAACTTGGTCGCCACGCGCAGGCGCGCGCCCTGGCGCACCGCGGTCTCGTAGTCGAACCCGGCATTGACCGCGACCGACATGCGGCAGCAGGCGATGCGCAGGTCGATCGGCTGGTACAGGCCTTCGCCGCCATGCTCGAGCAGCACGTCCTTGCCGGCCACACCGAAATCGGCCGCGCCGTGCTGGACATAGGTCGGCACGTCGCTGGCGCGCACGATCAGCACGCGCACGCCCGGGTCGTTGGTCGGCAGGATCAGCTTGCGCGAGGTTTCCGGATTCTCAAGGACGGTGATGCCCGCCGCCGCCAGCAGCGGCAGGGTGTCCTCGAAGATGCGGCCCTTGGAGAGCGCCAGGATCAGTCCGGGCGCGCTGTTCGTCGTCATGTTGCTCATTTACTTGAGGCGCACGATGTCCGCACCCACCGCCGACAGCTTCACTTCCATGCGGTCATAGCCGCGATCGAGGTGATAGATGCGGTCGATCAGGGTCGTGCCTTCGGCAGCCATGCCGGCGATCACCAGCGAGGCCGAGGCGCGCAGGTCGGTCGCCATCACGGGCGCGCCCACCAGGCGGTCGGCGCCGAGGATGTTGGCGGTATTGCCTTCGGTGGAGATCTGCGCCCCTAAGCGGTTCATCTCCTGCACGTGCATGAAGCGGTTTTCAAAAATGGTCTCGGTGACCTTGCTCGAACCGGCCGCGATGGTGTTCACGGCCATGAACTGCGCCTGCATGTCGGTCGGGAAGCCCGGGTATTCGGTGGTGCGGAAGGACACCGGGTTCGGGCGCCCATCCATGCGGGCGCGGATGGTGTCGCCCTGCACCGTCATCTGCAGGCCGATTTCGCGCAGCTTGTCGAGCGCCACGTCGAAAGTGTCGGTGCGGGTGTTAAGCAGCACGATGTCGCCGCCGGTGGCCGCTACCGCGCACAGGAAAGTCGCGGCTTCGATGCGGTCCGAGATCACGGCGTGCTGCGCGCCGTGCAGCGCCTCGACGCCCTGGATCACCAGGCGGTCGGTGCCGATGCCCTCGATCTTCGCGCCCATCGCTACCAGCAGGTTGGCCAGGTCGGTGACTTCCGGCTCGCGCGCAGCGTTTTCGAGCACGGTCTCGCCAATGGCCAGGGTCGCTGCCATCAGGAGGTTCTCGGTGCCGGTGACGGTGATCATGTCGGTGTGGATGCGCGCGCCCTTCAGCTTTCCCGGGGCTTTGGCATGGATATAGCCGCCTTCGATCGTGATCTCGGCGCCCATCTGGCGCAGGCCCTTGATGTGCTGGTCGACCGGACGCGAACCGATCGCGCAGCCGCCCGGCAGCGACACCTTGGCTTCGCCGAAGCGGGCCAGCAGCGGCCCGAGCACCAGGATCGAAGCGCGCATGGTCTTCACCAGCTCATACGGCGCTTCCAGCGACGTGATGTTGGCGCCGTTGAGCGTGACGCGCTCGTCGTCCTGGGTGACCTTCAGGCCGGTCTGCTCGAGCAGTTTCAGGATGGTGCGCACGTCATGCAGGCGCGGCACGTTCGACAGTTCGAGGTCCCCTGCAGTGAGCAGGCCCGCGCACAGGATGGGCAGCGCCGCGTTCTTGGCGCCCGACACCGGGATCTCGCCATTCAGGCGCTTGCCGCCATTGATCTGCAGTTTGTCCATGATTAGCCTTGGTACTCTTCAGGGGTGAGGGTTTTCATCGACAGCGCGTGGATTTCTTCACGCATGCGGTCGCCGAGCACTGCATACACCAGCTGGTGGCGCTGGATCGGGCGCTTGCCGGCAAAGGCCGACGACACGATCACGGCCGTGAAATGCTGGCCGTCGCCGTCGACTTCCAGGTGGGTGCAATCGAGGCCATTGCTGATGTAGCTGTGGATCAGTTCGGGTGTAGTCGACACGGTAACTCCAGTAAATTCTTGATAGCTCTAGTGGCGCACTTAGTGGCGCAACTTGTAGCCACGTTTGAGCATATTGACCGCAATGGCCGCCAACACCGCGAAGAAGACCGACACGATGGCCAGGCTGATCCAGGGCGAGACGTCGGACTTGCCGAAGAATCCATAGCGGAACCCGTCAATCATATAAAAGAACGGGTTGAAATGCGAGACCGCCAGCCAGAACGGCGGCAGTTTTTGGATGGAATAGAACACGCCGGCGAGGAAGGTGGCCGGCATGATCAAAAAGTTCTGGAACGCGGCCAGCTGGTCGAACTTCTCGGCCCAGATACCGGCAATCACGCCCATCGTGCCCAGGATGGCGGCGCCGAGGAAGGCGAACAGGATAATCCACAGCGGCGCCACGAAACTCAGGTGCGCGAACCAGGCGGTGATGATGAACACGCCGGCGCCTACCACGACCCCGCGCAGCACTGCGGCCAGCACGTAGGCCGACAGGATTTCGGCATGCGACAGCGGCGGCAGCAGGATGAAGACCAGGTTGCCGGTGAGCTTGGACTGGATCAGCGACGAGGACGAGTTGGCGAAAGCGTTCTGCAGCACGCTCATCATCACCAGGCCCGGGATCAGGAAGGCGGTGTAGCTGACGTTCTCTAACATCTCGACGCGGCCGTCCAGCACATGGCCAAAGATCAGCAGGTAGAGCATGGCCGTGACGATCGGCGCGGCCACGGTCTGGGTCGCAACCTTCCAGAAGCGCAGCGATTCTTTATAAAACAGGGTGCGGAAACCCACCGAGAACAAATTCATTGCGGGCCTCCCTGCTGCTTGTCGCCCACCACTTGCAGGAAGATGTCTTCCAGGTCGGCCTGCTCCAGCTGCATGTCGTCGACGACCGCGCCGCTCGTGCGAATGCGCGCCAGGATCGGTTCGACTTCGTTCACGTGGTTCACGCGCAGCGTGTACTTATTGCCGTTGTCAGGCTCGTCGTGCGCGACCAGGTGGCGCAGGTCTTGCGGCAGCTCGCCGCTACTCAAGTGCACCACCAACTGCGAGCCGGACACGCGGCGCAGCAGCGCCGACATGGTGTCCAGCGCCACCACCTGCCCGAGTTTCAGCATCGCCACGCGCTGGCACATGGCCTGCGCTTCTTCCAGGTAGTGGGTAGTCAGCACGACGGTATGGCCTTCGCGGTTCAGGCGCGCGATGAACTTCCACAGCGTCTGGCGCAGCTCGACGTCGACGCCTGCCGTGGGTTCATCCAGCACGATCACTGGCGGCTTGTGCACCAGCGCCTGGGCCACCAGCACGCGGCGCTTCATGCCGCCCGACAGGGCGCGCATGTTGACGTCGGCCTTGTTGGTCAGGTCGAGGTTGTGCATCACCTCGTCGATCCAGGCGTCGTTGTTCTTGATGCCGTAATAGCCCGACTGCAGGCGCAGGGTTTCGCGCACGGTGAAGAAGGGATCGAACACCAGTTCCTGCGGCACCACGCCAAGGCGCTTGCGCGCTTCGCGGAAGTCGGTGACGACGTCGTGGCCATGGATCTTGACGCTGCCCACGTCGGGGCGGATCAGCCCCGCGATGGTGGAAATCAGGGTGGTCTTGCCGGCGCCGTTCGGGCCCAGGAGGCCGAAGAACTCGCCTTCCTCGATCGCCAGGGAAACGCCCTTCAGGGCCTTGAATCCCTTGTAGCTTTTCTCGACGCTGTTAATCTGGATCGCTGTCATTCTTGTGGAGGATGGCGCGAGGGGCGCCGGACCGTGCAGGGAAACGACCCATTATAGGGGAAATTGCAAATACTAGAGGTCGGTGGGGGATTTGTTGCAGGAGGGGTTTCGTAGGGTGGGCGGCTTGTGATCTGGTCCACTGGACCAAATCACCCCGCGCGTTCAAATCACGCTTGCAGACCACGAACGCATATCGATACGAACGCGCGTGTTGACCGCGTGGGCAGGAAACCTGCCCACCCTACGGTTTACGACTGCGGCAGCAGCTGGTCCACGCCATACAGCGCGGCCAGCTTCTGCACGTTTTCCGGCACGTTGGTGAAGGTCAGGCGCTGCCCGGCCTTGTTGGCCAGGCGCTGCCAGGCCAGCAGCACCGCCACGCCGGACGAATCGGCGGCGCTGACGCCGCCCAGGTCGAACTGGGTCTCGCCGGCCGAGATCGCGGCGCAACCCTGCTCCAGCGCGCCGCGGGCGCTCTCGAAGGTCAGGGCATCGAGCGAGAGCATAGCGTTTGCTTCGGCCATTACTTCGGGGCTTTCAGCGGCTTGGCAGCCAGCTGCTGGTTACGCTCGGCCAGCTTCTTGATCAGGCCATCGATACCGCCCTTGTTGATCTCGCTGGTAAAGGTGCTCTTGTAGGTCTCGACCAGCCACGCGCCCAGCACGTTGATGTCATAGATCTTCCAGCCCTGTGGGCCGTTGGCCAGGCGGTAGTTCAGCGTGATCGGTTCGCCGCGGGCGACGTTGACCTGCGAACGCACTTCGACGTCGGTGGCGCCGGCTTCAGCGCGCATCGGCTTGAATTCGACGGTCTCGTTCTTGATCTGGGTAAGCGCGCCCGAATAGGTGTAGACCAGCAGGGTCTTGAATTCCTGCGACAGCTGCTTCTGCTGTTCCGGGGTGGCCTGGCGCCAGAAGCGGCCGGCCGCCTGTGCGGTCATCTTGTCGGCATCGACGTGCGGCAGGATCTTGGAGTTCACGAGTTCCATGATCTTGGCGCGGTTGCCGCCCTGGATGTCCTTGTCGGCTTTAACAGTTTCGATGACGTCGGCGCTGATGCGCTTGACCAGGACGTCCGGTGCTTCGGCAGCGATGGCACTGGTGGCAAAAGCGAAAGTAGCGGTTGCGGCGGCGATCAGTTGAATGACTGGTTTCATGTGTCGGTTTCCTTGTTGTTGGGCGCCGCGCCGCGCAAGGCTGGCGGCGGGCGATACCCCGTTAACTCGTCTTACTGCTTGTCGGATGACACCGGTTGTGTAAGCACTTGTGACTTCGGCGCTGGCGCATCGGTCGTCGCGGCATTCGCCGGAACAGCACCGGCTGCCGGCGCACCGGCTGCAGGTGCCTCGGTGGCGTCGGCCTCGTCTTGCTGGCGAGGCACGTTGCCGTCATACACCTGGCTCTGGCGGCGCTGCATGTAGCCGTCGCGGATGAATTCGTAACGGTCGAGGGCAGCTTCTTCCAGCAGGTTCGAGGCGTCCAGCAATGTGGCGCGCTTGTCGACGATGTTGACGGCCTTGCCGATGTTGCGCCAGTTGACCGGTTCCTTGTAGCCCCAGATGTCGCCAGCCATGTCGGCCGGCAGTGCCGCGGTGTCACGCACCGTAGATGGGCCCAACAGCGGCAACATCAAGTAGGGGCCGCTTGGAACGCCCCAGGTGCCCAGGGTCTGGCCGAAATCTTCGTTATGCTTCGGGATACCGGCTTCCGAGGCGATGTCGAGCAGGCCCAGGATGCCAAAGGTCGAGTTCACGGCGACGCGGGTGACGTCGCCCATGCCGGCTTGGCCCTTGCCCTGCAGCAGGTTGTTCACTGCGCTCCAGGCGTCGGACAGGTTGCCGAAGAAGTTGTTCACACCAGTTTGCGCGAAGCTCGGCACCGTTTTCTTGTAGGCGGTGGCGGTCGGCTTCAGGACGGTGCGGTCAACCGCATCGTTGAAGGTGAAGACGGCGCGGTTGTACTTCTCGAGCGGATCTTGCGGATTCTGCGGCGTTGCGCACCCGGTCAGCATCAGGACAGCGGCACACACCGCGGCCAGGCGCATGTGGCCAGGGGTGAAGATTGGAACGTGTTTCATTCAGTACCTTCCTTTCCTTCAGCGGCCTTGCTATAGATAAATTGATTGATCAAGTCTTCCAGCACCGTTGCCGATTGGGTACGGTTGATGCGGTCGCCGTTGACCAGGTTATTGGTGTCGCCACCCGGTTCGATGCCGATGTACTGCTCGCCCAGCAAGCCGGCGGTCAGGATCTTCAACGAACTGTCTTTAGGGAATTTATATCCTGGCTCCATTTCGAGGCGCACAAGCGCCTGGTAGGTCTTGTCGTCGAAGGTGATGTCACCCACGCGGCCGACCACCACGCCGGCGCTTTTCACGGGCGCCTGCGGCTTGAGGCCGCCAATATTGTCGAACTTGCCGGTCACGGCATAGGTCTTCTTGAACGAAAGCGTGCTCATGTTTCCGACCTTGAGGGCCAGGAACAGGAGGGAGATCAAGCCCAGCAGGACAAACAGGCCAACCCAGACGTCGATAGTTTTGCGGTGCATACGAATACCCTAATGGAACTTGATTACTTTGATTATTTATTGAACATCAAGGCGGTCAGGATGAAATCCAGGCCCCAGACCATCAGCGACGCGATGACGACGGTGCGCGTGGTAGCGCGCGACACGTCCTCCGGAGTCGGCTTGGTTTGGTAACCCTGGAACAGCGCGGTAAAGGTGACCGCCACGCCGAAGATAAAGCTTTTGATCACACCGTTCAGTACGTCAGCGCGCACATCGACGCCGGCCTGCATCTGCGACCAGAATGCGCCTTCGTCCACGCCGATCAGCTGGACGCCGACCAGGTAGCCGCCAAACACGCCCACTGCCGAGAACACGGTGGCCAGGATCGGCATCGCAATGACGCCACCCCAGAAACGCGGGGCCAGCACGCGCTGGACCGGGTTAATCGCCATCATTTCCATGGCGGACAATTGCTCACCGGCCTTCATCAGGCCGATCTGCGCGGTGAGCGAGGTGCCGGCGCGGCCGGCGAACAGCAATGCGGTCACGACGGGCCCAAGCTCGCGCACCAGCGCCAGCGCCACCACCTGGCCCAGCGCCTGCTCGGCGCCATAGGCCTGGAGTGTGTAATAGCCCTGCAGGCCCAACACCATGCCGACGAACAGGCCGGACACGATGATGATCACCAGCGAATAATTGCCGATGAAGTGCACCTGCTCGGAAATCAGGGAGGGGCGCCGGAAGGCGCCGGGCGAGACACCCAGCAAGTTGAAGAAAGCGCGGGTGGCAAAGCCGACACTGGCGATGGATTCGCGCACGGTGCGGCCGATGGTTTCCAGGATGTTGCTGATCATTTGCGCACTCCCAGGCCCAGGTCGTCGGCGAGCGACTTGCCAGGATAATGGAAGGGCACCGGGCCGTCTGGCGCGGCATTCACGAATTGCTGGACATAAGGATCTTCGGACACGCGCAGGTCGGCCGGCGTGCCTTCGGCGACAATCTTGCCGGCGGACATGAAGTAAACGTAGTCGGCGATCGCGAAACACTCTTTCACATCATGCGATACCAGGATCGATGTCGAGCCGAGAGCGTCGTTCAGGTTGCGGATCAGGTTGGCGGTGACGCCCATCGAGATCGGGTCGAGGCCGGCGAAGGGCTCGTCGTACATGATCAGCTCCGGGTCGAGCGCGATGGCGCGGGCCACGGCGACGCGGCGCGCCATGCCGCCCGAAATCTCGGCCGGCTTGAGGCGATGCGCATTGCGCAGGCCTACGGCATTGAGTTTCATGAGCACCAGGTCGCGGATCAGTTCTTCCGGCAAATTGGTATGCTCGCGCAGCGGGAAGGCGACGTTGTCGAACACCGACAGGTCGGTAAACAGCGCGCCAAACTGGAACAGCATGCCCATGCGGCGGCGCAGGCGGTACAGGCCGTCGGTGTCGAGCTTGTGCACGACCTCGCCGCCCACGCGCACTTCGCCGCGCTGGGGACGGATCTGGCCGCCGATCAGGCGCAGGACCGTGGTCTTGCCGCAGCCGGAACCGCCCATGACGGCCACCAGCTTACCGCGTGGGAAGTCCATGCGGAGGTTCGACAGGACGGAACGCTCCCCGTAGGCAAAGTGCAGATCACGGATTTCGACTAGGTTCGACACAGCGTGTTTTGTATTTGGGTAATCCGTTATTGTAGTGCAGAAAGCTTAGGCCTCGCTTGAGGCGCCCCATTTTGGGCCGCTACCTCGACGTACTGTTACAACAAAAATAACCAGCGAGTCAGATATTCTGGTTTGTAAGCCATTGTTTTTATAGAGATATGCATGTCGAGCAACATTGCGACTTGTTGAATTTAATCAACAAATTCCCTTGGGCAATCACTCGAATAAGCAGTCGTTGCACCGCCGAAATGCAGCGCGAATGATGCGCTGCAATAAGACATAGCGTAAGGACAATCATCAGGAAGTGGTGGTGCGCACACGCACATAGAGAGGTCGAGGGCTGGCCAACAGCGGGACGTGTTGGATATTTTCCACAGCTTTGCGACTGGGAAAAAGAAAAGGCGCAGAGGCCTTATGCCTGTCAATTGGTGAGAACCGTAGGGCGGGCGGGGTAATTCCGGCCAATGGCCGGAATTACGAACGCCCGCGCGGCGATAGTCGCAATATGAACTGGCGCGCAGGCTGCAGCACCGTCATTTGAACGCGTGGGCAAGGTAATTCAGGGCAATGCCCTGAATTACGAATTGCCCACCTACGAGTCAGTGGCGGCTCTTAGGTGATCGGTATTAGGCCGAGGCCGCCTTTTCGTTTGCTGCTGGAACTTAGCGCGGCAGTACCGAACTGCCCATCAGGAATTCATCGACGGCGCGTGCACATTGGCGACCTTCGCGGATCGCCCACACCACCAGCGACTGGCCACGGCGCATGTCGCCCGCTGCGAACACCTTCGGGGCCGAGGTGTAATAGGAGCGTTCACCCTCGGTGGGAGCGCGCGCATTACCGCGCGCATCCTTTTGCACCCCGAAAGCGTCCAGCACGTTCTGCACCGGAGACACGAAACCCATTGCCAGCAGCACCAGGTCAGCCTTGAGCTCGAATTCGGAATCGGGCACTTCGCTCATTTTTCCGTCCTTCCATTCGACGCGGCAGGCGATCAGGCGTTCCACCTTGCCGCCCTTGCCCTCCAGGCGCTTGGTCGCCACCGCCCAGTCGCGCTGGCAGCCTTCCTCGTGGGACGACGAAGTACGCAGGCGGGTTGGCCAGTAGGGCCAGACCAGCGGCTTGTTTTCCTGTTCGGGCGGCTGTGGCAGCAGCTCGAACTGGGTCACCGACGCGGCGCCATGGCGATTCGAGGTGCCGACACAGTCCGAACCGGTGTCGCCGCCACCGATCACGACCACGTGCTTTCCGGTCGCCTTGAGCTGGTCCTTGAGCTTGTCGCCGGCATTCACGCGGTTCTGCTGTGGCAGGAAGTCCATCGCGTAATGCACGCCTTTCAGTTCGCGGCCCGGCACCGGCAGGTCGCGCGGCTGCTCGGCGCCGCCGGCCAGCACCACGGCGTCGAATTCCTTTTCCAGGTCTTCCGGGAAGATGGTGTCGCGCGCCATGTTGCTGACCGCGGCCGGGAAGTCCTTGCCGATCAGGACACCGGTGCGGAAGGTCACGCCCTCCGCCTTCATCTGCTCTACCCGGCGGTCGATCAGGTCCTTCGCCATCTTGAAGTCGGGGATCCCGTAGCGCAGCAGGCCACCTAAACGGTCGCTCTTCTCGAACACGGTCACGTCGTGGCCGACGCGGGCCAGCTGCTGGGCCGCGGCCAGGCCGGCCGGGCCGGATCCGACCACGGCGACCTTCTTGCCGGTTCGGATAGCGGATGGCTGCGGCACGATCCAGCCGTGCTCCCAGCCGGCGTCAGCAATCTTGCGCTCGATCGACTTGATGCCGACCGGCTCGTCGTTGATGCCGAGCGTGCAGGCCGATTCGCAAGGCGCCGGGCAGATGCGGCCGGTGAATTCAGGGAAGTTGTTGGTCGAATGGAGGTTCTCGACGGCCGCACGGTAATTACCGTGGTAGACCAGGTCGTTCCAGTCCGGGATCTGGTTGTTGACCGGGCACCCCGTATTACAGAAGGGGATGCCGCAATCCATGCAGCGCGCGCCCTGCACCTTGGCCTGGCCATCGGTCAGGGTCAGCACGAATTCCTTGTAGTTCCTGACGCGGTCCACAGGTTCGAGGTGGCCCTCTTCCTGCCGTTCGAATTCCATGAAGCCGGTAATTTTACCCACGTTGTTTTTCCTTTTATCCTCGGGAGGCAGCTGTGCCACTTCCGTCATTCCCACCACTACCTTCGTCATACCCGCCACTGGCGGGAATGACGGTTCAAAGTGCAGTGATATGAGTTGCGTTATCGGTTTGCTTGCTGACGCTTACGCCGCCATCTCGATCTTGTCGTTCGCCTCTTCCATGCTCGAGTTGTGCATCTCCTCGAGCGCACGCTTGTACTCGGTCGGGAAGACCTTGACGAACTTGGTACGGCTGTTGCCCCAGTCGTCCAGCAGGTTGCGCGCGCGGGTCGAACCCGTGTGCTTGAAGTGGCGTTCGATCAGGCGGCGCAGGATGGTTTCATCGGACTCGCGCTCGCCCTCGCGGGTCTGGCTGTGCCAGCCGGCGCGGTCGCCCTGCTGGCGGGTCGGCAGCACCGGCTCCAGGTTCACCATCGCGGTATTACAGCGGCCCTCGAACTCGCCCTTCGGGTCGTAGACAAAAGCCACGCCGCCCGACATGCCCGCCGCGAAGTTGCGGCCGGTCTCGCCCAGCACCACCACCGTCCCGCCGGTCATGTATTCGCAACCGTGGTCGCCGCAGCCTTCGACGACGGCCACCGCGCCCGAGTTACGCACCGCAAAGCGTTCGCCCGCCACGCCGTTGAAGAAGGCTTCGCCGGAAATCGCGCCATACAGCACGGTGTTCCCGACGATGATGTTGTCCACCGCCCAGCCGCGGAACTCGGTGTTCGGGCGCACGATGATGCGGCCACCCGACAGGCCCTTGCCGACGTAATCGTTGCCCTCGCCGACCAGGTCCATCGTGATGCCGGCGGCCAGGAAGGCGGCGGCCGACTGGCCCGCGGTGCCCTGCAGCTGGATGTGGATGGTGTCGTCCGGCAGGCCGGCATGGCCGTAGCGCTTGGCCACTTCGCCCGACAGCATCGCCCCCACCGTGCGGTTGACGTTCTTCACCGGCGAGATGAACGAGACCCGCTCGCCTTTTTCCAGCGCGGCCTTGGCCTGGGCGATCAGCTTGTGGTCCAGCGCCTTTTCCAGGCCGTGGTCCTGCGTGTCGGTGTGGAACAGCGCACGTGGCGAATCGGCTTTCGGCTGGTAGAAGATATTCGAGAAGTCCAGGCCCTGCGCCTTCCAGTGGCCAACCGCCTTCGATTTGTCGAGCAGGTCGGCGCGGCCGATCAATTCGTCATAGGTGCGGATGCCCAGCTGCGCCATGATCTGGCGCGCTTCCTCGGCGACGAAGAAGAAGTAGTTCACCACGTGCTCTGGTTTACCCTGGAATTTCGCGCGCAGCAGCGGGTCTTGCGTGGCCACGCCCACCGGGCAGGTGTTCAGGTGGCATTTACGCATCATGATGCAGCCTTCGACCACCAGCGGCGCGGTGGCGAAACCGATTTCGTCGGCGCCCAGCATCGCGGCCACAACGACGTCGCGGCCAGTGCGCATCTGGCCATCGGCCTGCACGCGGATGCGGCTGCGCAGGCCGTTGAGCACCAGCGTCTGCTGGGTCTCGGCCAGGCCCAGCTCCCATGGGGTGCCGGCATGCTTGACCGAGGACAGCGGCGAGGCGCCGGTGCCGCCGTCGTGGCCGGCCACCACCACGTGGTCGGCCTTGGCCTTGGAGACGCCGGCGGCGACGGTGCCGATGCCCACTTCCGACACCAGTTTTACGGAAATCGACGCCGCCGGATTGGCGTTCTTCAGGTCGTGGATCAGCTGCGCCAGGTCTTCGATCGAATAGATGTCGTGGTGCGGCGGCGGCGAGATCAGGCCCACGCCCGGCACCGAGAAGCGCAGGGACGCGATGTATTCGGACACCTTATGGCCCGGCAGCTGCCCGCCCTCGCCCGGTTTCGCCCCTTGCGCCATCTTGATCTGGATCTGGTCGGCCGAGTTCAGGTATTCGGCGGTGACGCCGAAGCGGCCAGAGGCCACCTGCTTGATCTTGGAGCGCAGCGAATCGCCATCTTCGAGCGGAATGTCGGCCGCTACGCGGTCGCTCCCCAAAATCGAGGCCAGGGTTTCGCCCTTGCTGATCTTGATGCCCTTGAATTCATTGGCGTAGCGGCGCGGGTCTTCGCCGCCCTCGCCGGTATTGCTCTTGCCGCCGATGCGGTTCATGGCAATCGCCAGCGTGGCATGGGCTTCGGTGCTGATCGAGCCGAGCGACATCGCGCCGGTGGCAAAGCGCTTGACGATTTCCTTGGCCGGTTCGACTTCTTCCAGCGGAATCGCTTTCGATGGATCGATCCTGAATTCGAACAGGCCGCGCAGGGTCAGGTGGCGGCGGGTCTGGTCGTTGATCAGCTGCGCGTATTCCTTGTAGGTGCTGAAGCTGTTGGCGCGGGTCGAATGCTGCAGCTTGGCGATGGCGTCCGGCGTCCACAGGTGGTCTTCGCCGCGCACGCGGAAGGCGTATTCGCCGCCGGCATCGAGCGCGTTGGCCAGCACCGGGTCGGCGCTGAAGGCCAGCGTATGCAGGCGCAGCGCTTCCTCGGCCACTTCGAACAGGCCGATGCCCTCCACCGTCGACGAGGTGCCGCGGAAGTATTTGTCGACCAGCGACTTGTTCAGGCCCACCGCTTCGAAGATCTGCGCGCCGCAGTAGGACATATAGGTGGAGATGCCCATCTTCGACATCACCTTCAGCAGGCCCTTGCCGATCGCCTTGGTGTAGTTGGTGATCGCCTTGTCGACGTCCATCTCGTGCGGCAGGTTGTGTGCGAGTTCCGCCAGCGTCTCGAGCGCCAGGTAAGGGTGGACGGCTTCGGCGCCATAGCCGGCCAGCAGGGCGAAATGGTGGGTTTCGCGCGCCGAACCGGTTTCCACTACCAGGCCGGTGGAGGCGCGCAGGCCGCGCCCGACCAGGTGCTGGTGGATGGTCGAGGTGGCGAGCAGCGCGGGGATCGCGACCTGTTCTTCGGAGAGGTTGCGGTCCGAAACGATCAGGATGTTGTGGCCGGATTTCACCGCATCCACTGCTTCGGCGCACAGCGAGGCGAGGCAGGCTTCGATGCCTTCCTTGCCCCAGGCGACCGGATAGCAGATGTCCAGCTCATACGACTTGAACTTGCCGCCGGTGTGCTGGCTGATCGAGCGCAGCCGCGCCATGTCGTCGAAGCCGAGCACCGGCTGCGACACTTCCAGGCGCATCGGCGGATTCACGTTGTTCGTATCCAGCAGGTTCGGCTTGGGACCGATGAAGGAGACCAGCGACATCACCATGCTCTCGCGGATCGGGTCGATCGGCGGGTTGGTCACCTGCGCAAACAATTGCTTAAAGTAGTTATACAAAGGTTTGAGCTTGTTCGACATCACCGCGAGGGGCGAGTCGTTGCCCATCGAGCCGGTGGCTTCCTCGCCCAGCACGGCCATCGGCGCCATCAGGAATTTCAGGTCTTCCTGGGTGTAGCCGAAAGCTTGCTGGCGATCCAGCAGCGGGATCGTGGTCTTCTCGCCTTGCGCATCCTTCGCGCGGTGTTGAAGCTGCTGGCTTTCCGAGAGCTTGATTTCATTGAGCTTGATGCGCACCGACTTGATCCAGGCTTTATAGGGCTTGGCGTTGGAATAGGTGTCCTTGAGTTCCTTGTCGTCGATGATGCGGCCGGCTTCGAGGTCGATCAGGAACATCTTGCCCGGCTGGAGGCGCCATTTCTTGACGATGCGCGATTCGGGAATCGGCAGCACGCCTGACTCGGAGGCCATCACCACCAGGTCGTCCTCGGTGATGACATAGCGCGCCGGACGCAGGCCGTTGCGGTCCAGGGTGCCGCCGATGTGGCGGCCGTCGGTGAAGGCCATTGCGGCCGGGCCGTCCCATGGTTCCATCATCGCCGCGTGGTATTCGTAGAAGGCGCGGCGGTTGTCGTCCATCGCCGTGTGGTTTTCCCAGGCTTCCGGGATCATCATCATCATCGCCTGGGCGATCGGGTAACCGGCCATGACCAGCAGTTCGAGCGCATTGTCGAAGCAGGCGGTGTCGGACTGGCCTTCGTAAATCAGGGGGAAGAGCTTGCCCAGGTCTTCGCCCAGTACGGCCGATTTCAGCATGCCTTCGCGCGCGCGGGTCCAGTTGAAGTTGCCCTTGACCGTGTTGATCTCGCCGTTGTGGGCGATCAGGCGGTAAGGGTGGGCCAGTGGCCATTCCGGGAAGGTGTTGGTCGAGAAGCGCTGGTGGACGAGGCTTAAGGCCGAAATGCAGCGTGGGTCCTGCAGGTCTTTGTAGTAGACGCCCACCTGGTCGGCCAGCAGCAGGCCTTTATACACGATGGTGCGGGCCGACATCGAGGGCACGAAGAACTCCTTGCCGTGCAGGAGTTTCAGGGCCTGGATCGCGTGGCCGGACGACTTGCGGATGACGTAGAGCTTACGTTCGAGCGCGTCGGTGACCATGATGTCCGGGCCGCGACCGATGAAGATCTGGCGGATCACCGGCTCTTTCGCTTTCACGAAAGGCGACATCGGCATGGTCTCGTCGACCGGCACGTTGCGCCAGCCCAGGACTACCTGGCCTTCGATGCGCACGGCACGTTCGATCTCCTGCTCGCAGGCGATGCGCGAGGCGTGCTCTTTCGGCAGGAAGACCATGCCGACACCGTATTCGCCGACCGGCGGCAGCTCGACGCCCTGCCTGGCCATCTCGTCGCGGAAGTACTGGTCGGGAATCTGGATCAGGATACCGGCGCCATCGCCCATCAGCGCATCGGCGCCGACTGCACCCCGGTGGTCGAGGTTTTTCAGGATCAGCAGGCCTTGCTCGATGATCGAGTGGCTCTTGTTGCCCTTGATATGGGCAATGAAGCCGACACCGCAGGCATCGTGCTCATTGGCGGGATCGTACAAACCTTGGGCAATCATGAGGCAATCTCCACAACATTTTCAGGGGGTTGAAATCGAGAATAGTGCAATGCAGCAGAATCGGCAACCACATTAATTAGGGTCAGAGTCGAATTGTTTGACAACTTTTCGCAAGGGGCTTTAATTGGGGACAGAGTCAATTCGAGGCGTGCCTGGTCTTCCCGGCATGCGCTAACCCATTGATTTTTATGGCTGACTTAGCGATGGCCTACTGTTTGGGAGGGAAGGTGCTTGTGCATCCGGGGCAGGAACTACCCTTGAAACTGGCTAATAAATAAAAAAACGGCACGGAAAACCGTGCCGTCGATCGATGCATCCGCGTTTACGCCTGCGGATAAGGCGGCAACGGGTCCCGGAACGGTCGCCCGCGCTTGGCCGGCAGGATCTGGCGCCTGGTTTTGCGCTCGAGTTCGCCCTTGAAGGCATCCGAACCGAGCGGCTGGTTCTTCAGCACCGAAGTTGTGACGAAATCGACTTCGTCCTGCGGGATACCCTGCATCACCAGCTCGGTGTAGGCCGCTTCGCGCTGGAAGGGTGTATTGCCCATGCCCCAGTACAGCAGGTGGTCGGTGACGAGGCCATCGGTGCGCACGCCGGTGTGGTGGGCATAGCTCGACCACGGATAGTCTAGCGGGCCCGGCACCAGGTTGGCACGCACGGGATTGAGCTCGATATAGCGGCTGCAGGCCAGGAAATAATGTTCGGTATCGATCAGCGAAGTACGGAAACGCCCTTCGAACAGGCCACCGGTGCGTTCGTACTTGTTGTTGAACCAGGGGACGTAGAAGCGGCCGACCTTCTGCATCATCAACGCCAGGCCGACACCGTCGGATGGCGTGGCCAGCAAGTGGATGTGATTCGGCATGAGCACGTAGGCATGGATCGCCACCTGATAGAAACGCGCGGCTTCCTTCAGCCAGGCGAGGAAACGCCCGTAATCCGCCTCTTCGCGGAAGATGAGTTGCCGGTCATTGCCGCGCTGGATGACATGGTGCGGCTGGTTCGGAATGATGAGTCGGGGAAGGCGTGCCATGGGAATGCTCAACGGTCGAGCAGCCAATTCTAGCCGAAAAATTGACTCTGTCCCCAATTAATCGCAAGGCGGAGAGAAAACGGCCTGACTCTGTCCCTCATTAGGCTCGATGGACCAGGAATGCGCGTTTGGCGTCCCGTCGAGGGCAATTGCTCAACAATTCGACTCTGACCCCAATTATCTGTCGAGCAATTGGCCAATAATTGCACTCTGACCCTCATTAAAAAGGGTAAGTTTTTGGGCAATTGCTCAACAATTTAACTCTGACCCTGATTGGAGTGGGTCAGGCGAGGGTGAAACCGGCGGAGAGGCTGTAGCCTTCGCCGTAGGCGCTGCGCAGGGGGAGGTCCTGGCCGAGGCCGGAGCGGGCTTTCTTGCGCAGGCGGTAGACCAGCATGTCGACGCGGCGGCTGGCGTCCGGGTCTTCGCCGCCCATGCCGGCGACAATCACGTGGCGCGGTACCGGGCGGGTGTTGATGGTCAGGAGGTGCAGGAAGTTGCACTCCTTTTCGGTCAGGTCAATCACCTTGCCGGCCAGCTCCAGCTGGCGTGCGCTCACGCGCAGCATCCACTTGCTTGGCGCCGGCGCCGGGTCGGCCGGGCGCACGCGGCGGTCCAGCGCTTCGATGTGGGCGGCCAGTTCGGGGAACTTGATCGGCTTGGTCAGGTAGTGGTCGGCGCCCAGGCGCAGGCCGAGGATGCGGTGGTCGAACGCGACGCGGCCGGTCAGCACCAGCAGCCCGATTTCCGGATACAGCTGGCGCATGCGGGGAATGACATTGAAACCATCCTCGTCCGGCAAGCCCAGGTCCAGCACCACCACTGCTGCCGGGGTACGGGTCAGGGCAGCCCACATTTCGCTCGCGGTCTTGGCGATCGTGACGTCGTGATCGAGCTCCCTCAGGAACTCGGCCATGTCGTCTGCGTATTCGCCATTGTCTTCAACAATCAGTATCTGCGTCATGGATGGGCCAGTTATTCGTCCGTCCGATTATCACTGCTGGCACTGGATGAGGCAAGTCGTTGTTGCCCGCCATTATCCAATGCCGGAAGCCATAGCCGGAATTCAGCGCCGCCGTCGTGGGCGCCCAGGCGCAGCATGCCGCCGTGGACGTCGACGATCGAGCGTGCCATGTAAAGTCCAAGCCCGCTGCCCGGCAGGCCTTGTGCGTTGCGACCGCGGTAGCCCTTGTCGAAGATCCGGGGCGCTTCGTCCGCCGGTACGCCGGGGCCCTCGTCGCGCACCGTGAATTCGACCCCGCCACCGCTGCGGCGCGCGCCCAGCGCCACCCTGGTGCCGGGCGGCGAGAACAGCAGCGCGTTGTCGACCAGGACCTTCAATGCCAGCCGCAGCCCTTCGGGCTCGCCGCGCAATGCCGGCGGCAGCTCGTTCGCATCGAGCGCCGCTTCACGTCCGGCCTCGCGCACCTGCTTCGCACCCACTTCGAGCAGGTCGCGTGGCGCGATCGTGTTCGGTTGCCGCACCTTGCCGATGGTGGCCATGCGGTCCGGCGACAGGTATTCGTCGAGCATGGCGATCAGGCGGTCGGCCGCGACTGCGATCTTGCGGTAGCGCTGGCGGGTCGGATCGTCGGCGCCGTGCGAGGTCGCTTCGAGGCGCTGGACCGCGCCGTCGATGGTGGCCAGCGGGGTGCGGAATTCGTGATTCAGCATGCTCGCGAAACGGCGCTGGTCGGCGACATGGGCGCGTTGCTGCGTCAGGTCGCGCAACTGCCCCACCAGCGCGCTGCTGCCGTCTTCATTGCGCATCACGGTCGCGATCACTTGCAGGCCGACCGGATGGCCGTCGGCATTGCATACCTCGACGTCGTGGACGCTGCGTGCCCCGGGCGTGTGCGCACCGGAGGCGAGATAGGCGCCGAGGGCGCCGAGGTCTGCGTGCGCGCCGCTGCCGGCGAGGGCCGCCTGCAGTGCGCCGGCCGGATAGCCGAGCAGCTCGGAGAACGAGGGGCTGACATAACGGACGGTGTGCGAAGGCAGGTCGATGCTGAAGCCGATGTCGCCCGCGAGTTCGGCGATGGTGCGGAACTGCTCGCTGGGGACAGGCATGCCGACGGCGGATTGTCCCGGGCGATCCGGTGCAGTAGTGGCAGCAGTGGTGGCAACATCGGTGCTACGGATCATCGGGCACTTTCTGTTAGCGGGGGAACAATGAAGGTTGTCTGACAGTATATCCTTCCTTCTGCATACTTGTATAGGAAGGCCCAAGAGGACATGCGAGCTGCATGAACGAAAAATGCGCCACGCCGCGCGCGGTTGTTAGATAATTCGCCTCTATGAACGATACCGCTACCCTCCCCCCGCTCCCAGACCGGCTCTCGATCGACCCGAGCAGCCCTTTCCATAACCGCGACGTCTTCCAGCACGACATCGGCATCCGTTTCAACGACAAGGATCGCACCGACGTGGAAGAGTACTGCCTTAGCGAAGGCTGGATCAAGGTCGCCGCCGGCAAGACGCTCGACCGCAAGGGCAAGCCGATGCTGATCAAGCTGAAAGGCAAGGTCGAAGCGTTTTATAAGTAAGCTGCAGTGCCAAACGCATAAAGGGCTGCCGGTTGATACCGGCAGCCCTTTTTTGTCGTGGCGTTGACCTGTAGGGTGGGCGGCTTCGACGCCCACGCGGTGATACGTAGCAGGTGAATAACCAAGCAGGCTGAATAAGCGTGATTGGCACGCGTGGGCAGAATCTGCCCACGCTACGAACCACAATACGCGAACGTATCCTTACTCTTCCAGCGGCGCGAAAATCGCCTGCAGGTCTTCCTGCGTCAGCGCCATCTTCTGCGATTCGCCTTCGGCCAGGATCGAATTGGCCAGTTCCGACTTCTTCTGCTGCAGCAGCTGGATCTTTTCTTCCAGCGTGCCCTTGGCAATCAGCTTGTAGACGAACACCGGCTTGTCCTGCCCGATGCGCCAGGCGCGGTCGGTGGCCTGGTTCTCGGCTGCCGGGTTCCACCACGGGTCGTAGTGGATTACGGTGTCGGCAGCGGTCAGGTTCAGGCCCACGCCGCCGGCCTTCAGGCTGATCAGGAAGATCGGCACCGCACCCTGCTGGAAAGCCGCCACCTGCGCCGAACGATCGCGGGTTTCGCCGGTGAGCAGCGCGTAGCGGATGTCGCGCTGCTGCAGCTCTTCTTCGATCAGCGCCAGCATGCTGGTGAACTGCGAGAACACCAGAATCTTGCGGCCTTCGCCGAGCAGGTCTTCGACCATTTGCATCAGGTCGGTCAGCTTGGCCGAGATCGCGGCGGTGTTCTTCTTGGCCGGCATGGCCTTTACCAGCCGCGGGTCGCAGCAGACCTGGCGCAGCTTGAGCAGCGCCTCGAGGATCACGATCTGGCTGCGCGCCACGCCCTTGCGGTCGATCTCTTCGCGCACCTTCTTGTCCATCGCCAGGCGCACGGTTTCGTACAGGTCGCGCTGAGGGCCCGAGAGCTCGATGCGGCGCACCATCTCGGTCTTCCGCGGCAGTTCCTTGGCCACGTTGTCTTTCGTGCGGCGCAGCAGGAAAGGCTTGATGCGGCGGTTCAGCAGCATGCGGCGCACCGGGTCGTCCTGGCGCTCGATCGGGTGGCGGAACTGGCTGTTGAAGGTCTTCTCGTCGCCCAGCAGGCCAGGCAGCAGGAAGTGGAACTGCGACCACAGCTCGCCCAGGTGGTTCTCGAGCGGCGTGCCCGAGAGGCACAGGCGGTGCTGCGCATCGAGCGAGCCGGCCGTCTGCGCCGCCTTGGAGCGGGTGTTCTTGATGTAGTGCGATTCGTCCAGGATCACCAGATGATAGTGATGCTCGCGCAGCTTTTCCTCGTCGCGCGGCAGCAGCGCGTAGGTGGTCAGCACGATGTCGGCGCCGTCGATCTGGTCGAACAGGTCCATGCGCTCCTTGCCCTGCAGGAGCAGCACCTTCAGGCTCGGGGCAAAGCGCGCGGCTTCGTCGAACCAGTTGGCCATCAGGCTGGTCGGCGCAATCACCAGGGCCGGGCTGGTGAGGCGGCCGGCTTCTTTTTCGATGAGGATGTGGGCCAGCGTCTGCACGGTTTTACCAAGGCCCATGTCATCGGCCAGGATGCCGCCAAGGTCGTACTCGCGCAGGAACTGCATCCACGACAGGCCGTCGAGCTGGTAGTCGCGCAGCGTGGCCTGCAGGCCTTTTGGCGGCTCGACTTTTTTCACCGCGCCGAACTGGCTCAGTTTGCGGCCGGTCTCGCGCAGGCGTTCGCCGCCGCTCCAGTGCAGCTCGAGGCCGCGCGCCAGTTCTTCGAGGCGCGCCGCATCGAGCGTCGACAGGCGGATACGGCCCTTGATCTTGTCACTGAAATACAGCTCGCCCAGCGTGGCGAGGATGGGCTTCAGGCGGCCCCACGGCAGCGCCACGCGCACGCCGTCCGGCAAGGTCGCCAGCATCTGGTCGGCCTCCGAGTGCGCGGCCAGCACGGCCGGGTCAAAGTCGGCGGGGGCACTGCGAATCAGCTGCACCAGCACCGGCAGCAGCGGCACGCGCTGGCGCGCCACGATGATGCCCAGCTCCAGTTCGAACCAGGCATTGCCCGCCTCGAGCGGTTCGTCGATGTGGGCGTACCACTCTTCGACCGGCACCACGTCGTAGCGGTACTTGGCGGATTTCTGCACATGCCAGCCGGCGTCGCTCAGCGCATCGAGGTCGGCTTCGGCAAAGCGCAGCCAGTGCGCCTGGCTGTCCAGCGCCAGGGCACCGGCCATGGCGTTGAAGGGCGCGATGACCGGCTTGCGGAAGCCGGTCTCGTTCAATTTGTTGAGCGCCGCGGCTTCGGCTTTCGGGTCGCGTTCGATGATCTCGGTGACGTCGCCGATCTGGCGCACCACGCGCTGGGCCGGGTCGAAGGACACGCGTTGGCCGTCGTAGTCGTAGGCCAGCACGGCGAAGTCTTGCCAGCGCGCGGCGCCGCCATCGGCCATCTGCACCGAATCGAGCAGCAGGTGCGGTATTGGTTTCACGTCATTGCGCAGGCGCTGGGTAAGCGGCTGCGGCAGCGGCATCAGGCCCTGCAGGCCATGCGCCAGCAGCAGTTGCGAGACGCGCTTCTTGTCGGTGCCGGTGAGCGTCGGGGCCTGCGCCACCAGCGCCTGCAGTTCGGCCAGCGAGATGTCGATGCCGCCGCGATTGAGTTCGAGCGGCCCGATCGACAGGTTGTCGATATACCACGGCGGGTCGGTCGGCAGCATGTAGTCGATCTGGTCGGCCGCGCTGTGGGTGGCGCCATTGGCCGGCTCGACCGACCATCCGAGCTTGGCGACGCGGCCTTCGTCGCGCCAGGCCAGGCTGGCCAGGCGCTGCGGGCCGGCCTGCAGCGGATAGACCAGGCCACCGGCCATGTCGGACCACGAGTTTGCCCACAGCAGCTTGCCCTGCTCGAGCAGCATCTGCAGCAGGATCGCGCCCACTTTACCTTTCGGTTCGGTGGCGCTGGTGCCCTGTGCGGACCCGCTGCGCATGGCGATAAAGAAGCGCACCAGGTCGACGTCTTCGCCTTCGAGATAGCTCGGCGGCGCCGACAGCAGCGAGAACACTTCGCTCACCGGGCTGGCCGCGGCGACGTCGCCGTTCGGGCGCAGGCGCGCCTTGCACAGGCAGATCGCGACGTGGCGTCCGCCGCTGGTGGGCGCCATCACGTAGACGAATTTGTACTGCACCGCTTTCGGATCGACGATCTCGTCGGTGAGTTTCGGCTGCGGATGCGCAGCCGCTTCGACCCGTTGCAGCCAGCTCACCACCGGCGCGGGCAGGGCAGGAGCGCGTGCGGGAGCGCGGGCGACTGGTGCTGCGTCGGCGGCGTTCTCGCGGTGATCATCGACTGTGTGCATTGGGTCTCGTGTGTTCGTATTAAAAACGACAATAAATACCATTATCCTTCATACGAGCACTTCCGTTTTGTTCGGAATCGCACGTAGCGGACAAAAACTCATTCGCGCCATTCTGCGCAGATTTTTCGCATGCGGATGCGATGTGCGCAGCCGACTGTTCTCGCATGATCGGATGCGGCTGTCAAGACTGGCGTATCCGCCGGGTTTGCGTATGATTGTTCGCTTGACCTTTGATTCACGCGACTTACGCGCCCTTGCACCATGCTGCCCTCCATCGAACAACGCCTCGCCCTCGAACTGTCCGCCAAACCGGTCCAGGTGGCCGCCGCCGTCGCCCTGCTCGACGAAGGCGCCACCGTCCCCTTCATCGCACGCTACCGCAAGGAAGCCACCGGGGGACTCGACGACATCCAGCTGCGCCTGCTGGAAGAACGCCTGCGCTACCTGCGCGAACTCGAAGACCGGCGCGCATCGATCGTCGCCTCGATCACCGAACAGAACAAGATGACGCCGGAGCTGCTGCAAGCGATTGCGCTGGCCGAAGACAAGACCCGTCTCGAAGACCTCTACCTGCCGTATAAGCAGAAGCGCCGCACCAAGGCCCAGATCGCGATCGAAGCGGGCCTGGCGCCGCTGGCCGACGCCCTGCTCGGCGACCCGATGCTGAACCCGGACGACGTGGCTGGCGGCTATCTGCGCGAAGCGTTCACCAATGCGGACGGCGGCGCCAACCCGGGCGTGCCGGATGCGAAAGCGGCGCTCGACGGCGCGCGCCAGATCCTGATGGAGCGCTTCGCCGAAGACGCGGCGCTGCTGCAGTCGCTGCGCGAATACGTGCAAGAGCATGGCGTGGTCGAATCCAAGGTTGTCGCCGGCAAGGAAGACGCAGGCGAAAAATTCGCCGACTATTTCGATTACTCCGAGACCCTGTCGACGATCCCCTCGCACCGCGCGCTGGCCCTGATGCGCGGCCGCCGCGAAGGCATGCTGGACGTGACGCTGCGCCTGGATACGGAAGCCGAGAAACCGAAATGGGACGCGCCGCACAATCCCTGCGAAGGGCGCATCTGCGCCGCCTTCGGCATCAAGTCTGCCGGGCGTCCGGCCGACAAATGGCTGCTCGATACCGCGCGCTGGACCTGGCGCGTAAAAAGCTTCATGTATATCGAGACTGAGCTGATGGGCGCCCTGCGCGAAAAAGCCGAACTCGATGCGATCCAGGTATTTGCCCGTAATCTGAAAGCGCTGCTGCTGGCCGCACCCGCCGGCCCGCGCGCCACCATGGGCCTGGACCCGGGCCTGCGCACCGGTGTGAAGGTGGCGGTGGTCGATGCCACCGGCAAGGTGGTCGATACCGCCACGATCTACCCGCACCAGCCGCGCAACGACTGGGACGGCTCCCTGCACGTCCTCGGCCAGCTCGCGGCCAAGCATAACGTGTCGCTGGTCTCGATCGGCAATGGCACGGCCTCGCGCGAAACCGACAAGCTGGCGCAGGACCTGATCAAGCAGCGCCCGGAACTCAAGCTCACCAAGATCGTCGTGTCCGAAGCCGGCGCCTCGGTCTATTCGGCCTCGGAATTCGCCTCGCGCGAACTGCCGGACATGGACGTGTCGATCCGCGGCGCGGTCTCGATCGCGCGCCGCCTGCAGGACCCGCTGGCCGAGCTGGTGAAAATCGACCCGAAATCGATCGGCGTCGGCCAGTACCAGCACGACGTGTCGCAGACCCAGCTGGCGCGTTCGCTCGACGCGGTGGTGGAAGATTGCGTGAACGCGGTGGGCGTGGACGTGAACACCGCCTCGGCGCCGCTGCTGGCACGGGTCTCGGGTTTGTCGTCGAGCGTGGCGCAGAGCATCGTGTCCTACCGCGATATGAAGGGCGCGTTTACCTCGCGCGCGGCGCTCAAGGCCGTGCCGCGCCTGGGCGACAAGACCTTCGAGCAGGCAGCCGGTTTCCTGCGCGTGATGAATGGCGAGAACCCGCTCGATGCATCGGCGGTCCACCCGGAATCCTATCCGCTGGTGCAGAAGATCCTGCTGGACCTCAAGCGCGACATGAAGGCGGTGATCGGCGACAGTGCGCTGGTCAAGTCGCTCAACCCGGCAAAATATGCGGACGAGAAGTTCGGCGTGCCGACCATCACCGACATCCTGAAAGAGCTGGAAAAGCCGGGCCGTGACCCGCGCCCGGAATTCACCACCGCCACTTTCAAGGAAGGCGTGGAAGAGATCTCGGACCTGCGTCCAGACATGATCCTGGAAGGCGTGGTCACCAACGTGGCCGCCTTTGGTGCGTTCGTGGACATCGGCGTGCACCAGGATGGACTGGTGCATATCTCGGCGCTGTCGAACACGTTTGTAAAAGATCCACACACGGTGGTGAAAGCCGGCCAGGTGGTCAAGGTGAAGGTGCTGGAAGTGGACCCAAAGCGCAAGCGCATCGCACTGACCATGCGCCTCACCGACTCGGCGCCACAGCCGGGTGCGAAGCCGGAACAGCGCGGCGACCGCAACGACAGCAAGCGCCTGGCGCAGCATCAGCAACAGCACCAGCGCCAGGAAAAATCCACGCCGGCGGCCGGCGGCGCGATGGCAGAAGCCTTCGCCAAGCTGAAGAAATGATGGGCGGGCTGTGAGGCGATGCCGGTCAAGTGAGAACCGTAGGGTGGGCGGCTTCGCCGCCCGCGCGTTCAAATCACGGTAATGCTGCCTGTGCAGCTATTCGAATTTTAACTATCACCGCGTGGGCGTTCGTAACTCAGACCATTGGCCTGAGTTACCCCGCCCACCCTACAAATTCCGCCAAGGCAAAGCCCCTACGTCAGCTGTGCTTGATGAGCAGCCCGACCAGGTAGACGGCGAGGCAGCCGAAGCCGATCAGCAGCATGCGCGCCTGCGGCATGGCCGGCACGCCGGTTTTCTTGACGTACATCGCGTCGCGCACCAGCAGCGCCGCGTACGCGAGCGCCGCGATGCCGCTGATGATGTCGCCGGTACTATCTCGCATGACGCCGCCGACGAGGTTGATCATGCCGGGAATACCGAGCAGGGCGGCGATGACGAGGTTGGCGTTCGAGGAAGGAACGCGTTTCGGTGGCTGTTGCATGGCGAGGACCTGCGAGTGAAAGGAATCCGCGCGATCATATCACCGGCCACCTGCCAGCGGACGGCTCAGGCGAAGACGCGCACCGCGGTCGATGTGACTTTCACCATAAAGCACAGTATGCACGCGCCGAAGCACACATAACCGACCATGGTCGTGCGGCTCGATTCGAGTTCGGCGCGCTTGCCCTGGCGCGCTTTCAGGGCGCAGTACAGCAGGAAAGCGCCCAGGGCCAGCCCCGATACGCTCGTCAAGACATCTACCAGCGGCGCCACCGTTAGTTCGGTTGCCACGTCATACAGGCCGGGGACGCCGAATAACACGGCCAGGATCCATAGCAGCGGCGTCGGCATGGCGGCAAAGCCTCGATGGTTCATCACGTTCAGCTCCAGCATCAACGGGTAAAGATCCCATGATAGCGAAGCTAATCGAGCAGAAACTTGCTAATTTTCACTATTGGCAAAAGATTTGAGCGCCTGGACCGGCTGCCAATGTCTGGCAGGCCGAATTCTTATAAAATGTCGCCATCTCACCCATTCTCACTGAAGGCAAACAATATGAGCGACGTTCAAACCTGGATCAAAGACACCGTGACCAACACCCCGGTGGTGCTCTTCATGAAAGGGACTGCCCAGTTCCCGCAATGCGGTTTCTCGGGCCGCGCCATCCAGATCCTGAAAGCCTGCGGCGTCGACAACATCGCTACCGTCAACGTGCTGGACGATGCCGAAGTCCGCCAGGGCATCAAGGATTATTCGAACTGGCCAACCATTCCGCAACTGTACGTGCGCGGCGAATTCATCGGCGGCTCGGACATCATGAATGAAATGTTCGAATCCGGCGAACTGAAGACCCTGCTGAACAACGGCTGAAACAATGGATGACCGCGTGCGCCGGATTATCGTCGCCATCACTGGCGCGACCGGCGCGACCTATGGCGTGCAGCTGCTCAAGCGCCTGCATGCCATGCCCGGCGTCGAAAGCCACTTGGTGATTTCCGACGCCGCCTCCCTTACCCTGCACCAGGAACTGGGCCTGCAGCGGCGCGATGCCGAAGCACTGGCCCACGTCGTCCACCGCAACCGCGATATCGGCGCCTCGATCGCCAGCGGCTCGTTCCAGACCGACGGCATGATCATTGCTCCCTGTTCGATGAAAACCCTGGCAGCGGTTGCGCATGGCCTGTCGGACAACCTCGTCACGCGCGCTGCGGATGTGATGCTGAAGGAAAGACGGAGGCTGGTGCTGATGGTGCGCGAAACGCCGTTCAACCTGGCGCACCTGCGCAATATGACGGCGGTGACGGAAATGGGCGGGATCGTGTTCCCGCCGCTGCCGAGCTTTTACCATCGCCCGGCGACCATCGAGGAGATGGTCGAACATACGGTCGACCGCGCGGTCGACCTGCTTGGGCTCGAGAATGCCCACGCCCCGCGCTGGGGCGGCATGAAAAGCGCGCCGGAGGCCTGACCGGCTTACCTCTGCTTCAGCGTTTGTCGCTGTCGAACGGGTCGTCGGCCTTCTTTGCCTCGCGCGCTTCTTCGATCATCCGCCGTTTGGCATTGCGTTGTCGCATCACTTCTGCATGGCGCGCTGCCGTCATCGGCGGGGCGGTCATGAGTTCCTTGAGCTGGGCGGTATTGGCGTAATTGTTTCGCATGCGGCAACTGCTCCTTGACGTGACCAGTGGCGGCGGATCCGCTCGCCACTTGGCTGATTATGAACCACTCCCGGCCGTTTGTGCGTTCCGGAGGTCACGAAAAGTGCACTTGCGAAACTATTTTTGCTCGGGCTTCTGGTGATTCATCCGCACCAGCATGCGAATGAACTCGCGGGCAAGCTGGCGGTGGTGTTCGTCAAGACGCTGCAAATCGGCAATCAGCTTCACGTCGGCGGACTCGAAACGCGCCCCGCCGCCGCCTTCGCTGCCGGCAGCGACATTCTCGGCGCCGCCGAAGCGCAGCCAGTCGGCAGGCACACCGAGCCACTGGGCGATCATGCGCAGCTTTTCCTGGGTCGGGATGGCTTCGCCCACCAGCCACTTGCGCGCGGCATGGACGGTAATCGGGCGGCCTTCGAACCTGATATTGAACTCCCTGGCGAGGCGGGTCGGGCTATCGGGGGAGTAATGAGCGTTCTTCAGCGCTTGCTGGAGACGCTCACTGAAGCTCTCCCGTTCATTGGATGAATTCATTGTGACACTTACAAATTGTATACGGATGGCCACGGACGGCCGGCTTCCTATTGCTGAGAAGCCTCGCGGATAATCATACCCTTAAAAATTAACAAAGATGTGATTATTTAATAGAATTCACCGGCTTTATAAGCAGGAAAACTATCTAATTTCTCGTTTATGCAAGAGAAAATATATCCTACCGGAAATTTTATGACCGCGCCGCACAATTCACAGCTATAAAGGGAGAGTTGACCCGGAACTGACCAATGCAATTGTTACAGAATCTGGAACCGTAGGATCCCGCCCGCATCTTTTGTCCGGCGCAGGATGCCGTCGCGCCAGAGCTTGTGAAGGTGGGCCAGGGCCTCGCCCAGCGCAAAGCTGAGCTGGTGGGCGTCGAGCTGGCGCCGGAACATGATGGGCACGATGTCGACCGCCGATTTCGGCTCGGCACAGGCCACCACCACTTCGGCCAGGCGCTCGGCATGATGGTCGCGCAACTGGGCGATCCGGGTATGCAGGCCGCGGAAGGGCTTGCCGTGCGAAGGCAGCACTAAGGTGTCTTCAGGCAAGTTTGTGAACTTTTCCAGTGAATCCAGGTAAAGCTGAAGCGGGTTGCCTTCCGGCTCGACCGCGAATACCGAGACATTGGTCGAGATCCGCGGCAGCACCATATCGCCGGAAATCAGGATATTCAAGGATTCGCAATACAGCGAGGCATGCTCGGGCGAATGGCCGAAGCCGGTGATGACGCGCCATTGCATGCCGCCGATGTCGACCTGGTCTCCATCCTGCAGGCGGGTATAGGCATCCGGCACGGCCGGCACCAGGGATGGATAGTAATTTTTGCGGCTGCGCATTTGATCGAGCATGGAGGCGTCGGTCAGGCCGTGGCGCTCGAAGTGCGGGATGGCCGACGGGCCATCGACACCGGGCAAGGCTGCCGCCATCATGCGGGCGAAGGCAAACTCGCCCGTGGTGGTCCAGAACGGCGCCTCGAAGCGCGCGCTGAGCCAGCCGGACAGGCCGACGTGGTCCGGGTGGCAATGGGTAGCGAATACGCGCAGCAGCGGCGCGCCGTGCAGGCCCTCGCCCAGCACCTGTTCCCAGGCGGCGCGGGTGGCGTCAGTGCCGGCGCCGCAATCGATCACGCTCCAGCCGGCCCTTCCCTCCTGCTCGTCCTTCAGCAGCCACAAATTGATGTGATCCAGCGCAAACGGCAGCGGCATGCGGATCCATACCAGCCCCGGCGCGATCTCGTGCAGGGTGCCGGGCGCGGGAATCGTGTCGCCAAGTGGATAGGCCAGCTGGGCTTCGAGCGGGTTCATGGAAATCTTTCGTGTCCGTGGAAAGGCGAGCGCGCTACAATGTGTTTAACGTTAACGTAAACGGAAATGCGCCGAGCCGTCATTTTAAGCCATTCCGCGTTTTGCCTTATTTGCCTGCCCTTTGCTGCCCTTGCCCTCATCGCCCACCATGGTCACCTACACCATCGCCGAACTGGCGCGCGAATTCGACATCACCGCCCGCGCCATCCGTTTCTATGAAGACCAGGGCCTGCTCAGCCCCATGCGCGAAGGCGTCGGCGGGCGCAACCGTGTCTACACCGCGCGCGACCGCACCCGCCTCAAGCTGACCCTGCGCGGCAAGCGCCTCGGCCTCACCCTGTCGGAAATCAAGAGCATCGTCGACATGTACGAGTCGCCGCGCGACACCGTGGCCCAGATCGACCGTTTCCTCGGCGTGCTGGCGCACCAGCGCGTGACGCTGGAACAGCAGCGTGCCGACATCGAGATGGCGCTGGAAGAAATTGCCGCGCACGAGGAAGAATGCCGCCGCCTGCTGCTCGAGAGCACCGAGCGCCAGGACGCTGCCTGAAGCACTGCCGGTTGGTTAACCCGGCTTTTTTTCGCCCTCTAGTTGACGTTTACGTTAACGTAAGAGGCGAGTATGATTCATTCCTAAAGCACCTGACAAAACCCTGAGGGCAAGGCGCATCGTCGAAGACAGTACGCTAGTACGGCAAGACGATGTAACGCCGCCATCAGGGGAATTGTCAGGCGCGCCCAACCACCGTTCACCAAGAGGACGACATGCTGCATCTCCCAGGCTTGACCTTTGACCATGGCGAAGACATCGCCGCACTGCGCGAAGCAGTCCAACAGTTCGCCGCGGCCGAAATCGCACCGCGCGCTGCGGAGATCGACCGCACTGACCAGTTCCCGATGGACTTGTGGAAGAAGATGGGCGAGCTCGGCCTGCTGGGCATCACCGTCAGCGAGGAATACGGCGGCGCCAACATGGGCTACCTGGCGCACATCATCGCCATGGAAGAGATCTCGCGCGCGTCGGCCTCGGTCGGCCTGTCCTACGGCGCCCACTCGAACCTGTGCGTGAACCAGATCAAGCGCAACGGCACCGAAGAGCAGAAACAGAAATACCTGCCGAAGCTGATCTCGGGTGAGCACATCGGTGCACTGGCCATGTCCGAGCCGAATGCCGGTTCCGACGTCGTCAGCATGAAACTGCGCGCCGAACTGAAGGGCGACCGCTACGTGCTGAACGGCACCAAGATGTGGATCACCAACGGCCCCGACGCCGACACGCTGGTGGTGTATGCCAAGACCGATATCGAAGCGGGCGCGCGCGGCATGACCGCCTTCCTGATCGAAAAAGGTTTTAAAGGTTTCTCGATCGCGCAAAAACTCGACAAGCTGGGCATGCGCGGCTCGCACACGGGCGAACTGGTGTTCCAGGACTGCGAAGTGCCGGTCGAGAACGTGCTGGGCGGCCTGGGCAAGGGCGTGAACGTGCTGATGTCGGGCCTGGACTTCGAGCGCACCGTGCTGTCGGGCGGTCCGCTGGGCATCATGTCGGCCTGCATGGACTCGGTGGTGCCTTACATCCACGAGCGCAAGCAGTTCGGCCAGGCCATCGGCGAGTTCCAGCTCATGCAGGGCAAGATCGCCGACATGTATTCGACCATGATGGCTTGCCGTGCCTACGTGTATGCCGTTGGTCAGGCCTGCGACCGCGCCGCCTCGCCGGAAGCAGTCCGTGCGCTGCGCAAGGATGCTGCCGGCGCGATTTTGTACTCGGCTGAAAAGGCGACCTGGATGGCGGGTGAAGCGATCCAGACGCTGGGCGGCAACGGCTATATCAATGAGTATCCGGTCGGCCGCCTGTGGCGCGACGCCAAGCTGTATGAGATCGGCGCGGGCACCAGCGAAATTCGCCGCATGCTGATTGGGCGTGAGTTGTTTGGCGAGACGATGTAAGGCAGATCAATGGCGTATGCCGCTCGTAGGGTGGTCGGCTTTGCCGACCGCGCGTTCAACCATAACCGGCATATAGATAACGCATCGGCTGGTTGAACGCGCGGTCGGGAGGACCCGACCACCCTACATTGCTAGAATGTCCGCTTTCCTGGATTGCGCGCGAGACGAACGATGACCCAGCAAGCGTTTCCCAAACTGCTGTCTTCCCAGATTGCCTTCGACATCGCGCGCACCATCCTGGATGGCTTCGACAAGCATTACCGCTTGTTCCGCCAAGCCTCCCAGCAGGCCAGGCGCTATTTCGAGACGGCCGACTGGAGCACTGCCCAGGCGGCGGCGCGCGAGCGCATCGATTATTACGACAAGCGGGTGCAGGAATGCGTGCATGTACTCGAAGACGAGTACTCGCCCGAAGAACTCACCGACCTGGTCTGGCGCGAAACCAAGCTGCACTATATTGGCCTGCTGTCGGGCCACAAGCAGCCGGAACTGGCCGAGACCTTCTTCAATTCGGTCAGCTGCATCATTTTGCATCGCAGCTATTACCATAATGACTATATCTTCGTGCGCCCGGTGATCTCCACCGAGTACATCGAGACCGACGACCTGCAGCCGACCTACCGCGTGTACTACCCGGCGGCGGACGGCCTGCGATTCGCCCTCAAGCGCGTCGTCACCAACTTCCAGCTAAACGTACCCTTCGCCGACCTCGACCGCGATGTCGCCCAGGTCGAGGCTCGCATTACCGAAGCCTTCGGTCTCGACCAGGCCGAACCGAATTTGCAGCTGCACGTACTGTCCAGCCCCTTCTTTCGCAACAAGGGCGCCTATATTGTCGGCCGCGCCATCAATGGGCCGCGCGACTATCCCTTCGTGATCCCGGTACTGCACAATCGCCAGGGCGAGCTGGTGCTCGACACGGTGCTGACCGACGTGTATCACATCACCCTGCTGTTCAGCTTCACGCGCGCCTACTTTTTGGTAGACATGGAAGTGCCGTCGGCGTTCGTGGGCTTCCTGCGCAGCCTGATGCCGCGCAAGCCGCGCAGCGAAATCTATACCGTGCTGGGCCTGCAGAAGCAGGGCAAGACCCTGTTCTACCGCGACTACCTGCAGCACCTGAAACACAGCTCGGACCGCTTCCAGATCGCGCCCGGCATCCGCGGGCTGGTGATGCTGGTGTTCGAACTGCCGTCCTTCCCCTATGTGTTCAAGGTGATCAAGGATTTCTATCCGCCCCCGAAGGACACCACGCGCGCGCTGGTCAAGGAAAAATACTTGCTGGTGAAGCACCACGACCGCGTCGGGCGCATGGCAGATACCCTCGAATATTCCGACGTCGCCTTCCCGCTGGCGCGCTTTTCCGAAGAGCTGCTGGCCGAACTGAAGGAATTCGCGCCCTCACTGGTCGAGATCGAAGGCGAGCGCATTATCGTGCGCCACCTGTATATCGAGCGCCGCATGGTGCCGCTGAATATTTATCTCGGCAATGCGCAGGAACAGGGAAACGAGGAACGCATCGAGCACGGCGTGATCGAATATGGGAATGCGATCAAGGACCTGGTGGCGGCGAATATCTTCCCCGGCGATATGCTGTATAAAAATTTCGGCGTCACCCGCCACGGCCGCGTCGTGTTCTATGATTACGATGAGATCGAGTACCTCACCGACTGCCATTTTCGCGATATCCCGGAAGCGCGCAACGAAGAAGACGAGATGTCGGCAGAACCGTGGTACCCGATCGGCAAGCACGACGTCTTCCCGGAACAATTCGGCCGCTTTTTGCTTGGAAATCCCAGGATTCGTCACTACTTTATGAAACACCACGCGGACTTGCTTACCCGCGATTATTGGCAGTCCCACAAGGACCGCATATTGGCGGGCGTCGTCGACGACGTCTTCCCGTACCCGCAGCAGATCCGCTTTTGCAATCACCAGGCTATCCCCACCCCGGCGCCGCAGCATTCACCTGCACAGCCAACCATTTTGGAGAACACACAATGAATGATCCAGTCGTTATCGTTGGCGCCGCCCGTACCCCGATGGGTGCCTTCCAGGGCGATTTCTCGTCGAAGTCGGCGAGCGACCTCGGCGCGGTGGCGATCAAGGCCGCAGTCGAGCGCGCCGGCGTATCCGCCGACAGCATCGAACACGTCTACTTCGGCAACTGCCTGATGGCCGGCCAGGGCCAGGCCCCGGCGCGCCAGGCGCTGATCAAGGCCGGCCTGCCGATGTCGGTCGGCGCCGTGACCCTGTCGAAAATGTGCGGCTCGGCGATGCAGGCCGCGATCTTCGCGCATGACCAGCTGGTGGCCGGCAGCGCCGACATCGTGGTCGCCGGCGGCATGGAATCGATGACCAACGCCCCTTACCTGATCCCGAAAGCGCGCGGCGGCTACCGCATCGGCCACGCGCCGATGTTCGACCACATGATGATGGACGGCCTGGAAGACGCCTACTCGCGCAACGAGAAGACCGGCGAAGGCCGTTCGATGGGCACCTTCGCCGAAGAATGCGTGGCGACTTACCAGTTCTCGCGCGAAGAGCAGGACAACTTTGCCATTGAATCGGTCAAGCGCGCGCAGGCTGCCAACAACGAAGGCTGGTTCAACTGGGAAGTCGCGCCGGTGAGCGTGGCTACCCGCGCCGGCGAGCTGGTAGTCGAGAAGGACGAAGGCCCGCTGAAGGCCAAGATCGACAAGATCCCGTCGCTCAAGCCTGCCTTCAAGAAGGACGGCACCGTGACCGCCGCATCGTCCTCGTCGATCAACGACGGCGCCGCCGCCCTGGTGATGATGCGCGAATCGAAGGCCAAGGAACTGGGCCTGGCCCCGATCGCCCGCGTGATCGGCCACGCTACGTTCGCGCAGGAACCGAACCTGTTCACCACCGCCCCGATCGGCGCGATGCAGAAGCTGTTCAAGAAGACCGGCTGGACCGCCGCCGACGTCGACCTGTTCGAGATCAACGAAGCCTTTGCCGCGGTGCCGATGGCCGCCATGCGCGACCTCGACATCCCGCACAACAAGGTCAACATCCACGGCGGCGCCTGCGCCCTGGGCCACCCGATCGGCGCATCGGGCGCGCGCATCATCGTGACCCTGCTGGGCGCGCTCAAGCGCACCGGCGGCAAGCGCGGCGTCGCGTCGCTGTGCATTGGTGGCGGTGAAGCGACGGCGATGGCGATCGAGCTGGTTTAATCACGAAATGTGGTTAATGGAATGGTTTTTACTTGCATTAACCACAATACGATATGAATCGCGATCCCGTAGGGTGGGCAGGTTCCCTGCCCACGCGTTCAACGAAAGAACGCGTCACCACAATGCATCCATGAGTTGAACGCGCGGTCGGCGAAGCCGACCACCCTACGAATGAAAAGGAGCCTGTCATGCCTACTGCCCTGATCCTCGGCGCCTCGCGCGGCATCGGCCACGAGATGGTGCGCCAGTACCGCATCGATGGCTGGCGCGTCATCGCCACTGCCCGCAAGCAGGAAGACTGCGACGAACTCGCCCAGCTGGGCGCCGTCGCCCACCAGCTCGACGTGACGGGCGCCGAGTCGATCGCCGCGCTGGCCTGGCGCCTCGACGACGAACAGGTCGACCTGGCCTGGCTGGTGGCCGGCGTCTATGGCCCATCTGGCTCGAGCTTCCCGACCGGCCCCGAATTCGACACGGTCATGCACACCAACGTGCTGGCCGCGATGCGCCTGATCCCGGTCGTCGGCCCGCTGCTGGCCGACACCCGCGGCAAGCTGGCCGTGCTGTCCTCCAAAATGGGCTCGATCGGCGCGCGCCACAGCACCGAAGGCACGCTCTACCGCGCCAGCAAGGCCGCACTCAATTCGGTGTTGGCCGATGCCGCCATCACCTATGGCGCGCAAGGCGTGACCTGCGTGGCCTTCCATCCGGGCTGGGTCCAGACCGACATGGGCGGCGCAGGCGCGGCCCTCACGGTCGAGCAGAGCGTGGGCGATTTGCGCGCCACGCTGGCGAAGCTGGACGCGTCCAGCAACGGCAGCTTCCTGAACCACGACGGCGAACCGATCCCCTGGTAAGCCGCACACCACATAACAAGACAACGAGACAACGAGACACGATGATACTGAGCGAAGAACACCAGATGATCCGCGACGCCCTGCGCAGCTTTTCGCAGGAGCGCCTGGCCCCCGGCGCCGCCCGCCGCGACAAGGAACACAGCTTCCCGAAAGAAGAGCTGAAGGAACTGGCCGCACTCGGCGCCTTCGGCGTCGCGGTGCCGGAACAATACGGCGGCGCGGGCCTCGACTACGTGTCGCTGGCGCTGGTGCTCGAGGAAATCGCGGCCGGCGACGGCGGCACCTCGACCATCATCTCGGTCAACAACTGCCCGGTATGCTCGATCGCCATGATGTATGCGAACGAAGAGCAGAAGGAGCGCTTTCTGCGCCCGCTGGCGCAAGGCGAGATGCTCGGCGCCTTCGCGCTGACCGAACCGCATACCGGCAGCGATGCGTCGGCACTGCGCACCACGGCCGTACGTGACGGCGACGACTACGTCATCAACGGCACCAAGCAGTTCATCACCAGCGGCAAATACGGCGACGTGGCGATCGTGCTGGCCGTCACCGACAAGGCGGCCGGCAAGAAGGGCATCAGCGCCTTCTGGGTGCCGACCGCGACGCCCGGCTATATCGTCGCCGGCATCGAAGAGAAGATGGGCCAGCACTCGTCGGACACCGCGCAGATCCTGTTCGACAATTGCCGCGTGCCTGCGGCGAACCTGATCGGCACCGAGGGCATGGGTTATAAAATCGCCCTGTCGGGCCTCGAGGGCGGCCGCATCGGCATCGCCTCGCAGTCGGTCGGCATGGCCCGCGCCGCGTACGAGGCGGCGCTGGCGTATTCGAAAGACCGTGAAAGCTTCGGCAAGCCGATCTTCGAGCACCAGTCGGTGCAGTTCCGCCTGGCCGAGATGGCGATGCAGATCGAGGCGGCGCGCCAGCTGATCCTGCATGCGGCCTCGATGAAGGATGCCGGCCTGCCCTGCCTGAAGGAAGCGGCGATGGCCAAGCTGTTCGCCTCCGAGATGGCCGAGCGCGTGGTGTCGAATGCGATGCAGGTGTTCGGCGGCTATGGCTATGTGGCCGACTTCCCGGTCGAGCGCATCTACCGCGACGTGCGCGTGTGCCAGATCTATGAGGGCACCAGCGACATCCAGAAGATCCTGATCGCGCGCGCACTGTGATGAGGGTTCGTCCTGCCACGCCGGAAGACCTGCCGGCGCTGTTCGCCTACCTGGGCGAACAGCTGGCGGAAAACGGCCGCGATGGCGCCCCGCTGTTCCAGCCGATGGAGCAGACCGATGCCGGTGTTCCGCCGGCGATGCAGGAGCGCTTCGCAAGCGGCATGGCGACGCCGGTCGGTGAGCCGGGCTGGCGCCATGTGTGGATTGCGCTCGACGAGCTTGGCGCGGTAGCCGGGCACATCGACCTGCGCAGCTATCCCGAGGCGGCATCGCGCCACCGCGCCCTGCTCGGCATGGGCGTGCGCCACGACCAGCGCCAGGCGGGCCTGGGCACGCGGCTGGTGCAGGAAGCGCTGGCCTGGGCCCGCGCCACGCCTCCTTTCGACTGGGTCGACCTGGAAGTGCTGTCGCAGAACCACAAGGCGCGCGCGCTCTACGTGCGCACCGGCTTCCACGTCACCGGCGAAGTGCCGGACCTGTACCGCATTGGCGGCGTGTCGGTTGGCGCGGTGTCGATGAGCTTCGCGCTGGCCTGAAGCAGTACTTATGCCGCGCGCATTGACCGGGTTCGCGGCAGGTCCAATACTCGCGGGATGACTCGTTTATCCCGTTCTCTCCTCGCTTTCATTCCTTTGCTGTGCGGCCTCGTTCACGCCGCCGAACCGGTTGCCTATCTCGGCAAAGCGGACTGCCGCATCGCACCGCTTTTGCCCGCACCCGTGAATGCTGCAGTGTCCTGGTCGGGCGCGTGCAAGGACGGTTACGCGGAAGGCAAGGGCGTGCTCGAATGGCAGGTAGTGGGCGACAGCAAGCGCCGGCTGGAGGGCGTTCTTGTCCGGGGGGAGCTGGGGGGCGAAGGCACCCTGACCTATGAGGCAGGCAAATACATCGGAACCCTCAGGCAAGGCATGCCGCACGGGACCGGCTATTTCGAGTATGCCAAAGGCGGCCAGTATGAAGGCGGCGTCGTGGACGGGCGGCCCGAAGGCACGGGTGTGCAGATCGCGCTGGACGGCTCGACCTACCAAGGCGAATGGAAGACGGGTAGGCGCCACGGCGCCGGTAAAGCCGTGTTCACGCTCGGCGGTAGCTACGAAGGGGAATGGCGCAACGGCCGGTTCCATGGCCTTGGGAAGATCGTCTATAACGGCAGTGGCCGAACCTATTCCGGTGAATTCGTCGATCATCGTGCCCTTGGTGCGACCCCCATGCCCAGCGGCGATTACGAACGGTTCGGCTTGAGGGACGAGTATCCTTCCGTCGGCTCGCACGTGCGGCGCGACCGCGTCCACGGCGCAGTTGCGCCGGTCGATGCGACCTGGCAGGCCTTGACGCCGGAACAGCAAAATATCATGCGAAACGCCTATCCCGCCCTCGACGATGACGATGAACCACCCTATCCACTCAAGGGCACGCGCGCGTTCTATGCGGGGGTGGCAAACCTGTACCGTAAATTTACCGACTTCCAGGGCGACGCGCTGGTCTATGTCACCGTAGGCGCCGACGGCGTGCCTGTGACGACCAGCACTTACGGCGTGAAGCACCAGGAGTTCGGGCGCTACCTGTCGATGATCGCCATGCTGCAGCGCTTCAAGCCGGCGCAGTGTGCCGGTTCGCCGTGCCAGATGATCTTCCCGATCAGATTCCGCTTCTACCTGAAATAAGCCGGTCCGGCGCACCGAGCCTCAAGACACGGCAGCTTCCAGCAGCGTCACGGTCTGCGCCGCGGTATCGAGCGTGGCCCGGACCCCGATTGGCAGCGTGAACTGGTTGCGGATATGGCCGATCGAATAGCCGGTCACCGCCGGAATCGTGAGGCGGTTGAGGTGCTGGGCGAAGGTCTCGTCCAGCGTCAGCGACGGGCGGTCCGGTTCGGGCTTGCAGTCTTCGCAGATGCCGACCATGACACCGGCGGCATTCGCCAGCCCGACCGACAAATCGAGCTGGGTCAGCCAGCGGTCGAGCCGGTAGGGCGCTTCGTCGACCTCTTCCAAAAACAGCAGGCTGTCTCGGAAGTTGGCGGCATACGGCGTGCCGCTCAGGGCCGCCACCAACGACAGGTTGCCGCCCATGAGCGGGCCTGTCGCCACGCCCGCCGTGATGGTGCGGATCCCGTAATGCGGTTCGGCCTGGGCGCGCAGCACGTTCTCCTGCGCCATCGGGATCGTGTACGGCGCACGCGGATCGCTCAACAAGGCCATCATGTGCTCTCGCGAGTAATCCGACAGCGTCGACGAGGCCACCGGGCCATGGAAGCTTACCAGGCCGGTCTTGTTGTAGATCGCCAGGTGGAGCGCCGTAATATCCGAGTAGCCGAGCAGGATGGTCGGGTTGCGGCGAATCAGGCCGTAGTCAAGGCCGGCGAGCAGCGAGATGCAACCGGAGCCACCGCGGATCGGCCAGATCATCTTCACTTCCGGATCGGCGAACATGGCGTGCAGGTCGGCCAGGCGCTGCTGCACCGAGCCGGCGTAGTTGCCGTGCACCGCTCGCAGGTAAGTACCCACTTTCACGCGCAGGCCCAGCGCTTCGATGTTGCGGATGGCTTTGTCGATGGAGCGATCGTTGGCGTAGCCGCCGGGGGCGACCAGGCCGACCAAATCGCCGGGGCGCACGCGCGGGGGTTTGATCAGCTTCTTTGTGGGACGGCGGGATGCACCGGAGGCAAGGCTGGGGAAGCTGGCGGCGATGCCTGCTGCGGTGAGGGCGCCGAAGCTGCGCCGGTTGATAGTCATGTGAAATGAGCTAAACAGTTACCGTCGTTCCGGCCAAGTTCTGCGTGCGTTGTGGTGACGCTTGCAAACTTGGAGTGGCCAATGCCAATGGCATTGGCCACGCCTTCGCCGGGATGACGTGCTGAGGTAACTGGAGAGAATGCACACTTCCACTGTTCATGCCCTCCACCACAAAGAAAAACGGCCCGCGCCGCAGAAGCTTTCGCCTCCCTCGACAGCGGGCCGCCATAAACGGTCAACTTAGAAGAACTTGTAGGTCGCCATCAGGGTGAACGAGCGGCCGCGCGGGTCGGCGACGCGTGGTTCCCACGAGCTGCCGGCGCCGGTGTTGCTGTCGTAGGTGATCGCGAACGGTGGATCTTCATCCAGCATGTTCTTGATGCCCGCGGTCAGCGACACGTTCTTGAAGCCGGTATAAGTCGCCGTCAGGTTGAAGATCGAGTAAGCATCGACTTTCGGGTTGTAGTTCGACGGTTTCACCAGGCCGTTCGCGACGCCCGGCAGCACCTGGTCGGTATAGCCCGAACGGTAGATGTTCTGCAGCATGCCGCTCCAGTTGCCGTACTTGTAGGTCGCGTAGGCGCTGTGCTTCCACTTCAGGCCCAGGTCGCCGGTGAAGATGAAACGGCCCACTTCGCTGGCGCCGAACGGGGCGTTGGTCGTCGGACGCGACTTCTTCTCGAGCAGGCGCGAACCGTCCAGCCCTAAGGTCCACGAGGAACCGGTGCTGAACTTGCCATTGAAGCGCGCACCCACCTCCAGGCCGCGGGTATGGCGCTCGCCGGCATTGACCCAGCGCTGGTCGATGATGATGATCTCGCCGGCGGCGTTGCGGATGAACTGCTCTTCGAACAGGTTGTAGTTCGCGACCATGGTCGTGATCGGGAACACGTCGATGGTATTTTCCTTGCGGATTTCCCACAGGTCGGCATTGGCCGAGAACCAGTTGAACGGCTCGAGGACGATACCAACGGTCGCCTGCTTCGCGGTTTCCGGGCCCAGGTTGGCCTTGCCGCCGGTGACATAGCTCGGATTGATCGATTCGCAACCAGGACGGCTGGCATCGACCAGGCCGGTCGGGCACCTGGCCGGGTCGACCAGGTCCTTGCCGGCGTACGGCGATTCGGTCAGGCCATTGAACAGCTGGTTGAACGACGGGGCGCGGAAGCCTTCGTTGTACGAACCGCGGAACAGCACCTGCGGGATCGGCTGGTAGCGGAACGCGATCTTCGGGTTGGTCGTGCTGCCGATGCCGCTGTAGTTGTCGCGGCGGATGGCCAAGGTCACTTCCATGTCCTTGATCACCGGGACCAGCAGCTCGGCGTAGACCGCCTTGATATCGCGGTGCACGTTGTCCAGCGCGTTGGCATCGTCGAAGGGCGCGTTCAGGATCGCCGGACGGGCGGCAGCGGCACGGGCGTCGCCGTTGAACTTGTACTCTTCGCGGCGCAGGTCGGTGCCGATGGCGGCCATCACCGAACCGGCAGGCAGCTTGAAGATTTCACCCGACAGGGCGGCATCGACCTGGGTCAGAATGGTCTTGCCGCCGTACAGGGTCACGCCTGCGGCCGAAGTGCTCTTGATCAGGTCGATCGCTTCCTGCGACTGGGTCTGGCCCGGCAGCAGGAAAGGATTGATCTTGCCGCTGCCCAGCGCATTGGCCAGGGCGACGGTGTAGTTGAAGCCGGTGCCCAGTTGCGATTCCGACTCGCTGAAGGCGCGCGAAGCACCGACACGGTAGTCGAAACGGTTGCCGAACAGGTTCAAGGGGCCATCGGCGCCAACCAGGAAGCGAGCTGCCTTGGTTTCGGTGACGATCTCGCGGTTGCCGCAGTCCATGCAGCGCCAGCGGTAGGCGATTGGCAGCCCGCGGTTCGCCGAAATGCTCGGGAAGACGGCGACCAGGCGGTTGTAGACGTCGTTATAGGCCGCACCGGTGCTCGGGTAGAACGAGCTGGCGCCGAAGGTCGTGGCGCCCGGCGAGATCTGGTTCGGCGAGAAGCGCTTGGACACTTCCACGTTCGAGCCCACGCCTTCGATGAAGAACTGGTGCTCGCCCGACTGGAAAGTGGCACGCGCCAGGGCATTGCTGTTCTTGACCGGCTGCTGCAGGACGGCGGCACGGCCGGTGTCCCAGGCGCAGCCATAGGCGGCGCCGGCGCTGTTCCACAGCTTCTCGTCGTACGGACCCATGCCGTCGATGCTGGTGCAGCCGGCGCCGCCCGGCAGGTCGAGGATGCTGATGCCGTTATAGGTCGTGGTGCCACCGCCCGGGATGGTCGGGCCGGTGCCGGTGCGCGACAGCAGGGTCGGCGCAAGCGTGGTGGCGAAAATGTTCGCATGCGGCGAACCTCGGGTATCGACCGACACGCCGCGGTCCGGCTGGAAGGTGTTGACGAAGTCGCGCTGGTCGCCGCGCAGGGCCTTGTTCTGGCTGTGCGCCACGGTGGCCAGCACGTTCCAGCCGTTCGCATCGAGGTCGCCCCAGCCGCCGGTCAGCGAGACGCGGCCGATTTCGCCGCCGCTTTCCTGGGCGACGTCGGTGAAGGCCTGGGCTTCCAGGCCGTTGTAGTTTTTGCGCAGGATGAAGTTGATGACGCCGCCGATCGCGTCGGTGCCGTAGATGGCCGATGCGCCGTCTTTCAGCACTTCGACGCGTTCCACCGCCGCCATCGGGATCGAGTTCAGGTCGACTGCCGAACCCTTCATGCCGTGGGTCGCCACGCGGCGGCCGTTGAGCAGCACCAGGGTCGAATCCGAGCCCTGGCCGCGCAGGTTGGCCGACGAGGCGCCGTTGTTGCCGCGCTGGGCGCCGGAGGTGACGTCGGCGTTCGAGGCCAGGTTGTCCGAGCCGTTGCCATTGACGTTGAGCGTCGCGATCAGCTGCTCGGCAGTGACGATGCCCTGGTCTTCGAGCTGCTTGCGCGAGATGATCTCGACCGGCAGCGCGCCTTCCTTGGCAATGCGTTTGATGCTACTGCCGGTGATTTCGACACGCTGGATCTTGCCGGTGACCGGGACGTCCTGGGCCATTGCTGGGCCGACTACGCCGATCAGGGCGATCAAATGGGCAAGCTTCTTTAACTTCACGCGTTTCTCCTAACGTTTTCCCTGGGCGGCCGGAGGGTGCGTCACCGGCTCGTATATATGTAATGTCTTGGCATTACGTTATTTTTTCCATTTCAGGGTACGCCGGGTTATTTGGCGCTATCCAATGAAATATCTGGCGGCCAGTATAACTAACAGGAATGTTTTATTTAGGAAAAACTAACGAAATCTAGCGCCTAGCCCGGCCGGAACGTGCCCTTTGCGCAACATCGACATCCAGGTAGCGCCACTGCGTAAATTCGACCGGATGGCGTTTGTAGTTTTTCAACCACGGATGGCGCAGGTCCCCCGACAGCACGTGGGTCAGCGGCACCCAGGGGTTCCAGGCGTGGAGCAGCTGGTTCATCTCGAAGTACAGCTTCTGGCGCTCCGGGCCGTCGCGCAAGGCGCGTGCATGTTCATAGCGCTGGTTATAGGCCGGCAGGTTGAAGCGCGAGTAATTGGCGCGGCCGGCATTCGGTCCGTACAGCAGCTGGTAAAAATTGTCGCCGTCCGGGAAGTCGGCGATCCAGTTACTTTCGAACATCTGGACCGTACCCAGGCGCGAGGCCTTGATGATCTCGGTCTTCTTGTCCGACTTGAAGGTGACGCGCAGGCCGATCGCATTCAGGCATTTGCGCCACAGCTCGTCGCGCAGGCGTCCACCCACGGTCGCTTCGCTGTGCATCGTGAGCGTCAGCGGACGGTCGTCGGGCGTACGCCTGAATCCATCCGCATCGCGCCGCGTATAGCCGTGGCGGTCGAGCAGCGCATTGGCAAGCGCCGGGTCGTAGGGCACCGGGCTGCGGTAGTTCGGGTCGTAACCGAGCACGTTGGGCGGTAGCGGCGACTCGGCCTTGATTGCGAAGCCTTTTTTCAGCAGCGCGATGTCTTCGGCATTGTTATAGGCCAGCGAGATTGCGCGGCGCAGCGCCAGCTTGTCCTTGCCGTAGCCGCCGACCACCGGGTCGGTCATGTTCATCCACATGTAATAGGTCTGCAGCACCGGGAAGCGCGACAGGGTGACGCCGCGCGCCGCCAGCTCGGGTTTCAGCTGGCCGTCCCGCACCACCATGTCGGTCATCGACTCGGGGATCTGCTCGAGGTAATCGTATTCGGCGTTCAGGAAGCCCAGCATGCGGCCCTGGAATTCCTCGGCGATGCGCACCTCGACGCGGTCCACGCGCGGCAGGCGCTTGCCGTTCAAGGCGGCGGCGATGGCCTTGTCTTCCGCGCTGTAATTCGCCCCGTCTCCCGGCGTGGCCTGGAACACGGCGCTCGAGTAGGGGTTGGCCAGCAGGATGATGCGGTCGCTGCGCTTCCACTCGCCGATCATGAAGGGGCCGGTGCCGATCGGATGGTTGCCGGCCTGGCCGGGATAGGCCTCGATCACTTCGCGCGCGACCACGCCGGTGGCCGACGTGGCGAGATAGAACAGGAAGTTGTTGTCCGGCGCCTTCAAACGAATGCGGAGCAGGTAGCGGCTAGGTGCCTGCAGGCCGGCGATGGGCGCGTCGATGTTGAAGTCCTCGCGCAGCGCCTCGTCGCCCGCGAGCTTCCCTTCGAACATATAGGCCCAGGGCGACTTGAGCGCCGGGTTGTACAGGCGCTTGATGCTGTAGACGTAGTCTTGCGCCGTCATCTCGCGTTTTATCCCCTTGAAGGCCGGGTCCGGGGTGAAGTAGATGCCGGGACGAATGCGGAAGGTGTAGCTCAAGCCATCGGCGCTGATCTCCGGCATGTCAGTCGCGGTATTCGGGCGCAGCCTGGCCGGGCGCGCCAGGTAGTCGTAGCGCAGCAGCGGATCGAACAGGTTTTCCAGCAGCGAGAGCGTGGCGTTGTCGGACGCCGAAGCCGGGTCCAGGCCGGTCTCGCTGGTGGACAGGAACATGCGCAGGACTTTTTCCTGCGGCTGCGCTGCCGGCTGCGCGCCCGCACTGCCGGCGCACAGCAGGGAGAACACGAGGGCGGTGGTCAGGCGAAATGTCATGGCTTGACTGGGGTAAGCTTGAGCTCCTGCACCTTGGGATCACGTTCGGGCGTGAGCGTGAATTTGACGGTCACCGTACCGCGCTCGCCATGCAAGGGGAAGCTGCCGCGCAGCCCGTTCTCGGCCTTGACCGGGCCGACCGAGGTGATTTTACCGATCGGCTCCAGCTTTTCGCGCGCGTGCACGATCCAGTCTTCGCGCGAGCGGTCGAGGAAGAAGTTGTCGGCCGTGATCGCGCTCCCCAGCGAAGCATCCCACGACTGCAGCAGTTGCGCCACTTGCAGTTGGCGCGTCGCCAGGATCGGCGATACGGCAACCGGGGCCGGGCCGAGATCGGCCCGCTCGACCAAGGTGACCAGCACCTTGGCCGTGGGGCCGTACACCGGCCCATAGCGCAGGTTGCTGAAGGCGAATACGCCGACCCCATGGTCCGGCGCGAAATAGTACTGGCTGCCGAAGCCGGGCAACCCGCCTCCATGGCCGGAGATCACCACGCCGCGGCTATCGCCTATCCATTCGAGGCCGTAGCCGTAGGAATGCATCCGCGGATTCGGAGTTTTGCCATCAAGCATAGTCGCCTTGCCGGCCAAGCTTTCAAATGCGTGCGGCTGATGCATCTCGCGCACCGAGGCACGGCGCAGCGGGCCGCGCTCCGGGTCGCTGCGGGCCGGCCAGGCGTCCAGGTGGAAGGCGATGTAGCGGGCAAAATCGTCGCTAGTGGTGATCAGTCCGCCCATTGCGGCGCCATCGCCATCGGGCAGGATCGGTTCAAGCTCCCAGTGGTCGCGGTCCCAGCGGTAGCCCAGCGCCAGCTTGCCCGGCGCGGCTTGCGTATATTCCCAGCGCGTGTTGTTCATCCCGAGCGGGCGCAGTACCTCGCGCGTGACGTAATCCTGGAAGCGCATGCCGGACGCCTTGCTGACCACCTTGCCCAGCATGATGTACCCCAGGTTGCTGTACTCGAAGCCGACGCCGGGAGCGTTGGAGAACGACAGCCCGCCGCCGACCAGCTGTTCGATCCTGGCGCTGGAAATGGCCATCTGGCGGTCGCCCCAGGGATTGTCTTCGGGCAGACCGGTGGTCATGGTCATCAGCTGGCGTATCGTCAGCGCGGGCGAGTCGGTGGTCGGCAGCTGGAGGCGGCGCAGTTCGGGCAGGTAATCGGCGACCGGATCCTCCAACCGCAGCTTGCCCGCGTCACGCAGCTTCAGTGCCGCCAGCGCCACGAAGCTCTTGGTCATCGACGCGATACGGAATTCGGTTGAATTCGTCGCAGGGATCTTGCTCCCGACATCGGCAAGGCCGAGCGCGCGAACATGCACCAGCTTGCCGTCCAGGACCACGCCATACACCAGGCCCGGCAGGTGTTCTTTGGCGGCAAGGTCCGCGTACAGCTTGTCGATTTCGGGAAGCAGCGCAGCAACGCGTTCGCTACGGCCAGGGGCCTGCGCCTGCGCGTAGCCATTCGCGGCGACGGCACTGCCGAGTGCGAAAACAAGGCTGCACAAGATACTGCAGGATTGACGATGCATGCTGGTCTCTTCCCGATAGGCGCGATTTTGGAGAGAAGATTATGCCCGGATTCTGATGCTATTGAGAAAACAAAAACCAGGTCCTGGACAGGCCACACCATAAAATTCATAACTTTTGAACATGGCGCAGACGCATTCTTTCATCTGTGCAGCTTATTCCCGGCCTATACTCTCGCTGCACAATCGAACGGTATCTCAGCGGCAGCGAACTCATGGCACTCAATTACATCTGGACCGGTTTCTTCCTCGTCGGCTTCATCGCGGCACTCGCGCAGTGGCTGTTCATGGGCGACACCGAAATCTTCAAGCGCATCATCGACGGCACCTTCGACGCGGCCAAGATGGCGGTGATGGACATCGCCCTGCCGCTGGCCGGCGTCATGACCTTCTGGCTCGGGATCATGAACGTGGGCGAAAAGGCCGGCCTGATCCAGCGCTTCGCGCACGTCATCGCGCCCTTCTTCGCGCGCATCTTCCCCGGCGTACCGCGTGAGCACCCGGCCAACGGCCACATGGTGATGAACTTCTCGGCCAACATGCTGGGCCTGGACAATGCCGCCACCCCGTTCGGCCTGAAGGCGATGGAAAGCCTGCAGTCGCTCAACCCGCAGAAGGACGAGGCGACCGACGCCCAGCTGATGTTCCTGGTGATCCAGACCTCGGGCCTGACCATCATCCCGCTGGCCGTGATGGCGCAGCGCGCAGTGCTGGGCGCGGCCAACCCGGCCGACATTTTTATTCCCACCCTGATCGCGACCTATACCGCGACGATCGCCAGCATCATCCTGGTCGGGCTGCGCCAGCGCATCAACCTGCTCGACCCGGTGATCTTCGCCTGGATCGGCGGCACTGCCGCGTTGATCGCCTCGATGGTGTTCAGCTTCACCTATTTCCTCGACAAGTCGCAGATCCAGCTGGTCTCGAGCGTCGTCGCCAACCTGGTGCTGTTCGGGGTGATCGCTGCCTTCATGACGGCCGCCCTGCGCAAGCGGGTCAACGTGTTCGAGACCTTCATCGAAGGCGCCAAGGCCGGTGTCGAGACCTCGATCAAGATCATTCCCTATTTGGTTGGCATGATCGTCGCCATCAGCGTGGTGCGTAATTCGGGCGTGCTGGGCCTGATCGTGAGCGGCTTCGCCTGGGTCTTCAATGCACTCGGCCTGCAGACCGACTTCGTCGGCGCCCTGCCGACCGCGCTGATGAAATCCCTGTCGGGCAGCGGCGCGCGCGCCATGATGATCGATGCGATCAAGACCTATGGCGTGGATTCGTTTGTCGGCCGCCTGGCCAGCATCCTGCAGGGCGCGTCCGACACGACTTTCTATATCATCGCGCTGTATTTCGGCTCGGTCGGCATCCGCAAGACGCGCTATGCGGTCAGCTATGGTTTGCTGGCCGACCTGATCGGCATCATTGCCGCCATCTTCGTCGCCTATCTCTTCTTCGGTTAAAGGATTGCCATGCTGCGCGGACTATTGCCCCCCTTGACTCTCGCCACCGCCCTCTTTGCCACGTTTGGCTTGGCCCATGCGCAGCTGCCGGCCCCGGTGGCGCAGGTGATGGCGCAGCAGGGCCTGCCGGAAGATGCACTCGGCGTGCTGGTGCTCAAGGGCGATGCGGTGGTGCTGTCGCACGGGGCCGCACGGCCGATGCAGCCGGCGTCGACGATGAAGCTGGTGACGACCCTGGCCAGCCTGGAACGCCTCGGGCCTGCTTTTCGCGGCCGCACCGAACTGCGCGCGACTAGCAGCATCGACAAGGGCGTCCTGCGCGGAAACCTGATTTTAAAAGGCGGCGCCGACGCCGACCTTTCCGGCGAAGATGTGGAGAACATGCTGCGCGCCCTGCATTACCAGGGCATTCGCCGCATCGAGGGCGACCTGGTGCTGGACCGCCAGCTATTCCAGCCTGCCCGCACCGACGTCGGCATCCCGCCTTTCGACGAGTCGCCCGAAGCCTATTACAACGTGATTCCCGATGCGCTGCTGGTCAACAAGAACATGCTGCAAATCGACATGCGCTCGACCGGCAAACAGCTCAAGCTGCAGATGCAGCCGGCGCTGGACCGCGTGAGCATTGGCTCGGATATGACCCTGGTCGATGCCGATTGCTCGACATGGGAGACCGGCTGGAAGCTGCCCGAAGCCGTGCGCCAGAAGGATGGCCGCATCAAGGTGGTCCTGCACGGGACCTTCCCGAAAGACTGTGCGCGCACCTACAGCATCAACGTGCTCGATCGCGACGACTACATCGACCGCCTGTTCCGCCAGAAGTGGAAGGAACTGGGCGGCAAATTCAGCGGCAAGGTGGTCGACGGCGTGACACCGCCGGGATCCACCCTGCTGGCCGAGCACACCTCGCGCATGCTGCCCGAGCTGGTGCGCGACACCAATAAGCCCTCCGACAACCTGCTGGCGCGCACCCTGTTCCTGAGCCTGGGCAGCCTGCAGGCGGATCCGGCGGCCGGCAGTTTTGCGGTGCCCGCCACCGGCGAGACCACCTTTGCGCGGTCCGACGCGGCCGTGCGCGAATGGATGCGCGGCCATCGCATCGACGATGCCGGTTTCGTGATCGAGAACGGGTCGGGCCTGTCGCGCCTTGAGCGCATCTCGCCGCAGCAGATGGCCTACCTGCTGCAGGCCGGCCTGCGCAGCAACTGGGCGCCCGAATTCCAGGCCAGCATGCCGATCGCCGCCATCGACGGCACCCTGCGCCGCCGCCTGCACGGCACCGCCGCTGCGGGCCGTGCGCGCTTGAAGACCGGGACGCTGCGCAACGTGGTGGCGCTGGCCGGCTATGTGCCGGATGCGAACGGGGTGCAGAACGTGTTCGTGGCGATGGTCAATAGCGAGCAGGCGGGGAATGGGCGCGGGCGTGCGGTGCTGGAGGCGCTGGTGGAGTGGGTGGCGCGGTCGGGGAGCGTACATCCGCAGGTGGCGGCGCCTGCGGCGCCGTGAGGTGATCGTGGCTGCGCGTCGAACTTAGGCTCCGGCCTTCGCCGGAGCGACCTTGTTTTATTTTGTCAGCTGAGTTTCGGAAGCGGTTTCTATACCACCACCCTAAAAACCGTCGTACCCGCCACTGGCGGCTACGACTTCCGGCCAAGTTTGCGTGAATGAGGTCGGCTCAAAACGCAGCCACAAATCACAAGCCTTTCTTCTCCAAAGCCTCGATCTCAAAATCCCCATCGTCCATCAGCCGCAACCCCAGCTCCGCAGTCGACAAGCCCAAACTCCTCCCCATCGACAGCAACAAACTCTGACCCGGCGCTGCCCGATCCGGCATCAACTGGTACACCGGATCGGCAAACGCCTCGCTTGGGGTCGTGATCGCCCACCCCATGTCCTTGAACTGCTTGACCACATCGTCCAGCCACAGCGCATTGATCAGGTTATGGTGCAGCAGCAGCACCTGGGGAATGTCCCGGCCCCGCAGGCGCTGGCTGAGTGCGCGGTAGGCCAGGGCGCGCTGGCGGATGTGCGCCAGGTAGGCCTGGCGAATCGGCTCGACATCGGCCTGCGGATTCTTTTCCAGCACCTCGACCAGCTTCTCGTTCAGCCGCCAGTCGCTGGTGTCGAGCGTGACATAGGCGTTGCGGTAGCCGTGCTGGCGCAGGAAGACGCGCATGCCGTCGCGCTTGTCCTTGGTGTTCCCTTCGCGCAGGTAGGTAAAGCGGAACCATTTCTGGTAGCCCGGCAGTGCGGCGATGATGCGGTCGCAGTCGAGCACTTCCTGCTGGTAGTGGGCCAGGCTGACCTTGGCACTGTCCAGGTCGGGGTGGGTCATCGTGTGGTTGGCAACGGCATGTCCGGCCTGGCCCCAGGCGCGCGCCAGCGCCAGGCCCTCCGGGCGGTCGGCGCCGTTGCCGGCCGTGACGAACAGCGCAGCCTTCACTTTATGCTTCGCCAGCGCGGATAGCATGGCCTCGTTGCGCGCCTGCGGCGACAGGCGCGGGGTCGTGGCCAGCGTAGGGCCATCGTCGAAGCTGAAGGCGACCGACTGGGCGGCGGCGGGGACGGACAGCAGCAAAGAGAGTAAAGCCGCAGGCAGGAAGACGCGCATCGTCAGCAGGAGAAGACCGAAAAGCTGAATATAGCCGGGCGGCGCCAGGGTGTCGACCTTATTCGCAGTCGGGAGTCGTGCGGAAGGAATGGGCTCAGAGAACCCGGCGGAAAGTCGCGCGCACCAGCTCGCGGTCGCCGCAATCGAAATGCCACCATTCGGTATTGATGCCGAGGAAGCCCGCCCCCAGCATCCCTGCGCGCAGCAGGCGGCGGTTGGCCACCTGTTCATCCGTCAGCTGGCCGGCCACGAGAAACCCTTCTTCCAGCGCCGGGTGCGACAGCTCGGTCATGTCGTCGAAGCCGGTGCCCATGTCCAGCTCCACGCCTGCTTCATCGAGCAGGGTGATGTCGAGCGCCATGCCATACGAATGGATCGAGCCGCGCACCGGGTTGGCCAGGTACATCTGCAGGCCGGTGCCTTCCAATGCATTCCATAGCTGCTCCTGCACGCGCTGCGGGCGCAGGGCGTCGAGCACCAGCGCGGTGTAGCCGGGGCGCTCACGCGCCAGCCAGGCCACCACGTTTTCCAGCGCGGCGGCGGCATCGCGGTGCAGCCAGGCGCAGTCGAAAGGCGAATACAGGTCACGCCCGACGAAGTTGTTACTGGTGGCGTAGCGCAGGTCGACGGCGATGCCGGCGATGCTCGAGAGATGGCGGAATTCCGGGCTGCCGGCGATGTCTTCGCTGGCCACGCCCGGTTCCAGCCCGATGCTGGTCATGCACAACCCTTGTCGAGACAGGCGCGCGCGGTCGCGCCGATACAGTTGGCCAGCTCGCGCGCCCCGTGCGACAGGGGAGAATGGCTGGCGCTCAGCAAATACAAATGCACCGGGATCGCCGGCGCCCACTCGCGGCACTGGACCTTGCCAGGGGTGGCCGAGGCGGCCGTGAACGGATCGAGCACGGCCATGCCGGCGCCGGCTTCCACCAGCGAACGGGCGATCTGGTAGGTCTGCACCACCGTGTGGTAGACCGGCTGCACGCCCTCGGCTTCGCAGGCCGCGACCACGATCTCGCCGAGCGGGTCGCCGTCGTTCAGGCCGATCAGCTCACCGACCAGGCCTTCGGCGCCGAAAGGCAGGGCCAATTCTGCGTCGGTCCAGGTGCCACTAGGCGCCATCACGGTCAGGTTGCCGTGGGCGATCGGCTCGGCCACGATGCCGGGGTGGCGCGGGTCGTGCAGCGACAGCGCGAGATCGGCTTCGCCCAGGCGCAGCGCGTTGACGATCTCGCTGGTGTGGTGGGTCGCCAGCTCGCAGCGCGCCATGGGAAAATCGCGGCGCCAGGCCGACATCGCCTGCGGCAGCACGCTGATCGCGATGGTCGGGGTCGACACCAGGCGCACGGTTTCCACCGCGCGGCCCTTCAGGCTGGCCGCCAGGCGGCGGATGCCCTGCAGGTCGCGGTTCAGCTTTTCGGTTTCCACGAACAGGCGGTGCGCTTCCGGCTTCGGATACAGCTTGCCGCGCACGCGTTCGAACAGCGGCATGCCCAGCTGCAGCTCGGCGTGCTGGAGCACTTTCGTCACCGCGGGCTGGGAAATATGCAGGACCTGGGCGGCACCGCTGATGGTACCGACCTGCATGATGGCGTGGAAAACTTCGATATGACGCAGGCGCATCGCTTTATCCTTCAGTAGAGTCCCCGCGCAGCGGGCGCGGATTGGTCGAAGGATACAGGGAAAACCCGGCTGGGGCGACCGTCACAGTGTGCCTGGTGTCGCCGGAGAGGCAGGCGCCGCAGCGGGGACCGGCGGGCTGACCGGGGTCGGCTCGGGGACCGGAACCGCCGGGCTCGGCACTGGCAGCGGGGCGGCCGGGGCAGGCGCGGTTTCCGGGATGAGCGGCGCCGGCGGCGGCAGTGGCACCTGCGCGGGCGGCAGCGGCGGCACCGGGCTCGTGATTACAGCTGGCGGCACGACCGGCAGCGGCGCATTGGCCGGCGTGGTCAGCACTTCCAGCAGCGTCGCGGTGTCGGCGTCCAGGTTGCCGGCGATATCGGCAGGACGGTATTTCATCTGGAACGCGGACAGCACGGTGCGGGTTTGCGGGTCGAGCAAGCCGCTCTGCACGATGGCGTAGCCGTGGGTGGCCAGCTTGCGCTGGAACCAGGCGACGTCCGGCAGGAAGGCCTCGAAGACGGGGCGCACGGCGGCCACGCGGTTGGCGTCCGGCCACAGCACGAGGCCGGCCTGGGCCAGCTGCTGCCACGGGAACAGCGGACCCGGGTCCTGCTTGCGCTGCGGCGCGATGTCGCTGTGTCCCAGCACGTTCTCGGGCGCGATGCCGTGGCGCTGGACGATGTCCTTCACCAGCCCCACCAGGGCGTCGACCTGGATTTGCGGGAAGGGGGCGTACACCCGGCCGGCCGGCGTGTCCTTCCAGCCGGCGTTGACGATCTCGATGCCGATCGAGCTGTTGTTCAGCTGTGTATAGTTCTTCCAGCTCGAATTGCCGGCGTGATAAGCGGCCCGGCTTTCGTCGACCAGGCGGTAGATGACCGGCTGTGGCGCGTCCGTGAGCAGGTAGTGAGCACTTACCTGCTGCTCGGTCAGGATCTTGATCGAGAGGGGCGTGTCGGCCACGGTGTAGTGCAGCACCAGGAAGCGCGCGCGGCTCGACTGGCCCTTGGCGGTCAAGCTGGTGTCGACCCTGGGGCCGACGGGTTCGACGGGCGCGGTGGCGCAGCCTGCCAGCAGGGCGAGGATGACGGGGACGATCAGGGTTTTCATCTAAAGCAATCCTGTACTGTTATTGGTTGGGTGCTGCGGCCAGCCGCGCGGCCGCGTAGTGGGCGCGCAGGCCGGTCTGGCTCAGCGTGGCATCCGGCGGCAGGGCCGCGCGCATGGTTTCGACGATGGCCGGGTGCAGCTCGGCGGCGCGGCCGGCCAGCGCCACCGGGCGCGGGCCGAAACGCCGGATCAGGGCCAGCGCCAGGCGCGCCAGCTCGGTGCCGGCTTCGCGCAGGATAGCAGCGGCGGCCGGATCGCGCTCGGCGGTCGCGGCCACCGCGATCGCCAGCTTGCCGACCTCGCCGCGTTCGCGGCCATAGATGAACTGGCGCGAGAACGACCAGTCCGAGCCGCCCACGTGCTGGAACACGGCATGCGCCATCGGCGACTCTTCCCAGGCGCCGGGGCGCTCATCTTCCAGGCGCCAGATGTGGCGCAGTGCTTCGCGCGCGATCCAGAATCCGCCGCCGCCATCGTCCAGCACCACGCCGCGCCCGCCGGCGCGATGGAAGCCGCCGCGGTCGTCGATGAAGGCGCCGATCGAGCCGGTGCCGGAATACACGAGATAGCCCTCGCCCGGCTTGAAGCTGGCGAGGTAGGCGATTTCGATGTCGTTACTAAAAGCTACCGCGCCAGGGGCCAGGCCGAGCAGGCCGCCCAGCCACTGCTGCAGCTGGTCGGACTCGCCGCCAAAACCGGTCAGGCCGGCGCGCACCGCAGCCGGGCGGCCCTGGGCCAGCACCGCGCTCGCGATCCCGGCAAAGGCCGCCTGCACGGATTCGCGCCCTTCGGCACTGCCCATCTGCAGGGCCGACAGCCCGGGCGCCGTGCCCTCGGCGACGATGCGCCCGCCCGGCGCCGCCAGGGCCCAGCGGGTCTGGGTGCCGCCGGCATCGATGCCGAGGCCGAGGCCCTCTTGCTGCTGTTCGGAGTTATGCATAAGTCCGCAAGTGTAGTTGTCGCCACGCCGGCACGCGAATGAATGCTGGCGCTGTGCATATGAACAAAGCTTATGAGCCTTGCATCGTCATTTCGGTTTGCGCCAGGCCTGCACGGGCGCGCCCTCATTGCCGAGGCGGTCGACCGCGCTCACATAGACCAGGTTGGCGGCGCCAAGCCTGGCGTCGTCCGGCACCGTCCAGTCCACGCGCGAGGCCGGGGCCACCGCAAAGCGCCACTCGCCGCCGTGGCGCGCCCAGATCGCGTACAGCGCGGTGCCCTTGCCCGCCTTGAGGGTCAAGCTCACGCCGTCCTTGCGCTGCATGCTGGAGACCTGCGGCATGCCCGGACGCTCGCTCGAGAGCCAGGTGGTGGCCGGCACCAGTGCCTGGCCGGCATAGGTGGTGGCGCGCAGCTGGTCGCTGATGCCCTTGCGGTTCTGGGTCAGGGCGACCATGCTGAAATGGACGTGGCCGGTGGACAGCGGGCGCGCGCGCGTGACGGCGATCTGCTGCAGGATCTCGTCCGGCTCGAACTGCTTGGTCGGCGCCGGGGCGCCGATGCGGCTGGTGAACAGGCCCGGCCACATGTGGCGGCCTTGGGTGTTCTGGCCGATCCAGTAATCGAGCAGCACGGGATAGGACTGGGCCGCCGGTGCGATCGCCCAGTACAGCTGCGGGGTGAAGTAATCGACCCAGCCGTTCTGCAGCCACAGCTCGGCGTCGGCGTATAGCTTGTCGTACTGCGAAAAGCCATTGATGCCGGGCGGGCGGCGGTCCGGGCGGCCCAGGCCGAAGGGGCTGATGCCAAAACGCACCCAGCTCTTCTCGCGGTGGATGCCCTTGTACATGGATTCGATCAGGCGGTTGACATTGTCGCGGCGCCAGGACGGGCGATCGAGCTTGCCGCCACTTTGCAGGTAGCGTTCCCAGGCCGGGGTATCCGGAAAGTCCAGTTCCGGCTTGGCCGCCGCTTTTCCGTTGCCGTTGCCATCGAGGGCCGACGCATTGCCGGCGACGTCAGGTGCTTCGATCGGGTAGGGATAAAAATAGTCGTCGATGTGCACGCCGTCGATGTCGTAGCGGCGCACCACGTCGAGGATCACGTCCATGGTCTGCTTCGAAGCGGCTTCTTCGCCCGGGTCCATCCACATGAACTTCCCGTAGCGCTTCACCGCGGATGGGATGGTGTTGGTGATGTGGTTCGGCGCCGCCGGCGAGCGTGCATTGTCGTGGCGCGCGCGGTAGGGGTTGAACCAGGCGTGCAGTTCCAGCCCGCGCGCATGCGCTTCGGTCACCCAGAATTTCAACGGGTCATAGAAAGGCTGCGGCGGCTTGCCCTGCGCGCCATTCAAATATTCGGTCCACGGCTCGATCTTCGATGGATAGATTGCATCGGCGGCCGGGCGCACCTGCAGCACGATGGCATTCAGTTTGAGCGACACGGCGCGGTCCAGGATGGCGATGGCTTCCTGCTGCTGCTGCGCGCTCGGGAGGCCCGGCTTGCTTGGCCAGTCGATGTTGGCGACGGTCGAGACCCAGGCAGCGCGGAATTCGCGGGGGGCCGGCGGCGGCATGTCGGCCTGGTCGCCTGGTTTGCCCGGCTGTGTGGTGCAGGCGGTCATCAGGCCGCCCAGCGCCAGCGCACCGGTGAGGCCTGCCAGCGTCAGCGCGCGTTTTTTCAGATCGGGTTTCAATTTCGCTCCAATATTTTTATTCAGACTTTGACGAACCACCGCTTGCGCCACATGGCATACGCGAGCGCGAACATGCAGGCATTGAACAGGATGGCATATAACAGTGAGGTGTTGGCGGCGCCCAGCGGCAGCGCCTTGATCGGCGCATACAGTGTGCGGCCCAGCGAGAGCTGGCTGCCGTCCGGCTGCGCCAGCTTGATAAACCCGAGCATCTTGGCCACGAAGCCGGAGAAGGCAAAAATGAACAGCGCGTTCATCCCGTAGACCACAAACGGTTTCGCCCACACGGCCGCGCGCTCGCGCACCAGGGCCTGCGGCGCGGCGTCGAGCAGCCAGAAAAACACGCCGAAGGCCAGCAGCGCCCAGCCGGTCATCCACAGGCAGTATGACACCGTCCACAGGCTCTTATTGATCGGCATGAGGACCACGTCCAGGCTGGAACCCAGCGCCAGGAACACCAGGCCCGCGAACAGCATCCAGACGGTCTGCTCGATGCGCGGCAGCTTGGAGGCCAGTACGCGCCCGGCGAGCACGCCGAACAGCTGGCTGCACAGGGCGGGGATGGTACTCATTAAACCTTCCGGGTCCCAGGTTTTGGATTGCACCCACATGTGGCCGTCCAGGACCATGCGGTCGATCCAGGCGCCGAAGTCCTTGCCCGGTTCGAGCACGCCGGCGCCGATGCCGGGCACCGGCACCCACAGCATCAGTACCGCATACAGCGCCAGCAACGCGGCGACCACCGCGAGCTGGGCGCGCCAGCCGAGGTAGACCACGATGGGTGCGGCCAGCACGGTGCACAGCGCGATGCGCTGGAGGACGCCCGGGATGCGCACGGCGCCGAAATTGAAATGCGGGATCAGGTTCAGCAAGAAGCCGATCAGGAAGATCAGCGCGGCGCGTTTGGCCAGCTTGGCCAGCAGGCGCGGTTTGTCGGCGCCGGCCGCTGCCAGGCGCCCGAGCGACAGCGTCATGGCGACGCCGCCGATGAACAGGAAGAAGGGGAAGATACAGTCGGTGAAGGTCCAGCCGTTCCACTTGGCGTGGGCCAGCTGCGCATGCAGGTTGCCCCAGTCGCCCGGGTTATTCACGAGCACCATCGCGGCGATCGTAAAGCCGCGGAAGGCGTCGAGCGAGATCAGGCGCACCGGTGCATCGCGCATTGCTGCGTATTCCTCATTTGGTTGTTGTTTCAATGCTGCGGACCTGCATGGCACGCGTTGGCTACATCTATATCGTAGGGTGGGCGGGGTAATTCTGGGCAATGCCCGGAATTACAAACGCCCGCGCGTTCAAACCGACTGTGAACAGATGTGCGTTCATTTCTAAGCTGGTTGAACGCGTGGGCAGAATCTGCCCACCCTACGGGTTTGCGGTATGGACGCGCATCGTCCACAAGTTGGTTGCCACCGTTATTTCTTGCCGAATTCCGGATCGATCTTCACCAGCGCCGCCATGATGAAAGCCGGGATGGTCGACAGGCAGGCCCAGATGAAGAAGTTCTTGTAGCCGAGGTATTCCTGCAGGTCGCCGCTCCACATGCCCGGCACCATCATGCCCAGGGCCATCAGGCCGGTGCAAATCGCGTAGTGGGCGGTCTTGTGCTCGCCCTCGCAGACCATGATCATGTACAGCATCATCGCGGTGAAGCCGAAGCCGTAGCCGAACTGCTCGACCGCCAGCGAAGCACAGACCAGGGCGAAGCTGGTCGGCTGCGCCTGGGACAGGTAGACGAACACCAGGTCCGGCAGGTGCACCGCGAACACCATCAGCCACAGGCAGCGCTTCAGGCCCAGGCGCGAGATCAGGTAGCCGCCGGCCAGGCCGCCCAGCGTCAGGAAGGCGATGCCGATGGTGCCGTAGGCGACGCCGTACTGCGCGGTCGTGAGGCCCAGGCCGCCTTTGATGAGCGGGTCTTTCAGGAAGGGCGCCACAAGTTTGAGCAGCTGCGCTTCCCCTAACCGGAAGGTCAGGATGAAGCCGAGGATCAGCCAGATGTCGCGCTTGCGGAAGAACAGCGCGAAGGTGACGAAGAAGTCACGCAGCGGGTTGTCGGTGCGGGCGACCTTGTGGTCGGCGTCCGGCCGCGGCAGGATGTAGCCGTGCCACAGGAAGGCCAGGAAGAAGAACGCGGCGAGCACGAAGAACACGATCGACCAGGCCTGGTGCACGTCGCCCAGCCGGGTCGCCAGGTAACCGGCCAGCACCACCAGCGGGCCCTGTCCGGCCAGCGTCGCCAGGCGGTAGAAGGTGGAGCGCACGCCGACAAAGGCAGCCTGCTGCTTCTGGCGCAGGCCGAGCATGTAGAAGCCGTCGGCCGAGATGTCATGGGTGGCAGAACTGAAGGCCATCAGCCACATCACGGCCAGGCTGGCGACGAAGAAGTTCGGCAGGTGCAGCGTCAGGCCCACTGCGACCAGCGAAGCCGCGACCGCCAGTTGCAGCAGCACCGTCCAGCGGCGCTTGGTGCCGAACATGTCGACGATGGGCGACCACAGGGGCTTGATGACCCAGGGCAGGTAGAGCAGGCTGGTGTAGAAGGCGATGTCGGAATTCGAGATCCCCATGTCCTTGTACATGATCACCGACAGGCTCATCACCACCACATAGGGGATGGCCTGGGAGAAGTACAGGGAAGGTATCCAGCCCCACGGACTTGGCTGCGACGGGCTGGAAGGCGGGGGGCTTTTATCGAGCGAAGTCTGCATAGGTCTTTCGTGTTCGGCAGGCGCAGTGCGCCAGGTGCTGCGTCAGGCGATGGCGTCGCGCACGCTGCCGTGCGCCGACTCCAGCAGCGCCTGCGCCTGCCCGACGGTGGTTTGTTTGATCAAGGCCACGATCGCAGTCTTGACGTGGTAGCCGCACTGTTCCAGCACTGCCTGCGCAGCCGCCTCATCGGCGCCGGTGGCAAACACAGTGAGGCGGACGGCGCGCCGCACCAGCTTGGCATTGGTCGCCCGGAAGTCTACCATCAGGTTGCCGTAAACCTTGTTCAAACGCACCATTAGCGCACTGGAAAAAGTGTTCAGCGCGATCTTCTGCGAGGTGCCCGCTTTCAGGCGGGTGGAGCCGGAAATGACTTCCGCCCCGGTATCCAGGGTGATGCCAATCTCGGCATCGTTCGCGACCGGCGCATCGGCATTGTTGGAAAAGCCGATCGTCAGCGCGCCCGCTTCGCGCGCCGCGCGCAAGGCGCCCAGCACATAGGGCGTATGGCCCGATGCGGCCAGCAGCAGCACCACGTCGTCGGGACCGACGCCGACGCTCTTGAGGTCTGCCGCGCCCTGCTCGAGATCGTCCTCGGCGCCCTCGACCGCCACGAACATGGCATCGACGCCGCCGGCCAGCAGCGCCACCGCGCGGCCATGCGGCCACGAGAAGGTCGGGTTCAGCTCAACGCTGTCGAGCACGCCCAGGCGGCCGGAGGTGCCGGCGCCGGCGTAAATCAGGCGGCCGCCCGCTTCCATCCGCGGCAGCGCCGCAGTGACGGCGGCAGCGATGCGCGGCGCCGCGGCGCGCACTGCCTCGACTGCGCGGGTCTGGTCGTCGATGAATACATTCACCAGTTCGACCGTCGGGTACTGGTCGAGGGTGGCATGGTCCTGGGCCGGGGTTTCGGTTTTCAGCATGGACTTGTCTCTGGGTGCGGAGTGATCGATAAAACCAGTGTAATACCAATTTTCGGATTTATCCCATGAAAGCTAGGCCCGGCATCATGCCGAAAAGTTATGCAGGCCGGCGCAGCTCGGCAACGAAATCGTAATGGTCGCTCAGGCAATATGAATGCGTCAGCTCGACCGGCTCGCCGGATTCCAGGTAGCCGATGCGGGTAATGAACAGCACCGCGCGCCCTTCCGGCACGTCGAGGCGTGCCGCCAGTTCGCTGGATGCGTTCATGGCGCGCAGGTGCTGCAGCGCGCGCACCGGCATGTGGCCGGTCTTGGCCAGGTGGGCATACAGGGAACCGCCGACATTCTCGGGACGCGGCAGCACGGTGGCCGGAATGATGCTGACCTCATACGCCATCACCACGCCGTCGGCCAGGCGCAGGCGCTCGAGCCGTGCCACCCGCGAATTCGGCGACAGGCCGAGCGAGAGCTGTTCGTCGGCGTCGGCCAGCACGACTTCGCGCCGCAGCCAGTGGCTGCTCGGCGTATAGCCGCGCTGCTGCAGCTGTTCCGAAAAACTCGACAAATCGGACAGCGGCTGCTCGATGCGCGGCGCAATGTAATTACCCGAGCCGCGCTTGCGCACCACCAGGCCCTGGTCGACCAGCTGGTCGATCGCCTTGCGCGCGGTGACGCGCGAGACGTCGAGCCGCTCGGACAGGGTGCGTTCGGAGGGCAGCGCCTGGTCGGCCTGGTAGCGGCCATCGCGTACGTCCTGCGCGAGCTTGCGCGCCAGCTGCATGTACAGTGGCGAGTTGTCGTTCAGGTCGAGCTGGAAGACGGGGCTGGTCGTGGTCATCGGCGTGTCGAAGGTGGCGCACAAAGTGTAATGGCGACATCGTCGCCCGGCACAAAGCAGCCCATGAAAAAGCGTTGTAATGGCATTCGCTTGCCTTATAAGCATACCACTTGATACCAATATAAAACGGTTATGCCACCGCCACGGCTATTCATTTGGCAAGGCTTCCTGTCCCTCCGTATGCTCAGCAGGAAGCTTCAGTTGGCGCACACAATAACAAGCCGCAAGGGCGAAAGGGAGACCGGATGAACGAACGCAGGCGATCATTGCTGGGCATGGCCTTGCTGGGCAGCGTGGAACCGCTGTTCGCGGCGCCGCCTTCTTCTGGCGCGCCGTCCCTGCCGGCCGAGGCGCGCCGGGCGCTCGATGCCGAACTCGCGGCGGTCGTGGCCGATCCGGCGATGCAGCTGGCCAGCCTGTCGGTGGTCGCGCTCCGCGCCGGACAACCGGTGTATGAACAGGCGCTCGGGCGCCGCTTCATCGGCCATGGCGCCCTGCCCGACAAGCCGGCTACGCCAGGCACCCTGTACCGGATCGCCTCGGTCTCCAAGATGATGACGACCCTGGGCCTGATGCGGCTCGTCGAATACGGCAGGATGGACCTGGAGGCCGATGTGTCGCGCTACCTGGGCTTCAGCCTGCGCAACCCGCATTTCCCCGAGCAGGCCATCACCCTGCGCAGCCTGCTCACCCATACCTCGTCGCTGCGCGACGACGCCGGCTATTCCTGGCCCCTGGCCACCTCGCTGAAAGACGTGCTGCTGCCGGGCGGTCCGCTGTTCGGTAGCGGCAAGATGTGGGCCGAACGCGCCGGTCCGGGCGCCTTCTTCACTTACTGTAATCTCGCTTGGGGCGTGATCGGCACGGCCATGGAAGGCGCCACCGGCGAGCGCTTCGACCTGCTCATGCAGCGCCTGCTGTTGCAGCCACTCGGCATCCAGGCCGGTTACCACCCGTCGACCTTGCCGCCGGCGGCGCTCGGGCGCCTGGCGACGCTGTACCGCAAGCGCACCGTGGACACCGAATTCTGGAATGCGCAGGGCCTGTGGATTGCCCAGGTCGACGATTATTCCGTCAAGCCGCCGGCGCCGCCGATTGGCATCGCCACCTATGTCCCGGGCAGCAACGCCACGCCTTTCAGCCCGACCGGGGGCCTGCGCATCTCGGCGCGCGACATGGGCGTGGTCATGCGCATGCTGGTCAACGGCGGCATGCACGGGGCCACGCGCCTGTTCCAGCGCGCGACGCTCGAGCGCATGTTCGCGCGCCAGTGGACCACCGACGGCGCCGGCGGCAATGGCGATACCCTGGGCGGCTTGTTCAATGCCTGGGGCCTGGGCAATGCCCACTTCCCCGACCGTCCGGGCATGGGGCTGGTCGACGGCGGCGGCTTCGCGGCCGTCGGACACCTCGGCGAAGCATATGGATTGCGTTCGGTGTTCGCCTTCGATCCGGCGCGCGGCGATGGCCTGGTGGTACTGGTGGGCGGCAGCTCGGCCGACCCCGACCTGCAGAAGGGGAGCTATTCCAGCCTGGCGCGCTTCGAGGAACGCATCCTCACCGCGCTCTACCGGTATGCCATCGTCGGCCAACGGGCGGCAACATGATGCCAAGCTCCTATTTATATACCGTGGTTATGGCGTCCGGCGCGACTTTCATTGGCCGTGATGGGGACCAGCGCCTAAGCTCCATGCTCGTACTTAACAAGAAGAGTGCAGGATGCAGCAAATGAGGGAACAAGTGCTCGTCATCGGCGGCGGCGTGGTCGGCCTGGCCTCGGCCTGGTGGCTGGCCGAAGCCGGCTACCGCGTCACCGTGCTCGAACGCGCCCCGGAAGTCGGCAGCGGGTCCAGCTACGGCAATGGCGGGCAGCTGAGCTACCGCTACGTGTCGCCGCTGGCCGACGCGGGCGTGCCGCTGAAAGCCCTGCAGTGGATGTTCCAGGACACCGGTCCGCTGCACTTCCGTCCCGAAGCCGACCTGCGTCAGTACCGCTGGCTGGCCAGCTTCCTGGCCCATTGCCGCGCCGACGTCAACCGCAAGACCACGGCCAAGCTGCTCGAACTGGGCGAACTGTCGCGCCAGGGCATGAAGCAGCTCGAAGTGACCATCCCGCTCGACGAATTCGACTGGCGCGACGCCGGCAAGCTGGTGGTCTACCGCTCGCGCGACCTGTTCGTGAAAGCGGCCGGCAAGGCCGGCGCCGGCGAAATCTGGTCCCCGAGCGAATGCGCCGCGCGCGAACCTTCGCTGGCGGCGGCCGAACCGCTGCTGGCCGGCGGCATCTATAACAGCGGCGAAGCGGTGGCCGACTGCCACGCTTTCTGCCTGGCGCTGGCCGATCGCCTGCGCGCCCATCCATGCTTCCAGGGGTTCGTGGGCGGCGAGGCGCGCCGCCTGCTGGTCGACGGGGGCCTCATCACCGGCATCGAAGTGCAGGATGGCGCGGACACCCGCACCATCGCCGCCGACAGCTATGTGCTGGCGGCCGGCATCCAGAGCCGCACCCTGTCCGACACCGTCGGCATCACCCTGCCGCTCTACCCGCTCAAGGGCTACAGCCTGACCGCCCCGATCCGCGCCGACGACGTGGCGCCGGAAATCAGCGTCACCGACTTCGAGCGCAAGGTGCTCTATGCGCGCATCGGCGACAAGCTGCGCGTGGCCGCCATGGTCGACATGGTGGGCGAAGACCTGAGCCACAACCAGAAACGGGTGGACAGCCTGACCCGCCAGGTGAAGGAAACCATGCCGCGCGCGGCCGACTACTCGAAGCTGTCGGTCTGGGCCGGCCTGCGCCCCGCCACCCCGAGCAGCGCCCCGATCATCGGCGCCACGCCGTACGCCAACCTGTGGCTGAACGTCGGCCACGGCCCGCTGGGCTTTACTTTCGCCTGCGGCAGTGCCGCCCTGCTGGCGGGCGCGATGCAGGGTGAGGCGCCGCCGTTTTCGCTCGACGGGTTGACCCTGCGGGGCTGACCGCGGTCCGTGCCCCCGCCGGAAATGGCGGATAATGGCGCCCATGTCCAAAACGACCACACCCGGACCCTGTCCTTGTGGCGGGCCGTCGCTGGCCGCCTGCTGCGGCCCCTTCATCCTGGGGGAAGCCCTGCCGCCGACGGCAGAGGCGCTGATGCGCTCGCGCTATACCGCCTACAGCCAGAAGAACGAGTCTTACCTGATGGCGACCTGGCACCCCAGCACCCGTCCGGGCGAGCCGATCATCGACCAAAAAGAGCCAATCCGGTGGCTGGGACTTGAGGTAAAATCTGCTTTACGTTTACGTCAACGTAAAGTAAATTTGCCGGATGATCCAGACAGTGACACCGTTGAATTCGTCGCCCGCTTCAAGGTGGGAGGACGGGCGCACCGGCTGCACGAAGTGAGCCGTTTCCTGCGCGAGCCCGATCCACAGACCGGGGCGCCGCGCTGGTATTACGTGGACGGCAGTTTCCCGACATAACAGAAGGGACCTTGAAGAACCGTCGCGAGCGGCGGCAGTGTTGGCCGAGAAGCGCAGCTGTACGATAGGTACAGCGAGCATCGCAGGGCGACAATGCAACGCGCAGTAGGTTATTCAAGGTCCCAACAGAAGAGACAAGACATGCCCCTTATCGAGAGCAAACTCAACCCGCGCGGCGAAGACTTCAAGGCCAATGCGGCAGCCATGCAGCTGATCGTGGACGACCTGCGCGCGAAAGTCGCCCAGGTTGCACTCGGTGGCGGCGAAGCGTCCAGCGCCAAGCACGTCGCACGCGGCAAGCTGCTGCCGCGTGACCGCGTGCAGATGCTGCTCGATCCGGGCACGCCCTTCCTCGAATTCTCCCAGCTGGCCGCGTACGAGATGTATGACGGCGCGGCGCCCGCCGCCGGCATCATCACCGGCATCGGCCGCGTGGCCGGCCAGGAATGCGTGATCGTCTGTAACGACGCCACCGTCAAGGGCGGGACCTATTACCCGATGACGGTGAAAAAGCACCTGCGTGCCCAGGAGATCGCCGAGCAGAACAAGCTGCCCTGCATCTACCTGGTCGACTCCGGCGGCGCCAACCTGCCGAACCAGGACGACGTGTTCCCGGACCGCGACCACTTCGGCCGCATTTTTTATAACCAGGCGAATTTGTCTGCGAAAGGCATCCCGCAGATCGCGGTCGTGATGGGCTCGTGCACCGCGGGCGGCGCCTACGTGCCGGCGATGAGCGACGAATCGATCATCGTCAAGGAACAGGGCACCATCTTCCTGGGCGGCCCGCCGCTGGTAAAAGCCGCGACCGGTGAAGTGGTCACGGCCGAAGACCTGGGCGGCGGCGACGTCCACACCCGCCTGTCGGGCGTGGTCGACCACCTGGCGCAGAACGATTTGCATGCGCTGTCGCTGGCCCGCACCATTGTGTCGAACCTGAACCGGGTCAAGCCGGTTCAAGGCGCGCTGCGCCCATCGCTTGAGCCTCGCTATGCGCCGGAAGAACTGTATGGCGTCATCCCGGTCGACACCCGCAAGCCCTTCGACGTGCGCGAAGTGATTGCCCGCGTGGTCGACGGCAGCGAGTTCGACGAGTTCAAGGCGCGCTACGGCACCACGCTGGTATGCGGCTTCGCCCATATCTATGGCATGAAGGTCGGCATCATCGCGAACAACGGCATCCTGTTCTCGGAATCGGCACTGAAGGGCACCCATTTCATCGAGCTGTGCTGCCAGCGCAAGATCCCGCTGGTCTTCCTGCAGAACATCACCGGCTTCATGGTGGGCCGCAAATACGAAAACGAAGGCATCGCCCGCAACGGCGCCAAGATGGTGACCGCGGTCGCTACCGCCTCGGTGCCGAAGTTCACCGTCATCATCGGCGGCTCGTTCGGCGCTGGTAACTACGGCATGTGCGGCCGTGCTTTCTCGCCGCGCTTCCTGTGGATGTGGCCGAACGCGCGCATCTCGGTGATGGGCGGCGACCAGGCCGCATCGGTGCTGGCCACCGTGAAACGCGACGGCATCGAGGGCAAGGGTGGCCAGTGGTCGGCGGAGGAAGAAGCCGCCTTCAAGCAGCCGATCAAGGAACAGTACGAGCACCAGGGCCACCCGTATTACGCGTCCGCGCGCCTGTGGGACGACGGCGTCATCGACCCGGCCGATACCCGCACCGTGCTGGGACTGGGCCTGTCGGTTGCGCTCAACGCGCCGATCGAGGACACGAAGTTCGGCGTGTTCCGGATGTAAAGGGAGCTTTACAATGGAATACCAGACCCTCACCATCGCCATCGACGACAAGGTGGCCGCGATTACCCTGAACCGCCCGGACGTGCGCAACGCCTTCAACGAGCACGCCATCGCCGAACTGGCGCTGGCTTTCGACGAGCTTGGCCGCATTGATGCCGTACGCGCTATCGTGCTGGCCGCGAACGGCCCGGCCTTCTGCGCCGGTGCGGACCTGAACTGGATGAAGAAGATGGCCGGCTACTCGCACAGCGAGAACCAGGAAGACGCCGCGCGCCTGGCCGACATGCTGCGCACCATCTACCTGTGCCCGAAGCCCACTGTCGCCAAGGTGCAGGGCGACTGCTACGCCGGCGGCATGGGCCTGGTCGCGGCCTGCGACATCGTAGTAAGCAGCGAGGTCGCCAACTTCTGCCTGTCCGAAGTGAAGCTCGGCCTGATCCCGGCCACCATTTCGCCCTATGTCATCAAGGCGATGGGCGAGCAGGCGGCGCGCCGCTATTTCCTCACCGCCGAACGCTTCGATGCGCGTGAAGCCCACCGCATCGGCTTCGCGCACGAAGTGGTCGCGGCGGACATGCTCGACGCCTCCGTGGCCGGCATCGTGAAGTCCTTGGTGACCAACAGCCCGAATGCCGTGGTAGAGGCGAAAAAACTGGTGCGCGAAGTCGTGGGCCAGCCGGTCAACGACGCGCTGCTGGCGGACACCGCCAACCGCATCGCCGCCATCCGCGCCTCGATGGAAGGAAAAGAAGGCGTCGCCTCCTTCCTGGAGAAGCGCAAGCCGACCTGGCTGAACTGAATACTGGATTGAACTTGAAACCGCAAACCTCTTCCGACTGGATCGCACGCAGCCTGCGCAGCGTGTGGCACCCGTGCACCCAGATGCAGCACCACGAAGAGGTGCCGCTGATCGCGGTCAGCCACGGCAAGGGTCCGTGGCTGTACGACCATGAAGGGCGGCGCTACCTGGACGCCATCAGCTCCTGGTGGGTCAACCTGTTCGGCCACGCCAACCCACGCATCAACGCGGCCCTGAAAGACCAGCTGGACAAGCTCGAACATGCGATGCTGGCCGGCTTCACGCACGAACCGGTGATCGAACTGTCGGAGCAGCTGGCGGCCCTCACCGGCCATGCGCTGGGACACGCCTTCTATGCGTCCGACGGCGCCTCGGCGGTCGAAATCGCCATGAAGATGAGCTTTCACTCGTGGCGCAATGCCGGCCATGCGGGCAAGCAGGAATTCGTCTGCCTGCAGGGCAGCTACCATGGCGAGACCATCGGTGCGCTCAGCGTCACCGACGTCCCGCTGTTCAAGGATGCCTACGGCCCGCTGCTGCGCGCCTCGCACGTGGTACCAAGCCCCGATGCGCGCAACGCCATTGAGGGCGAGTCGGCGCAGGACGTGGCGCGCCGGGCTATCCTAGACGTGCGCGCCCTGTTCGAGGCACGCGGCGAACGCATCGCCGCCATCATCGTCGAGCCGCTGGTGCAGTGCGCGACCGGCATGGCGATGTACGACCCGCTCTATCTGGAACTGCTGCGCGAGCTGTGCGACCAGCACCATGTGCACCTGATCGCCGACGAAATCGCCGTGGGCTGCGGCCGCACCGGCACCTTCTTCGCCTGCGAGCAGGCCGCCATCTGGCCAGACTTTTTATGCCTGTCGAAAGGCATCAGCGGAGGTTACCTGCCGCTGTCGCTGGTACTGACCAGCGACGAGATCTACCAGTCCTTCTACAGCGAAGACATCACGCGCGGCTTCCTGCACTCGCACTCCTACACCGGCAACCCGCTGGCCTGCCGCGCGGCGCTGGCGACGCTGCAGATCTTCGAAGACGACGACGTGTTGAACCGCAACCGCGAGCTGGCGACAAAACTGACCGTGGCGCTGGCGCCGCTGGCCGAGCACGACCGCGCGCGCCACTTCCGCCAGCGCGGCATGATCTTCGCGTTCGACGCGGTCGAACCCGACCCGAGCCGCGCCTCGAGCTTCTCGCGCCGCTTCTTCACCACCGCGACGGAGAACGAACTGCTGCTGCGCCCGATCGGCCGCACCGTCTACCTGATGCCGCCGTATATCCTGGACGACGAGGAAATCGCCGGCCTGGCCGAGCGCACCCAGCGCGTCTTCGAATCGGTGATCGCGGGCTAATTGCATGAACCTCATCGCCGCCATCGACCGCAAGCTCGCCACGCTCGCCGCGCACAGCCTCACGCGCCGCCTGCGTGTCGCCGACAGCGCCTGCGCTCCGCGCCAGGTCGTCGATGGCCGCCCCATGCTGGCCTTCTGCAGCAACGATTATCTCGGCCTGGCGGCGCACCCGCTGGTGATCGAAGCGTTGCGCGAAGGCGCCAGCCGCTACGGCGCCGGCAGCGGCGCCTCGCACCTCGTCAGTGGCCACAGCCGCGCGCACGCGCTGCTGGAAGAGCGCCTGGCCGAGTGGATGTCGCCGCATATCGAGAAGGCCAGGGCTCTCTACCTGTGCACCGGCTACATGGCCAACCTGGCCATCCTCACCGCCCTGGGCGCCGACCTTGACGCGATGATCTTCTCGGAAGCGCTGAACCACGCCTCGCTGATCGACGGTGCGCGCCTGGCGAAGGCCGGCGTGACGGTCTATCCGCATGGCGACGTCGAAGCACTCGACAAGCTGCTGGCCGCCAGCAGCGCCAGTACGAAAATCGTCGTTACCGACAGCGTCTTCAGCATGGACGGCAACCTGGCGCCGCTGCCCGAGCTGCTGGCGCTGTGCGAACGCCATGGCGCCTGGCTGGTGGTGGACGACGCCCACGGCTTCGGCGTGCTGGGACAGAACGGCCGCGGCGCGCTCGAACATTTCGAACTGCGCTCGCCGAACCTGGTCTACATGGGCACCCTGGGCAAGGCAGCCGGCGTGGGCGGCGCCTTCATCGCCGCGCATGCCAGCGTGATCGAACTGCTGGTGCAGCGCTCGCGTCCCTATATCTACACCACGGCCGCGCCGCCCGCGCTGGCGCATGCGCTGCAGGCCAGCCTCGACATCATCGGCGGACCCGAAGGCATGCAACGCCGCGCCCACCTGGCGGCGCTGGTGGACAGCCTGCAGGGCGCGCTGCGTTTAAAGCGCTGGCAGCTGGCGGCTTCAAGCACTGCGATCCAGCCGATCATCATCGGCAGCAACGAGGATGCGCTGCGCGCCGCGGCCGGCCTGCACGAGCAGGGCCTGTGGGTGCCGGCGATCCGCCCGCCGACCGTGGCGGCGGGCACCGCGCGCCTGCGCGTGACCCTGTCGGCCGCACACACTTTTGAGGAAGTGGCGCTGCTGGCAGGGGCGCTCAACGACATCGAAAGGTCCACATGAACAACCTGAACGAACCCGACCTGCCGCTGGCGCTGACGCCGGTCGTCACCGTGCCGATGCCTGGTGGCGTGGTCACCGCCGAGGCGCAGCCGGAAGCACTCGCGCATGACGCCATGCCCTCGCGCTTCTGCTGCTTCGTCACCGGAACCGATACCGAGATCGGCAAGACGCTGGTTTCCAGCGCCATCCTGTACAAGCTGGCCCACAGCGGCCGCCGTGCCTGCGGCATGAAGCCGGTGGCGGCAGGCGCCACCATGGTCGACGGCGAACTACGCAACGAGGATGCCGATATGCTGCGCGCAGCCGGCAACGTGCACCTGCCCTCCAGTATCACCACTCCCTTCATGCTGAAGGAACCGGCCGCGCCGCACATCGCCGCCGCTTTGGAAGGCGTGACCATCGAAGCTGTGCCGATCCTGGCCGCCTTTACCGAAATCCAGGCGGCGTCCGACGCCGTGGTGGTCGAAGGGGTGGGCGGTTTCCGCGTGCCCTTCAACGACGACTTCGACAGCGCCGACCTGGCCGCGCAACTGAACCTGCCGGTGGTGCTGGTGGTGGGCCTGCGCCTGGGCTGCATCAGCCATGCGCTGCTGACGGTCGAAGCGATTGTCGCGCGCGGACTGGTGCTGGCCGGCTGGGTCGCCAATACGGTCGACCCGGACATGCGCTTCGAGGCTGAGAACATCGAGGCGCTCGAACAGCGCATCCCGGCGCCGCTGCTGGGCCACGTGCCACGCCTGACCGAACCCACGGCCGCCGCCGCCGCCGAATTCATCGACCTTGCGGGACTGCCGGGCTGGCATTCCCCACGTCTGTAATCAAAGAATAGCTACTCAAGGAACCACCATGTCCCAACTTAACACCGTCGCCCTGCACCGCCCTGTCGCCGCCATCAAGCAGGCAGAGAACGCCACCTGGCCATTGGCCGACGTGCTGGCGCTGTTCGAACTGCCGTTCACCGAGTTGATGCACCGCGCCCAGACCCTGCACCGCGCGCACTTCCCTGACGGCGACGTCGAGCTGGCCACCCTGCTGTCGATCAAGACCGGCGGCTGCGAGGAAGACTGCGGCTACTGCCCGCAGGCCGCGCGTTACGACACCGGCGTCGAGGCCAAGAAGATCCTCGACCTCGACACCGTGCTCGATGCGGCGCGCCAGGCCAAGGCCAGCGGCGCCACCCGCTTCTGCATGGGCGCCGCATGGCGCAGCCCGAAGGAGCGCGACATGGAAAAGGTCGAGACCATGGTGCGCGAGGTAAAAGCGCTGGGCATGGAAACCTGCGCCACCCTCGGCATGCTCGAAGAAGGCCAGGCCGAACAGCTCAAGCGCGCGGGTTTGGACTACTACAACCACAACATCGACACCGCGCCCGACTTCTACGACAACGTGATCTCGACCCGCGAATACCAGGACCGCCTGGACACCCTGGGCCGCGTGCGCAGCGCCGGCCTGAAGGTCTGCTGCGGCGGCATCGTGGGCATGGGCGAGACGCGCGAACAGCGCGCCGGCCTGATCGCCCAGCTGGCCAACCTGAACCCCTACCCGGAATCGGTCCCGGTCAACCACCTGGTTCAGGTGGAAGGCACGCCGCTGCACGGCATCGAGAAGCTCGACCCGATCGAATTCGTGCGCACCATCGCGGTGGCGCGCATCACCATGCCTGAGGCGCGCGTGCGCCTGTCGGCGGGCCGCCGCGAACTGGGCGAGGCCGTGCAGGCGATGTGCTTCATGGCCGGCGCCAACTCGATCTTCTATGGCGACAAGCTGCTCACCACCGGCAACCCGGAAGCGGACGACGACCGCGTGCTGCTCGAGAAGCTGGGCCTGAAGACCCGCGCGGCAACCCTGGATTCGGCGCCCAAAGCCGCTTGCGCCTGCTGAACCACGCGGCGGCCGGGGAGACACGGCCGCTCATGAACCGATAATCAACAAGCGAAAGACAACGCATGCTCACCAAAATCCTCATCGCCAACCGTGGCGAAATCGCCTGCCGTGTCGCCGCCACCGCGCGCCGCATGGGTATCCGCACCGTCGCCGTGTACTCGGAAGCCGACGCGGGGTCGAAGCACGTGGCGGTCTGCGATGAGGCAGTGCTGATCGGCCCGGCCGCCGCCAAGGAAAGCTATTTGCGCGGCCAGAAGATCATCGAGGTCGCAAAAGCCACGGGCGCCCAGGCGATCCATCCGGGCTACGGCTTCCTGTCGGAGAACGCGGAATTCGCCGAAGCCGTGCATGCGGCCGGCCTGGTCTTCATCGGCCCGCCGGGTTCCTCGATGCGCGCGATGGGTTCGAAATCGGCCGCCAAGCAGCTGATGGAAGGCGCCAACGTACCGCTGGTGCCGGGCTATCACGGCGACAACCAGGAGCCCGCGTTCCTGCGCGAACAGGCCGACCGCATCGGCTATCCGGTGCTGCTCAAAGCCAGCGCCGGCGGCGGCGGCAAGGGCATGCGCGTGGTCGAGCGTTCGGAAGATTTCGAAGCCGCGCTGGCGTCGTGCAAGCGCGAAGCGATCAGCTCCTTCGGCGACGACAAGGTGCTGGTCGAGAAATACCTGATCCGCCCGCGCCACATCGAGATCCAGGTGTTCGCCGACACGTTTGGGAACTGCGTCTACCTGCACGAGCGCGATTGCTCGGTGCAGCGGCGCCACCAGAAGGTGCTGGAAGAAGCGCCGGCGCCGAACATGCCGCCGGACCGCCGCGCCGCGATGGGCGAGGCAGCTGTGAACGCCGCGCGCGCCGTCGGCTATGTCGGCGCCGGCACGGTGGAATTCATCGCCAACCAGGACGGCTCGTTCTACTTCATGGAGATGAACACCCGCCTGCAGGTGGAGCACCCGGTTACCGAGATGATCACCGGGACCGACCTGGTCGAATGGCAGCTGCGCGTGGCCGCGGGCCAGCCGCTGCCGAAGAAGCAGAGCGAACTGGCCATCCACGGCCATTCGATCGAAGCGCGCATCTATGCCGAGAATCCGGAAAAGGGCTTTTTGCCGTCGATCGGCACGCTGCGCCACATGGATACCCCGGCCGCCGTCGAATTCGAGCTGGGCGCCTTCGGGCTTGACCCGGCCGCCGTCCGCGTCGATTCGGGCGTGCGCGAAGGCGACGCCATTTCGCCCTTCTACGATCCGATGATCGCCAAGCTGATCGTCTGGGGCGCGGACCGCACCCAGGCGCTGGCGCGGCTGTCGCAGGCCCTTAGCGAGTTCCAGATCGTCGGCCTGGCGACCAACATCGCCTTCCTCAAGCGCCTGGTCGAAGGCGAAGCCTTCTCAAGCGCGGACCTGGACACCGGCCTGATCGAGCGCCACGGCGAGACGCTGTTCCCGGCCCCAAGCGCCGCACCGCTGGGCGCGCTGGCCCTCGCCGCGCTGGCCCTTGGCACGGGCGAAACCCAGCGCGGTGCGTCGAACCCTGCCGAACCATGGGCACAGGCCAGCGGCTGGCGCATGAACAGCGCCTATCGCCGCGTGCTGGGCTTTGCCGACGAGTTCACGGGCAAGGAAGGCGGCTACCAGGTGGGCCTCACCTACACGTCCCACGGCTGGGAAATCGATGCCAATGGCGAACGCCAGCCGCTCGCGCTGGTCCGCCAGATTGGGGCCGAACTGACCATCCGCCTCGGTGAAACTTCGCTGCACGGCAGCGTGCGCCGCGACGGCGATGTGTTCCACGTCTTCACGGGCGGCCGTCATTTCACGCTGGCGTACAATGATCCGATGGCCCATGCGGGCGAACAGGAAGCCGCCGGAGGCCGCCTGACGGCGCCGATGCCGGGCAAGGTCGTCGCGGTGCTGGCCGTGGCCGGAAAAGAAGTGAAAAAGGGCGACGCGCTGGTGATCATGGAAGCCATGAAGATGGAGCACACGATTTCAGCACCGAGCGACGGCCTGGTGGAAGAAGTGCTGTACCAGGTCGGCGACCAGGTAGCCGATGGCGCGCCGCTGCTGGCTTTCAAGACGGCCTGATTAACGATCACATTCGGGGGGGACTATGCGCATTTTGCTGTTCCGCGAAGACGGCGTGATCGAGCCGTGGGCGCGCGAATTCGCCGCCCTCATGCCGCAAGTGCAGACCATCGCATGGCGGGAAGGCGAAGCCCTGCCGCCCTGCGACTACGCCGTGCTGTGGAGCCCCACGCCGGCCCTGCTGGACCAGCTCGCGCACGTGCGGGCGATCTTCCTGATGGGCGCCGGGGTCGACGCCCTGCTCAAGCTGGGCGACGCCTTGCCGCCCGTGCCGATCGTGCGCCTGGGCGACGCCGGCATGGGCGTGCAGATGGCGGAATACGTGGCGCACGCCGTACTGCGCTATTTCCGCCGCTTCGAGGAATACGAGCAGCAGGCACGCCACGGCGCCTGGAACCCGCTGCCGCAGATCGCGAAACAGGATTTTTCGGTCGGGATCATGGGCCTGGGCAGGCTGGGCCTGCCGGTGGTGGAGGCGATGCGCCTGTTCGGTTTCCCGGTGCGCGGCTGGAGCCGCACGCCCAAGGCTATCGCTGGCGTCGACTGCTTCCACGGCACGGACGGGCTGGATGCCTTTTTGCGCGGGACCCGCGTGCTGGTCTGCATGCTGCCGCTTACGCTTGATACGGCCAACCTGCTCGACCGCCACAACATGGGCAAGCTGCTGCCGGGCGCCTACCTCATCAACGTCGCGCGCGGCCCGATCCTGGCCGAGCCCGACCTGATGACCCTGATCCGCTCGGGCCACATCGCGGGCGCCACGCTCGACGTGTTTCGCCACGAGCCGCTGCCGGCCCCGCATCCTTTCTGGAACGAGCCGCGCATTTCCATCACCCCGCATATCTCGGCGCTGACCGTGCGCCATGATGCCGTGCGCCAGATCGCCGACAAGATCGCGGCATTGGAAAACGGCCAACCGGTCGCCGACCTCGTCGACCGCCAATTAGGATACTGAACAGCATGAACCAACAAGCCAGCTTGCCGAAGAAGGTCAAGATTGTCGAAGTGGGCCCGCGCGACGGCCTGCAGAACGAAAAAGAGGCGCTGTCGGCCGAGGTGAAGATCGAGCTCGTGAACCGGCTCGCACGCGCCGGCATCCCGAATGTCGAGGCGGCGTCTTTCGTGTCGCCGAAATGGGTGCCGCAGATGGCCACCAGCGCGGAAGTCATGGCAGGCATCGAACGCCTGCCCGGCACGATCTATTCGGCGCTGACGCCGAACATGCAGGGCTTCGAGGCGGCGTTAGCAAGCAAAGCCGATGAAGTCGTGATCTTCGGCTCGGCCTCGGAAGCCTTCTCGCAAAAGAACATCAACTGCTCGATCGCGGAATCGATCGCGCGCTTCGAACCGGTGGCCAAGGCGGCCAAGGCCAATGGGCTGCGCCTGCGCGGTTCGATCAGCACGGCCTTCGGTTGCCCCTACCAGGGCGAGGTGCCGCTGGATGCGGTGGCCGACGTGGTGCGCCGCATGCGCGACCTCGGTTGCGACGAGATCGACATCGCCGACACCATCGGCGTCGGCACCGCGCGCCAGACCCAGGCGGTGATGCTGGCGGCAAGCCGGGAATTCCCGCTGCTGCAGCTGTCCGGCCACTTCCACGATACCTACGGCCAGGCGCTGGCGAACATCTACGCGGCGCTGGAGGTTGGCGTAGCGATCTTCCACTCGTCGGTGTCGGGACTGGGCGGCTGCCCGTATGCGAAGGGCGCCACCGGCAACGTGGCGACCGAGGACGTGTTGTACCTGCTGCATGGCCTGGGGATCGAGACCGGTATTGACCTGGACCAGGTGGTCGATGCCGGGCAGTTCATTTCACAGCAGCTGGGCCGCAAGGGCGCCAGCCGCGCGGGGAACGCCCTCTTGGCCAAACGGGCGGGTTGACCCGCTTCGCGTCCGGCGCCGGAAGATTCCGGAAGCCGGACAAGAGCCGGAAACGAAAAAAGCCGACAGTTTTCACTGTCGGCTTTTCTCTTAATGCTGGTCGGAGTACAAGGATTCGAACCTTGGACCCCCTGGTCCCAAACCAGGTGCGCTACCGGGCTGCGCTACACTCCGAAGACCAAGATCATAGCGGGGAAGCAGGCTTCGGTCAAGGTTTAAGGGCAAAATAAGTGACTCATCGTATTCTTTGCCGATCGTGTTCAAGCGGACAATATTGTGAATTTTGCAGTGCAGGGCAGCATGGATAAGGGCAGCGCGCAGGGAAACCGGCGTTTTCTCATGGGCATCGGCGTATCGGTTGCCGTGCACGTGTTACTGATGTTCGCTTATCGCCACAGCGGGACGGTCCTGCCGGCGGCCGCGCCGGAACCGCAACCACTTGTCGTGTTCATCCGCCCGCCGCCGCCCGCGCCGCCGCGGGTGGAAGTGGCGCCGCAGCTACGTGCGGAACCGGTGGCGCAACGCAGCGCCCGCAAGCCGGTGCCGAAGCGGGTGATTGCCGTGCCCGCGTCACCGCAGGAAGCGCCTGCGGATCCGTTTGTCGTGCAGCAGCCTGACGCACCGGCCCCAGCAGCCGAAGGTGCGCCAACGTTTGACATGAATGCGGCGAAACAGACGGCGCGCCAGCTGGCTGGTCACACCAGGCTCGGCCGCGAGGGAACGGCGCTGGCGCAGTTTCCCGAGCCGCCATTGGAGACGGAATCGAAGTATGCAAAGGCGATCAGCAAGGCGAAGCGGCGCAATTGCAAGGATGGCTTGCCGGGAGGCTTGCTGGCGCCGCTGTTCCTGATGATGGACAAGAAGGATAGTGGGTGCAAATGGTGAGGCGGGGGCGCTTCTCGACGCTTGAATGGTCGAGCACAGCGACCCCCGCGAGTTCAGCTGGGCACTGTCATATTTTGCGTATTCCCGCTCGATCGAACTAATACGGCTGCCACTCCCAGGTGCCAGATGGAATGCACACCAAAAATTGCCACGAGGCTGGCCGGCGTCAGGCGCACGTCGGCGATCAGGATGAACAGCCCGGTAAACAATCCGGCCGCAACCCCGAGCGCCGCGCACCAACGTGACCATGGTAAACCAGGCGCGGATGCCAGGGCGTATGACCACGCCAAGAATGCAGCGCACATCGACAGCAGCCCTGCTTTGGTCAGCACTTGAATAATGGTTCCGATAACGCGCAGGACGATGTAGATGATGTCGACCTCGTTTTGAGACGCTGCGACGAACTGCCGCGCTAGTTGAGGTACCGCAAAGCCATCGAGCAGCATCGCCCCGACAACGACACAGCAGCCAATTCCATAGGCGGCCATTGCAACGATCACTGGAGCGCGCCGACGCCCGAGCAGCGCACTGAACACCGCAAAACCACCGGCCAACATCGCCAGCATGACAATCAGCACGCCATGCACGAGGCCGTCAAGGAGCTGCAGCGAAACGAGCTGGGCCAGGCTTTCCTGGACAGACGATGCTTTGCTGGCGACGGGGTGATGGGACAAGGCGAACAGGGCAAGACCTGTGGTGGAAGCGATGGCGAGCGCGGCCCGGCGCCGATGCGATGGGAGGGGAACTGCTGCTGGCAAGGACATGGGATACCTTTACTTTGTGGCTGGTATCCCAGTAATATCATTGCGGCCACGTAGAGCGGCACAGCACTCCCACCCGTTTGTCCGCTAGCAGACAAACCCGCCATATTGTCCGTCGAAAAGAGAGGCTTGCATGGTTGACGAGATGCTGGACCGCCGCCGCCAGCGCACCCGCGCCTTGCTGCACAGTTCATTCGTCGAACTATTGCTGGAACAAGGCTACGAATCGCTCAAGATCGGCACCGTCGCGGAGCGCGCCAATGTGGGTCGCTCGACCTTCTATGAGCATTACCGGACCAAGCACGACCTCTTGCGCGCCAGCATCGCCGGCCCGTTCTCGATCCTGGCTGACCTGGTCTGTCCACCCATATCGACCGAGGCCGTGACGGTCCTGCTTCGGCATTTTCGGGACCACCAGCAGGTGGCGCGCGTCTTGCTGAGCTGGCCGACGCGACCCCTGCTCGGCAATACGCTGGCCAATCTGATCGTCGAACGTCTTAAACGTCGTCCCGCTGGCTTTTCGCGCATCCCGCTCGAGATAATTGCACGGCAAATAGCGGAGGCCCAGCTCTCGCTTGTCGAGCATTGGGTGCAGGGGCGCCCTTCGCTGGATCTTGAGGTGGCGTCAGATGCGCTCAGGCGCACTGCGGTCAGCTTGGCCGGTGCGTACAGCGACACAACTATCTAGTCTGCACTTCCCTTGATCTGCAACGCACGGTCGTACAAGGCATTTTTCTTGCGTCCGGTAATCTGCGCGGCCAGGTTGGCCGCCTGCTTGACGGAACACTCCGTCAGCAGGATCTGCAAAATGCGTTCCGCCTCGACATCCTGCGCATCCGTCTCGAGCACCGCGCCCTCGACCAGCACGACGAACTCGCCGCGCTCGCGGTGCTGGTCGGCCTTGACCCAGGCCAGTGCCTCGCTCAGCGGGCAGCGGTGGATTTCCTCGAACATCTTGCTGAGCTCACGCGCGAACACCACCTGGCGCACAGGTTCGAATGCCGATACCAGGCCTTCGACACATTCGACGATCCGGTGCGGCGCTTCGTAGAAGACCAGGGTCGAGGTTTCGCGCGCCAGCAGCGCCAGCGCCGACTCGCGCTGTTTCGACTTGGCCGGCAGGAAGCCGACAAAGTGAAACCGGTCGTTCACCAGGCCGCTGGCGGACAGGGCCGTGATCGCCGCCGACGGTCCCGGCAACGGCACCACGTTCAGGCCTGCCGCGCGCACCGCATCGACGATCCGCGCACCGGGGTCGGACACGGCCGGCGTGCCGGCATCCGACACCAGCGCCACCCGCTGCCCGCCCCGAAGGCGTTCGACGATCTTGTCCGCTACCTCGCGTTCGTTGTGCTGGTGCGCGGCAATGGTTTGCTTGCTCAACCCGAAACGCTGCAGCAGCGCGCCGGTCTTGCGGGTATCTTCGCAGGCCACGACATCGCTGAGGGCCAGCAGGTGCAAGGCGCGCAGCGTGATGTCGGTGACGTTGCCGATCGGTGTAGCCACGACATACAGCGTTGCGGTAGGATAGGACTGTTGGGCCGCTTCGCCCATGACGGGTAGCCGGGCGATGTCGATGGTCTGCTGTTCTGTCATAAGGGGTTCCGATGCTGAAGAAAAATATCAAGGCGCTGCTTGCGACAACCGCGCTGGCCTCCCTGGGCCTGCTGGCGGGATGCGGCAGTACGCCCTTGCCACCCGACACCGGTTGTGGCGTACCGGGCGGATTGTGCGCGCCCGCCGCGCCGAGTGCAAGTCCGGTGCCGAGCGAACCCGGCTATACGCCCCCTCCTCCCGTCGAGCCTGCCCGTACCAGCCCGGTCGAACTGCCGCCTCCGGGCGACGGCCGCCCGCTCGCCACCGATGCGATGCCGGCAGCAGGCGTGCGCATTGCCCTGCTGCTGCCGCTGCAGTCCGGCACGCTCGCCCAGCCGGCCGAAGCGGTACGCGCGGGTTTCATGGCCGCCTACGAGCGCGACCGCACCGGCGTGACCGTCAGCGTGATTCCCACCGGCGACTCGGCCCAGGCCACGCTCGACGCCTATGGCCGCGCCGCGCCGCATCACGACATCATGGTCGGGCCGCTGGCTAGGGGCGCCGTGGCTGCGCTGGCCACCAGCGGCGCCGTCAGCCGGCCGACCATTGCCCTGAACCACCCGCAACTCGACGGGCCGCTGCCGCGCCAGATGCTGGTGGTCGGCCTCTCGCTCGAAGACGAAGCGCGACAGGTCGCCGACTGGGCCGCCGCCGAACAGCCGGGCGGCCGCGCCCTGGTGCTGACCGGGTCCGCCGCATGGCAGCAACGCCTGACCGGCGCGTTTACCGCGCGCTGGTCGCAGCTGGGCCTGAAGAATTCCGTGGTCGATTTACCCAGCGCCGACGGCTATGTGGACGGCAACGCCCTGGCCGAGCTACGCGCACGCATGCAGGCCGACCCGCCGCAATTGATATTCGCGGCGCTCGACGCGGTGCAGCTGCGCCAGGTGCGCAGCGCCATCGGCACCTCGCTGCCGACCTATGGCACCGCCTCGGTCAATCCTGGGCGCGACCCGGCTACCCAGGCCCCCGAGCTGGCAGGAGTGCGCATCCTCGACCTGCCCTGGACCGTGCAGCCCGACCACCCGCTGGTGGCGAGCTATCCGCGCTGGGGCGGCGCGCTTGATGGCTTCGACATGCAGCGCCTGTACGCGCTGGGCATCGACGCCTACCGTATCGCGCGCGAGCTGGCCCTGCGCCCCGGCGGCGCCTTCCAGCTGGACGGCGTCACCGGCCGCCTGTCGATCGACATGGGCAACGGGGCGGGCGCGCCATCTTTCCGGCGCGTGGAGACCGGCACGGTCTACCGCGACGGCGGCACCTTCGAAGCGGCAGCATTCGGGCGCTGACATGTGGCCGCTGCGCCTGTCATTGCGGCAGGCCCAGGGCCGCAGCTGGGAGCAGGCCGCCCTGCTCCACCTGAAACGCCAGGGCCTGGTCCTGGCCGAGGAAAATTTCCGCTGCAAGGGCGGCGAAATCGACCTGGTCATGCGTGATGGCGATACTTTCGTGTTCGTCGAAGTGCGCCAGCGCGCGGATACTGAACACGGCGGCGCGGCCGCCAGCATCACTCCCCCCAAGATCCGCCGCCTGGTGCGGGCGGCCCAGTGTTACCTGTTGCGCTTCTCCACGACGCCGCCCTGCCGCTTCGACGTGGTCGCCATCGATGGCAGCCACATCGAATGGTTACAAGATGTCATTACTTCCTGATTGAAATGTAAGCAATTTTTACTGTGGTTGCCCGCCTTCGGTTGCTACTACACTATAATCCCCGGCTATGAATACTCAACGCATCCTCGCTCACTTCCAGGAGAGCGCCGACCTGAAAATGAAGTCGGCTGCTACTCTCGCCCAACCTATTTCGCAGGCGATCGAACTCATGTTCGGCGCTTTGTCCAACGGCAACAAGATCCTGGCCTGCGGTAATGGCGGTTCCGCCGCCGACTGCCAGCACTTTGCTGCCGAACTCGTAGGCCGCTTCGAGCGCGAGCGCTTCCCGCTGCCCGCCATCGCCCTGACCTGCGACACCTCCATCCTGACGGCCGTCGGCAACGACTACAGCTTCCGCGAGATCTTCTCGAAACAGGTGCAGGCCTTCGGCCAGGCCGGCGACGTCCTGCTGGCGATTTCGACCTCGGGCAACTCGGCCAACGTGCTGGCTGCGGTGGAAGCGGCGCTGGAACGCGAAATGCGTATCGTGGCCTTCACCGGCAAGGACGGCGGCGCGCTTGCCAAGCTGCTGACCGATGCCGATGTCCATATCAACGTGCCCCACGCACGTACCGCTCGCATCCAGGAAGTGCATCTGGTCGCGATTCACTGCATTTGCGACGGCATTGACGTCGCATTGTTCGGAGGAGATGAAGAATGATGAATAAGCGCCCGCTGGCCGGCCTGGTATCAAAAATCGTACTGGGCACCGCGCTGGCTGCCTCGCTGTCGGGCTGTATCGGCCTGGCGGTAGGCGGCGCTGTGATGACCGCTGTCTCCGCAAACGACCGCCGCACCATCGGCATGCAGACCGAAGACAAGTCGATCAACGTCAAGGCCGAGATCAAGATGCAGCAGCTCACCGGAGAGCATGGCCACGTCAACGTGACCAGCTACAACCGCAAGGTGCTGCTGACCGGCGAAGTCCGCGACGAAGCCATGAAGCAGGCCGCCGAGCGCGAAGTGCGCGAGATCTCGAACGTGGTCGCCGTGGTCAACGAGCTGGAAATCGCCGGCCCGTCGAGCTATACCTCGCGTTCGAGCGACGCCCTGATCACTACCAAGGTCAAGGCCAGCCTGGTCGACAAGAAGACCATCTCGGCCAGCTCGGTGAAAGTCACCACCGAGCGCGGCGTTGTCTACCTGATGGGCCTTGTCACTCCGCGTGAGGGCAATATCGCGGCCGACGTCGCCAAAGGCGTGGCCGGCGTGAACCGCGTCGTCAAGATCTTCGAGTACATCAGCGAAGAAGACGTCAAGTCTAGCCAGGCTTCGTAAGCTTCGCCCCCCCAGCGGCAGGACTTCGGTCCTGCCGTTTTTACACCTGCTCCCACATGACCGCACCTAACCCTTCCCGCACCTGGTTCAAGCCCGCCGCCATCGGTGCGGTCGTGCTGGCGCTGGCCGGCATCGGCTACGCCTCCTTCACGGCCAGCAGCGCGGCGCCCGACGTCACCTTCATCAGCATCACCGGCGACAAGATCAGCACCCAGTCCATGCGCGGCAAGGTCGTCATGGTGAATTTCTGGGCGACTTCCTGCGTCACCTGCGTCAAGGAGATGCCGCAGATGGTGGAGACCTACGAGAAGTACAAGGGACAGGGACTGGAATTCGTGGCGGTGGCGATGCAGTACGACCGGCCCGACTACGTGCTGAATTTTACCGAGACCCGCAAGCTCCCCTTCATCGTGGCGATCGACGCGGCCGGCGACATCGCCAGACAGTTCGGCGACGTCACCCTGACGCCGACCACCTTCCTGATCGACAAGAACGGCAAGATCATCAAGCGCTATGTCGGCGAGCCGGAATTCCCGGTCCTGCACAAGCTGATCGAGAAAGAGCTCGCCGGCTGATCTTTTACTTCGGGTAGAGGATCATCTGGGTGCAGCGGAACAGCGCAATCGTCTTGGAGCTAGCCTTGTCGGTCACGATCGCATCCCATACCTGCGTCGTGCGCCCCAGGTGCACGGCGGTTGCCACCACGGCGATCGTGCCCTGGCGCGCGGTGCCCAAGTGGTTCGATTTCAGTTCGATGGTGGTGAAGCTCTGGGCGCCTTCCGGCAGGTTGGCGATGCAGGCGTAGCCGGCCGCGGTATCGGCCAGCGTGACCACGCTGCCGGCGTGCAGGTAGCCGTTGGGGGCCAGCAGGTGCGGCTCGACCGGCAGCTCGGCGCTGACGCGGCCCTCGGCGACTTCGGTGATGCGGATGCCGAGGTGGCCGGGGAGGAAGGACTTGCCGAATTCGTTGAAGGATTCTGGGGTGTGTTTCAGGGTCACGGTGGGTCGCTTTTGGGTAAAAAGCGGGATCGTACACTGTGCGTGGGGTTCTTGCTGTGGTGGTCCGGTGAGCGTTGGAGGCTGAACTACGAAACTTGGGTTCCGGCCTTCGCCGGAAGTCGTAGGCGCCAGTGGCGCGTACGACGGTCTTTAGTGTGAGGGCTACGAAAACCGCTCTGTGACCGCATACATTTGAACCGTCATCCCGGCGAAGGCGTGAACAATGCCACTAGCATTGTTCACTCCAAGTTCGTACCGCACCAACTAGCGCCTGCGCTTGCCCCCACCCTGCTTCTGCCCCCCACCCTTCTGCCTGGCCGCCGTATTCTGCTGCTGCAGCATCGCATCCACCCGTTCCGACGCCTCGCGCGCCAGTTGCTGGGCCAGGTCGATACTCGGGAAGAATTCCGGCTCGCGATAGCCCAGCCAGGCATAGGCCGAATACAGGCGGCAGGTATCCTCGACCTCCTGCAGGTTCATGTAGAACAGCTCCTGGGTGGGCGGCGCCAGCTTGAAGACCTTCTTCTTGGCCAGCGACAGCGCCCAGTGCTCCCAGGCGCTTTGCAGGGTCGGCACCCTGCTGGAAATCGGCACCAGCGACAGCATGAACTTGTCCGCCACGCTCAGGGGCAGCGTATCGAGCCATTCGGCGCGTTCGTTCTGCTCCTCGGTGATGCGCGGGTAGAAGAAACCATCCGGCACGTCGATGTTGTGCACGAAGCGGCGCAGCAGCTTCACCAGCGAGGTCTCGCCGGTGACCGAGGCAATACGGTGCAGCTGCTCGAGCGAGGGCGCCACGGCGAAACCATTGGCCGCCAGCGGCGGGATCTTCTCCTTCATCAGCGAGCGCATGACGGAGTGGGTCTCGTCGTCGTAGCCGGCGACAAAACCTTCCTCGTGCACGCCGTAGCGCCCTGCCCTACCGGCGATCTGCTTGGCCAGCGCTGCGGAGATCTCTTCTTCCTCGACCCCGTTGTACTTCACCGCCGTGGTCATCACGATGCGGGCGATCGGCATGTTCAGGCCCATCGCCAGCGCGTCGGTGCCGACCACGATGTCGGCCTGGCCCTCGCGGAAGCGTTCGGCCTGCGCGCGCCGTACCTCGGGCGACAGGTTGCCGTACACGGTGGCCACCGACAGGCCCTTCTCGGTGATCATGTCGCGCCACATCAGCACCTCGCGCCGCGAGAAGGCGATCACCGCGTCGCCGCGCCGCAGGTTGCCGAGCTTGCGCACCGGGCCTGGCTCCATCGCCAGCGGCGCCATGCGTTTCAGTACATGCACTTCGAGCGGCACTTCGAGGCGCTCGGCCAGTGCCTCGATGGCGCGCCGCGCTTCCGGAGCGCCGACCAGGAACACGGTGGACGCCGGCGCGCCGCAGACAGCCGCGGTCCAGGCGGCGCCGCGGTCGCGGTCGGCCAGCATCTGGATCTCGTCGATCACCGCCACCTCCACCGGCGCCTTGGTATTCAACATTTCGACCGTGCTGGCGACATGGGTCGCGCCTTCGGCCAGGCGGCGTTCTTCGCCGGTGACCAGGCTGACCTTGATGGGCTTGCCGTGCGGGCGCGCCGCTTGCAGGCGCTCGTAGTTTTCCAGCGCCAGCAGGCGCAGGGGCGCAAGGTAGACGCCGCTCTCGGCCTTGGCCAGCGCTTCCATCGCGCGGTGGGTCTTGCCCGAGTTGGTGGGCCCCAGCAGGGCGATGAACTTGCGCTGCATGCGGCTGGCGACCTCGAAGGACTCGGGGTACTCGGCCAGGTTGATGCTTTCCTTGGTGCGCGCGGCGTGGCGTTCTTCCTGTTCGCGTTCGACCGCGTGTGCCAGGCGCTGCGAGATGCGCTGGAAGACGTATTCAGCCGGCTCCGAAGTTTCCAGCTCGTCGAGCACATCGAGGAAGAGCATCGGGCTCCAGCCGAAATCGTCGGCTTCCTCGGCGATGTTGCGCACGAATTCTTCGGCTTCTGTCTGCAGCTGTTCGAGCGCATCGGGCGTGGCGCGTTCTTCGAGCACGCCGCGCCGGGCCAGCATGTCCATCTTGCGCCACTTGCTCGGCTTGGCCAGCACGCCGCGCGAGGGCACCAGGCGGTAGGGCACGCGCAGGCCTTCGTAGCGCACTTCGCCCGAGAAGCGCAGGAATACGCGGCCTTCCATTTTTACAAGCTCGATGCCGCGCTCGGCGAAATCGAGTTCGCGTTCGAGGAAGGCGTCGTCGTCCTGGGTGTCGTCGGGTGGGGTGTGGGATTGGGTCATGGCGCCTGCGCGATGTCTAGTTGCTATCAACTATATCGCAGCAAGAGGGGGAGCACGGTAGGGTGGGCGGATTCCCGCCCGCGCGTTCAAATCACGCTTGACCAGACGCGCATCGGATGATCACGCACCGGTTGAACGCGCGGTCGGCAAAGCCGACCACCCTACGGTGTAGCGTTAGGTTGCGACAGCGATCGAGTTACGCGGCGACGCCTGCGTTATGCGCCTGCACGTCCGCGTGGTAGGACGAACGCACCATTGCACCGACTGCCGCGTGCACGAAGCCCATTTCGTAAGCGGCTTCTTCGAACTTCTTGAACTGGTCCGGGTGCACGTAGCGGCGCACCGGCAGGTGCGAGTTCGACGGCGCCAGGTACTGGCCGATGGTCAGCATGTCGATGTCGTGCTCGCGCATGTCGCGCATCACCTGCAGGATTTCTTCATCCGTTTCGCCCAGGCCGACCATGATGCCCGACTTGGTGACGGCGCTCGGGTACATCTTCTTGAAGTCACGCAGCAGCACCAGCGAGTGCGTGTAGTCGGCGCCCGGGCGCGCTTCCTTGTACAGGCGCGGCACGGTTTCCAGGTTGTGGTTCATCACGTCCGGCAGGCCGTCGGCGAAGATGTTCAGGGCCTTTTCCAGGCGGCCGCGGAAGTCGGGCACCAGCACTTCGATCTTGGTGCTTGGCGACTGGGCGCGGGTCTTCTGGATGCACTCGACGAAGTGGCCGGCGCCGCCGTCGCGCAGGTCGTCGCGGTCCACCGAGGTGATCACGACATACGACAGGCGCAGGTCGGCGATGGTCTTGGCCAGGTTGCCCGGCTCGTTGACGTCGAGCGGGTCCGGACGGCCGTGGCCGACGTCGCAGAACGGGCAGCGGCGGGTGCACTTGTCGCCCATGATCATGAAGGTCGCGGTGCCCTTGCCGAAGCATTCGCCGATGTTCGGGCAGCTGGCTTCTTCGCACACCGTCACCAGGTTGTTTGCGCGCAGGATGTCCTTAATCTCGTAGAAGCGCGACGACGCGGTCGCCGCCTTCACGCGGATCCAGTCCGGCTTCTTCAGGCGCTCGCCGTCGGCGATCGGGATGATTTTGATCGGAATGCGCGAGGTCTTGCTGGCGCCTTTTTGCTTGTCGGTGGCGTTGTAGGCGGGGGCAGCGAGGTTGCTGGCAGTGGTGGTTTCGGTAGTCATAGCCTAGTGCCCTGGCGGGCTTCCATTAGAGGTTGTTCGTTGCCGGCTCAGTCGCTTCGACCGATGCCAGTTGGCGCACCAGCTGCTGCGCCAGCGCCTGCTGGACATCCTCCAGCGGGGCTTCCACACCCATCGTGCGCATGTCGACCGTGGCCAGGCCAGAGTAACCGCACGGGTTGATCCAGGTGAACGGGGCCAGGTCCATCGCCACGTTCAGCGAGACCCCATGGTAGGTGCAGCCGTTGCCGCGTACCTTGAGGCCGAGGGCGGCGATCTTCGCGCCTTTGCGCGGGCCGCCTGCCATGTAGATGCCGGGTGCCCCGGCAACGCGTTCGCCCGCGAGATTATACGCCGCCAGCACGTCGATGACCGCCTGTTCGATTTTCTCCACAAACTGGCGCGCATACAGCTTGCCGCCTGGTTTGTTGCGGCGCAGGTCCATCAGGAGGTAGATCACGACCTGGCCGGGGCCGTGGTAGGTCACTTCGCCGCCGCGGTCGGTCTGGACGACGGGCACGCCATGCGGCGCCAGCACGTGGGCGCGGTCGGCGCCCAGGCCCAGCGTAAACACGGGCGGGTGCTCGACGATCCACAGCTCGTCCTGCGACTCGGGCGTGCGCGCGTCGGTAAAGGCGCGCATCGCAGCGAAAGTCGGTTCGTAGTCGGCGCGGCCGAGCTCGCGGATGAGCGGCGTGGCAGGACGGGTCGGGAGCATGGGTATCAAGCGGGAATATGGACAGCCCCGTCATTATAAGGCAGCGCGAAGGCCCGCGCTCCGCCGCAGCCGGCCCGCTGTGGCTTTACAGCACCATCTTGACCATGGGATGGGTCGACAGGGCGCGGTAGACCTCGTCCAGCATCTCGCGGCTGGTGACCCAGACGGTGACGGTCAGGCCGGTGTAGTTGCCTTTCGACGAAGGGCGGGTCTCCACCTTGCCGGCATGGAAAGTCGGATCGAACCCGGTCACAACCTCGATGATCGTCGGCGCGAAGTCGATGTGCGTCGGCCCCATCACCTTGATCGGGAAGTCGCTCGGGTATTCAATGAGGGAATCTTTCGAGTCGATGAGGCTATCTTTCGGGTCCATGGCTTTTCGTCCTGTGCAAAGCAGCATTGTAGCTGCTTCAATTGTGGGCTGCACTGCGGGAAAAAAAGAGGCCGGCGCTGTGGCCGGCCTGAACTATTTCTTTTACCTGGAGAAATAGCGGGACATTCGGGCCGCTCGGAGCAGCGTTGCTGCCTCGAGCGAGTGATGCCACTTTACCCAGGCCGGGCCCGGGCCGCGAGCGCAATGAGATAAACGGCAGTATGCCGCGACGGGCGGGGCAAACCAAGGGATGGACGGCATCCGGATGTAAAAAGAGCCGGATGTCTCCATCCGGCTCTCGCTGTCAGCGCTCCTGCTGGCGGACGCCGCGCTCTTCGCTGCGCGTGCGTCCCTCCCGCTGGCGGCCCGGCGGCGGGCCTGACTGTTCAGGTGCCGGCGCCGGCGAGGCGGCACGCTGCTGCGGCGGCGGCGAGAAGGCTTGCGGCGGCGGGGCGGCAGGGCGTGGCGGCGGGGCCACGGCCTGGGCCTGCGGTGCCTGCATCTGCACCTGTGGCTGCGGCATCGCTACCGGCGGCTGCTGGCGCTCGCGGCGGCCCTCGAAACGATCGCCGCGCTCACCCCGGTCGCCGCGATCCCCTCGCTCGCCGCGTTCGGTGCCGGCGCGTTGGTCATCGCGCTCGACACCACGCCAGGCTTGTGGACGGGATGGCTGCACCACCGCCGCTGCAGGGGGCGGCGCCTCCGTGATCACGCCCGGCTGGAACGGTACCTGCGGGGCAGGCGCTGCCGCCACCGGGGCACGCGGCGCCGGGTTGGTCGTCAGCACCGGCTGGCGCTGGCCGCGCTCGAAGCGATCGCGCTCGCGGCCATCGCGGTCGATGCGGTTCGGGATACCGTCGCCGTCACGATCACGGTCGACGCGGTTGCGGATCCCATCGCCGTCGCGGTCGCGGTCGATGCGGTCGGGGATGCCGTCGCGGTCGGCGTCGCGGCGTGCGCCGGCACCGCGCCAGCCCTGCGGCGGCGGCGGTGCGGCGCCCGCAGCACTTGGCACGGCCTGCGGCGACAGGGTCGCACGCGGCACGTTCGACACCACGACCTGCCCGCGCCCGCCGAAGTTCGCGTGCGGGACCACGGTCAGCCCGCGCTGGCGGTAGTCGGGCTTGCCCGGTCCGTCGCTACGGTCACCGTCGCGGTCGCGGCGGTGGTCGTCGCGGCGGTCATCGTTCTTGCGGTCGCGGCGGCCGTCGCGGTCGCGCCAGGCATTCAGCCGACGCAGGCGCTCGTCCGACAGGCGGTAGCCCGGCACGAAATGGTCGCCCGGACCGAGCGGATACCAGCCGGTCGCCGGACGCGAACCGTGCACATTGAAATTGACGTTCCAGCCGCTGCCGCCGACCCAGCCGACCAGCGCCGGCGCCCAGATCGGGCGGCGCTCGCGGTGGCCGGGCGCCCAGGCCCAGCGGTTCCTCACGTGCACCCAACGGCCGTAGTGCGAGGGCGCATAGCCCCAGGGCGCGTTGTCGACCCAGGTCCAGCCCCACGGGGCGATATACGTCCAGCGGCCGTCGCGGTAGGGCACCCAGCTGGAGGCAACCTGCGGGATCCACAGCGCGCCGTATTCGACGTCGTCCTGCCAGCTGCCGTGGCGGTCCAGCTCTTCGTAGCCGGTCATCTCGGTGGTGACATAGCGGGTCGAGCGCGCGCTGTCGTCCTGGCGGTCGCGCGCCAGCGCCCAGTCGTCGAACCCGTCGCGCCGGGCCTGCAGGGTTCGCACGTCGTCGTCGCGCAGTTCGGCGCTGCGGCCGGCGCGCACCGTCAGGCTGGCGCCCCCGCCGTCGACCTGGGCTTCGCCATCGAACACGCTTACCACGCTGGTGTCGCGCACGCGCTCGGCATCCACCCGCAGGCGGCCCGGTTGCAGCATGCGCACGCGTCCCTGCGGCGTGACCAGCTCGAATTCGGGCAGCACGTCTTCGCTCAGGATGCGGATGCTGGCGCTGCCGTAATGCAGGCGCAGGCGCATGCTGTCGTCATCGAGCTCGGTGACTTCGAGCGAGCTGTCGCCGTCGACGCGGATCGCGGTCGAGCCGATGCGCAGTTCGGTGCGACCGTTCGCCGCGGTGGTGACCAGGTTGCGGGTGGTGACCGGCCAGTTCACCAGGGCCTCGGTGGCGGTGTCGCCCACGCCGGTGCTGATGCTGACCTTGCCCTGTGCCAGCGAGACGCGGCCGACCCGGCCCGGCGGCTCGGTATCGAGCCGCGTGTCCTGTGCCGGCGCGACAGTGGATAGTGCCGCGAGCGCGAGCATCACGGCAGTCTTGGCGAATCGGTTGTTCATGGTGTGCTCCGGCTGGCGGTGGGCAAAAGGCGTGGACGAGGTGCGGCTACCAGATTACAACGCACAGGGACGCGCAGCAGCTACGGTACTTACAGAAAGTTGCAACTGCTGTGTAACGGATACACGGAACCACCCTCAGCGCTTGTGAAAAAACCTTCAGGGCAAGTGGTGCGGCAATCCGCCGCTGAGTCGAAGACAGTACGCTAGTACGGCGAGACGAGGCAACGCAGCCATGGAGGAATTTTTCACAAGCGCTCAGGCGGCGCGGCGGCCCGGCTCGACCAGGAAAAGCAGCGCGCCCATGATCACCAGCACGGCCCCGAAGATGCGGTTCTGGAGTTTCACGGCGCGCACGTCGCGGAAGAAGCGCTGCATCGACGAAGCCAGTGCGGCATAGCCGTGCATCACGATCGAGTCGATGGTCACCATCGTCACGCCCAGGATCGCCAGCTGCGGCAGCAGGGGCGCCTCCTTGGAGATGAACTGCGGCAGCACCGCCACCATGAAGATGATGCCCTTCGGGTTGGTGGAATTGGTCAGGAAGCCGGTCATCACGCGCTTGCCGAAGCTCGGGTGCGCGGCCAGTCCGGCGGTGTCCACCGAGGTCGCTTCGGCCCTGGCACGCCAGGACTGGATGCCGAGCCAGATCAGGTAGAGCGCGCCGATGGTCTTGACGATGGTGAAGGCCAGGCTTGATGCCAGCAGCAGCGAACCGACGCCGGCGCCGGCGATGACCAGCACCAGGATCAGCCCGAATTGCAGGCCGAGCACGGTGGCGCTGGCTTTCTTCAGGCCGTAGGCAAGCCCGTGCGACATCGACAGCACGGCGCCGGAGCCGGGCGAAATGGCGATCAGGGTGCCGGCGATGACAAAGGCGATCCAGGTGGCGAAGCTCATGCTGCAGGCGGGGGAATGAGGAAAAAAGGGGGGAAACGAAAAGGGGCCGGCGCGCGCATCCGGTGACGGAGCGCAGCGCGAGCCCTGGGTACTGCCTTACTTCTTCTTTGGATTGACAGCAGCTTTCAGCGTAGCGCCGGCAGCAAAGCGTGGCGACTTCGATGCAGCGATCTTGATGACGTCGCCGGTTGCCGGGTTGCGGCCCTTGCGCGCGGCGCGCTTGGTGACCGAGAAGGTGCCGAAGCCGGTGATGCCGACGGTGTCACCTTTCTTCAGGCGCTCGGTGATGATCTCGAGGATCGTGTTCACGGCGCTATTGGCGGCCGCGCCAGACATCTCGGTGCGCTTCGCGAATTCCGCGATCAGTTCGCCTTTTTTCATAAGTCTCTCCGGGGTTAAAAGAGCGGGAAGATTAGCATAAATATTGCTATGTGTAATCTCGCTCCCGGGAGGCGAATTCAGGCGCGCTTCAAACCAGGCTTCAGGCAATGCGCAGGCGAGGCGTCAGGCGAGCCCGGTTTCACCGACCGGCGCGGCCAGGCGGTGGCGCAGGGCGGCATTGATCAGGGTCTGGTAGCCGGTGCCGCAGCGCTCGGACAGGTTGCGGAATTCGTTCAGGACTTCGTCGTCGAGGTAGATCGTGATACGGGTCTTGCGTTTCGGCGGACGAGCGCGGCGCACAGGTGCGGCAACCTGGGTTGCTTGCAGGGTCGATTCGATATTCATGGCGTCTCCTTCGGTGGGCGAGGCTGCAGTACCGCAGCCAACAGTGTGCAATATACGTACGTCCTCGCGCCAGTGCCTGCCAAAAGCGACGAGATGCAGATTTCCGCGACTGGAATGCAAAAAGCCGCGCTGAACCGTGTGACTGCAATTCCCGCCTCGGGTAAGATGATGCAAACTTGACACAATTGGAGCAATCGATGGCTGGCAGTCTGCTGTTATTACTGGACGATATCGCAAGCGTCCTCGACGACGTGGCGGTGATGAGCAAGGTGGCGGTGAAGAAAACCGCCGGCGTGCTCGGCGACGACCTGGCCCTGAACGCCCAGCAAGTGACCGGCGTGAATGCCGAGCGCGAGATCCCGGTGGTGTGGTCGGTGGCCAAGGGCTCGTTCAAGAACAAGGCGATCCTGGTACCGGCGGCGCTGGCCATCTCGGCCTTCGTTCCCTGGCTGATCACCCCGCTCTTGGTGATCGGCGGCGCCTTCCTGTGCTTCGAGGGCGCAGAAAAGCTCGCCCACAAATTCCTGCACAAGGAAGAAGACGCCCGGCACAAGGCCGAGCTCACGGCCGCGCTGGCCAATCCGGCGGTCGACATGGTCGCGCTGGAGAAGGACAAGATCAAGGGTGCGATTCGCACCGACTTCATCCTGTCGGCGGAAATCATCGTGATCGCCCTGGGCACCGTGGAAAACGCGCCCTTCAGCCAGCAGGTCATGGTGCTGGTCACCATTGCGCTGGCGATGACGATCGGCGTGTACGGCCTGGTGGCGGCCATCGTCAAGATGGACGATGCCGGCCTTTACCTGAGCCAGAAGACCGGCGGACTGGCGCGCAACACCGGCAAGCTGCTGCTGGCGACTGCGCCGCGCCTGATGAAATTCCTGTCGGTGGTCGGCACTGCGGCCATGTTCATGGTCGGCGGCGGCATCATCGCCCACGCCTGGGCGCCGCTGCACCATTTTTCGGAAAGCACAGCCGGCATGGTAGCCGGCGTGCCTGGCGTAGGCGGCGTGCTGGCGGCGATTGCCCCGACGGTGGTCGATGCGATTGCCGGCATCATCGTCGGCGCCCTGGTGCTGATGGCCGTGACCCTGGTGCAGCGCATGCGCGGCAAGAAGGCGGTCGCGCACTGATTCGCCCTGGTGATTCTGGCCCGGCGGTTCTGCCGGGCGCATTTGTAGAGCATCACGCGCCCTCCGGAGACCGGACGGCGCGTTTTTTCTGTCTGACCTAGACTGAGGGCGGCGGCGGTTCATCCTTGCGCGTCAGGGCGGTGCCGGCAGCCAGGCCCAGCGCCAGGGCCGCGTACACGATTGCCAGGCCCGGCGTGGAAATGTGCTTTTCGTAGCCCGGTTGCAGGCGCTTGGGTGTGAGCTTGTAGTCGGCAAAGGCGGCAAAGGCCGAGGTGGCGGCCGACGCGGTCAGGATGCCGACCGGCGTTTTACGGTCAAGATATTTCCCTGCCACTTTTTCGAACACGATCGACCAGAAGGTGGAGCTGGCGTGGTGGATCAGGTAGCCCGGCACGGTGTAGCGCATCGACGGCCCGCTGTGGCGCGCGGCCTTGTCGCCATGCACGTAGTGGCTGACTGCATTGGTCGGTGCGAATGCGCTGCCGGTTTCCTTCTTGCCGACGATGGCCAGCGCCACCGTCGAGAGAATGCTGGAAGCGGCGCCGGAGACGAGGCCGCGCTGTAGTGTCGTGGTCCAGTTTTGCATGAGGTCCCCTGGTGATTTGGTAAAAGAAAGCATGGAGGTGAATGTTGCTGCATTGACCACAATACCGAACAATGCGTCTGGCTGGCGCGCCGATCCGGCGGTCCTGTCCAAGTGTGTTCAACCCGGCCGGATTCGGAGCCAACGACAAGCTGTTTTTCAAGGAGAACCCCATGCGGGCTTACCAGATTCTTCCCGGCGCAAACATCGACGGGCTGCAGTGTGTGGATTATCCCGACCGCGCCCTGGCGCCGGGCGAGGTGCGCATCCGCGTGCATGCGGTGTCGCTCAACTACCGCGACCTGATGGTCGCCAGCGGTAACTACCTCGTCAACGTGGACGACCCGATCATCCCCTGTTCGGACGGCGCCGGCGAAGTGCTGGCGACCGGGCCGGGCGTCACGCGCGTGCAGGTCGGCGACCGCGTCGTCGGCTCGTTCTTTCCGCACTGGGCGGACGGAAGGACCTCGGCCGAGAGAATCCGCCGTTCGCTGGGCGGCGACATCGACGGCATGCTGGCCGAAGAAGTCGTGCTGCACGAAGACGCGCTGGCGAAGATCCCGGCCAGCCTGAGCTTCCTGGAAGCGTCTACCATGCCCTGCGCCGGCGTCACTGCCTGGAATGCGATTTTTGTCTCCAGTAACGGCATCAAGCCGGGCGACACCGTGCTGCTGCTCGGGACCGGCGGCGTCTCGGTGCTGGGCATGCAGCTGGCCAAGGCGGCCGGCCTGCGCACCATCATCACCTCGTCGAGCGACGACAAGCTGCAGCGCGCGCGCGAGCTCGGAGCCCACCACACGATCAACTACCAGGAGATCCCAGAATGGCATGAGGAAGTGCTGGCCCTCACGCAGGGCAAGGGCGCCGACGTGGTGCTGGAAGTGGGCGGCAAGGGAACCGTCAACCGCTCGGTGTCGTCGGCGGCGATGGGCGGGACGGTGGCCATCATCGGCGGCGTCAGCGGCTTCGGCGGCGAAGTGAACCCGGCCTCATTGCTGGCCACCGCCAAGCGCCTGGTCGGCATTTTCGTGGGCAGCCGCGGCATGCTGGAAGACGTGATGCGCTTCACGGACGTCGCGGGCATCAAGCCCGTGATCGACCGCGTCTTCCCCTTCAGACAGGCGCAAGAGGCCTACCGCTACATGGAGTCGGGCTCGCACTTCGGCAAGGTGGTGATCGACGTGACCGACAGGTCGTAATCAGCGCGTGATCAGCGTTTGAGCGGCACCAGCTCGATCTCGAACACCTTCGGCCACAGCTTGCCGGTGACGAACAGGCGCCGGCGCTTGCTGTCCCAGGCGATGCCGTTCAGGACGGCGTCCGGGTCGGCGGTGCCTCGCTGCGCGGGTGGCAGCAGGCCCTCCAGGTTGATCACGCCCTTGACCTTGCCGGTAGTGGGATCGATGCGGACGATCAAGTCGCTGCCCCAGACGTTCGCAAACAATTCGCCGTCGACGACTTCGAGCTCGTTGAGCTGCGCGATCGGTTTGCCTTCATGCGTCACCTGGATGCGGCGCAGTTCCTTGTAGCTGTTTGGCGCGAGGATGCGGATGAAGGAGCTGCCATCGCTCATGTAGACCTGCTTGGCATCGCTGGCCAGGCCCCAGCCTTCGCCGGCGTACTTGAAGGTGTTCTTCAGCTTGAAGGTCTTCATGTCGAACACATAGCCGACCTGCGAAGTCCAGGTCAGCGCCACGATGTCCTGGCCGACCGGCGTCGAGCCTTCGCCGAACACGTCTGCCGGCATGTCCGCCTTCTGCACCACCTTGCCGCTGCCTAGGTCGACCTTGCGCAGTGACGAACTGCCGGCACGGCCCGTGGTCTCGAACAGGTGGCCGTCGCGGAAGAACAGGCCCTGCGTAAAAGCCTTCTGGTCGTGCGGGTAGCTGTTCTTGACGACGAAGCCGTAGAGGGGAACGGCTGCCTGGGCGGCGCTGGCGAGCGTGCAGGCGAGGGCGAAGGTGGCGAGTCGTTTCAGCATGATGAGAACTGTAGCACGCCAGTAGGGCGGGCGTGCTTCCAGACATGGCTCAAGGTCACGTAAGAGCCGTTGGCGACTCGTAGCGTGGGCAATCCGTAATTCAGGGCATTGACCTGAATTACCTTGCCCACGCGTTCAAATCGTCTTTGCTCCGTTGAAAGGCGACTATATTCAGGCACTGGTTGAACGCGTGGGCAGAATCTGCCCACCCTACGAGCCGCCGGCGGCGCTCAAGTGATTGGCATCAGGCCATCGCCGCCACTACCCCGTCACCGGATTAAAACAGCGACAGGTTCGGCGATTCCACGGGCGCCTTGCGCACCGTCTGCGGCGCGGCCCAGTCCTTCATGCGTCCGGCCGGATACGGCCGCAGGAAGCTGCGTGCCACCTCGACATCGCGGCAGGCCAGCCAGTCCTCGACTTCATCCGGTGCGATCACGACCAGCGAGCGCTTCTCGTCGTCCGGCTTGTGCATGCGCGACATCAGCGGGTGGTCGTCGGCATTGATCGTGATCTGCGTGAACGAAGAGGTCATTGAGCCATCGGCTTCGCTCCACTCGCGCCACAGGCCCGCCACGAAGAACAGGCTGTCGTCCTGCATCCCGATCGCATGGCGCTGCGCGCGGCCGCTTTCGTAGCAGGGCTCGTAGAACCAGGCCATCGGCACGGCGCACAGCTGCAGCCGGCGCCAGCTTGGGGCGAACGAACGCCGCTCGCCCAGCGACTCGGCGCGCGCATTCATGGTGTCGAAGGGCTTGACGCCGGGCGGGATGTGCCGGCGCGGCACGATGCCGTAGCTGGCCAGGCAGGGCTCCGGCAGGCCGTCGCGGCCGCTGCGGATGATCGGGGCGAGGTAGTCTTTCCAGACTTCGTCGGGCCAGCGCCAGTCGGCGGGCAAGTCGCTGAAGGCGCCGAGCGTGCCGAACTGCTCGCGGGTGGGGGTGTGATAGTTGACGCACATGGTCCGGCCAGCATAGTGCGGCAGGCGCGCCTTGGCAACCGCCTATGGGACTAGAAATACGCGATCAACCGTCCGGCGGTAATCACGGCGATCCACAAGGCCAGCGAAAGCAGGGCGTGCACTAGCGCCACTGGCGGGCCGCGGCCCGACCACGCGTCGGCATGCCGGTAAGGCCCCGCATGAAAGGCAAGGGCGTTGATGCCGGCAACCAGGATCAAGCCCAGCTTGACCAGGAAGACCCGGTTGGCCAACAGCGCCAGCGGATCCGCGATGAACAACAGCAGCCCGGTAGGAACGACCAGCAACATGCTGCCCGCCGACCATGGCAGCAGGTGGCGCGCCAGCGCTTTTACGCGAAGCTGGTACCCGAAACCGAGCACGCGCAGGTCGAACATCGCCACCGCTCCCACCAGCACGGCAAAGCCGAGGATGTGGAGCGTCTCGACGATCGGGTACAGCCAGGCGTGTTCGCGCAGGGCCAGCGCCAGCGGCAGGGACGCGGCCCAGCTGGCTGCCTCCTGCAGCGAGGTCAGCGCAGCTCCGTGGTCTTGTCCTTGATCGTGATGCGTTCGGCGCGCAGCTCATCGGCCTTGCTGCGGTGGGCATACCCCACCACCGTGGCCTGGCCGCCGACTGCGAGGTTTTCCTTCGGCAGGCCGCGGTTTTCCATACGGCTTGGGGGCGCCAGCACCACCAACCAGGTTTTATCGGCCGTCTTGAGGCGAACAAAACCGTGCGGCTGCATGTAGCCGGACTCCTCGATGGTGCCGGCCAGGGTCAGCGGCTTGTCGGCGTTGTATTCGCTCCAACCGTGGTGGGCGGAAGCAGTGGTGGCCACCAATGCGGCCAGCAGGAACCAGCGTTTCATGGGCACACTCCAGTGATGGAAAAGACACCTGATTCTACGCCCGGGTGGCGATGGGGACCGTCAGTTTTCGGCGACATGCGCGCGCAGGCGGCCGATGACGTCCAGCTTTCCCCGATCGGCCCGGGCGACCACGATCTCCCCCTGCGCCACCGATTCGTTCACCAGTGCGCGGATGTTGACGTCATGCGTCACCAGCACCAGGTTGTCCTTGCCGGCATAGGCGTCAACCCGGGCGAGGGTTTCGCGCACCTTGGCCTGTCCAGCCCCCTCGCTGTCCCGGAACATGGAATCGAGCATCGGGGCGTCTTCCACGCGGCCGAAGGCAAGGCGGGCGGTGTCGAGGCAGCGGCACCAGCGGCTCGACCATACCGGCCCGAGCGAAATGCCGCGCTGGCGGAAAGCCGCGCCGATCGCACGCGCGTCACGCTTGCCGGCCTCGGACAGGTTGCGCTGGGTGCTGCAGACGCCCAGGCGAAAACCGGGAGGATCGCCGATGCCGGGATGGGTAGCGGCATGGCGGATCAGCAGCACATGGCCGCCGGCCTGCAGGCGCTGCCACAGGTCGTCCTCGCCATTGGCCGCCGCCAGGCGCCCGCTTGTGAGCGCGGCAATTGCTGCTAGACAGTGTCGTCGAAGCATGGTTTTAGCCTCCGTAGCCTTCGTCGGATCGATATTCATTATCGATCCGGGCGCCGCAGATGAGCGCACGACTGCCGGAATCGGCTAAGCTGATGCGTTCACCCATCCGATCCGACCGCCATGCCGACCCAGCGCCCGGCCACCCAGGCCGACCTTGCCGATCTGTGGACCTTGCGTACCCGTGCGGTTCGCGCGTCCTGCGCCTCGCACTATCCGGCCGGGGTGATCGACACCTGGTGCGCCAGCCCGGCGCCGGAGTCGCTCCCAGGGCTGGTGGCCGCCGGCGGCGCGCTGGTGGCGGAAGAAGATGGATGCATGCTCGGCTACGCCATCGTCAACCTGGACAGCGGCGAAGTCGATGCGGTATTCGTCGACCCGGCCCAGCAGGGACGCGGCATCGCCCTGCGGATGCTGGCGGCGCTCGAAGCGATGGCGATGGAGCGCGGCTTGAAACGGCTGTTCCTGTCGGCCTCGCTCAACGCGGTGCCCTTTTACGAGCGCGCGGGTTTTATCTCGCTGCGCGAAGAGGTCTATCCGCATCGCAGCGGGATTGGCTTGCGCTCGGTTTTCATGGAAAAGCCGCTTCCATGCGGCCAGCATGGACCGGGGCAGGGCGGCTCGGTAGACTAGGCCGGATACTTCGGAGACACGATGCACCGCACCTGCTTATCCACCGCGCTGTTGGCCGCCTGCCTGGGCATGTCGAGCCCCGCCCATGCCGACGCGGCTTGCAGCACCTATGCCGCTGACCTCGCGGCCATGACGGGCGCCGACCAGGCGCTGCGCAGTCGCATCGACTTCCTCGACCCGGAAAGTCACGCGCAAGTGAAGCTGCGCGGCCATCTGACGCTGGTCGACCGTCTCAATACCGAACGCCTGAAGGCATGGATCGCGCGCTGCGGTTGGCCATCCCGTGAGGCGCATGGCGACCGGGCGGCAGGCGACGCCTGGCTGCTGGCGCAGCATGCAGACCATGATGTCGCATTCCAGAAAGAGGCGCTGGTGCTGATCGAACGGGACGCCGACAGGAGCGGCAAGGGAGTAGATCAGCTGTTTGCCTTGATGAGCGACCGGATCGCGGTGGCGGAAAAGCGCCCGCAGCGCTACGGAACGCAGCTGGTATCGCGCGGCAGCGACATGTGCGACCTGGTCTTCGAACCGATGGACGACCGTGAACAGGTGGAGGCGCGCCGCGCGGCGCTCAAGATGCCGCCGCGGGACGCCTACAAGCGCTTGGTGCTGGAGATGCAGCACTGCCCAACCGGTTCATCGAAGGAATATCACTACGCCCCGCCAGCGCCGGACAGTCCGGCGCGCGACAAGCTCACACGAAAGTAAACGTGACTTCTTCCGGCAGGCGCGATTTCGGCAGGCCGGCATTGAAGTCCGCACCCGAGTGATAGCCGAAGCTGGCCAGCACCACGCTGGCGAGACCTTGCTCGTGCAGGCCGAATTCTTCATCCAGGATCTTCTGGTCGAAGCCTTCCATCGGCGTCGCGTCGATGCCGAGCGAGGCCGCGCCCAGCAGGGCGGTGCCGAGCGCCAGGTAGACCTGCTTTTCCAGCCACTGCGGCATGTCGCGGCTGCCGTAGCGGTGCTGGCGCACATAGCCGCGCCGGCCCGCATCCTGCCCGGCCCGGGCGGCATCGTCGCGGAAGCGGCCGTCGCGCCCTTCCTGCGCCAGCAGGCGTTCCAGGTGGGCGTCATCCATGTCGATGCGCGAGCAGAACACGATCACATGCGAGGCATCCTGGATCTTCGCGCTGTTGTAGACATAGCCGCCCTGCGCCGCTTTCGCGATGCGTGTTTTGCCTTGCGCCGTGCTGGCGACGATGAAATGCCAGGGCTGGGAGTTCACCGACGAGGGGCTGTGGCGCAGCAGGGCGTACACCTGCTGCATGAGGTCTTCGGGAACGCGGCGTTCGCTATCGTAGGCTTTGGCGGTGTGGCGCTTGCGGGCGGCGGCGAGGATATCCATCAGGTAGTTCCTTGGTGAGTTTAAAAGTGTTCGAGTACGATTTTACCGACCGCGCGGCCGCTCTCGATGTGCGCATGCGCACGGCGCAGGTTGTCCGCCGAGATCAGCCCGAAATGCTGGCCCAGCGTGGTGCGCAGGGTGCCGTCGTCGACCATCCGGGCCACGCGGTTCAGGAGCTCGTGTTGTTTGATCATGTCCGGGGTGCCGAACATGGAGCGCGTGAACATCAGTTCCCAGTGCAGCGAGATCGACTTGCGCTTGAGCGGCACGGCGTCGAGCGTGGCCGGGTCGTCGATCAGGGCGAACTGGCCTTGCGGCGCGAGCACGTCGACGATGCTGGCGTAATGCTGGTCGGTGTGGGTGAGGCTGATGACGATGTCCACTGCCGGGATGCGCAGCAGCTCGAGCTGTTCGCGCAGCGGCTGCGTGTGGTCGATGACGTGGTGGGCGCCGAGCTCGCGCACCCAGTTGCGGGTCTCTTCGCGCGATGCGGTGCCGATGACGGTCAAGCCGGTGAGCGTACGCGCCAGCTGGACCAGGATCGAACCGACCCCGCCCGCGGCGCCGATGACCAGCAGCGTCTTGCCGGCGCCGCCCTGCTCCGGCACTTGCAGGCGATCGAACAGCAGTTCCCACGCGGTGATCGAGGTCAGGGGCAGGGCCGCTGCCTGGGCAAAGTCGATCGAGGCCGGCTTGCGGCCGACGATGCGCTCGTCCACGGCCTGGTATTGGCTGTTCGAGCCGGGACGCACCAGTGAGCCGGCGTAGAACACTTCGTCGCCCGGCGCGAACAGGGTCACGCCAGCACCGACTGCGCGCACGATACCGCTGGCGTCCCACCCCAGCACGCGCGGCTGGTCTACTTTCGCACCGAGGCGGATCTTGGTATCCACCGGGTTGACCGACACCGCGCGCACTTCCACCAGCAGGTCATGGGCGCCGGCCTCCGGCATCGGCAGCTCGATGTCCTGCAAGGCAGCGGCGTCGCTGATGGGCAGGCCGTGCTGCGTATACACTACTGCTTTCATGTTGAATCTCCGGTAAGTTTGACTTGGAGGAGATTCTAATCTCGTCTCCTGCAACGAAAAACCAGCCTGGAGCGATTTCACTTTCACATCCAGAGAGAAAATGATCCGGTTTGACGATCTGGCGCTGTTTGTGCGCACCGCTGCCCTTGGCAGCTTTTCGAAGGCCGCGCGCGAGGTCAACCTGCTGCCCGGGCAGGCCAGCGCCGCGATCGGGAGACTCGAGCGCGAGCTGGACATCCGCCTGTTCGCGCGTTCGACGCGCAGCCTGCGCCTGACCGAGGAGGGCAAGCGCTACCTGCCGTTCGCGCAGGATGCGCTGCAAGCCTTGCGCGACGGCCATGAAGGCTTGCGCGGCGATGATTCCCGCTTGAGCGGTACGCTGCAGATCGCGGCGCCGTCGGACTTCGGGCGCAACATGCTACTGCCATGGATCTCGGAATTCCGCCGCGCGCACCCGAACCTCGATATCCAGCTGCTGGTGTCGGACCAGGTGGCCGACGTGTTCCGCGATCCGGTCGATATCGCGGTGCGCTACGGGCAGATCGACGACGCCAGTTTCATCGCGTTGCCGATTGCGCCCGACAACCGGCGCGTGCTGGTAGCCTCGCCCAACTACATCGCCCGCCATGGACGGCCAGGGTCGCTGGATGCGCTGGCGGAACACAACTGCCTGCAATACCGGCTGCTTGGCCGCACCTACGACCGCTGGATTTTTCCTTCGAGCGAGGGCGCGAGGGTCATCCAGGTATCGGGCCGCCTGGTTAGCGACGATGCCGACGTGGTGCGCCGGTGGGCAGTGGCGGGGGAGGGCATCGTCTACAAGTCGTGGCTCGACGTCAGCGCCGACGTAGCGGCTGGACGGCTCGAGGTGCTGCTGCCTGGCGTAGCGGGCGAACCGACCCCACTGAGCCTGGTCTGCCCGCACCGCAAGCAGTTCTCGCCGGCGGTGAAACTGCTGCACGCGCTGATCGAGGAGCGCTGCCGCCCACTGGCGCTGGCCTTGCTTGCGCTTGGTTAGGGCGTCTCGTTCATCTCCGCGACCAGCGCGGCTACCAGTTCGCCGGCCGGCATGCTGCGTGCCCGCGCGAATCCGGTGCCGCCCCAGTTGACGGAGTAATCCTGGTTGCCCTTGCTTGATGCTGCGGCGTGCAGCGCCTTGGCGGCGTCGTAGGCGATCGGGTAGTCCGGCAGCGGCGGATGGCCGGGCGCGCCGGCATCGAGGAACAGGCGGTTGACGATGCCGCGCGCCGGCCGTCCCGAAATGACGGCGGTGAGTTCGGTCTGCAAGCCGGCGCCCTGTGCGATCAGCGCGCGGTGGTGCGGCGGCGCCGACGATTCCGGGCAGGCGATGAAGGCGCTGCCCATCTGGACCGCACTGGCGCCATTCTCCAGCGCGGTGCGGATGTCTTTCCCGTCCATGATGCCGCCGGCGGCCACCAGCGGCACCGAGACCTTGCCGGATAACTCGCGCAGCAGCTCGAAGGTGGGCAAGGCCGCATCGGACGCGGACGGGTCGAACATGCCGCGATGGCCACCCGCCTCGATGCCCTGGGCGACGATCACATCGATGCCGGCCGCTTCGATCTGCTGCGCTTCTTCCAGCGAGGTGGCAGTGGTGAACAGCACGATGCCGGCCTTCTTCAGCGCGTCGATATGCACCTGGGCCGGCAGGCCGAAGTGGAAGCTGACCACGGCCGGGCGCTCGGCCAGCAGCAGCTCGAACATCGCGTCGTCGGTCATGAAGCTGCGGTAGATCTCCGTCAGGGCGGCCGGCGGTTCGGCGCCGAAGTGGGCGAAATGCGGACGCAGCCACGCTAACCAGGCCGCTTCGCGCGCCGGGTCGCCCGTCGCGGGCGCATGGGTGAACACGTTGACGTTGAAGGGCTTGCTGGTCATTTCGCGCACGGCGGCGATGGCGGCACGCGCCTGCTGCGGCGTGCTGGTGCCGACCGCGATCGAGCCGAGGCCGCCCGCTTCCGAAACGGCTGCCGCCAGCGCCGGGGTCGAGATGCCCGCCATCGGGGCCTGGATGATCGGGTAGCGGATGTTCAGCATCGACAGCAGGTTGGGGCGCATGATCGGCTCCGGCAAGTGAAGGTCGGAACACGATTATAGCGAAGGGTAGCCAATGCCGCCCACTTACGCTTGGCGCACCAGCAGGACGGCCAGCACCAGCATCAGGGTCCCGGTAAACGCTTCGATCGCGCGCCATACTGCCGGTCGCCCCAGCACCTGTGCATAGCGCTGCGCGCCGAGGCCAAGTGCCGCGAACCACAGCACCGACGCCGTCATCGCACCCGCGGCAAACGAGGGGCGGGCGTCGCCCGCCAGGCTGCTGCCGACGGCGCCGAGCAGCACCACGGTGTCGAGATAGACGTGCGGGTTCAGCAGCGACAGCGCGAGTACGGTGGCCAGCGCGCGGCCCAGCGTCTGTGCTTGCTGGCCAGAGAGTTCAAGCGAAGCGCCGCCGCGCAGGCTGCTCTTCCAGCAGCGCCAGCCATACCAGACGAGGAAGGCGGCGCCGCCATAGCGGGCCACCGCCAGCAACACAGGCGAGGCTTCGACGATCGCGCCCAGGCCGGCAATGCCGAGGGCGATCAGGAGCACATCGACCGCGATGCAGGTGAGGACCGTGGCCAGCACGTGCTGGCCGCGCACGGCGGTGCGGATCACGTGCGCGTTCTGGGCACCGATGGCCATGATCAGGCTGGCGCCCAGGCCGAGGCCCTGTAGAAAAATTTGTTGCGAAAACATGCGGACTCCTTGCGAGAACCGACATGCTCCATGTCAAAGCCCGCTAATTCAAATATATTCATGATATTTAAAGACGCATAAGAAAAATTAATCCAATGCAGATCGATCCCCGCCGCAGCGCGGCCTTCATGGCCGCTGTCGATACCGGCAGCCTGGAACTGGCCGCCGTGCAGCTGGCCATCACGCCGTCCGCCGTCTCGCAGCGCATCTCGGCGCTGGAGCAGGATTTCGGCACGCCGCTGCTGGTGCGCAGCCGCCCGTGCCGCCCCACTGGGCCGGGCACTCGCCTGCTGCAATACCTGCGCCGCAGCACGCTGCTGGAATCGGAATTCCTGGCCGAGATGGGCATGGACGAAGGGCCGGCGCGGGTGGCGCTGGCGGTGAACAACGACACGCTGGCCACCTGGCTGCTGCCGGTGCTGGCGCCGATCCTGCGCGCCGAAGAACTGCTGGTGGAATTCGTGCTCGACAACCAGGGCCACACCTTCGCCCTGCTCGAGCAGGGCCGCGTGGTGGCCTGCATCTCGGGCGAAGCCACGCCCATGCATGGCTGCACGGTGAGCGCGCTGGGCCTGATGCGCTACCGGATGGTGGCCTCGAAGGGTTTTGCGCACACATGGTTCCCGGATGGCTTCAACCGCGACGCCGCGCAACGTGCGCCGGTGGTGGTCTTCGACCGCAAGGATTCGCTGCAATCGGCCTTCCTGCTGAAGCACTTCGGGCTGCCGGAAGGCGCCTATCCGTTTCACTATGTGCCGGCGAGCGACCCGTATGGCCAGGCGATCCGCCTCGGCATGGGCTACGGCCTGCTGCCGCTGGAGCAGTGCGAAGCGATGCTGCTCGACGGGACCATGGTTGACCTGACGCCGCACCTGCATGTGGACGTGGCGCTGTACTGGCACGCCTGGCGCATCCAGCCGCCGCGCCTGGAGCGCATGGGTGCGGCGCTTTTGAAGGCCGCACGCGGCGCGCTGCTGCCGCTTCCTTAGGGCGTTGACGACAGGCTGACCAGCCGCAGGCGCGACGGCCGGCGGCGCTCCACGGCCTGCGTCCGCTCGACCGGCCAGAACTGGGCCACGCCCCACAACACTTCGGGGATCAGGAACAGCCACACCAGCAGCAGCCCGCCCTGGGCCAGCGCCCAGATCATCCAGCCCGCAAACATGAAACGCCCGGCCCCATCGTAGCGCCCCAGCGCCAGGCTGGGCTGGAACAGCCGCATGGCCGACCACAGCATGACCAGGCTGCCCATCAAACCGGTGATCAGGATGTTCACCAGCGCGAACGGCGCCAGCGGCTCGCCTCCCAGCCAGACATTCGTGCTTGATAACTGGGCATGCAGCATGGCGAAGGTCCAGGGCGTGGCGAAGGGCGCGGTGACGACGATGTCGTACAGCGCGCTGGCACGCGTGATGTGGAAATAATTTGATAACGACATGCTCGGCATGGCCTGCTCCTGCAGCTGGATTGCGCATCTCCCGATGCTGCCATGCCTGCTTCGAGCGTTTCTTGCGATGAACGAAAAAAGGGCCGGATGCCTGCGCATCCAGCCCGAAGGGAAACGGAGAACGTTTGTCGAAACGATCAGGTGCCGATACGGCCCCCGTCGTTCTTGGTGATGACGATCGTCGCCGAGCGCGGGCGCTTGCCGGCGCCGTAGCCGGCATTCGACGGCCACTGGCTTGTGTACTTGCTCGGATCGCCGACGTTGGCGGACGCGGTGCTTTCACCCGGGTGCTGGATGTTCACGAACAGCGCCTTGCCGTCCGGGGTCTCGGCGATGCCGGTGATCTCCGAACTGACCGGGCCGACCAGGAAGCGCTTGAGCGTATCCGGAGTGGCGGCCAGGCCGACATAGGTGTCCACGTTCAGGCTAGTACCGTTGGCGCGCGGATGGCTCAGGGTGACTTTCTTGCCATCGCCAACCTGGCCCGGCACGCCGGCCAGCATCATGCAGTTGGTGACATCGGTGTAGGCGCCATCGTCGGTCTGGAACCAGCAGATGCCGGTGGCGGCGCTGAAGGCCAGGCCGTCCGGGCTGGAGAAGTCCTGGTCGGCGGAGAGGCCCGACAGGTTGACCGTGGCGGCGGCAGCGGCGGCTTCGGCGCCGAACAGGTAGACGTCCCAGCGGAAGCTGGTGGCGGCCGAACCGGCGGCGCCTTCCTTGACGCGGATGATGTGGCCATTCGGGTTGCCCACCTGCGCAGTGCTGCCTTTCATGTCGGTGTAGACGCGCGGGTTGGCGGCATCCGGCGCGGCCTGGCTCGCGCCGCTCGGTTCGACGCGGCGGTTGCTGTTGTTGGTCAGCGTGAAGTAAATCTCGCCATTGACCGGGTTCACCGCGCACCATTCCGGCCGGTCCATCCTGGTGGCGCCCACGGCGTCGCCCGCCAGGCGAGCGTTGACCAGCACGTCGGCCTGATCGGCGAATTTATACGCTGCATAAGCGGCAATCAGGGGATTGGCGATCGACAGCTCGATCCACTGGCCCGTGCCGTCGGCCAGGAACTTGGCGACGTACAGCTTGCCGTTGTCGAGGTATTTGTCGCCGGTGGCGATGCGGTCCAGCGGCGTCGCATCGGCAGCCGTCCACAGCGCGGTCGACACGTACTTGAAGATGTATTCGTTGCGCGAATCGTCGCCCATGTATACGGCCAGCGGCTGGCCCACGACCACCTTGCCGAAGGCCGCGCTCTCGTGCGCGTAGCGGCCCAGCGCGGTGCGCTTCTTGATGGCGCGGGTCTTGTCGTAGGCATCCATCTCGACGATATAGCCCATGCCGTTCATCTCGTTGCGGTAGTCGTCGCTGCCATCGAGCGAGGCGCCCTTCCGGCCCAGGTTCCAGCGCTGGTATTTATCTTCCACGCCGCCGGTTTCCCAGCCATGGCGCGAGGCGGCCCCGGCGTCGCGGCCGTAGCGCTTGAGCGAGACCACGCTCTTGTCGCCGCGCGCGGCATCATCCGTGCTGGCGCGGGTGAAATAGCCCGACCAGTTCTCTTCGCCCGACAGATAGGTGTTCCACGGGGTCTTGCCGGTGCCGCAGTTGTTCAGCGTGCCGCGGATTTTGGTGCCATTGTTCGAATACTTCGTGACCACCAGCGCATTGCCGCGCACCGGGCCCGAGATCTCGATCTCGGTCTGCTGGTGCACGCGGCGGTTGAAGCTGGAATCCTTCAGGGTTTCCCATTTCGCGCCGGTGCGGCGCACTTCGACCACCGACAGGCCATGCAGCGCCATTTCCTTGTCTACTTCCCCCGCCGGGCGCGGCAGGCTCATGGTGCCGCCGTTCGGGTGCAGGAAGAAGGCCGACAGCTTCTCGTCGATGGTCGCTTCGTGGTTCATCGCCAGCAGGCCGCGGTCGTTGGCGGTGGTCGACGCCGCACCCAGGCTGGAAAGCGGGAAGAATTCCATGCCGTCGTGCTGGTCGCCGGCGCGGTTTTCATGGTCGGTATCGGTGCCGTCGTTCTTGAACGCCGGCGTGGACGCGGTGAGCGGGTCGCCCATGGCGTACAGCACGCTGGCCGTGTAGCCGGCCGGGACCACGACAGTATCGGCCAGGCTCTTGGACACGGCGGTAAAGCCGAGCAGCTTCTCCGCCGGTGGCGTGACCACCACCGGCGGGGTGCTGGTGGCCGGGGCGTCGTCGCTGGAACCGCCGCAGCCGCCCAGGCCCAGCGCGCCGAGCATCGCAGTGGCGGCCGAGGCGGCGCCGCCGCGCAGCAGGCTGCGGCGGCTCAGGCGCGCTTCGAGCACGCTGCCGAAGTGTTCATTCGACGAGACGTTCGTATCGATGTCGTCATGGTCGACAGGGATACGGGCGATGTCTGGCGGCTTGTTCACGGATGGTCCTGTTGGTTGTGGGAGAAGTCCCTGCATGGTAGGCAGCCCAGATGACTGCCTTGTGACGATTCGATAACAGTTTCGTGACAAACCAGTCTATCCAGCGCCGTGTGGCGCGCCGTGCAGATATACTGCCCGGTACCCTCCCATCTCGCGCAGCAGCGGCCCACCAAGGACAGATTGCATGCAGCATCGCAGTACCCCCGCCCCCACCATCGACCCGGCCGCCCTCGGCCTGCACCTCTTCGAAGCCAGTCCCGACTGCGTCAAGCTGCTTGACGCCGAGGGACGCGTCGTCGCCATGAACCGTAACGGCCAGCGCGCGATGGACATCGCCGACCTTACACCCTTGGTGGGCAGCGTCTGGGCGACCTTGTGGCCGGCCGCCAGCCATGCCGAGATCGACGCCGCGATCGCGGCTGCGCGCAGCATCGGCAACGGAAGCTTCCGCGGCGCCTGCCCGACGGCCGCGGGCACGCCCAAGTGGTGGGATGTCACGATCAGCGCGGTGGGCGCGCCGAGCGACGGACTGTTGGTGGTCTCACGCGACATTACTGCCCGGGTGCAGGCCGACGCCGAGCGCGAACGCCTGCTGCGCCAGCTGCGCGCCGCCAACGACCGCATGGAAGACGTGTTCCGGCAGGCGCCGGCCTTCATGTGCGTGCTGAGCGGCCCGGACCACGTGTTCGAGATGATCAACGAACGCTACCTGGAACTGGTCGGCGGCCGCGATCCGGTCGGCGTGCCGCTGCGCGAAGCGCTGCCGGAGATCGCCGGCCAGGGATTCATCGAGATGTTCGACCGGGTGTACCGGACCGGCGAGCCATTTACCGGCACCGACGTGCCGGTCATGCTGCGGCGGCGCCCGGGCGCGCCGCTCGAGCGGCGTTTCGTCGACCAGGTCTACCTCCCGCTGCGCGATGCCGAAGGCAGGGTCACCGGGATCCTGGTGCACGGGGTCGACCAGACCGAGCGCAAGCTGGCCGAGATCGAACTGTACGAAAGCCGCGAGCGTTTCGAGAAGATCGTCAGCCAGGCCGCCACCGGCGTGGTGCAGATGGATCCGGAAGGCCGCATCACCCTGGTCAACCAGAAATACTGCCACATGGTGGGACGCTCCGAAGCCGACCTGCTGGGGACCAGCGTGTTCGACGTCACCGCCCCCGATTCGCTGCCGGTCACCTTCGAGGCGGTGCGCCGGCTGGCCGAAGGCGAAGCGGGCGTCATCGTCGACAAGCAGTACCTGCGCCCCGACGGCAGCCTGATGCCGGCCACCAGCAGCGTCAACGCGCTACGCGGCCCGGACGGCGAATTCCAGGGCCTGGTCGCGATCGTGGTCGATACCACCGAGAGCAAGCGCGCCGCCGAAAAGCTGCGCGCCAGCGAAGAACGCTACCGCACCCTGTTCGAGTCGGTCGACCAGGGCTTCTGCATCTTCGAGATGATCTTCGACGAGCAGGAACGGCCAATCGATTACCGCTTCCTCGAGATGAACAAGATGTTCGAGGCGCACACCGGCCTGCACGACGCGGTGGGCAAGACCGCGAAAGAGATGCTGCCCACGCTCGACAGCTTCTGGTTCGAGACCTATGGCCGGGTGGCGCTCACCGGCGAGCCGGTACGCTTCGAGAACGAGGCGCCAGCCATGAGCCGCTGGTTTGACGTCTACGCCACCCGCATCGGCGCGCCGGGCAACTACAAGGTGGCGCTGCTGTTCAGCGACATCACGACCCGCAAGCAATCCGAAGACACCCTGCGCAAGCTGGCCGCCGACCTGGCCGAAATGGACCGCCGCAAGACCGAGTTCCTGGCTACGCTCGCGCACGAACTGCGCAACCCGCTGGCGCCGATCCGCAGCGGCTTGAGCGTCATGCGCCTGAAAGGCGACAACCCGGCCACGGTGGCGCGCGTGCGCGAGATGATGGAACGCCAGGTCAGCCACATGGTGCACCTGATCGACGACCTGCTCGACATCGCCCGCATCAGCGGCGGCAAGCTCGAACTCAAGAAGGAGCGCGCCGACCTGCGCGCCGTGCTGTCCAGCGCCATCGAAACCAGCCTGCCCTTGATCGAGAGCGGCCGCCACGAGCTGTCGGTCAACCTGCCGGAAGCGCCGGTGATGGCCGACGTCGACATCACCCGCATCGCCCAGGTGGTAGCCAACCTGCTCAACAACGCAGCCAAGTACACGCCGGCGGGCGGGCGCATCGGCCTGTCGATGGAGGTCGACGATTGGGAAGCCGTGATCGCCGTGTCGGACAACGGCATCGGCATCCCGCAGGATTCGCTGTCGTCCGTGTTCGAGATGTTCAGCCAGATCGGCCAGCATACCGACCGCTCGCAGGGCGGCCTCGGGATCGGCCTGTCGCTGGTGCGCCGGCTGGTGGACATGCACGGCGGCTGGGTCTCGGCCGCAGGCAGGGGGCTGCAGGCCGGCAGCGTATTCACCGTGCGCCTGCCGCTGGCAGCGCTCGATGAAGCTGGCCTCGCTGCGGACAACGCGCACGCTGGCACTACCGGCGCAGCCGGCGAAGGCATGAAGATCCTGGTGGTGGACGACAACGTCGACGCTGCGGTCACGCTGTCGATGATCCTGGAAGCCTGCGGCTATACCGCGCAGGTGGCCCACGACGGCGCCGGGGCGGTGGAGGTGGCGCGGACCTTCCGCCCGCAGGTTGCCTTCCTCGACATCGGCATGCCCGGCATGGACGGCTACGACACCGCTCGCGCCATGCGCCAGGTGGCAGGCCTGGAAGGCATGACGCTGGTGGCCCTGACCGGCTGGGGCGCCGACAGCGACCGCCAGAAGTCGAACGAGGCCGGCTTCGACCACCATCTCACCAAGCCGGTGCAGCTGGCGACCGTGCAGGAGCTGCTGGGGCAGATCGCGGCCTGAGGCAGGGTCAGGCCTGGCGGTGGCCGAGGGCGATGCAGGCGGCCCCGAGCAGCGCCAGTCCCACGCCCAGGTAGTCGCTCCAGATCGGCTTGACGCCGTCCACCACAACCAGCCAGGCCAGCGCGGTCGCGATATACACCGCGCCATAGCTCGCGTACACGCGCCCGCTCGCCGCCGGATGCAGCGTCAACAACCAGACGAAGGCCACCAGGCTCAGCGCCGCCGGCAGCAGCAGCCACGCCGAACCCTTACCCGTGATCCACAGCAGCGGCAGGTAGCAGCCGAGCAGCTCGGCGACGGCGGTAATGAAGAACAGGCCGGCGAGGCGGCCGGTGGACAGCAGGTCGAAGGACATCGGCGGATGGGTCAGGCTGGCTTGTGGAAAACTTTAATCTTATCAACTGCCACCCACCCTTGCCAATTCACGCCGCGCAGCTTGACCTGCCTGCGCCACCGGTTCAGGATGTGCAGTATTCTCATGCTGAGAGCATGACTATCCGAACACGGCCCAGGCACGAAAGGCGGTGGACATCTTGAGCGAGCACACTCTTTCAGCAATCAAGCTGGGCGCGCAGCAACTGGCGGACGTCGTCACCCTGCCGGCGCCGCGGCGCTACACGCATTTCGTGCGGCAAGTGGCCGAGAACGGCGAAGTCTGGGGGCTGTACCGCGACGGCTGGGCGCTGGCCAAGACCGATGACGGCACCCTGGTGTTCGCCATGTGGCCGGCCAGCGAATTCGCCGACCTGTGCGCGGAATTCGAATGGGACGGCTACGAGCCGCAATCCTTCCCACTGGACGACCTCATGACCGACCTGCTGCCGCAGCTCGAGGAAGACGGCGTATTGCCGGGCATTTTCTATACGCCAGGCGAGCGGGGATTGACGCCGACCATCTACATGCTGCGCGTCGACCTGGAGCGGGAGTTGAACGGCTAGCTGAACGGTTAGCTGAGCCGCTGCCTGCATTGCCGACTGCGGCTACAGGCTGTGCAGTTCGTAGCGCACGTCGCGCCGGTCTTCCGTCTGCAGGCCTTCCACCAGGTAGGCATCCCACCCGAGCCGGCCTTCATCGCCGGCCAGCCGGATGTTGTGCACATCCGCCGCCAGCAGCACCAGCTCGACTTCGTATTCAAGCGACAGCCCGGTGAACATCGACAGCATGCTCTTTAACGCCCGTGCGGCCAGCCCGCCGGGCAGGAAATTGTTGAAGCCCGCGCGGTCGAGCGGCCCCACCACCAGCCGCAGGCGCAGGTCGCGTTGCCAGACCCGGACGCCGGCGATGGTGCCGACGCCCAGCACCGCATTGCTGCTCCCCAGGATGGTTTGCTGGCTTGGTGGCACATCGTACCAGCAGCCGACGAATTGCTCGGCGACGACATGCTGGCCGAAATATTCCGACAGCACCCGCGCCAGCTGGACGCTCGAAGCCGGGCGGTGCCGGATCGAGGCCGCGAAATAAGCCAGCGATTCATCCAGCACCGTGCCATCCTCGCTGGCGGCCAGGCGCCGTCGCAGCGACTTGTCGCCCAATCCTGCGAGGCTCAGCAGCAGCGGCAGGAAGCTGTCCTGGCCATCAAGCTGGTATTGCAGCGCCAGCCGGTATTTGCGCCAGGCTTCGTAAAACAGCGCCAGCGAGCGGTTCGAGAAGGTGTCGAGGAAGGCGCGCGCGCCCTCGTCCTTTTCCAGCGACTGGTGTTCGGCGATGCGCTCGGTGTAGTGCAGGGGCAGGATGCCCTGCCCGCCCAGCAATCCCATGAAGGCGGGTGTCAGGCGGATGTATTTGAGGGTTCCATCCTTCAGGGCGGCGCCGAGTGGCGCAGCTTGGGTGTCGATGTCGCGCGGTTCGGTGTGGATCGCCTCGACCTGGCTGGCCGGGAAACCGAGAGACAGCGAATTCTGGAAGCGCAGGAAGTTCGCCACCAGGTCCTTGCACGGCAGGCCACGCCGCCGCGCCCACAGTTCGAGCATGCGCACCGCCTGGAAGTACTCGAAGCGGTAGGGCTCCCGGAACAGGCGGTCGATTACAGCAGGCTCAAATCGCCGCTGCGTGGCTGGCATGTCAATAACTCTTCTCCGGTTTTGTTCGACACGATCACCAGCTGGGTGAAGCTGTTGGCATGCACGTAGAGGGCGAGGAAGCGCTCGATGATCTGCGCGAAGGCGTGGATGCCGCTGCCAATAAACGCTTCTTCATCGATGCTCAAGCGCACCTCGACGCCGCGCACCAGGCAGGTAAACGGGTTACCGGCCAGCCAGGTAGTGGCGGCGCGCTGCGCGATCGCCTTGATGCCGCCGATCTGGCGCTGCGACGAGGGCGAGCGAGGGAGGTCGTACAGCGCCAGCATCTCCCGAAAAGCCTCGACCCCGCCATCGGCCAGCGACAGGTGGTTCAGTGCCAGGTGCGAGATCAGGCGCCAGTGCGCGCCGCGCCCGCTCGCAAAGCGGTACGAGGCCGTTGGTTTGCGCAGGAAGGCGATCGCACGCACGCTGGAGCCGCCCTCCATGAACAAATCGCCGCCCGATTGCCCATAGCTCAGCGAGGCGGGGAGGTCGCGGTTGGTGCAGGTCAGTTCGATGTTGAGGGTGTCGGTTTCGACTTCGGCCGGGTCGAAATCGATGTCGACGATCGACACCTGGGTCTCGAAGCCGGGGCTTTTGTCAGCCAGCGATTCGTCGCGCCGCACCGCGTAATAGTGGCCAGCGTCTTCCGGCGCCTGCGCATGCCGCAGCGCATAGAAGGGGCGGAACTGCACCAGGGTTTCACCCTGCGGCGTCTGGCGCAGCAGGTTGAGCGATTCGATCGCATACACCTCGTAGGCAAAGGCGCGCCGCGCATCGGCCAGCACTGGATAGCTGGCGCTGGTATGCGTCACCCGGATCGGCTCGCCGCGCTGGCGGAACACGTTGATCACCGGCGTGCAGCCCAGCTGGACATTATTGGTGGACAGGGTGCCGAGCATGCGCGCGGTGTTCGAATCCGAGCGCAGGCCGGACAGCGCCAGGTGCAGCGTCAGCGTGCGCGTCCCCGGCGGGGCAGCAGCCGCCAGCGCGGCCAGGTCGATGTCGAAAAAATTGAACTTTTCGGGAAAACAGAAGTATTCGGTGAGCAGCCGGTAGGCGGCATGCGAGCGCGCCGGGAAATCGATCATGGCTTCGTCCTCGCCGAAGCCGGCCGGGTGCACCGGGACCGCCGGCAAGCTTGTCCAGCGCCCGCTGTCCCCGGCTTCGACATAGGCGCTTACTGTGCGCATGAACAGCGCGTCGCGCAGGGCGGCGCAGAACGAGGGCTCCCCATCGATGAAGATGCGCAGGCTGGGCAGCTCCAGCTGGGCCAGCGCACCCTGCTCGGCGGTGCAGGCCAGGGTCAAGCTGATGCTGGACGATGCCGCCCCCGGCAGGCGCACGGCCTCGGGCGCGTCGATGATGGCGGAAAACCTGGCGCGGGTCAGCGCGACCGGCGCCACCACCACCGGATAGACGGTGCGGAAGGTGCACGCGGCGCCGCGTACCGGCCGGGTGTTGAGCTGGGTGCCGCGTGCAATCAGGCTGGCGCCGCCCTGCTTGGCCGCGCCGCCGAAGTCCATGCGTGCGATCGAGCACGAGGGGAAGGGACGCAGGTAATGCGGGTACAGCACCTCGAACAGGGCTTCGGTGAATTCAGGGTAATCGTCGTCCAGCCGCCGCGCGATGCGCGCATTGAGCAGCGCGAACGATTCGATCATGCGTTCGGTATGCGGGTCTTCGCACACCTCGCCACTGATCAGGAGGCGTCCGGCAATGCGCGGATAGCGCTCGGCAAACTCGCGCAGGTTGCGGCGCAGGTAGCCAAGCTCGCCTTCGTAATACGGGAGCAGTTGTTCCATGTTCAGGCTCCGACCGGTGCCGGACGCATTACTTTACCGGCCTTGCTGATGCTGTATTGCAGGGTCGATGGCGTCAATACGGCGTCGAAGTTGACCGGTTCCTGCGACACGCTCGCCACCAGCACGGCCGTGATCGAAAAGTTCAGGCGGTTCACGGAATCGTCGCGCATCTCCAGCAGCGCACGCACGTTGCGCAGGCGCGGCTCATGGCAGCCGATGGTTTTTTCGATGCTGGCGCAAATCGCCGCGCGGTCGGTTGGGCTCGACAGGCAGAGGTCGGCAAAGTCGTTCAGGCCATAAGTGACCATCGAGCGGCTGCATTCCGGATAGGCCTTGAGCGCGCCGTCCACGATGCTCGAGCGCGTGTTGAGGAGCGACTCGAGGTCGCGCGCCACTGTGTCCTTCAGTTCCTCGATCGTCATGCGCGCCGCTGCGGACTGGCCCTGGCCGCGGTTCGGCACACCCAGCAGGCGGTCGAACAAGCCTGGCGTATATCCCTTCATGGGGCTTCCTCTACCTGTCTCCGGTTGACCCGGGCACCGCGTGTGGACGGAAAAAAACCAAACCCGATGTTGCCACGGCGCGCAGCACCAACGTTTGATCAACTTCACATAGGCAACCCATTGGAGTTGTTATGGTTTCCGGAGAGTTGTTCCACTGAATACGACAAAAACTTGAGCGAAGGCAGAGACATGACCAGCAAGGTTCTCTGGGGCGAAGGCCTGTTATTGCGTCCACAGCACTTCCAGCGGCAAGACCACTATCACGAACAATGTCTCCACAAGAGCATCAAGGCCGTGCACCCCTATGCCTGGGGCGTCGACAACCTGCAGGTCGACCGCGAGGCGCTGGCCAACAGCATGCTGCGGCTGCTGGCGCTGTCGGTGCGCTTCCAGGACGGTGAACTGGTCGACGCGCCCGAGATCGACGCGCTGCCCGAGACGGTGGACTTGAGCCTGCTGCAGCAATCGCAGCAAACGGTCACCTATTACCTTGCCCTGCCCGGGATGAAACCGTTCAGCGGCAATTTCGCGCCGCCAGGACAGGCGACCAATACGGCGCGCTTCGTCCAGGCCAACGGCGACACGCCCGACCTGTACACGCAGGCGGCGCCGGTGCAGCTGGCCTACCTGAAAAAGGCGGTGCGGCTGGTGTCCGAGTTCGAGCCGCGCGATTCTTATGTTCACTTCCCGCTGCTGCGGCTGCGCCGCGCGGCCACCGGCGGATTCGAGATCGACGACAGCTTCGTGCCGCCTTCGCTGTCCCTTAGCGCGGCGCCGGTGCTGTTCCAGGCCCTGCGCCGCCTGCTCGATGCGCTGCAGGCCAAGGTCGCCGCGCTCTACGGCCACCAGCGCGAGCCGAGCCGCAACGTGGTGGAGTTCCGCTCCGGCGATATGTCCTCGTTCTGGCTGCTGCACACGGCCAGCTCGGCCTATGCGAGCCTGACCCACCACTTCCACCATCCGGCGCTGCATCCCGAACGCCTGTACGAAGGCTTGCTCGACGTGGCGGGCGGACTGATGACCTTCTCCAAGAGCTGGACGCTGGCCGATTTGCCGCCCTACCAGCACGGCGACCCGGGTCCGGCCTTCGCCAAGCTGCACATGATCATCCGCGAGCTGCTCGACACCGTGATCTCGTCGAAGTATTTCGCGATCGCCCTCAACGAAGTGCGGCCGTCTTACCACATCGGCATGCTCGACTCCGGCAAGATCGACGACAAGACCACCTTCTATGTCGCCGTGTCGGCCGCGATCCCGGCGGTGGAACTGGTGGACGTGGTGCCGCTGCGCTTCAAGGTCGGCGCGCCCGACGATGTCGAGAAATTCGTGCTGTCGGCCCTGCCCGGCGTTCGCCTGCAATACGCGCCGCAACTGCCGGCTGCGGTGCCGGTGCGGCCCGAGACCTGCTATTTCATCCTCGAGGCGAAGGGGCCGATGTATGAGCGCATGCTCAAGGCGCAATCGATCTCGATCTATGTCCCGGCTGGCATGAAAGAGCTGCGCCTGGAACTGCTGGCCGTCGCTGCATGAAGGCGGCGCCGGAGTTTGCCGCCCTGGGCGTCGCACTGGGGCTGTTCGGTACTGGGCTGAGCCAGCACGCGCGCCTGATCACGCTGGCCAGCGCCCAGGACAGCGGCCTGCCGGAATCCCTGGTCGCGGAGCAATTCACCGGACGCGAAGCTGTCAACGAGCTGTTCGCCTTTGACGTGGAGGCACTCAGCACCTCGACCGACCTCGACCTGGCGCTGTTCATCGGCGAAGAGCTCACTGTCGGCCTGCTGCAGCCGGACGGCGGACGGCGCATGTGGCACGGGCTCTGTACCGGGGCCTCCTGGCTGGGCGCGGACGGTGGCCTGGCGCGCTACCGGCTGCGGCTGGAACCGGCGCTGGCAATGCTGGCGCTGCGCCGCGACAGCTATATCTTCCAGGACAAGAACGTCCGCGACATCGCCTGTGAATTACTGGCGGATTATCCACAGGTGCGTTTCGATTTCCAGGTGTCGCAGGAACTCGCGCCGCACGCGGTCTGCACCCAGTACCGCGAGAGCGACCTGGATTTCCTGCTGCGGCTGCTGGCCTCGGAAGGGCTGAACTGGCGCTTTGAGCACGACCAGGCGGAAGACGGCGACGATGGCCCACATGGGCAGGCGCGGCACAAGCTGGTGATTTTCGATAGCCGGGCAACGGCACCCGCGACGCCGGGCGGAGACGTGCTGCGCTTCCATGGCGTGCGGGCCACCGAACATGACGATGCGATCGACGGCTTCCGGGCGCGCCGCACGGTGCAGGCCAATGCCGTGTCGATCAGCAGCTGGGATCCGGCGCAACTGCTGGCGCCAGGCGCGGAGCACGAATCGATGCTGGATGCGGGCGAGTTGCCCTTCCTGCAGGTCTATGACGGCAGCGCCGAACGTATTGTCGCCGAGCGCCAGGCGGCCGACTCGCACAGCGAACTGATGCTGCAGGCACTCGAGCTCGAGAACAAGGTATTCGAGGGAACTGGCGCCGTGCGCAGGCTGGCAGCCGGCTGCGCCTTCCAGCTGACCCAGCACGACCGCTATCCCGAGGGGGCGAATGCCTTCAAGGTGCTGTGGGTGCGGCATGAGGCCCGCAACAATTTCCAGACGGGGATTGTTGGGCTGGATGCAGCCAGCGTCGAGAATGGAACTTACCGCAACTCCTTTGCCTGCGTGCGCGAGGTGGTGCCGCTGGTACCGCGCGCGATCGCCGCGCCGCAGCGCATCACCGCACCCGGGCCGCAATGTGCGCTGGTGATGGGACTGGCGAACGACGTCTCGACCACCACGCGCGACCACCAAGTCCGTGTCCAGTTCGCATGGCAGCGCGGCGCCAATCCGAACGTGGGCGGCATGGCACACAACACCGACGGCAAGGGCTGTGCGCCGGGCAATGAAACGTCGGGTACCTGGGTGCGGGTGGCCGAGGCGCTGGCCGGACCCAACTGGGGCACCGTATTCACGCCGCGCATCGGCACCGAAGTGCTGGTGGATTTTATCGAAGGCGATATCGACCGGCCGGTGATCGTGGCCCAGCTCTACAACGGGGCGGACCTGCCGCCATTCTCGGCCGGTGTGGATTCCGGCGCCAATCATGCGGGCGCGCTGTCGGGGATCCACACGCGCAATTTCGATGGCAGCGGCTACAACCAGTGGCAGGTCGACGATACGTCTGGCCAGGTGCGCATGCGGCTCGCCACCAGCGTCGGCGCGACGCAATTGAACCTTGGCTACCTGATCCACCAGGAGCCCGGCAGCGCACAACGCGGCGCTTATCGCGGCAGCGGCTTCGAGCTGCGTACGGATGCCTGGGCCGTCATCCGCGGCGGGGAAGGCGTGTTGCTGTCGACGCGCGCCCGTCTTGCAATGGGGAGTAGCGTGAGCTCGACGCAGATGGATGTGGCGGAAGCGGTGGCGCAGTTCAAGGGTGCGCAGGAACTGACGACTGCGCTGGGCGATGCGGCGGCGGCGCAGCAGGCGCTGTTCAGCAAGGATGCAGCGAAGGCGCTGTCGGAACTCATCGAGCAGGTCGATCCGCAGGCGAAGGGCAAGTATGACGGTCCGGTGAATGGGCAGCAGGCATTCAAGGCCAAGGCGGGATCGCGCGAGATCGATGCCTCGCAGCCTGTGGAAAAGTTTGGTTCTCCCATCGTGCTGATGGATTCGGCGGCCAGCATCAACTGGGCGACGCCGGCATCGACCGTGCTGTTTGCGGGAAAACACCTGCAGTGGACGACGCAGTCGGATCTGCATATGACGGCCGGGCATACGTTTTCTTCTGTGGCCGGCGGGGCGGCCAGCTTCTTTACGCACTCGGGTGGGATCCAGGCGATCGCGGCGAACGGGCCGGTGTCGCTGCAGGCGCATACGGATGCATTGGAAATCCTGGCGGATAAGGAAGTCGTCGTGATCTCGGTGAATGACTGCATCGAGATCAAGGCCAAGGAAAAGATCGTACTGCAGGCGGGGGAGTCCTCGATCACGCTGGAGGGTGGGGATATTACGTTTGCGTGTCCGGGGACGTTTTCGGTGAAGGGGGGGCAGCATGTTTTTGATAAGGGTGCGAGCGTCGCTGCATCGCTTCAGTCCCTACCTGATTCCCGCCTAAAGCTTTTCGACGAAGCTTTCACTATTAAGGATTCTGACGGTCGTGCGGTTGCTGGGCTGCGTTACCGAATCGAATTACCCGATGGGACCTTTGAGGATGGAATTACTGACGAGGAGGGACAAACTCACGTCGTTATAGATGCTGAGGCAAAAGAACTTAAGCTTCATCTCTTTTAAAGGATGTGCCAACAGGACCATGCTGGCAAACAAATCAGCTCGTCAATAGACATGACGAATGTTCGTTCTGTGGATAGCGGTTCTAACGGACCGAGCCTAGCATTCTTTTAACATCGATGTAACGCCATGCGAAATTTTATTCAAGCCGACGCTAGCGAACACCACTCATTTCAAATTCAACTTATATAGCATATGGCCAACTCAAAGTCCAAACCCGTTGGATCCTCACGTTTGAGTCCTTTAGAAAATAAAAAAAGAAAAGAAATCATCGTTAGATCGAGCAATGCTCAGATAGATCAAATATTTTTTATTGATGGTTCTGACAATTCGAAAGCCAAGAGTGTTAGCCAATTTGTCAATTTGAGTCGTTCGGCGAATTTCGTTGATGGCTCAATAGTCCGTAGCCTCGACCGTGTCGGGTATAGTCCGCGGGTCAAAATTTGCTTTGATAGACCAGGCAATCACCATTTTACAGTTAAATGTTTGCCTCTCGATGGCAACGCCAAATATAGCAGCGAGGAATTGGCACGAAACGCCCGTTTTAAATGGCAGAGCGAACCAAAATCTTATACGACGGATAGTGGCGGAAGTCTGATATTGCCAGCACAAGATTTTTATGTAAGTGCAGCTGGGCATGACAGATATTTTTTTCAGGCAACCGATGATAGTGGCAAGACCATAACCACCGGAAATTTGGAAGTACAACGATTAATTTACTATATTGAATTAAAGATGCGCTCGCTTTCTACATGTGCCAAAGACTTATCTATCGCCCAGGAAGAATATACTAAGCATAATATCAAGCTACTGAAGCTCCCTTCAGTTGAGATGACGTATATGCCTAATATTGGACATGATGAAAAAGGAAAATTCTTAGACCATGCGACGACTGCTTTTCGTAGCTCTGACGCAGTTAATAAGGCCCCGCACGTTATAGCTATTGCATACACTGGCCAACTGGCAGTCAAGAAGGACGGTATTCGTATGCTAGAAACTTCGATTCAAGTTGGGCCTAATGCTACTCCAGTAATTATTCAAGTTAAAGAAAAAACGCCATCATCACCATTGCCCGAACACCGGTTTCTCTGGAAAGGACTTACAGAAAACGATAGTTGGTTCGTATCAGCAAGATTCGTTAAAGAAGGAGGAAAGCTTACTGATGTGATCCAGATTCCCTTAGAAAAATGTTCAGCTCTGCCTATGCCTGAAACCTCGCAATCATCGATGGAGGTTAGCATTGACGTAAGCGACCTACCTAAAGCGATTGGATCGATCGAACTAATAGTCAATGTTGTGGACAAGATGCGTGCAGGTATGGCTTTCGGAGGCATGAACCTGATATGTGTTTGCACTATGGCATGGTGGGAAACTATCGAACAGACTGAGCAAAATCAGATTATTATCCACGAATTGGGGCATAAGATAGGAATGGTGGCAGACGGTCGCAGAAAACTGCCAGACAAGCCGCCAACTTGGTACGACAATGAAAAAGGACATGTTGGAGATCATTGCTTTCATGGACTTCCGGCAAATCGCAGTCGTTACGACTTAAATGGCGATGAAAAGCAGTCTAAATGTATTATGTATGGCACCACCAATGGCAGGAGCGATTTTTGTATCAATTGTGCTCCGATTGTCCGTAAACTCGATATAAGCGAGGGATGGGATCCTCTTTAAGACATTCTCCGATGAAGGCCAATATTGTGAATATCATATGTGCATTAGGACTGATTTTTATTGCCGGCTGCAGTGCAGTATTTGGACAAATTTCCATGCAAACGGCAAGCCCTACAGCACCCACACTCCCAACGAGAGTCAGCGCAATGGTCAACGACAGCTTATTTCAAGAAATTCCACTAGATACAAGTACCCAAAATATATGCTCTCCTACTGATCCAGGTATCAATTGGCGCGGAATCAGCTTGCGCGCCCCTTCTCGAGTTGTGCTGCCTGAAAAATCGGCAGATGACGCTGCATTCATTATTCCTATATGCGGCCTATACCTTGTTGATCTCGAGGCTGCATTTAATCATCCGGGACATCAAATCCTGGTCGCTACGGATGTTACATCCGGGGATATTTTTAAAGGTGAAATTGTCAAATATGACACTGACCGGACCATCCCGCCTCCCCGGTCGCGTCCAGTCAAGCCTTCCAAAAACCAGGCCTTCGGCAGCTATTTCAACATCAATGCAGTAGATTACATAAAGCTGCCATTGGTACCTGCACGTTATCGCATAACGGTCGAATATGCCGGGTATCAGTCAAACGAGATAGACATTGAAGTTGTGCAACTGCCCTAGAGTAGCGGATCCTCCTTTTTATACGATCGAATCTCAATAGTAGATATTCGCTTCGCGCGTTTCGATCTCTATAAAGAGGATATAAGTTTCTCGACAGAGATTTGTGCATTTTCAGCAACGATTATTAAAAGTTTCAGGAGCATATATGGCAGGTCCATTAATAAAGCTCGGAGATAAAACTTCCCATGGTGGTGCTGTCGTTGAGGCATCCATGCAAACCGACACTGGCGGCATCGGTATTGCCCGCATGGGTGACAAAACAGTCTGTCCCAAACACGGTTCCAGTCCCATCATCAGCGGCGACTCGTCGCTGATCATCGACGGCAAACCGGCGGCACGGCATGGCGACAAGACAGCCTGCGGCGCCTCCCTGATCGCAGGCCAGCAGGCAACCATCGACAAACTCTGAGCGACGGACATGACGACTATTTCGACCTCGGCTCCATCCTCACCAACGCGTCACCCCGCTGTGTGGCTCAAGCTCGGCGCGGTAATCGCAACTACCTTCGTGGTGTGCTGGGCAATCGTGCTCTGGTATTGGCATTCAACCAATCACAATCCGGCAACGGGTGACCTGGCGATGGCACTGCTCCTGCTTCCTGTCGTCCTGTTGCTCGGGTTCTGGGGTGGCAGTAAACTCGTGGCGGCACGCATGTCGGAACTGCCTGCCGGCCTGTCGAAGCCAGCTGCAGCCTCCCCGGCAGCCCAAGCGCCTGTGACAACACCCGTTGTGGCTGCCATGGCCACAGCGCTGCGTTCGCCTTACGGTGGGTCGGTGGAAGAGCTTGCCTGCGCCATCGCCGACAACGAAGCGCGTGCCGACCTGGACAAGGAACTGGTCGATGACAATGGATTTCCGGTCATGACCGCGCGCGTTGATGGTGCAGACGATGACATGCTGCAGGATGAGATTGCTGAATGGCTGGCGAGCCACGGTATGCCGGCAATGGATTTCACTGAAGAGCAGTGGCGCGCGCTGATCCTCGCGACCGGCGTGGCTGACGAGCTGGCCAGCCTGGTTGCCAACGAGTGCATGCCGTCCGAGGGACAGCCCCCGATGCTCCAGCTGAAGCTGATGCTGCCGCACGACTGGGCCGTGAACGTGCGCCGCGCGGCAACCATCTGGCTCAGGCATACCGTCAGCCAGTACGGCTGGCCGGACACCGCCATCGCCACGCCGGAACCTGAGCAAATGCACCTGACGAGCCCCACAGGCATCCTCGCGCAACTGCTGCCCATCACATCGGCAGACCACAAACCGCTGGTGGCGATCGTCATTGCCTGCGCGTCGCTGATCGGCCAGGAAAGCGTGGACCGCCTGGCTGCGAACTCGGCTTTGTTCAACTCATCGAAAGGGAGTGGCCAGATCCCAGGGGAGGGCGCTTGCGGCTTGCTGCTAACCGACCTGCGCCGGGCGGAGTCGATCAATGGCGCAGATATGGTACTGCTCGCCGCCCTCCACGAGCGCCGCCGCGACAGCTCGGCCGATGACACCCGCCGCGCCGATTCGGCGCTGTTGCTGGACATGACCGAGCAGCTCTGCAAGGCCGGCGCCATCGAACTGTCGCAGATTTCCATGATCGTCGCAGATACCGCCCACCGCCCCAATCGTGTCCTCGAGCTGATGGGCCTTACCGCACCAGCAATCCCGCAACTCGATGCTGCCGACGATGTCGTACGTGTCGGCCTGGGAAGTGGAAGCTGCGGTGCCGTGCCTTTCCTGACCGCCCTGGCCTTGGCACGCCACTACGCACTCGAGCGCAGTGCGCCGGTCCTGTGCATCAGCAACGAAGATCCCTACCTGCGCAGCGCCGCACTGATGCGCCCCGCGAGCTGCGCTGCAGATGCAAGGCCTTAAACGCTGAGTGAGCTGACTACCAGCTTGCGCTTGCCGTTCGCCGCCAGCGGAATATCATTTTCTTCCTGCAGCGAGATATCGAAGAAGCCGCCCCAGCGCCGTAGCTGGGCATCGAGCACGAAGGCGCGCTGTTCCGGATTCAGGCTGCCGTGACGCGGCACCACGGCCAGCGTGATCTCGCCGGCCCGTGCCTGCCGCACCTGGTACAGGCGCACGAAGTCCCAGGTCACTTCATCGATGACAATGGCGAGTCCGGGAATGCGCTTTCCGGCCCGGTCAACCAGGAATTCATGGCCGCGTCCATCGATCACCGGGCAGCGGCCGTCCGCATCGATGCGGCCGTAGTCACCGGTGCGGTAACGGATCAGCGGCATCACGTCATTCCATAGCGAAGTTCCCACGATTTCAGCGCGCTCGCCATCCATGCGGTTTTCATTCCAACCGTAGAGCTGCTGGAACATGTAGTCGGACCTTCCCTGCTCGTTCACATCCAGGAAAGCCAGGTTGGTGCGCTCCGACAATCCATAGTTCAGCGACACCGAGGCGTGGAACAGCCGCCGGATCGACCCGAGCTGTGCCGGGGTCGCCGGCTCCGACGCCAGCAACACCGCTTTTACCTGCACGTCCAGCTCGCCCGGCTGAAGCAAGTCGGCCAGCGCCGTCACGGAACTCGGATAGCCATGCACGTACTCGGGGCGGAAGCGAGCAATCGCATCGAGGATCGCCGCCTTGTGTTGTTCGTGCACGTGATAAGGCGACAGCATCAAGCGGTTGCCCACCACGCGGCACGGTTCTTCATGGGCCAGGCGGCGGGCGTCGGCGCCGATGCGCAGGATGCGGGACTTGTCGAAGGAAAAGCCGAGCTTGCCCCATTCGTGGGTGAAGAAGGCTTTTTCGATGTCCGCCAGCCGCTTGGTGCGCCACATGCCGATGCCCTGCCCGGACGAACCGCCGCTGGTGGCATACATCAGCTTGGACGGGTCGAGCCGCTCGTCGAGGAACTCGCGCTGCTGCGCCATGACCTCTTCCTTGGCGAGATAAGGAAAGGCTGCCAGCACCTCTTGCAGCGGCTCATTCGCCGCCTCGTGGGCGCTGAGCCTGACCGTGCGGCGGTAGTGCGGCACATGTTCCAGCGCGTGGACCAGGACCTGGCGCAGGCGCAGGCCAGCCTGTGCGGCAACCACTGTGCTGTCCTGTGCCAGCAGTTCGCGCACGCGGAAGAAGTCGGGGTGATAGAGGACGCGGCTCGGAATATAGCGGCGCCAGGCGTAGTAATGCTTGGAAAGGACGTCGTGCAGGGCCACGCGTCACCCGTTCAGGATGCGTTTGAATTCGTCCGGGGACACTTCACCCAGTCCCAGGCTGGCCAGGGTGCGCGCCTCCGCAGTGAAATCGCGGTCGAGCAGGCCGCTGGCGATCACAATCAAGGCATCGGCCGTGGGCGTCGGTACGCCCATCAGGCGGCCGATCGAGGACAGCAGCGCCAGCCCCATCGGCACGTCTTCGGTAATGAAGCGGGTCTGCAGGGTGGCCGGTCCCTTGGGCCCGCCTTCAGCGGCGTAGCGGCGGAAGACGGACAGCGAGGGCTGCGACAGGTCTTCTTCGTTGCGGAACTTGCATTCGTCGAAATAGGGCGAAGGCTTGCCGCCGGTTGCGGCGATGACGGCGCTCTTTTCCGCATCGAGCCGGTACAGCAGGTTCAGGACCGAAGGCGTGAAGGCTTCGCGGTACATCCAGAATTCGCCCTGCGCATATTCGATGCGGCTGGCCGACAGCAGCGCGCCGATGGTGTGGACGATCAGGTTCGGGTTGTGCATCGCCGACTCGACCACGTTGCTGCGCGTTGCGACATAGGTCGGGAACAATTGGGCGGCACGTTCGAGTCCTTCGGCGGCACGGTCGCGCGGCAGGAAGGCCAGCGCATTGCGCGTGTTGCGGAACAGGACATTGACCACACCCGGCGCCGTAATGCGCGCATCGTAGGGCAGGCTTTCACCTTCAGCCAGCAGGAAAGCTTCCCTGGCCTGGTAGGGAAGGAAATGGCAGGACCCCATGTAGCCGGGCGCCAGCAGCACCAGCTGGTGCGCCTTCAGGTAGGGGCCGATCAGTGCGGCGATGGCGGCATGGCACTGGGTCTGGGTGGTGATGTAGATGACGTCGGGCGTCACTGCAAAGGCTTCGTCGACATCGCGCGTGGCCAGCGCGATCGAGGCCATGCTGGTCTCGCCCCCTTTCGGATTGCTGACGATCCGGATCGTGCGCGATTCACGCACCATGTCGAAATTCTCGTCATGCAGGGAGTGCGACGTCTTGAACAGGACGACGCGGTTTCCTTCCTGCGCGAGGATTGCGCCGAGCGCACATCCGGCATTGCCTGCACCAACCATTAACACGTTCATGCGTCCTCCATTCGACCAAGCAAGGGCACGACGCGGCAAGCGTCAGCGACCTGGTCCGCAAGGCAGCGGCGGCTTGATTAACAGGTTCATCAGAAGCGGCAACAGGTTTGGAAGCACGCACAAACGTACCCTGAGACACGCGCAGGGTGCGTCTCCACCTCGCCGCCCGAAGCAATCAATATCGGACTAGCAATGCTCTTGGCTGCTCATCGATTAAATTTAAGATAAGTTTGTTCATTTGCGAAGTCAACCGAATTCCCGCTTGAGCCCGGTACGCAGAGTCGTGTAAACCGGACGAAAATTTCCGCGGTTCACCGTGCCGGAATGAGGGAAGTCGCATGGGCTCTAGCATGGCCTGTCGAGACGCGTTTCCCATTGCCATCAAATAAAAAAAGCCTGAAGAGCTCGCACTCTTCAGGCTTTTTAACAATCAGGTCGCCAGGCTTATTCGACGGTCACCGACTTCGCCAGGTTGCGCGGCTTGTCCACGTCGGTACCACGTGCCAGCGCGGTGTGATACGCCAACAGCTGCAGTGCGGCCACGTGCAGGATCGGCGACAGGTCGCCATAGTGTTCCGGCAGGCGGATCACGTGCACGCCATCGCCCGAGGTGATACGCGAGTCGACGTCGGCGAAGACGTACAGTTGGCCGCCGCGGGCGCGCACTTCCTGCATGTTCGATTTCAGTTTTTCCAGCAGGGCATCGTTCGGGGCGATCGTTACTACCGGCATCTCTTCGGTCACCAGCGCCAGCGGGCCGTGCTTCAGTTCACCAGCTGGATAGGCTTCGGCGTGGATGTACGAGATTTCCTTGAGTTTCAAGGCGCCCTCTAAGGCGATCGGGTAGTGCATGCCGCGGCCCAGGAACAGGGCGTTTTCCTTGCGCGCGAATTCTTCGGCCCAGGCGATGATTTGCGGTTCGAGCGCCAGCACCGCGGAGATCGCGACCGGCAGGTGGCGCATCATTTTGAGGTGTTCGGCTTCGGCTTCTTCGGTCAGGCGGCCGTTGACTTGCGCCAAGGTCAGGGTCAGCAGGAACAGCGCCGCCAGCTGGGTGGTAAAGGCCTTGGTCGAGGCGACGCCGACTTCGACGCCGGCACGGGTGATGTAGTTCAGCTTGCACTCGCGCACCATGGCGCTGGTCGAGACGTTGCAAATGGTGAGCGTGTGCGGCATGCCCATGCTGCGTGCGTGCTTCAGCGCGGCCAGGGTGTCGGCGGTTTCGCCGGACTGGGAAATCGTCACGACCAGGGTCTGCGGGTGCGGCACGCTGTCGCGGTAGCGGTATTCGCTGGCAATCTCGACGTTGACGGGGACCTTGGCGATCGATTCGATCCAGTATTTCGCGGTCAAGCCGGCGTAGTAGCTGGTGCCGCAGGCCAGGATCAGCACGCGGTCGATTTCCTTGAACACGCCATAGGCGCCGTCGCCGAACAGCTCCGGCATGATGCCGGTGACGCCCTCGAGGGTGTCGCCGATGACGCGCGGCTGTTCGAAGATTTCCTTTTGCATGTAGTGGCGGTACGGGCCCAGCTCGGCTGCGCCGGTGTGGGCGTGCACGGTTTTCACTTCTCGCTCGACCGGACGACCGTCGACGTCGACGATCCAGTAGCGCGCCAGTTGCAGGTCAACGACGTCGCCTTCTTCCAGGTAGATGATCTGGTTGGTGGTGCCGGCCAGCGCCATCGCGTCCGAAGCGACGAAATTCTCGCCTTCGCCCACGCCCAGGATCAGCGGCGAGCCCTGGCGGGCCGCGACCACGCGGTGCGGCTCTTCGCGCGAGAACACGGCGATGGCGTAGGCGCCATGCAGGCGTTTCACCGCCTGCTGCACGGTCTCGAACAGGTCGCCGGTGTACATGTGGTCGACCAGGTGGGCGATGACTTCGGTATCGGTCTGGCTGGTGAAGACGTAGCCGAGGGCGGTCAGTTCGGCGCGCAGCTCGTCGTGGTTTTCGATGATGCCGTTGTGGACGAGGGCGATGCGGGCATTGTCTTCGGTCGGCGAGAAGTGCGGGTGGGCATTGTGCGAAGCCGGTGCGCCGTGGGTGGCCCAGCGGGTGTGGGCGATGCCGGTGAAACCTTCGAGGCGCGCTTCACGCACTTGCGATTCGAGCTCGGCCACGCGCGAGGTGCTGCGCGAACGGGTCAGTTTGCCGTCCAGGTGCACGGCGACGCCGCAGGAGTCGTAACCGCGATATTCGAGGCGCTTCAGGCCCTCGATCAGGACTGGAGTGATGTTGCGCTTGGCGACTGCACCGACGATACCGCACATGGTAGACCTCGTTTAAAAATTAGCAATAAGTCCTATCGTAGAGCAACCAGTGTGAAATAAGCTTTCAGATTTAACACATATTTGAAATATTATTCCACGTGCTACTCGCGATGAAATATTATTTCATTTAACGCACAATTATTTTTTAATTATTTCACACCATGTCAGATCAATTACTTCTCGACGAGCTTGATCGTCGCATCCTCAATGCATTGCAGGCTGATGCATCGCATACGAATGCCGAGTTGGCTGAACTGGTGCACGTGTCACCGCCCACTTGTTTGCGCCGCGTAAAACAGCTCACCGACAATGGTGTTATCGAGCGGCAAGTAGCGATCGTGTCCCCCGACAAGCTTGGTGCGCGCCTGACGGCCATCGTCGAGATCACGCTGGACGTGCAGGCAGCCGAGCGCATGGAGGAATTCGAACGCCTGGTGGCGCTCGAGCCGGCCGCCCTGCAATGCTACCGCGTCACGCCGGGCCCGGATTTCGTGCTCGTCGTGCAGGTGGCGGACATGCCGGCCTACCACGAGCTGGCGCACCGCCTGTTCACGGCGCATGCCAACGTGCGCAACGTCAAAGCCTATTTCTCCACCCACCGCAGCAAGTTCGACACGCGCATTACTGTGTGAGGTCCTGTGGATAAGGCTGTGGACTGGTAGGGGTAAGAGCCGTGGATAAGCACGGTATGACCCTGTGCTTATCCTGTGGCTTTGCTGTGAATTGACGGTGGATTACTTCTTGGCCTTCACCGGACGGCTCCATCCTTCGATGGTCATCTGCTTGCTACGCGAGATGGTCAGCTTGCCTGCCGGCGCATCCTTGGTAAGCGTCGTGCCCGCACCCAGGGTCGCGCCCTTGCCGACGGTCACGGGCGCCACCAGCTGGCTGTCGCTGCCGATGAAGGCGTCGTCTTCGATCACGGTGCGGAATTTGTTGGCGCCATCGTAGTTGCAGGTAATGGTGCCGGCGCCAATGTTCACGCGCGAACCGATGGTGGCGTCGCCGACATAGGCCAGGTGGTTGGCCTTGCTGTGCGCGGCCACCGTGCTGTTCTTGATCTCGACGAAGTTTCCCACATGGACGTCCTCGCCCAGCTCGGTGCCCGGGCGCAGGCGTGCGTACGGACCGATCTGGGACTGAGCGCCGACGATCGCGTCTTCGATATGGCAGAAGGGCTTGATGGTGGCGCCCGCGCCGACCCGCGCATTGACCAGCACGCAGTGCGGGCCCACGGTGACGCCGTCGGCCAGCTCGACGCGGCCTTCGAACACGCAACCGACGTCGATCGTCACGTCGCGGCCGCAAATCAGTTCACCGCGCACGTCGATGCGTGCCGGATCCATCAGGGTGATTCCCTTTTCCAGCAGTGCATTGGCAATGTTCAGCTGATGACGGCGCTCGAGCTCGGCCAATTGCACCTTGCTGTTGACGCCTGCCACTTCCCACTCGGCCGAAGGATGGGCCGATACCACCGGCACGCCATCGCTAACTGCCTGGGCCACGATATCGGTCAGGTAATACTCGCCCTGGGCATTGTTGTTCGACAGCGCGGCCAACCATTTCTTGAGGTGCGGGGTCGGCACGACCATGATGCCGCTGTTGATCTCGCGGATCGCACGCTCGGCCTCGCTGGCGTCTTTCTCTTCGACGATGCGCACGATGCTGCCGTTCTCGCGCACGATGCGGCCCAGCCCGAACGGGTTGCCCTGCTCGACGGTCAGGATGGCGAGCTTGTCGCTACCGGCGGCCTCGACCAGGCGAGCGAGCGTTGCGGCGGTGGTCAGCGGCACGTCGCCGTAGAGCACCAGGGTCGGCACGCTTTCATCCAGCTGCGGCACCGCCTGCATGACCGCGTGGCCAGTGCCGAGCTGCGGCTGCTGGAGGGCGATATCGATCGCGGTACCGGTTGCCGCGGACAGCTTGCCGAGCATCTCCGGCACCGCTGCGCCCCCGTGACCGTAAATCACGCATAATTTACTCAACGATAAGCTTCGCGCCGTATCGATGACATGCTGCAACAGCGGCTTCCCCGCCAGTGGATGCAGGACTTTCGGCAGCGCAGATTGCATGCGCTTTCCCATGCCGGCGGCGAGGATCACAACGTTCATAAGCCGTTCTCAAAAAGTTGATAATATGAAAAAGTTTAACACGCCAGACAACTTGCTCCGGCGCACGATTGCGCTCTTCATGGTTGCTGTGCTTGCCCTTGCGGCAGGCTGCAGCTCGGTCAAGTTCACCTACAACCAAGGCGATACCTTACTGTATTGGTGGATGGATTCCTATGCCGACCTGGAAGGCCAGCAAGCCGACATCGCCAAGCGCGATATCGACAATTTGTTCAAATGGCACCGCCAGACCCAGTTGCGCGACTATGCGGCCCTGCTCGGCGGCTTCCAGCGCCAGCTGGCCGGCAACCCGACCCAGGCCGACCTGCTCAATGCCTACCGCGAGATCCGCGTACGCGGCGAGCGCCTGGCCGCGCGTGCCGTTCCGGAAATCACGACCCTTGCACTGTCGATCAAACCGGACCAGATCGCCAACATCGAGCGCAAATTCCAGTCGAAAAACGAGGAATACCGCAAGAAATTCATCCAGGGCAACACGGAGAAGCGCCAGAAAGCCCGCTTTAAAAAGTCGATGGAACAGTTCGACCTGTGGTTCGGCAACTTCAGCAGCGAGCAGGAAGCGACCCTGCGCCGTGCGTCCGATGCGCGTCCGCTCGACAACGAAGCCTGGCTCGAAGAGCGGGTCTGGCGCCAGCGCCGCATCGTGGGCGTGCTGCGCAAGATCCAGCAAGAAAAGCTGAACCGCGAGCAGGCGGCTGCGCAGATCCAGGCCATGCAGCGCGAGTTCTTTACCCGCATGGAGTCCCCGGAGCGCAAGGCCTTCTATGACACCAGCCTCGACCAGACCACGAAATACATCCTGACGGCGATCCGCATCGCGACCCCGGCGCAGAAGAAACACGCGCAGGAGCGCATGCAGGGCTGGATCACCGATTTCCAGGGACTGGCCGTAGGTAAATAAAGGCTGGCTGGCGGGGGCAGGGCGCTGCGATCCTGGTGCTGGTGCCCATGATATAGTGCCGCCCATGCAAAAAAAGCCAGCCAAACCCAAGGCCCACGGCGCCCCGCGCCTGGCGCCGCGCCAGGTCCGCATCATCGGCGGCGCCTGGAAACGCGTCCTGCTCCCGGTCCTCGATGCCGAAGGCTTGCGCCCGACGCCGGACCGCGTCCGCGAAACCGTGTTTAACTGGATCAACCACCAGCTCGGCGGCGATTGGGACCAGGCCGCCTTCCTCGACCTGTTCGCCGGTTCCGGCGCCCTCGGCTTCGAAGCGGCCAGCCGCGGCGCGGCCTCGGTGACGATGGTCGACAACCATGGTCCGGCGGCACGCCAGTTAGAGGCCAACCAGGAAAAGCTGAAAGCCGCCAACGTGCGGGTGCTGCGTGCGGACGCGCTGACCCTGGTCACAGACCTTGGCGCCCGCGGCCAGCGCTTCGACGTGATCTTCCTGGATCCGCCCTACCAGCTCGGCCTGCTCAGCCAGATCCTGCCGCTGTGCCCGGCCATCCTCAATGAAGGCGGCCTGGTGTATGCAGAAACCGGCGAGCCGCTGCCGCAGGAAGGCGACGATATTCCCGACTGGCTGCTAGGGTGGGATGCCATTCGCGCGGATAAAGCGGGCATGGTCTATTACTACCTGCTGAAGCTGCACGAAAAAGTTGCATAAGCGAGTTAGCTGAGCGCGCCTTGCGCCTCCAATCTGCACAAGGATTGGGCAAAGACCGCCCCAGGCTGGGGCGGCTGCCGGATTTTCAGGCATAATGCGCGTTCCGATTAGGTGATTCTCCAGGGGAGCCGCAATGGTTGTAGCCGTTTATCCAGGTACTTTCGATCCGCTCACGCGTGGCCACGAAGACTTAGTGCGCCGTGCCTCGGGCCTGTTCGACCGCCTGGTAGTTGGCGTGGCCGACAGCAAGAACAAGAAGCCCTTCTTCTCGCTCGACGAGCGCCTGGAAATCGCCAATGAAGTGCTGGGCCATTATCCGAACGTGCAAGTGGAAAGTTTCTCCGGCCTGCTCAAGGATTTCGTGCGCAAGCACGATGCGCGCGTGATCGTGCGCGGCCTGCGCGCGGTGTCCGACTTCGAATACGAATTCCAGATGGCGGGCATGAACCGCTATTTGCTGCCGGATGTCGAAACCCTGTTCCTGACCCCGTCCGACCAGTACCAGTTCATCTCCGGCACCATCGTGCGCGAGATCGCGATGCTGGGCGGCGACGTATCGAAATTTGTCTTCCCGTCGGTGGACCGCTGGCTGCAAAAGAAGATCGCAGCCATCAAAGCGGCGCCGGCAGCCTGAGCGAGCTTTAACCAATGGCACTGCTGATTACCGACGACTGCATCAACTGCGACGTCTGCGAACCCGAATGCCCGAACGACGCCATTTCGATGGGCGTCGAGTTCTACCAGATCGATCCGCACAAGTGCACCGAATGCGTCGGCCATTTCGACGAACCGACCTGCCAGGTCCTGTGCCCGGTTGCCTGCATCCCGCTCGACCCGGCCTGGCGCGAAACGCGCGAGGAACTGCAGGCGAAATACGAACGCCTTACTGCCGACAAGGCAAACGCTTAGATCCAGCCGGCTTCCCAGCCGGCTTTCTTTTTCCCGTCCCTGGCCTGACCCGAATGCGCCGCCCTTGTGTGCGGGCACGCGCATAAGCCCGTTATCCTGCGTGCTATCCTGATTTTCATGGAGACGCCCAACGAGCCCAAGGAAACCCTGCCGTCCGCCCTGCACGAGCACGTCGGCACGGTATCCGATTTCTATGCCCGGCATGAAGAAAAAGCCACGGCCGGACAACGCCTGTTCGAAAATATCAGCCTCATCCTCGGCACCCCGGCCTATGTCGGCGCCAACCTGGTGGGCGCCGTCTTGTGGATGGGCTGGAATTTGGTGGCGCCTGGACTGGGCTTCGACCAGTGGGACGAGCCGCCCTTCTTCTGGCTGCAGGGATTCATTGCCCTGAATGCCTTCGTCATCTCTACCGCCGTGCTGATTCGCCAGAATCGCATGTCCTCCCTCGCCAACCAGCACGCCCACCTCGATTTGCAGGTCAATCTGCTGGCGGAAGAAAAGAGCAGCAAGATCATCGGGATGCTGGAAGAACTGCGCCGCGACCTGCCCAATGTCCGCAACAAGGTCGACCACGAGGCCGAAGAGCTGTCCAGGCCGACCGATACCGAAGCGGTCCTGTCCATCATCGAAGAGTCGGGCGCCCAGCTCAACTGCGAACGCAAATAATCGACTGCGCAGGTTCCTTGATCGGCCTTCAGGACGAACCGCGCCTGATGTCGCCTCTGATATTACCAACTCTCATCAATAGCGACTGAATCAACGTGAATTTTATGTAACACCTGTTATTACTCATCTATCAGATAACAAGATCCCTATATTTAGCTTGATCTGCACAGTTTTCCACTCAGAACGTGCACCTCGGGGCCCGCCTGCGTTTTGCTTCAAATAGTGCATATAGTTGAGCTATTGTTCGACTACTCCTTTTAATTTGTCGATTATTTTCATTCATGCAGGCGTGACGATTTTCATCATTGGTAACTCTTTGTGAACTTTGTTAAATCCACGGGGCGTGAAAACTCCGGTGACGAAGAGTCACCGAGTGCAAAGCGCTGGATGGTCTACAACGAAGGGAAACGGAAAAAGCGGACGTAAAAAAACGCGGCGTCCAGGTCGGAGGCCGCGTCAAACGGAAAGCGTGGGAATCAGGAATGCCTGGCCAGCGAGGACTTCGGCGGGCGCGGACGCACGGCCAGCATGGCGGCGCGGCCAATGCCGACGAGCAGCGGACGGAAGACCATCGCAACCCCACCGAATAGCGCCAGCCCTGCGGCACTACGGACGACCTGGCCGACAGGAACGGTAGCAAGGACGCCGACAACGGCGGCGCCGGCGGACTGGATCAGGGTGAGCGTGGTAGACATGGCGACAATATAGTGCGATGCAACATATAAATCTAATTCCGTTCACTGATGACGCTTATGCATTCTGTGAATAGTTGAGGTACACTTGTGGGCACTATCCGCATTGCCATTACACCGTCCCATGAGCTTTCTCACGCTTGACCTGAACCTGCTGCGCGTCTTCGACGCAGTGATGACCGAGCAAAACCTCACCCGCGCGGCCGGCCACCTGGCCATGACCCAGCCCGCCGTCTCGAATGCGATCAAGCGCCTGCGCGAAAGCCTCGGGGATGAACTCCTGATCCGTACCGCCTATGGCGTCAAGCCGACCCCGCGCGCCGAAGCTCTGTGGCCGGCCGTGCGCCAGGCGCTGGCGGCGCTGGAAGCGGCCGTGATGCCGGAAACCTTCGACGTGTCGAAGGCGCAGGCAACCTTCCGGATGGCGATGGCCGATGCAACCGCCGCCCTGTGGCTGCCGTCACTGATGCGCTCGATCGAACGCGAAGCGCCGGGCGTGAACATCCGCATGGTGCCGCTGACCACGCGCGAACCGCGGCCGATGCTGCTGCGCGGCGATATCGACCTGGCAGTCGGCTTCTTCCCCGGCGTGGCGGCGCAGCTGTCCTATGAGACCGGCTCGCCGATCCGCCACGAGCGCCTGTATTCGGGGGTGTATGTGTGCGTGATGCGCAAGGATCATCCGCTGGCCAAGGAAAAGCTCGACCTCGATACCTACTGCAAGGCGAATCATCTGCTGGTGAGTTTTTCGGGCCGCGCCCACGGGCTGGTCGATGAAGCGCTGGCGCAGATTGGTCGCGAGCGCCGCATCCTGCTGACGGTGAACCAGTTCTTCACGGCAGGGCGGGTAGTGGCGAATTCGGATTTGATTACCGTGCTGCCGAAGCACTTGATCGCATCGACCGGCTCGACCGATGCCCTGATCTGGCGCGAGCTGCCCTTCCAGCTGCCGGCCGTGCACCTGGACATGCTCTGGCACGAACGCGACGGCCGCAGCCATGCGCACCGCTGGCTGCGCACCAACCTGGAAAGCATGGCGGAGACCGCGGCGCCGAAGAGCGGGTCGCGCAAGGTGGAGTAATCGGGTTGTTCGTAGGGTGGTCGGCTTCGCCGACCGCGCGTTCAGCCAGCAATAGAATGGCCGCGCCAGTATTGAATACGTGATTTGAACGCGCGGTCGGCAGAGCCGACCACCCTACCAGGTCGGCAGAGCGTGATCTGGTCCACTGGACCAGATCACGCCTACCTGATCGGCAACTTGGTCGTGTTCTTGACTTCTTCCATCACCGCATAGGTGTGCGTCTCGCGCACGCCTTTCTGCAGCAGGGTCTTGCCCAGGAATTCGCGGTAGGCCGCCATGTCCTTCACGCGCGCTTTCACCAGGTAGTCGAAGCCGCCGGCCACCATGTGGCATTCCAGCACTTCCGGGATCATTTGCACGCTTTGTTTGAAGGCGTCGAATACTTCGGGAGTGGTACGATCGAGTACCACTTCAATGAACACCAGCAGCGACACGTCCAGCAGCTGCGGGTTGAGCTGGGCCGTATAGCCCATGATGTAGCCCGACTCGTGGAGCTTGCGCACGCGCTCCAGGCAAGCGGCAGGAGAAAGGTTCACACGGGCGGCCAGCTCGACGTTGCTGATGCGCCCGTCGTTTTGCAGCTCCGCCAGAATTTTCTTGCTGATCTTGTCGAGCATGGTCATCTCCTGCCATGTAAATATTATTTGGTCAGATTGTCGCACCAAAAACTATCTATTGCTAGTCTGTCTTAAAAACAGAATTAATCCAGAAGATTTCCTTCTACAATCGATCATTCCACCGAATCATCGGTCGACTCCCGGAACCGCGCCGGCTGCATGTTGAGCAGCACGGCGTTTTTTGCTGGGCGGTCGACCACACCCGTTTCCTTTTTTAAAGAATCAGCCATGCAGATTGCCGCCACCCCGGCCACCACCTTTGTTCCTTTCGACGCCCTCCAGGCTGAGGTCAAGCACGACCAGGCCCCGCTGCGCGCCGCCATCACCGCGGCCTACCGCCGCGACGAGCCTGAAGCCGTGCAGTGGCTGCTGGCGCAGGGCGCCAGCGCCAACGGCGATGCCCACATGCTGGCCCACCGCCTGGTCTCGAGCGTGCGTGAAAAGCGCACCCGGTCGTCGGGCGTGGACGCGCTGATGCATGAGTTCTCGCTGTCGTCGGAAGAAGGCGTGGCGCTGATGTGCCTGGCCGAAGCGCTGCTGCGCATCCCGGACAGCGCAACCGCCGACCGCCTGATCGCCGACAAGATCAGCCGCGGCGACTGGCGCAAGCACCTGGGCGAATCGCCTTCGCTGTTCGTCAACGCGGCCACCTGGGGCCTGCTCATCACCGGCAAGCTGGTCTCGACCAACAGCGAAAAGAACCTGGGCTCGGCGCTCACACGCCTCATCGCCAAGGGCGGCGAACCCTTGATTCGCAAGGGCGTCGACATGGCCATGCGCATGCTGGGCAACCAGTTCGTCACCGGCCAGACCATCGTTGAGGCGCTGAAGAACAGCCGCGAGAACGAAACCCGCGGCTACCGCTATTCCTACGACATGCTGGGCGAAGCGGCGCTGACCGAAAGCGATGCGAAGAACTACTACGCCTCGTACGAAACCGCGATCCACGCGATCGGCCGCGCCTCGAACGGCCGCGGCATCAAGGATGGCCCGGGCATCTCGATCAAGCTGTCGGCGCTGCACCCGCGCTACAGCCGCTCGCAGCATGCGCGCATGATGGACGAACTCCTGCCGCGCGTGCGCAGCCTGGTGCTGCTGGCGAAGAGCTATAACATCGGCATCAATATCGATGCGGAAGAAGCCGACCGCCTCGAGATCTCGCTCGACATGCTGGAAGTGCTGGCTTTTGACCCGGAGCTGAAAGGCTTCGAGGGCATCGGCCTGGTGGTGCAGGCTTACCAGAAGCGCTGCCCCTTCGTGATCGACTACCTGGTCGACCTGGCCAAGAGGAGCGGCCAGAAATTCATGGTGCGCCTGGTGAAGGGCGCCTACTGGGATGCCGAGATCAAGCGCGCACAGGTCGAAGGCATGCCGGGCTATCCGGTGTACACGCGCAAGGTGTATACCGACGTGTCGTATCTCACCTGCGCGCGCAAACTGCTCGCAGCCGCCGACATCCTGTACCCGCAGTTCGCGACCCACAACGCGCATTCGCTGGCGGTGATCTACACCTGGGCCAAGGCCGATGGCGTCAGCAACTACGAATTCCAGTGCCTGCACGGCATGGGCGAGACCCTGTACGACCAGGTAGTCGGCAAGGACAAGCTGGACAAGGCCTGCCGCATTTATGCGCCGGTCGGTTCGCACGAAACCCTGCTGGCCTACCTGGTGCGCCGCCTGCTGGAAAACGGCGCCAACTCCTCGTTCGTGAACCAGATCGTGGACGAAAGCGTCGCCATCGACTCGCTGCTGGCCGACCCGTTCGAGCAGGCCCGCGCCGCGGGCGGCAAGCCGCACCCGGCGATCGCCCTGCCGCTGCAGATGTTCGGCGCCGAGCGCGCGAATTCCGCGGGCCTGGACCTGGTCAACGAAAACACGCTGCGCATCGTCGCCGACGGCCTGGCCCAACAGCGCCAGCACGTCGCGGCGCCCTTGATCGCTGGCCCGGTGGAAGCAGGCGAACATGCCGACATCATCAACCCGGCACAATCGAGCGATATCGTCGGACGGGTAGCCGAGGCTTCGCGCACCGACGTCGAGACGGCGCTGGCCGCGGCTGCCGCCTTCGCCGGCGAGTGGGAAACCACCCCGGTGGAAAGCCGCGCCGCCATGCTCGAGCGCACCGCCGATTTGTTCGAACAGAACGGGCTGGAGCTGATGGCGCTGGCCGTGCGCGAAGCCGGCAAGTCGCTGCCGAACGCGATCGCCGAACTGCGCGAAGCGGTCGACTTCCTGCGCTACTACGCCGTGCAGGTGCGCGACTCGAAAGCGGATGGCGCGCTGGGTCCCGTGACTTGCATCAGCCCGTGGAACTTCCCGCTGGCGATCTTTACCGGCCAGGTAGCAGCAGCGCTGGCAGCCGGTAACGTGGTGCTGGCCAAGCCCGCCGAACAGACCCCCTTGATCGCGCACCGCGCGGTAGAACTGTTCCATGAAGCCGGCTTCCCGCGCGCGGCGATCCAGCTGCTGCCGGGCCGCGGCGAAGTGGTCGGGGCAGCCCTGACCGCGGATGCGCGTGTAAAAGGCGTGATCTTCACCGGCTCCACCGAAGTGGCGCAGCTGATCAACCGCACCCTGGCCAAGCGTGCCGAAATCGAGGGCAGCGACATCCCGCTGGTGGCCGAAACCGGTGGCCAGAATGCGCTAATCGTCGATTCGTCGGCACTGCCGGAGCAAGTGGTCTCGGACGTGCTGTCCTCGGCCTTCGATAGTGCCGGCCAGCGCTGCTCGGCGCTGCGCGTGCTGTTCCTGCAGGAAGACATCGCCGACAAGACCATCAAGATGCTCAAGGGCGCCATGCTGGAACTGCGCGTGGGCAGCCCGGACCGCCTGGCCACCGACATCGGCCCGGTGATCGATGCCGAAGCCCAGCGCAACCTGCTGGCCCACATCGAGCGCATGCGCGCCACCGCGCGCAGCCACTTCGCGCTTGAACTCCCAAGCAGCTTGCTGGAGGCCGGCACCTTCGTGCCGCCGACCGTGCTGGAAATCGGCTCGCTGGCGGAACTCAAGCATGAAGTGTTCGGCCCGGTGCTGCACATCGTGCGCTATCGCCGCGCCGACCTGGGGAAGGTGATCGACACCATCAACGCCACCGGCTACGGCCTGACCCTCGGCGTGCATTCGCGGATCGACGAGACCATCGACCTCATCGTTAAGCAGGCGCACGTGGGCAACATCTACGTCAACCGCAACATCGTCGGCGCCGTGGTGGGCGTGCAGCCCTTTGGCGGCGAAGGCAAGTCCGGCACCGGCCCGAAGGCCGGCGGCCCGCTCTACCTCAAGCGCCTGCAGCGCAATGCCGCGCCGCTGATGGAGCACAGCCGCGCCTTCGATGCAGGCCTGGAAGCGCTGCTCGGCTGGCTGCGCACGAATGGCCAGAACCGCGACACCATGGCGCTGGCCGAAGGCTATGGCCGCAGCGCCCTCACCGGCGTCGAGATGGTGCTGCCGGGTCCGACCGGCGAGCGCAATACGCTGGCGTTTACTTCGCGCGGCACCGTGCTGTGCGCGCCAAGCACGGCCTCCGGCCTGCTCAACCAGGTGGCCGCAAGCCTGGCCACCGGTAACCGCGCGCTGGTGCTGGCAGCGCCAGGACTGATCCCGGCCAACCTGCCGACGCTGGTGAAAGAGCGCGTGCGCTTCATCGGCATGGACGAAATCGATGCGGGCGAATTCCAGGTGGCGCTGGTGGAAGCCGGCCTGGCCGGTCCGCTGCGCGCGAAACTGGCGGCACGCACGGGCGCAATCGTCGGCATCGTCGACACGAGCGCCGCGGCGCCGGTGGCCCTGTGGCGCCTGGTGGCCGAGCGCGCGGTCTGCGTCAACACGACTGCGGCTGGGGGCAACGCAAGCCTGATGACGCTGGGGGTGTGATTATGTAGGGTGGGCGGCTTCGCCGCCCGCGCGGTGATGGTTAACGGCTCCGATCTCGCGCGCGGCGATCTTGCTGCTAACTATCACCGCGCGGGCGGGAGACCCGCCCACCCTACGGGATTGAGGTGTAATCTTTGCAGTAGCCGTAGCTGGAGACAATTCTTATAAATTGGAGGCAGACATGCTAGTAGGCGTACCAAAGGAGATCAAGAACCACGAGTACCGGGTCGGGCTCACGCCGCCGTCGGTGCGCGAGCTGACCTTACGCGGGGTCGACGTCATCGTGCAGCAGGGCGCCGGCGAGCAGATCGGGCTGTCGGACGCGCAGTACGTGGCGGCCGGCGCCACCATGGTCGCCACGGCCAAGGAGATCTTCGGCCGCGCCGACATGGTGGTCAAGGTCAAGGAACCGCAGCCGGTCGAGTGCGCGATGCTGCGCGAAGGGCAGATCCTCTACACCTACCTGCACCTGGCACCCGATCCCGAGCAAACTGCCGCGCTGGTGAAATCCGGCGCGGTCTGCATCGCCTATGAAACCATCACCGGTACGGGCGGCGGCTTGCCGCTGCTGGCGCCGATGAGCGAAGTGGCCGGCCGCATGTCGATCCAGGCCGGCGCCGCCCACCTCGAGAAATCCAAGGGCGGCATGGGCCTGCTGCTGGGCGGCGTGCCGGGCGTGGCGCCTGGCCACGTGGTCATCATCGGCGCCGGCGTGGTCGGCACCAATGCGCTGCAGATGGCCGTCGGTACCGGTGCGCGCGTAACGGTGCTGGATAAAAACGTCGACCGCCTGCGCCAGCTCGATCTCGTCTACGGCAACCGCATCGCCACGGTCTATTCCAACGCCCACTCGATCGAGGAAGCGGTTCTATCCGCCGACCTGGTGATCGGCGGCGTGCTGGTGCCGGGCGCCGCGGCGCCCAAGCTGGTCACCCGCGACATGATCTCGCGCATGAAGAAGGGCGCGGTGGTGGTGGACGTGGCGATCGACCAGGGCGGCTGCTTCGAGACCTCGCATGCGACCACCCATGCCGACCCGACGTTTGTCGTCGATGGCGTGATCCACTACTGCGTGGCGAACATGCCGGGTGCGGTGGCGCGCACCTCGACCTTCGCGCTGAACAACGCCACCATCGGCCACGCCGTGGCACTGGCCACCAAGGGCTGGCGCCAGGCGCTGTCGGACGATGTCCATCTGCGCAATGGCCTGAACGTCTGCCAGGGAAAAGTGACTTACCAGGCCGTTGCCCGCGACCTGGGCTACGACTTCGTGCCGGCCGAATCGCTGCTGGGCTAGCGTACCGAGGTACCCAAATCCCGGCAAACGCGCCGGGTGATGTGGAAAGCATACTGCGCGGCCACCGATTTCACGAAGCGCATGAAATCGATGGCCGCGTTTTCATTGGCGTTGTCGGAAATCGTGCGGATCACCGCGCAGGGCACGCCCAGCTCATGGCACACCTGCGCCACCGCGGCGCCTTCCATTTCCACCGCCACCAGCCCTGGCAGGGCCGCGTTGAGCCCTGCCAGGTGCGCACGGTCGGTCATGAACTGGTCGCCGCTCGCCACCAGGCCACGGTGCACGCGCGGCTGCAGCAGGCCGAATGCACGGCGTTCGCCCTCGCCCACCGCGTCCAGGAAATCCTGCTCCAAAAAATCGTGGGCGGCGCGCGAGAGGCGCATCGACAGCTGCGGGTCGGGCTGGAAGTGGCTCAGGCCCGTCAGCGGCACCTCGAAACGCGGAAACAGCGGGCTGGCATCCAGGTCGTGCTGGACCAGGGCTTCGGCCACCACGATATCCCCGACCTGAACGGTTTTATCCCCGGCGCCGGCCACCCCGGTGAACAGGATGTGGGTAACTCCGAACTTTTCCACAAGGGTGGTGGCGGTCATGGCCGCCGCAACCTTCCCAATTCGCGACAAAACGCACACAGCGTCGATTTCCCATAGCTGCCCAAGGGTGTAGGCACGTTTTCCGTGGATGAGCGTGGCGGGGCCTCTCATGGCCTCCACGAGCCCCTGCTGTTCTTCCGCCAGCGCGCTGATGATCCCTAACCGCATATTTTTCTACCGTGATTGCCGGGTCACGATGATAACCGGCGCGCGCAGCCCAGTCGCAAAAGCCCGGGCTGCTGCACCGAACAACGCTTACTGCACCGTCAGCGCCACGTCATCGACCAGGAAGGTCGTCTGCAGCGACGAATCCTCGGCCGCGGCGAAGAAGACTTGCACCGTCTGGCCCTTGTAGGCCGTCAGGTCGACCGTCCTTTGCACGTAGCCGGTGCCCTTGTTCAGGTTCGAATAGGTGGCCGGCGTGGCCAGGACGGTGCCGCCGCTGCTGCGCACCTGCAGCTTGAGCGTGTCGAAGGCGGAGGTGGTGGTCGTTTCCGCCGACCCGACCTGCAGCCAGAACGACAGCGTCGCGCTGGCGGCACTCGAAGGAATGGCGACCTGCTGGTAAAGGTTGTCGGTGCGCGTCGCGCCGGTGCCGGCAAATTTCGCTTCCCAGCTGCCGGTGCGTGGCGCCGTGGCAGCGGCGTTGTTGATGATGCCGCTGCCGCCGCTCCAGGACACCGCACCCGACTCGAAGCCCGGGTTGGCCAGCAGCTGGGTGCCGCCGGTACCGCCGCCGTTGGTGATGCTGAACGCCGCCGCGCTCGAGGTGGCGACATTGCCGGCCGCGTCATAGGCCTTGGCCGTCAGGGTATGCGCGCCGTTCGACAGCGTGGTCGAATTGAGCGTCATCGAGTAGGGCGCGGCGGTGTCGGTCCCTGTCAGCAGGTTATCCACATAGAACTCGACCTTGGTGACGCCGACGTTGTCGCTGGCAGTGGCCGACAGCGTGATCGTGCCGCTGCTGCCGGACTCGCTGGCGCTGACTGTCGGCGCGACGGTGTCGCCGGATCCTGCCGCCTGCGTGACCCAGATTGGCGCCGACCACAGGATCTTGCCGTCGCTCTGGGTGATCTTCGCATAGTAGAAATGCTCGCCCAGGCTTGGGGTGATGGTCGTATTCGCGCTGGTCGACAACTGGGTCACTGTGCCGTTGCGCTTGGGGACGCCCTCGAAAATCGCCACCGACGACACGGTCTTGCCCGAGGTGTTGGCGAAGTTCGCCACCAGGGTCAAAGGGCCGCTGTTGGTGATGCGCTCGCCCATCACGCGGCCATTCGCCGTAAGTACCAGCTGCGACGTCTTGTCCATGGTCGCGAACACGCGCCGTGCGCGCAGCGCGTCGACGAAGCTGGCGTTGGTCAGCGCTGTGCCGGTCGGGATCAGGACACCGGTACGGTTGGTGTAGGAAGCGCCCCAGTTGGCGCAATGGTTGTCCTGGTTGGTGGTGAAGGCAATATGAAAGCCCGCTTCGAGCGCTTTCTTGCAGGCGCTTTCATAGGTACTGCGGCCGGTTTCGGATTCCGTGGTGTTGGTCGAGAAGGCAGAAGTGTTCATCACTTCGCACAGCGCCATCGCCTCGTCGCCGTCGGCGGTATAGCCCAGCGCCACGCCGTTCACGAGGAACTGGCCGCTGGTCTCGGGGTGGTTGAACTGGCCGATGTAGCCGCGGTTTTTCATCAAGGTGTACAGCGCCGCGTAGTCGGTCTTGGCGGTAAAGGCGTCGCCCAGCAGCTGGTTGCTGGCGTTGTATTCCCATTGCAGCAGCTCGGTGCTGTTCAGGATATTCAGGTGGCCGCCATTGTTGATCACGCCCCATTCCAGGCCATACACGGCGAGGAAGTTCGGGTTGGCCAGGTTGAAGTCCGCGGCCGCTTTCAGGCCGGCCGCATACAGCGCCTTGGCAGTGGCCGGACTGGCCGCCGTGTTGGTCGAGCTCGAGCCGTCGTACATGTGGTTGTGCTCCGACGCCATCAGGATGTCGAGGCCCCGGTTCTTCGCATAGGTGAACGCGTCGGTCGGGCCGAAGGCGCCGGCTTGCGGACTCTCCGAACTGGTGCAGGACGCCAGTGCGCCGCCGCCATCGCTGTGATTGGTCTGGCTGTGCAGGTTGGCGTAGTAGACGGTGTAGGGCAGCGAGGCGGTGGCCGGCACCGATGCGGGCGACACGGTTCCCGGGATCGCCTGGGTGCTGCCTGATTTTGCAGCAGCAGGCGACGCGGATTCCTTGCCGGCGCCGGTCGGCAGCGGCTGAAAGGCCGGCATCGGTACGGCGCCGGCATCGCCCACGACGATGTCCCAGCTTTGTTCGATGCGGTGGCCGCTGTCGTTCCTGGCGTCGAGGATGGCGCCGATCTCTGCGCCGGACAGCTTGCGGTTGGCGCGCCCGTCTTTTTCCTTGGCCACCGCGATCATCCGCACCTGGTAGATGCCGTCGCGCAGGGCAGGGTCGCCCGCACGTCCGGCCCAGTTCACCTTGACGTCCACTGCCTTTTTCGACAGCAGCTCGCTGCCTTGCCAGCGTTCGATGATGCGCTGCGCCGGATCCACCAATTCGAGGCGCCAGGCGATGTCGTGGGCCTGTTCGACGAAGGGATAGCTGAACTTGAGCGCAAATGTGCGCCCTTCCTGGGCAGATACCGCTGCGTTGTAGGGCGCATGCAGGGTGGCTTCGAACTCGCGGTGATCCGCTTCCGAAGCAAAACCTGCCTGGCTGATGCCAAGCGCCAGGACCAACGGCAGCAACTTCAAGGTGTGAATACGACGCATGTTTGAGTCCCCTCGTTTCTCTTTGTTATGAAAAAGTACAAACTTTGACAACAATGCATGACACATTGATGACAAACAAGCACTTTTTATTGGGAACTCAACAGTTGTTGTCAATACGCTGAAACCAAGGTGCAGACGACGACGAGTCCGTGCCGTTGACGTAATCCGTGCGCAAGGCAACTTTGACCAGCCCCTGCGGCTCGCCAGAGGACGACCAGGCGATGAACTGTGCATAAGCTCCGGGTTGTTCACACAGTGTTTGCATTTCCGGGGGGTGGTCATCGCGATCGGCTGGCCACAAGGCCATGCGCAGCACAGCCAGCCGGGTTGTTCGATGGATATACACCGTTTGATCGAGCTCATGGATCGCCTTTTCACAGGAGATGAGCCCCCGTTTTGCCTGTCTTACCGGTGGAAGGAGTGGCAAGTCCACGTCTGGGTTTTCCCAAAGCGGTGTTTCAGGGTTTTAGTTAACTAAGATGTATATATAAAACTAGTAATAGTTAGTAAACGTGAGCTCTTCTGTTGATAAGTCGCGTTTACTCCACAAAATCAAGCACTTGCGCCTTCATTTGGGTGCGGGACAAAGCTTGTGCGCAGATTGAACGGATGGTGGACAGATTTTGAGTCAGTCGAGAATTGTCCTGTTCTGCACATCTGCTCCTGTGGATATACATCGACTTACCCACAGACGCGTCATCGATATTCAGGCTAAAAACCGGTTTTGCAGCCTGGTGGATGTCCAGCATGACGGCGTTGTGGGCCGGGTTGGCGGCTTGGTGGAGTCATCAGGGTTCGGCTGTTCTGGTTTGCCAGGCTTCGATCGCGTCATGTCATCACGTTTCAGTCCTTGCCGAACTTCGCGATCAACGAGCCGGTCGTGCCGGCGATGGCGAACCTGGTTCTGGTTGTTGAACGAATACGCCTGCAAGCCTTTGGGCTTCCGGATGTTTAGCGCTTGTGAGCGCTGAATTCCGGAAAGTTGTTGGGTTTATTGTTTTAGTTAACTAGGTTGTATACAAAATAGTAGTAATAGTAAACGCCAACTTATTTGTGGATAAGCCCGGTTTTTTCCACAGCATCAAGCACTTACAACCGTTTCAAGTTGCTGTACAAGCAGTGTTTGTAAACTGTAGGGAAGTTGGACAGATTTCAGTCCAGGCTGTTTTACGAGCTGTTCTACACATTCGATCCTGTGGATATCCCAACTGTTTTCCACAGGTGCTTGCAGACCGTTTTTAAAAAAAAGCGTGCAGACGGTTTTGGAAGAAGGGACGAGGCGAGTTGAAGCGTCGTCGTTTGACGCGTCCGGCTTGTCGGATCGACACGACGCGACCAAGAAAAAAAAGTTTTAAAAGTTTTTAAAGGTTTACAAGTTAAGTAGATATACAAAATAGTAGTAATAGTTAACGGCAGCCCTGTTCTGTGGAGAAGCCAGTTAAGGCGTGAAGAATCAAGCGCTTACAGAAGGTATAAGGCGGTGCACGGCTTGCATGTGCAAACGGTCCAAACATTGGACAACAATTTGGGATCGCCAAAACACCTCGGTTCTGCACAAACCGTACCTGTGGATATCAAGAACCTTATCCACAGATGGGCTCTGGACATCCGTTTACGTTCTGGTAAGCTTGCCTCAACGAATCGCAAACGGAGGGGTGATGGAGCTTGCTGCGCTGTGTCGACTGCCCCTGCCAGGCTTGCCTGGTAACGGCGAGGCATGTCCATGTGCGAACGGCACCAGGGTCGGCCTCGTGGCCGGCTTGCGGGGACAGTAGCCAGTGGAATCGGTTGGCGAGTACGACTACATCATCGTCGGGGCTGGCACATCGGGCTGCGTCCTGGCCAACCGCCTGAGCCGCAACCGCGAGATCAATGTCTTGCTGCTCGAAGCGGGCGGCAAGGACGATTACCTGTGGATCCACATCCCGGTCGGCTACCTGCATTGCATCGGCAATCCGCGCACCGACTGGCTGTTCCGCACCGAAGCCGAGGCGGGATTGAACGGCCGCTCGCTCATCTATCCGCGGGGGAAAGTGCTGGGCGGCAGCTCGTCGATCAACGGCATGATCTACATGCGGGGCCAGCCGCTCGACTATGAGCGCTGGGCCGAAGAAACAGGCGACGATAGCTGGCGCTGGGACAAGGTATTGCCGCTGTTCCGGCGCAGCGAAGACCACTATGCCGGGGCCAGCGAACTGCATGGCGCCGGCGGCGAATGGCGGGTGGAACAGCAGCGGCTCTCGTGGAAGATCCTGGATGCCTTCCGCGAAGCAGCAGCAGAGACCGGCATCCCGAAAATCGGCGACCTGAATGCCGGCCTGGGCGAGGGCTCTGCCTATTTCGAGGTCAACCAGCGCCGCGGCATCCGCCTGAATACGGCCAAGGCGTTCCTCAGGCCGGCAGCGCACCGTCCGAACCTGACGATCATGACCGGCTGCCACGTCGAACGTTTGCTGTTTGCCGAAACGCCGCAAGGCACGGTCTGCACCGGCGTGCAATTTACCGGTGGCGGCCAGGCTTTATATGCCAGCGCGCAGCGGGAAACCCTGCTCGCAGCAGGGGCGGTCGGTTCGCCGCAGATCCTGCAGTTGTCCGGCATCGGCGCAGCTGGGGAACTCCAGCGCCACGGGATCGTACCGGTGGCGGACCTGCCCGGCGTCGGCGCCAACCTGCAAGACCACCTGCAACTGCGGATGATTTTCAAGGTGCAGGGCGTCACTACCCTGAATACGCTCGCCACTAACTGGTTCGGCAAGACCCTGATCGGGCTCGAATACGCCTTGTTCCAGAGCGGGCCGATGTCGATGGCGCCTTCCCAGCTTGGCGCGTTTGCCAAATCGTCGCCACACCAGCCTGCACCCGACCTGCAATTCCACGTCCAGCCGCTGTCGCTCGACAAATTCGGCGACCCGCTGCACCGCTTCCCGGCCTTTACGGCCAGCGTCTGCAACCTGCAGCCGACTTCGCGCGGCCATGTGCGAATTGCGTCAAGCGACAGTTATGCGGCGCCGAAGATTACGCCTAACTACCTGAGTACCGAGCTTGATCGCAAGACCGCCGCCGCGGCGCTGGCGCTGACGCGCCGCATCGTGGCCGCACCGGCGCTCTCTGGCTACCAGCCCCAGGAATTCATGCCGGGGCCGCAATACCAGACCGAGGAAGAACTCGCCCAGGCGGCAGGGCTGGTCGGCACCACGATTTTCCATCCGGTCGGCACTTGCCGCATGGGGCGGAGCGACGATCCGATGGCGGTGGTCGACAGCCGCCTGCGGGTGCGCGGTGTGAAAAACCTGCGCGTGGTCGATGCGTCGATCATGCCTTTCATTACCTCGGGAAATACGAATTCACCGACGATCATGATCGCGGAAAAGGCAGCGCAAGACATCCTGGCCCAACACGAGGCAGCCACCTGAATAAGTTCCCGGTTGTGCAAACTTGCACAACCGGGGTGCGCCAATACGGCAGATTCGCACCGGATCCAGCAGCGCGGCTGTATTGTGGCAACCGGGTCTTGTATGTATTATTTGGCAAGCTACTCTCGCGCACTTCCTGTCGTTTACAGCACCACGGGTCTGGAGATTCAATGGCGGATGTCATCCTGGAGACAAGGCAACTCACCAAGGAGTTCAAGGGATTCACTGCCGTCAGCGACGTCGACCTGCAAGTCGAGCGCGGCCACATCCACGCCCTGATCGGCCCGAACGGCGCCGGCAAGACTACCTGCTTCAACCTGCTCACCAAATTCCTGGTCCCTACCAGAGGGCAGATCCTGTTCAACGGGCGCGACATCACGGCCGCCCGGCCGGCCCAGATCGCCCGCATGGGCATCATCCGCTCGTTCCAGATTTCCGCCGTCTTCCCGCACATGACGGTGCTGGAGAACGTGCGCATCGGCCTGCAGCGCCAGCTCGGCACCAGTTACCACTTCTGGCGCAGCACGCAGTCCCTGGGCCAACTCGACGAACGGGCGCTGGCGCTACTGGCCGAAGTCGGCCTGGAAAGCTTCGCCACCACCTTGAGCTCAGACCTGCCCTACGGCCGCAAGCGCGCCCTGGAAATCGCCACCACCCTGGCGATGGAACCGGAACTGATGCTGCTGGACGAGCCGACCCAGGGGATGGGCCATGAAGATGTCCACAGAGTCACCGAACTGATTAAAAAAGTCTCGGCTGGGCGCACCATCCTGATGGTCGAGCACAACATGAATGTGGTCGCCGGCATCTGCGACCGGATCTCGGTCCTGCAGCGCGGCGCGGTTCTGGCCGAGGGGACGTATGCCGAGGTGGCGCGCAATCCGCAGGTGATGGAAGCCTATATGGGCACGTCCGATGCGGGCCTGGAAGGAGCGCACCCGTGACCGCCGCCCTCGAGATCGCGAACCTGCACGCCTGGTATGGCGAATCCCACATCCTGCACGGGATCAGCTTGAGCGTGGAAGCGGGTGAAGTCGTCACCCTGCTGGGCCGTAATGGCGCCGGGCGCACCACCACGCTGCGCGCCATCCTGGGCCTGACCGGCCGCCGCACCGGCTCGATCAAGGTGAACGGCGTCGAAGCGATCGGCCTGCCGACCCACAAGATCGCCCACCTCGGCATTGGCTACTGCCCCGAGGAGCGCGGCATCTTCGCCTCGCTGTCGGCCGAGGAAAACCTGATGCTGCCGCCACAACTGCAGGGGGCAGGGGCAGGCATGACGGTTGACGAGATCTACGCGATGTTCCCCAATTTGTACGAGCGCCGCAACAGCCAGGGCACGCGCCTGTCGGGCGGCGAGCAGCAGATGCTGGCGGTCGCGCGCATCCTGCGCACGGGCGCGCGCCTGCTGCTGCTGGACGAGATTTCCGAAGGGCTGGCTCCGGTGATCGTGCAAAGCCTGGCGCGCATGATCACGGCGCTCAAGGCCAAGGGCTACACGATCGTCATGGTCGAGCAGAATTTCCGCTTCGCGGCGCCGCTGGCGGACCGCTTTTATGTGATCGAACACGGGCAGGTGGTGGAAACCATCGCCGCCGCAGAACTCAACAGCAGGATGCCGGTGCTCACCGAGCTGCTCGGCGTGTAAACAACCGCACTACGCATGTGTATAACCACAACGGAGACAACATGAAACGTACCGCCATCGCCTTTGCCACCGCTGCCAGCCTCGGCCTGTCCATGTCCACCGCGGCACAGGCACCGGCCGCCGCCATCTCGGGCGACGTCATCAAGATCGGCTTCATCACGGACCTTTCCGGCGTCTATTCCGACGTCGACGGCAATGGCGGCGCGGAAGCGATCCGCATGGCGATCGCCGATATGGGCGGCGCCATCAACGGCAAGAAGATCCAGCTGGTCGTGGCCGACCACCAGAACAAGCCGGACATCGCCGCCTCGAAGGCGCGCGAATGGTTCGACCAGCAGGGCGTAGACCTCCTGGTCGGCGGTACCAATTCCGGCGCCAGCCTGGCCATGGCCAAGGTCGCCGCGGAAAAGAAAAAGGTCTTCATCGCGATCGGTTCCGGCACCGCGCAATTGACCAACGAACAGTGCACGCCCTACACCGTCCATTACGCCTACGACACGGTGGCGCTGGCGCGCGGCACCGGCTCGACCATGCTCAAGCAGGGCGGCAAGTCCTGGTATTTCCTGACCGCCGACTATGCCTTTGGCCAGTCGCTCGAGAAGGACACCGCCGATGTCGTCAAGGCCGGCGGCGGCACCGTGCTGGGCAGCGTCAAGCACCCGCTCTCGGCCTCGGACTTCTCGTCCTTCCTGCTGCAGGCGCAATCGTCCAAGGCGCAGGTGCTGGGCATGGCCAATGCCGGCGGCGACCTGATCAACGCAGTGAAGGCCGCCAACGAGTTCGGCCTGAACAAGAAGATGAAGATCGCCGGCCTGCTGGTGTTCATCAACGATATCCACACCCTGGGCCTGAACACGACCCAGGGCATGTATTTCACCGAAGGCTGGTACTGGGACCGCACGCCCGAGTCGCGCGCCTGGGCCAAGCGCTATTTCGCCAAGATGAAGAAGCAGCCGTCGATGCTGCAGGCCGGCGACTACTCGGCCGCGATGCAGTACCTGGGCGCGGTCAAGGCGACCGGCACCGACAACGCCGACAAGGTCATGGCCCACCTGAAGAAAACCCCGGTCAACGACATGTTCGCCAAGAACGGCATCATCCGCCCGGACGGGCGCATGGTCTACGACATGTACCTGATGCAGGTGAAAACGCCTCAGGAATCGAAGGGCGCCTGGGACTACTACAAGGTCGCGGCTACCATCCCGGGCGACCAGGCGTATACAAAGAAGGCGGAGAGCAAGTGCGCGTTGTGGAAGTAATAGTCCTCCGCAAATAGACAGCCTTGATTCTTTGAATTAGCTGAAAAACCGTCGTACCCGCCACTGGCGGCTCCGACTTCCGGCGAAGGCCGGAACCAATTTTGTGTGCACATTGGCTGCGCAACGAACTTGGGCACCGGCCTTCGCCGGTGCGACGGTCTCACTTTCAGCGGCAAGTTCATTCATGCAGACCCTGGCGCGTTCGCGAAACGCGCCATCCCAGACTCGAGCCCATGGAAATCTTCGGCATCCCCCACCAAGCCCTGCTGAGCCAGCTCCTCCTCGGCCTGGTCAACGGCTCCTTCTACGCCATGCTCTCGCTCGGCCTGGCCGTGATCTTCGGCCTGCTCAACGTCATCAACTTTTCCCACGGCGCGCTGTACATGGTCGGCGCCTTCACCGCCTATATCGGCGTCACCAGCTTCGGCCTGAACTACTGGGCCATGTTGCTGCTGGCGCCGCTCCTGGTCGGCCTGCTCGGCATCCTGATCGAGCGCTCCATGCTGCGCTGGCTGTACAAGCTCGACCACCTGTACGGCCTGCTGCTGACCTTCGGCATCACGCTGCTGCTGGAAGGGACCTTCCGCTCCTTCTTCGGGGTGTCCGGCCAGACGCTCGACGTGCCGGAACAGCTCGCCGGGGCCACCGACCTCGGCTTCATGATCCTGCCGAACTACCGCGCCTGGGTGGTGGCCGCCTCCCTCATCGTCTGCCTGTCCACCTGGTTCGTCATCGAAAAGACCCGCCTCGGCGCCTACCTGCGCGCCGGCACCGAGAACCCGAAACTGGTCGAAGCCTTTGGCATCAACGTGCCGCTGATGGTCACGCTCACCTACGGCTTCGGCGTGGCGCTGGCCGGTTTCGCGGGCGTACTGGCGGCGCCCGTCATCAATGTCACGCCGCTGATGGGCTCGAACCTGATCATCGTCGTGTTCGCCGTGGTCGTGATCGGCGGCATGGGCTCGATCCTCGGCTCCATCCTCACCGGGCTGGCGCTGGGCGTCATCGAAGGGTTGACGCGCGTGCTCTATCCGGAAGGCTCGGAAGTCGTCGTGTTCGTCGTGATGGTGATCGTCCTGCTGCTGCGTCCGGCGGGATTGTTTGGCAAGGAGAAATAATGAACAAGAAAATCGGCTACCTGCTCGCGCTGGCGCTGTTCCTCGCGGCGCCCTTTTTCGCCTATCCGGTCTTCCTGATGAAGCTGCTGTGCTTTGCCTTGTTCGCCTGCGCCTTCAACCTCCTGATTGGTTTTACCGGCCTGCTGTCTTTCGGCCATGCCGCTTTTTTCGGCAGCGCGGGCTATGTGACGGGACACCTGCTGACGGTGCTGGGCCTGCCGACCGAGCTCGGCATCGTGCTCGGGGTGGCGGCATCTAGCCTGCTGGGGCTGGTGATCGGCGCACTCGCCATCCGCCGCCAGGGCATCTATTTTTCGATGATCACGCTGGCGCTGGCCCAGATGGTGTATTTCGCCGCGCTGCGCTCGCCGCTGACGCATGGCGAGGATGGCCTGCAGGGCGTGCCGCGCGGGCACTTGTTCGGGCTGCTCGACCTCTCCAGCGACCTGGCGATGTACTTCGTGGTGCTGGCGATTGCCGTCGCCGGCTTTGCGCTGATCGTGCGGATCGTGCATTCGCCGTTTGGGCAGGTGCTCAAGGCAATCAAGGAGAACGAGCCGCGCGCCATTTCGCTCGGTTACGACGTCGACCGCTACAAGCTGCTGGCCTTCGTGCTGTCGGCGGGGCTGGCAGGGCTCGCAGGAGCCACCAAAACGGTCGTGCTGGGCTTTGAAACCCTGACCGACGTCCACTGGACCATGTCGGGCCTGGTCATCCTGATGACCCTTGTAGGCGGCATGGGAACGATGGCCGGGCCGATCCTCGGCGCCTTCCTGGTGATCGCGCTCGAAAACAAGCTCGGCGACCTTGGCGCATGGCTGGCGGAGAAGCTCGGCATCGCGTGGTTCGCCACCCTGGGTGACTCGGTCGGCATGGTCATCGGCCTGATCTTCATTATCTGTGTTCTATTGTTCCGCCGTGGTATTGTTGGGGAGATAGGTGCGCTGGTGGAGCGTGGCCGCAAACTGGCGGCCTAGGCTGGCCTGAGGCAGGCGCACCGGGCACCCGGAGCGAGCATGTTGGAATCCCATTTCGTCGATGTACACGGCCTGCGCAAGCATTACGTCAGCGCAGGACACGGACCTGCCGTCATCCTGCTGCACGGCTTTCCCGATACCCACGCCATCTGGCGCCACCAGATCCCGGCCCTGGCCGCCGGCGGCATGCGCGTGATCGCGCCGGACCTGCGCGGCTACGGCCTGACCGATGCGCCGCCGGGCACCGGCGCCTATGCCATCGAATTCCTGTGCGCCGACATCCTCGGCCTGATGGACAAGCTGGGCCTGGACAAGGTTTCGCTGGTCGGCCACGACTGGGGCGGACTGGTCGGCTGGCAGCTATGCATGAATGCGCCGCAGCGCTTCGAGCGCTTCGTGGCCCTGTCCACCGGCCATCCGGCGGCGATCGCCAGCGCAGGCGTGGCCCAGCAGATGCGCTTCTGGTACATCCTCGGCTTCCTGATGCCGGTCGCCGGTGAAGCGGCGATCCGGGCCAACGACTGGTTCTTCCTGCGCCAACTAACGAACCGGCCCGAACAACTGGCGTTGTGGCGCGCGGCGCTGGAGTCGGAAGGGCGCCTGACGGCGGCGCTGAATTACTACCGGGCGAACATCAAGCTTGGGCGCCCGCATCACTGGCGTTCGGTCGAAGTGCCGGTGATGGGGGTCTGGAGCGACCGCGATCCGGCGCTGGGCGAAAAACAGATGCTCGATTCCCTCCACCATTGCCGTGCCGGCTTCCGCTACGAAAAGCTGGAGCGGGCAGGGCACTGGATGCAGCTGTCGGCAACCGAACGCCTGAACGCGCTGCTGCTCGATTTCCTGCGCCCTGCTGCTTAATTAAACAGCAGCCTATAAGGCATTAAACATCCTATAAGGCAGCGGCATAGATCGCGTGGGCATCGGCGCGGGTGACCTCCCGCGGGTTGTTGCCGAGCAGCCGGGTCTGCAGCATGGCGTCGTCCGCCAGCCGGTCGAGGTCCGATTCCTTGATGCCCACCTGTCGCAGCGTCGTTTCGATTCCTGTGAGCTTGCCGATTTGTTGCATAGCAGCAATGAGCGCTTCTGCCCGCGCTTCATTACTGCCGCTCGCATCGGGCACCACGATGCCAGCCAGCTCCGCATATAGCGTCGCCGCCTGGGGCAGGTTGAAACGCAACACATGCGGCAGCACCAGCGAGTTGGACAAGCCGTGCGGTACGTGGAAAATCCCGCCGATCGGATAGGCCAGCGCATGGACGGCGGCGACCGGCGCATTCGAAAACGCCTGGCCGGCCAGGCAGGCCCCCAGCAGCATGGCCTGGCGCGCTTCCAGGGCGGTGCCGTGTGTGCATGCGCGGACCAGGTTGTTTGATAACAGCGACAGGGCTTCGCGCGCCAGCGCATCGGACAGCGGGTTCTTCTTGTGCTTGCTGGTATAGGCTTCGATCGCATGCACCATCGCATCGATACCCGTGGCCGCAGTGACCAGCGGCGGCAGCCCCAGCGTCAAGGCCGCATCGAGGATTGCCAGGTCCGCATACAGCTGCGGCGCGACCACGCCCATCTTGGTGGTGGCGCCGGTGGTGACGATGGCGATATTCGTGACTTCCGATCCTGTACCCGCCGTGGTCGGCACCTGCACCAGCGGCAGCCGTTGCCCATTTATCTTGCCGATGCCATAGATCTCGCCGAGCGGCTGCTCCGACGGCGCCAGCACTGCCACCAGCTTGGCCACGTCCATCGAACTGCCGCCGCCAAAACCGATTACAAGATCGGCGGCGATGCGCCGTGCTGTATCGACCGCATCCATCACGATGGCTTCTGGCGGATCCGCTACGACGCCGGAAAACACGGCGACCGTCATGCCCGCTTGTTCCAGGCTGAGTTGGGGACGCTCGAGCAGTCCGGTGCGCACGAAGCCCGCATCGGTGACGATCAGGATACGGCGTGCAGCCGGGAAGCGTTCTGCGATCACGTCGCCAAGGCGGCCGGTGACCCCGGGTTCGGACAGGATGGTGGCTACGGTGCTGAAGGCGAAAGCGGTCATGCGGTGTCTCCTGATTGTTATCACGCCAGCTTAACCCATCCGCAAGCGGCCGTGGCAAGCTGTCCATGCGCTGTCGGCAAGCGCTGCCGTACAATGCAGCCTCTGCATTCCTTTCACTTTTCCCATGATTGATTTTGTGTGGCTCGGCGCCGCTGCCTTCACCGCCGGGCTGGTCGACGCCGTCGTCGGTGGCGGCGGCCTGATCCAGATTCCTGCCATCTTTTCCCTCCTGCCCAAGGAAGTTCCCGCAACGCTGCTGGGGACGAACAAGTTCGCCAGCATCTTTGGCACCAGCGCCGCGGCAGTCAATTACGCACGCCGGGTGAGGGTGGCCTGGAGCACGGCGGCGCCCGCGGCCATGGCGGCTTTCGTGTTGTCGTTCGCGGGAGCCTGGACCGTCACGCGGGTCCCGGCGGACTTTGTACGTACGCTGCTGCCGATCATCTTGGTTGCGGTAGCCGTCTATACGTTCAAGAAAAAAGACCTGGGCTCGGTTCATGCACCGGTACACAGCGGCCTGGCCGAACGCTACTGGGCCATCGCCATCGGTGCGGCCATCGGCTTCTATGATGGCTTCTTCGGTCCGGGCACTGGCAGCTTCCTGATCTTTCTGTTCGTACGTTTCTTCGGCTTTGATTTCCTGAGTGCGTCGGCTGCAGCGAAGATCGTCAACGTCGCCTGCAATTTTTCGGCGCTGATGTGGTTCGGTTACAGCGGGCACTTGCTGTGGCAATTGGGCCTGATGATGGCGGGCTGCCAGGTGGCAGGGTCCCTGATCGGCACCAGGCTGGCGCTGAAACACGGCAGCGGATTCGTGCGCAAGCTCTTTCTCGTCGTGGTGTCCGTGCTGATCGTGAAAACGGCTTACGATGCTTTTACCAAGATTGGGTGGTGATTGTTCCACGTGAAACAATGAAGCCGGGCTTGCCCGGCTTTTTTTTATCAGCGTCTTAATTTGTTCCACGTGAAACAATCCAGCGGGCCAAACCACGGTCGAGCTAACTGTTCCACGTGAAACAAATCTGTCGTTTTCAGACCCTTAAAGAGTCCTATAAGAAAAAAGAATCTATAATCGCGCATTAGTCTCCTCGCCTCGCTCCCATCATGCTATTTCCAACCCAATTCGACGTCATTGTCGTCGGCGGCGGCCATGCCGGCACCGAAGCTGCACTCGCGTCCGCTCGCACCGGTCAAAAGACCCTGCTGCTGACCCACAACATCGAAACTCTGGGCCAGATGTCCTGCAATCCGTCGATCGGCGGCATCGGCAAGGGCCATCTGGTCAAGGAAGTCGACGCCCTCGGCGGCGCCATGGCCATCGCTACCGATGAGTCGGGCATCCAGTTTCGCATCCTGAACTCGTCCAAGGGCCCGGCTGTGCGCGCTACCCGCGCCCAGGCCGACCGCATCCTGTACAAGGCAGCGATCCGTGCGCGCCTGGAAAACCAGCCGAACTTGTGGTTGTTCCAGCAAGCAGTGGACGATTTGATGGTGGAGGGCGATCGCGTGGTCGGCGCCGTCACCCAGGTCGGCGTGCAGTTTCGCGCCCGCGCGGTGGTGCTGACCGCCGGTACCTTCCTGGACGGGAAGATCCACGTCGGCCTGCAAAGCTATTCTGGTGGCCGCGCCGGCGATCCGCCGGCGATGTCGCTGTCGAGCCGTTTGAAAGAACTGAAGCTGCCGCAAGGGCGCCTGAAGACCGGCACGCCGCCGCGCATCGATGGCCGCAGCATCGATTTCTCGGTGCTGTCCGAACAGCCGGGCGACCTCGATCCGGTGCCGGTGTTCTCGGTCATGGGCAATGCCGCCATGCACCCGCGCCAGGTGCCGTGCTGGGTGACGCACACCAACGAGCAGACCCACGACATCATTCGCGCCGGTCTCGACCGCAGCCCGATGTACACCGGCGTGATCGAAGGCGTGGGACCGCGCTATTGCCCGTCGATTGAAGACAAGATCCACCGCTTCGCCACCAAGGAATCGCACCAGATCTTCCTGGAGCCGGAAGGACTCACGACCCATGAGTTCTACCCGAACGGGATCTCGACCAGCCTGCCGTTCGACGTGCAGCTGGCCTTGGTGCGCTCGATGAAGGGCATGGAAAACGCCTTCATCCTGCGCCCGGGCTATGCAATCGAATACGATTATTTCGACCCGCGCGGCCTGAAGGCTTCGCTCGAGACCAAGTCGATCAAGGGCCTGTTCTTCGCCGGCCAGATCAACGGCACCACCGGCTACGAAGAAGCGGCGGCCCAGGGCTTGCTGGCTGGCCTGAATGCGGCGCTGCAGACCAAGGAGCAGGACGCTTGGACGCCGGGCCGTTCGGAAGCCTACCTCGGCGTGCTGGTCGACGACCTGACCACCCAGGGTGTGGCCGAGCCCTACCGTATGTTCACCAGCCGCGCGGAATACCGCCTGTCGCTGCGTGAAGACAATGCGGATATGCGCCTGACGGAAATCGGCCGCAAGCTGGGCATCGTGGGCGACGCCCAGTGGGCCGCCTTCGAGACCAAGCGCGAATCCGTCGCCCGGGAACTCGAGCGCCTGCGCTCGACCTGGGTCAACCCGCGCATCCTGGCAGCCGCCGAATCGGAGCGCGTGGTAGGGCAGGCGATCGAGCGCGAATACAACCTGGCCGACCTGCTGCGCCGCCCGGGTGTCCAGTACGACACCCTGATGAGCATGAACGGCATCGAAGGCCAGCCGCTGGCCGGGCCCGGTGTCGAGGATCCGGCGGTGCGGGAGCAAGTCGAAATTCAGCTGAAATACGCGGGCTACATCGACCGCCAGGCCAAAGAAGTGGAACGTCACGACCACTACGAAAACCTGAAATTGCCGGACAACCTGGACTACCTGGACATCGCTGCCCTGTCTTTCGAGGTTCGCCAGAAGCTCGACAAGGCGCGCCCGGAAACGCTGGGCCAGGCCTCGCGCATTTCGGGCGTGACCCCGGCGGCGATCTCGCTGCTGCTGGTGCACCTGAAAAAACGCGGCGCCAAGGGCTTTAGCACGACAACCACGAACAACGGCACGGAGCTGGCTGAATGAAGTATTTTGACCGCGCCGCACTGGCGCAGGTACTAAGCCAGGGCATCGACGAGATGCAACTCGGCGTGACCCAGGCGCAGCAGGAACAGCTGCTCGATTACCTGGCGCTGATGAATAAATGGAACGGCATTTATAACCTGACCTCGCTGCGCGACCCGATGCAGATGGTCACGCACCACCTGCTCGATTCACTGGCGGCAGTGCCGGCATTCGCAGACGCACGCAATGTGCTGGATGTCGGGGCGGGCGGCGGCTTGCCGGGCATCGTGCTGGCCATCTGCCGGCCCGACATGCGAGTGTCGATGATCGACACCGTGCACAAGAAAACCGCCTTCCTCAAGCAGGTCAAGGCGGAGCTGGAACTGGCCAACGTCACCGTATACACGATGAAGGTGCAGGAACTTGCCGTGAGCGAAAAATTCGACGTGATTACCTCGCGCGCTTTTGCAGACCTGTCGGATTTCCTGAACTGGTCGGGACACCTGCTGCTCGACGGCGGGAAATTCATCGCCCTGAAAGGGGTGGCGCCCCCGGAAGAACAGGAGCGCATTCCCGAGGAATGGAAAGTGACCGGCTTGCAGCCATTGCAGGTGCCAAAGCTGGGAGCGGAACGCCACCTAGTTTTCGTCGAGCGCGCGAGCGCCGTTTCAAGCTAAACAGAATAAACCGTATAAATAGTTTATACAGTTTATACAATACGAACCATTAAAATGGTTTGTACGGTATGAACGGTATAGCGCCTTGCTCATTGCACCGTATCATTGCTTCCACGGATAAGAATAGATGGCGAAGATTTTTTGCGTAGCGAACCAGAAGGGTGGAGTCGGCAAGACCACCACCACCGTCAACTTGTCGGCAGGCCTTGCGAAGCTGGACCAGCGCGTGCTGCTGGTCGATCTCGACCCGCAGGGCAATGCCACCATGGGGGCCGGCATCAACAAGGCATCCCTGGAAAGCTCAATCTACCAGGTGCTGCTCGGGGAAGCCGATGTAGCGGGCGCGCGCCTGCGCTCCGAAGCAGGGCGCTTCGACGTGCTGCCCGCCAACCGCGAGCTGGCCGGCGCCGAGGTCGAGATGGTCTCGCTCGAGAACCGCGAACGCCGCCTCAAGGACGCACTGGCCCTCGTCGCCGAGGACTATGACTTCATCCTGGTCGACTGCCCGCCGGCATTGTCGCTGCTGACGCTAAATGGCCTGTGCGCGGCGCATGGCGTGATCATCCCGATGCAGTGCGAGTACTACGCGCTCGAAGGCTTGTCCGACCTGGTCAACACGATCAAGAAGGTGCACGCCAACCTGAATACCGACCTGCGCATCATCGGCCTGCTGCGCGTGATGTTCGATACGCGCATGACGCTGTCGCAGCAGGTCTCGAGCCAGCTCGAGCAGCACTTTGGCGACAAGGTATTCAAGACCATCATCCCGCGCAACGTGCGCCTGGCCGAAGCGCCGTCCTACGGCATTCCCGGCGTCGTGTTCGATCCATCGTCCAAGGGTGCCCAGGCCTACATCGCCTTCGGCGCCGAAATGGTCGAACGCATCAAGACCATGTAATCCAGAAAAGAGAGCTGACACAGAAATGGCAACCAAAAAACTGAAAGGCCTCGGCCGCGGACTCGACGCCCTGCTGGGCGGCGACAGCGAGCCGGCCCCGGCCAGCGCACCCTCGTCGCTGCCGATCACTCAGATCCAGGCCGGCAAGTACCAGCCGCGCACCCGCATGGACGAAACCTCGCTGAGCGAGCTGGCCGCGTCGATCAAGACCCAGGGCATCATGCAGCCGGTGCTGGTGCGTCCGCTGGGGGAGGGAGCGAAAGTGCCTTACGAGATCATCGCCGGCGAGCGGCGCTTCCGCGCTGCGCAAATGGCCGGCCTGGATGAAATCCCGGTACTGGTGCGCGACGTCGACGACCAGTCCGCCGCGGCCATGGCCCTGATCGAGAACATCCAGCGCGAAGACCTGAACCCGCTGGAAGAAGCGCAGGGCATCCAGCGCCTGATCAACGACTTCAATTTCACCCATGAGCAGGCCGCCAGCGCCGTCGGCCGCTCGCGCAGTGCGGTATCGAACCTGTTGCGCCTGATTAACCTGGCCTCGCCGGTCCAGACCATGCTGATGGCGGGCGACATCGACATGGGCCATGCCCGTGCCTTGCTCGCCGTCGACAGCGCGCACCAGATCACCCTGGCCAACCAGGTGATCGCCAAGCGCCTGTCGGTACGCGAAACCGAAAAGCTGGTGGCGCGTGCGATCGAGGAAGAGGCGAGCCCGGCAGCTGCGGCGCGCGCCAAGGACAAGCCGGGCGACATCGTGCGCCTGGAAGAAGAACTGTCGGACAAGCTCGCCACCCCGGTGATGTTCAAGATGGGCACCAAGGGCAAGGGGCAATTGATCATCGACTTCGCCGACCTCGACATCCTCGATGGTGTGCTGGCGCGCCTGCGCGCATAAGACGCAAGCTTCGCAATCTTCTATATGTAGCGTGGGCAGATTCTGCCCACGCGTTCAACAGACGTGTGCATCTCGCAGTGCAATATTCACCAGCCGCTTGAACGCGTGGGCAAGGTAGTTCAGGCCAGTGGCCTGAACTACGAATTGCCCACCCTCGAGCCGCAGGTCATGCACATGCCTACCTCATCTGTTAAGTATCTGAAAAGATAGAGTTTTCAGCACTTTTTCTGTTGCTTTCAGCGCATCTTTACGGGGCAGTTATAAGTCCGGAAACGTTTGACTCGCGTCCGTATAACCACTTATAATCCCGCTGATTCGTGTAATTACCACATCGTAACTCGTCCCAATGCGCTAGCGCGGAATAAGAAAAACATGCTGCGCATCGTCTCCCTGCAATTGTTGGCAACGGTAGTCGTCGGCCTCATCGCCGCACTGCTGGGGGGACTGGCTGCGATGTTTTCTGCGGTATTGGGCGGATTGTGCTGTGTAGTGCCCAATGCAATCATGGCGGTTCGCCTGTATGCCGGTACCCAAAGGCCGGGCGGCGCGAGCCCCGTGACATTCTTCATCTGGGAATTTGTAAAGATTGCGTTGACGCTTGCGCTCCTGTTCGCAAGCGCCAAGTTGTACCACGACCTGAACTGGCTGGCCTTGTTGGCCGGGTTCATCGTGGCGCTGAAAAGTTACATCATCTTATTATTTAGGCACTGATAATGGCGAATCCAACCGTAGAAGGCGCAGCAGCTCACGCGCCCACCGCTTCAGAATACATCAAACACCACCTGGGTCACCTGTCGAACCAGCATCAAAACGGTCCGGTCGATTTTTCCGTCGTTCACTACGACACGCTGTTCTGGTCGATCGCCATGGGCGTGCTCGGCTGCCTGATCATGTGGATGGCTGCGCGTCGCGCCACGTCCGGCGTGCCGGGCCGTTTCCAGGCCGCGGTCGAGATGCTGGTCGAGATGGTGGAAGACCAGTCGAAGTCGATCGTTCATGGCGACCGCAGCTTCATCGCGCCGGCTGCACTGACCGTGTTCGTCTGGGTTGCCCTGATGAACTCGCTGGACTTCCTGCCGGTCGACATGTTCTCTTACCTGTTCAGCCTGGCCGGTGTGGAAAACATCTTCCCGTATCACCGCGTGGTTCCGACCGCAGACCTGAACGGCACCATCGGCATTTCGCTCGGCGTGCTCATCCTGATGCTGTACTACGGCATCAAGGTCAAGGGCCTGGGCGGCTGGCTCCACGAACTGTTTGCAGCACCGTTTGGCATCTGGATGGCGCCGTTCAACCTCCTGCTGAACATCATCGAATACGCAGCAAAAATGGTGTCGCTCGGTATGCGACTGTTCGGCAACATGTTCGCCGGCGAGCTGCTGTTCTTATTGATCGCTTTGCTTGGTTCGACCGCCACCATCTTTGGTTTCGTCGGCCAGGTAATCGCAGGCTCGATCTGGGCGATCTTCCACATCCTGATCGTGTTCCTGCAGGCCTTCATCTTCATGATGCTGACGCTTGTGTACCTCGGTCAGGCTCACGAAGGCCACTGATCGGCGCCGCAAGCATCGAACAGATAGTGGTTGTAAAGAAGTTGTAGTTTTTAATCTAGTTTTCAATTTAACTTTTGGAGTAACTCATGACTGACCTTTCTTTTGTTGCACTGGCTTGCGGTTTGATCATCGGCCTGGGTGCTATCGGTGCTTGCATCGGCATCGCCATCATGGGCGGTAAATACCTCGAAGCTTCTGCACGTCAGCCAGAACTGATGAACACCCTGCAGACCAAGATGTTCCTGCTGGCTGGCCTGATCGACGCGGCATTCCTGATCGGCGTCGGTATCGCCATGCTGTTCGCATTCGCAAATCCGTTCACCCCACCTGTCTAATATCAGGACAGCCTGGTTTTGAAGGGCCGAACCATCACGGTTCGGCATCCGTTTTTGTGAGAAGGAAAATACCGTGAACCTTAACGCAACGATGTTTGCACAGCTCGTGGTCTTCCTCATCCTGGCGGGCTTCACGATGAAATTCGTGTGGCCTCCACTGATGAAAGCGCTCGACGAGCGCGCTGAGAGGATTGCGAATGGCCTGGCCGCTGCTGACCGTGGCAAGGCCGACCTGGCCGCCGCTGAAAAGCGCGTGCAGGCTGAAATGGCAGGCGCCCGTGACGAAGTCCAGAAGCGCATTGTCGACGCCGAGAAGCGCGCTGCCCAGATCATCGACGCAGCCAAGCTGACCGCTAACGAAGAAGCCGCCCGTATTGTCGCCGCCGCACAGGCCGACGCCGAGCAGCAAGTGACCCGTGCCCGCGAAGAACTGCGTGGCCAGGTTGCCACGCTGGCAGTGCAAGGCGCCGAGCAGATCCTGAAGCGCGAAGTGAACGCAGCGGCCCATGCCGACCTGCTGTCGAAACTGTCGACCGAGCTCTGATCATGGCAGAAATCGCAACCGTCGCCCGCCCTTACGCCGAAGCGCTGTTCCGTGTTGCCCAGTCGGGCGACATGGCGGCGTGGTCTGCCATCGCATCGGAACTGGGCCAGATTGGGGCCAATCCGGACGTGCAGGCCTTCGCCAGCAATCCGAACGTCACGCCGGCACAGCTGGGCGACACGATTGCGTCCCTGGTCAAGTCGCCGCTGAACGCCGAAGCGAAGAACTTTATCGCGATGCTGGCCGAAAACGGCCGCGTCAACGTGCTGCCGGCGATCGCCGTCCAGTTTGCGGCCTTGAAGAACGCCCACGAAGGCGCCGCCGATGCGGCCGTCCATAGTGCGTTCGAGATCTCGGGTGACCAGCTGGCCCAGCTGGTCGCTACGCTGGAAAAGAAATTTGGCCGCAAGCTGAACCCAACGGTAACAGTGGATCCTTCGCTGATCGGTGGTGTGCGCGTGGTCGTCGGCGACGAAGTGCTCGATACCTCGGTGCGCGCCAAGCTGCAACAGATGCATGTTGCGCTGGTGTCGTAACCGAACATCGCATTTCGCCCGCCCGCGCCGCGCCCTTGCCCTACGCATCAAAAACATTAGGAGTTAGCACTCATGCAACTTAATTCATCTGAAATCAGCGAACTGATCAAGAGCCGCATCCAGGGCCTCGAGGGTTCGGCTGACGTTCGCAATCAAGGCACGGTGATCTCCGTCGCCGACGGTATCTGCCGCATCCACGGTCTGTCGGACGTGATGCAGGGCGAGATGCTGGAATTCCCTGGCAACACCTTCGGCCTGGCGATGAACCTCGAGCGCGACTCGGTCGGTTCGGTCATCCTGGGTGCCTACGAGCACATCTCGGAAGGCGACATCGTCAAGACCACCGGCCGCATCCTGGAAGTGCCGATCGGTCCTGAACTGCGTGGCCGCGTGGTCAATGCGCTGGGCCAGCCGATTGACGGCAAGGGTCCGATCGCCACCACCCTGACCGCCCCGATCGAAAAGATCGCCCCGGGCGTGATCGCCCGCGAATCGGTCTCGCAGCCTATGCAGACCGGCATCAAGTCGATCGACGCAATGGTGCCGATCGGCCGTGGCCAGCGCGAGCTGATCATTGGCGACCGCCAGACCGGCAAGTCGGCTGTTGCGGTTGATGCGATCATCAACCAAAAAGGCCAGGGCGTCACCTGCGTGTACGTCGCGATCGGCCAGAAGGCTTCGACGATCAAGAACATCGTGCGCTCGCTGGAAACGCACGGCGCAATGGAATACACCATCGTCGTCGCCGCTTCGGCGTCGGAATCGGCAGCGATGCAATACATCTCGGCCTACTCGGGCTGCGCGATGGGCGAATACTTCCGCGACCGCGGCGAAGACGCACTGATCGTATACGATGACCTGTCGAAGCAAGCCGTCGCTTATCGCCAGATCTCGCTGCTGCTGCGCCGCCCACCAGGCCGCGAAGCCTATCCAGGCGACGTGTTCTACCTGCACAGCCGCCTGCTCGAGCGCGCAGCACGCGTGAACGCCGACTACGTGACCAAGTTCACCAACGGCGCCGTCACCGGCAAGACCGGTTCGCTGACCGCACTGCCGATCATCGAAACCCAGGCGGGCGACGTCTCGGCCTTCGTGCCGACCAACGTGATTTCGATTACCGACGGCCAGATCTTCCTGGAGACCTCGCTGTTCAACGCCGGTATCCGTCCTGCGATCAACGCCGGTATCTCGGTGTCGCGCGTCGGTGGTGCAGCACAGACCAAGGTCATCAAGAACCTGTCGGGCGGTATCCGTACCGACCTGGCCCAGTACCGTGAGCTGGCTGCGTTCGCGCAGTTCGCATCGGACCTGGATGAATCGACCCGCAAGCAGCTGGACCGTGGCGCGCGCGTCACCGAACTGCTGAAGCAGCCGCAGTTCTCGCCGCTGTCGACCTCGCTGATGGCCGCATCGCTGTTCGCCGTCAACAAAGGCTACCTGGACGACATCGAAGTCAAGAAAGTGCTGCCATTCGAGCACGGCCTGCACAACTTCCTGAAGTCGGGCCACGCTGCCCTGATGGCGAAGATCGACGACACCAAGCAACTGGACAAGGACGGCGAAGCTGCGCTGGCCGCTGCCATTGCTGATTTCAAGAAATCCGGCGCATATTAATCGTCAAACCGGCGTCGTGCGAGCACGGCGCCGGTGCGCGGAAGGAGTAAGGACTCATGGCAGCAGGCAAAGAGATTCGTGGCAAGATCAAGAGCGTAGAAAATACGAAGAAGATCACCAAGGCGATGGAAATGGTCGCCGCATCGAAAATGCGCAAGGCGCAGGACCGTATGCGCGCAGCCCGTCCCTATAGTGACAAGGTTCGTAACATCACCGCCAATCTGGCCGGCGCAAACCCGGAGTACACGCACCCGTTCATGGCGCAAGCCAAGCACGTGCAGGCGAAGGCTGTGGGCTTCATCGTCGTCACGACCGACAAGGGTCTGTGCGGCGGCATGAACACCAACATCCTGCGCCAGGTGACCGTCAAGGCGCGCGAGCAGGAACAAGCGGGTAACCGCGTCGAGGCAGTTGCCATTGGCAACAAGGGCCTCGGTTTCCTGAACCGCCTGGGCATGAAGCTGGTGTCGCAAGCCACCCAGCTCGGCGATACGCCGCACCTGGAAAAGCTGATCGGCCCGGTCAAAGTGATGCTGGACGCGTACCAGGAAGGCAAGCTCGATGCTGTCTACCTGTGCTACACCAAGTTCATCAACACGATGAAGCAGGAACCGATGGTCGAACAGCTGCTGCCGCTGCCGGCCAAGCACCTGCAGACCGAAGCGGGCGCGCACAGCTGGGACTACATCTACGAACCGGAACCGCAAGTCGTCATCGACGAGTTGCTGGTGCGTTACGTGGAAGCGCTGGTGTACCAGGCGGTGGCAGAAAACCTGGCGTCCGAGCAATCGGCGCGCATGGTTGCGATGAAGGCCGCGAGCGATAACGCCGGCAGTGTCATCAGCGACCTGAAGCTGGTCTACAACAAGACCCGCCAGGCTGCGATTACCAAAGAACTCTCCGAGATCGTGTCGGGCGCTGCAGCAGTCTAAAAAACATTTGGGGAAAGAGTTAAGCGAGCGTAGCGAGCGGTACTCTGTCCCCAACTGACCATAACTGACTAAACGCTCTTCACGATTCAAGCAAAAGAATTTAACTATATTTCTGAAGGAACGAACATGGCTGATGGCAAAATCGTTCAGTGTATCGGCGCAGTGGTTGACGTGGAATTCCCACGTAACGCCATGCCGAAAGTGTACGACGCACTGAAAATGGAAGGCTCGGATCTGACCCTGGAAGTCCAGCAACAGCTGGGCGACGGCGTGGTCCGTACCATTGCTCTGGGTAGCTCGGACGGCATGCGTCGCGGCATGATCATCCAGAACACCGGCGCACCAATCATGGTCCCGGTCGGTACCCCGACCCTGGGTCGCATCATGGACGTGCTGGGCAACCCGATCGACGAATGCGGTCCGGTCAGCCACGAACGCATGGCCTCGATCCACCGCGATGCGCCGGCCTACGACGAACTGTCGCCATCGACCGACCTGCTGGAAACCGGCATCAAGGTCATCGACCTGGTCTGCCCGTTCGCCAAAGGCGGTAAAGTCGGCCTGTTCGGCGGCGCCGGCGTCGGCAAGACCGTCAACATGATGGAACTGATCAACAACATCGCCAAAGCGCACTCGGGCCTATCCGTGTTCGCCGGCGTGGGTGAGCGTACCCGTGAAGGTAACGACTTCTACCACGAAATGGCCGATGCAAAAGTCGTCGACCTGGAAAACCCTGCCAACTCGAAAGTGGCAATGGTCTACGGTCAGATGAACGAACCACCAGGCAACCGCCTGCGCGTCGCGCTGACCGGCCTGACCATGGCCGAAGCCTTCCGTGACGAAGGCAAGGACGTGCTGTTCTTCGTCGACAACATCTACCGCTACACCCTGGCCGGTACCGAAGTCTCGGCACTGCTGGGCCGTATGCCGTCGGCAGTGGGCTACCAGCCTACCCTGGCCGAAGAGATGGGCCGCCTGCAAGAGCGCATCACCTCGACCAAGACCGGTTCGATCACCTCGATCCAGGCCGTCTACGTCCCTGCGGATGACTTGACCGACCCGTCGCCTGCTACCACCTTCGCCCACCTGGACTCGACCGTCGTGCTGTCGCGTGACATCGCTTCGCTGGGTATCTACCCTGCGGTCGACCCGCTCGATTCGACCTCGCGCCAGCTGGACCCGCTGGTCGTCGGCGAAGAGCACTACGCCACCGCGCGCGCCGTGCAGAACACCCTGCAGCGCTACAAGGAACTGCGTGACATCATCGCGATTCTGGGCATGGACGAACTGGCGCCGGAAGACAAACTGGTCGTCGCTCGCGCCCGCAAGATGCAGCGTTTCCTGTCGCAGCCTTTCCACGTCGCTGAAGTCTTCACCGGCGCACCAGGCAAGTACGTTTCGCTGAAAGACACGATCAAGGGCTTCAAGATGATCGCATCGGGCGAACTGGACCACCTGCCGGAGCAGGCCTTCTACATGGTCGGCACCATCGAAGAAGCTATCGAGAAAGCCAAGAAACTGGCTGCTGCTTAAGCTGGTTTCTTAACCTAGGACAGACATGGCAAACACTATGCAAGTGGACGTGGTCTCGGCCGAAGCGCAGATCTTCTCCGGCCTGGCCGAATTCGTCACGCTGCCGGGTGAAGCTGGTGAGCTGGGTATCTACCCGAAGCACACCCCGCTGATCACGCGCATCCGTCCGGGCGCCGTGCGCATCCAGAAGGCTGGCGGCGGCGAAGAGTTTGTCTTCGTGGCCGGCGGTATCCTCGAAGTGCAGCCGAACGGCGTGACCGTGCTGGCCGACACCGCGATCCGCGGTGGCGACCTGGACGAAGCGAAGGCGCTGGAAGCCAAGAAGCAGGCCGAAGAGCTGATGCTGAACAAGGAATCGAAGATCGACTACGCGAAAGCCCAGGCCGAAATGGCCGCGGCGATCGCGCAGCTGGCTGCGATCCAGAAGCTGCGTTCGCGCGGCCGCTGATTTCTCGGCATCCGTTTCAAGCCGTACCAAAGAGGCAGCCTTCGGGCTGCCTTTTTTATGTGCGCCCAGCATGGGCGCACTCTTGTGGGTGAACGTCGGGCCGCGAGCTGAGCACAGTAAGCGAAGCGAAGCACAACTACATGAGGACGACCGAGTGTGGCGAGGAAGTGTGGAGCGAAACTGCGAGCCGATGAACCCCCGGCCGCGCCGTTGTGCCGAACATCCGATTGTTTGCCGCGGCGCAGCGACCAGCCTGCACGATTGGGTAGCGTACTAGTGCCGGCCTTGCATTCGGCTTAGTATGTCCAGACACCGTGATCGTGAGTCGACCATGCCTGATACCCCGCAACATGGCGAAGAGCGGCAAGCGCCGGCGGAACCGTCGTTCCGCCAGACCTTGTACCGCTTCCTGTTCTTCGACTGGCTGTTCCGCGACGTGAATGCTGCGCGCGACCTCTACGAGCGCCATGCCGCGCGCCAGCACAACCAGCGCATGAGCCGCTACCTGCCCCTGTACATGCGCCGCTGGTCGATGCTGGCCGCCTTCGATTTCACCCTGGGCGTGCTGTTCGAACGGGTGCTGCAGGCCACCGTGCTGTCGGCCTGGTTCTTCACCTGGTCGTGCATGACCGTGACCGGCCTGGTCGTGATCACCGTGACCTGGCTGTTCCTGGCCTCCGCCAAGCTGTCCTGACCTGCTCCCGAACACCGCGCTTTCGTCCGCGGTTTCCGCAGCTTCGCCCTGCGCCGGCCCGCGCGCCACGGCCGCCGTCCGGGTCACCCCCTGAAAACGACCATCTATCCCGTGGAAACAACAACTGATCGGTGATCGGTTGCGGCCGCGGCCGGCACAAACGTATATTTACAACTCTTCACGACAAGAAAGGGATGCCGACCATGCTGATCCGTACCGCCATTTGCGCCGCCGTACTGTTCCTGTGCCACCCACAGGCCGCGTTTGCACAAGACAGCGCCAGGGCCCCGCTGGCCGCCCAGGACCTGGCCAGCCGCATCGACGCTTCGATCGCACCCTATTTCCAGGCCGACGCCCCGGGCGCCACCATCATCGTGGTCAAGGATGGCAAGACCGTGCTGCGCAAGGCCTACGGCATGGCCGACACGGGCAAGGGGGTGAAGATGGCGCCGGAGATGGCCATGCGCCTCGGCTCGATTACCAAGCAGTTCACCTCGACCGGCATCCTGATGCTGGCCGAAGAAGGCAAGCTGGCGCTGGACGACGACATCACCAGGCACTTGCCCGGCTACCCGACCCAGGGCAAGCGCATCACCATCGAGCACCTGCTCACGCATACTTCGGGCATCGTCAGCTATACCAGCAAGCCGGGCTACATGACGCGCATGGCGCAGGACCTGACGGTGGCGCAGATGATCGACTCGTTCAAGAACGATCCGCTCGAGTTCGAGCCGGGTAGCCGTTATCGCTACAACAATTCGGGTTATTTCCTGCTTGGCGCGATCATCGAGAAGGTCTCCGGCCAGTCCTACGCAAAATTCGTCGAGCAACGCATCTTCGTCCCGCTGGGCATGGCCCATACGGCCTATGAAGGCTTCGAGCGCAGCAAGGGACCGGGCGCCGCCGGCCACAGTCGCGCCGAGAAGGGCTATGGCCCGAGCCATGCGCTGAGCATGAGCCAGCCCTATGCGGCCGGCTCGCTGGTGTCGACCGTGGACGACCTGGCGCGCTGGGATGCCGCCATCGGCAGTGGCAAGCTGCTCACGCCGGCCAGTTGGCAGAAAGCCTTTACGTCCTACCGCCTGCTGGATGGCAAGGACACCAACTACGGCTATGGCTGGGAAGCCGGCAAGGTGCAGGGCGTGCCGATGACCGGGCATGGCGGCGGCATCAATGGCTTCTCGACCTATGCGCTGCGCCTGCCGGAGCAGAAGCTGTACGTCGCCGTGCTGGCCAACAGCGACAGCGGCCCGGCCAATCCGGGCGTGGTGGCGCGCAAGGCGGCCGGCGTCGCCATCGGCAAGCCGTATCGCGAATTCACCGAGGTCGCGCTGCAGCCGGCAGCGCTCGACGGCCTGACCGGCACCTACGAAGTCGAGAAAGGCGTACAGCGCGTGTTCCGCCGCGAGGGCGACAAGCTGGTCATGCAGCGCAGCGGCCGGCCGCCGGTCACGGTCAAGGCCTCGTCGGCCAGCGAAGTCTTCATCCCGGGATCGCTCGAGTACTTTGAATTCAAGCGTGACGCCAAAGGCATGGTGACCCAAGTGGTGCAGTACACCGACAGCGGCGCCCTGGTGCAGCCGCGCAGCGGCGACGCCCCGGCCCCGCGCCAAGCGGTCAAGCTTGCCGCTGCCGCGTTCGATGCGCGTGCCGGGCGCTACGAGCTGCGTCCCGGCTTCGTGATGGAACTGACGCGTGAGGGCGAGCGCTATTTTGCCCAGGCCACCGGGCAGGGCAAGCTCGAGATCTTCGCCTCGAGCGACACGCTGTTCTTCTCGCGCGACGTCGATGCCGAGATCAGCTTCGAGCCGGTGGCGGGACAGGACGGGCAGACCTTCGTGCTGAAGCAGGGTGGGCGTAATTTGCCGGGGCGCAGGCTGTGATGTGATGTGGTGAGCCTGGTCTCACATGTGATTTGAACGCGTGGGCAGAATCTGCCCACCCTACGAGCAGCCGATGACTCGTAGGGTGGGCGGGTCTCCCGCCCGCGCGTTCAAATCACGCATGCAATCCAGGCGCGGCTATTCTTCCGCTGGTTGAACGCGCGGGGTGATCTGGTCCAGTGGACCAGATCACAAGCCGCCCACCCTACCGATGCTTCCCGGCCTGCTCACCGGCCAGGCGCAACGCCACCTTGTGCCGGAAATAATCCTCTTTGACGTAGCGGTACAGATTCGCGCCTGGGCACACGGTCTTGTCGGAGTGGTCGCGGTGGCTGCGGATATCGTCGATCGACACCTTGTATTTCGCTGCCAGCATGGCCATCAGGTTCACGACCGCGTCGAGCTGCTGCTGGTTCGGTTCCACTTCCTCGAAATTGCCGACCACTTCGATCAGGGCATGGCCGGCCGGGTCATAGTCGGTATTCGTGTCGCCCGCAAATGCGATGTCGCGCGCGCCGTAGGTGCGGCCGTCGAGGTCGATGACATAGTGGTAGGGGATGTCGAGCCAGCCCTTGGTGACACGCGACCAGCTTTGCAGGCGGCGCAGGTAGGCTTGCGCGTCGGTGCCCGGCTTGAACGGCTCGCCCTGGTGGTGCAGGGTGATCTGCGAGATGGTATGGCGGCGCGCCTTGGATGCGTCGGCCGGGGTGCCGCCCCAGGCCGTGACGGGGACGATGCTTTGCTCGACCACGGACAGCGGCTCGGCGGCCCCGGCGGCAGTGGAGAAAGCCAGGAAGGCAGCAGCAAGACAGGAGAGGGCAGGCAGGCGCATGGATGGGTTCACGATAAACGGGTGCGCAATCTTTTCACGTTTGCGCGCAGGACGCCAGCGCGCGCGCTAAAAAGATGCAAACCTGATAAGCTGATGCCGAGCCCTGACCCAAGCATAGCGAACACCACCCATGAGAAGCATTCCCCAGATCCTCAACGACAGCAAGACCGTCGCCATCGTCGGCCTGTCCAACAAGCCGGACCGCGCCAGCCATGGCGTGGCCGAATACCTGCAAGGCGCCGGTTATCAAATCATCCCGGTGAACCCGGCCTATGCAGGCGAGACCATCCTCGGCGAGAAGGTCCATGCCACCTTGCAGGAAGCGGCGGATAGCCTGGCCACGAGCGGCCAGCGGATCGACATCGTCGACTGCTTCCGCAAGTCCGAAGACATTCCGCCGATCGCCCGCGACGCCATTGCAGTGCGCGCCGGCTGCCTGTGGATGCAGCTCGATATCGAGAACCAGCCGGCCGCCGACATGGCGCGCGCCGCCGGGCTCGATGTCGTCATGAACCACTGCATCAAGATCGAGCACCGCAGCCTGAACGCCTGAGCGTCTTTACCGGGGGCGGCTGCGTTACAATCGTGGCACGTCAACCCCCCGGAACCTCCTGCCATGTTCAAGAACACCCTCCTGCTGATCGGCGCCCTTGCCGCCGTGAGCGTCGCACAACCGGCTGCCGCGCAGGCATCCACCGCTCCAGCCGCGGTGCGTCCGCTGGCCAGCTGCCCCGCCATCCTCAAGCAGAACTTCAAGCGCCTGCAGGACGAGGCGCCCCAGGACCTGTGCCAGTACGCAGGCAAGGTGGTGCTGGTAGTGAACACGGCCAGCTACTGCGGCTTCACCAAGCAGTACGAAGGCCTGGAAAAGCTGTACGCGAAATACGGCAGCCGCGGCCTGGTGGTGCTGGGCTTCCCGTCGAACGATTTCGGCAAGCAGGAGCCGGGCAATGCGAAAGAGATCGCGGACCTCTGCTTCAACACCTATGGCGTGAAATTCCCGATGTTCGCCAAGAGCGTGGTTACCGGCCCGGATGCCAACCCGTTGCATTCGAGCCTGACCAAAGCCACCGGCCAGGCGCCGAAATGGAACTTCACCAAATACCTGATCGGCCGCGACGGCAAGGTGCTCGAGCACTTCCCGAGCAAGGTGACGCCGGAAGATCCGGCCCTGGTCGGCAAGATCGAGCAGGCGCTCGCACCCTAATCCAGGTGAATCGGGCGGCTAGGCGCCGTCCGGCGGCTTGTCCGCCCCAGCGTCCATTGCATGGTCGAGGATGACGGCGCGCAGCGGCCCGCGCAGCGCATTGCAGACGACCAGGTCGTCCGCTTCTTCCAGCATCGCGCGCGTGATCACGCGCTCGCTCGCATGCCATGCGGGCGCGTGCAGCAGCACGTCGCGCATCACGCCCGGCAGCAAGCCGCACGATACCGGCGGCGTGTACCACGCGGCGCCGAAACGCACGAACACATTGCTGCGACCTCCCTCGGTCAATTCGCCGCGCTCGTTGAAGAACAGGGTATCGAAGGCGCCATGCGCCTCGGCCGCGCGCCAGGCCGCGTCATAGCGGTTGCGCACGCTCGTCTTGTGGCGCAGGAAGACGTCGCCCGACTGGGTAGGTTCAGCGGCCAGCAGCACGGCCACCGGCTCGCCCAGGGGCTGCAGCGGCGCCGCCTGCACGCTCAAGTCGCCCGAAGGCGCCACGCCAAGGCGCAGGCGGTGCAGCTGGCTAGGCGGCAGGGCCAGGCAGGCGTCAAGCAGCAGGGCACGCGCGGCGTCTGCATCGAACGGATGGCCGAAGGCGCGGCAGGAGCCCCCCAGGCGCGCCAGGTGCTGCTCCAGGTGGCGGCAACCGTCGTCCCAGCTCGCGCGGATGGTCTCGAAAATCTCGCACTCGTTGCTCAAGCCGGTGAGGAAGCGGGCCTTGAGCTGGCATTCGGCGTATTCGGCTTGCGCGTCGCTGTCGTGCACGATGCCGGCACCCACGCCCAGCTCGCCGCTGCGGGTGCCGCCCTGCGGTGCACCCAGCACCAGCGTGCGGATTGGCACCGACAGGCAGAAGTCACCGATCGCCACGCCGGGCGGCGCCGGATCGAACCAGCCGATCGCACCGGTGTACAGGCCGCGCGGCGCCGGTTCCAGTTCGTGGATGATCTCCATCGTGCGGCGCTTGGGCGCGCCCGTGATCGAGCCGCAAGGGTAGAGCGCGGCGAAGATGTCTTCCAACGTGGCATCCGGACGCAGGCGCGCCTGCACCGTGGACGTCATCTGCAGCACGCTGCCGTAGCGCTGCACGTCGAACAGCGCCGGCACCTGCACGCTGCCCGTAACCGCGACCCGCCCCAGGTCGTTGCGCAGCAGGTCGACGATCATCAGGTTCTCGGCGCGGTTCTTGGTGTCCAGCGCCAGCGCGCGTGCGCGTTCGTCGTCGACGGCATCGTCGCCGCTTGCGGGGGCGGTGCCTTTCATCGGGCGCGCCAGCAGGGTGCCCGCCTCGTGGCGCACGAACAGCTCGGGCGAGAACGACAGCACCGCGCCGCCGTCGGGCAGGGTGACCAGGGCGCCGTAGGGCACGCGCTGGCGCGCACGCAGGCGCGCGTACAGGGCCACCAGCGGGCCAAAGGCCTCGAAGCGCAGGCGGTAGGTGTAGTTGACCTGGTAGGTGTCGCCGGCGGCGATGTAGTCGCGGATGCGCCCGATCGCTTCGGTGAACGTGGTTTCGTCGACATTCGGGGTGATGCCGGCCACGCCGGCCGGGTCAGGCATGGAGGCGCGGGTGGCGATCCAGGCCTCGACCTGCGCCGCCTCGAGCAGCTCGCACCGTTCGAACAGCAGCACCTGCGCCAGCGGCAGCTCCAGCGGATGCGCCGGCAGCTGCTGGAGCCGGGCGCCCAGTTCGTAGGTCAGCAGCGGCACCGCGTACAGGCCGCGCGCCAGCGCTTCCTGCATGGCCTGCAGCAGCCCGGGCCACCCAGACGCATCGTCACAGGACAGCGTGCCCGCGTGGCGGCTGTACAGGCGCGAGCGTGCCACCCCGAGCGATCCGGCATCGTCCAGCAGTGCGAAGACTTCCTGCGTTTCCATGATCTCGTGCGCGGTCCCGCTCAAGCAGCCAGCAGCAGCGACAGCTGCAGGGCCGTGCCTTCCGCCGGGTTCTGCTTGAAGCCGGTCTTGGCAAAACGGTGCCAGCGCCCGGTCACATAGCTCACCAAAAGGCTGGCGCGCGCCGCAACGTCGGCCTCCAAACCATGGTTTTGCGTCACGGCGATGCGCAGCGCACCCTTGAAGGCCAGCTCGATCTTGTCGTAGAAGACGTTCATGCGCAGCTGCAGGCGTTCGTCCTCGCCGACCAGGGCGTCGCCAATCAAGACCCGCACCATGCCCGGGTTATTCGCCGCAAAAGCCAGCAGCATCTGCAGGATGGCGTGGGCCTGGGCCACGCCGTCTTCTTCGCGCTCGGCGATCTGGTTGATCAGGCCAAAGACGCTCGACTCGATGAACTCGATCAGGCCCTCGTACATCTGCGCCTTGCTGGCGAAATGGCGGTACAGCGCCGCCTCCGACACTGCCAGGTGCGCCGCCAGCGCCGCGGTCGTGATCTTCTCGCCCTTGGGCTGCTCGAGCATCGAGGCCAGGGCTTGCAGGATTTGCAGCTTGCGCTGGCCAGGCTTGGTGCTTGCCATGTTTTCCCTAGTTATTCGTTATCTGTTTAGCGCAACCGGTGCAGGCGCGCCGGCAGCTGCCGCACGGATTTTACTTTGACATCGACGTAACCGGGGCGTTTCAGGGTCCGCGGCAGCGGCGCCTTGCCGATCGGGTCGGCCATGCGCAGGTATTGCGTGACCCATACCGTGCGCAGCCCGAGGCGGCTGGCGCTTTTCAGGTTGGCCAGCGTGTCTTCGACCAGGATGCAGCGGCGCGCCGCCACGCCGTGCTTGCGCAGCAGGCGGCGCAGCATCAGGCTCGATGGCTTGGGTCGCAACTGGCGGTGCACGTGCATGTGCTCGATGGCGACGTGGTGCGAGAAATGGCGGCCCAGGCCCAGGTGGCGCATCACGTCCGTCGAATAGCGCGTGGGAGCGTTGGTCAGCAGGATCTTGCGGCCCGGGAGACGGCGCAGCAGCGTGGCGAGGCCTTTCTCGAAGCGCACCAGCTTTTCCAGCGCGCCCAGGTCGTGGGTGACGTGCAGGAAGTCGGCCGCGCACACCTGGTGGTGGCGGATCATGCCGAGCAGGGTGGCGCCGTAGCGCTTCCAGTAGCCCAGGCGCGCGGCGTCCACGATCTCCTGGCTGGCAGGCGTGACGCCGTCGCCCAGCACCCGCGCGATATAGGTGTTCATGTTCGCGCTGATGGCGGGGAAGATCGCGTGCGAGGCATCGTGCAGGGTATTGTCCAGATCGAACAGCCAGACGGGGGAGCCAGGGGTATGATTTGACACGATTTAGGACCAGACGGGAGAAGGTGAATGCGACGTCCGATTATAGTGGTCTTCTTCAGCTTGTTCCTGATGGCGTGCCAGGCCTTGGGCGCCGAGCGCGGCGCGCTGTTCAAGGTCACGGCAAATGGCAACGTGCTGCACCTGTACGGCACCATCCACGCGGGCCGCGCCGATTACTACCCGCTCGAGCCGCGCATCCGCGAGGCGGTGGCGGCCGCACCCACGCTGGCGCTCGAAGTCGACGCCACGCGCGACCCGTCCGCCAACGCGGCGGCATTCCGCCAGTACGGCATGTACCCGGCCGGCAGCCCGGGGCGTGCCAGCCTGCCGGCCGCGCGCCGCCTGCGCATCGAGGCCGGCTTGAAACAGCAGGGCATGGACCCGGTGGCCGTCGCACGGCTGAAACCCTGGATGGTGGCGACCATGCTGGCGGTGAACGACGCGGTCCGGCTGGGCTACGACCCCGCCCTCGGCGTCGACCACCACCTGGCGCAGCTGGCGCGCAGCGACAAGCCGGGCAAAGGAGGCAAGGGGAGCAAAACCCGCATTGCCGAACTCGAATCGATGGGCTACCAGCTGGCGCTGCTCAACCGCTTGCCTGAAGAAGCGCAGTGGCAGCTGCTGGAAGAAACGCTGGACACCATGGCTTCGGGCCGCCAATTGCGCGAGACGCGCGAACTGTTCGCCGCCTGGGAGCGTGCCGACCAGAAGGCGCTGGATGCGATCGCGCTGCGGATCGAACGCGACGACACCCTGGGCGGCAAATTCATGCGCGAGGTGCTGCTGGAGGAACGCAACGGCCCGATGGCCGACAAGGTGGCATCCCTGCTGGCGCGCGAAAACAATGCGGTGGTGGCGGTCGGCCTGCTGCACCTGGTCGGCAAGCGTGGCGTGCCCGAGCTGCTGCGTCAACGCGGCATGAAGGTGGAGCGGGTGTACTGAAGCGGGAGGGTGCTGCGGGGGGGGGGGGGAAATGGTGCCCTTTACGTGGATTGAACACGTGGCCTCTCCCTTACCAAGGGAGTGCTCTACCACTGAGCTAAAAGGGCTGGTAGTCACAGTGGGCAATGCCCACCGCTACAATCTGTGGCGGAGAGTTCCGCCACAAATGTTTTAGTGCGACCGGATCATAGTGCCAAATGCCTGTTCGGTCAAGACCTCGAGCAATAAACTGTGTTCGATGCGGCCGTCGATGATGTGCACGGTATTCACGCCCGATTTCGCTGCATCGAGTGCCGATGAGATTTTCGGCAGCATGCCGCCCGAAATCGTCCCGTCTGCAAACATCTCGTCGATCTCGCGCGCCGACAGGTCGGTGACCAGGTTGCCCGCCTTGTCCTGCACGCCGGCGATATTGGTCATCATGATCAGCTTTTCGGCTTTCAGGATCTCGGCGATCTTGCCGGCGACGACGTCGGCATTGATGTTGTAGGCCTGGCCGTCCTGGCCGAAGCCGATCGGCGAAATGATCGGGATGAAGGCGTCGTCTTGCAGCGCTTTCACGACGGCGGGGTTGATCGCGTCGATCTCGCCGACGAAGCCGATGTCGAGGAATTCGCCCGGTTTGTCGCGGTCCGGCATGGCCATCTTGCGTGCGCGGATCAGGCCGCCGTCCTTGCCGGTCAGGCCCACCGCCTGGCCGCCGTAGTGGTTGATCAGCATGACGATGTCCTGCTGCACTTCGCCACCCAGCACCCACTCGACCACTTCCATGGTTTCTTCGTCGGTGATGCGCATGCCCTGCACGAAGGTGCCCTGCTTGCCGATCTTTTTCAGCGCATTATCGATTTGCGGACCGCCGCCATGCACCACGACCGGGTTCATGCCCACCAGCTTGAGCAGGATGACGTCGCGTGCAAAACCATGCTTGAGGCGCTCGTCGGTCATGGCGTTGCCGCCGTATTTGATGACGATGGTCTTGCCGTGGAAATTACGGATGTAAGGGAGCGCCTCGGCCAGGATCTGTGCCTTGATCTGCGGCGACACCTTGGTCAGGTCGTTGGGTTGGTCGTCGGAATTCAGGCTGCTCAGGGGTGCGTTCATGGAGGGTCCAAAATAAATGTCGCGAGATTTTAAGGCAACAGGGTAGGCCTTGTGCTGATTATATGGCGTCTTGTTGTATTTTATGGGCGTCCGCGCCACTCTATTGAACCATGTATTTTAATCAACACTGGAACCCGCATGAGTAAGTGCACCCTGTGCGGCGCCGAATTCCATTGCGCGATGCAGGAAGGCAGTCCCGAACCCTGCTGGTGCACGGCCTTGCCGCAGGCCGTGCCGGTACCCCTGCCGCAGGAAGCAGCCGGCTGCTGGTGCCCGGCCTGCCTGCGCGCGCAGCTCGAAGCCGCGCTGACGCAGCGCCCGCGTTAAGGCGGGCGCTGCGTCAGCGCACGGTGCGGAAGAAACGCAGCATTTCACGGCTGGCATCCGGTCCGCGCCCGTCGGTATAGCTGCCGCGCGCATTGCCGCCGGACCAGGCATGGCCGGCGCCGTGGATCAGCCAGTATTCGGCGTGGACTGCCCCGTCGTCGCGCCGGTGCAGCGTGCGCGTATAGGCGTGGCCATCCGGCACGCGCCCCGGCTCCACTGCCGGCTGCTCGTTCAGGTGCTGCGCGCCCTGGGCAATGAGTTCGTCGCCATTGGCCGGATGCACGGTCGTGTCCTGGTCGCCGTGGAACACGATGATCGGCAGCGGGCGTCCGGGCGCTTGCGAGCGCAGGAAATCGCCTTTCATCGCCGCCATCGCCGACGGCAGGTCGTTGGCAGACGCAAACGGCAGTCCGGAATGCACGCCCACTGCGGCATACAGGTCCGGGTAGAGCGTGCCCATGATGGTGGCCATCGCGCCGCCGGCCGACAGTCCCGCCACATAGACCTGGTCCGGGTCGACCGGATGCAGTGCCATGACGGCTTGGGTCATGCCGGCGATGATCGAGGGCTCGCCCTGGTCGCGCAGCTGGTCGACCGCGTTGAACCAGTTCCAGCAGCGCGAAGGGTTGGCCGCCTTGCTTTGCGCCGGGTAGAGCACCAGGCAAGCCATTTCTTCGGCCAGCTCGTTCATCTTGGTGCCGGTAGCGAAATCGTCGGGATCTTGGGTGCAGCCATGCAACATCACCACCAGCGGGGCCGGCTTGCCGGTATGGCTGGACGGCACATACAGCTTGTAGTCGCGGCTGCCGGCAGGCGTCGTGTGGCTGCCGGCGATAAATTTCCCTGGCAAGTTGACGCCGAATTCGGCTTCGAAGGGATCGGTTGCCGTCGGGGGCAGGCCGACCCCGACGCTGCGCATCTGGCGCTGCGCCGCACTCTGCATGGCCGAGGCGTTTTTCAGCGTTCGCTGGATGGCTTTTTGTGCATTGGCGGGGCCGCGGCCCCAGAAAGATCGGGTGGCGGCACGTACTTGTGCCAGCAGTTTGTTGTTCAGCTTCATTGGCTCTCCTGTTTTGCGCTTGCCTCAATGTCGGCCCGCATGCTTACGGCAGCCTTGCAGCTGTATCCTTTCCGCCCCGGCAACTCGACCGACTATCGCGCCGATGCGGTAAGCTTGTCCCATGTCTCCCCAACTCCAGCCCGGCCTTCGTTTCGAATGGTCTTATAGGGTGCCGGAGCGCGCTACCGTGCCCCGGCTTTACCACGATACCCCGTTTTGCCGCGACATGCCCGATGTGCTAGCCACCGGTTTCCTGGTCGGCATGATGGAACTTGCATGCCTGCGCGGGATGCTGCCCTATGTGGATTGGCCGCGCGAACAGAGCCTGGGGACCATGGTCAGCTTCCAGCACCTGGCGCCGACTCCACCGGGCATGACGCTCACCATTCGCGGCGAGGTGCTGGCGGTGGAGGGGCGGCTGGTGCGCTTCCGGGTCGAAGCCTGGGATGAAGTTGAGAAAGTGTGCGAAGGCATACACGAACGTTGCCTGATCGATCCGGCGCGCTTCGAAGAAAAAATGGCGCGCAAAACAACAGAATGGCGTGCGCAGCTGCCTGTTTCGCCCGAATTGCCTTTCCCTGAGGAACGATAAGCGCTTTCCCTGGAACAGGCGATAATGGCGGGTGTCCTGTTGCCCGACCACCATGTCAATGAACCCAGAACTGCAAACCCCCGTTCCCTCGCCCTGCATCGACCTGTGCCAGATGGCGCCCGACACCGGCCTGTGCAAGGGATGCCTGCGCACGATCGACGAGATCGTCGCCTGGGGCACGGCCGGCGACGACTACAAGCGCGCGGTGTGGCTTGAGATCCGCCGCCGCGAAGCCGAGATCGACTGGGGCTGAGGGTGCGGCCGGACCTGAACCTGCCCGCCTCGGTCCGCGTGCTCGAGCGCGGCTGGCTCTCGTCCAATAGCATCCTGTTCACCGGGCGCGAGGACACGGCGCTGGTCGACAGCGGCTATGTGACCCACGCCGGGCAGACCCTGGCGCTGGTGCGCCATGCCCTCGGCGAGCGTCCGCTCGAGCGCCTGCTCAATACCCACCTGCATTCCGACCATTGCGGCGGCAACGCCCTGCTGCAGGCGGCCTATGGCTGCCGCACCGCCATTCCCGCGCTCGAGGCGCCCAGGGTCGCCGCCTGGGATGAAGATGCGCTGAGCTACCGCGCCACCGGCCAGCAATGCGCCCGCTTCAGTTTCGATACCACCCTTGCGCCCGGCGACATCGTCGAGCTGGGCGACCTGCGCTGGACAGTACTGGCGGCGCCCGGACACGATCCGCATGCATTGCTGTTCTTTTGCGCAGAAGAGGGCATGCTTATCTCGGGCGACGCGCTGTGGGAAAACGGTTTTGGCGTGGTCTTTCCGGAACTGGCGGGCGAACCGGCCTTCGACGAGGTGGGCGCGACGCTCGACCTGATCGCCACCCTGGATGCGCGCGTGGTGATTCCCGGCCATGGCGCGGTGTTCGGAGATGTTGCCGGGGCCTTGGCGCGAGCGCGTTCGCGCCTGGATTACCTGAGCAGCGACCCGGTGCGCAACGCCGAAAACGCGGTCAAGGTCTTGTTGAAATTCCTGCTGCTGGAGCGGCGTGAACTGGGGCTGGATGCGCTGCCCGGGTTGCTCCGGTCGATCCCGCTCATCGAGCGCGTGCGCACCCGGCTGCTGGGGCGGGACGCGGATGAGCTGGCAGCCTGGGCCAGTGCCGCGCTGCTGCGGGCCGGCGCCGCCCGCATCGAAGGCGGGCGGCTGATCGACGCCGACGTTTAGAGGCGAGAATCTAGCACGATCGTTCTTTTTTCATTGCATAATGCCCGGAGCCCCTGTCCTTCAACCGAATTCAACCTGACAAGCGAGAGAGCCTTCATGACGCTGCCACCCGTGCTGCAACACCTGTCCCTTCCCGTCATCGCGTCGCCGATGTTCATCGCCAGCGGACCCGCGCTGGTGGCGGCCCAGTGCAAGGCCGGCATCGTGGGCTCCTTCCCGGCGCTGAACGCGCGCCCGGCCGAGCTGCTCGACACCTGGCTGACGGACCTGCAGCGCGAGCTTCGTGAGTACCAGGACGCCAATCCTGGCGCCCGGGTCGGCCCGATTGCGGTCAACCAGATCGTGCACCAGTCGAATGACCGGCTGGCGCATGACGTCGAAGTCTGCGTGAAGCACCAGGTGCCGATCATCATCTCGTCGCTGCGCGCGCCGCCCAAGGAAATGCTCGATGCGGTGCACGCCTATGGCGGCATCGTGATGCACGACGTGGTGTCGATCCGCCATGCGGAAAAGGCGCTGGAAGCAGGGGTGGACGGCTTGATCCTGGTGGCGGCGGGCGCCGGCGGCCATGCGGGCGCGTTGTCGCCATTCGCACTGGTGGGCGAGGTGCGCAAGTTCTTCAAGGGCCCGCTGGCGCTGTCCGGCTCGATCGCCACTGGCGACGCGATCCTGGCGGCGCAGGCGATGGGCGCGGACTTCGCGTATATCGGCTCGCGCTGGCTGGCCACGCGCGAATCGAATGTCAGCGAGGAATACCGCAATGCGATCGTCGAATCGAGCGCGGCCGACGTGGTCTACACCAACCTGTTCACCGGCGTGCACGGCAACTACCTGAAGAAGTCGATCGTCGCGGCCGGGCTCGATCCGGACAACCTGCCGGAATCGGACAAGAGCAAGATGAGTTTTGGTTCCGCCAGCGCCAAGGCCTGGCGCGATATCTGGGGCGCGGGCCAGGGCGTGGGCATGATGGAAGACGTGCCGACCGTGGCCGAGATGGTCGAGCGGCTGAAAGCGGAATACGAAGCCGCGCGTAGTCGCCTTGCCTTGCGTTAATACGTAGGGTGGGCGGCTTCGCCGCCCGCGCGTTCAAATCACGGTACTGCTGCCCGTGGGGCTGTTCAGACCGAAACTATCACCGCGCGGGCGGGATACCCGCCCACCCTACGAATTACAGGCGCTTCGCGTCTGGCGTCGGGAACGGCGGCTCCGGCTCGACCGCGCTCAGGTCTTCCTGGCTGATCGACCACAGGCCCGGCAGGTTGCGCCAGTAGTTATAGACGTCCATGCCGAAGCCGACCACGAATTCATTCGGGATCGTCAGGCCGATCAGGTCGGCCTTGATCGGCTTGGCGCGCTTGAGGTCCTTGTCGGCGAACACCACGATGACGACTTCGGCCGCGCCCATGTCGAGCAGGCGCTGCTTCACGTGGGCGAGGGTCTCGCCTTCGTCGAGGATGTCGTCGAGGACGACGATGGTGCGTCCCGCCACGTTCTGGCGCGGGATGACTTTCCAGACCACCTCGCCGCCACGGTCATCGTCGCCATAGCGGCTGACGTGGATGTAGTCGAATTCGAGCGGGAAGTCGAGTTGCGGCAGCAGGTTGCCGGTGAAGACGACGGCGCCGCCCATCACGCCGAGCACCAGCGGGAAGGTTTTGTCGTCGGGATTGCCGAAGCGTGCATTCAGCTCGCCGGCAACGCGTGCCACTGCGTCCTGGACTTCGTCGGGCGTGACGATCTGGGTTGCGTTGGCGAGCAGCGCGCGGGCGCGGTCATGATGGAAATCTTGCATGGTCGTTCGATTGTTCATGTCTAAAGAGTCAGGCGGATTATGCGCTATCCAGGGGCGTGGCCGCGTTCCTGTTGGAATCAGCCGCCAGCAAATCAGCCACCGGTAATTTCGCGCTGCAGCTTGCGGGTGAGCTTGGCGAAGACCAGCTCGTAGGAGCGGCGCAGCAGGTCGGCGAATTCCGCATCGCCGAGCTGGGCTTCGGGCGTGACGAATACCCATTTGGCGCGCGCCAGGTAGGGTGCGGGGATGATGCCGGGACGGTCGGTCAGCTCGAGGAAGCGTTCATCGTCCGCCTTCAGGCTGAAGCCGGTCGAGGGCCCATCCTTGTTGGTCACGGCGAACATCTTGCTACCGACCGAAAAGACCGTGTCGTGGTCCCATTTGGTGTCCTCGGTGCAGCCGGGGAAGCCGCGGCACAAGGCCTTGGCGGCGTCGAAATCCATGTCTCTCTCTCCTGTGCCCGGCGTGCATGGCGCCGGGATAGTTGGTTGTCCTTACACGTATTGTATCGCCTCACAAGTCGATTGATGCCATAGCGCAATAATGCGATGCGCCACGTCGCCGCATTGGGGCGTATCATACGTGGCTTGGAAAACAACGAATCCCGAGCTATGTCGACCCCCGAATTCGAGCGTGACCGAAGTAATCGCCTGGTCCAGCTGCGTGGCGCCATGGCGCGCGCCGGCATCGACGCCTATGTCCTGCCCTCGAGCGACCCGCACCTGTCGGAATACCTGCCCGGCCACTGGAAAGGGCGCGAATGGATCTCCGGTTTCACCGGCTCGGTCGGCACCTTCATCGCCACCGCCGGTTTTGCCGGCGTCTGGACCGATGGCCGCTACTGGACCCAGGCCGAGACTGAACTGGCCGGCAGCGAGATCGCACTGATGAAGATCCCCGGCGCGGCGAGCCAGATGCACGTCGACTGGCTGGCGGCCAACCTGGCGCCCGGCCAGACCGTGGCGGTCGACGCGCGCGTGCTGGGACTGGCCAGCGCCCGCCTGCTCGGCGACGCGTTGAAAGCGCGCGGCATCAAGCTGCGTACCGACGTCGACCTGCTCGACGAAGTGTGGCCTGACCGCCCGGCGCTGCCGACCGACGCCGTATTCGAACACCTGTCGCCGTATGCGACCACCAGCCGCGCCGACAAGCTGGCAGCTACCCGCGCCGCGATGGAGCACCTCGGCGCCGGTTTCCACTTCATCTCCACGCTCGACGACATCGCGTATTTGTTCAACCTGCGCGGGGCCGACGTCAGCTTCAACCCGGTGTTCCTGGCCCACGCCCTGGTTGGCCGCGCGGACGCGACCCTGTTCGTCGGCGAGAACAAGGTGCCGCAGGATGTGCGTGCGCGCCTCGAAGCCGATGGCGTGCACCTGGCGCCGTATGCGAATGCCGTCGCCGCCCTGTCTGCGTTGCCGGATGGCGCCACGCTGCTGCTCGACCCGCGCCGCGTCACCGCCGGCATGCGCGCCGCAGTGGCGCAAGGCGTGAACGTGGTCGAAGCGATCAACCCGACCACCTTCGCCAAGTCGCGCAAGCAGGAAGCTGAAGCCGTCAACGTGCGCGCCGCGATGGAGCAGGATGGCGCGGCGCTGTGCGAATTCTTCTCCTGGCTCGAGCCGCAGCTGGCGGATTCAGGACGTGCGCCGATCGACGAGGTGGCGATCGATACCCACATCACGGCTGCGCGTGCGCGCCGCCCGAATTTCGTCAGTCCGAGCTTCTCGACCATCGCCGGCTTCAATGCCAACGGCGCGATCATGCACTACCGCGCGGCCATCGACACCTGCGCCGTCATCGAGGGCGACGGACTGCTGCTGGTCGACTCGGGCGGCCAGTACCTGGGCGGCACCACCGACATCACGCGCGTGATCCCGGTCGGCTCGCCATCGGATGCGCAAAAGCGCGACTACACCCTGGTGCTCAAGGGCCTGATCAACCTGTCCGCCACGCGCTTCCCGCGCGGCACCCGCGCCCCGCTGCTCGATGCGATCGCGCGCGCCCCGATCTGGGCCGCCGGCATCGACTACGGCCACGGCACCGGCCATGGGGTCGGCTATTTCCTGAACGTGCACGAAGGCCCGCAGACGATTTCACCCGCCGTGCCGCCGGACCCGCATACCGCGATGGAGCCGGGCATGATCACCTCGATCGAACCGGGCATCTACCGCCCTGGACGCTGGGGCATCCGCATCGAGAACCTGGTGTTCAACACGCTGGCGGAGACCACCGAGTTCGGCGACTACCTGGCCTTCGAGACCCTGACCCTGTGCCCGATCGACACCCGCCCGATCGAGCGCGCGCTCCTGCGCGACGACGAAATCGCCTGGCTCAACGCCTACCACGCCACCGTGCGTGCCCGCCTCGAACGGCATGTGAGCGGCGCTGCGCGCGACTGGCTGCTGCTGCGCACGGAGGTATTCTAGTGGCCAGCGCCCGCTCCACCCGCGCCAGTGCGGCCGTCGACCGCCTCAAGCGCCGCACCGGCAACACCAGCTACTCGATGGCGCGCACCGCCGACGGAATGTTCTTCTTGTCCGAGGCGCCCGGCGCGCCGGCATTGAATGCCCCGCTCGAGCTGGACGATTTCGTCGCCTTCGTCAATGGCCTCGGCCCGCAGGAAGTCCGCCGCATCAGCAAGAATGACGAGAAATTCGAAAAGCAGCTGGTGCGCAAGAAGCCTGATTCACAGTGAAAGCGATTAACCAGCATGCAGCGTCCTGACCTGCTGGCCACCTATTGGTCGGCGCCCGAGCTCTACACCAACGGGCTGATCCTGCTGCACCTGGCCGGCGCGCTGGCGCTTGGCCTGCTGGTCGGCTACGAGCGCGCCTACCATGGCCGCGCGGCCGGCATGCGCACCTACGGCCTGGTGTGCATGGCGTCCGCTGCGCTGACCATCCTCGCCGGCTACCCGGACTTCTGGTACGGCGGCGGCCATGCGGGCCTGCTGGCGCCAGTCGACCCGACCCGCATCATCCAGGGCATCGTGACCGGCATCGGCTTCCTTGGCGCGGGCGTCATCATGCGCGAAGGCTTCAACATCAGCGGCCTGACCACCGCCGCCTCGATCTGGGCCTCGTCGGCGATCGGCATCCTGGTCGGCGTCGGCTTTTACCTGGCGGCGATGGGCCTGGCCTTCTTCTCGGCCATGATCATGATCTACCTGAACCGCCTGGAAACCCTGCTGCCGGCGCGCCACGCGGTGGCGGTGCGCATGCGCTTCAAGCCGCACGTAATGCCGCGCGAAGACGTATTGCGCAAGGCCGCCCTCGAACGCGGCTACGAGATCGCCGGCAGTTCGCTGACGATCAGCAGCGAGAAGGGACGCCAGGAATGGCGCTTCGTGGCGCTGGCGCTGTCGCGCAAGAGCGGCGCGCCGCTGTCCGAGCTGGCCGACCAGCTCGCAGCGTTCGAGGGCCTGGAAGCCTTCCAGCTGTCGCACGCACGCAATTAAAATAAGTAAAACTACACATCCAGGACACAGGGTTTCACCATGCAAGCACAAGACGTTCTCGATTTTTGGTTCCTGCCTGAAGGCAGCGAAGGACATGGCAAGCAGCGCGCCGAATGGTTCCGCAAGGACGAGGCATTCGACGCCGCGTTGCGCGAGCGCTTCGGCGTGGTGATCAACCAGGCGGTTGCGGGCGGGCTGCGCGAATGGGACGAACTGGGACCGCGCGGCACGTTCGCGCGCATCTTGGTGCTCGACCAGTTCACCCGCAATGCCTACCGGGGCAAGCCGGAATCGTTCGGCGGCGACAGCCTGGCCCTCGCGGCCGCGCGCCAGCTGGTCGACTCTGGCGCCGACAAGACCCTGTCGCCAGTCGAGCGGATGTTCGCCTACCTGCCTTTCGAGCATGCCGAGGACGCGCGCATGCAGGAGCAGTCGGTCAGCCTGCTCACCGAACTGTCGCAACAGAACGAAGGCTTCATCGAGGTACTCGACTACGCGCTGCGCCACCGCGGCGTGATCGCCCGCTTCGGCCGCTTCCCGCACCGGAATCTCATCCTGGGCCGCGCTTCCAACCCGGAAGAACTGGCCTTCCTGCAGCTGCCCGGCTCCAGCTTCTGACGTGGCGCCCACGCTGAACCTGGTCGGCGCCGGCCACGTCGGCCGCGTGCTGGGCCGCCTGTTCGCCGCGAGCGGCGCATTCACCGTGCAGGACGTCCTGACCCGCTCTGCCGGCAGCGCGCGGGAGGCGGTGGCCTTCATCGGCGCCGGGCGGGCGTGCAGCGAGGTCGCGGCGATGCGCCCGGCCCAGGTATGGATGCTGGCGGTCGGCGACGACGCGATCGCCCCGAGCTGCGCGGCCCTGGCCGCAGCGCAGCCGCTGGCGGGCGCCGTCGTGTTCCACTGCAGCGGCGCCAAAGCCTCGGGCGAACTGCAGGCCGCAAGTGATGCCGGCGCGCTGGCCGCCAGCGTGCATCCGGTGCGCAGTTTCGCCGATCCGGATGCAGTGGCGGCGGCTTTTGCCGGCACCTTCTGCGGCATCGAAGGCGATGCCGCGGCGCTGGCGCTGCTGGAACCGGCGTTCGAAGCGATCGGCGCGCGGCTGGTGCACATCGATCCGGCTGCGAAAACCGTGTATCACGCGGCGGCTGTGTTTGCGTCGAATTACCTGGTGACGGTGCTCGACGCCGCCCTGCGCGCTTACCAGGCTGCGGGGGTGCCGGAAGCGGTCGCCCGCGAGCTGGCGCGGCCACTGGCGCTGGAAACCGTCGCCAACGTGTTCCGCATCGGTCCCGAGGCTGCGCTCAGCGGCCCGGTGGCGCGCGGCGACCTGGCCACCGTCGCCCGCCAGCAGGAGGCGGTCAGCCATTGGGACGAGGCCACTGGCCGATTGTATGAGGCGTTGTTGGCACCGACGGCAGACCTGGCGCGGAGAAAACGCGGCGGGTGAGCCTCAAGTGAGCAGCTTTTCCACAGCTTTTCCCATGTCTTTTCCACGCCTTTTACGGGGCTTTTACATGGCTTGTACAGGCCTTTTCCACAGATTTTCCACAGGAGTTCCCCCATGTTCTTCACCGCCTGGGCCACGCTGGCCGCACTCGGCGTCTATTTCTGGACCGGCGTAAACGCCGGCCGCGCCCGCATTCGGCACGACATCCCGGCGCCCTCGATGGACGGCCCGCTGGAGTTCCAGCGTTGCCAGCGGGTGCAGGCCAACACGCTCGAACAATTGCCCCTGCTGCTGGTGCCGCTGTGGATGTGCGCTTTCTACCTAGGCGACCTGTGGGCGGCCGCGGGCGGCCTGCTCTGGTGCCTCGGACGCATCGGGTATGCGCTCGGCTATTACCGCGACCCGGCGCAGCGCGAAACAGGCTTCATTACCGGCATGCTGGCCTGTGCGTTGTTAATTGGCGGCACTGTTTGGGGTCTATTGCTGCGTTAAAGCGAAAAAAGTACAGAGAGTGATCGACAAAGTTCCCGCGTGGCAATAAGCTAGGACGTTGTACACAACCGATCCGCCCGCCACGCCTGCGAACCCATGCTCGCGCCGCAGCGCGCGGCAACAGGAGAAGGAAAAAACATGCTGTTCCTGAAGAGCACCAGCGTCACCAAGGCACCGGGCATCTATGAAGTCGACGTGGCCGCCAAGCCGCCAGGCAAGACCTTTGGCGTCTTCCTGGCGACCGATCCGGCGAATCCGCCGCAGACCGTGCTGACTGGCCTGGCCGAACTTGGCTTCAAAAATACCCACCAGCAGAGCTATGTTCACAAGGACAAGGGCAAAGTGCTGGACCTGCACTTCCAGAAGGACGGCACTGACCTGTTCAATGGCTGGAAAGCCGACGAGTGCGCGGCCAACCTGGCTGCCATCGAAGCACTGTTCGGCAATGTCGGCGTCACCGTGACCCCACGCGTGATGAGCCTGGCCGAAGCCTACGCCTGATTTCCCAGCCCGGCCCGTTTGTCCGGGCTTTCCACTGCTTTAGGCCTGTACCTCGATGTGGTACAGCGCCCAAGGGCAGGCGCCGAAGCGTTCATTGACCGGCCGCGCCGCCATCTCCGGCACGCGGTCCGCGTCGTAGACTGCCCACAAGGGCCCCAGTCCCCTGAGTGCCATCGGCTTGCCGTCGAGGTGGGTCGCCTTCCATGAGAAAATGCCGCGGTGACCGGAAGCCAACATCCTGGCCACGAGACTGCACAATGGATTTATTTGCCCCAGACACAGCCCTGACGCCGATCCCGCTCCGCGATGGCGAACTGGGCTGGCTCGCGCAATTGCCCTTGCCCTGGCCGAACGAGGTGGTGCTGGCCCGCCTGATTGCGGAGACGGCCTGGCGCGAAGAAACTGTCGTCGTGTACGGCAAGCGCCACCTGCAACCGCGCCTGAGCGCCTGGCATGGCGACAAGGCCTACCGTTATTCCGGGCTGAGCCTGGCACCGCTGCCGTTCACGCCGCTGCTCGACACGATTCGCCTTGCAGCGGAAAACGCCACGGGCCGTCCTTATAACAGTGTCTTGCTGAACTATTACCGGGATGGACGCGACAGTATGGGCATGCATAGCGACGACGAGCCCGAACTGGGCCCGGCGCCCGCAATTGCCTCGGTCAGTTTTGGCGCCACCCGGACGTTTAGCCTGCGTCACAAGGCGACGAAAGAGACCCTGAAACTGCCGCTGACGGATGGCAGCCTGCTGTTCATGGGCGGGGCGATGCAAGCCAACTGGATGCACGGGATCAACAAAACGGCTAGGCCAGTCGGTGCGCGGGTTAACCTAACTTTTCGTAACATCGAGTAAACATCACGCTATTTTCAGTATCTATCTGGAAAATACCTAACTCTTGAGTCAGTAACTTACATTTTCTTACAGTTCTTACGGGTTTTGGGGCTTTAAAAATCAAGTGCCGGTGCTATCTTGACCACATCGCGATTCATTCGGAATCGCGAACCAGTCGAGAAAAGGATTGCGCATGAAAAAGCTTATCGTTGCACTGATCGCCTCTGTTGCCGCCATGTCGGCTGCCCAAGCCCAGCAAACCGCTCCCCGTGCCTATGTCGGCGTCGGCGTGGCCAGCGCTGATCACGACTACCGCATTTCCGGTGCGTCGAATGTCGATACCGACGGCTACAAGGCTTCCGGCAAGCTGTTCGGCGGCTACGAGTTCAACCAGACCTGGGGCGTCGAAGCCGGCTATACCGACTTCCGCAAATCGGGCGTCAACTACACCGCCAATGGCGTGAACCAGCGCGGTGAGACCAAGGGCGAGTCGATCTACCTGGCCGCCAAGGCAACCATGCCGGTGAACGAGCAGTTCTCGGTGTACGGCAAGCTGGGTGCGGCACGCAACAAGAGCGAGCTGGTAGCCATCAACTCCTCGCAGAACCGCGACCACAGCAAGACCGAAGCCTACGGTGCGCTCGGCGCGCAGTACAACCTGAACCAGAACGTGGCGCTGATCGCCGAGTATGAACGCTACGGCAAGAGCAAGGATTTCGGCGCCAAGGCCGACGTCTTCACCATCGGCGCGAAGTACAGCTTCTAAGCTGGATTCGTGATGGCAAAAAGGACCCTGCGGGGTCCTTTTTGTTTTTGAAGTTCCGGTGTTCGTAGGGTGGGCGGGGTAACTCAGGCCAATGGCCTGAGTTACGAACGTCCGCGCGTTCAACCAGCATTGGCGTAGTCGAAATATTTTTCCCGTCACCACAAAAACGGGGTTTCGAACGCGCCAACGTGAATGCAATAGTCGGTGCAGAGCACAGGTGATTTGAACGCGCGGGCAGGGGACCTGCCCACCCTACGATTTCGTGGCTATTCAAAATGACACAATCACAGCCGCGCAAACCCCTGCGGCTGCGGCCGGTGCACCCAGGGCGGAATCACCATGTCCGGCACCGGCATCGCATAGCCGGCGGTGACGAAGCGGTGCAGCGATGACCAGGGCCAGTCCGCGGGGTGGCTGCAATGGCCGTGCTTGACCGGATCGGTGTGGGTCAGGTCGACCAGCGCCGCGTATTCGTCGTCGTCGCCGACACGGTAGTGCTGGTAATGGCGTTCCCAGATGCTGCCGTCGTCGGCGCCGGGCACCGCGGACTTGCGCAGCGCCTTGGAAAACGCGATCTTGACGGCGCGCCAGCGGCTTGAACAGTCGTGGTCGCCCGGAGGCAGGGTCCAGATCGCATGGGCATGGTCGGGCAAGACCACCCAGGCATCAACGTGGAAGGGCTTGCGCACGCGCGCCAGGCGCATGGCTTCGCCGAAGGCGGAGATATGGTCTGTCAGCAGTGTGCTTCCGCGTTGAAGCAAGCGCACCGTGAAAAAGAAGGTCCCGCCCGGGACGCGGTTGTCGCGGTAATCAGTCATGAGCTCCGTCAACCGGCGCTGCTCAGCAGCCACCAGCATCCGAGGCCGCTACATGGCCTCAACAACGAGGATAGTACACACGACTTTGGACGAACCGCGTTCCGATTCCGGAAAGCAAACGCCCGGCGTTGCCGGGCGTTCACAAGCCCCATACAACGGGCTTTTTATTTAAAGAACAACAACTTAGGTCGTCAACGGCTTGTAGCGGATCCGCTTCGGCTTGGCGCCTTCTTCACCCAGTCGCTTCTTCTTGTCGGCTTCGTATTCCTGGTAGTTACCGTCGAAGAAGGTGACCTGCGAATTGCCTTCGAAGGCCAGGATGTGGGTCGCGATACGGTCCAGGAACCAGCGATCGTGGGAAATGACCATCACGCTGCCGGCGAACTCGAGCAAGGCGTCTTCCAGCGCGCGCAGGGTTTCCACGTCCAGGTCGTTCGACGGTTCATCCAGCAGCAGGACGTTGCCGCCTTGCAGCAGGGTCTTGGCCAGGTGCAGGCGGCCGCGTTCGCCACCCGACAAATTGCCGACGACCTTCTGCTGGTCCGAGCCCTTGAAGTTGAAACGGCCCAGGTAGGCGCGCGACGGCATCTCGAAGCGGCCGACGCTGAGCATGTCGGCGCCGCCGGTGACGTCCTCGAATACGGTTTTGTTATTGGCCAGCTCGTCGCGGTGCTGGTCGACCAGCGAGATCCTGGCGGTCTTGCCGATGGCGACTTCTCCGCTGTCCGGCTGCTCCTTGCCTGAGATCATCTTGAACAGGGTCGACTTACCAGCCCCGTTCGGGCCGATGATGCCGACGATCGCGCCGGGCGGCACGGTGAACGACAGGTTGTCGATCAGCAGGCGGTCGCCAAAGGCTTTCGAGACGTTCTTGAACTCGATGACTTCATTGCCCAGGCGCTCGGCCACGGGGATGAAGATCTCCTGGGTCTCGTTGCGCTTCTGGTATTCGAATTCGCTCAGTTCGTTGAAGCGGGCCAGACGGGCTTTCGACTTGGCCTGGCGCGCCTTCGGGTTCTGGCGCGACCATTCAAGTTCGGTCTTCAGCGCCTTCTGGCGTGCCGATTCGGTCGATTCTTCCTGCTTCAGGCGAGCCTGCTTCTGGTCCAGCCAGGAAGAGTAATTGCCCTTCCATGGAATGCCCGAACCGCGGTCCAGTTCCAGGATCCATTCGGCGGCATTGTCGAGGAAGTAGCGATCGTGGGTGATGCCGACCACGGTGCCCGGGAAGCGCAGCAGGAATTGCTCCAGCCACTCGACCGACTCGGCGTCCAGGTGGTTGGTCGGCTCGTCCAGCAGCAGCATGTCCGGCTTGCTCAGCAGCAGCTTGCACAGCGCCACGCGGCGCTTCTCGCCACCCGACAGCACGCCGATCTTCGCGTCCCACGGCGGCAGGCGCAGCGCGTCGGCGGCCATTTCCATTTGCAGGTTCAGGTTGCCGCCATCGGCTGCGGAGATGATCGATTCCAGGCGCTCCTGCTCCTTGGCGAGGGCGTCGAAGTCGGCGTCTTCCTCGGCATAGGCGGCGTACACGGCTTCCAGCTTGGCCTGCGCTTCGAAGGCTTCGCCGAGGCCCGATTCGACTTCCTGGCGCACGGTTTTTTCCGGATCGAGCTGCGGTTCCTGCGGCAGGTAGCCGATGTTCAGGCCCGGCATCGGGCGTGCTTCGCCCTGGATGTCGGTGTCGATGCCGGCCATGATCTTCAGCAGGGTCGACTTGCCCGAGCCGTTCAGGCCCAGCACGCCGATCTTGGCGCCCGGGAAGAAGGACAGTGAAATGTCTTTCAGGATTTGACGTTTTGGCGGGACGATTTTGCCCACGCGGTTCATGGTATAGACGTAATTGGCCATGCTTTGCTCTGGTGTTGTTTAAGGTGCACAGGATACGACAGAACCCGCGCCCGACACAGGATTTCTTGGCGCGCGCAAGGAGCCGCGCCGAAAAATCCCGGGCCGGGGCAGGGTGTCAGGTTTCGACCGATTCTTTCTTTGCCGAGCGGCTGCGCAGCAGGCCTTCGCCCGCATACAGGGCCAGCGCAGCCCAGATCATGACGAATCCCACCAGCCGGTCGCTGCTGAAGGCTTCGTGGAACAGCCACACGCCGAGCACGAACTGGATGGTCGGAGACAGGTATTGCAGCAGGCCCAGGATCGACAGCGGGATCTTGCGCGCGCCGCTGGCGAACAGCAGCAGCGGGATCGCCGTGATCGGGCCGGCCGCGACCAGCAACAGGCGGGTGGTATCAAGCGGCGCATTCACGAAGGCATTCGCGCCGTTCATCGTCAGCCAGGCGATATAGCCGGCGGCAAAGGGGAACAGCACCATGGTCTCGAAGGACAGGCCTTCGAGCGCGCCCAGCGCCGCAGTCTTGCGCAGCAGGCCATAGCCGCCGAACGAGGCCGCCAGGAACAGCGCAATCCAGGGCACCGTGCCCGACTGCCAGGTGAGCCAGCACACGCCCAGCGCGGCCAGGGCGATTGCCGCCCACTGCGCCGGGCGCATGCGCTCTTTCAGCAGCAGGAAACCTAGCGTAATGTTGACCAGCGGGTTGATGAAATAACCGAGGCTGGCTTCGATGACGTGGCCGTTCTTCACTGCCCAGATATACACCAGCCAGTTGGCAGACAGCAAAAAGGCCGAGGCAGCGAAGCTCCAGAACACGCGCGGCTGGCGCACGATGGCGAGCCACTTCCATTGGCGCCGCAGCGCCAGCACGATCAGGAGGAAAGCCAGTGACCACAGCACCCGGTGCGCCAGGATCTGCATCGGCGGCACCTCGCCGATGGCGTGGAAATAAATAGGGAACAGGCCCCAGCAAAGGAAGGCCAGGGCGGCGGAAACGATACCGGAACGCATGAGAGGGAGGAGGCGGATTGCAGAGCTGGCATTATCCCCCTAACGCAATATCCGCGCTGGCGCGGGCCTGTTTTGCGGAAGTGTATGATGCGATACGAAATCTTCTTGCAATTATCTTGTCGATATTTTATGGTGCGCCGCACCAACACTCACCAATGGTGCAATCTTGAGTTCTGAAAACAAGAAAAGCAGCGTCGCCGCGCTGACGCTGGCTGCCGTCGGCATCGTCTATGGCGATATCGGTACCAGTCCCCTTTACACCCTGCGGGCTATCTTCGACCGGGAGCACGGCCTGCCTCTCACCACTCCCAACGTGCTGGGCATCATTTCGCTGATCTTCTGGAGCCTGACGGTCATCGTCTCGCTCAAGTACGTCACGCTGGTGCTGCGCGCCGACAACCGCGGCGAAGGCGGGATCATGGCCTTGATGGCACTGGCCACCAATTCGGTCACCAGGCATTCGCGCTGGCACTTCCCGCTGCTGCTGATCGGCGTGATTGGCGCCACCATGTTCTATGGCGACAGCGTGATCACGCCGGCGATCTCGGTGCTCGGCGCGATCGAAGGCCTGGAGGTGGCGGCGCCCGGGATGTCGCATTACGTGGTTCCGCTAGCGGTGGTAGTGCTGGTGCTCCTGTATAGCGTGCAGAGTCACGGCACTGCCGGCATCGGCCGCTTCTTTGGGCCGATCATGGTGGTCTGGTTCATTGCGCTGGCGATCATGGGCATCATCAACATCATCGAGGCGCCGGTCATCCTCAACGCGCTCAATCCTTATTACGCGATGACCTTCATGTTGGATAACAAGTTCCTGGCCTTCGTCGCCCTCGGTGCGGTGGTGCTGGCAATTACCGGGGCCGAGGCGCTGTATGCCGACATGGGCCATTTCGGCCGCAAGCCGATCCGCCTGGCGTGGTTTATCGTCGCGTTTCCGGCCTTGGCTTTGAACTACCTTGGGCAAGGCGGCCTGCTGATCATGCAGCCGGAAGCTGTCGAGAACCCGTTCTACCACCAGCTCGGTTCCTGGAGCGTGATCCCGCTGGTGATCCTGTCGACCATGGCGGCAGTCATCGCCTCGCAGGCAACGATTTCAGGCACTTATTCGATGACCAAGCAGGCCATCGCACTCGGCCTGCTGCCGCGCATGCGCATCCGCCACACCTCGGAAAGCGAGATTGGCCAAATTTATATTCCGGCCGTAAACTGGGTGCAACTGGCCATCGTGTTAATTGCCGTTATCGGCTTCGGCTCGTCGGACGAACTGGCCGGCGCCTACGGCATCGCGGTCACCGCGACCATGATGGCAACCACCATCCTGACTTTCTTCGTTACGCGCTACCGCTGGAAATTGCCGCTCATCGTCTGCTTCGGCGCGACCGGTTTTTTCCTGATCATCGACATCCTGCTGTTCGCATCGACCTCGCTCAAGCTGTTCCACGGCGGCTGGTTCCCACTGCTGCTCGGCACCGTGCTGCTCATCCTGATGCTGACCTGGAAGCGCGGCCGCGAGCTGGTATTCGAAAACCTGGAAAAACACGCGATCCCGCTGGAAGCCTTCATGGAATCGCTGTTCGTGGCGCCGCCGGCGCGGGTGCCGGGCACGGCCCTGTTCCTGCGTGGCGAAAGCGATGGCGTGCCGCATGCGCTGCTGCACAACCTGTCGCACAACAAGGTGCTGCACGAACGCGTCGTGTTCCTCACTGTCCATATCATCGAGGAACCGTGGGTGCCGGTGGACGAGCAGGTGGACATCGTCGAACTCGGCCACAACTGCTTCCAGCTCAATGTGCGTTACGGCTTCAAGGACGAACCGGACATTCCCTACGTCCTGCGCCGATGCAGCGGCCTGGGACTGGTATTCGAGATGATGGAGACCTCGTTCTTCATCGCGCGCCAGACCGTGATCTCGGCGCCGGGCGGGGGCATGGCGCCATGGCGCGAGCACCTGTACGTGATGATGTCGCGTAACGCGCGCGCGGCGGCCGACTACTACCAGATCCCGCCGAACCGCGTGATCGAGCTCGGTACCCAGGTCGAGATCTGATGGTCGACGGCGCTACTCGCCTGGCGGCACGGCGCCTTTACAAAAAAATACAAAAGCCGGACAGTCCTGGGATAGACGCCGTTATACGGCTAAGGTAAGGTGCGGTGTTTCGTTGTATTAACTTTTCGCACCCACCTCGCAAGGACTGTCCCATGAAGCTGAAGTTCCCCCTGATCGCCGCCTTCGTTGCCATGCTGACCCTGACCGCCTGTGGCGGTGGCAGCGATTCTTCCGACAGGATCGCCGTCAGCAGCCCGGCCACGCTGACCAAGACCGACAACACCGTCGGCACCGGCGCCGAAGCCGTCACCGGCAAGAGCGTCACGGTGGATTACACCCTGTGGCTGTACAACGACAAGGCGGCCGACTTCAAGGGCACCCGCCTGGAATCGGGCCCGTACACCTTCACGATCGGCTCGACCAACACCATCCAGGGCTTCCAGCAAGGCGTGCTGGGCATGAAGGTCGGCGGCAAGCGCACCATCCTCGTGCCGGCCAGCCTGGGCTACGGCGCCAGCGGCAGCAACGCCGTACCGCCGAATTCGGGCCTGGTGTTCGAGCTCGTATTGAAGAGCGTGAAATAAACACGAAGCCGGGGCACTGCCCCGGTTTTTTTTGCGCGCACGCCTGACCTGGCGCACATGGCGCGCCGCCCCCATGCCTGAAGCTGCAGGTCCCGACCACTGCGACCCTGCCGCCATGCGATGCCGTCCCTTGCTGTTCCTGCTGCTCCTGTCCTCCTGCCGCGTCTGCGGCGCCCAGGAATTTCCCCCACTAGTATGTGCCCATAGCTGCATTGCCGACCTGCCCGCGCGCGCCTGCGTGACCGCTCCCAGCCCGCCCACGGCCGATACGGACGCCTGGCTGCTGCTGGCCGCGCTGGCGGTCTGCACGGCCGGCCGGCTTGCCACGCACCGGCGCAGCTGACCGCGATACGCGCTCAAACGCCCGACTGAGCTGGCGCAGGATAAGGGCGGCGCGAATGGAACATTGTTGATATTCTGTTAATAAGCCAAGGATCCGGCCGGCTGGCTGCTGACGTCCGCAGGCGACATCAACAATGCGGGACAGATCCTGGCCCGGGCCTGCAAGCTGGAAGATTGCCTGCCCGTGCGGCTCGACCCGGTTCCTGCGGGCTAGCCACGGTCAGGACGGCATTCAGCGCAGCATGTCGACGTGCTGGATGCCGTCTTCGTCGTAGGGGGCGGAGACGGTCTCGAAGCCGAAGCTTTGGTAGAAGCGCTCGAGGTATTGCTGCGCGCCGATGCGGATGCGGTGGCCCGGATACAGCGCTTCGGCACACGCGATGCCGCGCACCAGCAGCGCGCGTCCGGCGCCGCTGCCGCGCGCGGCCTGGGTGGTAATCACCCGCCCGAGCGACATCTCGGTGTATTTCACGCCGGGGCCGAGCACGCGCAGGTAGGCCGCCAGCTGCCGCTTTCCGTCCACCGTGCGCCAGCCGAGCAGGTGGTGGGCCACCGGGTCGAGGCCGTCGATGTCGGGATAGAGGCAGGTTTGTTCGAGGATGAACACCTGCTGGCGCTGGGCCAGTACTTCGTACAGGTCGGCGGGGCTGAGGTCGTTAAAAGGGGAGAACTGCCAGTCGATCATGATGGTGGTGGGTTGTGCCGCACAGCGTGCATGCTTATGCGGCGGTTTCGAAGCCTTCGAGGACGTTCACCGTGTTGGTGCCGACGCTGGCGCCGGATTCAGGCGCGGCCTTGCCGCCCTCGAAGATGAACGTGGTGGGCAGGCCGAGGTGGGCGATGCGCTCGCCGATGCGCAGGAAGTCGCCGCCCTGCAGGCCGAAGCTCGGTGCTATATCGCCGCCCAGCGAGACCACCAGCGCAGCCGGGCGGAACATCGCCAGCTTGAGGCAGGCCGTCTCCAGTGCGGCGAACCACTGCGCGCTGCCGCTGCCTGCCGCCAGCGGCAAATTCATGTTGCAGCCCAGTCCTGCGCCGGTGCCCTGTTCGCCGGCATGCCCGAGGTAGAACGGATAGGCGCCGCGCGGGTCGAGGTGGATCGAGACGAACAAGGTGTCTGCCCGCGCATAAAAAATGTGCTGGGTGCCGTGGCCATGGTGGCGCCCGATATCCAGCACGGCGACGCGCGCCATGCCGTCGTCCAGCAGGTGCTGGGCCGCCAGCGCGGCATTGTTCAGGAAGCCGCCGCCGCCAAACCAGTCGGCGCCCGCGTGGCGGCCGGGCGGGCAGGTCAGGGCCAGGGTGGCGCGCTCGCCCATGCGCAGCGCGTGGGCCGCATTGACGGCGCAGTCGGCGCCGGTCTTGGCCGCGGTCCAGGTGCCCGCGCCCAGCAGCGTATGGCTGTCGGCCGCATACAGGCCGACCCGCGCGAGGAAATGCGCGGGCTCGTCGCCGCGCTCGCCGAGGGGTTCGCTGATACCGCGCAGGGGCCAGAGCGCCGGCAGCAGCGCGCGCGCCGCATTGCCCGGGTCGAGCGCGGTCCACTCGCTCCAGGCAGTGCGCAAGAAGTGCAGGTAGCGCGGCGTGTGCACGCGCTCGAGCGAGACCAGCGGCACGCCATGCGGCGTGACGATGCGTCCCAGGCCGCGCCGCTCGAACTCCGCGAGCGTCAGCTCGAGCGCATCAGGTCCGTAGGGGACCGGGCGCTCCTGCCAGGGGGCGGGCTCACCGCCGTCCCGGTGCTGGGCATGGTGTTCGTTAAAAAAGGTGAGCAAGGCATTCCCGCGGCGAGTGTGAGGGTGCCTACCGGTCGATTACTGGTTACCGCACAGCGTACTGCTGTTATAGGCCGCGACGAAGTCGTCGAAGCTGCCGGTGTCGGCGGCCTCGATGGTCGCCTGGTCGGCCAGCGAAGCGGCGACCATCTCGTCGAACATCGCTTCCTCGGCCGGCATCAAAGGGCTGTCGCGAAAAGCTGCCGCATGCAGCTCGCTCTGGCGCAGGCCGAAGGCAGAGGCCGAGCCAAGCGCGCGGATCTCTTCCAGCACGCGCGCCGATGGCGTGAGCGCCGGGTTGTCGATCTTGGCCTTCTGCAGGCCCAGCGAACTCGCGTGCACGCCATCCTCGTTGTGTCCTTCGTCCAGCAGTTGGGCCACCGGGCGGATGCGCTCGATCAGTTCCAGCGCCCATTCCTTGAGCGGTACATCGGCGCCGTCGCGGGTCAGCATCAAGGCAGGGTCGCGCCCTTCCTTCACCGTGCGCGCGAAGTTGCGCGCATGGACCTGGCCTTCGTGGGCGCTGATCAGGGGGCTTTCTTCGAGCGCGCAGAACAGCAGGAAGGCGTCGAGGAAGCGGCCGGTCTCCAGGCTGATGCCGACCGGCTCGAACGGATCGACGTCGAGGCAGCGCACTTCGATGTACTGCACGCCGCGGTTGCACAGCGCCTGCACCGGGCGCTCGCCGGTACGGATCACGCGTTTCGGGCGGATCGTCGAGTAGTACTCGTTCTCGATCTGCAGCACGTTGGTGGACAGCTGGATCCACTCGCCGTCCTTCTTGGTGCCGATCGCGCCGTACGGCTCATAGGGCGTGTTCACCGCGCACATCAGGCTGGTGACATAGCTTTCCAGGCTGTTCTCGTGCGGGCGCAGGCCGCTTTGCGCGTCGTTCTGGTAACCCAGGTCGCTCATGCGCAGGCTGGTCGCATACGGCAGGAACAGGGTGTCGTCGGACAGCGTCTCGAGATTGTGCGGGCGGCCGCGCAGGAAGCTGGTGGTCAGCGCCGGGGTGGCGCCGAACAAATACATGAGCAGCCAGCTGTAGCGGCGGAAGTTGCGGATGGTCGCGATATAGCTCTCGGACTGGAAGTCGCGCAGCGCGTTGCGGCGTTCTTCGACAATGCCCTCGCTCGCGGCCACCAGTTGCCACAGCTTCTCCGGCAGCGAGTAGTTGTAGTGGATGCCCGCGATGCACTGCATCGCCTTCCCGTAGCGCAGCGCCAGGCCGCGCCGGTAGACGTGCTTGAGCATGCCCAGGTTCGATGTGCCGTACCAGGCGATCTCGATGTCTTCTTCGCTTGGCAGTTCGCCCGGCATCGACACGCTCCACAGCATGTCGCCGTCCATGCGCGAGTGGGCGAAGCGGTGGATCGCGTCGAGCCGGTTCAGGGCCAGCGAAATATCGTGCTCGGCCGGCGTGATGAACTCCAGCAGGGCTTCGGCGTAATCGGTGGTGATGAGCGGATGGGTCAGTGCCGAACCAAGTTGCGCCGGGTGCGGGGTGCGCGCCAGCTGGCCGTGGCGGTCGACGCGCAGGGTCTCGCGCTCGATGCCACGCAGGCCCTGGCCGAGCAGGGCGCGGTGGTCGTCGTCGTCGAGCAGGGCCAGGCGGCGTTGTAATTGGGTCGACACGGATGTTTCCTTTCTTATACTGCCAATGCGGATTGGAGCAGAGATTAACCGAAAAACGGCGAGCGCGCCGGGCACCCCTTCATTCCCGCCGGGAGGCCGTCGCGGCAGGCGCAGGGTCCGCCGGTTTTACTTTCTGCGCCGGTGTCGCAGCCCCTTTTTTGGCTGCCGCTTTTTCAGCCAGGATCCAGCGTTCGACCTGGCGCTGGAGCAGGTCGAGCGGCAGGGCGCCGTTGCCCAAGACCGCATCGTGGAAGCGGCGCAGGTCGAAGCGCTCGCCGAGTACGGCGCGGGCCCGGTCGCGCAAGGCGGCGATGCGCAGCTGGCCGATCTTGTAGCCGAGCGCCTGCGCCGGCTGGGCGATGTAGCGGTCGACTTCCGCTTCGTTGTCCGCCGGCGGGTTGGCGGTGTGCGCATTCAGGTAGTCGATCGCCTGGCGGCGCGACCAGCCCATCGCATGGATGCCGGTGTCCACCACCAGCCGCGCGGCGCGCAGCATTTCTTCGTTCAGCTGGCCGAAGCGCGAGAACGGATCGTCGAAGAAGCCGAGCTGCGGCCCCAGGCCTTCGGCATAGGTGGCCCAGCCTTCGCCGAAGGCGTCGTACCAGCCGTGGCGGCGGAAGGCCGGCAGCCCGAGCGCCTGGGCGCGCGCCACCTGCAGGTGGTGGCCGGGTAGCGCTTCGTGCAGCGCCACGCTGTCGACCTGCCACATGGGGCGCGCCGCCAGCTGGGTGATGTTCACCACCAGCGCCGCAGTGCGCGCCTCGCTGCCGGCTTCGTAATAGGCCACCGGCTGCCAGGTGCCGTCCTGGATCATCGGCTTGACCGCGATGCCGGCCTCCGGCACGGTGGCTACGACCTTTGGCAGCTTCGCCTGCGCACGCGCCAGCGCCTTGCGGTAGCGCCCCAGCAGCGCGTCGGGCTCGCTGAAGAACAGGCGCGGGTCGGTGCGCGCGAAGACCAGGAACTGGGCCAAAGAGCCGCGAAAGCCGGTGCGTGGTACCAAGGCCGCCATCTGGGCGCGGATGCGCGCGACTTCACGCAGGCCGATGGCATGCACGTCGCCTGGGGCCAGGCCGGTGGTGGCGCTGCGCAGCAGGAAGGCATACCAGGCCGCGCCGCCGGGCAGGCTGGATGCGCCGACCGTGTCGCGCGCGGCGGGCAGGTAGTCGCTGCGCAGGAAGTCTTCCAGCCGGTGCAGCGCCACGGCGGCATTGGCCAGCACCGTGACGCTGCGGTCGACCAGTTCTTCGCGGATCTCCAGCTCGATCGATGCCGGGATGCGCGCGAAAGGCGCATTCAGCGGGCCGGTGGCGATGTTTTCGCGCAGCAGGCGCAGTGCATCCGGCACTGGCGCGATCGCAGCCTTCGGCACGGTCCAGCCGGCGCGCATCCCGGCGCGCAGTTGCTCGACCACGCCATCGACGTGGGCAGGCAGGGCTTTCATGCGCGCCAGGTAGGCGCGGTAGTCCGCTTCGGTGGCGAAAGGCATTTGCGCGACCAGGCGCGGCAGCCGCAGGTGCAGGCCGTCCCAGCCGCTGATCGGCTGCGGGTCGAAGGCGGTGAAGGCAGCAGCGGCCAGGCTGCGCTCGCGCGCGGCGATGAACAGGTCGTAGGAAAGCTGGTCCTGGGCGTCGAGCTGGGTGCGGTCGAGCCGTCTAGCTTCTTCCAGCACCTGGCGCGTGTGCTCGAGGGCGGCGGCGCGCGCAGCCAGCGAGGTGTCGGATAGCTGCGCGTTGTGGCGGTGCTCGCCGATGCCGGTGGCGTACTCGGGCTGTTGGCGCAGCTGGTACTGCCATTCGCGTTCGAACAGCCGGCGCGCCTCGTCCGCCGTGTCGGCGGCGCCGCAGGCGAAGGGAAGCAGCAGGAAGATCGAGGCGAGGAAGGTGCGCATGCGGTGCCCGCGCAATGGGCCGACGGTCAAGGAATGGTCATTGTAACAAGACCACGACGGGCGCCGCGCAGGCTAGGGTAAGCGGCCGCCGCTCACGCGTTCGATGTTCGACAAGTCGCGCCAGCTTTGCACCTCAAGGAAGCCGCGTGCCCCCAGGAGCGCGCGCACTGCTTCGGCCTGGTCGTAGCCGTGTTCGAGCAGCAGCCAGCCGCCCGCCACCAGGTGGCCGGGTGCGCCTTCGATGATGGTGCGCAGCGCCGACAGGCCATCAAAGCCGTCGGTCAGCGCGCCGGTGGGCTCAAAACGCAGGTCGCCCTGGGCCAGGTGTTCGTCGCCCGCGGCGATGTACGGGGGATTCGAGGCGATGAGTTCAAACTGCTCGCCCGTGACAGCGGTGAACCAGTCGCTGCGCAGGAAGCGCACCGCGGCAGCGTTGGCCGCGGCATTGTCGCGCGCGATGGCCAGGGCGTCGTCGCTGAGGTCGAGCGCGCTGACGGCCGCATCCTTGCGGGTGTGGGCGCAGGCCACGGCGATGGCGCCGCTGCCGGTGCCCATGTCGAGCATGCGGCCTTGCGGCGGCAGGCGTTCGAGCGCGAGTTCGACGATCAGTTCGGTGTCGGGGCGGGGAATCAGCACGCCGGGTGCGACCCGGAACGGCAGCCCGAAGAATTCGCGGGCGCCGACGATATAGGCGATCGGCTCGCCCTCCAGGCGGCGCTGCACCAGCGCGCCCAGTCTTGCCGCTTCATCCGCGGTGAGGGCGCGTTCGGACTGGGTGATCAGCTGGATGCGCGCCAGGCCGAGCGCGTGGCACAGCAGGATGCGGTTTTCCAGCGGGTCCAGCGGCAGCGAGGCTTGCAGCTGGCCGATCGTCACCCCGGCGTCGATCATCAGCGTGCCTTGCGCACCAGGACGAAGACCAGCAGCACGCTCAAGACCACGAACCAGATCGCCGACCATTGCGGGATTGCCAGGCCCATCACCGAATCGGTGGCGCCCGCGCACAGGCCGTCGGCGCGGAACAGCCACGGCAAATATTCGGCGGTCGGGATCTTGTTGAGGAAGGTCTCCATCGGGTCGATGCCGCAGCTGAAGCCCGGGTTGGCAATCACGTACAGGTGCTTGCCGACCGCGTACAGGCCGCCGAGCGCCGCCATCAGGGCCAGGATCGTGCCTTCGCGGACCTTGCCGCTGATGGCCGATACCAGGGTGGCCACGCCGATCGCCAGGAACATGTAGCGCTGGATCACGCACAGCGGGCAAGGCTGCATCTGCTGGATGTGCTGGAGATAGAGGGCCACGGCGATCAGCGCGAAGCAGATTGACGAAATGGCGAACAGGATCTGGCGGGTAGTTGGCAGCATCATGGTTTTCTTGTGGGCGTGGTTCGGGACGAGGGCATTCTCGCATAAGTGGCACCGAGTTAACCCGTAGGGTGTGTAAGGGCAAAGTAGAAATGTCCGGTTTGGGCAAAGTAGAAATGTCTGCTTTTGCGATGTAGTTCATGCTGTCGACTCCGAAAAGTTTGGGGTCCAGCGTGAGCGAAACCG
>NZ_JABAIV010000008.1 GCF_013003915.1 Telluria aromaticivorans
GCCGCCATCATCACGCAGGGCACCACGGCAGCGAAGAAAGCATCCGCTCAAAAGCGAGTGTGACTTTTGGAAAACGGACATTTTAACTTTGCTAAAAGCGGACATTTCTACTTTGCTGTTACACACCCTACGATGTGCGGCTATTCCAGCCTTACCTTAAATGGCTTTCGCCAGTTCCGCAGCCAAGCCGATATAGTTCGCCGGCGTCATCTGCAGCAGCAAGTCCTTCGCCTCCTGCGGAATCGCCAGCTTCCCAATGAACTCCTGCAGCGCGTCACGCGTAATGCCCTTGCCGCGCGTGAGTTCCTTCAGTTGCTCGTACGGGTTCTCGATGCCGTAGCGGCGCATCACGGTCTGCACCGGCTCGGCCAGCACTTCCCAGTTCGCATCCAGGTCGGCTTCCAGGCGCGCCGCGTTCACTTCCAGCTTGTTCAGGCCGCGCAGGCAGCTGTCGTAGGCCAGCAGCGTGTAGCCGAAACCCACGCCGATATTGCGCAGCACCGTCGAATCGGTGAGATCGCGCTGCATGCGCGAGACCGGCAGCTTCTCGGCCATGTGGCGCAGCACCGCATTGGCCAGGCCCAGGTTGCCCTCCGAATTTTCGAAGTCGATCGGGTTGACCTTGTGCGGCATGGTCGACGAACCGATTTCGCCGGCGCGCAGCTTCTGCTTGAAATAGCCCAGCGAGACGTAGGTCCAGATGTCGCGGTTCAGGTCGAGCAGGATGGTGTTGGCGCGCGCGATGGCGTCGAACATCTCGGCCATGTAGTCGTGCGGCTCGATCTGGATGGTGTACGGATTGAACACCAGCCCCAAACGCTGCTCGATCACTTCCTTCGAAAACGCCGCCCAGTCGAAGCCGGGATAGGCCGCTAGGCTCGCATTGTAGTTACCCACTGCGCCGTTCATCTTGCCGAGAATTTCCACGCTTTCGATGCGCTTGATGGCACGCTGCAGGCGCGCGACCACGTTGGCGAATTCCTTGCCGAGGGTCGTCGGGCTGGCGGTCTGGCCGTGGGTGCGAGACAGCATCGGCAGCGATGCATTGGTGTGCGCGATCTCGGTCAGCTTGGCGATGATCGCCTGCAGCGACGGCAGCAGCACGCCATCGCGCGCGGCCTTGAGCATCATGCCATGCGAGGTATTGTTGATGTCTTCCGAGGTGCAGCCGAAGTGGATGAATTCGCTCGCCGCCACCAGTTCCGGCACATCCTTGACCTGCTCCTTGAGCCAGTATTCCACCGCCTTGACGTCGTGGTTGGTGACCGCCTCGATCTCCTTGATGCGGGCGGCCTGGGCATCGCCAAAGCTGGCTGCCATGCGCTCGAGGTGGGCGTTCGCTTCAGGCGAGAACGGCTTGATCTCGGCGAAGCCCGCCTGCGACAGCGCCTGCAGCCATGCGATCTCGACCTTCACGCGGTGGTGCATGAAGCCCGCTTCGGACAGGATCGGGCGCAGCTTGTCGGTTTTCGACGCGTAGCGGCCATCCAGCGGGGACAGGGCCGACAGGGTAGCCGACTGGGCAGATGAGGGGACGGTAAAGGTCATGGCGGGCGGTCCGTGCAAAAACGCGGATTTTACCACCGGCCGCGCCCCGGAGCCGCGCCGCCGGCCCGATCGCGGCCTGCGGATGGGCGCCATGGAAGGCGGCCGGGCACCGTTTCGGCACAACATGGCGATGCTATACTTGCATCTATTCTCCTACCCCGGGCATTTATGAAACTCATCGGTTCAACCACCAGTCCCTATGTGCGCAAGGTCCGCGTCGTGCTGGCGGAGAAGAAGCTCGATTTCAGCTTCGAGCAGGAAAACGTCTGGGTCCCGGAGACCACGATCCAGCAGGTCAACCCGCTCGGCAAGATCCCCTGCCTGGTGATGGAAGACGGCAGCACGCTCTACGATTCGCGCGTGATCGCCGAATACCTCGACACCGTTTCGCCCGTGTGCAAGCTGCTGCCGCCAAGCGGCCGCGAACGCACCGAGGTCAAGGTGTGGGAAGCGCTGGCCGATGGCGTGCTCGATGCCGCCATCCTGGTTTTCCTGGAGCGGCGCGAACGCCCGCCGGAACAGCAGAGCGCCAAGTGGATCGAACGCCAGCTGGGCAAGGTGCATGCCGGCCTGCGCGAGATGTCCGCCCGGCTGGGCGATTCAAGTTACTGCGTGGGCACGCATTACACGCTGGCCGACGTCGCGGCCGGCTGCGCGCTGGGCTGGCTCGCCTTCCGCTTCCCCGACATCGCCTGGCGCACCGACTACCCCAACCTGGCGCGCTTGTCCGATAAACTGTCCGAACGCGCGTCGTTCCGCGACACCGTTCCCTTCGTCGCGTGAGCGCGCCCGCCACCACCGTCGTCTTCGGCGAAGCGCTGGTCGACGATTTCACCACCGAGCAGGTCGTCGGCGGCGCGCCTTTCAACGTGGCGCGCCATCTGGCCGCCTTCATGGCGCCGCAGCTGATGGTCACCCGCATCGGCAACGACAGCCCGGGCCAGGCCGTGCGCGCGGAGTTCGAACGCTTCGCCATGAGCGAGGCCGGGCTGCAGCTCGACGCCATCGAAGAAACCGGCCGCGTTCTGGTCGAGCGTGGCCCGCGTGGCCACCGCTTCACGATCCTGCCCAGCCAGGCTTACGATTTCATCGACCGCGAGCAGGCGCTGGCGGCAGTGCAAAGCGTCGAAGGCAGCGAGCGCGGCATCATCTACTTCGGCACGCTGGCCCAGCGCAACGAGCGTTCGCGCACCACCCTGCATGCGCTGCTCGAGGCGACCGGCGCGCTGCGCTACCTCGACCTGAACCTGCGCGAGGGCCAGTACGACGAACGCTGCGTCACGCGCTCGCTGCAGGCGGCCAACATCGTCAAGGTCAACGAGGAAGAGCTGCAGTCGCTGTTCGGCTGGTATTTCCAGATGGAGGCGGATGCCCCTGCGCTGTCGGCGGAAGAAGTGCACGCCTCCTGCGGCGCGCTGCTGAAGATATTCTCGCTCGACGGCCTGATCGTCACGCTCGGACACCGCGGCTCGGTGTATTTCGGTGCGGACGGCAGCGTGGTCATGAACCGCGATAATCCGGCGCCGCCCTTCGTGATCGACACGGTCGGGGCAGGGGATGCGTTCTCGGCGATTTTCTTGCTGGGGAGGATGCGGGAATGGCCGCTGGAGCTCGCGCTGGCGCGGGCCAACGAGTTCGCGGGCGCGATCTGCGCGGTTCCGGGCGCGGTGCCGCGGGACCTGGGGTTTTATGACCAGTGGATGATGAAGTGGCGCTAGCTAGCTGCTAGCAAACTTGGGCGGAACAATGCCAGTGGCATTGTTCACTCCAAGTTCTTCAGTAGTACCGATACGGTTTGCTTATTCGCCAATCTGGCTCTGCAAATAATTCTGAATCCCCACCTTCACGATCAGGTCGAGCTGGGTCTCCAGCCACTCGATATGCTCTTCGGTGTCCTCGAGGATCATCAGGAACAAATCGCGGGTAACGTAATCGGCCGCCGCTTCGGCAGCCGCGATGCCTTCCTTGACTGTCACATGGGCCGCGCGCTCGAGCTTCAGGTCGCATTCGAGCATTTCCTGGGTCGACTCACCGATCAGCAGCTTGTGCAGCGCCTGCAGGTTCGGCAGGCCGTCGAGCATCAGGATGCGGTCGATCAGCTTGTCGGCATGCTTCATCTCGCCGATCGATTCGTCGTATTCCTTCTTCGCCAGGCGGCTGAAACCCCAGTGGCGGTACATGCGGGCATGCAGGAAGTACTGGTTGATCGCAGTAAGTTCGTTGGTCAGCTGCGCATTGAGCAGACGGAGAACGTTCGGGTCGCCTTTCATGTGGTGCCTTTGCTAATGTTGTATGTGGATGCGCTCCATGATATCAAACAAGCCAGCCAGACATGGGACCAGTTGCGCGTAAAAAGCTGAAAAAAGCCCGGTAGATGCTGGAAAAAGGCCGGAAATCGGCCGGAATAAAAACCGTTCTCACTCCACTTCCAGAATGCTTCTCACTACCTGCAAGGAGGGCAGCCGTCCTGCCGCTCCGGTCTCGCAGGGACGAAAAAAAGCCCCGCTGCATGGCGGGGCCCGGAGGAACAGGTGCTCGACTCAGGCCGCTTGCGGCACGCGGCGAACTTCGGTGATCGTGGTCTTGCTGTCCAGGTGCTCGTTCAGCACTTCGCGCGCATAGCTGACGCAGGTGCCGCACACCGTGCCCACGCCCAGTTCGCGGTACAGCTCGGCCACTGACGAGATGCCGAGGTCGATGGCCTGGCGGATTTCACGGTCGGAGATGTTGTTGCAGACACAGACGATCATCGTTTCGTTTCCTTGGAACTAGCGTGGTAGCTATTTGGTGCTCAGTTGGCGATTTGCTATTTAAATGAGAATCAATCTCATTCGTGTTCTATTCTCTCGAAACTCGGCCGCGTTTGCAACTGATTTTTGTGGGTTCGCTGAGGTATTTAAAAGCTGTGATCAAACCGCAAATAGAAATAATTCGCATTTAGGTTTATGATGCACATAGTTGTCTCATCAGCGCTACATGTTGTACCCATACCTCGGACGCGACCATGACTCTTGCATCTTCCCTCACCACGCTCGACGCCCTCCCGGCCGGCCAGAGCGCCACCGTGATCCACCTGGCGCCGACCAGGCAGGAGGACGGCAGCGACGTCCAGCGCCGCCTGATGGAACTCGGTTTTGTTCCCGGCGAGCGTATCCGCGTGCTCAAGCGCGTCATGGGGGGCCCGCTGGCCGTCAAGGTCGGCGAGTCGACCTTCGCGCTGCGCCGTTTCGAAGCCGCCCTCGTGTCGATCAAGCCGGAATAAACGCATGGGTGTCATGGAACAGCAGGTGGCGTCGCGTACGCCCCTGATCGCGCTGCTCGGCAATCCGAACTGCGGCAAAACTGCGCTCTTCAACCGTCTTACCGGCTCGCGCCAGAAGGTCGCGAACTACGCCGGCGTCACCATCGAACGCAAGGAAGGCAGCTTCACCTCGCCCGCGGGCCGGGCTTTCCGCGTGCTCGACCTGCCGGGCGCCTACAGCCTGAACGCCCAGACCCCGGACGAAGGCATCACGCGCGACGTCGTGGCCGGCCTGCGCGCCGGCGAAGCCCCTCTGGATGCCATCCTGTGCGTGGTCAACGCCACCAACCTGCGCCTGAACCTGCGCCTGGTGCTCGAATTGCGCCGCCTCGGCCTGCCGATGGTGCTGGCCCTGAACATGGTCGATGTCGCCAAAAAGCGCGGCATCGTTATCGATACCGCGACCCTGTCCTCTGCACTTGGCATGCCGGTGGTCGAAACCGTCGCCATCCACGCCGGCGGCGAGCAGGCCTTGCTGGCTGAACTCGACCGCATGCAGTTCGGCGACACCGTCAAGGCCAAGCCGCTGTCGGCGATCGACGAAGTGCCGGTCGAGGAAACCCAGCGCGAAGTGCGCCGCATCCTGGACCTGGCCGTGTCTACCTCCGGCGACAGCGGCAACCTGACCGAGAAGATCGACAACGTGGTGCTGCACCCGGTGTTTGGGCCCGTGATCCTGGCCGCGCTGATGTTCCTGATCTTCCAGGCAGTGTTCAGCTGGGCCGGCATGCCGATGGACCTGATCGAGGCGGGCGTCGGCGGCCTGGGCGAACTGGTCGGCTCCTGGCTGGGCGAGGGGCCGCTGCGCAGCCTGATCGTCGACGGCATCATCGCCGGCGTCGGCAGCGTGCTGGTGTTCCTGCCGCAGATCCTGATCCTGTTCTTCTTCATCCTCCTGCTCGAAGACGTCGGCTACCTGCCGCGCGCGGCTTTCCTGTTAGATCGCATCATGGGCAGCGTGGGCCTGTCCGGCCGCGCCTTCCTGCCGCTGCTGTCGTCCTTCGCCTGCGCGATCCCCGGCGTGATGGCCGCGCGCACGATCCAGAACCCGCGCGACCGCCTGGTGACGATCATGATCGCGCCGCTGATGACCTGCTCGGCGCGCCTGCCGGTGTATGCGCTGCTGATCGCGGCCTTCATCCCGGACCGCACCGTGGCCGGCTCCCTCAACCTGCAGGGCGTGGTGCTGTTCGTGCTGTACATGGCCGGCATCCTGAGTGCGATGGCGGTGGCCTGGTTCATGAAGCGCAGGAGCAGCTATAAACAGCAGGCGCTGATGCTCGAACTGCCGGCCTACCACTGGCCGCAGCCGGGCGCGCTGGCTTCCGGACTGTGGGAGCGTGCCAAGATCTTCCTGAAGCGGGTCGGCACCCTGATCCTGACCATGATGATCCTGCTCTGGCTGCTGTCGAGCTTCCCGGGCGCACCGGAAGGCGCGACCCATCCGGCCATCTACTACAGCGTGGCCGGCATGATCGGCCGCGCGCTGGCCGTGGTGCTGGCCCCGATCGGCTTCGGCTGGGAGATCGCCATCGCCCTGGTGCCGGGCATGGCCGCGCGCGAAGTGGCGGTCGGCGCGCTGGGCACCGTGTATGCGCTGTCGGGCGGCGACGAAGTCGGCAACACCCTCGCGCCGATGATCGCGCAATCGTGGTCGCTGGCCACCGGCCTGTCGCTGCTGGCCTGGTATGTGTATGCGCCGCATTGCCTGCCGACCCTGGCGACCGTGGCGCGCGAGACCGGCAGCCGCCGCTACGCCTGGATCATGGCCGGCTACATGTTCGGCCTGGCCTATGTGGCGGCCTTCATCGTCTACCGCACCACGCTGTACTTCACGGGAGCGTAAGCCATGTGGCAGGAGCTGGTCGTCGGGATCATCGTTGCGCTGGCAGCCCTGTACGCCGGCGCCAAATACCTGCCCGAGAGCTGGCGCCGCGCGCTGGTGCACCGCCTGTCGAAAGGCGGGCGCGAGTCGAAACTGGTGGCCTGGCTGGACACCTCGGCCAGCTGCGGCAGCGGCTGCGGCAGCTGTGGCAGCTGCGAGACGCCCGAGCCGGCCCCCGACACCGAGACGGGCAGGGACCGGGTCATCAAGATCCACGAGCGCCGCTAGCGCGCCCCGAGTTCCTTAGCGCGCGGGGTCGGTAACCACGTGCCAGGCGCCGCCGACACCGTCGCCGGTCTTGTCGCCTTCTTTCTTATCCTTGATGAACGTATACAGCGGCTTGCCCTTGTGGGCGAGCTGCTTGCTGCCGTCTTCGCGCGTGACGACCGACCACGGTTCGGCCAGCGCGGCGCTGCCGGCCGTCACCGGCGGCCAGTTGCGGGCGCAGGTCTCGACGCAGCTGCTCTTGCCGCTGCCGGCGGCATCCTTGTCATAGGTGTAGACGGTCATGCCCGAAGAATTCACCAGGACCCCATGCGCCGATTTCAACGGGGAGCTGGCGGGCGGGGCATCGGCGGCAAGAACGGTGGTGGAAAGTAGCAGGGCGGTAAGAGCGGTACTGACGCGAAGCAATTGCATAACAGCCTCCTGGTCGGTTACTGCATGGGTGGACTACCATTCTATTCCTGCTCGTCCAGTGCGTCGACCGCCGCGATGAGCCGGCGTGCGTCGAAGGGCGCATGCACCTTGATGTCGTTATCGAAGTAGCAGTAGACATCGCGTCCCTGCCTGCGCGGCGGCGCCTTGCCGGAGACCAGGCGCGCGTCGATCGGCTGCCCGCCGCGGCGCCAGGCATGCATGCGCCTGGCCCAGGCATCGATCGACGCGTCTTCGTAGCCGCTGGCATACAGCTCCTTGTCGCCATGCAGGCGGATGTAAACAAAGTCCGCGGTCAGGTCTTCGCACAGCGGCCACTTGCCCGCGGTGTCGGCCACCACCATCGCCACCTTGTACTTGCGCAGCAGGGCGATGAAGGCCGGGTCCATGAAGCTCTCGTGGCGGATTTCCACCGCATGCCGCATCGGGCGCTTGGGTCCCGCATCGAGCGAGACCTTGCCCTCCATGCGGGGCTGATGGAGAAGGGCGCGTTCGAGCGCGGCATTGGTATCCTGCGGCAGGATCGACAGGAAATGCTCGAAACGCTCCGGGTCGAATTTCACCATCGGCGGGAACTGCCACAGGAAGGGACCGAGCTTCTCGCGCAGTTCGAACACGCCCGAGGCCAGCACATTGGCCAGTGGGGCGTCGATCTCCTTGAGCTTGAGCATGTGGGTCAGGAAGCGGTTGCCCTTCACGGCAAACACGAAGCCGGGCGGTGTGGCGGCATACCATGCCGCATAGCTTTCGGGTCGCTGCAGCGAATAGAACGAGCCGTTGATCTCGATGGTCGGCAACTGGTTTGCCGCGTATTCCAGCTCGCGGTGCTGGACCAGCCCCGGTGGATAGAACACGCCGCGCCAGGGCACGTAACGCCAGCCGGAGATGCCGATGTAAGCCGATCCGCTCATGCGCCGACGATACACCGGCTCGCCTGTTGGCAGGCGCACAACCCGGCAGGCTGCGTGATAAGCTGCAGGCCTGTCGAACCTTATCGAAAGTGCCCATGATCGTCGTCCATCACCTGAACAATTCGCGCTCGCAGCGCATCCTGTGGCTGCTCGAAGAGCTTGGGCTGGAATACGAGATCAAGCGCTACCAGCGCGACCCGAAGACCATGCTGGCGCCGGCCGAACTGAAAGCCGTCCACCCGCTCGGCAAGTCGCCGGTGATCACCGATGGCGAGGCCACCGTGGCCGAATCGGGCGCCATCATCGAATACCTGCTGGAGCGCTACGGCAACGGGCGCCTGCTGCCGGCCGCCGGCTCGCCGGAGCGCCTGCGCTACACCTATTTCCTGCACTTCGCCGAAGGCACGGCCATGTCGCCGCTGCTCATGAAACTGGTGTTCGACCGCATCGAAAGCGGCCCGATGCCTTTCTTCGCCAAACCGATCGCGCGCGGCATCGCCCGCAAGGTCAAGGACAGCTTCATCATGCCGAACATCCGCAGCCAGCTCGATTACCTCGAGAGTGAACTGGGCAAATCGCCGTGGTTCGCCGGCAGCGAATTCAGCGCCGCCGACATCCAGATGAGTTTTCCGCTGGAGGCGGCCGCCTCGCGCGGTGGCCTCGGCAGCCAGTACCCGAAGCTGGAGGCTTTCCTGCAGAAGATCCACGCCCGTCCCGCCTATGCCCAGGCGATCGAACGCGGCGGCAAATACGACCTGGTCAAGTAGGCCGGGCATCGGCCCGCTTTCCGAAGCGGGCCGCGGGGTTTATCATGGCGGCGCGCGCACTACCCCGAACCTACCGTCCCCATTCCACCCATGAGCACACAGGGAAAGCTGCTGGCGATCGATGGCCTGAACATCGTCCGCCGCGTCTACGAAGCCAGTCCCGAGCCGGACTCCGACCTGAAGGCCAGCATCGCGCTGCGCCACGCGTTTTCGTCCTTCCGCATCCTGCTCGAGACGCATGCGCCGACCCACGTACTGGCCGCCTTCGACCACGGCGGCACTACCTGGCGCCATGCGCTGTACCCGCGCTACCGCGAGAACCGCGCGCCGATGCCGGGCTACCTGCGCGAGGCACTGCCGGAATTCCACGAGCGCCTGCGCCAGGCCGGGCTGCATGTCCTGATGCTGCCCGAGGTCGAGGCCGACGACGTGATCGCCACCGGCGTGATGCGCTGGCTGCAGGAAGGCCGCGGCGAAGCCATCGTCGCCACCACCGATAAAGACCTGCATGTGCTGGTTGCGCACGGCGCCCTGGTGTGGGACCACTTCAAGAACGAATGGCATGACGACGCCTGGGTGCGCCAGCGCTTTGGCGTGGCGCCGGAACTGCTGCACGACCTGCTGGCGCTGATGGGCGACCCGACCGACGGCGTGCCGGGCGTCTCCAAGATCGGCATGAAGACCGCGGCGCGCCTGCTCAATGCCTACGGCAGCCTGGAAGCGGTGGTGGCCGGCGCCGGCATCCTCAAGACGCCACTGGGCGAAAGGCTGCGCGCCGAGCGTGAGATACTCCAGGTCTCGCGCCAGCTGGTCGAGCTCAAGCGAGATGTGCGCCTGGGCGTGACCTGGAACATGCTGGCCTATGAGTCACACTGAAAGATAAAAGGGAAGATGCGATGCTCAAGGCATTGATCGTGGACGGCAGCGCAATCTCGCGCGGGCTGCTCAATACCGTGCTGACGGACGGCGGCTACGAGGTGGTCGCGCAGACGCATACCGGCCTGCTCGGCTATACGCTGGCAATGAAGCACCGCCCGCAGATCGTCTGCATCGCGCGCGAACAGGTCGAAGACGGCAGCCAGGTGGTCGAGGAATTGCGGGTCCACCTGCCGAAGGCGATGATCTTCATGGTGTCGGGGACCCTCGACGCGCCTGCCATCCAGGGCGCGGCCGCACGCGGCGTGCATGGCTTCGTGGTCAAGCCCTTCAAGGCCGACACCGTGCTCAAGACGATCCGCAATACCGTGATCGCGCTCGTGAAGAAGCAGCAGGGCGCGCCGGGAAATGGAAACTGAGCGGAGTCTGAACGAGGGCTTGCGCGGCGGCCGCTAGGCCCGGCTGCGGCGCGCGATTTCCTCGGACGCGATCGCGGCCAGTTCGTGCAGCGCGCGCAGTTCGCGCTCGCGCAGGCGGCGCGGTTCGCGGTCGAACACGCACAGGGTGCCGAGCTGGCGACCTGCGGCATCGGCCAGCGGCACCCCGGCATAGAAGCGCACATGCGGTTCGCCCGTCACCAGCGGATTGCCGGCAAAGCGTGGATCGTTCGCCGCATCGCCCACCACGAAGCTGCCACCTGCCGCCAGCGCATGGCTGCAAAAGGCCCAGTCGCGTGGCGTTTCGGTCAGGTCGATCCCGACGCGGGCCTTGAACCACTGGCGCTGCGCACCCAGCAGGGTCACGAGCGCGATCGGGCAACCCGTGAGCTGCGCCGCCAGCCGCGCCAGGCGGTCGAAGACTTCCTCGGGCGGCGTGTCCATCAGTCCTGAACCAGCCAGCGCCGCCAGCCGTTCCGCTTCGTCCGGCCGCTCCGGATCCGACGGGCTGCCATAGGGCGTGAATTCCGATGCGCGGGCGCTCCCCCCATCGCCTTGCCGGCTGAGCAAATGCCGTACGCTGCTCAGGCGCACGCGCCGATGGCCGCCGGGCGTTTTCCAGGTGGGCAGGGCGCCGCTCTCCATCCAGAGCTGGGTCGTACTAACCGCGATGCCAAGCAGCTTCGCCGCTGCGCGTGTCGTGAGGATCGGGTCGTCGTTAGGCGTGATCATGGGCGGCATCAATGTGAGTGGAATGATTCTACCTGATTTGCAACATAATTTGACGAAAATGCGTATTTGACCCGCTGTTTGCTGGAGGGTCTGCAGTACGGCACGCCGGGAGCCTGCGTATAATCGTCACTTTCGTCAAATCATTGCACCTTGGTGCGCATCCAGGCCCTCATGAATTCATTGCACGACCCGGAATCACGCGAAGCGAGCCGACTCGATGCCTTGCACCAGCTGGAGCTGCTCGATACCGCGCCCAGCGAAGCCTTCGACCGCATCACCCGCATGGCGGCGCAGCTGTTCCAGCTGCCGATCGCCGCCGTGTCGCTGACCGACGTCGACCGCCAGTGGTTCAAGTCCAAGGTGGGAGTGGAGCACAATGCGATCCCGCGCCTGAAGGCGCCCTGCGCCGCGGTCGCGGAAAGCGGCACCTTGCTGGCCGTGCCCGACCTGCTCGAAGACGCCTGCTTCCGCGACAGCCCGCTGGCCGAAAGCGGCATTCGCTTCTATCTTGGCGCGCCCCTGACGACCAAGGCCGGCCACTGCCTGGGCGCGATGTGCGTGCTTGGGACCGAGCCGCGCGCGGTGACCGAGGCTGAGCGCACCACCCTCACCGATCTGGCCGCGATGGTGATGGCGCAGGTCGAGCTGCAGCATGCGCTGGGACGGATCGATCCGCTCAGCGGCCTGCCTAACCGGAACCAGTTCGCCAGCGACATGCTCGACCTGCGCATCGTGGCGGCCGAGGGCGAGCCCCAGCTGGCTGCGCTGGTGAGCCTGGCCAGCCCGGAGCAGCTCAGCGACGCCATGCGCGTGATGGGCAGCGCCTGGCTCGACGAGGTCGTGCGCACGGCGGTGCCGGCCTTGCGCCGCCTCGCCGGCGAGGGCAAGGTCTACCACGTAGGCACGACCCAGTTCGCTTTCTTCGCGCCGCTCGGAGCGTCCCTGGTGCGCTTCAGCGGCACGCTGCTGGCCTGGCTGGGCGAGCGCGCGCCCAACGGCCAGGCCGGCTTCCTGACCAGCGCCACGGTGGGCCTGGTGCGTTTCGCCGTCGGCCAGGACGCGCCGCTCGACGTGCTGCGCAACCTGCACAGCGCCGCCCACGACGCGCGCGAGTCCGAATCCGGGCTGCGCGTGTATTCGGCCGAGCAGGATGCCCTGTATCGCCGCCGCTTCTGGCTGATCGGTGAACTTGGCCGCGCGCTCGAACGCCCGGACGAACTGCACCTGGCGTTCCAGCCGAAGATGTCATTGAAGGACGGCAGCTGCACCGGCGTCGAAGCCCTGCTGCGCTGGAACCATCCCGAGGCCGGGATGATCCCGCCGGGCGAATTCGTGCCCATCATCGAAAGCACCTCGCTGGCGCGCGCCACCACCGAATGGGTGCTGGAAGCGGCGATGCGCCAGCTCGTCGCCTGGCATGCGGCCGGGGTGGCGTTGCAGGTGGCGGTCAACGTGTCGGCGGTGAACCTGGAAGAACCGGATTTTTGCGAGCGCGTGCTGGAGGGCCTGGCGCGCCATGCGCTGCCGGCGGCCTGCCTGGCGCTGGAGCTGACCGAAAGTGCGCTGATGCGCAAACCGAAGGCGGCGCACGACACCATGGAGCGGCTGGCGCAGGCCGGCGTGAACATCGCCATCGACGATTTCGGCACCGGCTACAGCAGCCTGGCCTACCTGCAGGACATGCCGGCCGACGTGGTCAAGATCGACCAGTCTTTTGTGCGCGGCATGGAGAACGACGAGCGCACGCGGGCGCTGGTGACGACGATGATCAAGCTGTCGCACGACCTCGGCCACCGGGTAGTGGCGGAAGGCGTGGAAACCTCAGGGGTGGCGCAGTTGCTGCGCGAGGCGGGCTGTGACGAGGCGCAGGGGTATTACTATGCGCGGCCGATGGTGCCGGCCTTGTTGGCGGAGTGGCTGGCGCAGTGCGCAGCGTAATCATGTGCGGATACGGTTGTGGCTTTCGTAGCGTGGGCGGCTTGTAACCCGGGCATTTAGCCCGAGTTACCCCGCGCGTTCAACCGGCGCATGAAAACCGGCGCGTCAGTTCGTTAGTGATTTGAACGCGTGGGCGTTCGTAATTCCGGGCATTGCCCGAAATTACCCCGCCCACCCTACGGTAATCAGGTGCTCTTGGCGCCGATGAAACTGGCATCGATGATCCCACCACCCAAACACACGTCGCCGTCATACAGCACGGCCGACTGCCCCGGCGTCACCGCCCACTGCGGCTCCGTGAAATCCAGCGCAAAGCGATCCAGCCCATCAGCCAGCACCGTGCAGGCCACGTCCGCCTGCCGATAGCGCGTCTTGGCCGACAGCGCGCGCGGGGGCGGTGCTTCGCCTGCGATCCAGCTGGCCTGGCCGGCTTCGAGCCTGCCGGACAGCAGCCATGGATGGTCATGCCCCTGCACGATGTAAAGCGTATTGGTCGCGATGTCCTTGCGCGCCACAAACCACGGCTCGCCCGTGCCATCCGCGTTCTTGTGCGACTTCAGGCCGCCGATGCCGATACCCTTGCGCTGGCCGAGCGTGTAGAAGGACAGGCCGATATGCTCGCCCACGACGGTGCCGTCATCGAGCTTCATCGGGCCCGGCTTGTGCGAAAGGTAGCGGTTCAGGAATTCCCGGAACGGACGCTCGCCGATGAAGCAGATGCCGGTCGAATCCTTCTTCTGCGCGTTCGGCAGCTGCAGGCGCTCGGCGATCTTGCGCACCTCGGTCTTCGGGATTTCGCCCAGCGGGAACAGCGATTTCGAGAGCTGCGCCTGGTTCAGGCGGTGCAAGAAGTAGCTCTGGTCCTTGGTGTGGTCGAATGCTTTGAGTAACTCGAAGCGGCCGTCGTTCTCGCGCACGCGCGCATAGTGGCCGGTCGCGATCAGGTCGGCGCCCAGCTTCATCGCATGGTCGAGGAAGGCCTTGAACTTGATCTCGGCGTTGCACAGCACGTCCGGGTTCGGCGTGCGGCCGGCCTGGTATTCGCGCAGGAAGTCGGCGAACACGCGGTCCTTGTACTCGGCCGCGAAATTTACCGCTTCGATGTCGACGCCGACCACGTCGGCCACGCTGGCCGCGTCGATCCAGTCCTGGCGCGTCGAGCAGTATTCCGAATCGTCGTCGTCTTCCCAGTTCTTCATGAACAGGCCGATGACCTCGTAGCCCTGCTCCTTCAGCATCCACGCCGCGACCGAGGAGTCGACGCCGCCCGACATCCCGATGACGACCTTTTTCTTGCTCATCTTGTTTCCGTCTTGATTAGATTCCACCCTCGAACACCGAAGGATGGGTATACAGCAGGGCCAGCGGTATGCGGCGGCCGGCCAGGTAGTCGTCCACGCACTGCAGCACGATCGGGCTGCGGTGCTGTTCGACCGTGGCGGCGATTTCGTCGCGCGTCATCCACAGGGTGCGCAGGATGCCGTCGTCCAGCGGCTGGTTGAATTCTCGGCCCGCGTCGCCGCAGAAGGTGAAGCGCAGGTAGGTGATGTCGGTACCGCGCGACTTCGAATGGTAGCGCGACATGTACATGCCGACCAGGCCGGTCGGGATGAACTCATGCGCGGTTTCTTCCAGTGCTTCGCGCACCACCGCCTGCTCGAGCGACTCGTTCGGATCGAGGTGGCCTGCCGGCTGGTTCAGCTTCACGCCTTCGCTCGTTTCTTCCTCGATCAGGAGAAAACGGCCATCGCGCTCGATGATGGCGGCGACGGTCACGGATGGTTTGAAGATATCGGTCATGCGCGTCCTCGAAAAATGAGCCGACATTTTACCTTGACACAAGCTCCCTCTGCTCAACCATGCTACCTACGGTGCGCTTGCCTGTCGTTAAATGGCCTTGATCTTCTGCAAACATCGGATGGGTCGTCTGGCCGGGGGCCGCCATCTCCGACACAATCGACGATTAGCTTTTTTGGTATTTGTTATTAAGCAATTCTCGTCATTACATGATAGATTGTTGGAAAGAATGGTCCACTGAACGGAGGGATTCATGAGAATTGGCATACCGGCCGAGATACGGCCGGGCGAGACCCGCGTCGCTGCAACTCCCGAAACCGTCAAGAAGCTGGCCGCGCGCCACCAGGTACTGGTGGGGGCGGGGGCCGGCATCAAGGCATCGATACCCGATGCGGCCTATGAAGCCGCCGGGGCCACCATCGTCGACGCAGCCACCGCGCTGGGCGCCGACATGGTGCTCAAGGTGCGTAGCCCGGACAGCGCGGAACGCGCACAGATGCGGGCCGGGACCGTCCTGGTCGGCATGCTCAATCCCTTCGATACCGAGAATCTCGCGGCCATGGCCAGTTCCGGCCTGACCGCCTTCGCGCTGGAAGCCGCGCCGCGCATCTCGCGCGCGCAGTCGATGGACGTGCTGTCCTCGCAAGCCAACATCGCCGGCTACAAGGCCGTGATGCTGGCCGCGAACACCTACGGACGCTTCATGCCGATGCTGATGACCGCGGCCGGCACGGTCAAGGCCGCGCGCGTCCTGATCATGGGCGTTGGCGTGGCGGGCCTGCAGGCGATCGCCACCGCCAAGCGCCTGGGCGCCGTGATCGAAGCGTCCGACGTGCGCCCGCCGGTAAAAGAGCAGGTGGAGTCGCTCGGCGCCAAGTTCATCGACGTGCCCTTCCTGACCGACGAAGAGCGCGAGATCGCCAAAGGATCCGGTGGCTACGCACGTTCGATGCCGGCGGACTGGATGCGGCGCCAGGCCGAACTCGTGCACGAGCGCGCCAAGCTGGCCGACATCATCATCACCACCGCCCTGATCCCGGGCCGCAAGGCGCCGGTCCTGATTGCGGAAGAGACGGTGCAGGCGATGAAGCCCGGTTCGGTGATCGTCGACATGGCGGTCGAGCAGGGCGGCAACTGCCCGCTGACGGAACTGGGCCGCACGGTCATCAAGCACGGCGTGCACATCATCGGCGAGCCGAACCTGGCAGCCCTCGTGGCGGCCGACGCCTCGGCCCTGTATGCGCGCAACGTGCTCGACTTCCTCAAGCTCGTCATCGACAAGGACGACAAATTCATCATCGACCGCGAGGACGAGATCGTGCGGGCCACGCTGGTGTGTGCGGACGGCGCAGTGTTGCGGACCTGAGTTTCAGGGACAGATTCTAGGAGCGAAGCATGGAAATCAGCCACACCATCATCAACCTGATCATCTTCGTGCTGGCCATCTACGTCGGCTACCACGTGGTCTGGAACGTCACCCCCGCGCTGCATACGCCGCTGATGGCGGTGACCAACGCAATCTCGGCGATCATCATCGTCGGCGCCATGCTGGCCGCCGGCCTCACCGAAGGACTCACCGGGCAGGTCGCCGGCACCTTGGCCGTGGCGCTGGCCGCGGTGAACGTCTTCGGCGGCTTCATGGTCACCCGCCGCATGCTGGAGATGTTCAAGAAGAAGGAACCGAAGGCAGTCGCCAAGCCTGCCGCGTCGGGAGAGCAGGCATGAACTTCATCAGCATGAACCTGGTTACGCTGCTCTACCTGGTGGCTTCGGTCTGCTTCATCCAGGCACTCAAGGGCCTGTCTTCGCCATCGACTGCGCGCCTGGGTAACAGCTTTGGCATGGCCGGCATGGCGATCGCCGTGGTCACCACCGTCGCCCTGATCTTCAAGCTGCAGGCCGAACTCGCCACCGGCCGCGGCATGGGCTTCCCGCTGGTGATCCTGGGCGTGGTGGTCGGCGGCGCGATCGGCGCGGTCGCGGCCAAGAAGGTCGAAATGACCAAGATGCCGGAACTGGTCGCGGCCATGCACTCGCTGATCGGCCTGGCGGCGGTGTGCATCGCCATTGCCGCGGTGTCCGAACCCTGGGCCTTCAACATCGCCACCCGCAGCACCCCACTGCCGTTCGGGAACCGGCTCGAGCTGTTCATCGGTACTTTTGTCGGTGCGGTGACTTTCTCCGGTTCGGTGATCGCCTTCGGCAAGCTGTCGGGCAAATACAAATTCCGCCTGTTCCAGGGCGCGCCGGTGCGCTTCGCGGGCCAGCACATCCTCAACCTGGTGCTGGCGGTCGCGCTCGTCGCGCTGGGCCTGATGTTCTGCTTCGCCGACGGCGTGGAGCCGGCCTGGACCCCGTTCATCATCATGGCGGCTCTAGCCTTCATCCTCGGCGTGCTGATCATCATCCCGATCGGCGGCGCCGACATGCCGGTGGTGGTGTCGATGCTGAACTCCTACTCAGGCTGGGCGGCCGCCGGCATCGGCTTCTCGCTGAATAACTCGATGCTGATCATCGCCGGCTCGCTGGTCGGCTCGAGCGGCGCGATCCTCTCGTACATCATGTGCAAGGCGATGAACCGTTCCTTCTTCAATGTGCTGCTGGGCGGATTCGGCGGCGAAGCGGTGGTGGACGACGGCGGAACCAAAGAGCAGAAGCCGGTGAAATCCGGCTCGGCCGACGACGCCGCCTTCATCCTGCAGAACGCCGAGTCGGTGATCATCGTCCCGGGCTATGGCCTGGCGGTGGCCCGCGCCCAGCACTCGGTCAAGGAACTGGTCGACAAGCTGACCGCGCACGGCGTGCAAGTGCGCTACGCGATCCACCCGGTGGCGGGCCGCATGCCCGGCCACATGAACGTGCTGCTGGCCGAAGCCGAGGTGCCCTACGACCAGGTGGTCGAGATGGAAGACATCAACGGCGAATTCGGCCAGACCGACGTGGTGCTGGTGCTGGGCGCGAACGACGTGGTGAACCCCGCGGCAAAAGACCCGAAATCGGCCATCGCCGGCATGCCGATCCTCGAGGCGTACAAGGCGAAAAGCATCATCGTCAACAAGCGCTCGATGGCCTCCGGCTACGCCGGCCTCGACAACGAGCTGTTCTACCAGCCAAACACGATGATGGTCTTCGGCGACGCCAAGAAGGTCATCGAATCCATGGTGAAAGCCGTCGAATAAGGCTTTTTGAACTGCTAATTAGGGTCAGAGTTAAATTATTTACCAATTGATTCGCCGATCTGTCGGCCGGCCACGAAACATGGCACGCCATCAGCTGATCGAAGGTTCTTGGCAAATAATTCGACTCTGACCCTATTTATTTTGGCTTGATGCTGGCTGAGGGAAACGATGAACGAGCTGCGTTTCAACGTGTTTGGCAAAGTGGTCGCCGTCACCGGTATATCAGGAGCATGGCAAGCGTTCTATCCCGGAACCAATGGCACCCGCAGGCCAGCCGACTTCATCATCCCCGCCGACATTCCCGAGGATGGCCTGGCCGAATACCTCGCCGACCTGTTCCACGAAGACGCCACACCCCAGCGCCCCACCGTCCTCCGCCTGAACTCTAACTAGGGTCAGAGTCGAATTATTTGCCAATTGATCTGCCGATCCATCGTGAGGCCAACAAACATGGCGTTGGGTCAGTTGATCGTAGGTTCTTGGCGAATAATTCGACTCTGACCCTAATTATTTGGTGCGCCGTTGGTGGCACACAAAATTAGGGTCAGAGTCGAATTATTGAGTACGGTCTTCAGATCAATTGGTGGAGGCTAATGTAAATAACCACGAGCCAGATGATCGCAGGATCTTGGCAAACAATTCAACTCTGACCCTAATTAGGGGTTAGCGGCGGCCGAACATCATCAGGTCGGCGAGCAGGAGGCGGGCGGGTTTGACGATGTCGAGGGCGGCGAGGGAGAGGCCGAGCAGGGGTTGCAGCGGGCCGGTGCCGGTGAAGGCGCGGGCCATCGTGTCGGTCAGGCTGATCGTCAGGCGGCGGTCGGGGTGGCGCTGGTCCATGAAAGCCGTGATCGCATCGGGGCCGGCGCCGCGGGCGAGCTGGCGTGCCAGCACTGCGGCGTCGCGCAGGCCGAGGTTCAGGCCCTGGCCGGCCACCGGATGCAGGGTCTGGGCGGCGTTGCCGATGGCGACCGTGCGCGCGCTGGCGCGGGCTTCGGCGTTCAGGCCGAGGGGGAAGGCGACGCGCGCAGAAGTCGCGGTGAAGCGGCCGAGGCGGCCACCGAAAGCCTCGCCGAGCTGGGCGAGGAAGCCGGCATCGTCGAGCAGCTGGATGTCCGTCGCACGCCCGGGGCGCATGCACCACACCAGCGCATAGCCGTGGCCGTCGCCGCCATCCTGCGGCAGCAGCGCCAGCGGACCTTCGTCGGTGAAGCGCTCGAAGGCGCGGTATTCAATAGGGTCGCTCACGCTGACGCGCGCAATGAGCGCGGTCTGTTCGTAGTCGCGCTGCTGCGCCTTGCTTTCCTGCTGGCCGAACACGCCGCCCTCGGCTTGCACCGCCACCTGTGCAGCCACCGAACGGCCGTCATCCAGGCGCAGTACCACACCGCTCGCCTCTTCGTCGAGTGCTTCCACGCGCGCCGGGCGCAACGTCGTCACGCCGGCACGCTGGCAGGCGCGCGCGAGCGCGTCCACCACGTCGCCGTAGCGCGCCACATAGCCCAGCGCGGGCAGCTTGTGCTCGGCGCGGTCGATCAGGCTGCGACCCAGCTGGCCGCGGCGCGAGACGTGGATCTCGTGGATCGGCGTGGCCGGCAGCGGCCAGGCGCGCACTTCTTCGAGCAGCTGCACGCTGCCCCAGGACAGCGCGATCGAACGCGGGTCGGTGATGGCCTGGCCCAGCGATTTGCCGTCGATCAGGGCGATCCGGTTGCCCGCCACGCCACGCCGGACCTGGAAGGCGGCCAGCGCCAGGCCCACCGGGCCGGCGCCGCAAATCGCTACATCGACATCGATCCGTTCGTTCATGGGTGCTCCCGCATCAGCGCTTCAATCTCGGCCACCGTTTTCGGCGCCGAACCGGACAGCACGCGGCAGCCGCCATCGGTCACGATCACATCGTCCTCGATCCGGATGCCGATGTTCCAGAACTGCTCCGGCACGCCTTCCGCCGGACGCACGTAGATGCCCGGTTCCACCGTCAGCGCCATCCCCGCGAGCAAAGGGCGCGAGGGCCGTGTGCCCAAGGTCACGTCGCGGTAGGGACCGACATCGTGTACGTCCATGCCCAGCCAGTGGCCGGTGCCGTGCATGTAGAACTGCTGGTAGGCCTTGTCGGCAATCGCATCGTCCGCCGAGCCGTATTTCGCCTTGTCGAGAAGGCCCAGGTCGAGCATGCCGGCCGTGAGCACCTGCACCGCCGCCTCATGGACGTCGCTGTAAGGCCGGCCGGGGACGATGGCCGCCAGCGCCGCATGCTGCGCCTGCAGCACCAGCTCGTACAAGGCCTTCTGCGGCGCACTGAAGCGCCCATCCACCGGCCAGGTACGGGTGATGTCCGATGCATAGCCGTCGAATTCGCAGCCGGCATCGACCAGCACCAGCTCACCCTCGCGGCACTGCCGGTTATTCTGGTTGTAGTGCAGGACGCAGGCGTTGACACCCGAAGCGACGATCGGGGTATAGGCCGGGAACTGGGCGCCGTGGCGCCGGAATTCGTGCAGCAGCTCGGCCTCGATTTCGTATTCGAACCTGCCTGCGCGGGTAAAGCGCATCGCCCGCGCATGCGCGCCGCCGGCAATGCTTGCTGCGCGCGCCATCAGGGCGATCTCGCCCTCGTCCTTCAGCAAGCGCATTTCGTCGAGGATGCCCAGCAGGTGGTGGAGGGTGGCGGGCGCCGTGATGCCGCTGCGGCCTTGCGCGCGCACCGCCTGCAGCCAGCTGCTCACTTGCGCGTCGAGCGCGGCGCTGTGGCCCAGTGCGTAGTAGAGCGCCGGCGCATTCGCCAGCAGCTTGCCCATCTGCGCATCGAGATCGTCGATGGGATGCGCCCCGTCGAAACCAAACTCCGTGCGCGCCGCCTCGGGACCATGGCGGTAGCCGTCCCAGATCTCGCGCTCGGGATTTTTCTCCCTGCAGAACAGCACCGAACGCGCAGGCGTCTCGCCGCTGGCAGCGACCAGCACCAGCGCGCTTTCGGGTTCGGCAAAACCGCTCAGGTAATAGAAATAGCTGTCGTGCCGGTAGGGATACTCGCTGTCGCCATTGCGCACGATTTCCGGCGCAGTGGCCAGCACTGCGACTGCGCCCGGCTGCATGCGTTCCAGCAGCCGCGCGCGACGCTCCGCGTACCGAAGGGCGCCGCCCGTCATGAGCCTGTTTTCAGCGACCCCAGCGGCGCGTTCAGTTCTTCCAGCTGGCCGGCGGTGCCGACATTGACCCACAGGCCGTTGTACAGCTCCCCGCCCACGCGGCCCTGGTCGATGAACTTGCGCATCAGGGGGCCGAACTTGACGAAGTCGCCCGCGGTGATCCCCTCGAACATCTCGGGACGGTAGACGCCGATGCCGGCGAAATTCCACTTTTCCGGCCCGTCGTTCCGGAGCGTGTACATGTCGAGCGCGAAGTCGCCCTGCGGGTTATGCCACGGGTTCGGCGTCAGCCACAGCCAGGCGATGTCGCGCTGGTCGACCGGGATCGGCACGCCCACCATGTCCTTGTCCTTCAGGACGTCGAGTACCTGCGAGAAGTCGAAATAAGGCGCGTAGATATCGCCCGACACCGCCAGGAAGGGTTCGTCGCCCAGCAGGTGCAGGGCATTCACGATGCCGCCCGCGGTTTCCAGCGGGGCCGGCTCGTGCGAATACTGGATGCGCGCGCCGTACTTGCTGCCGTCGCCCAGCTCTTCCTCGATCATGTGGCCGAGGTGCGAGTGGTTGATGACGATGTCGGTGATCCCGGCACGCACGAGATTGAGCACGTGGTAGGTGATCATCGGGCGCCCGCGGACCTTCAGCAGGGGCTTGGGGCAGGCGTCCGTCAGCGGCCGCATGCGCTCGCCGCGGCCGGCGGCGAAAATCATGGCTTTCATGGGCGCTCCGTCAGAAGGTGTAGCCGACCGCCGGCGCCTTGTCCTCGAGCACGTCGAGGAGGCGGATCAGGGGCTTGAGTTCGGTGTAGCGATTGGCGGTCTTGCGCACGTAATCCATCACGGTCGGCAGGTCGCCCATGTAGATTGGCTTGCTGTCGCGGTAGTTCAGGCGGCAGAAGATGCCGAGGATTTTCAGGTGGCGCTGCAGGGCCATGAATTCGAAGTCGCGGTAGAAGGCGTCGATGTCCGGATTGACCGGCAGGCCCGCCAGCTTGGCGCTCTGCCAGTAGCGCACCACCCAGTCCAGCACCATGTCTTCGTCCCACTGGATGTAGGCGTCGCGCAGGAGCGAGGCCAGGTCGTAGGTGACCGGGCCGTAGACGGCGTCCTGGAAATCCAGCACGCCCGGATTGCCGTGCTCGAGCCACATCAGGTTACGCGAATGGAAATCGCGATGCATGTAGACCTGCTGCTGCGCCAGTACGTTGGCGGTGATCGCCTCGAATACCTTGTCGAGCTGCGCCTGCTGCTTTTCGTCGAGGGTCAGGTTCAGGTGGCGCCCGATGTACCACTCCGGGAACAGGTTCATCTCGCGCAGCACGAAGGCGCGGTCGAATTCCGGCAGCTTGCCCGGCTGGCTGGCCAGCTGGAATTTCAGCAGCGCGTCGACGGCGCTTGAGTACATGAAGGGCGCGTTATCGACGGTCAGGCGCTGCAGGTAGGTGGTCACGCCGAGGTCGGACAGCAGCAGGTAGCCGCTCTCGACCTTCTGCGCGACGATCGCCGGCACCGTGACGCCGGCTTCCATCAAGAGGTTCTGCACGTGCAGGAAGGCCGGCACGTTCTCGCGCTCGGGCGGTGCATCCATGGCAACCAGGGTCGCGCCCAGCTTGTCCTGCATGGCCGGCACGACGTCGTAGCGGAAGTAGCGGCGGAAGCTGGCATCCGAAGACGCCGGGCGGCCGGTTCCGACTTCCACCAGGCCGGTCGAGGCCAGCCATTCGGTCAGCCCTTGCAGGCGCGCGTCTTTGTCGGCGGAAGTGGAGGAATTTTGATACAAAGAAGACATGAAGCGGCCTGGTGAATCCGGTTGGTTGAGGTAATTCCCATATAATAAGGGATTCATCTCAAAAATACCGCCCTTTATGGCGCACCACGATCTTCCATGAGCTGGTTTACGGCCCACCCATTTCCCCCACGGCAGGTACTCGCGCTGTACGCACTGGCTGCAGCAGCATCCGCGCCCGTGCACGCGCAGACTGTACCGCCCGCACCACAGCCAGCCACTTCACCTGCCGCTGCTACTGCCGCCAGTGAACAGGACCTGCCCATCACGATCAGCGCCGAGGAAATCAACGGGCGGCCCGACCGCCAGCTGAACCTCGAACGCAATGTCGAACTGACACGCGGCCAGACCCGCCTGACGGCCGACACCGCGTGCTACATGCGCGTGGAGGACGAGGTCACGGCCGCCGGCAACGTCAACATGTGGCGCTTCGGCGACCGCTACAAGGGCGACGAGCTGCAGCTCAACCTCGAGACCGGGAAGGGCTATGTGCTGCGCCCCGAGTACCGTTTGCAGTTGAATAACGCCCAAGGCCATGCCTCGCGTATCGACTTCCTCGGCGAGAACGTGGCGCTGGTGCGCGACGGTACCTACAGCACCTGCGAAGGTCCCGACCCCGACTGGTATTTAAAGTCGAGCACCCTGCGCCTGGACAGCGGCCGCGACGTCGGCCTGGCCGGCAAGACCGTCATCTATTTCAAGGATGTGCCGATCATCGGCACCCCGGCCCTGTCGTTCTCGCTGTCGGGCGCGCGCCGCTCCGGCTGGCTCGCGCCCACGGTGGGCTTCGGCTCCAAGGGCAAGGCCGAGATCATGGTGCCGTACTACTTCAACATCGCACCGAACCGCGACCTGACGGTTTATCCGCGCATGATGTTCGACCGCGGCCTGCAGCTCGGCGCCACCGGCCGCTACCTCGGCGTGACCGAGCGCGGCGCCTACCAGGGCGAGACCCATCTTGAGGGCTTGCGCCACGACCGCGAGACCGGCGAAGACCGCTGGCGCGTCGACTCGATCCATACGCAAAGCCTGGCGCCCGGCTGGTCCTACGGCTGGAATTTGCACGGTGCGTCCGATGACGAATACCCGAGCGACTTCTCGCGCACGGTGGCGGTCAGCGCCGAGCGCCAGCTGCTGCGCGAAGTGCGCACCGACTACAGCGGCCAGTACTGGAGCCTGACCGCGCGCGCCCAGAACTACCAGGTGCTGCAAGACCCGGCCGCGGCCACCGATCCGCGCCTGGCGGTGCCGCGCCCCTACGACCGCCTCCCGCAGGTCAACTTCCACGCCGGCCGCTACGACGTGGCGGGCTTCGACTGGGCAGTGGATGCCGAAGCGGTGCGTTTCTGGCATCCGGATTTCGTGCGCGGCAACCGCGCCGTGGTGGTCGGCCAGGTCAGCTACCCGTGGGTGCGCCCCGGCTACTTCATCACGCCGAAATTCATCGCCCACGCCAGCAAGTACGACCTGGACCGCGCCAACTACACCGGCGAGCGCAAGCTCTCGCGCTACCTGAACACCTTCTCGCTCGACAGCGGTATGGTGTTCGAGCGCGACACCACGCTATTCGGCCGCGCCATCACCCAGACGCTCGAGCCGCGTTTGTTCTACGTGCGCACCCCGTACAAGAACCAGGACGCGTTCCCGCTGTTCGATACGGGCCGCGCCGGCTTCAATTATGCGCAGCTGTTCAGCGAAAACCGCTTCGTCGGGCCCGACCGCGTGTCCGACGCCAACCAGCTGACCGCAGCCCTGGTGTCGCGCTACATCCAGCCGGACGGCGCCGAGCGCCTGCGCATGGCCTTTGGCCAGCGCATCTATTTCGAGGAGCCGCGCGTGCGCCTGCCGGGCGAGCCGCTGCACCAGAGCCGCTCGGACGTGCTGCTGGCAGCCTCCGGCCGCATCTCGGAGACCTGGAGCTTCGATAGCGGCGTACAATATGACGCGGCCGGCAGCAGTTTGTACAGCTCGAACCTGAGCATGCAGTGGCAGCCAGCCCGGATGAAGGTCCTGAACGCCGAGTACCGCTACCAGCGCGATGGCTTCCGCAACGTCGATTTTTCGGCGCAGTGGCCGATCACTTCGCGCTGGTATGGTGTCGGGCGCGTGAGCTATGCGCTGCGGTCGTACGGCGTGGGGGGCGCTTCGCCGGTCGGGAAGGGCAAGCTGCTCGAGAGTCTCATCGGTCTCGAGTACAAGGCCGATTGCTGGGTGTTCCGGATGGGTGGCCAGCGTTTCGTGACGGCGGCCCAGACCACCTCGACCTCGGCCTTCTTCCAGCTCGAGCTCAACGGCCTGTCGCGCCTTGGCCTGGGCAACGCGCTCGAGACTTTCAGCAAGAGCGTCCCGGGTTATACGCAGTTGAACACCAATGTGGGACGTCCTTAAGGACGTCTTAACCGGCAGTCGCTACACTGCTGCCGGATTACTTGAATATTTATTCACCTGAATGAGTGCTTTCCAGATGACGCGTTCCACCGGTTTTCACCAAGTTAAGCTTGCAACCGCGCTGCTGTGCGCACTGGCCGCAGGCCAGGTATTGGCCCAGGCCGCTGCGCCGGCCGCTGCCGCACCAGCCGCCCCAGCCAAGCAGGGCAGCGGCTTCCTGCCGCCGGCATCAAGCAGCACCAAGGTGATCGATTCGATCCATGTCGTGGTCAACGACGAGGTGATCACCAAGAACGAGGTGCGCAACCGCGCCGTCCAGACCGCGCAGAACCTGAAATCGCGTAACGTGCAGCTGCCGGACCAGGCCACCCTGGAACGCCAGGTGGTCGAGGCGATGATCGTCGAGCGCGCGCAGATCCAGATGGCCAAGGAAATGGGTGTACGCGTCGACGACCGCACCCTCGACGCCACCATCGGCCGCATCGCCGAAGGCCAGAAGATGTCGGTGCAGGAGATGCGCAACCAGATGGAGAAAGAGGGCCTGCCGTATGCGCAGTTCCGCGACGACATCCGCAACGAGATCATGATGACCCGCCTGCGCGAGCACGAGGTCGACGCCAAGATCCAGGTGTCCGAAGCCGAGATCGACACCTACCTGGCCGCCTCGAAAGCCGCCGCGGCCGAGAAGGTCGAGATGAATTTGTCGCAGATCCTGGTCGCCGTGCCCGAGAACGCCTCGCCCGAGCAGATCGCGGCTAGGCGCGCGCGCGCCGAGGAAGTGGCGCGCCAGCTGCGCACCGGCGCCGATTTCAGCAAGATGGCCGCCACCTATTCCGAAGCGCCGGATGCCCTCAAGGGCGGCGAAATCGGCTGGCGCGACCCGGACCGCCTGCCGCCGGTCTTCGCGACCGAACTGCGCAAGCTGCAGCCGGGCCAGGTCACCTCGATCATCAAGACCAACGTAGGCTTCCACATCCTGAAGATGGCGGAAAAGCGCAGCGTTGCCGATGCGGCGGGCGACAAGAACGTGATCCAGACGACCCGCGTCAGTCACATCCTCATGAAGCCGACGCCGACCATGACGGTCGCCGAGGTCAAGCGCAAGCTGCTCGAACTGAAGGAAAAAGTCGACAACAAGGCGTCCACCTTCGAAGACCTGGCGCGCCAGTACAGCCAGGAACCTGCCAGCGCGGCCAAGGGCGGCGACCTGGGCTGGCTGGCGCCGGGCGATGCCGGTCCCGAGTTCGACCAGGCCCTCACCAGCCTGAAGCCGGGCGAGATGTCCGACGTCATCGAGTCGCCTTTCGGTTACCACCTGCTGCGCGTGGTCGAGCGCAAGGCTGAAGACGTGAGCCAGTCGAAGGAGCGCGGCGTGGCACGCCAGGTCCTGCGCGAGCGCAAGATGCAGGAAGCGATGGAAGACTGGATGCGCCAGGTGCGCGACCGCGCCTACGTCGAGTTCCGCGAGGAGCAGTAATCCCATGGCCATGCCGGAGCTGAGCCGGCCGACGCATCGCCCAAGCTTGGCGATCACGGTCGGCGAGCCGGCCGGCATCGGCCCTGAAATCTCGATCCGCGCGGCCTGGGCGCTGCGCGAATCCGCCAACTGCGTGCTGGTGGGCGACGCCGCCTTCCTGGCGCTCACCGCCAGCCTGATCGATCCGGAGATTCGCCTGGCCGCGCTGTCGATCCAGGCGCTGCGCAACGGCGGCCTGCCGCAGTTCGGCAAGGACCGGCTGGCCGTCATCGACGTGCCGCTCGCGGCCCACGTGGTGCCCGGCACGCTCGACCCCGAAAACGGCCGCGCCGTGCTGGCTACCCTGGATCTCGCGATCGAGGGCGCCCTGTGCGGCTGGTTCGAAGGCATCGTGACCGCACCCCTCCAGAAAAGCACGATCAACGACGCCGGCGTGGCCTTCTCGGGCCATACCGAATACCTGGCCGAGAAAACCAATACGCCGAAGGTCGTGATGATGCTGGCCGGGCAGCCGGCCGGCGACCAGGCCTACCTGCGGGTGGCGCTGGCCACCACCCACCTGCCGCTCAAGGACGTTCCCGCCGCGCTGACGCGTGAGAACCTGGCGCAGACCATCGACATCATCGAGCGCGACCTGAAATCGAAATTCGGCATCGCCGCGCCGCGCATCCTGGTCACCGGCCTGAACCCGCACGCGGGCGAGAACGGCTACCTGGGGCGCGAAGAGATCGAGGTCATCACGCCGGTGCTGGAAGCGGCACGGGCACGCGGCATCGATGCACGCGGCCCGTACCCGGCCGACACGCTGTTCCAGCCGAAGTACCTGGCGGACGCCGACTGCGTGCTGGCGATGTACCACGACCAGGGCCTGCCGACCCTCAAGCACGCGACCTTCGGGCGCGGCATCAATGTCACGCTCGGCCTGCCGCTGGTACGCACTTCGGTCGACCACGGCACCGCACTGGACCTCGCTGCGCAAGGCCTCGGGCTGGCCGACTGCGGCAGCATGATCGAGGCGATCCGCGCCGCCATGGACATGGCTGCGGCGCGCCGCCAGTCCAAATAATAAGTAGACAAGCAAGAAAGCACACATGAAACACGTAGCACGCAAGCGCTTCGGCCAGAACTTCCTGACCGACAAAATGGTCCTGAGCGACATCATCGACACCATCGCGCCGCAGCGCGGCGAGACCATGGTCGAGATCGGCCCGGGGCTGGCCGCCATGACGGCGCTGCTGCTCAAGCAGCTCGACCAGATGCACGTTGTCGAGCTCGACCGCGACCTGGTGGCGCGCCTCGAAAAAGCCTACCCGCGCGAGAAGCTCACCGTGCACTCGGGCGACGCCCTGAAATTCGATTTCGGTTCGATCCCGGTGCCGGAAGGGCAGCGCCTTCGCATCGTCGGCAACCTGCCGTACAACATCTCGAGTCCGCTGCTGTTCCACCTGGCCGAGTTCGCACCGCTGGTTGAAGACCAGCACTTCATGCTGCAAAAGGAAGTGGTCGAGCGCATGGTGGCCGAGCCGGGCACCAAGGCCTATGGCCGCCTGTCGGTGATGCTGCAGTGGCGCTACGACATGAGCCTGATGTTCATCGTCCCGCCAACCGCCTTCGACCCGCCGCCGCGGGTGGATTCGGCGATCGTGCGCATGGTTCCGAAACGCGAGATGCTCAAGTGCGACGGCGCCACGCTGGAAAAAGTGGTCGCCAAGGCCTTCTCGCAGCGCCGCAAGGTGATCCGCAACTGTGTTGCGGGCATGTTCACCGAGGCCCAGCTGGTCGAGGCCGGCATCGATCCGGGCACCCGTCCGGAGGCGGTGGGGCTGGAGCAGTATGTGGCGCTGGCTAATTTGCTGTAAGGCTCCGGTTCAACTCATCGGGGCCCTTGTAGGGTGGTCGGCTTCGCCGACCGCGCGTTCAAATTACGTCAATGAACACGCTCCGTGGCTCTTCCACATTCGTTGAACGCGCGGGCATTCGTCATGCCGGGCATTGCCCGACCTGACCCTGCCCGCCCTACGGTCTACTGCAGCGCACAATCCCCGAACATCGCGCATTTCCGCCCCTTCAAGCGCCCATTCCTGCAGTCCGTCGCACCCCGCTGGAGCCAAACACCCCCATTGGCTAAAGTGCATCCATCGACAGCCACTTTACCCAAGAGCGGCTAGCCACTCACCCAGTGAACACCGAAGGAGCACGACAATGAACACCCTCAAGCACATGGAAGCCATTTTCCTCGCCACCCTCGTCCTGGCCGGCGTCAGCGGCTACGCAACGGCAGCCACGACCCGTGCGGCCGAGGCGTATAACGCCCAGGTGTCGGTCGGTGCCTCGCAGGTGGCAGTGGTGAAGGTCAGTGCAAAACGCGGCGCCTGAGAAGTAAAGTTCGACGCAGAGCCGGCACCCTGCCCGGCGAGCGGGCAAAAAAAAAGCCCGCGGTGAGGCGGGCTGAAATCCAATTCTTTTTGAGGAGAGTTGGAGGAGACAGGAGTTAGTATGCTGCGTTACAGCATATTAGTCCAATTCTCCTTTCGAATACGCGACATGCGTTTCGTGAATACCTCAGCGCGGCACGCAGGTAACGTCGATATTGGTCACCGCAGCGTCGCCCATCGTGCCAGTCGGGTTCGACACGGTGCAGAAACGGCCAACCGGCTGGGTCACGATGGTCACGCCGTAGGTCACGCCGAACTCCACTTTCAGGGGCATGATGTATTCGAAAGCGGCGCCGGTGGCCTCGGCCGTCGGCACGATCGATCCGCCGCTGCTGCCGTTGGTCAGCTGCAGGCCGGTGTTGGCCGCAGTCAGGCCGATGATCTTGCCGCCGATGTTATAGGCGTTGACCACACACACGAAGCGCGCATTAATCTGGGTCAGTTCGCCACCCGTGCCGGAGACGCTGCGCGGGAATTGCGGGTTGACGCCGCAAGTCTGGTGTGCCGGATCCTTCTTGATGGAGATATTGAAGGCATCGCCATATTCAAGCCGGTTCGCGAAGGTGAATTCCACCGGGTCAGCAGCCTTTGCCGGGGGCGCCACCGCCAAGTCGCTGCCATTGGTGGTCAGCACCAGGCCCGGGTAGACCACGCCTTCGACTACGCCCTTGATGGAATAATCGTTGTCGTCGCCACCACCACCGCAAGAGGCGAGGCTCAGTGCCAGTGCCAGCGCGCCGGCCGGACGAATCAGGGAAAACTTCATTGAGTCAGCTCCAGGAGAATTAGGTACGGTTGACGCAGGTGACGGCCACGTTGGCGATGTCGTTCGCGCCCGTCACGCCGCTGCCGTTGGCAACCGTGCAGGTCTGGTTGTCGGGCTGGGTCAGGATGGCGACGCCGTAGGGCGCGTCTTCATTCACGCGGGCCATGGCGAAGGTGGTGGCGCCCGCTGCGACCGGGACGCGGTCCGCACCATTGACCAGCACCAAGTTGTTGCCCGTCAGGCCGGAGACCGTTCCGGTCAGCGCATGGGTCTTGATGGTGCAGACGATGGCCACCGTGGTGATGGTGAACGCGACCTTCCCGGTATTGCGGAATGCCTCGCATTTCTCGGTATTGCTCGGCTTGCCCTTGACCGTGACGTTGTAGTCGGAATCGGTTTCCAACAGCTGGCTGAAGAAGAAGGTTCCCGAACCGGTCGCCGTCGGCGCGACCGTCAGGTCGGAGCCGCCATTGTTCTGCAGGACCAGGCCCGGCTTGGTTACGCCGGAAAACGACCCGCCCAGGCCCAGGTCGCCATCGCTGCCGCCACAAGCGGACAGCGCCAGCGCGCACGCCAGCGCAGCACCGGCACGCAGGTAGGAACTCTTCATAATTTCTCCAAAAATCAACACTGGTGGAATGCACAACCGCGCACGAAGCGGCGCGGCGGATAGATAATCGCCCAACATTTTAGTCCATTTGGCAAGCTGCTGGACGGTTTGCCTTTGTATCGGGGTGTAACCGACGGGCCCGCATTGATTTCTACTTCCGGGCTCGCTATGCTTGGCTGAACGTTTACGGAGCAGACCCCACCATGATCCCCCAGCGCCGCCCCTGGCCCAAAGCCGTCTTGTTCGACCTCGACGACACCCTGTGGCCGATCGCGCCCGTCATCATCGAGGCCGAGCAGGTGTTGTTTGCCTGGTTGCGCGAGCATGCGCCGCTGGTTGCGCAGCAGTTCACGATCGACACCCTGCGCCATGCGCGCCTCGAGTTACTTGCGCGCAAGCCCGAATTCCAGCTCGACCTGGGCGCCTTGCGCCGCGCCGGCCTGATCGCGGCCTTCGAGCAGGCCGGCGAAGATGCCGCCAAGGTCGAGCAGGCGATGACCGAATTCTTCGCCGCCCGCAACGCCGTGATCCCTTACGACGACGTGCTGCCCGGCCTGCTGCGCCTGAAGGGGAGGGTGCGGATTGCCTCGGTCACCAACGGCAATGCCGATTTGCAGACCATCGGCCTGGCGCGCCATTTCGCGGTGTCGGTGGCGGCGCCCAGCTTCGGCGTGGCCAAGCCGGATCCGGCCATCTTCCTGGAAGCCTGCCGCCAGCTCGGCGTCGCGCCGCAGGAGGCGGTGTACGTGGGCGACGACCTGGTGCTGGACGTGCAGGGCGCCCAGCGCGCCGGCCTGCGCGCGGTCTGGATGAACCGCACCGCCAAGGAGAACCGGCAGGCCGGCGAGATCCAGCCGGATGCCGAGGTGCACAGCCTGGACGGGCTGGTCGACTGGCTCAAGCGCACGCACGGATAACTGGCGCAGCGCGCGCCGGAGCGTGCATAATAGTAGCGTACCCTCCCGTCCCTCCTGGAATATGCAACTCGAACCCCGCGCCCAGACCCTGCTCAAAGCCCTCGTCGAGCGATACATCGCCGACGGCCAGCCGGTCGGATCGCGCGCGCTGTCGAAGATTTCCGGTCTCGACGTCTCGCCCGCCACGATCCGCAACATCATGGCCGACCTCGAAGAGATGGGCTATGTGTCCAGTCCCCATACCTCGGCCGGCCGCATCCCGACCCCGCGCGGCTACCGGCTGTTCGTCGACACCCTGCTGACGGTGCAGCACCTCGACGAGCACGCGATGGAATCGCACCAGATGCGCCTGCCGCTGCAGCAGCCGCAAAAACTCATCGCGAACGCGGCGCAGATGCTGTCCTCGCTGTCGCAGTTCGCCGGCGTGGTGCAGAGCCCGCGGCGCGAGTCGGTATTCCAGCAGATCGAGTTCCTCCGTTTGTCGGAGAAACGGATCCTGCTGGTCATCGTCGACCCGCGCGGCGACGTGCAGAACCGCCTGCTGCTGACCGACGCCGACTACACGCCGACGCAGCTCATCCAGTCGGCCAACTACCTGAACCAGAATTTCGCCGGCCTCACCTTCGACGAGGTGCGCCGCCGCCTGAGCGGCGAACTGCGCCAGCTGAGCGACGACATGGGCCGCCTGATGGCGGTGGCGGTGGAAACCGGCAGCGCAGCCATGGCCGAAGGCGACGACATGGTGATTTCCGGCGAGCGTAATTTGCTGTCGGTGTCCGATTTGTCGTCGAACATGAGCTCGCTACGCCAGATGTTCGACATGTTCGAGCAGAAGACCGGCCTGATGCAGCTGCTCGACGTGTCGAGCAAGGCGGGCGGGGTGCAGATCTTCATCGGCGGCGAATCGAAACTAGTGCCGATGGATGAAATGAGCGTGGTGACCGCGCCGTACGAAGTCAACGGCCGCATCGTCGGCACCCTGGGCGTGATCGGGCCGACCCGCATGGCGTACGAGCGGGTGATTCCGATTGTGGATATTACGGCGAAGCTGCTGTCGAATGCGTTGAGCCACTCGTGAGCAGAAGTCTCGTCATTGTAGGGTGGGCGGATTCCGCCCACGCGGTGATAGTTAGGGCATGAATAATCGCGCGGGCAGAATCACCCTGGTTTGACCGCGTGGGCGGGAGGACCCGCCCACCCTACGATTAGCCAGGCAACTCGTCAGCAACCGGGATCACCCCTTGCGCGGGCAAGCCACCTTGATACAGTTCCCATAAATCGCCAGCGAATGCTCCGCGATCTTGTACCCGCGTTCCGCTGCGATCTTGTGCTGGCGCGACTCGATCTCTTCGTCGTAGAACTCCTCGACATGGCCGCAATCCAGGCACACCAGGTGGTCGTGGTGCGAGCCTGCGTTGAGCTCGTAGATGGCCTTGCCGGTTTCGAAGTGGTTGCGGTTCAGCAGGCCGGCCTGCTCGAACTGGGTCAGCACGCGGTAGACGGTGGCCAGGCCCACGTCCATATTTTCCGCTAGCAGGATCTTGTAGACATCTTCCGCCGTCAGGTGCCGAACGGAGCTGTTCTGGAAGATTTCCAGGATTTTCAGGCGTGGCAGGGTTGCCTTCAGGCCGCTGGCCTTCAGGTCGGTGGGGTTGTTGCTCATGTTTGTTGCTCGCATATTGGCGGAGTGCTTTATGATATAGCGTTTTGGAGCTCCCGCTCAAACGTTTTGAGGTTACCTATGCGCGTCAAACCAGCCGTTCTCCGTCGATTCCCAGCCCGGGCAGCCCTTGCGGCCGGCCTTGTGTGCACGCTGATGCTGTCCGGCTGCGCCGCCTGGCGCAACCAGACGCGTCCCGCGCCGCCGGTGAGCACGGACACGGCGGCGATTGCCGCCGACGCACAGAAATCCGCTGCCGCGGCCAACGCCGGCGCCCAGACGGTGCAAGCCACCAAGCTGCAGAAATTCATGTGGATCTTTTCGCCTTACCGCCCGGACATCCAGCAGGGTAACTTCGTCTCGCAAGAGATGCTGGTCCAGCTGAAGGAAGGCCAGACCAAGGAGCAGGTGCGCTTCATCCTCGGCTCGCCGCTGCTGACCGACATGTTCCACGCCGACCGCTGGGACTTCCCGTTCTACCTCGCGCGCGGCAACGGCGAGCTGACTACCAGCCGCGTCTCCATCTTTTTCAAGGAAGACAAGGTCGCGCGCTTTGAAGGCGGCAACCTGCCGACCGAACGCGAGTACATCGACCGCATCGCCGGCCCGGCCAAGGTCAGCACCAAGGCCAAGCAGGAAACCCGTCCGGTCGAACCGGTCAAGGTCGGCGGCGCCCCGGTCATCCAGTAACGAGGCCAAAGCATGACGCAATTGAAGATCGCCGTCGCCGGCGCCAGTGGCCGCATGGGCCGCATGCTGGTCGACGCCATCCAGGCCGCGCCCGATGCCACGTTGGCCGGCGCGCTGGACGTCGCCGGTTCGGCGTCGATTGGCCTCGATGCCGGCGCTTTTGCCGGCCAGGTCACGGGTGTGATGATCCAGTCCGACCTGGCGGCCGCGCTGACGGATGCCGACGTGCTGATCGACTTCACCCGTCCCGAAGGCACGCTGCGCCACCTCGAGTACTGCGCCGCCAACAATGTGCAGATGGTGATCGGCACCACCGGTTTCGACGATGCCGGCAAGGCCGCGATCCGCGCCGCTGGCGAGAAGGTCGGCGTGGTGTTCGCCCCGAACATGAGCGTGGGGGTGAACGTGACCCTCAAGCTGCTGGAGATGGCGGCGAAGAGCTTCAACGAAGGCTATGACATCGAGATCGTCGAAGCGCACCACCGCCACAAGGTGGATGCGCCGAGCGGCACTGCGCTGAAGATGGGCGAAGTGATCGCCGACGCGATCGGGCGCGACCTCAAGCAATGCGCCGTGTACGGACGCGAAGGCGTGACCGGCGAACGTGACCCGTCCACCATCGGTTTTGCCACCGTGCGCGGCGGCGACGTCGTTGGCGACCATACCGTGATGTTCCTCGGGACCGGCGAACGCATCGAGATCAGCCACAAATCCAGCAGCCGCGTCACCTACGCCCGCGGCGCCCTGCGCGCGGCCCGCTTCCTGGCGAACAAGCCGCACGGCCTGTTCGGCATGGACGACGTGCTCGGCTTGAGGAGCTGATCATGGCAACCGTTGAACTCAATGGCTCGGCCATCGTCGACGAGGCTTCCTTCCACGTGGAGAGCCGGCGCGCGTTCGGCTTCCCTGAGTCCTACGCCGACAGCATCGACGCCTGGGTAGATTGCATGAGCTACCTGCGCGACGACGAGAACATGACCAAGTTCACGCTCAAGCAGAACGAAGTGCTCGAGATCGTGATCACGGATGCCGACAAGATGAAGGCCGCGGTTCCCGACCTGTTCGAGGAGATCGCCTTCTGCATCGGCGGGATCAACGAGCGCTATGAGGATTACGGCGACGAGCCGGCGCTGGAGCTGGTGCTGCGCTGATTTTTAGTCGCCGTTGGCCCGGAGCTCGTCCCTAAAGCCTTGGCCGAATAGCGAAGCCCTTTTTACCCCATACCCTCAAGACCGTCATCCTGGCCTTCGCCGGGATGACGGTTTTTCGTTTTGCGGTTCTGATGGCGCTGCATGCCTCGACACTGCAATGCCGCGACACCTCCTCGGGCGTGCCCTTCCATGCCCCCACCTTTCGCCGCAGTGCAAAATGAACCAGTATAATGTTCTGCTCCACTCCCTTTTTCCGTCCGCAGATCACCATGCAAGAAAAATATAGTCCAGCCGAAGTCGAACAGGCCGCCCAGGCCTACTGGAAGTCGATCGAGGCCTATAAAGCCGTCGAACACGACCCGCGTTTCCCAAAAGGCAAGTATTACGCCTGCTCGATGCTGCCTTACCCATCGGGCAAGCTGCACATGGGCCACGTGCGCAACTATACGATCAACGACGTGATGTACCGCTACCTGCGGATGAACGGCTACAACGTGCTGATGCCGATGGGCTGGGACGCCTTCGGCATGCCGGCCGAGAATGCGGCGATGGCGAACAACGTGCCGCCGGCCGAGTGGACCTATTCGAACATCGCCCACATGCGCGGGCAGATGGAATCGATGGGCCTGGCCATCGACTGGTCGCGCGAGATGACCGCCTGCAAGCCGGAATACTACAAGTGGAACCAGTGGATGTTCCTCAAGATGCTGGAAAAAGGGATCATCTACCAGAAGACCGGCACCGTGAACTGGGACCCGGTCGACCAGACCGTGCTGGCCAACGAGCAGGTGGTCGATGGCCGCGGCTGGCGTTCGGGCGCGCCGATCGAAAAGCGCGAGATCCCGATGTACTACGTGCGCATCACCGACTACGCGGACGAGCTGCTCGACCACGTCGACAACAAGCTGCCGGGATGGCCCGAGCGCGTGCGCACCATGCAGGCCAACTGGATCGGTAAATCCACCGGCGTGCGCTTCGCCTTCCCGCACGAGGTCAAGGACGACAAGGGTGAGTTGATCAACGAGGGCAAGCTGTACGTCTTCACCACCCGCGCCGATACCATCATGGGCGTGACCTTCTGCGCCGTGGCGCCGGAACACGCGCTGGCCCAGCATGCCGCCCGCGACAACCCCGAGCTGCAAGCCTTCATCGCCGAGTGCAAGATGGGTTCCGTGATCGAAGCCGACATGGCGACGATGGAGAAGAAGGGCATGCCGACCGGCCTGTTCGTCACCCACCCAATCACGCAAGAGCAGGTCCCGGTCTGGGTCGGCAACTACGTCCTGATCACCTATGGCGACGGCGCCGTGATGGGCGTGCCGGGCCACGACGAGCGCGATTTCGGTTTCGCGCAAAAATATAACCTGCCGATCAAGCAGGTGGTGGCTGTCGAAGGCCAGGAATTCTCGCTGGACGCTTGGGCCGAGTGGTATGGCGACAAGGAAAACGGCCGCACCATCAATTCGGGCAAGTACGACGGCCTCGATTACATCGCCGCGGTCAATGCCGTGGCGGGCGACCTGGCCGGGCAAAACCTGGGCGACAAGAAGGTCACCTTCCGCCTGCGCGACTGGGGCATCTCGCGCCAGCGCTACTGGGGCACCCCGATCCCGATGATCCACTGCGGCGAATGCGGCTCGGTGCCGGTTCCCGAAAAAGACCTGCCGGTCGTGCTGCCGGAACACCTGGTCCCGGACGGCACCGGCAACCCGCTGAACAAGGACGAAGCCTTCCTGAAGTGCGACTGCCCGACATGCGGCAAACCGGCACGCCGCGAGACCGACACGATGGACACCTTCATCGATTCGTCCTGGTACTACATGCGCTATACCTCGCCGGGTTCGAACGAGGCGATGGTCGACGCCCGCAACGATTACTGGATGCCGATGGACCAGTACATCGGCGGCATCGAGCACGCCGTCATGCACCTGCTGTACGCCCGCTTCTGGACCAAGGTGATGCGCGACTTCGGCCTGGTGAAGTTCGACGAGCCGTTCGTGAACCTGCTCACCCAGGGCATGGTGCTCAACGAGACCTACTACCGCGAAGAGGCGTCCGGCAAGAAGACCTGGTACAACCCGCTTGAGGTCGAGCTGACCTTCGACGATAAGGGCCGTCCGCAGAATGCGGTGCTCAAGTCGGACGGACAGCCAGTGAATATCGGCGGCACCGAAAAGATGTCGAAATCGAAGAACAATGGCATCGACCCGCAGGCCCAGATCGAGCAATACGGCGCCGACACCGCGCGCCTGTTCACGATGTTCGCCTCGCCGCCGGAACAGACCCTGGAGTGGTCGAACAGCGGCGTCGAAGGCGCCAGCCGCTTCCTGCGCCGCGTGTGGGCCTTCGGCTACGCACAGCGCGAGCGCATCGCTAGCGCGCTGGCAGGCCAGAAGCAAGGTTCGCTGGACGACGCCCAGAAGACCCTGCGCCGCGAAGTGCACAAGGTGCTGCAGCAGGCCGACTATGACCTGAAACGCATCCAGTACAACACGGTGGTCTCGGCCTGCATGAAGATGCTCAACACGCTGGAATCAAGCAAGCTGGCCGAGGGTGTGGCGTCGGATGCGGTGATCGCCGAAGGCTTTTCGATCTTCCTGCGTTTGCTGAACCCGGTCGCACCGCACATCACGCACGCACTGTGGCAGGAGCTGGGCTATGCCGCCGTCTACGGCGACATCCTCAACGTGCAGTGGCCCGAAGTCGACCCTGCCGCGCTGGAGCAGTCGGAAATCGAGATGATGATCCAGGTGAACGGCAAGCTGCGCGGCTCGGTCAAGGTGGCCAAGGATGCCGACAAGGCGAGCATCGAAGCGGCTGCGCTGGCGGAAGAAGCGGTGCAGAAGTTCATCGAAGGCACGCCGAAGAAGGTCATCGTCGTGCCGGGCAAACTCGTCAACATCGTGGTGTAAGCGATGAAGACCATTGTGATGCGTGCACTCATTGCGCTGCTGGCCGCTGCAACTCTCGCAGGTTGCGGCTTCCAGCTGCGCGGCTCGAACGGCCAGTACAACATGCCGTTCCAGAGCATCTACCTGGCCTTCGCCGAATCCTCGCCGCTCGGTACGGAGCTCAAGCGCAACCTGCGCGCGGGCGACAGCGTGCGCATCGAGAACGATGCCTCGAAGGCGGAAGCGCTGTTCGACGTGCTGGGCGAATCGCGCGGCAAGGCCATCCTGTCGCTGAACAGCCTGGGCCGGGTACGCGAATACTCGCTGAGCTATACGCTGGTGTTCCGCGTGCGCGACGCCAATAACAAGGTGCTGCTGGCCCCGACCGAGATCACCCTGCGCCGCAATATCGCCTTCGACGAATCGCAGGTGCTGGCCAAGGAATCGGAAGAAGCGCTGCTGTACCGCGACATGCAGGCCGACCTGGTGCAGCAGATCCTGCGCCGCCTGGCCGCGATCAAGCCGGTGTGAAGGTGACTCATGCAGCTGCGGCCTGAGGCCCTCGAGGGCCACCTGGCCAAGGGCCTGGCGCCCTTGTACGTGATCACCAGCGACGAACACCTGCTGGCACTGGAAGCGGCCGACCGTATCCGCCGTACCGCGCGCACGCAGGGCTATACCGAACGCGACGTGCTCACGGTGGAGCGCACCTTCAAATGGGGCGAGCTGCTGGCCGCGAACCAGGCGATGTCGCTGTTCGGCGACAAGAAGCTGATCGAACTGCGCATCCCGACCGGCAAACCCGGCAAGGACGGCGGCGCCGCGCTGCAGGCATACGCCAAGGACCTGAGTCCCGACAATCTCACCCTCATCACCCTGCCCAAGCTGGACTGGCAGACCGCCAAGGCGGCCTGGGTGACGGCGCTGCAGCAGGCCGCGGTCTATATCGAGATCCCGACCATCGAACGCCCCGCATTGCCCAACTGGATAGGCGTGCGCCTGGCCAGCCAGGGCCAGAGCGCCGACCGCCAGGCGCTGGATTTCATTGCCGACCGCGTCGAGGGCAACCTGCTGGCGGCGCACCAGGAGATCCAGAAGCTCGGCCTGCTGCACGAGCCGGGCAAGCTGACCTTCGAGCAGGTGATGGATGCGGTGCTGAACGTGGCGCGCTACGACGTGTTCAAGCTGTCGGAGGCGATGCTGCTGGGCGACCCGGCGCGGCTGGCGCGCATGCTCGACGGGTTAAAGGGCGAGGGCGAGGCGCTGCCACTGGTTTTGTGGGCCGTCAGTGAAGAAATCCGCACGCTGCTAAAATTGAAATCCGGGATGCAGCAGGGCCGCCCGCTGGGCGCGCTGCTCAAGGAACACCGGATCTGGGGCCCGCGCGAACGCATGATGGAGCCGGCGGTGCGCCGCGTGACGATCGCCACGCTGGAAGCGGCCTTGCAGGAGGCGGCGCAGGTGGACCGCATGGTCAAGGGCTTGCGCGCCAAGGCGTTTGCGGGGGATGCGTGGGATGCGATGCTCCAATTAGCGTTGAGGGTGGCGCGGTAACGGAATAACCGTTAGCCCGTAGGGTGGGCGTAATTCCGGGCATTGCCCGAAATTACCTGCCCACGCGTTCAACTACACGGTGAATAGATGCGCGTCGGCCATTCCCGCACTGGCTGAACGCGCGGGCGGGGGACCCGCCCACCCTACGAACTGTTATTTGCACGCGCGGGCGTTTGTCATTCGGGCCATTGGCCCAAATGACCCCGCCCACCCTACGAACACCGTAAAACGGGCTACATGATGAATATCACCGAACACATGCACTCCCTGGGCCGCAACGCCCGCGCCGCATCGCGTGCCATGGCCAGGGCCGACGGCGCCACGCGCAACCGCGCACTGCTCTTGATCGCCGACGCCATCGAACGTGACGCGGACCTGCTGCGCGCCGCCAACGGGCTGGATATGGAAGCTGCACGGGCGGGTGGACTCGAACCCGCACTGCTCGACCGCCTGGCGCTGTCGGACGCCGCGATCGACACCATGGTCGCAGGCCTGCGCCAGATCGTCGGCTTGCCCGACCCGGTCGGCGAAATCACCAACATGAAATCGCGCCCGAGCGGCATCCAGGTGGGCCAGATGCGCGTGCCGCTGGGCGTGATCGGCATCATCTACGAAGCGCGCCCGAACGTGACGGTGGACGCGGCCGGCCTGTGCATCAAGAGCGGCAATGCGGCCATCCTGCGCGGCGGCTCGGAAGCCATCCATTGCAACCGCGCGCTCGCGAAACTGGTGAGCGAAGGCCTGAGTGGCGCCGGCCTGCCGCTCGACGCCGTGCAGGTGGTCGACACCACCGACCGCGCCGCCGTTGGCGCCCTGATCACGATGCCGCAGTACGTGGACGTGATCGTCCCGCGCGGCGGCAAAGGCCTGATCGCGCGCCTGATGGATGAAGCCACGGTCCCGATGATCAAGCACCTGGACGGCATCTGCCACGTCTACATCGACGGCAAGGCCGACATCGCCAAGGCGCTACCGGTTGCGTTCAACGCCAAATGCCACCGCTACGGCACCTGCAACACGATGGAGACGCTGCTGGTGGCGCGTTCGGTTGCCCCCACCGTGCTGCCGCAGCTGGCGGAGCTGTACAAGACCAAAGAGGTCGAGCTGCGGGCGGACGCGGAAGCGCATGCGATCCTGGCGGGTTATCCCTGGCTGGTGCATGCGACGGAGCAGGACTGGAGCACCGAATACCTGGCGCCGATCCTTGCCATCCGCATCGTGGAAGGCCTGGACGCTGCGATCGACCACATCAACACCTGGTCGTCGAAGCACACCGAGGCCATCATCACCGAAGACTACAGCGCTGCGCTGCGCTTCCTGCGCGAAGTCGATTCCGCCTCGGTGATGGTGAACGCCTCTACGCGCTTTGCCGACGGATTCGAATACGGACTGGGCGCCGAAATCGGGATCTCGAACGACAAGCTGCATGCGCGTGGACCAGTCGGACTAGAAGGTTTAACATCATTAAAATATGTCGTTTTCGGTCACGGTGAAGTTCGTACCTAAGTACGGAGAGAGCAAATGCTTACTAGATTAAAAGTTCGCGGGTTCAAAAGTTTGGAAGATATTGAGGTCCGTTTTGGCCCTTTTACCTGCGTCGCCGGCGTTAACGGCGTTGGGAAGTCAAACCTTTTTGACGCGATTATGTTTCTTCGTGATCTCGCCGACACGTCAATTATCGATGCTGCAACCCGTATCCGTAATAGCGATCGGCGTAGAATTAATCTTTCGGCATTATTTACACGAACTGCAAGTGTCCAAGCGACCTTAATGGAATTTGAAGTAGATTTTCTGGTTGGTGATAAGGTTGTTGATGACTTCGGGCGTGAAGGGAAGCCAAAGGTGACCTATCTTCAGTATAAGCTTGGATTGAGGTATGTTCCCGCGTCAGGAGCTAGGCCGGAAGGAATTGAGCTTGCGCATGAGTCACTCGATTTTGTTCCCAAGGGTGATGCAAAGCGCCAACTCGGTTTTCCTGTATCGCAGGAGTTTTTTGAGTCAATTTATCAAGGGTCAAGCCGAAGCGATTTCATCTATATCGATAAAGAAAACTCTTTAATTGCAAAAGTTCGACAGGATGGAGGGTCCTCTGGTCAGCCGATTAGCATCCCGATAGAGCGGGCAGAGCGAACAATTTTAAGTAATATTAATACGATTGATCGCCCTACTGCGTTGGCAGCTCGCCGAGAAATGCAGTCATGGATCAATTTGCAATTAGAATCAAGCTCACTGCGGAAGCCCGATGATTTCTCTGCAATTGGTAGAGTTTCGCCAACCGGCGAGCATCTTCCGGCAACATTGCATCGCTTGAAAAAATTCGATGCGGTCGCAGCGCAACTAGCGAATTTGCTGCCAGATATTAAAAGCTTAGACGTTGATATCGACGAGCGGCGAGAGCTGAAAACGTTGTATCTGGAGACCGTCAGTGGAATCCGGCATGAGGCACGAGCACTGTCGGACGGAACCCTTCGTTTTTTAGCACTTGCAATTATTGGTGCTGATCCTGAAGCGGGTGGCGTTATTTGTTTAGAGGAGCCGGAGAATGGGATACATCCCGCACGAATCCCCGCGATTGTTTCTCTATTAGATGATATGGCTGTTGATCCTCAATATGCTATCGGACCGGATAATCCTCTGCGCCAGATTATTATAAATACGCATTCGCCATTGGTTATTCAAAAGCTGCAGACCCAGAGCATAATTGTTTCACAGGCTTACAAAAGTGACGGCGCGTCTCTTTCTTTGTTTTGCCCTATTCTTGGTACTTGGAGAACCAAGGCAAATTTCCAAGAAGAAGAAGCATCGGTTACATTTGGGGCATTGCTCGACTACCTGGGGCCAGCAGAGGAAGATGAAGACGTTACACCTGGGAAGGAAAGCGTGGGCCAATTATTCCATCAGTTAGAAATAGATTGTCGCTAGGTCGATGAGTATTTTTCGTTATACGCTTTTAGCAGATGGAACGTCTGATGAGGTATTGATGCCGATTTTGAGTTGGCTAATCGGACAACATTTTCCTGCTGTGCGTTCAGTCGGAGCTTTTGCTAAGAATTTTGGGAAGGTCGGGAATGATCTTGACTCTCGTATCCGCGCAGCGTTGCAGAACTTTCCTTGCGATTTATTGATTGTTCATCGGGACGCGGAAACGATGTCACATGAGCAGCGTATTGCGGAAGTGGATGTAGTGATGCGTGGATTTAGCGTCAAATATGCTCCCCTTATACCTGTTCGGATGACTGAAGCTTGGCTTCTCGCGGATGAACAAGCAATTCGTTTTGCCGCAGGCAACGCAGGTGGAAATCATCGGCTTGATATACCGCGCCGTGACAAGTGGGAATCATTGCCTGATCCAAAACTAACTTTGTTGACTGCACTTAAAACGGCAAGTGGCAAGACAGGTCGTGCGTTAGATAAATTTAATCCTCAAAAAGCGCGTCATCTTATAACTCCGAGATCTGGTTCGTTTGAATCGCTGAGAGGGCTTAAGGCGTTTGACGCGTTTGAAGCAAATTTGGTTGCTCAGTTAAATGCGATTGCATATGCTCTGGATTAAAGCCTTCCACATCCTCTTCGTCGTCTCGTGGTTTTCGGGGCTGTTCTACCTGCCGCGTATTTTCGTCAACCTGGCCCAGGAAACCAACCCTGCGGTGATCGAGCGCCTGCTGGGCATGGCGCGGCGGCTGTACCGGTTCACGACGATACTGGCGGTGCCGGCGGTGCTGCTGGGCCTCTGGCTATGGCTGGGCTACGGCTTCAGCGGCGGCTGGCTGCACGCGAAACTGGCGCTGGTCCTCGTGACGATCGGCTACCATCACGCCTGCGGGTCGCTGCTGCGCAAATTCGAGGCGGGGCAGAACAAGCGCAGCCACAAGTGGTTCAGGTATTTCAATGAAATGCCGGTGCTGGTGTTGCTGGCGATCGTGATTTTGGTGGTGGTGAAGCCGTTTTGACTGGCACGGCTGTGATTAGCACCGCTGTGATTAGTACCACTGCACTTTGATCCGTCATTCCCGCCACTGGCGGAACTGACTCCCGGCGAAGGCGGGAATAATGCCACTGGCATTATTCCCTTCAAGTTCGTTGGTCCGCCACGAACGTCAAATTAGGTTCCGGCCTTCGCCGGAAGTCGGAGGCGCCAGTGGCGCGTACGACGGTTTTTCGGATAACGGTAAAAACAGCTGCGAGCGACGGTTTTGGGATAGCGGTGTAAAAACGTAGTAAGCGACGGCCCCACGGTTATCGACGCAAGCAAGCCGATAACGCGTAACTCAACAGATTTTTTCAACGGACAAAGGGTACCCCTCATGGCCTCATATTTTTGCCCATGCCCGCGTGGCATGGAAGCGGCGCTGGCCGAAGAACTGGGTGAAATCGCCCAGCAAAGCACTACCCTGAAGGTGCACAACCAGGTGCCGGGCGGCGTGCACTGCTCCGGCTCCATGACCGACGCCTACCGCGTCAACCTGCATTCGCGCATTGCCTCGCGCGTGCTGATGCGCATGGGCCAGCGCAGCTACACCACCGAAAACGACATCTACGACCTGGTGCTCGAGCAGCCCTGGGAAGACTGGTTTGGCGTCGACCACACCATCCGGGTGGACGTCACGGCCGTCAAGTCGCCGCTGCGCAGCCTCGAATTCACCACGTTGAAGATCAAGGACGCCATCTGCGACCGCTTCCGCGATCAGTTCAACAAGCGCCCGTCGGTCGACACGCGCGAGCCGGATATGCGCATCGTCGGCTTCCTCGACCAGCGCAACTTCATCATCTACCTCGACACCTCGGGCGAAGCGCTGTTCAAGCGCGGCTGGCGCGAAGAGACCGGTGATGCGCCGCTGCGCGAGAACCTGGCGGCCGGCATGCTGCGCGTGGCCGGCTGGAAGCCTGGCGTGCCGCTGTTCGACCCGATGTGCGGCTCCGGCACCATCCTGATCGAAGCGGCCCAGATGGTGCAGGGCATCCCGGCCGGCGCGCGCCGCCGCTTCGCGTTCGAGAAATTCGCCGGTTTTGAGCGCGAAGCCTGGGCTGCCATGAAGGCCGAGATCAAGCCGAACCCGCTGCCAAGCGAGCCGACCATCTTCGGCTCCGACATTTCGGGCGACATGGTCGAGATGGCGCGCCACAACCTGAAGATCGCCGGCATCATGTTCGATGTCCCGCTCAAGCAGATCGAGGCGCAGCACGTGTCGCCGCCAACCGAGCAAGCTGGCATCCTGCTGACCAACCCGCCTTACGGCGAGCGGATCGGCGTGCGCGGCGATGCCAGCATGGCGCCGGACGAGATGGCCGTGTCCTTCTATTCCGCCCTGGGCACCACGCTCAAGCAGCGCTTCGCCGGCTGGACGGTATTCTTGTTCACCGCCGACCTGAGCCTGCCGAAACTGCTGCGCCTGAAAGAAGCGCGCAAGACCCCGTTCTTCAACGGCGCGCTGGAATGCCGCCTGTTCCGCTTCGACATGGTCGAGGGCTTCAACCGCCGCGAGGGGGCCAAACCCGCGATGCCGAAGCCGGAATAACAAGAGACCCCATGCTGCCGCCGAACGAACCGGACCACTTGCCGAAGGACCCGGTTGTCCCGGTCCCGCTGCCACCGCCGGTCAAGATCGCGATGCTGTCGGCGGGCGGCCTGGCCACGCTGCTGGCCGGGCTGTCGATGCTCGGGCCGTTCTCGATCGATGCCTATTTGCCGGCTTTCCCGCAGATCCGCGCCAACCTGGGCGCGTCGGCGATCGAGGTGCAGCAAACGCTTACCGCCTACATGCTGGCCTTTGCCGGCATGGTGCTCTGGCACGGCGCGCTGTCCGATGCCTTCGGGCGCCGCAACGTGATCCTGGTGGCGCTGGTCGTGTTCGCGATCGGCACCTTCGGCTGCGCCTCCGCGCATTCGGTGCATTCGCTGTGGGTGTTCCGCATCATGCAGGGCGTGTCGGCAGGGGCGGGCGTAGTGGTGGGCCGCGCCATCATCCGCGATTTGTATTCCGATGCGGCGGCGGCGCGCCTGCTGTCGATGGTCACGATGATCTTCTCGATCGCGCCGGCCATCGCGCCGGTGCTGGGCGGCTGGATCGTCACCTTCTTCGACTGGCGCGCGATCTTCCTGGCGCTGTGCGTGTACACCGTGGTCCTCGGATGGTTCTCGTGGAAGCACCTGCCCGAGACGGTGCCGATGGAAAAGCGCCAGCCCTTCAACCCGCGCTTCCTGGCCGAAAGCTACGGCGCCATCTTTGGCTCCTTCCTGTTCCACATGAAGGCGGGCGTGGTGGCGATGAATTTCGCCGGCCTGTTCCTGTACATCGCGGCGGCGCCCGTCATGCTGCCCGAGCACCTGGGCCTGGGACCGTCGGAATTCGCGTGGCTGTTCGTGCCGACCGTGAGCGGGATCTTTTTGGGCGCGCTGGCGGCCAACCGCATGGCGGGCAAGCTGACTTTCGCGCGCCAGATCCGGGTCGGCTTCTTCTTCATGCTGGGCGCGATCGCCTTCAACGTGAGCTATCACGCCTTCCTGCCGCCGGCGCTGCCCTGGAGCGTGCTGCATATGTTCTTCTTCACCTTCGGCAGCTCGATCATTGCGCCCGGCGCCACGCTGCTTGCGCTCGACCTGTTCCCGCATATCCGCGGCACCGTGGCTTCCTGCCAGTCCTTCGTGACGACGCTGATGGGCGCCATCGTGGCCGGCCTGGTGGCGCCGGCCCTCTCGCACTCGGTGTTTTCGCTGGCACTGGGCCAGGCTGGCTTCGCCCTGGTGGCGCTGGCCTTCTGGGTCACGGCACGGCGCTACCGGCGCAATTTGGCGCGTACGGGACGCCAAGTTCCGTAATTTTGCAAAAAAGCCCGGCTCTGTTCACAGGGGCGGGCTTTTTTTCGACCATGAAATAAAATTTCATAAAGTCATGCATATATGAAATACTATTTCACCTTTCCAGCCATGATTCGTTGCTGACCTACTATTAGAGCGGCATCTCGGCAACACTTTTTACAGAAAGTATTGTTCCCGATCAGAAATGTCTATATGCTAAGACAAGTTTTTCGTGCCCAGAATAAAGCACGAAACATTGTTCTGTTTGCTAGATGACAAAGCAAGACCATGTGGCCTCCCGTCCGGGACGCCCCGGACAACCCTCGACAAGCGGCCACGTTTGAGACCATGCAACAATCGGATCAGGATATCCGCAATCGCCTGTTGATTGCCCGTCTGCCGGCCATGCCGCAGATCCTCGTGCGTCTCATCGAACACCTGCAGGCCGACGATCTCGGCATGCCGGAACTGGCGGCCCTGATTTCAAAGGATGCCGGCATGACCGGCAAGCTGCTGGCCGTCGCCAACAGCTCGGCCTACCAGCGCCCGCATCGCAACGTCAACCTCGAGCAGTCGCTGGTCGCCCTCGGCACCGACATGATCAAGACCCTGGTCATCAGCGATTCGGTGTTTCAGACCTTTAATAATTTCCCGCATTCCAGCAGCACCGACCTGCGTGCGTTCTGGAAGAATTCGCTCAGCGGCGCCGTGATCGCCCGCGATATCGCGCGCATCGTCGAGTACCCGCATGCCGAAGAAGCCTACCTGGCCGGCCTGCTGCACAATGTCGGCCGCCTGGCGCTGCTGGCCACCGCGCCGAAAGAATACGCATTCAACTTCAATGCGCGCGATGACGAAGACCTGTGCGCGGTCGAGCAGCGCACGCTCCAGATCACCCACGCCGAAGCCGGCGCCTGGCTGATCGAGCGCTGGCAGCTCGATTCCTTCCTGGCCGACGCGGTGCTGTACCACCACGAGCCGAGCGACCGCCTGGAATCGGCCCACCCCTTGATCCGCATCGTGCGCCTGGCCCACGTGCTGTCGAGCCATTCGGACGACGAGGCAGCCGTGCGTGACGCCGCCGGCCTGTGCGGCATCGACGCCGAGCAGGTTGGCCAGTTACTCGCCGGCGCCGCGCGCCAGATAGAAAAGGCCGCGGCCTACCTCGGCATCGACCTGGCAGGCGCCGACGACATCCCGGCGCCCACGGCCTATGCCCCGCCCGCGCTCGACCCGGTGCAGCAGCGCCTGTCCGAAGAAGTGCGCAACATGGTGCTGGTGTCCGAAGTCGGCCAGAGCTTCGCGCGCCAGCAGGGCGAAAGCGGCTTGCTGGAAGCGATGACGCGCTCGGCGCGCATCCTGTTCGACTTCGGCAATGCCGTGGTCTTGCTCGAGAACCCGACCGGTCATGCCCTGGTTGGTGCGCCCACCCAGGGCAGCCAGCGCATCGCCGAATTCGCGGTGCCGCTGGCCAAGGGCGGCGCGATCGCCAAGAGCGCGCTGGAGCGCCGCCCCGCCTTCGTGCAGCGCGAAGGCGAAGAACTCGGCCTGGCCGAAGAACAGCTGCTGCGCATGCTCGGCACCGACAGCCTGGTCTGCGTGCCTTTGGTGGCCGGCGCGCGCTGCCTCGGTGTGCTGATTGGCGGCGTCGACGCCTGGCAGCTGCCGCATTGCCAGCGGCGCGAACGCTTCATGCAGTCGTTCGGCGTGCAGGCTGCCACCGCGCTGGAAACCATGCTGTCCGAACGCGGCCACGCGCGCCGCCAGCTGGCCCATGTCGCCGATGAATACCGCGAAGCTTCGCGCCGCGTGGTGCACGAAGTGAACAACCCGCTGGCGATCATCAAGAATTACCTGAGCGTGTTGGATAGCAAGCTGGCGCGCCAGGAACCAGTGGGCGGCGAGATGTCGATCCTGAATGAAGAGATCGACCGCGTCGGCCAGCTGGTCCAGAGCCTCGCCGACCTCAAGCCGACCGAAGCGGGCCCGCGCCCGACCGACGTCGCCAAGGTGGTGGACGAGGTGCAGCGCCTGTTCCGCAGCACCGGTTTCGTCCCCAGCTCGGTCGATATCGCAGTGGTCATGCCCGACGACGCCACCCGCATCGAAGGCGATGCCGATGTGCTCAAGCAGATCCTGGTGAACCTCGTGAAGAACGCCATTGAAGCGCTCGGCACTACCGGCGGGCGCATCGAGATCCTCAACCGCGGCCACGTCAACCGCGAGCGCCAGATGTACCTCGAACTGGTCGTCAGCGACAACGGCCCCGGCCTGTCGCGCGAAGTATTGGCCCACCTGTTCTCGCCGGTGAAGAGCACCAAGGACGGCGCCCACCACGGCCTCGGCCTGTCGATCGTGCACAGCCTGGTAAAGAAGCTGGGCGGCCATATCGCCTGCCGCAGCGGCCGCACCGGCACCGCCTTTGAAATCCTCCTGCCGGCATGGTCCGGCGCCGGCACGGGCACTGGCAACAGCGTCGCGCTGCCGGCCCGCGCCCTCGGCTCCGCATAAGGTCATGATGAACGCGCACAACGCCATGTTCGCCGGCGAACCCGCACCGTTTTCCGCTACCCTGGAGACCGACAGCCAGCCACGCCTGCTGCTGGTCGACGATGAACCGCGCCTGCTCTCGTCGCTGTACGAGCTGCTCCAGGGCCGCGGCTTCCAGCTGACTACCGCATCCTCGGGCAGCGAGGCCCTGGCCCACCTGTCGCGCCTGCGTTTCGACCTGGTCCTGCTCGACCTGCGCCTGCCGGACATCGGCGGCCACGAGATCATGGACTTCATCAACCAGAAGGGCATCGACGCGGACGTCATCGTGATGAGCGGCGAAGTCGGCATCGACGCGGCCATCGGCGCCCTCAAGCGCGGCGCCTACGATTACCTGCGCAAGCCCTACGCGCGCGAAGAGCTGCTGGCCACCGTCGCCAACGCGCTCAAGGGCCGCCGCCTGGCGCTCGAGAACGAGCGCATGGCCAATCAGCTCGAAAACTCCGAGAAGATGTACCGCTACCTGGTGGATTCGTCGCCGGACATCATCTACACGCTGAACCACGAAGGCCGCTTCACTTTCGTGAACGACCGCGCCTACCAGCTGCTCGGCTATTCGCGTGACGAACTGCTCGGCAAGCATTATTCGACCCTGGTGCACGAAGAAGACCTGGAGCGCGCGCGCTACGTGTTCAACGAGCGCCGCGTCGACGATCGCGCGTCGCGCAACGTCGAGCTGCGCCTGAAATGCCGCGGCGGGAACAGCAACGACCGCACCTTCAACACCACCCTGATGACGATTTCGCTCAATGCGATCGGCATGCACGTGCCCGACCAGGAAGTGAAGAAGCTCGAGTTCTTCGGCACGTATGGCGTGGCGCGCGACATCACCGACCGAAAGCGCGCCGAAGAAGTCATCTCGTACCAGGCCTACCACGACATCCTGACCGACCTGCCGAACCGCATCCTGTTCAAGGACCGCCTCGGGCTGGCCGTGATCCAGGCCAAGCGCAAGCAGACCGAGCTCGCGGTGATGTTCATCGACCTGGACCGCTTCAAGCTGGTGAACGACACGTTAGGGCACGTCAAGGGCGACGAGCTGCTGCAGCAGGCCGCCACCCGCCTGAAGGATTGCCTGCGCAAGGGCGATACGCTGGCGCGCCAGGGCGGCGACGAATTCACCATCGTGCTCCCCGAGTTGCGCGACCGCGACGACGCGCGCATGGTCGCCGACAAGTTCCTGGAAACGCTGCAGCGTCCCTTCGACCTGGATGGCCACGAAGTGCACATCTCGGCCTCGATCGGCATCGCGATCTACCCGACCGACGGCGAATCGATCGACGAGCTGCTGCGCCACGCCGACATCGCGATGTACCAGGTGAAAGCGCTCGGCAAGAACGGCCACAGCTTCTATCACACGTCGATGCTGGACGTCTCGCACCAGAAGATCGCGCTGGAACAGGCGCTGCGCCGCGCGCTCGAGCAGGACGAGCTGGAGATGTATTACCAGCCGCAGATCGATGCGCTGACCGGCCGCATCGTCGGCGCCGAGGCGCTGATGCGCTGGAACCACCCGACCCGCGGCGTGCTGTCGGCCGGCGAATTCCTGCCCTTCGCCGAAGAGAACGGCCTGATGCTGCCGATCTCGGACTGGATGATCGGCGCGCTGTGCCGCGACATGCTGCAGTGGAATTCGTCCGGCAACGACCACGTGCGCCTGTCGCTGAACCTGTCGCCGCAATACCTCGACCGCGGCGACTTCTTCGAGAAGATGCGCAACGCCCTGGTGCGCTATGCGATTGCGCCGTCCCAGATCGAAGTCGAGATCACCGAGAACATCTGCATCCGCAACCCGCAGTATGCGATCGAGCAGCTCCATAAACTGTGCCAGCTCGGCGTGTCGGTGGCGATCGACGATTTCGGCACCGGCTATTCGTCGCTGTCCTACCTGCACCGTTTCCCGATCCATACCGTCAAGATCGACCAGTCCTTCGTGAAGGAAATCCACGAAGAGGGCGGGCACTACCCGGTCATCCTGGCGATCATCTCGATCGCACGCGGCCTCGGGCTGAACCTGATCGCGGAAGGCGTCGAGACCGAAGAGCAGGCGCGCTACCTGCGCGCCAACGGCTGCATGACGATGCAGGGCTATTTGTACTACCGCCCGATCCCGCTGGGCGAATTCATGAAGGCGCTGCGCACCCAGCCGACGCTGTTCGGCCTGCGCGCCATCCAGGCGTAAGCCGCCGCCATGCTCGACATTCCCGCCCAGCCCAGCGACCAGGAAGGCCGCCACACGGCAGAATTCCTGCGCGTCAAAGGACTGGCCGAGCGCGGCGCCCCGACCGCCCAGCACAGCCTGGGCTTCATGTATGCCAGCGGCCAGGGCGTGCCGCAGAACTTCGAACTGGCCGTGGCCTGGTACCGCATGGCGGCCAGCGCCGGCCTGGAGCTGGCGCAGTACAACCTCGGCGTGATGTTCCAGAAGGGCCAGGGCGTGGCGCAGGATTACGGCCAGGCCGCCTACTGGTACCGCCGCGCCGCCGAACAGGGCTACGCGCCGGCGCAATACAACCTGGGCTGGCTGTATGCCAAGGGCCAGGGCGTGCCGAACGACGTGCAGCAAGCCTTGCAGTGGTTCAGCCAGGCCGCCGACCAGGGAGAGCCAGGCGCCCAGCACAACCTCGGCATGATGTACGAGACCGGCAAGGGCGTACCGCAGGATTTCGACGCCGCTGCCATGTGGTACCGCCGCGCCGCCGAGCAGGGCTACGCGCGCTCGCAGTTCAGCCTCGCGCTGCGCAGCAGCGGCGATGCCGCCGTCGAATGGTTCCGCAAGGCCGCCGAGCAGGGCTATGCGCCGGCCCAGTTCAACCTCGGGCTGCGCTACGACAAGGGCCAGGACGTCGACCAGGACAGCAGCCGCGCGCTGCTCTGGTACGGCCGCGCCGCCGAGCAGGGCCACACAAGCTCGCAGTTCAACCTCGCCCTGATTTACGACAGTGGCCACGGCCTGCCGCGCAACGAAGCGCTGGCCCTGGCCTGGTACCGCCGCGCGGCCGAACAGGGCCACGCCGGCGCCCAGGACAACCTGGGCGTGCGCTATGAGCATGGGCAGGGCGTCGACTGCGACCCGGCGCAAGCCGCCCACTGGTACCGCAAGGCGGCCGAGCAGGGCATGCCCTCGGCCCAGTACCACCTCGCCCAGCTGTACGATGCAGGCACCGGCGTACCGAACGACCCGGAACAGGCAGTGCTCTGGTACCGCAAGGCCGCCGAGCAGGGCCACTTGCGTGCTCAGTTCGACCTCGGCCTGCGCTATGAAGGCGGGGTCGGCGTGGCGCGCGACGAAGCACAGGCGCTGGAATGGTACCGCCGCGCCGCGCACCAGGATTACGCCCCGGCCCAGTACATGGTCGGCTCACTGCTCGACCGCTCCGACCACGGCAACCCGATCGAAGCGACCGACTGGTTCCACAAAGCGGCCGACCAGGGCCACGCGCTGGCCCAGTTCGAGCTGGGCCTGCGCCACGACTGCGGCAAGGGCATCGAGCGCGATTACGAAGCCGCGCATTTCTGGTACCTGTGCGCCGCGCGCCAGGGCCATGCACGCGCCCAGTTCAACCTCGGCGTGATGTATTCGGCCGGGCAGGGCGTGCAGCGCGACCTGGTCGAAGCGTATGGCTGGCTGCAGCGCGCCGGGGGGGCGGGCGTGGGGGCGGCAGCAGGTTATTTGAAGAAGATTGCGGTGCGCATGGAGCCGCAGTTGTTGGCGCAGGCGCAGGGGTTCGTGTAATTTCTTGGCTGCTCAGCCGGGATTTGAACGCGCGGGCAGGAGACCTGCCCACCCTACGTATGCATGCAGTTTCGCTAGTGCCGGCGGACCGATTATTGTAGGGTGGTCGGCTATGCCGACCGCGCGTTCAACCAGCACATGCGCGGACGGCCATCACTACAATAACCCGCCCCGAGACGCCCATGAAAAAACTCGTCCTCCCGCTGCTGCTCGGCGTATCCGCCTTCGCAGCCCTGCCTTCGCAAGCCGCCACACCAACCGCCAAGCCAACTACCTTCGACCGCAAGGCCTACAGCATCGACCATAAAAAGTTCGTGCTCCCCAATGGCCTGACCCTGCTGGTCCACACCGATAAAAGCGTGCCGGTGGTCGGCGTGAACATGTGGTACCACGTCGGTTCGCGCAACGAGAAGCGCGGCAAGACCGGCTTCGCGCACCTGTTCGAGCACTTCTTCTTCAACGGCTCCGAGAACTACCCGCACGGCTTCCGCGAGGCGATGGACGACCTGGGCGCGAACAACCGCAACGGCACCACGAATACCGACCGCACCAACTTCTTCGAAGACGTGCCGGTGTCGGCGCTGGAGCGCACCCTGTTCCTCGAGTCGGACCGCATGGGCTTCCTCGGCAACTACATCTCGAAAGAGATGCTCGAGCGCGAGCGCGGCGTGGTGCAGAACGAGAAGCGCCAGGGCGAGAACCAGCCCTACGGGCGCGTGCGCCTGGAGGTCTCGGCCAAGATGTACCCGTACTCGCACCCGTATTCGTGGTCGACCATCGGCAGCATGGAAGACCTGCAGGCCGCTTCGTTGGACGACATCAAGGAGTGGTACCGCACCTATTATGGCCCGAACAACGCGGTGATCTCGCTGGCCGGCGACATCACGCCGGAGCGCGCCTATGAACTGGTGAACAAATACTTCGGCGCGATCCCGCCAGGTCCGCCGCTGCCGCGCACCGAAAAGTGGATCCCGCAACTCGACCGCAACATCCGCGACGAGATGGAAGACCACGTGCCGCAGGTGCGCATCTACCGCAGCTGGCATGTCTCGTCCTGGCGTGATGCCGACACCCAGCGCCTGAATTTGCTGGCCGCCGTGCTGGCCGGCTCGAAGAGCGCGCGCCTCGACAAGCGCCTCGTATACGAGAAGGGCCTGGCCACCAACGTCTCCGCGTACGTGAACGACGCGGAGCTGGGCGGCACCTTCAACCTCATCGCCACCGTCAAGCCGGGCGCCGATGCGTCGGAAGTGGAGCGCGAGATGGACCGCGTGCTGGCCGACCTGCTCGACAAGGGACCGACGGCGGCCGAACTACAGCGCGTGAAAACCCGCGAGCTGGCCGACTTCTCGCGCAGCCTGGAGCGCGTGGGCGGCTTTGGCGGCCGTTCCGACGTGCTGGCCGAAAGCATGACCTATGGCGGCAAGCCGGACGCCTACCTCGACCGCCTCGAACTGTTCGCCACCAGCACGCCGGCGGACGTGAAGCTTGCTGCCAACCGCTGGCTGCGCGCCCACCACTACACGATGACGGTGGCGCCAATGCCGAAGCTGGCAGCCGTCAAGTCGACGCTCGACCGCAAGAAGCTGCCTTCACTCGGCGACGCGCCGGACGTGAGCTTCCCGGCCCTGCAGCGCGCGCAACTGAAGAACGGCCTGAAGGTCGTGCTGCTCGAGCGTCATTCGGCGCCGATCGTCAACGTCGCGCTGGCGGTCGATGCTGGTGCTGCATCCGACACCACGGCCAGGGCCGGCGCCGCCTCGCTAGCGCTCGACCTGTTAGATAAGGGCAGCAAGACCCGCGACGCTTTTGCCCTGAACGATGCGCTGGAAAACCTGGGCGCGCGCCTGTCCACCGCCACCACGCAAGACCTGTCGCTGGTGCGCCTGCAGGGAACCAGCGCCAACCTGGCGTCGTCCCTGAACCTGATGGCCGACGCCGCGCTGGCCCCAGCCTTCCCGCAAGACCAGTTCACGCTGTCGAAGGGCCGCCGCATCGCCCAGATCGGCCAGGAAAAGGCCAATCCGAACAGCCTGGCCCTGCGCCTGGTGCCGGGTGTGCTGTATGGCCAGGAACACGCCTATGGCAAGCCGGCCAGCGGCTTCGAAGGCAGCGTGCAGGGCATCACGCGCGACGACCTCGCCGCATGGCATGCGGCCTGGTTCAAGCCGGGCAGCGCCACCATCGTCGTCACCGGCGACACCACCATGGCCAGGCTGCTGCCCGCGCTGGAAGCGAGCTTCGGCCGCTGGCAGGGAGGCAGCGCGCCGGCCAAGAAGATGGCCACCGTGCCGGCCACCGCGGGCAAGCGCCTGATCCTGGTCGACAAACCCGACGCGCCGCAATCGACCATCGTCGCCACCCACGTTTCGCTGGCCTATGGCCAGCCGGAAGACCTGGCGATGGAACCGGTGATGGCCAACTTCGGTGGCATTGCCACCTCGCGCCTGAACCGCAACCTGCGCCTGGACAAGCACTGGAGCTACGGCACCAGCGCGCGCCTGTCGGAAGTACGCGGCCAGCGCCCTTTCATCGTGGTCGCGCCGGTGCAGACCGACAAGACGATCGAAGCGATGAAGGAAGTGCAGAAGGAACTGCGCGGCGTGGCGGGCGAGCGTCCGCTCGTCGGGACGGAGTATGAGTCGATCATGCGTAACATGACTGCGCGCCTGCCGGGCCGCTTCGCGACACTCGACGCGCTCGAGTCGGCGGCGCTGTCGACCGTCAACCAGGGCCTGGCGGACGATTACTGGAACCGTTATGCCTTGAGCGTGCGCGCGCTCACGCCGGCGCAGCTGGGCGGGGCATCAGGCAAGTTCATCAAGCCGGACGAGGTGGTGTGGATGGTGATTGGCGACCTGCGCAAGATCGAGGCGGGGGTGCGTTCGCTGGGGTGGGGCGAGGTGAGCGTGGTGGATGTGGACGGAAAGCCGTTGCGCTGATTGCTCTTGTTTTGTGGAAAACCCGGTTCTTGAACCGGGTTTTTTATGCACTAGTGGCTGCGCTACGGAATTGGGTCCCGGCCTTCGCCGGGACGACGGTTTTAAGGGAGCGGGCCAGGTGGTAACGCTAACTCAATTCGCTATTCTCGAAACCGTCGTTCCGGCGAAGGCCGGAACCCGAGTTGGATGCGTACCATGTAAGTCACCTTGCACCACCATTGAACCGCCCCTGGCGCGCAGTTTTGACCTCAGTGACACTGTCCCTGCGCACGCGATAGTATACTGTATGCCCATACAGTCCGATCGCTCACGATGGAACTCAACGACAAGCTGGAAATCCTGGCCGACGCTGCGAAATACGACGCGTCCTGCGCCAGCAGTGGCGCGCCGAAGCGTGGTTCCGAGGGCAAGGATGGCCTGGGCGCCACCACCGGCATGGGGATCTGCCACAGCTATACGCCGGATGGCCGCTGCGTCTCGCTGCTCAAGATCCTGCTGACCAATTTCTGCGTCTACGACTGCCAGTACTGCATCAACCGCCGCAGCTCGAACGTGCCGCGCGCCCGCTTCTCGGTGGACGAAGTAGTCAAGCTCACGCACGATTTCTACATCCGCAACTACATCGACGGCCTGTTCCTGAGCTCGGGCATCATCCAGTCGTCCGACTACACGATGGAGCAGCTGGTGGCCGTGGCGCGCCAGCTGCGCGAAGTGCACAACTTCCGTGGCTACATCCACCTCAAGACCATTCCCGATGCGGACCCGCTGCTGATCGCCGAGGCGGGACGCTGGGCCGACCGCCTGTCGGTCAACATCGAGCTGCCGACCCACGACAGCGTGACCCGCCTGGCGCCGGAAAAGAACGTCCACACGATCAAGCTGGCGATGGGTTCGATCCGCCGCAAGCTCGACGAAAAGGCCGAGGAACCGAAGGCGCCCGCCTTCGCGCCGGCCGGCCAGAGCACGCAGATGATCGTCGGCGCCGACGCCAGCGACGACCAGACCATCCTGAACACGGCCGAAACCCTCTACGGCAGCTACAAGCTCAAGCGCGTGTACTACTCGGCCTTCAGCCCGATCCCGCAAAGCCCGAAAAGCGTGCCGCTGGCGCCGCCGCCGCTGCTGCGCGAGCACCGCCTGTACCAGGCCGACTTTTTGTTGCGCGGCTACGGCTTCACCGTGGGCGAACTGATGCCGGAAGCGGGCAACCTGGCGCTCGACGTCGACCCCAAGCTGGCCTGGGCGCTAACCAACCGCGAGCACTTCCCGATGGACCTGAACCGCGCCGACGAAACCATGATCGCGCGCGTGCCCGGCATCGGCCTGCGCAACGCCAAACGCATCATCGACCTGCGCCGCATCCGCCGCGTGCGCTGGGAAGACCTGTCGCGCCTGCGCTGCAGCATGAAGAAGCTGTCGCCCTTCATCATCACGGCCGACTACAAGCCGGTGCAGGGTGCCGCCAGCTCCCATATCCTGCGGCGCCACCTGGCCGATGCGCCCGAGCAGATGAATTTGTGGCCGGAGCTGCAGGCAGCATGAACGAGCCGGCCGCCGTCACGGCCGCCGCCAATGGCCAGCTGCTGCAGGTGAACAGCTTCGGCGAGTGGCGCACGGCCGCGCGCGAGCTGCTGCGGGCTGGTGTGCCGCCCGAAGCGGTCACCTGGGGCACGCTTGATTCGAACGGCAGCGGCGATTTGTTTTCGGGTGCGCCGGCCCCTGGCGGGCAAACGCATAGTCAGGCCATTCCAACACAACAAGCGCAGCCGCCGAAACAAGCCGCAACCGTCGTGCCCCGCTCTTTGCTCGATATGCTCCAAAAAGCCGCCGGCTTCCGCGCCCCCGACCGCTGGGCTTTTTTATATCGGGTGCTGTGGCGCTGGCAGCAGGGCGAGCACGACGTGCAGTCGCCGGCCGATCCGGACGGGTCGCGCCTGCACGGCATGGCCAAGGCGGTGCGCCGCGAGGAGCACGACATGCATGCCTATATCCGGTTCCGCGAGCGTCCGATCGAAGCCGGCGCGCCGCGCTTCGTGGCCTGGTTCGAACCGGCCCACGACGTGCTGCCGCAGGTGGCCGAACACTTCGTGGCGCGCATGGGCAAGACCAGCTGGATGATCGCCACGCCCGAAGCCAGCGTGCTGTGGGACGGCGCCACGCTGCACAATACCGGTCCCCTGATGTCGAGCGCGGCCGACCTGGATGACGCCGGCGAGGCGCTCTGGCTTACCTATTACCGCAGCATCTTCAACCCGGCCCGCGTCAATGCCCAGCTGATGCAAAGCCATATCCCGTCGCGCTTCTGGAAGAACCTGCCCGAGGGCGCGATCGTGCCGTCGATGGTGAGCCAGGCCGAACTCGGCGCGCGCAAGATCGGCCAGGTGGATACCGTCGGCCGCAAGAGCGGCGCCACCATCCCGATCACGGCCGAGAAGGCGCAGCCGGACCGCGAGCAGCCCTCGAAGCTCGACGAATGCCGGCGCTGCGAGCTGTGGCAGTACGCGACCCAAGCCGTTCCCGGCGAAGGCCCAAGGGGTTCCAAAGGCGGCGCCCCGATCATGGTCGTGGGCGAGCAGCCCGGCGACCAGGAAGACCTGGCCGGCAAACCTTTCGTCGGCCCGGCCGGCAAGCTGCTCGACCGCGTGTTTGCGCAGGCCGAAGTCGACCGCAAGAGCATTTACCTCACCAACGCCGTCAAGCATTTCAAGTGGGAGCCCAAGGGCAAGCGCCGCATCCACAAGACCCCGGCCCAGCGCGAGGTCGAGGCCTGCCATTACTGGCTCGAGAAAGAACTGGACGCAGTCAGGCCGAAGGTCATCGTCGCCATGGGCTCCACCGCACTCAAGTCGGTGCTGGGTAGAAGCACGGTCACGCTCAAGGACACGCTCGGCAAATCGGTACGCCACGAAGGGCGCTGGGTGGTGACGATTTATCACCCGTCCTACGTGCTGCGCGTGCCCGACGAAGCGGCCAGGCAGGAGGCGTTTTCGATCATGGTCAAGGGCCTGAAGCTGGCGCATGAATTGCTGGAGCAGCCTGACGTCCCTGGCCCGGACTGAATCCACGCCGCGCAGCTAAGTGTTGCGCCAAGGACGCATGATGTGAAATATCTCGTTATCGAACGAGTCACAATTCCGTCAATACTCACTTTCATCTCGTAGAATTTCCGTACGGCATTAATTGCCATCGGGCGGGAGGCCTTGCACCTGCCGTCGCCTCCGCCGACTTTCACGAGACAACCATGACCGCTCTTTCCCGGCTCTTGCCGGTTTCCCTCTTGGTGCTGGCCATGCCAGCCGCCCACGCCGACGCCACTCCAACTGCGTCCCGGCCCGCCGCGCTGGCCCTCACGTCCACGGCCACCATCGCTTCGCAATACGTTTCGCGCGGCATCCGCCAGAGCTGGGGCCGCCCCGCGCTGCAGGCAGGCGTCGATGCAGTGCACGCCAGTGGCTGGTCGGCTGGCACCTGGGTGTCGACCGTCAGCGACCGCTTTATCGAAGGCGGCCGCGTCGAGTGGGACCTGTACGGCGGCTACACCGGCACGCTGGGACAGGTAGGCGTCAGCCTTTTGGCCGTGCATTACCGCTACCCGGGCGCCAGCCTCGCCGGCGTGAAGTACGACTACACCGAACTGGTGCCGGGCCTGAGCTATGGCGCCTTTTATGCCAAATACGCCCGCACCGTCTCGCGCGACTTCTTCGGCATCACCAACGCGCGCGGCACCGGCTACCTGGACATCGGCGCCAACCAGGACCTCGGCGGCGGCTATACCCTCAACCTGCACGCGGGGGACGGCCGTGTCGCAGGCCGCGGCAACGACATCTGGGACTGGCGCGACATCAAGGCCGGCGCCACCAAGTCGTTCGAAGGCGGCTGGAGCGTCGCTGCCGCGTACACCCGCGCATGGGGCGCCACCGATGCCTATGACCGCTACACCACCGGCATGCTGCGTGCCGGCGGCGCCCTTGCCACTTCCAATCCTGCCAAGGGCACGCTTGCCGTGAGCCTGGCGCGCACTTTCTGATACCGAGACGACCATGACCAACCAGACGCAGTCCCGCCGCTCGCGTGGCGTATCCCTTTCGCTGACCGCCAAGATCTGCGCCACCGCTACTACCCTGGTGGTGCTCAGCATGGGCGTCACTTCGACCTTCATTGCCATCAAGAGCAGCGCCAACGCGGAAGCCGCCGCTTTCGAGCAGGCCCACACTGCGGCACGTGAAGCCGCGACCGCGCTGGAAAGCCGGATTGGCGCCAACCTGGCTGCTGTCAGCAGCATGTCGGGTGTGATGGGCGCGACCCGTGCCTCGGCGCTGCCCCTGCAGCGCGACCAGGTCAACGACATGGTCTGGAATGCGCTGCGCAGCAACGCCGACGTGATCGGCATGTCGGTCGCCTTCGAGCCGGAAGCGCTCGACGGCAAGGATGCTGAATACGCAGGCAAGGGGCCTCACTACGATGCGACCGGCCGCCATATGCCCTACTTCACCCGGGGCGCCGACGGCAACCCGAAGATCGAGCCGATCGTCTTCCTGCCCACAGCAGGCGCCAACGACTGGTACGACGTGCCGAAGGCTACCGGCCGCGTCCACTTCACCGAACCCTACCAGTACCCGATCGACGGCAAGAACGTCCTGATCGCCTCACTGGCGGCGCCGGTCAAGGTCGATGGCAAGGTCATCGGCGTGACCACGGCCGATTTCCCGCTGACCAAGCTGTCGGCGATCCTGGCCGGCATGAAGTTCATGGAAGGCGGTTCGCTGGCGCTGGTGTCGAACGGCGGCCTGTATGCCAGCCATCCGGTCGCCGAGCGCAATGGCAAGAAGGCGGACGACCTGCCGGCCGCCGCGCTCGACGCCGTCAAGAGCGGCAAGGCCTACCAGTATGTCGACGCCAAAGGCATGGTTCACATGCTGCAGCCGGTGCGCCTGCATGCGGATATCGCGCCGTGGGCGATCGCGCTGGCCTTCCCGGAAAGCGTGGCGACTGCGTCCTCGCGTGAACTGGCCGGCTATGCGGCAATCGTCTCGATCATCTGCGCCATCGTCGCGGCCTTCGTGATGGTGTCGGTCCTGCGCCGCCTGACCCGCCCGCTGCGCAAACTGAGCGCGACGATGACCGACCTCTCCAGCGGCAACGCTGACCTGAGCGCACGCCTCGACGCGCGCGGCAAGGATGAACTGGCGCAGATCGCGGCAGGCTTCAACGGCTTCGTCGCCAAGATCCAGGACGTGCTGGCCCGTGTCAGCACCAGCTCGGACGCAGTCGCCGTGGCATCGAGCGAAATCCGCCAGGGTAATGCCGACCTGTCGGTGCGCACCGAGCAGCAGGCCAGTGCGCTGGAAGAAACCGCGGCCTCGATGGAAGAGCTGAACGGCACGGTCAGGCAGAACGCAGACAATGCGCGCCAGGCCAACCAGCTGGCCGAATCGGCCAGCGCGATCGCCGTGCGCGGTGGCGACGTGGTCGCCCAGGTGGTAAGCACGATGGCCTCGATCAGCGATTCGTCGAAGAAGGTCGTCGACATCATCGGTGTCATCGACGGCATCGCCTTCCAGACCAATATCCTGGCGCTGAACGCCGCCGTCGAAGCGGCGCGCGCCGGTGAGCAGGGCCGCGGCTTCGCGGTCGTCGCCACCGAGGTGCGCAACCTGGCACAGCGCAGCGCCGCCGCCGCCAAGGAAATCAAGACCCTGATCGGCGCGTCGGTCGAGAAGGTCGGCGTGGGCAGCGAACTGGTGGCAGAGGCCGGCAAGACCATGGGCGACGTGGTGGCCAGCGTGCGCCGCGTCAGCGACATCGTCGCCGAGATCAGCGCCGCCAGCGCAGAGCAGAGCACCGGCATCGGCCAGGTCAACCAGGCCATCGTGCAAATGGACGGCGTGACCCAGCAGAACGCGGCGCTGGTGGAAGAAGCGGCAGCGGCGGCGGAAAGCCTGCAGCAGCAGGCGGCCACCCTGGTGGCGCTGGTGGGCGAGTTCAAGCTCGAGGGTGCTACGCGCCCGCAGCCAGCCACGCGTGCAGCCCCGGCGCGCCTGGCCATGCAGGCGGCATGAAATGACCCGGCGTCGCCGGGTTTAAGGATCGGCTCATATTGCAGAGCTAAGCTTGACGGACAACCAACAACAAGGATGTCCCGATGCTGAAATTCGCACTCCTCCCGGCGCTGTGCCTGGCCTTCGTAGCAGCGCCGTCCTGGGGCCAGTCGGCCGACCCGGCGGCGCCCCAGCCTGCGGTCTCCACCGAGGCCCCGGCAGAGGCAACGGCCGCGCCGGAACAGATCCTGGTGGTCGGCCAGAAGCCCGGCCCCGGCATGTGGAAGGTGTCGAAGGACGACCACGTGCTGTGGATCTTCGGGACTTATTCGCCACTGCCGGTCAAGATGGACTGGCGCTCGCATGAGGTCGAAGCCGTCATCGGGCGCTCGCAGGAATACCTGGCGCCGCCGATGGGCAAGGTCGACATCGGTTACCTGCAGGGCTTGATGGCGCTGCCCCTGCTCATCGGCATCAACGACAATCCCGACGGCGCCACCCTGCGCGACGTGCTCCCGGCCGACGTCTACGCGCGCTGGCTGCCGCTCAAGGAAAAATACCTGCCAAAAAATAAGGAGCGCGAGCGGCCGATCTTCGTGGCCAATCAATTATTCAGCGCCGCCATGAAGCAGGCCGGCCTCACCACCAGCACCGATGTGCGCAAGCAGGTCGAGAAGATCGTCGACGCCAGGAAGCTCACCGTCACGAAAACCGTGCTCTCGCTGCCGATTGAGAACGCGCGCCGCGTCATCAAGGACTTCAAGAAGTCGCCGCTCGACGATGCGGCCTGCTTCGCCGCCACATTGAGCCGCCTGGAGACCGATATCGAGGCGATGCGCCTGCGCGCCAACGCCTGGGCCAAGGGCGACATCGACGGTATCCGCAAGCTGGACTTCGTGGACCAGCAGGAAAGCTGCACCAACGTCATCATGAACAGCGCCGCCGTGCGTGACAACCCCACCTTCCAGGGCGCCGAACCGCGCCTGCGCGCCATGTGGCTCGCCAATGCGGAGGCAGCGCTGGCACGGAACGCCTCGACGTTCGCCGTGCTCGCAATGAAAGATGTGCTCAATCCAAAGGGCTACCTAGCAATGCTGGCGGCCAAAGGCTATAAAGTCGAGCAGCCAGAATAGAATTCCACTGTCGAAGATTCTTACAATCAATTTCCTAGTGAAAATAAATAAATCATAACTAATTGATTTTAATGAAAGTTTGACGAATGCGAATTGTTGGCTTGAAAATTGCTTATGTTAGGTAACGTACTCAATAGTCGTTGCCTAACCAAAAAAGGGATTTTCATGTTCACCGCATCGCGCCTGCTCGCCGCACTCGTCCTGACCTCCGCATCGTTCGCTGCCATCGCCGCGCCGGTCACCCCGACCTATACGACGTTCTCGAACCTTGCCGGCGCCACCTACGGCGGCAAGGGCATCCCGACCGACCCGTCGGCGATCACCACCTACGGTTCGCTGACCCTCGGCATGGCCGCCACCCAGCGCCTGGTCGGCCCCAACCTGGGCCATGACGGCGCCGGCACCTATTTCGCGAATACCGGCAGCACACCGGGCATGCCGCCGCGCGCGACCTGGAACTTCAATTACTACATCAACGACAGTGCGCAAAACCTGGCCAGCAACGGCTTGACCTACGCCCTGCTGTATGACTTCGATGCCGGCGTCGGCACCGATTCGTCGCAGATGGGCATGTGGAACCTGACCCCGTTCGTCGGGGGCACGACCCATGAGAACTCGCAGAACCTGTCGTTCAGCTTCCTGTCGGCGACTCTGCCAGGCATCATCACCCCGCCAGCCGGCGCCTTCGATCCACTGGCAGCGGGCCAGTACAGCTTCGCCCTGATCGCCCTGCGCGATGGCGTCGAAGTAGCGCGCAGCGCCATCAACGTCCAGGTGCCTGAACCAGGCCCGCTGGCACTGCTGGGCCTTGGCATGGCCGGCCTGCTGGCGGCACGCCGCCGCAAGCAAGCGAAGTAATTTTTCCGGCTTGAGATGGAACAACGCCCGGTGCGCTGCATCGGGCGTTTTGTTTTCCATTGGCCACATTAGGAATTTGTCAAAGAAACCCGAACACGCGTAGAATGCTGGAGCACCGCGGGTGTAGCTCAATGGTAGAGCAGAAGCTTCCCAAGCTTACGACGAGGGTTCGATTCCCTTCACCCGCTCCAGTGAAAGACGACAGAAATCCGTTTTTCCTCGCCCCACACAATCCATATCGCTCCACAAAGCTTCACAGCAAGACATTGCAGCCCGAGCCGAAGCTGGACTCTAAGGGCGAGCAGGTGAAACTGCTGTCGAGCTGCTCCCACCACGCAATGTCGCCGGTCCCGTAAGTGCAGACCAGCCCCTTCGGCTCCCCGGCGAAAACCCGTGCTGCACATCGAATCCTCCTTCACATCCTTGCGCAGGCCCTGCAGTTCTGTCCGGCAGTTGAATTCACCGAGATAGGCAGATGCACCCTGCAGCCATGCCTTCGGCACCATCCCTATTCCCTGGTGGCGATAGGGCACCTCAGCAAGGACGGTGTCTTCCGACGGATAGAACTTCGGGCACTCGACCGGTTTGTCCGTGCGCGTGCGGAGCCAGGGCAAGCAAAAAAATAGAATCGGAAGCCTCATGCTTTCACCACGACATAGAATTCGTTGGCAATGTCAGCTGGCGCAATGCCATACCGATTGGCCTCTTCGGGGCTGTAGGCGCGCTTGTCGCGCCGCGGTACCGGCGCCCCAACCCACTGGTCCATTACCTCGATGCTCGTTACCTTGCCGGATACGCCTCGCCGCAACCGATTAACAGTGCCGCGTGGTAGCGATGCCTGTTGGGGAATCGGCCCCTGCCTTGACTGTCGATGACGAAGTTCGCGATGACGGAGCCTGGATTCAGGTAGTGAAGGTCGACCACGCGCGGACCGGGTCGCCTAAACCCCGTCTAGCCCACCGACGTTGTTTCCTTGGGCAGGGCTACGCATTCGCCGTCACCGAAAGGCGGGTGCCCTTCCAGCTCTTCCACGTCCCTGCTATAGATAAAGTCGCCCATGACCCCCTCCTCAATGTGATGGACCATTGTTGGGTTGTCGGATTTGGGACAAGTTGGCAGCTGTCAACAGGCAGCTTCTTGCAGATCAAGTACGGGTGGCGGTGTGCCGGCTCGGCCAGCACGCGCACGACGAGGGCAATGCCGGCGGCTTGCGATATCGGGAAGCGCGCCGCTGCCCGAGCGACTTAGAGATATTGGTGGCGAGTGACTACTCGACTGCTGAAGAGGGATGGGAGTGGCGCGCCGGTCGGCGCAGACTGGTTTCAAATGAGTCCGTCTCGGAATCGTTCGTTTCGTTTTGAGAGACGTTTTCCCTGCTCAATTCATCGCGAACGTCCCCGCATCAACCATACACGGCTACCATGACCCGGCGTCAGGCTGCTGTTCACGATCGCTACCGTTCCGTCGCGATGCAAGGCGAGTTTCTGCCCCAAGATGCCCTGCTGGCTGCCATTGCGACCACCTCCGCCCGGTACGCTGTGCGGGATGAGCCCATGGGGGCTAAAGCCGGCGCCAGCCGTCGCTGACTGCCACAAGCCCTTGCGCGACGCTGGCTCCCACAGGACGCGTGGGTGCGCATCGTCGCCGCAGGCGAGATGCACTGCTGCCGCTCCTTCATCGTGCGATTGGGTAGTTGGCGTGCCGAAGCGCAGGCCAAGAGGGTCGGCGCGGACGTAGCGAACCCGGGCGGGGCTGTTCCCACGCTGTTCCAGATACGCGAGGTGCAGGGCGCCCTTATGGTCTACGACAAGGCGCGGCATGTCTGCGCGGTCCTGGTCGGCGCCGACCAGGACCGGTGCCGCGAATGTGCCGCCCCCATCGCTGGAGAGGCTTACCCGGATATCGGCATCGTGGTCTTCGCCAACCGCCCAGGCAAGGTAGAGGCGACCGGCAGGACCAATGGCCAGCGACGGCCCACGCGCCGGTAGCTTCACGTCGCCCGCAATCAGCTGCGGCCTTGAGAAGCTGCGGCCGCCGTCGCGCGAGCGCGCCAGCCACAACATGCCGTCATATTCGGTCCATGCCGCATACACGCTGCCATCCGGACCAGCCGCGAGATCCAGGCTGCCGTTCGACCAGGTGTCGCGGTCGAGGCGCCCCTTGCCGTCGCCGCCGCGCGATGTCGACAGGTTGCGCGGCTGGGAGAAGGTTCTTCCCCCATCGGTCGAATGTGCGAACAGAACGTCGCCGCCGTGCGACCCGCCCGAGAAGATGATCTCCTGCCACAGCACGTACAGCGTGTCCGGTCCACCGGCGACGATGCGCGGCAGCCAGGAAAACGTGGCCGGGTTGCGCGAGACGTTAACCACCGCGCCGCGTGGCCGGCCATCGGCGTCTAGCACTTTCAGAAACACGTCCTTGCGCCGCTGGTCTACCCAGGCAACGGCCAGCCTGCCGTCGGGCAGGAAGGCGGCGGTGCCGTCGTCGACGTAATCGTAGTGCGAGTCGTTCTGCCGCCACGGCCCTTTGGCGCCGCCGCCGCTGGCGATCTCCACGACTGGGAGCCAGGTCATGCCATCCGCAACCCGCGCAGACTGGGCGGGAATGCAGGCCAGCACGGCCGCGACAAGGAGTGAGCTGGCAGGATGGATGCGCATGAGCCTCCCTGGTCTGTACGCCGCCGCAGGCTGCACCGCGCCCGGCGCCGGCACGGTATGCTGGCATCCTATCCTCCACGCCGGTCGAGGAGCGCCCGCGTGCATCACGGCTCCCGCTTGCGCCGCCATGCCCTGGTTTCGCTAGCGGTCCTGGAGCGCCCGGCCATGCCCCGCCGAGCTCGGCCATACCATACGCCTCCCGTTTGCGCATAGTTCTCCGTCACCTGAAAGACTGACGAGCATGCCGCCCCTGCTGTCTATTCGCGGTAGAACAAGCAAGCGATTGACATTACGCAAAGGGACAGTTAGCTGCACTCTTAGTATCGACGAACAGATAGGCGATAAGAGAGGTCTGCAATGAGGCAACATCTTTTCACTCGTCCTGAAAAAAAGTACAACACATTCGCTGACCTGAAGGGAGCAGGGGGATTCGATGAGAATTATTTGCACGAATCTTTCTATAAAGAGCATATACCAGAATTCGTCGCCGCTGCATTAGAGCGACTGTATGGAAACATCTACTGCACGCTGGGACGGATATCGGCTTACGAATCGCTCGAGGGGATCAGCACCTATGTCTCGCAACGCCAATCAGTGATCGAGGCTATTATCCTTTTTCGTGATGAGGGACAGATCATTTCCATTGTCAACCAGCAGATTACTCTTCCCGCAAACGCGATTTCCTCTTTCTGCGAATCGGTTTTTTCCCGATATAAAAACGCGAAGGTTGTTCGGTTCTACGCGATAGATACGCATTTGACTTGTTTTTCACGTTTTTTTCAGCAAACTGTAGCCCTGCAAGAGAATGTAATCAATCTACCATCGGAAAAATCGATATATCTCAGCAGTATCAGGCCGCAATTCAGGAAGCAAATCCTGATCTCGGGCCAGAATATCAAAGCCGATCATCCGACTTTTCAAATGCATCTCGGCTCGCAAGACGCGATCAAAGCCGAAACCGTCCAGGCTGTACTCAAGCTTGCGCAAAAACGCATGCTTGCAAAGGGCAAGACCGACTATACGGGAAAGATCAACACGGTCGCACTCGTCAAGTTAATGAAAAGCCATGGTCATATTGCTTTTGCGACGATTAATGGGAATGTTTGCGGTGGTGCGATGTGGCTCAGTGTGGGGAAGCGTCACTTCCACCAGATCGCCGCGCATGATCCAGAGTATGACCGCTATATGCTTGGAAATCAGCTATGGATGACCGCGATCTTGCGTTGTCTTGATTTGGGCGGCAAAGAATGCTGGCTCATGGGAGGGGCAGATGCGCATAAGGCGAGATTTCGGGCCGAAAAACGGACATTTCACAGCATTATTATTTACCGTTCCAAGCTTTGTGCATTTTTCAGTTTGCAGATATTTGTTCCATGCTGGAGCACTCAACAGGCAGCCCGACTCCAGGCCGCCGCCATCTTGATCGCGCACAGGCCCGACCGGGCAGGACGTTTGGTGGCGCAAGCCATCGCCGTAATTCGCAGCCTGCGCGCGACGATGCGCGAGCGGCACACTCGGTGACCCGCCGTTCTTTCAAGAGGCGGTAGCTGGCGCACCCCATGTTCGCGCCAGCGCTTTCTGGTGGCCAGGCACTGTATCGTAGCTGCGGCCGTTTCACGTTTACTGCGGATTGGTCTCCTCTGTCGACAGTTCAAGATGCGCCTCTCCTATACCGATCACTGCTCCAGCAGGATTATTGTCGCCGTCGACTCGTACAAACGATACCGACACCATACCGACTCGAAGCAAGGACGCATTCGGCAAAATACCGCGCAAGGAATATCGCAGTCGGGCGGCGCCATGCCCATGGTGCACTGCGCTACGAATCTGGAAGGCGCCCAGCGTCCCAAGAAGCAGTGATGTCGGCCTGCTCGCGCCTGCTTCCGGCGACGGCATGTTCAGGTAGACCTGGTAGAAGTAACCGCCGTTTTTCCCATTTTCCGCTAATTCCACCTGATCAAGCACAAGGTGTGCCGATTTGTATTTGGTTGTCCCACCACGCAACGACATGGCTTTACCGCGCCCGATCTCCTGTAGGGCTGTCCAATGCTCCGGGTTCACGGGCAGTTGCGCGCTGATCGATCTGCGGTCCAAACTGAGATGGAGTGCTCCTCCAAGCGAGAATGTTGCCGCGCTGGTTGGCCTCGGTCCGCTGATCTTGAACGATCCGGTTGGTGGCAGAGAGCGCGGTAACTGGTCCGGTCCGGCTTGCACACGCAAGGCCCTGGCATTTGTCACCTGGGCCAGGGGAATGGATGCCGGCATGGCTTCGTTCTGATAATAGTATTGCAGGATTGTTCTCGTATCATAGGTCGACACGCGTGGCAGGGTCAGCGTATTCGTATACGTGTGAACTCCCGACCAATATGGCTTGGTTTTTGCAGGCATTTTTCGTCCAGCCGCGGCAGTGATCCAAGCGACCCACAAACGGTCGACATTTGCGTGGTGGAGCCAAAAAATAGGATCTACTGGAGAATTCATTGTCGACATGATGTTTCCGATGATGTCATGAACTGGATTGTGCGGCTGGTTTTCCAAAATCGGTTCGAACGCATTGGCCGCGCCACGCTGGAAATTCGTTACCGTCGGGGAAAACGGCGCTAATGTCAACGCCTGGCGAACGTTGACATTGAGTCGGTTGACGTACAAGGGGTTTGTGCTATTGGGGTCCGTGAACTCGGCAGGTATCGTAGCGTAGGTATAATAGTCCCAATAAGGGAGTATGAGGTTGCTGTCTCCGGAGACGATACGCAGTTGCCTCTCGAAATGGTACAGGTAGCCACGATGCCATGCTAAAAAATAGGGGACGCCGTGCGGACAACGGTTAATGTGAATATTGGTCCAGTACGCCCAGCTATTCGGATTGCTCGCGTTAGGATTTGCTTTCATCAAGCGAATTGCATTTAGTAATGAATCATACTGGGGTGTAATTTTGAATTGCTGCCATTCCATGCGTTTCCTGAGTGCAATTTGGGCAAACAAGCTGCCCGGAATCGCGGATAGGGCCACTGCAAGAGCCGAATGTTCAAGAAAGTGTCTCCTGTCGATTTTTTGCTGAATCATGGTGCTCTCCCTGTCAATAAGCATGCTGCCATTCGGCAAGTCGCATTGCTGTACATGGAAAGCCACGCTGTTTGCCGTTGAGTCTTACAAGTTGCGGTTTGAGAAGTATCAACGATATGCCCTTAAAATCTAGGTGGCTTTACAAATATCAAGTGAAACGTATATTTGACTTTGGCTGGCAAGATGATCAGCTAACATATTATCGATCAGCTAAACGGTGAAAAACCAAACATTCCGCCACAGGTAAGGAATTTGTGTCGGTATGTTTCCCGACCGCCGACTCCGGTAGAGCACCGATGTGCTGGTTTATCAATAGATTTGTGTATGCCTACCGGCTATTACACCGATATATCTTTGCGCGCTTAAAAAGTGGGGGTTTGAGAAAACGCAAACAACTGCTATGCGAGCTGAGCGCGCGAGTAGACGTCGAAGCTTGTTTTTCCATGCAGTCCAGCACGGCCGCGACAAGGAGCGAACAGGCAGGGCGGATGCACATAAGGTTCTCTGGCCTGGTGCGCCAGCTACAAGCTGCGCCGCGCCCGGCGCCGGCGCGGTATGCTGGCATCCTACCGCCGCCTTCAGCAAGGAACGCCCGCATGCATCTCGACTCCAGGTCCCGCCGCCGTGTCCTGGCCTCGCTGGCGGCCTTGCCGTTGCTGGCCAATGCCCAGGCGCGCCCTGCGTTGCTGACCCGCGCCATTCCCTCGTCCGGCGAATTGCTGCCGGTGGTCGGCCTCGGCAGCTGGATCACCTTCAACGTCGGCCGCGATCCGGCGGCGCGTGCCGACTGCCTTGACGTGATGCGCCAGTTTTTTGCCAATGGCGGGCGGCTCATCGATTCCTCTCCCATGTACGGCTCGGCCCAGGACGTGATCGGCGAAGCGGTGAGCAGGCTCAAGCCGGCGCAGCTGTTCTCGGCGGACAAGGTGTGGATCGGTTCAAGCGAGCAGGGCCCCGCGCAGGTGGAGGCCTCGCGCAAGTTGTGGCGGGCGCCGCGCTTCGACCTGCTGCAGGTGCATAACCTGCTGGCCTGGGAGGCGCACCTGCCGCTGCTGCTGCGGATGAAGCGGGAAGGGCGGCTGCGCTATGTCGGCATCACTACCTCGGAAGGCCGGCGCCATGCCGACATCCTGAAAATCATGGGCAGCCAGCCGGTCGATTTCGTGCAGGTCTCGTACAACGTGCTCGATCGCGAGGTCGAGCAGCGCATCCTGCCGCTGGCGCGCGAGCGCCGCATCGGCGTGATCGTGAACCGGCCGTTCCGGCAGGGCGAGCTCACGCAGGCTCTGGCGGGCAAGCGCCTGCCCGGCTGGGCGGCGGACATCGGCTGCACCAGCTGGGCGCAGGTGCTGCTCAAGTTTATCGTCGCGCATCCGGCCGTGACCTGCGCGATTCCGGCCACCTCGAGCGTCGCCCACGTGCGCGAGAACATGCTGGCCGCACGCGGGCCGCTGCCGGACGAGGCACTGCGCCGGCGCATTGTCCAGGATGTCGAAAGGCTGGCATGAGCGAGTGGTGGAGCTATTCGCTGTCGGATTTTTTGATGTTCTCGGCGCGGACCTACTTTCGCCAGTTCGAACTGCTCAACCGCGCCCTGTGGCCGCTGCACTTGCTGGCGTTCGGTGCAGGGATGCTGCTCATCGGCTGCATGCTGCGGCCGCGCAAGCGCGCATCGTTCACCGCGTTCGGGGTGCTGGCTATTTGCTGGGCGTGGGTCGCCTGGGCCTATCACGCCGGGCGCTATGCCGACATCAACACCGGTGCGCCGTATTTTGCGATCGGCTTCGGCGTGCAGGCGGTCCTGCTGGCATGGCTGGCGGTGCGGCGGCCGGCGCCGGCCGAGGGCGACATCGGCCGGCGGGCGCCTGTCGCCATCATGGCCCTGGCGCTGTTTGGCTATCCCTTGCTCGCGCCCCTGAATGGTGCCAGCTTATGGCAGGCCGAGGTGTTCGCGATTGCCCCTGACCCGACCGTGGCCGCGACCTTCGCTGCGCTGCTGTTCTGGCGCGCGCCATGGCCGCTGTGGATCATCCCATTGCTGTGGAGTGCCGCGAGCGGCGCAACCTTGAAGGAACTGCATGCGCCGCAGCCCTGGCTGCTGCCCGCAAGCGCCATCCTTGCCGTGGCGCTGGCCACCTTAGGCGCGCGAAAAAAACTCAGTCGCTGAGCAGGCTGCCCGAGCGGAAGGATTCCTCGCCGGCGATCTTACAGATGTGCATCCCGCGCAGCAGGTGGCGGTGCGCAGTGCTGGCGAACAGCAGGCCGGCATGGCTGCTTGACACCGTCGTCACCTTGCCGCTCACCGGGTTGACGACATCCGCGATCGGCTCGTTCGCTTCGACCCGGTCGCCCAGCTTCTTGTGGAACACCAGCACGCCGGCATGCGGCGCGTGCAGCGGCTCGACCGCATCGAGCGGGGTCGGGCCGCACAGGGCGTCGGGCAGGGGGCGCAGCGGCATGTCGATCACGCCCTGCAGCGCCAGGTATTGCAGGATCGCGGCGGCGTCCTGGCCGGCATAGTCGTAGGTCACGTCGTGCTCCCCGCGCAGCTCGACCGTGACGGCCACGCAGGCGGGCGGGATGGCCGCCTCGGTGAAATGGTCGGCCAGGTCCCACCACAGGCGGCTGCAGGCTTCATCGAAGGCTTCGCCGCCCGAGGCTTTCGCCACCAGCAGCACCCGCGACTCCATCAACGCCGCCAGCGGCAGCACCGCATCGACCAGCGGCGTGCCGGTGTACATGTGCAGCACCGCTTCGTTATCGCAGTGCAGGTCGAGCACGATGTCGGCGTCGATCGCCATCGACAGCAGGGTTTTCTTGAGGGTGCCGGCGTTGTCGGCCGGCTGCCATTCGTCCACGCCGCGCCTGGCTTCTGCGCGGATCAGCGCGACGTTGGCGGCCGCGTCCTGCCCCAGCCTGCCCTCGAGCGAAGTCTTGAGCCCATCCGCGGCGTGGTGGTAGGCGCGGTTGAAATTGGTGCCGGTCGAGAGGTCGTAGCGGCCGAAAGGCGCGCCGTGCAGCACCTGCGACAGCCCGAGCGGATTGGCCGCCGGCACCAGGATCACTTCGCCCTTGATGCGTCCCTCGGCATCGAGCCGTTCCAGGTGCTGGCGCAGCAAGTGCGCGACCAGCATCGCCGGCACCTCGTCGGCATGGATCGCCGCCTGGATGTACACCTTCTTGCCGGCGCCGGCCTTGCCGTAATGATGGGAAGTCAGGTGCAGGGTCGCGACGTTGTCATCGAGGGCGATCGGGTGTTTCGTCGAATGCATGGCAGGGGCTCCGGCGGGGCGGCGAGGGATAAACCACGATTATGCAGGATAGCGCCCGGGACCATCCGCACGCTGCCGGGCGCTGGCTAGGGAAGGCGGCTAGGCTATAATGACAGCCGTTTTTCCTCACTCTCACGCTCCCCATGTCCTCTGATACGCCCACCAACGGCCCGGCGCGGCCCATGCTTTACGATCCTACCGAACACCGCATCCGCAGCTTCGTCACGCGTGCCGGGCGGCTGTCGACCGCGCAGGCACGGGCGCTGGATGAACTCGGCCCGAAATTCCTGATCGAGTACAAGAAGGAAGCGCTCGACATGGAAGCGGCCTTCGGGCGCAAGGCGCCGGTGGTGCTGGAGATCGGCTTCGGCATGGGCGACACGACGGCGCACATCGCGCGCCTGATGCCGGAGAAGGATTTCATCGGCGTCGAGGTGCACACGCCGGGCGTGGGCAGCCTGCTCAAGCAGATCGGCGAGCAGGGCATCGAGAACCTGCGCCTGGTCCAGCACGACGTGGTCGAGGTGCTGGCCAACATGATCCCGGACGGCTCGCTGCACGGCGTGCACGTGTTCTTCCCGGACCCGTGGCACAAGGCGCGCCACAACAAGCGCCGCCTGATCCAGCCGCCGTTCGTGAAGGTGTTATGCGACAAGCTGGCGGCGGGCGGCTACCTGCACTGCGCGACCGACTGGGAAGACTATGCGGTACAGATGCTGGAGGTGCTGGGCGCCGAGCCGGCGCTGCAGAATACGGCGGAGGGGTATGCGCCGCAGCCGGCCTACCGGCCGCTGACCAAGTTCGAGAACCGTGGGCTCAAGCTGGGGCATGGGGTGTGGGATCTTGTATTCACCAAGAAGTAAGGAGTTTTTGTAGGGTGGGCAGGTCTCCTGCCCGCGCGTTCAAATCACGGTACTGCTGACGGCGCGGCTGTTCTTGTGCTTGTTGAACGCGTGGGCAGAATCTGCCCACCCTACGAAGCCCGACATGCATGCGCCACAGATGCACGCATTCACATGCCAAAGCCGTCAGGCCTCGCCGTGCGGCTTCCTCGCATACAGCCCAAAATACAAGATCACCGCGTAGCACACCGCCGGCACGGCCAGTGCCAGCTTCAGCCCCGCCGCATCCGCGGCAAAGCCCATCAGCAGCGGCACGACCGCACCGCCCACGATCGCCACGCAGATCACGCCCGAACCTTCCGCCGCGCGCTTGCCCAGGCCTTCGCAGGCCAGCGAGAAGATGGTCGGGAACATGATCGAGTTGAACAGGCCGATGGCCAGCAGCGACCAGCCGGACAGCGCGCCGGTCGTATTGCTTGAGACCAGCAGCAGCAGGATCGTCATGCCGGCCGCGCAGGCCAGCACTTTCCCCGGCGAGAACATGCGCAGCAGGGCGGCGCCGATGAAGCGGCCGACCATGGCGCCGCCCCAGTACAGCGGCACGTGCTTGCCGGCCGCCTCGGCGCCCAGGCCCAGTACGTCGGCTTCCATCAGGTAGTTGACGATGATCGAGCCGATCGCCACCTCGGCGCCGACATAGAGAAAAATGCACAGCGCGCCGCGTGCGAAGCGCGGCTGCCGGAGCAGGTCGAAGGCGCCCAGGATGTTTTCCGACGGCGCCGGCGTCTCCACCAGCTTGCGGCGGTTCAGCCACACGGCGCCGGCGAGGATCACCAGCGCGATCGCCAGGCCGATATAGGTGTGGACCACAACGCGGGTTTCTTCCTCGCGGAAGGCGTCGAGCGCCGCGCCGCTGAGCGTCGTCGGGTCGATCGTCGCCAGCGAACCGAGGATCAGGATCGCGCCCACGTACGGAAACACGGTGGTGCCCAGCGAATTGAAGGCCTGGGCGAAGGTGAGGCGGCTGTGCGCCGTCTGCGGTTTGCCCAGCATCGAGATCAGCGGATTGGCCACCACCTGCACGATGGTGATGCCGGCCGCCAGCACGAACAGCGCCAGCAGGAAGGTGGCGAACACGCCCGAGGACGAGGCCGGGATGAACAGCAGGCAGCCGACCGCCATCGTGACCAGGCCGGTGACGGCGGTGCGCATGTAGCCGATGCGCTGCACGATGGCGGCCGCCGGGATCGACACCACGAAATAGGCGGCGAAGAAGGCCGACTGCACCAGCATCGCCTGCGCGTAGCTGAGGGTGAACAGGTCTTTCAGCTTGGGGATGATGACGTCGTTCAGGCTGGTGATACCGCCGAAGACGAAGAACAGCGCGAACACGAAGGTCTGCAGGCTGGCGGCGTTGTCGGGAATCGTGCTGCCTGCGCCATCGGCTGCGGGCGAGGCGGTGGTGCTGGTGGGAGTCGGGATGGCCATGTGAGTGTCGGTGGGTTGAACATTGGAGCGTCTGGCAAAACCATCAGGGCAAGGCGCATCGTCGAAGACAGTACGCTGGTACGGCGAGACGATGCAACGCCGCCAATGAGGGTTTTTCAGGCGCTCCCAACCTAGGACACTACATCATCTCATTGATGATTGCGACGATTTCATCGCCATACGACACCAGCTTCTTCTCGCCCACGCCGGAGACGCCGCGCAGCGCCTCTAACGAGGCCGGCTTGCCCTTGGCGATCTCGCGCAGGGTCGCATCCTGGAACACCACATAGGCCGGCACGCCGTGTTCGCGGGCGGTACCCATGCGCCAGGTACGCAGGCGCTCGAAGATCGCCTGCTCGGAGCGCGACAGTTCCAGTTCCTCGTAGCTGCCGGCGGCGCGCGAGGACGGGCGCTTGGCCTTGACCGGTTTCTGGTACTGGCGCAGCTGCACCTTCTGCTCGCCCTTGAGCACGGGACGCGCGGCGTCGGTCAGCTTGAGCGAGCTGTAGGCGTCGTGGTCGACCGTCACGAAGCCGAGCGCGATGGCCTGGCGGGCGATGGCGCGCCATTCCTGTTCGGAGCGGTCGGCGCCGACGCCGAACACGGTGAGTTTGTCGTGGTGCCACTGGCTGATGCGTTCGGTCTGGGCGCCGCGCAGGACGTCGATCACGTGGCCGGCGGCGAAGCGCTGGTCGACCCGGTAGACGGTGGAGAGCAGCTTTTGCATCGGCACCGTGCCGTCGACCTGCACCGGCGGGATCAGGCAGGTGTCGCAATTGCCGCAAGGGCCGGAGCGCTCGCCGAAATAGTCGAGCAGGCGCATGCGCCGGCAACTGAGGGTCTCGCACAGGCCGAGCATGGCGTCGAGCTTCATCGACAGCACGCGCTTGAAGGTCTCGTCGGCGTCGGATTCGTCGATCATCCGGCGCTGCAGCACCACGTCCTGGAGGCCGTAGGCCATCCAGGCGCTGGCGGGGGCGCCGTCGCGGCCGGCGCGGCCGGTCTCCTGGTAGTAACCTTCCAGGCTTTTGGGCAGATCGAGGTGACAGACGTAGCGCACGTCCGGCTTGTCGATGCCCATGCCGAAGGCGATGGTGGCGACCATCGTGATGTTGTCTTCGCGCAGGAAGCGCGACTGGTTCGCGGCGCGCACGCTGTATTCCATGCCGGCGTGGTAGGGCAGGGCGCGGATGCCGTTCTGGTTCAGGAACTCGGCGGTTTCCTCGACTTTTTTTCGCGACAGGCAGTAGACGATGCCGGAATCCTGCGCATGTTCGCTGGTGATGAAGTCGAGCAGCTGCTTGCGGCCGGTGGTCTTCTCGACGATCGAATAGCGGATGTTGGGACGGTCGAAGGACGAGACGAACTTGCGCGCGTCATCGAGCTGCAGGCGGTGCGCGATTTCGTCGCGGGTCTGCTGGTCGGCGGTCGCGGTGAGTGCGATGCGCGGGATGCCCGGATAGCGCTCGTGCAGGACCGACAGGCGGATGTACTCCGGCCGGAAGTCGTGGCCCCATTGCGACACGCAGTGCGCTTCGTCGATGGCGAACAGCGAGATGCGCGAGGCGTCGAACAGCTCCAGGCAGCGCTGGGTCAGCAGGCGCTCGGGCGCCACGTAGACCAGGTCGATCTCGCCACTGCGCACCAGGCGTTCGATGCGCAGCGTCTCTTCGAATGTCTGAGTCGAGTTTAAAAAGGCGGCGCGCACGCCGACTTCTTCCAGCGCATCGACCTGGTCCTGCATCAGCGCGATCAGTGGCGAGACGACCACGCCCACCCCGTCGCGCAGCAGCGCCGGGATCTGGTAGCACAGCGACTTGCCGCCGCCGGTGGGCATCAGGACGAGGGCGTCGCCGCCGCCGGCGACGTGCTCGACGATCTCCCCCTGCTGCCCGCGGAAGGCGGGATAGCCGAAGACGGTCTCGAGGACGTGCAGCGCGCGCGCTTGAAGCTCGGAAGTCATGCGTTTATTCTGCCCACACCACCAAACCGAAGTGTGCGGTCACGAGTACGAGAATACCGAACACAATACGGTACCAGGCGAAGATCGTGAAGTCGTGCGTGCTGATGTAGCGCAGGAGCCAGCGCACACACAGGAAGGCCGAAGCGAACGCGGCCAGGCCGCCCAGCAGGAACATCGGCAGGTCGGCCATCGACAGCAGGTGGCGCTCCTTGAGCACCGAATACACGGTGGCCGACAGCAGGGTCGGGATCGCCAGGAAGAACGAGAATTCGGTGGCTGCCTTGCGCGACAGGCCGAACAGCATGCCGCCAATAATGGTCGCGCCGGAACGGCTGGTGCCGGGAATCAGTGCAAAGGCCTGGGCAATTCCCACCTTCAACGCGTCGCCGTAGCCCATGTCGTCCACGCTCTCGACCCGCGCCGCCTGGTCTTTGCCCGTGTGGCGGCGTTCCACCCACAGGATGAGCAGGCCGCCGACGATGAAGGCAGTGGCCACCGGTACCGGTGTAAACAGTTTCGCCGTGATCATCTCGCTGAACAGCAAGCCGAGCATGGCCGCCGGGATGAAGGCGATGACCAGCTTGATCACGAACTTCTGCTGTTTCGGGTCCGAGCCCAGGCCGGACAGGACGGTTGCAATGCGCCGGCGGTATTCCCAGATCACGGCCAGCATGGCGCCGGCCTGGATGGCAATCTGGAAGACCTTGACCTTTTCGCCGGTGAAATTGAGCAGGCTGCCCGCCAGGATCAGGTGTCCGGTGGACGAGATCGGCAGGAACTCGGTAAAGCCCTCGACCAGGCCCATGATAATCGCCTTGATAGCGAGAAGAATATCCATGAATGCGTAACAGTCAGTGTGGGTGAATGCGGGTGTTGGGATGGACCGTGGAGATACGGCGGGGTCGAAGCTTACCATGCGCACAGGCAGCGCCGGAGTGTTCCCGGCTTGCTGTTGTGCCTGGCGCAAGATTGTACCGCGCGCGCGTTGCCGCCGGGTTACAACAGACGTCGCGGCAACGAAATTGTTTCGTGCGCCGCCGCCAAAAACGCGTGCTACACTCGTCCGCATGAGCCTTTTAGTTGTCCTCATCCTTGCTGTCCTTGCCTGGGCAGCATTCAACGGTTGGCAGAAACCCAACTACTTGCGTTACCGTCCCTACCAGGGCCGGGCCTGGCGCAGCACGTTCCCAGGCGCCTCGCGCAAGGACATCCGCGATTTCCTGTCGCTCTTCATATCCGCGTTCTCTTTCCGCGACAGCGAACGCCTGCATTTCCGTCCGGATGACGAAGTGCTCGGCATCTACCGCGCCGTGAACCCCACCCGCTGGCTGCCCGACGCGACCGAAATCGAGACGCTGGCCAAGGCGCTGCGCGACAAATACGGCCTGATGCTCGACGATATCTGGCACGAAGGCCTGACCTTGGGCGGGTTGTTCCAGCGCGTGCAGCAGGCGCGCGGGAAGCTGGCGGCGGCCTGAGCGCACAGGCTGCCGAAAGTTACCCCTGTTGGGTTACTTTTTGTTCTTGTGTTTATGCTAGGCCAGCACTATCTGCTTGGCATGCTCAAACAGAAACTGAACTGGAAACGGCCGCTGTTCTTCCTCCTGCTGCCGATCTTTCTCGTGATGGTGTTTCTTGGGTTTCCCCTGCCGGTCGCGCCGCCACCTGCCATCAAGGCGGCGCAGGAGCAGACTGTCGTCGTGAAAAAGAAGAAGAAAAAGCATTCAGGGCTGGTGATGCCGGATACCGATCATTCGTAGGGTGGGCGGCTCCACCCGTCCTCAGGATGTCTTGACGGCGCTTGCGCCGCCCGCGCGTTCAAAACACGGTGCTACAGCCCGTACGATTATTCACATTCCTACGATCACCGCGTGGGCGCACAGCAGGCCACTGGCCTGCTGTGCCCTGCCCACCCTACGGTTCTCACTGGATTGACTGACCGGGGGGGCGGACCTTCAACACGAAGGCGCAGTCGCCCGTTCCAGTTCATCCAGCCAGCGAATCGCCTGCTCGCGGCTGCTGCCACACATCTCCAGCGAAGGCTGCAACCCACCACAAAACGCCGGCCGCTCCGGTTTGCCGAAAATGCGGCAGCGGTTGTCATCAGCCAATTGAATGCAACGCACACCGGCCGGCTTCCCATCGGGCATGCCGGGGATCGGGCTGGTGATCGATGGCGCGGTGCAGCAGGCGCCGCAGTGGTCGCGGCATTGCACGGGAGATGGGGCAAGCAGGGCGGTCATGGAAGGCAGGAGTATACCCCCGCCAACGCCCAAAGCGGGCGCGTCGCCGTGCGTTTTCCCGCTAGCTTGTGGCTAACGCACATCGCATAGCGCAGGAGAGCCATCCATGGTCCAGGCACTGCCTGAAATACATTGTAAAGACGCGTCAATACCTGTTTATATGGACAGTTTCGATATCACAACGGTTGCTTGACTGAGTGACAAGCCCCGACTATATTCGATAGCTCTTCAGTTGGTTTCTAGGCAGTAACATGGAATGCTCAATCGACAGCAAGCCGCGCTGGGAGCGCCGCAAGGATGCCCGGCCCCAGGAGCTCCTGGCTGCCGCCATTGACCTGTTCGTCGAACGTGGTTTCGCTGCCACGCGTCTGGAAGACGTGGCCCGCCGTGCCGGGGTGTCAAAGGGCACGCTGTACCTGTACTACACCAACAAGGAAGAGCTGTTCAAGGCGGTCGTGCGCGAGAGCATTGTCCCGTTTATCGGCGAGGCCGAGATGTCGGTCGCCGAATTCGAAGGCCATAGCGCCGACCTGCTGCGCCACGTCATGCTGAGCTGGTGGAGCCGCATCGGCCAGAGCAAGGCTTCCGGCATCAGCAAGCTGATCCTGGCCGAGGCCGGCAATTTCCCCGAGCTGGCCAAGTTCTACCAGGAAGAGGTGACCCGGCGTGGAACCCGCATGATATCGAGCATGCTCGAGCGTGGCGTCAGCCGCGGCGAGTTCCGCAACGTCGATATCCCGCAGCTGACCCAGGTGCTGATTGCGCCGATGATGATGCTCAATACCTGGAAACATTGTGCGGTGGCGCCCTGCGACGCCCATGAGCTGCAACCCCTCGCTTTCATCGACGCCTTCCTCGACATGGCCCTGCATGGCCTGCTTCCGCGCACGGCGCCCTAGCGCCAAAGCTTGCCATTTACGCCAAGCGACCGTTTTTTTGGCGTTCAACCCCTCTAAACTGCAGACTGTCGCAATTTCCCCTGTCTTGGGGAGCCCATCGCTAAGATGTGCGTCCTGAGGCCGTTCAACGATAAAATATCGGATTAATTATTTTTCCACCGAGAACTCAGATGAATATCGAACAAGCCCGCTTCAACATGATCGAACAGCAGATCCGCCCGTGGAACGTGCTTGACCAGGACGTGCTCGACCTGCTGCACGTCGTCAAGCGCGAAGCGTTCGTGCCGGTCGCCTACCAGAACCTGGCCTTCGCGGACGTCGAAATCCCGCTGCCGGGCGGCGAGGCGATGTTTAACCCGAAGGTCGAAGCGCGCATCGCGCAGGAGATCGCGGTCAAGAAGCACGAAAACGTCCTGGAAATCGGCGCCGGTTCGGGCTATATGGCGGCACTGCTGGCGCACAAGGCGCGCCACGTGACCACCGTCGAGATCCTGCCGGAAACCAAGGCCCTGGCCGAGCAAAACCTGGCCCGTGCCGGCGTCACCAACGTGAGCGTCGAGCTGGGCGATGGCGCCCAGGGCTGGGCCAAGGGCGCGCCCTTTGATGTGATCGTGGTGTCGGGCGGCCTGCCGGTGCTGCCGGAAGCGCTGCTGCAGCAGGTAAAAGTGGGTGGCCGCCTGGCGGTGATCCTGGGCGATGCGCCGGCGATGAGCTTCAACATCATCACCCGCGTATCGGAAACGGCCTACGACACGGTCAAGCTGTTCGAGACCAATGTCAAGACGCTGACGGGCGCGCAAACGCCGTCGCGCTTCCAGTTCTGAGGACGCGATGCAGCACGTGAGCGCACCCGAACTGGCCGCACGGCTGGCCGACCCGGCGCAGGAGCAGCCGCTGCTGCTGGACGTGCGCGAGAACTGGGAATTCTCCACCTGCCATATCGCAGGTTCGACCCAGATCCCGATGCACCTGATCCCGATCCGGGTTGGCGAACTCGATGACGACCGCGAGATCGTCTGCATTTGCCACCATGGAGCGCGCAGCATGCAGGTGGCTGCCTTCCTGGAGCGTAACGGGTTCAGCAACGTAACGAATTTGACGGGCGGGGTACACGCCTGGGCCGTACAGGTCGATCCTTCGATGCCGAAGTATTGACCTGCATCCTAACTTTTGATGACTCCTGTGGAGATTGCAATGCAGAAACCCCTTATTGCCGTGCTGGTTGCCAGCGCCTTCTTTTCGCTCAATGCAGGCGCGGCTGACTTGATCCAGGTGTACCAGCAGGCACTGGCCAACGACGCGACGTTTGCGAGCGCACGCGCGTCGGCAGCCGCCGGCCGGGAACGGATCGCACAGGGGCGTGCAGGCCTGCTGCCGACGGTAGGCCTCACCGGCAGCAGCATCAAGAACGACGCCGACAACTCGCCGTGGAACGAGGGGCAGTTCGTCAACAATCCGATCACCGGCACCCCGACCCTGGTGGCCGGCTCCGGCTCGAACGTGCGCACCACCGAGTACACGCTGGCGCTGACCCAGCCGCTGTTCCGCTGGGCCGCATGGCAGACCTACCAGCAGAGCAAGCTGCAGCAGGCAGTGGCCGAGGCCCAGTTCGCCCAGGCCCAGCAAGACCTGATCACCCGCGTGGCGCAAGCCTATTTCGACGTGCTGGCAGCCCAGGACAAGCTGGAATCGACCCGCGCCCAGAAGACCGCGGTGACCGAGCAGCTGGCATCGGCCAAGCGCAATTTCGAGGTCGGCACCCAGACCATCACCGATACCCACGAAGCGCAGGCGGCATATGACCTGGTGATTGCCCAGGAATTCGCGGCAGTGAACGACCTGGACAACAAGAACAATGCGCTGCAGGCCATCATCGGCACCTCCCCAGCCATGCTGGCGCCGCTGAAGACCGGCATCACCTTGGCAGCGCCATCGCCGGCCTCGCCGGATCCATGGGTGAGCTCGGCCGAGACCCAGAACTATGGCGTGACCGTCTCGCAGCTGCAGGTGGAACTGGCTCGCCGCGAAATCTCGCGCAACCGCGCCGGCCATTATCCGACCCTCGACCTGGTAGCGGCCTCGACCCGCCGCGACGTCGGCGGCCAGATCACCGGCTCCGGCGTGGCCAAGAACAACGGCATCGGCGTGCAGTTCGCCGTCCCGATCTTCAACGGCTTCGGCGTGACCAGCCGCGTGCGTGAATCGATCGCGCTGGAAGACAAGGCGCGCAACGACCTGGAGGCTACCCGCCGCCAGGCAGCCCTGCAGGCGCGCCAGGCTTATCTTGGCGTGAACAGCGGCATGGCCCAGGTCAAGGCGCTGGAAGCGGCGGAAGTGTCGAGCCAGTCGGCGCTGGAATCGAACAAGCTCGGTTACCAGGTTGGCGTGCGCATCAATATCGACGTGCTGAACGCGCAGCGCCAGCTGTATTCGACCCGCACCGACCTGTCGCGTGCACGCTACGACACCATCCTGAACGGCCTGCGCCTGAAGGCTGCTTCGGGCTCGCTGCGCGAGGCGGACCTGGCGGCGGTGAACAACCTGCTCGCCAAATAAGCTTCCTGTGCAGGCCAGCCCTGCGCCGTTGAATGTGAAAAGCCCGGACCGGAAATGGTCCGGGCTTTTTGTTTTGGAGATGAGCTAAGTGCTTGATTTCAAGAATAAATAGTTGGCGCACGACAAGTAACGATGTCGGGGATTTTTTCGGGAAGCTGATAAACTGACAACGTTAAGCACTCCGCACATCACAGGCCAGCTGAGCCCGCCTCATGCTCGTGCCCGGAGTCAGGAATTCACCTCCCCAAAGGAAAAACACATGCAAAAGAATATCGCGATTGTCGGCGCCGGTTTTTCCGGGGCCGTCATTGCCCGCGAGCTGGCGCAAGCCGGCTACAAGGTCGAGATTTTTGAATCGCGTCCCCATATCGCCGGTAACTGCCACTCCGAACGCGACGCCGAGACCGGCGTCATGGTGCACATCTACGGTCCGCACATTTTCCACACCGACATCGAGCGCGTCTGGGAATACGTGAACCGCTACAGCCGCTTCATGCCTTACGTGAACCGGGTCAAGGCGATCACCAACAACAGCGTCTACACGCTGCCGATCAACCTGCTGACGATCAACCAGTTCTTCGGCAAGACCTTCCGCCCGGCCGAAGCCCAGGCATTCCTGGCCTCGCTCGGCGACAAGACGATCGAGAACCCGGTTACTTTTGAGGACCAGGCGCTGCGTTTTGTCGGCCGCGAACTGTACGAAGCCTTCTTCAAGACCTATACCGTCAAGCAGTGGGGCATGCAGCCGACCGAGCTGCCGGCCAGCATCCTGAAGCGCCTGCCGGTGCGCTTCAATTACGACGACAACTACTTCAATCACAAATACCAGGGCATGCCGGAAGACGGCTACACCTCGCTGGTCGAGAAGATCCTCGACGTGCCGGGCGTGACCGTGCACCTGAACACCCGCTTCGACCCGGCCCAGAAAGACGAGTACGCGCACGTGTTCTACAGCGGCCCGATCGACGCCTGGTTCAACCACGCCGAAGGCCGCCTGCCATACCGCACGCTCGACTTCGAAGTCTTCCGCGATACCGGCGACTACCAGGGCAACGCGGTGATCAACTACTGCGACAACGCACAGCCCTACACCCGCATTACCGAGCACAAGCACTTCTCGCCGTGGGAACAGCACGAGAAGACGCTGCTGTACAAGGAATTCAGCCGCCAGTGCGAAGAGAAGGACATCCCGTACTACCCGATCCGCCAGGCGCGCGACAAGGTGCAGCTCGAGCGTTACGTGAAGGTGGCGAACGAGGAGCCGAACGTGACCTTCGTGGGGCGCCTGGGTACCTACCGTTACCTGGATATGGACGTGACCATCAACGAGGCGCTGTCGACGGCCGATAAATTCCTGGCGTGCGCCAAGGGGAATGAGCGGATGCCGGCGTTTGTGATTGATCCGCTGGCCTGATGTTCGTAGGGTGGGCGGGAGTGATTCAAGCCACTGGCTTGAATCACTCCCGCCCGCGCGTTCAAACCGAATATGAACAAATGGAGCGGTAATTCATACGGTGGTTGAACGCGCGGGCGGCGAAGCCGCCCACCCTACAATTGAAACGGGCGGCAGGCTTGATAGCCATGCCGCCCGTTTTGTATTTCGCGCTGCCGGCTTAGCTGCTCAAACCGCCACCCGCTGCATGGTCCTTGCGCTCGATCAGCTCGACCTTATAACCATCCGGATCGGTAATGAAAGCAATCACGGTAGAGCCGCCCTTGACCGGCCCCGGCTCGCGCGTGATGTTGCCGCCCGCGGCGCGCACGCCGTCGCAGGTGGCATGGATGTCGTCGGCCGAGATGGCGATGTGGCCGTAGGCCGAGCCCATCTCGTAGCTCTCGACGCCGTAGTTATAGGTCAGTTCGAGTTCGGCGTGGTCCGGGTTGCTGCCGTAGCCGAGGAAGGCCAGGGTGTATTTGTATTCCGGGTTGTCGCTGGTGCGCAGCAGTTTCATGCCTAGCACGTTTGTGTAGAAGTCGATGGAACGCTGCAGGTTGCCGACGCGGAGCATGGTGTGCAGGATGCGCATGGGTGTCTTTCTGGTAAATCGAAAGCAGTCATTTTATGCCCTTGACGAGATTCTTGCCGGGGACACAATCCGTTTCCCGTATCGGCAAGTGAAGCAGGAGCTGATGCCGAGCTCGTTAGCTTCTATGATGTCACATCGACATGCCGGAAAATTTTACATTCATTCTGGGGTGAGGCAACCAAGAAGGTGCAAGCAATTGATTTCATAGCAGATCTAACATCGGGTACGGTTTATGCGTCGGGTTCAAATCACCCCCTGCAGCTCATAGTTTCGGCGCGCGGCAGGATTTTCAATGCAGACCGCAACCACGAGGAGTATTGCAATGAGCCTTTTCCGTACGCTGATGCTGGCCCTGCTGAGCTTGCTGACTGTTGGGCTTGGACAAGTTCCAGCACATGCTTCAGTGATCGTTGCACAACTGATCGACTCGAATCCCGGAATACGTGGCCTGACCTATATCGACGGCATATTGACTCAGGACGAGCTGCTTGGCGAGGAAGTCTACGCCGGCAGGTTTACCGGCTTCATCCTGCGAGATCCCGGCCTGCTAGTAGAAGATGTCGGGCAACGAATCAATATCTTCGATTCCGGAGGCGAGAATTTGATCGCTACCCTGGCGTATGGCGGCAATGTGGGCACCAATTTCGTCAACACCATGTATTTCTCCGATTCCGATAACGACGAGCTAACGCCTGTGGTATTTCCTACCCTGTCCCTGATCGCAAATGGGAGCATTCAGACTGTACTGGAACTCACCTCGGACACTGGCGATCAATATATTTTTCAGTACCAATATATTCCAGCCACCATTCCAGAACCATCGACGATCGCCCTCCTTTCCATCGCCACCGGTGCGTTGGGGCTAATGCGTCGGCAACGTCGTCAGCAGACCCCGGCACCGCGCAGCGATATCGCAGGAGCGTCGGAGGCCTGACAGGCAAGCAGCAGGCTTACCCGTTTTCGAGCTTGGCGTTGAGCGTGATCGTCGCGTTCAACAGCTTCGACACTGGGCAGTTTTCCTTGGCGGTGGTGGCGGCCTTGTCGAAAGCTTCCTGGCTGGCGCCAGGGATCCTGGCTACCAGGTCGAGGTGCACGGCCGTGATCGAGAAGCCGCCTTCGACCTTTTCCATGGACACGGTGGCCGTGGTGCGCAGTTCGTCGGCAGTCAGGCCTGCCTGGCCGAGCTGGCCCGACAGCGCCATCGTGAAGCAGCCCGCGTGGGCGGCGCCGATCAGTTCTTCGGGGTTGGTGCCCGGGCCGTCTTCGAAGCGGGTGTTGAAGCCGTATTGCGAATCCTTGAGCACGCCGCTGGCGGTCGAGACCGCGCCCTTGCCGTCTTTCAGGCCGCCGCTCCAGACGGCGCTGCCCTTGCGTTTGATGGTCATGGTGGTTTCCTTACAGGTTGTTCTTGTCGGTGGGTGCGTCGTCGGAGTCGTGGCGGCGCATCGAGCGGTGGTTGTCGGGCAGGGGGTTGGCCTGGCCGGTCGCGCCCGCCTTGGGGTCGACGGCCTGGTCCAGGCCCTGGCCATTGGTGCCGTAGCAGTCGGTATTCTGCAGGCCTTGGGCGAGGTCTTCCGCGGCCTGCTTCATGACGCCGCGTGGGGCCTGGTCTTGCGCGTCCGGGGTCTCGTCGCGCTCGTGAGGCTGGCGCTTGACGCCGTCGTTTTCAATCGGTGCCTTCGTGTTGACGAAGCGGTCTTTGGTTTCGGTAACCATGTGAATCTCCTTCTGTTGCAGTTGACTGAATCCTAACCGTCCACTGCCAATGGAGTCGCGCGCTTGGATGGCGCGGCAAGCGGCTTGTGTAAATGCGTGATGCTTTTTTGCAATTGTCCCGCTAACATGGCAACTCAGACGACTTCCCGGATGAGCACCTTGACCACCGACGCCATCGACTACCGGCAGCATGCCGGCACCTGCAAGAATTGCGGCGCCACCACCAGCGGCAATTTCTGCCAGGCCTGCGGCCAGGCCACCCACCTGCACGTGCCGAGCGCGCGCGAATTCCTGCATGAATTCCTGTCGCATTACGTGGCGCTCGAAGGCAAGCTGTGGCGCTCGCTGAAGCTGCTGCTGTTCAAGCCGGGCTTCCTGACCCGCGAATACATCGAAGGCCGGCGCGTGCGCTATGTCGAGCCGCTGCGCCTCTACCTGAGTTTCAGCATCATCTTCTTTTTCCTCGTCAAGCTCAGTGGCGTGGAGATCATCGAGAACGAGACCGATGCCCCGCCTGATGCGCGGCCGGCGGTGAGCGCGCCGGCTGCTGCCATGGCGGGACGGGAAGTGGCAAGGCAGCCGCAGGACTTTACCGAATTCGAACGCGATGTCGTGCGCGAGCTGGGCACCGTCAGCCCGCGGCTGGGCAAGGGCGCAGAGAAATTCCTCGGGCTGCCGGGCGAGCAGAAGAGCGCGGCGGCGAAAAGCGCCTTCTTCAGCTACGCCCCGTATGCGATCTTCCTCTTGATGCCTATCTTCGCGCTCTACCTGAAGCTGCTCTATCTCGGCTCGGGGCGGCGCTACGGCGAGCATTTCCTGTTCGCCCTGCACAGCAATGCCTTTGCCTTCTTCATGCTGAGCCTGTTCGTGGTGGCGAACGGGTGGGATTTCGTGCGCTTCCTGCTGTTGCTCTGGCTGGTTGCTTACCTGCCCACGGCGATGCGGCGGGTGTACGGCGGCGGCCGCTTGGTGACTGCGCTGCGCTGGATCACCCTGGTGGCCCTGCATTTGCTGAGCCTGGTGGCAGCTGTCGCGGTGGCGGTCGGCCTGGTCCTGGTCAATTAAATATACTGCCCTGCTGTTGCCGACTTGCCGGTTGCGCGCCGTCCCCGCTATACTGTTTATTTGTACAGTCATTCCGGGCGCGCGTAGCCGATCCTTCTATCGCAGCCGCTAATCGGTTAATCTCCATCCTCCTGCCCCAACCGCCCGAGACCCATGCCCGTGACGTCCCAACCGCAACAAATCATCGCGCTCGTGGTGCGGCAAAATACTCCCGGCATCGAAGAGCCGGTGGGGCGCCTGACCGAATTCCTGGCCGCGTCCGGCTACCGGGTCGTGTACGAAACCGACACCGCGGCGCACCTGGGAACCGACGGCATCGAGTCCATGACAGTCGCCGAGATCGGCGAGCAGGCCAGTTACGCGGTGGTCATGGGCGGCGACGGCACCATGCTCGGCATCGCGCGCCAGCTCGCCCAATACGACATTCCGCTCATCGGCATCAACTCCGGCCGCCTGGGTTTCATTACCGACATCCCGATCGACCGCATGGTCCCGGCCCTGGGCGAAATCCTGCAGGGCCAGGCCAAGACCGAGGAGCGCACTCTGCTGGAAGCGCGTGTGGTGCGCGAGGGCCAGCAGATCTTCTGCGCGGTCGCGTTCAACGACGTCGTGGTGGCGCGCGGCGCCGGCGCCGGCATGGTCGAGCTCAAGCTCACCGTGGATGGCGAATTCATGTACAACCAGCGCGCGGACGGCCTGATCGTCTCGACGCCCACCGGCTCGACTGCCTATGCGCTGTCGGCCGGCGGCCCGCTGCTGCATCCGCGCGTGCAGGGCATCGTGCTGGTGCCGATCGCGCCGCATGCGCTGTCGAACCGGCCGATCGTGGTGCCGGAATCGAGCGAGATCGTGGTCGAACTCGTGGCAGGGCGCGACATCAGCGTGAATTTCGACATGCAGACCTTTACCAGCGCGCAGCTGGGCGACCACATCGTCATCTCGCGTTCGCCGCACACGATCACCTTCCTGCACCCGCGCGACTGGAGCTATTACCATACGCTGCGCGAAAAGCTGCACTGGAACGAATACCCGACCAACGAAGGCAAGCTCACGTAAGGCCACAGGCCACGTCATGCACCAACAAGCCACGACAGGAGACCCGATTTTTCATGCTGCGCACACTTACCATCCGTGACTTCGTCATTGTCGACGCCATCGAGCTCGAGTTCGCGAACGGTTTCTCGGTGTTCACCGGCGAGACCGGCGCCGGCAAGTCGATTCTGATCGATGCGCTGCAACTGGCGCTGGGCGGGCGCGGCGACGCAAGCATGGTGCGCGAAGGCGCGGCCAAGGCCGACATCACCGCCGAATTCGCGCTCACGCCGGCGGCAACGGAGTGGCTCGAGCAGCACGAGTTCGGCATCGAAGAGGGCGGGGCGCTGCTGCGCCGCGTGATCGACAACGCGGGCCGCTCGAAAGCCTATATCAACGGCATCAGCGCCACCGCCGCGCAGCTGCGCGAGCTGGGCGACATGCTGGTCGATATCCACGGCCAGCACGCGCACCAGTCGCTGCTCAAGTCGGACGCGCAGCGCGCGCTGCTCGACAACCAGATCGCGGTGCGCGACCCGGCCGCTGCTGCGGACATGCAGGAAGTCAGCGCCACCTACAAGACCTGGCGCGCGCTGGTGCGCCAGCGCGAGGAGTTCGAAAACGACGCGCGCAACGTGCTGCTGGAGCGCGAGCGCCTGGAGTGGCAGGTGGGTGAGCTCGACAAGCTGGCCCCGAAGGCGGGCGAGTGGACCGAGATCACCAACGAGCACAGCCGCCTGTCACATGCGGCCAGCCTGCTGGAAGGCGCGCAGGAAGCGCTGCTCGCCATTTCCGAAGCCGACCAGCCGATCCTGTCGCAGCTATCCTCGCTCAACGCCAAGCTGGGCAAGCTGGTGGATGTCGATAGCGGGCTGCAGCCGGTGCTCGACTGCATGGAGCCAGCCCGCATCCAGCTGCAGGAAGCCGTGTACGCGCTGAACAACTACATCGACAAGGTCGAGCTCGACCCGGCCCGCCTGCGTGAAGTCGACGCCCGCATGGAAGCCCTGCACGGCGCCGCTCGCCGCTACCACGTGACGCCCGAGGAGCTGCACGAAGAACACGCTACCCTGGCTGCACGCCTGCGCCAGCTGGCCGACGCCAGCGACATGGACGGCCTGCGCAAGCAGGAAGAGAAAGCCAAGGCGGCCTATATGACGGCGGCCGCGCGCCTGTCGAAACGGCGCGCGCAGGCGGCCGTTGAACTGGGCAAGGGCGTCACTAGCGCGATGCAGGAACTGAGCATGACCGGCGGCAGCTTCGCCGTCGCCCTGAATGCCGGCGAGCCGGGCGTACACGGGGTCGAGCAGGTCGAATTCCTGGTGGCCGGCCACGCGGGAGTGGCGCCACGGCCGCTGGCCAAGGTGGCTTCGGGTGGCGAACTGGCGCGCATCTCGCTGGCGATCGCCGTGATCACGGCGCATGCCACCACCACGCCGACGCTGATCTTCGATGAGGTGGATACCGGCATTGGCGGCGGCGTCGCCGAGGTGGTGGGGCGCCTGCTCAAGCGTTTGGGGCAGCAGCGCCAGGTGCTGTGCGTGACCCACCTGCCGCAGGTGGCCAGCCAGGCCAACCAGCACTTCCAGGTGGCGAAGGGAACGACGGGCGAGGGGCGTACCGTGTCGCGCATCGACGTGCTGGATAACCGCTCGCGCGTGGAAGAGGTGGCGCGCATGCTGGGCGGGATCGAGATTACGGAGACGACGCGCAAGCATGCAAGGGAGTTGCTGGCGTCGTGAATTCCGCCGCACAACGTCGTGAACTCTGTCGCACATTGTCATGAACTCTGCCGCACAACGTCGTGAACTCTGCCGCACATTGTCATGAACTCGGCCGCACAACGTCATTAACTCTGCCGCACATTGTCATCAATTCTGCCGCACATCGTAGGGTGGGCAAGTTTCTTGCCCACGCGTTCAACCAGCGCGTGAATAATCGCGTCGCCGCACTGCAAGCGTGATTTGAACGCGTGGGCAGGAACCTGCCCACCCTACGGGCCAACTTGATTCGCGATTCTGTGGCAAAGTCATGGCTCGTCCACCACCACTGAAGGGAGTTCGAATGAGTATCGATAAAGTGCTGTACCGCGCCCAGGCGACGTCGCAGGGCGGCCGCGAGGGGACCTCGAAAAGTTCCGATGGTGTACTTGATCTGAAGCTGAGCACGCCGAAGGAACTCGGCGGCGGTGGTGGTCCGGGTTCCAATCCCGAGCAGCTGTTTGCGGCCGGCTATTCGGCCTGCTTCCTCGGTGCGCTGAAGTTCGTGGCCGGCCAGCAGAAGATGACCTTGCCGCCGGACCTGACCGTCAAGGGCGACGTCGGCATCGGCCCGATCCCGACCGGCTTCGGCATCGAAGTCGACCTGACCATCCACGGCCCCGGCATGGATCCGGCCCAGCTCAAGGAACTGGTCGACAAGGCCCACATCGTCTGCCCGTATTCGAATGCCACCCGCAACAACATCGACGTGCGCCTGAACACGACCACCTGACCCGCTGTTGTCCGCCGTACACATGTGCGGCGGCAGGACGCCACTTTATAATAGCGGGCGTCCGTCCAACCTTCCCCGCCCATGCCATCCAGAAAAGAACCGCCCTTCACCCACGGCACCGTGTCCGCGAACGCCATCGTGCTGGTCAACCTCGGCACGCCCGATGCACCGACCCGCAAGGCCGTGCGCCGCTACCTGAAGGAGTTCCTTTCCGACCCGCGCGTGGTGGAGATCCCGGCCAGGGTCTGGTGGTTCATCCTGCACCTATTCATCCTGCCTTTCCGCTCCGGCAAGTCGGCCGCCAAATACCGCACGATCTGGACCCGCGACGGCTCGCCGCTGAAGCTGCATACCGAAAATCAGGCGGCGCTGCTCGACAAGATGCTGCACGAGCGCGGCCATGAAGCCGTGAAGGTGGTGATGGCGATGCGCTACGGCTCGCCTTCGCTGCCCGAGGTGCTCGATCGCCTGAAGGCAGAGCATTGCGAGCGGATCGTGGTTTTGCCCGCCTATCCGCAATATTCCGGCACCACCACCGCCTCGGTCTGGGATGCCGTTTATGCCTATTTTGGCAAGATCCGCAACATCCCCGAACTGCGCCTGGTCAAGCACTACCATGACCACGAAGGCTATATCGAGGCGCTGCGCGAGAGTGTGGAATCCTATTGGGAGGCCCACGGCCGCGGCCAGAAGCTGGTGATGAGTTTCCACGGCATCCCCAAGCGCACGCTGCTGCTGGGCGACCCGTATTTCTGCGAATGCCAGAAGACCGCGCGCCTGCTGGCGGCCGCGCTGGGCATGGGGGCGGACGAATACATCGTCACTTTCCAGTCCCGCTTCGGCAAGGCCGAATGGCTCCAGCCCTACACCGCCCCGACCGTGCAACAGCTGGCGCGCGAGGGTTTGGAGCGGATCGACGTGATCTGCCCGGGTTTCACCAGCGACTGCCTGGAAACCCTGGAGGAAATCAATATGGAAGTGCGGCACGATTTCGAGGCTGCGGGCGGCAAGGAATTTCACTACATCCCCTGCCTGAACGAATCGCCGGCCTGGATCACCGGGTTGGCCGAGATCGCCGAACAGCACCTGATCGGCTGGCCGACCATCCTCACGCCCGCCCAGCGCGCGGCCCAGCGCCGTGACGCCCAGGTCGGCGCCCAGCATGCAGCCCAGCTTGGTGCTGAAGCTGGTGTTGCCGACATGTTAAAATAGTTGCTTGCCCGTAGGGTGGGCGTAATTCCGGGCACTGCCCGGAATTACGCTCACGCGGTGATACGTTGCGGCGAGATCATCCGGCACGAAAGCGGAGCCGTCATCGATCACCGCGTGGGCGGCACACATGGCGCGAGCGAATCGCATCACCGAGTGGAGCCGCCCACCCTACGAAAAGCGCTCAGGGCGTCGCGCCGATTCCCACGTAGCACAGCCACACCAGCACCGCGAGGGTGTACAGGACGACGGCGCCGCTGATCAGTTGTAATCTCATGAAGTCTGCTCCCAGGTCTCTGCGGCCCCCATGCCGCACCCTTTGAGGAAGAGTAAGACTTTTAACTGGGAAATGATTCAGGGAAACCGTAAATCTTGTAACAAATAATTTCCGAATTTTCATCATGGGATCTCTGCAATCCCCTTGAAAATGTAGGAGATCACCCCATCTGCGGGCCTGTGTGTCAGGCAGGATACGTTACCAATTAAGCCAAGTCCTTGATTCTAGGAGTTTTTTCGATGCAAGACCAAGAAAACCAAGAGGTGTCCCAGCAATCGCCGCTTGATGCCGCCATTGCTGATGCAGCTACCGAGGCCGCACAGGCCGGCGCCGGCCAGGCGGGTGTCCCGCCAAGCACGGCCGAGATGTCGGGCCAGTCCGACCTGGAAGCGCAATTGAGCGCCACCGAAGCCAAGCTGGCCGAAATGCACGATGCTTTCATGCGCGCCAAGGCTGACGCGGAGAACATCCGCCGCCGCGCCCAGGAAGACGTGACCAAGGCCCATAAATTCGCCATCGAAAGCTTTGCCGAGGCCATGGTGCCGGTGCGCGACAGCCTGGAAATGGCGCTGAAAGTCGAGACGCAAACCGTCGACGCCATCCGCGAAGGCGTGGAAATGACGCTCAAGCAACTGAGCGCCGCCTTCGAAAAGAACCGCGTGCTGGAAGTCATGCCGCAAGCGGGCGAGAAGCTCGACCCGAACAAGCACCAGGCCGTTGCCGTGGTGCCGTCCGAGCAGGAGGCCAATACCGTGGTCACCGTGCTGCAAAAGGGATACATGATCGCCGACCGCCTGTTGCGTCCGGCAATCGTGACGGCCGCCGCGCCGAAGTAAGTGGAAGTGACGCTGCGGCGCGCTCGTCAGGGTTTCAATCAGTATCCCCTTGAAAGCACGCAGTTTTTCCCAATATTGAATCCATCCGAAACTAAGCGTTTTATATAAAAGGAACACATCATGGGCAGAATTATCGGTATTGACCTGGGAACCACCAACTCCTGCGTCGCGATCATGGAAAACGGCCAGCCAAAGGTCATCGAGAACGCCGAAGGCGCGCGTACGACCCCGTCGATCATCGCCTATCAGGAAGACGGCGAGATCCTCGTCGGTGCGCCGGCTAAACGCCAGGCCGTTACCAATCCAAAAAATACCCTGTTCGCCGTGAAGCGCCTCATCGGCCGCAAGTACGACGAAAAGGAAGTCCAGAAGGACATCGGCCTGATGCCGTACCAGATCGTCAAGGCCGAGAACGGCGACGCCTGGATCGGCGTGCGCGACAAGAAGCTCGCGGCACAGCAGGTGTCGGCTGAAATCCTGCGCAAGATGAAGAAGACCGCCGAAGACTACCTCGGCGAAGAAGTCACCGAAGCGGTCATCACCGTGCCGGCCTACTTCAACGACTCGCAGCGCCAGGCAACCAAGGACGCCGGCCGTATCGCGGGCCTGGACGTCAAGCGCATCATCAACGAGCCGACCGCGGCCGCGCTGGCCTTCGGCCTGGACAAGACCGAAAAGGGCGACCGCAAGATCGCCGTGTATGACCTCGGCGGCGGCACCTTCGACGTCTCGATCATCGAGATCGCGGACGTGGACGGCGAGAAGCAGTTCGAAGTGCTGTCGACCAACGGCGACACCTTCCTGGGCGGCGAAGACTTCGACCAGCGCATCATCGACTACATCATCGACGAGTTCAAGAAGATCAACGGCCTGGACCTGTCGAAAGACGCGATCGCCCTGCAGCGCATCAAGGCTTCGGCCGAGCGCGCCAAGATCGAACTGTCGTCGTCGCAGCAGACCGAAATCAACGAGCCGTACATCGCCATGGCGAACGGCGCGCCGGTCCACCTGAACCTGAAGATGACCCGCGCCAAGCTGGAATCGCTGGTCGAGGAATTGATCTCGAAGACCATCGAGCCATGCCGCACCGCCATCAAGGATGCCGGCGTCAAGGTCACTGACATCGACGACATCATCCTGGTCGGCGGCATGACCCGCATGCCGAAGGTACTGGAAAAGGTCAAGGAGTTCTTCGGCAAGGAACCACGCCGCGACGTCAATCCGGACGAAGCCGTCGCTGTCGGCGCCGCCATCCAGGGCTCGGTCCTGTCGGGCGAGCGCAAGGACTTGCTGCTGCTGGACGTCACGCCACTGTCGCTGGGTATCGAAACCCTGGGCGGCGTGATGACCAAGATGATCCACAAGAACACCACGATCCCGACCAAGTTCTCGCAGGTGTTCTCGACTGCCGACGACAACCAGCCGGCCGTGACCATCAAGGTATTCCAGGGCGAGCGTGAAATCGCATCGGGCAACAAGGGCCTGGGCGAATTCAACCTCGAGGGCATCCCGCCGGCGCCACGCGGCACCCCACAGGTCGAAGTGACCTTCGACATCGACGCCAACGGCATCCTGCACGTCGGCGCGAAAGACAAGGCCACCGGCAAGGAAAACAAGATCACCATCAAGGCGAACTCGGGCCTGACCGAAGACGAGATCCAGAAGATGGTGAAGGATGCCGAGCTGAACGCGGAAGAAGACAAGAAGGTCAAGGAACTGGCCGAGTCCCGCAACCAGGGCGACGCGCTGGTGCACTCGACCAAGAAGTCCCTGACCGAATACGGCGATAAGCTGGAAGCCGGCGAGAAGGAAGCGATCGAAGCGGCGATCACCGACCTGGAAGGCGCGATCAAGAGCGGCGACAAGTCGGACATCGATGCCAAGACCGCAGCCCTGTCGAGCGCAGCGCAGAAGCTGGGCGAGAAGATGTATGCCGACATGCAGGCCCAGCAGGCAGGTGCTGCCGGCGCGGCAGGCGGCCAGCCGGGCGGCCAGGGTGGCGAGCAGCAGCCACAGCAGGACGACGTGGTCGACGCCGACTTCAAGGAAGTGAAAGACGCGAAGTAATCCCGGCCGGGGCAAGTCGTTCGACTTGCCCCGATCCGAGGGAACCGCCGAGCCGCTGCGACCACATGGTTCCCCGGCTCGGTTTTTTTGCATAGATCGTTGTATCAGTACATAACAAAGCAAGGTGCCGCCTATGGCAAAGCGTGATTTTTACGAGATCCTGGGGGTCGCGAAGAATGCGTCGGAAGACGACATCAAGAAGTCGTATCGCAAGCTCGCGATGAAGTACCACCCCGACCGCAATCCCGACAACAAGGAAGCGGAAGAGAAGTTCAAGGAAGTAAAAGAAGCCTACGAGATGCTGACCAATCCGGAAAAGCGCGAAGCGTATGACCGTTATGGTCACGCCGGCGTGGATCCGAACATGGGCGGCGGCGGAGGCGGCGGTGGCTTCGGGGCCGGCGGTTTCGGCGACCTGGGCGACATCTTCGGCGACATCTTCGGCGGCGGCCGTGGCCGCGGCGGCAGCAGCGGACCGCAGGTTTACCGCGGCGCCGACCTGCGCTACAACCTCGAGATCACGCTCGAGCAGGCGGCCAACGGCTACGAGACCACGATCCGCGTGCCGAGCTGGGACAAGTGCGACACCTGCCACGGCAGCGGCGCCAAGCCGGGCACCCAGCCGGTCACCTGCACCACCTGCGCCGGCCACGGCCAGGTGCGCATGCAGCAGGGCTTCTTCAGCATCCAGCAGACCTGCCCGAAATGCCACGGCAACGGCAAGATCATCCCGGATCCTTGCGCGGCCTGCGGTGGCGCCGGACGCATCAAGCGCAACAAGACGCTGGAAGTGAAGATCCCGGCCGGCATCGACAACGGCATGCGTATCCGCTCGACCGGCAACGGCGAGCCGGGCACGAATGGCGGGCCGTCGGGCGACCTGTATGTGGAGATCCACATCAAGCCGCACGCCGTGTTCCAGCGCGAAGGCGACGACCTGCACTGCGAGATGCCGATCTCGTTCAGCAAGGCTGCCATTGGCGGCGAGATCGAGGTGCCGACCCTGACCGGCAAGGTGTCGTTCACGGTGCCCGAAGGCACCCAGACCGGCAAGACCTTCCGCCTGAAAGGCAAGGGCATCAAGGGCGTGCGTTCGGGCTACGTGGGCGATTTGTTCTGCCACGTGGTGGTCGAGACCCCGGTCAAGCTGACCGACAAGCAGAAAGACCTGCTGCGCGAGTTCGAGCGCTCGACCAACGAGGGCGGCGCCAAGCACAGCCCGCAGAGCAAGGGCTGGATGGACAAGGTCAAGGACTTCTTCGAGTAAGGAGTTGTCACGAACCGTCGGCGGCGCGAGCCCCCGGCGGTTTTTTTCGTAGGGTGGGCGGCTTCGCCGCCCACGCGGTCAAACCACGGTGATTCTGCCTGCGTGGCGCTTCATATCCAACTATCACCGCGTGGGCGTTCGTAACCCAGGCCACTGGCCTGAGTTACCCCGCCCACCCTACAACTGCCCGGCATTGACACGCTCGGGACACATCGACACAGGGAGAAAAATTGGAAAATAAAACAGGGGTGACTGCGGAAGACCTTTTCGCACGCAACCGCACATGGGCTGCCTCGATGGTGGCCGAAGACCCGAACTTCTTCAAGGACCTGGCAGCGCAGCAGGCGCCTGAATACCTGTGGATCGGCTGCTCCGACAGCCGCGTGCCGGCCAACGAACTGCTGGGCATGGCGCCGGGCGAACTGTTCGTGCACAGGAACATCGCCAACGTGGTCGTGCACTCCGACCTGAACTGCCTCTCCGTGCTGCAGTTCGCGATCGACGTGCTGAAGGTGAAGCACGTGATCATCTGCGGCCACTACGGCTGTTCGGGTGTGCATGCGGCGCTGACCGGCCAGCGCGTCGGCCTGGCCGACAACTGGCTGGGCCACGTGCGCGACGTGCGCGAAAAGCACGGCAAATACCTCGGCAACGTGGTCGGCCGCGCCGCGACCAACCGCCTGGTGGAACTGAACGTGGCCGAGCAGGTGATCAACGTGGCGCAGACGACGGTGGTGCGCGACGCCTGGGAACGCGGCCAGCCGCTGACCATCCACAGCTGGGTCTACGGCGTGCACGACGGCCTGCTGCGCGACCTCGGCATCACCATTGGCAGCCAGGACGAAATCGCGCCCAAGCTCGAGCGCGTGCTCAATGGTTACCTGGACGGGGGACAAGTACGTGACGAACGGCGCGGACAGTGATTTAACCCAGCTGCGCGACATCGTCCGCGCATTCGTGGACGAGCGCGACTGGGACCAGTTCCATACGCCGAAGAACCTGGCCTCGGCCTTGACGGTGGAGGCGGCCGAGCTGCTGGAGCATTTCCAGTGGCTGCAGCATGGGCGCGTCGACGAACTGGGCGCGGACAAGCTGGTGGAAGTGCGGCACGAGATGGCCGACGTGCTGGTCTACCTGGTGCGTTTGGCCGACAAGCTCGACGTCGACCTGTTCGGGGCGGTGGAGGAGAAGATGGTGCTCAACCGCGAGAAGTACCCGGCGGAGCAGGTGCGCGGGGATGCGCGGAAGTATTATGAGTACAAGAAGTAAGACAGGCCAGGGCCGGCCCCGCCGAACAGGCGCGGCCGGCCCCAGGCGTCAGATCCCGCCCATGCAGATGTATTTCACCACCAGGTAGTCGTCCATGCCGTAGGTCGAGCCTTCGCGCCCCAGGCCCGACTGCTTGACGCCGCCGAACGGCGCCACCTCGGTCGAGATCAGGCCGGTGTTCACGCCCACCATGCCGGTCTCGATGGCCTCGGCCACGCGCCACACGCGCCCGATGTCGCGCGCGTAGAAATACGAGGCCAGTCCGAACTCGGTGGCATTCGCCAGGTTGACCACTTCTTCCTCGGTTTTAAAGCGGAACAGCGGCGCCAGCGGGCCGAAGGTTTCCTCGGTGGCCACCAGCATGTCGGAGGTGACTTCGGTCAGCACGGTGGGCTGGAAGAAGCTGTGCCCGAGCTCATGGCGCTTGCCTCCGGCCAGCAGCCTGGCGCCCTTGCCAATGGCATCCTCGATGTGCTGCTCGACCTTGCGCACCGCTTTTTCTTCAATCAGCGGGCCCTGGTTGACGCCCTCGTCGGCGCCATTGCCCACCTTGAGCTTGCCCACCGCCGCCACCAGCTTGCGCGCGAATTCGTCGTAGACGCCTTCCTGCACGTAGATGCGGTTGGCGCACACGCAGGTCTGGCCGGCGTTGCGGTATTTCGAGGCGATCGCGCCCTCGACCGCGGCGTCGATATCGGCGTCGTCGAACACGATGAAGGAGGCATTGCCGCCCAGTTCGAGCGAGACCTTCTTGATGGTGGGCGCGCACTGCTCCATCAGCAGGCGTCCCACCGCGGTCGAGCCGGTGAAGCTGAGTTTGCGCACGATGGGGTTGCCGGTCATCTCGCTGCCAATCGCCTTGGCGTCGCCCGGCACCACGCTGAACACGCCTTTCGGTACGCCCGCGCGTTCGGCCAGCACGGCCAGCGCCAGCGCCGAGAAGGGCGTCAGCTCGGAGGGTTTCAGCACGATCGGGCAGCCCGCAGCCAGCGCCGGCGCGACCTTGCGGGTGATCATCGCGGACGGGAAGTTCCACGGCGTGATCGCAGCGCACACGCCGACCGGTTCCTTGGTGACGACGATGCGGCGGTCGCCCCAAGGCGAGGCCAGGGTCTCGCCGGAAATGCGTTTGGCTTCCTCGCCGAACCACTCGAAGAACGAAGCGGCGTACGCGACTTCGCCTTTCGATTCGGCCAGCGGCTTGCCCTGTTCAAGCGTCATCAAGAGCGCCAGGTCGTCGGCGTTTTCCAGCATCAGGTCATGCCACCGCCGCAGGATCGCGGCGCGCTCCTTGGCGCTCTTCTTGCGCCAGGCCGGCCAGGCGGCATTCGCGGCTTCGATCGCACGGCGGGTTTCAAGCGCGCCCGTGTGCGGCACCAAGCCCAACGTCTCGCCGGTGGCGGGATTGGTTACGGCGACGGTTGCGCCGTCGTCGGCATCGCACCACGCGCCATCGATATAGGCGTGCTGGCGCAGCAAGGAAGGGTCTTTCAGGTTCGGCATGATGTCCTTTGCATGGGCTGCAATTTGCAAAGCGACATAGTAGACCTTTTTGCCACGGTCCGCCGGGGTAGCGGCTGCGACGCCGTTGCTGGAAGCGGCGCCGCAGCCGCAGCGCAAGCAGCCGCGCGTCAGGTGCGGCGGCGGCGCGCCGCGACCAGTCCCACCAGGCCGGCACCCAGGGTGAGCAGCGTGGCCGGTTCAGGCACCTCACCAGGGCGGGTGATGTCGGCCGTCAGGACCGAATAATCGAACATGACATCCTGCGGCGAGGTGCAGATGCCCAGGAACCGGCGGTCGCAGCCGACCCGCAGCGAGACCGACAGCAGGCCGTCATCGAGGATCGAAGTCGCCAGGTCGAAGGAGTAGGTCTGGCCAAGCAGGGACACGTTCGAACGCGTCTCGCCCGGTCCGCCATCGAAGCGGAACGTCACCGTTTCGGCATGGGTGCGCAGCAGGTCGGTGATGTCATACAGCTTGATGGCGAGCGACACCGAATTGATGATGGGGCCGGGAAGGCCATCGTCGCGCATGTCGTGCGTGTAAGTGAGCGAATTGTACGAGTTGACGTTGATGTCCCAGAACGGGTCGTAGGTATCGGTGATGATCTCGGCAGACGCTGCGCCGCATATGCCGAAGGCCAGTACTGCTGTGCCAAGAATCCGTTTCAGTGCGTTCATGTTCTCTCCCAGTTTGGTTGTCGATTGCTTCCTCTTCGGCAGCGGGAAGTTAATGGCTACATAGCAAGAGCCGTGCCTGTGAAAAAACATGCAGAAATTCAATTACTTGGCGGATGGAGGGGTGATCCGTCCGGCATAAGGTGTCAAATCCGGCGACACCTTCAAAAGTAATACCGGGTCATTTCTCATTATTCGGGATGAAATAAAATTTCAAGAGCCAGGTGATTCTGAAAGGAAATTTCGCACGTGCTGATGGCTTACCGTGTTGGCATGATTGTCGAGTTACCGTTAAGCTTTTGTTATGGAACCCCATTTCTCAGGAAGCTAGGCAGGAGGCAGTGCGGGGTTCGCGCTGTGTTTGATCTGGCGCATCGTTAGTGCAATTTTTGCCCACTCGCGCCCGGACCAGAATGCTCGTATCATGGTCTCGTGCGCTTACACACAAGGTAGAGACCATGCGCCCCATCGTGATCGTCCCCGCATGCACGCGTGATTTTGGCGAACACCCGTATCACGCCGCCCAGTACAAGTATGTCGACGCCGTCGTCCTCGGCGCCGACTGCGTGCCCATGATCCTGCCTTCGCTCGGCGAATCGCTCGACCTGGAAACGGTGCTCGACCTGTGCGACGGCATCATGCTCACCGGGTCGGCCTCGAACGTCCACCCCAGCTACTATTCCGAAGAAGTGCTCGACCCGTCGCTGCCGCAAGACCCGGCGCGCGACCAGACCACGCTGCCCTTGATCCGCGAGGCGGTCAGGCGCGGCATCCCGATCATCGCGATCTGCCGCGGCTTCCAGGAAATGAACGTGGCCCTGGGGGGTAACCTGCACCAGGCGGTGCAGGCAGTGAGCGGCAAGTTCGACCACCGCGAGAACCCCGAACTCGGAATGGACGAGCAATACGGCGATGCCCACAACGTCACCATCATGCCCGGCGGCTGCCTCGAGCGCATGCTGGGCGTGCCCGAGATCCCGGTCAATTCGCTGCACGGCCAGGGCGTCAATGAACTCGGGCCCGGCCTGCGCGTCGAGGCAGTTGCCGAAGACGGCCTGGTCGAAGCCTTCTCGGTCGAAACCGCGCCCGGCTTCACCTTGGCGCTGCAGTGGCATCCCGAGTGGCGCATCCAGCACAACCCGTACTCGATGAAAATGTTCGGCGCCTTTGGCCAGGCCTGCCGCGACTACCAGGCCAAGTGCCACGCCGAGCGCCAGGCCGCGGAACGGAACCAGACATGAGCAAATGCACGACACCGACGGTGCGCCCATGGGCAACCAGCGCCGTCCCCTAGCTTCCCTGCCTGAAGCACCCAGCGCGCCCGACAGCGGCGCCGACACGCGCGTGATCCACCCGTTCACGCGCGACCCCCACACAGACAGAGAGGCAATCATGGCAATCCGCGACAAGTTTTCTTATACCGACATGGAGGAGTGGCTCAACGCCAAGCGTGTCACCGAAATCGAATGCCTGGTCCCCGACTTGACCGGTGTCGCCCGTGGAAAAATCCTCCCTCGGGTGAAATTCACCGAAGACCGCGGCATGCGCATCCCCGAAGTGGTGCTCGGCATGACCGTGACCGGCAACACGCCCGAGCGTGACGACTCCTATAACAGCGCCATCGCCGTCACCGACCGCGACATGATTTTAAAGGCCGATCCGACCACCATCACCATGGTGCCGTGGGCGGTCGACCCGACCGCGCAAGTCATCCACGACTGCTATTTCGCCGACGGCACCCTGGTCGATTTCGCGCCGCGCAGCGTATTGCGCCGCGTGCTCAAGCTGTATGCGGAGCGCGGCTGGAAGCCGGTGGTTGCGCCCGAGCTGGAGTTCTACCTGACGGCCAAGAACATCGATCCGAATTTGCCGCTGGCCCCGCCGGTCGGCCGCAGCGGCCGCGCCGAGACCAGCCGCCAGGTCTACAGCATCGATGCGGTGAACGAGTTCGACCCGCTGTTCGAGGACATCTACGACTACTGCGAGCTGATGAACCTCGACGTCGACACGCTCATCCACGAGATCGGCGCCGGCCAGATGGAAATCAACTTCCTGCACGGCGATCCGCTGGGGCTGGCCGACAAGGTCTTCTACTTCAAGCGCACCCTGCGCGAGGCCGCGCTGAAGCACGAGATGTACGCCACCTTCATGGCCAAGCCGATGGCCGACGAGCCGGGATCGGCGATGCACGTGCACCAGAGCGTGGTCGATGCCGAGACCGGACGCAATATCTTCAGCAACGAAGACGGCAGCGCCTCGCCTGCCTTCAGCCACTACATCGGCGGCCTGCAGCGCTACATGCCGTCGGCGATGGCGATCGTCGCACCCTACGTGAACTCCTACCGCCGCATCGTGCGCCACACGGCGGCGCCGATCAACCTGCAGTGGGGCATGGACAACCGCACGGTCGGCTTCCGGGTGCCGGTTTCGGGCGCCCAGGACCGCCGCGTGGAAAACCGCGTGATCGGCGCCGACGCCAATCCCTACCTGGCGCTGGCCGTGACGCTGGCCTGCGGCTACCTCGGCATGACCGAGGCGATCGACCCGAGCCCGATGGTGGAAGGCAGCGCCTACGACATGCCGGTCGAGCTGCCGGGCGGGCTGTCCGAGGCAATTACGCAACTACGGCGCGAAGCCCGCCTGCGCGACATCCTTGGCGAACGCTTCATCGACGTGTACTCTGCAGTAAAGGATCTCGAGCACCAGGAATTCATGCGCGTCATCAGCCCGTGGGAGCGCGAACACCTCCTGCTGCACGTCTGATCCGTGCAGGTCCACACGATGGGAGGCAATCATGACGACCAATCCACCGCAGGCCGGCGTGCCTGGCATCCTGCCGGAGGGGGCCGGGCCGCAGGGGCTTGATACCAAGTTCCTGCAGCAGCTCGACAGCGCGCATTACCTGCATCCGTTCACCGACCACGCCGCGCTGCGCGAACACGGCGCCCGCGTGATCGTGCGCGGCGACGGCATCTACCTGTGGGATTCCGAGGGTAATAAAATCATCGACGGCATGGCCGGCCTGTGGTGCGTAAACGCAGGCTACGGCCGCACCAGCATCGCCGACGCCGTCCACGCCCAGATGCTGCAGCTGCCCTTCTATAACAGCTTCTTCAACACCACCAACGTGCCGGCGGTGCAGCTGGCGGCGCTGCTGGCCGACATCTCTCCGCCGCAGTTCCAGCACGTCTTCTATACCAACAGCGGCTCGGAGGCCAACGACACCATCGTGCGCATGGTGCGGCGCTACTGGCAACTGGCCGGGCAACCCGGGCGCCAGGCCATCATCAGCCGCCGCAACGCCTACCACGGCAGCACCATGGCGGGAGCCTCGCTCGGTGGCATGGCAGGCATGCACGCGCAGGGCGGGCTGCCGATCCCCGGCATCCATCACATCGGCCAGCCGAGCTACGCGGAAGGCGGGCGTGGCATGAGCGAAGCCGAGTTCGGTCTGGAAGCTGCCGGCTGGCTGGAAGCGAGCATCCTCGCACTCGGGCCGGAAAACGTCGCCGCCTTCATCGGCGAGCCGGTGCAGGGCGCGGGCGGCGTCATCATCCCGCCTTCCACCTACTGGCCCGAGATCCAGCGCATCTGCGACAAGTACGACATCCTGCTGGTTTCCGACGAAGTGATTTGCGGCTTCGGGCGCCTGGGCACCTGGTTCGGCTGCGAACTGATGGGCTTCCAGCCCGACCTGATTGCCTTTGCCAAAGGCGTCACTTCCGGCTATGTGCCGCTGGGCGGGGTGCTGGTGGGTGGGCGCGTAGCGCACCTCTTGACAGAGAAGGGCGGGGACTTCAACCACGGCTTCACGTATTCGGGCCATCCGTCCGCCTGTGCGGCGGCGCTGGAAAATATCCGCATCCTGGAAACCGAGCAGCTGGTCGAGCGCGTGGCGCTGGCGACCGGGCCGCACCTGAAGGCCTGCTTCGCTTCGCTCGTGTCGCATCCGCTGGTGGGGCATGCGGAAACCTGCGGCCTGACGGCGGGCCTGAACCTGGTGCGGCGCAACGGCGAAACGGTGCACGACTGCGAGCCGTTCGCATCGACGCATGTGGTGGGGATGCTGTGCCGGAAGCACATGTTCGACAACGGCGTGATCATGCGCGCGGTCGGCGACCGGATGATCGTGGCGCCGCCGCTGTCGATTACGGTGGGGCAGATCGACGAGATGGTGGAGCGGATTCGGTATTGCCTGGATTTGACGCTGGAAGAAGTGACGCAGCGCGGTTGGATGGATTAAGCGAGCCGGCCTGCGTACACAGGTTGAACGCGTGGGCAAGGTACTTCAGGCCAGTGGCCTGAAGTACGAATTGCCCACCCTACGAATTGCGGCAACTCGTAGGGTGGGCAGATTCTGCCCACGCGTTCAAATCACATTGGAATAAACGGCGCCGCCGTTAAACCGCATCCGTCACGATATGCTTCGCCGGCTCCCCACCATTTTTAAACACCTGCGGCGCCAGCGACCCGATAAACATCCCGGCAAACGCCGCCACCAGCCCGGCCAGCTGCCCCGGGAAATGCTCGCCCCAGCTCGTCACCTGCGGGAAGAACAGCAGCCACACGACAATTCCCGCCCCGATCGACAGGATCGCGCCCTGGGTAGTCGCGCGCTTCCAGTACAGCCCCATCACCAGCGGCACGAAGGCGCCCACGAGCGTCACCTGGTAGGCGCTCGATACCAGCTCATAAATCGAGGTGCCTTCCATCGCGATCGCATACAGCAGCACCATCGCCGCGAAGATCACGATCGTGATGCGCATGGCCAGCAGCTTCTGCTTGTCGGCCATGCCGGGGCGCAGGTTCAGCAGGATGTTCTCGACGAAGCTGGTCGATGGCGCCAGCAGCGTGGCCGACGAGGTGCTCTTGATGGCCGACAGCAGGGCGCCGAAGAACAGGATCTGCATCACCAGCGGCATCTTGGTCATGATGAAGGTCGGCAGCAGGCGCTGGTAGTCGTTCCTGGCGATGTCCATGGCGGAATCGCCCATCACCACCACGGCCGCGGCCACGATGAACATCGGCACGAAGGCGAACAGGATGTAGCTGGCGCCGCCGATCACCGCGCCGGTGCGGGCGGTCGGGGCGTCCTTGGCCGACATCACGCGCTGGAACACGTCCTGCTGCGGGATGGAACCGAACATCATGGTGACGGCCGCGCCGATGAAGAACATGATGTCGGTGAAGCTCGGCTCGGGCAGCAGGCGCCACAAGTCGGCCTGCTGCGCCATCGCCAGCACATTGCCGGCGCCGCCGGCGAGATCCGCCGCGAAGATGGCGATGATGCTCATGCCCACCACCAGCACGATCATCTGGATGAAGTCGGTGATCGCCACCGCCAGAAAGCCGCCCACCACTACGTAGATCAGCACTGCCATCGTTCCGACGAACATGCCCATCGCGTGCGACATCGCCCCATTGGTCAGCACCGTAAACACCAGGCCCAGCGCGGTGATCTGCGCCGCCACCCAGCCCAGGTAGCTCAGGATGATCGCCACCGAGCAGAAAATCTCGATGCCCTTGCCATAGCGCTCGCGGTAATAGTCGCCGATGGTCAGCAGGTTGAGTTTGTACAGCTTCGCCGCGAAGAACAGGCCCACCAGGATCAGGCACATGCCGGCCCCGAACGGGTCTTCGACCACGGCATTCAGGCCACCCTGCACGAACTTGGCCGGGATGCCCATCACGGTCTCCGCGCCGAACCAGGTGGCGAAGGTGGTCGTGATCACCATGATCAAAGGCAGGCTGCGGCCCGCCACGGCGAAGTCGCTGGTATTCTTGATCCGCGTGCCCGCCCACACACCGATGCCCAGCGTGCCGATCAGATAGAGGGCGACGAAAACGATCAAAGTGGTGTTCATGCGGTGGATGCTCCGGCAGGAAAATTAACGGGCGGAAAATCCGCGATTATAAAGGCAGAATCTGGCGGCCGGATCAAGTTTGCTAGGTTTTGGCCATCGAGTGTTGCTCATTAGAGAAGGGATTCGCCATGTCGGACACCCGCAGCCCCACCCCATCCTGGCACGAGCGCGCCGAAAAGCTCGCCATCGACGGCCGTGCCTTCATCGACGGCTTTCGCGTCGAAGCCCGACGCGGTGCGCGCTTCGACTGCATCTCTCCGGTCGACGGCCGCAAGCTGGCCGAGGTCGCGCGCTGCGATGAGGCCGACGCCGATGCCGCCGTTACAGCCAGCCGCGCGGCTTTCGAGGACCGGCGCTGGGCCGGCATGGCGCCCGCCAAACGCAAGCGCATCCTGATCCGCTTCGCGGACTTGATGCTGCAGAACCGCGACGAGCTGGCGCTGCTGGAAACCCTCGACATGGGCAAACCGATCCGCTACAGCCTGGCCGTGGACGTGCAGCAGGCGCAGAACTGCATCCGCTGGTACGGCGAGGCGGTCGACAAGATCTACGACCAGGTCGCGCCGACGGCGGACGACAGCCTGGCCCTGATCACGCGCGAGCCGGTCGGCGTGGTGGCAGCGGTCGTGCCATGGAATTACCCGATGCTGATGGCCGCATGGAAGATCGCCCCGGCGCTCGCGGCCGGCAACAGCGTCATCCTCAAGCCGTCCGAGAAGGCGCCGCTCAGCGCCCTGCGGCTGGCGGAGCTGGCGCTGGAGGCAGGCGTGCCGCCCGGCGTGTTCAACGTGCTGCCCGGTTACGGCAACGAAGTCGGCAGCGCGCTGGCGCTGCACATGGATGTCGACTGCATCGGCTTCACCGGCTCCACGCGCGTGGGCAAGCAGATCCTGCAGATGGCCGGCCAGTCGAATTTAAAGCGAGCCTGGACGGAGTTGGGCGGCAAGTCGGCCAATATCGTCTGCGCCGATTGCCCGGACCTCGACGCCGCCGTGGAAAGCGCGATCGGCTCGATCTATTTCAACCAGGGCGAAAGCTGCAATGCGCCTTCGCGCCTGTTCGTGGAAGCCTCGATCAAGGATGCCTTTTTAGAAAAAGCGCTGGCGCTGATGCCGCGCTACGCGCCGGGCGACCCGCTCGACGCGGCAACCGTGATGGGGGCCATCGTCGACCCGATCCAGATGAAGACGGTGCTCGGCTATATCGAAGAGGGCAAGGCGGGTGGCGCGCGCCTGCTCGCGGGCGGCAATGCGGTGCGGCAGGACAGCGGCGGCCTGTTCATCGAGCCGACCCTGTTCGACGGCGTCGAGGCCGATATGCGTATCGCGCGCGAAGAGATCTTCGGGCCGGTGCTGTCGGTGCTGTCGTTCACCGACCTCGATGAAGCGGTGCGGCAGGCGAATGCCACGCCCTATGGCCTGGCCGCCGGGGTGTGGACGGCGGACATGAGCCGTGCAATCCGTGCCTCGCGCGCCCTGCGTGCCGGCACCGTGCACGTCAACCAGTACGACAACGACGACATCACCGTGCCCTTCGGCGGCTATAAACAGTCGGGCAATGGGCGTGACAAGTCGCTGCATGCCTTCGACAAGTACACGGAGCTGAAGACGACCTGGATCCGGATCGGGTGAACGCCTTTTCGGGTGCTGCCTCAGTCTCGTGCGGCGCTTTCGAGCGCCGCGATGTCGCCCCCGCGAATCAGGTCGAGGTGCCGGGTGATCCAGTCGAGCGGGCGGTCCCACCAGGCCAGCGCCACCAGCCGGCGCGCGTGGTCGGGGTCGAAACGCGGGCGTACGACTTTAACCGGGTTCCCGCCGACGATGGCGTAGGCCGGCACGTCGCTCGTGACAACTGAGCGCGCTGCGATGATGGCGCCGTCGCCGATACTCACACCAGGCATGACCAGCGCATCGAAGCCGATCCAGACGTCGTTGCCGATGACCGTATCGCCCTTGTAGGGCAGCTCGCCCTCGGTCGGCCGCGCGCCCTCCCATCCGTTCCCGAAAATGAAGAACGGATAGGTCGAGATCCCGTCCATCTGGTGGTTGGCGCCATTCATGATGAACTTCACGCCGCGCGCGATCGCGCAGAATTTGCCGATGCGCAGGCGGTCGCCGATAAAGGGGAAATGGTAGAGGACGTTGTTTTCGAAGTTCTGGGCGCCGTCCGGATCGTCGTAGTAGGTGAAGTCACCGACCTCGATGTTCGGGCGCGTGATCAGGTTCTTCAGGAAGCAGACCTGCGGGAAGCCTGGCATCGGAAACGGGGCGTCGGGGTCGGGATGGGGCATTGGATCGATGCGGTGTGCAGCGCGTTTTTGTTAGAAATTTCCGTGAGAAAAGAATAATAAACTGCTGAGTCTGTTTTCGTTCACATAAATGATGACTTATTTACTTGCCTTGACGCTTTCGAAATACACTGCTTGATCACATGTGCATACATGTGACCGGAGACAACACCGGCGCAGCCTCAAGCCTCGGCGTCATCATCAGTATCCAACGGAGAAGACACATGATCAGCAAAGAAACGCGCGCATCGAAGCCCCTCACCACTTGCTTGGCCGCCCTTGTCGCCGCCGGCGTATTCGGTAGCGTGCAGGCTGCCCCGCCCTCGACAATGCGCGTGATCGTTGCGTTCAAGCCTGGCGCTGCCGCCAGCGTCAAATCCGCTGTCGGCGCCGCCAAGGGCGCCGTCAAGCACGAGATCTTCGGCATGAATGCCATGGCGATCGAAGTGCCCGCCGTTGCCCTGAAAGGCCTCGAGAACAACCCGAACGTGCAGTACATCGAAGAAGACGTGGTGCGCCGTCCTTTCGCCCTGACCAGTCCCTCGACAGGTACGCCTTATATTGCGGGCCAGTTGGTCCCCTACGGCATCAAGCTAGTCCAGGCTGACCAGCTGCCGGACAGCGCCGCCGCCAACCGCAAGGTCTGCATCATCGACTCCGGCTACGACCGTGCCCATGAAGACCTGTCGGGTAACGACGTGACCGGCGAATACGATGCGGGCACCGGCTGGTGGTACACCGACGAAAACCACCACGGCACCCATGTGGCCGGCACCATCGCCGCGATCAACAACAGCGGCACCGGCGTGGTCGGCGTCAACGCCAACAAACAGCTCAAGCTGCACATCGTCAAGGTGTTCGGCAAGGACGGCTGGGCCTATTCCTCGACCCTGGCCTCGGCCGCCAACAAATGCGGGGCGGCAGGCGCGAACGTGATCAGCATGTCGCTGGGCGGGGATCGCAGGAGCCAGACCGAGCAGGTCGCCTTCGACAAGCTGTATGCCAAGGGCGTCTTGAGCGTCGCGGCAGCCGGTAACGACGGCAATCGCGCCGTGTCGTATCCGGCCAATTATCACAGCGTGATGTCGATTGGCGCCCTGGACGAGAACAAGCAGTGGGCGAGCTTCTCGCAGTACAACAACAAGGTCGAGCTGTCGGCGCCTGGCGTCAGCGTGCTGTCCACGGTGCCGATGAATAGTGGCATCGAGGCCGCGTTGACGGTGGGCGATGTTCCCTTTGCCGCCGCGACGATGGAAGGTTCCCCTGTCAAGACGGCCACCGCGCCGCTGGCCGACTTCGGGCTCGGCGACAAGACGGATCCCCTTGTCAAGGGCAAGGTCTGCCTGATCCAGCGCGGCAGTATCGACTTCGCGACCAAGGTGTCGAACTGCCAGACCAGCGGCGGCGTCGGGGCGGTGGTATACAACAACGTGGCAGGCGCGTTCGGCGGCACGCTGGGCACTACCGTGACCACCATTCCATCGGTCACGGTATCGCAAGCCGATGGCAGTGCCATGCAGACGCAGCGGCTCGGCCAGAGCGCGACGGTGAGCGTGAAGGCAAGCAGCTACGCCTACTATGACGGCACCTCGATGGCGACCCCCCATGTGTCGGCCGTCGCCGCCCTGGTGTGGAGCTACTTCCCAGGCTGCACCGCCGCGCAGCTGCGTACCTCGCTGAACAACAGCGCACTGGATCTCGGCCCCGCGGGACGTGATACCCAGTACGGCTATGGTCTGGTACAGGCGAAAGCTGCCTACGACCGCATCAAGTCTCTGGATTGCGGCAAGTAATTCCTGATACTCCCGAAAAGGGCGCTTCGGCGTCCTTTTTTTTCGGCGTCGCGCGGTGCTCACCGCGTGGGCGCATCACACTGCCATGTCGCGCAGGATGCGCGACGCATCCCGGTTCGCTCCCAGCACCGTCCCGTCGCGCATGTGGATTTGAAGTTGCGACTGGTCGTCGGCGCGCATCGACTCGACGAAATCGAGATTCACCAGCGCCGAGCGGTGGATGCGCACGAAGCGCGCCGGGTCGAGCTGGGCTTCGAGTTCCGAAATGCCGATGCGGACCAGGAAGTGCTGCCCGCGCGCCGCGATCACGGTGTATTTCGAATCGGCCTTCATGTATTCGATATCGCCGGCGGCGAGCGGGAAGATGCGGCCGCGGTCGCGCACGAGGATGCGTTCCAGCCGCGCCGGGGCAGCCATCGGGCTGCTCGCCTGTACCAGCGCGCCTTCGAGCGACGCCCGTTCGTGGCCGGGACCTTCGAGCAGCCGCGCCACCGCAGAAGCAAAACGCGCCTGCGTAAATGGCTTGAGCAGGTAGTCCACCGCATTCAGTTCGAAGGCCGTCACCGCGTATTGGTCGTAGGCCGTGGTGAACACGATCTGTGGCAGGTAGTCGAGCCGGCGCAGCACTTCCAGCCCGGTCATCTCGGGCATCTGGATGTCCATGAACACGACGTCCGGTCGCAGGCGCCCGATTCTCTCCAGGGCACTCGCCCCATCGGACGCTTCGCCCACGAGGCGCAGGGACTGGTGCGCATAGATGGCGTCGCGCAGCACGTCGCGCGCCAGCGGCTCGTCCTCGGCGAAGAAGGCGGTCTTGGTCGTCATGCGTAGCTCTCCTGGCGTGCGGCGGGAATGGTGACGGCGACACTGAAACCCGCGCCCGGGGCGCACTGTACCCGCAGCGCGGCGCGGCTGCCGTAGTCGAGCTGCAGGCGCCGTTCGACGGTGCGCAGGCCGAGACCATTCGAGGCCGCGACGGCAGTCGGGTCGGCCCCGGGGCCGGTGTCGCGTACCGTCATGGTCAGCGCGCCGCTTGTCGCATCGCGCCGGGTGCGGATCTGCAGGATGCCGGGACGGCTGTGCGGGTTGAACGCATGCTTGATGCTGTTCTCGACCAGCGGCTGCAGCGACAGCGCGGGCAGCGGATGGTCGCCCGCATCTTCGTCGAGGTCCCATTCGACGTGCAGGCGCTCGCCCAGGCGCAGCTGCTCCAGCTCAAGGTAGTCGCGCACGAAACCGAGTTCCGCGTCGAGGGTCACGCGGTCGCTGCCGCTGCGCTCGGTGTCGAGCACATAGCGCAGCATGTCCGAGAACTGGAACAGCGCCGTTTCCGCCGCGGCCGGGTTGCGCTGGGTGAGCGCGATGATCGAGTGCAGGGTGTTGAACAGGAAGTGCGGATTGAGCTTGTTGCGCAGCGCGCTCAGCTCCGAGGCGACGAGCAATGTACGCGCCTGCTGCGCGGCCAGCGCCTGCTGCTGCGCGGCCATGCCGGCACGAACCGTGTGGAAGATCCCCGCCACCAGCGCATAACTCATCAGGCTGTACATGAAGGGCCAGGCATGCCATTGGATCGAGCGCGTGACGGCTCCCAGCATCGCCAGGGTCAGCAGGTGGGAGCCGACGGCGAAGCAGAGCGCCGCGCAGGCGTGGATGCCGACCAGGGCGAAGCCCCGCACCGCGCGCGCTTCCAGCCGGCCGGTGAGTGGCCACACCAGCGCCAGCAGGGCGGCGGCGGGAATCGTGCTGTAGACGCCCTGCAGCAGGTCGAGCCAGCGCACTCCCCCGTCCAGCGTGTCGGCCTGCAGCACGAAGCCGACGATGACGCCATACAGGCTCCAGCCGGCGATGTAGGCGCGCCACATGAGCGGAACGCGTGCGAAGAAGGTGGTCGGTTTCATGGGGCTAGTATGGCGCGGCAGCCTGCACCTGCGTCAGGCCGTGCGACGGATTGCGGGAACACGACGTGGATTGCGGATGCCGTGGAATCAAGTGCAGCCGAGTGTAGCAATTTCAGGGTGGGCCGCCTATCCCTACCTGCCCTGCATGACAGGGTCTCGTCCACGCCCGACACCGATTGCAAGTTGGCGCCCCTTTGCGTAAAGTCGTGCAGACTCGACAGCACAGAAGCCCCGTTGCGACTGCTTACCCGCCGCAAAGACCCGCCATGACCCAGATTCCAGCATCTCTTTCGCCCGCACGCTGGGCCATCTCCACCGTCTTCCTGCTCAATGGCGCCGGCATCGGCCTGTGGGCCGCGCACGTGCCGGTGGTGCAGGCACGCACCGGCATCGACACTGCAACCCTGAGCATGGTCCTGCTCACCATCGCGGCCGGCGCCCTGCTGGCGATGCCGCTGATGGGCGGCTTCACCGCGCGCTGGGGAACGCGCCGCATGACGCTGCTGGCCGGCTTCGCCTTTGCGGCGACGCTGGCCGTGGTGATGGGCGTAAGCGACCTGCGCCTGCTGTTCCTGGTCGCCTTTGCCTTCGGCGTCAGCAACGGCGCTTTGGACGTGGCCATGAACGCTAACGCCAGCGAGGTCGAAACCGCGCGCGGCGTGCCGACCATGTCGTCCTTCCACGGTTTCTTCAGCCTCGGCGGCCTGCTGGGCGCGGCGCTGGGCGGCGTGATGATCAGCCAGGGCTGGGGTGACGGGCAGGGCGCGTTCGCCATGGCCATCATGACTGCGATCGCGCTGGTGTTCGCAGCACCCCGTGTGATGGCCTTCACCCCGACCCATGAAGCCGGCAGCCATTTCCAGCTGCCCCGCGGTGCGGCCCTGAGCCTCGGCCTGCTGGCGCTGCTGTGCTTTGCGGTGGAGGGCGCGCTGGTCGACTGGAGCGCGCTGCTGATGCAGGAGCGTACCGCGGCCGCACCGGCGACGGCGGCGCTGGCTTATTCGGCCTTCTCGATCGCGATGGCAGCCTGCCGCTTCGCGGGCGATCGCCTGATCCTGCGCTTCGGCGCCATGCGCGTGATGGTGCTGGGCGGGCTGGCGATGTTCGCGGGCCTGGCGACTGCGGTGCTGAGCACGCACTTCCTGCTGTCGGCGGCGGGCTTTGCGCTGATCGGGATTGGGGCGGCCAACGTGGTGCCGCTGTTGTTTGGTGCCGCATCGCGCATTCCGGGCATGAGTGCGGGTGCTGGCGTGGCTGCGGTGGCGACGCTGGGCTATGGCGGACTGCTGCTGGCGCCGCCGGTGCTGGGGTATATCGCGGCGCAGGCCAGCATCATGGTGGCGCTGGGGGCACTGTCGCTGTCGGGGCTGGTCATTGCACTCAGTGCGGGGATTATCAAGCGGCAGGCTTGATCTCCACAATTTTTTTGACTGGTTTCCAAGACAGGATGCTTTGTACACTGAGCCTTGGCAAGGTCTGCAATCGGGTTCAATTGCGGACGTTGACGGCAACATCACTGAGGGACCTACGATGAAGAGAAATATACGTAAAAAGGAAAGCAAAGGTCCCATGCCGCCCTTCAGTAAGTTGCCGATTTGCCTTGCAATCGGATGTGGCATTGGCCTTGCTTTCGGAAGCCTGGCCCTTGGGGTTGGTATCGGTGTTGCTATCGGAATAACGCTCGATGCATTTCTTCGTAACCGGATAGTGGGCAAAGATAAGGCGGTAGAGGACGACTGTGCCAAAGAATGACCCCACCGCTGACCGCTTCGGGTCGGTTGCGGAAGTGCGCACGACATGCGTGCCCATTACCGGCCTGTCTGGCCATGACGATAAAGGGAGAATGATGCATATTGAGGAAATTCGTTTTGACGAGGTGTTCGACGTCCAAGCCCTCCGAGGTGACTTCAGCTTCTCGACGCGAGGACGGCCCAGCTATGGCGTCAATCTTGGAAATAACATCATTCCGAGTCCGGGCGCGACCTTCGCGGTTGCTTTCGTAAAACCGGGCGACTGGTCGACGGTGCTGGCATGGCGGGATCTCGCGTCAAAGAAAGTCAAGTTCAAGCAGTCGAGCTGGATCGCTGTACTGCTCGCGGCAAGCGACTTGATCTTGTTTGGTCCTTTGTTCATTGCGGGCGGTCTCGCGCTCGCTGGGGAATGGATAGTGGCGGGCGTTTTCGCAGCGCTGTTTGCCGTTGGCGTTCTCACCATGCTTACTCGCGGGGTGATGCGCAATCGCATGGTAGAGCGGGCCTTGCTCGCTGTCGGATAAAGCACGATCGAAAAATGCCGACATCACTCGCTACGGCTGCCCGGTTTTATCGCATTAGTCGCGAGCTTGGCCTTTGCCTTCCCGGCCAGGCAAGGATGTGGGCGATCGGTGTCATCGACAAGATGCGGGAACCGCCAGGCACATGCGAACCAAGAAAATATTGCTTTCTACCTTACTGCTCGCGGCACTCGTCGTCCTTGGGTTTTGGGTACGAGATGAACTGCGAATAGACAGCTGCCTGGACCATGGCGGCAGGTGGAATGGAGATCTTCGGATGTGCGAAGGAGCTTCGACATGAACCCACGTGCCCGACCCCTCCCCCTTACGCGTTCCACTGCAGTAGCACGCATGCGCGCCCGCCTGCTGCGCGACAGCTTCCCTCGCATCCAGATGTTCATCCTGGTATCCCTTACCGGTTTGGCCGGTTTCGGTGCGTCGATTGCCATGCTCGCCGCCGGGATCGATGCGATGGCGCTGCGCTACACGCTCGCGATGGGCGTCGCCTACATCGTGTTCCTGCTGCTGCTCTGGCTATGGTTGCGCACTAGCGCAGCGGATTACATTGACCTTGTGCCGACCGACCCAGGCGGTGGACAAGGCGCTGAGGGCGCTGCCGAGTTTACGGGTGGTGGCGGAAGCTTCGACGGCGGCGGCGCCAGCGCCAACTTCGATGTCGGCACAGGCGACAGCGCCATCGACAGCGTCGTGGAAAAGCCGCTCGAAGTCATCGGGCATGCAGAGGACGCCGCGATCCCCCTGGTCGTTGTCCTGCTTGCCCTGGGCATCGCGCTGTCATCGCTGTTCGTGATCTGGTCGGCGCCGATCCTGTTTGCCGAGATCCTGGTGGATGGACTGCTGGCGGCGGGCCTGTACCGGCGCCTGCGAGTGCTGGATCCGCAACACTGGATGGTCGCGGCGCTCAAGCGCACGATCATTCCGTTCGTCCTGACCACGCTGCTGGTGGCCGGCGCAGGCTGGGGCATGCAGGCCTATGCGCCCGAGGCCCGGTCGCTGGGCGGCGTCCTGCTCCATCAATCGCCTTGACCGTAACCCGGGATTTCCCTCAGCGCCCGCCCGAAACGTCGATGAAGCTGCCCGTCGTATACGAGGCCTCATCCGACAGCAGCCACAACACGGCATGGGCCACCTCACGCGGAAGTCCGCCACGGCCCATCGGCACCGAGGAAGCCAGGCGCGCAACGCGTCCGGGTTCACCACCGCTGGCGTGCATGCCGGTTTCAATCAGCCCGGGACGTACGCCGTTCACCCGGATACCTTCTGGCGCAACCTCCTTCGACAGGCCGATCGTCAGCGCATCCAGGGCCGCTTTCGAGGCCGCGTAGTCCACATACTCGTTGGCCGCGCCAAGCACGGCTGCGCGCGACGAGACATTGACGATCCCGCCCCCGGCGCCGCCATGCCGGGTCGACATGCGGCGCACCGCCTCGCGCGCACAGAGCATGGCGCCGACGACATTGGTCATCATGATGCGACGAATCCGGGCGGCGCTCATCTGGTCGACGCGCGTTTGTTGGGACAGCACGCCGGCATTGTTGACCAATGCATCCAGGCGCCCGAAGCGCTCGTCGATTGACGCGAACATGCGTTCTACCTGTGCTTCATCGGCGATATCGGCCTGGATCGCAAACGCCGTGCCTCCTTGGCGCTCGATGGCATCGACGACAGTGGCGGCGGCAGCCGCGTCTGCCAGGTAGTTGATGCAGACCTGGTAGCCCAGTTGCGCGGCGTGGATCGCGCATGCCGCGCCGATCCCGCGTCCGCCGCCCGTGATGAGGATGGTTTTTTTCATGTGGCGTCAATGTCAGCTGTAAGCGCGCAGGACCGTGTACACGCTATTTTTCGATTCGACGAGTGCATATCCACGCACGTCCCAGGAGACCGGCGGGAGGCCGGCAGGCATGGCAGCCCCGGTGGCGCGACGTGCCATGGTCACGTGCGGACGGTAGGGGCGGGACTCCGGGTGCAGGCCGAGCGCGACCAGGGATTCCGCCAGGCGCGCGTGCAGCGCCAGCAGTGCAGGCGGCGCCTGCTCCGGTTCCAGCACGGCGATCCCGTTATGCCAGACGGCGGGAGTAGCCAGCTCGAGCCGGAACGGTTCGAACGGTACGCTGAAACCGTCGAGAAATTCCTGCAGCCGCTCGCCCGGCAAGCCCCCGAGGAAATGCAGGGTCACGTGCAGCTTGTCGAAAGCAACGGGTGTGGCGCCCTTCACCCACCCCCAGGCGTCGCGCCATTCCTTTAACAGGTGGCGCATGGCCGGGTCAGGCCACAGGGCCAGGAACAGGCGGTTGGTGGGTTGCCTGTCCATCCGCATCACCTCAGAAGCAGTGTTCCGGCCCCGGGAAGCTGCCGTCCTTCACCGCCGTCACATAGCTTGTTACGGCGGCGTCGATGCTGGCCTGGCCTTCCATGAAGTTCTTCACGAAGCGCGCCTTGTGGCCTGGGAAGACGCCCAGCAGGTCGTGCATCACCAGCACCTGGCCGGAGCAGTCCGGGCCGGCGCCGATGCCGATGGTCGGGATGGCCAGCAGTTCGGTGACGTCCTTGCCCAGCGCCGCCGGAATGGCTTCCAGTACCACCATCGAGGCGCCCGCTGCCTGCAGCGCCAGGCCGTCGGCCTTGAGCTGCTCGGCCGCGGCGTCGGTCTTGCCCTGCACCTTGAAGCCGCCGAAGGTGTGCACGAACTGCGGGGTCAGGCCGATGTGGGCGCACACCGGGATGCCGCGCTCCACCAGGAAGCGCACGGTCTCGGCCAGCCAGGCGCCGCCTTCGATCTTGACCATCTGGGCGCCGGCGCGCATCAGCGTTACCGCGTTGTTATAGGCTTCCACCGGGGTGGTGTAGCTGCCGAAGGGCATATCGGCCAGCACCAGGGCCAGCTTGTTGCCGCGTGCGACCGAGGCCGTGTGGTAGGCGACATCAAGCACCGTCACCGGCAAGGTCGAGTCGTAGCCGGCGCAGACCATGCCGAGCGAATCGCCGATCAGCAGCACGTCGACCGAGCAGCGGTCCATCAGCGAGGCGAAGCTGGCATCGTACGCGGTCAGCATCGCGATCTTGTCGCCTGCGGTGCGCATGGCCAGCAGCGACGGCGCGGTGATGGCTTTGCGCGCGCGTTTCGGTGCGTCGTTGGCGGCCGGGTCCTGGCCCTGCAGGTAAGCGCTCATGGGATTCCTTTTAAGACGGTCGTTCGGAATTGCGTAGTGTAATGCGCCTGCCGCAATCCTGCCTAGGAGCGGAAGATAAAGTACACCGCGCCCACCAGGCACAGCGCCGCCCACACGTCATCGAGCTTGAACGGCTGGTCCATGTGGAACATCGCGAAGGGCACGAACACGCTCAGCGTGATTGCTTCCTGCATGCTCAGCCGATCTTGTCGACGTCCTGCAGCGCGATGAGCGGCAGGAAATCATGTATGGGGCCGCGCCCCGGGATATTGATGTCGGGCGCGATCTCGGCAAGGGGGGCCAGCACGAAGGCGCGTTCGTGCATGCGCGGATGCGGTACGGTCAAGGATTCGGTGGCGATGACCTGGTCGCCGTAGAGCAGCAGGTCGAGGTCGAGGGTGCGCGGCGCGTTGCGGTAGGGCCGCTCGCGGCCATGCGCCAGTTCGATGTCCTGCAGTGCGGCCAGCAGTTCGTGCGGGTCGAAGCTGGTGTCGATACAGGCCACCGCATTGACGTAGTCCGGTCCACTGGAATCGATCGGCGCCGTGCGGTACAGGCCGGAGGTCTGCACCAGCGCGGTGCCGTCCAGCAGGGCCAGGCGGCGCACGGCGTCGAGCACATTGGCCTGGGCGTCGCCCAGGTTGGCGCCGATGCCGACCCAGGCGATCATTCCTCGCCGCCGCCCTGTGCGTTTGCTACGGCGCCTTCGCCGCCGCCAGACTTGCGCGGGCCGCGGCGCGGTGCGCGCTTGCGCTTCGCTGGCTGGCCCTCGCCGCCTTGGCCTTCGCCTGCCTGGCTGTCACCAGAGACCGAGCTCGAACTCGAACCGGAGCCCGAGCGATGCCCGCCCGAGCGCCCGCCGCGCGAATTGGCCGCTGCCAGCAGCTGTTCGCGCTCGCCGCCTTCGGCCGCATAGAACGCGGTCCACCATTCGCCCACTTCGCCCGGCAACTCGCCGGATTCGCAGCGCAGCAGCAGGAAGTCGTAGCCGGCGCGGAAGCGCGGGTGCTCGAGCAGCTTGAACGGCGCCTTGCCGGTGCGGCGCTCGAAGCGCGGCTGCATGGCCCAGATGTCGCGCATGTCGGTGGCGATGCGGCGCTGCAGGGCCAGGTTGTCGGTTTGCGTGTCCAGCACGTCGTCGGCCGCCAGGTGCAGGGCGGGGATCGGCGCTTCGCCGGCGGCGCGGTAGGCGTTCCACTTTTCCAGCACCTGGTGCCACAGCAGCGAAGCAAACAGGAAGCCGGGCGAAACGCCCTTGCCGGCCTTGACGCGGCCGTCGGTCGATTCCAGGGCAAGGGTCACGAACTTCATGCCGATCGGCTGTTCCAGCACGACGTCGAGCAGCGGCAGCAGGCCGTGGTGCAGGCCGGCGGAGCGCAGTTCGCGCAGACAGGCCAGCGCATGGCCCGACAGCAGGAGTTTCAGCATTTCGTCGAACACGCGCGCAGCCGGAACGTTGTCGATCAGCGGGGCCATGACCGGGATCGGCGCGCGCGTGGTCGGTTCGATGGTGAAGCCCAGCTTGGCCGCGAAGCGCACTACGCGCAGCATGCGCACCGGGTCTTCGCGGTAGCGCGCTTCCGGCACGCCGATGATGCGCAGCAGCTTGGCGCGGATGTCTTCGATGCCGCCGTGGTAGTCGAGCACCGTCTCGGTGGCCGGGTCGTAATACATGGCGTTGATGGTGAAGTCGCGGCGCGCCGCGTCTTCGTGCTGTGGGCCGAAATTATTGTCGCGCAACACACGGCCATGCTCGTCCTTCGGGGCGTTGTCGCTGCCGTTGCCGCGGAAGGTGGTTACTTCCAGCAGGTCCTGGCCGAACATCACGTGCACGATCTGGAAGCGGCGCCCGATGATGAAGGCGCGGCGGAACAGGCGCTTGACCTGTTCGGGCGTGGCGTCGGTGGCGATGTCGAAGTCTTTCGGCTTGATACCCAGCAGCAGGTCGCGCACGGCGCCGCCGACCACGAAGGCCTTGAAGCCGGCGTCCTGCAGGGTTTGCGTGACCTTGATCGCGTTGCTCGATACCAGGCGCGGGTCGATGCTGTGCTGGTCGGGGCCCAGGATGACGGGTTCGGTCGGGTCGCGGCCGTCTTCCTTGACGCCCAGGATCTTGCGGATGAATTTCTTAATCATTGAATAAATGGAGTGTTGGCCAACCCTGCTCGCGCGCATGGGTGGCGAGCTTGGTGCTCGGGTTGGTGGCGACCGGATGGCTGACGATCGACAGCAGCGGGATGTCGTTGTGCGAATCGCTGTAGAAGTGGCTGCGCTCGAACGCGCCGAACGTATGGCCCAGGCGTTCCAGCCACGCGTGCATGTGCGTGATCTTGGCCGCGCCGGAGGTTGGCGTGCCCGCCAGCCTGCCGGTGAGATTGCCCGCCGCGTCGTATTCCGGCATGGCGCCGATGTGGTGCTCGACGCCGAAGCGCTGCGCGATCGGCGCGGTGATGTGGTAGTTGGTGGCGGTGATGATCGCCACCAGGTCGCCGGCTTCCTGGTGCTCGCGCACCAGCCTGAGTGCACTTGGCCGGATGGCCGGCTCGATCACCTCGCGCATGTACTGCGCGTACAGGGCGTCGAGCTGCTCGCGCGGGAAGCGCGCCAGGGTGCCGAGGGCGAATTCGAGGTAGACATGCGGATTCAGGACGCCGGCCTGGTACTCGGCGAAGAACTCGTCGTTGCGGCGGCGGAAGGCGGTTTCGTCGACTGCGCCAACGCGAACCAGGAATTCGCCCCATTCATAGTCCGAATCGATCGGCAGCAGGGTGTGGTCGAGGTCGAACAGCGCAAGGTGTTTCATTCTTTGGGTTCCGGCTGCTGGTTTTCTTGAAGCAATAAATCGCGCAGCAGGGGCACTGTGACGGGGCGCTGGGTCTCGAGCGAATACTGGTCGAGGGCGTCCAGCATCGTCGCCAGCGACCGCATGTCGCGCTTGAAGTGAGACAACAAATAGGGTAACACGCTGGCCGACAGCGTCAATCCGCGCGCCTCGGCGGCCTGGGTGAGGGCGGCGATCTTCTCGTCGTCGGACAGGCCCTTGATCTCGTACACCAGGCCCCAGCCCATGCGCGTACGCAGGTCTTCGCGCACCTGCAGCACGGCCGGCGGCACCGGGCCGGTGCTGACCATGTAGGTGCCATGCTCGCGGATCTGGTTGAACAGGGCGAAGGCGTCGATCTGGCGCTGCGGCGACAGGCAGTGGCAGTCATCCAGCAAATACAGCGTGACGTCGGGCGAGTGGACGAACTGGTCTTCCGGGGCGTCGAAGGGGATGTAGCGCGAACCCGGGCTGGCCGCCAGCGCCTGCAGCAGGTGGGTCTTGCCGGCGCCGGTATCGCCCCACAGGTAGGCGAAATGCTCGCGCGATGCGCGCTGCGCGAACTGGTGCATCAGGTGCGCCAGTTCGGCATTCTCGCCCACCTGGAAGGTGTCGAGGCTGTGCGCCGGTTCGGCGCCTAAATCGAGCACCAGCTGTTTCATGGTGTCGCTTTCACGCGGGAGGCATCGGGTTCGGGTTCGGATACGTAGACAAGGCTCTGTTCCATGCTACCGGCATTATAAAAGCTGCTGCGCAGGTAGTGGCGCCGCACGTGGCGGAAACCGACCATCAGCACGGCCGATGCCGGCAGCGCCAGCAGCACGCCGGCAAAGCCGAACAGTTCGCCGAAGGCCATCAGCGAGAAAATCACCGCCAGCGGGTGCAGGCCGATGCGCTCGCCGACCAGGCGCGGGGTCAGGATGAAGCTCTCGATCAGCTGGCCCGCGGTGTAGATGGCGACCACCCAGGCCAGGCCCGCCCAGCCGGAAAACTGCAGCAGCGCCGCGACCAGCGCCAGCAGCATGCCCAGGCCAAAGCCCAGGTAGGGCACGAAGCCCAGCAGCCCGGTGAGCACGCCCACCGGCAGCGCCACGTCCAGCCCGACGAAATACAGCGCCACCGAGTAGTACACGGCCAGCACGATCATCACCAAAAGCTGGCCGCGCAGGTACTGGGCCAGCAGCACGTCGGCTTCAACCGCCATGCCGACGGTTTGCGGGGCCCAGCGGCGCGGGATGGCGCCTTCGATGCGCGCCAGCAGCGCATGCCAGTCGAGCAGCAGGTAGAACAGCACCACCGGCACCAGGGTCAGTGTCGCGATCCAGCCCAGCAGGGCGCTGCCGCCGACCTTTACCTTGGCCAGCACCGAAGTCCACATGTCGTCGCCGCCGGCCGCCACCTGCTGTTCGAGCAGGGCGCGCAGGCCGGCGCTGTCGAGCTTTACATGGATGCCATACTGGCCCAGCCATGGCGCCAGGTAGGTGTCGAGCCAGGTGAAGAAGGCGGGAATCTTGGCCTGCAGGAGGGGAATCTCGGCGCGCAGCACCGGCACCACGGTCAGGAACAGCGCGACCACCGCCGCGCAGAAAGCGGTGAGCACGATCGAAACGGCGAGCACGCGCGGCATGCGGCGGCGGCCATTCCGGGCGTTTGCCAGCCGGTCCACCGCGCCGCCCAGCATGTAGGCCAGGATCGCGGCCGCGATGAAGGGGGACAGGATCGGTCCGAGGGTGTACAGCAACAGCGCCACCGCGAGCCAGAGCGCCAACCAGAAGGTGGATTGTTTTTGCTCCGGGGTGAAGGAAAATGGCATGTAATTATTGTTATGGTCGCGGATTGGGGTGAAAACGGCTTCGGCGGGGGCCGTTTTGCTAGTGCTAAAATGCTGGATTGACCTGGTTTGGGTCTGCCGCCTTCTATTTTACCGCCTCCGCTGCCAAATACCATGAGCCAACCATCTAATGTTTCCCTCTCCTACCGCGACGCCGGTGTCGACATCGACGCAGGCGACGCCCTGGTCGAAGCGATCAAGCCACTCGCCAAGCGCACCATGCGCGAAGGCGTCCTCGGCGGCATCGGCGGTTTCGGCGGGCTGTTCGAGATCAGCAAGAAGTTCAAGGAACCGGTGCTGGTGTCGGGTACCGACGGCGTCGGCACCAAGCTCAAGCTCGCTTTCGAGCTGAACCGCCATGACACGGTCGGCATCGACCTGGTCGCCATGAGCGTCAACGACATCCTGGTGCAGGGCGCCGAGCCGCTGTTCTTCCTCGACTACTTCGCCTGCGGCAAGCTGGACGTGGCGACCGCCACCGCCGTCGTCAGCGGCATCGCCAAGGGCTGCGAGCAGTCCGGTTGCGCCCTGCTCGGCGGCGAAACTGCCGAAATGCCGGGCATGTACCCGGACGGCGAATACGACCTGGCCGGCTTCGCCGTCGGCGCGGTCGAAAAATCGCAGCTCATCGACGGCAGCAAGATCGTCCCGGGCGACGTGGTGCTGGGCCTGGCCTCGTCGGGCATCCACTCGAACGGCTACTCGCTGGTGCGCAAGATCATCGACGTGGCCAAACCGGACCTGGAAGGCGATTTCCACGGCCGCAAGCTGTCGGACGTGCTGATGGCGCCAACCCGCATCTACGTGAAACCGCTGCTGGCGCTGATGGCGTCGATGGAAGTGAAAGGCATGGTGCATATCACCGGCGGCGGCCTGGTCGAGAACATCCCGCGCGTGCTGCAGGACCACGTCACCGCGGTGCTGGACGCGACCTCGTGGACGATGCCGCCGCTGTTCCAGTGGTTGCAGCAGCATGGCGGCGTGGCCGACGCCGAGATGCACCGCGTGTTCAACTGCGGCATCGGCATGACCGTGATCGTCTCGAAGGAAAACGCCGACGCCGCGATGGCGCAGCTGCAGGCGGCTGGCGAGACCGTGTATCGCATCGGCGAGATCCGCGCGCGTGAAGAGGGGCAGGCGCAGACGATCGTGCAGTAAGCGGTTTTTTGACGGTTGTAAAAAAACGGGCGCTCAGCGCCCGTTTTGTTTTGCTTGGTGGTTCGCGACGAACTTGGGTTCCGGCCTTCGCCGGAACGACGGCCTTGAAGCTAGCGATTGGAATATCGATCGCAGCACGCCTAATCACTACCCTTAAAACCGTCATCCCGGCGAAGGCCGGGATCCAAGTTTACACGCTCAACCGACACCCACCCCGGCGCCAGCCGCCGCACCATTCATCACTGCCGCGACGGGAAAATCCCCTGCACGCAGATGATGTAGTTCATGCCCAGCGAAGGCTGCATCACGCTGGCGTTGGCGCTGGTCGTCACCGGTACCGCGAAGGCCGCGCCGCTGCCGGTGTTTTCGCCCGTGCTGGTATCGACCTGGCCGGCCAGCTTGGTGGTGACGCTGCCCGCATTCAGGGGCACGCCGGTGGTGGCGCCATTGCCGACATAGATCGCGGCCGAACCCGGCCCGCCGCCGGTGGTGCCGAGCGCTGCGCCTTCGGTCGGCGCCGCCGCGCCCGGGCCGGCCGAGGTAGCGTGCAGGGTCGAGGTGGCGCTGAAGCTGTCGGCGCTGATGCTCACCGGGTGGTTGTGCTTGGGCAGGTGGGCGGCGTCGATGGCCACCATCGCGTTGCCGTTGGCAGTGACGGAGGTGCTGTTGGCGCCCATCATGTCGCCCTGGTTCACCGGGTTCAGTCCCGCGCCCTGGCCCATGCCCACCAGGGTGCGGCCGCGCAGGTCGGGCAGGGCGAAGGTGGTCTGGCCGTTGCCGCCGTAGGTGGTGCCGAGAATGGCGAACAGGGCGTTGTTCTGCGCGATCGACAGCAGCTGTCCCTGGCACAGCATCCAGCCTGGCGGGGCGAAGTTGAAGGCAACTGGCATGATCATTCCGAGGTAAGCATCCATGTAAATCCCCTTTTTTGGTGAAGTGTCGTGAGGCGGCGAAGACGGCCCGTGGGCCGCAGATGCGCCGCCGATATGGTGCTGAAGCGCGGTGAGATTCGCATGGTTCGGGCAGCGCGCCTGTCTCGAATCAGGCACACAAAAACGGATTTCGGCGGGCAATTGATTTCGCTCAAGAAAGAGACCATCAGCAATTGCCGGTCCCTTCCGTTTGCTGAATGATTCCTTGGTTGCGTGCATCCCCGCGCACGCGGCAGCTTCTTGCACAACAAGGAAGACAAGCATGGCGTCCAATTCCTCCACGATGGCATCCATCCCGTCCGTGACGATCAGCTTCGAGAACTTCGGCGATTTCGCGAACGACGGCGACGAGAACGACACCGCGCAGAATGCGGTCTACCGGGTTAACGGCGACCCTGCCTACCAGCTCGTCATCGACGGGGCGATTACCGGCACGGTGGCCTACGACGGCTACGATGCCGTCTTTGCCGCGTCCAACGTACTGGAAGACGCCGTCACCCTGTCGTTTGCGACGGGCCAGGTATTCACGCCAGGCGCCATCGTGCTGTCGAACTATGCCACCAGCCTGGTCGACCAGAGCGTGGTCATCACTGGCTACAACGCCAGCAGCCAGCAGGTGGGCGCAGCCGTCACGCATACCCTGGCGAACAACTACTACGGCGCCCTGGCGTCGGAATCGATTGCGCTTCCCGGCATGACTGGCATCACCCGGCTGGTGATCACGGCCACCACCCTGGGCGGCAAGATCGAGTACCTCATGATCGACGGTATCTCGATGACCAATATCCAGCCGCCGGCTGCGGCGGTCGTGTCGGTCTCCTCGAGCACGGCCAACGGCAGCTACAACGCGGGCGACCTCATTACGCTGACGGTGAGTTTCGACCGGGAGGTGGACGTCGACACGACCGGCGGCCTGCCAACGCTGCAGCTGGAGACCGGCAGCACCGACCGCACGGCCAGCTACGCCGGCGGCAGCGGCACCGCGACCCTGAGCTTCAGCTACACGGTGCAGGCAGGCGACACCAGCGCCGACCTGAATTACACCAGCACCGGCGCGCTCGCCCTGAACGGCGCCACCATCATGGCGGCCGGTAACGGCGCCAATGCGGACCTGGTGCTGCCCGTGCCCGGCGCCGCCGGCTCGCTTGGCGCCAACAAGGCGATCGTGCTCGACACTGCCGCGCCCCTGCTTGCCATCACCAGCGACAAAGCGGCCCTGAAGGTGGGCGACACCGCGGCCATCACCTTCACCTTCAGCGAAAACCCCGGAGTGAGTTTTAACGCCGCCGACGTGACCGTGTCCGGCGGCGCGCTGGGCGCCCTCAGCGGTAGCGGCCTGGTTCGCACCGCCACCTTCACGCCCACGCCGGCTACCAATGGCGGCAGCGCCGGCATCAGCGTCGCCGGGGGCAGCTACACCGACGCCGCCGGCAACTCAGGCGAGGCCGGCGCCAGCCCGGCGATCAGTTTCGACACCCTGGCGCCTACGGTCTCCATCACCAGCGACAAGGCAGCGCTCAAGGCCGGGCAAACCGCGGCCATCACCTTCACCTTCAGCGAAGACCCGGGCGCCAGCTTCACCCTGGGCGACGTCGCCGTCAGTGGCGGCAGCCTCGGCCCGCTCGGCGGCAGCGGCACCACGCGCACCGCCACCTTCACTCCGGCTGCCGCCACCAACAACGGCACGGCCAGCATCACGGTCGCCGCCGGCGCCTATCTCGATGCGGGCGGCAACGCCGGCGGCGCAGGCGCGACGCCCGCGCTGGCCTTCGACACCCAGGCGCCGGGCGCACCGGCCGCTCCCGACCTCGCCGCCGCCAGCGATACCGGCAGCTCGTCGACCGACAACCTGACCAAGGACACTGCGCTGACCTTGCGCGGCGTCGCCGGCAGCGCCGAAGCCGGCGCCACCATCCGGCTTTACCACGGCGCCACGCTGATCGCGACCACCGCCGCCGCCGGCGACGGCCGTTGGGCCGCCGACAGCATCTTCCTGGCCGACGGCGCACACACGATCACGGCGACAGCGACCGACGCCGCCGGCAACACCAGCGCCGCGTCGGGCGGCCTGACCGTCACCATCGACCGCACCGCGCCGGCCGCTCCGGGCATTCCCGACCTGGCCATGGGCAGCGACAGCGGCAGTTCCAGCAGCGACAACATCACCAGCGTGAACACGCCGACCGTCGGCGGCGCCGCGGGCAGCGCAGCGGGCGGCGCCACCGTCATCCTCTATGACAGCAACGGCAGCACCGTCATCGGCAGCACGACCGCCGCCGGCGACGGCAGCTGGTCGGTCGTTACCAGCGTGCTGTCCGAAGGCGTGCACACGATCACCGCCAAGGCGCTGGATGCGGCCGGCAACCTGGGCGCTGCATCGGGCGCCCTGGCACTGGCTATCGACCGCACCGGCCCCGCGACCAGCGCCGCCGGGGCTGCGTTTTCGGCCGACAGCGGCGCTTCAAACAGCGACCTGGTCACCGCCATCGCGGCGCAAACTATTTCCGGCACGCTCGATGCCAGCCTGGGCGCGGGCGAGCGGGTCGAGGTCTCGACGAACAACGGCGCGAGCTGGCAGCCCGCCACGGCGGCCGAAGGCGGCACGACCTGGTCGCTGGCCACGACGCTGCTTGCCAGCGACACGCTGCGGGTCCGGGTCGTCGACGCCGCCGGCAATGCCGGCACGGCCTTCGCCTGCGCCTATGTGTTTGATACCGCCGCGCCGGTTGCGCCTTCGACGCCAGACCTGGCCAGTGCATCGGATACCGGCCTGTCTGCCGGCGACGACATTACCGGGGACACCACGCCGACCTTCACCGGCAACGCCGAATCCGGGGCCCTGGTCACCTTGTACGACGGCGCCACCGTGATCGGTTCGGCCGTCGCCACCGGTGGCGCCTGGTCGATCACCAGCAGCGCGCTGGCCCAGGGCAGCCACAGCATCACCGCGACGGCGCGCGACGCCGCCGGCAACGAGGGCGCGGCATCAAGTGCGCTCGATGTCTTCGTCGAAACCGGCGCCCCCGCCACGGCCGCAGCCAGCGTGGTGCTGTCGGCCGATACCGGCGCTTCCGGCTCCGACCTCGTCACGCGCACGGCCGCGCAAACCATTTCCGGCACGCTCGACGCCAACCTGGCGGCGGGCGAACGGGTCGAAGTCTCGTTCGACGGCGGCGGCAGCTGGACGACGGCCAGCGCCACCGTCGGCGCCAGCACCTGGTCATTGTCGGCCACGCTGGCGGCTGGGGTGCACACCCTGCAGGTGCGGGTGGCCAATGCCGTCGACAATGCCGGCCCGGTCCTGCAGCGCGCCGTCACCCTCGATACCGCCGCCCCGGCCGTGACGATCACCAGCAGCGCGGCCCAGCTCAAGGCGGGGGAAAGCGCCACCATCACCTTCAGCTTCAGCGACGACCCGGGCAGCAGCTTCAGCTGGGACGGCAGCACTGGGGACGTCACGGTCAGCGGCGGCACGCTGGGACCAATCTCCGGCACCGGCCTGACCCGCAGCGCGCTGTTCACACCGAGCTCGGCCACCAACGGCGGCAGCGCTGCCATCACGATCGGCGCCGGCGCCTATGCCGACCTGGCCGGTAACCTAGGTGCGGCCGGCGCCACGCCGGCGCTCGTATTCGACACGCTGGCGCCGGCCGCGCCTTCCATACCGGTGCTGGCGCCGGCCAGCGACAGCGGCCCTTCCAGCAGCGACGGCGTCACCAACGACGCCACTCCGACCTTCACCGGCACCGCCGAACACGGCGCCACGGTGACCCTTTACGACAGCGGCGGCGCGGCGATCGGCAGCGGCCTGGCGAGCATGCTCGATGGCGCGTGGTCGATCACGGTAGCGGCGCTGGGGCCGGGCGCACACACGATTGCCGCCAGGGCGGCCGATGCCGCCGGCAACACGGGGGCAGCCGGCAGCGGCCTGGCCGTCACGGTCGACACCGCGGCGCCGACCCTGGCCATCACCACCAGCGCACCTATGCTGCGCATCGGCCAGACAGCAAGCATCACGTTTACTTTCAGCGAAGACCCCGGCGCCGGCTTCGACGCAGCGGCTGTCGCGGTCGGCGGCGGCACCCTCGGCGCGCTCACCGGCACTGGCCTGACCCGCAGCGCCATCTATACCCCGGACGCCGGCATCGATGGCGGCACCGCATCCATCAGCGTCGCCGCCGCGTCCTACGCCGACCTGGCCGGCAACAGCGGCGGCGCCGGCACGCTCGCGGCGCTCGCTTTCGACACACTGGCTCCAGGCGCACCCGCGGCGCCAGGTCTCGCCCTCGCCAGCGACACCGGCACGGCGGGCGACGGGATCACCGGCACCGCGAGCCCGCGCATCGAAGGCACGGCTGCCGCCAACGCACACGTGGCCCTGTACGCGGGCGCCGCCATGGCCGGCAGCGCCACTGCCGATGCGCTGGGCCATTGGAGCATCGCCACCGCACTGGGCTTCGGCACCCATACGCTCACGGCGACCCAGTCGGACGCCGCCGGCAACGTGTCGGCCGCCAGCGCCGCGTTCACGCTCCGGATCGATGCTCCGCCCGCGGCGCCGGACCCGCTGGTGGATGGCGTACCGGTGCGGCAGCAGCCGGTGCTGCTGCCTGGCGGCGTGCTGGGCACGGCGGTGGTGGTACCCATCGTGACCGCCACCCGCACCGAATCCAGCGGCCGCGCCGATGTGGCGGACATTCCGCTGGCCACGAACGGCGGCACCACCGTGCTGCTGGCGCAGCTGTCGCCCGGCTTCGGCCTGCGGGCCAGCGGCGCCAGCCTGCCAGCCGCGGGAGCGCTGGAATTCCTGGTCAACTCCATCAAGGCGGCCACGCCATTTCACGCGCCGGCCGAGCAGGGTTACCTGACCGGCAATGGGCTCACCTTCCTGGCCGGGCTGGCGCCGGCCGAATCGCTGCTGGTGCAGACGGTGGCGCCGGTCAGCACGGCTGCGCCGGGTGGCGTCCTGACCCTGGCCGGAGCGCCGGCGGCACCGGGCCGCAGCGTCGCACTGGTGATCGACACGACCGGCCTTGCCAGCGGGGGCACGATCGAACTGCGCGACGTCGACTTCGCCGCCGTGGTCGGCAACGCCGACATCCTGGCGCGCGGTAATCCGGTACTCGTGGGCGACGGCGCCAACCAGCGCTTCGCGGTGGAAGCCGGCAGCACGGCCACCGTGTTCGCGGGCGGTGGCGCCGACACCCTGGGCTTCGGCATACCCGATGGCGCCGCCACGAGCCAGCAGGGCGCGCAGGCGCCGCCGGCAAGCGGGGCCGCCACCCTGCACGGCGGCAAGGGCATCGATGCCGCCAGCTTCCTCGGAGGGCGCGGCGATTACGACATTGCCTGGCACAACGGGTACGTCGTGGTCGGCAGCAAGTCCAACCCTGCCGCAAGCGCCATGCTGGTCAATGTCGAGATGCTGCGCTTCGCCGACGGCAGCGTCGCCATGGGGAATGTCGAGAATATCCCGGCCCTCGAAACCCTGGCCGGCATGTACCAGTCCGTGCTCGGGCGCCAGGCCGACCTGGGCGGATTCGCATACTGGGCCGATGCGGTTGATGCCGGCGCCAGCTGGGGCGCGGTCGCGCTGCGCATGGTCGATTCGAGCGAGTACAGTGCCGCGGCCGGTGGCTTCAACGGCCAGGCCACGCACGATATCGCCCTGCTGTACGCGGCGCTGTTCAACCGTGCGGTGGATGCCGCAGGGCTGGCCTACTGGCAGGAAGCGATGCAGCAGGGGGTGACGCTCGAGCAGGTGGCGATCGACCTGCTGCAGTCGGTGGAGATGGTCGGGCACCGGCGCGCGGTGCTCGACTGGGACTTTAGCCTGTAGTTCTCGGGGTCGCATGAAAAACGGGCGCCGCGGCGCCCGTTCGTCGTTGCAGCCGGGCTGGCAGCCTAGCGCACGGCCCCCGCACCGATGTTCTTGTCCAGGAACTGTTCGACGCGCTTCCAGAAGTCATAGCGCGTCTCCGGCTGGCTCCAGCCGTGGCCCTCGTCCTGGTACACCACCCATTCCACCTGCTTGTTGTGGTTCTTGACCGCATCGCGGAACTTGTTGCCGTGGTAGAGCGGTACGTGCTGGTCGACCGCCCCATAGGCCATCAAGAGCGGCTGGGTAATGCGCGCCGCCTGTTCGACCGGGGAGGTGGCCTTGAACTGGGCCGCATCCTTGGCCGGGTCGCCGATCAGCACCGGCATGCCATGCTTTTTCCAGTCCTCGCTCAGGTCGGACTCGAAGCTCCAGTGCCCGTTGAACAGCAGGTCGATATCGGTGACGCCGACCCAGTTGATGCCGCACTTGTAGAGATCGGGGTCCTTCACGAGGCCCATCAGCGCCGCATAGCCGCCGTAGCTGGCGCCGGCGATGCAGACGCGCTTCGGGTCGGCGATGCCCTGCGCGATCGCCCAGCGCGTGGCATCGGCGATATCGTCCTGCATCGCCAGGCCCCACTGCTTCCAGCCTGCCTTGAAATGGGCGTCGCCGTAGCCGGTGCTGCCGCGGAAGTCCGGCTCCAGCACCGCATAGCCGCGCGATGCCAGGAACTGCGTGTCCGGCGACCAGCCCCAGTGGTTGCCGCGCACATAAGGCCCGCCGTGCACCAGCACCACCAGCGGCAGGTTCTTGCCGGCGTTGGCCGGCACCGTCAGCAGCGCGGGAATCTCGCGGCCATCGCGCGCCTTGTAGCGCACCGGGTCCTGGCGGCCCATACGGCGCGGGTCGATGCCTTCGCGGCTCTTGCCGACCGCATTGAGTGCGCCGGTCTTCGGGTTGTACAGGTTGTAGAAGATCGGCTTCACGTCCGAATACGAGGCGACCAGCATCCACGGGGCATCCGGCTGCGAGGCAGGCGAAACCAGGTTGACGGTCCCCGGCAGCAGCTTGTCCACGGCCTGCTGGACCGCCTGCATGTCCTTGTCGAACCAGATGTGGGCGGCGGCATCGGTTTCGACCGATACGCCCAGCAGCTTGCCGCGCTGGCTGATCAGCCCACCGCTGAAGTCGTAGCCGGGCGTGACGACCACCGGCTCGGGACGGATCTTGCCGGTGGCCAGGTCGAGCGTGTGCAGCGCGTCGGTGTCGCCGCCGTTACCGGTGCTCACGTACAGCGTGCCGTCACTGCCGAAGCCGACCGGCGAGAATGCCCCCGGGCTGCCGGTATAGGTGGCGAATTGCGCGAGCGTGCGCCATTTGCCGCCTTCCCCCTCGCGCAAATACATGGTCGTCGTGCCGCCCTCGGAATTGGTGGCCAGGCGCGGCTCGCCCGCGTTATCGAGCATCCAGCTGTCGATGGGTCCGGGGCGCTGCACGGTCACGAAGCGGCCGGTCAGGGTATCGAGGTGAAGCAAATTGGTAGTGCGCACCTTGCCGTTGCCGTCGAATTCTGCGCTGGTGACGTAGACTTTGTCGGAATCCTGGGCGCCGCGCTGGCCGAGCATGAAGGTATGCCAGGGCAGGATGCGGCGGTCGATGTTGGAGCCGCCTTCGACCAGGAACTCGTTGCCGCGCCGGTTCGCCAGCTGGCGCAGGCCCTCGCCGTCGCGGTTCACCGCATACAGCCCGCTGTCCAGGTAGCGGCCTCCGGGACCGACCTTCTTGTCGGTGACATTGAAGAGCAGGCGCTTGTCGTTCACCCACTGGAACTGGAGGATGTCGACGTCCTTGTAGCCGGCCACGAGCTTCCCCTTGTTTTCCACCAGGTCGATCACCACCAGCATGTCGCGGCGGCCGGGGGCGCCCGACAGGGCAGCCAGGTAGCGGCCGCTCGGCGAGAGCAGGGCGCGCTCAAGCAGCGGGTTGGAAAAGAAGGCTTCGATTGGCGTTGGCGCCGGCGCCATCTGGGCGTGGGAAGGCGCCGCGAAGGCGGTGCTCAGCGCACATGCGAACAGCACACGGGCGCACAGGACAGGAAGTTGGGACATGGTTTTTTTTGTATGTGGAGCGAAGGGTTTATTGTTTTACCGCGCCTGGGCCGATGTTCTTGTCCAGGAACCGCTCGACGCGGCCCCAGAAGTCGACGTTGTTCTTGATCAGCCTGAAGCCGTGGCCTTCTTCCGGGTACTCGACCCATTCGACGTCCTTGTTGGTCTTCATCACCGCGTCACGGAATTTGGTGCCATGGTTGATCGGCACGCGCCGGTCCACGCCGCCGTAGGCCAGCAGCACCGGCTGCGTGATGCGGCTGGCCTGCTCGATCGGCGAGGTGGCCTTGAGCTGGGCTGCGTCCTTGAGCCGGTCCCCGATCATTTCCGGCATGCCGTAGGATTTCCATTCGTCCGGGAGGTCGCTGGTAAAGCTCCAGCCGCTGTCGTACATCAGGTTGATGTCGGTGACGCCGACCCAGTTGATGCCACATTTGTACAGGCCGGGGTCGTTCACGAGTCCCATCAGCGTCGCGTAGCCGCCATAGCTGGCGCCGGCGATGCAGACACGCTTGGCGTCGACGATGCCCTTGCCGGTCGCCCAGTGCACGCCATCGGCGATGTCGTTTTGCATCGCCAGGCCCCACTGCTTGAAACCGGCCTTGAAGTGATTGATGCCGAAGCCAGTGCTGCCGCGGAATTCCGGCTCGAGCACGGCATAGCCGCGCGAGGCCAGGAACTGGGCCTGGGCGTCCCAGCTCCACGAACTGCCGCGCAGGTAGGGACCGCCGTGCACCAGCACCACCATCGGCAGGCCGGTCTTCTTGCCGCCTGGCGGCAGCGTCAGCAGCGCCGGGATCTCCAGGCCGTCACGCGCCTTGTAGCGCACGAATTGCTGGCGTCCCATCTGGGCCGGATTGATGGCCGGACGCGTGTCGGCGATCTTGTTCAACATTCCCGTCTGGGTGTTGTAGAGCGAATAGCTGCCAGGATGGATGTCCGAATAGGCATGCACCAGCACCCAGGGCGTCGCGGCCTGGGCCGGCACCGAGATCAGGTTGACGGTGGCCGGCAGCAGTTTGTCGACCGCCTGCTGGATCGCCTTCATGCCCGGGTCGAACCATTCGTTGGATAGCGCATCGGTGCGGAACCGGGTGCCGAGCACCTTGTCGCGGTTGCTCACCAGCGTGCCGTCGAAGTCGTAGCCGGTGGTAACCAGTACCGGTTCCGGATTGACCTTGCCAGTGGCGATGTCGAACAGGTGCAGCGAGGTCGTGTCGCGGCCGCCACTGCGGGCCAGCACGAACAGCTTGCCGTCCGGCGTGAAGCCGACCGGCTGCAAGGCCTTGCTGCCGTCGCCATAGGCCGGGTAGCTGGCCAGCACGCGCCACTCTCCGTTCGACGGCTCGCGGTAGTGGAGGGTGACCGTGTCGCGCTCCGACGACCAGGCCAGGCGCGGCTCGCCCTTGTGGTCGAGCGTCCAGCCGCGCACATTGTGGACCGGGCGCGGCACCGTCTGCGTGGCGCCGGTCAGCGTGTTCAGGCGCAGCAGGTCGACACTGCGGACCTCTTGCGCGGTATCGAAGTTGATACTGGAGACGTAGACGTATTCCGAATCCTGCGCGCCCTCCTGGTCGAGCATGAAGGTATGCCACGGCAGGACCTTGCGCACGGTGCGCCTGCCGATCGACGAATTGGTGCCGGTGCGGTCGGCCAGTTCGACGAATTTCTCGCCGTCGCGGTTGACGGCGTACAAGCCGGGCGCATGACGCACGTTGCCCTGGCCGACGCCTTTTTCTCGCGTATCGAAGATCAAGCGTTCGTTGCTGATCCACTGGAAGTCGCCGATGTCGGCATTATTGTACGAGGCCACCACCTTGGCGGTGTTGGCCTGCAGGTCCACTACAACCAGCGCATCGCGCCTGCCGGGCGCACCGGAACGCGTGGCCAGGAAGCGCGCATCCGGCGACAGCTTGGCGCCACTGATCGGGGCGGCGGAGAAGAAGCTGGCGATGGACGGCAGCGCGGCTGCAGCCGGGGCCTGCGTTTGTGCATGCGCACCCGGCAGGGTGCAGGCAAGTGCGGCCGCGAAGGCTGCGCCACGCAGTGCGCGGGGAAGGAAAGACGTCATGTTGGCTCGTGAAAAAGGAATAGGCGCCCAGGGAGGCATCCAACAATAACAGTCTTGCAGGGCCAGCAAAACCCTTTGGCCCACATCCATGCCGCGTGCATATGCGCTGTCGCGCGGGCGCACATCAGGTCTTGTGTGGCGGGTCCTGCTCGGGCGCGCGGATGTAGTCGACCATGCCAAGGCTGGTGCGGACAGGGGGCGCCGTCAGGAGGCTACCCACCACCGTGGCCAGCAGCCCGCCCGGCACGCCGAACACGCCGGCCGCCAGCGGTTGGATTCCGAGCCAGGCGTCGTCCACGCTGCCGCCCAGGGTCGGGCTGGCGCGCAGCATGTACCAGAGGCAGATGGCGAAACCCGTGACCATGCCGGCGATCGCACCGGTGTGGTTGGCGCGCTTCCAGAACACCCCCAGCACCAGCACCGGGAACAGCGTGGAACCGGCGAGCGAGAAGGCGGCACCGACCAGCGACAGGATGTCGGCCGGCCGCTGCGAGGCCGCATAGGCGGCGATGAAGGCGACCGCCAGCAGCAGCAGCTTGGAGATCGTCACCCGCTTCTGGGTCGAGGCGCCCGGGTCCACCATCTTGTACCAGACGTCGTGCGACAGCGCGTTGGAAATCGCCAGCAGCAGGCCGTCGGCCGTGGACAATGCCGCCGCCAAGCCGCCGGCGGCCACCAGTCCCGAGATCACGTAAGGCAGGCCGCCTATCTCGGGCGTGGCCAGCACCAGCACGTCGGCGTCGATCGCGAATTCGGCCAGCTGCACGATGCCGTCGCCATTGATGTCCGCCACGCTGATCAAGGGACTGAGCTTGTCGACGTTGGCCCAGTACGAGATCCACGTGGGCAACGCGGAAAAATCGCTGCCCACCAGCGAGGTGTACAGGTCATATTTCACGAGAACCGCCAGCGCGGGGATGGTCAGGTAGATCAGGAGGATGAAGAACAGGGTCCAGAACACCGACACGCGGGTCTCGTGCACCGAGGGCGTGGTGTAGGAGCGCATTAAAATGTGGGGCAGGGCGGCGGTGCCGAACATCAGGCAGAACACCACCGCCAGGAAGTTATTGCGGCGCTTGTCCGATTCTGCTTCGGTGGCGCCGGGAAAGGGCGTGGCATGCGGCGCGGGCGGCCGCGCACGGGCCAGGTTGGCGTCGCGCAGCTCGGTCCACAGCGTGCGCGCCTCGTCCGGCGAACCCGGATAGGTCGCCAGGGCGCGCTCGGCCTGGCGCACCTCGCCCAGCGAGGCATTGCTGGCGCGGACCGTGCTCAGTGCGCGTTGCACCTCGATTTTGCCGGCGCCCCACGAGGCCGGCAGCGCGCGCAGGCGCGCGTCGAATTCGCCGGCGCGGCGCCGGAATTCGGCCCGCACCTCGAGTTCGCGCGGGTCCCTGGCCAGCTGCTGCTCGCGCGCGGCCAGCTTGGGCAGGAGCGAACCGTAGGCCACCTGCGGCACCGGGTTGTCGGCGTGCTTGGCCGATAGCCAGATGGTGGGGATCAGGAAGGCGACCAGCAGGATGATGTACTGCGCCACCTGGGTCCAGGTAATCCCGCGCATACCGCCCAGGAAGGAGCACACCAGGATGCTGGCCAGGCCCAGGAAGATCCCGACCGAGAAATCGACCCCGGTGAAGCGCGAGGCGATCAGGCCGACCGCATAGATCTGCGCCACCACATAGGTGAACGAGACCATGATGGTGGCGCCGACGGCAAGCGCCCGTACCGGCCCGCCACGCCCGCCTGCGCCGCCGCCGTAGCGCGCCGCCAAAAAATCGGGAATGGTGTACTGCGCGAATTTGCGCAGGTAGGGTGCGATGAGCAGGGCCACCAGCACGTAGCCGCCGGTCCAGCCCATGATATAGGCCAGGCTGTCGAAACCGTGCAGGTACAGGCCCCCGGCCAGGCTGATGAAGCTGGCCGCCGAGATCCAGTCGGCCGCCGTGGCCATGCCGTTGAACAGGGCCGGCACCCGGCGCCCGGCCACATAGTATTCGGTGACGTTCGAGGTGCGCGCCACCACGCCGATGGTGGCGTACAGCGCGATGGTGGCGAACATGAAGATATAGCCGATCCACAGGCGCGGCATGCCTTCCTGTTCGAGCAGGGCGAGCGACACCAGGAACAGCGCGAAGCAGCCGGTGTACCAGAGGTAGTAGCGCGACAGCTTGCGGAAATAGGGCGGCTTGGTGGCGCTCATGCGCCAGCTTCCTGCACGCCATACATCTGGTCGAGGCGGCGCATCCGCCAGGCGTACCAGCCGATGATCGCCAGCGACACCAGCGAGGCCCCCTGGGCCGCCATGTAGAACGACAGCGGCCAGCCGAACAGGGTGAACCGGGCCAGCTCGCGTGCGAAGTACACGGTGCCGAAACCGGTGGCGAGCCACAGCACCATCAGCACGGCGGTCAGGCGCCGCGTGCGGTCCCAGTGCGCGGCGCGCGCGGCCAGCAGGCGCTGCAGGCGCGCCGCGTCGTCGGGTGGCGCGGCGGGGGTGTCAGTCGGCATGGTCGGCATCCTGGGCATCGTCGGCGTGGTGCAGCGGTGGCGGGAAGGTCAGGCGGAACAGGCTGCCCGGGTGCTTCCTGGAGTCGCTGCGCGGATTGTTGAAGATATCGATCTCGGCGCCGTGCTGCTGCGCGATCTCGCGCACGATCGCCAGTCCCAGCCCGCTGCCCGGGACGTTGCTGCCCAGGATGCGGTAGAAGCGCTCGAACACATGGGCGCGCTCGGCGGGCGGGATGCCGGGGCCGGTGTCCTCGACTTCGAGCAAGACGTGTTCGCCGTCGCGCCGCACGCGCACCGTCACGCTGCCGCCCTGCGGCGTGTAGCGCAGCGCATTGTCGATCAGGTTCGACAGCAGTTCGCGCAGCATCAATGCATTGCCGGCGATGACGGGGGGCTCATCCGGCAGGTACCCGGGCGGCTGGTCCGGCAGCTCCAGGCCGAAATCGATCCGGTGCGCGAACGAGGCCTGGACCCAGTCCTGCACGGTGGCGCGCGCCAGCTGCGCGAGGTCGATCGCCTCGAAGGCCAGGCCCGCATGCGGCTGGTTCTCGGCGCGCGCCAGCGCCAGCAGCTGGTTGACCAGGCGCGTGGCCGACTCCGAGCTCTTGGCCAGCTGCTCCAGCGAGCGGTGGATCTCTTCCGGGTCGACCTGGCGCAGCGCGAGTTCGGACTGCATGCGCATGCCCGCCAGCGGAGTCTTCATCTGGTGCGCGGCGTCGGCGATGAAGCGCTTCTGCATCTCGACGGTCTGGGCCAGGCGTTCGAGCATGTCGTTGAAGGACCCAACCAGCGGCGAGATCTCTTCCGGCACCTGGCGCGGGTCGATCGGCGACAGGTCGTCGGGCGGGCGCGCGCGGATGCGTTCCTGCAGTTCGGCCAGCGGCGTGAGACCGCGCGACAGGGCAAACCACACCAGCGCCAGGATCACCGGCAGGATGATGAACTGCGGCAGGATCACGCCCTTGATGATCTCGTTGGCCAGGTGGGCGCGCTTGTCGAGGGTTTCCGCCACCTGCACCAGGGCCAGGTCCGGAGTGCCTGGGCCTTCGTGCAGCGGTTCGAGGTTCACATACGAATAAGCCACCCGCACCGGGGTGCCGTGGATGCTGTCGTTGCGGAAGCTGACGGCGCCGCTGCGGGCGCTGTCCAGGGCGGCGCCCGGCGTATTGGGAAGCGGGCGCGGCAGGTCGCGGTCGCCGTCGAGGTGCAGGCCGCCAGGCCCGCTGATCTGGAAGTAGACGCTGTCGACGTCGTCGGCGCGCAGCACGTCGCGCGCGCTGCCGGGCAGCTGCACGGTCGGCCGGCCGGCGACGGTGCGGATCTGCTGCGACAGCACGGTGACCCGGTCTTCCAGCGCGTCGTCGAAGGGCTGGTTGGCGATCGACTTGGCCACCAGGTAGGTGATCGCGATGCTCATTGGCCACAGCAGCAGGAGCGGGGCCAGCATCCAGTCGAGGATCTCGCCGAACAGCGAGTGCCGGATGTTCTCGTCCGGTTCCGGATTCGGCGGAACGTAAGGCGGCTCGGCCGCCCAGGGGACGGGCGCGGCCTCGAACCCGGCGCGGCGCTCGCTCACTTGTCGGCAGGTTTGCTGTCGGCGATGGCCGGGCGCGCGGCGTCGGAAAACTTCTCGAGGCAGTAGCCGAGGCCGCGCACGGTGGCGATGCGCACGCCGCCCACCTCGATCTTCTTGCGCAGGCGGTGCACGTAGACCTCGATGGCGTTGTTCGACACTTCCTCGCCCCATTCGCACAGGTGGTCGACCAGCTGCTCCTTGGACACCAGGCGCCCGGTGCGCGCCAGCAGCACCTCCAGCAGGCCGAGCTCGCGCGCGGACAGGTCCAGCATCTGCTCGTTGATATAGGCGCTACGGCCGACCTGGTCGTACACCAGCGGGCCATGGCGCACCACCGCTGGGCCGCCGCCGGCGCCGCGGCGGGTCAGGGCGCGCACCCGCGCCTCGAGTTCGGACAGCGCGAACGGCTTGGCCATGTAGTCGTCGGCGCCGAGGTCGAGCCCTTCGACGCGCTGCTCGACCGAATCGGCGGCGGTCAGGATCAGTACCGGCAGCAGCGACGAACGAGCCCGCAGGCGGCGCAGCACTTCGAGCCCCGACAGCTTGGGCAGGCCGAGGTCGAGGATGAGGAGGTCGAATTCCTGGGTGGACAGGGCCGTGTCGGCGTCCTGGCCGTTCTTGACGCAATCGATCGCATAGCCGGACTGGCGCAGCGATCGGGTGAGGCCGTCGGCAAGTACGCTATCATCTTCGGCGAGCAGAATTCGCATGGGAAGCACCTGTGCACATGAGGCTGTTGTCGGGCCTATATTGTGTTTGATTTAACGCAACAATGCGAGACTACCACACCCGCATTTATCGCTTGCTCAAACTACTGGATTTATATACAGTGCTGGCTTGATTTCGTATTTCAGAACAACTGAGTTTTTATACAGTAGTTACCTTGTTTTCCGCGGTAGTGCCCCTACCTTGCCTACTCCACAGCTGAAAGTACACCATGGACGATAAAAAAACCGCAGTAAATGCCGCTGAAAAGGGCAAGGCGCTGGCCGCCGCCCTGGCGCAAATTGAAAAGCAGTTCGGCAAGGGTTCGGTCATGCGTATGGATGCCAATACGCCGGTCGAAGAGGTGCAGACTGTTTCCACCGGTTCGCTGGGCCTGGACATCGCGCTGGGCGTCGGTGGCCTACCGCGCGGTCGTATTGTCGAGATCTACGGTCCGGAATCGTCGGGTAAAACCACGCTGACCTTGCAGACCATCGCACAAATGCAAAAGCTGGGCGGCACTTGCGCCTTCATCGACGCCGAGCACGCGCTCGACGTGGGCTATGCGCAAAAGCTGGGCATTAACCTGTCCGAGCTGCTGATCTCGCAGCCGGACACCGGCGAGCAGGCCCTCGAAATCACCGACGCACTGGTGCGTTCGGGTTCGGTCGACCTCGTGGTCATCGACTCGGTGGCGGCACTGACCCCGCGCGCCGAGATCGAAGGCGACATGGGCGACTCGCTCCCGGGCCTGCAGGCACGACTGATGTCGCAGGCGCTGCGCAAGCTGACCGGCTCGATCAACCGTACGAATACCCTGGTGATCTTCATTAACCAGATCCGTATGAAGATCGGTGTCATGTTCGGCAGCCCGGAAACCACCACCGGCGGTAACGCGCTGAAGTTCTACGCCTCCGTGCGCCTGGACATCCGCCGTACCGGTTCGATCAAGTCGGGTGACGAGGTGATCGGTAACGAAACCAAGGTCAAGGTCGTCAAGAACAAGATCGCGCCGCCGTTCAAAGAAGCGCACTTCGACATTCTTTATGGAGAAGGCACGTCGCGCGAAGGCGAAATCCTGGACCTCGGCGCCGACAACAAGATCGTCGAGAAGTCGGGCTCGTGGTACAGCTATAACGGCGAACGCATCGGACAGGGCAAGGACAACGCCCGCCAGTTCCTGCGCGATCGTCCTGCGCTGGCCCGCGAGATCGAGAACAAGGTCCGTACGGCCTTGGGCGTGCGTGAATTGCCGCCGGTCACTGCGGCTGTCGCTGCCGCTGAAGAAGCCGGCAAGGTGAAGCTGCAGGCGGTCGGCGAGTAATCGCCGGCGGTCTTCGCTAGGTCACCATGCCAGCACCCCAGCTCAGCCTCAAAGGGCGCGCGCTTCGCTATCTGTCGATGCGCGAGCACAGCCGGCTCGAGCTGGGACGAAAACTGGCCCGTTATGCCGAGGAGGGCGATGACGTGGAAGCCCTCCTGGATTTCCTTGAAAAGAACAACTGGCTGTCGCAGGAACGTTTTGCCGAGTCGCTCATCAACCGGCGCGCAGCACGTTTCGGCAACAGCCGGGTGATGGCCGAGCTCAAAAGCCACGGCGTCAATGGCGACGCGCTGGCTGAACTCAAGGCCGGCCTGACCGACACCGAAACGGCGCGCGCTACCGAAGTCTGGCAGCGCAAGTTCGGCACCGTCGCGCTTGACGCGGCCGAGCGTGCCAAGCAGATGCGCTTCCTGCTGCAGCGCGGCTTTTCTCAGCGTGCAGCGCGCATTGCAATGCAGGGTGGCCCGGAAGACGACGAGTTCTGAGGGATGGCAGTGTCGCTTGTATCGGCGCGGTCGTAAAGCCTCAGCTTCTGGGTCGTACCAGCCATGGCTCATGAGTATTTTCTAATAAGTATTTCAAGCGTGCCTCCCCAGCGCGCTGTTCCGGCGCCAGCGCGGAGCGTCATCCCCGATATGCCCCGGCATATTCCTCAACGGGCGATGGCGCTGCGCGCTAGCGCCGGTTTGCATTTCCGGCAATCCTCCGCAGTTGCCGCCGTTGCGCAGTCGCACATCGTAGGGTGGGCAAGTCCCTTGCCCACGCGTCCAACCAGTGCTGGCGTATAGGTCACGCTACTTTCTGCCAAACATCCCGATGCTGCTTCGACCCAATGGAATGGCATCTGCGATACGTGAACACGGTTTGACCGCGTGGGCAGGAGAACCTGCCCACCCTACGAAAGCAAACCGACGCATGTCTAGGCACATAGGTAACACCTGTCTAGGGACATAGGTAACACCTGTCTAGGGACATAGGTAACAACTGTTCAACTACCCTCTCACGCCCACTCGCCTCCCAACGCCCCTGCAACATTGACCACACTGCAATAAACCTCACCACATCTGTCCCTAACCCCTAAAAACGGCTCTGTTGCAGTGCAACCTACAACGCCCTGTGATAAACTTTTGTGGTTTAAGCAGCGCCGCATGAGCGGTTGTTGTCGTAGAAGCTACGGCAACGTGCATAACGCACACTGGCTGCACCACTAACGGCCGCGCAAGCGGCATTGGTTTTTATGCCCCTGTCTCTTCCCGTATCGCGCTCGCTCCGGCATACGCGCGCCATCACCGTCGAAGCCTATGCGCGCGATGATGGCCTGTGGGATCTGGACGCCAGTATCCGCGACGTCAAAACCCGTGACATCCCGCTCGCCTCCGGCACCCGTCCGGGCGGCCTGCCTGTGCACGACCTCAAACTGCGCGTCACCATCGACCGCAAGCTGACCATCGTGGATGCCGAAGCCGCGTCCGATGCCGTTCCGTATCCCGGTTTTTGTGAGACGATAGCTCCTGCCTACAAAAAGCTGGTCGGCCTGTCGCTGATGAACCATTTCCGGTTGCACCTGAAAGACCGCCTCTCCGGCGTGCTCGGTTGCACCCACCTGACCGAATTGGCCCAGGTGCTGCCTACCGCAGCGCTGCAGGCCTTTGCCGACGACGTGTTCGACACCCGCGGCGCCGACGCGAAAGTCGCCACCAACCCGGCCGAACGGCCCTTTGAGCTCGACCGTTGCCATGCCCTGCGCAGCGACGGACCCGCCGTGGCCACCTACTATCCCCGCTGGTCGATCAAGGCCGTGGCGGGTTAGCGCGAAGTTTTCTCATATTATTAGTAGTTCAACCGTATTTCTAAATCAGTAATAGACGAAGGGAAGCCAGCATGAAAATCCATGAGTATCAAGGCAAAGAGATCCTCCGAAAGTTCGGAGTGACCGTTCCGCGCGGCATTCCGTGCATGTCGGTCGAAGAAGCAGTCAAGGCTGCTGAAGAGCTGGGCGGCCCGGTCTGGGTCGTCAAGGCGCAGATCCATGCTGGCGGCCGCGGCAAGGGCGGCGGCGTCAAGGTTGCCAAGTCGCTGGAGCAGGTCAAGGAATACGCAGAACAGATCATGGGCATGCAGCTCATCACGCACCAGACTGGCCCTGAAGGCCAGAAAGTGCGTCGCCTGCTGGTCGAAGAAGGCGCCGACATCAAGAAGGAACTGTACGTCTCAATGGTCACCGACCGCATTTCGCAGCGCGTCGTGCTGATGGCCTCGTCGGAAGGCGGCATGGACATCGAAGAAGTCGCGCACAGCAACCCGGAAAAAATCCACTCGATCGCGATCGACCCGGCCGTCGGCCTGACCGACGCCGAAGCGGATGACATCTCGACCAAGATCGGCGTGCCTGCCGAATCGCTGGCCGACGCCCGCGTGCAGCTGAAGGGCCTGTACAAAGCCTACTGGGAAACCGATTCGTCGCTGGCTGAAATCAACCCGCTGATCCTGACCGGTTCGGGCAAGGTCATCGCCCTCGACGCGAAGTTCAACTTCGACTCGAACGCGCTGTACCGCCAGCCGGAAATCGTCGCCTACCGCGACCTGGACGAAGAAGATCCAGCCGAAGTCGAAGCATCAAAGTTCGACCTCGCCTACATCTCGCTCGACGGCAACATCGGCTGCCTGGTGAACGGCGCCGGCCTGGCGATGGCCACCATGGACACCATCAAGCTGTTCGGCGGCGAGCCGGCCAACTTCCTGGACGTGGGCGGCGGTGCGACGGCTGAGAAAGTCACCGAAGCATTCAAGATCATGCTGAAGAACCCTGGCCTGAAAGCCATCCTGGTCAACATCTTCGGCGGCATTATGCGCTGCGACGTGATCGCCGAAGGCGTGATTACCGCATCGAAGGCTGTGTCGCTGCAGGTGCCGCTGGTCGTCCGCATGAAGGGCACCAACGAAGACCTGGGCAAGAAGATGCTGGCCGACTCCGGCCTGCCGATCATCGCTGCCGATACGATGGAAGATGCAGCCAAGGCCGTCGTCGCCGCTGCAGCTGGTCAAGCCTAATTAAGGAATAAACAAATGTCGATCCTGATCAACAAAGATACTAAAGTCATTACCCAGGGTATCACCGGTAAAACCGGCCAGTTCCATACCCGCATGTGCCGCGACTACGCGAACGGCAAAGCTGCCTTCGTCGCAGGCGTGAACCCGAAGAAGGCCGGCGAAGACTTCGAAGGCATCCCGATCTACGCCAACGTGTCGGAAGCCAAGGCCGCCACCGGCGCCAACGTGTCGGTCATCTACGTGCCGCCTGCAGGCGCAGCCGCTGCCATCTGGGAAGCCGTCGAAGCTGACCTGGATCTGGCAATCTGCATCACCGAAGGCATTCCTGTCCGTGACATGATGGCCCTGAAGGACCGCATGGCCAAAGCCGGCTCGAAGACCCTGCTGCTGGGCCCGAACTGCCCAGGCCTGATCACCCCTGACGAAATCAAGATCGGCATCATGCCGGGCCACATCCACAAGAAGGGCCGCATCGGCGTCGTGTCGCGTTCGGGTACCCTGACCTATGAAGCAGTCGGCCAGCTGACCGCACTGGGCCTGGGCCAGTCGTCGGCAGTCGGTATCGGCGGCGACCCGATCAACGGCCTGAAGCACATCGACGTGATGCGCATGTTCAACGACGATCCTGATACCGACGCGGTCATCATGATCGGCGAAATCGGCGGTCCGGACGAAGGCAATGCTGCCTACTGGATCAAGGACAACATGAAGAAGCCGGTCGTTTGCTTCATCGCCGGTGTCACCGCTCCTCCGGGCAAGCGCATGGGCCACGCCGGCGCGCTGATCTCGGGCGGCGCCGATACCGCGCAAGCCAAGCTGGACATCATGGAAGAGTGCGGCATCAAGGCCACCAAGAACCCGTCGGAAATGGCGCGCCTGCTGAAGGCCATGCTGTAATACTGACGACCTTCAGGGTTGCCAAAAGCGGGGAGCGCAAGCTCTCCGTTTTTTTTTTGCCTGCGATGACGCATGCTGGCACGCCTGGAGGAGGTCACCGTGCCAGATTTGGTCCATGCATGACAAATTGCGTTACGTAAACTGTTCAGGTGACAAAAATTGCTGGCATCACATGACAAATTTTGTCACCAATCAAGCTAAAACTTGCGTTGGCACGCCGTTTTGTTATCTCCGTACTCATAAAATTGACATTTTTAGGGCTGGCACACCGCTTGCATATAAGAAAGCGTGGCAACAAGCAGTAACCCAACAACCCCTGATTCACCACCCTGGAGATACAAAATGAACTTCAAGCAAATGCAAACCAAAAAAGCCCAAGGCGGCTTCACCCTGATCGAACTGATGATCGTCGTCGCCATCATCGGTATCCTGGCTGCTGTTGCAATCCCTGCTTACCAGGATTACATCGCCAAGTCGAAGGCAACCGCTGCTTACGCCGACATCTCGGCTGGCAAGACCGGCTACGAAATGGCTGTCGTCGAAGGCATGCCAGCTGACGCTGACGATGCTGAAGACTACCTGGCGAAAGCTGGCCTGGCTGCAACGACCGGTAACTGCACCACGATCGAAGCGTCGGTTCCAACCGCAGACGGCGGCGAAGCCCTGAAGTGCACCATCGCTAACGCTGGCCGCCTTGCTGAAGACCCAGCGACCGCCCCGACCATCGCACTGAACCGCAGCGCTGCCGGTATCTACACCTGCGTCGTCACCGGTTTCGATGAAGAGAACGAGAGCTACAAGCCAGCTGGTTGCGCCGAAGCCGCCGCTGCCCCTGCTCCAGCACCATAATCGAGTTGCCTGAGTAACCGGCAAGCGATAAAAAAGAGACCGCCCCGGCGGTCTCTTTTTCGTTAACCCGCCCGCATTCCACCAGCGGGCGCACTGCTTACTGCTTCAGGTGCTTGTCCAGCCAGTTGATCACGGTATGGTGCCACTGCAGCGAATTGGCCGGCTTCAGCACCCAGTGGTTCTCGTCCGGGAACACCAGCAGCTGGCTGTCGATGCCCTTGCGCTGTAGCGCGGTAAACGTCGACAGCGCCTGCGCGGTCGGGATGCGGAAATCGAGGTCGCCCTGGATCACCAGCATCGGCGTCTTCCACTTGTTCACGTGGTGGACAGGATTGAAGCGCTCGTGGTTCTGCGGCACCGCGAAATAGGCGCCGCCGTTTTCCCAGTCGGTGAACCACTGTTCCTCGGTCGAATAGGCCATGCCCCGGTTGTCGAACACGCCATCGTGGTTCACCAGGCAGCGGAAGCCATCGTTCCAGTTCCCCGCGATCCAGTTCATCATGTAGCCGCCGTAGGATGCGCCCAGTGCGCAGCTGCGGCCGCGGTCCAGCCACGGGAATTTCTGTACCGCCGCGTCCAGGCCTTTTTGCAGGTCTTCGAGCGGTTTGCCGCCCCAGTCGCCGCTGATCGAATCGGTGAACTTCTGGCCATAGCCGGTCGAGCCGTGGAAGTCGATGAACACGGTGGCATAACCCGCGCCCGCATACACCTGGGGGTTCCAGCGGTAGCTCCAGCCATTACCGAAACTGCCCTGCGGGCCGCCATGGACGAGGAAGGCGACCGGATACTTCTTGCCCGGCTCGGCATTCCACGGTTTCATGACATGCCCGTAGACGGTGTCGCCGTTAGCACCCTTGAAGCTGAACTGCTCGTACTGGCCCCAGCGCACGTCCTTCAGGCGTTCGGTGTTCAGGGTGGTCAGCTGGGTAGGCTGGCTTCCCAGCTTCATCGAGAACAGCTGCGCACCCGAAGCCAGGTTGGCCTGGGTATAGGCGACGGTATCGCCGCGCACGTCGAAGGCGCCGACCGCGCCCTTGTCGGTCAGTGCCGCGACCTTGCCACTGTCCACGTCGATCGAGTACAGGCGGCGCTGGCCCAGGTCTTCGGCGTCGACAATCAAGGCCTTGCCGTCGGCGCGCCACTGCAGGCTGCCGACCGAGCGGTCCCAGTCGACTGCCAGCTTGCGCGTCGAGCCGGTGGCCATGTCCATCAGCATCACCTGGAAGCGGTCGGCCTCGAAGCCGGGCCGCGCCATCGCCAGGTAGGCGAGGGTGCGCCCGTCCGGCGAATACACGCCCTTGGCATCCCATGCCGGATTGTCGGGCGTGAGGTTGCGCGGTGCGGCGCCGCCGGCCGCAGGCACCGTGTACAGGTCGAAATTGGTCGACCACGCTTCGGTCTTGCCGGCCAGGCGTACCGAAAACACGATGGTCTTGCCGTCCGGGCTGAAGCGGAATTCCTCGCGGTCGCCGAAGGGCTTTGAGGGCACGTCGCCATCGAGCGAGCCGGACAGGCTGACCGGCGTGCTGCCAGCCTTGCCGCTGGCGTCGAGCGGCGCCGAGAACAGCACGGCGTTGCGGTGGTCGTTCCAGGTATCCCAATGGCGCACGAACAGGCGGTCGTACAGCTTGCCGCTCGCCTTGTCCTTCGCCTTGGCATCGGCACGCTTCCTGGTGCAGGCGAGCTCAAGGCAGTCGCGGAACACCGACATGCTCATCGCGATGCGTTCGCCGGTGGGCGAGACGCGGAAGCTGTCGACGTCAAGCGGCAGGTCGGTGACCTTGGCCGGCTTGCCACGCGCCTTGCCGCCATCGACCGGCTGGCGCCAGACCTGCGACGAGCCCGAACGGGTCGACAGGAAGTAGATCGCGTCGCCCGAAGGCGACCATTCCGGATCGGTGCTGCTCGATGCGTGGCTGGCCAGGCGCTGCGGCGCCGGCTTCGCGGCGCGCAGGTCGACCATCCAGAGTTCGGTATGGCCGCGGTTCTTGCCCATGTCCGTGCTGCGCACGGTGTACACGACGCGGTTCGCGTCAGGCGACACGGCCGGGCTGCCTACCCGTTCCATGTTCACCAGGTCTTCCACGGTAAAGCCGCGCGGCGCGGCCATCGCGGTGGTGGCAGCCAGGGTAGCTGCCGCGATCGGCACTAATTGCAGCAAATTCGGCAGCAAATTCGGCAAACGAAATTTCATGCTCCATCCTCGTTGTCATGTCGACGCGCGGCAGGGCGCCGCGCGCATAGGCGTGCAATTTACCATGTGACATGTTGAGGAGCGACAGGAGCGCGTCACCCACCACAGGGCGGGCAGCGGAAAGGAAAGCGGAAACCTAGACGATCTTCAGCCGGTCCGCCAGCAAGGCTTCATAGGTCATGTTCTGTAGCAGCGTGTAGTGCACCGGATCAAGGTCGACGAACTGCACCCCGTAGCTGAACACGTCGGCCTTGTCTGGCCCGGCCTTGGACACCGTCGTGTTGCGGATGGCGGCCAGTGTTTCGACCTGCACTTCCTGGTTGCTCGGCGGCGTCACCAGCGTGAATTTCAGCCCGACGACTTCATTATCGGGCGGCAGCGGATGCTGGGAATCGATACGCGCGCCGCTCACCGACACATTTGTCAGGGAACAGTCGATCGGGCGCCCCCCGTTACCCATCGGGGAGACGCGCGCCGGGATAGCAGCCTTGACCCGCATCGCACCGCGCAGGCTGGTGCCCTGGATCGAGGTCGGGAAGGACAGGTGGAGATAGAACAGCGGACGCGCGAACACGCGCTCGACCGAACAGGCGAACGAACAAACATTCACTCCCGAGAACACCCTGACCGTCAGCGGGTCGCCTTCCGTGATGGAAATCGGCACCCCGTTTTCGAGCGGGGTCTTGATGATGATGTACTCGTCCTTGACGTACCCGATCAGGGTCTAAAAAATACTGGACCGGCTTGATCTGCCGATGCGTCATCACCTGCAGGCGCAGACCGACCTGCAGGTTCATTGTCTCGAACTCGAATTCCTGCTGCTTGAGTTCCTGGACTGGGGCGCTGTTCATGGGTGTCGCGGCTGGTTCGCCGTCGGGTGAAATGCAAAAAAGGGCGAATCATAGCAGCTAACAAATACCCCATGCGGGTAATTACGGAAAGTGGAGATTGGCGAGATTTGGGGCTTGCAGGGATGACTACAATGCCGTTCCCATAGCGAACCCGCTTCTTCCCGAGGACCTGCCGTGACTACAGTCAGAATCAAACTTTCGCAAGCCGTCGTCGACACCGAGCAGAAGGCCGAAGCAGCCAATCCTGCATTCAATGACGATTTGGGAAGCCTGGTCGACCTGTTCGCCACCACCAGCCACGCCATCGGACAGAACTACCCGTATTACACGTCCTATAGCTTCCTGGGCAGCACCCTGCGCCTCAACTTCGACGATGGTGCATTCCGTACCTATAACGGCGTCCAGATGGTCAATCCGAATGCGGCCAGCGGCACCGCAACGGCGACCAACAGCGAATTCGTCGCGCCCGGAGCGCTCACCTTCAGCGTCGCCGGCCAGTTGAACTACGACTACGTCATCGGCGCCAACGGGCTGTCGCTGATGCCTTCGCAAACGCAGGCATCGACCCTGAATGCCATCCGTATCGCCACCCATGTCCCGACTTATAGCCCCTACTATGAGCCGACGGTGGGGAACGTGTCGGTCGTATTGAATGGCGCGCTCAGCCTCTCCGGTAACGGGGCGCTGAGGGGCACGCTCAACAAGCTGACGGCGACGTCCGACAAATACATCCTGTCCGGCGTGATCGAGGGACAGTTCAATGTGTCGGGCGATCTCAACAGCATGGGCCAGGGACTGTCGCACGGGGTGGTCGAGGGCATGCTCACGGCCTACCAGACGGCGTACCGGGACGGCAGCTTCTTCAACGTGACCAATACGCAGACCCAGATGCGTTCGACCGACTCGATCATGGCGAACCTGCTGCGCGCTTCGGCCGGCAATGACGACATCGTCGTGGAATTGCCCGCCCGGCTATACGAAGACGTGGTGGTGGACGCCGGCGCCGGCAACGACCTGGTCACGCTGGCGGGCGGCGGCGGTCGCCTGCATGCCAACGGCGGGGCAGGCAACGACCTCGTTTCGCTGCTGGGCGGCAGCCACCGAATCGATGGCGGAATCGGCCTCGACGTCGTGAAGCTCGCCGGGCTGCGGGCCGATGCGACGGTGAAGGCAGGCGCCACCGCACCGGCGTTTACCGTGACCGACAAGTCCGGCGCCACCAACCAGCTCGTCAATGTGGAGCGCATCGTGTTCGCGGACGGCACCCTGGCGCTGGATATCGACGGCAATGCCGGACAAGCCTACCGGCTGTACCAGGCGGCGTTCAACCGCACGCCGGACGGTGGCGGGCTGGGGTACTGGATCGGCACGATGGACAAGGGTTCCAGCCTGGACAGCGTGGCGGCAAACTTCATCAATTCGGCCGAATTCAAGGGCATCTACGGCGTCAACCCGACCAGCCAGCAACTGGTCGCCCGCTTCTACGAAAACATCCTGCACCGCGCGCCGGAAGCGGCGGGGCTCGCCTATTGGAGCGACCTGTTGGAGCGGCGCGCCGCGACGGTGGCCGAGGTGCTGGCGGACATCAGCGAAAGCGGGGAGAACAAGGCCGCGCTGGTGGGGGTGATCGGGAATGGGTTCGGCTTTACGCCGTACGGCGAGGGTTGAAGCACCCGCTGCGGTGGCTCCTGTGGGTGTATTGACGCTGTGACATCATTGCCGTAATCTCAACTGGACCGCCACTCACCACAGGGAAGCAGCATGAACGAAGCACATCGTACCCAGGACGACACGCGCTCCGTGCAGCGCGTCGCTCGACTCGGAGGCCTTCTCTACCTGGTCATCATCGTGATTGGCCTGCTCGGCGAAGCCTTCATCCGGAACAGCCTGATCGTGTCCGGAGACCCAGGCGCCACCGCCCAGCGCATCCTCGAATCGGAATTCCTGTGGCGACTGGGCATCGCCGGCCAGCTGGTCCTGCTGGTCTGCGCCGTCGCCCTGACGGCGATCTGGTACTTCCTCCTGCGGCCAGTCAACCGTTACCTGGCGGTGGCGGTCGTGTGTTTCGGACTGGTGTCGCTGGCCGTCGAAAGCCTCTGCGCACTGCACCTGCAAGCAGCGCTCGATCCGCTCACCAGCACGGCATTGGCGACAGTCGCCAGCGCGGAGCAGCGCCATGGCATGAGTTACCTGGCCGTCCTTGCGCATGCCAAGACCTTCGGGGTCGCCCTGATTTTCTTCGGCGTGCAATGCCTGCTGGTGGGGTATTTAATTCGGAAGTCCGGCTACCTCCCCGCCATCCTTGGCGTCGGGATGCAGGTCGTGGGCGCGTGCTACCTCGTCAACAGCTTTGCCATGTTCCTGTCGCCGGCAGTGCAGGGTGCGCTGTTCCCGGCGATCCTGTTGCCGGCGTTTCTCGGGGAGAGCGCGATGTGCCTCTGGCTGCTGGTGAAAGGCGTGGACATGACAAAGTGGCGTGGAAAGCAGCTGGGATCAGCGGCCACGGTCCTCGCCCGCGAGCGCGCCTGAGCGGATGGAAAATCAGAGTTCGGCTGTCCAGTCCCCGCTCTTTCCCCCGTGCTTCTCCAGCACCCGCACATTGGTCATCACCATCCCGCGGTCGACCGCCTTGCACATGTCATAGATAGTCAGCAGGCCGACCTGCACGCTAGTGAGCGCTTCCATCTCTACCCCGGTCTTGCCGATGGTCTCGACCTGCGCCCGGCAGTGCACGCTGCTGGCCGCCGCATCGATCTCGAAGTCCACCGCCACCCGTGTGATCGGCAGCGGATGGCAGAGCGGCACCAGGTCGCTGGTGCGCTTCGAGGCCATGATCGCCGCGATACGCGCGATGCCGATGACGTCGCCTTTCTTGGCATTGCCCGATTGGATCAGCGCCAGCGTCTCCGCTTTCATGCGGATCGTGCCGGCGGCGACGGCGATACGGTGGGTGTCCTGCTTGGCGCCGACGTCGACCATGTGGGCCTGGCCGGTGGAATCGAAGTGGGTCAGGTGTTCGGAGGGCGGGGTAGGGGAGCTCATTGCAAGAAAAATTAGGTAAGGATTAAAGTGGTTCGCCGGGCAGCAAGGCGGCGGCGGATAAGGTTATGATAGCACTGTGAAATATGCTTCCCGCCCAGCATCGGCGCGCCGCTGGCGCCCTGCATTGACCGCCCTCGCCCTGTGCGCGGCGGCTGCCTGTGCCATTGCCGCTCCCGCCGAGCCCCAGAAAAAGCCCGACAACAGCCTGCCGACGCTCGGCGACGCCGCGCGGCAAGACCTGTCGCCGGTGGTCGAACGCAAGCTGGGCGAGGAAATCATGCGCGACGTCCGGCGCGATCCCGCCTATCTCGACGACGACCCGATCACCGAGTACCTGAACAACCTCGGCAACGCGCTGGTCGTGGCGGTGCCGGGCGCACGCGGCGAGACCAATGCCGATTTCTCGTTCTTTGCCATGCGCGACCCGAACCTGAACGCGTTCGCGCTGCCGGGCGGCTTCATCGGGGCGCATACGGGGCTGATCGTCGCGGCCCAGAACGAATCCGAGCTGGCCGGCGTGATGTCGCACGAGATCGGCCACGTCTCGCAGCGCCATATCGCCCGCATGCTGGGACAGCAGAAGCAGGACGTGCTGCTGCCGCTGGCGGCGATGATCCTCGCGGCGCTGGCCGCCCGCACCAGTTCGGACGCCGCGATGGGCGTGCTGATGGGCGGCCAGGGCCTGGCCGTGCAGCGCCAGCTCAATTTCAGCCGCGATGCCGAGCGCGAAGCGGACCGGGTCGGTTTCCAGATCATGAGTGCGGGCGGCTACGACACCACCGGCATCGTCGGCTTCTTCAAACGCCTGCAGACCGCCACCAAGATGTATGGCGACATTCCCGCCCACATGGCCAGCCTGAGCAGCCACCCGCTGACGGCCGAGCGCATCACCGATATGCAGGCGCGCATCCGCGAGATCCCGAAGAAGCCGCGCGTCGACAACCTCGACTTCCAGCTGGTGCGTGCGCGTGCGCGCGTGCTGCAGGACGAAAGCGTGGGCGGCCGGCGCGACACCAAGAATGCCTTCGAGACCCAGCTCAAGGAAGGGCACCGCCACCTGCAAGCCGGCGCCCAGTATGGCCTCGCGCTGCTGGCGCTGCGCCAGGGGAATACGGTCGAGGCGCAGTCCTGGCTGGACAAGGCGCGCAGCACCGTGAAGCCGAAAGAGGGCGTGTTCTCGACCGAGTCGAATGCCGGCGACGGTGCCACGATGTTCACCGGGCTGGCGCTCGAGATCAAGCTGGCGCCGGGCCAGCCGTCGTCCGTGGTGCAGGGGGCGGTACAGGATGCGGACCTGGCGCGCCAGCGTTATCCGCTGTCGCGCGCGCTGGCACGCCAGTACGGCGAGGCGCTGATCGCGGCCGGCAAGCTGGACGAAGCGACGCGCTACCTGCGCGACCAGACGCAGCTTTATCGCGAAGAGCCGAAGCTGCACGACATGCTGGCCAAGGCCTATGCGAAGCAGGGGAAGATCGCCTTGCAGCACATGGCGCTGGCCGAATCGTATGTGGTGGCCGGCGCGCTGCCGGCGGCGGTGGCGCAGCTGGAGTTGGCGCGCAAGGCGGGGGATGTGTCGTTCTATGACCAGGCCGTGATCGATGCGCGCGAGCGCGAGTTGAAGGCGCGGCAGAAGCTGGAGAAGGAAGAAGAGAAGGAGCGGTGAGGCGAGTCGGGGTGCGCGACTTGGTCGCTGCAGCTTGAATAATCGAACACCGTAGGGTGGGCGGCTCCATCGCACATGGCGATTAGCTGGTAGCTAAATTGCCGCCCACGCGTTCAACCAGTGGATGAATTGTCGTGCGGCTGCTCATCCTTGGGTTGAACGCGTGGGCGGCATCCGAGTTTCAGGCTAAGCCTATTCCCCGGTGGAGCCGCACCACCCTACGAGCCGGTGCTTTGCACATTACGCCCCGGGCAGCTGCACATAACCAAAACGGCGCGGTAATGCCTCGGCCGCCAACCGTTCGACGCGCACGCGCTGTTCGCCTACCGCCAGCACCAGCTCCTCGGTATCATCCTCGAGCCAGGCCATGATCGCCTCGATCGACGCCGGCCGGCCCTCCAGCTCCATCCGTCCCAATACCTGCTCCACGTCGCGGTCGTCCAGCTGGGCGACGATGTCGCCCGCCTGCAGGATCACCGCACCCGCATCGGTCATGAATACCCCATCCACCGCCGGCAGTGCCTGCCCGTCCTGCAGCACGAAGCCCTGCGCCGGATCGGTACGCGCGATGAAGGGCGTGGCTTCCAGGTTCACGTACACGCGCTGCGGGCCGTTCTGGAAATACCAGCGGCCCTTGTCGTCGTGGGCGTAATTGCGGTTGATGAAGCCGATCAGCGCCACGTGCGCCAGCTTGTCGCCGGGCCCGTTGGTACGCTGTGCGGTGTCGTCGCGCATGCGCCAGTTGCCGCGTGCGTCCAGCGCCAGCCACCCGTAGCAGTGCGGTACGTTGGGCCACTTGGCCATTGCCTGTTTTACGATGTCGTCCATAGTCACGAAGCTTCGCATAGTTCGTGCGCCCGGGTCGCGCAGTTCGGGACTACGCCATCGAAGAAATGCAGGATCTTTTGCGGCAGCCAGTCGATGTGGCCCGGGAAGGGGCCGACCGAAAAGCCGACGTGCCCCCCCTCGTCTGGATATTCCAGCGTCACCGCGTTCGATGCGGTGAGGGGCAGGTGCTCGCCCGGCAGGAAGGGATCGTTGCGGGCGTTCAGCACCAGTGTCGGCACCGTGATCTCGTGCAGCACGTGGCGGGCGCTGGCGCGGTGCCAGTAGTCGTCGGTGTCGCGGTAGCCGTGCAGCGGCGCGGTGACGACGTTATCGAAGGCGTAGAGGTCGCGCGCGTTCATCAGGGCGCTGCGGTCGAACAGGCCGGGAAAGCGTTCCAGCTTGGCCAGGCATTTGGGCTTGAGCGTCTGAAGGAACATGCGCGTGTACAGCATGTTGAAGCCGGAGCCCAGCGCCTTGCCGCCCTGCGCAAGGTCGAGTGGGGCGGAGACCGCGCACGCCGCGTCGACGATGCCGGCCGCCTGGCCCGATTCGCCCAGCCAGCGCAGCAGCGCATTCCCGCCCAGGGACACGCCCGCGGCGAACAGCGGGCCGGGGGCACGGGCATGCAGCTTGCGCACGATCCAGTCCACTTCGTCGGCGTCGCCCGAGTGGTAGAAGCGCGGCGTCAGGTTCGGCTCGCCCGAGCAGCCACGGAAGTGGGGCACCGCGCCCGACCAGCCGCGCGCCTGCAATACCGCCATCAGCGAACGCGCGTAATGGCTATCCGACGAACCTTCCAGCCCGTGGAACAGCACCACCAGCGGCTTGCCCGGCTGGCCGTCGACGAAATCGACATCGACGAAATCGCCGTCGCTGCTCGTCCAGCGCTCGCGCCGGTAGGCGACGGGCGGCCTGGCAATGCAGGTCGCCGGATAGATGGTCTGGAGGTGGCCGCCCAGGAGCCACGCGGGCGCACGGTAATGCATGGAAGGGGAGGATGGATACCGGCGCGCTGTTGGAGCGCGCCGGTGAAACACCGATTAGTGGTGCTTCAGTACGGTGCCGGCCGCCAGGCGGTACTGGGTGCCGCAGTACGGGCACTTGGCGTCGCCATGGTGGTCGAAGTCGAGGAAGACGCGCGGGTGCGACGACCACAGCGGCATGGCCGGGTTCGGGCAATGTGCCGGCAAGTCCTTGGCCTCGAGCTCCACCACGGGCATCGTCTTTTGGTTCATCTGGTTTCTCCGTTGAGCGAATTTGGACAAAGACAGGATTCTACCGGATTCACCCTGCATACCGAAATGATCGGTAGAATAACAAACTGACTACAATCGAGCCCGGGCGCAGCTTGGCTACCCGGCGCCGCATCCTTGCACATCTTTTACATGCGTTTCATGCCCCGTCGCTTCACGCCTGTCGCCGCAGCTGCCTGCCATGGCCGTTGCGGGAAGACCACATGAGCCAGGCCGCCCCGCCGGGCCAGCCCCATCCTGCAAGGACGGAAGCGCACGACCCCGCCGCCTGGCGCGAAGGGTTCAAGACCGGCCTGCCTACCCTGTTCGGCATCGCCGCCTGGGGCCTGGTGGTGGGCATCGCGATGGTCAAGAGCGGCTTGAGCCCGGTGCAGGCGGTTGGCATGACCTTGCTGGTGTTCGCCGGCTCCGCCCAACTTGCCTCGCTGCCCCTGATCGCGGCCGCCGCGCCGATCTGGGTCATCTTCGCGACCGCGCTGGTGGTCAACCTGCGCTTCGTCATCTTCTCTGCCCTGCTCGGGCCGCATTTTGCCCACCTGCCCTGGAAGCAGCGCTTCCTGCTTGGCTACGTCTCCGGCGACATGACCGTGGCGATGTTCCTGCAGCGCTATCCGACCGCCGAACGCGTGGCCGGCAAGCTGTCCTATCTCAAAGGGCTGATGTACCCGAACTGGTTCGCCTGGCAGATCGGGTCATTGGTCGGCATCTTCCTGGGCAGCGCGATTCCTTCCGAATGGGGCCTGGGCTTCGCCGGTACGCTGGCCATCCTCTGCATCATGGTCCCGCTGATCATCAATAGCGCCGCCCTGTGCGGCGTGGTGGTGGCGGTCGCCATCTCGGTGCTGGCCTATGGCTTGCCCTATAAACTGGGCCTGCTGCTCGCGGTGGTGGTCGGCATGGTCACGGCGATGGTGGTCGAAGAGACCTTCGCCAAGCGAAAGGCGAAACATGTCTGATTGGGAAATCTGGGCCATCATCGGCGTGCTATGCGTGGCCACCGCTGCTACCCGCAGCTCGTTCTGGCTGATCGGCCACCGCGTGACGATCCCGCCGCGGGTGCAGGAAATGCTGCGCTATGCGCCGGCCTGCGCGCTGGCCGCCATCGTCGGGCCGGATATGCTGGTCGACGCAGAAGGCGCAGCGCAACTGAGCCTGGCCAACCCGAAGCTGCTCGCGGGCCTGGCGGCACTGGCGTTTTACCTATGGCGCCGCAGCATGATCCTGACCATTTTGTTCGGAATGCTCGTCTTCACACTGTTGCGCATTTCGCACGTTTTTGGCGCCCCCGGCTAGCAAACCTCGACAAACCTGCTGCGCGTTGCTGTGCCATTCTGCGATGCTCGCTGTACGGCCGTACAGCTGCGCTTCTCGACCGGCACAGCTGCCGCTCGCGACGGTTTTTCAAGGTCTGCTAATGTACAATGACGTTCTTTCATTATTCCACTGTTGACTAGCCAATGGACGACGTTCTCAGTTTCACCCGCCTGCAAGACCTGATCGATCGCGATGTGCTGAAAAACAAGCGCGTTTTCATCCGCGCCGACCTGAATGTTCCGCAGGATGACGCTGGCAATATCACCGAAGACACCCGCGTGCGCGCTTCCGTGCCGGCCATCCAGGCTGCACTCAAGGCCGGCGCCGCGGTCATGGTCACTTCGCACCTGGGCCGCCCGACGGAAGGCGAGTTCAAGCCGGAAGACAGCCTGGCGCCGGTCGCCGCGCGCCTGTCCGAGCTGCTCGGCCAGCCAGTGGAGCTCAAGCAAAACTGGATCGATGGTGTTGAAGTCGCGCCGGGCCAGGTTGTGCTGCTGGAGAACTGCCGCGTCAACAAGGGTGAAAAGAAGAACGACGACGAGCTGGCCCAGAAGATGGCCAAGCTGTGCGACATCTATGTGAACGATGCCTTCGGCACCGCGCACCGCGCCGAAGCCACCACCCACGGCATCGCAAAATTCGCGCCCGTGGTCGCGGCAGGCCCGCTGCTGGCCGCCGAACTCGATGCGCTGGGCAAGGCCCTTGGCCAGCCGAAGCGTCCGCTGCTGGCCATCGTGGCCGGCTCGAAAGTGTCAAGTAAGCTTTCCATTTTGCAGAGCCTGGCGGGCAAGGTGGACAACCTGATCGTCGGCGGCGGCATTGCCAATACCTTCATGAAGGCCGTCGGCCTGAACATCGGCAAGTCCCTGGTCGAGAACGACCTGGTCGCTGAGGCGAAACAGATCATCGACATGATGAGCGCGCGTGGCGCCTCGGTGCCGATTCCCGTCGACGTCGTCTGCGCGAAAGAATTCTCGCCAACGGCTGCCGCCACCGTCAAGGACGTGGCCGACGTGGCGGACGACGACATGATCCTCGATATCGGTCCGAAGACCGCCGCCATGCTGGCCGAACAGGTGGCCAAGGCCGGCACCATCGTCTGGAACGGACCCGTAGGCGTGTTCGAGTTCGACCAGTTCGCCGAAGGCACCAAGACCCTGGCGCTGGCGATTGCCAGGTCGCAAGGCTTTTCGATCGCCGGCGGCGGCGACACCCTGGCGGCCATTGCCAAGTACGGGATCGGCGACCAGATCGGCTATATCTCGACCGGCGGCGGCGCCTTCCTCGAGTTCCTCGAGGGGAAAACCCTGCCGGCAGTCGACATCCTGCTCCAGCGGAACACGAAATAACGCAAAGTCAATGCGAGCGCAGCCCCGGGGCTGCGCTTCTCTTTTCAGAATCAAGGATTCCAACATGCAACCTGCGCGCCCCCTGTACAACGCCACCAAGATCGTTGCCACCATTGGCCCTGCTTCGACCGATTTCGATATCCTGGTGAAGATGATCCGCGCCGGCGTCGACGTCGTGCGCCTGAACTTCTCGCACGGTAAGGCCCAGGACCACATCGACCGCGCCGCGCTGGTGCGCCGCGCCGCCGCGGAATGCGGCACCGAAGTGGCGATCATGGCTGACATGCAGGGTCCGAAGATCCGCGTCGGTAAGTTTGAAGAAGGCAAGATCTTCCTGAACAATGGCGACCGTTTCATCCTGGACGCCAAGTGGGGCGAAAACGGCGAACTGGGCAACCAGGAACGCGTCGGCCTGGACTACAAGGCGCTGCCGCGCGACGTCAAGCCGGGCGACAAGCTGCTGCTCAACGACGGCCTGATCGTGCTGGTCGTCGACAAGGTCGTCGGCCACGAGATCTGCACCACCGTCAAGGTTGGCGGCGAGCTGTCGAACAACAAGGGCATCAACCGCCAGGGCGGCGGCCTGACCGCGCCGGCGCTGACTGCCAAGGACATGGAAGACATCAAGACCGCGATGAGCTTCCAGGCCGACTACCTGGCCATTTCCTTCCCGAAGAACGCCACCGACATGGAAATGGCGCGCCAGCTGGCGAATATCGCCGGCGAGCCCTACCACCACAAGCCGATGATGATCGCCAAGATCGAGCGCGCCGAAGCCATTCCGGTGCTGCAGGAAATCCTGGACGCATCCGACGGCATCATGGTCGCCCGCGGCGACCTGGCCGTAGAAGTGGGCAACGCGGCCGTGCCGGCGCTGCAAAAGCGCATGATCCGCATGGCGCGCGCCTCGAACAAGCTGGCCATTACCGCGACCCAGATGATGGAGTCGATGATCGTCAACGCCGTGCCGACCCGCGCCGAAGTGTCGGACGTGGCCAACGCCGTGCTGGACGGCACCGACGCCGTCATGACCTCGGCCGAGACCGCATCGGGCAAGTACCCGGTTGAAACGGTCGAGATGATGGCCGCGATCTGCCTTGAAGCGGAACAATCCGAATATAACAAGCTCGACGCCGATTTCCTGAATGTCCAGTTCACCCGCATCGACCAGTCGATCGCTTACGGCACGCTGTTCACCGCCCATCACCTGAAGGTGAAGGCCATCGTCGCCCTGACCGAATCGGGCTCGACCGCGCTGTGGATGAGCCGCCATTCGATCGACACCCCGATCTTTGCCCTGACCCCGTCACAGACGACGCAGCGCAAGGCGTCGCTGTACCGGAACGTGCGAGCATTCCACCTGCTGCAGGAAGGCGGCAGCCATGCCGTGCTGCGCAAGGCCGAGGAAGTGCTGATGCGCGAAGGCATGGTGTGCAAGGGCGACCTGATCGTGGTCACCTGGGGCTCGCCAATGGGTCAGGCCGGTGGCACCAATGCGCTCAAGATCGTGCGCGTGGGCGAGCTGGACGAAAAAGTTTCTTAATTGTTTGGAGTAATCAACCATGGCACTCGTATCGATGCGTCAACTGCTGGACCATGCCGCCGAACATGGCTACGGCCTGCCGGCATTTAACGTCAACAACCTGGAGCAGGTGCAGGCCATCATGGCCGCCGCCGACGCGGTCAACGCGCCGGTGATCATGCAGGCCTCGGCCGGCGCCCGTAAATACGCAGGCGAAGCCTTCCTGCGCCACCTGATCGACGCCGCCGTCGAAGCCTATCCTCACATCCCGGTCGTCATGCACCAGGACCACGGCCAGTCGCCGGCGGTCTGCATGGCCGCGATCCGTTCGGGCTTCACTTCGGTGATGATGGACGGCTCGCTGGAAGCCGACGGCAAGTCGGTCGCTTCGTACGAATACAACGTCGAAGTCTCGCGTGAAGTGGTCAAGTTCGCACACTCGATCGGCGTCACCGTCGAAGCCGAACTGGGCGTGCTCGGTTCGCTGGAAACCATGATGGGCGACAAGGAAGACGGCCACGGCGCCGACGGCGCCATGACCCGCGAACAGCTGCTGACCGACGTGGCCCAGGCTGCCGACTTCGTCGCGAAAACCCAGTGCGACGCCCTGGCGATCGCCATCGGCACCTCGCACGGCGCGTATAAATTCACCCGCAAGCCGACCGGCGACATCCTGGCGATCGACCGCATCAAGGAAATCCACCAGCGGATCCCGAACACCCACCTGGTGATGCACGGTTCGTCGTCGGTGCCGCAAGAGCTGCTGGCGATCATCCGCGAATTCGGCGGCGACATGAAAGAGACCTACGGCGTGCCGGTCGAAGAGATCCAGGAAGGCATCAAGCACGGCGTCCGCAAGATCAACATCGACACCGACATCCGCCTGGCCATGACCGCTGCAATCCGCAAGTACATGTTCCAGAACCCGGGCAAGTTCGACCCGCGCGACTACCTCAAGCCGGCACGCGAAGCCGCGATGGAAGTCTGCAAGGCGCGCTACCTGTCGTTCGGCTGCGAAGGCATGGCTGCGAAGATCAAGCCTATGCCACTGGACAAGATGGCCGAGCGCTACAAGGCGGGCGAGCTGTCGCAGATCGTGCAGTAATCGTTCAGTAGTTGTGTGGCGAGGCTGCGCAGCAGAATTCGCGCAGCCATCCTGGCTACCGTCTTCTGACAACGTCGTCCCGGCGCAGGCCGGGACCCAATTCCGCACCGCAGCCAACAACGTCATCGCAGTCGACACGCAACGAAACTTGGGCACCGGCCTGCGCCGGTGCGACGGTTTTGAGTGTCGAGGGATGTGCAAGTGCACTCAGTACGCGAGCAAAATTGGGCTCCCGCCTGCGCCGGAGGCCGTATCGGCCAGTGGCGGATACGGCAGTTTTCAGGCTAACTGCAAGCTCATACTCATCGGATGTGTCAATTAGCGCACCAGCCCGACGATGATAAGTACGGATGTGGCAACGCACAAATTGACGTAAAATTACGCACTGGCCCAGGCCACCCCCGACCTGACCCACCCAACCGGCGACAAATCCCGGTTCCGTTTCCCTGATACCCCATCTATGAACAGCCTCTACCAATCCTCTATCCAGTCCCTGCCATTGCTCGGTCACGGCAAGGTACGCGACAACTACGCCGTCGGCGACGACAAGATCCTGATCGTCACCACCGACCGCCTGTCGGCCTTCGACGTGGTCATGAACGAGCCGATCCCCGGCAAGGGCATGGTGCTGAACCAGATGAGCGACTTCTGGTTCGGGAAGCTCGGCCACATCGTGCCGAACCACCTGACCGGCGTGGCGCCCGAGAGCGTGGTGGCCCCGGAAGACGTGGAGCAGGTGCGCGGCCGCGCCGTCGTGGCCAAGCGCCTCAAGCCGATCATGGTCGAAGCGGTCGTGCGCGGCTACATCATCGGCTCGGGCTGGAAGGATTACCAGGCAAGCGGCGCCATCTGCGGCATCCAGCTCCCAAGCGGCCTGCGCCAGGCCGACAAGCTGCCGGAGCCGATCTTCACCCCGGCGGCCAAGGCCGACCTGGGCGAGCATGACGAGAACATCTCGTTCGACGACATGGAGCAGCGCATCGGCACCGAACTCGCCGCAAAAATGCGCGACGTGAGCATCAAGCTCTACACCGCCGCCGCGGAATACGCGGCGACCAAGGGCATCATCATCGCCGACACCAAGTTCGAATTCGGCCTGGACGACAATGGGGTCATGCACCTGATGGACGAAGTGCTGACCGCCGACTCGTCGCGCTTCTGGCCGGCCGACTCGTACGCGCCGGGCATGTCGCCGCCTAGTTTCGACAAGCAGTTCGTGCGCGACTACCTCGAGACGCTCACCGACTGGAACAAGACCGCGCCGGCGCCATCGCTGCCCCAGGACGTCATCGACAAGACCCAGGCCAAGTATTTCGAAGCCATCGAACGCCTCACCGGCGAAAAGCTGAAGGCTTGAGATGACTGACCAGGCAAAACCAGTTGTCGGCGTCATCATGGGCTCCTCGTCCGACTGGGACGTGATGCAGCATGCGGTCGCCATCCTGAAGCAGTTCAACGTGCCCTTCGAGGCGCAGGTGATCTCGGCGCATCGCATGCCGGACGAGATGTTCACGTATGCAGACACCGCGCGCGAGCGCGGCCTGCGCGCGATCATTGCCGGGGCAGGGGGCGCCGCCCACCTGCCGGGCATGGTGGCTGCCAAGACCATCGTGCCGGTGCTCGGGGTGCCGGTGCCGTCGAAATACCTGCGCGGCGAAGATTCGCTGCTGTCGATCGTGCAGATGCCGAAAGGCGTGCCGGTGGCAACCTTCGCCATCGGCGAAGCCGGCGCCGCCAACGCGGCCCTGACCGCGGTGGCGATGCTCGCTGCAAACGACGACGCGCTGGCCCAGGCCCTGCTGGCCTTCCGCCTCGAGCAGACCGCTGCCGCCCAGGCCATGGTCCTTCCCGTTTGATTGCCGTATGAGCGACTCGTTTTTACCAACTGCCCAACCGTCGGCCTGGCTCGGCGTAATGGGCGGCGGCCAGCTTGGCCGCATGTTCGCCCACGCTGCCCAGGCGATGGGTTTCAAGGTTGCCGTGCTCGAACCGGGCCAGGATTGCCCGGCGGGGCAGGTCGCCGAACGCCTGATCCCCGGCGCCTACACTGACCAAAGCGCGCTGGCTGAACTGGCCGCGCAGTGCGTGGCCATCACCACCGAATTCGAGAACGTCCCGGCCGGCAGCATGGCCTGGCTGGGCGAGCGCAGCTTCGTTGCCCCAAGCGCAACCTGTGTGTCGATCGCCCAGGACCGCATCGCGGAAAAGCGCTTCTTCGTCGACTGTGCGCCGACCTCCGGCGTGATGCCGGCGCCGCACAAGACCATCGCTTCGCATGCCGACATCGACGCCATCGACGACGATTTGCTGCCGGGGATCCTGAAGACCGTGCGCATGGGGTATGACGGCAAGGGCCAGGTGCGGGTACGCTCGCGCGAGGACGTGCGCGCCGCCTTCGACGCCATGAGCGGCGTCACCTGCCTGTTAGAAAAGATGCTGCCGCTGGCCTACGAAGTGTCGGTCCTGACGGCGCGCGGCGCGGACGGCGCCTCGGTGGTCTACCCGATCGCCGAGAACGTGCACCGCGACGGCATTTTGTTCACCACCACCGTGCCGGGCCCGAACGTGTCCGACGCCTGCGCGAAGCAGGCGCAGGATGCCGCACGCGCCATCGTCGATCAACTGGGCTATGTGGGCGTGCTGTGCATCGAGTTCTTCGTGCTGATTGATGGCACCCTGGTGGTCAACGAGATGGCGCCGCGCCCGCACAACAGCGGCCACTACACCATGGACGCCTGCATCACCAGCCAGTTCGCGCAGCAGGTGCGCGCCATGGCGCGCCTGCCGCTGGGCGAGGTGCGCCAGCATTCGCCCGCCGTGATGCTCAACATCCTGGGCGACGTCTGGTTCGAGGGAAATAGCGACACGCCGCGCGAGCCGGCCTGGGACCGCGTGCTGGCGCTGCCCGGCGCGAACCTGCATTTGTATGGCAAGGACGACCCGCGCCGCGCGCGCAAGATGGGCCATGTCACCTTCGTGGCGCCGACCCTGGCGACCGCGCAGGCCAGTCTGCTCAAAGCCTGCGCCATCCTCGGCATTCCGGCATGAGCATGGACGACCTGGACCACGCCGCTATCGATGCCGCGGCGCGCGCACTGGAGCAGGGTGAACTCGTCGCCTTCCCGACCGAGACCGTGTACGGCCTTGGCGCGGATGCGGAGAACCCGCTAGCTGTCGCCGCCATCTATGCCGCCAAGGGCCGCCCGCAGGACCACCCGGTGATCGTGCACCTGGCGCCGGATGCGCCGCTCGATTACTGGGCCACCGATATTCCGCAGGAAGCGCATGCGCTGGCCGCGGCCTTCTGGCCCGGGCCGCTGACGCTGATCCTCAAGCGCGCCTTGAGCATCCCGGCGGCCGTCAGCGGCGGCCAGGACACGGTCGGCCTGCGCTGCCCCTCGCACCCGGTGGCGATCGCGCTGCTGCGTGCCTTCAAGGCTGGCCGCGGCGGCATCGCCGCGCCCTCGGCCAACAAGTTCGGCGCGGTGAGCCCGACCCTGGCCCAGCACGTGCGCGACGAATTCAGCGCCGACGGCTCGGTGGCGATGGTGCTCGATGGCGGTGCCTCGCAGGTCGGCATCGAGTCGACCATCGTCGATTTGTCGCGCCTGGCCACGCACGGTCCGGTGCTGCTGCGCCCGGGGCATGTGAGCGCCGAAGCGATTGCCGCGGTGATCGACCAGCTGCCGCGCGCGCCCGACGCAGCGGCGCCGCGCGCTTCCGGCACCCTGGAGTCGCATTACGCGCCGCACACGCCGGTGGCAATGCAGGACAGCGACACGCTGCGCCGCACGCTGGCCCAGCTGGACGGGGCAGGGCGCAAGGTCGCGCTGATCCATTATTCCGAGATGCCATCAACCCACGCCGCGCTGCGCCTGCCCGCCACCCCTGCGGGCTTCGCCCATGCGCTGTACGCTGCCCTGCGCGCGATGGACGGCCATGGCGCCGATGTCATCCTGGTCGAGGCGCCACCGCAAGGCGGCGACTGGAATGGCGTCAACGACCGCCTGCGCCGCGCCGCCCACGGCTCGACCGGCATCGTGCACGGACTCCTCAACCAAGGCCCCGTCGCCTGAGCAGCTCATCAGGTAGAGCGCCTGTCTGCACGGGCGTTCTGCCTATCCGTCCGCTCAAAAACAACTTCTTCCCAGCAACTTTTCGGGGCTATAATCGCCTCCCCGATGCGCTCGCCATTTGTCGTTAGGAACTGACGAATAGGCAACAATTTATATACAAGCAAGTTGATCGCTGGCATATTATTGATGATACGAATAGTACGGCCGTTCGTTTCAAAAAAAAACTTCCCTATCAGGAGACACAATGCGTCAAACCAAACTCGCGCTCGCACTGTTGACGGCGGCCGTACTGGCTGCTTGCGGCGGAACCAGTCCAAGCGGCGGCGACCAGACCCAGAAACTCACGTTCACCCAGCAGGTGTCGTTCGGCGACAGCCTGTCGGACGTGGGCACCTATGCCGTGGGCGCGGTCAAGACCGCCGGCGGCGGCAAGTTCACCATCAACGGTGACGGCACGGCAAAGAATCCTGAACTGACCGGCAAGATCTGGGTCGACTACCTGGCAGCGGAACTCAAATTGCCTGCGCCTTGCGCGGCCCAGACCGGCCTGATCGGCAACGCCGCACAAGGCTTCTCGGTCCCTGTGGTCCAGAACCTGACCTGCTTCAACTACGCCCAGGGCGGCTCGCGCGTGACCAACCCGGTCGGTCCTGGCCATCCTGGTACCGGTTCGCCGATCGGCGAGACCACCGTGCCGCTCGTCACCCAGGTCGCCAACCACCTGTCCCGTAACGGCAACAAATTCAGTGGCACCGAGCTGGTCACCCTGCTGTCCGGCGGTAACGACGTGCTGATGCAACTGGGCGGCCTGTCGGCCAGCGCCACCGCCGCCGGCAATGCCGCCGGCGCGCAGGCCTTCGCCACCTCGCTGACCATGCAACTGGCAGCCGGCGCGACCAATCCGCAGGCCGCTGCACAGGCAATCGGCACCGCCATCGCCACCGAGAACGCCCGTCCGGGCAAGACCGACCAGACCGTTGTTGCCGCTGCCGTGATGGCCGCCGCAACCCAGCCGGGCAATGCCGCGGTCGGCCAGGTCACCGTGTACGGCCCGATGGTCGCCAAGGCGCAGGCTGACGCGACCGCTGCCGGCACCAAGGCAGGCAACGACTACGCTGCCGCCAACGGTCCGAAGCTGGTTGCCGAACTGGGCACCGCCGGCGCGCAGATGGCTGCACTGGTAAAGAACGAGATCGTTGCCAAGGGCGCGAAGTACGTCGTGGTGGCCAACCTGCCGGACGTCGCCAGCACCCCGGCCTCGAAGTCGCAATCGGCCGACATCCAGGCGCTGACTGCCGCCATGGTCAATGCCTTCAACACCCAGCTGAAGAACGGCCTGGGCAGCGACGACCGCATCCTCTACGTCGACCTCTACGCCATCAGCAACGACCAGGTGAAGAACCCGGCGCCTTACGGCCTGACCAATACGACCGCCCCGGCTTGCGGCCGCAACGCACTGGGCACCACCTCGCTGGTCTGCACCAATGCCAACACCGTGGCGGGCGATGTCAGCCGCTACATGTTCGCCGACGACATCCACCCGACCCCGTTCGAGAACAACCTGATCGCGCGCTACGTCCTCAAGGAAATGGCCGTCAAGGGCTGGCTGTAAGCGGCTGGCGCTACAGATCGGTGGGCCCGCCCGGGGAGGGCGGGCTCCTAAAAAAACATCGGAGAAAAAATGAAAATGCGTTTCAATAGCCTCGTCAAGGTGCTGGGTGTGGCTGCCGCGCTGGCCTGCGCCTCGACGGCATCGGCCCAGTCGGCCGGCCAGTTCACCGCCAAGTTCGGCTTTAACCAGATCACCCCGAAGGTCAAGAGCGGCGACATCAGCGCCCCGGCCCTGCCGGGCACCAAGGCCGACGTCGGCAGCGACATCCAGCCGGTGCTGAGCTTCGCCTATGGCCTCACCGACAACATCTCGCTCGAAACCTGCCTGGGCACGCCGTACAAGCACAAGATCTACGGAGCCGGTGCGATTGCCGGCACCGGCCAGCTGGGTTCGGTCGAAGTGCTGCCGCCGACCCTGTTCGCGCAGTACCACTTCTTCGCACCGACCGCGACCTTCCGTCCCTTCGTGGGCATCGGCGCCACCTACGCCTACTTCATGAAAGAGCGTGGCTCGGCCAGGATGACCGCGACCACCAACCCGGGCAGCGGCGTGCCGACCACCTTCAGCATCGACAACAAGTTGACCTACACCTTGCAGGCCGGCGTGTCGATGAATATTAGCGAGAAGTGGTTCGCGGACATCAACGTCAACAAGGGCCGCCTGCGCACGGACGTGAACTTCTCGACCGGCCAGAAGCAGCACATGGAGCTCGATCCGGTGGCGGTGATGCTGGCGGTGGGTTACAAGTTCTAAGGAGCGTTTCGCTTCACTCGAAGGCCCGCCGCGTGCGGGCCTTTTTCATGTCTTCGGCTTTCGGGCAACTGGCCGACCAGGATCAGCGACACCGGCTTGCCCGTCTGCGGATGCACCGGCTCGCGCATCTCGCGCACCTGCAGGCCGTGGCGTTCGAACAGCGCGATCCAGCTCGACAGCGTGCGGAAATACCAGGGCGGGGCATCCTGGAAGTCGCTGCTGAAGCCGGCCCAGCTGCCCGTGCGCCAGCCATCGACATAAGGGGCGTCGCCGCAGGCCATGAGCGGATGCACGGTCTGCACGACCATGATGCCGCCCGGGCGCAGGTAGGAGGGGGCTGCCCCGAACAGGCCGTCGACCGCCTCGTTCCCGATCAGCGAGAAATTGCAGACGGCGAGGTCGGCCGCCAGCGCGAGCTTGCCCCCGGCGATGTCTTCGTACGACAGGCAGCGGAAGTCGCCGTCCGCAATCGTGCCGCGGGCCGCGTCGACCAGGCCGCCGATCGCGTCGACGCCGACCATGCGCACCTCGGGCAGGGCGCGTACCAGCCAGCCCTCGCCGCAGCCGAGATCCACGGCGGACTGCGGCGCATAGGCGCGCACCGTGTCGACGATCGCCGCATTGGTGACCAGCACCCGGGTTTCGATGTCGCCGTTGCGTATGGCGGCGACCCAGGGATCGGTATTGCGCGACCAGGAGTCGATGATGCTGGCGTCGGTGTGGGTGGACATGGAAGTTCTGGCCTCAATGGTTGTAGGGGGCGATCCGGCTGCCATCGCGACTATACTCTCGCCTGGGGAACAGGATCGCAGAAAGCACAGCACCAATGGTAAGAGAAAAACGTCCCGCGCCGCGCCTGCCGCCGCTGCCGGCAGCAGCGCCCGCCACGCCGGAAGAAGCCGCCGCCAAGAAGGCTGCGCGCGAGCAGAAGGATGCCGAGGTCCGCGGCGTCGCATCGATCGCCGGGATGCGCGAGGCGATCAAACGGGCGGCGCGCAGCCTGCCCGTGCTGGCCGAGGTGCCGCGCGTGAAGCGCCTGGACGCCGCGGCCTTCCGGGCGCGCGCCATGGGGGGCCTGCCCTTCATCATGACCGGGGTGGTCAACCGCTGGCCCTTGCTCGCCCTGACCCTGGACGAGCTGCGCGAGCGCTACGGCGACTTGCGGGTGCGCGCCAGGGTGGGCGACTACATCAACACCGCCTTCCATCCCGACCGGGCGATGCAGGACATGTCGCTGGGCGAGTACCTGGACCTGAGCGCTGCCCCCGGCGAACTCCCGCCATATGTCGGCAACCTCGAGCTGCGCGAGCTGAACCGCATGTGCCACTGGCCCGCCTGTTTCGACAAGATGGGGCCGCCGCGCTTCTGGATCGGTCCGGAGCGCACCATGACGCCGCTGCACTGCGACTACGACGACAACATCTTCGCGCAGGTCTGGGGAACCAAGCGCATCTTCCTGGCGCCGCCCCACCACGACGAATTCCTGTATCCGAGCGAAGCCAATGCCATCCTGTTCGGCTCCCCGGTGGATCCGGAGGCGCCGGATTACGAACGCTTTCCCTTGGCGCGCCAGGCCGCGCTGGTCGAATGCATCGTCAGTCCGGGTGAGATGCTGTATGTGCCGGCCGGGTGGTACCACCAGGTGCGGGCCCTCAGCTTTTCGCTGTCGTCGAATCGCTGGGCGCGTGGCGTGCCGCTGGCGCTGGGGGGCGACTGCTCGCAGCAGGCTTAATGCACGTTGCGCGCGTACGCCGTGAAATGCTCGGCGCTGATCGCGTGCTGGTACAGGAAGCCCTGGTACATGAAGCAGCCGGCATCCGACAGGAACTGGCGCTGGCCCGGTGTCTCCACGCCTTCGGCAATGACCTGTAATCCGAGGCTGTCGCCGAGCGCGATGATCGAGCGTACGATCGAGGCGTCGTTCTGGTCGGTGAGGACGTCGCGCATGAAGGACTGGTCGATCTTGAGCTGGTCGAGCGGCAGCTTGCGCAGGTAGGCCAGCGACGAATAGCCGGTGCCGAAATCGTCGAGCGAGAAGCTGATGCCGCGCTGCTTGAGCATGCCCATCGTGAGCGCGGTCTGGGTGAAGTCGCTGACCACCAGGCTTTCGGTCAGCTCGAGCTTGAGACTGGACGGCTGCACGCCGGTCTGCTCGAAGATCTCCGCCAGCATCGGCACGAAATCCGGCTCGGTGAACTGGCCGGCGCTGACATTCACCGACAAGGTCAGCCCGGCGGTGTCCGGGAAGCGCTGCCAGCGCGCCAGCTCGGTGCAGGCGGTGCGCAGCACCCAGCGCCCGATCTCGATGATCATCCCGCTTTCCTCGGCGGCGTGGATGAACTCCGCCGGGTACAGCAGGCGGCCGTCCGGCAGGCGCCAGCGCAGCAGCGCCTCGGCGCCGATCACGCGGCTGCTGCGGTCGAGCTGCGGCTGGTAGTGCAGCACGAATTCGCTGTCGCGCAGTGCGCGCCGCATGCCGTTTTCGAGCTCGGCCCGCGCCGACCATGCGGCCTGGATCGCAGGGTCGTGGAAGCGGTAGGTGTTGCGTCCGCAGGCCTTGGCCTGGTACATCGCGGCGTCGGCCTGGCGCAGCGTCGATTCGACCGTGTCCACGGTGCCGCACATGGTCGCCACGCCCACGCTCACCGACACCGAATACATCATCTCGGCCAGCTGGAAGGGCGCGGCCATCGCGGCCACCACCTTGGCGGCCACCGTCTCGGCCTGCGCCGCCGCGCCTTCGCGCGTGTCTTCGACCGGCTGGATCAGGATCACGAACTCGTCGCCGCCCAGGCGCGCCACCATGTCGGCTTCGCGCACGCAGTGCTCGAGGCGGCGCGCCACCGCCTGCAGCAGCATGTCGCCGGCCGCGTGGCCCTGCGAGTCGTTGAGGTATTTGAACTTGTCGAGGTCGCAGAACATCAGGGCGCCGCACTTGCGCGTGCGCGCGCTGCCCAGCAGGGCGCGGCGCAGGTGGTCGAGCAGGCTGGCGCGGTTCGGCAGGTCGGTCAGGGCGTCGAAGAAGGCGAGGCGGTAGATCTTCGCTTCATTGTGCTTGCGTTCGCTGATATCGGTGCTGATCACCAGGATCTTCTGCTGGGCGCCCAAGGTCGCGTCGGCGCCGAGCAGGGTCCAGCGCGTGTCGGTCTCGATGCATGCGCCGTCGCGCCGCATGTGGGAGAGTTCGCCCGACCATTCGCCGGTGGCGAGCGTGGTCTCGTAGGCGGCGTGGTAGGCCGGAAGGTTCTCGCACAGAAGCTCGCTGAATTTCTTGCCGCGCGCCTCAGTGGCACTCCACCCATACAGCCGCTCGGCGCCGCTATTCCAGTAGGAGATGCGCGAATTCATGTCCATTGCCACAATGGCGTCGCGGGCGCGCTGCAGGTAGGATGCCTGTTCGCGCACCAGCATGTCGGCATTGCGCACCCGGGTGAAGTCGAACAGCAGGCCCTCGAGTACGTGGCTGACCCCGTGCGGCACGGCCGAACCCTGTTCACACACCCATTTCAGGTCGCCATTCGCGCAGCGGATGCGGTAGGTCAGCTGGAATTCGCCGCCATCCTGTATGGCCGCAGCGATGCCGCGTTCCACCCCATGGCGGTCTTCGGGGACGATGATGTTAGCGTAGGAAAGCCCGGGGCGGGCCATGAAGGCGGCGGCAGGGTAGCCGGTGAGGCGCTCGATCCCATCGCTGACGAACTCCATCGTCCAATCGCAGTCGTTCAGGCAACGATAGGCCGCACCTGGCAGGTTGCGGAGCAGCAGCTCAAGGGAAAGCGCAGGCGCGTTTTCCATGGCTTGCGAATGCGGTCCATCGAGCGCGCTCATCGGGCCTCGCGAAGTGGTCGTTGAAACGTCTAGTTATGTGTGGCTGGTAAGTATCGTACCGCAAATGAGAGCAGTATTGACAGCACTCGCTTGAAATCCGTAAATTACTTGTTGTAATGAAGCCAGAATCACCGGATGTGGCAAGGCCGCCAGCACTTGCTGGCGGCGAGGAGGAGAATCAGAACGCGGCGATGCCGGTCTGGGCACGGCCGAGGATCAGCGCGTGGATGTCGTGGGTGCCTTCGTAGGTGTTGACCACTTCGAGGTTGACCATGTGGCGCACGATGCCGAACTCGTCCGAGATGCCGTTGCCGCCAAGCATGTCACGGGCGACGCGGGCGATGTCGAGCGACTTGCCGCAGGAATTGCGCTTCATGATCGAGGTGATCTCGACGGCGGCGGTGCCTTCGTCCTTCATGCGGCCCAGGCGCAGGCAGCCCTGCAGGCCCAGGGTAATCTCGGTCTGCATGTCGGCCAGTTTCTTCTGCACCAGCTGGTTGGCGGCGAGCGGCTTGCCGAACTGGTGACGGTCGAGCACGTACTGGCGCGCGGTGTGCCAGCAGTCTTCGGCCGCACCCAGCGCGCCCCAGGCGATGCCGTAGCGTGCCGAGTTCAGGCAGGTGAACGGACCTTTCAGGCCGCGCACGTCCGGGAAGGCGTTCTCTTCCGGGCAGAACACGTTGTCCATGACGATTTCGCCGGTGATCGAGGCGCGCAGGCCGAACTTGCCGTGGATGGCAGGGGCCGACAGGCCCTGCATGCTCTTGTCCAGCACGAAGCCCCGGATCGCGCCTTCGTCGTCCTTGGCCCAGACCACGAACACGTCGGCAACCGGCGAATTGGTGATCCACATCTTGGAGCCAGTAAGGCTGTAGCCGCCGTCCACTTTACGGGCGCGGGTGACCATCGAGCCCGGGTCGGAGCCGTGGTTCGGCTCGGTCAGACCGAAGCAGCCGATCCATTCGCCGGTGGCCAGTTTCGGCAGGTATTTCTGTTTGGTGGCTTCGTTGCCGAACTCGAAGATCGGCACCATCACCAGCGAGGACTGCACGCTCATCATCGAGCGGTAGCCGGAGTCGACGCGTTCGACTTCGCGCGCGATCAGGCCGTAGGCAACATAGTTCATGCCCGGGCCGCCGTACTCTTCAGGAATGGTCGGGCCGAGCAGGCCGAGCTCGCCCATTTCGCGGAAGATCGAGTTATCCATGCGCTCATGGCGGAAGGCCTCGAGGATGCGCGGCTTCAGCTTGTCCTGGCAGTAGGCGGCGGCAGCGTCGCGCACCATGCGTTCCTCATCGGTCAGCTGGCTGTTCAGCAGCAGCGGGTCATCCCAGTGGAAGGCGGCTTTGCGGGGCGAATCGGAACGGTTCATGGGGATCATCCTGTCTCGGTAAGTTCTTGTATCTTGAACGTAAGGCGCACGGGCATGGCCACGGGCTGCGCACAGTCTGGCCATTATAGGGAAGGAGGCGGCGCCGCATCTTTTGAAATGGCGACAATGATTTTCATTTTTGGCCGGGGCGCGTAGCCCGGGGCGCGTAGCCCGGGGCGCGCAGCCCGTCGACAGCGGCGCCCGGCACGGAACCGGCTACTGGCTGAACGACACCGCCTGGGCGAGGCCGGCATTGCGCAGGCGCGACATGTCCCGCGTCGGCGTGTTGCCGAAATGGCGGGCGTATTCGCGGCTGAACTGCGAGGCGCTGACATAGCCGACCCGCTGGCCGGCCAGGTTCGCATCCATGCCGGTGGAGAGCATCAAGCGCCGCGCTTCCTGCAGGCGCAGGGTTTTCTGGAATTGCAATGGGCTCATCGAGGTCAGCGACTTGAATTGCCCGTGCAGCGAGGACGGGCTCATGTGGGCGAGCCCGGCCATGTCGTCGATGCGGATCGGCTGGTCGAAGTTGGCGCGGAGCCAGGCCACTACCTTGCCGATACGGCGCGTTTCGATCCGGCCAAGCTGGGCCAGCCGGGCGCCGAAGGGGCCGCGCAGCAGCCGCAGCATGATTTCCTCGGTGGCCAGCGGCGCCAGCAGCGGGGCGTCGTCCGGCGTCGATGCCAGCGCCAGCAGGCGCGCCGCGGCGTCGACGATCGCTTCGCCCGCCTGGGCCACGTATACGGCCCGCCCTTCGCGTACGGGCGGCACGCCTTGCGGCCATGCTTTCAGGATCAGCTCGGCAAGCCGCTCCTGGTCGAAGTCGAGCCGGAACGAGAGGTAGGGTGCGGCCACGCTGGCTTGCCTGATCATCGCAGCAATCGGCAGGTCGAGCGAGAAGATCATCATGCGGGAAGGGTCGTAGTCGTAGGACTCGCCGCCGAGCATGACGGTCTTTGCGCCCTGCGCGACGATGCACAGCGCAGGCCGGTGCAGGCCATGGACCAGTTCGGTGCTGGCAGTCGAGGTGCGGATGGCGTGCACACCGGGAATGCAGGTCTCGAATGAGCCGTCGTACGGCGCGTTGGCGGCGAGCAGCGTGGCCAGGCGCGCCAGCGGGTTGCCTGGCGCGCCCGGGATAACAAGGGGCGGGACAAGGGTGTTCATGATGGTATCGGAACAGGATACATCATTGCCTTGTCCATGATTCAGGCCGCGTGGTCGGTCGAGCGCGACAGCGCGGACAAGGCAGTCAGCTCGGCGCGCCTGGCATCGATCGCGCCCGTCGCCATCGCCAGTGCGTCGCTGCCTGCCAGGAATTGGCGCGGCGGTTCGGCCATGCCGGCCAGGCGCACCACCGCGGCAGCCAACTTGGCCGGGTCACCGGGTTGCTTGCCCTTGTAGGCGCCATAGGCCGCTTCCACCGAGCCATGGGACGCGTAATCGTCGATCACTTTCTGGCCATAGCGCACCGAGCTCTGGTCGAGGAATTCGGTACGGAAAAAGCCCGGCTCGACCACCGTGACCCTGATGTCGAACTTGGCGACTTCCAGTGCCAGCGAGGCGGACAGGCCTTCGATCGCGTACTTGGTGGCGCAGTAGACCGAGGCGCCGTCGAAGCCGGTGACGCCGGCGATCGAACTGATATTGATGACATGGCCGGAGCGCTGGCTGCGCATCACCGGCAGCACGGCCCGCAGCACATGCATGACGCCATACACGTTGACGCCGAACTGGCGCTCGATCTCGGTGGTCGACACTTCCTCGAAATTGCCCAGCAGGCCGTAGGCCGCATTGTTGACCAGCACGTCGATGCGTCCGAAGCGCGCGACCGCCGCCTGCACGGCCTGTGGCGCATGCGCCTCGTTGGCGACGTCGAGTTCGACCAGTGCGACCTGGCCGGGATTGATCCCGCCGAAGGTATCCCGCAGCTGCGCCAGGTTGCGGCCTGCCGCAACGACATGATCGCCGGCGGCAAGGGCAGCGTGGGCGATCTCGGCGCCGATGCCGCGGCCCGCGCCCGTAATGAACCAGACTTTACGCATGATGTTCTCTCCAGGTGATGCCACGTGAGTGGCGTTAAGGTGGAGAGAATGGTAGGACGTGTGCCGCCCGCGGACTTGCCTGAAACTCCAGGGAGCTGGCGTATTCCTGCAGGTGTGCTCAGCCGGTCTTGCCGAAGCGGCCGCCATGGAACAGCAGCGCGGCCTGCGGGTGCACGGCGCATTGCTCGACCTCGCCGACGAAGATGACGTGGTCGCCTTCGGGGTAGCGGCTGCGGTTATGGCATTCGAACCAGGCCGAGACGCCCTTCAGGATCGGCTGGCCAGTGCGCGAGAGCTCGTAATCCACGCCCTCGAATGGGTTGTCGGTGCGGCGCGAGAAGCGCATGGCCAGCTCTTCTTGCCCGGCGGCGAGGATGTTGATGACGTAATGCGAGTTGCCGCTGAAGATAGGCAGGCTGTTGGCGCCGGCGCCGAGGCTCCACAGCACGAGCGGAGGCTCGAGCGAGACCGAGTTGAAGGAACTGGCGGTCAGGCCGCGGAAACTGCCGTCGGCAAGGCGCGTGGTGATGACGGTGACACCGGTGGCGAATTGCGACAGCGCATGGCGGAAATGCGCCGAATCGAAACCGCGCGACGCGGCGTGGGGGGCACGTGTATTCATTGGAACCTTGAAGGATGGCGCCATTATGCCACTGTCGGGCCCCGGGCCGGTTCCGTATCCCTGCTGCACTGCAGAGGGAGCGGGTTTGCGTTACATTATGAGCTATCAAAACTGACAAACCAAGGTGTGTGATGAGCGAGCAAACAGCAACCGAAGTGGCCATCCTGGGCGGCGGGTGCTTCTGGTGCCTGGAGGCGGTCTACCTGGAAGCGCGCGGCGTGACCCGGGTCGAATCGGGCTATATGGGCGGGCACGTGGTGAACCCGAGCTACGAGCAGGTGTGCGCGGCCACCACCGGCCACGCCGAAGTGGTGCGGGTGGAGTTCGACCCCGGCGTGATTTCCTACCGCGACATCCTGGAGGTGTTCTTCACCATCCACGACCCGACCACCCAGGACCGCCAGGGCAACGACGTCGGGCCGCAATACCGTTCGGTGATCTTTACCACCTCGCCCGAGCAGGAAGCGACCGCGCGCAAGGTGATGGCCGAGATGGCCTCGGTGTGGGACGCGCCGATCGTCACCCAGTTGTTGCCGCAGGAGACCTGGTACAAGGCCGAGGACTATCACCAGAACTATTTCGCGCAGCACCCGTTGCAGGGGTACTGCGCGTTCGTGGTGGCGCCGAAGGTGGCGAAATTCCGGAAGACGTTTACGGAGCGGCTCAAGTAGGGCGAACGTTGCCTGGCCTGATACCATAGCGTGGGCAGGTTTCCTGCCCACGCGGTGAATCGGCGAGATCATCGTTTGCAGCTCAGCACCCGATAACTATCACCGCGTGGGCAGAATCTGCCCACCCTACGATGATCGTGGTATTCAACCGCCAGGGTGCAGTTGTCAGGGGTACATGTAATTGCGTGACCACGGTATCGCCTCCGCATCCCCACCCGCCTTGCCGCACACGATCTGGTACAAACTGATCCTGTCATGCGCGAACGCATACGCGCAGCCGGCCAGGTACAGATGCCAGATGCGGAAGCGCTTCTCGTCGGTCAGCGTCCGGATATGCTCGGCATTGTTCTCGAAATTGTCGGTCCAGAGTGCGCAGGTTTTCGCGTAATGGCGCCGCAAATTTTCCACGTCGCGCACTTCCAGGCCGCCTTCCTGCATCGCCTGCACCACCGTGGCGAGGTGGGCCAGTTCGCCGTCGGGGAAGACGTATTCGTCGATGAAATCGCCACCGCCATACGGCGTTGCGCTGTTGTCCGCATTGGTGGTGGTGATCCCGTGGTTCATCACGACGCCCCCTGGCGCCAGTAATTTGTCCACTTGTAAAAAATACGCCTTCAGGTGCTGCACGCCCACGTGCTCGAACATGCCGACGCTGGTGATACGGTCGAACTGCCCTTTCACGTCGCGGTAGTCCTGCAGCCGGATCTCGACCTGATCCTGCAGCCCGGCGCGCGCGATCCGTTCGCGTGCCAGCGCCGCCTGGTTTTCCGAGAGCGTGACGCCGACGCAGCGTGCCCCGAACTGCTGCGCCGCGCGCAGCACCAGTGCGCCCCAGCCGCAGCCGATGTCGAGCAAGGTCTGGCCGGGCCGCACGTCGATCTTGCGCAGGATGTGGTCGATCTTTTTTTGCTGGGCCGTGGCCAGGTCCTCCATGCCGTTTTCGAAATAGGCGCAGGAATAGACCATGCCGGGATCGAGCCAGGCGCTGTAGAAATCGTTGGAGACGTCGTAGTGGTAGCGGATCGCTTCGGCGTCTTTTTCGCGCGTGTGCGGGGCACGGGGGAAGCCCAGGCGCAGGGCATCGGCGAAGCGGTTGCTTGATCCGGCCAGGTTGGCAGCCAGGGTGTTGCCGACGCTGATGATGTCGGCGGCGCGTCCCTTGATGTCGATGGCGCCTTCGACATAGGCCCGTCCCAGGCTGTAGAGCGAGGGCGAGCGCAGGTAGCGCAGGGCGGAGCGGTCGGGCACGCGGATGGTCACGCGCGGCGTAGCGACGCCCGGAGCGGCACCGCCCGGCAGCTCGGAGGAAAATTCGAGCTGCCGGCCATCCCACAGCTCTACCCGCAAGGGCAGGGACAGCTTGTTACGCAGGCCTGAACTCCAGGCCGACAACATCATCTGTTCGAACACGATCCACCTCCGGCATTGAAGGCCGGCTGCAGTGTCGTGCTGCGACCGGCCTTACGGTTGCAAACGCAGGCGCGTCCAGCTGCCGTCTTCCTGCCGCTCGTAGACGATGCGGTCGTGGAAGCGCGAGCGGCGTCCCTGCCAGAACTCCAGGCGCTCGGGCACGAGGCGGAATCCGCCCCAGTTGCCAGGTCGTGCCGGATCCTCGCCAGCCTGCCGCGCGGTGGCGTCAAAGTTCTCTTCGAGTTCGGCGCGGCTGCCGATGGGAGCGCTCTGTTGCGAGGCGATGGCCGACAGGCGGCTTTTCAGTGGCCGGCTGCGGAAATACCGGTCGCTTTCCTCGGTAGACGTGCGCTCCACGCGTCCTTCAATGCGAACCTGGCGTTCGAGTTCACTCCAGAAGAATAGCAAGGCTGCATGTGGATTATTTTGCAACTCCTCAGACTTTCGACTGTTATAGTTTGTGTACCAGGTGAAGCCGCGCTCATCGAATTGCTTGACCAACACAATGCGCGAACTTGGCCGCCCATCGAGGCCCACGGTGGCCACCGACATCGCATTCGGCTCGTTCACCTCGGCCTTCAAGGCCTGCTCGAACCACTGCGTGAACTGCAGCATCGGGTCGTCCATCACCTCGTTTTCGTTCAGGCTGGCCTGGCCGTAATCCTTGCGCAGGTCGGCCACCGCCTCGCCGACGGAGGAGGCACCGGCTGGGGCTTCGCCGATGCCGCGACGCGCCTGCATCGCCTTGCCCAGTTGCGCCATTTGTTGCGGGCTGAACAGGCGCATGGCCATCGGCGCCATCGTGCTTTCTTCTCGGTCCATGTGGGAAGAATAGCGCTGGCTGAAGCGCTGCACCGCGCTGGCCGACAGCACGCTTGACCTGCCTTCGGCAATCGCCACCAGCTGCTCGTGCAAGTCCTGCCACAGCGCATCCATATCCTTGTGGTCCTGCAGGATCACCGGCGCCAGCGCCTGCAGCGTGGCGGCGTCCTCGCCCTGGGCCACGGCGCGCAGCATCGGGATCAGGTCCTGCTCTTCGTCCTCATGGTGCAGGTGGGCCGCCTTGTCGAAATATTTCAGCACCGCCGCTGCCGCCTGGCGCGCCTGCTCGTCGGCGCCGAACTCCGGCAGGTGGGCCAGCAGCTTGTCGAGGGTGGCGAGCTGCTTGCGGATGCGTCCATGGCAATGCTTGAGGACGGCGATCGGCTGGTCGAAATCGGGGGCGGTTTCGTGGGGGAGTTGGGTCATGGGGCGTTTTGTTAACAGGCGAGAATAATTTGATTGACGAGAAGTTATTTTAGTGCAGATGCGAAACGATCGTCCGTTAAAATGGCGGGATGACGCTTACCGACACCCCCGCTTTCGCAGCCACCCTCAACGATGAAGTCGACTTCGCGCGCCGCTTCGGCGGGATTGCGCGCCTCTACGGCGAGCGTGCACTCGAACGCTTCCGCGCGGCGCACGTTTGCGTGATCGGCGTCGGCGGCGTCGGCTCCTGGATCGTCGAGGCGCTCGCCCGCAGCGCGGTCGGCCACCTGACCCTGATCGACCTCGATAACGTGGCCGAATCGAACATCAACCGCCAGCTGCAGGCGCTCACCTCGACCATCGGCATGGCGAAGATCGAGGCCTTGAGGGAGCGCATCGCGCAGATCAACCCGTTCTGCAAGGTGACCCTGGTCGAGGATTTCATCGACCCGGCGAATATCGAGGCGATGGTGGCCGGCAAGGGGTTTGACTATGTGGTCGATGCCATCGACGGCGTGAAATCCAAGGCGGCCCTGATCGCCTGGTGCAGCGCCAACGCGATGCCCCTGATCGTCATCGGCGGCGCCGGCGGGCAGGTCGACCCGACCAAGATCGAAGTGCGCGACCTGGGCCGTACCGAGCAGGAGCCGCTGCTGAAAAAGGTGCGCAAGCTGCTGCGTTCGCAGTACGGCTTCGCCCGCGGCGAGAAGAACAAATACCACATCGACGCCGTGTTCTCGATGGAGCCGCTGCGCTATCCGGACAGCGGCGACGCCTGCGCGGTCGACCCGAACGGCGTCACCGGCCTGAACTGCGCGGGCTTTGGCTCGAGCATGGTGGTGACGGCAACTTTCGGGATGGTGGCTGCCGGGCACTTGCTGCGCAAGCTGGCCGATGCGGCAAGCGCCGAGCCGCTTGAGAGCGCGCAACTGGAAACTGTGCAAGCGGAAGAGGCCTTGCTATCATAGGATCAGTTAATGATCTTTTGATTGGAAGAGCCCCTATGATCCGTCGTACCGCATTTGCCGCCCTGATGCTGGTGGCCACCGCAGCCAGCGCCCAGGACACCACCGCCCAGGACGCGTCCAAGCCGACTACCCAGCCTGCGCCCGAGCAGCAAACCGTGCCACAGGCAACCCAGCCGCAGGCAGCGCCACAAGCTGCACCGACCCTGCCGCCGCTGCCGACCCCGCAGGTCGAGATCGTCGACCGCGTCGTCGGCAAGGGCAAGGAAGCCACGCTTGGCAGCAATGTCGTCGTCAACTACACCGGCTGGTTCCACAAGCCGCTGGCGCCGAAGCAGCGCGGCCGCAAGTTCGATTCCTCGCTCGACGCCGGCCGCGAGCCGCTCGAGTTCCAGCTGGGCGCGGGCCGCGTCATCAAGGGCTGGGAGCAGGGCGTGGCGGGCATGAAGGTAGGCGGCAAGCGCACCCTGATCATCCCGAGCGCGCTGGCCTACGGCAAGCGCGGCGCCGGCAACGGCGAGATCCCGCCGGATGCGGATCTGATCTTCGACGTGGAACTGCTCAACGTTAAGTAAGTCCACCAAATCATGAGCTTGTGAAAAAAACTCCAGGGCAAGGCGCATCGTCGCTGCGGCGGACCGCGAAGACCGTACGCTAGTACGGCGAGACGAATGCAACGCAGCCATGGAGGAATTTTCCACAAGCTCCAAGGGAGAATGGTATGCGAATTGCAAACGATGTCACTGAGCTGATCGGCAACACCCCCCTGGTCCGGATCCGCAGGCTGGCGCAGGGCGCCGGCGCGGATATCCTTGGCAAGCTCGAATACCATAATCCCGCACACAGCGTGAAAGACCGCATCGGCCTGGCCATGATCGAAGCCGCCGAGCAGGCCGGGCTGATCAAGCCCGATACCGTCATCGTCGAACCCACCAGCGGCAACACCGGCATCGCGCTCGCGATGGTGTGCGCCGCACGTGGCTACCGCTGCAAATTGGTGATGCCCGAAACCATGAGCAGCGAACGCCGCATGCTGCTGCGCGCCTATGGCGCCGAGCTGGTGCTGACCCCGGGCAGCGAAGGCATGCTGGGCGCGATCCGCCGCGCCGAAGAGCTGGTGGCATCCGACCCGACCTATTTCATGCCGCAGCAGTTCAACAATCCGGCCAACCCGGACATCCACCGCCGCACCACCGCCGAGGAAATCTGGGCGGACACCGACGGCAAGGTCGATATTCTCGTGGCCGGCGTCGGCACCGGCGGCACCATCACCGGCGTGAGCGAGATCATCAAGTCGCGCAAGCCGGGCTTCCAGGCGATCGCCGTGGAGCCGGAAGCCTCGCCGATGCTCTCGAAAGGCAGCAAGGGCCCGCACCCGATCCAGGGCATCGGCGCCGGCTTCGTGCCGCAGGTGCTCAATACCCATGCCTACGACGAAGTCATCACCGTGAAGAACGAAGATGCTTTCGAAACGGCACGCGCCGCGGCGCGCGAGGAAGGGCTGCTGGTGGGGATTTCATCGGGAGCTGCCCTGTGGGCGGCGATCCAGGTGGCGCGCCGGCCCGAGAACGCGGGCAAGCTGATCGTGACGATCATTCCGTCGTTTGGGGAAAGGTATTTGAGTACGGCGCTTTACGCGAATCTGGCGGGGTGATTGCGCGCGCTAGCTTGACGCAACGAACTTGGATCCCGGCCTTCGCCGGGATGACGTGCTGATGATATAGGCCTAACGGTAACTCCAGCGCTAATCACCTGCCCAAAAACCGTCGTTCCGGCGAAGGCCGGAACCTAAGTTCGTGGCCTACCCCTAGCCTAACCGCAATCAGTGCGCATGCGCGTGTTCATCATGATGATGCCCATGCCCATGCCCCTCCAGCGCACAATCATGATGCGTCGTGCCTTCCTCCACCTGCAGCGTGCAGTGGTGGATGCCGAAATCGCTCCTCAGCCCGGCCACCATCGCATCGAGCACGCCGTCTCCCGGGTACCCGCCCGGCATCACCACGTGCGCCGTGAGCGCGTTCTCGGTCGTGCTCAGGGCCCAGATGTGCAGGTCGTGCACTTCCTTCACGCCCGGCTGGCCGGCCAGGTAGCCATGCACCGCGCCGGCGTCCACGCCGGGCGGCACGGCAGCCATCGACAGCTGCACCGATTCGCGCAGCAGCGACCAGGTGCCGAGCACGATCACCACCACGATCACCAGGCTCACTGCCGGGTCGATCCACGCCCAGCCGGTGCTCATGATGACCAGGCCCGAGATCACCACGCCCAGCGACAGCGCCGCATCGGCCGCCATGTGCAGGTAGGCGCCGCGCAGGTTCAGGTCGCCCTTGCTGCCGGCCAGGAACAGCCAGGCCGAGAAGCCGTTGACCACCACGCCGATTGCCGCGACGATCGACACCGTCATGCCCTGCACTGGCGCCGGTTCGGTGAAGCGGTGCACGGCTTCCCAGGCGATGGCGCCGCAGGCCACCATCAGCAGCAGGCCGTTGCCCAGCGCCGCCAGGATCGACGAGCCGCGCAGGCCGTAGGTGTAGCGGCCATGCGGAGCGCTTTTCGCCAGCACCGCGGCGCCCCAGGCCAGCATCAGGCCCAGCACGTCGGACAGGTTGTGGCCGGCGTCCGCCATCAGGGCGGTGGAGTGAGCGATGAAGCCGTAGACGAATTCGATGACGACGAACAGTGCGTTGACGCCGATCGCCAGCGCAAAGGCGCGCCCATTGCCGGCCGGGTCGGGCATGTGGTGGTGGTGGCCGAAGCCATGCGAATGGCCATGGTCGTGGTGATCGTGATCGTGGTGGTCGTGTTTGTGGTCGCTCATGCGTCCATCCCGGTGGCTGGTTCGGCGATATGCTCGAACATGTTGGCGAGCAGGCTGCTGATGTGGGCATCGGCGGCCGAGTAGAAGACCTGCTTGCCCTGGCGTTCGGCCTTGACGATGCGGGCCGCGCGCAGCAGGCGCAGGTGATGGCTGACCAGGGAACTGGACAGCACGAGCGAGGCGGCGATGTCGCCCACCGCGGTCGGCTGCGCCAGGCAGGCCAGCACGATGCGCAGGCGGGTGGCGTCGCCGAGCAGGTGGAACAGGTCCGCCAGCTCCTCGACCGCGCCAGCGCCGGGTTCGAATTCAGGATTGTGGGTCATCGGTTCGGCCATATCGTTAAACATATGAAGAGTTGTTCATATGTTAGTCCAAATTGGCGGACGCGGCAAGCGCCGCGTCAACCCAGGCTTATTGCCGGATCAATTGCCCATCACTGTCGCGCAGCTCGGCCGCTCCCAGCCCCAGCGGCTTCAGCTGCGGCAGGATACGCTTGCTGTCGCCCACGGCGACCACGATCATCCGCTCCGGGTCCAGGTGCTTGCGCGCCGCTTCCTGCACCTGCGCGGCGGTGACCGAGGCAATCTGGCTGGGCAGGCGGGTGTAGTAGTCCATCGGCAGCCCGTACAGGAAAATCTCGGCCAGGCTGGCGCCGATGTCGGCATTGGTCTCGAACTGTCCCGGCAGCGACAGCACCTGGGCATCGCGCGCTGCGGCGAGCTCCGCCGGCGGCAGCGCCGCATCGCGCATGGCCTTCACTTCGCGGAAGATCTCGCGCACCGAGGCGCCGGTGGCGTTCTGCTGGACGCTGCCGGCGATGACGAAGGGGCCCGGCGTGCGGTCGTAGCGGAACTCCGAAAACACGCCATAGCTGTAGCCCTTGGTCTCGCGCAGGTTGTTGTTCAGGCGGCTGGAGAACATGCCGCCCAGCGCGCCGTTCATGACCTGCAGCGACGCGAAGTCCGGGGTGTCGCGCGCGACGCCGATGCTGGTCACGCGCAGCACGGTCTGGCCCGCCTCCGGGTGGTCCACCACGATCAGGCGCGCGCTGGTGCCGCTCGGTACGCCCGGGTTGCCTCCGGGGGCGACGGCGCCGGCCCATGCGCCGAAGCGCGCCTCCACCAGCGCCTTCAGTTCGCCCACTGCGATATCGCCCGACACCACCAGCGCCGCATTTTCGGGTACGTAGTGGCGGCGCCAGAAGCCGGCCAGGTCGTCGCGCGTGGCGCTGCGGATCGCCGGCTCGGTACCGAGCTGGCCATAGCCCTTGGGGTGCTTGCTGCCATATAGCGCGCCGGCGCCGGCCACCGAGGCCACGCTCTCGGGGTCGTCGCGCTGCTGGATCAGTTCACCGATGCGGTCGGCGCGCTGGCGCTCGATTTCGGCGACCGGGAAGGCCGGGCGCTGCACGATATCGGCCAGCACGTCCAGCGCCGGGGCGAAGGTCGAGCGCAGCGACAGCAGCGAGACGATCGAGGCGTCGGCGCTGGTGCCGGTTCCCAGGAAGGCGCCGAGCTGCGCGATTTCGTCGGCGATCTGCGGCGCGCTGCGCGTGGCAGTGCCTTCTTCGAGCATCTGCGCGGTGAAGCCGGCCAGGCCGGGCAGGGCGCTTGGGGCGGCGGCGCTGCCGCTACGCACCACCAGCTGGGTCGAAACCAGCGGCAGCGCCGGATTGTAATGGTGGATCAGGGTGAGGCCGTTGGCCAGCCGGAACGACGCGCCCTGCGGCAGCGTGAAGGCCGGGGCCGGACCAGCTTTCGGCGCCTGCGCGCGCCATGGCTCGGGCGCATTGATGCCGCCGCTGTCGCCGCTGCCGGCTTTCGGCGGCTTGGGGGCGCGCGGGTCGTTCACGACCTGCTTGCCGGGCAGGCCCGTAACGACCGCGCGCGCCTGCTGGCCGAGGTAGCTGCGCACGGCGCGCTGCACGTCCGCCGGGGTCACGCGGCGCAGGCGCTCCAGGTCTTTCGCCAGGTAGCCCGGGTCGCCGGTGTACTGGTTGTAGTGGTTGAGCTGGTCGGCCAGCCCGTCGCCGCCCAGCTTGTCGATGGAGCTCAGCAGCGCAGTTTCCAGGCTGTTGCGGGCGCGCTCCACTTCGCGCGCGGTCGGCCCCTGTTCGCGCAGCAGCGCCAGCTCGGCATCGACCGCCGCCTCGAGCTCGCGCGCCTCTACCCCGCTGCGCGCAGTGACGTCGATGACGAAGGTCGAAGTGAGGCCATACGAATTCTGCGAAGCGCCGACTTCCTGCGCGATCTGGCGTTCGTACACCAGCTTCTTGTACAGGCGGCTGGCCTTGCCGCCGCCGAGGATCTCGGCCGCCAGCGCCAGCTCGGCGTCGCCGGCGTGGTAGGCGGGCGGTGTGAGCCAGCCCATGAACACGCGCGGCAGCTCCACCCGGTCGCGTACCACCACGCGCCGTTCGCTGGTGATCGGCGGGGTGACGATGCTTGGGCGCGCCACCGGCGGGCTGCGGCGCAGGCTGCCGAAGTACTTCTCGACTAATGCACGCGCTTTCGGCTTGTCGATGTCGCCGGCGATCACGAGGCTGGCGTTGTTCGGGCCGTAGAAACGCTCGAAGAAGTCGCGCACGTCCTTGAGCCGCGCATTCTGGATGTCGGCGTGCGAGCCGATGATGGAGGCGTGATAGGGGTGGTTCTTCGGGAACAGGGCTTGTGCCAGTGCTTCCTCGACCACGCCATAGGGCTCGTCCTCGACCGTCTGGCGGCGCTCGTTGCGCACCACGTCCTGCTGGTTGGTGAGCGCCTTCTGGTCCAGCACGTCGAGCAGGTAGCCCATGCGGTCGGCGTGCACCCACAGCGCCAGCTCCAGCTGGTTCGAGGGTACGGTGTCGTAGTAGCTGGTGCTGTCATAGCCGGTGCCGCCATTGCTGTCGGTGGCGCCGGCGCCTTCCAGCAGGCGGTCGGCCATGCCGCGCGGGACGTGGCGGGTGGCGTTGAACATCATGTGCTCGAACAGGTGGGCGAAGCCGGCCAGGCCCGGGGTCTCGTTGGCGGGGCCGACGTGGTACCAGAGGTTGACGGCCACGATCGGCAGGCGCTTGTCTTCGACCAGGATCAGCTGCAGCCCGTTGGCGAGGGTGGTTTTTTCGAAGGCGATGGTCGGCAGCGGCGTGGCGGCAGGCTGGGCCTGCGGGTCCTGGGGAATTGCGGTCATGAGTGTGATAAGCAGGGTGAAACGAGCAAAAAATAGGTGGGAAGGCATGCCGGACTCCGGTCGGTGGCAGCTAGTGGTAACTCAGCGACAACTCAGTGACAACTGCTGCGCCCCTGGTCGAGCCGCGCCCCGGCCGGCACCTTGCCCGGGTCGGCCGGCAGGAAGCGCCACTCGTAGGCGCCCTCCAGCAGGCGCAGGGCCAGGACGCCATCATAACTGGCCTCGCGCATTTCGCTGTTCGGCGCGAAGAAAACGAAGGGCGTCGCATAGGCGCCGCCGGTGCCGACCACGAACTGGCGCACGCCGCGCTTGCGGTCGATCCGGCCGTCGGCATCCTGCGGCGCGAAGCGTTCGTAGTCGTGGTCGTGGCCCGACAGCACCAGCTCGGCGCCGGCCGCGTGCAGCAAGGCGTAGGCGTCGCGCATCCGGCCCGGTGGCGGATGCCCGCCCGAACTGTACAGGGGATGGTGCCAGAAGGCGAGGGTGCAGGCGTCCTGCCGTTGTTTCAGTTCGACGCGCAGCCAGTCGATCTGGGCCGCATGCCGCGCGCCCTTCAGGTTGCTGTCGAGCGAAATCACCAGCCAGCTGCCGAGCCGCAGGCTGTAATAACCGCGGCCGGCGCGCTCTCCGAAATAATCGAAATAGGGCCTGGCGCCCGCCGTCGCATATTCGTGGTTGCCGGGCGTCGGCCAGGTGCGCTCGCGAAAGCGCCCCCAGGTCGGGCCGTAGCAATCACGGAATTCGGCCGCGGTGCCGCGCGGATAGGTATGGTCGCCCAGGCTCAGCACCGCCGATTGCGGGTCGGCGCGCAGCAGGCCTTCCACCAGCGTGGCGGTGGCGGCGGCGCCGGACCAGCGCGGGTCCGGGTGCTTGCAGCGCGCGATGTCGCCGGCGGCATAGACGGTGTAGTCAGCCGCCATCGCCGGGCCGGCGCCGGCAAGCAGCGCGAGGCCGGCAAATGCGCCCGACAGGACCCATGAGCGCCGCGCCATGCGCGACATCGCGCGGCCCGCGCTTATTCGATGAAGCGCAGCAGGCCGCGCAGGGCATGCGCCACGGCCTGTTCGCGCACGGATTGGCGGTCGCCCTGGAATACCAGCCGTTCGGTAAAGGTGGTGTCGCCGCGCGCCCAGCCGAAGCAGACCGTGCCCACTGGTTTACCCGGCACCGCGCCGGTCGGGCCGGCGATGCCGGTGGTCGACAGCGAGACGTCGGCCGTGCTGCTGGCCAGCGCGCCCTCGGCCATCTTGCCGGCGACTTCTTCGCTGACCGATCCGAACTGCGCCATGAGCGCGGGCGGCACGTCGAGCAGCTCGGCTTTCGAGGCGTTGGAATAGGTAACGAAGCCGCAGTCGAACCAGCCGGTGGAGCCCGCGATTTCGGTGATGGCCTGCGACACGCCGCCGCCGGTGCAGGACTCGGCGGTGGCCAGGACCAGGCGCTTGGCCTCGAGTGCGCGGCCAACTTTGCTAGCTAGATCGAGAATATCGTTCGTCACGTGAGGCTCCTTTGGGTGCGGGTCCAGGCCAGTTTGAAGGTGAGGCGCACACGAGTGCGCGCAGCTTCATTCTAGCGCGCTCCGCCCCGTCCTGGCACGGCAAGGATCGACAAAATGCTACCCTTCCCGCATAGGTGCCCGACGAAGCGCGATAGCGCGAATCATTAAAAGTTCCGTGCGACATGACACACAACGGTAGGCTATGCTGGGACGCGCGCTGTCCAACCCGGCAGGCGCCACTTTTTCGTCTTTCGTAGGACCCTCGATGCCGCTCGAACGAACTGCGCGTGACCGGATGGGGCCGGCGCATCCGTGCGGCGCGGCTGCCATGGCCTGCCCCGCTTTCCAGCCGATGGACAGGTGCCCAAGGCCGGAGGCCGCATGAGCGCGCGCCATTCGATCCGCACCAAGCTGGTGGCGGCGGTGATGACGACCACGCTGGCCGCGCTGCTGGTGTCGATCGCGATCATCATCGGCTACGACCTGCGCAGCTACCACCGCACCCTGACGAATGACCTTGCGACCCAGGCCGAGCTGGTCGGCCACATGACCTCGGCCGCGCTGACCTTCGACGACCCGCGCCTGGCCAACGAGAACCTGGCGCTGCTGAGCACCCGGCCGCAGGTGCGCGCCGCCGCCATCTACGACGCCAAGGGCGAACTGTTCGCGTCCTACCAGGCGGCCGGCGAAACGCGCGCGATGCCGGGTGTGCTGTCCGGCGCGCCGGGCACCGACGGCGACGACCTGGTCATCCACCAGAGTATCGTCGAGAACGGCGACACCCTCGGCACCGTCTACCTGCGCGCGGAAAACCAGCTGATGGAGCGCACCCTCAACTACCTCAGCATCGCCGCCGGCGTGACCCTGCTGGCGATGGGCGTGGCCTACCTGCTGGTGCGCCGCATGGGCCGCGTCGTGACGGAACCGATCGTCGCCATCACCGAGATCGCGCGCGACGTCGTCGCCACGCGCGACTATTCGCGCCGTGCGCCGCGCATCAGCGACGATGAAGCCGGCGAGCTGGTCGATTCCTTCAACGCGATGCTGACCGAGATCGAGGGCCGCACGCGCGAGCTCGAAACCTCCAGCGCCGAGATTGCGCACGAGGTGCAGGAACGCTCGCGCGCCCAGCAGGAAGTCATGCGCCTGAACGAGCAGCTCGAGCACCGGGTGGACGAGCGCACGCTGCAGCTGGCGCTGGCCAATGCCGAACTGGCCAATGCCATCGAAGAAGCGAGGAGCGCGAACCAGGCCAAGTCGGCCTTCCTGTCGTCGATGAGCCATGAGCTGCGCACGCCGCTGAACGCGATCCTCGGCTTCGCCCAGATCCTGACGTCCGACACGCTGCCCTCGACGCTCGAGCAGAAAAAGGAATTCGCCAACCATATCCTCAAGTCGGGACGCCACCTGCTCACGCTGATCAACGAGATCCTCGACCTGGCCAAGGTGGAATCGGGCACGGTGACGCTGTCGATGGAACCGGTGGCGCTGAGCGACACGCTGCTCGAATGCCGCGCCATGGTGGCGCCGATCGCCGCCGCGCGCGGCGTGCGCGTGCTGTTCCCCGAGGCGCCCGGGGCGGTGGTGCTGGCCGACCGCACGCGCCTGAAGCAGGTGCTGCTCAACCTGCTGTCGAACGCGGTGAAATACAATCGCGAGGACGGCGCGGTCGTGTTGACCTGCGAGCAGGTGGCGCCGAGCAGGCTGCGCATGGCGGTGCAGGACACCGGCATCGGCCTCGATGCCGGCCAGGTGGCGAGCCTGTTCCAGCCCTTCAACCGGCTGGGCCAGGAAGGCGGCAACCAGGAGGGCACCGGCATCGGCCTGGTGGTCACCAAGCGCCTGGTCGAACTGATGGGCGGCGAGATCGGCGTCACCAGCAGCCCCGGGGTGGGCAGCGTGTTCTGGATCGAGCTGGCCACCACCGCGCCGCTGGCCGCCCCGGTGCACGAGGGCAGTGCCCAGGAGCTGCCGCAGGTCGACACCCTGCCGCGCGAAGGCGCATCGCAACTGGAACCGCATGTGATACTTTACGTCGAGGACAACCCGGCCAACCTGCGGCTGATCGAGGAGATCGTGCGCTTCCGCTCCGACCTGCGCCTGCTGTCGGCGCCCGACGGGCATGTGGGCCTGTCGCTGGCGCGCGCCCATCGGCCCGAGATCATCCTGATGGACCTGAACCTGCCCGGCCTGAGCGGCATCGAGGTGCTCAGGCAGCTGCGCTCCGACCCGATCACCGCCGCCATTCCCGTGATCGCCCTGACCGCGAACGCCATGCCGCGCGATATCGCGCGCGGCCAGGCGGCGGGCTTCAACCGTTACCTGACCAAACCGATCGACATCGATAAATTCACCGAAGCGATCAACAGTACGCTGGCAGTGCTCCACCCCATGGGAGCACCACCGGCCGGAAGGAAGGCCGAATGATTTCATTGTCCGACATCCGCCGCGCGCGCATCCTCGTGGTGGACGACGAACCCGTCAACGTGCAGCTGCTCGAATACCTCCTCAAGACCACCGGTTACGAGAACGTCTCGGCTACCTACGACCCGCGCCAGGTGGTGTCGCTGCACCTGAAGCACCGCTTCGACCTGATCATCCTGGACCTGCATATGCCCGGCATGGACGGCTTCGACGTAATGGAAGCGCTCAAGCCGCTCGAGAGCGACTCGTGGCTGCCGGTGCTGGTGGTGACGGCGGAGCCGGACAAGAAGCTCGCCGCGCTGGAGGCCGGCGCGCGCGACTTCATCGGCAAGCCCTTCGACACGGTCGAAGTCATGACCCGCATCCGCAACCTGCTCGAGGTACGGCTGCTGCACCGCGAATCGCAGGACTACGGCGTGGGCCTGGAGCGCCAGGTGCGCGAGCGCACCGCCGAACTGGCGCGTTTCCGTGGCGCGATGGATGCCACACTCGATGCGATTTTCCTGATCGACACCGCCAACATGGCGATCGTCGATGTCTCCGACGGCGCCTGCCGCATGCTCGGCTTCTCGCGCGATGCACTGCTGCGCATCGACCCGGTAGCGCTGGGCCTGGGCACGCGCGAGCTGCTCGAACGCCACCTGGCGGCCGACGCGCCGGCGGCGAAGGCCTTCGCTTCCCTCGGGGTTGCAGTCGAGGACGCCGAGGCCGGGGAACATCACCCGCAATTCGACACCCTGCCGGGCGACATCGTCGAGACCGAACTGCTGCGCGCCGGCGGGCAGGGCGCCGTGCCGGTGGAGATCAGCTGGAAGTTGCAGGATCTTGGCAAGAGCCGCATGCTGATCGCGGTGGCGCGCGACATCAGCGAACGCCTGCACGCGCAGCAGCGCCTGCGCCACATGTCGCACTACGACGCGCTCACCGGCCTGCCGAACCGCACGCTGTTCTTCGAGAACCTGAACGATGCGATCGAACTGGCGCGCGACAAGAACTGGCGCGTGGCGGTGCTGTGCATCACGCTCGACCGCTTCAAGATCATTAACGATTCGCTCGGGACGGAACTGGGCGACGAATTGCTGGGCCAGTTCAGCACCCGCCTGGTGCGCGTCGTGCGCCTGCGCGAATCGGTGGGCCGCCTGGGCGGCGACGAGTTCGCGCTGTTCCTGACCATGACGCGCGACCAGCAGGAAGCCGTCAACATGGCCAACGAGGTGCGCGAGGCCCTGCGCGCGTCCTTCGACCTGCACGGCCAGCAAGCCGCGCTCACGGCCAGCATCGGCATCGCCATGTATCCGGAAGACGCGCTCGATCCGGGCACGCTGGTCAAGTATGCCGATGCGGCGATGGTGCGCGCCAAGGAAGCGGGGCGCGACGGCTACCGCTTCTTCACCGCGGGGATGAACGTGCAGGTGCTGGCCCGCCTCGACCTGGAGCTGGCGCTGCGCGGTGCGCTCGAAGACAGCCAGTTCGTGCTGTACTACCAGCCCAAGCTGGAACTCAATACCGGGCGCGTCTCCGGCGTGGAAGCGCTGCTGCGCTGGAACCGGCCGGGTTTTGGCCTGGTGTACCCGGCCGAATTCGTGCCGATCATGGAAGAGACCGGACTGGTGGTGCGGGTTGGCGACTGGATCGTGGACGAGGCCTGCCGCCAGATCGCCGCCTGGAATTGTGAGGGTGTGCGCGACGTGCGGGTGGCGGTGAACGTGTCGAGCCGCCAGTTCGTCGAGGGCGACCTCGAAGGCGTGATCCGCGCCGCGCTCGACAAGCACGGTGTGGAGCCGGGCATGCTGGAACTGGAGCTCACCGAAAGCGCGCTGATGTCGAATGCCGAGCACACGATCGAGGTGCTGGGACGGCTGCGCGAGCTCGGCATCCGCATTGCGATCGACGACTTCGGCACCGGCTATTCGAGCCTGGCCTACCTCAAGCGCTTCCCGATCGACAAGCTCAAGATCGACATCGCTTTTGTCCGCGACATCGTGACCAACCCGGACGACGCCGCGATCGCGCTGGCCATCATCAGCATGGCGCACAGCCTGCACATGCAGGTGATCGCCGAAGGGGTGGAAACGCGGGCCCAGATGGCCTATTTGCGGCGCAACCGCTGCGACGAGATCCAGGGCTTCCACTTTTCGCGCGCGCTGCCGGCTGCGGAGGTGGCGCGCCTCGTGCAGGAAAACCGCATCCAGCCCGACACGCCGCAGGCCCACGACGACAAGGTGCAGACCCTGCTGATCGTCGACGACGACGTCAACGTGCTCAGTTCCCTGCACCGCCTGTTCAGGCGCGACAATTATCGCGTGCTGACGGCGTCCTCTCCGGCCGAAGGCTTCGAACTGCTGGCGCTGTACAGGGTGCAGGTGATCCTGTGCGACCAGCGCATGCCGGTCATGAGCGGCACCGAATTCCTCAGCAAGGTCAAGGAGATGTATCCGGAAACGATCCGCATCATCCTGTCGGGTCATACGGGCGTGGACACGGTGCTCGATTCGATCAACCGCGGGGCGATTTATCGCTTCTATACGAAGCCGTGGCATGACCTGCAGCTGAGGGAAAATATCCGGCTGGCGTTCCGGCATTACTGGCTGACGTATGGGCCGTATGATGACCGGAAAGCGCCGCGGGAGGATGACGAAGGTAGTCACGAAGAGTACGGCAAATCAGCCTTGCGGTGATGGCTGAAACCATGTAGCGAGTCATGCTTGCGTTGACTGACCGCGTGGGCGGGAAACCCGCCCACGCGGTCAGCTGAAGTGATCCCACCCGCTCAGTTCTAAGTGGAGCGGCGTCCCATCTGCATCAACCAGCCGTAACCCCGCTTCCGCCTCAATCCTCCCAACCCGCGTCACCGCCGTCCCACTCGCACGCCCCGCCTCCAGCACCGCCGCGCGATTGCCCACCGGCGCCGTAAAGCACAACTCATAATCATCCCCGCCCGCCAGCGTGAACCGCCGGCGCAGTGCCAGCTCCTGCCGCGCCAGCACCGGCCCGGCCGGCAGCGCATCGACGTCGAGCGTCGCACCGACCCGCGAGGCGGCCAGGATATGCCCGAGGTCCCCCACCAGCCCGTCCGAGATGTCGAGCGCCGCATGCGCAACCGGCTGCGCGGCCAGCGCCAGCCCGAGCGCCACCCGCGGTGACGGCATGTGCATGCGCTGTGCCGCCTGCGCGTGGTCTGCAGGATCCAGCGTCACTTCCTGCCACGACCCGGCCAGGGCCAGGCGCGCATCGCCCAGCGTCCCCGAAATCCAGATGTCGTCGCCCACTTGCGCCGCATCGCGCCGCAACGCATGCCCCGGCGCCAGATCGCCGACCACGGTGATGCAGATGGTGAGCGGCCCCTTGGTGGTATCGCCGCCCACCAGTTCGCACCCATGCGCATCGCTGAGGGCGAACAGCCCGCGCGAAAAGCCCTCCAGCCACACCGGGTCGGCGGCGGGCAGCGCCAGCGCCAGCGTGAAGGCGCTAGGCCGCGCACCCATCGCCGCCAGGTCCGACAAATTCACCGCCAGGCTTTTATGACCGAGCATGAACGGGTCGGCGCCGGCGAAGAAATGGCGGTCCTCGACCAGCATGTCGCTCGAGATCGCGAGCTGGCGGCCGGGGACAGGCGTGAGCAGGGCGCAGTCGTCGCCGATGCCCAGGGTGGCCCGGCCGGGACGGTCGCGCTTGAAAAACTGCTTGATGAGGTCGAATTCGGAAAGCATGGTCGGATTGTACCGGCAGCCACCGCTGCGCCGAAAGCCTTGGCTAGCGATAACATTATGGATATGGGCAAACGCGCCCAGGTGATCGCACTATTAGCTCAGCAACTAGATCAATATTATATATTTGACAAGCTTATAGATCAGCCTCTTAGCTTGTTGAAAATACGTAGCCTTTGACAAGTGCTCGTCTGATAAAATTGGAGGTTCCCCTCTAGTATCAGGAAGGCTGCCCAGCATGGATTCGTCATCGGACAAAAAAGAAGAATTGCGTCAACAACTGCGTGCTGCAGCGCTCGAGTACCACCAGATTCCTCGCCCCGGCAAGATCAGCGTTACCCCGACCAAGGGCCTGCTGAACCAGCGCGACCTCGCCCTGGCCTATTCGCCCGGCGTGGCCGCGCCGTGCGAAGAGATCGTCAAGGACCCGGCCAATTCGTTCAAGTACACGGCGCGCGGCAACCTCGTTGCGGTGATCACCAACGGCACCGCCGTCCTTGGCCTGGGCAATATCGGCCCGCTGGCCTCGAAGCCGGTCATGGAAGGCAAGGGCGTGCTGTTCAAGAAGTTCGCGGGCATCGACGTCTTCGACATCGAGATCAACGAGAACGACCCGGACAAGCTGGTCGACATCATCGCCTCGCTCGAACCGACTTTTGGGGGCATCAACCTCGAAGACATCAAGGCGCCGGAGTGCTTCTACATCGAGCGCCAGCTGCGCGAGCGCATGAAGATCCCGGTCTTCCACGATGACCAGCACGGCACCGCGATCATCGTCGGCGCGGCCATCCTGAACGGCCTGAAGGTCGTCAACAAAGACCTGAAAAACTGCAAGCTGGTGGTTTCCGGCGCCGGCGCGGCCGCCTTGGCCTGCCTCGACCTGATCGTCGACCTCGGCTTCCCGATCGAGAACATTTTTGTTACCGACCTGGCCGGCGTGGTCTACAAGGGCCGCGCGGAACTGATGGACCCGGACAAGGAACGCTTCGCGCAAGAGACGCCGCACCGTTCGCTGGCCGAGGTGATCCCCGGCGCAGACATCTTCCTCGGCCTGTCGGCCGGCGGCGTCCTGAAGCAGGACATGGTCGCCTCGATGGCGCCGAACCCGCTGATCCTGGCGCTGGCCAACCCGAACCCGGAAATCCTGCCGGAAGACGTCAAGGCCGTGCGCAGCGATGCGATCATCGCCACCGGCCGTTCGGACTACCCGAACCAGGTCAACAACGTGCTCTGCTTCCCGTACATGTTCCGCGGCGCCCTCGATTGCGGCGCCACGACCATCACCCGCGAAATGGAAATCGCGGTGGTGCATGCGATCGCCGACCTGGCCCACGCCGAGCAGTCGGACATCGTGGCCTCGGCCTATGGCATCACCAACCTGTCCTTCGGCCCGGAATACCTGATCCCGATGCCCTTCGACCCGCGCCTGCTGACGCATATCGCCCCGGCGGTGGCCAGGGCGGCGCAGGAAGGCGGCGTGGCAACGCGCCCGATCGCCGACATGGAAGCCTACGCCGAGACCCTGCAGCAGTTCGTCTACCGCAGCGGCACCTTCATGAAGCCGCTGTTCTCGATGGCCAAGGCGGCGCAGGCGGAGACCAAGCGCATCGTCTACGCCGAAGGCGAAGAAGAACGCGTGCTGCGCGCGGTGCAGGTGGTGGTCGACGAAAAGCTCGCGCGCCCGATCCTGGTCGGCCGCCCGGCGGTGCTGGAAAAGCGCATCGAGAAATTCGGCCTGCGCCTGAAGCAGGGCGAGCATTACGACGTCATCAACCCCGACTTCGACGAGCGTTACCGCGACTACTGGCAGACCTACCACCAGATGGTGATGCGCAAGGGCGTGACCGTGGACATGGCCAAGCTGGCGATGCGCCGCCGCCATACCCTGATCGGCGCCATGATGATCCACAAGGGCGACGCCGACGGCATGATCTGCGGCACCTACGGCACCACCTGGACCCACCTGGAGTTCATCGACAAGGTGCTGGGCCGGCGCGCGGGCGCCAACGTGTACGCCGCGATGAACATCATCATCACGCCGGAGCGCCAGCTGGCGATCCTCGACACCCACGTCAACGACAACCCGAACGCCGAGGAAATCGCCGAGATGACCATCATGGCGGCCGAGGAGCTGGAGCGTTTCGGCATCACCCCGCGCGTGGCGCTGCTGTCGCACTCCAACTTCGGCACCTCGAACAGCGAGTCGGCGGTCAAGATGCGCGCCGCGTTGGCGCTGGTGCAGCAAAAGGCCCCTGGCCTGGAAGTCGACGGCGAGATGCATGGCGATGCGGCGCTCGATTCGAAGATGCGCGCCAAGATCATGCCGCAGTCGACGCTCAAGGGCGACGCCAACATGCTGGTGATGCCGAACATCGACGCCGCCAACATCTCGTACAACCTGCTCAAGACGGCTGCCGGCAACGGCATCGCCGTCGGTCCGGTGCTGCTGGGCTGCGCGCGTCCGGTGCATATCCTGACCCCGTCGGCGACGGTGCGCCGCATCGTCAACATGACAGCGCTGTGCGTGGTCGACGCGGTGTCGCAGCGTTAAGCAGCGCTTCACCAAGCACGCAGCAGGCGCCGGGCGTGGTCCCGGCGCCACGAACTGGCGCAGCCGTCATGGGGTGCGTCAGGCCGGAATGTCGGAAAATTTCACCATTTGTCTTCGCGCAAATACAACGGTAACAAACCGTAAGCGGGCGACGAACCCCAGCTGTTTCGAGGCATAATGGCTGGATATCCGTTGCTTTTCTTGCACGACTTTCTATCGTGCAAGGGTGTGAGTTTCCCCTCTCTGTTACAATCCCGGCTCGTCATTGTCTGGCGGCCTGCGAGACCATCTTCTAGAATCCAAGAACATGCAAACAACAAAAAGAGCCCTGATCACTGGCATTACCGGCCAGGATGGCGCGTATCTCGCGCAAATCCTCCTGGAAAAAGGTTACCACGTGACCGGCACCTACCGGCGCTCCAGCTCCGTCAACTTCTGGCGTATCGAAGAACTTGGTATCGAGAAGCATCCGAATTTGTCGCTGGTCGAATACGACCTGACCGACCTGTCCTCGAGCATCCGCCTGGTCGACAAGGCGCAGCCGCACGAGGTCTACAACCTCGCGGCGCAAAGTTTTGTGGGCGTGTCCTTCGAGCAGCCGGTGGCCACCGCCTCGATCACCGGCATCGGCGCGGTCAACCTGCTGGAAGCCATCCGCATCGTCAACCCGAAGATCCGCTTCTACCAGGCGTCCACCTCCGAGATGTTCGGCAAGGTGCAGGCCGTCCCGCAGGTCGAGGACACCCCGTTCTACCCGCGTAGTCCCTATGGTGTCGCCAAGCTGTACGCGCACTGGATGACCATCAACTACCGCGAGTCCTACGACATCTTCGGTTCCTCGGGCATCCTGTTCAACCACGAATCGCCGCTGCGCGGCCGTGAGTTCGTCACCCGCAAGATCACCGATTCGGTGGCCAAGATCGTCCTGAACAAGCTCGACGTGCTCGAACTGGGCAACCTCGACGCCAAGCGCGACTGGGGCTATGCCAAGGAATACGTCGAAGGCATGTGGCGCATCCTGCAGGCCGACCAGCCGGATACCTTCGTGCTGGCGACCAACCGCACCGAGACCGTGCGCGATTTCGTCACCATGGCTTTCAAGGGCGCCAACATCGACCTCGAATTCAAGGGCCAGGGCGAAGACGAAACCGGCCACTGCGCCCGCACCGGCAAGGCGCTGGTGCGCGTGTCGCCGAAGTTCTACCGTCCGGCCGAAGTCGAGCTCCTGATCGGCGACCCGGCCAAGGCGAAAAGCGTGCTTGGCTGGGAGCCGAAGACCACGCTGGAAGAGCTGTGCCAGATGATGGTCGACGCCGACCTGCGTCGCAACGAAATCGGCTTCTCGTTCTGATATGGAGCGCATGGCCACAGGTGACATCCCGGCATTCATCGGCGGGAGGGAAGGCGAGGGGCGCCGCGCGCTCATCACGGGCCTGCGCGGCTTCACCGGCTACTACCTGGCGCAGGAGCTGACCGCTGCCGGCTACCGTGTCTATGGCACCGTCATGCCGGGCGAAGAGCTCGGCCCCGACATCCATGCGCTCGACCTGTGCGACCGCGAGGCCGTGGCCAGAATGGTCGACGAAGTCCAGCCAGACGTCGTCGCCCACCTGGCCGGCATCGCCTTCGTGGCGCATACCAATTCCGAACTGATCTACCGCGTCAACGTGGTCGGCACGCGCAATTTGCTGGAGGCGCTCGCTGCCGGGCAGCACCGTCCCACCAGCGTGCTGCTGGCCTCGTCGGCCAACATTTACGGCAACGCCAACGTCCCCCTGATCGACGAAAACGTCCTGCCTTCCCCGGCCAACGACTACGCCGTCAGCAAGCTGGCCATGGAATACATGGCGCGCCTGTGGATGGACAAGCTGCCGATCACCATCGCGCGCCCGTTCAACTACACCGGCGTGGGCCAGGCCGAGAACTTCCTGCTGCCGAAGATCGTCTCGCATTTCCGCCGCAGCGAGCGCCGCATCGAACTGGGCAACCTGGCGATTGCGCGCGACTTCTCCGACGTGCGCATGGTCTCGCGTGCCTACCGCCGCCTGCTGGCCGTGGCCCCGGCCGGCGAAGCCTTCAACGTCTGTTCGGGCAGCTCGCACTCGCTGGCCAACCTGATCGACATGATGAGCGAGATCGCCGGCTACCACATCGACGTGCACGTCAACCCGGCTTTCGTCCGCGCCAACGATGTGCTTACGCTGGCCGGCAGCAATAGCAAGCTGACCGCCGTCATCGGCCAGCTCGAACCGACGCCGCTGTCCGAGACGCTGCGCTGGATGTACCTGGCGTGAGTGGCGGCGGTCTCACCGTCGGACTCGGGACGACCATGATCGAACCGGGCCTGACCGGCGGCCGCCTCGATGGCATCGGGGTGTATACCCGCGCCCTGATGCGCCACCTCCCACGCACCGGCTGCACCGTCCTGCCGTATTCGTGGCCGCGCATCCGCGGCGGGAGCGCCGGCATCAGCGTCGGCCAGCCGCTGCCGCAATCCTTCGAAGCCGCTTCCCTGGTCGACCTGGCCACGCCCGGCGCCCACCGCGTCCACATGCCGGCCGACCTGTTCCACGTCACCGACTACCGCATCGTGCGCATGGACTGCCCGGTGGTGGCGACGCTGCACGACGCGCTGCCGATCAAGTATCCCGAATGGTGCAACCCGCGCCTGCGCAGCATGAAAAACTGGCTGCAGCGCAAGGCCGCCGCCAAGGCCGACCACGTGATCGCGCTCTCGCATTTCGCGATCGACGAACTGGTGGAGTGCTTCGGCGTGAACCCGCACAGGGTCTCGGTGGTGTATTGCGGCGTCGACGACGAATGGCTCGAGCCGGCGGATGACGCAGCCGTGGCCGCGACCCTGGCCAGTTACAAGCTCACCTCGGGCTACTTCCTCACCGTCGGCACCCTGCAGCCGCGCAAGAACGTCGGCCGCCTGCTGGACGCCTACCTGATGCTGCCGAAAGCGCTGCGCGACGAGCGTGCGCTGGTGGTGGTGGGCGCGCGCGGCTGGCGCTGCGAGGAACTGGTGGCCCGCCTGGAAGGCGCGCGCGCCGATGGCGAGAACATCGTCTGGCTCGACAAGGTGACCGACCCGGCGCAGCTGCGCCACCTGTTCCTGGGCGCCGGCGTGTTCGCCTTCCCGTCGCTGTACGAAGGCTTCGGCATCCCGGTGGTGGAGGCGTTTGCCTCGCACGTGCCGGTGGTGGCCTCGAATGCCAGCTCGCTGCCGGAAGTCACCCAAGGCGCCGCCCTCGACGTCAACCCGCTGGACGCGGGCGAACTGGCCGCCGCCATGCAGACCCTGGCGAACGATGGCATGGAACGCGCGCGCTGCATCGCCGCCGGCCGCGCCCGCGCCGAACAACTCACCTGGCACGCCACCGCACGGCAAACCGCCGAGGTGTACCAAACCGTCCTTTCGCAGTAAGCTCCCAACATGCGTGTCCTTCATTTCTACAAGACGTACTATCCGGACTCGGTCGGCGGCATCGAACAGGTGATCCGCCAGCTGTGCGTCGGCACGACGCGCCTGGGCGTGACCAATACCGTGCTGTCGCTGTCGCGCCAGAAAGACCTGGTGCCGTTCCAGTTCGACGGCCACACCGTGCACCGCGTGCCGCTGAATTTCGAGATCGCCTCGAATGCCTGCTCGATGCAAGCCCTGGGCGCGCTGGCGCGCATGGCCAATGAGGCCGACGTCGTGCACTACCACTTCCCCTGGCCCTTCATGGACATGGCGCACTTCGTGTCGCGCGTGAAGAAGCCGACCGTGGTCAGCTACCACTCCGACATCGTTCGCCAGAAGCACCTGCTGCGTCTGTACCAGCCGCTCAAGCACCGTTTCCTGCGCAGCGTCGACAGCATCGTCGCGGCCTCGCCGAACTACCTGGCCTCGTCGCCGGTGCTGGCGCGCTACAGCGACAAGACGCGCGTGATCACCTACGGCCTGGACAAGACCACCTATCCGGCCGCCGACCCCTGCCGCCTGGCGCACTGGCGCGCGCGGATCGGGCCGAAGTTCTTCCTGTTCGTGGGCGTGCTGCGCTACTACAAGGGCCTGCACATCCTGCTCGAGGCGGCGCAAGGGCTCGACTATCCGATCGTGATCGTCGGCACCGGTCCGGAAGAGCAGGCGCTGAAGGAGCAGGCAGGGCGCCTGGGCTTGACCAACGTGGTGTTCACCGGCGCCCTCGACGAAGCCGACAAGGCGGCGCTGCTCACGCTCTGCTATGCGCTGGCCTTCCCCTCGCACCTGCGCTCGGAAGCCTTCGGCATTTCGCTGCTCGAGGGCGCAATGTACGGCAAGGCCATGATCTCCTGCGAGATCGGCACCGGCACCACCTATATCAACATCGGCGGCGAGACCGGCCTGGCGGTGCCGCCGTCCGATCCGCAGGCCCTGCGCGGCGCACTGCGCACGCTGTGGGGCAACCCCGACCTGGCGCGCCGCATGGGCGCCCAGGCCGAGGCCCGCTACCACGAGCTGTTCACGTCCGAGCAGATGGCGGCGAATTACACGGCGCTGTACCAGGAACTGGTGGCGCGCAAGGCGACTGCCAGTGCGGGGGGAAGTGTCGGTCTGGCCGGGTTACCGCCGACACCGTAGGGTGGGCGGGTCTTCCCGCCCGCGCGTTCAACGATCGGGTGCGTCACCGCGACGCTATTCGAACTCCATCCCGTCACACGCCGGACTCCCACCCCAATCCGCCGAATACACACCGTCACGCACATAGCGTCCGAACGTCGAATACGGCCACGCTGATGCCGTCGTGACCAACCCATGCTTTACCGGATTGAAATGGATGTAATCCAGATGCCGTTCCATATCGTGCTCATCCCGAATCTGGTGTTCCCAGAAGCGGCGCTGCCAAAAGGCCCCTGACCCCCGGCGATGCTGTGACTTCGACCGCACCGTGGGATACAGGTCGCGGCAAACGTAGGAGACGTGGTGTTTGATCTGCGCCCAGCGCGAGGAGAAGTTGCTGTCTCCGTCGGGCAGAGTCCAGATGCAGTGCAGGTAATCCGGCATCAGCACCATGGCGTCGGTGTTGAATGGCAGGCGGCGACGGACCTGTGCGATGGCGTCACGCAGTGCGTTGCGGACCGCGTCGTCGCACAGGATGGGGCGTCGGCGGTGGGTGACGACCGTGAAGAAGAAGGTAGTGCCGGTCAGGGCGCGGCGGTAGTGGGGCATCGGCGCATGGTAGAGCCGGTGCCCAGGTTACGGTGTGCGATGAATCAACCGTTAGTTGAACGCGCGGGCGGGGGACCCGCCCACCCTACGCTTCGGCCCAACGTTGTTGGACGGTGCGCACCGCATCGATCTGTTCCAGGAACAAATCAACCAGCGCCGGATCGAAATGGCGTCCGCGCTGCTCGCGCAGGAAGGCCAGCGCGTCTTCTTCAGTCCAGGCCTTCTTGTACGGCCGCTTCGATGTCAGGGCGTCGAACACGTCGGCGATGGCCACGATGCGCCCGACCAGCGGGATCTCGTCGCCGCGCAGGCCGTGCGGATAACCGCTGCCGTCGTATTTCTCGTGGTGGGTCAGGGCGATCTGGCCTGCCAGCGCCAGCATGCCGCCCTCGTGCTCGCCGATGATCTCGGCGCCGATCGTCACGTGGCTCTGCATGATCTTCCATTCGTCCGCATCCAACGGTCCGGGTTTCTGCAGAATGCGGTCGGGGATGCCGATCTTGCCGACGTCGTGCATCGGCGCGGCGTGCAGCAGGTCGTCGGCTTCGGCCTCGGAGAGGCCGGCGGCGATGCCGAGGATGCGCGAGAAGTGGCTCATGCGGATCACGTGCAGGCCGGTCTCGTTGTCCTTGTACTCGGCCGCGAGGCCCAGGCGCTGGACGATCTCGAGGCGGGTCGCGCGCAGTTCTTCCATGCGCACCAGCGACAGGTGGGTGCGCACGCGGGCGCGCACGATCGGCGGGCTGACCGGCTTGGTGATGTAGTCCACCGCGCCCGCGTTGAAGCCTTCCAGCTCGTCGGCGGTATCGGTCAGCGCGGTCACGAAGATCACCGGGATCGACGCCGTCGCCGGATTTGCCTTGAGCGCGGCGCAGACTTCGTAGCCCGACATCCCCGGCATCATCACGTCCAGCAGGATCAGGTCCGGGTTTTCCTGGCGCACCAGTTCGAGCGCGCGTGCGCCGTCCTTGGCGAACAGCAGGCGGTAGTGGTCTTGCAGGATCTGGCGCAGCAACTGGAGGTTGCTGGCCTCGTCATCGACCGCAAGGATCAGCGGCCGGTTGTTGGGTTGGGTCATGCGCGTGCGTCCTGTCGTGCGTGTGCGTAGTGATGGGGTCTTATTCGCCCAGCGTGGCCATCACGGCCTCGAGCTGTTCCAGGGCGAGGTCGAATTCGAAATCGCCGATCGCGCCCTGGACCTGGGCCACGCGCGGCGCGGCCGGGTGGCCGGCCAGCGAGGCGGCCAGTCCGGCCAGCGCGGCATCGTCGAGGGCGCCGCGGCGCAGCGACTGCAGCAGCACGCCGCCGGCGCGGCGCGCGCGCAGCAGGTCGAAACCGGCGGCGGCGTCAGGCGCCGGCTCCGGCTGGGCGCTGCCGGCACGGATCGCGGCCAGCGCTTCGCCGAGGGCCGCTGTCGAGGTCTCCAGTGCGCCGGCGGCTGCGCGCTCGTCGGTCGGCACCGTGTTGGTCGCCTGCTCGAGCTTCGAGAGCGCATCCGACAGCTGTTCCAGGCCGACGTTGGCGGCCACGCCGCGTACCTTGTGCGCCAGCATGCGCAGTTCCAGGTGGGCGCCGCCGGCCGCATGCATCTGCAGCGTGGTGGCGAGGTCGGCGTACTGGCGGCCGAAGTGGTCCAGCGCCTCGGCGTAGACGTCTTCCTTGTCGGCCCAGCGGCGCAGGCCGACGCGGCGGTTCAGCACTTCGCGCGCCGGACCCGGGATGCCGTCGGTGTCCTTGTCGGGGTTGGCCTGCGACAGGCCGAGCACGCGTGCGATCTCGTGCGACAGGGTGAACCAGTCGACCGGCTTGCTGGCGAAACCGTCCATGCCGACTTCGACACTGGCGCGACGGTGCTCGGCCAGCACGCTGGCGGTCATCGCGATCACCGGCACGCGCGCGCTGCCCGTGGCGGCTTCGTGGGCGCGGATGGCCCGGGTGGCGGAGAGGCCATCGAGCACCGGCATCTGGAAGTCCATCAGGATCAGGTCGAACTCGCCGCGCGCGGCCTGTTCCACCACGGCGGCGCCGTCCGACACGGCCGTCAGCGTATGGCCGCGGCGCGATACCAGCAGCTGCAGCAGTTCCAGGTTCTGCGGCACGTCGTCGGCAGCGAGCACGCGCAACGGCGGCAGCACGGCGGCGCTGCGCACGCGCGGCGCCTGCTGGGCGAAGCGCGCCAGCACCAGCGGCAGGCGCACATGGAAGGTGGTGCCTTTTCCGGGTTCGCTTTCGGCCCAGATCCGGCCGCCCATCAGCTCGACGAGCTGCTTGCAGATCGTGGTGCCCAGGCCGGTGCCGCCGAAGCGGCGCGTCATCGAGGCGTCGGCCTGGGTGAACGGGTCGAAGATCGCCTGCAGGCGGTCCGGCGCGATGCCAATGCCGGTGTCGATGACGGCGATGCACAGCTGGTCGCCATCGGCCGTCACACGCAGGGTGACGGTCCCGGACGGGGTGAACTTGATCGCGTTGTCGATCAGGTTGGTCAGCACCTGGCGCACGCGCAGCTCGTCGCCGCGCAGGCCGGTCGGCAGCGCCGGATCATACTGGATATCGAGGTGCAGGCCCTTGGCGCGCGCGTTCGCGGCCAGGGTCGAGGACAGTTCGTCGATCAGCGACAGCAGGTTGTAGTCGTTCTGCTCGAGCTCCACCGCGCCTTTTTCCAGCTTGGCGGTGTCGAGGATCTCGTTGAGCAGGCGCAGCAGGGCACGGCCGGCGCTGCGGATGGTGTCGAGGTGGCGGCGCTGGTCCTTGTTCAGCTCACCGTCGAGCAGCACGTCGGTGAAGCCCAGGATCGAATTCATCGGGGTGCGGATCTCGTGGCTCATGTTGGCCACGAAGGAGGCGCGTGCGGCCGCGGCCTGCTCGGCCTTTTCCTTGGCTTCGCGCAGCGCTTCTTCCATCAGGCGGCGCTCCGTGATATCGAGAATGACGCCGTCCAGCCAGGACAGTTCGCCCGCATCGTTGCGCACGCCGCTGCCGTTTTCCCACAACCAGCGCACGCCGCCATCGGCATGCAGCAGGCGGTATTCGACCAGGTAGGGGCGCTCTTCCTGCAGCGCGACTTCCACTTCGGCCGCCACGCGCACGCGGTCGGCCGCATGGATCATGGTGCCGAAGGTGCGGCGCGGCGGCGTGCCGGTGAAATCAAGCGCCGGATAGCCAGTGACGCGTTCGACCGCATCGCTGATGAAGACCATGGGCCAGTCGCCGTCGATGGCACTGCGGAAGGAGATGCCGGGGATGTTGCCGATCAGGGAGCGGAACTGCTGCTCGCTGGCGTGCAGCGCCTGCATGATGGCGCGGCGTTCGCTGATGTCGGTGATGAAGCAGACGTACAGATCTTGCTTGTCGAGGCGTGCATGGCCGATCGCGCGGCGCACCGGCACCAGGCTGCCGTCCTTGCGCCGGCCCAGTACTTCGCTGCCTTCCGACAGGGCGGCCGAATGGCCGTTGCGCAGGAAGCCCAGCAGTCCGTCGCGCGCGGACGTGTCTTCGTCGGCGATCAGGAGGCTGACGCTGCGGCCGACGATCTCGTCGCGCCGCCAGCCGAAGATGCGTTCGGCCGAGGTGTTGAATTCGGTGACGATGCCGTCGCGCCCGATCGTGATCACGCCGTCGACCGTGGTGGTCAGGAGGGCGCGCATCCAGGCTTCGCTGCGCTGCAGTTCGAGGAACATCTGGCGGTAGCGCAGCAGGCCGTTCGCGGCCAGCACCAGGCCGGTGAAGATGACGGTGGTGAGCGAGATCGCCAGCGCCAGGAAGGAGCTGTTCGACGAACCGACGCCGCCGGGCGCCACCTGGCCGACGAAACGTGCGGCCGCCATGCCGGTGTAGTGCATGCCGGCGATAGCGCAGCCCATGACGATGGCGGCCAGCAGCAGGCGGCGCGATTCGGACAGCGACTGGAAGCGCGACAGGCCCGAGCGCACGCCCAGCGCCACCGTGGCCAGCACCACCGCGACCACGATCGACAGCGCGAACATGGCCGGGTCATAGCGCAGCTCGAGGCTCATGCGCATGCCGGCCATGCCGGCATAGTGCATGGCGCCGATGCCGGCGCCGACCACGACACCACCGATCAAGAGGCCCATGCGGCCCAGGCGCTGGCGCGAGATCAGCGACAGGGCCACCGCCGAGGCGCCGATGCTCGGCAGGGCCGACAGGATGGTGATCAATGGATCATAAGTGATCGGCGTGCACAGGTTAAAGGCCAGCATGCCGATGAAGTGCATCGCCCAGACGCCTGCGCCCAGCGCCAGGCTGCCACTGCCGAGCACGATGGCGCGGTGGGTTCGGCTGGCGGCGGCCTGGCCGGCGATCTGCAGGCCCATCCACGACGAGAAGATCGCGATCAGGACCGACAACAGCACGAAACTCGATTCGTGGACGCCAAAACTGAGCAGCGACGGGTCATCCGGTACTGAAAATAATTGCAGCATGGGTGGCTTTTTTGCGTAATTTGGGCATGAGGGGGCCCGAAAGTGTCTCAGCAGTATCGCATTTCCGTAGAGAAATGTCTCGTTGAACGCAGGAATCATGCGGGTTTCGCAAGTCTTGTGTAGCGTCGACACCACCTCTTGTCACATGCAGTGTGGAAATTCACGCTGTCCTGATATGCTGTATTTATCGACGCGCAAGCGTTGTCCGGGGTCGTCCGTATGTTGTCCAACCGATTCGTTGCGTTTGTCGCATTTGTCGCGGGAGCGATCCCTGTGGCCTGTGCTGCGCCGGCTGTGGTGTCGGCCGCACCGGCTCGCTTGTACATCACGACCGAACTGTCCGCGCCGTCGGCCATGCTCGACGGGGGACGGGTGGTCGGCATTGCCACCGACAAGGTGCGCGAAGCGATGGACCGCGCCGGGGTTGCCTATACCATCGACATGCTGCCCTGGAAGCGTGCTTACAAAGCGGCACTCGAGCGGCCGAATGGCTGCGTCTATTCCACCACCCGCACGCCGGACCGGGAGCGGCTGTTCAAATGGGTGGGCCCAACCGACATCGCCCAATGGGTGCTGATCGGGCGCGCGGACCGCAAGCTGCAGCTGCGTAATCTCGAGGATGCGCGTGGCCTGCGCATTGGCACGTATAACGGGGATGCGCGCGATGCTTACCTGCGGGAGCGCGGCTTCACTACCGATCCCACGTCCAACGACCTGTCCAATCCGCAAAAGCTGATGTTGGGCCGCATCGACCTGTGGGCTGCCAGCCTGCGCAGCGGCAGCACGGTGCTGGCGCGCTATGGCTACGACAAACAGCTCGTGCCGCTGCTGGTGTTCAATGAAATCGGCGTTTACCTGGCCTGCAACCGGGCCGTGCCGAACGACGTGGTCGGGCGGCTGAACAAGGCGTTCGACCAGATTGCACAGGATGGCACCGGGCGCCGCATCGAGCGCCGCTACGAAAACTGGGTGCCGGCTGCGCGCCGGCGCTGATGAGGTCGGCGCTGATGAAAAAAGGGTGACGCATGCGTCACCCTTTTTCGTCATGCCTGCGTCCTTTATCGGGACGCTTCTGCCTCAAGCGCAGCGCTTGCCGCCACGGCGGCGCAGTACATGGGCGGCGCCGAGTGCGAGCAGGATTTTATTGAGCATGATACGGATGGTATAAGATGGAATGGAACTAATTGTTATGTAATTCAGGTTCGAACAATCTCTCCCGCCGCACTTTCAGGAACTTAAGGATTCGCCAGTGTTGTTCTCGCTTCTAGTGTAAAGTTTATCGACGAAATAGGCCAATGCCCGGCGCAAACGCGAGACACGACCGACGTACTCATCTGAAATCAGGGATGGATCGGGAATGCATGTTCGCGGACATGACATGCCTGCCGTTGGAGGATGCGGCGATGCAGAGCAGTCGGGAAATTCAGAACATTGTCGGGAAAGCTTGCAGCCCGGGAGGGCGCTCACGACGGGAAAGCAGGAGAACTGGGGACTGCGGGATCGTACTTGCTGCTTGGGGTGGTGCCTCCGGCCGGAATCGAACCGGCACGCCTTACGGCGCTTGATTTTGAGTCAAGTGCGTCTACCAATTCCGCCACAGAGGCCCAAGAGCAGCGGCGCATCTTAGCACACCGTTTGCCCCGCTGACCAGTACCGCCGCGCTCCGGGCCCGATCTGGGATAGGAGACCCAGCCTCAGTGGGCAATCCGTTGCTGCAACAGGCGCAGGCTGCCGACGGGGCCAACCACCTGCAAGGCATTCGGCGTGACGGCAACCTCGATGGCCCCTTCGCGGCCGCGCAGCCAGGGACGCGGGCGGAAATAGCTGATGTGGTCAGTCTCGGACGCTGTGCGGCGGTAGCCCAGCGAGGTCAGCGCTTCGTCGAGGGTGCTGATCATGTGGCGGGCGTCGAAACGGGTGTTCATCTCGAAGCGGCCCGGTCCCATCATGGCAACTGGCATGAGCCCGCCAGCCAGCGCCGGCAGCACGATGAAGGACAGCGGGGTCTCCGGATCGATGAAGTGCAGCACCAGCACCAGCAGTGGCAGGCCAAGCGCCAGGGTCAGGGCCCAGGGCAGCAGCTGTCGCCAGGTACCGCGCCGGCCAAGGAAAAAGGGCCGTTCGTGGATCCGGACGATTTCGGAAAAAGTAACGCTATTCATGAGTATCTCCTCGCAGCGCTGCTTGACTGGTTGGGGCCGCATGGAAAAAGCGACCTGCTTTATTCTTACCACCAACCCGGGGGAGCGATTGACGCTCCGCAAACGCACTGCCATTAGGCATAGGTTCTCACATCGGACTGGGGTGCCGCGCACTGCTGGATAAACCATGCAGGAATCGTGCCAGAAAAGCAAAAGCCGCCGGCCTGGCGGCGGGCAGCTTGTCAAACGGAGGAAAACTCAGCGGCTGCGGCGGAACAGGCGGAAGCGTTCGTCGCGATCGGAGGCGCGCCGGCCCTCCCACAGTACGGTGGCGCCGCGCACGCCGTAGCGGCGCGCCAGGTCATTGTCGTCGCGGTTCCGGATGCTGTCCTGGAGCAGCACGTAGTTGCAATCGCCACCGGCCAGGCCGGCGAAGGGCAGGCGGCCGAAGAAGGCGAACGAGGCGCGCTGGGCCGGGCCGACATTGGTGTCGATGCAGCCGGCGTCGGCCGGGAGGCGCGCCGCGATCTGCTGGGCCACGCCGGCGTAGCTCTTGCTGTAGTTCAGGTCCGGCAGGAACAGGGTCATCAGGAGCACCCACACCAGGATCAGGCCGCTCGACGACAGCACCACTGCGCGCCACAGCACGGAAGGCTGGCGCGACAGGCGCCAGTGGACCAGCATGATCCAGCCGATGCTGGCTGCGGCCGCCACCAGGAAGGCGATGATGCCGACTTCCGGCTTGAAGCCGGGCACCAGCTTGAGTGCATTCTTGGCCAGCTGGGCCGGCCAGCCGGTGAGCTTGGCGATCCAGAACAGCCAGATCAGCGCGCCGAGGATGGTCAGCACCATCACCGAGAACCAGTCGATTGCATTGATGGTGCCGCGCTTCATGGTCGGCAAACCAAAAGCGGCCATCAGCGCCAGCGGCGCGAGCATCTTGAGGAAGTCGCCGTTTTCCGGTTCCGGGTCGCACAGCATCAGCAGCGCCAGCGCCACGAAGAACATCACCGGCATCACGATGTGCAGCAGGTGCTGCTGGCGGCGCCAGGCCCAGATCGCCCACAGGGCGAACGGCCAGGCCGGCCAGAAGAACCACACGCCGATGCGGAAGAATCCCTTCAGCGAGGTCAAGCCCGGCAGGGCGACCTGGGCCGCGTTCCAGGCCAGCCAGTCGCCCACCGGCGACAGGCCGAAGGGCTGGACCAGCGTGGCGGGCAGGATCCAGGCCAGGGTGATAAGAAATCCGACACCTGCCGCCAGCCCCAGGTGGCGCAGGGTGGCTGCGGTTTGCAGCTTGAGGTAGCGGGTGCAGGCGAACAGGGCCAGCACCAGCACCACCGGCGGCATGATGCCGCGCGTGAGCGCCAGCGCGCCCAGCGACAGGCCGACCAGTACGGCATTGCGGGTAGTGGCGCTCTCGACATAGCGCACCGCGCGGTACAGGAAAAAGGCGAGCAGGGCACCCTGCAGGGTGGCGGACAACGTCAGGTGGCTCTGCACCAGCAGGCCAAGGCAGCCGAGATAGATCAGGACGGCGGTATCGCCCAGGGTGCGGCCGTAGTCGTCCGGCTCGGGCTGGCCGCCGAAGGCCAGGCGCAGCGGCTGGGCCTCGGCGCGGCGGCCGAGGTGGAATGCGGTGTACCAGAGCGACATGGCGCCGGTAACAAAAATGCCGATGGTCGAGACCCGCGCGGCCAGCACGTCGCCCAGGATCCAGCCGAACAGCTTGATGCACAGCGCGCCGAGCCAGAAGGCCAGCGGGCCTTCCTGGGTGGCCGCGAGGCCGGCGATGTTGGGGTAGAGCCAGTCGTGCAAGCCGCCATGCGCCATCGTCCACATGATGCCGAAGGGGCCTGCGTCTTCCTTCCACGGGTCGCGGCCGATCAGGCCCGGCAGGATGTACAGCATGCCCAGCGCGAGCAGGGCCCAGCGGGGCAGCGCTAGCGTAGCGGCGGCGGGAAGGCGGACGGGTTTCATCGGGTAGTCAGTTGCAGGATGAGAATAGTCGCGTAGTATAGCCGCGAAAAAAAAGAAGCCGGTGAACCGGCTTCTTCTCTGGCAACGCCGGGCGCAGCGGCCCGGGTGTGCATGTCGTGCTTGGGCGAATTAGCCGTTGGCGACGGCGGTCTTCGAACCGACAGCACCGAACTTCTGGCGGAACTTCTCGACGCGGCCAGCGGTGTCGACGATCTTGTGCTTGCCGGTGAAGAACGGGTGCGATTCAGCCGAGACTTCGATCTTGATCAGCGGGTATTCTTTACCTTCGTGCTGGATCGTTTCGCGGGTGTTGATGGTCGAACGGGTCACGAACTTGAAGTCGCACGACAGGTCGTGGAACACAACTTCACGGTAATTTGGGTGGATATCGGTCTTCATGGTATTGCCTTCTAAGAGTTGGTAGCCAAACTGCACTTCGTCGGTCGTCCTGCTTCTTGACCCGATTGCCGATCACTTGCCAGGGGTTGAATACTGCTGAACCCACGATTATAAAACGGTTGCGCTGCCAAGGCAACTCGTGGGGTGGGCGGCTCTGCCCGTGTGTCGGAATTTCGGCGGCCCCGATGCCGCCCGCCCGTTCAACGAACGGCTGGGCGGCGCGGCTGTGCGCAGGATGGTTGAACGCGCGAGCGGCGCCGAAGTGTGCGATGAATCACGCCATCGGGTGGAGCCGCCCACCCTACGGAACCGAAGCCAGGTCATCCCGGCGCAGGCCGGGATCCAAGTTTGCCGCCCGGCCCGTATCGCATTCATCCCACGTTCCAATAAAAAAGCGGCCCGAAGGCCGCCTCTCGCGCGATGCTGCGTCGGCTCTTAGCCGCCGCGGCGCATCATGTCAAAGAATTCGACATTGTTCTTGGTCGCGCGCATCTTGTCGAGGATGAACTCCATCGCTTCGATCTCGTCCATCGAGTACAGCAGCTTGCGCAGGATCCAGATTTTTTGCAGCTGATCCGGCTTGATCAGAAGTTCTTCGCGGCGGGTACCCGACTTGTTCAGGTTGATCGCCGGGTAGACGCGCTTCTCGGCCAGGCGGCGCTCGAGGTGCACTTCCATGTTGCCGGTACCCTTGAATTCTTCGTAGATCACGTCGTCCATGCGCGAGCCGGTTTCGATCAGGGCGGTCGCGATGATGGTCAGCGAGCCGCCTTCTTCGACGTTACGGGCGGCGCCGAAGAAGCGTTTCGGACGCTGCAGCGCGTTGGCGTCGACACCACCGGTCAGCACCTTGCCCGAAGCCGGGATCACGGTGTTGTAGGCGCGCGCCAGGCGGGTGATCGAATCGAGCAGGATGATCACGTCTTTCTTCATCTCGACCAGGCGCTTGGCTTTTTCCAGCACCATCTCGGCAACCTGCACGTGGCGGGTGGCCGGTTCGTCGAAGGTCGATGCGACGACTTCGCCGCGCACCGAACGCTGCATCTCGGTCACTTCTTCCGGACGCTCATCGATCAGCAGCACGATCAGGGTGCAGTCGGGATGGTTGGCGGTAATCGCGTGGGCGATATGCTGCAGGATGACCGACTTGCCCGACTTTGGCGAAGCCACCAGCAGGCCGCGCTGGCCCTTGCCGATCGGCGAAATCAGGTCGATGATGCGGCCGGTGATATTTTCCTGGCCGTTCATGTCGCGCTCGAGGCGCAGCGGCTCGTTCGGGTGCAGCGGCGTCAGGTTTTCGAACAGGATGCGGTGCTTCGAAGCTTCCGGCGATTCGCCGTTGACCTTGTCCACCTTGACCAGCGCGAAGTAGCGCTCGCCGTCTTTCGGCGTACGCACTTCACCTTCGATCGAGTCACCCGTATGCAAGTTGAACCGGCGGATCTGCGACGGCGAGATGTAGATGTCGTCGGTCGAGGCCATGTAGCTGGCGTCGGGCGAGCGCAGGAAGCCGAAGCCGTCCGGCAGCACTTCGAGGGCGCCATCGCCGAAAATCTGTTCGCCGCTCTTGGCGCGCTTCTTCAGGATCGCGAACATCAGTTCCTGTTTGCGCAGGCGTGCTGCGTTGTCGATGTCGAGGCCGATAGCCATCTCCAGCAGCGCGGAGACGTGCATTGCCTTCAGTTCAGATAAATGCATGTTTGTGTGGGTGTCCCGTGACGGGAAAGTAAAGGTAGGGGAGGGAACGACGTGGGTTCGTTAAACTGCGTCAGTTGGGAAGCAACGGAGCCGAGGCTTCCCGACGATGACGGCAACGCGGGCGCGCTGCCGTCGCTAAGAGCTTGTAAAAAATTCCTCCATGGCTGCGTTGCATTCGTCTCGCCGTACTAGCGTACTGGCTTCGCGGTCCGCCGCAGCGGCGATGCGCCTTGCCCTGAAGGTTTTTTCACAAACTTTATGGTATCAGATGTTGCTGTCGATAAACTGGGTCAATTGACCCTTGGCCATTGCGCCAACTTTTTGGGCAGCCGCGACACCGTTCTTGAACAGGATCAGGGTCGGGATGCCGCGGATGCCGAACTTGGCCGGTACTGCCTGGTTCGCGTCGACATCCACTTTAGCGATGATCAGCTTGCCTTCGTATTCTTTTGCGATTTCTTCCAGGATAGGTGCAATCATCTTGCACGGACCGCACCACTCGGCCCAGAAGTCTACCAAAACCGGAAGCTCGGACTTGAGCACTTCGGTATCGAAGTTTGCATCGCTGATGTGTTTAATGTTTTCGCTCATAGGTTCCTCAAAAGAGGTAAGGATCAATTAACGCCTGGCGGCCAATGCCGATCCTGCGTCGTCCCGGCCGCCTTCCGTGCATCGCTTATCGCGCATTGCCACTGAATGACTAACCGCTACACAATGGTGGAGGCACTGTGTGCACAATTCAATATGGAAGGACGGCAAGGGGGTGTCAGGCGGGGATGTGCCGAATAATACCCCATTTTTTTAAAAAGTGTGGGCAGGTTTGTACAAAATCTTAACATTGCACCGCACGGCGCAGCTCCTCGGCAGCGACCGGCTTGCGGAAGGCGCCCGTCACCTGAAGCCCGAGGGCGCGCGCCAGGCCGGTGGCCGCGTCGCGCACGCCGTCTTCCAGCGCAGACACCACGATCACCCGGCCGTTGTATCCCTGGCCGGCCGCGGCCTGCAGGAATTCGATGCCATCCATGTCGGGCATTGCCAGGTCGCAGATCACGAGGTCTGGCGCATGGCGCGGCAGCTCGGCCAGCGCACTGCGCGCATCGAACTCGACGTGCACGTCGAAGGGACCGAAGCCGTCCAGCATGTCGCGCAGCACCGCCAGCATGAAGCGGTCGTCGTCGAGCAGCAGCACGCGCTGGGGCGCGGCAGCGTGCAGCGAGGACGAAAGGGCTGGCATCATGAGTGGAAAAGAACGATGGGATGGACCGCAACCATTATGGCGAAGTTTTCCACTCCCGTGGAATTATTGAACAACTAGTGTTGCGCGAGAGTTGCTCGAAAGTCGCGCAGCCGGCGCTCAAACGCTGCCGGTGAAACGCGCCAGGTGGCCCGGGTGCCACATCGTCGCCACCGAGGCCACCCGTCCGCCGGAAGTGGTGCGGCGGTGCAGCACCAGGCAGGGCAGGCCGGCCTCGATGGTCAGCATGGCGGCGATCACGCCGGGCGCCGGCTGGGCTTCGATGCCGTAGGTGGCGCCCTGCAGCGGCGCGGCCACCATCAGGTGTTCGTTCGGCGTGATGGTGCTGAAATCCTGTTCCAGGTAGCTTGGCGCGCAGGCCGGGTTGACCCAGCGGTCTTCCACCTGGATCGGCACGTCGTTCTCGAAGTGGACGATGATCGAGTGGTAGAGCCGGGTACCTGGGGCCAGCTCGAACTCGGCGGACAGCGCGTCGTCGCAGGTTTCCTCGCGCAGCAGGCGCAGGTGGCTGCGGTGGGCGCGCCCGCGCGAACGAATCTCGTCGGCGATGTTGCGGATCTCGACCAGCGTGGCCTGGTATTTTTGTGGGGCCACATACGTGCCCGACCCCTGGCGCCGCGTCAGCACACCCTCGGCAGTGAGCTCGCGCACCGCGCGGTTGACGGTCATGCGCGAGACCCCGAACTGGCGCACCAGCGCCTGCTCGGAGGGCACCAGGTCGCCTTCTTTCCAGCGCGCGGCCGCGATCTCGCCCACCAGGAAATCCTTGATGCGCTGGAAAATGGGAGTGCTGTCTTGCGCGATACGTTCTTCCAAACTACTCTCCGAAATGAGGCGCTGCGGCCAGGCATGCCATGATCATCGATTCTAGCACCGCAATTCGAAAGCAAGACCCGGAGTGCCGGGGGCGCAGCGGAGGTTTAGGCTGTCTCCATCGCCCCTCACCTGGAATCCACCATGAACGCCATGACCAGCATCTACGACAGTGACGACGCACGCTGGGCCGCCGTGCAGCGGCGCGACCCGGACGCCGACGGCCAGTTCTATTATTCAGTGCGCACGACCGGCATCTACTGCCGGCCCTCCTGCCCGTCGCGCGGCGCCTTGCGCGCCAACGTCGCCTTCCATGCCAGCTGCGCCGCTGCGGAAAGCCAGGGCTTCCGTGCCTGCCAGCGCTGTCATCCGACCCTGCCGCCGTTGGCCGAACGCCAGGCGCAGGCGGTGGCGCGCGCCTGCCGGCTGATCGACGAAGCCGAAGATGTGCCCGACCTCGACACCCTGGCGCAGGCAGTGGGCATGAGCCGCTTCCACTTCCACCGCGTGTTCAAGGCGCAGACCGGCATCACGCCGAAGGCCTATGCCAGCGCGCGCCGCACCGCGCGCCTGCAGCAGGGACTGGCCGGGGCGCCCAGCATCACCGATGCGCTCTACGATGCCGGCTATGGATCGAGCGGCCGCTTCTATGAAGCCAGCGCCGGCGAGCTGGGCATGACGCCGGGGCGCTACCGCGCGGGCGGACAGGGCGAGACCATTCGCTTCGCGGTGGGCGCCTGTTCGCTCGGCGCGATCCTGGTGGCGGCGACCAGCCGCGGCATCTGCGCGATCCTGATCGGCGACGAGCCGGAGCCGCTGGTGCGCGATTTGCAGGAGCGCTTCCCGCAGGCCGAACTAGCGGGCGCGGAGCCTGAATTCGAACGCACGGTGGCGCAGGTGGTGGGTTTGGTCGAGGCGCCGCGCCTCGGGCTCGACCTGCCGCTCGACGTGCGCGGCACCGCCTTCCAGCGCCGCGTGTGGGAAGCCCTGCGCGCGGTGCCGGCCGGCTCCACCGTCAGCTATGCCGAACTGGCCGAGCGCATCGGCTTGCCGCTAGGCGCCCGCGCCGTGGCCGGCGCCTGCGCGGCGAACCCGGTGGCAGTGGCGATTCCCTGCCACCGCGTGGTGCGCCTTGACGGCGCGCTGTCCGGCTACCGCTGGGGCGTGGAGCGCAAGCGCACGCTGCTCGAGCGCGAGGCGGGCCAATGATAGACGTGGACTGGGAGCGCGTTGCCGGCGAGCTCGATGCCTTCGGCTGCGCGCTCATTCCCGGGCTGCTCCGGCATGCGGACTGCATGGCGGCGGCGGCGTTGTACGACCGGCCCGCGCTGTTCCGCAGCCGGGTGCTGATGCAGCAGCACGGGTTCGGGCGCGGCCAGTACCAGTATTTTGCCTATCCGCTGCCGGCGCCGCTGGCTGCGCTGCGCACTGCGCTGTATCCGCCGCTGGCAGGGATCGCCAACCGCTGGCACGAGCTGCTCGGGATCGACACGCGCTTCCCGGCCGATCACGAAGCCTACCTGGCGCGCTGCCATGCGGCCGGGCAGGTGAAGCCGACCCCGCTGCTGCTGCGCTACCGCGAGGGCGACTACAACTGCCTGCACCAGGATTTATATGGCGAGCTGGTATTCCCATTGCAGGTGGCGGTGCTGCTGTCGACACCCGGCGTGGATTTCGAAGGCGGCGAATTCGTCCTGACCGAGCAGCGCCCGCGCATGCAGTCGCGCGCCGAAGTGGTGCCGCTCGGGCAGGGCGACGCGGTCGTGTTCGCGGTCAATCATCGGCCGGTGCAGGGCACGCGCGGCGTCTACCGCGTGGCGATGCGCCATGGCGTCAGCCGCCTGCGCAGCGGCACCCGGCATACGCTGGGGATCATCTTCCACGACGCCCTCTGAGCGCTTCTCCCGCTGCTCCCATTCCTATACACTTCTCCGTGCCACGCCCACAAGGCGTCGAACCCATTCAACACGGAGAAAAAAAGCCTATGCGCGCGCGCCGGATCCCCCTGTCTTCCCTGATTGTCCTTGCCGGCCTCGGCGTCCTTGGTGTGGCGACATCGGCCCATGCCGACACCGTCATCACCAACGCCAACGGCTACACCCTCAACAGCAAGGGCGAGCTGGTGCAGTTCAGCGCGCTGGCCTACGACGACAAGGGCCGCATTACCGCCGTCGGCACTGCCGCCGAGGTCGCGGCAAAAGCAAAGGGCGCGCGCCAGGTCGACATGGGCGGGCGCACCGTGCTGCCGGGCCTGATCGACGCCCACGGCCACGTGTTCGGCCTGGGCCAGCAGCTGACCCAGCTCGACCTGTCGAGTACCACCTCGCTGGCGGATGCGACCCGTGCCATCGCCACCTATGCGCGCTCGAATGCGGGCCTGGCCTGGATCCGCGGCCGCGGCTGGAACCAGGAAAACTGGAAGCTGGGCCGCTTCCCGATCGCTGCCGATCTCGATCCGGTCGAATCAAGCCGCCCGGTATGGCTGGAGCGCGTCGACGGCCACGCGGGCTGGGCCAACAGCCGCACGCTGGCGCTGGCCGGCATCACCAAGTCGACGCCGGATCCGGCCGGCGGCAAGATCATGCGCGACGCGAACGGCGAAGCGACCGGCGTGCTGGTCGACGCCGCGCAGGAACTGGTGACCAAGGTCATGCCGGCGCAGACCGAAGCCGAGGGCCGCACGATGCTCGATCGCTCGTTGCAGGAGCTGGCGCGGGTCGGCCTCACCGCCGTGCACGATGCCGGCGTCGGCGTGGCGGAAGACCGCCTGTACCGCGACTACGCCGACAACAAGAAGCTGACCGCACGCGTCTACGGCATGATCGGCGGCACCGACAAGGATTTTGACCAGTTGGCAAAAAACGGGCCGCTGCGCGATTATGCGGACGGCATGTACGCGCTGCGCGCCGTGAAGCTGTATTCCGACGGCGCCCTGGGCAGCCGCGGCGCGGCGCTCATCAAGCCGTACAGCGACGAGGCGCACTCGCACGGCCTGCTGTTCTTCAAGACCGCGCAGATGGACGCCATGATGACCAAGGCCATGCGCAAGGGCTACCAGGTCAACGTGCACGCCATCGGCGACGCCGGCAACAAGCAGATCCTCGACATCTACAAGAAGGAAGTCGGTGCGACGAAGAGCGGCGCCCAGCGCCACCGCATCGAGCACGCCCAGGTCGTGGCGCTCGAGGACATCCCGCGCTTCAAGTCGCTCGGCATCATCCCGTCGATGCAGCCGACCCACGCGACCTCCGACAAGAACATGGCCGAGACCCGCGTCGGTCGGGAACGCATCAAGGGCGCCTACGCCTGGCGCAGCTTCCTGCACCAGGGCTCGCGCATCGCCTGCGGTTCCGACTTCCCGGTGGAGTCGCCGAATCCCTTCTTCGGCATCCACGCGGCGGTGACCCGCATGGACGCCGCCGGCCAGCCGGTGGCCGGCTGGTACCCGAACCAGGCGATGTCGCTGAAGGAAGCCTTCCGCTGCTTCACGCTGGACGCAGCCTACGCGGGCCACCAGGAAAACACCCTGGGCTCGCTGGAGCCGGGCAAGCACGCCGACTTCATCGTGATCGACCGCGATTTGTTCCGCATGCCGACGTATGACATCCACAAGACCGGCGTGCTGGAGACGTGGGTCGCGGGTAAGCAGGTGTTCAAAAAGTAATCGACATCCCGTAGGGTGGGCGGCTTCGCCGCCCACGCGTTCAAACATCGTATGAAACGCCGATCCGTTTGATCACCCGCCGATTGAACGCGCGGGCGGGAAACCCGCCCACCCTACGAAGAGCATCAACGCAAGCACCACCAAAACCGGTTGACTTGGTTGTATAGACAACCTAGACTTCATCGCACTTCCATTAGGAGCCGCCATGACCCAGCCAACGTCCACAGACCCGCGCTTCGACCCGACGCGCTCCATCCGCGCCCCGCGCGGCACCGAACTTTCCTGCAAGAGCTGGCTCACCGAAGCCGCCTACCGCATGATCCAGAATAACCTCGACGCCGAGGTCGCGGAAAACCCGCAGGCGCTGGTGGTCTACGGCGGCATCGGCCGCGCCGCGCGCAACTGGGAATGCTACGACCAGATCCTGGCTTCGCTGCGCGAACTCGAAGACAACGAAACCCTGCTCATCCAGTCCGGCAAGCCGGTCGGCGTGTTCCGCACCCACCCGGACGCGCCGCGGGTGCTGCTGGCGAATTCCAACCTGGTGCCGAAATGGGCCAACTGGGAACACTTCAATGAGCTGGACCGCAAGGGGCTGTTCATGTACGGCCAGATGACCGCCGGCAGCTGGATTTATATCGGCACCCAGGGCATCGTGCAGGGCACCTACGAGACCTTTGCCGAAGCCGGCCGCCAGCACTTCGGCGGCGACATGGCGGGCCGCTGGGTCCTGACTGCAGGCCTGGGCGGCATGGGCGGCGCCCAGCCGCTGGCCGCGACCTTTGCGGGCGCGGTATCGCTCACGGTCGAATGCCAGCAAACCAGCATCGACTTCCGCCTGCGCACCCGCTACCTCGACAAGCAGGCGAAGGACATCGACGAAGCGCTGGCCATGATCAAGGACGCAGTCGAGAAACGCGAAGCCGTCTCCATCGGCCTGCTCGGCAATGCCGCCGACGTGCTGCCGGAACTGGTGCGCCGCGCGCAAGCGGGCGGCATCAAGCCGGACCTGGTCACCGACCAGACCTCGGCGCACGACCTGATCAACGGTTACCTGCCGAGCGGCTGGACGGTGGAAGAATGGAAGGCCGCCCAGCAGGATCCGGCCCAGCATGCGCGCCTGAAGAGCGCGGCCGCGGCATCCTGCGCGACGCACGTGCGCGCCATCCTCGACTTCAAGGCGATGGGCTGCCACGCGGTCGACTACGGCAACAACATCCGCCAGGTGGCGAAAGACGAAGGCGTCGAGAATGCCTTCGACTTCCCCGGCTTCGTGCCGGCCTATATCCGTCCCCAGTTCTGCGAGGGCCGCGGCCCGTTCCGCTGGGTGGCGCTGTCGGGCGACCCGGAAGATATCTATAAAACCGACGCCAAGATCAAGGAGCTGTTTCCGCATCACGCGCAGGTGCACCGCTGGCTCGACATGGCGCGCGAGCGCATCGCCTTCCAGGGCCTGCCGGCGCGCATCTGCTGGCTGGGACTGGGCGAGCGCCACATCGCCGGCCTCGCCTTCAACGAGATGGTGCGCACGGGCGAACTGAAGGCGCCGATCGTGATCGGCCGCGACCACCTGGATACCGGCTCGGTCGCCAGCCCGAACCGCGAAACCGAAGCCATGCGCGACGGCACCGATGCAGTGTCCGACTGGCCGCTGCTCAATGCGCTGCTGAACACCGCCGGCGGCGCCACCTGGGTCTCGCTGCACCACGGCGGTGGCGTGGGCATGGGCTATTCGCAGCACTCCGGCGTGGTGATCGTGGCCGACGGCACCGACGCCGCCGCCGAACGCCTGGCGCGCGTGCTGGTGAACGACAGCGGTTCGGGCGTGATGCGCCATGCCGATGCCGGCTACGAAACCGCGATCGACACGGCCAAGCGCAACGGCCTGAACCTCCCGATGATCAAGTAAGGCAGTAACGATATGAACGAATCGAACCACGGCATCAACCTGAATCCTGGCCAGCTGGCCTTGAGCGACCTGCGCGCGGTCTGGGCCGGCCATGCGCCGCTGACCCTTGCCTCCACCGCCTGGCCGGCGATCAAGGCCTCGCTCGCCCTGGTCGATGCCATCGTCGCCAAGGGCGACCCGGCCTACGGCATCAACACCGGCTTCGGCATCCTGGCCAAGGCCCATATCCCGAACGACCAGCTGGCTACCCTGCAGCGCAACCTGATCCTGTCGCATGCGGTCGGCACCGGCCCGCTCATCGAGGACAACATCGTGCGCCTGATCGTGCTGACCAAGATCGGCAGCCTGGCGCGCGGCTATTCGGGCGTGCGCCCGGTGATCATCGAAACCCTGATCGCGCTATACAACGCGGGCATCATGCCGGCCATTCCCTGCCAGGGCTCGGTCGGCGCTTCGGGCGACCTGGCGCCGCTGGCCCACATGACGCTCGCCATGCTCGGCGTGGGGCCGGTGCGTTACAAAGGCGAGATTGTCGAGGCGAGTGAGGCTTTGAACGCCGCCGGCATCGAACCGGTGACCCTGGTCGCCAAGGAAGGCCTGGCCCTGATCAACGGCACCCAGGTCTCGACCGCGCTGGCCCTGCACGGCCTGTTCATGGCCGAACGCGTGCTGGAAGCGGGCATGGTGGCCGGCTCGCTGTCGCTCGACGCCGCCCGCGGCAGCGATGCCCCGTTCGACGCGCGCATACACGCGGTGCGCGGCCAGCCGGGCCAGATCACCGCCGCCGGCATCTACCGCGAACTGGTGGCGGGCAGCGCCATCCGCGCCTCGCACCTGGTGGGCGACGAGCGCGTGCAGGACCCGTACAGCCTGCGCTGCCAGCCGCAAGTCATGGGCGCGGCGATGGACATCATCGCCAACGCCGGCCGCACTTTGCTGATCGAAGCCAATGCCGTGACCGACAACCCGCTGCTGTTCCCGGCGGGGCCGGATGTTGCCGCGTCCGGCGACATCCTCTCCGGCGGCAACTTCCACGCCGAGCCGGTGGCCTTTGCCGCCGACACGCTGGCCCTGGCGATTGCCGAGATCGGCGCGCTGTCCGAGCGCCGCATCGCGCTGCTGATCGATGCCAACCTGTCCGGCCTGCCGGCCTTCCTGGTGCGCGAGCCGGGCCTGAATTCCGGCTTCATGATCGCCCACGTCACTGCGGCCGCGCTGGCGTCGGAAAACAAGTCGCTGGCCCATCCGGCCAGCGTCGACAGCCTGCCGACCTCGGCCAACCAGGAAGACCATGTCAGCATGGCCACCTTCGCGGCGCGCCGTCTGGACCAGATGGCGCACAATACGTCGGTGATCGTGGGAATCGAGCTGCTGGCCGCGGCGCAGGGCATCGAATTCCACCGCCCCTTGAGGACGTCGACCCACCTCGAGCACGTGCATGCCCAGCTGCGCGAGAAGGTTGCCCCGTATGACGCGGACCGCTTCTTCGCCCCGGACATCGAGGCTGCGCGCAGGATGGTGGTGAACGGCGAGCTGTCGGCATCAATCAAGGAACTGTTTGTAGCATTACACCCATAAGCACCGACCCTTCACAATCTACCCAGGAGAGGCAATGGATTTTCGGTTCAAGGCAGGCAGGCTTCCGGTGCTCGTGTCGATGCCCCATGCGGGCACCGACATCCCGGACGAGGTAGCGAGCACGATGGCGCCCTGCGCCGCTGCGCGCGCGGACACCGACTGGCACCTGCCCGAACTGTACGGCTTCCTGGAAGAGATGGGCGTGTCGACCATCTCGGCGCGCTGGTCGCGCTACCTGATCGACCTGAACCGCCCGCCCGAGAACACCAATCTCTACCCGGGCATGGATACCACCGGGCTGTGCCCGGTCGACACCTTCGGACGCGAAAGCCTCTACTTGCCGGGCAGGGCGCCGGACGAAGCCGAGGTGCAGCGCCGCCTGCAGCACTACTGGATGCCCTACCACGTCCAGCTGCGCGCGGAACTCGACCGCCTGAAGGCCGAGTTCGGCCGCGTGGTGCTATGCGACGCCCACTCGATCGCCTCCACCGTGCCGCGCTTCTTCGAAGGCCGCCTGCCCGACCTGAACTTCGGCACCGCCGACGGCACGTCCTGCGCGCCGGGCCTGGAACAGGCGGTGGTGGGCCTGGCCCGTGCGCAGGACCGTTTCAGCATGGCCGTCAACGGCCGCTTCAAGGGTGGCCACATCACCCGCAAATACGGCCAGCCGCACGATAACGTGCACGCGATCCAGCTCGAGATGTGCCAGTGCCTGTATATGAACGAAGCGGCGCCTTTCGACTACCGTCCCGATGTGGCGGCTGAAGTGCAGCCGCTGCTGCGCGCCATGATCGGCTCCGCCGCCGAATGGGTGCGCACATGAGGGCCTTGTTTGCCCGCCATGCGTTGCTCCCACAGGGGTGGCAGCGCGACGTGCTGCTCGAATGGGACGTGCACGGCGACCTGACCCGGGTGGTGCCCCAGGCCGCGCCGCCGCTGGGCGTCGCGCGCGCCGACTACGTGGTGCCGGGCATGGTCAACCTGCACTCGCACGCCTTCCAGCGCGCGCTGGGCGGGCTTACCGAGCGTGCCGGCGAGGGTCCGGACAGCTTCTGGACCTGGCGCGACCTGATGTACCGCTTCGCCGCCCGCATCACGCCGGAACAGATCGAGGCCATCGCCGCCCAGCTGTTCGTCGAATGCCTGCGCCACGGCTATACCTCGCTGTGCGAATTCCACTACCTGCAGCGCGGTCCGGATGGGGAAACCTATGCCCGCCCGGCCGAAACCGCCGAGCGGGTCGCAGCCGCCGGCCATGCCACCGGCATGGGGCTGACCCTGCTGCCGGTGCTGTACAGCCACGCCGGCTTCGGCGAACAGCCCCTGCGCGCAGAGCAGCGGCGCTTCCGCACCGGTGTCGACGACATTCTCGGCATCGTCGATGCGCTGGGCGCCCTGCGCGGCCCCCAGCTCGAAGTCGGCGCCGCGCCACATTCGCTGCGCGCGGCGACCATCCGGCAGGTGCGCGAGCTGGCCGCCGGACTGCCTGCGGGACGTCCGCTGCACATCCATATCGCCGAGCAGCAGGCCGAAGTCGACCAGAGCATCGCCTTTGCCGGGCGGCGTCCGGTCGAATACCTGATGGAGCAGGTCGCCGTGGACGAACGCTGGTGCCTGGTGCATGCCACCCACTTGAACGACGAAGAAGTGCGCGCGCTGGCCGCTAGCGGCGCGGTGGCCGGCCTGTGCCCGACCACCGAAGCCAACCTCGGCGACGGCCTGTTCCCGCTGCAGCCTTTCATCGAGGCCGGCGGGCGCTTCGGCATCGGCAGCGACAGCCACGTGTCGCAAAGCCCGGTCGAAGAATTGCGCTGGCTGGAATACGGCCAGCGCCTTAGGCACCAGCGCCGCAATATCGCGTCCACACCCGAACAGCGCGACATCGGCCAGTACTTGTGGCAAGCTGCGTTGCGCGGCGGTGCGCAAGCCACCGGCCGCAAGGTCGGCGCGCTGGAAGAAGGCCGGCGTGCCGACCTGCTGGTGCTGGACGGGACCCATCCGAACCTGGATGGCGTGGCGGACGAGGATGTCCTCGGCCGCTTCCTGTTCTGCGGTAACGATAACCTGGTGCGCGACGTGCTGTGCGGCGGGCGCTGGGTGGTGCAGGCAGGCCGCCACATGGCGCAGGACGCGATCGCGCAGCGCTACCGACAAGCCGTTCATGAATTACGCGAGGTGAGCCAATGACCGTACTGATTCCATTCGCAGGTCTGACCCCGGTTCCGTGGAAAAACGGCGGCGGCAGCACGACCGAAATCGCCATCGGCCCGCCGGATTCCGGGTTCGAGGATTTCGACTGGCGTGTCAGCCTGGCCACCATCGAGAAGGACGGCACCTTCTCGCAGTTCCCGGGCGTCGACCGCACGCTGGCGCTGGTGGAAGGCCACGGCATGCTGCTTGACATCGACGGCGATCCGGTGCTGGTTACCGACGGCGATCCGGTGATCGCCTTCGACGGCAGCTCGAACGTCACGGCGAAGCTGAGCCGCGGCGGCAGCACCGACTTCAATGCGATGACGCGCAGCGACCGCTGCTACCACACCTTCGGGCGGCGCCGGCTCACCGGCATCTCCACGTTTGTTGCGCGCGCCGACATCACCGTGCTGTTCCTGGCCGAAGGCGAAGCGCTGGAGCTGCGCAACGAAAAAGAGCGCATCGGCCTTGTGCGCTTCGATGCCGTGGTGCTCGAAGCGGGCTCGGTCTGGAAGCTGGAGGCAGGGCAGGCGATGATTTATATCGTCGACGTCTACTACCACAGCGAAGAGGACGAAGAGTCGTATGAGTAAGGTGGTGGACCTGCTGTTCACCAACGTGCGCCTGGCGACGATGGTGGAAGGCTACGGCGAGATGCAGGATGCCGCGCTCGCCGTCAAGGATGGCCGCATCGCCTGGCTGGGCGCGCGCAGCGATGCGCCGGCGGCAAGCGCTGAACACGACTGCGGCGGCATGTGGATGACGCCGGGCCTGGTCGACTGCCACACCCACATCGTCCACGCCGGCAACCGCAGCAACGAATGGGAGGCGCGCCTGAACGGCGCCACCTACGAAGACATCGCGCGCCAGGGCGGCGGCATCATGTCCACGGTGCGCGCCACTCGCCAGGCCGATGTCGAGGCGCTGCTGGCGCAAAGCCTGCCGCGCGTGGCGCAGCTCCTGTCCGAAGGCGTGACCACCATCGAGATCAAGTCAGGCTATGGCCTGGAGCTGGCGGCCGAAGGGTGCATGCTGCGCGCCGCACGCCAGGTGGCGCAGCGCCTGCCGGTGCGTGTCGCCACCACTTTCCTGGGCGCCCATGCGCTGCCGCCGGAATTCGCCGGCCGGCCCGAGGCCTATGTCGATGAATTATGCGAACGGATGCTGCCGCAGCTGGCGGAACAGGGGCTGGTCGATGCGGTGGACGCTTTCTGCGAGCGCATCGGTTTCAGCTATGCCCAGACCGAACGCCTGTTCGCCGCCGCGCGCACGCTCGGGCTGCCGGTCAAGCTGCATGCCGAGCAGCTATCCGACCAGGGCGGCGCCGAACTCGTCGCGCGCTATGGCGGCCTGTCGGCCGACCACCTCGAACACCTGACGCCAGAAGGCATCGACGCCATGGCACGCGCCGGCACGGTGGCGGTGCTGCTGCCGGGTGCTTACTACTTCCTGCGCGAGACCGTGCCGCCACCCATCGCCGCACTGCGCGAGGCCGGTGTGCCGATGGCCGTGGCCACCGACTGCAATCCCGGCACCTCGCCGATGTCCTCCCTGCTGCTGGCGATGAACATGGCGTGTACGCTGTGGCGCCTGACGCCGCAGGAAGCGCTGCAGGGAGCTACCACCCAGGCTGCGCGTGCGCTCGGTCTCCAGAGCGAGATCGGGACGCTCGAAGTAGGGAAGGTGGCCGACCTGGCCCTGTGGGACATCGCCCGTCCGGCCGACCTGGCCTATGCAATGGGCTTCAATCCCTGCCGCGCCGTGGTGAACGGCGGCGTGCTGCGTCCGGCGCATATCTCAGCCGCTTGACGCCTGTTTGATGCGCCGCGCAGATGGCTGCGGCGCGTATTCGTCACGCATGCTCCACTAATCTTCGGCTGACCTTGCTTTTCTTGATTGGCGTCAAGCCGCCAGATTCCAGCTCGGGAATTATTACTTAAACGGTCGCAATAATAGTAACCGCCGGTAAAGATTAATCCCGGATTAAGGAAGCACACTTATAGTCTAGCTGTGTGTTTCACTATCTCCCCTCCCCATTTGTAAAAATGGGTTCGCCCACGGCGCCCTCCAGGCCCGTGGGTTTTTCTTTGTGCTTCAGCTTTGGCGTTCGGCCATGGCGGTGAGGGTGTCGCCGGTCAGGCGGCAGATGCGCCAGTCGGGCATGACGTCCGCGCCCATCGACTTGTAGAACTGGATGGCCGGCTCGTTCCAGTCCAGTACCGACCATTCGAAGCGGCCGCACTCGCGTTCGACCGCGATCTGCGCCAGGCGGGCCAGCATCTTCGTGCCGTAACCATTGCCGCGGTGCGACTGCAGCACGTAGAGGTCTTCCAGGTACAGGCCCTTCTTCGTGAGGAAGGTCGAGAAATTGTGGAAGAACAGGGCGAAGCAGACGACCTCGCCGTTCTCTTCGCCGACGATGGCTTCGCACGACGGGCGCGCGCCGAACAGGCCTTCGTGCAGCAGGGCTTCAGTGGATGCCACGAGGTGTTCGAGTTTCTCGAATACGGCCAGCTCCAGGATCATGGCCTGGATGTGGACGACATCTAGTGGCGTGGCAGGGCGGATGGCAAATTGGGTCATGGGGTTTCGATGGCGTTGTTCAGGTTTGCGGATTGCACCGGTTTCGCTGCGGGCGCGCGCAGGGCCCAGGCCACGCTGGCCAGGCACAGGATCATGCCGGCGAATTCGACCGGGCCGGGACGGTAGCCCTCGAGCTGGATCGAGAGCAGCACCGACAGCACCGGCGTGACGACGCCGATATACACGGTCTTCTGCGCACCGATGCGGTTGATGAGGGTGAAGTAGGCGAAGAAGGCGATCACCGAACCGAAGATCGACAGGTAGACCAGCCCACCCCAATACGTCGCGCTGGAAGGTAGCACGAAGCTGTCGCCATGGAGCAGCGACCACACGGTGACCAGCGACGCACCCCACAGCATCGACCAGGCCATGGTGAGCGGCAGGTTCGAGCACTCCTGCTGCACCTTGCTGACCACGATGCTGCCGGCCGAACTGGCGATGGTCGCCACCAGCGCCAGGATCACGCCGGCGATGAATTTGGCGCTGCCCCCTGCTTGGTAATCGTTCCAGGCGGTAGTGAGCGAATGCGAGAACAGCAGCACGACGCCGGCGATGGCCACCACGCCGCATGCGATCGTGCGTGTCGAGATGCCGGTACCGAAGAACAGGCGGCTCAGGAGCGGCGTCCAGAACACCATCAGGGCGAACATCACGGCCACCAGCCCCGACACCACGTACTGCTCGGATTCGTAGGTGCAGAGGTAGGAGATGCAGAAGGTCAGTACGCCCTGCAGCGCGATCCAGCCGTGGGTGCGCAGCGGAAGCGCCAGGCGGTCGCGCCGTACGATGCAGATGATGAACAGCGTGGCCGCGGCAAGGAAGAAGCGGTAAGCCACCGACACGGCGGGCGGGGCTTCTCCCAGCTGCAGGGTGATGGCAAAGAAGGTCGAGCCCCAGATCAGCGAGGCGACGGTAAAGAGGACGGAAGAGGGCATCGCGGGAGTATACGTGCTTAGCCGGTTTCCCGCACGGCGCGATGCTATGGGGCGCCGCGTTTCTCGTCCGGCCCAAACCGCGATGCGGCCCGCCTTTGTAGGGTGGGCGGGTTCCCCGCCCGCGCGTTCAACGAACGCTAAACAACCACGGTGCGTCTTTGCGGACGTGATTTGAACGCGCGGGCGGGAGACCCGCCCGCCCTACGTTAATAGGCGAGCTTGAAGCGCCGATACAGGAAGCTCAAAACAAACAGGGGCCCGATCAACAGGAACCGCAGGTCGTCAAAAAACGACGGCTTCTTCCCCTCGATCTTGTGCCCGATGAACTGCCCGATCCACGACACGACGAAGACCGCAATCGACACCGGCAGCACCGTCATCGCCGGCATCAGCGCCAAAATCCCCAACATCACGGCGCTCATCACGCCCATCCCGATCGCAAACCCACGCGACAGCTTGGTGTAGTAATAGAGCGAGCCAAGCGTGACGGCCACCGCCACCACCGGATGGATCGCCCACAGGATCCCCAGCAGGCTGAAGACGATCAGCGGGATGCACACGAAGTGGATGATCTCGTTGGTGTGGTCCTGGTGGCTGTCGCCATAGCGCGCCAGCAAAATGTCGATGTTACGGGGTTGCGAGCTGTAGTCCATGCTTGTCTCCGGCATTGTTGTGGCCTGCTTTCGAGCAGGCCCTTTTCGCCCGATTCTACACCGTCTCCAGCACGGTGGCACTGCTGGCCACCACCGCTTTCGGCGCCTGCAGCCGCAAATTCGGATGCCCCGCAAACAGCTCGGACACCCATTCCACGAACACCCGCACCTTGGCCGACAGGTGGCGGTTCTGCGGATAGACGATGTGCACCGGAAGCGGGTCGATGCTCCAATCGGGCAGGACCTGGACCATGCGCCCGGCCGTGATGTGCTCGATCAGCAGGTAGTCGGTCATCATGATCACGCCCAGCCCGGCCAGGCCCGCCTGCACATAGGCGTTCGAATCGTTCAGGGCGATGGCGCCGGGCAGTGCCACCTCGATGCGCTCGCCGTCGCGGGTGAAATCCCAGTTGAGGATCTTGCCGGTCTTGGCCGAGAAATAGTTGACGCAGCGGTGGCGCTCGAGGTCGCGCGGGTGCTGCGGCATCCCGTGGCGTTCGAGATAGGCGGGCGAGGCACAGGTGACGAAATTGATCACGCCGATGCGGCGCGCGATCAGGTTCTGGTCCAGCAGTTCGCCGCCGCGCACCGCGCAGTCGACGCCTTCCTCGACCAGGTCGATCACGCGGTCGGTGCTGCCCAGCTCCATCGTGATGTCCGGATAGCGCTCGAAGAAGGCGGGCAGGGCGGGTATCAGGATTTCCGACGACAGCCCGGTGGGCGAATCGACGCGCAGGCGCCCGCTCGGGCTAAGCCGGTGGCGCGACAGAGATTCCTCGGCGTCGCGCACGTCCGACAGGATCTGGATGCAGCGCTCGTAATAGGCGGCGCCGTCGGAGGTGATCATCACCTGCCGCGTCGTGCGGTGCAGCAGCTTGACCGAGAGCGTGGTCTCGAGCGTCTGGACCAGGGTCGAGACCGTGGCCTTGGGCAGGTTCAGCATCTCGGCCGCCTTGGTAAAGCTGCCGCAGTCGACGACCTGGATGAAGACTTCCATGGCCTGGAGCTTGTTCATGTTGGACTCCTTTGTCCAGTTTGATGCGATTGTTCGGAAATCTGAACAATCAATTCGATATTGCCATCTTTATCCGATTGTAGATGAAGACTATATTGTGTGCATCGCAGCAAAAAGTAAACACATGGAGCAGCTCATGAGCATCCGGAACTCACTCTTCAACACGGTCACCGTCGCCCTCGGCGGGCTGGCACTCGCGGGCCTGCTGGGAACCGACGTCTATTCGCAGGCCGCCGGCGCCGAAGCGCGCGGCCTGAAGGCGCTCTCGCTGCAGGTGGAGATGAGTTGCGACGACTGCCCTGATGGCGATGCGAACCGCCTGGCGCTGGCGCCAAACCGGAGCCAGCCATGAGCGCAGTGCTGGAACAGGCCAGCGCAGTCGTGGTGCGCGAGCTCGAAGTGGGCGGCGCCCAGGGCCCGTTGGCCGCCCGCCTGTACCTGAAAAACGCGGTCGGCGCCCAGGTCAAGCGCGACACGCTGATCGTGTTCTTCCATGGCGGCGGTTTTGTCGACGGCGACCTGCAGGAAGCCGACGAATTCCTGCGCCACCTGGCCGAATGCAATGACGAGCGCGTGGTGCTGGCCTCGAACTACACGCTCGCCACCGTCAGCCCGTTCCCGGCCGCGGTGGAAGATGCCCACGCCGTGCTGCTGTGGACCACGAAGAACAAGGCGAAGCTTGGCTGGACCGGCAAGAAGCTGGTGGTGGCCGGCATCGAGGCCGGCGCCAACCTGGCCGCCGTGTGCGCCCTGATGGCGCGCGACCGCGCCGCGCCCAAGCTGGCCGGCCAGATCCTGATCATGCCGATGCTCGACCCTGGCTTGTCCACCGGCTCGATGCGCCAGCTGAACGGCTGCCCGGACCGCGAAAAGCTGAGCACCGATTGCGCCGCCGCCTACCGCGGCTACCTGCCGCATGCGGCCGACCGCGCGCACCCGTACGCTTCGCCACTGCGTTCGACGCGGTTGAAGAACCTGCCGCCGGCCCTGATCCTGTCCGCCGAAGACGATCCATTGTGCGACGAGGCCGAACAATACGGCGCCAAACTGATTAACGCCGGCGTGCGCACGACGGTGCGTCGCATGCCGCCGGCCCCGCTGCAAGACCCGAACGGGCGCAATGAATGTGCATGCAAGGTGCACGCGCTCGCGGAGATGGCGACCTTCCTTGCCGGACTGGATCGCTGACCGGCCAGCACCAGCTTTAACCCTTAGCGCCTCCCCAACCACCGTGCCTTCCAGGCGCGGGGAGGCCCCGTTTTTCCCAAAATTCGCCGCCTCGCGCGGCGTGAGGGACCCATTTCAAGAAAGAGGTGAGCCATGAACAAGGCATCTGCACCCCGCGGCATCGACGCCGGCCACCTCGGCGCCATGCGCTGCCGATGTCGGGGCTAGGTCCCGCATCCTGACCTGACCCGCAGCGGTCGGTCCACTCACCAGTAACGAATCCGGCATCCGCGCCTTCAGGCGCGGAGGGGCCCCCTTTTCCCCGTTTTCTGCTCGCGCCCTCGGCGAGCGACGTTTTTGTCTCCACACATAAGAAAGGTTCATCATGAATAACCACCAACAACGCAAGGGCAGCGTACGAATCCTGGTGGCTGCGCTCGCAGCCGCGGGCCTGGCAGGCGCCATGCTCACCGGCTGCGCCGACGCCAACAGCAAGGCCGAACCTGCCGCCGCGCCAGCCGGGCCGCCGGTCTCCGCGGCAGTTGTGTTCGAGAAGCCGGTCGCGGAAACGCAGGAGTTCTCGGGCCGCCTGGAAGCCATCGAAGTGGTCGAGATCCGCCCGCGCGTCAGTGGCTACATCACCGCCGTCAATTTCAAGCCGGGCGCCGAAGTCAAGAAGGGCGACCTGCTGTTCGTGATCGATCCGCGTCCCTACCAGGCCGAAGCCGACCGCGCCGGCGCCGCCGCGAATGCCGCCCGTGCCCGTGCCGACCTGGCCCGCCTGGAACTGCAGCGCGCCGAACGGCTGCTGGCCGACAAGGCCATCGCCCAGCGTGAATTCGACGAGAAATCCGCGGGCCAGAAGGAACTCGACGCCAGCGCCCGCGCCGCCCAGGCGCAGCATGAAGCGGCGCGCCTGAACCTGGCCTACACCCGGGTGACCGCGCCGATCGACGGCCGCGTCTCGAAAGCCGAGATCACCCTCGGCAACCTGGTCGACGCAACGGCGGTACTGACCTCGGTCGTCTCGCTCGATCGCATCTACGCCAGCTTCGACGGCGACGAAGAAACCTACCTGCGCGTCGGCACCCGTGCCCAGCGCGGCCAGCCGGCTGTCGTGAAAGTGGGCCTGACGAATGAAGAAGGCTTCCCGCACGAAGGCAAGCTCGAATTCGTCGACAACCAGCTCGACGCCACTACCGGCAGCGTGCGCATGCGCGCCACCCTGGCAAACCCGGACCGCCTGCTGGCGCCCGGCCTGTTCGCCCGCATCCAGGTGGGCAGCGGCGTCGCCGGCAATGCGGTGGTGATCAACGAGCGCGCCGTCGGCACCGACCAGAGCCGCAAGTACGTGGTGGTGGTCGGTGCCGACAGCAAGGCCGAGTACCGCCCGGTCACGCTCGGTCCCGTGGTGGACGGCATGCGCGTGGTGCGCAGCGGCCTGAAATCCGGCGAGAAGATCGTCGTCAACGGCCTGCAGCGCGTGCGCCCCGGCGCCCCGGTCACGGCGCAGATGGTGGCGATGGACGCCGATCCGACTGCAGCAGCGGCCAAGGGCGGAACCAAGGTCGCCCTGAACACGGCTGGCAAGGAGTAAGAACATGAACTTTTCTAGATTCTTTGTCGACAAGCCGATCTTCGCGGTCGTGCTGTCGGTGATCATCTTCGTCGGCGGCCTGATCTCGATCTTCCAGCTGCCGATCTCCGAATACCCGGACGTGGTGCCGCCTTCCGTCGTGGTGCGCGCACAGTACCCGGGCGCCAACCCGAAGGTGATCGCCGAAACCGTGGCTGCGCCGCTGGAAGAGCAGATCAACGGCATCGAGGACATGCTCTACATGACCTCGCAGAACACCTCGGACGGTGCGCTGGCCCTGACCCTGACCTTCGCGATCGGCACCGACATCGACCGTGCCGAGAGCCAGGTGCAGAACCGCGTGCAGCGCGCGCTGCCGCGCCTGCCGGAAGAGGTGCGCCAGATCGGCGTGACGACAGTAAAAAGTTCGCCGAACCTGACCATGGTGGTCCACCTGAATTCGCCGGACGGCCGTTACGACGACCTCTACTTGCGCAATTACGCGGTGCTGAACATCAAGGACCAGCTGGCGCGCCTGAACGGCATGGGCGAGGTCCAGCTGTTCGGCTCGGGCGACTACGCCATGCGCATCTGGCTCGACCCGCAGAAGGTGGCGGCGCGCGGACTGACCGCGGGCGACATCGTGTCCTCGATCCGCGAGCAGAACGTGCAGGTCGCGGCCGGCGTGGTCGGCCAGGGGCCCACCAAGGACGCCCAGTTCCAGCTGACCGTGAACACCCAGGGCCGCCTGCAATCGGTCGAGGAATTCGGAGCGATCGTGGTCAAGGCCGGCGAAGATGGCGCCGTCACGCGCCTGAAGGACGTGGCGCGCCTGGAGATGGGTTCCAGCTCCTACGCGCTGCGCTCGCTGCTGAACAACAAGTCGGCGGTCGCGATCCCGATCTTCGAGGCGCCGAATGCGAATGCGCTGCAACTGTCGAGCGACGTGCGTGCCAAGATGGACGAACTGTCGAAAGACTTCCCGGAAGGCGTCGAGTACAGCATCGTGTATGACCCGACCCAGTTCGTGCGCGAGTCGATCGATTCCGTGATCATGACCCTGTTGGAGGCTGTGGTGCTGGTGGCGCTGGTGGTGATCGTCTTCCTGCAGACCTGGCGCGCCTCGATCATCCCGCTGCTGGCGGTGCCGGTATCGGTGGTTGGTACCTTTGCCGTGATGCTGATGTTCGGCTTCTCGATCAATACCCTGTCGCTGTTTGGCCTGGTGCTGGCGATCGGCATCGTGGTCGATGACGCCATCGTGGTGGTGGAAAACGTCGAGCGCAATATCGGCAACGGCTTGAGCCCGCGCGACGCCACCATCCAGGCGATGAAGGAAGTGTCCGGCCCGATCATCGCCATCGCGCTGGTGCTGTGCGCCGTGTTCGTGCCGATCGCCTTCGTTGCGGGCCTGACCGGCCAGTTCTATCGCCAGTTCGCCCTGACCATCGCGATTTCGACCGTGATCTCGGCCTTTGCTTCGCTGACCCTGGCGCCGGCACTCTCGGCTGCGCTGTTGAAAGCCCACGACGCGCCGAAAGATGGCCTGACCCGCATCATGGACAAGGTCTTTGGCCGCTTCTTCGCCGCCTTCAACCGCTTCTTCGGCCGTGCCTCGCACAGCTATGAAGGTGGCGTGAAAACGGTCCTGCGCCGCAAGACCGCGACCCTGGGCGTCTACCTGGCCCTGGGCGTGGCCGCGATCTTCATGTTCAAGGTGGTGCCGCCGGGCTTCGTGCCGGCCCAGGACAAGGGTTACCTGATCGGCTTCGCACAGTTGCCGGATGCCGCTTCGCTGGACCGCACCGATGCCGTGATCCGCCGCATGTCGGCCATCGCCAAAGAAATCCCTGGCGTGGAATCGTCGATTGCCTTCCCTGGCCTGTCGATCAACGGCTTCACCAATGCACCGAACGCCGGCATCGTGTTCACCTCGCTCAAGCCGACCAGCGAACGCAAGGGCAAGGAGCAGTCGGCCGAAGCCATCGCCGCCGAGATCAACAAGCGCATGGGCGCGGTGGAAGACGCCTTCGTCATGGTCCTGCCGCCGCCCCCGGTGAATGGCCTGGGCACGACCGGCGGCTTCAAGCTGATGCTGGAAGACCGCGGCAACCTCGGTTACGACGCGCTCTACCAGGCCACGCAGGCGCTGCAGGCCAAGGCTTGGGCCACGCCGCAACTGGCGGGCGTGTTCTCGAGCTACCAGATCAACGTGCCGCAGCTGTTCGCGGACGTCGACCGGGTCAAGGCCAAGCAGCTCGGCGTGCCGCTGGCGACCATCTACCAGACCTTGCAGGTGAACCTCGGCTCTCTGTACGTGAACGACTTCAACCAGTTCGGCCGCACTTACCAGGTGCGGGTGCAGGCCGACGCGCAGTTCCGCTCGCAGCCCGAGCAGATCGCCCAGCTCAAGGTGCGCAACGACAAGGGCGAGATGATCCCGCTGTCGTCGCTGATGCAGGTGAAGGACAGCTATGGCCCGGACCGCGTCCAGCGCTACAACAACTACGTGGCGGCCGACCTGAATGGCGGCGCGGCCCCGGGCGTCTCGTCGGGCCAGGCGCAAGCCATCATGGAGCAGCTGGCCATGGAGACGCTGCCGAAAGGGATCGCCTACGAATGGACCGACCTGACCTACCAGGAGATTTTGTCCGGTAACACCATGGTGTATGTGTTCCCGCTGTGCGTGCTGCTGGTCTTCCTGGTGCTGGCCGCGCAGTACGAAAGCTGGACCCTTCCGCTGGCGGTGATCCTGATCGTGCCGATGTCGATCCTGTGCGCGCTGATCGGCGTGAAGCTGACCGGCGGCGACAACAACATCTTCACCCAGATCGCGCTGTTCGTGCTGGTGGGGCTGGCCTCGAAGAACGCGATCCTGATCGTGGAATTCGCTAGAGAACTGGAAGACCATGGCCGCAGCGTCGTCGAAGCCGCTCTGGAAGCAAGCCGGCTGCGCCTGCGTCCGATCCTGATGACCTCGATCGCTTTCATCATGGGCGTGGTGCCGCTGGTGTTCTCGACCGGCGCCGGCGCCGAGATGCGCCATGCGATGGGTGTGGCGGTGTTCTTCGGCATGCTGGGCGTGACCTTCTTCGGCCTGTTCCTGACGCCGCTGTTCTATGTCTTGCTGCGTACGTTCGCCAAGCGTTTCGAGAAAAAAGTCCCGGCCGCGAAAACCCCGGTCCTGGACCTGGAAGGAGTGCATTGAAATGAACAACATGATCGCAAGGGGCGTGGCCCCGCTGTTGGCGGCGCTGCTGCTCACCGCCTGCGCCACCCCCGACTTCAAGCAGCCGGCCATCGAGACGCCGACGGCGTTCCGCGAGTCGCAGACAGCGGTGGTCGAGGGCGTCGACGGCGCCCGCTGGAAGCCGGCACAGCCGGCCGAACAGCAGCCGCGCGGCGAATGGTGGCTGGCTTTCCAGGACCCCGCGCTCACCGCGCTGGTGCAGGAAGCCACGGCCAACAACGCGAACCTGTCGGTGGCGGCAAGCCGCGTCAAGCAGGCGAGGGCGATTGCGGGTATCGCCAATGCCGACCGCATGCCGCAGGTCGGCCTCGGCATCGGCGCCCAGCGCGCCCGCCCGTCGGCCCTGGAAGCAGGCCAGCCGCAGGGCACGCCCATTCAGCCGCAAACCAGCTATTCAGCCAGCCTGAGCGCCAGCTACGAAGTCGATTTGTTCGGCCGCGTGGCGGCCGGCGTCTCGGCGGCGAAGGGCGATGCGGCCACCAGTGAGGCGAACTACCGTTCGGTGCTGCTGGCCCTGCAGGCGGACGTCGCGCAAACCTATTTCCGCCTGCGCGCGCTCGATGCCGAGCTGGATACGGTGGCGCAGACGGTGAACTTGCGTAACGAAAGCGTGAAGCTGACCCAGCGCCGCTTCGACCTGGGCGATATCGGTGAATTCGATTTGTCGCGTGCCCGCACCGAATTGGCGACAGCGCGCGCAGAAGCGATCGGCCTGCAGCGCCAGCGCGCGACCACCGAGCATGCGCTGGCGGTCCTGCTGGGCAAACCGGCGGCGAACTACATCGCCGGCCCGAGCCCGCTGCTGGACGCCACCCTGCTGCCGGCGATTCCCGCCGGCCTGCCGTCCTCGCTGCTGGAGCGCCGTCCCGATATCAATGCCGCCCAGCGTGCGATGGAAGCATCGAACGCCCGCATCGGCGTGGCGCGCGGCGCGATGTTCCCGGCCTTGACCATCAGCGCGGCCGGAGGCGGCATCGGCGGCGCCTTTTCCGACGTGTTCCGCTGGAGCAGCCGTTCGTGGGTGCTGGGCTTGTTGACCTCGCTGCCGATCATCGACGGCGGCCGCAACCGCGCCAATGTCGAGCGCAGCGAAGCGGTGCTGGAAGAATCGGTGGGCGTCTACCGCCAGAGCGTGCTCACGGCCTTTGCCGAAGTCGAGGACAACCTGGCTGGCCTGCGCATCCTGGGTGGACAGGCCGAGCAGATCGACGCGGCCCAGGTCTCGGCGCGGCGCTCGGCCGACCTGGCGCAGAAGCTGTATGACGCCGGCCGCTCCAGCTACATCGAGCTGCTGGACGCGCAGCGCAACCTGGCGACAGTGGAACGCGCGGCCGTCCAGCTGCGCGGCAACCGTGCGGTGACGACGGTGGCCTTGATTCGTTCGCTCGGCGGCGGGTGGGATGCTGGTCGCATCGATAACGCTTCGGTCGCCATGAAATAAGCCAGTTCTCCAGGTGTTTCTGCCCTTTGCGGCGGGTACGCGAGTGCCCGCCGTTTTTTTCTTCCATTGGGGAGAGCGCGTGCTGTCCTGTGTTCTTCCTCTAGCACGACAGGCGCGCTTGCCTGTATAAATACGGATCTTTCACAGCGATGGAGACCTGGACATGTTCAAGCGACTGGCAGCAGAAGCCCTCGGCATCAGCGATATCGGCGTGATCGTCGCGCCTGCGGATTACGACAAGGTCGACGCCGACGACTACCTGTTCTCGGAAGACGGCGAACAGATTTTCTTCCTCATCAAGAGCAAGAAGGACGAGTATTGCTTCACCAACCTCGCCCTGATCCACGTCGACGGCGATTCCGCCGTGTCGTCGAAGCGGTCGATCAAGCGCTACGAATACGCATCCTCCCGCATCGCCAATGTCAGTATCGAGACTGCCGGCACCCTGGACATGGACGTCGAACTCAAATTCAACGCGGGCGAAACCGCCTTCAATATCGATATCAAGAAATCCCACATCGAACAAATCAAGGATATCTACAAGGCCTTGTACTCGATCGGCAAGCAGCAGCACCGCGATGCGGTCGGCCGCGACAACGCCCTGCGCGCGCTCGACGCCACCGCTGCGATGCACAAGCTGAATGCGGTGCCGGCTGGCGGCAGCGTGGCCAGCCAGTTCGGCGATTTGCTGGCTGCCGTGAATACCGCCGTGCTGGAGACGCATACCCGGCGCGACTTCAGCGACACCTTCAGCAAATACATCCACAGCTGATACGGATCATGGCCGCGGCCCGGTTCTACACGGGCCCGTAGCGTGGAGTGTGTCTGGCGGCAGGGACTACAATGCCCCGATGCTGCCTTCCACCGACATTCCGCCTTCCGCGGCCCTGACTGGGCTCGCCCCTGTGATCGCGCCCAGCATCCGCGTGCTGGTCCTCGGCAGCTTCCCCGGCGCCGCCTCGCTCGCCGCGCAGCAGTATTACGCCCATCCGCGCAACCAGTTCTGGAAGCTAGTCGGTGCCTTGGTCGGAGAAGACCTGAATTCGTTACCTTATGCCGAACGCCTGCCGCGCCTTCTCGCGCATCGCTTCGGTTTGTGGGACGTGCTGGCGGGATGCGAACGCAAAGGTAGTCTCGATTCCGCGATCCGCAATCCGGCTGCCAATGACTTCGAACGGCTTCACCGCTTGTGTCCCGAACTGGAAACAGTCGGGTTCAATGGGCAGACATCGGGCAAGTTCGCGCCGCAGTTTGCGCAGCATGGCTATCGCGTTGTCGTGCTGCCGTCGAGTTCGCCGGCGCATATGGCGCTCAGTTTCGAGCAGAAGCTGGCCCACTGGCGCGAACTGATTGGCTAATCGACTCGTAGCGGCTCTTGCCAGCGCCATCATTTTAGGCAGCCCGGTCCGAACGCTGGTATTTGTCTAACCCACATCGCGGTATTCATTCATGAGCTCATCCATTTCGTCACCTAAGCCGTAGCCCAAGTCATGGCTAAGCCGACTCGTTTCGTGAAGACGCGCTAACAAATGTGTGCGTTGTGCCGGGGTAAGTGTCGTAGTCGACTTCAAGGCCAGCGCAAACATGCCCATCAGTGAAGCGAAAAAATCTTCATCTGAGAGTCCGACCTCGCGACAAAAGCCTACGGCCTGCTCGCAATAGAATGTCATCAACTCAGCTAGTTCGTCGGGACGGCCAACGGCCTTCTTGTAATCGCCTATGGCTTTCTTTGCCTTGGCGATCGAAATGTCCTGAGCCCGGGAAACGTCCGGCCAGATCCAGCGCGAAATCGACGTTTTGTAAGTCAGCAGTGGATCGGTGCCGAGTCCAAATCGCGCGTGCAGAAATGCCTGATTTTCTTTGCTGGAAGAGTATAGGTCCTGGAGCAAGGCCAGGACACGGGCACGGTCGAAGTCTGCCAATATCGTTTTGACATCACTCCAGCCTGGAGATTTTTTCTTGTTTGCTTCTTTCATATTTCAAGCATTTGCAAATGTTAGATCGTTGTTGAACTTTATCCGCTGCAGGTCGGGAACTCGAGGCCGTGGCCGTCCGCTTCCGACCTATTGTGTTGAAAAACTCTCTGGCAAGAGTGAGATCGGCGGGCTTGTACAGTAAGCTTTCCGAATTTAAGTACAAACTATACCTGCTGAAGCTGAGCTAGCTCGTCTTTAGGTTTCCGATATGCGCTAGTGGGGCTAGCTTCCTGGCCATTCGCCTTAGATTTTGCGCTACCGC
>NZ_JABAIV010000009.1 GCF_013003915.1 Telluria aromaticivorans
CATCACGCAGGGCACCACGGCAGCGAAGAAAGCATCCGCTCAAAAGCGAGTGTGACTTTTGGAAAACGGACATTTTAACTTTGCTAAAAGCGGACATTTCTACTTTGCTGTTACAGGGTGGGCGGGTCCCCCGCCCACGCGGTGATCGTTCGGGCCTGATGAGCCGCACGGGCAGCAGCACCGTGATTTAAACGCGTGGGCAGGAAACCTGCCCACCCTACGATTGACCAGCGACTCTTGCGTGGCCGGCATCAGGCCGGCTCAGGCCGGCACGAACACCTTGCGCATCTTCTCCGCCACCTTGGCCTCGATGGCCGAGGCGAACGCTCCCATGAAGAAACCCAGGCGGATCCGCATGGCGGCGCGCCCGCCGTCCAGGGTCAGGGCGCCTTCCACCCCGCTGCGCTCGAAGCGCAGTACGTCACCTTCCCACTTGCACTCCAGGCCATATTCCGTGGAGATGCGCTGCGCCACCTGCTGGGCCGCCGCGCGCGCCTGTTCCGGGCTCAGGCTGTGTTCCTGCACGATGCTAATTTCCGACATGCTGGGCTTTCCTTCTTGATCCATTGCGAGACAGTCCGTCATGATGCCAGTTCGAGGCGAACTCGGCCAGTCCGCCACACCGAACCCATCCGTTCCAGATCAATTGATAGTGGTCAATGTCGGCATTACTCAGCGCGCGAACATGCTCAAGCCGCCCGACATTTCGCAAGGAGCCCGTCATGGAACCAGGTGCCCTCTTGCCGGACGCGTTGGCCACGCCCGAACGTGACCAGCCGCCGGCCCGCTACATTCCCACGCCCAGCGCCCCCTACCAGCGCCAGCACCGCGCCGCCAGGCTGCTCGAACAGCCGGCGGCGCCCGAATCCACGCCGGGCGCCACGCCTGAAGCCGGCTACGAAGACGAGGTATCGGCCGAAGCACCGCCCCTGCCCCATGCCTTCGGTGCGCGCGTGCTGATGTGGAAGCAGGACCCGTCGGTCGGCGAGATCGGGACCCGCCGCGCCTACCTGCCCGGCCCGGTCCTGGCCGGCCCGCGCGACGCCCGCATCGCGCCCGGGGCCCCGGGCATCGACGCGGTCGAACCGAACACCTTCGGCGACTTCGTCACCCAGCCCGACACGCCGCAGTTCGACGCGGTGCACACCTTCGCGGTGGTGCGCCAGACCCTGACCATGTACCAGCGCGCCCTGCTCGGCGCCGGCCTCGAGATGCCACTGCCGTGGCAGTGGAACACCAGCATGGACACGCGCCCGCTGACGGTCTTTCCCTACGGCCTGCCCAACGTGATGAATGCCTTCTACAGCCGCAGCCAGGCATGCCTGAAGTTCGGCGATTTCATTCCCAATGGCGTCACTGGCGAGGAGGCACGCGTGTATTCCTGCCGTTCGTTCGACATCGTCGCCCACGAGACCGCGCATGCGGTGCTCGACGGCCTCAAGCCGCAGTGGCTGCTGGCCGACGCCCCGCCCCAGACCGGCGGCCTGCACGAAGCCTTCGGCGACCTGACCGCGATCTTCCTGGCCCTGTCGCAGCTCGACCAGTGCGAGGCCGTGATCGCCCAGACCAAGGCCCACCTGCACGACAAGACCTACCTGGCCGATATTGCCGAGCAGTTCGGGCTGGCGCTGGGCGGCGCCACCGGCCTGCGCAATGCCGACAACGACCTGACCCTTGGCCAGGCCGGCACCCAGGTGCATGCCATCTCGCAGGTCTTCACCGGCGCCATGTACGACGTGCTGGCCGACATGTTCGCCCACGAGCGCAACCCGACCCTGGACGACTGCGCCGCGGTGCTGCACCGGGTGGCCGCCTACCTGCGCGGCCTGCTGCTGCGCGCCCTGATCGCGGCGCCCGACCGCGCCGCCACCTATGTGGACGTGGTCAACGAAATGCTGCGCATCGTCGCCGAGGACGGCAAGCCGGACATCTACGCCGCCTTCATCCGCAACCAGTTCGCGCGCCGCGACGTGGTGGAGCAGCCGGCCCAAGGATCGGCGGCGGACATCGGCGGCGAGAAGCTGGCGCCCAAGGTCTGCGATGCGCCAGGTGCGCGGCAGGACCGGCGCGCCTGCTGCGGCACCATGAACCTGCCCGAATACCACAAGGTCGACAAGATGCTGGACGGCGAAGCCCGGGCGCTGGCGCGCTGGTGCGCGGCCAATGGCCGCATGGGCGAGTGCCCCGTCCCGACTACCGCAGTCGTGCCGGTGGCGGCGGTGGCGGAGCAGCCATGAAGATCAGCGCGCGCTCCTGCGGCGGCTTTGCCGGACTGGCCGCGGCCTACGACCTCGACACCGCCGCTCACCCCGCCGGCAACGAGCTGGAAGACCTGCTGCACCAGCTCGACTTCTTCAGCGCCGCCCCGGTCTGCCCGGTCGGCGCCGACATGCCGCGCTGGGAGATCACGGTCGAGGACGGGCCGCGCTGCCATACGGTGTTCGTGCGCGAGGACGGCAGCGGCGGCGACTGGCAGGCCCTGCTGGACCGCCTGCGCAGCACCGCCTGAGGCAGATTCAGCCTTCCCGCGCCCTGCGGGGCGCCCTACGGGACGCCCTGCTGTGCGCCGCCATTGCCAACATTTGCTTATATATATTGTGTATAAGGCTAATTTGTAGGAAAGCGTGAATTGCCCTAAAATACAGTGCTTTGCCATGTCCGGCCGGCCACCAGCGCTCGGCAGCGCGACGCCTTACTAATAAAATAGGACTGTTATGACCCACGTTGTCACCGAATCGTGCATCCGCTGTCGTTATACCGATTGCGTCGATGTATGCCCGGTAGATTGTTTCCGGGAAGGCCCGAATTTCCTCACGATCGACCCTGACGAGTGCATCGACTGCGCCGTCTGCGTCGCCGAGTGCCCGGTGAATGCCATCTACGCGGAAGAAGACGTGCCGTCGGACCAGCAGCAATTCATCAAGATCAACGCCGACCTGTCGCGCTTCTGGCCGTCGATCACCAAGACCAAGCCGGCCCTGCCCGACGCGGAAGAGTGGAAAGACGTCAAGGAAAAGCTGGACCAGCTGGCCCGCTGACGCATGAAGCCGGCCCCCGGGGCCGGCGGCCCGCCCGGGCCTGCTCTCCAGCCCGCTCCCAGCGCAGGTTCGGCAATCGTGGCACACTATCGGCCACCGTCACACCCATACCCAAAAAACCACAGGATTTAAGCGCATGACTATCAGTGCCTCCCACGAAGCGGGCAGCATCGCTCCCAACAGCTCGTTCGCCGGCGCCATCGACGCCGACGCCGTCATCATCGGCGCGGGTCCGGTCGGCCTGTTCCAGGTCTTCGAACTCGGCCTCCTTGAAATCAAGGCCCACGTCATCGATTCGCTGCCGGCCGTCGGCGGCCAGTGCGTGGAACTGTACCCGGACAAGCCGATCTACGACATCCCGGCCGTGCCGGTATGCACCGGCCAGGAACTGACCGACAACCTGCTCAAGCAGATCGAGCCGTTCGAGCCGACCTTCCACCTGAACCAGGAAGTCACGACCGTGCAGCGCCGCGAAGACGGCCGCTTCAACGTCGAGACCTCGGCGGGCACCCAGTTCATCACCAAGACCATCTTCATCGCCGCCGGCGTCGGTTCGTTCCAGGCGCGCACGATGAAGGTCGACGGCATCGAGAAATTCGAAGGCAGCCAGCTGCACTACCGCGTCAAGGATCCATCGATCTTCGAAGGCAAGAACCTGGTCATCTGCGGCGGCGGCGACTCCGCGCTGGACTGGGCGCTGAACTTCGTCGGCAAGGCCGAATCGGTCGTGCTGCTGCACCGCCGCGAGGACTTCCGCGCGGCCCCGGCCTCGGTGGCCAAGATGAAGGCCCTATGCGACGAATACGAGATGCAGCTGATCACCGGCCAGGTCGTCGGCTTCGATGAAACCGACGGCAAGCTGAGCGAAGTGAAGGTCACCGGCGCCGACGGCGTCACCCGCCGCGTGCCGCTGGACATGCTGATGGTCTTCTTCGGCCTGTCGCCGAAGCTCGGCCCGATCGCCGAATGGGGCCTGGACATCGAGCGCAAGCAGCTCAAGGTCGTGGATACCGAAAAGTTCGAGACCAACGTGCCGGGCATTTTCGCCGTGGGCGACATCAATACCTACCCGGGCAAGAAGAAGCTGATCCTGTCGGGCTTCCACGAAGCCGCGCTGGCCGCCTTCGGCGCCGCGCCCTACATCTTCCCGGACAAGAAGATCCACATGCAGTACACGACGACCTCGCCGAAGCTGCACAAGATCCTCGGCGTCGAAAGCCCGGTCTTCGACTGATCAAGGCTTTATGCGTAAAACATGCCGCCCGGTGCAAGCCTGGCGGCATTTTTTATTTTGTCTTATCTGGTTGGCAGCTAGTGGCACATACTGCATCGTTCCGTAACCCTGGAGCGACGAAGAAGTGCTCGACATCCACGCATTTCCGGTTATGTGGGGAGCCTCACCGAACACCCGTGCACAAATATGCTACAAGGGAGTTGTGAGCGCAGGGAAGTGAAAACGACTGTTTCCACAAGTAAATCACTATCCCCTATAATCAACCGCAGTCACGCGCAACCGATTGCGACGCGCTTAGCCTACCGAAGGAAAACTTTATGCTTTACCAACTACACGAGATGCAGCGCTCTTTCCTCACCCCACTGATGCAGTGGGCGGATGCGTCCTCGAAAATGTTCTCGAACCCGGTGTCGCCGTTTGCGCACACCCCGTTCTCGCAACGTATCGCCGCCGGCTACGAGCTGATGTACCGCCTCGGCAAGGATTACGAGAAGCCAGCTTTCGGCATCAAGACCGTGCCGGTCAATGGCACCGACGTCGGCATCATCGAGCACACCGTGGTGGAAAAGCCGTTCTGCAGGCTCGTCCATTTCAAGAAAGACCTGGGCGACGGGGCATTTGCCGCACTCAAGCAGCCGACCGTGCTGCTGGTCGCGCCCCTGTCGGGCCACCACGCTACCCTGCTGCGCGACACCGTCCGCGCCCTGTTGTCCGAGCACGACGTGTTCATCACCGACTGGACCGATGCCCGCATGGTGCCGCTGTCGGATGGACCGTTCCACCTCGACGACTACATCTTCTACGTGCAGGACTTCATCCGCCACCTCGGCCCGGACCTGCACGTGATCTCGGTCTGCCAGCCGACCGTGCCGGTGCTGGCCGCGATCTCGCTGATGGCAACCAATAAAGACCCGAAGCTGCCGAAGACCATGACCATGATGGGCGGCCCGATCGACCCGAGCAAGTCGCCGACCGCGGTCAACGACCTGGCCGTCGAAAAGCCGTTCTCGTGGTTCGAGAACACCGTGATCTACTCGGTGCCGGGCAACTACCCAGGCTTTGGCCGCAAGGTGTATCCGGGCTTCCTGCAGCATGCCGGCTTCATCGCGATGAACCCGGGCCGCCACGCCCAGAGCCACCGCGAGTTCTACTCGCACCTGCTGCAGGGCGACGACGATTCGGCCGAGGCGCACCGCCAGTTTTACGACGAATACAACGCCGTGCTCGACATGCCGGCCGAGTACTACCTCGACACCATCAAGACCGTGTTCCAGGAACACCGCCTGCCGAAGGGCACCTGGGAAGTCGGCGGCCAGCTGGTGCGTCCGCAAGACATCACCACGGTGGCCCTGTTCACCGTCGAGGGCGAGCTGGACGACATCTCGGGCGCCGGCCAGACCCGCGCCGCGCACGACCTGTGCACCGGCATCCCGCCGGAGATGCACCTCGACTTCGAGGCGCCGAAGTGCGGCCACTACGGCATCTTCTCGGGCCGCCGCTGGCGCGAGATCATCTGCCCGAAGATTGGCGAGTTCATTCGGGCGCATGCCTGATCCAACATCGGGGCGCGAGCTCTGGATGTAAAAAATGCCGAAGCTTTGCTTCGGCATTGTTGTTTGGGGCGGCGGATTCTGGTGTACGTAGGGTGGGCGGCTTCGCCGCCCGCGCGTTCAACTCACGGACGCACTGCGGCGACGCATGTCATGATTGGACGCGTGGGCAGGAGACCTGCCCACCCTACGAATTGTCGGCAGCTATCACTTCCCGATCAGCACCTCGGTCACGACCCCAGTCGCAATCGACACCAGCGCATAATCGCTCCCCGCCTGCACCCACTGGTGCCCGCGCGGTGGTTCAGTCAGGCGATGGGTCTTCCAGTTCTCCACCACATAATGATGCGTGCGGTACCGCGCCGGCAACTGCTCACCGCGCTTGAGCTGGCCGCTGGTTTCCACGCTGCGGTAGCGTCCTGTCTTGCCGGCCTGCTTGACCTGCTGTGCCCGTGCTTCCTGTTCGCCACGCTGTTGTACCTGGGCCGCGGCGCCACCGGCCAGCACCGCGGCGACCAGGGCCGGTACGATCAATTTGTTCATGTGACCTCCTGAATGGCGTCGATGGCCCCAGTACATCACGCACGCGCCGCACAGTCTGTTCGCTCATGCACGCAGATTGCGTGCGCCCCGTCGTCCTGCCCTTAACTTCGCACCGCCTCCGGTTTTGGCGGATAATGTCGGCTTTCCCCGCACCCGCGCGCCGTGACCAAGACCCTCGCCGACCAGATCGAAGACCTGCTGCCGCAGACGCAATGCACGAAATGCGGCTATCCCGCATGCCGTCCGTACGCCGAGGCGATCGCAAGCGGCGAAGCGGACATCAACCAGTGCCCACCCGGCGGCATCGAGGGCGTGCGCCGCCTCTCCAGCGTGACGGGCCGCCCGGTGATCCCGATCAATCCGGCCAACGGCATCGAACGTCCGCGCCCGGTCGCCTTCATCGACGAATCGCTCTGCATCGGCTGCACCCTGTGCATCCAGGCTTGCCCGGTCGACGCCATCCTGGGCGCGGCCAAGCAGATGCATACCATCCTGCCGAGCCTGTGCACCGGCTGCGACCTGTGCGTCGCGCCCTGCCCGGTCGACTGCATCTCGATGCTGCCGGTCACGAACACGACCGGCTGGGATGCCTGGTCGCAGGAAGCGGCCGATGCGGCGCGGGCCCGCCACGACTTCCGCAGCGAACGCCTGCAGCGCGAGAAAGCGGAAAACGATGCGCGGCTGGCCGCCAAGGCACTGGAGAAGATGCGCGCGGTGACGGCGGAAGCCACCAACACGCCGGAAGAATTGGCGGAAAAAGAACGCAAGCGCGCCATCATCGCCGCCGCGATCGAACGCGCGCGCCAGAAGGCGGCGGGCAATCCGCCCGACCAGAAGTAAGCCCACGCTCACCATGAACGCTGCCAAACGTCTTGAGATCTTCACGCGCTTCCGCGCCGCCAACCCGAAGCCGACCACCGAGCTCGAATTCACCACGCCTTTCGAGCTCCTGATCGCGGTGCTGCTGTCGGCGCAATCGACCGATGTCGGCGTCAACAAGGCCACGCGCCGGCTCTACCCGGTGGCGAACACACCGCAGGCCATCCTCGACCTGGGGCTGGAAGAACTCAAGTCCTATATCGCGACCATCGGCCTGTACAACACCAAGGCGAAGAACGTCATCGCCACCTGCCAGATCCTGGTCGACCAGTACCGCGGCGAAGTGCCGCCCGTGCGCGAAGCGCTGGAGTCGCTCCCGGGCGTCGGCCGCAAGACCGCCAACGTGGTGCTGAACACGGCGTTCGGGGAGCCGACCATGGCGGTCGACACCCACATCTTCCGGGTCTCGAACCGCACGGGTATCGCGCCGGGCAAGAACGTCGACATCGTCGAGCAGAAGCTGCTCAAGTTCGTGCCCAAGGATTTTCTGCATGACGCCCACCACTGGCTGATCCTGCACGGCCGCTACACCTGCGTGGCACGCAAACCCAAGTGCTGGAACTGCCTGATCGTGGACCTGTGCGAATTCCGCGCCAAGACGCCGGCGCCTGCCGGCGTGCTCGATCCTGCAGCGGAGCAGGCCGTGCTGGCCGCGGAACCGGCCCAGTAAAACGCTCAGGACATCCGCTTTTCGCCAGTCGCGAACGAGGCGCGCACGATGTGCCCGTCGACCACTTCGTACACGCACAGCATCTCCACCGTCCCCAGCCCTTCCGGGAAGTTGCGGGTCACGATTTCGAGGTCGGTCACGAAGTTGCCAATTACCGAGCGCGTGAGCAGGCGCGCGTGCAGGTCGGGCTCGCCGAAGCGCTCCTGGTAGCGCGGGCGGATGGCATCAATGCCTTGCGCGAGCAGGCCGCCATGCAGCGCGAACTGCTGCGCATCCGGCGCATAGGTGCGCATCAGCGCGTCGAGGTCCTTGGCGTTGTAGGCGTCGAGCTGCGCCTGGACGACAGCGAGGGGAGAAGTCGGGTTCATGGGTTTCACGGATAGATAAAAAACGCGCCAGGGTCGGCGCGTCTTCCATCTTATCGTAGGGTGGCCGGCTCCGCCGGCCGCGCGTTCAATTCACTGTCGCGGACCGCGAGCGCCTGCCGAGCTGCGAACGCATGTTGACCGCGTGGGCAGAATCTGCCCACGCTACGCGATCAGGCGTGGACGCGACGCGGGCGCGATCTTGCGAGCCTCGCGCGCGTCTTCCAGCTTGAACACCGACACGACCTGGTTCAGCGCCAGGGTCTGCTCGCGCAGCGACTCCGCCGCCGCGGCGGCTTCTTCCACCAGCGCCGCGTTCTGCTGGGTGGCGGTGTCCATCTCGCTCACCGCCATGTTGACCTGGGCGATACCCGCGCCCTGCTCCGCACTGGCGGTGCTGATCTCGCCGATGATGTCCATCACGCGGCGCACGCTGGTAACGATCTCTCCCATCGTCGCGCCGGTCTCGCCGACCAGGCGGTTGCCGGCATCGACACGGGCCACCGAATCGTTGATCAGGCCCTTGATTTCCCTGGCCGCGGTTGCCGAGCGCTGCGCCAGGTTGCGCACTTCGCCCGCCACCACCGCGAAGCCGCGACCCTGCTCGCCGGCACGCGCCGCTTCGACTGCGGCGTTCAGCGCCAGGATATTCGTCTGGAAAGCGATACCGTCGATGACGCTGATGATGTCGACGATCTTGCGCGACGATTCACTGATCGAGGCCATGGTGCCGACCACCTGCTCGACCATGTGGCCGCCCCTGGCCGCCACGTCGCAGGCCGAGATGGCCAGCTGGTTCGCCTGCAGGGCATTTGCGGCATTCTGCTGGACGGTCGCGGTGATCTCTTCCATCGACGACGCGGTTTCTTCGATGGCGCCCGCCTGGTGTTCGGTACGGGTCGACAGGTCCAGGTTGCCGCGTGCGATTTCATCCGATGCCACTGCGATGGTTTCAGCGCCGCCGCGTACCTGCGCCACGATGTTCTGCAGGCTGCCGGTCATGTCCTTGAGCGCCTGCAGCAGCTGGCCGGTTTCGTCGTCCGTACGAACCTCGATGACCGTGCGCAAGTCACCGGAAGCCACGCTCTGCGCCGCCTCGACGGCTTCGCCGAGCGGACGCGTGATCGAACGCGACACCAGCACACCTGCGACGACGGCCGCGATTGCGCCCAGCAGCATCAACATGTAACTGAGCAGCGTGGCGCGCTTGCCGACCGCCTCGGCCGCCACGACGGTCTCTGCGGTCTGCTTCGCCATGGCTTCATGGGCCTTCACCAGCAGCTCGGCCGGCGCGCGATCCATGCCCTTGACGGCCTTGTCGCCGGCGCCGGCATCGAATTCGGCAGCCGTGAAGTCGGCGAAACCGCGACGATAGCCTTCGCCCATCTTCTGGTGCGCCTGCCCGAACCTGGCCAGCAGCTCGCGCACCTCGCCCGCCGGCATGGCCGCAGCCAGGTCCTTGACGTCCTTGGCCAGCTCGCCTTCGTTTTTCTGGAAGGCGCTCCAGTACTTGGTACGCTGCTCCTCGTCCTTGCCGCGCAACAGGGTGTTCTTCCATTCCTGCGTCTGCAGCCGGAAGTGCGACAGCAGGCCTTCGACCCGCTGGGCGTGGGTGGACTGGACCACTGCAGCGTTGTAGGTATCGACAGCGTGGTTCATTTGGCTCATGCCGAAGAAGCCGGCAGAGGCGACCACCAGGGTAACGGCGGCAAATCCGAGAGGTAGTTTACGGCTGAGTTTCATGACTGGTCTCATAAATCGGGCAAGGAACGCATGGCGGAATGCTCCACACTATGCGAGGCGCATGACCAGTCTACGAGATTTGTGTCTTTACGGCAAAATTTATGCACATGAGAAAGTTTCTGACACATTCTTTGTCGCTCTGCAGCAACGCGCTCACCACGTTGGTGCACAAACTCTTAGAGAAGCACCATATTGTCCCGGTGAACCAGCTCCGGCCCCTCGACATAACCGAGGATGCGTTCGATCTCGGCCGACGAATGGCGCATGATGCGTCGCACTTCGCTGCTGGCGTAGTTGGTCAGGCCGCGTGCCAGCGGCTGGCCCGCTTCGTCGATGCAGGTGATCACCTGCCCGCGCCCGAACTCGCCGCGCACGGCGATGACCCCGATCGGCAGCAGCGACTTGCCTTCACGCACCAGCTTCTGCGCGGCCCCGGCATCGATGACGACCTCGCCGGTGGTGTGAAGGTGGTCGATCATCCACTGGCGGCGCGCGGTCAGGCGGCCGGTCGGCGCGGTGAGCTGGGTGCCGATCGCCTCGCCGCCGGCCAGGCGGGTGAGCACGTCTTCTTCGCGGCCCCAGGCAATGATGGTGTGCGCGCCCGAACGTGCGGCGCGGCGCGCGGCCAGCACCTTGGTCAGCATGCCGCCGCGGCCCAGGCTGGAGCCGGCGCCGCCGGCCATCGCCTCGAGTACCGGGTCGCCGGCCTGGCCCTCGGCGATCAGGTGCGCCGCGGGATCCTTGCGCGGGTCGCTCGAGAACAGGCCGCGCTGGTCGGTCAGGATCACCAGCACGTCGGCTTCGATCAGGTTGGCCACCAGGGCGCCGAGGGTATCGTTGTCGCCGAACTTGATCTCGTCGGTGACGACGGTGTCGTTCTCGTTGATGATCGGGACCACGCCCAGGCGCAGCAGGGTGGTCAATGTCGAGCGCGCGTTCAGGTAGCGTTCGCGGTCGGCCAGGTCGGCATGGGTCAGCAGCACTTGCGCCGTCTTGACGCCGTGACTGCGGAAACTGTGCTCGTAAATCTGTGCCAGTCCCATCTGGCCGACGGCGGCGCAGGCTTGCAGTTCGTGGATATCGGTCGGGCGCCTGGCGAAGCCGAGGCGCAGCATGCCTTCGGCGATGGCGCCCGAGGACACCAGCACGACTTCCTTGCCGAGGCCGCGCAGCGCGGCGATCTGGGAAGCCCAGCGGGCAATGGCGTTGTGGTCCAGGCCCCTCCCCTCGTCCGTGACGAGCGAGGAACCGACCTTGACGATGATGCGGGAGGCTTGCTGGAGGGCGGAGTGGGGAAATTGGGTCATGGCGACAGGATTTTTCCTCGCGGCCTCAAGGCCAGCAGGGAAAGTCCCGCCAACAACTCGACCGCGCAGACTGCTAATAATACCCCCTTCGGCAGCCCGATCGCGAATGCCGCGACAAGACGCCCGGCCGGCTGGGCCAGGAGGAACAATGCGGTGAGGTCGCCAAGGATGGGCTGGTCGCCCCGCCTGGCTGCCAAAAGTGCCAGCATCGCGGTAGCGAGCCGGACTCCGACGTAGATGGCGTAGAACTGGCTGTAGCCGTTCACGCCAACGAGAAACACGCCCATCGCCGACGCAATGCGGTCGGGATCGAGCAATGCCGCCAATGCCGCCAGCGAACTGGCGGTGGCGACGAGTTGCAGCAGCTGGCTGCGTAGCCAGCCGCGGCTGATGCTGCGGCTGGCTTGCTTGCCAGGTGGTGCGACGGCCAACTTAGTCTTCAAGGATCTTGAAGCGTGGGTCTTCCGGATCGATCGACGAGATGCCGCGCGCTTCCTCGGTCATCGAAGTTTCTTCGGCGCGCTGCGCGCTGTGGCGCTTCTCTTCCAGGTGCAGGTAGATCGCGTTGATCAGTTCCTGGCAGCCTTCGCGGTTCAGGGCCGAGATCTCGAAAATCGGGCCCTTCCAGGCCATGCGCTTGACGAAATCCTTGACGCGCTTCTTGCGCTCGGCCTCGTCCAGCACGTCGAGCTTGTTCAGCACGATCCAGCGCGGCTTGTTCAGCAGCTCTTCGTCGTACTTTTCGAGTTCCTTGACCAGCGCCTTGGCTTCCTTGACCGGATCGACATTCGCCTCGAACGAGGACAGGTCGACGATGTGCAGCAGCAGGCCGGTACGGGCCAGGTGGCGCAGGAACTGGTGGCCCAGGCCCAGGCCTTCGGACGCACCTTCGATCAGGCCCGGGATGTCGGCGATCACGAAGCTGCGCTCGTGCGACACGCGCACCACGCCCAGGTTCGGGTGCAGGGTCGTGAACGGGTAGTCGGCAATCTTCGGCTTAGCGTTCGACACGGCCGTGATGAAGGTCGACTTGCCGGCGTTCGGCATGCCCAGCAGGCCGACGTCGGCCAGCACTTTCAGTTCCAGGCGCAGGGTGCGGCGCTCGCCGTCCTTGCCCTCGGTCTTCTGGCGCGGCGCGCGGTTGGTCGAGGTCTTGAAATGGATGTTGCCCCAGCCGCCCTCGCCGCCCTTGGCCAGCAGTTCGCTCTGGCCGTGTTCGGTCAGGTCGGCGACGATCTCGCCGTTGACATCGTCGATGATCAGGGTGCCTACCGGCATGCGCAGGTAAACGTCTTCCGCGCCCTTGCCGTAGCAATCCGAACCACGGCCTGGTTCGCCGTCCTTGCCGTGGTGGGTCTTCGAATAGCGGAAGTCCACCAGGGTGTTGATGTTACGGTCGGCCACCACGTAGATCGAGCCGCCCTTACCGCCGTCACCGCCGTCCGGGCCGCCGAACGGGCGGAACTTCTCGCGCAGGAACGAGGCGCACCCGTTGCCGCCGTCGCCGGCGATGACTTCAATTCTTGCTTCGTCGATAAACTTCATGATGGTAACCGCTTAAAAACTAAAAAGGCCCTACCTTGGGCAGAGCCTTTCGATGGAAGGCTTGCGCCTTACAAAGAGCGCCGCTTGCGCGGCGCATGCATGCGTAATTTACGCTGCGACTGCTTCGCTAGCAACGACGGTCACGAACTGCTTCGAGCCCACGCCTTGCTTGACGAACTTGACATGACCATCGACCAGCGCGAACAGGGTGTGATCCTTGCCGGTGCCGACGTTGGTGCCAGCGCGCACTGGGGTGCCGCGCTGACGGATGATGATGCCGCCGGCGTTGATCGCCTGGCCGCCGTAGACTTTCACGCCGAGGCGCTTGCTTTCTGAGTCACGGCCGTTGCGGGTAGTACCGCCGCCTTTTTTGTGTGCCATTTACTTACTCCTTGATGACTGAACTGATGGACCGGTCGGCGATTAGCCGTTGATCGAAACCACTTGGATTTCGGTGTAGTTCTGGCGGTGGCCCTGACGCTTTTGGTAGTGCTTACGACGACGCATCTTGAAGATACGCACTTTGTCGTGGCGACCTTGGGAAATCACCTTCACCAGAACCGTTGCACCTTCGACCAGCGGAGCCCCAAACTTGAGGCTGTCGCCCGCGCCAATGGCGAGGACCTGATCGATCGTGAGTTCGGAACCAATGTCAGCCGGTATCTGTTCTATTTTAAGTTTTTCGCCAGCGACAACTTTATACTGCTTGCCACCGGTTTTTATGACCGCGTACATGATTAGAAACCTCATCAAATGTTAAAAGAATCCCACCGGCGTCAGAGACGCTGAGCTGTTCGGAGGCCGGGGAACAGAGGATTATACATAACTCGCTGCAGCGCGTCAAAACGGGGCCACTATTTCGGACGAGCCGGCTTGGGGGCGTAGCGTAGGGGCAACGCTACGTCCGCGGCACGCCCCTGGCGACCCACTAGTCATCAGTGGGGGCAGCCTTCCCTTGCATGTCGTATAATCACCACTTAACCAAATACTCACTGTTTATTGCAGGTTCGCCTTGTCAGCCGCTACCCAACACGCCCAGAACACCATCGCCCAATCGATCGCCACCGACATGGATGCCGTCAATGCGGTGATCCGACAGCGCCTGCACTCGGAAGTGAGCCTGGTGAACCAGATCGCCGAGTACATCATTAGTGCCGGCGGCAAGCGCATCCGGCCGGTGCTGGTGCTGCTGCTGGCAAACGCCTACGGCTACCGCGGCACCGCCCACCACGAGCTGGCGGCGGTCGTCGAGTTCATCCATACCGCCACCCTGCTGCACGACGACGTGGTCGACGAATCGTCGATGCGGCGCGGCCGCCAGACCGCCAACGCCCTGTTCGGCAATGCCGCCTCGGTGCTGGTCGGCGACTTCCTGTACTCGCGTTCGTTCCAGATGATGGTCGCCCTGGACGACATGCGCATCATGCGCATCCTGTCCGACGCCACCAACGTGATCGCCGAAGGCGAAGTGCTGCAGCTGCTGAACATGCACGACCCGGACGTGACGCACGAGAGCTACCTCAAGGTGATCCGCTCCAAGACCGCCAAGCTGTTCGAAGCCGCGGCCGAGCTGGGCGCCCTGATCGCCGGCGCCGACGACGCGCAAATCGAAGCGGCCGGTGAATATGGCCGCTCGCTGGGCACCGCCTTCCAGCTGATCGACGACGTGCTCGACTACGCCGGCGACGCCGCCGAGATCGGCAAGAACCTGGGCGACGACCTGCGCGAAGGCAAACCTACCCTGCCGCTGATCTGGCTGATGGACCACGGCACCCCCGAGCAGCGCGAGCTGGTGCGCAACTGCATCGAGCACGGCGACGAAGCCCAGTTCGAAGCGGTGCTCGCGGCAGTCACGTCGAGCGGCGCGCTGGACTACACCCGCCAGCAGGCGGAACAGGCCGGCAAGCGCGCGGCCGAAGCGATCTCTGGTTTGCCGGACAGTGTGTACAAGTCCAGCCTGTTGCAGCTCTGCAGCTTCGCTGTTGACAGGAACCACTGAGCAAAATTATATTAATACTTCCCGAGGCAGAGCTGTTTCAGGCGCCTCGAACCAGTCGGGGTGTAGCTTAGCCCGGTAGAGCGCTACGTTCGGGACGTAGAGGCCGGAGGTTCGAATCCTCTCACCCCGACCAAATTTCCCCCTTTCCAGCAAATCAACACGCACTGTGCCGATCCTGGCAGTCTTACGTCTGCATGCGCGTATCAGCCAAGATCAAAAGCTACCGAATCGAAGCCAGTCCGTCCTGACAAGTCAGATGCTTCGAGAATGGCCGGACAATCAAGCCGAGCAAAAAGAATACGGACAAACAGGAAGCGATCGAGTACCCGAAAGCGACCTATAACCGAATACTGCACGCGCAAGCAACCGGCCGGGCACTCACGCAGACACACGCTTCGACTACTGCGCAAACAAGATGCTCGACGTGCAAACGTCACGCGTGGAGCGTGGAGCGTGGAGAGCTTTCCAAGATAGCGCACGACTACGACATCCAGTTACTGTACGTACTCACCTCACTTGCCGATACCGCGCACACCAAGCCCCTGGCCGCGAACTTGAGCGTGCGCGGCATGTGGACCGACGATCCCACCAGGACAAAAGATCCCATCGCCTACTAGCGAAAGGCAGGTGCCGAGTGGGAGCGTCTGCATCATCCGAGCAAGCGCGGAGGCGTCCGGCCGGCTGATCATCACCCGCAACCCGGATGACTTCGGCGGAGATGGTCCAAACCTACGCATGCCATACGAAATCGTTGACCGAGTTACCGTTAACGTCAAACCTCCGCCGATCAAGAAGTCGCTTGAGCGCCGCCCCCACTACCGCGCCCCGCCCCGCCCCCAAGCTCATGCACCCGTGTCCTTGGCACCGGATATCCCGGTAGCCGCAGTGGAAGATGGCCCCCGACAACTGCCGTCGCGCCGCATGCGTCCCCCGTCGGATGACGGCCGCCAGCGCATTCGGATCCTGTCCAGCCGGCCGTTACGCCCCGGTAACGATTTCTTCTCCTTGGAACCATAGTGGTTGGCGACTTGCCATCGTCCTGCGCATTGCGCAAGTAGGGATCGCTCAGACCCACAAGACGCAGTTGCCCTGCTGGTAAGCGGAGCAAGGCCATTCAACGCCTTGATTCATTACACCGGGTATCAAGTCATTTGCTCGATACCACATTTATCTCCCTCGAAGGAACAACTACAGTGGATTCATGCCGCCGGGATCAACTGACCAAGGCGTCCAACCTAAGCTCATCGATTGGAACTACAAATGAACACAAACTCGACCAAGACTGTCATCGTTACCGGCGCATCCAGCGGCATCGGGTTCGCCATCGCCCAGGCCTACCTGGAGCGCGGCTACAACGTGGTTGGCAATGCGCGCACCCTGGACCGCCTTGAAGCGGCCGCAGCCAAACTGGGCAACCCGGCCAACTTCCTGCTGGTGCCTGGCGACATCTCCCGCGCCTCGACCGCCGTCGAGCTGTTCACCCGCGCCATCGCGACCTTCGGCAAGGTCGACATCCTGATCAACAACGCTGGCATCTTCATCCCGAAGGCAGTCGCCGACTACACTGAAGCTGATCTCGACTCCATTGTCAACACCAACCTGAAGGGCTTCTTCTTCCCTTCGCAGCAGGCGGCCAAGCACATGAGCGCGAACAAGAGCGGCCACATCGTGACCATCACCGCCGCTGTTGCCATGCAGCCCAACGTCAAGGTGTCAGCGCTGCTGCCGGTGCTGATCAAAGGCGGCCTGAACAGCGCGACGCGTGGCCTGGCCATCGAACTCGCGGCGTCGAACGTGAAAGTCAACGCCGTCGCCCCCGGCATCATCGATACGCCGATGCACGGCCAGGATGAGGCCACGCAGAGTTTCCTGAAACAGCTGGCACCGAACGGCGCCATCGGCGAAACGCAAGACGTGGTCAACGCCGTGCTGTATCTGACCGATTCGACCTTCACCAGCGGCACGGTGATGGCAATTGATGGCGGCGCAACCGCAGGCACCTGGTAATACCACACCTCCACCTCCAAAAGGAACTGTCATGCCATACGTAAATATTCGCATTACCAAAGAAGGCGCTACTCCTGAACAGAAACTCGAACTGATCAAGGGTTCGACTGAATTGCTGCAGCGCGTGCTGAACAAGAATCCGGCCACCACCTTCGTCATCATCGACGAAGTCGAAACCGACAGCTGGGGCCTGGCCGGCGAAAACATCACCACCCTCCGCGCGCGCGAGGCGGCCGAGAAAGCCAAGGAGCAAAAATGAAACTGGTCTTCGTTGGCGATCCGATGTGCTCGTGGTGCTACGGCTTCGGCAAGGAGCTGAGCATCCTGACCGAGCGGCATCCGGAACTGCAACTGGAGATCCTGGTTGGCGGCGTGCGGGCTGGCGCCACCGACCTGCTCGACGAAGCGGGCAAGCAGTTCCGCCTCGGCCACTGGGCACGGGTCGAGGCCAGCAGCGGTCTGCCGTTTAACCGCGAGGCGCTGATGGGCCGCACGAACTTCGTGTACGACACCGAGCCGGTCTGCCGCGCCGTCGTCACGGCCCGGCGCCTGGCGCCCGAGGCGGACCAGTTGAAGGTGTTCCGCGCTTTGCAGCACGCTTTCTACGTCGACGGTCTCGACACCACCAGCGGCGCAGTGCTGGCCGAGGTGGCAGCGGAGGCGTTGTCGAAGGACGGTCATCCGGTGTCGCAGGCAGCCTTCTTCGCCGAGTACCAGCAGGTGGCCACGGTGGCGGCAACGCGCACCGAGTTCGCCCAGGTGCGCGCCATCGGCATCAGCAGCTTCCCTGCACTGTTGCTGGAAGCGGACGGCCGGCTGTTTGAAATCAGCCCCGGCTACGCACATGCCGATCAGCTCGAGCGGCAGTTGGCGGCAGTACTGCAGCACCAGGTCGTGAAGATCTGATCACCGCGCGCCTGTTCGGCGAGGGCCTGCGCCGGCTGACGCAGCGCCTCGGCTAATCGCCACCACCACCTCAATGGAAAGCATATATGAAAAAACTGACCAGCTTGCATCGCATGGCAGGCCTCGTCGTCGCCGTCGCGCTGGCTTACGGCGCCAATGCCGCAGCCCAACCCACGTCCGCCGCACCGGCGGACAAAGCGGCGACCAGAGCAGTACATAGCACCGCCATCGGCGCTCAGGCGGCCGACGCCAGGATCCGCCTGACGCGCGTCAGTCCGGCCTACTGGCGCGTGACCTTCGCCAGTCCGCCGCTGAACATCGTCGGCCCGGCCGAAGTGCGCGCACTGGTGAAGATTGTTGAAGCGATCGAAGCCAGCAAGGAAGTGAAGGTGGTGGTGTTCGATAGCGCGCTGCCGGAAAGTTTTATCGCTCACTACGACCTGTTGAAGCCCTTGAAGGATTCGACCGACATGGAGCCCGGCCCGACCGGCATGCATCCGGTGCCGGACATGATGGTCCGCATCGCCCGCCTGCCCGTGGTCACGATCTCCTCGATCCGCGGCCGTGCCACTGGCATCGGCAGCGAGCTGATTCTGGCGACCGACATGCGCTTCGCCAGCCGCGAGAAGGCGATCCTGTCGCAGTGGGAAGTAGGCGCCGGCCTGGTCGCGGGCGGCGGACCGATGGCGCGCCTGCCACGGCTGGTCGGACGCGGACGCGCAATGGAAATCCTGATCGCCTCCGACGACATCGACGGCGACATCGCCGAACGTTACGGCTATGTGAACCGTGCCTTGCCGGATGCCGAACTGGATGGCTTTGTCGACGCGATGGCGCGCCGCATTGCCTCATTCGAGCGCAGCGCCATCGTCGAAACGAAGAAGTTGGTCAACGTGGCCAGCCTGCCGCCGGACGCGGAAATGCAGCCGGGCTGGGACGCCTTCATCGCTTCGGTCAATCGGCCGGAAACGCAGCTGCGATTGAAGGCGCTGGTCGACAAGGGCTTGCAGCAGCCCGGCGAAGCCGAGAAAAACCTCGGTCGCGCGACAGCGAACTACAAGCCTTAATATTCGCGGGAGGGTAGCCACGCCCTCCTTCTGAAAGGACATTGTATGGACCAGCGAGACAGCATCGAAGCCCTTATCGAGGCCTACTTCCGGGGGGTCTACAACGGCGACACCGCTATCCTGGACGCACTGTTCGACCCGCACGCGCAGGTGTACGGCGAAATCGATGGTCAGGCCTACCACAAAACCGTCGCCTCTTATCTGGAAGGTGTGGCAGCGCGCAAGAGCCCGAAGGAGCTGGGCGACCCGTACCGCATGCAGCTGCTCGCGGTCGACACGCTGGGCAGCATTGCCAACGTCAAGCTGCGTTCGCCAATGCTGGGCTTCAACTACCACCTGTACCTCACGCTACGCCGGATCGACGGCAAATGGAGCATCGTCAACAAGACTTTCGTCAACCTGCCGCCTTCCTGAAGCGGCGCCGCCGCCCGTGCACGGCCGGTATAACGCTCGCGACATGGGCATCCCCTGGTCGGATGCCCGATTAACTCGCCAAGCACAGGTTCCCATGACAGCCAAACCTCCAGTCAATCTTAGAGCCAGAACGCGCGTGCCGCCGGTCTGGCTTTTCGTTTCCAGCTGCCGTGCTTTTTCGTTGTGGCAATCAAAAAATTGCAATAGTATCCAGAGCACTTCGTGTTCGTTTTCTCTTGCCAGGATTTGATACCCATGCAGCTTCGTCCCCTCCCCCTCTTGCTGGCCGCCGTGTTCGCGTCCGCCACGGTCTCGTCCGCACATGCCGCGACCCCGAAAGCCGCCACAGCGCCAAGCGCCGTCCTGAAAGTCGACTTCCAGAAATTCACCCTGCCCAACGGTATGGACGTGATCTTCCACATCGACCGTTCCGACCCGGTGGTCGCCGTAAACCTGACCGCGCACGTGGGCTCGGCTAGAGAGAAGGCCGGCCGCACCGGCTTCGCCCACCTGTTCGAGCACCTGCTGTTCCTGGAATCGGAAAACCTGGGCAAAGGCGGCCTCGACAAGATGAGTGCGCGCATCGGCGGCTCGGGCGCCAACGGGTCGACCTCGCAGGACCGCACCAACTACCTGCAGACGGTTCCCAAGGATGCGCTCGAGAAGATGATCTGGGCCGAAGCGGACAAGCTGGGCTGGTTCATCAACACGGTCACCGATCCGGTGCTGGCGAAGGAAAAGCAGGTCGTCAAGAACGAGAAACGCCAGGGCGTCGACAACGCGCCTTACGGCCATACCCGCTATGTCATCAACAAGGCCCTCTACCCGGCCGACCATCCATACAACTGGCAGGTCATCGGTTCGCTGGAAGACCTGCAGAACGCCCAGCTCGACGACGTCAAGGAATTCTTCCGCCTCTGGTACGTGCCGAACAACGTGACCCTGGTGCTGGCGGGAGACTTCGATCCGGTGCAGGCGCGCAAATGGGTCGAGAAGTATTTTTCCGAGATCAAGCGCGGCGAAGCGATCAAGCCGATGGCCAAGCGTCCCGGCGCGGTGGCGCAGACCGTGAAGCTGGCCCACGAAGACAATTTCGCGAAACTGCCCGAGCTGAACATGGCCTGGCCGACCGTCGAGGATCTGCACCCGGATTCTTACGCACTCGAAGTGCTGGCCGAGTACCTGTCCCAGACCAAGCGCGCGCCCTTCTATAAAGTGCTGGTGGAAGACAGCAAGCTGGCGCCGAACGTCCAGATCGGCAACCAGACGTCGGAACTGGCGGGGCAGTTCATGCTGCGCATTCGTGCCTTCGAGGGCAAGCCCCTCGATCAGGTAGCCACCGCAGTCGACCAGGCCTTCGCCAAGTTCGAACAGGAAGGCATTCCCGAAAAAGACCTGAACCGGATCAAGGCCGGCATCGAAACCCGTTTCTATAGCTCGGTATCGAGCGTGCTGGGCAAATCGGCGCTGCTGGCCGAGTACAACTATTTGACCGGCAATCCAGGCTATGTGGCCGAAGGCATCAAGAAAACGCTGGCGGTCTCCCGTGCCGATGTACGCCGCGTCTACGACACCTATATCAAGGGCAAGCCGTTCGTTGCGACCAGCTTCGTCCCGAAAGGCAAACTGGCGCTGGCCCTGAGCGGATCAAGCAAGGCCGAAGTCGTCGAAGAGAAAGTCGTGCAAGGGGCGGAGAACGCGGTCGATGCAAGTGCGAATGCCGAGTATGCCAAGACCGCGTCAAGCTTAGATCGCAGCAAGGAGCCGGCTTACGGGCCGACGCCCGCCCTCAAGGTGCCGCAAGTCTGGGACACCAAGCTTTCCAATGGCATGCGCGTGGTCGGCATCGAGAACCGCGAAGTGCCACTGGTGCAGTTCGATATCGCGATCGACGGCGGGCTGCTGCTCGACCGGCTCGACAAGGTGGGCGTGGCCAACCTGATGGCGCGCATGATGACGCAAGGTACCGCCCGCAAGACCCCGCAGGAACTGGAGGAAGCGATCCAGCAACTGGGTGCGGCGATCAATGTATCGGCACGTGCTGAAGATGTGCGCATCAGCGTGACGACCCTGGCGCGCAATTACCCCGCGACCCTGGCCCTGGTCGAAGAACTCCTGCTGGAGCCACGATGGGACGAGAAGGAATTCGCGCTGATCAAGCAAAGCGTGCTGAGCCAGATTCGCCAGCAGGAAGCCGATCCGAACGCACTGGCCAGCAGCAATTTCAACAAGCTGGTCTATGCAAAGGACGACCAGCGTTCGCGCAACATCCTTGGCACCGCCGAGACGGTGAATGCGATCACCATCGACGACCTGAAGGCGTACTACCGCGCCAACCTGTCGCCGTCGGTCGCCCGCATGCAAGTGGTCGGCGCTTTGCCGAAAGCCGTCATGACGCGTTCGCTGGCCGGGCTCGACAGCAAGTGGAAGCCCAAGGCCGTCACGCTGCCGGCGGCCTCGAAGGCGGCAGACCTGGCGCCCGCCAAGGTCTATTTCGTCGACGTGCCGGATGCGAAACAATCGGTGCTGCAGGTCGGCTACCGTGCGCTGGCTGCGACCGACCAGGACTTCTATCCGGCTGCGGTGGCCAACTACATCCTGGGCGGCGGCGGCTTTGCTTCCCGCCTGACCCAGCAACTCCGTGAAGGTAAAGGCTATACCTACGGGATCAATTCGAACTTCTCCGGCAGCAAGAGCGCCGGACCCTTCACCATTGCCAGCGGCGTGCGCAGCAATGTCACGCTCGAGTCCACCCAGCTGGTGAAACAGATCCTGCAGGACTACCCTGCGACTTATTCGGCCGCCGACCTGGAAACCACCCGTAACTTCCTCGTCAAGAGCAATGCGCGCGCTTTCGAGACGGCCGCGGCCAAGCTGGGCATGCTGGACAACATCAGCAAGTACGGCTGGCGCGCCGACTACGTCAAGGACCGCGAACGCATCGTCAAGGCGATGACCTTGCCGCAGGTGCAGGCGCTGTCGAAGAACTACCTCGATCCGTCGAAAATGGTCTGGCTCGTGGTGGGCGATGCCAAGACCCAGCTGCCGCGCATGAAGGAGCTGGGCTTCGGCGAGCCGGTCCTGATCACCAAGTAAGCGTGCCGGGCATGGGGAAGGATTCCGCTAAGATGACGGGAGCAGAATCCTTCCCGCCCGCTCCGGGCTATCCGCTTTTGAGAGGACACCCATGACCGAACAACTCCAGATCCAGGCCCCGGACGGCAGTTTCGCCTGCCATGTCGCCCGTCCTTCCACGCCAGGCCCGCATCCCGTCGTCATCGTATTGCAGGAAATCTTCGGCGTGAACGCCGGCATCCGCAGCATCGCCACCGATTACGCGTCCAAAGGCTATATCGCCGTCTGCCCCGACCTGTTCTGGCGCATCGAACCCGGCGTCTTCCTGTCGGAAGCCCGTGAGGGGGACTGGGAGAAGGCTTTTGCGCTGTATAAGGCCTATGAAGTGAACAAGGGCGTCGACGACATTGCCCTGACGATCAAGGAGGCGCGCGGCCTGCAGGATGCCAACGGCAAGGTCGGCGTGACCGGCTATTGCCTCGGCGGGCTGATGACCTTCCTGAGCGCGGCGCGCACCGACGGCGACGCCTTTGCCGCCTACTATGGCGGCGGCACCGACCAGCACGTGGGCGAGGCCGCGAACATCAAGGCTCCCCTGCTCTACCACCTGGCTGAAGAGGACGAGTTCATCAGCAAGGATGCACAGGCAAAGATTCGCGCGGCACTCGCGGGCAAGGCCGAGCTGCACAGCTATCCCGGCTGCAACCACGCCTTCGCACGTCCCGGCGGCAATCACTACGACGCCGCTGCCGCGACCCTCGCCGCCAGCCGCACCGAAGCTTTCTTCGCGCGCACGCTGCGCTGACCCTCCGGCCGCGACTGGCGCAAGCCGGAAGGGCCGGACTGCCTGCCCGGAAACCGAACCATCACTGCCTCTGATCCACGACAGGCCGGCGCCCGCCGGCCAGGTCTACCGTAGGGCTTGCTACCTACCGCCGCGCCCGCAACGGGCCGGCGCCGTAGCTTCCGACAGGGAAAGGAGTTTGCCATGGCAAGGTTCGGAGTCGAAGCGATCCGCTACTTCAGTCATGCGCGCGCCGCGGGCGTGAGCACGGCTGGAGACCTCACTTACACCTTCAACCGAAGTAACGGGTTCGACGCAAAACTGCGCGGGGCCGGCCACACCCGCGCGTTCTATTGGGCCAATACCGACTGCTGGGAAACCGACATCCGCGATACCGACCAGGGTGGCGACGACCGCAGCTGGGTCGACGACGTCGACCTGTTCTGGCTCGAGACCCACGGCGGCAACGAAGAAGATGGACGCGCGCGCATGCTGTACGACATCGCGCACAGCGACTGGCGCACCTATTCCAATCGCTGGCAGCTGGGCGAGGACTGGAACAGCGAATGGGTCATGGCCTATTCGTGCGAAACCGTCAACCGCAACCGAGTCACCGGCCTGTGGAACATCTTCGCACGCATGCACATCTATTGCGGCGCCTGGGAAACCATGTGGGACGGGATCACCACCGACGAGTGCGGCGAGGACGTGGCCGACAACCTGCTTGATGGCGACACCGTCCACTCGGCCTGGCACAAGGGCGTGTCCGACTGGTGGGTCGACAACCACCCGATCACGGTCTGCGTGGGCGATGCGGCCACCTGGAACAACGGGAACATCCGCTGGGAGCGCTCCTACCTGAACCGCGACCACCTGTGGGGACACGGCAATGTAGACGCCGACCTGGCGCCGGCCCAGCAGGCCTGCATCCTGTGGTACTGGACGGAGGGCTGAATCATGAACCAACAATCCATCAACGAACAAGCCCTGGTCGACAGCCTGGCAGCCTCATGCACCGGCCAGCCGGCCCGCGCCGACGTACTGGTGCTGCAGTCCTTCACCCAGGACGACGTGCGGGCACGTGCGACGCGCTTCATCTCGCTGCTGCGCGAAGCGGACGGCTGCTCGCGCGACCACGCCAGCTTTACCACGCGCGACGACCGCACGCTGGTCCAGCTCACCGGCGGCGCACGCGCCGTCATCTACCACGCGTCCGGCGCACTGCAGTTCAGCGCAGGCGTCGCGCCGCTCGAAGCCCCCTTCGCTCGCGTCGAAGAACGCGAGGTGCTACTGCGCCTGGTCAACGACACAGCGCAAGGGCTCAAGCTGGCCGAGTGGACAGGCGATAAGGGTAGCCTCGCCTTCGAGCGCTTGTGGCTATCCAAGGCGCAGGGCGCCGACCGCGAGCGCAGTTCGGAGCCGGTGCTGCTGCGCGCCACCGGGGCCTGGCGGCACGCGATCAACGGCGTCCCGGTGCTGGGCGCGGCCTCGGTGGCGATCACACTGGCAGGCGACAATGTGCTCGACGCGCTGTCGGTACGCATCCGTCCCGGCATCGCCGAGACCCTCGACAGCGCCATCATCACGCCGCCGGAAGCGGGCGCGCAGCAGATCGCGCGCAATCTCGCCAGCGTGCTGGGTAATGCCAAAGAGCGGCTGCCTTCCGATGCGGTCCGGGTGCGGTCGATGCAGTTCGGTTACCTCGACCTCGGCAAGCGCAAGGCACAGCGCGTGCTGGCGCCGGTCTACGTCGCCCAGGTCGAAGTGCGGCACAAGCTCGAGACCCAGGGCTATGTGTTCGCCGTGCCGGCCACGGAACGCGCCTACCAGGAGCTGCCGCTGTTCGGCACCGACCAGGTAGCGGCGCGCTCACGCGCCAGCATCGGCGGGCACTGCAAGGAGGTGCTGCGCTAGCAGCTGCCGGATCTCCGGCAGGCAGGAACCGCAGTTACCGCCTGCGCGGGTGCAGGCGGTAACTGCCTGGGCGTCTTTCAGTCCTCCCTCGACGATCGCCTTGCAGATCGTGTTGCGGCCCACGCCGAAGCAGGCGCACACGGTGGGGCCGGGATCCAGCCCCTGCGCCGGCGCCTGCCCGGCGAGCAGGGTAGCGCGGTCTTTCGGCGACAATTCCTCGTGGGCGAACAAATCGCCCAGCCAGGCCCTCGACGGCAAGTCGGGACGGCGCGAGATGAAGACGCAGGCCTGCAAGCGGCCGTCAACCAGCAGCGCACAGCGCAGCAGGCCGCCGGTGTGGTCCTCGTATTCGATCCAGTCGGCGTCCTCGTTCGCACCGAGCAGGCGACGCGCCCACCCGGGTGAGACCGGCTCGCGCCCGCCCAGCTCATAGCGCACGAAGCCTGCACCGCGCACCCGGGTCCAGTTGGCCACGCTCGCCAGGTCGAGATCGTCCCGGCTCAGCGCGAAACCATGCCAGGCCACGCTGAACGGCTCGATACGCACCGGCGTGTGCTTGAACTCAGGCTCGCCGGACACCGGATCGACTTCCGGGTTGACCACGGCGCCCACGCGGGCGTCGGATGCGGTCTGCCCATTCCAGTGGATCGGGATAAAAGCCGCGCCGCGCGCGATTCCGCCGCTGTGCGTCACGCGCGCCACCATGGCGCCCCATTGGCTCTTGATGCGGGCAAGCTCCCCCGCGCGCACGCCGCTTAGCAGCGCATCGTGGGGATGCAGGTCGACGAAGGGTTCAGGTGTATGCCCTGCCAGCCGGGGCGACTTGCCGGTGCGCGTCATGGTGTGCCACTGGTCGCGCAGGCGGCCGGTATTCAGCGCCAGCGGGAATGCGCGGCTCAATGCATGGACCGGCGCGCGCGGTGCGGTGGCGATGAAGCGCGCTTTCCCGTCGGCGTGGGCAAAGCGGCCGTCACCGAACAGGCGCGGCGTGCCTTCGCGATCGTGCTGCACCGGCCATTGGAGCGGCTCCAGCGCGTCATACGCCGCACGGTCCATGTTTGTCAGTGCATCGAGGCGGAAGGCACGCCCCAGCTCTTCGTCGCTGTTGCGCCAGACCGAGAGCCGTGCGTGTTCGTCGAAGATCTCGTGCACGCTGCCGTAGTCGAATCCCATAAATCCCATGCGCTGGGCCACTTGGCAGATGGCCTGCCAGTCGGCGCGCGCCTCGCCCGGAGCGGGCAGGAAGGCGCGCTGGCGCGAGATGCAGCGTTCGGAATTGGTGACGGTGCCATCCTTCTCGCCCCACCCCAGCGCCGGCAGCAACACGTGCCCGAAGGTGGCGGTGTCGGTCGTGCCCACCACGTCCGACACCACCACCAGCTCGCAGCGCTGCAAGGCGCGCTTGACCTGGTCGGCGTCAGGCAGGCTGACCACCGGATTGGTCGCCATGATCCACACCGCCTTGACGCTGCCCGCTTCGATGGCGCGGAACAGGTCGACGGCTTTCAGGCCCGCCTTGTCCGCGATGCGTGGCGCATTCCAGAAGCTGCGTACCGCGTCGCGGTGCGCCGGCTTGTCCAGGTCGAGATGGCTGGCCAGCGTATTGGCCAGGCCGCCTACTTCGCGCCCGCCCATGGCATTGGGCTGGCCGGTCAGCGAGAACGGTCCCATGCCCGGCTTGCCGATGCGGCCGGTGAGCAGGTGGCAGTTGATGATGCTGTTGACCTTATCGGTACCGCTGGATGACTGGTTCACGCCCTGCGAGAAGGCGGTAACGACCTTGCCGGTCGCCGCGAAGGCTTCGTAGAATTCCATCACCAGGCGCGGATCTACCCCGCAGGTGCGGGCCACGAAGTCGATGTCCGCGCAGCCGCCGGCCTCCAGCAGGGCTGCATCCAGGCCTGAAGTGTGGGCGGCGACGAAGGCATTGTCCTGCGCCCCGGTACGCGCCAGGTAGCTGAGCAGGCCGTTGAACAGCCAGACGTCGGTGCCGGCCTTGACCGGCAAGTGCAGGTCGACCAGGTCACAGGTCGCGGTGCGGCGCGGGTCGATGGCGACGATGCGCAAGGAGGGCCGCGCTTCCTTTTCCTTTAGCATGCGCTGGAACAGGGTCGGATGGCACCAGGCCGTATTCGAGCCGACCAGCACGATCATGTCGGCCAGCTCGAAGTCCTCGTAGCAGCCGGGCACCAGGTCTTCGCCGAAGGTGCGCTTGTGGCCGGCCACGGCGGACGACATGCACAGGCGCGAATTGGTGTCGATGTTGGCGCTGCCGACATAGCCCTTCATGAATTTGTTGGCGACGTAGTAGTCCTCGGTCAGCAACTGGCCCGACACGTACAGCGCCACCGCATCCGGGCCGTGCTCGGCGATGATGGAGGCGAAACGCGATGCGACCGTGTCGAGCGCTTCGTCCCAGCTCGCGCGGCGCAATGTGCCGCCTTCGCGGATGCCAGGGGCCAGCAGCCGCCCGTCCAGGCTGAGCGTCTCGCCCAGCGCCGAACCCTTGACGCACAGGCGGCCGCGGCTCGCCATGTGCTCCGGGTCGCCCTCGATCAGGGCGCCGTCCGGAGTCAACATGGCCTTGACGCCGCAGCCGACGCCGCAATACGGGCAGGTGGTGCGTACCGCGGACGCAATCGGAATCATCGGGCCGCTCATCAGGCAGCCTCGCACAGGGCGGGCCCGAACAGCAGGCGGTCGCGGATCGAGGAGATATCGGCCCGGGTCTGGATCAGGTCGAAATACCACGGGCCATCGGCCACGTCGCCGTACAGCACTGCGCCAGTGACGCGGTTCCCGGCCAAAACCAGGCGCTTGTACACGCCGGCATGGCGGTCGCGCAGCACCAGGTCTTCGCTGCCCGCCAATCCGACGATGTCGCCGACCGAGTACAGGTCGATCCCGGTGACCTTCAGCTTGGTCGCAGTGGCCTGCTGCACGTAGCGGCGGTGGCCCAACCCTGCCAAATGGGCCGCGCAGACGCGGGCCTGGTCCCAGATCGGCGCCACCAGGCCGAAGGTGGCCTTGCGGTGCTGGATGCATTCGCCGACCGCATACACGCGCGGGTCGTAGGTTTGCAGGGTGTCGTCGACCACGATCGCGCGCTCGCAGTGCAGGCCGGCCTCGCGCGCCAGCGCCACGTTGGGGCGCACGCCGGCGGCCATCACCACCAGGTCGGCCGGCACTTCGAGGCCATCGGTAAAGCGGACCGCGGTCACCCTGCCTTCGCCGAGGATCGCCTCGGTTTGCCTGCTCATCAGGATGCGCAGGCCGCGTTTTTCCAGCGCGCCCTTCAACAGCAGCGCGGCCGAGGGGTCGAGCTGCTGGTTCATCAGGCTGTCGGTGAGGTGCACCACCGTGACCTCCATGCCCTGGCGGAGCAGGCCATTGGCCGCCTCCAGCCCGAGCAGGCCGCCGCCGATCACCACCGCATGGCCGCCGCGTTTCGCCGCCGCCAGCATGAGGTCGACGTCATCCAGGTCGCGGAAGCCCACCACGCCGTCGAGTTTTGAGCCGGGCACCGGCACGATGAAGGGGCTGGAACCGGTCGCCAGCAGCAGCCGGTCGTAATTCACTTCCAGGCCGGAGCGCGCACCTACGGTGCGGCGCTGGCGGTCGATCGCGACGACCGGATCGCCGGTGTGCAGGGTGATGCCGTGTTCTTCGTACCAGCTGCGTGTATGCAGCACGATCTCGTCACGCGTCTTCTCGCCGGACAGCAAGGGCGAGAGCAGGATGCGGTTGTAGTTCACGCGCGGCTCGGCGCCGAAGACGGTGATGTCGTACATGCCGGGCTCCAGCTTGAGCAGCTCTTCGACGGTGCGCATGCCGGCCATGCCGTTGCCGACGACAACCAGCTTCTGTTTTATGGAGCGATCCATACCTTGCCTCCTTCCAGGCGCGCCGGATAGCTCGCCACCGAATGGTGGGGCGCTTCCAGGCACTCGCCGCTCTCCAGGTCGAAGTGCTGCTTGTAGATGGGCGAGGCCACGACGATGCGCTCCCCTAAACTGCCGACCAGCCCGCGCGACAGCACCGCCGCCTGCGCATTCGGGTCGAAGTTATCGATGGCGAACACGCGCGGCTGGTCCGAGCCGATACGGAACACGGCAACCTGGCGCCCATTCAGCAAGGCGCAGACGCCGGTATCCGGCACGATCTGGTCGATGGCGCAGACGGCGATCCAGTTTTCCAGCTTTAGGTCTTGGTGCATGGTGAGCTCCTTTTGAATGGTCAGGCTGCGGTGGCGATCGGGATCACGCGGTGGCGCTCGTCCGCTCTGGCCGGGCGGATCTGCCCGCGCTCCGGCACGAACACGACGTTGTCGTCCTTCGCCTCGCTGTTGACGAAGTGGCGGAAACGCTGGCGCACTTCCGGATTGGTGACGGCCTCTTTCCATTCGCAGGCATAGGTGTCGACCACGTGCTGCATCTGGGCTTCCAACTCAAGACCAATGCCCAGCTTGTCGTCGATCACGACCTGCTTCAGGTAATCCAGCCCGCCCTCCAGGTTCTCGCGCCAGACGCTGGTGCGCTGCAGGCGGCCGGCGGTGCGCACGTAGAACATCAGGAAGCGGTCGACCAGCTTGACCACGGTTTCGTCGTCGATGCCGGACGCGATCAGTTCCGCATGGCGCGGCTTCATGCCGCCATTCCCGCACACATATAAATTCCAGCCCTTTTCGGTGGCGATCAGGCCCACATCCTTGCCCTGGGCTTCGGCGCATTCGCGGGTGCAGCCCGAGACACCGAACTTGATCTTGTGCGGCGCCCGCAAACCCTTGTAGCGGTTTTCCAGCGCGATGGCGAAGGCCAGGCTGTCGCCCACGCCATAGCGGCACCAGGTCGAGCCGACGCAGGATTTCACCGTGCGCAGCGACTTGCCGTAGGCGTGGCCGGATTCGAAGCCGGCCGCGATCAGCTCTTCCCAGATGTTGGGCAGCTGTTCGACTCTGGCGCCGAACAGGTCGACGCGGGCACCGCCGGTGATCTTGGTGTACAGGCCGTATTTCTTGGCCACCTGCCCCACCGCGATCAGGCCGTCGGCCGTGACTTCGCCGCCCGGCATGCGTGGCACCACCGAATAGCTGCCGTCCTTCTGGATATTCCCCAGGAAGTAGTCGTTCGAATCCTGCAGGCTGGCGTGCTCGGGCCTCAAGACGAAGTCGTTCCAGGCCGAGGCGAGGATGTTCGCCGCCACCGGCTTGCAGATGTCGCAGCCCAGGCCCTTGCCGTGGCGGGCGATCAGTTCGCCGAAGCTCTTGATGCCTTCCACGCGCACGATGTGGTACAGCTCCTGGCGCGAACAGGCGAAGTGCTCGCACAGGTGGTCGTTGACGGCCACGCCGAGCCGGGTCAGCTCGGCGTTCATCACCTGGGTCATCAGGGGCACGCAGCCGCCGCAGGCGGTGCCGGCGGTGGTGCATTTTTTCAGCGCGCCGACCGAACTGGCTCCGCCGGCGACCGCTGCGCACAGCGCCCCTTTCGAGATGTCGTTGCAGGAGCAGATCTGGGCGCTGGCCGGCAGCGCGTCCACGCCGAGCACCGGGCGCACGGCGCCATCGCCCTGCGGCAGGATCAGGAATTCCGGCGCCTGGGGCAGCTCCAGCTTGTTGAGCATCATCTGCAGCAGCGTGCCGTAGCTCGATGCATCGCCGACCAGCACCGCGCCGGTCAGGTACTTGCCGCATGCGGACACGACGATTTTGCGGTATTCCTGCTTGCGCTCGTCCAGGAACTGGTAGCTGCGCGAACCGGCGGCCGTACCGTGCGCGTCGCCGATGCTGGCCACGTCCACGCCCATCAGTTTGAGCTTGGTGCTCATGTCGGCGCCCGTGAAACCGCCTTCGCCTTTCAGGATGTGCTTCGCGGCGGTGCGCGCCATGTCATAGCCCGGCGCCACCAGCCCGAACAACTGGCCGCCCCACAGCGCGCATTCGCCCACCGCATAGATATGCGGGTCGGAGGTCTGGCAGTTGTTGTCGATGACGATGCCGCCGCGCTGGCCCAGCGCCAGGCCGCTGCTCTTCGCCAGCTCGTCGCGCGGGCGGATACCGGCCGAGAACACGATCATGTCGGCCTCCAGGTGGCTGCCGTCGGCGAACTGCATGCGGTGGGTGGCTTCCTCGCCATCGACGATCGCCAGCGTGTTCTTCTGGGTGTGCACCTGCACGCCCAGTTCCTCGATCTTGTTGCGCAGTACGCGGGCGCCCGGCTCGTCCACCTGCACCGCCATCAGGCGCGGCGCGAATTCGACCACGTGGGTCTGCAGGCCGAGGTCGCGCAGCGCCTTGGCGCACTCCAGGCCCAGCAGGCCGCCGCCGATCACGACGCCGGTGCGCGAACGCGCGCCGCCTCCGCGGACGGCGCATTCCTGCATCTTTTCCAGGTCCTCGATGGTGCGGTAGACGAAGCAATCCTTGCGGTCGGCGCCCGGTACCGGCGGCACGAAGGGAAAGGAACCGGTGGCCAGCACCAGCTTGTCGTAGTCGAGCGGCTCGCCTTGGGCCAGCATCACGGTGCGCGATGCGGGGTCGATGGCAGTGACGCAGGTGCCCAGGCGCAGGCGCATATCCTTGCGGTCGAAGAAGCCCGGCGCCACCAGCGACAGGTCTTGCGCGCTTTTCCCTGCGAAGAATTCGGACAGGTGGACCCGGTCGTAGGCCGGACGCGGTTCCTCGCCAAGGATCGTGACGCGCAGGTCGGTATCCCCGCTGGCCGCCAGGGTTTCGACGAATTTATGGCCCACCATTCCGTGGCCGACGACGACGATATGCATTTCTTTACTCCTCAAGCTGCGGAGACTGCAGGCGAACCCTGCTCTGCAGTCATGGTGAAACGGGCGGCGATGGCGCACAGGCTGGCAACCAGCACCAGCATGCTCAGGATGCTCAGGGTCTGGGCGATATCGCCGGTACCTTTCATCAGGAAACCGGCCGCCACAGCGCCGACGTTGCCGCCCGCGCCGACGATGCCGGCCACGCCGCCGAGCGCCTTGGGCGCCACGAAGGGCACCAGCGCATAGGTGGCGCCGCAGGCCATGTGGGTGAACAGGCCGAAGCACAGCATGGCGATTACGGCAAACACCACGCCGTCGGCCTGCGCGAACCACAGCAGGCCCAGGCCTTCGCCAATCATCAGCACGAACAGCACGGTGACGCGGCTGTTCAGGTTACCCAGGCGTGCGCTGCGGTCCGACAGCCAGCCACCCAGGGCGCGGGCGAACAGCGCCAGCAGGCCGAAGCTGCCGGCCGCCAGGCCCGCCGCGCCCAGCGACAGGCCGAAGTGGTCGACGTAGTACACGGCGGCGATGTTATGGATGAAGATCTCGATGCCGAAGCAGGCGCCGTAGGTGACGAACAGCAGCCAGGCGCGGTGGTTGCGGCAGGCTTCGCGGAAGCTCGCCCATCCACCTTTTCCGCCTTCCTTGAGCAGGCCCTGCTTGCGCAATTCGTCGAAATTCCCATCCGGGCAATCCTGGGTATAGCGCCAGTAGAAGAAGGCCATCACGATCATCGCCACGCCCGGCACCACCAGCGCCACGCGCCAGCTCAGGGCCTGCGAGACGCCGAGCATCATGACCGCGGTGAGCAGCAGCGGCATCAGGGCCTGGGCCGCGCCACCGCCGCTGTTGCCCCAGCCGGCCGCCGTGGCGTTGGCGGTGCCGACCACCTTGGGGCTGAACATGACCGAGGTGTGGTACTGGGTGATGACGAAGCTCGCGCCCACCGCGCCGATCCCGAGGCGGAACAGCAGGAAGCTTTCGTAGCTCTGCGACAGCGCCACGCCCAGCACCGGGGTGGAACCCAGCAGCAGCAGGCCGGTATAGGCCTTGCGCGGGCCGTAGCGGTCGCACAGGGGGCCGATCAGGAGCCGCACGAAGATGGTGATGGCGACGGCCGCGATATTGATGTTGGCGACCTGCTCCATCGACAGCCCGAATTCGCCTTTGATCACCGGCATCAGCGGTGCGCAGGCGAACCAGGCAAAGAAGCAGATGAAAAAGGCGATCCAGGTCAGGTGGAAGGCGCGCATGGGCGCCGTGTCGAACGAGAAGAGCTTGATGCTGTCTGCTTTGCTGGCCATGTTTCTTCCTTGAGAAAGCAAAACGGCGTCCGCACTCCTGCTTCGAAAGCAGAAGTTGCGGACGCCGTTGTCCTGTTGGTGCCAGTCCTTCGTTAGCCTGGCGACGGGGTACAGAAATGCGTGAAGAGGATCGCCATTGATCCCGTAGCGGTATATACGCAAGAGGCGTGCCACGCGGCGTGCAGGGGAAGTGGCCCCACGCTTGCAGGGCGGCGCGCTACATTGCGGTGCAACATGCCCGCAAATGATGCAGGCATGAGATCAATTCGCGCACCGATTCAAGACGTGCGCTTAAACGATGCGGCATAGGCTGCCGGGTCGCTCCCATCCCACACGCGGCCGTCGAACAGCGACGAACGGCGCATCACGTCTTTTGGCAGCGCCACCCCGGCCAGCCCTGCGGCCTCGCGGTAGAGGTCGATCCGGTTGACTTCTGCCGCGACAGCGCGGTAGGCCGGATCGCTGCGCAGCAGGCCCCAGCGGCGCTGCTGGGTAAGGAACCACATGCCGTCGGACAGCCAGGGGAAGGTGGCCTCGCCGTCGGCGAAGAAGCGCAGGCCGTTGTGCCCGCGCCAGCCGCCATCCCTGGTCTCGTCGCCGCCATGGCGCCCCGCCAGGCAGAGCTGGAGCACGTCCTTCTCCGCATTGACGTAGCCGGGACTTGCCAGCACCTCGGCCGCCGCTTCGCGGTTGGTGCGCGAGGCATCCAGCCAGCGCGCCGTGTCCAGCAGCGCCGCGATCATGGCGCGGCAGGTATGCGGGTTCGCGGCCGCGAACCCGGCGCTGGTGCCCAGCACCTTGCCCGGATGGTCGGGCCAGATGGTCTCGCTCGACACGGCCAATGCGCCGACGCCTTCGCGCACCGCGCGCTGGCCCCATGGCTCTCCGGCGCAGAAGCCGTCGATATGACCCGCGCCCAGGCTGGCCGCCATCTGGCCTGGAGGCACGGTGACCAGCTTGCAGTCCTCGAACGGATCGATGCCTGCGGCAGCCAGCCAGTAATACAGGAACATCGCGTGGTTCCCGGTCGGGAAGGTGTGGCCGAAGGTCGGGCGCCGCCCCTGCGCGCGCAGCAGCCCTGCCAGGGCAACGCCCCCGGAGGCCTTGGCGGCCAGGGCGCGCGACAGCGTGATCCCCTGCCCGTTCTGGTTCAAGTTCATCAGCACCGCCATCTGGCGCGCCGGGGTGCCGACTCCCATCTGCAGGCCGTACAGCAGGCCACACAGGACGTGCGCCGCATCGAGTCCGCCCGCGCCAAGGCGGTCGCGCATGCCGGTCCAGGACAGCTCGCGGCTCAGTTCAAAGCGCAGGCCGTATTTTTCGTCGAAGCCCAGCACCGAGGCCATGATGAGCGGTGCGCAGTCGGCCAGCGGCATGAAGCCGATCCTGACTGTCGATTGTTCCGGTTTATCCGAGCCCGCGATCCATGCGCCGCCGCCATTCATGCCTGCCATAGTGTTCCCTTGTGCGCTGCGGGCATCAGCCCAGCAGGTCTTCGACGTCGATCAGCCGCTGCGCGATCTCCGCCAGCTTCATGTTCTTGTTCATGGCCATGCTGCGCAGGCGCTGGTAGGCCTGTTCCTCGCTCAGCCCATAGCGCGTCATCACCAGGCCCTTGGCGCGGTCGACCACCTTCCGCTCGGCCAGCTTCTTGCGCGTGTCCAGCAGTTCGCCGAGCAGTTTTTGCTCGCGCCGGAAGCGCGCCAGCGCGACGTCGAGCACCGATTTCACACGCCCGGCATGCAGGCCCGCCACGATATAGGCCGACACCCCCGCATCGAGTGCGGCGTTCATGCTGGCCGGTGCGTCGTCTTCGGTGAACAGCACGATCGGGCGGCGCTCGTCGCGGGTGGCGATGACAATGTGCTCGAGGATGTCGCGCGCATCGGATTCGCTGTCGACGATGATCATGTCCGGCTGGAGCTGGGCGATCCGCTCGGGCAGGAAGACGTCTGCCGGCAGCGAGGCGACCAGGTCATAACCCGATTCGAGCAGGCCGATGCGCAGCGCGGCGCTGCGGCGCGCCAGTTCGGCGAGGGCACTGTCTTGCTCACAGCCGCTCTCCCCGCCAGGTGCCGTGGCAGGCGCAGTGACCGGATTGACGACAACGATGCGCAGATGGGAGGGCGTACTGCCAGGCGATTTCATAACAGCATTGCATGCAAGATTCGCACCACCCTATCCAGGAAGGCGCACCTGCCGCCCCGTTCATTCATCGTAGCAACAATGAGACATTCGCCGCGTCAATATCTTCAGCTTGGCGCGCGCGGCAATTATTCATATTTCGTATCACTGGAATCACGAACCAAAAGTTTTCTTATGGCTAGAAGCTCCCTATACTGCAACGCAACATCCGGAGAAATCGTCGTCCCAACAGGAGAATCACCATGGCAGCAAGCACCCGCGTCATCCGCCGTCACTTCGCCACCGCCCTCTCGGCCGTGCGCAGCTTCTCGATCGAACTCTACGCTGCCCATGGCGGCTGGGCGCCGGTCGTCCGCGGCTGAGCATGAAGGCCCTCGACACGCTCGCTGTCGTCCTGGCCGCGCTCGTCATCGTGGGCCGCGTGCTCATGTTCCTGCCGCGCTTGCCGAAGGAGCTGCGCAAGGTGGTCTAAGACCTTGCAGCGCGACGCGCTTTACCCTTGAAGCATTGCGCCGCAGCAGCCGTATGGATATGTATGGGCAGGCCGTACATACAGTAACCGTCCTCGCCATTCCTGGCGGACGGCCTTCCCGTATCCCTTTCCCGCATCGCAGGTGACTGCGCTAGAATGCAATTCGCATTTTCTAGCAAGAAAGCTATTCCCTTTCACCCGGTCCCCTATCTACGATGCGTACACCTGCACTTACACTTTTCGCGGCACTGCTCGCGCTGCCGGCGGCGGCCTCCACGCCGATCACCCTCGACCAGGCCATGGCCCACCCCGACTGGATCGGCACCCCGGCGGAAACCGCCTGGTGGAGCTGGGACAGCAAGCAGGTGTTCTACAAGCAGAAGCGCACCGGTTCGCCGGTGCGCGATACCTGGCAGGTAGCCCAGGGCGGCAAGCCGAAACTGGTGCTCGATACCGAATTGTCGAAGCTCGACGGCGCCGATGTCGTCTACAACCGCGACGGCACCCGCGCCCTGATGCTGCGTAACGGCGATTTGTTCGAGCGCGACCTGAAGAACGGCGCGCTGGTGCAGATCACCCGCGGCGCCAGCAAGCTCGAAGCGCCGCAGTATTCGAGCGACGAGCGCAGCGTGCATTACCGCATCGGCACCGACTGGTACGCTTTCGATCGCGCCAGCCGGGTGGTCGGCCCGGTCGCGCTGCCGCGCGCCGCCAAGGACCCGGCGGTGAGCGAAGACGACCCGCTGCGCGACCAGCAGCTGCGCCTGATCACCACCCTGAAGCGCCAGAAGGACGAGCGCGACGCCCTGCGCGAGCGCATGAACGAGCAGCGCCGCCTCGATCCATCGCTGCCGCCGGCGCCGGTGTACTTCGGCGACAAGGTCACGATCGAAGGCAGCGTGCTGTCGCCCGACGGCCGCTGGCTGATCGTGGTCACCGCACCGAAGAACGGCGACAAGGGCCGGGTCGGCAAGATGCCGCGCTACGTGACCGAGTCGGGCTACGAGGAATTCGACGACCAGCGCACCCGCGTGGGACGCAACATGCCGGCGCCGCATGCACTCAAGCTGGTCGACCTGCGCACCAACAAGGTGCAGGACCTGTCCCTCGACGTGCTGCCGGGGATTACGACCGACCCGCTGGCCGAGCTGCGCGCCGCCGCCAAGAAAGACCCGCTCAAGGGCAACCGCCCGGTGCGCGTGATCGACGGCGCCGACGCCATCGAATGGAGCGCCAACGGTGCCAACGTCGCCGTCATGCTGCGCTCGGTCGACAACAAGGACCGCTGGATCGCCACCGTCGACCTGGCAGGCGCCAAGCTCAAGCCCCTGCACCGCTTGAGCGAGCAGGCCTGGGTCAACTACGACAACAATGAATTCGGCTGGCTGCCGGACAACCGCACGCTGTGGTACCTGTCCGAGCAAACCGGCTATTCGCACCTGTACACCCAGGACGCGAACGGCGCTGCTCCTCGCGCCCTCACCTCGGGCAAGTGGGAAGCGTCGGAAGTGCGCTGGTCGCATGACGGCAGCGTCGCTTACCTCATGTGCAACCGCGCCACCCCGGGCGACTACGAAGTCTGCGCCGTGAATGCCAAGGACGGCGCGATCCGCGAAGTCACAAACCTCGACGGCGTCGAACGCTTCCGCCTGTCGCCGGACGAGCGCAAGCTGCTGGTGCACTACTCCGCCAGCTATACGCCGGTGCAGCTGGCCCAGGTAGCGGTAAGCGGCGGCGCGGCGACGAAGCTCACCGACACCCGCAGCCTTGAATTCAAGGCGCGCCAGTGGATCGAGCCGGAATACGTCGCGGTGCCGTCGAGCGATGGCGGCGACCCGGTCTGGGCCAAGCTGTACCGTCCGGCCCAGCTGGACCCGAACAAGAAATACCCGGTCGTGATGTTCGTGCACGGCGCCGGCTACCTGCAGAACGTCAGCAAGCGCTACCCGAACTACTTCCGCGAGCAGATGTTCCACAACCTGCTGGTCCAGAAGGGCTATGTGGTGCTCGACATGGACTACCGCGCCTCGAAGGGCTACGGCAGCAAGTGGCGCACCGCGATCTACCGCCAGATGGGCCATCCGGAACTGGTCGACTACATCGACGGCGTCAACTACATGGTCGCCAAGCACCAGGGCGATGCGAAAAACGTCGGCATTTACGGCGGCAGCTATGGCGGCTTCATGGCCTTCATGGGCCTGATGCGCGCCCCGGAGACTTTCAAGGCCGGCGCGGCCCTGCGTCCGGTGACCGACTGGGTGACCTATAACCACGAGTACACCGCCAACATCCTGAACACGCCGGACATCGACCCGCAGGCCTACAAGATCTCGTCGCCGATCGAATACGCCGACAAGCTGCAGGGCCACCTGCTGATCGCGCACGGCATGGTCGACGACAACGTGTTCTACCAGGACTCGGTACGCATGGCCCAGCGCCTGATCGAACTGAAGAAGGACAACTGGGAACTGGCGAGCTATCCGCTGGAGCGCCACGCCTACGTGCAGCCGGAAGCCTGGTACGACCAGTACCGCCGCATCTACCAGCTGTTCGAGCGCACGCTCAAGCAATAAGCAAGCAGTCTCCAAAGGCGCCTCCGGGCGCCTTATTTCATACGGCGCCGCGTTCGTGGCGCCTTCTCCGCTGCGACGCCGGCGCGCTGCCGCAGGTCAAGGCGGTAAGATGAGGGCGCGCTTGCGCCTCCGTTCAACGACTGCAGGATCCGATGCCGACCATGCCATTCATCCGTTACGCCCTGGGCCTGCTGCTCACGGCATCGATTGCCAACGCCGCTGCCCAAGAGCTCCCGGCCACGGGGGCCGTCTCCGTTGTCGATCCGGCCTATGTCGGGCTGCCGCAGGGCGGCGGCCTGGATGGGGAGCGCGTGGCCGAGCTTCGCTACGGGAAGGCGAAGGCCGCGGAAGCGCCCATGCCGCAGGAAGCCAGTCCGCCCACCCGCGTTCCGAACGCGCTGGCAACGATCATGGTCGAAGCTACCGGCGCGAGCAAGGATGCGCGACTGCCCCTCAGCTTCGGCCAGGTATTTGCGCCTGCGGCGCTCAAGCGCGGGGAACAGTTGCAGGCAGTGCTGGCCGACGGCAGCACGCTGCCGCTGCAGGCCGACATCAAGGCGCGCCATCCGGATGGTTCGGTACGCCACGCGGTCCTGTCGGCCGTCGTGCCGTCGCCGCAGCCGGGCAAGCCGCTCGCACTGGGGCTGGCCAAGGCGTCCCGCCCGGACCTGGCCAAGACCGGCAAAGGGCATGACGCCAGCCTCGATGCCCTCCTGCGCAGCGGTACCGACGCCCGGGTGGAGCTGACCCTCGATGGCAAGACCTATACGGCAGCCCTCGACCGGCTGCTGGCCACCGCCGCACCCACGCTGTGGCTCGATGGCCCCGTGACGCGCGAATGGCAGGTAGCAGGGCCTCTGGCAGGCCCCGGCGGCCAGCCCCATCCGCACCTGGCGGCACGCTTCGCGGTCCGCTGGTATCCGGCGCTGGCGAAGGCGCGCATCGACATGACGATCGAGAACAACTGGGCGTACGCGCCCGCGCCGCAGAACTTCACTTATGACGTGCGGGTGAGCGTGGGCGGCAGCGAGGTGTACGCGAAAAAGGCCCTGACCCACTATCACCATGCGCGCTGGCGAAAGCTGTTCTGGACGGGCGACGCGCCCAAGATCCACCTGCGGCACGATACGCGCCAGCTGATCGCATCGCTGGCCGTGCCCAACTACGACCAGTCGGTAAAGGTCGATGAACGGACGCTGTCGCGCATGCATGCGCAGTGGACCGGACCGCAGAGCGAACCCATGGGCGTCGGGCTGGCACTTGCGGCCATGCCGACTACCGGAGGCCGGCCCGATATCGGCCTGCTGCCCGGATGGGCCGCCATGTACCTGCTCGGCATGGACCGCCGCGCCGGCGAAATGACCTTGGGGACCGCCTCGCTGGCGGGAAGCTGGTCGATGCATTACCGCGACGTGCGCACCGGCCTGCCCGTTAGCCTGCTCGACTTCCCCTACATGACCATCGTCGGCAATCCGGGCGATACGCGCAATCCCGCTACCGGCAAGAGCGAACTATTCCCGGCCTGCGCCGCGCCCGGTGCCTGCAAGAGCCCCTACCAGCACGACATTCCCCACCAGCCTGCGTTCTCTTACCTGCCTTACCTGCTCACCGGCGACCACTACCACCTGGAAGAGCTCCAGTTCTGGGCGATGTACGACGTGATGGCGTCGAATCCCGGCTACCGCGACAACCGCAAGGGCCTGCTCCGGCCGGAGCAGGTGCGGGGCCAGGCCTGGGCTCTGCGCACGCTGGGCCAGGCCGCCTACATCACGCCCGACGGCCATCCGCTCAAGCGCGACTTCCTGCAAATACTGGATGCCAACCTTGACTGGTACAACGCGACCTATACGCACAACCCGCAGGCCAATGCGCTGGGCATCATCGTCAACGGCTATGCGCTCGGCTACGCAGATGGGCGCGGCATGGCGCCATGGCAGGACGATTTCTTTACCTCCGCAGTCGGCCACCTGGCCGAACTCGGTTTCGCCAAGGCGCGCGAGCTGCTGGTGTGGAAAGCGAAGTACCCGGTGTCGCGCATGACCGGCAAGGGCATGTGCTGGATCAGCGGGGCCATGTACAGCATGAACGTGCGCGACAATGCATCGGCGCCCTTCTACGCGGCCATCGGCGAGGCTTACCAGGCGAGCATCCCGCCGGAACTCCGGGCACTCCCCTGCGCGGGTTCGGAAATGGCGGCGGCGCTCAAGCTGCGCACTGGCGAGATGACGGGCTATTCGTCCGGCGACAGCGGCTATCCGTCGAACATGCAGCCGGCCCTCGCTTACGCAGCCGACGCACTCGGCGAGGATGGGAAAAAAGCCTGGCGCCAGTTCATTGCGCGCAGCGTGAAGCCCGACTACGGCCTGGGGCCGCAGTTCGCGATCGTGCCGCGCTGACGCCTATTTGTCGGCAAGGAAGTCCAGCAGCGTGAGCGCCACCACCTTGGTGGCCTTGCGCAGGTCTTCCAGTTGCAAGTGTTCGTCGGCCTTCTTCGCATTCGATTCCGGCACCGTGCGCGGCCCGGCGCCATAGAGCACCGCGGGGATGCCGCGCTCGCCGTACAGGCGGGCATCCGCATACAGCGGCGTGCCCTGGGCCGGGATGTCTTCGCCGAGGATGGCGCGGCCGTGGCGCTGCAGGCTCGCCACCAGCTTGTCCGAGCCCGGCAATGGCCGCAGTGCATGCGACAGCAGCAGGCGCCGGATTTCGAGCCGGATGCCCGGCATGCCGGCCACCGCGTCCTCGACCAGCTTGCGTACCTGCGCCTCTACGGCCACCGGGTCTTCTTCGGGAATCATGCGGCGGTCCATCTTCATGACCACCTTGCCCGGCACCACATTGGTATTGGTGCCGCCATCGATGCGGCCCACCAGCATCGTGGGCGAATCGATGCCGGGAACCTGTGACTTGATCTTCTTGAGATCCGGCAGCTGGCCATAGATCGCGTTCAGGATGCGGGTGGCGGCCTGCAGCGCATCCACCGCGGTCTCCGGCATGGCGCCGTGGCCGGCCTTGCCTTGCACCGTGATCTCGAGCTGCAGGCAGGCGTTGTGGGCGGTGACGATGTTGTAGCTGAAGCCCGCCGCGATCACGTAATCGGGCCTGGTCAAGCCCTGCTCCAGCAGCCAGCCGGGGCCCAGCAGGCCGCCGAATTCCTCGTCATAAGTGAAGTGCAGTTCGAGCGCGCCCTTGAGGCTCAAGCCGAGCGCTTCCAGCGCGCGCACGGCGAACACATAGGTGGCGAAGTCGCCTTTCGAGACGGCCGTTGCGCGGCCGTAGACGGCGCCGTCATGGATCTCGGCGCCGTAGGGTGGTTTGCTCCAGCCTTCGCCCGGCGGCACCACGTCACCGTGCGCGTTCAGCGCCAGCGTCGGGCCGCCCGCGCCATACGGGCGGCGCACGACCAGGTTGGTGATGCTCTCCATGCCGTAGTCGCGCACCGCTTGTTCAGGCACGGCGTGCTTCTCGGCCGTCCAGCCATACTGCGTGAGCATGCCTGCCACCGCCTCCGCATGGGGCGCGTTATCCCCCGGCGGGGTATCGGTGGGGATGCGCACAACCTGCTGGAGAAAGCCGACTTCTTCGTCGAAGTGCTCGTCGATCCAGGCCAGCAGCCGTTCCTGTACTTGTTTGTCCATGTGTTTTTTCCCGGCTTATTTTCCAGTTTTCGCGCCGGCTTCGAACCAGGCGCCGACCTGCGCCCGCTCGGCATCGGTCATGTTGGTGAGATTCGCCAGCGGCATGGCCTTCAGCTGCACCGTCTGCTGGTAGATGCGCAGCGCGTTCTGGCTCACCAGTTCGGGCGTATGCAGCATGACGCCGGCCGGCGCCGTGGCAAAGCCCGCCTGGGTCGGCTGCTGCGCGTGGCAGGAGACGCAGCGCTGGTCCATGATGGTGCGAACCTGGGCGAAGCGCGCCGCCTCGTCCAGCCCTGCCGCGGCCCTGGCCTGCACGGGCGCCTTCGGCGCGATCGCCACCGCCAGCCCCAGGAGCAGGGCCACGCCGGCCGCCGGATACTTCCACTCGACCCGGCCCTTGTGGCGCAGGTTGAAGAAGTGGCGGATCAGCACCCCGGCCGCCATGATCACGCCCAGCACTGCCCACGCGTACTCGTGGCGGTAGGTCATCGCATAGTGGTTGCTGATCATGATGAACAGCACCGGCAGCGTGAAGTAGTTGTTATGCACGCTGCGCTGCTTGGCCTTGATGCCGTGGATCGGGTCGGGCTTTTCGCCAGCCATCATCGCATTCACCATCTTGCGCTGGCCCGGGATGATCAGCATCGCCACGTTCGCCACCATCATGGTGCCGATCATGGCGCCCACATGCAGGTAGGCGGCGCGGCCGCTGAGGAGAATGCCCAGCACATAGCTGCTGGCCACCAGGAAGGCAAAGATCACGAGGCCGAAGGCCAGGTCGTGCTTGCCCAGCGGTGAGCGGCACAGCAGGTCATAAACCACCCAGCCAACCACCAGGCTCCCCAAACCGATGCCCACCGCCTGCCAGCTGCCCAGGTCTGCCACGCTGCGGTCGACCATCATCGCCTGCGCATTCAGGTAGTAGACGATGACCAGCAGCGCGAAGCCGGAGGTCCAGGTGGAATAGGCTTCCCACTTGAACCAGTGGAGCTCCTTCGGCAGTTCGCTTGGCGCCACCAGGTATTTTTGCGGGTTGTAGAAACCACCGCCATGCACCGCCCACAGCTCGCCGGCCACGCCTTTTTTTGCGAGCTCGGAGCCGGGCGCAGGCGGTCGAATGGTGTTGTCGAGCCAGACGAAATAGAAGGACGCGCCGATCCAGGCGATGCCCGTGATGATGTGCAGCCAGCGCACAAGCATGTTGAACCATTCGAGCATATAGGGCCCGAGATATCCGAATACATCCATGGGGGCTTCCTGGTTGGCGGTATCCCTCGACAATACGGGATTTCCATTTCTGCAACATGAAACTTAGCGTATATTCGACATACCCAGATTGATATACCCGAACCCGTCTATCCAGTTGAGAGCACCTCGATGTCCAGCCTGCCCCAGCACCTCGACCTGCACCTGATCCGCATCCTCTACCTGCTGCTGGTCGAAAAGAACGTCTCGCGCGTGGCCCTCAAGCTGAACCAGCCGCAGCCCTCGATCTCGGCCTCGCTGCGCAAGCTGCGCGAACTCACCGGCGACCCGCTCCTGGTGCGCGGCGCGCGCGGCATGGTGCCGACCCAGCATGGCGAAAGCCTGCTCAAGCCGGCCAAACGCATCCTCGACGAAACCGAGAGCCTGTTCGTGCGCAAGTCGCCCTTCGTGCCGGAAGAAGCCACGCGCACCTTCCACATCGCCGCGCCCGATTATCTCGACACCCAGTTCCTGCCGAACGTGGTGGCAGCACTGCGCCGCGGCTCGCCCAACAGCAAGGTGGTGTTCCACAGCCTGGGACCGGGCGTGGATTACCTGCGCATGCTGTCCGACGGCGACATGGACCTGGTGATCGCCAACTGGGACGAGCCGCCCGCCCACCTGCACATCTCGAAGCTGTTCGAAGACCCGATCATCTGCACCATGCGCGCCGACAGCCCCTATGCGCGCCGCACCGCCGTCGACGCCATGACGGTAGAAGATTACCTCAGCCTGCCGCACGTGGCGCCTTCGCAGATGCTGCCGGGCTACCACGGCGTGATCGACGCCCACCTCGACCGTTTGGGGCTGCAGCGCGCGGTGGCGGTCGAATCGCCCTATTTCGGCGTGATCCCCTACATGCTGACCCAGAGTGACCTGGTGCTGACCACCGGCCGCCAGTTCATCCGCTTCTACGAACGCATCCTGCCGCTCAAGAGCTTTACGGTGCCCATTAAATTCCCGCCGATGCGCTTCTACCAGTTGTGGCACCAGCGCGTGCACCAGTCGACCGAGCACAAGTGGCTGCGCGACCAGGTGAGCGCCGCGGCCCGCGCCCTGGTCACGAAGTAAGCGCAATACCGCTTATGGGACGGCGCGTATAAGCTGGAGGGGTTGCAGGATTTATCATCCCGGGATTGAATGAGGCTCACCATGACCACCTTGCAAGACCTGAACAGCTGCGACCGCGCCGCCTTCGTCGCGACCCTGCGCGGCATCTACGAACACTCGCCCTGGATCGCCGAGGGCGCGGCCGTGCTGCGTCCATTCGACAGCCCGGTCGCCCTGAAGCAGGGCTTGCAGGCGGTGGTGACGCTGGCTTCGAAGGACCAGCAACTGGCCCTGCTGCGCGCCCACCCAGAGCTGGCCGGCAAGGCGGCGATCGCCGGCGAGCTGACGGCGGAATCGACCGGGGAACAGGCCGCCTCGGGCCTGAACCGCTGCAGCGCGGAAGAATACGCAACCCTGCACGAGCTGAACGCCGCCTACAAGGACAAATTCGGCTTCCCCTTCATCCTTGCGGTGAAGGGACCGCTAGGTGCAGGCTTGACCCGCAGCGCCATCATCGAGACCTTTGCGCGCCGCCTGAAGAACCAGCCCGCGGACGAACTGGCAGAATGCCTGCGCCAGGTGCACCGCATCGCCGAGATCCGCCTGAACGAACTGTTGAAAGTGCAGCACATGTTCGGCCCGCAAGTCATGGAATGGGCCGAGCAGCTCGGCGCCATCAGTGACAGCGTCGACCATCTCACCTGCGCCTACATGACGCCGGCGCACCAGCGCACCGCCGCGCAACTGCGCGACTGGATGATCGAGTCCGGCATGGATGTCCATATCGACGCCGTCGGCAATGTCGTCGGGCGCTACGCAGCGGCGCAGCCCGATGCGAAGACCCTCATCACCGGCTCGCACTACGACACCGTGCGCAACGGCGGCAAGTACGACGGGCGGCTCGGCATCCTGCTGCCGATCACGCTGGTAGCCCACCTGAAAGAACGCGGCGAACGCCTGCCCTTCCACCTGGAGGTGATCGGCTTTGCAGAAGAAGAAGGCGTACGTTTTCGCAGCACCTTCCTCGGCAGCAGCGCCATCACCGGACGCTTCAACCCGATCCTGCTCGAGCAGCAGGACGCAGAAGGCGTCACCATGCGCGAGGCGCTGGTCTCGGCCGGCCACGATCCCGCAGCCATCGCCGGCATTGCGCGCGACCCGGCAATGCTGCTCGGCTTCGTCGAAGTCCATATCGAACAGGGACCGGTGCTGCTCGAGCGCGGCCTGCCGGTGGGCGTGGTGACGGCGATTGCGGGCAGCTCGCGCTACCTGGTCGAACTGGGCGGCGTGGCCAGCCATGCCGGCACCACCCCGATGGGCATGCGGCGCGATGCCGCCGCCGCCGCCGCGGAGATCGTGTTGCTGGTGGAGGCGCGCTGCAGCGGGCGCGGTTCGCTGGTCGGCACGGTCGGCCAGTTAGAGGTGCCTTCCGGTTCGGTCAACGTGATTCCCGGCCAGTGCCGGCTGTCGCTCGACATCCGCGCAGCCGACGACGCGGTCCGCCTGGAAGCGGTGGACGATATTTTGGCCGGCATCAGCGCCATCTGCGCGCGCCGCGGCATCGACGAAAAGCTGTGGAAGCTGGTCGAAGCCGACGCCGCGCCCTGCGCGCCGCGCCTGATGGACCGGCTGGGCAAGGCCATCGAAGACAGCGGCCTGCCGCGCTACGACCTGCTGTCGGGCGCCGGCCACGACGCCATGGAGATGGCATCGATTACCGAGGTGGCGATGCTATTCACCCGCTGCGGCAACGGCGGCATCAGCCACAACCCGCTCGAGACGATGACGGCAGACGATGCCGAGATCGCGGGCCAGGTGCTACTCATATTTCTCCGTGGTCTCGACGTTGCGGCGGCTTGAGGAGACCACCGGGTCTGCCGGTTGGACGATCAGTGGTTTCTTGGGCGTGATCCGCAATAATCCCAGGATTGCGAGCGCAAACAAGGCACTGAGCACGGCCGTCGCCTCGCGCCCCATGCCGGCTGCGATGCCGATGGCAGCGGTCAGCCATACGCTGGCAGCCGTGGTCACGCCCTTGATATCGTTCTGGTTCGAGTGTTTGAGGATGGCCCCGGCTCCGATGAAGCCGATGCCTGCTGTGACGCCTTGCAAGACCCGCGACAGGTCACTGATACCCATGCCAGCCTGCAGTGGGATCAGCACGAACAAGGCCGAACCGAGCGAGACCAGCATGTGCGTGCGCAAGCCTGCCGACGCACCCACGGTCTCACGCTCGTAGCCGAGCATCCCGCCCAGCACCACCGCCACCATCAGGCGCAGGACGACACGGGTAATGGACTCCACATCCCCCAGGTCCGAAAATTCCTGCAATATTGTTTGCCAACTCCGTTCCAGCCACACCGTGTCATCCTCCCTGAGTAATGACACGATCATGACATTTTTACTGCAGCGGCGTCGCCACATTCGGCTGGGGCCGCCAAAGCCCCTGTCAGTCCACGATCCGGGCGCGCTCCAGCATCGCATGCAGCAGCACGTTGCAGCCTGCTTCCAGGTGGGCCGGCTGCGCGTCTTCGATTTCGTTGTGGCTGATGCCGTCCTTGCAGGGCACGAAGATCATGCCGGAGGGCGCGACGCGCGCGGCATAGATCGCGTCGTGGCCGGCGCCCGAGACCACGTCCATCGTCGAATAGCCGAGTTTTTCGGTCACGGCGCGCACGGCGCCCACGCAATCGGGGTGGAAGGGGCAAGGAGGATAATAGGACACGCGCTCGAGATCGATCGGCAGGCCGCTTTGTTCGCGCGTTTTCGCCACGAAGGCCAGCATCTCCTCGTGCATGGTGCCCAGCAGCTCGTCGTTCACGTTGCGCAGGTCGATGCTGAACTTGACCCTGCCCGGGATCACGTTGCGGCTGTTCGGGAACACTTCCACCATGCCCACCGTGCCACGGCCGTAAGGCTGGTAGCGGTTCGCAATCTGCACGACTTCCTGCATGATGACGGTGGCCACCTGCAGCGCATCGCGGCGCAGGCCCATCGGCGTCGGCCCGGCGTGCGCCTCCATGCCACTGACGGTGCAGTCGTACCACGACAGGCCCATCACCGCCGGCACCACGCCGATCACCTTGTCGGCGTCTTCCAGCACCGGGCCCTGCTCGATATGGGTCTCGAAATAGGCGCCGATCGGGTGCCGGCCGGGCACTTCGTCACCGAGATAGCCGATACGTTCCAGTTCCTCGCGCACGCTCTTGCCTTCAGTATCGACCGCCGCATAGGCGGTCTCCAGGCTGAAGGCGCCGCAGAACACGCCCGAGCCCATCATCACGGGCACGAAGCGCGAGCCTTCCTCGTTGGTCCAGAACGCGACCTCGATCGGCGCCTCGGTCTGGATATTCATGTCATTCAGGGTGCGCACCACTTCCAGCCCGGCCAGCACGCCGTAGTTGCCGTCGAACTTGCCGCCGGTGGGCTGGGTGTCGACGTGGCTGCCGGTAACGATCGGCGGCAGCGCCGGGTTGCGCCCTTCGCGCCGCATGAAGACGTTACCGATCTGGTCGACCGTGATCGACAGGCCGGCGTCAACCGCCCATTTCACCACCAGGTCGCGGCCCTGGCGATCGAGGTCGGTCAGGGCCAGGCGCTTGACGCCGCCCTTCTCTGTGGCGCCGATCGCGGCCAGGTCCATGAGGGACTTCCACAGGCGGTCGCCATTGATACGCAGTTCGTTCATTGCGATTTCCTCGTGATGGATCAGGTCAGGCGACGGTGGCGGTAAAGGCTGGGCGTTCGATGTGGCGACCCGCGCCAGGTTCGGCGCGCAGCTCGCCGCGCTCGAACACGAGCTTGCCGGCGGCGATGGTATGGGTCGGGATGCCGCGCACGGTGCGTCCCTCGAACACGTTGAAGCCGCCTTTCGAATGCTGGGTCGCAGCGGAAATGGTGCGGGTGCCTTCCGGGTCCCAGACCACGATGTCGGCATCCGCACCAACCTGGATCACGCCCTTGCGCGGGTAGATATTGAAGATCTGGGCCGCATTGGTGGACGTCACTTTCACGAACTCGGACGGGGTGAGGAGACCGGTATTGACACCCGCATCCCAGACCACCGCCATGCGCTCTTCCACGCCGCCGCAGCCGTTCGGGATCCGCGTAAAGTCGTCCTTGCCGGCCGCTTTCTGCTCGGCGCAGAAGGTGCAGTGGTCGGTCGCGGTGGTGTGCAGGTTCCCGCCGCGCAGGCCCTGCCACAGGGCCTGCTGGTGGTGGCTGCTGCGGAACGGCGGACTCATGACGTGGGCGCGTGCGAATTCCGGGTCAGGGTGGCGGTAGACGCTGTCGTCGATGACGAGGTGGCCGGCCAGGGCTTCGCCGTAGACGCGCTGCCCCTTGGCGCGCGCGCGCGTGATGGCCTCAAGCGACTCGGCGCAGGACACGTGCACGATATACACCGGGGTGCCGAGGACGTTGGCAATCGCGATGGCCCGGTTGGCGGCTTCGGCCTCGACTTCCGGCGGGCGCGAGAGCGGATGCGCCTCTACTCCGCGGATACCCTTGGCAAGCAGCTCCTGCTGCAACTGATAAACGAGCTCGCCGTTTTCAGCATGGACCGTCGGGATGGCGCCCAGTTCGAGCGAGCGGCGGAAGCTCTTCACCAGGGTTTCGTCGTCGGCCATGATCGCGTTCTTGTAGGCCATGAAGTGCTTGAAGCTGTTCACGCCGTGATCGCGCACCAGCACGCCCATCTCCTCGTGCACCGACTGGTCCCACCACGTTACCGCCACGTGGAAGGTGTAGTCGCCGGCCGATTTTTCGGCCCAGCCGCGCCAGGTATTGAAGGCCTCCAGCAGGGACTGCTGCGGGTTCGGGATCACGAAGTCCATGATGGTGGTCGTGCCGCCCGCCAGCCCGGCCGCGGTGCCGGTGAAGAAATCGTCGGCGGTGACGGTGCCCATGAAGGGCAACTGCATGTGGGTGTGGGTGTCGATCCCGCCCGGCATGACGTACTGGCCGCCCGCATCGACGATGGTGGCGCCGGCGGGAGCGTCGAGGTTCTCGCCGACCGCCATTATCTTGTCGCCTTCGCACAGCACGTCGGCGCGGAAGGCGCGGTCGGCGTTTATCACGGTACCGCCACGGATCAGGGTCATCATCGAATCGTTCTCCTTGGTTCAGGAATGTCGCGGGGCGAGCGCCGCGACACGGTGGCCTCGCATCATGGCGCCATAGACGACCGCCGCGATGGCGACGCCGACGAACCATGCGTAGGTGTAGATGGTCTTGAAGGCCTCGCCCACATCCGGGAAGGATGCCGGGAAGGCTGCGTTCAGGAAGCCCGGGATATTCGGCAATACGCCCAGCACGAAGGCCACGATGGCGGCCATGTTCCAACCGTTACCGTACGAGTAGATGCCGTCGTCGCGGTACATCTGGGCGACATCGAGCTCGGTCTTGCGCACCAGGTAGTAATCGACGATCAGGATGCCGGCAATCGGCCCGAGCAGCGCCGAATAGCCGACCAGCCAGGTGAAGATGTAGTTCTGGGTCGACGCCAATATTTTCCAGGGCATCATCACCAGCGCCAGGCCGGCGGTGATGTAGCCGCCCAGCCGGTAGCTGATGGCGCGCGGCGCCAGCGCAGAGAAATCGTAGGCCGGGCCGACCAGGTTGGCCGCCAGGTTGACGCTGACCGTATCGACCAGCAGCACGATCAGGGCCACCAGCACGGCAATGCCTTCCATGCGGCTGGCCAGGTCGACCGGGTCCCACAACGCCTTGCCGTACAAGACCACGGTGGCCGAGGTAACGATCACCGCCAGCGCGGCGAGTAAGCCCATCGGCACCGGCAGGCCTACCGACTGGCCGATGACCTGGTCGCGCTGGGTTTTCGCGAAGCGCGTGAAGTCGGGAATGTTCAGGGCCAGCGTGGCCCAGAAACCGATCATTGCCGTGAGCGAAGGCCAGAATACCTGCCAGAACTGGCCCTCTTTCGCGCCGCCCGGCACAAAGGCCGATGGGCGGTCGAGCAAGGGACCGAAGCCGCCGGCGCGCTCGTACACCCACCACAGCAGCACGAAGCAGATCGCGATCTTCAGCGGAGCAGTATAGGTTTCGAGTTTGCGGATCGATTCGATCCCGTGCACGATGAAATAGAGCTGGATCGCCCAGAAGCCCAGGAAGCACAGCAGCTGCGCGATGTTGATGCCGAGTCCCGCAATCGGGTCGCCGCCGATCGGCGCGCCGTTCATCACGCCCAGCAGCGTGTAGATCATGCTGCCGCCGAACCAGGTCTGGATGCCGTACCAGCCGCAGGCGACGATGGCGCGCATCAGCGCCGGCAGCTTGGCGCCGCTGGTGCCGAAGGAGCTGCGCGCCAGCACAGCGTAGGGAATGCCGTATTTGGTGCCGGCGTGGCCGATCAGGAGCATCGGCACCAGCACGATCGCATTGGCCAGGAAGACCGTCCACACCGCCTGCCAGCCCGACATGCCCGATTCGATCAAGCTGGCCGACAGTGTGTAGGCAGGAATGCACATCACCATGCCGACCCACAGCGCCGCGAAGTGGTACCAGCGCCAGGTGCGCTGCGCCGCGGTGGTCGGGGCCAGGTCTTCGTTCCAGAGATCTGAACTTACGTTGTGGTGCATGTTGAACCCTTTTCGTCGGTTGCGAAGGATGCAGCCGAGTGTAGCGCAATCGGTTTGTCGTAGGGTGGGCGGCTTCGCCGCCCGCGCGTTCAACGAACGGGGTAAACCACGGAGCGGGCCAGCAGCCGTGATTTGAACGCGCGGGCGGGAAGACCCGCCCACCCTACAGAATCAGGCTGTAACCGGCTCTGCCCGTGGATTGCGTGGATCCTGCGTCCAGTTCATATACGGCTTCCCGCTGGGCTGCGGCACCATGGTGATGCAGGCCTCCACCGGGCAGGTAATCTCGCACAGGTTGCAGCCCACGCACTCGTCCTTGATCACCTCGTAGCGCCGGATGCCTGCTTCGTCCACCGACCGCCCGACCGCCTGGTGCGAGGTATCCTCGCAGGCCACGTAGCACTTGCCGCACTTGATGCACTTGTCCTGGTCGATCTGGGCGATCACGTGGTAATTCATGTCCAGGTATTTCCAGTCGGTCGTGTTCTGCACGGCCCGGCCCGAGAAGGCGGCGATGTTGGCATAGCCCTGCGCGTCCATCCAGCGCGACAGGCCGTCCTTCATCTCTTCGACGATGCGAAAGCCATGCAGCATGGCGGCCGTGCACACCTGCACCGAGCCGGCGCCGAGCGCGATGAACTCGGCCGCGTCGCGCCAGTTGCCGATGCCGCCGATGCCGGAGATCGGCAGGCCGCGCGTTTGCGGATCGCGCGCGATCTCGGCCACCATGTTCAGCGCGATCGGCTTCACAGCAGATCCGCAATAGCCGCCGTGGGTACTGGCATTGCCCACCACCGGGAAGGCCACCATGCGGTCGAGATCAAGGTGGGTGATCGAATTGATCGTATTAATCAGGGACACCGCATCGGCTCCGCCTGCCAGCGCCGCCCGCGCCGGGGCGCGCACGTCGGTGATGTTCGGCGTGAGCTTGACGATGACCGGCAGGCGCGTGTGCTTCTTGCACCAGCTGGTGACCATCTGCACGTATTCCGGCACCTGCCCCACCGCCGCACCCATGCCGCGTTCGGGCATGCCGTGCGGGCAGCCGAAATTCAGTTCGATGCCGTCGGCGCCGGTGGCTTCCACCAGCGGCAGGATCGCGGCCCATAGCGCTTCCTCGCAGGGCAGCATCAGCGACACGATCATGGCGCGGTCCGGCCAGTCCTTTTTCACCTGCGTGATTTCGCGCAGGTTGATCTCGAGGCTGCGGTCGGTGATCAGTTCGATGTTGTTGAAGCCGATGACTTCCCGGTTCTTGCCGTAATGGGCCGAGTAGCGCGACGAGACGTTGACCGCCGGCGGGTCTTCGCCCAGCGTCTTCCACACCACGCCGCCCCACCCCGCCTCGAAGGCGCGCACCACGTTGTAGGCCTTGTCGGTCGGGGGCGCGGAGGCCAGCCAGAACGGGTTCGGGCTCTTGATGCCGCAGAAATCGATGCTCAGGTCGGCCATGCTGCCTCCGTCTTCGATTGGATGTCTTCGTGGATGCTGAGTGCGGCCAGTTTTCCGTGCTGGACTGCCTGCACCGTCAGGTCCTGCCCCGGTGCGACGCAGTCGCCGCCGGCGTAGATGCCGGGCAGCGCAGTGCGGAAGCGGTTGTCGATCCAGATGCGATCGCCCTCTCGCGACAGTTCACCGGCCAGCGGCTCGTTGAAACCGGCATCGTCCATGCCCTGGCCGATCGCCTTGAACACGGCATCGGCCGCGATCTCGAGGAAGCCGCCGGTGCGCACCAGCCGCCCTTCTTCCATGCGGGTCTGCTCGAAGCGCATGCCGGTCACGCGGCCCGCATCGTCCAGCAGCACCTCGAGCGGCGAGGCCCAGGTGCGGATGCGTACGTAGTTGGCCTTGGCGATCTCGATCTCGTGGCCGGTCGCGCTCATCGACTCCAGACCGCGGCGGTAGACCAGGGTGACGTCTTCGGCGCCGAGGCGCTTGACCTGCACCGCCATGTCGATGGCGGTGTTGCCGGCGCCGATGACGATCACGCGGCGCGGCACCGGCATGGTCGACAGGTCGGTCGCCTGGCGCAGCGCGGCGATGTAGTCGACCGCAGCCATCAGGCCAAGCGCGTTTTCCCCCGTCAGGCCGAGCGAACGGCTGGCCGCCAGTCCGATGCCCAGGAAGACCGCGTCATAGCGCGTATGCAGCTCGGCCAGGCTCAGGTTCTCGCCCAGCTTGCGGCCGTATTCGATGTGGATGCCGCCGATCGACAACAGGAAGTCGACTTCCTGCTGGGCGAAATCGCCCGGCAGCTTGTACTTGGCGATGCCGTATTCGTTCAGGCCACCCGCCTTCGAGCGCCCCTCGTAGACCACCACGTCATTGCCCAGCATGGCCAGGCGGTGCGCGCAGGACAGGCCGGCCGGGCCGGCGCCGACCACGGCGATCACCTTGCCGGTGGACGGCGCGCGCTCGAATGGATGGCCGGCGAAGTTCGCATGGTCGATGGCATAGCGCTGCAGCAGGCCGATGCGCACCGGCTCGCGCTCGGCCGGGTTGTTGCGCACGCAAGAGTCTTCGCATAGGATCTCGGTCGGGCAGACGCGCGCGCAGCTGCCGCCGAAAATGTTCGCCTTCAGGATGCCGTAGGCGGCGCCGTCGATGTTCTGGTCGTGGATGTTCTTGATGAAGCTGGCGACGTCGATGCCGGTCGGGCAGGCATTCATGCAGGGGGCGTCATAGCAGTACAGGCAGCGCGCCGCCTCGACTGCCGCCTGGCGCGCGGTCAGCGGCGGCGCCAGGTCGGTGAACTGCGACGCGAGCTCGCCGTTCGACCCGCTTGCTGTCGGCAGGTGCTGGAGTGATTCGATCATGTGCATCCCTATGCGTATTATGTTAATCGACCTGTCTACTTCATCTGCGGGAAGGAGAACTCCGGCCCGCTGCTGGCCGTGTTGGGCCAGCGCTCCATCACCGCCTTGTGGCGCGTATAGAAACGCACGCCTTCGGGACCGTAGGCGTGGTGGTCGCCGAACAGGCTGCGCTTCCAGCCGCCGAAGCTGTTGAAGGCCATCGGCACCGGCAGCGGCACGTTCACGCCGACCATGCCGACTTCGATCTGGCGCACGAACTCGCGCGCCACGCCGCCGTCGCGCGTGAAGATGGCGACGCCGTTGCCGTATTCGTTGGCGTTGATGAGTTCCACCGCACTGCCCACGTCCGGCAGGCGCACCACGCACAGCACCGGTCCGAAGATCTCTTCCTGGTAGATCGTCATGTTGGAGGTGACGTGGTCGAACAGGGTGCCGCCCACGAAGAAGCCCTTCTCGCAGCCCTCGACGCTGCAGCCACGGCCATCGACCACCAGCGTGGCGCCCTGCTCCACGCCCTGGCCGATCAGGCGTTCGATGCGTTCCTTGGCCGCGGCGGTGACCACCGGCCCCATTTCGGCTCCTTCACTCATGCCGTCGCCGACCTTGAGCCGCGCGGTGCGCTCGGCCAGCCCGGCCACCAGCTTGTCGCCGGCGTCGCCGATGGCCACGGCCACCGAGATCGCCATGCAGCGCTCGCCGGCCGAGCCGTAGGCCGCGCCGATCAGGGCGTCGACCGCCATCTCCATGTCGGCATCCGGCATCACGACCATGTGGTTCTTGGCGCCGCCGAGGGCCTGTACCCGCTTGCCCTTGGCCGAGCCGCGCGAATAGATGTATTCGGCGATCGGCGTCGAACCGACAAAGCTGATCGCCTGGATGTCGCGGTGGTCCAGCAGCGCGTCGACCGCCACCTTGTCGCCCTGGATCACGTTGAAGACGCCGTCCGGCAGGCCGGCCTCCTTGAGCAGGCGCGCATGCAGCAGCGAAGGCGACGGATCGCGTTCGGACGGCTTGAGCACGAAGGTATTCCCGCACGCGATCGCAACCGGGAACATCCACATCGGCACCATCACCGGGAAGTTGAAGGGGGTGATCCCAGCCACCACGCCGAGCGGCTGGCGCATCGACCAGGCGTCGATGCCGCGCGCGATCTGGTCGGAGAATTCACCTTTGAGCATCTGCGGGATGCCGACCGCGAACTCCACGATCTCGATGCCGCGTGCGACTTCGCCTTGCGCATCGGCGAAGGTCTTGCCATGCTCGCGGGTGACCATCGCCGCGAATTCGTCGGTGTGCTGCTGGCATAGCTGCAGGTATTTGAACAGGACGCGGGCGCGCGCCAGCGGCGGGGTCGCGGCCCAGGCCGGGAAGGCCTTGGACGCTGCCGCCACTGCCGCATCGACGTCGCGCGGCTCGGCCAGCGCCACCCGGGCGCAGGGTTCGCCCTTCGCCGGATTGAACACGTCGGCTTGGCGCGTGCCTTCGGGGTGGGCCTGCTGGCCGTTGATGAAATGTGAAATCAGGGTCATTGGATCAGTCCAGGTTCTTGAGTACGTTGGCCAGCTTGCCGAACAGTTCGTCGATGTGCTGCTTGTTGAGGACCAGCGGCGGCGACAGCGCGATGATGTCGCCCGTCACGCGGATCAGGACACCGTCCGCGAAGGCCTGCTTGAAGGCGCTGTAGGCGCGCGCGCCCGGCTTGCCGGCGATCGGTTCGAGTTCGATGCCGGCCACCAGGCCGATCGAGCGGATATCAATCACGTGCGGCAGGCCGCGCAGCGAATGCAGGGCGTCTTCAAAGTAAGGCTGCAGCTCTTTCGCGTTCTCGGTAACTCCCTGCTCGCGGAAGACCTCGAGCGTCGCGATCGCGGCCGCGCAGGCCAGCGGGTGGCCCGAATAGGTATAGCCGTGGAACAGCTCGATGCCGGCCGGCGCATCCATGAAGGCATCGTGGATGAAGCGCTTGGTGAACACGGCGCCCATCGGGACCACGCCATTGGTCAGGCCTTTCGCCGTGGTCATCATGTCCGGCTCGACGCCGAAATAATCGCTCGCAAACGGCGTGGCCAGGCGGCCGAAACCAGTGATCACTTCGTCGAAGATCAAGAGGATGCCGTGCTTGTCGCAGATCTCGCGCAGGCGCTTCAGGTAACCCTTGGGCGGCACCAGCACGCCGGTGGAGCCCGACACCGGCTCGATGATGACGGCGGCGATGGTCGAGGCGTCGTGCAGGGTCACCAAGCGTTCCAGCTCGTCGGCCAGCTCGACGCCGAAGTCCGGTTCTCCGCGCGAGAAGGCGTTTTTCAGCAGGTTGTGGGTGTGCGGCAGGTGGTCCACGCCCGGCAGCAGCGGGCCGAAGCTCTTGCGGTTGTTGCCGATGCCGCCCACCGACAGGCCCCCGAAGCCGACGCCGTGGTAGCCGCGCTCGCGGCCGATCAGGCGGGTGCGCCCGCCCTCGCCGCGCGCGCGGTGGTAGGCCAGCGCCATCTTCAGCGCGGTGTCCACTGCTTCAGAGCCGGAGTTGGTATAGAAGACGTGGCCGAACTTGTGGCCGGTGTAATCCATCAGCTGCTCGGCCAGGTCGAACGCAGCCGGATGGCCCATCTGGAAGGTGGGCGCGAAGTCGAGCTGGCCGACCATTTCGCTGACGGCTGCCGTGATGCGCGGCTGGGCGTGGCCGCAGGGAACGCACCAAAGGCCGGCGGTGCCGTCCAGGATGCTGTTGCCGTCCACGTCCTTGTAATACATGCCTTCGGCCGAGACCAGCAGGCGCGGATTGGCCTTGAAGTCGCGGTTATTGGTAAAGGGCATCCAAAACGACGACATCGACTTGGGCCTGGATTCGTTCATGCGACTCTCCCCGCCATATTGGCGAAAAATTTTTACCAGTTGGCAAAATATTGATCAATAATAGTCAGCAAGGCAACACCGGCACAGATACACCAACGGCAAAACCGACCAACCGTACTGGTAGCTTAACCTGTACAGTTGAACACCCGTGGAACGGAGCGGCGGCGATGGAAGAAGCTGTTTTGACAGAAGGTTTTCCTTGCGGAGCGTCCGATAGCGCGCCGGGGCCGGCATCCGGTGCAGCCTGGCCGCTGCTCGCCATCGACAGGAGCAAGCGCGGCAGCCTGGTCGACCAGATCGTCGGGGCCATCTCGACGATGGTAAACGAGCGTCAGTTGGGTGCCGGTACGAAAATGCCCTCTGTTAGACAATTCGCAAAGATCAATAGCGTCAGCACATACACCGTGGTCGACGCCTACGAGCGGCTGCACCAGCTCGGCCTGCTGTCCTCGCGCCGCGGCTCCGGGTTTTTCGTCACCCGCAGCCTGCCGCAGGCGCCCTGCACGCCCGCCGGACCGCAGCCCGGCCTGCATTCCGAGATCGACGCCCTCGCCCCCGATTTGTATTCCGGCCAGGGCGAAGCCCTGCCCGTCGGCGCCGGCTGGCTGCCGCCCGACTGGTATGGCGAAAACACCATCCTCGACGCGGTACGCCACGCCATAAAGATCCCGGCCGGCCGCCTGCGCGGCTACGGCCATCCGCTCGGCTTCCCCTCGCTGCGCCAGCACCTGGCCTCGACCCTGTCCGATGAGCTGTTCCACGTCGAGCCCGACCAGGTGCTGATGACCCACGGCGCCACCCACGCTTTCGATCTCGTGCTGCGCACGCTGACGCGCCCCGGCGACGTCGTGCTGGTGGAAGACCCGGGCTACAGCAATTTGCTGTCGCTGGTGCGCCACCACGGCTGCATCCCGGTCGGCATCCCGCGCACGGAAGCAGGACTGGACATGGAGGAGCTGGCGCGCCAGGCGCATGCGCTCCAGCCCAAGCTCATGTTCGTCAACACGGTGCTGCAGAATCCCCTCGGCACCTCGCTGTCGCAGGCGCAGGCACACCGCCTGCTCGCGCTGGCCGAGCAGTTCGACTTCTGGCTGGTCGAAGACGACATCTACCGCGAGCTGGCCGCGCCCGGTGAAGCCTCGCTGGCGGCGATGGACGGGCTGCGCCGCGTGATCCGCGTCGGCAGCTTTTCCAAGACCCTGTCGCCGGTGCTGCGGGTCGGCTCGCTGTGCGCCTCGCGCTCGCTGGTGCCGGAACTGCTGCGCGTGAAGATGGTGACCGGGCTGACGACCTCGGAAATCAACGAACGCGCGGTCTTCGACGCCACCAGCGCGCGCGGCTACCGCCGCATGGTCGAGCGCCTGGCCGTGCAGCTGATCGATGCGCGCGAACGCACGCTCGAGGCCCTGGACAGTATCGGCATGAGCCCACTGGCGCGCCCGCGCGGCGGCATGTTCGTCAGCGCCGGCTGGCAGGAGGCGCCGACGCCGGGCCGCAATGGACGCAGCATCGCCGATGCCGCCCTGAAGGCAGGCATCCTGCTTGCCCCAGGCGAGTTCTTTACCCAGCGCGCGCCAGGCCGCATCTGGTTCCGCTTCAATGCCGCCTACGCGGCCAACCCGCAACTGCTTGCCTTCCTGCGTACCCAGCGCTGAGGAATCCATGGACCTCCAGATAAGCGACACAGACAACGCCGGCACCGCCGCCAAACGGCGCGACCGGGTCGAGACCGCGATCCTGCTCGAAGCCACGCGCCTGTTCGCCGAATGCGGCTTCGAAGGCACGACCATCGCCGCCGTCGCCGAACGCGCCGCGATGTCCAAGCAGAACCTGATGTACTACTTCCCGACCAAGCAAAGCCTGTACAAGCGGGTGCTCGACGACGTGCTGGACGACTGGCTAGAACGCATGGCCCACCTGGCCAATGCCGACGGCGCACCGGCCGACGTGCTGCGCGCCTATGTCGCGGCCAAGCTGCGTTTCTCCCGCGAGCAGCCCTGGGCTTCGCGCGTGTATGCGATGGAAGTCATCGGCGGGGCCAAGTTCTACGGCGACCAGATCCGCGAACGCGTGGTGCCGCTGCTGCGCCGCGACATCGAGGTATTCGAGCGCTGGATGGCGGACGGCCGCATCGCGCGCGTGAACGCCACCCACCTGCTGTTCGCCCTGTGGGCGATGACGCAATCGTATGCCGACTTCTCGGCGCAAATGACGCTGGTGTTGGGCCAGCCGGAACTCACCGGCAGGGATTTCGAGGATGCCGAGCAGCTGGTCGGCGACCTGGTGGTGCGGGCGGTGGCGGCAGCGGCTTGAGCATGATGGATCAGGCAATGTTATCATTCCCACCATGCCCAGTTATCCCACGCCCATCCTGACGACCAACCGGCTCACCCTGCGCCCCCTGACGCTGGACGATGCCGCCGACCTGTTCGCCGTGTTCTCCGATCCGGCCGTGGTGCGTTACTGGAGCGCCGAGCCGTGGACCTCGGTGGCGGACGCGGAAACCACGATCGGGCACGCGCTCGACTGCTACCGCGACCAGAGCGAAGTCCGCTTCGGCATCGAACTGGCGGAGACCGGCGTCCTGATCGGCACCGTCGGCCTGCACCACGTCTTCCCGCAAAACCGCCGCTGCGAAATCGGCTACGCCCTCGCCAGCCAGCACTGGGGCAAGGGCTACGCCTGCGAAGCCCTCGGCGCGGCGCTCGACTACGGCTTTCATGAGCTGCGCCTGAACCGCGTCGAAGCCGACATCGACCCGCGCAACGCCGCATCCGGCGCCGTGCTGGAACGGATGGGGTTTCGCAAGGAAGGCTATATGCCGGAGCGCTGGTTCGTGCACGGCGAGATGGCCGACACCATCAACTATGGCCTGCTCAAGAGTTACTGGGACGCGCGTCCCAGCCGCTGAGCGTACACGGTCCTTCCCGCTTATCCGTTCTCCTTACCGCCAATGCCGGGTTTCCGGCACTTCGTCGGATGCTTCTGGCGCGCTCGGTGTGCTCCCCCTAAAGTAGCACCATCAACCCTCGCAAAGGACGCATCACATGAAAACCACACGTTTCCAATCCTTCGTCGCCGACATGCAAGACCTCGGCCGTCAATGCAACCGCGCCGTGCGCTCCGGCGCCCGCACCCTGGCCGCCCTGCCGTGGCCGGCCCTGCTGGCGGTGTCGATCCTGTTGGCCTGCCTGCTGACCATCGTCCCGCTCGCGCTGACGCTGTTCATAGGCTTCCTGCTGCTCAAGCTCGTCGCCACGGCCCTGTTCGGTCGCCGCCCTTCGCAGATCGTGGAGTAAGCCATGGCCGCCGCACCGATCAACCGCGCACTCGACTTCGTGCGCGAAGCCGTCAGCGAAGCAAGCGCCCTGTGGTGGGGCTTCTTCGACTGGCTGGCCCTGGTCGAGTGGCGCCAGCTGTACGTGACCTGGTTCGTGGTCTTCGTGTTCGGCATCTTCTTCCAGCTGGCCGAACCGGCGATCTGGTTCATCCTGATCTCCTTCGGCGTCAAGGTGCTCGCAGGCGGCAAGCGCCGCGCCGAACTCACCGCCAAGGACGCCTCCGACAAGGCCAATGTCGCCACGCTGGAGCGGCGCCTGATGGAAGCGCAGATGGCGACCTTGCAGGCCCAGGTCGAGCCGCACTTCCTGTTCAACACCCTGGCGCTGATCGGCCAGCTGATCGAGACCGATTCGAAGGAAGCCGCGCGTGTCCATGCCCACCTGATCGAATACCTGCGTTCCTCGCTGCCGCAGATGCGCGCCGGTGGTGGCGGCACGCTCGGCAAGCAGGTGGAAATGTCGAAGGCCTACCTGGCCATCATGCAGGCGCGCATGAAGGAACGCCTCGCCGTGCGCTTCGAGGTGCCGGACTTCTTGGGCAGCTCGCCCTTCCCGCCGATGATGCTGCAGACCCTGATCGAGAACGCGATCAAGCACGGCCTCGAGCCGAAGGTGGCAGGCGGCACGATCACGATCAAGGCCCATGTCGAAGGCGCGATCCTGCACGTGGATGTCTGCGACGATGGCGTCGGCATCAACCTGCACGCAGACGAAGGAGTTGGCCTGGCCAACATCCGCGAACGCCTCGCCCTGCTGTACGGGAAGGACGCGGAACTGGTGATCGAGATGCCTGCGGGTGGCGGCGCCTGCGCCTCGATCCGCCTGCCTTACCGCATGACGGAGTTCGACTGATGCCCGTGACCGCCCTGATCGCCGACGACGAAGCGCCGCTGCGCGAGCAGTTGCGCATGCGGCTGGCAGAGGCATGGCCCGAACTGTATATCGTGGGCGAAGCCGCGAATGGCATGGAGGCGCTCGCGCTGGCCGCCAAGCACAAGCCGGACATCGCCTTCCTGGATATCCGCATGCCCGGCATGGGCGGCATCGACGCGGCACGCCAGCTCTACGACCGCTGCCACATCGTGTTCGTGACCGCCTACGACCAGTACGCGCTGGACGCCTTCGAACAGGGCGCGATCGACTACCTGTTAAAGCCGGTGACGCCGGCGCGCCTGCAAACCACCTGCGAGCGGGTGCGCAAACGCCTGACCCAGGCGCCGCAGGACATCGGCGCGCAGCTGGCTGAACTGGGCACGCTCCTCAAGCAAGGTGGCGCTGCCGCCAAGCCTGATTACCTGCGCTGGATCCAGGCGCAGGTCGGCGGCAGCCTGCGCATGGTCAGCACCCGCGAGATCCTGTTCTTCCAGGCCGAAGACAAGTACACCTGCGTGCAGACCGCCACGACCCAGCTCCTGATCCGCAAGACGCTCAAGGAGCTGGCGGACGAGCTGGATCCGGACGAGTTCTGGCGCATCCACCGCTCGACCCTGGTGCGGGTCGATGCCATCGCCGAAGTCACGCGCGACCTGCGCGGGCGGCAGATGCTCAGGCTACGCAGTTTCGCGGGCGAGCTGGAAGTCAGCCGCAATCACGCTCACTTGTTCCAGCAGATGTAGCTTCGCAGCGTCTCGCGGTCTTAGCCAAACAGGCCGTCTTCGGAGCCGTCGCCATCGACGACGCCGCCATTGCCGTCCAGGCCAGGTTCGCTGTCCAGCAAATTATCGGCCTGGCCGATGTCGCCCAGGCCGGCCTGGTCTGCGAGTGCGCTCCCCGACAGGTCGCTGCCTCCCAGCTGGTTGTCACCTAACAGGTGGGCTGCGCCGTTGCCGTCATGGTCATGGAAGATGTTGTCCAGGCCGTGGAACAGGAAGCTGCCTGCGGCTACCCCGGCTGCAGTTGCGGCGATCGATCCAAGTAGACCTCCACCACCACCACCACGCAGGAAGCCCGGCATGCCGCTGCCCATGGAACCCGGGTAGGCGTGCTGGTAGGACATGTGGTGCGATTGGGGATGGGACACCTGGCGGCGATGGCCGAAGACGGAGTCGAGGAAGCCGCCGCCTTGCGTTTGCTGGTGCTGCTGGTACTGCGGCTGCTGGCGCAGCTGGTTTTCCAGTGTTGCGATCTGGGATTTGGCGCTGTTCAGAGCCTGCTCCATCAGGAGCACGCGCTGCACCAGCAGGTAGGCGGCGTCGGGCTGCTGCTCGACCGCACGCTGGATCAGCGCGTCTGCTTCCGGGTCTTTCTTCAAGCCACGGGCCTGGACAAGCTGGCCGAGGAAATCATGCAATACCTGTGCGTCGGATGGGCTCATGGTCATGCTCCTCATCGAAAAATGTGATCAGGAAGACATGTTGTGCGGGTTGGGGGGATTTCAAGGCTTCCGTGTCATAACACCGCGCTGCGACCACGGCAATTAGTGCGTAAAAACACCCGAAGGCCGGTAAGCTCAGCAAAATGCCACGCCAAATATCTTCAGTTATCGACGAGCCTTCAGCAAATTACGGCTGTACTGTATCAGCCTTTCTGATCCAGCCTATCGTCTTTTTTTTTCCTTCTTCATACTGAACAAAATACCAGTCAGGTTGCTCAGGATAAACGTATATGACATCACCTTCAACAAGATACGCTGGTCGTACAAAAGCGTCATTTGGCTGACTATGAAATCTAGCTCGCTTAGCAGCTATCACATACACCGCATTCCAGTTTCCAGCGCCTGAAACTTTCATCGATACGGCGACCTCAGCCGAGGTCTCGAATACACTTGACCCTATGTTAAATGGCAATATCCAATCACAATCGCCTCTCAAGGATTTTTTGGAAAATGCGAGATATGTCGCATTACCTTCTTTTTTTATATAAACACTGGCATCGGACTGCTCGCCGCTCCCGGGCACCCATTTATTTTAAAAACACCTAACCACTAAACGATTGGGATTACCCTTGAAGACCACTTTGCACTCATCAGTCCTTCCTGGAGCGGCCCTAAGCGCAGCAAGATATCCCGCAATCATCTTCGTGCTCGAATTATAACCATATGCCAAAAATTGGTTATCCGAGATATCTGATTTAGCAGAATAAATCAATTCAACTGCCAGAGCCGTGAGTTCGAAACATTGCATTATCACTGCGATAATCACAGATGCAGTATTTTTCATAATTCTCCTTTGTTACCCATCGCGATATCATAGTGCCGCGCAGTAACATCGCAAAACTTATGGTTATATCGGCCTTATCTGAGCGCCGGCTTCTCTTTCAAGAGAATTCAGCGTCAAGAACTGAGCTATTCCGAATCCTACCATCTGCATAATGAGGGAAATTACGATTATTATCGGGACTCCCCATGCGAACAAACTGGCCTCTGGGAAAATACTGCGGAGCGACAACCCTGCCAACATTGAAATGACAATGAGAATTGAAACAAGTGGATTCAATACTTCAGGAACTCCAGGCATGTAAATGGCAATTGACATTTTCAACGATCCAAGAATTCCATTCCAGTCGATCTCTCTTTCCTGCTTCCTGTAGTAGCGCAATAATAATTTACCCCCCGCATCGGTCCATCTTAAATTAAAGATATCAATACCTCGTTTTATATTTACTATCCATAAACTTGCGGAAACCAAAAGCAATGAGAGCTTTACGTTAGATTCGATTGCAGGAACCCAAAACAACGGCAATATTAAGCACGACATAAACACCACAATTCCGAAGGTAAAAGCCATGTTAAAAAGTATCAAGTAAATGGCTCGCTTTTGGCCTTTTAAAGAAAGAATCAGTTGCACCAACAATAATGCAAGCACCATGCAAGCGCCAAATTTCGCGAACGAAAGGGCTGCGTTATACCCTGCCAATTTGTGGGTAATTGCGCCACCTCCCGCTACCCCTCCCACACACATGAACGTCGATAGAGATACGTATGAAAGTAACCGATTCGATATCATCATCTGGAAAGTCCCGCTACAGTTTGCTTCACACTGAGGCCGTCATCGATAAAGTCAACGATGGCTGCAGCAAAAATATAGCCACCAATCGCTACCGCAACGACGGCAATCACAGGTGCTGCTGCTAGCCCGGCAAAAGCAGCGCCAGCGGTGACGAGCGCGATGCCGCCCGCCGCGAAGACACTTCCAAGCGCGGCAGTCAAACCAGCCTTGACGAGCGTGACACCTGCCCGCCCCAAGAACTCGGAAAGATCTTTACTACCTTTCTCATCGAAATACACTGAATGCACGTCGACGAACAGGTCGATCACTGTTCCTAGGATCTGTACTTTTACTCCCCCCTTGAAGTTTTCAGCAGCAGTGAGCATTATGCGACGAGCACCATATCCCGCCTTCCCGCTTTTGGAAAAACCCCCATCAATAAAACTGGTGGCCTTTGAGCCTAGGTGAACATTTTCATGGACGGTTTTTGCTGCTTTCCCTGCAAGCGCAGCGGAAATAACTTTTACAAATGGCTTGCCTTTCAATATCGCGCCATATTGTCCCTTAGGCTTCTTCTCGATACGCACCGTCATCAGAATCTTATCGAGAGATTTTAGATGTTCCTGCAGGTAACCTGCCGACTCTTTGAACCAGTTACTCGTCACAATTTCATTGCCTGAAATTGTAGAGGCAACAGCACCTAGGGCCTTGTAGAGATGAGAGTCTCGACTGCTCGGCGCTGTAGCTGCAAACAGCTCGCTGGGTTTCCCAGTAACCGGCCCAGTCTCCAACTCTTTCAAGACTTCCGGCCGAATTTCTTCTGGTCGGACATCAGTCACCGCAACGTACTCCCTTACCTCTGGCGGCTCCGCAGAGTACGAGTAATCGAATCGTGTGCTGCTCATAGAGGCCAGAAGTGGCAATTTCGGCTCTAATACTGAGAAAATGTCTAACTGGTTCTGCTTAAGCTTCAGCGGATCGGTAGTCATACCTGCGGCGTCAGACGCTAGCTCTCTCTTACCCAACACGATCAGCAAAGGCTCGGGTTTGTCCTTAGGGTCGGATCCATAAATCGCTGGATCAAGATCCACTACTTTATACTTCCCCAAGACTACCCCATTCGCTGTAAGTATCAGAGTGTCTTTAAACTCTCGGCCAACCCAAATTTGAAGTCGCTGCCCGTCGAAGAAACTCGCCTTCCTCAATAATTTCCTTTCCCTCGGACTATAAAATTCCGATTTGGATTCGACCGTATAAATCGTATCGCTCTTGAGATTGATGTCAAAGATGACATCACGATGCTTGCGAAGGACGACCTTGACCTGGTCGCTTGATCGCCAGCATTGGACTCGTTCCCCAGGCAAGTCGATGCATACTTCCTGCGTCATCGCTTTTCGTGCAATACCAGTCGTTTTCGCGCTCATGGCACGTCCCTATTTTCGTCTCGGCTGCTTGGCGCCAAACGGTCCAAGCGGCGCATTCTTGATGAGCGCTTTTCCACTGGCGTCCAGAACGAACTTTTTCTCTACTCCCGTGGCGAAGCTTAGGGCGATCGGCTCGTCGGCTAGCGCATTACCATCCGCATCCACATATTCAATCTCGAGATCCCGTTTGATATTCAATTCAGACACTTTCATCGCAAGATCCACTACCTTTACACTCACCGGCCCCGCCAACTCCTTCTTGCTCGCCTTGAAATCCACCTTCCCCGGCGCATGCACCTCAATATTCCCGCCCTCGAGCTTGATATAAGCCCCCTGCGCCGTCAGCAACACATGCTTCTTTGGCGCTGAAATCGACACCGACTTCGTCACGCTCGCCACTGTCACCTTCTTGTCCGCAGTAAGGGTCGTCGCCCCCGACTGACTCTGCATACTCAGCTTCCCGCTGGCCGCATGCAGCTTCACGCCCACTTCCTGCTTCGGCTTGTCCTTGTTGCTGGCTTTCCCGTAGGTAAACAGACTGATCCCGTTTGCCACGAGCGTGGAGCTCGCACCTTGCGCAATGAGATTGATATCCTGCCCGGCAACGACACTGCTGGTCGTCCCTGCCGACAGCACCGCATCAGCTGGCGTACAAACGGCAATCCCCGCCGGACTCGACAATTGCAGCTGCGGCTCGCTGTATTCATCCGTTTGCCGGTCGCCCCCGCCTTCCCCGCCCTTCAACACCTCCGCGCTGTGGCGCATCTGCTTGACGGCCGGCAGCTCTTCCGCCTCAGGCTCATCCTTCAGCTTGGCGTTATGCTTGCCCGCCTGGGTAGTCAGGGCGACCTGAAGCTGGTGCCCCGCTTCGATCTGCGCTTCTGCCTCCCGCGCCCCGAGCTGGCTGCCGTTGCCTCCACTACGCATATCGGTCGACAGCAACATGCCCTGCCCCGCTCGCATGGCCGCGCTGTGTGCAGTCTTCAGCTCGGCGCCAAAGCCCACCGGATGCAGGCGTTCGTTGTCGGCCTGATGCCGCAGGTGACCCAGGTTCAGCTCGGCTGTGCCGGCATGAGGCCTGGCATGGTGCTGCAAGGCGAGGCGGGCTTGGCCGGCACTGTCGTCAAATACGAGCTGGCTATAGGCCCCATCGCCGCCCTGGCTGCTTTGCATGGCCTGGGTCTTGATGCCGGCCATGGCTGCCGGGTGCGCGTGCCCGCCGTTTTCACCGGGGAACCAGGGCGAGGCGTTGCCGGTCGCGGCGCCCCCGCCTTGCGCGACCTCGTTAGGCTGGGCGTCGCGCTGTCCCCGGCCGTTGTACAGGCTGCCGATCACAACCGGCCGGTCGATATCGCCGTCGAGGAAATCGACCAGCACTTCCTGGCCGACGCGGGGCAGCATGTTGCTGCCCCAGTTCGCGCCTGCCATCGGCGTGGCGACGCGCACCCAGGTGCCGGCGGTGTCGTCGCCCGGTGCGCCGGTTTGCCGTTCCGGATAGGGATGGCTCACCCTGCCGTGGCTGTTCGCACCGCGTTGCCAGTGGAATTGGACTTTGACCCGATGATCCCGGTCAGTGTGGATCACCGCGCCGGGCGGTCCCACCACGATGGCGGTCTGTTGGCCGCGTACGGTCGGGCTTGGTCGGAGTAGATGGCCGCGGCCATCCATACCAGCGCTGCGGATTGGAACGCTCGCCGGGATGGCTTCGATGCGGTTCCGGTACAGGGGCCGCTCGCCCCCGGGTTGCCGCATATCCCCTCCGCCAAACTCCCGGTTGTTGGCAATGGCCGTCAGGCCCTTCCCCAGCAGCTTGCCCACCACTTCGGACATGTCCGCCGTGAGGTTGTTGTGCATCAGGTGTTTCGCCCGGACGATGATGAATGTGCGGCCGTCGTCACTGTCAGCTTCATCGAACCTGGCATGTCCGTGCAGCGTGAAGCTCGTCCCCGGCGCGAAGCTGCGCACGGTTCCGGCGCCCACGTGTACCTGGCGCGCCGCCTCGAATGCCTGGATCTGGTTGAGGGCGATCCGTTGCCCCTGCTCCCGGCCCTGCCAGGCATACACGCCGGGCGCGTCGCGGCTGCTCAACAGCGTGCCACTGCTGTCGGCCCCAGCCGCGCTCGCCTGCCGCTGGCGCACCGTGCGGTAATCCCAGCTGCCGATTTCCACTGCATTGGTGGACATGCGGGTTTCGGTACGCCAACGGTCGATACTGTCGGCCTTCATGACGGCGCCGGGCCGGGTGAACTCCACGGAGGATTGCGGATTCGGCGCGAAGGCGCCGTTGTGGTCGGCAATCACCATGGTATGGCTGCCCAGCGAGGCGCTGTCCGGGTCGCCGCTGTGCTCGAAGAAATAGAACAGGCCTTCCTCAATCATCAGGCGCTCCGCGAAAGCCAGGTCGCTTTCCTGGTATTGCGTGCTCAAGCTGCGCTTGGGATAGATGCTTTGGTCCGCAATGTCGAAGCGCCATTCGCACACCAGCTTGCCCCGCCCAGAGTAGCTGCCGAACACGACGTCCAGGATGTCGAAGACCGTCATGTCCTGGAAGGTACGGCTGTCCCTTCCCAGCGACAGGAACTTGCACCAAGGCTCAATCGTCAGCACATAGCGCACGAAGCCGCCATTGGCGCCGGCGATTTCGGCCGACGTGATATAGCCGTGAAAGGGGCGCAGGGAACTAAAACTCTCGGCCGTGAGCAACTGCAGCAGTGCCGGCTGGCCAATCAGGCTGCGGAGCTGCAGCTGCACGTCCGTGCTCAGGGCGTCGATCCTGAAGACATAGCCTTCGCTGATCCCCTCCTCGCCGTGCATGCATTCCGCGATCAACTCCTCACCCAGGGGAGTCGTCAGCCTAAGCAGGCGGGTGTCCTGGGTGAAGCGGCTCAAGGACGCAAGAAGAGTGGCGCCATGGATGTGTTCCGACATCGCTTTTCTCCCAAGATTGACCCCGCGCGTGCACGCGATTAAGCGATTACACGTCGGGATTGCAGTTTTGCTCTTGAGAAGGATCAGGCCCCATGCCGCGCGACAAGCCAAAACAAAAGCGCTGTCGCATTTCTGCGAACAGCGCTTCCGGTCACACTGAGATCTGATGTGCCGCGACACACCAGATCAGGAGTTACTAGTTCAAGTCCGCACCGCCAAAGGCATTCGGCAACTGCTGGGCAGCCGTGGTCTCGAACACATCGCCCTTCAGGTTGGTCAGCACCACCGGCAGCGCGTTGCCGCCCAGCTCCAGGATCACCTGGCGGCAGGCGCCGCAGGGAGCGATCGGGCCGTCGGTCTGGCCGATGACGGCCAGCGCGGTGAAGTCGCCCGGCTTGTAGCCCTCTGCGATGGCGCTGAAGAAGGCGGTACGTTCGGCGCAGTTGCACAGCCCGTAGGAAGCATTTTCCACGTTACAGCCGCGGAAGATGCGGCCGTCCTTGGTTTCCAGGGCGGCGCCGACCTTGAATTTCGAGTACGGGACATAGGCCATCTCGCGTGCGGTTCTAGCTTCGTCGATCAGTTTTGCGTATTTCATGACTTCCTCAGTGCCCTGTTATGGACGGATGGTGCGGTGGATCATCGGCGTCGCCGCCGGTTTTTCTGCACCGACCTGGTAGGCCGCCTGCACCTGGCGCACTGCCTGCTCGGCTGCTGCCTGGGTGCGGGCATGGACCATCGCCAGCGGCTGGCCGACCTCTAACTTGTCGCCCAGTTCGGCCAAGCCGGTCAGGCCGACCGCAAAGTCGATCGCGTCTTGCGGACGCACACGGCCGCCGCCCAGCGCGACCACGGCCAGGCCGAGGCCACGGGTGTCGACCGAAGCGGCATAGCCGGCCTGCAGCGCTGGCGCCGGCACGGTGACCGGTGCGGTTTCCAGGTAGGCGTCCGGCTTGTCCATCAGGTCGGCCGGGCCGCCCAATGCCGCGACCATCCGCGCGAAGCGCTCGGCGGCTTCGCCCGAATCCAGCCCAGCCTGCAGCTTGGCGCGTGCTTCGGTGTCGTTCGACGCGATGCCCGAGATGACCAGCATCTCGGCGCACAGCGCCATGGTCACTTCGTGCAGGCGTGCCGGGCGCGCCTTGCCGGTCAGGTAGTCGATCGCGACGCGCACTTCGACGGCATTGCCGGCGGCGTGGCAGAGCGACTCGTCCATGCCGGTCAGGATGGCCGAGGTGCGGGTGCCCGCGCCGTTACCGACGGCGACGATGCTCTCGGCCAGTTCGACCGATTTTTCGTAGGTCGGCATGAAGGCGCCGCTGCCCACTTTCACGTCCATCACGAGTGCGTCGAGGCCAGCGGAGAGCTTCTTGGACAGGATCGAACCGGTGATCATCGCCACCGATTCCACGGTCGCCGTGGTATCGCGGATGCTGTAGAAGCGCTTGTCGGCCGGCGCTAATTTGGATGTCTGGCCGATGATGGCCACGCCGACGTCCTTGACCACCTTGCGGAACAGTTCAGGATCGGGCACGGTGCTGTAGCCCGGGATCGAATCGAACTTGTCGAGCGTGCCGCCGGTGTGGCCCAGGCCGCGGCCCGAGATCATCGGCACGAAGCCGCCGCAGGCGGCGATCATCGGCCCGAGCATCAGCGAGACCACGTCGCCGACGCCGCCGGTCGAGTGCTTGTCGACCACCGGGCCTGGCAGGTTCAGGGATTTCCATTCCAGCACCTGGCCGGAGTCGCGCATCGCCAGCGTGAAGGCGACGCGTTCGTCCATGGTCATGTCGTTGAAGTAGACGGCCATCGCGAGGGCTGCGATCTGGCCTTCGGTGACGGTGTTGTCAGGAATACCGCGGACAAAAAACTGGATTTCTTCGGCAGTCAGGATGCCGCCATCACGCTTCTTGCGGATGATTTCTTGGGGAAGGAACATATGAGCCTTTCTAAACGTAGGGTGGGCGGCTCCGCCGCCCACGCGGTGATACGCAAAGGCTCCGATCTCGTGCTCGATGATCTCGACCGGTAACTATCACCGCGTGGGCGTTCGTGATGGAGGCCACTGGCCTCCATCACCCCGCCCACCCTACAACGCCCGGAGGCGCCAACAATTCAATCAGACGCCGTACGGAATCCACACATTTTTGACTTGGCTCGCATGCTGCAGCACCGTACGGCCGCATGCCTGCTTCGCATCGAACCAGTCACGGCCCTTGCCGCCACCAACCCAGGTGCGCTTGAGCGAATCGGCCGACAGGCGCTCGACTTCCGCGCAACCTGCTGCCGAACCATCGTGACGCCACACCGCATCGACGTCGCCGTGCGACGCCAGCGTGCGCGCCAGTTCGTCGCTCGATCCGGTGACGATATTCAGCACGCCGCCCGGCAGGTCCGAGGTATCCAGTACCTGGTACAAATCGGTGCTTGAGAGCGGATGCGCTTCCGACGGCACCGCGACCACGCGGTTGCCCAGCGCGATTGCCGGAGCGACCAGCGAGATGAAGCCCAGCAGCGGGTTCTCGTTCGGGCAGATGATGCCGATCACGCCGACCGGTTCGTTCAGGGCGACGGTGATGCCGTGCATCGGCGGCTGGTGGGCTGCGCCGTCGTACTTGTCGCACCATGCGGCCCAGTAGAACAGGCGCTCGATCGAGGCCTGGACTTCCTTGACAGCGTCGCGCGAGCCGGTCTGCGCGGCGATACGGGCGGCGAATTCGTCGGCGCGGATCGCCAGGTTCTCGGCCATGTAGTACAGCACCTGCGCGCGGTTGTGCGCGGTGGCCTTCGACCAGCCGGCCGCCTTGTGCGCGGCTTCCACGGCGTTGCGGATGTCCTTGCGGTTGCCTTCGCCGACGTCGGCCAGGAAGGAACCGTTGGCGCCATTGATGGCGCGGCTGTAAGCGCCGTCAGGGCGGGTCTGCTTGCCACCGATGTAGAGCTTGGCGGTGCGGTCGACGGCGAATGCGTTGCCCTCTTCCGATGCTTTTACGCGGCCCTGGGTCGAGCCAACCGCGGCCACGACTGGCGCTGCAGGACGCGCATCTTCCGACAACGGGGTCATGTACTCGTACATGCCTTCCTTGCCGCCTTCGCGGCCGAAGCCCGATTCCTTGTAGCCGCCGAAGCCGCAGGCTGCGTCGAACTGGTTGGCGGTGTTGATCCACACCACGCCGGCCTTGATCTGCGGCGCGACGTCCAGCGCCAGCGAGATCGATTCCGACCACACGCAGGCGGCCAGGCCGTACACCGTGTTGTTCGCCAGTTGCACCGCTTCATGCGGGGTGCGGAAGCTCATCGCGACCAGCACCGGGCCGAAGATTTCGGCCTGGGCCACGGCGGCCGAGGTCGACGCTCCGGTGATCAGGGTTGGCAGGTACCACGAGCCGGCTTGCGGCATGTCGCAGGTAGGCTGCCACACTTCGCAGCCTTCGGCGCGTGCGGACTCCACCAGGCCGTGGATGCGCTGCTGCTGCACCGGGTCGACCAGTGCGCCGATGTCGTTCGACTTGTCCAGCGGCGAGCCGACGCGCAGGTTCTGCATGCGCAGCTTGACCTTGGCGATGAAGCGGTCGTAGACCGATTCCTGCACCAGCAGGCGCGAACCGGCGCAGCAGACCTGGCCCTGGTTGAACCAGATCGAGTCGACCAGGCCTTCGACTGCTGCATCGAGGTCGGCGTCGTCGAACACGATGAAGGGCGACTTGCCGCCCAGTTCCAGTGACAGCTTCTTGCCGGTGCCGGCGGTCGCCTTGCGGATGATGCGGCCCACTTCGGTCGAGCCGGTGAAGGCCAACTTGTCGATGCCAGGGTGGTTCACGATCGCTTCGCCCACGGCGCCGTCGCCGGTGACGATATTGACCACGCCCGCGGGCACACCGGCCTGCTGGCAGATCTCGGCAAACAGCAGCGCGGTCAAGGGAGTGTACTCGGCCGGCTTGAACACGATGGTGTTACCAGCGGCCAGCGCCGGTGCGATTTTCCATGCCAGCATCAAGAGCGGGAAGTTCCACGGCACGATTTGGCCGACCACGCCCACGGCGCGATAGTCAGCGAATTCTTCCGATTGCAGCGCGGCCCAGCCGGCGTGGTGGTAAAAGTGGCGTGCGGCCAGCGGCAAATCGGCGTCGCGGGTTTCGCGGATGGTCTTGCCGTTGTCCAGGGTCTCGAGCACCGCGAACAGGCGCGCATGCTTTTGCAGCAGGCGTGCCAGCGAATACATGATGCGCGCGCGGCCGTGGCCACCCAGCGCGACCCAGCCCGGCTGCGCGCGGCGCGCGGCCTGCACGGCGCGTTCAATGTCGTCGTTTGTCGCTTGCGTAACCTGGGCCAGCTCGCTGCCGTCGGCAGGGTTGCTGGTGGCGAAGGTGGTCGAGGCGTCGCTCCACGCGCCGTCGATGAACAGGCCGAAACGGCGTCCATGCTGGTCCAGCCACGCAGTTGCTTCCTTGGTGCTTTCTGGTGCGGGGCCGTAATCCATGGTCTGAAGAATCTCTTTAATAGTTGGCATGACGAATCCGTTGGTATTTAAGGTTGCGCGTGGCGATGGGCGGCCGAGTAGTTGCCGGTGACGTAGTGCTCGAGCTGGCGCTCGATGTCGGTCATCAGGCTCGATGCGCCGATGCGGAACAGGTGCGGCTGCAGCCAGTCGTTGCCGAGTTCTTCCTTCATCACGGTCAGGTATTGCAGTGCGCTCTTCGCGGTGGACACGCCGCCCGCAGGCTTGTAGCCGACCTGGAAGCCGGTCTGCTCGTAGTATTCGCGGATCGCGCGGGTCATCACCAGCGACACCGGGATGGTGGCGTTGACGCCTTCCTTGCCCGTCGAGGTCTTGATGAAATCGGCGCCGGCCATCATGCAGACCCACGAGGCCTTGGCCACGTTGTCCAGCGTGACGATGTCGCCGGTGGCGAGGATCGCCTTCACGTGCGCTTCGCCGCAAGCCTGGCGGTAAGCCAGCATCTCGTCGTACAGCGCCTGCCAGTTACCGGTCAACACGTGCTGGCGGGTGATGACGATGTCGATCTCGGTGGCGCCGGCGGCCACCGACAGTTCGATCTCGCGCAGCTTGGTCTCGAGGCTCGACAGGCCGGCCGGGAAGGCGGTCGACACGGCGGCGATCGGCAAGCGGCCCTGCAGCACTTTCACTGCTGGCGTAATCATCTCGTGGTACACGCAGACGGCGCCAGTGGTCAGGCTGTCGATGCCGAGGGCCTGCATCAAATCGGTGCGCAGCGGGCGCATCGCCTTCATGCACAGGCGCTCGACGCGGCCCGGGGTGTCGTCGCCGCCCAGGGTGGTCAGGTCCATGCACTCGACCGCGCGGATCAGCCATGCGGCCTGGTATTCCTTCTTGACGGTGCGGCGGTTCGCCAGGCTGGCGGCGCGGCGGTCGGCCGCATTGCGGTTGACCTTGATGCTGTTGACCCAACCAAGGTCGAGGGGGGCGGCGGTGTTACGTTTGAAGTCCAGTGGCTGGGTCATAGCAGTGCGGTTCCGTTCGAAAGTGGTTTGACGCCAAGGTGCTTGGCGAGGGTTGCGCCGATGTCCGAGAAAGTGGACGCGATCGGCAGTTCCTGCGCGGGGACGTTCGGGCCGAAGAAGATCATCGGGATGTGCTCGCGGGTGTGGTCCGAACCCGGCGCGGTCGGGTCGCAGCCGTGGTCGGCGGTGATGACGCACAGGTCGCCGTCCTTCAGCTTGGCCATGAATTCGGGCATGCGCGCGTCCAGCTCGTGCAGCGCGTTCGAATAGCCGGCGACGTCGCGGCGGTGGCCGAAGTGCATGTCGAAGTCGACGAAGTTCACGAAGGTGAGCGATTTTGAAGGCGCGGTATCAAGCTCTTCCAGCAGGCGGTCGAACAGCGCCATGTTGTCGACGCCCTTCACCAGCTTGGTCACGCCTTTCGCGGCGAAGATATCGCTGATTTTACCCAGCGCGATGACCTCGCCGCCTTCGTTTTTCACGTGGTCGAGCAGGGTCGGCGCGGTCGGTGGCACGGCGTAATCGTGGCGGTTGCTGGTGCGCTTGTACTTGCCGTTCTCGCCCAGGAAAGGACGCGCGATCACGCGGCCGATGTTATAGGGCTTGACCAGCTCGTAGGCCGCTTCGCAGACCGCGTACAGGCGATCCAGGCCGAAGTGTTCTTCGTGCGCTGCGATCTGAAGCACCGAGTCGGCCGAGGTGTACAGGATCGGCTTGCCGCTGGCGACATGCTCGTCGCCCAGCTCGTCGATGATGGTGGTGCCCGAGGCGTGGCAGTTGCCCAGCCAGCCGGGAACGCCGGTCAACTCCTGCAGCTTGTCGGTCAGCTCTTTCGGGAAGGACGGCACGGTCTTCGGGAAGTAGCCCCAGTCGAACAGCACCGGCACGCCGGCGATTTCCCAGTGGCCGCTCTGCGTGTCCTTGCCGGTCGACTGTTCGCGCGCGGCGCCCCAGGCGCCCGTAAAACCGTCGCGCTGGCCGAAACCCGCGGCCCATTCGCCGCTGGCCTTGTGGGCGGCGGCGGCCAGGCCAAGGCGCTCGAGGTTCGGCAGCGACATCGGCTTGCCTTCTTTCGCGGCCCAATCGGCGATGTGGCCGAAGGTGTTGGCGCCCGTGTCGCCGTACTTGTCGGCGTCCGGCAGTGCGCCGAGGCCAAACGAGTCGAGCAGGAGGATAAATGCGCGTGACATGGTTCGCTGCCTTTCTGTTAGTTGGCTTCGGTGCGCGGGGTCGCGCCCAGGCGCTCGATGAACGAGTGGATCAGGGTGACCAGGTCCTTGGCCGCGATCGCGGCGTACTTCAGGGTCTGCTCGTGCGACAGTGGGAACGGGCTCAAGCCTTCGGCCAGGTTGGTGATGGCCGACACGCCGGCCACTTTCAGGCCGCAGTGGCGCGCGGCGATCACTTCCGGCACCACCGACATGCCGACCACTTCGGCGCCCAAGGTCTTGAAGGCGCGGATTTCGGCAGCCGTTTCGAAGTTCGGGCCCGGGCAGGCCAGGTAGACGCCTTCGTTCAGGGTGATGCCCTTGCTTGCTGCGGTTTCCTTGATCATCGAGCGCAGCTCGGCGTCGTAGGCATTGGCCATGCTGAAGAAGCGCGGGCCGAAGCGGTCGTCGTTCGGGCCGGACATCGGGCTGCCCGGCAGCAGGTTGATATGGTCGTTCAGGACCACGACGCTGCCTGCATCGACTTCAGGGCGGAGCGATCCGGCCGCATTGGTCACGAACAGCATTTCGCAGCCGATCAGTTTAAAAGTGCGCACGGCAGAGGTCATCACGCTGGCGCCATAGCCTTCGTAGAAGTGGCCGCGGCCCTTCATGCACACCACCGGCACGCCGGCCAGGTTACCCAGCACCAGCTCACCCGCGTGGCCATGCACGGTGCTGATCGGGAAGCCCGGCAGTTCAGCATAGCTGATCGACACGGCATCGGTCATCTGCTCGGCGAGCACGCCCAGGCCGGAGCCAAGGATCATGGCCACGCGCGGCTCGAACCCCGGTTTGCGGGCCTTGATGACTTCTGCTGCTTCGAATGGAGTATTGCTGAACATGGTTGTTCCTTGTCGTATGCGGAATTCGGGAGACGGGATGAAGAGGCAGGCGCCGGAGGGTGCTACTGAGCAGTAGCACGCGGCACATATCAGCCGGAATATTATAACTATGCACGAGGGCCAATATGTATGGCAAATACCATTTTTCTTGTCGATTTATTTGTTTTAAAAATATATGGACCGATGTAATGTGGGCTTACACCGTAATGTTTAACCCGCATCAAACATTTGTCTGATATATTAAAACACTTGTTTAACATAGGGTGGGCGGGTTTTCCCGCCGGCGCGTTCAGATTACCTTTCCTCAGCCCGCTCGCTGGCCTGCATGCCAAGGTTGAACGCGCGGGCGTTCGTCATTCAGGCCACTGGCCTGAATGACCCCGCCCACCCTACCAAACCGCCATTCATCGTGACCGACCTGCCCAAAAAAGAACAGTTGTACGAGCTGATCCGCGCGAACCCTTTCATTTCGCAGCAGGATCTCGCCAGCCAGCTGGGGCTCTCGCGCTCGGCCGTCGCCAACTACATCGCCACCCTGGTGCGTGAACGCCGCATCCTCGGGCGCGCCTATGTGCTGCCCGATCAGCGCCCCATCCTGTGCATCGGCGCCTCGAACCTCGACCGCAAGCTGCGCAGCATGAAGCCGCTGGTGCTCGGTACCTCCAACCCGGCCACCCAGGATGAATCCTTCGGCGGCGTCGCCCGCAACATCGCCGAGAACCTGGCGCGCCTCGGCGCCCCGGTCGCGCTGATCACGGCGGTCGGCAACGATGCTTCGGGCCGCGCCCTGCTGGCCCATGCCGAAGATGCCGGCATCGACACCCGCGGCGCCCTGCGCCTGGATGGTGTGAGCAGCGGCACCTATACCGCGGTGCTCGACCAGGACGGCGAGATGACGGTGGCGCTGGCCGACATGGCCCTCAATGACCGCCTGACACCCGCTTTCCTCGCCACCCGCCAGCAGCAGCGCGCCGGCGCGGCGCTGGTGGTGGCCGACATGAACCTGCCGCTGGACACCATCGCTGCCCTGCTGGATGACGCGGTGCGCGACGGCGTGTCGCTGGTGCTGGTAGCCGTGTCCGGGCCGAAGATGGCGCGCCTGCCCGCCAGCCTGCACGGCCTGCGCCTGCTGATCCTGAACGAAGGCGAACTGGCGACCCGCGTCGGCCGCAGCCTGGACGGCGACGCCGACGTCAAAGCGGCCTGCGCCGAGGTGCAGCGCCAGGGCGTGCAGGACGTGGTCGTCACGCGCGGCGCGTGCGGCGTCTTGTATACGTCCCCAAGCGGCGTGATGCGCCTCGATGCACCGAAAGTCGACGTCGTCGACGTCACTGGCGCGGGCGACGCCTTCGCTGCCGCGGTCTGCTGGTCGCTGCAGAGCGGTGAAGCCGACCTTGCCCTCGCCTGCCGCCGCGGCCTGCAGCTGTCCGCCATGACCATCGAATGCGAGCAGACCGTCTGCCCGCTGCTGGCGCCCGGCCAGTTCGACAGCCCCGTGAACCAAGCTACCCAATCCGACCTGGACTAATATGCAATCCTTCCTCCTGTTCTCGCCCGAAGTGGCAGCCGCCCGCACCGCCGGCAAACCCGTCGTCGCGTTAGAGTCGACCATCATCTCGCACGGCATGCCCTACCCGCAGAACGTGCAGACCGCGCGGGAAGTCGAGCAGGTGATCCGCGACGCCGGCGCCGTGCCGGCCACCATCGCCATCATTGGCGGCAAGATCTGCGTCGGACTGTCGGAAGAGCAGCTCGAGCTGCTGGGGTCTTCGCCCGACGCGATGAAGGTCAGCCGCCGTGACCTCGCCTATGTGCTGTCGCAGAAGCGCCTCGGCGCCACCACCGTGGCGGCGACGATGATCTGCGCCCAGCTGGCCGGCATCGAGGTGTTCGTCACCGGCGGCATCGGCGGCGTGCACCGCGGCGCCGAGACCAGCTTCGACATCTCGGCCGACCTGCAGGAGCTGGCCCACACCAGCGTGGCCGTGGTCTGCGCCGGCGTGAAATCGATCCTCGACATCGGCCTGACGCTCGAATACCTCGAAACCAACGGCGTGCCGGTGGTCAGCGTCGGCCAGCCGGGCTTCCCGGCCTTCTTCACCCGCGACAGCGGCTTCAAGGCCGACTTCCAGCTCGATACGCCGGAGGAGCAGGCGGCATTCATCCGCACCAAGTGGCAGCTCGGCCTGCTAGGTGGCGTGGTGGTAAGCAATCCGGTGCCGGCGGAATCCGCCATGCCGGCAGAGGAGATCAACGCCATTATCCAGCAGGCGCTGGGCGAAGCGAACCAGCAAGGCGTCAAGGGCAAGGCGGTCACGCCCTTCCTGCTGTCGCGCATCAAGGAGCTGACCGGGGGCCGCAGCCTGGCGACCAATATCGCGCTGGTGAAGCACAACGCGCTGGTCGGCGCGCGCATGGCGGTGGCGCTGAACGCGCTGCCGTCAACCTGATACTCCGGCGCCGCCATGTCGATCGACCTGAAACAGCTGCGCTACTTCCTCGCGGTGGCTGAAGAAAAAAGCTTCTCGCGCGCGGCCGAGCGCCTGCACATCTCGCAGCCGCCCCTGAGCCAGCAGATCATGAAGCTCGAGAGCGAACTCGGGGTGCGCCTGTTCACCCGCACCACGCGCAGCTTCGAGCTGACGGTGGCGGGCAAGGCGCTGATGAGCGAGGCGGCCGAGCTGCTGGCCAAGATGCGCATGACGATCGACACCATCCGCCAGATCGACCGCGGCGAAGTGGGCCGCCTGCGCGTGGGCATCGTCGGTTCCGCGATGTGGGGACCGATCCCGGGCCTGTTAGAACAGTTCCAGAGCCAGTACCCGCGCGTGACCTGGACCATCCATGAGCTGGGGCCGAACGACCAGTGGGAAGCACTGCGCGCACGCCAGATCGACGTCGGCTTCTGGCGCGAGCCGCGCATCGAACCGGATGTGCTCAAGCAGGCCAACCTGCGCCAGGACCTGTGTTCGCGCGAGGACGTGTGCGTGGCGATCAGCGAACGTCATCCGCTGGCGCGCCAGGATGCCATCGAACTGATCGACATTGCGGACGAGCCGATGCTCACCCTGCACCTGGACCAGTCGGCCGAGCCGCGCTACCTGATCCAGTGCTGTGTCAACGCCGGCTTCCATCCGACGATTTTCCAGGAAGCGGCCGAGCCGCAGACCTTGCTGGCCATGGTCGGCGCCGGCCTGGGCGTGGCGCTGCTGCCGCAGACCACCAGCCGCATCGGCTGGCCCGGCGTGCGCTTCCTGCCGGTGCGGACCAATGCGCCATCGGCCAACCTATATATCACTTATATGGCGCAGGACGATGCGCCGGTGGTGCGGGCCTTCCTGAACATCCTGTTCCCGGAATCAAGCGCCCAGCCAGCGTAAGCCCTATTGCCGTTTGATTTCGACGGCAACGGTATTGAGCGAGGCGATCTGGTGGCGCCGCTCGGCGGGCCGGGTCAGCACCCGCATCGTGATTTCCAGGGGGACGCCGATGCCGGCCAGCTCGGTGGCGGCGCGCGGGCGTCCTTCGCTCGCGGCCTCGTGGATCGCAGCGTCGATCAGCAGTGCGGTTTTATAGTCGTTTCGTCGGTCCATCCGTAAATCCTACCATTCTTTGTGCATACATCAGGCGCCTCACGCTCCGATATGGTATGCCGGACCGCTTGGAAAAGCGGTCCGCGCGAAAGTTTCCATAGAACTTCATCGAAAAGACCAACTTTCTTTATTCTGCGTTACTTTGCGCACCGTTCTCGGTCGCATCCTGGGGCAAACTCTTGTCAAAACATGAATACTTAAATAACCCCCCTTCCACAAGGAGCTCACCATGAAAAACACCACCGCTACCATTTCCGCCCTGATGCTTGCCGTCGCAGTGATGGCCACCGGCTGCAAGAAAGCCGACGACAACCCGAACATGGGTCCTGCACAAGAAGCCGGCGCTGCCGTCGACAATGCAGGCGCAAAAGTCGCTGAAGAAACCAAGGAAGCCGCACAAGCTACCGAAGCCGCTGCCGACCGCGCCGCTGCCAACGTGGACGCTGCTGCGGAACGCGCAGGCGACAACATCGAGGCCGCCGGCGCCGAAGTGAAACAGGAAACCAAGGAAGCCGCTGCAGAAGTGCGCGCAGCGTCGGACAAAGTGGGCGACAAGACTGGCGCCGCGCTGGAACGTGCCGGCGAGAAGCTGCAGGAAAAGCGTTAATCGCTTAGCTGTGCAGCAAAAAAAATCCGGGGCTGCGGCCCCGGATTTTTTTCGCCCGTCTTACCGGCAATGACGCGCGTAGGGTGGTCGGGTCCTCCCGACCGCGCGTTCAACTCCGGCATGCAATGTGGCGTCTCATGATCTGCTTGAACGCGCGGTCGGCAGAGCCGACCACCCTACGAAATCACCATTTCATTAATGCGTGGCGCCACCTGTCAGCGCAGCATCCTGCTCGACCGTCAGCGCCGTCTCGACCGCGATCCGGATCCCGGCAATGATATCCTCGAGCGCCATCGACGGCGGATTGTCCATCCGGCCCTCCGCCTGCTCCGGCAGGAAGGGCACGTGGATGAAGCCCGCCTTCACCGCATGTCCAGCGGTGTGATGCATCAGGCCATAGAACACGTGGTTGCACACGAAGGTGCCGGCCGTCTGCGATACCGCCGCGCGCAAGCCGGCTGCGCGCATTGCCGCCACCATCGCCTTGATCGGCAGCGTCGTGAAGTACGCCGCCGGGCCGCCTGCATCGATGGCCTGGTCCACCGGCTGGCGGCCGGCGTTGTCGACAATCGAGGCGTCGTCCACGTTGATCGCCACCCGCTCGACCGAGATTTCCGGACGTCCGCCGGCCTGGCCGACGGCGATGACGATATGCGGCTCCAGCTCGTCCACCATCGCGGCCAGGGCCCGGTTGGCGTCAATGAACACGCAGGGCAGCTGGCGCACTTCGACGCGGAAGCCCTCCCCGCTCCAGCCATCCAGCGCGCGCACCGCCTCCCAGGCCGGGTTGATGGCGGCCCCGTTGAACGGTTCGAATCCAGTCAGCAGAACGGTTTTCATTGGTTCATCAAGAAATACAGCAGGAAGATATTCGCCACCAGCAGCGGCAACGCGGTCGGCACCTGGGCGCGGATAACGGCGTTCTTGTCGGGCAGGTCGAGCAGCGCGGCCGGCACGATATTGAAGTTCGCCGCCATCGGCGTCATCAATGTACCGCAATAGGCGCTGAACATGCCGATCGCCGCCATCACGGCCGGGTTGGCGCCGTAGACCCCGACCAGCACCGGGATACCGACCCCGCCCGCCATCACCGGGAAGGCCGCGAAGCCGTTGCCCATCACGATCGTGAACAGGGCCATGCCGATGCAGAACACCGCCACCGCGATGAAGCGCGAATCCATGTCGATGTACGAGGTCGTCACGTGCGCCACCGCCTTGCCCACGCCGGCCTCGGTGAACAGCAGGCCAAGCACCGCCAGCATGTGCGGCAGCACGACGGCCCAGCTCATCGCATCGACCAGCCGGCGCGCCTCGCGCACGCCCTGCAGCGGCGTGGAACGGGTCAGCCAGCAGGCAGCGCCCAGGGCCACGATCGCGGCGCAGCCCAGGCTCACCAGGGTCACGTGTTTCGGATCCAGCAGCGGCAGGCCGCCAAGCTGCACGTCCTTGAACAGGGTCGCGCCGACCATGGTCACCAGCGGCAGCAGCAGCGCCGGGATGAACAGGCGGTTGCCGAGCCGCGTGCTGCTTTCGCGTCTCGCCTCTTCCGGCAGCGTCGCCGGTTTGCCTGCGGTGACGCCCTTGAAGCCGGCGACCAGCGCCATCAGGATCATCAGCGCGCCCACAAAAGCCGGCGGCAGGCGCTCGCCCGCCAGGTAGAGCAGCGCATACAGGCCCCAGAACAGCGCGGTCGTGTAGCGGCGCGGGTTGCTGCGATCCACCAGGTTCATCACTGCGACGGCCACGAACAGCAGGCCGACCAGCACGTAGAAAAATTCGAGCGTGATCATGCTGTCCCCACTACCTTCGCCATCGTGCGACGGATCTCCGCATCGAGCCGGCGCAGATTCCACGCATGGATGATGAAGGCCGTGATCGCGGTGGGGATGCCCCACAGCGCCATGTGCAGCGGATCGACCGCGATGCCTTCGGCATTCAGGATGGTCTGCATCAGCACGATCGCCCCGAAGGCGACAAAAATGTCTTCGCCGAAGAACAGGCCGACGTTGTCGGTGGCGGCGGACATCGCACGGATGCGGTGGCGCACATGGTCGGGCAGCGCGCCGTATTGCGTTTCGGCCGCGGCTTCGGCCATCGGCGCCACCAGCGGGCGCACCATGGAGGCCTGGCCGCCCAGGCTGGTCAGGCCGGCCGCCGCCGAGGTTTCACGCGCGAACAGGTAGACGATCAAGAGGCGCCCCGCGGTAGCCGAGCGGACTTTGGCAATGGCGGTCTGGGCGCGTTCGCGCAGGCCGAAGCGTTCCAGCAGGCCGATCGCGGCCAGCGGCAGCAGCAGGATCAGCGGCAGGTTGCGCGTTTTTACAAAGGCGCTGCCGAGCGATTCCAGGATGGCGGCGACCGGCATGAAGGCAGCGGCGCCGGTGACGCCGCAGGCCGCGACCACCACCAGCACCGGATTGGCGCGTAGCAGGAAGCCGGCGACGATGACTGCGACGCCGAGCAGCGGCCACAGGTTGACTGCAGGTTGCATGGATTCTCCGGCCCAGGTTGAAAGCCGGGGAATATTAACTCATCCGCAGTGTAAATTTACTATCGGAAAGGTCAGCTCGGGCGCACGGGGTTGAAGGCATCGTCGCCGACCACCGTATTCCACTGGCGCACATGGAAGGCGCGCACTAGCCCGTGCGTCACGTAGGGGTCGCGCGCCGCGAACAGCTGGACCGTTTCCGGCGTCTCGCAGCTGAACATCAGCACCGCGTGGTCGGCGGGTTCGACCAGCGCCCCGGCGATCACCAGTTCGCCGCGCTCCTGCGCTTCCCAGGCCAGCTTCAGGTGCGCATCGCGGAACTGGCCGCGGCGTTCGAGGTAGTCGGGGGCGAGGTCATACATGAGCAGGTAGTGCACGGGGTCTCCTGGTGATTGGCGGCGTACGCGGAATGTCCATCTTACCCCAACAGGCAAGGCCGGCAGCCGCGCCGGTGCCGCTGGGCCGGCCGCATCCCAGCGCTAGCGATCCACCTCCAGCACCAGCACCGAGCGCGCCGGCATGGCGAGGGTGCGCGCGAGGTCATAGGTCTCGCCGCTGGCGACGTCGGTGCCGCTGGCGCCGCGCGGCAGGATCTCGGCGAAGCGCGCGGTATCGAGCGCCACCGGCTTGCGGTTCTTGTTGATTGCCACCATCAGGCGCTTCGCGCCCTGCCCGCTTCCGGCATAGCGGAAGTACACATAGGTGCCGTCCTCGGGCGCGAAGTGCATCAGCTTGCCGCTGTGGACCAGGGCCTGGGCCTTGCGCCAGTTGAGCAGCTTCCTGACATAGGCCTGCGCCTGCTTCTGCTTTGCATCCAGGCCGGCGCCGCTCACCGCATCGACACGGTCGCCCTGCCAGCCGCCGGGGAAATCCTGGCGCGTCGGGCCGTCGGCACGGACCGTCGGGCTGGTCATGAGCAGTTCGGTGCCGTAGTACAGCTGCGGCACGCCGCGCGTGGTCAGCAGGTAGGCGATCGCCATCTTGTAGAGGTCGAGGTCCTCGCCCAGGATGCTGTACAGGCGCGGGATATCGTGATTGCCCTCGAAGACCACCAGCTTGCTGGCATCCGGGTAGGCCATGTCGTCGTTGAGGCGCTCGTACAGGTGGCTCAGGCCCGAGTGTAGCGAATCCTCGGCCACCAGCGCCCGGCGCAATGTGTCGTTGAGCGGATAGTCCATCATCGACGGCATCGAGGTGCGGTAGCCGTTCGGGTTGCGCTTGCCGTCCAGCCAGTAGGCCACCACCAGCGGGTTCATGCTCCATTCTTCGCCGACGATGTTCAGGGTCGGGAATTCCTCGCGCACGCGGGCGCTCCAGGCGCTCAGGAAGGCGTGGTCCGAATAGCCGAAGGTGTCGACCCGGATCCCGTACAGTCCCGCATACTCCACCCACCACAGCGTGTTCTGGATCAGGTAGGTCGCCAGCAGCGGATGTTTCTGGTTCAGGTCCGGCATGTCGCTGCCGAACCAGCCCTCGACGTAGTTCTTCCGGTCCGCCTGGGCCGCATACGGGTCGCTGGCCGTAGTGCGCGCATGCGCGGTCGGGACGAAGCGGTTCCCATAGCCCAGCCAGTCCGGCGCCGGCAAGTCCTTCATCCACCAATGGTTCGACCCGATATGGTTCAGCACGATGTCCTGCAGCACGCCGACGCCCTTGCTGCGCGCCAGCGCCACCATGCGCCGGTAGTCCTCGTTGCTGCCGTAGCGCGGATCGATGCGGTAGGTATCGGTGGCGGCATAACCATGGTAGGAGTACTTGTCCTGGCGGCTCTCGGTGAGCGGGGTCGGCCAGATCGCGGTATAGCCCATTGCGGCAATGTAGTCGAGCTTGCCGACGATGCCGGCGATGTCGCCGCCGTGGCGGCCGGCGTCGATGTCGGCGCGGTTGGCCGGATCCGGGAAACCGGGCTGGTTGTCGTTGGCCGGGTCGCCATTGGCGAAACGGTCGGGCATCAGGTTCAGGATCGCATCGGCATTGCCGAAGCTCGCGCGGCGCGCCGATCCCGGCGCCCGCGCCTGCAGCTGGTAATCCACGCGGCGCACCTCCAGGCCGCGGCGGAACTCGATCGCGACGCTGCCCGGCCGCGTGCGCGGCGCGACGACAAGATCGAGGAAGACGTAGTTACGGTTGGCGACACGGCGCACGCCGGCCAGGCGCACGCCGGCCAGGCCGGGACTGGCCAGGCGCGGCGAAAAGCCGGCGATCGCGTCGCCGTGCACCATCAGCTGTAGTTTGTCGCTCTTCATGCCGACCCACCAGTGCGGCGGCTCGACCCGGTCGATGCCAGCGGCGGCGCCAGCGGCCCCTCCCAGCAACACGGCGCACAGCGCGGCGCCCAGGCGCAGCATCGTCATTCTCGACATCATTGCCCAATCCATCAAGGAACCCCTAAGCTGAAGGCGCCGGATGGCGCAGACAGGCGTCACCGCCCTTGTAGTAAATGTACATCAATTGAAACCAGAAAAGTTGAGAAATATGCAAACTTTACCGCCCAAAGGATCCCGGCGACGAAAGGCGGTTTGGCGCGCAGGCACAAGCTTTCGTGGAATCGACGATGTAGCATTACTACTAGATGACCGGCCGCACCGCGCTTGCAAGCTGGAACCGGTGCGCAGGCTGCTGCCTTCCCAAGCGTGCGTGTCCGTCGCGCCCCCTATGTCACACTGGCCGGACAGCACAACCACTGCCAGGAGAATGCCATGCAAAAGACCACCATCGCCGGCCAGCCGCTGCACACCATCCTCATGGCCGCGCCGGCCGTCCTGATCCCCTTCGGTTTCATCCTCGACGCCCTGCACAGCGCCACCGGCGACGAAGACTACGCCAAGGCCTCGTATTACAGCATGGCCGGAGGGGTGATCGGCGGCCTGGCCGCGAGCGCGGTCGGGGTCGCCGACTACGTGGCAGAGAAGCCGGAGGGCGAGGCCAAACACGAGAGCCAGCTGCACGCGGTGCTCACCGGCGCAGCGATGCTGGCCAGCGTCGCCAACCTGATCCTGAAACGCAGCAACCGCCAGCACACCACCGGCGCCCTGGTGCTGTCAGCCATCGCCGCGGCGGGAACGCTGGCCACGACTGTGTCCGGCAAGGGCGCCAATGCCGGACATGCCGAAGCAGGCGTCCATACCGACGACGACAAGGTGCGCATCGACCACACCAATGTCGACGTCGAACAATACGTGGCCGCCGGTCCGTCCAAGCTCCACGCACCGCAATGAACGGCTGCTGTTCGGTCAGCATGAAAATGTAGGGTGGCCGGCTTCGCTAGCCGCGCGGTGATAGTTCGCATCAAGATCATCCGGCACGAGAGCGGAGCCGATAACGATCACCGCGTGGGCCGGAATCCGCCCACCCTACGATAATTGGTGACGCTTGCCCCAGCCTTTGTTGTTGTAATAAGCCCACTGTTCAACATCTCATTCTTGTCGCTGCTTACTTAGCGAAGTGCCGCACAGAACAAAGCCGGGTCACGGGGGTAGACTTGGCTCCATGGACACTTCAAAGAAAATGGCAGCGGGGCTCACCGGATTTGCCAGCTTTTTGTGGCTGACGATGACGGCCGCAATCGCGGCCAACCAGCGTCGCCTGGTCTTCAATCCCTGCATCATTCCGGAAGTCGAAAGCCCGCGCAGCACCGGGCACCGTACCCGCCCCATCGTCCTGCGCGCCAAGGATGGCACCCGCCTGTGCGGCTGGCTGCTCACCCCGCTGGTCCAGGGCCCGCGTCCCGCCGTCATGTATTTTGGTGGGCGCTCCGAAGAAGTCTCCTGGGTCGCGCGCGACGCCGGCAAGCTCTTCCCCGGCATGACCGTGCTGGCCATGAACTACCGCGGCTACGGCCAGTCCCATGGCGCCCCCGACGAACTGCACATGATCGAAGACGGCTGCACCCTGTTCGACTGGCTGGCCGCCCTCGGCCAGGTCGACGCGGCGCGCATTGCCGTGGTCGGCCGCAGCCTGGGTTCGGGTGTCGCGGTGCAGGTGGCCAAGGAACGCCCGGCCAACTCGGTGGTGCTGATCACGCCCTACGATTCCATCCTCGCCATCGCCAAGCGGCGCTTCCGCGTCATGCCGATCGAATACATGCTGCGCCACCGTTTCGAGTCGATCAAGCACGCACCGTCGCTGAAGGCGCCCACTTATGTGCTGCGCGCGGCGGTAGATGACGTGGTGCCGCATTCGCATACCGACCAGCTGGTCGGGAAGCTCGCCACCCTGGTCGGCGACGACACGGTGCCGGCCTCGGACCACATGAACATCCCCTACCTGGAGGCGACCCAGGCGCTGATCGCCAGCTTCCTGACGCGCCGCTTTGCGCAGCCGGCCGGCACACCCCAGTTGCCGCCTGTCGCCAACCCGGCCACCGTGGCCGAAGTCGGCATCGAAGTCGGCCCCAAGCCTGTCGAAGACGGAACCGACCCCATGGCTACGGCTGTCGCCGCCGTCGAACCGTCCTTCAAAGCGTCAATTCCGGGTATACCCACCCCTGCCGTCATCCACCAGATCGCCGCCATTGCAAAATAATTGCTGAAAATTGTCAGCAGTTATATTTCCTTGGAATAAATTGCCAAGTAAAATCGTATTTGTCATCAATATGCCGATTGATGCATATTTGACATAAGCTGCGCAGGGTCGGATATTGCCTGATGCGCGGCGCGGCGCTGCGGCGCTTCCACTCCGGGCCTGGGCCATGCCGTGGCCACGTTCTGCAACTGTGATGTTGCAACTAGGCTACATGTTTCAGGCACTGTCGAGGGAAGCTAGGCCGCGATACAAATCGTAACCCCTCATGCTGTACATGGCTGACACAATGCGTTTCGCATGGTCGGCCGGTTGGCTGTTGACGATGCAGCGTGCGCAGCCCGTTCCAAGCTTACCGTTGTGCCGGGTACAATATCGAAATTCCAGGAGCCTCATTCATGAAACTCAAGCAATTCACCATGACCATCGCGGCGCTGTGCGTCGCAGGCAGCGCGGCAGCAGCACCGGCCGCACCCAAGCTCGGCATGGTCTACGATGCAGGCGGCAAGTTCGACAAATCGTTCAACCAGTCGGCCTTCGAGGGCCTGCAGCGCTTTTCCAAGGAAACCGGCATCAAGGTCTTCGAAGCGCAAGCCAGCAGCGACACCCAGGCCGAACAGGTCATGCGCGGCCTCGCCCGCAAGAAGCTCGACCTGATCGCCGCCATCGGCTTCTCGCAGACCCAGGCGGTCGCCAAGGTCGCCAAGGAATTCCCGAACGTGCGCTTCGTGCTGATCGACAGCATCGCGCCGGGTAACAACATCAATTCGGTGATGTTCAAGGAACAGGAAGGCTCCTACCTGGTCGGCGTCGCCGCCGCCATGGCCTCGAAGTCGAAGAAGCTCGGTTTCGTCGGCGGCATGGACATCCCCTTGATCCGCGCCTTCGCCTGCGGTTACGCACAAGGCGCAAAAGCACAGGTGCCGAAAGCCGAAATCGTCCAGAACATGGTCGGCACCACTGCCGCCGCCTGGAACGACCCTGCCAAGGGCGGCGAACTGGCACGCGCGCAGTTCGACCGCGGCGTCGACGTGGTGTTCGCGGTTGCCGGCGGCAGCGGCATGGGCACGCTGCAGATGGCCAAGGAAAAAGGCAAGCTGGCGATCGGCGTCGACTCGAACCAGAACTACCTGCATCCGGGCACCATGCTGACCTCGATGGTCAAGCGCGTGGACATCGCCGTCTACGATTCCTTCATGGCACAGAAGAACGGCACCTGGAAAGCAGGCGTCACCCACAAGGGCCTGAAAGAAGGCGGCGTGGACTGGGTGCTGGACAAGGACAACCGCAAGGTCGTCACGCCGGAAATCGAGAAGCGCGTCATGGGCGTGCGCTCGGACATCATCAATGGCAAGACCAAGGTCATCGACTACCGCGCCGCGAGCAGCTGCCCGGTCTGATCTACTCATCTCCATGAAAAAGCGCGCCGCGCCGGTGATCCGGCCCGGCGCGCTTTTGAATGAAACACACAGCATTTATTGCGCATGTTTTTAATGCGCACTAACTCTACCTTACTACTGATCGCAATGCAGCCAGCCGTAGAATTTCGCAACATCAGCAAGGCCTTCGGGGCTGTGCAGGCGAACGCTGACGTCAGCTTCCCGATCGCCAAGGGCTCGATCCACGGTGTGATCGGCGAGAATGGCGCGGGCAAGTCCACCCTCATGAGCATCCTGTACGGCTACTACAATGCCGACAGCGGCCAGCTCTTGATCGACGGCCAGGAACGCACCATCCGCACCTCGCATGAGGCGATTGCGCTGGGCATCGGCATGGTCCACCAGCACTTCATGCTGGTCGAGAACATGACCGTGCTCGACAACGTCATGCTCGGCACCGAGGGCGGGTTCAAGCTGGCTGCCAAGCGCGCCGAAACGGAAAGCGCGCTGCGCGAAATCTGCGCCAAATACCGCCTCGACGTCGACCCGCTCGCCACCATCCACGATTTGTCGGTGGGCGCCCAGCAGCGCGTCGAGATCCTCAAGCAGATCTACCGCAGCGCCAATATCCTGATCCTGGACGAGCCGACCGCCGTGCTCACCGCCCAGGAAACCGCCTCGCTGTTCGAGATCCTGAGACTGTTCAAGGAACAGGGCAAGACCATCATCCTGATCACCCACAAGCTGGGCGAGATCATGGAGATCACCGACCAGGTGACGGTGATGCGCGCCGGCCGCGTGGTCGGCGCCGTATCCACGAGCGAGACCTCGAAGGAGCAGCTGGCCAACATGATGGTCGGCCGCCCGATCGAAGGCAACCTTCCGCGCAAGCCGTACAACCCGGGCGCGCCGGTGCTGCAGGTATCGAACCTCCAGCTCGAAGACAAACACAAAGTCAGGCTGCTGGCCGACATCGACCTCACCGTGCGCGCCGGCGAAATCGTCGCGATTGCCGGCGTGTCGGGCAACGGCCAGAGCGAACTGATGGAAATCCTGTCGGGCATGCGCCTGCCGACTTCGGGCAAGGTCGAATTCCTCGGCAAGGAACTGCCCTACGCGCGCCGTTCGAATGCCGACGGCCTGCCGGCCGAATTCCGCGAGCTGGGCATCGGCCACGTGCCGGAAGACCGCCTGCGCGACGGCGTCATCAAGGATTTCTCGGTGATGCAGAACACCGTGTTCGGCTACCAGGACCGCGTCAAGAACAAGCTGGGCCTGTTCGACTTCGACGCCATCGCCAAGCGCTGCGCCCACCTGCTGGAAGCCTTCGACGTGCGTCCAAAGAACCCGGACCTGCGCATCGGCCTGCTCTCGGGCGGTAACCAGCAGAAGGTCGTGATCGCGCGCGAAGTCTCTGCCGCGCCAAAACTGATGCTGGTCGGGCAGCCGACCCGCGGCGTCGACATCGGCACCATCGAAAGCATCCACACCCAGTTGCTGCGCCTGCGCGACGAAGGCGTGGCGATCCTGCTGGTCTCGACCGAGCTGGAAGAAGTGCGCGCCCTGGCCGATCGCATCGTGGTCGTATCAAGTGGGCGCGTCACCGGCGAATTGAACATCGACGAATTCGACACCACCCGCATCGGCCTGCTGATGGGCGGGATGCACAAGTCGTAGTAAAAGACGAACCTTCATGAAAACCACTGAACTCCCACGCTGGGCGACAGGCATCGCCCTGCCCCTCCTGAACCTGCTGTCGGCGCTGCTGGTGTCGGCGCTCGTCATCCACCTGCTGGGCGAGAGCCCGGTCGAATCGCTGCAGATCCTGTTCAACAGCGCCATCGTCAATCCGGAAGGCCTGAGCTATACGCTGTTCTACGCCTCGACCTTCGTGTTCACTGGCCTGGCGGTCTCGGTGGCGATGAAGGCTGGCCTGTTCAACATCGGCGCCGAAGGCCAGATGTACCTTGGCGGCCTGGGTCTGACCCTGGCGATGCTCGCTTTTGATGCCACGCTCTCGCCCTGGCTCCTGATCCCGCTGGCGATGCTGGCCAGCGCCCTGTTCGGCGCCGGCTGGGCCTTCCTGCCCGGCTACCTGCAGGCCAAGCGCGGCAGCCACGTGGTGGTCACCACCATCATGTTCAATTTCATCGCCGCCAGCCTGATGAACTACCTGATCCTGAAGCTGATTCCCGAGGGCGACCAGAACCCGGCCAGCCGCGTGTTCACCGAAGCCGCGTGGATGCCGCGCCTGGGCGAATGGTTCCCGGCGCTGGGCGACACCCCGCTGAACATCGGTTTCTTCATGGCGATCGCCGCGCTGGCGATCTACGGCGTCGTGATCTCCCGTTCGGCCTGGGGCTACAAGCTGCAGGCTACGGGCCTGAACCAGCACGCGGCCCACTACGCGGGCGTGCGCATCAGCCGCATGATCATCGTTGCGATGCTGATCTCGGGCGCCCTGGCCGGCCTGGCCGCGGTGAACTCGATCCTCGGCTCGACCCACTACCTGAGCCTGAACTTCCCGGCCGGCGCCGGCTTCATCGGCATCGCGATCGCCCTGATGGGCCGCCAGCACCCGGTCGGCATCTTCCTGTCCTCGGTGCTGTTCGGCGCCCTGATCCAGGGCGGCTTCGACCTGTCGCTGGAAAAACCGAACATCCCGCAGGAGACCTTCATTTTCATCCAGGGTTTGATCATCCTGTTCTGCGGCGCGATGGAGAATTTGTACGCGCCGGTGGTTCTGAAACTGATCAACGCAACACGTAAAGGTTAAGCCATGGAAGACTTCCAGTTCGCCAGTATCGTCGTCTCCACGATCCGCAATGCACCGGTCCTGATCTTCGCGGCGATGGCCGGCCTGTTCGCCGAACGCAGCGGCGTGATCGACCTCGGCCTCGAGGGCAAGATCCTCGCCTCGGCCTTTGTGTCGGCCGGCGTCGCCTACTCCTACCAGGACCCGTGGCTCGGCATCGCCGCCGGCATCCTGGCATCGAGCGTGCTCGCGATGGTACAGGCCTTCGTGTCGATCACCCAGCGCGGCAACCAGCTGGTCGCCGGCATGGCGATCAATATCGCGATGAGCGGCCTGACCTTCGTGGTCGCCCAGTACTTCTTCCAGCAGGGTGGACGCACGCCGGAGCTGGGCGCGGCGCGCCTGACCGACGTGATCCTGCCCGGCACTGCCGCCGTGGCCGACATCCCCTTCATCGGCTGGTTCTATGGCCACGTGATCGGCGGCCACTCGGTGCTGGTCTACCTCGCCTTCCTGCTGCTGCCGCTGGTGCACTGGCTGCTCTACCACAGCCGCTTCGGCCTGCGCCTGCGCGCCTGCGGCGAGAACCCGCATGCGGCCGACGCGGCCGGCGTGTCGGTACAGCAGACCCGCTACACGGCCATGCTGATCGCCGGCGTGCTGTGCTCGTTCTCGGGCGCCTACCTGTCGATCGTCCAGAGCGGCTTCTTCCTGCGCGACATGTCGGCCGGCGCCGGCTACCTGGCGCTGACGGCCATGGTGTTCGGTAACTGGCGTCCGCTGCACACGGTGCTGGGCTGCCTGATGTTCGGCTTCTTCGGCGCGGTCCAGATCCAGATCGAAGGCGTGGACCTGCCGGTGGTCGGCCGCATCCCTGGTTCGCTGATCCAGATGATCCCGTACGTGCTGACCGTGATCGTGCTGGCAGGCCTGATGGCCAAGTCGGTGGCGCCGAAAGCGCTGGGACGTCCGTTCGTCAAATCGCGCTAAGCGCCCTGTGACGAATCGAGGGGACAATGCCGGCGGCATTGTCCCCTTTGTTTTTTACAGGGCCGGATCCAGGGTCTCCCCGCCCCTGGCCCGCGCGCTAGAGCGCTTGAAGGTCCACAGCACCCCCACTCCCCCTGACACCCCGCTGTCTTTCACATGCAGCGGACTGTCCCGGTTCGCCGCCCCCTTGTAACTCTCGTAGCGCAGGTAGCCGAACACGCGCAGGTCGTCGTTCAGGCGGCGCGTGCCGAACAGCCCCAGGCGCGTCAGGAGCAGGCCCGCATCCGCCGCGTACGCGGGTCGCGATGCTGTCGCGAACTGCGGCGCCACTTCATAGAAATGCCGGTTGATCTTGCTGTCGCCCAGCACGACCGACAGATTCCCTTCCAGCGACCACAGGCCGCGCTCGCCGGCCAGTTCATAGGCCAGGCGCGGCTCGAAGGTATAACCCCGGTTGTGCAGGCCGCCCCGCGCCTCGATGACGGCACGCAGCGGCAGTTCGGCGCGCAGGCTGCGGTTGCCGCCCAGATCCGCCAGCTTCAGCTTCAAGCGCGGCCCGAACTCCAGCAGCGGCCCCAGGTCGGGCATGCCGTCGCGCTCGTCGACGTCGTCGGAGTCCGAGGGCAGCGCACCGGCGAAGCCGACGTCGAGTTCGACCCGGTCGCTGCGGAACAGCCGCGCCGCGATGCCGGAGCGGTCGGCCCGCAGGACCTGGCCGCGGTAGACGACGTTGGGAAACACCAGCAGCCGTGTTTCACGGTCGTCGGCGCCGGGATAGGCGGGGGTGGAGATGCCGGCGGCGCCAAGGCCGATTTCCCAGAGCGGCAGGCCGCGTTCGGGGTCGGACTGGGCAGTGGCGGCGGTGGAGACGAGGAGGCAGGCGGCGCAGCAGGCGGCGTTGAGGAGGCTGGTCATGGTGGGCTGGAGAGGAATCGGGATGAGCCGGATTCTATCCAAGACCGGGGATAAGACGCGCCGCGGACGCCGAATACTGACGGCGGTCAAATCAACTGCGTGCCCATAAACGTCATCCCGGCTGTGGGCCCATGCCGGTCAAGTGGTGAGAACCGTAGCGTGGGCGGGTTCTCCGCCCACGCGGCGATAGTTAGCGCGGGATAACCGCATTGCGTCCGTGCTACCGATGGTTGAACGCGTGGGCAAGCGGCTGAAGCCGGGAGTGATAACTACGCCAGCGGCACGAAGCCACTCGTAACGCTATCAACCCTTCTCCGGCCAGATCGCCTGCAACAACGCCGCCAGGTTATACCCGCCCTTGATCAATTGCTGCTTGGCGATCTCGGAGCTTGGCACCGGGTAGTTGGCCGGCACTTCCAGCGCGAAGGTGTAATAGGTCTCGCCCTTCTTGCTGGTTTGCGGAACCAGCTTGCCCGGCACGACCCCGTCAAACGCCTGCTTGGCCACGAACAGCGAATGGTTGGCCCAGGCATACGGCACGACGATCGGGTCGCCTTCGATCTTCGGGATGTTCATGTTGCCGCCGATGACCTTGGTGGCGAACTGGTCAGCCGTCTTGGTCTGGATACGGCGGAAGGCATAGTCGACCGTGGTGCTGTCCCAGTACGAGTGGAAAGGCTTGGTCAGGGCCTTCGGAACGCCTTCGCGCACCGGCATTGGCTCTCCGGGGCCGATCAGCCCATCGGCCAGCGAGGTGATCCTGGCATCGTCCAGCAGCAGGTTGTTGCTGCCGCGCGAATCGAAGATCGCCACTTCGTTGACGTCGGCCTGGTTGGCCGGCACCACGAACTTGCTGTCCTTGCCGACATAGGCTGCGCCCACGTGCAGCGGCTGGTGGATGTCGCCGGCAAAGTGGGCGATCAGGATCAGCGCCTGGCGCCTGGTGAACTTGTGCGGGTTCAGTTCCGGGTCGGTCTTGCCCTGCAGGACCGCGATGCACTGGCGCAGCGTCTGGACGATGTCGACGCCGGTGCGGCCCACGCCGTGGTCATCGTAGTGGTCCTGCTGGAACGGCACGTTGGTGTAGTGGTATTTGTCGTGCTGCGGGTTGCCGTGGACGTACTCGACCATCTCAGCGGTCTGCTCGCCGCAATAGGTGCCCTTGACGCAATCGGCCCAGTTGGCGACCAGTTCGAGCGACTCACCCGGCTTGAGCAGCAGGGCAATTTCTTTCTGCGCCTTGGTGCCCTTGAGCAGCTTGTCGGCGATGGCGCCGATCGCCTTGTGGCCGTCGCGGCCCCAGGCCATGGCGTCGAAGGATGCGAATGCGCCCGTCAGCGCGAGTACGACTGCTAGTTTCTTCATGGTCTTTCCTCGTTGGACAGTTCTGCTTACTTGATCTTCACAATGCGCGGCGCGGCCGGCGCCAGCGAGGCACCCTGCCCTTCGCTGGCGCGCAAGAATTCGGTGAACGCGTCGAGGTCGAGCATGCCGGTTTCCAGGCGGTTCGTGCCCTTGGCGAATTCGGGGAAGTTGTCGCCGCCTTCGGCCAAGAAGTTGTTGGCCACGATGCGGTACCTCTTGCCATCTTCCAGCGGCGCGCCGTTAATGCGGATGCTGCCCGGGACCACACGGCTGCCAACCGGACGCTTCTCGTCCCACTGGTAGCTGAAACCGTTCGAGACCTGCAGGATCGATGGCGACGACGATTCCGGGCGCGCCCACTGCTGCTCGAGCAGGCTGCGGATCTGGGCGCCGCTCAGGTCCATCACCACCAGGGTATTGCCGAACGGGAGCACAGCCTGGGTCTGGCCAAAGGCTGCGACGTTGTTCTCGCCGGCTTCCAGGTCCTTGCGGATGCCGCCCTCGTTCATGAAGCCGACCTGGACGCCGAGGTTGCGCGTAGCGGCCAGCACCGCATCGGCAATCGTGCTGCCCAGCACCGATTCGCCGGCATCGTTCTTCTTGCGCAGCACCGGCGCCGCCGCCAGGCGCGCCACCGGGCGCGTCAGGGCCGCGCGGCTGCGCTCCTTGAGCGAGGCGATGAATGCCGCCATCTTCGGGTCGGCCGGGAAGTCGCCGGGTTTGAGCACCACGTTCTGTACCTGCAGGTCGGTAACGGTGTCGGTCGCGGCATCGACCTTCATGGCGATACGGGTCGCCAGGTGGCCGTAGGAGCCGGCCTGGGTCACGGTGCGGCCCTCGACCTGGCACAAATAGCCCTGGTGCGAGTGGCCGGAAATGACCAGGCGGACCGCCGGGTCGAGCTTTTTGACGAGGTCGACCAGCGGGCCTTTCAGGTTGGTGCAACCCGGGCTCATCGGGTTGTCCTTGGTGGTGCCGCCTTCGTGCACCAGCGCGACGATGACGTCGGCGCCCTGCGCGCGCATGGCAGGAATGGCGCGGTTGATTGCCTCGGCTTCGTCGCCGAATTTCAGGCCGGCGATACCCGAGGCCATGACGACCGACCGGGTGTCCTGCAGCACGACGCCGACCAGGCCGACCTTCACGCCTTTCACGGTCTCGATCTTGAAACCCGGGATGAAGGGCTGGCCGGTGGCGCTGTCGACCACGTTGGCGGCCAGGTAGGTGAACTTCGCCCCGCCGTAGTTCGGTCCCATCTGGCAGGCCTTGGTCGGGCGTACCGAGTCGCAGCCGCCGTTCTGCTGGCGCAGCAGTTCCTTGCGGCCGGCATCGAATTCGTGGTTGCCGACCGCGCTCGCGCGCAGTCCCATCATATTCATGGCTTCGATGGTCGGCTCGTCGGCCCACAGCGAAGACATCGCCGGGCTGGCGCCCACCAGGTCGCCGGCGGAGACGAACAGCAGGTCCTTGTCTTCCTTGCGCCAGGCCTGCAGCGCCGCGGCCACGGCTTCGGCGCCGCCGGCGCGGATCGCCGAGGTCTTGGCGCCGTCGGCGCCGGTCGGCGTGTAGCGGCTCGGCTCGAGGTTGCCGTGGAAATCGTTGATGGCGACGATGTTGATGGTCACCGGCTCGCGGCTGGAGGTGGCGGCGCAGCCAGCGAAGGCCAGGGATACTGCGAGCGCCAGCGCGGCGCGGGAAAGGCGTGCCGGGGCACGAAGGGAAACGGTCATGGACTATTCTCGATCAGGGACGGGAGGCCGGCTGCGGCCCTCGGCATTATTGCATGGGCCAGCAGGGGCCGGCCATCTTTACAGGCGCGAAAAACGCCCCCTGCACCCATAAAAAAACGGCCAGTGTCGCCACTGGCCGTTCTTCACATCATGCTACGAATCCGGTGCTTAGAATTCGTACTTGACGGTTGCCTGGATGGCCCACTGCGATTCGCCTTTGGCCTGGCGAACGTCGAGGTCTTCCACGTTGTTACGCACTGCGTAGACGTACTTGCCAGCAGCATTCAGGCCGACGTAGTCGACGAAGCTGCGTGCCTGCGCGCCGGCGGACTGGAAGCCCACTTCTTCGATACGGCCCCACTTCTTGTTCAGCAGGTTGCCGAAGTTCAGGATGTCGAGCGAGAAGCTGGCCTTGTGCTTGGCCATGAAGCCAGGGATTTCCTGGGTGATCTTCACGTCGAAGCTGTTGGTCCATGGCGAGAAGGCGCTGTTACGCTCCACGACGCCACCCTTTGCATTGCGCAGGGCCTTGTTCGACTCGACGATGTCCCAGAACTTGGTCTCGTTGGCCTTGTTGGTCGCGGTGTCGCCGAAGAACACGACTTCGCCCGAACCGACGCCCGACGGGATGTACATCAAGTCATTGCCTGCCAGGCCATCGCCGTTCAGGTCGTTGTTGATGGTCCAGCTGTACGGCTTGCCCTCACGGCCTTCATAGAAGACGCCGAGGCGGGTGCGGTAGTTGCCGAAGAAGCGGTTCTCCCACGACAGACGGGCGTTGATACGGTCTTTCACCAGGTACGACGAGTTGGCGGCAACTTCTTCGTTCGGGTTGAAGACCGAGCGGCCCGACCAGCTCGAGTTCGAGGTCGACGAGGTCAGCGGCGAGACTTCGGTCGCGTTGGTGTGCGAGTAAGCCACCGACCAGCCGAAGCCCTTGCGGGTCGGGCTCGTCACGGACAGGGTCACGACCTGGGCATCGCCCTTGTCGGTACGCTGGGCCACCAGCACGCGGTCGTAGCTCAGGTTCGACAGCGCCTTGGCGGTGTTCTGGCAACCGGTCGCCGTACCCGCCGCGTTGTTGGTGAAGGTGTAGCAGCTGGCGTTCAGGCCGTTGGCGTTGTAGTACAGCGCGCGGCCATCGGTACCGGTGCGGGTCGGTGCGCCCAGGTTCAGGTGCTGGTAGAAGATCGCGTCCTTGTTCTGGGTTGCCAGCAGCTCGGCGCCGAAGACCAGGCCGTTCCATGGCAGCTCATGCTCGAATGCCAGGTTGGCTTTCCAGATCGACGGCTGCTTCAGGTCCGGCGACAGGATGTCGACGTTGGCTGCAGGGGTCGAGCCGGTGACGGTACGCTGGGCGTTCACGTCCGGGGTGAACAGGCCGTCGGTGTTCGGGCAGCGGGTTGCACCCGAACCCGAGCAGGTGATGCTGCGGGTTGCCGCGCCCGGGTTCGAGAACGGGTTCGACATCCACACGGTCGCCGCGGCGCCCTGGAACAGGCCGGCGCCACCGCGCAGCTGCATCGGACGTGCCGAGTCGAACTTGTAGTTGAAGCCGACGCGCGGCTGCCACAGCTTGTTGCCGTCGAAGGTACGGGTGTTGTCGAGGCTGTAGCCACCGGTCTGGCGCAGGAAGGTCGCGGCATTGCCGGCGACGGTCGGCTGGGCCACGGCCGCGTTGCGCAGCGGGTTGTTGTCGACATTGGTCAGGTCGACGCGCACGCCCGCGCTGACGGTCAGGTTCTTGTTAACCGACCAGTTATCCTGCAGGAAGAAACCGGTGTTCTTCATGGTGAACTGGGCAATCGCGTTGCTCAGCGAACCGCCGGCGACCGGCAGCTGCACGGTGTACGACGACGGACGGCCGCGCGAGAAGTTCTCGTAGATCGCAGCATCGATCTGGGCCGAGGTCGCGGTAGCGCAGTTGACCGCGCCGGCAGCCGATGCGCCAGGCACGTTGGCGTAGGTGAAGTTGTTATCGCACTGGAAGGTGTAGTTGCCGTACACGTTCTGCAGGAAGGCGTTGTAGACCTCGTTCGAGGTGTAGTCCGCACCGACCTTGAACTCGTGGTCGCCCCACAGGTAGTTGGCGCCGGCATAGATGTCGAGGGTCTTGGTGCCCAGCACGTTGTTGTGGCGGCTGCTCTCGGTACCGCTGTTCAGGAAGCGGGTGCCGGTGCGGGTGCCGCTTGGGGCATCCGATGGCAGCGCGCCGGTGAACGAGAACGACATGGTCGGCAGGGTCGCGTTGTTGACCGGGACCGAATCATAGTCGCGCTGCGAGACCTTGAACTCGGTCGAGAAGTTCTGGGTCCAGTCCGAGAACACCTGGCCGACCAGGGTTTCGATGGTCTTGTCCTGGTTGTAGAACTGCGAGCTCAGCGCCACGCCGCTCTGCGAGAAGCCTGGGAAGATCGGCTCGTTCTGGGAGGTCTTCGAGTAGCGCAGGCTGGCGCGATGATCGTCGCTGATGTTCCAGTCGAACTTGACCATGCGCTCTTCGACCTTCATCTTGGTGCCGGCCGGGACGCCGGTGCTGCCGAGGTCGAAGTTGTAGCGGTTCTTGGCGATGTCGGTCAGGCGTGCGATCTGGTTCGGGCTGATGCCGACGGTGGTGCCGGCGCCGGAGCCGATGGCGCCGAATTCAGGGGCGCTGCGGCTGCTTTCGTAGTTTTCGGCCAGGGCGAAGAAGAACAGCTTGTCCTGGACCAGCGGGCCGCTGACCCACAGGCCCTTGGTGTTGTCCTTGAAGTCAGGCGCGTCGACATAGGCGTCGGTCGAGCGGTTGTAGCGCTTGCCGACCAGGCGGTCGTCGCGAGTCACGTAGTAGGCGCCGCCGTGGTACTGGTTGGTACCCGATTTGGTGACGGCGTTGATGTTGGCGCCGGTGTAGCCGCGCTGGGTCACGTCGTAGTTGGCGACGTTGACCTGCACCGAGGCGATGGCTTCCATCGAGATCGGCTGGCGGGCGGTCGGGCTGCCGTTGGCTTCCAGGCCGAAAGTGTCGTTGATGGCCACGCCGTCGATGGTCATCGAGTTGTAGCGCGAGTTCTGGCCGGCCACGGACATTTCGCCGCGGTCCTTGTCGGTCTGCGAGATGCGCGGGTCGATACGCGCGAAGTCCTGCAGGTTGCGGTTGATCGATGCCTGGGTTTCCAGGTCGGCACGCGAGATGCTGGTGACCGAACCCATTGCGTTGTTCGAGAAGATCTCCGAGCGGGCAGCCGAACCGGTCACGGTCACGGTCTGCATCTGCTGGCCCAGGGTCGCGTCGACGGCGGCGGTTTCGGCCAGCTCGATGAACACGTTCTCGCGGCGCTCGGTGACGCCATCCTTGGTGATGACGATCGTGTAAGGACCGCCCACGCGCAGGCCGCGTGCAACGTAACGGCCTTCCGCGTCGGTGACGACGTTGCTGACAGAACCGGACTCAGCGTGAACAATCTGCACCTGGGCGCCGGCCGCAGGCTTGCCGTCCGCAGCCGAGATACGACCGCCGATGGCGGAGGTGGTGTTCTGTGCGAAGACTGGCGCGGCAGCCAAGGCAACCGACAAAGCCAGCGCGAGCTTGGTGAGCCGGATCTGTTGTTGAGTGATCATTGATAACCCCAAAAGGAACTTAATAGTTATAACGGGCAGCCGACGGTTGCCCATCTCTTACAGTATTGCAATCATTATTGCTGCATGGTGCGCCGGCGAGCCTGCCGACTGGCGGCGGCAATCTTAACCTGCCAATATGACAACAAAATTACACGGCGGCGTTGGTGATAAGGTGTTCAGGATTTCTGGACATCAACGTCCAATGTGCCTCACCGTTAACATTCCGGCAAATTCGTTTTGGCTAGGTTATTTATACTTTCCCAGTATAAATACAGTCCAGCACCTTGATCTTGCACAACAGATCGAGGCCTGCCCGGAGCAAAAACACAAAGCGGAATTATACGGAGGGCGTTCCTAGCCGAAACTTTTTTGATATAAATTTCGTGGAAGTGAGCAGGACAGGAAGGAATGTGTAGCGAGAAGACCACAGAAAATGTGGCGTCGCTGTGTTCTGATCAAACAGTTACCAATTCGGGGTAACTGCCAGGCGGACCGGCACGGTGCCGGGCCGCCCTTTATGACAGCTATTTGACACCAGCCTGCGTCTTTACAAGTCCGGCGATCCTGGCCTCGAACGCCGCAAAACGCGCATCGAGCTGGCGGGTCAGACGTTGTTTTTCTGCCACTGGAAGGAAGGCATAGCGGATGCTGTTATACGAGGCCTTCTTCATCTCCGCATACCCCGGCTTGTAGCGGCTCGCGAACAGCACGTATTCGTTCGACAGCGTATGGCGGGTGACGCCGGCGTCGTCGGTCGAGATCACGTAGGGCACGCCGTATTTGCGGTACAGGGTGACCGGGTGGTTCGCCCCTTCGATGCCGTTGATGAAGCTGTTCGAGGTCAGGTTGATCTCGACCGGGATGTCGTCCTTGCGCATCTTCGCCATGATGGCCGGTGCGTTCGACTCGTGCGCCAGGTCGATGCCGTGGCCGATGCGGTCGGCGCCGGCAATCACCAGGGCCTGGTCGATGTGGAACTTCAGGCCTTCCGGCGGCACGTCGCCCAGCGCCAGCTCGCCGGCATGCATCGCCACCTTCACATCCGGGTAGCGCGCTTTCAGGAAGCGGAACATCTTCATGTGCAGCGAATAGTCGCGCATCGAGACCATCGTGCTTTCCTGGCCCACGATGTTGACGCCGACGATCTTGTCGCTCATCTTCGCGGCCTTGAAGCCGGAGACCATCGACGAGAACACCTGCGACGGGTTCAGCAGGCGCAGCACATAGGTCTGGTAGCGCATGGTGAAGCGCTCGTCGTCGATGCCTTCGGCCGACTCGTGGATTTTGGTCACGAAGTCTTCGGTCGACTTGCCGAAAGCCTCGTCCTGCTCCAGCACGGCCAGCCAGGCGCCCATCTGTGCGTCGAAGGCCTTGTCGTCGTTGGCGTTCTGCCAGGCAAGCAGGTCGAAGTCCTTGTTGACCACAAAAGGAGACATCTTGAACATGGTCTCGATATAGCCGACGTTTTCTTCGATCGCGCGTTTCTTCAGCTCCTGCAGGCCTTCGCGGAAGTTCGCGTTCGACACCGGTCCGAAGAAGCCGAAGGTCTGGAAGAACAGGCGGTCCGGCGGCGGCTGCATCGCGCCGTGGTTATTGAAATCCTTGTTCGACCAGCGCTGCAGCAGCTCGCGGTAGGTGAAGTCGTCGGCATGGACTTCGGCCGTGGACAGGCAGTTGCGCTGCTCCGCCGGTTTGGCGCGCTCGGCGTCGATGACCTCTTTCTTCGTTTCGATGCGGTAGGTCTGCTTGTTGAGGCAATAACCCTGCTTGTCGAGGAAGTCGACGTACTGCTCGGCATAGACCGAACCCGAATAATGGTGGTGCAGGTCGCCGCCCTTGGGCATCTGGGTGAAGAACAGGGTCAGCTCGGCCGTCTTCGGCTCGCCCGCGACCAGGCTCGCGTAATGACGCGCGGTGGCGGCTTCGTTGGCGGTGTTCGCGGGTCCCTTGGCCAGCGCCTGCGGGGCGCCAGCGAAGGCCAGGGCGAGCATGGCGCCGCCGGTCAGTTTGATGTACATGGGTGGTGACTTTCTGGTGCGGTTACTTGAGCTGTAAAGCGCGGGCCAGGGCTCGCGGTGACCGCGCAACTCTATACGGTTGAGTTGGGGTTGGCAATATGGCCAATGGAGGTGCCCGCGTGGGTAGTCGCCGGATTCGGCGATGGAGGCGTTGTCGCGCATCGTAGGGTGGGCAAGTTCCTTGCCCACGCGTTCAACCAGCGGAAGAATAGCCGCGCGGGCAGCTTTACCGTGATTTGAACGCGCGGGCAGGAAACCTGCCCACCCTACGGGTTTCGGCAAATCACGCGGCGCGGGTATGAACCAACGCCCCCGCCGAATACGTCGCCTTGACCGCGCGGTCATCCCCCAGCAGCGCCAGCGCAAACACCAGCTCCTCCAGCGACTCCAGCTGCTTTGTCCTGCGCGCCAGCAGCGGGGTCGAGGCCGGGTCGAGCACGATGAAATCGGCTTCGGCGCCCGGCGCGAAGCTGCCGATCGTGCCTTCCAGGTCCATGGCGCGCGCGGCGCCCAGGGTGGCCAGGTAGAACATACGCAGCGCCGGCAGGTAGCTGCCCTTCAGACGCGCCACCTTGTAGGCTTCGTTCATCGTCTGCAGCATCGAGAACGAGGTGCCGGCGCCGACGTCAGTGCCGAGCGAGAGCTGGGTACGCGCGCGGTCGGCGCGGTCGAAGTCGAACAGGCCGCTGCCGAGGAACAGATTCGAGGTCGGGCAGACCGCCGCCGCCGCCCCGGTGGCCGTCATGCGCGCGAAGTCTTCGTCGTCGAGCCAGATGCAGTGGCCGAACAGCGCGCGCGGGCGCATCAGGCCGAAGCGTTCGTACACGTCCAGGTAGCTGCGCGCCTGCGGGTGCAGCTCGCCCACCCATTTGCATTCGTCCTGGTTTTCCGAGACGTGGGTCTGGATGAAGGTATCCGGGTAGGCTGCCGCCAGTTCGCCCGTGGCGCGCAGCTGGGCGTCGGTGGACGTCGGCGCAAAGCGCGGCGTGATCGCATACAGCGCGCGGCCACGCTTGTGCCATTTCTCGATCAGGTCCGCGCTGTCGCCCACGCCGCCCTCGACGTCGCGCAGGAAGTCCGGGCAGTGGCGGTCCATCAGCACCTTGCCGGCCACCATGCGCAGGTTGCGCGCTTCGCTGGCCTCGAAGAAGGTGTCGACCGACTCCCGGTGCACGGTGCAGTAGACGACCGCGGTCGTGGTCCCGCAGCGCAGCAGCTCATCCAGGAAGAATTCGGCGGTGTCGCGCGCATGCTCCGTCTCGCCGAAACGGCGTTCGGTCGGGAAGGTATAGGTCTCCAGCCAGGGCAGCAGGCCGGGGCTTGGGGAGGCGATCATGTCGGTCTGCGGGAAATGCAGGTGGGTGTCGATGAAGCCCGGCGAGATCAGGCAGCCGCGGTAATCGGCCGGGGTGACGCCGTCGGGCAGCGTGCAGGCGAGCTTCGCATAGTCGCCGGCCGCCTTGACGCGGCCGTCTTCGACGATTAGCAGGCCATCCTCATGCCAGGCATGGGCGTCGGCGTGGAAGGCCGGGTCGGCGTGAAAATGCAGCAAGCTCGCACGGTAGGCTTGCACGTTGGGGGTTGCGGTGGACATCAATTTACTTCCGAAGAAACGTCAGGTTGGCGGGCGGCTGCTTCCCATACGGTGAGCAGCTGGGCCGCCACGGAGGCCGCGATCACGGCCGGGGCCTTGCCCTCGATGCCGCTCAAGCCGACCGGGCAGACCATGGCGTCGAGGCGTCCGGCATCGACGCCGCGTTCGCGCAGGCGGTGCTCGAACTGGCGGCGCTTGGTATCGGAGCCGATCAGGCCGAACCAGCCGTAGGTAGATAAGGGGCCGGGGCGGGCCACGAGAGGCCGGGACAATATCGCGTGGGACAGGCGCAGGTCAAGGGCATGGCTGTGTGTCATGACCAGGAAGCTGGTGCCTTGTGGGGCGTTTTCAACAAGCGCCTCGGGCGTGTCGGTCGCTTCCACCGTCACGTTGGCCGGGATCGCGGCCGGGAACAGGTCGTCGCGCTCGTCGACCCAGGTGACGCGGCAAGGCAGCTCGGCCAGCGCACGCACGATGGCGGCGCCGACGTGGCCGGCGCCGAACAGCATCAGGTGGGCGCGGGGGGCGAGGACGGCGTCGATGAGCCAGCGGCCGCCGTCGCCGGCTTCGAACAGGTGCGTGCCCTGCCCCCGGTCGAATTCTGGAACCTCACCTCCGGCGAGCTGGCGCCCGCTGCCGTCGAACAATCCCGTAGGGTGGGCGGGTCTCCCGCCCGCGCGTTCAACCAGCTGTGGCTCAGTCGCAGTGGGATCGGGTGTGCGAGCGTGGGTTGAACGCGCGGGCGGCGAAGCCGCCCACCCTACGAAAACCACGCGCCAGGTGTCTTCATTGCGGCGCTTGTCGAGCAGCGCCAGCTGCTCGGCATCGGCCATCTCGAAGGCCAGGTAAGCAATCCCGCCGCAACACTGCCCCAGGCTCGGCCCCAGCGGAAACCGCTCGATATGCGCCTCCCCGCCGGTGAGCAGCATGCCGCGCGCAATCTCCAGCGCCCGGTGCTCCAGGTGCCCGCCACCGATGGTGCCACGGAAGCACTCGGCCTCCACCAGCATGCGTGCCCCCGGCTCGCGCGGCACCGAGCCTTCGACGCGGGCGACCGTCACCAGCACTGCCGGCGCACCCAGTGTGCTTGTCAGCCAGTCTTCCATCACGCGTCCTGTGCTGCCTCGACAGCCGCCACCGCCTTGAGGATTTCCTCGCAGGTCGCCGGCGCGTTCAGCGGCGGATTCACCTTGTGCCCGCCCACGGCGGAGATGGCGTCGCGGATCGCGAAGAACACCGAGAATGGCAGCAGCAACGGCGGCTCGCCCACGGCCTTGGAACGGTGGATGCTGTCCTCGGCGTTGCGGTTCTTGAACAGGCGCACGCGGAAGTCTTCCGGGCAGTCCGAGATGCCGGGGATCTTGTAGGTCGACGGTGCGTGCGTCATGAGCTTGCCCGCCGGGTTCCACCACAACTCTTCGGTCGTGAGCCAGCCCATGCCCTGGATGAAGGCGCCTTCGACCTGGCCGATGTCGATGGCCGGGTTCAGAGAATTACCGGCGTCGTAGAGCGCGTCGGCACGCAGCAGCTTCCATTCGCCGGTGAGCGTGTCGACCACCACTTCGGATACCGCCGCGCCGTAGGCGTAATAGGAGAACGGGTGGCCGTTCATGGTCTTCGGGTCCCAGTGCAGGCCCGGCGTGGCATAGAAGCCGTCGGACCACAGCTGCACCCGCGCCAGGTAGGCCTTGGCCACCAGTTCGCTGAACGGGACCTCGCGGCCGGCCACAAACACCGTGTCGGCCGCGAACTGCACCTCGGATGCCTCGCCGCCGAATTGCGCGGCGGCGAAGGCGGCCAGGCGGTCGCGGATCTTGCGGGCGGCGTCCTGCGCGGCCTTGCCGTTCAGGTCCGCGCCGGTCGATGCCGCGGTGGCCGAGGTATTGGCGACCTTGCTGGTATTGGTGGCGGTGGCGCGCACCCGCTCCAGGTCCACGCCCAGTTCATGTGCGACCACCTGCATCACCTTGGTGTTGATCCCCTGCCCCATCTCGGTGCCGCCATGGTTGACCAGGATCGAGCCATCCACATAGACGTGCACCAGCGCCCCGGCCTGGTTCAGGTGGGTGACGTTGAAGGCGATGCCGAATTTGACCGGCGTGATCGCCAGGCCTTTTTTCAGCACTGGACTGGTACGGTTGTATTCCGAAATTGCCACGCGCCGGGCGCGGTAATCGCTGGTCTCTTCCAGCTCGGCCACCAGTTCGTGGATGACGTTGTCGACGATCGTCTGGCCGTAGGGCGTGACGTTGCGCTCAAGGCGGCCATAGAAATTCAGGCGCCGGATGTCGAGCGGGTCGCGCCCCAGGTTGCGCGCGATCTCGTCGATGACGTATTCGATGGCGATTGCGCCCTGCGGACCGCCGAAGCCGCGGAAGGCGGTGTTCGACTGTGTATTGGTCTTGCCGCAGGCGGCGCGGATCTCGACGTCGGACAGGTAGTAGGTATTGTCGAAGTGGCAGACGGCGCGCGTCGCCACCGGGCCGGACAAATCGGCCGAATAGCCGGCGCGGGTGACCATGTCGACCTTGGCCGCGACGATGCGCCCTTCGCGGTCGTAGCCGACTTCGTATTCGTAATGGAAGCAGTGGCGCTTGCCGGTGACCAGCATGTCGTCGTCGCGGTCGGCGCGCAGCTTGACCGGGCGGCGCAGGCGCGCGGCAGCGATGGCGGCCGCGCTGGCCCAGAGCGCCGACTGCGATTCCTTGCCGCCGAAGCCCCCGCCCATGCGGCGGCATTCGACCACCACGTGGTGCGAATGCAGGCCGAGCGCGTGCGCGACCACGTGCTGCATCTCGCTCGGGTGCTGGGTCGAGCAATAGACGTGCATGCCGCGGTCTTCGCCGGGGATCGCATAGGCGATCTGGCCTTCCAAATAAAACTGTTCCTGGCCGCCGACGTACAGTTCGCCCTTGGCGCGGCAAGGCGCGCGGGCAAAGGCATTCTCCGCGTCGCCGCGCGCCAGGCGCATCGGCGGCAGCACGTAAGACGCGGCGGCGCGCGCTGCCTGCGGGGTCAGGATGGCCGGCAGGTCTTCGTAATCGACCTTGGCCAGTTTGGCCGCACGGCGTGCGTTGTCGTGGCTGTCGGCCACCACGATGAACACCGGCTGGCCAAGGTACTGCACCAGTCCATCGGCCAGGATCGGGTCGTCGTGGATGATCGGGCCGCAGTCGTTGGTGCCCGGGATGTCCTGGGCAAGCAGCACGGCCACCACGCCGCGGCTGGCTGCTACCTGCTCCAGATCGATGGCGGTGATGCGTGCATGCGCGCGGTTTGACAAGCCCAGCGCGGCATGCAGCGTGCCGGCGATTTCAGGGATGTCGTCGGTATAGGTGGCCTGGCCGAGCACGTGCAGCACGGCTGACTCATGCGGGCGCGCGCGGCCGACTTCGTTCCACTGCGCCGTGCCAAGGTTTGGGGTGCCTGCGTCATTCATCTCGATTCTCCCTCGGTGCCGGCGGCGAACGCATTGACGGCGGTGGCGGGCAGCGGGTTATCCACCCGCGTCTCCAGCCAGAAGCGGCGCAGCAGATTCTGCGCGGCCTGCATGCGGTAGTTGCTCGACGCCCGCATGTCGCTCAGCGGCGCGTAATCCTGCGCCATCGCGCGCATGGCGGCGCGCATGGCGTCTTCCGTCCATGGCTGGCCGACCAGCGCTGCCTCGGCGCTTGCCGCGCGCCTGGGCGTGGCCGCCATGCCGCCGAAGGCGATGCGCGCTTCCGTCACGGTGTGGCCGTCAAGCGTTACCGCAAACGCGGCGCAGACGGCCGAGATATCCTGGTCGAAGCGCTTGGCCAGTTTATAGGTGCGGAACTGCATGCCGGCACGTGGCAGCGGGATCCGCAGCGCCTGCACGAATTCATCGGCGCGCAGGTCTTTCTGCTGGTAGCCGAGATAGAAATCTTCCAGTGCCAGCACGCGTTCGCCCGCGGCGCCGCGCAGCACCACCTGGGCGCCGAGCGCGATCAGCCAGGGCATCGAATCGCCGATCGGCGAGCCGTTCGCGACGTTGCCGCCCAGGGTGCCGGCATTGCGGATCGGGAGCGAGGCAAAACGCTGCCACATCTCGCCCAGCTCGTCGGGATAGTGGCGGCAGACGGCGGCATAGGCATCGTTCAGGGTGACGCCGGCGCCGATCTCCAGCATCCCATCCGCTTCGTTCACAAGCTTGAGCGCCTCGACCTGGCCGAGATAGATGATCTCGTTCAGCTCGCGCATCTGCTTGGTGACCCACAGGCCCACGTCGGTCGACCCGGCCAGCAGCAGCGCGGCCGGGTGTTCGGCCCGCAGCCGCACCAGCTCGTCGAGGGTGCGCGGTGCGTGGAAACGCCCGCCTTTGGCCTCATACGTGAAGCCGTGCGCACGTTGCAGGACCTTCAAGCGCTCGGCCAGCGCGGCACGATCGAAGGATGCGGGCGGCAGCTCGACCATGCGGCGGGCAGCGTCGATGATCGGGCGGTAGCCGGTGCAGCGGCACAGGTTGCCCGACAGGGCGTCGTCGATCTGGCAGCGCGAAGGCTGGCGGCCTTCCTGTTTCAGGTACATGCCCCACAGCGACATGGCGAAACCCGGCGTGCAGAAACCGCATTGCGAACCATGGCATTCGACCAGTGCCTGCTGCACCGGATGCAGGCTGCCGTCCTGTTGTTGCAGATCTTCCACGGTAAACAGCGCCTTGCCGTCGAGCGTGGGCGTGAACTGGATGCAGGAATTGACGGCCTTGAGTTCGAGCTTGCCGTCTTCGAGCGAGCCGATCACCACCGTGCAGGCGCCGCAATCGCCTTCGGCACAGCCTTCCTTGGTGCCGGTGCAGTGCAGGTCTTCCCGCAGGTGCTGCAGGATGGTCTGGGAAGGCAGCACATCGCGCACTTCCTGGACGGCCCCACGGTAATAAAATCGGATCGGGTCTGGCATCGTGGGTCTCGTCTCGTTATCTGCTGTTCCAGGTGGTTTTCACCAAGGGCGGAAGGCTACCACCCGCGGGTCACCCACTTATAAGACTTTGCATATATTGCTTATCGATATATAAGCATATCTTATGAAGCGGCCCGCAACTTCATTCTAGGAAAGGATGGACCGTTTTCCAATGATTGGCGATGTCGATGCGGCGCGTGATCCACACATGGTTGTGACGCTGCACGTAATCAAGGAAGCGCGCCAGCGCCGCCGCCCGGGCCGGCCGTCCCACGATGCGGCAATGCAGGCCGATCGACAGCATCTTCGGCTGGTTCAGGCCGTTCGGGTCGCCCTCGGCATACAGCACGTCGAACGCATCCTTCAGGTAGTCGAAGAACTGGGTACCGGAATTGAATCCCTGCTGCGCGGCGAAACGCATGTCGTTGGTGTCGAGCGTGTAGGGCACCACCAGGTGCGGCTCGGCCCGCCCTCCGCCACCGGGGCCGCTTACGGTGACGCGCTGCCAGAACGGCAGGTCGTCGCCATAGTGATCCGAGTCATAGGCGAAACCGCCATGCTCGACCACCAGCTTGCGCGTATTCGGGGAATCGCGTCCGGTATACCAGCCGAGCGGTGCCTCGCCAGTCAGGTCGCGGATGATCTGCACCGCCTCAAGCATATGGGCGCGCTCGGTGTCCTCATCCATATTCTGGTACGAGATCCAGCGCAGCCCGTGGCAGGCAATCTCGTGTCCCAGTTCGCGGAAAGCGCTGACTGCCTCCGGGTTGCGTTTGAGCGCCATCGCCACCCCAAACACCGTCAGCGGCAGGCCGCGCTCCTCGAACAGGCGCAGGATCCGCCACAGGCCGGCGCGCGAGCCGTATTCGTAGAGCGACTCCATGCTCATGTGGCGCATCGGGAAGGCTTGCGCGCCGATGATCTCGGACAGAAAGGTTTCCGAGGCCGGGTCGCCGTGCAGCACGGAATTCTCGCCGCCTTCCTCGTAGTTCAGCACGAACTGCAGGGCGATCCTGGCCTGGCCCGGCCATTGCGCATGCGGCGGCGTGCGGCCGTAGCCAACCAGGTCGCGCGGATAGTTCGAATAGGTGTCCATGGGATCCAAAAGAGGCAGGTAGTTCGGGCAGGTATATCGGCGATCATATATTGCAGGAAGCACAAGGGTATATGATTGCCCGCATACTTCAACTCATCCATCCGATATGGGAGCACCATGGGCAAACTTTCCACCCACGTCCTCGATACCGCCCATGGCCGGCCCGGCGCCGGCGTCAAGGTGGAGCTGTTCACCGTCGACGAGGGCAGCCGCAGCCTGGTCAAGACCGACCTGACCAATGCGGATGGCCGCTGCGGCGCCCCGCTGCTCGAGGGCGAGGCCTTGCGGACCGGCCTGTATGAGCTGGTCTTCCACGCCGGCGACTATTTTGCCGCGCAAGGCGTCGCCCTGCCCGCGCCGCGCTTCCTCGACCGCATCACCATCGCCTTCGGCGTCCATGACGGCAGCCAGAACTACCACGTGCCGCTGGTGGTCACGCCCTGGTCGTATTCGACCTACCGGGGAAGCTAGCAGGCTTGCGGGTGGCGGCCGGGTTCGAGCGACGCTAATATTGACCGGATAACCAATACGGAGCTCCCCCATGCAAGCCGACGCAGGCCAGGATACCCACGACCTTCCGGCGACGCCCGGCATCGCCCCCACCCGTATCGCCATCGGGCTGGCCCAGGGCCTGCTGGTCTACCTGCTCTACCGCGCCGGCACCGACCTGGCCTGGCCGGCCACCCAGCCCCTGCTCTTCCTTCCCCTGTTGATGGTGGCGGTGATGGCGCCGGTCATCGCCATCAGTGGCCTGGGCCAGATGGCGCGCCGTCCCTTGCTGCTGTGGCTCGGCACGGCCGCGGCCCTGATCGTCGCCTTCGCCTTCTACGACGCCTGGCGCATGGAAGGCATCCACCTGCCGCAGCCGGCGCCGCGTGCCATCGAGCCCTCGCCCCAGCTGTGCGTCTTCCTCGCGGCCGGCTTCTTCATCGCCCATGCGCTGGTGCTGGCCGGGGCCCAGGAGCGGCGGCGCATCGCCGGCTACACGAACTATTTCGAGATTGCCTGGAAGCTGGGCGTGCAGCTGGCCTTCAGTGGCCTGTTCGTAGGCAGCACCTGGCTGGTGCTGCACCTCGGGGCCCAGCTCTTCCTGCTGATCAAGCTCGATTTCCTGAGCCGCGCGATCGACCAATCCTGGTTCGCGATCCCGGTCACCACCTTCGCCTTCGCCTGCGCCATGCACCTGACCGACGTGCGCCCGGCCATCGTGCGCGGCATCCGCAACCTGCTGCTGGTGCTGCTGTCGTGGATCCTTCCAGTCCTCACCCTGCTGGTCGGCGGCTTCCTCGCCAGCCTGCTGTTCACCGGGCTCGAACCGCTCTGGGCCACCCGCCGCGCCGCCGCCGTGCTGCTGGGCGCCGCCGCTGCCTTCGTGGTGCTGGTCAATGCGGCCTGGCAGAACGGGGGCGTGCAGGTCGCGCGCCCGGTCGCCCTGGCGGCGCGCATCGCCGCCCTGCTGCTGGTTCCGGTGGTCGCCCTCGCCGTCTACGCCCTCGCATTGCGGGTCAACGAGCATGGCTGGACCGACGACCGGGTGATCGCCGCCGCCTGCATGCTGGTGGCCAGCTGCTATGCCGGCGGCTACGCTGCCGCGGCGCTGCGCAAGGGCTGGCTGGCCGGGCTGGCCGGGGTCAATATTGCGGCGGCCTTCGTCGTGCTGGGCGTGCTGGCGCTGCTGTTCTCGCCGGTCGGGGATCCGGACCGGCTCTCGACCATTGACCAGCTGGCCCGCCTCAGGTCCGGCGCGGTCACGGCCGGCGAATTCGACGTCGGCTACCTGCACTTCGATGCCGGCCGCTACGGACGCGAGGCGCTGGCGCGGCTCGAGGCCGATGCGGCGGCCCCGCAAGCCGCGTTCCTGCGCGCGCGGATCGCGGCGGTGCGCAAGCAGGTCTACCGGCACCACGACAGGGCGCTGCAGGATCTCCCGGTGCTGGCGGAGAACCTGCGCGCCTGGCCGGCAGGCACGCGCCTGCCCGACAGCTTCATGAAAATGGACTGGAGCCAGGTGGGAGACGAGCTGCCGGACTGCCTGCGCCGCCGCGGCGACGTGTGCGAAGCTTTCCTGCTGGACCTCGGCGGCAGCGCGGCGCCGGAAGTAATCCTGCTGGGCCAGGCGATGGAGAACGCGGTCCTGCACGAAACGCCCGGCGGCGCGTGGCGCGTGATCGGCACGCTGCCGCCCCGCCTGGCCAACTGCGCATCGCTGCAGCAGGCGCTGCGCGAAGGACGCTTCCGGGCCCTCCCGTCCGCGTGGGGCGACATCGAGATCGCGGGCCAGCGCCTGCCGGTACGCCAGCCGCACACTCTGCCGCCCGGCTGCACTGCGGCGCCAGTCGCGGGGCCGCACCCGATGCCGGTCCAGCCGGACGCTGCGCCCTAGCGGATCTTGCTATGCTTGGCCCAGCGCATCGGGAGAGCATATGGCACTGCACATCGTTCATTTCATCGGGCCGATCAACCACAATTCCGCCAGCACGGTACGCAACCTGTGCCTGCAGGCGCTGCTGAACGGCGCCACGGAGATCGAGCTGCACATGTCCAGCGAAGGCGGCAACATGACTGCCGGCTTCGCGCTCTACTTCTTCCTGAAATCGCTTCCAGTGCCGCTTACCACCCACAATATCGGCAGCGTCGAGTCGGTGGCCGTGGTGATCTTCCTGGCCGGGCAAAAACGCTATGCCTGCCCCGGCACGCGTTTCCTGATCCATCCGCTGCACTGGGGCTTCGGCAGCCTGGCCGCCGCCGACCATGCCCGCGTATCCGAATGGCGCGACTGCCTCGACTTCGACGCCGAGCGCTATGCCAAGGTCGTACTCGATACGACCACCGAGGCCGGCACGCCCACCGACATCCACACCAACCTGTTCGGCAACGCCCGCATCTTTGACGCCGACGAGGCCGTCAAGGCTGGCCTCATCCATCGCGCCGTCCAGGCCCAGCTGCCGCCCGCAGGCACGACTTGTCACTGGTGGAATTAGTGTGACAACGCAGTGTTTCAATAACACAACGTCGACATGCCATTCCTGTAAGTAATTATCTCCAATTGTAATTATTCCTTGCGCTCAAAATTGCCGCCTGGATAGAATAATTTCCAGAGCTTTACAGCGTTGCCAGCGTGCTGCCTTGGCCAGCGCTGATTTTTATGAGCAGCTGTACGAACATGAGTGCAAGAAGAATGATGATGAACAAACGTGTAATGACAAGCCTGCTGGTGCTTCCACTGGCGATTTCGACTGCCTATGCGCAGGACACCGGCCTGCAAGCTGTTAAAGTCAGCGGCTTCGGCACCGGCGCCCTGACCTGGGCCGATACCGACAAAGCCGAGTTCGCTCGCCCGAACCAGGCCCAGGGATCGTCGAAAGACTTCCGTACCGGCATCGACTCGAACCTCGGCCTACAGGCCGACCTGCCGGTCAACAGCTGGCTCTCGGTGACGGCCCAGGGCCTGGTGCGCAAGGATGCCGAAGAAAACTACGGCGCCGAACTGAGCTGGGCATTTGCCAAGGCGCGGGTGTCCGATGAAGTGAGCGTGCGCGTCGGCCGTATCGGCCTGCCGGTGTTCATGATTTCCGACTACCGCAATGTCGGCTATGCCAACACCATGCTGCGTCCGCCGGCGGAAGTGTACTCGCAGGTCCCGTTCAACAGCGTCGATGGCGCAGACGTGACCTGGCAACACGGTTTCGGCGACACTTCGGTCACCGCACAACTGGCTTATGGCAATGTGAAATCCCCGATCTCCGGCAATATCCACGTGCGTGGCAAAGAGCTCGCCGCCGTGAACGTCAGCGCCGAACACGGCCCGTTCACCGTCCGTGCAGGTCACGCCACCGGCAAGATCACCATCGACGATTCGGTCTCGCTCAACACCCTGGTGGGTGGCCTGCGCGCCGCCGCCGCCGGCTACCGCTTCCCCGAGCTGGCTCCGCTGGCTGCCGAGATCGAAGCCAAGGACAAGCGTGCGCACTTCAGCTCGCTCGGCCTGTCGATGGACTGGAATAACATCGTCGTCCAGACCGAGTTTGCCAAGCGCAAGTCCGAGACCTATATCAACGACACCAGCTCGTGGTACGTGATGGGCGGCTACCGCATCGGCAAATTCCTGCCGTACGTCACCCACAGCAAGCTGAAGATCGACAGCGCCGTCGTCAACACCGTGCGCGCCGCCTGCCCGGCCGGCTTCCCGGCCGCCTGCACCCCGACCATGCAGGCGCTTGGCGCCGGCGTGCGCCGCCTGCCGAATACCGGCGTGGGCCAGGGCGAGCAGTCGACCAACACCATCGGCGTCCGCTGGGACTTCGCCAGCTCGGTCGCACTCAAGGCGCAGGTCGACCGCATCAAGCCGAAGAACGGCAACGGCCTGTTCATCAACGTCCAGCCTGGCTTCAACGACACCGTGACAGTCGGCGCCGTCGCCCTCGATTTCGTCTTCTAAGGAGCGACATATGAACAAGATTTTTGCAACGCTGTTCGCTGCCGCTACCCTGGTCGCCGCTCCGGCCTTCGCCGAAGTGGTGGTCGTGGTCAACCCGAAAGCCGCCGAAGCCTCGATGACCAAGGAGCAGGTCGCCCAGTTCTTCCTGGGTAAATCGTCGTCCATGACGCCGATCGACCAGTCCGACGCAGCCCCGGTTCGCGCCGAGTTCTACAAGAAGGTCGCGGACAAGGATGCCGCCCAGGCCAAGGCCCTGTGGTCGAAGCTGGTCTTCACCGGCAAGGCCACGATGCCGAAGGAAGTCGCCGACAACGCCGCCGTCAAGGCTGCCGTCGCCGCCAACCCGAAGGCCATCGGCTATATCGAGAAGAGCGCCGTCGATGCGACCGTCAAAGTCGTCTACACCGCGCAATAAGCGCATACGCGTCTAGCACCACCCGCCGCCGGTATTTACGCCCGCGGCGGTTTCTGCATTTTTGGAGACAACAATGAGCATCAAGCGCAGGATCTGGGCACTGCCCGTTATTTCCGCCATTATTTTCGGCCTTGGCGCCGGCGCCAGCGCGATGATCGCGAACCGCGCACTGGATTCGATCACCACGACCGCCAGCGTCGACTACCCGGTGCTCGATGCCTCCAAGGCACTCACCCTCGACGTGGTGGCCATCACCGATGGCTTCCGTGACGCCGTCGCCGAAGGCGACAAGGAGAAGATCGGCCAGGTCGGCGAGCAGGCCAGCAAGCTGCGCGCCAAGCTGGACAAATTCAAACAGATTCCCGGCCAGCTCGAGACCGGCACGCGCCTCGGCAAGGAATTCGACGCCTATTACGCGCCGGCCCTGTCGGCCGCGCGCATCATGCTCGAGATGGAAGAAGGCGACCCGCAGGCGGTCGTCGGCAAGATGCAATCGGCCCTGTCGGTCCTGAACACCGACCTGGCCAAGGTCAACGAAGCGGCCCAGCGCCAGTTCGCCACCGGCATCGAGGACAGCAAGAACAGCGTCAACAAGGTCGTGATGTCGATGTTGCTGACCGCCCTCGTGGTCATCGCCAGCCTGGCCGTGATCTCGTGGTTCGTGGTGCGCACCATCTGGCGCCAGCTCGGCGGCGAACCGGCGTATGCGCGCGAGATCGCACGCGCCGTGGCCGCCGGCGACCTGTCGACCGAGATCCGCATCGAAGCCGGCGACGACAGCAGCCTGCTGGTGGCGATCAAGGACATGCGCGGCCGCCTGGCGACCCTGGTCGCCGAAATCAAGGCTTCGGCCGACACCATCGCGCTGGCCAGCGCCGAAATCGCAAGCGGCAATGCCGACCTGGCGCAGCGCACCGAATCGCAGGCCGCAAGCCTGGACCGCACCAGCCGTTCGATGGACCAACTGACCGGCGCCGTGCGCGAGAACGCCGCCGCTGCAAACCAGGCCAACGCACTGGTGGAAACCGCGACCGATATCGCCACCCGCGGCGGCCAGGTGGTCGGCGGCGTGGTCACCACCATGGGCGACATCAACAGCTCGGCCAACAAGATCGTCGAGATCATCTCGGTCATCGACGGCATCGCCTTCCAGACCAATATCCTGGCGCTGAACGCGGCGGTGGAAGCGGCACGCGCCGGCGAGCAAGGCCGCGGCTTTGCGGTGGTCGCAGGCGAAGTACGCAACCTGGCGCAGCGTTCGGCGGCGGCGGCCAAGGAGATCAAGGGCCTGATCGGCGACTCGGTGGCCAAGGTCAGCGCAGGCAGCGTGCTGGTGGACGAAGCCGGCGTGACCATGGGCCAGATCGTGGAATCGGTGCGCAAGGTGCAGGCGATCATGATGGAAATCAGCGCCGCCGGCGCCCGCCAGAGCGCCGGCATCGACGAAATCGGCCGCGCGATCAGCAGCATCGACGAGATGACCCAGCAGAATTCGGCGCTGGTCGAAGAGGCGTCGGCGGCGGCGGAGTCGCTCACCGAGCAGACCACGCAGCTGACCGGGGCGCTGTCGGTGTTCAAGCTGGAAGCGGGTTCGCCGGTTTCGAGCGGTTCGGCGAATCGGCTGGCGCTGCGTTAAGTTGTAATTTATAGCGGCTACCGATACACGTTAGCCGCTTGCTACGAACTTGGTTCCCGCGAAGGCGGGAACCCAATTTGCGGGAACCCCCCTAGCGGAACCCTGCACTACCGGCTCCAACATTCTCCCCGCTTGCCCCCCACCCCGGCTTGCCTTAAACTCAAACCCCGCAAGTTCCTTCACGGTGACCCTTGGATACCGTCCCTTTGTGGGTGCTCGTGCTGGCACTCGCGCTGCTGATCCTGTTCTCCGCCTTCTTCGCGATGACGGAGACGGCCCTGATGGCCGCCAATAAATACCGCCTGCGCCACCTTGCGGGTCGCGGCAACAGCGGCGCCATCACCACCCTCTGGCTGCTGGAACGCATCGACCGCTTCCTGTCGCTGGTGCTGATCGCGAACGTCCTGCTCAATGCCATGTGCGCGGCGCTGGTCACGGTGATCGCGATCCGCCTGTTCGGCGCCGAGGAAAGCGTGGTGACCGGGGCCGCCGCCGCGGTGGCCTTCCTGCTGATCGTGTTCGCCGAAGTCGCGCCCAAGGTGATCGGCGCCACCTACCCGGAACCGATCGCGGTCGCCACCAGCCTGCCGCTCAAGGGCCTGATGCGGGTGGGACGTCCCCTGATTTCCTTCGTCAACCTGTTCGTGCGCGCCCTGCTGCGCCTGCTGCGCATCCCGGCCCAGCCGGACGCCGCGCGCCAGCGCCTGTCGCGCGAAGAATTGCGTTCAGTGGTGCTGGAAGGCGGCAGCTTCATCCCGCAGAAGCACCGCAGCATCCTGCTCAATTTGTTCGACCTCGAAGCGGTGAAGGTCGACGACATCATGACCCCGCGCAGCCAGATCGAGGCGATCGACCTGCAGGGCCCGATCGAGGCCATCCTCGACGCCCTGGCAAGCAGCTCCCACAACGAACTGCCCGTGATCGAGGGCGAGATCAACCGCATCGCCGGCATCCTGCACGTGCGCAAGGCGCTCGGGCTGCTGCGCGAACCGGGCGAGGTCACCCGCGAGCAGCTGCGCGGCCTGCTGGTGCCGCCCTATTTCATCCCCGAAGACACGCGCGCCCTCGACCAGCTCCAGCACTTCCAGGAAGAGCACGAACGGCTCGGCATCATCGTCGACGAATACGGCGAGGTGCAGGGCCTCGTGACGCTCGACGACATCATCGAGGAAATGGTCGGCAACTTCAGCACCCCGGAAACGGCCGGCGAGATCTGCGACGCGGCCAGCTGGGACGCGCATGGCGAATGCCTCATCGCGGGCAGCACCCCGCTGCGCGACATCAACAAGCAGCTCGGACTCAGCTTGCCGCTGGACGGCCCACGCACCGTAAACGGCCTGCTGCTGGAGGTGCTGCAGGAGATCCCGGATGCGCCGATCGCATTGAGGCTTGCCAATTGTGTCATCGAAGTGGTGCAGGTCGAACACCAGGCCATCAGGCTGGTCAAGCTGCTGCGTCCGGCGCCGTCAAAGCGTTTCCTTGTCGCCTGAACCATAATCCTTGTCGGCCTCACCACAAGGCTTGTCGGGTGCACCATGAATGGGCGCATGCTATTGCGCCTACGTGGCGCGCACGCATCTACGCGGGCACAAAACCTTTACAAATTTGATGCCTGTAGGCATCATCCAAAGAATCCTTCCCGCATTGTTTTCCCTTTTCCGGCCCTTCCTTTTCCACGGCGCATATGGCAGCAGTCCTCCCCAACACGACCACCGGCACGCAGATGTCCGGACTGGCGCGTGCGCTCGTCCAGGCCAGCCGGTTGAGCGTGGGGCAGGCTGACGCAGTGCAAAAGAAGGCGACGGCCGACAAGACTGCCTTCATCGACGCCCTGCTCGAGAGCGGCATCATCGATCCGGGCAGCTTAGCAAGCTTCTGCGCCGAGACCTTCGGCTACCCGCTGCTCGACCTCTCGAGCTTTGCGCCGGAGGCCTTCCCGCTGGCCGCGATCGACGCCAAGCTGATGCAGGCGCAGCGCGTCATCGCGCTGGCCAAGCGCGGCAACAAGATGTCGGTGGCGCTGTCCGACCCGACCAACACCCAGGCCCTGGACCAGATCAAGTTCCAGAGCGAGGCTTCGGTGGAACCGGTGATCGTGGCCCACGACACCCTGCTCAAGCTGCTGGCGGGGCTGGCCAAGAGCGCCGAGCAAAGCCTGAACGACCTGGCCGGCGAAGAAGCGGAAATCGAATTCGCCGAAGAAGAGGCGCAGGCGCTGGCGCCGCCCGACGCGACCAACGATGTCGAAGACGCGCCGATCGTGCGCTTCCTGAACAAGATTTTGATGGATGCGGTGCAGATGGGCGCCTCGGACATCCACTTCGAGCCCTACGAAAAATACTACCGCATCCGGCTGCGCGTGGACGGCGTGCTGCGCGACCATGCCTCGCCGCCGCTGTCGATCCGCGAAAAGCTGGTCTCGCGCATCAAGGTGCTGGCCAAGCTCGACATCTCGGAAAAGCGCGTCCCGCAGGATGGCCGCATGCGCCTGGTCATGGGCCCGACCCGCACCATCGACTTGCGCGTCTCGACCCTGCCGACGCTGTTCGGCGAGAAGACGGTCATGCGTATCCTGGACGCCACCCAGGCGCAGATGGGCATCGACGCGCTGGGCTACGACCCGGACCAGAAGGCGCTGCTGCTGGACGCGATCTCGCGTCCCTACGGCATGGTGCTGGTGACCGGCCCGACCGGTTCCGGCAAGACCGTGTCGCTATATACCTGCCTGAACGTGCTGAACAAGCCGGGCATCAACATCTCGACCGCGGAAGACCCGGCCGAAATCAACCTGCCGGGCGTGAACCAGGTCAACGTCAACGACAAGGCCGGCCTCACCTTCCCGGTGGCCCTGAAATCCTTCCTGCGCCAGGATCCCGACATCATCATGGTCGGCGAGATCCGCGACCTGGAAACTGCCGACATCGCGATCAAGGCCGCCCAGACCGGCCACATGGTGTTCTCGACCCTGCACACCAACGATGCGCCGTCGACGCTGACGCGCCTGATGAACATGGGCGTGGCGCCCTTCAACATCGCCTCGTCGGTGATCCTGATCACGGCCCAGCGCCTGGCGCGCCGCCTGTGCACCTGCAAGCAGCCGCTCGACACCCCGCGCGAAGCGCTGGCCGCGGCCGGCTACCGCGAGGCCGACCTCGACGCCGGCTGGAAACCCTATGGCCCGGTGGGCTGCGACCGCTGCCTGGGTTCCGGCTACAAGGGCCGCGTCGGCATCTACCAGATCATGCCGATCACGCCTGCGATCGAGGCCTTGATCCTTGCGCACGGCAATTCGATGCAGATCGCCGCCCAGGCCGAGAAGGAAGGCGTGAATTCGCTGCGCCGCTCGGGCCTGATGAAAGTGAAACAGGGACTGACCAGTCTCGAAGAAGTGCTCGGCTGCACCAACGAATAGGCGAATTACTATGGCAACCTCCCTACAACCCCGGAGCCGCGGCGGCGCGCAGGTCAAGGAATCGGTCTACGCCTGGGAAGGCAAGGACAAGACCGGCAAGACCGTGCGCGGCGAACTGCGTGCCGGCGGCGAGGCGATCGTCAACGTCACGCTGCGGCGCCAGGGCATCCTGGTCACCAAGGTCAAGAAAAAAGCCTACCGCAGCGGCAAGAAGATCACCGACAAGGACCTGACCCTGTTCACGCGCCAGCTGGCGACCATGATGAAGGCCGGCGTGCCGCTGCTGCAGGCCTTCGACATCGTCGGCAAGGGCCATGGCAACCCATCGATGTCCAAGCTGATCATGGACCTGCGCAACGACGTCGAGACCGGCACCAGCCTGAACAACGCCTTCCGCAAATACCCGCTGTATTTCGACCCGCTGTTCTGCAACCTGGTGGGCGCCGGCGAACAGGCCGGCATCCTGGAAGACCTGCTCACCCGCCTGGCGATCTATAAAGAGAAGACGCTGGCGATCAAGGCCAAGATCAAATCGGCCCTGATGTACCCGGTCTCGATTATCGCGATCGCTTTTGTCGTCACGGCCGTGATCATGATCTGGGTGGTCCCGGCCTTCAAGGAAGTCTTCAAGACCTTCGGCGCCGACCTGCCCGCCCCGACCCTGATCGTGATGGCGATCTCGGAATTCTTCGTCACCTGGTGGTATTTGATCTTCGGCTCGATTTTCGGCGGCCTGTACTTCTTCTTCCAGACCTGGCAACGCTCGCTCAAGATGCAGCAGGCGATGGACCGCATCCTGCTGCGCCTGCCGATCTTCGGCGCAGTGATCCGCAAGGCCACCATCGCGCGCTGGACCCGCACCCTGTCGACCATGTTCGCCGCCGGCGTGCCGCTGGTGGAAGCCCTAGACTCGGTCGGCGGCGCCTCCGGCAACGCGGTTTACCTGGAAGCGACCCGCAAGATCCAGAACGAAGTCAGCACCGGCACCAGCCTGACGCTGTCGATGCAGAATGTGAACGTGTTCCCGAACATGGTGATCCAGATGGTGCAGATCGGCGAGGAATCCGGCTCGCTCGACGCCATGCTGGGCAAGGTGGCCGACTTCTTCGAAGAGGAAGTCGACGAAGCGGTGGCGGGGCTGTCCTCGCTGATGGAGCCGCTGATCATGGTGATCCTGGGCGTGCTCATCGGCGGCCTGGTGATTGCGATGTATATGCCGATCTTCAAGCTCGGTTCGGTGGTGTAGGCGCTCTGGCTGGCCAGATTCATAAGGTCATGTGAATCTGCGCCAGTTTTCCCAAGCAATGGGATCGAAGCCTTGAAACGGTCAAATACACGGCGTCTGGAGCGTCTGGCGCACAAGCGCGGAAAAGTGCAACACGGCGTCACGCGCAACAACACATTTCTTGCGCCTGAACGCAGCGCCGGCTTGCTTACGACACAGTCAGCTGCTTGCTGGCTTCTTCTATGAAAGGTCGGCAGTCGACTGGAATGTCGATAATAAATGTCGTACCCAATTCTGGCGAACTGTCTACCGAAACACTGCCGCCATGGCTCTCCCCAACCGCTTTCACGAACGGCAGACCAATGCCCCAGCCCGTCGCTGATAGCGGCCCCGATTCGCGGCGAAGATATTCGAAGATCCGGTCGTGCTGCTCCTCGGGAATCGCATTACCTTCATTGTGGACGCTGAGCATTAATCGGCCACGCGTCTGGCACGCCATGATCTTGACGGTATTGCGGTCACCATACTTGAACGCGTTGTTGATCAAATTTTCCACGGCGCGACGCAACGATGCACGGCACCAATAACCCATCACCGGCTCGCTGGACATGTCGACCATGACGTCGTTGTCGTGGACGTGGGAGTATTGCTCTCGCATTTCCTGGATCAAGTCGAGGATATCGAATCGGGTCAGGTGCAGGGGAATTTTCGCCGCGCCTTGAAAGGTCAGCGCGTCGAGCAGTTCCGCCATCATTTTTTCGATCCGGTCCGTGTTCGATTCGATCTTGGACGCGACATGTCGGACCATCGATAAATCAGATGTGATCTGGAGGAGCTGGGCGCCATGGGCAACCACCGACAGCGGCGTGCGCATGTCATGGGATAAGGCCGCGGCCACCTTGTGTCGCAGCTCCTCATGAATACGCGTGAACGAGCGAATCGCCTCGCGTGTCGCGGAGTTGATCGATCCGTCGATCACGGCCCACTCGGCCTCGCCTAGTGCCACCCGGCCTCTTGCCACAACCGCGATCGATTCGCGAAGAATCTGGTATTCATGAACAACCTGGTCAGGTCCGAACGGCGTCATGCGCGCACGCTCACTTCCGTGGACACCGGCCGCGTTCGTATAGCTCGATCCTTGTTCACGAGGGTGATCCGGGCTCAAGGCTTCCGCGATGTTGTCGAAAAACGCTGGAAGCGTATTGGTCAGCACCGGGCGCAGCAGGTTTCTGGCGCCGTCGACGCGCGCGCGTACTTCCCGTTCCCAATGATCCATCACCGCATCGCGGATCGCGATGAACTGCAGCCCGGTCGGCGAAATGCCGTGCCCGTGGGAATTTTGGTCAGTCGCCAATGTCATGCTGTTCTCTCAGAGGAGCCGCGCCAACGTTGCCACAACGTCAGCTTTGTTCGGGCGTTGTTGTTCAGTTCGTGCGCCGGGCGGCGCAAAGTGGTAGTACAGATCGGCAGGAAAATCAGCAGGAGGTTGCTAATCCTCATTATATATTGGGGGCGAGAAGGCATGAAACGGACAGTTGCTCTCGCCAGGAAAAATGATGCTGATGTGGCGCGACCGCAACTCGCATCGCATCCGAAAATCGACGATTTTTTGCGGAAAAAAACGACCGCGAGAGCGCGATGAAGGACCGTACCTCGGAGGCAGCTACCGCAGGAGTGAGTGGGAATCTATACCATGGGCGGCGCTTGCCGCGCATCGCTGTTAACGTCTGACGCCTGAACCAGCAAGGCTGCCAGGCCGGTCAGCCGGATCATATACCCGCGGCGGCAGCCTTGCGGGCGTAGAAAGCCGACACCGTCTCGATTTCTTCCGCGCTCATGCTTCGCGCGACGTTCCGCATCTGCTGCTGCCCGTCGTTGCGGCGGCGTCCTTCCTTGAACGCCTGCAACTGCTGCACGAGGTATTGCTTCGGCATCCCTTCAAGCCAGGGTGCGCCCAGCTTTTGATCGACTCCGCCATGGCAGGAAATACACGGCGCGATGTTTCTCATGGGGTCGCCGACGCGTACGAGTGCCGGCAGTGTCTCGCCGTACATGGTTGGCGCCGTACGCGCCTTTGGCAGGCTGGCGTAATAGGCTGCCAGGTCGCGCATGTCCTGGTCCTCCAGGTTGATCGACAATGCCTCCATGATGGGGTTGGCGCGCTGACCGTTCTTGTAGTCGAGCAGTTGCTTGTGTATGACTTCAGGATATTGCCCGGCCAGATTAGGCGCATCGGACCTGCTCATCCCTTGTGCCCCGTGACACATCGTGCAATTCAGTGCAAGCGTGGCGCCGCGGCCGACGGACGCGGACGACGCCTGCCTTCCCATCTCCGGCAGCAGCACGACGTTCGTGGAAATGAGCGGGGCCTTTTGGTCGGTGCTGGCCAGCCACTTGCTGGGCACCCCGGCAGCCCGGCAGATGCTGTCCCACAGGCCCTGGGCCCGGAAGTCCGCCTGTGCCGACGGAAGCAGTCCGAAGCCGACGAAAACAGACGCGGCGGTCAGGCCGGCAAGGGCCATGACACTGACCCAGGTCCACCGGTTCTTGCGGGAGAAAAATCCATGTTCGCGCATTACCGCTCTCCGACTGGGATGATGGGAACCGACGCCTCCGGCGTCAGCGCGAGCTGCACGATGGGATATCCATAGTTGACGACAGTGAGCGCGATCATCATGGCGACCCAGAGGCCGAGGCTGTTCAGAACGGCAGGAGGTTTTGTACCGGGATGAACGGCCTTGCTGAACGAAAATTCGGGCACGGAGGCGGATTGGGTCTTGGCAGCGGCTAGGAGGTACAGGAACAGCGCCGCGGAAATGACCAGCAGCAAACCGCCGAAGGTCGAAATCGTGACCGTGATCGCCTGGGGCGCCAGTGCCGGATGCGTGTAGTCGTAATAGGCCATGCGGCGCGGCGCACCGAGCAGGCCAACCAGGTGCCACGGCATCGTCAGGATCATCATCCCGACGAACCAGAGCCATAGCTGTGTCCTGACCAGCCTGGCGGAAAACGGGGCGGAATTGCGCAGTTGGGGCCACAATTCGTACGCGACCATGAAATACATGATCACGATCGCGCCTGCGAAAATCAAGTGGAAGTGGCCGGTGACCCACTGCGTGTTGTGGATGGATTCGTTAAGCTGATAGCTCATGTTGATGATGCCGCCGGCGCCGCCAAACCCCAGCATGATGAACGCGAAGGTCACCGCGAGCATCATTGGATTGTCCCAGGGTAAGGCCTTGACCCATCCGAACGGTCCCTTCCCGCCCCGCAGGCGGCCAACCACCTCGGCCGATGCGACGATGGTGAAGACAGTTAATAGCGTCGGTATCGACACCATCGCCGTCATGGCCGCGTGGACGAACTTGAAGCCGGCACCGACCTGGGGGTCGGCGAACAGGTGGTGTATACCGATTGGCATCGAAAATACGAGGAACAGCGCGAATGCCACTCGACCCATCGTGTCGCTGTACAGCCGCCCGCCGATGGCTCTGGGAAACAACGTATAAAACGCGATGTATGCAGGCATCAGCCAGAAATACACGATGGCGTGCAGCGTCCAGGAAAAGAATACGCGGGCGAGGCCGGCGTTGATGGTGTCCGTGAATCCCAGTGAGGCAGGCAGGATGAGCGTCAGGATTTCAACCGATGCGCCCACAGAGGTCCAGGCCCAGAGATAAGCACCAGCAACATTGCCGTACATTGCTAACGGGACAGTAGCGCCAGGCGACTCTTTCTTCCAGGCATACAAGTTAATGGACATCAGGGCGACCCAGATCCACGAACCGACGACGACCAGCACCACCCCGAGGTAATAGAAGCTGCTGGCGATCATTGGCGGGTAGAAGGTATACAGTACCGAGGCCTTGCCCAGTGCGGTCGTCACCGCGGCCATCAGCGTTCCGGCAATGACCAGCCAGAAGCCTGCCCAGGCCCAGCGCATGCCCTTGAGCGGCCGTTTCAGTGCCAGCTCGGTGATCGCATAACCGAAGCCCATCGCGACCAGGGTTGGCAACACGTATGCCATGACCGTGCCATGTGCGGTGACCGAGCGATAGTAATGTTCGGGGTTGTTAACCCAGGGGGACAAGGGGCTGCGGACGTACATTTGCCACTCGCCCAGCAGGATGGCGGCAAAAAAGGCGATGAACGCGACCCAGAAGTGGGCCAGAACCAGTCGCTTAGCGAGATACACAGCTCAGCCTTTCTGCCGCTTTCGCTTTGGCGTAGAACTCTTCGGGAGGAAGAACCTGGACCCTGGCCCACATGGCTTCGTGTCCGGTGCCGCAGTATTCGTGGCACGGCATGAGCAGTTCGCCGGTCTTGGGAAAGGATGTCGTGAAGGTCGATACAAAGCCAGGAATGAGCATGGTGTTGGCGTTGGTGCGACCAACGACAAAGCCGTGGATGGCATCGGTGCTGGTGCCCCGGAAGGTGACGGAGAGTCCGGCCGGAACAACGATGCATTGGGGCGTGAACGAGTACTGCTGGGCGATCAGCCTGACGATGACGCGGCCATCCTGCTCGATCGATGTACCAAGATTGTTTTCGACAAACTCGCCTTTTAGGTGGAGGGTTTTTACGTCGACGGTTTCTACCCGCGAGGGCGGCATGGCCGACCAATACACACCGGTGAAGACCATCATCGCTACCAGCGAAAGAATGATCAGACCAACAATGATTGCCCAACGATGTTCCGCCGAATCGGCAACGGCTTGCGATGCGTGAGGCGCATTACCGTGCGGGTCGGCCGGCTTCGATGACGTCATTGCACTGTGCCCCTGGGAAGATATACGACGAAATAAAAGATGAAAAACATGGCGACTACAATGGCAGTGGCAAGCCCGGCTACCGCGAATGCGCCCGACGGACCATGGCTGACAATTTCGTCGATCCTTTTCTCCAGTTCGAATTCACTCTCGTCCGTTGGGATCATCGTTTTCATCCTTATTCAGGCAGTAAGATGCGCAGGTCATTGACCTGCTTTGCATTGACTGGAGTACCCGTGTTCCCCCAGGCGACGCGAATATAGGTCGTGACGGCGGCTACTTCATCGTCGTTCAGGATGTGCGAGAACGGCGGCATGCCGTGCGGACGCGGATTCTTTTTGGTGCCCGGCGGATAGCCTCCGTTGAGCACCATGCGAATGGAGTTGACAGGTGTTTCCATTGTGATGGATTGGTTCCCTGCCAGCGGTGGGTAAGCTGGCGGTTGGCCACGGCCATTGTCGCCATGGCACATGACGCATTGTGCGACGTACACTTTCCTTCCCAGCTCCATGGTTTCGGGGCTGACCAGGCGCGCCTGGCTGGTCGGCGGCGCGGACTCTTCTTTTTGCGGCAAGGCCTTTAGATAGACGGCCATCGCTTTGGCATCGTCATCCGTCATGTATTGCAGGCTGTTGAATACAACCTCGGCCATTGGACCATATACGGTCCCGCGGTGCGACACCCCGGATTGCAGCAGGTCGGTGATTTCCTTGATGGTCCAGTTTCCCAAGCCTGCTTCCTTGTTCGACGTAAGCGAAGGCGCATACCAATTCTGGTTTGGAATCATTCCGCCTTCAAAAGCTTTCGCCTCGCTTGAACCGCCAAGCGCGTTGACAGCGGTATGGCACATCGCACAATGGCCCAGTCCCTTGACGAGATAAGCGCCGCGATTCCAGTCCACCGACTGTTTCGGATCCGGCTTGTATTCACCCTCCTTGAAATACAGGGTACGCCAACCGATCAGGAGATCGCGATTGTTATATGGAAAACGCAATTCATGTTCGCGGTTTTTTTGTTTAACCGGTGTAATGGACATCAAATACGCATAAATTGCGTCTGAATCAGCCCGGGTAACCTGGGTGTATTGAGGATAAGGCATCGCCGGATACAGCAGCGAACCATTGCGCGCGAGGCCCGAATGCATCATTCGATAAAACTCGTCCGACGTCCACAGGCCAATTCCGGTTTCATCGTCCGGCGTAATATTCGGGACATAGAGCGCCCCAAATGGCGTGTGCATGGCCCTGCCGCCAGCAAAGGCAATGCCGGTTGGCTGGGTATGGCAGGCGATGCAGTCGCCAATGCGGGCCAGGTACTCGCCTTTATTGATGAGCTGGGTGGATGCACTGAGCTGTGGGGCGCCGCTGACCGGGGTAAGCATTCCTGGGCGCAGGTAATAAAAGGCCGCTGCCGCAACGACAGCAATGGCAGCCAGGATGACAACGATACGGGCACTTGTACGCATGGGGACCTACCGCTGGCTGCCACAGGCAAAGGGCATTCGGACTAAATTCGAGGGTTCCGGCGACGCATTCACCGGCGGCGTTTGATGGGCAAGGTATCCGGCCACCGCGGAGATGTCCTCGTTTGTAAGGCGGGAGGCAATGCGTTTCATGCAATCCGGCTCTGCGGCGCGCCGCTCGCCGACTTTCCACCTGGTGAGCTGGCCGACGACATAAGCGGGACGCAGGCCAGCCAGGCCGGGAATGCCTGGCTCCATGCCAGTCAGGCCGGCGCCATGACATGCGATACATGCGGGCAAACCCTTGCTCGGGTCGCCCGCGGTGACGAGCATCTGCCCGCGTGCCGCGGTGGCTGCGCTCAGCTCTGAGCGCTGTTGCGTGCTGTAGGCGGGCCTTTGGGCTGCGAAGTGCTCCGCCATTTCCTTGAGATAAGCGTCTGGAAGGTAGGCTACCAGATAGTTCATCGGTGGATAACTGCGTGTGCCGTCGCGGAAAGCGACAAGCTGGTTGTAGAGATATCCGGCGGGTTTTCCTGCAATTCTCGGGAAATAGCCGTTCGCAGTACCTTGCCCCTGCTGTCCGTGACACGTCACACAGCCCTGCACGCGTGCTTCGACCGAGTCGAGTTTCTTGAAGGCGGGCACGGCGTCGGGGGCGCGGGTTTGCGCCGCCGTGGGCGAAGTCGCACAAAGAAAAATCGCCCCAATCCAGGATATGGCAGCAAATTTCATAAATATGCTCGAATTGTACGCTTCAGGTTGTTGTGGCTATTGAAAACCCATCTGATTTGACGATTCTAATGATGTCATCCGCTGTCGCAAACGCATGGATTGGAGTCGTTTCTGAAAGATGTATACTCACTGAGTCGTGGTTCAGCTTACGCATAAACGCCTAAAATGACAATCGATCGCTAAATAATTTAATATCAAATTCCACTTCCGGGTCGCTGAAATCCAGCGTTGAGAACCCAATACTGCAAGAATTTTCGGTCGACACACGAAATCCGTCTTGCTCGCCAGTATTTTCATGTGATTAACGTTCCGTCACAATAAAGTTTCTTTGCGGACGACAATGCTTGATGATTTGCGGCATTCACAAAAGGAATAAACCTGAATAATCAGGAGTTCCCTGCTGGGGATTACACGGCACTTGAAAGGCGATTATTTTCGAAAAATAAGAACGGGACAGACAAGCTGGCAGGCGAAGGAAGCGCGACCGAGGCGGCAATTTCCAACCTTGGTGCTTGGCGGCAATTCGCTGAAATGCTGATATAGAAACGCTGAGCTCCTACAGCGGCCTCGCTGGATTCCGGTGGGCGACTCTAGCCGCCCCTAGTTGTCAAGACCCGCTTGGTTATACACGCGTTTAGTGAACAATTCCGGGCGTTTGGCTTGCCAATCCTTGGCCTGGATCGGCGTCTGATGCTTTGATGCCCGCTGTGGGATGTTGTGGTTGTAGATCTTGACGTAGTTGCGCAGCGTCGATTCAAGCTCGGTGGCCGAGCCGAAACGGGTCTGGTTGACGATATCGCTGATACGGCCGTTGAAACGCTCGACCATGCCATTGGTCTGTGGATGACCTGGCGGAATAAGCCGGTGCTCGATATCGAATTGTTTGCACAGACGGTCGAATAATGGCGCCCGCTGGGTTCCCTGTTTTTGCCATTTTCGGTAAAGCGGTCGGTGAACTGGCTGCCGTTATCGGTAAGCAGTTTGACGATCTTGACGGGGCAGGCAGCGCGCGCCTTTGCCAGGAAATCGACACTACTGCTTTCAGTCTGGTCAGCATAGATGTCGATGAATACCCAGCGCGTGGCACGGTCGATGGCGACGAACAGAGAGCGCCTTGCGGACTCGTCCGCCCGAAGCCTCGAACCTTGGTGCCAGATAGCACCTTATGTAACGCCTCGCCAAAAAACTGCGAAGCTTTGTGAGAAAAAGGACTGCGAGATACCGGACAAGCACTCGGAGATCAAGGGGAAGCTACTGCGAGATGTCGTGAGTTCCTACACGGGGGTTGCAGGTTCTCGGAATACTTCGCAGCGTCCCAGAAAATTTCGCAGTGAAGTCGCAGTAATCTCATGGTGTTCGCAGTAGTTTGCCTGGGCTTGGCAAACTACTGCACAAGCGAGATGCCAAGGACTGAACGTGGTCTCAAGGCAATGCCCGCGACCAGCCGCGTCCAATGGTGCATGCGGACACTGGGCGGAAAAAGGCGCTCACGCGGTTCCGGTCAACAGCCGGTAACCAACGCCGGTTTCCGTCAGCAAGTACTGCGGCTGGGCCGGGTCGTCTTCCAGTTTGTGACGCAGGTGGCCCATGTAAATGCGTAGGTAATGCCCGTCTTCGATGTGCGAGGGTCCCCAGACGGATCGCAGCAACTGGGGGTTCGTCACCACCCGACCCGCATTCGCGACCATGACAGCCAATAACCGGTACTCAGTCGGCGTGAGGTGCACTCCCTTGCCGCCCTTGAGGACGCGCCGGTCCTTGAGGTCGACCGTCACGTCGCCGAACCGAACCGCCTCCGCATCGCCCGTCGCCGGCTGTCGCTGGCGCCTCAGCGTTGCCCTCACGCGGGCTTGCAGCTCGCCGACGCTGAAGGGTTTGGTCAGGTAGTCGTCCGCCCCGGCATCGAGTGCCCTGATCTTGTCCGTCTCCGCTGTCCGGGCCGAAAGAACGATCACCGGGACACTCGACCATTTCCGCAGGTCGTTGATGAAGCCGATACCGTCGCCATCGGGCAGGCCCAGGTCGAGGATGACCAGGTCGGGCGCGCGTGTCCCGGCGTCGCTCAGGCCGCGCTGGACCGTTGCCGCTTCATGCACATGCCACCCTTCTTCTTCCAGCGCCGCACGTACGAAGCGGCGAATCTGTGGCTCGTCTTCAACCAGCAAGGCAAGCGGCGCGCTCTCTCTCATCATGGATTCCCTGATTCCATTTCAACATCTTGGGTAGAAGGCGGTTGTCCCAATGGCAGCGTGATGACGAATGCAGCACCGCCAAGGGTCGACCTGACATAACGGATCATGCCACCGTGCGCCTCGACGATGGTCCGGCAGATCGCCAGGCCGAGTCCGACACCGCTCCTGACGGACTCACGCTCGCCGCGGGTGAATTTCTCGAACATCTCTTCCTCGCGGCCAGGTGCGATGCCTGGACCATCGTCGGCGACCGTCAAGACGGCGCTTGCGCCATGCAGGGCAGCCGAGATGTCAATCCGCGCTCCCGGCGCCGTATATTTGGCTGCATTCTCCAGCAGGTTGCACAGCACGCGCTCGAGCAAGATGGCGTCGAAGCGCACCAGCGGAAAATCCGGTGGGATGCTGGTCGTGACCACGTGCTTGTCCAGCAGTGGCCCGGTCAAGCGCAAGGCCGTGCCCACCACCTCTTCCAGTGCCTGCCATTCGAGTTTTAGCTTGATTTCGCCGCTTTGCAGGCGCGCCATGTCCAACAGGTTTGCTACCAGGGCGCTCATGCGCAAGGCCTCGTTGTGCAGGCCCTGCGCCAGCTCGAGTTGTGAAGGAGGAAGCAAGGGCTTCGAGCGGGTCAGGGATTCGGATAATCCCACCAACAAGGTGAGTGGCGTGCGCAAGTCGTGCGACAGCGCCGCCAGCAAGGAATTGCGCAAGCGTTCAGTTTCCATGCTGACCAGGGCGCTTTGCGCAACCTCGATGTAATGTACGCGCTCGAGCGCAATCGCGGCGAGGGCGGCGAAGGTGTCGAGCTGTTCGCGCTGTTCGGGGACCAGGATCCAGCGCTGCTGCTCGGGCTCGATGGCCAGCACGCCGCGGGTGCGCATCGGTGCCACCAGCGGCAGGTAGAAATAGGGGCTTGCAGGCAGGGTGTCGGTGCCGAGGCCAGCGCTTTCGGCATGGTCATAGGCCCATTGGGCAATGCCCAGGTCTGCCGTTCCAGCGCCCTCGGGCTGCGCCGGCGCCTGCAGCTTGTCGTCCGGGCCGGGCACCAGCAGGATGGCTTTGGCGCGGAAAGTGCGCTGGATAAAGTCCCGCGTCGTGTCGAAGATCTGCTCGGTTTGCAGCGCGCCTGACAGTTCCCTGGCGAATTCGTAGAGCGCACGCGAACGGCGTTCACGGTGCGCCGCCACATGGGCCTGGAAGCGCAGGCCAGCCGTCAGGTGGCCGGTAATGAGGCCGACCGCCAGCATCACCCCGAAGGTGACCAGGTACTGCAGGTCGGACACGGCAAACGAAAAGCGCGGTGGGACAAAAAAGAAGTCGAAGCAGGCAACGCCCACGCAGGTGGCCACTACCGAAGCGCCGCGCCCCAGGCGCACGGCAACCAGGACCACGACCAGCAGGAACAGCATCGCGATGTTTGCCAGGTCCAGGTAGGGGAGCAAGGGCGTTGCCAGCAGCGCCGTCGCCAGGCTGCTGGCCGCGGCAATCGCGTACGCCATCCATGTTCGCCTGCCTCTGGCGGCAGCCTGGGCCACCGGAGCGCCAGGGGCAACGGGCGCCGGGCGGTACGCGGCATCGCCGATCTCGACCAGGTCGATATCCGGCGCCAGCGCCGCGATGCGCCGCATATGCGAGGTGCGCCACGGCCAGGTGCGGTGGCCGCGCGCCATCACGACTTTCGACAGGTTGTGCTCGCGTGCATAGTCCACGATGGCGGCGCCGATATCGGCGCCGGCCAGGATCGCCGTGCTGGCGCCCAGGTCCTTGGCCAGCTTGAGCGTCAGCAGTATGCGTTCCCGCTGCGGGGCGGGAAGGCGCTGGAGTTCGGGCGTTTCCACGTACACTGCGTGCCAGTCGACACCCAGCTGCCCGGCCAGGCGCGCAGTGCTGCGCACGACGTGCTCGTTGCCGGGCCGGGGGCCGATGCAGGCCAGCAGGGCGCCGGCGGTCTTCCAGACTGTATCGATCGACTTTTCCACGCGGTAGGCGCGCACGTCGTCTTCGACCCGGTCGGCGGTGCGCCGCAGCGCCAGTTCGCGCAGGGCGATCAGGTTGCCCTTGCGGAAAAAATTACGGGTGGCGCGCTCGGCCTGCGGCGCCTGGTAAACCTTGCCGCCCTTCAGGCGCGCCAGCAGCTCGTCGGCCGGCAGGTCCACCAGCACCACTTCGTCGGCGGCGTCGAACACGGTGTCGGGCACGGTTTCCGCCACCCGGATGCCGGTAATGCCGCCAACCACGTCGTTCAGGCTTTCCAGGTGCTGGACGTTCATGGTGGTGTAGACGTCGATGCCGGCGTCGAGCAGCTCCTCGACGTCCTGCCAGCGTTTCGGGTGGCGCGAGCCGGGCGCATTCGAGTGCGCCAGTTCGTCCACCAGGACCAGCCCGGGATGCCGCGCCAGCGCCGCGTCGAGGTCGAACTCGCCGAGCGACTTGCCGCGATAGCTCAGGGTTTTCGGCGGCAGTAATTCCAGCGTGTCCAGCATGGCGCCGGTCTCGGCGCGGCCATGGGTTTCCACCACCCCGACCAGGGGCGGGCGTCCGTCGGCCTGCAGCTTGCGCGCCGCGGCCAGCATGGCGTAGGTCTTGCCCACGCCGGCCGATGCCCCGAAATAGATACGCAGGCGCCCGCGCGCCTCCTTGCGCTCCTGGTCCTGGACCTGGGCCAGTAGCGCATCCGGATCCGGGCGCTGGCTTTCGCTTGCGAACATCGGCAGGTTTCTCCTGTGGGTGTCAGCGCACCGGCTCGGCGTCGAGTGCCAGGTTCAGCGCGAGGACATTGACCCGGGCTTCACCGAAGAAGCCGAGGGATTGCCCGACAGTATGCTCCGAAATCAGCGCCTCGACCCGGCTGCGTGCGATCTTGCGGACCGCCGCGACCCGGCCGGCCTGGTAGTGTGCCGCGGCCAGGCTGATCTCGGGATCGAGCCCGCTCGCCGAGGCCGTCACCAGGTCGACCGGCACCGGGGAGGTGTTGCCGGGGTCGGCTTCGCGCAGGGCGGCCAGGCGGCCCTCGACGGCGCCGGTCAGTGCCGGGTTCAGCGGGCCCTGGTTGGAACCGGAACTGCCGGAGGCGTTGTTGGGCATCGGCCCGGTGGCCGACGGCCGGCCCCAGAAGTAGCCGGGCGAGGTGAAGGACTGGCCGATCAGCCTTGATCCGACCATCTGGCCGTTGCGCGTCACCAGGCTGCCCGCGGCCTGGTCGGCGAAGGCCAGCTTGCCGATGCCGGTCACTGCCAGCGGATACAGGATGCCGACGATCAGCGTGAGCGCGCCGAACAGGACCAGGGCGGGACGCAGTGTGGATTTCATGAGGTTTCCTTCTTTATACGAGGTTCAGGGCCGACAACAGCATGTCGATCAGCTTGATGCCGATGAAAGGCAGGACGATGCCGCCGACGCCATAGATCAGGATGTTCCTGCGCAGCAGCGCCGCGGCGCCGATCGCGCGGTAGCGCACGCCCTTGAGCGCCAGCGGGATCAGCACGATGATGATCAGGGCGTTGAAGATCACGGCCGACATGATGGCCGAATCCGGGCTGCTCAGGTTCATGACATCGAGCGCCTTGAGCTGCGGGTAGGTGCCGACGAAGGCGGCCGGGATGATGGCGAAGTATTTCGCGATGTCGTTGGCGATCGAGAAGGTCGTCAGCGAGCCGCGCGTCATCAGCATCTGCTTGCCGATCTCGACGATCTCGAGCAGCTTGGTCGGGTTCGAATCGAGGTCGACCATGTTGCCGGCCTCCTTGGCGGCCTGGGTGCCGGAATTCATGGCCACGGCCACGTCGGCCTGGGCCAGGGCCGGCGCATCGTTGGTGCCGTCGCCGGTCATGGCGACCAGCCTGCCCTGCGACTGGTAGTCGCGGATCAGCTTGAGCTTGTCCTCGGGCGTGGCTTCGGCCAGGAAGTCGTCGACGCCGGCCTCGGCCGCGATCGCGGCGGCGGTGAGCTTGTTGTCGCCGGTGATCATGACGGTCTTGATGCCCATCCGGCGCAGCTCGGCGAAACGCTCCTTGATGCCGCCCTTGACGATATCCTTAAGCTCGACCACGCCCATGACGCGGCCGGCGTCCACCACCGCCAGCGGCGTGCTGCCGCGGCGCGACACGTCGTCGACCAGGCGCGCCATCTCGGCCGGATACGGCAGGCCCAGCGCTTCCACATGCTTGCGCACGGAATCGGCGGCGCCCTTGCGCACCTGGCGCTCGCCGATGTCGACGCCGCTCATGCGCGTGTTGGCGCTGAAGGGGATGAAGACGGCCTTGAGCGTGCCCATGTCGCGTTCGCGGATGTTGAAGCGCTGCTTGGCCAGCACCACAATTGAACGGCCTTCCGGCGTCTCGTCGGCCAGCGAGGCCAGCTGCGCGACATCGGCCAGCTGCTGCTCGGTCACGCCGGGGGCCGGGAAAAAGCCGGCGGCCTGGCGGTTGCCGAGGGTGATGGTGCCGGTCTTGTCGAGCAGCAGCACATCGACGTCACCGGCCGCCTCGACCGCGCGGCCGGAGGTGGCGATGACGTTCGCGCCCATCATCCGGCTCATGCCTGCCACCCCGATCGAGGACAGCAGGGCGCCGATGGTGGTCGGGATCAGGCACACCAGCAGGGCGATCAGCACGGTGACGCTGACCGGCTTGCCGGCGCCGGCCGCGGCCACGCCGAACATCGAGAACGGCAGCAGGCTCACGGTCACGACCAGGAACACGATGGTGAGTGCGACCAGCAGGATGGTCAGCGCGATCTCGTTGGGCGTCTTCTGGCGCTTGGCGCCTTCGACCATCGAGATCATGCGGTCGAGGAAGGTTTCGCCCGGATTGACCGCCACGCGCACCACCAGCCAGTCGGACAGCACGCGGGTGCCGCCGGTCACGGCCGAGAAGTCGCCGCCGGACTCGCGGATGACGGGCGCCGATTCGCCCGTGATGGCGCTCTCGTCGACCGAGGCCACGCCTTCGATGACTTCACCGTCGATCGGGATCACGTCGCCCGCTTCGACCAGGATGGTGTGGCCCTTGCGCAGGTCGGCGCCGGGCACCGGCAGCCAGCCCGTGCCGTGTTTTGGCGTGTCCAGTTTCTTGGCCATGACGGTCTGCTTCAGGCCGCGCAGCGATGCGGCCTGGGCTTTGCTGCGTCCCTCCGCCAGTGCTTCGGCAAAGTTGGCGAACAGGACGGTGAACCACAGCCAGACCGAGACGGCCAGGATGAAGCCGCTGTCGGCCGCGGCAGGGTCGCCGAGCGACTGGAAATACATCAGCGTGGTCAGGATGCTGCCGACGTAGACCACGAACATCACCGGGCTGCGGGCCTGGGTGCGAGGATCGAGCTTAACGAACGCATCGGCCATCGCGGGCCAGACCAGGCTGGCGTCGAACAGGGTCAGCGGCGCGCGTGACTTCGCTACCGGGGGCAGCGTTTTTGCTTGGGACATCGTGAACTCCGAATCCATGATAGTGACTTGCGAATTACTTCGAATACAGCTGGAGGTGTTCGACCACCGGGCCCAGGGCCAGGGCGGGAACATAGTTCAGCACGCCAACGAGCAGGACCACGCCAACCAGCAGGAAGACGAAGACCGGACCGTGGGTCGGCATGGTGCCGGGATTGGCCGCGAGGCGCGGCTTGGCGGCGAGCGCGCCGGCAATGGCCAGCACCGGGACGATCACGGCGAAGCGTCCGAACCACATCGCGATGGCCAGCATCGTATTGTAGAAAGGCGTGTTGGCGGACAGTCCGGCAAAGGCGCTGCCGTTGTTGTTGGCGGCGGAGCTGAAGGCGTACAGGATTTCCGAGAAGCCGTGGGCGCCGGGGTTGGCGATGCCGGCCCGGCCGACGTCGAGCATGACCGCAACCGCGGTGCCGCCCAGCACCAGCACCGGGGTGACCAGGATGGCGATCGAGCTCATCTTCATTTCATGGCTCTGGATCTTCTTGCCCAGGTATTCCGGGGTGCGGCCGATCATGAGGCCGGCGATGAAGACGGCCAGGATCGCGAACACCAGCATGCCGTACAGGCCCGAACCGACACCGCCGAAGACCACCTCGCCGAGCTGCATCAGGAGCATCGGTACCGCGCCGCCCAGCGGCGAGAACGAATCGTGCATGGCGTTCACGGCGCCGCACGAGGCCGCCGTGGTGACGGCGGCGAACAGGCTCGATGCCGCAATGCCGAAGCGGGTTTCCTTGCCTTCCATGTTGCCGCCTGCCTGCATGGCGCTGGCGCCCTGGTCGACGCCGAGCGCCGCCAGCTGCGGATGGGCGGCCTGCTCGGCGCCCATCACCACCAGGGTGGCGGCGACGAAGATCAGGCTCATGGCCGCCAGCACGGCGTAGCCCTGGCGCCGGTCGCCGACCAGGTGGCCGAAGGCGAAGCACAGGCCGGCCGGAATCAGGAAGATCGCCAGCATCTGCGCGAAGTTCGACAGCGGGGTCGGATTCTCGAAAGGATGGGCCGAATTGGCATTGAAGAAGCCGCCGCCGTTGGTGCCGAGCATCTTGATCGCTTCCTGCGAGGCCACCGGGCCCATCGCGATGGTCTGGGTGCCTGCGCTCAGGTTTTGCATGACGGCTTGTCCTTGCGCATCCTTGAGCGGCTGGCCGTCGGCGCCGGTGGCGGGCGCCGAATAGGGGACCGGATCGATCAGCTGGACTTCCTGGTAGGGAGCGAAGTTCTGGATCACGCCCTGGCCCATCAGGAAGACGGAGAGCAGCAGGGACAGGGGCAGCAGCACGTACAGCGTCGAGCGGGTCAGGTCGACCCAGAAGTTGCCGATGCTGCCGCCCGAGCGCGAGGTGAATCCGCGGATCAGGGCATAGACCACGGCCATGCCGGTGGCGGCCGACAGGAAATTCTGGCCGGTCAGGGCCAGCATCTGGGTCAGGTAGCTCATGGTCTGTTCGCCGCTGTAGCCTTGCCAGTTGGTGTTGGCGACGAAACTGACGGCGGTATTGAACGACGAATCCGGGCTGACATTGCCCAAGGACTGGGGGTTGAGCGGTAGCCATGCCTGCATGCGCTGGAGCGCGAACACGAACAGGGCGCCAATGCCATTGAAGACCAGCAGCGCGATGGCGTAGGCCTTCCAGCCCATGTCCTGTTCAGGCGCAACGCCGCCCGCGCGGTAGAGCAGGCGCTCGACGGGCGCCAGCCAGTTCAGGCCGGGCACCGCGCCGCCGTCGCCCACACGGGCCAGGATCTTGCCGAGCGGCCAGGCAAGGACGAACAGCACCGCGAGGAAGGCACCAAGCAGCGCCAGGGATTGCATGGTCATCACAGTTCCTCCGCTTTCAGCAAGGCGCGGACCAGGTAGACCAGTAGCCCCGCAGCGACGAGTGCGCCAATGTGCCAGATTTCCATTATTTTTCTCCCAGCTTGGCGCAACCCTGCGCAAACGCCCATGTCAGTGCGAAAAGCAGCACCAACGCCCCGATGTAGATTGCATCCATATCATCCCTCTTTGCAGTTCTGGTTTCAGGTGGCCAGCGTAGCGCCGGCCGCCTAAAAATGGTGTAAAGACTCGTGCCCCTTCCGTAAACAAACCGTAAAAATCAGAAGGTCTTGCTGATGGTGAGCACCAGCGCCGACTTGCCCAGGAACTTGCCATTCGCCGGCGACGCATAGGCCGTCTTGCCGGCATTGGTGCCGATGTAGGCGAGCGCGCCGGTGACGATGCCGAAGTCGCGCGTGACGCCGATTTTCCAATCGGTATAGCTGGCCGCCGAATTGTGGGCGACACGCTGGCGTCCGGCATGCAGGTTGACCACCGTGCCTTCGCCGGCCGCGAGGTTGGCGGCCAGGTCGAGGTAACCGCTGTTCTTGCTGTCGACGAAGCCGAACAGGTCGGTCACGGCGTGCGAGTATTTCACCAGGGCCGGGCCGTACGACAACTGGGCGTACAGCTCGGTCGTGTTGGCGGTGGTAAAGCCGGGAACCTTCTTCAGTCCATTCGAAGGGTAGACATAGGTCAGCACGCCGACGTCATAGCCCAGGCCAGGCAAGAGCTCGCCGCGCTTGCCGGCATACAGGTCGAGTTCGACGGAGCCGTCGCCGCCGGCGTCCTCCGTCCATTTGATGGTCGATGCCCAGGCGCCTGCATACAACCCGGAGGCGGTGTGCACGACGTCGGCGCCGCCCTGCAGCGCGGGCTGGAGCCGGGTCTGGGAGATGCCGCGGTAGCGGTAGTCGCTGGTGACTGCGGCGTTGAAGCTCAGCTCGGTCGCCGCCTTGGCCTCGTCGGCAAGCGCGTTGCCGGCAGCGAAGGTGGTGATCAAGGTTGCGGCGAGGATGGTCGTTTTCATGGTAAATCTCTCTATGGTACGTAGTAAAAAAGAACAACAAACCGGGTGCTTAGTGCGGATAGATTTCCCGGTACAGTGCGTGCATCTCTGCCGCAGCATCGGGATCGCAGGTTTCGGCATCGCATACACAGCGGCCCGAACCGTATTCATGGGAGCGGGGGTCGTGGATCATGGTTGCTGCCAGGCTTGCCGACATCACGTGCGCGACATACCGGCGCACCGTAGCCAGTTCCGGCCCGGTCGGCGGCTTGCTTCCGGCCACGACGACAAACAGCACCTTCAAGCATGGATTGGACATGCGGGCGAAGTTAAGCCGGGCAATCAAGGCATACTGCGACTCGAGATTGGCCTGCCCGGTCTCGACCGGGACGATGACCATGCGCGCGGCGATCAGCGCCGAGCGCGATTCCTGCGTGTCGCGCTCGCCGGTATTGATCAGGAAATCACTGTAGGCACTGGCCAGGCTCTCGATTTCGTGTGGCAAGAGCCGTCCCGCCAGCTTGCGCGCCGGCACCGACGGTCCCTGCCCGGCTGCGCTGCGCTCGCAGCTCCAGCCATAGGCGCTGCTGCGCGGATCGGCGTCGATCAGGCAGATCTTGCGGCCGCTGCGGGCGCGCAGCACGGCCAGGTTGGCGGCGAGCCGGCTCGCGAGCGACTGGCCCTGGGTACTGGCAATGGTGACAATCACAGGCGTACTCCCGGCAGGCCACCGGCCTGGCCGAGCCTGGCGTCCGGCATCTGGCGCGCAACCGCTTCCCGCAGCAGCGCCGCGACGGGCCGCCGCACGCACATCCAGACCTGGATCCGCGCGCTCCCACCGCACATGGCAATGCGCATGAATTCCAGCGCATCACCGCATACACGCATTGCCAACTGGCGCAAGTTAGTAACCGATGCCGCATCGACCGTCATGCGGATGATGCAGGCCTGTCCGGACTGCCCAGCCTCCATAGGCAAGCAGCGTGCACGGGCAAAAAGAGAAGAAATTGATTTCATCGCAGCTCCGTCGTCGTAAGTGATCGATGCGGAGAAGCGTATCAAGCAGGCCGTAAAGATTTTCTAAATTTCAAGGCAAGAGGTGTAAACGGGTCGTAAAGAATGCGGGTTTGCTCCTCCCCTCTACAGACCGTGTAGGGTGTCGCGCATGTTGTTTACGAGGTAGCTAGTGCAGCACCGCCTGCAGCTGCCGCGCCATCCGTCCCACCAGCGCGCGCAGCAGGAAGCTGCCCATCGCCAGCGGCCGGTGGCGGTCGGCGCCGCGCCGGCCCATGCGCTGCGGCAGGAAGAAGCGCCCGAAGGCCGACAGGCCGCCGCGCCGCAGCGTCCAGAAGCATCCCCCCGCATACACGGTATCGAAGCCATCCTCGAGGCGCAGCAGCTGCAGCGCCGTGCCCGAGAACATGGCCACATGCGCCCCGCCGCTTTGCCCACTGTTCGGTCCGCTGCCTGCCCCCTGCACGCGCGGCAGCATGCGCAGGCCATGGCGGTAGGACAGCTCGACGTTCTGGCGCAAATCGGGCAGATGCACCCGGAGCGGCTTGAGCAGGCCCACGGTTTCCAGCACCCGCGGCAGCAGGTGGGTCGCCGCCGTGACGCGTTCGCAGTAGCGGGTAAACGCGGCTTTGAGCTCGCCCAGCGAGGCTTGCGGTGGCCCCGGCAGCGGGGCCGGTCGCTTGCGCCAGCAATCGGCCCAGTGGGCGAGCGCCAGGTGGTGCGCCGGCGCCAGCGAAACCGGCGTATCGCGCTGCAGGTCGATGCTGGTGCCGGGCACCAGGAAGCGCAGCACGCCGCGCACGCCGTCCAGGCGCGGCGTCTCCAGCAGCTCGGCCGGCGACAGCCTGCCGCCATTGAGCCAGGCATTGTCGGCGCGGGCGAAGCGCGCGAACGAGGCCACCGGGACGACCAGTTTCGGCCGGAACCGTTCGACCTGCACGGCCAGGCGCTCGACCGCCGCAGCTGCCGCCGCTTCGCGTTCGGCGTAGCCCTCTGGGTTGCCGCACCAGCCCATGCTGCCGAAGCCGGTGAGCAGCAGGTCGATGCGCGGGGCGAGCTGGGCGATGCGGGGCGCAATGGCCTGGCAGCTCGCTGCAGTGGCGAGCGCGCGGTCGCCGAGGTTCAGGATGTTGCGCCCGGCGCAGCCGACCAGGCAGGCGGTATCGCCGTCGCCATTGGCGATCGCGGTCAGGCGCAGGTCGCCGGCCAGCCTCACGGTGACGCCGTCCGGGCATTCGGCCACCGGCAGCCGGTGGCGCCGCAGTTCGTCGCCGATGCGCATGTCGCGCCCGGGCCGGTAGAGGAAGGTGGCGATGCCGCGGAACTCGGCGCGGAAGCGCTTCAGGAAAGGCAGCGAGAAGCGGTCGGGTTGGGCGCGCGAACACCATATATAGACCGGCACGCCGGCGGCGCCGAGCTCCTCGATCATGCCCGCGCTGCTGGTCGAGCTGTCCACGAGGTCCCATGCGCCGTCGAGCACGGCGCCGTCGAGCCAGGGATCGGACACCAGCAGGGCGCCGTCGGTCCGCATCATGAAACAGGCATGGTTGATGAAAGTAAAGTTTGCGCGTGGCATCGCAGGCACCGGGAGTAGCGGGAAAGTCCAGCGTAGCCGCGCGCCGCGATTCACCCATGATCCCCCACAATCGGGCGCCAATGGCAGCGCGCTTCACGGCACGCTTCACGGCCGCTTCACAGGCTTCGCCAAATCGCAGGGAAACCTCTACAATAGGTTGATGTAAAGAATCTTTTCGTACCTTGTTGATCGGACCTTGCCGCCATGCCCGTGGAATCCTTCCTGTTTGCCGCCCCAGCCACCCTGGCCGCCACCCTGGTGGCTGTCCTGTTCGGGCTGCTCATTGGCAGTTTCCTGAACGTGGTGATCCACCGGATCCCGAAGATGATGCAGCGCGAGTCCGACAATTACGTGGCCCAGGAAAGCGGCAAGGAACTGCCCCATACCGGCCGCTACAACCTGATGGTGCCACGCTCGGCCTGCCCGCATTGCGGCCACCAGATCACGGCGCTGGAAAACATCCCGGTCATCAGCTGGCTGGCGCTACGCGGCAAGTGCAGCAAATGCAAGGCGCCGATCTCGCCGCGCTACCCGGCCATCGAACTGCTCACCGGTGTACTGTCCGGCCTGCTGGTCTGGACCTTCGGCAGCGGCATGGCGGGCCTGGCCACGCTGCTGTTCCTCTACCTGCTGGTGGCCATGACCTTCATCGACGTGGATACCCAGCTGCTGCCGGACGACCTCACCTATCCGCTGCTGTGGGCCGGCCTGCTGGTGAACCTGCATGGCACCTTCGTGCCGCTGCAAGACGCGGTCATCGGCGCCGCCGCCGGCTATCTCGTCCTGTGGGCGGTGTACTGGCTGTTCAAGCTCGCCACCGGCAAGGAAGGCATGGGCTACGGCGACTTCAAGCTGCTGGCAGCCCTTGGCGCCTGGCTGGGCTGGGCCATGCTGCCGACCGTCATCCTGCTGTCCTCGGTGGTGGGCGCGGTGGTGGGCATCAGCCTGATCGTGTTCGCCAAGCGCGGCCGCGACAAGCCGATCCCCTTCGGCCCCTACCTGGCGGCGGCCGGCCTGATCGCCCTGCTCTACGGCAGCCGTATCAGCGAACAGATCCAGGCCGTGGTCGCCGGCTGACATGGACACCGCGCGCGCGTTCTCGGTCGGCCTCACCGGCGGCATCGGCTGCGGCAAGACCACCGTGGCCGACATGTTCGCCGCGTTGGGAGCGTCGGTCATCGACACCGATGCGATCGCGCATGCCTTGAGCGCGCCGCACGGCGCCGCGATGCCGGCCCTGCTGGCGGAGTTCGGCGACGATTTCGCTACCCCTGACGGCGCCCTCGACCGCGCGAAGATGCGCGCCCTGGTGTTTTCGGATGCCAGCGCGCGCGCGCGCCTGGAAGCCATCCTGCACCCGCGCATCCGCGACGCCACCGCCGCGGCGGCGGCCATCGCCACCGGCCACTACACCATCTTCGTGGTGCCGCTGCTGATCGAATCCGGCACCTGGCGCGAGCGCGTCACACGGGTGCTGGCGATCGATTGTCCGGAACAGGTGCAGGTGGCGCGCGTCATGGCCCGCAACAGTCTTTCGGAAGCCCAGGTGCGTGCCATCATGGCCGCCCAGGTTACGCGCGAGCAGCGCCGGGCGGCGGCCGACGACATCATCGTCAACGACGATGGACTGGAGCAGCTAGGCCCCCAGGTGGACGCCTTGCACGCCCGCTACCTGACCCTGGCCAGGGCCCGGGGAAAATGAAAACTCAACAAGTCAATGCGCTATTTGTAATTTTGCGCGGCATGGTTCAGAATCACGGGGTTGCTCTCCAGCCCACATTCAGGGGAATGTTACTTTGATCGTCTACGAATATCCTTTCAACGAGCGGATTCGCACGTTGTTGCGGCTGGAAGATTTGTACGAGAAATTCAAGTTCTTTGTGCAGCAAGAGCATCCGATGCAGCATCACGTGGCGCTCGCCACGATATTCGACATGCTGGAAGTGGCCGGCCGCGCCGACCTGAAATCCGACCTGTTGCAGGAACTCGAACGCCAGAAGCAAAGCCTGCTGAGCTACCGGAGCAACCCGAACGTGGCCGCCGAGGCGCTCGACGCCGTGCTGGCCGAACTCGACAGCGTCAGCAGCGCCCTGGTCGGGGCGCAGGGCAAGACCGGCCAGAACGTGCGCGATAATGAATGGCTGATGAGCATCCGCGGACGCACCATCATCCCGGGCGGCGCCTCCGAATTCGACCTGCCCTCTTACCATGCTTGGCAACAGCGCCCTACCGCGCAGCGCCATGCCGACATCATGAAGTGGTTCGCGCCGCTGGCGCCGCTGTTCGAGGCGCTGGCCCTGGTATTGCGCCTGCTGCGCGACTCCGGCGGCCCGGTCCCCATGGTGGCCACCGGCGGCAGCTACCAGCAGATGCTGCAGGGCAAGGTGTACCAGATGCTGCGCCTGTCGATCGACGAAACCCTGGGCGCGATCCCCGAGATCTCGGCCAATAAATACATGTTGTGGGTGCGCTTCACCAGCCAGGACGGCGACTGCAAGCCGAAGGCGCTGGAAGAAGACGTGGCCTTCGAGCTGACCCTCTGTAATTTCTGATTCTTGATTGGTAATGGTATGACTGTTGTTGCGTGCCCGACCTGCGGCAAGAAGGTCGAATGGATCCCGGCCAATAAATTCCGTCCGTTCTGCTCCGATCGTTGCAAGCAGATCGACCTGGGCGCCTGGGCCGAGGAAAAATACACGATCCCCGGCGCGGCGCCGAACGAAAACCAGGACGATCCGCTGGCCGACGAGTGATAGCGTCCGTTCAGGCCTGAATTGAACGCGCGGGCGGGGTAATTTCAGGCAATGCCCTAATGCCAGTCAATTAGTGAGAACCGTAGGGTGGGCGGCTTGTAATCTGGTCCACCGGACCAGATTACCCCACGCGGTGATAGTTGCAATATGAGCCGGCGCACGGGCTGCAGCACCGTAGTTTGAACGCGTGGGCAAGGTAAATCAGGGCAATGCCCTGATTTACGAATTGCCCACCCTACGAGTAACCGGCGGCTCTTAAGTGATCGGCATTAGGGCATTGCCCGGAATTACGAACGCCCGCGCGTTCAACAATCATTCGATCTCGCGAAACCTCGATCAGGCTGGCGTATCGCTACGCGAAGCGCAGCTTGTCCAGCCATTCCAGTAGCGGTATCGTCGCCGGCAAGAGCGGACTGACGCTGTAGGCGCCCTGCCAGGCAAAGGCTTGCCCTTCCAGGCTTTGCGGCTCGCCTTCCCACGCGCGGCAGATGTAGAAATACAGGCGCACGTGGGCATGCTCGTACACGTGTTCGACGCAGCACCATGGCTCGCCCTCTAACACCTGCACGCCCAGTTCTTCGACGAATTCGCGCTGCAGGGCGTGGAAGATGTCTTCGCCCTGCTCCACTTTCCCGCCCGGGAATTCCCAGTAGCCGGCATAAGGCTTGCCTTCGGGCCGCTGGCCCAGCAGCACGTCGCCGTTGGGACGCATCAGGATGCCGACCGCGACGTCGACCGGTTTTGCTTCTGCTTTACTCATTGTTTCCATTTTCCGGCAAGCGGCCGGCATAGTCCTTCGCAAACTGCCAGGCCACGCGGCCCGAACGCGAGCCGCGCTGCAGGGCCCATTGCAGCGCCTCCGGCCGCGCGGCCTCGATCTGCTGGGGCGTGCAGCCGAAGCTGGCCAGCCAGTGCGCGGCGATGCCGAGATAGTCGTCCTGCCGGAACGGATAAAAGGACAGCCACAGGCCGAAGCGCTCCGACAGCGAGATGCGTTCTTCCACGGTTTCGCCCGGGTGCAGGTCGCCGTCCTCGCCATGGCGGTAGCCGGCGTTGTCCGATTGCTTCTCGGGCATCAGGTGGCGCCGGTTCGAGGTCGCGTAGATCAGCACATTGTCCGACTGCGCCGCAATGCTGCCATCCAGCGCCACTTTCAATGCCTTGTAGCCCGCCTCCCCTTCTTCGAACGACAAATCGTCGCAGAAGACCACGAAGCGCTCCGGGCGTCCCGCCACCAGGTCGACGATGTCGGGCAGGTCGGCCAGGTCGGACTTGTCCACTTCGATCAGGCGCAGGCCTTCGCTTGCAAAGCCGTTCAGGCAGGCCTTGATCAGCGAGGACTTGCCGGTGCCGCGTGCGCCGGTCAGCAGCACGTTGTTGGCCGGGCGGCGCAGGACGAACTGGCGGGTGTTCTGCTCGATCTGGCGCTTTTGCGCATCGACGTGATGCAGGTCTTCCAGCCGGATGCTTGAGGCGTGCAGCACCGGCTGCAGGAATTTGCCGCCGCCGCTGGCACGCTTGCGCCAGCGGAAGGCGAAGCTGCGCTTCCAGTCCGGCTCGCGCGGCACGGCGGGGGGCAGCACCGCTTCCACCCGCGCCAGCAGGGCTTCGGCGCGGTGCAGGAATTGCTCCAGTGGCGTCATCGTGTACCGGTTACGAACGATAGTCGGCGTTGATCGACACGTAGTCGTGCGACAAATCGCAGGTCCAGACCGTGGCCGCGGCCTCGCCACGTCCAAGCGTCACGCGCACGGTGATCTCGGACTGCTTCATGACGCGCTGGCCGTCTTCTTCCTTGTAGTCCGGGTTGCGACCGCCGTTCTTGGCCACCCACACGTCGTCCAGGTACATGTCGAGCCTGGTCACGTCGAGGTCGTCCACGCCGGCATAGCCGACCGCGGCCAGGATGCGGCCCAGGTTCGGGTCCGACGCGAAGAAGGCGGTCTTCACCAGCGGCGAGTGGGCGATCGAATAGGCGATCTTGCGGCATTCCTCGACGTCGCGGCCCCCTTCCACCGTGATGGTCATGAACTTGGTCGCACCTTCGCCGTCGCGGATGATTTGCTGCGCCAGGTTGCGCGAGATGCTTGTTACGGCATCCTTCAGCGCTTCGTACTCGAAGCCCGTGGCGGCATCGACCGACAGGGAGCCGGCGCCGGTGGCCACGATGATGAAGGAGTCGTTGGTCGAGGTGTCGCCGTCGATGGTAATGCTGTTGAACGAATGGTCGGCCGCATGCTTCACCAGCTGGTCGAGCACCGGCTGCGCCACGCGGGCGTCGATCGCCAGGTAGCCGAGCATGGTCGCCATGTTCGGCTTGATCATGCCGGCGCCCTTGCTGATGCCGGTCATGGTCACGGCATGGCCGCCGATGGTCACGGTGCTCGATGCGGCCTTCGGCTGGGTATCGGTGGTCATGATCGCCTCGGCGGCGTTGAACCAGTTGTCCGGCGTCAGGCTGGCCACTGCGGCCGGCAGGCCCGCGACGATCTTCGGCAGCGGCAGCGGCTCGAGGATCACGCCAGTGGAGAATGGCAGCACCTGCTGCGCATCGATGCCGAGCAGCCTGGCTACTTCGGCGCAGGTCGCCTGCGCATTGGCCAGGCCCGATTCGCCGGTGCCGGCGTTGGCGTTGCCGGTGTTGACCACCAGCGCGCGGATCGGCTTGCCGCCGCCCTTGACGGCGTCGAGGTTGGCCTTGCACACCTGGACCGGCGCAGCGCAGAAGCGGTTCTTGGTGAAGACGCCGGCGACGGTCGCGCCTTCGACCAGCTTCATCACGAGCAGGTCCTTGCGGTTGGGCTTCTTGATGCCGGCTTGGGCAAAGCCGATCTCGATACCGGCGACGGGTTTCAGGTCGGCTGCGACTGGCAGGGGGGAATTGACGGCCATGGCGATCTCATGTTCGAAGAATGGTGAATTCGATATTGTAACGCCAGCAGCGCCATGGGCGGGTTAGCCAGCCCACGGCGGCCGGGACAGCATTTTTCCGCGTCCACTTATGCGTATTGCATGAATCAATAACCGCCATTTAAGGACCCTTAATTCGGACTTATGTACCGACTTTCAGTGGCACCTTGCGCACGATTCATTTCTACCAAAATATTGTTTTTAATCAAATGCTTAGCGTTTCTTATTGCTGAATGTGCATATACTCGTCAGGCACGGAAACGGCTTCCGATTTCGCCGCTCCGGAGCACCCTCCCCGGCCGTTTGCCGGGGCATATCGATAAGACTGGAGACAAGAATGAAACATACCGTAAAGGTGCGGCTGCTGGTCGCGCTCTGTGCCGGACTGGCTGGATCGCCGCTGGCATTCGCCGATGGCAAACCGGCCGAGCTGACCGTCTCGGCCAAGCAGTACAAGCAGTATTTCAAGGACGCCTCGAACGAATTCAACGTGCCGGTCGAGCTGCTGCAATCGATCGCCTATGCGGAAACGCGCTGGCACCCGCACGTCCCCAAGGGCAGGCTCAAGAAAAACGGCGATCCCGAGGTCGAAGTCGAGTCGCACCACGGCATGCCGATCAGCTACGGCATCATGGGCCTGCGCAACGACGCCCATTTCGGCCAGTCGCTGGTCCAGGGTGCGGCGCTGCTGCGCGTCACGCCTGAGCAAGCAGCATCCGACACCCGCACCAACATCCGCGCCGCCGCCGCCCTGCTGGCCCAGCACGGCGCGCGCAAGAACAAGGCCTTCCCGATCGAAGACTGGGAAGGCGCCGTGGCCCGCTACAGCGGCATTCCCCAGCCCGAGATCGCGCAGATCTACAGCTACGAAGTCCTCACCGCGATCCGCCAGGGCCGCCGCAGCGACAAGTTCGAGATCGACCAGAAGCACGTCGAGATGGAAAAGGCCTACGGCAAGGACAAGCTGAAAAAGCTGTCCGCGCGCCGCATCACGGTCGAAACCGGCACGCCCGATCCGAAGATTTCGGCGCCGGATTTCCTTGATACCCCGAATAAAAAATAAAGCAGCATACGGAGACATCATTCATGAAAAACATCTTCCGCAGCGCGTTCGGCACCTCGTTTGCCAAACTACTCGCCAGCCTGTGCATCCTGGCCTCGGTGCAGCCGGCGCTCGCCTCCACCGACTACCCGCCGGCGATCTGGAACCCGGCCGCCAGCTGTAACTATTCGGCCCGCACCGCCGCCATCAGCCACGTCACCGTGCACACCACCCAGGGTTCCTACGCGGGGTCGATCTCGTGGTTCCAGAACTGCAGCGCCGGCGTCAGCGCGCACTATGTGATCCGCTCGTCGGACGGCCAGGTGACCCAGATGGTGAACGAGTCGGCCAAGGCCTGGCACGTCGGGAACTCGAACGGCTACACCGTCGGCATCGAGCACGAAGGCTATGTCGCCAACCCGTCGGCCTGGTACACCACCGCGATGTACACCGCCTCGGCGGCGCTCACGCGCGACATCCTGGCTTCGCGCAGCCTGGCGCAGAAAGTGTATGACGGCGCCAGCGGGTGGAATGCGGTGCCCTCGGACTCGCTGTTCAACGTCAAGGGCCATGTCAACTTCGCCAGCCAGAGCCACACCGACCCGGGTTCGGGCTGGGACTGGCCGCGCTACAAGTCGCTGGTCGCGGGCAGCACCGGCGGTGGCAGCACGCCCGCCACCTGGCCGCTGGTCCAGTACGGGAACACGGGCGAGCGCGTACGCACGATCCAGTACCTGCTGCAGCAATGGGGGTATTCGCTCACCGTCAACGCCAGCTTCGACACCGCCACCCAGACCGCGGTGAAGAACTTCCAGTCCTCGCATGGCCTGGGTTCGGACGGCGTGGTCGGCAACGCCACCTGGCCGGCGCTGGTCGTGCTCACCCAGCAGGGCGACTCCGGCGCCAAGGTGCGCGCGGTGCAAAGCCAGCTCAATGAAAGCGGTGCGGGCATCACGGTGGATGGCGCCTTCGGCCCGGCCACCGCGACGGCGGTGCGAAACTACCAGACCTCGAAGGGGCTGAGCGCCGACGGCATCGTCGGCGACGATACCTGGAACAAGATGGCCTGGTAAGCCGTTCTTTTCACGCATGCGCGCCGGACCTGATCGCGGGCGCGCATGCCCTTCCCTTCAGCGCGGGATCGACAGCGCCAGCGTTTCCTTCAGCTCTTCCATCACCACATAGCTCTTCGACTGGCCCGCGTCGGCCACGTGCAGGATCTCGCCCAGCAGCCGGCGGTATTCCGACATTTCCGGGATGCGCGCCTTGATCAAATAATCGAAGTCGCCCGACACCAGATGGCATTCCATCACCTCGGGAATGCCCAGCATGGCGCGGCGGAAGCGATCAAAAGCCTTTTCGGATTTCTGGTGCAGGGTGATCTCGACGAAGACCAGGATCTGCAGCCCCATCGCCTGCGGGTTGACCCGCGCGTGGTAGCCGGCGATCACGCCGTCGCGCTCCATCCGCTTGACCCGCTCGATGCAGGGCGTCAGCGACAGCCCCACCTGCTCGGCCAGGTCTTTCATGACGATCCGGGCGTCGTCCTGCAGGATGGACAGGATGTGCAGGTCGATCTTGTCGAGGACGCGGTGGGAATTCTTTTGGATGCGCATGATTTTTCACTGAAAACCGGTGTAATAACAGGATCAATTATTCCACTACCCGCGGTAGGATGGCAATCTTTTCTAAATCCGGCTTTTTTACTTCTCCTTTTCAGGAATCAGGGACAACATGCGCGTTCTCGTACTCGGCAGCGGCGTGGTGGGCGTGACCACCGCATACTATCTGGCCAAGGCTGGCCACGACGTCACCGTCATCGACCGTCAACCCGGCCCTGCCATGGAGACGAGTTTCGCCAATGCCGGCCAGATTTCGCCGGGCTATGCGTCGCCCTGGGCGGCGCCGGGCATCCCGCTCAAGGCCGCGAAATGGCTGTTCCAGCGCCATGCGCCGCTGGCGATCCGCCCTGACGGTTCGCTGTTCCAGCTGCAGTGGATGTGGCAGATGGTCCGCAACTGCACGGCCGACCGGTATGCGGTCAACAAGGAGCGCATGGTGCGCCTGGCCGAATTCAGCCGCGACTGCATCCGCGAACTGCGCCGCGAGACCGGCATCGAGTACGAAGGCCGCGACAAGGGCACCGTGCAGCTGTTCCGCACCCAGCAGCAATTCGACAGCGCGGCCAAGGACATCGAGATCCTGAAGCAGGCCGGCGTCGAATACGAACTGCTGGCCGGCCGTGAGCTGGGCAAGGCCGAACCGGCCCTGGGCAATCATGGCACCCTGGTCGGCGGCCTGCGCCTGCCGAACGACGAAACCGGCGACTGCCAGCTGTTCACCACCCGCCTGACCGCGATGGCGCGCGACCTCGGCGTGCGTTTTGAATTCGACACCGGCGTCAAGCAACTGCTCACCAGCGGCGACCAGATCAACGGCGTACGCACCGACAAGGGCGTGATGACGGCCGACCGCTACGTGCTGGCGCTCGGCAGCTATTCGCGCCTGCTGCTCAAGGAGTTCTTCAATGTGCCGGTCTATCCGCTGAAGGGCTATTCGATCACGGTGCCGATCACGGACGCCAGCCGCGCGCCGGAATCGACCATCCTGGACGAGACCTACAAGATCGCGGTCACCCGTTTCGAAGACCGCATCCGCGTCGGCGGCATGGCTGAAATCGCCGGCTACAGCAACTACCTGAACCCGGCGCGCCGCGAGACGCTCGAGATGGTCGTCAACGACCTGTTCCCGGGCGCCGGCGACACCAGCCAGGCCGCCTTCTGGACCGGCCTGCGCGCGATGACCCCGGACAGCACCCCTGTCGTCGGCGCCACGCCGCTGCGCAACCTGTTCCTGAACACCGGCCACGGCACCCTGGGCTGGACCATGGCCTGCGGTTCGGCCAGCGTGATTGCCGACCTGGTGAGCGGCAAGAAGCCGGCGATTCGCGCCGACGACCTGGCGGTGTTCCGTTATGCGGGTGCGGAGCCGGGTGGGATGCAGCCGGAGCTGGTGAAGGCGTAAGTTGGGCGTTCGCGGTATTCGTTGACGCTAGGTGTACGCATATAAACTTGGAGTAGATGATGCCAGTGGCATCATCTACGCCTGCGCCGGGAGTCATTGCCGCCAGTGGCGCGAATGACGGTTTTGAGGGTGACGTGGAAATCGCGCCGCTCGACATTCCGACAGCTTAGATCAACGTCGTCCCGCCGCTGGCCGGGACCTAAGTTCCAAGCATCGCCACTAACATAAAAAAACGGCCGGGTTTCCCCGGCCGTTTTCCGTTAACATTCACCCAGCAATCAAGCCAGCTTCCCGTGGCACTGCTTGAACTTCTTCCCGCTGCCGCAAGGGCAAGGGTCGTTGCGGCCGACCTTCACGCCCATATAGGTGTTGTGGTCTTCCGGTGACACCGGCTCTGCGCCCGCGCCCATCGGGTTCGGGTTAAACAGCTCTTCCGGCGCCGCCGACGGGTTGAAGTCGGCGTGCTGGTAGTTGATGTTTTCCAGCTGCGCTGCCTGGGCCGCCATTGCGGCTTCGACTGCATCGACTTCTTCGCGGCTCTGGATGCGGACCGTCATCACGGTGCGGATCACTTCGTTCTTGATCTGGTCCAGCATGCTGCTGAACAGCTCGAAGGCTTCGCGCTTGTATTCCTGCTTCGGGTTCTTCTGGGCATAGCCGCGCAGGTGGATACCCTGGCGCAGGTGGTCCAGCGCCGCCAGGTGCTCGCGCCAGTGGGTGTCGACGCTCTGCAGCATGACATTGCGCTCGAAGCCGCCGAAGGATTCCTTGCCCACCACGCCGACCTTGGCGTCGTAGGACTGCTCGGCGGCCTTGAGCACGCGATCGAGGACGTCGTCGTCGTTCAGGTTCGGTTCGTCCTTGAGCATCTGCTCCAGCGGCACCACCAGGTTCCACTCGGCGGCCAGGGTCGATTCCAGCGCCTTGATGTCCCACTGCTCTTCCACCGACTCGGCCGGCACGAAGCCGCGCACCACATCGGTGAACACGCCATTGCGCAGCGAGACGATCAGGTCGGTCATCTCGGTCGATTCGAGCAGCTCGTTACGCTGGGTGTAGATCACCTTGCGCTGGTCGTTGGCGACGTCGTCGTATTCGAGCAGCTGCTTGCGGATGTCGAAGTTGCGTGCCTCGACCTTGCGCTGGGCGGTCTCGATCGAACGGGTCACGATGCCCGCCTCGATCGGTTCGCCTTCCGGCATCTTCAGGCGCTCCATGATCGAACGCACGCGGTCGCCCGCGAAGATGCGCAGCAGCGGATCGTCCAGGCACAGGTAGAAGCGGGAGGAACCCGGATCGCCCTGGCGTCCAGAACGGCCGCGCAGCTGGTTGTCGACCCGGCGCGATTCGTGGCGCTCGGTACCGATGATGTGCAGGCCGCCGGCGTTCACCACGTGGTCGTGCAGCGACTGCCATTCGTCGCGCAGGGTCTGCGACTGGGCTGCCTTGTCGGCATCCGCCAGCGCGTCGTTCGCTTCGATCAGCTGGATCTGCTTCTCGACCATGCCGCCCAGGACGATGTCGGTACCGCGGCCCGCCATGTTGGTGGCGATGGTGATCATCTTCGGACGGCCCGCCTGCGCGATGATTTCCGCTTCACGCGCGTGCTGCTTCGCGTTCAGGACGTTGTGCGGCAGGCTGGCCTTGTTCAGGATGCCGGACAGCAGTTCCGAGTTCTCGATCGAGGTGGTGCCCACCAGCACCGGCTGGCCGCGCTCGTAGCAGTCGCGGATGTCGATCAGCATCGCGTTGTACTTTTCCTCGGCCGACTTGTAGACCTGGTCCTGGCGGTCCTTGCGGGCCGACGGCTTGTTCGGCGGGACGACCACGGTCTCGAGGCCGTAGATTTCCTGGAATTCGTAGGCTTCGGTGTCGGCCGTACCGGTCATGCCGGACAGCTTGTTATACATACGGAAGTAATTCTGGAAGGTGATCGAGGCCAGGGTCTGGTTCTCGTTCTGGATGCGCACGCCTTCCTTGGCTTCGACGGCCTGGTGCAGGCCATCCGACCAGCGGCGGCCGGTCATCAGGCGGCCGGTGAATTCGTCGACGATCACCACTTCGTTGTTCTGCACCACGTAGTGCTGGTCCTTGTGATACAGGACGTGGGCGCGCAGCGCCGCGTACAGGTGGTGGATCAGGGTGATGTTGGCGGCGTCATACAGCGAGGCGCCTTCCGGCAGCAGGCCCCACTGGGTCAGGATGCCTTCGGCCTTTTCGTGGCCGGCTTCGGTCAGCAGCACGGTGTGCGCTTTTTCGTCCTTGATATAGTCGCCCGGGACTTCGACCTGGCCCTTGCCGTCCGGGGTTTCTTCGCCGACCTGCAAGGTCAATAGCGGCGGCAGGTCGTTCAGACGGTGATACAGGTCGGTGTGGTTCTCGGCCTGGCCGGAGATGATCAGCGGGGTACGCGCTTCGTCGATCAGGATCGAGTCGACTTCATCGACCACGGCGAAGTTCAGGCTGCGCTGCACGCGTTCGCGCGCCTCGTAGACCATGTTGTCGCGCAGGTAGTCGAAACCGAATTCGTTGTTGGTGCCGTAGGTGATGTCCGAGGCGTAGGCGGTCTGCTTGCTGTCGTGATCTAACTGCGACAGGTTCACGCCGGTGGACAGGCCCAGCCAGCCATACAGGCGGCCCATCGATTCGGCATCGCGCTGCGCCAGGTAATCGTTGACGGTAATGACGTGCACGCCGGTGCCGGCCAGGGCGTTCAGGTAGACCGGCAGGGTCGCCATCAGGGTCTTGCCCTCGCCGGTGCCCATTTCGGCAATCTTGCCCTGGTGCAGGACCATGCCGCCGATCAGCTGCACATCGAAATGGCGCATCTTCATGACGCGCTTGGCTGCTTCGCGGCAGACGGCAAACGCTTCGGGCAGGATGTCGTCGAGCGACTCGCCCTTGCCCAGACGGTCCTTGAATTCAGGCGTCTTCGCCTGGAGTTCGGTGTCGGACAACTTTTCCATCTGCGGCTCGAGCGCGTTGATCTGACGCACGGTCTTGTGGTATTGCTTGAGCAGACGCTGATTACGGCTGCCGAAAATCTGGGTCAGGAATGACATGCTAACTCTACAAAAAATACGCCGCGAAAAGAGCCCGGGAGGACGGTTGAACACATCCGCCGAAGACCGCCTATGGCAAAAAGCTACTGATTTTATCATGCGATCCGGCCACACTTGGGGGTAATGGGCAGGATAACAAGACTGCTGAGCAGTAAGATGTTATCAAATTGCACTGAATATCGCCGTTTGGCCCCGTGCGATGGCGACCAGCGCTGTCATCCGGGGTTTGCGCGGGCCCGGTACACGGTTGCCGCAAACCTGTGCGTGTTTGTGTGATATGTTGCGGGCATATCGGCTTCCCTTCCCCATCCTCCAGTGCACATCTACGGTACCAAGAACCGGCAGACCTCGATCGTCGCGACCGACTTCCTGCGTGGCAACGAACGCATGGCCAGCCTCCTGCCCGCCGCCATGCGCATGGCGCGCCTGCAGTCGGACTGCGCGGCGATCCTGCCTGCGCTGGCCGGCAATACCGACGTGGTCTCGTTCCAGGATGGCGCGCTGGTGCTGGCTGTGCCGAGCTCGGCAGTGGCGGCGAGGGTGAAACAGATGGCGCCAAAGCTGCAGGCCGCCCTGCTCGGGCGCGGCTGGCAGGTGGAATCGGTCAAGCTGAAGGTGCAGGTGGCGCGGGCCATGCCGCAAAAGCCGGAAATGCGCAGCCTGGAGCTGCCGCCGACGGCGGTGCAGGCCTTCGAGGAACTGGCCGAATCGCTGGAAGACACCGCGCAGAACAAGGAGCTGGTGGCGGCGCTACGCAGGCTGGCGGAGAAGCGGCGGTAGAGTACCGGCCGCTTATGAGCCGCCACTTACTCGTAGGGTGGGCAGGGCGCAGCAGGCCAGTGGCCTGCTGTGCGCCCACGCGTTCAACCAGCGGAATAATAGCCGCGCGGGCGGCTTCACCGTCATTAGAACGCGTGGGCAGAATCTGCCCACCCTACGGATGTCACGAACCAACCGGCACTGGCAGGCCGCGAGCCGTTCAGGTCTGCGCCCACTCCCGCGTCATCTGCCGCACGTACGACGGCGGCGCATCGCCCAGCGAATCGAACTCCACCATCTCGTAGGCATCCGGCTGCGCCAGCAGCTTGCGCAGCAGTTCGTTGTTGAGTGCATGACCCGACTTGTGCGCCGTGTAGCTGGCCAGCAGCGGATGGCCGACGATGTACAAATCGCCAATCGCATCCAGGATCTTGTGGCGCACGAATTCGTCTTCGTAGCGCAGCCCGTCCGCATTCAGGATGCGGTACTCGTCCATCACGATCGCGTTTTCCAGCGAACCGCCGCGCGCCAGGCCCAGGCCGCGCAGGGTTTCCACGTCCTGCATGAAGCCGAAGGTGCGCGCGCGCGCTACGTCGTGCACGTAGGAGACGTCGCCGAAATCGACCGAGGCGCGCTGCATGGTGCCGTCCACGGCCGGGTGGTTGAATTCGATGAAGAAGTCGAGCTTGAAGCCCTCGTACGGCGACAGGCGCGCCCACTTTTCGCCGGCACCGGTGCCCTGGCGGATCTCGACCTCTTTCAGCACGCGGATGAATTTCTTGGGCGCGTCCTGCTCTTCCACGCCAGCCTGCTGCAGCAGGTAGACAAAGGAGGCGGCCGAGCCGTCCATGATCGGGATTTCTTCGGCGGTCACGTCGACCACCAGGTTGTCGATGCCCAGGCCGGCGCAGGCCGACATCAGGTGTTCGACGGTGGACACGCGCGCGCCGTCCTTGATCAGGACCGTGGCCATGCGGGTCTCGCCGACCACGTCGGCGGCGCTCGGGATGGAGACGATCGGGTCGTAGTCGACGCGGCGGAAGGTGATGCCGGCGCCCGGCGCGGCCGGACGCAGGGTCAGCTCGACCTTGGTGCCCGAGTGCACGCCCACACCGGTAGTGCGGACGACCTGTTTGATGGTTCGTTGTTTCAGCATCCGGCGATTATAGCCCAGCGCTTTTTACGGCGCTGAGGGCCCTCGGCAGAGCTAGGGATGCTCGGCTTCGACGTGGTCTTTTTCGTGGCGCAGCAGATACAGGCCGCTGCCGATGATGATCGCCGCGCCAATCATGGTGTAGCCGTCGGGCAGGGTTTGCCACAATAGCCAGTCCAGGCCCACGGCCCAGGCCAGCGCCGTGTATTCGAAGGGCGCAATGCTCGAGGCCTCGCCCTTGGCAAAGGCTTCGGTGATCGCCAGCTGGCCGATGAAGCCGGTGAACGACAGGGCCGCAAGCAGCGGCAGGTCGGCCATGCTCAAGGCCACCCAGCCCGGCGCGGCCAGCGCGCTGGCGCCGACCGCCACCATCACCATCAGCCAGAACACCATGTGCTCGTTGCGGTCGGTGCGCGCCAGGATGCCGACCGTGATCGCCGATACCGCATACATGGCGGCTGCGCCGAGGATCGCGAGCCCGCCGATGGTCAGGAAGCCGGCGCCGGTCGGGCGCAGCACCACCAGCACGCCGCCCAGGCCCACCACGATCGCGATCCAGCGCGCCGCGCCCACGCGCTCTTTCAGGAACCAGACCGACAGGGCGGTGATGAGGGCCGGCGAGACGAAGAAGATGGTGTAGGCCTCGGCCAGCGACAGGTTACGGATGCCGAAGGCGAAGAAGGTCAGCATCGCGATGCCGAGCACCCCGCGCAGCAGGTGCAGCGGCCAGCGGACCTTGAAGATGTCGCGGTAGCCGACCCGCACGCCGACATAGATCGCCACCAGCGGCAGCGAAGTGAGCGAGCGCAGCGCCGCGACCTGGATCGCCGGGTAGCGCGCGGTGAGCAGCTTCATCACCGTGTCCATCAGCGCGAACATGAACACGGCCAGTGCCATCGCGTAGATGCTGTACAGGTTACCGGCGGGTCGCTTCACGGGCGGTCCTTCACAAGGGTTTTTCCATGAACAGGCTGAGCGGATCCGGCCCGTAGTCGCCGAAGGGTTCGCAGCGGACGAAGCCGAAGCGCTCGTACAGTCCAATCGCTTCCGGCTGGTGGATGCCGGTTTCCAGTTTCAAGGTGTTCACGCCGGACATCCGGGCAAAGGTCGCCAGCTGCTCCAGCAGCTTGCGCCCGGTGCCGCGGCCGCGGCGCGTTTCATCCACCACCATGCGCTTGATCTCGCCGTAGCCCTCGCGCCGGACCAGCGCCGCGCAGCCGACCGCGGCGCCGTCGACGTCGCGCGCAACCAGGAACAGCACGTCGCCGGCCAGCAGCGAGGCGATGTCCATCAGGTGGTTCGATTCGGCCGGATACAGCGACGCGCAATACGCATCGAGCTTGTCCAGCATGGCCCGTACGTCTAGCTGGTCGGGGGTTTCGGCATTGATGATCATGGGATGAAAAACGGCGCCGCGGCGCCGTTTGAAGTGGTGCAGGCTGGATCAGCCCAGTTGTTCGAGCATCTTCTCGGCGCCCGAAACTTCGAAACCGGCGGTTTCGACGTTCAGCCCTTTGACGACGCCGTCTTCGACCAGCATCGAGTAACGCTGCGAGCGGGTGCCCATGCCATGCTTCGAGAAGTCGGCGTCCAGGCCCAGTGCTTTCGAGAAGGCGGCGTTACCGTCTGCCATCATGCGCACGGTGCCGGTGGCCTTCTGGTCACGGCCCCAGGCGCCCATCACGAAGGCGTCGTTGACCGAGATGCACCAGATTTCATCGACGCCCTTGGCCTTCAGTGCTTCCGCGTGCTGCACATAGCCCGGTACGTGCTGGGCCGAGCAGGTCGGGGTGTAGGCGCCCGGCAGGCCGAAGATGACGATCTTCTTGCCCGCGGCCAGGTCGCGCACCTGGAAGGTATTCGGGCCGAGCGCGCAGCCTGCGGTCTCAAGCTCGATGAATTCTGCAAGGGTGCCTTCCGGCAGGCGATCGCCGATCTGGATGGTCATGGGGTGTGCTCCTTCGTGTTTTGAGAATCTGGCAATTATCGCCGATGTGGGAAGAGCTTGCAGGGGAAGCATTCAGATACCATTGAATCGACCGTTATCTTAAAGACCGTCATCCCGGCCTGCGCCGGGATGACGGTCTCAAGGTTGCGGGTAACAGGAAGCGTCAAGGTGAGCGCAAAAAGTCCGCCACAAAAACAAAAAGGCCAGCTTTCGCTGGCCTTTTCACTTCCCAACCGACTTTAAAAATCAGTCAGCCTGCTTGCGCAGGAACGCCGGGATGTCGTAGGTCTCGACACCATTACGCTGCATGGCCTGCACCTGCTCCGATGCCTGCTCGCGGCGCCACACGGCCGGCTGCTTCATGCCGCCCAGTGCGTCGCCGCTGGCCGAACCCATGGTCAGGCCGCCGGCGACCGCCGACGAACCGGCCATTACCGGGGCGTTGTAGGTGCCGGTGCGCAGGACCTGCTGCGGCTGGACCAGCTGCATCTTCTTGGTCTTGCCCAGGCCGGTCGCGACCACGGTCACGCGGATCTCGTCGCCCATCGAGTCGTCGTAGGCGATGCCCTGGGCGATCGACGCGTCCGGCGCGGCGAAGGCGCGCACGGCGGCCATGACTTCCTTGATCTCTTTACCTTTCAGGCCACGGCTTGCGGTCACGTTGACCAGCACACCCTTGGCGCCCGACAGGTCGATACCGTCCAGCAGCGGCGACGCCACGGCCTGTTCGGCGGCGATGCGTGCGCGGTCGACGCCGGCGGCGGTCGCGGTGCCCATCATGGCCTTGCCCTGCTCGCTCATGATGGTCTTCACGTCATTGAAGTCGACGTTGATGTGGCCCGGCACGTTGATGATCTCGGCGATACCGGCAACCGCGTTGTTCAGGACGTCGTCGGCGTGCTTCATCCACTCCAGCATGCTTTCGTCTTCGTAGATGTCTTCCAGTTTTTCGTTCAGGATGACGATCAGGGAGTCGACGTGCTTGCTCAGTTCTTCCAGGCCGGCTTCCGCCACCTGCATGCACTTGTCGCCTTCGTAGGAGAACGGCTTGGAGACCACGGCAACGGTCAGCGCACCCATGCTCTTGGCCACTTCGGCAACGATCGGCGCAGCGCCGGTACCGGTGCCGCCGCCCATGCCGGCCGCGATGAAGACCATGTGCGCGCCGCGCAGTGCGTCTTCGATGCGCGAGCGGGTCTGCTCGGCGAGCTGGCGACCGACTTCCGGACGCATGCCGGCGCCCAGGCCCGAATCGCCGATCTGGATGATGTTGTTCGCGCCCGACACTGCAAGTGCCTGCGCATCCGTGTTTGCGGCGATGAACTCGACACCGGACACACCCTTGTTGATCATGTGCTGAACCGCGTTGCCGCCGGCGCCGCCGACGCCGACAACTTTGATGACGGTTCCCAGTGCTGCGTTATCGACCATATCGAACTCCATGATGTCACTCCCAATATTCAGTGCCGCTTCCGTTGCGGGGATTTGCCAGGCCCCTGACAGGCCCCGCAACCGGAAACAGCGATTGTATGTAAAAAATCTTAACCCGTGAACGTTTTGTTGCTGACGTACTGAAAAATTTCGCGCCTTGTTTCGTAACCCAGTTCGTATCTTAGAAATTCCCTGCGATCCATTCCTTCATGCGCTGCCAGACTGCCTTCACCGAACCATCCTGACGCGTGACGATATGACCGCGCAGGTATTGCTTCTTCGCTTCCAGCAGCAGGCCGAGCACCGTGGCGTAGCGGGGGCTGCGCACGACGTCGGCCAACTGGCCGCGGTAGTCCGGCGTGCCGAGGCGCGCCGGTTTGAGGAAAATGTCTTCGGCCATTTCGATCATGCCGGGCATGATCGAGCTGCCGCCGGTGAGCACGATGCCCGACGAGAGCACGCCCTCGTAGCCGGACTCGCGCACCACCGTGTGCACCATCGCAAACAGTTCTTCGACGCGCGGCTCGATCACGGCCGCCAAGGCCTGGCGCGACAGCGCGCGCGGGCCGCGGTCGCCCAGTCCCGGCACCTCGAGCGTCTCGCCCGGGTCGGCCAGCACCTGCTTGGCCACGCCGTAGCGGATCTTGATGTCCTCGGCCTCGCCGGTCGGCGTGCGCAGGGCCATCGCGATGTCGCTGGTGATCTGGTCGCCGGCAATCGGCAGCACCGCGGTGTGGCGGATCGCGCCGTCGGAGAACACGGCGATGTCGGTAGTGCCGCCGCCGATGTCGATCAGGACCACGCCCAGTTCCTTTTCGTCGACCGTCAGCACCGAATCGGCCGAGGCCATCGGCTGCAGGATCAGGTCCGACACCTCGAGTCCACAACGGCGGACGCACTTTACTATGTTCTGCACTGCGGACACCGCACCGGTGACGATGTGCACGCGCACTTCCAGGCGGATGCCGCTCATGCCGATCGGCTCGCGCACGTCTTCCTGGTTATCGACGATGAATTCCTGCGGCACCGTGTGCAGCAATTGCTGGTCGGTCGGGATGTTCACCGCCTTGGCGGTCTCGATCACGCGCGCCACGTCGGTGGCGGTGACTTCCTTGTCCTTGATCGCAACCATGCCGCTCGAATTGAACGAACGGATATGGCTGCCGGCGATGCCAGCATAGACATTGCGGATCTTGCAGTCGGCCATCAGCTCCGCTTCTTCGAGCGCGCGCTGGATCGACTCGACGGTGGCCTCGATGTTGACGACCACGCCTTTCTTCAATCCTTTCGACTCGTGCTGACCGAGGCCGATCACCTCGTGGCGTCCATCGGACATCACTTCGGCCACGACCGCCACCACCTTCGAGGTGCCGATGTCGAGGCCGACGATCAGGTTCTTCGCGTCTTTTGTCATTGCTGTTGCCTGCTTATGTTTGCTTGGTTGTCTTGTTGATCGGAGTTGTTTTTTTCTTTACAGCCTTGACCGGCTTGGTGGCGTCGAGCGGCACGCTCAAGGCCGCCGACGACAGCGCCAGTCCGTTCTGGTAGCGCATGTCGATCGTGTCGATCCGGCCTTCCTGCAGCCGCGCGACCAGCTGCGGGTAGACGCCGACCAGGCGCTGCACGCGCTTCTTCAGCGTGTCGCGGTCCTGTTCGCGGCCGAGCGCCACGCTCATGCCGTTATCCAGTTTTACGGTCCAGGCATAGCGATCCGACAGCGTCAGCTGCAGCGGCGCCAGCTGTACCGGCGCGAACAGCGAACGCAGCTCGGTAAAGCGGGCCAGCACTTCCTTCTCGGTCCCCAGCGGGCCTTCGAAGGCCGGCAGCGGATGGTCGTCGTCGGCTTCGGCCAGGTTGGCGGTAAACACGTCGCCCTTGACCGACAGCAGGCGGCCATCCTCGCCCCAGGTGCCGAGCGCCTCATGCTCTTCGACTTCGACGACCAGCTGGTTCGGCCATTCGCGGCGCACCGTGGCGCGCCGCACCCATGGCACGGTTTCAAACGTTCCGCGCACCTGTTCCAGGTCGGTTGTAAAGAAGTTGCCGCGAATTTTGCCGATGACGCCATTGCGTACCGTGAGTTCGTTCACGTGGCGCAGGTCGATCCCGTACATGCTTTCCACCGTCACCGCGCGCAGCGAGAACATGGGGCGCTGCGACAGCCACCATACGCCGGACGCCAGGCCGGCGAGCACCGTCAGCGCCACCAGGGAGCTGGCGGTTGCGTTCAGGGCGCGGACGTCATGCCACATCGGCGTTTAACCTTTCGCCTTCGGCATCGGCATCTTCAGGCGGCTCGACGCCAGGATCTCGATGCACAGGTCTTCGTAGCTGATGCCCACCGCACGCGCGGCCATCGGCACCAGCGAGTGCGAGGTCATGCCCGGCGAGGTGTTCACCTCGAGCAGGAAAGGACGCATATCGCTTTCGCGCACCAGCACGTCGACCCGGCCCCAGCCTTCGCAGCCGAGCGCGCGGTAGGCGTTCACGGCATGGCGCTGGATTTCCTCGGTCAGGACGGCATCGAGCGGCGCCGGGCAGTGGTATTGGGTGGTGTCGGTGAAATACTTGTTCTGGTAGTCGTAATTGCCTTCCGGGGCCACGATCTCGACGATCGGCAGCGCACGCGCCGTGGCGCCCTGCCCCAGCACGGCCACGGTGAACTCGCGGCCGGTCACGAATTCCTCGGCCAGCACGACTTCGTCGAAACCTGCGGCGAGTTCTACGGCCGCCTTCAGTTCCTCCGCCACGTTCACCTTGGTGATGCCGATGGTGGAGCCTTCGAGCGGCGGCTTGACGATCAGCGGCAGGCCAAGTGCGACCAGGACTTCGTCGAGGTCGGTGTTCTTGTCGATCGACACGTAGTCAGGCGTCGGGATCTCGTCGATCTTCCAGATCTTCTTGGTGGTGATCTTGTCCATGCCGACGCTCGATGCCATCACGCCGCTGCCGGTATACGGGATGCCGAGCTGCTCGAGGGCGCCCTGCAGGCTGCCGTCTTCGCCGTAGCGGCCGTGCAGCGCGATGAAGACGCGGTCAAAACGCTGTTCTGCCAGTTCGGCCAGGCTCTGGGTGCCCGGATCAAAGGCATGGGCATCGATGCCGCGGCTTTGCAGCGCGGCCAGCACGCCGGTGCCGGACATGATCGACACGTCGCGCTCGGCGGAGCGGCCGCCGAACAATACGCCGACCTTGCCGAAGGCGGACGGGTCGAAACTGGTAGGTGCGTTCACGGCAGGAGTGTTCACGTGATTAAGCCTTTGCATTGGTCAGTTGGTGGGGAATGCCGCTGATCGAGCCGGCGCCCATCGTGAGGACGACGTCGCCGTCGCGCGCCGCATTCAGGATCGCGGCCGGCATGTCGGCGATCGTCTCCACGAAAATTGGCTCTAGCTTGCCGCTCGTACGCAGCGCGCGCGCCAGGGCGCGGCCGTCGGCAGCCACGATCGGCGCTTCGCCGGCCGGGTAGACGTCGGCCAGCAGCAGTACGTCGGGGGTGGCCAGCACTTTCACGAAATCTTCGAATAAATCGCGCGTGCGGCTGTAGCGGTGCGGCTGGAAGGCCAGCACCAGGCGGCGGCCCGGATAGGCGGCGCGCGCGGCGGCCAGGGTCACCTCGGTTTCCACCGGGTGGTGGCCGAAGTCGTCAACGAGGGTGAAGCTGCCGCCGCTCGGCAGGGCCACCTCGCCGTAGCGGGTGAAGCGGCGGCCGACGCCGCGGAATTCCAGCAGGCCCTGGGCGGTGGCCTCGTCGCTGATGCCGATCTCGCGGGCGATGGCGATCGCCGAGCAGGCGTTCAGCACGTTGTGCATGCCCGGCTGGTTCAGCACGAACTTGGTGTCGGGATAGCCGCGCTGGCGCACGGTGAAGTGCATGTGCACGCCATCGGCATAGGCGTCGAGAGCGCGCACTTCGGCTTCTTCCGAGAAGCCATAGGTCGTCACCGGCTTGGTCACCTGCGGCAGGATCGAGCGCACGTGCTGGTCGTCGATACACATCATCACGCGGCCGTAGAACGGCAGGCGGTGGGTGAAGTGGACGAAGGCGGCCTTGAGCTTTTCGAAATCGTGCTCGTAGGTCTCCATGTGGTCGGCGTCGATGTTGGTGATCACCTCGATCATCGGCGACAGGTTCAGGAAGGAGGCATCCGACTCGTCGGCCTCGGCCACGATGTAGTCGCCCTGCCCCAGCTTGGCGTTGGCGCCGGCGGCCGTCAGTTTCCCGCCAATGACGAAAGTCGGGTCCATGCCGCCCTCGGCCAGCACCGAGGCCACCAGGCTGGTGGTGGTGGTCTTGCCGTGGGTGCCGGCAATGGCGATGCCGCGCTTCAGGCGCATCAGTTCGCCGAGCATGATCGCGCGCGGCACCAGCGGAATCTTGGCGGCGCGGGCGGCCACGACTTCCGGGTTGGACTCATTGACGGCGGTCGAGGTCACGACCACGTCGGCGCCGATCACGTGTTCGGCTGAGTGGCCAGTGTAGACGCGCGCGCCGAGGTCGGCCAGGCGCTGGCTGGCGGCATTGCTCGACAGGTCGGAGCCCGACACGTTATAGCCGAGGTTGACCAGCACTTCGGCGATGCCGCTCATGCCGCTGCCGCCGATACCGACGAAATGGATATTCTTGATCTTATGCTTCATGTTCCGTTCAGTTCCCCAGGCCAGCTAACTTATTTGCCAAATTTTCAAGTTCGCGCGCGATCGCTTCGTTGGCGTCGCGCTTGCCCACCTTCGCCGCCGCCTGCGCCATGGCCAGGCAGTCGTCGCGCGTGGTTTTTTGCAGCAGGCTTGCCAGCCCCTGCGGATTCAGTTCGCCCTGCGGCAGGTAGACGGCCGCCTTCTGCCCCGCCATCCAGACCGCGTTGTCGCGCTGGTGACTGGTGGTGCTGGCCACGAAGGGCACCAGCACACTGGCCACGCCGGCCGCCGTCAGTTCCGACACGGTGATCGCGCCGGCGCGGCAGATGACGAGGTCGGCCTCGGCATAGGCGGCTGCCATGTCGTCGATGAAGTCGACGACTTTCGCTTCTACGCCGGCCTGCGCATACGCCGCGCGCAGCGCGTCGATATTCTTCTTGCCCGACTGGTGGGTCACTATCGGGCGAACTGAGGGCCGCACGGCCGGGTCGATCAGGCCCAGCGCCGCCGGCACGCTGTCGTTCAATACTTTGGCGCCCAGGCTGCCGCCGACCACCAGGATGCGCAGCGGGCCGCTGCGGCCGGCGAAGCGCACCGCGGACGCCGGCAGGTCGAGGATCTGCTGGCGCACCGGGTTGCCGGTGACAATCGCCTTGCTTGCCGCCTTGCCGAAATCTGCCGGGAAGCCGAACAGCACGCGCTGGGCGATTGGGGCCAGTGTCTTGTTCGACAGCAGCAGCGCCGCATCGGCGTTCACCAGCGCCAGCGGCACGCCGCGCGCACGCGCCATCATCCCGCCCGGCACCGTTACATAGCCGCCCATGCCCAGCACCACGTCGGGTGCGCGCTGGGCAACGATGCGGCGGCAGGCCAGGAATGCGGCCGCCATCTTGAAGACGCCCTTGACCGTGTGGGCAAGGCCCTTGCCGCGCAGGCCGGCGAAGTCGATGGTGTCCATCGGGATGCCGGCTTTCGGCACCAGGTCGGTCTCCATGCCATGCGCGGTGCCCAGCCACGACACTTCCCAGCCACGCGCGCGCATGGTCTGCGCAATCGCGATACCGGGGAAGATGTGGCCGCCAGTGCCGGCTGCCATGATCATCAGGCGCTTCGGTCTAAGCTGCGTCATGTGCGGCCTCCGCGCATGCGCACCCGGTTCTCGTAATCGATGCGCAGCAGGATCGCCAGCCCAACGCAGTTGAACAGCACGCCGGATCCGCCAAAGCTCATCAAGGGCAGGGTCAGGCCCTTGGTCGGCAGCAGGCCCAGGTTCACACCCATGTTGATGAAGGTCTGCACACCAATCCAGATACCGATCCCTTTCGCAGCCAGGCCGGCGAAGGTCTGGTCCAGGGCGATCGCCTGGCGGCCGATGTCGAAAGCGCGTTTCACCAGCCAGTAGAACATCGCAATCACCACCAGTACGCCGGCCAGGCCGAGTTCCTCGCCGATCACGGCCATGATGAAGTCGGTATGCGCTTCCGGCAGGTAGAACAGCTTCTCGACGCTGCCGCCCAGACCAACGCCGAAGAACTCGCCGCGCCCGAAGGCGATCAGGGAGTGGGTCAGCTGGTAGGCCTTGTCCAGTGCATTGCCCTCTTCCCACGGGTCGAGGTAAGCGAACATGCGCGCGCGGCGGAACGGCGACAGCGCGATGATGGCAGTGAAGATCACCACCAGCAGCGCGCCGATGCCGCCGAACCAGACGATGTTGATCCCGCCCAGGAACAGGATTCCCATGGCGATGCAGACGATCACGCCAAAGGCGCCCAGGTCCGGCTCCATCAGCAGCAGGCCGCCGACCAGGCCGATCGCCACCATCATCGGAAGGAAGCCCTTGGTCAGCTTGTGCATGTATTCCTGCTTCCTCACCGTGAAGTCGGCCGCGTACAGGACCACGGCGATCTTCATGATCTCGGACGGCTGCAAATTCATGATCTTGAGCGGCAGCCAGCGGCGCGCGCCGTTGACCGTCACGCCGATGCCCGGAATCAGCACCAGGGCCAGCAGGAACAGGGTCCCGATGAACATCATAGGGGCATACCTTTGCCAGACCGCGATCGGCACCTGGAAGGCGACGGCGGCGGCGGCCATCGAGACGATGATGTACATCGACTGGCGGTACAGGAAGTATTCGTTCTTGTCGCCGAGGTAGGCGAACTTCGGCGAATCCGGCAGCGCGATCGAGGCCGAATACACCATCACCAGCCCGAACAGCATCAGCAGCACGGTGACCCAGACCAGCGGCTGGTCGTAGTCCATCATCTTCGATGGACGGCTGCGCGCGGCGATGGAAGCATCGCTGGCGGAACCGGAAAACTTGAACGGGATCTGGAAGGGCATCAGATGTCCTGTCCTTTTTCCAGGGCGATGTCGCGTACGGCGTCGACGAACACCTGGGCGCGGTGCGTGTAGTTGGTGAACATGTCGAGGCTGGCGCAAGCCGGCGACAGCAGCACGCAATCGCCCGGACGCGCCAGGCCGCTGGCCCTGAGCACCGCTTCCGGCAAGCCTGGCAGGTCGAACACCGGCACGCCGGTCGGTTCGATGGCGGCGCGCACGCTCGGCGCATCGCGGCCGATCAGCAGCACGGCGCGCACATAGCGCGAGCTTGGTCCCGCCAGCGGCGCGAAGTCCTGGCCCTTGCCGTCGCCACCGGCGATCAACAGGATCTGCTGGTCTTCGCCGGCGAAGGCCTTGCCCAGGCCTTCCAGCGCGGCGACGGTGGCGCCGACATTGGTGCCCTTGCTGTCGTCGTAGTAATCCACGCCGTCGATGCTGGCGACCAGTTCGACGCGGTGCGGCTCGCCCGCATATTCGCGCAGGCCGTGCAGCAGCGGGGCCAGCGGCAAGCCGCAGGCGCGGCACAGGGCCAGCGCGGCCAGTGCGTTCGAGGCATTGTGCAAGCCGCGGATCTTCAGCGCATCGGCCGGCATCAAGCGGTTGACGGTTATTTCGACCGGCGCCGGCGCCTCGCCTTTCTTCAGCTTCTTGGCAGGTTCGTCGTCGCTGGCGACGGCATTGGCCAGCCACAGCACGCCGCGCTCTTGAGCCAAGCCGAAGCTGTTCGGCTCCATCGGTTCGCCGGTGCCGAAGGTGAAGGCCGGCGCGTCCGGCGCCGCCATGCGCATCACAAGCGCGTCGTCGCGGTTCAGCACGCGCACCGTATCGGCGCCGAATATGCGCGCCTTGTCGGCGGCGTAGGCGTCCATGCTGCCGTGCCAGTCGAGGTGGTCCTGGGTCAGGTTCAGCACCGTGGCGGCGTCGGCCTGCAGGCTGAAGGTCAGGTGCAACTGGAAGCTGGACAGCTCGAGCACCCAGGCCTGCGGCAGCTCGTCGCTGTCGAGGGTTTCGCGCAGCACGTCCAGTGCGGCCGGGCTGATGTTGCCGGCCACGCGCGTGGAGAGGCCCGCGCGGCGACACAGCAGGCCGGTCAGGCTGGTAACGGTGGTCTTGCCGTTGGTGCCGGTGATGGCGATGACTTTCGGCGCATAGCCGCGGTCAAGGCGCAGGTGCGCAAGCGCCTGCGCGAACAGTTCGATCTCGCCCCAGACCGGGATATTGCGCTCGCGCGCAGCCGGGGCGATCCCGGCCAGCTCGCGGTTCGGCGCCAGGCCCGGGCTGACGGCAACAAAATCCACGCCGTCGAGCAGGGCCGCGGCGAATTCGCCGCCGACGAATTCCGCATCCGGCACCGCCTGGCGCAGGGCGAACAGGCGCTGCGGCTCGGTGCGCGTGTCGGCGACGCGCACGCGCGCGCCGCAGCGCGCCAGCCATTGCGCCATCGCCAGCCCGGATTCCCCCAGGCCGAGCACCAGCCCAGCTTTACCTTCCAATGCGGATTTGCCGTCGTAGCTCATTCTTTAGCGCAGCTTCAGTGTGGACAGGCCAACCAGGACCAGCATCATGGTCACGATCCAGAAGCGGACCACGACCTTGGTCTCTTTCCAGCCCTTTTGCTCGAAATGGTGGTGCAGCGGCGCCATCAGGAAGACGCGGCGCCCTGCGCCGTAGCGCTTCTTGGTGTACTTGAACCAGGTCACCTGGATGATCACCGACAGGGTCTCGGCCACGAACACGCCGCCCATGATGAACAGGACGATTTCCTGGCGCACGATGACGGCGACGGTGCCGAGCGCGCCGCCCAGCGCCAGCGCGCCGACGTCGCCCATGAACATCTGGGCCGGGTGCGCGTTATACCAGAGGAAGGCCAGGCCCGCGCCGGCCATCGCGCCGCAGAAGATCAGCAGTTCGCCGGCGCCCGGGATATAAGGAATCAGCAGGTATTTCGAGAAGGTCGCGCTACCGGTCAGGTAGGCGAACAGGCCCAGTGCGCCGCCAACCATCACGGTCGGCATGATCGCCAGGCCATCGAGGCCGTCGGTGAAGTTGACGGCATTGCTGGAACCGACGATGACGCAATAGGTCAGCGCGATGAAGCCCCACACGCCCAGCGGATAGCTGATCGACTTGAAGAACGGGACGATCAGGTCGGCTTTAGGAGGCAGCGTCATCGAGAAGCCCGATTGCACCCAGGCGTAGAACAGCTGCAGCACTTCCCACGGGTTCGCGGCCGAGACCGAGAACGCCAGGTAGAGCGCCGATGCGATGCCGACCAGCGACATCCAAAAGTATTTTTCGCGCGAACGCATGCCTTCCGGATCCTTGTAGACCACCTTGCGGTAGTCGTCGACCCAGCCGACGGCGCCGAAGCCCATGGTCACGACCAGCACCGGCCAGATCAGGCGGTTCGACAGGTCGCACCACAGCAGGGTCGAGATGCCGATCGCGATCAGCACCAGCACGCCGCCCATGGTCGGGGTGCCGTGCTTGGCCAGGTGGGTCTGCGGACCGTAGGTGCGCACGGCCTGGCCGACCTTGAGTGCGGTCAGCTTGCGGATCACGGCCGGGCCGCACACCAGTCCAATGGCGATGGCGGTGATGGTGGCAAATACGGCACGGAAGGTGATGTAGTTGAAAACGCGCAGTGGACCGATGTAGTCCTGGAAGTATTGAGCGAGCCAGAGAAGCATTTAGTGGGCGTCCTTGCTAGGTGTTGATCCGGTCAGGTGCTGGACCACGCGTTCCATTTTCATGAAGCGTGAGCCTTTCACCAGCACAGTCGCTTTGCTATTGCCGCCCAGTGTAGAACCGAGTGCTGCCAATAATTCGTCGAACTGCTCGTAATGCCGTGCCCCGGACGCCGCCATGTGGCGTGCCAGTTCGCCAGTGGCGAGCACGTGTTCGATGCCCTGCTGCTGGGCATAGACACCGACTTCTTCGTGAAACTCTTTACCTTGCGTGCCGACTTCGCCCATGTCTCCGACCACCAGGATGCGCGGGGCCGGGTAAGCGGCCAGCACGTCGATCGCGGCGCGCATCGAGTCCGGGTTGGCGTTGTAGGTGTCGTCGATCACGGTGGCGCCGTTGGCGGCCTGCTTTTTCTGCAGGCGGCCACCGACCGGCGCGAACGCTTCGAGGCCGCGCACGATGGCGTCGACCGGGATGCCGGCGGCCAGGGTAGAGGCGAATGCGGCCAGCGCGTTGCGCACGTTGTGTTCGCCCGCCGCGGCCAGCTTGAGCGTGTACTGGGCGCCGCGTGCGCTCACCTGGAGTTCGTTGCCGAAACCGGTCGAGACATAGGTGGCGCTGACGTCGCAGGCGTCGGTGAGGCCGAAGCTCAGCACCTCGCAGGTCGTCATGCCGCGCCACAAGTCCGTGTAGATGTCGTCGCCCGGGAAGACGGCCACGCCATCCTTTGGCAAGGCCTGCAGCACCGAGCCATTCTCGCGCGCCACCGCTTCCACGGTGTGCATGAATTCCTGGTGTTCGCGCTGGGCGTTGTTGACCATGGCGACCGTCGGCGCTGCGATGGCGGCCAGGCGGCCGATCTCGCCCGGATGGTTCATGCCCATTTCGATCACGGCCGCGCGGTGCTGGGCGCCCAGGCGGAACAGGGTCAGCGGCACGCCGATCTCATTATTCAAATTGCCCTGGGTGGCCAGGCGCGCTTCTTCGCCGAAGGCCGCCGCCAGGATAGCCGCGATCATTTCCTTGACCGTGGTCTTGCCGTTCGAACCGGTCACGCCGATGACGGGAATCGCGAACTGGCCGCGCCAGAAGTTGGCGATACGGCCCAGCGCCACCAGGGTATCCGGCACCACGATGGCCGGCAGGGTCCAGCCGTCAGGCAGCGCATGCACGACGACGGCGGCGACGCCGCGCCCGGCGACCTGGCCGAGGAAGCTGTGCGCATCGAAGGTCTCGCCCTTGAGCGCGACGAACAGCGCGCCGCTTGGTGCGCTGCGGCTGTCGGTCGAGACGCCCTCGAAGGAAGCATCTGCACCCACGAGCTGCGCGCCCGGGATGGCGGCGACGAGTTGTGCGAGGCTTGCCCGCATTTGCGTACCCATCAGTGAGTCCTCATCATGGTGAGCCGCGCGCTCAGTGCAAGCGTGGCGTGGTCGGCATCCGAGAACGGCATCTTCCTGCCCTTGATTTCCTGGTAGGGCTCATGGCCCTTCCCTGCCAGCAGGATCACATCCTGCTGGCCGGCGTTCTTCACGGCCAGCAGGATGGCGGTGGCGCGGTCTTCGACAGCCTGCACGTCCTTGTCCATGCCGGCGACGATCTGGGCGATGATGCTGGCCGGCTCTTCGCTGCGCGGGTTGTCGCTGGTGACCACCACCTGGTCGGCCGCCTGGGCGATGGCGCCCATTTGCGGGCGCTTGCCCGGATCGCGGTCGCCGCCGCAGCCGAACACACACCACAACTGGCCGCCGCGCTCCGTTGCCACCTGGCGCAGCGCTTCCAGGGTCTTTTCCAGCGCATCTGGCGTATGTGCGTAATCGATCACGACCATCGGTGCGTCCTGGCCGCCGACCTGCTGCATGCGGCCCGGGGCCGGCACCAGTGCTTCGATGGCCTCGACCGCATTTTTCAGCGCCACGCCCTTGGCCAGCAGCGCGCCCAGCACCGCCAGCGCATTGCTGACGTTGAAGTGGCCGACCAGCGAGGTCTTGGCGACCGAAGAACCTGCCGGCGTATCGACGGTGAACTCCGTGCCCGCATGGCGGCTGCGCAGGTTCGAGGCGCGCAGCATGCCGAGGCCGTCGATGGCCGGCTGGCCAGCTTCATTCTTCAGCGTGTAACCGGTGACCGGCAGCGCGCTGAAATTGGTGCGCAGGTGGGTGACCAGGCGCTGCCCTGCCGGGTCGTCCAGGTTGACGATGGCCGACTTGAGGCCTTCCCATTCGAACAGCGCGAACTTGGACGCTTCGTAGCTCTCCATGTCGCCATGGAAGTCGAGGTGGTCGCGGGTCAGGTTGGTGAAGATGGCGGCGTCGACATGCATACCGGTCATCCGGTCCTGGACCAGGCCGATGGACGAGGCTTCGATCGCCAGCGCGGTGGCGCCCTGTTCGCGCAGGTCGCTGAGCGTCTGCGCCAGCAGCACCGCGTCCGGCGTGGTGTAGCCGGTGGCGTCAAAAACCGGCTCGGCCTTGCCCTTGGCAATGCCCACGCCCAGCGTGCCGATCACGGCCGCGGTCTCGCCCAGGCGGGCCAGTGCCTGCCCGAGCCAGACCGCGCAGGAAGTCTTGCCGTTGGTGCCGGTGACGGCCACGGTGAACATGCCTGCATCCGGCTTGCCCAGCACGGCGTGGGCGATCGGACCGGCGTTTTTCTTCAGGTTGGCGACGGCCAGGTGCGCGACCGTGTGCGCCGCATCCCAGGCATGACCGTTTTCTTCATACACGACGGCAGCGGCGCCGGCGGCAATCGCGGCGCCGATGTAGGCGCGGCCATCGGCACCCTCGCCCGGATAGGCAAAGAACACGTCGCCCTGCGCCACGCGGCGCGAGTCGGAAACGAGGCGGCCGCCTGGGGCGGCGGCGCGGATCCATTCGCGGATGTCGTTCAGGCTGGTCGCCATCACATGCTCTCCTCGAGAGGATTTTCAGGAATGATGATGTCGGTCACCGAGGAGTCGGGCGGCACGTTCGCGGCCCGCAGCGCATTCGATGCCAGGTCCGCCGCGGTCGGTGCGGCGACGCTGCCGCCGGTGCGCAAGGCGCCGCGCGGGTTGTCGATCATGACGGCGATGACGAAGCGGGGCTTGGACATCGGCGCGATGCCGACGAAATAGCCGATGTTGTCGGTCTTCGAATAGCGGCCGTTGACGATCTTTTCGGCGGTACCGGTCTTGCCGCCGACGCGGTAGCCGGCCACCTGGGCCTTCGAGGCGGTGCCGTCCGGGCCGACCACCGATTCGAGCATGGTGCGCACCTGGGCGGCGGTCTTCGGCGAGATCACCTGCTGGCCGACCGGCTCTTCGGTGACCTTCAAAAACGAGAGCGGGATGATGTCGCCGTCGCGTGCGAACACCATGTAGGAGCGCGCCAGCTGCAGCAGCGAGACCGACAGGCCGTGGCCGAAGGACATGTTGGCGTATTCGATCGGCTTCCAGGATTTCCATGGACGCACGCGGCCGGCGACGGCGCCCGGGAACCCGTAGCGCGGCGCCTGGCCGAAACCGAGCTTGGTGTACAGCTCCCACATGTCCTGAGGCTGCAGCATCTGTGCGATCTTGACGGTGCCGACGTTCGAGGATTTCTGGATGATGCCGCCGACCGTGAGCGCGTCCTTCGGGTGCATGTCGCGGATGGTGCGCCCGCCGACGACGATGCGCCCGCCCGAGACGTCGAACACGGTGTCCGGCGTGATGCGTTTTTTCTCCAGGCCCAGCGCCACCGTGATCGGCTTGAGGGTGGAACCCGGCTCGAAGGTATCGGTGATGACGCGGTTGCGCAGCTGGGCGCCGGTCAGCTTGGAGCGGTCGTTCGGGTTATAGGTCGGGTAGTTGGCCATGGCCAGCACCTCGCCGGTGTGCACGTCCAGCACCACCGCGCCGCCGGCCTGGGCGTTGAATTTCTCGACCGCGTTCTTGACGCTGGTGAAGGCGATGTACTGCAGCTTGCTGTCCACCGACAGGGTCAGGTCCTTGCCCTGGTGTGGCTCGCGGAACATGCCCAGGTCTTCGGCGATGTGCCCCAAACGGTCCTTGATCACGCGGCGGCTGCCCGGCACGCCGACCAGGGCCTTCTGGTGGAACAGCTCCATGCCTTCCTGGCCGATGTCCTCGACATTGGTGAAGCCCACCATGTGGGTCATCACTTCGCCCTGCGGGTAGAAGCGCTTGTATTCCTTGCGGGTGTCGATGCCGTCGATCTTGAGCTTCTCGATCTGGGCGATGACCGGCATCTCGACCTGGCGTTTCAGGTAGACGAAGGTGCGGTCGGAGTCGAGTTTCTTGCGCAGGTCGGCTTCCGGCATCTCGAGCAGGCGCGCCAGGGCTTGAATCTTCTCGGCCGGGGATTTCAGCACGTCTTCCGGAATCGCCCACACCGCCTTGACCGGCAGCGACGAGGCCAGCACCGCACCGTTGCGGTCCATGATCTTGCCGCGCGTGGCCGGCAGTTCGAGCGTGCGCTCGTAGCGGCTCTTCCCCTGCTTTTGCAGGAACTGGGTCGACACGCCCTGCAGCCAGAGGGCGCGCGCGCCGAGCGCGGCGAAGGCCGCGAACAGCACGAACAGCACCAGGCGCGAGCGCCAGCTCGGCACGTTCACGGCCAGCACGGGGCTCTTCGAGAAGGCCACGCCCTTGGAGGCGGCGACCCGGGAGGTGGCACGGCGTTCGACGCGCGCATTCGGCCGGCTCATCGCGCCCCTTCCGTCAGGTACTGGGTACGGGCCGGGCTCAAGGGGGCCATGTTCAGGTTGGTGCGCGCGATCTGCTCGATGCGTTCGTTCTTGCCGAGCGTGGACTGGTCGAGCTGGAGCTGGGCCCAGTCGATGTCGAGCTGGCGCGACTGCTGTTGCAGGCGTTCGAGTTCGATCAGGAGGTGGCGCGCCTGGTAGCGGGCGTTAACGACCGACAGCGCGCACAGGACCAGCGCGGCCGTCAGCACGATGTTCAGCTTGGCGCTCATGCCGGGGCCCCGAGGCGTTCGGCCACGCGCAGCACCGCCGAGCGGGCGCGCGGGTTGGCACTGACTTCTTCATCGGACGGCTTGGTCTTGTCGACCAGCTTCATCAGGGGCTGCGGCAGGTCGACGGCGCGGATCGGCAGGCGGCGGTCCGGCTGCTCGACCTTGGCCTTGGATGCCAGGAACTGCTTGACCATGCGGTCTTCCAGCGAATGGAAGCTGATCACCGACATGCGCGCGCCCGGCGCCAGCATGGCGTAGGCCGCAATCAAGCCTTGTTCGAGGTCTTCAAGCTCTTTATTGATGAAAATCCGGATAGCCTGAAAGGTCCGGGTTGCCGGATCCTTGCCTTTTTCCCGAGTCTTGACCGCGTGTGCCACGATTGCGGCAAGCTGTCGTGTGGTCGAAATTGGCTCGACTGCCCGGCGAGCTGCAACCGCCTTTGCAATCTGGAAAGCAAACCGCTCTTCTCCATAATCTCGTATAACCTTTTCCAATTGTTGTTCCGGCGCGATCGCCAGCCAGTCGGCCGCCGACATCCCGCGCGTAGTATCCATGCGCATGTCGAGGGGGCCGTCCTGGCGGAAGCTGAATCCGCGCGTGGCGTCGTCCACCTGGGGCGACGAAATACCAAGGTCCAGCAAGATGCCGTCGACCTGGGTGATGCCGCGCGCGGCCAGCGCGTCCTGCATCGTGGCAAAGCTGTCGTGCACAATCGTGAAACGGGGGTCGTTGATCTGCTCTGCGGTGGCGATGGCCTGCAGGTCCTTGTCGAACGCGAACAGGCGGCCCTGCGGCCCCAGGCGCGACAGCAGCAGGCGGCTGTGTCCGCCGCGGCCGAAGGTGCCGTCTATATAGATACCGTTGACGCGCTCGCCGGTCAGGTTGAGCGCATCGACTGCTTCGTCCAGCAGCACCGTGCGGTGCTGGTATGCGGGCACACCTTCGGGCACCGGCGAAATTTCCGTCATCGGTGCCTCAGAAGGAGAAATTGGAAAGTACATCGGGCATGCCGCCGGCAACGGCTTCGGCTTCGCTGTCGGCGAGCTTGGCGGCGTCCCAGATCTCGAAATGGGTGCCCATGCCGAGCATCATGACTTCCTTCTCCAGCCCGACTGCGGCGCGCAGCTCGGGCGAAATCAGGATGCGGCCGGCGCTGTCGACCTCGACATCGCAGGCATTACCAAGGAAAATGCGCTGCCAGGCGCGCGCCGACATCGGCCAGGCGGCGATCTGGTCGCGGTGCTGTTCCCAGACCGGGCGCGGGAAGAACAGGAGGCAGCCGTGCGGGTGCTTGGTCAGCGTCATGCGGCCTTCGCACTGGACGCTGAGGGCGTCACGATGCTTTGCCGGAATCGACATCCTTCCTTTTGCATCGAGATTGATCGCTGACGCGCCCTGGAACACAGATTACCTAGCTTGGAGAGTTATCAATTTAGAATTTTTAGTCATCCTGGGTTATGAAAATCCCCCACAAAACGACACTTTTTCACACTGTTCCCCACTTTATTGGAATCAATGTTGGTGGTCAAGCGAATTCACGCCCGGCAAATCTTAAATTTTCTAATGAAACCAAGGACTTAGGCGCATCTCTTGACCCTATGTCAATCTAAAATGTCTCCTAAATCAGTCACTTAGGAAACGGAGTGAAGGTTGGACCTCACTTGTACAGACAATAATTACGCTTGATAAATATCACGCGTGCCGTGATGTTTTCTTGTGGAAACTAAACTTACATTGCGGCATTGGCCGTTTCAGAAATTGCGGCGCTCGTCAGGAAGCGTTAGGATCAGTCCAGGCCAGTCACCCATCCCGCATACGCCGCGCCCGGCAAAACAGCCGCGCTGGACCGGGAGCGGGCCGGCCCCACCGATCCTTGTCTGCTATCCAGGAGACAGCTGTGAGCCTTACACTCGCCCGTACCTGTGCGGTCTACGACCTGGCCCAAGTCCAGCAAGCGCTCGACCGCAGCCGCGGCCGCTCACCCGAGCTCGAGGCCTTCTACGAGCGCATGCTCGAGACCGGCGCCGACCGTTTCGTCACCACTCCCTCTTCGACCAATGCACTCGATCCATTGTTCGAGGAATGTCCAAATTTCGATGAAGTGCTGGACGACCTGGCCCGCTACCTGCGCCTCGCGCATGCCGGCAAGGGAGGACATGGCGGGGTGAACGTCATGCCCATCCTGCTGCTGGGCGGGCCGGGCGTGGGCAAGACCCATTTCGCCAAGCGCCTGGCCAGGGCCATGCAGACCGAATGCGAACTGATCAGCATGAATGCGCTGTCGGCCGGCTTCGTCATCACCGGCAGTTCGGCCAGCTGGCGCGGCGCCAAATGCGGCAAGGTCGCCGAACGCCTGGTGCGCGGGCAGTATGCGAACCCGGTGGTGGTGCTCGACGAGGTGGAAAAGGCGAGCGGCTCGAGCCAGTCCGATCCGCTGGCGGCGCTCTACCAACTATTAGAGCCGGAAACCTCGCGCGCGTTCCGCGACGAGTTCATCGATGTGGAGCTGGATGCGAGCCGGATCTTCTGGGTGCTGACGGCGAACTCGACAGGGGGTATCCCTGCCCCGCTGCTGAATCGCATGGCGGTGTACGAGGTGCCGGCGCCGACGCCTGAACAGGCGGCCGGCATTGCGCAGCGCATCTACCGCGCGCTGCTGCGCGAGCTGCACCTGGACGGGTTCGACGACAATTTGGGAGACAAGGTGCTGGACCGTCTGGCCTTGGCGTCGCCGCGCGACTTGCGCAAGACCCTGCTCGATGCGCTGGGCTATGCGGTGGCGGCCGGGCGCGGGCAGGTGGTGACCGGGGATATCCGCATCAAGGGGATCCCGGGCAAATCACGGATGGGCTTCTGATGCGGCGCGCCTGCCTGCGCCGGCGCGATATCAGCTGAGGTAAGCCTTGAGCACATCGGCGCTGCGGTCCATGCCCTCCTTCAGGCGCCGCTCCGCGCGCGCCGCGCATTCTTCCGGGGTGCCGCTGCCCTGGCTGGCGGCGTTTGCGGCGATCGCCTTGCCGGCGACGCCGAAGGCCAGGATGGCCTGGTCCCAACTCAAGCCCGAGGCCAGCGCGTGTTCGACCGCCCGCGCGGCCAGTCCGCCGAGTTTCTGAACCAGGCGCGGGTCCGTGTCTCCCAGTTTCAACATGTTCGGTCTCCTTGCGCATGGTTGCAGCAGGTGGACGGCATGCGGCCTGTCATCCCTGAGCCGGGATCATACGTCATCGTCATCGGTTGGCTGAACACGCTTGCAGCCGGGCAGCTCGATGCGAGTACCTGCCAGCGGTAGCACGGACGCGCTGCGGTTTTCATGTGATAACTATCGCCGCGTGGGCATTTGTAATTTCGGGCATTGCCCTAATGCCGATCACTTAAGAGCCGCCGGTGACTCGTAGGGTGGGCAATTCGTAATTCAGGCCATTGGCCTGAATTACCTTGCCCACGCGTTCAAACCACCGTGCTGCAGCCCGTGCGGCTGTTCACATCGCAACTATCACCGCGTGGGCGTAGTTCAGTCCACTGGACTGAACTACCCTGCCCACCCTGTAAGGGCAAAGTAGAAATGTCCGGTTTGGGCAAAGTAGAAATGTCTGCTTTTGCGATGTAGTTCATGCTGTCGACTCCGAAAAGTTTGGGGTCCAGCGTGAGCGAAACCGGG